>NC_021252.1:4800000-8948591 GCF_000400635.2 Amycolatopsis keratiniphila | reverse complement strand
CTGCCTGACTCCCCTCCCCTCGTCGGTGCGCTGCGGCGAGATCACTCAGCGGCCCGAACGCCGGGTCGAGCGTCATCATGGCCCGGTCGGCTCGTGCGCACAGCAAATATCCACATAGTTGTCCACAGCTGTGCACTAATGTACGGCGGCCCGCGATGACGCCACCTGCGGGATCGTCGTATGCCGACGGGACGCCTCCACATCCCCAAGGACACCCGGGCGCCTGCACCGTTCCACCTCGGCGAAAACCCGGGAGGGGCACGCTAACAAGCCCCGCTCGTTGCCACAAGGCGTCCTCGCGCGCAAGCATTTCACGGTGTACGGCGTGTTGCCATTCGATGCCCTCGCGTCGCCGGTGATCACTCTCCACGTACGGTCGCGGTCCGTGGTCGAGGGGGTGCCTGCCGGGCCCGGGCGGTGGGTGCGTACCCTCGTAAGGTCTCCCGTATACAGCGGGGGCGTTTCGCGTGCCCACGTTGTCGTCGCTCGACGTGACGAGGCCACACGTTGGTAGGAGACACCAGAGACTGCCGTGCGTCAGCACGACACGCCAGGAACGGGTCGAACCGTTCCCGGCGGCCGAGAAACAGGAGAAGTTAGTCGTGAGCAAGGGTAAGCGCACCTTCCAGCCGAACAACCGCCGCCGCGCCCGGGTCCACGGATTCCGGCTGCGCATGCGGACCCGCGCCGGCCGGGCCATCCTGGCGGCTCGCCGTCGCAAGGGCCGCGGCGCGCTGTCCGCCTGATCCGGCCGTCGTCGAGGGACGTCGTGCTGCCGGCCGCCGCGAGGTTGCGGCGCAGTGAGGATTTCCGTGCCGTGATGCGGCGTGGGGCCAAGGCAGGCAGGCGCCGCCTCGTCGTCCATGCGTTGACCACGGACCCGCCCGATGCCGCCGAAGCGGCGCGGGCGGGTTTTGTGGTGAGCAAGGCCGTGGGCAATTCGGTGGTCCGCCACCGGGTCACCCGCCGGTTGAGGCATCTCGTTTCCGCCAGGATCGGAACACTGCCGCCGGGCAGCTCGTTGGTGATACGGGCACTACCTCCGGCCGCGGACGCGTCCAGCGCGGAACTCGGCTCGGATCTCGACGCGTCGTTGCGGCGTCTCGGGCTGTCCCGCCAGACGCGACCCCCCGACCACGGATCAGCGGTGTAACGGCATGCGAGCCACCGAGAACGAGACCACCGAAGACGCCCGCCCAGGCCCGGTGGCATGGGTGCTGCTCCTGCCCATCAAGCTGTATCGAAAGGCGATCTCGCCCTTCCTTCCTCCGGCGTGCCGGTTCTACCCGAGCTGTAGCGCGTACGCCGTCGAGGCACTGACCCGGCACGGCGCCGGCCGCGGCACCTATCTCGCGGTCCGGCGTCTGCTGCGCTGTGGCCCGTGGACCATGCCCGGCCGCGACCCGGTACCCGAGACGTTCTCGTGGCGCCATCGCCGACCTGAAACACCGATCGAGGAGTAGCTCAGTGCTCGACTTCATCTACTACCCTGTGTCCTTCATCTTGTGGTGTTGGCACAAGGTCTTCGGGTTCGTGTTCGGCGAGGCGAACGCGTTCTCCTGGGTCCTCGCGATCATCTTCCTCACGTTCACGGTCCGCGGCATCATGTTCAAGCCGTTCGTGAACCAGGTCCGGTCGATGAAGAAGATGCAGGACTTCGCGCCGGAAATGAAGAAGATCCAGAAGAAGTACGCGAACGACCGGCAGCGCCAGGCGATGGAGATGCAGAAGCTCCAGAAGGAGCACGGCGTCAACCCGCTGGGCAGCTGCCTGCCGATGCTGCTTCAGATCCCGGTCTTCATCGGTCTGAACCACGTCCTGCGGATGTTCACGATCAACCCGTACGGCGGGCCGAAGACCGAGAACTACTTCTTCGATCAGGCCGGCGTGGAGTCGTACGTCCACGCGAAGCTGTTCGGCACGAACCTCGGTGACGCCATCTACACCGGCGTCGACATGGTCAGCGGTGGCAACGCGGAGACCGGCTTCCACTGGGGCGTCGCCCCGGTCGCGATCCCGCTGATGATCGTCGCCAGCATCGCCACGCACCTCACCGCGCGTCACTCGGTCCAGCGCCAGAACCCCGAGTCGGCCACGCCGCAGACGGCGATGATGAACAAGCTGACGATGTACATCTTCCCGCTCGGTGTCCTCATCTTCGGTGCCCTCTTCCCGATCGGTCTGCTCATCTACTGGCTCGCCAACAACGGCTGGACCCTGATGCAGCAGCGTCTCGTCTACACGAAGATCGACAAGGAAGAAGAGGCCCGCAAGGCCGCCGAGAAGGAGAAGCGCTCCAACCTCGGCCCGAAGCCCGGCCAGAAGCCGACCGCGCCGCGCCCCGGTCAGAAGCCGGTCCAGCAGAAGAAGAACAAGCCGTCCTCCGGCGGTCAGGTCAAGAAGGCGGGCTCGCCGCACGGCTTCGCCCAGACCGGATCGTCCGCCGCGGAGAAGAAGGACGCCAACGACGCAACAGCCGAGTCGTCGACGAACGGCTCGAAGGAGAACGGTGCGGACGTGCCCGGTCTCATCTCGGACTCGACTAAGAAATCGGGCCGGAAGCGTCGCTGACGCCGACCGGGCCGGAGAGGAGACCAGTAATGGCGGAGACGATCGACACGATCGACGCCGAGGAGAACAGCGCGGCCGAGGTTGAGGGCGCCGCTGAAGAGACCGCTCGCAAGGGAGGTGTCGACGACGACGTCCTCGTTAAGGAGGGCGACATCGCCGGTGACTACCTCGAGCGGCTGCTTGACCTTTTGGACTATGACGGCGACATCGACCTCGATGTCGAAGCGGGCCGCGCGATCGTCAGCATCGACGGCGGCGAGGACCTGGAGAAGCTCGTCGGTCCTCGCGGCACCGTCCTCGAGGCGCTGCAGGAGCTGACCCGGCTGGCGGTGCAGCAGGAGACCGGTTCGCGGAGCCGGCTGATGCTGGACATCGCGGGCTGGCGCGCGGACCGCCGCGAGGAGCTCCGCGAGCTCGGTCGCTCGACCGCCGAGACGGTCGTCTCGTCCGGCGAGCGCGTCCGGCTTCAGCCGATGAGCCCGTTCGAGCGGAAGGTCGTGCACGACGCGGTCGCCGCCGTCGACGGCGTCAAGAGCGAGAGTGAAGGAGAGGACCCGAAGCGCCGGGTCGTCATCTTCCCCGCCTGACGGTTACTCGAACGAAGCGGCCCGCCGGTCATCCGGCGGGCCGCTTCTTTATGTCCGGGGTGAGTTACACGCGTGGCGTTTCACGTGAAACGCGGAAAGCCGAGTGGAGTTGTCCACAACTTCGGACTGTCTCCCCGCTTTGCGGTCGGCGTCATGGACAATCAGTGGAGCGCGTTTCACGTGAAACGGCGTCGAGGGTTGAGGAGCGAGAGTGGGCTTGGACGGGGTCGCCGCATCGGTACGGAATGCGGCGTCGGAAGTATTCGGAGACCGCGTCGAGCAAGCCGCCGGCTACGTCGAACTCCTGGAACGGCATGGCGTCGAGCGCGGGCTCATCGGCCCCCGTGAGGTCGACCGGTTGTGGGAGCGGCACGTCCTCAACTCCGCCGTGATCGGTGAGCGGATCCCCGATGGCGCCCGTGTGGTCGACGTCGGCTCGGGTGCGGGGCTGCCGGGTGTACCGCTCGCGATCAGCCGACCGGACCTCGATATCGTTCTGCTCGAACCGATGGCTCGCCGGGTCGACTGGCTGGCCGAGGTTGCCGAGAAGCTGGAACTCCCCATCACCGTTGTCCGCGGGCGCGCGGAAGAGCGGCAGGTACGTGAGGAGCTCGGTGGCGCGGATGTCGTCACCGCCCGGGCGGTCGCTCCCTTGGCCCGGCTCGCGAACTGGTGCCTCCCGCTCGTGCGTTCCCAAGGCGCTCTGGTCGCCCTCAAAGGAGCGAGCGCTGGAGAGGAAATCGAACGCGATCGCGCCGACGTCCGGAAGGCCGGCGGCGGCGAACCGGAAGTCTTCGAGTGCGGCACCAAGGTGCTCGAGGTTCCGAGCACGGTCGTCGTGATCCACCGTCTGCCCCCGAAACCGTCTCGATCGCGCAGGCGTAGCTAGACCGGTTCCACGTGAAACAACGCAGAACGACTCTCACGTCCACTACAGAGGAGGCTCGAGACCGGTGACTCCCCCGCCGTCCGACCCTGCGAGCGCCGGCCAGGAACTCGGCTGGACGCCCATCGCCGAAGAAGCCGTCCGTGCCGCCAGCGTGCTGCACCCCAAGGAGGGTGCGCTCCCCCGGCCGAACCGCCGGCGAGTGCTGACGGTCGCCAACCAGAAGGGCGGCGTCGGCAAGACGACGAGCACGGTGAACCTCGCCGCCGCCCTCGCCGTCCATGGGCTCAAGACGCTCGTGATCGACCTGGACCCCCAGGGCAACGCGAGCACCGCGCTCGACATCGACCACCGATCCGGCACGCCGTCGATCTACGAGGTGCTGATCGGCGAGGTGTCGCTGGCCGAGGCGGCGGCGCAGAGCGAGCAGTCGCCCAACCTCTACTGCGTGCCCGCGACCATCGACCTCGCCGGTGCCGAGATCGAACTCGTCTCCATGGCGTCCCGCGAGATGCGGCTCAAGGAGGCGCTCTCGTCCGAGATTCTCGACGAGATCGGCGTCGACTACGTCTTCATCGACTGCCCGCCGTCGCTCGGTCTGCTGACCGTCAACGCGATGGTCGCCGCGCAGGAGGTGCTGATCCCGATTCAGTGCGAGTACTACGCGCTCGAAGGTCTGGGGCAGCTGCTGAGCAACATCGAGCTCGTTCAGGCGCACCTGAACCGCGAACTCAGCGTCTCCACGATTCTGCTCACCATGTACGACGGCCGGACGAAGCTGGCCGATCAGGTGACGAACGAGGTCCGAAACCACTTCGGGGACACTGTCCTCAAGACGGTGATCCCGCGCAGTGTGAAGGTCTCCGAAGCGCCCGGATACGGGCAGACCGTCCTCGCGTACGACCCGGGTTCGCGGGGCGCGATGAGCTACGTGGACGCGGCGAAGGAGATCGCCCAGCGCGGAGTGGAGATGAAGGAAAGGAGCGGTACGGCATGAGCGAGCGCAGAGGGGGGCTCGGGCGCGGGCTCGCCGCCCTGATCCCCACCGGTCCGCCGCCGGGTTCCGCGGCTCCGGCCGAGAACGGCTCCCCCGTCCCCGCCGCTCCCCCGAGCAAGCCCGCGGGGCCGGAGGACAAGGGCTGGTTCGCGGCCAACGGCGCGGCCGGTTCGCACGGCGGAACGGTCTCCGGCGCGGTCTACCGCGAGGTGCCGGTCAGCCAGATCAAGCCGAACCCGAAGCAGCCGCGGCAGGTCTTCGACGAGGACGCGCTCAACGAGCTGGAGCACTCGATCCGCGAGTTCGGGCTCATGCAGCCCATCGTGGTCCGCGAGCTCGGCAACGACGAGTACGAGCTCGTCATGGGCGAGCGGCGGCTGCGTGCCTCGCAGCTGGCGGAGCTGGAGGCGATCCCGGCGATCGTCCGCCAGACCGCCGACGAGGCGATGCTGCGCGACGCGCTGCTGGAGAACATCCACCGCGTTCAGCTCAACCCGCTCGAAGAGGCGGCCGCGTATCAGCAACTGCTCGACGAATTCGCGGTCACGCACGAGGAGCTGGCGAGCCGGATCGGGCGCAGCCGCCCGGTCATCACGAACACGATCCGCTTGCTCAAACTCCCCCTCGCGGTCCAGCGGCGGGTCGCGGCCGGGGTGCTTTCGGCGGGCCACGCGCGGGCGCTGCTGTCTCTCGAGGACGCCGACAGTCAGGAAGAGCTCGCCGCGCGGATCGTCGCGGAGGGCATGTCGGTCCGCGCGACCGAGGAAGCCGTCACGCTCAAAAAGAGCGAAAAGCCGGCCAAGCCGAAGCCCGCTCCCCGTAAGCCGATCCAGGCGCCCGGTCTCCAAGAACTGGCGAATCGCCTTTCGGACCGGTTCGACACGCGCGTGAAGGTCGACTTGGGTCGTCGCAAGGGGCGGATCACGCTCGAATTCGGCTCGGTTGACGATCTTGAACGCATCGTGGCGCTCATGGATCAAAATCAGGCAAATCAGACACCGGAAACCGATTAGGGATCACCCCGGGTCGTTTTGTCACGGTGACGATAGCTGAGTGCTGATGATTCGGTGACGCTGAGTGCTTGAACTGGGGGCAAGTGTGAAGGGGCTCTTCGGCGGTCGAAATCCGCGCGCGGTCGTCTTCGACTGCGACGGATTGCTCATGGACACCGAGCCGTGTTGGTCCGTCGCCGAGACCGAACTGTTCGCTCGGCGCGGGCTCCCCTTCGGCGCGGACGAGAAGGCGTTGGTGATCGGCAAGTCGCTCCCGGCCGCCGCCGACGCGATGGCGGAGGCGTTCGGTGAACCGGACGCCGGCGCCGAGATCGCGGACGAGTTGCTGAGGTTGGTGACCGAGGTCGTCACCGCGAAGGCGGAGGCGATGCCCGGCGCGCGTGAGTTGGTCGAACTGACCGCCGCCGCCGTACCGGTCGCCGTCGCGAGCAACTCGCCCCGAGCTCTGCTGGACGCCGCACTCGCTCGCGGCGGCCTCGCGGGAATGTTTCCCGTGAAACTGGCCGCCGACGAGGTGACCGCGCCGAAGCCGGATCCGGAGATGTACTCGACCGCTTGTGCCCTCCTGAACGTGGAGCCTTCTGACGCGCTGGCGTTCGAGGACTCCATGACCGGCCTCCGATCGGCGCGAGCGGCCGGCGTGCCGGTCATCGGGGTGCCCACGTTGAAGCACCAGGACTTCCCCGCCGATGTCGTGATCGGCTCCCTGCGCGACGAAGAGCTGTTGTCGTGGGTGCGCGGATGGTCCGGGCGATGACCGGCCTCCCCTTCCTCCGCTTCCAGAGTCCGACCCGCGATGAACGAGGGAACTTCACCGGGGAGATCGTCGTCGTGGCCCGGCGATAGAAAAAGGGACTCGCCCACGCTGGGCAAGTCCCCTTCCGCGAATCCGATTCAGCTCTTGCGGGAAATCGCCCGCCCGACGAGGTCGGCGAAGACCGAGCCGAGGGTGGAGCCGGCCGCCTCGATCGCCACCGGCACGATCGACGTCTCGGTGAGACCCGGCGAGGGGTTCACCGCGAGGAAGTGGACCGTGCCGTCTTCGGTGATCACCGCGTCGGTGCGTGAGATGTCGCGCAGACCGAGTTGCCGGTGCACGGCGACGGCCAGCTCGCCGACCGCCTTGGCGGCGTCGTCGGGGATCCGCGCGGGGGTGAAGAAATCGGTCAGCCCGGCGGTGTAGCGGGCGGTGTAGTCGTACACGCCGCTCTCAGGCACGATTTCGACCGCCGGCAGGGCTTCAGGTCCCTCTTCGCCTTCGATGACCGTGACGGCCACCTCGACGCCGGAAACGAACTTCTCGGCGAGGACGGTGTCGCCGTAAGCGAAGCAGCCGACCATCGCGCCGGGCATTTCCGCGACGTCCTTGACCACCTGGGCGCCCAGCGCCGACCCGCCCTGGTCGGGCTTCAGGATCATGGGCAGGCCCAGCGTGTCGACCATCGAGTCCAGCACGGCTTGCGCGCCGAGCTCGCGGAAGGTGCTGTGCGGCAGGACCACCCAGTCCGGCGTGGTGAAGCCCGCGTCGGCGACGAGCGCCTTGGCCGTCGGCTTGTCCCACGCGCGACGGCAGCCCCGCGAACTGGTGCCCACGTAAGGCACGTCGAGCATCTCCAGGATCGTCTGCACCGCGCCGTTCTCCCCTTCACCACCGTGAAGGGCGACGATGGCCGCGTCGGGCCGCTGGGTGCGAAGACGTTCGAGCAGACCCGCGTCGGTGTCCCATTCCTCGACGACGAGGCCTTCCGCCCGCAACGCGACCGAGAGCCGGCGCCCGGAGCGGAGAGAGACGTCGCGTTCGTGGGAAAGGCCGCCTGCGAGTACGGCAACGGTGCGGTCGACCACCGAGACTCCTTTGTGCTTGGGGACGTCCGGTCGATCAGACCGTGTCCGGAGAGGGGTTCTGCGGCCCCGAAATCGAGCGTGGGCTCGCGTTACCGAAGGTACGCGCCAAGTCCATTTCGGACTCGAGCACCGCGGCGAGCCGCCGGACGCCTTCGCGGATCCGTTCGGGCGTCGGGTAGCAGTAGGAAAGACGAAGCTGTCTGCTGCCGAAACCGTCGGCGTAGAAACCGGTTCCGGAGGCGTACGCGACCCGGGCCGTGACGGCCCTCGGCAGCATCGCCTTCGTGTCCACGCCTTCGGGGACGGTCATCCAGACGTAGAAACCGCCATCGGGTTTGGTCCAGCTGCAACCGGCGGGCATGTGCTGTTCGAGTGCGGACAGGATCGCGTCCCGGCGCTCCCGGTAGTTTTCGCGGAAGGTCTTGATCTGACCCATCCAGTCGTGAGTCGAGAGGTATCGCGACACGATCAACTGGTTAAGCGTAGGCGGACAAAGTGTCGCGGACTCGGCCGCGAGCACGAGCTTCTCCCGCACGGCGTGGGGTGCGAGCACCCAGCCGACCCGCAGGCCCGAGGCGAACGTCTTCGAGAAAGAGCCCAGGTACACGACGTTGTCGGGGTCGATCGAGCGGAGCGCCGGGTACGTCTGACCGCTGAAGCCGAGCAGACCGTACGGGTTGTCCTCGACGATGAGGATGTCGTTCTCGCGGCAGATCTCGACGATCTCCGCGCGCCGCTCGACGGCCAGCGTGACGCCGCCGGGGTTGTGGAAGTTCGGGATCGTGTAGAGGAACTTGACCCGGCGGCCCGCTTTCCGCGTCTCCGCGAGCGCGGCGCGCAGCCCCTCGGGGACCAGGCCGTGGTCGTCCATCGCGACGTGGACGACGTCCGCCTGGTACGCGGCGAAGGAGCCGAGCGCGCCGACGTACGACGGGCCCTCGGCGATGATGACGTCGCCCGGATCGCAGAACAGCCGGGTGACCATGTCGAGCCCCATCTGGGAGCCGACCGTCACGACGACGTCGTCCGGGTGGGCCTTGATGCCTTCAAGGGCCATGATTTCGCAGATCTGCTCGCGCAGGGCGGGAACACCGTGCGCGGAGCCGTACTGGAGCGCGACCAGGCCGTCCTCGGCGATGAGCTCGCCGACCTGTGCGGACAGGGTGTCCAGCGGGAGCGCTGCGAGGTTCGGCATCCCGCCGGCGAGCGATACCACTTCGGGGCGGCTGGCCACCGCGAACAACGCCCTGATCTCGGAAGCAGTCATCCCGGCCGTACGCGCGGCGTAACGGTCGAGGTGAGGGTCGAGGTTGTGTCGGCCGGGCTCCGGCCGGACAGGGCGATTCTCGGTCATCAGGCGCTTCACCCGGCTTCGAAGTGGACATAGTCGCTACCGACTGGTAGTTCCATCGAGTGTAACCACCCTCCCTCTAGGGGCCCTGGCCTTCCGGTGTTCATCACATCGGCCTATCCTCGGGTTGGACCCCTTCGGTAAGCCCTGCTCGGGACAAGGCTGCGTCGGGTGTCGTCATTCAGGGAGGTTTGTCTGTGTCGCGTCGCGTCGTGGGCGTAACCCTGGACAACCTCGAGCACCTGCCCAAGAGCTGCCGCCGCTGCGTGTACTGGGAGCTGGCGCCGCATATGAAGGCGCAGGCCGAGGAATACGGCGCGACCGAGGTCGAAAAGGAAGCCTGGGTCTCCAGTGTGCTGCTGGAGTGGGGTTCCTGCGGCCGGATCGTCTACAGCGACACCTTGCCCGTCGGTTTCGTGCTCTACGCGCCGCCGAACGCCGTGCCGCGCTCGCTGGCCTTCCCGACTTCGCCTCCCGGCCCGGACGCGGTCCTGCTGACCGCCTTCCAGGTGCTTCCCGAATTCCAGGGTGGCGGACTCGGCCGGATGCTGGTGCAGGCCGTCGCGAAGGATCTGACCAAACGCGGTGTCCGCGCGATCGAAGCGTTCGGGGACGCCAAGCCCGACGAGACCGATCCGGACGGCGGGCACAGCTGTGTGCTGCCCGCCGCGTTCCTGCAGAGCGTCGGGTTCAAGACCGTGCGGCCGCATCCGCGGTGGCCGCGGCTGCGACTGGAACTGCGGTCGGCGATTTCGTGGAAGGAAGACGTGGAGGCGGCCCTTGAGCGGCTGCTCGGCCAGGTCTCCATCACGACGGCCGAGCCGAGCCTGGGCCGCGCCTGACCTTCTCCGCCGGCGCCATTTAGCAGAGTTTTCGAGCGCGCGCAGCAGCCATCCCCCGGCCTGGGGACAGCTGTGGGTAACCCGCCGAGTTATCCACAGATCGCTGATAGGAGCGGTGGAAAATCTGTGGATGGGTAGGCTGGACCTGGGGACGCCCCCCGGGAAGGGCGGGGGCTGCGCGCCGGGTGGATCTAGGGGTGGCGTGCTCGGCCGAGGGAGCACACAACCGGTTGTGCCGAGGGCTTCGGCAGAGGGATGTGCGCCCGCGTGCGGGTGTGGAGGACTGGCTACTCCGCTTTGGCGAGTTCGTGGGCCAGGACGTCCGCGAAGGTGAACGTGCCGGTCGGCTGGTCCCCTTCGCCGAGCAGATACAGCCGCTTCACGGCGACCAGGATGCCTTCGGCGACGACGTCGCGGAAAGCCGGGTCCGCCAGTTTGCGGCTGTCCTCCGGGTTGGTCAGATAGCCGATCTCGATCCGCACCGCCGGGCAGCGGGTGCGGGTGAAGATCTCCCAGGTCTTGTAGTGCGTGCGGCAGTCGAGCATGCCGGTGCGGGCGGCCAGCTCACGCTGGATGAAGCCCGCCAGCAGCTCGCCGACCGTCGACGTGGTGCCGTTGCCGGTACCGAAGTGGAAGCTCGCGACCCCCTGCGCCTTGGGCGAGGGGTTCTTGTCGTTGTGCAGCGAAAGGAACAGGTCGGCGCCCGCCTCGTTCGCGAACTTCGCCCGGTCGCCTTCGCTCGGGCTCTGGTTCGGGCCGCGCGAGATCAGCGCCTCCATGCCGGTCGCCTGCATCCGGCCTTCGAGCCGCCGCGCCAGGTCCCAGGCGATGTCCGCCTCACGCAGGCCGCCGGCGACGACGCCGAGGTCCTCGCCGCCGTGGCCCGGGTCGATCACGATGCGCTTGCCGCGCAGCCGGGGGCCCGCCTGCCGCACCTGCTCCTGCTCACGCAGGAAAACGGGGCGGCCGCCGCGGGCACGCGGCGAGGAGAGCCGGTGCAGCTCACGGATGGTGGCCGGGCCGCACATACCGTCGGCGACCAGGCGCATGTCGCGCTGGAAGGTCTTGAGCGCGCGTTCGGTCTGCGGGCCGAAATGCCCGTCCGGGCGGCCGGCGTCGAAACCGAGCTCGGTCAGCCGCTCCTGGAGCGCGAAGACGTCGTCACCCTGCATGGGGGCGGAGAACATGTAGGTCAGCGGACGGCTTCCCAGATGGAAGCCCGCGCCGCGAAGCGCCTGATAGGTCGCCGGGCCCACCAGGCCGTCTGTGATGAGCCCACGGCGCTGCTGGAACGCTCGAACGGCATGTTCCATTGCCGTGTCGAAGACCTCGTACTCCCCGGATTCGGTCACCGGCGGGAGCAGCTCCATCGCCGCCAGCGTGGACCTGATCTCGGCGACGTCCGGTCCGGCGTCACCGCGGCGGAGTACCCGCATGCACTCCTCGCTCTTCCCTTTGGGGCACCGATCGAGCTCGATGCACGACTATGAAAACCCTGCGGGGCGAACCCCGGTGCTCTATTGTGCCCTGTGAACTCTCGGTGAGCGCGGAGGCCCGGTCGGTGCGTCAAGTCGCCGTTCGTGGAACTCGTCCAGGCGTTCCCGTAACAGGGAGTTTTACCCATTCCGGCGAACGACGAAACCCGGAGCCTGGGCAGGCCCCGGGTTTCGGCAGGTGAAACGCGAGATCAGAGGACGTCGGCGAGGTCCGAGAGCAACGCGGCCTTCGGCTTGGCGCCGACGATCTGCTTCACCGGCTTGCCGCCCTGGAACAGGATCAGCGTCGGGATCGACATCACCTGGTAGTCACGCGCAGTGTTCGGGTTCGCATCGATGTCGAGCTTCGCGATGGTCAGCTTCTCGCCGTTCTCCGCCGCGATCTCCTCGAGCACCGGGGCGACCATCTTGCACGGGCCGCACCAGGTCGCCCAGAAGTCGACCAGGACGGGCTTCTCGCTCGTCAGCACGTCGTCGACGAACGTCTTGTCGGTCACCGTCACGGTGTTGGCCATGGTGTCTCCTTCGGGGTGGTGAACGGGCTGGGAAAAAGTCAGTCGGTGGTGGCGCCGTAGCCGCCGCCGACCAGCTCGGGCGTCTCCTGGGCGGCCTCGACCCCGGCGTGCTCCGCCAGCCATCGTTCTGCATCGATGGCGGCCGCGCAGCCCGAGCCCGCGGCGGTGATCGCCTGCCGGTACGTGCGGTCGACCAGGTCGCCGGCCGCGAAGACGCCGGGGAGGTTCGTGTACGAGGTCCGGCCCTGGGTGAGCACGTAGCCGTCCTCGTCGAGGTCCACCTGACCGCGCACCAGTTCGCTGCGCGGGTCGTGCCCGATCGCCACGAAGAACCCGGTCACGTCCAGCTTGGACTCCTCGCCGGTCACCGTGTCCTTGAGCGTCAGGCCCTCGACCTTGCCGTCGCCCTCGACCGCGGTGATCTGCTTGTTGAGCGCCCACTTGATCTTCTCGTTCTCGCGGGCGCGCTCCAGCATGATCTTGGAGGCGCGGAACTCCTCGCGGCGGTGGACGATCGTGACGGACTTGGCGAACTTCGTCAGGAAGGTCGCCTCCTCCATCGCGGAGTCGCCGCCGCCCGCGACCACGATGTCGTGGTCGCGGAAGAAGAAGCCGTCGCAGGTGGCGCAGGCCGAAACACCGCGGCCGAGCAGCTCCTGCTCGCCGGGCACGTTCAGATAGCGGGCGGCGGCGCCCATCGAGAGCACGACCGCGCGGGCCGCGTAGCGCTTGCCGTTCGCGACGACGTACTTGACGTCACCGGTCAGCTCGACGGACTCGACGTCCTCCTGGCGCAGGTCGGCGCCGAAACGCTTCGCCTGCTCACGCATCTCTTCCATGAGGTCGGGACCCTGGATGCCTTCGCGGAAGCCGGGGAAGTTCTCGACCTCCGTCGTCGTCATCAGCGCACCGCCGAACTGAGTGCCCTCGAACACCAGCGGTTCGAGCTGCGCTCGTGCCGCGTAGACAGCGGCGGTGTATCCCGCAGGACCCGATCCCACAATGATCAGGTTCCTGATCTCCTCGGCAGCCACCCGTGACCTCCGCTCGTAGTGACCTGTTCACCAGGCTCAACACGATCGTAAGGGCCGGTGTTCCCGTGGTGACCGGCGCTACTTTCTCCCGCCTTGCGCCACGGCGGAGATCTGACCTCTAGCGCCGCTAGGAAAACTAGCGTGGTAGCAAAGGTCCCCCGCTCCCCCGGAAATGGGGCTGGTGGGGAGCGGGGGACCAATGAGGTTTCGGCTGGTTACTTCGCTCCGATGATTTTGTCGAAGAGGACCGACGGGTTGCCCGGGCCGCAGTCGGCACCGAAGGCGACGATACGGAACTGGGCGAGTTTGCCTGTGGTATAGATCACCATCACGCCGTCCTTGCCCGCCACGTTCACCGGCCGGATGCCCTCCGGCCGCACGTCGGCGTCCATGCCGGCAGCGGCAACGCAGGCGTCTAGGCGCTCTTCGGTCTTCAGCGAGCCGAAGTCGCGGACGCCGATCGCCTTGCCGACGAGGGCTTCGGCCCCTCCGCCGTCTCCGCCGACCGAAGGGCCGGAAGGAGCCGAAGGCGCGGGCTGGGCGATTCCGCCCGAATCCGGCTCCCGGGTGGTCGGGACGACGATCGCCACGGCGGCGATGGCCGCCGCGGCCACCGTCGCTATCCCGGCGCCCCAGCCGATCCGTTTGTTCCGCCGCCGCCGTGCGGCCGCGAGGTCCACCACCGGGGCGACCTGCTCCTGCCGCCTTTCAGGTGCGCCTTGAAACGCAGGCGTCGCCCGCATTTCGGCGGCCAGTGCGGCGTCGATCCGTGCCGCGTACTCGGCAGGCATCGGAGCGACCGGCTCGTTCGCGAGTTCCGCGAGGTCGGCCGTGGTCGCTTCCAGTGCTTCGATGATCGCCAGTGCTTCGGGGTCGGCGTTCACCAACGGCCAGAGTTCGGCCGCCTCACGCTCGTCCAGCACACCTGCGTGCAGGTCGGCGAGCACATCGACAGACCACGGCGGACCGACGGTCCCACCGATCCCCCTGCTCTCGTCTGTCATCGTCCCTCCCCGTCACCCGGCGTGCCCTGAGGACGCCTGGCACCCCGTTGCGGGGTAGCGCGCTCTCGTTTGCTTTCGTGAGTTGGGACGTTCGCAATAGCATCGGGGTTCCGTAGATGTCCGAGAACCTTCGCGAGCTTTCCGCGACCTCGGGCACACCGGCTCTTGACCGTGCCCTCGGCGATGCCGAGCATCTTCGCCGTCTCGGCGACGGAGTATCCCTCGACGTCGACCAACACGATCGGGGCACGTTGCTCTTCGGGGAGCTGGTCGAGGGCTTCCTTGACGACCAGGCTCGTCTCGCGCTCGGACATCGAGTCGCGCGGCGAGGCGGGCTCGTTGAACTGCCCGGTCTCGGGCAGCGGGACGGTCGGTCTGGCCTTGCCCCGCCGGATGCGGTCGAGGCACGCGTTCACGACGATACGGTGCAACCACGTCGTGACCTGCGATTCCGCTCTGAAGTTGCCCGCTGCTCGGAACGCGGAGATGAAGGCGTCCTGCAGGGCGTCCGCGGCTTCTTCCGGATCCCGCAAGGTGCGCAGGGCCACCGCCCACATGCGGTCTCGATGTCGCTGGACCAGTTCACTGAACGCGTGCGGATCCCCAGCGGCATGCGCCGCTATGAGATCCGCGTCCGTGGGAGCTGCAGCTGTCACCCGGGAGAGCCTACTGACCCGGTGTCTGACGTCACCCCGCAGGCAGGAAGGTCAGCTCTTTGAGTTCGGTGACGAACTTTCCTCCGTCATCTTCACCCAGCTGAGTGATCCAGATGATGAAGTACTGACCCTGCTGGGGCTGCTGCAAAGCGATGGTCGACTCGCCCGCCGCGAGGTCCCCGCTCCCGACGACCTTCGTCTCGTCGAGTTTCGGGTTCTTCTTGTCGGCGGAGCGGATCTCGACCTTCGAACCGGCGCTCGCCGCGTCGATCTTGACCTGGCTGAGGTTGATCGGGTCCTTGAAGGTCACGACCAGCCCGACGCCGTCTTTGAGCACGGGGAACTGCTTGTCGTACTGGTCGGTCTTCCACGAAGTGACCGAGTCGCCGTCGGTGGCGTTCCTGGCCTTGCCGGGGCTGTCGCCCTTGCTGCCCGGGTTGTAGACGGCCACGGCCGACGGCTTCACCGCGGCGCCCACGGCGGGTGCCGGCGGCTTCTGCGCGGGCGGCGGCTGTTCGCCCGGGGGCGGCGCGACCTGTGAGGACGACGCGGCGACGTTGATCTTCGGGCCGCTCGACTTCGATTCGCCCTGGAACAGGTTGATCAGCATCATCCCGCCCCAGGCGAGGATGACCACGGTCGCGACGACCAGCACGGTCACGCCGAACGCCAGCTTCTTGCGCCGCGCGACGTCCTTGACCGGCTTCTTCGTCGTCCAGACCGTGCCGTCCGATTCGGCGACGGCCTCTTCCTCGCCGACGGCCTTGATCAGCTGGGTGCGTTCTTCGGCTTCGGCGACCTGGTCCAGCACGCGCAGGATCGCCGCGCTGGTGCGGATGCCGCCGTGGCCGCCGTCCTCGATGGTGCGGACGGCGAGCGAGGACAGCTCGACGGGCACCGTCGGGACCAGCGAACGCGGCGGGATGACGCGGCCGGTGGGCGCGTGCGGCGCCGCCGGGATCGCGGCCGGACCGCCGGGAAGTGCCCAACGGCCGGTCAGCAGCAGGTACAGGACGGCGCCGAGGGCTTTGACGTCGTCACGAAGGGTCGCTTCGGGCAACGGGCCCGGGAAGGCGAGCTTCAGCGCGCCGTCCGGGGTGAGCCGCAGACGCTGCGGGTGGTCGAGGCCGAGGACGAGACCGTTCTGGTGGGCGTGGTCGACGGCTTCCGCCAGCGCTTGCACCATCCGGGCCGCCGCGGCCGGCGCCACCGGGCGCTGCGCCACGAGGTCGACCAGGTCGCTGCCCTTGGTCCATTCCGCCACGACGACACCGAGCAGACCTTCGCTCGAGGTGACGCCGCTGCCGAGACTGAGCACGTCGAGGACGCGCGCGACCCCGCCGTGGCCGAACTTCGAGGCGTGCGCCGCACGCTCCAGCGTCCGGCGCGCGAGCCGGGCGGCTTCCGCGTCCGCGGGGTCGCCGACCAGCAGCGTCAGCGCGACATCCCGCTTCAGCTGCCCGTCGCGGGCGCGCCAAAGATGCGCGGCCGCCCGCTCGTCCACCCCGAACTGTGCGAGCAGGCGATACCGGCCGTCACCGACGACCCGGCCAGGGGCCAGCGACCCGCCTTGGGCCCGGATGCCCACCTGGCTCGCCTCCCCTGCCTGTTCGCTCCGTCTCGTATCCACCGCACTCTCCCGCGTAGCTCCCGCCCCGAGGGTACCCAGAATACGACCCGTGAACGCGCGCCATCCGTACGTGAATCGTTATCCGCGCTTGATCAACCGGGTGATCCTCGCCGTGGCGGGCTTCAATTCCTCGACCTTCAAGGCGATGAGCACGCCGAACGACACCGCGATCCCGACCACCGTCTGCAGGAGAAGTTTCACCCAGGCATGGAAAGTAGGCCCGAACGAGTCAGGCACGATCTGTCCGGCGAGCCACGCCGCGCCGACCCCGAGCACACTCGCGACGACCGTGAAGAGGATCACCCCGAGCACTCGCTTGCTCCGGAGGTTTCCGAGGGTCACCCACAGCCAAACCTGGCCGAGGATCGCGCCGACGACGAAGGTGAGGCCGTTGACCATCATCACGCCGAGCACGATGTTGTCCGGCGAGAGCAGCGCCGGGCACAGGTACAGCAGCGGCACCTTGACCACGGTCATCACGATCATGATCAGCACCGGCGTCCGTGCGTCCTTCATCGCGTAGAACACCCGCATCTGGAGCATGACCAGCGCGTACGGCAGCAGCGCGAACGCGGAGATGGCCAGCGCCTCGCCCATGCGCGAGGCGTCCTCGACGGTGCCCTTGCCCAGGGTGAACAGGGCGATACCGACCGAACCGCCCACCACGGTCATCACCGCGGAGATCGGCACGAGCATCACCGTCGAGATCCGCGACGCGTAGGAGAGGTCGCCGATCAGCTTCTTGTGGTCGCCGTCGGCGGCCGCGCGGCTCATCCGCGGCATGATCGCGGTCAGCAGCGACACCCCGATGACGCCGTACGGCAGCTGGAAGAGCAGCCACGCGTTGCTGTACGCGGTCACACCGCCCTGCGAACCGCTGGTCAGCACGCGGGTGGTGATCGTGTAGCCGACCTGGCTGACCGCGACGTAGCCGACGGTCCACAGCGCGAGCCCGCCGAACTCCTTCATGCGCTTGTCGATGCCCCAGCGCCATTTGAACTTGAACCCGGACCGCAGCAGCGGCGGGATCAGCAGCACCGACTGCGCCACGATGCCCGAGGTCACGCCGATGCCCAGGGTCAGCAGCTTCGGGTCGGTGATCGACACCGGATCGGTGGAGATGTTCCCGGGCATGATCCACACGACGAGGATCGTGAAGATCACGACGAGGTTGTTGATCACCGGCGCCCACGCCGTCGGGCCGAAGATGTTCTTCGCGTTCAGCACCGCCGAGAGCAGCGCGAACACGCCGTAGAAGAAGATCTGCGGCAGCAGCAGGTACGCGAACGCGGTGACCAGCTCGGGGTTCGCCTGGCCCTTGTCGTCGACGTAGAGCTTGGTGATCAGCGGTGCCGCGAACACGGCGATCGTCGTCCCGACGACGAGCAGCGTGCCCGCCACGGTGACCAGCCGCTGGGTATAGGCCTCGCCGCCGTCCTTGTCGTCCTGCGACCGCACGAGCAGCGGGACCACCAGGCTGGACAGCACACCGCCCATCAGCAGTTCGAAGATGATGTTCGGCATGGTGTTGGCGACGTTGAACGAGTCGTTCTCCACCTGGGCGCCGATGGCCGCCACCAGCAGCAGCTTCCACGCGAAGCCGGTGATGCGGCTGATGAGCGAAGCGATCGCCATCCGGCCGCTCGACTTCGCGATCGACGGCGCCTTCGCCGGGGCGGCGACATCTTGTTCGCCGGTGTCCCCTGGACGCGGTTTGACCAGCGGCGCGTCCTTGATCGCCGGCATGACCTGCGTCGCGAGCTGGTCGTACGGGCGGAGGACGTCGGGGTCGGCGACCGGCCAGCGCGAGCCCATCGGGACGCCGGGGGTGCGCGGGATGAACCGCGTCGCGTCGGCTTCGTCGCGCCGGTCGACCTGCCACGGGCGGACCGGTGGCGGCTGGCGGCGCCCGCGATGCGGCGGGGGCGGTGTCTGGTTGAGGGCCTGAGGAGCCGTCGGACGGCGCGGTGCCTGGTTCTGCGACGGCTGCGGCAGCGGGGGTCCCTGCGGAGGCGGCACCGGCTGACGACGGGTAGGAGGAGGCGGCGTCCCCTGCCCAGGGGGCATTTTCCGCGGTGGCGGCGGAGGGTTCTGGGGCGGCCTCAGCCGTCGCGTTTCGTCGTCGGGACGACCGGCCACCCGCTGGCGGCGGCCGTCCGGCGGGGGCTGCTGGGGAGGCGGCGGCACGGCCCGCCGCGGCCGCTCACCGCGTTCGGGCGGAGGCTGCTGCGGGGGCGGCTGGCGACGCTCCGGACGGCGTGGCTGCCCTTCGGTGCGACGGGGCGGCGGCGGAGTACCTTCGCGCCGGGGACGGCCTGCACGCTCGGGCGGTACACCCGGCTCTCTTTCCAACGTGCGCCCAATCCTCGGTGCTCGACTACGTGATGCCCGGCGGCATCGTTCGACCCAGGGTAATCGGGAACGGCCGGAAACACTTAAACCTGTGCGTCCTCGGTCACACGTGGGGCGGTTTCGTTCGTCCGATCGGCCCGCGAGTCCTTGATCCTCCGGTAGATCCGCCGGGACGACAGGAGCAGCAGCGCACCCGCCGCGGTGATGGTGATGATGATGGTGATCGCGCCGTACTCCGTGGAGGTCAGCTCGAACCGCGCGTCGGAACCGAGCGGGGTGCCGTCGGGCGTGGTCAGCGCCACGTCGACGCTGAACCGGCCGGCTCGCAGCGCCTCGACCGGCAGCAGCTGGTTGATGGCGCCGTTCGCCGGGACGGTGCGCTCCGGGACCGCTTCGGTGGGGCGCAGGCCCACGTTGTTCTTGAGCACGGTGCGGACGTTGATGCCGACCGGAAGGCCGTTGGTGATGTACGCGGGCAGGGGTGACGCGCCGGAGGCCAGCGCGATCGTCTGCTTCGGCCGCTCCACGGTGACCTGACTGCGGATCGCTTCGAGGTCGCCGCGCGCGTTGCCGGTGACGATGGAGGCGTCCGCGCCACGCCACGAGGTCGACGCGGCCCGGATGAGGGCGAACCGGACCGGGGCGATCACGTCGGCCGGATTCACTCGTTTGGTGGCATCCATCGTCATCGCCGACGACAGGCCCAGCGTCTCGTTGTCGATCTGCGACATCTTCGCGGTGACCTCACCGCTGGTCGCGACCGTCAGATCCTGCGGGTCGTAGTTGACCGACGCCGTCCCGGACGGGCTGTCGCCGAGCAGTTCGGGCAACGGCGCCGCCTTGATCAGGCCGGCGGTGTAGAAGTCGCCCATCCGCTCCAGGAACGTGGTGAGTTCCATGCCGGTCGCGGCCCAGTGCCGCGGCGGCGCGATCAGCAGCCGCGAGCGCGCCGGTCCCTCGGGCTGCCCGCCGAGGCCCGCCCGGAAGGCGATGGCGCCGAGCCCGTTCTGCGTGGAGCCCGAGCCGTTCAGCGCGGACGAGATCAGCGCGTCGATCGGCTGAGCGCGCAGATCCGTGCCCTCGATCGACACCCCGCCCGAAAGCGGCGAGCCGGACTGGAGCTTGCCCGAATCGGTCAGCACGGTCTTGACGCCGGCTTTGCCGATCGCTTCGACGGTCTGCGAGTCGAGGGAGCCGCCGGGCCAGAGCACGCCGTCCTGCGGCTGGATGCCGAGCAGGTTCTTGATCGTCCCGGCACCGCCCAGCGCGCTCGCCATGAGCGCGGTGTCGGTGGCGTCGCCCGCGCGGACCTTCGTCAGCGCGGTGAGATCGGCGTCGGCGAACGGGAGGGTGACCACGCACCGGCCCGCGACCAGCGCCTTCAGCCTGCCGAGCCAGTTCTTCGCGGTCTCGACGCCCTTGCCGGGGGCGCCTCCCGCGACCTGGTAGCCGCGGCTCATCCCGTCGACGGTCGCGACCAGGTCGGGGTCGATCGCCAGGCACAACGACGACGAGACCTTCGTGTCGGCCTCGGCCGCTCGCGCCGCCTCGACCAGCGAGTCGAGCCGTCCGCCGGCGGCCAGTTCACCGGCGAGCCGCTCGTCCGCCAGGGTCAGCGGGCCGCCGAGCGGGGACGAGACGACGTGCACGGTGCTGTTCGCGATCGGCCACAGCAGGCTCGTGGACGGCGCCGACGTGGGCCGCGCCGCGGGAGCCTTGCCGGGGAGGCCGAGCACCGGCATCAGCAGGGTGACCGCCGCCAGCCGTTCGGGGCCGCCGAAATCCGGGGTGCCGTTGACGTTGACCAGCAGCGGGTACACGCCGGGCTTCGGGAACTGCAGCTTCGACGACTGGCCGAGCGGGACGGAGAGGTTCAGCGCGGCGCTCTGCCCCGGCTCCAGTTCTTCCGGTTCGAGGTCGACGAACTCGGTCGCCGCGAGATCCTTGAACTTGTCACCGGCGAGGACGTCGCCGATCTGCTGTTCGTTCTGCAGCCTGGTGCCCAGTTGCAGCCGGACGCCCAGTTTGCTGATCCGCCGGTCGCCGATGTTCGTGACGCGGCCGCTCACCGTGAGCGAAGCCGAGGTCGTGGTGATCACGCGGGGGTTCGGCTGGTCGAGGTCCACGCGCAGCCGGGGCTGTTCCTGTGCCTGCGCGACCGCGACGGGCGAGGCGGCCAGGGCCAGGAACAGGATCGACAGGACAGTGGCGGCAAGCCGCTTCACTCAGGTGCTCCCTCGGCGGTGTGCTGTTGCTGCGCGAAGAGTTCTTTGGCCTTCCGGACCAGCTTGCGCTCGTCGGAGTAGGCGAGTTTGGTCTCCAGGTCGGCGAGCGGCACCCAGGCGACCTCGGTCACCTCGACATCCTCGTCCGAAAGTTCGCCGCCGGTGGATTCCAGGATGAAATGGTGCACCGTCTTGTGCACGCGCCGTCGCTCGGCCACGAACCAGTAGTCGATGGTGCCGAGGGGCTGCAGGACGCGCGCCGAGATGCCGGTCTCCTCCTTCACCTCGCGCACCGCCGTCTGCGCATGCGTCTCACCGTCCTCGATGTGGCCCTTGGGCAGCGACCACAGCAGTCTGCCGTGCCGGTCGAGCCGCCCGATCAGCGCGGCGTTCGCCCGTTCGGCGTCGACGACGAGTCCGCCGGCCGAGGTTTCGTCGACCGTGGTCAGCCGCCGCCCCCGCCTGCGCCTCCGCCGGCGGCCCGGCTTCGAAGCGCCGGAGCGGCCGGCTGATCCAGACATGCTGCGATGCTAGAGCAAACGGCGGTACGGGTACGCTGGCTCACCGTGCCCGTGTTGGGCCGGGCCGTAGTAGTACATCCAAATCGTGGTGGGATTGTCGTGAACAAGGTGGTCGCCGGGCAGGCGATTGCGGGGAAGAGCACTGCGATGCAGAACGCTGTGACGGAGCTGATGCGCATCTCCCCGCTGGCGGACGAGCTCGCGAAGCTCTTCGCGAAGGCGGGGCACAGCCTGTACCTGGTCGGCGGCAGCGTCCGCGACATGATGCTCCGGAGGCTGTCGAGCGACCTCGACTTCACCACCGACGCCCGGCCGGACCAGGTGCTCAAGATCGTCAGCGCCTGGGGCGACGCGGTGTGGGACGTCGGCATCGCGTTCGGCACCGTCGGCGTGACCAAACAGGGCATGACCCTGGAGATCACCACGTTCCGCGCCGACAGCTACGACCGCGTCGGCCGCAACCCCGAGGTCACCTTCGGCGACAGCATCGAGGGCGACCTGCTCCGCCGCGACTTCACGGTCAACGCGATGGCGATCGACCTGGCGAACAAGACCTTCGTCGACCCGCACGACGGGCTCCAGGCGCTGCAGGACAAGGTGCTCGACACACCCGCGACCCCGCAGGAGTCCTTCGCCGACGACCCGCTGCGCATGCTGCGGGCCGCGCGGTTCTCCGCGCAGCTCGGGTTCACCGCGGCGCCGCGCGTGGTCGACGCGATGTCGTCGATGGCCGAGGAGATCGACCGGATCACCGCCGAGCGCGTCCAGGCCGAGCTGTCGAAGCTGCTGCTCGCGGACGACCCCCGGCCCGGGATCGAGCTGCTGGTGGACACCCGGCTCGCCGATCGCGTGCTCCCCGAGGTGCCGGGGATGCGGCTGGCGATCGACGAGCACCACCAGCACAAGGACGTCTACCAGCACTCGCTGACCGTGCTCGCGCAGGCGATCGACCTGGAGAAGTCGCACGAACCGACCTCCGAACCGGATCTGATCCTGCGGCTCGCGGCGCTCCTGCACGACATCGGCAAGCCCGCGACGCGCGAGTTCCAGCCCGGCGGCGGCGTGAGCTTCCACCATCACGAGGTCGTCGGCGCGAAGATGGCGCGCAAGCGTTTGCGGGCGCTGAAGTTCTCGAAGGAGATCGTCCAGGACGTCAGCCAGCTCGTGTTCCTGCACCTGCGGTTCCACGGCTACGGCAAGGGCGAATGGACGGATTCGGCGGTGCGGCGCTACGTCACCGATGCCGGTGACCTGCTGCCCCGGCTGCACAAGCTCGTGCGCGCCGATTGCACCACGCGAAACCGCAAGAAGGCGGCCGCGCTGCAGGCGACCTACGACGACCTCGAGCGGCGGATCGCGGCGATCCAGGCCCAGGAGGACCTCGACCGGGTCCGGCCGGACCTCAACGGCGAGGAGATCATGCGGATCCTCGACCTCAAGCCGGGGCCGGACGTCGGCAAGGCATGGAAGCACCTGAAGGAACTGCGGCTCGACCGCGGCCCGCTGGAGCACGACGAGGCGGTGGCCGAATTGAAGAAGTGGGCCGCCGAGAACGGCATAGGCTGAGATAAACCCCGTTGGTCTCTGGATCCACACGGCGTAACCGGAGATACTCCTGCCGGTGCTCCGGGCAGGGGGAAAATCCATGGCGAAGCGGCCGCCCAGTTTCCTGGTGACTTTGCTGCGCCGTGGCGCGCCCGCGCTGGCGACGGCGACGAGCGAGCTGTCGGACGAGGTCGGCGACCCGACACCGATGCGCGCGCTGCGGCGGATCCAGCACATGTCCGGCCCCATCGACACGGCTCATCGCGACAACTTGCTGCTCAGGGCCGCCCGCTACGTCGCCCTCGTCCCGCTGGTCTACCGGCTTTTCGCGGTCCCCGGCGCGTTCGGCGTCTACGTCTCCACGCACGGCATGATCGGGATCGGCCCGGTTGGGCTGGTGGCGCTCGGCTCGGTCGGCCTCTCGCTGTACGGGATCCGGTGGATGCTGCGCTCGGCGCCGTTCCGTCCGCAACACGCCGCCCGGCTGCTCGCGATCGACCTCGTGTTCACCCTGCTCGCGCCGCTGGCCGTCGGCGCGCTGGTGCCGGCTTCGGTCTTCACCGAGGCGATGGCGGTGCCCGGCAAGCACCTGCTCGGCGAGGTCGCGCTGCTGGCGCTGGCGCTGGGCATGCCCGCCGCCGCGGCGCTCGCCGTCGTCAGCTTCCCGGTGCGGATGCTGGCGTCGGTGTTCGGCACCGGTCACGCCGCGCCCGGCGACGCCATGGCCGGTTTCCCGGCGATCCTCGGTGTGCTTTTCACCGCGAGCGGCGCCCTCGTCCTGATCGGGCTCGGCACCCGGCTCGCCCTCGCGTACGGCATCCGCAACGGCCGGATCGCCGAACGCGCCCGCCAGCACCGGATGCTGCACGACTCCGTGCTGCAGACCCTCGAAGCGATCGCGCTGGCCAACAAGGGCGATCCGGCCGCGCGGCTCGCCGAGGTGCAACGGCTGGCGCGGGCGCAGTCGATGGAGTTGCGGCGGACGATCGAGAACGAGGCTTCGGAACGCTCGGAGGCCGGGTCGCGGCCGCTGGGCGAGAAGCTCGCGTCGCTGGCCGCGGAGATGGCGCGGGACGGGCTGCGCGCCCAGCTCGTGATCGCCGAGCTCGACGACGACACGCTTTCCGAGGTGCGGCAGATCGCCATCCGCGACGCCGTCCGCGAGTCGCTGCGCAACACGCTCAAGCACGCCGGGACGGACAAGGTCGTGGTGCGGGTCGAGGAGCAGGAAGGCGGCGTCGCGGTGATCACACGCGATCACGGCGCCGGGTTCAGCCTCGACACCCGGCCCGCCGGTTTCGGGATCAGCGAGTCCATCACCGCCCGCCTGAACGAGGTCGGCGGGACCGCGCGGGTGGAGTCGGCTCCGGGCAATGGCACCAGAGTCACCCTTTGGGTGCCTTTCTGACGGTAAACAGGAGAACATGAAGAAAACGGACGTCCTGGCCGCAGCGCTCACCGCGTACCGCGACGGTGACCGGGCCAAGGCAGCGGACCTCGCCGAGCGGGCCGGATCCACGCTCGGCATCGAACTGCACCGATACCTGACCGAGGGCGGCGGTGGTGCCGTCTACGACCGGCCCGCCGCGTTCACGGCGTTCATCCGCGGGGGCGGGAACGTCAAGCTCTACCGGCAGCTCAGCGCCATGCTCGCCCGGCGCTACGGCACCGTCGGTTCGCTGCTCGACCTCGGCTGCGGAGACGGCCTCGCCGTCGTCCCGGCCCTCGAACAGGCGGACCGGCAGCCGGGCCGGATCGATCTCGTCGAACCGTCGAGCGCGCTGCTCGCGGAAACCCGCAAGCACCTCGACGGCACCCGCGGCCTGCACACCTGGGAGGCCACCGCGCAGGAGTTCCTCGACCGCGACGACGACCAGCAGTGGCAGCTGACGCAGTCCACCTTCGCGCTCCAGTCGATCCCGACCGGGGAACGCACCGAGGTCCTGCGGGCGCTCCGGCCCCGCACCTCCTGTCTGGTGCTGGCCGAGTTCGACGTGCCCGAGTACGACGAAGACTCCGCCGAGTACCTGCTTTCCCTGGTCACGCGCTACGAACGCGGGATCGCGGAGTACGGCAAGGACGCGTCGCTGGTGGCGCAGGGGTTCCTGCTGCCGGTCCTGCTCGGCCTCGTCGAACCCGGGACGGGCCGGACGAACTGGGAACAGCCTGCCACCGATTGGGCTTCGCAGCTGAAGGAAGCGGGCTTCACCGGCATCCGGATCGAGCCGCTCGCGGACTACTGGTGGTCGCCCGCGGTGCTGATCACCGCGTCCTGAGTTTGGCTACGTTGGGGGCATGGGGATCCCGCTTTCCGCGCTCGAACTCGCCATCGTCGAGGACGGCCGCGCGGCCACCGAAGTACTCGCGTCGACAGCCACCGTCACCACGAAACTGGAGGAACTGGGGTATCACCGCGTCTGGATCGCGGAGCACCACGGCTCGCCGGCCATCGCCACGGCTTCGCCGCCGGTGCTGGCCGCGCATCTGGCGGCGGTGACGTCGTCGATCCGGGTCGGCTCCGGCGGGGTGATGGCGCCGAACCACGCCCCGCTGGCGGTCGCCGAGCAGTTCGCGACGCTTTCGGCGCTGCACCCCGGCCGGATCGACCTCGGCGTCGGGCGTGGTCCCGGCACCTTCGACGAGAAGATCGTCCGCGCGCTGCGGCGGGGCGCGGATCCGGCGACGGACGACGAATACCGCGCCGACGTCGCCGAGTTGCTGAGTCATCTGGCCGGGGAGACCGGGATCCGGGTGCTGCCCGGCGAGGTGCCGACGCCGGAGCCGTGGCTGTTGTGCTCGAGTGCGGCCGGTGCCCGTCTCGCCGCGGAGCTCGGCCTGCCGATCGCGGTCGCGCACCACATCCGGCCGCAGAACACGGCCGAGGTGCTGCAGGCGTATCGCGAGAACTTCAAGCCGTCCCGATGGCGCGAAGAGCCGTACGTGATCCTCTGCGTCGAGACCATCTGCGCGGACACGGACGCCGAAGCGGCCTACGTCGCCGGGCCGTGCGCTGTGCTCAAGTCGTACCTGCTCAACGGCGAGGGCGGCGACCTCGCCTTCCCGACCAGGGAGCAGGCCGCCGCGCACGAATTCACGCCGGAGTCGAAGGAGCTGATCGCGCAGTTCACCGCCGCGCAGGCGCACGGCGGACCGGAGAAGGTGGTGCGGTCGCTGAAGGACCTCGCCGCGGCCACCGGTGCCGACGAGCTGATGCTGACGGCACCGGTGTACGACGCGGCCGCGCGGGCCCGGTCCTACGAGCTGGTCGCGAAGGCCTTCTGACTACTGGACGCGGGAGAGCGCGCCGGTTTCGAGATGCTGGGCGATCGGCCGCGGCAGCACGTAGGCCACGGCCCCGCCCGGCGTCCCGTTCCACGGCGCGGTGATGCCGGTGACCACGCGCAGCGGCCGCAGGACGCGGTAGAGACGGCGCTCCCGTTCGCGGTCGGCGGCGAGCGACGTCTCGATGAACCGCGCCGATTCGGCGTGCACGAGGTTGCCGGTCTCGTTCCCGAACCGCTGCACCGTGGTGCCCGCCGGGAGGACGACGATCCGCTTGCGCCGGAAGAAGTTCAGCGGCGGCTCGCCCCGCAGCGGAAGGATCGGCCAGTCGGCCGGGTTGTCGGCCTCCTCGCTCGCGCCCGCCGCGGCCCGTGCCGGGTACAGCAGCAGGGTGCCGAGGAAGAACCGCGCCGCCTCTTCGAGTTTGGCGAACGCCACCGGCTCGTCGGTCGGCGGACGGGACACCTCCCAGCCGCTTTCGGTGCGGCGCAAGGTCCAGAGCCCCGGCTCCGGTACCGCGTTCGCGCCGATCCGGTAGGACGTCGGCGCCACGCCGTGCTCGGCCAGCCGCTGGTACAGGACGTCCAGCACCTCGACGGCCCGGATGTCGCGGGACGGTTCGCCGTCGCGTTCGACCCGGGTGCGGGCGCTTTCGTCCGGCAGGTCCGCGGCGGTCTGCGGCGGCCGGGGCTTGCCGACGATCTCCGCCTCGGCGGTCGCCCGCACCAGCTCGCCGATCAGCGGCGGCCGGAAACCGGCGGCCCGGATGTGCTCGACCAGCTCGGGCTCCGGCGGCACCCCGTACTTCCGCAGGTAGTGCGGGACGGCCGCGGGCCAGATCCAGACGCCGTCGGTGTGGAAGGCGTTCGGCACGTCCGGCGGGCCGTTCGGGGTGAAGATGTCGGGCTGCGGGCCCGGCCGGGTCAGCGCCACCGGCGAGCGGAAGAGGTAGTCGAGGACGCCGCGCATCATGTCCGGCGGCACCGGCGGCCGGTTGACCACCGGTCGTTCGCCCTCGTTGTGCGCGTCGACGACCTGCGCGTGCCGGAACACGATGTCGAGCGGCAGGCCCGCCTTGGCCGAAAGCCAGGCCGGGACGTGCTTCTGGTCGCGCGGGAAGATCGCGAGCTCGGTCGCGTACGCGCGCGGAGACGGCTTCCCGCCTTCGTTCGGCGCGAGCCGCCACGTCGGTTCCTGGTCGGCATCGAAGTCGAAGTCGAAGTGCGACTCCGAGTCGAGCGTGAACGTGCCCTGGAACCAGGTGCCGGTCTCGGGCTGGTGCATCGCCGCGCGCAGCCGTGCGAACAGCGAGCCGAGCTCCGGCGGCGCCGCGATCGACACCGACACCGGGCCGTTGCCCTCGTCGCCGACCGAGCGGACCTCGAGTTCGGAGTAGTCACCGACCTGCCGGAACTGGGCGCCGACCCGCTGCCAGCCCGGCGGCAGCACCCGCAGCAGCGTCCGGCCGATGGCGCGCAGCAGCGCGCCCTGATCGCCCGTACCCGGCTGAAGCCGGGCTTCCGGTGTCTCGACGAAGTCGTGCCTGGTCTGCCACAAGGCCGTCAGCCGCGCCGGCGCGGCCGTGGTCGAGAAGTCCGTCAGGCCCAGTTCGGCCGCGCGGGCCGCGTCCTCGCCGGCCCAGCGCAACGTCAGGTCGCCGCCGCCGGTGCTCGGCGCGATCTGGAAGTGCTCGTCGTCGAACCGGCCGTACGACTGGAGGCTGAAGGTCGCTCCCGCCTCGCCGTTCAGCACGACCCTGGCCGGACGGCCGTTCCAGTCGCGGTCGAAGCCCTCGGGCGCCGCTTCCCCCGGCGGCGCGATGAGCAGCAGCGTGCCGTCTTCGGTCGACCGCTGGGCCGCGAAGACGGTGTCCCCCCAGACGGCGTACAGGCCATCCGGCCGCTCCGCCGCTTGAACCCGGTAACGCACTATGTGTCCCCTCCCCAAATACCCCAAACCGGAGGTAAATCTAGTGGGCCGGATAGCGGGCGTACCACCGGTCGTCACCCGGTGCACTCCCGCCGAACTCCGCGAGCGCGTCGTCCGCCAGCCCGCCGATGACCTCGGCCAGTTCCAGCTTCGCGAGCCAGTCCGTGTTGAGCGCTTCCTCGCCGTACATCGCGCCGACGAGGTTTCCGCAGATCGACCCGGTCGAGTCGCTGTCGCCGCTGTGGTTCACCGACGCGAGCAGCGCGGCGTTCGCGTCCGTGGTGGTCAGCGCGACGTAGACCGACATCGAAAGCGCGGTTTCGCCGATGTTCCCCTGGCCGAGGGTTTCGAGCTTCTCCGGCGTCGGGGCGCCTTCCCGCGACAGGGCGAGTGCCTGGTCGAGTGCGACGCTCTGCTCCTCGTGACCCTGGTACTTCTCCAGCTCGGCACGGGCGGTCGCGACGGCGTCGAGCAGTGGTTTCCCGAGCAGCAGCTCGCGCACGATCACGGCGAAGGCACCCGACGAGAGATACCCGCTCGGGTGACCGTGGGTCAGCGCCGCGCTCTCGGCGCCGAGCCGGAACACCTCGGCGAGGTCGTCCGACCACAGCGCGACCGGGGCCGCGCGCATGATCCCGCCGCAGCCCTTCGAGTTGTTCACCGGTTTGTCCATGCCGGCGCGCACACCCGTCCTGCCGTACGCCTCCAGCTCGCTGAAGCAGGTGAGCCCGGGCGCGCGGCGGCTGAACAGCTCGCGGTTCGTGATCAGCCAGCCGTCGGGTTCCGCGCTCGTGTCCTGCGGGCCGCGGGCCCGCTCCCACGAGACGCCCTGGGTGTGCAGCCAGCGCTGGTAGGCCAGCTGGAGCGACTGCTCGACGGGCACGGTCCCGTGGTGGGCCCTGATCAGGCCTTCGAGGGTGAAGAGCGTCATCTGGGTGTCGTCGGTGATCCGCCCGACGCCGCCGTACGCGGGGATGAGGTCGGTGATCCCGGCGGGGCCGGCGATCTCGCGGATGCGGTCGATCGAGTCGAACTCGGTCTTCGCGCCGAGCGCGTCGCCGATCGCCCCGGCGAACAGGCTGCCGCGCAGCCGCGACCTGGTCGCCGGATGTTGAAGCCACTCGCGCATTGCTCTACTGATCTCCTCGTGGATACCGCTTCGCTTCCCAGCGCCGCCGCTCTTCGGGCTCGCGGGGCAGGCCGAAGCGGTTGAAGTAGTAATAGGCGTCGCCCGCCAGATTGTCGATGACGCCGAGGCCGGGGTACGCGGCGAGCCAGGCCTCCGGCAGGCCGGGCACGGTGAGCCTCGCGCCCACCATCGCCCCGGTCAGCGCGGCCGTCACCGAGCCGCCGCGAGCGGCCAGCGCCAGCGCCGCTTCGGGGTCGTACCCGCGCTTGGCGGCGGCGAACAGGGCCCGTCCGAGCACCGAAAGCGGCGTCCGGCCGTCGCCGATGCTGTCGAACTGCTCGATGTCGTCTCCGCCGATGTCGTTGCGGAGGTCGAGCACGGTCTTGACCAGCTCGCCGACCTCGCCGCTGTACTCGTCGAAGCCTTCGAGGAAGTTCGCGACCGCCGGTTCGCCGTTCTGGGCCGCGAGCTGGGCGCGGAACACGTTCACCAGCAGTTCGGCGCCGTGGACGACCTCGTGACCGGCCGCGGAACCGACCAGTTCGCGGACCACCTTCATCGCGTAGAAGGTGCTGTCGGCGGGCCCCTGCACGCCACCGGTCACCGTCGCGGCGAGCGCGGTCGCCAGCATGGCCGAGAACTCGGCGGGTGCCGGTCCGGCGGCCGCGGTGGCCTTGGCGACCCAGCCGTCCGGCCGTCCGCCCGCGGGCAGCGAAGCCGGGATCTCGGGCTTGTTCGGCGTCGGGTCCAGGCCGCGGATCACCGATTCGGTGTGGAACAGCAGCTGCCGGGTCAGGCCGCCGAGCGGCAGGCCGTCGGCAGGATCGGCGCCCGAGCCGAGTGCGTCTCCGAGCGCGAAGCCGACGTACGCGCCGAGAAGCCTCGGGTAGGCGAAGCTGCCGACAGGGAGCGTCGGGTCGTAGAACTTCCCGAACGTCCAGGCGCTCGGACGCGGCTCACCGTCGTCGTAAAAGTGCGTGACCAGCCCGTTCGCGAACAGGTCTTCGGGCAGTTCGGGCAGCGGGCGGCCGTCGTACTTCGCCCGCGAGCGCTCGAACGACAGCGTCGAGGCCTGCGTGAAGAGGGTGAGCTCTTCGCTGCTCAGCGGGTAGCCGTTGTCCCGCGCCTGGTCGACGAGGCTCCGCAGGTTCGCGACGGCCGGAGTGTCGTACTCCCCGCTGAAGTAGGCGGGACGCCCGACGGACTCGGGGCGCTCGGTACCGGCCGGGAGTTCGAGGTCGGCGACCTGCCGCAGCGTCTCCGGGTAGACGTTGAACGTCTCCGGACGCCCGGGGTTGACCAGCAGACCGACGCCGGGGTTGTCCTTGCCCCGGCGCAGGAGCACGCGGGGCTGGATCCGCTGCCACACCGTGTACTCGGACGGGACCTGGGCCTCGGAGGTGTACACGACGAAGCGCACGCCCGCGTCACCGAAGTCGCGGACCTGAAGGTGGCCGTCCTTCGCCGGGGCCAGCACTTCGAGGTCGAGCATCCAGTGGACGAACTCCTCCGGCGTGATCCACTCGACGCGGAGATAGCCGAGAAGCGTCTCGACCGGGCTTTCCGGTGCCGGGCGGCCGGCGAACCGCGGCCCCGGCCGGTGGTCGGGGTTCGCGCGGACCGCGCCGGTCGGCTCACCGAGGAGCGTGTGCTGCTCCCAGCGCAGGATCGCCGCCTTCGGCACGGGCAAGCCGGGGACCGCGGCCGGATCGAACTCGGGATCGACGACCTCCGCCCACCGGGTGAACGCGTCCGGGTCGTCACCTGCCGCCGAAACGGCCATCAGCTCCAGGTCGAGGCGGATCTCTCCGCCGTCGTCCGGGACGAAGGCGACCGGGCTGGGGAACAGGCCCGCGCCGGGATCGGTGCCGTCGAGCCAGCCGACGGTGTTGTACGTGACGTTCCAGCCGTCGGTCGCGCGCACGACGTAGTCGCGGCGGACCCGCAACGCGCCGGTGCCCTCCCCGCCTCGGTCCGTCAGCCACTCCTCGACGCGGCTGACGGCTTCCTCTTCGTTCATCGTCCCCATCCTGGCCTGTCGGTGAACCCGCGACCGCGATCGACGTCGGCAGGACGCTGCCTGGTCGTCCACGTCACCGTCACGGAAAGGGCGTCCTGCCACCGCGATAGCGGGGCCTTCGGCCGGGCGGGTTCACGCCCTCGGTCATTTTCGGCTTCCATCTCAGCTCCGCAATTCACCAGCGGGGATACCGCTGGGACCAGCCGTCGACCTCGTGCAGCGCCGAATGGCGGTCGAAGTGCCAGAACGCGTCCGTGGCGATGTTCTCCAGCAGGTAACGCAGTTCCAGTTGCTCGACCCACTTCTGCGGCAGCCCGGGGATACCGGTGCGGGCGCCGAGCAGCGCACCGGCGATGGCGCCGGTGATCGCGCTGCGGCCCGAGTGGTTGACCGCCCGCAGCAGCGCCTGCTCCGGGTAGTTCTCGAAGCCGGACAGCGCAGCGAACGCGCGGCCCAGCACCGAAAGCGTGCTCTTGCCGTCGCCGATCAGCTCCGGGACCCGCAGGTCGGGCAGGCCGTGCTTGCCGAAGAACGGCACCGATTCCGCGACCATCGCCTTGAGATCCGCCCAGACCGGGCCGCGCTGGTGCGGGTTCTGATCGCTGAAGATCTCGCGGGAGGTGTTCCAGATCGGGTAGCTGAACGCCTCCGAGGTCAGCGCGGGTTCGAACAACCAGGTCAGGTAGGTCGCCGCTTCGACGTCGACCTCACCGGGGTGCGTGACCGCGACGAGGTCGCGCACCGCCTGCCGGACGCCGCCGCTCATCGCGCTCCCCGGCCCGGCCGCGGTCATCGCCGCCGGCAGCGCCGCGACCAGCGCGTCCGGCCCGCTCATCGGCATCGCCGTCGGCGAGACGGTCGCCAGCGCGTGGTAGGCGTTCAGCTCGGCGTCGTCGGGGGTGCGGCGGACGCGGAGTTCCGGCACCTTCACGAGCCAGCCGTCGGCGTTGTCCAGCGGCGCGCCCTGCGTGTGCAGCCAGCGCATCAGCGAGTTGCGGGCGACCGTGCCGAGCGCCTTCTCGGCGTCGCGGTTCTCCGGCTGCTCGCGATGCGGGCTGCGGATCACGGCCTCGGTGTAGAACAGCAGCCGCTGGGTCAGCGGCCCGACGCGACCGGGCAGGTCGAAGGCGACCGTCAGGTCGGAGACGCCCTCGGGGCCGTAGGTGCTGTGGATTTCGTCGAGCCGCATGCGGTCGACAGCCGCCCCGAGCGCCTCACCGAGCGCGAAGCCCACGTACGCGCCCGTGACGCGCTGCCAGCCGTAGCGCGAGCTGGAGCGGTCTCGGTCGAAGTACTTGCCGAAGGTGTCCAGACGCGGCTTGATCTGGCCTTCGTTGTCGTAGCCCGGCGCCAGCCCGTTCGCCCGCAGATCGTTCGGCCGGGCGCGGGGTGGTTCCGGCTGCTTGAGCCGGGCCAGCCAAGACTGGCCGAGGACGGTCTTCTGGCACTCCTCGGCACTTAGCTCGAACCCGCGGCGGCGCGCCCGCTCGGCCGCGGCCAGTGGCGGCTTCACCGGCTCGGACAAACCCAACTTCGCGGCGGTTTCGGCCGCGAGGGTCTCCAGCTCCGGTTCCGCTTCCGGGCAGCGTTCGTTGACATCGACCCCCGGGCCCCGGCGGGGGAACCGCTGCGCGGTCTCGGCGAGCTCGGCGCCGCTGACGTCCTCGAACGTCGCGGGACCGCCGTTGATCACGAGGTTCGGCGGGCTCTCGTACCCGGCGAGGGTGGCGATGTCGACCTTCCAGTACCCGTGTTCGCGGGACGGGAGGTTCCTGGTGGAGCTGAACACGCGCAGCTCGGCGCGTTCCTCGTTGAAGTAGAACCGCTCCGTCTTGCCCGACGCCAGGTCGAGCGGGACGTAGACCTCGCAGCGCAGCAGGCCGATGAGCAGCTGTTCCCTGGTCAGCCAGCCGACACTGGCGAACGACAGCAGCGTTTCGAGCTTGTTCTCCGGCTTCGGATAGCCGCGGCGGACCGGGCCGGCCTTGTACTCGGGGTTCTCCCGTTCCTCCCCGGTCTGCACGCCTTCCGCGTTGACCTTGACCCAGCCCGCGACCACCGCCGGAGGGACACCGAGGTCACCGAGACCGGACTTCGCGTACTCGGGGTCGACGACCTCGCGCCAGGCCTCCTGGCCGGGGAACGCGACCGGGACGCTGAGCCCGCCGGGCTGCGGATGCGCCTGGCGCAGCTCGCCGTCGGGCTCGCGCACGATCACCGACGGCGGCGGGAAGATCTCCTTCTCGGCATGACCCTCGTCGAGGAAGGCGATCGTGTTGTAGGGGACAGACCAGCCCTCAGGGATGCGCAGGACCTTCTCGTGGTTCACGCGCAGGCCGGCGCCGCCCGGTTCGGACACGTCCGGACCGTGGACCGCGCGCAGCCACTCTTCGACCTTGGCTACCGCTTCCGCCGATTCCACCTACTCGATCCTCTCCAGGCTGCCGTCGGACACGTGCTCGGCGATGGTCCTCGGGAGCACGTAGGCCACCGCCCCACCGGGCATGTTCGCCCAAGGGACGGTGACACCGATGATCACGTGGAGCGGGCGTCGCAGCCGGTAGGTCCCACCGACACGCTCCCGTTCCAGCGGCAGGGACGTCGTGGCGAACCGTACCCCTCCGTGGTGAACCAGATTGCCGGTTTCCTCGCCGAACCGCAGTACGACCGTACCGGCGACCATCCGGCTGACGCGCTTGTTGCGGAGCAAGGTGAGGGGAGGCTCACCCGGCGCCGCCTGCACCGGCCAGTCGGCGAGTTCCTTCGCCGTCTCCAGTGGCGTCTCGTGTCCGGCGGTCATCCGCGCCGGATGCAGCAGAACCGCGCCGAGTAGCTGATGCGACGCGTCTTCGAGCTTGTCGAAATACTTCGGTGAGACCGCGGCGCCGCCCGAGTAGGCCGCGACCTCCCAGCCCTTCTCGGTGAAGTTGAGGCACCAGGCGCCGTCCGCGCGGTCGCCGATGCGGTACGCCTCCGGCCAGACGGCGTGTTCGCCGAGCCTGCTGACCAGCACGACAAGGAGTTCTTCGTCGGTCAGTTCCGGATTCGGCGACGTCTCCAGCTCCGCGGCGATGTCGCCCTCGGTCTTCTTGACGTCCGACCGGCCCGGTCTCGGCCTCGGCTTGCCGAGCAGATCCGCTTCCGCGGTCCGCCGCACCAGATGCTCGACGTACGGCGGCTGGAACCGCTGGCCGCGGATGTGCTCGACCAGCTCCGGCTCCGGCGGGATCCCGTACTTCCGCAGGTAGTGCGGCACGGACGCGTGCCAGATCCAGGTGCCGTCGGTGTGGTAGCTCTCCGGGACGTCGCCGTCGGCCTCCGGATCGAAGATGTCCTTGCCGAGGCCGCTGCCGGACAGGATCGCCGGTTCACGTTCGAGGTACTGCGCGACCAGCGGCGCCTCGGACTCGTCGAGCTCCGGTCTGTCCACCACCGGCGGCTCGCCCTCGGTGTACGAGTCGACGATCCGGGCGTGCCGGAACTCGACGCGCAACGGCAGCTGCGCGCGCAGCCGCCACCAGTCCGGGACGTGCTCGTCCTCGCGCGGGAACGCGGCCAGCTCGTCCGGGTACGCCGAAGACGGCGGTGTCTCGGTCCACGACGGCTCGTCGTCGAGGGTGAAGTCGAAGTCGAAGGTGCCGTCCGGTTTCAGCGTGAACCGCGACTGGAGCCAGGTCCCCCGGCCGGTGGCGTACATCCCGGTGCGGAGCCTGCCGAAGAGCTCCTTCAGCTCGGGCGCGGGCGCGAGGTTGTGGCCCTCGAGTTCGGTGTGCTCCCCGGCCTGCCGGAAATCGGCGACCGCGGCATGGGCGGGGTCGGTGATCCCCGCCAGGATGAGCCTGCCGATCTGGACCAGCAGCCCGCGCTGTTGTTCCGGAGTGAGTTGTTCCACGTGAATCATCGCGCCCGGTTCGGCCGGCTGAGCGGGCTCATTCCGAGTCCCCTTCCTCCGGTGGTGCGTATTCGGGGAACCGCGGCTCCGCCCGGAAGGACGGCGGTTCACCGGCGGCGCGGCGGGCCAGCTCGTCCTCCCACATCTTGAAGGTGCGCTTGCGCAGCGACTGGATCAACGCCACTTCCTGTGGCTGCATGTCGCGTTCTTCTCGCCGGGCCTGGTCGTAAAGGCCGTCGATGGTGTCGTAGAGCGCGAAGACCGCACCCTCGCCCTTGAGGTAGCGCGAACGGGCGTACTCGGTCTCCTGCACGAACTTCTGCTCGGGCACCTTGCTGATGTCCGAGCTCGCCATCGCGCGAAGGACTTCACGGACGTGGCTCGGGTCTTCCTCGAATTCGCCGGTACGCAGATTGAGGAGATACCCGGTGAGGCCGCCGTCCGGCGTCGCGTCGACCCGGTAGGTCTGCGCGTAGTAGGTGAAGTAGGCCGGTGTCTCGATCACGCGTTCTCCTCGGGGGGCTTCGGCAGCCCCTGCTTCAGCCCGTCCATGAACTTCACCCGCACCTGGTTGATCAGCGCGGCTTCCAGCTGCGCCTGCAACTCGGTCAGCCTGCCCTGGCTCCTCGCGTCCTCGCCCGCCGAGTCGGGGATGTTCTCGTCCATCGCCCGGTTGTACGTCGGGAAGTCCCGGCGGACCTCGTAGAGGGCGTGCTCGAAGACGGCGACGTCGTCGATGCTCTTCAGATGCAGCCGCAGTTCGGCGACGTGCCCGTTCGGGAGCCGGACGTTCATCTGCAGGTCGCGGTAACCACTCGCCTGCGGGTTCGCGAACCGGTCCTCGAACTTGACGATCTTGAGGTCGTCCCGCTTCATGATCTTGTCCAGCGCCTGGTAGGCGTCCGCGACGGTGTTGAACTGGATCTTCGCGCCGACCAGGTCGACCAGCCGGGAGGCGTCGCCGCCGTACTTGGCGATCTTCGCCAGCGCCCGGCTTTCCGTCTTGGGTTCGGTCCGGGCGCCGGGGGTGTCGTTCTCCCCGGCGAGCTCGGCGACGATCCGGTTGAGGTGACCCTGGTTGTCGGCCCAGGCGGCCTCTTCCCTGGCGAGGAATTCCTTGATCTTGGCGATGTTCCCGACGTGCTCATCGGGGAACCCGGCGTGGACCCGGTGCTCCGGCGGCGCATTGGCGGCCACGGCGGCCGCCGCGTCGGCGATCTCCCGCTGCTCCGGGGTCAGTGGCGTCTCGCCCGGCCCCGCCTGTTCGACGCGGTCGATCAGCCGGTTGTCGTTCTCGGCCGCCTCCGCGACGGCGTCGTGCAGCATCGGGATCGCGTCCGGATGCTGGAGCAGGCTGCCGATGGTCTTCGGATTGTGCAGCAGGGAGTCGACGAGGTACCGGTTGTCCGGATCCAGCATCAGGTCGACGAGCTTCGGCTGACCAGGCAGGTGGTCGCGGATGAAGTCGCTCAGCGGCCCGAGGTCGTGCTGGACACCATCGTCGGTCGTGATCCGGACCCGATCCCTGGTGTCGTCGAGTCCGGCGAGCGCCGCCTCGAACTCCGGGGTGGCGAGCAACCGGCCGGCATCGGCGCGTGTCTGGGGATCGACGTGCGCGGGGGGTTCCGGCAACGACTGGGACGCCATGCCGTAGCCCGCGTCGCGCGGCGGCGTCACGATCGGGCGGCCGTCCGGCCCGATCCGCGACGGCTGCACGTCGGGCGCGTCGTCCCTGGCGAACGCGATCCGCGGGTCCACCGCCGGCTGATCCGGCCGCGCGAACGCGATCCGCGGGTCGACGGGCCGCGTCGACGAGGTCTCGGTCCGCGTGGTGTGGCCGTCGGTGTGCTGCGCGGCCGGGCCCTCCGGGACACCGACGTGCATCAGCTTCACGCCCAGCGGCGGATGCGGCAGGTTCATCAGCGCACCCGACTGCGGGTCGATGAACGCGACGCCGTCACGTGTGTTCGCCACCATCGCGACGTGGCCGCGCTCGACGCCGTTCTCGTCGAGGTACTTCACCGCGACGACCGCGTGGTGATCGGTCGGCATGCCGCGCATCTCGCGGATCACGGTGTCGTAGTCGGCGCGGTCGGAGAACTGCCCGCCGAACCGCTCTTCGACGTGCTCCAGCGTGCCGCGGCTGTCCATCTCGTGCACGAGCAGCGGGTCGGCGGTCGAGTCGATGCCGTTCAGCCGGTCCATGTACGCGCCCGGCGTGCGGGTGCAGTTGGAGCGGTAGCCGTTCGCGAGCGCGTCGGGGTCGTTGAAATGCGGGTTCACCTCGCCGAGCCGCGGGTGCCGGTCGGCGATGTACGCGGCCTGCTGCTCGGGGCTCGCCGAACCGGCGTGGATCGCCGGTTCGCTCGGCGGGTTGGTCGCGACCGCCATCGACGAGTAGTCCCGCTCCGGGACCGGCAGCTCGGCCGTGTCGTCGGTGGCGGAATGGTCCTGAGCGGGCTGTTCGCCGTACTCGGGTCCCTTGTCGGCGTCCGCGACCGTGTGCTGCGCCGGGTTCTCCGTGGTGACGTGCGGAGTCTGCGGCTCGTCGAAGCCGCCGAGGCGCGCCATCGACTGCGCCTGGGCGAGACGGGCGAGTTCCGGCGCCTCCGCGGCGTGCCGGGCCCGCCGCTCGTCCATCTTCTGCTTGGCGGTCTCGGGGTCGAGGTAGCGCGGGTCGCCGGGAGTGACCTCTTCGGCGTGGATGACCCACTTCGGCCGGTCGACCAGCGGCGGAGTCTTGAACTCCTTGCTGTGCACGTAAAGCTGCGTGGCCGGCTTGTTGATGGCCTCGTTCTCGCCGGGGTTCTCGGCGAGCGACGAGACGTCCTTGCCCGTCTTCGAGACGATGTGGATCTCGACGTCCTGGCCGAACTTCGACTTCGTGTCCGGCGACGTCTTGATCGTGGAGCTGGTCATCGTCGGCTCGGGGACGGTCTGCCCCGGCTCGTAATGCGCCGCCATGATCGCGGCGGCCTGCATGTCGCCCTTGGTGTCGATGCCGCGGATGGCCTCGCCGTGGAAGTCCGGCAGCTCGTTGAGCGCGCCGACGATCGCCCGGGTGCTGCGCTGGGCGTTTTCGAAGTCGGGGTGCGACTCGCCGCGACGGTTCGCCTCGTTGATCGCGTACGCGTGTTCGCGCGAGTACGAATAGATCGCTTCGGCGGCTTCGGGCGAGACGCGGTCCTTCAGCGGGCTGGCTTCGAGACGCTTCAACGCCTTTTCGCGGGCCTGCTCGGCGAGTTCGGCGCTGTCGTAGCGGTCACGGAGGCTCTTGTGATCCTCAGGCGTGCCACGGAAGTTCTCGTCGCCGAGATAGCTCTCGTCGAGTCGCTTCGGCGTTTCTTCCGGGCCCTTGAGCCGCTCGGCGATGTCGAGTTCGGTCTTGGGCGCCTGCTCCTGGGCCGGGGTTTCGGCTTCGGTGTGCCTCGTTTCCGGTGCTTCCGGCGCATGCACGTGGGGAGCGTCGCCGCCGCCCAACGGCATCGCCTTGATCGACGTCGGATCGTCGGGCAGCGTCGCGAGCCGCCCGGTCATCGGGTCGGCGAAGACCACGCCGTGCGGCGTGTTCACCGCGGCGACGATGCGCGTCTCGATCCGGTCCTTCGACCGCGGCGAGCCCTCGGGCGCGTTCGGATCGGCGGGGGCGTGATGCTCGAACGCCACCGCGGTCCGCGCGCCGACCGGACGTTCGCCCAGCTCACGGGCGATGTCGGCGAAACCGTTCCGATCCGACCACTGCCCGCCGAGCCGGTCGCTGACGTGCTGCAGCGGCGAACCGGCCGTCGACGGTCCGGCGACGGCGTCGCCACCGTTCATCCGGTTCTCGAACGCGACCAGTGCCTCGGCCGAGTTCGTCTGGTAGCCGTCCTTCCACGATTCGGGCGCGTAGTAGTTGCGGGTGTTGGCCTCGCCGATCGCGGGAAGCTCGTCCATGACCAGCCGGACCTGCTGATGCGGCGTCTCGGTCGAACCGGCGTGGATGACCGGCGTCCCACCCTCTTCGAGCGGCTTCGCCAGCTCGGACCAGCCACCGTCGGGAGCGTGCTCCCTCGGCGGCTTCGGGGCCTCCCGGACCGGGGCGTCGGTGGCGTCGACCCAGCCACCCTTGCCGTCGGCCAGCTTGGTTTCGAGCCCGGCGAGACCCTGGCCCTTGAAGAGCTCCGGGTGATCGCGGCGCAGCTGGGCTTCCTGGTCGGCGGCTTCCTGCGCCAGCCGCTCCTGCACGGCGTTGTTGTATTCGCGCCGCTCGGCGACCTTCTGGTGGACCTCGTCCGGGCTCAGGTGGCCGTCGTCACCGGCGACGACCTCCTCGCATTCGACGATCCACTTCGGCAGGTTGTTCGGCGAGCCGTCGTCCAGCCGCTCCTTGTAGTCCGGGTGTTCGGGATGTCCTGGGCCCGGCTTGACGTCGGTGACGCGCAACTGCGTCGCCGACTTCATCAGCACTTCGCGTTCGTCCTTTTTGGACGCGAGGTCTTCGATGTGGCGTCCGGTCTTCGACTGGATGCGCATCTCGACTTCGCCGGGGAAAGTGCTGCGCGGATGGTCGGGCGTGACCCGCGACGTGCTCAGCATCTGCGGGTCGACGATGACCTGGCCCTTGGCGTGCGCGTCGAGGAAGGCCCGGATCGCGCTCTCGTTGCCGTTGAAGTTCACCCGCCGCGAGACGAGGCCCTCGTAGGCGGGCATCTCGTTGAGGCCGGAGGTGATCGCCTCGATATGCGGCCGGAGTGCGTCCAGCTCCGCGCCGCCGTGACGCTGGGCGTGCGTGATCCGCTCGGCCATGTCGGTGCGCGTGTAGCTGTGCACCGCGTACGCGCCCTGATCCGACATTTCCTTGACACGCGGGTCTTCGTGGGCGTCGCGTTTGGCGAGACCTTCGCGGCGGACCTGTTCGCTCCGCGCTTCCCCGGTGTCCTTGTCGAAACCGCGCTTGTCGATCTGCGTCTCGGCGAGCGCGCGGTAGGCGGCGGGATCGTCCGTGTGGAAGTCCGGGTCGGTCAGGTACGGCTCGTCGATGGTCGGCGTGACGTCCTGGGGCGCGTCGGTGTCCTTCGGTGCCTCGACGTCCTTGGGACTCTCGACGTCCTTCGGCGTCTCGGTGTCCTTGGGGACTTCCGTGTCCTTGGGGAGCTCGGTGTCCTTCGGAGCCTGGGTGTCCTTCGGGAGCTCGGTGTCCTTGGGCGCGTTCGCGCCGTGGTCCTGAGGCACCTGCCGCGGCGCGTGCTCCACCGGCCGCACCGGCGGCTGCTGCTGCGGCGGACGTTGCGGCTGCTGGGGCCCCGCGTTCGGGTCATGGCCAGGACGCGGTGCCGGCACCTGCGGCGGACGCTGCGGACCACCGAAACGCGGCGGCTCGGCACCGGGCGGCATCGGCCTGCCGGGCTGCTGTCCCGGATGCCCCGGACGGCCGGGGTGATGCCCGGACTGGTGACCGGGTGGCGGCGGCACGGGGCCGCGGTTGCCGGGGAACGGACCGTTGCCCGGATGCTGGGGCCGCGGCGGAGGCGGCGGATGGCCCGCCGGGCCGCGGTTGCCCGGAGGCGGACCGGGCGGAGGCGTCTGCGGGCGCGGCGGAACCCCGCCGTTCGGGCCCGGACCAGGTCCGGGCCTGCCCTGGTAACCCTGAGGCGGCCGCGGCGGACCAGGAGGCTGCGGCGGTTGCTGAGGACGCTGGCGCGGCCCGCGGTCCTGCGGATATCCGCCCTGACCGGGATGCTGCTGCGGCGGACGGGGGCCCATCGGACCCGGCTGTCCCTGCGGTCCTCGCGGTGGCATGGGGCCACCACCGGGCGGAGGCGGCGGAGGCGGCGCGAAGCCACCCGGAGGCGGCGGCTGCATCGGCTGCTGGCCCTGGAAAGGCATCGGCGCGGGCGGCTGGTCGAACCGCGGCTGCTGCGGTCCGCCGTTGCTCGCGAAACCGGCGGCCTGGACGCCGTCGTTCTGCCGGGGAGGCCGGGACGGATCGTGTCCGCCGGGCGGGAAACCACCTGGCGTGGGCCCATTGCCCGGCGGGTTGCCACCGGGTGCCATGCCGTAGCCACCCGAGGGAGCGGAGGAGCCGGAACCCGGGTTCGACGCCATGCCGTAGCCGCCGGAACTCGACGGCGCGCCCGAGGAAGCCGCAGGCGGCATCGCGCTGGATTGCGAAGGACTCGGCGCGGGCCCCGAAGCCGGCGCCTGTCCCGGCGCCTGGGACTGGGCGGCGGGTGCCTGCTGCTGATTACCCGCCGCGGCTTGCTGCTGACCGGATCCGTTGTCGGCGGCGGCCGCCGGAGCGTTCTGATGGGTCTGCGCCGCACGCTGACCGTCCCCGGTGTTCGCCGGGGCGTCGGCCGGGCGTTCCGGAGCCTGCATCGACGACTGGCTGACCCGGTCGCTGTCCGCCGTCCGCTGCGGGCCGCTTTCGGAACGCGGCTGCGGGTCGGCGGAGCCGTCCGAACCGCGGCTCGAAGCCGCCTGACCGTCCGAAGTGGTCCGTGGCGCGGGATCCGGCGAAGAGTCCGATCGCGAAGAGGAACCGGAATCCGAAGAAGAACGCGGTTCCGGCGAAGTGCCCGAGTCCGAGGAGGAGCGCGAGTCTGACGAAGAACCCGAGTTCGACGAAGAGCCGGAGTCCGAAGAAGAGCCAGAGTCTGACGAAGAGCCGGAGTCCGAAGAGGAGCGCGAGTCCGAAGAAGAACCCGAGTCCGAGGAGGAGCGCGAGTCCGAAGAACCCGGAGTCCGCGAACCCGTCCCCGCATCCCCGGTATCCACATCCGGCGTGGAAGGACCCGAGTCGCCGGGCGTGTTCGCGGCCTTGATGTCGCCGATCTGGCTCTTCGCCCCGTCGACACCGCCGCCGACCGCCCCGCCGGACGCGCCCATCAGCACGTCCTTGGCCGAAAGCTTGTCGAGGTCACCGGTGACGGCGGCCTGCCCGACCGTGCTGGCGACACCTTCGGCCGCGCCGCGCACGGCACCCCGCGCCGCGCTGTCGACGATCTGGCCGCCGACGCTGTCGGAAAGTCCCTTGGTGGCGCCCTTGCCGATACTGCTGCTGCCCGCGCCCACCACACCGTCGACGGCGCCGCTGATCGCGGAATCCTTGGTCTTGCTGAAATCCCAGCTGTCGCGGTCGCCCTTGGCCATCTGCAGGCCCTGGATCCCCGCGTCCATGGCGAGGTTCATCGCCGTGTTCTGCAGGACTTCCTTGCCGATCTTCTTCAGGCCCTCCTTGAGAAGCTTCTCCAGGAGTTCCTTCGCGACCTTCTTGAAGCCTTCCTGCGCGAGCTTCTGCATCAGCTGGCGGAAGATCATCTGGACGGTCATACGGGTGGCGATCTGCGCGGGCGCGATCCCGGCCGTCGAACCACCGAACGTCACCGCCGCGGCCGCGATCATCGCGACGATCTGCGCGGCCAGGATCACCAGCGAGATGATGATCATGTACTTCGTGTACTCGACGTCCAGCGCGGTCGCGTTGCACGAGTCGCCCAGCGCCTTCGAAGAATCGGCGAGCGACTTGAAGTACGCCTCGTCGCCCTCGACGAACTTCTTCCAGGCCTCGGCGAACTTTTCCGCGCCCTGACCGCTCCAGCCGCCGAGGACCTCGGTGGCGCCCTTGGTCGCGGTGTCGGCGATCGGCTGGATCGCCCTCGAGGCGTTGTGCCAGGCGTCGCGCAGCTCGCGGAGCTTGTCCTCGTCGCCTTCGGGCCAGCTTTCCCCGACGACGATCGGCAAGAGCCACTTGACCGCGTCGGGCATCTCCATACCCACGGCGCTAGACCTTCTTGTCCAGCGTCGACTTGATCTCTTCCTCGGCGTTCGTGAACGCGGTCATCGACCGTTCGACGTTGTGCTGCATCCCCCGCAGCGCCTCGACGACGTTCGCGAATCCCTCGGACGAGCCCTGCGCGCCCGGCTCGTAGTCCTTCGCGAACTCCTTGCCCGCGTCGTCGTTGCCCCAGCACGCGCCGAGCGAATTCATCGCGGCCAGCAGTTCCTTGCCCGCCTCGTCCAGCTGGTCCGCGGCGATCCCCAATTTGGCCGCGGCCGACTTCACCGCGTCCGGGTCCGCGGTGAACCCGGCGCCACCCCCACCGTTCGGCATCAGACTCCCCTGGTCAGCCAGCTCGAGGGCGGCTCTTCCTCATCGTCGTCCTGCTGACGCACCCGTTTCGGAACCGGTTTCGGTGTCGGCGGCGCGGGCGGGGCAGGCGGCGGAGGCGGCGGTGCGTCGTCCTTGATCATCAGCGGGGCGTCGAAGTCTTCGTCGGACTTCGCCGGTGCCTCTTCCTCTTCGGCCGCGAGGAAGTCCGGGATCGCCGGCATCAGCCCTTGCAGCGAAGGCGCGCCTTCGATGAGGTCCGAGAGGTCCGGCAGCCCTTCGGTGATCGGGGCCATCAGCTCGGCGACCTGCTGCTTGACCTGCAGTGATCCCTGGCGGACCAGGGTCAGCACGGTGTTGGCCAGCTGCGCGGGGTTGGTGCGCTCGAAGGCGTTCGGCTGGATCTCGAGTTTGGCCAGGGTGCCGGTCGCGTCGATGGTGGCGCGGACGAGGCCGTCCTGCGAGACCACCGTCGCCGAAGTCTGCGAAGCGGCTTCCTGCGCGTCCCGGAGCTGGGCCGTCTGGCGCTCGAACTGTTCGAGCAGCGTGTCGACCTGGTCCTTCATGGCGGCATTGCGAGCTTCGAGGCGTGCGCTGTCGTCGCCGGCCGTCGTCACTTGAGCCCCCGCTGGTGCTGGATCCCGGGCATACGCCACCCGGTGTCGGTAAGCGTCACCCTAATGCCAACGCCCGCGTCATATCACCGGATCTGGCGTTTTCGCACGGCGAGCAGATGGCCGGCCGCTCCAGCCAGGTAGAGGACGGTCGCCGTGACGAGCAATCCCGGCGAGCGGCCGTCGGCCGGGATCACCGTCGCGGCCAGCGAGACCGCGACGACCTGGGTGATGTTGAAAAGCGTGTCGTAGAGCGCGAAGACCCGCCCTCTCGCTTCGTCGGCGACGTCGAGCTGCACCGACGAATCGACGGACAGTTTCAGCACCTGCCCGGCGCCGGTCACCAGGAACGCCGCGAGCAACGCGGTGGGGATCGTCATCGGCAGGCCGAGCGCGGACTGCGCGACCGCCGCCAGCACCAGCGCCCCCACGACGACACGGACCCTGCCGAACAACTTGATCAGCCAGGCGGTCAGCAGTCCGGCGACGAGGATCCCGGCACCGGCGAACCCCGCCATCTGGCCCAGCCTCGTCATCCCGGCGGCGAAGTGGTTGCGCATCAACAGCACGGTCACCAGCAGCGAGATGCCGTACGACGCGCGATGGGCGAACAGCGCGACGAACCCGGCCGTGACGCTGGGCGTGCGCCAGGCCGCCTTCGCGCCATCGGCCAGGCCACGGGCGACGGCGAGGGCCGGGTTCGACGGCTCGTCGACCGTCGACGGCCCGAGCAGTCCGCGCGCGAATCCGGCGGCGAGGACGGCGGCGCCGATCCCGCCCAGCGCGGCGACGGCGGTGACCCACGCGGAACCGGCGTCGTCCGCGCCGGTCAGCGCCCGGAGGCCGATCGCGCAGCCTCCGCCGACGACGGCGAGCACCGAACCCCAGGTGGCCGCGAAGGCGTTCGCGGCCACCACGGACTTCTCTTCCACGACGTGCGGAAGCGACGCGGACAGGCCCGAGCCGATGAACCGCGAGATGCCTTCGGATGCCAAGGCGAGGGAAAAGAGCCCGATCCCGGCCACGCCCGTGCCCACGGCGACGGCCGTCGCGAGGATGGTGGCCGACCGCAGCAGGCTCGCGAAGATCAAGACCTTCCGGCGGTCCCAGCGGTCGAGCAGCGCACCCGCGAACGGTCCGACGATCGAATACGGCAGCAGCAGTGCCGCGAACCCGCCCGCCATGGCGAGCGCGTCGGCGGCGCGTTCGGGGTTGAAGAGGACGGCACCGGTCAGCCCGGCCTGGTACATGCCGTTGCCCCAGTGCGCGGAAAACCGCGTGAACAGCAGTCGGAGGAAGTCACGGTCGCGGACGAACGCCCTGGTGGGCGCCGTGGCGGTGGTCGTCACGGCACCAGCCTATTGAAGGTGGCCGATGCGCTTTGAGGTCGCCTCTCGGCGGCTATGCGCAGTGTGGCTCCAGCCGGACGGTATTCCACAAAGGCGGTTCTTCAGTGAGCCCGGGGGACACGGAAAGCGCACCGACCGTTGTGTCCAACGGTGCTCGTGATGCTGTTGTTCCCAGAGCCGGACGATTTGTCCCCGCTCGAAGTGGGATCATGGCGGGCGTGCCAGCGGACGCCGAGGTCGAACCGGGAACGCTCCTGGTCGCCGCCCCCACGATGTTCGATCCCAACTTCCGGCGAACCGTCGTGTTCGTCATCGATCACCGGGACGAGGGAACGCTCGGCGTCGTGCTCAACCGGCCGAGTGACGTGCCGGTGTACGACGTGCTCCCGAACTGGGGCGGGCACGTCGCCGAGCCGCAGTCGGTGTTCGTCGGCGGTCCGGTCGAGAAGAAGACGGCGTTGTGCCTGGCCGCACTGCGGACCGGCGAGACGGCGTCGAGCGTGCCCGGCGTGATCGCCGTCCGCGGCCCGGTCGCGCTGGTCGACCTCGACACCGATCCCGAGATCCTGGTGCCGAAGGTCCGCGGCGTGCGGGTGTTCGCCGGATACGCGGGCTGGGATTCCGGCCAGCTGGCGAACGAGATCGAACGCGACGACTGGGTGATCGTCCCGGCGCTGCCGAGTGACGTCCTCGCCTCGCCACACCACGACCTGTGGGGCCAGGTGCTGCGGCGTCAGGGCATCCCGCTGGCGCTGCTGGCCACCCATCCGGGAGACCTCCAGCGCAATTAGGCGGTGGCGGTGTCGGCCTTCTTGAAGACACCGCAGGTGCCGCAGGCGCAGCCACTGCAGCCGGCGGGCCGCTCCGGTTCGGGCTCCGGCACCGTCGCGGCGGCGCGGTTGCCGAGCACTCCCCCGGCCGCGACCAGCGCGACCAGCCCGACCACGCCCACGAACGAGGCCAGCAGGAGCCCGAAGGTCGTCGGCATGACCAGCGCGGCGATCCCCGCGAGCACGGCGATCACGCCGCCCGCCAGCGTCGGGACCCCGGCGACCTTGTTGCCGAGCCGGAAGGCGTCTTCGCTGCGCATCGTGGCGGCGGTGCGCACGCCGGCGCCGCGGTCACGCGGCAGCTTCTCGCGCAGGCCGAGGAACCCACCCCAGCCGACGAGGACACCCAGCACGATCGGGACCAGCGCTATGACGAACACTCCACGAGGATAAGCGTGACGTTCCGGCAACCTGCCGGATACCCTGATCGACTGTGCTACAGGCCATGTCACGCCGAGCTCTCTCCGCAGCCCTGATCGGGGCCATCCCCCTCACCCTGATGGCCGCACCGGCCGCCGAAGCGGGTCACCGTCCGCTTCGCCTGATCGGGGAACAGATCGTCCCGAACGCCCTGCCCTACGAGGGCACCGTCGTCGGCGGCCTGTCCAGCATCGACTACGACCCCCGCACCGGCGAGTACGCGCTGATCTGCGACGACCGCTCCGCCCTCAACCCGGCGCGCTTCTACACGGCGAAGTTCTCCGTCGACGCCAAGGGCCTCGGCCCGGTGACCTTCACCGGCACCAAGCCGCTCCTGCGTCCCGACGGCACGCCGTATCCGCCGCTCGCGAAGAACGACCCCGCGCTGCCGCCGAACATGCAGACCATCGACCCCGAAGAGTTGCGCGTCGACCCCTGGACCGGCCGGTACGTCTGGTCGCAGGAGGGCGAGCGGTCGGCCGCGGCCCGGATCGACCCGTCGATCCGCGAGGCGGAGCGCGACGGTTCCTACGTCCGTGACCTGCCGATTCCTGCCAACGAAAAGATGGCTGAGACGGCCGGGCCGCGGCAGAACCTCGCCCTCGAAGGCCTCACCTTCGCGGGCTTCGGATCGCTGGTCGCCAGCTCGGTCGAGGGCCCGCTGCTCCAGGACGGCCCGGAGGCGAACACCACGTCGGGCGCCCTTTCGCGCATCACCGTCCAGTCGCGGTTCGGACCGGTCCTCGCGCAGTACGCGTACCCGCAGGAGAAGGTCTTCGCGGCGCCGAACCCGCCCGGCGCGTTCGCGACCACCGGCGTCTCGGCGCTGCTGGCCGTCGACCAGGCCGATCCGACGCGCTACCTGGTGATGGAGCGGTCGTTCGTCACCGGTGTCGGCAACAAGATCCGCATCTACGAAATCGACACCAAGGGCGCCACCAACATCCTGAACACGCCCTCCCTCGCCGACGCGAAGAAGGTCAAGCCGGTCAAGAAGCGCCTTCTCGCCGACCTCGCGGACTTCAAGCTGTCCACGGTGGACAACGTCGAGGGCATGACCTGGGGCCCGCGCCTCCCGAACGGGGAGCGCAGCCTGGTCCTGGTCAGCGACAACAACTTCTCCGCGACCCAGGTGACCCAGTTCATCGCTCTGGCGGTCCCCTCGGAACGCCTTTGACCTGGGCGTTAAACTGGACCCATGAACACGGCTCGGCTGCTCCTTAGCCTGCCGCGCTGAACTCGGTCGAACGGCCGGGACCAGCGCGGCGACCCCTCATGCCCTCCGGGCTGAGGGGTCGAGTTGTTTCTGGAGTGGCTTGACGTGGATGAGCACGGAGGATTTCGGCGATGAACCAGGCGAGCGAAGGCGCCGACGCGGCCCCTCAGCACCGCTACACCGCGGAGCTGGCGGGCCAGATCGAGCAGCGTTGGCAGGACTACTGGTCCGACCACGGCACTTACCACGCACCGAACCCGGTGGGCCCGCTCGCGGACGAGGACGGCGAGGTCCCGTCGGACAAGCTGTTCGTCCAGGACATGTTCCCGTACCCGTCGGGCTCCGGCCTGCACGTCGGGCACCCGCTGGGCTTCATCGCGACCGACGTCTTCGCGCGGTACCACCGCATGATCGGCCGCAACGTGCTGCACACGATGGGCTTCGACGCCTTCGGGCTGCCCGCCGAGCAGTACGCGGTGCAGACCGGGCAGCACCCGCGCAAGACGACCGAAGAGAACATGGAGACCTACCTGCGCCAGATCCGGCGCCTGGGCCTGGGTCACGACGAGCGTCGCCGGATTTCGACGATCGATCCGGAGTACTACAAGTGGACCCAGTGGATCTTCCTGCAGATCTTCAACTCCTGGTACGACGAGAAGGCGGGCAAGGCCCGGCCGATCGTCGAGCTGGAGACCGAGTACGCCCAGGACAAGCGCCGGACGCCTGACGGCCGCAACTGGTGCGAGCTGACCCGCGCCGAGCAGCTGGCGATCATCGACACGCACCGGCTGGTCTACTTCTCCGAGGCACCGGTGAACTGGTGCCCCGGGCTGGGCACGGTGCTGTCGAACGAAGAAGTCACCGCCGACGGCCGCAGCGAACGTGGCAACTTCCCGGTGTTCCGGCGCAATCTGCGTCAGTGGATGATGCGCATCACCGCGTACGCCGACCGCCTGGTCGACGACCTGGACTTGTTGGATTGGCCCGAGAAGGTCAAGTCCATGCAGCGCAACTGGATCGGCCGCTCGCACGGCGCGCGGGTGTCGTTCGAGTCCGGCGACAAGAAGATCGAGGTCTTCACGACCCGTCCGGACACCCTGTTCGGTGCCACGTACCTGGTGGTCGCGCCCGAGCATCCGCTGGTCGACGAGCTGACCGCCGCCACGTGGCCGGAAGGCGTCGACGCGAGCTGGACCGGTGGCGCCGCCACCCCGGCCGAAGCGATCGCCGAGTACCGCGCCGCCGCTTCGCGGAAGTCCGAATTGGACCGTCAGGAGAACAAGGAGAAGACCGGCGTCTTCACCGGCTCCTACGCGGTGAATCCGGCCGACGGCAAGGAGATCCCCGTCTTCGTCGCCGACTACGTGCTGATGGGCTACGGCACCGGCGCGATCATGGCCGTCCCGGGCCAGGACACCCGCGACTGGGAGTTCGCCGAGAAGTTCGGCCTGGAGATCATCCGCACGGTCCAGCCGACGGAAGGCTTCGGCGAGCTGGCGTTCACCGGCGACGGGCCCGCGATCAACTCGGGCTTCCTGGACGGCATGGGCGTCGACGAGGCCAAGAAGACGATGATCGGCTGGCTGGAGGAGAACGAGCACGGCCGCGGCACCGTCCAGTACAAGCTGCGCGACTGGCTGTTCTCGCGGCAGCGCTACTGGGGCGAGCCGTTCCCGGTGGTCTACGACGAGGACGGCCACGTCCACGCGCTGCCGGAAAGCATGCTGCCGGTCGAGCTGCCCGAGGTCGCCGACTACTCGCCCGTGACGTTCGACCCGGAGGACAAGGACAGCACGCCGTCCTCGCCGCTGGCGCGCGCCACCGACTGGGTCGAGGTCGAACTGGACCTGGGCGAGGGCAAGAAGACCTACCGCCGCGACATCAACACCATGCCGAACTGGGCGGGTTCCTGCTGGTACCAGCTGCGGTACCTGGATCCGACCAACCAGGACGTGTTCGTCGCGCCGGAGAACGAGGCGTACTGGGTCGGCCCGCGGCCCGCCGAGCACGGCGTCGACGACCCGGGCGGTACGGACCTGTACGTCGGCGGTGTCGAGCACGCCGTGCTGCATCTGCTGTACTCGCGGTTCTGGCACAAGGTGCTGTTCGACCTGGGCCACGTGTCGTCCAAGGAGCCGTACCGGAAGCTGTTCAACCAGGGCTACGTGCAGGCGTACGCGTACACCGATGCCCGCGGTGTGCATGTCCAGGCCGATCAGGTCGTGGAGCGGGACGGCAAGTTCTTCTTCGGCGAAGAAGAGGTCAACCAGGAATACGGCAAGATGGGCAAGAGCCTGAAGAATGTCGTGACTCCTGACCAGATGGCCGCCGACTACGGCGCCGACACCTTCCGCTTCTACGAGATGTCGATGGGCCCGCTGGACGTCTCGCGGCCGTGGGCGACCAAGGACGTCGTCGGCGCGCAGCGCTTCCTGCAGCGCCTGTGGCGCTTGGTCGTCAACGAAGAGACCGGCGAGCTGCGTGTGTCCACAGTGGACGCTACGGACGCCGACCGCAAGCAGCTGCACAAGGCGATCGCCGGGGTCCGCGAGGACTACGCGGAACTGCGGTTCAACACGGCCGGCGCGAAGCTGATCGAGCTGAACAACCACGTCACCAAGGTCTACGGCGGTGCCGAGGCGACTCCGCGCGAGCTGGTGGAGCCGCTGGTGCTGATGCTGGCGCCGCTGGCCCCGCACCTGGCCGAGGAGCTGTGGAAGCGCTTGGGCCACGCGGATTCCCTGGTGCACGGGCCGTTCCCGGTCGTCGACGAGAAGTACCTGGTCGAGGACTCTGTGGAGTACCCGATCCAGGTCAACGGCAAGGTGCGTTCCCGCGTCACCGTGCCCGCCGACGCGGGCAAGGACGCGGTGCAGGCGGCCGCGCTGGCCGACGAGAAGGTCGCCGCGCTGGTCGGCGACGGCACCCCGCGCAAGGTGATCGTCGTGCCGGGGCGATTGGTCAACATCGTGCTGTAACGCCGTGGCCGATTCGCGCCAGCGTCGAGGGTCATGAGGCGATTCGATGGAGTTGTTCAAGGACAACGAAATCGAACGGAGAACACCGCATGACCCTCGACGGCAAGGTGGCTTTGGTGACCGGCGGCAGCCGCGGGATCGGTGCCGCCACGGCGATCCGGCTCGCCGAGGACGGCGCCGACGTCGCGCTCACCTACCAGAACAACGCCGAACTCGCGGCCGGTGTCGTGGACAAGATCAAGGCGCTCGGCCGCCGCGCGCTGGCCATCCAGGCCGACAGCGCCGACGCCGCGGCCGTGGTCTCCGCGGTCGACACGGCGGTCGCCGAATTCGGCAGGCTCGACGTGCTGGTCAACAACGGGGGCGTCGGCTTCGTCGGCCCGCTCGACCAGACGAGCCTGGAGGACATCGATCGCGTGCTCGCGGTCAACGTCCGCGGTGTCTACGTGGCCACCCAGGCCGCGGCCCGGCACCTCGGCGACGGCGGCCGCGTGATCAGCATCGGCAGCTGCGTCTCGGACCGCGTGCCCGGCCCCGGGATGTCGCTGTACGCGGTGAGCAAGACCGCGCTGCTGGGCATGACCAAGGGCCTGGCCAGGGAGCTGGGTCCGCGCGGCATCACCGTGAACATCGTCCACCCCGGCCCGACGGACACCGACATGAACCCGGCCGACGGCCCGTACGCCGCCGACCAGCGGAGCCTGACGGCGTTCGACCGCTACGGCTCGCCGTCGGAGGTCGCCGCCACCGTGTCGTTCCTGGCACGGCCGGAAAGCAAGTACGTGACCGGCTCGACCGTCTCGGTCGACGGCGGGCACGCGGCGTAGCTACTCGGTGGACAGGCCGATCTCGCGCGCGAGATCGGCCAGCATCGCGTCGAAGAGGACGTCCGGTTTCGAGAACGGGATCGGATAGTTGCCGAAGACCTCGAGCGTGACGTGCCCGTAGAGCCGGGCCCAGAACTGGATCATCAGGTACGTCACGCCGAGGTCGAGCTTTTCGAGCGGGAACGTCGCCCCGGACTCCTTCAGCACGGCGAGCAGTTCTTCTTGGAACGACGTGAGATCGTCGCGCAGCTCGGCCGGGACCACGTCGTTCGACGGCGTCACCAGATCGTGCATCGCGAGCACCCGCCCCGCCGCCGCCAGGAAGATCCGCCCGAACGGCTCGCCCAGCCTGCTCAACGTGTCGTCGCCCGCCGGCGACGCGAAGACCAGCGTGAACTCCTTGGTGTGCGCGAGCGCCCAGCGCCGGAATCCCTTGCAGATGGCGAAAAGCTGCAGCGCCCCCTCGTCCGGCAGCTGCGCGATGTCCTCGGCGAGTCCGGCCGCCAGATCCGCCACGACGTCCGCGCGCAGATGCTCGACCAGATCGTCGCGGGAACCGTAGTAGCGGTACAACGCCGGCGCCGTGATGCCGAGCTCGCGCGCGATCGCCCGCAGGGTCACAGCCTCCGGCCCCTGCTCGACCAGGAGCGCCCGCGCCGTCCGGCGGATGTCCTGATCGGTCGCGGCCCGCTCGCGACCCCTGCGGCCGGTGTTCGTCATCCGGGCATTCTAGGTGGTCAGTGCGCCCTTGCCGGGGAAGAACCCAGAAGGCGGGCCTGGAGCCTGGTGAGCGGACGGAGGGCCAGGAAGATCGGCACGGCCATCCCGGCCGCGATGAGGAAGTGCACGATCCACGCCCCCGCCAGCGTCGGCCCGCCCCACGTGCCCTCGGGGTCGCTGCCGGTCCAGAAGAGCCCGTAGGTCGCGATGCGCCCGACGAGATAGAACAGCAGCAACGCGAGCAGGAACGTGACCGCGCTCGGACCGAAGGCCGCCACGTACCGCGGGCGCGCCCCGCTCTCGTGCCCTCCGAGCCAGCGCCGCGTCAGTCCACGCTGGACCTTCGCGCCACCGAAATACCCCGGAAGCACGAGAAGCGCAAAGACCGCGCGTTTCCAGTCCGAAATCGTCATATCCGGCACGCTACGGCCCGCTGACCTGCGGGAACATGGGGTAAGCCGTCGGATCCGGTAGGGAAAACCGGAGGTCGCCTGTGGTGATCCACACGACCGGGGTGCGGATGTCCGTCAAACGTTCCCCGATGTCAGACGCGTATGCCACACTCGGTCGCCGAACGGCTACGACGTGAACAGGGGAGGTTCGCGTGTCGAACCCTGAGCAGCTCTTCGCTGATTTCGAGGCCAAGCTGGCCGACGCCCAGCGGAAGGCGAATCAGATGCGCACCGAGATCGAAAGCGTTTCGGTGTCCGAACGCAGCAAAGACGGCCAGATCTCGGTCAAGGTCAACCACGCGGGGAACCTCGTCGGCCTGGAGATCGGCCCGTCCGTGCGGGACAACCCGGCGCTCGCGCAGGAGATCCTCCGCGTCGTCCAGAGCGCGCAGAGCAAACTCGCGGGCGCGATGCAGACCGGCGTGCCGTCCATCGCGGGCACCGAAACGATGAACGAGCTGGTCAACCAGCTGCACAACGAGTACCCGGAACCCGAACCGACGGGCTACGTCGAGGGCGGTCACCAGGAGGCGGACGAGGACGACCGCTTCGTCGCCGAAGACGAACTCGACGCGCCTCCGCCGCCTCCCGCCCCGAAGCCGCCGACACCCCCGGCCCCGCCCGCGCCGCCGCGAGCCACGCGCCGGCCGCAGACGGACCACGAGGACGACTACTTCACCGGCGGCGACTTCCTGCGCTGAGCGGGTTCTTGAGGGAGGGAAAGAACATGTCCGGAGGTTTCCATGTCGATCCGGGTGAGCTCGAGACTCATCGCAAGAAGATCGACGACATCAGCATCCGGCTGAACCGGGTCGGTTCGGCTGTCGAGACGACGGCCAACCCCGAAGCTTTCGGCTTGGTCGGCATTCCTCTGGCCGCCATTTGCGGGCTCGGGCAGGTCGAGGCGCTCGAGTCGATCGTGGCCGCGTCGAAGGCGTCTTTGGACCACGCGGAACGCGTGCACACCTGGCAGAAGGTCAAAGAGTGGGATGAAGAGGACTTCAAGGGCCTCTTCAAGCTGGAGGACTGACGATGCCTGAGACCGCCGAGATTCGCCCCGGCCCGGGCACATCCAACCCGCTGGTCAAGACCGATGCCGCCGGAGACGAGAGCGCTCTCGAGGGCGCTGGAATCGTCCAGGACTTCTGGGACACCGCAGCCAAGATCAACAGTGGTGACTGGGCAGAGGGACTGGCGAACCTGGCCAACGGGGCCATAGGGCTTGTCGGGTTGATGGCCGATCCGATCGGCACGCTCCTGAGCGCCGGGTTCGGTTGGGTCATCGAGCACGTGTCGTTTCTCCGGGACCCCCTCGACATGCTCGTCGGCGACCAGGTGGCGCTCGACAACATGATCGGGACCTGGGAGAACGTGGGCAAGGAACTCGAACAGGTCGCCGAGGACCTCTCCAAGACCGTCGATCACGACAGTGCGGGTTGGAAGGGGACGGCCGCTGACGCCTATCGTGCCTTCGCCAAGGACCGCGCCGACCTCTACTCGGGCCTGGCCGTCGGCGCCAACGCGATGGGTACGTTGGTCAGCCTCTGCAAGGTGATTCTGGCCGTCGTCCGGACCATGGTCCGGGACCTCATTTCCGAGGCGCTCGCCAAGCTCGTCAGCATCTTGATGCGGTACCCCGGTCCGGCAGCGCCTGCCGGGTTGGCCGCCGAGGGAGTGCCCAAGGCCATCCAGTACGCGCAAAAGGCGATGGGGTGGGTGAAAAAGCTCGCCAAGGCATTCGGCGAGGCGAACAAGCTCTTCAAACAACTCATGTCCGCCTTCGTCAGGGTAAGAGAACTCCTCGCCCCGGTGGGGAAGGCGATGTCCAGGGCCGGTGATTCCGCGTCGAGCGTGATGCGAGCCAACTGGAACAACCTCGGTGCCGTCGGCCGGGGGATCGAGAACGTTTCGACGACTCTCGGGGATGCCGGCAAGTACACGGAAACGTTGGTAAAAGAGACCTTGAAGGCTGTCGGCAAAGAATCCGACAAGCTCATGAAGGACGACGAGCCGAAACAGGCCGGGATCGTCGGTCCGAACAGCGCTGCTCCGCCGGCCTCATCCGCCAGATCTTCTGAAGCACCCATTTTCGACCAGCAAGGTGGGCAGCGCATATCCGGTTCGCTGGAGTGACGCGATGCTGTGACAGCCGAGGAGTGCGTTGAAGACGGCATTGAGGGGTCTGATCGGCTGGTTCGCGCTGGCCGTCGTACTGGTCGGCGCCAACACCCTGGTCCAGATCCAACGAGACCCGGACGATCCGGGCTACACGCAGGTCGACGGTTTCGTCAGGGTGGCGCTGTTCGCAACGTTCATCATCGCGTTGCTCGTTGTCACGAAGATCGGATTCGTGAGCGTTGTCCAGGCTCTCACCTTCGGTGCGATCAAACCTGAAAAGACCGTCGCCGAGAAGGCTGCGATCACCTTCGACATTCCCGAGACAGAGGAAGGCGGTCGTACCGCGGCGAACATCGTTGCCGTGGAGCTTTTCCTGATCGGGCTCGGCTTACTGCTGGCCGGAGGCGCCGCGGGATGGGCGCTGCTCGATGGCGGCGGCTTCACCGCATTGTCGGTGGGCACGTTCCTCATCGCCGGGCTGGCGGTTTATCCGCTCATCCCGATGGCGATCAACCGGGCGCGTGACAGCGGCCGCACCTGGCCGATCGAAATCACCTTCACACCCGTCGGCATGAGCCAGCCTGTCGGAGAAGGGCAGAAAACCGTCGCATGGCCGAGCATCGACGGTTTCGTCTTCGATCGTCACCGAGGTGGTCGTCGCGTGGATGTTCACATCGCGATCTCGGACGAGCGAGGACGACAACAGTTGTTGCCGATATTCGGCAACGAGTCCGAACACGGATTCCTGATGACCACCGCCATGGATCCCGCTGAAGCGGAACGCGCCGAAGCGACCATCGAGCGATTCAAGCCCGGTTCGGTGGAGTGGCGGGACAAGAGAGTGCGGCGCGGCGGATTCGGGCCAGAGAAGCCCGACGACGATGCCGGTGTCGTGCGCTGGGGCGAGCCCGATCGCTCGGACGACCCGGTGTCCGCGCCGCACCAGGCGACGGCTGTCGTCGCTCGGGAGTCTCAATCCGTGGCGGTCGCCAAGGGTATCGCCGCGTGGTCGGAATCAGTGGTTCTCGTCTTGACCTTGTCGACGGTGATCTTGCAGGCCGATGCGCTGGCCGGCGGCATGCGTTTCCTGGTCGTCGCCGGTATCGCGGTGGCTTTGGCCGGGATCCTGGCGGGAGTGGTGTCCGGTCGGCGGGCGCTCACCAACCGGTTCGTGTTCCGGCGGCGCGAGATCCGCGGACCTTGGCCGCTCCCCGCGGACGTGGTCGCGTTCGGGATTCCCGACAACGCCAAGTTCGTCACCAGGGTCTTGGTGTCCGGGCTCAACGGCATCGGCTTGATCACCTTCGGTGGCGGCCTGTTCGTTGTCGCCGATCAGGCCGGAATCGAAGATGGCTACGCGAAGCTTCTCGGTGCAGCGGTCTTCGCGATCGGGCTCTTCTTCCTCGGCTCCATTGCGTTTCATCGTCGCGAGACCACGAAGTACCTTCGAGCGTCCGTGACGGACGAGGGTTTGGAACAACCGGCCGAGCAGGACGAAACCCTTGTCCTGTCTTGGGATGAAGTCGGCGAAGTGATCCTCGACGAACATATCGCCGGTGGGCGCTTCTCTGTTCATGTCGCTTTGGCCGAGGCGGAAGCAGCCGTCCTCCTGCATGAAACGTTCCGGAAGCGATCGAGGTTCGGTCATCGGCTGACCACGACCATGACGGCCGTCGAAGCAGAGCGATTCGCGACCTTGGTCGAATCCCGGCGACCCGGCTTGGTGCGCCGTCCCGCTCGGAAGACCAAGCGGGGTGGATTCGGTGTCTTCCAACGTGCCGCCTTGCGATGGACAGACGGAACAACGTCGCATCCCGCACCGCAAGAGGGCTTGTCGATCTCTAAGGTCGTCGATTCCGGCAAACAGCGGCGCGCCGGTTTCATCGCGCTTGCCGCGACGGTGGTCCTCGGATTCGGGATCATCTCGGACACCGGGGTGGCAGTGCGTGTCGTCGCCGGCTTGCTGGGCTTGTCGATGTTCTCGGCGGCGATCGTTTCGCTGCGACGCGATCAGAGCCAGGTCATCAGGGAAGTGGTTCTCAAGCCGCGCTGGATCACGGTGACGACCTTGACGTCCCGCACCTGGTGCTGGTCTGTGCGCTGGAGCGACATCGAGAAGGTGGTACTGCGCCGAGCCGCGGGCACAGACGTGTTTCACGTTGTTCTCAGCCCATCGAAGAGTGTCGACGCGTACTACCCGCGTGAGCGCTTGGCGCGAACGCTGGGGCTGAAGCGTGAAGAGAATGGCGACATCCTCATCGCGGAGACGGCACTGATGTCGGAGGACGTCGAAGAGATCTGGCCGGTCCTCGAGAGAAATGCGGAAGTCACCTTCGACTCGCCGGGAATCGACGACCCGTGTTACCTCGATGAAGAAGGTTCAGAACCTTCGTCGACGCGACAGGAACCATGACGTGGCCGACGAACGGTTGGGGATCTAACGAAACGGCCGGTGTCATCGGCATCTGGTGCTTGTGATCCTTCGGCACCTTGACCGTGGTTATGGCGATCGCCGTAGTCGGCGTCTATTCCAGGAAGTTGAGGCGCCCGTGAAGCCGGGGCGCCGCCGGCGCCGATCACTCGGGGGGCTACGTGATCGACGCCGGCGACCCGATGCCCTCTTCCCGACGGAAGCCGGGATCGGGGCAACGTCACCGCTTGGACGCGGCAACGCATCTCAAGAGCGGGCGTGATCGCCGAAGTGACGTCCGGGGGAAGGTTATCCCCCGAAAGAGTGACGGCGTTCCGCTGCTCGCCTGATTGTCGCACTACGCGCCGAGAAAGTTACAAAGTTCTTCACATCTTCGCCTGGAGAAGGGTCTCGACCGGACAACTGCTGGTCATGGCATGGTCTCTTCCATGACTTCTCAGGTGCTGGTCATCGGGTCCGCCAATGCCGATCTCGTCGTCCCGGTCGATCGGCGACCTGGTGGTGGCGAAACCGTACTCGGTGGCGACACGATCTTGTCGCCGGGTGGCAAGGGCGCCAACACCGCGGTCGCCGCGGCCCGGCTCGGGGCGGATGTCGCGTTGCTCGGCGCGGTCGGCGACGACCCGTACGGCGAGTTGCTCAAGCGGTCGCTCGCCGAGTCCGGGGTGGACACGGGTTCGCTGCGCACGAGCGAGCGCCCGACGGGGATCGCGTACATCACGGTCACGCCGGACGGCGAGAACTCGATCCTCGTCTCGCCCGGCGCCAATTCCGCCTTGCGGCCCGAAGACGTCGACCTCGACGGCGCCGAGATCGTGGTGCTGTCGCTGGAGATCCCGCTCGAAACCGTCGAGCACGCCGTCGCGAAGGCCGTCGAAACAGGCGTGAAGACGCTGCTGAATCTGTCCCCGGCGGCCGAGCTTTCGGCGAAGACCCTGAAGGGGCTCGACGTCCTTCTGGTCAACGAGCACGAGGCCGCGTTCCTGCTCGGTGGCGAGGCGGATTTCCCCAAGCTGCTCGACCTCGGGCCGAAGGCCGCTGTCGTGACGCTCGGCGCGAAGGGGGCGGCCGTGGTGACGGCCGACGGGGTGACGGAGGTGCCGTCGCCGAAGGTCGAGGCTGTCGACACGACTGGTGCCGGTGACGCTTTCGCGGGGGCGCTCGCCACTTCGCTCGCGAAGGGCGAGGAGCTCGCCGATGCGGCGCGCAAGGCGGTGAAGGTGGCGGCGATCACGGTGACCCGCCAAGGCGCGCAGCCTTCGTATCCGACGGCGTCCGAACTGGAATGATGTCCCCTTCTGTGTTCTGCTGATGACTATGAGCCAGCTCACGCCGCCTATGAGATATGGTCTAGACCATGCCGTCTGAGTCACTGTCCGGGGTCGCCGTCAGTCCCGGCCGCGCGAGCGGTCCTGTCGTCCGGGTCGCCGAGCCGCTCGGTGAACCCGCGAGCACGCCGGCACCGGCCGATCCCGCCGCCGAGGCCGCCCGGATCGCCCCGGCCGCGCAGATCGTGGCGGGCAGGCTCGAGAAGCTCGCCGAGACGGCGACCGGTGAGGCCGCGACAATCCTCATCACCACCGCGGCGATGGCGGCCGACCCGGCGCTCGTCTCCTCGGCGGAGCAGCTGGTCAAGGAGCAGAACCTGCCCGCGCCGCGCGCGGTGCACCAGGCGGCGGGGAAGTTCGCCGACGCGCTCGCGGCCGCCGGCGGCTACATGGCAGAGCGGGCCCGCGACGTCCTCGACGTACGCGACAGGCTCATCGCCGAACTGCTCGGCATCGCGCCTCCTGGCGTTCCCGACCCGGCTTCGCCGAGTGTGCTCGTCGCCCGCGACCTCGCGCCCGCCGACACCGCGGGCCTCGACCCGGACAAGGTGCTCGCGCTCGTCACCGAAGAGGGCGGCCCCACCAGCCACACCGCGATCCTCGCCCGCGCGCTGGGCATTCCCGCCGTCGTCGCGGTCCGCGGGCTCCTCGCGCTCGACGCGCAAGCGCTTGCGGTGGACGGTGACACCGGCGTCGTCGAGGTCGCGGACCCGGACGCCGAGGTCGTCACGGCCACCAAGACCGGCGCGATCGACTGGGACGGCACCGGCGCGACCTCCGACGGACACCGCGTGAAGGTGCTCGGCAACGTCGGTTCCGCCACCGACGCCCAGGCCGCCGCGGAGGCGGGCGCGGAAGGCGTCGGCCTCTTCCGCACCGAGTTCTGCTACCTCGACGCCTCTTCCGAGCCGAGCGTCGAAGAGCAGCGCAAGGCCTACACCGCCGTGCTCACGCCGTTCCGCGGCAAGCCGGTCATCGTCCGCACCCTCGACGCGGGCGCCGACAAACCCCTCGCCTTCCTGGAGCCCGAGGACGAGCCCAACCCGGCCCTCGGCGTACGCGGCCTTCGCGTCGCTTTCGACCGTCCCGAGATCCTCGACCGCCAGCTCGAGGCCATCGCGGGTGCCGCGCAGGATTCCGGTGCCGAGGTCTCGGTGATGGCCCCGATGGTCGCCACCGCCGCCGAGGCCGCCTGGTTCGCCGAGCGCGTCCGCGCCGCCGGAATCGCCCGCGCGGGTGTGATGATCGAGATCCCGGCCGCCGCGCTGACCGCCCGCGAGATCCTCGACGCGGTCGACTTCGTCTCCGTCGGCACCAACGACCTCGCGCAGTACACCTTCGCCGCGGATCGCCAGCTCGGCGCGGTCGCCAAGCTCAACGATCCGTGGCAGCCGGGCCTGCTGCGCCTGCTCAAGGTCATCGGCCAGGCCGCGAAGGACACCGGCAAGCCCGCCGGAGTCTGCGGTGAGGCCGCCGCCGACCCGCGGCTCGCGCTGGTGCTGGCCGGGCTCGGCCTGACCAGCCTCTCGATGAACGCGCCCGCCGTGCGCGCGGTCGGCGCGAGCCTGGCGGCCACGACGCTGGCCGAATGCGAGGCACTGGCCGACGCGGTTCTGGCCACGTCGGACCCGGTCGCCGCGCGGCAGGCCGCCGCCAAGCGGTAGCAAAGGTCCCCCGCTCCCGAAATCGGATCCGGGGGCATGTCGAAATCCGGTCCACCACTTCGACGCCTAGGTGAAGACACCGAAGCGACGAAAGGACCGGACCATGACGACCACCATGACCCCGACGCGGGCCGGACGCCGGGAATGGGTCGGGCTGGCCGTGCTGGCCCTGCCCACCTTCCTGGTCTCCCTCGACGTGTTCGTGCTGATCCTCGCGCTGCCGAAGCTCAGCCAGAGCCTCGGCGCCGACGGCACCCAGCAGCTGTGGATCATGGACGTCTACGGCTTCATGATCGCCGGGTTCATGGTCACCATGGGCACCCTCGGCGACCGCATCGGCCGCCGGAAACTGCTGCTCATCGGCGCCACGGCGTTCGGGCTGGCGTCCGTGCTGGCCGCGTTCTCGACCAGCGCGCTGATGCTCATCGCCGCCCGCGCGCTCCTCGGGATCGCCGGTGCGACGCTGGCACCGTCGACGCTCGCCCTGATCAGCAATTTGTTCTCCGACAGCCGTCAGCGTTCGCTCGCGATCGGCATCTGGGCGGGCTGCTTCACCGTCGGAGCGATCGTGGGGCCGATGGTCGGCGGCGTGCTGCTGGAGCACTTCTGGTGGGGTTCGGTGTTCCTGCTCGGCGTCCCCGCGATGGTCCTGCTGCTCGTCGTCGGCCCGAAGCTCCTGCCCGAGTACCGCAACGAGAACGCCGGCCGTCTCGACCTCGTGAGCGTCGCGCTTTCGCTGGTCACAATCCTTCCCGCGGTCTACGGCATCAAGGAACTCGCCCGCGAGGGTGTGCACGTGGTCCCGGTGGCCTCGCTCCTGATCGGTCTCGGCTTGGGCGCGGTGTTCGTGCGGCGTCAGCGGACTCTCCAGGACCCGCTGATCGACCTGACGTTGTTCCGCGGCCGTGCGTTCACGACGGCGTTGGGCGGGATGTGCGCGTTCTCCATGCTGGGCGGCACGACCATGCTCTTCGTCGCGCAGTTCTTCCAGATCGTGCTGGAGCTTTCCCCGGTCGGTGCCGCGCTGGCGCTGCTTCCCGGCATGCTGGCCTCGACCGTCAGCTTCCTGGCCGCCCCGATCCTCGCCCGTCGCGTCCGCCCCGCGACCTTGATCGCCACCGGGCTGGCCGGTGCGATCGCGGGATTCCTGCTGCTGACGCAGGTCGAGCCCGGAGCGGGTCCGGTGATCCCGTCGATCGCCTTCGCCATCACCTGCCTGTGCGGCGGCCCGCTGATCACGCTGGGCACGGATCTGGTCGTCGGCTCCGTGCCGCCGGAGAAGGCCGGTTCGGCGGCCTCGCTTTCCCAGACCGGCAACGAATTCGGCTACGCGCTGGGTATCGCGACCGTCGGGACGCTGGGCAACGCGGTCACCCGCTCCCGGCTCGCCGACGCCGTTCCCGCGCACGACGCGTTCGCCAGCGGGATGCACGCGGTGTCCGGGCTGGCCGCGCTGGTGCTGGCCGCGGTCGCGTACTTCGTGCTCCGGCACCTGCGCCACGTGCGCCCCGTCGGGGCCTAGCCGAAGAAGCCCCGCCGCGGGTACTTGATGATCAGCGACCCCCCGTGCACGCGCCCGGTGATGACGAACCGGGGCGTGCCGGGGCGGCCGTTCGAGCGGGTCCGGTCGTCGAGGTTGCCGAACTTGATGTCGGTGATCGAGTTCGTGTCGACGGCGCCGTCCTCGGGGATGGTGATCTCCACCGGCCCCCATTTGGCCTGCAACTCGATGTGCACCACGGGATACCGGATCTCGGCCTGGGAGAAGTCCAGTTTCGTGGCGCCGTACTTGTTCCGGATCACCATCGACTCGGGGACGAGCCAGTTCCCGTTGCGCTGCAACGCCGAATACTTGCCGTTGAGCTCCATGACACCGGACGTCGAGGCGTAGGCGGGCTGCTGCTGTGGAGGAGCCCACGGGTTCTGCTGTTGCCGCACCATCCCGGCTTCGGGATGCACCAGGCCGGGCAGATCCGTGAGCACCGCGTTCAGCTCACCGCGGGTCTTCGAGGCGAGGGCGCGGTCGGTCCGTTCGGTGAACTCGTCGAGGTTCAGCATGCCGAGGCCGATCGCCTTCTGCAGGACCTCGACGACGTGCTCGCGCTCCGCGTCGGAGACCCGGATGTCCCGTCCGGTCAACGGCTTGGTTTCGGTCGCCGGCTGCTCTTCCTCGCCCATGCCAGGAATGGTAGAACCGATTCTCACGCGCGAGATCGGGGAAATACCCTGAACAGACCCGCATTTCTCCCCTGTGCCGCCCTGGTGGCGGCTGTCCTGCTGCTGGCCGGATGCTCTGTCGAAGCGAACCCGCCGGAAGCCGCCCCGGTGCCGACGGCCCCGCCGGCGTCGAAACTCGAAGGCGTCCCGGTGGACTACAGCGGGTTCCGGCTCGTCATGGCGACCTCGCCGGCCTCGATGCTCGATCCCGCCACCGGCGCGACCACCCCGCTGCCCGGCGCCCCGGCCGGTGACCGGGTCAACGACGTCATCCGGGTCGGCAAGTTCCCGGTCGTGCTGTCGGCAGGCCGCTGCGGGCCGTCGTGCCTGGAGCCGTCCGAGGTGCTCGTCTACGGCGATCCCGAGAACCAGCCGTGGAAACTCGGCAAGGCCCGTAGTGTCGCCCCGGCCGCCGACGAGAGCGGTGTCTGGCTGATCCGTGACGACGGCAACGACCTCTGCCGCCTGCAGTACGTCTCGCTGCTCGGCGTCGAGCGCGGGCGCGGGCGTCCGGCGAGCTGCACGATGGCGGTGCGCCAGGAGGTGCCGCAGGGCCTGCTGATCACGGTGAACACCGGGACGACGACCGCCGAGGACGTGCTGATCGACCCCGCCACCGGCCGCGCCGTGCACCAGTTCCCCCGGGTGCTGGCGATCACCAAGGACCGGATGCTGCTGGCCGAGCTGACCGAGTTCTCCGTGCTCGACCTGCGGAACAACCAGCGCATGCCGGTCAAGCGGCCGGTGGCCAACGGCAAACCGGGCCCGGTGGTGCCGAGCCGCGACGGCTACAAGGTCGCCGTGCTGTTCGGCGACCCGGCCTGGGCCGGGACGGCCACGCAGACCGCCGACGTCTGGGTGCTCGCCCTCGACACCCTGACCTGGACACACGCGCCCTCGACCCCGATCGCCACCGAGCTCAAACGGGCCGCGGTCGAGTGGACCGAGGACGACAGCCTGGTGCTCGCCACGGACGTCGTCGCGAGCTGGCGGCTCGACCGGCCACAGTGGACGGTCGTCAGAACGGCGTTGCCCGCCGAGCGGAACCGCTCGGTGGTGACGATCGGCCAGGGGTGAGCTACTCCTCGTCCAACCCGTGCTCGATGGCGTAGCGGGCGAGTTCGACGCGGTTGTGCAGCTGGAGTTTCCGCAGCGTCGACTGGACGTGGTTCTCCACCGTCCGATGCGAGAGCACGAGCTTCTCGGCGATCTGCCGCGCCGTCATCCCCTTCGCGACCAGGCGCAGGACGTCGGTCTCGCGTTCGGTCAGCCGCGGCGGCGCGGGCCCGTCGTCCGGCGCGTCGGCCATGCGGCGGTATTCGCCGAGGACGAGCCCGGCCAGCCCGGCGGTGAACACCGGGTCGCCGGCCGCGGTCCGCTTGACCGCGTCCACCAGTTCGCTCGCCGATGCCGATTTCACCAGGTAACCCGACGCTCCGGCCTTGACAGCCTCGAGGACGTCGCTGTGCTCGCCGCTCGCGGACAGCACGAGCACCTTCGTCGACGGCAGTTCCGCGGTGATCTCGCGGGTGGCGTCGACGCCCGACGTCTCGCCGAGGTTGAGGTCCATCAGCACGACGTCCGGCCGGACCGTCCGCGCGATCCGCACCGCGGCGGGCGCGTCCGGCGCGGTGGCCTTCACGTCGAACCCGTGCTCGGCCAGGTCGCGCGCGACGCCGTCCCGCCACATCGGATGGTCGTCGACCACCATCACCGAGACCTGAGGCGCTTCGGTCATCGCTTCCCCCTCGCCGCCACTGGAACCTTGACTTCCCATTCCGTGCCCTGGCCGGGCGCGGTGTCCAGGGCGGCACTGCCGCCCAGATCCCGCACCCGTCCCTTGATGGACTCCGCGATACCTAGATGTCCCTCGGCCGCCGCGCGTTCCAGGACACCGGGCGCGATTCCCGGGCCGTCGTCGCGGACGCTGACCACGACCTCGGTGCCCAGGTCCTCCAGCAGCACCCAAGCGTGCGCATCCTCGCCCGCGTGCTTCTCGACGTTCGACAGCGCCTCGCGCGCCACGGCCACCAGCTCCGCGGTCACGTGTTCGGGCAGCTGGACCTCGCCCGCGGGCGTCGAGACCTGCACGGACGGCGTCGCGAGCAGCTGCAGCGCGGCCCGGAGGTCGGTGGTCCCGTTCTCGCTCGGATGCGTCGGCTCGGTGGTGACCAGCGCCCGCAGCGCGATCTCCTGCTCACCGGCCAGTTTCGCCAGTTCGGCGGCCTCCCCGCCGAATTCGGCGCCGCGTTTGCGCACGCGCGCGAGCACCTGGAGGACGCTGTCGTGGATCGAGCGGGCGAGCCGCTCCCGTTCGGCCGTCGCGGCCTCCATGCGCAACGCCCTGGTCAGCGCGTCGGCCGACCGGCGGGCCATCGTCGCCGCGAGCCCGATCACGAACCCGCTCGCGGTGAGCAGGAAACCGTCCCTCGCGACGTCGACGTCGAACCGCCAGCGCACCAGCCCGGTGACCACCGAGACCACCAGTCCGGCCAGCACCCCGCCGAGCGCGCCGAACCGTGTCCCGGCGGCCGCGGGCGGAACCGCCGCCCACACCGTCGTGATGAGCGGGGTGTTGGCGTCGAACTGCGCGGTGGTCAGGATCCACGCCGAGGTGAACATGAGGGCGACGGTCAGCGCGAGATCGACGCAGACCAGCCACGGCCAGCGGCTCGACGGCCGCGCGTAGAACACGCTGCTCAGCACCGTCCACAGCGTCATCACGCCGAACGACGTCCACGCGAGCCACTTATTCGCGTAGCCGTCGTAATGGACGATGAACGAGCCGAGCGCGAAGAGCAGCGTCGTCACGCGAAGCACGATCACCCCGCGCCACAGCGGAGTGGCCGGGTCCCGCGTGCCGAGCGCCGAGACGGCGCGCCAGAGCGGGGGCTCGGTCATGACTTGGCTTCGGACTCTTCCCCGGGATCGTTCGGCTGCGCCGCCTGATCCCGCAGGACGTCGATCTCGGCCGGATCCGGATCGCGTTCGTGCAGCAGGGACCGGATACCGGCGTTGAGCACCGCGAGCAGCGGCACCGACAGCAGTGCCCCGGCGATCCCGGCGGCCACGAGACCGGCGGTGATCGCGAGCACCACGGCGAGCGGGTGCAGCTTCACCGCGCGGCCGAGCAGGATCGGCTGCAGCACGTGACTCTCCAGCTGCATGACGCCGATGACGATGGCCAGCACGATCAGCGCGCCGACGACGCCCTTCGTCACGAGCGCGATCAGGACCGCGACCGCGCCCGCGATCACCGCGCCGATGATCGGGATGAAGGCACCGAGGAACACCAGCGTCGCCAGCGGGATCACCAGCGGCACGCCGACGATCGCCAGGCCGATGCCGATGCCGACCGCGTCGACCACGGCCACCGCCGCCGTCGCGCGCACGTAGCTGACCAGCGACGCGAAGCCACGCCGCCCTGCGACGTCGACGCGGTTCCGCACCCGGCCCGGCACACCGCGGACCAGGAACTTCCAGATCTGGTCACCGCCGGAGAGGAAGAAGATGAGGATGAACAGCGTCAGGATGAAACCGGTGACGATCTCGCCGACCGTGCCCGCGGTGGTGAGCGCGGTGGTGGTGATCGACGCCTGGTTGTTCTGCAGGAAGCTGATCGCCTGGTTGATGAACTCCTGGATCTGCTCCTGGCGCAGGTGCAGCGGCCCGTCGATGAGCCAGACCTTGATCTGGTTGAGGCTCTCCGTCAGCTGTTTCTGCAGCTCCGGCAGACCGGAGGAGAACTGCGCGACGACGAACGTCAGCAGCCCGCCGAGCACCGCGAGGCCCGCGATCAGCACTATCCCGGCGGCCAGCCCGCGCGGGAATCTCAGCGCTGTCAGCTTGGAGACCGCCGGCGCGAGCAGCGCGGCGAGCAGCAGCGCGATCGACAACGGGATCACGACCACCGACAGATAGCCGATGAGGAACACGATGACGTAGAGCGCGGCGATCACCACGATGAAGCGCCACGACAACGCCGCGCCGATCCGCAGGCCGCGGGGCACGAGGTTGGTGACGTCTTCGGTGGATTCCGAAAGGAACGGGTTCGCCGGGTCGAATTCCGGCTGTTTGCGCTGGGGCTCGCTCACGCGGACACCGTATCGGTCCGAGGCGACGTTTCTTGAACATTCCGGGCAACGCGCGAGCGGCGAATTCGCCCGATGCGACGCTTGACACATCGTCCATGGATCGACTCGGGAGTAACCGCGCCTCGCCAGGCCTGATCACCGATCGTGATTTCGGGTTACACCGTGTGTTCTTCACACGATCGTGCCATCAAGGCCTTTCAAACTCGCGCAAGCCTTCCGCACTTTGCTTACCTCGGTCCCGCAACCACGAACCGAAGCGACAGGAGACCGAGTGACGAACGCGGCGAAGAACGAGAGGCGGGGCGCTGTGCGCTTCGGCCGTCTCGCTTCGCGTGCGCTGTTCGTGCTCGGTGGTGCCGTCGCCGGTTCCGCCGCCGCGTGGGCCGTTTCCGGCGCTTCCGCTTCCGCGGACATCGCCCCGGTGGTCTCCGCTCCCGAAACCAGCGTCACCCCGGTCACGGACGCCACCGCGGCCGGGCTGACCGACGTTTCCGGTGGCGCCTCGAAGTTCGCCGGCGACGTCGCCGGAGCGATGTGCGGCGAAGCCCACCAGGACGCCACCACGTGGTCGATGCCGGGCGAGAACGCGTCCGCTCCCGCGAAGCACCACTGCGGCGACATCCGCGCCGACCGGCACGAGGTCTCCACCCGCGTCAGCGACGCGGTCACCGACTTCGCCGACAACTCGGTGGTCACCCCGGTCAAGCGGACCCTCGGCGCCGTCGAGCACATCGTGCGCAAGCCGCAGGACACCCGTCAGGTGCTGGACGAGACCTTCGCCCCGTCGCCCGACTTCGGCCGCGACGTCTGGAATCTCCTGGACCCGCACGGACACGGTGACCTCGTCCCGGAACTCCCGGTCGGCGAATCCCCGGTGAACCCCGGCTCCCCGCTGGACACCGTCGGCGCCGGCGAGCAGGTCACCGACTTCGCGCACCTGGCGACGACGCAGTTCCCCGCTTCCGCCGAGACCGTCCTCCCGATGCCGGCCTTCGTGCAGTCGCACGATGCCTTCGACCAGGTCGAGGACGTTCCGTCGCGTGACGGTCACCGTGGTGACCTCCCGCGTCCGATCACCCCGGCGCCGCTTCCGGCCGCGCCTTCCTTCCCGACTGTCCCCGGCGGCTCCTCCCCCGGTGGTCACCTCGACGGCCTGACCCACGGCGTTCCCGCCTGGGTCGCCGCCGCCGTCGAGCGTTCCCTGACCGGCTACGCGCTGGCAGGCACGCGGTACATGCCGCTCACCCCGGGCTCGCAGCCCGGCGTCACTCCCGACTGAACACCTCCCTCCGCGGGGTAGCCGACGCGCCTCACGCCTCCCGATTCCGGGTTTGGCTTCGCGTCCGCTCCTGATCCCCCGCGAAACGGCGGTGCGCTCCGCTTTGAGAAATCACAGCCGCGCCCGCACTCGCTTAACCCCCCTCTGGTGCCGCGTTGTTCGAAGGCACCTCCTCAGACCCGAAAGGGAACCCGAAATGAAGGAGAAAAACCCCATGCAATCCTGGGCAAAGCGCGGACTCCAGACCGCGTTGGTCACGGGTGGGTTGTTGATGCTGGGCACCGGCATCGCCTCGGCTGACGAACACGTCAACCCCGACACCCCGGCCTCCCCGCTCGACGCGAACGTCACCGTTCCGGTCGAGATCGACAACAACGCCGTTGGCACGCCCCTCGGCCAGGCCGACCTCCCCGGCTACAAGGGCGAGATCAGCACCAAGGCCGTCACCAAGCCCGTCTCGGACGCGCTGGACTCGGCTTCGTCGCCCGGCGGCAGCACCGACGGCATCGGTGGAGGGCTCCCCAGCCTCTCCGGCAAGAACGCCGTCCCGGCGCCGCTGGCCGCCAAGGACTCCCGCCAGATCAGCGGCGGGCTGACCTCGGGTGGGTTCACCACCACGGACGACATCCTCAAGGGCAACAAGGTCGTCGGTGACGTCGTCGTCCCGATCCAGATCGTCGACAACGCCATCGGCGTGATCGGCGACGCCGAGGTCGAGGGCGGCACGCACGACCAGACCTGGTCGCACAACCAGGACATCGAGACCACCGGTGAGGACTCCAGCCTCGCCGGGAACGTCGTGTCCCTCGACTGGGCGCTGCCCGTGCAGATCGCCGGCAACGCCGGTGGGCTCGCCGGCGGCACCGGCCGCGTGGTCGGCGGTTCCGCCAGCCAGAGCACCACCGAGACCGGCAACATCACCACCGACGGCGAGGGCTCCGCCCTGTCCGGCAACGTGCTGGCCGGTCAGTTCGCCACCCCGGTCCAGGTCACCGGCAACGCCGCCTCCTGGATCATCGGCAACGCCAACAGCTCCGGCTACGAGGCCGAGACCGAAGCCACCTCCGGCGGCTGGATCGAGACCGACGGTGACGACTCCGCCCTCGGCGGCAACGTCGGCGCGGTGCCGATCGCCCTCCCGGCGAAGGTGAACGACAACGCGGCCGCCGCGTGGGGCTCGCTCGCGAACTCCAACAGCAGCTCCTCCGCGGACGCCACCGCCGGTGACACCACCCCCGGCTGGAGCAACGTCCCCAGCTACGTGCAGACCTCCGGCGAGGACTCGGCCGTCGCGGGTAACGCGATCGTGCCGCAGACCGCGGACGTCGCGAACGTCGGCGGCGTGGCCGCCAGCTGGATCGGCCTCGCCAACACCGGCAAGGACGGCGGCACCAGCCACTCGAGCGTCGTCGACGCCGGTGGCTTCGTCAGCAGCGAGGGCGAAGGCTCCGCGGGCGGCGGCAACATCGTCGACCCAGCCGTGGCCGCGCCCGTCGAGGTGACCTGCATCGCGGGCACCTACATCGGCAACGTGTCCTCGACCTCGTGCGAGAACACCGTCGACGCGAACGCCGGCAACGGCAGCCACACCACGGGTGACGACTCCACCCTCGCGGGCAACATCGTCAACACCCAGGCCGCGCTGGCCCCCGAGGTCTACGGCGTCGGTGGCTCGCACATCGGCCAGGCCGTCGCCGAGGCGACCGAGACCAAGACCGTGACCGCCGGCGGCTACGACGGCACCACGGGCAACGACTCGTCCGGCTCGGGCAACATCGTCCAGGTCCCGGCCGCGGTTCCGGCCGAGGTCTTCGGTGTCGGTGGCTCGTTCATCGGCCAGGGCACCGGCACCGCCGACGAGACCAAGGTCGTCTCCGGTGGCGGCGGCGGGAACACCGCCGACGACAACGGCTTCCTCAGCTCCAACCTGGGCACCGTGCCGGTTTCGCTGCCGGTGCAGGCGTTCGGGATCGGTGGCGCGTTCATCGGCCAGGGCCACGGCGGCGCCGACGGCGACACCACGTCCAACGCCGGACACGACGTCCACGCGACCGGTGACGGTGGCGCGGGCTCGGGCAACCTGGTCTACGGCCCGGTCTCCCTGCCGGTCCAGGCGCACAACTTCGCCGCGGTGCTCGGCGGGATCGCCTCGGGCAAGGGCACGAACCTCACCGACTCGAACGCGGGCGGCGACGCCACCGCGAACGGTGAAGAAGGCGCCCTGGCGGGCAACATCGTCCAGACGCCGATCGGTGGCGCGGTCCCGGTGACCGGGCACGGCATCGCCGGTGCGGGCATCGCCGAGGGCGAGAGCGTCAGCGACGTCCTTTCGGAGGCGGGCGGCGACGCCACCACCACCGGTGACGAAGGCGCGGTTTCGGGCAACATCATCGGCGCGCAGGCGCTGCCGATCGTGCCGGTCACCCACGACGCGGTCGCGGCGGCCGGCCTGGCCGACGCCGAGGGCGCCAACACCGTCGACGCCCTTTCGGGTGGGGACGTGGAGACCTCCGGTCTCGACGGATCGCTCTCGGGCAACATCCTCGACATCCCGGCCGCGGCCGACCCCGAGGTGTTCGGCAACGCCATCGCGGCGGCCGGCGGCGTGTCCGAGACCGAGGCGGACAGCATGATCACCGGCCAGGCCGGTGGCGACAGCATCACCGACGGCAGCGGAGAGGCCCTCTCGGGCTTCAACTTCCACCACCCGCTGGTCTTCGTGATCCCGGTGAACGAGCTCGAGATCCCGATCCTCGCGATCGCGGACGAGAACTCGACCGACAACACCGTGATCAACGACGAGGAGTACACCCGCGCCTTCACCGACACGGTGGGCTCGGAGATGCCGATCGACGCGCTGCCCACGCTGCCCTTCGGTTCGGTGCCGTCGATGAACGGTGCCGGCACCCTGCCGACCACCCCGGCGATCGGTGGCGCCCGCGCCGACGGTCCCCAGGTGGCGACCCTCCCGGTGCAGGTGGCCGGTCTGACCGCGCTGAAGCAGCTGGGTGCCATCCCGACGCAGCTGCCGAAGTCGGACCTGCCCGAGCTGCCCGGCACCCCGGCCCTCCCCGGTGTCCCGGCCCTGCCGAAGACCCCGGGTCTGCCCGGTGACGCCGCTCGTGCGGACGCCCCCAAGGTCGCGCAGCTGCCGGCCCTCCCGGCGCTGGGCAACGGCCTGCCCACGGGCAAGCTGCCGGTGCAGCTCCCGGCCGCGGGCAACCTGCCCACCGCGGGTGCGCTGCCCACCGCCGGTGCGCTGCCGGTGCAGCTGCCCACCACGGGCACCCTGCCCGCGGTGAACAGCACCCCGGCGATGCCGACCGCGCAGGTCCCGGCTCTGGCGGGCGTCGACTCGTCGCCGCTGAGCATGTTCCAGCGCTTCATCGGCACCCTGACCGGCAAGAAGTTCCACACCATGTGAACCTGCCAGTCGGCTAGCGCCACTGAATGAACCGAAGCGGGCCCGGGAGACACTCCCGGGCCCGCTTTGCGTGTTCAGCCCCTCGGGGTGAAAAGCGCGTCTTGCGCGGCGCCCATCGCGGTCAGCACCGCGCCTTCGAGCACCGCGCCCCCGCCGACGGTTCCCGCCCGCACCTCGGTCCGCAGCGGTGAGATCTCCGAGAGCCGCCTGCTCACCCGTGCCGCCAGCGCGTCGCCGCCCGCCCGCCCGATCTCCCCGCCGAGGACGAGGCAGCCCGGGTCCAGTACCGCGGTGACCGCGGCGGCGCCGATCGCGATCCGCTCCGCGACGATCTCCAGGAAGTCGTCGGCGTTCGAGTCGATCGCGTACCCGATGGCCGCTTCGGCCGCGGCGGCGTCGTCGGCCGGCGACGCCGGTATGCCGTGCGCGCGGGCCAGTTCGCAGAGCGCGGCGCTGCCCGCCAGCGTGTGGAAGCCGCCGTCGCAGTCGGTCGCGGTCGGGAGCCGTCCGGGGCCCAGCATCGGCAGGAACCCGATTTCGCCCGCGCCGCCCGACGCGCCCCGCCGCAGCGAACCGTCGAGGACGACGGCCGCGCCGACGCCGAAGCCGAGCCACAGCAGGACGAACGTGTCCCGGTCGCGGGCGGCGCCGAGGCGCTGTTCGGCGGCGGCCGCGAGGTTGACCTCGTTCTCCAGCAGCACCGGCACAGCCAGCCGCCGCCGGAGTTCGTCGACGAGTTTCCCGTGCCACGCGGGCAATCCCCCGGCGTGCCGCAGCCCGCCGGTCGCCGGGTCGACCAGGCCGGGGGCGCCGACGGCGATCGTGTGCAGCGCGGTCGCGCCCGCTTCGGTGGTGGTGGTCTTCAGCAGGGCGATCGCCCGCTCCACGGCCTCGTCGGTGTCGACGTCCAGGTCGAACGGCAGCGACGCCTCCGCGCGGGTCCGGCCCAGCAGGTCGGCGACCGAAACGGCGATGCCGTGGGTGCGGACGTCGAGCCCGGCGAGGTACGCGCGTTCGGCGACGATGCCGTACAGCTTCGCGTTCGGTCCGCGGCGGTCCGCGCCCGCCTCGCCGACGATCTCGATCAGGCCCGCGTCCCGCAGGCGCTCGACGAGGTCCGCGACGGTCGGCCGGGAAAGCCCGGTCAACGTCTTGAGCTGGGCGGCCGTCAGCGAGCCCTCGCGGTGGAGCAGGTCGAGGGCGAGGCGGTCGTTGATGGCACGCGCCGTGCTCGGGGAGGCGGACGGCGTCCGGATGACACTCACCGGCAGATCCTCCCAGAATTAATTATCAGGTTCCCTTCCTGATAGTTTACGCTGACGCCGTCGAGTCGTCTCATGGACCTTGGGGGCCCAGTGACCAACACAGTGGAAACCGTCGGCGGGCCGACGCGGCGGGTGCGGCAGGCGCGGGTCGCCATCGCCGCCGTCTTCGCCGTGCACGGCGCGGTGACCGGCAGTTTCGCCACCCGGATCCCGTGGATCCAGGAACACGCGGGGATCAGCGCGGGCCAGCTCGGCCTCGCGCTCGCCTTCCCCGCCATCGGCGCCTCGCTCACCATGCCGCTCGCCGCGCGGATCGGGCACCGGCTCGGCGGCAGGCTGGGGCTCCGGCTGCTGCTCGCGTACTGGACGCTGGCGCTGATCCTCCCGTCCCTGGCGGGAAACCTCGTCACCCTGTGTCTCGCGCTGTTCGTCATGGGCACCGCGGCGGGCACCTCGGACGTGCTGATGAACGCCCTCGGCGTCGACGTCGAGGAGAGGATGGGCAAGTCGGTCATGTCGGGGCTGCACGGCATGTGGACCACGGGCGCGCTCGTCGGCTCCGCGGCGGGCACGCTCGCCGCGCACGCCGGATTGGACGCCAGGATCCACTTCGTGATCGCGTCGGCCGTGCTCACCGTCGCCGGCGCGCTCATCTGCCAGGGCGTTTTCGACGTCCGCAGCGCGCCCGACGAGAATCCGCCGCCGAGGTTCGCGTTGCCGCCGAAATCGGCCGTGATCATCGGTGCCGTCGCGTTCTGTGCCGTCTTCGCCGAGGGGGCGAGCCTCGACTGGTCCGCCGTCTACCTGCGTGACGTGCTCGGCACCTCGCCGGGGATCGCGGCCGCGTCGACCACCGCCTTCACCTGCACGATGGCGGTCGCGCGCCTCTCGGGTGACGCGCTGGTCCGGCGGTTCGGCTCGGTCAACACCGTCCGCGCGGGCGGGGTGTTCGCGACCGCGGGTGGCCTGCTGGTCGTGTTCGCCGTCCATCCGGTGATGGCGATGGCCGGTTTCGCCCTGATCGGGCTCGGCGTCTCCGTCGTCGTTCCGCTCGCCTTCGCGGCGGCCGGACGCAGCGGGCCGACGCCGAGCCAGTCGATCGCGGGCGTCGCGACCATCACCTATTCGTCGGGTCTCGTCGCGCCGTCGCTCATCGGCGGGATCGCCGATCTGACGTCGCTGACGATCTCCTTCGCGGTGGTCACGCTGCTGGCGCTCGGTTTGGTGGCGGGCGCCGGCGTGCTGCGCTCCCGCTAGCCGAACTGGAGGGAACGCTTGGCGAGGCCGTGCCAATAACCGTCGATCACGGTCTCGCCTTTTCCTTCCGAAGAACTCGCGCCGAGCGAGACGAACAGCGGCGCGAAGTGTTCGATCCTGGGGTGCGCGATGGCCGCGGCGGGGGCCTTGCGCTGGAAGTCCAGCAACGCGTCGAGGTCGCCCTCGCGCAGGGTTTCCGCACCCCAGTGGTCGAATTCGCTCGACCACGACGGCGGGGCGCCGTCGGTGCCGTCGGTCTCGCGCAGCGCGCTCAGGTTGTGGGTGAAGAAACCGCTGCCGATGATCAGCACGCCTTCGTCGCGCAGCGGCGCGAGCTTCCGGCCGAGGTCGAACAGCTCCCGCGGGTCCAGCGACGGCATCGACACCTGCAGCACCGGGATGTCGGCGTCCGGGTACATCTCCACGAGCGGGACGTACGCGCCGTGATCGAGGCCGCGGTCGGGCGCGTCGTGGACCGGAGTGTGGGACGAGCGCAGGAGTTTGCGCACCTTGTCCGCCAGCTCGGGAGCGCCGGGCGCGGCGTATTCCACCTGGTAGTAGCGATCCGGGAAGCCCCAGAAGTCGTAGACCAGCGGCACCGTGGTGGTGGCGCCGAGGGTCAGCGGCGCCTCTTCCCAGTGCGCCGAGACGACGAGGATCGCCTTCGGCTTCTCGAGGTCCGCCGACCAGCCGGCGAGCTGGCTGGTCCAGGTGGCGTCGTCGGCGAGCGGCGGCGCGCCGTGGCTGAGGTAGAGCACCGGCGTCATGTCAGCTCCAGGTGTTTGAACTTTCAACTACCAGGATAGACGACGCCGTCGGCCTCCGCCTTATTCCCGGGCGAGGTTCGCCGCCATGCGTTCCAGTACGCCGACCGTCGCCCGGTACTCGTCGTCGCGGATGCCTTCGGTCACGCGAGCACGGAACTCGCCGACCTTGGTCTTCAGCCGGAGGTGTGCCGCCTGGCCTGCTTCGGTCAGGCCGTCCTCGTCGATCCAGCCGCGAAGGTGCAGGTCGGCGATGGTTTCCCGGAGATCTCCGAATGGCTTCAGAGCCTCCTCGGGCGACGCTCCCGTGTTCAGGACCTGCCAGTGTCGGCGGGTCAGCGATTCGGCGGCGAGGACGCGGTCCAGCGAAGATTCGAGAGCCTGGTGAAGGTGGGCGAACCAGAATCCGATGGGTTTCATGGATACTCCTCAAGTAGACGACAACTACATGTAAAAATACATGCACTTCGTGAGGACGGGCAATGACGGACGCCGTGGCCGACGTGGAACGCGCGATGATCGCCATCCGGCGAAGCCAGGCGAGGCGATCGCTGTCGAAACTCGCCCGCGACCGCGCCGAAACCATGCCGGACCAGGCGATACAGGGGCTCCTCGACGCCGTCGAAGCGGCCGAAGAGAGCGGCGAACCGGGCACCGTCACCAGCCTCGCGGCGGCATTGACCATCGACCAGCCGCGGGCGAGCCGCCTGGTCGCCCGCGCGGTCGAGGGTGGTTTCCTCCGGCGCGAAGCCGATCAGCGCGACGGCCGCCGCGCCGTCCTCGTGCTCACCGGAACCGGTCGCGCCGAAGTGACGCGGATGCACGAATTCCGCCGCTCGGTGTTCGCCGAGGCGATGGCGGACTGGCCGGACGGCGACCGTCGCGAGTTCGCGCGGCTGCTGACGGCGTTCGTCCGGAACTACGAGGCGCTCGGCGTGAAGTAGTTGACCAGGTTGCCGTCGGGGTCGCGGAACAGCAGCGACCGGTTCCCCCACGGCATGGTGGTCGGCTCCTGCACGATCTCGGCCAGATCCGCCAGCCGTTCGTACTCGCGGTCGACGTCCTCGACGCGGAATTCGAGGATCGCGGTCCGGTTCGCTTCGGGCACGGCGGCGCCCGCGCCGAACAGCCGCATCGTCTCGGCGCTGCCGATCGCCAAGGTGCACGACGGGCCGACGAGTTCGGCGAACTGCTCGGAGCGCCACCGCGCGTCGAGGCCGGTCGCCTTCTCGTAGAAACCGGCGAGACGGGCGGCGTCGTGGGTGATCACACGGACGGAAACGAACTGCACGATGGATCCTTTCGGGTGCCGGAAAGCGGGACACCGGCCACGCTAGGAGCAATACCGGGCAGAATCCGCCCGGTATTCTCCGGCCTGTGACCAGGCCCATCGCCCGTGTGCTCGCCCTGCTGGAGATCCTGCAGAGCGGCGGCACACGCACCGTCGCGGAGCTCGCCGAGCGGCTCGACGTGGACGAGCGCACCGTCCGCCGCTACGCCGAACACCTCGTCGACCTGGACATCCCGGTCCGCTCGGTGCGCGGCCGGTACGGCGGCTACCGGCTGGCCCCCGGCTACCGGATGCCGCCGCTGATGCTCACCGACGAGGAGGCGCTGGCCGTCCTGCTCGGCCTGGTCGCGGGGCGGCGGGCGGGACTGATCACCACGTCGGTCGCGGCCGTCGAGAGCGCGGTCGCGAAGGTCCGGCGGGTGCTTCCCGAAGCGCTGGGCCGCCGGTTGGCCGCGCTGCTGGAGACCGCCGACTTCACCGCTCCGGCCCGGAACGCCCTGTCGGCCGAGGCCGAGGTGCTGCTCACCGTCGCGGAGGCGGCGCGGGACCGGCGGCCGGTCGGGCTCGCGTATCTCGCCGGTCACGGCGGTGCGAGCGAACGCGTCGTCCATCCCTACGGCGTCGTGGCGCACTCCGGGCGGTGGTATCTGACCGGCTTCGACTCGGCCAGCGGCGAGGTCCGCACCTTCCGCGTCGACCGGATCCAGTCGGCCGAGACGCGGGCCGGGACCTTCGAGGCGCCGGACGGTTTCGATCCGGCCGAGCGAGTGCTGACCGCGCTGGCCGAGACGCCGTACCGGCACGACGTCTCCGTGCGGATCCAGGCGACGCACGAGGAGATCCGCGCCCTCTTCCCGCCGTCGGTGGCCACCCTCGAAACCGACGGCGACCGGGTGCGTGCCCGCATCCGGGCGCAGCGGCTGGACTGGATCCCGCCGCTGCTCGCCGCGCTCGACCGGCCGTTCGACATCGAACGGCCGGCCGAGCTCCGTGGACTGGTCGGCGCGCTGGCGGCCCGGCTGGCCGAGCGGGCGCGCTGACCGGCCCGTTCACTTACCGCAGAACACCGTCCGGACGAGCTTGTTCAGCGCCGCCGGGAACGCCTGCCCCGCGTTCGCGTCGTCCCCGCCGGTGACCGACGCGGTCAGCGTCTTGCTGCCGTCCGGCGTGCTGTACATCAGCGATCCGTAGCCGTTGAGGCCACCGTTGTGGTTGAGGACGACGCCGACACAGCCCGGGCCCAGGTCCTGCGAGAACTGACCGAGACCGTAGAAGCCGTAGAGGCTTTCGCTGCCGGGGTGCGTCACGCGCATCTCGGCCAGCAGCCAGGCCGGGAGCAGCTTTCCGCTCTGTAGCGCGGAAAAGTACGTCTGGAGGTCCTTGGTCGTCGAGATCATGTCACCGGCGCTGGAGATCCAGGTCGGGTTCTGGTGGGTGACGTCGATCGTCTTCCACTGACCGGCGTTTTCGTAGCGGTAGTAGGCGTGGGCGTACGGCTTGGGCATCCCGGCCCACGCCCCCGGCGACAAGGTGTCACGCAGCTTGAGCGGCCGCAGGATCCGCCGGTCCAGCTCGTCGGCGAAGGGACGGCCGCTGAGCTTCTCGACCAGCAGCCTGGCCACCACGTAGTTCGTGTTGGAGTAGCTCCAGCCCGCTCCCGGCGCGAACACCGCGGGCTTGGACACGGCCAGCCGCACCAGCTCCTCCGGCTGGTAGGTGTGGAACCGCTTGTCCACCCATTCCTGTCCGGCCCACGGGATCCCCGGCGTGACCGTGCCGTCCGGGTGGTACTGGCCGGTGTGGTTGAACAGTCCGCTGGTGTGCTGCAGCAGCATCCGCACGGTGATCCGCGGGTCGAGCCCGAACTGCGGAAGGAATCCGGCGACCGGGGTGTCGAGCCCGATCCGGCCCTCGGCCACCAGCTGCAGTACCAGGGTCGCGGTGAAGTTCTTCGTCGTGCTGCCGAGGCGGAAGTGGCCGTTCGTCGGCGGTTTCGCGGTGCCGCCCAGCTCGCGCACCCCGGCGCTGCCGGACCATTCGCCCCGCTCGTCACGGACGCGCAGCTGCATCCCGGCGAAGCCCGCGCCGACGAATTCCTGGACCGCCTGCCGCAGCTCCGGGCGATCCTGGCCGGCGGAGGCGACGGGCGCGGTGACGCCCGCCAGCAGCGCGGCGGCCAACGCGGTGAGACCGATGCGGCGGAAGGTCTTCAGTGTCTTGGTCATGGCGACCACGTTCGCGGGCCGCGCTGACATGGGGCGTCAGCCTGAGAGGCGGGCCTCGATGCCGTCGAGGAGGAAATCGAGGCCCATCCGGAAGGTCTCGTCGGCGTCCAGATGGACGGCGTCGCGGACGACCGTGGCCAGCGCGGGGAGATTCCCGCCGGCGAACGCCCGCGTCAGATAGGGCCCGAGCGTGGCCTGCCACCGCTGCTCGTCCAGCCCGGTGGCCCGTTCCGCGCGCCGTTCGGCGATCTCCCGGCGGACCGCGCCGATCGTGTACGCGTTGACCGCCGAGACAACCGGCATCGCGGCGTCCACGCTGACGTCGCCCAGTGCCGCCATCACGGCCTCGGCGGTGGCCAGCGCGTGCGGGCCCAGCTGGGGCCTGCCGCCCAGGAGGTCGGCGAGCCATTCGTGCCGGTGGACGGCGCGGCGCATCGCGTCGGCGAGCGACCGCAGCACCTCCCGCCAGCCGTCGCCGACCGGCCGGATTTCGGCGTGGGCGGCGTCGACCATCAGGTCGAGCAGCTCCTCCTTGTTCTCGATGTAGCCGTACAGTCGCATCGGGCCGACGTCCAGCGCGGTCGCGATCTTGCGCAGGGACACCGCGTCCAGGCCGTCCGCGTCGGCGAGCCGGATCGCCGCCCGCACGATCAGCTCCCGGCTCAACGGGGCCAGAGCGGGCCGTTCCGGCGGCTCCGGCCGCTCCCACACCACCATGGCGGTGACAATACATCGCATCGATCGATACAGTGTATTGGTCAATACACTGTATCGAGAGGTGTGGATCATGACCATCGCCATCGTCGGAGCGGGCCTCGGTGGCCTGGCCCTCGCCCGCGTCCTGCACGTCCACGGCATCGAGGCCGTCGTGTACGAACGGGAGTCGTCACGCGACGCCCGCGGCCAGGGCGGCATGCTCGACATCCACGCCGACACCGGGCAGCGGGCGCTGCGCGAAGCGGGTCTCATCGACCGGTTCTCGGCGATCGCCCGCGGCGAGGGCCAGGACATGCGGCTTCTGGAACCGGACGGCACCCTGCTGCTGCAGGAGGACACGCCGGACGACGCACCTTTCGAGCGCCCCGAAGTCGACCGGACCGATCTGCGTGACCTGCTGCTGGATTCGCTCCCCGGGCACACGGTGCGCTGGGGGCACGCGTTCGAATCCGCCGGGGACGGCGTCTCGCGCTTCGCGAATGGGCGCAGCGCGACGTACGACCTCCTGGTCGGTGCCGATGGCGCCAACTCGCGCGTGCGTGCCTTGCTCACCGACGCCCGTCCGGCGCATCTCGGCCACAACCTGGTGGAACTCCGCATCCCCGACATCGACCGCACTCATCCCGCCCTCGCGGCGATGGTCGGGCGCGGCACCTACTGGGTGCTCGGTGACGGGAAATCCCTCGCGGCGCAGCGCAACGGCGACGGCACCGTTCGCGTCGGCCTCAGCTTCTACGACACCGCCGAGGACTGGTTCACCACCAGCGGGATGCCGCTCGACGATCCGGCCGCCGCCCGGAAGTGGCTGATCGGGCGGCTCGACGGCTGGGACGCGCGGTTCACCTCGCTGATCGAGGCCTGCGACGACGTGGTCGTGCCGCGGTCGGTCACCGCCCTCCCGGTCGGCCTGACCTGGCCGTCGGCGCCGGACGTCACCCTGCTCGGCGATGCCGCGCATCTGATGCCGGCCGTGGGCGAGGGCGCCAACATGGCCCTGCTCGACGGCGCCCTGCTCGGCCTCGCGCTGGCCAGGAGGCCGGACGATTTCCCGTCCGCCGTCAAGGAGTACGAACGCGAGATGTTCGACCGCACCGGCGCCGCCGCCCGGATGTCCGAGCGGGTCCACGAACTCCTGACGGCTCCGGACGCTTCCCGGAAAATGCTCGCGTTTTTCCAACGAGACTGAGGCCAAGGTGCTATGAACGAACCCGCTCTACCACCGGCTGAGCACCCATCCCGGGGAGATGCGGCCGGTGGCGCGGCGGATGGGTCCCGAGGAGATGTCCGGAGCCGAGCAGCGCTACCCCGCCGTCCTCGACCGGTTCATCGGCATCGTCGCGGCGGGACTGATCAAGGAGTGACCATGCGCGAAGGTGTACTGGCCGGCGGTGCCCCGTACTTCGAGTTCGGCACGGGAAGCCCGCTCGTGGTCTTCCGGACGGTGCTGCCCGACTCGGCCAACCCCACCGGCGTCGCCCGCTGGGCGGAGGTGCGGTCCCTCAAACCGCTGGCCGCGCGGTTCACCGTGCTGACGGTCGGCAGGCGGCCTGGCCTCGAACCCGGCGTCACCATGGCCGATCTCGCCGCCCACCACGCCGAAGAGCTGCGGGAACGGTTCGACCGCCCGGTCGACGTGCTCGGCGTGTCCACGGCCGGTTGCCTGGCGCTGCAGTTCGCCGCCGACCATCCCGGCCTGGTGCGACGGCTGGTGGTCGGGGCCGCGGGCACCCGGCTCGGCTCGACCGGCCGCCGCGTCCAGCGCGCATACGCGGATCTCCTGGCCGCCGGACGGCACCGGGCGGCGGCCAGGGCGCTGGCGCCCACGGTCGCGGAAACCCGGCTCGGGCGGGCTCTGCTGGCCGGTCTGCTGGCGCTGACCTCCGGCCGCCCGGCGGACCCGAACGGCATGGTGGCCATGCTGCGGGCGGAAGACGCCTTCGACATCGAAGACCGGCTCGGCGAGATCACCGCGCCCACCTTGATGATCGCCGGCTCGCTGGACGCCCTCTACCCGCTCGAACTCGCCGAGCGGGTGGCCGACAAGACGCGCCGCGGCGATCTCAAGGTCTACCCGGGACGGCGGCACCACACCGTGATGAGCGATCGGCGCTTCACCAAGGACGTCTTCGAGTTCTTGCTTTAGTCGTGTGACAGGTCGACGAAGCGGCTGTAGTGCAGCTGGTGCGCCACGGTGATCGTCGCCGTCGGCCCGGCACGGTGCTTCGCGATGATCAGGTCCGCCTCGCCCGCCCGCGGGTCGTCCCGTTCCCAGGCGTCGGGGCGGTTGACCAGGATGACGAGGTCGGCGTCCTGCTCCAGCGAGCCGGACTCACGGAGGTCGGACAGCATCGGGCGTTTGTCGGTCCGCTGCTCGGGACCACGGTTCAGCTGGCTGATCGCGATCACCGGCACCTCGATCTCCTTCGCCAGCAGCTTCATCTGCCGCGAGAACTCCGAGACCTCCTGCTGCCGCGACTCGACGCGCTTACCCGAGGTCATCAGCTGGAGATAGTCGAGGACGACGAGTTTGAGATCGTTGCGCTGCTTGAGGCGCCGGGCCTTCGCGCGGATCTCCATCATCGTCATGTTCGGCGAGTCGTCGACGAACAGCGGCGCCTCGGAGACCTCGCTCATCCGGCGCGCGAGCCGGGTCCAGTCGTCGTCGGACATCTTGCCACCGCGCATATCCGCCAGGCGGATCCGAGCTTCGGCCGAGAGCATGCGCATAACGATCTCGGTCCTGCTCATTTCCAGCGAAAAGATCACGCTGGTCAGACCGTGTTTGATGGACGCCGAACGCGCGAAGTCGAGTCCCAAAGTCGATTTCCCGACACCGGGCCGGGCCGCGACGATGATCATCTGGCCGGGGTGCAGGCCGTTGGTCAGATCGTCGAAGTCGGCGAATCCGGTCGGGATGCCCTGCGACTGCCCGCCGCGCGACGCGATCGCGTCGATCTCGTCCATGGTCGGCTGGAGCAGCTCTTCCAGCGCGACGTAGTCCTCGCTGGTACGCCGCTCGGTGACGTCGTAGATCGCGGCCTGCGCGCGGTCGACGACCTCGTCGATGTTCGCGCCGTCGGCCGCGGCCGCGCCGTAGCCGTACTGCACGATCCGGGTGCCCGCCTCGACCAGACGCCGCAGCACCGCCTTCTCGGAGACGATCTCGGCGTAGTACCCGGCGTTCGCCGCCGTCGGCACCGTCGCGATCAGGGTGTGCAGATAGGGGGCGCCGCCGACGCGGCCCAGCTCGCCTCGGCGTTCCAGCTCGGCGGAGACGGTGATCGGGTCGGCGGGTTCGCCTCGGCCGTAGAGGTCGAGGATGACGTCGTAGATCGCTTGATGGGCGGGGCGGTAGAAGTCGTCGGGGCCGAGGGCTTCGATGACGTCGGCGACGGCGTCCTTCGACAGCAGCATGCCGCCGAGCACGGATTGCTCGGCCGCGATGTCCTGCGGAGGCTGACGGTCGTACTCGCCGCCACGCGGACCGGGGTCGCTGGGACCCGGGTCGGACTCCGCGTACATCGGATTGCGGTCGTCGGTCAGCGCCACCGCTGCTGCCACCTCCTCAAGACATCGAACACGCGTTCGATTATGCCAGAATTTCCCCGGTTGGTCCGCCTGTGCCCGTCCGCCCCTCCCGCGGCTTCGGGCCCTCCCCTGTCTTCCCCTTGTCGGCCGGTCGACCACCACGGTGTGTACCGGCCCGGCGGGCACGCTAGGCCCCCCGAAAGGACGAGCGCAATTTCGCCTGGGGACCGCCCTGTGGACAACCTGGGGATGACTGCGGGCATCCCTTCACAGGTGGCCGAAACCCTGTGTACAACTTGTGGGCAACGCTGGGATGGTCTGACAAAAGCGCTGGTCAACCCCTGTGGAGAGACTGTGGAGAACTTTATTCATCTCGCGACGGCGTGTCGGGCAAAACTCGTCGTTCGGCGTGTCGCACGCGGGCGCACAGGGGTGCCCTGTGGATGAATGCTACGGAGGGTAGAGGGGTGACCCCGCCGGGCTGAACGGGCCCGAACTCAGGACGCGAACAACCTGCCCTGTGCGCTCCGTAGTCGTTCCGCGAGAACCTGCTGGTCGGCGGGTGTGAAGGCGATCCTCGGCTCGCCACTTCCCGGTACCTCTTCGGTCAGCCACCGGCCCTCGGTCGTATCGATGTAGTTCACCGGGCGTTCGATCCGCTGCCGCGCGCCGCTCCGGCCGCGGGCCGCGACGTAGAGGCTTCCACTCCCCAAACGGCGTAGCGCGAGAATGCGGCGAAGCTCGTCGGCCTCCTGGCTCCCGGTGCTCTGCCGCCCACTGCGAAGCACCTCGAAGCCCTCGTCCTGCGCCGTCGACGACGAGCGCGGAGCCTCGACCTGACTCTTCGGCACGGCGATCGGACGGCCGCGTCCCGGCGCGAGCTTCGGGATCTGGTCGAGGAACTCGGTGAGCAGCTCTTCGGGCCGCACGGAGGCCAGCGCGACACCGTCGTGCTCGCTGTGCCGGGCGAGCACGAAACCCTCGCCGCCGGCGCTCCCCGCGAGCAGGCTGAAGCTCAGCGCCTTGCCCTCGAACCCGCCGTCGACCCAGCCGTAGTACTCCAGCGACGGCCTGGCGATCGCTTCGAGCGTCGCCTTGAAACCGGGGTGCAGTCCTCGTGCGCCGAAGAGGCCCTGGCTCGCCAGTTCCTCGTTGGTCCGCTCGTCCTCGGCCCGCTGCGCGTCCTCGTCGTACCAGGTCGGCGTCTCCGACAGGATCGTGTGCGGTTCGCCGCCTCGGCGGCGGATCAGCGTGATGAGGGTGCCGGTCGTGATCGTGACCTGTTTGTCCAGCACCGGAACTGCCCCCTAGTCGTTCTGTTCGTCCAGCCCGGAACAAGACAAGCCGGGCGCGGCCCCAATCTTGGCACGCGCCCGGCCTGCTCGTGATAGCTACTCGCCGATCACCGGCGGTGCGGTGAGTTCGTCGGTTCCGAAGATCTCGTTGGGGTCGTCGCCGACGAGGAACTTGGCGCTGCGCTCCTCGTCTTCGCCGCCCTTACCCCGGGCGCCACCGGCTCCCATACCGCCCATGCCGCCCATCATTCCGCCCGCGCCACGGCCCGCTCCGGATCCGGCGCCACCGGCGCCGCCGCCCATTCCGGCGCCACCCATGGCACCCGCGTTGCCGGGCAGGGCCGCGCCACTTCCGCCACCGGGGCCGAAGCCGCCACCGGGACCGAATCCACCGTCCGGGCCGAAGCCGCCCGCACCGGGGATGTCGGTGCCGCCGAAGCCACCGCCGCCGCCTCCGCCGCCACCCGGACCGAAGCCACCGGCGCCGGGGATCTTCGGTGGGGTGTAGCCGGACGCGTTCGTCCCGTCGTCCCAGGACGGCGGCTTGTAGTTGCTGCCGGGGATGTTCGGGTTGTACTGCCCGCCCGGCAGGTTCGAGCCCGGCAGGTTCGAGCCGGGGAGATTCGACCCTGGCAGGTTGCTGCCCGGAAGGTTCGAGCCGGGCGTGCCGATACCCGGCATGTTCGAACCGGGGATGTTCGGCGTGCCCGAACCGGGGATGCTCGGCATCGAACCGGGCGGCGTCGAGATGCCCGGCATCCCGTTGTGCCCGTTCCGGTCGCCCTGGCCGTTCCCGTTGCCGTCCTTGTCCTTGCCGTTTCCGCCGCCGCTGACGTCGACGTTGGTGTTCTGCCCCTCCATTTTGCTGTAGGTGGGCAGCTTCTTGCCGTTCTCGGAACTGGCCTTGAAGTACTCGTTGAACGCGTCGACGTTCGCTTGACCCTTTTGGTTGTAGTCCCGGATCGCGCGGTCGGTGTCGGTGGTCCACGGGGTGATGGAGTTGAGCAGGTTGTTCTTCGGCGGTTCCTTCGGGACCTGCTGCACCTTCGCCTTCACCGTGGTGAAGGCGGTGTTCTGCTCGCCGAGGTACTTGTCGGAGTCCACCAGCTTCTTGCCGGAGTCCTCCATCCACGCCCGCAGCGGATGCGCGCCCGACTGCTGCGCGGCTTCGGCGCTCTTACCGGTCCAGGCGGCGTCCATCTCCTTCGACAGGTTGTCGATGGTGGTCAGCCTGTCCTGGTAGCCGGCCTTGAGCCGGGTCGCCGCGGCCTGGCCCTCCTGGATCGACCCGGTACCGGGACCGGTGACGATCTTCTCCCAGATGTGGTAGCAGTCGATCTTGCGATCGCCGCCGGACGCTTCGAAGTCGCCGGATTTCGTGGTCGCCAGGTTGTAGGCCGAATACCCGGCGATGATCGGCAGCAGGAACACGGGTCAGCCCTCCTTCAACGTCTCGATCATCGCTTCCCCCACTTTGAGCGCGACCGGGCACGGATCACTCGCGCCGGGTCCGTTGTCGTACTGCACCAGGATGTTCACGGAGAGCTGGTCGGTCACGCCGACGAAAAGACCGCATTTGCCGTTCTTGCGGTGGTCGAGCGACGCGGCGTACACCGCCGGGTAGCCCGCGACCTCGGTCGGCTCGAAGTACTCGTTGTTGGCCTTCGTGTCGTAAACGTCGCTCAGGCCGTTCTTGTTCGCGAGCACCGGGCTGATCTCGATCTGGTTCAGCTTGTCGTCGGCGGCGAAGATCGAGCAGCCGGGTCCGGCGCTCGTGGTCCGCCGCTCGCCTTCGCCGAGGCCGAGCTCGGTCCGCTTCGCCGCGGAAAGCGCGGCGCAGGCGTCGCTCTCGATCGACGAGGTCTTCAGCGGGTTCGACACCTTGGGCGCGGAGCCGGACGAGCCGCTCGACTCGCTCGAGGCGCCGGCCCCGGTCGTGTAGGAAGGCTCCGACGAGGCGGTGCCGTTCTTGGTGCCGGAACAGCCGGCGACCAGCGCGCCCGCGGCCAGGAGGAGAACGAGGGAACGTCGCATCACACGGCCTTGTGCTTGTTGAGCGAAGCCTGCGTTTCGGCCTCGTTCGTGGCGATCTTCTGCTTCGCGGCGGTCAGCTGGTCGATGTAGTTCTTGACGTAGTCCTGCATCTTCTGGTTCTGCTCCAGGAACGCCTTGCCCGACGGGTTGGCGAGCTTCTCCCAGTCCCCGCTCGCGAACTCCTTGCCGGGCGCCTTGACGTTCGCCATCAGGTTCGCGTCGGCGTAGTCCCGCTTGAGCTCGGCCTGCAGGTCCGTCCACTTCTTGATGATGCCGTCGATCTTGTCCTTGTCGAAGGTGAACCCGCCGCCGCCTCCGCCCGACGCCGGCTTGTCCGGGTTGGCCGGTGCGGACACCGTGACCTTCTCCTGCCGGTTCTGCTCGGCGTTGCTGTCGTAAGCCATTGCGTCCAGATCTCCCCGTGCCTCGACGTCGAGTCTCGATAATGCCTCGATCCCCCGTCAAGCTTAAGACGTCGCCTGGTGGGGTGCGGTTCCCCGTAAAACAAAGGGCGGGACACCTCCGGAATGGAGACGTCCCGCCCTGTGCCGAAGCGGTGTTACTTGGCCTTGACCTCGAGCCGCACGTCGACGCGGACGTCGGGGTGCAGACGGGCGCCGACCGAGTGCTTGCCCACGGTCTTGATGTGGTCCTTCAGCTCGATGACGCGCTTGTCGAGCAGCGGGCCACCCGCGGCCTTGATCGCGTCCACGATCTCGGCGGTGGTGATCGAACCGAAGAGCTTCTTCGAGCCCTCGGCCGCCTTGCCGCTCAGCTGGATGGCGCCGAGGCCCTCCAGGGTCGCCTTGATCTCCTTGGCGTGGTCGAGGTCGCGGATGCGACGGCTCTCCTGCGCCCGCTTGATCGTGCGCACGTTCTTCTCCGCGCCCTTGGTGGCCACGATGGCGTAGCCGCGGGGGAGCAGGTAGTTGCGTGCGTAGCCGTCCTTGACCTCGACGATGTCGCCGGGCCCACCGAGGTTGGCGACGTCGGTGGTGAGAATGATCTTCGCCATTGACGTGCCTCCTTAGCGCGCGGTCGAGGTGTAGGGCAGCAGCGCCATTTCGCGGGAGTTCTTGACCGCGATGGCGATGTCACGCTGGTGCTGGCTGCAGTTGCCGGTCACCCGGCGGGCACGGATCTTCCCGCGGTCGGAGATGTACTTCCGAAGCAGGTTGGTGTCCTTGTAGTCGATGTTCTCCGGGCGGCCCTTCTTCTCGGCCTTGCAGAACACGCAGACCTTCTTCTTGGGCTTGCGGATGGGTGGCTTGGCCACGGTATTACTCCTGAATTTCTACGTAGTGGTTGTCTCGAGGCGTCTCGCGGAGCTGTTCGCCCGCGGTGGACGCCGGATCAGAAGGGCGGCTCGTCGGAGAAACCGCCGCCACCGCCACCGGCGGGCGGGGCGGAACCCCACGGGTCGTCGGCGGGCGGGGCGCTCTGGCCACCGCCGCCACCACCGAAGCCGCCGCCACCGCCACCGGTGCCACGGCTGACCTTGTTCACCTTGGCGGTGGCGTAGCGCAGCGACGGGCCGATCTCGTCGACCTCGAGCTCGACGACGGTGCGCTTCTCGCCTTCCTTGGTCTCGAAGGACCGCTGCTTGAGGCGCCCCTGCACGACGACTCGCGCGCCACGCGTCAGCGACTCGGCGACGTTCTCGGCCGCCTGACGCCAGATGTTGCAGCGCAGGAACAGGGCCTCGCCGTCCTTCCACTCACCGGACTGACGGTCCAGCGTGCGCGGGGTGGACGCGACGGTGAAGTTCGCGACCGCCGCACCGGAAGGGGTGAAGCGAAGCTCCGGGTCGGACGTGAGGTTGCCGATCACCGTGATGACGGTGTCTCCAGCCATCGGGAAAGTCCTTCGGCTCAGGCCTTGGCGGCGGCGGTCGCGGCGCGCTTGATCTCGCGGCGCATGACCTTGGTGCGGAGCACGGTCTCCTGCAGCGAGAGCTGACGGTCCAGCTCCTTGACCGCTTCCGAAGTCGAGTTCAGGTCGAGGAGCGCGTAGATGCCCTCGGCGTGCTTCTTGATCTCGTAGGACAGCCGGCGACGGCCCCAGACGTCGACCTTCTCGACGCTTCCGCCCGAAGTGCGGATCACGTTGAGGAAGTTGTCCAGGGTCGGGGCCACCGTACGCTCGTCGAGCGTGGGGTCCAGGATGACCATTACCTCGTAATGGCGTGACACAACCACTCACCTCCTATGGGCTCGCGGCCACGGACTGTCCGTGGCAGGAGGGTTTGTCCAGGTAAGCGTACCTGGCGGTCAGGCGACGCGGCGCAGCACCCAGGTGCGGACCAGCGCGGCGGTCACCCCGGCGAGCACGAGCACCGCGAGCAGCATCGGCAGCTGGACGTCGCCGCCGGGCATGCCGTCGGTCGCGAGCGCTTCGGCGTTGCCCGCGTTGCGGACGTCGGGACCCTGCCCCGCCTGGCCCTCGGTGCCGTACTGCGGGGCACCCTCGCCGGGGAGCGGGCTGTTGGCCGGGTAGCGCACGCCCGGCGCCACCGCGACACCCGGCTGCGCGACCGGCAGGTTGCCGTAATCGCGCGGCGGGGCGTAGCCGGTGCCGTTGTTGCTGCCGCCGGGCAGCAGGCCCGGCGAGGACGGGAGGCCGTGGGTGCCGCCGCCGTTGCCGCCCTGCTGCGGGGCGGTGGTGCCCGGCGCCGGCAGGGTGGGCGCGACGTAGTTCGTGGCGACCGTGGTCAGCCCGCAGCTGCCGGCGACCTTGTGCTCGATGGAGTTCAGCGTCTTTTCGGGGTTCAGCCCGAGGCCCCAGGACTTGGTGTCCTTGACCGCCTGGCGCACGGCCGCGCCGATCGCCTTGCCGTCGACCGAACCGCCCGCGGCGTTCGGGACCGCGCCGACGTTGATGGTGTTGACCTTCGCGATGTCGTTCGCGGCGACGTCGTACAGCGCCAGCGTGCCCGCTTCCCGCGCGCCCGCCCGCACCAGTTCCTTGACCGAGGTGCCGGTGATCGCGACGGTGTCGCCCATCCCGCCGTTCACGGTGCCGCTGCACGCGTTCGCCAGCGTGGTGGCCGCCGAGGCGGTCCCGGCCGTCAGGAGCGCGCCGCCGGTGACCATGGTCGCGAGTGCGGTGACGGTGAGCGCCTTGCGGGTGGTCTGCCAGATGGTGGTCTTCCGCACGGGCGCGATCCTCCGGGGTCGGTGGGGGCGTGAAGCAGTGCATGAGGAATCACTGCAACGGGGATAACGAGGGAGTGATCAGAAAGATACTAGGCGGTAGGACTAACTTGTAGCGGCCATTCGGCGGAGGACCCAGGTGCGCACGAGGCCCGCGCTGACTCCGGAGAGTGCCAAAACGGCGATCAGCAGCGGCAGTTTCCCGTCCTGAGTGAATCCGTCGCTCACACTCGGTAGCGCTTCGGCCTGTCCCGCGTTCTGGACGTCCGGGTTCCCGGGCTGGTTCTCGGTCTCGATGCCGAACTGGGGCGCGTAACCCGGGATCTGCCCGCCGTACCGGAGGCCCGGCGACGGGCTGAAAAGACCGGCCGTCGCCATCGGGATGGAGCTGTAGTCGCGCATCGGGGCGTAGCCCGTGCTGATGCCCCACGGCAGGCCGCCGAAGTTCGGGGTGAAGGTGCCGGGCAGGAGCGGGCTGTTCGCCGCAGGGATGCCGGCCGCTGGGGCGCCACCCTGCGCGGGAGCACCCGGTCCGCCGGTCTGCGGCCCACCGCTGCCCGGTGTTCCGGGAGCGGGCTTCCCGGGCTGAGGCTGGGTTCCGGGGGCGGGCTGGCCGCCGCCGGTCAGAGCCTGGGTGGTGCCGGTGACCGCGCCGTTCAGCGTTTCCGCGGCGGGCGCGCCGACGACCGGGACCGGCGCGACGACGGTGTTCACCACGGTCACCGTCACCTTGCAGACCGTGCCGAGCAGCGCGTTGATCGTGCCCGTGAGCACCCCCGATACCGGTCCGGCCTGGCCGAGGTTGAGCGGGATGCCGAGCAGCGGGGTCTTGCCGAGGATCGTGTCGCCGGTCTTCGCGGTCACCGAGCCGCCGCAGGTGGCGGTCTTGGTCTCCGCGGCGGCGGCCGTGCCGGGCATGGCGAGGGCGGCCGAGCCCGCGAGAATGAAGGCCGACGCACCCAGGGCCGTCGCCCTCCGTGTCCGTTCGCGCATGCCTTCGACTCCTCCGTCGTCGGGGTCACCTACCCGGACAACGACGCTAATGGAGACAAGTAACGCCCGCTCACTCGAAGAGGTCAGGCATTCGAGTGGAAGCGGGCGTCACTGACGGTGAAATCAGGCGGGCTTGCCCCGCAGCCAGGCGCGGACCAGAGCCGCGGCGACGACGGCCAGCGCCAGCACCGCGAGCAGCAGCGGCAGCTTGGCCGGGGCGACCGGCGCCTGGACGGCCTGCGCGTTGCCGGTGTCCTTCTCGTCGACGGTGGGCGGCGGCACCTCGCCGGGGATGATCTCGGTGATCACCGGCGCCTGGACGAAGCTGCCGGGCAGCAGTGCCGCGTTGCTGATCAGGCCGGCGATCGAGTCGCCGCCGATGCCGGTGGAGGAACCCGGGGCGGTCTCGACCGGGAGTTCGCTGCCCGGACCGCCGGGCTGACCCGGCTTCGGAGGCTCCGGCTTGGGCGGCTCCGGGTCCTCGGGCGGGTTCGGACCGGGTGGGATCTCCGGGACACCCGGGATCTCCTCGACGACGCCTTGGGTCAGGTTCCCGACCGCGTTCACCGCGCCCTGCGCCGGTGTGCAGACACCCTGCGCGACGAGGTCGCCTGCCGCGTTGTCGGTGAGACCGGTCGTCTTGACCAGATCGCCGACCGGCAGCGAGAGCAGGGGCTTCCGGCCCTCGGCGGTCTTGGCCTTCGAATCGAGGCCGACCGTCAGCGCTTCGGACGAACCGAGCGGGGCACCCGCGTCGAGAACGAGACCGTCGGCCGACTTCCCGTTCTGCAGCGTCGACGCGCAATCACCGGAAAGGGTCGGGCTCGGTTCCTCGGCGGCCGTCGCGGTCATCGGGAACGCGAGTCCGGCCGTGACCGAAAGCGCGAATCCCCAAGCCGTGATCCGCCCGGCAGTCTTCCCCATCGAGTTCGTCCTCCGCCCCTCAAAGACCCACGCGGTTTAACGGAACGCGCTCACGCTACCCCACGAGCGTGACCATCCGGTCCGCGACGGCGAAAAACCCGCGAGGGTAACTCCGCCTTCCTCCCCACCACCGCCCTCAACGGAGGAGCTTCGCTCCGCGTAGATTCCTTCAACATGAAAATCGGTGCCCATGTCCGCGACGACGATCCCCTCTCCGCGGTCGCCGAGCGCGAAGCCGAGGTCCTCCAGTTCTTCCTTTCCGACCCGCAGGGCTGGAAGGCTCCCAAACCCCACCCGCACGGCGAAGCGATCAAGGAATCGCCGGTCGAGGTGTTCATCCACTCGCCGTACCTGATCAATGTGGCGTCGATGAACAACCGCATCCGCATCCCGTCGCGGAAGAACGTCACGCAGCACGCGAACGGTGCCGCCGCGATCGGCGCGAAAGGGCTCGTCGTGCACGGCGGCCACGTCGGTTCCGGGGAAGACGTCGAAGAAGGCCTCGTCAACTGGCGCAAGCTTTTCGAGCGGGAACAGGAAAAGGGCGGCTTCGCCGTGCCGATCCTGATCGAGAACACCGCGGGCGGCGACAACGCGATGACCCGCGACCTCGACACGATCGCCCGGCTCTGGGACAAGGTCGGCGAATTCGGCGCGGGTTTCTGTTTCGACACCTGCCACGCGTACGCGGCGGGCTGGGATCTGACCGAGGCGGTCAAGAAGGTCAAGGCCATCACCGGCCGGATCGACCTCGTGCACCTCAACAACTCGCGCGACGAGTTCGGTTCCACGCGGGACCGGCACGCCAACGTGGTCGGCGGCGACGGCACGATCGATCCCGAGGTGCTGGCCGCGGTCGCGGCCGAAGCGGGCGCTCCGGTGGTCGTCGAGACTCCGTCGGACGGGCAGGCGGCGGACATCGCCTTCGTCCGGGAGCGCGTCGCGTCCGCCTAGGGCTACTCGCGCGGGAGGCCGTTCCCTCTCCAGCGGGAGGGCCGGGCACGCCGATCGAGGAAGGCTCGATTCCAGCCGGGACACACCCGGTACTGGAGGGAAAGCCATGAAGCTCAAGGCCAAGATCGCCGCCGTCGCAGTGCTCGCCGTCGCCGCGGGAACGCTGGGGGCGACCCAGGCGACGGCGACACAGGCGGCGGGGTCCGCGGTCATCGGGTCGGCGGGCGGGCCGCTGACGTTCCCCGCTTACGAAGGCGAGCCGGTCCGATTCGACTTCGCCGCTTTCGGGGAACCCGGGAAGTCTTCCGGCCGGTTCCACGTGAATCACCTGACGAAGGACGGCAAGCTCGTCGCCGATTTCGAGGGCAAGGTCGACTGCGTCTCGCGTGACGGCGACCTCGCCGTCTTGACCGGCGTGATCGAACGCGCCGACATCCCCGCCTTCCCGGTGAACGTGGTCGGCCGCCGCGTCGGTTTCTCGGTGCGGGACGTGCCGCGCGGCCACGACCGGATCGGCTGGAGCTGGGGGTACGGCGGTTTCGAGCAGGACGTCCTGCCCTGCACCGGCCCGGTGCCGTTCTTCGAAACGAGCACGGGCGGCTACCTCGTGCGCTGAATCGGCTTGACCCTCACGCGGCGGGAGGGTCGAACCTGTGCCGCATGAAGAATCGGACCGTGTACCGGGCGGAGGACGGCGAGCACGTCGGCTACGTCGTCCCCGCGCCGGAAACCCGTTGGCAGGCACTGACCGTTTTCGGCTACCCGCTCGGCGGGCCCGCCGCCTTCGACGACTCCGTCGCGTTGCTGGAGGCGGAGGGCCTGGCGATCCTCGCCGAGCGCTGGTCGGTCAGGCACGGCGAAGACTGGTTCGCCTGCAGGCTCGTCGAGACCTCGCCCGAAGCCGTCGTCGTGCGGATCGAAGACTTCGGGGCCGAGGACTTCGGCAAGCACATCAGGCTCGAACGTCCTGGACCTGAGGTGTTGAAGCGTGCTTGACCGCGCGTAGGTCGGGGGCGCCGTCGAGGAATCCGCCGATCGGATCGTCGTCCCCGGCGAGGCGGACCGGGTCTTTGCGCGGCTGGTAGACGTCGCGGATCACCAGCGCGCAAAGGCCGATCACCGCCAGATCGCGGATCACGACGGCGCCCAGGAACCAGTCCTGCGGCAGGCCTTTGTTGTCGACGCCGAGGTAGTACATCATCCGCGGCGCCCAGACCAGCGCGTCGAGGATCATCCAGCCGAGCAGCAGCCGCCAGCGCGGGATCGCGAGCACCGCCAGCGGGACCAGCCACAGCGAGTACTGCGGGCTCCACACCTTGTTGGTCAGCAGGAACGCGGCCACCACGAGGAAGGCGAGCTGGCCGAGCCGCGGACGGCGCGGCGCCTTCAGCGCGACGTAGCCGATACCGGCGCAGGCGGCGAGGAAAAGTATCGCGACGACGGCGTTGAGCACGACCGGTGTCTCGCCCGTGGCGAGCTTCCCGTCGAATCCGGCCCAGCCGGAAAGGTGGGAGATCACGTTGTAGAGCGAGTCCGGGTCCATCGGGCGCACCGTGTTGAGCCGGAAGAACTCCCACCAGCCGGTCGGCGCGGCGAGCGCGAACGGGACGTTGACCACGACGAACGTCGCCACGGCGAGCCCGGCGGTGAGCGCCCACTGTTTGACCTTGCCCGCGCGCAGGCACAGGAAAAGCAACGGGATGAGCAGGAGCAGCGGATACAGCTTCGCCGCCGCGCCGAGCCCGAGCAGGAAGCCCGCGACCTCGGGCCGTCGCCGCGCCCACGCGAGCAGCGCGGTCGCGGTGAACGCGGTCGCGATGGCGTCGAAGTTGGTGAAGACGTGCACCAGCACCAGCGGCGAGATCGCGACCAGCGCGGCGTCCCACGGGCGGCGTTTCAGCGATCGGCCGGTCGCCCACACCGTCACGAGCCAGGCCAGCGCGAGCCACAGTGCCGAGATGTTGAAGTACACGGCCACCGGGAGCGCGCCGGGCAGCCAGCCCGCTTCCGCGACCGAGAGCCAGGCTTCGGTGAGCTTCGCGTTGATCCACTGGAACAGCCCGGTCGCCACCGGGTACTCCATGTACCGCGTGGTCTCCTTCGCCGTTCCTTCGTTTTCGGTCCACGAAGTCACGTACGGGAAGGTGTCCGGATCGTTCAGCCGCTCGGAGCTGTAGAGCGGGACGATGTCCGAGTAACACATCGCGACGAACGGGCGGCCTGCCCGCCAGTCGAGCTGGTGGGTGCCGGAGTCGTCGGTGTACTGCTGGATGCACGACGCCTTGCCGAACCACGAGAGCACCAGCGCGAGGCAGGCCAGCAGCAGCCCGACCCGCTGCGGCGACCAGAACCAGTGCCGCCCCACGGCCGCGTGCTCGCCGAGCGGGCCGCCGATCGGCCGGGTCGCCGCGGCCACGAGCGGTTCGTTCCAGCTCGGGATGACCCGCTCGCCGGGGGTGAGGGAGAGCGGAGCCTCGGGCTGGGGCGTCTGGTCGGGCACGTGGCGGATGTTAGCGCCTATCCGGGTGACCACCCGGTGATGTCGCCGCTCTCGTAGAACCCGGCCGGCGATCTACTGGTGTCCGCACGCCCACTTCCAGGTGGCGTCCCCGTATGCCTTGGCCGCGGTGTCGGGGTCCTTGCCGCGAGCCGGCATCGCCGTCCGGTCGGCCATTTCAGGTGTCAGAACGGTGCGGGCGAGCCCGCTGATCGCCAGCGCGGATCCCGCGCTGCAGAAATTTTTCGCCGCCTCGAACATCTCGTCATAGGTGCGCGGGGAGTTCGGTACGAAGCCTGCGCTCTTCATTGCGGCCGTCCACTGGGCCTTGGGATCGGGTGGGGACACGGCGGTGCTGCATCCGGACAGCAGAACCCCGCAGGTCACGGTGATGGTCGCGATGATCGTCCTGGCGCGCAACTGACTCCCTTTGCTACCGAATGTCGATGCAAGGTCGTCGTGGGAGCATCGTCCGTTACAAACGGCTTCCTAGGTGATGTCGCCGCTCTCGTAGAACCCCGCCAGCACCTCCGCCGCCGCGCCGAACGCCACGACGTCGTCGCCCATCTCGTCGAGATCGACCTGGATCCGTTGCCAGTGCGGCAAAGGCAGGAGCTCGCGCAGCCGCGCGGCGACGGTGTCGCGGTACACCTCGGGTGCCGCGCGGACCGAACGGCCGGTGAGCACGACACGTTCGAGGTCGAGCACCTGGACGAGGTCGGCGAGCCCGATCGCCAGCAGTCCCGCCGCCTCCTCCGTGGTCGCCGCCGCGTTGTGCAGCACCTCCACGCAACCGCGGCGGCCGCACGCGCAGCGCGGTCCGTCGAAGGCGAGCGTCGTGTGCCCGAACTCGCCGGCGTTGGTCCGCGGTCCTCGGTACAGCCTGCCGTCGATCAGCAGCCCGACGCCGATCCCGGTCCCGACGAGCACGACGGCGGTCGCGGCCTGGTCGCCTTCCGGCCAGTGCTGGGCGAAGGCGGCGGCGTTGGTGTTCTTGTCGAGCCGCACGGGCAGCCCGGTGCGTTTCGCGAGCAGGTCGCGCAGGGGCACGTCGTGCCAGCCCGGCATGTTCGTGGCGTCCCGGACCACTCCTTCGTGGTGATCGAGCGGGCCGACACTGCCGACACCGAGGCCGAGGACACCCTCGACGCCGTCGAGCAGCGCTTCGGCCGCTTCGCCGAGGGCGGAGACGGCCTCGGCGGGGGTGAATCCCGGGGTCAGCGGCCCGCCGCGCGACGCGACGATCTTGCCGGTCAGGTCGGTCATGACCACCCGGAAGGAGTCCCGGTCGAGCTGGGCGCCGAGCGCGTGCCGGGCGTCCGCGCGGACGCGCAGCAGGGTGCGTGGCTTGCCGACACCGGTCGCGGGCTGGCGTTCTTCGTCCAGCAGGCCGGCTTCGAGCAGTTCGGGGACGATCTTCGAGACGGCCTGCTGGGTGAGCCGGGTGCGCTCGGCGAGTTCGACGCGGCTGAGACCGCCCGCGCGCAGGATATGCGTGAGCAGCAGTGTCCGATTGTGCTGGCGCAGGCCGCGCAGATTGACCCCGGTCTCCGGCATAGCGCGCATCCTGCCATGACTGGCTGATTACGCAACACTGTTGTTTAATGGGGTCATGGCTGACTTGCGAGTGGGGATCTTCGGATACGGCACCGGCGGGCGCGTCTTCCACGCGCCGCTGGTCGACGCGACACCGGGGCTGACCCCGGCCGCCATCGTCACCTCGAACCCGGACCGGGTCGCGCAGGCGCGCGCCGACTACCCGGCCGCCGACGTGCTGCCCGACGCGGACGCGTTGTTCGCGAAGGCAGGCGAGCTGGACCTGGTCGTCGTCAGCACGCCGAACCGCACCCACGTTCCGCTCGCGCTCCGGGCGATCGAGGCGAGTCTGCCCGTCGTCGTCGACAAGCCCTTCGCGCCGACGGCGGCCGAAGCGTCGAAGGTCGTCGAAGCCGCGAAGGCCAAGGGTGTCGGGCTGACGGTGTTCCAGAACCGCCGGTTCGACTCGGACTTCCTCACCGTCCGGAAGGTCCTCGAAACCGGACGCCTCGGCGACGTCTTCCGCTTCGAGTCACGCTACGACCGCTGGGTGCCGAAGCCGCGGGACAACTGGCGCGAGTTCGGCGACCCCGCCGAGGCGGGCGGGCTCCTCTACGACCTCGGCGCGCACATCGTCGACCAGGCGCTGCAGCTGTTCGGCCCGGTCTCCGAGGTCTACGCGGAGGTCGACAGGCGCCGCGCCGGGGTGTCGGTCGACGACGACGCCTTCGTCGCCCTTCAGCACACCAACGGCGTGCGTTCGCACCTGTGGGCGTCCGCGCTCGCGGGCACCCGGAACCCGCGATTCCGCGTGCTCGGCGACAAGGCGACCTTCACGAAGTACGGCCTCGACGTCCAGGAGCCGCAGATCAAGGACGGCCTGCGGCCCGGCGACCCCGGCTGGGGCGTCGAACCGGAGTCGGACGCGGGCGTGCTCGGCGTGAACGAAGACGTCGAGACCGTGCCCACCGAGGTCGGCCGCTACGAGGACTTCTACGCGCAGGTGCGCGACGCGCTGCTCGGCAAGGGCGGCTTCCCGGTCGATCCCGCCTCCGCCGTCGAGACGCTCCGGGTCATCGAAGCCGCTCACCTCGCGGGTGCCGAACGGCGCGTCGTCACCCTCTAGCTATTCGGTATCGCCTCTGCCGCCCCGGCCCGGCGGGCCTCCGTTGCCGCCCTCTTCGTTGTTCTCACTGGACGAAGGCGGGTTCTTCGAGCTGGAAGGCGGATCCTCTTCGTTCCGCGAAGACGAAGATCCGGTCGACGGTCCCGTCGACGGCGTGCCGGTCTCGGTCGAGCCCTCGTCGTCGTCCGGCGGGGTCTGCGTCGACGGGACGGTGTTGTTGTCGTCCCCGCCGATGATCTTGACCTTGCCGAAGCGCTCCGCCGGTTTCCCGTTCAGGTACAGGGAAAGGAACTTCTGCCAGATCGGGCCGGCGATGGTCGAACCGAAGATCGACTTGCCGTTCTTGCCCTTCAGCGCCTTGTCACCGTCGCCACCGACCCACACCGCGGCCGAGATCGACGGCGTGTAGCCGACCATCCAGGTCTGCGAGTTGGCGTCCTTCGCCGACGCGGGCTCGCCCGGCCGGTAGGTGTGCTGCTGGGTCCCGGTCTTCCCGGCGCACTCGTGGTTGTTGGGGCACTTGAGCTTCGAGAACGGGACGACCCCCTTGAGCGACTCGGTGACGTTGCCGGCGATCTGCTTGCTCTTGTCGGCGTCGTCGGCGAAAGCGGGCTTCGCCTCTTCCGGAGCGGAGTACGCGGCCTCGTCCTGCGAGTTGGTCACCTTGACGACGAAGTGCTTGTCCCGCCGCTGTCCTTCACCCGCGAAGGTGGCGTACGCGGCGGCCATGTCCTCCGGGGTGATGACCGTCTTGCCGCCACCGAGCGCGATGTTGTTGTCGGCGAACAGTTCGGAGCTGCCGTCGGGGGCGGGTTTCACCCCGGCGTCCTTGGCCGCCTGTGCCACCGGCCCGGGTTTGGTCACGTTCACGACCATGTCGTAGAACACCGTGTTGGCCGATCGCTGCATCGCCTCGGACACCGTGCACTGCTGCGAACAGGTGCTGCCGGGACCGGCGTTCCGGATCGTCTGCTTCCCGAACTGCCGGTTGTTGGAGCCGTCGAACGTCGAGTTGATGCCGCCCTTGCCGAGCTGCATGTACGCGGTGAGGTCGAACGGCTTCATCGACGAGCCGGGGTTCTGCGGTGTGTTCGCCCAGTCACGGCCCTTTTGGTCCTTGCCGTTGGGCCCCTTCACGATGGTCGGGCCACCGTAGTACGCCTTCACGCCACCGGTTTTGGGATCGATCGCGACGAGTGCGTTGAGCAGGTTCTCGTCGGTCTGGCCCTTCATCCCGTCGGCCACCGCCTGCTCGGCCGCGGCCTGCGCCTTCGGGTCGATGGTCGTGTAGACCTTGTAGCCGCCCCGGTAGTAGACGTCGTCGGTGATGCCGTTCGCGGCGAGCTCTTCCTTGACCTTGTCGCGGATGAACGGGTTGACCACGCCGGCCTGCTGCTTGTCCTCCTGCGGGATCGGCGTCGGGAACTGCAGGTTCGCGCGGTCGGCGGCGGAGAGGAAACCGTTCTGCACCATCCGGTTCAGCGCGACGGTCCAGCGTTCGTTCGCCACCTTCGGGTTTTCCGAGCGGCCCGGCTGCTGGATGAGGCCCGCGAGCAGCGCCGCCTCGGAGGCGTTGAGCTCGCCGGCGGGCTTGCCGAAGAACGCCTGCGCGGCCGACTCGATCCCGTACGCACCGCGCCCGAAGTAGATGATGTTCAGGTACGCCGTGATGATGTCCTTCTTCTCGTACGTCTGGTTCATCTTGAAGGACTTGGCGAGTTCGGTCCATTTACGCGCGAGCGACGATTCGTCGTCCCCGCTGGCGACCTTGATGTACTGCTGGGAGATGGTCGAACCACCGCCCTTGCCCGCGGTCACCTGGTTGTAGACCGCGCGCAGGATGCCGCCGATGTCGAAGCCGGAGTTCGTCTCGAAGGAGGCGTCCTCGGTGGCGATCACGGCCTTCTTGACGATGTCCGGGATCTGCTCCGGCGTCAGGATCTGCCGGTTGCCGCCCTTGGGGACGTCCTTGCCCATCTCGGTGTTGTCGGCGTAGTAGTACGTCACCGCCTGGCCTTGCGTGGCCGCGACGGACTGCGGCGACGGCACGTCGACGGCGAAGTAGGTGATCACGAACGCGATCGCCGGGATGACGACGAACAGGCAGAACAGTGCGAGCAGCACCCGCCGGATCCGTCTCCACCGGCGCTTCTTGCGCTGGGCCGGGGTGAGGATCGGCTTCCCGTTCTCGTCGGTCTCCGGGCCGTACTGCTCGTCCTCGTACGGCTCTTCGTACCCGCGATCGGTGGTGCCGTTGTGCTCGTGATGCGTGATGAGGTCCGGCTCGTGCTGCGGCGCGACCGGCGGCCGCTGCGGACGGCGCGGGGGCGGCTGCTGCTGGGACGGACCCTGGCGCTGCCACGGTGCCTGCCCCTGGGGGCCGGGTCCCGGCCGCTGCCCGTATCCCGGCGGCGGACCGGCGGGACGACGGGGCGGTCCGGCCGGGCGTTGCGGACGACGGGCGGGGTCAGGGTCCTGACCTGGCCATCCGCCGTGGGGATCGTCGTTCACTGGGACGTCCTCCGAACCTTCCGTGGGTGAGCGCGGTCCTGCGGTCGCAGGTCTCCTTCTAGTAAAGACGTGCCGGATCGGTTCAGGTTCACCGATGCGACGAAAAAAGGTGTGCCGGGCACTCGCCCGGCACACCCTTCGTCACGTGCTCAGCCCGACCGTCACGGATCTTCGCCGTTCGGGAACAACGGATCCGAAGTCCCCGGTCCCGGCCTCGTCCAGCTCGGTTTGCTCGGCTTGGTCGGCTTGCCGGTGTCCGTCGGCTCGGTCGGCTCGGTGGGAGTCGTCGGCGTCGGGGTGGTCGTCGGCGTCTCGGGCGGCGTCGACGTCTCCGGCGGCTTCTGTGCCGTGGTCGTCGGCACGTAGCGCGCGTCCTTGCCGATCGGCTTGACGCTCTCGAACTTCTCCGACGGCTTGCCGGTCATGTACCGGGACATGAAGTCTTCCCAGATCGGGCCGGCGATGGTCCGGCCGTAGACCGGCTTGTTGTTCTTGTCGTGCAGCGGCTTGTTGCCGTCGCCGCCGACCCACACCGCGGTCGAGATGCTCGGCGTGTAGCCCACCATCCAGGTCTGCGCGTTGCGGTCGCGATAGCTCGCCGGGTCGCTGTCCTTGAAGTCGTACTGCTGTGTCCCGGTCTTGCCCGCGCAGTCGTGCCCCTTCGGGCACTTGAGCTTCGAGTACGGGATGACCTCTTCGAGCGCGTCGGTGACGTTGCCGGCGATCTGCTTGCTCTTGGCGGCGTCGTCGCTGAAGGCGGGAGCGCCCTTGGGGGCCGTCTCGTCGAACTCGACCTCGTCCTGGGAGTTGGTCAGCTTCGCGACGAAGTGCTGCTTCTGCCGGACGCCTTCACCGGCGAAGGTGGCGAACCCGGCCGCCATGTCCTCCGCGGTGGTGACCGTGCCACCACCGCCGAGCGCGATGTTGATGTCGGGGCTCAGCTTCGCCTTGCCGCCGTCGGCCTCCACCATCACGCCGGCTTCCTTCGCGGCCTTCGCCACCGGGTCGATCTTCGTCTCGTTGCGGACCATGTCGTAGAACACGGTGTTCGCGGAGACCTTCATCGCCTCGGCGACCGTGCACTGCGGCCCGCAGTTGGAGCTCTCGCCCGCGTTCCGGATCGTGCGGCCGTCGAACTTCCGGTTGTTGGAGCCGTCGAAGGTCTCGCCGAGACCCTTGCCCATCTTGAGGAAGGCGGTCAGGTCGAAGGCCTTGAACGCCGAACCGGGGTTGTGCGGCACGTTCGCCCAGTCGATGGCCTGGACGTCCTGGCCCTGCGCGTTCTTCGTCCAGTCCGGGCCGCCCCAGTACGCGACCACGCCGCCGGTCTTGGGGTCGATCGCGACCAGCGCGTTCAGGATGTTCTCGTCCGTCTGGCCCTTCATCCCCTCGGCGACGGACTCCTCGGCCATCTTCTGCGCCTTGGGGTCGATCGTCGTGGTGATCTTGTAGCCACCCTGGTGCAGCCGGTCCTGGTCGTAGCCGCGGGCCTCGAGTTCGTCGATCACCCGGTTGCGGATGTGCAGGCTCAGCGTGCCGGCGTCGTCGGCCTTCGCCTGCGCCTTCGGGATCGGCTTCGGGAACGTGGCGGTGGCACGCGCACCCGGGTCGAGCCACTTGTTCGCCACCATCTGGTCCATCACGAAGGTCCACCGCCTGGTGGCGTAAGCCTCGTTCTCCGACCGGCTCGGGCCCTGGATCAGACCGGCGAGCAGGGCCGCCTCGGACGCGTTGAGCTCCTTGGCCGGCTTCTTGAAGTAGGCCTGCGCGGCCGCTTCGATGCCGTTCGCGCCGCGACCGAAGTAGATGGTGTTGAGGTAGGCGGTGATAATCTCCTCTTTGGACATCTGGTTGTTCATCTTGAAGGATTTCGCCAGCTCGGTCCATTTACGGGTGAGCGTCGGCGCCTCGTTGGCCGTGGCCTTCTTGATGTACTGCTGGGAGATCGTCGAACCGCCGCCCTGGCCGCCGGTGACGTTGTTGTAGACCGCGCGCAGGATGCCGCCGACGTCGAAGCCGGAGTTGGTCTCGAACGACGAGTCCTCGGCCGCGTACACGGCCTTCTTGACCACGTCCGGGACCTCGCCCGGCTGCAGCAGGTACCGGCTTCCGCCGCTGGCGGGCGCGATCTTGCCCATCGGGCTGCCGTCGGCGTACATCAGCGTGATCGGCTGGCTCTGCAGGCTCGCGACACTTTCCTGCGACGGGACGTCCACCAGGAAGTAGGTGATGACGAACGCGATCGCGGGCACCACGACGAACAGGCCGAACATCGCGTAGAGGACCCGGCGGACGATCCGCCAGCGGCGCTTCTTGCGCTGCTTCGGCGTGAGGACCTTCTTCTTGCCGTCCTCTTCGTCTTCGGACGGCTCGTCGTACGCGTCTTCGCCCTCGGCGCCGAGAGCGGTGCTTTCGTGACGATCGTCATAGCGGTCGTCGTACGGGTCGTAGCCGTACGGGTCTTCGGTGCCGTTGTGCGCGTGATGCGTGATGAGCTCGGGCTCGCGCTCGTACGGTTCCGGCTCGACCGGCCGGACCATCGCGGTCGCCTGGTCGGCCGGTGCCGGAGGACGGCGGTTGCCGGGCGGGGGCGGCGGCGGGCGGTGCCCGGCGGCCCCCTGGCGGGACCGCTGGTCACCGGCGGGGCCCCGTCCTCCCGGCGGCGGGGGTCCTTGCCTGCGCGGGGGCATGCCGTTGGCGCGGCGCGGGGCCGCGGGACGGCGGGGTTCGTTGTCGGAGGGCCACTCCGGGCCGCCGGCGTCGCCGCCCGGCCACTGCGGATCGTTCGCGGACCGGGGCGGGGCCGAGCGGGGGGTGCCGTTCGGAGGTGTCCGGCGCTGCGGGCGGCGCGGCGGTTCTTCGCTCGGCCAGCCCGGATCGTCGGCTTCGCCCGGCCATTGGGCACGGCGAGGTGCATCAGGCTCCTGGCCAGGCCAGGAGCGCTTGCGGTCGTCGTTCACGAATGGGCCTCCCAGACCGGCGCTTCGGGGGACGCCGCTCTGTGGTCAACTGCGTTTTCGATACCTGTCACTGACCCGCTGTCCTCTGCGACCGGGTCCGTGGCCGGGTGGTTCCCGGTTCTCCTGTTCCGAGGACGTAGGACCGCACCAGGTGGTTCCAGTGACAGCTCCGGCAGACCTCGACTTCGTAGACGGTGAACTCCGCGAAGAGCCCGTCCATCCGCATCAGTTCCTCCGGTGTCTTGGCCGATCCGGCGGCGTGCTTGAGCTCGTCGCCGTACACCCAGGACACCAGGGTCAGTTCCTCCCGATGACAGACCGGGCAGTCCTGCTCGCCTGGTCGGCCGTGGAATTTCGCGGCCCGCAGGAGGTACGGGCCCGCGTCGCAGACGTCGTATGTGCCGACCCGTCCGGAGTGGACGCCCTTGAGCAGCGCGCGCCGCTGTAAGGCGTAGTCCACGACCTGCCGCTGGTTTCGCACGCCAACAGAGTACGGGCTCTTGCTGTGTGGTCCACGCCCCGTTCTCGGGGAGACGGTCCGCGCACGGTCGGACACGCCGACGATTCGATAACTCTCCGGTGAATTTCGTCCGGATCCACCGGACCACGATCGGGTTAGCTACGCCACTTCGATGTATCGGCGCGATATAGTGGGCCGGTAGGTTGACCGAGCCGGTCACGGTGGCCAACGCGACCGGTCGCGGTTTGTTCCCGGAAGGGGGTGCGGTGTGCTGGAGCTCGCGATCTTGGGGCTGCTGCACGAGACCCCCATGCACGGTTACGTGCTGCGCAAACGTTTGCATGAGACGCTCGGGATGTTCCGGACGTTCTCGTACGGCTCGCTGTACCCGACCTTGCGCCGGTTGCTTCGCGCCGGTTACCTCGTCGAGGAGCTCGAAGAGGTGGAAGACCGGGCGTGGGCACGCCGGGGCAAGCGGGTGTACAAGCTCACCGCCGAGGGCAAGGAACGGTTCGCCGAACTGCTCGGCGACGCCGGGCCGCAGACGTGGGACGACGAAGGCTTCGGCGTCCACCTGGCGTTCTTTTCGAGGACACCGGCCGACGTCAGGATGCGAATCCTGGAAGGCCGTCGTCGTCGGGTCGAGGAACGCCGAGAAGGACTTCGGACGGCAATGGCGCGGGCCGAGGAGAAGATCGACCGCTACACCCGTGAGCTGCACCGGCTCGGGCTGGAGTCCAGTGAGCGGGAGGTGCGCTGGCTCAACGAGCTGATCGCGCACGAACAGGCCGAGCAGCGAGGACCGGAGACCTGAGGCGCTCCGCGGTCCCGGCTGCGCATTACCTACAACTGTTGGACTAATGAAGGAGAAACCGGCATGGGCGAGAACCGCCGCGTTCGGGTGGCCATCGTGGGCGTCGGCAACTGTGCGGCCTCGCTGGTCCAGGGCGTTCAGTACTACCGCGACGCGGATGCCGGCACCCGCGTGCCCGGGTTGATGCACGTCGTGTTCGGGGAGTACCACGTCCGCGACATCGAGTTCGTCGCCGCGTTCGACGTGGACGCCAAGAAGGTCAGCCGTGACCTGTCCGAGGCGATCTTCGCCTCGGAGAACAACACGATCAAGATCGCGGACGTGCCGCCGCTGGGTGTCACCGTGCAGCGCGGTCACACCTACGACGGTCTCGGTCGCTTCTACCGCGAGACCATCGAGGAGTCCGACGAGACCCCCGTCGACGTCGTCGCCGCGCTGCGCGAGGCCGAGGTCGACGTGCTCGTCTCCTACCTGCCGGTGGGTTCCGAAGAGGCCGACAAGTTCTACGCGCAGGCGTGCATCGACGCCGGTGTGGCGTTCGTCAACGCGCTGCCGGTGTTCATCGCCTCCGACCCGGAGTGGGCGGAGAAGTTCCGCGCGGCCGGCGTCCCGATCGTCGGTGACGACATCAAGTCCCAGGTCGGGGCCACCATCACGCACCGCGTGCTGGCGAAGCTGTTCGAAGACCGCGGCGTCCAGCTCGACCGGACGATGCAGCTCAACGTGGGCGGGAACATGGACTTCCTGAACATGAAGGAGCTGGAGCGGCTCGAGTCGAAGAAGATCTCGAAGACCCAGTCGGTCACCTCGCAGGTCGACCGCGAGCTCGGCAAGGGCAACGTCCACATCGGGCCGTCCGACTACGTGCAGTGGCTCGACGACCGCAAGTGGGCCTACGTCCGGCTCGAAGGCCGTGCCTTCGGCGACGTGCCGCTGAACCTGGAGTACAAGCTCGAGGTGTGGGACTCGCCGAACTCGGCGGGCATCATCATCGACGCCGTGCGCGCCGCGAAGATCGCGAAGGACCGCGGCATCGGCGGCCCGATCCTCTCGGCTTCCTCGTACTTCATGAAGTCGCCGCCGGAGCAGTACGACGACGCGACGGCCCGCGACGCGGTGGAGAAGTTCATCGCCGGCGAGGCGTGACCCTCCCGGTCGCTCAAGTGTCATGAAAGGGTCGTTCCTGACGTTTTTCGTCAGGAACGACCCTTTCATGACATCCGGGACCGGGCTTCAGTCCTCCTGAAGCGCCGACGGCAGGTCCGTGATCACCGGGACCACCGTCGTCTGCTCCAGCACGGCCGGATCCGGCGGGAAATGCGGATTCGGCACCGCGTACACCGTCATCCCCGCCGCCAGCGCCGCGCGCAGCCCGTTCGTGGTGTCCTCCACGGCCGCGCAGTTCTTCGGCTCCGCGCCCAGCAGCTCGGCCGCCTTCAGATACACGTCGGGCGCCGGCTTCCCCGCTCCGACCTGCTCCGACGACACCGCCGTCGGCACCGGCAGCCGCGTGATGTCGAGGAACGCCTTGATCAGCAGCGGCGGCGACGAACTCGCGATCGCCACCGGCCAGTGCTTCGCGACCTCGCGGACGACGCCCGGCGCGCCCGGGATGATCGGCGGCTTCTCCGCGTACCGCCGTGCCATCCGGTCGATCACCACCTGCGCCACATCCGAGGGCCGGAGCTGGACGCCGAGGTCGTGCGCCAGGTAGGCGGCCCATTCCGGGGTGCTCATCCCCTGCATGGCCCTGGTCGATTCCTCCCGCCAGGTGCCGTGGAACTCGTGGACGACCGCCCGGCGGACCTCGTCCCACATCTTTTCCGAATCCACCAGGACACCGTCGAGATCGAAGATCACCGCTTCCACACCTTCAACCCTAGGCGCTGTCCTGCGGGCCTGCCCGCGGTCTTCGCGCCCAGGTGGCCCCTGACGGCACGGGCGGATGCGGCCGAGTGCGACCCGGTACGAGGCCGATCCGGCCGCACCGTCAGGAACCACCTGGATCACGAAGCCCATCGAACAGGCCCACAGGACAGCGCCTGGGCGCTGGAAACCTGTGCGGCAGATTACTTAGCCATGCTCAGTAATTTTAGTTAGCATGGCTAAGTGACCACGAAAGTCGCCGAGCTCGCCCACCGGCTCCGCCCGCTGGTGTTCCGGCTGTACTACCTCGTCCGCCGGGAGACCCCGCAGGTGCAGCTCACCCTCACGCAGGGTTCGGTGCTGTCGGAGCTGCTCAACGGCGGTCCCCGCCGGATGAGCACGCTCGCCGACCTGGAGCGGGTCCGGATGCCGACGATGACCGACGTCGTCCGCCGTCTCGAACGGCTGGGCCTGGTCAGCCGCCGCCGCGATCCCGCCGATGGCCGCGCCGTGCTCGTCGAGGTCACCGAGGTCGGGCAGCGCTTCCATCGCCGGTTGATCGTCGCGAGGGAGGAGTTCCTGCGTGAGCGGCTCCTCGAACTCGACGAGACCGACCGCGTCGCGATCGAAGCCGCGCTCCCCGCCCTCACCAGGTTGCTGCACGAAGACAAGAAGGAGGAACTGATCCGCGATGAGCGCTGAGCCCCACTCGAGCCTGTTGCACGCCGTCAAAGGACAGCCCAAACAGGTATGGATCACCGCGTTCGCCGCGGTCATCGCGTTCATGGGCATCGGGCTGGTCGACCCGATCCTGCTGTCGATCGCGGAAGGCCTGAAGGCGACGCCGTCCGAAGTGACCCTGCTGTTCTCCAGCTACCTCGGCGTCCAGGCGGTCGCCATGCTGGTGACCGGCGCGATGACCGCCCGGTTCGGGGCCAAGCGGACCGTGGTCGCCGGGCTGACGCTGGTCGTCGTCGCCACCGCGCTGTGTGCCGCGTCCGGGTCGATCGAGCAGCTCATCGGGCTGCGCGCGGTCTGGGGCCTCGGCAACGCCTTCTTCATCGCGACCGCGCTTTCGGTGATCGTCGGCGCCGCGACCGGCGGCCAGGCGGGCGCGATCCTGCTGTACGAAGCCGCGCTCGGGGTCGGCCTCGCGGTCGGCCCGCTGCTGGGCGCTCTGCTCGGCAGCATCTCGTGGCGTGGCCCGTTCCTCGGCACTTCGGTGCTGATGCTGTGCGGTCTCGTGCTCTGCTCGATCTTCCTGACCGCCGACGCGAAGGAGAAGCGGCCGAAGATCCGCCTGCTCGACCCGTTCCGGGCGCTGAAGCACGGCGGGCTGCTGCGCACCTCGATCGGTTCCGCGCTGTACACGGCCGCGTTCTTCGTGGTGCTGGCCTGGTCGCCGTTCGTGCTGGAGTGGAGCGCCGTCGCCGTCGGCCTGATCTTCTGCGGCTGGGGCCTTTCGGTCGCCGTCGCGGGGGTGGTGCTGGCGCCGAAACTCGCCGCGAAGCTCGGCGAGCGGCACGCGACCGTGGTCGCCGTGTTCGGTTACGCCGTGCTGCTGCTGATCATGGCGATCCCGAGCAAGCCGGTGCTGGTGGTCGGCATCATCCTGTCCGGTCTGGTGTCCGGCCTGCTCAACACGCTGTTCACCGGCACGGCCATGTCGATCAGCGGCGCCCCGCGTCCGGTCGCGAGCGCCGGGTACAACTTCTGCCGCTGGCTCGGCGGCGCGGTCGCCGCGACCGTCGTCGGTCACCTGGCCGAGTGGTTCGGCGCGAAGCAGGCGCCGTTCGTGATCGCCGCGATCCTGTGCGTCCTCGCCGGTGCCCTGCTGACGATCCGCGAGAAGACCGCCGACCCGCACACCATCCCGGCCGAAGCGGTCCTCGTCGGCGAAGAGATGTAAATCGGAACAACGGGTGAACACCGGACCAACGAGGGGTTTCCTCTCGTTGGTCCGGTGCCTTAGCGTCGACTTCCCGAACTGCCTGACCGGAGGTCCGCGTGAAGTTCCTTCCGTTGCTGGCCGGCCACTCACCAAGCCGGGCGTCAGTGACCTGTACCTATCGCTGTGGCGACGCGTGCTTCCACGACGCGCCGAACACCTCGGACAACCCCACCTTCGCCGACGTGCTCGGCGCGGTGAGCCGCCGAGGCGCGCTGAAGGCGACGGCCGTCGTCGCACTGGCCGCCGGAACGCCGCTCGCGCTCGCGGCGCCGGTGTCCGCCGCTCCCGAGGGGCGGCCGAAACCGCCGCCCGGCACCGACTACCAGCGGGTTCAGCCGAACACGCTCGACGCCGTCGTGGTGCCCGAGGGCTACGAGCAGGGCATCGTGATCCGCTGGGGTGACGCGGTGCTGCCCGGCGCGCCGGAGTTCGACTTCGACCACCAGACCGCCGAGGCGCAGGCGAAGCAGTTCGGCTACAACTGCGACTTCGCCGCGCTGCTGCCGCTCGACCACTGGGGCCTCACTTCGCTCCTGGTCACGAACCACGAGTACACCTCGGAAGAGTTCATGTTCCGCGGGTACGACAAGGACAACCCGACCGAGGAACAGGTCAAGATCGCGTGGGCGGCCCACGGCCTGACCGTCGTCCAGGTGTCGCGCGGACGCGACACCGGGCACCTGCGGCCGAAGATGTCCCGCTACAACCGGCGGATCACGCTGCACACGCCGTTCAAGGTGACCGGGCCAGCCGCCGGCAGCGACCTGCTCAAAACCGCCGCCGATCCCACCGGCACGGTGGTGCTGGGCACGATGAACAACTGTGCGGGCGGCGTCACGCCGTGGGGCACGATCCTGTCCGGCGAGGAGAACATCAACCAGTACTTCGGGAACGCCGAAACGGTGGCCGACCCCGTGAAGCGCAAGCGCTACGCGCGGTACGGCATCAAGGGCACCGCGACCACCCGCAAATGGGAGCGGTTCGACGCGCGCTGGGACATCGCCAGGGAACCGAACGAGGCCCACCGCTTCGGCTGGGTGATCGAGCTGGACCCGAACGATCCCGACAGCACCCCGGTCAAGCACACGCATCTCGGGCGGTTCAAGCACGAGACGGCGAACATCCGTGTCGCCAAGGACGGCCGCGTGGTCGCCTACTCCGGCGACGACGAACGCTTCGAGTACATCTACAAGTTCATCTCGAAGGGCCGGATGAAGCCGGGGAACAGCGCGCATGCCCGGCGCCACAACATGACCCTGCTCGACGACGGCACGCTCTACGTCGGCCGGTTCACCGGCGACAGCCCGGTCGCCGAGATCGACGGCACCGGGAAACTGCCCAGCGACGGCGAATTCGACGGCGGCGGCGAGTGGATCCCGCTGGCGTCCGGCAACAAGTCCTTTGTGGACGGAATGACCGCCGAAGAGGTGTACGTCTTCACCCGCGAGGCGGCCGACCGGGTCGGCGCCACCAAGATGGACCGCCCGGAGGACATCCAGGCCCATCCGTACACCGGCCGCATCTACTGCGCGCTCAGCAACAACGTCGAGCGCGGCAACCCCGGCAAGGAAGGCGCCACCGAGCCCAACCCACGGCTGAACAACAAGCACGGCCAGGTGCTGGAACTCGAAGAACGGCGCGGGGACGCGCTCGCGCTGACGTTCAGCTGGCGGCTCTTCCTGGTGTGCGGCGACCCGGCCTCGCCGGACACCTACTTCGCCGGCTTCCCCAAGGACCAGGTCTCGCCGATCTCCAGCCCCGACAACGTGGCCTTCGACCGGCACGGCAACCTCTGGATCTCCACCGACTCGGCGGGCGCGCTCGGCATCAACGACGGCCTCTACTCCGTGCCGCTGGAGGGGCGCAACCGCGGCGAGCTGAAGCTGTTCCTCACCGTGCCTCGCGGTGCGGAGACCTGCGGGCCGATCGTCGAGCGGAAGATCGTCACGGTCTGTGTCCAGCATCCGGGTGAAGTGGACGGCGCGAACGCCGACAAACCGGCCTCCCATTGGCCGGACGGCGGGGAAACCCAGCCTCGTCCCTCCGTGGTGGCGGTGTGGAAACCGGGCAGGCATGGCCTGGAAGACATCGGTTCCTAGTCGAAAAGCAACGATCTAGCAGTACTTTTGGTCGATGGCGCGCTGCCGGGTCCGGCAGCGCGCCATCGCTCGTTCGCGCGCTGTTCATCTTCTGGCCAGAGCTGGATCGTTTTGGTCGCTTAACGTCACGGCGTTCCCCCGACTGGACTACGTGTACCCACCGCGACCATGGAGGCCCTGTGTCCTTCGAGCCTCAGCGGCTCCTGCCGTTGATCACCTCCCACCCCGGTGGCCGCTCCGCGGTCACCTGCGAGTACCGCTGCGGCAACGCGTGCGCCCACCCCGAGCCGAACACGTCGGACAACGAGTACTTCGGCGACGTCGTCAAGAACATGCTGTCCCGTCGTGGCGCGCTGAAGGCCGGCGCCGTGATGGCCGCGGCCGCCGGTGGATTCGCCGCGCTGTCCGGCACGGCCGCCGCCGAGACCCCGGCTGCCGTTTCCGCCGCGGGCCACGGCAAGCCGGGCCGCCCCGGGCGTCCGGTGCCGGGCACCGACTTCGAAGCGGTGCCGCCGAACAAGCTCGACGCGGTCACCATCCCCGAGGGCTACGAACAGCGCGTCGTCATCCGCTGGGGCGACGCCGTCGAATTCGGCGCCCCGAAGTTCGACTTCCACAAGCAGACCGCGGCCGCGCAGGCGAAGCAGTTCGGCTACAACTGCGACTTCGTCGGCCTGATCCCGCAGGATCCGCTGGGCATCCGCAACCTGCTGGTGGTGAACCACGAGTACACCACCGAGGTCCACATGTTCCCGGTCGACCAGTACGACCCGGCGAACCCGACCGAGGAGCAGGTCAAGATCGCGTGGGCCGCGCACGGCCTTTCGGTCGTCCAGGCCTTCCGTGACCCGATCGGTGGCGCCCTGCGCGTGACGCCGAGCCCGTTCAACCGGCGTATCACGCTGAACACCGCCTTCGAGGTGCGCGGCCCGGCCGCCGGATCGAAGTACCTCAAGACCTCCGCGGACCCGACCGGCCGCAAGGTCTTCGGCACGCAGAACAACTGCGCCGGCGGCGTGACCCCTTGGGGCACGGTGCTTTCCGGCGAGGAGAACGTCAACCAGTACTTCGCCAACGCGGCGAGCGTCACCGACCCGGTCGCCGCCGCGCGGCTGAAGCGGTACGGCTTCTCCGGCACCGCCAGCACCCGTAAGTGGGAGCGGTTCGACAAGCGCTGGGACCTCGCGCAGGAGCCCAACGAGGCCAACCGCTTCGGCTGGGTCGTCGAGATCGACCCGAACGACCCGAACTCGGCGCCGATCAAGCACACCGCGCTCGGCCGCTTCAAGCACGAGGCCGCGAACATCAAGATCACCAAGGACGGCCGCGTCGCCGTCTACTCCGGTGACGACGAGCGCTTCGAGTACATCTACAAGTTCGTCTCCAAGGGCAAGTACAAGCCGGGCAAGAGCGCGCACGCGCGTCGCCACAACTCGGCGCTGCTCGACGACGGCACCCTGTACGTCGCCCGCTTTACCGGCGACAGCCCGGCTTCCGAGATCGACGGCACCGGGAAACTGCCCTCGGACGGCGAATTCGACGGTGTCGGCGAGTGGATCCCGCTGGCGTCGGGCAACAAGTCCTTTGTGGACGGCCTCACCGCCGAAGAGGTCTACGTCTTCACCCGCGAGGCGGCGGACAAGGTCCAGCCGACCAAGATGGACCGGCCCGAGGACATCGAGCCGAACCCGGTCAACGGCCGGATCTACGCCGCGCTGACCAACAACAGCCAGCGCGGCCCCGCGGGCAAGGCGAACGTCGACGAGGCGAACCCGCGGCCGAACAACCGCAACGGCCACGTCCTGGAATGGGAGGAGAACGGCGGCGACGCGGCGTCGACGAAGTTCTCCTGGCGGCTCCTGCTGGTCTGCGGTGACCCGAAGACGGCGGACACCTACTTCGGCGGCTTCCCGAAGGATCAGGTCAGCCCGATCTCCTGCCCGGACAACGTCGCGTTCGACCGGCACGGCAACCTGTGGATCTCCACCGACGGCAACGCGCTCGGCGCCAACGACGGCCTGTTCTCCGTGCCGGTCGACGGTCCGGAACGCGGGCACGTCAAGCAGTTCCTGTCGGTGCCGGTCGGCGCGGAATGCTGCGGCCCGGTGGTGACCGACCACCTGGTGCTCATCGCCGTGCAGCACCCCGGTGAGGACGCGCCCAACTCCGGAACCCCGGCCTCGCACTGGCCCGACGGCGGAACCACCCAGCCGCGTCCGTCGATCGTGTCGGTGTGGAAGAAGGGCCGCTGGGGCCAGGTCGGCCGCATCGGCGTCAAGTAGTGGCTTCCGGCGCCCCGATCACTCTCGGCGAGACTTGTTCTGCCTGATCGGGGCGCCGGACGACACCGTTCGGTGATGACGGAAGCCCGCCGCGCTCATTAGCTTCAGCCCTGTGAAAAGGGCACTGGTGTTCATGACGGCGGGCGCGCTCGTCTTCGGCTTCGTCCCTTCCTACGCGCAGGCGACGGCGGTCCCGTCCGGCTGCACCGGCGGTGCCGCGCCGAACCCGAGCGTCGAGCAGGGCAGCCCGCCCGCCGGGTACACGTTCAGCCCGGCCGCCCCGGTGCCGCCGGGCACGCCGAGGAGCAAGCAGCCGCGGCTGTCGACGGCGAGTGGCTACCAGCCCGACGGCGGCAGATACGCCCTGATCGCGACCCCGGACAAGATGGTCAGCACCGCCTACGCGGCGCTGAAGTTCGTGCCCGGCGCCGTCTACACGCTGACCGACTGGACCGGCACGAACCTCCAGCGCACGGACGCCGTCCAAGAAACGGGCCTGCGGTTCTACGACGGGTCCGGCAAGGTCGTCCTGGAGAACAAGCTCAAGGTCACGCACGCCGTGGAAAGCGACGGCGCGCTGGCGCGGCAGGACTTCCCGCCGTCCACCGCCCCGCCGTCGGCCGGCTCCGTGAAGTTCTTCGCCGCCACCGACCGCAACTGGGTCATGTGGGACTGCGTCCACCTGCAGGTCGCGTCGTTCTCGGCGAAGGCGGAGGTGCGGGATCCGGCGAGCGGCGCCTGGGGCGCCACGGCCACCATCGAGGCGGGCACCACCGCGAACTACCGGTTCACCGTCACCAACGACGGCACCACGACGCTGACCGACATCAAGGTCGAAGACCCGTACTGCGACGTGAAGCCCACGCCGATCGCGAGCCTCGAAAGCGGCAAGTCCGCGACCGTCACCTGCGACCACAAGAACGTCACCGAAGCGGACAACGGCCACGTCAGCACGGTGACCGTCTCCAGCGGCACCCTGCCGAAGAAGACCGCGACCACCACCATCAAGGTCACCCCGCCGCCCGCGATCGACGAGATCGGCGAGTTCGTCTGGGACGACGTCGACCGGAACGGCCTGCAGGACGCCGGGGAGCCGGGCGTTCAGGGCGTGAAGGTGACGTTGAAGGACGCGTCGGGCAAGGCGCTCGGGACGATCACCACGGACGCCGGCGGCAAGTACCGCTTCACCAAGCTGAAGGACGGCATCTACCAGGTCTGCTTCGACATCGCCGGGCTTCCGTTCACGTACACGGCCAAGGACGCGGGCGACGACACGAAGGATTCGGACGCCGACCCGGCGACCGGCTGCACCGCGACCACCACCGTCGGCCCTCGTAAACGCGTGGATCTGACGCTCGCGGCCGGGCTGAACGCGCCGACGAGCAGGCTGGGCGACTTCGTGTGGCTGGACAAGGACGAAGACGGCCTCCAGAGCCGCGACGAACTCGGCGTCCCGGACGTGAAGGTGACTTTGAAGGACGCGTCGGGCAAGGAGGCCGGCTCGGCCGTCACCGGGCCGGACGGTCGATACGCCTTCGAGCGGCTGGCTCCGGGCTCGTACCAGGTGTGCTTCGACGCCGGCTCGCGGCAGCTGACCCGATCGGGCGCCGCGCACCACAACGGCACGGATTCGGCGGCGGATCCCGCGACCGGGTGCACGCCGGTGGCCTCGCTGGCGGCGCCGGAGGATCTGACGAGGGACGCCGGGCTCCTCGAACCGTGAATTGTCGGTGGGTGCCGCTAGCGTCGCCCACCGTGACCTCACATCTCGACGCCACCCGCGAGTCCTACGACACCGTCGCCGAGAACTACGCCGCGCTGATCGGCCCACGTTTCGACCAGGAGCCGATCAGCCGCGCGATGCTGGCCGCGTTCGCCGAGCAGGTACGCGGGCCGGTCGTCGACGTCGGCTGCGGTCCCGGCCACGTCACCGCCCACCTGGCGTCGCTCGGCCTCGACGTCTCGGGGGTCGACTTGTCGCCGAAAATGATCGACGTGGCCCGTCGGCAGTTCCCTGAACAGCGGTTTTCCGTCGGCTCGATGACGGCCTTGGATTTCCGCGACGGCTCGTTGGGCGGTCTCGTCGCCTGGTGGTCGATCTTCCATCTGCCGCCGGAGGTGCTTCCCGGCGTCTTCGCGGAGTTCCGCCGCACGCTCGCGCCCGGAGGCCGTCTGCTGGTCGGATTCCACGTCGGTGACGAGCGGCTGAGCCCGGAAACGGCGTACGGCCACCCGGTCAGCTACGACGCCTACCTGCTGGATCCCGGCCGGATCGCCGACCAGCTGGGCGAGGCCGGCTTCGAGGTCACCGCGCGGCTGACCATGGAAGGGAGGAAATGGCCACAAGCCTGTCTGTCCGCCCGCGCGGTTTGACGCGCGGCCCGCGGACCTGATCTCCTGCGCACGCAACCGAGCGGGCGGGGCCATGACGCAGACGAACACGACCACGGGTGAGAACACGCCCGACTGGCCTTCGCGCGCCTGGTTCCGCCGGCCGTCGACCTGGACGTGGTTCGGCTTCGGCCTGGTGCTGATGGTCTACGCCGACCTGGCCTGGCGCCGTCGCTGGATGAGCGACGACGGGCTGATCGTGCTGCGCACGGTCCGCCAGATCCTCGCCGGCAACGGGCCGGTGTTCAACATCGGCGAACGCGTCGAGACGAACACCAGTCCTTTGTGGACGGCGGTGCTGAGCGTGCTCGGGCCGCTTCCCGGAGTGCCGCTGGAGTGGATCTCCGTGGTCACCGGTCTGGCCTTCTCGGTCGCCGGGCTGTTCTTCGGCCTGGACGGTGCCCGGCGGCTCTACCAGCCGCTGGCGTTCCACGGACTCGCGCCCGCCGGGGCGCTGGTGGTCTGCGCGCTGCCGCCGTTCCGCGACTTCGCGACGTCCGGGCTGGAAACCGGCCTGATCACGTTGTGGCTGGGCGGCACCTGGTGGCTGCTCGTCCGTCGTGCGTCCACAATGGACTATCTGCGGACCTGGCCGGTCGCGGTGGTCGCCGGGCTCGGGCCGTTGGTGCGGCCGGATCTAGCGCTGTTCAGCGTCGTCGCCTTGGTGGCGTTGCTCGTGCTGGTGCGGCCGGGACGCCGTCGCGCGCTGGGCCTGCTGGCCGTGGCGGGCGCGCTCCCGCTGGCGTATCAGGTCTTCCGCATGGGCTACTACGGTCTGCTGACGCCGAACACCGCCCTGGTCAAGGAAGCGTCGGAGGCGAACTGGACCCGCGGCTGGGCCTACCTGGTCGATCTTGTCCAGCCGTACTGGCTGTGGCTGCCGTTGCTGGTGCTCGCCGTCGCGGCCGTCACGATCTCGTCCACTGTGGACAAGACGTTCGTGGTGCTCACCGCGGTCCCGCTCGTCGGCGCGGTGCTGCTCGCGGGATACGTGATCCGCGTCGGCGGGGATTTCATGCACGGCCGCATGCTGCTCCCGGCGCTGTTCTGCCTGCTGTTGCCCGTGCTGGCCTTACCGGTGACGAGACTGACCGTGGCGTTCCTGGTCGTCGTCGGGATCTGGGCGTTCGTGGCCGCCGCGTCGCTTCGTCCGGAGTCCTCGGCTTCTCCGCGCGCCGTCGGCGTCACGGACGAGCGAGCGTTCTGGTCGCGGTCGACCGGGCACGAACACCCGGTCCTGGCCGACGACTACGCCGACCACCCGTTGATGCCGTCGGCGCTGGACGCCATCCACGGCGTGACCAGCCCGGCGGTGCTGGTCCAGGACTACGCGACCAGGCGCTGGTACGCGTATCCGACGGACCGGCCGTATGTGACCGTCGCGGCGGACAGCATGGGCGCCCTCGGCCTGCTGATCCCGCTCGACATGCGGCTGCGCGACGGCTACGGCCTCGCCAACCCGTTCGCCGCGCATTCGACTTCGCTTCCCAACGGCCGCCCCGGTCACCAGAAATGGCTGCCGCCGGTCTGGGAGCTGGCGAACTCCGCCCGCCTCCCGATCGCCGAGGGCGGCCCGGCCCGCGCCGAGGACGTCGCCGCCGCCCGAGCCGCCCTCGACTGCCCGGCCCTTCGCGCGATCGACGCTTCGGTACGCGACCCGCTCACCGCCGCCCGCTTCGCGGACAACCTCGCCGGTTCGTTCACGCGCGGCTCCGTGCGGTTCCCGCGGGTGGCGACCCCTCCCGTCGTGTGCGCCCCCTGATCACGCGAGTTACGCCTCCAATCACGCGAGATCGCCCTCCAATCACGCGAGACACGCTTTCGATCACGCGAGACCGCCGTACTAGCGTGGCGGCCATGGCTGATCTCCCCCTGGCTCTCGTCACCGGCGCCACCCGCGGCATCGGTGCCGCGGTCGCCCGCGCGCTCGCTCCGACCCACCGGCTGCTGCTCGGCGGTCGCGACGCCGACGCGCTCGGCGAGCTCGCGGGCACGCTGCCCGACGCCCGGCCGTGGCCGATCGACCTCACCGACGACGAGGCACTGGAAATGGCGACGGCCGAATTCGGCGAGCTGGACGTGCTGGTGCACTCGGCGGGCGTGGCGCGGCTCGGCACGGTCGAGACCGCGACCGACGACGACTGGCGGGCGAACTTCGAGGTCAACGTGCTCGGGGTGGTCACGCTGACCAGGCGGCTGCTGCCCGCGCTGCGTGCTTCGAAGGGGCACGTCGTCGTGATCAACTCGGGTGCCGGACAGAACGCCCGCCCGGGCTGGGGCCCGTACGCCGCGAGCAAATTCGCCGTCCGCGCCTTCGCCGACTCGCTGCGGGAGGAGGAGTCCACGCTTCGGGTGACGTCGATCTACCCCGGCCGCACGGACACCGAAATGCAGCAGGCGATCATCGCCGACGAAGGCCGCGCGTACGAGCCGGAACGCTTCCTGCGCCCCGAATCCGTGGCGTCCGCCGTCCTCGCCGCGGTCTCCGCGACCGGAGACGCGCACCCGACCGAGGTGATCCTTCGGCCGCGGGGCCTGGTCTGACGCGGCTTCGTTCTCTGCTGGCCGCTCGTGTGCCCCCAATGTGGCATCGGAGCCACTCAACGTCCCCAATGCCACATCGGGCGCACGAGCCCCAGCTCAGTTGTCCACAGTCGTGCCCCATTGTGGACAACCAGCCCCTGAGCAGCACTTTTCCGCAGGCCCCGCCCCCGATCCCCGATAGACTGGCTTCGGGGCCGCCCCCTGGGACGGGTGGGGGGCTGGGTAGGTGAGTCAAGAGCGAAGGCGTGCGGAGGTGTCGGCGACTTCGGCTTGCACCTGGGCGCGGTCCACCCGCAGGGATTCGCCGTCGCCGACGACCTGTTCGCCCGCGACCCACACGTCGCGCACGCGGCGCGAGCCCGCGGCCCACACCAAGTTCGAGAGCAGCTGCACGTCCGGCACGTCGATGCCGGCCGCGAAGGCCGGGTCGTCGAGGTCGACGTGCACCATGTCCGCCCACCGGCCGGTTTCCAGCGCGCCGATGTCGGTCCGGCCCAGCGCGTCCGCGCCGCCGCGGGTGCCGAGCAGGAACGCGTCGGCCGCGGTCAGCACGGTCGAGTCGCCGGTCGCGAGCCGCGCGAACATCGCCGAGAGCTGCAGCTCCTCCCACAGGTCGATGTCGTCGTTCGACGCTGGGCCGTCCGTGCCGAGCCCGATGGCGACGCCCGCCTTCCGCAGCTCCGTCACGCGCGCGATGCCCGAAGCGAGCTTCGCGTTCGAGCCCGGGCAGTGCGCCATCCCGACACCGCGTGCGGCGAACAGCGCGATGTCCTCGTCGGACAGGTGGATGGCGTGCGCGGCCAGCGTCCGGCCCCGCAGCATCCCGACCTTCTCCAGCAGCGCGGGCACCGAGCCGTGCGCTTCACGCTGCTTGACGTCTTCGAGCGCCGCCTCGGCCACGTGGATCTGTACCAGCGCGCCCCGCTCGGCCGCCGATTCCGCGGTCGCCCGCAACGCCTCCTCGTTCAGCATGTACGCCGAGTGCGGCCCGTAGCCGACCTCGATCCGCTCGCCAGGCCCGAACCGCAGGCCGTCGGTGTCGATCCAGCGTTCGATGCTCTTCAGCATCGCGCGCCAGTCCATCCCGGGCAGCTCCATGATCGGCGGACCCAGCACCACGCGGCCACCGGTGGTGAGCACCGCGTCGGCGAGCTGCTCGCCTTCGAAATACATCTCCGCGCTCGTCGTGACACCGTGCCGCAACATCTCGACCGAGCCCAGCAGCATGCCGGTGCGGATGTCGGCCGGCTTCAGCTTCGCCTCGGTCGGCCAGATGATTTCGGTCAGCCACGGCAGCAGCGGCAGGTCGCCGCCCATCCCGCGCAGCAGCGTCATCGGGCTGTGCGCGTGCGCGTTGACCAGACCGGGCAGGAGGATGCCGCTCAACCGGGTCACGGGAGCGGACGTTCCGGGCGCCTCGGAAGCGGGACCGACATGGGCGATACGCCCCGCCTCGTCCACGTCGACCACGGCGTCACGCAGCAACGAGCAGGCGGGGTCGGCGGGGAGAACGACGGGAGCGTGGAAACGGCGTTGCATGAACCGAGCTTACGGTTAGTCCACCACTCCGCTCCGCCACGCCCACGCCGCGATCTCCACCCGGTTCCGCGCACCGACCTTCCCCTGCACAGAGGCCAAATGCGTCTTCACCGTCGACAGCGACAGGAACAGCTCCGCCCCGATCTCGGTGTTCGTCAGCCCCTTCGCGGCCGCCTTCACGACGTCCAGTTCCCGCGCGGTCAGCGGCTCCGAAGGCGGGCTGACGTCGCGTTTCACCGCCCCACCGTCGAAATGCTTCAGCAGCCGAACGGTGATCTGCGGCGAGACCAGCGCGTCCCCGCGCGCGGCCGCGCGCACGGCTTCGATCAGCAGCGCCGGCCCGGCGTCCTTCAACAGAAAACCGCTCGCACCGTTCCGCAGCGCGGTGTGCACGTATTCGTCGAGGTCGAACGTCGTGACCACCACCACCTTCAGCGGATCGGACACGTCCGGGCCCGCCAGCTGCTTGGTGACCTCGAGCCCGTCGATGCCGGGCATACGGATGTCCAGCAGGCAGACGTCCGGCCGCAGTTCGCGCGCCTTCGCGACCGCTGAGACGCCGTCCGCCACATCGGCGACCACCTCGATGTCGTCCTGCGCGTCCAGGATCATCCGGAAGCCGATCCGCACCATGTCCTGGTCGTCGGCGATCAATACCCGGATCACTCTTCTCCTTCAAGTGGTAGCCACGCTTCGACGCGCCATCCGCCGCCCGGCGCCCGCCCGGCGGAGAGCCGGCCGTGCAGCAGGGCGACCCGTTCGCGCATGCCGATCAGACCGTAGCCGCCCGACCCGCCCGCCGGACGCCGCTGGGGCTCCTGTCCGTCATCGGTCACCTGGAGGTGCAGCTCGTTCCCGGTCACCTCGGCGATGACCAGCGCCTCCGTCGCCCCCGACGCGTGCTTGCCGACGTTCGTCAGCGACTCCTGCACCAGCCGCAACGCCGACCGCCCCACCTCGTGCGGCACGTTCGACGGCAGTTCGAGCTTCATCGACGTCTTCACGCCGTGGTTCGACCGTTCGATCAGCGTCCGCAGGTCGGCGGCGAGATCGGTGGTGGCCTGTTCGCTGAACTCGCTGCTCCCGGCCGGGGCGTCGCCGCGCATGCTCCGCACGAGCCGCCGCATCGCCGCCAGCGCTTCCACCCCCGCGTCCTCGATTCGGCCCATCGCCTCGACCGCGACCTGCGGATTCTTCTCGCCCATCATCTTCGCCGCCTGCGCCTGCACGACGATCCCGGTGACGTGGTGGGCGACGACGTCGTGCAGTTCCCGCGCCAGCGCCATCCGTTCCGACGTCTGCGCGTCGGTGATCGCCGACTGGATGACCTGCGTGCGCTCCGAATCCCGCGAACGCAACGCCAGGCCGACCGCCACCGAGATGCCGAGCAACAGCACCGCGGCCACGGCGAGGCCGGCGATCTCGTCCGGGTCGGTCATCAGCTTGGGGCCCGGCCGTTTGGTGTTGAGGATCGAGGCCACGGCGACCACGGCCGAAAGCCCCACGATCCGGGACACGGCCTTGCTCAGCCCGACCGCCCGGACCAGGGTGACGACCAGCCCCATCCCCGCGACGATCTGCGTCCCCGGCACCCCACCAGGCGTGGCGTAGTCGTAGCGGAGCCGGAGGAACGGCGTCACCAAAGCCGAAAGCAGCATGACCGCGGTGAGCGCGACCATCGCGTCGGCGGGCCGCCGCGGCGCCGCGACCGCGATGATCGCCGCGACGATCGAGCAGACCAGGATCGGGAAGCCGTGCGCCCCGCTCTCGTAGGTGAAGCCGAACTCCAGGAGCAGCGCCACACCCAGCAGCCCGATGAGCGGCCACTGGCCCATCACCAGCTTGTTGAGCTTCTGCAGCTTCTCGTAGCGTTTCGGATGTGCCGCGCGGTCCCGCCCGGGGATTGCGAAGAGCAGCGTGCCGCCCAGCAGGATGCCGCCGAACAGCATCGCCTGCGCCATGGTGCCGTTCGACTCGCTGCCGTGGTAGTACCGGCCGGACACCGCGGTCAACGTGGCCAGCACCAGGCCGGAGATCACGGCGAAGGCGACCCCCGGCCGCGTCCGGCGCGCGGCGTAGAACAGGATCTCGACCCCCGCCACCACTTCGGTGATGGACAGATGCGCGAGCACGCTCGAGTAGGTCGGGATGTTGAAGTACCGGACGACCAGTGTGTACGCCACGAGCACGACCGAGGCCGCGACGGCGGCGACGGCGGCCCGTTTCTGCGCCCAGAGCGCGCAGAACACCATCGCGAAAATGCCCGGGAACAGCAGGAGATCGATGCCGCGCGGGCCCGTGTCGTCGAAAGCCGCGTCGGTCACGAAGACCAGGTCGAACACGAGCGCGGCCAGCAGGACGACGGCGGGCATACCGATACGTCGCGCGAGCGCACTCACCCGCGCGGGGAACTTGTTCTGGGCCGGACCTGCTGTCACACCGTGACGGTAGAGGATCGGCCGCCGTCCGCACCTTGGCCGACCGGCCCGAGCCGGGTCGGCCGATCGGCCGATGCGCGGGTGATCAGCACTGGCCGTCTGCCCGAAGTGGACACAGGTGGTTCACCGCGAAGCTCTTCCCCGAAGCAGAACACACAGTGACTGACTAGGGAGAATCACGGTGGTGGATCCACAGTGGACAGGGCAGCCGGTGCTTTCGGGCCGCGGGCTGGTGAAGCGGTACGGCACACAGCACGCGCTGGCCGGGATCGACATCGACATCCAGGCGGGTGACGCGGTCGCCATCGTCGGGCCCTCCGGCTCGGGCAAGACCTCCCTGCTGCACGTGCTCGCCGGGATCCTCCGCGCCGACTCCGGGCAGATCTTCCTGGCCGGACAGCGCGTCGACCAGCTCAACGAGCGCAAGCGCAGCGAACTGCGGCGCACCGAGTTCGGCTTCGTGTTCCAGTCCGGGATGCTCGTCGCCGAACTGAGCGCCGAGGAGAACGTCGCGCTGCCGTCGCTGCTGGGTGGCAAGGGCCGCAAGGAATCCATCGAAGCCGGCCGCGAATGGCTGGCGAAGCTCGGCCTCGCGGGCAAGGAGAAGCGCCGCCCCGGCGAGCTTTCCGGCGGTGAGGCGCAACGCGTCGCGATCGCCCGCGCGCTGACGCACCGGCCGAAGGTGATCTTCGCCGACGAGCCGACCGGCGCGCTCGACACCCGCACCGGCCGCGCCACCATGGACGCGCTGCTCGCCGCGGCCGCCGACAGCGGCGCCGCGGTGATCGTGGTGACCCACGACCGCGAGCTCGCCGAAGCCATGCCGCGCACCGTCTCCATCCGGGACGGCCTGATCGCGACGAGGCTGGCCGCCTGATGAACAGCTTCCAGCTGGCCATGCGGGTGCTCCGGGTCGACCGCCGGACCCGCACGTCGGCCATCCTCACCGCGGTCGGGGTCGCCGTCGCGACCAGTCTGGTGCTCCTGCTCGCCTCTCTTCCCGGTGCCACGCAGGCCCGTTCCCAGCGGGCGATCTGGCAGGACATCGGCAGCTACTACTCCCAATCCGGGGAGAGCCAGCGTCCGGCGCCGCTGCTGATGGCGTCGAACAAGGACTACTCGGGCGACCGCGAGATCATCCGCGTCGACATCGCCCTGACCGGCACCTCACCGATGCTCAGCCTGCCGCCCGGCATCCCGAGGCTGCCCGGCCCCGGCGAGTCGATCGTTTCCCCCGAACTCGGGAAACTGATCCAGTCCGCGCCGAAGGAGCAGCTCGGCGACCGGTTCGGCAAACTCGTCGACGCGCTCGGTCCCGAATCCCTGATGTACCCGGAGCAGCTGGTCGCCGTCGTCGGCCACACCCCGGAGTCGATGCCGCAGACGGCGCTCGCCGCGGACGGCTTCCCCAACAAGCAGGCGAAGCCCGATCCGCTGCTCGAACTGCTCGCCTGGGTCGGCGTGATCGTCCTGCTCGTGCCGAGCCTGGTGCTCGTCGCGTCTTCGGCCAGGCTCACCGCCGCCCGGCGTGAGCTGCGGATGGCCGCGCTGCGACTGGCGGGGGCGACCCCGGGCCAGGTGACGAAGATCGTCGCCGCCGAGACGGCGTTGTCCGCCACCGTCGGCGCGCTGCTCGGCATCCTGGTGGCGCCCGCGCTGCAAGGGCTCTCGACGTTCGTCCCGTGGGGCGGCGGCACCTGGCTCGCGTCGGACTTCAGCCTGTCGGTCGGCTCGACCATCGCGGTCGCCGTCGCGATCCCGCTGCTGGTCGTCTTCGCCGGGGTCCTCGGCATCCGCCGGGTGCTGAAGACGCCGCTGTTCGCCGCTTCGGCGCACGCTCGCAAGCCGCTGCACTGGTGGCGGCTGCTCGCGGTCCCGGTGGCCGGCGCGTTCTTCCTCTTCGCGGTCACGCAGGACAACGCCAGCCTGCCGATGGTGATGCTCGGCCTGTTCCTGCTGGTCGGCTCGGCCGCGATCATCGGACCCTGGGTCACCTCGGCGGTCGGTGGCACGTTCGTCCGCATCTGGCGCAAACCGGCGTCGCTGCTGGCCGGACGCAGGCTTCGCGACGACCCGAAGAGCGCCTACCGCGCCACCGCGGGTGTCGTGCTCGCCGTTTTCACCGGCTCGATGGCGCTCACCCTGCTGCCCTCGTTCGAGTCGATGGCGGGCGGCGGCCGGACCTTCAAGGACAACGTCCTCTACGCCCAGTCCGACGCGACCCAGGCGCGGCAGGTCGCCGACCAGACCAACGCGTCCCTCGCCCGCTACGGCATCACCGAGAAGGCCGTCTCGGTCGGGCAGGTGTACCTGTCCACCGGCGAGCCGGGCACCCGCTCACAGAATCTGAACCGGGCCTTCGTGATGACCTGCGAGGACGCCTCGAAACTCCTGCGGGTGAACCTCGGCGGCTCCTGCCAACCGGGACCCGCGATCTACAGCAGGTACGCCATCAACCCGGCGGAATACCGCGTGCTGTCGGAGTACGACAAGGCCGGTCCGCCGCTGGACTCGAAGGCGCCCGTGCACCTCTTCCCGCAGGGTGACGAGGACACGTCCAGCACGATCGTCATCGACCCGGCCCTGGTGCCCGCGGGTGTCACGCCGGAGCGCTTCGACGTGATCGTGCCGACGACCCCGCAGAACGCCGAGACCGTGCGGACCGCCCTGGTCGGCGCCGCTCCCGGCCAGGAGGTCGGCAGCCGCGGCCTGCACCTGATCGGTCAGCAGCAGGAACTCGGCGACCTGCGCCGGGTCACCGTCATCGGCCTGATCGCCGCCGGGGTGCTCGCCGGCTGCAGCGCGGCCGTGGCGACCGCGGGTTCGGTGATGGACCGCCGCCGCACCTTCGGGGCGCTCATCGCGGCCGGGACACCGGTCCGGGTGCTGGCGAGGGCGTTGCGGATGGAAGCGGCCCTGCCCGCGATGGTGGCCACCCTCGGCGCGGGTGCGGTCGGGATCGGCGTCGGCATGGGGCTCTACAGCCTGGTCGAGAAGGACGCAGTCGTGCTGAGCCCCTGGCTGCTGGCGCCCGTGGTGCTGGGAATCGGGGTGGCGCTGCTCGGGGCATCCGTCTCGACCCCGGCGCTCAAGCGGGTGCAGTCGGAGCCCCTGGCCGACGAGTAGGAAAAAGGTTCGCCCGAATGGCGTCATGGCGCCCGGGCGGGCAGGTCTCGTGGGTGGAGTCGGTGGTGATCACACCTACGAGGCCGGGTGCCCGGTCGTCTCTCTGTCGGGGGAGGGACGAACGGGCACCGGGGACGCGCAGGGGGCGTTCCAAGGTGCGGGGGTGTGAAGAAAGGGCCGGTCAGGGACGTGGGGACGTCCTGACCGGCCCTTTCTGTGTGCTCAGACCCGCTCGAAGATCAGGTCGTGCGAAATACGGCCCTCGACGTCGGCGCGGTTCTCGAACTTCGTGATCGGCCGCCACTCCGGCCGCGGCGCCCAGCCGCCGGGCTCGCCGGCGTGACGGTTGCGCAGGAGCGGCTCGGCCGAGCAGACCTCCATCATCTGCTCGGCGTAGTTCTCCCAGTCGGTCGCCATGTGGAAGGTCCCGCCCGGCGCGAGCCGCGAGGCCACCAGCGCCACGAACTCGGGCTGCACGATCCGCCGCTTGTGGTGCCGCTTCTTCGGCCACGGGTCCGGGAAGAACAGCCGGACGCCGGACAGCGAGCCCGGCTCCACGTGCGAGGTCAGCAGCACGACGGCGTCACCGTGCATCAGCCGCAGGTTCTCCACCCCGAGCTTCTCGGCACGCAGCATCAGCTGGCCGAGGCCCGGGTCGTACACCTCGACCGCGACGTAGTTGAGTTCCGGCGCGGCGGCGGCGAGCTGGGACGTGGTCTCGCCCATGCCCGAACCGATCTCCACCATCACCGGGGCGTGCCTGCCGAACCAGTCGTCGAAGTCCACCGGTCCTTCGGGCAGTTCGCCGACGGTGCGGCCGAGCGACGGCCAGAGTTCGTTCCAGGCGCGCTGCTGCCCGACGGTCATCCGGCCGCCGCGTTTGACATAGCTGACCACGCTGCGCATCCGTGGCTGGTCCTCGTTTTCCACCAGCCCATTAAACGCGGCGGCAGTGTTCATCGGCGAACCCGCATCCGCGATCACGTCGGCAGGGCGATGCGCTGGGGCCTTCGGCCGGGCGGGTTCCGCTTTGGCTGATTTCCGGATTGCGCCTTCAGCTCCGCCCAGCGACCTACCTGACGGCTTCGAACTCCCCCAGCCGCGAGCGCAGCCCGGCGAATCCGCCGACCGCGATCGGGGCGGGCGTCGGGCTGGAATGCGCGGGGAGAACGTCGATCCAGCCGTCGTGGCGGCTGGTGTTCAGCACCGTGGTCGGGATCGAATGCCCCGACGCGCCGCGTTCGGAAGGCATGAACTCCCAGTAGCCGGATTCGCCGTCCGCGGCCCACGGCACGAATTCCCAACCGGGCCGCCTGCCGAGCAGGCCGGCGATGCGATCTTCGATGCGGAAACCGAGCTCCCGCGATTCGAGTCGTCCTTCCACGACGGCGCGAAGCCACCAAGGCGCGGGAATTTCTCCGTGCATTCCGCTCGACGCGCGGTACAACGCGACGACGAGATCTTCGGGAGCGCGATGCACCCAGGCGCGGCGGATATCCGACGGCCGGGTCGCGGACGCCACCGTGCGAGGGAGTTCGATCGCCTGTGACCATTCGAGGTCGAGCATGGGCTCGAGCCGGGGCTGCATACTTTCCGTGCGGGCTTGCGGGATCGTGCGTTCCACTCCCTGACCGGAATCCACCGTCAAGGATCACCTCCGGGGCCGAGAGCCGAGAAATAGGCTCATCCCGAGCATCGCCCGGTCAGGAACAGTATGTCCGCTTCCTGTGAGAGAAGCCACAGGCTCTTAACGTGGACTTAACTCCTTTGGCCGCGGTAAAAGCTCACGCATCCCTTCGATGGGTGATCATCAGTCCGGCCGCATAAACAATCACGCAGATCGCACCGAAATAAGCCAAATAGCCCCACGGCCCCAACGGTGGTTCGAGTTTCAACATCGAAACCGTCAGATCCGGCCCCGAAAACTGATTCGCCGCGAAGAACGGCATCCACTGGTAGATGTCGTCGCCCACTTTCGGGATCAGCATGACGAGTCCCTCGAGCAGCTGAGTCCAGGCCAGTGCGAACCCGAGCGCGAACGCGGGGCTGCGGAACAGCAGCCCTAGGCCGACGCCGAGCAGACCGGTCAGGAAGAAGGTCAGGCCCTGGCCCGCCACCGCGCGCCAGTCGGCGCCCGAAGCCAGCCCCAGGTCGGCGGCCGGTTTGATCAAGTACGCGATCGCCCACGAGCCGAAGCCCACCAGCAGGCCGATCAGCCCCGAGAACACCCCGACGACGGCGCCCTTCGCCAGCAAGGCGGGCACGCGCGAGGGCACCGCCTGGAAGGTGAGCTTCATCGTGCCCCAGTTGAACTCCGTCGCTGCCGCGAGGATGGCGAGGACCAGCACCACGGTGCGGCCCAGCGCGCTGGCGACCTGCGTCGAGTTGACGCCCGTCTGGCCTTCGAGCGGGACGAAACCGAAGAAGAGCGCGGTGTAGGCGAGCGCGATCACGACCGCGATGGCCGCGCACCACCAGGGCATGCGGGTGCTCAGCAGTTTGATCCGCTCCGCGCGCAGCATGTTCGCCGCGGTCATCCGACGACCTCCGGGACCTGGCCGGCGCCGTACTCGACGGCCTCGGCGGTGAGTTGCATGTACGCCTGTTCGAGCGAGCCGGTGAGCGGCTTCAGCTCGTGGAGGGTCGCGCCCGCGGCGAACGCGAGTTCGCCGATGTGGTCGCTGTCCATTTCGGACACGACGAGCGCGCCGTCCTCCTCGCGGAATTCGGCGCCCTTCTCGGTCAGCGCCTTCCGCAGTTCGGCCAGATGCGGGCTGCGGACCCGTACGCCGAGACCCTTCGCACGGCCGACGAAGTCTTCCATCGTGCCCTGGTAGATCAGCTTCCCGCGCCCGATCACGACGAGGTCCTGTGCGGTCTGCGCCATCTCCGGCAGCAGGTGGCTGGACACGAACACGGTGCGGCCCTCGGCGGCGAGCGCGTGCATCAGCTTCCTGATCCAGACGATGCCCTCGGGGTCGAGCCCGTTCACCGGCTCGTCGAACAGCAGTACCCGGGGGTCGCCGAGCAGCGCCGTGGCGATCCCGAGCCGCTGCGACATCCCGAGCGAGAACTGCCCGGCCCGTTTGCGGGCGACCGGCTCCAGCCCGACCAGCCGGAGCACCTCGTCGACGCGCTTGTCCGGCAGGCCGTTGGTCGCGGCGACCCAGCGGAGGTGCTCGCGGGCGGTGCGGCCCGGATGGCGCCAGGTGGCGTCGATCATGCCGCCGACCGTCCGAAGTGGATCATGCAGCTCGCGATAGGCCTTGCCGTCGATCGTCACCGTGCCCGACGTGGGGTTGTCGAGCCCCAGCATCATCCGCATGGTGGTGGACTTCCCCGCCCCGTTGGGGCCGAGGAACCCGGTCACCCGTCCTGCTTCGGCGGTGAAGGAAAGGTCGTCGACGGCGAGCTTGTCGCCGTAGCGTTTCGTGAGTCCGGTGGCCTCGATCATCAGCCCTCCCTCCGGTGGATTCCGACAGTACGCGGGAAAGGACCGGGCTGCCCCCCGATAGGCGGCCCGGTCCTTGTTCCCCTTTTTTCTCCCCGTCCGGACGTCTCGCTCCCCCGAGTGGGACGTCCGGCCTTCTCCCCTGTGGAAGTCCTTACGCGTCGCGCTTGTTCGCGACGACCAGCGAGATGACCAGCAGCACCAGCGCGAAACCGGCGAAGTAGGCCAGCGAGCCGGCCTGGCTCAACGGAGCGTCCGCCGCGGCGGGGCCCCCGGTGAGGAACCGGTCGGCGACGTGGAACGGCATCCAGTCGTAGATGTCCTTGCCGATCTTCGGGATGAGCTGGATCAGGTTCTCCACCGCGAGGGCGTAGATCAGCACGAGCGAGATGGCGCCGGCGCTGTGCCGGATCAGGATGCCGACGGCGATCGCGATCACCGAGGCGAGGGCGAACACCACGCCCACCCCGGCGACACTGATCCACTCCGCGGTGGTGTTCAGCATGAGGTCTTCAGGCCGCATGACCGAAGCGAGGCCCCAGGCGCCGAACGCGGCGACCTCGCCGATCACGAGCGACAACATCGCGACCACGCCGGTCTTGGCCAGCAGCGCCGAAGTGCGGTTCGGCACGGCCTGGAAGGTGGTCCGGATGGTGCCGAAGCGGTATTCGGTGGTCACCGAAAGCGCGGCGAGCACCATGATCACGGCCATGCCGAAGCCGTAACCGAACTGGGTGAGGCTGACGTCGGTGAGTTCCCCGGCGGGCGCGGCACCCGAGATGATGGCGGCGAAGCCGATCACGACCGCGAGTGCGGCCAGCGCGCACCACCAGGGCGAGCGGGTGGTGAACAGCTTGATGCGTTCCACGGCGAGCAGAGTCATGGCTTTTCTTTCCTCGAAGAGTGGCTGGCTACTGGGCGGCGGTGACCACTTCGGCGGCTTCCGCTTCGAGACCGGTGTGGTACTCGACGGAATCGCCGGTGATCTGCATGAAGGCCTGCTCCAGGGAGCCGGTCTGCGGGCTGAGCTCGTGCAGCACGATCTGGTTGGCCGCGGCGATCTCGCCGATCTTGTCACTGTCCAAACCGGACACCACGATCGCGTGATCGGCGTCGGTGACCTGAGCGCTCGCCTGCGTCAGCGCGGAGCGCAACGCGGGCAGCTGCGGCGACCGGACCTTGACCGTGTTCTCGGCGGCCCGCGCCACGAAGTCCTCGGTGGAGGACTGGGAGATCAGCCGCCCCTTGCCGATCACGACCAGGTGGCTCGCGGTCAGCGCCATCTCCGAAAGCAAGTGCGAGGAAACGAATACCGTGCGGCCTTCGTCGGCCAGCCGGTGCATGAACTTCCGGATCCAGAGGATGCCTTCGGGGTCGAGGCCGTTGACGGGCTCGTCGAAGAGAAGGACCTCCGGGTCGCCCAGCAGTGCCGCCGCGATCCCCAGTCGCTGCGACATGCCGAGGGAGAAACCGCCGGCGCGCTTTCCGGCGACGCTGGTGAGCCCGACGATCTCGAGCACCTCGTCGACCCGGCTCTCCGCGATCTTGTTGGACTTCGCCATCCACCGCAGATGCGCCCGCGCCGACCGGTTGGGGTGCACCCATTTGGCGTCCAGCAGTGCGCCGACGGTCCGCAGCGGTTCCTTGAGGTCGCGGTAGAGCTTGCCGCCGATGCGCACCTGGCCCGAGGTCGGGTTGTCGAGGCCGAGGATCATCCGCATGGTCGTGGACTTGCCCGCCCCGTTGGGGCCGAGGAACCCGGTGACCTCACCCGCCGCGACGGAGAAGGACAGGTCGTTCACCGCCAGTGTCTTGCCGTACCGCTTGGTGAGGCCCGCTGCCTCGATCATGTCTGCTCCCCTCGGCGACTGCGAGAACAATCGTCGTCCATGTGGGTGGCCGAGCGCGTCATCCTGAGGTGCCAACCTGATACCCGACCTGAGACGTAGCTTGCCGTCTTCCGGCGGCGTACGCGATCGGTGATACCCCTGAGAGTGACCCTGATTCGCCAGGGTTAATGAACCGTGGTTCAATAATCGCATGGCGAGGCCCCGGAGCATCACGGACGAACGATTGCTGACCGCGGCGGGAACCGTGATCGGCATGGTCGGGCCGGGTTTCACGCTGGCCCAGGTGGCGGCGGAGGCCGGGGTGGCGGTCGGCACCGTCGCCCAGCGGTTCGGTTCGAAGAACGGTCTCCTGCTGGCGTTGAGCCGGGAGAACACGCGCTCCGTCGTGGAAGCGATGCGGGAATGCGGTGAGCTGGCCGATCCCGTGGAAGCGCTACGGGCGGCGGTCGTCGTGGTCTACGAGGGCCTTGGCGACGCGCGGACCGCGGCGAACCATCTCGGGCAGCTGGGGGTGGACATCGGCGATCCGGGGCTGCGTGCGCTGCTCGGTGAACATTTCACCGCCGTGGAAGCGGAATTGCGGAAGCTCGTGCGCGTCGCGACGCGTGACCTGCCGGGCGCGCCCGGTGTCGTCCGCGCCGCGCGAGTGCTGCTGGGGGTGGCGAACGGGGCCGCGCTGGACTGGTCGATCCGGCCGAAGGGCCGGATCACCGAACGGTTGGGGCAAGACGTGGACGCGGTGCTGACCGCGTGGAAGGGAGTGTCCTGAATGGACCGGAAAGTGGCCGTGGTCACGGGGGCGACGCGGGGATGTGGCCGGGCGATCGCGGTGGAACTGGGCAGGCTCGGCTGGACGGTGTTCGTCACCGGCCGCACGACGCGGGAGCACCAGTCCCCGATGAAGCGTTCGGAGACGATCGAAGACACCGCTGAGCTCGTCGACGCGGCGGGCGGCCGGGGGATCCCCGTCCGGACCGACTTCACCGTCGTGTCCGATGTGGACGCGCTGAAGGCGCGGATCGAGTCCGAAGTGGACGGCCGGATCGACGTCCTGGTCGACGACGTCTGGGGCGGCGACCAGTTCGCGGATTTCGAGGGGGCGTACTGGGACTCCAGCCTCGACGACGCGCTCACGCTGGTGCACAACGCGATCGACACGCATCTGATCGCGCTGCACCGGCTGCTCCCGCTGGTGGTGAAGCGGGAGGGCGGGCTGGTCCTCGAGGTCACCGACGGCGACCACGACGAGTACGTCGGCGCGGGGATCCCGTATTTCCTCGCGAAATGCGGGATCCGCGCGATCGGCAGGGCGCTCGGCGCCGAGCTGAAGAAGTACGGCTGCGTCGGCATGACCGTCACACCGGGCTTCCTGCGTTCGGAAGCCATGCTCGACTACTTCAAGGTCACCGAGGAGACGTGGCGTGACGCGGTCGGCAAGGCCGCGCCGGTCGATTTCGCGATCTCGGAGACCCCGGCGCTGCTCGGGCGCGGTGTCGCGAAGCTGGCGACCGACCCGGAGGTCTCGCGGTTCGCGGGCAAGACGCTGGCGTCGTGGACGTTGATGAACGAGTACGGCCTCACCGACGTCGACGGCTCGCGTCCCGACTTCGGCAAGTGGATGGCCGAAGTCCGGGACACGGGCAAGGACCCGGCGACGGCGGATCACTCGCTGTACCGCTGAGTCCGTGCTGGTCGGGGGCTACTTCCTCCCGGCCAGCACGTCCAGGTAGTGCTGGTTGAACATGACGCCGAGGACGTTGCCGAACGGGTCCACGACGGCCGCGGTCACGAAGCCCGGCCCTCGCTCGATGATCGGCTCGTACTCCTTCGCGCCCTTCTCCAGCAGCTTCGCGAAGGCCTCCTCGACGTTGTCGACGGCCCAGTTCGCGATGGCCCCGCCGGGGCCGGGCTGGGCCGACGGCGGCCGGAAGTCCCCGCGGACCAGGCCGAACTCGTGCTGGTAGTCGCCGATCCGGAACTCGGCGTACGCCGGCGTGCCGTCGGGGCCGTTGCGGACGAAGTACGGGTCGAGTCCGAAGAGGCCGGAGTACCACTCGATCGCGGCGGTCAGGTCGTCGGCGTAGAACGTGGTGGTGGTGAGACCTCGCAGCATTTCCTTCTCCTCAGGTAGTGGCTCTGAGAACAAGGATCCACCGCAAAGTGCTCACCGAATGACCACTTTTCCGAACTCACGTGATTGAAGGCGGAACACGCCCGAGCCGGCTCCGCACCGCGTGTTCCGGCGAGAATCACGCGAGTTACGCCTCCGATCACGCGAGTTACGCCTCCAAGCACGCGTGATCCGGTTTTCGAAGGGACTCGTGAGTGGCGAGACTTGCTCTGCGACACCACCAGTCACAGCAGGTGCGCGTGAAGGCCCCCTTCCCTCGGCTCAGCCGAGGAAACTCGACCTTCACACCTTCCCCAAGTACATGAAGGCCCCCTTCCTTGCGTCAGGCGCAAGGAAGGGGGCCTTCATGTACTTGCATGAGCGAGCGAGTGTGACAGTGGCGCAGTGAGGCTCAGGTGACCCCGGGACGCGCCAGCCCGGTCTCGTAGGCGAGCACCACGGCCTGCACCCGGTCGCGCAGGTCCAGCTTCGACAGGATCCGCCCGACGTGCGTCTTCACCGTCGCCTCGGACAGGAACAGCGTCTCGGCGATCTCCAGGTTCGAGAGGCCCTTCGCGATCAGCACGAGCACCTCCCGCTCCCGTTCGGTGAGGACGTCCAGCTCGGCCGCGTCGCGCATCGGCTTCCCGCCGCCGCCGACGAACCGGTCGAGCAGCCGCCTGGTCACCGACGGCGAGACCACGGCGTCGCCCGAAGCGACCGCCCGCAGCGCCGACACCAGGTGATCCGGCTGCGTGTCCTTCAGCAGGAAACCGCTGGCGCCGCCCTGCAACGCCGAATAGACGTACTCGTCCAGATCGAACGTCGTCATCACGAGCACTCGCGCCGTCCCGGCCTCGACGATCCGCTTCGTCGCTTCGACCCCGTCCAGCACCGGCATCCGGACGTCCATCAGCACGACGTCGGGCCGCAGTTCCTCGGCCAGCCGGATGGCCTGCGCGCCGTCACCCGCCTCACCGACGACATCGATGTCGGCCTGCGCGCCCAGGACCATCCGGAACCCGACGCGCATCAATTCCTGGTCGTCGACGACCACCACCCGTATCACGTCGCCAACCTAACCGGGAGCCTCGCGTGCACCTGCCACCCTCCACCGGGAGCGGGGCCGACCTCCAGCGTGCCGCCGAAGACGTTCGCCCGTTCCCTCATTCCGATCAATCCGTTCCCACCGGGGACGGTGAGCTTTCGCGGCGGCGCGGTGTGCGCCGCCACCTTCGTCGCCACGGGCACCAGCTGTTTCGCGCGGCCGGCGCCGTCGTCGGTGACCTTGACGTCGATCACGTCGGCCTCGCGGCGCACCACCACCTCGGCCTGCGCGCCCTGGCCGGCGTGTTTCAGCGTGTTCGTCAGCGATTCCTGCACGATCCGGTACACGCCGAGGGAGACACCGGCGGGCAGCCCGGCCAGCGCTTCCGGCCCGATCGCCAGCGTCACCGGCACCCCCGCCTGGCGGATCCGGTCCGCCAGGTCGGTCAGCGCGGTGGCGTCCGGCTGCGGCACCCGCGGCTCGTCGTCGCCGTCGCTGCGGAGCACGTCCAGCAGGCGCCGCAGTTCGGCGAGCGCGCCGCGGCCGGTCTCCGAAATCGTCTGCAGGGCCCGTTTCGCCATCTCGGGATTCCCGTCGACCGCGTAGGACGCGCCGTCGGCCTGCACGACCATCACGCTCACCGCGTGCGCGACGACGTCGTGCAGCTCACGGGCGATGCGTCCGCGCTCCTCGCCGACGGCGATCCTGGTCGCCTGGTCCCGTTCCGTCTCAAGCAGATGCAACCTGGCTTCCACCTCCTCGTGATAGGCGCGCCTCGCGCCGGCGAACTCACCGAGCGTCCAGCACAGCGCGGTGGAGAAAAGGGCGATGATCGCCAGGATCCACACGTCCTCCGGTGTGTCGATCCACAGCTGGAGCCCCGAAACGACGACGGTCGCCAGCAGGTACAGCAGCCCCTGTTTGCGCCCGACGTACACCAGCACCGAGTAGATGCTGATCATCATCGCGAACGCGCTGGCCGCGCCCAGCTCCAGCGCGCTGTGCGGGATGCCGATCAGCAGCAGGAGATACGCCGACCACAGCGTCGCCTTCCGCCGGAAGACCAGCGGGGCGACCATCGCGATGTCCAGCGGCAGGACCACGTACCAGGGCGGCATCGGGACTTCGGGAGTCTCGGCCGCCGCCACGAAGAACAGCAGGTCCGTGAGCAGCAGGGCGACGGCGATGAAGCTGTCCCCGGCCATGGGGTGGGCACGCATCCAGAGGCTTAACCGTCGCACCTGGTAACACTATGTCGGGCGATGCCGTTCGCGCGTCGGTCGCCGGTACCACCTTCGGTGCGACCCGAGGATGAGCGGCATGGCACGATTCTCCTCGGCGTGCTCGACGACTGGGAGGGGTGGGCGCCGTGACCTCAGCGACGGAGCAGGGCCGTCTCGCCGGTCCGTTGTCGATGTCGGTGGCGAATCTCTGCCATCGCCTCCAGCCCCAGGTGTCCGCGCGGACCGCGGCGGGCTTCGCCGAAGTACTGCGCAGGCTGGGCGGCCCGCTGCAGGTCGCCGTCGCGGGCCGGATCAAATCGGGGAAGTCCACCCTGGTCAACGCCCTGATCGGGCGCCGGGTCGCGCCGACCGACGTCGGCGAGTGCACCCGGCTGGTCACCCGGTTCCAGTACGGCACGGTCGACCGCGTCGAGATCGTCTTCAACGACGGCCGCAAACAGGTGCTGCCCTTCTCCGCCGACGGGATGATCCCGGCCGAGCTGGGCATCGACATCGACCAGGTCTCGCATATCGAGGCGTATCTCACCAACGCGGTCCTGCAGGGCATGACCGTCATCGACACCCCGGGCCTCGGCTCGCTCGACGCCGCTTCGGTGTCGCGGACCGAGGAGCTGCTGGGCGCGGCGAAGCACCGCAAGCCCGACGATGACGACGAGGAGGAAGAAGGCTCCGACGAGCTGGACGACACCTCGCGCAACGCCGTCGCGGGCGCGGAGGCCGTGCTCTACGTGGTCACGCAGGGCGTGCGCGCCGACGACCAGCAGGCGCTGGCCGCGTTCACCGCCGCGACCGCGAGCCGCGACGCGGGCCCGGTCAACGCGATCGCGGTGCTCAACAAGGCGGACACCATCGCGCCGGAGTCGGTCGAAGGCTCGGGCGGCGACGTGTGGAAGGCCGCGACGCTGCTGTCGGAGAAGCAGGCCTCGACGCTGAAGCCCCGCGTCGCGGACGTGCTGCCGGTGATCGGGCTGATCGCGGAGTCGGCCGAGTCCGGCGGGTTCACCTCCCCCGACGCCGAGGCGCTGCGCCAGCTGGCCGAGATGGACGACGACATCCTCGAGACCATGCTGATCTCGGCGGACATCTTCACCAGCTGGGAATGCGACGTCGCGGCGGGCACCCGGCTGCGGCTGCTGGAGAAACTGGACCTGTTCGGCATCCGGTACGCCGTCGAGGCGATCCGCAAGGAACCCGAGATCACCGCGGGCTCGCTGCGGCGGAAGCTGCTCGACGCCTCCGGGCTCGAAGCCGTCCGCCAGCGGCTGAGCATCGTCTTCGCCGCCCGCGCCGATGGCATCAAGGCCGCCGCCGCGCTCGCTTCGGTCACCGCGCTGGCCCACGCGTCCGGCGATCCGGCCGAGCGGCAGCGCGTCCACGACGCGATCGAGGTCCTGCTCGCCAAGCCCGAGGCGCATCAGCTGCGGCTGCTCGAAGCGCTCACGCTGGTCGCGTCCGGCGCGGTCGACATGCCCGAGGACCTGTCCGAGGAGGTGCTGCGGGTCGGGAGCAACGCCGACATCGGCGCCCAGCTCGGCAAGCCGGGCGCTCCCCGCGCCGAGCTCGCCGCTCACGCCCTCGAACGCGCCGGCTGGTGGCGCTCCTTCGCGTCCTTCGGCGCGACGCCCGCCCAGAGCCGCGTCGCGCACGTCGTGCACCGGGCCTACTTCCTCATCTGGCAGCAGATTCGCGACTGACCTCCCGCATTGATAAACCGAGCGCTCGGTCTAATAATGAGCGCATGGAAACGATCGTCGACGAGCCCCAGTGGCTGCGCACGGCCTCCTGGATCGGCTGCCCGCTGGCGGGGGCGGCCCTCGGCTGGTTCCTCCAGTCGATCTCGGGCTGGGTGGCGTCCCTGAGCTGGGTCCCGTTCAAGGGCCCGTTCAAGCTCGTCTCGGAGATCCCCCAGCCTTGGGGCACGGTCACCGGGATCGGCGTCGGTCTCGTCGCCGGCCTGCTGTTCGCCGCGGTCTGGGCGCACGAGCGGCTGATCGTCAAGGTGACGCCGGCCCGCATCACGCTCACCACCAAGGGCCGCAGCCGCGCGTACGAAGCCGAGCTGGAAGCCGTCTTCCTCGACGGCAAGGAGCTCGTCCTCCTCGCCGCCGACGGCAGGGAACTGGTGCGGCAGAAGGGCGACGTCGACCGCAAAGCCGTCGCCAAGGCCTTCCTCGACCACGGCTACCCGTGGCTCGACGAGGCGCCGGCGGTGAAATGAGGACGGTCGATCCCGCCAAGCGCGAGGCCAAACGCCGCGCGATCCTCGACGCCGCCGCCGGCTGTTTCGCGATGAAGGGCTTCGAGAAGACCACGACGGCGGAGATCTGCCGCGCGGCGGGCATCAGCACCGGCAGCCTGTTCCACTACTTCCCGAACAAACGCGCGGTGTTCGTCGGCATCTTCGAGCAGGACGCCGACGAGACCGCGGCGCTGCTCGCGGCGGCCGGGGATATCGAGGATCCGTGGGAGTCGGTCCTCCACGTCGTCGTCCAGGTGTCCGAACAACTTCTGCACCCGGTCGCGGCCAAGCTCGTCCTCGAGGTCGCCGCGCAGTGCTCCCGCGACGCCGACCTCGCCCGGCTCATCCAGGGCAACGACCGCGCCCTGCGCGACGGGCTCACCCGCCTCGTGACGCGGGCGGTGGACGCGGGCCGGATCGACCCCGGGTTGCCCCCGCGGACGGTGGCCAGCTGGCTCGTCGCGTTGGTCGACGCGCCGCTTTCCCGCGTGATTCTGGAGCCGGACCTCGATCCGGCGGCGGAACTCGCGGTGATGAAGGAGCTGATCGCCAGATTCCTTCGTCCCGTTCTGGCGATTCCGGCCCCGGCGGCCGGGCGGGTGGCCGACACTGGTGAAATCTCTCCGGGCTGATCGGTAAGCCCGGGACATCAGTTACGGGGGTCGAATCGGTGGGTGCCTGGCTGCGCAAGAAGGCGGTCGACGAGGAAAATCCGGACGATGTGCCGACCGGCCAGATCTCGGCGGCGATCATCGCCGAAGCGGACGGCGAGACTTCGCGATCCGAGGGAACCACGGAGGTCGAAGCCGCGTCGAAACCCGATGTGGAGTCCACGACCACGGGTCCGGCCGACCTCGAACAGGCTCTCGCCGACAGGCAGGCACTGATCCAGATGTGCCTGTACGCCCTCGATCGCGCCCGCAGCGGCGGTGTCGTCGAGCGGCTCGAACACGGTCTCGCCGCGATCGGCGTCCGTGCCCTGCGTCCGGACGGCGAGCGGTTCGACCCCGCCGTGCACGAGGCGGGCGGCGCGGTCGCCACCGAGGATCCGGCACTCGAAGGGCTCGTCGCGGAGACCGAGGTCGTCGGTTTCGCCGATCACGACCGGGTGCTGCGCGCGCCGATCGTCATCGTCTACGCGAAGAAGGCACAGTGACCGCTCCGAGCGCGGCGGCCAATCTTCCCGCGGTCGTGAAGAGCACTCGCGAACAGCTGCTCACCGTCGTCCGCGAAGCCGATCCCCAGGCCGCGAAATGGGTCGAGGACATCCGGAAGGCGCGGCCGAAGAAGCCGTCGGTCGTGGTGGTCGGCGAGACCAACCGCGGCAAGAGCTCGCTCGTGAACGCACTCCTGTCCATGCCGGGACTGTCCCCTGTGGACGCCGACGTCGCCACGGCGACGTATCTCGTCTTCGAGCACGCCGAGCAGTGGTCCGCGCAGGCCTGCTACCCGGGCCAGCTGGCACCGGTGCCGATCAACCTGAACGACCTGATCCACTGGGTCTCGGCCGCGCACGAGCTGCCGGAAGGGCAGATCCCGCCGCGGTACGTCGAGGTCTCCGGCCCGGTCCCGCTGCTCGAGCGGGTGTCCATTGTGGATACCCCGGGCGTCGGCGGGCTCGATTCGATGCACGGCGAGCTGGCGAAGGAGGCCGCCGCGGGCGCCACCGCGCTGCTGTTCGTCGTCGACTCCTCCTCACCGTTCACCGCGCAGGAGCTCCAGTTCCTGCACGACATGGGTGAACGCGTCGAGACCGTGTTGTTCGCGCTGACCAAGACCGACCAGTTCCGCGGCTGGCGCGAGGTGCTCGAAGCCGACCGGCGGCTGCTCGCCGAGCACGCCCCCCGGTTCGCCGACGCGGTGTTCCACCCGGTGTCCGCGCGCATGTTCGAGACGGCGGCCAAGGCCCCGAACGAGCAGATGGCCATGATGCTGCGCGAGAAGGCGGGTATCGCCGCGCTGCAGGGCGCGTTGCAGGAGATGCTGGTCGGCCGGTCGGCGATGCTGGGCGAGGCCAACACCCTACGGGCGCTGTCGAGCGCGCTCGGCGAACTCAAGGCGAAACTGCAGGCGGAGAGCCGCGCGCTGTCCGCCGGCGAGGCCGAGGCGGAGCAGTTGCGCCAGCGCCGGGACGATCTGACCACCGAGCGCCGGTCTTCGACCCGCGGCTGGCAGCTGAAACTGCGCGCGGAGATCCAGCGGACCCGTGTCGAGGTCGGGCACGAGACCAGCAGGCAGATGCGCGACGCGTCGACCCACTTCCGCCAGCGGATCGACGGCGCGAAACGGGACGAGCTCGCCGCGCTGCCCCAGCAGGTCGACATCGCGCTGCAGACGACGTCGCAGCGGATCTCGATGCTGCTCTCCCAGCGGCTCAACCAGGTCACCAACGTCGCGCTTTCGGAGCTGTTCTCGGCCGAAGAGCTCGACATCATCCGCGGCCAGTTCGCCAGGGCGGGCGGCCCGCCGGTCGTGCTGCGCCCGCCGGACAAGAAGCCGCCGACGGCCGAGGACAAACTGCTCATCTTCATGGGGGTTTCCGGCGGTCTCGGCGCCGGGAAGGTCGCCGCGCTCCCGCTGGCCGGCGTCGCGATCCTGAACCCGGTGATCCTGCCCGCCACGATCGTCATCGGGCTCGGCGCCGGCTGGTGGATGGCGCGGACCCGCAAACACGCGTCGGACAAGCAGCACATGAAGCAATGGCTGGTCGAGGCGATCGCCGACGCGCGATCCACGTTGGACCAGCTCGTCGCGGAACAGCTGATCGAAGCCGAACAGCAGCTTTCGATGGCGCTCGACGAAGCCCTCGGCCGCCGCATCGACGCGATCGAGGCGGAGCTGAAGGAAGTCGACAAGACGATCAAGATGGGCGCGCAGGAACGGGCGAAGAAGATCTCGGTCGTCGCGAAGCGCCTGAAGGACGTCTCGGACGGCCGGGACCGCGCTGAGGCACTGCTCGGTCGCATTCGGTCACTGCGCGACGCCTGACCAGGGTGGTCCTGTTGTGGACCGGAACCGAACCGGCTTACGGTGAGTCTTAAGCTTCGACACACCAGCAGGTCAACGAGGGGGTTATCCCATGTGGGTCGACGAGAGCGGCGGCACGGACACCGAATCGGGCTCCACCGAAGCGGTCACCGTCCACGTCGACGGCGAGGAGTACCAGGCCGAGCTCAACTACGACCTCGACAAGGACGGCGTGAACGACGCCGCGGTCATCCAGCACGAGGACGGCACCGGCCAGGCGTTCGTCGACAGCGACGGTGACGGCGAGGCCGACCAGTACGCGGTGCTCGACGAGAACGGCAAGGTCGTCCAGGAAGCCGTCTACGACGAGGCGTCCGGCTCCTGGGTCGAAGCGGGTGGCGGCGGCAACGACGACGGTTCCGACGCGGGTACCAGCGGCACCATGCACGCCGACATGCCCAGCGGCGACGTCGAGGTCGGCCCGCCGACCGTCGACACCAACAACGACGGGACTCCGGACACCGCCATCGTCCACACCGAGGACGGCCGCACGATCGCCTTCACCGACAAGGACGGCGACGGCAGCGCGGACATCGCGGTGGAGACCGACGCCTCCGGCAACTCCAAGACCTACGAGCACACCGGCCCCGGCCAGTGGACCGAGGTCGGCAGTGGCCTGGTCAGCAACGACATCGACTCGGCCTTCACGAGCGCTCCGGCGGCCGAAGGCAACACGGCAGCCGACCCGGCGGGCGACGCCGCGTGGGGTGGCGAGGGCACCGAAACACTCGAAGGAGTGGCGAAGATCGATTCCGCCACCGGTCAGTGGATCAGCCCGAACTGAATCCTGAAATGGCCTGGACCAATACAAGAATGGTTTAGTCCATTTTACCGGCAATAAATGTAATCCTGGTCACAGGGCAGCCCGGCACGAGACCTCGTGCCGGGTTTTCTCATGTCCGATTCGTCCGAGGGCTGTGCGATCGATCACCGGAAGAATTTTTGCGTATGGCCCATTCCGGTGATACTGAATCGATTCCCTTATCGTTCTTGTGAGAGAACCGACAGGTCAGCTCTCGGTTACCTGCCGGTCATCCGGCTACTCTCGGGGAATCCCAAAACCTGCACGCCGGTCTTCTCGCCGGTGTGCGAAGCCATTCGGTCGCCGGCATCGAAGCCCGCATCGGAACAGCGTCGTTCCCGGTGTGGGCTTCTGCCGTCGGAAGTCAGGAGAAGAGATGACCGCAGTCGCCATCCCCGGACTGGAAAATGCGCCGACGACGCACAGTGGCGTGCTGTCCTGGGTCCGAGAGGTCGCCGAACTGACCACTCCGGACCGCGTGGTGTGGGTCGACGGGTCCGACGAAGAGGCCGCCCGGATCAACGCCGAGCTGGTCTCCGCCGGCACGTTCGTGCAGCTCGACGCGAAGCCCAACTCGTACTGGGCGGCTTCCGACCCGAATGACGTCGCCCGCGTCGAAGAGCGCACCTTCATCTGTTCCGAGAACGAAGAGGACGCCGGTCCCACCAACAACTGGATGGACCCGGCCGAGATGAAGGCCACGATGACCGAGCTGTACCGCGGGTGCATGCGCGGTCGCACGATGTACGTCATCCCCTTCTGCATGGGTCCCCTGGGCGCCGACGACCCCAAGCTCGGCATCGAAATCACCGACTTCGCCTACGTCGTCGCCTCCATGCGCGTGATGACCCGCGCCGGCAAGGCCGCGCTGGACAAGTTCGTCACCGAGGACGGCACCGAGCGCGAGTTCGTCCCGGCCCTGCACTCCGTCGGCGCGCCGCTGGAGCCGGGCCAGGAGGACGTCTCCTGGCCGTGCAACACCACCAAGTACATCTCGCATTTCCCCGAGACGCGCGAGATCTGGAGCTACGGCTCCGGCTACGGCGGCAACTCGCTGCTCGGCAAGAAGTGCTACTCGCTGCGCATCGGCTCGGTCATCGCCCGCGACGAGGGCTGGCTGGCCGAGCACATGCTGATCCTCAAGCTGATCTCGCCCGAGGACAAGGTCCACTACGTCGCGGCGGCGTTCCCGAGCGCTTGCGGCAAGACCAACCTCGCCATGCTGCAGCCGACCATCCCCGGCTGGCGCGCCGAGACCCTCGGTGACGACATCGCGTGGATGCGGTTCGGCGAGGACGGCCGCCTGTACGCGGTGAACCCCGAGTTCGGCTTCTTCGGCGTCGCGCCGGGCACCGACTGGCACACCAACCCCAACGCGATGCGCACCATCGAAAAGGGCAACACGGTCTACACGAACGTCGCGCTCACCGACGACGGCGACGTCTGGTGGGAGGGCATGGGCGACAAGCCCGAGCACGCCACCTCCTGGAAGAAGCAGGACTGGACGCCGGAGTCGGAAGAGAAGGCCGCGCACCCGAACTCGCGCTACTGCACCCCGATGTCGCAGTGCCCGATCCTCGCGCCGGAGTGGGACGACCCGAAGGGCGTGCCGATCTCGGCGATCCTCTTCGGCGGCCGCCGCAAGACCACGGTCCCGCTGGTGAACGAGGCCCGCGACTGGCAGCACGGCGTGTTCATGGGCGCCACCATGTCGTCGGAGACCACCGCGGCCGCCGCCGGCGCGGTCGGCAACGTGCGCCGCGACCCGATGGCCATGCTGCCGTTCCTCGGCTACCACGCCGGTGACTACTTCAAGCACTGGCTGGACCTCGGCAAGAACGCCGACGCGAACAAGCTGCCGAAGATCTTCTACGTCAACTGGTTCCGCCGTGGCGACGACGGCCGCTTCCTGTGGCCGGGCTTCGGCGAGAACTCGCGGATCCTGAAGTGGGTCATCGACCGCGTCGAGGGCAAGGGCAACGCGAACGAGACCCCGGTCGGCTTCGTGCCGAACGCCGAGGACCTCGACACCGAGGGCCTCAAGGAGCCGCTGGCCGACATCCAGGCCGCGCTGGACGTCTCCGCCGAAGAGTGGCGTCAGGAGCTGCCGCTCATCGAGGAGTGGTTCGAGAAGATCGGCGACAAGGTCCCGTCGTCGCTGCGTGACGAGCTGGACGCGCTGAAGCAGCGCCTCGGCTGATCGCCCGAACGCCGGAGAAGGCCTCATCCTCGGAGTCATTCCCGAGGATGAGGCCTTCTTCTTGCCCGCTCGGTACCGTGGCCGCATGGTCGAATTCGGCGTCAACATGGTCGTCCCGGAAAGCCGTGCCGCGTGGGTCGAAAAGTGCCGCAAGGCCGAGGATCTCGGCTTCGACGTGATCGGTGCGGCCGACCATCTCGGCATGGCACCGCCGTTCCCGGCCCTCGTGCTCGCCGCCGAGGTGACGGACCGCCCTCGGCTCAACACCTTCGTCATCAACACCGCCTTCTACAACCCGGTGCTGCTGGCCCGCGACGTCACCGGCACGGACCAATTCACCGAAGGCAGGCTGGAGCTCGGCCTGGGGGCCGGTTACGTGAAGGCCGAATTCGAAGCGGCGGGAATGGAGTTCCCGCGTGCGGGCAAACGCGTGGACCATCTCGAAAACACCATCAAAGTGCTGAAAAGGCTCTATGCCGACGAAAACCACAAACCACCGACGGTGCAGAAACCCGGCCCGCCGCTGATGATCGCCGGCCGTGGCGACAGGCTCCTCAGCCTCGCCGCCGAACACGCCGACATCATCGGCTTCACCGGCACGGCGGCCGTTCCCGACGGTGGCGCGCTCGCCGTCGACGACGCGGCCGGAATCGAAGAGCGGGTGAACTTCGTCCGCGGGAAACTGAACGGCCGCACGGTCGAATTCAACATCCTCTCGCATTTCGTCGCCGTGGTCGAAGATCGGCGACAGGGATTGGAAAGCCTGCGGGAGCTGCTCGACGGGAAGCTCACCGTCGACCAGCTCGCCGAACTGCCGACGGCCCTGGTCGGCACCCACGAGCAGATCGCCGAACAGATCCTGGCGCATCGCGAACGCTTCGGTTTCACCTACTTCACCGTGCTGGAGCACAACATGGAGGCGCTCGCGCCGGTGATCGAATCCTTGCGCGGCCAATGATCGACGTACGCGGGCTCGGCGTCCAGGCCGGGGAGCACTGGTTGTTCGACGGCCTCGACTTCGAGGTCGAAGCGGGCGAATGCGCGGTCATCGTCGGCCCCAACGGGGTCGGGAAATCGACCCTGCTGCGGTGCCTGTACGGAACGCAGACGCCGCAGCGCGGCCGGGTCGTCGTCGCGGGCGGGAAACCCGACGAACGCGATGTTTCCTTCCGCCGCAAGGTTTCCGTGCTGTTCGACGATTCCGACTTCTTCGCCGAGCTGACCCCGCTCCAGCATCTCGAACTGCTGGAGGGTTCGTTCGGCGCCGATCTCGGCGATCACGACGCGCTCCTCGCGGACGCCGGGCTCGCCGAGCGGGCGAAGGTCACCGCGGGCAAGTTCTCGGCCGGGCAACGCCGCCGGCTGCTGCTCCTCGGCGCGACGGCGCGACCGCACGACGTCCTCCTGCTCGACGAGCCGGAGCGGGCGCTCGACGTCGCCGGGAAGGAATGGCTGACGTCGTTGATCAAGCGTTCGACCTCCGCCGGAGCCGCCGTCGTCGTGGCCACGCATCATCCGCCGCTGCTCGAAGCGGCCGACTCCACCCTCGAGTTGTGGTGACCACGAAAGCCCCCACGCATGTCCCGGGACGACAGCGCTTCGGCGGACTGCTCAACGGCGACTACCAGACCTTCCTGGCACTGTTCGGTTTCGGTGCGCTGTTCACCGCCTTCCAGAATCTGCCGAAGCTCCGCGATTTCCTCTTTGGACAGTCCGTTGTGGACTTTCCGGCGGTCTTCGGGTTGCTGATCGTGCTGTGCGCGATGTTCTGGCGCGGTCTGCTCCGCCGCGGCTTCGTCTGGGCCGAACCGGCGGCCCTGACGTGGATGGACTTCGCCCGTGTCGACAGGCGCCGCGTCGTGGTCAAGCGGATGTGGACGCTCTGGGCCGGGCTGGTCCTGGTGGTCGGCTACACCGGCGCGCTGGTCACCGCGATCGGTGGCGGGGCGAAGGACGTGTGGATCGCGATGTCGGCGTTGACCGCCTCCGGCGCGATCCTGGCCGCCGTCACCGCGCGGCGGACGGCGATCCGCGGGGAAACGCTCGCGCCGGTCGTGCTCGCGGTCGCCGGCCTGGCGTTCGCGGCCGCGGGCCTGGGCCCGGTCGCCGTCGAGGTGCTGGCCGGTGCCCTGTTCGTGGTGGCGGTCGCGGTGGCTTTCGGCGGCGAGCCGATGTCCGGGGTCGGCCGTCAGGAGCTCGTCGACGGCTGGAACGCGCGGCTCCTGCGGGCGATGGCCGCGGTCTTCATGGATCCCATGCTGCTGATCCCGGAGTCGAAGCCGGTGCCGTGGCTGTCGCTGCGGCGTCCGACGACGCTGCGGCTCGCCTGGGCCGGGGTGCTCGGCCGGGCGCGCTACGCGGCGGCGAGTGTGGTGATCGCGTGCCTGGTGGGTGTCGCGCACCTGGCCTTCCCGGCGATCCCCGCGGCGGCGCTGTTCACGCTCGGCGCGTACGCGGCGCTCGTTCCGTTCGTCGGCGGACTCGGCGAACTGTGGCGCAACCCCGGCCGCAGGCGGTGGCTCGGCGCGTCCGACTGGGAGTTGCGGCTGGTCAACGGGCTGGTGATCGCGCTGCTCGGGCTCGCCTGGGGGATCCTGCTCGGCCTGGTGACCCTGCTCCTCGGGGTGGCACCGGTCTGGCCGGTGTGGCTCGCGATCCCGCTCGCGGTCTTCGCCGCGTTGCGGACGGCGACCCGGCCGCCGATGAACTACGACGTCAGCGGCGGGGCGGCCGGGCTGCAGGCCTTGCGCGGGGTCGACGTGCTCGTCGTCGGCGCCGTCTTGCTCAGCGTGATCGCCTGAGGTCACCCGTTCCCGCGTTCGGATCATCCGGATACTCCGAACGCGGGTTACCCTCGATGCGACGAAAGGAGCACGATGGGCGGCGGGCACGCACCGGGAAAGGGGCGGCGGGCGACCAGCGAGTTCCCCGCGGGCTGGACCGACGAGCAGATCATCGCGGTGATCAAGGACGTCGCGAACGATCCGAGCGAACCCCGCCTCAGACTCCACAACGGCCGCTGGCGCTGCGCCGGCGAACGGTACGGCGTGCACCTGATCGTGCTGGTCGAAGACAACGGCCACGTCAAGACGGGCTATCCGGTGGCGGGCCCCGGCGTGGTCCGCAACCCCGACACCGCCGCCGACCCGGCGAACCCGACCGTCGCCGACCTCGCCGCCGGCCGGATCAGTTTCTTCGGCGACAGCCTGCTCGACCAGATCGGCGACCGGATCGCACCGGACCTCCTGGCCTTCTACCGCACGCTGCACTGGTCGGGCGAGTGGGAAGAACTGGCCGACGTCCTCGTCGCGCACGCGATGCACGAGAACCTGCACCTCGGCGTGGACGAATACGCCACCTTGGACAGCCTGCTGAACAGCTTCGACCTGCCGATCGACGGCTTCCTATACCTGAACGACCGGGCACACGCCCTGGCCGCCCTGCGCCCCTGATCTCGGCGTCACCCGCGTACCCCACCCCCCACCCATCCCTGGGGGGCGCGCCCTGCACCAGCGTATCGGCGGTGGGGGACGGGAACGGGGTGGAACGTGATCGGGGGCGGTAGTTGTCCACAACGGCGGGGCCCTGTGGAAAGTGGGACGAAGGGGACCTTGACCGCATGCGATGCGGCGAAAGCGTCCTTCACCCGCTTCTCGTGTACGCCCACCGCCCACCGCTCATGAAGCGGTGCGGAAGCCCTCGTCAACTCGCTTCGGCGACCTCTTCGGCGCCGCCCTCGGCGGCCGAACGCAGCGCGTCCAGCGGCAGCGCGACGGCGTCCGCGATCGCCATCACCGTGAAGAAGGCGGGCGTCGGGATCCGGCCGGTCTCGATCTTCCGGAGCGTCTCCACCGAGATCCCGGCCTCCGCCGCGACCTCGACCATGCTCCGCGACGACGCCGCGCGCGCGTCCCGGAGCGCCAGCCCCAGCCGCTCGCCGCGCTCGCGTTCCTCATCCGTCAACGGCACTCGCACCATGAGCCCAATACTAATACCGCTCACGGCCACCTGTGCCGATCGGCCGCACTCGCGCACGCCGCGCGTCTGTGTTCCCAGTCCGTGAAGGCCTCCTTAAGGGACCCAGAGTCCCTCAAGGAGGCCTTCACGGACAAAGTCCGGTAGGTCCTTAAGGCACCTGAACAGTTTCCGAATCGACCCACCCGACCCAGGCCGCACAGAGTTACCCCCAGCCTGTGGACAACTCTGTGCACAGGTGGTGGACAACCCCAAGAAAAGGGCCCCGCCGAGCCGAAACTCGACGGGGCCACAATCCCTAGTGGCTTCAGGCGCCCGCGGGCACCGGAAGTGGGAGTCCGGGGAGGCTCTGGTCGTTCGGCACCTTGCCGTCGACGAGGAAGTCCTCCACGACCTTGTCCACACCCGCGTTGCCGCCGGCGTAGATACCGTGGTCGCCTTCACCGGTCACGGTGATCATCCGCGAACCGGCGAACGCGCGGTGCGCACGGGTCGCGCCCTCGATCGGGGTCGCCGGGTCGTTCACCGACTGGACGATCAGCACCGGCGGGACGCCGCGGCCGTCGAGCTTCGGCAGGTCGACCGGCTTGTTCTTCCAGAAGATGCACGGCTGGATCAGCCAGCCCGCGCCGAGCAGCGGCAGATCACGGTCGATCAGCTTCTGCGACTGGCGGATGACGCTGTTCCGGTTGCCGTACCACGGGCCCTCGTTGCAGGGGATGGTCCAGAAGCTGGCGTTGTACGAGTCGCCGTCGGTCGGGACGAACAGCGGCTGCGGGCCGATGACGCCGTCACCGTCGACCGTCTCGGCCTTGACCTTCTGCGCGGCCGAGGACTTCTGCTGCTGCGTCGAGGTGCCCTCGGTCAGCGTCTTCAGGTTGACCAGGTAGTCGGCCAGCGCCGGGAAGTTGCGCTTCGAGTAGAGGTACGAAGCGATGGTCGAGTCGAGGGCGTTGGCCGAAACCGGGACGCCGTCCACCTCCACCGGGTTCTGGGTCAGCGCGAAGCGGACCTTCTCGTACGTCTGGCGGGCGGCCTCACCGGTCTTGCCGAAGCCGTAGAGCTTGTCGTACTTGCCCATCCACGGCAGGAAGTCCTGACGCCAGCGGCGCTCGAAGCCGAGCGGCTGCCCGTCGAACGAGTTCTGCCAGGTGGTGGTGAACTCGGTCGAGGAGTCGAGCAGGAAGCGGCCGGTCCGGGTGGGGAACTGCTGCGCGTAGTGCGCGCCCATCCAGGTGCCCGCCGAGTAGCCGACCCAGTTGATCTTGTCGCGGCCCAGGAGGACACGCAGCAGGTCGATGTCGCGGATGGTCTGGGCGGTGTTGATGAGCGGGCCCAGCTCGCCGGACTTCACCTGGCACGAGTCCGCCGCGTACTTGGTGGCGTCCAGGATCAGGTTGAGGTTCGCCCGGCTGCGGTCGCGCGGGTCCAGGTCGGAGCCGGTGCCGATCGCGTTGCCGCAGGTGATGTTGGTGCTCTTGCCGGTGCCGCGCGGGTCGAGACCGATGATCTCCTGGTTCGCGCGCAGCTTCGTCTGGTTACGCAGGCGAGCCGGGAAGTTACGGCCCGGAGCGCCGGGGCCACCCGGGTTCGTGATGACACTGGCCGTCGCTTTGCCGCTGGTGGCGGCGAGGCGGCTGACGGCGATCGTCAGGTCGATGGCCTCGTTCGTCTTGTACCAGTTGCGCGGCGCGCGGTAGGTCGCACACTCGATGTTCTCGGCCCCCGGAGGCGGCGCGGACGGCAGCTCGCTGGCGGTGCACTTGTGCCAGTCCAGCTTCTGGTCCGCGTACTTCGCCGGAATGTTGGTGGAGTTCAGCGGCTGCTGCCCGGCAGCCTCCGGACCTGCGAACGCAGGCGTGAACCCGGCCAGCATGGTGCCGGCGACAGCCGGGATCACCACCGCATAGCGGAGTTTCTTCATCCGATGCCCCTTTGATGTTGCGTGCGAAGTTCCTGTTCGCGACTTGCGGCTATTGATATCCGCCGGGGACTCCGACGGCAACCGCCCTTCGTCGTATGAGGTGGCGCTGATCAAATCGATATCCGGCACGCGTGACCCGGGCGGGTGAGAGGTTCTAGGGTCATCGGGTCGATCCGGGGGTACGGGAACGTTAGGTGAGGTCCGATGGCGTCAGGTAAGGCAGACGGGAAGGTGAGGGGTTTTCAGTTCAGCCCCTGGAACCTCCTGTTGATCATCCCGTTGCTGGTGCTGATCACGTCCTTGTTCAATTCGGACGGTCCCCGGCTGTTCGGGATGCCGTTCTTCTACTGGTTCCAATTCGTGTTCGTGGCGGTCGGCGTCCTGTGCACTTGGATCGTCTACGTGATGACCAAGGACAAGCCGACCAGTGAGCGTCCCGACCGGCTGTCCGTGGACGAGCTCGACGAGGGGGACGTCAAGTGACCGACATCCAATGGCCCGAGCTGATCATCTTCACGATCCTCTTCGCGGTGGTCACCGTGCTCGGCTTCGTCGCTTCGCGCTGGAAGGCCGGCAACACCCTCGACCACCTGGACGAATGGGGTCTCGGCGGCCGCAAGTTCGGCTCGTGGATCACCTGGTTCCTGCTCGGCGGTGACCTCTACACGGCTTACACGTTCGTGGCCGTCCCGGCGCTGATGTTCAGTGCCGGCGCGATGGGCCTGTTCGCGCTGCCGTACACGATCATCGTCTACCCGATCGTGTTGATGCCGGCGCTGCGCATGTGGTCGGTCTCGCGCGTCCGCGGTTACGTCACGCCCGCCGACTTCGTCCGCGGCCGGTTCGGTTCGCCGACGCTGGCACTGCTGATCGCGATCACCGGCATCGTCGCGACGATGCCGTACATCGCGCTGCAGCTCGTCGGCCTCGAGGCGGTCCTGCGGACCATGGGCATCAACGGCTCCGGCATCGTCGGCCACCTGCCGCTGCTGGTCGCCTTCATCATCCTGGCGGTCTACACCTACCAGTCGGGCCTTCGCGCGCCCGCGCTGATCGCGTTCGTCAAAGACATCCTGATCTACCTGGTGATCATCGTCGCGATCATCTACCTGCCCTCGAAGCTCGGTGGCTGGTCGGCGATCTTCGACGCGGCCGACGCGAAATTCGACAAGACGCCGTCGCCGGCGGACGGCATCCTGCTCAACACCAACAACCAGTTGCAGTACGCCACGCTGGCGCTCGGTTCGGCGCTCGCGCTGTTCCTGTATCCGCACTCGCTCACCAGCGTGCTCGCCTCGCGCGGCCGCAGCGTGATCAAGCGGAACATGGTCGCGCTCCCGGCGTACTCGCTGGTCTTGGGCCTGCTGGCGCTGCTCGGCTACGTCGCGATCAGCGCCTCGGTCAAGCCGATCACCAACAACGCCACCGGCAAGCCCGACACGAACACCGTGGTCCCGGTGCTGTTCGACTCGCAGTTCTCGTCGTGGTTCGCCGGGATCGCGTTCGCCGCGATCGGCATCGGCGCGCTGGTGCCCGCGGCGATTATGTCGATCGCGGCGGCCAACCTGTGGACCCGCAACATCTACAAGGAGTACATCAAGAAGGACGCGACGCCGGGCCAGGAGGCGAAGCAGGCCAAGCTCGCTTCGCTGATCGTGAAGTTCGGCGCGGTGGCGTTCATCCTGTTCATCGACCCGCAGTTCTCGATCGACCTGCAGCTCATCGGCGGTGTGCTGATCCTGCAGACGTTGCCCGCGGTGGCTATCTCGCTCTACACGCGGTGGTTCCATCGCTGGGGCCTGATCGCCGGCTGGGTGGTCGGCATCGGGTGGGGCATGATCATGCTCTACAACATCCCGAACCCGGCGACCGGCAAGGCGCATTTCGGTGGCTCGGCGCTGAAGCTCGGGGACCTGTCGATCTTCGGCTGGCACCCGCTCAGCGGCTCACAGCTGCAGATCTACGTCGGGTTCGTGGCGCTGATCGCGAACCTGCTGGTCGCGGTGATCTTCACGGTGATCGCGCGGCGGCTGAAGGTCTTCAACGGCACGGACGACACCGAGGCCGAGGACTACCACGCCGACGAACACGACAAGGATCTCCGCGAAATCGGCGTCCACTAGTCACCGCATCGAAGGGGCCGCGTCCTGCCGGGACGCGGCCCTTTTCGTGGCCGCGGTCGCCGCCAGGTAGAGGGTGAGGCCGTTCAGCAGATGCCAGAGGAAGTGCGTTCCGGCGGGGAAGCTCCCGCAGACCGTGTGGTCGGCCGTGCGGAACGAAAGGGACACTCCGAAAACGCCCGCGGCGAGGGCGAACCTGCGGCGGTGTTCACCCCTGAGGACGACCGCGAAGATCACGAGCCCGAGCAAGGCCGAGAGGTACAGCCCGCCGCCCAGCGACGCGACGACGGCGGTGAAGGCGAGGAACACGGGGATGCCGAGCCACGACAGCCCGCGGCGGACGCCGAAGAACAGATGCGGGAACACGGCGGCGTAGTACAGGACGAACACCAGGATGAAGCCGGTGTCGGCGGCCGCGGACCAGCGGGTGGCGAGCAGGTGGAAGGCCGTGCTGCCGAGGAACACGAGCCCGATGAGGACGGCGAAGACGCGGCCCCTCGGCTGCCGCCAGACCGCGATCGCCGCGATCAGGAACGCGAGATTGCTGAGACTGTTGAGCGCCTCGCCCCAGAGGCCGGGGGCGAGCCGTTCGCAATAGCCGTCGACGTACGCCGTCCAGTTCACTCCCCCAGGTAACCGTGCCCGCGTGAACTGAGGGTGTCTTCCGCGCTGGACGTGTCACCCGCCGGATCTCCGAGTCCTGAAGGGACCCTTTGAGACGCTCAACGTCCCAAAGGCCCCTTCGAGACACCCACGCCGAGTTGTCCACATCCACCCGCCGTTGTGGACAACTCGGCCCCCTGGACCGCCGGACCCCACCCCGCGTCACCCCCTCCCGATACGCTGGTGCGGGGCGCGCCCCCCTGGGAGCGGTGGGGGTGGGGTACGCGCGGGGAAGCGAAAAAAGTCTGGTCAATCGGGTGAGCAGGCCGCCAGGCGCCGGGTCAGGAAACGCCGCTGCGGTTCCGAGCAGGGCAGCGCGAGCGCTCGCCGGTAGTGCTCGGCGGCCCGCCCGGGGTCGCCGGCCCGCAGCCACAGCGCGCCGAGGACGGCGGGTAGCAGCGTGTAGTCCGGCAGGTCGGCCTCGACGGCTTCGAGTTCGGCGATCCCGGCCGCCGCACCGTCCACCATCGAAAGCGCGATCGCGCGATTCAGCCGCGCCACCGGCGACGGCCGCAGCGCCAGCAGGTCGTCGTACAGGCCGACGATCCGGCGCCAGTCCGGCGACGAAGCCGTGCCGTGGCACAGCGCGATCGCCGCTTCGACGTGATACGCCGACATCTCCGGCCCGGTGCACGCCCGCTCGAACAGCCGCGTCCCCTCGGCGATCATCGCGTGATCCCAGCGGTCGCGGTCCTGCTCCTCGATCAGCAACAGGTCACCGTCCCGGTCGACCCGCGCGGGCAGCCTGCTCCCCTGCAACAGCATCAGCGCGACCAGCGCCCGCACCCTCGGCAGATCCGTCTTCGGCTCGGCCAGCAGCAGCCGCCCCAGCCGGATCGCCTCGCCGCACAGTTCGCCGCGCACCGCGACCTCGCCGGTGGTCGCGTCATAGCCCTCGTTGAACAGCAGATAGAGCACGGCCAGCACACTGTCCACTCTGGACTCAAGCGCGTCCGGACCCGGCAGGGTGAGCGGCTTCCCCGACTCCCGCAGCCATTTCTTCGCCCGCACGAGCCGCTGCGCCACGGTCGCGGGTTTCGTCAGCAGGGCCGCCGCGATCTCGTTCACCCCGAGCCCGCCGACGGTCTTCAGCGTCAGCGCCACCTGCGAGACCTTCGGCAGCGCGGGATGGCAGCACAGCAACATCAACACGAGTTCGTCGTCCGTACGCCCGTCGGCTTCGTGGCCGTTCAGCTCCACGAGCCGCGGTAGCAGCGCGCGCAAGGTCTGTTCGCGCCGGACGACGTCCATCGCCCGGTTCCTCGCCGCCCGGAACAGCCAACCGCGCGGATTGTCCGGCACGCCGCTCTGCGGCCAGGTCCGCAGCGCCTGCTCCAGCGCGTCGGCGACGGCCTCCTCGGCCAGGTCCAGGCGTTCGGGGCCGAGCGCCCTGGCCAGCGTGGCGACGATCCGCCCGGCACTGTGCCGGAACAGGTGCTCCACCACACCGGCCGGGCGGCTCATGACGGACTCAGTCCTCACAACCGCGTTCGCCGATCTTGCGCACCTCGATCGGCCCGAACCTCAGATGCGGATGCGTCGCGAAGATCTTCTCCGCCTGGTCGAGGTCCACGGCCTCGATCACCTGATAGCCGCCGACGATCTCGGTGGCTTCGGTGTGCGGCCCGTCGGTCGCGCCGACCTCGCCGCCGGAACCGCGCAGCACCCGGCCGCCCCTCGACAGCCCGCCACCGCCGACGAAACGGCCTTCCTTCGTGCGTTCGTCCGCCCAGGCGATGTAGCTCTCGAGCACGCGTTGCGCCTCGTCGGGGCCGAGGTGATCGTGCGAATCCGACTGGGACCGCAGGAAACCGACGTAGTTGGGCATGGTGTCCTCCTTGGGGAATCGATGGCCCCTAGACGAACGAGCCCCCGGCGAATCGACATCAATAACGGAAGAGCCGGTCGTGCAGTTCACGCTGCCGCGCGAACCAGGCACTAAGCCTGGTCCGGCGGCGACGGCGTTTCAACACCTGCTGGACTTCGCGCACACAGGGTTCTTCAGGCGCGAAGGATTTCCCGGTCAGCAGGACGGCGTAGTGGCCGTCCGGGCAGCGGCCGGAAACGGAGATCATGCCCGGGGTCAGGTCGTCGACGAAATCGATCGAGCCGATCCCGACCACGGACCGCCGATCGCAGACGGGGCAGTAGACGACGAACACGTCACAGCTCCAGCCGCCAGGTCTGCCCGGTCAGCTCGTAACCGAAGCCCGTGATCGTCTCTTCGCTCACCAGCTGAAAGCCGGCCTTCCGGTAGATCGCCCGCGCCGCCTCCAGCAACGAGACCGTCCAGAGCTCCATCGCCGGGTAGCCCGCCGCCCTCGCGAACTCGACGCATTCGGTGACCAGGCGTTTCCCGACACCCCGCCCTCGTGCGGCCGGTTCGAGGAGCAACATCCGCAGCTTCGCGGTGACGCCGTCTTCGGCGGGCATGCAGAAGATGCTGCCGACACGCTCGCCGTCGAGTTCGGCGATCCAGCCCGCTTGGCGCGGATCGCCGCGCCTGTCGACGTACTCCGCGACGACGCGGGCGACGAGTGCTTCGAAGCGTTCGTCCCAGCCGTACTCGCGGGAGTAGAGGGCGCCGTGGCGGTGGACCACCCAGCCGAAGTCACCCGGCCGGGGCGGGCGCAGGACCAGCGTGGGATCCGCGGCGCGCTCGCCGACCAGCGAGGTGATCGTGTCCATGGCACCGAGCAGCCGTCGCTGCTCGTCGTCCCCGAACCGGCCGAGGAGAGTGCCGATCCTGCCCACCGACCGTTCGTCGAGGACGGCGAAGGCCTTGCGGCCGTTCTCGGTCAGCCGGACGATCTGACGGCGGGCGTCCTCGTCGCTGCGTTCACGGGTGAGCAGGCCGCGCCCCTCGAGCCTCGCGAGCAGCCTGCTCGCGTACCCGGCGTCGAGGTCGAGACGTTTGCGCAGGTCGGTGACCTGGGTCTGATCCTGCTGCGCGAGTTCGAAGATGACCCTGGCTTCGCTCAGGGAGTACTCGGCGTCGGCCGGCCCTTCGTCGAGGACGCCGATCACGCCGGTGTACAGGCGGTTGAAGGCCCGGACGGTCGCCACCCGGTCTGCGGATCGATTCATTTGACCACCTCAACAGATTCGTTGACGAAGTCAAGTGTTACTCCGCGAAGCGGTGAAGGCAAGAAATCTTTCGGGTCCGGACATATGGAAACCCCGTGATGCTGCCAGGTCGGGGGTCCGCCAGCATCACGGGGTCGTAGTGGGTATCGACGCCGCGTTCCGCGGCGTTACACCTCACGCACTATGTGTCGTAGGTCACTCGAATGGGCGACACCTACAACGGTTGTTGTCGGGTCAGCGCATGTGCGTGTGACGCGCCTGGGAGATAGCGATGAGCTCCTGACGAACGGTCGCGGTGGCCGCGGTGTCGATCGCCCGGTTCAGCGCCCGGCGAGTGCGAGCCTCGGCGCGACGGGCACGGAGCTTGGCGGCGATGTTGTTCATCGGTTTTTGTCATCCCCTTGGGAGTAGGTCTTGCGTCTTCGTGGCTGTGCTCCTAGTATGCACCCTTTTTCACAAGGAAGCCAACGATTATCCGGTGACTTGGCACACCTGCCGATGAATCATCGGCAACATGAGCGTAAAACCGGAGAGATTTGGTGGCGCCGGTCACTTCTTGATAACGCCGACGGCGCGACGAAGGGACGGTAGGAGTCTCTACCGCTTTCTAGAGCTGAAGCTATAAAGCCTGAGAGAGGCTTAGTCCCGGCCGAGCAGGTAGTGGCCGAAGTGCGGGACGGTGAACGCGATGTGCCCGCGCTCGGCGGAGTACACCAGGCCCTTCTTCATCAGGCTGTCCCGCGCCGGCGACAGCGAGGAAGGCTTCCGCCCCAGGTAGACGGCCACATCGGCGGTCCCGGCGGATTCGTCCCGGCCCTGCGTCAGCTCCGCCATCGCGAGCAGGTACTCGCGTTCCGCGGGCGTCGCGCGTTCGTAGCGGGAGCCGAAGAAGCCGACCGCGAGCTCGGACTCGGCCTCCGGCGCGGCGACCTGGACGTCCTTCACGGTGATGGGGTCCGCCGGCGCGGCGTCCCAGGCGGCCTTGCCGTAGGCCTGGATGAAGTACGGATAGCCGCCGGACGCGTCGAACAGGGCGTCCAACGCCTCCGGTTCGATACCCGCGTCCTCACGTTCGATCGGCGCCATCACCGCGAGGTCGGCGTCTTCGCGCTCCAGCCGGTCGATGCGCGCGTAGCGGAAGAGGCGTTCCGAGTACGACTTCGACGCCGAAAGGACGGCGGGCACGTGTGGCAGTCCCGCGCCGACCACGACCAGCGGCGCCCCGGACTGCGAGAGTTCGTGGCAGGCGGCGCAGAGCGCGGAAACGTCCTCCGGCAGCAGATCTTGGATCTCGTCGATCAGCAGCGCGACCCCGGTGCCGACGTCGGCCGCCAGCTCCGCGACCTCGGTGAACAGCTCGACCAGGTCGATCTCGATGTCGCCGGAATCGGCGCGGCCCTGTGCGGCGGGCACGTCGATGCCGGGCTGCCAGCGGTCACGGAGCTTCGCGTCTGGTTTGTTGGCGCGCAGCGCGAACGCCTTGAGCACACCGAGCACCTGCTCGACCCGGTCCGGCGCGCGATGCCGTACGGCGAGGTCGCGGATCGCGCGGTGCAACGCGGCCGAGAGGGGCCGTCTCAGTTCGGTGTCCGGACGGGCCTCGATCTTGCCTGCGCCCCAGCCGTGCTTGATGGCCCTGGAGCGCAGCTCGCCCAGCAATACGGTCTTTCCCACACCACGCAGGCCGGTCAGCATCAGGCTGCGTTCGGGTCTCCCCCGCGCGACCCGTTCGAGCACGACCTCGAAGGCCTGGAGCTCGCGGACGCGACCTGCCAGCTCGGGTGGCCGTTGGCCGGCACCCGGGGCGAAGGGGTTGCGGATGGGATCCACTCTTCCACGCTATCGGCGTTTCTAGCGTCGGTCCGATATTCCGCCATAGAGGGATAGGCGTGTCGCGGCGGGTTACTCCGAGTGGACGGGTCTGCAGCCCCGTCCCTCGTTCTTACTCACTCAGGTTGCGTTCCGCGTAGATCTTCATCGCGTCACGGATGTATTCCGCGGTACCCGCGCCGTGCTTCTCGTCGTACTGCCCGTAGCGCGGGTCGTCGACGTACAGCTGCCCGAGGCCGGCGAAGTAGCCCTTCGACACGGCCCGCACGGCCGGCCGGAGCCACTCGTACAGCCGCCGCGTGATCGCCTGGGCCTCGTCGCCGTCGGCGGGCAGGCCCTGCGCGCGGGCCTCGCCGAACGCGGCCGCGATGTCCTTCTGTTCCTGCTGGTGCGCCTTCTTGTCCTCGGCGCTCAGCGACTTCCACCACCGGTCACCCTGCTTGTAGGCGTCGGCGCCCCAGCGTTCGGTGACCTCCTTCTCGTACTTCGTGTGGTCGAAGCCGTCGAACACTTCCGTTGCCATCAGTTGTTCACCTCTCTCCGTCTTCTTCAAGGTCGTTTTGACCGATTCGATCTGCCGTCCGAGCCGCTGTCGCTCCTGCTCCAGCCACTTCAGGTGCGTGCGAAGCGCCGCTGTCGTGTCCTGCTCCCCTTCGAGGACTTCGCCGATCGCGGGCAGGCTCAGCCCGAGTTCGCGAAGCAGCAGGATCCGTTGCAGCCGCACCAGCGCGTCCTGGTCGTAGTAGCGGTATCCGTTGCTCCCCACCCGGCTCGGTTCGAGCAGCCCGATGTCGCCGTAGTGGCGCAGCGTGCGGCTCGTGGTCCCGGCCGAGCGGGCGATGTCCTGGATCGACCACTCCGTCTCGTTCGACATGTCCACGAAGGTAGAGGTTGACGTTGCGTCAAAGTCAATCGAAGTTCACCCGACCGTGGCATGGTTCACGGATGAAGACATTCGCGCTGGTCATGGCCGCTGCGCTGACCTTGACGACGGCCGGGGTCGCCGACGCGCAGCCGCGTCGCGCCTTCGACATCCAGGCCCACCGCGGCGGCCTCGGCCTCACGGTCGAGAGCACGCTCGCGTCCTTCGGCAAGGCGATGGAGCTGGGGGTGACCACGCTCGAACTCGACCTCCAGATCACCAAGGACGGTCGCGAGGTGATCACCCACGACCGCAAGACGACGCCCGCGAAGTGCCGCGACACCGCGCCCGCGACGCCCGGCGACCCGGCGTACCCGTACGTCGGCAAATACGTGAAGGACCTGACGTTCGCGCAGGTCCGCACGCTGGACTGCGGTTCGATCCGCCAGCCCGCCCATCCCGGCCAGACGCTCTCCCCCGGCGCCAGGATGCCGACGCTCGCCGAGCTGTTCCAACTCGCCAGGGACCACCACGCGTGGGGGATCAAGTTCAACATCGAGACCAAGGTCGAGGCCGCCGCGCCGCACGAGACGGCCCCGCGTGAGCAGTTCGTCCAGCGGGCGGTGCGCGAGATCGTGCGCGGCGGGTTCGCGCGCAACGTCTCGATCCAGAGCTTCGACTGGGGCGCGCTGATGCGGTTCCGCGAGGTCGCGCCGTGGATCCCGACGGTCGCGCTCACCCAGCCCGAGTTCCTGCAGGTCGGGCAGCCGGGCAAATCGCCGTGGCTCGGCGGGCTGGACATCGACGACTTCGGCGGCAGCCCCGTCCGCGCGGTGAAATCGTTCGGCGCGAGCGCGCTCTCGCCGGTGCACGGCAACCCGCAGGGCGGCAAGGTCGGCGACCCCGACTACCGGCCGTTCACCACGAAGGCTCTGGTCACCGAGGCGCACCGGGCGGGGATCAAGGTCGTGCCCTGGACGATCGACGACCCGGCCACCATGCACAAACTCATCGACGACGGCGTCGACGGCATCATCACCGACTACCCGGACCGGCTGCGGCAGGTCGCGGCCGACCGCGGCTTCAAGCTGCCGAAGGCGTATCGGGCCCGCTAGCGAAATCTAGCGCTTTCTAGCACCAGAGAAATATTCCGGGATACACCGTTAGCGCGGTTCGGCGCGGTGGCGGGCGGGAAGACTGGGGTTAGGTTTGTTTCCCGGGTCCGGATCCAGAAAGGTTTACGACCGTGATTCTCCGTCGCGTCGCACGTCCGCTCCTCGCCGCGATCTTCATCTCCGGCGGGATCGGCGCGCTGAAGGACACCCAGGGGCACGCCAAAGCCGCGGAGCCGTTCCTCACCGAGTCCTTCGACAAGCTGGAGGGCGTGGTGCCGGAATCGGTGCCGCGCGATCCCGCCACCCTCGTCCGGATCGACGCCGCGGTGAAGGTCGGCGCCGGGGTCGCGCTCGCCGCGGGCAAGGCGCCGCGCCTGGCCTCGCTACTGCTGCTCGGCAGCCTGGTCCCGACCACGCTGGCCGCGCACCGGTTCTGGGAGATCAAGGAACCGGCCGAGCGTCAGCAGCAGCAGATCCAGTTCATCAAGAACGCCGGCCTCGCCGGTGGCCTGCTGCTCGCCGCCGCCGACACGGCGGGCAAGCCGTCGCTCGGCTGGCGCGCCAAGCGGGCTGCCGCCAAGACGGAGAAGCGCGCCGAGAAGCTGGCGAAGAAGGCCGAGAAGGCCATCGCGAAGTAGCTCGCCCTCAGCGAAATGTCATGAACGACCCTTTCCTGACGAAAAACGTCAGGAAAGGGTCGTTCATGACATTCGCGAGATACGGCCTCACCCGGTGAAGGCCTCGATGTCCTCCGCCTCGACGACGGTGCGGACCTCGACCTCGATCTCCTCGAACAGCTCCGCGTAGGTCTCCGCGAACGCGACGGCCTCCGCCAGGTCCTTGGCGTTGATCAGCGCGAACCCGCCGATGACCTCCTTGGCCTCGGTGAACGGGCCGTCGGTCGCGGTGATCTTGCCGCCGCGCGCCTTGCGGACCCTCGCGCCCCGCTCGGAGGGATGCACACCCTCCGCCGTGATGAGGATGCCCTTCTCGAACGAGTCCTCGATGAAGGCGCCCATCTTCTCGATGAACTCCTTGCTGGGGTTCCAGGCCTCCGGGGCGCTCTCGTCCAGCCGGTGCATCATCAGAAACCGCATCGTCGCTCCTCAGTGTCTTGGCGGGGCTGTTTCTACCCCGCCTTCACCGACGCGTCGAGCGGCTCGACGGCGGTTCGACATTTCGACACAAAAGTTTTCTCAGCGGCTCGCGACCTTCTTGTACTGGGCCGTCGCCAGCGGCGCGAAGATCGCGATGATGGCGATGCAGCACAGGATCGCGTACAGCGAGGCGTTCTCGGCGGGCCAGCCCGTCGGGGGTGCGCCGAAGCGGTTCCCGAAGAGGTCACGGGCCGAGTTGATCACCGCGGTGAACGGGTTCCAGTCGGCGATCGTCTTCAGCACGCCCGGCAGCTTGTCCGCCGGGACGAACGCCGTCGAGATGAAGCTCAACGGGAACATCCACATCAGCCCGGCGCTCTGCGCCACCTCGACACTGCGCGCGACGAGTCCGATCCACGCGCCGACCCAGGACAGCGCCCAGGCGAACATCAGCATCACCAGGTAACCGAGCACGGCGTCGAGGAAGCTGCCGCGGATCCGCCAGCCGACCAGCAGCCCGCACAGCGACATGACGACCAGCGCGACCACGCTGATCACCAGGTCGGACGTCGTCCGGCCGAAGATCACCGCGAGCCGCGAGATCGGCAGCGAACGGAACCTGTCGATGATGCCCTTCTGCAGGTCGTTCGCGAACCCGATCACGGTGAACGCCGAGTTGAACGCGACCGTCTGCGCGAAGATGCCGGCGATCAGGAACTCCCGGTACGCGAGTCCGCCGGCCTCCCCGCCGATGGCGTCGCCGAAGACGTACGCGAACAGCAGCACGAACATGATCGGCTGCAGCGTCGCCGCCATCAGCCAGTCCGGGTTGCGCTGGACGTTCTTCAGGTTCCGCCAGGTGATCACGCCACCGTCGGAAAAGGCCTTCGCGACCGCGCTCACTTCTTCTCCCCCTCGTCCGTGGCGTGCCCTGTCAGCGAAAGGAAGACGTCGTCGAGCGTCGGCCGGTGCAGCGCGACGTCCTGGACGGCGACACCTTGCGCGTCCAGCCGCCGCAACGCTTCGATCAGCGCCTTCGGCCCGCCCTCGACCAGGACGTCGACCTTGCGGGTGTGCTCGTCGACCGACGGCGTGCCCGAGCCGACCTCGGTGAGCACCTGCGTGGTCATGGCGAGGTCGCTCGTGTTCGCCACGACGAGCTCCAGCCGCTCGCCGCCGATCTCCTGCTTGAGCTCGTCGGCGGTGCCGCGCGCGATGACCTTCCCCTTGTCGATCACCACGATCGAGTCGGCGAGCTGATCCGCCTCCTCCAGGTACTGCGTCGTCAGCAGCACGGTGGTGCCGTCGGCGACGAGTTCCTTGATGACCTCCCAGGTGTCGATCCGGCCGCGCGGATCGAGCCCGGTGGTCGGTTCGTCGAGGATCACCACGGTCGGCTCGGCGACCAGCGCACCCGCCAGGTCGAGCCGCCGCCGCATCCCGCCGGAATACGTCTTGGCGGGACGATCCGCCGCGTCCTCCAGCCGGAACCGGGCGAGCAGCTCACGTGCCCGCGACTTCGCCGCGGCCTTCTTGCTCCCGTACAGCCTGCCGACCATGTACAGGTTCTCGAAGCCGGTGAGGTTCTCGTCCACGGCGGCGTACTGCCCGGACAGCCCGATCGACCGCCGGACGGCGTCGGGCTGGGCCAGCACGTCGTGCCCGGCCACCTCCGCCTCGCCCGAATCCGGGCGGAGCAGCGTGGTCAGGATGCGGACCGTCGTCGTTTTGCCGGCGCCGTTCGGCCCCAGCAGGCCCAGCACCTTGCCCGTCGGGATCGACAGATCGACCCCGTCGAGCGCCCGGGTGGACCCATAGGTTTTGACCAGCGCTTTCGCCTGAACCGCGAACATGCGGTCAACCTAGACCCCGGCACCGACAAAGGCACCGGGGTTTTTCCCGGATCCGCTTCGGGCGAACGGCTTACTTCTCCAGGATGGCCGTCACGCCCTGGCCGCCCGCGGCGCAGATCGAGATGAGTCCGCGGCCGGATCCCTTCTCGCTCAACAGCTTCGCGAGGGTGGCGACGATGCGGCCACCGGTCGCGGCGAACGGGTGCCCGGCCGCCAGTGACGAGCCGTTGACGTTCAGCTTCGCCCGATCGATGGAGCCGAGCGGTTCGTCGAGACCCAGCTTCGACTTCGCGAACTGCGGGTCCTCCCACGCCTTGAGGGTGGCGAGCACCTGCGAGGCGAAGGCCTCGTGGATCTCGTAGAAGTCGAAGTCCTGCAGGGTGAGCCCGGCGCGCGTGAGCATCTGCGGGACGGCGTACGCGGGCGCCATCAGCAGGCCTTCGTCGCCGTGGACGTAGTCGACGGCCGCGGTCTGCGAGAACGTCAGGTACGCCAGCACCGGCAGCTTGCGCGCCTTCGCCCACTGCTCGGTCGCGAGCAGGACGGTCGACGCGCCGTCGGACAGCGGCGTCGAGTTGCCCGCGGTCATCGTGCCGTCAGGGCCACCGAAGGCGGGCTTCAGCTTCGCGAGCTTCTCGACGCTGGAGTCCGGCCGCAGGTTCTGGTCGCGCGCCAGCTTGAGGTACGGCGTCACCAGGTCGTCGAAGAAGCCCTTGTCGTACGCGGCTCCGAGCCGCTGGTGGCTGGTGGCGGCGAGTTCGTCCTGCGCCTCGCGCGTGATCTCCCAGACCTTCGCGGTCAGCGCGGCGTGCTCGCCCATCGACAGGCCCGTGCGCGGCTCGGAGTTGCGCGGGATCTCGGGGACGATGTGGCCGGGGCGCAGCTTCGCGGCCAGCTTCAGCCGGTCGGGGAGCGTCTTCGCGGCGTTGAGCTGCACGAGGATCTGGCGAAGGTCGTCGTTGACCGCCAGCGGCGCGTCGGACGTGGTGTCGACGCCGCCCGCGATGGCCGAGTCGATCTGGCCGAGGGCGATCTTGTTGGCGACGTTGATGATCGCCTGGAGGCCGGTGCCGCAGGCCATCTGCACGTCGGAGGCCGGGGTGGCGGGGTTCAGCCTGCTGCCGAGGACGCTTTCGCGGGCGAGGTTGAAGTCGCGGGCGTGCTTGAGCACCGCGCCGGCGGCGACCTCGCCGATCACCTCGTCCTGCAGGGAGAAGCGGCTGACCAGGCCGTCGAGGGCGGCCGTGAACATGTCTTGGTTCGACGCTTTCGCGTACGGACCGTTCGAGCGGGCGAAGGGGATCCGGTTGCCGCCGATGATCGCGACCTTGCGCACGGGTGCCGTCCTTTTCGTGGCCATTTTTTCCACTCCTCCGTAGGCTCTCTCACACTGTAACCTACTAGCGAGTAGGTTAGACTGCGACGTGACGCAAACTGCACGGGAGGCACGTAATGGCTGACAGGTACCAGCAGTTCACGAAATCCCCGGTGGGGAAGTTCGTGGTGCCGAAGCTCGGCCTGCCGAACCCCGCGACGCTCCGCCGATACAAGCCCGGCCAGCCCGCTCTCGAGGGTCCCGCACTTCTGGGCGCCGCGCCGGGCGGTCGTCTCGAAAAGGTGATCGAGGCGCAGCTGCACCGCGCGGGTATCGAGGTCATCTCGGCCGCGACGGACAGGCACGCCGCGCTCGTCTTCGACGCGACAGGTGTGAAGGACCCGAAGCAGCTCCGCGAGGTCTACAACTTCTTCCACCCGGTGATCCGGAGCGTCGGTCCGTCGGGCCGCGTCGTCGTTCTCGGGACGCCGCCGGAGCTGGCCGAAGGCAACGAGCGGATCGCCCAGCGCGCGCTCGAAGGCTTCGTCCGTTCCGTCGGTAAGGAGCTGAAGCGCGGCGCGACCGCTCAGCTCGTGTACGTCGCCGAAGGAGCCGAAGAGGCTACTGAGTCCACGCTCCGGTTCCTGCTCTCGTCGAAGTCCGCCTTCGTCGACGCCCAGGTCATCCGCGTCGGCACCGAGACCAAGACCGCCTCCGCACCCGCCGACTGGACGAAGCCCCTCGAAGGCAAGGTCGCCCTGGTCACCGGTGCCTCCCGCGGTATCGGCGCCGCCATCGCCGAAGTGCTCGGCCGCGACGGCGCCCACGTCGTCGCGCTCGACATCCCCGCACAGGGCGCGGACCTGTCGAAGGTGGCCAACAAGGTCGGCGGCTCGGCGCTGCAGATGGACATCACCGCCGCCGACGCGCCCGAGAAGCTCGCCGAGTACCTCGTCACCCGCCACGGCGGCGTCGACATCGTCGTGCACAACGCGGGCATCACGCGCGACAAGACGCTGGGCAACATGACCGAAGGCGGCTGGGACTCGGTGATCGCGGTCAACCTCGCCTCGCAGCTCGCGGTGAACGAGAAGCTGCTCACGGACAAGGTGCTGCGCGAGAACGGCCGCATCATCGGCGTCTCCTCGATCGCCGGCATCGCGGGCAACGTCGGCCAGACCAACTACGCCACCAGCAAGGCGGGCGTCATCGGCATGGTGAACGTCGGCGCGCCGAAGCTCGCCGAATACGGCGGCACGATCAACGCCGTCGCGCCCGGCTTCATCGAGACCAAGATGACCGCCGCCGTGCCGCTGTTCATCCGCGAAGCCGGGCGGCGGCTGTCCAGCCTCGGCCAGGGCGGGCTTCCGGTCGACGTCGCCGAGACGATCGCCTGGTACGCGAACCCGGCTTCGGCCGCGGTCAACGGCAACGTGGTCCGCGTCTGCGGCCAGGCACTGCTGGGGGCGTGAACATGGCGGTCAAGGAACTCCACGAGTCGCCGAGCCTGTCTTCGTTGTACCCCAAGGCGTTGCTCGGCTCGCTGCGCAAAAGCGGCGGGAACACGCTGCCGTCGACCGAATTCGTCCGCGAGGGCGTCGTCGTCGACCCGGCCCATCTCGCCGCGTACAACCAGGTGTGCGGATTCCGGCTCGACGACGTGCTCCCGGCGACGTATCCGCACATCCTCGCCTTCCCGCTGCAGATGGCGCTGATGACCGAGGACGACTTCCCGTTCCCGTTGCTGGGCATGGTGCACGTCGCGAACCGGATCACCCAGCACCGGCAGCTGCGGCTCGACGAGTCGTTCACCCTGCGCGTGCGCGCCGAGGATCTGCGCCCGCACGAGAAGGGCAAGCAGTTCGACGTGATCAGCGAACTGCTCGTCAACGACAGTCCTGTGTGGACGGACGTCAGCACGTACCTGCGCCGCGGTGGCGGCAGTGGCGAGAAGGCCTCACGCGGTCAGCTCTCGCAGCCCTCGCCCACTGCGATCTGGCACGTGCCCGGCGACATCGGCCGCCGCTACGCCGAGGTCTCCGGCGACCGCAACCCGATCCACCTGCACCCGATCACCGCGAAGGCGTTCGGCTTCCCGTCCGCGATCGCGCACGGCATGTGGACGAAGGCGCACGCGCTCGCGGCGTTCGAAGGCAGGCTGCCGGAGGCGTTCACCGTCGACGTCAAGTTCAAGCAGCCGGTCCTGCTGCCCGCCAAGGCCGCTTTCACCACGTGGAGTGAAGGTGGCGGCTGGGCATTCGAGCTGTGGAACGCGCGCAAGCCGAAGCCGCACCTGGAGGGCTCAGTCGTCGCTCTCTGACGGCTTCCAGATCTCGCCCTCGACCAGGTCGTTGAACCCGAGCCAGACCAGGTTCATCAGCCACGAGGCGAGTACGCCGTCGGAGACATCGGGGTGGTCGAGCGCCCAGTCGGCCAGCGACTCGGCCGCCCCGACCAGCGCGGCGGACAGCCCGGCGCCGGAGAACTCGGCCTGCTCGCCGAGGCCCTTGCGGGTGCCGGCGGAGACGACCAGCGCGGCGACCAGTTCGATCGCGCGGGTGCGCATGTCGGTGATCTCCGCGGCGAAGGTGCCGCCGACGGTCATGGCCTGGCGGTGCAGCACCGTCCAGGACTCGCGGTAGTCGGCGACGAAGCGGTAGAACGCGCGCAGGCCGTGCCAAAGCTGCATGTCGGGCGGCAGATCGGGTTTGATCCCGTCCTGCACCGCCTCCAGCAGGCGGGTGGCTTCGCGGCGGATGCACGCGCCGAAGAGGTCTTCCTTGGAGCCGAGGTAGGTGTAGATCATCGGCTTGGACACGCCGGCGACCTCGGAGATCTCGTCCATCGACGCGGAGTGATAGCCGTAGCGCGAGAACACCGAGACCGCTGCGTCCAGGATCTGGCGTTCCCGCACCGCTCTCGGCAGCCTTTTGGCGCGTTCGGCGGGACGCGGCACTTCCTCGGACAACTCAAGACCTCCCATTAGTTCGCGTAAGACGCTACCGGGCTACCACCGTCGTGGGTGATTTCGGCACGCTTGCCCGCCTACCTACTGGCGGGTAGCCTTACGCCTTGGTAGGTGGAACTGGAGGGAAGATGACCGAGATCGTGGGGCTGACCGGCCGCGCGCTGGTCGACGCGCTGGAACGGATCGAGCCGGATTCGGCCGAAGCGCACTCTCTCGACGTCAACGAGGTCGCGGGCGCCATCGACCCGAAGGACCTCGGCAAGGACGACGTCCGGCGGCTGCTCACCGCGCTGGGACGCCTGGCGGAGTCCGCGCCCGCTTTCGACCTCCGCAAGGTCGACCCGGTCCGGTTCGCGAACCTCGTCGCCCGCGCCTCGCGCACGCAACTCGAGAGCGTCGTCGCCGAACGGCCGCTCCGGGAGCGCGTGCTGCGCGAGATCTTCGACCGCATGGGCGCCCACATCCGGCAGGACCGCGCGAAGACGCTGCACGCCGTCGTCCACTGGCGGCTTTCCGGCGGCACCGGCGACGGCGGTTACGACCGCTACGAAACGGTGATCTCGCACGGCGAGTGCACCGTCAGCCGCGACATGAAGGAGAAGCCGAGGGTGACGATCACGATCGCGCCCGTCGATTTCTTCCGGCTCATCACCCATCAGGCGACACCCGCTGTGCTATTCGTCACCGGAAAGATCAAAGTAAAAGGTGACCTGGCATTCGCGGCGGGCCTGATCGGTTTCTTCGACCTGCCGAAGCCGTCCTGAACCCGGCCGAGCAGATACACTTCCGTGCCGTGCCCCGAAATTCCCCGAACCGGCGCTGGCGGGACAAGGTACGCCTTTCCCGTCCGTTGCGGCTGCACAAGACGCGCACCGGTGGCGAGCACGTCATCAACGCGTTCGCGGAGAAGCTCGAGCTCGCCAAACTGAGCCCCGAGCAGTTCACGCAGGTGCTGGAAACCCTGCACATGCTGGGCGAAACCGGTGCGGGCATTGAGCTGAGCTCACTGGAGACCGAGGTGCTGGTCGACGTCGTGCAACGGGCGTCACGGGAGCAGCTCAAGGCGATCGCCGATCACCCGGAACTGCGTTCGGCGTTCCTCGACGAGATTTTCCGCAGAATGTCGGATCATTTCGTTCCCGAACGCGCGCGACATGTCGACTTCGTCGTCGCATGGCGTTTCACCGATGGTGACGGAGAAGACGGTTTCGATCGTTTTCAAACGGTCATCGAGGACGGCGTCTGCGTTTCGAGCACGGATCTCGCGCGCACTCCGGACACCACCATCACCCTTTCCGTCGACGACTTCATCCGGATGGCGACCGGCAACGCGGCGGTGGCGGCGATGTTCGTGACGGGCAAGGTCAAGGTGAAGGGCGAGTACGCGCCTGCCGTGCGGTTCAGCGGGTACTTCGACATCCCGAAGCCGAGCGGCGCCTAGCCACTTGTTTCGTCGAGAGTCCGCTGCCGTGTCCGGCGGTAGCGGACGTTCGGACTGCGCAGATTCTTCTCTGTCGCCTCGATCAGGCCTTGGCGAAGAAGAACGCCGATCCACCGGGACACTGTCCGGTCAGGAAGCCCTGTCTCCGCGACCAAATCGGCACGGCTCGCTTCCTTTTCGTCCAGCGCCGAAAGAATCTCCTCACGGCGATCGGCACGGCGTTGTTCCCGGACCGGGCCGTCGACGGACGCTGGAACAACGTCGTCGGCGAGCGTGTAGTGCGCGTACCGCCGCCCGCCGGCAGGGACGAGCAGGCCGCGGGCGACCAGGTCGCCGAGTTCTTCGGTAGCGACACGGGAGTCCAGGTCGTTCGCGTTGCGGTAAGCCTGATTGTTGAGTGTTTCGCCGTGGAACAACATCGCGAGACCATGGCATTGACTGTCGGTCAGTCCATGTTCGTGAAGTGACGCGATCCACTGGACGGCGCCGTCTCCCATCAGTGTGTGATTGGGGAACGTGGCCGAGAACGTGGAGATGTCATCGGCGAACCGCGGTGGACTGAGCTTGGCGTCTCGCATGGCGGCCAGCATCGCCGGAATTCCGGAGCCGCGATTTTCGCAGATCGGACGGTCCGAGCCGGGCAGTGGCGTGTCTTCCAGGACCTTCAGCAAGGTCGCGTTGCGAGCCGAGGAGGTGCCTTCCACGCCGAGATTTTCCTCGCGAACCGACCCGTAGAGGCCTCCGGGATTGCGAATGACGAGGCGGTCGGGATACATCTCGACCTGCACTTGAGTTCCCTGCGACGGGCCGGAGTAGTCGCGATGGACCAAGGCGTTCACCACTGCCTCGCGTAGAGCCGTTTCGGGATACTCCCAAGTCTCGGCTCGCCCCGCGCCACGAATCGTGGATCGACGCTTCATGTTGCGGCGAAGAGCGACAAGGGCTTCGTCGACGATCGCCGGGATCGGTCCTTCTGCCGCGATGTTGTCGATGAACCTCGTGCCACTTCGAGGGTCTGGTCCCGACTTGGTCGGGTAGTGGACGAAGGTCAGCATGAGCTGAGGGAAGAACTCCTGCGGATATTCGCCCAACGAGAGGAGCCCGGCCAAGGACAGCTCGTCTCCGACGAGGATCTTCGCGCGACGCAGCGCCGAGGTGTCGTCGAGGTTCGCGAAGGCCCTGCCGCGGTGACGGCGGAGGCGGCTCAGAAAGGTACTGGTCAGGGCTCCGTCGAGGTTCGCGACCGTGGTGCCGGGGACGGGCTGCTCGTCGTCTCGGGGTTGACCACGGTTCGCCAGCATCAACTGGACCTCGTAGGGACTCAGTTTCCTGTCTCCATCGGCGACCCTGATGAAGCTGCCCTGTGTCATGCCGGTGCCGCGGTTGTACGCGGGTTTGCTGCCGGCGGGCAGTTCGGCGATCTCGGCCACCACCAGATCAGCGTCTTCGAAGCGGTGCGTCCCGATCAGCGGTCGGAGAGGGGGCTCCAGGTTCTCCGAACACATCGCGGCCAGATCGGCCTCCAGCTTCGCCGCATCTCGGACGCCGGTCGCTTCGAACCCCTGGGTTTCGTCGAGGCCGAGGATCAGTACGCCGCCGTTGGTGTTGGCGAAGGCGGAGAGTGTCTCGCGGACGCTCTTGGGCAGCTTCGTCTCTGCGCGTTTTGCCTCCACGAACGCATGATCACCGCCTAGTACGCGGAGATTCGCGATGATCTCGATGAGTTCTTCGTGGAGCATGTCGCCGTCCTAGCTTCGCCACTAGCTTCGCCACTAGCAGTGTAGTGGCGAAGCTAGTGGCGAAGTCGAGCGGCGTCTAGCCCTCGACGATGCGGCCCTCGATCACCGGCGGCTGCTTCTTGGTGGCCTCCGCGGGCGGCGTGTCCGTGACGACCTCGCTGTCCACGACCATCACCGGCCCGCGAGCGCGGTTCGCGAACTTGACCGCCCGGCGCTGCATCCGCTTCTGCCACACCTTGCGCGCGACACTCCGCGTCGGCGGCAGGATGAACAGCAGGCCGATGACGTCGCTGACGAAACCGGGCAGCAGGATCAGCAGGCCGCCGAGCCCGATCAGCATCCCGTCGGTGAGTTCCTTCTCCGCGTCGGCCGGACGGCCGAGCCGCGCGGACTCGGCGAACGCACGGAAGGCGCGGCCGCCTTCACGGCGCGCGAGCCAGGAGCCGACGAACGCGCCGGCGAAGAGCAGCGCGATCGTGCCGAGGACGCCAACGGCCGAGCCCACCGCCCACACGGCGGCGATCTCGGCGACGACATAGAGCAGGAACGCGACAGCCATACCTGGACAACGTACGGGTTGCCCGTTTTGCTCCCAACCCCCGGTCAGCCGATCCGGCGAAGGAACTCCTCCGCCTCACGTGGCCTGGTCAGCACGATCCGCCGCGCGTGCGCCCCTTGCTCCGCCAGCCTTCGCACCGTCCGCTCCCGGTAGTGCTTGGGCCAGCGCCAGACGTAGGAATAGAACTCCGGATCCAGCCTTTCGGGGCAGCCGGGTGCCTGCTTGTCCTGGCCGAGATCGCGCAGGCACCGCACGAGCACTCGGCGTAGGCAGACGCGGCGCGGGTAGTCGAGGAAGACGATCGTGTCCGCTCTCGGGAGGCGGAGATGCATCGACGCCCCATAGTTGCCGTCGATCACCCAGGCGTCGGACGCGATGACCTCCTGTTGCGCGGCGTGGAACTCGGCGTCCGGCGCCGGTGTCCACCCCGGCCGCCAGTAGAGCCCGTCGAGGTGGGTGACCGGCAGGCCGAGCGCGGCGCCGAGCCGTCGCGAGAACGTCGACTTCCCGGCGCCGCTGCAACCGACGACCATGATCCGCCGCACGGTCAGGCCTCGTCGAGGTACGCGGCGGCTTGCAACGTGAACAGTTCGGCGTAGCCGGCCTCCGCCGCCATCAGCTCGTCGTGTGTCCCGTATTCGGCGACCTTTCCGTGCTCCAGCAACAGGATCCGCTCCGCCTGCCGCACGGTGGAGAACCGGTGCGAGATGTACAGCGTCGTGCGTCCCTCCGAAAGCTCCCGCAGCCGCGAGAAGAGGTCGTGCTCGGCCTGGGCGTCCAGCGCGGAGGTCGGTTCGTCGAGGATCAGGATCGGCGCTTCTCGCAGGAATGCCCTGGCCAGCGCGATCTTCTGCCATTCGCCACCGGAGAGGCTGACACCCTGGTCGAACCAGCGGCCGAGCGGCGTGTCGTAGCCGCTGGGCAGGCGCTCGATCCGCTCGTCGGCACCGGCGCGTTTCGCCGACGTCTCGATCCGTTCCCGGTCGACGAGGTGCGTCAGGTCGCCGAGCCCGATGTTCTCGGCGGCGGTGCCCTGGTAGGTCACGTAATCCTGGAACATCGCACTGATCTGCCGCCGCAATTCCACCGGGTCGTACTCGCGGATGTCGACGTCGTCGAGCAGGATCCGCCCGCCCGTCGGGTCGTACAGCCGGCACAGCAGTTTGAACAGCGTCGATTTCCCGGCCCCGTTGCGGCCGACGACGGCGACGGTTTCACCCGGCCGGATCTCGAAGCTCACGCCGTCGAGGGCGGGATCAGCCGCTCCCGGATAGGTGAAGGACACTTCCTCGAACCGGATGTGTCCCTCCACAGTGGACGGAAGCGGCCGCGGCTCCGAAGGCGCGACGATCTCCGGTTTCGTCCCGAGGAAGCGATACAGCGTGTCGAGATAGAGATTGTTCTCGTACATCCCGGAAAACGCGGTGAACAGACCCTGCACGGACGTCTGCACCGACGCCGCGGCCGCCGTGTACAGCGCGAGGTCGCCGAGGGTGAGCCTGCCGCCGACGGCCTCCAGCGCGATGTACAGCGCGATCGCGGATCCGGCCGCGGTGCTGAGCAGACCCCACGATGTCGAGCTGACGCTGCGCTTGCGGGTCAGTGTCCGCTGACGGTCGTAGAAGACCTGCCCGAGCCGCTGGAAGCGGTCGACGAAGTACGGACCGAGGCCGAAGAGCTTGGTCTCCTTGGCATACGTGTCCGTGGTGACCAAGGAGTTCAGGTAGTCCATCCGCCGTTTCAGCGGCGACATCATCAAGGTCAGCCAGAACGCGCGGGCGCCGTACTTCGACTGCGAGATGAACGCGGGGATCGGCGCCACCAGCGCGACGAGCGCCAGCAGCGGGCTGATCGAGACCAGCAGGGCGATCATGCTGCCGAACGTGATCACCGTCCGGATCAGGCCCAACGCCGAGTTCATCATCGACAGCGGCCGGGTCGGCGCCTCCTGCGAGGCCTGACGCAACATGTCGTAGGACGCGGAACCCTCGAAATACGAGAGATGCAGCGCGCTCGCGTGATCCATCACCTGATGGCGGATGGTCAGCGTCATCCGTTCCTGCAGCAGCGACTGGCCATAGGTGGTCAGCGCCTGCGAAACCGCGGTGAGCACGAGGATGCCGAACTGGAAGAGGGCGACACCGACGATCGCGCTCTTCGTCCCGTGCCCCTGGATCGCCGCGACCACCGAGTCGATCAGCAGCTTCGCGATGTACGCGGTCGCCGTCGGGAGGAGACCGGAAAGCAGCGTCACCAGGGTGATCACGATGGTCAGGACCGGGCTCGCCTGCCAGGTCAGCTTCGCGACCTTCGGCAAGCCACGGACCGTACCCGTGACGTTGACCCACATGCGGTTGAGCCGGGACTTGAGGTCTTTCGGAACGGCTTCGGGTTCGGGCTCCGGGATGTCGACCGGGCCGGTCAGCCCGCTGTCGGGCACCGTCGACGGCGGACGACGGCGCCTGCCGCCACGCGCCATGAACAGTTCCAGGCCGCCTCCCCCACCGGGCGGGCCGATCACGCGGCCGCCAAGGCGCCGTTGAGGAACACGTCGACGAGCTCCATCGTGGTCGGCTCGTCACCGGTCTCGCTGAACCGGACCCGGCCGCTGAACAGCAGCGACAGGAAGAGCGCCGCGGACTGCGACGGGGGCAGGCGGAGCCGGTCCTTCTCCGGTTCGAACAGCTCGGCCATGGCGTCGCGCATGGCGCTCATCGACTCCTTGCGCCGGTCGTGGCGATCGTCGTGGCGATGCTCCAGCCGCCTGCCGGAGCCGTGCATGACCGCCATGAGCGCGCCCATGCGCTGGAGGTGCGCGCTGAGCGCGTCGGCCGCCTCGATGAGCCTGTCGTCGAGGGTCTGGTCGAGGTCGATGACCGCGATCGCGTCGAGGACCTGGTCGGGCTTCAGCGCTTCGGCGAAGCAGGTGGCGAACAGTTCGTCCTTGTCCTTGAACACGCGGAAGACGGTGCCTTCGCCGATGCCCGCGGCGCGCGCGATCTGGCTCGACGTGACGCCGGTGCCGTGTTCCACCAGCAAAGGCAGCACGGACTGGACGATCATCCGGCGCCGCTCGTCGGCACTCATCCCCGGCGCTCTCCGCCGGGTGGTGGTTTCTGTCATGCCTCCAGTGTGCGGAGTGAGCACTCACTCCGTCAATTGAATAAGGCCGAAGTCCGTGAAGGCCTCCTTCCCTACCTTGAGAGTAGGGAAGGAGGCCTTCACGGACTTTTGGGTCAGTAGGTGATCGCGACCGCCGGGTCGGCCAGCAGAGCGCCGACGTCGGCCAGGAACTCCGAGCCCTGCTGCCCGTCGACCACGCGGTGGTCGAAGCTCAGCGAAAGCTGGAGCACCTTGCGCACCTTGATCTCGCCGTCGACCACCCACGGGGTGTCCTTGATCGCGCCGAGGCACAGGATCGCGGACTCGCCGGGGTTGATGATCGGCGTACCGGTGTCGACCCCGAAGACGCCGACGTTGGTGATGGTGATCGTGCCGCCGAGCATGGCCGCCGGAGTGGTCTTGCCCTCGCGGGCGACGTCGGTCAGCTCGGTGAGCGCGATCGCGAGTTCCTTGAGGGACATCGAATCCGCGTCACGGACCTTGGGCACGACGAGCCCGCGCGGGGTGGCCGCGGCGATCCCGAGGTGCACGTAGTCCTTGTAGACGATCTCCTGCGCCGCCTCGTCCCACACCGCGTTGACGTCCGGAGTGCGCTTGGCCGCCAGGCAGACGGCCTTCGCCGCGAAGGTCAGCGGGGTGACCTTGACCCCGGCGAACTCGCGCGACTTCTTCAGCTTCTCCCGGAATTCCATCATCGGCGTGACGTCGATGGTCAGGAACTCCGTGACATGCGGGGCGGTGTAGGCGCTCTGCACCATCGCGGCGGCGGTGGCCTTGCGGACGCCCTTGATCGGGACACGGCGTTCCCGGGTCGCGGGGTCGTAGCCGCTGTCCGAATCGGACACAGTGGACACAGCGGCCGAACCGTTGGCGGCCGCCTGCACGTCGTCACGGGTGATGACGCCGCCGTCGGCGGTGCCGGTGAGCGCGTGCAGATCGACGCCGAGGTCCTTGGCGAGCTTGCGCACCGGCGGCTTCGCCAGCGGCACGTACCCGCCCTTCGGCTTCGAAGCCGAAGCGGGCTCGGGCGCCACGGCCACCGGAGCGGGAGCAGGGGCAGGGGCGGGAGCCGCGCCCTTCCGCGCCCGGCGCTGCGTGACGACGGCCTTGGAGCCGTAGCCGACCAGCGGCTTCATCTCCTCTTCCGCCGGCTCTTCCGCCGCGGGCGCGGCCGCGGGTGCCGGGGCCGCCTTGCCGCCGGGGTCGACGTCGATGGTGAGGATCGGCGCGCCGACCTCCACCGTCTGGCCCGGCTCGACGAGCAGTTCGGTGATCACGCCCGCCCACGGGATGGGCAGTTCGACGGCGGCCTTCGCGGTCTCGACCTCGACGACGATCTGGTTCACCGTCACGGTGTCACCCGGCTTGACCTGCCAGGCGATGATGTCGGCCTCGGTCAGCCCCTCCGCCGTGTCGGCCAGGGGGAATTGTTTGTACTCGGGCATTTCAGCGATTTCCCCCTTACCAGGCGAGCGAACGGTCGACGGTGTGCAGCACCCGGTCCAGGTCGGGGAGGTAGTGCTCCTCGAGCTTGGCGGGCGGGTACGGCGTGTCGAATCCGGTCACCCGCAGCACGGGGGCTTCCAGCGAGTAGAAGCATTCCTGCTGCACGCGCGCGGCGATCTCCGAGGTCAGCGACGATTCCGACGGCGCCTCGCTCAGCGCGATGAGCCGTCCGGTCTTGCGCACCGACTCGAACACCGGCTCCAGGTCGAGCGGGGACAGCGTCCGCAGGTCGATGACCTCCAGCGACTTGCCCTCGTCCTCGGCGGCGGTCGCCGCGTCGAGCGCGACCTTCACCGACGGGCCGTATGCGACGACGGTGGCCGTGGTGCCCTCGCGGACCACGCGGGACTTGAACAGCTCGTCCGGCGTGGCTTCGGTGTCGACCTCGGACTTCATCGCGCCCGAGTGGTACAGCTTCTTCGGCTCGAAGAACAGGATCGGGTCGTCGGATTTGATCGCCTGCTGGATGCCCCAGTAGGCGTCGACGGCGTTCGAAACCGAAACGACCTTCAGGCCGGGGATGTGCGCGAACAGCGACTCCGGCGACTCCGAGTGGTGCTCGACCGCGCCGATGCCGCCACCGAACGGCACCCGGATCACGATGGGCATCTTGATCTTGCCCTGCGTCCGGTAATGCAGCTTCGCGACCTGGCTGGAGATCTGGTCGAAGCCCGGGAAGATGAAGCCTTCGAACTGGATTTCGCACACCGGGCGGAAACCGCGGACGGCGAGGCCGACCGCGGTGCCGATAATGCCCGACTCCGCGAGCGGCGTGTCCAGCACGCGCTGCTCGCCGAAGTCCTTCTGCAGGCCGTCGGTGATGCGGAAGACGCCGCCGAGCTTGCCGACGTCTTCACCCATGATCAGGACCTTCGGGTCCTCTTCCATGGCGCGACGGAGGCCGAGGTTGAGGGCCTTGCCGATGGTGAGTTTCTGGAGGTCGGCCATTTCAGTGCTCACCCGCCCCGACGAAACCGTCCATGTAGGACAGGAACTCTTCGCGCTGCTTGTCCAGCAGCGGCGTGGACTCCGCGTACACGTTGGAGAAGATCCGGTCCGGTGGCGGTTCCGGCATGTTGAAGCAGTAATCGCGCAGCTCGGCCGCGAACGCGTCCGAATCGGCCTGCACCTGGTCGAAGAACGCCTGGTCGGCGCCGCCACCGCGGGCGAGGTACGCCCGGACGCGCTCGATCGGGTCCTTCAGCTTCCACTCCTCCAGCTCGTCGGAGAGCCGGTAGCGGGTGGGGTCGTCGGTGGTGGTGTGCGCGTCCATCCGATAGGTGAACGCCTCGATCAGCACCGGGCCGTTGCCGTGTCGGCACTCCTCCAGAGCCCAGCGGGAGACCGCGAGGCAGGCGAGGACGTCGTTGCCGTCCACGCGGATGCCGGGGAAGCCGTAGCCGCGGGCGCGCTGGTACAGCGGCAGGCGCGACTGGCGCTCGGTGGGCTCCGAGATCGCCCACTGGTTGTTCTGGCAGAAGAACACGAGCGGCGCGTCGTAGACGGCGGCCCAGACGAAGCCTTCGTGCACGTCGCCCTGCGAAGTCGCCCCGTCACCGAAGTAACAGATGGTCGCTTCGCTGTCGTCGTCGCCGACCTTGCCTTCGAACTTCTGGCCCATCGCGTAACCGGCGGCGTTGAGCACCTGGTTGCCGATCACGATGGTGTACGGGTGGAAGCCGTGGGCCTTGTAGTCCCAGCCGCTGTGGTCGGTGCAGCGGAAGATGCCGAGCACCTCTTTGAGGTCGACGCCTCGGGTGTACGCGACACCGTGCTCGCGGTAGCTGGGGAACGCCATGTCCCCCTTCCGCAGCGCGCGGCCGGAGCCGATCTGCGCGGCCTCCTGCCCGAGCAGCGGCACCCAGATGCCGAGCTGGCCCTGGCGCTGCATCGCGTTGGCCTCGCGGTCCGCGCGGCGGACCAGCACCATGTCGCGGTACAGGCCCTTGAGGGCCTCGGCGTCGATGTCGTCGACGTAGCGGTCGAATTGCGGCGAGGCGACCCGTTCGCCTTCGGGGGTGAGCAGCTGAGTCAGCTCAGCGCCACCTTCGCTCGTTGCTCGCAAACCGGCGATCACCTGTTCGGGGGAAGGCTGCGCCGCTACGGCGGCGGGACCATCTCCAGGCTCCGGGTGCGTCCAGTGTTCGGACGGCATGCGCTGCTCTCCTTGATGTCGGCGCCTCTGGCGGCCACTTGTGGCGGCCACAGTGACTGCGCCGGCGGGGACCAGCGCGTCGGATCTGAAGCGCTGGGTCACCGTCGGCGTTGACGGTTCGTGCGGACATCCTGGCATGCCGGATGCCGTTTTGGTCAGTCTCGGATGCTGATTTGTTGCTGAGAAAGGGTGCCTGATCAGGGAAAATGCTAGGAAGCCCGAGTGTGGGGCCGCCGAAAGTAGGGAATTCACCCGCGGGCCGACCAGCGGACGACGCACCCGGACGGGTGTCCTGTCCGGTGCGTGCGATGACGATCCGTGCCCGCCACTGTGATCCATCCCACTCCCCGGCACCCGTGGCAGGATGGCGGACGTGGAGCAGAAATCCGTACGCGAAACCGTGGTTTCGAACTGGACGAACGACGTCCTTCCCAGCCTGTCCGGCCTGGTGGCGATCCCCGCCTTGTCGCCGGCGTTCGACGCCGAGTGGGCGAAGACGGGCCATCTCGCCGCCGCCGTCGAGCACGTCCGCTCCTGGATCGCCGCGCGGGAGATCCCCGGCGCGACGCTCGAGGTCGTGGAGCTCGAAGGCCGCAGCCCGCTGCTGGTCGTCGACATCCCGGCGACGTCCGAAGCCGCCGACAAGGGCACCGTGCTGATGTACGGGCACCTCGACAAGCAGCCCCCGGTCGGCGGCTGGTCCGAGGGCCTCGACCCGTGGACGCCGGTGATCCGCGACGGCAGGCTGTACGGCCGCGGCGCGGTCGACGACGGCTACTCCGGCTACGCGGCGACGACGGCGATCGAGGCCGTGCGCGCCGCCGGTGGCGAGCACTCCCGCGCGGTCGTGCTGCTGGAGACCGGTGAGGAATCCGGCAGCCCGGATCTGCCCGCCTACGTCGAGCACCTGAAGGAGAAGCTCGGCGCGGTCTCGCTGGTCGTCTGCCTCGACGCCGGCGGAACCGACTACAAGCGCCTGTGGCTGACCACCAGCCTGCGCGGCATGCTGCACGTCAACGTCACCGTGAAGGTGCTCGAGTCGGCGCAGCACTCCGGCATGGCCAGCGGCATCGTGGCGAGCTCGTTCCGCGTCCTGCGTGTCCTGCTCGACCGGATCGAGAACGCCGAAACCGGCGAGATCAAGCTCGCCGAGCTCAGCGTCGACATCCCGGAGAACCGCGTCGAGGACGCTCGCGGTGTCGTCGAGATCGCGCCCGGCGCGGCGAAGACGCTCTTCCCGGTGATCGGCCGGACGGTCTCCGACGACGATCTGGAACTGCTGCTCAACAACTCGTGGCGGCCGACGCTGTCGGTGATCGGCGCGGAGGGCTTCCCGCTCCCGGCCGACGCGGGCAACGTGCTGCGCGACAGCACCACGCTCACCCTGAGCTTCCGCCTGCCGCCGACCGCCGACGCGCAGGCCGCGATGGAGGCGGTCCGCCGCGTGCTCACCACCGACGTGCCGTACGACGCTTCGGTGGAGCTCGGCGACTTCCAGGCCGAGAACGGCTGGAACGCTCCGGACACCGCGCCGTGGCTCGACGAGGTGCTGCACCACGTCAGCGGCGAGGTCTTCGGCGAGCCGCACAAGAGTTTCGGCATGGGCGGGTCGATCCCGTTCATGGGGCTGCTCGGCGAGAAGTACCCGGACGCGCAGTTCGTGGTCACCGGCGCCTGTGGACCGGACTCGAACATCCACGTGCCGGACGAGTGGCTGAACATCGACTTCGCGCAGCGGGTCACCGAGGCGGTCGCGCACATCCTGGACGCGCACGCGCGGAGCTGATCTTCCGGCTCACGCTGCAATGAAAGGTCCTTTCCTAGCAAAATTTGCCAGGAAAGGACCTTTCATCGCACGCGCGGGAGGATCATGTTCGAGGGGTTCGAGCTCGAAAACGTCGACACCGGCGAAGTGACCCTCAGGGTTCGCCACGGCGGATCGGGGCCACCCCTCGTCCTCCTGCACGGACATCCCCGAACCCACACCACCTGGTACGACGTCGCCCCGCGGCTCGCGGACGCGTTCACCGTCGTCTGCCCGGATCTCCCCGGCTACGGCCAGTCCTCGAAACCCGAGACCACCGAAGACCACTCGGCGCACTCGAAACGCGCCATGGCCAGACATATCGTCGCGCTCATGCGGCATCTCGGCCACGAGCGGTTCGCCGTCGCCGGCCACGATCGAGGCAGTTATGTGGCGCACCGGCTGGCCATGGACCATCCCGAAGCGGTCACCAAGCTGGTCATCCTCGACGGCGTCCCGATCGGTGAGGCGCTCGCGCGGGCCGACGCGGACTTCGCGCGGAAATGGTGGCATTGGTTCTTCTTCGGCCAGCTCGCGAAACCCGCCGAGCGGGTGATCAACGCCGACCCGGACGCCTGGTACGGCGGTGATCCCGAAGCCATGGGCGCCGAGAACCACGCCGACTTCCTGCGCGCGATCCATGATCCCGAGACGGTCCACGCGATGCTCGAGGACTACCGCGCCGGCCTCGGGCCCGACCGCGAAGCCGACGACGCCGACAAGGCGGCCGGGCGGAAGCTCGCCTGTCCCGTCCTCATGCTGTGGTCCAGCCGCGACGACATGGCCGAGCTCTACGGCGACCCGATCGCGGTGTGGCGCGAATGGGCCGACGACGTCCGCGGCTTCGCCATCGAGTCCGGGCACCACGTCGCCGAGGACAACCCGGCCGACCTCGCGGTGGCGCTGCGGGAGTTCCTGGGCTGAGCGGGTCGTGAGTGGCGATTCGGGTTAGAACCCGAATCGCCACTCACGACCGACCGGACCCACGCCGCACCGCCGCCCTGGCCTAGGCGAACTTGTTCAGCGCCGCGGTCAGTTCCGTCAGCTGCGGCGTGAAACGCTGGTACGAGAACGGGGTTTCGTTGTTCCACGGGATCAGCTTCCCGGCCTTCACCGCGGGCAGCTGGGCCCAGGTCGGCACGCCGCCGAGCCCGTCCGGGCCGAGCGACAGCGAACCGCCGCGGTTGTCGTACATGATCACGTCGGCCGGGTACTTGCCGATGTTCTCCCAGCTGATCTGCTGGTAGTAGCCACCCTGGCTCTCGTCCGGCGCCTCCGGCGTGACGAAGTTCAGCCCCTTGCTCTGGTAGTGCTTCGAGGTCGCGAACTTCGGCGCGTTCGAGACGTAGACGGCGTCCTTCTGCGCGGACACGAGGAGGATTTTCAGCCCGGCGGCCTTCTTCGCCGCTTCGGCGAGCGCGGCGTCGGCCTTCTCGTACTCCTCCTTCGCGGCCTTGATCGCCGGAGTCTCGGTGTCGGCGCCGAGCGCCTTCGCGAGCGCGATGAACTTCGCGATCCCTTCGGGCATCGAGATGTCCTGCAGCCGGACGCCGACACTCGGCGCGGCCTTGTCGATCTTCTCCGTCTGCGTGTCCGGGACGTACCACATCTGGTCCTTGAGGTACATCACGCTGACCAGCAGCTGTGGATTCAACGAGACGAACTTGTCGAAGTTGAACTCGTTCCACACGTTCCCGAGCGAGGTCACCGCGTTCAGGTCGACGCCGCCCGCCTGCGGGTCCGGTTTGCCGTCGGCGAACTTCGACGGGCCGAAGATCCCGACCGACTTCACGCCGAGGTCCCACAGCGCCGCCGCCGCGGTCACCTGCGCGACGATCCGCGTCGGCCGCTCGCCTTCGAGCTTGCGGCCGCGGTCGTCGGTGAAGGACCAGGCCGCGCCCGCTCCCTGGGTGGGCGTCTCTTCCTGATAGCCGCAGGCGGTCAGGAGGCCGGTGGCGCCGAGCGCCGCCGTGCCGGCGAGAAAGCCGCGTCGGGAGAGGTGCATGGAGATCTTCTTTCGCCAGGTGACCGGATTTCGTCGTTAGGCTAGCCTTCCCTTATCGTGGACGCCATGGTCCAGGTCACGGAGCGCGGCACAACCATGAGGACCAGCGTTTCCGTGCGAACGCTGGTCCTCATGGGGTCCCTGGCAGCGCTCGTCGCGGTCATCCTCCTGTCGATCGGCTTCGGCTCGAACCTCCTCTCGCTCGGCGAAGTCCTGCACGCCCTCTTCGCCTACGACGGGAGCTACAACGACGTCGTCGTCCGCGACGACCGCCTGCCCCGCACGGTGCTCGGTGTCCTGGTCGGGATGGCGCTCGCGCTGGCGGGCTCGCTCATGCAGGCGATCACCCGGAACCCGGTCGCGGAACCCGGCCTGCTCGGCATCAACCACGGCGCCGCCGTCGCGATCGTGCTCGGCTCGACGCTGTTCTCGGTGACTTCGCCGGGCGAGTACGTCTGGTTCGCCTTCGCCGGGGCGCTCGCGGGCACCGCGCTGGTCTCGGTGATCGGCGGGACACGCGGTGCGACGAGCCCGCTGAGGCTGGTGCTGGCCGGTGTCGCCATCCAGGCGGTGTTCGTCGGGATCAACCAGGGCATGCAGCTGGTCAACACGCACAACCTGCAGGCCATGCGGTTCTGGCTGGTCGGTTCGCTGGTGAACCGGAACCTGGATCAGCTGTCGGTCTTGCTGCCGTTCTTCGTCGCGGGTGTCGTGATCGCGATCGTGCTGGCCCGCGCGCTGAACGCGCTGGCGCTGGGCGAGGACACGGCCCGCGGCCTCGGCGCGAATCCGGCGCTCGTCCGCGTCGCCGGGATGGTCGCCGTCGGCCTGCTTTCGGCGTCGGCGACCGCGGCCTGCGGGCCGATCGCCTTCGTCGGCCTGATGATCCCGCACGTCGTCCGGACGCTGATCGGCCAGGACGAGCGGTGGGTGATGCTGATTTCGGCGTTGCTCGGGCCGGTGCTGCTGCTCGGCTGCGACGTCCTCGGCCGCCTGCTCGGCTCGCCGGGCGAGATCCAGGTCGGCGTGATGACCGACGTCGTCGGCGGGATCGCGTTCGTGATCGTGGCCCGGCGTCTGAAGGCGGTGCGCCGATGACCGCGCCCGTCCGTCGTGAGTCCGGTTTGGACAGACGATCGGTACTCGTCGTCGCCGCGCTGGCCCTGGTGACGCTGACGCTCGTCGTGCTTTCCGTCGGCACCGGCGACTACGAGATGAGTCCCGGCGAGGTACTCGCCACCTTGTCCGGTCAAGGGACGAAGGCGCAGTACCTGGTCGTCATGGGCCGGCTTCCGCGCGTGCTGGTCGCGATCCTCGTCGGGGCCGCGCTGGCGCTGGCCGGGGCGGTCTTCCAGACGATCACCCGGAATCCGCTCGGCAGCCCGGACATCATCGGCTTCACCACCGGTTCGGCGACCGGCGGCATCGTGGCCCTGCTGCTCTTCGGCTCCGGCCCGGGGCTCGTCTCGGTCGGCGCGCTGGTGGGTGGGCTGCTGACCGCGCTGGTCGTGATGGCGTTGTGCGCGCCGCACGGCCTGCTGAGCTCGCGGCTGGTGCTGCTCGGGATCGCGATCAGCGCGGTACTGGTCGGGGTGAACTCGTATCTGCTGGTGAAGGCGAACCTCGAAGCCGCATCGCAGGCCGTCGGCTGGCTGGTCGGCGACCTTTCCGGTCGTGACTGGAGCTTCGTCGTGCCCCTGGCCGTCGCGGTGGCGGTGCTCGCCCCGGTCGTGTTCGCCAACGGCCGCGCGCTGCGCATGCTGGAGATGGGCGACGACACCGCCACCGGTATCGGCGTCGACGTCCACCGTGTGCGGCTGACCTTGGTGCTGGTCGCGGTCGCGCTGGTCGCCGCCGCCACCGCCGCGACCGGACCGCTGCCGTTCATCGCGCTCGCCGCGCCCCAGCTCGCGCGCCGGATGACGCGCCTGCCGGGGCCGAACCTGCTCGCCTCGGTCTTCGTCGGGGCGACGCTGGTCGTCACGGCGGACTACCTCGGCCAGCGTCTGCTGGAGTCGTCGCTGCTGCCCGCGGGTGTCGTGGCGGCGGCCCTCGGCGGCGCGTACCTGCTCTGGCTGTTGCTCCGGCGCAGGGCCTAGGTCAGCCGGGTCAGCTGCACCGAGACGTCCAAAGTGGACTGGCCGCCCCCGGTGAAGATGCCCTTGAGCGGCGGCACGTCGGCGTAGTCCCGGCCGTACGCGACCCAGACGTGCCGCGGCCCGACCGGGATCGCGTTCGTCGGGTCGTACGCCCACCAGCCGCCGGTCCAGACGTCGACCCAGGCGTGGCTTTCGCCTTCGACCGTCTCGCCGAGCTTCGCCTCCGGTTTCGTGTGCAGGTACCCGGAGACGTAGCGCGCGGGGACGCCGATCGCGCGCAACATCACCAGCGTGACATGCGCGAAGTCCTGGCAAACCCCTTCGCGCGCACGCCACGCGTCGGTCGCCGTGCTGTGCACGCCGGTGGTCCCCGGTTGGTACTTGAGCTGCTGGTTGACCCATTCGCACACCGCGAGCACGGCCTCCGCCGGGTCGAGCCCCTTGCGCAGTTCGCGCGCGACCTTCGTCAGCTCCGGATCGCGGGGCGTGTACGGCGTCGGCGTCAGGTACTCGGTGCGATGGTCGATCACAGTGTCACTGCGCAGGTCCTTCCACGTCGCCGAACGGACCGGCTCGCCTTCGTCGGCGGTCTCGACCACCGACGTCGCGAGCACGGTGAACTCGGTGTGCGGCGCGTGAAGGTCGAACGACGTCACGACGGTGCCCCAGTAATCCGTGTACCGGTAAGCACGGGTCGCGGGCGTCGTCTCGACCCGGTTCACGACCGTGGTCTGCCGCCGGTCGGAGCGCGGGGTCAGCCGCGCTTCGTTGTACGACTGCGTGGCCGGCGTCGCGTACCGGTACCCGGTCCGGTGGGCCACCCGAAGCTGCCAGGTCACAGCGAAACCTCCGCACCGCTCCAGGCCACCCAAGGCGACGAATGGAAGTACTGCACCGAAACCGCGTCGCCGATGTCCTTGATCGAGGTCTGCAGGGCGCCGAGCCGTTTCGGCAGATCCTCCAGCAGATCCGACGGCCGCAGGAACTCCAGCTCGCTGCGCGCGCGGCCGAGCTGCCGCAGCGCCTCGGACTTCTCGTTGGCACGCGAGTTGACGCCGGGGTCGAGCCGCTCCAGGCATTCCTCTGCCTGCCGCAGCGCGTGGAACACCGAACGCGGGAAGAGCGTGTCCCGCAACAGGAACTGCACGACCCGGGCGGCGTCGAGCGCGCCGCGATAGGTCCGCAGGTACGTGTCCTGCGCGCCCGCCGAACGGAGCACGGTGATCCAGCCGGGTGAAGACGCGCTGTCCTGCACTCGCGACAGCAGCAGCCGCACCACCATGTCCGCGCGTTCGACCGAGCGGCCGAGCACCATGAACAGCCAGCCGTCGTCGCGGCTCATCGTCGAATCGGCGAGCCCGGCGAACATCGCCGCGCGCTCCTCCACGAAGGAGAGGAACGCGTGCGGCCCGGCGCGGCGCGCGTACCGCTGCCTGTCCGGCACCGCGTTCCACGTCGCGTTCAGGCATTCCCACAGCTCTGTCGAGACGACCTCGCGGGCGCCGCGCGTGTTCTCGCGGGCGGAGTTGATCGAGCCGACGATCGACGCCGGATTGTCCTTGGCGTAGGCGACCAGCTCGGTCAGCTTCCACACGTCGAGGGTGTCCATGCCCTCCGGGCTGATGCCGAGGACGGCGAGCAGCTGGCGGCTCGCGTGGTCCGGGTCGACGCTCGCGTCTTCGAGCAGCTGATGCACGGAGACGTTGAGGATCCGGGAGGTGTCATCGGCGCGTTCGACGTATCGGCCGATCCAGTACAGCGATTCCGCGTTGCGGGCGAGCACATCAACCTCCCTTATGCCTGTTGCTGCTGCTGTTGCTGGGTGGTGGTCAGCTCCGGACCCTGTTCGGCGACCAGACCGTCCACTTGGGACAGTGCGCCGAGCGCGGGCCGCTCCAGCTCGCGCTCCGCCGTCGAAGATCGCGGCGCCAGCACCCAGGTGTCCTTGGAGCCGCCGCCCTGCGACGAGTTGACGACCAGGCTGCCCTCCGGGAGCGCGACCCGCGTCAGCCCGCCGGGCAGGACGAAGATCTCCTTGCCGTCGTTGACCGCGAACGGCCGCAGATCGACGTGCCGAGGCGCCAGTCTGTCATCCACTTTGGACGGAACGGTGGACAGCTGGACCACCGGCTGGGCGATCCAGCCGCGTTTGTTCGCGCGGACCTTGCGCTTCAGCGCGGTCAGCTCGGCCTGCGTCGCCTCCGGGCCGAACACGATGCCGTATCCGCCCGAACCTTCGACCGGCTTGATCACCAGCTCGTCCATATGCTGCATGACGTGGTCGAACTCGTCCGGCAGCCAGCACCGGAAGGTGTCCACGTTGGGCAGCAGCGGCTTCTCGTTGAGGTAGTACTTCACCATCTCGGGCACGTAGGTGTAGACGAGCTTGTCGTCACCGACGCCGTTGCCCACCGCGTTCGCGATCACCACGTTGCCCGCGCGCGCCGCGTTGAGGATCCCGGCCACGCCGAGCACGGAATCCGGCCGGTAGTGCACCGGATCGAGGAACTCGTCGTCGATCCGCCGGTAGATGACGTCGACCTGCTGCTCACCCTCGGTGGTGCGCAGGTACACGACGTTGTCCCGGCAGAACATGTCGCGGCCTTCGACCAGCTCGACCCCCATCAGCCGGGCCAGCAGCGAATGCTCGAAATACGCTGAGTTGTGCACGCCGGGGGTGAGCACGACGACCATCGGGTCGGCGACGTTCGCCGCGGCCGCCGCCCGGAGCGCACGCAAGAGATGCGAAGCGTAATCGCCGACCGGGCGCACCCGGTGCTGGGCGAACAGGTCCGGGAACACGCGCGCCATCGTGCGGCGGTTCTCCATCACGTACGACACGCCGGACGGGTTGCGGAGATTGTCCTCCAGCACCCGGAAGGTGCCCTCCTCGTCGCGCACCAGGTCCACACCGGACACATGGATGCGGACGCCGTTGGGCGGGTTGATCCCGAACGCCTCGCGCTGGAAGTGCTCGCACGAGGTGATCAGCCGTCGCGGAAGAACGCCGTCACGCAGGATCTGGCGGTCGCCGTACACGTCGGCGAGAAAGGCTTCGAGCGCGCGGACCCGTTGCGCCACACCGCGTTCGAGTTTGCTCCACTCGGCGGTGGTGATCACACGTGGCACCAGGTCGAGCGGGAACGGGCGTTCCTGGCCGGACAGCGAGAACGTGATGCCCTGGTCCACCATTGCCCGGTCGATCGCCGCCGACCGGGACGAGAGGTCCGCCGACGTCAGCGCGGAGATCGATTCGTACAGCGCGCGGTACGGCTGGCGGACCGTGCCGTCGGCGGTGAACATCTCGTCGTACGCGCCCGCGTGCGGCCGGGACGGCGAGAGATAGCCGTCGAACTGCGCCCCGGGTTTCGCCGCGCGCCGGGCCGACGTCGTCGTCCGGGGGCGGCGGCCCGCAGGTGGGAGCCGGGGCGCCGAGTTGTTGTTCATGGGGTCATCGTGACCCATGGACCCCGTCCGGCGCGAGATACCCGGGTTGGCTTGTTGGAATGATCAGCCTGATGCTAGCCTCGCCGCACGTATTCAAACCTGACTGGGGAAGGTTGGATTCTGTTCGGCGTTTTCGCCATGTGTAGAACTCGTTAACTCGCGCATTTACCTGCTGGATAAGCAGGCTCTGAATTTCACATGCAATTTTCAAGGGGAATTGTGAAGAATTTCGTGAAGACGTTCGTCGTGGCCGGTGCCGCGGTGGCGGCGTTGGCCGTTCCAGGTGTCGCCATGGCTGCTCAGGACGGTGTCACGGCGCCGTCGTCCAGTGTCGGCGTGGCGGATGTCAAGAGTCGTTGGTGCGGTCACAACTACAATAGCTGTGTCCGTGAGCGGAGCGACTTCGCCCGTTATTACAACGTCGGTCCGCTCCAGTACTTCCCTGTCGACCCGAGTTGTGCGGGTATCTGCTACAACGGCTACGTGTTCGATTACTGGCCCAAGTAATAAGGCGGCGGTGGGGCGCTTCGGCGCCCCACCGTGTTCCCGTGCCGGGCCGGTCGCGTGCCTGTCGGGACCCGCTGGGGCCGAGGTCCGCTCCATCCCGTCGTCGGGACGATCTTCGCTGGAAACAGCGCTGTAACGTCTCGGTGCTGTGCTTGCCGCCGGATGAGTGGCACTATGCATGCTCTCGACACATGGGAACTACAAGGAGTGACGACGTGGCTCGATTCAAAGCGCTCGCCCTGATCCCGGCGCTCGCCCTGGCCGCGGGTGCGCTGTCCGCGTGCGGCGAGGAAGGCGGAACCGCGGCCGGCGGCGTCCAGCTCGTCGCGTCCGGCAAGGTCACCACCTGCACGCACCTGCCCTACCAGCCCTTCCAGGTCAAGCAGGGCGACAAGATCGTCGGCTTCGACGTCGACCTGGTCGACCTGGTCGGCAAGAAGCTGGGTGTCGAGCAGAGCATCGTCGACATCGCCTTCGAGACCATCGAGTCCGGCGAAGCGATGAACACCGGGCAGTGTGACCTCGCCGCCGCGGGCATGACGATCACCGACAAGCGCAAGGAGAAGTTCGACTTCTCCGACCCGTACTTCGAGGCGACCCAGGCGCTGCTGGTCAAGACCGGTTCGCCGATCAAGGACCTGTCCAACGTCGCGGGCAAGAAGATCGGTGTCCAGTCGGCCACCACCGGCGCCGACTACGCCAAGGAGAAGGCCGCCGGCGCCGAGATCGTCACCTTCGACGACCTAGCGCTGCTGGAGCAGGCCGTCAAGAACGGCACGGTCGACGCGGGCGTCAACGACAACGGCGTGCTCTACGACTTCGCGAAGACGAACCCGGACACGACGGTCGTCACCGAGTTCAAGACGAACGAGTTCTACGGCATCGGCGTGAAGAAGGGCAACAGCGCCCTGCTCGGCAAGATCAACGAGGTGCTCAAGGCGTCCGCGGCGGACGGCTCCTACGCGCAGATCTACCAGAAGTGGTTCGGCAAGGCGCCGACCTGGCAGCCCGGAGCTGCGTCGAACTAGTCGAAGCCGCCCTGTGGCCGGTGCCGAGCGCACCGGCCACAGGCTTGTCGCCACCTGTTTGAGGAGAGAAATGGCTTTGAGCCGCCGCCAGCGCCGTTCGGCCTTCCGGACCGGGCAGTACGTCCTGCTGCTGGTGATCGTCATCGTGCTCGCGCTGCTGGCCGACTGGAGCAGGATCGGCAAGGCGTTCTTCGATCTCGAAGTCGCCGCCAAGCAGTTCCCGGACGTCATCACCGTCGCACTGAAGAACACCATCGTCTTCACGGCGCTGGGTTTCGCGCTCGGCCTCGGGCTGGGCCTGCTGCTCGCCTTGATGAGACTTTCCTCGGTCGGCCCGTACCGCTGGTTCGCGCGCGGGTACATCGAGTTCTTCCGCGGCCTGCCCGCGCTGCTGATCTTCCTCGCCGTCGGCATCGGCGTGCCGACCGCGTTCGACACCACGTTGCCGCGCAACGTCGCGATCATGCTGGCGCTGGGCATCGTGTCGTCGGCCTACATGGCGGAGACCATCCGGGCCGGCATCCAGGCGGTGCCGCGCGGGCAGGTCGAGGCCGCGCGTTCGCTCGGCATGTCGCCCGCCCGCACGATGATCACCGTCGTGATCCCGCAGGCGTTCCGGATCATCCTGCCGCCGCTGGCCAACGAGCTGATCATGCTGACGAAGGACTCTTCGCTGGCGTTCCTGCTCGGCACCACGCCGGCGCAGCAGGAACTCGCCCAGTTCAGCCGTCAGGCGCTGCTGGAGGCGAAGGGCCTGACCCCGATCGTCGTCGCCGGTCTGTGCTACCTCGTCATCACCATTCCGCTGTCGATCCTGCAGCAGCGGCTAGAGAAGAAATACGGAGCCGGAGTGCCCGGCGGAGGAACGGTATGAGCACCCAGACGATCGTCGAGGTTTCGGGACTGCACAAGGCGTTCGGCGAGCTCGAGGTGCTCAAGGGCATCGACCTGGAGGTCCAGCGCGGCCAGGTCGTCTGCATCATCGGCCCGTCGGGTTCCGGCAAGTCGACGTTGTTGCGCTGCGTCAACCTCCTCGAGGAGCCGCAGCAGGGCAAGATCGTGGTCAACGGCAGCGAGATCACCGACCCGGACGTCGACATCGACGGCGCCCGCACGAAGATCGGCATGGTCTTCCAGTCGTTCAACCTCTTCTCGCACCTGAGCGTGCTCGACAACCTCACCGTCGCTCAGCGCAAGGTGTTGAAGCGCGGCAAGGAAGAGGCGGAGCGCGTCGCGCGGGAAAATCTCGCGAAGGTCGGTCTGGCGGAGAAGGAGTCTTCGCTGCCGACGCAGCTTTCCGGCGGTCAGCAGCAGCGTGTCGCGATCGCGAGGGCGCTGTCGATGAACCCGGACGTCATGCTGTTCGACGAGCCGACGTCCGCGCTGGACCCCGAACTGGTCGGCGACGTCCTCGCGGTCATGCGGCAGCTCGCGCAGGAGGGCATGACGATGCTCGTCGTCACGCACGAGATGCAGTTCGCGCGTGAAGTGGCCGACATCGTGCTGTTCATGGACGGCGGCGTCGTCGTCGAGCAGGGCGCGCCGGACCAGGTGATCGGGGACCCGCAGGAGGAGCGCACGAAGACGTTCCTCTCGCGGGTCCTGAACCCGAACCACCAGGGCTAACGCCCGCGAAGCTGCGACTCCAGCTGGACGACCTTCGCGACGATTTCGTGCGGCCCGGCGCCCATGAGGCTCACCCAGCCCTTGGCGTCCGGGCCGAACACGACGCGGCCGTGTTCGGTGTCCATCCAGCCCGGTGGCCTTTCGACGCGTTTCCGGTTGCCGCCACCGTCACGGATGGCGACGTAAAGCCGTCCGAAGAAGGTGTGCGGCGACCGGATCCACTGGAGGATCTTCTTGGCGTCGCGGATGCTCGGGCCGGTGCCGGTGAGCATCTCGCCCTTCATCAGGACCTGGAGATCGGCTTCCGAACAGTTCAAGGACGGCGTGCGCGCGGCGGGCGCCTCGGGAAGCAGACCGGTGAAATCCTGCGCCAGCGTGTCCGGCCGTGTCGGCGTCAGATAGACGACCTTGTCGACCAAAACGACGTTGACCGCTTCCCGGCCACTTCCCGCGGCGCGAACCGTCCGTTCACGCCCCTCGGACTTCACCCACGAGTAGTACTCCACCGCCGGCCGCTGCAGGAACCGCAACGTGTCGAGGAATTCGTCGTCGATCCGGCCGCGCCTGAGCAGTCCTTGTCTGTCCAATTCGGACTGTGCGGTGGCGGCGAGCTCGCGCCGTTCCTCGGGCAGGTACCACTGCGCGCCACGGACGAGCGTTGGATGGATGTCGCCGAGATTATGTTGGTCCAGCAGGGTTTCGTAGGTCTGGAGCGTCAGTTCGACGGGTTTCTGCAGCACGTCACGCGCCGATCACCGGCGGAACCGGCTTGTCACCGTCGTAACCGCCGAAGAGGGAGTCGCCGTCCTCTTCCTGCAGCGTGATCTTGCGCTGGTGCTCCTCGTCCTCGCCGCCCTTGCCCTTGCCGGCACCGGCGCCCATCCCGCCGCCGCCCATCCCCGGCGCGCCGGGCCGCCCCGCCGCCGCGGGCCCGCCCGCCGGTGTACCGCGCATCGCACCTTCACCGGGCATGGCGGCGCCGACACCGCGACCGGGCCCCATGCTCCCCGGCCCGCCCGTCGATCCACCCGGCCCGAACCCGCCGCCGGGCCCGAAACCGCCGCTGAAGCCGCCCGATCCGGGCCCGAATCCGTTGCCGCCACCGGGTCCGCCGGTGCCCGGCCCGCCGGGCCCGAAGCCGGGTTGGCGATAGTCGATCGGCTTCGCTTGGATCCGGTCGTTCGCCCGGGAAAGGTCGGTCTGGTCGTTCGGCCGCGGAGACGGGAGTGGCCGCGGCATCTGCGGCACCCTCGGCGCCGGCGGAACCTGCGGCGGCCTCGGCGCCTGATACCCCTCTGCCCCGGGAGGCGCGCTGTACGAACTCGGCCCACCGGTGTACCCACTCGGACCGCTGTGCCGCCCGGAGTCGCCGGGGCCGCCGCTGAACCCGCTGACCTTGGTCTGCCCGGGATCGATCGGATCCGGCGTGATCGGCGCGGGCGACACGTTCGGATCATGCGCGGCCGGATAGACCGGCGCGAGCGACTGCTGCCGCGGCTGGGTGCTTTGGTAATACGGCTCGTAGATCTCGACGTTGTGTTTGGTGTCGGCGTCGAACTTCGCCGCGGCGATCTCGTCGTCACTCGCGCCGATGGACAGGATGTCCTCGGGCCCGCTGTCCCCCGCGCGCTCCTTCTCGACCGGGCGGACATTGCCGCGCGTGTAATGGAAGGAGGCGTTCTGGTCGTACATCGACTGGCGGGCGCGGTCCATGTTCTCGCCGGCGATCTTGGACGTCGCGATGAGCGGGGCGAGCCCTGCTGTTCCGCTGTCGGCGGCCTTGCCCTTCCAGAACGAGCTGAGCGCCGTTTGACTCTTCTCCAGCGTGCTGCTCATCCTGTGGTGGACGTCCATCAAGGTGTGAGAGGCCTGCTGTGCCCTGTCCAAAGTCGCTGTGGTTTCGGGGTAGGTGTTGAGCTTGGTGAAGATCTCCCAACCGCTGTAGGTCATGACCTACGCCCCTTTGAAGTTCTTGATCGCGGCGGTCGCGACCTTGGTCGCCATTCCGCACGCGTCGGAAAACCCGGGGTGCCTCATCGACAGGCGCGGAATCACGGTGTACACAAGGTCGTTCCGAATACCGACCGCCAACGTGCAGGTGCCTTCGTCCTCACCGCCGTTGGCATAGATGACCGCCGGATAGCCCTCGATGGGGTCGACCGGCTTGAAAGTGGTGAGACCACCGGACTTGTGCTGCGCGTAGAGAGAGCTGAGGCCGTCCTTGTTGCCGGTCACGAGTCCGGCATTGACGTTGCTGGGGCTCCCGGCGAACAACCAGGTGCAACCGTTGCCCAAGGCCATCTTGTCCAGACGGGAACTTTCGACCTTGCCGCCGACCTCTTCCACTTGAGCAGTCGGGATCGCGCGGCAAGGGTCTGTCTCGACCGCGGAGGTGTCAGTGATCGGATCAGTCACACTCGGTGCGCCATCGGAAGGCAGTGTCGAGGAGGACGGCGCGGTGGGCGCCGGAGTTCCGGTGTTTCCCGGATTCTTGTCGCTGCAACCGCCGGACAGCGCGACCACGGCGATGGTCGCGGCGATCATGGGAATGGCTCGAGGTCGCATCAGTCGACTTTTCCGATCTGGCGAAGCGCGTCGATCGCCGCTTGGTCTTGATTCTGATAGGCCGTTTTGATCTCGATCAGAGTGCTCACGTAGGCGTCCGTGTAGGCGCGGGCGCCCCGAAGGAAGTCTTGATATGACCGACCGGAATTGATGGCGGCTTGCGTGTAGCCCTCACTGCCGACCTCTGCACCCGGCGGCTTGATCTGGGTCAGCCATGTCGCTTCGTTCTGGGCGATCGAGAAGTCTCCTTGAAGGCAATCCTCAAGAGACTTGATCACCTTGTCCATGGCCTCGGCATCGAACTCCCAGCCGCCGTTCGCCGAGGCGGCTGCGAAGTCGGCCTTGGCCTGCCCAGTGCCCAGATCGCGGTAGTCGGGCGTCGCCGACGACCCGGGTCCGTTGGCCTGGTCATTGGCCCCCTGTGGGCCGCTTCCCGGTCCTGTCATGACGTGCCTCCCCGCACGGGCCGCGTTGGGCGCGACCTACCCGTAGTTCCCTGCTGACTCCAACCGGTGACGATAGCAGCAGGTAAACCGTAGATCTGCACCTTCGCTGAAGATCACCATCGAAAGATGGGATGGCTGGCGTAGTTTGCCGCGAAAGGCGGTTTTGCCTGATCAGGACTTCTTGAGGTGCTTGATCGCGGCGGCGGCCACCTTGGCTGCCAAGCCGCAGGGGTCTGAATAGGACGGGTGCTCGCTGGAAAGCCGCGGGATCACGTGGTAGACGAGGTCGTCCCGAACACCGACGGCGAGAGTGCAGTTCCCCTTGCCTTCACCCCCGTTGGCGTATACGACGGCGGGGTATCCGTCGATGGGTTCCACTGGTTTGAAGGTCGTGAGACTTCCCGAAGCGTGCTGCGCGTAGATGGCGCTTAGTCCGTCCTTGTTGCCCATGACAAGACCGGCATTGACCGTGGTCGGGCTCAATTCGAAGACCCAGGTGCAAGCCTTGCCCGCGGTCATGTCTTCCGCGCGGGTCCGCTTGACCTTCCCCGCGATGGATTCGATCTCAGCGCCGGGAATGGCTGCGCACGGCTCTGATTCGACAGCCGAGGTGTCCGCGATCGGATCTGTCACTGCAGGAGCTCCGGCGGATGGAAGCCCGGCAGAAGAGAGCGCGCCGGTCGCAGGCGGAGGCTCGGCCTTCTTGTCGCTGCAACCTCCGAGCAATGTGACCGATGCCAGCATTGTCAATGGTAGGAAGGCGGCTGTGGGTCGCATCAGGCGGTCTTTCCAATCTGGCGGAGGGCGTCGGGGCAACCTAGCCTTCGTTACATGGGCTCGATCAGAACTCCCAGCAAGCGTCCGCTGAAGCCGCCGCGAAGTCGGTCTTAACCCTGTCCGGTTGCCCAACTCGCCGTAGTTCGCGGCGGGCCAGGAGTTGTCAGCGCGTGGGCCATCCGCGGCATCACCCCGAGCCTGCGGCGACGCCCCGGCTGTCTGTCGCCGTGGATCTCCCAGGTGCTGTAGGTCATTGCGCCGCCCTGAGGTGCTGAACTGCATACCGACCGAGTTTGGCGGCCATGCCGCACGGGTCAGACCGGTTCGGGTTGCCGGTCCCAGGGGTCGCGACGATCGTGTACATGAGGTCGTTACGGACACCGACCGCGAGGTTGCAGGCATAGCTGCGCTCGCCGCCGTTCGCGAAGACAACCGAGGGATAGCCGTCGATCGGTTCCGATGGCTTGAACGTCGTGAGGCCGCTGCCCTGCGCGTTCAACGCGTACAGATGGCTCAGACCATCACGTTCACCGGTGTTCATCCCCGCGCTGACCGTGCCCAGCCCGTTGGCGAACACCCAGGTGCAGACCTTGCCGGAGGACAGGTGTTCCACCCGGGATCGGTCCATCGGACCACCACCGAAAGCTTGGACCTGATCGCTCTTCACGACGCTGCAAGGGTCGGCTTCGGCAGCGGCGGTGTCCAAGGGCTTTTCGACGTTTGGCGCGCCGGCCCTTGGTAGCGAGGTCGATTGCCCGACAGACGGCGAAGGGGCCGGCGTTGTCGGGTTGCCTTTGGAGCCGCTGCATGCACTGACGAGTAGCGCCGCTGTCGCCAAAATCAAAAGGGCAGAAGGCGATCCCGTTCCTGAAGGACGGTGGCGTGGATTGGACCATGTCGAGGTCATTGGGCGACCTTCAAGTGCTGGATCGCGAACGCGGCGAACTGTCCGAGAAGGTCACAGGGAGCTTCGTACTGAGGGTTCCCCTTGAAGAGTTGCGTGGTCAGGACGTACATCAGGTCATCGCGAACTCCGATGGCGAGATTGCACACGCCGGCTCCTTCGCCGCCGTTGGCATAAATGACGCCTGGATATCCGCTGATCTCGCCGACCGGCTCGAATGTGGTCAAACCGCTGCCTTGAGCTTTGAGCGCGTAGAGGTGGCTGAGTCCGTCCGGTTCACTGACATTCAGGTTGCCGGTCACCGTCCCGGAGGCTTCCGTGAAGATCCACAGGCACCCTTTACCTCCCGCGATTACCTGAGGTTCAGCCGTCTTGAGGGTGACCCCCGTGCTGCGGACCTGCGGTTCTGTCGCTGCGGCGCAGGCATCGGACTCCAGCGCTGAGGTCTTCAGGGGATTCGAAACCTTGGGTGCACCTGCCCTCGGCAGGGATGTGGCGTCGCGTGCGGACGCCACTGGTACCGCTGTCCCGCCGGATTTGGCACCGCAAGCAGTGGCAAGGAGCAGGGCCACCGCAGTGAGAACGTAGGTGACAAGGACGCGCATCACAGACGGTCGATCAACTCGATCTCGGCGGCGACCACGCTGTACGGATCCATCTCGACGGCCGCTGTCTCGGTGATCGGATTCGCCACGGCGAACTCCGCCCGACGACAGCTTCGTTGTCCTGGTCATGTCGTGCCTCCCCGCACGGGCCGCGAAGGGCGCGACCTACCCGTGGTCCACCACTGACTCCGGTGAGTGACCGTAGCAGCGAACCGCCGCCCCGGCGGCGAATCCGGTCAAGATCACCGCCGCGGACGCAAACGACCTGTTCCAGCACCCGAGGCGGCCGTTCTGCCGTCGCGTTCCCGTGGCATGTTCCGGTCTACTGTCCCGGGCCACTTGCGAACCCCGTGCGTGATCGGCTTCGCTTGAGGCCGAAGGACGACGGGGGAGGGAAGCGAAACGATGCCGGGTTTTCGGCGCAACAACGGGCCGCGTGATCCGGGGGAAGGTGACCAGAACGGCGACGCGTCCCTGCCGCCGCTCGACCCGTTCGACCCGAACCCCGACAAGCGGTACGAGGTCCCGGCGTCCGAGCTGATGAAGCCGGGGACGACTGGGCTGCTCCGGTGGCGCCGCCAGACGACCAACGCGCCGATCGTGCAGGTCGAGGACGCGTACATCACCGGGACGCTCGATCTGCGCGCCGCCGACATCAAGTATCTGTTCCGCTTCGAGCGGTGCCGGTTCGAGCATCCGCCGGACGTCCGCGAGGCGCATCTGCTCGGGCTCGTGTTCCGCAAGTGCTGGCTCCCCGGCCTCAAGGCGCGCAATCTCCGCACCCGCAACGACGTCCGCCTCATCCGCAGTGTCGTGCACGTCGACGCCGAGCACGAGATCGAGGAGACCACGGTCCAGCGCGGCGACGATCGCGAGCGCGGGATGCCCAACGCGGCGGTCAATCTCACCGACGCGGTCATCGAGGGTTCGGTCGTGCTGACGCGTACGGTGATCACTCATCCGCGCGGCAAGGCGATCCAGGCCGACCGGGTCAACATCGTCGGCGCGCTGCTGGCGTATCGGTTGGTGGCCAACGGAGAAGTCCGCATCCCGGGTATGCGGGCCGGCGGTAACGTCAACTTTTCCGGCGCGACGCTGAACAACCGGGACGGCTTCGCGCTCAACGGCAACGGCATCCACATCGGCGGCAGCCTGCTGTGCGAGGTGGACAACTACGGGCCCGCCGCGCAGCGGAAACGCTTCTCCGCCAGTGGGATCATGTACCTGCCGAGCGCCACTGTGGACAGTGACATCATTTTCCGCGAGGCCAAGCTTTCGGTGAACCAGTCCGGGCCGATCGTCGTCGACGCGTGGAAGTCGAACGATCCGTACATCGATCCGCGGCCGGCGTTGGTCGCGGACCGTTCGACGGTCAACGGAAACCTCGAGCTGAGCGACGGCATGCAGGCCACCGGGACGCTGCGGATGGTCAACGCCCGCATCGGCGGTTCGCTGCGGTTGGCCGGCGCCGAGGTCCAGGTCGTCCGCGGGCAGAGCATTCCCTACTACGACCGCGCCATCCACCTCGACGGGACCACCATCGGCGGCGACCTCGAGGCGACGAGCCTGCGGGTGCCGTCCGGGCAGCTGCGCATGGCCGACATCACCGTCGGTGGCAACGTGCTGGCGTGGAACTCGATGTTCCTGCACCCGCGCCGCGACGTCTTTTCCGCGCGACGCGCGAAGATCGCGGGCAACTTCCAGCTCACGGACGCGACCGTCCAGGGCACCTTGCGGCTGCAGGGTGCGGAGATCGGCGGCAGCGTGAACCTCTTCGGCACGAGCCTGACCGAGCCCGGTGCGCGCACGCGGACCAGCTACTCGCTGGACGTCCGCACGGCGCGGATCGGCCGGGATCTGATCCTCACCGAGAACAAGGAACGCCCGTTCGTCGCGCAGGGCGGAGTCAACCTCGACGGCGCGCAGATCGCACGACGCGTCGACTTCCGCGGCGCCCGGCTCGGTTCCCTGCCGCAGCACGGGATCGCGCTCGACGGCAGTGACGTGTCGGCCGACGAATTCCTGCTCACGCCCGCCGTTCCACCGGACGGCCGCATCGTGCTGCGCCGGGCGCATTGCGGGACGCTGGGCGACAACGAGGCGTTCTGGGCGTCGGCGACGGGGATCGAGCTGGAGGATTTCCGTTACGACGCATTGCAAGAGGACATCGCGCTCGACGACGACCGGGCGATCGACCATCGGATCGCCTTGCTGCGCAAAGCGATGGACGGTTACCGGCCCGGTCCCTACGACCAGCTGGCGGCGACGCTGCGCGCGTCCGGTAATGAAGAGCACGCCTCCACGGTGCTGCTGAAGAAACAGCAGTTCCGATACGAGGCGCTCGCGAAGGGCTTCAAGTTCTTCGGGCCCGGCGTGCACGTGTGGAGCTGGTTGCAGCGGTCCATGGTCGGCTACGGCTTCCGTCCGGTGCGTGCGCTCGGCTGGCTGCTGACGCTGCTCGTGCTGGGCAGTCTGTGGTTCGGCTTCGGGGTCGACGACTGTGTCACCAAACCCAATCTCACCGTGAGCGGGCCGCGCTGCCTGGTCAACCAGGACGACACCGGGCTGCAATGGAACCCGGTGCTGTACACGATCGACCTGCTGGTCCCGATCGTCGATTTCGGCAACAAGTCACGCTGGTACATGCACGGTATGGACAACTGGGTCGCCGCCGGGTTCACCGCGTCGGGCTGGGTGCTGGCGACGACGGTCGCGGCCGGGATCAGTCGCATGCTCCGCCGCGACAACTGAGGGTATTTCACATACCCTCAGTACGGAGGTAAGTCATGACGGAGCCCAGTGCCACCGGAAAAATCGCGATCGCCGCCCCGCCCGGGAAGGTGTATTCCCTGGTCAGCGACCCGGGTGCGCTCGCGGGTATGGCCGAGGAATACGAGGGGCACCGCTGGGTCGGTGCCGCGGAGGCCGCCGTCGGCGCCAAATTCCGCGGCCGAAACCGCCGTGGGTTCCGTCGCTGGAGCACGCTCTCGACGATCACGGACGCCGACGAGGGCAAGCGGTTCGCGTTCGAGGTGACCACCTTCGCCGGCCTTCCCGTCGCGCGCTGGCAGTACGACATCGAGGCCTCTGGCGACGGGTGCGTGGCCGTCGAGAGCACGTGGGATCGGCGGCCGGGCTGGCTTCGCGGGCCGACGTCGCTGTTCACCGGGGTCTGGAAGCGGGACGACGCCAACCGGGCGAACATCGCCGCGACGCTGGCCCGGCTGAAGGCCGCCGCCGAATCCTGACCCATACCACGGCGGGTCGCGGATCACCGAAAAGAGCAAGGGACCTTTGCTACCACTTGGGGCACATGTGGTGACGTCCCACGTCCAACCGCACGACATGTAGCGGTCCCAACCCGAAAACTCAAGTCATGAACGGACCGTTCATTCGACGAACCGCGACCAGAACTCGACGTGCCGCGGCCCGCCCTCCGGAGGCGGACCCAGCGGCTGGCCGCAGAAGTCGTGCTGCAGGTATCCCCGCAGGTCGTAGCCGTAATAGACGATGTCGGTCTGATACACCGAAAGCACCGGATTTCCCGAGCTCCCGGCGATCCCGGGCAGATACCGGTGCCCGCAGACGGGCACCAGCTGCGGGGCGAGCGCCAGGTGCGATCGGGCCCGCGCAAGCGCGTCGGCGAGGTCGATCGGGCGCATGCCCCAGTCCGGCAGCCAGAAGCCGTTGTGTTCGACGTCGTAAAGCACCCCGTCGACCGGCCAGGCCAGGCGTTTTCGCAGTTGATCGGGGTTACCGCAGCGCCAGTCCGGCCAGCGGTCGCCGATCGGCACCCCGGCGGACAGGAACGTCCGGTGGTCGGCGGCGAACCGGAAGCCGAAGCGGGCTTCGACGTCGTCGAGCTCGGCCTCGCTCAACCCGGGACGCACGGGTTCGGCCAAGCTCGCCTGGAGGTCGTGTGCCTCCTCGATGGTGAAGGCGTGCTCAACAGTGGACATGTGTTCGAGCCTAAATTGCACAACGCGAAGGCGCCTTCCCTTTTAACACCCCTCCCTCATCACCCACATGGGCATCCTCCCGAGGGGTGAGCTCGCCCTCTCAACGCCTGGACCTCGGAACAGCACGGCCGAGCGTGTAGTTCACTCATGTCGTGACTTCCCCACGAACGCAGTCCCGTGTGCGCGCGCCCGAGCTCGCCGGTGACGGGTGGCTCAACACCGGCGGCGAGCGGATCACGCTCGCCGGGCTGCGCGGCCGCGTCGTCCTGCTGGACTTCTGGACCAGCGGCTGCATCAACTGCCTGCACGTGCTGGACGAGCTGCGCCCGCTGGAGGCCGAGTTCGCCGACGTCCTGGTGACCATCGGCGTGCATTCGCCCAAGTTCCTGCACGAGGGCGAGGCGGCCGCGATCGAAGCCGCCGTACGGCGTTACGAGGTGCACCACCCGGTCCTCAACGACCCGAAGATGACCACCTGGTCGCAATACGCGGTCAAGGCGTGGCCGACGCTGGTCGTCGTGGACCCCGAGGGTTACGTCGTCCACGTCGCCGCCGGCGAGGGACACGCCGAGGCGCTGCGCCGGGTGATCGCCGACCTCGTCGCGACCCACGAGGCCAAGGGCACGCTCCGCCGCGGCGGCAGCCCGTACGTCCCGGCCGAGGAGCAGCCCACCGAGCTGCGTTTCCCGAGCAAGGCCGTCACCACCGCCGAAGGCCGCATCCTGGTCGCCGACACCGGCAACCACTCCATCGTCGAGTTCGCCTCCGACGGCGAGACCATCATCCGCCGCTTCGGCAGCGGTGAGCGCGGCGCGCAGGACGGCCCCTTCGACCTGGCGAGCTTCACCGAGCCGTCCGGGATCACCTTGCTGCCGTACGAGGTCGCCGAGCGCGCGGGCTATCACGCCGTCGTCGCCGACACGGCCGGTCACCGGCTGCGCGGTATCGACCTGATCACCGGCGAGGTCTCCACCGTCGCCGGCACCGGCCGCCAGTGGCGCGACGGTGTCGACACCGGCAAGGCGCTCGACATCGACCTCACGAGCCCCTGGGACGTCGCCTGGTGGGGCCCCGCGGGCGGCGTCGTGGTCGCCATGGCGGGCAACCACACGCTGAGCGTGTTCGAGCCGGTCTCGGGCACCATCCGCCGCTTCGCCGGCACGACCGTCGAAGGGCTGCGTGACGGCGACGTCCACGAAGCGTTCTTCGCGCAGACGTCCGGCCTGACGCCCGACGGGCAGAAGCTGTGGCTCGCGGACGCGGAGACGTCGGCGCTGCGCTGGATCCAGCCCGAGGGTGAGACGTTCACCGTGCACACCGCGGTCGGCGTCGACCTGTTCTCCTTCGGCCACGTCGACGGACCCGCCGACAAGGCCCTCCTGCAGCATCCGCTCGGCCTCGCCTTGCTGCCCGGCGACACCGTCGCCATCGCCGACACCTACAACGGCGCCGTCCGCCGTTACGACCCGCTCACCCGCCAGGTCACCACGCTCGCGACCGGGCTCGCGGAGCCGTCCGGGCTGCTGGTGCACGACGGCGAACTGCTGGTCGTCGAGTCGGCGGGCGGCCGGATCGGGCCGGTGCCGCTCGGGGAGCAGGCCGTGGCGGGCGACGCGCACGCGGTCCGTCGTCCGCCGACCGTGCTGGCGCCGGGTGAGCTGGAGTTCTCCGTCGTCTTCACCCCGCCGCCCGGCGAGAAGCTCGACGACCGGTTCGGCCCGTCGACGCGGCTGGAGATCAGCGCGTCGCCGCCGGAACTGCTCGCCGACGGCGCCGGGGTGGGCACGGACCTGTTCCGCAAGCTCCGCTTCGCCGAGGGCGTCACCGGAGGGGTGCTGCAGGTCGTCGCGCAGGCGGCGAGCTGTGACGACGGCGGCGAGCATCCCGCCTGCCGCATCACCCGCCAGGACTGGGGCGTGCCGGTGCGGTTCGAAACCGGAGGAGAAAGCGTGCTGAGCCTGGTCATGGCGGGCGACCCGGGTAAGTAGAGTCGTACCTGTGTCAGATCGGCCGAAACTCGAGATTCAGATGCTGCAGGACAGGGTGCTCGTGAAGCTGTCCCCCGAGGACGGGGAGCGCCGAAGTTCCGGCGGCATCGTCATCCCCGCCACCGCGCAGGTGGCGCGGCGGCTCGCGTGGGGTGATGTACTGGGCGTGGGCAACAGTGTGCGGAACGTCAAGACCGGCGATCGCGTGCTGTTCAACCCGGACGACCAGCACGAGGTCGAGATCCAGGGCGAGGGGCATCTGGTGATGCGGGAACGCGACATCCACGCCGTGGCCACCGAACGGACCGAACACGGCACGGGGTTGTACCTGTAACTCGAGCCACGGGAGGGGTGGTGAGGGGCGGTGCGCGAAGACCATGACGAGCCGGGCACCGACCTGTTCACCGAAGACCTCCTCTCGGCGCCCGAAACCGATGAGGGCCTGGTAGACGAGCTCTTCGAGGGCGACAGGGTGGTGCATCCGCCGCCGACGCCCGCGTCGAAATTCCGCAGGGGGCTTGGCAAGGCCCTGATGCTCACCGGCGTGCTCATGGGCCTGTTCGTGCTCCTGTACGCGGTCGATCTGATCGTCAGCGCCGGGGACGTCCCGCGCGGCGTCACGGTCGCCGGGATCGACGTCGGCGGTCTCACGCACAAGGAGGCCGAGTCGAAGCTGCGCCGTGAGCTGGAGCCGAGGCTGATCGAGCCGGTCCGGGTGCGGGCGGGCGACGTCCGCACGGTGCTGTACCCGACGTCGTCCGGGCTCGGCCTGGACTGGCCGCAGACGCTGGGCCGCGCCGGCCATCAGCCGCTGAGCCCGTACACGCGGCTGATGTCGTTCTTCACCAGCCGCGAGGTCGGCGTCGTCACCTGGACCGACGCGCCGAAGCTCGAAAAGGCCGTCTCAGACCTCGCCGCCACGAAGCTGAACCGTCCGCCGGTCGAAGGGAGCATCACCTTCCGGCCGATCGCGGGCACCGACGGCGGGGTCGTCCCGGCCGCGGTCGAGCCGCGGAACGGGCAGACCCTCGCCGACCTCAAGGAGGCGGTCGCCGCGGTCACCGACGGCTGGCTGAGCGACAACGGTGTCGAGCTGGAGGTGAACGTCGCGCCCGTGAAGGCGACTTCGCCGGGGGTGCACGCGGCGCTCGTCAAGATCGTCGTCCCGGCGGTCGCGAAGCCGCTGCTCATCCGCGGTGAAGGCAAGGACGCGACGCTGAAACCGGACGTGATCGCGGGCTCCTTCCAGTTCGCCGCGCGCGACGACGGCAACCTCGAAGTGCGGATCGACCAGAGCAAACTGCGGGCGGTGGCGCAGCCGCAGCTCAAGGAGACCGAGACCGACGGCGCCGACGCGCAGATCGTCTTCGTCGGCGACAGACCGGCCGTCCAGCCGTCGAAGGACGCGAGGAAGGTCAACTGGGACCTCACGTTCTCGTCGCTGACCTCGACGCTCGCCAAGAGCGAAGAGCGGGAGCTGAAGGCGGTCTACGACGCCAGCAGCCCGGCCGTCAGCACCGAGGCGGCGAACGTCCTCGGCATCAACGAGGTCATCGGCGAGTTCACCACGTCGGGGTTGAGCGGTCCGGCGATGACGAACGTGCAGGCGCTGGCCGCCAGGGTCTCCGGCACCATCGTGAAGCCGAACGAGCGGTTCAGCCTCGGCGCGCGGTCCGGGCCGAGGACGGCGGACGCGGGCTACGTCCCCGCCCCGGTGAACGAGGACGGCACCGGGCCGGTCGTGGTCGGCGGCGGCGTCTCACAGCTCGCGACGACGCTCTACAACGCCGCGTACCTGGCGGGCCTCGCCGACGGTGGTCACCTGGAGCACGACAACTACCTGGACCGGTATCCGGTCGGGCGCGACGCCAAGGCGATCAACACCGACGGAACGCCGGTCGACCTGCAGATAGTCAACGATGCCCCGACCGGCATCGCGATCCAGGCGATCCCCGCCAACGGCTCGGTGACGGTGCGGATCTGGGGTACGAAACGGTTTTCGGTGCAGAGCGTCGCCGGTGAACGGCATTCGTACGTCCCCCAGCCGGTGCAGATGGGCTCGGGGCCCGGCTGCGTCCCGGATCCCGGCGCGGCCGGGTTCAGCACCTCGGACACCCGCGTGCTCGTCGACGTCGTCACCGGTACGGAGGTCCGCCGGGAGACCCGCAACGCGACCTATTCACCGAGGGCCACGATCATCTGCGCCTGAGTGCCTGTAGGCGAACCCGCCTCCGCGATCGACGTCGGCAGGGCGCCGCCTGGTCTTTCCCGTCACGACGGCGGATCAGGCGCCCTGCCACCGCGATAGCGGGGCCTTCGGCCAGGGCGGGTTCACGCGTTCGGCCACTTTCGGAGTACGTCCTCAGCTCCGCCAACGGGCCTGAGGTTCACCGCAGCACCATGCAGCCCCGCGCCTCGAAGTCCGCGAGCCATGGAGGCTCGCGCAGTTCCTTGTTCCACCGCAGATCTAGTTTGTCCAATTTGGACAGCCGGGTGATGGACTCCGGCAGCGAGGTGAGCCGGTTCTCCCGCAGGTCCAGCTGGCGCAGCTCGCTCAGGTCGCCGATGGAGGACGGCAAGGAGGTCAGCAGGTTCTTCCGCAGGTGCAGTTCGCGTAGCGCCGAAAGCGTCCCCATCGATTCCGGGATCCCGGTCAATCCGTTGCCGTACAAGCGGAATTCGCGCAGCGAAGCCAACCCGGAGAGGTCTTCCGGAAGCGTGGGGATGCGATTGTCCGTGCACCCCAGGTATTTCAGCCGCCCGAGCGAGCACAGCGCGGCGGGGAACTCGGTCAGCCGGTTGTCGCTCACGTAAAGGTATTCCGTCAGCCCGGAAAGCTCGCCGAGCTCGTCCGGCAGGGTGGAAAGCTCGTTGTGCCCCAGATCCAGCGTGTGCAGATTCCGCAAGGCGCCGATGGCGGACGATACGGAGGTCAGCCGGTTGGTGGCCAGATTCAGCACGCGGAGTCCGGAAAGCGACCACAGCTCGTCGGGAACGGACGTCAGCCGGTTGTCGTACAGATCCAGGTACTCAAGCGTCGCTGGGAGGGAGATGCCGGACAGGGAGGTCAGCCCCTGGCCACCGAGTTCGAGTCGAGTGGTCACAGGGGCCGACCGTAGTCCTGGGTCAGGTCGCGGCGCGATGCCCGCCCTTGACCTTGGCGTAGATCGCGGCCGCGGCGATCACGCCGACGACGGCCGCGCCGACCTGGAAGGCGTGCCGGATCCAGTCGATGCCGGGGGTGTCACGGACCCCGAACACGCCGGCCAGCCAGTTGCCGATGAACGCGGCGATGATGCCGACCACGATCGTCAGCCACATCGGGATCTTCTGATCGCCGGACGCCAGCATCCGGCCGATGACGCCGAGGATCAGCCCGACCACGATCGTGGTGATGATGCCCCAAAGGCCACCCAACATGGTTCCTCCTTCGCTGGAGAATCGAGTGAACCCACGGTGACACCGAAACCGGCTCGTCGCGCCTCAAGCCCCCTTACCGGGTGACACTGCGGCGTCCGTAAAGGTTCGCGGCCAGCGTGACCCCGATACCGGCGATGACGATCTGGGTGATGAGTTCGAGCCAGTCGAAGCCCTTCGTGTCCGCGTAGCCGAGCCCGCGGGCGATCGCGGTGCCGATGAAGGCGGCGACGATACCGACGACGATGGTCAGCCAGATCGGGATGGACTGCTTGCCGGGGGCGAAGAACCTGCCGAGCACCCCGAGGATCAAACCGACCACGATCGCCGTGATGATGCCGGTGACTGTCATTGAGACTCCTTTGCCGAGGTCTCCGCCAATGGGCGGACTCAGCACGGAAATTCCCCCGGAATTCCTCCTCGAAACCACGAAGAGCCCCCTCCGGGCCGGAGAGGGCTCTTCGTCACTAAACCGTTTAGAACGCGGCTTCGGGGATGTCCATGAGGCTGTTGTCCGCGGCCTCGACGATCGCGCGGCGCGAAGTCAGCTCCGGCAGCACGTTCTTCGCGAAGAACGACGCCACGGCGAGCTTGCCCTCGTAGAACGGGACGTCCTTCGCCGACGCGCCCGAGTCGAGCTTGCCGATGGCGACCTCGGCGTGCTTGATGAGCTGCCAGCCGATGAGCAGGTCGCCGACCGACATCAGCAGGCGGACCGTGTGCTGGCCGACCTTGTTGATGTTCTGCGGGTCTTCCTGCGACGAGGTCAGGTAGCCGATCAGCGAGCCGAGCATGCCCTGGGTGTCCTCGAGCGCCTGCTTGAGCAGACCGCGCTCGTTCTTGAGCCGCCCGTTGCCGATCTCCGACTCGATGGTCTTCGTGATCTCCCCGGCGACGTAGGCCAGCGAAGCGCCCTTGTCGCGGACGATCTTGCGGAAGAAGAAGTCCAGCGACTGGATGGCCGTGGTGCCTTCGTACAGCGAGTCGATCTTCGCGTCACGGATGTACTGCTCGATCGGGTAGTCCTGCAGGAAGCCCGACCCGCCGAGGGTCTGCAGCGACTGCACGAGCTGCTCGGTCGCGCGCTCGGAGCCGACGCCCTTGACGATCGGCAGCAGCAGGTCGTTGACGCCGTGCGCGATCTTCTGCGAGGCCTCGTCGCCTTCGCCGGTCCACACCTGGTCCTGGAAGGTCGCGGTGTAGAGGTACACCGCGCGCAGGCCCTCGGCGTACGCCTTCTGCAGCATCAGCGAGCGGCGGACGTCCGGGTGGTGGGTGATGGTGACGCGCGGCGCCGCCTTGTTCAGCATGTTCGGCAGGTCCGCGCCCTGGACGCGCTCCTTGGCGTACTCGAGCGCGTTGAGGTAACCGGTCGACAGCGTCGCGATGGCCTTCGTGCCGACCATCATGCGGGCGTACTCGATGACCTGGAACATCTGCGCGATGCCGTCGTGCACCTCGCCGAGCAGCCAGCCCTTGGCGGGGGTGCCGTGCTGGCCGAAGGTCAGCTCGCAGGTGGTGGAGGCCTTGATGCCCATCTTGTGCTCGACATTGGTGACGAAGGCGCCGTTGCGCTCGCCCAGCTCACCGGTCTCGCCGTCGAAGTGGAACTTCGGCACGAGGAAGAGCGAAAGGCCCTTGGTGCCGGGCTTGGTCTCGATGCCGGGGCCCTCGGGGCGGGCCAGTACCAGGTGCATGATGTTCTCGACCATGTCGTTCTCGGCCGAGGTGATGAACCGCTTCACGCCGTCGATGTGCCAGGAGCCGTCCTCCTGCTTGACGGCCTTGGCGCGGCCGGCGCCGACGTCGGAACCGGCGTCGGGCTCGGTGAGCACCATGGTGGCGCCCCAGCCGCGGTCGATCATGATCTGCGCCCAGCGCTTCTGCTCGTCGGTGCCGTTCTTGTCGACGATGCCGGCGAAGTTCGGGCCCGCCATGTACATGAACAGCGGCGCGTTGGCACCGAGGATCAGCTCGGCCGCGGCCCACTGCACGGTCGGGGGCAGGCCGAAGCCGCCCAGCTCGTTCGGCAGGCCCAGCCGCCACCATTCGCCGTCCATCAGCGCCTGGTAGCTCTTCTTGAACGACTCGGGGATCTTCACCGAGAAGGTCTTCGGGTCGTACACCGGCGGGTTGCGGTCCGCGTCGGCGTACGAGTCGGCGAGGGGACCGGAAGCGAGCTTGTTCAGCTCGGTCAGCACGCCGCGGGCGGTCTCCTCGTCGGATTCCGCGAGGACGCCCTTGCCGAGGCGGTCCTGCACGCCGAGGACCTCGAAGAGGTTGAACTCCAGGTCTCGGACGTTGCTCTTGTAGTGGCCCATTTCGTCACTCCAATGTGTTCGGCTCCCCGGCCGGGCACACGTCCCTACTCGCCGGTAACATCAGGATATTACCTGTGGGTAACCGGCGGCAAGTGAATGGCCACTGTTGTGATGTGGAAATCAGCAATTTGGGGGTCTAGGTGCTGGTTCAGCGGGGTGACGGCGCGATCGAAGCGGCGGCGGCCGGTTCGACCGGGGTGTGCGCGTCGTCGGGATTCGCCACCAGGATGCCGGAGCGGAACGCGATCGTCACCGCGTGTGTGCGGTCGCGGGCCGAAAGCTTGCGCAGGATGCTCTTGACGTGCGTCCGCACGGTTTCGACGGACAGGAACAGGATCTTCGCGATCCCGGAGTTCTCCAGCCCTTCTGCCACCAGCTGCAGGACCTGGTACTCGCGGCGGGACAGCGGCATCAGGCCGCGCGCGGCCGCCGGCTTGGGGGCGTCGCCGGGCTTCGGGAGGACGGGCTGGCGCTTCGGCCGTGCCGTCAGCGCGGCGAGCGTCGGATCGATGTAGCGGCGGTCGCTGTGCGCGCGCCGGATCGCCTCGGCGAGATGCCGCCCGTCGGTCGCCCGCGGCACGATGGCGTGCACGCCGGCCGCGATCGCCGCGGCGAGGTACTGCTGGGTGCGGTTGGTGTCCCTGATCATCGTGATGATGACCAGCGCCGGATCGCCGCCGCTGAGCAGCCGGGACAGATGGCAGTTCGGGTCGAGCGCCGAATCCAGCACGATGACGTCCGGTTTGAGCTGCTCGCACAGCTGGAGCGCGGCGTGATGGCTCGCCGCGTGGCCGAGCCAGGTCAGCCCCGGCGTGCGGTGGACCAGCGAGCTCAATCCCTCGCAGAAGATCGGGATCGGATCGACGGCGGCCACGCCGAGTCCGCGGCCGCCTGGCGACAGTCCGCCAGGCCTGCCGGCCTGCGTTCGGTTCGGCTCGATGCTTCGCATCACGGACCCCTCCGTTTTCGTGCCCGCCATCTCCGGACGAGAGGACTCGGAAGTCCATTCGGTGACCACTGCCCCCCGGCGTGGTCACCCTCGCCAACCGGTCCCCCCTGCGGGACCGGACAGAGATGACACCTCGTAACTATTACGAGTCAGTAGGTCGGGGCACGTGACGCGATATCCCCCTCATAGATGTATCGCCTCGTCGCAGCAAACTCTGCGTATCGGCTGGTTGTGGATCTCTTGCTCAAATGAGCGCGCCGACGGGAGAATCTGACCCGATCGCTACTCAGAGTGGACTTCGGCGCGGAGGCGCCCGAACTCGTCGCCGAGCGCGGCGGGCGTCCAATGCGCGTTCAACCCGCTCGGATTCGGCAGCACCCAGACCCGCGCGCCGCCGATCTCGCCGTCCTGCGGGCCGATCTTCGCCTTCGGCAGGCCGAACGCGGTCCGGTAGGCCGTGATCCCGACCACCGCGAGCCAGCGCGGCCGGTATTCGGCGACCCTCGCGGTGAGGAGACGGCCGCCTTCCCGGAACTCGTCCGGCGTCAGCTCGTCGGCCCGTGCCGTCGTCCGCGCGACGACGTTCGTGATGCCGAGACCGAGGGCGAGCAGTTCGTCCTGTTCGCTGGGATCGAGCAGGCGCGGGGTGAAGCCGCCGCGGTACAGCGCGGGCCAGAACCGGTTCCCCGGCCGGGCGAAGTGCAGGCCGAGGGCGCCCGAGTAGAGGCCGGGGTTGATCCCGCAGAACAACACGTCCAGATCGGGCGCGATGACGTCGTCGATGGTCTTGCCGTAGGCGGCGGCCAGCTCGTCCTTGGTCGGTTTGGTCCTCACCCGGCCAGTTTCCGGCACGCTGGCGGGTATGGAACAAGGGGCGTTCACGGCGGACGGCTGTTCGGTGGAGGTGTACCGGCTGTTGCCGCCCGGCGACGAGCCGGGCATCGTGCACGCGGCGGCCCCGGCGGGGGCTCCGATCCTGGAACTCGGCAGCGGCGCCGGGCGGGTCACCCACGCGCTGATGGAGTTGGGGCATCGGGTGGTCGCGGTGGACGACTCGCCGGAGATGCTCGCCCACGTCCGCGCCGAGACGGTGTGCTCGAAGATCGAAGACCTGCGGCTCGGCCGGGTCTTCGACGTGGTGCTGCTCGGCAGCCACCTGATCAACACCGCCTCGGAAGCCGATCGGGCGGCCTTCCTGGCCACCGCCCGCGCGCATGTGGCGCCCGGCGGGCGGGTGCTCGTCGAATGGCATCCGCCGGAGTGGTTCGACTCGGTCCGCGACGGTCAAGGTGGCGCGCTCGGCGAGGTCGACGTCCGGCTCGGCCGGGTCTCCCGTGACGGAGACCTGCTGTCGGCCGTCGTGCGCTACACGGCGGGCAACCGATGGTGGAGCCAGGCCTTCACCTGCCGACGGCTGGACCCGCCGGCCCTGAAAGCCGCTCTGACCAGCGCAGGCCTGGTCTTCGAACGCTGGCACACCGAAGACCGGACGTGGTTCTCCGCGAATCCCGAGTGACCCGGGACACCCACTTTCGTCTCAAGGGGTGGTCAACTCAGCACGATGTGCGTACTGTTTGTGATCTCGCACACAAGGTCGTCTTCGAGGAGGAGTTTTGCAGCTCTCGCTCATCCTCGGCGTGGTCGCGTTGATCTTCGTGGTGGCCACCGTGCTGGTGATCGCGGAAGACCGGCGGGCCGCGCGGCGCGCGGCCCAGCGACGGCAGGCGAGGCTAGCGGATCTGGGCGAGGTCGACCCGCTCGCGGCGCGGAAGCTGAAGCTCGACCGTTGAGGGGACGGGCTTCCGCACGAGGCTGAGCAGCAGTGCCCCGGCGATCCAGCCGAGCATCGCGCCACCGGTGTTGTTGAGCAGGTCGTCGACGTCGAAGATCCGGTAGACGTAGGGCGCGGTGCCGAAGTTCGCGGTCAGCTGCGCGACTTCGATCAGCAGTGAAGCGGCGAAGCCGATCAGCGTCGTGCCGACGAGGCCGCGCTTCCAGAGCGTCCTGGCGAAGAAGCCGAGCGGGACGAACAGCAGCACGTTCATGGTGGCCTGCTGGAAGGTCTGCGTGGTGAACCAGTCGGCCATCGGCAGCCCGTGCTTGAGCAGTTCGGTGTGGATGTCGGCGACCCACTGGAACGGGTTCAGCTGCACGGTCTGGCTCAGCCGTTTGACACCCGGGCCGGGCAGCGGCAGGAAGGTCACGGCCAGCGTCATGGTCCCGTAGAGCAGCACGGCGGCCATGGTCAGGACGGGACGAAGCCGCACTCGGCCGTGCCGCGCGTGCAGCACGATCAGCTGCGGGATCAGCACCGTCGCCCAGAGCGCGAAGAAGCCGATCAAGCCGTACTGCAGGGCGGTGACCTGTGCGTTCGTCATGACCATGACGTTATGGATCACGAGGGGGTCGCCACTTCGGTCGAAGGGCCGCGGCGGTCGGCGCCGGATCGGCCGAGTGGCCGACCCCGATCTTGGCCGATCGGCGATATTCGTTCCGCGGTCAGCCCGCCGACGTGGGATTCTGCCCGGATGCTGCTCGTTCGACGGCTCGTCCCCTCGGACCTCGACGTCTTCCGCGAGGTCCGCCTGCGTGCCCTGACGGACACCCCCGAGAACTACGGCTCGATCGCCGCGGCCGAAAGCGCGCAATCGGATGAGGAATGGCTCGCGAAGCTGGAGGGCGACGTCTGGTTCGCCGCCTTCGACGACGGGCGTCCGGTCGGTCTCGTCGCCGGCCGGGCGCGGGACGACGGCTGGATCGTCTACTCGATGTGGGTCGCGCCCGAAGCCCGGGGCCGCGGGCTGGGCACCAGGCTGATGGGCGAGGTGCGGTCGGCCGCCGAAGACGACGGCGCGCGTGAGGTGTGGTTGCACGTCGCGGAGGACAACGACCGGGCGCGGCGGCTGTACCTGAAGCTGGGCTTCATCGCGACGGGTGAACTGGAACCGATGCCGAACGACGTCACCCGTCGGCGCGAACGTCTTTATTTACCTGTTACCGCCGGTAGCAGTAAATAGCTTAACCTCGCGGGATGGACAACGTCGTCTTCGACCGCGCCGGCACGGGCGAGCCCTTGGTGCTGATCCACGGGGTCGGCCATCGCCGCCAGGCCTGGTCGCCCGTACTCGGCTTGCTCACCCCGCACCGGGACGTCATCACCGTCGACCTGCCCGGTTTCGGCGAATCGGCGCCGCACTCCGGCGGCTACGGCGTCGAAGCCGCCGTCGAGATGTTCGTGAAGTTCTTCGACGACCTCGGCCTCGGCAAACCGCACGTCGCGGGCAACTCGCTCGGCGGGCTGCTCTCGCTCGCGCTCGGGGAGGCGGGCCTGGTCCGCAGCGTGACGGCGTTGTCCCCGGCGGGGCTGTGGACACCCCGGCAGCAGCGGTACGCGCTGAGCATGTTGCGCACCCATCGCCTGCTCGCCGAGCGGATCCCCGAACGCACCGCGCGGCGGCTGGCCGCGACCCCGGCGGGCCGGTCGATGCTCACCGGGATGATCGTCGGCCGCCCGGACCGGCTCACCACGCAGGTCGTCATGGAGGACATGCGCGCGCTCGCGGGCTGCCCCGGCTTCCGGCCGACGCTGGAGCAGGCCCGCGGCGGATTCCGGTTCGAAGGCGTCGTCCGGGACGTGCCGGTGACCATCGCGTGGGCGGAACGCGACCGTATCCTCGCCCGCCCGAAGGCCGCCGAACTGCGCCGGATCGCGCCGGAGGCCGAGCTGCTGGTGCTGCGCGGATGCGGGCACGTGCCGATGAACGACGAGCCGGAGCTGGTCGCGCGGGTACTGCTCGACGGCAGTTCACGCGCCATGTGACGGTTGCCTATCGTCCTCCTTTTTCCTCTGGTGAAGGTCAAATCCGCAAGGCAGACTCCTCCGCCGTGCGCCCAACAATGAAGCTCTCCACCCGGCTGGCCGTCGTCACCGGTGCCGCGCTGACCGCGCTGGCCGCCGTCGCCGCGCCCGCGTCCGCCGCGCCGGCGACCACCGAAGTCCGGCTGATCACGTTCAACGACCTGCACGGCAACCTCGAACCGCCGTCCGGTTCGAGCGGTCGCGTCACGCTGCCCGACGGGAAGACCGTCAACGCGGGCGGCGCCGCCTACCTCGCGACGCACCTGAAGAAGCTTCGCGGCGAAGTGCGTAACTCGGTCGTCCTGTCGGCCGGTGACAGCATCGGCGCGTCGCCGGTGATCTCGGCGCTGTTCCACGACGAGCCGACGGTCGAGCTGCTGAACCAGCTCGGCGTCGAGGCTTCCGTGGTGGGCAACCACGAATTCGACGAGGGCCTCAAGGAGCTCCGCCGGATGCAGCACGGTGGCTGCCACCCCACCGACGGCTGCCAGTTCCGCGAATCCTTCAAGGGCGCGAAATTCCCGTTCCTCGGGGCCAATGTGTACTACGAGAACGGTGTCCCGGCGTTGCTGCCGTTCAGCATCGAGGTCTCCGGCGGCGTCCCGATCGGCGTCATCGGTGCGACGCTGAAGGATCTGCCGCAGGTCGTCACCCCTGAGGCGATCAAGGGCCTCAAGTTCGGCGAAGAGGTCCAGGCCATCGATCGCACCGCGAAGCTGCTCGACATGTTCGGCGTCAAGGCGCAGGTCGTGCTGCTGCACCAGGGCGACAACTCCGAGACCGCCGGCCCGGACGAGTGCAAGGTCAAGCCGGGCGCGGCGACCGCGATCGCGCAGCAGGTTTCGTCCAAAGTGGACGCCATCTTCACCGGGCACAGCCACCAGCAGTACAACTGCGTCATCAACGATCCCGGCGGCGCGCCGCGTCCGGTGATCCAGGGCGCGTCGTTCGGCCGTCTGCTGTCGGTCGTCGACCTGAAGATCGACCGCCGGACCCGCGACGTCGTCCGTGGCGAGACCAAGGCGCACAACCAGATCGTCACCCGCGACGTCACGCCGGACGCCGACGTGCTGAAGCTGATCGACGAGGCCAAGACCAAGGCCGCGCCGATCGCGAACAAGGCCGTCGGCACCATCACCGCGGACCTGACCGCCAAGGGTGCGGCCTCCGGTGAGTCCCCGCTGGGTGACGTCATCGCCGACGCCCAGCTCGAAGCCACGAAGTCGAACGGCGCGCAGATCGCCATGACGAACCCGGGCGGTATCCGCACGGACTTCACCTACGCGTCGTCGCCCGCCGGCGAAGGCGACGGTGTCGTGACCTACGGCGAGGCGTTCGCCGTGCAGCCGTTCGCGAACATCATGCAAACGATCACGCTCACCGGGGCGAACCTGAAGAGCGTGCTCGAACAGCAGTGGCAGGCCAACGGAGTCGTGCGCATCCTGCAGATCTCGAAGTCGCTGAAGTACACGTATTCGGCGTCGGCGGCCCAGGGCTCACGCGTCTCGAACCTGACGCTCGACGGCGCGCCGATCGACCCGGCGGCGTCGTACCGCGTTTCGGTGAACAACTTCCTCGCCGCTGGAGGGGACGGCTTCACCGAGTTCACGAAGGGGACCAACCTGTCGGGTGGTCCGGTGGACCTGGACGCGCTGATCGCGTACTTCGGGGCGCACCCGGGCATCGCTCCGCCGCCCGCGGACCGGATCACCGCCCTGCCGTAGCTTCCGCGAGTGTCATGAAAGGGTCGTTCCTGACGTTTTTCGTCCTGAACGGCCCTTTCATGACATCAACGGGGTGGTTTTGTCAGTGACCCAGGGCACAATGTCCGCCATGACGACCTGGGAAGAAGTCGTGGCTCTGGCGGGCAGGTTGCCGGAGGTCGAGGAGTCCACGTCGTACCGCACGCCGTCGCTCAAGGTCGCGGGCAAGAGCTTCGCCCGGCTGCGCACCGAGGCCGAGGGCGGGCTGATGCTGCTGTGCGAGCACGCGGAGAAGGAGGCCCTGCTGGCTTCCGGCGACCCCGCGTACTTCACCACGCCGCATTACGACGGCTACGGCGCGATCCTCGTCGACCTCGAGAAGGTGGAGAAGGCGCAGTTGAGCGAACTCATCGAGGAGGCATGGCGGATGAAGGCACCCGCCAGGCTCACGAAAGGACTGAACGACTAGCGGAGTTCCCCTTCGAGCAGGCTCATCAGGTACTCGTCGTGCCACTGGCCGTTCTGGCCGCGGAACGACTGCCGATGCCTGCCGTCCACCTGGAACCCGAGCTTCTTGTAGATGTGGATCGCGGCCTCGTTGTCGACCACGACCCACAGCGCGATCATGTGCAGCCGCATCATGTCGAAGCCGTAGCGGCAGAGCGTGCGCATGGCGTCGGTGCCGTAACCGCCGCCCCAGTGGTCCTTCTCGCCGAGGTAGATGTCGAGTTCCGCGCGGCCCTGCTCCGGGGTGGCGTCGCGCAGGGTGCAGGTGCCGATCAAGGTGCCGACGGCGAGGCTCTCGATCGCGAAGTCCACCTGGCTGAAGCTGTTGGGTTTCCGGCGGGCGAAGCGTTCGCGGATCTGGGCGAGGGATTCCGGGTGGTCCGCGGGCAGCCAGCGCGTGACCTCCGGGTCGTTGTGCCAGCGCCACAGCGTGTCCGCGTCCTCGGGTTCCAGCGGGCGCAAGCGGATCAGTTCACCGGTCAGCATCGTCCATCCCAAGATCGGTATCGGACTTTCCAGACTATTGGGCGACACCTTCGAGTAGCCACCGCTTAACGGGCACTTCCAGCAGCACCCTTGCGCCGAACGGGGCGATCTCGACCCCGGCCGCCCAGCCGTCGTACTTCGCCGCCAGCGCGGCGAGGACGTCCTCGCGGAGAGTCCCTCGATGAACGCGCGCCACGCCTTCGGCGACAGCGGGAGCGTCGCCGTCCTCAAGCGCGACGCTGACGCGCGGATCGCCGTCGATGTTGCGCACCTTCACGTTCCGCTCGCCGCTCCCGATCCAGAAGACGTCGTCGAGATAGACGAACCACACCGGCGTGACGTGCGGGGATCCGTCCCCGCGGAGCGTGCACAACCAGGCATTGCGCTCCCGGGCGAGCCGTTCGATAAGCGATTGATCACGTTTCACCTGGTCAGCCTGCCCGAAAGCTAGGGTGCCGGGCGTATGAAGGTCCACCAGTACTGCTACTTCGCCTTGAAGAGCGAAACCGTGTCCGCCGGGGAGATCACCGCGCGGCTCGGCATGGAGCCCGACGAGGTCCTGGTACTGGGTTCGCGGTCCGCCGAACACCGGTTGCCGCGGATGCACGCCTGGAAGGTGACGCATCGCGGTTCGGAACCGGTCGACGACCAGATCGAGAGTGTGATCGGCAGGCTCGCCCCCGTCCGCCCGGAAATCCGGCGGCTGGTGGACGAAGGCGTGAGCGCGGTACTGCAGGTGGTGCGCTACTTCCATCACCGTGACGGCGGTGAGGAATTCGGCTGGCACCTCTCGCCCGCCGTGATCGCGTTCCTCACCGAAGCGGCGGCCGCGCTCGACGTCGACGAGTACGACCTCAGCGAATGAGCTTCCGCCGGTCCGGTGCGCGACGGGAACGCCGGAGATGGTGGGATGGTGCCCCACAGCCGGACAACCCCGTTGGGAGCCCAGCATGTCGAGCGAGAACTGGCCGCTGAGTCAGGATCCCGAGTCGCCGGTGATCATCTCCCGGTCGCTGGTGGACGATCCGTCGAACCTCGCGTTCGTCGTCCTGGACGACGACGGCGATTGGTTCATCAGCGACGGCAACGAGTTCTCCGAGGACATGGAGGAGAACAAGGACGCGTTCGGCGCGCTGCCCCTGCGGGAGGCGGTGGAGCTCATCCCGGAGATCGCCGCGCTGGCCGGCCTCCCCACCGGCATGGCCGCCGACTGGGATCCGGAACGGCGCACCTGGCTGCTGAGCTCGGTCGCCGACTCGGACGACGACGAGGAAGACCTCCTGGTGCGCGCCGCCCGCCTCGCCGCGTGGACGCATCCCGGCTCGCCGCTGGAAGAAGTCCAGGTGAGCACCGAACTCGCCGAGATCTCCACCGACCCCGCCGCCCCGGTGCGCGCCGTGCGCCAGGTCGTCCGCGAGGCCGACGGAAGCTGGCTGCTCGTCGGCTTCCAGGTTCCGGAGAGCGAGGACTTCGAGGTCGAAGCCCTCGAGATGGAACACGCCGTCACGCTGTACCCGGACGTCGCCCTGGTGCTGAGCGCCGCGCCCGGCCAGGTGTACGACCGGCCGAGCGCCGACGCTCCGTGGGAACTCGTCGAAGGCTGACGCTCAGCCGCGGCCGAAGTCGCAGTACATGACGTGCAACCCGATGCGCCCCAGCGTCGGATGCTGGAACGCGCCCGGCACCGTCCCGACGATCTCGAAGCCGAGCCGTTCGTAGACCCGGATCCCGGCCGCGTTCGACTCGGCGACCGCGTTGAACTGCATACCGGCGAAACCCTGTTTCCTGGCCCAGTCCAAGGCATCCGCGCACAGCGCACTCCCGATGCCCTTGCCGCGAACTTCCTTGTCCACCATGAAACTGGCCGTCGCCACATGGGACCCGGGCCCGCCGCGGTTCGGGCCCATCTTGGCCGTGCCGAGCACGCGGCCGTCCTCGACCGCGACCACCGTCCGGCCCGGCGGCGTCTCGACCCATGAGCCGCGGGCGTCGTCCTCGGTGAGGTTCGGGTCGTAGGTGTACGTGTCCGCCGCCCGCACGACTTCGCGCATGATCGGCCAGACCTGCGCCCAGTCGTCTTGGCTGAACTCCCGGATTTCCATACCTGGCACGGTAACGACGCAGGGAAGTCAATAACCGGTCCGGCGGTTCCGCCGCCACCGCCAGGCGAAGCCGGAAAGCAGGAGCAGGCCGGCGATGGTCAGTCCCGAGCCGATCCAGATCCGCGTCGAGCCGGATTCCGGCTCGACGCGGACCCCTGGCGGCAACCCGGCCACGATCCCGTCGATCTTCGCCTGGACCGAACGATGGTCGAAGACGCTCAGCTCGCCGTCGTCCGCCAACGTGGCCAACCAGCGGCGAACTTCGTCGTTCTGTTCACGGGAGAAACCGGGGAATTCGAGCGAGGCGTCCCTGAGCACTCCCGGACCCATACACCTCAGCGGTTCCCCGGTGGACGTCGAGATACTGGCCTGTCGCCCCGCATTCGTCACCCGCCTCGGCGAAAACGACGGTGTACGGCCCCGGGGTGCTGCCCGTGTTCACGCCGACGATGAGGAAGATCCCGCCGACCAGGAGGAGCGGAAGGATCAGCGATCCGGCCAGCACGGTCAGCAAGGCCGCGGCCGTACCGTCGCTCGACATTTTCCGCACGGTGCAGAAGGTAACCGCGGGGCGCGGGGAGGAGTCCCCGGCCAGGTCGTGTTCACTGGAGGCGTGCATGGGGCTAAGACGACCGGCGGAAGCCCGGACCCGGTTACAGCTCGCGTGTCCGCTGTGCCGACACCACCTCGGCAGTTGGCCGAATCGCAGCCGGACGCTGAGCCGTCGCGCCGTCGCTTTCGCATGGCAGGTGTGTTCGACGGCGAGCATGATCTCGGCCGGCGTTCCAGGGAATTGGCTCGCCATGAACTCGGCGGTGGATCGAGCAAGTCGGCGTGATCCTGGGTTGGCGCGATCGATCTGTCACACAAGACGTTCGCTGAAGCCAGCCTGGGCCAAGCGGTCGTACGCCTCGGCGACGCTGCTCGGCATGTCCTGCTGGACAGCGAAACCACGCTCGGCATAGACGGTGATCCGTTGTGTATCACCGACAAGCATGTTGATCACCCGGTCCGCGTCGCCGATGCTCCCGACGTAGTCGTCCAGCGGCAACGGCCGGGATGCGCAGATGACATCGACCTCCGGCCACAGCTTCTTGCAGGTCGCGTAGGCCCGCCGTTGCTGGTACGGCCGAGAGATGAGGATGACCGACTCGACCTCGATGCCGCGTGACTCCAGAAGCTCCCGGGTGAACGCGATGTTCTCCCCGGTGTTCCGTGCCTCGGGCTCGACCAGGACGGCGTCCTCGGGTACGCCCAGCTCAAGCGCGTGTTCGCGGTAGTGCACCGCCTCGCCGCGCGGGAAGCGTTCGACGGTGGTCGGCGCGTTGGCTCCGGTGAAGACGATGCGCGGGAACATTCCGGCGTGGAACAGCTCCGCGGCGCAGGTGGCGACGCCGAGGTCGTGGCTGCCGAGTCCGATCCCGATGTCTGCGGGCCGGAGGTCGTGGCCCATGTCGTGGTAGTCCCAGAGTGTCCGGACGTCGTGGCGGAGATCATCCGGCAAGGTCATAGGACTCCAAAACGAAAGCCCCAGGTCCTAAGTGGACATCCACTGACCTGGGGCTTTCGCGTGAGAGCGGATGACGGGAATCGAACCCGCGTATTCAGCTTGGGAAGCTGATGTTCTACCATTGAACTACATCCGCAGTGCTCGGCCAGCATACATGGCCCGGATCTCCTCTTGCCAAGACCCCGCCCATCTTGACGTCGCCGCCGAAAGTGACAACACTTGTTGTCTACCTCGGAGGTGATCCGGATGGGCGAGCGGCTGCCTGATCCCGAACTGTTCCGTCAAGGCGGGTTCCGGGTCGCGTCGAGGTTGTTCATCGAGGGCGACATCAGGGGTGACGAGCGCCAGGTGGCGCGGTTGCGGCGGTTCGCGCAGCGGGAGGATCCGGCGGCCGACGTGCTGGTGCCGTTGCTGCGGGAGAGCCGGCCCGAGTTCGAACAGGCGCTGCGGCAAGGCATCGACAGTGTCGAGAATCCGCCGGAGGAGCTCGAAGCCTTCTTTCGCAACGTCGAGGCGACGCCGTACTGGGTCGATCCGGACCGCCTTGACCGCGGAGCGCGGGCGATCACGCGTGCCGGGTTGCTCGGGCTCTTCCCACTCGGCGACGTGTCGTTGATGGGCGGCTATCTCGCTTCGCGCGCCACGAAGTCGCTCGTCGGCACCGGCGAGATCGAGTACAAGGCGGCACGACGGCTCGTCGAGACGGCGACGTGGTGGATCCACGTGACGACGCCGGGCGCGCTGGTGCCCGGCGGGCGCGGGTACGAGTCCGCGTTGCGGGTGCGGATCGTGCACGCCCACGTCCGAGCGGCGATGAACCGCCGCAAGGACTGGGATTACGCGGCTTGGGACAGGCCGGTCAACCAGGTCCAGACCGCGGGCACGCTCCTGCTCTTCTCCCTCGTCTACGTCTTCGGCACCCAGCTGCTCGGACTCCGCTACAGCGCCCGCGAGCGCGCCGACATCCTGCACCTTTGGCGTTATGTCGGCTGGCTGATGGGCGTCGACGAGGAACTCCTGCCCGCCGGCGAGGACGACGCCTGGCGGCTGCTGTGGCTGCTCGCGAGCACCGAGTTCATCCCTGACGACGATTCCAAGCGGCTCGCCGCGGCGCTCATGAAAGCCCATGCCGGGATCGGCGACGGCCGCGGCGCGCTCGGCAAGGTCCTCGCGCACGTGTCGGTCGCGGGGCACGGGGCGATCAGCAGGCTCCTGCTCGGCAAGACCAACGCCGACTTCCTCGAACTGCCCGACGATCCGATCGCCCAGGCGGCCGTGGTCGCGGCGGCCGGAGTGAACTTCGCCGCCGAGACGGTCCGGCGGGTGGTGCCCGGCGCGACGGCCCTCCAGGAGCTGATCGGGGCCGCCGGCCGTCGTCACTACCTACGCCAGGTCACCAAGGTGTTCGGGCTCGACCCGACCTACGGCAGGCACATGAAGGCCGCTTGACTACGCTGATCGCGTGCTCCTCAGCGACCGTGACCTCCGTAAAGAGCTCGACGCCGGCCGTCTCGGCGTCGACCCGTTCGACCCGACGATGGTCCAGCCGTCGAGCATCGACGTGCGACTCGACCGCTTCTTCCGCGTGTTCGACAACAGCAAGTACACGCATATCGACCCGCAGCTGCAGCAGGACGAGCTGACTTCGCTGGTCGAGAAGGAGGGCGAAGACCCCTTCGTGCTCCATCCCGGCGAGTTCGTCCTCGGCTCCACCTACGAGACCGTCACGCTCGCCGACGACCTCGCCGGCCGCCTGGAGGGCAAGTCCTCCCTCGGCCGTCTCGGCCTGCTGACGCACTCCACCGCGGGCTTCATCGACCCCGGCTTCTCCGGCCACATCACGCTGGAGCTGTCGAACGTCGCCAACCTGCCGATCACGCTCTGGCCGGGCATGAAGATCGGCCAGCTCTGCATCTTCCGTCTGTCCAGCGCGGCGGAGTTCCCGTACGGCTCGAACGAGGCCGGTTCGCGGTACCAGGGGCAGCGGGGCCCGACCCCGAGCCGCGCGTACAAGAACTTCCACCGCGTCGACACCTGGCGGTGACGTTGGTCGAGCGCTGACGGAAACCCGCCGAAGGGGCGACGCCGCATACCCGGCTCCGTCGAGGTGCAAAGCGCCCCTTCATCGTGTTTCCGTGGGCCTCCGGCCCAAGAGCGGGCGCTCGACGGTGAAGTCTCCGTCGGGCGCAGAGCGCCCTTGGGGAGACAGGTGTCAGCTCACTGGGGCATCCCAGTCGATCCGGTGCCGCCACATGAAGGCGTTCGGATCCTCCTTCGGCAGGTTCTTGAACGCCCGCGTGAGGAAGAAGTCCCGGATCACCCGCCCGACGGGTCCGGCCGCCTTGTCGTCGCCGTTGCGCTTGCCGCGCTCGACGACGGCCTCGACGCGCTCGCGCCGTAGTCCTTCGTAGACGGCGAGCGCCTTCGGGATCGAGGGCACGTCACGCAGGCATCGCGCCAGCGTGACGGCGTCCTCGATGGCCATGGCGGCGCCTTGCCCGGCCGCGGGTGAGGTCGCGTGCGCGGCGTCGCCGATGATGACCATCCGGTCCGTCCGCCAGGTCGGCACGCTCGGGAAGTCGTACGTCGCCCACGGCCGGTAGATCTCGCGCGTCGCGCGCACGATCTCGACGGCCGGGGTGCGGTCCACCGCCAGCCCCCGGATCAGGTCCTCTCGCCAGGTGGTCGTCACGGCGAGGTCGGCCGGGGACGGCTCGCGCTTCCGGGGGACATTCGCGAACCACCAGACACCCCCGTCCGGGTGGACGACGTGGGCGAAGAACAGCCGCTTGCCGAACGTCATGTGCATGACGCCGGGTTCGTCGGCCAGGCGCAGGCCTTCGGCCAGCCCGCCCGTGTTCAGCAGCGGCACGTAGCGCGGTGACGGCGCCTTCGGGTCGATGATCGTCCGCACCCGCGAGCGGAGCCCGTCCGCGCCGATCAGCAGGTCGCCTTCGGCCGACGAGCCATCCTCGAAGGTCGCGAGGACGCCGTCGCCGGTCTCCCGCGCGTCGGCCAAACGCTTGCCGTAGCGGATCTCGATGCCGCGTCTGACGGCTTCGTCGCGTAGGCCGATGTACAGCTCGGAGCGCAGCACCGTCTGGCTCACGGTGCCGTCCTCGAGCTGCCCGCCGAGCGCCAAATCCGCCAGCTCACGACCGTCGCCGAGCTGCATCTTGATCCGCGGCGTGTCGAATCCCAAGCCCTTGACCAGGCCTTTCAGTCCTAATGGGCCCAGTGCGTCGAGGCCGTTCACCGCCAGGGTCAGGAACGCGCCGACCCCTTCGGCGGTCCGGTCGTACGCCTCGTGGATCACCGGCTCGTGACCCGTCTCGTGCAGTGCGATCGCCGTGATCGTGCCCGCGATACCCCCGCCGGCGATCAGTGCCTTCGCCATGTCGTTCACCCCATCGAATCTCTTAGAAACTAATTCGTTCTATCGAACTAAAGACTCCGCTAGGCTGGCCGACGTGTCAAGCGAGCGAGCGGAGCTGGTCGAGCGGATCCTCAACGGATCGCGCGCGCTGTCGACGGAGACGGTCATGTTCCACACGGCCATCGCCGAGCTGAGCGGCCTTTCAGCGGTCGAAAGCAAGGTGACCGACTACCTCGCCCGCTTCGGGCCGCAGACGCCGAAGGCCCTCTCGCAGCTGTCGGGGCTCGCGCCGGCGTCGATCACCGCGCTCATCGACAGGCTCGAAGGCAAGGGGATCGTCGCCCGGAAGCCGCATCCCGAAGACCGGCGAAAGATCCTGATCGAGATCGACGCGGGCAGGATGAACGCCGTCGCGCCGCTGTGGGATCACCTGGTGAAGTCGGTCCGCGAGGCCTGCGAGAACTACACGGACGGTGAGCTGGAGACCGTGATCCGGTTCCTCGCCGACGCGACGGCGATCACGCACGACTCCACGGGCCGCCTCGGCCGCTGACCGGTATTACTACTTTCGGGGGTATTGCCGTAACCAGTTCGTGATAGTTTTCGGCCCCGTGTCCCCCAATAGAACACGAAGCCGGTTACTGCTTGTCACGCTCAGTGTCTTGCTGGGCGGGGTGATCGCCAGTGCGAGCTACCTGATGGTGACCGATCGGTTCCAAGGCACCGCGCTGAGCAATCTCTCACTCAGCGTCCCCGACACCAAGGGCAGACCCGGCGACGCCCTCGCGAAGCCGCCCGCCTACTTCGGTCAGACGTCCTCTCCGGCACCGGAGGGTTCCGCGCCCGGCTCGGCCGCTCCGACGTCGTCCTCGGCGGCTCCCACGTCGTCCTCCGCTCCGCCCAGCTCGTCCTCCGCCCCGGCCGAGCCGCCCGCCCAGTCTTCCGAGGCGCCCAAGCCCACGCCGAGCAAGGCGCCGGAACCGCCCCGTTCGCAGGACAGCTCGCTCGCCGGGCAGGTCATCGACCTCGTCAATGCCGAGCGCGCCGACGCGGGCTGCTCGCCGGTGAGCAACGAGTCGCGTCTCGCCGCCGCCGCGCAGGGTCACAGCGACGACATGTCCGCGCGGAACTACTTCTCGCACACCACGCCGGAAGGCGTCACGTTCGACCAGCGCATCCGGGCCGCCGGCTACGACAAGCCCGGCGCCGAGAACATCGCCAAGGGCCAGTCGAGCGCCGCCAAGGTGATGGACGCCTGGATGAACTCCGAGGGCCACCGCGCGAACATCCTCAACTGCAAGCTGAAGAAGATCGGTGTCGGCGTCAACACCAAGGGCATGTACTGGACGCAGAACTTCGGCTACTGACCCTTGCCCCAATCGCCGTAGCGGGCCAGTACGGCCGCGCGCAGCTCGGCGTCCGTGCGGGGGACCGGTTCGATGAACACTTCGGTGACGTCGCCGAAGGTCCCGGTCAGCTCGGTCGCCAGCCGGACGCAGGCGCGTTCGACCTCCGCCGCGCCGAGTGCGTCGTCGAAGTCGACGCGGGCGCAGACGAGCACCTGATCGGTGCCCATCAACATGGTCTGCAGGTCGACGACGGCCTCGATCTCCGGCGCGTTCCGCAGGTGGTCCCGCACCCCGCGCACCAGCTTGGGATCCGCCTGCCTGCCGATCAGCAGGCCGCGGTTGGTCCGCCCCAGCACGTAGGCGACCAGCGCCAGCAGGACCCCGATCGCGATCGACGCCGCGCCGTCCCAGACATGCGAGCCGGTGAGCTGGTGCAGCCCGATCCCGGCGAACGCGAGCAGCAGGCCGATCAGCGCGGCCGAGTCTTCGAACAGCACGGTCTTCGGCGCCGGGTCGTCGATCATCCGCAGGTAGACCGAGACCTTCTGGCCGGAGGCGGCGGCGTCACGGCGCACCTGCCGCACGGCCTGGAACCACGAGACGGATTCGAGGGCGAACGCGATCGCGAGGACGATGTAGCCGACGATCGGATCGGTCTGCTCGGTCTCCTCGCCGAAGACCGTCGAGAAGCCTTCGTAGAGCGCGAACATCGCGCCGGAGGCGAAGATCGACACCGCCGCGAGCAGCGACCAGAAGTACCGCTCCTTGCCGTAGCCGAAGGGATGGACGCGGTCGGCGGGGCGGTCCGACCGTTTCAGCGCGGTCAGCAGGAGCACCTCGGTGATCGTGTCGGCCACCGAATGCGCGGCTTCCGACAGCATCGCGCCGGAGCCGGTGATGATCCCGGCGATCAGTTTCAGCACGGCGATGGCGAGGTTGACCCCACCCGCCAGCACCACGGTCAGGGTGCTTTCGCCACCGGATTCTTCACTCACCTCGCGTAGCGTAGTGCGAGTGCGCCGATCTCACAGGCGACGCAATCCCTGCAGGACACGTTCCATCAAGGCGAGTGCCGGATGACCGTCGAATTCAGCCTGTGTTTCATGAACGGTGACCAAACCGAGTTCGGCCATATCACCCAAAAGGACCTTTGCAACGCCGAGTGGAACACATAAGGAAGCGGCCACTTCGGCGACGGAAGTGGGACGGCGGCACAGTGCTCTCACGGAATGGAATTCGACGCTGAATCCCGGCGCGGTCCACGGTGCGTCGTTCCGGACGGAAATCATCGCTTCGATCGCGAAGTTCCGCTTGGACTGGGTGCGCCCGCCCGTGCGGACGTACGGGCGGACGCGCGTGCGTTTCCGCTCCTGTCGCGGCGGTCGCCGGGCGGCCGGGATGCTGGGGATGGTCGCTTCCTGAGCCATCCTGGCGAAGGCCGCGGACGAGGGGACCCTGGCGGGCGGGCGAACGGTCGGCGATCCCGGTGTGGCGAGCCGGTGCTCCCTTGCCGAGCGGAGTTCGTGACGGTTGCCCATTGATTCCTCGCCCCTTTTTTCCGGATCCGCTGCAGCCTATCGCCACGGTGTACCGCCGAACGGGTAATGGAACGAAATGGCCCGCGTCCGGATAAAACAAGAGGGAACATTCTCTCGCATTATGTGCGAGAGAATGTCCCCTCCGGGTGTGACGTTCTACTTGTCTTCCTCGGGCAGCGGGGTTCCGGTGGCCGTTTCGTCGGTCGGCACGTCGGCCTTTCCGTCGAGTTCGGCGTCCGAGACCGCGTCCAAAGAGGGCGCACCCGCCGGCACCAGTTGCGGCTCCGGCTTCCGCTTGACGGCGGTCAGCAGCAGCTGGGCGACGTCGACGACCTCGACCTTCTCGCTCGCCTGCCCGTCGCTCTGGCGCGCGGTGACGCCGTCGGTGAGCATCACGCGGCAGAACGGGCAACCGGTCGCGATCTTCGAGGGGGCGGTGCCGAGCGCTTCGTCGACGCGTTCGACGTTGATCCGCTTGCCGATCTTCTCTTCCATCCACATCCGCGCGCCACCGGCACCACAGCACATCGAGCGGTCGCCGTGCCGCGGCATCTCGCGCAGCTGCGCGCCCGAAGCGCCGACGAGCTCACGGGGAGCGTCGTAGACCTTGTTGTGACGGCCCAGGTAGCACGGGTCGTGGTAGGTGACGTCCTCGGCGACCGGCGCCACCGGGGTCAGGTGCTTCTCCCGCACCAGGCGGTTGAGCAGCTGCGTGTGGTGCACGACGTCGAACTGGCCGCCCAGCTCCGGGTACTCGTTCGCGAGGGTGTTGAAGCAGTGGGCACAGGTGACGACCACCTTGCGCGCCTTGCGTTCACGGCCCTCGAACACCGAGTTCAGGATCTCGACGTTCTGCTGCGCCAGCATCTGGAACAGGAACTCGTTGCCCGCGCGGCGGGCCGGGTCACCGGTGCAGGACTCCTCCGAGCCGAGCACGGTGTACTTGACGCCCGCGATGTGCAGCAGCTCCGCGACGGCCCGCGTGGTCTTCTTCGCGCGGTCCTCGAACGCGCCGGCGCAGCCGACCCAGAAGAGGTACTCGGTGTCGCCGAGGTCGCCGTCGAACACCGGCACCTCGAAGTCCAGGTCCTCGGTCCAGGCGAGCCTGTCCTTGGCGTTCTGGCCCCACGGGTTGCCCTTGTTCTCCAGGTTCTTGAACATCCCGTTGAGTTCGCTGGGGAACGCGGATTCGATCATCACCTGGTAGCGGCGCATGTCGACGATGTGGTCGACGTGCTCGATGTCCACCGGGCACTGTTCGACACAAGCGCCACAGGAGGTGCAGGACCACAGCACCTCGGGGTCGATGACGCCGCCGTCGTCGCCGACGAGCGCCTTCTGCGACTCGGCGATCGCGAGAACGTCGATGCCCGCGTACATGTTGTCGCCGGACAGGCCGATCTCGTCGCCGGCCATGTCGCGCTTGCCGCCCGCGAGCAGGTACGGCGCCTTCGCGTACGCGTGGTCGCGAAGCTGCGTGATGACGAGCTTCGGCGAAAGCGGCTTGCCGGTGTTCCACGCGGGGCACTGCGACTGGCAGCGGCCGCATTCGGTGCAGGTCGAGAAGTCCAGCCAGCCCTTCCAGCTGAAGTCCTCGATCTTGCCGACGCCGAAGGTGTCCTCGTCCGGGTCCGCCTCTTCGAGGTCGAGCACCTTGCCGTTGCTCATCATCGGCTTGAGCGCGCCCAGTGCGACGCCGCCGTCGTCCTCGCGCTTGAAGTAGATGTTGAAGAAGGCGCTGAACCGGTGCCAGGCGATACCCATCGTCATCGTGCGGGCGATGACGAACAGCCAGATCGTGGCACTCATCAGCTTGACGAAGGCGAACACCGAGACCAGGTTCGGGCTGGCCGGCAGCAGCTCACCGATCGGGTGCGAGACGAACGCCGCCCAGATCGGGGTTTCGTGGACGTTCATCGCGGACTTCGCGGCGCGGACACCGATGATGCCGATGCCCTCGATGAGCACGACGGCCTCGATGAAGTACGCCCACTTGAAGTTGGAACCCTGGAAGCGGGACTGGCGGTCGGCGCGGCGCGGGTGGTTCTTCTGGCGGATCCCGATCAGCACCAGGGCACCGACGATGGTGCCGACCCCGAGCACCTCCATAAGCAGCTGGAACAGCGACCAGTCGTCGAGGATCGGCCAGCCCCAGGTGGGCACGAAGACTTCGCCGTACGCCTCGAACAGGGCGAGCGACCCGAGCAGGAAGCCCCACATGACGAGCCAGTGCGCGGCGCCGACGCTGCGGATCTTGTTCATCCGGGTGTGCGCGGCGAATTCCTTGATCAGGGTCTTCATACGCGGCACGAACGGGCCGTTGCGGGTCGAGTCCGGCTGACCGAGCCGGATCACCCGCACGAAGCGGGCGATGGTCGCGAAGAACATTCCCCAGGCGACGACGCCGAGCAGGACCGAGATCCCGCCGAGCGTCAGCTGTACAGCGCCCATCTTCGGGTGCCTTTCGTCCGAGTGAAGCGTGTGGTGGTTCGGGCAGACTAATGCTTCTTACTGATGGGTAACCCACTGACCGCGCCCAAGTCCCACCGATGTGGTGTACGCCTCTCTTGGTTTTAAGACGATCGTCCAGGTAGTTTTTGTGACATGGGTGCGTACTTCCTCCTCGCTTTCGCCATCGCCGCTGAGGTAACCGCCACGGTCTCGTTGAAACTTTCCGAGGGCTTCAGCAAGGTGGGGCCGTCGATCGTCGTCGTCGCCGGCTACGCCTGCGCGTTCGTCGCGCTCGCGTATGTACTGAAGGCGGGCGTGCCGGTGAGCGTCGCGTACGCGATCTGGGCCGCGGCCGGGGTCGCGCTGGTGGCGGCCGTCGGGATGGTGTTCTTCAAGGAGCCGGTCAACCTGTCCGTGATCGCCGGTCTGGTGCTGGTGATCGGCGGCGTCGTGTTGATCGAGGCGGGAGGCGCGCACTAAGTGAAGATCCAGGTCGACGGCCGCAAGGCCAGGGGTGAGAAGCGGCGCGAGGAGATCATCGCGGCCGCGTTGCGGGTGATCGAACGGGACGGCGTCGCGGGCGTCACCCATCGGACGGTCGCCGCCGAGGCGGGCGTGCCGACGGCTTCGACGACCTATCACTTCTCGAGCCTCGACGATCTGCTGATCGCCACCCTCATCTCGTGCGCGCGGGATATGGCGACGGAGGTCTACTGGATGATCGACCGCGCCCGCTCGCGTGGCAGTCGCGGCGCGGAAGAGGTCGCCGGGCTGCTCGCGGAGGCGCTGGGCCCGCGCCGCGGGCGGACGATGGCGGAGTACGAGCTGTACCTGCTGGCCGCGCGCAAACCCGAGCTGCGGCCCGCCGCCCGGCGCTGGCTGGACGTGCTCACCTCGATGGTCCGGCACGACGACGAGGTCGCGTTCCGGGTGTTCCTCGCCGGGATCGACGGCCTGCTGATCCAGGGCCTCATCGACGACGAGCCGCCGTCCGCGGAGGAGCTGCGGCCGGTGGTGGACTATCTGCTGAAACCTCGTTGACCTGCTGGGTAGCGTTCGGCTCATGAGGATCGTCGGCGCGTACGAACTGGATGACGACCCGGCACGGGTGGACCTCGACGTGGTGTGGAAGCACCTGTCCACCGGCGTCTACTGGGGCAAGTGGCGAGACCGCGAGCAGGTCGAGAAGGTCTTCAAGAACGCTTGGCGCGTCGTGGGCGCGTACGAGGCTTCGAGCGGTCGTCTGGTCGGCTTCGCGAGGGCGTTCTCCGACACCATCGGCAGCGCGTATCTCGCGGACGTCTTCGTCGTCGACGAGGCACGCGGCGCGGGGCTCGGCAAGGAACTGGTCCGGGAGATGATCGACAACGGGCCGGGCGCGGAGTTCCGGTGGATGCTGCACACCGCCGACGCGCACGGGCTGTACCGGCAGTTCGGCTTCGGCGACCCGCCCGAGGGGCAGTACATGGAGCGGGGCCGGGCGAACGGGCAGGTCTGAAGGGGACCTTCCCCGCATGAGACGTGGTGAAGGCGTCCTTCACCGCGTGCCATGCGGGGAAAGCGTCCTTCAGCCCTTGTTCTCGTGCAGGGCCGTCAGCGACGCCCGGGCGATCGCGTGGCCGAAGAGGTTGAAGCCGAGGAAAGCCGGCGTCGCGTCCTCGCCGACGTCCAGCTTTTCGACGTCGACGGCGTGCACCGTGAAGATGTACCGGTGCGGCCCGTGTCCGGGCGGCGGGGCGGCTCCGAGGAACTGCTTCACGCCACCGTCCCCCTTCAGGGTGACAGCGCCCTCCGGCAGACCGGAGCCCGCCTCGTCGCCGGCGTTCGCGGCCAGCGCGGTCACCGACGCGGGGATGTTGAACACCGCCCAGTGCCAGAACCCGCTCGCCGTCGGGGCGTCGGGGTCGTAGCAGGTGACCGCGAAACTCTTGGTCTCCGCGGGGAAACCCTCCCAGGACAGCTGCGGGGAACGGTCTTCGCCGCCCGCGCCGAAGATCCCGGAAAGCTGGGGCGTCGGCAGGAAGCCGCCTTCCTCGATGTCGGTGCTGCTCAAGGTGAAGGCAGGCAGATCGGGCAGGAATTCGTACGGATCGGGTGCCTGCGGCATGCGTCCTCCTGATCGTCGAACAGATGACGGAGCCAGGTTATGACCCCGAGAGCCCTGGCGCGGGATCAGGGATGAATCCGGGGGTTACCCCTATGTCCAACCCGCCGCGCTGCCCTTAGCGTCGAGCTACACGAAAACCTGCTCTGGAGGGACTCAAGACCATGGCGCGCCCACTCCTCGCGATCGGAGGCATCGCGTTGATCGGCGTCGGTGTTCTCACCGGCCTCGGCTGGTGGTGGCCGTCCGACGCGGAGGCCACCTCGGAGGTGACCCAGCCGATCCGCAGCGTGCGGATCGACAACGACGAGGGCCGGGTCAAGATCCGCGCCGGCGAAGGGCCGGTCCGGATCCACCAGGAGTTCCAGTACCGCTGGAACAAGCCGGGTGACGCGTTCCGCGTCGAAGGCGACACGCTGATCCTGGCCGGGTGCGGCACCGCCTGCGAGGTCGGCTACGACGTGGTGGTCCCGGCCGGTGTCCCCGTCTCGGGCAAGCTGAACTCGGGGGCGCTCGACGTCGCTGGAGTGTCCACTGTGGACGTCATGGTCGATTCCGGGGCCGTGTCCGTCGCCGACGTGCCGGGCACCGTCAAGGTGCGGTCCGACGCCGGTCGCGTCGAGCTGGCGAACATCGGCCAGGCCGTCACCGTGCAGGCGGCGTCCGGTGCCATCAAGGGGGAACGGCTCGGCGGCAACGTCGAGGCCCGCACCGACAGCGGCCGCATCGAACTCGAACTGCTCAAGGGCGCCGACGTCACCGCGCAGACCGACAGCGGTTCGGTCGAGGTCACCGTCCCGCCCGGCGAGTACAACGTCACCGGTGGTTCCGGCAGCGGGCACCGCGACATCGACGTGAACCAGTCCGGTTCGGCACAGCACAAGCTCGATCTCAACACCGACAGCGGAAGCGTCCAGGTCAAAGCGGCCTGACGGACTTATCGGGGGAACACTTTCTCATGGGGAACAAAGAAAAGCGCGTCCTCGGCGCGCTCGCTCTCGGCGCGCTGACCGCCTTCGGGATCGTCGGCTGCACAGGGGAATTCCAGCAGAAACTGAGCGACGGCGCGCCCGTCACCGAGCAGATCACCGCGATCCGGGTGGACGTCCCGGTCGGCGGGGTCACGCTCCGGGTCGAGGACGGCGCGCCCGTCTCACTGCGCCGCGAAGTGACGTACACCGGCAAGAATCCCGGAAAGACGCACAGCGTCGAGAACGGCACGCTGGTCCTCGGCGGCTGCCAGCAGTGCGGCGTCGATTACGACGTCGTGGTGCCGCGCGAACTGGCGATCTCCGGGTCCATCGGCACCGGCAAGATCACGCTCGCCCGCGCCGCCTCGGTCGACCTGAAGGGCGACGTCGGCGATTTGAAGGTGCTGAGCACGTCCGGGCCGGTCAACCTGCGCACCGGCACCGGCGACATCGAAATCGGGCTCGCGAAGCCGGGCGCGGTCACCGCGAACGCGGAGGTCGGCAAGGTCGTCGTCACCGTTCCCGACGGCGCGTACCAGGTCCGCGCGAAGGCGGAGGTCGGCACGGTCGAGACCGGCGGAGTCCGGCAGGACCAGGCTTCGGCGAACGTCCTGGACCTCCAGTCCGGCACCGGCTCGATCACGGTGAAGCCCGCATGAAAACCGTCGCCGCCGTCGCCGCGCTGACCCTGCTTCCGCTCACCGCGTCGCCGGCGTCCGCCGCGTCCGGGATCGACTGGAAGCCGTGCGCGACCGAGCACGCGCCGACGCTGGAATGCGCGAACCTCCGCGTGAGCGGTGGCTTTTCGATCGCGCTGGCGAAACTGCCCGCGACCGATCCCGCGCGCCGCATCGGTTCGCTGCTGACGAATCCGGGTGGTCCCGGTGGCGCCGGGGTCACCGTGCTCAAGTACGGCGGCCGCGGTTTCGCGCTCGACAAGCCGGAAATGGCCGAAGTGCGGCAGCGGTTCGACGTCATCGGATTCGATCCGCGCGGCGTCGGCGAAAGCACGCCCGCGATCACCTGCGGGCCGGATCTGCACGATCCGGCGGTCAGCCGGTTCCCGCGGAGTCGCGCCGATTACGACAAGCTCCTCGCGCACAACCGCGCGTCGGGCGAGGAATGCCTGAAGCGGACCGGGCGCACATTGTCCTCTGTGGACACTTGGCACGCCGCGGACGACATCGAAGCGATCCGGGGCGCTCTCGGCGAGCCGAAGGTGAACTGGCTCGGCGTCTCCTACGGTTCCGAACTCGGCGCCGTCTACGCGGAGAAGTACCCGGACCGTATCCGGACGATGGTGCTCGACGGCGCCGTCGACCACTCGCGGCCGACCAGGCAGGCGGTCCTCGAAGAAGCCGTCGCGACCGAAGGCGCGCTCAAGGACTTCGCGAAGTGGTGCACGACGTCGGCCGACTGTGTACTTCGCGGCAAGGACGTCCTCGCCACCTACGACGCCTTGATGCGGACGCCCGGTGGCGTGCCGTCGAAGCAGCTCGGGCGGAACGTGACCGCCGAGGAGATGGCGTCCGGGGTCTACGGCAATCTCATCCTGCCCGCGTTCTGGCCCGGCCTGGCGAAGGCGATCGACGCCGCGACGGCGGGTGACGCGGACGGGTTGCTGCCGTACTCCCAGCTCGACCCGTCCTACGGCGCGTACCGCTCGATCGGCTGTCACGACTTCGGCTCGCCGTTCACCTCCTACGCCGACATGAGGGCGATGCAGGGACTGGTGAAGGCGCTCTCGCCGCACGGCTGGCGGTACTCGGAGTTCTGGGACATGGCGAGCGGGTGCGCGGGCTGGCCCGTGCCGTCCGCCTACCTGCCGCGACCGCAGAAGGTGACCGGCGCCGCGCCGATCCTCGTGGTCGGCGGTGAACACGATCCGGCGACGCCGCTCGTTTGGGCGAAGGGGCTCGCGAGGAACATCGAGAATTCGACGTTGCTCGTCGACGCCGGGTACGGGCACACGGGCCTGCTGAACTCAGCCTGCGTGCGCACGGAAGAGACGAAGTACCTGGTGAGCGGCGTCACACCGGCTCCGGGCACGGTCTGCCGGTAGCCCGGGAACAAGACGGCCGCGCCGCACGTTGAGCCGGATACAAGGTTGAGTGAGGGTGACTCAAGTCCGGCTTGACGGAAGCCCTGCCATCCCGATACAACTTGCGTTGAGCCCACTCAAGGTGGGTGAGAACGTGCAGGTCACGAACTAGCAGGAGGATCACACCATGGCGCGAGCGGTCGGCATCGACCTCGGCACGACCAACTCGGTCGTCGCTGTCCTTGAGGGCGGCGAGCCGACGGTCATCGCCAACTCGGAAGGTTCACGCACCACCCCGTCCATCGTCGCCTTCGCCAAGAACGGCGAAGTGCTGACCGGTCAGCCGGCGAAGAACCAGGCCGTGACGAACGTCGACCGGACCATCCGGTCGGTCAAGCGGCACATCGGTACCGACTGGAAGACCGAGATCGACGGCAAGGCCTACACCTCGCAGGAGATCAGCGCCCGCGTGCTGATGAAGCTCAAGCGCGACGCCGAGGCGTACCTGGGCGAGACCATCACCGACGCGGTCATCACCGTCCCCGCGTACTTCGAGGACGCGCAGCGGCAGGCCACGAAGGAAGCCGGGCAGATCGCCGGCCTGAACGTGCTCCGCATCGTCAACGAGCCCACCGCGGCGGCGCTGGCGTACGGCCTCGACAAGGGCGAGAAGGAACAGACCATCCTGGTCTTCGACCTCGGTGGCGGTACGTTCGACGTCTCGCTCCTGGAGATCGGCGAGGGTGTCGTCGAGGTCCGCGCGACCTCCGGTGACAACCACCTCGGCGGTGACGACTGGGACGAGCGGATCGTCACCTGGCTGGTCGACAAGTTCAAGTCGTCCAACGGCATCGACCTCACCAAGGACAAGATGGCGCTCCAGCGCATCCGTGAGGCCGCCGAGAAGGCGAAGATCGAGCTGTCCAGCTCGAACTCGGCCAGCATCAACCTGCCGTACATCACCGTGGACGCGGACAAGAACCCGCTGTTCCTCGACGAGCAGCTCTCCCGCGCCGAGTTCCAGAAGATCACCTCGGACCTGCTCGAGCGCACCCGCAAGCCGTTCAACAACGTCATCCGTGACGCGGGTGTCGCCGTCGGCGACATCGACCACGTCGTGCTCGTGGGTGGTTCCACCCGTATGCCGGCCGTGTCCGAGCTGGTCAAGGAGCTGACCGGCGGCCGCGAGCCGAACAAGGGCGTGAACCCGGACGAGGTCGTCGCGGTCGGCGCGGCGCTGCAGGCCGGTGTGCTCAAGGGCGAGGTCAAGGACGTCCTGCTGCTCGACGTGACCCCGCTTTCGCTGGGCATCGAGACCAAGGGCGGCGTGTTCACCAAGCTCATCGAGCGCAACACCACGATCCCGACCAAGCGTTCGGAGATCTTCTCCACCGCGGACGACAACCAGCCGTCGGTGCAGATCCAGGTGTTCCAGGGTGAGCGCGAGATCGCCGCGCACAACAAGAAGCTCGGCATGTTCGAGCTGACCGGTCTCCCGCCCGCCCCGCGTGGCGTGCCGCAGATCGAGGTCACCTTCGACATCGACGCCAACGGCATCGTGCACGTCCTCGCGAAGGACCTGGGCACGAACAAGGAGCAGTCGATGACGATCACCGGTGGCTCCGCGCTGCCGAAGGACGACATCGAGCGCATGGTCAAGGACGCCGAGGCGCACGCCGAGGAGGACAAGCAGCGCCGCGAGGAGGCGGAGACCCGCAACCAGGCGGAGACGCTGGTCTACCAGACCGAGAAGTTCGTCAAGGACAACGAGGACAAGCTGCCCGACGAGCTCAAGGGCAAGGTGAAGTCCGCGATCGACGAGGCCAACGAGGCGCTCAAGGGCACCGACTCGGCGAAGATCCGCGAGTCCATCGAGAAGCTGAACACCGCTTCGCAGGAGCTGGGCACCGCGCTCTACGCCAACGCCACCCCGGGCGCCGAAGGTGCCGCCGGTGAAGGCGCCGCCGGTGCGGCGGGCGCGGGCACCGGTTCGCAGGCCAAGGCGGACGACGTCGTCGACGCCGAGATCGTCGAAGAGGACGAGAAGGACAAGAAGTGACGGGACGCTACGACGAAACCGAGGGCCGGGGCCCGGAGGAACCGGTGGTCGTGCGGGACCGTAGGCGGATCGACCCGCTGACCGGTGAGGTCCGCTCGGCCGCCCCGGCCGCCGAAACCCAGGATGGTCCGAAGCACGCCGCTCCGGCCGAAGACACCGTCGAACCGGAGCCCGCGGCACACGCGGGCCCCGGCCTCGGGGAGTCCATTGTGGACGACTCCGTGTCGGTGGCCACCGGTCTGGAGAAGGAGCTGGCGGAACGCACCGCCGACCTCCAGCGCCTCCAGGCGGAGTACGCCAACTACCGCAAGCGCGTGGACCGCGACCGCGAGCAGGTCGTCGTCGGCGCGAAGGCGTCGGTCGTCGGCGACCTGCTTCCGCTGCTCGACGACCTCGAGCGCGCGGAGCAGCACGGCGATCTGACCGGTGCCTTCAAGGCGGTCGGCGAGAAGCTGGTCGGGAGCCTGCAGCGGTCGGGCCTCGAAGCGTTCGGCGCCGAGGGCGAGCCCTTCGACCCGAGCGTGCACGAGGCGGTGCAGCACAGCACGTCTCCGGACGTCACCGGGCCGACGGTCACCATGGTCATGCGCCGCGGTTACCGCTTCGGCGAGCGCGTGCTGCGTCCGGCGATGGTCGGGGTCACCGACCACGAGCCGGGTGGCGCCCCGGTGGACCCGCCGGTGGGCGGCGAACTGCCGCTCGAGGGCGAACTTTTCGATGAGAACAACCGCTGATCGGCGATACGGCGTGAAAGGAGGAGACGTTCGGTGAGTGCACGGGAATGGATCGGTAAGGACTTCTACCGTGAACTGGGCGTCTCCTCCGACGCCACCGCGGACGAGATCAAGAAGGCCTACCGCAAGCTGGCCAAGGAGAACCACCCCGACGCCAACGCGGGCAACGCGGAGGCCGAGAAGAAGTTCAAGGCGGTCTCCGAGGCGTACGGCGTGCTGTCCGACACGTCCAAGCGCAAGGAGTACGACGAGGCTCGCCGCCTCTTCGGCTCCGGCGGTCCCGGTGGCTTCGGCTTCCCGGGCGGGGGTGCCGGCGGCGGGTTCGACGTCGGCGACATCTTCGGCCAGGCGGGTCAGCAGCAGGGCGGCTTCGGCGGTCTCGGCGACATCCTCGGCGGCCTCTTCGGCCGCCGCGGCGCCGCGGCCGGTGCCACGGCGAACCGGCCGCAACGCGGTGCCGACGTGGAGACCGACGTCCGGATCGACTTCGCCGAGGCGGTCAAGGGCGCGACCCTGCCGCTGCGGCTGTCGAGCCCGGCGACCTGTTCCACCTGCGGTGGCAACGGCGCGAAGCCGGGAACCTCTCCGAGGACGTGTGCGACCTGCCAGGGCAGCGGGCTGGTCAGCCGCAGCCAGGGCGCGTTCGCGTTCTCCGAGCCGTGCCGCGACTGCCGCGGCCGCGGCAAGATCATCGACGACCCGTGCCCGGAATGCGCGGGCGAGGGCATCAGCACCCGCACCCGCACCCTGACCGTGCGGATCCCGCCGGGCGTCGCCGACGACCAGCGGATCCGGCTGGCGGGCCAGGGCGAACCGGGCCGTGGCGGCGCGCAGCCGGGCGATCTGTACGTCCGGGTGCACGTCGCTCCGCACGCGTTGTTCGGGCGCAAGGACCTCGACCTGACGATCACCGTGCCGGTGTCCTTCGCGGAACTGGCCCTCGGCGGCACGATCACCGTGCCGACGCTCGAGGGCAAGGTCTCGCTGAAGGTGCCGCAGGGTACGGCGAGCGGTCGCGTACTTCGTGTGCGCGGCAAGGGAATCGCGAAACGTGACGGCTCGCAGGGCGATCTGCTGGTCACCCTGCAGGCGGCCATCCCGGCCAAATTGGACGACAAGGCCCGTGAGGCGCTGGAGGCTTACGCGGAGGCCATGGCCGACCACGATCCGCGACCGGAGATCACCGAACTTCTCGAAGGCAGGTGAGCACGATGTTCGGCGGGCTGCCGCACGGTGCGGACGAGGACACCCCGGTGTTCGTCATTTCGGTGGCGGCGCAGCTTTCCGGCCTGCACGCGCAGACCCTGCGGTCCTACGACCGGCAGGGTCTCGTGTCGCCGGGCCGGACCTCCGGCGGTGGACGCCGTTACTCGATGCGGGACATCGCGTTGCTGCGCGAAGTGCAGCGACTGTCCCAAGAGGACGGTGTCAACCTCGCGGGCATCAAGCGGATCATCGAGCTGGAGAACCAGGTCGACGCGCTCCGCTCGCGTATCGCCGAACTGACCGAGGAGCTCACCGCGGCGTACCTCTCCGCCGAGCAGACGGCCGCGGCCGTGCACGCCTCGTACCGCAAGGATCTCGTTCCCCTGCGGCAGCAGACGGCACTCGTGGTCTGGAAGCCCAAAAAACGCACTTAGTCCTCTAAATGCTCCGGGCGTCAGCCCGGCATTTAGAGGACTAAATGCGTCACTGGCCGGGCACCACGGACCGGATCTGCTGGACCTCGCCGGTGCGCGAGTCCTGGATCCGCTGGGCCAGCGCCTTCGCTTCGGGGTTCTTCCCGTCCTTCAGCTCGGTCCTCGCCAGCGCCACTCCGTTGTGCTGGTGCGCCACGAAGATGTCCGCGAAGTCGAGGCTGAACTCCGAACCATCCTTTTTGGACAGTGCTTCGAGAAGTCCCTTGTCGGTGAGCCCGTCGCCACCGTGGTGGTGATGCGCGTGCGGATCCGCCGAGCCCGTCTCGGGTTTGCCCCAGGCCTTCAGCCAATTCCGCATGTCCGTGGTCTCGGTCTGCTGCGTCGCCTCGATGGCGGCGGCGAGATTCGTCAGCTCCTGCTTCTGCCCCTGCTTGGCCTTGACCAGCTTGACGATCTCCACGCCCTGGTTGTTGTGGGCGATCATCATCTGCAGGAACATCACGTCGGCGTCGTTGTACTCCGCGGACGCCCCGGCCGACTGGGGGACGGGGGAGATCGGGGCACCGGCGTTGGTGGGTGAGCCGTCGCCGGCCCCGCAGCCCGCGAGGGCCACGAGACCGGCGACGAGAACGAGGGCCAGCTTCACTGCCGCGTCCAAAGGGCGGGCGTGTTCGGCGGTTCCCAGCCCTGGATCGCGGTATGCGCCATCTGGCACCGGTAGGTCGCGCCGCCGTAGGTCACCGTGCTGCCGACCGCGTAGGACGTTCCGGCCGCCCAGGTGCCGCCGGTGGGCGGGTTGCTGGTGCTGGTCGGCGGGTTCGACGTCGTGGGCGGGTTGCTCGTGGTCGGCGGATTGCTGGTCGTGGGCGGGTTGCCGCCGCCGATCTGCAGGTCGATGCAGCTGTAGAAGGCCATCGGCGTGTCCGCGATGTTCCAGATGGCGAGCACCTTCTGGCGGCCGCTGAAGCCGTTCAGGCTCACCGTGTGCGACGTCGGGTCCTTCGGCGCGGAGTTGTTCCCGCTGATGTCGGCGATCTTGGTGCCGCCGATGTAGTACTCGTAGTTCGTGGTCCGGTGGTAGGCGGTGAACTTCCAGTTGAAGGTCACGCTGTTGCCGACCGACGCGGCGGGCCACGGCTTCGACTCGTCGTTGAGCTCGGCGAATCCGGGAAGGCCGCCGTTGCAGCTGCGGAGCCCCTTGGGGCCTTCGACGCTCTGCGGTTCGTAGACGATGGCACCGCAGCCGGAAACCTTGCCTTGGGCGCAGTTCGCCTGGCGGCTGGGCGGGGACAGCACATAGCCGTGGGCGCTGGCCACTTGCGGGATGGCGACGATGGCGATCGGGGCGAGGATCGCACCGGCGGCGGCTGCCACGAGCTTGCGTTTGACGGTCATGCCGGCTCCTGGGGATGGAACGACGGTGTTCCCGCGACGGGGAGCAATGTGGTCTAGACCATAAATCCGCCGGTGACCGTGGTCAATGATTCACTGACCTACTGCTGCGTCGAGCCCAGGTGGAACAGCCGATCGGCCTAATACGAACGAAGCATCGGCTCAGTCCAGGGTGAAGGGGTCGTACTTGATCCGCCCCAGGTCCGTGCCCGCGGCGAGCAGTTTCGCGATGGTCGCGCGGATCATCGACGGCGACCCGGCGACGTACACGTCGCGTTCCTTCCAGGCGCCGCGCTGGGTGACCGCCGTGGCCAGCGTGCCGCGGTCGCCGCCGGGGATGGCGCCTTCCTCGGTCACCGGTGTCACCGTCAGCCAAGGGGAGGTGACGGCGAGCCCGCGGAGCTGGTCGAGGGCGTAGAGGTCTTCCGGACGGCGGCCGCCGAAGAACAGGTGCACCGGCGGGTTGTTCTTCCAGCGCGACATGTCGTCGAGCAGGGCGAGCAGCGGCGCGACGCCGGTGCCGCCGCCGATCATCAGCAGTGGACGGCTTTCCGTGTGATTCACCGAAAGCGCGCCGAGCGACGGGCCGAGGCGCCAGACGTCGCCGAAACGGGTGTGGTGGACGATCGCGCGCGAGACCCAGCCGCCGCGCACGGCGTGCACGTGGAACTCCATCGTCCCGTCGTCGTGCGGAGCGGTGGCGGGCGAGAAGTACCGCCACATCCGCGGCCGCTGCGGTACCTCGACGCTGACGTAGCCGCCGGCCCGGTACGGGAGCGGCTGATCGGTGCGCACCTTGACGATGGCGACGTCGGGGGACACGACGCGGTGTTCGATGACGGTCGCCTTCCACCACGCCGGCCCGACCTCCTTGCCCGCCGCCTCGCGCATGCTCTTCGAAATGACGCCGTACGCGGTGACCCAGGCGTCCTCCACCTCGGGAGTCCAGTCGTCCTTCAAGAATCTCTTCAACGCGGCGATCAGCGCGACGCCGACGGCGTCGTAATGGCGGCCGAGGACGTCGAACTTCCGGTGGTCCCGGCCGAGCTGGCCGAGGAACGTGGCCAGTTCGTCGGGCCGGTCCACCATCTGCACGACGTAGACGAGGGCGCGCAGCAAACGATTTCGCTGCGTGGCCATGTTGATCGGGAACAGCGCCCTGGCGTCGGGCGAAACGGCGAAGAGCGCCCCGTAGAAGTATTGGGACAACTCCTCGGACTTCGTTTCGACGGCGGCGAAACTCGTCCTGATGAGCTTGGCCAGCTGCACGGACTTGTCCGCCGTCGGCGTCTCGATCAAAGGCGGGACGGCGATCGGTGAAGATCTGGACGAACCGGGTGGATGCTCGTATTTCACTGTTTCGGCAGTCATGGGTGAACGATTTTCTCCAGTTGGATCGGGCATATTCTCCAGACCCGATGTCATCGTGCTCGTGTTCCCCCGAGGGTTCCCGACTGTATGCCCGAAAGTCGCGAAAGGACCCGATAATGTTTGTTTCCCGCTCGATCGGAGCAAACGATATACGCGCCGTCAACCTCATCTGGCGCTCAGTGAAGGTGATCAAGCATGGGCTGTTTTCCCTTGCTTACCAGTGGTTTTCGCCACGCCGGCGGGAAAGCGTGATCCGCCGATCGGGTGGGTTTTTCTGCGTGATTACCGGGTCACGTAACGGTATGCGCTCCGCGACTGATCACCATTGTGGAATCGAATTCGCTAGTCGATGGTGAAGGGGTCGTACGCGATCTGGTCGAGCGCGCTGCCCGCGACCAGCATCCGGGACACCGTCGCCCGGATCATCGCGGGCGAACCGGCGACGAGGATCCGGTGCCCCGGCCAGGATCCTTGCTGCGTAACGGCTTCCGCGAGCGTGCCCTGGACGCATCCGGGGGCTTCTTCACCGCGCTCGACCACCGGGGTCACGGTGAGCCACGGGTTCGTGGCCGCGAGGGCACGCAACTCGTCGAGGTCGTAAAGGTCCTCACGCGACGGTCCGCCGTAGAACAACTGGACCTTGGGGTTCTCGCCCCACTGCGCGAGGTCGTCCAGAATGGCGCGCAGCGGCGCGATACCGGTGCCGCCCGCGATCATCAGGACACCGCGGCCGTCGGTGCGGTCGACCGAAAGCCTGCCGAGCGGCGGCCCGAGCCGCCAGACGTCGCCGGGCTGCGTGTGGCTCACGATGGCGCGCGACACCCAGCCGCCGTCGACCGCGCGCACGTGGAACTCGATGCCGCCGTCCTCGCGCGGCGCGTTCGCCGGCGAAAGGTAGCGCCAGAGCCTCGGCCGCTGCGGTACTTCGACGCTCATGTACTGACCGGGCTGGTACGGCACCGGGAATTCGGGCTGGACGCGGACCAGGGCGAGATCCCAGGTGAGCCGCCGGTGTTCGAGGACGGTCGCCGACCACGACGCCGGGTTGACGTCGGCCGCGGCGGCCTCCTGCATCGCGCGGGCGACGATGGTGAAGGCCTCCGCCCAGGCCCGTTCGACCTCGGGTGTCCAGTCCGGACCCAGGTGGTTCTTGAGCGAGGCGAGCAGCGCGGTGCCGACGGCCTCGTAGTGCCGCGGGATGACGCCGAACTTGCGGTGGTCGCGGCCGAGCTGGGTCAGGAACGGGACGAGGTCGTCCGGCCGGTCGACCATCTGCACGATGTGGACCAGCGCGCGGACCAGCCTGCCGCGCTGGACCTCCATGTTGATCGGGAAGAAGTCGCGGGTGGCGGGCGCGAGGGTGAACAGCATCCCGTAGAAGAACTGGGAGATCTCCGGGATGAAGGGTTCCGACTTCGCCCAGGTGTCCCGGATGAGCCGCACCATCGCGGTGACCGCGGGCGGGGCTTCACGCGGCGCCGAAGACCGCGGGACCGGGCTGACCGCGTCGGCCGTCACGGGCTGGGAGTCGCTGATCGGGAAGCGCATACCGGAAGACAGTTCCCCAGGTTCACGAACGAGGGTCCACTGGAGAAGAATTCACGGATCATTCACCTCTCCGGTCAGTGGCTGTCGGGCCGGTCGGCTGAATTCCGGCTCGTTCGCGAGACTAGCCGCCGAGAGACCTTTTGCCCGCATCGTTGCTCCGGACGGGTGTACTCGAAACCGGTCGGCAGTGGGCGATCTCACGAGGTAAATAGTTGTCTTACGCAAGTGTCGCCGAATAAAGTTGTACTGTACAAGTAGCCAGGAGGGACCGATGAGCTCCGCGGACGACGCCAGGGTCGAGCTGATGCGTGAGCTGAAGGCCGCCTCCCAGTTGCAGCACGCCTGGATAATGCAGGCGTGGCAGGACGACCCCGGGCTGCATCCGGCGGCCGCGATGCTGCTGTCGGATCTGGCGAAGCACGGTGAGGCGCGACCGTCCGAATTGGCCAAACGACGCTTTGTGGACCTTTCGGTCGTAAGTCGTCAAATCTCCCAGCTGTCCGCGGCGGGCATGGTCGACCGCCGTCCCGCCCCCGAAGACGGCCGCGCGTCGATCATCAGCATCTCCGAACGCGGGCGCGCGGAGCTGGGCCGTCGGCGGGCCGGCTATCTGGAGTTCATGGAGCGCGCGCTCGGTGACTGGGACGACGAAAAGGTGCTCGAACTGACCACGCGCCTGGCGGAGATGAACGCCGATGTCCGCGCCGCCCTGTCCGTGCGGACCTGCGACGTCTGACCGGGGCCGTTGCTACCCGCCGGTCTTGACTGAACGGACCTTTCGTAGCGCCGTGACGCCGGTAGCGTCGTATCAGTGCGTAACCGGGTCGCATTGCTGGTCGCCTTGGGAATCGACAACTTCGGCTCGGGCCTTTTCCTCCCGCTCGGGCTGGTCTTCGTCATCCGTGTGGTGGGTCTTCCCCTCGCTCAGGCGGGGAGCGCGGTCACTCTCGGTGCACTGGCGGGCCTGCTCGTCCCGGCGTTCGCCGGACGGCTCGTCGACCTGATCGGCCCGAGGACGGTGATGATCTGTTCCCACGTCCTGCAGGCCGCCGGCGTGAGCGCTTTCCTGCTGGCCGAAGGATTCGCCGGGGTCGTCGGGGCGTCCGTCATGCTCGCGGCCGGGCAGCAGCTGTTCTACAGCTCGCAGTTCTCGCTCATCGCCGACGTCGCCGGAGAAGGACCGAAGGACCGGCCGTTCGCCGAAGCCGCGATGGTCCGCTCCGCGGGCTTCGGGCTGGGCGGGCTCGCGGCGGCGGGGCTGCTCGTGTGGGTCGGGCGCGAAGGCCTCTACGTCGTCGTGATGCTGGACGTCGCGACCTTCGTCATCGCCGCGGCCATCCTCTCGACGCTCGTCACGCCGGTCCCGCGGCACCTGCCGCGGTGCTCGGCGTCCGCGCGGGTCTGGCGGAACCGCCCGTACCTGGCGCTCATCGTGTTCAGCGGCCTCTTCGCGCTCACGATGGACTTCTTTCTCATCGGGATGCCGGTGTACATCTTCAACGCGTTGCAGGGGCCTCGATGGCTTCCCGGTGCGATCATTGCGCTGCTCACCGTCGTCACCAGTCTGGGTGGAGTCGTCGGGCTGCGGCTGACCAGGAAGCTGACCCGGATCGCCGCGATGCGCGTGGGTTCGGCGTTGTTCGCGGTGTGGTGCCTGGCTTGCCTGATGGTGGTGTTCGTGCCGAAGGTGTTCCAGCCGGTTTACCTGCTCGGCGCGACCCTCGTGCTGGCCGCGGGCGATCTCGCTTTCGGTCCGCGCTCCGGTGCGCTCGCCGAAGCGGCGGCGCCACCGGAGGCTCGGGGCCGGTATCTGGCGGCCTTCCAATACGCGTTCACACTCGCCGCGGTGATCGCTCCGGCCGTCGTCGCGCTGTTCTCCGTGGCAGTCTGGATCCCGTGGGTGCTCGTGGCCGCGTGCGCCTGCACGGCCGTCGTCGGCCTCGGCCGGGTGGGTCCGCGCCTGCCCGCGGAGGCCGTCTCGCCGACCGGGCGCTGAACTTTCTCAAGTTGAGCGGAACAGACTCAACTTTTCTGACGTTGTACCTGTCGACAGTATTTAGCAGGACCTAGTACGAGGTGAGGGATGGACGCTTTCAACCCGACCACGAAGACCCAGCAGGCGATCTCGTCGGCGGCGCAGGCGGCCACGATGGCGGGGAACCCGCACGTGGCGGCCGCGCACCTGCTCGGCGCCCTGCTGGCGCAGGGTGAGGGGCTCACCGCACCGCTGCTGACCGCGGTCGGGGCCGATCCGGCGCAGGTGCACAAGGAGCTGGAGCCGCTGATCGCGGCGTTGCCGTCGGCGACCGGCGCCACCGTGTCGAGCCCGCAGTTCGACACGAACGCCGTCAAGGCGCTGACGCACGCGCAGAAGCTCGCGACCGAGCTCGGCGACGAGTACGTCTCGACGGAGCACCTCCTCGTCGGCCTCGCCACCGAAGGCGGGCCGGTGGCCGAGCTGCTCAAGCGGCACGGCGCCACCCCGGACGCGCTGCGCGACGCGTTCGCCAAGGTGCGCGGCTCCGCGCGGATCACCAGCGCGGATCCCGAAAGCACGTTCAAAGCGCTGGAGAAGTACGGCGTCGACCTGACCGAGCGCGCCCGCGCCGGCGAGCTGGACCCGGTGATCGGCCGCGACACCGAGATCCGCCGCGTGGTGCAGGTGCTCTCGCGCCGCACCAAGAACAACCCGGTGCTGATCGGCGAGCCGGGCGTCGGCAAGACGGCCATCGTCGAAGGGCTCGCCCAGCGCATCGTCGCCGGTGACGTGCCGGAGTCGCTGCGCGGCAAGCGCGTGGTGGCGCTGGACCTCGGCTCGATGGTCGCGGGCGCCAAGTTCCGCGGCGAGTTCGAAGAGCGGCTGAAGGCCGTGCTCAAGGAGATCACCGACTCCGCGGGCGAGGTCGTCACCTTCATCGACGAGCTGCACACCATCGTCGGCGCCGGCGCGACCGGTGAGGGCGCGATGGACGCGGGCAACATGATCAAGCCGATGCTCGCCCGCGGCGAGCTGCGGATGGTCGGCGCGACCACGCTCGACGAGTACCGCGAGCACATCGAGAAGGACGCCGCGCTGGAGCGGCGCTTCCAGCAGGTGCTGGTCGGCGAACCGTCCCCCGAGGACACCATCGCCATCCTGCGCGGGCTCAAGGAACGGTACGAGGTGCACCACGGTGTGCGCATCACCGACGCCGCGCTGGTCGCCGCCGCGACGCTGTCCGACCGCTACATCACCGCCCGGTTCCTGCCGGACAAGGCGATCGACCTGGTCGACGAGGCCGCCTCGAAGCTCCGCATGGAGATCGACTCGCGGCCCGTCGAGATCGACGAGGTCGAGCGCGCCGTGCGGCGGATGGAGATCGAAGAGATGGCATTGTCCAAAGAGGACGATGCCGCGTCCAAGGAGCGCCTCGCCGCGCTGCGCTCGGAACTGGCCGAAAAGCGGGAAACGCTGACGGCGCTGACCGCGCGCTGGCAGAACGAGAAGGGCTCGATCGAGCGCGTCCGCGAACTCAAGGAGCAGCTGGAGCAGCTGCGCGGCGAGTCCGAACGCGCCGAACGCGACGGCGACCTCGGCAAGGCCGCCGAACTCCGCTACGGCCGGATTCCCGCGCTGGAGAAGGAGTTCCAGGCCGCGACCGAGGCGAACGAGGTCAGCCAGCAGAACGTCATGCTCAAGGAGGAGGTCAGCGCGGACGACGTCGCCGACGTGGTCAGCGCGTGGACCGGTATCCCGGCCGGGCGGCTGCTGGAAGGTGAGACGGGCAAGCTGCTCCGGATGGAGGAGGAGCTCGGCAAGCGGGTCGTCGGGCAGAAGGAGGCCGTGCAGGTCGTCTCGGACGCGGTGCGCCGCACCCGGGCGGGCGTCGCCGACCCCGACCGGCCGACCGGTTCGTTCCTGTTCCTCGGCCCGACCGGTGTCGGCAAGACCGAGCTGGCGAAGGCGCTGGCCGAGTTCCTGTTCGACGACGAGCGCGCGATGCTGCGGATCGACATGAGCGAGTACGCCGAGAAGCACTCGGTGGCGCGCCTGGTCGGGGCGCCTCCGGGCTACGTCGGCTACGACCAGGGCGGGCAGCTGACCGAGTCGGTGCGCAGGCGGCCGTATTCGGTGGTGCTGCTCGACGAGGTCGAGAAGGCGCACCCGGACGTGTTCGACGTGCTTCTCCAGGTGCTCGACGACGGACGGCTCACCGACGGCCAGGGCCGCACGGTCGACTTCCGCAACACGATCCTGGTGCTGACGTCGAACCTCGGCTCGCAGGCCATCGCCGACCCGGCGCTCGACGAGCGTCAGCGCAACGACGCGGTGATGTCGGTGGTGCAGCGGCAGTTCAAACCGGAGTTCCTGAACCGGTTGGACGACATCGTGGTCTTCCACGCGCTGGGCACCGACGAGCTGACGTCCATTGTGGACATCCAGATCGAGCGGCTCGCCACGCGGCTTTCGCGGCGCCGCCTGACGCTGGAGGTCACCGACGGGGCACGCGAGTGGCTCGCGCTGAACGGCTTCGACCCGATCTACGGCGCGCGGCCGCTGCGGCGGCTCGTGCAGTCGGCGATCGGCGACAAGCTGGCGAAGCAGCTGCTGGCCGGTGAGATCCGGGACGGCGACACGGTCCGGGTGGACATCCCGGCCCAGGAGGCGTCGGAAGCCCTGACGGTCACGCGGGTGGACTGAGGCCTCGTGAGTGGCGAGGACGGTTAGAGCCGTCCTCGCCACTCACGCGTGTCGTCCGTTGGATCACGCGAGTCGTCCATCCAGTCACGCGGAACCGCCATGAAAGGTCCTTTCCTTGCAAATTTCGCAAGGAAAGGACCTTTCATGGCATTGGCGACACAGCGATTTGTCGACCTTTCCCGGCGTCTTTCGTGGTCTTTCCCGGGCCCAGCACCGAAAGGTGTGCGCGACACGGCGCCCGGCGATCACATCCGGTGAGGGCAGGGGGATACCCTGACCGTCGTGGGTATTCCGGCGTGGATCTGGTTCGTCATCGCCGCCGTCGCCTTGGTGGCGGGGCTGGCGCTGCTCGCGGCCGACCGGGCGAAGGAGGGCTCGCGCAATCGCGAGCGCATGCGCTGGGCCGAGCTGCGCGGCTGGCAGTTCGTCGAAGAGGACGAGCGGTTGCCGCGGCAGTGGTCCAACGGCGCGATCGGCTACTTCGGCGCGCAGCTGGCGGTCAACGTCGTGGCCGGGTCCACCTTCACCTCCGACGGGCGGCGCCCCGTCTTCATCTTCGACATCGAGACCGAGGGCCAGATCCCGGCGGTCGTGGTCGCCGTGCGCTGCAACCGCGTGCACGAGACGCCGCTGGAGATGTGGCTGTCCAGCGTGCCGTTCCAGCGCCAGGACATGCCCGAGATGCTCGGCCCCATCGGTCAGCGCTACGCCTTCGCGGACGACTCCGAGGGTGCCCGCAAGGTGATCACGCAGGAACTCGTCGACGCGGCGGACTCGCTCGGCGGCGACGTCGGCGTGGCGTGGCTGGAGAACGAGTGGGTGCTCGCGAGCGTCGCCCCGAACGCCGGGCCGTCGCGGCTCGAGCGGCTGCTGCGCGACCTCGGCGAGATCGCCGACATCGTGGACCCGTTCGACGAGGAGTACGACAACGCGTCGACCCCGGGCCGCCACTGGCAGGCCGAGGCCCCGGACGACATCGAGCCCCAGGCTTAGGACTGTCAGGCGCGGCTTGACCGTCGAGGGTGGCGTTCGCGTGCGGTGCCGGTGGTGGGCTGAAGGCTCCCTTCACCGCGTCTGATGCGACGAAAGGAGCCTTCGGCAACTCTGGAAGTCGGGAAAGTAGCCGTTGCCCACCCCTCAACAGCGACGGTGCGCGTCTGCCCGGGCTTAGGACTGCTTGAGCTCCAGCGGGAGCGCCCCGGCGGTGTAGCCGGTGTGCGCCGGCTGACCGAGCAGGGTCAGGTCGAGTGTCCCGGACTGCGTCACCTGCCCCGCCTGCGCCGGATCGGTGCTGGGCAGGACCCCGCGCACGGATGACGTCGTGGCGCCGCGCACGGACGCGACCTCGCCGATGCCGAGGTCGCCGCTGATCGTGTGCGAACCGGAGCCCGCGAGCCCGCCGCGGTGCTGCGCCAGATCCACGCCCTGTCCGGTGGTCACCAGTCCGGTCCCCGGACCGATGTTGCCACCGAGGGCGTGCTCTTGGCCGAAGGCGGTGCCCGAGCCGACGTCCAGCGGAAGAACGCCCTTGAACCGGCCGTTGCCGTGCTGCGCCGACGTCGTCCCGACGGCCGCGAGGTCGCCGACGTCGACCGCGTGCCCGGACGACCGCCCGGCCTCCAGCACGCCACCGAGGTCGCCGGAGAACCCGCCGTCGAGCCGGACGGCGCGATCGAGGGTGCCGCCTGCTCGCTGGTCCGTCTCGTTGATCACGCCGACCCCGGGAAGCGGGCGGACGGCGTGGTAGGTCCCCTCGGCCGCGCGGACACCGCGACCGTCCTGGGAGACGAAGGTGGGGACGCCGGTATGCGGGTCGAGCGAGACCTCGGTCAGCCGGGAGCCGGTCCGCTCGAGTTCGGTCTCGTTCCCGGCGACGACACTGCCGTAGCGGTCGACCTTCACGGCTTCGCGCTGGCCTTGTTTGAGGGTCTCGGTGGTTTTCGCCGCACCGAGCGCGCCGACCTTGTCCGGGCGGGCGGTGACACTCTCGCGGGTCTCGACGGTCTCGCTCACCGAGCGGCGAACGTCCGCGACGACCTTCGCGTCGCCGAGGTCCTTGCCGAAGACGTTCCGTTCGGTGTTGGTCAAGAAGCCGCGAAAGACGGACGTGTCGCCTTCGGTGGTGAAGCCGGCTCCGCGGTCGAGGCTGCCTTCGCGCTGGTGGTCGAGGGGCAGCGGGATCGACGGGTCGGTCTGGGTGGCGATCGCGGTGGCCGGGCCGGCGAGGAACAACGCCAGCGGCGCCGCGCCGACCGCGACTTTGGGCAGGTAGCTCGGCTTTCGCCTGCTGTGCTTCCCCATGGGGCCGGACGATACTTCCCGACCAGCGCGGTTGCACGTCAAATCCCCACGGTGGGTGACCCCCACACCCGGCTCAGCCGAGCGTCTTCCCGGAATCCGACCGAGGAGTAGGTTCGGCGGCATGACACAGACCGCCCTGATCACCGGTGCCACCGCCGGCATCGGCGCGCAGTTCGCGCGCCGGCTCGCCGCCGAGGGATACGACCTCGTGCTCGTCGCCCGCGACGTCGACCGGCTGGAGGGTTTCGCGGCGGAACTGGTCGAGGCACACGGCGTCGACGTGGTCGTCCTGCCCGCCGATCTGTCCGAAGTGGACGGACGGGCACTGGTCGAGGCCCGGCTGGAAGCCGAGCCGGTCGACCTGCTGGTGAACAACGCGGGCTTCGGCCTCAACGGCGATTTCTGGACCATCCCGCCGGACGCGCTGCAACGTCAGCTCGACGTCAACGTCACGGCCGTCCTGCGCCTGACCCGCGCCGCGCTGCCGGGCATGATCGAGCGCGGCGAGGGCGCGATCATCAACGTCAGCTCGGTCGCCGGCTTCTTCAGCGGCCGCGGCTCGACGTACACCGCCAGCAAGAACTGGGTCACCTCGTTCACCGAGGGCATCGCCGCCTCGCTGCCGAAGAACATCCGCATGATGGCGTTGTGCCCCGGGTTCACCACCACGGAGTTCCACGAACGGGCGGGGCTGGAGAAGCCCGGGCCGAAGGCGTTCTGGCTCGGCGTCGACCAGGTCGTGGACGAGGCGCTCGCGGATCTGCGCCGCGGCAAGGTGATCTCGGTGCCGAGCCTGCAGTACAAGGCACTCGTCGCGGTCGGCGGATTGTTGCCGAGGGCGGTGCTGCGCAAACTCGGCGGCGGCTTCGGCGGCAAAGGCCGAACCTAGTCGTCGTCGGCGGTTTCGATGGACCGCACGCCTTCGGTCGCGGCGAGCACGGTCGGCGCGGCGGCGTGATCGGGGCCGGTGAGGTCGAGTGAGACCGTCACTTCGCCGTCGCGGTCGTCGGTGATCCGCAAGGACGTGATCGACCATCGATGGCTCGTGCAGAGCGCCAGCAGATCGCGCAGGACACCCTTCCCGTCCGCGTAGCTCACGCGCAGCCTGGTCGTGCCCGTGCCGCCCGGTAGATGCTTGGTCAGCCACGTGAAACCGAGTACCACCACGAAATGCATGGCCGTCACGACGACCGCCAGCAGCAGCAACCCGGCACCCGCCGCCATGCCGATGGCCGCGGTCTCCCAGACCGCGGCGGCCGTGGTGAGTCCCCGGATCGCGCCCTGCCTGGTGATGATCAGCCCGGCGCCGAGGAATCCGACACCGGAGACGATCTGCGCCGCGATTCGCGAGGGGTCGAGGACGACCTGCCCGGTCGCGAGAATGTCGCCGAAACCGTACTTACTGACCAAAAGGATCAGCGCGGACGCCGTGCCCACGATGGTCTGGGTCCGCAGCCCGGCGCTCTTGCCCCTGATCTGCCGCTCCAGCCCGATCGCCGCCGAAAGCGCGAATGCCGTCGTCAGCTCGCCGATCTGGAGCCAGCCCTGTCCGTTCGAGACCATCACCCCACAGTGCCATCGGCCCGGTGAGGGTTCGAGCTCGCGCCGGGCGGGTACGCGTGGATCATGAAGTCATCACTTCTCGTCATCGCGGCCGCGCTGACGCTGGCCGCCTGCTCCACCGAGCCACCGCCGGGGCCCGCGGCTCCGGGGCCGGAAGCGCAGCCGGTGAAAGCGATCCAGGCCGCGGCGGCCGCCGTGCCCGGCGGGCGGGTGTTCGACGTGGAGCCCGCGAACGACGGCTGGGAGATCAAGGTCGCTTCCGCCGGGCAGGAACACAAGATCCGCGTGAGCCGTGACGGCGGTCAGGTTCTCGGCGACCAGCAGACCGCGAAGCCGAGCGACGACCTGGCGAAGATCGCGCAGGCGGACGTCGACGCGGTGAAGGCGTTGCAGACCGCGCAGCAACGGCAGCCGGGTGAGCTCGACGAGATGGAGATCGACCGCGCCACCGACGGAGCCCTCGTCTGGCAGGTCGGGTTGCGCGACGGCAAGGGGACTCAGCACGACCTCGACGTGGACGCCAAGACCGGCGCGGTCAGGTAGGGCCCGCCCTACCAAGGAGACGCACGCTCGCCCCAGGGTGCTTCCGACCTGGGATTCCTAGGGTTTTCACCATGAACCCTGGGTGGAACGGAGACGCGGTCCGGCTCGACGGCGTCCGCAAGGAATACGGCAAGGGCGTCGTCGCGCTGGACGGGGTGACGCTCGCGTTCCCGCGCGGCGGCTTCACCGCCGTGATGGGCCCTTCGGGCTCGGGCAAGAGCACCTTCCTGCACTGCGCGGCCGGGCTGGACCGGCCGACGTCGGGATCCGTCGTACTCGACGGGCAGGAGCTGGCCGGGATGAGCGAGACGAAGCTGACGAAGCTGCGCCGCGACCGGGTGGGCTTCATCTTCCAGGCCTTCAACCTGCTTCCGGCGCTGACCGTCGAGCAGAACGTCACGCTCCCGCAGCAACTCGCCGGTGCCAGGCCGGATCGTCGCGTCGTCGAGGAGATGCTGGCCCGCGTCGGGCTTTCCGGCCGCCGCAAGCATCTTCCCGGTGAACTGTCCGGCGGGCAGGCCCAGCGCGTGGCGATCGCGCGGGCGCTGGTCACCCGGCCCGCGGTGGTCTTCGCCGACGAGCCGACCGGCGCGCTCGACACCCGCACCGCGGCCGAGGTCCTCGACCTGCTGCGCGCCTCGGTCCGCACGACCGGCCAGACGGTGATCATGGTGACCCACGACCCGATGGCCGCCTCCTACGCGGACCGTGTCATCTTCCTCGCCGACGGCCGGATCGCGGACGAACTGCACGCGCCGACCGCGGACGTCGTCGCCGAACGCATGACCCACCTGGGTGCCTGGGGCAGCCCGGCCAGGGCGGGTGCGTGATGCTGCGACTCGCCTTCCGGACCTTGCGCCTGCGCAAGGGCGGTTTCATCGGCACCTTCATCGCCGTCTTCTTCGGCGCGCTGATCGTCGCCTCCTGCGGTGGCCTGATGGAGACGGGGATCCGCAGCAACGCGGAACCGCAGCGGCTCGCGGCCGCCCCGATCCTCGTCACCGGCGGCCAGACCTTCGACCTGCCCAAGAAAGATCCGGAAACCCTGGAGCCGGACGACAAGCGCAAGTTCGAGGACGCGCGGCTTCCCGAGCGTGTCCGGCTCGACAGCGGACTGGTGTCCCGGCTGCGGTCCGTCCCCGGCGTCTCGGACGTCGTCGGCGAAGTGAGCTTCCCGCTCGCGGCGGGCGGGAAGCCCGCGCTCGGGCACGCTTGGGACTCCGCCGTCCTGACCCCGTACGCGCTGGTCGCGGGTGCCGCGCCGGTCGCGGGCGAGGTCGTCGTCGAGTCCTCATCGGGTGCGAAGCCCGGTGACATCGTGCAGGTCGCCGCGCGCGGCAAGACCGAATCGTTCCGCGTGGCCGGAGTGGCCGGTGCGCCGCGTTCGATCACGCAGGCCGCCGTGTTCTTCTCCGCCGCTGACGCCGCCCGGCTCTCCGGGCACCCCGGCAAGGCCGACGTCATCGGTGTCTTCACCGATCCCGGCGCCGACATCGACGCGGTGCAGGCGAAGGTCGCCGAGGCCGCGACCGGGGCGAACGTGCTGACCGGTATCGACCGTGGTGTCGCGGAGTTCCCCGAGGCCGATACGAGCGGGACCAACCTGATCGTCATCGCAGCGGTGTCCGGTGGGCTTTCGGTGATGGTCGCGATGTTCGTCGTCGCCGGCACGCTGAGCCTGTCCACCCAGCAGCGTTCGCGTGAACTCGCGCTGATGCGGGCGATCGGCACGACCCCGCGTCAGCTGCGGCGCATGGTGCTCGGCGAAGCGCTGGCCGTCGGCCTGCTCGCCACCGCGCTCGCCGCGGTTCTGGGACCGATCCTCGGTGAATGGCTGTTCGGGCAGCTGGTCGAGAACGGTGTGGTGCCCTCGGTGCTGCGGTTCTACCAGGGCTGGCTGCCCGCCGTCGTCGGCGCGGGGGCCGCGATGCTCGCGGTGTTCATCGCCGCCTTCGTCGCGGGCCGCCGCGCCGGGAAGATCCGGCCGACCGAGGCGCTCGCCGAAGCCGCGGTCACCCGCCGCTGGCTGACCCCGACGCGTTTCATCGTCGCCGCACTCTCCTTCGGTGGCGGCACCGCGCTGGCCATCGTGACCGTCGCGGTGATGACCGGACCGATCGCGGCCAGCACCGCCGGCCCCGCGGTGATCCTGTGGGCGATCGGCGTCGCGATGATCACGCCCGGCGTCGCCAAGGTGATGACGGCGATCCTGCAGTGGCCGATGCGGCTGCTCGGCGGCATCGACGCCCGGCTCGCCGTGCTCAACACCCGCGCCGGGATCGTCCGGGCGGCGGGCGCGGTCACCCCGATCATGCTCGCCGTCGGCATCGCGACCGCGAACATCTACCTGCAGACCACCCAGCAGGAGCTGGCGAACCAGGCCTTCACCGAAGACGTCCGGGCGGACGCCGTGATCGGCTCCGCTGCGGGCGGGCTCTCGCCGGACCTCGTCCAGCGCATCCAGGGCGTGCCCGGCGTCGCCGGTGCGTCCGAGTACGTCACCAGCAGCGTGTTCCTCGAGAAGCCGTACGACTCTTCCGACGAGGGGCGCCCGGCGATCGGCCTCACCGCTTCCGGCGCGGCCGCCACCACCGACACCAAGGTGACCCAGGGCGACCTGACGGCCCTGACCGGCCGGACCGTCGCGCTCCCCGAGGTCTTCGCGAAGGACTTCGGCCGCGGCATCGGCGACACGCTCAGCCTGCGGCTCGGCGACGGCGCCCCCGTCGACGTCAAGGTCGTCGCGGTGACCGGCCAGCGCCCCGGCTTCGAAAGCCTGCTGCTCCCGGCCGACCTCCTGGCCCCGCACACCACCGCGGGACTCGCCCCGCAGCTGCTGGTCCGCGCCGCCCCGGACGTCGATCCGGCGGTGCTCACCGAGCGGCTCCGCGAGGCGACGGCCGGGCTTCCGGTGACCGTCGGCGACCGGGCGGCGCTCGTCGCGGCGCACGACAAGGATCAGGCCGTCGGCGCGTGGGTGAACTACCTGCTGGTCGGGATGATCATCGCCTACACGGTGATTTCGGTCGCCAACACGCTCGTGATGGCGACCGTGCGGCGGCGCCGCGAGTTCGGCCTCCAGCGGCTCACCGGCTCGACGAGGGCACAGGTGCTGCGGATGGCCGGCTTCGAAGGCGGGCTCGTCGCGCTGGTCGGGATCGTGCTCGGCACCGTCGTGTCGGCGGGCGCGATCGTCCCGTTCTGCCTGGTGGCGGCCGATTCGCTGCTGCCGATGGGCTCGCCGCTGATCTACCTGACCATCATCGGGCTCGCCGCGGCGCTCGCGCTGGCGGCGACCCTGGTCCCGGCCTGGGCGGCGACTCGCGGCCAGGCGGTCGACGCGGCGACGTCCGGCAATGACTAGAGCTACCGTCGAAGGCCCCGGCGGGCCGTGTGTAAGACTCTCGGCCGTGGCGTACCCCGGTGTTGATCAAGCGGCGAAACTCGAACTGGCGAGACTGGTCGGCGAACTCGCCGTCGTACACGGCAAGGTGACCTTGTCCTCCGGCAAGGAAGCCGACTACTACATCGACCTCCGGCGGGCGACGCTGCATCACGCGGCCGCGCCGCTCATCGGGAAGCTGCTTCGGCAGCTCACGCACGACTGGGACTACGTCGCCGCCGGCGGCCTGACCCTCGGCGCGGACCCGGTGGCGCTGGCGATGCTGCACTCCGCGGCGACCGACGGTGTCGTGCTCGACGCGTTCGTCGTCCGCAAGGCCGTCAAGGAACACGGCATGCAGCGCCGGATCGAAGGCGTCGAGGTGCTGGGGCAGCGGGTGCTGGCCGTCGAGGACACTTCGACCACCGGCGGCAGCGTCCTCACCGCCGTCGAGGCGCTGCGCGAGGCCGGAGCGAACGTCGTCGGCGTCGCGACGGTCGTCGACCGGGACACCGGAGCGCGCGAGGCCATCGAGAAGGAAGGCCTCGAATACCGTTACATTCTGAACAAGGACGATCTCGGTCTGTCCTGATTACCTGGTGGTGAACCCGCGTCCGCGATCGACGTCGGCAGGGCGCTGTCCGGTCTTTCACCTCGACGGCGGGGCGGGCGCCCTGCCACCGCGATAGCGGGGCCTTCGGCCGGGCGGGTTCACGTGTTCGGTCGCTTTTCGGGCACGTCTTTCAGCTCCGCCCACTGTCGTGAGTAAAGCCTCCCGAACGGGGCATCCTCTGTGCGAACGGAGGATGCCCCGTTTTTCGTGAGCGTTTCTCAATACGAGAGGGGTAACGTCGCTGGTAGGGGTGTGAAAGGGGGCTTGAGGTGGCGGGTTTCCTGGCGAACGTGACAGTCGCGGTGCACATTTTCGCGCTGTTGTTCATCGGATTCGGCGGTTTCCTGGCGTGGCGGTGGCCGAAGGTGATCTTCGTGCATGTGTTCTTCGCCGCATGGGGTGTCCTCGTCAACGTCTTCCCGTGGCCCTGCCCGCTGACCGCGGCCGAGAACTACTTCCGGCACCAGCAGGGCCTCGGCGACCTGCCCGGCGGCTTCAACGCCTACTACCTCTACGACACCGTGTTCCCGCGTTCGTCACTGCCGGTGGTCGTCGTGATCGCGATGGCGACGGTGATCATCTCCTACATCGGCGCGTACCAGCGCTGGCGTCACCGCCACCACGACGGGGACGCACCGGCGCACCGCGTCAGCATGGGTTAGTGGTCACCATCGGAAGTCCTCCGAGGGTCTCGACGGCCCAGCTTCCCGCTGGGCGCACGGCCGCGAGGCCCGAGTACGACCCGGTACGAGGACCTCGCGGCCGCGCACCCAGCGGAAACCTGGATCCGCCGAATACCCCCGAAGGACTTCCGATGGCGACCACTGGGTGACAATCACCGGGTGAACTCGGAAGAAGCCGGGCCCACCGAATGGGTGGCGCGGGAAGAGGTCGGTGTCGGCCCGTGGGAGGGCGAATGGCCCGCGGACGAGCGCTACGACCCCGAACTCCTGGCAGGAGGTGATCGCCGCAACGTCGTCGACCCGTACCGCTACTGGCGGCGAGAGGCCATCGTGTCCGATGTGGACAGCCGTCGGCATCCGTTCCACGTGGCGATCGAGAACTTCCAGCACGACCACAACATCGGCACCGTGGTCCGGACGGCGAACGCGTTCGCCGCGGCGGCGGTGCACATCGTCGGCCGTCGGCGCTGGAACCGGCGCGGCGCCATGGTGACCGATCGCTACCAGCATCTTCTCCACCACGAGGACGTCAACGGCCTGCTGACCTTCGCCGCGACGGAAGGGCTCGCCGTGGTAGCCGTCGACAACACGCCCGGTTCGCAGCCCGTCGAGACCGCCGAACTGCCGCGCGAGTGTGTCCTGCTGTTCGGTCAGGAGGGGCCCGGGTTGTCGGCCGAGGCGCAGAAGACGGCGTCGCTGGTCGTTTCGATCGCACAGTTCGGCACGACCCGCTCGATCAACGCCGGCGTCGCCGCCGGGATCGTCATGCACGCCTGGGTCCGGCAGCACGCCGACCTCGCCCAAGCCTGGTGACCCCCCGCATTTCGTCCTCTGAATGCGGTAGTTGCACGCGCAAGGACCGCATTCAGAGGACGAAACGCGGCTAGACGGGGGCCACCTCCACCGGGATCCCGTTCAGGACGGCGTTCCCGGACGGCACGTCGAGCAGGGTCTCGTCCGCGACCAGGTTCGAGTTGACCCCGGCGTGCGCGGTGGCGACCTTCGTCCGCGTTCCGTCGAGGTCGTGCCCCCAGCCGTGCGGCATGCTCACCACGCCGGGCCGGACGTCGGCCGTGACCTCCACCGGCGCTTCGAGCTTGCCCGCCCGCGACGTCACCGACGCGAGCCCGCCGTCGGTCAGCCCCAGCCGGGAGGCGTCGTCCGGGTGCACCTGGACGGTGCACCGGTTCCCGCCGCGCACCAGCGGCGCCAGGTTGTGCATCCACGAGTTGTTCGAGCTCAGATGCCGTCGCCCGATCAGCAGCAGCCCACCGTCCGGTGCCTTGCCCAGCTCCGCGCGCAACCGCGGCACATCCTTCGTGATCGCCTCCGGGGCCAGCTCGACCTTCCCGCTCGCGGTGGCGAGCGCCTCGGGCAGCCGGGGCTTCAGCGCGCCGAGGTCGATGCCGTGCGGGGCGGCTTCGAGGTCCGCCAGGCTCAGCCCGTACGGTCCGCCGCGCAGCATCAGGTCGATCATCCGCGCCGGTCCCGTGCGGCCTTCGGCGAGCGAGAGGTCGACGCCGGTGCGCCGCGCCGTTTCGCCCGCGACCATCGTGTCGAAGGCGGCGACGTCGACGTCCGGGCCCTGGCCGGCGGCGATCCCGGCGAGCCGCAGCAAGGTCACCCACTCCTGCGGCATATCCGTTTCGAGCGTCTGCGGCGTCCAGTTCGCGACGTTGCGCACGGCGAGCGCGTACAGCGCGACGTCGTAATGCGGCCGCTCCATCGGCGACGGCCCGGGCAGGATGACGTCGGCGTGCCGCGTGGTCTCGTTGAGGTACACGTCGAGGGAGACCATGAAATCCAGCTGCCGCAACGCTTCCGTGAGCCGCGCGGAGTTCGGCGTGCTCAGCGCCGGGTTGCCGCTGATGGTCACCAGCGCCCGCACCTGGCCTTCGCCGGGCGTCTCGATCTCGTCCGCGAGCGTGGCCACCGGCAGTTCGCCGAGCACCTCGGGATACCCGCGCACCCGGCTCGTCCAGCGGCCGCTGGTGAACGGCGAGGACCGGCGCGGCCGCCACAGGGCGGGCAGCGGGAACATCACGCCGCCTTCGCGATCGAGGTTGCCGGTGAGCGTGTTGAGGACGTCGACCAGCCAGCTCGCGATGGTGCCGTACGCCTGGGTCGTGGTGCCCATCCGGCCGTACACCGCGGCGCGTTCGGCGTCCGCGAGTTCGAGCGCGATACGGCGGATCTCGGCGGCGTCGATCCCGGTCGCTGGCGCGACCGCCTCCGGCGTGAAGGGCTCCGCGAGCGCGCGCACCTCGTCGACACCGGTGACGTGTTCGCCCGGCGTGACCCGGTTCTCCGCGAACAGGACGTTGACCAGCGCGAAAAGGAACAACGCGTCGGTGCCGGGCCGGATCGCGTGGTGCTCGTCGGCGAGCTGCGCGGTCCGGGTGCGGCGCGGGTCGAGGACGACGATCTTGCCGCCGCGCCGCTGGATCCCGCGCAGCTTCCCGCGGGTGTCCGGGGCGGTCATCAGGCTTCCGTTGGACACCAGCGGGTTCGCGCCCAGGATCAGCAGGTGTTCGGTGCGGTCGAGGTCGGCGACGGGGATGGCCTGCGGGTCGCCGAAGAGGTAGCCGGAGGAGAAGTGCTTCGGCATCTGATCGACCGTGGTGGCGGTGTAGAAGTTCCTGGTGCCCAAGGCTTTGAAGAACACGCGGCCGTAGAGCACCAGCGCCGCGTTGTGCACCGTCGGGTTGCCGGAGTAGACGGCGACGGCGTTCCTGCCGTGCTCGTCGATGATCGGCCGCAGCCGCCGGTCGATTTCGGCGAACGCCTCGTCCCAGGTGACCTCGACGAACTCGCCGTCCCGTTTGACCAAGGGCGCGTTCAGCCTGTCCGGGTCATGATGCAGCGCGCCGAGTGAAGCACCCTTCGGGCAGATGTAGCCCTTTGAAAAGACGTCCTCGCGGTCACCCTGTACGCGGGTGACCATGCTCTTCTCGTCGATTGTCACCTCCAGACCGCAGGTGGCTTCGCAGAGCGGGCAGGTCACGTGCGCCGTGGTCATGAAGCACCTCGCGGGTCCGGGAATCATCCCAACATACTGAGCGGTATGTCAGCGGGCAAGGGATGATGGCCCGATGACTGCTCTCGCCGACCGGGCCGCGACCGCCGAACGCGCGATCCGCGACCGGCATCTGCGCCGCGTGTGGGGGCTGCCGGGGACCGTGCTGGGCCGCAGCGGCTGGCCGCCCTCGACGGGGCAGCGCGTCCACTGGCACTGGAACTACTGGTGGCAGGCGCATCTGCTGGAGACCCTCGTCGACGCCCAGTTGCGGGAGCCGTCGCCGGATCGGCTGAAGCTGATCGACCGGTTCGTGGTGTCCGTGCGGCTGCGCAACTTCGGCAAGTGGATCAACGACTACTACGACGACATCGCCTGGCTCGGCCTCGCGCTGCAACGCGTGGGGCATCTCGGGCTGGACGTCCGCGGCGGGCTGGAGGCGATCAGTTCCCGGCTGCGTGAAGGCTGGACCGACGACGCCGGTGGCGGGATCTGGTGGCGCGTCGGCGACGACTTCAAGAACGCGCCCGCGAACGGCCCGGCCGCGATCTTCCACGCCCGCGAAGGCTCCACACAGCACGCCCGCGGGTTGACCGACTGGATGACCGAACGGCTCGTCGACCCGGAAACCGGTCTCGTGTGGGACGGCCTGCGCGTCGGCAGCGGTGAACTGGTGAAGCATATTTTCACCTACTGCCAAGGGGTTTATCTCGGCGCTTGCCTCGAACTGTCCGAAATAGACAGAGTGGAGCGCGTGATCCACGCGGTCGCGGAACACGTCGCGCCGAACGGGGTGATCCGCGGTCAGGAAGGCGGCGACGGCGGCCTCTTCGCCGGGATCCTCGCCCGGTACCTGGCGCTCGCGGCGCCGCTGCTGCCGAGCGGGGTGGCGCGTGACCTGGTCATCCGGTCGGCCGACGCGTGCTGGGCGGGTGCCACCGAGACGCCGCACGGGCCGCTCTTCAGTGCCGACTGGGCGACTCCGGCGCCTTCGCTGCCCCTCGCCGCCGACGCGCCCGAACGCGACCTGTCCGTCCAGGTGAGCGCGTGGATGCTGCTCGAAGCCGCGGCCACCCTGGAACACCGCGTTTAGTCCTCTAAATGCGGGTCACCAGACGTCGCCGGAACGCCAATCGCAGGTGATCTCCCCGTCCAGGTCCAGCGTGACCCCCACCGGCAGCACATGGATCGACCCGTCGTCCTCCTTCGTCGCCTCGATGCCCGAAGGCGTCATGGCCGACGAAGTCCCGCGCCACAGCAGCCAGCCCCGCGACGCGTAGAACTCCAGCGCCTCGTCGGACGCCGAAAGCGCCCCGAGGTCGTACGCCTTCCTCAGGACCCGCTCCAGCGCGTCCATCATCGCGTCGCCGTGCCCGCGCCGCCGGTGATCCGACCGGACGGCGACCGCCTCGATATAACCCGTGCGGAGGACCCGTCCGTCGTGCACGAGCCGCCGCTGGACCAGGGACGCGTGCCCGATCAGCTCGCCGCTCTCCCATACCAGCGTGTGCATGCCGCCGAGGGCGTTTTCCCAGTCGTGATCACTGAAATCGCCGTCGAAAGCGTCGTCCAGCAGAGCGCGTGCCGACGTCAGCACGCCTGCTTCGAGGTCGGCGGTGTGCACGGTCCACAGGTCGGTCATTCCGCCATCATCACCCGGCGGCGGGCTTCTCACCAGCGAGTTGTGACTCAGCAGCCGCACGACTGACGGTGGATGAAGCGCGGTGCGAGCCGTACGGATTCAGGCCGTCGCTCAGGGTCGGTGATCCGGGCCAGCAGGAGTTCGACGGCCTTGCGCCCGATCTCCTCGATCGGCTGCGCCATCGTGGTGACCGCCGGGGTCACCTGCCCGGCCCACTCCATGTCGCCGTAGCCGACGATCGCGAGGTCCCGCCCGATGCGGATGCCGAGCCGGTGCGCCTCGTATTGGACACCGATCATCATCGCCTCGCTCGCCACCACGAGCGCGGTCGGCGACGGCCAGCTGTCGAGCAGTTTCGCGGTCGCGGCGGCCGCCCCGCCGGGGGTCGACCGCCCGCACGCGACCAGCTGCGACGTCCACCGGATGCCGGAGCGGCCGAGGCCGAGCCGGTAGCCCAGCGCCCGCTCCTCGTAGGTGGTCACGTCCTCTTCGCCGGAGATGAAGCCGATCTTGCGGTGCCGCAGCCCCGCGAGGTGCCGCACGAGCGCGCACACGGCCTGGATGTTCTCGGAGCCGACCTGGTCGACGTCGTTGCGTCCGGCCATCCGGTCGACGAGCACGGTCGGCACGCCCATCCGGACCAGTCCGTTGATCACCGCTTCGTCGCCGGCCGCCGGGACGAGCAGGACCCCGTCGACGCGGTCCGCCCGCAGCGCGCGGATGACCGCGGCTTCTTCGGCGACGCTGTCGCCGGTGTCGGCGAGGGTGATCTCGCAGCCGTGACGGCGTGCGGCGCGTCGGATGGCGCGGACGAGTTCACCCGAATACGGGTTCGCGTGCATCGCCATGGCCACCCCGAACCGGTGGGTGACAGGGGTGTCCTCCCACAGGGGTAACGCCGGGGACAATGCGGTCATCGCTCCACGCCTTCATCCGAGCTTGAATGACGGTAACGGCTGACGGAGCGTCACCCGGCGGCGAGACCGGAAAGTCGCCCAACAATCATCAATGTGAGTGAACGAGAGCGCATCCGCAGGACGCACGATGGCGGAGCGTAGGCGGAATCCGCATCGTCTGGGCCTTGCGTGCCGGATCGTTGATGCGGGCCAGCAACAGGCGCACCGCCTGTGTGCCTATCTCCTCGATCGGCTGGGCCATCGTGGTCAGCGGCGGATCCACCAGATCGGCCCACTCGACGTCGTCGTAGACCACCACCGGCAGGTCGACGCCCGCGCGCAGGCCGCGGCGCCGCAACTCGTGCAGCACGCCGACCATCATGGTGTCGTTGGCGACCACGAGCGCCGTCGGCGGCTCCGGCAGCGCGAGCAGCGTGCTCAGCGCGAGGGCGCCACCGGCCTGCGAAGACTGCCCGCACGCGACCAGGTCCTCCGACCAGGTCAAACCCGAGCGCCCGAGCCCCAGCCGGTAGCCGAGGATCCGCTCCTCGCTGGTGCTCAGCCCGGCCGTGCCGCTGATCATGCCGATCCGCTGATGCCCGAGCGACGCCAGATGCGCTGTCAGCGCCGACGTCGATTGGATGTTCTCCGCGCCGACCTGATCGACGTCGGTCCGCGTGGAGAGCCGGTCGATGAGCACGGTCGGGACGTCGAGCGAGACGAGCTCGCCGATCACCGAACCGTCGCCCGGCGACGGCGTGATCAGCAGCCCGTCGACCCGGCGCGAACGCAGCGTACGCACGGTCTCACGCTCGGTGTCGACGGTGTCGTGCGTGTCCGCGAGCAAGACCGTGTAGCCGGCCGAGGCGGCTTCGCGCTCGATCGCCTGGATCAGCACGGCGAAGTACGGGTTCGCGATCAGGGAGATCGCGACGCCGATCGACCTCGTCCCGCCGGTCACCAGCGAGCGGGCGATGGCGTCACCGGTGTAGCCGGTCTGCTCGATCGCGCGCAGCACCGCCAGCTTGGTTTCCTCGGCCACCGCCCTCGTCCCGTTGACCACGTGGGAAACGGTGGTGATCGAGACTCCCGCCAGCTCGGCGATGTCGCGTTGGGTGGGACGGGACGAGCGAGACGGCGGCATTACCAATCCTCGGTGAAGTCAGCTGGCAAGCGTTTGCGCAAACGCTTGCGACTGAGCATAACCCTGTCTACCTTCCGGTCCATCACGGACAGCCTTGAATCGGAGGGCATCCCCCATGAGACAGCGCAGTCTCGCCGCGCTCGCGATGGCCGCCGCACTTGCGGTGACGTCGGCCGGGTGCACCGTCGAACGCCACTGGGGTGGCGGCTCGAACGCAGGCGGCGGTGGCAAGGCCAAGGTCGGCCTGGTCACCAAGACCGACACCAATCCCTACTTCGTGGAGCTGAGAGCGGCCGCCAAGGCCGCCGCCGAGGCCAACGGCGCGGAGTTCAGCGCGCTCGCCGGCCAGTTCGACGGCGACAACGACGGTCAGGTCCGGGCCATCGAGAACCTCATGCAGCAGGGTGCGAACACCATCCTGATCACGCCGAGTTCCTCGACCGGCGTCCTCGACGCCATCGACCGCGCCCGCAAGGCGGGAGTGCTGGTCATCGCGCTCGACACGGCGACCGAACCGGCCACCGCCGTCGACGCCACCTTCGCCACGGACAACTTCGAAGCCGGACGTCAGCAGGGCGCGTACGTCAAAGCCGCGCTGGCGGGCAAGCCGCCGAAGCTGTTCATGGTGGACGGCACCGCCGGGTCCACTGTGGACACCCAGCGGCACACCGGATTCCTCAAGGGCATCGGGCTGACCGACGCGTCGCCGGAGATCAAGGGCAAGACCCCCGCGAACGGCGACCAAAGTCTTGCGCAGCAAGGCGTCGAGAACCTGCTGCAGCGCACCACCGACATCAACGCCGTCTACACGATGAACGAGCCGATGGGCCGCGGCACGTACGCCGCGCTCCAGGCCCGAGGTCTGGTGGACCGGATCGTGATGGGCTCGATCGACGGCGGCTGCGAAGGCGTCAAGAACGTGCGCGACGGCCAGTACGCCGCGACGGTCATGCAGTTCCCCAAGAAGATGGCCGAGCAGGGTGTCCTCGCCGCCGTCGAATACGCCAAGACCGGGAAGAAGCCGAGCGGGTTCGTGAACACCGGTTCCGCGGTGATCACCGACAAGCCGATCCCCGGGGTGGAAAGCCAGGACAGCAAGTGGGGCCTCGAGAACTGCTGGGGGACGAAATGACCACCGCGACCCTCAAAGGCAACGAACGACCGTCGATCGGTGAGTTCTTCTTGCGCGCACCCGCCGTCGGGCCCGCGCTGGCCCTGCTCGTCGCGATCGTGGTGTTCTCCCTGTCGACCGACACCTTCCTCGACCTCGACAACCTTTCCCTTGTGGTGCAACAGTCCCTGGTGATCGGCACGCTCGCGCTCGGGCAGACGCTGATCATCCTGACCGCGGGTATCGACCTGGCCAACGCGGCCGCGATGGTGCTCGCGACACTGATCATGGCGAAGCTCGTGGTCGGCGGCGTCTCCGGGATCTGGGCACTGCTGCTGGGAATCGTGGCGACGGTGGTGATCGGGATGGTCACCGGTTCGCTGGTCACCCGGATCAAGCTGCCGCCGTTCATCGTCACGCTCGGCCTGCTGACCGTGCTCACCGCGGCCGCGAAGCTGTTCGCGAGCGGGCAGGCCGTCCCGGTCGCCGACGAACTGCTCAAATGGCTCGGCACCCGCCGGTACCTCTTCGGCGGCATCCCGATCACCTACGGCATGACGCTCGCTTTGCTGATGTACCTGGGACTTTGGTACGCGCTCACGCGGACGCCGTGGGGCAAGCACGTCTACGCGGTCGGCAACGCGCCGGAATCCGCGCGGCTGTCCGGGATCAAGGTCAACCGCACGATCCTTTCGGTGTACATCGTCGCCGGCGTGATCGTCGGGATCGCGGCCTGGCAGGCGCTCGGCCGCGTGCCGAACGCCGACCCGAACGCCTTCCAGCTCGGCAACCTCGACTCCATCACCGCGGTGGTGCTCGGCGGCGCGAGCCTGTTCGGTGGCCGGGGTTCGGTACTCGGCACGATGATGGGCGCGCTGGTCGTCGCGGTCCTGCGGTCCGGGCTGACCCAGCTCGGGGTGGACGCACTCTACCAGGACGTCGCCACCGGCGCCCTGCTCATCGGCGCGGTCTGCGTCGACCGGTTCGCGAGGAGGCAGCAGTCATGACGACGCCCACGTTGTCCGCTCAGGGACTGGTCAAACGCTACGGCCGGGTCACCGCCATCGACGGCGCCGACTTCGAGCTGTTCCCCGGTGAAGTGCTCGCCGTCGTCGGCGACAACGGCGCCGGGAAGTCGAGCCTCATCAAAGCCCTTTCGGGCGCGGTGATCCCGGACGCCGGTGAGATCAAAGTGGACGGTCAGACCGTCCACTTCAAGTCCCCTTTGGACGCTCGGCACTACGGGATCGAGACGGTGTATCAGGATCTCGCCGTCGCCCCCGCGCTCGACATCGCGTCGAACATGTTCCTCGGCCGGGAAAAGCGGCGCACGGACCTGTTCGGTCAGCTGTTCCGGAAGCTGGACACCGCGGCCATGCGGGCCGACGCGCAGCGGATCCTCGACGAACTCGGCATCAACATCAAGTCCATCACGCAACCGGTGGAGACGTTGTCCGGTGGGCAGCGCCAAGGTGTCGCGGTCGCGCGGGCGGCGGCGTTCGGCACCAAGGCGGTGATCATGGACGAGCCCACCGCCGCGCTCGGCGTCGCCGAATCGGGCAAGGTGCTCGACCTGATCAACCGCATCCGTGAACGCGGCCTGCCGGTGGTGCTGATCAGCCACAACATGCCGCATGTGTTCGACATCGCCGACCGCATCCACGTGCACCGCCTCGGCAAGCGGGTCGCGGTCGTCTCGCCGAAGACGCACACTATGAACCAGGTCGTCGGCCTGCTCACGGGTGCGCTGAAGATCGGTGAGAACGGCGAGGTCGAAGAGGTCGCTTCAGCCGTCCACACGGGCCTGTAGTGAGAGTGCTGCTGGCGGGCCTGTGCACCGTCGACCAGATTCAGCGCGTCGCCGAGATCCCGGCGCCGGGCGAAAAGGTGCGTTCGCTGTCGATGGACGTCGCCGCCGGGGGGCCGGCGACGAACGCGGCGGTGACCGTGGCCGCGCTCGGCGCCGGGGCGACGTTGCTGACGGTCGCCGGTGCGCATCCGCTGGCGGCACTCGCCCGCGCCGACCTCGAGGCGCACGGCGTCGACCTGGTCGACCTCGATCCCGAACGCCCGGATCCGCCCGCGATCAGCGCCATCGTCGTCCGTGACTCCGACGGGGAACGCACCGTCGTCTCGCGCAACGTCCACGCTTCCTCGCGTTTCGTCCTCTCGATGCGGTCCTTGCCCGCGCGACTACCGCATTCAGAGGACGAAATGCCCGGGTGTGTGCTCCTGGACGGGCACCATCCGGAGGTCGCGCTGGCGGTGGCGCGCTGGGCGCGGGAGCGGAAGGTGCCCGTGGTGCTCGACGCCGGGAGCTGGAAGCCGGTCTTCCCCGAACTCCTCCCGCTGGTCGACGTCGCCGCGTGCTCGTCGCTGTACCGAGGGGACCATCCGCGCGAGCACGGCGTGCCGGTGGTCATCACGACCGCCGGGCCCGAGCCGGTCCGCTGGTCGACGACGGAAAGATCCGGTGCGGTTCCCGTTCCCGTCACCCGGGCGCGTGACACGCTGGGCGCGGGCGACGTCTGGCACGGAGCTTTCGCGTACGCGGTCGCCAGGGGCACAGGGGATGTCCCGGGCTGGATCGGGTTCGCCAACGAGGTGGCCGCCGAACGGGTGCGGCATGAAGGACCGAGGTCGTGGACGGCCGCGGTCGCGAAGATGGGAGAAGGACAGCCATGAGTGCCATGCCTCCGGTGTTCGAGGACCTGTTGAGCAGGGCTCAGACGCTGGCGAAGCCGGGACAGCGCAGTGTGCTCGGCATCGTCGGCGCGCCCGCGTCCGGCAAGACGACACTGGCCTGGGGCCTGGCGAAGGCGCTGGGCACGCGGGCGGCCGTGGTCGGGATGGACGGGTTCCACCTGGCGCAGGTCGAACTGCAGCGGCTCGGGCGGGTGGAGCGCAAGGGCGCGCCCGACACCTTCGACGCCGCCGGGTACGTGCACTTGCTGCGCAGGCTCGCCGAAGGCCGCGAGACGGTCTACGCGCCCGAGTTCCGCCGGGAGATCGAGGAGCCGATCGCCGGCGCCGTCGCGGTCACGCCGGACGTCCCGCTGGTCATCACCGAGGGCAACTACCTGCTCATGCAGGACGACCCGTGGAGTGGCGTGAAGCCGATCCTCGCCGAGTCGTGGTTCCTCGCGCCGGACGAACCCGAGCGCATCGAGCGGCTCGTCTCGCGGCACCGCCGCTACGGCCGTTCGCTGGTCGAGGCGCGTCGCCGCGCGCTCGGTTCCGACCAGCGCAACGCCGATCTGATCGCGTCCACCAGCGGCCGGGCCGACCTGGTCCTCGAGAATCTGCCGCTGGTCAACTTCGCCATATGATCCGGTCATGACTGGGGTTCTCGTCGTCACCGGCGGAAGCAAAGGCATCGGCGCGGCGGTCTGCGAACTGGCCGCCGCGCGCGGATACGACGTCGTCGTCAACTACGCGGGTGACGCCGAAGCGGCCGAAGACGTCGCTTCGCGCGTCCGGAAGCACGGCGTTCAGGCGATCACCCAGCGCGGTGATGTCGCGTCCGAAGACGACGTGGTGGCCCTGTTCGACGCCGCCGTCGCACTCGGCCCGCTCGCCGGTGTGGTCGCGAACGCGGCCATCACCGGCAACACCCCCGGCCGCTTCGACGAATACGACGTCGACGTCGTCCGTCGTGTAGTCGATGTCAACATCACGGGTGTCTTCCTGTGCGTCCGCGAGGGCATCCGCCGGATGTCCACCCGGTACGGCGGTGACGGCGGCGCGATCGTGACGCTGTCCTCCACCGCCGCGCGGACCGGTTCGCCCGGGGAATGGGTCCACTACGCGGGCACCAAGGCGGCGGTGGAGACGATGACCTACGGCGTCGCGCAAGAAGTAGCGAAAGAATCCGTCCGGGTGAACGCCGTCGCACCAGGGATGATCCACACCGGATTGCACGCCGCGGCGGGAATGCCCGACCGCATGGACCGGATCGCCCCCACCATCCCGATGGGACGGGCGGGCGAACCCGGCGAAGTCGCGGAAGCCGTGCTGTGGCTGCTTTCCCCGGCGGCGTCGTACACCACGGGGACCGTGTTGACCGTCGGCGGAGGACGTTGACACCCGGGGCCACGGACCGGTCACGGGGCGATATCGGGTCCGCGTGCGGTTCGGTCAATTATTAACACTGTTTCCCGGCGGATATCACGATTCATGTGGGAAGTCGGCGGATCACCTCGTGGCCCGAGGCGCCTGTGTCACCCTGGTGGCGCCCCCAAGCTTCTTGATCAGGACGGTCATCCCCGATGTCCAAGCTCATGTCTGTGCACCACCTGGCACTCACCGTGACCGATGTGGACCGGAGCGTGCCCTGGTACGCCCGTGTGCTCGAACTCGAGGAGTTCACGCGTCGCGAAGACCCGGAGACGGGACTGCGGAAGGTCGTGCTCAGGTCCCCGAGCGAAGGTTTCGCCGTGGTGCTCGTCGAGCACCAGGACACCGAGCGGCCGCGGTTCGACGAACGGCGTACAGGTCTGGACCATGTGGCGTTCAAGGTCTCGTCGCGGTCGGAGCTGGCCGAATGGGAAGCGCGGCTCTCGGAATACGGCGTCGTCCATTCGCCGTCGAAGGGATCGCGGACCCTGGAAGGCTCGTCGGTCATCGTGTTCCGTGATCCCGACGGGATCCAGCTGGAGATCTGGGCGGACCCCGAGGTCTAGGGCGTGCTCTGTTCCGGCTCTTCGGCGGGCCGCCGCATTTCCTGGCGGTAGCGGATCACGCCATAGGCCGTGCCCACCACGAAGAACGCGACACTGATCCACAAGGCCGCCGTCTTGACCCACGGCAGCTGGTCCAGCAGGCCGGCGCCGTAGTAGCCGAGCAGCACCAGCGTCGGCACCCAGAGCAGCCCGCCGAGCGCCGTCGCGAGGGCGAACCGGCGCGGATCCATCCGTGCGGTCCCCGCGATGAGCGGCGCCAGCGTGCGGATCCACGGGATCCAGCGCGCGGCGACGATGGCGAAGAAACCCTTGCGATCCAGGAAGGCCCTGGCGCGGTCGAGGTTGTGCCGGTTCAGCACCTTGCCGCCGCGGCGGGCGATCAGTTTCGTGCCCGTGGTCCGGCCGATGTAATAGCCGACTTGGTTGCCGAGGATCGCGACGAGCAGCGCGGCGGCCGAGAGCAGCCACGCGTTCAGGTCGGAGCCGTGCTGCGCGAGGACGACTCCGGCCGCGAACAGCAGGGAGTCGCCGGGCAGGAACAGCCCGATGATCAGCGCGCACTCCACGAAGATGAAGCTCAGCACGATCACCCAGACGAGCACCGGTCCGGCGGTGTCGAGCCAGCTCACCCCGATGCCCGCGGCCTCGGTGTACACCTCACTCACGACGCGAGCCTACGTGTACTTCGCGAACCGCACTTCACCGAACGGTGGAATCGGGGTGTCCTGACTGTCCCTGTCACACCTTCTCCAAGTGCAATGAAAGGTCCTTTCCTTGCAAAATTTGCGAGGAAAGGACCTTTCATTGCGTTGGCGACTAGTGCTCGACGAGCTCGTCCAGCGCCTGGTCGTAGCTCAGCCGGACATCGTGTTCGGCCTGGTCACCGCCCAGCAGCTCCACCCGGCTGGTCGCGGGCGGGTAGCCGCTGGCGATCACCGTGTAGGTCCCGGCGGGCAGGTCGCTGACCGTGTAGTTGCCCTCCGCGTCGGTCCTCGCCACGGCGGCGACGCCGCCCGAGGCGTCGAGCACGGTGATCCGCGCGTCCGGCACCACCCGGTCCCCGTCGGTGCGCGCGACGCCGCTCAGCAGGATCGTGCTGACCAGTTCGAAGTCGTGGCGCAGCACCCCGGCTCCGGAAGCGGTCAGCGTCGCCGCGACCGGCCGGAACCAGCGACCGCTGGCGACGATCGTGTACCGCCCGCCCACGATGCCGGCGAACGAGTAGACGCCGTTCTCGTTCGTGTGCGTCCTGGCCACCTGATTGCCGTTGTGGTCGATCAGGGTCAGCGCCGCCCCCGCGACGTTCGTGGCGTCGTCCCGGCGGACATGCCCGCTGATCTGCGCGGATCCCGCCCGGTAGGCCCCGTTCCCGTTGGTCAGCGCGTGCTTGCCCGGCTCGACGGGCGCGGTCACCACGGTCTTCTCGGAAGCCGTCTCGGTAGGCACGTCTTCCTCTTCGAGGAGTGCTTCGCCGCCTTCGAGAGCCGAAGCCGCCGAAGGAGCCGAGCCGCCGAGCAGCGGGATCTCCTTCATGAACATCAGCACCAGCGTCGCCAGCAGCGCGACCGCGCCCGCCACGTAGAACACCGTGGTGATCGACTCGGTGAAGCCGATCAGCACCGGGGTCTTGATGGCCTCGGGCAGGCTCGCGATACCGCTCGTGTTCGACTGGATGTCGCCCAGCGCCGCCGCACCGGGGCCGCTCGGCGGGTTGCCGCCGAACGCCTTGGTGATGTTGCCCGGCAGGACGTTGAACAGGATCGTCAGGAACACCGCGACACCCGCGGTACCACCGATCTGCCGGAAGAACGTCGCCGACGCGGTCGAGACGCCCATGTCGCTGCGCGGGCCCGCGTTCTGCACCGCGATGATCAGCGTCTGCATGCAGGCACCGAGGCCGAGACCGATGATCGCGGCCGCGACCAGCGGGTGCCACAGCGCGCTGTTGTACTCGACCTGCGCGAAGAAGAACGCACCGCCCGCGATCAGCAGCGTGCCGACCACCGGGAACACCTTGTAGCGCCCGGTCTTGCTGGTGATCTGGCCCGAGATGATCGAACCGCTCATGATGCCCGCCATCAGCGGGATCATCAGCAGACCCGATTCGGTCGGCGAGAACTCCTGCACCACCTGCATGTACTGCGGGATCATCATGATCGCGCCGAACATCGCGACACCGACGATGACGCCGCCGACGATCGCGACCGTGAAGGTCGAGTTCTTGAACAGCCGCAACGGGATCAGCGCCGCGTCCTTCATCAGCTTCTCGATGAAGATGAAGGCGATCACGCCGATGCCGCCGATGATGTAGCAGATGATCGCGTTCTGCGAGCCCCAGCCCCACTTGTTGCCCTGCTCGGCGACGATCAGGAACGGCACCACGGCGACGACGAGCGCCAGCCCGCCCCACCAGTCGATCTTGTGGTCGTGGCGCTGGTGCGGCACGTTGAGCACGCGGGCCACCACGAACAGCGCGACGATCGCGATCGGCACGTTGATCAGGAACACCCAGCGCCAGCCGGCGATGTCGTAACCGAAGACGCTGCCCAGCTTGTCGAAGTCGGCGAAGAAGCCGCCGAGCACCGGGCCGAGCACCGTGGAGATACCGAACACGGCGAGGAAGTAGCCCTGGTAGCGGGCGCGTTCCCGCGGCGGCACGATGTCGCCCATGATCGTCATCGCCAGCGACATCAGACCGCCGGCGCCGAGGCCCTGGATCGCGCGGAACGCGGCCAGCTCGTACATCGACGTCGCGAACGCCGAAGCGATCGAACCGACCAGGAAGATCGAGATCGCCGCGATGTAGAACGGCTTGCGCCCGTAGATGTCGGACAGCTTGCCGTAGATCGGCGTGACGATCGTCGAGGTGATCAGGTAGGCCGTGGTGATCCAGGCCTGCAGGTCGAACCCGTTGAGGTCGTTGGCGATCCGGACGATCGAGGTGCCCACGATCGTCTGGTCGAGCGCGGCCAGGAACATGCCCGACATCAGGCCGATCAGGATCGTGACGATCTGACGGTGACTGAGCCGGGGACCGTCTTCGTGGACGGCGGGTGGACTTTCTACGGTGGAACTCATTGCTTCAGGCCCCCTTGGCCTTCGACGCCGACGCGGGGTCGGCGAACTGTGGAGATGTTTTTTCGAGGTCGTCGTTCAGCCGGTGGAACAGCGAGTTGAGGGTCTTCCGGTCGTCGTCGGACCAGTCGCTGAGCACCTCGGCGAGCCACTGGTTCCGCTGCTTGCGGTTCTCCTCGAACACCCGATGCCCTTCGGCTGTCGGTGCGAGCAGGCAGGCGCGGCCGTCTTCGGGGTCGGCCAGGCGTTCGACCAGCCCGTGCTGGACGAGGGAGCTCGACTGCCTGCTGATGGTCGAGATCTCGGAGTGCAGGAACTCGGCGAGTTTGCTGGTCCGCTGGGGGCCGACGTGGATGAGGCAGAAGAGGATCGCGTACGCGGCCCTCTCGATGCCGTCCGGCCCCTGCTTGGACACCTGGGACTTGGCCCGGTTGACCAGGCGCACGAGCCGCACGAGCTCATGCCCGAGGGTGTCGGCCAGATCGAGGTCGGCCTTCGACCTGGTGCCGGGTGTCGTGGGTGTCATGGTGGTCTCTCTCGCCGGTTGCTTGGTCACTGCAACTAGTTGCCTAGAGCAAGGATGTTCCTCTCAAGGGAGGTTCGCAAGGAGAAAACGATGTTGTGTGTCGGATGACACTTTAGTTGCCGCATGCAAGCACATTTATTCGTGCATGTTTGTCCGGTTCGCCCTGAGCTGCACTTTTGCTTTGATGGAGTCATGACCGACTCCGCGCTCTACGCGATCCTCGCCAGTCGAAACTTCGGCACCCTCGCCACCATCAAGCGTGACGGACGGCCCCAGCTGTCGACCGTCAACTACCTCTACGACGCGGACGCGGGCGCGATCCTGATCTCGGTCACCGCGCCGCGGGCCAAGACCAAGAACCTGCGGCGCGATCCGCGGGCGACGTTTCACGTTGCGACCGAGAGCGGCGACGGATACGTCGTCGTCGAGGGGCCGGCGGTGCTCACGCCGACCGCCGCTTCGCGTGACGACGCGACCGTCGACGCGCTGGTGGACCACTATCGGCGGGCCCGGGGTGAGCACCCGGACTGGGACGAGTTCCGCGATGCCATGGTCGCCGACCAGCGGGTGTTGCTGACCATCCCGATCGAGCGCGTCTACGGGATCCAGATGTGAGTCCGGGGATGTCATGAAAGGGTCGTTCAGGACATCTTTTGTCCTGAACGACCCTTTCATGACATTTGCGGGAGGGGTCAGCGGGCGATGCGGGCCTTGATCTCGTCGATCCGGTCGAGCAAGGGGCTCGCATCGTCTCGGCCGAGCGCCGCCCGGAGGTAGAGGCCGTCGCCGACCAGGATGACCAGCTCGGCGGTCAGCGGGTCGTCGACGTGCTCGCTGATCAGGTCGTGGACCTTCTGGTTGTAGACCTGCACGACTTCGGAGACCCGTGGCTCGTTGAGCATGATCCGGATCGTCGCCATGGTCGTGCGGTGCAGTGCCTTCTGCTGGGTGACGTCGGTGATCGCCGTCCGCAGATACCAGGAGACGACGCCTTCGGGCGCCTTCTGCGCCTCTTCGAGATCCGCCTCCGACAACGTGGCGAGACGTTCCATCAGGCCGTCGACCAGGGCTTCCTTGGAGCCGAAGTGGTAGAGCAGGCCGCCCTTCGACACTCCGGCGTGCGCGGCGACGGCGTCGAGGGTGACCCCGCCGGGACCTTGCTCGATGAGGATCTCCTCGTACGAATCGAGGATGCGTTCCTTCGCGGTGGGCTTCGCCATATCAGTTGACTATACCGTCTGGACGGTTTACCTTCGAAACGAGGCGGTAACTGTACCGTCCGGACGGTTTAGCTTAAGGAGAGTGCGCCATGGTGGGGCGCAAGCAGTGGTGGGCGTTGGCGGTACTGGTGCTTCCGGTGCTTCTGATCAGCGTGGACATGACGGTGCTCGGGTTCGCGCTGCCGTTCCTGTCGGAGGATCTGGCGCCCACCGGTGCGGAGCAGTTGTGGATCGTCGACATCTACTCGTTCATGCTGGCGGGCCTGCTGGTCCTGATGGGCACGCTCGGCGACCGCATCGGCCGTCGCAAGCTGCTGCTCATGGGTGCCGCGGCGTTCGGTGCCGCGTCGGTGCTCGCGGCCTTCTCGACCAGCGCGTTCATGCTGATCATCGCCAGGGCGCTGCTCGGCGTCGGTGGCGCGACGCTGATGCCGTCGACGCTGTCGCTGATCCGCAGCATCTTCACCGACCCCAAGCAGCGCCGGATCGCGATCGCGGTGTGGAGCGCCGGGTTCTCCAGCGGGATGGCGCTCGGGCCGGTGCTCGGCGGCTGGCTGCTGGAGCACTTCTGGTGGGGCTCGGTGTTCCTCATCAACGTCCCGGTGATGCTGGTGCTGCTGCTCGTCGGACCGTTCGTGCTGCCGGAGGCGCGTGACCCGAAGCCGGGCCGCTTCGACCCGCTGTCGGCGCTGCTGTCGCTGGCCGCGATGCTGCCGGTGGTCTACGGCATCAAGCTGGTCGCCGAGCACGGCTTCACGGTGAAGGCCGCGATCAGCGTCCTGATCGGGCTCGGCCTCGGTGTCGTGTTCGTCCGCAGGCAGCACCGTCTCGACGAGCCGATGCTCGACCTGAAGCTGTTCTCGAACCGGGCCTTCAGTGGCTCCGTCGTGACGAACATGCTCGGCGTGTTCGCCATGGTCGGCCTGCTGTTCCTGGTGCCGCAGTACCTGCAGCTGGTGCTCGGGCTGAGCCCGGTCGTCGCCGCGCTGTGGATGCTGCCGGCGACGGTCGCCGGGATCGTGGGCGCGCTTCTCGCGGCTTGGCTCGCGAAGCGGATCCGTGTCTCCCTGCTAGTCAGTGGTGGTCTCCTGGTCGCGGCGGTCGGCTTCCTCGCCTTGACCCAGGTGTCGTCCGGCGGTGGACTCGCGTACGTCGTGGTGGCGTTCACGCTGCTCGGGGGCGGTGTCGCCCTCTCGGAGACGCTGACGAACGACCTGGTCATCTCGGCCGCTCCGGCCGAACGGGCCGGTGCCGCTTCGGCGATCTCCGAGACCGGGTTCGAGCTGGGCGGCGCGCTCGGCACGGCCATCCTCGGCAGTGTCGCGACCGCGGTCTACCGGTCCGGCCTGCCGGAGGGGACGGCCGAGTCCGCCCGGGACACGCTGGGTGGCGCGGTCGCGACCGCGCAGCAGCTCGATCCCGCCGCGGGGCAGGCGCTCCTGGAATCGGCTCGCGAGGCCTTCACCCAGGGGATGCACGTCACCGCATGGGCAGGCGTGGCCGTGCTCGTCTATACAGGTGTTCAAGCCTTCGTTCTGCTAGATCGGAAAAAAAATTCCGCAGTGCGGAGCTAATCCGGCCTACGATGAGGGTATGAACAACCATGGCCTGGTCACCCGCCTCCGCGAGCAGCTCGGCGACGCCGCGGTGCTCACCGACACCGACGTCACGGACGCCTACTCGCGCGACATGATGCCGCTGGCCGCCAGCGGAAAGCCGCTCGCGGTGGTCCTGCCGTCCGACGTGGAAGGTGTGCAGGCCGTGGTCAAGGCCTGTGCGGAGTTCGAGGTGCCGATCGTGCCCCGCGGCGCCGGCAGTGGTCTGTCCGGCGCCGCGAACGCGATCGACGGCTGTGTCGTGCTGGTGCTGACGAAGCTCGACCAGATCGTCGAGATCGACGAAGGCAACCGGCTCGCCGTCGTGCAGCCCGGCGTGGTGAACCTCGATTTCCGCAACGCGGTGGAGAAGCACGGCCTGTTCTATCCGCCGGACCCGTCCAGCTACGACTGGTGCACCATCGGCGGGAACCTGTCCACCAACGCCGGTGGACTCTGCTGCGTGAAGTACGGCGTCACCACGGATTCCGTGCTGGGGCTGGAAGTCGTGCTCGCCGACGGCTCCCTGCTGAAGACCGGGCGCCGCACGGTGAAGGGCGTCGCGGGCTACGATCTTGCGCGGCTCTTCGTCGGCAGTGAGGGCACGCTCGGCGTGATCACCCAGGCGACCGTCGCACTGAAACCGTTGCCACAGCTGCCTTCCACGCTCGTCGCCGCCTTCAACAGCACGGAGGCGGCGGGCGAGGCCGTCGCACGCGTCGTGCGTGAAGGCCTGGTGCCGTCGCTGATGGAGATCATGGACGCGACGTCGATCAAGGCCGCCGAGGCCTACCTCAAGACCGACCTCGGCACGAGCTCGGACTGCAAAGCCTTGCTGCTCGCGCAATCCGACTCCGGCGGCGAGGTCGCGCGGAAGGAACTCGCGGTGCTGGAACAGATCTGCGTCGACTGCGGCGCGGATCTGGCCTACGCCACCGAAGATCTCGAAGAGGGCAAGATGCTGCTGCAGGCGCGGCGGGTCGTGCTCACCGCGCTGGAGATGTACGGCGTCTGGCTGACCGACGACGTCTGCGTGCCGCGCACGCGCATCGCCGAACTGATCGCCGGCTGCGAGCGGATCAGCGAAGAGGTGGGGCTGCGGATCGCCGTCGTCGGCCACGCCGGTGACGGGAACATGCACCCGACGATCGTCTACGCGCCCGACTCCGAGGACGAGTTCGCCCGCGCGCGGGTCGCCTTCGACGCGATCCTCGACGTGGCCCTGTCGCTGGGCGGGACGGTCACCGGCGAACACGGCATCGGCCGGATCAAACGCGAGTGGCTGGCCAAGGAGATCGGCGAGGTCGGCATCGCCGTGCACCGGCAGATCAAGCAGGCGCTGGACCCGAAGAACCTTTTCAACCCGGGTTCGATGTTCTCCCTCTGAGCGCCATGAAAGGTCCTTTCCTTGCAAAATTCGCAAGGAAAGGACCTTTCATGGCACGAGAGCAGGGAGGAGCGGGTCAGTCGCGGATGCGCGGGATCTGCTGCGTGACGTCCTCGGCGGTATCGGCGACGAGACCGGTCGCGGTGTTCCCGTGCTTCTTCTCGCGGCGCGCCTTGAGGTACTCGATCACGATCGGCACCACCGAGACCAGCACGATCAGGATGAAGATCGCGTCGACGTTGTCGCGGATGAACGCGACGCCGCCGAGCAGGTGGCCGAGCGCGGTGATCCCGGCGGCCCACAGGATGCCGCCGACGACGGTGTAGGTGAAGTACTTCTTCGGGTCCATCTTGCCGATACCGGCGATCCAGGTGATGAACGTCCGCACGAACGGCACGAACCGCGCCAGCACGACCGCCTTCGGCCCGTGCTTCTCCAGGAACGCGTGGGTCTGGTCCACGTACTTCTGGTTGAAGAACTTCGAATCCGGCTTGCGGAACAGCCACGGGCCGACCTTCCAGCCGAGCCCGTAACCGACCGCGTTGCCGAGCAGCGCGGCGACGGTGACCAGGACGCACACCAGCCACAGCGGCGCCTCGATCGAGCCGTTCGCGATGAACAGGCCCGCGGTGAACAGGAGTGAGTCACCGGGCAGCACCGGGAAGATGCTGCTCTCGATGAAGATGATCAGGCAGAGCACGGTGATGACCGGAACGGTCAGCCCGCTCAGCAGGTGCTGCGGGTCCAGCCACTCCGGCAGGAGGCCCATCGTCGTCACGTTGTTCTGCGCCAGGATCACACCGAAAACGGTACAGGGTGACGCAGAGTGCCTTGACCCGGCGGGAGACCGTGCTCAGATCAGCGTCAGCAGCCCGATCACCGAACCGGCGGCGAGCCCCAGCAGGACAGCCAGCAGCAACACCCAGTACGCGGGCAGCGGCGGGCTGGCAGGCGGAGGCGGCGTCGGGCGCTCCGCCAGCCTGGCGGTTTCCGCGTCCTCCAGCGCGACGCGCTCTCGTTCGAGCGAGTCCGCGCCGGCGCCGGACAGCAGGCCGTACTGCGGCGGCAGTTCGCTCTTCCCGGAAACGTCGCTACGCTCAGTGTCCGTTTCGACCGGTTTGTCGGTGGTCGTTTCGGAGAGCCGCTCCGCCGAAGGAGCGAAGACGGCCTGAGCGCGCAGGGCATCGGCTAGGAGTTTCTCCGGGTCCTTGGGCTCGCTCATCCGGACTCCTTTCGCCGCTACCCGTCGCTGACCGACACACCGCCTTCGATGGCGCTGCTCAATGTAGCCGCAGCGTCGTCTTCGACCCACTCGCCCTGACGAAGCACCTTGACCGGCCGCAGGTCGCGGTCGAGCACGACGAGGTCGGCCGCGAGCCCGGCCCGCAGCGAGCCGGTCCGGTCGGCGATGCCGAGCAGTTCGGCGGGGCGCCCGGAGGTCGCACGGACGGCGTCGAGCAGGTCGATGCCCGCGCCGCGCACGAGGTTGCGGAAGGCCGCGTCCATGGTCAGCGTGCTGCCCGCCAGCGAACCGTTCCCGGCCAGGGTGGCGACGCCGTCGCGGACGTCGACCTCGAGCCGGCCGAGGATGTAGCTGCCGTCGGCGGCGTCGGTGGCCGACATGGCGTCGGTGATGAGCACCGTCCGGCCCTTGCCCGCGTGGTGCGCGGCCAGCCGCAGGACGGTCGGGTGCACGTGGACGAGGTCGCAGATCAGCTCGACGGTGATGCGTTCGTCGTCGAGGAGGGCGCCGATCGGGCCCGGCTCGCGGTGGTGGAGTGGCCGCATGGCGTTGAAGAGGTGCGTCGCGACGGAGGCACCCGCGTCGATCGCGGGGATGATCTGGTCCTCGACGCCGTCGGTGTGCCCGATGGCGGCGATGACGCCCGATTCGGCCAGTTGCCGGACGGCCTTGATCCCGCCGTGCAGTTCGGGGGCGAGGGTGACCATCCGGATGTCGCCGCGGCCCGCGGCGAGCAAGGCGTTGACCGTCGCCGTGTCCGGCTCGATCAGCGTCGCCGGGTCGTGCGCCCCGCACCGCGCCTTCGAGATGAAGGGTCCTTCAAGGTGAATTCCGGCAAGTTCACCCTCTTGGACCAGCTCACGCAGGGCCGCGATCTGGTCCCTGAGCACCGGGATGGGGTCCGAGACCAGACTGCCGAGCATGGTCGTGGTCCCGTGCCGCCGGTGCGCGCGGACCGCGCGGAGCAGCTCCTCGGGGTTCGCGCTGGAGAACGATCCGCCCCCACCGCCGTGGCAGTGGGTGTCGACGAAGCCGGGCACGACCAGGCACCCGTCGACGTCGACGCGATCGATGTCCGGGGGTGTCCCGGAACCGACTTGGACGATCTTGCCGCCGGCGATAGCCAGCCAGCCGTCGTCGAGTACACGGTCCGGGGCGACGACCCGGCCGCCCACGATCACGAAATCTCCGGCGCCTCTCACGCCCCCCAGCATATATTGGTCTGGACCAAGCATGGCGGCACAACCCAGCGGTCGAGATGAAGGCCGGGCATCAGTTCGGTGACTGCATCGCTTTCTGCAGTGCTTCGAGCGCCCGGCTGGCGGTTGACTTAACGGTACCTTTCGAAATCCCGGCGGCCTCCGAGATTTCGGCCTCACTCAGCCCACCGTAGTAACGGAGGACCAGAACCTCGCGCTGGCGAGGGGGCAGTTTGGACAAAGCGCTCACAACGGCCTGATGTTCACTCGACAGCATGGCGAGGCTTTCGGCCGAACGCGCGTTGACGGCGTGTGGCGCCACGTACTCACGCGCGGTCTTGCGGCGGCGCAGCACGCTGCGTGATCCGTTGACCACGGCGGTGCGCAGGTATCCGACGGCCGCGGCGGCGTCGCGCAGGCGCCCCCAGTTGCGGTGAAGCCCGGTGAAGGCCTCCTGGACGACGTCTTCGGCGGTCGCCGGTTCGTCCACGAGCAGGATGGCCAGCCGGACGAGCCGCATCCGGTGCTGGCGGTAGAGATCCTCAAGGGTCAGCGGTGCCGCAGGCGGCGGTGGCGTGACCGGTCCGTCCATGGTGCGCAGATGGCCGAGGGTCGCCTCGACACTGCGTTCCGCATTGCCCTCGAGCATGTACCCCTACCTGTTCATTTACCCCTTTGAAGCACAACCTGTGCATGGCGCTCGATCAGCGTATCGGGTGGGGTGACGGTCCTGCCTGATCGGATCCTGAGAAGCTGGGCGCGTCTGTCGGAACGACCTTGGAGATGTCGATGGCCTGGTTCCTGGTGGAGATCACGTACGTGCAGGAGAAGCTGGCGGACGTGCGTCCCCGGCACCGGAAGTTCCTCACCGACCTCGCCGACCAGGGCGTCGTCGCGCTCGGCGGCCCGCTGGGCGACGGCTCCGGCGGCATCTCGATGTACCAGGCGGCCGACGAGGCGGCGCTGCTGGAGATCATCGACCAGGACCCGTACCACCTCGAAGGTGTCGTGGCGAAGCGGACCGTACGCGAGTTCAAGCCGGTGATCGGCGCCTGGATCCCGAAGGAAGACTGACGGCTCAGAGATCGAGGGTGACCGGCTCGCGTTCGACGCAGACCCGGACGCGGTCGCCGGTCACCGTCGGCAGTTCGCACGTCCCGCAAAACCCCTGGCGGCACGAATAAGCGATGCCGGGCACGGTCTCGCGCAGGACGTCGAGCGTCGACCGGTCGGCGGGGACGTCCAGAGTCCTGCCGCTGCGGGCGAGTTCGACACGGAACGGCTTGCCGCCGACGATCGGCGGCGTCGAGAACCGCTCGAAGAACACCGGTCCCGAGCCGCGCAGCGCCGCGTCGGTCCGGACGCTCACGATCATCGGAACCGGGCCGCAGCAGTAGATCGGGGCACTCCTCGGTGCCCCTTCGAGCAATTCCGCGCCCGACGCGGGGATCCCGTAGTCCGTGTCCGGACGGATCCACACCCGATCGCCGAATTCGGACAATTCCTCCAAGAACGGCATCGAAGCCTCGTCGCGACCGGTGTAGACCAGTCGCCAGTCCGCGCCAGAGGCGGCCGCCTGCCGCACCATCGGCAGGATCGGCGTGATCCCGATACCGCCCGCGATGAACAGGTACGCCGGGCTCTCGACGAACGGGAAGGCGTTGCGCGGGCCGCGCCCGGTGATCCGCGCGCCCTTCTTCAGCGCGTGCATCGCCGTCGATCCCTCACCGAGCAACCGGACTCCGACGCGGTAGGCCGAGCGGTCGTCCCGGTCGCCGCACAGGGAGTACTGACGGACCAGGCCCGGCCGCGGCGAGAGATCGATGTGCGCGCCGGGCCGCCATCGAGGCAGCGGCTCGCCGCGTTCGTGCACCAGCCGAAGGACGGCGACGCCGTCCGCCTGGGCGCGGAGGTCGTCGACGACCAGCGGGAGGTCACGGTCGACGGCGACCACAGGCGGACGGCGACGGCCGCTCACCCCGCTGAGCCTGCGGTACAGCGCGACGACACCGGTCAGCGACGCCATCGCGCGGTCGGTGCGCCCGCTGCCGTCGAGCCGCAGCGGCCTCGGCGGTGTCATCACCGGGGTTCGTCGGCGGCCAGCGCGGCCGGCGAGCTCGCGAGGTACGCGACGGCCTGATCGGTGTCGCCGGTTTCGGTGGGGTGATAGGACTTCCGGAAGTACGGCCGGATCTCGCGCCGCAGCTGCTTGCCCGAAGGCAGAAGCCCGAGCTTCGCCACGCGCAGATAGGTCCGGAAACTCGCCTTGCCCGGCCGGGTCGGGTCGTTCTTCATGAGGAACCTCGTGCCCCGCAAGAAGACCCACGCGAGCACCGGCGTCACCACGAGCATGCTGCGCACGCGGCGCGCGTAGCGGCCGTCGAGGTGCATGAACAGGTCGAAGGCGACCGAGCGGTGCTCGACCTCTTCGGCGCCGTGCCAGCGCAGGAGATCCAGCATCGTCGGATCGGCGCCCGCCTTGTCGAGCGCTTCGGCGTCGAGGATCCACTGGCCGAGGAAAGCGGTGTAGTGCTCGATCGCGGCGATGACGGCGAGCCGTTCGATCAGCCACTCTTCGCGCCGCTTGGCGGAAAGCTCGCGGTCGCCGAGCAGACGGCGGAACATCCACTCCATCTGCGCGATGTACGGCCGCACGTGGACGCCCGCCGCTTCGAGGTGTTCCGCCGCGCCGTCGTGCGCCTCGGCGTGCATGGCCTCCTGGCCGATGAAGCCGAGGACGTCCTCCTTGAGCCGCTCGTCGCGGATCAGCGGGACGGCCTGCTTGAACACCTCGACGAACCAGCGTTCGCCCTCCGGCAGCGCGAGATGCAGCACGTTGATCGTGTGCGTCGCCTGCGGTTCGCCGGGGATCCAGTGCATCGGCAGCGACGCCCAGTCGAACTCGACGTCGCGGGCGTGCAGGACGATCTGCTCGTGATCGGTCACGAAGACCTCCCGCTGAGTTCGTAGTCGCTGGCGTCGACCTTGCGGGTGTCGAGCCAGTAACGCCAGGTGAAGCCCGGCCAGATCGTGCGGTTGACGCCCTTCGCGTCGAGGTACCAGCTCTTGCAGCCGCCCTGGGTCCACACGCCCTTGACGAGTTTGTCCTGGATCTCGCGCTGGAACTTCTCCTGCACGCCGGGGCGGACGTCGAGCGCGGCGGCGCCCCGCGAATCGGCGAGCTTGATCGCGTCGACGACGTACCGCGCCTGCGACTCGATCATGAAGACCACGGAATTGTGGCCCAGCGCGGTGTTCGGGCCGAGCAGGAAGAACAGGTTCGGGAAACCGGCGACGTTGATGCCCTTGTGCGTGCGCATCCCCTCGGTCGCCCATTCCTTGGCGAGGTCGCGGCCGTCGATCCCGGTGATGTCCAGGTATTCCAAGGCGTCCGTGACCTTGAAGCCGGTGCCGTAGATGATCGCGTCGACCTCGTGCTCGACACCGTTCCCGTCGACGACGCTGTGCGCCTTGACCTCGCGCACGCCTTCGGTGTTGACGTCCACATTGGACCGATTGATCGCCGGGTAGTAGTCGTTGGAGATCAGCACCCGCTTGCAGCCCATGGTGTAGTCCGGGGTGACCTTCTTGCGCAGCTTCGGATCCTTGATCGCCTTGCCGATGTGGCGCTTCGCGATCACCTCGCCGGCCTTCATGATCGCGGGGTGACCGTTGAAGCCGACGGCGCGCACTTCGAGGAACCAGTACAGCGCGTTGCGGTAAAGCCGTTGCACGCCGGGGATCCGGCGGAACGCGGTCTTGGCCCAGCCCGGCATGGCGTGGTCGGGCTTCGGCATGATCCACGGCGGCGTCCGCTGGAACAGCGTCAGCTCGTCGACCTCGGGCGCGATCTTCGGGACGAACTGGATCGCGCTCGCGCCGGTGCCGACCACGGCGACCTTCTTGCCGCGCAGGTCGTACTCGTGGTTCCACTGCGCCGAATGCCAGGTCTGGCCCTTGAACTTCTCGATCCCGGGCAGCTGGGGCACCTGCGGGATGTGCAGGCCGCCGACGCCCGAGACCAGGAACTGGGCCTCGAACTCGCCCGACTTGGTGTGCACGTGCCAGCGGCGCTTGGTGTCGTCCCAGGTGGCGCCGGTGAGCTCGACCCCGAAGCGGATCTTGCGCCGCAGCCGGTACTTGTCGGTGACGTCCTTCAGGTACTGGAAGATCTCCGGGGCGGGCGAGAACGACCGCGACCAGTCCGGGTTCTGCTCGTAGGAGAACGAGTACATGTGGGACTGCACGTCGCAGGCGCAGCCGGGGTACGAGTTGTCGCGCCACGTACCGCCGACTTCGTCCGCCTTCTCCAGGATCACGTAGTCGGAGATCCCGGCCTTTTCGAGCTGGATGGCCTGGCCGAGCCCGGAGAATCCGGTGCCCACGATCACGACCTTGAATCGCTCGGTCATCTGCGCCCTCCACGTCGAGGCTTTCTTGCGCAGATGACGTTACCTGAAGTAACAGTTACTTGCTAGTACTCCCTACCCGTCAGTACGTGCCGCCGAGCTTCGTGTGGTCCCAGCTCACGATCTTGGTCGGCCGGAAAATCAGCCCGATCCGCTTCGGGGCCTGCTTGCCGATGAAGCCGGAGAGCTCGTCGGGCACCGGGTCCCCGGGCTTCGCGCCCGCGTACCGCTGCATGAGGTTGATACCCATCTGGGTGACCGCGGCCGTATCGGTGATGACCTCGACGTCGGCTTCGAGGGAGACCCCGCGCAGCTTCTCGTAGCTCTCGCCGTCCTCGATGAGCACGGTGGCGCGGGGGTCTCGCTCCAGGTTCTTCGCCTTCTGGGATGTGCCGTAGGTCCAGGTCGCGACGCCGGATTCGTGCGGGTAGTACCAGAGCGGCGCCAGATGCGGGCGGCCGCCTGGGCCGATCGTCGCGACGTTGATGACCTTCTGCTCGTCGAGGTAGGCGGCGAGTTCGTCCGGTGACATGCGGATCTGGTCGCGACGGGACATACGTCAGCCCTTTCGTGTGGCGGCCCGGCCTGCCTGGCCGGTCACTGAAGATTCGTACGCCCCGCGCTCCTTGATGTCCATGAGCGCGGCGGCGTCGGCCTTCTTGATCCGGCTCTTCGCGCCGATCTCGATGATCGGCGGCAGGAACGCGCGGATCAGCTTCAGGCCGCCGACCCAGCGGGGCACGTGCACGGTGCGGGCGCGTTTGTTGACCCCGGCCTGGAGGTGGTCGAGCGCGACCGACAGCGGGTAGGTCTTGCCGAGCAGGCCGGGCATGCCGGCGCGGAGCTTGCCGAAGACCGGGTGCTGGTCGGCGCTCTCGACGAGGTCGGTGCGGATCCAGGTGGGGTGCGCGACGCCGACCTTCACGCCGAGGTGGGCGACTTCGGCGCGGAAGCTGTTGCAGAACGCCTCGACGCCCGCCTTCGCGGCGGCGTAGTTGGCCATACCGGGCGCGTGGGTGATCGCGGCCAGCGAGGAGATCGCCAGCAGGTAGCCCTTGCGGTCGATGACATGCGGAAGGGTGACGCGGAAGGTGCGCCAGACGCCGAGGAGGTCGACCTCGATGACCTTCTCGAAGGCGGCCGGATCCACCGACCGGACGAAACCGGAGGTCGCGATGCCGGCGTTCGCGATGACGATGTCGATCCCGCCGAAGTGCTCGACGACGCCCGAGGTGGCGCGTTCGAGGTCGTCCCAGCTGGTGACGTCGGCTTCCCAGGCGTGCGCGCTGGGGCCGATCTTGTCGGCGACCGCCTGCTGTTCCTTGGCTTCGATGCCGACCAGGGCGACCTTCGCGCCCTGCGCGGCCAGGCGCTCGGCGAGCCCCGCGCCGATGCCCCTCGCGGCGCCGGTGATCAGGACGACCTTGCCGTTCACGCTGTTCTTGGCCACGTTGCCTCCTCGTCCGAGCCCTACGGCTTTCGGACGGTACCCCAACCTACCCGGAGTAAGCTACCCGCAAGTAGGCGAGCTGAAAGGGCCCTTCACCGCATGTGACGCGGTGAAGGGCCCTTTCAGTGCATGAGATGCGGGGAAAGGCCCCTTCAGCTCCCGGAGGCGGCGGTAAGGGCGTCGACCTCCTCGGGGGTGAGCGCGAGGTCGGCGGCGGGCAGGAGGTCGTTCAGCTGCTCGACCGAGCGGGCGCTCGCGATGGGCGCGGTGACGGTCGGCTGGGCGAACAGCCAGGCGAGGGAGACCGCGGCGACCGGGACGCCGCGCGAGGCCGCGACCTCGTCGAGCGCCGCGAGCACCCGCTCGCCCCGTTCGTCCAAATAGGATGATGCGCGGGCGGCGCGCGGGCTGTCCCCGAGGTCGTCCTTCGACCGGTACTTTCCGGCGAGGAAACCCTTGGCCAGCGAGAAATACGACAGCGTGGTCAGCCCTTCACGCTCGACCGCCGGCGCCAGGTCCTGCTCGTAGTCCCGCTCGACGAGGTTGTAGTGCGGCTGCAACGCGACGTACTTCGCCAGCCCTTCACGGTCCGAAATGGACAGTGCTTCGGTCAGTCGTTCGGCGGAGTAGTTCGACGCCGCTACGTAGCGCACCTTGCCCGCGCGCACGAGCGCGTCGAAGGCCCGTACCGTCTCCTCGACGGGCGTGTCCGGATCGTCGATGTGCGCGTAGTAGAGGTCGATGTGATCGGTACGGAGCCGTCGCAGTGAGTCTTCGGCCGCCGCCGCGATGTTCGCGGCCGACAGCCCCTTGCGCTCCTCCCACATACCGGTCTTGGTCGCGATGACGACGTCGTCACGACGGCCGCGCTTGGCCAGCCAGTTGCCGATGATCGTCTCGGAACCGCCTGCCGAATAGAGGTCGGCGGTGTCGATGAAGTTGCCGCCCGCCGCCGTGTAGGCGTCGAGGACGGCGAAGGACTGCTCCTCGTCCGCGGTCCAGCCGAAGACGTTTCCGCCGAGGTTGATCCCGTGGACGTCGAGGTCGGTGTTCCCGAGTTTCGCCATGGTTCGAACATAAGGGAAGACATCGCCCGCCCGGTGTGTTGGCTCGAAGCATGGGAATCGAACTCGGCAGGATCGGCATCTGGCAGCACGAATCCGTCTTCACCCCGGAGATCGCCCGTGAGCTGGAGGAACTCGGCTACGGCGCGATCTGGCTGGGTGGCTCACCGGACGGCGACCTGGTGAAGGCGGAGGAGCTGCTCGACGCCACGAAGACGATCAAGGTGGCCACCGGCATCGTCAACATCTGGAAGGACGACGCGGCCACGGTCGCCGAGTCGTACAAGCGCATCGAAGCGAAGCACCCGGGCCGCTTCCTGCTCGGGATCGGCGCCGGGCACCGGGAGCACACCGCCGAGTTCAAGAAGCCGTACGCGGCCCTGGTCGAGTACCTCGACGCGCTCGACGCCGCCGGAGTACCTGTCGAAGGCCGCGCCCTCGCCGCTCTCGGCCCTAAGGTGATCAAACTCGCAGGAGACCGCACAGCGGGAGCCCACCCGTACCTGATGACGCCCGAGCACACCCGTCAGGCGCGCGAGATCCTCGGCGAAGGACCGCTGCTCGCGCCCGAGCAGAAGGTCGTCCTCGAGGCCGATCCGGCGAAGGCCAGGGAGATCGGGCGGGCCACCGTCAAGTTCTACCTCGGCCTCGTCAACTACACGAACTCCCTGCGGAAACTCGGTTTCACCGACGAGGACCTGGCTGGCGAGGGCAGCGACAAGCTGATCGACGCGCTGGCCGTCTACGGCGACGCCGAGACCGTCGCCCGCGGCGTCACCGCGCATATCGAAGCCGGGGCGGACCACGTGAACATCCAGGTACTGAACTCCGACCCCCTGCCGGTCTACCGCGCGCTCGCCGCGGTCCTCCTCTGACGCGACGGCTGTAGGCACCTCCCGGCCGACCTCGTACGATGCGGCCGAGAGGTGCACCAGCCTGCTTCGAGGAGGAGTAAACGATGCCCATCGCCACCCCCGAGGTCTACGCGGAGATGCTCGACCGGGCGAAGGCGAACGAATTCGCCTACCCGGCCATCAACGTGACCTCGTCGGAGACCCTGAACGCCGCCATTCGCGGGTTCGCCGAGGCGGAGAGCGACGGGATCATCCAGTTCTCCACCGGCGGCGCGGAGTTCGCGTCCGGCCAGAAGGTCAAGGACATGGTGACCGGTTCGGTCGCGCTCGCCGAGTTCGCCCAGGTCGTCGCCGCCAAGTACGACGTGAACGTCGCGCTGCACACCGACCACTGCCCGAAGGACAAGCTCGACGGCTTCGTCCGCCCGCTGATCGAGATCTCGGCGGAGCGGGTCAAGAACGGCCAGAACCCGCTGTTCCAGAGCCACATGTGGGACGGTTCCGCGATCGACCTCGACGAGAACCTCGAGATCGCGCAGGAGCTGCTCGCCAAGGCCGCTGCCGCGAACATCATCCTCGAGGTCGAGATCGGCGTCGTTGGCGGCGAGGAAGACGGCGTCGAGGCCGAGATCAACGAGAAGCTGTACACCGCCGAGGGCGACTTCCTGAAGACGATCGACGCGCTCGGCTCCGGCGAGAACGGCCGCTACCTGCTGGCCGCGACCTTCGGCAACGTGCACGGCGTCTACAAGCCCGGCAACGTGAAGCTGCGCCCGGACGTGCTCAAGGGCGGCCAGGAGGCGGCTGCGAAGAAGCTCGGCCTCCCGGCCGGCTCGAAGCCGTTCGAGCTGGTCTTCCACGGCGGTTCCGGCTCGCTGCCGGAGGAGATCCGCGAGGCGGTGTCGTACGGCGTCGTGAAGATGAACGTCGACACCGACACCCAGTACGCCTTCACCCGGCCCATCGCGGACCACTTCTTCAAGAACTACGACGGTGTCCTGAAGATCGACGGCGAGGTCGGCAACAAGAAGGTCTACGACCCGCGTAGCTACCTGAAGGCCGCGGAGGCTGCCATGGCCACGCGCGTCGTCGAGGCCGCTCAGTCGCTGGGCTCGGCCGGCAAGAAGCTCTCCTGACCCGTTCCGCATTTAGTCCTCTGAATGCGGGAAGTACGTGAAGGCTCCCTTCCTTGCGCTGGACGCAAGGAAGGGAGCCTTCACGTACTCGGAGCGTGGCTGAGACCAGCGGTTTCAAGATCAGCAAAATGTCGGTCACTTGCGCTGTGGAATGTCGGTTAGCCTGGTCGTGAAATGTCGGTCGAGGGTACTGTGAGATGTACACGACCTCCGGCATTTCGAGAAGCTATGGCCGAATCGGACCTGGTACGGGCCAGTTGCGCCGTCGCCGAGGAGTACTTGGCGAGCTTTCGCATCGTGATCCTCAACGGCCCGCGTCAGGCCGGTAAGACGACCATGCTCAGGCATCTCCACCGGCGTCACGGTGGTACCTCCTCAACCTCGACGACGAGCAACTTCTGCAAGCGGCCATCGAGGACCCCGTCGGATTCGCCGGTACCGGCCCGGAGCCCAGGCTCATCGACGAGGTGCAACGGGCAGGGGACCCGCTGATCAGAGCGATCAAGGCGGAGGTCGACGCGGAGAGCGGGCCAGGACGCTACGTCCTGGCCGGGTCCACCAGGTTCCTGGCGACTCCCAGCCTTTCGGAGTCCTTGGCGGGCCGGGGCGTCGTCGTCGACGTATGGCCGTTTTCGCAGGGGGAGTTCGAGGGGCGGTTCGAGCGGTTCATCGATGTCGTTTTCGACGAACCCGGCCGTTTGCTGGGCCTCGGTCCCGCGAACGTCGATCGCGCGGACTACTTCGCGCGGATCTGTCGCGGAGGTTTTCCCGAACCCGCGCTTCTCGGCGGCGCGCGTGCGCGCAAAGCCTGGTTCCGCGCCTACGTGCAGGCCATCGCGGAGCGCGACATCCGGGAGATGTCCAGGGTCAATGAACCCAGCGCGATGACGGCCTTACTGGCTTACCTGGCCTCCATCACAGCGCAAGAGCACAACAGCGTGAACACGTCGACCAGGACAGGTCTTCACCGCACCACGGTGAACAAGTACGTCGAATTGCTCGAAGCGGTGTTCCTGGTCCACCGGCTCCCGGCATGGTCGCGAAATCTGACGTCCCGGGCGGTGAAACACGCCAAGCTGCACCTCACCGACACGGGACTCGCCGCTTCCTTGCTGGGCGTGTCACCGGAATCCCTGGCGAAGCCCGTGGCACCGACCCGTGGACCCCTTGTCGAGACCTTCATCGTCAATGAACTGGCCAAGCAAGCGACGTGGAGCGAAGCCGAGGTTCGGTTGCACCACTGGCGAGTGAGCGGTGGCGCGGAGGTCGACGTGGTCATGGAACGGGACGACGGACAGGTCGTGGGCGTCGAAGCGAACGCGCGAGACACCGTGACCGCGGCGGACTTCCGCGGCCTCGCCCAGTTAAGAGACCTTCTCGGCGATCAGTTCACGCAAGGAATCGTCTTGCACACAGGGAGCCAGGGCGCCATCAGCTTCGGTGATCGGCTGATGGCGCTCCCGCTCGATTCCTTGTGGCGGGCCGGGCATGATCCGGCCGCGTGAGCCTCAGGCGGCGCGTGCGCGGCGCTTCTCCAGCGCCGAGTTCATCGCCCGCGTCCCCGGACCGGCGGCGGCCCACAGCACGCCGACCCCGGCCAGGCAGACCGCGGCCGTCCAGTAGGCCACCGGCGGCGCCGATTCCGTGAGTGCGTCGCCGAGGATCCACGGCCGGAACTGCGACTGCACCCACAGCATCCCGTAGCCGAACGCCGTCACCAGCAGCGCGCCCGCGCCCGCCGTCAGCAGCGGATGACCCCGGCCGATGCGGAACGCCAGGTCGACGGCGAGTCCGACGGCCAGCAGGTAGAACGGCACCACCGAGACCGGGAAACCCATCCCGAACAGCAGCGGCCACATCACCAGCCGGTACGCGAGATACGCGGCGGCGACCGTCGTGCCCGCCCAGCGGAAACCGGTCGTGTGCCGCGCCAGCGCGAAGATCAGCGCCATCACGCCGATGCCCCACAGCGGGTACACCCAGTCGTCGATCGGCATCGTGAAGTACTCGACGGCCACCCGGTCGACCGGATGCCCGATCTGGTTGGCGGCGAAGTTCAGCAGCTCGGGCTCGGCCTCGGGCGTGCCGCGCTCCCAGGCGCGCAGGCCGAGGATGCCGTACTCCTGCTGACCGTTCGGGAAGAAGGTGTTCTCCAGGAAGAACGCCCACAGTCCGATCAGGACACCGGTGCGCAGGCGGCCGGGCTTGGCGTACTTCAGCCAGCCCATGATCACGCCGGCCTGCATGATGCCCGTTCCGATGTAGAGCATCATGTGCGACGGGCTCCACGCGGTCAGGTCGAGACCGTTGACGCGGTGGTTGATGACGTCCAGCGGCGCCGCGATGAGGAACACCACGAGCCCGATCTGCATCAGCCGCAGCGAACGCCGGTCGGCACCCATGCCGGTGTAGCTGTGGATCGCCACCAGAACCATGATGATCACCGTGCCGACGGTGTTGATCAGATGCGGCGGGGCGAGGTCGTCGCGCAGCCACATGAAATGCCACGACATGTCCCAGGACGAGCCCACCAGCTTGAAGGCGAACGCGGCCAGCCACATCGAGTAGCAGAACTTCAGCACCCAGTCCGGCGTCGCCTGTCCAGGCGCGCCGCGGTGCCAATGGAGCTTGAAGAACAGCCTCGTCTTCGCGATCGGGCTGCGGGGGATGACACCCGGCGAAAGGTCCCCGGTCACTTCTGTCGCCTTTGTCATGCGGGTCATCTTCCCTGCTCCAGATCACGGGATGGGCATTTGGGGTCGAAAATCGGGGTTCACCCGTAGGGGTGGTGGATTTGCGGTCGGCGTGCGAAGCAGGGCAAGGTGTGCCGCCATGATGCCGAAACGACTCGTCGCGGCGGTCCTCGTCGCCGCTCTGGTGCTGGCCGGTGGGGGCATTCTCGGGAGCCTGTTCTTCTAGTCACAGCGCTGCTGATCGCGCGCTGACGAAAGCTCGCCGAAGGGGCGCCGTTCCATACGGTGGTCGTGTGCTCCGAGATGCGCCCCTTCATCGAACTTTCGTGGCCTCCGGCCGACAGAGGGCGCGCGATGTGAAGTCTCCGTCGGGCGCTGCGCGCCCTTGGGGAGACGGGTCTGCACAATGGCCGGTATGACGAACCTCCTCGGCCCCCAGCCGACGCATCTCCCCGAGCACACCGCCGCACAGGCGGCGCTGGACGCCGGGACCGATCCCGCCGCCGTCGCCGCCGAGCACCCCGACTACAGCGAGGCGTGGGCCGCCCTCGCCGAGAAGGCGCTCGACGCGGGCGAGACCGTCGCCGCGTACGCGTACGCCCGCACCGGTTACCACCGCGGTCTCGACCAGCTTCGCCGCGCGGGCTGGAAGGGACACGGGCCGGTGCCGTGGTCGCACCGCCCGAACCAGGGTTTCCTGCGTTCCCTCTCCGTCCTCGGCAAGGCCGCCGGCAAGATCGGCGAGACCGAGGAGTACGACCGCTGCAAGACCTTCCTGAGCGACTCGGACCCCGCCGCGGCGGAAGCCACCGGCCTCAAGTGACGTCGTGAGTGGCGATTCGGGTTCTAACCCGAATCGTCACTCACGACCACCTGGACCGATCGGCCTCGCTAGAACAGGCCGCAGTTCCCGAAGGCCGGCAGCCCCGCGAAGCGACCCTCAAGCCAAGCGAAAGCCTCCGGGAACGCCCGGATCGCCCCGCCCACGTGCGTCGGAACCAGCGAAGTCGAGAACTGCACCTTCGCGCCCTTCTCGCACCAAGAGCGCGCCATGGTCCGCCCCTGCGCGTACGGGACGATGTCGTCGAGAGCACTGTGGACGACCAGCGTCGGCGCGCCCGGCTTACGCGCACCGATGAGCTGCTCGCCGACTCGCGTCTTGTACGGCTCTTCGCCGAGGTACGCGGTCAGCGGCCGGCCGTCCTTCGTCAGGTCCTTCGACTGCGTGAACGCGTGCGCGAAGATCGCGTCCCCCGTGCACTCCTGCTTGACCTTCTCGAACGCTTCGGCACCCTTCGCGTTCAGCAGGGCCGGGATGTTCAGTTCCGGGTACGCCGCGTCCATGCTGACCAGCGTGAATCCGAGGAACCCGAACGCGTAGTGCCCGTCGATGTTCTTGCCGACTTCGGCCAGGTCGGCCGGGACGGCGCCCGCGTACGAGCCCTTCAGCTTGAGCTCGGGCGCGTAGGACGGCTGGAGTTCGGCGGCCGACGCCGACGCCCCGCCGCCCTGTGAGTAGCCCGCGGTCGCGACCGGGCCGTTGTCCGGCAGGTTCGCTTCGGGCAGGCGCTGCGCCGCGCGGATCGAGTCGAGGACGGCGTTGCCCTCGGCGACGCGGTTGACGTACGTGTGGACGCCGGGAGTGCCGAGGCCTTCATAGTCGGTGACGACGACGCCGTAGCCGCGAAGCAGCAGCCCGGCGATGAAGGGCCCTTCGTACTCCATGCCCGCCGCGAGCGCTTTCGACGGCGCGCACTGGTCGCCGACGCCCTGCGTCCCGGCCGCGTAGCCGATGACCGGCCGCTCGCCCGCGCCGGTCCACGCCTTCTTCGGGGTGAGGACGGTGCCGGTCACGGCGTTGGCCCGGCCGTGGGTGTCGGTGCTGCGATACATGATCCGCTGGACGTCCGCGTCGGCCTTGATGAGTTTGACGGGATCGACGTAGAAGGTGGACGGCTCGTGCCGGATGATGTCGCCGGGAGCACCCGCGGGCAGTGGCGACGGGGGATCGTAGAAGGACGGGGCGGCTCCGGCCTGCGGTGCCCCGAAGGTCAGCAGGGCCGCGATGGTGGCCGCTGAGACGGCGGCGGACACACCGCGCCGGGATCCTGGACGCATGCTTGCTCCTCGTTGAGCACAAACATTTTCGACAGACGTGTCGAAAAAGAGAGTCAGTGAGGTGGCGCACAATGTCAAGTCCGGCGCCGCGAGGGAGACCCCGCAAACTCCCGATCGGCGAGCAACGGGCGCGGGTGCTGGGTTCGGCGGCAGGCGTCTTCGCGGTGCACGGCGCGCAGGCCGCGACGATCGAGCAGATCGCCCGGCGCGCGGGGGTGTCCCGCCAGGCCGTCTACGAGCAGTTCGGCGATCGCACGACGTTGTTCGCCCAGGTCGTCGCGGACATCGAGGAACGCGCCTTCGAGGCGATCGGCGCGCCCGCCCTCGACCTCTCGCAGCCCGAGCTCCGGTCCTGGGCCCGCGCCAACTACGCCAACATGTTCGCCTTCGTCGCGGCGAATCCCGACGCGTTCCCCGTGTTGCGCGAAGCGGAGCGCATGGGCGACCCGGCCCTCACCCGGCTTCGGGAACGGCTGGCGGCCGTCTACACAGAGGCGAGCCGGCAGCGCTGGGCACGCCACGGCGTCGACTCCGGCCGCGCGGACAAGGCGCTGGTCACGCTGTTCTTCGCGATGACCGAGGCGCTCGTCCAGGCGAGCTGGGACGGTGAGCCGCCCGACGCGGACGCGCTCATCGACCTGCTCACCGAATTCACCGTCGGCGGCGTCGTCCGCCTCCGGACCGCGGCCGCCGACGTGATGGAAAGACTGCGTTAGGCCGCGACGGCCTCCAGGGTTACTTCGGCGACCGAAGCGAGATCCGGTGACGAGACGACGCGGTTGCGGCCGTTGCGTTTCGCCGCGTAGACCGACGCGTCCGCCGAGGCCATGACCTCGTCGATCGTGCGGCCGTCGAGCGGGTACGTCGCGACGCCGACCGACGCCGTCCGCTGCTCGATGACCACGGCGTTGCCCTCGTTGTCCTGGGTCTTGATGACCATTTCGCTGATCCGCTGCCGGATCCGCTCGGCGACCGCGACGGACTCCTGCTTCGAAGACGAGGTCAGGAGCACGACGAACTCCTCACCGCCGAAGCGGCCGGCGAGGTCCTGCGTCCGGGTTTCGGCCTTGACCAGCGCCGCGACGCCCTTGAGCACGTCGTCGCCCGCCAGGTGGCCGTACGTGTCGTTGATGCTCTTGAAGTGGTCGAGGTCGATCATCAGCGCGCCGAACTGGCCGTTCTCGCGCTCGGCGCGGGAGACCTCGCGGACGGCGCCCTGCTGCCAGGTGGTGGCGTTGAGGAGCTGGGTCTTCTGGTCGGTGGTGGCGAGTTCTTCCAGCTGCTTGATCAGCACCGAACGCTGCAGCAGGTACAGCGGCAGGAAGACGAGCAGCACCAGCACCGGCTGATGCGGCAGGACGGCGAGCACGAGCGCGCCGATGCAGACCGTGGAGGCTTCGAGGATGTTGTCGTCCCAAGAGCCGAGGAGCGTCTGGACGGTCGCCTTCTTGGGCGCCGCGAAGTACAGGCCGGTGCCGGTGAAGACGGCGTTCGTCAGGAAGAAGGCGATGCTCGCGGCGCAGATCGAGGTCACCGACGCCATGTCGGCGCCGACGATCTGCACGGTCGCCCAGGCGGCGAACGCGGTCAGCGTCATCGATGTGGCGTTCGCCACAGTCCGGTGGGGGTTGACCGTGCGAAGGCCCGCCCAGCTGCGGTATCCGAGGTGAAGATAGATCACGGTTACGAGAAGCGCGGTCAACTGCGGCGGAAGCAGGATCGCGCCCGGCAGCACCCAGACCGAGGTCATGTTGATATGCGGGGTGACGCTCATGCTGCGCCGCTGGCGCTCGATCCGGCGGGTCGCCTCGGTGTGCGCGATGGCGAGCCCGGCGAGTAGGAAACACAGCAGGACCTGCGAAGACGTGATGGCGATGGATGTGGCGAAGACCCCCGTCAGTGCCAGCATCGTCGCGACGGACAGCCCGGTGTAGGCGATCCAGTGTTTAGGCCTCTTCCACAGCTCCCACGTCGCTACCGTGAGAGCCGAACGATGTCCAGCGCGTTCCTCCGATGTGATCATCTTTCCCCCTGACTCTTGCGTCATTCTCCGAAACCCCCTACTTACGGACAGCTTCTACCGACTTGCGGGCTGTCGACAAGCTCCCTAGGTGTGTACTTTTCTCTGAGAGGTCGAGGGAAAGGTGCCAGCGATGGCCGGTAGGGATCAGTGAACTGGGGCGCGCGCCAGACGTCCGCGCGATCGGGCCGGCGCGTGGAACACCTCAATGTTCTGCGCGTGCGGCGTCTTTTTCCTGCCACCGATCCGGGTCACGGCTGAGGTTCCGGAACCAGCTCAGCGCGAGCGGGACGGTCAGCACCAATCCCGCAAGCCCGAAGACGCCCACGGTCGACTGAGGTCCCACCTGGTCCGCCAGGATGCCGCCGATCAGCGGACTCACGCCCATCGTCGTGGTCAACCCGGTGTTCGACAGTCCCATGACCTGTGCCCGGCTCTCGTCCGGCACGGCCAGCGTCAGCGACGCGGTCGCCTGCATCAGCGCCACCGTGCCGAAGCCGCCGCAGAACACGAACAACACGATCGACGACAGCGGTCCCGGCTGCAGGAAGCACAGCAGCAGCGGGAGCGCGGTCAGCGCCGAAAGCGGCCCGATCAGTTTCGGTCTGACGTGCGCCGGCACCCAGCGTGAATAGATGAACGCCCCGATCACGCTGCCGATCGGATCGGCGGCCAGCAGCAGGCCGATGATCTCGGGGCCACCGCCCGACGAGGCGACGTAGGGCGCCGCGATGCCCTCGTACACCGGCAGCAGGCCCATCAGCCAGGTGAACAGCAGCAACGCGCGCAGCCCGGAGCTGGCGAAGACGATCTTGCCGCCCGAGCCGATCGACGCGAAGAACGACTTGCGCTTCTCTCCGGACGCCGCGGCGGGACGCGACTTCAGCCCGAACCGGACGAACAGCGCCGAGATCACGAAGGTGACCGCGTCCAGCGCGAGGGCGAGATGGGGTTCGAGCGCGGTCAGCAGGAGACCGCCGCCGGCGAATCCCGCCAGCTGTGCCGATTGGACGGTCATGCTGCGGATCGCCATGCCGACGACGAACCGGTCGCCTTCGAGGATCTGTGGCAGCAGGGCCAGCTGGGCCGCCTTGAACGGCGGGTTCAGCAGCGAGACGCCGCCGACGAGCACGCACAGGACCCAGAACGGCAGAACCGGCACCGCGACCAGCGCGATCAGCAAGGCCCGAAGCAGGTCGACGACCACCATCACGGTCCGCCGGGGGAACCGGTCCGCGAAGCCGGTGAGGAAGATGCCGCCGAGCAGCGACGGGGCGTAGGTCAGCGCGTAGGTGAGGCCGGTCAGGGTCGCGGAGCGGGTTTCGGTGAAGACGAGGACGGAGAGGGCGACCCTGGCGAGTTGATCACCGAAGATCGAAAACAGCTCGGCGAACCAGAGCGAACGGAACTCGGCTACACCGAACACCTCTCGGTAAGTGACCCGTCCGGCCGAAGCCATGTTGCCCCCAATAGGGTCCTTATTACGCGAGAAACTCGTGACCGAGAGTAACGCGGTCACGAGCTAGTCACGAAGCGTCATTCGTTCACGTAAGTGTCTCCTGACTGTTGGTGATTGGCTAGGTTCTTTCGCCGGGTTTCTGGAGTTGGAGATCTTTTTCGTGGATGACCGGCCGCCCGAGAAGATGTCCCGGTGACCGGCAAGGCGGTTCAGACCAGCACTTTTGGGTCGTTCCGGGCTTTTCGCCGGGAAAAGGCGGCCAGAACGGCGTCACCCGGGGCGGGGATGCCGCATCGCGACGGCGGTCCGCGCGCGGCCCCGCGCCGCCTGGGGCCGAACGGGTTTCGACTCCGCTCCGCGACGGCCGAAGCGATTTGGGGCGGCCGCCGTAGTGCGCCGAATGGATGACCGGACCGCCATCCGGTGGAGTGAACGGCTCAGCCGTCGACGGCGAGCACCTCGCGCGCCGAAGCCGCGTCGCGTTTGGCGACCTCTTCGCGCACGATCGGGATGACGTGACGGCCGAAGTCGATCGTGTCGCCGAGCATGTCGTAGCCGCGGGCGGAAAGGATGTCGACGCCGAGGTCGTAGTAGTCGAGCAGGGCCTGCGCGACGGTTTCGGGCGTGCCGACCAGGGCGTTGGAGTTGCCCGCGCCGCCGGTCGCGGCCGCCGTCGGGGTCCACAGCGCCCGGTCGAACCGTTCGCCCTCGGCGGCGACCGCGAGGAGCCGCTGCGAGCCGGTGTTCTCCGGATTCGTGAGCGAATGCCGCCGGGTCAGCTGCTTGCCTCCGCTCGTCCGGGACTTGATCGCGTCGACCGTGCGATGAGCCTTCTCCCAGGCGAGTTCCTCGGTCGGCGCGATGATCGGGCGGAACGCGACCTGGATGCGCGGGACGTCGGACCGCCCAGCGGCCTTCGCGGCGGCCTTGACGGACTCGATCTGCTCGGCCGTTTGCGCGAGGGGCTCGCCCCAGAGGCAGAAGATGTCCGCTTCGGCCCCGCCCGCCGCGTACGCCGCCGGAGACGAGCCACCGAACGAGACGCCAGGCCGTGGCTGCTGGACAGGCCGGACGTCGAGGACGAAGTCGGCGAAGCGGTAGTGCTCGCCTTCGTGGTCGAAGGGCTCTTCGGACGTCCAAGCCCGCTTCACGATCTGGATGTACTCGCGCGTGCGTGAGTAGCGCTCGTCCTTCGTGAGGTAGTCGCCTTCGCGCTGCTGCTCGTGATCGCTGCCGCCGGTGATGAAGTGGACCGTGAGCCTCCCGTCCGAGAGCTGGTCCAGCGTGGCGAACGTCTTCGCCGCGAAGGTCGGGTACGACACGTTCGGCCGGTGCGCCAGCAGGATCTGGAGCTTGTCGAGCTTCGACGCGACGTATGCCGCCGCCTGCGCCGGGTCCGGACCGCTGGAGCCGTACGCGAACAGCACCCGGTCCCAGCCGAATTCCTCGTGTGCCCGCGCGAGGCGCAGTGTGTAGTCCTTGTCGAAGACGCCGCCCGACCGCGGATGTGTCTCCGAACCGTCGTTGGTGCCTCCGATACCCAGGAATTCGACCGGCATCGTCCGTCCCTCTCGTCCGTGTCCCCCTGTTTCGACGAGTACGCGCCGGTTCCTCGCCGTGGCAACGGGTTCCGCTCCTTGAGAACCCGCACACGGCCAGGAATCCCGGCGTAGCTTCGGCTTCGTGAGTACCGCAGACCTTCCCTACGTGCTCGCGGTGGTCGGCGCCGGTCCACGTGGGGTGGGCGTGCTCGAACGGCTCGGCGCCAACGCCGCCGAGCTCCTCGGCGGGCGGCGGCTGGTGGTGCATCTCGTCGATCCCTTTCCCGCCGGGGCGGGCCGGGTCTGGCGTTATGAACAGTCACCGTTGCTGCGGATGAACTCCATGCCCGAAGACGTCACCGTGTTCACCGACGACACCGTCGAGATCGACGGGCCGATTCGCCCCGGGCCTTCGCTCATCGAGTGGGCGCGGCTGGTTCGCGAGGGCGCGCTCGACGCGGAAGTCGACGAAAGCCTGCGTGCCGAACTCGAGGCGCTGCAAAGCGATCACTTCCCGACGCGACGGTTGCAGAGCGCGTATCTCGCCTGGTTCCACCGCGAGGTACGCGCCGGGCTCCCGGCCGGGATCGAGGTCGTCGAGCACCGGACCCGCGCGGTGCGGCTGGAAGACGGCGACCCGCAGTCGCTCTGGCTGGAGGACCGGGCGGAACCCCTCGCCGTGGACGCGGTGCTGTTCACCGTCGGGCACCTCGACGCCGAACCGGACGAACGCGAAACCGGGCTCGCCGATTTCGCCGCCCGGCACGACCTCGCGTACTACCCGGCCGGCTACACCGCCGACGTCGACTACTCGGCGATCGGACCGGGGGAAACCGTGCTGGTACGCGGATTCGGCCTCGCGTTCGTCGATCTGATGCTGCTGCTGACCGAAGGCCGCGGCGGCCGGTTCGAAGAGCAGGCGTGCGGCGGGCTGAAGTACCACCCCAGCGGTGCCGAACCGGTGTTGCACGTCGGTTCGCGTCGCGGCGTGCCGTACCACTCGAAGATCGGCTACCGGCTGCGCGGGAAACCCTTGCGGTTACCCAAGTTCTTCGACGCCTACGCGATCGGCAAGCTCTGCGAGGTGCCCGGCCCGATCGACTTCCGCCGTGACGTATGGCCGCTGATCTCGAAGGAGATCGCGTGGGCCTACTACAGCGAACTGTTCACCGCGCACCCCGAGCGGGTGCGGATGGATTTCGCCGTCTTCGCCGACGCTTTCGCGGACACCGCGCCCGGCGAGCTCGACGCGCTGGTGGCGCGGGCGGTTCCGGCGCCGGACGATCGGCTGGATCTCGGCAAGCTCGACAGGCCGATGGCCGGTGCCGAATTCGGCACCGCCGAGGAGTACGGCAAGGAGCTGCGTGAGTACGTCGAAGCGGACTTGAGCCGCCGGGCGGACGTTGAGTACAGCGCGGATCTGGGTGCCTTCATGGCGCTGCTTTCCGTGATGGGGCAGCTTCCGGCGCTGGTGCAGACCGGACGGCTCGACGCGGTGTCGCGACTGTCCGATTTGGACGGTTGGTTCCTCGGGTTCTTCTCCTACTTCGCCAGCGGGCCGCCGCCGCGACGGCTCGAAGAACTGCTCGCGCTCCAGGAAGCGGGACTGGTGCATTTCTTGGGCGCCGAAATGCGCGTGTCGGCCGATGAGGAACGGCGGACCTTCGTCGCCTCGGGTGCGAGCTTCCCCGGTGAGACCGAGGCGCGGACCCTTGTCGAGGCACGGCTTCCGGAGCCGAGCGTCACGAGAGCGTCCGATGTCCTTTTGCGACAGTTGAGGGACAACGGCGCGCTCGGCGAGGAAGCCGTCCTCGACCCGGTCACCGGCGAGAGGCTGCTCGCCGGCCGTATCCACACCCGCGTCTCCGACGGCCGGATACTCGACGGCGAGGGCCGCCCGCATCCGCGCCGGTTCGCGCTCGGGCCGCATACGTCGGCGCGGTCGGCCGGGGCGTTCACCCGGCCGCGGACCAACGCGCTCCCGTTCCGGCAGAACGACGTCGTGGCGCGAGAGATCCTGAAACTGGTCACCTAACGCGCGGCGAACTCCTCCAGCCGCCGGACGACCTCCGACGGCGCGGGCATGGCGGCGATCTCGTGCCGGGCCCTCGCCGCCACCTCGCGCACGCGGGCGTCGTCGAGGAGGGTCTTGGCCCGCTCCTCGACGGCGTCCGCGGTCACCTCGTCCCCGGTCAGCGCCCGCCCGGCGTTGGCGGTCTCCAGCGCTTCCGCGTTGACGAACTGGTCCGCGCCCTGCGGCAGCACCAGCTGCGGCAGACCGGCCGAAAGCGCGCCGAGCACGGTCCCGGTGCCGCCGTGGTGCACCACCAGATCCGCACGCGGAAGGACTTCGGACTGCGGCACGAAGCCGGTGACGTGGACGTTCGACGGCAGATCGCCGAACTCGCCGGGGTCACCCGGGCCGCGCGCGACCAGGACGTCCACCGGCAGCCGCGCGAGGCCGTCGATCGCGGCGCGCAGCACGCCGGTGGCACCGAAGGCGACGGTGCCGAGCGTCAGGTACACGAGCGGCCGGTCGCGTCCGTCGAGCCACGACGGCACCGTGCCCGGTTCGTTCCACGGCACCGGCCGGAGCCGGAAGACCGTCGGCAGCGAGCTCGCCACCGGGTCGCGGACGACATCCGGCCACACGTCGATCCCGGCGTCGCCCAGCATGAGGTCGGCAGGCGGGTTGCCGTCCCACAGCGGCGCGAACCGGTGCGCGGCGGCGGCCATCAGCTCGGCGGGCATCGACCGCCCGATCACGTGGGACACCACCGGGATCCCGGCCCGGCGGGCGGCGGCCGCCGCGCCGGCGTCGCTCATCTCGTAGACGACCAGATCCGGCCGGAGCGTGGGGAGCAGCGGGGTCAGGTCGGCGATCGTCGCCTGCGGCAGGATGTCGGCGAAGGCGGTGAAGATGGCCTCGAGCGCGTCCCCTTCGGCCTGGTCGACGGCGTCCTGGATCGAGATCCCGACCTCGTGCGCGTCGAAACCGAGCCCGCGGACCTTGTCCAGGAAGGCCGCTCCGGTCCCGAAGACCACTTCGTGTCCGGCGTCGCGGGCGGCGATCGCCAAGGGCATCAACGGGTACAGGTGGCCGTAGGCGGGGCGGCACGTGAAGAGGATGCGCACCTCCTCGAAGGTACTAGCTTTCCCAGACGCGCGAGGGCAGTTCTTTACGCACGATCGGGATGACGTCGGCGGCGAAGAGCTCCAGGACGTCCCGCGCCTCCCCGGCCTCCAGCCCGTCGACCGACACCGCCTGCACCTCGTGCCCGAACGACGCGTGGTAGTCGCCGATCTTGTCGATCACCTGCTCAGGGCTTCCGACAAGGGCGGAACCTCCGGTGATCTTGTCCTCCAACGTGGTGAACTCCGACTTGTTGTGCTGATACGCGGGTGTCTTCATCAGCGCTTCGAAGTACGGCCGGTACCCGTCCAGCGCCTCCTGCGACGTCTTGGCGACATAGAGCCCGCCCGAGCCGGAACCGACGAGCGCGTCCGCCGGATCGTGGCCGTACTCCACCCAGCGCCGCCGGTAGTGGTCGATCAGGTCCGCGTACTTCTTCTTGGGGTGGAAACCGTTCGCGGTGAACAGCGGATCGCCGAACTTCGCCGCCAGCTCGGTCGATTCGGTACTCGACGCGCTCCCGTGCCAGATCCGCGGCCGGGCGTGGAACGGGCGTGGTTGCGTCGTGACGTCGGTCAGCGGCGTGCGGAACTCGCCCTCCCACGTCACGCACTCCTCCAGGAACAGGCGGCGCAGCAGGGCGAACTTCTCCGCCTGGTACTCCCATTGCCGGTCTTCTTCGAGGCCGAACAGCGGGAAGTGCCGCGGATCGTTGCCCTTCCCGATCATGAGTTCCAGCCGGCCGCCGGAAAGCTGGTCGAGCGTCGCGTAGTCCTCGGCGACTCGGACCGGGTCGAGCACGCTGATCACGGTCAAGGTGGTCAGCAGCCGGACACGTTTCGTGCGTTCCGCGACCGCCGCGAGGATCACCGGCGGCGCCGAGGAAAGGAACGGCTCGCCGTGCCGCTCGCCGACGCCGTACGCGTCGAAGCCCAGCTCCTCGGCGAAGATCGCCTCGTCGACGACCCGGCGCAGGCGTTCGTGCTGGGTCGCGGTCGCGCCGGTCACCGGGTCGGGATGGTTGGCGACCAGGGAGAAGAGCCCGAACTTCATCGTGTCTCCAAGGGTTTCCGGCCGGGGATGGCGGCGAGCAGCTCCCGGGTGTAGTCCGCGCTCGGCCGTTCGAGGACGTCCTGAGCGGGGCCGAGTTCGACGAGCTCGCCGCCGCGCAGCACGCCGACGGTGTCCGCGATCTGCCGGACCACGGCGAGGTCGTGCGAGATGAACAGGTACGTCAGGCCGAGCTCGTCCTGCAGGCCGGCGAGCAACCGCAGGATCTGCGCCTGCACCGAGACGTCCAGCGCGGACACGGGTTCGTCGGCGACGATCAGCTCCGGGCGCAGGGCGAGCGCCCGCGCGATGGCCGCGCGTTGCCGCTGGCCGCCGGACAGTTCGGCGGGTTTGCGCTTCAGCACCGAAGACGGCAGGGCGACCTGGTCGACCAGCTCGGCCGCCCGCGCCCGGCGTTCCGCCTTCGTTCCGACGCCGAACGCGCGCAGCGGCTCGGAGATGACGTCCTCGATGGTGAACTTGGGATTCAGCGACGCGTACGGGTTCTGGTACACCAGCTGGAACCGGCGCCGCAGCCGCCGTAGCTCCTCGCCGCGCAGCGCGGTGATGTCCTCGCCGTCGAACTCGACGACGCCGTCGGTCGGCGTCTCCAGCCGCAGGATCATCCGCGCGGTGGTCGACTTGCCCGAACCGGATTCGCCGACCAGCGCGAGTGTCCGGCCGCGGGCGATGTCGAACGAAACACCGTCGACGGCACGGACGGTCCCGAAGGTCTTGCCGAGGCCACGGACCGACACCAGGACGTCGGACGATGGCGGTTTCGGCTCCCGCAACGGGGTATCGGACAGACTCGGCGCGGCGGCGAGCAGATCCCGCGTGTACATCTCCGAGGGCGCGGCGAGGATCTCTCCGGTCGAGCCTTCCTCGACGACGCTTCCCTGGGACAGTACGACGATCCGCGACGCGCGATCCGAGGCGACACCGAGGTCGTGGGTGATCAGCAGGACGGCGGTGCCCGCTTCGGCGGCGAGTTCTTCGAGGTGGTCGAGGATCTGCCGCTGCACGGTGACGTCGAGCGCGCTGGTCGGCTCGTCGGCGATGATCAATTTCGGCCGTCCGGCGAGTGCTGCCGCGATCAGCGCGCGCTGCCGGAGCCCGCCGGACAGCTCGTGCGGATACTGCCGCGCCCGCGTCTCCGGATCGGCGATCCCGGCCTTGCGCAGCAGCTTCACCGCCTCCGTACCGGCGGTGCGTTTGTCGGCGAGACCGTGGATCAGCAGCACTTCCGCGACCTGATCACCGATCCGGTGCACGGGATTGAGCGACACCGTCGGATCCTGCGGGACCAGCGCGATCTCGCGGCCCCGCACCGAACGCCAAGCACGGTCGGAGAGTTTCGTGAGGTCACTGCCGTCGAAGGTGATCTCGCCGCGGTCGATCCGCCCGCCGCGCGGCAGCAGCCCGATCGCCGCGTGCGCCGTCGTGCTCTTGCCGGAGCCGGACTCGCCCACCACCGCGACGATCTGTCCCTTGTGGACGGAAAGCGAGACGCCGTCCACGACAGGTACGGATTTGTAGGAAACCGCGAGATCGCGGATGGTCAGCAGTTCGCTCACCGCACGTCTCCTTCGATCGCTCTGGACAGCCGGTTCGCGGACAGCACCACGGCCGCGACGGTGAGCCCGGGGAAGGTGGTCATCCACCAGGCGGTGGCGAGGAAGCCGCGGCCGCCCGCCACCAGCGAGCCCCATTCGGGGGTCGGCGGGGTGGCGCCGTAGCCGAGGAAGCTCAGCGCGGACACCTCCAGCACCGCCGTGCCGAAGGTGAGCGTCGCCAGCGCGAGCACCGGGCCGAGCGCGTTGGGCAGCACGTGCCGTCCGAGCACGCCGGTCCAGCGCACCCCGCTCGCGCGGGCGGCCTCGACGAACACGCCACTGCGGACACGCAGCACTTCGGCCCGCATCAGCCGGGCGAACTGCGCGAGGTTCGCGACGCCGACCGCGATCGCGACATTGGTCGTCCCGAAGCCGAGTGCGGTGACCAGCGCCAGTGACAGGAGGATCGACGGGATCGCCAGCAGGACGTCGACGCAGCGCATGATCGCCGAATCGAGGGCGCCGCCGCGGAACCCGGCGAGCAGGCCGAGCGCGGAACCGGCGACGAGCGCGACGACGACGGCGATCACGGTCGCCTGCAACGAAAGCGCGGAGCCGTGGACCACCCGCGCGAAGATGTCACGCCCGGTCTCGTCGGTGCCGAAGAGATGGCCGAGCGACGGGCCCTGCATCTTCTCGGCGGGCACGCCGGCGAGCGGGTCCTGTCCGGTGAACAGGCCGGGGGCGACCGCCGACAGCAGGGCGAAGGCCAGGACGGCGATCGCGAGGATCAGGCCAGGCTTCCGCCCGGTGCGCACGAGAACGTCAGGCATCGGCCGTCTCCCGGTGTCGGATCCGCGGGTCGAGCAGGGGATAGACGAGATCGACGAGCAGGTTGATCACCACGAACACCAGCGCCGCGAGCACGATGACCGCCTGCACCACCGGGATGTCCTGCGCGGTGACCGCCGACGACGTCACGCGGCCGAGGCCGTCGCGGGAGAACACCGTCTCGGTGATCACCGAACCCGCGATCAGGTTCCCGGCGACCACGCCGGCGATGGTGAGCGTGGGCACCGCCGCGTTGCGCAGCAAATGTCCGAAGTGGACTCTTGATCGGCTCGCACCTTTCGCCAGCGCGATCTCGGCATAGGGCTCGGCGAGCTGCGTGCGGAGGCTCTTCGCCAGCACCTGACCGATGATCGCGCCGGTGGGGATGGCGAGTGTGATCGCGGGCAGGATCAGCGACTCGAAGCCGTTCGAACCGAGCGCGGGCAGCAACCTGAGCTGGAAGGAGAAGAACTGGATCAGCAGCAGCCCGACCCAGAACGGCGGCAGCGAGATCCCCAGCGGCGGCAACGCGAGCAGGAGGTTGCCCAGCCAGCGGTGTCGCGTGAGGGTGCCGGCGAACGCGATCCCGCCGCCGAACAGGATCGCGAGTACCAAGGCGAAGCCGGTCACGGCGAGCGTCGGCGGCAGGGCGGAGACGACCATGTTCGTGGCGTCGTCCCCGGTGGCGATCGAGCGGCCGAAGTCGCCTTGCAAAGCCGCGAGCAGCCGCTTTCCGTACTGCAGCGGCAACGGGTCGTCGAGTCCATACTCGGCCTTCGCGGCGGCGAGTTGTTCCGGCGTCACCGAAAGACCGGCCTCACCCCCGCCGAGCTTCGCGCTGACCGCGTCACCCGGCAGGAGGTAGAGGATCACGAACGACACGGTGAAGGCGGCCCACAGCACGAAAACCGCCTGCAGGATCCGCCGCAGCAGATACCGCGTCACGAGCCGGACACCCAGGCGTCGAACAGCTGAAGCCGCGACGACGCCTCGAAGCCGATGCCGTGCGCGTTCGGTCCGTGCGCCAGCACCTGGGTCAGCTCGAACACCGGCGCCGAGTAACCGTGCTCGATGATCGCGCGCTGTGCCTCCTCGGCCGCGGGCTTCCGTTTCGCCGGGTCCACAGTGGACGACTGCGCGTCGAGCGGCGCGTCGACCGGATTGCCCGCGGACAGCTTGCTGCGGTTGTTCGCCTTGGTGGAGAACAGGTTGCGCAGGATGTCCGGATCGGCGCGGGTGGTGTTGTACCAGAGGTACTCGTAGTTCCCGCTCTGCGTGATCTGCACGCTCTCGGCCGTCGTGCGCTGTTCGATCTGAAGGTCGAAGCCGATCTTGCGCAACTGCTGCTGCACGAGTTCGAGCACGCTCTTGTTCTGGTTGAACACCAGGGAGAAGACGACCTTCGCGGTCAGCCGCTGCCCGTTCTTGGTGCGGATCCCGTCCGGTCCGGGGAGCCAGCCCGCGCTCTCCAGCAGCGCCGTGGCGCCGGCCGGATCGTAGGCGAGCAGCGGGGAGAGGTCGGTGTGGAACGGTGTCGCCGAGCCGAGAATGCTGGTGGCCGGCTTGTAGTTCGGGGTCAGCACGGTGTTCGTGACCTCGGGCCGGTTGATGCCCTTGACCACCGCCTGGCGGACCTTCTCGTCGGTGAGCACACCCTTGGTGACGTTGGCATGCAGGTTGAACACGACGCCGGGGTTCGGGCGGGTGGGCTCGGTGAAGCCGTTGCCGGTGAACTGCGGTTCGTCGACCGGCTGGACGTCGGTGATGGCGTCGAGCTGCCCGGAAGCGAGACTTCCGGTGCGCACCCCGGGTTCCGGCACGATCTTGTAGGCGATCTTGTCGAGATACGCCTCGCCCTGGTGCTTGAACAGCGACGAGCCCCAGTTGTAACCCTTGCGTTTCGCCAGGACGATATCCTGGTTCTGTTTCAGGCTCTCGAAAACGAACGGGCCGGAGCCGATCAGCCCGTCGCCCTGGCAGCGCTGGTCGGCGGTCTTCTTGTACGCGGCGGGCGCGAGGACGCCGAGCGACATCGTCGAGCTGGCCTGCAAGAACTGGGCGCTGGGCACGGAGAACTCGATCTTCACCGTCTTCGGATCGACGACCGTCGTTCCCTTGTAGACGGCCAGATAGCCCGAGCCGAGCTGCGATTTCGGGCCGAGCGCCTTGATCGCGTCGAAGCTCGTCTTGACCGCCGCGGCGTCGACCGGGCTGCCGTCGGAGAAGGTCGCACCGTCGCGCAGATGGAAGGTGAACGCGGTCGAATCCGCGTTGCTCTCCCATTTTTCGGCCAGCCACGGTTTGATCTCGCCGGTCGCCGGGTCTTGATCGGTCAGCGAATCGACCAGCTGGCGGCCGACGTTGAGCGAAGCGTTGGTGCCGACCTGTTGCGGGTCGATGCAGTCCGGGCTCGACGAGATCCCGAGTCGCAGTGTGCCACCGGGTTTGGGCGGCCCGGCGTCGGCGCCCGTCGCGCCACCCGCGGAAGAACAAGCGGTGACGACGAGGGCGGTGAGCGCGAGTAAGGAAGTGGCGGCGGTACGGGACACCGGGTGGCCTCCAGCGGGGAACGGGGGGCGCTTTCTCTTGCGCCTACCCGAATCACGCTAATCACGGCCTTGAGGCCCGCCCATATGCTGAGCCCGGCTCCCAGTCCGCGAAACGTCCCACCTTTCCGCTTGACAGCGCGGATCGCGCGTGAAGGCCCCCTTCCCTCGGCTCAGCCGAGGGAAGGGGGCCTTCACGGGAAAACCGGTCTAGCAGCGGTTGAGCATGTCCGTCAGCGCGGTCTTCTCCGCCGACTTGACGCTCAGCTTGTACTTGTACTTCACCGTGGTCCACATCTTCGCGTAGGTGCACCAGTAGCCGACGGTCGGCGGCTTCCACGCGTCCGGCGACTTGTCGCCCTTCTCCTGGTTGACGTTGTCGGTGACGGCGATCAGCTGCGGCGAGCTGAGGTCGTTCGCGAACGCCTGCCGCTGCGCGGTGGTCCACGAAGACGCACCGGTGCGCCAGGCGGCGGCAAGCGGGACGACGTGGTCGATGTCCACATCGGACGCCGCGCTCCAGGTGGCGCCGTCGTACGGGCTGAACCAGCTGCCGGAGACGGCGGCGCAGCTGCTGTCCTGCTGAACGTTCGTACCGTCCCGCTTCAGCACGACCTCACGGGTGTTGCAGCTGTTGCCCTGGTCGGACCAGTGCGGGAACTTGTCGCGGCTGTACCCGGTCGACGAACCGTCCGGCTTGACGGTCAGCGAGGCGAGCTGGCTCTTGGCGGTGTCCGCCGACGGGATGCCCGGGGGTGTCGCTTCGGCGACACCCACCACGCCCGCGGAGACGATCGCCGAGACGGCGAGAACGGTGAAGGAGCGACGAACAGCAAGCGCAGTTGGCATATTGCTGCCTCCGTGTCAGGTTTGGGGACCTGGTCACCATGCGGCACGGATATGACCCACGCAACACCATCGGATGACACTCTGCTGGCTATTCGTGAACGGAGGGTGTCACGAGCAGGTAGGACAGGGTGTCCGTCACCGAAAAATCTTCGGAAAGTCCAGCTGAAGGTTCTGAGCCGAACGGCCTAATCCAGCCCGCGGACCAGCCGGAGATCCTCCGTGTGCCGGTACCAGGTCCATCGGCTCATGGCCCGCGGATGGGCGACGCCGTCGCTGCTCGGCCGCGTCGGGATGCAGCCGAGCTGGAACGCCCGCGCGTACTGCGTCGAAGGCCGCTTGAACAGCGTCCCCTTGGTGACCCGGACCATCAGCCCGGGGCCGCTCGTGTCCGGCTCGACCTCGATCGAGCGCGCGGGCCCGCGCAGGACGGTGTGCTCGTCGCAGTAGGCCACCCCGCGGATCATCCCGATCACCCCGCGGCCGACCAGCACCCCGCCGGTGTCGTCGCGGATCAGCGGCACCGGGTCGACCTCGCCGCGCAACGCGAGCGAGAGGGCGCGCAGCGGCTGCGTCGGGAGGCTCCAGATGCGGGCGACGTCGGAGTCCGGCGAGGAAGGCACGAAGCCGAGCGACACGCCCGAGAGCTGTTCTTTTCGTAACAGCCGCAGCGCGACCGCCGCGAGGTCGGCATCGGTGCCCGCGACCACGAGATGATCGTGTTCCCCCAGCAAGGGGTCGATATCCGCCTTGCCGGGGCGGCTCGGGACGTGCACCATTTCGACGTCGTCGATCTCCGGGAGTGTGGGCTCGCCCGCCGGACAGACCACCACTATTCCGCGCACCCGAAGGCCCTCCGTTACGCTCATGCACCGGCATTTACCAGCGCCAAACCACAAGTCGCCGAACACCTGGAGTGTCACATGCCGGCCATCGTGCTGATCGGGGCCCAATGGGGGGACGAGGGCAAGGGCAAGGCCACCGACCTGCTCGGCGACCGCGTCCAGTGGATCGTGCGTTACCAAGGCGGTAACAACGCGGGCCACACCGTAGTCCTTCCCGACGGGCAGAACTTCGCCCTCCACCTCATCCCGTCCGGGATCCTCACGCCGGGCGTCACCAACGTCATCGGCAACGGCGTCGTCATCGACCCGGGCGTGCTGCTCGACGAACTCGCCGGGCTGGAAGAACGCGACGTCGACACCAGCAAGCTGCTGATCTCCGCCGACGCGCACTTGATCATGCCGTACCACGTGGCGATCGATAAGGTCACCGAGCGTTACCTCGGCAGCCGCAAGATCGGCACCACCGGCCGCGGCATCGGCCCCTGCTACCAGGACAAGATCGCCCGCGTCGGCGTCCGCGTGCAGGACCTGCTCGACGAGAAGATCTTCCGGCAGAAGGTCGAGTCGGCACTGGAGTTCAAGAACCAGGTGCTGGTCAAGGTCTACAACCGCAAGGCGCTGGACGCGAACCAGGTCGCCGACGAGGTGCTGGCCGCCGGCGAGAAGTTCGCGCACCGCATCGCCGACACGCGCCTTCAGCTCAACCAGGCCCTCGAACGCGGCGAGACCGTGCTGCTCGAAGGCTCGCAGGGCACGCTGCTCGACGTCGACCACGGGACCTACCCGTTCGTGACGTCGTCGAACCCGACCTCCGGCGGCGCGAGCGCGGGTTCGGGCATCGGCCCCGGCAAGATCGACACCGTGCTGGGCATCCTCAAGGCCTACACCACCCGCGTCGGCTCCGGCCCGTTCCCGACCGAGCTGGACGACGAGTCCGGCGAGTACCTGCGCAAGCAGGGTGGCGAGTTCGGCGTCACCACCGGCCGCTCGCGGCGCACCGGCTGGTTCGACGCGGTCATCGCGCGCTACGCGGTGCGGGTCAACGGCATCACCGACTACTTCCTCACCAAGCTGGACGTGCTGTCCGGGCTGGAGAAGGTGCCGGTGTGCGTCGGCTACGAGGTCGACGGATTCCGCACGTACGACATGCCGATGACGCAGACCGACGTCCACCACGCGCTGCCGATCTACGAAGAGCTGCCGGGCTGGTTCGAGGACATCTCGGGCTGCCGCACCTTCGAAGAGCTGCCGGCGAACGCGCGGGCCTACGTCGAGCGGCTCGAAGAGCTCTCGGGCGCGCGGATCTCGGCGATCGGCGTCGGTCCGGGCCGGGAGCAGACGATCGTGCGGCACGAGTTCGTCTGACCCCCTTCGCGTGCTAGGAAAGGTCCTTTCATTGCAAAATTTGCAATGAAAGGACCTTTCCTAGCGTCTCAAGCGAGCGAAGTCTTCACCGGCGTCGGGTTCCGGAACAGGTCCAGCACCGGGCAGTGCTCGTCCACCTGCCGCTTCAGATCCTCGTAGACCTCCGCCCCGGCGGGCCCGCTCAGCTCGACCGAAACGCGCACATCCCCGAAGCCCGGCCGTGTCCCCGAGAACCCGAAGAACCCGTGAAGGTCGATGTCGCCGTCCACGGTCACCTGCACGCCTTCGAGCGGTACACCGAGCTTCGCCGCCCAGAACTGGTATGTGATCACCTGGCACGAGCCCAGCGCGGCGAGCGCGTACTCGACCGGGTTCGCCGCGGTGTCGGTGCCGCCGAGCGCGGCGGGCTCGTCGACGGCGAACGAGTGGTCGCGCACCCGCACGTCCACCCGGGTCGCGGTGCCGGGGGTCAGCGCGTTGGCGACGCTGAACGAGACGGCGGCGTTGCGCGGGTCGGCGTCGACGGCGGTCTTGGTTCCTTCGATGACATCGGTCAGCGACATCGGGTCTCTCCAGGATCGAGGTGTCGGACGCCGCCCAGGGTGGGCCAACACCGGGATCCGCGCGCATGATCCCAACTGGTGAACGGCGAAATACTCTTTCGACAGCGCCGTTGGCGTTGAACATGACCATCGGAGTGGCACTCCCGTCCGGGGACACCGCGGACGCCGTCAACATCGTCGACGAACTCATCACGCAGACCCGGCAGGCCGCCGACGCGGGCCTGACGTCGGTCTGGTTCTCGCAGCAGATGGAGCACGACGCGATCACCGTCGCCGCCCTCGCGGGCCGCGCCGTCCCGGGAATCACCGTCGGGACGAGTGTCGTCCCTATCTACCCACGGCATCCCCTGCTGATCACCGGTCTCGCGCAGACGGCGCAGGCCGCCACCGAGGGCCGCTTCGTGCTCGGCCTGGGGACCGGTGCGAAGAACTGGCTCGAACCGGCGTACGGCATCGAGTACCCGTCGCCGATCAAACACCTTCGCGAGTACCTCACGATCCTCCGTCAGGTGCTCAGTGGCGGCGAAGTCGACTTCCATGGCGAGACGGTCCGGGCGCATGCCAAGGGGTTCGCGGCCTCGCTTTCCGTCGCGGGGTCTTCGGGCATCCCGGTGATCGTCGCCGCGATGGGACGGCAGGCGCTGCGCGTCACCGGCGAGCTCGCCGACGGCACGATCCCGTTCCTCGCCGGGCCCAAGGCGCTTTCCGGGCTGATCGTCCCCGAGATCACCAAGGCCGCCGCCGGTCGTCCGGCGCCGCGGATCATCGCGATGGCCCCGGTCGTCGTGACCGACGATCCCGACGCCGTGCGGGCCACCGTCGACCGGCAGTACGCGTTCTTCCGCGACATCCCGTCCTACCGCGCGATCTTCGACGCCCAGGGCGTGGATTCCGCCGGTGAGCTGGTGATCGCGGGGGACGAGGAGACCGTCGCCGCCGAGATCCAGCGGTACTTCGACGCCGGGGCGACCGAGGTCGTCGCGACACAGAGCGGCATCCGGAACAGCGAAGAGCGGCTTCGCACCTGGCAGGTTCTCGGGGAGCTCGTGAAGCGCTGACGCCCGTGTCATGAAAGGGCCGTTCAGGACATTCATCGTCCTGAACGGCCCTTTCATGACATTCAGGGGCCCAGTGGCCTTGCTCACAGCGTTCGGATTGTGCATACTCGTGCGCATAGCGAACACAGCTGGAGGTCTCCATGTCCCCTGCCGCGGCCCGTTCGTGGGTGGTCCCACTCGCCTGGACGGCGGTACTGCTCGACGGATTCGACCTGGTCGTCCTGGGCACGGTGCTGCCCGCGCTGCTCCGTGACCACGTCTGGGGCCTGACACCGGGCACGGCGTCGGTGATCTCGACGTTCGGCCTGATCGGCATGACGATCGGTGCGCTGGCGATCGGCACGATCACCGACCTCATCGGCCGCCGCAAGACGCTGATCATCGCGGTCACCGCCTTCTCGGCGTTCACCGCGCTGTGCGCGATCTCGCCGTCGGCGTTCGTCTTCGGTCTGCTGCGCTTCCTTGCCGGCCTGGGCCTCGGCGGCTGTCTGCCGACGGCGATCGCGCTGGTCACCGAGTACGCCCGCAAGGGAAAAGGCGGCAGCGCGACCACCACGGTGATGACCGGCTATCACGTGGGCGCGGTGCTCACCGCCCTGCTCGGCATCTGGCTGATCCAGCCGCTCGGCTGGCGCGCGATGTTCATCGCGGGCGCGCTCCCCGCGCTCGTGCTGGTGCCGTTGATGATCAAGTACCTGCCGGAGTCCGAGACCTTCGAGCGGGCACGGGAGACGCAGGAGAAGTCGGCGACGGAGGTGGTCGGCGGGCTGTTCCGCGGCGGGCTCCTGCGCGCCACCATCGCGTTCTGGGTGACGTCGTTCATGGGCCTGCTGCTGGTCTACGGGCTCAACACCTGGCTGCCGGAGATCATGCGGCAGGCCGGGTACCCGCTGGGCGCGGCGCTCGGGCTGCTGCTCACGCTGAACCTCGGCGGTGTCGTCGGCCTGCTCGTCGCGGGCCGGGTGGCGGACAAGGTCGGCGTCCGGCCGGCGGTGATCTTCTGGTTCCTCGGGGCGGCCGTGTTCCTCGCCCTGCTGAGCGTGAAGCTGCCCGCCGTCGGCTTGTACGTGGCCGTGTTCCTCACCGGCGGTTTCGTGTTCAGCGCGCAGGTTCTCGTGTACGCGTACATCGGCAAGACGTACCCGGACGTCATGCGCGCCACCGGCATCGGCTGGGCGGCGGGAGTCGGCCGTGTCGGCGCGATCTGCGGTCCGATCCTCGGCGGCGCGCTGCTGAGCGCCGGGATCGCGTACCCGTGGGGTTTCTACGCCTTCGCCGGAGTGGGGGCGTTGGGAGCGGCCGCGGTGACCGGAGTCCGCGCGGGCCGCTCCCGGGAGAACGTCGCCGCTAGCCCAGCTCCTTGAGTTCCTTTTCCACGGCGGCGAGTTCCTCCTCGGAACCCTGCACCTTCGGACCCGTGAACCACTTGCGTGCCGAGGCGAACCACCACACCGCCGCACCACCGAGTACGACGAGGAAGGCGATGGGCGTGTAGTTGAAACTGTCGATGGTGACCGGTGATCCCTGCGGGAGCATGAACAGCACGAAGATGAAGCACACCCACACGGTCGCGATGGTCCCGACGAGCTTGCCCCAGCGGCCGAGGTTCCACGGTCCTGGTTCGAAGTCGTCGCCCTTGCGCACCCGCAGGAACACCGGGATCACGTAGGCCACGTAGAGACCGACGACGGCGATCGAGGTCACCGCCGCGTAGGCGGTCGCGCTCCACAAGTACGGCAGGGCGAGCAGGAGCGCGCCACCCGCGGCCAGCCACACCGCGTTGGTTGGTGTCTGGGTGCGCTTGTTGATGCGGTGCCAGAACTTCGAACCCGGGATCGCGCCGTCGCGGGCGAAGGCGTAGATCATCCGCGAGTTCGCGGTCACCGACGCCATCCCGCAGAACAACTGAGCGCCGATGCAGATCAGCAGGAGGAACTTGCCGGTCGTCGCGCCGGTCGCGTCGATGAAGATCTGCGCGGGCGGCACCCCGGTCTCGGAGCCCACGGCGCCGTCGTAGTCCTGGATGGCGAAGGTGAGGCCGATCAGCAGGATCCACCCGGCGACCAAGGAGACGAGGATCGAGTTGATGATGCCGCGCGGCCCGGCCTTCGCCGCGTTTTTGGTCTCCTCGGTCATATGCGCCGAGGCGTCGTAGCCGGTCAGTGTGTACTGCGCGACGAGAAGTCCCAGTAAGAAGACGTAGACCGGTGAAGCCCAGCCGGTCTTGTTCACGAACTCGCCGAAGACGAAGGACGCGTCCTGATGCTTGGCGGGCACGACGATCAGCACCCCGACGATGACCAGCACGCCCACCAGATGCCACCACACGCTGATGCTGTTCAGCAGCGCCACGATCTTGACGCCGAAGGTGTTCAGCAGGCCGTGGATCACCAGGATGATCGCCAGCAGCAGGATCGTGTTGCCCGGCGTCGCCTCGAAGCCGAACTGCAGGTCGAGGAAGGCGTTGAGGAACAACGCCGCACCGAAGTCGATCCCCGCCGTGACGGCGATCTGCCCGATGAGGTTGAACCAACCGGTGAACCACGACCAGGCCGCGCCGTTACGCGGGGCGAGCTTCGCGGCCCAGTAGTAGAGGCCGCCCGCGGTCGGGTAGCTGGAGCAGACCTCGGCCATGCCCAGCCCGACCAGGATGACGAACAGGCCGACCAGCGGCCAGCCCCAGATCATCGCGGCGGGTCCGCCGGTCTTCATGCCGAACCCGTAGAGGGTCAGGCAGCCGGAGAGGATCGAGATGATCGTGAAGGAGACGGCGAAGTTGGAGAAGGTCGACATCGTGCGCCGGAGTTCCTGCGCGTAGCCGAGTTGGTGGAGCCGGGCACTGTCTTCGTCGGCGGGTTCTGCGGCCTGCTTGTCAGAGACATCCATCGGGCACCCACTTAAAAGGTATGCGGACAGACCATTGAGATCCGCCGAAATTAGGCCCGCCGACCTGCGCATGTCAAGGTCCCGTCAAGAAACCCGTCCCCAGATGTCAGGAAAGGGTCATTCAGGACGAAGAACGTCCTGAACGACCCTTTCCTGACACTCACCGTCGGCAGCGCGCGAGCAAAGAGGCCTTGATGCCGCCGATCGGTCCAGGTGGTCGTGAGTGGCGATTCGGGTTAGAACCCGAATCGCCACTCACGACCGCGAGGACTCAGCGCCCCTGGAACGCCTTCACAGCCTCCAGCGCCGTGTCCGGGTGGTCGGCGAAGTACCCGTCGACACCCGCCTTCAGGAACGCCTCCTGCTCGGCGAACGCGTTGCCGTACTCGGCGGGGTTCGCCGACGAACGCAGGTTCTGCGGCAGGAAGTTGTTCTCGTTGCGGAACGTGTACGGCCCGACCTTCAGCCCGGCCTGGTGCGCGTCGGCGACGAGCTTGGTCGGCTGCCCCAGCGCACCGTTCACCACGGGGATGACCTGCGCCTTCTCCGGGCCCAGGTAGTCCGCGTACTTCGAGATCTCCTTCAGGCCCGCCGGTGTCACGAGGTCGGCGTACGTCCGCGGGTCGCCCTTCGCGATGAAGTCGGCCGGAGCGCCGGACGCCGACGTCAGCTGCAGCAGCGGCACCCGCACCTGACGCGAGAGCTCGATCAGGTTCGACACCTCGAACGACTGGATGATCACCGGCGCCTTCGGGTGGTTGAGCCCGTTGCGCTTGATCAGCTCGACCAGTTTCGGCTCGGTCGGGTTCTTGATCGACGCGAAGTAGGTCGAGTGCTTGATCTCCGGGTACGTCCCCAGCTCGCGGCGCAGTTCGCGGCCGAGGCGGCGCGTCAGATCGAGCACCTCCTGGTAGGTGGCGATCTGGTAGCGGCCGTCGTAGATCTTGTTGTTCGGCCGCAGCTGCGGGATCCGCTCGGTCGCGCGCAGGGTCTTCAGCTCGGCGAGCGTGAAGTCCTCGGTGAACCAGCCGGTGAACGACGTGCCGTCGATGACCTTCGTCGTCTTCCGGTTCGCGAATTCGGGGTGCTTCGCGACGTCGGTGGTCCCGCCGATCTCGTTCTCGTGCCGGGCGACGAGCTGGCCGTCCTTGGTCGGCACCAGGTCGACGTCGACCCAGTCGACGCCCTGACGGTAGGCGAGCTCATACGAGGCGAGCGTGTGCTCCGGGCGGTAGCCGGGGGCGCCGCGGTGTCCGACGATCACCGGCCCATCGTGGCCCTTGGCCGACGCCGACACATCCCGGGCACCCGGCTCGGCGGCGCCGGCCAACCCGGTGACGCTGAGTACGGCGAGTCCGGACAGGGCGAGCACGCCCAGGCGCTTTCGCATGGTGGATGACCTCTTTCGCTTGAACTCGGGGTACCGCGCAACCCTTGACGCAGGAGGCGTCCGGCCGGCGAAGACGGACCGGCGGAGGCCTGACCGCCGGGTGAACGCCGGATGGAACCACCCGCTCGAGGACGGCGACGTCTCTGTAGCTCACCGGCCCGGTTACCCTGTGCGTCGTGCGCGTACTGGTAATCGGGTCCGGCGCCCGTGAGCATGCACTCGTCCTCGCGGTCGCGGAAGACCCTTCCGTCACCGCACTGGCCTGTGCCCCGGGCAACGCCGGCACCTCTTCGGTGGCCGAGCAGCTCGGCGTCGACGCGGCCGACCCCGAATCGGTCTCCGCCCTCGCGAAGCAGTGGCAGGCGGATCTGGTGGTGGTCGGCCCCGAGGTCCCGCTGGTGGCGGGCGTCGCCGACGCGGTCCGGAAGGCGGGCATCGCCTGCTTCGGTCCCTCCGCCTCCGCGGCCAGGATCGAGGGCTCGAAGGCCTTCGCGAAGGACGTCATGGCGGCCGCGAAGGTGCCGACGGCGCACTGCGAGGTCGTCGACAACCCGGCCCGCCTCGATGCCGCGCTCGGCCGGTTCGGCCCCACCTGGGTGGTCAAGGACGACGGTCTCGCCGCGGGCAAGGGCGTCGTGGTCACCAAGGACATCGACGTCGCGCGCAAGCACGCCCTGATGCTGCTCGACGGCGGGCACCCGGTGCTCCTGGAGTCGTTCCTCGACGGCCCGGAGGCCTCTCTCTTCTGCTTCGTCGACGGCCGCACGGTCGTCCCGCTGCTGCCCGCGCAGGACTTCAAGCGCGTCGGCGACGGCGACGCCGGCCCGAACACCGGCGGCATGGGAGCGTACGCGCCGTTGCCGTGGGCGCCGAAGGACCTGGTCGACGACGTCGTCGCCCGCATCGTCCAGCCCGTGGTCGACGAACTCGACAAGCGTGGCGCCACCTTCTCCGGCCTGCTCTACGCCGGTCTCGCGCTGACTTCCGAAGGCCCGCAGGTCATCGAGTTCAACTGCCGGTTCGGCGACCCGGAGACCCAGGTCGTCCTGGCGCTGCTGCGCAGCCCGCTCGGCAAGGTCCTGCACGCGACGGCGACCGGCAAGCTCGCCGAGCTGCCGCCGCTGGAGTGGGATTCCGGCGCGGCGGTCACCGTCGTGCTGGCCGCGGACGGCTACCCCGGCAAGCCGAGGACCGGCGACGTCATCACCGGCGGCGAGCTCGAAGGCGTGCTCCACGCGGGCACCCGCCGCCGCGACGACGGTGCCGTGGTCTCCTCCGGCGGCCGTGTGCTCTCGGTCGTCGGCACCGGCAAGAACCTGAAGGCGGCCCGCAAGGACGCCTACGCGACGGTCGAGAAGGTCCACCTGGCCGGCTCCCACCACCGCACCGACATCGCCCTCCTCGCCGCCAAGGGAGAGATCGCCACCCCGGTCTCGTGAATTCCGGACGGAACCTTCCCGGTACCTGGTGCGTCTAACCCGGTATTTCCGGCAAAGCTTAGGCAGCCGATACATCCGCGTTGGTAGCCTCAGGCAGGACGAACGGTCACCGTGCGCAGTGTCCAAGGGGTGGGGAATGGCAGCATCGGGCAAGGTCCAGGACCTCACGTCGGCGGTCCCGACGCCACCGTCGGTGGCCGACATCAGAGTCGATCCGTCGAAGCTGCTCGAAGTGGCGAAGATCGTCGAAGAGCAGGTCGACGCGTTGCAGGACAAGCTCATGACGCGGCTCGACCAGCTGCGGATCGACACTCCGGCCAACGACACGGTGAGCGTGCACGCGACCGACGTGTGGAACTCGCTCGTGGCCGACGGCGACCAGTCGTATGCCGCGCAGGTCCGGGCGTACGTGGCCGGTTTGCGCGGCCTGGTCAACCAGCTCCGCACGGCGGCCAAGGAGTACAAGACCAGTGATGCGGACAAGGCCGCCGCGTTCGGGGACCGTGGTGTTCACCGGGCGTAGCTCCCGTGTGCTGGTGTCCGGCGGCGTGCTCACCCTCGCATTGGCCGGATGTACCACGGACACGGGCGGGCAGGCCTACCCCGACAAACCCGCGCTGGCTTCGGCCACGCAGGGTGCCAAGGCGTCCGCGCTGCCGGCCAGGCCCGCCGAGCTGAACCTCCAGGGTGCCGATCCGTGTGCCCTGCTCGCCGATCCGCAGCTCGACCGGCTCAAGATCAACAGCAAACCGCGCGCGGCCGCGGAACCGATCGACGGGCCGACCTGTGTCTTCGACGCGGACGCGGAGCAGCCCTTCCACAGCTATTACGTCCGCACGATCGCCGCGGACGTCGAAGAATGGTTCACCGGCAAGCGCCGGAAGAACAGCATGACGACGGAACCGACGCAGGTCGGCGGGTTCCCCGCCATCAGGAACCACCGTGACGCAGGCACGCCGGGTGATTGCGAAACGCTCGTCGGCGTCGCCAAGGGGCAGACGCTGGCGGTGCGGACCGTCGTCGTCACCGCCGGCGGGCTGACCATGCCGCAGCTGTGCGAGAAGTCCGCACTGGCGGCCGATTTGGCTTTGCAGACCTTGAAAGCACGCAACTAGGGAGGGCGGCGTGAACGTTTCCGACCTCGCGGGCAGGCTCCGCGATCTTCGGTTCGACGGCTACACCGACACCGGGATCGCGACCGAGATCGAGCAGTTCCGCAGCGGCGACGGCACCGGCAGCATCGGCATCGCCGTCGACGCGCTGAAGGCCGTCGCGGGCGCGCTCGCCGACACCGACAAGACGCTGCGCGACGAGCTGGGCAAGCTCGGCGTGGAATGGCAGAGCGAAGCGGGCGGTGCCGCCGGTCAGGTGTTCACCGAGCAGGCGGGCTTCTCCCAGGACGCGAACACGAAGGTCTCGCATTCCGCGGAGATGATCTTCGCCCAGGGTGAGGCCTTCAACCGGACCCTGCACAAGCTCCCGGATCCGGAAGTGGTCCGGAAGGGCGCCGGCGGCCTGACCGTCGGCGATGTCCTGCTGAGCCTCATCGGGTTCGAAACCGACCACGCCAAGACCGTCAGCGCCGCGAACAACGCGCGGGCGCAGGCGCAGGAGGCGTTGAACGACTACGCCAAGACGAGCGGCGAGAACCTGCTGTCGACCGACACCCTGGCCGACCCGCAGGCGATGAACCTGACCCAGACCACGACCACCGCCGGAGCGGGCGGCGGGTCCGGCCCGCTCGACCTCGCGGGCACGGCCACGGACCTGACCCCGGACGGCAGCGTGCGCCCGGCGTCGGCGGCCGTCGAGTCGAAGTACGTGCCGCCGGTCGCGCAGCCGGTCAGCCACCCGAAGGCGCCGTCCTACGACGCCCCGACCCCGGCCTACGGCGTCGCCATGGGCGGCGGAACGGCTCGGAAGACCGCTTCGGCGGCGCCCGCCCCGGGCGCGACCGTTCCCGCGGGCTCGACCACGCCGTCCGGCACGTCGAAGCCCGCCCCGGCGCCGGGCACCGGCTGGGTGACGCCGAACCGGCCGTCCCCGCAGCCCGAACAGGGCAGGCCGTCGTACCCGGGCACCGGCTCGCCCGTCTCTCCGCCGTTCGTCCCGCCGGGCGCGCCGACCACCCCGAACGTCCCGCCGCCGGGTCAGTCCACCGGCAGCGCGCCGCCGAACAGCACCACGTCGGCGCAGCCGCTCGGCAAGTCGTTCGGCCCCGGTCCCGGAATCGACGGCGCCCTCGGCAAGGGCCCCGGCTCCAGCTCCGGTCCCGGTGTCTTCGGCAACGTCGGCGGTGGCACCGGCGGCGGTGACCAGGCGCTCGGCAAGGGCCGCTCGGTCGGCTCCGGACCGCAGACGCCGATGGCCCCCGGCAACGAATCCGGCCGTGGCTTCCCCGCCGTCCCGAAGATCACCGGCCCGGCCGCGGGCGACCTGGGCGCCGGTGCCGCCGCACTCGGCGCCGGTGTCGCCGGTGGCGCGCTGAGCGGCGACAAGGAACGCGACCGCCGTCCCCGCCAGGAAGGCGGCGTGAAGCCGACCCGTCAGCTGCCGATCGGCGAGCTTCCCGAAGAGGAGGCCATGCGGCGCTCGGAGAAGATCGGCGCGAAGCAGCCGAAGCCCGAGTCGAAGTTCATGGAGCGCGCCGCCACCCAGGACGTCGAAGAGGATGCCGAGCACATCAGGCGCTACGGCGTCGACGACAAGGACCTGTTCACCGACGAGCGGCTGGTGTCGCCCGACGTGATCGGTGACCACGGCAACCGGGAAGCGCGCTGAACCTGTGCCGAACGACAACGGCAGCCTGGTGCTGTCCGCACTCGAGTTCGAAATGCTCTGGGAAGCCGAAAGGCTGCCCCGCCGCCATGTCGCACTCGACGTGCCGAGCCCCGGAACGACCCACACGGAGCGGGCGGCACTGATCGAAGAGGCCTGGGAATCCCTGCGCGCGCGAGGGCTCGCGCGGGGACACCAGGCGTCGGGCGAACTGGTCGACATGCTGAACCTGTTCGCGCATCCCCGGCTCGCGATCGACGTCTGGGTGTGGACCGACCGCGAGATCAAGGGCCAGGCGGTCAGCGTCGGCAACCAGGCGTTGCTCGGCGTGATCGACTCCGGCCAGGTGTGGCTGATCCCCGCCCGTGAGAGCTCGCTGGCCGAAGCCGCCGTCTCGGTCGCGGGCGACCTCGGCCCCGGCGTCGGCCAGTCGATCAGCATCCCCCACGACGTCCTGGTCCAGGCCGACGCCGCGGCCCGCGGCGACGCGAAAGCGCTGGTCACCGCGTTGGAAGACTTGGACGTCCCCCTCTGGCAGGCGCAGGAGGTGGCGGGCATGCTGCTCGGCCAGGAGGCGCGCGGCCAGTTCGGCGCCGAACGCGCGGGCCGCGACGGCCGTCCCCGCCGCGCGGACAGCGTGGTCGCCTTCTACGACACGGACGCGGGCCGCTATCTGTTCCAGGTCGCGCGGAACCGCGACGGGCGGGATTGGGCGACCATCACCCCGGCGGACAATCAGTTGCTCGCGACGCGTATCCGGGAAGTCGCCGATTTCTGATTCGCCCGATTATCGGCGGGGTGGAAGTTGGCGTGGATACGCACACGGCCCACTGCCGAGGTCTTAAAGTATGCGCGGGAACCGTCGTGATCGGCCACGCGTCAGATCGGGCGGACACAAGTTTTTCCGTGAAGGGGATGACGAACCGTGCCTGTGTACGACCCGGATTCCATGGGGATCGCCGCCGGTCAGGTGGAGAAGCTCAAGGACGAGTTCGAGAAGACCAAAAAAGGCGTCACCGGGATGGATGACGAGAAGGAAAGCCCCTTCGGCGGAGTGGACGAGCACGGCGACGCGCAGGGCGCGGTCGGCAAGTTCAAGCAGGGAGTGCACAACGAATTCGATTCGGCCGGCCAGCTGATGGAGGCCACGGCCTTCGTGCTGCGAAAGGCGGCGGGGTTGATCAAGGAGACCGAAGCGGTCCACGTGGACAACCTGAAGGTGCACGGGGACCTGTGACGACTCGCCAGGCCTGGGGGCCGAAGACCAAGGGGGCTTGAGCAGTGGCTTTGAACGGTGTCGGCGCCGGCACGCCCGACGGCTGGGACGGACTGGTCCAGAAGGCCGAGCAGATCAGCAAAGTCAATCTCGCCGCCATTCAGAACGCGTCGAGGCAGTTCAAGACGGCCGCCGACAACGCGGGTGATCACAGCGCGGCGTTGAAAACGTCGACCGAAGCGCTGAACGGCGGCGTCTGGGCCGGGCCCGCCGCGGAAGCGTTCTTCGAGTACGTCAAGTCGATCACCACGGCCGGGAAGAACGTCGAAGAGCAGTTGGGCAAGGTCGTCGACGACCTCGATCGCGTCCACACCGATCTCGGCAACATCAAGGCCCAGGTGAAGGGCGTCTACGAAGACGCCGAAGCGGCGGTCAACACCAGGAACGCGCAGGCGGAGAAGGACAAGAACGCGGCGATCACGGCCGCCGCGCAGGCCGAGAAGGATCACAAACCGGCGCCGAGTCCTTCAGCCGACGAGATCATCCAGAAGGCCAAGACCGACATCAACGGCATCGCCAAGGACGCGGACGGCCGGGTCAAGGGCCTGCTCGACCAGGCCAACCAGATGATCCAGAAGTCCCAAGAGCTGATGAAGAAGGACATCCAGGGCGGTTACTCCACCGTCCCGATGCCCGGTAAGGACGGCTCCGTCCCCAAGCGCACCGGTGGTCTCCACGCCGGTGGCGGTGGCGGCGGCGGAGGAGGCGGAGGTGGGGGCGGCGGCCTCGGCCCGAGCGGCGGTCCTCCGTCGACGACGCCGCCGGGCAACGTCCAGCAGTGGATCCAGGAGGCCATCAAGATCCTGCAGGCCAACGGGATCCCGGTGACCGAGGCGGACATCCAGAAGATCTGGACGATCATCGAGAAGGAGTCCGGCGGTAACCCCAACGCCATCAACAACTGGGACTCCAACGCGGCGAAGGGCACGCCGTCCAAGGGTTTGATGCAGTGCATCGACCCGACCTTCAACGCGCACAAGCTTCCCGGGCACGACGACATCTACAACCCGGTGGACAACATCATCGCGGGCGTGCGGTACACGTTCTCGCGGTACGGCGGTTTCGAAGGCCACCCAGGCCTGAAGTCCATGGCCGGCGGCGGCGGATACCAGGGCTACTAACGAGATCGACCGGCTCGCATGCCAGCGTCTTGAGCCCGCCAGAAGTACGTGAAGGCCCCCTTCATTGCGTCTAGCGCAGTGAAGGAGGCCTTCACGGATCGGAATGGGGTTCAAGTCGCCGCTACGCGGTTCTCTTCGCGAAGGCGAGTTAGCTGAGGGCAAGGCAAACGGTCCCGAGCCGGGGTCGTGAGTGAAAAAGAGTGTTAGAACGACCAATATCACTCACGACCGCCATCCAAAAAGCTCATATCGGACATATGGGCGGTCAAATGTCCTTTGTGGACGATCGACCGGCGGCGCGCGCGTGCCCTCGCCCGACCGGCCGACCTCGGCCCAGCGGACACGCCTTAGCCTCACCCCATGCTCATCCCCGGTCCCGCCGCACGTTCCGACGTCCCGCCGTTCCATGTCATGGACGTCCTTTCGGCCGCACAGGCCCGGCAGCGCAGTCACGGCGACCTGGTCCCGCTGCTCGCCGGTCAGCCGTCCGCGCCGGCGCCGCAACCCGTGCTCGAAGCCGCGCAGCGGGCGCTGAAGGACCACAACCTCGGCTACACCGAGCAGCTCGGCATCCCGGAGCTGCGCGAGGCCGTCGCGGAGCACTAACAACCGCACGTACCCGGTCGACGTGAGCCCGCAGGACGTCATCATGACGACCGGTTCTTCCGGTGGTTTCCTGCTTTCGTTCCTCAGTGCCTTCGGGGCGGGCGACCGCGTCGCGATGGCGCGGCCCGGCTATCCGGCCTACCGCAACCTGCTGAAGGTGCTCGGTTGCGAGGTCGTCGAGTTCGCCACCGGGGCGGACACGAACTTCCAGCCGACCGTCGCGTTGCTCGACGAATTGGGGCCGATCAAGGGACTCATCGTGGCCAGCCCGAGCAATCCGACCGGCACCGTCCTGCCGCCGGGTGAACTGGCGGCGATCAGCGGCTGGTGCGCGTCACGCGGTGTGCAGCTGATCAGCGACGAGATCTACCACGGGATCTCTTACGGCGCCGGGCTCGATTGCGCCTGGCAGTACGGCAAAGAAGCGCTCGTCCTCGGCTCGTTTTCCAAATACTTCGCCATGACCGGCTGGCGGCTCGGCTGGATGCTCGCGCCACAGCGGCTGCATCGCGCGATCGACGTCCTGACCGGCAACTTCACCATCTGCCCGCCCGCGGTCTCCCAGCACGCCGCGGTCGCCGCGTTCACCCCGGAGGCGTATGCGGAGGCCAACGGCCACGTCGAGCGCTACCGGGCCAACCGCGACGTGCTCTTCGCCGGCCTCAAGGGCATCGGTATCGACAAGCTGGCGCCGGCCGAAGGCGCCTTCTACGCCTACGCCGACGTGTCCGCGTACACGAACGACAGTCTCAGCTGGTGCCAGCGGCTCCTCGCCGACACGGGTGTCGCGATCGCCCCCGGGATCGACTTCGACCCGGTCGACGGTGGCCGGTTCGTGCGCTTCTCCTTCGCGGGTTCTCGCGAGGACATCGAGGAAGGGGTCCGCAGGCTGGGCGACTGGCTCGGTCAGGGGGAACCCGGAAATCACCCTGAACGTTAGGCGGAATGAAGGCGCTCGCGAGCTCTGCCTGACAACCTGGACTCACCGGGCCCGCTCGGGCACGGTGAGGCAATCGGAGGATGCCATGTTCTGGAAGATCGTCGGCGGGCTGATCCTGGCTTGGGTGGCCTTCATGGTGCTCGGATCCGTGCTCGGTTTCCTCGTGAAGGCCGTCTTTTGGATCGCCGTCATCGGCGGCGCGGTCTTCCTCGGCACGGCCGCGTACGGCGCCATCAAGGGCAAGGGCACCCCGAAGCAGCTCCGCCGTTAAGGCTTACGCGCCACCCCGCCGAGCGACGTGAAGTTCACGGGCGAAAGCGGGGTGAAGCGCGGGCCGTCCGGCCACCACAGGTGCGGGTACGTCAGCCCTGGCTCCATGAGATCGAGTCCTTCGAAGAACGACTCGATCTCGTCACGCGTGCGGTACAGCGTGTCCAGCCCCGTGCCGTTGAAGCGCTTCTCGAGCGCCGTCGCGACGTCGGCGGCTTCGGAGCCGTCGGCGGGGTTGTGCTGGTGCAGCAGCGCGACGAACGAGCCCGGGGCCAGCGCGTCGACGTAGGCGCGGACGATCTTCCGCGCCTCGTCGAGGTCCTGGAGGTGATGGACGATCGCGCACAGGACCAGCCCGACGGGCCGCTCGAAGTCCAGCCGGTGAGTGCGGGCGAGTTGCTCGATGACCTCGGCCGGCTCGGTCAGGTCCGCGGCGACCATATGCGCGAAGTCGTTCGCCGCGAGCAGCGCGCGGCCGTGTGCCTGCACCACCGGGTCCCGGTCGACGTAGACGACCTGCGCCTCGGGGTTGTACCGCTGCGCGACCTGGTGCGTGTTGTCCATGCTCGGGAAGCCGGAGCCGAGGTCGAGGAACTGGTCGATGCCTTCCCGGTCGGTCAGGTAGCGCACGGTCCGCACCAGCCAGTGCCGGACCTCCTTGGCCATCGTCCGCGCGTCCGGCGAGATCTCCAGGATCTGGCGCAGCGCCACCCTGTCGGCCTCGTAGTTGTCCTGGCCGCCCATGAGCGCGTCGAAGACCCTCGCGATGCTCGGCCGGTCGAAATCGACGGGCACGAACGGGCGCTGGTCCGCTGACATGGGCACCTACCGGGTCAACTCGGTTTGGACGCGTTCAGCGTAGGTCATCGGCTTCACCGCGCGTAAGCGGATGAGCGGTGAGGGTGAATTATTCCTCCGAAGAGCCGAAGCTGGATTTCGCTGTTGTCACGCCGACCCACCGTTCGGCCTTCATCCCCACCGCCCGTGCACCGTCCACATTGGACTGTCGATCGTCGAAGAACAGGCAGTCGCCCGGCTCGGCGCCGAGTTCGGCGAGCAGGATCCGATAGATCTTCGCGTCGGGCTTCATGCAGCCGAGGTCACCGGAGAAGAGCTTCACCCGGAACAGCTTCGCCCACTCCTGTTCGCGCACCCAGCTGCCGAAGGTGGACGACGCGTTCGAGAGCAGCGCGAGCGCCGCACCTGCTTCGTGCAGCCCTTCCAGCAGTTCGAGGACGTCCGGTTCGAGGTGCGTCCAGCCCTCGACGTCGATGCGAGTCAGTTCGTCGGCGAAGGCCTTGTCGACAGGGACGTTCAGCGCGCGGCCGACGTTCTGCCAGTACTCGAGGTCCGAGCCGCCGGAGTCGTACTGGACCCGCTCGGCCCAGTAGTGCGGCTCGAAGTCGGCGACGTCGAGGTCGAAGGCCTTGGCCAGGGTCGGCAGCGCGTCGGTGTGCTCGCTGATGACGTCGCCGTAGTCGAAGACGATCCAGTTCATGTTTCAGCCCCCGGTCTTGATGCGTTGAAGGGTTTCTTCGATGTCCGCCGCGGAAAGGTCCCGGTGCGCCACGAACCGGATCCGGCCCGAGCTGGGCAGCGTCAGGATCCCGAGCCCGGCCAGCCACGCCAGTCGTCCTTCGAGGTCCGGTGCGGTGACCTGCACGATGTTGGTCTCGGGAACGTTGACCTCCCAGCCGTGCTCGGCGAACCCGGCCGCGAGCCGGGTCGCGTTCTCGTGTGTTTCGGCGAGGTCGCCGATGCGGTCCAGCGCGACCATGCAGGCCGCGGCCAGCACACCGGCCTGGCGGACGCCGCCGCCGAGCATCTGGCGCATCCGCCGCGCCTTCTCGACGAACTCCTCGCTGCCGGCCACCACCGAGCCGACGGGCGCGCCGAGCCCCTTGGAGAAGCAGGCGGACACGGTGTCGACGCCGACCGTGAGCGCCGCGGGCGGGACCTCCAGCGCGACCGACGCGTGCCAGATGCGGGCGCCGTCGAGGTGCACGGTCAGCCCGGCCTCCTTCGCGACCGCGACCAGCTGGGCGTGCTCGTCGGGCGGGGTGACCGCGCCGCCCGCCGTGTTGTGCGTGTTCTCCAGGCACAACAGCGGGGTGCGCAGCGCGTAGTACGGCCCGCGCGGGACGCCGATCGCGGCCGAAAGCGTCTCCGGCGTCGGCCGCCCGGGCCCGGCGTCGTGCTCCAGCGGCTCCGGCATGCCGCCCGCGAGCCACGCGGCGGAACCGAGCTCGTCGGTGATGACGTGCGAGCCCCGCGGCGCGAGGAACCGGTCGCCACGCTGGAGATGGATGCTCAGCGCGATCAGGTTCGCCATGGTCCCGGACGGGGTCCAGAGCGCGGCCGGCATGCCGAGGAGTTTCGCGGCGCGCTGTTCGAGCGCGGAGACGGTCGGGTCACCGTCGAGGACGTTGTCGCCGACCTCGGCCTTCGCCATGGCCTGGCGCATGACGTCGTCGGGACGGGTGACGGTGTCGGAGCGGAAATCGAGCAGCGGGAGAGAGCGCGAGGTCACGGTACGATCACATCACATCGACGGGCCTGCGGTGAATCTCCTCCCCGGCTGGTCCGCCGCGCCCGCTCATGCAACCGTGGACGCCCCCGGTTCCGTCCTACCCACCGACGAGGCAAGAGCGGAGACAAAAACCGCGTGAACCAGCGCGACGAACAAGAATTCGCGGAGTACTTCGCCGCGAAGCGGGACTCCGTGCGCAGGACCGCGTACATGCTCTGCGGTGACTGGCATCGTGCGGACGATCTCGCGCAGACGGCGTTCGTCGCGCTGCACCGGAGGTGGAAGAAGATCAGAGAACGGGCGGCGACCGACGCCTACGTGCGGAAGACGCTGGTCAGGGCGGCCATCGACGAGTCGAGGCGGCCGTGGCGGCGGGAGTGGCAGACCGAAGAGCTGCCCGAACCGCCGCAGGACGGCTTCGACCTCGGCGAACAGGTCGTCACCAGGGAAGACCTGCTGGCCGCGTTGCGCGAAGTGCCCCCGAAGCAGCGGGCCGTGCTGGTGCTCAGGTTCTTCGAGGGGCTGGACGTCGGTGCGGCGGCGAAGGCGCTGGGCTGCAGCGAAGGGAACGTGAAGAGCCAGACCGCGCGCGGGCTGGCGAACCTCAGGCAGGTCATGGAGAAGGAGGAGGTGGCACGGGATGGACGAGAATGAGCTGAAGGCGTTGTTCCGTGACGCCCCCGGCGACGCGCCGTCGCCGACCTTCGACACCGCCGACGTGGTCCGCGCCTCGAAACGCGCCACTGCCCGACGCCGAAACGGTATCGCGGTGGCCTGTAGTGCGGTGGTTTTGGTGCTGGCCGGAGTGGGCATGTTCGGCGTGCTCGGCGGAACCGACTTCGAACTGGGGACCGCGGCCAAATCCGATCAAGAAGCGGCGTCCGCGGGGCAACCCGGGGCGGCGTCCGCACGTCCTCAGAACGGGGAGTCCTCGAACTTCTCGAACCCGCCGCCTCAGCAGGGGGGCGGCGGAGTAGAGAAGACCGGCCCATTGGTGGCCGAAGGCACCTACGGGTGCGACCAGGTGGACCGGGAGCTCGCCACCGCCCTCGCTGGCGAGCTCCCGGTCCCCGTGGATGTCGCCAAATCGACGCCCGGCGACATCTGTACGACGGGAGCCAGGTCGGCGGGGTTCCAGGTGCCGGGCGGCACGGTCTCCGCGGCGGTCTACCCGGCGGGCTCGTCCGTCCCGGTGATGCCCACCGGAGCGGCCGAGGCGCGGCGGACCACCGCCAAGGGGTCGCTCGTGATCGTGGTGAGCCTCGGCGACGGCTCCGGCAGGCCCGCCCTTCCCGAGTCCGACGTCGACAGGCTGGTCGGCGTGCTCGCCGCCCGGTATTAACCGAGCTGGCAAAATAGCCCGTCATGACCGCCGCAGCGACCACGCCGAAGGGTGAGCGACGCCGTGCCGAGCTGATCGAGGCCGCGTCGTCGCTCCTGGCCGAGGGCGGTTTCGACGCCGTGCGGCATCGTGCGGTCGCCGAACGGGCGGGTCTGCCGCTCGCTTCGACGACGTACTACTTCGACTCGCTCGAAGAACTCGTCACCGCCGCGGTGGAGCATCACGCGAAGGTGGAACTGGAGGACGGGCGGCAGCGTCTCGACGAGCTGGCGACCCGCAACCGCGGCGTCGAGGCCACCGTCGACCTGGTGCTGGACATGCTCCTCGGCCCGCTTCGCCCCGATCGCGAGGCCGACGCCGAAGCGGTCCTCCTGCGCTACGAGCGTCTCGTCGGGACAGGGCGCCGTCCGTACCTTCGTCCCCTCATGCGGACGCTGTCCGCGCAGCTGTACGAGCTGCTCCACGAGATCTTCGCGCGCTCCGGCAATCCTGTGGACGCCACCGAGCTGGAGCGGCTCGTCGCCCTGGTCGACGGTGCCGTGGTCAACGCGCTCATCGAGGTCGACCCGGAGCCACGGGCCGCCGCCGCGCGCATGCTCCAGGCGGCCCTCGCCTAGCGCCGGTTAGTCTGGCCGCGTGACGGACAAGCCCCGCATCCCCAACGTGCTCGCCGGCCGCTACGCCTCGCCTGAGCTGGTCGAACTCTGGTCCCCGGAACGCAAGGTCGTGCTGGAGCGCGAGCTCTGGCTCGCCGTGCTCCGCGCGCAGGCCGACCTCGGCGTCGAGGTGCCGGACGGTGTCGTCGCCGACTACGAACGCGTCCTGGAGCAGGTCGACCTCGATTCGATCGCCGCGCGCGAGCGGGTCACCCGGCACGACGTGAAGGCCCGCATCGAGGAGTTCAACGCGCTCGCCGGGCACGAGCACGTCCACAAGGGCATGACGTCGCGGGATCTCACCGAGAACGTCGAGCAGCTGCAGGTGCTCCGTTCCCTGGAGCTGATGCGCAGCCGCGTCGGCGCGGTGCTCGCCCGGCTCGCCGCGATCGCGGTCGAGCACGCCGACACGGTGATGGCAGGCCGTTCGCACAACGTCGCCGCGCAGGCGACGACCCTGGGCAAGCGGTTCGCCACCGCCGCCGACGAACTGCTGGTCGCCTTCGACCGGCTCGAAAACCTCATCGGCCGCTACCCGCTGCGCGGGATCAAGGGACCGGTCGGCACCGCGCAGGACATGCTCGACCTGCTCGGCGACGAGTCCACTTTGGACGAACTGGAGTCGCGGGTCGCGGCCCACCTCGGCTTCGAGAACGTGTTCACCAGCGTCGGCCAGGTGTACCCGCGTTCGCTCGACTTCGACGTGCTGTCCACCGTCGTCCAGCTCGCGGCCGCCCCGTCGAGCCTGGCGAAGACGATCCGCCTGATGGCCGGCCACGAGCTGGTCACCGAGGGCTTCAAGCCCGGCCAGGTCGGCTCGTCGGCCATGCCGCACAAGATGAACACCCGTTCGTGCGAGCGGGTCAACGGGCTCGCCGTGGTGCTGCGCGGCTACCTGTCGATGATCGGCGAACTCGCCGGCGACCAGTGGAACGAAGGCGACGTGTCCGACTCCGTCGTCCGCCGGGTCGCGCTGCCCGACGCGTTCTTCGCGCTCGACGGCCTGCTGGAGACCTTCCTCACGGTCCTGGCCGAGTTCGGCGCCTTCCCGGCGGTCATCGGACGTGAGCTCGATCGCTATCTGCCGTTCCTCGCGACCACCAAGGTGCTCATGGCCTCGGTCCGCGCGGGCGTCGGGCGTGAAACCGCTCACGAGGCGATCAAGGAGAACGCCGTCGGCGTCGCGCTCGCGATGCGGGAGCAGGGGCTGGCCGAGAACGACCTTCTCGACCGGCTCGCCGCCGACGAGCGCATCCCGCTCGACCGCGGTGAGCTGGACAAACTCCTCGCCGACCGAATCTCGTTCACCGGTGTCGCGCCCCGTCAGGTGGCCGCGATCGCGTCGCGCGTCGAGGCCATCCTGGAGCGTTTCCCGGAGGCGGCGAACTACTCGCCGGCACCGATTCTCTGACCTGTGAGCAGCCCCACCACGGGGCGTTCACAGAGTGAGACGAAGTTACTCGATCGGGCGAAATGCCTAATCTCGATCGCTGAACCCGGAGCGCCAGGCCGCCCATGAGGCGGCCTGGCGTGTTTGTATCGCGCCTTGCGCGCCGACACCCACGGAAGAAGCGATGAGATCCACGCTGTCGAAATTCGTCGCCGTCGTCACGGCCGGAGCGGCCACCCTCGCCCTCGCCGCCTGCGGCTCCGGTGACGCGAGCACGACCGGCCAGAAGCTGCGGGTCGGCACCCTGACCGACGCGCCGCCGTCCATCTACCTGGAGAACGGCACCTTCACCGGCTACGACAACGAACTGCTGCGCGACATCGCGAAGCGCGAGGGCTTCGAAGTCGAGTTCGTCGGCACCGAGTTCGCCGGTCTGCTCGCCGCCGTCGCCACCAACAAGTTCGACATCGGCAGCTCCACGATCTCCACCACCGAGGCCCGCAAGAAGACCGTCGCGTTCAGCAACGGCTACAGCACCGGGTTCACCTCGATCATCACCAAGAAGGGCGCGGGCCTCAAGGACGTCGGCGCCTTCAACGGCAAGCGGCTCGGCGTCGTGCAGGCGTCGGTGCAGGACGACTTCGCGAGCGGCAAGGTGCCCGGCGCCAACGTCGTCCGCTTCCCCGACTACAACGCCGGTTTCGCGCAGCTGAAGGGCGGCAGCCTCGACGGCTGGGTCGTGCCGAAGGACATCGGGCAGAAGTACATCGACCAGAACCCGGACCTGCAGCTGGAGTTCGGCTACACCGTCGAGACCAAGGACACGCCGTCCGCGTTCGCCGTCCGCAAGGACAACAAGGAACTGCTGAAGAAGATCAACGACGGCCTCGCGAAGGCCGTGGCGGACGGCACCGTCGCCCGCCTGCACGCCCGGTTCTTCAAGACCGAGCCGCTGCCCAAGGAACTCGAACAGGGCGGCCCCGGCCTGCCTGTGCAGAACTCGGGGGTCTGAAAACCATGAAGAAAACGCTGCTCGCCACGCTGGCCGCGGGCCTCGTCGCCGTGCTCACCGCCTGCGGTGGCGGCGAGTCCGCCACCGAGAAGACGTTGCGCGTCGGGACGCTGAGCGACGCGCCGCCGAACATCTACGTCGAGAACGGCAACTACACCGGCTTCGACAACGAACTGCTGAAGGCCATCGCCGCCAAGCAGAACCTGAAGCTCGAGTTCGCGTCGACCGACTTCTCGTCGCTGCTGGGCCAGGTCGCGAACAACCAGTTCGACATCGGCAGCTCGGCCATCGCGCAGACCGACGAGCGCAAGAAGAACGTCGACTTCTCCAGTCCGTACAACTTCGAGGTCATGAGCATCCAGACCAAGGACGGCTCGCCGATCACCGAGGAGAAGGGCCTGTCCGGCAAGCGGGTCGCGGTCATCCAGGCGACCGTCGGCGACAAGTGGCTCACCTCGACGGTGCCCGACGCGCAGGCCGTGCGCTTCCCGGGGTACGCCCCGGCGCTGGCCGCGCTGAAGAGCGGCGCCGTCGACGCCTACATCCTCGACCAGGCGATCGCCGAGACGAACGTCAAGGAGAGCACCGACGCGAAGCTCAAGGTCGTCAAGTCCTTCACCACCGACGTGCCCCACGGCTTCGCGGTGAAGAAGGGCAACAGCGAGCTGCTCACCAAGATCAACGAGGGCCTCAAGCAGGTCATCGCCGACGGCACCTGGGTCAAGCTGCACGAGAAGTTCCTGCCCACGGCCCCGGTCCCGGCCCAGTTCAAGGCGTGAGGATCACGATGAAGAAGTCACTCGCCGCCGTCGTCAGCGCCGCCCTCCTGGCGGTGCTGGCGGCGTGCGGCGGCGGTGAGGACGCCGGCGGGAAAACCCTTCGCGTCGGCACTCTCAGCGACTCGAAACCCAACGCCTATCAGGAAAACGGCGTGTTCACCGGGTTCGACAACGAGCTGCTGAAGGCCATCGCCGCGCACCAGAACCTGAAACTCGAATTCGTCTCCACGGAGTTCTCGGCGCTGCTCGGCCAGGTCGCCACCGGCAAGTTCGACATCGGCAGCTCGGGGATCTCGCAGACCGACGAACGCCGCAAGACCGTCGACTTCTCGGCGCCGTACAACTACCAGTCGCTCGGCATCGAGACCCGCGAGGGCGTCGCGATCACCGACGAGAACTCCTTGGCGGGCAAGCGGATCGGCGTCGTCCAGGGCACGGTGTCGGACAGCTGGCTGGCGGCCAACGCGCCCACCGCGCAGGCGGTGCGGTTCCCGCAGGACGCCGCCGCCCTCGCCGCGCTGAAGTCGGGCGCGATCGACGGCGCTATCTTCGACCAGGCGACCGCCGAGGACTACGCGGCGAAGAACCCGGACGCGAAACTCAGGGTTGTCAAGGCGATCACCACGACGATCCCGCACGGTTTCGCGGTCAGGAAGGGCAACACCGAGTTGGCGGGCAAGATCAACGCCGGGCTCAAGGCGGTCATCGCCGACGGGACCTGGGAAAGGGTGCACCAGCGGTTCGAGCCGAACGCGCCGGTGCCCGCCGAGTTCAAGGCCGGGCAGAAGTAAGTGGACGATTTCCTCAACACCTTCCTGAACTGGGAGTACATCTGGGAGGTCTTCCCCGACCTCCTCGGGACCGGCCTGCTGAACACGCTGATCCTGTCGGTGTTCTCGGCACTGATCGGCACCGTGCTCGGCATGCTGCTGGCCACGATGGGCCTGTCCAGCAAGGCGTGGCTGCGCTGGCCCGCCCGGGTGTACACCGACATCTTCCGCGGCCTGCCCGCGATCCTGACCATCCTGGTGATCGGGCAGGGCGGCGGGATCCTCATCCCGTCGCTGTCGCGGAATCCTTACCCGCTGGGCATTCTGGCGCTGAGCCTGATCGCGGCCGCCTACATCGGCGAGATCTTCCGCGCCGGTATCCAGAGTGTCGAAAAAGGACAGATGGAGGCCAGCCGCGCGCTGGGCATGAGCTACACCAAGGCGATGACGCTCGTCGTCATCCCGCAGGGCGTGCGGCGCGTGCTGCCCGCGCTGGTGAACCAGTTCATCGCGCTGGTCAAGGACTCCAGCCTGGTGTACTTCCTCGGCTTCCTCGCCGAGCAGCGCGACCTGTTCCGCATCGGGCAGGATCTCGCGGCGAACACCGGGAACCTGTCGCCGCTGGTCGCGGCGGGTGCGGTGTATCTGGTGATCACCGTGCCGCTGACCCATCTGGTCAACTACATCGACAAGAAGCTGCGCACCGGCAAGAAGATCCGGGTCGACGACGAGGGCGGCGAGCCGGAACTCCTGAACACCGGAAAGGTGCCGATGCCATGACCGCCGCCGTACGCTCATCGAGCGTCGAACTCCGCGACATCCACGTCTCCTTCGGCACCCTCGAAGTGCTGAAGGGCGTGAACCTCAAGGTCGAGAAGGGGCGCACGACCTGCATCATCGGGCCGTCGGGTTCCGGCAAGTCGACGCTGCTGCGCTGCGTGAACCGCCTCCAGGAGCCGGACTCGGGCGACCTGCTGCTGGGTGGCGAGAGCGTCATCTCGTCCGACCCGGACGCGCTGCGGCAGCGCGTCGGGATGGTGTTCCAGCACTTCAACCTGTTCGGGCACCGCAGCGTGCTGGACAACATCACCCTGCCGCTGCGCAGTGTGCGCAAACTCGGCAAGGAGGAGGCGGCGGAGATCGCGCACGCCCGCCTCGCCGAGGTCGGCCTCGCCGACAAGGCGCCGTACCGGCCGAGCGCGCTCTCGGGCGGGCAGCAGCAGCGGGTCGCGATCGCGCGGGCGCTCGCCATGGAGCCCGAGGTCATGCTGTTCGACGAGGCGACCAGCGCGCTGGACCCGGAGCTGGTCAAGGGCGTCCTCACCCTGATGGCGGGGCTGGCCGAGCGCGGGCTGACGCTGCTCGTGGTCACCCACGAGATGGGTTTCGCGCGCAGTGTCGCCGACGAGGTCGCGTTCATGGACGCCGGGAAGATCGTCGAACAGGGCGCTCCGGAGGCGATCTTCGACGCTCCGCGGAGCGAGCGGCTGCAGCGGTTCCTTTCGCAAGTGTTGTAGCGCGCTTCCCAAGTACATGAAGGCCCCCTTCCTTGCGCTAGACGCAGTGAAGGGGGCCTTCACGCGCATCTGCTGTGACTGCTGGGGCTTGTGGTGTCGCAGAGCCGCGGGTGGCGATCGTGTAGTCCGTGAAGGCCTCCTTGCCTACCTTCAGGGTAGGGAAGGGGGCCTTCACGGACCTGCGGCCAACGGCCACCCACATTCAGTAGGCACCTATGGCAGCCTTGGCCCTAACCGTCCTTAACACTCACGACGCCTTAGTCGTTAACCTGCGGTCATGGCGAGAGTGGCGAAACTGGTCTATTACCCGGTCAAAGGCTGCGCGGGAACGTCGGTCGAAACGGCCGACGTCACCCCCGCGGGGCTGAGGTTCGACCGGTCCTGGATGGTCGTCTCCCCGGAAGGCGAGTTCCGCAGCCAGCGCAAGCATCCGGTGATGGCGTCGATCCGGGCCGAGGTGCTCGACGACGGCGCCCGCCTGCGTCTCGCCGCTCCCGGCGTCGAAGACCTTCTGGTCGAGACGGTCGCGGACGGGCCGAGGCAGCCCGCCGCGACGTTCACCTGGCAGGGCAAGGGCGTCCACCAGGGCGACGAGGCCGCCGAGTGGTTCTCCGACGTCCTCGGCCTGCCGTCGGTGTTCGTCGGCCTCGCGCCGGAGCACGAACGCGTCACCAACGGCGAGATCCCCGGCACCGCGGCCTTCGCCGACGCACACGCGATCCTGCTCACCTCCGAGTCCTCTTTGGACGGTCTGAACGAGCGCATCGCGTCGCGCGGCGCCGAAGCCGTGCCGATGGACCGCTTCCGGCCCAACATCGTCGTCGCGGGCTGGCCCGAGCCGCATCGTGAGGACGACGTCCGCTCGCTCACCGCCGGTGGCGTCGAACTGGGCTACGCCAAGGTCTGCATCCGCTGCACGGTGCCGATGGTCGACCAGGAGACCGGGAAGAAGGCCGGTCCCGAGCCGATCCGGTCGCTCGCCGACTACCGCCGCGAGCCCGAGGGCGGCGTCTCGTTCGGGATCAAGATGGCGGTGACCGGGCCGGGTCAGGTGTCCGTCGGCGACGAGGTGATCGTGCACTCCTGGGCGGGTCCCAGCCCGAGCACCTCCGACGCCGAGCCGCCGTTCACGGCGACCGCGAGCCGTCCCGCGGAATCGGTGTAGAGCACGTTCCGGCCCGGCGGCACCGTGCCGAAGGTGTCGCCGACCAGCGCCTTCACCAGGACGTGTTCACTGCTGACCGAGACCGTGCCCGCCAGCCCGGCCAGTTCGAGGTCGGCGGGGCTCGCGGCCAGCTGGACGTTGCCGAAGTGGTCGACCGTGAGCACTTCGGCCACCAGCTTGCCGGGGAACACCGCGACGAACGGGTCCGGCAGCCGCACGAGGTCGTCGACGCGCGGCCCGAACTCCTCGGGCGCGACGCCGAGCGCGAGATGCGCCGCCGCGGGGGCGAAGACGTCGCGCCCGTGGAACGTCGACGACGTCACCGGAAGGCGGTATTCCGGCGCCGCGAGTTCGTACGCGGCTATCACCCCGCTGAGTGTTTCGGCGGCGGGAATGAGGAGCCCGTTGTCCGGGCCGACGAGCATTCCGCGTTCGGTGACCACCACGACGCCGCGCCGCGCGGTGCCGACGCCGGGGTCCACGACGGCGAGATGGACGGACTCCGGCAGATACGGCGCGGTCTGGGCGAGCACCTCGGCGCCGGTCCTGACCTGCTGCGGAGGGATCTCGTGGCTCACGTCGATCACCCGTACGGACGGCGCGATCCGCGCGATCACGCCGTGGCACGCGGCCACGAAACCGTCGCTCAGCCCGTAGTCGGTCGTGAACGAAACGCAGTGGATCGGCATGATCAGCCATCATCCTTGATCGCTAGGGTGCAGCCGTGACGACGCTCGAATACCCGAAGATCGCCGCCGGCAAGGTCCGTGAGCTCTACGCCGTCGATGACGAGCATCTGCTGCTCGTCACGTCCGACCGGATCTCCGCCTACGACGTCGTCTTCGACACGCCCATCCCGGACAAGGGGCGGGTGCTCACCGCGATGAGCGTGTTCTGGTTCTCCCTGCTCTCCGATGTCCTCCCCAACCATCTGGTCTCCTACGAAGACGAACGCATCCCCGCCGAGGTCCGCGGCCGCGCGCTGCTGGTGCGGCGGCTGGCGATGCTGCCGCTCGAAGCCGTCGCCCGCGGATACCTCACCGGTACCGGTCTCGCCGATTATCGCGCGCGCGGCACGGTTTGCGGCGTCGAACTTCCGCCCGGTCTGACCGAATCGTCCCGCCTTCCCGAGCCGATCTTCACGCCCGCGACCAAGGCCGACCGCGGCTCACACGACGAGAACATCGCCTTCTCCGACGTCGTCGGGCAGCTCGGCCGCGAGCGGGCCGAGGAGGTCCGCGAAGCGACGCTGGCGGTGTACCGCCGCGGCGCGGAGTTCGCCGCCGAACGCGGCATCCTCCTCGCGGACACGAAGCTCGAATTCGGTATCGACCGGGAGGGGAACCTCGTGCTCGCCGACGAGGTCCTGACCCCGGATTCCTCGCGCTACTGGCCCGCGGGCGGTTACGCGCCGGACAGCCCACAGCCGTCGTTCGACAAGCAGCCCCTGCGGGACTGGCTCACCAGCCCCGCGTCGGGCTGGCACCGCCGGGACAGACCGGGGTCACCACCCTTGCCGGAGGACATCGTCGCCGCCACACGGGCGAGGTACATCGAATCGTACGAACGCATCACCGGCCGGTCGTTGCAGGATTGGCCCGCCTGACCTGCGGCGTTCACTCCGTCGTCAGTCCGGCGCAAGGCGGCGCTGGCTCACTGGTGGGGTGGATGCACGTTTGCTGGTTTCCCTGTCCGGCGTGACCACCCGGACGTTGCACCGCTGTGCCGATCTCGCGGCCGAACTCGACCGGCGCAGGGTCCCGTTGTCCGTGCTCTACGCCGCTCGCACCGGCGAGGGCCCCGTGACCGAGTGGGTCCGGACGCGCCGCACCAGCGGCGACTCCGTCCTCCTGCACGGGTACGACCACCAGATTCCACCCACGCACCGCGCCGTCTACCTGGGCAAACGTGCCGAATTTGCGGCACTGCCCGCACACGAGGCGCGGCTGCGCCTGATCGCGGCGAAGGCGGCGCTCGACACGAACGGCATGACCGTCGACGGTTTCGCGCCGCCGCGCTGGGTCGCGTCGGAAGGCACCTTGCAGGCCCTGCGCGAACACGGGTTCACGCTGTGCGCGGACCTGGTCTCGGTGCGGGACCTGGTGTCCGGTGAAGTCCAGCGCGCCAGGGTGCAGGAGTTCGGCGGACCGTCGCACCGCACGGAGACCGTCCGGTGTTTCGCGCTGGTGCTGGCCGCCGCCAGGGCCGCGCGCCGCGGCGGGCTGGTGCGGCTCGGCATCGACGCCGCGGACCTCGCCCGGCCGGGACTGCGGCAGGCGTTCCTCGACGCCGTCGACGTCTCGCTGGAGAACCGCGCGTTCGGAACCACGTACGGCTCGCTCTCGCGAACGCGGGTTAAATTGTCGGGATGACCGACGAGGCCGGCGCACCGGCGACGCTGATGCGGCTCTGGCGCCGGTCGGAGCGCCCCACCCGCGGCAGGCCGTCCGTGCTCGACATCGACGGTGTCGTGGCGGCCGCGGTGGACCTCGCCGATCGCGAAGGCGTCGCGAACGTGACGCTGGCGAACGTGGCGAAAGAGCTGGGCGTCACGAAGATGTCGTTGTACCGCCACATCGGCTCGAAGGCGGAACTGCTGGAGCTGATGGCCGACTTCGCCGTCGGCGATCCGCCGAGCCTGGAGCCCACCGGCGATTGGCGGGCCGAGCTCACCACGTTGGCCGAGGCCAACCGTGACGTGCTGATGCGCCACCCGTGGCTGGTCGAACTGCCGCTTTCCAGCCCGCCCGCCGGACCGCACGCGGTCGCCTGGATGGACGCGTTCCTGCGGACGCTGCGCGACACCGGTCTCGACTGGGGGACCAAGGGCGGGATCCTGGTGCTGATCGGCGGCTATGTCCGCCTCGCGTGCGCGCAAGCCCTCCAGCTCGCCGAGGGCCGGAAGGACAGCGGGCTGACCCAGGCGCAGGCGGAGCGGGCCTACGGCCAGGGCCTCGCCGAGCTGATCGACCCCGAGCGCTTTCCCGACGCCGTGGGCTTCCTGACCTCGGGCCTCGGCGACTCCGGACAGAACTCCGACTTCGACTTCGGTCTCGGCGTCGTCCTCGACGGCATCGCCGCTCTGATCGACGCGAGCTGACAAACGCCTCCTCCGTCATTAGTATCCGTCGGACATTAATTAGTGTACGTTGGATACTAAAGGGGGAACCATGACATCGACACCGATCGGTGAGCGCGTGCTCGCCCCGGATCTGGCCAGGGGTTTCGCGCTCCTGCTGGTCGCGCTGGCGCATACCGCGAGCATCTTCCTCGGCAACACGCCCGGCGTCGATCAGACGCCGGAAGGCCTGGAGCGGCCGTACTTCGTGGTGCTGTTCGTGCTCGTCCACGCGTGCGCGCTGCCGCTGTTCGGCATGATGCTCGGCTACGGGATGGTGCAGTTCGCCGATCGTCAGGAGGCGCTGGGGCAGCCGTGGCCGCGGACGCGCGGCATCTTGCTCCGCCGTCACGCGTGGCTGCTGGTTTTCGGCGCCGTCGACGGGGTGCTGTTCTTCTCCGGCGACGTGCTCGGCGCGTACGGCGTGATCGGCATGGTGTTCACCCTGCTGCTCCTGAAGCGCGGTAAGGGTTTCTATCGGATTCCGGTGCTATACCTTGGTTTCGGCGTCTGCTACCTCGCCGTGCTGATGTACCTGGTGCTCACCGGGAGCTCCGGGAGCGCGCCCGTCCCGTCCGTCGAGGGCACGTCTTCACTGGCGCCGACCTTGGGCGACGCCGTGCGCGAACGGCTCGTCGAATGGCCGATGAGCACGGCGGTCCTGCTGTCGTCGATCCTTTTCGTCTGGGTGGGTGCGTGGGCCGCGAAGAAGCGCGTCCTGGAGGAACCGAATCGGAAACTGCTCCTTTTCAGCCTGTTCGGCGGCTTCGGTGTCGCGATCGCGGGTGCGCTGCCGATGGGACTCTTCGCCGGTGACTACGCCGGCTTCGACGAAGAGACCGCCGGGCTCGTCAAGCTGATGTACGAGGGAGCGGGCCTGTTCGGCGCCATCGGCTACATCAGCCTGTTCGGGCTCATCGGCATGGCGGTCGGCGGGAAACGCCGAGGCGTCGTGGTCACCGCGATCTCGGCGCTCGGGCAGCGCACGCTGAGCGCCTTCCTGTTCCAGTCGGTGGCGTGGCTGATCCTGGCGCCGCCGTTCATGCTGGGGCTGAGCGGCAGCACGTTCGTCGCGGCCGCGTGCGGGCTCGGCGTGTGGCTGCTGACGGTCGTCGTCGCATACGTGATGCACTGCCGGGCATATCGGGGACCGGCGGAGATCCTGGTGCGGAAGCTGGCGTACCGGAGCGGGGGTCGATGGTTCTGGTGAACCTGTATTCGCTCACCCACTCGGCTTGCCCCCGCCTGCTGTCGCGGCGGAGCCGATGTCGGCGAGTGGGGAGGATTGGGGACGTTCAGTGTCCGGAATCTTCCCCGCTCGGCATGACCTTGATCAACGGAGGATTCGGGACATCCAACGTCCCGATTCCTACATCGTCGGCACCTGGCACGCCGAGTTCCAGCGCCATCGACCCCGAGACCTTCGACGGCCGGTCCGATCACGCCACGTTTGCCCTGCCTTCAGTGGAAACAGGTGTCGCGAAAGCCACTTTCGCAACCTTCAACGTTGCGAAAGTGGCTTTCGCAACGCCATCGGGGGCGGCACGGCGTACCGGACCTAAAGCTTCACCGGCTCCCCGACATCGAGCACCTTCACCTCGGTGCCTTCCGGCGCGAGATTCGAGAACAGGCCGTAGTGCATCTGCGGCCGCGCGAGGACGGCCTCGTGGATCGGGACGGCGAGGCGCGGCGACACCGCACGCAGGTAGTCGACCGCTTCGCCGGCCTTGAGCCACGGGGCGCCGGTGGGCAGGCCGAGGACGTCGATCTTCTGTTCCGGCACGAAGAACGAGTCGCCCGGGTGATAGAAGGCGCCGTGATCGACCACGTAGCCGACGTTCGGGATCACCGGGATCTCCTCGTGGATCACCGCGTGCTCACCACCGACTACATTGATGGCGCTGGGCCCGATTTCGTAGGCGTCGCCGGGGTTCGCGATCTGGAACTCGGTGCCGATCTTCCCCACCGCTTCGGCGGAACCCGGATCGACGATCAGCCGCACGCCGGGGTTCGCCTCCAGCAGCGCGGGCAGCCTGTCCATGTCGAGGTGGTCGAAGTGCTGGTGCGTGATCAGGATCGCGTCCAGCTCGCGCTCGCCCTCGAAGCCCGCCGAGAAGGTGCCGGGGTCGATCAGGATCCGCGCGCCCTCGGTCTCCAGAAGCGTGCAAGCGTGTCCAAAGTGGACAATACGCATCGGTGTTCTCCTTCGCGGTAGGTCGATTCCAGCCTAGGCCCGCAGGAGGGCGTCGCCAAGTTCGGTGCGCCGGTAACGGACTTCGCGGCCGCGCCGCCGGGTGTCGAGCAGGCCGGCGGCGTGCATCGCGGTGAGGTGCTGCGAGACCGTCGGCGCCGAGAAGCCCAGCCGTCGGGCCAGTTCGGTGGTGCTCGCGGGTTCGTTGAGCATCGTGAGCAGCGCGGCCTTCGTCCGGCCGAGTACTCCCGCGAGCGCGCCCGGCGGACGTTCGGGGTCCGACCAGAGTTCGGCCACACCACGGGCCGGATAGAGCAGCGAAGGCTGCCACGGCTCCATCGTGATCACCCCGACCGAAGGCCACGCGAAGACGCCGGGGATCAGCAGGAGCCCGCGCCGGTCGAGGTGGACTCGGCCGCGTTCCTTCATCTCGATCACCAGGACGTCGTCGACCAGCCGCACCCTCGGGTGGATGTCCTCCAGCACCAGCGCGATCCCGCCGGCGGCCAGGCGCCGCGAGCGTTCCTCGATGTCGGCGACGAGGAACCGCCGCATCCGGGGCCAATGCGGTTCGACCAGTTCGGTCCAGGCGATCTCCATCTGGTCCGCCAGCAGATCCCTCGCCACGGCCGGGTCTTCGGGGAGCCCGCTCAGCTCGGCGTCTACTTTGGACAGTTCGTGGGCGACCTGGTCCGGCGGGGTGCGGCGGATTTCGGCGAGTTGAGCGGTCGCGGTGGTCTCCGGTCCGCTCGGCGGCGGACTGAGGAAGTCGGTGATGTAATGCCGCGCGCTCATCACCTTGGCGAAGCCGTCGATGGGCAGGTCCGGCAGTTTCGCGGCCGCCTCGCGCAGCCACGGCAGATGACTCGGATGCCCGCGCCGTCCGAGCAGGGTCTGCATCGCGCCCATGGTCTCGTCGAGCGGGGAGATGCCGAAGCGGACGCGGTTGGCGCTCTCGGCGGTCAGGACCAGCTCGATCATCGGATTAGGCTATTTCCTAATCAATGGTCCGCGCCAGCCTGGGTTCGGCAGGGTCTCCTGGTATGACGTTGCTGCGTAATTCCGGGTATTGGCGCTGGTCGGCGGGGGTTCAGCTGAACCGGCTGCCCGCCACGATGGCGCCGCTGGCCTTCACCGTGCTGACCACCGCGACGACCGGTTCGTACCGGCTCGGCGGGGTCATGATGGCCGTTTTCGTCGCCGCCGAGATGGTCGGCGCCGTGCCGACCGGACGGCTGCTCGACCGCGTCGGCCCCGCCCGCGGTCTCGTCGTGCTGCTTCCCTTGGTCGCCGCCGGGCTGTTCCTGCTGGCCGCGGTCGCTTCCGCCGGAGCCCCGGACTGGGTGATGCTCGCGCTGGCGATCCCGCCGGGCCTGGTCGCGGGCGGGCTGAACGGCGGTTTCCGGACCCTGCTCGCCGGGACGGTGACCGAAGAGGAGCTGCCGAGGGCCGTTTCGGTGGACGCGATGATCCTCGAAGGCGTCATCGTCGGTGGACCGCTGCTGGTGGCGCTCCTGGCGACGTCCGGGCCTGCCGTACCGGTCCTCGCGATGGCCGTCGTCGCTCTGCTCGCGGCACTGCTCGTGCCGCGGCGGACCGTCCGGCGAGATCCACAAAGGACAGTCGAGCGGCAGTCGATCCCGGTCGCCGCCTGTGTGCCCTGGCTGGCGGGGTTGTTCACCGTCGGGCTCCTGCTGTCGACCATCGAAGTCGGGCTGCTGCCGCTCGTCCAGCGCCTCGGCGCCCCGGATTCGGCGACGGCGATCGTCATCGTCGTGCTGTGCGCCGCCAGCGTCACCGGGAGCGCGCTCTACGCGGCGCGGGGGAAGGTCGGCGATCCGCGGCTGTTCCTGGCCGGCTTCGTGCTCGGCGGGATCGTCGTTTCGGCGGGCTTCGGCTGGGCCGGGCTGCTCGGCGGGGTCGCGCTGATCGGGCTCTGCACCGGTCCGCTGATGGCCGTCTCGTCGGTCAACCTGCAGAAGCTGCTGCCGGAACGCCGCCGGTCCGAGGGGTTCTCACTGGCCTTCACCGTGCAGGCGTCCGGCTTCGGGCTGGGCTCGTTGGCGATCGGTGTCCTGCCGGTCTGGCTGTGCCCCCTTCTCGGTGTCCTTGCGGCGCTCGTCTCCTGTGCGATGCTGGTGGCACGCCCCAGGCGAGCTATTGGCACGCCGTCAGTAACGTCGTAGCCTGGGCTTTGAGCCGAGACACGGGAGAAGTCGATGACCGCAGTCCAGCCGAAGCCGACCGCGCACAGCGTGGGGGAGACCTTCGATTCCCTCAGCCCGGCGACCGACGAGGTCGTGGGCACCTACCCGGTGCACAGCAAGGAAGACGTCCGCGCCGCCATCGCCCGCGCGAAGGACGCCGCCGAATGGTGGGCCGGGCTCGGCTACGACGGCCGCGCCGAACGTCTGCGCCGCTGGAAGGGCGTCATCACCCGCAGGCTGCCGCAGCTGTGCCAGGTCGTGCGCGACGAGACCGGGAAGCCGATCGCCGACGCGCAGCTGGAGAGCGTCCTCGCCATCGAGCACATCGCGTGGGCGGGCAAGCACGCGCGCAAGATCCTCGGCAAGCAGCGCCGCGCGGCCGGGCTGATGATGTCGAACCAGGCGGCGACGGTGGAATACCAGCCGCTCGGCGTCGTGGGCGTGATCGGCCCGTGGAACTATCCCGTGTTCACCCCGCTCGGCTCCATCGCCTACGCGCTCGCCGCCGGCAACACCGTCGTCTTCAAGCCGAGCGAGTACACGCCCGGCGTCGGGAAATGGCTGGTCGACGCGTTCAACGAGGTCGTCCCGGAATGGCCGGTGCTGCAGCTGATCACCGGCTTCGGCGAGACGGGCGCTTCGCTCGTCACGGGCGGTGTCGACAAGATCGCCTTCACCGGTTCGACCGGGACGGGCAAGAAGATCATGGCCGCCGCCGCCGAGACGCTGACCCCGGTGATCATCGAGGCCGGCGGAAAGGACGCCGTGCTCGTCGACGCGGACGCCGACCTGGAGGCCGCCGCGGACGCGACCGTCTGGGGCGCGTTCTCCAACTCGGGCCAGACCTGCATCGGCGTCGAGCGCGTGTACGTCCACGAGCGCGTGCACGACGAGTTCGTCGCGAAGGTCGTCGAGAAGTCGAAGGACGTGCGGGCCGGTTCAGACGCGGCCGCGCAGTACGGCCCGGTGACGATGCCTTCGCAGCTCTCGGTGATCAAGCGCCACATCGCGGACGCCATCGAGCGCGGCGGCAAGGCACTGGTCGGCGGCGTCGACGCGGTCGGCGACCGCTACGTGCAGCCGACGGTGCTCGTCGACGTGCCCGAGGATTCCGCGGCGGTGCAGGAGGAGACGTTCGGCCCGACCGTCACCATCGCCAAGGTCCGTGACATGGACGAGGCCGTCGCGAAGGCCAACGACACGAAGTACGGCCTCGGCTCGACGGTGTTCTCGAAGTCGCGCGGCATCGAACTGGCCGGACGGCTGCGCACCGGCATGACGGCGATCAACGCGCCGCTTTCCTTCGCCGGTATCGCTTCGCTGCCCTTCGGCGGCGTCGGCGATTCGGGCTTCGGCCGGATCCACGGCCCGGAAGGCCTGCGCGAGTTCGCCCGCCCGAAGGCCGTGGCGCGGCAGCGGTTCACCGCGCCGATCGTGCTGACCTCGTTCTCCCGCAAGGAAAAGACCGACGCGCTGGTCGCGAAGCTGATCACGGTGCTGCACGGAAAGCGCTGACGCTTCTCCCTCGGATGTCATGAAAGGGTCGTTCCTGACGAAAAACGTCAGGAACGACCCTTTCATGACATCGAGCGCTACTTGCCCCGGATGAGGTCCGCGGCCTTCTCCGCCACCATGATCGTCGGCGCGTTCGTGTTCCCGCGCGGCACCACGGGCATCACCGAAGCGTCCACCACCCGCAGCCCCTCCACCCCGCGCACCTTCAGCGACGGATCGACGACGGCGTTCTCGCCCGTCCCCATCGAGCAGGTCCCCACCGGGTGGTACAGCGTCTGCGTCTTCTCGCGCACGTAGTCGGCCAGTTCATCGTCGGTCAGGTCGTGCCGCTCCGGCAGGAACGGTTTGTCCAGATACCGCGCCAGCGGGCCGGACTTCCCGATCTCCACCAGCGCGCGCATCCCGGCGAGCATCTTCTCCATGTCCACGGACTCGGCGTAGTAAGCCGGATCGATTTCGGGCTTCCACAAGGGATTCCCCGACTTCAACCGCAGACGGCCCCGGCTCGCGACGTCCACGAGGGTCGCCGCCGACGTGAAGCCCGGCACCGTCGGTTCGCGCATCCCGTTGTCGTAGAACAACGTCGGCGCGACGTGGATCTGCATGTCCGGCGGCGAAACCCCGTCCGCCGCGGGGAAGAACGCGCCCGCTTCGCCGATGTTCGAGGCGAGCGGGCCGCGTTTGGTGAGCTGGTAGCGCACCAGGCCGCCGGGCGTCGCCGCGTCCACCAGGTCGGTGGTGCCGCGCGTCGACCAGATGATCCCGCAGGCCGGGTGGTCGTGCAGGTTGTCGCCGACGCCGGGTAGCGCGGCCACGACGTCGATCCCGTGCTCACGCAGATGTTCCGCCGGGCCGACCCCGGAGAGCATCAACAGCTGAGGCGAGTTCACCGCACCGCCGCTCAGCAGGACTTCGGTCGACGCGCGCACGGTCGTTTCGGCACCTCGGTCCAAATAGGACACACCGACCGCGCGGGTGCCTTCGAAGACGACGCGGGTGGCTTGCGCGTTGGTCCGCACGGTGAGGTTCGGGCGCGACAACGCCGGCCGCAGGTACGCGTCGGCCGTCGACCAGCGGCGGCCCTTCTTGCAGGTCACCTGGTAGAGGCCGGCGCCCTCCTGCGACTCGCCGTTGAAGTCGTCGGTGCGCTTGAGTCCCCAGGCGACCGCGGAATCCACCCAGGCGAGCGACAACTCGTGGGTGAAACGGCGGTCCTCGACGTTCAGCGGGCCATCGGTGCCGTGCAGTGGCCCACCGAGCCGCTGGTTCCCTTCCGCCCGTTTGAAGTACGGAAGGACGTCGTCGAAACCCCAGCCCTCGGCGCCGTGCCCGTCACGCCAGCCGTCGTAGTCCGCGCGGTTGCCGCGGATGTAGATCATCGCGTTGATCGACGAGCAACCGCCGAGCGTCTTCCCGCGCGGCCAGTACAGCGACTGGCCGGTGTGCTTCTGCTCGACCGTCTCGTAGTTCCAGTCCCACTTCGTCTTGAACAGACCGGGGAACGCGGCGGGGATGTGGATCTCGTCGGCGTCGTCCTCGCCGCCCGCTTCGAGCAGGAGCACCCGCGCCGACGGATCCTCGCTCAGCCGGTTCGCCAGTACGCATCCCGCGCTGCCCGCGCCGACGATCACGTAGTCGAAGGAGTCCTGATCGGCCACGGTGCCTCCTGCTGCTCGCCCGGTGTTGACGCCCCGCCAATGGGCTCATCTTGGCCCAGCGCCGCGCTCCGAGCATCCCCCAGACGAAGGATCGGTGCGAGCTCAGTCGGAGTCGGGTGAAAAAGAGGTCACGCAGGGGCCGCCCTCGGCGTCGTCCTCGGTCTCGATGCGGCCGGGGTTCCGGACGCCGTCGACCTCGCCCGACAGGTGCAGGATCGTCTGCTTCGCGGTGGTCAGCACGTCGGCGTTGTCGACGGTGTACCTCGCCTCACCGTGGATGATCTGCTGCACGCCGTCGCGCGTCGTGTCCGCCACCTTCTCGCACAGCACGGACAACGCCGCCGGGATGTCGCGCGCGTTGATCGCGTCGACGAACTTGTTCCCCGCCTCTTCCCCGGTCTTGACGTCCGGACGGGGCGACGGCTTCGTCTCGAGGCTCGGCAGCGGCTCGGGCTCGCCGCCGACCTTGGCGTCGCGCACGCACCAGCCGCCCTCACCGGGGATCATCGCGATCCCGACGGTCTGGCCGCCGGTGGTCAACGCGGCCGAGTACTCCTGCGGCGCACGCTGGTGCGCGGGCGTGCTCAGCTGTGCGCCTTCGGAGACGGCCGCCATCTGCTCGAAGGTGTACGACCGCTTCGAGCGGATCGGGCACCAGAGCTGACTGACGCGACCCTCGCCCACGCCGTTCACGAACGACTGGCCCAGCTGCTCGGGCGTCGCACGCGAGGTGGTGTCGGGCTTGGTCTTGAAGAACCCCGGCGTCACGAAGCCGGTGAACGCGACACCGCCCGCGATCAGGACGAACACCAGCGCCAGCGTGATCCAGAGCCCGGTCTTCGACTTCTTCGGCGGTGCGTACTGCCCGTAGGTCATGCGGCAACCGTAGTGAAGTAGGCTCGGGCGGTACCCACGACCTGCGTGAATAAGGAGCAGCCTGCCGTGGCCCGAGTCGTCGTCGACGTCATGCCCAAGCCCGAAATCCTCGACCCGCAGGGCCAAGCCGCGCTCGGCGCGGCCGGTCGTCTCGGCTTCACCGGGATCACCGGGATCCGTCAGGGCAAGCACTTCGAGATCGAGGTCGACGACTCCGTCGACGACGCGACGCTCGAAAAGATCGCCGAAGGTTTCCTCGCGAACCCCGTCATCGAGCAGTGGACCATCAAGCGGGTGGACGCGTGAGCGCCCGCATCGGGGTCATCACCTTCCCCGGCACGCTCGACGACGGCGACGCGGCCCGCGCGGTCCGCTACGCCGACGCCGAGGCCGTGCCGCTGTGGCACGCCGACGAGGACCTGAAGGGTGTCGACGCGGTCGTCGTCCCCGGTGGCTTCTCCTACGGCGACTACCTGCGCGCCGGCGTCATCGCCCGGTTCGCGCCGGTGATGTCGTCGGTGATCGAGGCCGCCCACAAGGGCATGCCGGTGCTGGGCATCTGCAACGGCTTCCAGATCCTGTGCGAGGCCGGGCTGCTGCCGGGCGCGATGATCCGCAACGCGGGCCTGCACTTCATCTGCCGCGACCAGTGGCTGCGCGTCGAGAACACCGAGACCGCGTGGACCACCCGGTACGACAAGGGTGCCGAGATCCTCATCCCGATGAAGAACATCGACGGCTGCTTCGTCGCCGAGCAGAACACGCTCGACGAGCTGGAGGGTGAGGGCCGCGTGGTGTTCCGCTACGTCGGCGGCAACCCGAACGGTTCGCGCAACGACATCGCCGGGATCCGCAGCGAGAACGGCCGCGTCGTCGGGCTCATGCCGCACCCGGAGCACGCCATCGACGCCCTCACCGGGCCCTCCGACGACGGCCTCGGCATGTTCTACAGCGCCGTGGACGCTCTCGTCTCCGCTTGAGTCAAATGTCATGAAAGGGTCGTTCAGGACGAAAAATGTCCTGAACGACCCTTTCATGACACTTCAGGAGGCGGCGGCGACCAGGGCGGCGTAGGGCCCACCGGCCGCCAGCAGTTCCGTGTGCGAGCCCAGCTCGGTCACCCGTCCGCCCTCGATGACCGCGACCCGGTCCGCCGCGGCCGCGGTGTGCAGCCGGTGCGCGATCGCGATCACCGTGCGCCCTTCGAGCACCGCGCTCAGCGACCGCTCCAGCTCCCGCGCCGAGCCTGTGTCCAGCAGCGACGTCGCCTCGTCCAGCACCAGCGTGTGCGGGTCGGCCAGTACGACCCGCGCCAGCGCCAGCTGCTGCGCCATCGCCGCCGGGACCGCGACCGCCCCGGCCCCGACCTTCGTGTCCAGCCCGTCCGGCAGGCTCGCGACCCACTCCGAAGCCCCGACCGAAGCCAGCGCGGCCAGCAGCCGTTCGTCGGTCCAGTCCCCGGCCGGGAGCGTGAGGTTGTCCCGCAGCGTCCCCGCGAACACGTGCTGCTCCTGCGTCAGCAACAGAACCTCGCCGCGCAGGACGTCGTCCGGCAGCGTCGACACCTCGGCGCCGCCGATCCGCACCGAGCCCGACGTCGGCGCCGACATCCCGGCCAGCAGCCGTCCCAGCGTCGACTTGCCCGCCCCGGACGGCCCGACGATCGCCAGCCGCTCACCGGCGGGCACTCGCAGGTCGATCCCGTGGAGCACTTCGCGGTCCGCGTTGTAGCCGAAGCGCACGTCGCGGACCTCGATGTCCTGGCCGCGCGGCGCCTCCGAAGCCTCATCCGAAGCCGGAGCGGGCCGGACACCCAGCAGCCGCCGCAGCGAGACCCCGGCCACCTGGATGTCCGCGAGCCAGAACAGCGCCTCGTTCAGCGGACCCGTCATGACCTGCGAATACAGCAGCATCGCGGTGATCGTGCCGAGCCCTTCCCAGCCGTTCGAGTAGGCGAGCAGGCCGAGCCCGAGCATCACCGGCACCGGCAGCACGTAGCTGATCTCCAGCGACGGGATCCACCGCATCTGCAGCGCCCGGATCTTGCGTTCGCCCAGCATCGACGCGTCGAGACCGTCGTGCCCGGTCCGGATCCGGCGGCCGGTCAGACTCAGTGCCTCCGCCGTCCGCGCGCCCTCCGCGGTCTCGTGCGTGGTGGACTGAAGCTCGGACCACTTGTCCAGCATCCGCCGCATCACGTCCGGGATCCGCCGCTGGTACCAGATGTTCACCGGTACCAGCAGCGGCAGCGCGACCAGCAGGCCCAGCGCCAGGAACGGGGACGTGATCACCATCGCCACCACGGTGAACACCACCGTGACCGCGGCGATCAGGATCTCCGGCGCGCCGAAGCGCACCGCGTGGTCGATACGGCTGACGTCGGTGGTCGCCCGGCTGAGCAGGTCGCCGGTGCCCGCGGCCTCGACCGTCCCGAGCGGCAGGTTCAGCGCGTTCCCGACGAACTCCTCGCGGTTGTTCGCGAGGATCCGCTCGCCGAACACCCTCGCGCGAAGCCGCGCCAGGCCCTTGAACCACGCCTGCGCGCCCAGCACGACCACGAACGCGATCGCCAGCCAGGTAATCGTGGCGGTCGTCGTGCCTTCGACGACCTCGTCCACCAGCGCGCCCAGCAGTCGCGGCCCGGCCAGCCCGATCGCGGTCGCGACGCAGAACAGGCCGAGCATCACGGAGAACTCGCGCTTGTTGGCGCGCGCGGTCTCCTTGATCCATCGTCGAACGTCCTTCTTGTCTGCCAGCGGCAGCTTTTTCATGCCGGTACTTTCGAATCGATGACCTCGTCGGCCACATGTGTCCACAAAGGACTTTGACTGAACACGACGGTGGTCTTGCCGCGCCGCAGCTTGGCGACGCGTTCGGCTATGCGGGCTTCGGTATGCGCGTCGACGGCCGAGGTCGGCTCGTCGAGCAGCAGGACGTCGGCGTCGGTCGCCAGCGCGCGGGCCAGGTTCAGCCGCTGCCGCTGACCGCCGGAAACCTCACGTCCGCGTTCGCCGATCACCTCGTCGACGCCGTTGGGCAGCGCGTCCACGATGTCCTCGGCGTCCGCCGCGTACAGCGCTTCGGTGATCTCGACGTCGCCGGGTTCGGTGGGGCTGACCTGCTCGCGCAGCACACCGGAGAACCAGATGTCCTGGTTGTGCGCGAACACGACCCGCCGCCGCAGCTCGTCGAGCGCGACCCGGTCCACCGGAACGCCGCCGACGAGGGCAGGTTCACTCGGATCGGTGAACCGCGCCATCCGCGACGCCACCGCTTCGGCGTCGGCCCCGACGTCGATGACGGTCAGCTTCCCGGCCTCGACCTTGATCCCGGACGTCTCGTCGTACAGGTCCAGCGGGCCTTCCGGCAGCGGCACCGGATGCTCCGGCTCGGCGAGCGTGCGTTCGGTGGACAGCAGCTTGCACACCTTCCGCGCCGAAACCAGCGCGGCGCTCAGCACACCCGCGAACTCGGTCGCCGTCGTCACCGGGATCACCAGGAACACCGAGATCCCGTAGAACGTGATCAGCTCGCCGACGCGGATGGTGCCGTTCATCGTCGCCTGCGCGCCCAGCCAGGTGATGGCCACCGTGACCAGTCCCGGCAGCGCGATCTCCGCGGCCGCGAGCCACGCTTCGCTGCGTCCGACCTGGACACCGGCCGCGCGGACCTTCTGGCTGGAGCGGCGGAAGCGGTCGAGGAACTGCTTCTCACCGCCGACCCCGCGAAGGATCCGCAGGCCGGAGACGATGTCCGCGGCCAGCGCGTTGACCTCGGTCTTCTCCTCGCGCTGCTTCGTCTGGCGCTTCTCCAGCGGCTTCAGCAGCGGCCCGATGCCCACCACCGCCAGCGGGACACCGATCAGCGCGACCACACCGAGCAGCGGCGACGTCGTCAGCAGCGCCGTCGCGCACACGATGAAGGCGATCAGCGAACCGAACGCCCGCCCGAGCACCTCGAAGGAGTCACCGATCGGGTTGATGTCGCTGGTGGTGATCGCGACCACGTCACCCGTGGTGGTCGTGTCGCGCAAATTCGCGCCCAGCTTCGCCGCGTGTTCGGTGGCGAGGCGCTGCGTCACCCCGGCGCCGTGGATCCAGCAGCCGTAGGACGCGAAATGCTGCACCGTGCCCGCGAGCGTCTGCGCGATCCCGAGCCCGGCGGCCGCGAGGCCCCACAGCCAGACGGAATCGCCGTCGCCGCGGCCGATCGCGTCGATGCCCCGGCCGATCGCGACCGGCAGGAGGGCGATCGGCAACGACCACAGCGCACCGCTGATCGCCGAGACGGCGAGCAGTCCCGGACGCGCGAGCATCATCCTGACCAGGTACCGCCAGGCCGTCGGCTTGGCGGGCAGTCGCAGTCGCGGAAGCGGATATGTGGCGGAAAGCACGATTGCCGACGTTAAGCCGATCACCGTCGCGGGCGCGACCGATTTATGTGTGGGCGACCGAGAGGTGAACAACCCTCTCCCTTATTCTGGCGGCCGTGGCGAACCCTGATGCGGACACCGTGACCAGCACCGTTGACACCACTCAACACGCCGAGGCGACCCCCGAGCAGACCCAGCCGTACGTCGAGCTCGGCCTCGCCGACGACGAGTACGCCCGGATCCGGGAGATCCTCGGCCGCCGTCCGACCGACGCCGAACTGGCGATGTATTCGGTGATGTGGAGCGAGCACTGCTCGTACAAGTCGTCGAAGAAGCACCTGCGCTACTTCGGCGAGACCGCCACTCCCGAAATGAAGGAGAAGATGCTCGCCGGTATCGGCGAGAACGCGGGCGTCGTCGACATCGGCGAGGGCTGGGCGGTCACCTTCAAGGTCGAGAGCCACAACCACCCGTCCTACGTGGAGCCGTACCAGGGCGCCGCGACCGGCGTCGGCGGCATCGTGCGCGACATCATGGCGATGGGCGCGCGCCCGCTCGCGGTGGCGGACGCGCTGCGCTTCGGCCCGGCGGACGCCCCCGACACCCGCCGCGTGCTGCCCGGCGTGGTCGCCGGCGTCGGCGGCTACGGCAACTGCCTCGGCCTGCCGAACATCGGCGGCGAGCTGGTGTTCGACCAGAGCTACTCCGGGAACCCGCTGGTCAACGCCCTGTGCGTCGGTGCGATGCGCGTCGAGGACCTGCACCTGGCCTTCGCCTCGGGCAAGGGCAACAAGATCATCCTGTTCGGTGCGCGCACCGGCCTCGACGGCATCGGCGGCGTGTCCGTCCTCGCCAGCGACACCTTCTCGGGTGACGAAAGCTCGGGCGGCCGCAAGAAGCTGCCCAGCGTCCAGGTCGGCGACCCCTTCACCGAGAAGGTGCTCATCGAGTGCTGTCTCGAACTGTTCGCGCAGAAACTCGTCGTCGGCATCCAGGACCTCGGCGGCGCCGGGCTCTCCTGCGCGACGTCGGAGCTCGCGGCCGCCGGTGACGGCGGTATGCACATCTACCTCGACCGGGTTCCGTTGCGGGCCACCGGAATGACCCCGGCGGAGGTGCTCTCCAGCGAGTCGCAGGAGCGTATGTGCGCGGTCGTCTCGCCGGAGAACGTCGAGGCGTTCATGAAGGTCTGCGAGAAGTGGGACGTCATCGCCACCGACATCGGCGAGGTCACCGACGGCGAGCACCTGGTCATCACCTGGAACGACGAGATCGTCGTCGACGTCCCGGCACACACCGTGGCGCACCAGGGCCCGGTGTACGACCGGCCGATCCAGCGTCCGTCCACGCAGGACGCTCTGCAGGCCGACACCTCGGCGAAGCTGCCGCGTCCGTCCACTTCGGACGAACTGCGCGCCGACATCCTCAAGCTCATCTCGTCGCCGAACCAGGCGTCGAAGGAATGGGTGACCTCCCAGTACGACCGCTACGTGCGCGGCAACACCGTTTCCGCGCAGCCGTCGGACTCCGGTGTCATTCGCATCGACGAGTCGACCGGCCGCGGTGTCGCCGTCTCGACCGACTGCAACAGCAAGTTCGTCTACCTCGACCCGTACGAGGGCGCGAAGCTCGCGCTGGCCGAGGCGTACCGCAACGTCGCCACCAGCGGCGCGAAGCCGGTCGCGGTCTCGGACTGCCTGAACTTCGGCGCGCCGACCGACCCGGGCGTGATGTGGCAGTTCGAGCAGGCCGTGCACGGTCTGGCCGACGGCTGTGTCGAACTCGGCATCCCGGTCACCGGCGGCAACGTCAGCTTCTTCAACCAGACCGGTGACGTGGCCATCCTGCCGACCCCGGTGGTCGGCGTGCTCGGCGTGATCGACGACGTCACCCGCCGCATCCCCACCGGGATCGGCGCCGAGGCCGGGGAAACCCTGCTGCTGCTGGGCGAAACCCACGACGAGCTGGACGGCTCCGCCTGGGCGCGCGAACTGCACGGCCACCTCGGCGGCCGCCCGCCGCGCGTGGACCTGGCGCGCGAGAAGCTGCTCGCCGACATCCTCATCGCCGGTTCGCGCGACGGCATGATTTCGGCCGCGCACGACATCTCGGACGGCGGCCTGATCCAGACGCTCGTCGAGACCGTCCTCATCGGACAGTGCGGTGCCCGCGTCTTCCTCGACTCGGAGCAGGATCCGTTCGTGCAGCTGTTCTCCGAGTCCGCGGGCCGGGTGCTGGTCGCCGTGCCGCGTACCGAGGAACTGCGGTTCACCGAGATGCTTACCGCGCGCGGCCTGCCGTGGCGCAAGACCGGCGTGGTGGACCCGGAGTCGGGCTCGCTCGAACTCCAGGGCATCACGGAGTTCACGTTGGACGAGCTTCGGGAGCCGTGGGAGCGCACGCTCCCGGCCCTCTTCGACTGACGCCTCGTGAGTGGCAAGGACGGTTCTAACCGTCCTTGCCACTCACGAGCCGGGAAGCGTCGATCCGGAAGGGAACTTCGCGCCCTCAAACGACGGCGACTCCGCGAAGGTGGCCACGCTGAAGTCGACGGGTTTCCCCACGACGAGATAATCCAGCGACACCTTGCGTTCGAAGCTCGCCCTCGTGAGGTCGAGCGTCCCGTGGATGGTCACGTCCTTGAGCGAGAACTTCCCGGAAATCTGGGCGTCGGTGAGATCCAGGTAGCTCGCCACCTCGCAGCGATCCGCGCCCAACCAGCCGACCCGCCTGCCGAGCAGGCCAAGTTTGTCGAGCCGCGCGTCGCTGAGGTTGAGCGAAAGCGTCGGCCCGGTGGTGCCGGCATGGGGAAGGATGTCGCGGATCAGCCGCTCGGCCGCGCGCCGGACCAGCCGTTCGCGTTCCGCGGCCGCCTCGGTTTCGTTGTCCCAGTCGGTCTTGCTCGGGAACTTCGGATGGTCGAATGGCCGCCGCAGGTAGGCGCACAGCACGTCGAGCACCGTCTGCCGGTACTCCGGCCGGGTCCTGGCCAGCCCCGCGAGCGAATGCATCGCGCCGACCCGGACCTGATCGGCCTCGTTGCCCAGCAGTTCGATCGATTTGGCGAACCGCTCGTCGGAGATCCGGCTGCGCTCGATTTCGTGCCGGTCCTCTTCGGTCCGCCGTCGCCGGTCGTTGAGCCACAGGCCGTAGAGCGCGGCGATCGCCCCGCCCGCCAGCGCGCCGGTCTTGAGCGCGTCGCCGCGGCTGGTCGCGCGATCCGTGAGCAGCCAGGCGGTGACTCCGACGAGCACCACGACCGAGGACAGCAACGTCCACAACAACGGGGACTTGAGCAGGCGTCTCATGAGTCCTTCATCGTGAGCCGGGCGCGGCCGTCCGGAAGGGTTTCGACGGACCAGTCCGCCGGGAGTTCGTGATCCCTCGCCGGGTCCACCGACGTGTTGTAGAGCGACACGGAACCCGGTGCCTTGCGGAACTTCAGGTCCCCGAACCCTTCGAACCGCGCACGGCGAAGATCCAGTGCCCCCTCGAATTCGGCGTCGGCGAAGATGGCGTTCTTCGCGAAGACACTGTCCTTAAAGGACGTTTCGCCCGCGAACACCGTGTAGGAGAACTCCGCGTCTTCGCTGAACTGCACCCCGCTGAACCAGGCCCGCTGCTCGAACTTGGCTTCGTTGCAACGGAAGTAGCCGATCCGCTTGCCCGTTTCCGTCCCGGCGCCGGTCAAGTAAACCGGCCCGAGGAATACGCAGCCGGACAGGTTGGTGCTGCTGTACAGGCCGGCATAACGGAGCAGCAGCTTGCCGACCTTCCGCTCGGACAGGTCGAAGTACTCCAGTACCGCACCGGTCAGGTCGAGGTCGTAACCGGGCGCGTCCGCGTCATCCGCGGCCGGCAGCAGTTCCCCGATGAGGCGCTGGGCGGTCTGCCGAACCTGGAGTTCCTGTTCCTGCTCAGGTTCGCCGCGTTCGGGAAGCTTGTTCCCCGGACGTTTCGCCTCTCCTTCATAACGCGGGTGGTCGAACGGCCGCCGCAGGTACGAGCACAGGATGTCCAGCACGGTCTGCCGGTAGAGCTCGCGACCGCGGGCCAGCCCCGCCAGCGCGTGCAGGGCCCCCACCCGCACCTGGTCGGCGTCGTGCCCGAGGAGCTCGACGGCCTTCGCGAACCGTTCGTCCGAGATCCGGTCCCGGTCCTGGTCGGCCCGCCGCAGCTCCAGCTCCTGCCGTTGCCGCTCGACCTCCTGCCGCCGTTCCTCCACCCGGCGCCGCCGGTCGTTGAGCCACAACGCGTACAGCGCGACGATGGCGGCGCCGGCGACACCGCCGGTCTTCAGCGCCTCGCTGCGGCTGGTCGCCGGATCAGTCAGCAACCAGCCGCCGACCGCGAGCAACAGGACGAACGAGAGGACGAACGTCCACAGCAACGGGGAGCGGAGGAACCGCTTCATCGGGCCTTGGAGACCAGAAGCGAGGAGACGCACCAGGCGCCGGACTGGCTCTGCGCGAACATCGTGCCCTTGGCGTCCTCACCTTCGACCGTGCCGGTGATCTCGGCCATGACGAGGTTGGTGGTTCCCTGCGTCCGCTTGACCTCCGCCGTGGAGCCCGGCGGAAGGAAGACGTCGAGCACGGAGCCCATGCTCGACCGCCGGTTTTCACAGGCCAGGGCGATCGCCCCTTGCCGGTCGCCCGACGAGATCTTGGCGAGGAAGTCCTGGATGACCTTGACGCCCTGAGGGTCGCCGGAACTGCTGCCGCCGCTTTCGGTGCTCCGCGGGGTCCTGGTCGTGCTCGACTTCGGGCTGCTGCTCTCCGGCGCGGAGGTCGGCGCGGGCTCGGACGACGGGGGCGGCGCGGCCGCGGGCTCGTCCTTGCTCAGCAGGAAGCCCGGCGCGACGAACCCGGTGACACCGAACGCCACCAGCACGACCACGCCGATCACGATCCCGATGATCAGTCCGGTCTTGCTCTTCGGCGGCGGCGCGGGCGGGCCACCGAAGCCCTGCTGGTAACCCTGCTGATTCGGGTCCCAGCCCTGCTGCGGCTGCTGGTACTGCTGGGTCTGGTCCCAGCCCTGCTGGGGCTGCTGCTGGTACTGCTGCGTCTGGTCCCAGCCCTGCTGCTGGCCGTACTGCTGCGGCTGACCGTACTGCTGGTTCGGGTCCCAGCCACCCTGCTGCGGCTGCTGTCCCTGGGGGTCCTGGCCATAGGGCTGGCCTGGCTGGGGTGGGTACGTCATCGGTCTCGCCTTCCGTGCTGGGGCCTGAGGCTGGAGATCAGACGACCGGCGGTCAGCGCTGGTTCCGGATCCGCCCGTGCCAGGGATTTTCAAGGGGAAGGTACCCCGCGCGCCAAAACGGCTCCCGGCCGAGGCCGGGAGCCGTTTCTTCACGGAATGCGCAGCTCAGCCGTTGGCCAGTGCCTGCAAGCGGTCGTAAGCGCCGTTGAAGGTGTTCTGGTCGAGCGGGCTGGAGGTGTACTGCCACACGGTGTAGTAGCTCCAGCCGTAGGGCAGCGTGCCCACGGTGGACGCGTAGCGCGCGATCCACAGCGGGACCGTGCCACCGAAGTTCTGCGACGTGCCGACGCAGGTGCTCCACCAGCTCGTGGAGGTGTAGATGACGGGCCAGCGGCCGGTGCGCGCCTTGTAGCGGTCGTGGAACGCCCGGATCCACGAACCCATGGCGGACTGGCTCAGGCCGTAGCAGGTCGCGCCGTACGGGTTGTACTCCATGTCCAGCGCGCCCGGCAGTGTCTTGCCGTCACCGGACCAGCCGCCGCCGTTGTTGACGAAGAAGTCGGCCTGCGCCGCGCCGCTCGAGACGTTCGGCAGGGCGAAGTGGTACGCGCCGCGGATGAAGCCCTTGTTGTAGGAACCGTTGTACTGCTGGGCGAAGTACGGGTTCTTGTAGCTCGTGCCTTCGGTGGCCTTGGTCCACACGAAGCGCTTGCCCTGGTTCCACCAGTAGTTCCAGTCGACGTTGCCCTGGTAGCTGGCCACGTCCATCCCCGCGACCGTCGCGAGCACGCCGACCTCGGGCTGCGGCTGGGCGGCCTTGGCCTTCGAGTCGGGGGTGGAGTTGTCGCCTTCCACGCGCCGGATCTGCGATCCGATCGTGTGGTCGTTCTGCTGGAGATCCTGTTCGATCGACATGATTTCAGGGGACGGGGCGGCCGACGCCTGGACCGTGCTGCTGAGCAGGAGCAGCGCGGAGCCGACGGCGATGGCGATTCTTCGGGAAGTGCGCATTACGACAATCCCTTCACGGATAACCCTCGCTGAGGATGGCGACCTTGCAGGTGGTAGCCGTCCGGGCACGATTGTTGACGACTAGTGCCGGGTTTGTCACTAACTTCCGTGAAATTGGTACTACACGTGGGTGATTTTCATTTCCAAGTAGGGCAAGTTATGTGATCTTGTAACGCCCACTCGGGTGGGTGTTCAGCCGAGCGACAGCGCACGCACGCGATCGATCGTGCCGTTGAACCAGTTCTGGTCGCCGGGGAGACTGCCCTTGTTCGAGAACTGCCAGATGGTGTGGGTCTTCCAGCTCGCGGGCAGCTCGCCGATCTCCGTGTTGTACCGCGCGATCCACAGCGGGTTCTGCCAGAACACGTTGCTGTTGCCGGTGCAGCGCTTCCACCAGCTCGTCGACGTGTAGATCGCCGGATGCCGCCCGGTCCGCCACAGATACGTCTCGGCGAACGACGCCATCCACGCGACCATCTGCGCCGGCGTCTTGCCGTAACAGGTTTCGCCGTACGGGTTGTACTCGACGTCGAGCGCGCCCGGCAGTGTCTTGCCGTCGCCTGACCAGCCGCCGCCGTGGTCGACGAAGTAGTGCGCCTGCGCCGCGCCGTCCGAGATGTCGGGGCGCGCGAAGTGATAGGCGCCGCGGATCAGACCGACGCCGTAGGAACCGTTGTACTGCTGGGGAAACCGGGGATTGACGAAGCCGGTGCCCTCGGTCGCCTTCACGTAGACGAACTTCGCGCCGGTCCTGGCGGCACCGGGCCAGTCGACGTCGCCTTGATGACCGCTGACGTCGTGGCCGAGCGTCTGCGCTTCGCCGCCGTACAGCGGCCCCACCGACACGTTGACGCCTTCGTGCAACGCGATCTGGGAACCGGCGTAGTGTTCCTCGGCCCCGTCGTACCTGGGCCCGCTTTCCCGTGCGACGGCGGGGGTCTGCGCGAGCAGCAAAACCCCCGCCGCGAGGACGGCCCCCCAGCCTTTCGAACACACTCTGCGACTCATCACGTCGCCACGATCCCCCGGACAAAGAGAATCAGCGACTCGAACATCACCCGAAAGTGTTGCTTTCGGGCCGAAAAAATTGGGCCGAGTGGGTTAATCCGGCCCTAACGGCGCTCGTCTGAAAGGGCTTTGTCGAGGTGCTCCGAGGGGACGATCGCGGTGAGCCGGTCGTGCGGGTTGATCGTCACGGGGTGCCCGGCGAGCAGCGGGACCATGTCCCGGCCCAGCACCGCGCGGGCGTGCGGCCATTCGCGCGGGACCAGCGATTTGGCCGTGTACGCGGGCACGAGCACCTTGCCGTCGGTGTTGTGGAACCCGATCACCGTGCGCTGCACCGGGGAAAGGGCGTAGACGAACAGCGTCGAGTCGAGGATGACGCGCGGCAGGTCGGCGGCCGGGCGGTGGTTCGTGCGCACCAGCTGGAGGAGCTGTTCGAGCTCGTTGCGCGGCTCTGGGAAGCCGAGCGCCTTGGGCGAGGGACGGTAGCGGTCGTTGGGGTGGAAGTCCTCGACGATCTCGCCGCCGCCGTTCACCGGGTACGCGCCGACGACCGCCCAGGACGGCACCGGGCCGTCGGGATCGAAGGCCTCGTCGATGACGTACAGCCAGCTGTTCGGGTTTGCCTTGGCGTTGGCGCGCATCTCTTCGGTGATCTTCGGTTTCTTCTTGCCCGCCGGGCTCGACGCCAACCGATCCGCCTCGTCCCGCTGCGCCATCGCCATCCCCACGTTCCGGGTGCCTGAAGGTTTGTTCGCGCTCACTCTACTGTTCTCCCATGGCCTCTTCGCGTACGGTCGACCCCGCTGAGTTACGAGCCGCGATCGCGGCGATTTCCCCCTGGTTGAGCGGATCCGGTCCGGATCCGGCCCGTCCCGAGCTGGCCGCGGCGGTGCGGCTGAGCCTGCGGACGCTGGCCGGGGACGCCCCGGGGAAGAGTGTCGAAGTGCGGGTGCCGCCGTTCGCGGCTGTGCAGTGTGTCGAAGGATTGAGCCATACCCGCGGGACTCCGCCGAACGTCGTCGAAACGGATCCGCGTACCTGGCTGGAACTGGCGACCGGGCTGCTCGGGTGGGCCGAAGCCGTCGAATCGGGGCGGGTCACCGCCTCCGGGAGCAGGGCCGATCTGGCCCGCTGGCTGCCCTTGGTCCGCCTCTAACCTCGCTGCCGGATGTCATGAAAGGGTCTTTCAGGACGAGATATGTCCTGAAAGACCCTTTCATGACATGCCCGAGGGCTAAGCCTTACGGCCGATGCCGCCCGAGATCGTCCGCTGGGCAGCGTTCAGCTCCTTGATCCGCGGGCCGTCCGGCCACCAGTCGACGCACAGCTTGACGCCGGGCTCGACCATCTCGAGGTCGTGGAACAGCTCCTCGATCTCGGCCTTCGTGCGGAAGGTGCCCGAGCCCATCGGGCTGTGGATGAAGAAGTCCTCCATCTTGCGGGCGGTCTCGGACAGCTCGTCCTCCGGGTCGGAGAAGTGCGAAATCGCCACGTAGGAGCCCGACGGCAGCGCGTCGATGTACTTCTTCATGATCTTGGCGGGCTGGTCGTGCGGCCCGTTGTAGTGGTGCAGGGTCCCGAGCTGCAGCAACGCGATCGGCCGCGTGAAGTCGATGTGCCGGCGGATGTCCGGGTTCTCCATGATCCGCTCGGGCTCGAAGATGTCGTCCGAGACGAAGTGCGTGTTCTCGTTCTCCTCGAGCAGCGCCCGCCCGTGGGCGAGCACGACCGGGTCGTTGTCGACGTAGACGACCTTGATCTCCGGGTTGATCCGCTGCACGACCTGGTGCGTGTTCTCGGCGGTCGGCAGGCCGGATCCGAGGTCGAGGAACTGCGTGATGCCCGTCTGGCTGGCGAGGAACCGGCAGGCGCGGATCAGGAAGCCGCGGTTCTCGGTCGCCAGGTCCTGCGCCTCGGGGGCGGCCTGCTGGACCTTGCGCAGCACCTCCCGGTCGATCTCGTAGTTGTCCTTGCCGAGCAGGAAGGCGTCGTACACCCGGGCGATGCTGGCCCGGGTCGGGTCGACACCCACAGGCACTCGTTCCGTCCGGGGCGGGGCGTCGGGCATCTTGAACCTCACAAAACTGTGTCGGAAGTCTCGGGCTCTACGTAGAGTAGAACCACGTACGCGACCGGTAAACCGAGCCATCCCTGTCGTGTCGAGGCCCAAACGTGTACTTTCAGTAATCGGCTTGTTCTCCTGTGAGTGTCGTCGTGCGAAAGGTCCCCGGTCGATGAACGCGGTCACCCCGCCTGGCGGTGAGCAGTCCCTGGGTCCCACCGCGCGACGGATGATCCTCGGCTCTCAGCTCCGCCGGATGCGTGAGGACGCGGGCATCACGCGCCAGGAGGCCGGCTACAGCATCCGCGGCTCGGAGTCGAAGATCAGCCGTCTCGAGCTCGGCCGCGTCGGCTTCAAGGAACGCGACGTCGCCGACCTGCTGACCATGTACGGGATGACCGACCCCGGCGAGCGGCAGCAGTTCCTCGACATGGTCAAGGAGTCGAACGAGCCGGGTTGGTGGCGCCGCTACGGCGACCTGATGCCGAGCTGGTTCAACGACCTGGTCGGGCTCGAAGAGGCCGCGGCCCGGATCCAGGTGTGGGAGCCGCTGTACGTCACGGGCCTGTTGCAGACCGAGGCCTACGCGCGGGCGATCATGAGCCACGGTCGCAAGGACATGGTCAACGAACAGGTCGATCGCCGGGTCGCGCTGCGGATGCGGCGGCAGAAGATGCTGTCGCGGCCGGACGCGCCGCGCTTGTGGCTGGTGCTCGACGAGTCGGTGCTCTACCGGCCGATCGGCGACCGCGAGGTGCTGAAGGCCCAGATCGACCACCTGCTGGAGATGATCCAGCAGCCGAACATCTCGGTGCAGGTTCTCCCGTTCGACCGGAGCGGCTACTCCGCGGACAGCGCGTTCTCGCTGCTCAGGTTCGCGGAAGAGGAATTGCCGAACATCGCGTACACCGAGTACCTGACCGGCGCGCACTACATCGACAAGCGCGACGAGATCGAGCGGTACAGCCGGGCGCTGGACATGCTCGCGGTCGACGCCGAGACGCCGGATCGCAGCCGCCAGATGCTGTTGAAGCGCCGCGCCGAAATCTGAGCCGATCACCGTTGTGGGGCTGGCCGCCGTTCCTGGAGCGGCCGGGGTTTTCTTGCCTGCGCCCAAAATTCCGGCAACAAGTCGTAGTTGTTCACCCGTTGGAGACGGCGTGAGTCACCCTTTGGTGGGATGGCTGAGGACCTAAGTCATCACTGCACGCGAATTCTGCAAAAACTTCTGCACGTGCATTTACCGCTGCAGTCACACGTGCTAACTTTGGGATCACAGGCAAATGCACATGCAGATGCATCGCCCGAAGTCTTCTGTCGGGGAAGGTGGGGACCATGGCTGAACAGTTCGACAACGGCATCCCGGCCGATCGTCTTACCGGCGCCCAGTGGCGCAAAGCCAGCTACAGCAACGCGATCGGCAACTGCGTCGAGGTGGCGCCGCTCGCTTCCGGAGAGATCGCGATGCGCAACTCGCGCTTCCCGACCGGTCCGGCCCTGATCTACACCCAGGCCGAGATGGCCGCATTCCTCGCGGGTGCCAAGGACGGCGAATTCGATGACGTTCTCGGGTGACACCATCACCGCGGAAATCACCGACATCGAAAGCGGCCTGCAGGAACTGATCCACCGCGGGTACCAATTCGTGCACCCGTGCGACGCGAACGGCGAGGTCATGGCCGTGGTCGGCGTGCGAGTCCACGACAACGTGGTCGACGTGGTCCGGCTCAACGCCGAGGACGACGTCGTCGCGACCCGCATGCCCGGCACCGAGGAGGACATCCTCGAGCCCGAGGTCTGGTTGTGGCGGTACACCGGCGACGCGGCGACGGTGCTGACGGCACTGCTCGCGCTCCCGGACGAGCGCACACCCGGCTCGCTCTACGTTCCGGAGACCGCGGCCAAGGGCTGCTGGGTCCCCGGCCGCGGTGGCACGTCCAAGTGGCTCGCCGCGGGTTAGGCAGCTCCTAAGCACAGTCGACCGCCTCTGTCGAGGGGGAGCGGTCGGCTGGTCGGGGGTCGTGAGTGACGGGTCTTGACACCCGCTCGTCACTCACGGTCATCAGCCGAAGCGTGTCCAGCGCCACCTCGTGCGGCGCGTTGATCTCCTGCTCACCGTTTACACTGGTGGCGGCCTGCCCTCTTTCTCCCTGGGAGCACCTCGGTGGTTTCCGACCCGTCCCTCGCCGGACAGCCCGTGACCGACCAGCCCGATCCGGAACCCCGCGAGGAATGCGGTGTCTTCGGTGTCTGGGCGCCCGGAGAAGAGGTCGCGAAGCTGACCTACTACGGGCTCTACGCACTTCAGCACCGCGGCCAGGAAGCGGCCGGCATCTCGGTCTCCGACGGTTCGCAGATCGTCGTCTTCAAGGATCTCGGCCTGGTCAGCCAGGTGTTCGACGAGCAGGTCCTGCAGTCGCTGCAGGGACATATCGCCGTCGGGCACTGCCGCTACTCGACCACCGGCGCCACCATCTGGGAGAACGCGCAGCCGATCTTCCGCACCACCGCGACCGGCAGCGGATTGTCCTTCGCGCACAACGGAAACCTCGTCAACACCGCGGAGTTGCGGGATCGCACGGTCGAGGCCGGGCTCAAGCCGCACGCGGGGCTGACCGGTTCGTCCAGCGACTCCGACCTGGTGTGCGGGCTGCTCGCGGCCAACGCCGCCGACAAGGGCATCGAAGCCGCCGCGCTGGAACTGCTGCCCACCCTCAAGGGCGCGTTCTGCCTGGTCTTCGCCGACGAGTCCACCCTGTACGCCGCGCGCGACCCGCACGGCGTGCACCCGCTGGTGCTCGGCAGGCTCGAACGAGGCTGGGTCGTCGCCAGCGAGACGGCCGCGCTGGACATCTGCGGCGCGTCGTTCGTCCGCGAGGTCGAGCCCGGCGAGCTCATCGCGATCGACGCCGAGGGCCTGCGCTCCTCGCGGTTCGCGAACCCCGAGCCCAAGGGCTGTGTCTTCGAGTACGTGTACCTCGCGCGCCCCGACACCTCGATCGCCGGCCGCAGCGTGCACGCCACTCGCGTCGAGATCGGCCGCAAACTGGCCGCCGAACACCCGGCCGACGCCGACCTGGTCATGCCGGTGCCCGAATCCGGCACCCCGGCCGCCATCGGCTACGCACAGGGCTCCGGCATCCCCTACGGCACCGGCCTGGTGAAGAACGCCTACGTCGGCCGCACCTTCATCCAGCCGTCGCAGACCATCCGCCAGCTGGGCATCCGGCTGAAGCTGAACCCGCTGCGCGACGTCATCCGCGGCAAACGGCTCGTGGTGGTCGACGACTCCATCGTCCGCGGCAACACCCAGCGCGCGCTGGTCCGCATGCTGCGGGAGGCGGGCGCGCTCGAGGTGCACGTCCGGATCGCCTCGCCGCCCGTGCGCTGGCCGTGTTTCTACGGCATCGACTTCGCCTCCCGCGCCGAATTGGTGGCCAACGGCGTCGACCTCGACGGCATCCGCCGCTCCATCGGCGCCGACACCCTGGGCTACATCTCCCTGGACGGGCTGGTAGCGGCGTCGGAGCAGCCGAAGTCGCGGTTGTGCACCGCGTGCTTCTCCGGCGAGTACCCGATCGCGCTGCCCGAAGACGCGCTGATCGGGAAGCACCTGCTGGAGAGCCTGGACTCGGTGAATGGCGCGGCGAAGCCCGTCAGCCCTGCCGGGTACGGTGCTGAGGACGCCATCCGGCGTCCCTAGACCTCTCTTCCAGAGTTGGAGTCCGCTTCCGTGAGCGAGTCCACGAGCGCCACGTACGCCGCCGCCGGCGTCAGCATCGACGCCGGTGACAAAGCCGTCGAGCTGCTCAAACCGCACGCCGAGAGGGCCACGAGGCCCGAGGTGATGGGCGGCGTCGGCGGTTTCGCCGGGCTGTTCTCCCTGAAGCTGGACAAGTGGAAAGAGCCGGTGCTGGCCTCGTCGACCGACGGGGTCGGCACCAAGATCGCCGTCGCCCAGGCGCTCGACAAGCACGACACGGTCGGCATCGACCTGGTCGCGATGGTCGTCGACGATCTGGTCGTCACCGGCGCCGAGCCACTGTTCATGCAGGACTACATCGCCGTCGGCAAGGTCGTGCCGGAGAAGATCGCGGCGCTGGTCGGCGGGATCGCCGAGGGCTGTGTCCAGGCGGGCTGCGCGCTGCTCGGCGGCGAGACCGCGGAACACCCCGGCCTGATGGGCGAGCACGACTACGATCTCTCGGGCACCGGCATCGGTGTCGTCGAGGCGTCGAACGTGCTCGGCCCGGAGCGGGTCCGCCCCGGCGACGTCGTCCTCGCGCTCGGCTCGTCCGGCCTGCACTCCAACGGCTACTCGCTGGCCCGGCACGTGCTGCTGGACATCGCGCGGATGCCGCTCGACGGGCACGTCGAGGAGTTCGGCCGCTCGCTGGGCGAGGAGATGCTGGAGCCGACCAGGATCTACGCGAAGGACTGCCTCGCCCTGGCGGCCGAGGCCGACGTCCGCACGTTCGCGCACGTCACCGGCGGCGGCTTGGAGCAGAACCTCGCCCGCGTCATGCCGCGCGGCCTGGTCGCGCGGCTCGAACGCGGCACCTGGACCCCGGCGCCGGTGTTCGCGCTGATCGGCCACCGCGGCAAGGTCGAGCGCGCCGAACTGGAGAAGACGTTCAACATGGGCGTCGGCATGGTCGCGATCGTCGGCCCCGACGACGTCGACCGCGCGCTCGCGATGCTGACGGCGCGGCACGTGCCGGCGTGGATCCTCGGCGACGTGCAGCCCGCGGAAGACCCGGACGGCCCGCGCGCCGTGCTCTCCGGTGACCACCCTCGCTTCTGATTTAACGGCTTGGGCCCGGGTGACACACTGGGTCCGTGGCTGATGACGTGGTGATCGGTACCCGGTTCGTGATCCCGGGTGCCGAATTGAGCGAACGGTTCTCCCGGTCTTCGGGCCCGGGTGGGCAGGGCGTGAACACCACGGACTCGCGGGTCGAACTGTCCTTCGACGTGGCCGGTTCGGCGTCCGTCCCGGAACATCTCCGGGCCCGGATGCTGGACCGGCTTTCGTCGCGCCTGGTCGACGGGGTCGTCACGATCGCCGCGTCCGAGCATCGCTCCCAGCTGATGAACCGGGAAGCCGCGCGGGCACGGCTGGTGATGCTCCTGACGGACGCGTCGGCGCCCCCGGCCGCCAAGCGGCGTCCCACCAAACCCTCACGAGGTTCGAAGGAACGCCGCCTGGCGTCGAAGAAGCGCCGCGGCGAGGTCAAGAAGTCACGCCGAGGCGGCTACTCAGACGACTGACAGGTGCACGCACTCCGCGGCGGTCTTGAACCCGACCCGGCCGTAGACGCGTTCCGCCTGCCCGGCGCCCGGCGTCAGAAACACCGACCGGCCGCCGCGCGCGTGTGCCTCACGCGTCAGGTACTCCGTCATCGCCGCGGCGATCCCGCGGCTCCGGTACTCATCGAGCACCCCGATCCCGGCGATCTCCGTCGCGCCGTCGAGGATCGCGGTCGCGACCCCGCCGCCGACGACCTCGCCGTTCTCGCCGACCGCCATCACCGAGATGGTTTCGCCACTCAGCTGATCCGGCGACGGGTCGAGGTGTTCATCGGGATCGGTCTCCCCGAACGCCAGGTTCTGCGCCCGGATCATCCGCCGGAGTTCGCCCTCGGTCTTCGGGGTGACCAGGCTGATCCCGGCCGGTTTCGGCTGTTCGACGACCTGCCCCGGAACGCAGATCATCAGCGGAACCCGCCGCTCCAGCGTGTACCCGCACCGGATGAGCACGGCTTCGGCCTCCGGGACGGCTTCGGTGAGGAACTCCAGACGCGGCGCGAGCCCGCGCTTGCGGAACGCCTCGGTGAGCGCGGCGACGTCGTCCTCGGTGGGGACGGCGCCGTCGTCGGGGATCGCGTAGTTGAGGAAGGGGCTGCTGGATTCGAGGTAGTACGTGGCCAGGAACGGCCCGATCCGCTCGGTTTCGCGGAATTTCGCCGCGGTGAGGCGGATGTAGGACTGCAGAGCACGAATCGTCTCGGAAAGCACTGGTGGAAAGCCTTTCGGGCAGAAGAAAGAGACGCACGGGAGGATCCGCGTGCGTGGTGGGGCTGGCGGGTGCGCCGGCTAGCTCGTGCCGACGCCACCGAAGGCGTCAGGCATGAGGCATCCCTCTTTCTTGATGCGTAGGGCTTTCGCGATCACTTTCGCACGACGGTCAACCGATTTACCTCCGCTGCGGATGCGCGATGCCCGAGTACCGCTCGTCCCAGACCGACCTCGGGACCCGGAGCCGGACCGGGGCCTCGCACACCCGCCGGACCTGCGCCGGGATCGCCACCGGCGGCCGGACGTCCAGGCGGTGCCACAGCCGTTTGCTCACCGCGGCGCCCGCGACGGCGCCCAGGGTGTTCAGCAGGATGTCGTCCGCCGAGGTCACCCGGCCCGCCTGGATCAGATACTGCGTTCCCTCCACCAGCACCGAGACGGCCAGCGCGCCCAGCGCGATCCGGCCGAGGGAGCGCAGGCGGCGGAACCGCATCGGGAGCAGGGCGCCGAGCGGGCTCAGCATGAGGACGTTGCCCAGCGCCTGCCAGAGATTGGCGCTGTCGTTCAGGGCGAGGCGCAGGTCGGTGCCGGGTTCGAGGTTCAGCCTGCTGCCCTGCACGCCGGCCACCGGCATCGTGACCAGGCACAACACCAGGAAACAGGCCAGCACGAGCGTCATGTCGACGGCGGCCGTCGCCGACGCGGAGAAGAGGTCGGCCTGTCTTCGCCGGCGTCGATGCGCCGCGAGCAACGGCCACCCGAGCAGTGCGTACGGAACCGCGGTGATCGTCAACGGGATCATCACACCGAAAGCGCGGAGCAGCTCACCCATGGCCTTCCTTTCCGGAGCGCCCAAGATCACCTTCGCATCACAAGATCGACTCGGCATGGCGGAGTCACCGCACTAAGAGGTGATCTTTTCCGGTGGCGGAAAAGGTTTTCCCATGCTCGGCACCGTCCACAAAGGAACCTGTGGACAAACCTGTGGACGGCCGCGAACCAACCGGAAGAAGGTGTTATCCCGCAAGGAAAAGCCTTGTGGGTGACCTGTGTACTACTTGCCGTGTCCGGCGAGTTCCCGCGCGTGTTCGAGCAGCTTTTGGAGGTGCAGCCCGCGACGCACGTCACACGGGTGCGAGGTCGTGCCGCTCGCCGCCATCGCGGCGAAATCGTCCAGGAGCGCGGTGTACGACTCGCCCGCCGAGCCCGGCTTCCGGCCGAGCGTGCGGTACCCGTGCTCGCCGTAGACGGCGACCTCGACGACCGTCGGCTGGATCGGCAGCCGAAGCGACAGGGTCGCCGTACTGGTCGCGCCACCCTCGTGGGCTAACAGCAATTGCCACAGATCGTCATCGGTCCGGTTCGCCGCGAGCACTTCGGTGATCTCGCCGAGCGCGGCGTCCAGCAGATCGAGGGCGTGCGGGCCGATGTCGGCGAGCGCGCCGGAGTCGTGCCGCCACGCCGAGGACTGGTACTGGCCGCCAAGCAACGCGCCCGAAAGCCATCGGGCCCCGCCGCCCCGCCAGCCGCCCGCTTCCTTGATGCCGTCGAGCCACTCGCGGGTCATCGGCGAGAAACGCAAGATCAGGACCACGAGAGCCGCGACGCCCGCGGCCTCCACCGCGTCCGCGAGCCGCCGCGCGCCGTCGAGATCCGCGGCGATCGGCTTCTCCAGGATCAGATGCTTGCCCGCTTCGGCCGCCCGGACCGCCAGCTCCGCCTGAACGGCGGGCGGCACGGCGAACGCGACCGCGTCCACCTGGTCGAGCAGCTCGTCGAAGCTGTCGACGGCCTGGGCGCCATGCGCCTCGGCCAGCTCCTTCGCGGCTTCGGGACGCCTGGCCCAGGCCGCGCGCAACGTCATCCCGGGGTGATCGGCGAGACCTGGCGCGTGCACCGTCTTCGCCCACGGACCGGCACCGACCAGACCCGCGCGCAGCTGTCCCTGTCCCACGCCCCCGAGTCTAGGTGTGCCGTCACGCAAGCTGAACGCACCATCGAGTTGCGTTTATTGCGAATGTTGCGAATAATTCGTTCGAGAGCCGATACTGGGACCACGTTGAACACAGGAGCAGTGATGACTGCGCTGAACATTGACCAGATCGTCCCAGGACGCCACGACATCGACGTGGCGCTCGAGGCACTCCCGCACGTCGAGGCCTACCTGGCTCGGCGGCATGAAAGGGACACCGTGCGCGTCGTCGTCGACGAACATGAGGAGTCCGTGGTCGTCCCTCGCGGGGTGGTCGACCTGATGGCTCGGGTGCTCGCCTTGGTGGCGGCGGGTGAGAGCGTGGCCATCGTCCCGTCCCATGCCGAGCTGACCACACAGCAGGCGGCCGACCTGCTCAACGTCTCCCGGCCGTTCCTCATCGGGCTGCTCGAAGCGGGGCGGATCGAGTACCGCACGGTCGGTAAGCACCGGCGGGTGAAAGCCAGTTCGCTCCACGACTACTTGCGTGAAGACGACCATCGGCGCCGCGAGGCCGCGGACGAGCTTTCCGCCTTGAATCAGGAGATGGGGCTGACCTAGCAAGTGGCCTTCGTGGTCCTGTTCGACGCCAACGTGCTGTACCCCAACGTTCTACGCGATCTCCTGCTCCGGATCGCGCAGAGCGGTTTCGTCCAGGCCAAATGGACGGACGAGATCCTCGATGAGGTTTTCCGGAACCTCCGCAAGAACCGGCCCGATCTCGACCCCGGCAAGCTGGACAGGACGCGGCACCTGATGAACGCCTCGGTCCGGGATTGTCTCGTCACCGGCTACGAACCGCTCATCGCCACGCTCGACCTGCCCGACCCGGACGACCGCCATGTCCTCGCGGCGGCCATCAAGGCGCAGGCGCGTGTCATCGTGACCGAGAACCTGCGGGATTTTCCCGGGCGGGCCCTCGGTCCCTGGAACGTCGAGGCGCAGACCTCGGACGACTTCGTCCTCGATCGGATCGAGCTCTGCGAACGAGTGGTCGTGGAGGCGGTGCGGCGAATCGTGAACTCACGCCGCGCTCCGCCTACCAGCGTTTCCGAGGTTCTCGACGCTTTGGAGCGCTGCGGCCTCCGTAAATCGGTCGCGGCGCTCCGTTCGGGTCAGGAGTAGCTGTAGAAGCCGCGGCCGGTCTTCTTGCCGAGCAGGCCGGCGTCGACCATGCGCAGCAGCAGCGGCGGCGAGGAGTACAGCGGCTCCTTGAACTCGGCGTACATCGAGTCCGCGATCGCCTTGATGGTGTCCAGGCCGATCAGGTCCGACAGCCGCAGCGGGCCCATCGGGTGCGCGGTGCCGAGCTCCATGCCGCGGTCGATGTCCTCCGCGGACGCGAAGCCCGACTCGATCATCCGGATCGCGGAAAGCAGGTACGGCACGAGCAGCGAGTTCACGATGAACCCGGCGCGGTCCTGCGACCGGATCACGGTCTTGCTCAACGCCGTCGTCGCGTGCTCCTCGGCACGGCGGGCGGTGTCGTCGCTGGTCAGCAGCGAGGGCACCAGCTCGACGAGCGGCAGCACCGGGACCGGGTTGAAGAAGTGGATGCCGATCACCTGCTGCGGGCGGCCGGTGGCCATGCCGAGCTTCATGATCGGGATCGAGGAGGTGTTGGACGCGAACACGGCGTCCTCACGCTCGACGATCTTGTCCAGCGACCGGAACACCTCGACCTTGGCCTGCTCCTGCTCCAAGATCGCCTCGATGACGAGGTCGCGGTCGGCGAACTCGCCGATCTCGGTGGTGAAGCGGAGTCGTCCGAGCGCGGCGTCGGCGTCTTCCTGCGAGAGCTTCCCGTTCTTGACGCCGCGCTGCAGCGACTTCTCGATCCGCGCCCGCCCGGAGTCCAGCGCCGGCTGGTTCACCTCGGTGACGATCACGTCCAGCCCGGCCCGTGCGTGCACCTCGGCGATGCCCGAGCCCATGAGCCCGGCCCCGACGACACCTACTCGCGCTACGTCAGACATGGCACCTCCTCATATTTTGGGCAGCACGCGACACGCGAGGGTGGTCACCGGGGCAAGCCCGGATCCACCCTCGCGTGTCACGCGTTGCTCAGCGGCGGTATTCGTCGTACCCGTCGTACGGGTCTTCGTCGTACCGCTTGTCGTCCTCGTGCCTGTCTTCCGAGGAACTACTGGACAGCTCGCGCTGCAAAGCATCGAAGTCGGTTTCGTGCGAGCTGTACTTGAGCTCGCGCGCCACCTTCGTCTGCTTGGCCTTAGCCCGGCCGCGCCCCATGGCTCGACCCCCTCGCACAGGGGCGGGGCGGCCGGGGGAATCGGCGGCCCCGCATCGTCTCGACAATTCTTTCCTGCTGACACCGTACCGTGTCCGGGGGGTTGGATGCGACGTGGCACGGTGTGCCGGTGGCGACAGTGTTCCCCGAACGCCGGTTACCGGCCGGTCGGTGGCGATAGTCGCAGGTCGGCGTGCCACGATGCTCGTGTGCCCCGTCCGTTCGCGGCTTATCTCCGCGTCTATGAGCCCCTGCTCGCGCTGGGGGATCCTCCGGACGAACGCCTGCTCGAGGCCGTCGAGGCGGCCCGGCTCGATCGTTCGGCCGCGGGCGAACGTGAGCAGGCATTGTGGCTCAAGTCACAGCATGTCGGCCGGTTGCTGCCCGCCGAACTCGCGGACGGCAGGGCCGCCCCCAGTCTCGTCACCGACGTTCTCGTCCTCGACCCTGAAGACGTGCCGGAGGGTGAGCACGGCGACGCCGGTCCGGGTCCGCTGATCTGCCCGATGGAGATCCGCGCCCGCTCGGCCGCGGCGCTGGTGACCTTCCTCGGCGACGCGCATCCGGCGCTGAAGAACGCGGTGCTCGAGGCGGGCGGCGCGTCGATGGACATGATCCGCTCCCGGGCGAAGTCCGCGATCGGCGACTTGTCCGCCTCGGCCTCGCACACGCTCTCGACGACGTGGACCGTTCCGCTCCCGTGGTTCGTCCTGTTCGACCCCGGGATGCGCCGGGTCAAACTCGGCAAGGGACGCGACGACCCGGAGCGCGAGGTGTCGTGGCGGGTCTCCATCGCCGACGCGCGGTATCGCGCCCGCGAGGTCGGGGACCTGCTCGAAGCGACCTTCGGCGACTCCGGACCCGGCCGGGTGCTGCTCGAGACGCGACGCTGGCTCGACAGCTTCCACCCCGGTTCCGCGGTCGAACTCGACTACGGCGGCCTCGTGCAGCTCTTCGCCGACTCGATCCTGCAGTCCGATACGACCGCCGAAGAGGTGCACGACATCCTCGACGCGCTCCGCACCGGCAACGTCGACGAGCTGGCGGAACTGTTCGCCGACCTGCGGGACTTCTGGGGCGACCTGGCCGCGCGGGAACGCGCGAACTAGCCGAAGAGGCCGGCGGTGACCTTCAGCTCGCCGACCGGTTTCCCGCCGCCGAGAACCGCGTCGCGCGCGAGGCCGGCGGCTTCGTCGCCAGGGTCGATGCCGAGGTGGCGCAGGGTCGCGAGCAGCAGCGGGAGCCGGGCGCGGGCCGCGCCGTCGTCGATCTTCAGCGCCAGCGCCGTGCCGTCGGGGAGCGCGAACGCGTGCACTCCCTCGGCGCCGCCCTTCGAGAGCAGACCGTCGATGGTCCGCATCAGCACGGTGTCTTCGCGGCCGGTGCCCGCGACCTGCCACGGATGCGCGCGGACGGCGTCCGCGACCCGGCGTTCCGGTCCGCCCATGGCGGTGACCAGCCTGCCGAAGGAGCGGGCGAGGCCGGTGAGGGAGAACGCGAACAGCGGGGCGCCGCAGCCGTCGACGCCGACCGTCTCGATCGTCTCGCTGGTGAGGTCGGCGACGGTGGCTTGGACGATCTTCTGCAGCGGGTGGATCTCTGCCGTGTAGTCGCCGGTCGGCCAGCCGAGCTGGGCGCAGGTCGTGAGCATCGCGGCGTGCTTGCCGGAGCAGTTCATCGCGGCCCGGCGTTTCCCCGTCGACGCGACGGCCAGCATGCTCGGCTCGTGCAGTGGGAAGGCGGGCGGGCAGGCCAGCGCGTCCTCGGTGAGCCCGGCACGGGAAAGCATCGCCAGGGCGCCCTCGACATGGCCGGGTTCGCCGTTGTGCGAGCCGCAACCCAGCGCGAGTTCCTCGTCGCCGATCGTGAGACCGGCGCGGAGCATCCCGACGGCCTGCAGGGGTTTGTTGGACGAGCGCGGGTAGACCGGCCGCTCGATGTCGCCGGCGGAGAAGCGCACCGAGCCGTCCGGGGCGGTGATCACGAGCGCGCCGCGGTGGACGCTCTCCACGAAACCGGATCGGACGACCTCGACCAGGACCGGATTCGTCACTCGGATCCGCCGCGTTCGGTGTCGAGCAGATCGTCGACCGATGCCGTGCCTTGGCGGTAGCGGGTCGCGATCTCGGCGTTGATCGTGTCCATCACTCCCTGCACCTCGCGGCGGTACGAAGAGACGGAGACCTCTTCGTCGGCGTACCGGTTGAGGGCGTTGACCAGCTTCTCGTCCGAGAGCGTGCTGACGTCGGAAAGGTCCGTGTCGCCGATGAGGGCCTCGGCGAACCGCCGGTGCTCGCCCGCGCGCGACGGCTCCAGCCGCTGATGCCTGCCCGAACCCGTTGCCGGGCCGATGGCGTTGTCCGCCAGGATCGCGGCCAGGCGCTCGACGACGCTGCTCTCGCCGCCGGAACTCCGGCGCTCCTGCTCGGCCCGCACGATGTCGATGCGCGCGTGGAGCAGGCGCCGCAGGTACGACAGGTCGGTCTCCTCCTGCGCGGCCTCGTCACGGCGCTCGCGCAGCACGGAGAGGGTCAGCTCGCCGAGGTCGCTGAGATACCCAGGGCCGAGCACGCGGTCGATACGACGGCGACCACCGGGCCGGACTTCGATCACGCGCGTAGCTTATCGCGCTCCAGCGGAAATGTTCCGCAGGGAGCGATACCACAAGGATCTCCGCCCCTTCCGAGACCCTCCGCCGGGCGGCTGCTCTTTCGGTCCCTTCCAGAGCCCGCCCCCCACCCGTCCCGGGGGCGGCCCCTGGTCCAGTCTACCGGCGATGGGCGGGGAAAAGTGCTGGTCGGCGGGGTTGTCCACAGGTGGACGGAGTTGTGGACAACTTGTGGATGAGTCCGTGAAGGCCTCCTTCCCTACTCTCAGGGTAGGGAAGGAGGCCTTCACGGACAGCCAGAAAAACCCGTTCAGCCCCGCAGCCGCTGAGCCGCTTCCCGTCCGGGAGCCGGAGCCTCACCAGGCACCGAGTCCGGGTCGATGGTCGCCTGCACGACGCGATCCTCGGCGCCCACCAGCAGCTCCGCGCCCGGCTGAGTCGAGCGTTTGACCAGCGCCAGCGCGATCGGGCCCAGTTCGTGGTGCTGCACCACGCTGCCGACGCGCCCCACCGTCCGCTCGCCGAGCACCACCGGATCGCCGGTCTCCGGCGTGATCTCCGGCGAACCGTCCAGGTGCAGCAGCGCCATGTACCGCGGCGGCCGCCCGACATTGTGGACTTTCGCGACGGTCTCCTGCCCGCGATAGCAGCCCTTCGCCACGTGCGCGGCGGAGTCGACCCAGTTCACCTCGTGCGGGATCGTGCGTTCGTCGGTGTCGACGCCCAGCCGCGGCCGCAGTGATTCGACCCGCAGCGCGTCGAAGGTCCAGCTGCCCGCCGGTCGCGCGCCGGCGTCGGTCAGGCGCCGCCACCAGTCGGCCAGTTCGGCGCGGGGCACGGCGAGGTCGACGCTGTGCCGCCCCGGCCACGGCATCCGCCGCGCGAAACCGCCGGGGATCGCCACGACCGAGTACGGGTCCGAGCCCACGGAGACGCCCACGGAGTCCAGTACGCGGTCCGCGTCCGGGCCGAGGACGGTCAGCAGCGCCAGCTCGTCCGACACATCGCGGATGTCCACTTTGGACCAGAACTTCATCGCTTCGAGGTAGTCGCGCAGTGTCTGCTTGCCGCCGGACGGCAGCGCGCTGGTGGCGACCGCGCCCCGGTCACTGTCCAGCCACACCGTGCCGTCCGCGTGCGCGACGACCATGTGCGTGTCGACGCGGCCTTGGCTGTCCAGCACGAGCGCCTCGGTGCCGGTGCCCTCGGCGAGCCCGGTGACGTGCTGCGAGATCACCAAATGCAACCAGGACAACCGTTCTTCCCCGGTCACGGCCAGGATCTCGCGGTGCGAACGGTCGATCACGACCGCGCCGCGCGCCGCGGTCCGTTGCTCGGCGAAGGGGTCACCCCAGTGCCACGGGACACCTTCCTCCGGATGCCCGTCGGGTGCCGCGATCGGTCCGGGAAGCTCGAGCAAGGGGGAGCGGTAGGGCATGAAACCCATGCTAGTGAGTACCGTGTCCCCATGCGCGTGCTTGCCTTCCTCGACGGGACCCTGGCCGACCCCGAAGCCGCCCACCTGCGGGTGGACGATCTGGGACTGCTTCGCGGCGACGGCGTGTTCGAGACGATCCTCGTCGTCGACGGACGGCCCCGCGAGCTGCGCCCGCACCTCGAGCGGCTGGCCCGTTCCGCGGCCATGCTCGACCTGCCGGAGCCGGACCTCGCCGCCTGGGAGCGCGCCGCGCAGGTCGTCATCGACAACTGGTCCGGCCCGTCCGAGATCGCGCTGAAACTGGTGTACACCAGGGGAATCGACGGCGACCCGGAGGCGAAGCCGTTCGGGTTCGCCCTCGGCGTGGAGATCGACGAGAAGGTCCAGCGGGCCCGCGTCGAAGGCGTCGCGGCGATCACCCTCGAGCGCGGTATCGAGCCCGACCTCGCCGAGCGCGCGCCGTGGCTGCTGCTGGGCGCGAAGTCGATTTCGTACGGCGTCAACATGGCGGCGTTGCGGGAGGCGGGCCGCCGCGGCGCGAGCGATGTGATTTTCACCGCCGCCGACGGCACGGTCTTCGAAGGACCGACTTCGACGGTCGTCCTCGCGAGGGACAAGACGCTTTACACGCCGCCGGCGACCATCGGCATCCTGCCGGGGACGACGCAGGCGGCGCTGTTCCGCGGCGCCGAGCGCGCGGGCTGGTCGGTCAAGGTCGAGCCGCTCAACGTCTCGGACCTCACCGAGGGCGAAGGGCTCTTCCTCGCCTCGTCGGTCCGCAAGCTGACCAGGGTGCACACGCTCGACGGCGTCGCGCTCACCGACTCCAGCGCGATCCACGCCGAGCTGGCCGCCGCGTACGAGAGCGAGTACGCGATCAGCTGAGCGTCGCGCGCAGCTTGGCGATGGTCCGGAGGACCTCGTCCCGGTGCTTCGCCGCGGTAATCCACGCGGGCAGCCGCGCGACCAAGGTCAGGCCGGGATCGTCCCCGAGCCCCCGTTCCCGCAGCTTCGCCGCGATGAACCGTTCGAGCAGGTCGAGGTGACGTTCGTGGAACGCCCACAGGGTGTGCCCGCCGCAGCAGTCGGCGCGCAGCCACAGAGGTTCGCGGAAGAACGGGTCGACCGGACCGTTCCACACGCTGTAGTTGGGGGCGGAACGAACGCGCACCAGGGCACAGCCGGCGCAGGTCAGTCGTTCGGGGGTGACCGTGGCACGACGAGAGCAGCGCGGGCAGACGACGAGGATCGGCTCGTCCGCCAGATTGCCGATCCGGGTCTGGGGATCACGGAATCGCAAGTCCATCAGCCGAGCGGGCTGATGATCAGCAGGTGCGGCAGGATCTCTTCCTCGCGGTAAGCCGCGATCTTGTGGTGCCCGTCGAGGATCACCGCCGCGTCGGTGGTTTCCAGCACGACCGCGACCGGCCGGTGCCCGCTCTTGATCGCGGTCCGGTAGTAGCCGACCCGGGACACGTCGGCGGGCGGCCAGTCGGCGCTCGGGGTCAGGTAGCGGTCCTCGGCCAGCCGTTCGGGTCCGGTGACCTGGTATTCGCCGTCGGCGAAGAGGGCGAGAAGCGGGCGGAGCGTGTCGCCGAGCGGACGCCGTATCTGGCCGGTGGCCAGGGCGATCCGCAGCGACTGCGGGAGTTCCGGTTGGGTTGGGACCCGGTTCGAAGCACTCTTTCCCGCTGAGAACCAGTTTGCGCTGTTCGTGTCGATGACACCCGTGCCACCGTCGACCTTTACCTGTTCCACACCCTCGTGGACGAGTGAAAGCGGAGAAGGGTTCCGGGTCTGGCCTGCGCGAGGGCCGGGAGTGACGCCTGTCTCACCACGGCCGCCACCGGATAACCACCGGTAGTCGGATGATCCGCCAAGAACACCACCGGCAACCCGTTCGGCGGAACCTGTACGGCGCCGGTCAGCAGGCCTTCGCTCGGCAGCTCCCGCTCCGCGTATTCGTCCGCGCGAGTCAGCGCGGGTCCGTCGAGCCGGAGCCCGACGCGGTTCGATTCCGCCGTCACCGTCCAGGTCTTCGCGAGCCCCGCCGCCGGATCCTCGAACCAGTGCGCCCGCGGGCCCGGGTCCACGCGCACGATCAGTTCAGCGGGTGCGGTCGTGGGCAGCACGACGTCGGCACCGCCCGATACGCGCGGTGTGCCGAGCGGCAGGACGTCGCCCTTCTTCAGCGGCGCGGGGCCGATTTCCGAAAGGACGTCCCGCGACCGGCTGCCGAGTTCCGCGTCGACCGTGATGCCGCCGGAAACCGCCAGGTAGCACCGTAATCCGGTGGCAGGCGCGCCGATCGCCACCACCTGCCCCGCCGCCAGCCACGCCGGAGCGTGCGAGCCGACGGGCCGCCCGTCCACCTCGACGGCGACGGAAGGGCCGGTCACCGCGACCGTGCAGGACGTCGTCGCGCGCAGCCGCAGACCGCCGAACAGGCTCTCCACGCCGGCCGCGTCTTCGGCGTTGCCGACCAGCCGGTTGGCCAGTTTCAGCGCCGGGACGTCGAGCGCGCCCGACGGAGGCACCCCGAGATGCGCGTAGCCGGGCCTGCCGAGGTCTTGGATCAGCGCGAGCGGACCGGTCTCGACCACTTCGAGGGCTCTCATCCGGCACTCCGGAAGCGCACGCGGTCGCCGGGCGACAGCAATGCCGGCCGGTCGGCGCGGGGACAGAACAGAACGGTCCGGGTGTGGCCGATCAGCCGCCAGCCGCCGGGCGAGACGCGCGGGTACACGCCGGTGAACTCGCCCGCGATACCGACCGAACCCGCCGGCACGCGAGTACGCGGAGTGGACAGCCGCGGTTGCCGGAGCGGCTCGGGAAGCCCGGTCAGGTAACCGAATCCGGGCGCGAACCCGGTGAAGGCCACGGTGTAGACGGCGCCGGTGTGCAGCCGGACGACGTCCTCTGTGGACACTCCGGCGTCCCGCGCGACGAGTTCGAGATCCTCGCCGTCGTAGGTCACGTCGAGGGTGATCTCGCGGGATTCGCCTTCCGGGGGATGGTCGAGGTCGGCGTCCGCCAGCAGCTCACGGACGGCCGCGAGCGCGTCCGAGCCGGGGGTTTCCACCACGAGCAGGCTGCGGGCGCCGGGAACGAGTTCGGTGACGCCGTCCGGGCGCGCGGACGAGACCGCCGCGTGCGCCGCCATCGACTCGGCCAGGGAAGCGCAGTCGAGCAGGGCGGCGTGCTCGCCGTAGGCACGCCACCGCATCGGAAGAAGGTCAGCCCACCACGCGACGCAGCAGCGCCGACGTGTGCGGCTGCAGTTCCTGGCCCATCATGGCGCGCTCCTCGACGTAGCCGAGTTCGCCGTTGACGATGCCGTAGAGCCGCTGCGAGGCCGTGACGTCCTTGGCCGTCGAAGTGCGGACGACCGCGTCGGTGCCCAGCTCCCAGGCCGGGACCGAGGCCTTGCCGCGCGGCTTGCCGTAGAAGAGCTCCACGATGCCGGTGTTGTGCGTCAGCAGCAGCTCGATCGTGTCGTCGGCCTGCGGGCGCCAGAACCCGGATTCGCGCGCGGCGGGACGGATGACCTTGCCATCCTCGTCGAGCAGCCAGGCACGCGCCTCGTGGGTGAGGAACGGGCGGCCGTCGTGCGCGATGGTCAGCTGCATGCCGAACCGGTACGGGCCCTCGATGGTCGGGTAGTCGACCTCGCCCTCGCCGCGCCACACGCCGACGAGCGGCAGCAGCGCCAGGCAGGCGTCGTTGAGGTTCGGACCCTCACGCAGGTTCGCCGTGTCGCCCGGGATGGGCATGTCAGGGAAGGTGCCGTACGGAGGCAGGTTCCGGTCGCGCGTGGTCTCCGCGCGCTTTTCCGCGGCCTGGATGGCCTCGTCGCCACTAGCCGTCATGGGTCAGCGCTGGTCCGCGTAAAGCCGGTAGACGACGTACACGGCGAACCAGGTGATCGCGACGCCGGCGAGCACCAGCAGGGTCGTAAACAGGATCTCCACGCCACGCACTTTAGTCGCTACCTGCCCGGACAGGCCTGCCGAGGTCGCGTGGCAGTGCCCACAGGCGCTGAAGGACGCTTTCACCGCATCTGACGCGACGAAGGGGCCCTTCACCGCATGAGATGCGGTGAAGGGCCCCTTCAGCCCGTCTCAGGCGACCGAGATCGCCAGCTGGTGCACGCCGGGTCCCTGCGCGGTGACGGAGGCCTCGCCGTTGCCGGAGCGGTGCAGCGCGCGCACCGTCCAGTCACCGGGGGCCGCGTAGAAGCGGAAGTCGCCGTCGGCCGACGAAACCACCTCGCCGGTGAAGTCGCCGCCGCCGTCCAGCAACCGCACGAAGGCGCCGCCGACGGGGCCCTCCGAGCCGGTCACCTTGCCGGCCAGCACGACCTGGCCGCGGGTGTCGTAATCGGCGGGCGTGGCCTCCTGGGCCGGGGCGCCGCAGCTGTCGTCTGCCATCACTTAGCTCCCAACTCGACCGGCACGCCGACGAGCGAGCCGTATTCCGTCCACGAACCGTCGTAGTTCTTCACCTGGTCGTAGCCGAGGAGCTCGTGCAGCGCGAACCACGCGATGGACGAACGCTCACCGATCCGGCAGTACGCGATGGTGGCCTTCGACTCGTCGAGGCCCTCGTCGGAGTACAGCTCCTTGATCTCTTCCTCGGTCTTGAAGGTGCCGTCCTCGTTGGCGACCTTCGCCCACGGGACGTTCAGCGCGCCGGGGATGTGGCCCGGGACCTGCGACTGCTCCTGCGGCAGGTGCGCCGGGGCGAGCAGCTTGCCGGAGAACTCGTCGGGCGAACGCACGTCGACGTAGTTGCTCTTGCCGATCTCGGCGACGACCTCGTCGCGGAACGCGCGGATCGACAGGTCCTGCTCCTTGGCCTGGTACGTGGTGGCCTCGCGCTTGACCTCGTCCGCGTTCAGCTCGCGGCCGTCGAGCTCCCACTTCTTGCGGCCGCCGTCGAGCAGCTGCACCTTCTCGTGGCCGTAGAGCTTGAAGTACCAGTACGCGTACGCGGCGAACCAGTTGTTGTTGCCGCCGTAGAGGATCACGCGGTCGTCGTTCGAGATGCCCTTCTCGGACAGCAGCTTCTCGAAGCCCTCCTTGTTGACGAAGTCGCGGCGGACCCCGTCCTGCAGGTCCTTGCGCCAGTCGAACTTCACCGCCCCGCGGATGTGTCCGTTGTCGTACGCGGTCGTGTCCTCGTCGACCTCGATGAACACGACACCCGGGGTGTCCAGGTTCTCCTCGGCCCACTGGGTGGTGACCAGGACGTCTTCACGGCTCATGGAGCTGACTCTCTTTCTGGGTTAGGACGCGCGAGGGCTGGGGCTGAAACGCTTGATGAGCAGGTACATCTCGCAACCGAGACAGAAGTTGAACGCCGCGTTGAGGAACGCCGCGAACAGCGCGAACGCCGTGGCGACGAAGCCGAGCGCGGTCAGGCCGGTGGCGAAACCGACGGTGCCGACGACCGCGAACACGAACCCGACGGCCTGCGCGAACCGCAGCGGGGCGGCGTCTTCGCGTTCGGTCGTGGGGCCCAGCCGCGGCGCGACCAGGTAGCGATAGATCAGGGAGTACGGCGCCGGCTTCAGCCCGATGAAGGCACCGATCGCGAACACCACCGCCTGCGCCGCGAGCAGTGGCCACCACTGGGTGATGAGCACGACCGCGAGCACGATCGTCGTCAGGATGGCGGCGAAACGCGGACCACGGGGGTCGACGGCCGGTCCTGCGGACATGGTTCCTCCTGCGAACGAGAGGGAAGGAGTTGCGTGCCGGACGGGCACGCGCAGGCGAGGTTCAGCGAACGCCGGGACACAGGCTGCTGCGAACGCGGCACAGATCCACTGCGCGGCGCTGGGTCAGCAAGGTTCGGGGCAGCCTGTTCACGGGCACGAGGGTACGCAGAGCTCCCTCAGGTTGGGAACCGTGTTCACACCTTGGGACGCTTCCCGGAATCCGGGACGAGATGGGGCTCCAGGGCTTCGAGAAGCTCCTGACCTCGGGGAACGCCGCCGACGCGGAAGACCTCCCGGCCGTCCGGCGTCAAGGCCAGCGTCGTCGGGGTCCGCAATATCGAAAGCGCCTGGGCGACTTCGGGGGTTTCGGTGACGTCCAGATCGACGTGCGTGAGGCCGTCGGTCTTGTCCGCGAGCGCCGAGAGGAGCGCGCGGGTGTGGCGGCACGGCGCGCAGAACGTCGTGGAGATCTGGACCAGGGTGACGCCTTCGGGCGCGAGGGCGCCCGAGACACGACCGGGCAGGGTGGGAGCACCGGGCTTGGCCGCGCGGATCCGGCCGTTGCGCGCCCGCATCAGCGCGCCCGCGACCCCGCCGAGCACCAAGACGCCCAGCAGCACCCACACTCCGGTCATCCGCAAGTCACCCCTGAGGCTTCGCTCCGCTGAAGGCGACGTTCTTGCCTTCGCCCTTGATGGTCACCGAGCCGCTGTTCACGCGCACCGAGGTCGGCGTCACCGAGAACGGCATCGTGCCGGTGTCGATGGTCGCGTTGAAGTTCGGCAGCAGCGCGTCCTGCACGGCTTGGGGAACGACGGTGGTCTCCTTGTCATTCCCGAACTGGAGCCGCTTCGGCTCGAGACGGATCTTCTGCCCGTCGAGTTCGATCATCGCGAAGCAGAAGATCTCCACCTTCTGCCCGGCGATCTGGACGTTGCCCGAAACCCGGATCCCGGCGCTGGCGGTGTCCACCGGCTCGCCGTTCTCGTTGGTCGCCGTCGGCTTCGTCTCGCCCTGGCCGCTGTCGCCGTTGCGGACGTAGTCCTCGGTGACCGGTTCGATCCGGAGGTTCTCGATCTTGTCCAGCGGCGCCTGCCGCGCGATGTCCGCGGCCTTGATCGTCACCTCGCCCTTGAGCGTGCCGATGACGATCGACTTCGTGTTGCCGGACGTCAGGTCCGAGAGCGGTGCCGTGACGTCGCTCATGTCGGCGTTGAAGTCCACGTCCCTCAGGCGCGGCGGAACGGCCACGCCCTGGGCGTTGATGGTGATGTGACTGTAGTCACCGGAGAGGGCCTGGGTCAGGAACGGGAAACCGTGCACCGTGACCGCCGGATCGTTGGCCAGGTTCAGCTGTTCGCGGGCCTTCTGGGAGATCGTGTGCTCCGCGAACGCCGCGGCCCCGAAATCGGCGCCGACCAGCAGCACCACCAGTACCGCGAGGGCGATGAGCCAGCCCCGGCCACGGCGCTTTCCTCGCTTGGCGGACCGCCCGGGAGAGGGTCGGTCGTCCTGCGCCACGGGCCTGCTCACCATTACGTCGAATCTCCTTCGTCAACCTCTTTGGCCAGGTGTGATCGATCCAGCACGGGGTAGGTCCCCGGCCGTTCACCCGCTATTCTCACTAAGCACCGGCGGTCGCCACGTTCGAGGCGGCCACGATCTGAAGGCGGTGCGGCGATGAGCCTGGACCTTCTGGTACTGACCGCGGAAGCAGATGCCACCACGGTGTTGCCCGCCCTGGATCTGCTGCCCCACACCGTACGCGTCCGTGCTCCGGAAGTGACCGCGCTGCTCGACGCCGGCCACCGGGACGTCATCGTCCTCGACGCCCGCACCGATCTCGCCTCCGCGAAGAGCCTCTGCCGTCTGCTCAAGGGCGCGGGTGAGGACGAGACCTCCACGCCGGTCATCGCCGTCGTCGGCGAAGGCGGGCTGGTCGCGGTCAGCGCGGAATGGCGCACCGACGACATCCTCCTCCCGACGGCCGGCCCCGCCGAGGTCGACGCCCGGCTGCGGCTGGTCACCACTCGCGACGGCAGCGCCGCGCAGGTCGACGCCGAACTCCGCGTCGGCGACCTCGTCATCGACGAAGCGACCTACACCGCGAAGCTGCGCAAGCGCACTCTCGAACTCACCTACAAGGAGTTCGAGCTCCTCAAGTACCTCGCGCAGCACGCCGGCCGGGTCTTCACCCGCGCGCAGCTGCTGCAGGAGGTCTGGGGTTACGACTTCTTCGGCGGCACGCGCACGGTCGACGTCCACGTCCGGCGTCTGCGCGCGAAGCTGGGGCCGGAGCACGAGCAGATGATCGGGACCGTGCGCAACGTCGGCTACAAGTTCGAGCGGCCCTCCAAGGGAAACACCGCAAACACCGCCGCGGCCAAACCGGCCGTCGCCCCGGACTCGAGCGTCTACGAGCCGAGCGAGTTTTCTTCGCACTGAGTCCCCCTTCCTGTCTGACAAGACGTCCAGGCGGAGAGCGGGTTCCCGGGTAGGGTCGATTTCATGCTCGATCTGGCTTGGACCGGTGAACCGGACACGGAAGAGATCCACGACTTCCTCCTCGCCGTGCGCGAGGCCGACGGCCGCCCGGAGGACTCAGGGTTCGATGGTGGGCGGCACCTCCTCGGTCACGTCGACGGGGTGCTGGTCGCGTACGCGCACCTGGACACCGAAGGCGACTCACACGGCAATCAGGTCGCCGAACTGTTCGTCCATCCCGCGCACCGCCGCTCCGGCCACGGCAGGGCGCTCACCAGGGCACTCGTCGAAGAGACCGCCGGAAAGCCGCTGCGCGTCTGGGCGCACGGCGACCACCCCGCCGCCGTCCACCTCGCCGGGACCGAAGGGTTCGAGCGCGCTCGCGAACTGCTGATCCTCCACGCCGACGTCGAAACCGCGGACTGGCCGGAGCCTGTGACGCGCGAAGGGGTCACGCTGCGCACGTTCGTCCCCGGCCAGGACGAGGAAGCGATGGTGCGGGTCAACGCCCGCGCCTTCGACTGGCACCCCGAACAGGGCGCGCTGACCGCCGACGAGGTCCGGTCGACCGAGAAGGACGCCTGGTTCGACCCCGAGGGCTTCTTCCTCGCGGAGGAGAACGGCGAGGTCATCGGCTTCCACTGGACGAAGGTCCACGAGGCGGTCCCCGGCCGGTTCGGCGGCGAGCCCGCCGGCGAGGTCTACGTCGTCGGCATCGACCCGGACGCGCAGGGCGGCGGCCTCGGCAAGGCCCTCACGCTCGCCGGGCTGCGGTATCTCCGTGATCGCGGGCTGGGGCAAGTGATCCTGTACGTCGAAGGGGACAACGCGCCCGCACTCGCCGTGTATTCGAAGCTCGGCTTCACCCGATACGAGGTAGACGTGCAATACGCACGGTAACCACGTTCACACGGGCGGCACTTGACCGGTCACGGAGAGCAGACGCGCAGGTCACGGGCGGGACACGGGCCACTTTCGGAGTAGTCGCGCTGCTCACATCGGCCGCCTTGTTCACTTGCCGTTCACCCTTAGACGGCCGCCTGTCCACTGTCGGTGCTTAATGTCCGGGTCCGGAAGGAACGCTCCCGTTCCACCGATCCGGCGAAAGTCTCCCAGTGGAGGAAATGCAGTGAAGATCATGCGGCCCGCGGGCGCGATCGGCATCGTGGCCACCGCCGCCCTCGTGCTCGGCGCCTGTGGATCCGACCCGGCGGCGACCAAGCCCGGCAGCACGGGTGCCGCCGCCGCTCCGAGTGGCGCGGCCAACGTCGAATGCGGCGGCAAGAGCCCGCTTTCGGCCGAGGGCTCGTCCGCGCAGAAGAACGCGATCGACATCTTCGTGCAGGCTTACGCCGCCAAGTGCTCCGGCCAGAAGGTGAACTACAACCCCAGCGGTTCGGGCGCCGGCATCAAGCAGTTCAACGCGAACCAGGTCGACTTCGCCGGTTCGGACTCGCCGCTCAAGGACGAAGAGGCCGAGAAGGCCAAGGCCCGGTGCGCCTCCGACGCGTGGAACCTCCCGCTCGTCGTCGGCCCGGTCGCCGTCGCCTACAAGCTTTCCGGGGTCGACAAGCTGACCCTGACCCCCGAGGTCACCGCCAAGATCTTCAACGGTGGCATCACCAAGTGGAACGACCCGGCCATCAAGGCGGTCAAGGGCAACGAGAGCCTCAACCTGCCGGACAAGGCCATCCAGGTCATCTCGCGCACCGACGAGTCGGGCACCACCGACAACTTCCAGAAGTACCTGAAGGTCGCGTCCAAGGGCGCCTGGACCCAGGGTGACGGCAAGAAGTTCAACGGTGGTGTCGGCAACGGCGCGGAGAAGTCCAACGGTGTCGCCAACGCCGTGAAGTCCGCCGACGGTGCCATCACCTACGTCGAGTCCGCGTTCGCGAAGGACGGCATCAGCACCGCCCTCATCGACAGCGGCTCCGGCGGTGTCGAGCTCACCGCGGCGAACGTCGCGAAGTCCCTCGACGCGGCGAAGTTCAAGAAGGAGGGCTCGAACGACCTGGCCCTCGACCTGGACTCGATCTACTCCGGCAACGTTCCCGGCGCGTACCCGCTGCTGCTCGCCACCTACGAGATCGTCTGCTCCAAGTACGCGGACGCCGAGGTCGGCAAGGCCGTCAAGGCGTTCCTGAACGTCGCCGCCACCGACGGTCAGAAGCCGCTCTCGGAGAAGGGCTACGTGCCGATCCCGCAGAGCCTGCAGGACAAGGTCCTGACCGCCGTCAAGGCCATCGCCTGACCTGTCGACGACCTCTAGGTTGATCAGTAAACAGGCTGGACAGAAGTAGTCGATGAGCGATTCGTCTTCGCCCAGAACGCCCACCGGCGACCCCGGTGGGCGTTCTGGCGTCCGCGAGACCTTCACGGAGGACCCGATTTCGGAGCAATCTGCCGCGTCACCGCCCGAGCAGTCCTCGGTGCGCCTCGCGAGCCCCAATTCCAGGACGGTGCGACCCGGTGACCGCATCTTCCAGATCCTGACCACCGGAGCCGGCGTCTTCGTCGTCTCGCTGATCGGCCTGATCGGGTTGTTCCTGCTGGTGCAGGCCATTCCGGCGCTGCAGGCCGACAACGTGAACTTCTTGACCAGCCAGGTCTGGCAGACCACCCCGGACGACATGCGCTTCGGGATCATGGGCCTGCTGCTGGTCACGGTGTACTCGTCCCTGCTGGCGCTGATCATCGCGATGCCGATCTCGCTCGGGATCGCCCTGTTCCTCACGCAGTACGCGCCGAAGCGGCTGGCGCGGCCCTTCGCCTACGTGATCGACCTGCTCGCCGCGGTCCCCTCGATCATCTACGGCCTGTGGGGCCTGATGGTCTTCGCGCCGGCGATCGAGCCCTTCTCGCAGTGGGTCAACGACACCTTCTCGTGGATCCCGCTCTTCGCGGCGGGCAACGTCTCGCCCGACCTGCGGGGCACCATCTTCACCGCGGGCATCGTGCTGGCCGTGATGATCCTGCCGATCATCACCTCGCTGTCGCGCGAGGTGTTCGAGCGGACCCCGACCCCGCATATCGAGGGCGCGCTGGCGCTGGGCGCCACCCGCTGGGAGGTCATCCGCACCACGGTGCTCCCGTTCGGCAAGGCGGGCTACATCGGCGCTTCGATGCTCGGCCTCGGCCGCGCGCTCGGCGAGACGATCGCGCTCGCGATCATCCTGACCGGCGCCGTCGGCCGCGAGTTCACCTGGAGCCTCTTCGACGGCGGCGCCACGTTCGCCTCGAAGATCGCGGCGGACTACGCGGAACTCAACAACGAGATCTCGGCGGGCGCGTACATCGCGGCGGGTCTCGTGCTGTTCCTGCTGACGCTCGTCGTCAACTTCATCGCGCGATCCGTCATCGCCAAGAAGGGGGACTGAGCATGTCCACCACGCTCGAGAAGACCCCCGCCACCACGCCCGCCTTCCAGCAGGTCAGCATGGCCAGGAAGGTCAAGAACGGCTTCGCCACCACACTGATCTGGCTGTCGTTCCTGATCGCCGTCGTGCCGCTGGTGTGGCTGCTGGCCACGGTGATCATCAACGGGGTCAAGCGGATCCCGTACAGCAACTGGTGGACCGAGGACTTCGGGTCGGTGCTGTCGGACGAGGTCGGCGGCGGCGTGGCCCACGCCGTGATCGGCTCGGTGCTGCAGGGCCTGGTCTGCGCGATCATCGCGGTCCCGATCGGCATGCTGGTCGCGATCTACCTGGTCGAATACGGCCGCGGCAAGCTCGCGAAGGTCACCACCTTCATGGTGGACATCCTCTCCGGTGTCCCCTCGATCGTCGCGGCGCTGTTCATCTACGCACTGTGGATCACCACGTTCGGCCTGCCGCGCAGCGGTTTCGCCGTGTCGCTGGCCCTGGTCCTGCTGATGATCCCGGTGGTCGTGCGCTCCTCGGAGGAGATGCTGCGGATCGTCCCGGACGACCTGCGCGAAGCCTCGTACGCGCTGGGCGTGCCGAAGTGGAAGACGATCATGAAGATCGTCCTGCCGACCGCGCTGTCCGGCATCATCGGCGGCATCATGATGGCGCTCGCCCGGGTCATGGGCGAGACCGCGCCGCTGCTGGTCCTCGTGGGGTACTCCGCCTACGTGAACTGGGACATCTTCGGTGGCGAACAGGCCGCACTGCCGCTTCTGATGAACAACGAACGGGTCAGCAACCCGTTCGACGAAGGTACCGTCGCGTTCGACAGGATCTGGGGAGCGGCGCTCACCCTGGTACTGATCATCGCGATCGTGAACCTCCTCGCCATGCTCTTTGCCCGTCTTGTCGCCCCGAAGAAGAAGTGAGCTGTTTGAGATGGCCAAACGAATCGACGTCAAAGACGTGGACATCTACTACGGCAAATTCCACGCCGTGGACGGCGTCACCCTCTCGGTGCCGCCGCGGAACGTCACCGCGTTCATCGGCCCGTCGGGCTGCGGCAAGTCGACGGTGCTGCGCACGCTGAACCGGATGCACGAGGTCATCCCCGGCGCCCGCGTCGAGGGTGAGGTGCTGCTCGACGGCGAGGACATCTACGGCGCCGGGGTCGACCCGGTGCAGGTCCGCCGCACGATCGGCATGGTGTTCCAGCGCCCCAACCCGTTCCCGACGATGTCCATCCGCGACAACGTCGTGGCGGGCCTGCGCCTCGGCGGCACCAAGGGCAAGAAGGAGCTCGACGACGTCGCCGAGCGCGCCCTGCGCGGCGCGAACCTGTGGAACGAGGTCAAGGACCGGCTGAACAAGCCGGGCGGCGGCCTCTCCGGTGGTCAGCAGCAGCGGCTCTGCATCGCGCGGGCGATCGCCGTGCGGCCCGACGTGCTGCTGATGGACGAGCCGTGCTCCGCGCTCGACCCGATCTCGACGCTCGCCATCGAGGACCTGATCGGTGAGCTCAAGAAGGAGTACACGATCGTCATCGTGACGCACAACATGCAGCAGGCGGCGCGGGTCTCGGACCAGACCGCGTTCTTCAACCTGGCGGGCGTCGGCCAGCCGGGGCGCCTGGTGGAGCTGAACGACACGGAGAAGATCTTCTCGAACCCGGACGAGAAGGCGACCGAGGACTACATCTCGGGCCGCTTCGGCTAGTCGCGCGCTGACGGCCGGCGCGGCGAGGTGAGCGTCGGTCCAGGTGGTCGTGAGTGGCGATTCGGGTTAGAACCCGAATCGCCACTCACGACCCACGTGACCGATGTCGGGCCGGCGTCGGCAATGACGAAGGGGCCCTTCACCGCACAGGATGCGGTGAAGGGCCCCTTCGCGGGGAAACTCCCCTTACAGCTCGTCGGGTCCGTAACCGGGCATCTTGCCGGTCACCACGAAGATCATCCGGCGCGCGACCGAGACGGCGTGGTCGGCGAAGCGCTCGTAGAAGCGGCCCAGCAGGGTGACGTCCACGGCCGCGGCGACGCCGTGGTCCCAGTTCCGGTCCATGATGACCGTGAACAGGTGCTTGTGGATCTCGTCGACCTCGTCGTCGTCCGACTCGATCGTGCGGGCGGCCTCGACGTCCTTGGACTTGATGACCTGCTCGACCTGCCGGGCCAGGCTGACGCCGACCTCGCCCATCTTGGCGAAGTCCGCCTTCACCTCTTCGGGCAGCACGGGGTCCGGGTGACGGCGGCGCGCGGCCTTGGCCACGTGCAGCGCCAGATCGCCCATCCGCTCCAGGCTTTCCGCCGCGTGGATCGCGGCGAGCACGGTCCGGAGGTCGGTCGCGACGGGTGCCTGCAGGGCCAGCAGCGCGTACGCCTGCTCCTCGCATTCGGCGCGCGCGTCGTCGACCTTCGCGTCGTCGCTGATGACCTGCTCGGCGAGCCCGAGATCGACCTCGAGCAACGCCCGGGTCGCCCGCTCCATCGCGTCGGCGACCTGGAGGGACATGCTCGCTAGGTTCTCGGCGAGCTGTTCGAGTTCGACATGGTAAGCCTCACGCATGGCCCAACCCTACGGGGAACAGGGGCCAAAAGCCGCATCCCAGAGTGAACCTGACGTGAACCCGGACTAACGAATGATCCTCAGCCTGAGCTGCTGCTCTTCTTGGCGCCGCCCGGCTTGGCGGAGCTGGTCGGGGGCGACGCGGTATCGCTCGCGGGAGGGGCCGGGGCCTTCTCTTCCAGCGGGGTGTTGTTGATCAACGCGTCGAAGACGGCCTTCGCCTTGCTCTGCAACAGCACCTCGTTGCCGCGCTTGTTCGCCTCTTCGGTGGTGGGCACGGTGAGGAACTTGACCTTGTCCGAGCCCATCCCGCGCATCGACTTCGCCAGCGTCATCATCTGCTTGATGCCGAGGTTCTCGCCGAAGGTGGCCTTGGCGAACGCGTCGATGAAGCCGCTCAGCTTGCCGGTGTCGAGGATGACTTCCTTCGACATCACCGTCTTCAGCAGCGCGCCGAGGAAGGCCTGCTGCCGTTTGATCCGGCCGTAGTCCGACGTCGGGTCGCCCTTGACGTGCCGCGCCCGGACGTAGTTCAGCGCCTGGTCGCCGGAGATCCGCACCTCGCCCGCCTGCGGGATGATCATGCCGAGCGTGGTGTCGTCGATCGGCTTCTCGTTGTACACGGTGACGCCCTGCACGGCGTCGACCATGGATTTGAAGCCGTTGAAGTCGATCCCGACGAAGTGGTTCATCTTCATGCCGGTGATCTGCTGGATGACCTTCGTGACGCACTGCGGGCCGCCGACCGCGTACGCGGTGTTCAGCTTCGCGATCTTCTGCGCCGGCGAGGTCTCGTCCGAATACGACGACGTCGCCGGGTCCCAGCGTTTGCATTCGGGGCGGCTGATCTCGAGGTCGCGCGGGAAGGACACCATGACGACGCGCTGCCGGTCGGCGGGGACGTGCGCGATCATGACCGTGTCCGAGCGGGCGCCCGGGGTGCCGTCGGCGTCGCCGACACCGTCTTCGGCGGCCGCGCCGTCACGGGTGTCGGAGCCGACCATCAGGAAGTTCTCGTCGCCGGTCTGGCCCGCGGCGTCCTGGATGTCGGCCGAGTCTTCGTCGAGCGAAGCGACGTTGTTGAACTTCGCGTCGAACCAGGTCTGAGCGCCCCACGCCGAACCGATCGAGAGGAACACGAGCGCGGCGACCACGGCGGCGGTGATCCGGCCCGCCTTGGCCGTCTGCCTGGTCTTGCGTTCCTTCTTCTCCTGCAGCCGGGTTTGCGGCGCGGATTCCTCGGCGGCCTCGGCAGGCGTGGCGTCGTTGGTCGTGACCACTCGTTGCAGCGCCGTGCGGGTCTGCTCCAGCAGGGCGGCGGGGCGCAAGGCGAGCCGCTCGCGGCGCTCGCGTTTCTTGGCCTCTTCGGCCTCGAGTTCGTCGTGCGCGGCGGAGAACCGGGCGAGCGTGTGGTCGATCTTGCGCTTGATGATCGTCGCGTCGTCGATCGCCTCGAGCTCGTCGGTCATGGTGAGCCGGTCCATCTCGGACCGAGGCGGGACACCCGGCGACTGCGGGGCGGGCGCCTGCTGCACCGGCCGTTGCGCCGGACGGCGGGGACGACGCGGGGGCGGCGGTACCGCGGGCTGCTGCTGCGCGCCGGGGTTCACCACCGGCGGGCGGCGCTGCGTGGGCGCCTCGGGGCTCGGCGCGGCCTGCGGAGCGCGGCGCGGCTGGCGCGCGCGAGGCGGGCGCGGGGCTTCGTCGGGCTGCGGGCTCCGCGGCGGCATCGGGGCACGCGGCGCGGCGGGTTCGGCCGCGCGAGGAGCAGGTGCCGGGCTCTCGGCGGGGGCGGAGGGACGAGGACGTCGAGGCGCGGGAGGCTCCGTCCGGGCGGCTCGCGCACCGGGTCTCGGAGGTTCCGGCGAGGGCTCGCTCTGCCGGAGCCGTCGCGGCGCGGGCGGCTCGGCGGACGGGTCGAAGATCGGGCGCTCACCGGTATGACGTGCGACGACGTCGGAAACGCTGATCCCGCCGTGGGTGTCCATCGAGCGGCGTCGAGCCCGGCGGCCGCGCTCACCGGCGTTCCTGTCGGTGTTGCTGTGGCGACCGGTCCCCGGGGTGTGGTGCTCGTCGGGCACTCGGTCTCCTTTCAGGCCTGGCGTCGAAGCTCTTTCGTTATCGTACGGACACCTCAGGTTCGTGGCGACAACCATCCCGGAATTTTCTTCACCCAAGGTACCGAGAAGCGCCGAACGGTCCATGCGATCGGGTGAGCGGTCGTGGTTAAAGCTGCGTTAAAAGGTTCGAAACCACTACGCAGAGTGCGAACGGTGACTGTGTGAGTGGCCGCCGGGCGGGCTAAGCGCCGGCGGACTCCGCGGCGTTCATCGGATGCGGAATCGTGCGTGAAGATTCCTTATCCCGATACGCCACTTTGTTTCGCCCCGCCCGTTTCGCCATATACAACAAAGCGTCGGCACTGCGCAACTGTCGTTCCGGTTCGGCCGCGAGATCCGGCTCCATCCGGCTTTCGTGCGCGAGCCCCACGCTGATCGTCACCGAGAGACCGGGGCGGATGCGGCGCCACGGATGGCGGGCCACCCGGATGCGGGCGGTGTCGGCGATGCGCACGGCGCGGGCGGCGTCGACGTCCGGGATGACGAGCGCGAACTCCTCGCCGCCGTAGCGGGCGCAGAACGCCTCCGGCGGAAGTCCCTGTTGCAGCAGGTCGGCCACCTCGCGGAGCACCCGATCGCCCACCAGATGCCCGAACGTGTCGTTGACGTCCTTGAACAGGTCGAGGTCGACCAGCGCGATCGCGACGCCGGGCGGGCCGCGATGGTCGACGGCCGGGCCGTGCAGCCACTGGTCGAGGTAGCGGCGGTTGTAGCTCGACGTCAGCGTGTCCCGCAGGCTGCCCGCCCTGGCGAGGTCGAAGGCGGATTTGAGGTGGTGGTACGCGCGTCGCCAGTCGCCCTGCGTGGCCAATACCCCGGCGATCGACTCGTGGAGACTGAGCAGATCGGTGGTCCGCGCGCCCGGTGGGAGCGCGGCCTCGTCGTCGGCTGCCACGCTCACCTCCGCCACGAATTGGTTTTCGTCGTATAGGAGGGATCTCTTGAGGTATGAGTACGGGCCAAAGTGAATATCCCTCAAGAGGACGACGGTTCAGCGCCATTGTCACGCACCGAAGTGTCCTTTCATAAGGACGAAAACGGCTCGGCGTCCTTGAGCTGCGAAAACTGATCCTTCGCCCAGTAACTCACGTCAGTCACATCGTCATTCAGCAACAGTGCGTAATCATTCCAGCTCAGCCACCGCCAGTCGCCGACCTCGTCGGGATGCGGTTCCGGATCGTCGTCGACCCAGGCGACGAAGACCGGGCAGAACTCGTTCTCGACCACGCCTTCGAACGGCGGCGTGGAGTAACGGTAGGCGGGGAGGACGCACCTGAGGCCGTTCAGCCGGGGCAGCCCGAGCTCGAAGGCGGCGCGGCGCCGGACGGCCTCCTCGATCGGTTCACCCGGTGCGGGGTGCCCGCAGACACTGTTGGTCCACACGCGGGGCCACACCTTCTTGGTGGCGGCGCGGCTGGTGATCAGCAAGGCCTGGTCGCTGCTGCGCAGCAGGTAGCAGGAGAACGCCAGGTGCAGCCGGGTGTGCTCGTGGTGCGCCGCCAGTTTGGGCGCGGTTTCGCCGGTCGGCTCGCCGTCCTCGGTGACGTAGACGATGCGTTCGGTGTCCACTTCGGTCATGTTGTTCATCGGCCCCACTGAACCAGCAGGCTCGCTGTAACCGGTACCGCGACCAGAGTTACCCCTGTTAGTGGGATGAAAGGTGCTCGACGAGCAAAGATGTGACGGCCTCGGGAGCTTCCTCCACGACCCAGTGAGAGACGTCCTCGATCATCTCGAAGCGGTACGGCCCGGTGACCCGGTTCGCGGTGTCGAGCGCGGCCGTCGAACCGAAGGCGGCGTCCTCGGTGCTCCAGATGTAGAGCGTCGGAACCTCGATCGGCCCGATCTTTCCGCCGGGACGGCCGGCGCGGTACCAGTTGAGCGCGGCGGTCAGCGCGCCCGGCTCGGACAGGCGCTGGACGTACTCGTCGATCTTGCTCGGCGGCACTTTCCAGTCGAACATGCGGCGCAGCGCGTCGGCGTTGTTCTCGAGCATGCGCCGTTCGGTGACGCGGGTCTGCCGCCATTCGGTCATGTAGGCCGACCGGAGGTGCTGGTCCTCGTCGGTCTTCATGGCCTCCGCCAGCGCCGCCGGATGCGGCGTCGAAATCACGGCGAGACTGCGGAGCCTGCCGGGATGAGCGTCGGCCGTCCACCACGCGACGGCGCCGCCCCAATCGTGTCCGACGAGGTCGAATTCGTTCCACCCCAAGCGATCCGCGATCGCGATGACGTCACCGACGAGGTCGTCGATCCCGTATTCGGAGGCCTGTTCCGGCCGGACGCCCGGGGAGTAGCCGCGCTGATCCGGGGCGACCGCGCGATAGCCGAGCACGCCGAGCGTCGCGACCTGGTGCTCCCATTCCACCGCGGCCTCGGGAAACCCGTGCAGCAGCAGGACGGGGCGGCCGTCCTCGGGGCCCGCCGCGATGGCGTCGAAGGAACCGGCCGCGGTGGGGATGCTCAGCTGCTCGATCACGACGCCGACTTTACGGGTTGCGGGTTTCCGGCAGGCGGCAAGGGATTGACGACGAGTGTTCCTTGATCGTCTAATAAGCGCGCTGCCGATCTTCGGCCGCACTGGGGAAACTGGGGTATCACATGTCGAACAGTTGGAGGCGCCGGCTCGCCGTCGGCGCCGCTTCCGTCGCGCTCGCGGGCGGAATCGCTGTCACCGCGGCGAATGTCGCGGTCGCGCAGGAAGCACCGGTTTCGGTGCTCGGGGTCTGTGACGGCAACCCGGGTTGTCAACTCGGGCCCTACCCGACCTACGAAGCGTGTCTCATCGAGCAGAGCAACATGGCCCGGTATTACACGATCACCATGCGGTGCTTCGAGGTCGACCACGACCAGTGGAAGTTCGCCTACAAGACCAGGGGAACCTGAGTCGTGAACGAAACGCTCCCGCCGCCCGGCGGGAGCGTTTTTCGTTTCAGCCGCCCGAGTGCATGTCCTCGGCTTCGGGGACGCAGTCGTCGTCCGGGTCGTCGAGCCAGCCGTGCGGCAGCGTGACCTTGCCCGGCGAACCCTGCCGCCCGCGCGGACCGGTGGCCGCGGTGGGGAACGGCGCGTCGTGGTCGAGCTTGGCGATCAGGTCGTCGAGCTGGTCCATGCTGGACAGCATCGCGAAGCCGCGTCGAAGCTCGGAACCGACCGGGAAACCCATGAAGTACCAAGCCATGTGCTTGCGGATGTCACGCATGGCCTTGTCGTGGCCGTCGTGCTCGACGAGCAGTTCCGTGTGGCGGCGCAGCACCTTCGCGACCTCGCCGAGATTCGGCGGCGTCGGCTGTGGACGACCGGCGAAGGCGGCCTCCAGCTCGCCGAACAGCCACGGCCTGCCCAGGCAACCGCGGCCGACGACGACGCCGTCGCAACCGGTCTCGTCGACCATGCGCAGCGCGTCCTCGGCGGAGAAGATGTCGCCGTTGCCGAGCACCGGGATACTGGTGACGGCCTCCTTGAGCGCCGCGATCTTCGTCCAGTCGGCCTGGCCGGAGTAGCGCTGCGCGGCGGTGCGCGCGTGCAGGCTGACCGCCGCCGCGCCCTCGGCCTCGGCGATGCGCCCGGCGTCGAGGTAGGTCAGGTGGTCGTCGTCGATGCCCACCCGGAACTTGACCGTGAACGGCACCCCCGCCTCGGCCGCCGCCTTCGCCGACTCGCGCACGATGTCGGCGAACAGCTTGCGCTTGAACGGCAACGCCGCGCCGCCGCCCTTGCGCGTCACCTTCGCCACCGGGCAGCCGAAGTTGCTGTCGATGTGGTCGGCGAGCCCCTCGCCGGTGATGATGCGGACGGCCTCGGCCATGGTCTTCGGGTCGACCCCGTAAAGCTGCATGGACCTGGGCTTTTCGTTCTCGCCGAAGGTCATCATGTGCATGGTGCCGGGATGGCGTTCGACCACCGCGCGGGCGGTGATCATCTCGCAGACGTAGATGCCGGCGCCGTACTCCTGGCACAGCTGCCGGAACGCGACGTTGGTGATGCCCGCCATGGGAGCGAGCACGACCGGGGGATCGACCTCGTAGGGGCCGATCTTCAGGCTGGGCTTGCTCAGGGTGGCGGTCACGTCCTCCATTGTCGCCTGTGGTGTCTGTCACTCGCAGGTGGGCCGGGTTCCGCCGCCGATCGCCTCGCCGGGAGGGGCGATCACGGTCCACTCCAGGTTGCCGTCGGCGTAGGTCCCGTCGATGTAGGTCAAGCGGCTGGCGACGACCACGCCCGTGTGTTTCGGTGATCTCAGCTCGATCCGCAGGCGGTGGAGCGGGCCGTGTCGCTCTCGACGGTCACGTCTTCGTCCCTCCATACGGTCAGCTCGGGAAAATTGAGGTCGTCGAAGTGCATCGATCGAACGCCTTCGAAGTAGAGCTCGACAGGCTCGTTCCCCGGCCTGAACCCGGATCGGAGAACAACTCCGAGTGCCCTGCGCCGTATCGCCACAGTTGGAAGGTGCGCGACGTGCTGAGGAGCGTTTCGCCGGGGTTCATCCGGCCAGTATGGAGAAACTTCCGGTACCTCGGGGTCGATATTCGGCTCCCTGCGTGGACCGTGTGGATTTTGGGACGTCAGATGTCCCGAAATCCACACAGTGGTCGAGGCTTCGCAAGCCCATGCGTAAGGCCAGGGTCCCGGCATTCCCCGGGTGCACCTGGCCTTGCGACTCGTGTGGCGCCCGCGGCGCCACACTTCGTGTTCAACCTAGTCCGTGAGTGATCCGTGCGCCGGGTAGATATCTCAAGTTCCGGTGTCGGAAGGCCGATGAGGCTCTCCGGGCGGGCTGTCGACGCGAGTGGGTGCTCGTATCGGCAGATCCACGGGCTCGCCTTCGGCAGATCAGCGACACGATCTTCGGCAGATCAGCGACGACAGGATCGGCAGATCCACGGAGAATGGTACCGTTGAGCTGTGCACAGAGCTGATGGTTACCTCCCGCGCAGAGCCGCTCACATGGTTGCGGAGGCTCTCGGCGACACGCGTGTCGTCATCCTCAATGGAGCCCGTCAGACCGGCAAGAGCACTCTTGCCGAGCTGTGCTTGCGGGATCATCAGCCGGATGGCGTGCGACGCTACCTGGACGATCCGCGGACCAGGGCTTCGGCCGACGCCGATCCAGTCGCATTTCTGGACGCGCCGGGGGCCATGCTCATCGATGAGGTCCAGCGAGTCCCGGAATTGTGGCTGACCATCAAGCACATTGTGGACCGGGATCCCCGTCCGGGGCGATTTCTGCTGACCGGCTCGGCCAGGCTTCTCGGATTGAGCCAGCTTCCGGATTCCCTGCCGGGTCGATCGGAAACTATCGAGCTGTTCCCCTTGTCGCAGGGGGAAATCACCGGTGGTCCCGACGGTTTCGTCGACGCCGTGTTCGCACACGGGAGCCGATTGCGAGCGGCAGCTTCGACATTGCGTCGCCGTGATTACTTGGCTCTCGCCACACGCGGTGGGTATCCCGAAGCCGTACGTCGCGAAACTCCACGGCGACGTGCTCAGTTCTTTAGGTCCTACCTCGACGACATCATGAGCCGGGATGTGCATCAGGTGGCGGACATCCAACGCATCTCCGATATGCGGCGCCTTATCGGGACGCTCGCGGCACAGTCCGGCGGGTTGCTCAACTACAGTCGGCTTTCCTCTGATCTCGCTCTTCCCGCGTCGACGGTCCGCGACTACGTCGGACTCCTCGAACTGATCTACCTGATCCGATTGATTCCGGCATGGTCGGCGAACGCGACGACGCGGGCGGTCGCCACGCCGAAGCTGGTCTTCAACGACGCCGGCCTCGCCGGGCACTTGGTCTCTGGCGTCACTAACGACGCCACGACAGGCGGACTCGTCGAAACGTTTGTCATCGGCGAACTCGCGCGCCAGATCACGTGGAGCCAGACGATGCCCCGTCTGCATCACTATCGGGACCGCGACGGCTACGAGGTCGACGCTGTTCTGGAGGACAATGCCGGTCGTGTGGTCGCCGTCGAGGTGAAGGCCGCTGAAACCGTCCGGACCGATGATTTTCGTTCGATCCGGGTCCTTCAACGACGCCTGGGCGACCGCTTTCGTGCCGGTTTTGTCCTCTACTGTGGCGACCAGCAGCTTCCCTTCGGGGAGAACCTCGCGTGCCTGCCGATCAGCGCGCTGTGGACCACTCAGCCAGGTGAAGAACGGTAGCTTCGCCTTCATGAGCGTCCGGACCAGACTCGACGACCTCTACGCGCGACGGCTCCGCGCTCGCCTCCGGCGAGGTCCACTGCCCCGCCACATCGGCGTGATCATCGACGGCAACCGCCGCTGGGCCCGTGCGATGGGCTTCGAGGACGTCCGCGAGGGGCATCGGCACGGGGCACAGCACATCGCCAGGTTGATGTCGTGGTGCGAAGGCCTCGGCATCGGGCACGTGACGGTGTACCTCGCGTCGGTCGACAACCTGACGAAGCGCGCGTCGCCCGAGATGGCCTTCTTGATGCAGGTGATCGAGGACGTCGTCCGCGAGCGGCTCACGGCGCCTGGCGCGAAGTGGCGCGTCGCGCCTGTGGGGCGTCTCGACATGCTGCCTTACTCCACGGCCGAAGTGCTGAAGCAGGCCGAAGAGGACACTCGCGGTGCGACGGGGCCTGAGCTGACCCTCGCGATCGGGTACGGAAGCCGCGAGGAGATCGTCGACGCCGTCCGCGATCTCGTGCTCGAAGGGGCGGCGGATGGCAAGTCCCTGGTGGAGATCGCGGAGTCCGTCTCCGTGGACGCTCTCGCCGCGCATCTGTACACGGTCGGCAGTCCCGATCCGGACCTGATCATCCGGACCAGCGGCGAGGTCCGGCTGTCCGGATTCCTGCTTTGGCAGGCCAAGGATTCCCGGCTGTACTTCTGTGACGTCAACTGGCCGGGCTTCCGGTACATCGACCTCTTGCGAGCGCTCCGGATGTGGGCCCGATCGCGATGATCTTGCAGGTCGCGACCACATCGTCATCACGATTGAGTAGTGCTACGGATCCCTCGGCGGGCGTCAGGCCGCATGCTGATCGCCATGACCACCGATGGGGATGTGCTCCTCAGGCTCGCCGGGGAGATCGACGACCTTGGGGCCCGCCTCGCGCGGGTCGGCACGGAGCTGCGGACCGTCCAGTCCGCGGCGGAGCCGAAGCACGAAGAGGCGCCTGAGCAGGCGGAAGAGCCCGCCGAGCAGCAGGAAGAGCAGCAGGCCACGGCCCCGCAGACCGAGCAGGCCGAGCAGCCGCGGGCCGAGCAACCGCAGCAGCCCCAGGTGCCGCACCAGGCCCAGCCGCAGCAGCCGTACCAGCACTACTACCCGCACCCGCACTACCAGGGCCAGCACCACCAGCAGGCCCAGTACGCGCAGTGGCAGCAGCAATGGCAGCAGTACCGCCAGCAGCAGCCGCAGCAGCCCTACCGCCCGTACCAGCCCGCCCCGAAGGTGTCGCTCACCGAGAAGCTGGGCAAGGAGGGCGCCGGCAGCAGGCTGCTGGCCTGGATCGGCGGCGCGGTCACGTTGCTCGGCATCGTGCTGTTCCTCGTGCTCGCGATCCAGCGTGGCTGGTTCGGCCCGATGCCGCGGGTGATCGGCGGCGCCGTGCTCGGCGCGGCGCTGGTCGGGATCGGGCTCCGCCTGCACCGCACGCCGGCGGGCCGCACGGGTGCGTTCGCGCTCGCCGCGACCGGTATCGGCGCGCTGTACCTCGACGCCATCGCCGCGACGACGATGTACGAGTACCTCCCGGCCTACGCCGGTCTCGCGATCGGGCTCCTGATCGCGGTCGGCGGGTTGCTGCTGGCCGTGCGGTGGAAGTCGTCGCTGCTCGCGACGGCCGTCGTGCTCGGCTGCGTGATCTGCGCGCCCATCATCACCCAGGGGTTCACCCCGCAGCTGGTCGCGTTCCTGCTCGTGGTCCAGGTCGCTTCGACGCCGGTGCAGTTGCGCCAGTCGTGGCCGTCGGTCGCGGTCGCTTCCGGGATCCCGCCGCTGGTCGCGTCGGTGTTCAGCACCGCGTTCGCCGGCCCCGGCGGCAGCACGGCCAACACCGCCGCCGCGCTGGCCGTGAGCGGCGTCGGACTCTCGCTGGCCCTGATCGTCACCGCCAAGCGGAGCGGGGACGCCGCCGCGCTCACCCTGCTCGCCCTCGCGCCCGCGCCGTCATTGCTCGCCGCGCTGCTCCTGCCGAAGACCCCGGCCGTGCTCGTCACCGCGTCGGTCGCGCTGGTGCTGCTCGCGGTGTGGGCGGCCGGGCAGTGGCTCGACGGCTGGACGGGTGAGCTCGCGGGCGCCGCCGGGCTCCTCGCGGCCCTGCAGACGACGATGACGCTCTTCGACGGCAGTGCCCGTTCGGGGATCCTCATCGGCGAAGCGGTCCTGCTGGCCCTGGTCGCGCTGTGGACGAAGAAGCACGTCGCGCTCTTCGGCGGCCTCGGGTTCGCCGTCATCGGCGGCATGATCGCGCTGGTCCTCGACGTCCCGCCGACGCTGTTCTTCCTGGTCCGCAACCGGCCGGACGCCGACCTCGCCGCCGCCTTCCTGGTGGCCCTGGCGATCTTGGCCGCCTCGATCACGCTTCCGTGGGTCTCGCACCGCCTGGGGCTGTTCAAGGCCGCGGCCGAGAACGTGGTGCCGTGGCTCTTCGCCGGGGTCTGCGGGCTCTACGGCGCGGGTGCGCTGGTGCTGTGCGGCGCGCTGCTGGTGGTCCCGGGCCGGTCGGGTTTCCTGCTCGGCCACGTGGTGATCACGGTGTCGTGGACGGTCGCCGCGCTGGTGCTGCTCATCCGCGGCATCTCGGCGGTCAACCTGCGGGTGATCGGGTTCGTGCTGGTCGGCGCGGCCGTGCTGAAGCTGGTCCTGTTCGACCTCTCCGCACTCGACGGCCTGGCCAGGGTCGCCGCCTTCCTCATCGCCGGCCTGGTGCTGCTCGGCGCGGGGACGCGGTACGCGAAACTCGTCGCGTCTCGCTGAGCGGACGCGGAAGAAAAGCCGCGGGGTCGTGGTTGGTCGGTTCATGACCTACCAACCCGATCCGCGGCTCGCCGAGCGGGCGAAGGAGAACGTCGCCTGGCTGACCACGATCAGCCCGAAGGGACGCCCTTCGCCCCGCCCGGTGTGGTTCGTGCTCGACGGTGAGGATTTCATCGTCTTCAGTCAGCCGGACACGGCGAAGACCCGCCACATCGAAGCCAACCCCGAGGTCAGCCTCCACTTCAACAGCGACGAGCACGGGGGCTCGATCCTGGTGATCGGCGGCAAGGCCGAGATCCTGCCGGACGGTCTCGCGTCGGAACAGCCGGGCTTCCTCGCCAAGTACGAGAAGCATTACCCGGCGATCGACTACGACGTCCCGAAGTTCGACCGCGAGTACAGCGTCCGGATCAGGATCCGGCCGGAACGCACCTGGGGCTTCTAGAAACCGACCGTCACACAGGCCAGCCGGGCCCCCGCGGTCCCGGCGTGGCCCGGGTCGGTGTGCGTATGCGTTTCGTGGATCACGATCGAGTTCGCGCGCCGGTCGGTGAACGTCCAGTCCACTTTGGACACGGCCACGCCGCGGCCGGTGGCGTCGGAGGTGAGGTCGAGCCAGATCTCGTTGCGGGGGTTGGCATAGGCCGGGTCCACCGACGGCTTCACCGGGTCTTCGACGTTCTGGTAGTGCGGGCCGGCGAGGTCACCGGTGGCACCGCACGGCTTCGTGTGCGCGTGGGCGCCGTATTCGCGGTTGGGCAGCAGGCCGGTCACGAGGATCGCGGTCGAGGTGCCGAAGGCCTTGGATGTCAACCCGAAGACGTGCGCGCGGGCGCCGGGCGGCACCAGGTCGGGCTTGTAGATGGTCAAGCCGCTCTTGGCGGTGATCACGTGGACCCGCGAGCCGGGGACGGCGGTGGCCGGCCCGGCGCCGGCGGTCAGGGCCAGAGCGGCCGCGGACAGGACGAGGGAAAGTGCGGGGACGGGGCGCATGCCCCTTGCCTAGTCCGCACGAATCGGACACGCCAGAGCGGTCACTCGGTCGGGCGATCATTCTCAAACTATGGGCAGGACACGTGAGTAGCAACCCTCCGGATCGCACCTGGCTGGTCGCGGTCGCCGCCGCTCTTTGGGGCACAGACGGGCTTCTGCGGCTTCCGCTGGCCGAGGCGCTCCCGGCGGCCACGGTCGTCTTCTGGGAGCACCTGCTGGTGGTGCTCGTGCTGAGCCCCTTCATTCCCGGCGCCTTCCGCGCGCTGCGCCGGACCGGCCCGCGGGAATGGCTGGCCGTACTCGCCATCGGCGGCGGGTCCTCCGCGCTCGCGACGGCGATGTTCACCGCGGCGTTCAAGCTGGGTGACCCGGTGACGCCGCTGGTGCTGCAGAAGCTCCAGCCGGTGTTCGCCGTGCTGGCGGCATACTTCGTCCTCCGTGAGCGGGTCCGCCCCGGGTACGCCTTCTTCGCGATCCCGGCGTTGCTGGGCGCTTGGCTGCTGGCGTTCAAGGATCCGCTGAACATCCAGCTCGCCGCGGCGAAGGCGGCGCTCCTGGCGGTCGGCGCGGCCGCGTTGTGGGCGGCCGGCACGGTGCTCGGACGGCTGCTTTCCACCGAACTGGCGCCGAAGGAGGTCACCACGCTGCGCTTCACCGTCGGGCTCCCGGTCGCGGCGGGCATCGTGGCGTACCAGGGCGGCCAGTTCGCGGTCGGCTGGGACAACGCGCTCGGCCTCGGCCTGCTCGCCCTGGTCCCCGGCCTGCTGGCGCTGAGCCTGTACTACCTGGGCCTGCGGTCGACGCCCGCCGCCAGGGCGACGCTGGCCGAGCTCGCGTTCCCCGTCACCGCGGCCGTGATCGGCGTATTGTGCTTGAACGCCGAATTGTCGGGTACTCAGTGGCTGGGCCTCGCCGTGGTGGTCGTGTCAGTGACGTCGCTCGGCTGGCACGAAAAGGTCAGGCGTCAACCGATGGTCTTGGAGCCACTGCATGGTCGAGCACACCGGCGAGACGAAGAACGAACGCCTGACCCGCAACGTCAGTGAGCTCCTGCAGGAGCTGCGGGTCGCGCAGGCCGGTGTCCAGATCCTCTTCGGTTTCCTGCTCACGGTGGTGTTCACCGACGAGTTCCACGAGGCGAGCGGGTTCGAGAAAGCCGTCCACCTGACGGCCGTCCTGCTCACGGTCTGCTCGACGGTGCTCCTCACGGCGCCCGCCGCGTGGCATCGGCTGCTGTTCCGCACGGGGAACCGTGAGCGCATCCTCACCGTCGGCAACCGTTCGGTCCTGGTCGGCCTCGGCTGTCTGGCGGCCGCCATCACCACGACCGTCGCGCTCATCGCCAAGGTCGTCTACGGCCCGATCGCGATGACGATCCTCGGCGTGGTGTCGGCGGTGCTGTTCGTCGTCATGTGGTTCGTCGTGCCGAAGAAGATCGACCGCAACGGCGACTGATCACCGCCCGGTGCGCACCGGCGTGCTTTCGGGCAGGCCGAAAGCGGCGGCCGACACGGACTTCGGGTCGTCCGGGCTCGCGCCGTGGAGCACCCGCCGGGCACCGGTCCACGAGAACATCGCCTTGACCGAAGGCGAATAGCCCGCGCCGTCCTCCGCGACCTTCCGATCGAGCACGCGGAACCCGCCGGGAATGCGTTCGACGCGGTAAACCATCGGCTGACGACGGAATCCGGCGCGCGTGACGAGGCCGTCGCCGTCCCGCTCCACCTCGTCGCAGCTCGCGACCAGGCCGATCTTGACCTGTTGGCGCTCCGGCCGGGTCTCGATCACCTTCTGCGTGCACACCCAGCGGCTTCCCGTCGCTCCGGAACCGGCGAGCGCACGCAGATGCTCGTCGATCGGCGGCAGCGCCTCACGGGCGACGGCGTCGTCCACCGTCGGCATCTCGTCCACGATCCACCAGCCTGCCGCGGCCACCACCACACCGACCCCGGCGAGCACGGGCCAGCGTTTGACGTTCCCCATGGGACGAAGCTACCGAGCGGGGCAAGTGTTCACCCGCGGTTCGGGACGCGTTGCCTCCGCGACCGTAGGTTGCGGCCGTGAACGACTCATCCAGACGGACCTTCCTGCGCGGCGCGGGCCTGCTCGGCGCCGGTGCGGCGGTCTCCGCGTTGCCTGCGCTCGGCGCCCCGGCCGCCTCGGCGGCCTTCGGTCGTGGCCCCGACACCGAAGACGGCCGCTTCACCCTCGCGGTCCTGCCCGACACGCAGTACCTCTTCGACGCCGACCGCGGCGACCCCGCGCCGTTGGACGCCACGCTGCGGTACGTCACCGGCGGCGACGAGAACATCGTCTTCCTGGCGCATCTCGGCGATCTCACCGAGAACGGGCAGCCGGGCGAGTTCGACCAGATCAGCCGGTCTTTCCAGCACCTGGACCGGCGGCGGTTCCCGTACAGCACGCTGGCGGGCAACCACGACATCAAGTCCTCGACCGACGACCAGCGCGGCCGCACGCCGTACCTCGACGCTTTCGGGCCGCAGCGGCAGCGCGGTTCGCGGACCTTCCGCGGCGCGAGCCCGGACGGCTACAACAGCCACCACGTGTTCCGTGCGGGTGGCCGTGAGTGGCTGCTGATCGCGCTCGACTGGCGGCCGTCGGCCGGCGGGCTGGGGTGGGCGCGGTCGGTGCTGGCGCGGAATCCGCGGCTTCCGGCCATCCTGACCATCCATGAATTGGTATGGGCCGACGAGGCCGGGCAGGCGCAGTTCTCGGAGTTCGGGCAGAAGGTGTGGGACGAACTGGTCGACGGCAACGACCAGATCTTCCTGACGCTCAACGGGCACTACTGGCCGCCCGGGCGCATGGTGAAGCGGAACAAGGCGGGCCACGACGTCCATCTGCACATCACCAACTACCAGGACCGCTACTACGGCGGCGGCGCGATGATCCGGCTCTACCGGTTCGACCTCGCGCGCAACGTGATCGACGTCCGTACGGTCTCGCCGTGGCTCGCGGACCAGGCGCCGCGGCTGAACGAGCTGCAGCGGCAGGAGATCGAACGCACCGGTCCGGCGGACTATTTCAGCCTGGAGATCGACTTCGAGTCGAGGTTCGCGGGGTTCGCGCCGGTCCCGGTGCCGCCCGCCCGGCCCGCCGAACGCCAGCTGATCCGCGGGACCGTGGCGTACTGGCGGTTCGAGGGCCGTGACGGCGCGCCCGTGGACGGTGTCCGTGACCTTTCGGGCCGGGGCAACGACCTGGTCCGGGTGACCCTGCCCGGTAGCGCGCCCGAGGCGTTGCGGTTCTCCGGCGAGTTCTCCCCGCGGCAGCCGTCGAGGTCGAGCCTCCGGTTCGACGGCGGCAAGAAACCGGCTCGCGGCGGGTACCTGCGCACGGCGGACTCCGCGCCGATGAACGCGGAGACGTTCGCCCGCGGCTACACCATCGAGGCGTTCGTGAAACTGCCCGAGGATTTCAAGGACGGCAAGCATTCCTGGGCCGCGATCTTCGGCAGGCAGGGCTCGGGCGGCAAGGCGGGCAAGACCGGCGACGATCCCGGCGAGCCTTCGGCCACACTGTCCCTTTCGGACGGTGCCGCGTTCCAGTGGGCGGTCTTCCCGGTGAACCAGAACGGGATCTCCACCTGCTGGGGGCACGAACTGGCGTTGCGGGAATGGATCCACGTCGCGGCCGTCAACGACGGCAGGCGGACGACGCTCTACGTCGACGGCTGCGCGGTGCTGCGAAACCCGAAGACGCCGGCGGCGGGGATCGCGAACCCCGGCGGCTCGTGGCTGATCGGCGCCTACGCCTATGACTCGATCGTCGAGCAGGCGTTCCACGGCTGGCTCGGCGACGTCCGCGTGGTGGGCAGGGCGCTGGACCCCCGCGAGTTCATGCTCGGCTGAGTTTCGCGCGGATCGTGCGCGGTAATGGTGGACGACCGTCCCCATTATCGCGCACGGTCGTTTCCAGGGGAATGCGGGGGTCTCTTGACAAGCGGGGGACAATAAAAAATCGGCGCCTGAATCAGATTCACTGATCAGTACGCCGAATGTGTTGTCAGTCTAACCGCTGTGAGGGGAACTTGTCAAATCAGGGGTACGACGAGGAATTGCGATCCGAGCGGCAGTACGTGGCGTCGCTCTACGGGCGGCTGGACACCGAGCGCGTGCGGGTCGGCGAGGCGTATGCCGGTGCGCTGCGCGGAGAAGGCTTCGCGCTGTCCGACCGCGAGGTGTCCGTCGGCGCGAAGGCGCGTGAGATGGCCAGGCTGAAGATCGCCGACGAGGGCCTTTGTTTCGGCCGTTTGGACGCCCTTTCGGGAGAACGTTCGTACGTCGGCCGGATCGGCCTTTTCGACGAAGAGAACGACTACGAACCCTTGGTGCTGGATTGGCGTGCGCCGGCGTCGCGCGCGTTTTACTGCGCGACCGGCGCGTCGCCGGAAGGAATGGCGAGGCGCCGTCAATTCCGCACCCTCGGGCGTGAGGTCCTCGACTTCACCGACGAGGTCTTCGGCCGTCCGGAATCGGAGGGGGAACGGGGCGATGTCGCGTTGCTGGCCGCGGTCAACGCGCCGCGCGGCGAGGGAATGCGAGACATCGTCGCGACGATCCAGGCCGAGCAGGACGAGATCATCCGGCTCGACCACGCGGGTGTCGTCGTGGTGGAGGGCGGCCCCGGCACCGGGAAGACGGCGGTGGCGCTGCATCGCGTGGCGTACCTGCTGTACACGAAACGGGAGCGCATGGAGCGCCGCGGCGTACTCGTGGTCGGGCCCAGCAGCGGCTTCCTCGACCACATCGGCCGGGTCCTGCCGTCGCTCGGTGAGACCAGCGCCGTCTTCGCGACACCTGGCGACCTCGTCGCCGGTCTGCGCACCGAACGCGAGGATCCGCCGCCGGTCCAGCGGATCAAGGGTTCGCTGGCGATCCTGGACGTCCTCGCGGCGGCGGTGGTGGACCGGCAGGAACTGCCCGCCGAACCGGAGCCGATCGAGCTCGACGACGTCACCGTGCCGCTGGACGCCGAGCTCGCGGCCGCCGCGCGCGAGGTGGCCAGAGAGAGCGGCCTGCTGCACAACGAGGCCAAGGCGGTTTTCGAACGCACGGTGATCGCCGCGCTCGCCGTCCGCGCGGTCGACCGGATCGGCGCGGGCTGGCTTCCGGCGGACGATCGGCACACCCGTCCGGAGATGCTCGAGAACGCCCGCCGTGACCTGGGAGCCAGCGAGGAGCTCGGCGCGGTGCTCGACCGGCTCTGGCCGTCGCTGACGCCGCAGCGGCTGCTGGCCGACCTCTACGCGTCGCCGGAGCGGTTGCGGGCGGCCGGGGCCGATCCGGCGCTGTTCCGTGAGGACGCGGACGCGTGGACGGTGTCCGACGTGCCGTTGCTGGACGAAGCCGTCGAACTGCTCGGCCGTGACCGCACCGCCGAGCGCCGGGCGGAGGAACGGCGGCGGCTGGCGCGCAAGGAATACGCGGAGCGGGTGCTGCAAATCGTCGAGGTCGAAGACGATCACGACGACTACGAGTTCGCGCTGCGGCCCACGGACGTGCTGATGGCGGAGGAACTGGCGGACCGGTTCGCCGAACGCGACGAGCGGGATCTCGCGGAACGCGCCGCCGCCGACCGGGAATGGACCTATGGCCACGTGGTCGTCGACGAGGCACAGGAACTGTCCGAAATGGACTGGCGAGTGCTGATGCGGCGCTGTCCCAGCCGGTCGTTCACCGTCGTCGGGGATCTCGCGCAACGCCGGTCGCCGTCCGGCGCGCGATCGTGGGACGAGATGCTTTCGCAGTACGTCGCCGATCGGTGGGTGTACCGGAAACTGACCGTCAACTACCGGACGCCGTCGGAGATCATGGCGGTGGCGGCCTCGGTGCTGGCGAGTTTCGCGCCGGATGTGGTGCCGCCGGAATCGGTGCGCTCGTGCGGGGTCCGGCCGTGGGCGCGCCGACTGTCCGAAGTGGACATGGAGGACGCGGTCGCCGAGTTCGTCCGCGAAGAGGCGGGGCGAGAGGGGACGTCGGTCGTCATCGGGCCGCCGGGAGTGCCCGGCGCGATCGCGCCGTCCGCGGCAAAGGGGCTGGAGTACGACGCCGTCCTGGTCGTCGAGCCGGCGCGGATCCTCGCGGAAGGCCCGAACGGTGAGGCGGAACTGTACGTCGCGCTGACGCGGGCGACGCAGCGGCTGGGGGTCCTGTACAGCGGGGTGCTGCCGAAAGTCCTCCGCGGTCTTGATTCCGGGCGGCGGACTCCCGACGCTTACCTGCACTGCGTCTGACCCTCCCGCGAGTGCCATGAACGGGCCGTTCCTTGCAAATTTCGCAAGGAACGGTCCGTTCATTGCGCGGGACGTGCTGTCATCGGGTCAGGTTGCCCCAGGCATATGTCTGCTTTGCGAGCTTCAGGTAGACCAAGGTCTCCGTGCTGACGACACCCGGGATGGGCCGGATGTCGTCGTTCAGCACACTCAAGAGGTGTTCGTCGTCCCGGCAGGCGACCTCGGCGAGCAGGTCGTAGCCTCCCGCGGTCAGCACGACGTAGTGGATGTCCGGCATTCCGGAGAGCTGGTCGGAGACCGCCCGCGGATCGCCTTGCACCTTGATCCCGACCATCGCCTGACGGCCGAGCCCGACGTTCGCCGGATCCGTGACCGCGACGATCTGCATCGTCTCGTCCCGCAGCAGCCGCTGGACGCGCTGCCGCACGGCGCCCTCCGACAACCCGACGGCCTTGGCCAGTGCCGTGAACGAGGCCCGCCCGTCGACTTGCAGTAGAGCGATCAGGGTGCGATCGGTATTGTCCAAACCTCTAGGTGTGCGCTGCTCCATCTGCGCGCGTGGTTCGTCACCCATGCCGTCCCTCCCTTTGTTTCGGCATGCGATTCTTGTCGCGCAGCGTATCGATAAGTGTCCAGAATGCTACCGCCGTTAAGTTGTTTGTCGTGATTCTCTTTCTCGGCGCCTTCGCGCGAAGGATTCTGTCGTTCGATAGGGCGAGTGCCGAGGTTTTCGGATGACGCGTCAGCCGAGGTCGCGTTTCAGCAGGTCCTCCTCGGTTTCGCGGCGGACGAGCAGCGTCGCGGTGCCGCGGGAGACGCCGACCACCGGCGGCCTGCCGACGAGGTTGTAATTCGACGCGAGCGAGTGGTGGTATGCCCCGGTGCACGGGACGGCGAGCAGATCGCCGGGGTGGACGTCGTCGGGGAGCGAGAGCCCGTCGGCGAGGACGTCGCCCGATTCGCAGTGCCGTCCGACCACCGTCATCGGACGCCGGGCGGCGCGGCTGCGCCTGCCGATCAGCCGCGCGGTGTACGCCGCCCCGTAGAGCGCGGGCCGCGCGTTGTCGCTCATCCCGCCGTCGACGGCGACGAAAGTGCGCGAGCCGCGTTTCACCGCGCAGACCCGGTACACGGTGATCCCCGCCGGGCCGACGATCGCGCGGCCCGGTTCGATCGTCAGCTTCGGCAGGGGGAAGCCGTGCGAGGTGCATTCGTAAGCGAGCGCGACCCGCAGGCGGCGCACATAACCGTCGATGTCGAAACCCGTGTCGCCGGGCAGATAGCGCACGGCGTGCCCGCCGCCGAGATCCAGTTCGCGCAGGGTGACACCGTGGCTCTCACGGAGTGCGACGAGCACCCCGATCATCTTGCGGGCGGCCAGTTCGTAGAAGTCCACCCGCGACACCTGCGAACCGATGTGGCAGTGCAGCCCGGCCAGCCGGAGCCCGGGCTGCGCGAGCACGGCGGACACGGCGCGCCCGAGGTTGTCGCGGACCTGCTCCCGCAGTGAGAAGCCGAACTTCTGCCCTTCGGTGCCGGTGGTGATCGCCGCGTGCGTGCCGGCCGCGACGTCGGGGGTCACGCGGATCAGCACCTGCTGCGGGCCGGTGGCCAGCGCGCCGAGCTGCTCGATCTCGTCGAGCGAGTCCACCACGATCCGGCGGACGCCGTAGGACAACGCGGCCTTGAGGTCTTCGGGGGTCTTCGCGTTGCCGTGCAACAGGATCCGCTCGGCGGGGAAACCGATCGACCGCGCCACCGCGATCTCACCGGCCGAGCAGGTGTCGAGGGAAAGGCCCTCCTCGGCGACCCAGCGCAGGACGGCGCGGGTGCACAGGGCCTTGCTCGCGTACGCCACCTCGGCGTCGGGCAGCGCCTTCCGGTAAGCGCGGGCGTTCTGCCGGACCTCGTCCTCGTCGAGCAGGTACGCCGGTGTCCCGAACCTCGCGGCGAGGTGGGACACCGGCGCGCCCGCGAACAGCAGTTCCCCGTCCGGCCCGAGCCGGGTGCTGCGTGGCCAGACCCCGGGTTCGAGGTGGTCGGCGGCCTCGCAGCCGAGGCTGGGCAGGAGCTCGCTGAGCGTCACGGTTACCTCCGCGTCGATCGGTCAGTGCCTCCTCAGCACAACTCCGATCGGCCCGGCCCGGCCGTCGCGGCAACGTCTCCCTGACGCTTCGCGAGGCCTCGCTGACGTCTTGTTAACGCGTGAGTAACCCCGGCCACACCGCGGCGGTGACCCGCTCGCGTTCCGCGCCGGTCAGCGGGCGGCTCGGCGGCCGGACGTCGGCGCGGCACAAACCCAGCTGTGCCAACGCTTCCTTGACCACGCTCACGTTGTGGGCGCTGCCGTCCGCGGCCCGCAGCTCCTCGAAGGGCCGGATCCGCTCCCAGACCGTCATCGCCCCGGCGAAATCGCCGTCCCGCAGCGCGCGGAACATCTCCAGCGAGAGCGACGGCGCGACGTTCACCAGCCCGGAGGTGAACCCGGTCGCGCCGACGGCGAAGTAGCCCGGCGCCGACAGCTCCGCGAGCCCGGCGATCCACGCGAAGCGATCGATCCCCGCGTCCCGCGCCACCGAGGCGAAGCGCACCGGATCCGGCACCGCGTACTTCACGCCGATGACGTTTTCCGCGGCGTCGGCGAGCCTGGCCAGCTGCTCGCCTTCGATGCGCCCGTCGCGCACGTAAAGCACGACACCCAGCTCCGGGACCGCCGCCGCGATGGCGCGGTGGTACTCGACCCAGCCCTCCGTCGAGACGTATGGATGCACCGGCTGATGGATCATGACCAGGTCGGCGCCCGCGTCCCGGGCGTGCCGGGCCGCGCCGATCGCCGTCCGGACGTCGTGCCCGATCCCGGCGACCACACTCGCCCGACCCGCCGCGGCCTTGACCGTCACTTCGAGACAGTGCCGCGTCTCGGCCTCGTCCAGCGCGTAGAACTCGCCGGTGTTCCCGTTCGGCGTCACGACGTCGATGCCGGCGCTGATCACCCGGTCGACCAGGCGCCCGTAGGTCTCGGAATCCACGGCGCCGTCGGCGTCGAACGGGGTCACCGGGATGGCCACGACCCCGGACAGCCGCCGTTTGCGCTCGTCGAACCGGGGAGAGGTCACTGGCATGTCCGATCTGATATATGATGTGACGACGTCAGGTTAGCATCTCGGGACGCTTGTCCTGAACTTTGAGGCGGAAGGTCCACTTAGGACAAGGCGGCGAGGAAGATCTCAAGCTGTTCGACCACGAACGCGTGATCGTCGGCCTGGGGCAGCCCCGAGACACCGACGGTGCCGACCGGCCCCACTCCCTCGACGATCACCGGGAACACGCCGCCGTGCGCGGCGTACAGATCCGGGTCGAGCCGGGAGTCGGCTTCGAACGTCGTGCCCTTCGCGCGGAATTGTTCGCCGACGAAGTACGAGCTGTGCCCGTATCGGTCGACGACGCGGCTCTTGCGGTCGATCCACGCGTCGTTGTCGGCCGAGGTGCCCGGCAACGCCGCGTGGAACAGCCGCTGTCCGCCGCGGCGCACGGAGACCGTCACCGGGAGGGCGCGGTCCCGTGCCGCCGCGAGCAGATGGGCGCCCAGCTTCAGCGCGGTCTCGTTGTCGAACCGGCGGAAGACCAGGCGCTCCTCCTGTGCGGCCAGGACGGCCAGGGTGTCATCGCTCATGGCACCCATTAAATCAACGCTGTTGTGTAATGGCTAGCGAAGGGTATCCAGGGCGAAGGCGGCATACATCGCTACGCCGTTGGCCATCGCGTCCTCATCGAAGACCACCCGGTTCGAGTGGTTCGCCTCCACCGTGGCCAGGTCGGCATCGGGCGGGCAGGCCCCCAGGAACGCGAACGCGCCCGGCACCCGCTGCAGGACGTACGAGAAGTCCTCCGCGCCCATCACCGGGTTCTCCATGACCTCGGAGTTGCGGGCGCCGAGCACCTCGCCCGCCAGCTCCAGCACCCTCGCCGCGACCTGGGGATCGTTCACCGTGACGGGGTAGCCGGGGAGGACCTCGGCGCTCACCTTGACGCCGTGCGCCGCGCCGACCGCCTCGCACACCTTCGGCAGTTCCTCGCGCACGAACGCCTGCGTCCGCTCGGACAGCGTGCGGATCGTGCCCTCCAGGAACGCCGTCTCCGGGATGATGTTCGTCGTCGTCCCCGTCTCGATGCGGGTCACCGACACCACCGCGGGCTCGAACACGCTGACCTTGCGGGTCACCATCGTCTGCAGCGCGCCCACCATCGCGGCCGCCGCCGGCACCGGGTCGATCGCCTGGTGCGGCGCCGAGCCGTGCCCGCCCCGGCCGGTGACGGTGACGTGGAAGCTGTTCGCCGACGCCATGATCGGGCCCGGTCGCGTCTGCACGACACCGGACGCGGCCGAGGTGAAGATGTGCAGGCCGAACGCCTTTTCGACGCGTTCACCCGCGGCGTCGAGCACGCCCTCGTGGATCATGTGGCGCGCGCCGTGCTCGCCTTCCTCGCCGGGCTGGAACATGAACACCACCGACCCGGCCAGCTCGTCGACGTGCTCGCAGAGCAGCCGCGCGGCCGACGCCAGCATCGCGACGTGCGTGTCGTGCCCGCAGGCGTGCATCGCGCCGTCGTCTTCGGAGGCGAAATCGAGCCCGGTGTCCTCGTGCAGCGGCAGCGCGTCCATGTCGCCGCGGAGCAGGATCGCCGGCCCCGGCTTGCCGCCGCGGAGGACGGCGGTCAGCGAGGTGGTCGATTTGCCCTCGGTGATCTCCAGCGGCAGGCCCTCGAGGGCGGCTTTGATCGAGGCCTGGGTCTTCGGCAGGTCGAGGCCGATCTCCGGATTCCGGTGGATCTCCCGGCGGAGCTCTACGGTTTTCGTCTGGAGAGCGCGGGCTTCGTCCAGCAATCCGGCGAAGCGCGCGTCGGGGAGGGTGGGCAGGTCGGTGGGTCCGGTCATGTCTCGATAGTGGCGCATGCGGCGCTTCGGGCGCACCGTGCGTGCGTTCCGAATGCGGGCGGAATACGGTGTGCGCATGGCGGTGCAAGAGCCGATCACGGGGTTCGCGGTGGCCGTGGTGCGGGAGGACGGTCGATGGCGGTGCAGTTCCCTTGATCCGGGGGCGCTCGGCGAGCTCGACGCTGCGATCACCGAGCTCGGCAAACTGCGTTCGACGGGGGCCGCGTTCGGGCTGCTCGCGGTGGACGACGAGTTCTTCGTGATCGTCCGGCCGAGCCCGAGAGGCCCGTCGCTGCTGTTGTCCGACGCCGCCGCGGCGCTCGACTACGACATCGCCGCCGACGTCCTCGACGTGCTGAGAGTCGACCCGCCGGACGAGGACGACGACGCGGTCTGGCCGGAAGGCGACCTGGAGATCCTGTCCGACCTCGGACTGCCAGGGGCCGAGCTGCAGGTGATCGTCGGCGAGGTCGACCTCTACCCGGACGAACAACTCCAGATGGTCGCGCAGCGATGCGGCTTCGCCGCCGAGTTCACCAAGATCCTGGACGAGATCTGAGCCCCGCCGCCTCCGCCGCCGACATCGCCGCCGTCCGGGCGGCGATCGTCGCGGCGCGGGGTGCGGGCGAAGACGTGCCGATCGGCGCCGTCGTCCTGTCCCCGGACGGGACCCCGCTCGCTTCCGCTCGCAACGCGCGCGAAGAACTCGGCGACCCGACGGCGCACGCGGAGATCCTCGCGTTGCGGGCCGCGTCGAAGATCTACGGCGACGGCTGGCGCCTCGAAGGCTGCACGCTCGCGGTGACGCTGGAGCCGTGCACGATGTGCGCCGGCGCTCTTGTGATGGCCAGGGTCGCGAAGGTCGTCTTCGGCGCCTGGGAGCCCAAGACCGGGGCCGTGGGATCGCTGTGGGACGTCGTCCGCGACCGGCGGCTCAGCCACCGCGCGGAAGTCGTCGGCGGGGTCCTGGAGGCCGAATGCGCGGCCCTGCTCGAAGACTTCTTTCACGGGCAACGGGGTAACCGCACCGGGTGAAGGATGTGTCGGACCCCGGGACACGGGTAACCCTCCGGACAGGCGGCCGCAGACGGTGGCCGCAGTCGAAGGAGGAACATCCGCCATGAGCGTTTTCGACAAGGCGAAGGACAAGGCCGAGCAGGCCATCGGCGCCGCCAAGGAGAAGCTCGGCGAGAAAACCGACAATCAGGACCTCGCGAACTCCGGCCGGGCCGACCAGACCGAGGGCCAGGTCAAGGAGGCCGGGCACGACCTTCGCGACCGCGCGGAAGGCGGCGTCCAGGACCTCAAGGACAAGTTCAACAAGTAGCGCGAACGCAGAAGAGCCGGTCTCCGTGGAGACCGGCTCTTCGCTGCGGTGGCGGTGGGATTTGAACCCACGGACGGGTATTAACCGTCACACGATTTCGAGTCGTGCTCCTTCGGCCGCTCGGACACGCCACCGCCGAGAACAATAGCGGACCCTTTAGTCCCGGCGTCGCAGGGGGTCAAGGAAGCTGCGCGGTGATCTCGCCGATCGCCGCCGTCTGGTTCTCGACGATCTCCTGTGCCAGCGCTTTCGTCTCGGCGTGCTCGCCGGAGGAGAGCACCGTCTTGGCCATCGCGACGCCGTTGCGCAGATGCTCGGCCATCAGCGGGAGCCACATCCTGTCGAATTCGGCGCCGGTCAGGTTCTGCAGGGACGCGACCTGCCCTTCGGTGATCATTCCCGGCATCGCGTGCCCGGCGTGGCCCGCCGCGGGGAGCACGGCCGCGTTCCACGACTGGAGCCACGCGGTCATCGTCTGGACTTCGGCCGACTCCGCCTTGACGATCTTGGCCGCGGTGGCCTTCACATACTCGGAAGCCGACCGTTCCGACGCCAGGTTCGCGACTTGGATCGACTGCTGGTGGTGCGGCACCATCTGCTGGGAGAAGGTGATGTCGGCCTGGTTGGCGCCCGGGGTCGCCGGTGCCGCGCCCGTGGCCGTCGAGCAGCCCGCGAGCACCCAGGCGACCAGCGCGAACAGGGCCATCGGCAGTCGCCGTCGCATCGATACCTCCGTTGTCGGGAAACCGGCCCCTCCCCGTCCTGTGATACGGCTGTGACCTTCCGGCGGTTCAAAACCGGATTAGCCTTGGTGGACATGACGGATCCGAAGACCGTGGTGACCGGTTTCCTTCAGGCTCTCGAAGAGTTCGACATCGACCGCGCGCTGGGCTTCGTCGCGATCGACATCGTCTATCAGAACGTCCCGCTGCCGCCTGCCCGCGGCCTTTCGGCGGTGGAGAAGCAGTTGCGCGCCATGGCCCGCTACGGAAGCGGGTTCGAGGCGCGCACCCACCACATCGCGGCCGACGGGCCGATCGTGCTCACCGAGCGCACCGACGTCCTGCGGCGCGGTTCGTGGGAGGCCGAGTTCTGGGTGTGCGGCACGTTCGAAGTGCGCGACGGCCGGATCGTGCTGTGGCGCGACTACTTCGACTGGGCGACGTTCCTCGCGGCGAGCGCGAAGGGTGCGGGCAAGGCGGCGGTCGCCGGCTTGAAGAGACTCACGAGGCGGAAATGACACACCGCCGGTGTACGGGCTCCGTCCTCCCCCGACGGGTCCCGTGCACCGGCGGTGCGCCCCCAGTTCCCCCTGCTCACCCTCCCCGGTGAGCGTCCAGAAGTCGTTCGCCCGGATCGGCCTCGCGCAGAACGGCGTCGAGCCGCGCCCCGCCGAACGGGGCCACCGGGCGTCCGCCGCGTTTCCGGTCGCGCAGGTCGACGGCCAAGGCGGTGGTCAGCAGCAGAACCAGTGCCGTACCGACGATGAGCCAGTTCATCGGACACCTCCTCCGGCGACGTGAGGGAGGATTTGTGTCCTCGCTCACGTCGCCAAAGGTAGCTCCGGAAATGCCGGGTCGTCCCCGGACTTGAGCTTCATTTAAGGCAGCGGAACACCAATGGACTATTTCCGCGGGGTTCCCGCGACATAAATGTCACCGTCGGCCACGGAGACGTCACGGGCACTGGACGCGCCGGTCGCCAGAATGCGGGCGGGGTCCCGGAAACCGGTGATCACTTCCACGCGCTGGACCGGTTTCGGTGTGGTGATCAAGGTTTCCGGCGTCCAGACGCGGCCGTTCCCGAGCAAGAACGTTTCGATGCCCGGCTGTCCGTCACGCGTTCCATAAACGCGCCACGTGCCGCCATTGAGCTGTTCGATCTCATGCAATCGGAGTCCCTTGGCGACTTCGCGCACTTCCCAGTTCCGGCCGTTCCACGCGCCCGCGAAATCGCGCGGCGAGCCCGCGGCGTCGAACTGGAACCAGGTGACGAACGGCTTGCCGTCGCGCTGGATGCCGACCTGCAGGATGTAGTCCGGCGACTTGAGCCCGCCGGGGAGTTCGAGCGGGGTCTCGACGACCTTGAGGTACCGCTCCTGCTCGGCGTCGTCGACCTGTGTGCCGAGATCGCGGCCCGACGCGGAGAAGAAGTGCAGGGTCCGGACGTCGAACGACAGGTGGTAGACGTTCCGGTGGTAGACGTCGTGCTTGTGCTGTGACGGCCCGCCGCCCGCGAGCGTGTACGCGAAGTGGATCCGCCCGGACGACGGCACATACCGCAGCTGCCCGACGTAGACTTCGTCCATGTGGTCCGCCCGGCCCAGCGAGCCGAACGCCCACCGCTTCCCGGTCAGCTGCACGGAGTTCTTCCACGTCTTCCCGTGATCGCGGGAAACGAGGTACTTCATCGGGCGGAAGTCGGAGTTCGCCGTCGGATCCAGCTCGTTGGTGGTCTCGCGATAGAACAGGAAGAGCGTGCCGTCGACGGTCTTCACCGGCATCGGGTAGCTCGCCGCGGCCCCCTCGGGGACCTCGATGTCGGTCCAGGTGCCGTCGAGGGAATGCGCGAACGGCGCGCGGCTGATCACGGTCCGCTTGTTGTGCATGCCGCGGAAGATCAGCAGATGCCCGTCACCCGCCGGCAGCATCGTCGGATAGTTGTGCGGATCGGACTCGCCGTCGGCGATCTTCTTCGGCGCCGTCCAGACGCCGGTCCGGTGGTCGTACGCCTGCACGTAGGTGTCCGCGGCCTTGCCGGACCACGAGATGAAGGTCTTGCGCGCGACCGGGTCGAAGATCCCGCCCGCGTTCGGCCGCCGGTCGGTGCGTGACGCGACCGTGCTCGCCGGGGTCATCACGTCGAACACGGCTTTCCCCGGTGGTTCGGCGGCCGCCGCGGGAACCGGCATCACGAGACCGGCCGCGACGAGCACGCAAAGCAGTCCGCGCATGAAAAACGCCTCCTGGTTGGTAGCAGGCGGCGGAGCCCGATCTTCTCACGCGAGGATCCGACCGGGCTAGTGGTGACGAATCGTTGTCTCGCCGTCTTCCTCATTTCACTTGTTCGGGGGAGTATGCGTCGACCGATCTTGCGAAAAGGGGACTCAGCGTGACCACATCCCGACATGCTGCCCGGAGACGAGCCCTGACCGTGGCCGTCGCCTCGGGCCTGGTCGTGAGCGGCATGACCGCTCCGGCCGCGCTCGCCGCGCCCAGCGCCGACGCCGTGATCGCCGAGGTCTACGGCGGTGGTGGCAACTCGGGCGCCACGCTGACCAACGACTTCGTCGAGCTCGCGAACCGCGGCGCGGCCGCCGTGAGCCTCGACGGCTTCAGCGTCCAGTACGCGCCCGCGTCGGGGAACAGCTGGCAGGTCACGCCGCTGACCGGCAGCGTCGCGCCGGGCGCGCGGTATCTCGTCGCGCAGGCGAAGGGTTCGGGCGGCACGGTCGCCCTGCCGACGCCGGACGCCACCGGCTCGCTGGCCCTGTCCGCGACCGCCGGCACCATCGCGCTCGTCCAGGGCACCACGGCGCTGACCTGCAAGACCGCGGCCGACTGCGCGGCCGACAGCCGGATCAAGGATCTGGTGGGCTTCGGTTCCACCGCCGTCATCCGCGAGGGGGCCGCGGCGCCCGCGGCGTCCAACACCGCGTCCGTCGCCAGGGGCACGACGCTCGCGGACACCGACGACAACGCGGCCGACTTCACCTCCGGCGCGCCGACGCCGACCAACGGCAAGGGTGAGACGCCGGGCGAGACCGGCCCGCCGCCGGTCGACGCCAAGATCCACGACATCCAGGGCACCACGCGGATCTCGCCGCTCAAGGACCGGAAGGTCGCCGGGGTCACCGGCGTCGTCACCGCGATCCGGAGCTTCGGTTCGGCGCGCGGGTTCTGGATCACCGACACCGCACCCGACGCCGACCCGCGCACGAGTGAGGGCCTGTTCGTCTTCACCGGCTCGACCACGCCGGCCGTGGCCGTCGGCGACGCGGTGACCGCCACCGGCACCGTCCGCGAGTTCTACCCGGACGCTCCGGCGACCTCGCCGTACCAGTCGCTCACCGAGCTGACCAGTGCACAGTGGACGGTCCAGTCGAGCGGAAACGCCCTGCCCGCACCGACCGTCGTCACGCCGGACACGGTTCCGGACACCGTCGCCCCCGCGCCGGGCGGCAGCATCGAACCGCTGCCGCTGGAGCCCGCGAAGTACTCGCTGGACTTCTGGGAGACCCACGAAAGCGAGATCGTCAGCGTCTCCGACGCGCGCGTCGTCGGCCCGACGTCGCGGTTCAACGAGCTTTACGTGACCACCAAGCCGAAGCAGAACCCGAGCATCCGCGGCGGCGCGGTGTACCTGGACTACGACCGGCTCAACACCGGCGTGCTCAAGGTCGCGTCGCTGATCCCGTTCGCCGAGCAGCCGTTCCCGAAGGTCAACACCGGTGACGTGCTCACCGGCGAGACCTCCGGCCCGGTCGAGTACAGCAACTTCGGCGGCTACACGCTGTTCGCGACGAAGCTCGGCGCCGCCAAGGACAACGGGTTGCGGCGCGAGAGCACCCGCCCGCAGCGCGGCGGCGAGCTTTCCGTGGCGACCTACAACGTCGAGAACCTGTCCGCTTTGGATAGTGACGAGAAGTTCGGTGAGCTGGCCAAGGCCGTCGTCGGCAACCTGGCGAAGCCGGACATCCTGAACCTGGAAGAGATCCAGGACAACAACGGGCCTACGAACGACGGTACCGTCGCCGCGGATCAGACGTTGCAGAAGTTCGTCGACGCGATCGTCGCCGCCGGTGGCCCGCGCTACGAGTGGCGCCAGATCGACCCGGAGAACGGCAAGGACGGCGGTCAGCCCGGCGGCAACATCCGCGTCGGCTTCCTGTTCAACCCGGCTCGTGTGTCCTTTGTGGACCGCAAGGGTGGCGACGCGATCACTCCGGTCGGCGTGGTCAAGGAGCGCGGCAAGACCCACCTGACCGTCTCGCCCGGCCGGGTCGAGCCCGGGAACGAGGCGTGGGAGGACAGCCGCAAGCCGCTGGTCGGCGAGTTCGTCTTCCAGGGCCGCACCGTGTTCGTCATCGCGAATCACTTCAACTCCAAGGGTGGCGACCAGCCGACGCACGGCCGCAACCAGCCGCCGGTCCGGAGTTCGGAGGTGCAGCGGGCCAAGCAGGCGACTCTGCTCCGCGGCTTCGTCGACAAGCTGCTCGCTTCGGACAAGAACGCGAACATCGTCGTGGCCGGTGACCTGAACGACTACCCGTTCTCGCCCGCCGTGCAGACGCTGACCGCCGGTGGCGCGCTGAAGGACCTCATCGCGTCGCTGCCCGAGAACGAGCGGTACAGCTACGTTTTCGAGGGCCAGTCGCAGGTGCTGGACCACATCCTGGCGTCGAGGGCGCCGCGCGGGCTCGACTACGACGTCGTGCACCTGAACGCCGAGTTCGCGACGCAGGCCAGCGACCACGACCCGCAGGTGCTGCGCTTCCGGCCGAGCGCCGGCAACCCGGTCCAGGACGCGTTCTGGGACCTGGCGGACCACCTGGAGAAGGTCTTCGGCCCTTACCTGCCGAAGCCGTAGCGCGAGTTCCGTCCCCGATCACGCGAGTTACGCCTTCAATCACGTGTGTCGTCCATCCAATCACGCGAGTCGTCCGTCCGGTCACTGGTGACCCATCGAGTACGTGTGCTTGGAGGCGTAACTCGCGTGATTGAAGGCGCGACTCGCGTGATTGGACGGCGAACTCGCGTGATTGGAGGGACGACTCGGCGGGGGTCAGGAGCGTTTGGCTCGCCAGCCAAGGGAGAGGACGGCCTGCACGAGTTCCTGGTAGCTCGGCTTGACCTCTTCCAGGTACTTCTCCAGGTACCCGGCCCGCGCGGTCGGTACCGGACGCGGGTCTTCGTCCTCCGGCAGCCACGAGAGACCTTCGACGTTGTGCTGCGCCATCTTCCACCAGCGCGTGCACCGGTCGACGGCGCGCTGCTCGCGTTCGGCGGCGTCCGCGACGGCCTGGTGCGCCTCGGCGAGCCGGGCCTCCAGTTCGTCCGCGCGGCCGATCTCCCAGTTCCGGAGGTTCTCCGCCGAAGCGCGCGCGAGGCCGACGATCTCCTTGTACCGCATGGCCGCGGTGATGCCGTCATCCATCGAGAAGCCCTTCCGGACGCTGGAACGGGATGATCACCTCAGGGGCGCCGTGCGTGGTGCGGTCGAAGAACAGCGCGCGGCCCGGCCGCGGTGACCAGTGCACCACCTGCCCGGCGGCGAACGGCGACAGTTCGTTGCCCTGGACGTCCAACGCCGCCCAGGTGCCGATGTCGTCAGTGCCCGCGAAGCCGAGCGTGTCCTTCAGCCGGGCGATGCTTCGCCACCAGCCGATGGTGTGGACGCCGTGCGTCGGGCCCTGCTTCAGCAGCACCCGCAACTGATCCAAACCGCTCTTGAGCTGTCCGGGTGCCTTCGCCTCCAGTGCGGGAATCGACGCGTCGACGCCGTACAACAGCAGCACCTTTGCGCTGTCCAAAGAGGACAGATTATCGGCGATATCGATTACCCGGGCGGGAAGATCGTCGACCAGGGTCGCCTCGTGGCCCTCCGCGCGCAGGCGGTCGACCAGCTCGGAGACCGCGGGGACGGACGCTTCGATGGGGCACGAGAGCACGAACTCCACCGAACCGTGCGGATGCTGCCTGGCCAGTGACCGCGCGGCGGAGTCCATGATGGACAGTGCCTCGGCCGTGGCCGCGCCGAGGACGGCGACGTTCCGCCCCGGCGCCTTGGGCAGTTCGACCCCGCAGGCGGCCTCGTCGACGTCGATGGACTGGCCGAGCAGTGCCCGCGGTTTGCCCGTCGGCTTCAGGTCGGCGAACGCCGGGAACTGTTCCAGCACCGGGGAATGCGCGCCGTCGAACAGCCTCGGCCGCTTGAACGACTCCGAGTACCGCTCCCAGAGCCGGTGCTGCAGCTTGTTGAAGACGTCCTTGCTGCTCGCGTCCGGGACATGGGCGAGCTGGTTCCCATGCGCCACGCCGGAATCGTGGTTGATCACCGCGTGCCATTTCGGCGCCGAGACGGCCGCGTTGTTGGTCTCGGACAGCACTCGCCGCGCCTTCGGCATGGCGATCCGCAGCGTGCACTGCTCGAACACCGCCGGTTTGCCCCAGAAGGCCTCGATCCCGGCGACGTCCTGGCTCGCCAGCACCAGGTGGATGCCCTGAGACCGGCCTCGCCGCGCGATGTCCTCCAGCAGCTGGGTCGCGGTCGCCGTCACGCCGTCGCGGCCGGCGAACAGGTACTGGAATTCGTCGATCACCGCGACGATCCGCGGCCAGTGCCCGCCCGGGTCCTGCTCGCGCAGATCCGCGAGATTGGTGACCTCGTGCAGTTTCGCCGCGGCCGACCGGCGGCGCAGCTCGTCGGCGAGGAACCGCAGCAGCGCCAGGCCGAACTCGCGGTCGGTGTTGACGTTGACCCCGATGAGCTTGGCGTGCGGCAGCCAGCTGGCGTCCCGCCGTCCCGGCGCGAGCCCGGCGAACGACACGCCTTCCTTGAAGTCCAGCAGGTACAGCGCGAGCTCGTCCGGCGAGTACCGCGCCGCGAGGCTGCCGAGCAGCGAGTACAGGAAGTTCGTCTTCCCCGAACCGCTCGGCCCGCCGATGAGCACGTGCGGGCTGGCGTCGCCGATGACGACCTCCACCGGCTCGCCCTCGAAGAACCCGACCGGCGCCCGCAGTTCCCGCGCCGAGCTCTCCTTGCCGAGCTCGGTCGGCAGGAGGTCGGCGAACGCGCGCGGCCCGCCCTGTTTGGCGATCAGCGCTTCGGCGATCCGGCCGGCGGCGCGGATGACCTGCCCGGACGGCATCGGCGGATCGAGGTCGACGACCAGGTCCGGGCCGGTCATGCTGGTCATCGCCCGCCGTTCGTCGTGCAGGCTCAGCGATTCGACCGACGTCGACAGCATGGTCGGCACGTCGATGAGGATCAGGCAGATCCCGGCCGCGAGCGCCCCGGTGGCGACCCGTTTCAGTTCGCGGGCGCGCTCCGGTTCGAGGGTCTCGCCGTTGCCGTAGAGCACCGCGACACGGAACGGCTCGACGCGCTGGCCGCTCGCCCGCCGGATTTCCCGCAGCGACGTGTGCCCCGCCTGCATCCCGGTCGCGTGGATGCGGCGGATGTGCCCGGCCAGTTCGTCGAGGAGGTCCTCCAGGCGCCCTGGGTCGTACAGAGTGAGCGCGCTGGTGCGGCTCAACGGGTACAGGTCGGGGAGGATCGCGGTCAGCTGCCCGACGTCCCACAGATGGACGCGCACCGCACCGGGTTCGAACGTGCTCAGGATCCGCATCAGCAGGTTCTCCACGATGCCGTCCACCGCGGCCCTGGTCTTCGGCGCCGAAGTGATGGACAGATGCGACTCGTCGAGCAGCGGGACCGCGACGTCGAACGTGCGCGGGACGTCCTGGCCCGGCACGGTCGCCGAGCCGACACGCCACAGCCCGGGCGCGGTGATGCCGGGATTCGTGCCGACGCGGCCGAGCCAGTTGCCCGGCTGCTGGCTCGCGGGCCCTGGCGCGTTGCTCGCGACGAGTTCGCGCAACGCGTTCGGGCCCGCTTCCCAGTCGGCGTAGAACTGGCCGCGCACGTTGGTCAGCAGGCCGAACACCTCGTTCGCGGCGGGATGCCGCGACCATTCGGCGTACTGCTCCGAAGTGGAGTTGTTCATCCCCACCCGGACGATGTGCTGTTCCAGTTGCAGTTTGGCCAGCTCCGCCTCGGCGGCCTGACGGGCGCCGGCGGCGGCGCCGAGGACGAGCCCGATCTGGTGCCGGACCCGTTCGAGCGCCGTGGCGACTCGATTGCGCTGTTCACTCGCTTTGCTGCCCATACCGGCTCGCCGATCTCAGAGGCGGGATTGGTAACCGCTGACCAGGTCGTCAGCGGCGGAAAGGCGCGTCAGGAGGTTTTCCATTCCCTCGTCGGCCTGCGCCAGCTGCGGCGGCACCCATGGCACGGCCTGCGCCTGGGGTTCCACGATGGCGCGTCTGGACTCTTCGAGCAGGCTCCTGGCCCGCTCGGCATGGGCGCGTCCGTCGGCGAGGCCGGTTTGGACGGCCGTCAGCAGCTGGTGCAGTTCCTCGAGGTACATGTCAGAGACGGGTCGAGTACGACTCGGCCGACGAGATGCCCGCCTGGATGGTGCTCTGCATGCCGGTGATGCCTTGCAGGGCTTCGGCGAGAAGCCCGTGCGCCTGGCTCACCTCGTGCTGGGTGCTGCCCTGGGTGGCCTGGGAAAGCGAAAGCTGGGCTTCTTCGAGAGACTGCGCTGCCTGCTGAAGTGCGGCGATGCTCGCGGATGCCTTCTCGTTCGCGAGCGCGATACCAGCGCGGATCTCTTCGACTCCGGCCATTTTGGCGGACTCCTTGGGACGTCGGGGGCTGGAACGACCACTATTAAACTTAGCGTGATCAACTGACTCTGTTAAGTGAAGGTCCTGCTAAGTAATCAACAAGGCCCCGGACGTCGGAACGTCCGGGGCCTTGCTGACGGCGGAGGATACAGGATTCGAACCTGCGAGGGCGTGAACCCAACACGCTTTCCAAGCGTGCGCCTTAGGCCGCTCGGCCAATCCTCCGTGGGGAACGATACCGGATGCCGTTTCGCCCCCGCGAAGGCGGGTCTGACCTGCGTTTGCCGCTTCGGCGGCTCAGGCGGCCGCAGGCGCGAGAACGTCGGCCACGACGCAGGTGATGTTGTCCGGTCCGCCGCCTTCGTTGGCCAGGTCGATCAGCCTCGGGACGGTCTCGGCGGGATCTTGGAAGGCGCCCAGGACGTCCTTGATAACGGTTTCGACAACCGTTGCCGTTAACCCATCCGAGCACAGCAGGAGACGGTCGCCGGGGGCGGCGTCGAAGGCCCAGATGTCCGCTTCGCCGCTGCCGGTGCTCAGGAGCGCCTTCATCAACAGCGAGCCGCGGGGGTGTCCCTCGACCTCCGAGGGGTCGATGCGGCCGTCGTCCGCCAGGGCCTGCGCGAGGGTGTGGTCGCGGGTGAAGCGCCGAAGCGTGCCGCCGCGGAGGAGGTAGCCCTTCGAGTCGCCGATGTGGGCGGCCGTGAAGTGCGTGCCGTCGAACAGCAGGGCGGTCAGGGTGGTGCCCATGCCCCGCGTCTCGGGCTCCTGCTCGGCCTTCGCGGAGAGCCGGTCGTCGATGGCGCGAAGGCCGCCGGTGAGCACCTCGGTCAGGTCGACGTCCGCGAGGTCGAAGCCGCGGAGGTCCGTGTCGAGCCGGGACAGGACGCCGACCGCTTCGGCGCTGGCCACTTCGCCGTGCGGCTGCCCGCCGATGCCGTCGGCGACCGCCAGCATCCTGGCGCTGGCATAGACCGAGTCCTGGTTGACCTGGCGGCGCCGTCCGACGTCCGAGCCGGCGGCGTACCGAAGGGTGTACCTCATGGCTCCCAGTAAAGCAGCTGTGTACTGAGTTCACAAACAAAGGGTTGGAATGGTCAGCTGTCGGTTACGATGCGGCGATGGAGGAGCAAGCCACCGTCACCGCGGCGGACATCGCGCGCATCGCCGGCGTCGGCCGCGCCGCCGTCAGCAACTGGCGCCGACGTTACGGCGATTTTCCGCCGCCCGTCGGCGGGACGGCGTCGAGCCCCCTCTTTTCCCTGTTCGCCGTCGAAAACTGGCTGCGTGAGCGGGGGAAGCCGGTCGAAATCTCGCTCGGCGACCGGGTATGGCAGCGGCTGCGGAACCTCGGCGACGATCTGGCGCTCGGCGACCGCGTCGGCCGGGTGGGGTCGTATCTGTCGCGGCGCGGCGTGTGGACCTTCTCGCCCCGCTACGACGACGCAGAACTGCTCGGACTTCTGGACCGCTTCGCCGAAGAGCGAGGAGCACGCGAAGCCTACGAGTTCCTATGCGAACGGTACGTCGAGGCGCACTCGCGCCAGCTGTCCGTCACGCCGGAACCGGTGGCGGCGTTGATGTCCCGGCTCATCGGCCCCGACCCCGGCGTCGTACTCGACCCCGCGTGCGGGCTCGGGACGCTGCTGCTGGCCTCCGGCGGGACCCGGCTGCTCGGCCAGGTCGACGATCCGGCGACGTCGTGCATCGCCGCGCACCGGCTCCTGCTCGCGGGGGCGGACATGGAGATGTACGGCGCGGACGCCCTGTCGATGGACTCCTACGAAGGGGTGCTCGCGGACGCCGTCGTCTGCGATCCGCCTTTCAACGAACGGGAATGGGGTTACGACGAACTCATCGGAGACCCGCGCTGGGTGTACGGCCAGCCGCCGCGCGGCGAACCGGAACTGGCGTGGGTGCAGCACTGTCTCGCGCACGTGAAACCCGGCGGGCTCGTCGCGATCCGCATGCCACCAGCCGCGGCGGGCCGTCGAACGGGGCGGAGGATCCGCGGGAACCTGTTGCGGGCCGGGGCTTTGCGAGCCGTGGTGACGGTCGGCAGCGCGGATCTCTGGTTGCTGCGGCGGCCGGAATCCGGCGAACGGCCGCCGTCCCGCCTTCTTCTGACGACTGATCCGTCCACTGTGGAGGAATATCTGCGCGGTGCCGACGTACCTGGCACGGTCCGGATCATCGATCTGCTCGACGAGGAGATCGACCTTTCCCCGGTTCGTCATCAGGCGCGCGGTGAACACGCGGGGGAAGCCTTCCTTGAAGTCCTCAAGCGTTTCGAGGGTATTCGGCCGGAACCGCCGTCGCTGGCCGTGTCCGACGAGAAACCCTCGTTCGTCACGATCGGGGAGCTGCTGAAGTCCGGAGTGCTCACCGTGCCGGAGTCGGTGGAAGAAGGCGATGTCGTCGCGTCGCCCGCCGTTCCCGCGTATGTCCACAGTGGAGAGACGTTCACCGCGGAGCCGACGATGTCGAAGTACCGCACCGACCCCGAACGGCTGGACGCCGCGTTCCTCGCCGGCTGCCTGCGCGCGGCCGGGCGGATCGCGCCGGCCTCCTCGACCAGGATCGACCTCAAACGCACCCGGATCCCGCGCCTGCCGATCGAGAGGCAACGCGCGCACGGGGCGGCGTTCACCCGGCTCGCCGCCTTCGAGGACGCCCTGCGCGAGGCGGCGGAATCGGGCCTGGAGCTGGTGAGGCTAGGCTTGGCCGGGCTCACCGAAGGACAGCTCAAGCCGGAGAACTAGGTTGCTTATCGCCGACCGCTACGAACTCGACGAGCTGCCGCTCGGGCGGGGTGGGATGGGCGCGGTGTACGCGGGCCACGACCGGCATCTCGGCCGCCGCGTGGCGGTGAAGTTCCTCGGCCTTCCCGGCGGCCCGGACGCCGAACTCGAACAGCGCTTCATCCGCGAGGCGCGGATCCTCGCCACCCTGGAACACGCGGGCGCGCCGACGCTGTACGACTTCGGCACCTACGACGAGCGGTTGTACCAGGTCATGCAGTTCATCGAGGGCGTGACCGTCGCCGACCTGGCCGCCGAACACGGGCCGCTGCCGGTGCCGTGGGCGGCCGCGATCGCCGCGCAGGCCTGCGCCGTGCTGTCCGCGGCGCACGCGCTTTCCATCTGCCATCGCGATCTCAAACCCACCAACCTGATGCTGTGCCCCGACGGCAGCGTGAAGGTGCTCGATTTCGGGCTCGCGATGCTGCGCGAGACCGACGTCGCCCAGTTCACCCGTGCCGGGCAGATCCTCGGCACCCCCGCGTACATGGCGCCGGAGCAGATCCAGCGCGGGATCGCCGGGCCGCGCAGCGATCTGTACGCGCTGGGCTGCGTCCTGCACGAAATGCTGACCGGCAGGCAGCTGTTCACCGGCCCGACGGCGTACGCGGTGTTCGAGAAGCAGGTCAAGGAGAGCCCGGCCGAAGTGGCCGGTGTCCCGGTTGGACTGAACGTGCTGCTCGCGGATCTCCTGGAGAAGGACCCGGAACGGCGGCCCCGTGACGCGGACGAACTGTTCGGGCGGCTGGCCGTGTTCGCGCGCGACCTGCCGCCGTTGCCCGGATATCTGGACGAAGGCGCCAACCCTGGCCGGATGTACGCGAGGGTCGTCGGCCGCGTGCCCTGAGTTTTGCTGGTGAACCCGCCACCGCGATAGCGGGGCCTTCGGCCAGGGCGGGTTCACGCGTTCGGGCACGCTCCGGGGTAAACCTTCAGCTCCGCCCACAGGCCCTGAGACGCGATCGTGACCTGCCGATCAACAACCCCGGCCGGGTGAGCTCCGTCTTTACCCATGTCGGACGGACTACGGACAAACGGGGGTAAGGGTCGTGAAGAAGTTCCTGGTGGGGGTGACCGCACTGGCCACCGCGCTGGTGCTGACCGCGTGTTCGGGCGACGCCGGCGGCAGTGCGCCCGGTGGCGGAGCCGTCGCGCAGGGTGCGTCCACGACCACGTCGGCGCCCTCTTCGACCCCGGCCACGTCGTCCCAGGCGCCTACGCCGACGCCGAGCAGCAGCAGTGCCACGCCGAAACCGACGTCTTCCAAGCCCAAGCCGACGCCGAAGCCCACGCCGAAACCGGCGCCCAAGCCCGCCGCGAACGCCGCCGACGTGCCTTGCAAGGCCGCGCTGGCCTCACCGGGCGTGAGCGCTTGCGTGGATCTCTCCGCGCTCAAGACGTGGCTCCTGCAGGACGGCAAGGTCATCTACGGTCCGGTCAAGCAACTGCCCGGCAAGAAGGGATATGCCACGCCGACCGGCGTCTTCCACGTTTCGGCCAAGGTCAAGAACTACCACTCGAAGCAGTTCGACGCGCCGATGCCGAACTCGGTGTTCTTCCTGCCGGGTATCGCCTTCCACACGGGCAGCCTCTCGGTGTACTCGCACGGCTGCATCCACCTGGCCGCGGCGGCCTCGCAGAAGTACTTCACGACTCTGCAGAAGGGCGACGTGGTGCAGGTCGTGGCCTGATCCGCTTCGGTGCCGGTGGTCGTGAGTGACGCCCGGTTTGTCGGCTTTGCGCGGGGGTCGTGAGTGATTTGGGTGGTTCTAACCCTCATTCCCACTCACGACCCCCGTGTAGAAACGGTTATATAGGCATCAAACGGACATCTGGTCGACACGAGATGTCCCTTGTGGACACTCAGGGCCTTTGTCGACGGGTCAATGGAACCCGAAACGACCCTTGGGTAGGTGACCGAGCACGATCCGTGGCGATCATTGCGGTTCGGTTGCTTTGAGATAAATGAAAGCTCCCGGCGGCAATGACCGCCCCGTTCCCGGCGACGTGCCCAGGACACGCCGGAAATGGGGAAGTGCCGATGATCTGGAGCCGGGTACTCGCCGCCCTGTCGGTTTCCATCCTGCTTCTCCCCGGATGGGTGGGCGCTCCGGAAGCGACCGGAGCGCCCACTCTGCCTTCCGGCTTCGTCCTGCGTGACCAGCCGAGCGGTCAGGCCGCGTTCGACCTGACCGATTTCGCTTATCTGCCGGACGGTTCCGTGCTCAGCATCGGCAAGAGCGGCAAGGTCGCCTGGGTGCCGGTCACCGGTCCGGCCAGGACGATCGCGAACCTTCCCGTCCACGACGACGGCGATCTCGGGCTCGTCGGGCTCGCCGTCGCGCCGGATTACGCCACGTCACACCGGATCTACCTCGCGTGGTCGTTCGACACGGGCGGTGGCGCGTTCACCATGCGGGTGGCGCGCTGGACGGTGACCGGCACGGACATCCCCACCGGGCTCGCGAACGAACGCGTGCTCGTCGACCTTCCCGGGTTCTACGACGTCCACGGCATCACAGGTCTCGTCACGGCGCCCGACGGCACGTTGTGGATCTCCATCGGCGACGCCGCCGACTTCACCAGGATGAATCCGGGCGCGTTGCGCTCGCTCGACCTCGATCAGCTCTACGGCAAGATCCTGCACGTCACCTCGGACGGCGCCGGCGTTCCCGGCAATCCGTACTACTCCGCCACGGCCCCGGATGCCAATCGTTCCAAGGTCTTCTCCAGCGGCTACCGCAGTCCCTTCCGGTTCTCCCTCGACCCGCGGCTCGGTCTGCCGGTCGTGGGCGACGTCGGCTGGAACACCTGGGAAGAGGTGGACGTCGTGCGGCCGGGGGAGAACCACGCCTGGCCCTGCTGGGAGGGAAACGCACCCACGCCGGGGTATTCCGGGCTGGCGGGCTGCGCCGGGGTGGTCAACACACCGCCGACCACCGCGTACCACCACGGTTCCGGCGTCGACGAAGGCAACAGTGTCACCGCCGGGATCGTCTACAGTGGATCGTCCTATCCGGACGAATACCGGGGCGCCTTCTTCTTCGGCGACTATGTCACGCAGAAGATCTGGACGATGACGTACGACAGCCAGGGCAGGCTCGTGCGCGCGCCGGAGCGGCCACCGGAGTTCATCGGCATCGGCGGGCCGGTGAAGTTCGCGGCCGCGGCCAACGGCGACATCGTGTACGCCGACATCCACACCGGAAACCTGCGGCGCCTCAGCTATCCGGGGACGAACGCGGAACCGGTCGCGGTCGCCACTTCCGAAACGAACCCCGAAACCCGCACGGTCACCTTCGACGGCGGCGGTTCCTACGACTTCGACGGCGATCCGCTGACCTACCACTGGGATTTCGGCGACGGCACGAGCCAGACCGGTGTCCGAGTGACCCACACCTACGGCACCGGGCTCACGAGAGCGACAGCGCGGCTCACCGTCACGGACCGTCTCGGCGCGTCCGGCGGTACGGACGTCGTCGTGGTGCCGGGAAACCATTCGCCGGAGCCGGTGATGACGGATCCCGGCTCCCGGACGTTCGCGGTCGGGGAACCGGTCGTCGTCGGGGCGACGGCGACCGACGCGGAGGACGGCGGGCTGCCGGTGTCGTGGACCACCCTCATCCGGCACTGCCCGGAGGAGGCGACGTGTCACGCGCACCCCGGCTCGCAGGGCAGCGGACCGGCGTTCACCGTGCCCTTCACCGACCACCAGGACTCGCGCGTCGAGATCACCGCGTCGGTGACCGACAGCGCCGGGGTGACGGCGAGCAGGACGTACGTCGCGATGCCGCGTGAGCACCGGCTGACCCTGACCGGCAACGTGGCCGCGGCGCTGAGCATCCCGGCAGAGGGCGGGGTCAGCACCGCGATGGTGACCGAAGGCGCGACGTTCGAGGTCGTGGCGGAGGAGATCGCCGCGGACGGCGTCTCGACGTTCTCGAACTGGTCCGACGGGCGGACCTCGCGCACGGTGACCGTCACCGTTCCGGCGAACGACCTGACCTTGATCGCGAACTACCTCACCCCGATCGACAAGCGCTACCAGGCGGAACCCGCGCTGCGGCAACGACTCGGCGCACCCGTCGGGCCCGAGGTCGCCGACGGGACCGTGCGCTACCGGCCGTACGTGAACGGCAGGCTTTATTGGAGCGCCGAGACCGGCGTGAGGCAGATCGAGGGCGAGATCCTCAAGAAGTACCTCGCCCTGGGCGGGCACCGGAAGTTCGGGCCGCCCGCGACCGACGAGACCGCCACCCCGGACGGCGTCGGCCGCTACAACCACTTCCCGAACTGGCCCGGCACGATGCACTCGTCGATCTACTGGACGCCGTCGACCGGCGCGCATCCGGTGTACGGGCGGATCCGGGTCAAATGGGCGGCGCTGGGCTGGGAGTCGGGCCCGCTCGGCTACCCCACGACCGACGAACTCCCGACCCCTGACGGCGCCGGCCGGTACAACCACTTCAGCAAGAAGGCGTCCATCTACTACACGGTGCCGACCGACGCGCGCGCGATCTGGGGGCGCATCCGGGTCCGGTGGGAGGCGCTCGGCTGGGAGACCGGCCCGCTCGGCTACCCGACGACCGACGAATCCGCCACGCCGGACGGTGTCGGCCGCTACAACCACTTCACCAAGGCGGGCTCGATCTACTGGACGATGGCCACCGATTCGCACGCGATCTACGGTGCGATCCGGCAGCGGTGGGCAGCGCTCGGCTGGGAGCGGTCGTACCTGCGCTACCCGGCGACGGACGAGTTCGGCATCGCCATCGGACGGCAGAGCAGCTTCCAGAGCGGCTACATCACCTGGAACCGGAGCACGGGGCAGGTGATCGACCGACGGTGGTGATCACAGTTCGATAAAGCCACTCGAAAGTGTGAAATGTCCACGTGGGCCCCTTCGATGAGACGTTCGACTGGGGAAAGGGGCCCTTGCATGCCGTCGAGATTCCGTGCGCTCTGTCACGCCCTCGTGACGTTGCTGATAGTGACCTTGCTGGTGCCGCTGACGTCCACATCGGCGTCCGCGGCGCCGGTGCTTCCGCCCGGCTTCGTCCTGCGTGACCAGCAGAGCGGGCAGGCTCCGTACGACCTGACCGACTTCGCCTACCTGCCCGACGGCTCGATGCTGACCACCGGGAAGCAGGGCAACGTCGCCTGGGTGTCCACCACCGGGCAGACCAAGAGCATCGCCACCCTGCCGGTGCGCAGCAGCGGTGACCTGGGGCTGGTCGGCATCGCGATCGCGCCCGACTTCGCCACCTCCCGCACGGTCTACACGGCCCGCGCGGTCGACGTCGCCGGCGGCGGCATCGCCCTGCGCGCGTCGCGCTGGACGGTCACCGGCACCGCCGAGCCGACCGGGCTGACCGGTGAGAAGGTGCTCATCGAGGGTGCCGCCAACACCGACATCCACGGCATCACCGGTGTCGTGGCCGCCCCCGACGGCACGGTGTGGGTCTCGACCGGCGACAGCTCCCGGTTCCAGGGCGCGGCCGACCCGTTCGCGCTCAACGTGTACGACCTCGACAAGATCTTCGGCAAGATCTTCCACATCACTTCGGACGGTGCGGGCGTTCCCGACAACCCGTACTACTCCGCGGCGAACCCGAACTCCTTGCGCTCCAAGGTGTTCGCGAGCGGCTTCCGCAGCCCGTTCCGGTTCAGCCTCGACGCCAGCACCGGCCTGCCGGTGGTCGGCGACGTCGGCTGGGGCACCTGGGAAGAGATCAACTTCGTCCAGAAGGGCGCGAATCTCGGCTGGCCCTGCTTCGAGGGCAACCAGCCCGCGGACGGGTTCTCCGCGATGCCGCAGTGCGCTTCGGCCGTGAACACCCCGCCGATGCTGGCGATCCGCCACGGGCAGGGCATCGACAACGGCAACAGCATCACCGCCGGCATCGTCTACAATGGAGAGTCGTACCCGGAGGAATACCGGGGCGCGTACTTCTTCGGCGACTACGCCACCCAGAAGCTCTGGACGGCCAAGTACGACACGCAGGGCCGCGTCGTCCGCCCGCAGGAGACGCCGCCGAAGTTCACCGGCATCGGCGGTCCGGTCAAGTTCCTGGCCGCGGCCAACGGCGACATCGTCTACGCCGACATCTACAGCGGTCTGCTGCGGCGGCTCAGCTACACCACCGGGAACAAGGCGCCGGTCGCGGTCGCCACTTCCGAGACGAACCCCGAAACCCGCACGGTCACCTTCGACGGCAGCGGTTCGTACGACTTCGACGGCGACCAGCTGACCTACGAGTGGGACTTCGGTGACGGCACCACCGGCACCGGCGCGAAGGTCAGCCACACCTACCCGGCGGGCACCGAGAAGTTCACCGCCAAGCTGACGGTGAAGGATGGCCTGCAGGCGTCCGGGAGCACGGACATCGCCGTGGCGCCCGGGAACCACTCGCCGAAGCTGACCATGACCGACCCCGGTGAGCGCCTGTTCGCCGTCGGCGAGGAGGTCAAGGTCGGCGCGACCGTGACCGACACCGAGGACGGCGCCCTCCCGGTCACCTGGACCACCCTGGTCCGGCACTGCCCCGAGAACGCGGTCTGCCACGCGCATCCGGACCAGAGCGGCTCCGGAGCCGAGTTCGCCATGCCGTTCACCGACCACACGGACTCCAACCTGGAGTTCACCGCGACGGCGACCGACAGCGCCGGCGTGAAGGTCTCGAAGACCTATATCGCGAAGCCGCGCGAGCACCGGCTCACGCTGACCAGCAACGTCGCCGCGGCGCTGGGCATCACGCCGGAAGGCGGGGCCTCGTCGGCGATGGTGGTCGAAGGCGCGAAGGTGGAGATCCAGGCGGCCGAGGTCGCCTCGGACGGCGCGTCGACGTTCACCGGCTGGTCGAACGGCGCGACCGGACGGCTGACCGAGATCACCATGGGCACCACGGATCAGACCATCACGGCGAACTACATCACCCCGATCGACAAGCGCTACCGCGACGAACCCGCGCTCGCGCAACGACTCGGCGCGCCGACCGCGCCCGAGGCCGTCGACGGCACGGTCCGCTTCCGCACCTACGAGCGCGGGCGGCTGTACTGGTCGAAGGACACGGGTGTGAAGCAGATCGAGGGCGAGATCCTCAAGAAGTACCTCGCCCTGGGCGGCCACAAGGAATTCGGCCCGCCCGCGACCGACGAGATGACCACGCCGGACACCATCGGCCGCTACAACGACTTCCCGATGTGGCCCGGCAAGATGCAGTCGTCGATCTACTACACGGTGAACACGGGCGCGCATCCTGTGTTCGGCCGTATCCGCGTGAAGTGGAAGGCTTTGGGCGCGGAGGCCGGTGAACTCGGCTACCCGACCACGGACGAGAGCATCACGCCCGACCGGATCGGCCGCTACAACCACTTCAGCAAGAACGCGTCCATCTACTACACGGTGCAGACCGACGCCAGGGCGATCTGGGGCCGGATCCGCGTCAGGTGGGAAGCGCTCGGCTGGGAGGCGGGCCCCATGGGGTACCCGACCATGGAAGAGGCGAAGACGCCGGACGGTATCGGCCGCTACGTCCACTTCACCAAGGCCGGCTCGATCTACTGGACGATGCAGACCGACGCGCACGGGGTCTACGGGGCCATCCGGCAGCGTTGGGAAGCGCTCGGCTGGGAGGCCGGGTACCTGAGGTATCCGACCACCGACGAGTTCGCCGTGTCCGGTGGACGGCAGAACAACTTCCAGGGCGGCTACGTGTTCTGGAACGCCTCCAACGGTGCGGTGACCGACCGCCGCTGGTAAAGGTCAAGTACATGAAGGCCCCCTTCCTTGCGCCAGGCGCAAGGAAGGGGGCCTTCATGTACTTCAGCGCAGGAGGTCCGCCGGTGAGGTGCCCGTCAACGTCAGCGGCAGGCCGAGCGCGACGCGTTCGGTGAGCCAGGCGCTCGGCCGGTAGCGCTGGTCGCCGGTGCTCGCGACGAGACCGCGCAGGACCCGCAGCACGAGCTCCGCGCCCGCCTCGTCACCCCAGGTCAGCGGCCCGCGCGGGTAGCCGAGGCCGAGCCGGACGGCGGTGTCGATGTCCTCCGGCGTCGCGAGCCGTTGCCCGGCGATGAAACAGGCGGTGTTGACGATCGACGCGAGAAGCCGCTGCGCGATCGGCGCGGGGCCGTCGCGGACCACGGTCACCGGCAGGCCGGTCGCGGCGAGCGCGCCCCAGGCGGTGCGGCCGGCGGCCGGATCGAGGGCGGGGTGGACGGTAAGCGTCAGTCGTTTCGCGTAGCCGCCGAGGGGATCGACGCCGACGACCCGTTCCGGCGGTAGACCCGCCGCGATCGCGGTGTCCACAGTGGACGATCCGATCGGGCTGACGACCAGGACCGTGTCCGGGTAGGCGGAGTGCACCACCTGGATGCCCGCCGCCGAGAGCAGCGTGCCGAGGCGTTCGTCGTCGACCCACACCGGAGTGTTCGGAGCCTCCGGCGCGGCCGGTTCCGGCTCGACCTGCTGTTGCCCGTCGACGTAGCTGTAGAAGCCTTCGCCGTTCTTGCGACCGAAGAGCCCGGCGGCGACCCGGGGACGCGTCAGCCACGACGGCCGCAACCGCGGTTCGCCGTGGAAGCCGCTCCAGATGCTTTCGAGCACGGCGTGCGAGACGTCGAGACCGGTGAGGTCGAGCAGTTCGAACGGGCCGAGCTTCAGGCCGAGCACGTCACGGGCGACGCGGTCCACTTCGGCCGGGCTCGCGATCCCCTCGGCGAGGATCTGCAGCGCTTCGGTGCCGAGGCCGCGACCGGCGTGGTTGACCAGGAAACCCGGCGCGTCGCGGGCGAGGACGGGTTCGTGCCCCCAGCCGCGGACGAGTTCGGTCACGGCGGGCGGCAGCCACGCGGCGGTCCGCGCGCCGGGCACGACCTCGACCAGCCGCATCAGCGGGACCGGGTTGAAGAAGTGGAGGCCGAGCAACCGGCCGGGATCGGTCAGCGCGGCGCCGATCTCGGTGACCGAAAGCGAGCTGGTGTTGGTGGCGAACACGGTGTCCGGGCCGCAGACGCGTTCCAGTTCGGCGAACAGCGCGCGTTTGATCTCCAGATCCTCGCGGACCGCTTCGACGACGAGGTCGACGCCGCCGGCGGGGGCCAGCGGACCCTCGGCCGCGATCAGCCTGCCTTTCGCGGACCCGGCCGCCTCCTCGGTGATCTTGCCCTTCGAAGCGAGCTTGTCCAGCATCGCGCCGACCTGGTCGATGGCCTCGCCGACCGCCTCCGGCCGGGCGTCGGCGAGCTCGACCTCGAGCCCCGCCGTCACGGCGAGCTGGACGATGCCCCGGCCCATCACCCCGGTTCCGATCACCCGGATCCTGCCGACCTGCTCCGCCCACTTCTCCACCGCGAGCCGCCTTTCCCTCGATGTCTTCTCGTCGTGACGCTAGCCGCCACGCCGGTATCTCGCCCGGACGGGTGATCCGTGGCCCACCCGGCGTAAGGCCACCGAGCCGCCGAGGTCTCCTCCGCGAAAACCGAGTGTTCCGCGCACCACCCCCGAAGGGAAACCTCCCATGGCCACCGTCCCCGCCGCCGCAGCCGTCCGGACCACGCCGTTGCTCCTCGTCGCCGTTCTCTTCGGCGCGGTCGCCGCGTTCCTGGCGAGCCAGGCGTTGTGGTCGCTCACCGCCCTGGCCGTCGTGGTCGCCGCCGCCGTCCTCGCGGGCGGGGTGTGGCTGTCCGGCCGGAAGCCGCAGCCCGAACTCTAAGATCGCCATGTGACGGCGAAACGCTTGACGCGGGAGGAAAGCCGCGAGCAGACCAGGCAGCGCCTGCTCGCGGCGGCCGCCGAGCTGTTCTCCGAACGCGGGGTCAACGGCACGTCCGTCGAGCAGATCGCCGAGCGCGCCGGCTTCACGCGCGGTGCCTTCTACGGCAACTTCGACGGCAAACACGAGCTGGTCGTCGAGCTGCTGCGCCGCCGAACCCAGCGCGAGGCCGAGGAGGTCGCCGCGCTGCGTGACGGCGTCGGGTCCTTCGCCGAGATGATGGACCGGCTGCGCGCGTGGAACGTCGAGCGCGCCGAACACCTCGCCGGCTGGCTGACGCTGCGCACGGAGCTGGCCCTGTACGCGTTGCGGAATCCCGACGCCCGCCCGCTCGTCGGCGAAGGCGAGAAGTCGACAAGGGCACTGCTCGAGACCTCGATCCGGACCGAGCTCGCCGCGCGAGGCGCGGAACCGCCCGCCGATCCGGCCTTCCTCGCGTTGATCGTGCACGCGCTCGAGGACGGTCTCCTGTTGCAGCGCTTCCTCAGCCCGGAGGGGACGGGTGACGAGGACGTCGTGGACGCCGTCCAGCTGCTGATGCGTTCGTGGACCGCGCTCAGCCGGTCATCTTGATCCCGGTGAACTCGGCCATCTGACGGACCCCGTGCGCGAAGAAGGCGTCCGCCGGGTCGACGGAGCCGACGTACTGGCCGAACAGCTCGAAGTTGATCATCCCGAACAGCTGGGTCCAGGCCATGATCAGCCGGGAGGCGGTCTCGGGGCCCAGGTTGATCTTGAGGATTTCGGTGAGCGCGTCGAGCTGGTGAAGCAGCTCGATGGGCATCTCGCCGACCTCGGTCTCGACGCGGAGGTTCGCGTCGCGCAGGACCGCGACGAGCGCGAACGCCACCCGGCCGGCGGGGGCGACGGTGTCCTGCGGGGCCTGGTAGCCGGGGATCGGCGAACCGTAGATCAGCGCGTACTCGTGTGGGTGTGCCTTCGCCCAGGCTCGGACCGCGTGCCAGATCGACGCCCACCGTTCCAGCGGACCCTTCTTCGGGTCGTCGGCCGCTTCCGCGGCTTCTCCGACGGCGTTGTACGCGTCGACGATCAGCGCGGTCAGCAGCTCCTCGCGGCTGGAGAAGTAGCGGTAGAGCGCGGACGAGACCATGCCCAGCTCGCGCGCGACCGCGCGCAGTGAGAGGCCGAGCGCGCCGACTTCGGCGAGCTGGCGGCGGGCTTCGTCCTTGATCTCGCGGGTGAGTTCGGCGCGGGCACGTTCGCGCGCGGTCTGAGTGGCGGCCATGCTCTCACTGTAGAGCATCGCACCTAAACGAGAGCAGCGCTCTTGACATGGCGCACTGCTCTGATGTTCACTGCTCTTAACAGAGAGCACCGCTCTCGCAAACTTCGAGGAGACGGAAATGACCGCCACCCCCGCCGCGATCCGCTACGTGAAGCCGGCCAAGGCGACCAACGCGTTCAACGAGTTCGTGCTCAAGCTGACGAGGCTCGGCGTCAGCGTGCTGGGCAGCCGGGTGCTCTCGGTCCGTGGTCGCAAGAGCGGCGAACTGCGCTCCGTCCCGGTCAACCTGCTGAAGCTGGACGGCGAGCGCTACCTGGTCGCCCCGCGGGGTGTCACACAGTGGGTGCGGAACCTGCGCGTCGCCGGTGAGGGGCAGCTCAGCGTCGGACGCCGCACCGAGACATTCACCTACACCGAACTCGCCGACCACGAGAAGCCCGAGATCCTGCGGGCGTACCTCAAGCGCTGGAAGTTCGAGGTCGGTGTCTTCTTCGACGGTGTCGACGCGAAGGCGTCGGACGAGAAACTGCTGGAGATCGCGCCGGGCTACCCGATCTTCAAGATCGCCTGATGCCGAGAGATCGCCGTCCAATCACGCGTGTTCGCCACTCAATCACGCGAGTTACGCCTCTGATCACGCGTGTCCGGCGATAGCGGCCGTGGCTAGTCGGCCCGGTCCTCACCGGAGGTCTGGCGAGTGCGGCGGGCGGTGGCCGCCACCAGCACCACCCCGACCAGGAACGCGACGAGCCCGATCAGGAACCACAGCTTCTGCCCGGTCATGAAGCTGCCGGTCAGCACGCCGGCGCCCTGCAGCACCCAGACACCGCCGACCAGCAGGAAGACCAGCCCGATCGTGAGCGTGACCCAGCGTTTCATCCACAGCTCCCCGCCTCGACGTGCCCTGTGGCGATTCTGGCACCGGGCGCCCCGCCCGGCGAACCGATCAAGCTCCGCCGGGTCAGTTCCCCACCAGTCCGTTGCGGTAGGCGTAGACGACGGCGTGCACCCTGTCCCGCAGCCCGAGCTTCGCCAGGATCCGGGACACGTGGGTCTTCACCGTCTCCTCGCCGACATGCAGGCGCACGGCGATCTCCGCGTTGCTGGAGGCATCGGCGACGAGCAGGAGGACTTCGCGCTCTCGTGAGGTGAGCCGTTCGAGCTCCGCCGGTTCGGCGGCCGCGGGTTCGATACTGGTGGCGAAGGTCGACACCAGCCGCCGGGTCACCGTCGGGTCGATCAGCGCGTCGCCGCGCGCGGCCACCCTCATGGCCGAGACGAGTTCTTCGGGCGCGAGGCTCTTCAGCAGGAATCCGCTCGCACCGGCCCGAAGGGCGCGGTAGACGTACTCGTCGGAGTCGTAGGTCGTCAGCACGAGAACGCGGGTGTCGTTGCCGGGCGCGGACATGATCGCCTCGGTCGCCGCCAGACCGTCCAATTTGGGCATCCGGACGTCGAGGACCGCGACGTCCGGCCGCAGCGAGGCCGCCTGCGCGACGGCCTCGCGTCCGTCCGCCGCCTCGCCGACGCATTCGAAATCCGCCTGGGTGTCCAGCACCGCGCGCATCCCGGACCGGAACATCGCGTGGTCGTCGGCCAGCAGAACCCGGATCACTGTGCCTCCAAAGGAAAACCGACTCGAACCCGCCAGTGCCGCCCGTCGTCGAGCGGTCCGCATTCGGCCTGGCCGCCGAACAACGCGACCCGTTGCCTGATCCCGGCGAGGCCGCGTTTCGTCGATTCGGCCGACGCGTTCGGGCGGCCGATCTCGTTCGTGATCGTGAGGAGCACTTCCGTCTGCCGGTAGGCGAGGTCGATCTCGACGATCCCGCCGGCGCCGTGCCGGAGCGCGTTCGTCAGCGCCTCCTGCACGATGCGGTACAGCGCGATGTCCACCGAACCCGGGAGGTCGCGCGGCCCGCCGTGGCTGGTCAGCCGCGCGGGCAGCCCGGCGGTGCGGAGGTTGTCGAGCAGCTCGTCGAGGTTGTCCAGCCCCGGCTGCCGCTGGACGTCACCGTTCTCCTTGCCGTGCAACAGGTCCAGCAGACGCCGCAGATCGGCCATCGCGGCCCGGCTCGACGATTCGACCGCCGAGAGCGAACGCCGGACGGCGGGTTCGCCCTCCGGCAGCCCGAGCCGCGCGGCGCCGGCGTGCACGCCGATCGCGCTGACGTGGTGGGAGATCACGTCGTGCAGATCGCGGGCGATCGTCGTGCGTTCTTCGACGACGGCACGGCGGACGGCCTCCGCTTCGTGCTGTTGCCGTTGTTCCTCCGCGCGCTGGAGATCGGCGATGTACGCGCGCCGCGCGGTCGTGTAGCGGCCGACCATCCACGGCAGCAGCCCGCTCACACCGACGTCGATGACCAGCAGCCGCCAGTCCCGGTCGGCACGGTCGACCGGGATGACGTTGCAGGCGACGAGCCCGGCGAGCATCGTCACCAGGGCGGCCACCGCGGGTTTGGCCGAAAGCCAGGCGCCCGCGCGGTAACCCGCGATCAGCACGCCGGCGTTGGTGGCCTGCAGGTAATGGTCGTACGGGAACAGCAGGAGCGGCGCGGCGGCGAGCAACGCGCCGTGCGCGGCGGAAACCCAGCCGGAATACCGCGAAGGCCCGGCGAGCGCGGCGTTCGCGAGGATGCCGCCGATCAAGACCACCCACGCCTGCCAGCCCAGCGAGAGCGGCGGCCCGGCGATGAGGAACAGCCCGGCGTCGGCGACCAGGCAGACGGCCGCGACCGCGCACGCCTGCCTCGCCAGCGAACCACTGATGTCCCGCACGGGCTCAACTCTGCCCTATTTCACTGGACAGGGGTTCCTAAGATCGAAACCCATGGGGGCAGCGAAGACGCCCGTGCTCTGGACGACCGGGGCACCGGGAACCGGGAAATCGACCACCGCCTGGGGTTTATACACCCGCCTGACGCAAGCGGGTGGCAGCGTCGCGTACGTCGACATCGACCAGCTCGGGCTGATCGGCCCGCCGCCCGGCGGCGGGGACGCCGCGCACGCGATCAAGGCGGCCAATCTGCTGCGCGTACTGGAAGTCCTGCGAGGCACCGCGCAGCTCGTCGTGTCCGGGGTGGTGGACCCGGCGAAGCCATACATCGAAGACCCGGGCTTCGACCTCACGCTCATCCGGCTGACGTGCGATCGCGACGAACTCCGGCGCCGGTTTCTCGGGCGTGGCTCGCCCGCCGCGGCCTTGCCCGACCTCTTCGCGGTGGCGGACGTCTACGACCGCGCCGGTTTCGGCGAGGCGATGGACACGACCGGCCAGCGGCCCGAGCAGACCGTGGAAGCGCTGTTCCACCGCTGTGCCGTGGCCGACGGAACCGTTCAGTCGCCGGAGCCCGGACAGCCACAGCCCGGACCGGTGACCGTGGTGACCGGTCCGACGGCGGTCGGCAAGTCGACCGCCGCGTTCAGCGCGCTGCGGGACCTGTGGGAGCGGGACGCGCCCGTCGCGTACGTCGATCTGGCGCAACTCGGCTTCGCGAACCCTGGCCCGGACCCGGCACTTGAGGCGGCGCTGCTGTCGGCCGTCTGGCGCGGTTATCGCGACGCGGGGGCGAAGCAACTGATCGTCGTGGCCCGGGAGTTCCGCCCGGAGCACCGGCGGGTCTTCGACGCGGTCACCGTCGTCCACCTCGACGCGGACGACACCACGCTCACCGAGCGGGTCCGGCGCCGGGCCGAAGGTGAGTCCGCCTTGCTGGCGGGCGACGAGCTACGCGGCGCGCCACCCGGCGTACGGGACCGGGTGGCCGCGCGCGCGATCGCCGAGGCGGCCCGGATGCGGCGTTCCGGCGGTGATCGCGTCGTCCTCGACACCTCCGGGCAGGAACCCGCCGAAACGGCCGCCGCGCTGCTCGCCGTGGTGGCTCAGTAGCGCCGCTGACCGTCCTGGCCCTGTCCGGGCGGCCCGCCGCGCTGGTTCTGCCCCGGCTTGCCGATGGTCGTCGCCGTCGCGGTGTTCCCGGTGACCTTGGCGGTCACCATCACCGTCTCGCCGGCCTTGGGTTCGCCGGTCTTCATGGTCGACGCGTCGATCGTGTAGACCTGCTTGTAGCCGTCCTTGCTGGTCAGGCTGACGGAGGTCGCGCTGATCTCGGTGATCTCGCCGGTCTGCATCCGCTCGGTGCTGTAGCCGCCTTTGCCGTCGGAGACGACGAAGTCGCCGTGCAGCGCGTCGCGCGTCATCGCCCCGCCGGGGCCCATAAGCACCCGGCCGCCGCCGGGGCCGCCCATCATCGCGCCCCGTTCGGCGCCGTTCGCGGCGGTTCCGGCCCAGATCGCGGCGCCACCGCCGGCGGCGATCACCACCGCCACCCCGGCCGCGATCGCGGTCTTGCGACCCGACCAGGTCTTCTTGGGTTCGCCTTCCGGGACGGGCGCGCCCCATTCGGCGGGTTTGGTCGGTTCGGTCATCTGGACGCCTCCATAAGGTCGGTTGCGGCCATGGTCGGCGCCGTCGCTGTGCGGGAGCTGTGCCGCCGGTGGGCACGCGCTGTGATTCCGCCACGGCGGGGTGATCGTTCACAGGAAACGCACAGCCGGCGCACAGAGAAGCCTCATCGGCGCCGCCCAGGATGGCACCATGACCAGTGTGAACGTCCCTTCGTCCGGTTCCGCGAAGGCCGGCCTGCGCCGTGCCGACGGCAGCCCCGTGCGGGTGCTGGTCGTCGACGACGAGGCGACCTTGTCCGAGCTCGTGTCGATGGCGCTTCGCATGGAGGGCTGGGACATCCGCACCGCCGCCGACGGCACCGAGGCGGTCCGCGTCGCCAGGGAATTCCGGCCGGACGCCGTGGTGCTGGACGTCATGCTGCCGGATATGAGCGGCCTGGAAGTCCTGCGCCGCCTGCGTTCCGAGGTGCCGAACCTGCCGGTGCTGTTCCTGACCGCGAAAGACGCGGTGGAGGACCGGATCGCCGGGCTCACCGCGGGCGGCGACGACTACGTCACCAAACCGTTCAGCCTGGAGGAGGTCGCGCTGCGGTTGCGCGCGCTGCTCCGCCGCGCGGGCGGGGTCGCCGGGCCGAGCGGGTCGACGCTCGTCGTCGGCGACCTGACCCTCGACGAGGACAGCCGCGAGGTGCACCGCGGCGGCGATCCGGTGCCGCTGACCGCGACCGAGTTCGAACTGCTGCGTTATCTCATGCGCAATCCGAAGCGTGTGCTGTCCAAGGCGCAGATCCTCGACCGCGTGTGGAGCTACGACTTCGGCGGCCAGGCCAACATCGTCGAGCTGTACATCTCCTACCTCCGCAAGAAGATCGACGCCGACAGGGAACCGATGATCCACACGATGCGCGGCGCCGGGTATGTCCTCAAACCCGCGGGGTAGACGGCCGTGGTCCCTGCGGCGACGGCTGATCGCGCAGGTCGCGGGCCTGCTCGCGCTCGTCTGCCTGGTGGTCGGCGTGGTCACCGAACTGGCGTTGCGGAGCTTCCTGATCGACCAGCTCGACGCCCGTCTCGCCGAGACCAGCGAACGTGCCAGCCGCCCGCCGCCACCGGGCCGTCCCGGCGGGGAAAGGGTTCCCGAGGGCCTTCGCGCGTACGGGCAGAGCACCGGTTCGTTGTTCGTGAACCTCCTCCCTGACGGGCGCGTGGTCGCGGCGGTACTGCGGTCCAGTTACGACGCGAAGATCGCCGACCCGTTCCCGCACGACCCGATCGGCCCGGCCCAGCTCTCGGCCCTGCTGCGGTCGACGCCGACCGACAAGCCCACCGACGTGGACCTCGGCTCGCTCGGGGAATACCGCGTGGTGGCCAAGCAGGCGTCCAACGGCGGTGTCTCGATCACCGGGCTGCCGACCAAGGACGTCACGGATACCTTGTGGAGCCTCGGTTTCATCTTCGGCGGGGTCGCCGTCGGCGGGATCCTGCTGGCGGGCGCGCTGGGCGCGGTGACCGTGCGGCGCACCATGAAACCCCTCGACCGCCTCGCCGCCACCGCGACCAGGGTCGCCGAGCTCCCGCTGGATCGCGGCGAGGTCGCGCTGTCCGAGCGGGTGTCCGAAGTGGACACTGATCCGCGGACAGAGGTCGGCAAGGTGGGTTTCGCGCTCAACCGCATGCTGGGCCATATCTCGGACGCGCTGTCCGCGCGGCAGGCCAGCGAAAGCCGGGTGCGCCGGTTCGTCGCGGACGCCAGCCACGAACTGCGGACGCCGCTCGCGGCCATCCGCGGCTACGCGGAACTCACCCGGCGCTCCGGCTCAGAGGTGCCGCCGGACATCGCGTTCGCGATGGGCCGCGTGGAGTCGGAATCGACGCGGATGACCGGCCTGGTCGAGGATCTGCTGCTGCTCGCGCGGCTCGACTCCGGCCGTCCGGTGGTGCACCAGCCGGTGGACCTCTCCCGGCTAGTCGCGGACGCCGTCGCCGACGCGCATGTCGCCGGGCCGGAGCACAAATGGCTGCTGGAGGTCCCGCCGGAGCCGATCACCGTCCTCGGTGACGCGGATCAGCTGCATCAGGTGGTGATCAACCTGCTCGGCAACGCGCGCACGCACACCCCGGCGGGCACCGAGGTCGCCACCACGCTGTCCATAGTGGACTCGACGGTGACACTGTCCATTGTCGACGGTGGCCCCGGGATCCCGCCGGAGATCCTCCCGGAGGTCTTCGAACGTTTCGCCCGAGGCGACGACTCACGGTCGCGGGCGGCGGGCAGCACCGGGCTCGGGCTGGCCATCGTCGCGGCCGTCGTCGCCGCGCACGGCGGGCAGGTCGGCGTCGTCAGCCGCCCGGGACACACGGAGTTCCGGGTCGTGCTCAGGGCCGCCACTCACTGTTAGCGCCGCAGAGGATGACGCAGGGCAGGTCGCCTTCGGTCCTCCCGGCCAGCCACGCGGCGAACGGGACCGCGGCGGCCGGTTCGACGGCGAGGCGGAACGCCTCCCAGAGCCGGTCCCGCGCGGCGAGCAGTTCCTCGTCGCTGACCAGGACGGACGTCACCCGGTCCCGGAGCACGGCGAACGGCACGTCCCCGGCCCTGGTCGCGCCCAGCGCGGACGCGGCCACCGAGTCGATCTCCACGTCCACCGGCTCGCCCGCCTCCAGCGCGGCGCCGAGCGCGCGGCATCGTTCCGGCTCGACGGCGAACGTCGGCAACCCGGCCAGCGACGTCCCCGCGACCAGCCCGCCACCGCCGACCGCGACCAGGAAGGCGTCGACATCCGGCGCGTCCTGGACCACTTCGGCCGCGACGGTGCCCTGACCGGCGACGACGTCAGGGTCGTCGTACGCGTGCAAGTACCGCGTACCCGGCTCAGTAGCGGCTTCGAGCGCCTTCGCGGCCGCCTCGGCGTACGTCGCTCCGTGACGGATGAGCTTCGCGCCCGTGGCCTCGATCCGGTCCGTCTTCGCCTGCGGAGCCGACTCGGGCACGTACACCGTCGCAGGCAGATTCAGCAGCGAAGCCGCCGTCGCCACGCCCAGCCCGTGGTTGCCGCCGGACGCCGTCAGCACCCGTTCCGGCAACGGGCCGCTCACCAGCGCGTTCACCGCGCCCCGCAGTTTGAACGATCCGCTCCGCTGCAGATGCTCCAGCTTGAGCACCAGCGGCCGCCCGTCGACCTCGGCGCGCAGCACCGGCGTGCGCCGCACGAACGGATGAACCGCTTCGGCGGCCTTGAGGACATCTTCCCAGGTCGGAGTACTCATACCCCCCACTGTCCTCCATGCCGGGGAGGGAGTGACTACACTGGTCCTCGGATCCCGCGCGGCGTCCATCTTGTGAACCTCCCCAGGGCCGGAAGGCAGCAAGGATAAGCAAGCTCTGACGGGTGCGCGGGATCCCCTTTTTTGGGGGACTAAAAGATCCCGAACACATCCTTCGGCGGCACGGGCGACGGCAGGGCTTCCGCGTCCGTGATGGGTTTCGCCTTGCCTTGCAGGTCACGAAGGTCTTCTCCCGCGACGCAGCGCGCCGGATACGCCGACGAAGCGGCGCGGCGGGTCAGGTCCGCGACGGGGAGCTCGACGCGCGAAGCGGCGACCACGATGTTCCCGAACCGGCGCCCCCGGAGGACCCCCGGCTCGGCCAAGATCGCCAGGTAGGGGAAGGAATCCGCCAGCGTCGCCAAGAACCGGCGGAGGAACGGCAGGTTCGGCCCGTCCGACACGTTGGCGATGTAGGTCCCGGCCGGGCGGAGGACCCGCGCGATCTCGTTCGTGAACTCGACGGTCGCGAGCCCGCCGGCCAGGATTCCGCGTTCGAAAGCGTCCACGATGACCAGGTCGGCCGAAGCGTCGTACCTGCCGGAGACGCCTTCGCGGCCGTCGCCGACACGGACCTTCAGCCCCTTCAGGCCCAGCTGCTCGCGGACGAGCGCGACGAGTTCACCGTCGGCGTCGAAGACGAGCTGCCGTGACCGCGGCCGCGCCGCGGCGAGGTAACGGGGCAGCGTGCAGGCCGCCCCGCCGACGTGCAGCGCGTCGAGCGGGCCTTCGCCGAGACAGTCGACGACGTCGGCGATCCGGCGGATGTAGTCGAACTCGAGATCCAAGGGGTCGTCGAGGTTGACGTGCGACTGGGCGACGCCGTCGACCGAGATCATCCAGGCGTTGGGGCGGTCGGCGTCCTGGAGCAGTTCGGCGGTGCCGAAGCGCACCGGATAGCTGCCGGGGGTCGGTGCCGGTCTCACCTGTCGGGCCCTCCCGGTAGTCTCGCGGCCGTGGCATTAGCGCTGTACCGAAAGTACCGTCCGGCTACCTTCGCCGAGGTCGTCGGGCAGGAGCATGTGACCGATCCGCTGCGCACCGCGCTGGCCGCCGGTCGCATCAACCACGCCTACCTCTTCTCCGGCCCGCGCGGCTGCGGCAAGACGTCCAGCGCCCGCATCATGGCGCGGTCGTTGAACTGCGCGAAGGGCCCGACGCCGGATCCGTGCGGCGAGTGCAACTCGTGCCGCAACCTCGCGCCCGAAGGCCCCGGCAGCGTCGACGTCACCGAGCTCGACGCGGCCAGCCACGGTGGTGTCGACGACGCCCGCGAGCTGCGTGACAGGGCCTTCTACGCCCCGGCCGACTCGCGCTACCGCGTCTTCATCATCGACGAGGCGCACATGGTCACCACGCAGGGCTTCAACGCCCTGCTGAAGATCGTGGAAGAGCCGCCGGAGCACCTGATCTTCATCTTCGCGACCACCGAACCGGACAAGGTGCTCCCCACCATCCGGTCGCGGACGCACCATTACCCCTTCCGGCTGATCCCGCCCAGCTCCATGCGCGAACTGCTGGAACGCAACGTCGCCGCCGAGGGCGCGAAGGTCGAGCCCGCGGTGTATCCGCTGGTCATCCGCGCGGGCGGGGGTTCGGCGCGGGACACGCAGTCGGTGCTCGACCAGCTGCTGGCCGGCGCCGGGCCGGACGGCGTCGACTACTCGCGCGCGGTGTCGCTGCTGGGCGTCACCGACGTCGCGCTCATCGACGGCATGGTCGACGCGCTGGCCGCGGACGACGCGGCCGCCGTGTTCGGCACCGTCGAGCGGCTCGCGGAGGCCGGGCACGATCCGCGCCGGTTCGCCACCGACCTGCTCGACCGCCTGCGCGACCTGGTGATGCTGCGTTCGGTGCCGGACGCGGGTGAACGCGGCCTCGTCTCCGCGCCGGACGACGAGCTCAAGAAGATGAAGGAGCAGGCGGGCAAACTGGAGCCCGCCACGCTCTCGCGTTACGCCGACATCGTCCACAATGGACTCTTGGAGATGCGGGGCGCGACCTCGCCGCGGCTGGTGCTGGAGCTGCTGACGGCGCGGATGCTGCTGCCGTCGGTCGCCGAGAGCACCGACGCGTTGCTCGCCCGCCTCGAACGGCTCGAGCGCCGCGCCGCTGCGGCCCCGGCGCCCGTCGCCGCCGCTCAAGCCGCTCCGGTGGCGCAGTCCGCGCCAGCCCCGGCCGCTCCGCCTTCGGGGGAGCCGGTCCGCGAGTTCCAGCGGCCGTCGCAACGTGCCGCCGCGCCCGCTCCGGCGCCCCAGGCCCCTCAGCCCGCCGCGCGACCCGAGCCGGTCGCCGAGCGGCCCGCCCCGCAACGTCCTTCCGTGCCGACCCCGCCTTCTGCCGCACCCGAACCCGCTCCGGCCGCGGCTTCGGGCGATGCGACCGACGCGGACGGGATCCGCGGCCGCTGGCCGCAGGTGCTCGCCGCGATCCGCAAGGTGCCGGGCGGCCGCAGCACCGAAGCGATGCTCACGCAGGCGAGCGTCGTGAGTGTCGAGGGTCGCGCCGTCACCCTCACGCACAGCGCGGAGCCGCTGGCCCGGCGGCTTTCCGAGCCGCACAACGCGGAGCGGGTCGCGGCCGCGTTGAAGGAGGTTTTCGGCGGCGACTGGCAGGTGCGCTGCGTCCACGGCGCCGCACCGGCCCGGCAGGCCGCCGCGCCGAAGGCCGCGCCACCGCCACCCGCGCCCGAGCGTTCCTTCACCCGCCGGTCCGCCGAAGCGCCCAGCGCCCCTCCGGCGCCCCCGACGCCGAAGCCGGAGCCTCAGCGGCCGAAGGTGACGACGAGCGAGCCGGACATCCCGCTCCCGCCGGAGCCGGTCGAGGAGGACGAGGACCTCTACAACGAGGACGCGAGCCCCGCGCCGCCTCCTCCGCCGCTCCCGCCCGAGCAGGATCCGGAAGAGATCGCCCGGAAGCTGCTCGCCGACCACCTCAACGCCCGCCCCCTCGACGAACGCAAGTAGTCCTCTGAATGCGGGGCGTCAGCGGGTGAGGGTGACCCGCCAGGCCGGGTGATCGGTGCCGGGGATCGACGTCTTCCCGGAGCTCCCGAAGCCGAAGGCGCCGCCGGCGATGATGTGCTGCACGTTGCCGTCACCCTTCCGGAACGAGCCGGCGGGAACGCACGCCTGCGCGCTCGGATCGCCGGGGTAGCGCAGGTTCAAATCACCGCCGAACACGGTGCCGGTGCCGTACTTCGCCAGCAGCCCCTTCAGGGCCTGGCACTGCTCCTCGACAGCGGGCTGCTTCGTCGAAAGGTGCGTGGTGCACGCGTTCACCGTGCCGAACTTCGCGCACAGATAGGCCCGCTGCTCCGCGCCGCCATCCTGAGGCCCGTAGTAGCCGCCTTCGCGCGCCTTCACCGCTCCGAGGTCTTGCCTGGCCAGCACCGCGATGCCGTACTCACCCCGCCCCGACGTGCACGGATACGGCGTCGTCCGGCCGTTCTCCTTCTTGCCGACGGGCTGCCAGACGACCGTGTACGCCCGGCCCGACTGCGCTTTGACGTCGGCTGCCAGCTTCGTCGTCTCCGACGAACAGGCCTCGTTCAACGTCACGACGGCCGGGTTCGCCGCGACGATCGTGCTCGCCGCCTTCGCCATCGGGTTCGTCCCGCCCTGGTTGAAGCAGTTCGCGACCCCGCTGCGGCACAGGTTCATCTGCAGCACCGGGAAATCCGTCGCCGCGGCGGCGGGGGCGGCCGTGCCCGCGATCAAGGCGACGGCGGCGAGTACCGATTTCATGGAACGGTCCCTTCGTCGAGTTCCCCGGCGAGCAGTGCGGTGCCGAGCCGGGTGAGGTGGTGCAGGATGGCGCTGCCCTGCCGGGCGCTGGTGACGAGCCCGGCCTCGCGCAGCACGGCGGCCTGTTTGCTGGCCGTGCCGATCGAGGTGCCGAGGCATGAGGCCAGCTTGCTGGTCGTGCGCGGGACACGCAGCGCGCCGAGGCTTTCGGCGCGCGTCCGGCCGAGGAGCGCCACCAATTCGGGGGACACGTCCGCCGGGCGCGCGTTCGTCACGCTGGCGGGGTACAGCAGCACCGGCGGCAGCGCCGGATCGATGAAAGTGACCGGCGTGTTCGCGCAGAACCGGCTCGGGATCAGGGTCAGCCCCCGGCCGCCGAGATGGACGGTCCGCTGCCGGGGGTAGGCGATCTCCAGCACCTCGCCGTCCCAGCCGCGGACGCCGGGGATGCCGCGCATCATCGCCCCCGCCCCCTCGGTGGCCAGCGTGCGGACCCGCCGGGCGCGGTCGGCGGCGACGGTCTCGCGCATGCTGTGCCAGAACGGCGCGATCACCAGGTCGTACGCGTCGCGCAGGGCGCCGACCACCCCGTGGACCTCGTCGCGATCGCCGTCGGCGAGCCGTTTCACCCAGGTCGGGGCGGTGCCGGTGAACACGGTCCGGAGATCGGCGCACAGCCGTCCGCGAGGTGTGCAGGCCACCGCTTCGAGCCCGCTTTCGAAGGACCCCGCCGCCGTGGGCGGAGTCAGGAAATCGGGGAAGTTCCCCTTCGGTGGGACGAGGGTGAACAGCGCCTTCAGCGATCGTGCCGCTTCTTCGTTCTGACGCAGGTTCAGCTGGACCCGCTGCCGCCAGGCCGACGGGCGGTCCTCCCTCAGCTGATGCGAACCGAGGACCAGTTCCCACAGCGGGTCCGGTGCTTCGGCTATCCGGATCCCCTGGAGATCCTTCCGATCGAAGATCATGCGCAGAGTCATGCCTGGTCCCCCTCAAGACGGCATTTTCTTCTCCGGCGGTAACTCAAACGTGCCGGACGCGCTGAGACAAGCCGATCGGACCAATCCGGGAGGGTGGGACGACAAGTCCGCGCTGACCTGCGGAGACGCGGGCACGTGAGACGTTTCCGGGAGGCCCGGGGCGCGGTGATGTTTTCGCTGGGACGAAAAGGGGGTGTCCCGTTCGCGGGTCGTCGGTGACGCTTCGCAGGCACCATCCGGGGGAGGGACCCATGGCAGGAGGAGAACACGGCCGGGCCTTGGCGGAACTGCTCGAAGGGCTGAAACGGCGTAGCGGGCACAGCTACGAACGGATCGGCGCCAAGGCGCATCTGAGCCGATCGACCGTTCACCGCTACTGCAGCGGCGTCAGCGTGCCGGCCGCGTTCGGCCCGCTGGAACGGATCGCGACGGTGTGCGAGGCCGAGCGCGGCGAACTGTCGAAGCTCTTCCGGCTGTGGGAACGCGCGGACGCGGCACGGGGAGAGGCCGCGTCCGCGCCTCCCGTCCCGCGGCCGAGGGGACGGAACCGGATCAGGTGGTGGCCGCTGCTGGCGTCGCTCGTCATGGTCACCGTGGCCGGGGCGAGCGCGGTGCCCGCCGCGGAACCGGCCGCGCCGGCGCTCCACGCCCCGATGTGGACCGAGTTCCCGTCCCCTGTGGACAGTGCGTTCTTCGGGGTGACGGCGAACAGCGAGACCGGGCTGATGCCGACGTTCGGCGTCGGCGCGGTCCGGCTCTGGGATTCGGAAACCCGCTGGCAGAACCTCGAACCGGAACGCGGCAGGCCTGTGTGGTCCACTTTGGACAGGCTGGTCGACGGGGCGAACCAGGCGGGGCTCCCGGTGCTGTACGTCTTCGGCGGCACTCCGGGCTGGGCGGCGCCGGGCGGACCGCCGTCGGCCTACCCGGACGGCTCCCGGGCGGCGCCGCCCGAAGACCTCGCGGACTGGGACGCGTTCGTCGGGAAGGTCGTCGAGCGGTATCGCGGCCGCATCGAGTCCTACGAGCTGTGGGACATGGCCAACCACCTCAAGTACTTCACCGGTCCGGTCGAACGGCTGGTGGAGATGGTCCGGCGGGCGAGCCGGATCATCAAGGCGGGTGACCCCGGCGCCATCGTCGTCTGCCCGTCGATGGGGCACCTCGCCGATCCCGCGTATCGGCGGGTCATGGAGCGGTTCGGCGAACTCCGCGGCCACGAGAGCTGCGACGCCGCCGCGGTCAAGCTGCACCCGGGCAGGATGGCGGACCCGCCGGAGACGATGCTCGCCGTCGCGGACGAGATCCAGCGGAGCTTCCACCGCACCAACGGGCACGCGAACCTGTGGAGCACCGGCCCCGATTTCGACGTCCCGCTACAGCCGCCGGTCGATCCCGCCGTCGCCGCCGACCACGCCGCCCGCATTTTCTTGACCGGCCTCTACGCGCGCTTCAAGCGGATGTACTTCTACAACTGGGGAAGCGACCGCGTGCCGATCGTGCTCCAGCCGGCGGGCGGGCCGCCGACCCGCGCCGCCGCCCACGTCGAACGGCTGGGCCGCTGGCTCGACGGCGCGAAGATCCGGTCGTGCGGCGAGGGCACGCGGGCCGGGCTGCCGGAGAACCTGTGGCGATGCCGGTTCACGCGAAACGGCATGGAGTTCCGGATCGCGTGGGCGCCTTCGGGCACCGTGCGGCTGTCCGCGCCGGGCAGCGCGGAACGCCTCGACGGGACGCGGCCGGAGATCGAGTCGGGCTCCGTCGAGGTCGGCGGCAGTCCGGTGCTGCTGAAGCCCTAGGTCCCGTTGGTCGTGAGTGGCGATTCGGGTTCTAACCCGAATCGCCACTCACGACCCGGCGAGGTAGTCCTCGATCGCCTTCGCGATGACGGCCGCGTACTGCTGACGCCCCTCTTCGCTCGCCATCGCCGCGGCTTCGGCGGCGTTGCGCATGTTCCCGCATTCGACGAGCGCGGCGGGACGGGTCGAGAGGTTGAGCCCGCCGAGGTCGGCGCGCGGGGCGAGCCCGTTCGAACCGAGGTACGTCGAGGTCGGGAAGCCGCCCGCGCGGAGGCCGTCCCGCAACGCGGTCGCGAGCCTCATCGAGGGCTCGCCCTGCTGCGCGTTCAGCGGCGGCGCCGAGTACGCGACGTGGAAACCGTGGGCCCCGGCGGAATTCGAGCCGTCCGCGTGAATCGAGACGACGGCGTCCGCCCCGGCTTCGTTCCCGATCGCGGCGCGTTCGTTGACGCACGGCCCGACGCCGGTGTCGCTCTGCCGGGTGAGGACGACGCGGATTCCCTTGGCCGCCAACGCCTGCGAGATCCGCTGCGAGACGTCCCAGGTGAACGCGTGCTCGGTGTAGCCGGAATTCGTCGAGGTTCCGGTGGTGTTGCACGGTTTCGTCTTGCCGCGCCCCGCCGGGACCTGCTTGTTGATCTCGCCGGGCTTGCCGGCGTTGCCGCCGTTGTGCCCGGGATCCAGCACGACGACCTTGCCGGTTTTCGGCTGCTGGGAGCTCGGCGGCTGCTGAGGCGCGCTCGAAGGCGGAGCGCTCGTCGTGGAACTCGGCCGCGGAAGGGTGGTGAACACCGTGGTGGTGCCGGGCGGCGGCGGACTCGACGGCGAAGACGCCGGGGTGTCCACCCCGCACGCCGTGAACAGCGTCAATCCGATCGCCAGCACCAGGCCCATCCGTCGTCGCACGGCGCCCACGGTGCCACACGGGTGACGGCTAGGCTGGTAGGCGGCACGGGATTTTCCAGGAGAGGACCGATCGGATCATGGTGCAACCCGGTGGCGGCTTCGACCTGTCGCAGATCATGCAGCAGGCCCAGCAGATGCAGCAGAAGCTGGTCGAGGCCCAGGAAGAGCTGGCCAACACGGAGGTGACCGGTACTTCCGGCGGCGGCCTGGTCACCGCGACCGTGTCCGGCGACAGCCAGCTCAAGTCGCTGTCCATCGACCCCAAGGTGGTCGACCCCGACGACGTCGAGACCCTGTCCGACCTGGTCGTCGCGGCCGTCCGCGACGCTTCGGCCAACGCGCAGAAGCTCACCGAGCAGAAGCTCGGCCCGCTCGCCGGCGGCCTCGGCGGCGGGATGCCGGACCTCGGCGGTTTCCCCGGGCTCGGCGGCTAGCTTGTACGAGGGTGTCGTCCAGGATCTGATCGACGAGCTCGGGCGGCTGCCCGGCGTCGGTCCCAAGAGCGCGCAGCGGATCGCCTTCCACCTGCTGGCGGCCGATCCCGCGGATATCGCGCGCTTGCAGGAAGTGCTCGGCAAGGTCAAGGAAGGCGTGCAGTTCTGCGAGGTCTGCGGCAACGTCTCGGAGCAGGAGACCTGCCGGATCTGCCGCGACACCCGCCGCGACCTCACGGTCATCTGCGTGGTCGAGGAGCCGAAGGACGTCCTCGCCGTCGAGCGGACGCGCGAGTTCAAGGGCCGCTACCACGTGCTCGGCGGCGCGCTGGACCCGTTGTCCGGCATCGGACCCGAGCAGCTGCGCATGCGGGAGCTGCTCGCGCGGATCGGTGGCGCGGAGATCAGCGAGATCATCATCGCGACCGACCCGAACACCGAAGGCGAGGCGACCGCGACGTACCTCGTGCGGATGCTTCGCGACTTCCCCGGGCTGACCGTGACGCGGCTGGCGTCGGGGCTGCCGATGGGTGGTGACCTGGAGTTCGCGGACGAGCTGACGCTGGGCCGGGCGCTCTCGGGACGGCGGGCTCTCTAGTTCTAGCGCGTGAAGGCCCCCTTTCCTCGGCTCAGCCGAGGAAAGGGGGCCTTCACGCGCTCGGTTGGTGGCTCACGAGCACTCGGCCTCAGATGTCATGAAAGGGTCGTTCAGGACGAAAAACGTCTTGAACGACCCTTTCATGACATCCGCGAGAGCGTTCGTAAGCGAGCGCGAAGCGTCAGCAGTAGCCCAGCCGCGCCAGCGTGTCGACGATGATCTCCGACGGGTGGAACTTGTCGACCCAAGACTCGCCGCGCCGGTTCTGGTAGGTGTCGAGGAAGTTCTGCAGCTTGTCCCCGCGCATCTCGGTCAGCACGACGGTCTCGCCGAGGTGCTGCGGCGTCTCGGTGCGCTCGCGGTGCACGGCGCACGGCAGGCCGAGGTAGTAGCACTCGGCCGAGAGGCCACCCGAGTCGGTGACGACGTACTCGGCCCGCGCGACCAGCGGCAGGAACTTCAGGTACCGCATCTTCGGCTGGATGATGAAGTTCTTCTCGTCGAACAGGTTCGCCAAGCCGAGCGCGCGGATCTTCTCGCGCTCGGGCGCGCCCGCCATGTAGAGGATCGGCATCTGCTTGCTCTGCTCGCGCAGGATCTCCAGCGCCTCGCGGTACTTCTCCGCGCGCGAGACCAGCTCGAAGCGGTGCAGGGTCGCGAGACCGAACTTCTCCGGCAGGCCCTCGACGTCCAGCGGCCCGTTGATGGCCATCCGCATCGCGTCGATCGCGGTGTTCGCCTCGGTGTCGACGACGACGCCGCGGGCGTTGCGGAGGTTGTTCACCTCACGCGCGCTGGGCGCGAAGTGCATGTCGACGATCTTCGCCGCGATCTTCCGGTTCAGCTCCTCCGGCAGCGGCGACATGATGCTGCCCGACCGCGCACCCGCCTCGACGTGCCCGACCCGCGACTTGAGGATCCGCTTCCCGATGAGCGAGCCGTACGGCGTGGTGAAGGTGTCGCCGTGCACCAGCACCAGCGGCGGACGCCCGTCCTCGACCAGCGCGGCCTTCAGCTCGGCCCGGCGGCCCCACGCGGTCCGCAGCACCTGCGCGGCCCAGCCCGGCACCTGCGCGGGCGACTCCAGGTTGTGCGCCTTCTCCTTCGGCACGAGCCAGACGTCGGGCTCGGGGAGGTTCAGGTCGGCGAGAACGTCCGAGACCTCGTCGACGTGCTGCGCGGTGAACCAGATCTTCGGCCGGACCCCGCGTTCGAGGATGCCGTGGTAGACCGGCGCGATTTTGATCAGTTCCGCCGTGGTGCCGAGAATGAAGGAAATCACCGGAAGAGCCATTCTGTCGGGGTCTGCGGTGCCCGAAGGATACTGGTGGGCCGCGCAAGGTAGCCTCGCCGGGGTGAGTGCGAATTCGCTCCTCCCGGCCCTGTCCGTCGTGATCCCGGTCTACAACGAGCAGGACTGGATCGATCGCAGTGTCGGCGCGCTGATCGCGTCGGCACAGGTGGCGAACTGGCCGGTCGAGGTCGTCGTGGTCGACGACGGCAGCACCGACGGCACCGGCGGCAAGCTCGCCAAGCTGCAGGAGCTGTACGGCATCACCGTCCTCACCCAGCCGAACAGCGGCCGGTTCGAAGCCCGCCGCGCGGGGATCGCGAAGGCGTCGGGGCGGCAGATCCTGCTGCTCGACAGCCGCGTGATCGTGGACCCGGGCTCGCTCACCTTCCTCCGCGACCAGCTCGTCGACCACCCCGAGCGCACGGTGTGGAACGGTCACATCAACGTCGCGTCCGAGCACAATCCGTACGCGGGATTCATGGCCGGGCTGGTCAAGATCCCGTGGCGCCGTTATTGCGCGAACCCGCGGTTGATGTCGTTCGGTATCGAGGAGTTCGACGTCTTCCCGAAAGGCACCGGATTCTTTTCCGCGCCGAAGGACGTTCTCGAGGATTCGTCCAACGCGTTCGAGTCGCTCTTCGAAGACGTCCGTTTCGCCAGTGACGACACGGGTGTTCTGCGCTGGATCGCGGAACGCCACCGCATCTTCCTCGCCCCGGACTTCTCCGCGACCTACCACGGCCGCGATTCGTTCAAGAAGTTCGTCGGGCAGTCCTATTTCCGTGGCACCACGTTCGTCGATTCGTATCTCGCGTCGCCGGGGCCCGCGCGCAACGGCCTGTTCGCCGCGATGGCCGTCGGCGTGCTCGGCCTCGGTGTCGCCGCGAAGCGCCCGAAGGCCGCCGTCGCGCTGGCCGCCGCCGGGTCGACGGCCGCCGGGTTCGCGGTGACGAAGTTCGGCGCGACCAAGGCCGAGGCCAAGGCCGTCGCCCAGCTCACCCCGGTGTTCGCCGCCGGCTTCGGGGCCGGGGCACTCCGAGGCCTCTTCATGGCGCTGCGGGCACGGCTCCGTAAATGAGCAGCACGGTGAGCGGCGAAAAACTGGCCAAGGACACCGGGAAATCCGCCGGTCGCATCGGCGTCTACCTGCTGATCGCCATCGCGCTCGGCTACGTCCTCACGGTCGTCTGGGGCCGGACGCTGTCGCCTGCCGACAACGCGGTCCTGCTCTCCTTCTGGGGCATGCTGATGGGGCTGGGCGCCGCCCTGTCCCCGCTCGAACAGGAGATCTCGCGCCAGTCCGCGCACGCCGCGCTCGAAGGCCGCAAGGCGGGCCGCCCGGCGGTGATCGCCTTCGTCACCAGCCTGGTCGCGGTCGCCGTCGCCGCCCTGTTCACGCTGATCCCGGCGGTGACCGACAAGGTCTACGGCGGCCAGTTCGCGCTCGCCGTGATCGTGCTCGCGGGCGGGCTGTCGTTCGCCTTCCAGTTCGCCGCGCGCGGTCTGCTGATCGGCCAGGACCACGTGCGGTCCTACTCCTGGCTGATCCTGGTCGAGGCCGCCGTGCGGATCCTGGTGGTCGCCGCGCTGGTGGTCGCCGGGCTCACCCAGCTGTACTGGTTCGCCATCGCCGCCGCGACCGGCTCGTTCGCCTGGCTGCTGTTCGCCCGCGGCGCCGCCAAGCTGGTGGACCCGAAGCTCGACGCCGGCGAGCCAGCGAGGCCGGTCGTCACGAACATGTTGATGCTGCTGGCGGGCGCGGGGCTCACCGCGAGCGTCATCACCGGCTATCCGGCGCTGGTCAGCCTGCTCGCACCCGGCGGGGACAAGGACGCGCTCGGCGTGCTCTTCCTCGCCCTGTTCGTGGCCAGGACGCCGCTCACGCTGATGGCGCCGGTCCAGGCCCTCGCGGTGCCGACCGTGGTGCGCCTGTCCAGCACCGAGGAGGGCAAGCACCGGTTGCGGAAGCTGCTCGCGCTCGGGTCGATGGGCGCGCTGGCGCTCGCGGCGCTCGGCGCGCTGATCGGCTGGCTCATCGGGCCGTGGGTGGTGCGCCTGGTCTACGGCGCCAAGAACGACCCCGAGGCCTGGTGGATGGCCGGGCTGGTCTGGTCGTCGGTGCTGCTGGCCGCGATGCAGCTGCTCGCCGCCGTGCTCGTCGCGCAGGCCAAGGCGACGAAGGTGCTGATCACCTGGGCCGCCGTCGTCGTCGCGACCGCGCTGGTCCTGCTGTTCTTCCCCGGCGACACGGTCGTGCGTGCCGTCGTCGGACTCGCCGCCGGACCCACCGTCGGCCTGCTGGTCGTGATGGCGTTCGTGGTGAGAGGCACGCCCGAGCCGGGCAACGCGCGACCTTCCGAAACGTCTCGATAGTGTGGCCGCGCCATCGCGCGCCGCGAGCGGATGGCGTCGTGACGCCGAATAGGGTTGGACAGCGAATTCGATGAACGTTCTTTTGGTCTTGCTGGCGTTCTGGCTGCCGGGGCTCGTCTTCGGTGCCGCGATCAGGCTGCGCGGCTGGACCCTCGCCGCCGCGGCCCCGCTGCTGACCTTCGGCCTCGTCGCCATCGGCATCCCGATCCTCGGCCGCTTCGGCATCCGCTGGACGATGCTCAACGTCGGCCTGTGGGTGCTGCTGCTGTCCGTCGTCGGCTTCGCCCTCTCGTTCCTCGTGCTCCGCTTCACCGCGAAGCGGCACCCGGACTGGGCCGAGGACGAAGACGACGACGAGTCGAAGCGTTCCCTTCGCGACCACCTGCTGATCGGCGCCGGTGTCCTGGTCGGTCTCGGCGTCGGCACGGTGACCTTCCTGCGCGGCTCGCGCAGCCTGGAGAACGTCCAGCAGGGCTGGGACGCCCCGTTCCACGGCAACCTGGTGCGCTGGATCGCCGAACACGGTGACGCGCGCGCGTCGACCGTCGGCACCATCGCGAACCTGCCGAACCAGCACGACTACTTCTATCCGGACACCTACCACGCGCTGCTCGCCCTGGTCTTCGGCAAGGGCGGCCTGACGATGATGCCGACGCTGAACCTGGCGGCGCTCATGGTCGTGCTGACCGTCCCGGTCGGTGTCGCGGCGATGTGCCGCGCCTGGCGGATGCCGGTGCTCGCGACCGCGGCCGCGGCGGCCGTGTCCACCTGGTTCACCGCGTTCCCGTACGACTCGCTGTGGCGCGGCCCGCTGTGGCCGTATGTCGCCGGGGTGGCGCTGGTGCCCGCGATGCTCGCGCTCGCCCGCCTGCTGCTCAAGCCGAACGGTGTCGCCGGTCCGCTCGCGATCGGCGTCGGCGTCGCCGGGCTGGCCGGCCTGCACACCAGCCTGATCTTCGTGATCATGGTCTACTTCCTGCTGATCCTGCTCGCGGTGCTGTTCCGCTTCGAGAAGATCGGCTGGCGCCGCAGCGCCGCCTCGCTGGTCGCGACGATCGTGATGGCGGTCGTGCTCGGCGTGCCACAGGTCCTCCCGGCGCTCTACAACGCGGGCGGCGTGACGAGTGCGTTCTGGGCTTCCGAGACCAGCGTGTCCGGCGCGCTCGGGCAGACGATCACGTTCTCGCCGATGGCGTCGTTCCCGCAGTGGTGGATCGGCATCCCGGCGATCATCGGCGTGTTCTTCCTGGTCAAGCACCGGCGGATGCTCTGGATGGTCGGCGCGTACGTGGTGCTCGGCGGCCTGTTCGCCGCGACGATCTCGCTGGAAACCCCGCTCATCCACACCCTGACCGGGGTGTTCTACAACGACCACTGGCGGATCGGCGCGCTCGTGCCGCTGGCAGGCGCCGTCGCGTTCGGTGAGTTCGTGCACACCGCGTCGGGCAAGTTCGCCGAGAAGATCGGTGAGCGCAAGCCGAACCTGAACCCGTTCACCGCGGCCATCGTGGGCGCGCTGGTGGTCGGTCTCGTCGTCACGGTGCTGAGCCGGGGCGGCTACATCGGCCGCAACTCCGCGCGGCTCGCGATGAACTACGGCACGGAGGGCCCCTCGGTCAGCAAGGGCGAGGAAGAGGCCTACGCCTGGCTCGGGAAGCACGTCGTGCCGGGTGAGCGCGTGATGAACGACAAGGCCGACGGCTCGGTGTGGATGTACGCGCTCGCCGGGGTTCAGCCGGTCGAGTGGACCAACTACGGCGCCGAGTTCACCACCAAGCCGGGCTGGCTCAGCGTGTTCCTCAACGACATCAACCGCGACCCGCGCGTGCGCGAGGCGCTCACCGACCTCAAGGTGCGCTACGTGCTGGTCGGCAAGGGCAAGGTGGCCCCCAACGCGCAGTCCGCGGTGGGGCTCCAGCGGCTCGACATCACTCCGGGTTTCAAGCGCGTCTTCCACAACCTCGACGCGTCGGTTTACGAAATCGAAGGTCAGCAAGGTGTGGTCGCCTCCGGCGCCCCCGCCGGGTCCGACACCGCTCACGGCCAGTAAGAAGATAGAGTGATCCAGTGTCCAGTACGTCCGTGACCACCCGTCGCGTACTCATCGTGATGCCTGCTTTGAACGAGCAGGCCAGTGTCGGCGCGGTCATTTCCCAGGTCAAGCAGTCCTTGCCGGGCATGGACGTGCTGGTGGTCGACGACGGCTCGTCCGACGACACGGCCAAGCTCGCCCGCGCGGCGGGCGCGGAGGTGGCCCGCCTGTCGGTGAACCTCGGCGTCGGCGGGGCCATGCGCACCGGCTTCCGGTACGCGGCCGCCCGCGGCTACGACGTCGTCGTGCAGGTGGACGCGGACGGCCAGCACGACCCGAACGAGGTCGCCGCCCTGCTGGACGCGCTCGACGACGCCGACATCGCGATCGGCTCGCGGTTCGCGGGCAAGGGTTCGTACAAGGCCAGCGGCCCGCGGAAATACGCGATGGTCGTGCTCTCGGTCGTTTTCTCCCGGCTCGGGAAGACCAAGCTCACCGACGTGACCTCCGGGTTCAAGGCGATGGGCCCGCGCGCGATCAAACTGTTCGCCGCGTACTACCCGGCCGAATACCTCGGCGACACGGTCGAATCGCTGGTGATGGCGATCCGCGCCGAACTGAAGATCAAGGAAATCCCGGTGATCATGCGGGAACGGGCCGGTGGCACACCGAGCCATTCGCCGGTGAAATCGGCCGTCTACCTCGGCCGCGCCGGACTCGCCCTGCTGCTGGCGCTGGTGCGCCGCCGTCCCGCCGTCGACTCGTCGGATTCGGCGTAAAAGGAGCTGATTATGGCTGGCTGGCGCATTCTCAGCATCGTCGTCGCCTGTCTGGTGCTGTTCGTCGTCCTCGAGATGATGCGGCGGCGGAAACTGCGGGAAAAGTACGCGGGTGTTTGGCTCGTCCTCGCCGTCGGCGTGGTCGTGCTCGCCCTGGTTCCGCAGGCCGCCGACTTCATGGCGCGGATAACCGGCGTGCAGACGCCGTCGAACTTCGTCTTCCTCTTGGCCGGTGTCGTGCTGGCACTGGTCGCGTTGCATCTGTCGACCGAGGTCGGGCACCTCGAAGAAGAGGTCCGGACCTCCGTCGAGGAGATCGCGCTGCTCCGCTGCGAACTCGCCGACGCCCAGCGTGACCTGGAAGAACGCGTCGCCGCGCTCGAAGCGCGGACGGCCACGCCCGACAACGTCAAAGGGCTCCCCGAAGTGAGCCCCGCGCGCGCACGCTGATCGACGCCCTTTTCGCGGCCCCGCCGAGGCTGGGCGCCGTCCGCGTGCTCGCCGTCGACGGCCCTTCCGGCTCCGGGAAGTCCACGCTGGCCGGGAAGATCGTGGCCGAACTGGCCGGCCGGGGCGTCCACGTCGCGCTGGTGAGCACCGACGAGTTCGCCACCTGGGACGAACCCGTTTCGTGGTGGCCGCGGCTGGAGTCCGGCGTGCTGGAACCGCTGCGCGCGGGCAAGTCCGGTCGCTACCGGCGAGTGGACTGGTCCAGTGGCGTCCCGCTGCCGGGTGAAGAGGTCGAGATCCCGGTCCCCGAGGTCCTGGTGCTGGAAGGCGTCTCCAGTGGCCGCGCGCGGATGCGGCCGTCGTTGTCCCTGCTCACGTGGCTCGACGGCGGCAGCGAAGCCGAACGTCTCGACCGCGCCGCCGCGCGGGACGGCGAGGGATCCAGGGCGGAACTGCGGCGCTGGCAGCTGTTCGAGCGCGGGTGGTTCGCCGTCGACGGGACCCGGTCCGCGGCCGACCGTGTGGTCACCTCTCTTGAGTGGTGAGGACGGAGTCGGACGGCGGTTTCGCGTGACTGGACGGACGACACACGTGTTGGGATGGACGACACGCGTGATTGGACGGACGACTCGCGGCGGAGGCTTCGCCACGGTCGTGTCGTCCATCCGGTCACGAGTGTCGTCCGTCGGATCACACGTGCCGTCCGTCCAGTCACGTGTGTTCCGCCCCTGATCACGCGAGTTCCGCCTTCAATCACGCGAGATCCGGCTCCGATCACGCGAGATCCGGCTTACCACTCACGAGACGGGACCCAATGTCCTGCCGATGTCCTGTTTCCTCCGGCACCCATTGGTTGTAGTGGTGGACACCCATTTGAGTCAGTGACCCGGCACTCTGCGCGTTAGTGGTCCGGAATTGATTACACTCCGTCCGGAATTGCGGACACTTTGCGGTCGTATTGGCCGTCGTGTAGCGCGATCGTAACCTCGCGTGCTTAAGTGCGGGCTGAGTTCCCGCTAGTGTCGGCGGGCACACCGATCGTCCGCCGAGTTCGAGTTACCGACCGACCGGACGGTGCCTAAACACCGAAAATCTCCTCAAGGGGTGCCAGATGCAGCAACTGCGGGTGACCCGAGCACGCCGTGTGGCCCTGATCGGGCTTGCCGGCGCACTCGCGGTCTCCATTTCCGCCTGTGCCGAATCGAAGCGTGAAGAAGGCGCAGGGGGTGGCTCGGGAGGCACCATGGTCTTCGGCGCCGCCGGTAACCCGAAGACGTTCGACCCGCTCTTCAACGACGACGGTGAGACCTTCCGCATCATCCGCCAGATGATGGACACGCTGATCATGAACAAGCCGGGGACCGCGGACCTCGAGCCCGGCCTGGCGGAGAAGTGGGAAGGCAGCAACGAAGGCAAGACCTGGACCTTCACCCTGAAGAAGGGCGTGAAGTTCCACGACGGCACCCCGTTCAACGCCGAAGCGGTCTGCTTCAACTTCAACCGCATGTACAACATGAAGGGCGCCGCCGCCCAGAGCCAGATGATCTACTACGGCGACGTCTTCGAGGGCTTCGCCAAGAACGAGGGTGACGCCTCCGGCGCCCCGGTGTTCAAGGACTGCCAGGCCAAGGACGAGTCGACCGCCGTCCTGAACCTGAACAAGGCCAAGGGCGCTTTCCCGGCCGCCTTCACGCTGCCGTCGTTCTCGATGCAGAGCCCGGACGCGCTGAAGAAGTACAACGCCGACGCCGTCACCCAGAGCGGTGACTCGTTCTCCTACCCGGAGTACGCGCTGAAGCACCCGACCGGCACCGGCCCGTTCAAGTTCGAGAGCTGGGACCAGGCCAAGGGTGAGATCACGCTGGTCAAGGCCACCGACTCGCCGACCCAGACGGCCAAGCTCGACAAGCTGGTCTTCAAGGTCATCCCGGACGAGAACGCCCGCAAGCAGGCGCTCAAGGCCGGCGACATCCAGGGCTACGACTACCCGTCGCCCGCGGACTACGGCCTGCTGCGCAACGACGGCGAGCAGGTGCTCATCCGCCCGTCGTTCAACATCCTGTACCTGGGCATCAACCAGAAGAACAACCCGAAGCTGAAGGACCTCAAGGTCCGCCAGGCGCTGGCCTACGGTCTCAACCGCGACCAGTTCGTGAAGTCGAAGCTCCCCGAGGGCGCCGAGACCGCGAGCCAGTTCGTGCCGAAGGCGATCGACGGCTACAACGAGAACGTCACCAAGTACGACTACAACCTTCAGAAGGCGAAAGACCTGCTGAAGGAAGCCGGCGCCGAGGGCATGACCCTGAAGTTCTACTACCCGACCGAGGTCACCCGGCCGTACATGCCGAACCCGGCGGACATCTTCACCTCGCTGTCCGAGGACATGAAGGCCATGGGCATCAAGGTCGAGCCGATCGCCAAGCCGTGGAACGGTGGCTACAAGGACGACGTCCAGAAGGCGGGCAAGCACGACGTGCACCTGCTCGGCTGGACCGGTGACTACAACGACGCCGGTAACTTCGTCGGCACCTTCTTCGGCCGCGAGAAGCCGGAGTTCGGCTTCAACAACGCGGAGCTGTTCTCGGCCATCTCCGCCGCGGACGCCGCGCCCGCCGGCGAGGCGCACACCAAGGCGTACCAGGACGTGAACCAGAAGATCATGGAATACCTGCCCGCCATCCCGATCTCCTACGGCCCCCCGGCGATCGTCGTCGGCCCGAAGGTGAAGGGTCTGGTGGCCAGCCCGCTGACCGACGAGCGCTTCTACACCGTCACGGTCAACTGATCCACCACCACTAGTGGCTCAGGGGGTGGGTGCTACCGCGCCCACCCCCTGAAGTCCATTCCCGGGCTGGCAACAAAGGAACGCACGTGCTCCGTTTTCTCGTGCGTCGGCTGCTACAAGCGATACCGACGCTCTTGATCCTGTCCATTTTGATCTTCGCCTGGCTCCGGTCCCTGCCCGGTGGCCCCGCCGGCGCCCTCCTGGGTGACAAGGCGACCCCGGAGAAGATCGCCGACCTGAACAAGCTTCTCGGCCTCGACGATCCGATCTTCGTCCAGTACTTCAAGTTCCTCGGCCGGGCGATCACCGGCGACTTCGGCAACTCGCTGGTCTCCGCCCAGCCGGTCATGTCCGAGATCGGGAACTTCCTCCCCGCCACGATCGAGCTCGGCTTCTGCGCGATGCTCATCGCGGTGGGTCTCGGCATCCCGTTCGGTTACCTGTCCGCGCGGTTCCGCGGCGGGGTCGTCGACAACGTCATCATCGTGCTCAGCCTGGTCGGCGTCGCGGTGCCGGTGTTCTTCCTCGGCTACATGATGCAGGACCTGCTGGCCGCCCCGCTGGGACTTCCCTCGCAGGGCCGTCAGATGGCCGGTCTCGACGCCACCACCGTCACCGGTTTCGCGGTCTTCGACGGCATCATCACCCAGGAATGGGACGCCGCCTGGGACGCGCTCACCCACCTGATCCTCCCGGCGTTCGCGCTGGCCACGATCCCGCTCGCGGTCATCGTCCGGATCACCCGCGCCTCGGTGCTGGACGTGCTGAACGAGGACTTCATCCGCACGGCCAACTCGAAGGGCCTGACCCAGCCGATCGTCCGGCGCCGTCACGTGCTCCGCAACGGGCTCCTGCCGGTGGTCACCGTCATCGGCCTGCAGACCGGCGCGCTGCTCGGTGGCGCCGTGCTGACCGAGCGGGTGTTCAACTTCCGCGGCCTTGGCTTCCTGCTCGCCGAGGGCATCGAACGGCGTGACTACCCGCGTCTGCAAGCGCTGCTGCTGTTCGGCGCGCTGGTCTACGTGCTGGTGAACATGCTGGTCGACATCTCGTACGGGCTCATCGACCCGAGGGTGCGTGTCCGATGAACACCTTGCTGAACAAGAAGAAGGAGCCGATCGACCGGCTCGCGGCCTCGTCGGCGAAGGGGCACAGCCTCGGTGGCGAGGCGCTGCGCCGGATGATGCGGAGCCCGGTGGCCATCACCGGCGCCGTGATCACCGGACTGTTCCTGCTGGTGGCGATCTTCGCGCCGCTGCTGGCGCCGAAGGACCCCTACGAGCGGTATCTGCAGAGCCAGGTCATCCTCGGGCAGGGCATCATCCCCGGCGCCCAGCCCGGTTTCCCGCTCGGTGTCGACGACTTCGGCCGTGACTACCTTTCACGGCTGCTCGTCGGCGCGCAGAACACCCTGCTGGTCGGCGTGCTCGCCACGATCATCGGTGTCGTGGTCGGCATGATCATCGGCGGTCTCGCCGGTGCCTTCGGCGGCTGGGTCGACACCGTGCTGATGCGTCTGGTCGACGTCATGCTGTCGGTGCCGTCGCTGCTGCTGGCGATCTCGGTCGCCGCGCTGTTCCAGAAGCCGAGCCAGTGGACGGTCATCGTCGCGGTCTCGATGGTCAGCGTGCCGATCTTCGCGCGGCTGCTGCGCGGTTCGATGCTCGCGCAGAGAAGCAGCGACCACGTGCTCGCGGCGACGTCGCTCGGCGTCAAACGCGGGGCGATCGTGTTGCGGCACATGCTGCCCAACTCGCTCGGCCCGGTCATCGTGCAGGCCACGCTGACCCTGGCGACCGCGATCCTCGAAGCGGCGGCGCTGTCGTTCCTCGGTCTCGGCGACCCGGACCCGAACCGGGCGGAATGGGGCATCATGCTGAGCCGCAGCGCTCGGCAGTTCCTCGACATCCGGCCCGAGCTGGCGTACTACCCGGCCATCGCGATCATCATCGTCGCGCTCGGGTTCACGCTGCTCGGCGAGTCCCTGCGGGAAGCCCTCGATCCGAAGAACAGGCGGTGATCTTTCATGGCTCTCCTTGAAGTACGCGACCTCAAGGTCGTTTTCTCCCGGCGCGGCGAGAAGCCGTTCACCGCGGTGGACGAGGTCAGTTTCGACGTCGAACCCGGCCAGACGGTCGGTCTCGTCGGTGAGTCCGGTTGCGGCAAGTCCGTGACCTCGCTGGCGATCATGCGGCTGCTCGCGAAACGCGGCAACCAGGTCACCGGTTCGGTGTCGTTCGAAGGCACGGATCTGCTTCGCCTGTCGGACAAGGAAATGCGGGACCGCCGGGGTCGCGACCTCGGCATGGTGTTCCAGGATCCGCTGTCCTCGCTGAACCCGGTCATCCCGATCGGCTTGCAGATCACCGAGGTGCTGGAGCGGCACCGCGGGATGTCGCGCAAGGCGGCGTCGGTGGAGGCGGCGGAGCTGCTGGACAAGGTCGGCATCCCCGACCCGACCCGGCGGCTTTCCGAGTACCCGCACCAGCTTTCCGGCGGGATGCGGCAGCGCGCGCTGATCGCGATCGCGCTGGCGTGCCGTCCGCGGCTGCTCATCGCCGACGAGCCGACCACCGCGCTCGACGTGACGATCCAGGCACAGATCCTCGCGCTGCTGCGGGAACTGGTGCAGGACACCGGGACCGCGCTGATCATGATCACGCACGACCTCGGTGTGGTCGCCGGTCTCTGCGACCAGGTCAACGTGCTCTACGGCGGCAAGATCGTCGAGCGCGCGGAGCGGCACGCGTTGTTCGCCGAGCCGCGGCATCCCTACACACACGGCCTGCTCGCCTCGATCCCGCGGCTCGACGCGGGCCGCGGCGAGAAACTGATCCCCATCAAGGGATCCGTCGCCGACAACATCCCGTGGGACGGCGGTTGCGCCTTCGCGCCCCGCTGCCCGAACGCTCTCGGCGTGTGCCGGGAGGTTTCACCGCAGCTGACCCCCGATCACGGTGGGCTGCTGCGCTGCCACAACCCGGTGATCCCGGCCGTGGCCGCACGAGGAGGGGCCCGATGACCCACACGGTACCGCCGCAGGACGTGCTGCTGGAGGTCGAAGACCTCAAGGTGCACTTCCCGATCAAACGCGGCATCGTGGTCGACCGGACGGTCGGGCACGTGTTCGCCGTCGACGGCGTCGATCTGGCCATCCGCCGGGGTGAGACCTACGGCCTGGTCGGGGAATCCGGCTGCGGCAAGTCCACTTTGGGCAGGGCGATCCTCCGGCTGACCGAGCTGACCGACGGCAAGGTCGTCTTCGACGGCACCGACGTCGCCGGGCTCAAGGGCGAGGAACTGCGCAAGGCCCGCCGCCGGATGCAGATGGTGTTCCAGGACCCGATGTCCTCTTTGGACCCTCGGCAGTCGGTGGAATCCATTCTGACCGAAGGGATGAAGGCGCACGGCCTCGACAAGGACAAGGAGGCGACGGCCAAGCGGCTGCGCGAACTCCTTGCCGCCGTCGGGCTTCCCGAGTCCGCGCTGCGGAAGTACCCGCACGAGTTCTCGGGCGGTCAGCGTCAGCGCATCGGCATCGCGCGGGCCCTGGCCGTCGAGCCGGACCTGATCGTCGCCGACGAACCGGTGTCCGCGCTGGACGTCTCGGTGCAGGCGCAGGTGGTCAACCTCCTGGAGGATCTGCAGGAGAAGCTCGGGCTGACGTACCTGGTGATCGCGCACGACCTCGCGGTGGTGCGGCACATCTCCGACCGTATCGGCGTGATGTACCTCGGCTCGCTGGTCGAAGAGGCCGACGCCGACACGCTGTACGAGAACCCGCTGCACCCGTACACGCGGGCGCTGCTCTCGGCGATCCCGGTGCCGGACCCGACGGTGGAGGACAGCCGCGAGCAGATCCTGCTCGCCGGTGACCTGCCCTCGCCGGCGCGGCCGCCGTCCGGTTGCCGGTTCCACACGCGGTGCCCGTGGCGGCAGCAGAGCCTGTGCGACACCGACCGTCCGCAGCTGCGGGAGCTCGGCACCGGGCACCGGGTCGCGTGCCACTACGCGGAGGACATCCGCGACGGGCGGATCCAGCCGCACGAGGTCAAGGCGGAACTCGTCGAGGCCGGGGAGCTGAACCCCGACGTCGGCGGGCTGCCGGACGTCGGCTCGGCGGCGGAGATCCTCTAGTCCCCAACGCGCGTGAAGGCCCCCTTCCCTCGGCTCAGCCGAGGGAAGGGGGCCTTCACGCGCTTCGGCCGCATTCAGAGGACTAAATGCGGGGAGGGTGGCCTTCGGGCAGACTCGGTGTCATGCGGGTCACAGTGCTGGGTGCGTCGGGACGGACGGGGATCCACGTGGTCCGGCTCCTGCGGGGGCGGGGCCATCAGGTGCGGGCGGGCCTGCGCAGCCGCCGCCGCGCCGAGCAGGTCGCCGGGCTCGGCGCCGAGACCGTGGTCGCCGACGTCACCGCCGACGCGGACGACCTCGTCGAGGCGCTCGCCGGTTCCGAGGTGGTGATCAGCGCGATCGGCGCGCCCGATCCGGATCAGGCCTCGGTCGACCTGGTCGACCGTGACGGCGTGATCACCGCGATCCGCGCGGCGGAGAAGGCGGGGGTCGCGCGGTTCGTGCAGCTTTCCGCGCAGTTCGCGGATTCGCCGGATCAGGGTGACCGCCTGGTGCGGTCGATCCTGATGGCGAAGCAGATTTCCGACAGCGTCCTGCGCCGTTCGAGCCTGAACTGGACGATCGTCCGGCCCGGCACGCTCACCGACGACCAGCCCACCGGCCACGTCAAGATCGCCGGTCACCTCGAACCGGGCCGCGTCTCCCGGGCGGACGTCGCCGCCGTCCTGGTCGCCACGCTGGAAGAGCCGCTCGCCGAGAATCAGGGCTTCGACGTCATCGGCGGGGAGATCCCGATTCCGTCGGCACTGGCGTCGCTGGGCTGAGCGCTTTCTTCCGTTCCCGCGCGGCCCGCAGGTTCGCGACGTTCCCGCAGGTGCGCACGTCGTGCCAGACGCCGCTGTTGTTGCGCGAGACGTCGTAGAAGGCCGAACGGCAGCCGTCGAGCCGGCACAGTTTCAGCCGCGACCAGATCCCGGCCTGCTGCGCGAGCAGCGTCTCCGTCCACAGCGCCGAAGCGAGCCACTGCCGTCCGGTGCCGGACGGAAACAGCCGGACGGCGCCGTCGCGCAGGGCCAGGTCTGCCCTGACCGGTTTGCCAAGGTCCGTTTCGTCGCCGTCCACGAGCGAAACGAACGACGCGCGAAGGTCGCGAAGCGCGCGAAGATCGCCCGGACCCAGCGAGATCTCGGGAGCCTCGGAGTCCCGGGCTCGCGACCATTCCGCCAGTGCCTCGGCGGCCCAAGGTCGCGCCAGATCGGCGTCGCTCAGCAGGTCGAGGCCGTACGTCTTGATCGCCTTGGTGTTGAGGAAGTCCTGAACGAGCGCCAGCCCCGAGGGGGCGGTGCGTAACCGGTACCGGTCCGTCGCGGTCCATGACATAGGTCAAGCGTACTTGACTCTGTCGAGCCGCGTCGCCATGCTGACGACAGAGGCAAAAGCCGAACACTTCTGTCAAGGAGCAAAGTCATGACCTCCATCGAAGGCGCCGTCGTCCTGGTCACCGGCGGGCAGCGCGGACTCGGCAAGGCGTTCGTCGCCGAACTGCTCGACCGCGGCGCCGCCAAGGTCTACGCGACGGCCAGGTCGCCGCGTGCGGAGACCGACCCGCGGATCGTCCCGCTCCCGCTCGACGTCACCGACCCGGCATCCGTCCGCGCGCTGGCGGAGAAGGCGAGCGACGCCACGATCGTCTTCAACAACGCCGGTGTCCTCGGGCTCGGCTCGCTGTTGAGCGACGGCGTCGACGCGCACCGTCCGGTCTTCGAGACGAACGTCTTCGGCGCGCTGCGCGTCGCGCAAGCGTTTGCGCCGCAGCTCAGGGACGGTGGGGCGCTGGTCAACGTGCACTCGGTCCTGTCGTGGGCGGCGGGCTCGGGGTCCTACGGCGCGTCGAAGGCGGCCTTCTGGTCGCTCACCAATTCGCTCCGCATCGAGTTCGCCGAGCAGGGCACGCAGGTGGTCGGGGTGCACCTCGGCTACACCGACACCGACATGACCCAGGGCCTCGACATCCCCAAGAACGACCCTCGCGACGTCGCCCGCCAGGTCGTCGACGGTCTCGAAAAGGGCGAGACCGAGGTGCTCACCGACGACCTCACCCGCCGCGTCAAGGCCGCGCTGTCCGGACCGGTCGAGCACCTCGGCACCAGCCGGATCGGCGCGTAGAAAACCGTTGGCGGGAGGCCTCCGGTCCGAGGTAGCTTCGCCGCCATGTGTGCACCCGCGTTCACCCGGATCCGCCGCGCCTAGCGGCGGATTCCCGGCTTCCGGCAAGGAACCGCCGCCCGAGCGAGACATCGCCGGGCGAGCCTCGTGCTGCCCGGCTCACCTCGAAGCCGCGGAGATCCCTTGCGCACACAACATCCTGGCCGTCATGAACTGGGCCAGAACTTCCTCATCGACCGGAACGTCATCGAAACCGTCGTGAAGCTCGTCGACGGTACGGACGGGCCGATCATCGAATTCGGTACGGGCGACGGCGCCCTGACCTTGCCGCTCGAACGGCTCGGCAGGTCGCTGACCGGCGTCGAGATCGACGGCCGCCGCGCCACCCGGCTGGCGGGCCGCGTCCAGCCGTCGACGAAGATCGTCACCGCGGATTTCCTGCGATATCCGTTGCCGAAGGTGCCCCACGTGCTGGTCGGCAACCTGCCGTTCCACCTGACCACCGCGACCCTGCGCCACGTCCTCGCCGCTCCCGGCTGGACGGACGCCGTCCTGCTCATGCAGTGGGAGGTGGCGCGCCGCCGGGCCGGGGTCGGTGGCGCGACCATGATGACCGCGCAGTGGTGGCCGTGGTTCGACTTCCGGCTGACCGGCCGGGTGCCCGCGGCGGCGTTCCGCCCGAGGCCCGGCGTCGACGGCGGTCTGCTCACCATGACCCGGCGTGAGCGGCCGCTCGTCGACGACGCGGATCGTGCGCGCTACCAGGACTTCGTGCGGCAGGTGTTCACGAGGCCCGGCCGGGACGTCGTGCCCAAACGGCTCACCGCACGCCAGTGGGCTGAGGCGTTTCGGCTTCGGCGAGGAAATCCGGCTCGCGCACGCGGCGCTTCGTCGAACCGAACAGGACGCCGCCGATGACGACGGCCGCGGCGAGGATCTCCACCAGCGACGGGCGTTCGTCGAGGACCAGGAAGGCCATCGACAGCCCGACCACCGGCACCAGCAGGGAGAACGGCGCGACCACGCCCGCCGGGTTGCGGCGCATCAGCGAGGTCCAGATACCGGAGCCGACGATCGTGCCGAACAACACGACGTAGGCGAGGCCGCCGAGCCCGATCAGCCCGGTGGTCGTGCCGAGCGTGCTCAGCGAGTGCCCGATCTCGGCGGGACCCTCCATGACCAGCGACAGCGCGAACATCGGCAGCGGCGGCACCACGGACATCCAGAGGACGAAATTCAGCGGGTTGTCCGGTGCCGCCTGCCGGGTGCTCAGGTTGCCGAAAGCCCAGCTCAGCGCGCCGAGCAGGGTCAGGATCACCGGCAGCAGGGCGGCGTTCCCGGCCTGCTGCCAGGCGATCGTCGCCATCCCGGCGACGGCGAGCAGGATCCCGGTGAGCTGCCGCCCGGACACGCGTTCGCGCAGGAAGACGGCGCCGAGCAGGACGGTGAACGGGGCCGACGCCTGCAGCACCAGCGACGCGAGACCGGTCGGCATACCGGTGTCCATCGCGATGAAGAGGAACACGAACTGCCCGGTGCCGAAGCCCAGCCCGTAGCCGAGCAGGTGGCGGATCTTCACCTTCGGCCACGGGACGAACAGGATCGTCGGGATCGCGATGACCGCGAAGCGCAGCCCGCCGGCGAAAACGGGCGGGAACTGGCCGAGGGTGGCGTGGATGGCGAGGAAGTTGCAGCCCCAGAGGACGGCGACGAACAGGGCGAGCAGACGATCGCGGGCGGGCATGTCTTCACTCTTACGTGGAACGACCCTTTAGGACCAGCGAGAATATTTGCAGCGATCGTTCAGTTCGGCTTCACATATGCTGGCGGTATGGACATCGGCCGGTTGCGGACCCTGCGGGAATTCGCCGATCGCGGCAGCGTGACGGCGGCCGCGAAGGCGTTGCACTGCACGCCGTCCGCGGTTTCCCAGCAGCTGCGCGCCCTGCAGGGTGACGTGGGTCTCGCGCTCACGGAACCGGCCGGACGCGGCCTGCGGCTGACCGACGCGGGCCGCGCGCTGGTCGCCCGCGCGGACGACGTGCTCGCCGCCCTGGAGCGCGCGGAGTCCGAATTGGACACTTACCGCAGCGCACCGCGCGGCCGGGTCCGGGTGGCGATCTTCCAGTCGGCCGGGCTGATGCTGCTGCCGGGACTGCTGCACCGGACGGCGGAATTCGACGGCCTGGACGTCATCGTGCGCGACGTCGACATGACCCCGCCGGAGGTCCCCGGGCTCGTCGCGGATTACGACATCGTGGTGGCGCACCGGGACGAGCACGCGCCGTCGCTCGGCTCGGACCGGCTGGAGACCCGGCATCTGCTGCGGGAACCGCTCGATGTCGCGCTCCCCGCCGGGCATCGGCTCGCGAAGCGCCGCCGCATCGAGCTGGCCGAACTGGCCGACGAACGCTGGATCAGCGTCAACGCCGGCTTCCCGGTGGACGACATCCTCCAGTCGCTGATCATCCGCACCGGTGTGCGGCCGCAGGTGGTCCAGCGCATCAACGACTTCCGCATCACCGAACGGCTCGTCGCCGCCGGGCACGGGATCGCGCTGCTGCCCCGGTACACAATGGACACCCGGCGCGGCAGCGGTCTCGTCTGCCGTCCGCTCGCCGGGATCAAGGCGGCCCGGCACGTGGAGGCGGTCTACCGGCTCGGCGCGTCTTCGCGTCCCGCGGTGGCGAAGGTGCTCGACGCGCTCGCCGACGAGGTCGGCGCGCTCACCGGCGAGCGTGACTCTTCAGGTGGTCCAAGGCGATCTTGAGCGCGTCGGCGATCGGCGTGACGTCGTGGCGCAGGTGGGCCATCAGCAGGCCGCCCTGCACACAGGTCAGCGCGGCCTGGGCGAGCCTCGCCGGGTCGGCGCCCTCGACGAGTTTTCCCTGTGCCCGCAACGATTCCAGGCCACGCTGGAGATGTGATTCCCATTCGCGGTAGGCCTTGTCCAGCAGCGGCGCCATCTTGGGGTCGTCCCCGAGTTCGCCGGTGAGGTTGCCCAGCGGGCAGGCGATGGGCCCCTTGGGCGTGGTTTGGATGGCGAGGATCTCCCGGGCCCACTGGTCGAAGTCGGCCCAGTCGTGCAGCTCGAAGATGGTCGGCTGGTTGCCGAGGATGTTTTCGAGGAAGCGGGTGATCACCGCCTCGACGAGCTGATCCTTGTTCTTGAAGTAGTGGTACATCTGCGACTTCCCGGCGCCGCTCGCCGCGAGCACCTTGTCGACGCTCGTCCCGGCGACGCCGTTGACGTACATCAGCTCCGCCGCCGCGTCGACGATCGCGTCCCTCGTCATCCGTCCCTGCGGGGTCTTCGCCGGTTGACCACTCATGTACCGAATAGTACAGTCGGCTTCACTGTACCGATCAGTACAACCAAAGGAGCCGACCATGGGGGATCTCAACACCGACCTCGCCGAGCTGCGGGAATCCGTCGCGAGCCACGTTCCGGCGGAGGTCGCCGAGGTGCTCAAGGCCGACCGCGCGACGTTCGTCGGGGTGGTCGCCGAGGCGGCCGCGAAACCGGGTGCGCCGATGCCGGATCTCGCGCTGCCGGACGCCGGCGGCGATCGGGTGCGGGTCGCGGACGGGCCCGCGGTCGTGGTGTTCTATCGCGGCGCGTGGTGTCCGTACTGCAACCTGGCGCTGCGCACGTATCAGCAGGAGCTGTTGCCGGAGCTGGAGAAACTGGGCGTGAAGCTGGTCGCGGTCAGCCCGCAGCTGCCGGACGGGTCGCTGTCCACAAAGGAGCTGGAGTTCGCCGTGCTGTCCGATGTGGACAACGAGCTCGGGCGCGCGCTCGGCATCACGTTCCGGCTGGCCCCGGAGACGAAACCGGCGTTCGACACGCTCATCGGCGACGTCGAGAAGATCAACGGGGCGGCGGAATGGGAGCTGCCGTATCCGACCGTCCTGGTCGTGGACGGCGAAGGCGTCATCCGGTACATCGACGTGCACCCGGACTACACCACGCGCACCGACCCGGCCGACGTCCTGGCCGCCGTGAAAACAGCGATCACGCGTGATTGAAGCCGTAACTCGCGTGATTGAAGGCGTTCCGGCCCCAATCACGCGAGATACGCCCTCAGGCACGTGAGTTACGGCCCCAATCACGCGAGTGCCGGCGAAGCCTAAGCCGTGAAGGCCTCCTTCCCTACCCTCAAGGTAGTGAAGGAGGCCTTCACGGAACGCCGGAAACTACCGGTTCGCCCGGTTCACCGCCGACACGACGGCCCGCAGCGAAGCGGTCACGATCGACGGGTCGATCCCGATGCCCCAGTACACCCGGTCGGAGATCGCGCACTCGATGTACGACGCCGCCCGCGCGTCGTCGCCCGGCGAGAGCGTGTGCTCGCTGTAGTCCAGCAGCCGCAGGTCGAACCCGACGGTCGACAGCGCGTCGAAGAACGCCGCGATCGGGCCGTTCCCGCGCCCGGTGACCTCGTGCTCGTCACCCTCGACCCGCACGGTCGCGGTGATGTCGTACTCACCGTCCCCGTTGTCCCGGACGTGCTGGCGCACCAGCTCCAGCGGCGTCTTCAGCTCCAGGTACTCGGCCGAGAACGCGTTCCACATCGTGGCCGGGTCGACCTCGCCGCCCTCGGTGTCGGTGTGGCGCTGGACGACCTTCGAGAACTCGATCTGCAGGCGCCGCGGCAGGTCGAGCTGGTGCTCGGCCTTCATGATGTAGGCGACGCCGCCCTTGCCGGACTGCGAGTTCACCCGGATCACGGCCTCGTAGTTGCGGCCGATGTCCTTCGGGTCGATCGGCAGGTACGGGACCTCCCACGGGTGCTCGTCGACCGGCGTCCCGGCCTTGTCGGCGGCGGCCTTCAGCGCGTCGAGGCCCTTGTTGATCGCGTCCTGGTGGCTGCCGGAGAACGCGGTGAACACCAGGTCGCCCGCCCACGGGCTGCGTTCGTGCACCGGCAGCTGGTTGCAGTATTCGACCGTCCGCTTGATCTCGTCCATGTCGGAGAAGTCGATCTGCGGGTCGACGCCCTGGCTGTACAGGTTCATCCCCAGCGCGACCAGGTCGACGTTGCCGGTGCGCTCGCCGTTGCCGAACAGGCAGCCTTCGATCCGGTCCGCGCCGGCCTGGAAGCCCAGCTCGGCGGCGGCGATACCGGTGCCGCGGTCGTTGTGCGGGTGCAGCGACAGGATCACCGAGTCGCGGCGGTCCAGGTTGCGGTGCATCCACTCGATCGAGTCGGCGTAGACGTTCGGCGACGCCATCTCGACGGTCGCGGGCAGGTTCAGGATCACCGGCTTATCCGGCGTCGGCTGCCAGATTTCGGTGATGGTGTTGCAGACCTCGAGCGCGTACGACAGCTCGGTGCCGGTGTAGGACTCCGGCGAGTACTGGAAGCGGAAGTCGGTGTCCGGCTGCTTCGCCGCGTAGTCGACGACCAGCTCAGCGGCCTGCGAAGCGATCTTCGTGATGCCGATGCGCTCCTCGCGGAACACGACGCGACGCTGCAGGATCGAGGTCGAGTTGTAGATGTGGACGATCGCGCGCGGCGCGCCTTCGAGCGCCTTGAAGGTGCGCTCGATCAGCTCAGGGCGGCACTGGGTCAGCACCTGGATGCTGACGTCGTCCGGGATGGCGCCCTCGTCGATGATCTCCCGGACGAAGTCGAAGTCCGTCTGCGACGCCGCCGGGAAGCCGACCTCGATCTCCTTGTAGCCCATGCGGACCAGCAGGTCGAAGAACTTGCGCTTGCGCGCGGGCGACATCGGGTCGATCAGGGCCTGGTTGCCGTCGCGCAGGTCTACGGCGCACCACAGCGGCGCGCGCTCGATGCGCTTGTCCGGCCAGGTGCGGTCGGGCAGCGAGATGTCCTCGACCAGGTCGTACCAGGGGCGATAGCGGTGTACGGGCATCGAAGTGCCGCGCTGGGTGTTCCACGAAGCCTGCTCGGAAGGCGCAGGACGGGTGGGCTTGCGAATGCTCATGAGGGGACGGTTCTCCTGAAGAATCGGGTGCGACGACCGGCACCACGAAGCCCCGCGACGGGGAGCCGGTCCGATCAGGCCCCGTCGCGGCAGCGAAGCAGGAGAGCTCGAGCCACGACGCCACCTTAACCGCGCGATCTCCCGAAAGGAAACCCGGGCCGCGATCGAACCGTGACCACAGTGGCGCCCATTCGGGTTACTCGCGGGTAGCAATCGGACCAGGCGACGTGCCACACTGCCCGGCATGGGCGAGCACGCTGAAGAGAAGGAAACCGCTGATCAGGCGACCCGGCGCAAGGTCGATTGGCGGGCGGGCGGCAGCCGCGCGGCCGGGATCCTGGCGAGCGTCGTCCGCTGGGTCGGCCTGATCTTCGCGGCCATCCTGGTGCTGCACGTCGTCTTCGTGATCGGCGAGGCGAACCCGGACAACGGCATCGTGTCCTTCGTCCGCGGCTGGGCCGACGGGCTCCTGCTCGGCTTCAAGGACCTCTTCATGCCCGAAGACGCCAAGCTCCGCGTGCTGATCAACTACGGCATAGCCGCGATCTTCTGGATGGTCGTCACCGGGATCCTCGCGAAGATCATCCGGCGTGTGGGCGGTTCCGCTTAGTCTCGGAGCATTACGCTCGGAAGATGTTCGCGCGGGCGGTGCCCTACGAGATCGTCGCGATCGGGGCTTCGGCGGGCGGAGTCAAGGCGCTCCTGACGGTGCTCGCGGCCTTGCCCGCGGGCTTCCCGGTGCCCGTGGTCATCGTCCAGCACCTCGATCCCCATCACGACACGGTGCTCGCCGAGCTGCTCGACCGGCGGTCGCGCTTGCGGGTCAAACTGGCCGAGGACGGCGAGCCGGCCGAGCCCGGTACCGCCTACATCGCCCCGCCGGACCGTCATCTGCTGATCGGGCCCGGCGGAGAACTCCGGCTGTCGGAGCGGGACAAGGTGAGATTCGTCCGGCCGTCGGCCGACCTGCTCTTCGAATCCGTCGCGCTGGTCTGCGGTGCCGCGGCGCTGGTCTGCGTGCTCACCGGAACCGGTTTCGACGGCTCGGCGGGCGCGAGGGCGGTCTCTTCCCGTGGCGGTACCGTGATCGCCGAAGATCCGAGTACCGCGGAATTCAAAGGCATGCCACAGGCCGTCGTGAACGCCGTGGCGGTCGACCTGACGCTGCCGCTGGAAGGGATCGCGGCCGCGCTGGTGGCCCTGATCGAAGGAACGAGATCGCTGTGACCGCGTATGACGCCGGCGCCGACGACGAGCGTGAGCTGGAATCCCTGCTGACGTTCATCAAGGATTCCCGCGGCTTCGATTTCACCGGCTACAAACGCACGTCGCTCGGCCGCCGGATCCGCAAGCGGATGCAGACGGTGAGCTTCGAGAAGTACGCGGATTACCGGGATTTCCTGGAAAGCAACGCCGACGAGTTCCAAGAACTCTTCAACACCATTCTGATCAACGTCACCGGTTTCTTCCGCGACCCGGCGGCGTGGGACTACCTGCGGACGGTGGTCGTCCCCGGTCTGATCGCGAAGGCCGACCCTGATCAGGACATCCGGATCTGGAGCGCCGGGTGTTCGAGCGGCGAGGAGGCCTACACCCTCGCGATCATCTTCGCCGAACACCTCGGTATCGAAGCCTGCACGAAACGGGTCAAGATCTACGGCACCGATGTCGACGAGGAGGCCCTGCGCGAGGCCAGGGCCGGGGTGTACTCCCTCAAGGCGCTGGAAAAACTCCCCGACGAGGTGAAAGCGAAGTACTTCGAACCGAACGGCGCCCTGTTCGCCTTCCGCCGTGACCTCCGCCGCCGGGTGATCTTCGGCAGGCACGACATCACCCGCGACGCCCCGATCTCACGGGTCGATCTGCTCGTCTGCCGCAACACCCTGATGTACTTCAACGTCGAAGCGCAGACGAAGATCATCGAGCGGTTCCATTTCGCGCTCAACGAAGGCGGCCACCTTTTCCTCGGCAAGGCCGAGATGCTGATCGCCGACGGATCCCGGTTCGAGGTCACCGACATGCGCAACCGGGTGTTCCGGATCCAGGCCGGTGCGGGTGCGGCGAAGCCGGCGCGTTCCGATCTCCTGCCGTCGTCGGAGGCCGGAAGGATCAATCGGCGCCAGGTGGCCGAACTGGCCTTGGCGGCCTCGCCCGATTCGGTGGTGGTCGTCGACCGGGACGGCATGGTCGCGTTGATCAACGGCGCGACGACGCCGCAATTCGGGCTCTCCCCGGACAAGGTGGGCACTCCGTTCGGTGAGCTGGAGATCTCGTCCCGGCCGATCGAACTCGGGTCCTTGGTCGACCGGGCCCACAGCGAGCGCCGGAGTGTGCGGGTCAACTCCGTGCGATGGGACAGGAACGACGGCGAGACACGGTATTTCGACGTCATCGTCAAACCGCTGCTCACCGGTGACGGCGAGGATCTCGGCGTCGCGATCACCCTCATCGACACCACCGAGGCCACCCGGCTCCAGCAGGAGGTCAAACGGGTGCAAGAGGACCTGGCCACGGCCTACGCGGAAGTCCAGTCGACCAACGCGGAGCTGGAGACGGTGAACGAGGAACTCCAGTCGAGCATCGAGGAACTCGAGACGACGAACGAGGAACTCCAGTCCACCAACGAGGAACTGGAGACCACCAACGAGGAACTCCAGTCGGGCAACGAAGAACTCGAAACGATGAACGAGGAGCTGCGGATCCGCACCGCCGAGCTGGACGAGGCACGCACCTTCCTCGAAGGGGTGCTGTCCAGCGTCGCCGCCGGCGTGGTCGTGCTCGACAGCGATCTGCTGGTGCGCAGCTGGAACCGCGGCGCCGAGGACCTGTGGGGCATGCGCGCCGACGAGGTCTACCGGACGGACTTCTTCACGCTCGACTTCGGCCTGCCGACGGACGGGCTTCGCGACATGGTCGAGATCTGCAACGAGACCGGCCACCGCGCACTCCCGGTGGAGACCGACGCGGTGGACCGGAAAGGCAGGCCGTTCACCGCCTCCGTCAGCTGTTCGCCGCTGGGCGGGCCGGGAAGTGGCGTCGTGCTGCTGATGGAGAAGCGGCGGGAGTGAGGTCGTCGCCCTGGGGGAGCAGGTCCGCGACCGTCAGGCGGCGGCTCATCAGCCGTTCGGAGAGGTCGCCGATCCGCATGTTGTGACCGCGGGCGTAGCGCCGCAGCACCCGGAACGCGCCCTCCGGGCTGACTTCCAGCCGGGCGGACAGCAATCCCTTGGCCTGCTCGATGATCACCCGGCTCGACAGCGCCCCCTGCAGTTGCCGCGAGGTCGTGGTCAGCCCGGTGATCGTCCGGTGGTTGAGCATGGCGATCGTCGCGACGTCGGCGAGTGCGTTCGCGATGCTCAGCTCGGTCGGCGGCAGCGGCGCCGTCTCCGTGGTCAGGATCGTCACCGCGCCGAGCGTGTCTTCGCGACGGCTGAACGGGAACGCGTGCACCGACCGGTAGCCGAGGGAAAGCGCGGCGGGAGCGAAGCCGCTCCAGCGCGACGTCGCTTCACCGAGGAGCACGTTGACGACCGGCTCCCCGCTCGCCTCGCTCTCGACGCCGGGCCCTTCTTCGGCGAAGAGCTCGCCGAGCGGTGGCGTTTCGAGCCGTTCGTCGGTGTCCACCACGACGGGGCGATCGCCGGAGGCGGTCAGGTGCACCGACGACGAAGCGATCAGCTGGGTGTACCGATCCGCCACGCAGAGCCAGTAATTCGCCGGATCCAGCGTGGGAACGAGAGTGTCCGCCAGCTCCACCAACGTGTCGGCGACCCATTTTTCGCGATTCCGCATCAAAAATCGGCCTTCCTTGGGGGCAGCCAACGCTAGTCCTCTTGTTGCGGTCGCGGAAGCCGCCTCACTCAGCCATCCGGGTCACATCCGCGGGGCGGCCGCGAGCGTACGCTCGCCTCATGTGGGACGGCACCGGTGGCCGGTACGACCAGTCGGCCCTGCGCGAACTGGTCGAGGCCGAACGAGGGCGTGCGGATCGCGCCGCGGGGGTGGCCCTACGGCACGAAATCCTCATGGAAACGGCCGTCGAAACCATGCGACCGTTCCACCGGAGGATGGCGCGGCTCCATCGCGCCACCGAAGGCAGGCACCGGGCGGCGGCCGAGCTGCACGCGGGCTACGTCGCCGCGGTGAACGACTGGGCCGCCGGACGGGCGGGCGCCCCGCCGGCGTTCATGGCGGCGGTGGCCGAGAAGGCCGGCGTCCCGAGCCTCGCGGTGACCTTGTTCAGCAGCCCCGGAACCGCGGCGCTGGTCGTGTCCGATTCCCTCGCCGCCAAGGCGAACGATCTGGAGTGCGTCTTCGGTGAAGGGCCCTCCCGGGAAATGCCCGGCGTCTGCGGTGAGCGGGAACTGTCGAGCCGGTGGCCCCGGTTCGGGCCCGCCGCGAGGGAACTCGGGGTCCGGGCGGTGGTGTCTGCCCGGCTGGGGCTGCGGGAAGCGCCGCTGGGCACCCTCACCGCGTATCGGCCAGAACCCGAACCGGACGCGGAAATCGCCCGTTCGACGGAACTGGTGGCCGACGCGCTCACCGCGACCGCGTTGCATCCGAGCACCCGCCTCGACGCCGAAGACGGGCTCCCCGTCCATCCGTTGTTCGGCGACCTGGACCTCGAGGTCGTGGTGCATCAGGCCACGGGGATGGTCATGACCACCCACGACTGCACCGCCTCGGACGCGCTGGCCCTCATCCGGGCGCACGCCTACACCCGGGACGAAAGCGTCATCGACGTCGCCAGGACGATCGTGGGCCGGACATCGACGCTCAGCTGACACCGAGCCTTTCGTACGCCTCGACGGCGGCTTTCGGGTCGTCCGCCTGGAATTTCACGACGCGGACGGTCTCGGTCGCCCCGAGCGGCCGGGTCACGGTGATCGGCTCACGCAGTTCGGCGACCAGGTTCGTCTCGTAGAAGTTGTCGTACCTGAGCCAAGTTCCATCGCGAAACGCCTTCGCCTTGGCTGGATCGTGGCTCTCCTTGGCCTGCCGGAGGGAGGCGATGTTCTCTCTCGGGATCCGTACGTCGTAGAACGAGCTGTAGCGCACTCGCACCTCGCGCGAGGAGATCACGTGCGGCCGGACGACGGTGCCGGCGTAGACCCCGAACACCAGCAGCGCCGAGTACACGCCGAGGGCGAGCAACAGGACGTCCACGACGAGGCCGAAGTCGATCAGCCAGAAAAGCCCGGCTTCGAAGGCGCTCGCCACGGCCAGGACGATGAAGATCGGCTTACCGCCCGAACCGTACGGCACCGGGACGGCGTCCCCGTCGATTCCGTCCTTGCGGCGGGTCAGATACAGCCAGAGCCCGGCCATCGTCCGTGACTCGTTGCGGAGAATCCTGCGGAATGCCCCCATAACCCCAGGTTAGCGATCGAACCCGGTCAGGATCTTCACCGCGTCGGCGGATCCCGGGTCCTTCGGGGTGTAGATCTCCAGCCGGTGGTCGGGGCTGTCGGGCTGGAGCCACACCTGGTAGTCGACGCTCACCGCACCGACCGTGGGGTGCCGCAGATGCATGGCGCCGACGGTGCAGTCGGCGACGTCGCCGGTCGCCCACAGGGTCGCGAATTCGTCGCTGCGCATGGTCAATTCGCCGATGAGCGCCGCCAGCCGGGCGTCGGTGGGGTAGCGACCGGCGGTCAGCCGCAGATAGGCGACGTGGATCGGGGCGAGTTCGGCCCGGTTGCGGTGCAGCTCGCGGGTGAGCGGGTCGAGGAAGAACATCCGGGGCAGCGACGGCCGCCGTTCCGAATCCTCCGGGGCGTCGAAGTCGAGGTGTTCGGCCATGAGCGAATGCCCGCCGTGGTTCCACGCGAGCACGTCGCCGCGACGGCCGAAGACGAGCGCCGGCACGGTCTCGCCGAGGTTCTCCAGCAGCGCGAGCACCCGGGGATGCGGTTCTTCCGGGCCCGGGTCGGACATCTTCGGGAGCGAGGACCGCCGGGCGAGGTTGTACAGATGCGCGGTCTCGACGTCGTCGAGCCGCAGCGCGCGGGCGAGCGCGTCGAGCACCTGCTGTGAAGCGGTCTCGGCCAGCCCTTGTTCCAGCCGCGTGTAGTACCCGGCGCTCACCCCGGCGAGCTGGGCGAGCTCCTCGCGACGCAGCCCGGGCACGCGGCGCGAGGTGCCGTAGGTGCGCAGGCCGATCTCGGCGGGAGTCACCCGGTCACGACGGCTTTTGAGATACACGCCGAGGCTTTCCATGACTCCGAGCCTAAGTACTTCGCCCGCCGCGTGGGTGTACCCGCGAGGTGTACCCATGGCACGGGGATGGTTGCCGTCCCGAAGCCGGTACAGCGTCGAGGGCATGACACGACAGCACACCAGGGCCTGGTTCGGCCTGCTGGTGATCCTCTGCCCGGTGTTCCTGGTCTCGATGGACGGCTCGATCCTGTTCCTCGCGATGCCCAGGATCAGCCAGGCGCTCACGCCCACGGCCGACCAGGCGCTGTGGATCCTGGACGTCTACGGTTTCGCGGTCGGCTCGCTGCTGATCGCGTTCGGCGCGATCGGCGACCGGTACGGACGGCTGAAGCTGCTGATGATCGGCGCCGCCGTGTTCGGCCTCGGCTCGGCGGGCGCGGCCTTCGCCCCGAATCCGGAAACGCTCGTCGCCTTCCGCGCGCTGATGGGACTGGCCGGTGCGACGCTGCTGCCGTCCGCGCTGGCCGTGCTCAGCGAACTCTTTCCCGACCCCCGGCGGCGGGCGCGCGCCATCGGGATCTTCGCGGCCGCGTTCGCCGCCGGTTTCGCGATCGGCCCGGTCGTCGGCGGGGTCCTGCTGGAGCGGTTCCCGTGGGGCTCGGTCTTCCTGGTCAACCTGCCGGTGATCGCGGTGTTCCTGGCGCTCGCGCCGGTGCTGTTGCGCGAGGTGCGAGCGGCCGGGACGGGCCGCGTCGACGTGCCGAGCGTGGCGCTCTCCGCCCTCGGTCTCCTGCTCGCGATCTACGGGATCAAGCACGCGGCCGCCGACGGCCTGTCCGTCTTGCCGGTCGCCGCCGGGATCGCCGGTGCCGCGCTGCTGACGTGGTTCGTCCGGCGGCAGCGCGGTCTGGAGCACCCGCTGATCGAGTTCTCCCTGTTCCGCGACCGTGTTTTCACCATCGCGATCGTCACCGGGCTGGTGCCGCTGGCCGCGTGGTCGGCGGCCGCGTACCTGTCGGGGATCCACCTGCAGTCCGTGCTCGGCCTGCCGGTCCTGCACGCGGCGCTGCTGGCGCTGCCCGGCGCGGCGGTCCTCACGATCATGTGCGTCGTCACGCCCGCGCTGGTCGACCGGGTCGGCAAGCGAACGGCGCTGGTCGCCTGCCATTTCTCCATCGCCGCCGGGCTGGCGCTGCTGCTCATGACCGGGGTCACGGGCGGGGCGGGCTGGTACGTCGCGTCGACGGTGGTCGCCGGGATCGGCTACGGCATCTCGTTCAGCGTGGTGGCCGACACGGCGGTCGCCGCGGTGCCGGCCGAGCGGGCGGGGGCCGCGGGCGCGATCGCCGAGACCAGCAACGAGATCGGCAACGCGCTGGGGATCGCGCTCATGGGCTCGCTCGCCGCGCTGGTGTTCCGCCTGACGGGACCTGATCTCGCGCCCACCCTGGGGGAAACCCTCGCTATCGCGCCCGCGACCGCTCTTGACGCGAAGGAGGCCTTCGTCGCCGGTCTGCACACCGCCGTCGTGGTGCTCAGCCTGCTGCACGTCGGGCTAGGGGTACTCGCTCTGCGGTGGCTCCCTCACTCGGAGAAGGCGCTCGTGCCCCAGGCGTCGGCGTAGGCGAATTCGGCCAGGGGAACGCGCTCACGCGGCGCCTTCTCGCGCTCGATCCGCCAGTCCTCTTCGAGCACCGACGGGTCCGCGGCGTGGCCGACCGCGATCGCGACCTTGGGGACGACGTCGTCAGGGAGGCCGAAGAAGTCCTTCGCCGCTTCGGCGGAGAAGCCCGCCATCTGGTGCGCGATGAGGCCGAGGTCGACGGCCTGGAGCACGAGGTTCTCGCTGGCCAGGCCCAGCCCGTACTCGGCGTACGGGACGTCGCCCTTCTCGTTCGTGGTCACCATCACGCCGATCAGCAGCAGCCCGGCGCGACGCGCCCACGCGCGGTTGCCCGAGTTGAGCGTCGAGAGGATGCGGTCGAACGACGGCGTGCCCCGCAGGCCGACCAGGTAGCGGGCGGGCTGGGTGTTGCCGAACGACGGCGCCCAGCGAGCGGCTTCGAGCAGCGCGCGGAGCTGGTCTTCGGACACCGTGGCGGCCTCGTCGTAGGCGCGCGGGCTCCACCTGGCGGCCATGATCGGCGCGATCGGGGTACTCGTTCGGGCGGGTTTGTGCATTGGCGGACGATAACAAGGGGTGCTCTCCGTCACTAAAGTGAAAGCCCTCCGACTATTTCGTTGGTGTTAAGGAAGATTTACTTCGGGAAGTCCTCTATGTGGTGGTCAGGACCACTTACGAGGGTGGCGGGCGTGCGTGACCCCGGTAGGCTTTCGCCCAAATAAGGGACGCGGGGGCTCCTCGGTGCCCACGAGGAGCACGCCCGGCCCGTCGAGGAGGTTCGGGCGTGGCCCTCGTGGTCCAGAAGTACGGCGGTTCGTCGCTGGAAAGTGCCGACCGGATCAAACGCGTCGCGGAACGCATCGTCGCCACCAAGAAGGCGGGCAACGACGTGGTCGTCGTCTGCTCCGCCATGGGCGACACCACCGACGAGCTGCTCGACCTGGCTCAGCAGGTCAACCCGGCTCCGCCGGAGCGTGAGATGGACATGCTGCTCACCGCGGGTGAGCGCATCTCCAACTCGCTGGTGGCGATGGCGATTTCGGCGCACGGCGCGGAGGCCTGGTCGTTCACCGGCTCGCAGGCGGGCGTGGTGACGACGTCGGTGCACGGCAACGCGCGGATCATCGACGTCAGCCCCAGCCGTGTGACGGAGGCCCTCGACCAGGGCTACATCGCGCTGGTGGCCGGTTTCCAGGGCGTGTCGCAGGACACCAAGGACATCACCACCCTCGGCCGCGGCGGTTCGGACACCACCGCCGTCGCGCTGGCCGCGGCGCTGAACGCCGACGTCTGCGAGATCTATTCCGATGTGGACGGTGTGTACACCGCCGATCCCCGGGTCGTGTCCGACGCCCGCAAGCTCGACACCATCGCCTACGAGGAGATGCTGGAGCTCGCCGCGAGCGGATCGAAGATCCTACACCTGCGCTCGGTGGAGTACGCGCGCCGCTACGGCGTCCCGATCCGAGTCCGTTCTTCCTACAGTGACAAGCCGGGCACCACGGTGACCGGTTCTATCGAGGAGATCCCCGTGGAACAAGCGTTGATCACCGGTGTGGCGCACGACCGCTCCGAAGCCAAGATCACGGTGACCGGCGTACCCGACACCACCGGTGCCGCCGCCCGGATCTTCCGCGTGATCGCCGACAACGAGATCGACATCGACATGGTGCTGCAGAACGTGTCCAGCACCGTCTCCGGCCGCACCGACATCACCTTCACGCTGTCGAAGGCCAACGGGGCCAAGGCCGTGCAGTCGCTGGAGAAGATCAAGGACGAGATCGGCTTCGAGTCGGTCCTCTACGACGATCACGTCGGCAAGGTGTCGCTGGTCGGCGCGGGAATGCGTTCGCACCCCGGTGTCACGGCGACGTTCTGTGAGGCGCTCGCGCAGGCGGGCGTCAACATCGAAATCATCAACACCTCGGAGATCCGGATCTCGGTGCTCATCCGGGACGCGCAGCTCGACGACGCGGTGCGCGCGATCCACGAGGCGTTCGAACTCGGCGGCGACGAAGAAGCCGTCGTCTACGCGGGGAGTGGTCGCTGATGTCGGAAGGTTTGCGGGTAGGCGTGGTCGGGGCGACCGGCCAGGTCGGCGGCGTCATGCGCCGTCTGCTGGCCGAGCGGGGTTTCCCGGTCGCCGAAATGCGGTACTTCGCTTCGGCGCGGTCCGCCGGTTCGAAGCTTCCTTGGCGTGACGGGGAAATCGTCATCGAGGACGCGACGACCGCGGATCCGTCCGGTTTGGACATCGCGCTGTTCTCCGCCGGTGGCTCGACCTCCAAGGCCCAGGCGGAACGGTTCGCCGCCGCCGGCGCCACGGTGATCGACAACTCGTCGGCGTGGCGGATGGACCCGGACGTCCCGCTGATCGTCAGCGAGGTCAACCCGGAGGCGGTCAAGGAGGCGCGCAAGGGGATCATCGCGAACCCCAACTGCACCACCATGGCCGCGATGCCGGTGCTCAAGCCGCTGCACGCCGAAGCGGGCCTGGTGCGGCTGGTCGCCAGCACCTACCAGGCGGTGTCCGGCAGTGGGCTCGCCGGCGTCGAGGAGCTGGAAGGCCAGCTCGCCGCGGCCGCGGCGAACGCGGGCGCCCTGACCCACGACGGCGCGGCGGTGGCCTTCCCCGAGCCGAAGAAGTACGCGCGGCCCATCGCGCACAACGTCCTCCCGCTGGCCGGGTCCATTGTGGACGATGGCGAGTTCGAGACGGACGAGGAGAAGAAGTTCCGCAACGAGAGCCGCAAGATCCTGAGCATCCCGGAGCTGCGGGTCTCGTGCACCTGTGTGCGGGTGCCGGTGTTCTCGGGGCACTCGATCTCGATCAACGCCGAGTTCGCGCAGCCGCTTTCCGTCGCCCGCGCGACCGAACTGCTGACCGGCGCGCCCGGCGTCGAGCTGTCGGACATCCCGACCCCGCTGCAGGCCGCCGGGCAGGACCCGTCGTACGTCGGGCGGCTGCGGACGGACCCGGGTGTCGAGGGCGGTCGCGGCCTGGTGCTGTTCCTGTCGAACGACAACCTGCGGAAGGGCGCGGCGCTCAACGCCGTGCAGATCGCGGAACTGGTCGCCGCGAACTCCTGACCCCGTGCAAGGAACGGTCCTTTCCTTGCGAAATCTGCAAGGAAAGGACCGTTCCTTGCATCCGCCGGTCCGCCTTCGCTTGGCGAAATGACCGATTGATCACCATATGCACGGTTTCTGGACGGGGTCGTGAGTGATAATGAGGGTTAGAACCGCCCAAATCACTCACGACCCCTGCTCAAAGTGAACAAGTCGGACATTTTGCCGCCGAATGTGCCCCTTGTGGACGGTCGGAATCGGGTCCCGCGCGCCGAGACGCATTCAGAGGACTAAACGCGCGTGGCACCCGCGCAGGCCGCGTACCGCGTCGCCAGGAACTCGCCCCGCGGATCCCCGCTGTAGGACCAGACCCCGCCATCCGCCCGCGTCCCCAAGTGCCGGAACTGCTCGACGGCCTCGTCGAAGCGCCCGTTCTCCACGAGCGCCTTCGCCAGGTACGCCCGGTCTCCCCGTTTCTCCGGATAGTCTTCGCCGTCGAGCAGCGCCAGGATCCCGTCGAGCGCGCCGGAGACCTGCGGCTCCCGCCACGCGGGAACGTCCTGGAACTCGGCTTCGTGCGCGGCGACCAGCAGCAGCGGGGCCAGGTTCGGCGACTCCGCGGCCGCGGTCTCGGCGAACTCCCACATCAGCTCGTTCGAGCCGAACCACTTCGCGCACCAGTACTGCAACGCCCGCGAGTGCGCGCCGCGATGCCGCGGGTCGCGGGCGACGAGTTCCGCCCAGACCTTCCGGTACTGGTCGTTTTCGTACTGCCGCCCCATCGCGATCGTGAGCGCGGTCACCCACGGCGTCGGGTCTTCGGGAGCGAGCCCGGCCGCCTCGTGCACGGCGTCCTCTGCCTGCTCCAGCACCCGGAAGAACGCGGCGAACTGCTCCTGCGTGACGTGCTTCGCCTGCAGTGAACTGCGCACCTCCCAAGCCACGTCCACCAGTGACGCCGCGTTGACGAGCGCCGCGCCGGGGTCGCCGGGGCGGGCCTTCCGCCACGCGCGCAGCCACTCGTCGTCCTTCGCGGCGGCCTCGCCGAGCGCGCCGGTCACCTGATCGCGGCGAGCCCAGTTCCCCTGGGTCGACGCCAGCAGCGCGGCGGCGCCTTCCCACTCGCCGCGAGCAGTCGACTCCTGCACGGCGAGGATCTCCGTGTCGGTCCAGTACTCCTTGGCCGACACCTCGCCGTCGGCCGGGAGACCCCAGCGCGTGACGTCCGGGATCCTGCCCTTGAACTTGGGCTTCTCCGGCGGCAGCAGCGCGGCGAACTCTTCCGGCGTCAGCACGTTCTTGAGTTCGTCGATTTCGACGCCACGCCGCTTCGCCTCTTTCATCATGGCGAAGACGGCCTTGCGTTCACGGGATTTGAGCAGCCAAAGCATGGAAACTCCTTAAGAGCGAACGAGAGTGAGGGCCGGCCGATAGCCGGCGGGCACTCCGGCGGCCGTCAGCAGCGCGCGCAGCGGCGCGGTGTCGGATTCGGCCGCGGTGGCCTGGTCGAGCGCGGGTTCCAGCCGGTCTTCCAGCGGCTCGTCCACGGCGAACGGCGCCGGCCCGGACCACGAAAGCGACCATCGCCCCGCGCCGACGTCGGTGAGCGCCGCGTGGACGACCACCGTCAGCCGCCGGCGGACCGAGACGACGGCGAACTCCCGGCGGGCGCGCGGCCCGGCGCCGGCGGGCGGCTCCGAATCGGGATCGGCCAATTCCTCGTGCCTGCCCGCGTCGAGCAGGTCCAACGCCATGTCGAGGGTGCGTTCGCCCAGGACCTCGGCGGCCGCTTCGGCGGCGGCGTGACGGCGGCCGATGGCGACCAGCGACTGCCAGTCCGTCCGCCGTTTCGTGTGCGCCTCGTCGGAGAAGACGGTGAACAGCGCCTCGTCGAGCATCTTTTCGGCGCCGGTCAGCAGTTCGGTCGCCGGACGTTCGCCGCCGGGGCGGACCGGGATCCGGGCGCCCGCTTCGAGCGTCGCGACCCGGTCCCGGGTGGCCGGATGCGTGTCCCAGCGCGACGTCTCGTCCTCCGACGGGTTCCGGCGGATTTCCTCCATCTGCTGCGCCCTGGTCGGATCGGTGAGCAGCGCGCGGTAGCCCTCGCCGAACCGGTCCGGGAGGTAGCCCGCGTCCCAGCCGATCGCGGCGTAGTTGTTCATGAAGAACCGCCAGGTGACGGCCAGCGCTTCGATCTCGCGCAGGGCCGAGGTCGCCGCATCGGTGCCCGCGAGCCGTGCCGAGACGGCGTCGGCCGCGAGTTCCTGAGCCCGGCAGACACTCATCGAGACGACGAAGTAGAGCTTCGCGTACTGCTTGAAGAGCCAGCCGACGAAGCGCTCGAAATAGCCGTCGCGGTCGAGGCCGTCGACCACCCGCGCGATCGACTTCCGCCCGCGATAGGTCACCGCGGCGAAGCGGGTGTCCTTGTTGCTGTAGTGCCCCAGTTCGTGCGCGAGCACGGCGCGGAACTGGTCCTGGCGCAGGCCCATGATCAGCGGGACACCGATGATCATGCGGCGGCGCAGCACCCGCAGCCCGAGCCACGAGGTGCGCTCGGCGACCGCGGCGTTGACGTCCGGATCGAGGTAGATCTCGTCCGGCGGACGGGTGCCCGCCTCGGCCGCCAGCTCCCGGACCAGCGCCCAGAGCGCGGGCTGGGACTCCGGCGTCACCTGGACGCCGGGTACGTCGTCGTCGGTCACCCGCTCGACCGTGAGCAGGGTCTTGAGCAGGATCCAGCCGACCGGCACGGTGATGATGCCGAGCTTCACCGCCGCGATGACGTTGTGCTGCAAAGCCAGTACTTCGAGTGTCACGATCCCGCCCACGAACGCGAGCACGAGCAGCGGGAACCCCGCCAGCAGGACGGCAGCGAGCAGCCCACGAAAAGACTTCACTGTGAAACGGACCTTCCCCAGAGTTGGTGTACCCCCGACACCGAGCGCTCATTGTGCCCGAAGCGCCTCTCACGGCCGATCACTTTTCGAGTACGATCGAAGACTTCGGGATGAACATCACCCCGGGTCTCCGCTGTCGCATGTGGACTGTCCATTGTGGAGCCGGTTAATTGCCTTGTCCGGTTCGCCCGGGCGGTGCATTCTCAACGGCGACAAAACGTTTTCCACGAAGGGAAAGTCATGTACACGGCGGTCGAAGGCTCGCGGGTTCCGATCCGGATGTGGGCGGACCCCGCATCGGTCGAGGACCAGGCCATGCGGCAGCTGCACAACGTCGCCAACCTGCCGTGGGTGCACGGCGTCGCGGTCATGCCCGACGTCCACTACGGCAAGGGCGCGACCGTCGGCAGTGTGATCGCGATGCGCGACGCGGTGTCCCCGGCCGCCGTCGGCGTGGACATCGGCTGCGGGATGAGCGCGGTGCGGACCTCGCTCACCGCCGCCGACCTGCCCGACGACCTGCTGAAGCTCCGCCGCCGGATCGAATCGGCCGTCCCGGTCGGCTTCGGCCTGCACAAGACCCCGGTGAACCCGGCCAAGGTGCACGGTGTCGGTGGCTGGGACGCCTTCTGGAAGTCCTTCGGCGACCTGCATCCCGGCGTCCAGGACCTGCACGACCGCGCGTCGCGCCAGATCGGCAGCCTCGGCGGCGGCAACCACTTCATCGAGGTCTGCCTCGAACAGGGCGGCGAGGACGAAGGCCGCGTGTGGCTGATGCTGCACTCCGGTTCGCGCAACATCGGCAAGGAACTCGCGGAACGGCACATGGCCGTCGCGCGGAAGCTGCCGCACAACGCGGATCTGCCGGATCCGGACCTCGCGGTCTTCGTCGCGGGCACGCCGGAGATGCAGGCGTACCGGCGCGACCTGTTCTGGGCGCAGGACTACGCGGCGCGCAACCGCGCCACCATGGTCGCGCTCGTGAAGCAGGCACTGAAGGACGTCGTGCCGCAGACGACGTTCGACGACGCGATCAGCTGCCACCACAACTACGTCGCCGAGGAGACCTACGACGGCATCGACCTCCTGGTGACCCGCAAGGGCGCGATCCGCGCGGGTTCGGGTGACCTCGGGATCATCCCGGGCAGCATGGGTACCGGTTCGTACATCGTGCGCGGCCTCGGGAACGCGTCGTCCTTCCAGTCCGCGTCGCACGGGGCGGGCCGCCGGATGTCGCGGAACAAGGCCAAGAAGCTGTACACCGCCGAGGACCTCGCCGCGCAGACCGCCGGCGTGGAATGCCGCAAGGACTCCGGCGTGGTGGACGAGATCCCGGCCGCGTACAAGGACATCGAAACGGTGATCAAGGCGCAGACGGATCTCGTCGAGGTGGTCGCGCACCTCAAGCAGGTCGTCTGCGTGAAGGGCTGAAACGTGGGTGGTGTGCCGGGGAACCCGACATACCACCCACGTTTCTCGCTACTGTGGTCTTCATGAAGAGGTTGGGAATCGCGGCGCTCCTGGCGGCCGCCGGGCTCGCGCTGGCGGGCTGCAGCGAGGTCACGAACGCCGTCGATCAGACGAACAAGGCCGCGACGAAGGTCGGTGCCTGTGCCGAGGCGCTCAGCCTCACCGACCTCAATCCGGACCCGGCGACGATCAAGGAACGCGCCGCGGACAAGGAGAAGCGCCTGCGTGAGCTGGCGAACAGCGTCGGCGAGCAGAACGTCGCGAGCGCGCTCACCGGCATGGCCGATTCGTACCTGCAGGTGCAGAAGGAGAACATCCAGGACGCGGGCAAGATCGCGGACTGGACCAAGCGCAACCTCGACCGGATCGAGGCCCTCCGCAAGGTCTGCGCCTAGCCCCTCTCGAAACGCATCAGGAGGAGGTGAGCGCGGGCACCTGGGCGGGGGTACGGGACCGGCGCCAGAACAGGCCGAACGAAGCGATCGCCAGCGCGCCCAGCGCCGAAGCCGCGAACCCCCAGCCGGGGCTCGAATGGTCGATCACGAACCCGATGATCGGGCTCCCGATCGCCAGCCCGATCCGGCTGGCCGCGTCCAGCAGGCCCATCGCCTCGCCGCGCACCCGCGGCGGCGCCGCCGCGCTGACCGTCTCCGTGCTCGCGGCGAGCGTCGGCGCGCACAGCACGTTGCTCGGGAAGAGCACGATCGCCAGCAGCCACCACGGGTGGTCGATCAGCCCGACCGGCAGGGTCAGCACCGCGAGCAGCACCATCAGCGTGCCCTGCGAAAGCGACCGCCGGACCGCGCCGTGGATCGCCCCGCCGAGCACGGAAGCGACGCACATCAACGTGATCAACAGTCCCGACCAGGCGATGTCCCCGCTCGCGCGCAGCGTCGCCAGCGCGGCGAGTTCCATGCCGACCAGGCAGAACAGCGCGCCCGCGGCGATGAACATCGCCATCACGAGCCGTCCGGTGAGCCAGCTCCGCACGGGCGGCCGCTCCCCGGTGAACACCTCGGCGTCGGCCTCGGCGCGGATCGGCGGGTTCTGCCGGTAGATCAGCGTCGCCGAAAGCGCGAAGCAGACCCCGATACCCGTGAGCGCGTAGACCGCGGGCAGCTGCGTGATCGCCATGATCCCGGCCGACGGCCCGATCATGAACGACGCCTCCACCAGGATCGTGTCCAGCGAGTAGGCCGCTCGCCGCTGCTCCAGCGGCACGAGCGCGGTGAGCACCAGCCGCGCGAGCGTCCCGGCGGGCACCGACAGCACACCCGCGGGGAGCGCGACCGCGAGCAGCACCTGATACGGCAGATGCGGCGCGCTGATCCAGAACGTCGACGAGGCCACCCCGCAGATCGCGACCACCGGCCGCAGCCCGTAGCGGTCGACGTACCGGCCGACGAGCGGCGCCCCGATCGCGCTGCCGAGCGTGGTGGCGGCGCCGATCAGCCCGGCCGCGCCGTAGCCGCGGCCGAGGTCGTTGACCACGTACAGCGTCATCGTCACGCCCATGGCCGTCATCGGGAGCCGGGCCAGGAACATCAGCAGCATCGAGCTGGGAACTCCGGGCACGGCTAACACGCGACGATACGGAGCGAGGGCCATACGTCCGATGAGAACGTAACTTGGTACGCGCGTGCAAGTTTTTTTCGCGAGTTACGGGTCACCCGGTCCGGGGGGTTTTCTTGACTGACTCCAGATAAGACGAGAGGGTGGTGGGGACTGACCGCTCACCACCACGAACCAGGAGGCACCGGCGTGACCCTGCCGACCACGAACAACGTGGGCATCCCCGTCGCGAGCGACAACGACTCCCTGACGGTAGGCGCCAACGGCCCGATCCTGCTCCAGGACCACTACCTGATCGAGAAGAACGCCCAGTTCAACCGCGAACGGGTGCCGGAGCGTGTCGTCCACGCCAAGGGCGGCGGTGCGCACGGCTTCCTCGAGGTCACCGAGGACGTCAGTCAGTTCACGAAGGCCGCGCTGTTCCAGCCAGGCGTGCGCACCGAGAGCCTGGCCCGCTTCTCGTCGGTCGCCGGCGAGAACGGCTCGCCCGACACGTGGCGCGACCCGCGCGGCTTCGCGGTGAAGTTCTACACCTCCGAGGGCAACTACGACCTCGTCGGCAACAACACCCCGGTGTTCTTCATCCGCGACCCGATCAAGTTCCCCGACTTCATCCACTCGCAGAAGCGCCGCGCCGACAACCACCTGCGCGACCACGACATCCAGTGGGACTTCTGGACGCTGCGGCCCGAGTCCGCCCACCAGGTCACCTGGCTGATGGGCGACCGCGGCATCCCGTCGAACTGGCGGGAGATGGACGGCTTCGGCTCGCACACCTACCTGTGGGAGAACGCCGGCGGCGAGAAGTTCTGGGTCAAGTACCACTTCAAGACCGACCAGGGCATCGGCTACCTGTCGCAGGCCGACGCGGACCGCATCGCGGGCGAGGACTCCGACTACTACATCCGCGACCTGTTCAAGAACATCAAGCAGGGCAACCACCCGAGCTGGACGCTGTACGTCCAGGTGATGCCGTACGCCGAGGCCGCGGACTACCGCTTCAACCCGTTCGACCTGACCAAGGTGTGGCCGAAGGGCGACTACCCGCTGATCAAGGTCGGCCGCTGGGTGCTCGACCGCAATCCGGCGAACTACTTCGCGGAGATCGAGCAGGCCGCGTTCGAGCCGTCCAACCTGGTGCCGGGCATCGGCCCGTCGCCGGACAAGATGCTGCAGGGCCGTCTGTTCGCGTACCCGGACGCGCACCGCTACCGGATCGGCGCGAACTACACGCAGCTTCCGGTCAACGCGCCGAAGTCCCCGGTGAACAGCTACTCGCGTGACGGCGCGATGCGCTACAACAACCCGGGCGACCCGGTGTACGCGCCGAACTCCTACGGCGGCCCGCACGCGAGCGCGGAGATCGCCTCCGAGACCGCTTCGGGCTACGGCGTCGAGGACGAGGTCATCCGGTCGGCGTACAAGCTCCACGCCGAGGACGACGACTTCGGCCAGCCGGGCACGCTCGTCCGCGACGTGATGGACGACGCGCAGCGCGAGCGGCTCGCGAGCAACATCATCGGCCACGCCTCGAACGACGTCTCGCAGCCCGTGCTGGAGCGCGTCTTCGAGTACTGGCGGAACGTCGACAAGGACCTCGGCGACAAGGTCGCGGACGCCTTCCGCAAGTAAAGGACCTCTCTTCGAGAGGCCGCTCCCACCACGGAACGCCCCCGGTGCGCGCACCGGGGGCGTTCCCATGTCCCCACTCGCATGTGAAACCAGAAGTGGGCGTGGCGTGCGTGGGGGACACCCCGACTGGAGCAGTGCGACACGCCTGTCCGACGGAGTGATGAAGCCAAACGATCACCGTTTACACCGGTGTGGGTGAACGAGCGGCTCCACAGTGGAGATCGGTCACGGGTGGTCATAAAACGGCGGGAAAAGGATGATCTTCAGGGGGAAGCACAAGATTTCGACGTTAATCAATTGCGGGGGTCTTCCCCGGGAATGAATCCGGCACGTAAGGGTTAGAAATCGGTTCCAACCGGTGATCGGGTGGTGTTCGGCCGATACGGCGGGTATCGATTTACCTCGTCAGGTCCCAGAGGCCAGGAGGTAAGGAATGAAAGGCAACATTGCCCGGATGATTGCCGTGGTCGCCACCGGCAGTCTGTTGGCGGTGGCCTCGGCCGGCGCCGCGACGGCTGGTACCGATGGTGGAAAGGGTTCGTCGAACACGCAGGCGCTCGCCGCGCAGGTGCTGCAGATGCGGGACGGCCTCACCAAGGTGGCCTACGCCGGTGACGTCGCCACGACGCGGGCCGACTTGGACAAGCTGAGCCCCGTCCTCGGTGACATCGCCGCGGGCAAGCGCTACCAGATCCAGACCGAAACGCAGAAGCTCGGCGACCTGGCCCAGGGTCGCTCCGTCGAGTCCAGCAGGCTGCTGGCCGACCCGACCGCGAAGGCGCGTCAGCTGCCGCCGTTGCCGGTGCCGATCCCGTCGCTGCCGGACCTTCCCGGACCGCTGAAGATCGTCAGCGACCTGGTGAAAGCCCTGCTCACGGCCGTGACCGGCATTCTCGCGGGCCTGCTCGGCGGACTCCCTGTCCCGCCGCTTCCAGTGCCGCCCGTACCGCTTCCCACGCCTTAGGAGGCCGAGGGAGTCGTCAGGTTCCGCCGTGCAGGGCGGCGGGCCACGAAATGGGGGCCGGGGCCCGGGTGGGGACATTTCTCCCCATCCGGGCTCTGGCCGTCACCGGGGCGCGAGGCCCACTCGCAACGCTCCCGCCGCCTCGGCCGTCGCCTCGCGGAAGCGCCGCCCCACGCCGAGGAAGTTGAGGTACCCGTGGATCAGGTCCGGCTGGCGGCTGAGCGCCACCGGCACCCCGGCCTTCCGCAATTTCTCCGCGTAAGCCTCGCCCTCGTCGCGCAGCGGATCGAAACCGGCCGTCGCGATATACGCGGGCGGCAATCCGGAAACATCACCGTGCAGTGGTGACAGTTTCGGGTTGTACAGATCGGTGCCCTTCGGCACGTAATGTCCCTCGAACCAGGTCATATCCGAATCGGTGAGGAACAGGTCCTCCGCGAACAATTCCCGGGAGCGGCGGCGCACGGTGAAATCGGTCGCCGGGTAGAACAGCAGCTGGAACGCCGGGACCCCGCCGCCGCGTTTGACCGCCTGTTGCGCCGTCACCGCCGCGAGGTTCCCGCCCGCGCTGTCGCCGCCGACGGCGATGCGCGCCGGATCGGCGCCCAGGTCCCTCGCCTTCGCGAAGGCGTACTCGAACGCCGCGATCGCGTCTTCGGTGGCGCCGGGGAACCGTGTCTCCGGTGCGAGCCGGTATTCCACCGACAGGACCCGCACGCCCGCCTGTTTCGCCAGGTAGCGGACGCTGTTGTCGTGGGAGGCGCGGCTGCCGACCACCCAGCCCCCGCCGTGGAAGAACACGAGCAGCCCGGACGGGTCCGGCAGTCCGGCCGGGGTGTAGAGCGTGGCCGGCAGGTCGCCGTCACCCGTCGGGATGAGCAGTTCCCTGGTGGCGACCGGCTCGATCGTCGGTCCGCTCACCAGATGCCTGCTGGCCAGGAGCATGCTTCGCGATTCTTCGACGCTTCCCCGCACCAGCGATGCCTTCGCCAGCTTCTGCAGGCGAAGCAGGAGCTGGGCGTCCAACGCCAGTTCCTGTCCGTCCAGGCGTAGCGGCGGCCCGGCGATGGCCCGTCTGACCGGCCTCGGGAGCCAGAACGCCAGCTGCGAAAACGCGGCCTCGGCACGGATCTGGAGCGGTATCGCCATGCTTCCTCCTGGGGGCTTCCCGACAGGTTACTTTCGAGTAGGTATGCCGTCCAGCGGGAACGGGGCCGTTGGGGCGAACGGGTGTGACGCAGGCCTCCGTTCCAGATCCTGGTCCTCCACTTAAGTAGAGGGGTTAGCCTCGAAAGCGTGACTTCGACGAACTCGGTGCATGTCCTCGGTATCGGCGGCTCTCTGCGGGAGGGCTCGCAATCCGAGCGCGCGCTGCGGATCGCGCTCGGCGGGGCGGCCGAGGCGGGAGTCACCACGGAGCTGATCTCCGGCCCCGAACTGGTTTTGCCGTTCTACGACACGGCGTTGGACGAGCGGCACGAGCGCGCCACGCGGCTGGTCGAAGCGATCCGCCGCGCCGACGGGATCATCGTCGTGTCGCCCGGCTACCACGGTGCGCTTTCCGGCCTGGTCAAGAACGCCCTGGACTACGTCGAAGACCTGCGCGACGACGCCCGTCCGTATCTCGACGGCCGCGCGGTCGGCCTCGCCGCCGTCGCCTACGGCTGGCAGGCCGCGGTCACCACACTGGAGCAGCTGCGCACGATCACGCACGCGCTGCGCGGCTGGGCCACCCCTTTGGGTGGTTCGATCAACACCGCGGAGACCAAGTTCGACGAAGCGGGCGGCGCCTCGGACGAGAAGAGCGTCCGCACCCTCCGCCTGATCGGAAGCCAGGTCGCCGAGTTCGCGCTGAGTCGCGCGGGTCACTAAGTCGTTTGTTCCGGTCATCGTCCGGGTAATTCCCGGACGTGATGCCTGCCATGGGGTGGCAAGGTTTCGCGGTTGCGGGACGTTGACACCGAAGAGACGCTCAACGGGGCGTGTCTTGAGACCAGGAGGTAGGCGAAGAATGGCTGAGGCTCTGTACACCGCTGTGGCCACCGCTCGCGGCGACGGCCGCAACGGTGAGGTCACGTCTTCCGACGGCGTCATCGACGAGTCGCTGGCGATCCCGAAGGAGATGGGCGGCCCCGGCGGCGACAAGACGAACCCCGAGCAGCTCTTCGCCGCCGGCTACTCCGCCTGTTTCCACTCCGCGCTGCAGCTCGTCGCGCGCCAGGCGAAGGTGACGCTGGACGGCTCCACCGTGACCGCCGAGGTCAGCGTGCTCAAGCAGGGCGCGGGCTTCGGCCTCGGCGTGGCACTCAAGGTTTCGCTGCCCGGCCTGGAGCAGGCGCAGGCCGATCAGCTCGTCGAGCAGGCGCACCAGGTGTGCCCCTACTCGAACGCGACCCGCGGCAACATCGAGGTCGCCCTGTCCGCGACGGTCTGATCCCGGCCGCGGCAGGTCCATCCCGAACCGACTGATTTCTGAAAGGAAGACCGGAAAATGGGCAAGTCTCCGATCCAGAGTCCGTTGAGCGAAGCCGACAAGGAGATCACCGGTAACGCCTTGCAGGCCACGCTGGTGGATCTGGTGGACCTGTCGCTGATCGCGAAGCAGGCCCACTGGAACGTCGTCGGCGCGAACTTCCGCAGCGTGCACCTCCAGCTCGACGAGCTGGTCGACACCGCGCGCCAGTACGTCGACGAGGTCGCCGAGCGCGCCAACGCCATCGGTGTCTCGCCGAACGGGCAGGCGAAGGCCGTCGTGGAGAGCTCCGGCCTGCCGGACTACCCCGACAACTGGCAGTCCGTCGAGTCCACGGTCGCCGCGATCGTCGGCATCCTCGCGGCGCTGATCGAGCGGCTGCGCAAGCGCATCGACGAGACCGACAAGAGCGACCTGGTCACCCAGGACCTGCTCATCGCGATCACCCAGGAGCTCGAAAAGGCGCACTGGATGTGGCAGGCGCAGCAGGCCTGACCCTCACCCCTCGTGAGTGGTAAGGACGGTTCTAACCGTCCTTACCACTCACGAGCCGCTACGTTCGATCCATGGTGCTGCACAAGGGAACCGCGTCCGATCCGGACCGCAAGACCGGGGCCAACCCGCTGTACGCCGGCGCGTATCCCGCGCTCGCCGCGAACATCCGTCTCCCGCACGACAGCCTCGCCGAAGACCCGCTCCCGCCCGACACCGCGCTCCAGCTGGTGCGCGACGAGCTGATGCTCGACGGTAACGCCCGGCTCAACCTCGCCACGTTCGTCACCACGTGGATGGAGCCGCAGGCCCGCGAGCTGATGGCCGAATGCGTCGACAAGAACATGATCGACAAGGACGAGTACCCGCAGACCGCGGAACTCGAGCGGCGCTGCGTCAACATCCTCGCCGATCTGTGGCACGCGCCCGATCCCACCGCGATCATGGGCTGTTCCACCACCGGTTCGTCGGAAGCCTGCATGCTCGCCGGCATGGCGCTGAAGCGCCGCTGGTCGAAGCTGGGCCGCACCGGCAAGCCGAATCTGGTGATGGGCGCGAACGTCCAGGTCTGCTGGGAGAAGTTCTGCGAGTATTGGGAGGTCGAGCCGCGGCTGGTGCCGATGGACGGCGACCGTTTCCATCTCACCGCCGACGAGGCGATCGCCCGCTGCGACGAGAACACGATCGGCGTCGTCGCGATCCTCGGGTCCACTTTCGACGGCAGCTACGAGCCGGTCGCCGAGATCGCCGCCGCGCTCGACGGCCTGGCGGAACGCTCCGGCTGGGACATCCCGGTGCACGTCGACGGCGCTTCGGGCGCGATGATCGCGCCCTTCCTCGATCCGGATCTGAGCTGGGACTTCCGCCTGCTGAGGGTGGCGTCGATCAACACCTCCGGGCACAAGTACGGGCTCGTCTACCCCGGCGTCGGCTGGGTGCTGTGGCGCGACAAGGAGGCGTTGCCGGAGGAGCTCGTCTTGAACGTCAACTACCTCGGTGGCGACATGCCGACTTTCGCGTTGAACTTCTCCCGCCCCGGCGCCGAGGTGGCCGCGCAGTACTACACGTTCGTCCGGCTCGGCCGCGAAGGTTTCCGTGCCGTGCAACAGGCTTCGCGTGACGTCGCGACCCAGCTGGCGGACGGGATCGCCGAGCTGGGCCCGTTCCGGCTGCTGACACGCGGTGATCAGCTGCCCGTGTTCGCCTTCACGACGAAGCCGGACGTCGAGGGCTTCGACGTCTTCGACGTGTCACGGCGGCTTCGCGAGCGTGGCTGGCTCGTCCCGGCGTACACGTTCCCGGAGAACCGGACCGACCTCGCGGTGCTGAGGATCGTGGTGCGCAACGGTTTCACCCACGACCTCGCCGATCTGCTGCTCGCCGATCTCCGCCGCCTGCTGCCCGAGCTCGATCACGGCCCGCGACGGCGGACCGCGTTCCATCACTGAGCCGGGTGCCCTGCGTCACGCCGGATTTCCCCTGGCCCTACCGGCGCGTAACGTCGGGGGGTATGGGAGTCGCCGGAGACGAACGTCGTGCGTTGAGCGAGCTTTTCGAAGAGGTCGGCCCGGACGCGCCGACCCTGTGCGCGGGCTGGAAGACGCGGGATCTCGCGGCGCATCTGCTGGTCCGCGAGCGGCGGCCCGACGCGGCGCCCGGCATCCTGGTGCCCGCGCTCGCTTCGTACACGCAGCGGGTGCAGGACTCCTACGCCGCACGGCCGTGGTCCGAGGTCGTCGGCAAGGTCCGATCCGGCCCCGCCTGGTACTGGCCGACGTCGATCGGCGCGGTCGACGAGCTGGCGAACAGCGCCGAGTTCCTGATCCACCACGAGGACGTCCGCCGGGGACAGCCCGGCTGGGAGCCGCGCCCGGCGGACTCCGCACGGGACGCGGCGGCGTGGAAGTCGGCGAAGCAGGCCTCGAAGCTGAACCTGCGGAAATCACCGGTCGGCGTGATCTTGAAGACCCCCGAAGGCCGCGAAGCGCGGGTGAAGGAAGGCCCGGACACGGTGACGGTGATCGGCGCGCCGATCGAGCTGCTGCTGTTCGTCTTCGGCCGTGACGCCGCCAGGATCACCTTCGAAGGTGACGCCTACGCCGTCGACCGTCTGCGGAAGCACGACCGCGGGCTTTAGAGTTCCGCCCATGCCGATGATCAGTGTTTCGATGTTCCCCGGCCGCACGGCCGAGCAGAAGCAGGCCCTCGTGCGCGAGGTGACCGACGCCTTCGTCCGCACCTGTGGCGGCAACCCCGAAGGCGTCTGGGTGACCATCAACGAGATTCCCGCCGAACACTGGGCGTCCGGCGGGACTCTCTTCTCCGAACGCTGACTCCGTTCGCCGGGGTCAGCGAAGCCCGACGGCCCGCAGCGCGAAGAACACCTCGATCGCGGTCTGCTTGATCGTCTCGGCGATCACCAGCGACCCGTGGCCCGCGTCGAACCGGTAGAACTCGAACGGGATCTCCCGTTTCGCGAGCCTGTCGAGGTAGTTCTCGACCTGCCGGATCGGGCAGCGCGGGTCGTTGTCCCCGGCGAGCACCAGCACGGGCGCCGTCACGGCCTCGACGTAGGTGATCGGCGAGCATTCCCGGTACACCGCCGGCACCGTCTCCGGCGAACCGCCGAACAGTGCCCGGTCGAACGAGCGGAGCTGCTCCATCTCGTCCTCGTACGCGGCGACGTAGTCCGCCACCGGCACCCCGGCGATTCCAGCCGCCCAGCGCGCGGGCTGGGTGCCCAGCGCCAGCAGGCTCAGGTAGCCACCCCACGAAGCACCGTTCACCACGCACTTCTCCGGATCTGAGAGTCCACTTTGGACGGCCCAGTCGTGCACGGCGGCGACGTCTTCGAGCTCGGTCAGCCCGGGACGGCCTTCGATGGCGTCACGCCAGGCCGAGCCGTACCCGGTCGAGCCGCGGTAGTTGACCTCGACGACGGCGAATCCGGCGTCGAGCCAGACGGCGCGGTATGCGGAGAAGCGGTCCTCGTCGGCCGAATGCGGCCCGCCGTGCAAGGAGAAGACCGTCGGAAGCGGACCTTCGGGCGCGTCGGCCGGACGCGAGACCAGTGCGTGGATCTGCCCGCCGATCCCGTCGACGAACGCGTCCGTGACCGGGGCGGACTCCGGGGCGCGCTCGCCCGGAGGTTCGAGGAGCACGGAGTCTTCGCCGCTAGCTGTACGCGCGCGCACCGCCGTCGGTTGCGCGGCACTGGACCACGAGTACTCGACCGTGCCGTCGGGCCGCACGCCCGCGCCGCCGATCCGGCCGGGCGGAGTGTCCAAAGAGGACAACTCGCCGGTCGAGAGGTCGTACCGGTGCAGGGAACTGCGGCCTTGGTGGAAGTGCACGACCAGCAATGCCGTCGCGTCGGGGTACCAGCCCGCGACCACCTCGCCGGGCAGATCCAGCTCGATCTCCTGCTCGGTGTCCGCGGCGGTGTCCCAGATCAGGAGCTCTTCGCGGCCGCGCCGCTCGTGCAGCACCAGCAACCGCTGATCGCCGGCGACCGGCGAGTACTCGAGCGCGCCGAGGCCTTTGCCCTCGCCGCCCCATTTGTCGGCGATCGTCGTGAATCCGTCGGTGGACAGGACACGCAGCGCGGGGTGGCGCGAATCACCGTGCTCGGAGTGGGAGATCGCGAGCAGCGACTCGTCGCGGGACAGCGAGGCGATCCCGGCGTCGTCTTCGTGGCGGTAGAAGGAGGTGGTCTCGCCGTCGATGTGGGCGAAGAGCTCGCTGCCGTCGTCGGTCGAGACGCCGACCGCGACCACCCGGGTGCCGATCTCGAGCCCGGCGGGGTAGCCGTCGTGGACGTCGGGCACCGCGCGCTCGGCGGCGGCGCCCGGCGCGAACGGTTCGCGGACCCAGGAACCGAATTCGTCACCGTCGGTGTCGTTGAACCACCAGATCCAGCGGCCGTCGGGGGACGGGGTGGCGTGCATCGTGCCGTTGGGCCGATCAGTGACGCGGCGGTGCTCGCCGGTCGACCGGTCCCAGGAGTAGACCTCCCAGACACCGCTGGCGTTGGAGACGTAGACGTTCGCGTCGGGGGCGTCGATGGCCCACTCGGGGACCGAGATACGCGGCGCGTGGAAGCGGGCCCGCCACCTGCGCTCGGCTTCGGCGTCGTCGAACAGGCGGTCCGGGACCGCCGCGGACGGATATTCAGTGCCTGACTGCGTGCTCACCCCTCGATCCTGCCACTCGGGAGCCGTACTGTGTGCGGGGTGCTGGAGGGAAACGCGCCACGCGCGCGGTCCGCGCGTCAGGCGGTCGAACGGGCCGTGTTCGCGCAACCGCTGTTCGGGCCGGGGATGGGGTGCGTCGACGTCGGCTGCGGGCCGGGTTCGATCACCCTCGGTATCGGCGACGGGCACAGAAAGTCCACAGTGGACTTCCTGGTGGCGGAGGCGTGCGCGTTGCCGTTCGCCGACGATTCCGTGGACGTGGTCTTCGCGCACGCCGTTTTCGAGCATCTGAAGGAGCCGGGTGCCGCGCTGAAGGAGTTCCGGCGCGTCCTCAGAACGGGTGGCACCCTCGCACTGTCCACATCGGACTGGAGCCGGGCGCGGCTGCGGCCGAAGACGGCGAACGTCGACGCCGCCCTCCGCGGCCACTATCTGCTGTGGCGCCGCGCCGGCGGTGATCCGTTCGCCGGGCGCTCGCTGCCCGCCGCGGTCGCGGCCGCCGGTTTCACCGACGTACGAACGAAAATCCGCTACCGCACGGACACGACCTACCGTGCGCTGGCGACGTCCGTGGAGGCGGGGCTGGTGACGGCGCTGGAAACCGCGACGACCCCGGACCGCGACCAGCTCGCCTCGGCCGCCCGGTCGGCGTGGTCGTGGGCGCGCTCGGGGGATGGGGATTTCGCGCAGTGCTGGACCGAGTTGCTCGCCACCCGCTGAGCGTTTCGCGGAACCCCTCGGCCTTCTGCCCCCTCGGTTGTCCACAGCCGCTCACCGTTGTGGACTACTGACCTCGCCGCCCCCTCTTTCGCCCAGTCCTGACGCCCCTCGGCGATACGCTGGAGCCGGGGTCGCCCCCCTGGGAGTGGCGGGGGCTGCGCGGGGCTCGTGTGTCTTGGGGAGGCCTGTCCTGAAGGGGGCCTTCAGGACACGTTCCCCATGTCACACCGGGACATCCGGCGCCGCGGAAGCCCGCAACGCGAAAGAGCCTTGCTCGCGAAGGCGAGCAAGGCTCTTTCGATCTTGCGTCGGGGTGGCGGGATTCGAACCCACGACCTCCTCGACCCGAACGAGGCACGCTACCAAGCTGCGCCACACCCCGGATACTTCTTAGCGGGTCGAGGAGAAGTTTAGCGGACGGTGTTTCGGGCTTTGCGGGGGGCTGCTTTCCGGTGGTTCTCGCTGGTCGTGCCCCGTGGGACGAGGGTCAGCAGGCTCGCCTCGGGCGGGCACGCGAAGCGGACCGGGGCGTACGGCGAGGTGCCCAGTCCCGCGGAGACGTGCAGCCACATCTGGGCGCCCCAGCGGGACGCGCCGCGGGCGCGGGTGCGGTCCAGTTCGCAGTTGGTGACGAGCGCGCCGTAGCCGGGGACCCGGAGCTGCCCGCCGTGCGTGTGGCCCGCGAGGACGAGGTCGTAGCCGTCGCCGGCGAACTCGTCGAGCACGCGGGGCTCCGGCGAGTGCGTGACGCCGATGCGGACGGCGGCCGCGGTGTCCACGGGGCCCGCGATGTCGGCGTAGCGGTCGCGGTGGAGGTGCGCGTCGTCGACGCCGGCGGTGAACACGTACTGGTCGGCGACCTCGATGGTGCGCCGGACGTGGGTGAGGTCGTTCCACCCGTGTTCGACGAAGGCCGCGCGGAGATCGCGCCACGGCAGGTGCTCGCCGTGAATGCGCTTCTTCTTGCCCTTCGGCATGAGGTAGCGCGCGGGGTTCTTCGGCTTCGGCGCGTAGTAGTCGTTGCTGCCGAAGATGAACACGCCGGGCCGGTCCAGCAAGGGGCCGAGCGCGCGCAGCACGGATGGGACGGCCTGGTGATGTGACAGGTTGTCACCGGTGTTGACGACGAGGTCCGGTTCGAGTTCGTCCAGCGCCGCTACCCAGCGTTGTTTGCTCACGTGCCCGGGCAGCATGTGCAGGTCCGAGATGTGGAGGATCGTGAAGGGCTTCGCCCCTGCCGCGAGGACCGGGAGCTCCGCGGTGCGAAGCGTCCACCGGCGCCTTTCGATACCGACCGCGTAACCGAGGGTCGCGGCTCCCAGAGCGACGGTTCCCACGGCCAAGCGCCGTACCGTCGCCCCCGAAGTGCTTTCGTTACTGAGCGTGCTCACAATGTCCAGTTTACGTGCTCTCCGGTGGTGATCGTTCGCCCCCATTCCAGCGATCTCGGTAAATCGCTGGAATGGCCTCTTTTCTTCACCTTCCGTGGTCGGCGCGCAGTGTCGCGATCGACCGACATGGTCTCGTCGACCGCTGTTCCCCGTTAGGCCGCCAGCCGGTCACTCAAAGTTAGAGCGGCGTGACACATCGTGATTCGCGCTGGTGAACATGACCCTCCCCAGTCAGCGTCCGCCGCCCAAGTACTTCGGGTCCGGAGCCGGCAACGGCAGCGGTTCCTGGCCTTCGAGGATCTTCGACATCGCCCCGAACCAGGTCTGCGCCGGCGTCTTCCCGCCGAACATGTTTTCGCAACCGCGAGTGGTCACGTTACCCGGGCCGAGGTAGCACAGGCCGCCGTTTCCACCCTTCGGACGGAACACCATCGCCGCGCCCGCGAGCTGCGGGGTGGCGCCGAGGTAGGTCCCCGAGCCGTTGCTCTGCGTCGTCCCGGTCTTGCCCATCACGGGCCGGTTCCACCGGGCGCCGTTCGCGGCGCCGAACGAGGTCCCGCCGGGCTGGCTGTCCCTGCTCATCCCGACCGCCAGAGTGTTGGCGAGACCTTCGGGCACCACCTGCTCGCAAGCGGCTTCCTTGACGGGCACCGGCTTTCCGTCCCGGTCGGTGACGCCGGCCAGCGGGGTCGGCGGGCACCAGACGCCGCCGCTCATGATCGTGGCGCCGACGTTCGCCAGCTCCAGGCCGCTCAGCGGAGCCGGGCCGAGGGTGAACGACGCGTTCCCGGCCCAGCCGGGCCGCGGGCCGAAGGCCTGCAGCTGGCTGGTGTTGGCACCGGGATTGTCGGACTTCGGATCCACCGCGCCACCGCCGAGGTTGCTGGCCATGGTGTCGCGCATGCCGAGTTTGCGCGCCATTTCCACGATCGGCCCCGTGCTCCCGATCTTCTCTTCGAGGGCCACGAACGCGGTGTTCGGCGAAGTCGCCAGCGCCTGCTGCATCGACATGGTGCCGCCCGCCGGGTTGTAGTCACCCGCGTTGCCGAGGCAGTACCAACGGGAGCGCAGCGGCGGTCCGGTCGGGGCGCACTTGGGGCCACCACCGGCGAAGATGTGCGAGGTGTAGAAGTCGGGCACCGGCAAGGGCGAGTTGATCCCGGCCACGCCTGCTTCCAGTGCCGCCGCGGCGGTGAAGACCTTGTACGCCGAGCCCGCACCGCCGGTGTTGTAGACGCCGGAAGGCAACGCGAACGTCGTCTGTCCCTGGTCTTCGTGCAGCCCGTAGTCACGGTTCGCCGCCAGCGCCACGACCTCATGCCGCTGTTTGCCCGGCTTCACCAGGGAAAGCGTGTTCGCGACGTTGTCCTGCGTCTTCTTGACCTGGGCTTCGGCCGACATCTTGGCCTCGTGGTTCGCCCGTTCGTCCAAAGTGGTCTTGATCTGGTAGCCGCCGGTGTAGAGATCGTCCTTCGTCATCCCGGACTTGAGGAGATAGTCCTCGACGTACTGGCAGAAGAAACCGTTCTCCGTGCCGGCACCGGTGCAGTTCGACGCGGGCTTCTGCGGGCCGCCTTCGACGACGCCGAGCGGCTCGGCCTTGAAGCGTTCGGCGTCCACCTTCGCGAGCTTCTGGTTGTCGACCATGCGGTCCAGCACCAGGTTGCGGCGTTCGGTCGCCTTCGCGGGGCTCTTCCACGGGTCGTTGACGATCGGGTTGTTCACCAGACCGGCCAGCAACGCCGCCTGCGGCACCGTGAGCTTCTCGACGGGCGTGTTGAAGTACGCGTTCGCGGCCGCGCCGACCCCGTAGATCTCGCGCGAGAACTCGACGACGTTCAGGTAGCCGGTCAAGATCTGCATCTTGTTCAGCTTGGTTTCCAGCTGGATCGCGATCCGGGCTTCCTTCAGCTTCCGGGCGACCGACTGTTCCTGTGCGCGCTTCTGGCCCGGCTTGTCGTCCCGGTAGACGACGTTGATCAGGTAGTTCTTGACGTACTGCTGGGTCAGCGTCGACGCGCCCTGCGTGTCCCCGCCGGTGCTGTTGCTGACCGCCGCGCGCAGCGTGCCCTTCCAGTCCACCCCGTTGTGCTCGTAGAAGCGCTTGTCCTCGACCGAGATCAGCGCCCATTTCATGGCGTCGTTGATCTGGGTCTCGGTGGTCGGGATGCGGTACTGCTTGTACAGCGTCGCGATCTGCTTGCCGGTGTTGTCCGTGATCGTCGTCACCAACGGCGGCGGGATGTCCGCTAGGTCCGAAGATGTCTTGTCGACGGTCTCGCTCGCCTGGTTCGACAGCACCCCCGCGGCACCCGCCACCGGGAACAACATCCCCGCGACCAGCACCCCCGCGAGCACACAAAGGCCAATGAGCTTCAGCAGACCGTCCGTTTTGCGCACGCGGACCAGGGTACGCGGATCCCGTTAGCCCACCGTGACGTCACCTAGCTGTAAGTGCGGATTCGGTCACGAAAGCGACCCCATGAGGTGACGGCTGGTAGTCGGAGGCATTCTAGGGCTTGGCGGAGGGAACCGAGGGCCCTTACAGTCCGTCAACGTCTCACGTATGAAAAAGCCGACAGACGGGTGAGTGCGAGCGGCAGTCGCATTCGGCCGAACGGAGGCACCGGCACCGGGGAGGTGTCGGCTCAACCGACGTGAGCACACAGGGAGACACGCTCATGGGGGCAGGAGCGCAGGCTTTTCGTCCCCCCGTGGTGTGTCGAACACCAGGGTAGGGAGCTGGGGGTATGGAAACCAACCAGTCGAGCTGGCGAGTCAATGCGTCGTGCCGCGACACCGATCCGGACGGCTTGTTCGTCCGGGGGGCGGAACAGAACCGGGCCAAGGCGGTCTGCCTCGGTTGCCCGGTCAGGACGGAATGCCTCGCCGAAGCGCTCGATGGCCGGATCAACTTCGGCATCTGGGGAGGTATGACCGAACGGGAACGGCGGGCGCTGCTGCGGCGGCGGCCGGACGTTTCCAGCTGGGCGGACCTGCTTGAAGCGGCGAAGCGCAGTTTCACCGGGATCGACGAAGAGGAAGACGTGCGCGTCCGAGTCTCGTGATCAGGGTTCCGTGAGTGACCCCTTCCCTGAGTCCAAGGTAGGGAAGGGGTCCTTCACGGAGCCTCAGGACTGGGTGGCGAGCTTGGTTCCGATGTCGCGCAGGCCTTCGAGATCGTGCACGTCACTGGGGAGCGCGGGCACCCGCACCAGCGGGACCTCGGGATGCGCCCGCGTGAACCTGGCGAGCAGCCGCGTCTCTCGATCGGCCAGCGCGACCCGGTCCGCGTGCAGGCGAAGGACGGCTTCGGCCAGCGGAGCGCTGGTCTCGCCCTTCGCGAGCTGCTCGGCGGCCGCGACGGCTTCGGCGCTGGACAGCGGGGCGAGCACCGGATGCGTCCGGTTCGCGACCAGCCCCGCCAGCGGCATGCTTTCTTCCGAAAGCCGCTCCACGAAATAGGACGCCTCGCGCAGCGCGTCCGGCTCCGGCGCGGCCACCACGAGGAACGACGTCCCGCCGGACCGCAGCAGTTCGGAGGTCTTGCGCGCGCGTTCGCGGAAGCCGCCGAACATGCTGTCGAAGGCCTGCATGAACGCCGAAGCGTCCGTCAGCAGCTGGCCGCCGATGATCGTCGAGACGGCCTTCGCGAACATCGAGAACCCGGCGTTGACCACCTTGCGCAAGCCCCAGCCGCCTGCCTTGGCCGGGCCGGTGAGCAGCCGGATCATCCGGCCGTCGAGCGCGGTCGAGAGCCGCGTCGGCGCGTCGAGGAAGTCCAGCGCGGACCGGCTCGGCGGCGTGTCGACGATGATCAGATCCCACTCGTCGGTGGCCGCGAGCTGCCCCAGCTTCTCCATCGCCATGTACTCCTGTGTGCCGGAGAACGACGTGGAAATGGTCTGGTAGAAGGGGTTCTGCAGCAGCTGCTCGGCGCGTTCCGGGCCGGCGTGCACGCGCACCATGTCGTCGAAGGTGCGGCGCATGTCGAGCATCATCGCCCACAGCTCGCCCTTGGGCTCGAAACCTTCGACCTGCACCTGCTTCGGGTGATTGCCCAGCTCGCGCAGGCCGAGCGCCTGCGCCAGCCGCCGCGCCGGGTCGATGGTGAGCACCACCGTCTGCCGTCCGCGTTCGGCCGCGCGCAACGCGAGCGCCGCCGCGGTGGTCGTCTTGCCGACCCCGCCGGAACCGCAGCACACGATGACCCGGCTCTCCGGATCGTCGATCAGCTTGTCGACCTCCAGGACGTCCGACATCAGCGCACCCCCTGCTCGGTCAGCGCTTCGGCGAGGTCGTAGAGCGCCGCGACGTCGACGCCGTCGGTCAGATCCGGCAGTTCGAGGCCCGGCAGGTCCGCTTCGGAAAGTTGCTCGCGGGCGCGCTGCTCGGCCGCGACCCGCACGGCGTGCTCGACGGTCTCCTCGACGAGCGCGTCAAGAGTGCTTTCGGGCAGGTCGAGACCGGCCGACGCGAGCCCGGCGCGGACGCGCGAGGCGTCGACACGGCCGTCCGCGGCGGCGGTCACCGAGCGGGCGGGCAGCCGCGGCGGGCGGACCCGGTTCACCAGCACGGCGCCGGGGCGCAGGTCGGCGCCGTCGAGTTCGGCGACCGCCTCGACGGTCTCCCGCACCGGCATCTCTTCCAGCAGCGTCACCAGGTGGACCGCGGTCTCACCGGAGTGCAGCAGCCGCACGACGCCGTCGGCCTGGCCCCGGATCGGGCCGGTCTTGGCGAGATCGGTCAGCGCCTTGGTGACGTCGAGGAACTTCACGACCCGGCCGGTGGGCGGCGAGTCGACGACGACGGCGTCGTACGTGTGGCGGCCGTCCGATTCGGTGCGGCCGACGCATTCCTTGATCTTCCCGGTGAGCAGGACGTCGCGAAGGCCCGGCGCGAGCGTGGTCGCGAACTCGATCGCGCCCATCCGCCGCAGCGTCCGCCCCGCGAAGCCGAGGTTGTAGAACATCTCGAAGTATTCGAGCAGCGCGGCCTCGACGTCGATGTGCAGGGCGCGCAGTTCGCCGCCGCCGGGGACGGCCGCGATGCGCTGCTCCGCGTACGGGAGAGGCTCGGTGTCGAAGAGCTGGGCGATGCCCTGGCGGCCTTCGACCTCGATCAGCAGCACTCGGCGCCCGCCCTTGGCGAGCGCGAGGCCCAGCGAGGCGGCGAGCGTGGTCTTGCCCGTCCCGCCCTTACCGGTGACGAAATGCAGCCTGGCTCTCGCGAGTTCGTCGGTCCAGCCGGCAAGGGGTGTGCTCACCGGTCCCACCCTAATTGAGCGATCAGCTCGCCAGCATCATGACGCCGAGCGCGGCCACGACCAGTCCTGCGACGCCCCAGGTCAGGACGCCGGGCAGCACCGTGAGCATCACCACACCGAGCAGCAGGAGGACGACGAAGGCCACCGCGCCGGTGACCGCGACCGTCGCCGAGTTGTTCGTGCGGTCCCGTGCCTTCGCCATCAGGACCAGCATCAGCGGCAGCCCGGCCGCGGCGAGCAGGACGGTCGCGATCACGCGCCAGGTCTCCACGGGACCTCACGTTAGCGTCGTGAGTGGCGTTTCGGGTTAGAGCCAACCGTGTCGTGGATATCTACTGGTGGTCTCGCGTGACTGGCTGGACGACACACGTGATCCGGCGGACGACACGCGTGTCTGGGCGGACGACTCACGGCGGAGGCTTCGCAGCGGTGTGTCGTCCCTCTGATCACGCGTGTCGTCCGTCGGATCACACCTGCCGTCCGATCAATCACGCGAAGGCGCCGTTCGGTACAGGTGGTCGTGAGTGGCGATTCGGGTTAGAACCCGAATCGCCACTCACGACCCACAGGACCGGTCAGCTCCCGATGGGGGTCGCGGGCACGCAGGGGACCGGCTTCGCGTGCGCCGGGTCCAGTGCGTTGAGGACGTGCCCGGCGGCGTTGCGGTCGGCGGCCACCCCGGCGTGCTCGGCCAGGTCCAGCAGGCAGCTGTCCTGCAGCACGATGTTCTTCACGTTCGGGCCGGAGCCCATGCCGCTCGTGTACGGGACGACGGCTTCGTCGTAGCGGGTCATGATGTTCGTGTAGGTCACGCCAGGCTGGAAGACGCCGTTGCCCGACCGCAGCTTCGTGAGGAACTCCGAACCGCGCAGGAACTGGCGGCACGAACCGCAAAGCGGGTCGAGGATGCCGTTGAATCCGGGCGCGAGCCCCAGCGCGCCGGCGAGTGCGTACAGATGCGAGGCGCCGAACAACGTCGTGCCGTTCCAGAGCGGGGTCAGGCTGACGTACTTGTCTACTTTGGACGCTCCGCCGAGGAACTTCACATAGTAAGAAGGCATCAGCGTGCCTTCGGAATGCCCGAGGATGTCCACCTTGGACGCGCCGGTCGCGCCGCGCACCTTGTCGATGAACGCGGAAAGCTCCTTCGCGCTCTGCTCCATCGGCAGCAGCCCACCGGGCTGGTAGATCGGCAGCGGCTCCCCGGGGACGCCGTAGGTGAGGGAGAAGACGCAGTACCCCTGGTTCTTGAGAAGCGGGCCGAACGTCTGCCAGTTCACCGTCTGGTTGGCGCTGAGGCCGTGGGTGAGCACCACCGGATTCGGATGGGCCGCGCTCGGACGGCAGCCGAAGTCGTTCGCGCCGGGTGGCGGGCCGCCGGGGTTCGCCGCTTGTGCGGGCAGTGCCGCGGCCAGCGTCCACGGGACGGGGAGTTCCTCGTCGGCGGTCGCGGGTGAAGTGCTGATCAGGGCAAGGGCCGCGGCCAGGAGGGTGGCGGCGAGGGACTTCGTCGTCCGCATGTCGGCGTCCTATCTACTCCCGAGTAGGTGTGAAGTGAACCACATCGACGGGAAAACGGCGAACCGGTCGCGAGAGGGTTTTCCGCATGTGTGTCGGGCGCTCTTGCCGGTTTGGCTACGCTCCCGGGCATGAGCGCCACCAAGTGGGAGTACGCGACCGTCCCCCTGTTGATCCACGCCACCAAGCAGATCCTCGACCAGTGGGGCGAGGACGGCTGGGAGCTCGTCACCGTGCTCCCGAACCCGACCGGCGAGCAGCACGTCGCCTACCTCAAACGACCGAAGAACTGAGGGCCTGAAGCCATGACCTGGAGCGATCGACTCGCCGAGCTCGGTATCGAACTGCCAGCCGTCGCCGCCCCGCTGGCGGCTTATGTGCCCGCTGTCCGCACCGGTTCGCACGTCTACACGGCCGGACAGCTGCCCTTCGTGAAGGGTGAGCTCGAAGCGACCGGCAAGGTCGGCGCCGAGGTCAGCCCCGAAGAGGCGAAGCAGTACGCGCGGACGTCGATCCTCAACGCCCTCGCCGCGGTCGACTCGGTCGCCGGCATCGACAACGTCGTGCGGGTGGTCAAGGTCGTCGGGTTCGTGGCGTCCGCGGAGGGCTTCACCGGCCAGCCCGCGGTGATCAACGGCGCGTCCGAGCTGCTCGGCGAGATCTTCGGCGAGGCGGGTATCCACGCCCGTTCGGCCGTCGGCGTCGCCGAGCTGCCGATCGGCGCGCCGGTCGAGATCGAACTGATCGTGGAGGTGAAGTGATGGACCCGGACATCGAGCGGTCCTCGCACGAGCTCCTGCTCCGGCTGGCCGGACGGCTGCCGGACCAGCTCTTGTGGCGGTTCCGTGACTGGCTGGGCGAGGGCGCGATGGGCACGCTCGCGCGCACCCTGCCCAGGTCTTTGCTTAAGCACAGGATCGACCTGGACCAAACCGAGTATCGCCTGCTAGTCGCCGGACTCATCCCTCACGGGGCCGACTGGCATCAGGTGAGTTCCACCCTGGGGGTAGACGACGTCACCGAGACCAGGTACACATTCACGCAGAGTGCGCCCGAATGGGTGAACTCCGTCGACTCTGTGTCCGTATTGATCCACGCGACGTTGCGGGGACGGCCGGATGTGGGTGAAGTGCGGCAAAGCTGGCGACACCTCGGTGTGGTCGGCGAGGGTGGGGCGAAACGAGTCCTCCTGGTCACGGCGACGAACGGCCTGCCGAGGCTGACCGGCGAACTGCAGCGCGTCCTGCGCGTGCTGGGTGACGAGGAGCCCGGCGTCGAGGTTCTCCCGCCGAGCATCGACCTCACCGGCTATCACCGCACCGCGCTCGCCAACTCCGAGCTGGTCTGCGTGGGCGCGGTGGACACCGGAAGTCGGCTGGTCGCCGCTTAACGCTCGCTCCACCAGGCGAGCCGGGAGGGAGCAGAGCAATGGTGGAGGTCCACGACGGCCCGCCCATGGACGGGTTCTCGGTGCCCCTGCGCCTGCACAACCTGTTACTGGCCCTGGCGGGTCGTATCGACGACAGTGCTTTGACCGAAGCGCGTGAGCTGATCGCGCGTGCGCACATCGACGAAGCGGTGGAGCTCACCACCGGCACCCTGATCGCGGGGAAGATCCCGGTGAGCTCCTCCGAACAGCGCGAACTCGCGCTCGTCCTCGAGATGAGCCGGTCGGACGCCACCCTGGCGAACGACCTGCTGGTCGTCGAGGAGGACGAGCCGGTGCTCACCCACCGGTTCACCGGGGAGAACCAGCCCGAATTCGGCCTCGCCGAGGCGCTCGACCGCACCCTGCAGGTGCTGCCGGACGTCCGGTCGGTGCACGCGGTGTGGCGGAACACGCCGGCGGGCAGTGTGCCCGGCGCGCTGCCGCAGCGGGTGGTCCTGGTCGAGATCGGGCCCGAGGGCAACCCGCCCGCGGTCGCGTTCCGCGTGGACACCGCGCTTCGCCGCGCGGGCATCCGCTCGGTCGTCGAGGTCGCGGGCCCCGGCGTCGCGCGGTCCGCGTACCACCAGGCCGCGTCTTCGGCCGCGAGCCCTGTCTGGGTCGCCGGGAGTACCCACTCCAGTGACTTTCGGTCCGAACCGGTGACCCCGCCGCCCGCTCCCGCCCCGGCTCCCGAGCCGGTCAAGGAGCAGCCGAGCAGGCACGGGCTGCGGCCGGTGAGCGCCGGGAGCCACGAACCGGCCGAGCCGATCGCGCCGGTGGTGCCGATCGTGCAGCAGTCGCCCGCGGCGGCGACGTCGTCCTCGTCTTCGTCGGAGTCGGCACCGCCGCGCAAGTCGCGGGCGGAGACCCGTGCCGAGCGCACGGCCGATCTGACCCCGGCCGAGGTGGCGCAGCTTCGCCAGGCGCTCAAGGAGGACCCCGAAAAGGGCCGCGAGATCGCCACGGGCAAGCCGAGCATGCACGAGGTCGTCGAGCTGCCCGCTCTCGACCTCGACGATCCCAGCCTGAGCGAGCGCGACCGCGCGCTCCTGCGCGAGCTGCACGCCGAGCTCGCCGAACGGGAGCGTGCCGAAGCGGCGAAGATCCGGCTGAACGGTGCTTCGCGCAGCAGCGGCTGGTCTTCCTGACGAGCCCCACGCGTTTCGTCCTCTGAATGCGGTAGTTGCACGCGCAACGATCGCAACCAGAGGACGAAACGCCGTCTCCCAAGGGCGCTCAGCGCCCGACGGAGACTTCGTCGAGCGCCCTCTTTGGGCCGGAGGCCCCGGAAACTCGATGAAAGGGCGCCATCCGCACGCGACTCCGGTTGCCCGCTGGCGGCGCCCTTTCGGCGTGTTTGCGGCAGCGCTCGACAGACAGGCACAGTGTTAGGTTGCGGGTGTGGCTGAAGAACTGACATTCGACATCCCGGTGGGGGCCGGGGTGGGCACCCGCGCCAACGCCGACGGCGAGCCCGTGACGCCCAAGGACGCGGCGACCGTGATCCTCCTCCGCGACGGCGCCGAAGGCGTCGAGGTCTTCCTGCAGCACCGCGTGAAGGGCATGCCGTTCGCGGGCGGGATGACCGTCTTCCCCGGCGGCGGCGTGGATTCCCGCGATGTCGACACCTCCGTGAGCTGGGCGGGACCGGAGCCCGCCTGGTGGGCGGAGCGCTTCGGCTGCGACGAGTCGCTGGCCCGCGCCCTGGTGTGCGCGGCCGTGCGGGAGACGTTCGAGGAGTCGGGCGTATTGCTCGCGAGCACCGGCGACACGGTCGTCACGGACACGACGCCGTACCACGACGCCCGCGAAAAGCTGGTCTCCCGCGAGCTCTCGCTCGCCGCCTTCCTCGAGGCGAACGGCCTGACACTGCGCGCGGATCTCTTGCGACCGTGGGCGAACTGGGTCACCCCGCCGCAGGAACCGCGCCGCTACGACACCTGCTTCTTCGTCGCCGTGCTGCCCGAGGGCCAGCAGGCGGACGGCGCCACCTCCGAGGCCGTCAGTTCCGGGTGGCAGCGGCCAGAAGAGGCCATCGCCGATGCCAAGGAAGGCCGCCGCATGCTCATGCCACCGACCTGGATCACGCTCGCGGAACTCGGCGAGTTCGACTCGTCGGCCGCGGCTCAGGCCGCCGAGCGCGAGATCTCGAAGATCATGCCGACGCTGGTGCGCGACGGTGACAAGGTCCGAGTCATCCTGGACCCGGCGTGAGCGCCCCCGCGTACGGCGTGTTGCGTCAGATCACGCTGACGACTTCCGTGCTGCTGGAGAACAATCCTTCGTCGATGACGTTGGAGGGCACCAATTCCTGGGTGCTGCGCGGGCCCGGCGCGTCCGGTTCCGTGGTCGTCGACCCCGGTCACGAGGACATCGAGCATCTGACGCTGCTGGCGGAGACCGGCGACGTCGAGCTGATCGTGCTCACCCACCACCACCCCGACCACGCCGAGGGCGCGCCCTGGTTCGCCGAGCGCGTCGGTGCCCCGGTGCGGGCCTTCGACGAGAAGCTCTGCATCGGCGGAAAGTCCCTTGTGGACGGTGAGGTGATCGAGGCGGGCGGTGTCCGGCTGTCGGTGCTGCACACGCCCGGGCACACCGGCGACTCGATCTGCCTGGTGTCCGACGGCCAGATCCTGACCGGTGACACCATCCTCGGCCGCGGCACCACCGTGCTGCACGACCTCGGCGACTACCTGCGCTCGCTACGGAAGCTCATCGGGCTGCCCGACGGCACCGTCGGCCTGCCGGGACACGGCCCGGAACTGCCCGATCTGGCCGCGACCGCGCGCGAATACCTGGCCCACCGGGAAGAACGGCTCGACCAGGTGCGTTCGGCACTGGAGAAGCTCGGCGCGGACGCCACCCCACGCCAGGTGGTCGAGGTCGTCTACGCCGACGTCGACAAGGCTTTGTGGGCGCCCGCCGAATGGAGTGTGCGGGCGCAGTTGGACTACCTGAGGTCGGAGGACGGCGAATGAGTGACGTCGAGGTCGAGTTCTACTGGCGCCCCGGATGCGGGTTCTGCGCCGCGCTGGAGTGGCCGTTGTCGAAGAGCGGCTTCAAGGTGAAGCGGGTCAACATCTGGGAGGATCCGGAGGCCGCCGCGCGGGTGCGTTCCGTGGCGAACGGGAACGAGGTCGTGCCGACGGTGTTCGTGGGCTCGAAGGCGATGGTGAACCCTTCGTTCGGGGAGATCGAGGCCGCCGTGAAGGCCGCCTCCGCCTGACTCATAGCGTCTGGGTGCGGGCGTCGCGTGGGGACGGGCGTCAGCGCGCCAGCATCGGCATCACGTAGTACGTCAGCTCCACATCGCCCGGCTCCACCGCGCGGATGACACAGGCACGCATCCCCGGCTGGATGTCGAGCCGCACACGTTCCCCGGCGAAACCCTGCAGGGCGTCCAGCAGATAGCGCGCCTGGAACGAGGGCGACGTCCGGCCGCCGGAGACCTGCGCCTTCAGCGTTTCTTCGGCCTCCCCGGTGTCCCGCTTCGAGCTGGCCAGCCGCAGGTGTGAGTCGCCGACCTCCAGTGTCAGCACCCGGCGATCGTCCGCGTAGACGCCGACGCGGCGCACGGCGGCGGCCAGTGCGTCGGCGGCGACCTCGACCTTCGTGTCCACAGTGGACGATTCGATCAGCTTCTCCGACAGGAAACCCGCGTCGAGTACGGCGGTGGTGACGGCGACGCCCGCCCAGCTCAGCCCGAACCGGGTGCCGTCGCCGTGCAGGCCGACGGGGCCGCGCGCCTGCTTCGCCGTCTCGGCGAGGAGGCCCGCCGGGACCAGTGCGTCGATCGGCTCGCCCGCGGAGCGCAGCGGAAGGGTGGCCACGGCCATCCGGTACCGGTCGGGCGCCGTCAGCCGCAGCTCGCGGCTGAAACTCTGCACGCGGACGCCGGTGAACATCGGCAGCGCGTCGTCCTTCGCCGCTGTGCCCGCGACCGTGCGCAACGCGGTCACGAGCGCGTGACCGTCCACTTCGGACACCTTCGGCGGCATGTCCGGGAGGTTCAGTTCGCGGCTCAGCAACGGCAGCGCGTAGCGCCCGCCTTCCACCCGCACGGCCAGCCGCGAACCCTCGACGACCAGGCGCACCAAGTCGTCTTCGAGCATGCGCAGCGTCTCCGCGAGGGGCCCGGCGGGGACGAGGACCTCACCATCGGTGTGGACCATGGCCTCGGCGGTCAGGCGGACGGCTCGTTCGCTGTCGGTGCCGCCGACGGTCAGCCCGTCCTTCCCGGCGCGCAGGAGCAGGCCGGAGCGGGCAGGCAGCAGCCGGGCGGCGGCGGAAACGGCGGACGAAAGCGGGCGGGTGGCGGCGGTCAGGTCCATGCCCGCAAGCTAGCGGGCGGCACCGACAAGTTCGGGCGCTTCGGTGGCGGCCGCGGCGGGCCGGGGGCGGAAGGTGCCGCGCAGCAGCCACACCACCGCGGCGAGCGCGAACCCGACCCCGCCGGCGGCGAGGAACGCCGCTTCGTGCCCGGCGTGCTCGACGAGGTAGCCGCTGATCGACTGCCCGAACGCGAGGCCGAGGGTCACCGCGGTGAGCACCCAGCCGAACGCCTCGGCAGCCGTACCCTTCGGCGCGGCGATCTCGATGGCCGCCGAGTGCGTCGTCGACTGCGGCGTGATGAGCGCGCCCGCGGCGAGCATGGCGAGCGCGAGGCTCCAGAGCGAACCCGGCAGGGCGAGGAGCGCCACCAACGCGCCGAACCCGGCCAGCAGCACGGGCAGCCGCAGGCCCATCTGACGCGGCCACGGGCGCAGGCTGTACGCCACGCCGAACGCGACCGAGCTGACCGACCAGGCCGAGAGCAGCAGACCGCCGATGGAGGTGTTCCCCGCCTCGGTGGCGGCCGCCGGGACGGCGACCTCGACGAATCCGATCACCGCGCCGAAACCCAGCGCGGCGATCGCGAGCGTGCGCATCCCGGGGCTGGTCAGCGCGCCGAGCAGTTTCCCGCCCGTCGACGGCGACGGCCCCCACGCGCGCACGGTCGGGCTCAGCGCGAACAGCACCGCGCCCGCGATCATGGTCAGCGAGCCGGTCACGATGCCGGTGCCCGCCCACGGCGCGGCGATCAGCAGCCCCGCGAACCCGGGACCGAGGATGAAGAAGACCTCCATGCTGATCGCCTCGTAGGAGAACGCGGCGTTCCGCGTCGGTCCGGCGGGCAGCAGCCGTGTCCACAGCGCCCGCGAGGCCGAACCCACCATCGGTTCCGTGATCCCGGTGCCGAAGGCGAGCGGGACCAGCACGAGCGTCGGTGCGTGTGCCTCGATCGCGAACACCAGGGCGGTCATTGCCAGCGCGAAGAGGATCGTGGTGGTCAGCAGCGGCCGGGTCGGCCCGAACCGGTCGATGAGCCTTCCCTGCACGACCGCGCCCACGGAGACGCCCACCAGCGACCCGGCCGACACCAGTCCGGCCGCGGCGAAGGAGCCCGTCTCACGCTGGACGTAGAGCAGCGCGGAGATACCGATCATCGCGATCGGCAGGCGGGCGAGCAGCGACGCGATCACCGCCCCGCGGGAGCCGGGCGCGGTCAGCGCGGCGCGGTAGTCGGCGAGGGAGGTGCGGTGGCTCTCGGCGGAAGCGGACACAGACTGGGACACGCGTACCAGTATGAACACTTTGGTACGCGAGTACCAGATCTGCGGCGGTAAGTTTGGTCACCACCGGATCCGGGTATTACGGACCACGAATCGCCAGGTTCGTCACGATCGGGTAACAGTCAGGCGATTCTGGGTCATTCGGGGCAACAAATCGACGCAGATGGCGTCCTTGAGAGTGAAAGAACTTGAGTTCACGGCCGATGGCCGTGGATGGTTGTACGACAGACACACAGCTTCCAGCTCCCTCCGGCGTACGGGTCGGGGCCTTGTTCCGGAGGGCGGGGAGCGCGGATCGTCGGGGGATGGTCCGCGCACAGCGAAGAGCCGGTGCGCCACGTCGGGGGTGGCGCCCGGCTCTTCGTTGTGTTTCAGCACGAGTACATGAAGGCCCCCTTCACTGCGCTAGACGCAATGAAGGGGGCCTTCATGTACTCGAAATCAACGGGCGCGGCGGGCCAGACGCTCCGGGTCCAGGATCAGCACGCTCTTGCCTTCGAGCCGCAGCCAGCCGCGGTGCGCGAAGTCGGCGAGAGCCTTGTTGACGGTCTCACGCGAGGCACCGACGTACTGGGCGATCTCTTCCTGCGTCAGGTCGTGCGTGACCCGCAGCAGGCCGGCCTCCTGGCTGCCGAAGCGCTGCGCGAGCTGCAGCAGCGCCCGCGCCACGCGGCCGGGGACGTCGGTGAAGATCAGCTCGGCGACCATGTTGTTCGTCCGGCGCAGCCTGCGGGCGACCACGCGGAGCAGCTGCTCGGCGATCTCCGGGCGGGTGGAGATCCACTGCCGCAGCGCCGGGCGGTCCATCGTCACCGCGCGGACCTCGGTCACCGTCGTCGCGCTGGACGTCCGGGGGCCGGGGTCGAAAATGGACAGCTCGCCGAACATGTCGGACGGGCCGAAGATGCCCAGCAGGTTCTCGCGGCCGTCGGGTGACTTGCGGCCGATCTTCACCTTGCCGGACTGGATGATGTAAAGCTTGTCGCCGGGTTCACCCTCGTTGAAGATGACATGCCCGCGAGGGAACTCCACGGATTCCAAGGTCTGTGCCAGCGCCTCGGCGGCTGCCGGCTCAACACCCTGGAAAATGCCCGCTCGGGCCAGGGTTTCGTCCACCTCGGGTGCCTCCTCATCGAGATACGACGTCGATCCTCGTTCTGCCGAGGACCGTGTCGTCGATCACTTTTCGCGTCAGTCTAGGTCGTGCGCGCGAGATCGCTCGTCGGCACGCCGAACGCGCGCGCGGGCCGGGAACGATCTCGCTCGAACGTGGAGCCTAACTCCGCACGCGTCGCGCGCGAAGCCTGGCCGCCTTCCCGCCCAGCCTGCGCAGCCGGAAAAGCTCGAGGGCGCGCCCGATTCCGTGCCCGTAAAGGGCCCTGACCTCGTTGGGCTGAGCCTGCTCGAGGAACTCCTCGACCTCGTTCTCCTGCACCGCGACGTGCTTGAGCCTGGTCTCCACGCGTTCCATGAACAGCGCGAAGAACATGATCACCAAGGGGACGAGGATGACGAACCAGACGGTCATGCGCCCTGCCCAGGGAATTCCGAAAAGTTGTGCATTACTCCAGATCCTCGCTCATGGCGTCCTCGATCGAAGCGCCGAGGTGGTGCTCTGGCGTGTCGGCCGTCGACCGGCGGGATGCTCCCACTGGCTCGTCCGATGGCGCCCGTAGGCTATCGGGGTGCCTCCTGCCCCCACCAATGCCCCCCGTGCGGGGGGCAAGGGTGAAAGCCGGCTCGCGTTGGTGAGACGCGCCAGGCGGATGAAGCGTTGCCTCGACGACGAGTTCCCCGACGCGCACTGTGAGCTCGACTTCACCACTCCGCTCGAACTGCTGGTCGCGGTCGTGCTTTCGGCGCAGACCACCGACGTCCGCGTGAATCAGGTCACGCCCGCGCTCTTCGCGCGCTACCGGACCGCCGCGGACTACGCCGGCGCCGACCGCGCCGAACTCGAGGAGTACCTCCGCCCGACGGGCTTCTTCCGCGCCAAGGCGAACTCCTTGCTGGGTTTGGGCGCCGCGCTGGTGGAGCGTTACGACGGCGAGGTGCCCGGCAAGCTGAAGGACCTCGTCACGCTGCCCGGAGTCGGCCGCAAGACGGCAAACGTCGTGCTCGGCGACGCCTTCGGGGTCCCCGGGATCACCGTCGACACGCATTTCGGCCGCCTGGTCCGCCGCTGGGGCTGGACCGAGGAGGAGGACCCGGTCAAGGTCGAGCACGCCGTCGGCGAGCTCATCCCGCGCAAGGAGTGGACGCTCCTGTCGCATCGGACGATCTTCCACGGCCGCCGCGTCTGCCATGCCCGCAAACCGGCCTGCGGCGCCTGTCCGCTGGCCAAGATGTGCCCCTCGTACGGAACCGGCCCGACGGGTTTCGAAGAGGCCGCGAAGCTGGTCAAGGGCGAAGAGCGCGACCACATCCTGGATCTGGCGGCCCGCCGGTGACCAGGGTCACCAAACTGGCCCTCGGTGCCGCCGTGCTGGTGGTGGCCCTGATCGTCGCGTTGCTCACGACCCGTGACGGCCAGGCGCCCGCCAAGACGTCGGGGGATCTCACGGCCGCGCGCGCGAAGGCCGCGCTCGCCCCCTGCCCCCCGCCTGGGCCCGGTGAAGTGGCGAAGCTGAGCGGAGTCGACGTCGAGTGTCTCGGCGACGGCTCCAGGGTCGACCTCGCCAAGGTGCTCTCGGGCGGTCCTGTGCTGGTCAACCTGTGGGCGTCGTGGTGCGAGCCGTGCCGCGCCGAGCTTCCGCTGCTCCAGCGGTACGCCGCAGCGCCCGGCGCCGCGCGCGTGCTCCTCGTCCAGGTCGCGAGCTCCGGCGCAGACGGGCTGTCGATGCTGGCCGAACTGGGGGTCCGGTTGCCGTCCGTGTTCGACGGCGACGGACAGATCGGGCCGGTGCGGACGGCGCTGAAGGCGCCTTCCTCCCTGCCGGCGACGTACCTGGTCACGGCGGGCGGCGACGTCCGGCTCATCGAGAACCCACGCGTCTTCCTGAACACTGACCAGGTGCGCGCCGCTGTGGAAGGGACACCATGACCGGCCCCCTCGTGGACCCGGAGGCCGTGCCCGCCTGGCTGCAACCGCTGGTCAAGATCAGCGGCGAAGTCGACGCGGCCACCTTCAGCCGGTTCAGCGTGCCACCGGACGCGAGCTACCGGTCCGCGTCCGTCCTGATGCTCTTCGGCGAGGGCCCGCAGGGGCCCGATGTCCTGCTCCAGCGCCGCGCGGACACCCTCGGCTCGCACGCGGGCCAGGTCAGCTTCCCCGGCGGGGGCGCCGAGCCGGAGGACGGCGGGCCGGTCGGCACCGCGTTGCGCGAGGCGGAGGAGGAGACCGGCGTCGAGCCCGCGGGTGTGCTGCCGGTGGCCGTCTTCCCGGAGCTGTTCGTGCCCGTGTCGAGCTTCGCCGTGACGCCGGTGCTCGCCTACTGGCGGACTCCGTCGCCGGTGCACGCCGTCGACCCTGGCGAGACGGCGGCCGTGGCCAGGGTGCCCGTCGCCGAGCTCACCGACCCGGCCAACCGGTTCCAGGTCACGCGCAAGGGCTACGACTGGAAGGGCCCCGCGTTCGACGTCGGGGGGATGTTCGTCTGGGGCTTCACGGGCGGCCTGCTGGCGATGACGCTGGCGCTCGGCGGCTGGGAACGGGACTGGGACCACGGCGACGTCCGGGACCTTGACGTAGCGTTGGCCGAACATCAGGCGCGGGTCGACGGGCGGCAAGTGCCGGAGAAGGAGTAGGCGCCGGTGAACTGGGTCGACGTACTGGTGATCCTGCTCGCGCTGCTGGCGGGCGTGTCCGGCGCGTTCCAGGGGGTGATCATCGCCCTCCCCTCGCTGGTCGGGGTGGTGCTCGGCGCGCTCGCGGGGATCAAGATCGCGCCGCTGGTCGTGGAACTCTTCCAGCATCCGGCGGCGAAGGTCGCCTTCGCGGTGGCGACCGTGGTGTTCCTGGTCGCGCTCGGCGAGACCCTGGGGGTCTGGGCGGGCCGGAAGCTGCGGCAGAAGATCAACCCGGACAAGCTTTCCGGCGTCGACAAGACGCTGGGCGCGGTGGTGCAGGCCGCCGTGGTGTTCGTGGTCGCGTGGCTGATCGCGACCCCGCTCACCGCCGTCTCGGGCGTGCCGGGGCTGGCGAAGTCGATCAACAGCTCGGTCGTGCTCGGCGGCGTCAACGACGTCATGCCCGAAGCGGCGCAAGGCTTCCCGAGCGAACTGCGCAAACTGCTGGACGCCTCGGGCTTCCCGTCCATTGTGGACCCGTTCCAGAAGCCGAACGTCGAGGACACCAGCCCGCCGGACACCGCGCTGCAGGCGAGCGCGATCGTCAAACAGGTGCACCGCAGTGTGGTGAAGATCCGCGGCAACGCGACCTCGTGCTCGCGGGCGCTGGAGGGCAGCGGTTTCGTCGTCGCGCCGCAGCGGGTGATGACGAACGCGCACGTCGTCGCGGGCACCGACGAGGTCGCCATCGAGTCGACGTCGGGCAAGTTCCCGGCCAGGGTCGTCTACTTCGACCCCGAGGCCGACGTGGCCGTGCTCGCGGTGCCGAGGTTGCAGGCCCCGGTGCTCCCGTTCACGCCGCGGGTCGCGCGCGCCGGCGACAACGCGATCGTGCTCGGCTACCCGCTCGACGGCCCGTACACCGCGACGCCCGCCAGAGTGCGCGGCCGGATCAACCTGCGCGGACCGGACATCTACGAGTCCAACACCGTGCAGCGCGACGTGTTCACCGTGCGCGGGCAGGTCCGCAGCGGGAACTCCGGCGGGCCGATGATCAACCCCGAGGGCGAGGTCATCGGGGTCGTGTTCGGTGCGGCCGTGGAGGATCCGGAGACCGGCTTCACGCTGACTTCGGAGCAGGTGCGGCCGGTGGTGGAGACGGCTCCGGCGCTGAGCGCGAACGCCTCGACCGGGCCGTGCGCTAACTAGCGGCTTCGCGCCAGGAGGTCACGACCTCTTCCACGTCCAGCGGCCGTGCCCGCAGTACCGGACCGCCCGCCGGACGCCGGTGCTCGGCGCGGATCCGTTCGTTCAGGTCCTCGACGATCTCCCGCACCCGCGCCTCCCGGCGCACCTTCGCCAGGGTGTCCGGCAGATCGTCGAGCTCCTTCGCGATCGCCAGCGAAGGCGGCAGCAGCGCCGAAACGTCGTGCCCCTCGGCGCGGACCTTGTTCACCACCCAGGCCAGCGCGGTGTCCTTGCCGTCGGTCTTCGGCAGCGGCTTTCCCGCGCCGGGAAGGTCGTCGAACTCGCCCTTCGCCGCGGCGGCGCTGACCTGCCTGTCCACCCAGGACTCGAACGACACGCCCGTCGGTTTGCGCTCGGTCATACGTCCAGGGTACGGAAAAAGCCCAGCAACGCGGCCGACGTGCGTTCCGGGGCCTCCAGATGCGGGAAGTGCCCGATGCCCGGCCAGCGCTCGAGACGGGCGTCCGGGGCCCAGCGACGGGACGCCGCCGCGGTGTCGGGCAGGACGCATCGGTCCTCTTCGCCGTGTAGTTGCAGCACGCGGGGTGCGAAGCGGCCTCGCAGCGCTTCGCCGAACCGGCGTCCTTCGCCGCGGAACTGCGCGCGGAACGCCCATCGGTAGTACTCGAGCGCGCTGTGCGGCACTCCCGGCACGAGCATCGCCTGCCGGAACGCCCGCATGGCGTCGGCGAACTCCGCCGTGTCCGTCCACTGTGGACCGGACCAGGCGCGGAACAGCTCCTCGACGGCGAGCGCGTCGTTCTTGACCAGCCATTTCTCCGGCGCCATCGGCACCTGGAAGCGGAACAAGTGTCCCGAAGCCCGCAGCTGCCCCGGCCGCCGGACGGCCCGGCGCAACGCCAGCGGATGCGCGCCGCCCAGCACGCTCACCGACGAGACCAGCCGCGGGTGCAGCGCGCCGACCGTCCACGCGAGCATGCCGCCCCAGGCATGCCCGACGAGATGGGCCTTGCGCGCGCCGAGCGACTTGATCAGCCCGCCGACGTCGCCCGCGAGGGTCCAGGCGTCGTAGCCGCGCGGGGGTTTGTCGGAGTCGCCGTAGCCGCGCAGATCGACCGCGACCGCGCGGAAACCGGCGTCGGCGAGCGCGGCCAGCTGGTGGTGCCAGGTCCACCAGAACTCGGCGAACCCGTGCAGCAGTACCACCAGCGGTCCGTCGCCGAGCTCGGCGACGTGCAGCCGGATGCCGTTCGCCGAGACGTCACGATGGGTCCACGGACCGTCTATCCGGACGATCGACGGATCCGGTGTCGCCTGCACCGACTCGAAGACTTCTCAGTCGCGGTCCGCGGGCGCGTCGTCATGACGCGGCTTGAACGCGGCGGCGGTGTCCTTGAAGCTGTTGATCGTGCGCTCGGGCGCCTTGATCTTCTTCACCTTGCGGTAGCCGAGGAAACCAGCGACCGCCGTCGTGGCGAGCATCAGCCCGAACACGATCGCGAACGCCGCCCAGCGCATCAGCCACTCCGACAGCAGCTCGCCGAGGAAGAAAAAGAAGAAGAACGAGCTGTACAGCCCGACGACCAGCGCGACCAGGAAGAAGATGGCGCCCTTGAGGCCCTTCTTCGCCTCCGCGACGACCTCGGATTTGGCCAGCTCGACCTCGGCGCGGATCAGCGTCGAGACGTGTTGTGTGGCATCGCCGACGAGTTTCCCGAGGGACTGCTCGCTCGCTACCACGTCGTCATCGCTCGACAGGGGGAGGTAGGGCACGGCCCCCACGCCGTCGGGGCCGGTACGTTCGTGCTTGGGGCTGCTCACACCGGTCATCGTGCCACGTGCCCCGATCACGGGCGCGGCGGACCGGCGAGTGTCGCATTCTCAATCTTCGCGCGCGTGCACGCGGCTGCGGTGCAGCAGCATCGCGGCGGCCGAAAGCGAGGCGATGGCCGAAGCGATCAGCACCGCCGCCTTCGCCAGTTCGACGGCCTCCCCGTCGAGCGCGAGATCGGCGATCAGCAGGCTCACGGTGAACCCGACGCCGCCCAGCATCGACAGCGCCCCGATGTCACGCCAGCCCATGCCCCTGGGTTTCTCCGCGAGCTTGAACTTCACCGCGAGCAGGCTGGCGCCGAAGATCCCGAGCAGCTTCCCGCCCACCAGTCCGACCAGCACGGCCAGCGGCAACGCCGTGGTGAACACCGCGCTGAGCGATTCGCTGTCCACTTTGATCCCGGCCGCGAACAGCGCGAACAACGGCACCGCGACCGCGGCCGACCACGGCTGCAACCGGTGTTCGAGCCGGATCGCGGGCGCGTGCTCCTCGCCCTCGTCGGCGCGGACGCGGGTGAGCAGGCCGAGCGCGACGCCGGCGATGGTGGCGTGGATGCCCGCCGAATGCACCGCGATCCAGGTGATCAAGGCCAGCGGCACGTAGATCCAGGCACTGCGGACGCGGCGGTGCTGCAGGTACGCGTACAGCGCGAGGGCGACGACGGCGACCCCCGCGGCGACGAGGTCGAACTTCGCGGTGAACAGGATCGCGATGAGCAGGATCGCGCCGAGGTCGTCGACCACCGCGAGCGAGAGCAGGAAGACCCGGGCGCTGCTGGGCAGGTTCGAGGCGGTCAGGGCGAGCACGCCCAGCGCGAACGCGATGTCCGTGGCGACGGGGATGGCCCACGCGCGTTCGATGCCCGGGGTGCCCCAGCCCACGGACAGCGCGACCAGCGCGGGCACGATCATGCCGCCGACCGCGGCGACCACCGGCAGGATCGCCTGCTTGAACCGCGAAAGTTCACCGACCACGAGTTCGCGTTTGAGTTCGAGCCCCGCGACGAAGAAGAACAGCGCGAGCAGGCCGTCCTTCGCCCAGTCGCCGATCGTCAGATTCAGGTGGAGGAATTCGGGGCCGAGCCGGAAATCGCGGATGGCGCGGTAAATGTCGTCGATGGGCGAATTCGCCCACAGCAGGGCGATCGCGGTGGCGCCGAGCAGGATCATTCCGCCGGTGGTCTCCGTGCGGAGATAACGGGCGAACTCGGCGACGACGACTTTCGCGGGACGGTTCGGTCCGGACAAGGCAACTCCCGGTTTCGGCGACGACGAATACTGTTGCCGACCAGACTTCCCGGCGCACCTTGACATCATTTTAACGCCTGGAGCTGCGGAAATCTCGCGTTCATGACAGCGACCACAAGATCCATGCGGACGTCGGTGTCCCGTCCACATGCTGGGCTTCTAGCATGTCAACTGAAAACCGACAACGATGTCTTCGATAAGGACGGCATGGTGAGTACCTCTACCGAGGTCCAGCAAGACACGAGGTTCTTCGGGCACCCACGAGGGCTGGCGAACCTCTTCGGCGTCGAGATGTGGGAGCGTTTCTCGTACTACGGGATGCTCGGAATCCTCCCCATCTACCTCTACTACGAAGTCAGTCAGGGTGGCCTCGCGCTGCCGAAGGCCTCCGCGCTCGGCATCGTCGGCGCGTACGGCGGCATGGTCTACCTGTCGGCGGTGATCGGCGCCTGGGTCGCGGACCGCGTGCTCGGCTCCGAACGGACGCTGTTCTACAGCGCGATCCTGATCATGATCGGGCACATCAGCCTCGCCGTGCTGCCGGGGCTGGCGGGCATCGGTGTCGGCCTCGTCTGCGTGGCCGTCGGTAGTGGCGGGCTGAAGTCCAACGCCACGGCCATCGTCGGCACGCTGTACGCGGACGGCGATGAGCGCCGCGACGGCGGTTTCACCATCTTCTACATGGGCGTGAACATCGGCGGTTTCGTCGGGCCGCTGCTGACCGGGCTCGCGCAGAGCGAGATCGGCTTCCACGTCGGCTTCGGGCTTGCCGCGTTCGGGATGGCGCTCGGCCTGATCCAGTACACGATCGGCCGCAAGAACCTCGGCGAGAAGGCGAGCGAGGTCCCCAACCCGCTGCCCGCGTCGCAGCGGCCGCTGGTCTTCGGCGGCACCCTGGTGGGTGTCGTGGCGATCGTGCTGCTCGTGGTCTTCGGCGTGATCAACCCGGGCAACCTCGTCGACGTCGTCGTCTGGGCCGTCGCGATCATTTCGGTGATCTACTTCGTGGTGATCATCAGCAGCAAGAAGATCACCTCCGACGAACGCAGCCGGGTGTACTCGTTCATCCCGATGTTCATCGCGAGCGCCGCGTTCTTCTCGCTGTACCAGCAGCAGTTCACCGTGGTCGCGGCCTACACCGACGAGCGGCTGGACCGGACGATCTTCGGCTGGGAGATGCCGGTCGCGTGGGTCAACTCGATCAACCCGGTGTTCATCATCCTGTTCGCGCCGGTGATCGCGGCGATCTGGACGAAGCTCGGCTCGCGGCAGCCGTCCTCGCCGATCAAGTTCGTGCTCGGCACGGTCACCATGGGGGTGGCGTTCCTGCTGTTCCTCCCCATGGTCGGCAGCGGCAAGAACGCGAGCCCGCTGCTCGCGCTGGCCGGCATCCTGTTCGTGTTCACCATGGCGGAGCTGATGCTTTCGCCGGTCGGTCTCTCGCTGTCGACCAAACTCGCGCCGGAGGCGTTCCGGACGCAGATGGTGGCGCTGAACTTCCTGTCGATCTCGCTCGGTACGGCGATGTCCGGGAAGCTCGCCGAGTACTACACGGTCGACGACGAAGCGCCGTACTTCAGCATCGTCGGCGGTGTGGCCATCGTGGTCGGGGTGGCGCTCCTGGTGGCGACGCCGATGATCCGCAAGCTGATGAAGGGCGTTCACTGACGCACTTCTTGCCGCGCTGACGAGCGACCCTCGGAGGTGCTGAAAGGGCCCTTCACCGCATAGGAAGCGGTGAAGGGCCCTTTCGCTACCCGTAACTCGCGTGATCGAAGGCGTAACTCGCGTGATTGGGGACGGAACTCGCGTGATTGGAAGGCGATGTCGATGTGCGGCGTCCGATCACGCGAGTTGCGGCTCCAATCACGCTTGATCGCCTTCTGATCACGCGTGTCGTCCCTCCGATCACGCGAGATCGCCGTCAGCCGACGGTGGTCCCGAACAGCACACCGACGTAGTACGTCACCAGCATCGTCAGCGCGCCCACGCCGACGTTCCGCGCGATCGCGCGGCCGGCCCGGGCGTCGCCGAGTTTCGCGCTGATGAACCCGGTCAGCGCCAGCCCGACCACGACGGCCGCCGCGCACGCCCAGACGCGCGCCGAGGTCGACGTCCAGACGATCGCCAGCAACGGCAGCAGCGCGCCGACGGTGAACGCCACCAGCGAGGCCCACGCCGCCTGCCACGGGCTGGTCAGGTTGTCCGGATCGATGCCGAGTTCGGCCTCGGCGTGCGCCTGCAGCGCGTCCTTTTCGGTCAGTTCGCGGGCGACCTCGGCGGCCAGTTCCGGGGAAAGGCCCTTGCCTTCGTAGATTTCCGCGAGTTCCCGTTCTTCGGCTTCGGGCATCTCTTTCAGTTCGCGCTTTTCCAGCCGCAACTGTGCGCGTTCGGTGTCGCGCTGGGTGCTCACGGAGACGTATTCGCCGCCCGCCATCGAAAGCGCGCCCGCGACGAGCCCCGCGATTCCCGCGGTGGCGATCGTGGTGGAGTCGGTGGTCGCGCCCGCGACGCCGACCACGATGCCCGCCACCGACACGATCCCGTCGTTCGCGCCGAGTACCCCGGCGCGCAACCAGTTCAGTTTGCCGCCCAGATCCGCGTGCGGTTCGTGGGGATGTTCGGTCGATACCGTCTCGGTCACCGTTTCAGTGAAACACGGAAAACGGCACGATGCGAGCGGAAAGTGATTCGGTCAATTGAGGCAATCCTTATTCATTATTGCCTTACCTAAGTCGTCGGATAGATTGCCGGACATGGCAGAGGTGGTGATCCTGATCGGGTTGCAGGCGTCCGGGAAGTCGACGTTCTTCCGGCGGGTGCGGAGAAGGCCGTTCGGTGGTCGTGGACAACACCAACCCGTCGCCGGAGGAATGGACGCCGCTGATCGAAGTCGCGAGACGGCACGGCGCGCGTGTCTCGGGGTACTGGTTCCCGCCGGATCTCGAACGCTCCCAAGAGCGCAACGCGCTGCGGAGCGTCAAAACCCGGGTGCCCGACGTCGGTCTGTATGCGACTCTCAAGCGGCTGCGGCGCCCGAGCGCCGAAGACGGTTTCGACGAGCTGTACACCGTCGGTTTGGACGATGAAGGCGGTTTCGTCGTGGAGCGGGGGTGAGGCATGGACGGTGCTCCGCGTCGACGGCCGGGGCTTCTCCAAGTTCACCGAAGCGCGGTTCGAGAAACCGTTCGATCCCCGGTTCGCCGACTGCATGGCCGAGGCGGCGAGCGCATTGATGGCGGAGTTCGCCTCGCCTTACGTGTACACGGAAAGCGACGAGATCTCCCTCGTCCTGCCGCCCGCCGCCGACCTGTTCGGCCGGGGTGTGGAGAAGCTCGTGTCGATCTCCGCCGGCGTCGCGTCGGCCGCGTTCACCCACGCGGCCGGGGTGCCCGCGCACTTCGACGGCAGGGTCTGGCTCGGCACGACGGCGGACGACGTCGTCGACTACTTCTCCTGGCGTCAGGCGGACGCGGCCCGCTGTGCGCTCAACGGCTGGTGCTACTGGATCCTGCGCAAGGCGGGGAAATCGCCGAGTGAGGCCGGCGCGGTTCTGGAAGGCACTGGCGTCTCCGAGAAGAACGAACTGCTCTTCGCGCACGGCGTCAATTTCGCCGAAGTCCCCGCCTGGCAGCGCCGCGGCGTCGGGCTGTACTGGGAGTCCTGCGAGCGCACCGGTTTCGACCCGGTGCGAGAGGTCGAGGTCTCCGCGACCCGCCGCCGCGTCCGCGTCGACCGCGAGTTGCCGATGAAGGGCGAATATCGCGCCTTCCTCGGCGAGCTGCTTCAGCCGATCGGTTCGGGCAGCCGCCGCACGGAGTAGGCGAGTTCGATCGTCTCGCCGGTCGCCGGGTCGCCCAGTTCGACGCGCCAGGAGTGGGCGAACTGGTCGACGCCGTGCACCATCGGGATCGTTCCCGAGATCAGCACGGTGCCGGGGGCGTACAGATCGCGTTCGCGCAGCACGTCCAGCCAGTACGACGGCGGCAGCAGTTCGGCGAGTTTCCCTTGCTGGATCAGGGTTTCCCCTGCCCAAGCGGAAAGCGTGAGGTCGTCGAGCCGGTCCTGGACGTCGACGAGCCGCCAAGCCTTGGCGGCGAGGACGTCGGGCCCGGCGTTCTTGCTCCACGCGACGCCGTGCGCTTCGAGCGCGCGGTCGGTGTGGTCGCAGGCCGCGGTCAGTAAGACGTCCTCGGGCTCGGGGCCGGTGATGACCAGCGCCCATTCGGCCTCGCCGGAGGTCCGCTCGTGCTGCACCGGGACCTCGTCGGTCTGGCTCGCCAGGTACGGCGCGACCGGGTAGAGCGCCGGGATCACCGAAGGCGCGGGGACGCCGAGTTCGGCCAGTTCGGCCACATGGGCGGCGACGTCCTCCTGGCTGCGACCGGCGTATCCGGCGTTCAGCAGCGTGTGGACCTCGGTCCGCCGCTCCTGGCCGTCGGGAAGGGTGAAACGCAGCTCAGGCATCTGTCCTCCGAGATTGGGGGTTGCGCATACAGCTTGTATACAAGGAGTATATCCGCAATTCAACCCCTCCCGGCGGGGTTGCGGACCTCCTACGGACGGATGTGGACATGACCTCACCAGCCGGTGACCGGCGTTCGTTGCACAAGGCCTTCGCGGCCAGCCTCTCGGGGACAGCGCTCGAGTGGTACGACTTCGCGGCCTACTCGGTGGCGGCCGCGACGATCTTCGGGCATCTCTTCTTCCCCTCGGAAGACCAGCTCGCGAGCACGATGGCGGCGTTCTCGACCTACGCCGTCGGCTACCTCGCCCGGCCGCTCGGCGGGTTCCTCTTCGGCCGCCTCGGCGACGTGCTCGGCCGCAAGCGCATCCTGGTCATGACGCTCGTGCTCACCGGCGTGGCGACGTTCCTCATCGGCGTCCTGCCCACGTACGAGACCATCGGCGGCTTCGCGGCGGTGCTGCTCGTGGCGCTGCGGTTCGCGCAGGGCGTCGGCATCGGCGGTGAATGGGGTGGCGCCGTCCTGCTGTCGAGTGAGTTCGGCGATCCGGGCAAACGGGGCTTCTGGGCGTCGGCCGCGCAGATCGGCCCGCCCGCGGGCAACCTGCTCGCCAACGGTGTCCTCGCCGTGCTGGCCGCGCTGCTCACCGAGGACCAGTTCAACAGCTGGGGCTGGCGGATCGCGTTCCTGCTGTCCGGCGCGCTCGTCGGGTTCGGGCTGTGGATCCGGCTCAAGCTGGAGGAGACGCCGGTCTTCAAGCAGATCCAGGAGCGGGGCGAACGCTCGTCGGCGCCGATCTCCGAGGTCTTCCGCACCGAACGCCGCGCGCTCGTCGCGGCCGTCCTGATCCGCGTCTGCCCGGACGTGCTCTACGCGCTGTTCACCGTCTTCGTCCTCACCTACGTCACCACGCACACCGACCTCTCGCGCGGTGCCGGGCTGGCCGCGGTGATGATCGGTTCCGCGTTCCAGCTGATCCTGATGCCGCTGTTCGGCGCGCTTTCGGACCGGGTCTCCCGGCGCAGGATGTACCTGTTCGCGACAATCGCCGCGGGGATCTGGCCGTTCGTGTTCTTCCCGATGGTCAGCGGTGGCTCGTTCGCGATGCTGGCGATCGGGATCGTGCTCGCGCTGGTCATCCACGCCGCGCTCTACGGCCCGCAGGCCGCGCTGGTCACCGAGCAGTTCTCGCCGCGCCTGCGCTACACCGGCAGCTCGCTGGCGTACACGCTGGCCGGCGTGATCGGCGGAGCACCCGCGCCGCTGCTGTTCACCGCGCTGCTGGCCGGTTTCGACACCTGGCTCGCGATCGGGGGCTACTTGCTCGTGACCGCGGTGGTGACCATCATCGGTGTCGTGCTCGCCCGTGACCCGGACCGCGAGGAGGCGGCTGCCATGGAGCCCGTGCGATGACCTGGACTCCGATGTCCATAGTGGAGGGTCTGCCGCTGATCGGCGGACAGGGCCGGTTCCGGACGCTCGCGACCGCGGAAGGCGGCCTGGCGTACGAGATCTGCTATCCGGCGGGCGTCGCTTCGCCCGTGCACAGCCACGATCACGACAGCATCGTTTATCTGATTTCGGGTTCGCTGCGCGGCACGCTCGACGGACGGGAAGTGACGCTCGAAGCGGGCGGGACGATCGTCCATCCGCGCGGCGTCCCGCACAGCGTCGAGGCCATTGTGGACAGTCGGTGGGTCGAGTTCAAGACCCCGCTGCCTTCGCGGCCACCGATCGCGGAATGAAGAAACCGGGGCGGACACTGATATCCAGCGTCCGCCCCGGTCGGGAGGAAAGTCTCAGGCGTCCAGCTCGGCCAGCGCCAGCTTCGCCTTCTCCAGCTCGGCTTCGAGCTGGGCCACCTTCGCGGCCTGCAGCTCGCGGGCGGCGTTGATGACCTCGTCGATGGGGCCCGACAGGTCCGCGTGCAGCTCCTTGGCGGCGCGGGACACGGCGGCGGCCGGGATCTCCAGGCCCTTCGTGACCCACTTGGCGCCGTTCTTCAGCTCGGCCTGCCACTCGCCGTCGGCGGTGCCGGTGACCGTGAGGGTCAGCTCGACGGTGCGGGTCTTCTTCGCCGTCGTTGCGACCTTCGGACGGCCGCGCTTGGGCTTGGGGGACTCCGCCGCCGCTTCTTCGGCGGGGGTCTCCGCCGGGCTTTCCGGTGCTTCGGTCTTCGCCTCGGCCGGAGCTTCGGCCGTCTCCGCCTGCGGCGTCGAGTCGACGGGCGCTTCGGTAGCCGCTTCTTCGGACACGGCGTCAGTGCGTGTCAAGGCATCCACGGTCATCGTCGGTGTCGTCTCCTTGCCCGGGTATGGGGTGGTACCCGGCACATCCTAGAACAGGCGTTCGACTCGCGCCCGGCGGGGTGTGGTAAGCGTGCCGGATGTCATGAAAGGGTCGTTCAGGACAAAAAGTGTCCTGAACGACCCTTTCATGACGTTTGGGACGGCTACTCCTCGGACTTGCCGGACTTCAGGCCCGAAGAGATCAGGTCCATCACCGACGAGTCGGCCAGCGTCGTCACGTCACCGACCTGGCGGTTCTCCGCGACGTCGCGCAGCAGGCGGCGCATGATCTTGCCGGACCGCGTCTTCGGCAGCTCCTGCACGACCAGGATCTGCCGCGGCTTCGCGATCGGGCCGATCTCCTTGGCGACGTGGTTGCGCAGCTCCTGCACGGCCTCGTCGCCGCCGTCGACCGCGTTGCCGCGCAGGATGACGAACGCGACGATGCCCTGCCCGGTGGTCGGGTCGGTCGCGCCGACGACGGCGGCCTCGGCGACCGTCGGGTGCGAGACCAGTGCCGACTCGACCTCGGTGGTCGAGATGCGGTGCCCGGACACGTTCATCACGTCGTCGACCCGGCCCAGCAGCCAGACGTCGCCGTCGGCGTCGTACTTCGCGCCGTCTCCGGCGAAGTAGAAGCCCTGGTCGGCGAAGCGGGACCAGTAGGTCTCGCGGAAACGCTGCTCGTCGCCCCAGATGCCGCGCAGCATGCCCGGCCACGGCTTGTCGAGCACCAGGTATCCGCCGCCGCCCTTGCCGACCTCGACGCCCTGGTCGTCGACGACCTTCGCCGAGATGCCCGGCAGCGCCTTCTGCGCGGAGCCAGGCTTCGTGGCGGTGACGCCCGGCAGCGGCGAGATCATGATCCCGCCGGTCTCGGTCTGCCACCAGGTGTCCACGATCGGCGCCGAGTTCGCGCCGATGTTCTCGCGGTACCAGATCCACGCCTCGGGGTTGATCGGCTCGCCGACGCTGCCCAGCACGCGCAGCGACGAGAGGTCGTACTTCTGCGGGATCTCGTTGCCCCACTTCATGAACGTACGGATCAGCGTGGGCGCGGTGTAGTAGATGGAGACCTTGTGCTGCTGCACGATCTCCCAGTGCCTGCCCTCGTGCGGCGTGTTCGGGGTGCCTTCGTAGACGACCTGCGTCGTCCGGTTCGCCAGCGGCCCGTACACGATGTACGTGTGCCCGGTGATCCAGCCGATGTCGGCGGTGCACCAGTAGACGTCTTCGCCCGCCTTGTGGTCGAAGACGTTGTGGTGTGTGTACGCGGCCTGGGTCAGGTAGCCGCCGGAGGTGTGCAGGATGCCCTTCGGCTTCCCGGTGGTGCCGGAGGTGTAGAGGATGAAGAGCGGGTGCTCGGAGTCGAACGCCTGCGGCGTGTGCTCCGCGGACTGGCCGTCGACCAGTTCGTGCCACCAGATGTCGCGGCCTTCGGTGATCGGCACCTCTTCGCCGGTGCGGCGGACGACGATGACCTTCTCGACCGATTCGGCGCCTTCGAGCGCTTCGTCGACATTGACCTTCATCGGGGCGGCCTTGCCGCGGCGGTACTGGCCGTCGGTGGTGATGACGATCCGCGCCGCCTGGTCGTCCACCCGGGAACGCAGTGCTGTCGGGGAAAAACCACCGAAGACGACACTGTGCAGGACACCGATGCGGGCACACGCGAGCATCGCGACGATCGCTTCGGGCACCATCGGCATCTGGATGGCGACGCGGTCGCCCGCCTCGAGGCCGAGGGATTCGAGGGCGTTCGCCGCGCGGGAAACGTCGTCCTTCAACTGCGCGTAGGTGATGTCACGGCTGTCGCCGGGCTCGCCGACCCAGTGGATGGCGACCTGGTCGCCGTGCCCGGAATCGACGTGGCGGTCCACGCAGTTGTACGCGACGTTCAGCTTCCCGCCCACGAACCACTTCGCGACCGGCGCATTGGTCCAGTCCAGTACCTGCGACCACTTCGTTTCCCAGTGCAGGCGCTCGGCCTGCTTGGCCCAGAACGCTTCCCGGTCGGCGTCGGCTTCGGCGTAGAAGTCGGCGGTGGCATTCGCTTGCGCGCTGAAAGCCTCACTCGGGGGGAAGGTCCTGCTCTCCGTGAGCAAATTGTCCAGCGCCGGCGACTGCTCGGTCATGGTGCGATGCCTCCTGTGATTCGCGTGTCTTCACGCCCGTTGGCACGCTATCGACGTTACGACGCGAAGTAAAAGGTTGCATCGTGGTTGCGCGCGGCATTCACACGCTTGAGGACAAAGCGGTACGGACCGCCGGCCATTCTGGTCCGGTCAGCGAGTAGACGACGGTGTCGCGGATGGTCCCGTCCGGCCGGACGCGATGCGCGCGCAGCACCCCTTCCCGTTGTGCGCCGAGACGTTCGATCGCCTTCTGCGACTTGAGGTTGCGGATGTCGGTCTCCCACGAGACGCGGTTCGCGCCGAGGTCGTCGAAAGCGTGGCGCAGCAACAGGAGTTTCGACTCGCGGTTGAGCCCGGTCCGCTGCCATTCGGAACCGATCCAGGTGTAGCCGACGGAAACGATCTTGTGGCGCGCGCTCATCGCGTAGAACGACGTCGTGCCCGCGACGTCGCCGGTGCGCGCGTCGATCTGCGCCCAGGCGCGGCGGTCGGTGTCGGCGAGGATGTCTTCGACCATCGCTTCGGCGGCGGCGAGATCCGTCGGTTGCCGGAGGCTGAGCCAGGTCCAGATCGCCGGGTCGGAGCCCGCCGCGAAGAGGCCCTTGGCGTGGTCGCGGGTGAGGGGTTCGAGGCGGACGCGTTCACCGGTCAAGGTCGCGTGGTCGTTCCAGTCGGTCACGATCTTGACGGTACGACCGGTAATGGCCTTACTGGATAGCCAGTTTCGAAGCATTCGAGAAGGCCACTGCGGCGTTGCCTATGCTCGCGGGAACGATCGACGAAGGCGAGGCACCATGGCCGAAGAGCGGGAAGAGCTCACCTGGGAGTTGTTCGGGACGGCCAGCAGGGATCTGGCACAGGCCGTCGCCGACGACGGCTTCGAGCCGGACCTGATCCTGTCGATCGCGCGCGGCGGGCTGTTCGTCGCCGGCGCCCTCGGCTACGCGCTGGACGTCAAGAACCTGCACGTGATGAACGTCGAGTTCTACACCGGTGTCGATCAGCGTCTCGACCTGCCGGTGATGCTGCCGCCGGTGCCGAATGTCGTCGACCTGACGAAGAAGAAGGTGCTCGTCGCCGACGACGTCGCGGACACCGGTGCGACGCTGAAGCTGGTCCGCGACTTCTGTGCCGACCACGTCGCCGAGGTGCGCTGCGCGGTGGTCTACGAGAAGCCGCGCTCCGAGGTCAAATGCGAGTACGTCTGGAAGCACACGGACCGGTGGATCAACTTCCCGTGGTCGGTGCAGGCTCCGGTGGTGCGGCGCGAGGGCCAGGTGCTGGACGCGTGATGGATCCGCTGAAGCCGCTGCTGGATCTCGAAGGGGTCCCGGCGGCCGCGAAGTCGGCGCAGGACGCGGTGTTCGCCGTCCACCGCCTGCCCGCCAACCTGCGCGGCGGCGCGGCGACGGCCGCCGAGGCGTCCGTGCGGTCGGCGCGGGCGTCGGCGGGCATCGAAGGCGCCGCGCCCGAACTGCCGGAATCCGGTGAGGTGACCGATCCGGTGCTGGCGGGCGCGTTGCGGGTCGCGGAAGCGCTCGAAGGACTGCTTCCGACCTGGCGGCGGGCACCGCTGCAGGCGTTGGCGCGCCTGCACGTTCTCGCCGCGTCGGATCTGGTGACGGATCTCGACGCGCTGGGGCGGCCACGGTCGTCCGGTGACGTCGGGCCGCGGCTGGAGATGCTGGCGCAACTGGTCACCGGCGCGACATCGGTGCCGGGACCGGTGCTGACCGCCGTCGTGCACGGGGAACTGTTGGCGCTCAAGCCTTTCGGCTCCGCGGACGGGGTCGTCGCGCGGGCGGCGGCGCGGCTCTCGGCGGTGGCGACCGGGCTGGACCCGAAGGCGCTGACGGTGCCGGAGGTCGCGTACTTCCGGCGAGTGCCGAAGTACCTCGAAGCCGCTTCGGGCTTCTCCAGCGGGACTCCCGACGGCGTCCGCGCTTGGCTGCTCTTCTCGTGCGAAGCGTTCGAGGCGGGCGCTCGCGAGGCGAAGTCCATCTCCGACGCCGCCGGCTGACCTCTGGCGAGATCCCACATGGGATCTTGCCCAGGTGTGGTGCGTGACCACATGGCCTAAGCGGGCCGGTAGACCTAACGTCGTCCGGCATGAGTGGTGCGTATCACAGCGATCTGGCGGGTAAGTCCGCGCTGGTCACGGGCGCGGCGGGCGGGATCGGCCTGGCCTGCGCCGAAGCGCTCGCCGAGGCCGGGGCCAAGGTCCACCTCGTCGACATCGACGACGCCGTCGAGAAGGCGGCGGCCGGCGTCGACGGCATCGCGCACGTCGTCGACCTCACCGACGCCCGGGCCGTCGAGACCCTCCCCACCGAGATCGACATCCTCGTCAACAACGCCGGTTTCCAGCACATCGCGCCGATCCACGAGTTCCCGCCGGAGACGTTCACCCGCGTCCAGTCGCTGATGGTCACCGCGCCGTTCCTGCTCATCCGCCGCGTGCTGCCGAGCATGTACGAACGTGGCTGGGGGCGCGTGGTCAACATGTCGAGCGTCCACGGCCTCCGCGCGAGCCCGTTCAAATCCGCGTACGTCACCGCGAAACACGCGCTCGAAGGCCTCTCCAAGGTCACCGCGCTGGAAGGCGCGGAACACGGCGTGACCAGCAACTGTGTCAACCCGGGCTACGTCCGGACGCCGCTGGTCACCGGCCAGCTCCAGGCGCAGGCCGAAGAACACGGCCTCGAACGCGACGCCGTCATCGAGCAGGTCCTCCTGCGCCGGTCCGCGATCAAGCGGCTCATCGAACCCGCCGACGTCGCCGCGTGCGTGCTCTGGCTGTCCGGCGACCACGCCGCCCATGTCACCGGCACCTCGATCCCCCTCGACGGCGGCTGGACCGCCGCGTGAACCCCTCTCCCGAAAGGATCTCCCCGGTGACCACCCAGAACCGCGGCTCGATCGCGAAGGTCGTCAGTGCCAGCCTGATCGGCACGACGATCGAGTGGTACGACTTCTTCCTCTACACCTCCGCCGCGGCGCTGGTGTTCGGCAAATTGTTCTTCCCCACCAACGATCCGCTCACCGGCACGCTGCTGGCGTTCCTCACCTACGCCGTCGGCTTCCTCGCGCGGCCGATCGGCGGGCTGGTGTTCGGGCATTTCGGTGACCGCGTCGGCCGCAAGAAGCTGCTGGTGCTGAGCCTGCTGCTGATGGGCGGGTCGACCTGCGCGATGGGCATCCTCCCGACGTACGCGACCGTCGGCGTGGTGGCGCCGATCCTGCTGACGCTGCTGCGGCTCGTGCAGGGTTTCGCGCTCGGCGGCGAATGGGGCGGCGCGGTGCTGATCGTCTCCGAACACGGTGACGACAAGCGCCGCGGGTTCTGGGCGTCGTGGCCGCAATGCGGTGCTCCCGGCGGCAACCTGCTCGCGACGGCGGTCTTGGCGATCCTCGCCGCCACCCAGTCCGACGAAGCGTTCCTCAGCTGGGGCTGGCGGATCCCGTTCCTGCTGTCCGGTGTCCTTGTGGTGATCGGGCTGTGGATCCGGCTCGCGGTCAGCGAGTCGCCGGTGTTCCTCGCGGCGCAGAAGAACGACACGACCACGCACGCGCCGGTCGTCGAGGTGTTCCGCAAGAGCTGGCGCGCGGTGCTGATCACGATCGGCTCCCGGATGGCGGAGAACGTCTCGTACTACGTGATCACGGCGTTCATCCTCGTCTACGTGACCACCGGGCTGAGCCTGCCGAAATCCGCCGGTCTCAACGCGGTGCTCATCGGTTCGGCGGTGCACTTCGTGACGATTCCTTTGTGGGGCAAGCTTTCCGACCGGGTCGGCCGCCGCCCGGTCTACCTGTTCGGCGCGATCGGCATGGCGGTGTGGAGCTTCGTGTTCTTCGCGATGCTCGACACGAAGAACTCCGGCGTCATCATCCTCGCGGCGACCATCGGTCTGGTGCTGCACGGCGCGATGTACGGCCCGCAGGCCGCGTTCTTCTCCGAACAGTTCCCGACGCGGGTGCGCTACACCGGGCTTTCGGTCGGCGGGCAGTTGTCCTCGATCGCGGCGGGCGCGGTGGCGCCGCTCATCGCGGTGGCGCTGTTCAAGGAGTTCGGCAGCACGGTCCCGGTGTCGCTTTACGTGGTCTCGATGTGCGCGCTGACCGTGATCGCCCTGCTCGCCGCCCGCGAGACCAAGGGTGAATCCCTGCACTCCGAAGTTCTCACGGAGCGCGGTCACGTGTCAGCATGACCGCTGTGGACGGAGCCGCGGAATTGCGCCGGCTGCTCGAACTGCTCGCCTCCGGCGCGGGCAGCGAGCAGCTGGCGCACGTCCCTGTCGACCCGAAGGCCACCGAGCTGGCGCTGCGGATCCGGGACACCGTCGCCGAGCACCGGCGGCGTGAGGCGGAGCTGGCCGCGTTGTTCGACACGGCCAGCGACCTCGCACGGCTGGACGATCCGGACGCCGTCCTCCGGTCGATCGTGCGGCGGGCGCGGGCGCTGCTCGGCGTGGACGTCTCGTATCTCAGCCTCAACGACGAGACCGAGGGCAAGACCTACGTCCGCGTCACCGACGGGTCGGTTTCCGCGCTGTTCCAGGACATCGTGCTCGGCATGGGCGAGGGGCTCGGCGGCCTGGTCGCGCAGACCGCGCGGCCGTACGCGACGGCGGATTACTTCAACGACAAGCGGTTCCGCCACACCTCGTCGATCGACACCGGGGTGCTCGACGAGGGACTGACCGCGATCCTCGGCGTGCCACTGGCGATCGGCAGCAAGGTCATCGGGGTCCTGTTCGCCTCGGACCGGACCACGCGGGAGTTCTCGCCCGACGAGGTCGCGCTGCTGTCGTCGCTGGCCGACCATGCGGCGATCGCGCTGGACAACGCCCATCTGCTCGACGAGACGCGCCGCGCGGTCGCCGAGCTGAACGCCGCGAACGCGACGATCAGCGCGCACAACGACGCGATGCGCCGCGCCGAGGACGCGCACGACCGGCTGATGGATCTCGTGTTGCGCGGCGGTGATCTGGCCGAGGTCGCCGCCGCGGTCGCGGACGTGCTCGGCGGCGCCATCGCGGTCTACGACGCGGACGGCGCGGTCCTCGCCAGGACCGACGGCGACCTGCGTCTTTCGCGTACCGCGGTTTCCGCGTCCAGGACGAGCGGGCGCGCGGTGTCCACTGAGGACGGTTGGCTGTGCGCGGTCCAGGCGGGACAGGAGTTCCTGGGCAGCTTGGTGCTGGGCGGTGGACGTTCGCTCGGCGAGGCCGACCGGCGGCTGTTCGAGCGGGCGGGCGTGGTCACCGCCGTGCTGCTGATGCAACGGCGGTCCGTCGCGCGCGCCGAGGATGAGGTGCGCGGCGAGCTGTTGTCGGACCTGCTCACCGCGCCCGGCCGTAATCCGGCCGCGCTGCTGGCCCGCGGTCGGCGCCTTGGAGTCGACTTGTCGACATCGCACGCGGTGCTGATCGCGCATTCCGACGACGTCTCCCGGCGACGGCTGGCCGCGGCGGCTTCGCGGCACGCGGACCTGGTCGGGGTCCACGCCGACGAGGTGGTGCTTCTGGTCCGTGGCGCGGATCCCGGCGCGCTGGCGCGAACCGTCGCCGCCGAGCTGACGTCCACAATGGAATGCCCGGTGACGGTGGGTGCGGCGGGGCCGGCCGGCTCACCGAAGGCGCTGGCTGTGGCGCACGCCGAAGCCGCGCGATGTGTCGCGTCACTGCTGGCGCTGGGCCGGGCGGGGGAAGGCGCGAGCATGGCCGACCTCGGCTTCGTCGGGCTGCTCCTCGGCGAGCACGCCGACCTCGGTGCGTACGTGACGGCCACGATCGGCCCGGTGCTCGACTACGACGAACGCCGCGGCACGGACCTGATCGGCACGCTCCGCGCGTATTTCGCCTGTGGCGGCAACTTGACGCGGGCGAAGGACCTGCTCCACGTGCACGTCAACACCGTCGTCCAGCGGCTGGACCGCATCGCGTCGCTGCTGGGCGAGCAATGGCAGGCGCCCGAGCGCGCGCTGGAACTCCAGCTCGCGCTCAGGCTGCATCGCCTCACCAGTGACCGAAACGGATGACGTCGTCGAACTCGCGCCGGGCGATCGTGGTCGCCGACGAGCCGGGCGACGGACCGGATTCGGCGCCGTGTCCGAGCGCCACGACACCGATCGGGTCGTGATCCTCCGGCACGCCGAACTCGCTGTGAAGCCGCTCCACGCTTTCCGGTGCCAGCCCGAAGAAGACCGCGCCGAGACCTTCGTCGACGGCCGTCTGCAGGATGAGCAACGTCGCCATCCCGGTGTCGACGTCCCAGTACGGCACGCGCCACCACGAATCGTCCCGATCGGCGACACCCTTGTCCGGCTTGGCGTAGCGGTCGAGGTACGCGTTCTTGACCGAAAGCGGGACGATCGCGACCGGGGCCGTGGTCACGGTTTCCGGCGCCCAGCTCGCCCCGAACTCCCAGAATTTCGCGAGTTCTTCGCCGGTGAGGACGAGAAATCCTTGTCCCTGTGAGAATCCGGCCGAGGGACCCTTCAGCGCGTTGCGCAGGACGCGCTGAAGGCTCGCCTCAGCGACGGGCTCGTCGGTGAACTTCCGGACCATGCGACGGCGTCGTACGACGTCCTGGAATTCCATACGATCAGCTTAGTGCGCAAGCGCTCGCCAGGTCGCCGCTCGCGCGCGGGATCGTCGCTGAAGCGGGCGGGCGGACGCCGTCGAGCCAGCCTTCGAGAGCGCTGAAAGCCGTGCGGAAACACGGGCCGATCGGGCGCAGCTTGTCCGGGTACGCGTCGTACAGTCCGTCGACGTGGTTGCCGTCGACGATCCGGTAGTAGCGCTGCAGACCGGCGCGGCCCTGGTCGGTGAGCATCCGCTGGTAGACATCGGAATCGCGGGTGATCGGCAGGAGCGTGTCGAGGGTGCCGTGCAGGGTGATCAGCGGTTTGCCGATCCGGCCGGTCAGCGAGATCCGTTCGACCGCGCGGTGCACCGGCCGAGGGCGGGCGGCGTAGTCGTAGTCGGTCCCGGCGAACGACGGGTCGAATTCGGCCTGATAGATCCGCTGGGTCAAGCCCCAGTAGACGTCGTTGTGGTACTTCCAGAGGAATTCGGAACCCGGCGCGAATCCGGCGTCGAGGATTTCCTGGTGGGCCTGTGAGGAACCGGTGGCGTAAGCGGGATAAGCCTTGATCGCGGGCGGCAGGAAGGTGAACAGGTTTGGGCCGTCCTCGTGCCAAAGCGTGCCCTCCCAGTCGATTCCGCCGTCGTAGAGCCACGGCCGGTTCTCGAGCTGCCAGCGGACAAGGTAGCCGCCGTTCGACATGCCGGCCGCGAGGGTGCGGCTCGGCAGGCGTCCGTAGCGGTGTGCGACGGCCGCCTTCGCGGCGACGGTCAGCTGCGTGACCCGCGAGTTCCACTCGGCGATCGCGTCGCCGGGGCGACGTCCATCGGTGTGGAAGTCGGCGCCGGTGTTGCCCTTGTCGGTGGCGGCGAACGCGTAACCGGCGGCGAGGACCTGGTCGCCGATCGCGCGGTCGTTCGCGTACTGCCGTCGCACGCCGGGCGACCCCGACACCACGAGGCCGCCGTTCCAGCGATCCGGCAGCCGGAGCACGAACTGCGCGTCGTGGTTCCAGCCGTGCGTCGTATTGGACGTCGACGAATCCGGGAAGTAGCCGTCGACCTGGATACCGGGAACACCCTTGGGCGCGGGGAAACCGGCGGAGGTGAGCCCGGCCCAGTCGGACTGGACGGTGTGCCCGGTGGCCAGGGTGCCGGTGGTGGTCAGATCGTCCAAACAGGACAGTCGTTGGGCCGCGGCGCCGGGAACGCGCACGTTCCCGCAACCGCTCGTCGCGTGGGCGGGGGTGGCCAGGGCCAGCATCATCGCGAGGACCAGGAAGAGCCGCATCGGCCGACGATAAGCGGGCGTTTCGCGGATCGGTACCCGGCGCGGCCACACAAAACGGGCCGTCGCTGTGGTGGTCTTCCACGTGGAAACCCGCGGGCGCCGGTTTTAGCCTCGGGTGATGCGAAAACTCCTCATCGGCGCGGTGGTTTCGGCATTGACCCTTCTCTTCGCGACTCCGGCACAGGCGGCGACGATCCGTCCGGTGACCGGGTTCGGGAGCAATCCCGGTGCTCTGCAGATGTTCGAATACGTTCCCGACGGGCTGCCGTCCGGACGTCCGGCGGTGGTCGTGCTGCACGGCTGCACGCAGGACGCCGCCGGATACGCGCGTGGCTCCGGCTGGGTCGGGCTCGCGGACCGGCTGCGGTTCAAGCTCGTTCTGCCGCAACAGGTTTCGGCGAACAACTTCAGCAAATGCTTCAACTGGTTCCAGGCCACGGACATCAGACGAGGGGCCGGAGAAGCCGAATCGATCGCGCAGATGGCGCGGTATTCGGCCGGAAGCCGGACGTACGTGACCGGCTTGTCGGCCGGTGGTGCGATGACTTCGGTGATGCTGGCGGCGTATCCGGAACTGTTCGCGGGCGGCGGTGTCGTCGCGGGGCTGCCCTACGGCTGCGCGGCCTCGATGATCGACGCGTACTCCTGCATGAACCCCGGCAAGGATCTGACCCCGAAGCAATGGGGCGACAAGGTGCGTGCCGCGGGGACGGGGCCGCGTTCGCCGGTCAGCGTCTGGCACGGGACCGCGGACTACACCGTCGCCCCGATGAACATGCGTGAGCTTTCCGAGCAGTGGACCGATGCCGGCGCGGCCGTCGACACGCACGCCATCACCGGGATGGGGCACGGTCAGCCGATCGCGCCGGGGTCCGGTTGCGGGCAGGCGGGGCCGTATCTGCTCGATGTCGGTGTGTGTGCCGCGGCGGAACTCGCGGCGAAGTGGCGGTTAGGCGAGGACGGCGTCCAGTAGCCCGGGGAAGCGGGCGTGGACGTCTTCGGTTCGTAGCTCGACCCAGCGGGTCCGGCCCTCGACGAACGTCGTCGTGAGGCCGGCCTCGCGCAACACCTTCCAGTGGTGGGAAAGCGTCGGCGCGCTGATCTCGACGTCGTACTCGGTGACGGCGCAGCTTCGCGGCGAAGGGTTGCTTCGCAGGGCGCGGATCAGCTCCAGGCGCACGGGATCCGCGAGCGCCTGAAGCACCGGCACGATCTCGATCTCGTCGATCGACGGCTGCGGCAGCGTGCTGCTCACGGCACTCCAAACTATTTGACAGTCATCGAACAGTCCCGTCACTATACCTCCCATGACGATTCGACGATCATCAAATGATCGGCTCGCTCTGGGGGCTCTGCTGGTACTCGCCGTCGGGACGTTCACCGTCGGCACCGACGGATTCGTCCTGAACGGGCTGCTGCCCGCCATCGCCGCCGACCTGCGGGTTTCCGAGGCCGTCGCGGGCCAGCTGACCACGGTCTTCGCGGTGACCTACGCGATCTCTTCGCCGCTGATCGCGGCTTTCACCGGACGGCTCGACCGGCGCTGGGTGCTCGGCGTGGGGATGGTGCTGTTCACGATCGGCATGGCCGGTCAGGCGCTCGGCGAGTCCTTCGCCGTGGTCGCCGTCGCGCGGGTGCTGGCCGCCCTCGGCGCCGCCGCGTTCCAATCCAACGCCTATGTACTGGCCGGCGCGCTGTCCTCGGACGAACGCCGAGGCCGCGCGCTGGCCACGGTCTCGAACGGGATGAGCGTGTCGATGGTGCTCGGCGTGCCGATCGGGGTGGTGGCGGGCAACTGGTTCGGCTGGCGCGCGGTGATGTGGGGGATCGGCGCGGTGGCGCTGGTCGTGATGCTGCTCGTGCCGCTGCTGCCCGGGGTTCGGATGCCGACGGTGTCGTTGCGCGACAGGCTCGCCGTCGTCGCGCGGCCGCCGATCGCGCGCGTGCTCGGCGTGAGCGTCCTCGGCACCGCCGCGGGCTTCGCGGCCTTCGTGTACCTGCCGGTGCTGGTGGCTCCGGTGGCGGTGGGCGCGACGATCTCGTGGCTGCTCGTCGGTTTCGGGATCGGGCAGATCGCGGGCAACGCCTTCGCGGGCCGGGCGACGGACTCGCTGGGGCCCTCGCGCGTCCGCTCGATTTCGCTGATCGGCACGGTCGTGACGTTCGCGCTGCTGGACGTCGCCGTGCTGAGCCTGCCCGGTTCGCTGGTCCTCGCGCTGGCTTCGGGGGTCTTCGGCGGCATGCTGATGGTCCCGCAGCAGCACCGGCTGTTCTCGCTGGCGCCCGACGCGCCGACGGTCGCCATGGGGCTCAACGGTTCCGCGATCTACGGCGGCGGGGCCCTCGGTGCCGCGCTGGGCGGTGTCGTCCTGTCTTCCGCCGGAGCCTGGTGGATCGGTCCCGTTGCCGCCTTCGTCGCTCTGCTGGGCTTCGCGCTTTCGGTGCCTTCGCGGGCGAAGGTGCCCGAGCCTGCGTGACCGAGGGGAGCAAGGGACCTTTGCTACCACTCTGCTGGGACAGCCCCCGTCGGCCTGGGTTCTCGCCTGTTCGCTTTAGGCGTTTCGCGGAGGGGTCGTGAGTGGCAAAGATCGTTCTAACCCTCTTTGTCACTCACGACCCCCGGCGAAAACGGTGCATACTGGAATAAAACGGGCACTCAACCGACCCAAACTGTCCTTTGTGGACACTTCGGGAAGTGGTAGCAAAGGTCCCTTGCTTCCTTTTCGCAGGTCAGGGCCCTTACTTGACCGACCAGCGCTCCTCGATACGCGCAAACCGCCACACGAGGAGCGCGAAGAGCCACGTAAGCACGAAGAGCGCTACAACCGCGTAGCCCACGTAGTCCAGGCTCAGCGACCCGATAGCCGCGAGCGGTCCGGTCGTGATGCCGAGCCGTTCGGTGATGATCGAGACGACCTCGATCGTCCCGATGAGCAAGGCGACCGCGACGGAAAGCGCCGTCACGATGAGGTTGTAGTAGATCTTCCGCACCGGCTTCGCGAGCGCCCAGCCGTACGCGTAGTTCATGAAGCAGCCATCGGCGGTGTCGAACAGCGTCATCCCCGCGGCGAACAGGATCGGCAGCACCAGGATCGCGTACCAGGGCAACGAGAACGCCGCTGCGCCGCCGGCGAGCACCAGCAGGCTGACCTCGGTCGCGGTGTCGAAGCCGAGGCCGAACAGCACGCCGATCGGATAGATGTGCCAAGGCTTGCGCACCGCTTTGGTGGCGCCGCGGAGCAGACGGTTCATGAAGCCGCGATTGTCGAGTTGCCGCTCCAGCGCCGCTTCGTCGAATTCGCCCCGCCGCATACGCCGGAACACCTTCACGATGCCGACGAGCACCACCAGGTTCATGATCCCGATGAGGTACAGGAACACCGCCGAAACGGAGGTCCCGATCAGCCCGGTCGCCTCGTGCAGCGCCGACGAGTCGTCCTCGACGGCCCCGGCGAGCGCGCGGACGCCGAGCGACAGCAGCAGGCACAGGACGAAGACGATCGTCGAATGGCCGAGGGAGAACCAGAACCCGACCGAAAGCGGCCGTTGCCCGTCGGCCATCAGCTTGCGGGTGGTGTTGTCGATCGCGGCGATGTGATCCGCGTCGAACGCGTGCCGCATCCCGAGTACGAACGCCGTGACGCCGAGGCCGACCCCGAACACGCCCGTGGCGCCGAGCTCGTACTGGCGCGGCGCCACGAAAAGCGTCAGGACCCCCCAGCCGATGACGTTGAGCAGCAGGATGAATCCGGCCATCCCGGCGACGGACACCCGTTCGCGTCGCGTGAGCGCGATGCGTCGGGATGAACGGGTCTGTCCGCCGGTGTTCAGCTCGCGCGCACCCTGAGGGAGTCGAGAGCCTTTCGTACGTGGCCATCGCTGGCCGTCAGCGCCTTCGCCGCACTCGCGACGTCTTCGCCGGACAGCAGATGGACCAGTGCGACCTTGAGGTCGCCGTCGGCCTCGGTGAGCGCGTCGGAACAGTCCGCCATGCTCATGCCGGTGGCCTCGCGCAGGATCCGGATGGTCCGCCCGCGCAGCTTCGCGTTGGTCGCCCGCATGCTCACCATCAGGTTCGAATACGTACGGCCGAGCTTGATCATCGTCGCGGTGGAGAACGCCGTGAGGATGATCTTCTGCGCCGTGCCCGCCTTCATCCGCGTCGATCCGGCGATCGCCTCGGGGCCGGTGTCCACCGCGATGAGGACGTCGACACCCGGCGGCGTCACCGCTGCCGGATTGCCCGAGACCAGCGCGGTCCGGGCACCGCGACGGCTGGCCGCGGCCAGCGCGCCGAGGACGTAGGGCGTCCGGCCGGAAGCCGTCAGCCCGAGCACGAAGTCACCGGACGCGACGGACTCGGCCACCTCGGCGGCTCCGGCCTTCGCGTTGTCCTCGGCGTCTTCGACGGCTTGGCGCAGAGCGCGCGCCCCGCCCGCGTGATGCGCGATGAACCAATCGGAGGGCACGTTGAACGTCGGCACGAGCTCCGCCGCGTCCAACGTCGCCAGCCTGCCGGAAGTACCGGCCCCGAAGTAGTGCACGCGGTGGCCCGACCGCAGCGCCTCCACGGCGAAGTCGACCGCCCGCGCCACCTGCGGCAGCACCGCGGCGACGGCTTCGGGGACCCGGCGGTCCTCGGCGTTGATCGCGCCGAGGATGCCCATGGTCGACATCAGGTCGATGTCGGTCGTCCGTGGATTGCGCTGTTCGGTTGGCGAGTCGACGTGCACCACCTGGCGTGGGACGGTCATCATGCGCCTCACTTTTTCGCTCATTTGCCGGTTTCCCGCGGCCGCCGCCTGCCGTCGGGCCGGACGCCCAGACGGTGCGAGCCAACCGCGTCCCTGGTCGCGTCGAGCGCGTTGACCGACGCGTCCATGTGCCGCTGCGCGACACCGATGAACAGGCAGTCGATGACGGTCAGCTGCGCGATGCGACTGGCGGTCGCACCCGAGCGGAACGTCGTCTCCCGCGCGGCCGTGGTCAGCACGTGGTCGGCGACCTCGGTGATCGGTGAACGCGGGAAGTTCGTCACGGCGACGGTGATCGCGCCGTGCTCACGGGCCACGCGCAGCGCCTCGACGGTGTCCGTGGTCGCGCCCGTGTGGGAGATGCCGATGGCGACGTCGCCGGGGCTCAGCACGGCGGCCGAGGTGAGCATGATGTGCGTGTCCGACCAGGCGAAGCTGACGCGCCCGATGCGGTGCAGTTTCTGCTGCAGGTCCGCAGCGACGAACGCGCTCGCGCCCACGCCGTAGACGTCCACGCGGCCCGCGCCGGCCACGATGTCGATCACGCGCTGTAGCGACGGGACGTCGAGCTGGTCGGCTGTCTCCTCCACGGCGCGCGCGTCCGCGAAGCTGACCTTGCCGATCACCGCGGCCAGGTCGTCCTCCGGACCGATCTCGCCGCCGAGGTTGCGGGTCGACCGCGCCTCGGAGCGGGCGGTGTCGGCCGCCAGGGCGATCCTGAGCTGCGGATACCCGCCGACGCCGACCGCCTTGCAGAACCGCGTGACGGTGGTTTCGCTGGTGTTCGCCGCGAGCGCGACCTCGGTGATGCTGCGCCGCGCGACCTGCGCGGGGTCGTCGAGGACGACCTTCGCGACACGCTGCTCGGCCCGGGCGAGCCCGGGCAGGAGGGAGCGAATCCGGACGAGCGGGCTCGCGTCAGCGTCCCGTGTCGGCTGCGCCGGCACGGCCTCGGACGGTGCGGCCGCGATTACGGAATCGGTATCGCCCACCGTGGGAAAGTTACTAACCGTTGGCATCTGCGACAAGGCTACCCACACCCTTCGGGAAGATCGCAACCTATCCGTGTCTGCGGATTCGATTTGCGATTAATCGTTGACCAGAAAGTCGCTAACCAGGTCGAGGCCGTTAACGAGGTCGAGCTAACGACTTGGCAACTTAGTGTCGCGATGCAAGGGGCTGTGTCCCGGTCAACGGGGCGGTCCGGTCAGCACATCGGAGCCGATTGGCTACCTAGTGCTCAACTTCCAGCCGGTAGCGACGAAAGTAGGGGGATTATGCTCACTGTCCAGCAGTATGTGGCCGCGTTCAGTGACTTTCACACCATCCAAGGAAATTCCGCGTCCGGTGTAACGGGCATCCGTCGTGTAACGCCACCGGAGGGTGATTTGTGAGCTTTGTGACACCTCGGCGGCGGCCTGCCACCAAGCGCGGTGGCCGTGCCCGCCGAGCCCGGTCTGCTCCCCGGCGGGGGCACCTGGTCCGGACGCACGCACGGTAATCGATTTCCAGGTTGCTCCGCCGTCGGTACTTATTTCCAGGAAGAGCGAATCCGACGGTCCTTCGGTGTCCACGAAGGTGTCGAAGGAGACCTTCAGCGGCCCGCCGCGCGTCTGTAACGGCGGAGTCGTGAGCGTGGCCGTGGAGACGTCGCCGGCGCCGCTGAACCACGCGTCGCGGCCGCGCGTGGGGCGGACGGCCATCGCCTTCGCGAGCGAGCTCGCCCACGTCTCCCTCGCGAGGTTGATCGAGCCCCAGCTCCGCGTCGGGTGCACGCGGTTGGTGAGCAGGATCGCGAACGACCGCGAGAGCGGATCGATCACCAGCGAGGTCCCGGTGAAGCCGGTGTGCCCGGCCGTCGAGGGGGCCGACAGCGCGCCCATGTACCAAGGCTGGTCGAGTTCGAAGCCGAGCCCGTGCGCGTTGTCGGGGAACTTGTGGTTGTAGTTCGTCAGCATCGCCCGCACCGTCTCCTCGCGCAGGATCCGCTGGCCGCGGTACGCGCCGCCGTTGAGGATCGTCTGCGCGAGCACCGCCATGTCGGCGGCCGTGGAGAACACACCCGCGTGCCCGGCGACGCCGCCCAGCGACCAAGCGTTCTCGTCGTGCACTTCGCCGCGTACGAGCCCCCGGGGCGGCTTCGCGGCGTACTCGGTCGCCGCGACCCTGGCGAGTTTCGACGCGGGCGGGTTGTAGCCGGTGTCCACCAGGCCCAGCGGCACGGCGATGCGGTCCTGGACCACCTTGTCCAGCGGAGCCCCGGCCACCTTCTCGACCAGGAAGCCGAGCGTCAGCAGGTTGATGTCGGAGTAGAGGTACGTGCTGCCCGGCGCGTTCTTCAACGGGCTGTCGAGGACGGCCTTCCGGCGGGAGGGGATGTCCGGATAGCCCTCCCACAGCGACGGGAGCGGTGTCGCGGCGAAACCCGAGACGTGGGTGAGCAGCTGCTGGACGGTGACGGCCTCCTTGCCGTTCACCCCGAACTCCGGCAGGTACCGCACCACCGGCGCCGAGATGTCCAGCTTGCCCGCCTCGGCCAGCTGCATCACCGCGATGGAGGTGAACAGCTTCGAGATCGAAGCCATGTCGAAGATCGTGTCCGCGCGCATCGGCACCTGCTGTTCGGGTGGCAGCTCCGTGCCCTTGGCGTCGGCGTAGCGGACCGCGCCGCCGACGGCCTGGCGCTCGACGATCACGCCGTCGTGCGCGAGCAGGCCGACCGCGCCGGAGAAGTGCGGATGCCCGGTGGCGTCCGGCTTCGTCCAGCTCTCGATGAACCGCTCGGCCGCCTTGATCGGCTCCGGGTCGAGGCCGACGTCGGAGGGCGCGCCGTCGCGCAGCACGGTGGACGCCGGCGCGAAGCCACCGCGCGGCTTGTCGAACCGGCCCGCCGCGCCGTCTCCCTGTTGCCCGGTCCCCGGAATCGCCTGTGCTCCCGCCGTCGACAGCGTGGTCGCCGCGACCAGTACGGAGACGGCCGCGATCAGGATCTTCCTAACACGCACGGTCGTCCCCTTCAGCGGTAGATGAGATGGCGGCGGCGTTTCCGGTCGAACTCGGCCAGTTCGGCCTGCCAGGACCCGACGATCTCGTCCGCTCCGGCGCCCTTGTCGATCATCGTGCGCAGCCTGTCCGAGCCGGAGAGCTTGTCGAGGAAGTTGTCGGGGCGCCACTTGAACTTGTCCGGATGCACCTGTTTCGCGGTGACGAACATGGTGACCGCGGTGCGGATGGCGTCGAACGCCCGCGGATCGGTGATCGTCACCTGCACGCCGCCGCAGGGCTCGTTGACGAACTTGCCGAACGTCGGCACGAAGTACGCCTCACGGAACTTCACCCCGGGAAGCCGTAGCTCGCCGAGCTTCTCGCGCCAGCGCCAATCGAGGCCCGGCGCGCCGATGATCTCGAACGGCCTCGTGGTGCCCCGGCCTTCGGAGAACACAGTGCCCTCGAACATCCCGGTGCCGGGGTAGACGAGCGCGGTGTCCGGCGTCGGCATGTTCGGGCTCGGCGGCACCCAGGTCAGCCCGGTGCGGGCGAAGAGCTGATCGCGGCGCCAGTCGCGCACCTCGACGATTTCGAGCTTGCCCGGCGTGACCCCTTCGGCAGGCAGGAACTCGGCCGCGAAGAACCGCGCGAGTTCGCCGACGGTCATGCCGTGCTGCTGCACGATCGGCTTCCGGCCGACACCCGAGGCGAACGCCGGGTTCAGCATCGGCCCGGCGGCTTTGCCGCCCAGCGGATTCGGCCGGTCCAGCACGACGACCGCCGCGCCGACCTTCGCCGCCGCGACCATCGCCGTGTACAGCGACCAGATGTAGGTGTAGAACCGCGCGCCTACGTCGGCGATGTCGAAGACGACGGTGTCGACGCCCGCCTTCGTGAACATCCCGGCGAGCTTCGTCGCGTCGGCGCCGTACGCGTCGTACACCGGCACGCCGGTGCGCGGATCGGTGTAGTCGCCCTCGGAACCGCCTGCCTGCGCGCTGCCGCGGAAACCGTGCTCCGGCCCGAACGCGGCGAGCGGCCGGACCCCGGCGGCGACCATCGAGTCGACGATGTGGTCGCCGCTCGCCAGCACGCCCGTCGGATTCGACAGCACGCCGAGCTTGCGGCCGGACAGTGGCGCCCAGCCCCGGGCGGCGAGCACGTCCGCTCCGGTGCGGGTGAGCGGGGGACCTTTGCTCTCGCTTTCCGGCTGGGCCCCCGCGACCGAGGACCCGGCCGTCAGCGCGGGGACCGCGAGCGCGCCGGTGGCGAGGAAGTGGCGGCGGTTGAGGTTCACCAGGTCAGCCCGTGGCCGAAGGGGTACTTCACCGTGCCCACGTCCTTGCCCGCGGGAACGTCCACCGGCAGCTTGCCCTGCGGCGTCACCTTCCCGAGGATCACCTTCGCCAGCGCTTCGAGCGAAGGCGAGATGTAGCCGTATGTGGCGAGCCACGTCTTGATCGGGTTCTCGTAGCCGGCGTCGTAGGGGATCTGTGCGGCGACGGCGACGACGGGCTTCCCGGTGTCGGCCAGCGCCTGCAAAAGCTTGCCCTGCAACGGATACGTGCCGACGTTGTTGGTCAGCACGACGACGAGGTCGACGTTCTTCGCCGCCGCGGCCGCCTGCGCGATCTGCGCGTCCGTCGGCGTCTGGCCGGTCTGGAGCGCGGTCGCCTGCGTGCCGTGCGCGGTGAGCTTCGCGGCCAGCGACGCCGTCGTGGTCGCGCCCCAGCCGGTCACGAGCGTCTTCGCGGGCTGCTGCTTGAGCGGCAGGACACCGCCGTCGTTGCGGATCGCGGTGACCGACCGATCGGCGATGCCCTGCGCGGTCGCGAGGTTGGCCGGGACGCCGACCTTCGACATCACCTTGGCCGGGTCGACGAACGGCGAGGTCAGGATGCCGCGGTTCAGCTTGAGCTTCAGCACCCGCAGGACGCTCTCGTCGATACGCCGCTCGGTCAGCTCGCCCTTGCGGACGGCGTCGAGCACCGAGTTGATCGCGAGTTCGAGGTTCACCGGCATGAGCAGCTGGTCGATGCCTGCCTTGAGGGCCAGCACCGGGATCTCCGCGTCGGTGTGCATCTCGCGCACCGCGTCCATCGAGAGGGAGTCGGTGACGACGACTCCGCGGTATCCGAGCTCCTCGCGCAGCTTGCCGGTGAGGATCGGCTTCGACAGCGTGGCCGGTTCGCCCGACGGGTCGAGGCTGGGGAACTGGATGTGCGCGCTCATGATCGAGTCGATGCCCGCCTTGATGGCGGCCTTGAACGGCGGCACGTCGGTCTCGCGCCAGCTGGCCTCGCTCCGGTCGATCCGGGGCAGCTCGTGGTGACTGTCGGTGGCCGCGTCGCCGTGGCCGGGGAAGTGCTTCGCGGCGGCGGACACCGTCTCCGAACGCCGTCCGGAGTTCTGGAAGCCCCTGACCTGGGCTTCGACGAACTGGCTCGCCAGCTCCGGGCGGCCGGAGAAGGAACGGACGCCGATCACCGGGTTCGCCGGGTTCGAGTTGACGTCGGCGTCGGGGGCGAAGTCCTGGTTGATGCCGACTGCGCGCAGTTCGTGCCCGAGGATCCGGGCGGCGTCCTGCGCGGCCTTGGTGTCACGGCCCGCCGAGATCGCCATCGCGTTCGGCAGTTCGGTGGCGGGGGCCCCCATCCGGGTGACCGTGCCGCCTTCCTGGTCGGTCGCGATCTGCAACGGAATGCGGGCGCCGCTGCGGAGCGCGGCCCGCTGGAGCCCGTTCGACAGCTTGGCGACCTGCACCGGGTCGTCGAAGTTGTCGCGGCTGTCGTTGTTGAAGTAGATGACGCCGCCCAGGTGGTACTTCTCGATCACCTGCGCGGGGGTGTCGACCCCGAAGTCGGCCTTGTTCTTGGCGTTGACCTCGTCGGCGGACTTGCCGTTCACCCAGGTGACGAAGAGCTGCCCGACCTTCTGCTCCAGGGTCAGCCCGCGCAGCGTCCGCTGCGCCTCCGCGTCGGCCGTCACCGGCTGCGCGGTCGCCGGAACACCCGCGACACCCAGGGCGAGCAGACCCGCGAGGGGCAGGGCGAGCGCATGGATCCTCCGATGACGGGCGTGCGCGATTCGGGTCGTCACCTCAAGCCTCCCAGATTCGTGCCTGACTCTCAGATGGAAAGAAGTCCACCTGGAAGCACTGATATCCGGAAGCTACCCACAAGCACTTTGCTTGTCCATCGGCCACCCGCACGAACGGTCCGTTCATACACAAAGGGACGCGAACGGGCCTGTCACGCTTGAAAACGTGGGCAAAACACTGGCGGCGCCCGTCGGCAAGAAGCCGGCGGGCGCCGCCAGTCAGTGCGGACCACTCGGGCGACCAAGCGTGCAACTCTGGTCGTACCTTCATGGACTCGGCGTCCGGCGTCCCGGTACGCAGTCCCTAGACGACGAGCCTCCCGCGGCGCGCTGCGCGTGGGTACCCGGTGTCCGCACACGGAGATTCGCCGGGGTGGAACAGGCTTCTCTTCTACCTGTTCCCTGGCCGACCGAACGTCCGCACCTACTTTCTACGCCGTGAGCCGGGTCACTTCAAGTGCGCAGACGGGTGCACCGGTACAGAGGCTCGATCTAGTGACACGGGCACCCTCCGCGACGGACAATTCGCGCCCCTGACTGCGAAAACCGGCCCGGTACCGCCGTGTGGGTGTGCGCTCAGCGGGTGCGTTTGCGCCGGTTGTAGCCGTACCAGGTGGCACCCGCGGCGAAGGCGCCGAGCGCGACCAGGCCCGCCGACCGCGCGGGGATCCGGGTCCGCAGCGACATCGGGTGCTCGAAGGCGAGGATCTCCCAGCCCTGTTCCGTCGCGTGCTTGCGCAGGACTCGGTCGGGGTTGACCGCGTGCGGCCGTCCGACGACTTCGAGGAGCGGGATGTCGGTGCTCGAGTCGGTGTACGCGTGGCACTGGGTGAGGTCGTAGCCGTACGTCGCCGCGAGTTGCTTCGCGGCGACGGCCTTGTTCTCGCCGTAGCAGTAGAAATCGACTTCGCCCGAGTATCGGCCGTCCACGATCTGCATCCGCGTGGCCACGCTCCGCGTCGCGCCGAGCATTTCGGCGACCGGCGCGACGACTTCCTCGCCGGTCGCCGACAGCACCACGACGTCGTGCCCGTCCGCGCGATGGGACGAGATCAGTTCCGCCGCCTCCGCGTAGACGAGCGGGTCGACGACGTCGTGCAGCGTTTCGCGGACGATCGCCGACACCTGTGCGACATCCCATCCGGTGCACAGCGCGGAAACCTCGGCTCGCATCCGCTCGGTCTTCGCCGCGTCCGCGCCCGCGAGGGAGAAGACGAGCTGGGCGTACGCACTGCGAAGCGCGGCTCGGCGGTTGATCAGGCCTTCGCGCAAAAGCGGCTTGCTGAAGGCCAAAGCGCTCGATGACGCGATGATCGTCTTGTCGAGATCGAAGAACGCCGCGACCTGGCTCGGCGTCGTGCTGGGTCGGTCCACTCGCCAAGGATAGGAGAGCCGGACGGCCGGCCGCCCGTTGGTCGACCACGATGGGGATACGACGGTGGAAAATTCACGACCGCGTATCCGATCGGGCGCGGCGTGCCGTTATCGAATTGTGGGTACCGGCGCCGCCCGCAACGGGCCGGTATCGGAGTTACAGTGAGAATGTCCGGTGTTGCACCGGGCCCAGGTTCAGTCCGACCCCCCGGGGCTGAACCCCAGGCGGCCCTCGTCCCTCCCCCCTGGCGAGGGCCGCCTCCTAATTTCCCGTCGTGCCAATGGTTCAGACCTTGTCGGCGGCGGAAACCCCGGCAGGGCAAGGCAGAACAGGCCGTAGTTCGTTAACTTTCCTTTCTCTCAAGGACTTCTTGTGTCTCGTCCGGCTCCGAGGCTCATAGCGGAAGGGGCTGACGGAAAACGTGGGAAACCGGTTTCCCGGGGTGGAGTTGTCCACAACACCCCGGTTGTCCACAGGTGGGACGGAATGGCGTTGTGCGCGGTGGGGAAGCGGCGGGACCGTGGAGTGGTCACCCGAGTCCGACCGAATCACTGGGGGAGTCATGACCGCGGAACATCCGCTCGTCGTCGCCGGAGACGACGTCCTGCTCGACGAGATCCTGCGCGTGGCGGCGGCCGCGGGTTGCGAGGTCGAGCGAGCACCCGATCTCGACGCCGCACGCGGGAGATGGGCCCGCGCGCCGCTCGTGGTGCTCGACGAGGAGGCCGCGAGCGCGCCGAACCGGCTGCTGCGGCGGAACAAGGTCCTGCTCGTCTGCAAGGGCGCGCCGACGCCGGCGACGTGGGAGCGGGCCGTCAACACCGGTTCGGAGAAGGTTCTTTCCCTGCCGGACGAGGAAAGCGACCTCATCGGCGAGTTCGCCGACGTCGTCGACGGGCCGCCGCGGGACGACGGCGTCGTCATCGGGATCATCGGCGGGCGAGGCGGGGCCGGGGCTTCCGTGCTTTCGGCCGCCGTCGCGTACCGGGCGGAGAAGTCCGGCACCGGCGGGCTGCTCGTCGACTGCGATCCGCTCGGCGGCGGGGTCGACGTCCTCCTCGCCGCCGAACGCGATCGCGGGCCACGCTGGCCGGAGCTCGAACTCGGCGGCCGGGTCTCCATGGCCGCGTTGAGCGAAGCCCTGCCGCGAAAGAAGTACGCGACCGGCTCACTGTCCTTTGTGTCCTATGGCAGGGAAGGGCGCGGCCCGGGGCCCGACGCGATCGAAGGCGTGCTGTGCGCCGGACGCCGGGCCGGCCGGACGGTCGTCTGCGATCTGCCGAGGTACTTCGGCGCCGAGACGTCCACCGTGATCGGGCTGGCCGATCTGGTCGTGGTCGTCGTCCCCGCCGAACTCCGTGCCTGCGCGGCGGCGAAACAGGTCCTCGCCAGGATCGAGCCCCACGCGTCACGGATCGGCGTCGCGGTGCGGGGGCCGTCGCCCGCCGGGCTGATCCCGCAAGAGATCGCCGACGCCGTCGGCGTTCCGCTCATCACCTCGATGGGCCGCGAGCGCTCCCTCGCGGCGGCCCTCGACCGCGGCGAGTTCGTCCTGAGGCATCGCGGGCATTTGGCCATCGCCGCCGGCGAAGTCCTCGCCGCCGCGCGAGGGCGGTTGGCCGGTGCCTCGCGATGACCGGCGATCTGGTCGAGCGGGTCCGGCGGCGGCTGGCCGGATCGGCCGCCCCGGCGGATCCGGTGAGCGTCGCGCGGGCGGTCCGCGCCGAAGCCGGTGGCGCGCTCGGGCAGGAGGCCGTCCTCGGAGCGGTCCGGCTGGCCCGTGACGAGTTCGTCGGAGCCGGGCCGTTGGCGCCGCTTCTCGAAAAACCCGGCGTCACAGACGTTCTCGTCACGGCACCCGACGAGGTCTGGACCGACACCGGCGAAGGCATCCGCTTGACGGACGTTCGTTTCGCCGACGAAGAAGCCGTCCGCAGGCTGGCTCAGCGGCTCGCCCTCGCCGGCGGGCGGCGCCTGGACGACGCTCAACCGTTCGCCGACTGCTGGCTGCCGGGCGTGGGGCCGCAAGGCCGGGTCCGCATGCACGCGGTCCTCCCGCCGATCGCTCCCGCCGGGACCGCGCTCTCGCTCCGGGTTCTCCGGCCCGCCACCCATGATCTCGCCGAACTCCGGCTGCACGGGGCGTTCGGCACCAGCGGCGCCGACCTGCTCGGCTCGGTCATCCGGCGACGGCTCCCGTTCCTGGTGTCCGGCGGGACAGGGGCGGGGAAGACGACCCTGCTTTCCGCGTTGCTCGGCGCGGTGCCCCCTGCCGAACGCATCGTCTGCGTCGAAGACGCCGGAGAACTGCAACCGGACCATCCGCAGTTCGTCAGCCTGCTCACCCGCCCGGCGAACGTCGAGGGCGCGGGCGAGGTCGGGCTGAGCGAGCTGGTGCGGCAGGCGTTGCGCATGCGTCCGGACCGGCTGGTCGTCGGCGAGGTGCGCGGCGGCGAGGTCATCGCGTTGCTCAACGCCATGAACACGGGCCACGAGGGCGGCGGCTGCACCGTGCACGCCAATTCGCCGGAGGACGTCCCCGCGCGGCTGGAAGCGCTGGCCGCGCTCGGCGGGTTGAAACGGGACGCGCTGCACAGCCAGCTGACCGCGGCGATACGAGTGGTCCTGCACATGCGCCGCCTGCCGAGCGGGATCCGGCGGCTGGACGAGGTCGGCGTCCTCCGGTCCTTCCGAGGCGAGGCCAAGGTCGTCCCGGTCTGGAGCAAGGGCGCCTGGATCGGCGACGAGACGCCGTTCGAGGAGATGGCGGCGTGAACCCGTGGTTCCTTCTCTCCTGGGGTGCGGGTCTCGCCTGCTGGCCGAAGCCGATGGCGCGCACTCCGATCGCCTGGCGGCTACCTCGCGCCGTCCGGGCGGGCTGGTGGCCGCTCCCCGCGCTGGCTCTGTCCTTCGTGGGAATCGGCTGGGCGGTGGCGACGCTGGTGCTCACCTTGGCGATCCGCCAGGAATACCGATGGCGGGCGCGAGAGAAGGCGGCGCTGGCCGAAGCCGAACTCACCGCGTCCGTGCTGCGGACCATGATCGGTGAACTCCGGGCGGGTGCCCATCCGGTCGCCGCAGCCGAAGCCACCGCGGAGGCGGTGCCCGCGGCGTCCGAGCGCTTGCGCGGACTCATCGCGGCCGCCCGGTTCGGTGGTGACACCGCCACAGAACCGGACGCGCCACCGGCGCTGGCGACCGCGTGGACACTCGCGAATCGCTTCGGGCTCCCGATGGCCGAGGTGCTCGATGCCGCGCGCCGGGACGCCGAGGCGGAGATCGGTTTCCGCCGTCGTCTCAAAGCCAAGATGGCGGGCCCTCGGGCGAGTGCCGCCGTGCTCGCGGTCCTCCCGCTGATGTGTCTGCTGCTCGGCGAGGCGATGGGGGCCGGGCCGGTCCACGCCCTCACCGGGACGGCCGCCGGTCAGTGGTCGCTCGTCGTGGGCAGCGGTCTGATCTGGGCGGGCACGGCCTGGTGCCGGGCCCTCACCGGGCGGGTGGCGCCATGCTGACCGGCGCGGCCCTGATCCTGCTGGGCGGTGCCGTCTTCTGCTGGCCGCGCGTCACCTCTGTGGCCACAGAGCGCCCCGGATGGCTCCGGCCGCGGGAAAGAAGGCCTCGCGGCAAAGGCGTCTCCGAACTCCTTCGGTCCGCGGCCACCCTCGATCTGCTGTCCGCCTGCCTGGCCGGTGGGCTGCCGGTACCCGTCGCGCTCGAAGCCGTCGTCCCGACCGCGTCACCGCAGACCGCGGCGGCACTGCGCTCGGTGGCGTCGCACCTCGCCGTGGGCGTCGGACCGGCGGAAGCCTGGGCCCCGGTCCGCGACCGGCCCGGCCTGACGGAACTGTCCGTCGCCGCGGTTCGTACGGCGAGGGCGGGCACCGCGCTCGCCGCCCACGCGAAGGACCTCGCGCGAAGACTGCGCGAGTCGCTCTCCGCCGAAGCCGAGGAACGATCCGAACGGGCCGGAGTGCTGCTGGCGGCCCCGATCGGCCTCTGCTTTCTCCCCGCGTTCCTCTGCCTCGGCGTCCTGCCCGTCGTGCTCGGCCTCGCCGGTCGTCTCGACTTCCTCTGACTGAAAGGCGCTTCCCATGAACAAGCTCCCCACCTTCCGCGAAGACGACGGCATGACGACGGTCGAGTACGCCATCGGCACCTTGGCCGCCGCCGGGTTGGCGGCCCTCCTCTATCTGGTCGTCACCAGTGATGCCGTCTCCGCTGGGCTCACCGCGCTCATCGAGCGGGCCCTGTCGGTGAAGTTCTGATGGCCGACCGCGGCTCCGTCACGGTCGAGGCGGCGCTCGGCATCGGCGCGCTGACCTTCGTATCGGCCTTGCTGTTCGCCGGGATCGGAGTCGCCTCCGATCAGCTCCGCTGTACCGACGCTGCCCGGGAGGCGGCCAGGCTCCTCGCCCGAGGGCAGCCCGCCCGTGCCGAACAGGCGGTGCGGGAGATCGCACCGTCCGGCGCTCGGCTGGACGTCGTCCGCGAAGGCGACTCGATCACCGTCGGCGTCGAGGCCGAACCGGTGGCGGGGCTCCTGCCGGGTATCCGGCTGCACTCCCGTGCCTTCGCCATCGCCGAGCCGGGAAGCGGGCCGTGACCTCGAACGACCGCGGGGTCGCGACCGTGTGGACGGCCTCGATCGTCGCGGCGCTGGTCTGCGCGGCGGCGTTCGTCTTCTGGATCGGCGCCGCCGTCACGGCCCGCCACCGCGCCGAGGCCGCCGCCGATCTGGCCGCGCTCGCGGCCGCCTCGCACGCCACGGAGGGACCCGGCGCGGCCTGCGAACGGGCTAGGGAGGTCGCCGTCCGGATGTCGGTCACGCTGCTCAGCTGCCGGTGGGAGCGCGGCGATGCCCTGGTCGAGGTGCGCTCGGAGCCGTCGGCACGGCCGGCGGTCACCGGACGGGCGGAGGCGCGGGCCAGGGCGGGCCCGGTCGGCCGGTCACCGTGACGTGCGTCGCACGACGAACGGTCGTCCGGTGGTGACCGGCCGGTAGTACGCGTGAGTAACCGCTCGGCGCGAGCAGCGGTCGTTGCCGCACGGCGAGCGGTCGAAGCCATGATCAGCGCGCCGCCGAACGGCCGCCCGCCGCTCGTCGTGAGCGCCATCACTCGGGGCGGAATCCCAGGTCGGCTGCGACGAACGGCCCTGGACCGGTCGCGCACGCCCGTTAATCGGACGTCCGGCGTTCGGTCCGTCCGGTCGCACTACCGCGCGTTCATCGCTAAGTAACCGCCGGTTGTCGCGTGAGGTCTTCTCCCGATGTGCAACTTGCCGTTTATTGAGATGTGCGCCACCTCGAGAAGGTCGCCGGGTGGCGCGGAGCAGAACCGACACAGGACAGAGTTGACCTGAGGCAGGGACGGGAATGTTGGACGCGAATTGGCCGGACAGCTGGCGGGGCGCCTTCCGCATCGAGATGCGGGCGGAGGCGATCGGCCTCGCGTGGCGTGGCTGGCCGGTGCTCCCGGGTGCGGAGCCCGCCGCGATCACCGCCGAAGGTGACGACCTCACCTGGCGCCGTCCCGTCCCGGCACAGGACAACTGGCGCGAACTGACCGAGACCCACCCGCACGAGGTCGCCACCTGGTTCGGCGACGACACCCACAGCCTGCTCGTGGCCACCGGCACCGTGCTCGACGCCATCGAGGTCGACGACGAGCTCGGCAAGGCCGCCGCCCGCCTACTGCGCGCCACCGGACACCCCGCCCCGATCGTCGCGATGCCGAACGGCCGCTGGCTGTTCCTCACCACCGTCGCCACGAGCATCCCGCGGGAACTGGCCGACCAGGCCTCGATCCAGTGGCACGGCGCGAACGGCTACATCCCGCTGCCCCCGTCGCCGTTCCAGCACGGTGTCGTGCACTGGCGGGTCAAGCCCGAGGTCTGGGGCTGGCAGCTGCCCGAGGCCACCGAGGTGCACGACGTGCTCGTCCGTGCGCTGGCCGGTGACCGGACCGTCGCCCCCGTGGCGACCCTGAGCACCGCCGCCTGATCAACCCACAATTTCAAGCCACCCCGTGGCCGGACACGGACCCGTGCTGACGCAAAGCCCCGAGCACGGTGTCCAGAACGGCCACTGCCCCCGCCTTGTCCAGCGGATCGTTGCCGTTCCCGCACTTCGGCGACTGGACGCAGGACGGGCAGCCGGCCGGGCACTCGCAGGAAACGATCGCCTCCCGCGTTGCGGCCAGCCAAGGGACAATCGCGGCAAATCCGCGGTCGGCGAATCCCGCACCCCCGGGATGGCCATCGTGCACGAACACCGTCGCCTCCCCGGTGTCTTCGTGCCACGCGGTCGACACCCCGCCAATGTCCCAGCGGTCGCACGTAGCGAACAGCGGTAGCAGGCCGATCGCCGCGTGCTCGGCGGCATGCAGGGCACCGGGGACGCGCGCCGGATCCAACTCGGCGCTCGTCCCCGGTGCCCCGCCAAGTTCCTCGGTCCCCACCCTGGAGCCTCCGGTCCCCACCGGCTCCAGAACTTCGGTCCCCGTCCGATGGCCCCCGGTCCCCGCCACACCACCGGACACACCGAGCAGCTCCGCCGAGATCGTGTACCAGACGGCGCGGGTGTGCAGGCTCTGCTCCGGCAGATCCAGCGGCGTCTGGTCCAGCACCTCGCCGGACGGGCGCCGCCGCAAGTAGCCGACCACTTGCGAACTGACCGACACCTCGCCGAGGTTCACCGTGACCCCGCCGTGCACGCTGGTCTCTTCGGTGCGCAGCACACTGATGTCGACGATCTCGCGCGGCGACGTGGTCCAGTCCGGATCCTCCGCGTGCACCAGCGCGAGCCCGGTCTCCAGGTCGAGCTCGTCGACCACATAGGACGAACCCTGGTGCAGGTACACCGCGCCGGGATGCACCGCGTAGCAGGCGGAACCCGGGTCGACGGTGCCGAGCATTCGGCCGGAATCGGCCTCCACCACGGCGATCTGCTCGCCGCCGGAACCGCGGATGCCGACCTCGGCGTGCGGCCGGTCGCGCGAAGTCCAGTACCAGCCGCTCGACCGGCGCCGGACGATCTTCTCCTTGACCAGATCGGCGAGTACGGCGCGCGCCGGGTCGCCGCCGAAGGCCGCGACCTCCGGCTCGGTCAACGGGAGTTCGGCGATGGCGCACGCCAGTTGCGGCCCGAGGACATACGGATTCGAAGGGTCGAGGACGGCGGCTTCCACCGGCCGGTCCAGGATCGCGGCCGGATGGTGCACGAGATAGGTGTCCAGCGGATCGTCCCTGGCCACGAACACGACCAGCGCCGCGTCTCCCGCGCGCCCGGCCCGGCCAGCCTGCTGCCAGAACGACGCGAGCGTCCCCGGGTAGCCGGCCAGCACCACCGCGTCCAGCCCCGCGATGTCGACGCCGAGTTCGAGCGCGTTCGTCGTCGCGACGCCGAGCAACCGCCCGGACAGCAACGCCGCTTCGAGGGCACGCCGCTCTTCCGGCAGGTACCCGGAGCGGTACGCGGCCACGGATTCCGCCAGGGCACCGTCCACTTCGGACAGAATGCGCCGGGCGCCGAGCGCGGTCAGCTCCGCGCCCCGCCGCGACCGGACGAACGCCAGCGAACGAGCGCCTTCGATGACCAGTTCGGCGAGGATGCGAGAAGCCTCGGCTCCCGCCGAACGCCGCACCGGTGCCCCGTTCTCGCCCGAGAGTTCCGACAGCAGCGGTGGTTCCCACAACGCGACCGTGCGGGCGCCGCGGGGTGAGCCGTCCTCGGTGACCGGGACACAGTCCTGTCCGGTGAGCTTCGCCGCGAACGCCGCCGGATCCGCCGTCGTCGCCGACGCGAGGACGAAGACCGGCGAAGCGCCGTAGTACGCCGCGACCCTTCGCAGCCTGCGCAGCAGCAGTGCCACGTGCGAACCGAAGACCCCGCGATAGCTGTGGCATTCGTCGACGACGACGAACGCGAGCCGCCGGAAGAACCGTGACCAGCGCGCGTGCGACGAAAGGATCCCGCGGTGCAGCATGTCCGGGTTCGTGAACACCCAGTTCGCGTGCGCGCGGACCCAGTCCCGCTCCTCCAACGGGGTGTCGCCGTCGAACGACGCCGCCCGCGCCTTCTTGATGTCCAAAGAGGACACCGCGCGCAACTGGTCGGCGCCGAGCGCCTTGGTCGGCGACAGGTACAGCGCCGAAGCGCGCTCGTCCTCGACCAAAGCCGAAAGCACCGGCAACTGGTACGCGAGCGACTTGCCCGACGCCGTGCCGGTGGAGATCACCACGTGCTCGCCCGCGCGGGCCAGCGACGCCGCTTCCACCTGATGCCGCCATGGCGCCTTGACGCCGTTCGCCCTCAGTGCCTCGACGACCGGGGCCGCCGCCCACTCCGGCCAGTCGACCGAATCCGCCGGACGGGCGGGCAACTCGGCCACATGGGTGACCGGGTACAGCGAAGCCGGGATCCCCGCCGTCGCGCGGTCGAGAAGCCTCCGCCCTTTGCCGGGTCGCACCGTGCCGTCCACCTTCCGAGCTTCGCACAGCGCACCGACAGAAACGGGCCGCCGCCGAACGGACCGGGCACTGGAAGCGGCCGTCGATGATCGATAAAGTGACCAGCCTCACAAGGTAACGGAACGTGCGGTGGCGGGGACGCCTTGCCGTCCGCCATCCCACTACCAATACACTCCCGCAATCCACACCGACTGTGGCGAGCGTCATGTGAGACGTGCCTTGCAGTGCGACTAGCGTGACGTTCGGTTCAGTTCCCCCATGCCAGCGTCGGCACGCCGGTTCCATCGGCGGATCGTCGTTGGCCAACGGCGACGTCTCCAGGAGGACGAATGTCCCGGCAGTTCCTCGCGGAGGGCGAACTCACGCTCTCCGGAGGTGGTTACACCATCGTCGGTGTAATCGCCGTGGTCGCCCTTGCCGCACTGGTCATCGGCTACGTTCTGCTCAAGGAGGTGCTGGCCGCCGGCCAGGGCACCACCAAGATGCAGGACATCGCGAAGGCAGTGCAGGAAGGCGCGGCTGCCTATCTGAAACGGCAGCGCAACACCCTCGCGATCTTCGGTGCGATCGTGTTCGTACTGCTCTTCGCCTTGCCGGCCGATGACTGGAACGAAAAGATCGGCAGGTCGATCTTCTTCCTGGTCGGCGCGGCGTTCTCCTTCGCGATCGGCTATCTCGGCATGTGGCTGGCGACGCAGGCGAACCTGCGCGTCGCGGCCGCTTCGCGGGAGGAAGGCGGTCGCGAAAAGGCGATGCGCGTGGCCTTCCGCACCGGTGGCGTGGTCGGCATGATCACCGTCGGTCTCGGCCTCTTCGGCGCCGCGGTGGTCGTCCTCGTCTACACCGGACAGGCCCCGAAGGTGTTGGAGGGCTTCGGTTTCGGCGCCGCGCTGATCGCGATGTTCATGCGTGTCGGCGGCGGTATCTTCACGAAGGCCGCCGACGTCGGCGCCGACCTGGTCGGCAAGGTCGAGCAGGGCATCCCCGAGGACGACCCGCGCAACGCGGCCACCATCGCCGACAACGTCGGTGACAACGTGGGCGACTGCGCCGGGATGGCGGCGGACCTCTTCGAGTCGTACGCGGTCATGCTCGTGGCGGCGCTGATCCTGGGTAGCACCGCCTTCGGCGTGCACGGCCTGATCTTCCCGCTCATCGTTCCCGCCATCGGCGTGATCACCGCGGTCATCGGTGTCTACATCACCAAGGCCAAAGCGGGCGAAGGCGGTCTGGTCACGATCAACCGCTCCTTCTACATCTCCGCCGGTATTTCCGCGGTGCTCTCGACGATCGCGGCGTTCGTCTACCTGCCCGGTTCGTTCTCCGAGCTGACCGGCGGCGCCACCAACGAGTCCGGGAACCCGGCGGTCATCGCGACCGTCTCGGTCATCATCGGCATCGTGCTCGCGGCGATCATCCTCAAGCTCACCGGTTACTACACCGGCACCGAGCACAAGCCGGTCAAGGAGGTCGGCAAGACCTCGGAAACCGGTGCGGCGACGGTGATCCTGTCCGGTATCTCGGTCGGTTTCGAGTCCGCTGTGTACACCGCGCTGGTGATCGGCGCGGCGGTGTTCGGCGCGTACCTGCTCGGCGGCGGCGTCGCGCTGTTCGCCGTGGCGCTGGCCGGTACCGGTCTGCTCACCACCGTCGGCGTCATCGTCGCGATGGACACCTTCGGCCCGGTTTCGGACAACGCGCAGGGCATCGCGGAGATGTCGGGCGACGTCGACGAAGACGCCGCGCAGATCCTCACCGAGCTCGACGCGGTCGGCAACACCACCAAGGCCATCACCAAGGGCATCGCGATCGCCACGGCGGTCCTCGCGGCGACGGCGTTGTTCGGGTCCTACCAGGACGCGATCAGCAAGGCGCTGAAGTCGATCCCGGAAGCGGCGGAAGCCAGCATGTCGACGCTGAACTTCTTCGTGAACACGGTGGTCAGCCCGAACACCCTGGTCGGCGTGATCGTCGGCGCGGCGGTCGTGTTCCTGTTCTCCGGTCTCGCGGTCAACGCGGTGTCCCGTGCCGCCGGCGCGGTCGTCTACGAAGTGCGCCGCCAGTTCCGCGACATCCCGGGGATCATGGAGGGCACCACCCGTCCCGAGTACGGCCGGGTCGTCGACATCGTCACGCGCGATTCGCTGCGTGAGCTGACCACGCCCGGTCTGCTCGCGGTCTTCGCCCCCATCGCGGTCGGCTTCGGCCTCGGCACCGGCGCGCTCGCCGGTTACCTGGCCGGTGCGATCGCGACCGGCACCCTGATGGCGATCTTCCTCGCCAACTCCGGTGGCGCTTGGGACAACGCGAAGAAGCTCGTGGAGGACGGGAACCACGGCGGCAAGGGTTCGGACGCGCACGAGGCCACCATCATCGGTGACACCGTGGGCGACCCGTTCAAGGACACCGCCGGTCCCGCGATCAACCCGTTGATCAAGGTGATGAACCTGGTGTCGGTGCTGATCGCCCCGGCGATCGTGCAGTTCTCGATCGGCGCGGACGCCAACGTCGGCATCCGCATCGCGATCTCGCTGGTCGCCGTCGCGATCATCGTCGCGGCGATCGTGGTCTCCAAGCGCCGCGAGTCGGTTCTTTCCGACACCCCCGCGGAAGCGAAGGCGTAACGCCGGGACAGTTTCCCTCCGCCGGGCCCGCCACGATTTCCCGTGGCGGGCCCGGCGTGTGTCTAATATCTGCGCGTCACGCCGATCCGATCCGGGGGAGTCCCTGCCATGAGGCGTTCGCTGATCCTGTTCGCCGCTTTCCTGCTGGCGGGCTGCGGCTCCGAACCGGCGGCCACTCCTTCTTCCTCCGCTCCCGTGGCCGGGGTTTCCTGGATGGACGGTTTCTGTGGTTCGTTGCTCGACTTCGCCAAGATCGGCGATTTCACGATGCCCGAGTTCGAGCAGAACGACGTCGCGAGCGCGCGGAAGGTGATGGACGAGGCCTTCGGGGTGTTCGCGCCCGGTTTCGACAACGCGGTCACCGGCTTGGGGAAGCTCGGCCAAGCGCCGAGCGCGGAGGCCGAAGCGGTGCGCAAGAGCATCGTCGACGCGCTGACGCCGATCCGGGACGAGGTACTCGCCGCGAAGGCGGCGCTCGACGCCGCGCCGAAGGGCGACAAGAAGGCCGTGACGGACGCCGCGGCTTCCTTCCGGCGAATCGGTTCCCGGATGAACGACATGCCCGACCCGTTCCAGCGGCTGGAATCGGACGTTTCGTTGAAAACACTGGCCGCGCAGGCCCCGAACTGCAAAAAGCTGCCTTCTTGACCGCTCTTTCCGCCACGTTGATTTGCATTGCCCCCCGGTATCGGTACCGTCGGGGGCCAGCCGGGAAGTCGTCAGGTCGGGAGGTGTTTTCGTGCGGCCGCGGTTCACCGTCCTTGCCGCGCTAGCAACAGGTATCGGACTCGGCCTCGCCGGGTGCGGGCAGCAGCCCGCGGTGACTTCCCACGCCAGACAAGAAGGTCTCGCGACGGTCAGCGCGTCGGAGGCCGACCCCACCTCCGCTTGGGCGGAGGCGTACTGCGGCGCGGCGGGCGGACTCGTCCGGACGCTGGCGGCGCTGCCCAGCGTCGATCCGAGCACGCCTCAGCAGGCTTCGCGCACCTCCAGTGAGCTGATGCTGTCGGTGGTCGAAGGGCTGGATCGCACTTCCGCCGCGCTCGAGAACCTCGGCCCGGCACCGGTCGCCGGCGGCGACACCTCGCGGACGGCGGCGGTGGCCCAGCTCGGCGGCATCCGCGCCCGCGCCGACGAAGTCCGCCATCGTCTCGACTCCTCAGCCGACCCCGAGGCGACGAAGGCCGCGCTTCGCGACGCGAGGACCTCGCTCGACGAACTGGACCGTCTTGACCTTCTCAGGGGCCTTAACGACGTGCCGCAGCTCGCCGCGGCGAGCAGCCGGATCCCGGTTTGCCAGGAATTGGTGAAACAACCTCGCTGAGTCATCGCCCGATCACTGGCCATCAGTCGAACTTGTGTTCTATTCTGTCCGGGTGGACGGGACGATCTCGCTCTTCTCGGCGGAGGCGAGCGGGCCGGAGCTCGCCGACCTCGCCGGAGTGCTGTGCGGGCCCGGGCGGATGACGGGCTTCGGGCGGACGGCCGGGCGGCTGTCCGCCGTGGTCGACGAGCCGTGGCGAGCGGGTGCCCTCGCCAGGGAATGCCGTCGGCGCGGCGTCCAGGCGCAGGTCTCGGCCGCCGAATGCGGGCGGCCGCTCGTGCGGACGCCGTTCCGGGTCGATCTGCTGCCGCTGGAGCAGCGGTGGAACCGTGGTGAAGAGAAGGTCCTGCCGGAGGGCTTCCGGCTCGACGGGGCCATGTTGAGGATGTGGGCGCTGGCGGCGGGCAGCCCCCAGGGCAACGGCTACCTGCTCGCGCTCGATCCGGCGGTGCCGGAGACGCACGAGCGGTTGATCACGGCGCTGGCGCGGCTGGGCGTGCCCGCCAAAGCGCAGAAAGGGGAAGACTCGCTGCTCCGGGTCACCGGACGGCGGCGGCTCGCGCACGTCCTCGAGCTGATCGGGGACGCGCCCGCGGGTGCCGAGCCCGCCTGGCCGAGCTTGGTGCCGGTGGTGCGCGCCGTCTGAAGCCGCTCGGTCGCGCGGGTCGTGAGTGGCGTTTCGTGTTCTAACCCGAAATGCCACTCACGACCACGTTGCGCCGCATTCATGAGGACGTGCACCGCACTCGCGAGTTTCGTGCCTGATCACGTGAGTCACGCCTCTGATCACGCGAGTTCCGGTTTTGCGCACGCCGCGCCCTGTGGACCTTCACGGACTTCGGACCGGTAGGTACAGAGGGCAGGGGTTTCGTGTGATCGAACGGACGGTACGTCGTCCGTCCAGGCACGCGTGTCGTCCGTCGGATCACGTGTGTCGTCCATCCGGTCACGCAAGACCGATCCAGGACAGGGTTGGCCCGGAACCCGAAACGCCCCTCACGACCCATCTGACCCGCGATCAGCCGTCGGCCGTTCATGGCGGCCGGCGAGGGAGAAAGGTCAGGGCTTCGGCGCCCGGCAGTTCGGGTTCGCGAGGTCGAGTTCACTGTGCGAAAGACAGGAGGTCAGCTGGTAGGTCTGCTCCCCGTAGTTGATGCCCTGCCGCACGGTCACGTTCCCGGCCGCGTCGACCTCGCACGGGTTGTTCATCGTGCACCGCTGGCCGCTTTCGTTGCCGGTGTTGTTGACGCCGACGACCTTCCCGGTCGAGGTCTCGATGATGGGCGACCCCGAGGTCCCGCCGATCGTCTTGCACGCCGAGGTGTACCGGATCGAGTCCTTCCAGACCCAGTCCGCCTCGTGCAGCTCGTGGACGAAACCGTCGATGTTGCAGGAGTAGATCTTCTTCCAATATCCCGAGACCACGTCCATCGCGATACCCGCCGACGGACGGGTGGGCGAGAGCGTCAGCGGAGCGATACCGTACCTCGACTTGATCTTGGCGTAGCTGGTGTCGAGCTGGTACAGCGAGACGTCGGTGTCGGTCATCGTGGCGTAGAGCAGCTTCTTCGCCTTGAGCGTGCCCAGCGACGAGCGGCCGTCCTTGGACAGCAGGCTGAACGTCCGTGACGAGGGCTTGTCGACGATTACTTCCCCGGGGTCCGGGAAACCTTCTTGCAGGCAATGCCCGTTGGAAAGGACGAGGGCCGGGTCGTCGAGGCTCGCCTCGGGCGGTTTGACCACCGACCCGGAGCAGTTCGACAACGCCACCGTTCCGGCGAAGGTGGTGGTGGCCGCTTCCGCCGGTGCGGTGCCGACCAGGGCGGACGCGGTCAGCATGGCGAACAGGGTGCCGAGGAGTCGTCGGGTCACGTGGAGTCCTTTCGGGTCGGCGTGGACATCAAGTGAAGCGTTGACGGCCACGGTGTCACCACCGTCGAACGGAGGGTGTTCGCCCCGTCACGCGGGACCCCAGGCGGACGTGTCCGACATCACGTGCTAGGTGTTGAAAGGAAACATCGACGAGGTCAGCGGCGATGCGCTGGACACACGATCGGCGGCGTGTTGCACCACCTAGCCGTGGTCCGGGCGGTGCGAGCGTGCACACTGACGGGTCGAGAGGCGGCGCGAAGGCGCCGAAGATGAGCGGAGAGCAGGACAGCGTGGCAGGAGCACGGACGAAGAAGACCGCGGCGTCGGACGACGGCGCGGGCCGTCGTCGGCTGGTGATCGTCGAGTCGCCGACCAAGGCCCGCAAGATCGCCCCGTACCTCGGCGGTAACTACGTCGTGGAGTCCTCCGTCGGACACATCCGCGACCTTCCCCGCGGCGCGGCCGACGTGCCCGCCCAGTACAAGGGCGAGTCGTGGGCGCGGCTGGGTGTCGACGTCGACAACGACTTCAAGGCGCTCTACGTCGTCACGCCGGACAAGAAGTCCAAGGTCACGGAGCTGAAGGGCCTGCTGAAGGACGTCGACGAGCTCTACCTCGCCACGGACCCCGACCGCGAGGGCGAGGCCATCGCGTGGCATCTGCTGGAGACCCTCAAGCCGAAGGTCCCGGTGCGCCGGATGGTCTTCCACGAGGTCACCGAGCAGGCGATCCGCGCCGCGGCCGACAGCACCCGCGAGCTCGACGGGGACCTCGTCGACGCGCAGGAGACCCGCCGCATCCTGGACCGGCTCTACGGCTACGAGGTCTCGCCCGTGCTGTGGAAGAAGGTCATGCCGAAGCTTTCGGCCGGCCGCGTGCAGTCGGTGGCGACCAGGATCGTGGTCGAGCGGGAGCGCGAGCGCATGCGCTTCACCTCGGCGTCGTACTGGGACATCTCCGCGACGATGGACGTCGGCGCCGAAGCGTCGCCCCGCAACTTCCCGGCCAGGATGATCGCCGTCGACGGCGCGCGCCTGGCCACCGGCCGTGACTTCGGCTCGGACGGGCGGCTCAAGGCCTCGAACAACGAGATCCGGGTGCTGGCCGAGGCCGACGCCGTCCGGCTGGCCGAGGCGCTCAAGAACCGCGACTTCAAGGTCGCGAGCGTCGAGGAGAAGCCGTACACGCGCAAGCCGTACGCGCCCTTCATGACCTCGACCCTGCAGCAGGAGGCGGGCCGCAAGCTGCGGTTCACCTCCGAGCGCACCATGCGGATCGCGCAGAAGCTGTACGAGAACGGGTACATCACTTATATGCGTACCGACTCCACGACGCTGTCGGAGTCGGCGATCTCGGCGGCGCGCAGCCAGGCGACGCAGCTGTACGGCAAGGAATACGTCTCGCCGTCGCCGCGCCAGTACACCCGCAAGGTTAAGAACGCGCAGGAAGCCCACGAGGCGATCCGTCCCTCGGGTGAGGTCTTCCGTACGCCGGGCCAGGTCGCGAAGGATCTGGACACCGACGAGTACCGCCTTTACGAGATGATCTGGCAGCGCACGATCGCGTCGCAGATGGCGGACGCGAAGGGCACCACGATGTCGGTGCGCATCGTCGGCACGGCCACCAGTGGCGAGGAGTGCACGTTCGCCTCGTCGGGCCGCACGATCACCTTCGCCGGGTTCCTCAAGGCGTACGTCGAGGCCGTCGACACCGAGAGCGGTGGCGAGGCGGACGACAAGCAGAGCCGTCTGCCGCAGCTGGTCAAGGACCAGGCGCTGACCGCGACCGAGCTGAGCCCGGACGGGCACACCACGTCGCCGCCGGCGCGCTACTCGGAGCCGAGCCTGGTCAGCAAGCTCGAGGAGCTGGGCATCGGCCGCCCGTCGACGTACGCGTCGATCATCAAGACCATCCAGGACCGCGGCTACGTGTGGAAGAAGGGTTCCGCGCTGGTGCCCTCCTGGGTCGCGTTCGCCGTGATCGGCCTGATGGAGCGGCATTTCGAGCGGCTGGTCGACTACGACTTCACCGCCGGCATGGAGGACGAGCTCGACCGCATCGCCGCCGGTGACGAGCACCGGACGCAGTGGCTGTCGAAGTTCTACTTCGGCGGCGACATGGGCGTCGACGGTTCCGTCGGCCGTCTCGGCGGGCTGAAGAAGCTGGTCGGCTCGGGTGTCGAGGACATCGACGCCCGCGAGATCAACTCGATCCCCCTGTTCAGCGACGCCGACGGGCACACCGTCGTCGTGCGCGTCGGCCGCTACGGCCCGTACCTCGAGCGCGAGGTGGACGGGACGTCGCAGCGGGCGAACCTGCCGGAGGACCTGCCGCCGGACGAGCTGACCAAGGAGATCGCGGAGAAGCTCTTCGCGACGCCGCAGGAAGGCCGCGTACTCGGCAAGGACCCGGTCAGCGGGCACGAGATCGTGGCGAAGGAAGGCCGCTTCGGCCCGTACGTCACCGAGCTCCTGCCCGAGCCGGAGCCGCTGCCCGAAGGCGCGACCGCCGCGCAGAAGAAGGCCGCGAAGGCGAAGCAGCCGAAGCCGCGGACGGGCTCGCTGTTCAAGTCGATGTCGATCGAGACGATGAACCTCGAAGACGCGCTGAAGCTGCTTTCGCTGCCGCGCGTGGTCGGCAAGGACCCGGAATCCGGCGACGAGATCACCGCGCAGAACGGGCGCTACGGGCCGTACCTGAAGAAGGGCACGGACTCGCGTTCGCTCACCACCGAGGACCAGCTGTTCTCGATCACGCTCGAAGAGGCGCTGAAGATCTACTCGGAGCCGAAGCAGCGTGGCCGGTCCGCGACCGCGAAGCCGCCGCTCAAGGAGCTCGGCGACGACCCGGTGTCCGGTAAGCCGATGGTGGTCAAGGACGGCCGGTTCGGCCCGTACGTGACCGATGGCGAGTACAACGCGACGCTGCGGAAGTCGGACAGCATCGAGGAGCTGACGGCCGAGCGCGCCGCCGAACTGCTGGCGGAGAAGCGCGCGAAGGGCCCGGCGCCCAAGCGCAAGGCTCCGGCGCGGAAGACGGCGGCGTCGAAGACGACGGCCACCAAGACGACCGCGGCCAAGAAGACCACCGCGACCAAGACCGCTGCGACCAAAACCGCGGCAGCGAAGTCGACAGCGGCGAAGAAGCCTTCGACGCGCTCGACGGCCACGAAGACGAAGTAGCTCCCTTCACGCGCCATGAAAGGTCCTTTCCTTGCAAAATTCGCAAGGAAAGGACCTTTCATGGCATCCAGGTGACCACTGAGAGGACGTGAGTGGAGCCGGGTCAGGTCGCACAGGCCGCCGGGATGTTCGCGGTCGTGCGCAGCGCCTCGCTCGCCGACGCGGGTTCGCTCATCCGCTCGGCCATGAACGCGCCGATCTCGCGGAAGACGTCTTCGAGGACCGTCCGGACGAGTTCCTCCTTGTTCGCGAAGTGGTACGAGATAAGGCCGGTGCTTGTCGGCCGATGACCGCTCGCCGACCGCTCGCCGAACCGCCTCACCCGTTCGAACAAAAGTTCTAAAAATTGTCGGTACCAGGGTGTTCAATGGTCAGGTGAGCACTTCAACGACCGCTGTCTTCGACGTCATCGACGAGGTCATCGCCCCGCTGGCAGCCGAGGTTCCGGAGCGTCCCTCGGTGATGGAGTTCTACGACCCGGAGCTCGCCGTGCCGCCGGTGCTGGCCGACGAGGAGCCGACTCCAGGGCTCACCCTGGCCGAGGAGGTGGAGCAGTACACCCGGTTCGTGAGCGGGATGGCGACCATCGGGCTGGCCCCCGGCGGCGAGGTCACGCCCGAGGCCGTCGGGCTGTATCGCGCGCTGCGCGGCGGGTTCATCCGCGGCGTCGTGACCGGTGTGTTCCCGTCGCGTCCGGAGCCGTGGGAGGTCCGGTTCTTCGGCGACGAGGACTACACCACGGTGCTGAACAAGCTCGGCAGGCGGGCGAGGCTGCGGTCCGGTTTCCTCAGCGCGCTGCCGGGCTGGGTGTTCGACGGCCTGCCCGACCATCCGCCGGGCACCGGCGAGACGGTGCGCATCGTGACGGACGCCGGCGGGCTGATCCCGCTGCGGGCCCGCGACGCCGTCGAGGTGATCCGTGAGGGCGCTTCGCGGCCGCGCCACGGCACGGTTCTCGTCGATCTCGCGGTGCGGAACTCCATCCTCGCCGAGTATCCGCACGGCGCGTTCGGCCTGGTCGACAACGACCTCGGCCGGTACCAGTTCAGCGCGGCGATGGACGGCGACGGCCGCTGGACGCTCACCTGGGGCCCGGCCAGCCGGTCGACGGCCGAGCAATGGATCGTGAAGGCGGTGCAGAACCATGCGTGAACCGGCGACCGTGAAGGAACTGATGAGGCGGGCCGCCGAGCCGGTGCTGCGCGCGGTGCCCGAGCGGCGGAGCGTGTACCTGGGGTACGACCCGGAGATCACCGACGACGAGATCCGGCGGCTGTGCCCGTCCTACGACGAGCCGGCGGATCTCGTCACCCAGGCCGAGCGGTACGCGGCCAAGGCGGCGATGCTCGAAGAGGCCGGGCTGATGGAAAACGGCGAGATCCATCCGGCCGCGGTGCAAATGCACGGCGTGATGTTGCGCGGTTCGGTGCGCGGCGTCCTCACCGGCGTCTTCGCGTCCGCGCCGCGTTCGGTACGCGTCGATTGCTACGGAGACGGGCATCAGGCGGTCGTCTGGCGGATGCGGTCGGGGCGGCGGACCACGTTCAGCCTCAGCGATTTCGGCGAGCTGGGAGCCCGGGTGTTCGGCGGGCTCCCGCACGTTCCCGCAGGGGAGACCGAGCCGATGCGCATCAGGATCGACGAGCACGGGGTGCCGCTGCCCGGGCAGGAGGAAGAGGTCGGGCTGGTCGCCGACACGCTGAACCGTCCGCGCACTGGCACGGCGATCCTCGATCTGGTCGCCTTCGGCGGCCTGAACGCCGAGTACCCGGACTACGGCTTCGTGATCGTGGACAACGACTTGGGGAGGTTCGTTTTGTACGCAGCCCCTTCCGAAGGGTGGCTGATGTTCGGTGGAATGGACCGCCGGGCACTGGCGGGCTGGCTGCACGAGGCGGTGGACTTGAGCCGGACGTAGCCGCCTTGGGCGATGACGAGGGGGAATGCGGGCATGGACCTGGACCGGCGCGCGGCCGACGCGTGGTTCCGGCGGCGAGGGCTGCCGATGGTCATCCACCGGCGGCGGCGTGGCGCAGGCATGTTGCGCCGGTCCACGCCGGGGTTGGTGTTCCTGTGCCTGCTCGACCTGCTGCTGGCCGCGTTGCTGAAGCTGCTCGACGTCCCCGAGGCCGTGCTCGCGGCCCGGATGCGCAGCAGCGGCGTCGGCTACGTGCTCGGCGTGCTGGCGCTGACGTTCGCCGTGGTCGTGGTGCCGGTGATCGCCGGGCGGCTGATGGCGAAGCTGCTCCGCGTGCTGAGCCACATCCGGGTCCGGTTGGCCGTGATGGCGGTGACGATCGGCTTCTGGCTGCTCGTGCTGCCGCTCGGCGAGCGGCTCACCGGGCTGGTGTCGTGGGACAACCCGTTGTGGGTCGCCGTGCTCACCAACCTGGCCGCGCTGGCCGTGCTGATGTTGCTGGTCCGGATCGGCGTCGGTTCGATCCTCACCTGGGCGGCGCGGAGCGCGGTCGCCCAGGTCAGGGCCATCGGCACGCTGGCGTCGCGAGCGTTGCCGCTGCTCCTGCTCGTGGTGATGTTCAGCTTCTTCACCGCCGAGCTGTGGCAGGCCGTGGAACGGCTGACCCCTGGCCGGTTGTGGCTGGTGGCCGGCTTCCTCGTACTGATCGGCGCCGTGTTCCTGGCGTCGATGCTGTCCGACGAGATCAAGGAGCTGAAGTCCTGGACCGTGGAGCCCGGCGCGACCGTCCTGCGCGGTACACCGTTCGACGACGACACCCCGCCACCGGACAGGCGCGCGCTGACGAAGACCGAGCGTTTGAACATCGCCTTGGTGCTGTTCTTCGCCCAAGCGGTGCAGATCGTGGCGTTCGGCGTGCTGGTGTTCGCGTTCTTCGTCGTGTTCGGGGTGCTGATCCTCAGCCCCGAGGTCGTGACGGAGTTCGCCGGCCGCGAATCGGCGCCCGGGACACTGCTGGGTGTCCCCCTCCCGGTGAGTTCCGCGCTCGTCAACGTCTCCGTCTTCCTCGCCGTCTTCTCCGGTCTGTACTTCGCCGCATCGACCGCGACGGATGCCCGGTACCGGCGTTCTTTCTTCGAACCTTTGCTGGAGGATGTGAAGATCAGCCTCGCGGCGCGTGACATTTATCTGGCCCATTGGGCGGATGTGCGGCGGGCAGAGGTGGTTACCCTGGAAGCAGAGGACATTCCGTAGTGAGGTGGTCACCATGAGCGGGAAGGGCGGAACTCCCTTCTTCGATGCCCCCGACTTCGTGAAAGGCGATGGCACTCAGGCAGATCCTCCGGGCGACACGTTCGCCGACCCGCTGTCCGGGCTGGTCACGACCGGCACGACGGCCCCGTCGGCGGGAGCCGACGACGTCCACGTGCAGGTGCCGGGACCGGTGCAGCCCGACCCCGAAGTCGTGAGCAGGATGGTCAGCGCGGCCATGCTCGCGGACGACCAGCCCGCCGAAAGCCCGGGTCCGGAGCAGACCGCGGCCCCGTCGCCCGCCAAGGTCGTCAGCACGGTGGGTGAACAAGGCGCTGCGCCGATCGGGATCCTGCCCCAGCAGCGGACCTGGCCGTCGAGGCCGTCTCAGCTGATCCGTCAGCCCCGCCGTCTGAAGCCGGAAGAGCCGGTCGATGTCGATGAGGAGGCCGAGGTAGAAGTACGGCGCGCCAAGCGTTCCATGCAGATGCCCCGGCTCGCCAAACCCTCGTCGAACACGGCCGGGGTGATGATCGCGATCGCCCTCATGATCGTCTTCGCGGTCCTCGCCATCCAGCTGCTCGCGAGCCTGTTCAACAGCATCGCGGGGATCTTCGGGTAACCCGTCCGGCGGATACCGCCGGACGGGGCCGTCCGTCCAGAAGTCACCCATCGGGATACCCTGGCCCTACGGTCGGGGTACCCGGTGTTGACCCGGGTCGCAACCCCGGCGCCGCGTGACTAGTGGGGTGGGCGTATCAGCGAGGGCGTGCAGTCGGTGCCCGAGGCGGGCACGAGTGGTCCGTCGGGACGTGACGCTTCCACCATGCACCGGGTGCGGCGGGTGCTGGCGATCAAGCCGTTCCGCCGGATCTGGGGCGTCTCCTATCTGTGCAGCGTCGCGGACTGGCTGAACCTCCTCACGCTGACCGGTCTGGTCACCAAACTGACCGACAACTACGCCGCGCAGAACTTCGCGTTCGTCGGGGTCGTGCTGACCTCGCTGCTGCCGGGGCTGCTGTTCGCCCCGCTCGGCGGGCTGCTCGCCGACCGCTTCGACCGGCGCAAGGTGATGGTGCTCTGCGACCTCGGCCGGTGCGGGTTCCTGCTGTCGATCGCGTTCGTCGGCACCCCGTGGTGGGTGTTCGTCGGCAACTTCCTGGTCGGCTGCTGCTCGATGATGTGGATCCCGTCGAAGGACGCGGCGGTGCCGAACCTGCTGCGCCGTCCGGATCAGGTCGAGACGGCCAACCAGCTCGGCATGGTGATGACCTACGGCCTCGCGGTGATCACCGCGGCCGGGGCGAACGCCGTGCTCACCGGTAGCAACACCACGTTCCACTTCTTCCAGGGCGACGCCCAGCTCGGCATCGCCAAGGTCGCCGTCGTCATCACCGGCCTGCTGTACCTGACCAGCGCGATCGTGATCGCGACCCGGATCCCCGAGCTGTCGCTGCGCAACGTCCACGCGGTCGAGAAGCCCAAGGTCAAGGCCGCGGACGAGGAGAAGTTCGGCTTCCGGCAGATGATCGCCGACGGTGCCCGGTTCGTGCGGACGACGCCGCTGGTGCGCGGGCTGATGATCGGTGCTTTCGGCGCCTTCGCCGCCGGTGGCGCGGTGATCGGTTCCGCCAAGCCGTACTCGTCCAGCCTGCTCGCCGGTGACGCGGCGTTCAACCTGCTCGTCCTGGCCGTCTTCCTCGGGCTTGCGACCGGGATGGCGGTGGCGCCGAAGCTCGCCAGGCGGCTCGCGCACGACCGGCTGTTCGGGATCTCGATCGTCGCTGCGGGCCTTTGTCTCGTGGTGGTGGCGTTGTCGCCGCATCTCGCCGTTTCGCTGGTCGCGGTCGCCGCGGTCGGGGTCTGGGCGGGGACGGCGTTCCTGACCGGTGTCACGATCATCGGTTCACGGATCGAGGACTCGATCCGCGGCCGGATCAACGCGATCTACCAGTCGCTGATGAAGATCGTGCTGTTCGGCTCGACGGTGCTGGTGCCGGTGCTGATCAGTGCGGTGCGGACGACCGAGGTCGAGCTGTGGGGCGGCACGATCACGATCGACGGCACGCGGCCGGTGATGGTCGGTGGCGGCATCCTCGCGCTGCTCGCCGGCATCTTCGCGTACCGGCAGATGGACGACCGGCGGGCCGAACCGATCCTCGCCGATCTCCGCAACGCCTTGCGCCGCAGCCCGCGTCGCGTGAACGGGCTGCTGATCGCGCTCGAAGGCACGCGGGCGATCAACACCGAGACCCAGGCCGCGCGGCTGGCCGAGTGGTTGCGCGCCGGTACGCGTCCGGTCGTGCTTGCCGCGGACCCGGCGCTGGACGATCAGCGGCTCGCGAAGCTCGTCTCCGGCGCTTCGCTGTCCGGTGCGCGGGCGCAAGCGCTGGCCGCCGCCGCGGTGCGGGCGGACATCGTCGAACGGGACATCCAGCCGGCGCTCGACGCCGGTTCCGTCGTGGTGATGGAGCGGTTCGTGGACTCGCCGCTGGCGCATCTGTCCGCGGTCGCCGGATTGGACAGTCAGGAGCTCGAAGGGCTCGCGGACTGGGCGACCGGCAGGCTGCGGCCCGACATCACCATCCTGCTCGACGCCGATCCCGGCACGGTGATGCGGAAGTCGGAGTCGCTGGACGCGCAGTGGCGGGTGCAGCATCTGCTCACGGAGATGGCCGCCGCCGACCCGGACCGGTATGTCGTGGTCGACGCGGAAGGTACCGAGGACGAAGTGAGCGACCGGGTGCGGACCGCGATCCGCGCGGTGCTCGTCGGCAGGCTCGCCGGGCTCGCTCCGGCGGAGGAGAAGGTCGAAGCGAGATGACGCTGATCGGTGTCTGGAAACAGCTCGTCGGCCAGGAGCCCGCCGCACGCACGCTTTCCACGGCGTCGACGGCGGCCGCCCGGATCATCGAGAATCAGCCTGTCGCGCCCGGCGCGATGACCCATGCCTGGCTGATCACCGGTCCGCCGGGTTCGGGGCGCTCGACGGCCGCGCGGGTTTTCGCGGCGGCGTTGCAGTGCAGCACCGGCACCGGCTGCGGTGGGTGTCCGGGCTGCCGCACCGTGATGGCCGGGACGCACGCGGACGTCAAGCTCGTCGTGCCGGAAGGCCTTTCGATCTCGGTCGCCGAAATGCGTTCGCTGGTGCAGGCCGCCGCCCGCCGCCCGACCACCGGGAAGTGGCAGGTGGTGATCATCGAGGACTCCGACAGGCTGACCGAAGGCGCGTCGAACGCGTTGCTGAAGGCCGTCGAGGAGCCGCCGGATCGCACGGTGTTCCTGCTGTGCGCGCCGTCGGATCACCCGGACGACGTGTCGGTGACGATCCGCTCGCGGTGCCGTCTGGTCACTCTGCGGACGCCGCCGGTCGAGGCGATCGCGCAGGTGCTCGTGGAGCGGGACGGCATCGATCCCGAACGCGCGCAGTGGGCCGCGTCCGTCTCAAGTGGACATGTCGGCCGCGCGCGGCGGCTCGCCACCGACGAGGCGGCCCGGCAGCGGCGGGCGACGGTGCTGCGGATCCCGCTCGGCCTGCGGCGGCCGTCCGATGTGTTCACTTGCGCCGATCAGCTGATCAGCGCGGCGGAGGCCGACGCGGGCGAGGAGAGCAAGGTCCGCGACGAGGCCGAACGTTCCGAACTTCGCACCGCGATGGGTGGCGACGGCACCGGAAAGGGTGTCGCCGGGGCGAAACGTGCCGCCGAAGCCGCCGTGAAGCAGCTCGAGAAGCGCCAGAAGTCCCGCGCGACCCGGACGCAGCGAGACACTCTCGACCTCGCGCTGGTGGACCTGGCCGCGTTCTACCGGGACGTGCTCGTGACCGCGAGCGGCGCGGGCGCGACGCTGAACCACCCGGACCACGCCTCGGAAATCTCGCAGGCCGCCTCCGCGTGGGCGCCGGACTCGATCCTGCGGCGGCTCGAAGCCGTCCTGGAATGCCGCGAGGCGATCGACCTGAACGTGAAGCCGAGAATCGCCGTCGAAGCCATGGTCACCACCCTGCGCCAGGGCTGACGCGCCGCTTCGCTCCCTACCCCAGCACCCCGCCCGTCCCAGGGGGGCGTCCCCGAGTCCAGTTTACCGGGGGTGGAGGGGGAAAAGGGCTGGTCGGGGGAGTTGTCCACAGGTGGGGATGGTTGTGGACAAGTGCTGTGGGTAAGTGAAGGCGCTTCGGGTTCGGGGCGGGGTTTCGGCACGCAAGGAGGGGGTGTGTGGAAATAGGGACACTCAACGTCTCTATTTCCACACACCTCCGCGCATGAGCAGGTGACTGCGGATTCCAACGCACCAAAATCCACACGGTCAGCGGCGTAGGCCAAGGCGTTCAGGGGTACGAACGGTCCTCTCACGCGGGGACGTGAAAGGACCGTTCATCACCCTCCTCGCCCCGTCTAGTCCTCTGAGTCCAGAGAGCGCGGCCGCGGCGAAGGCTTGAACCCAGGGGAGCCAGGCGACTTCTTCGCGACCGGAACCACCGCGAGCCGGCGCCGTCCCGGCATGGCGGCCACGAGAACGACACCGATCAGCAGCATCGCCGTACCCGACCAGAACATCGGCACCGTGTCGTAGGCGGCGTTGGTGTACGCCAGGTTCTTGACCGGCCCCTTCGGCGCCGCGCCACCGTTGTTGCCGGCAGGGGGCGCCTGAGCCGTGCCGCACTCGACGCCACCAGTGGGCGCGTACGCCCGGGCGATCTGCTCACCGAGCGACACCTGCGCCAGCGACGAAGGCAGCTTCTTCGCGGCGTCCGGCGGCAGCGCCTTCTGCAGCGCCGTCGTCGGCAGGATCTGCAGGTCCAGCAGCCGCGCCGAGGCACCCATCTGGAAGCCCTTGAACGGCGACGTCATGTCGCTCGACTTCTGGTTCAGCCCGGCGATCGACAGCTTCAACACCCCGATGTCGAGGGTGAGCCCGTTCCCGGCCTCGCCGCCGGGAAGCTGCTTGGTGGCGCCGTTGAGCATCTCGGCCAGCCCGCCGATCACCGGCACGTTCTTCAGCTGGTCGAAGCCCGGAACCTGCTTGAGCGACGGCAGCGGGATCCCGATCGGGATGTCCTTGGTCGGGTTGTTCGCGTCGAGGGTGAACAGCACCTTGTCGCCGCGGACGATCTGCAGCACCGGGGCGCTGTACTCGACCTTCGACGTCTTCTTGTCGCCGGTCGAGGTGACCCGCAGCGTCGGCTGGCTGGCGACCTTGATCGTCAGGCCGAGCGGCGTGCCCTTGAGCAGTTCGATGTTGGCCGCCTGCAGGGTCGACGTCGACTCGACGGCCTTGTTCTTCGAGCCGGGGATGTCGACCAGCCGCACGACCGAACGCGACGACAGCGTGTTCGGCAGGCTCAGCACCGCGCCCTTGCCGTCGGCGCTGGCGCTGGTGCCCGACAGCAGCCCGCCGAGGTTCGCCAGCGGGCCGGGAAGCCCGCCGAGACCGGCCTTGAGCTGGTCGGAGGCCTGGGTCAGCTGGTCGGCGCCCGGGATGTTCGGGATGGTCGGCAGCAGCGCGAGGTTCGCGATCGACGTGCTCGAATCGGAGATCGTGCCGACGCACGGCCCGAGCGTCGGGCTCCAGCGCGCGTGCGCCTGACCGTTGAGCAGGCCGAGGTTGAACAGCGGGTTCTTCGGCGCGTTGAGGCCGCCGCTGATCGGCTTCGGGTTGTCCGGCAACGCCGTCTGCACGAGGCTGCCCGGCGTCTGCGGCGCGTTGCCGGCGGCGGACAGGCCGAACGGCGACGACTGCGCGATCGACTTTTCGTAGCTCAGGTACGCCTCGGAGTTGGCCTGCGCGCTGGAAAGTCCCATACCGGCTTCGAGCGCGGACTGCTTCGGCAGCAACTCGCCCGCTCCCGGCAGGATGGCGCTGGTCGGTACCGCGTTCGGCAGCAGCCGCAGCACCCCGAGCGCCGCACCCGCGTCACCGACCGCCTTCCCCAGCGGCTGCGGCCCGATCGGCGCCGACATCGGCGGCTGTCCCGGATTCGCCGGATCGGGGATCGGCGTGGTCGGGATCGTCTGGGCGGTCGCCGGAGCCGCGGTCAGCAGAAGCAGGGCCGCGGCGGCCGGAAGCGCCAGCACACGGGGCAGTCGTTGCCGCATGAACAGGTCCTCCAGTGGGGATGGGCCGATCTTGGGGGACTGAGACCGGCGTCATAGGACCTTAACGACGGTGGCCCTCGAAGGTGACGTTCCAGCCTCCGCTACACTTGGCTCCGTCATCGGGTGCGAGCCCGGTGTCCGCCGCCTTAGCTCAGTCGGCCAGAGCGATTCACTCGTAATGAATAGGTCAGGGGTTCGATTCCCCTAGGCGGCTCCGCAGGTCAGGGCCCATCCGGAACACTCCGGATGGGCCCTGACTTTTTGAGTGAGTGACTAACTGAGTGACTGAGCCGCAGGATCGCCGGACTGGTCAAGTTCACCCGATCCGGGGAGCAGCCGATCCATCGCGACGGCTCCGGTCTCCACCACCGGGCGGATCTGCTTCCGGTAGACCAGCTCTGTCACGGCGGTGCTGCTGTGTCCCACCAGTCGTGAGATCTCTTCGATTGGCATCCCCCCGTCAGACAGGATGCTCACGAAGCTGTGCCTCAGCTCTCGCGGTGTCCACTTCGCAGGCGCGAGACCGGCCGCCTTGATCACGCGGCGGAAGTCCCGACGTACGTTGTTCACATCTTGAGCCGTGCCGACACTGGTGGTGAAGACCAGCCCCAGATCTCGCCACAGGGAGCCAGCGGCGGCCTTAGCCGCGTCTTGCTCCCTTCTGTGCGCTTCGAGAGCTGTGATGGCCCGCGTTGGCAGCGCTAGCGACCGTCGTGACTTCCTCGTCTTGGTCTCGCCTCGTGCCCGAACCGAACGCCAGACCTTGACGTTCGGCGCAATCGCGGGAGTCGCCTCCGGAGCGCCTGTCAGGTCGACGTGATCCCACGTCAGTGCGCGCATTTCCTCGGTTCGAGCCCCCGTGAGGAGTGACAGCACGATGTAGGCGCGCATCCGTGACTGTTCCGCAGCCGTCAAGACGGCTTCGGCCTCCGCGAGAGTCAGCGCGTTCGACGGCCGGCCTTCTCCTTTGCCCGCAGGGCAATCGCACAGAAGTACAACGTTGCGCTTGACCCTGTCCCGCGCCTGAGCGCGGCTCACGACGCGTCGCAAGATGGAGCGGAGGTTGCGAACGGTGGATGTGACCAGCGTTTCAGCTTTGGCCGCGAGCCACCTGTCGACGTCTTCCGCTGACAGGTCCACGAGTCGCCGCGCTCCCAAATCCGGGATGATGTGGTTGCTGACCAGTGAGCGCACCGCCTTGACCGTGTTCGGGTCTCGCTCTCCGAGTTCGTAGTTTGCGAGCCAGTCGTTCACGGCGTGCGCCACCGTGTATCCGGCTGGTGCGTTAGCTGCGATCCCTTCATCGAGGGTTCGCAGAATCTCCTTGAGCTTGTCTTTCGCCTCGGTCTTGGTCTTGCCGCTGGCCTTCTTGACGATCCGTTTTCCGTTGGGGCGGTATCCGATGGTGACTGATGAGATCCAGCGCTGACGGCGCTCGTCCCAATGAAGTCCGCCATCCCCGCGGCTACGCCGTGCGGCCATAGTTGACCTCCTCTGATTCGTGGGTGAGTAGTTCGAGATAGGCCGTGATTGCGGTTGCTGGAATGCGGCGTGCCCGGCCTTCCTTGACGGATCGGAGGCGGCCAGCGCGGATGAGTTCGTAGATCACGGAACGGCTGAGGGAGAGCAGCCGCATCGCTTCCGGGATCGGGTAGAGGTGCCGAGCAGGAACAGGCATCGGCGTGATCGTGGCGTCCATCGCGGGAGTCCTTCGGTGTCGTACGGCCGGGCGGTGGCGGTGACAAACACGGCGGTTCCTTTCGGTGGGTGTCACTCGGGTGTCACTGGTGTTTGCGCTGGTCAGGTGGTTGGGGTGACAAGGTGACAGGGGTGACAGCGGAGACGGGTCCCTGCTGTCACGGGTGACAGGCGGTTGGGGGTGTCACTCCGGCTGTCACCGCTGTTTGCGCTGGTCAGCGTCGCGAGGTGACAGGAGTGACGGCGGTGACAGCCGGGTGTGTCCCGGGTGTCACTCCGGGGCGCTGTAGGTGCCTTCGCGGTCGACCTGCAGTTGTCCGGCTTCCTGCATCCGTTTGCAGGTCTGGCGGACGGTGTTCGGGACGAGCTGCAGGGCTTCGGCGATCCGGGCGGGTTTGAGCGGTCCGTGTTCGCGCAGCAGGCGGAGAATGTCCGCGCGGGTGTTGGACACGGTGTGGTCGGAGGCGGGTCCGTCCAATTTGGTCCAGGCACCGGCCTGGGCGTCGAACAACATGGCGTAGTCGGCTTCCTCGACGTCGCGGCCGGTGACATGAAGTACCCCGTCGGCCTGTCCGCGCCCGCGTTCGAGCACCAACGTGGCGTCGACGGCGCCGGTGAGTCCTGCGGTTCCGGACACCAGGTTCTGCCAGTCCTCCGCGCCCTGTTTGCGGACGTGGTGGATGAGCAGGAACGGGACGCTGTAGTGGTCGGCGAGGCGCTTGAACCTGCTGGCGGCGGCGTAGTCCCCGGCGTAGGCGGACATGCCGGGAGCGTCGGAGCCGCGCATTTTCTCGTAGGTGTCGATGATGACGAGCCGGGCGTGCGGGTTTTCCTCCAACCAGTCGATGAGCAGCTGTTCGCCTCCGGCGGTCATGGTGGGACAGGCGGTTTCGAGGGTGAGCAGGGGCGCGGCCCGGCCACCGGCGGCCAGCATCTGACGGCGGCGTCGCTGCAGCCGTCGGCCGGTGTCTTCCAGCGCGCAGTACAGAACCGGGCCACGCTCCACGTCGATTGAGCCCAACACCGGGTCGCCGTTGGCGATATCGGCGCCGAAACCCAGAGACAGCCACGACTTTCCGAGCTTCGGCGCACCGGCCAGCAGGTTCAGCCCTTCCGCCAGCAGGCCGGGGACGGCCCATTTCGGCGGCGGGAACTCTTCTCGCATCAGCTCCGCGTCCGTCCACCGGGTACGGCGTTCGGGCGGTGTCGGCACGGGCACCAGAGCGCGCGGGGACGTCGTGGCTGTCATGGGTTTCGAGCCTCCGTAGTGCTGGTGGTCAGGCGGCCAGTGACGGCGTGGACGCGCCGGAGAGGGCGTGAGCGTTGGCGATCAGGCGGCCGACGTGCTCGGCGACTCCGGGGACGATGGCGTTTCCGTAGGCGCGGAGGTGGTGTTCAGCCAGTTCGCGGGAAAGCCCATCAACCAGCCGATCCACTCGGGGTTCGCTTGCCCAGTGCCTCGCGCTCGTCCGCGTCGGGGTTGTCCGTCGCGCCAGTCCTTGCGGCGGCTGGTCGTGCCGGTGCGCAGCTTCGCCAGCAGGTCCCCCCGGCCGCCGCGTTCCCCGTCCGAGGCGCGGGGCGTGGGCCACTCCGAGCAGGCGGGCACGTGCTTGTGGGGCGCCCACCTCACAAGCTCGGATACGGCCGACGCGGTGGCGGTATCCCAGTCGAACAAGGTCGGCGTGGACGATGTCGAGTCCTCGGGTCCGCAGGCCGGGCACGTTCTCCCAGAGCACCCACTCAGGTCCGACCGCGCGGATGACGTCGAGCATCGCGGGCCAGAGCCACCGCTCATCCTCTTGCGCGAGCCCGAGCCCGGCGAGGGAAACCGGCTGGCACGGGAACCCACCCGCGACCAGGTCGACGTGTGGGCGGGACTGGGACTCCCACCAAGGGACAGTGGTTCGAACGTCGTCATGCCGGGGCACCTCCGGGTAGTGGTGGGCGAGAACGGAGCGACAGAACGGGTCGATCTCGACTTGGCCGACCACGGTCATCCCGGCGCGCTCCAGACCGAGATCCATCCCGCCGATACCGGCGAACAGGGACAGGACGTTCATCACGCGACCTTCCTGGGGCGGTTGGCCCCGGCCTTGAGGCCGGAGGTGATCGTGGTTTCGGCCTCGCGTTCGGTGAAGGCCCGGATGCCGACGTGCCGCCCGGCGGCGGTCCTCAGCGCCGCCCGCACCTCGTCCTCACCGACCGCGCCACCGGCCACGAGCTGTCCGAGCGCGACGGCGGCGGCGTAGAGCGTGGCGTTCCGGTTGGTGGTGGCGTCGGCGACTTTCCCGGCCTCCGCCCGGATCGCCGCAGTGAGGTAGCGGTCACGGCGGCCGGTCGACGGCCGGATCGGCACTACCGGCGCGGGCGGCAACGCGGCCGGGGTGAGCCGATCCGTGAGCCATGCCGGCAGTGCCGCCACCGGCCCGTCGAACAGGTAGCCGTACCGGCCGGACGTGGCCAGGCTGCCGGGGGCGACGACGTAGCCGCCCCACGCGCGGACGTCGACTTTCCAGCCGAGCCCGTTCCCGCGCTCCCCACCGGTGTTGCGCAGCCGCACCCCGTCCGGCGCCCGGAAGTACAGGTGCAGACCACCGGACGGCGTCCGCACGGTGAGGGTGTCCCCGGGCACCGGTTCCCCGGCCTGCTCCGCCAGGATCGCCAGCACATCCTCACCACTGGCCGCGCCCTGCTCCGCCCACTCCGCGGGGACCTCTTCCCCGCACTTGACCACGTCGAGGTCGATCACGCACAGCCCGGACGGCCCGGTGGCCAACCCGACGTTGTACGCGGCCTGCGACCACGCCGCGCGGATCTTCGCGGGGTCGGTGGTGGCGCGCTGCTCCCACGTCCGGTGACCATCCGCGCAGCGGCCGGTGCCGGGGCAGTCGTCGATGTTGTGCCCCGCAGGGCGCTTGCGGCCCGGGCGGAGCGGGAACACGTGCCAGCCGCGCCCGGCCGCGTCCAGCGCGGCCGCCTTCATGGTGTCGTTCGGGGTGTTCATCGGGCCTCCTTCACGAGCTGGCGGGGACGCTCTTCGCGGGTCTGGCAGATCAGGCAGTGACGGGACTCGCGGGGCGTGTCGTGGTCGGGCAACATCGGCTCCCCCTTCGCGCAGCCACAGGCACACGCGCGCCAGCAGAGCGGCCAGCGGTGCCCGTTCTCGCGGCACTGCTGAGCGGTGGCGCACTCGTCGCACTGGACTCCGTCGGCCGTGACCTTCCACCCGGAGTCGGTCAGGGCCGTAGTGGCCTCCTGCACGGTCCGGAAGTGCAGCTCGCAGCCGAGGTCTTCGGAGTTGCTGAACTCGTGCCCGCAGTCCCCGCACGCCGCGACCACGCACGTCTCCTGCCTGAATCCCGGCCTGATCATCGGGTCGCCTCCGGGGCGACACGGCCGAACGCGGTGGTGTGGTCGGCCAGCCAGTCATGGACGACGAACCGGCGTTGCGCGAAGGCGTGGGCGATTGTGGCGTGCACGGGCAGGTCGTCAGGCTGGCAGATGGTCACCACGCCCGGCTCCCGATAGGTCCGAACGGTGCCGTCGGCCTTCAGGCGGGCGGAGATCAGCTCCACGGGCATCCCGCTCCAGACCGAGCGGGCGCGCTCGTGCAGGGTTCGGTAGGCGTCGTAGGTGTGGAGCCGGTTGCCGGGGGCGTAGCCCTCACGCAGGCCGACGGCGACCATGACCGCGGACCGGACCAGCCGCCCGCCGCTTCGCCAGCGGCCACCGGCGACAAGTTCGCGCGCCGCGCGCTCGCAGTCGTCCGGGTCCGGGGTGCCGTGGCTGACACTGGGATCGCGGACCAGCCGAATCCAGGACGATCCGTGGCCGGTCGTGAGGGCGTAGGCGGTCATCGGCACCCCAGTGCGGCCGGTGAGCTCCGCGATCTCGTCGACGACCTCGGCGAGCGGGTAGAGGGGTGCGGTGGCGTGCAGCTCGTGCGCCCACACGCCCGGCGCGGAAGCGGTCTCGCGGTAGTGGAAGCTGCTCATGTCGGGGTTCCTTTCAGCAGTGGCGGAGGATGGCGGCGATGGCGTCGTGTTCGGCCTGGTCGACGGTCATGGCGTAGGTGGTCTTCACCCGCACCCAGTGCGCGACGTAGCCGCACCGGTCCTTGGCAGGCAGCCACTTCGCGGGGTCCTGATCGCCTTTGGCGCGGTTGGACTTCGCCGACACCGCGACCAGGACGGCGGGGTCGTTGGCGTAGCGGGTGCGCTGCTTCTCCGACCAGCCGCGGGTGCCGGAGCGGGCCGCTTCGGCCAGCGGCACCATGTGATCGACGTCGACGGTCCCGGGGTCGGTGACCGTCACTCCGTCGTAGCGGCTGGGCCACTCTCCACTCAGGACCTTGCAGCCCTTGCCGGTCTTCACATTCCGGCCCTGAACCTTGAGCGTGTCCTCGCGGCGGTCGCAGCCCTTGCCGACAGAAACCCAGTGCGGCCAGTCGTCGCGTTTGTAGTGGGCGCCGGTGTCGACCGGGGCAACCCGGAGCGCGGCCAGCTGACGGGCGGTGCTCGAACCGGCGGTGGGCCGCTTCGCTGCCGCGGACTCCGGTGTCGGCACGCACGCCGCGGTGCCGAGCGCGACGGCAGCCGCCAGCGTGGCGATCGTGGTGGTCGGTTTCATCGCTTGCCCCCGCTCTTGTTGGCCTTGTGGACGGCTTCGCAGGCCGGGCACGGCGGGCTGTGAAACCACATCTCGCGCGAGTTGCCGCTCTTGAACGTCAGGCCGCACAGGGTCTTCACGTCGCCGTTCCACCAGCTCTTGGTGCCGCGGTGAACCACGGGTTTGGCGGGTTTGCTGCCCATGTCGATCCCTTCCGTTAGTAACGTTGAGTGAGCGTTTTTGGCGTGGGGGTGCCGTGGCGGCGGCCGGTGGCGCGTCGCCGGAACGGTGTGGAGTTCGAGTGAGACCGGGAGTGAGGTCCTGGGAGACCGGTTAGGTTTCTAACTCCCGGAGTGAGATTGGGGATCTGGCCTGCTGATCTGCGGAAAGTTAGCCCGGTGAGGCGAGTTAGCCCGGCCCGTCAGGGGCTCGTGATCATGGTTTCCGGCGGTGCCCCGCCGTCCGGGCTGGGCTAACTCCGGTCACTCGTCGCCGTCCAGGTCCGCAGTGGCCTGCTTCGCGAGAGCTTCACGCACCGTGACCGGGTCGACCGGCCAGCGGTTGCCTGTGGAGGGCACCTTGACCCCGTACTGTGCGGCCAGGATCTCCCGCAAGCCCTTGCCCGTGAGCCGCTTGTACGGCTCCCAGCCCGGGGCGTGCGCCGCCAGCAGCGCGGGCACATCCGCCGCAGGCACGGTCGTGTCCCCTAGGACGGCGTCGAGGTCTTCCAGCAGATCCCGCGCCACCGGGATTTCCCGGGCCGGTGCAGGGGTCCCGGGCAGGGACTTCATCGCCGCCAGCGACCGTTCGATGATCGGGGTGACCTGGTCGTTGTCGCGGGACACGTCCAGGAAGTACACCTGCACGATCTCCGAGCGTTCGCCGGTGAAGCCTTTCACCACCGCGGTTCCCTTGTCGGTGCCCGGAATCAGCTCCGTCGCGCGGTGACCGGCGGCGTAGGCACCCTGTCCGAGCAGCGCGTCATTGGCCACGTGGTCGCCGACGGCGAACGCGACACCGTTGGAGCAGTTCCGCGTGACGTCGCGGGGCATGGAGTCCTTAGTGGGGGCCTGCGTGGAGACGATCAGGTTAATCGCACGCTTGCGTCCCAGCCGGACGATGTCGACCAGTAGCCGCGAGATTTCCTTGCCGTACAAGGGATGTTGGATCGCGACGTGCGCCTCTTCCAGCAGCGCGAAGATGGGGTGCAAGCCGACGTTCTTGTTCGCGTACTCCCGCGTCACGGCGGGGATCTCGTACTTGATCAGCAGTTCGCCGCGGCGCTGCACTTCGGCGTGCAGGTCCTGCAGGTCGGCGAGGATTTCGGCGATCTTCTCGTCTTCGGCGCCCATCACGTAGCGGGTGCACCGTGGCTTGAACACCTCGAAGTCGAAGTTCGCGTCCGGAACCCAGATCCGCAGTTCCGCCGTGGGATCGAGCGCCGCACCGGCCATGATGATCCGGGCTGCGGACGACTTGCCTTGCCCGGGCATGCCGCCGCAGATCGTGTTGCGCTCCAGCAGCGGGGCGTTGATCGGGTTGCCTCGCAACGTTTTCCCGAACGGAACGCCCTTGAACACGTCCACCACACCATCGGTGAGCAGCGGGTATTCGCCCGCACCTTCGGCAAGCGCGCCCTTGTCGGCAACCCACAGGTCGAGGATTCCGGCTTCGGATCCGGTGGTGGGCCACACTTCCTTGGCCAGCCGGTGCAGGCCGGTGGCGAGGTCCCCGCGGCGGCGGGCGACCTTTTCCGCGGTCACACCGGCCGGGAGCCGCACGACGGCGTGGGTTCCGCGACCGTCCACCCGGGCCGGGGTGAGGAACTGCAGCGGTGAACCGGTCTTGAGGTAGGCGGTGATCTGGGGGATACGCAGGGCAGACAGGGCGGCGGCGATGGTGGTCTCGTCAATGGAGACGTCCACATCGGACTCCGCCGACGTCGCCAGCCAGCCCGGGGCCGCACCGGCCTTGCGGCCCAGGTGCCACAGGCCGATCACGGCGACCCAGGGGGCGGCGAGCACGATCGGGCCCCAGGCGATCGTGAGGACCATGACCACCCAGTTGATGGCGTCGATGACCGCGTTGAGCGGGGCGATCACATCGGAGATCCGTTCGTTCGCCACCGCGAGCACGATCCCCAGGGCCAGCAGGAACCCGATGCCCGCGGCCACGCTGATCGCCAGCGCTTTCGCGACCTTGCCCGGGGCCTGCAGCATGTCCATGCGGCGCGAGTGACGGCGTTCCTTGGCCGCTTCGGCGCGTTCGTCCCACTCTTTGAGGGCTTCCATGTCCCCGCGCAGCTCCGCGCCGCGCATCAGCCGTTCATACCGGGCGTTCGTCGACGACTCCCACGCCCGCACGGCCAGCACCTTCGCGCCGCCGCCGACGTAGACGGCGTTGCGGACCAGCGCCTTGCCGACGGTCTTGGTGCGCTCGTGGGTCGCGACGGCCTTGGTGACGCGGGCGACGGTGACCACGTCGTTGCGGTATCCCTGGTACCGCGCCATCATCTTCGCTTTCTCTGAGGTGAGGCGCTGGTACTCCTCTTCGGTGATGAACTCGCCCTCGATCGCGCCGCTGTCGACGGTCGGGAGGTGGTGCACGGTCGCCAGCTCCGCCGACTCGGTGGTGTGCTCGTTCACTTGGCGTCTCCCTTGAACTGGTCGCGCAGCTTGCGGGCGGTCTTCGGCGCGCACTTGAGGGTTTTGCGGATCGATTCGGCCGACGTCGGGTTGACGTCACCGGCCTTGATCAGGGCGCGGAACTCGGCTTCCAGCTCCGCATCCGACCGGGTTTTCGGTGCCCGGATCGTGCGGCGCGGCGGGGTCGATTCCTGCTGGTCACGCTCGGGATCGAGCACCGCGACCGCGCCAGAGTCGGCGGTGTCGGTGGTCGGGGTGATCGAGGGTCGATCCTGTTGCGCGAGCCACGCCGTGACCTCGTCGGCGAGACTGACCGGAACCTCGGTGAGGCGGCCGCGGCGGCTGATCTCGTACCGGCCCGGGGCGAAGACCAGGGTCGCGGTGCCGGTGTGGTCGATCTCGCCGACCGCGTGCCGGATCGCCGCCGCGCGGATCTTCATCGTCTTTGCGAGCGCCTGCCGCTCCAGCTTCGCCGCGGCCTTCTCCGCCGCTGTCCGGCGCGGGGACGCGACCGCGAGTTGGTGCGCGATGACACCGGCGATCGACACCAGCCCCATCAGCAGGCCGGAAGACCAGCCGTGGCGGAGACCGTCCAGCAGGTTCAGGGCGAACCCGTAACCGGCGAACACCCAGATACCGACCTGCAGCGACCACACCGGACGGCCCGGAGCCCGCCGCGCCATCTGCACGGCGACCGCGAACGCCCACATGCCGAGCTCGGAGATGACCGGAAGCACGACCCCGAGGGCGCTGCCGTAGGTCTCGACACCGTGGCGAGCCATCGCAGGCACCGCCAGCACCGCCGCGGCCAGACCCAGCAGGTAAATCGGGCCGTCCACCCGGTGCACGGCCAGCCACGCCGCCAGCGCCGTCCACCGGGCCGCCCGCTTCGCCTGCCGCGCGGTCTTCGCCGCGGCGTCAAGCTTGGCCTGGGCGGCGGCGTCCTGGCGCTGCTGCTCCGCCAGCGCCGCACGTTCGGCCACGCGCCGGTCCGTGCGGGCCGCGGCGTCGAGCCGTGCCTGTTCCCGGTCGGCGATCCGGTCCGCGCGCTGCTGTTCCCTCCACGTGCTCATGCCCGAACCTCCCGCTCACTGCCCATGCCGGCATTCCCGTGCGGCCCGGCCTCGATCTGCCGGGGCGCCACCTTGTTCTGCAGCTCCGCCCGCGTCTTGTGGTCGCGGATCTCGTTCAGCGCCCACCACGCGGCGACGACACCGGAGACCGTGGCCAGCCACGGCCACACCAGCACCCCCGCGACAGCGGGAAGGGTGATCCCGGCCAGCTCCCCGGCGTGCCCGACCGTCCAGGCCACCGCGGCATCGGTGCGGGTCCGCTCGTTCTGCTGTGTCATGGCCGGACCTCCTGTCCTGTTGGTGTGCAAGCGAAGTGGTTGATCGGACCGCGCGGTGACCGTGACACTTGCGTCACCGCATAGCCATCGACCCGGCTCATCACTCCGGTGATGACCTGCAGCAGCAGCCCCAGCGGAATCCGCATCAGCTGCAGCACCGCGAACAGCACCACCGCCGCGACAAACCGCAGCAGAGCCCCGGTGCCGCGCGTCTCCAGCACGTTGAAGACAGTCATGGGTTAGCCCTCGCCCCACTTCGTGTCGTGGGTGCGGTTCCAGTGGGCGACTCGGCCGTCGTACTCGGATTCGAGAGCCTTCCGGCGTCCGTTCTCGGACAGCTCACCCAGGACGGCCGAACGGTGCTTCGGGGTCATTCCGGATAGCAGCGCGTGCACCACGGCGTCGTCGATCTGTTCTTCTTCGGTCTTCTGTCGCCTGCTCATGCCGCCACCTCCACGTCGTTGGACATCTCGATTTCCAGGCAGGACCAGCACTGCCGGGTGCTGGTCGGCACGCAGTAGTCCTTCTCTTCGGCGCAGTCGACGCAGGTGCGGCGGGCCCGCATCGCGTACTGCAGGTTCCGCAGCCGCGAGACCTGCTGTGCCTGCGACGGCACCGGCCGCTCCACGGCGTCGGCCACGGCGAACAGCTCCGCCACGGTCTGCCGGGCGTAGGGCTTGCGGTGCCGGAACACCAGCAGCGCCCGCGGGTCCAGCCCCGCGGCCGACAACCCGGCCTCCCGCAACTGCGTGGCGGTGTAGAGCCCGGCTGGTGCCTCGTTCCACCCGAAGTAGGGCAATCCCTCCCGCATCCCGCGGGCTTCGGCGACCAGCACCGTGTCCCCGCAAGGAATGTGGGCAATGATCCGCACGGCGCTCACAGGACCTCACCCGCTTCGATCACCGGGCCGCGCTCGTTGAACCACGTCACTGCGGCCGACAGCTGCGCGAACCGGCCCAGCGCTTCCCGGTAGGACGCGTCGGTGAACAGGTCCTCGTTCCTGAACGAGTCAGTGCGCATCTCCGTGCACTGGCGGACCAGGTTCACCCACTCACTCACGACGTCCAGACCGGCGTTGAGCTGCCGCACAGCGCGTTCACGCGTTCGGGCGGCGTAGGCGCGGGTCTCTTCCTCTACCATCGGGAACCCCTTCGAGTCCTTAGCTGGCTGGTCGGGACCCGGCGCGGTCGGCGCGTTCTTGGCGGAGTGGGCCGCCGCGTCGGGGCACGTGATCTGCAGGTTGGTGGTCATCGCTGCACCACCGGCCGTCGAATGTCGCGGTGGTAGACCTCCGCGTCGATGCCGTCACCGGCCAGCAGCAGCGCTAGCGCTTCGGCGATGACCACCGATCGGTGGCGGCCGCCAGCGCAGCCCACGGCCACCGTGACGACATTCGGAGTCGCGGCCGGGACCAGAGCAGCGATCGCCGCGGCCTGAGCACGCACGAATTCGAGCGCGCCGACCTGATCGAGCACGTTCGCCCGCACCGCGTCGTCCCGGCCGGTGCTGTAGCGCAGAGCGGGGGTGACGTGCGGGTCGCGGAACAAGTTGCGCACGTCGATCACCAGATGCGAAGAGCTGGAAGTCAGGGGCTTCGAGTCCTCGTGCAGGTAGCCGAAGCTCTCGATGACCACGCGGGTGATCGTTACGGAATCGGTCGGGGTCACCCGGAGACCGAAGTCACCGACCATGTCAGTTCCAGGCCACTGGTCGCCGAACGGGGCCATGTCCATCACGCCACCGCCAGCAGCCGCGCCGCGTGCCGGTGCGCCTGGTCGGCCTGCTCCGCAGCGCCGGCCGAGCCCGTGGCGGCCAGGTGGTCCAGTACCACGGCCTTGCGCTCGTACCAGGCGGCGATCGAGGCAACCGGTGCATCGACGGCCGGGCGGGTCAGGTGCAACGCGCCCAGTTCGGCGAGCACGTTCGGGGCCGCCATCACGCAGCCTCGATCTCGTCCGAGATGACGGCCTGCCGGATCGCCGCAGACTTGCCCTGCGACGGCACACCAGCGATCAGCCAGTGACTTTCACGCAAGACCTGACGGCCGGCGCGACGGCGGGCACGGGCCGCGCGGCGCTGGTCGGTGAAGTCGTAAAGGAACGCTGCGGAAGCGGCGTGCTCATCGGCCGCCAGCTCCCGATCGACCTCTTCGAGCAGCGCGTCAATCGCCGATTCGGTCAGACCGTCCGGGTAGAAACCCTCACCGGTCAGGCCATCGGTGACCTCCGGGAAGGTGGCCGGAGAGGCCGGGTACCAGGTGCTGCGCTTCGCGTTCATCGGATCTCCTAAACGTTCGATTTCGTTGCAGGGCAAGGGATTCAGTTCGAGCAGCACGGGCAGTCGCCGCAGTGGACCGTGTCGCCCTCACCGGCGCGGTAGCAGTCGAGGCAGGTCACCATCAGGGAATTCCTTCCAACGTTGGGTTTCGCGGTAAACGTGCAGGTCAGAAGCTGTTGAAGAACGTCACGACGCTCGTCGTGGCGGTGTCGATCGCCCCGAACACGGACTTACCGAACCCGGCCGCCTCAATCGGCGACTTCACGATCAAGACCAGCACCAGCACCAGCAGGACTCCGACCAGCCACTTCGTCTTGCCTCCGCCGAGCTTGAGGCCAGGAATCGAGGTCTTCGCCATCTCCGTGCATCTCCTTCGGTGTGTGAACTGGAACACGGCAAAACCTAACAACTGATTTGGAAACCAGTCAACTGATTGACTCGAATGGAGCAATGGGAGCAGTGTCTACCTGGGGAAATGCGGTCAGTCATCTGGTATGGTTTGGCCTGTCAGCCAGTCATCTGACTGGTAGCTGCCACAGCAGGGAGTCCCGATGTCCCGGCCACGCGCGAAGGTTCAGCGATCCGAGTCGCTTCATCAGCAGGTTGCCCGCAATATCCGAAACGACATTGAGGCTGGGCGGCTGAGGGATGGTCAGGCGCTGCCGTCGACGCGGGAGATGGCCGCTGAGTGGCAGGTCAGCCCGTTCACAATCTCCGAAGCGATGGACGTGTTGATCAAAGAAGGGCTGGTCGTGAGCAAGGCGAGGGCTGGTCGCGTCGTGCATGCTCCGCACGTCACGGAAGCGGTGCGACCGAAGACGTCCGCGCCGCAGGTTGTATTTGTCGGCGGCTTCGCGGGGAGTGGCAAGACTGAATTAGGGCGAGTTCTGGCGCGAGAGACTGGCTGGTCGATCCTCGATAAGGACACCACCACCCGCTTCGTGGTGGAAGTGGCCCTTGAACTTCAGGGACTTTCGCCCAATGATCGTGAATCGGACGTCTACGCAGAAAAGATTCGCCCCCGGGAGTATGAAGCACTTATAGCCACCATGACGGAGAATGTGCAGTGCGGAAACAGTGCGATCGTTACGGCGCCATTTATTCGCGAATTTGCAAACCCGGCTTGGGTTAGCCGAATTCAGGCAACATGCAAGGACCTGGGAGCCAACCCTACTTTTGTTTGGGTATATTGCGATGCCAGCACGATGCACACATATGTCAGGCATCGCGGCGCGGCCCGAGATGCTACTAAGCTCGCAAACTGGGAGTCTTACGTTTCAGGGCTTAATCTGGAATTGCGCCCGCCGGTGCCGCATGTTGTAATCGATAACTCCGCATCGAGTAAGCCACTGCAAGATCAAGCGCGAGACTTGCTCTCGACCATTCTGATCGAGGAAAACGAAAAGTGACCATCGAAAAGACGATCGTTCTAATTAGCACTGAAGTTGACGACATGGTCGCGCATGGCATGTTTAGGCAACTTGACGACGTTGAGGTAGTGGGATATGACCCCGCTGCTAGGCGGCTCGACAATATGCAGAGGCGTGCCAGTATCTTCGTTCCGCCATATCGAGGAACCAATCGTCCAATGGCGCTAATGGAACAGCTGCCAAACTTGGCCATGGTTCAAATTACGGCCGCGGGTACTGACGAATGGGTCAACGCTGTTCCCGACGGAGTAGTTCTGGCTGGGGCGCGTGGCGCCCATGCTGGACCGGTTTCAGAGTGGGTTTTGTCAGCCATTTTGGCGCAACTCCGCCAATGGCCAACCCTTGTCAGGTACCAGGACAAGAATACATGGGCGCATCGAAAATTTGACGCTGACACCCTCCGAGGGAAACGGGTTCTAATCGTAGGCGCTGGCAGTATCGGAATGGCTACTGCGCGACTCCTCGACGCTTTCGGCGCAAACTCCACTTTGGTGGCCAGTGTAGCTCGCGATGGAATTCACGGTGCAGTAGAGTTGCCCGCCTTGGTAAGTGGGCACCAAATCGTCGTAATTACGGCGCCGCTTAATGATGCGACACTCAATCTTGTCGACAAAGATTTTCTGGCCGCGATGGACGACGGCGCCCTTCTCGTAAATGCAGGGCGTGGCAAGATCGTGGATACTGACGCGCTAGTAGAGGAACTTCGTTCGGAGCGGCTCCGAGCTGCGCTCGACGTCACCGAGCCTGAGCCGCTCCCCGAGGATCATCCAATTTGGAAATGCACCGGTGTCATTATCAGCCCGCATAGCGCCCGGACGGTGCCAGGCACCAATGCCCTGTGTTATGCCGTCGCCGTCGATCAGGTGAGGACCTTCCTGGCAGGCGGAGTCCCCTCGAACGCTGCTGTACGACCATGTTGAGGGCAGCTAATGCGGCCGGGATGAAGCCCTAAGGTCGCCTCTGATGGACGTTCAAGCGTGACCCGGTGTGCCGGGATGCCGGAAATGGTCTCGGCCCACCTCGGAGCGCGGGTGCAGCGCATCCGACAAGATCCACTGCCTCTGAGGTGTGCCGCCGCTCCCGGGGGTGTCGAGCATGAAGGACACCAGTCCTGCCCAATGGCCCGTGGTCGTCGCGGACCACACGCTGAGCAGTCCGGGCACCATGCCTGTCAGGTCGAGACCGTCCGGCATCGAGGCGATCGGCGTTCCGACGGGGAAGACATGGCGCAGGTCAACCCACACGGGACATGCAGGCTCCACCTCGTGCAGGTAGGGGCCAGAGGTGGACCTCGCGCCGGTCGGATCGGACATGTGTTCGATTATGCAACGTGTGTCACCGTGGGATCTAGGCGGTGTGACCTGCAGAAACGGCAATGCCACGCCTCGCTGCTCGTTGCCGGTGGGGAACTACCTTTGCGCCTTGCTGTTCGTGGGTCTTCCAGTAGGCGTGGTGAGCTGCCCTGAGAGAGTCTTGGCAGCTCGGGCACAGCACGCCTCCCGGGCCAAGCTCGTTCTCGTCGCAGCGGAAGCACTTCCGTGGAGCAGGTTCAGTCGGGCTTCTGTGTCACAGCACCGTATGCAAGATTTTCTTTACGCCATCTATTAGATCTGAGACCTGCTCATCGGTGGGGTCATCGTCCTTCCTGTGACTGCAAAGATTCCGCAAGTCGCCAAGATATTGGATCTTTCTCCAAGTTGTTACTTCGATAATGTTTTCCCCCTTGAGCTTGTCGTTGAACTCGGAAATAGTAGGGTTCTTTTTGGTGATCTTGATCCCATGGTTATCGCAAACCGTTTTAAGGTGCGATTCCAGGACCACTCCGGCAAGGGCTCCTGCGGCACGAGTGAAGCCCTGTTTGAGTAGTGCGGCCGCAGCGTCCACCTCTTGGTCGTAGAGATCTGCTTGTAGGATTGTGGAGAGGTCATATAGGCTGCTTGTGAACCTATTCTTAAGTGAATCCAGTATCTTGACCTGTTGAGTGAGCTTTGGAATCGCCGCTTTCCTGTCGGCCCTTGTATCGCCGCCGAAGCTCGATGTTAGCCCCATTAGAGCATCGCTTATGGTGTAGTTCTCAGCGTCTAAGTTCTTTCTTGCCCTGGCAGGTTTATAGTAAGCAACAAAATCTGAAACCCGTGCCGGAAGCAACTGTGAAACTACCGCCAGGGCCTCTGAGTACCAGGATTGGTAGTCGATGGCGAAGATTGGCAGCTTAACATCTTTGAATCTTTTGGCTTCTTCTGGATACTCCGCAACTACCAAAGAGGCCTGTAGGCGCTCGCCCTGCTTGATGAGTCTGTCAAGATCTCTTTTGAACTTTATGTCGTCAACCACTTGTGCACCTTCCAATTTGCCGCCAAGACCCTGGGTCTAACGACAGGCGTTGTGGCGCTCTGAAGTTGCGCCTAGAAGATGACGGGGGTAATAAGGATAGTCCTTACTGCCCCCGTCGGCTTCGTCAAGGGGTTAAAGTCTTACTTCTGAGTTGGATTTCTCTTGTGGACTTGCCAGGCTCCTTCAAGCAAGTTGGTTGCCAGGTCGGCCATCTCGCGATCACCATGAAGGCGGAGGCGGCTGACGGCTATTTCGTAGCACTCATTGTCTGCGCGTTCCTTGATTACCCAGATGACTGCAACAGTGCCGTCATTTTCAACACGGTAGACCGCGCGGTAAGCACGGTCGCCGATGACAAGCTTTCGAAAAGTTGTGAGGTTATTTTGAGTTCGACTGCCGAGCGGCTGTCCACGTTGCTCGGGGTTCTCTTTGAGCTTGGCCAGGGCCTTAATGATAATCTTCCTTGCGGAGCCGTCAAAATCTCTGAGGTCTTCTTTTGCGTCATCGGTCAAATAAACCCTGGCCATTTGTCATCAGTCCTCGGCTAGATCAATGTCAAACTCGGCAGCAACGTCTTCAAGGCTGTGACGGGCGCCAGAGTCGGTCATGGTTCTAACCCATGCGATGCTAAGTAGCTTCAAGTCTTCCTCTGCCTCCTCGACCCTCTGAAGGCGGTTCATGGTTTCTATGTCGGTGATCACGGCTGCTGGGCAATTGTTTTTCATTACAACAATGCGTCGACCATTTTCGCTAACGTCATTGAGGATCTTTGAGAAACGTTGGCTGGCCTCTGTGACGCTAACTATGTCGTCGGTATCAATGTTCACGGGTGCATCCCCTGGGCTGCGGGCGAAGGCACGTTGGCGATCGTGCTCGGATGGTTCAATCTGAGGGCCGCGTTCGTCTGTTGTCAGCAGGCGAGGGCTACGGTCCATGCCGAGTAGTCTACACAGAATTCTGGTTAGAATTACCTCCAGAAAGGTAACCATCTGGCGGACGTTGAACTGCTCTCGCAGCTGCGCGTGCGACAAAGCTGCAGGTCAGAGTGCTTCTGATCTTGCGTCGCGGTGTGCAGGATCACCCTGAACGGCAATGCTCCAGGCCTGCGCTGTGCGGTAGTGAGCCGCGGTCGGGGCGACGCTGGACCATTGGCTATGCCAGCCTCAAGGTGTGTCGTTGACTGCTCGGTGACAGTGGGGGCATGTCGAACCAGTCACCCCTGTCACTCTGTCACTCCACGGCCTCTGACCTGCGCAAATAGGAGTGACAGGGGAGTGGCGGGGGTGGTGCTGTCACTCGTCCCACTCTTCTTCTATGTCACAGGGGTAACTACGGCTGGAACAGGACGTGGGCGGGGACTGTCTCTCCGCAGTCCTGTTCCAGCCGCTTGTGTCCTTGGCGTGCCCCTGGCGTGCCGGTCGTCGGGGGGATGCGAAGGGATTGACGGGGAACAGCGTCCCCTGACCTGCTGGTTGTAGATCCCCCGGTTGCGCGCGGCTTCAGTTCCCACCTTTGCAAGGCGGGAGTCGAGCGACTTCCGCACAGGAGGGGCCGAACCAGCAGGTCCGGCCCCTCCTGTGACTTCTCGGACAATCCATTAATGCAAGAGAGCGTTGACCTCGTGCAATAGCGCCGTCAGGGCGATGAGAAGCGCGGTCGTGGCGACCGCCGCACTCTTCGCCCGGCGACGAAGACGACTGCACAGACAATCAGGCCGCCTTCTGGCCATTTGATCCTCCCAATGGAAGCTCTTCGCTGACATTCAGCTGCGTCCAGCTGGCTGGAGCACTTCGGCGGATCGCGCCGGTTCGCGCACCAACAGGTGCGCGGACGATCTGCTGTCGAAGTGCGGCTTCGCTGATTGAGCCCGTCGCAGCTGCCTTAGCGGCTTCGTCAGGGGAGTGAGGCCCCAAATGTGCCCCAAAGTTACCATCAAGCTGGTGAACTAGCTGGTCAGGAGCGCCTAAGGAACTCTCTGTAAAACAGATGACCCCGCTTCGGGCTTGGTGCCCGTCTTAGGGGCCGCCGGCTTTGTCGGTGGGCTTGGCTAGCCTCGCCAGATGGGGCTTGACAGCTTGACCGAGGAGTCGGTCCGCGAGGCGATGCAGGAGTTCGACGAGCTGGGTTTGCAGGCGTTCTGTGAGCGTTACGGGCTCAGTCGCGTATATGACTCGGTGGTTGTCGAGGGTCGCCGTCAGTACAGCGCTCCCGCGATCGCCGCGGCCGCGCATGGGCTCGTACCTGGTGGTGCGCCACTGGCCTCGGACGAGGTCGCCGACGAACTGGCTGTGAAGAAGCATCTTGGGAGGTTGGGGTTCTTGGTTCGGAAGGTCACGCCGCCTCCGTGGAAGCGGGACGAGTTGGTGTTGGCCTGCGCCGCTCTGTTCGAGAACGATCGGAAGGCGCTGCGGGCTGGGGATCCGCGGGCTGTGGAGCTGTCGCGTGTGCTGCGGTCGATGGGAATCCGTACGCCGGACCAGTACGGGACGAAGTATCGGTCGCCGGCGAGTGTTCAGCGCAAGCTCTATGACCTTCAGACCCGTCTTCGGGAGTACACCGGGGTGCCTACCAGGGGTGGGCATCTCGACACGGCTGTGTTGGCCGAGTTCGAGCGGGACACTGCGGCGATGATGGCCGAGGCCGCGGCGATCCGAGCCCGTGTCGACGGCGGTGCCGAGGCTTCGCCGGTAGAGCCGGCAGAGGCGGAGGCGGCAGGGCCGGGGGTGGAGCGTGCATGGTCGCTGTTCTCGGCGGGAGGGGCGCGTAAGTACGGCGGTAACGGTGGCTATCCGGACGTGCTGGGTGAGCAGTACGTCTACGACAACCAGGTGTCGAACTCGCGTCGCGTCGCGGTCGGCGACTTGATCGTCATCCGAGACGCGGACCAGATCCTCGGAGTGAGCAGGGTCGAGCGGATCGACGCTCAGGCCGGCGTGCCCAAACCCCAGAAAGTCTGTCCCACCTGCGGTGGGACCCGGTTCGACGAGCGTAAACGCCAGCTCCCGAAGTACCGATGCCGTCGGCCTACCTGCCAGGCGGAGTTCGACGAGCCCGGTACCGCCTCCAACGACGTCACCCAGTTCGTCGCGAGCTACGGCCGTGGTTGGCGCAGCCTCGCCGGCGCGATCACCTGGGACGAGTTGCAGGCACACCTGTTGGATCACGCTCCGCAAAACGCCATCCGCCCCCTGGAGCGAGACGCGCTACTGGCGCTGCTCCAGGGACGTTCGGTGCCGCCCCCGCCCCACCTGCCGGAGGGCAAGAAACGGGAGGCGCCCAAAGGCGGGCATCGCGAGGGCACGGCGCGGTTCCGGGTCGGCCAGGACAAGTTCAAAGCGAATCTGCTCCAGGAACACGGTGTTCGATGCGCGATCACCGGCCCCTGCCCCGAGCAAGTACTCGAAGCCGCCCACCTACGTAAATTCGCTGAACACGAGTCCCACGAGGATGGCCTGCTCCTGCGCGTCGACATCCACAGGCTCTTCGACCGCAAACTCCTCGCGATCCACCCCGACACACTGACGGTCGTCATCGCACCCACACTCGCCGACTACGACGACTACGCCAAACTCGAAGGACTCCCCGTAACCGCCGCCGCCACTGCCTCAGACGCCATCCGCGACCACTTCCACGACACAACCACAGCTTGGACATGACGAGGAGTCGGGAAGTGACAGCGGGGGCATGTCGAACCTGTCACCCCTGTCACTCTGTCACTCCACCCCTTGCGACCTGCATAAATAGGAGTGACACGAGAGTGACAGTGGTGAGTCTGTAGCTCTTCCCACTCTTCTTCTATGTCACACCAGTAACTACGGCTGGAACAGGAGGGGGGTCTGTGCCGGACCCCCCTCCTGTTCCAGCCGTTCTCCCGTCGAGTGAGTGACAAACTGAGTGACAATCGGTGCGGATCACGAGGTACATCAGTGGATGTCCACGGACGACGATGCTGCTGGTCGCACGCAGGTGGGCGCGGCCGGAATCCTGACGACTTTGCCTCGTAATGAATAGGTCAGGGGTTCGATTCCCCTAGGCGGCTCCGCAGGTCAGGGCCTCATTCGGAACACTCCGGATGAGGCCCTGACTCGTTTCCGGCTCGGCCTCGGCACCGAGCCGGAAGTTCACCCGTTGGTGTCACCCTTGAGGAACATCCGGGACAGTGAGGTGCCCACTCCCGTGAGGTGCTCGACGAGCGTGTCCGCGTCCGCGTCGAGCAGCCCGGAGCGCCACGCGAGCATGATCTCGACGAAGCCGCCGATGCCCAGCAGGACGTTGACCCGGAACTCCAGCCCGTCCACGTCCGGCTTCAGATGTGGCCGCGCCAGGTCGATCAGCAGGCCGGTGGTCTCCTGGACGGTCTGCCGCCGCAGTTGTTCCAGCACCGCGCTGCCCGCGTGGTCGCCGAACAGGATCTGCGCGCGCGACGGCTCTTCCTGCACGTGGTGCACGACGACGTCGACGGCGGCGCGGAGCTGGTCCAGGGCGGGTTGCTCGATGCGGGCGGCGACGGCGTCGAGGACCATCCGCAGGGTCTCGTCGCGCACCTGTTCCCAGGCGGTGGCGAGGAGCGCGTCGCGGTTGGCGAAGCTCTCGTAGAAGTACCGGTCGGTCAGGTTCGCCCGCGCGCAGACGCCGCGCATGGTGACCGCCGCCCAGCCCTGTTCCTGCCAGATCTCCAGCGCGGCGCCGAGGAGTGCCAGCCGCCGTTCGGCGCGGCGTTCGTCGGCGGTTTTGCCGCTGTAGCGGCGGGACGCGGTCACCCCTCCATCTTGACAGCAGGTGCCCTCAGATTCATTCTGAGGGCATGCGACCGCAGAATGGCCTGCGCGCCGGGCTGGCCTCCGCGCTGACGTCCGCTTTCGTGCGGCCGATCGCCAACGCGATCCCGGCCAACCGGGCGGGGGTCGCGTTCTCCCGGGCCTTCATCGCGAGCAGTTTGTGGCTGGCCTCGCCGCCGTTGAAGGGGAGCCGCGTCGAGCCCGCCATCCGCGGCGAGTGGGTCCGCGCGCCCGAGGTGAGCGAGGGCAACGCCGTGGTCCTCTACATCCACGGCAGCGGTTACGCGCTCTGCTCGGCGCGCACGCATCGCGGGCTGACCACGCGGGTCTCCGCCGGTACCGGGCTGCCGGTCTTCGCCTGCGAGTACCGCCTCGCGCCGCGGCATCGCTTCCCGAGCGCCGCCGACGATGTCCGCGCGGCCTACGACCGGCTTCTCCGCCAGGGATACCGTCGGATCCTCGTAGCGGGCGACTCCGCGGGCGGGCATCTCGCGGTCGACCTCGCCGCGCAGCTGATCCGCGAGCACCGAGAACCGCCCGCGGCGTTGGCGCTCTTCTCGCCGCTGTTCGACGTGACCTTCGGGCTCGCGGCCGAACGAGAGCGCATGAGCCCGGATCCGATGATCTCCGCCGCCGCGGCCGCGCGGCTGGTCGGTCTGTACACAGTGGACGCCGATCTCGCGTCGGAGCGGCTTCGGTTCGCCTTCGACGACATCAAGGGTTTCCCGCCGACGATCATCCAGGCGGGCGGGCTCGAAATGCTCGCCGCGGACGCCATCGAGCTGGCCAGGGCCCTGCGCCGCGCGGGAGCCGACTGCGAACTCGACGTGGTCCCCGGCCAGATGCACGTCTTCCAGGCCTTGACCCGCTTCATCCCCGAAGCGGCGCCGGCGATGGAGCGGGCTTGCCGCTTCCTCACCGGGAACCTTCCAGCGATCGTGAGGGCGGCATGACCAAGCGGACCCACGGAGCACATGCCGTCGTCACGGGCGCGGGCAGCGGGATCGGGAAGGCGATCGCGGCCGAGCTCGTCCGGCGCGGCAGCCGCGTCGTTTGCGCAGACATCGACCTCGAAGCCGCCGAAGAAACCGCGAAAACGCTCGAGAACGCGGTCGCCATCGCCTGTGACGTGTCCGATGTGGACGAAGTCGCGGATTTGGCGAGCCAGGCACGGTCCTGGTTCGGCCGCGAGCCCGACCTCGTCGTCAACAACGCCGGGATCGGCGCGGGCGGCAAACTCGTCGGGCAGAGCCCGCTGTCCGATTGGCAGCGGACGCTCGGCGTGAACCTCTGGGGCGTGATCCACGGTTGCCACACCTTCGTCCCCGCCATGCGCGCGGCGAAGGCGGGCGGCGTCATCAACGTCGCGTCGGCCGCCGGATTCACCGCCGCGCCGAGGATGGCCGCGTACAACGTGAGCAAGGCCGGGGTCGTCAGCCTGTCCGAGACACTGGCCGCCGAACTGTCCGGCACCGGCGTCGCGGTCACCGTGCTGTGCCCGACCTTCGTGCGCACCAACATCTTCGGCGGCGAGCTCATCGAAGACGGCGCACGCGGTCTCGCGCAACGGGTGTCCGATGTGGTCGGGTTCTCGCCGGAGCGCGTCGCGAAGATGACCCTCGACGCCCACGACCGCGGACGCCTCTACGTCGTACCGCAGCCCGACGCCCAGCTTCTGTGGCACGCCAAGCGGTTCGTGCCCGTCCCGTACACGCGGATCGCCGGCCTGCTCGGCCGGTTCCTGCCCGCCGAAAAGGAGAAGTGATGGCTTACGACTTCACGGCGATGCTCCAGACCATCAAGGACAAGCAGTGGTCGCTGGCCGACATCGACTGGGACGCGCCCGGCGCCGAGACGATGACCGACGAACTCCGCGCCAAGATGCGGCCGTTCATGGCCGACCTCGTGTGGATCGAGCACGTCGGCGCCCGCGGGTTCGCCTCGCTGGCCAAGAAGGCGCCGACCCCGGTGATCCAGGAGATCTACCGTTACTTCCACGCCGAGGAACAGAAGCACGCCAACGCGGAACTCGCGCTGATGAAGCGCTGGGGCATGCTCGACGAGCACGGTTCGATGCCCGAGCCGAACATCAACGTCAAGCTCGCCATCAAGGTCCTCGACGACTTCGGCGACACACTGCCATTGACGGCACTCGCCACGCTCATCCCGCTGCTGGAATGCGCGCTGGACGGCGCACTGGTGAAGTTCCTGCTGGAAGAGGTCTCCGATCCGGTGTGCCACCAGGTGTTCCGGCACATCAACTCCGACGAGGCCCGGCACATCACGGCCGATTTCGAAGTGCTGGAACTGATCGGCGCCGGATCCACGACCAAACTGCTCACCGAATCGATCGGCTCGCTCAAACCCCAGATCGTCCTCGGCCTGATCGTGGTGTTCGTCCCGCTGATCAACAAGATGCGGGACAACATCGTCGCGATGGGCCTGCCGGAGAAGAAGCTGTACAACGCCGTGAAGCGGTTCTCCACCATCGGCGGCCGCGGCGAGTTCACCAAACGCATCCCGGCGTACCACGTGCTCAAGGCGCAGGCGGCGATGATCGTCGACCGCTCGCACGTCTACCACCGGCTGCTCGCCGACCCGATGGTGAAGGTCACCCGGCTGATTCCCGCACGGCTGCTGGGAAAGCCGCAGTCGTGGACCGAGGAGATCACCCACGAACCGGTCGCGTCATGAGCCTCGGTGCGTTCCGGGGCGAGGTGCTGCGCGGCACCGAGTGGTTCGGGCACGACTTCACCGGACAGCGTGTCGCCGTGGTCGCGCCCGGCCGCGAGGCGGCGCAGATCGTGCCCGAGGTGGTGGCCACCGCGCGGTCGGTGAAGGTGTTCCAGGAGGAGCCGGATTGGGTGGTGCCGATGCCGGTCCCCGGGCCGGCCGTCCTCGGTGTCGCCGTCGCCCGGGTTTTCCTGCGCTGGCAGGTGAAAGACCCCTGGATCCGCAGGCTCCTGACGCCCGACCGACGTTTCGGCTCGCGGCGGACGGCGCCGGGCCTCGGCTACTACGGAGCACTCCGGCGGCCCGGCTGCAAGCTCATCACCTGGCCGGTCTACGCCTTCGCGCCCGGCGGGATCCGCACCGCCGAAGGTATCGAGCACCAGGCCGACGTGGTGGTGCTCGGGCCCAGCTCGCTGTTCGCCAAGAAAGGACTCCCCGCATGAAGCCGGACCACGAGATCGCGATCATCGGCGGGGGATTCTCCGGTATCGGGGCCGCGATCCTCCTGCACCAAGCCGGTTTCGAAGACTTCCTGATGCTGGAGGAGGGCGACGGCGTCGGCGGCGCGTGGCATTGGAACACCTATCCCGGAGTCGCTGTCGACATCCCGTCGTTCAGCTACCAGTTCTCGTTCGAGCAGATCTCCGGCTGGTCGCGGGTCTACGCGCCCGGCCGTGAGCTGAAGGCGTACGCCGACTACTGCGTCGACAAGTACGACATCCGCCGCCGCACCCGCCTCGGCAGCAAGGTCGTCTCCGCGACCTTCGACGACGAGACGCACTTGTGGCGCCTCGAAACCGCCGAGGGCCGGCCGCTGACGGCGCGCTTCGTCGTCGGCGCCACCGGCGTGCTCACCCAGCCGAAGCCGCCGGACATCGACGGCATCGACGCTTTCCGCGGCACGGTCATGCACACCGCGCGCTGGGACCACGGCGTGGACCTGCGGGGCAAACGCGTCGCCGTCGTCGGCACCGGGGCCTCGGCCGTGCAGGTGATCCCGTCGATCGCGCCGGAGGCCGCGCATCTGACGGTGTTCCAGCGCACGCCGATCTGGTGCCTGCCCAAACCCGACGCCGCGTTGCCCCGGACGGCGCGACTCGCGCTGCGGCGGCTGCCGGGAGCGAAACTGGTGTCCCGGCTGGCCAGCCAGGCCCTCGTCGAGGTGACCTTCCCGCTGGCCGCGCATTTCCACAATCTCCTGCCGACCGCGGGCGCCGGCGAGCGGCTCGGGCGCGCGCATCTGCGCCGCGCGGTCAAGGATCCCGAAACCCGCGAGAAGCTGACCCCGCGCTACGCCTTGGGCTGCAAGCGACCGAGCTTCTCGAACGAATACCTCCAGACGTTCAACCGGGACAACGTCACGCTGGAGACCACCGGCATCGAGGCGATCACCGAATCCGGCGTGCGCACCGCCGACGGCACCGAGCATCCGGCCGACGTCCTGGTGCTGGCGACCGGGTTCAAGGTGTTCGAGAAGGGCAACATGCCCGCCTTCACCGTGCGCGGCGCGGGCGGCGCCGATCTCGAGAAGTTCTGGGCGGAGAACCGGTTCCAGGCCTATCAGGGCGTCAGCGTCCCCGGTTTCCCGAATTTCTTCACCATTCTCGGACCGTACGGCTACAACGGTTCCTCGTACTTCAACCTCATCGAGACGCAGACCGCGCACATCATCCGCTGCCTGCGCAACGCGAGGAAGACCGGCGCGACGCGCGTGGAGGTCACGAGCGAGGCCAACGACCGGTACTTCCGGAGCATGCTGGACCGGCGCAAGCACCAGGTGTTCTTCCAGGACAGCTGTTCACTGGCCAACAGCTACTACTTCGACGCTAACGGGGACGTGCCGTTCCGCGCCTCGCCGACGCTGGAAACCATGGTGACGAGCCGGTTCTTCGACCTCGACGACTACGCCTTCGCGGACGGGCGGTGAACACTGGCTGAAGTCCGCCGTCCCCGGCCGTGACGGGCCTTAGGTTCGATTCCCCGAACCTGGAGGCTGGTCTTGGAAGGCTTTCCCTGGGACGTCCTGCTCGCGGTGGCCGGGATCGCCGTCCCGGCCGTCGCTTTCCTGTGGGAGTTCGCGCTCGTCGGCCGGAAACGGCTCGGCTACCGCGTGCAGATGGACACCCCGACGGCGTCCGGGCGCGGGTTCGCGCCGACGGCCGACGCGCTGGCGCAACTCCAGCACGAGAACGGCGAGCGGCTCGTCGACCCGTCGTTCGTGCTGCTGCGCATCGAGAACAACGGCACCACCGACATCGACACCGACGACTACGCGGTCAACGAGAACGACCGCGTCGGCATCCGCGTGAAGTTTCCCGGCCGCACCGTGGCCGGGATGGTGGTGACCGAACTCAGCTCGCCGCATCTGCACGAATGCTTCGGCGACGACTCGGGTTTCGGCGCGCGCGACGAGAATCCCGAACGGCCGGCGGGCGTGATCGATCTGCCGAGGGTGCCGCTGAACCGCGGCGCGCACTACAAGATCCTCGCCGTGCTCGACCGCATCCCCAACGGCTCGCCGGACGATTTCGACGATCCCCAGGTCGTCGGCGAGATCAAGGGCGGCAGCCTCCGCGAGACCAAGAGCCGCACCGGGCCGACGACCTCGGTGATCGCGCTCATCCTGTTCCTCGTGGTGATCAGCATCTTCCAGCTGACCCGTTCGCTGGTCTTCGACGAGAAGCCGCCGCCGCTGGACTGCGCGTCCGGGAAGCTCACGATCACCGGATCGACGGCGTTCGCGCCGGTGCTGAAAGAAGCGACGGCTTCGTACGCGAAGACGTGCCCGGGTGCGTCGTTCGCCTTCGACACCCGGGGGAGCGCGGAAGGGCTCGGCAGCCTGAATCAGGCCGGGAACGACGGCGTGCTGGCGTTCTCCGACGGCGCCAAGGGCGAGGGCTTCCCGCAACTGCTGCCGCGTCCGGTCGCGTTCTCGCTGTTCACGCTCGTGATCAACTCCGACGCCGGGGTCCAGGACCTCACGCTCGCGCAGATCCGCGACGTCTACGACGGCAAGATCGCGAACTGGCGGGAGATCGGCGGCAAGGACCGGCCGGTGCGGCTCGTCGACCGGCATTCCGATTCCGGTACGCGGCGGACGTTCGAGGGACAGATCCTGGCGGGCAAGCGGGAACCCGGTGACAACTCCGACGACTGCCTCAAACCGGCGCCGGGTGCGCAGCCGGGAGTGGTGCGGTGCGCGAAGCCGTCCACGAACGACGTCCTCGACGCGGTGTCGCGTGTGCCGGGCGCGCTCGGCTACAGCGAGCTGGGCGCCGCCACGAAACGCGAGGACGTGCTGGCGGTGCGGATCGACGGCCACCAGGCGACGCTGGAGGGCGCGATCCACGCGGCCTACCCGTTCTGGGAGACCGAGTACGCGTACACGTTCGGCGAGCCGAAGGCCGACTCGCTCGTGGCGAGCTTCCTGCGGTACCTGACCAACCAGGTCGGCAAGGACATCGTGCGGTCCCACGGGCACCGGCCGTGCGCGGAGCTGGCGAATCCGGTGCTGTGCCGTCCGGGCGCGTGACCGCGGCGGAAGGCGATGGGCCGGGTTGGTCGTGAGTGGCGTTTCGGGTTAGAACCCGAAACGCCACTCACGACCAACTGGACCGAGGTCAGGCAGGCGGCTTCAGGGTGACGACCGTGGCGCTGGTCTCGCCCCGCGGCGTCCGGTACGTGATCTCGTCGCCGTCCTTCGCGCCCACGAGCGCGAGGCCGAGCGGGCTGTCCGAGGTGACCGTGGAGGCGTCCGCGTCCTCGCCGGGGATCGTGACGATGTGGAGCTCGTCCTCGTCGCCGTCGGCGAACCTGAGGGTGACGGTGGTGCCGTCGGGGAGCAGGCCCTTGCTGTCGCGGCCGCCGTGCTCGAGTTTCGCCGCGACGTCGGCGATGCGCCGGTCGAGGTAGGCGGCGGCCTCCGCGCGGTCCAGCACCTCCGCCTGGTCGGCGGCGTCGCCGGTTCGTTCCTGCTCGCCGACGAGCGGCGCCATCGCGTCGCGCTGCGCACGCAGATCGGCGAGTTCCTTCTCCAGCTGCCGTCGTGCGGCCGGGCTGAACCCGTTGTCCCCTGAGGTCACCATGCCGGGCATTGTCCGCTACGGATCGGCGGCTAGCCACCTAGATTTTTCACCCGCTGTGATCGGACAGGACGCTTGCCCTAAGCTTCAGGGCTCGTGTCCTGACTACTTGGTGTAAGGAACTTCGTGACCGCCGTTCCCGGCCGCAGCGCGCGGCTCTCCCCCAATCAGCTGCAGAAACAGGAACAGATCGTCGAAGCGGCGCGTGTCGTGCTCGCCAGGGACGGGCTCGCGGGCTGCACCGTGCGGGCGATCGCGGACGCCGGGCCGCTCACGAAGAGTGCGATTCATTACTACTTCGCGGACATCGACGTCTTGATCGACCGCGCGATGGCGGCGCACATCACAACGTTCATCGCCGATTTGCGCAAAATTTCGGCGAAACACGATCACCCGGATGAGCGGCTCTTCGCCGCGCTGGAGGCCTTCCTCGCCGAGTTCTCCGGCCGCCCGAACGCGGCCTTCCTCTGGTTCGAGTACTGGATCGCCGCGGGCCGCGCGCAGCATCCTCAGGCCATCGACGTCATGCTGACCTCGATCACCGAACTGCTGGCGGAACTGCTCGCCCCGCTCGACGTCGAAGACCCGCGGGCGCGGGCGCGGGCCCTACTGTCCTATCTGCTCGGTGCGATCGTCCAGCAGCGCGTCCGGCGGCGGCCGTTCGCCGCACTGCGTGGTGACATCGAAGCGCTCTGTTTCGCGAACTACGGCTAGAAATACGCATTAGATCCGTACCGTTACGGATTGTTCGCTCTTCCGGCTCCGGTCATGGTGAGGTTCCCCTTCCCCTGCCTCAGAGCTAGGAGACGACGATGCGCATAAGACGGTGCATGGCCGTGGCGATCGCGGCCGTCGCGGCGTTCACCATCCCGGTCGCCGCGAGTCCGGCGACCGCGGACCAGCAGGCCGAGGACGCGCAGGTCCAGATCTACGAGGTCTTCGGCACCGGGACTTCCCAGCAGCGCACCCAGATCTCCCGGCTGGGCGTCGATGTCCTCGGCTCCGCCGGCGGCACGACCACGTTCATCGGTGAGGCGAGCGACGCGGCGAAGATCCGTTCGCTCGGCTATCGCGTCGAGCAGCGCGGCGTGGTCGACCGGTCGGAGAAGGTCGGCACCAACGCGATCAACGACTTCCCGCCGTCGGACTCCGGCTACCACAACTACGCCGAGGTCACCACGGAGCTTCGCAACGCGCAGTCGAACTACGGCTCGATCGCGCGGTTGAGCAGCGTCGGCAACTCGTATCAGGGCCGGGCGCTGAACCTGCTGAAGATCAGCGACAACGTCGGCACGGACGAGAACGAGCCCGAGGTCCTGTTCACCTGCAACCAGCACGCGCGTGAACACCTCACCACCGAGATGTGCCTGCGGATCGTGAACCGGTTCACCCAGGGCTACGCCTCGGATCCGGCGATCAAGCGGTTCGTCGACAGCGTCGAGATCTACGTGATCCCGAACGTCAACCCCGACGGCTCGGAGTACGACATCTCCGGCGGCAGCTACAAGTACTGGCGCAAGAACCGGCAGGGCAACGGCACCGACCCCAACCGCAACTGGGCCTACAACTGGGGCTGCTGCGGCGGTTCGTCGGGCTCGACCACCAGCGAGACCTACCGCGGCCCGTCGGCGTTCTCCGCCCCGGAGACCAGGGCGGTGTCCAACTTCGTCAACTCGCGCAAGATCGGCGGCGTCCAGCAGATCAAGGCGAGCATCGACTTCCACACCTATTCGGAGCTCGTGCTGTGGCCGTTCGGCTTCACCTACAACGACACCGCGCCCGGCATGACGGCGGCCGAGGCGCAGCGGTTCCAGACGCTGGGACGGCAGCTGGCGGCGACCAACGGCTACACGCCGCAGCAGTCGAGCGACCTGTACATCACCGACGGGACGATCGACGACTGGATGTGGGGCACCCACAAGATCCTGAGCTTCACCTTCGAGATGTACCCGCGGGGTTCGAACCCCGGCTTCTACCCGCCCGACGAGGTGATCGTCCGGGAGACCACGCGTAACGACAAGGCCGTGGACCTCCTGCTGAACACCGCCATCGGCTGACGCTCCAGAGTTCCGTGAAGGCCTCCTTCCCTACTCTCAAGGTAGGGAAGGAGGCCTTCACGGACTTTCGCGCATAGGGTGCGGGGCATGCCGATGTTCGAATTCGAGGGGCACCGTCCCCAGGTGGATCCCGAAGCGTGGATCGCCCCCACCGCCACCCTGATCGGCGACGTCGTCGTCGAGAAGGGCGCCTCCGTCTGGTACGGCGCCGTGCTGCGCGCCGACTTCGGGAAGATCATCGTCCGTGAGGGCGCCAACATCCAGGACAACTCGGTCATCCACGTCAACGGCGGCGTGACCGAGGTCGGCAAGAACGTCACCGTCGGGCACCAGTGCCTCGTGCACGACTGCACGATCGGCGAGCAGGCGCTGATCGGGAACGGCTCGACCGTGCTCGACAAGGCGCAGATCGGCGCGAAGGCATTGGTCGCCGCCGGCGCCACGGTCACGCCCGGCATGGTCATCCCGCCGGAGACGGTCGCCATGGGCAGCCCGGCGAAGAAGCACGTCCCGCTCGACGGCACCGCCCGCGGCTGGGTCGAGCACAACGCGGTGATCTATCAGGAGCTGGCACGCCGTCACGCGGAGAGCGTCAAACCGATCGATTGACTCTCCAGTAACTGGAGACCATAGCTTCGGCGCATGGCACCGAAGTCGAAGAAGAAAACCCATCAGGCGACCCTCGAGCTGACCGCCGGCAACGCGCCGGTGGTCGACCTCGGGAAGACGCTCGGGCAGACCGGCGTGAACCTCGTCGAGGTCAAGAAGGCCTACGACGCGGCGACGGCGGCGCAGCGGGGCGACATCGTCCCGGTGGTCGTGTCGGTGTTCGAGGACCGGTCCTTCGAACTTCGGCTGAAGACCCCGCCGGCGTCGTTCCTCATCAAGAAAGCCTTGGGCGGCAAGGGATCCGGCCGCCCGGGGCATGAGGTCGCCGGAAAGCTGACCCGGGACCAGCTGCGCGAGATCGCCGAGCGGAAACTGCCGGACCTCAACACCGGCGACGTCGAAGCGGCCATGCGCACGATCGCGGGCACGGCCCGCTCGATGGGCGTCGCGATCGAAGAACCGTGACGCGCAAGCATGTGATCGTCCCGCCTTTCCGCGACCTCGACCCGGGCCTCGAAGTCGCGGAAAGGCTGCTGGCCCAAGGGAATCCGTGGCTCGCCGGCGTCGTCTCGGCGCTGCCGGACGAGCATGCCGCCGCCGACCGGCTCAACCGGATCCTCGCCGGGAACGGTGCCGCGCCGCGGCTGGTCGAGTCCGGGAAGGGCTGGCGGCTGGTGCAGGTGACGGCGTGGCCCGGCTGCGGTGACCTGGTCGCGGGAGCGTCCGGGCTGGCGGAACTCGTCGTATTCGGTGGCTGGCGGCGGATCAAACGCTGTGCCGTCTGCGCACAGGCGTTCTGTGACCGCACGGCCGGGTGCAGCCGCCGGTGGTGCGCCGGACATCGTCCGCACGCCGGGTCCCGCGCCGTGCTCTAGGCTGGTCCGCACCAGCGACTGGCGCCATTTGAGGTGGAGCACCACCGGGAAGCGACGACGAGGCCGGTACCGCGCGCCTGGGTCCGGCCGTCTCTGGCAGGAGTACGTCCGATGACACACCAGCCCGAACTTTCCGCGCTCGCCGCCGCCGACCCGCAGATCGCGGGGCTCGTGGAGGACGAGGCGAAACGCCAGCACGACAAGATCCGCCTGATCGCGTCCGAGAACTACGTTTCCCAGGCCGTACTCGAGGCCACGGGCACCGTCCTCACCAACAAGTACTCCGAGGGCTACGCGGGCAAGCGGTACTACGAAGGCCAGCAGCTCATCGACCAGGTCGAGAACCTCGCCATCGAACGGGCGAAGGCCGTCTTCGGCGTCGACCACGCGAACGTCCAGCCGTACTCCGGCTCCCCGGCGAACCTCGCGGTGTACCTGGCTTTCGCGCAGCCGGGCGACACCGTGCTCGGCATGGCGCTGCCGGACGGCGGCCACCTCACGCACGGCTGGAGCGTGTCCGCGACCGGCAAGTGGTTCACCCCGGTCCGCTACGGCGTCCGCAAGGAGACCGGCCGCGTCGACCTCGACCAGGTCCGCGAACTCGCGCTGAAGCACCGGCCGAAGCTGATCTTCGCGGGTGGCACCGCGATCCCGCGCACCATCGACTTCCCGGCGTTCGCGGAGATCGCGCGCGAGGTCGACGCCGTGCTGGTCGCCGACATCGCGCATATCGCCGGGCTGGTCGCCGGCGGCGCGCACCCGTCGCCGGTCGGGCACGCGCAGGTCATCACCACGACCACGCACAAGACGTTGCGCGGCCCGCGCGGCGCGATGATCCTCTCCGACGCCGACCACGCGAAGGCCGTCGACAAGGCGGTGTTCCCCGGTCTGCAGGGCGGCCCGCACAACCACACGACCGCCGCGATCGCCGTCGCGCTGGGCGAGGCGCAGAAGCCGGAGTTCTCCGAGTACGCGCACACGATCGTCGCGAACGCGCGGGCGCTGGCGGAGGCGCTGGTCGAGCGCGGCTACGACCTCGTGTCCGGCGGTACCGACAACCACCTGCTGCTGATCGACCTGACGAACAAGAACGTGCCGGGCAAACCCGCCGCGCAGGCGCTGGACCGCGCCGGGATCGAACTGAACTACAACACCGTGCCGTTCGACCCGCGCAAGCCGTTCGACCCGTCCGGCATCCGGCTCGGCACCTCCGCGATCACCACCCGCGGGCTGGAGCCGGAGCACCAGGTCAAGGTGGCGGAGTGGATCGACCGCACGATCACCGCGGCGGCCGGCGGGGAACAGTCCGCTTTGGACACCATCGCCGCCGAGATCCGCGAGTTCCTGGCGCCGTTCCCGATCCCGGGCTACGCGGCGTAGACGGTCTCGTGAGTGGTAAGGACGGTTCTAACCGTCCTTACCACTCACGAGGCGCAGCACCGGTGATGTCACGTGACTGGACGGACGTCACGCGAGCTTGGACGGACGACACGCGTGATCCGGCGGACGAGACGCAAAGGGGCCCTTCATCGCATGCGATGCGGTGAAGGGCCCCTTCGGTGCTTAAGTGACTAGTGAGCCGCCGGACCGTCGATGGCCTCCTTGGCCAGCCGGTCGGTCTCACGGTCGAGCGAACGCTTGATCTCGGCCTCGGCCTCGGAACGCCCGACCCAGGTCGAACCCTCGACGCTCTTGCCCGGCTCGAGGTCCTTGTACACCTCGAAGAAGTGCTGGATCTCGAGCTTGTGGAACTCGTTCAGGTGGTGGATGTCGCGGAGGTGCTCGAGCCGCGGGTCGTTCGTCGGGACCGCGAGGACCTTGTCGTCCGGGCCCTTCTCGTCGGTCATCCGGAACATGCCGATCGCGCGGCAGCGGATCAGGCAGCCCGGGAAGGTCGGCTCCTGGACGAGCACCAGCACGTCGAGCGGGTCGCCGTCCTGGCCGAGGGTGTCGTCGATGAACCCGTAGTCGGCGGGGTACTGCGTGGCGGTGAACAGCGTCCGGTCGAGTTTGATCCGACCGGTCTTGTGGTCCACCTCGTACTTGTTGCGCTCCCCCTTGGGGATTTCGATAGTGACGTCGAATTCCACGCCGGCCTCGCTGCTCTCGTCTTTGGTACGCCCCGCCGTCGCGGACGGCTCACCGAAATCATCGTCTTGTCTTCACTAGTGTGGACCACGGGGGCCCGGGCGGTCGCATCGATGTGGTCGTATGTGAGCTTGGCCCCTTCCCCGGACGGTGGATGAAGGAGTGTTGCGTGCCGGAAAACGATGTCCCGATGTGGCCGTCGGACGACAAGGACACCTCATCCGCCGAGCCCAAGGGCACCAAGGGGGAGGGAGAGGCCACCGTCTGGCTGCCGATGTCGGGTCTGGCGAACGGCAAGACCGAAGAGCTGGCAGTGCCGAAGGTCACACCCGAAAGTGGCTCCTGGTTCCAGCCCGTCGTCGAGGTGGAGGAGGAGCCGGACGTCCCGGAGACCCCGACGCCGCAGTGGTCCGCCTTCGAGCCGGCGACTCCCGTCGAGCCGGAAGCGCCGAAGACGGTCTTCGTCCAGCCTGTCCAGCCACGGCAAACCGATGAGCCCGACTGGGAGCAGTTCGACCGGGGAACCGCGACGCCGGCGAGGGAGCATGAGCTCGCGAGACCCGAGCCGCGGCCGGAACCCCCGCAGGATCCGCCGCGCCGTCCCGAGCCGAGCCGGGTCGATCCTCCGGCTCCCGCGCCGGTCCCGTCCGCGACCATGCACGCGCGCCCGGTCCGCATCGAGCCCGCCGAAGAGCGCTTCGACTCCGAAGCCACCGTCGGGATCCAGCAGCCCGAGCCGCCTTCTCAAGAACCCCCGGCCGGCGAGGCCGAATCCGCGCCCGCGCCGAAGCCGAAGCGCAAACGCAAGGCCTTGCTGATCACGACGCTGGTCGTCGTCCTGCTGCTCGCCGGGATGGGCGGCGCCGCCGCGATGCCGAAGGTGTCGAACCGGCTCGGCCTGCCCTGGGCGCCGAACGCGCCGAAGGGTGAGATCCCCAAACCCGCCGGTGTCACCCGGGTCCTGCACGGGCCGGACATCAACGGCGCCGGGCCGACGAAGGAAGGGCTCGCGGCCGCGCTGGCCGGCCCCGCCGGTGCCGCCGACCTCGGCACGCTCACCGGCACCGTCGTGGACGCGGCGTCCGGCGAAGTCCTGTGGGACAAGAACTCCGGCACCCCGCTGACCCCGGCGTCGACCACGAAGATCCTCGTCGTCGCGGCCGCGCTGCTGTCGATGGAGCACGGGACGCAGTTCTCGACGAAGATCGTCCAGGGCGCCGAGCCGGGCACGGTCGTCCTCGTCGCCGGTGGCGACCCCTCGCTGACCGCGCTGCCGCTGGGCACCGATTCGCCGCTGTACCCGGGCGCGGCGCACGTCGACGACCTCGTCGCCCAGGTCAAGAAGGCCGTGGGCGGCAAGATCTCCAAGGTCCAGCTGGACATCAGCCTGTTCAAGGGGCCGACGTCGGCGAAGGGCTGGGACCCGGAGGACACCGCCGCCGGGAACACCTACATGGCGCCGGTCCTCCCCGTGATGGCCGACGGCGGCCGCACCGACCCGAAGAACGACCACTCACCCCGCGTGGCGAACCCGGCGGCCGCGCTGACCCAGAAGATCGCGGGGAAGCTCGAAGCCCAGGCCGGTGGTACGACGACGGCGCCGAAGGACGCGAAGGTGCTCGGTGAGGTCAAGTCTCAGCCGCTGACCGAGTTCGCCAACTCGCTGCTGCAGCTCTCGGACAACCTGATGGCCGACGTCCTCGCCCGCCAGCTCGCGCTCGCGAAGGGCGCCGAGCCGTCGTTCACCGGCGGCGCGACCGCGACGATGGACGTGCTCAAGCAGGCCGGATTCGATCTCACCGGGGTCCAGATCAACGACGGCAGCGGACTGTCCGACCAGAACAAGATCCCGGCCAAGGTGCTCAGCGAGATCCTCGCGGTCGCGGCGGCGCCGGACGGCAAGGACCCGAGGACGCCCAAGCTGCGGCCGCTGCTGGCGGGCCTCCCCGTCGCGGGCGGCAGCGGGACGCTGGAGAAGCGCTACGGCGACCCGGCGTCGGCGGCGGGCCGGGGCTGGGTGCGCGGCAAGACCGGGACGCTGTCCGGGGTGAACACCCTCGCGGGCGTGGTGCTGGACACCGACGGCCGGATGCTGGTGTTCGCGCTGATGTCGTCCGGTTCGGACCAGAACAAGGGCAGGGCCGCGCTCGACGTCGTCGCGGCTACGTTGCACAAGTGCGGCTGCAGATGATTTCGGTGAACCCGCGACCGCGATCGCGTCGCCAGGGCGCACTTTTCGTCTCCCCGGCGTCGTGCGTTCGGGGCGCCCTGCCGCCGCGATCGCGGAGCCTTCGGCGGGCGGGTTCACGTCGTAGTCGGTCGGCCTTCGGTTGTTCGCATCTGCTCCGCCACCGTCTCCCGGTGAGCGACCGGAACCGGAGCGTGAGGAAGTCGGGACGGAAACCGGTCTCCCAGCGGGTAGCGTCGTAAGAGTGACTGAGGAAACGCCGACCAAGACACGTTCGATGGTCGACTGGTCCCTGGCCGCCTCGACGGGCGCCCTCCTGGTGCGTGGCGGTCCGGTGGTCGACCGCGAAGAGGCCGAAAAGGCCGTCGCCGAGCTACGTGACCTGACGAGCGAGGCCGAGGAGCACGTCCGCGAGCTGACCGGGCTTGGCCTCGACCTGCCGCTGCTGCCCGCCGAAGTCGTCGACAGGCCCGGTTGGGTCCGTTCGGCCGCGGCGGGCCTCGACGCGCTCACCGGTCGCGCGCTGCCGGAAGCGCAGGGCGGCCCGCTGGCGCCCGTGCTGGCCGGTGGCGCCGGAGTCCAGACCGGGCTGGTGCTCGCCTTCCTGGCTTCCCGCGTGCTCGGGCAGTACGACCCGTTCGGCGGGCCGGACCGCGCCGGGCAGCTGGTGCTCGTCGCGCCGAACGTGGTCGCCGCCGAGCGCGCGATGGACGTGCCGGGGCACGACTTCCGGCTGTGGGTCTGCCTGCACGAATGCACCCACCGGTTGCAGTTCACCGCGGTCACCTGGCTGCGCGACTACTTCGCCGACGAGGTCGAGCGCCTGATCGGCGGGCTCGCCGGCCGGGACGCGGACGGGCTGAGCGATCTGGTCGGCCGCCTGCCGGACACCATCAAGCAGATCGGCAAGGGCAAGGCTGGCGGCGCCGGCCTCGCCGAACTCCTGCAGTCGCCGAGCGAACGCGCGGTTTTCGACCGGCTGCTGGCCCTTTCCACGCTGCTGGAGGGACACGCCGACTTCGTGATGGACGCCGTCGGGCCGCAGGTGGTGCCGAGCGTCGAGCTGATCCGTTCGCGGTTCACCGCCCGGCGCAAGGGTGGCGGCCTGATCGACCGCGTGCTGCGCAGCCTGCTCGGCGTGGACGCGAAGCTCCGCCAGTACGAACAAGGCGCGAAGTTCACCAAGCACGTCGTCGACGCCGTCGGCATGGACGGCTTCAACGCCGTGTGGACGTCGCCGAACACGCTGCCGACCAGGGCCGAGATCAGCGATCCCGCGGCCTGGGTGCGGCGCCTGCACGGGTGAGCGGACCGGATCCCGCGATCGCGGCCGTGCGGACGGCCGTGCGGGAGTTCCTCGCGTCGGCGAGCCCGCGCGACGAGGTGTACGTCGCGGTCTCGGGCGGCGCGGACTCCCTGGCCCTGACCGAGGCGGCCGCGTTCACCGGCGGCAGGGCGGGGCTGAAGGTGCGGGCGCTCGTCGTCGACCACGGCCTCCAGGACGGTTCCGCCGAAACCGCAGCTCGGGCCGCGAGCACCGCGCGAGAGCTGGGCGCCGACACCGCCGAAGTGCTGAAGGTGCGCGTCGAGGGCGCGGGCGGACCGGAAGCCGCGGCCCGCCGGGCCCGCTACGGCGCCTTGCGCTCGGCGCTGCCCGGCGCGCACGGCCTCGTCCTGCTCGGCCACACCCTCGACGACCAGGCCGAAACGGTCCTGCTCGGCCTCGGCCGCGGTTCCGGGCCGCGCTCGCTGGCCGGGATGCGGCCGCTCGACCCGCCATGGGGACGGCCGCTGCTCGGCGTCACCCGCGCCACCACCCGGCGGGCCTGCGCGGCGCTCGGCGTCGACCCGTGGCAGGACCCGCACAACGAAGACCCGCGGTTCACCCGTGTCCGGTTACGGACGGAAGTACTGCCCCTTCTGGAGGAGGTGCTGTCCGGCGGTGTCGCGGCGTCGCTCGCCCGCACGGCGGCGCAACTGCGCGAGGACACCGAGGCGTTGGACACACTCGCCGGAGAGGTCCACCTGCGGGCTTTCACCGGCGACGGACTCGACGTCGCGGTGCTCGCCACCGAACCGCCCGCGCTGCGGCGACGCGTCCTCCGCAGGTGGCTGCTCGACTCCGGGGTCCGCGAACTCACCGACGCCCATCTGCGTTCGGTCGACGCGCTGGTGGGGAACTGGCGGGGTCAGGGCGGGGTCTGGCTACCCGGCGACTTGGTGGCGAAGCGGGCGCATGGCAGGCTCTTGCTCGAAGCACCCCAGTCCACCACCTAGAGGGGAACGTCCCGTGTACGAAGGCGAGATCGCCTCCGTGCTCGTCACCGAGCAGCAGATCAACGACAAGATCGCCGAGCTGGCCGCACAGGTCGCCGCGGACTACCCGGCCGACGGCCCCGGCTCCGGGCAGGGAGACCTCCTGCTCGTCGGCGTGCTCAAGGGCGCGGTGATGTTCATGACCGACTTCGCCAGGGCGCTCCCCCTTCCCTCCCAGCTCGAGTTCATGGCGGTCTCCTCCTACGGCTCGGCGACGTCGTCGTCCGGCGTGGTGCGGATCCTCAAGGACCTCGACCGCGACATCGCCGGCCGCGACGTGCTCATCGTCGAGGACATCGTCGACTCCGGGCTGACCCTGTCCTGGCTGCTGAAGAACCTCGCGAGCCGGAACCCGGCGTCGCTGGAGGTCGTCTCGCTCCTGCGCAAGCCGGAGGCGGTCAAGGTCGACGTACCGGTCAAGTACATCGGGTTCGACATCCCCAACGAATTCGTAGTCGGATACGGCCTGGACTACGCGGAGCGTTACCGGGACCTGCCCTACATCGGCACCCTGGATCCGCACGTTTACACGTCCTGAGAACCGCTTGCCCGTTCGCGGGGGAATGCGGAACCCTGAGCGCGGCGAACACGTCATAAGCTGCGATCAAGTGCGTTAACCTATGCGAAGACCTTTGCCACGAAGCCGTCGTGGCCTGGCCCGGGGGAAACGGAGAGAGCTCAGATGGGGAACAGCAGCCTGGCGGACGCGAACGCGTTCAAGAACGCCGCGGCTCAGGGGCAGGTCGGGATCGACCCGGACGCGGCCCAGACCGCACTGAACAAGATCCGCACCGGCAAGGACGCCGTCGAGGCGCTGCTCCAGAGCGCCGGCGACCTCGGCCAGGCGCCGAAGCTGGGCAACAACCCGGTCGGCAACGCGATCGCGGCGAAGGTCGCGAACCGTGCCGATGGTGGCGGTGACTCCTACACCGCCGCCCTCCAGAACCTTTACCAGCAGTACGAGGCGGCCGAGTCCGGCATCGTCACCGCGATGGCCCGTTACCACGAGATCGACCAGGCCGCGGCCGAGCCGTTCCGGAACGTCTGAGGGGGAGTCAGAAAGCCATGCCACCGAAGCACAGCGCCGACTCTTACGGCGAGAGCAACACCAGCGGCACGCCGGTCCAGCTCGGCGACAACACGGACGCCGCCAACATCGTGTCGGCCGCGCGAGGCCGCTCCGACGGCTTCGACATCGGCGCCGACCGCGCGATCACGAACCCGCCGAACTGGGAAAGCGCCCCGAGCAGCCAGGACCTGTGGAACCAGGCCAACCTCGGCAACGACCCCAGCACCGCGACCGCGATCAGCCAGTCCTGGGGCTCGCACGGCAGCAAGCTGAGCCAGGCGTCGAACGACCTCTACAACGCGATTTCCGAGCTGGGCTCCGCCTGGATCGGGCAGGGCGCGGCGGCCGCGCAGGGTTCGCTGGTCGCCATCGCGAACTCGGGTTCGCAGGCCTCCGAGGCCGCGCACACGATGTCGGACCGACTCCAGAAGCAGGCCGACGCCGCCACCAAGGTCAAGCTCATGCCGAAGCCGACCGACTACAGCCCCGAGAAGGCCATGGGCCAGGCGCTGGCGGCGGGCCCGGTCGGCATGATCACCGACCAGAAGCCCCTCGCCGACCAGGACAAGGAAGTGCGGGCGGAGCAGGCCAGGTTCCTCGAGGCCTACACCAAGGAGATGAGCGAGGTCGACAGCTCGACCCCGAGCTTCGGCCCCGAATCCCTCGGCATGAAGCCGACCGCCACGCACAACAGCGCTTCGTTCAGCGGTGTCGGCAACATCGCCTCCGGGGGCCTCAACTCCGGCGCCGTCTCCGGCACCCCCGTCCTCGCCGGCACGCACGGCTACGGCGGCGCGCAGGGCAGCGGCGCGGCTCCGGTCCACGGTGGCCCGGACACGGGCGTGTTCTCGCAGGCCGGCTACACCCCCGCCGCGAACGTCCCGGCCGCCGGTGTCGCGCCGGGCGCCGGTGTCGCTTCCGGCGCCGGTGCCCCGATGACCCCGCACGCCCCGGCGAGCGGCGGCAACGGGCTCGGCCAGGCCCTCACCGCGGCCGCGCTCGGCGGCGGCCTCGGCTACGCCGGTGCCAAGGCGCTCGGACAGGGCAACAAGTCCGGCTCCAAGGACACCGACAGCACCGACGCCGCGGCCACCGAGAAGGGCGGGCCCGCGCAGAGCGCCGCGTCCCAGGCCGTGCCGCAGCAGGGCATCGTGTCCTCCAGCGGCACCATCGGCGCCGGCGCCACCCCGCCGATGCACGGCATGGGCGGCGGCATGGGCATGGGCGCCCACGGCGCGCAGGCCGAGCAGGAAGAGGAGCACACGCACGCGTCGTTCCTCATCGAGCCGGACCCGGACGACGCCTTCGGCGCCAACGAGGCGACCCCGCCGCCGGTCATCGGCGCCTGGACCGAAGACGACGAACGCTAGAACGGTTTTCACCGGGCGCGCGGCCGATCCGGCCGCGCGCCCGCTGACTTGTTTGGGGGCCGAAGATGGCGAACGGTGAGCTGCTCACGCCGGTCGAGCTGGACTTCCTGTGGGAGAGCGCGAACGCCGGAGAGCTGCCGTACCCGCTGCGGCTCCGCTCGCACGGGGCGACCATGGACGAGCGCGGGGCCCTGCGGACGCAGACGCTCCAGTCGCTGAACCAGCGCCGCCTCGCCGACGAGCGCGGACGTCCCGAGCCGCATATCGAGGACTACTTCGGTGTCCTCGCGCGGCCGGACCTGAGCCTGGACTGCGTCCAGCTCAACAACCCCAACACCGAACCGCTGCTCGCGGTCGCGTCAGTGCTCGGTGGCCAAGGCCTGCTGACGGTGCAGGATCCGCGCGGTTTCCACCTGCACCCGATCGCCCCGGACGGCCTCGCGAGCGCGATCGTCTCCCTCCTGCCGCCGGGCAGCCGCGGCACGGAGAAGTCGATCACCCTCCCGCTGGACGGGCTCGTCGGCGCTTCGGGGGCGGACTTCCTCCAGCGTCGCCAGCCGCAGATCGACGGCACCGCGACGTCCGACGAGGACCGTAAAGCCCTCTCGCGGCTTCAGGCGCAGCCGCGGCTTCGCGGTGGCCAGTTCGGCGCGAACGCGCGCAGCAAGCACGGCACGCGGAGCCGGTCTTCGGTGCTGAGCTGGTTCGACACGCAGTCCGGCCGGTACTTCACCCAGGCCACCCGCGGTGCCGACGGCCGGGACTGGATCACCATCGCGCCCGCCGATCCGGCGACGCTGCGGCACCGGCTCACGGAGATGCTGGGGAGGATCGCTTCCGAGGCTTCCCTCGCGCGCTGACCCCTCTTCGAAATGTCATGAAAGGGTCTTTCCTGACATTTTTCGTCCTGAACGACCCTTTCATGACGTTTGGCGACCCGGGCACTTAGCGCATCCGGACGACGACTGTCGTACCCCTTCGCTATCGTGAACCCGCTGGGCGTCCCGAGGCCCAGAAGCCGAGGTGCCGGGAGGGCACGGAGCAATGCACCAGGAACATTTCACGCCGATGGCGTTCGACTTCCTCTGGGAGTCCGCCGAGCTCGGCGACCTGCCGTACCCGCTGCGCGTCCGGTCGCACGGCGCGACCGAGCTCGAACGCCGGGCGCTGCGCCAGCGCGTCGACAACGAGCTCCAGGCCCGCGGCATCCGCGACGGCCGGGGGCGGCTGGAGCGGAAGATCGAGGACTGGCTGTACCTTCTCGCCCGCGGTTCGCTGACCATCGACGCGCTGCACATCCCCGATTTCCAGGCCCCGACAATCGCCGTGCTCGGCGCCACCGACGGCCGCGACGGGGTGATCGCGATCCAGGACCAGTCCGGGATCTGGCTGCGCGAGGCGCCCGCCGACGGGCTCCCGACCGCGGTCGTCGACCTGCTGCCCCCGGGGCAGCGCGGTTCGGAGGCGTCCATCACGCTGCCGATCGACGACGCCCGCCGCACCGAGCCGATCCGCGCCGCCATCAACGCGACGAAGCAGTCCGAAGAGCCCGAAGCGGCGAAGAGCCGCCGCAAGGACAAGCCGCGTGTCTCGCTCAGTGAACGCATCACCGCGGACCCGCGTGAGGCGTTCGGCAAGCTCACCGGCCAGCCGAGGCTTCGCGGCGGTCAGCTGGCAGCGAACAGCCGGTCCCACGTCGGTGCCAAGCAGCGATCCCGGGTCCTCGGCTGGTTCGACACCGCCAGCGGCCGGTATCTCAGCACGTCACAGGCCGGCCCGGACGGCCGCGAGTGGGTCACCGTCTCGCCCGCCGACGTCAAGACACTCCGCATGCGGCTGGGTGAAATGGCCGCCGGTGTGGCGGTCGACACACGCTAGGGTCCCGCTCCGGGAACCCTCACGAGGCGTCCGCCGTTTACGTCCGAGAGGCTCACCACCCTCATCCGTCCAGGCGGGCGGTATCCTGAGGGGCGGGTGTCGGAGCACCATGGGTCGTCAAGATCGTGATGGCGGGTATCACAGGAGCCGCCCAACCAGGAAGGGTCGAGGCCACCAGGGCCGAGTCGTATGAACCGGAAGAGCGTGCTCAGGAACCCAGTGCTCTGGATTCTCGCGGCGGTACTGGCGTTTCTCGCATACAACACGATCTTCGACAGTGATCGTGGCTACACCCAGGTGCCGATCTCGATCGCGAACCAGCAGATCACCGCGAACAACGTCAAGGAAGCCTCGCAAGAGGACAAGGAGCAGCAGATCAAGCTGCTGCTGAACAAGAAGATCGAGGTCGACGGCCAGCAGGTCGACCAGATCATCGCCCAGTACCCGGCGAACGTCGCGGGCACCATCTACGGCCAGCTCATCGGCCTCAAGAGCGGTGACAACCCGGTCAAGTTCACCACCAAGGTCACCCAGCAGAACGTCCTCACCCAGATCCTGATCTTCGCCATTCCGCTGGCGCTGGTGCTGGGCCTGCTGATGTGGATGATGAACAACGCCCAGGGCGGCGGGAACCGCGTCCTCAACTTCGGCAAGTCGAAGGCCAAGCAGCTCAACAAGGACATGCCCAAGACGACCTTCGGGGACGTCGCGGGCGCCGACGAGGCCGTCGAAGAGCTGTACGAGATCAAGGACTTCCTGCAGAACCCGGCGCGCTACCAGGCGCTCGGCGCGAAGATCCCCAAGGGCGTCCTGCTCTACGGGCCGCCCGGTACCGGTAAGACGCTGCTCGCGCGCGCCGTCGCCGGCGAGGCGGGCGTGCCGTTCTACACGATCTCCGGTTCGGACTTCGTCGAGATGTTCGTCGGTGTCGGCGCCTCGCGCGTCCGCGACCTGTTCGAGCAGGCCAAGCAGAACGCGCCCTGCATCATCTTCGTCGACGAGATCGACGCGGTCGGCCGCCAGCGCGGCGCCGGCCTCGGCGGCGGCCACGACGAACGCGAGCAGACGCTGAACCAGCTCCTCGTCGAGATGGACGGCTTCGACGCGCGCGGCGGCATCATCCTGATCGCCGCGACCAACCGCCCCGACATCCTCGACCCGGCGCTCCTGCGCCCCGGCCGCTTCGACCGCCAGATCCCGGTGTCCGCGCCGGACATGCGCGGCCGCAAGGCGATCCTCGAGGTGCACGCCAAGGGCAAGCCGATCGCGCAGGGCACCGACCTGAGCAGCCTCGCCAAGCGGACCGTCGGCATGTCCGGCGCGGACCTGGCGAACGTCCTCAACGAGGCCGCGCTGCTCACCGCCCGCCAGAACGGGCACGTGATCACCGACGCCGCGCTGGAGGAGTCCGTCGACCGCGTCGTCGGCGGCCCCGCCCGCAAGAGCCGGATCATCTCCGAGAAGGAGAAGAAGATCACGGCCTACCACGAGGGCGGGCACGCGCTCGCCGCGTGGGCGATGCCGGACATCGAGCCGGTCTACAAGCTGACGATCCTCCCGCGCGGGCGCACCGGCGGGCACGCCTTGCTCGTCCCGGAGGACGACAAGGAGTTGATGACCCGCTCGGAGATGATCGGGCGCCTGGTCTTCGCGATGGGCGGCCGGACCGCGGAGGAGCTCGTCTTCCACGAGCCCACCACCGGTGCCTCCTCCGACATCGAGCAGGCGACGAAGATCGCCCGCGCGATGGTCACCGAATACGGCATGAGCGCCCGGCTCGGCGCGGTCAAGTACGGCCAGGAACAGGGCGACCCGTTCCTCGGCCGCTCGGCCGGCCGCCAGGCGGACTACTCGCTGGAGGTCGCGCACGAGATCGACGAGGAGGTGCGCAAGCTCATCGAGACCGCGCACACCGAGGCGTGGCACGTGCTGAGCACCTACCGCGACGTGCTGGACGAGCTGGTCATCGAGCTCCTCGAGAAGGAGACGCTGACCCGCAAGGACCTCGAGCGGATCTTCGCGACCGTCGAGAAGCGCCCGCACATCACCATCTTCAATGAGTTCGGCGACCGCAAGCCGTCCGACAAGCCGCCGATCAAGACCCCCGGCGAGCTGGCGATGGAGCGCGGCGAGCCGTGGCCCCCGCCGGAGGAGAAGAAGGAGCAGCCCGTGCTGCAGCCGGCGCCGACCCCGGTCGGCACCGCGCAGGGCGGCGGCGACCTTCCCGGCGGCCCGCCGTACACGCAGCCGGCCCCGCCGCCGGACCCGAACGCCAACCCGTACGCCCCTCCGCCGCCGGGCGCCTACCCCAACGGCGGTCGCCCCAACGGCGGGCCGAACGGCACCGGTCACTGGCCCCAGGCATATGGTGGGCAGCAGCCGGGCGGACCGGCAGGCGGTTACCAGGGTGGGCCCGTAGGCGGCCCGCCGAACTACGGGGCTCCTCCCGGATGGACCCCGGCCACGCAGCCGGGCGGCCAGCCGAACCAGCCCTGGCGTCCCGCCGAAGACCGCCCGCGCGACGGCTGGTTCGCTGACCAGCCCGGCGGTCAGCAGGACGAAGGACAGCAACGGCGTGACGACGGACAGGACGACACCAAGCGGTAACGGCGCAAGCCCGGTCTTCGACCAGGACCGGGCCGAGAAAGCCGTACGCGAACTCCTGCTCGCCTGTGGTGAGGACCCGGACCGGGACGGTCTCTTGGAGACCCCGGCCCGGGTCGCTCGCGCCTACCGGGAAATGTTCGCCGGCCTCTACACCGAACCGGACCACGTCCTGGACCGCACGTTCGACGAGGCACACGAAGAACTCGTGCTCGTGACGGACATCCCGATGTTCAGCACCTGTGAACACCACTTGGTGCCCTTCCACGGTGTCGCCCACGTCGGCTACATCCCGAACGGCCACGGCAAGGTCACCGGCCTGTCCAAACTGGCCCGCCTCGTCGACCTCTACGCCAAGCGCCCGCAGGTCCAGGAGCGGCTCACCTCCCAGGTCGCCGACGCGCTCATGCGCAAACTCGAGCCCCGCGGCGCGATCGTCGTGGTCGAGGCCGAACACCTTTGCATGGCCATGCGCGGGATCCGCAAACCCGGCGCCAGGACGACGACGTCCGCCGTGCGCGGGCTGCTGCAGTCTTCGGCGTCCTCGCGGGCGGAGGCGCTGGACCTGATCAAGGGCCGTCGATGACCGCCCTGCCCCGGCCCGGCCGGTGTGCGGTGATGGGCATCCTGAACGTCACCCCGGATTCCTTTTCGGACGGGGGCCGCTATCTCGGCGTCGAGCAGGCACTGGAGCACGCGCACGAGATGTGGGCGCGCGGCGCGGATCTGATCGACGTCGGCGGGGAGTCGACGCGGCCGGGAGCGTCCCGGGTGGACGCCGGGACCGAGATTTCCCGGATCATGCCGGTGATCCGCTCGCTCGCCGCCGACGGTATCGCGATGTCGGTGGACACCACGCGCGCCGAGGTCGCCCTCGCCGCGATCGAGGCGGGCGCGTCCGTCATCAACGACGTCTCCGGCGGGCTGGCCGATCCGAACATGGCGAAGGTCGCCGCCGAGACCGGTGTCCCGTATGTACTGATGCACTGGCGCGGGCACAGCAAGGACATGAACGCGCTGGCGTCCTATGAGGACGTCGTCGCGGACGTGCGTGCCGAACTGCTGTCCCGAGTGGACGAAGCGCTCACTGCGGGCGTCGATCGCAGCGCGATCGTGCTCGACCCCGGGCTGGGTTTCGCGAAGAACGCCGAGCACGACTGGGCGTTGCTGAACGGCCTGGATTCCTTTCTGTCACTGGGTTTTCCGGTCCTCGTCGGCGCGTCACGCAAGCGGTTCCTCGGGCGGCTTTTGTCCGGAAAGGACGGAAAGCCCGCTCCGCCGGCCGGCCGGGAGAACGCGACCGCGGCCGTATCCGCGCTCGCGGCGGCGGCCGGTGCCTGGGGTGTGCGGGTGCACGAGGTCGGCGCGAGCATCGACGCCGTGACCGTCGCGGCGGCTTGGCGGAAGGGGAGTCCCGTTGTCTGACCGGATCACGTTGACCGGATTGAAGGTCTTCGGCAGGCACGGGGTCTTCGACCACGAAAAGCGGGACGGGCAGGAGTTCGTCGTCGACATCGTGGTGTGGCTGGACCTCGGTCCTGCCGCCGCGTCCGACGACCTGACCAAGACGCTGCACTACGGCGAACTGGCCGAACTCGCCGCCGGGATCGTGGCGGGTGAGCCGTACGACCTCATCGAGAGTGTCGCCGGGAAGATCGCCGAAGAGGTGCTGCGCGACGAGCGGCTGACCGCCGTCGAGGTGACGGTGCACAAGCCGTCCGCGCCGATCCCGCTGAACTTCGACGACGTCGCCGTCACGGTGCGACGCGAACGATGAGCCGCGCGCTGCTCTCGCTCGGCTCCAACCTGGGTGACCGGCTCGCGTACCTCCGGTCCGCCGTCGACGCGGTCCGGCCCGCGGTCGTCGCGGTGTCGTCGGTGTACGAGACCAAGGCTTGGGGAGTCGAGGACCAGCCGGACTTCCTCAACGCCGTCGTCCTGGTCGACGACCCGGCGCGCGACCACTGGGACTGGCTGCGCACCGGGCAGGCCGCCGAGCAGGCGGCGGAGCGCGTGCGCGAACTCCGGTGGGGTCCGCGCACGCTGGATGTCGACATAGTGACCGTGGACGGGGTTCGCTCCGACGACCCCCAGTTGCTGCTGCCGCATCCCGGCACGCCGGAGCGCGCGAGCGTGCTGATCCCCTGGCTGGAGATCGAGCCCGACGCGGTGCTCCCCGGTCACGGTCCCGTCGCCGACCTCCTCGCGGCCCGCCCCGCCTCGGACCGCGACTCCGTCCGCCTCACGCATTTCGTCCTCTGAATGCGGTAGTCGACCTGCGCATTCAGAGGACTAAACGCGCGTTAGGCGAGCGCGGAGCGCAGGGCGGCGATGATCCACTCGGCCTGCCGCATCTGCGACGGGAACGACGGCCAGCCGTTCATCTTCCCCAGCAGTAGCCAGTACCGCTCGGCTCGCGGGTCGGAGCTGATCGCCATCCCGTCGGTCAGCCGCTTCCGCCAGGCGGGGTCGTGCGGGTCCCGGCCGTTGCGCGAAGACTGCGTGAAGATCGTCTCCGCCAGCTCCCGGCCTTCGGGCGAGTCCGGCGCGAGGCCGGCTTCGAGCGCTTCGGTCGCCTTCGCGCTCCACGCCGTCCACAGCTCCTGCTGCTTCGCGCCGAAGTCCGCCCCGTCCTGCTTCCGGAGCTGTGAGTGCCACTCGCTCATCCGGCGGATGGACGCGCGGAACTCGTCGTCCTGTACGAGTTCGGCGAACTCGATCCAGGCCTCCAGCTGCTCGGGCGTCGGGTCGTCGGGCAGTTCCGGTTTCGCCGAGCGCATCCGCTCGTAGAACTCCGGATCCAGATCGAGCCCTTCGACCATGTCCGCCCAGAACTCGTCGAGCAAACGTTTGCGGTCTTCGTCCGACATCGACGCGAGTTTGTTCATCAGTTCGACCTCCTCCAGTGGTGAGTCCCGTTTGGCCACCGCTCGCAGGACCGCGCGGCGCAGTTCCAGCCGCCGGATCTGCTCGTCCAGGGCGGCGACGTGCTGGACCGCGAGGTCCCCGATGGTCGCTTCCCTGGTCAGCGCCCGCTCCACGTCCGCGAGACCCAGCCCGAGTTCCCGCAGCGTCCGGACCAGCTCCAGGCGCGCCATCGCGGTGGCGTCGTAGAGGCGGTAGCCCGAATCGGTGCGGCCGGTCGGGGGCAAGAGCCCTTCGTCGGAGTAGAAGCGGATGGTCTTCACCGGCAGGCCGGTCCGTTTGGCCAGCTCCCCGATGGTGAAAACCGCTGCGGTGCCCATATGCTTCATCGTCGACTCTCCAGTTGGTGGAGAGTCAAGCCTGCCAGGTAGCGTTGGACCATGCACTTCACCCGGCCACGCGAGCTGGCGGTGGCCGGCCTCCTGGGATTGGTCCTGGCCTATCTGCTCTTCCAGGTCGCGTACGGCTCCATCCCCGCGCTTCCGCTCTTCGCCGGAATCACGCTGCTCGTCCTCGCGCTCTGCGAGGCCGTGCTCGCCTTCATCATCCGTGCGCGGATCAAGAGCAACCGCGTGCTCTCCGCGATCTCCGTCGCCCGATCGGTGGCCCTCGCGAAGGCCTCGTCGCTCGCCGGATCCGTGATGACGGGGGTCTGGCTGGCGGCTTTCGCGTATCTTTTTCCGCGACGTGACGAACTCCTCGCGGCGAGCGGTGATCTCCGCTCGGCGACGGTCGGGATCGTCAGCTCGGTGGCGCTGGTAGCTGCGGCTTTATGGCTCGAACACTGCTGCCGGACCCCCGAGGGCGGTGATCGGGACAGCCATCCCGAGCCGACCGGTTAACGCGCGAGAGCCACCGCTCGAAGTACCGACTAGGTCTCGTTCGGATTACTAGAAGGTACGGTGTTGGGCATGACCGGGGTGGGTGACGACTCGCGCGGCCGCCTTGCGGGTAGGCCGTGGCTTGTCGTCGGCTTGGTTCTCGCCGTCGGCGCGACTCTCGCATTGGTGCTTTCCGACGACCTCCGCTACTTGCGGTTGGGCATCGTCGCGGCGCTGTGGGCCGCCTTGATCGGTGCGTTCCTCGCGGTCCGCTACCGCAAACACGTGTCGCAGAGCGAGGACGCCGTCGCCGAGGCGCAGGCCGTCTACGAGCTGGAGCTGGAACGCGAGATCGCCGCCCGCCGCGAGTTCGAGCTCGAGATCGAGGCGGAGACCCGGCAGGCCGCCGAGAGCCGTTCCCAGGAAGAGCTCGAAGCGCTCAGAGCCGAGGTGAGCGCCCTGCGTGAAAGCCTCCAGTCGCTCTTCGGCGGCGAGGTGCTCCTCGAACGCGTCGCGCTCACCGCGCAGGCCACCCGGATGCGGTCCCTCGACAACAAGCAGCTGATGAGCGCGGGGTCCGAGAACGGCAACGGCAAACCCCAGCTCATGGCGGCCAAGAGCACCACGATCGACGTCGACGAGCGTGAGCGCGAGCGCGAGCGCCCGACCGAGATGATCGACCGCGTCCTCGAACCCGCTTCCGCGCGGGCGGGCACCCCGCCCGCCGCCCGCCGCAAACCGGCGAATGGCCAGGTCAACGGCACGAACGGGTACGGGCAGAGCAATCAGGTCCAGCGGCCGAAGCCGGTCGACGAGTCGACTCGCCGCAGTATGCGCAAGGCGGACGCCCGCGCTTCGAAGGCGGCCGAAGCGCTCGCCGCCGAAGCCGCCCGCCGCGAGCGGCTCGAGATGTCGAACCCCGGGATGTCGCCCGCCGAGGTCTCCCGGCCGATGCCGAGGGTCGACGCCCCGCGCAAGACCCCGCCGCCGGTGACGCCCGCCGAGGTGTCCCGCCCGTCGATGCCGGGGGTGTCGCGCGCCGAGGTTTCGCAGCCGTCGATGCCCACCATCGCCCGGCAGCCCCAGCGTCCGGAGCCCCCGCGCAACGAACCGCCCCGCCGCCCGCAGCAGTCTTCGCTGCAGCAGCGGCTCGACGCCGGCACCGTGCAGCGTCCTCCCGCTGCGCGGCCCGAGGAGCAGACCCGGAAGCAGACGCCGCCGGTGAAGCCCCCGGCGCAGGCGAAGCCGGTCAAGAAGGTCGAGCCGGACCGTCCGCGGCCGAACCGCGAGCTCGGCCTGACCCGCCCCGGGATGAAGCCGGTCGAGCGGTCGCGGCCGGCCGGTGGTACGCCGCCGCCCGCGAACAAGCCCGCCACGCCGGAGCCGATGGAGGCCACCGGCGAGTGGAAGCCGTCGTGGACGCAGGAGCGTCCGGTCTCCGATCTGAGCGCGGCGTTCCCCCGGAAAGACGACTTCCAGGACCGGCTGCGTCCCACGCCGCCTGCCAAGCCCCAGCCCGCCGCCGCCCAGTCGCGCCCCGAGCCGAGGCCGGAGCCGCGTCGCGAACCGGAGCCGCCGACCCCGCCGTCGATCCCGGCCGTGTCCGAGCCACCCCGCCGGGCCGAGCCGGTGCGGCAGCCGGAGCCCGAACCGGTGCGCCGTCCGGCCGCCGAGGCGCCGTCGCGGCACAGCTCCCCGCCCGTGGAGGAGCCGCCCGCGGTGAACCCGACGTTGCCCGAAGAGATCCGGCTGGCGCAGGGCGGTGGCGGCGGACGCCGTCGCCGGGCCGCCGAGGACTCCTCGGTCTCGATCACCCCGGCGCCGAACGTCCCGGAGCCCACCGGTGGCGGCCGTCGCCGTCGTCCCGATGGGGAGCCCCCGGCCTGGCAGAGCGCCGCCGCCGAGTCCAGCGGCGGCCGTCACGGCGGCAGGCGGGCGAAGCCGGACGACGAGACGCCGTCCCGCAACGGCTCGTCGCACAGCCGTCCGGAGACCTCCGACGCGGGCTCGCACGCGTCCGGCCGCTCGGTGATGGACCTGCTCGCCGCCAACGGCGCGAACGAATCCACTCCGCGGCGCAGGCGGCGCGCCGAAGACTGACCGGATCCCGACGGTAGGGTGACCCGCTGTGAGCGAGCCTTCCTCCCCGGCGCCCGGTCTCGACCGGCCCCGCCGGTCTCGGTCGATCACCGTGCTGCTGCCGGTGCTCGGGCTGATCGCCGTCGCGCTGTGCGGGCTGTTCGTCTTCGGCACGGTGACCGAAAAGGTGGGCCCGCTCGCGGTGGGGATCGGTGTGCTCGCGGCGCTGGTCCCGGTCGCCGTGGTGGTCACCGCGTTCCTGTGGGTCGACCGCTGGGAGCCGGAACCGCCGAAGCTCCTGCTGCTTTCCTTCGTCTGGGGCGCGTGCGTCGCGACGATCATCGCGTTGCTGCTCAACAGCGGTGCCGAGGCCGTCGGCGACCTGCTGCTCGGTACGGGTGTCGGCGGCAAGATCAGCGGCCTGGTCTCCGCGCCGCTGGTCGAGGAGGCCGCGAAGGCCGCGTTCATCCTGTTGCTGTGGTGGCGCCGCCCGAGCGAGTTCGACGGCGTCGTGGACGGCATCGTCTACGCCGGGTTCACCGCGGCGGGCTTCGCGTTCACCGAGAACATCTATTACTTCGGCCGCGCGTTCGCCGAGCACGGCTTCGGTGACGGCACGAGCGCCGGCGTGCTGGCGGCGTTCTTCCTGCGTGGCGTGCTCTCCCCGTTCACGCATCCGCTGTTCGCCGTGATGACCGGGATCGGCCTCGGGGTCGCCGCGAGCAGCAAGGTCCGCTCGCTGCGGATCCTGGCGCCCATCGGCGGCTACCTCGTCGCCGTGCTGCTGCACGCGCTGTGGAACGGCGCCGCGCTGCTCGGCGGCGCCAAGACCTTCCTGAACGTGTACTTCCTGATCATGGTGCCGCTGTTCATCGGCGTCTTCTCGGTGGTGGTCATGCAGCGGCGCCGCGAGCAGCGGATCGTCGCCGCCGCCCTGCCGATGATGGTCGACGCGCGCTGGATCGCCCCGTCCGAGGTTTCGCTGCTGGCGAGCCTCTCCGGGCGGCGGTCGTGGCGCAAACAAGCGCGGAAGCAGTCGGGACGGGAGGCGGCGAAGGCCGTCGGCCGCTACCAGGCCAGCGTGACCGAGCTGGCGTTCCTGCGGCGTGGCCCGAAGCTCACCGACGAGGCGAAACAGCGGCAGAGCGAGCTGTTGCAGGTGCTCAAGACGTCGCGGGCCGAGGCCGTGCGGCTCGCCGACGGCGCGCCGCGCGGATGACCACGGTCAGGTGAAGCTGGTCACGAGCGCCGGTTCAGAGCCGGGCCGGAGGGTTACCCTCGCGCCGTCGTCTGGTACCCGCGACCGCAGAGCGGGACTGGAACGAGTTGAGGAGTTTTCGACCATGAGCGTCCATTGGCGCACGCCATGATGAGGCCCGCTCGCCTGGCCGTGGGCGTCGTTTCCGCAGGCCGCGTGGGCAGTGTCGTAGGCGCGGCGCTCACCAGGGCCGGGCACACGGTCGTCGCCGCTTCGGGCCTTTCCAACGCTTCGGTGCGCCGGGCGGAGCAGCTGCTCCCCGACGTGCCGCTCCTGCCGCCCGACGAGGTCGCCCGCCGGGCCGATCTGGTCCTGCTGGCCCTGCCGGACGACGCGCTCGCCGGGATGGTGCGCGGTTTCGTCGCCACCGGCTCCGTGCGCCCCGGGCAGATCGTCGTGCACACGTCCGGGTCGCACGGCATCGACGTCCTCGCGCCCGCCGCCGAGGCCGGTGCGCTGCCGCTGGCCCTGCACCCCGTGATGACCTTCACCGGCCGCCCCGAAGACCTCGACAGGCTCGCCGCCTGCAGCTTCGGCGTCACGGCGGCGGAGGGTGACGAAGCGGCGTGGAACGTCGGCGAGGCGTTGACCGTGGAGATGGGCGCGGAGCCCGTCCGGGTCCCTGACGAGGCGCGGGCGCTCTATCACGCGGCGCTGGCGCACGGGGCGAACCACCTGATGACACTGGTCGCCGATTGCGCGGAACTGTTGCGGGAGGCGGGAATCGCCCAGCCCGAACGCCTGGTGGCTCCGTTGTTGTCGGCGGCGTTGGATAATGTTCTGCGACACGGGGACCGGGCACTGACCGGGCCGGTGGCCCGTGGTGATCTCGGCACCGTGCGCAAGCATCTCGCGGTGCTGGCCGAACGTGGCCCCGGCATCGCCCCGAGCTACCGCGCGCTCGCCAAGCGCACGCTGGCGCGCGGCGACGCCGCCGGGCTCTTGGACGCCTCGGCCGCCGCCGAGCTCACCGAACTCCTCAGTGATCCCGCCGAAGGGCAGCAAAACCAGTGACCACACCGAAATTCGCCCGAGGCACGCTGCACACCTTCCAGCCGCCGGAGCAGGTCAGCCAGGTGACGCGTGCGCTGCACGGCGTCGGCCGCAAGGTCGCGCTGGTGCCCACGATGGGTGCCCTGCACGCGGGGCACCGCGAGCTGATCCGCCGGGCGAAGCGGCTGCCGAACACGGTCGTCGCGACGTCGATCTTCGTGAACCCCCTGCAGTTCGGGGAAGGCGAGGACTTCGAGGCGTACCCGCGTCCGCTGGACAAGGACCTCGAGGTGCTGAAGGAGGACGGAGTCGAGCTGGGCTTCCTGCCCAAGGCGTCGGATCTGTATCCCGAAGGGGCCACCGTCACGGTGCATCCCGGCGCGCTCGGCGACGAGCTGGAAGGCGCGGTGCGGCCGGGGCATTTCGCCGGCGTGCTCACCGTGGTGGCGAAACTGTTCAACATCGTGCGGCCGGACTACGCCTTCTTCGGGGAGAAGGACTACCAGCAGCTGGTGCTGATCAAGAAGATGGTGCGCGACCTGAACTTCGACACCCGCGTCATCGGGGTGCCGACGGTACGGGAGCGCGACGGGCTGGCGTTGTCCTCGCGCAACGTCTACCTGACTCCGGAACAGCGCGAGGACGCGATCGTGTTGTCGGCGGCGCTCACCGCGGGTGCCTTCGTCGGACGCGACGGAGCGGAAGCCGTGCTGGCGACCGCCAGGCAGACTCTCGCCGCGCGACCCGCGGTCGAGGTCGACTATCTGGAACTGAGGGGAACCGACCTCGGGCCCGCGCCCGTCGACGGTGAGGCGCGTCTGCTGATCGCGGCCAGGGTGGGGAGTACCCGGCTGATCGACAACGTCCCGGTGGTGCTCGGCGCGGCCGTGGACCATCCGGAACACGCGCCGGACGCAGGGGAATAGGGAGAGTCCACGATGTACCGCACGATGCTGAAATCGAAGATCCATAGGGCGACGGTCACCCAGGCCGATCTCCACTACGTCGGATCGGTGACCGTCGACGAGGACCTGATGGACGCGGCGGATCTGCTGCCGGGCGAACAGGTGTCCATTGTGGACGTCACCAACGGCGCACGGCTCGAAACCTACGTGATCGCGGGTGAACGCGGCAGCGGGGTGCTCGGGATCAACGGCGCCGCGGCGCATTTGGTGCACCCGGGCGACCTGGTGATCCTGATTTCGTACGCGCAGATGGAGAACGCCGAGGCGGCCGCGTTCCGGCCGCGGGTGGTCTTCGTCGACGCGGACAACCGGATCGTCGAGAAGGGCGCCAACCCCGGGCACGCGCCGGAGGGCTCCGGTCTGCTGAGCGGCACCGTGACCCTGGCCGACGACGACACGATGACCTTCCCGGTCGCCGAAACCGCCGACGCCCGCCGTCTCGACGCGCTGCTGCACGCCGAAAGCTGAGTCCTTGCTGCTCACGATCGACGTCGGCAACACCAACATCGTTCTCGGGCTGTATTCGGGAAACGAGCTGGCCGGTGACTGGCGGATGCGCACCGACGCGAGGATGACCGCCGACGAGCTCGCGCTCACCATGCGCGGGCTCCTCGGCTCGCACGCGGACGCGGTCACCGGGATCAGCGCGCTGTCCACGGTTCCCGCCGTGCTGCGGGAGCTGCGTGTCATGCTTTCGCGGTACTACGCCAGGGTGCCGAAGATCGTCATCGAGCCGGGGGTGCGCACCGGTGTGCCGCTCCTGGTCGACAACCCCAAGGAGGTGGGCGCGGACCGGCTGGTGAACACCCTGGCCGCGCATCACCTGCACCCGTCGACCGCCTGTGTGGTGGTGGATTTCGGGACTTCGACCAATGTGGACGCCATCTCGGCCAAGGGCGAGTTCCTCGGCGGCGCGTTCGCCCCCGGGATCGAGATCTCGGTCGACGCGCTGGCCGCGCGGGCCGCGGCGCTGCGCAAGGTGGAGCTGGTGCCGCCGCGGTCGGTGATCGGCAAGAACACCGTGGAATGCCTGCAATCCGGCATCCTCTACGGGTTCGCCGGCCAGGTCGACGGCCTCGTGAAGCGGATCAAACGCGAGCTCTCGCCCGGCGGGACGGATCCGGTCGCGGTGATCGCGACCGGCGGCCTCGCGCCCCTGGTGCTCGGCGAGTCCGAGACGATCACCGAGCACGCGCCGGATCTGACGCTCCTGGGCCTGCGGCTGGTCTACGAGCGCAACCACCGCGCCTAGTGAGGGGCAGAGCAAACGTGGCGTGATCGGTGCAGGTGGTCGTGAGTGGCGTTTCGGGTTCTAACCCGAAACGCCACTCACGACCCGCGCTTGACCAGGGCTGAAGGCTCCCTTCGCCGCATTAGATGTGGTGAAGGGAGCCTTCACCGTCGCTGGCCCCGGCCGCGACACGCCACCTTTGCCTTACCCCTCCATAGTCCTCTGAATGCGGTCCTTGCGTGGGCAACTACCGCGATCAGAGGACTAAACGCGGCGGGAGGCGATCATCAGCACCCGCCGCGTCATGAGGTCCTGGTTCCGCAGCGTCTGTTCGAGGCTCGCCCGGAGCCTCGAAGGGTCGTCGCCCGATTCGGCCGCGAGTTCCTCCAGCCGTTCGAGCGAAAGCTCCACGGTCCGCCGCTGCCGGGCCCGCCAGTCCGGCGTCTCCTCGTAGGAAAGGACGTCGAAACCGGCGGCCTCCAGCAGCGGCCGGTGGTCGGCGACCTGGGGCGGCCGGTTCACCGGCTGCCCGTCGAAGTCCCAGGTCGTGACGAGCAGCCGCCCGCCCGGCGCGAGGATCCGCGCGAACTCCTCGCAGGCGCGCCGCTTGTCGGGCGCGAACAGCAGCGCGTCGACACTCATCACCGCGTCGAACGAGGCATCGTCCAGCCCGGTGTCCTCGAAGTCGCCGATCCGGAACTCGGTCGCCTCGACGTCCATCGCCTCCGCGCGGCGCCGTGCCGACGCGAGCGCCGTCGCCGCGATGTCGATGCCGGTGAGCGTCGCGTAGGTGCGGGCGGCGACCCACAGCCCGGGACCGCCACGCCCGCAGCCGATGTCGGCGAGCCGGCCGCCCGGCTTCAGCCGTGCTTCGGCCGCGATACGGCGCAAGTCGGTCCGGGTCACGAAGCTGTAGGTGTCGAGCTCGGCGGGGTACTCGTCGCCGTACACCTCGGCCCAGATCCGCGCGGACACCGCCGACGCGGGAGCGCCGAACGTCGTCGTGAACGCCGCCTTCCAGTCGGTCATCGCTTCCGTGCCCGGAAGACGGTGGTGGTGATCGGCAGGTCGAATTCCCCCGTGGCGGTTTCCGGATTCCGGTCGAGGAATTCCCGCGCCGTGCGCAGTTTGGCTTCGCGTTCCTCCGCCGTGGCCACCAGCATGTGCGAATGGGTGGCGAGAGTGGCCACCAGGGTTTCCGCCGTCCTGGGTTGTTTGTGACCGAACGTCTTCTTCTCGAACGGTTCGAAGGCCTCGTGTTCCGGCAGCGATTCGTAGTCGCTCAGCCAGCGCCTGCTCATCGACGTCTTGATCAGCGCGTTCAACTCCGCCAGCCAGGCCGTCGACTCGTCGTCGTGGTTCCACAGCGCGGCAAAGACTCCGCCCGGTTTCAGCACCCTGGCCATCTCCGGATAGGCCCGGTCGAGGTCGAACCAGTGGACGGCCTGGCCCACCAGCACGGCGTCCACGGAGCCGTCCGGCAGCGGGATCTCTTCGGCGGTCCCGACGAGCGGCGTCACGGCGGGGAGCGTCCTGGTGAGCTCGGCGAGCATCTTTTCGTCCGGCTCGACGGCCGTGACCTCGACGCCCAGCGCCAGCAGTCCTTCGCTGACCTTGCCGGTCCCGGCCGCCAGGTCGAGGACCCGCTCCGGGGTTCCCGCCGCGCCGGCCAGCCCCCAGGCCAGTGCCTTTTCCGGATAGTCCGGCCGATGCTCGGCATAGGCGGCGGCCTCCGCGCCGAACGAGGCGGCACGGCGTGCTTGCAGTTCGGGTTCGATGCCGGGAGTGGATGAGTTCACGCGCTCAAGGTTAATGGAGAGAAAACCGGCCGGTCCGGACCCGGAAAAGGTAATCCGGTTGGCGTAGGGAAGTGGCGGGTTCGTACGCTAGGCGCCATGACTGAAATCCCCGCATCCGAGGGCGTGAGCCCCGACGAAGACCTGCCGGAACAGATGCGGGTGCGCCGGGACAAGCGCGACCGGATAATCGCGGAGGGTATCGATCCGTATCCGGTCGAGGTGCCCCGGACGCACTCGCTGGCCGAAGTGCGCGCGAAGCATTCCGGTCTTCCTGCCGACACCGCCACCGGCGACATCGTCGGTATCACCGGCCGGGTCATGTACATGCGCAATACCGGCAAACTGTGTTTCGCGAGTCTTCGTGAAGGCGACGGCACCGAGTTGCAGGCGATGCTCAGCCTCGCGAAGGTGGGCGAAGACGCGCTCGCGGCGTGGAAGTCCGATGTCGATCTCGGTGATCACGTATTCGTCTCCGGCGAGGTCATCACCTCCAAGCGCGGTGAGCTTTCCGTGATGGCCGACTCCTGGCGCATCACGTCGAAAGCATTGCGGCCGTTGCCCGTGGCGCACAAAGACCTGGCCGAGGAAACGCGGATCAGGCAGCGTTATGTCGATCTGATCGTGCGTCCCAAGGCCCGGGACGTGGTCCGCACCCGCGCCGGTGTGCTGCGTTCCCTGCGTGACTCGTTTCACGGCCGCGGATTCCTCGAGGTCGAGACCCCGATGCTGCAAACGCTGCACGGCGGTGCCGCGGCGCGGCCATTCGTCACGCATTCGAATGCCTTCGACCTCGATCTGTACCTGAGGATCGCGCCGGAGCTGTACCTCAAGCGTTGCGTGGTCGGCGGTATCGAGAAGGTCTTCGAGATCAACCGGAACTTCCGGAACGAGGGCAGCGACTCCTCGCACTCGCCCGAGTTCGCCATGCTCGAGTACTACGAAGCGTATGCGACCTATGACTCCAACGCGGTGATGACGCGGCAGCTCATCCAGGAGGCGGCACAGAACGTTCTCGGTACTCAGGTGGTCACTCTCGCCGACGGTTCGGAGTACGACCTGTCCGGCGAGTGGACCACGCTCGGAATGTACGAGTCGTTGTCGGAGGCGTTGTCGGAAGAGGTCACTCCCGAGACGTCCGCGGACAAGCTGCGTTCCTATGCCGAAGCGCGAGAGCTGGAGCTCGACCCAAAGTTAGGCCACGGCAAACTGGTCGAAGAACTTTGGGAACATCTCGTCGGCGATCATCTCCACGAACCCACTTTTGTCCGTGATTTTCCGGTCGAGACATCCCCGCTGACCAGGCAACATCGCAGCAAGCCGGGGGTCGCCGAGAAGTGGGATCTGTACGTGCGCGGATTCGAACTGGCCACCGGATACTCCGAGCTGGTCGATCCCGTGGTGGAGCGTCAGCGTCTGGTGGAACAGGCCCGGCTGGGTGCGCAGGGCGATAGTGAGGCCATGAACCTGGATGAGGATTTCCTCCGCGCGCTGGAGTACGGAATGCCGCCGAGCGGTGGTGTCGGAATGGGGATCGACCGGTTGCTGATGGCGCTGACCGGCCTTGGTATCCGGGAGACCATCCTGTTCCCGCTCGTCCGACCCGAATAACCCGTCCGCGTGACAGATACCTCGATCGTTCTCGTAAACAAGATTTGCGTTATGAGTCGGTAGCGGGTATTAATGTCGCTAGACAAAGTCTTCTGTCCGGGGCATGCCCCGTACCAGATCATTCGTGTAAGCCCCCAGCAGGAGGAAACAGATGGCACAGAAGGTGCTCGTCTCGCTCGTCGACGACCTCGACGGCACTGAGGCGGAAGAGACCGTCGAGTTCGGTTTGGACGGTGTGAGCTACCAGATCGACCTTTCCGCGGAAAACGCGGAAGAGCTTCGTGACGCGCTGGCCCAGTATGTGGAGCACGCCCGTCGCGCGGGTGGCCGTAAGCGCACCGCCATTCGTCCGGTCGCCGGCGTGAAGGCCGCCGCCCGTCCCGCGACCGTGGACCGCGAGCAGAACCAGGCCATTCGCGCCTGGGCCCGCAAGAACGGCTTCCAGGTTTCCGACCGCGGACGTATCCCGTCCGAGGTCGTGGAGGCCTACCACAAGAAGAACTGAGGTCTTTCAGACCAGACGGCCGCCGGGAAACTTTTCCCGGCGGCTTTCTTGTTCTTGTACACGGTTCAAGCGGGCGTACTCGCTGGGCGCCCATCCGGTCACGGAGCGGAAATCCCGGGTGAAGTGCGCTTGGTCGCTATAGCCCAGCGTGAACGCCAGTTCCGCGTAGTCCGGCCGTTCCTCGGCCGCGATCCGTGCCGCCGCCTCGTTCAATCGGTATACCTGAATCGCCCATTTGGGGGCGGTGCCGACATGTTCGGCGAACAGGCGTTGCAGGCTTCGTTGAGACAGGCCTGTCCGGCTTGACAGCTCGGCGACCCGGGTAATGGCCTGATCACCCGCGATTGTTTCCACCGCTTCGATGGCCTTCGCGGCCGCGGCGGTGAGCACGGGGTGTTTCGCGAGGAGCAGTTCCTCCGCGGCACGGACCATTTCGAAGTCGTCCGTCGCATTCCGTACCGATTCCGTCACTGCTGCGGCGCCGGGGAAGAGATCGGTGAGCGGAACGGAACCGCCGGAGATCATCGAGACCGGACCGCCGAGGAATGCCCGGAATGCCCCGGGGCGGAATCGCACGCCGATACCGTGGTCGGTGCCCTCGACGAGGTGGCGGAAAGGTCGTTTCCCCGGCCCGTACGCGCCCGCCGCGCGGCGGAAGAACGTGACGTTCACCGCGAGATTGGGCAAAACCGCCTGTTCCTCGCCCGGCAGGCCGCGCAGATCCCAGCGCAGCACCCAGTGGTGGTCGACGTACGGGCGCAGTTCGGGCCTGGGCGGATGCCGGACGAGGCTGAACTTCGCCGCCCGCGCGTTGACGATCCCCGCCGGGATCCGGTGCCCGCTCACCGGATCAACCTAACCCTGTCGCGTTTCTTCAAGACAGTGCGCCGGTGCGCGGGATTTCCTGCCCACATGACCGAACACGCTGCCCTGATCGCCCCCGCCGCCGCGGAATTCACCGGAATCCTGTGCGGGATCGGCGAATCCGGCCTCTCCGCCCGCACACCGTGCGCCGAGTACGACGTCCGCGCGTTGCTGAACCACCTTCTCTACTGGGGTCCCTGGCTCGAAGCCGCCGGGCGCAAGACGGCACCGCCCGAGATGTCCGTCGGCGAGGCCGAAGCGGGCCTCGCCGACGGCGAATGGCTCAGTGCCATCGAGAAACAGACCGCGCGGCTCGTGGACGTCTTCGGGACATCCGGGGCGTGGCAGGGCATGACGGCGCTCGGCGCGGCGGAAATGCCGTCGTCGATCGTCGGCGACATGGTGCTCGGCGAGTTCGTCTTCCACGGCTGGGACCTGGCGAAGGCGACCGGCCGCACGCTCGACGTCGCGCCCGAAGCGGCTGAAGCCGTCTTGGCGTCCGCCACGGCGATGGGGGAACAGGCCCGGACGATGAAGGTGTACGGAGAAGAAGTGGCCGTCGCGGAAGAAGCGACGCCGTTCGAGCGCGCTTTGGGAGTGACGGGACGAAACCCCGGCTGGACCCGTTAGCGGCTTCGCGGACAACCTCCGCATTCCGATTCCGCCGGAAGCAGATAGTTGAAACAGCAGGCCTCGCGGATTCTCGTCCACTCGCGGCTTCCGTCGGCGCAGGTGGCCAGCGTCAGCTTCGACGAAGAGGTCAACGGCGGGAACCGGGCTTCGAGGACCAGGGCGGCGTCCGCGACCCCGGCGCCCTCGGCCTCCGGAGTCCCGCCCAGCCGTCCCGCCGACCACAGCGCGTTGTCGAGCGCGTCCGTGGCGGCGGCCCACAACTGACGTCGCCCGAGCCTCGTCAGCGGCCCGTAGACGTCGATGAACCGGCTCGCGTGCGCGACGTACCGGCCCCGCAGGACGGTCGCCAGCGCCCGCTCGTCCGGGACCACGACGGCCCTCGGGTGCGCCGAGCCCGGGTCCGTGGGCAGGCAGTGGAACGTTTCGCCGAGGACGGCCACCGAGTCCGGGTGGGGCCGGTCGGCGCCGATCCGGAACGCCAGCGCGGACGGCGCCAGCGACGGGACGCGGCGTTCGTGATGGAGCAGCAACGCGCCGGCCAAGGCCGGGACGTGCAGGTACCAGGACAGGATCCAGCTCGCCGAGGTCCGCTCGGGGATCGTGGCCGCCTGCGGATACGTCTCGGCCAGCCAGCCGGTGAGCCGCTCCCGCCAGCGCACGAGCCCGGCCGGCTCGCCGAGCAGATCGCCGCAGCGGACCCAGCCCGGCTCGCCCTCCGGTACGTCCGCGCGGAGCCGGGTGTCTTCGGGCATCCTCGACAGGGAGGCGCGGAGTCCGTCCTCGCGCGACGCGAGCGTGTGAGGATGCGACACGCCGACCTCCCGTCATTAGGTACGGCTAACCTTACATACCGTCCGTGACTACTCCGGTCGGGTGTCCATCCACTGGGCGGAGCCGTGTTCGCGCTCAGCGGACAACCCTCGTCCGGCGGAATCCGGACGCGTGTTCGCACGTTGGGCTTGACGTAAAGGTGCAGGGCAACCGGAAGATGAAAGAGCGCACGGCCGGAGAACGGCCGGGGCGCGAACGGGCCGCAATCAGCCGTAGTGGTACGCCAGCGCGACCGCATGGCTACTAGAGTGGTCTCACGGTGCTGAATCCATCGCGGTGAAAGCACGATGGAAACGGGCCGCCGTCGCAGCAGTCGAGGGAGTGCACATGTTTGAGAGGTTCACCGACCGCGCGAGGCGGGTGGTCGTCCTGGCCCAAGAAGAGGCCAGGATGCTCAACCACAACTACATCGGCACCGAGCACATCCTCCTGGGTCTGATCCACGAGGGTGAAGGTGTCGCCGCCAAGGCGCTGGAATCGCTGGGCATCGCGCTGGAGGGCGTCCGCCAGCAGGTCGAGGAGATCATCGGCCAGGGGCAGCAGGCCCCGAGCGGGCACATCCCCTTCACCCCGCGGGCCAAGAAGGTGCTTGAGCTGTCGCTGCGCGAAGCGCTGCAGCTCGGCCACAACTACATCGGCACCGAGCACATCCTGCTCGGGCTGATCCGCGAGGGTGAAGGCGTCGCCGCACAGGTGCTCGTCAAGCTCGGCGCGGACCTCAACCGGGTGCGTCAGCAGGTCCTGCAGCTGCTGTCGGGCTACCAGGGTGGCAAGGAGTCGACCGAGACCGGCTCCGGACGCGGTGAAGGCACCCCGTCGTCGTCGCTGGTGCTCGACCAGTTCGGCCGCAACCTGACCGTGCAGGCCCGCGAAGGCAAGCTCGACCCGGTCATCGGCCGGGGCAAAGAGATCGAGCGGGTCATGCAGGTGCTGTCGCGGCGCACCAAGAACAACCCGGTCCTCATCGGTGAGCCCGGCGTCGGCAAGACCGCCGTCGTTGAGGGGCTCGCGCAGAACATCGTCAAGGGCGAGGTCCCGGAGACGCTGAAGGACAAGCAGCTCTACACCCTCGACCTCGGCTCCCTGGTCGCCGGTTCCCGGTACCGCGGTGACTTCGAAGAGCGCCTTAAGAAGGTGCTCAAGGAGATCAAGACCCGCGGCGACATCATCCTGTTCATCGACGAGCTGCACACGCTCGTCGGCGCGGGTGCCGCCGAGGGCGCGATCGACGCCGCGTCGATCCTGAAGCCGATGCTGGCCCGTGGCGAGCTGCAGACCATCGGTGCGACCACGCTCGAGGAGTACCGCAAGTACATCGAGAAGGACGCCGCGCTGGAGCGCCGCTTCCAGCCGATCCAGGTCGGCGAGCCGTCGCTCGAGCACACGATCGAGATCCTGAAGGGTCTGCGTGACCGGTACGAGGCGCACCACCGCGTCTCGATCACCGACGGCGCGCTGGTGCAGGCGGCCACCCTCGCGGACCGCTACATCAACGACCGCTTCCTGCCGGACAAGGCGATCGACCTGATCGACGAGGCCGGCGCCCGGATGCGCATCCGCCGCATGACCGCGCCGCCGGACCTGCGCGAGTTCGACGAGAAGATCGCCGACGTGCGCAGGGACAAGGAGTCCGCGATAGACGCGCAGGACTTCGAGCGCGCCGCCCGCCTCCGTGACGAGGAGAAGACCCTCCTCGGCCAGAAGGGCGAGCGGGAGAAGCAGTGGAAGGACGGCGACCTCGACGTCGTCGCCGAGGTCGACGAGGAGCAGATCGCCGAGGTCCTCGCCAACTGGACCGGTATCCCGGTGTTCAAGCTCACCGAGGAGGAGACCACGCGTCTGCTCCGCATGGAGGAGGAGCTGCACAAGCGGATCATCGGCCAGGAGGACGCGGTAAAGGCCGTCTCCCAGGCGATCCGCCGCACCCGTGCCGGCCTGAAGGACCCGAAGCGCCCCTCCGGCTCGTTCATCTTCGCCGGCCCGTCCGGTGTCGGTAAGACCGAGCTGTCCAAGGCGCTCGCGGCGTTCCTGTTCGGCGAGGACGACGCGCTCATCCAGATCGACATGGGCGAGTTCCACGACCGCTACACCGCTTCGCGGCTCTTCGGTGCCCCTCCGGGCTACGTCGGCTACGAAGAGGGCGGCCAGCTGACCGAAAAGGTGCGGCGCAAGCCGTTCTCGGTGGTGCTGTTCGACGAGATCGAGAAGGCCCACCAGGAGATCTACAACACGCTCCTGCAGGTCCTCGAAGACGGTCGTCTCACCGACGGTCAGGGTCGTACGGTCGACTTCAAGAACACCGTGCTCATCTTCACCTCGAACCTGGGTACCTCGGACATCTCCAAGTCCGTCTCGCTCGGGTTCTCGTCCGGCGGTGACAGCACCAACCGGTACGAGAAGATGAAGCAAAAGGTCAACGAGGAGATGAAGAAGCATTTCCGGCCGGAGTTCCTGAACCGGATCGACGACATCATCGTCTTCCACCAGCTGACCAAGGAACAGATCATCGAGATGGTCGATCTGATGATCGCCCGGGTCGAGACGCAGCTCAAGGCCAAGGACATGGAGCTGGAGCTCACGCCCAAGGCCAAGTCGCTGCTCGCCAAGCGCGGCTTCGACCCGGTGCTGGGCGCGCGGCCGCTGCGTCGCACGATCCAGCGCGAGATCGAGGACCAGCTGTCGGAGAAGATCCTGTTCGGCGAGGTCCAGCCCGGCCAGATCATCCTGGTCGACGTCGAGGGCTGGAACGACGAAGAGGGCGAGAAGGACGACAAGGCGCACTTCGTCTTCCGCGGCGAAGCCCGCCCCTCGTCGGTCCCGGACGCCCCGCCGGTGAGCATCGGTGCCGGCTCGACCGAAGAGAACGGTGAAGCCGAGGGCGAGTGACGCCTCTCTGCTCCGGAAGTGCCCGTCGCGGTTCGCCGCGGCGGGCACTTCCGCGTTTCCGGGTGTGTCGTGTCGTCCGTCCGATCACGCGAGTTCGCCCTCCAATCACGCGAGTTACGTGCCCAATCACGCGAGTTACGTCTTTCCGCACGGACGCCATTCGTGTCTGGGTGGACGACACGTGTGCGTGGATGGACGACACGCGTGATTGGGGGCGCGACTCGCGTGCTTGGGCGCGTGACTCGCGTGATTGGAGGCGGAACTCGCGTGCGGTCCTTGCGGTTGCGGAAGGTCCCAAGGCAAAAGCGCACCTTCGTGGGAACTCTGGTCTTCGAGCCTCGACCGATATAAGGTCTACATTATGGTCGGCTGATGCAGTGGGAGATCGAACTTCACGAGGAAGTGGATCGCTGGTTCGCGGCGCTGTGTCGGGAAGAACCGCGTACGGCCGACCGGGTCGAAGAGGCGATCGACATGCTGGCTCGTGAAGGTCCCCGGCTCGGGCGGCCACTGGTCGACCGGATCAGCGGCTCGCGAAGACACAACTTGAAAGAGTTACGCCCGGCGTCGGCCGGGCACACCGAGATCAGGATCCTGTTCGTCTTCGACCCGGTGCGCCGGGCCGTGCTCCTGGTAGCCGGTGACAAGGCCGGAAACTGGAAACGGTGGTACGACATCAACATCCCGATCGCGGAGGAGCGATACCGGCGGCATCTGGACGCGATGGAGGAAGGCTGAAATGGGTCGGTCCTGGAAAGAGGTCAAGGCCGAAAAGCTCGCCGCGGACCGTGAAGCCGGTCGCGACGTCGAAGCCGCGCGTGCCGAGGCGCGAGAAGCCACTCAGGCCTACGTTCTCGGCTTCCGGCTGTCGCGACTGCGTGAGGACATCGGGCTGAGCCAGGCCGAGGTCGCCAAGCGAATGGGCGTCAGCCAGCCGCGGATCAGCCAGCTCGAACAGGGTGATCCGAGCCAGATGGAGTTGGACACGCTCCGCAGGTACATCGTCGCGTTGGGCGGCCGCATGCGCGTGGTCGCCGATTTCGACGATCACGACGTCACCATTTCCACCGCCGTCTGAACCCGCCCCGGTCTCCCGATCTTCGCGTGAGACGATGCCATCGGGTCCGGGAGGGGGTCAGGTGGACGTTCTGGCGATCGATTTCGGTACCTCCAGCACGGTGGGGGTGCTTTCGATCCACGGCAGGGGGACGCAGGTCGTCGAGATCGACGGATCGGTGACGATGTCGTCCGCGATCTACGCCGACAAGGACGGCACGGTCTTCGTCGGCCGGGACGCCGAACGCCGGGCCCGGCTGGATCCGAGCCGGTTCGAGGCGAATCCGAAGCGGCGCATCGACAAGGGTGCCCTCCAGCTCGGTGACGTCTCGCTCCCCATCGCCGACGCCTTCGCCGCGGTCCTGCGCCGGGTCGGCGAGGAGGCCGAGCTGCTCCTCCAGCGGATGCCCGCGCAGGTGCGCATTTCGCATCCCGCGGGCTGGGGACCGGATCGCAAGCAGATCCTCCGCGACGCCGCCCTCAAGGCCGGATTTCCCACCACGGTGCTCATTCCCGAACCGGTCGCGGCAGCCGCGCATTACGCCTCGCTCGACAACGGCAGGCGGCCGCCCGGTCCGATCGCGGTGTACGACCTCGGGGCGGGCACCTTCGACTGCGCCGTCGTCGGGGTGAGCGCGCAGGGGTTCGCCGTGCTCGCCGAGGACGGGCTGCCCGATCTCGGCAGTCTCGACATCGACCAGGCGCTGCTGGTGCACATCGGCCGCGAGGTGTCGCATTCCGATCCCGCGCAGTGGCAACGGATCCTGCGCCCGCAGTCGGTCAGCGACCGCCGGACGCGCCGGTCGTTGCTGCAGGATGTCCGTGACGCCAAGGAAAGCCTGTCGCGGCACCAGCAGACCGAGATCCCGATGCCGGAGCCGTTCGGCGACGTGCGGGTGACGCGGATGGAGCTCGAAGCGCTCGTCCGGCCGAGTTTCCTGCGCAGCGGCGAACTCCTGGCCACCACGATCCATCGCGCCGGGCTGACCCCGGACCGGCTCGGCGGCGTCTACCTCGTCGGCGGGCCGAGCCGGATGCCGTTGCTGGCGAGCCTGCTGGCGAACCAGCTCAGGATCGCGCCGACCACGCAGGACCAGCCGGAGACGGCGGTCGCGTTCGGGCTGCATCACGTGCCCGCCGGTGGTGAGGATTCCCAGCTGACCGTGCCCGCTTTCGCGCCGGTTCGGCCACAGCCCGTCCAGCAGCCGGTGCAGCACCAGCCCCCGCCGCAGCGTGCCCAGCCGCCGCGTTGGACGCCGCCCCCGCCGCCGCCCGGCCGGAACTGGCAGAAGCCCACGACCTACGGCGTCGTGGCGCTCGCCCTCGCGGCGATCGTGACGACGATCGTCCTGCTCAGCGGCGGCAAGGAGGAGCCCGTCGCCGGGCCGGCCCCGGCGAAACCGGTGAGCTGCGATCAGCCCGGCCCGAAGGACGCGCAGGGGTTCACGGACTGTCTCCGCCGGATCGCCGCCGTCATCCCGCAGCGGGACGAGTGCCGGGACGCGCCCGACGCGGCCGCCACGGTGGGTGCGGCGTCGGCGGTCACCTGCGTGTTCAAGGACGCCAAGGGGTCGAACGCGATCAACTACTACCAGGGCGTCGCGATGACCGGCCTGGAGGACGGCGTCCGGCAGCGGATGACCAAGGGCAAACCCGCGGAGGGCACCTGGGCGGCCGACGGCCTCCGAGGGCGCTACGTGGCAGGCGTAGGCGCGCGAAGCGGCATCGTGCTCTTCGGGACCGAAGACGCGCCGTTGAGCGCGATGCTCGTCTCGACCCGCAGCGACGGCACCGCGCGGACGACCGCGGAGATGGTCGAGTTCTTCACCGCCCAGCTCAAGCCTTGATCAGTGCAGGGTGCCCGCCGGTGTCGAAAGGTCTTCGGTCACCGAAAGCGCCGTGTCCACGATGATCTCCAGCGCCTCGGCGGAGCGGTGCACGGCCAGGCTCGGCGCGGTGGTCCGCGCGGCCTGCTCCGGGGTGTACGGCACATGCACGAAACCGCCGCGCACACCGGGAAAGTCGTTGTCCAGCAAGTGCATCAGCCCGTAGAAGACCTGATTGCACACGTACGTCCCGGCGGTGTGCGAGACCGACGCCGGCAGCCCCGCGTCCTTGATCCCCGTGACACAGGCCTTCACCGGCAGCGTGGTGAAGTACGCGTTGGGCCCGCCGGGGATCACCGGGACGTCGACGGGCTGCGAGCCCGCGTTGTCCGGGATACGGGCGTCGATCAGGTTGATCGCGACCCGCTCCGGGGTGACGTCGGGGCGGCCGCCCGCCTGGCCGACGCAGATCACCAGATCCGGGCGGTACTCGTCGATCGCGTCGCGCAAGGTGACCAGCGAACGCGAGAAGACGCACGGCAGTTCGACGGCCACGGTGTCGTGCCGCCGGCCGGTGAGCAGGGAAACCGCCTGCCACGACGGATTCACCCGCTCACCGCCGAACGGTTCGAAACCGGTGAGGAGCACAGACGCCATGCCCTCACCCTAACGTGTGACGCAGGTCAGGCTGTGTCTCTCAAGGCGCGCTTTCGGATTTCCGCAGCCGGGCCGTGGTGTGGGGTGTTCGACTCACTTTGTGCGAGAGCGCGGCCCGTCTTCGCAAATCCGAGGCCTTCGGCCGAAGAGAAACGCGCGCGCGTGTCCTCGCTCGACCTGCCACCTCATTCGGTGAGCACACCTCAGGCGGCGGGCTTGAGGTCACCCGGGTAGAGGTACTCGGGCGCCGGCTTGGTGCTGCCGTAGAACCACGCGTCGAAGAAGCCCTGGAGGTTCTTGTGCGCGACGCGCTCGGCGAACTTCTGGAACTCCGGAAGGCTCGCGTTGCCGTCGCGGTGGATGGCGGGCCACGTCTTCAGGATGCGGTCGAACGGCGCGGCGCCGATGTAGTTCTTCAGCGCGTGCAACGCCACCGGGCCCTTCGAGTACACGTAGGTGAACTCGTTGCCGGGCCCCATGTCGTACAGCTTCCCGGCCCAGAACCGGTCCGTCGCCTTCTGCACGGCAATCAGGTAGCGCGCCTTCAGGTCCTGGCCCGACTTCGCCTCGGACCACAGCCATTCCGCGTACGAGGCGAAGCATTCGTTGAGGCAGACGTCCTTCCACTTGTCGACGGCGACCGAGTCGCCCCACCACTGGTGGGCGTTCTCGTGCACGATCGTCGGGATGTTGCCCGCCGCGCCCGAGTAGATCGGCCTGCTCAGCGTCTCCAGCGAGAACCCGATCGGCTCGGCGAGGAAGATGCCGCCCGCCGCGTCCACCGGGTAGCGCCCGAACTTCGACGCCAGGAAGTCGATGATCTCCGGCAGCCGCGCCTCGGCCTGTTTGGTCGACGCGGGGGTGCCGGGGGCGTAGGCGTTGACGACCGGGGTGCCGTCGGACAGCTTCGTCCGCTCGAATTCCCATTTGTCGATCGCGACCGTCGTCATGTACGGCACGGCCGGGGTCTCTTCGGCCCAGACGTAGGTGGTCTTCGCCCCGTCGGCGAAGTGCCCGCGCTCGCGGCCGTTCGAGATGACGCCCCATTCCGAGGGCACGGTGACGGCGAGGTGGAAGGTCGCCTTGTCGCGCGGGGTGTCGTTGACCGGGTACCAGGTGGTCGCCGATTTCGGCTCGCCCGCGACGAACGCGCCGCCGGATTTCGCGTACTGCCAGCCGTTCTCGCCCAGCGCCGGATCCTCGATCGGCTGCGGGACGCCGTGATACGCGATTTCGGCGGTGAACCGCTCGTGGTTCCGCAGCGGACGCGCCGGGGTGATCACGAGTTCGTGGTCGCCGGTGCGGGTGAAGGCCGCCTTCCGCCCGTCGACCTTGACCGAGTCGACGGTCAGCCCGTGCAGGTCGAGGTTGAACGAGCTCAGCGCCTGGGTGGTCCGCCCGGTGATCGTCTGCAGGCCGGTGAGCTGTTTGGTGGCGGGCTCGTAGCCGATTTTCAGGTTGTAGTCGCCGACGTCGTAGCCGCCGTTGCCGTCCTGCGGGTAGTAGCTGTCGCCCGCGCCGTCGGCGCCGGGTTTCCCGGTGTCGGCGAGGGCGGTCCCGCCGCCGAGGACACTCGCGGCCAGAACGGCGGCGACGACGGCCGCACTCCGGTACCTCATTCACGCTCCCAGTCGATCGGCTGTGACTTGGTCCCGAACGTAGCGCCGTGACCTCGGCCTTCCGCCCGGAAAGATCCTTCGTGCCCGGATAATCCCCACTTCCGTCGCCTGACCGGGGTATGCGTTTGCGGCTTCTGGAAAGCTGGGGTCCGTGCGTGTGACGCTGCTGGGCCCGGTCGGAGCGGAGGCCGGTGACGGCACCCCGGTCGACATCGGCGGTGCCCGCCTCCGCATGCTCTTGGCCAGGCTCGCGCTGGACCCCGGCCGTGCCGTCCCGGCGACGGCCCTCGTCGACGGTCTCTGGGGCGCGGAGCCGCCCGCCGACGCGGCGAACGCGCTGCAATCCCTGGTCTCGCGGCTGCGCAAGGTCCTGCGTGCCGAAGACGTCGCCCTGGACTCCGGGCCGGGCGGTTACCGGCTGGACGTCGCCCGCGAGGACGTCGATGTGTGCCGTTTCGAGCGGCTGGCCGCGGAGGGACGCGCGGAACTCACGGCGGGCCGGGACGCCGGGGCGGCCGCGATCCTCGCCGAGGCGCTCGGGCTGTGGCGTGGGCAAGCGCTGTCCGACGTCCTCGACGCTCCTTTCGCGCAGGCACCCGCGACCCGCTTGGAGGATCTGCGGCTCGAAGCCGCCGAAGACCGTTTCGAAGCGGAGATCCGGCTCGGCGGGCACGACCGGGTGCTGGCGGATCTCAAGGAGGCCGCCGGGCGGCATCCCCTGCGCGAACGGCTCGCCGGGCTGTGGATCCGGGCGCTGTGCGCGGCCGATCGCCAGTCCGACGCCCTCGCCGTCTACGAGGAGGTCCGGGAGGCGCTGGCCGATCAGCTCGGCGTCGACCCTTCGGCCGAGCTCCAGGAGATCCATCTCGCCGCGCTGCGTGGCGAACTCGGCCCGCCGCCCGCGCCCGCCGACCATCTGCCGGTGCGGCTGACCAGTTTCGTCGGCCGTGACGACGAGTTGAAGCTGATCGCCGAACTCCTCGCCGGTGCGCGGCTGGTGACGCTCGTCGGGCCCGGTGGCGCCGGGAAGACGCGGCTGGCCACGGAGGTCGCGACGCGGCATCCGGCGCACGCGCGCGGACGTGTCTGGTTCGTGCCGCTCGCCGGCGTCCGCGACCCCGGCGACCTGCCCGGCGCGGTCTTCGCGGCGCTGGAGCTGTGGGATCTCGGCCTTTCGCACGCCGGCGACCCGATGCGCCGCCCGGCGGACGCGCTGGCCAGGGTCGTGGAGACCCTCGGCGCCGGTGAAGCGGTGCTGGTGCTGGACAACTGCGAGCATCTGGTCGACGCGGCGGCGGAGCTGACGAACACCCTGCTGCGGCGCGTGCCGACCTTGCGCGTCCTCGCGACGAGCCGGGAGGCGCTGGCCATCGACGGCGAGACGCTGTGCCCGCTCGGTCCTCTGTCCGTCCCGGAGGGCACGCCGACGGTTTCCCAAGCGGCCGAGGCGGGCGCGATCCGGCTGTTCGTCGACCGGGCGGTGGCCGTGCGCCCGGACTTCAGGCTCGACGAGTCCACAGTGGACGACGTCGCGCAGATCTGCCGCAGGCTGGACGGGATGCCGCTGGCACTGGAGCTGGCCGCGGCGCGGCTGCGGTCGATGACCGTCGCGCAGATCTCGCAGCGCCTCGACGACCGGTTCCGCCTGCTGACCTCCGGCAGCCGGACGGCACTGCCGAGGCAGCGCACGCTGCGTGCCGTCGTCGAGTGGAGCTGGGACCTGCTCGACGACGCCGAACGTGTGCTCGCCAGGCGGCTTTCGGTGTTCGGGGGCGGTGCCGAGGTCGAAGCGGTCGAAAGCGTCTGTGCCGACGACGACCTTCCCGTCGAGGACATCCTGTACGTCCTCGGCTCACTCGTCGAGAAGTCCATTGTGGACGCGACCGCGGGGGAGCACGGCGAGCCCCGCTACCGCATGCTGGAGACCATCCGGGCGTACGCGGCGGAGCGGCTCGACGAGGCCGAAGAGCGGGAACGGCTGAGGAAGGCCTATCACCGCTACTACGCGCAGCTCGCCGAGAGGCTGGAGCCGATGCTGCGGACGGCGGATCAGCTCGTCGCCATCTCCCGCTACGACGTGGAGCACGGCAACATCGTGACCGCGCTCCGCCAGGCCATCGACGCCGACGACGTCGACATGGCGATGCACCTGTTCGGCGGCACGTTCTGGTATTGGCTGATCAAGGGAGACAGCGAGCGGGTCGAGTCCTTCGTCGCCGAAGTGCTCACCTTCGGAGACCGCCTGGAGGACGACTTCGCGGCCGCGTTCCGGGCGATGCGCGAGATCACCACGATGGTGCCGGGCGTCGGCGACCCGGTGGCCGTCCGCTCGCTCATCGACGAATGCGTGCGGACCGACGCGTACCGCCGGTTCGCCGGGCTGGCCATCGGCCTGCCCATGCTGGCCTTCTTCTCGCAGGACAAGAAGCTCGCGCACCGCGAGGTGGAGCGGGCACTGTCGAGCGAGGACCCGTGGGCCAGGGCGGCGGGATCGTGGGCGCACAGCTTCGTCCTCACCGACGACGGTGACCCCGACGGCGCCGAACAGGCCAGGGACCGGGCCTACGAAGGCTTCCTGGCGCTGGGCGACCGGTGGGGCACCGCGATGGCGCTGGGCATGAAGGCGAGCGACATCTCGATGTCCGGCGATCACGAAGCCGCGCTCGCGCTGTACCGCCGAGGGCTCGCGCTCGCGCTCGAACTGGGTTCGCAGGACGACGTGATCCAGCAGCGCTGGCGGCTCGCGACGGAGTACGCGCGGGCGGGCGACCTGGACACGGCGACGCGCGAGATGTTCGAGGCCGAGCGCTACGCGACCGAGAAAGGCAACGCCCAGCTCGCGGTGATGGTGCTGGTGGGCAAGGCCGATCTGCTCTGCCGAGCCGGACGTGTGGACGAGGCCCGCGAGGTCGCCATCCGGTTCCGGGAGAAGATGGCCCTGGTCGCGGCACCGGGCATGTTCGGCGAGGAGTTCGGCGGGTACATCGACACCGAGATCGCGCTGGCCGCCGGGGATCCGGACGCGGCCGCGCGCGGTGCCGCGGTCGTCGTGAAATCCACCGCGGAGCGCGGCGACATCGCCGACCTCGGGCGGATCGTCGAGGTCTGCGGCCTGATCCGGTTCCGGCAGGGTGACCCCGAGACCGCCGTCCGGCTGCTCGGCGCGGCGAAGCTGCTGCGCGGCAGGCTGGATCTCGGCGAGCCTGCCATCCGGGATCTGATCGGCGAACTGCGCGGGCGATTCGGCGAAGAGCGCTACGAAGCGTTGCTCGTGCAGGACGCCGGGCTGTCCCGGGCCGACCTGATGTCCTGGATCCTGCGGGAAGTGGGCGCGTGAAGAAGGGCCCCTCGCCCGGCAGTGGCGAGGAGCCCTTCACGCGCGTTCCCCCTGACCCGGAGTCAGACGCGCTTCCGGTAGGCCCAAGTGGCGAGCGGGAAGAAGACCGCGAGCGCGGCCGCCATCCAGATCAGCGCCCCGGTCAGCGGGCCGGCGATCGGTCCGCCGTTCATCAGCCCGCGCAGGACGTCGGACATCTGTGTCACCGGGCTGATGTCGGCCCACGCCTTCAGCCAGCCGGGCATCGTGCTCGTCCCCACGAACACGTTGCTGCCGAAGGTCAGCGGCATCAGCACCACGAACATCAGGCCCTGCACCGCGCCGGGGCTCTTCACCAGCATCCCGACGAACACCGAAGCCCAGCAGAACGACAGCGCGAACGCGATGACGAGCAGGATCGCCAGCGCGAACTCGGCGGGGCCGGTCTGGATCCGGTAGCCCATGATCGTCGCCACGACCATCAGCACGACCAGGCACACCAGGTACCGCACGATATCGGCCAGCACGGCGCCGATCAGCGGCGCGGACCGGGCGATCGGCATCGCGCGGAACCGGTCGAACACGCCCTTGGTGACGTCGGTGTTCAGCTGGACGCCGACGGTCATGCTGGCCTGCAGGATGTTGAACACCATGATGCCGGGCACGATCATCTGGAGGTAGCTCTCGGTGCTGCCCATGATCGCGCCACCGAACAGGTAGACGAACATGACCAGGAAGATGATCGGCGCGAGCGTGACGTCGGCCAGCTGCTCCGGGTTCTTGCGGATCTTCAGCACGCCGCGCCAGGCGAGGGAAAGCCCGTGCCGCGTGCTGCTCGACAGTGAAACGCGCCGTGGTGCGGGCGCGGCGATGGTCGTCATACCAGGCTCCCTTCCGGAGTAGTGTCCTTTGTGGACTCGTCGGTCTTCTTGCCGGTCAGCGCGAGGAACACCTCGTCGAGGCTGGGCAGCCGCAGCGCCAGCTCGTCCGCGGTGATCCCGGCTTCGTCCAGCTTGCGGACCAAAGTGGACAGCAGGACGGGATCGGCGACGGGCGCGGTGAGCAGCCCGGTGTCGTCGTCCCGGTTCGGCCGGACCCCGGTGAGCCCGGCCAGGATGCGCTCGACGGCGTCGAGGTCGGCGAGCGCGGACGGCCGCACCTGCAGTGTCTGGCCGCCGGTCCGCCGCTTGAGCTCGTCGGCCCGGCCGTTCGCCACGACGTGCCCGTGGTCGAACACGGTGATCGTGTCGGCCAGCTGGTCGGCCTCCTCCAGGTACTGCGTGGTGAGCAGCACCGTCGTGCCGTCGGCGACCAGCGTCCGGACCACGGCCCAGACCTCGTTGCGGGCGTGCGGGTCGAGGCCCGTGGTCGGCTCGTCGAGGTACAGCACCTTGGGACGGCCGACCAGGCTCGCGGCGAGGTCGAGCCGCCGCCGCATCCCGCCCGAGTAGGTCTTGATCGCGCGGCCGGCGGCGTCGGTCAGCTCGAACCGCTCCAGCAGTTCGGCCGCGCGCTGCTTCGCGTCCGCCCTCGAGAACTCCAGCAGCCTGCCGATCAGGACGAGGTTCTCCGTACCGGAAAGGTCCTCGTCGACCGACGCGTACTGCCCGGTCAGCCCGATCATGCTCCGGACCGCCATCGGGTTCTTGACGACGTCGTACCCGAAGACGCTCGCGTGGCCGCGGTCCGGCCGGATCAAGGTGGCCAGGATCCGGACGGCGGTCGTCTTCCCCGCGCCGTTCGGCCCCAGCACCCCGACCACCTTGCCCGCCGGGACCTCCAGATCGACCCCGTCGAGCGCCTTCGTCTCCCCATAGTGTTTGACCAGGCCCTCGGCCCTGATCGCGTGAGTCATCGCTTTCCTCCTGTGGATCTCGCCCCGCGGACAAAGGTGCACCCCGGGCCTGGCAGACCGCGCACAGCGCGCTGGCAGCGGCTGACAGGGGCTGATAAGCGCTGGTAGACGCCGTGTGAGGAGGTTGTGAAGGTGTTGTGGAGACCGCCGCCCCGGCGCGCGTGATCGGCATACTCGACGGCATGGTGATCGAAGAACGTCCGGTTCGTCCGGCGGCGCGTCCCGGCACCGGACGGAAGCTGGCCGGCGGGATCCTCATCGCGGCGGTCGTTCCGTTCGCGGTGCTGACCGCGCTGCGGCTGGTCGGCTACGACGGCAACACGTACACGATCGCGGCGCTCGCGCTCACCCCGTACGCCGGGATCGCGACGCTCGTGCTCGGCCTCCTCGCGCTGGGCCTGCGGCGCTGGTGGACCGCGGTCGTCGCACTGGCGCTGACCTGCACGATCGCGTCGATGGTCCTGCCGCGCGCGTTCGCGAACGAGCAGAAGGCGCTCGACGGGAAGCACGTCCGCGTCCTGGCGTCGAACATGCTCGGCGGCGGGGCGGATCCGGACAGGATCGTCGGCTACGTGAAGGAACACCAGGTCGACGTCCTGAGCCTGACCGAGCTGACCCCCGAGGCGATCACCGCGCTCGACCGGGCGGGGCTGTTCCAGGTCCTGCCGTACCGCGTGCTGCATCCGGCCGAGTGGGCGTCCGGCTCCGGGCTGGTGTCGAAGTACCCGCTCACGCCGTTGAAGCTGAGCGGCGACTCGGATCACAAGCAGCCGAGCGCGAGCGTGGATCTGGGGGACGGCGTCCGCGTCGAGGTCGTCGCGGTCCATCCGTCGGCGCCGATGTGGGACCGGTACGAGTGGGTCGCCGAGGCCAAGGACCTGCCGTACGCCGACGCCGAGCACGACATCAGGATCCTGGCGGGCGACTTCAACGCGAGCCTCGACCACGCGCTCTTCCGCGAGCTGCTGACCAGGGGATACGTGGACGCGGCCGATGAGCTGGGGAAGGCCTTGCAGGGGACCTGGACGAACGGGATCGCGCCGCCGGTGGCGATCGACCACGTGCTGGCGGACAAACGGACGGCCATCGCGGACTTCAAGGTGCTGGAGACGCCGGGGAGCGATCACGACGCCGTCTACGCGGAAATCGTCCTGCCCGGAAAGTGACCTTCCGCTGGCAGGCTTCCCGCTGATGAGGAAGCTCTGGGGAATTCTGGCCTTGTCGCTGCTCGCGGCCTGTGTCCCGGGACAGCTGCCCGCGGGCGCCCCGGAGAGCGCGCTCGGGTGACGCGGGCGCGACCTGGACGGTGTCGCCGGTTCAGGTGCACCTTGTGGATGTTCATGGCACGGTCCCTCACCCACGCGGTGAAGGGCGCTTTACCCGCGTCGCATGCGGTGAAAGTCCCCTTCATCCACCCCGAGACCGGAAGGCAAGGACCTGGGCCTAGCTGAGCAGGGCGTCCAGCGCTTCGAGCGTTTCCAGGCCGTTGGTCGCGAGGGAAACGCCGCGGCCGTGCCGGATCCCGGGTTCACGCGGGTTGATCCGCACCAGGGCGCCGGTCGCGGCGCTGGCCAGCTCCGAATACCGCCGCACCGTCGGCACGGCCTGCCCGGCGCCGAGTTCCACCACCACGAGGTCGCGATGCGCGCGGCGCCACGCGTTCAGCTCGTCGAGCTGGGCCTGGCTGCGCTGCCCGAGCCAGTCGTAGTCGCCGAACATCAGGATGTTGGGCCGGGCGAGACCGCCGCAGCGCGGACAGGACGGCAAGGGCGCCTGCGCGCGCATGGTGTCTTCGCCGATCGGGACCTCGACGTCGTCCGCGGGCCAGATCTCCTTGGTGCACCTGTCGAGGCACTGCAGATGATGGATGGAGCCGTGCGCCTCGGCGACGTGCGGATAACCCGCCTTCTGGAATTGTCCGTCCACATTGGACGTGAACGCGCGGGTGCCGCCCGGTTTCCGTGCTCCCCAGGACAGCAGTAGCCGGAACCCGTCGTGCGGCACGGTGGCGCGGTACAGCGCGAGCCGGTGCCCGTAGAAACCCCAGGCCAGCTCGGGATCTTCGGCGAAATGCCGAGGGTCGGCGAGCTCGACGAAGCTGATGCCCAGCCGCTCATACGGCGGATACGCCTTCCAGAAACCTTCATCGCCCCGGAAATCGGGCAGGCCGGAGTCGACGCCCATCCCGGCGCCGGCACAGACGAGCAGCGCGCCGGCGCCGTCGATCAGTTCCGCGGCTCGTTCGAGTTCACTCACCCGGCTTCGAAGCCTGGACGACCTCGAATTCCAGCAGGTTCGCACCCGTGGAGACTGGCTTCGCGCGCTCGCCCGCGTGCGCCTCACGCGCCGGGCCGGACGCCCACGCCTGGTACGCCTCTTCGGACTCCCACTTGGTGTAGACGAAGTAGCGCGACTCGCCGGAGACCGGGCGGAGCAGCTCGAAGCCGAGGAAGCCGGGCTGGTTGTCGACGGCGTGCAGCCGCGCGGCGAACCGCTTCTCCAGCTCGGGGCCAGCGCCTTCGGGGACCTCGATCGCGTTGATCTTCACGACAGCCATGCCGCCAGCCTACGACGAAATCCTTTTGCGCCGCGATGTGATGCGTGGGACCTTCCAGACGATGGCTGACACCAAGATCCTCATCTCCGGAGCGAGCGTCGCCGGACCGGCCTTGGCCTTCTGGCTCACCCGGTACGGCTTCCAGGTGACCGTCGTGGAGCGCGCGCCGTCGTTGCGCCCCGGCGGCCAGGCCGTCGACCTGCGCGGAACGGCCAAGGAGGTCGCCCGCCGGATGGGGCTGGACGAACGCATCCGCGCGGCCTGCACGGACACGAAGGGCGAGACGCTCGTCGACCGGAAGAACCGCACGAAGGCCACCATCCGCGCCGACGACTTCGACGGCGACGGTGTCGTCGCGGAGATCGAGATCCTCCGCGGCGACCTGACCGAAGTGCTCTACGAAGCGACCAAAGAGCGGACGGAGTACGTCTTCGGCGACCGGATCACCGCGCTGGACGAGCGGGACGACGGTGTCGGCGTCACCTTCGCGAGTGGTTCGAGGGCGACGTTCGACCTGGTCATCGGGGCGGACGGGCTGCATTCGGGCGTGCGGGCACTGGCCTTCGGCGAGGAGTCGCGGTTCGTCCGGCATCTGGGTTCGTACCTGGCGTTCTTCACCGTGCCGAACCGGCTCGGCCTGCGGAACTGGGCCGTCGGCTACGACGACGTCGGCCGGTCCGCCGGGATCCGTGCCGTCCGCGACGGCGACGAGGCGATGGCGTACTTCGGGTTCGCTTCGCCGAAAATCGACTACGACTATCGCGACGTCGAGGCACAGAAGGCGCTGGTCCGGCGGTTCGCCGCCGGGATGGAGTGGGAGGCGCCCTGGCTGCTCGACCGGATGGACGAGGCGCCCGACTTCTACTTCGACTCGTGCGCCCAGGTGATCATGGACTCCTGGTCGCGAGGCCGTGTCGGGCTGCTGGGCGACGCCGCTTTCTGCCCGTCGCCGCTGTCCGGGCAGGGCACGAGCCTGGCGTTCGTCGGCGCGTACGTGCTCGCCGGGGAACTCGCCGCCGGTCTCGACACCGGGCTGAAGCGCTACGAAGCCGTCATGCGCGAGTTCGTCGAGAAGACGCAGGAGCTGGGGCGGGAGAACGCGGAGTCGATCTTCGCGAAATCGCGGACGGGCTTGCGGATGCGGTACCTGGCGATGCGGGTCATGCGGCTGAAGCCCTTCGCCGCGCTGGCCTCGCGGAAGATGCGGGACGTCGTGAACGGCATCGACCTGCCGGACTACCCCCGCATTTAGAGGACTAAATGCGTGGGTGGCGTCAGCCGCGCAGGGTGCCTGGAAGCAGTTCGGCGTCCGGCGGGATCGTCGTCCCGTGGAACCACGCGTCGAAGAACGGCCGCAGGTCCTGCTCCGAAAGCTTGATCGTGAACGCCTCGAAGTCCGCCCAGGTCGCGTTGGCGTTCCGGTACGCCGCAGGCCATTCCTTCAGCAGCCGCGCGAACGCGCCTTCGCCGATCTTTCGCCGCAGCGCGTGCACGGCCAGGATCCCCTTGTCGTAGACGCCGCGGAATTCCTGCCCGGCCCCCATGCCGACCAGCTTCGGCTTCCAGAAATCCGCGCTGCCCCGCATGATCTCCAGCGCGGCGCGATAACGGACGTCCAGGTCCTCGTTGTCCCGCGACTCCTGCCACAGCCACTGCGCGTACGAAGCGAGACATTCGTTGAGGCAGATGTCCGACCACGAATTCAGCGTCACCGAATCGCCGAACCACTGGTGCGCGGTTTCGTGCACCACGGTGATCAGGTCGGCCCATTTCGCGTAGGTCGGCCTGGTCTGGGTCTCCAGCGAGAAGTGGATGTCCTCGTCGAGATAGATACCGCCCGCCGCGTCCACCGGATACGGCCCGAACTTCGAGCTCAGGAAGCCGATGATCTCCGGCAGCCGCCTGCCGGTGTCGCGCCGGTCCTCGGCGCCCGGCGCGTACGCGTTGACCACCGGTGTCCCGTCCGGGAGCGCCATCCGGTCGACGGTGAACTTGTCGATCGCCACCGTGGTCAGGTACGCCGCCACGGGGGTCCGCTCCTGCCAGGACGTCGTCGTCCAGCCGTTCGCCGCGGCCTTCTGGATCTCGCGCCCGTTCGAGATGACGGTCCAGCCGTCCGGCACGCGGGCGGTGAGGGTGAACATCGCCTTGTCGCGCGGGGTCTCGTTGACGGGATACCAGAACGACGCCGAATGCGGCTCGCCGACGATGAACGCGCCGCCGTCCTTCGACTTCTGCCAGCCGTTCTCGCTGCCACCCGCCTTGGGCGTCGCCGAAGGGTCTCCGCCGTAGAGGACCTTCGTGCGGAAGGAGGTCCCGTTCCGGATCGGCTCGGCGGGTGTCACCACCAGCTCGAACTCGCCCTCGCGGGCGAACTTCGCCGGTTTCCCGTCCACTTCAACGGATTGGACCGTCAAGCCGCGTAAGTCCAAGTTGTACCGATTGAGGTCTTGGGTCGCTTTCGCGATCACCGTGGTGTCGCCGTCGAGACGCCCTTTCGCGGGGTCGTAAGTGATCCCGACCTGGTATTCGGTCGCGTCGTAGCCGCCGTTGCCGTCCATCGGGTAGTACGGGTCGCCCGCGCCAGGAGCACCCGGCGCCGGGTTCATCGGCGGCGGCGGAGGGGGCGTGGCCGGAGGAGGATCGGCACTGCAGCCGATAATCAGGGCGCAGACGACCCCCAGGACGAGACCGGCGGCGGGGACACGGCTGCGCATGGAGGGGAGCTTAGTGGTGATTCAGCGCGACGGGTTGGTCACTTTCGGCGGCGACGGGCCGCCGATCGTCCTTCTGCACGGGTTGATGGGCAGGGCGACGACGTGGTGGCGGGTCGCGCGAAGGCTCGAACCGTACGGGCGTGTCCACGGCCTGGACGCGCGCGGGCACGGGCGCGGGCCGCGCGGCGGGCCCTGGCGCACCGAACGGTTCGCCGACGACGTCGCCGAGGTGCTGCGGACCCTCGACGAACCCGCGGTCCTGATCGGACATTCGATGGGCGGCCTGCACGCGTGGGTCACCGCGGCCACGCATCCCGAGCTCGTCCGCGCCGTGGTCTGCGAGGACTTCGCGCCGGATCAGCGCGGCCGGACCGTGGACACCTGGCGCGGGTACTTCGAGTCGTGGCCGGTCCCGTTCCGGTCGCTGGCCCACGTGCGCGAGTTCTTCGGCGACACCGGCGACTACTTCATCGAGTGCGTCGAGGAACGCGAAGACGGCTACCACCTCATCGCGTCGCTCACGGACCTGTACGAGATCGCCGCCGAGTGGGGACGGCGTGATTTCTGGGAGTTCGTCGAACGCGTCAAGTGTCCGCTGCTCGCGATCGAGGGCGAACGCACCGCGATGCCGCACGGCCAGCAGGCCGAACTGGCCGCCCGTGTGCCCGGCGGCCTCGGACGGCACATCGTCGTCCAAGGCGCCGGGCACGTGGTGCACGACGAAGCGCCGGAGACCTACCTCGGTGCCGTCGAAGCGTTTCTCTCCGACGTCATCGGTCAGCCCTTCGCGAGCTGAGCGTCGATCCAGGCGCGCAACCGCGCTTCGCCCGGGTAACCGATGTTCCGCGACGACGGCAGTTCGGCGGCGTTGCGGACGCCGACCAGCGTCGGGAGATAGCGGATGTTGTACCGGGTGGACAGGTCACGGCTCTGGTCGACGTCGACCTCGCCCAGCAGGAACCGCCCGCCGTATTCACCGGCGAGCCGCTCGATCACCGGCTTCATCTGGCGGCACGGCGGGCACCAGGTCGCGCCGAAGTCCATGATGACCAGCTTCTGCTTCGAGATGTTCATGACCTCGGCGTAGTTGGCCGAGGTCACCGTCTTCACGTTCTCGGCCTTCGGTGCGGCCGAAGCCACGCCGCCGCCGAATCCGGTGACGAGTGCCAGCGCACCGGCCAGCACGCAGACGAATCGTTTGACCTTGGACAAGACGATCTCCTTTCAGGACGAAGACCAGGTCGGAAGATCGTTCGCGACCCAGTCTTCGATGCCTTCGCGGTACTTGCGGACGTTCGTGTATCCGAGCTCCAGCAGGCGCCGTCCGACGAATTCGCTGTTGCGGCACGGCGTGTTCGCGCAATAGACGACGATCGCGGCGCCCTTGTCCGGAAGCACCGTGGGTGCCAGCCGGTCGGTGAATTCGGCGGCCTGCTCGTACGGGAAACCCGGAATGTTGCGCGCTTCCGGCAGATGCTCCTTTTCGAAATAGGCGACCGGCATCGTGTCGACCACGACCACCGAGCCGGACTCCATCCGGGAAAGCAGTTCCGTACGGGTGATCAACGGCAGCATGGTGCCCCTTCTTTCCGGCGACCGTGATTGACGATTCACATCGTCGGCCGCCTCGCGGGACACGCTCTAGTGCCGCCTCGGCATGCCGAGGGGTTATCCGGCGGCCACCCTGCCGTGGCGGTGCAGCCAGGAGCGGTACGACGCCGTCCGTTCGGCGAGCCGCCAATAGCCCGCCCTCGCCTCGGTGGCGAGTTCCGGGACACCGCGTGCGCACGGACCGTCTTCCCGCCACGCGAGCACATGCCGCACGCACATCGGCGCGCCCGCCAGCGGCCGGATGGCCAGCCCGTCCGCCGGTGGCCGGGTCGGCTGGACCAGCCCGACCCCGTATCCGCCGCTGACCAGGTCTTCCCGCACGGTGTCGATGTCGACGTCGTGGCTGATCCGCGGATCGAAACCGTGCGCGAGACACATTTCCCGGAACACCACCCGGCAGCCGTCGCCGCCGCTCGACACGATCCAGTCCTCCCCGGCGAGTTCGGCGAGCTCGATCTCCTCTTCGCCGGCGAGCGGGTGTTCCGCGGGGATGGCGACGAAAGACGGCTCCTCGACCAGGGTCAGCGTCCGCACTTCCGGTGGTACCGGAAGACCGCGACGGCCGCAGATCATGATCAGCGCGAGGTCGATGCCCCGGTTCGCGACCTGCGCCAGCAGCCGCGTGCGCGAAGTGTCGGCGCGCGTGCGGAACGGCTCGCCGGGGCGCAGGTCGCGCAGGCCGCCGAGCAGCGAACCCGTGATGGCGCTGTCGTTCCAGCCGATCCGGATCGATTCGCCCGTCTCGGGTTCCTGGCGGTGGAAGTCGTGCTCCAGTTCGTCGAAGGTGAGCACGATCGCGCGTGCCCGCCGCAGGATCAGGGCGCCGAGTTCGGTGGGCCGCACCCCCTGCTGGTCGCGGTGGAACAGCGGGCCGCCGACCATCCGCTCGATCCGGCGCAACTGGTGGCTGAGCGCCGGTTGACCGAGCCCCAGCCCGGCCGCGGCACGATTGAGACTGCCGGCGGCGGCGATCTCACAGATCACGCGAAGATGCCGAACCTGAATCTCCATGACTTCGTATACCGCGACCGGTTCGCGCCCGGCACCCCCGAAAGTAGAGACAGCCGATTTCTCATAACCCGGTGACAACATTCGACGGCAATACCCGCACGACCGTGCCGTGGCTACGTTCGGTCGACGCCTTGCAGATCACGCGAATCAGGAGCCGTCTTGCCGCGACCACTGCCACTCACGGAGCATTGCGCCGATCCGCTGGCGCGGGCCGAGCACGTTTGTCTCGGCGTCAGCCCGTTCAACAGCCATTTCACCGTGGAACGTATCGCCGATCTCGCCCGCTGGGCCATGTCGGCCTTTCGGGGATTCCATTTCTTCGTCCCGGACGGCCCGTCCGCGTTCACGCTCGAAGCGCTCGGTTACGACCCGGTCCGCGCCGCGCAAAAGGCGCAACGGCAGGGGAATTACACGCGTAACAAGATCGTCCGCGCGCTACAGCAGGTCTGCCCTTCAGATCCGCACACGTTGATACTGGACGCCTCGGTGCTGGAGGCCGACAGCGCGTATCTCGGCCTGCTTTCCGAGGCGCACCACCGGTTCGCCACCGATCCGGAGTTCGCCGAGCAGTGCCTCGGCGCCACGGGCTGGGTGCTGGACCGGCGCCTGCCCGAAGGCGAACACCCCACTCGTGACCAGCTGCGCAGCGCGGTCCGGTACTTCCTCGCCGAGTTGCCGATGTTCGTCGGCACCGTCGCCGTGGCCGGCGTCGAAAGCTCCGTGTTCGCCTATCACCAGCGGGTCGGCTTCCTCGAACGGCTCTACCGCGGCGAACTCTCGTGGCGGCCGTTGCCGGGCCAAGGTTTCGTCGTCCTCGAACAAGCCGTCCCGGAACCGGTGGAGTGAGCGTGGAACACGACGACTTCTCCCTGCGCCGGGTGCCCGCCGACCGCCGCTACTCCTGGGTTTCCGTCGCCCTGCAACGGTTCGGGCAGGTTTCCTCGTTCCATCAGTTCCTGCTCGGCGCGGTGCTGGGCTTCGGGATGACGTTCTGGGAGGCGGTACTCGCCATCACGATCGGCTCCGTGCTGCTGGAGATCATCACCATCCTGATGGGGGTCGCCGGCACGCGGGAAGGGCTTTCGACGTCGGTGCTCGCGCGCTGGGCCGGCTTCGGCACCGGCGGATCGTCGCTGGTGGGGCTCCTGATGACGGTGAGCCTGGCCGGCTGGTTCGGGGTGCAGAACGACGTCTTCGCCCACGGTCTGCACGCGTTGATGGGCGGCCCGCCGGTGTGGGTGTGGGCGCTCGCGGGCGGTGCGCTGGTCACCGCGATCGTCGTGTTCGGCTTCCACGCGATGGCCTGGACGGCGTATCTGACGGTGCCCGCTTTCCTGGCGCTGGCGGGGTTTTCGATCATCTCCGCCCTCGGCGACCATTCGCTGCCAACGCTGATGTCCGAGCCGCCGCCGGGCCCGGCGATGTCGCTGGCGCAGGGCACCACGCTGGTGGCGGGCGCCTTCATCATGGGCGCGATCATGACGCCGGACATGACCCGGTTCAACCGCACCGCGTCCGACGTGGTGAAGCAGACCCTGGTCAGCGTCACCCTCGGCCAATACCTGATCGGCCTGATCGGGGTGCTGCTCGCGCACGCGGCGAAAAGCGCCGACGTGGTCGGGATCATCACCTCGTCGTCCGGGGTGCTCGGCACGCTGATCCTGGTCACCGCGATCCTGAAGATCAACGACTGGAACCTCTATTCGTCCTCGCTCGGGCTGGTGAACGCCGTGCAGGTGCTGCTGTCCCGGCGGCTGGACCGCACCACCGCGACGCTGCTGCTCGGCGGCCTCGGCACGGTGCTCTCCGCGATCGGCATCCTCGACCACTTCACCACCTTCCTGACGTGGGTCGGCGTGCTCACGCCGCCGGTGGCGGGGGTGGTGATCGCCGAGTACTACGTGGTCCGGCGCTGGAAACCGGATCTGGAGGCCGGCCGCGCGTCGGGGGAGCTGCCGTCCACCTGCCCGTCCTGGGTGCCCGCCGCGCTGATCTGCTGGGCGGCCGGAGCGGCGGTGGGGATCTGGCTGCCATGGGGGATCCCCACGGTGAACTCCGTTTTCGGCGCTTTTCTGCTGTATGTTCTTCTCGGCAGACGGACCACGGCCGCGGCGGTTCCCGCGGCCACGACTTCTTCCGGCGGGTCGAAAACCCGTTCGTGACAAAGGAGTTCGACGTCGTACAGCTGGATGTCCACCACCTGCGGGTGATCCGGGCGATCGCGGACACGGGCAGCCTTTCCCGTGCCGCGATCGCGCTGGGCGTCACCCAGCCCGCGGTTTCCGCGCAACTCAAACGGCTGGAGAACATGCTGGGCTACCAGCTATTCGATCGGTGCGAGGGCGGCGTGACCCCGACCCCGATGGGGGAGCTGCTGTTGCGCCGCACCGCCGCTTTGCTGCCACAGCTGGACAAACTGCTCGAAGACATCGAGCAGCGCGTCTGCCCCAGCGGCCCGCCCGCCGTCGTCCGGGTGGCCGCGGTGGCCAGCGCGCTGGTGGCGTGCCTGCCGTCGCTGGTGACCCGGTTGTGGCCGGAGGTCACCGAGGTGCAGGTCGTGCACGACGACCATCCCGAGCGGCTGTTGCCGCTGCTGGCCCAGCGCCGCGCGGAATTGGCGCTGGTCAAGGACTATCCTGGCTACGAGCTCGAAATCCCCGCGAACGTGGACACCGCGGTGGTGGTGACCGAGCCGACCTTCGTCCTGCTGCCCGCCTGTCACCCGTTGGCGCGGGAGAAGGTCGTCGACCTGCGCGACCTGCGGGACGAATCGTGGGTGATGGTGTCCGATTCGTCGGCGGCCACGTTCACCAAGTACTTCGCCGACACCTGCGCGCGGCACGGCTTCACGCCGAAATTCACCCATCAGGTGACTTCGCAGCAGGTGGCGCTGCTGGTGGTCAAGGCGGGTGCGATCGGGCTGTCCCAGCCGATCTGCGACCCGGGTGACCACGGCATCGTGACGCGGCCGCTGCGCGGGGATGTGTTGCCGCGCAGGCATGTTCTCGCTTGGAACAAGGAGACTTTCGTGGCGGGGCGGCGGGAAGAGCTGCTCTCCGCGGTGGTCGACGCGTACTGGGCCGAGGCGCGGACGGCACCCGTTTATGCCGAGTACCTGGACAGGCCTCGTGAGTGGTGAGGACGGTTTTGGGCGGTAAGGCAAAGGTGGTGTGTTGTGCGCGGCTCACCGTCCACAAGGGACACCAAGGGGGTCGGCGCGGGTGGGTGACCGGGGTGAAGGCTCCCTTCACCGCATTAGACGCGGCGAAGGGAGCCTTCGCCTCATCACCGACCCGCCCGCGATCACGACACCTCTGCCTTACCCCTGAATAGAACCACTGTCCTCACCACTCACGAGGTCGTTCAGCTCCCGGGAAACAGCAGCGAGTCCGGCGGCCGCACCGTGCCGTCCAGCCAGGCGTGGGTGAACTCGCCGAGATCGCGTTGCGTCATCGCGGAGACGTAGAGCTCGAAGTCGTGCCAGTTCTGGTTTCCCTGCGGGTTGATCACCGGAAAGCCCGCCAGGATATGGAAGAATGCGTCGTCGCCGACGAGACGGCGCAGCGCGTGCACCATCAGCACCGCTTTGGCCGTGGGCGCGAATTCCATGCCCTTGCCCGGATCGGTGAGCTTCGGCGCCCAGAAAGCCGCGTCGTCGCGCACTTTCGCGACCATTTCGCGGTAACGCCGATCCAGATCGACGCCGTTCTTCTCGTCCCACAGCCACACCGCGTACCGCGCGATGGACTCGGGCATCAGCGCGTCGCGCCACATCTTGCCGCTCACGCCGGCGCCCCACCATTGGTACGCGCTGGCGTACACGAGATCGGCGATGGTGGCGGCGCGGCCGTACACCGGCCTGGTCTGGGCGCCGTGCGTGTAGCCGAGGGAGCGGTCGAGAAAGAGCCCGCCCGCCGCCGACTGCGGATAGTCGCCGAACTTCCCGGTGAGGAATTCCAGCACCTCGGGCAGCCGCCCGCCGATCTTCCGCTTGTCCACGGCGCACGGGTGGTAGGCGTTGATCGCGGTCCGCCCACCGGGAAGGGTGATCCTCTCGACTTCCCAGCGGCCGATGCCGAGCATCGCCGTGCTCGGCGCGAGGGCGGTTTCCTCCGACCAGGTGACGGTGTGCCGCCCGACTCCCGCGGGTACGTCGGAGACCTGGAAACCGTTGCCCAGCACGGAGAATTCGTCCAGGACGGTGACGGAGACGCGCAGGGTCGCTTTGTCGACCTCGGTACCGTTGACGGGGAACCAGGTCATCGCCGAACGCGGCTGCCCGGTGGCGACGGCGGAATCGCCGTACGCGGCCAGCCAGCCGACGCGTCCCCGCGCGGTGGGGATCGGTTCCGGACGCCCGTCGTAACCGACCACCACGGTGAACCGCGCTCCGTTGGCGAGCGGGGTGCGAGGCGTGATCACCAGCTCGTGTTCGCCCTCCCGGCGGAACGCCGCGGCCACGCCGTCGACGGTGACCGACCGGACGGTGAGACCACGCAGATCGAGGTCGAACCGGTCCAGGTCCTGTGTCGCGGTCGCGGTGATGGTCGCCTTGCCGCTCAAGAACATCGAGTACGGCGCGTAGTCCAACGCGAGTGAGTACCGATCGACGTCGTAGCCGCCGTTGCCGTCCTTCGGGTAGTAAGGATCGGGTCCGAGGACGGTGCCGTCGGGTGAGACGTGCACGTACCCGTCGCTGCCGGGGGCCGGCTTGGCCACCGCCGAGGCCGGGCAGGCGCCGAGCATCGTGGTGGCGAGCAACGCGGTGCACAGTGGCTCCTGCCACCGAATCCGCACGGTCATGAACGAGCCTTCTCTCTAACGGGGAGGATGCCCGGCCATCGTGCGTACGCCCGCGCGGCGCGCGGCACTGTCAGTCCGTCATGCCGCCGGGTTATCCAGGCCGATAACCGCGCGGCATACCCGCCAGGGACTACCCGCGTCGCCCAGGGGAAGAGATCGTCGGGGCATGCTGCCCCTCCCGGCGCTGCTCGCGCTGACGACCACGGTGTTCCTCGGCTGCCTCACCGAAGTGCTGCCCGCCGGGCTGTTGCTGGGCATGTCCGAGGAGCTGGGCGTTTCGCCGTCGGCCACCGGGCAGCTGGTGACGGTCTACGCGATCACGACCGCGCTCACCGCCGTCCCGCTCACCGGCGCGACCCTCCGGGTGCCGCGCAAACGCCTGCTGCTGGTGCTGATCTTCGGCTTCCTGGCGACCAATCTGGTGATCGCCGTGTCCTCGTCGTACCCGCTGATCCTGGCCACTCGGGTCGTTTCCGGTGCGCTGACCGGGGTGATGTGGTCGCTGGTCGCGGGTTATGCGATGCGGCTCGCTCCAGCGGGACTCACCGGGCGCGCGCTGGCCGTGGCCATGTCCGGCACACCGATCGGCTTCGCGCTGGGCGTGCCCGCCGGTACCGCGCTCGGTGAATTCGCCGACTGGCGCTGGGCGTTCGCCGCGATGGCACTGATCTCCGTGCCGTTGCTGGCGTGGGTGTCCGTCGTGGTGCCCGCCGTACCCGCGGAACGGACGGAAGTCACCCGCCCGCTGGCCGCGTCGAGGCTGCCGGGAATGCGCCCCGTACTGGCGACGGTGGCGCTGTTCTCCTTGGGGCACAACGTGGCCTACACCTACATCGGCCCGGTGCTCGCCGGGCTGGGCGTGGAGCAGATGCTGGGCGCCGCGCTCCTGGTGTTCGGCTGCGCCACGGTGGGCGGGTTGATCGCGGTCGGCTCCGCACTCGACAGCCGTCCGCGCGCCGTGCTCCTGTCGTGCTCCGTCGCGACCGCCGCCGCCATCGTCCTGATGGGGATCAGCGACGGCGTCCACGGACTGGTGCTGGCCGCCGCGGGCTTGTGGGGCCTGGGATTCGGCGGCGCGCCGACCGCTTTCCAGGCCGTCACCGCGGTGCTCGCGGGCCCCACGGCCGACGCCGCCCAGTCGCTCACGATCGCGGCCTGGAACGGCGCCGTCGCCGGGGGAGCCCTCGTCGGCGGGCTGCTGCTGCCGCTGGGAACGTCGTCGCTCCCGTGGTGCGCGGCCTTGCTGATCCTCGTGCCGCTGCTGTTCAGCCGGCGAGTCGTGCTTTCAGTGCCCGCGGATCGGTGCCGGAGCCGACGATGAGCGGCCAGACGTCGGAGCCGAGGAAGCCGGTCTCGTCGGTCGCCGCCGTCGCACCGCAGGCATCGCGTTCCAACCCGTTCCGGGCCGCCACCGCGGCGACCGCGTCCTTTGTGGACTGTCCGAACAGGCCGTCGACCGGGACCGCGAAACCGCGAGCCCGCAGGAGTTCCTGCGCCGTCCGCACACGAGGCCCGGAGTCGCCGGGTTTGAGCAGCGGCCACTCCGGCAGGTCCACCTTGGGCGACGCGGTGCCCAGCAGCTTGCCGACCTCCGTGCGCAGTTCGGGAAGCCGGTTGTACAGCACGGTTCCCGGGCATTCGGTCGAGTTGAAGTCCCGGTGCCCCTTGATGAACTCCGGCGAGATGTCGTACTGCGACGCGATGTACGCGACCAGCTTCACCAGCGAGTCCCAAAGCGCGGGCGTGACGTCCTCTTTGCTGTAGAGGCCCTCGTTCTCGATCCCGATGCAGGTGCTGTTGTTGTTGCCCACGTTCGCGCCCAGCACGTGCTGGGTCCCGCCGCGCAGGATCTCCAGGCTGCGGTGCCGCCCTTCGGTGATGTGCCCGCCGCGGCTGTTCGTGAACTGCTGGCCGGTGTCGATCCAGCCACGGGTGTCCATGTGGAAGTTCTGGATCGAACGTGACGCCCAGAAGGCGTGTTCGAGCGTGTAGTCGGTGACGTTCCCGGGCTCGACCGTGTGGTGCACGACGATGTACGTCGGTTTGTGGTTCTGTACCTCGATCGCCCCGCTCGGCGGCCGCGCGTTCCACGCGGCTGTTCCGTAGATCTTCGGTTCCGCCACCCCGGACGCCGCATCGGCGGCGGAAATCGTCGCTGTCCCCAGTAGCCCGACGGCGCTTACCGTCAGGCCGCCCTTGAGCGCGGTACGTCGGTCGAAGTCGGCCACGGGCGTAACTCCCATCATGCGCGTTGGCCGGAAAACTAACCCGCCACCGCGCCGATGACAACCATTGACCAACTTTTGTCGTAATGCGTTAGTGTTCGCCGGGGAGGGCGAACAGGCCGTCCCGGGTCTGTTCGAGGAGGCCGTCGACGAGCAGGGAGTCGAGGCACCGGTCGCGCTGCCCGGATTCGTGCCACACGAGATCGAGCCGCGCCTTCTCGACCGGGCCTTCGCTGCCGCGCAGGACGTCGAGCAGCAGACCGCGCACCTGGCGGTCGGTGCCGGCGAACTTCTGGACCTGCTTCGCGGGCCCGGCGTAGGCGGGTCTGCCCGCGTGCTGCCAAGCGCAGTCTTCGAAGATCGGGCAGTCGGCGCAGCGCGGCGAGCGCGCGGTGCAGACGAGGGCGCCGAGTTCCATCAGTGCCGCGGAGAGTTTGGCCGCGGGCGCGTCCTCCGGCGGGAGCAACGCCTCGACGTCGGCCATGTCGCGGGTGTTCGACGGCGGCCCGGCGTCACCCGCGCCGTGTACCGCCCTGGCGACCACGCGCCGGACGTTCGTGTCCACCACCGGCGCCCGCTTGCCGTAGGCGAAGGCCGCGACCGCGCGGGCGGTGTACGCGCCGATACCCGGCAACGCGAGCAGAGTGTCCACATCGGACGGAACGACGTCGCCGTGTTCGGCGGCGATGACGGCCGCCGCGGCATGCAGTCGGAGCGCGCGCCGCGGGTAGCCGAGTTTGCCCCAGGCGCGCACGACCTCGCCCTGCGACGACGCCGCCAGCGCCGACGGCACCGGCCAGCGCGCCATCCATTCGAGCCAGATCGGCTGGACGCGCGCGACCGGGGTCTGCTGCAACATGATCTCGCTGACGAGCACGCCCCAGGCGGAGCATTCCGGTTCACGCCAGGGCAGGTCGCGCCCCACTTCGTCGAACCAGCCGGTCAGCACATCCGCGTCGACGCCCACCGGGCCAGCTTAAAAGGTGCGCCCGCGCGTCGAACGTGGGCCCAGGGCGTAGCTGAAGGGGACTTTCCCCTCGTCTCACGCGGTGAAGGGCGCCTTCCCCACATCGCATGCGGGGAAAGTCCCCTTCAGCTCTACTCGACCTCGCTGAGGCGGCCCGTCTTCACGTCGTAGACGAAGCCGCGCACGTTGTCGGTATGCGCCAGGAAGTCGCTGCGCCGCACGCGCTGCACCGACCGCCGCACGCTGTCCTCCACCACCCGGAACGCCTCGACCGACCACGTCGGGCGCAGCCCGCTGGCGGCTTCGAGTTCGTCCTTGAAGTCGTCTTCGGTGACCATGGACAGGCCGCAGTCGGTGTGCTGCACGATCAGCACCTCACGCGTGCCGAGCTTCCGCTGGCTGAGCGCGAGCGAGCGGATCATGTCGTCGGTGACGACGCCGCCCGCGTTGCGCAGGATATGCGCTTCACCCTGGATCAGGCCGAAGATCTCGAACACCCGGATCCGGGCGTCCATGCAGGTCAGGATCGTCACGTGGAGCGATGGCCTCGGAGACGAGCGGTCACCGGGAGTGACATCACCCAGCTCCTGGTTCCGCTTGAGCAGTACGTCGATTGAGGTCACGTGTTCATTGGAACCGACGCGCCGGGCGACGGCAACGCGGGCGGACGCGGATCACGGCCCGAACCAGCGTTCCTCGGCCGTCCGCGGCGGCGCGGACGTGCGCCCGACGCGGAGTTCCGTCTGCAGGGTGATCACCTTCGGCCCGACCCGGTCGGCGGAGCTGAGCAGCAGCTTGCCCGCCGCCTTGCCCTTTTCGAGCACCGGCTGGTGGACCGTGGTGAGCCCGGAACGCTCGGCCTCGGTGATGCCGTCGAACCCGGTGACCGTCAGATCCTGCGGCACCCGCAGCCCGCGGCGCTCCGCCTCGGCCAGTGCGCCGAGGGCGAGGATGTCCGACGTGCAGATCACGGCCGTGACCTGCGGATACGCGTCCAGCAGCTGGCGCGCGGCCGACGCGCCGTCGTCCACGGTGTGGTCGAAGCGCTCGACCACCGGCACGGTCGCCCAGTCGACCCCGGCCGCCGAGAACGCGGCGGCCAGCGCCTCCAGCCGGATCCGCTGGACGTGGAAGTGGGCGGCGCTCTGCCGCTGGATGGAGACGAAGTCGTCGTTGCGCTCGCGGGCCAGCCGCATGCACAGCACGCCGATCTGCCGGTGGCCCAGCGAGATGAGGTGCTCGGCCATGGCGGTGACCGCGGCCGCGTCGTCCGGGCCGACCCGGTCGACGCCGTCCACCCGCGGCTGGTCGACGATCACCGTCGGCACCGGGCGCTCCAGCACGGCGCCCAGATGCGGGTCGTCGTCGGGCACCGAGTAGACGACGAAGCCGTCGACACCGGCACGGTGCACGGCCGCGACGTCCTCACGGCCCGGGCTGGCCGGGACCAGGTGCAGGCCGACGCCCGCGTCCTCGCAGGCCAGCGCGAGCCCTTCGAGCACGCCGACGGCGGCTGGGTCGCGGAAGGCATAGGAGAGGTTCTCGGTGAGCAAAAGACCGACAGCGCCGGCCTTGCGCGTCCGCAGTGAACGGGCCACCGGGTCCGGGCCCGGGTAGCCGAGGCGGCGCGCGGTCTCGAGGACGCGGCGGCGCAGCTCAGGGGACAGCTGGTCGGGTCGGTTGTAGGCGTTGGAGACGGTGGTCCTCGACACACCGAGCTCTGCGGCCAACGACGCCAGTGTCGCCTGCCTCCTGGTGCGGATAGGACGGCCCATCCGCAAACCGTAACGGTTCAGAACGTTTTGCAGAAGCATCACCCGACGTGTGGCAGGTCTCGATTCAGAGTGACCCTGGGTACAGCTCGCGCCTGGACGGGGAACGCGGTAATCCGGATGGGGTACAGTTGAATCTGACAACGGTTTCCATTACCCGGCATTGGGGACACCTGGCCTGGGCATCCGCAGGAGTGCAGTAAATGAATTCCCGCCGTACTAAGAGTGTTTTCGCGGCCGTGTCGGCCCTGGCCGTCCTCGCGCTCGGCGCGACGGCTTGCGCGTCGAGCGACAAGGCGTCGACGGGCTCCGGTTCGCCGAACGCGTCCGCCGCGAACCCGGGTGGTGGCGAGAAGATCAAGGTCGTCGCCTCGACCGACGTCTGGGGCAGCGTCGTGACCGCCGTCGGCGGCGACAAGGTCGAGGTCACCTCGATCATCCACGACCCCTCGGCCGATCCGCACTCCTACGAGACCACCGCGAGCGACGCCATCGCCGCGAAGAACGCGAAGCTGACGCTGTCCAACGGCGGCGGCTACGACGACTTCTTCTCGAAGCTCGCCGACCAAGCCACCGGCGCGCAGAAGCTGGTCGCCGTCGACATCGCCGCGACCGGCAACGAGAACGAGCACGTCTGGTACAGCCTCCCCGGTGTCGAGAAGATCGCCGACCAGGTCGCCGCGAAGCTCGGCGAGATCCAGCCCGCCTCGAAGGACGCCTTCACTGCCAACGCGACGGCGTTCAAGGGCAAGACCCAGGAGCTGCTGAAGAAGGTTTCGGGCCTGGGCGCCTCGAACGCCAAGGTCGTCGCCACCGAGCCGGTCGCGCACTACCTGCTCGACAGCGCGAAGGTCACCGACGCGACGCCGCCCGCCTTCGCCGAGGCCGTGGAAGCGGAGCAGGACGTGCCCGCCGCCGCGCTGAACGAGGTCAAGCAGCTGATCTCCGGCAAGCAGGTCAAGGCCCTGATCAACAACGCGCAGACCACCACCCCGGTCACCCAGCAGGTCGTCGGCGACGCCAAGACCGCCGGTATCGCGGTCGTCGACGTCACCGAAACGCTCCCGCAGGGTGTGACCGACTACATTGCATGGATGACCAAGGAAGTGGACGCGCTGGCCGGAGCACTGAAGTAGTGACCTCCGTACCCGCCGAAGCCCGCCCCGCGGTCCGTGTCCGCGGGGCGAGCCTCGCGTTCGGCACCCGGACCCTCTGGTCCGGGCTCGACCTCGACGTCGAGCCCGGCGAGTTCCTCGCGATCCTCGGGCCCAACGGTTCCGGGAAGAGCAGCCTGCTCAAGGTGCTGCTCGGTCAGCAGGGGCTGCCCGAGGGCACGGTCGAGATCGCGGGGCGGCGCCCCGGCGGGACCAACCGGCGGATCGGCTACATCCCGCAGCAGCGCGCCCTCGACGAGGGCCTGACGATGCGCGGGGTGGACCTGGTCGGCCTCGGCCTGGACGGGCACCGGTGGGGCACCGGGCTCTTCGGGATTTCGAAGCGGCGTCAGCTGGTGGCGAAGGCGATCGAGTCCGTCGGCGCCCAGGCGTACGCGAAGCAGCCGGTCGGGCGGCTTTCCGGTGGCGAGCAGCAGCGGCTCCGCGTCGCGCAGTCGCTGGTCGGCGACCCCGAAGTCCTGCTGTGCGACGAGCCGCTGCTCTCCCTCGACCTCGCGCACCAGCGCGCGGTCAGCGAGCTGATCGACGAGCGGCGGGCCTCGGCGGGGACGGCCGTCCTGTTCGTCACCCACGAGATCAACCCGATCCTGTCCTATGTGGACAGGGTGCTCTATCTGGTGAACGGCCAGTTCCGGGTCGGCAAGCCGGACGAGGTGATGAACTCGGAGACGCTGTCCGAGCTGTACGGGACGCGGATCGAGGTACTCAAGGTCGGTGGGCAGATCCACGTCGCCGGGGCGCAAAGCGCGCTGTGCGAGGACGAACCCCACCACATCGACGAACGGGCCAGTTAGCACCGTGGACAAGATGTTCGACTTCGCCCTGACCGGCGAACTCCTCGGCCTCGACTTCGTGCAGACGGCTTTGCTCGCGGCCGCCGTCCTCGGCCTGGTGGCCGGCGTGCTCGGCCCGCTGGTGGTCATGCGGCGGATGTCGTTCGCCGTGCACGGCACCGCCGAACTGGCCTTCACCGGTGCGGCGGGCGCGCTGCTGCTGGGCGTCGGCGTCGAACTCGGCGGCCTCGCGGGCGCGGTCATCGCCGCCCTGCTGATCGGGCTCCTCGGCGGCCGCGAGTCCGAACGCGACTCCGTGATCGGCGTGATCCTCGCCTTCGGCCTCGGCATGGGCGTCCTGCTGCTGTCCTTCTACGAAGGCCGCAGCGCCAACAAGTTCGGCATCCTCGTCGGGCAGATCATCACCATCGACTCGACCAACCTGAACCTGCTCGTCGGCGCGTCGGTCGTGGTGCTGGTGGTGCTCGCGGTGATCTACCGGCCGCTGCTGTTCGCCACGGTCGACCCGGCGGTCGCGACGGCGCGCGGTGTGCCGGTGCGGCTGCTGTCGCTGATCTTCGCGGTGCTGGTCGGGATTTCGAGCGCGCTCGGCGTGCAGATCGTCGGCGCGCTGCTGGTGGTTTCGCTGATGGTGACCCCGGCCGCGGCGGCCGCGCGGGTCACGGCGAGCCCGTGCAAGGCGACCGTGCTGTCGATCGTGTTCGCGGAGATCGCCGCGCTCGGTGGGATCATTCTTTCGTTGGCGCCGGGGAAGCCGGTGAGCGCGTTCGTCACCACGATCTCGTTCGTGATCTACCTGGTCTGCCGTCTCATCGCGTGGCTGCGCGGGCGTACGTCGCGGGTTCGCGTCGAGCCGACGGCGACCGCGCAGCCTGCCTTGCGCTAGCGGATGGGGTTCTCGGCGAGCGCCTTCTTCAGCGGTTCGAGGAAATTCGGGTCGATGAAGGCGAGCTGACCGCCGGCCACACTGCGCTCCACGGCCTCGACGACCACGACGTTCGCGTTCACGAAAGCGTCGACGGCCTCGGCCTGCGACGTCTTCTGTGTGAAGTGCGCCAGCATCGTCAGGTTCGTGAACGCGCCCGAGAGATACCGCGAAGACGCCTTGGTGAACGAGTCGCCGTAGATCAGGATCTTGTCGTCCACGGTCCCGATCAGCGGGCTCGCCGTGCGGTAGACGGGCCGGTCGATGTCGCCGTTCGGCTCGCCCGCGCGCTCGACGACGCCGTCCGGGCGGAGGCTGTACAGCGTGTTCGTCTTCGTGCCCTGCTTGCTGATCAGCGGCGGCAGGTCGGCGACGGTGTCGTACTGGCCGACGGGAACGCTGACCCAGGTCTGCGTGACCCCCGGTTTGATCGCGTTCGCGATGGCGCGCGTCATCACCAGGGCGCCTTCGTCGGCCCAGTGCGTGTCGTTCGGCGGATAGATCGGATGCTGCACCCGGCCCTCGGACGCACGGAGTTCGGGCCGCAGGTCGATCGCGCGAGCGTCCTTGAGCATCCGGTGCCAGGTGGACGCCTCGGCCGCGCGCGAGCAGTCCTTGCCGGGGTAGGTGTCCGGCAGGAACTGCGGCACCATCGTCGACTTGTCCGGCGCGATGACGAACTCGAACCGGCGCCCGGACTGCTCGACCGCGCGCCGCAGCTCGTTGATCTTGGCGATGGTCTCGGGCAGCGGACGGGACGGATCGCATTTCGCGTCGGCGTCGTAGCCGTAGTACAGCCAGCCGTCGCGGCCCTGCACGACACGGCGGTAGCCGGACGCGGCGTTCGGCGTCGGCCCCTGCGTGGGCGCGGTCTTGGACGGCGACGGTGCGGGCGGCGCGGGGATCGGGCCCGCCTGCTGCTGCGGTGGCGGCTGGTCGAGCGGGGCGCCCTCGCCGAAGACGCCGCGGCTGATCGCGTCGGCGGCGGCGATCGCGCCCGGCCGGAACGACAGCTGGTCGATCGCCCAGGCAGGCATGTCGGTGAAGAAACCCCAGCCCCGGTCCAGCCCGGGGAAGCTCGCGAGCTTGTGGTTCTCGATCTCGCCCGGCCGGACGCCGAACACCCACAGCAGCGCTGGCGTGGTGAAGAACAGGAGCGCGCTGATCAACGCGGTCAGCTGCCTGCCACCGTGGCGGGGACGGTGCAACGCGTGCTCGCGCGGAAGCCACGCCTCGTGGACGGCTGGCAGCTGCTGGGGTTCGGACGCCACCCCTCCACCGTAATCACCCCGTGTCTCCCGCAGGTGAGAACGCCTCACTTTCGCGCCCCGGATCGCGTTTAGCCCGCTAACTGCGATCCGGCCGCGCCGGGACCAGTGCTCCCAATGTGGCATTGGAGACACTGAGCGTCCCCAACGCCACATTGGGGACATCGCGCTCCTCGGCGGCCCCGAGGCCCCATCCCGCGCCTCGCCGCCCTCCGATCGCGTTTAGCCCGCTAAACGCAGGTCAGTGCAGCATCAGCAGGACCTGTAGCTCACCGACCACGAAGCCGATGAGCCCGCCCACCGCGATGAGCTTCCATTCGTCCTGCCGGAACGCGGGCCTCAGCAGCCCCTCGAACTCCAGCGGCGTCAGCCCGAGCATCCGCCGTTCGACGATCTTCGCGACGTCCATCGCCTCGGTCAGGTAACCCTCGGCGTACCGGATCGTCGGCGGCAGCCGCTCCAGCGCCTTCCGCGCCGCCGCCTGCTTGATCTCCTGCAGCCGCTGCCCGCCGACGGCCATCGCGACCATCGGCTTCGCGATACTCGCCTGCTCGTCGACGGCCTGCGCCACGAGCCGCTCGACCAGCGCGTACAGCCGATCCGACCGCGGCCCGCGCAGGACGGCGTCGAGCAGGTTCGGCACGGTGAGGATCTCGTTCGCGATCATCTCGCCGTACTGATGCGCGACCTCGGCCCGCCGCCGCTGGAACTTGCCCTGCAGGATCACCCGGCCGACCCGCACCGGCTCGCGCGGCACGAAGATCAGCTTGATCGCCAGCCAGTCGGTGAACAGCCCGATGCAGCCACCGAAGATCGGCAGCACCCACGGCTCCTTCGTCAGCGCCCAGACGAACGCCTGCACGATGCCGAGCCCGAAGCCGAAGTAGATCCCCGTGCGCGCGATGAACGCCATCTCCGGCCGCGACGTCTCGCGGATCAGCCGGACGAGCAGCTTCTTGTCCCTGGTGAGCCGCTGCACGGTCATGTGCTGGAAATCGAGCACCTCGTCGAGGTTCTCGGTCATCTCCTCCATGAACTCGCGCACCAGCCGCGGCGTCGACGCCTGGACCTGCTTGATCAGCAGCTCCTGCGCCATCGTCGGCATGACCTCCCAGAGCCTGGGATGGTGCTTTTCGAGCACTTCGCGGGCGACCTCGTCCACGGCCCGCAGCAGGGGCTGCTCGATCTCGCGCGTGATGATCGCCGGATCGATCCGGCGGAAGACCTCCTTGACGTCCAGCAGGTTCGACGTCAGCAGCTCGGTCGCGACGGCGGCCATCCGCCCGCCGTGTTTGGGCACCACGCCCTGCCAGCCGAGGAAGGGTTTGATCCCGACGAACTCGAGCGGCCGGAACATCATCTCGATGGCGACGCGTTTGGTGACGTAGCCGATCAGCGCGGCGACGAACGGGATCGCGGCGTACAGCCACCAGTGCCGGGCGAGGTCGTCCAGGACGGCGTCCACACGACCTCCTCGCTTCGCTCAGGGAAGGGGGAAACCGTATCGGTTGGCCTTCAGTGAAGCAGTAGAAGCACCTGAAGTTCACCGACAAGGCCGCCGATCACCGCGCCGACGGCGATCAGCTTCCACTCGTCCTGCCGGAACGCGGGGCGCAGCAGCTGCTCGAATTCGAGCGGCTTCAGCCGCCGCATTCTGTCCACAATGGTGTTCCGGACGTCGAGCGCGTTGACCGCGTAGCTCTCGGCGTGGCGGATCGTCTCCGGGATCCGCGCCGCGGCCTTCGCGGCCGCCGTCTGCTTCATCTCCTGGAACCGCCTGCTCCCGACGGCCAGCGCGACGAACGGCTTCACGACACTCGCCTGCGCGTCGATCGTCCGCTGCACCTCGCGGGTGATCATCGTGAACAGCTTGTCCGACTTCGGCCCGCTCAGCACCGCTTCGAGCAGGTTCGGGATGGTGATGATCTCGCGCGCGATCATGTCGCCGTAGTCGGCGGACACCTGGTCCTTGCGCTTCTGGAACACGCCTTGCCAGGTGTAGAAGCCGAAGAACCGTTTCGGCTCGCGCGGCAGGAAGATCATCTTCAGGGCGATCCAGTCGGTGAACCAGCCGATGCCGATACCGAACAGCGGCAGCACGATCGGCGACTTCGTCAGCGCCCACACCAGCAACTGCACGCAGCCGAGGGAGAACCCGAACACGATCCCCGACCGCGCGATGAACCGCATCTCCGGCCGCGAGATGTCACGGATCAGCCGGTTCAGCAAGGCCTTGTCGCGCACCAGGTTCGTCACGACCATGTGCTTGAGGTCGAGGACGTCCTCGATGTTCTCCGAGATCTCGCCCATGATCTTCGTGATCGCCCGCGGCGCCTCTGCCTGCACGCGTTTGAGCAGCAGTTGCTGGGCGGTGTTCGGGAGAACTTCCCAGAGTCTGGGCTGGTACTGCTCCATCACCTCGCGGGTGACGTCCTCGACGATCCGCAGAAGCGGCTGCTCGATCTCCTTCGCCACCTGGGCCGGGTCGAGCCTGGCGAAGATCTCCTTCGGGTCGACGAGGTTGTTCGTCAGCATCTCGGTGGCGGTGGCCGCCATCCGCTCCGCGTTCGCCGGCAGTACCCCTTGCCAGCCGAGGAACGGTTTGACGCCGACGAATTCCACCGGTTTGAACATCATCTCGATGGCTACGCGTTTGGTGACGTAGCCGATCAGCGCGGCGATGAACGGCATGGTGACGTACACCGGCCAGTGCTCGCCGAGATCGGCGATGACGGCGTCCACTTCCGAGCCCCTCCCGCGTCCTGCTTGAAGGGCAACCTAGCCGCCTGTCCTCAATGGAGGAGTAACAGGACCTGAAGTTCACCCACGAGCCCGCCGATCACCGCGCCGACCGCGATCAGCTTCCATTCGTCCTGCTGGAAGGCGGGACGGAGGATCCCCTCGAACTCGAGCGGGGTCAGCTGCTGCATCTTCGTGACGATGGTGTTGCGGACGTCGAGCGCGTCAGTGGCGTAGCTCTCCACGTGTTTCACCGTTTCGGGGAGATACGCGATCGCCTTTTCCGCCGCGGCCCTCTTCATCTCCTGGTACTGGACCCCGCCCACGGTCAGCGCCACCAACGGTTTCGCGATGCTCGCCTGCGCGTCGATGGTCCGCTGCACCTCGCGGGTGATCATCGCGAACAGCTTGTCCGATTTGGGCCCGGTGAGCACGGCCTCCATCACGTTCCGCACGGTGAGGACCTCGTCGGCGATCAGCGCGCCGTAGTCCTTGGCGACCGCCTGGCGGCGTTTCTGGAACATGCCCTGCCAGCTGAAGAACAGGAACCGGCGCGGCTCACGCGGGTAGAAGATCATTTTCAGGGCCAGCCAGTCGGTGACGAACCCGGTGACGAAACCGAAGATCGGCATGATCAGCGGCTGCTTCGTCAGCGCCCACGCGACGAACTGGATCAGGCCGATGACGAAGCCGAACCAGATGCCGGACCGGGCGATGAAACGGAGCTCCGGGGTCGCGACCTCCTTGATCAGGCGGCAGGTCAGCGATTTGTCGCGGACCATCGAGTTGATCAGCATCTCGTTGACGTCGAGGACCTCGTCGATGTTCGTCGACACCTCGCGCATCAGCCTCGCGACGACCTTCGGTGCCTGCGCCCGGACCTGGTCGACCAGCATGCGCTGTGCCCGGGTCGGCAGCAGTTCCCACAGCCTGGGCTGGTACTGCTCCATCACTTCGCGGGTGACGTCCTCGACGGCCTTGAGAAGTGGCTCTTCGAGTTCCTTGACCATTTCCTCGGGATCGAGCCGGGAGAAGATCTCCTGCGGATCGACGAGGTTCTTGGTCAGCAGGTCGACGGCGGTGGTCGCCATCCGGCGCGAGTTGGCCGGGATGACCCCCTGCCAGCCGAGGAACGGTTTGATCCCGACGAACTCCAGCGGCCGGAACATCATCTCGATGGCGACGCGTTTCGTGATGTAACCGATGAGCGCGGCGATGAAGGGCATCGTGGCGTAGACGTGCCAGTGCTCGCGGATGTCTTCGAGGATCGCCGAGATGTCCAACCGGGCCTCCGCTGCTTACGACCTGTCAACAATGCAGGATGCCATGTGATCGGTCCACCACACGCCGAGTGCAGCCGTTTGGCGGTACTGCCCGACGGGTGCCCGCTCATTAAGGTGGCCGCCATGGTCGCTCCTGAGAAGACGGCGCCTCAGGCGCCCTCAGCGAAATCGTCCCCGTTCGCGGGCTCCGTCCGCGGTTACGACAAGCGTCAGGTCGACGAGCGCCTCGCCGAGCTGGCGACCGAACTCAAGCAGACCTCACGCAGCCGCGATGAGGCCGTGGCGACCGCCGGTGAACTCACGAAGGCGCTCGGCCACGCCCAGAAGGAACTGGACGAGACCAAGGCCGCCCTCGTGCGGATGAGTTCGAGCCCGTCCGGCGCCGGCGCGATGGCCGAACGCGTCCGCATGATGATGCAGCTCGCCGAGGAGGAGATCGCCGACCTCAAGGCAGCCGCGGAAGCCGACGCCAAGGCGACGCGGGCCGAAGCGGACAAGTACGCCCACGAGACGCAGCGCGCGAGCGACAAGGCGGCCAAGGACGCGCAGGCGGAACGCGAGAAGCTGCTCGCCGACGCCAAGGCGGAGATCGAGCGCCTGAACACCGAGGCGGCGCAGAAGCGCAAGGAACTGGACATGGAGAGCGTCCGGGCCCGCGCCGCCGCGGACAGGAAGGCCGAGGAGGCTTCGGCGGCTCGTCGCGCGGCGGCCGAGAAGGCGTCCGCGGACAAGATCGCGGAAGCCGATCGGGTGTCGGCGGCCAAACGTGCCGAGGCCGAGCGGATCTCGGCGGAGAAGATCGCCAAGTCCGAGAAGTCTTCGGCGGAGGACATCGCCGCGAAGCAGGAGCAGGTCGCGGAGGCTCTCACCGACGCGAAGACCCAGCAGGCCGAAGCCCAGCAGGCCCGGAAGCTCGCGCTGGAACTCCGGTCCAAGGTCGCCGATCGGCTCTCCGCCACGGACGTCGCCGTCCAGGAGGCCATCCGGCTGCTGGCTCCCGCCCCTGATGCCGACGAGGCGCCCGCGCCGAAGCCCGCTCCCACCAAGTCCAACGGCCCACGCCCTTCCTGATCTCTTAACGCCGGACGACGGCGAACAGCTCGTCGTCGATCCAGCCCCTGGTGTGCAGCTCGGCGCAGAATCGCTGGTACGACTCGGCGAGCGCGGCACTCTCGCGCTCGTCGGGCTCGACCAGTGTTCCCTCGCCGAGCCCCGCGGACGCCTCGGTGAGGCCGCCCGGCAGGACCCCCGCCGCGGCGAGCAATGCGGCGCCGTAGCCCGTTTCCGCCTGTGGTGACACCCGCAGGCCGAGGCCGCTGACGGTCGCCCTGATCCGTGTCCACAAAGGACTTCTGCTGCCGCCGCCCGCCGCCAGCAGCGGATCGGTGACGTCGACGCCGAGGCGACGCAGGTGGTCCAACGCCAGTCGCTCGAGGAAGGCGACCCCCTCCAGCCTGGCCCGGTGCAACTCCACCTCGTCGGCTTCGCCCGACACGAAGCCCTCCGCGTCCGGGCTGGCGAACGGGAAGCGTTCGCCCTTGCGCCGCAACGGATACGCGACCACCTTCGCCGGACCCAGCGCGGCCGCCGCCGCGTCGAGTTCGGAAAGGCGATCCTGCCCGGCGACGGCCTCGCCGCCGGTGTTCGACGCGCCACCGGGCAGCCACCAACCGTCCGGATGACGGTGGCTGTACATCGCCCCCGTCGGGTCCGGCACCAGCTCCTCGGTGACTCCCTTGAGCACGTACGTCGTGCCGAGGATCCCGACGAAGCTCCCGGGAGCGACCGCCCCGGCCGCGATCTGGCCCGCGCAGCCGTCGGTCATCCCGGCCACGACCGGGCAACCCGCCGGGAGCCCGGCGACCGGACGGGCCACCTCGCCCAGCACGGTGGCCGGCGCGACCACCGAAGGGAGGAGGCACGACGGCACCCCCAAAGCCTCGAAGACCTCGTCCGGCCATTCGAGGGCGAGCGGGTCGTAGCCGCTCTTCAAGGCATGCGACCAGTCGGTGGCCACCGGTCCGCCGGTGAGCTCCGCGGCGATCAGATCAGGGGTGTGGCGGATCCCGGCGACGTCGGGGACGTGCCCGGCCAGCCAGGCGATCCGGCCGAGCGCGGCCGTGGCCGACACGCCGAAACCGAGCCGCCGCCAGCGATCCGCGCCGAGCGCGGTGGCCTCGCGGTTGAGCTCCGCGCCGCGCCTGTCGTCGTACATCAGCGCGGGGGTGACCGGCACACCGGACGCGTCGACCCCGACGATCGTCCCCGACGTCGCGGCGATGGCCACCGCGGCGACCTCACCGCCCCTGCCCGGCAGCTCGCCGGTGACCTTCGCCAGCACCGTCTTCACCGCGGGCCACCAGGACCGGGCGTCCTGCTCGCTGTGTCCGCGGTCGTCGCGGACCGGCGCGGGCAGCGGCTCGGCGGCCGAAGCGAGGACGGCGCCGCCGCGCACCGCGAGGGCTCGGACCCCCGCGGTGGCGACGTCGATGCCGATCGTGACGGGTTGGTTCACGTGGTGACGACCTTCTCTCCGACTTCTTGCAGGCTCTTGTCCTCTTCGATCGCCTTCGCCGTCTCCTCGGGCAGCTTCAGGTAGCGGACCATGACCGCGGCGACCAGATAGAGCGCGGCGAAGACGATCACCACACCGGCCGCGCCCAGCGGACCGAGGAACACACTGACGATCGCCGGCCCGACGAACGCCGCGGCGCCGGCGCCCAGGTTCAGCAGGGCCATCGCGCCACCCTTGTTCTCCGGGGCGAGGGAGGGGAGCAGCGCCGAGATCGGCACGAACCCGGCGAGCGTGGCGCCGTACAGCGCGCCGACGAGCAGGGCGAGCCAGTAGTACTCGGCGCCCATGGCGATCGGGACGAAGTAGAGCAACAGGATCGAGATCGCGCAGCCGATCGCGCCGAACCAGAAGATCGTGGTGCGCCAGCCGATCCGGTCGCTCAGCACACCGAAGATCAGGTTGAAGAAGATGTTCGTGCCGTAGATGACCGAGACCAGGAGGAGCCAGCGGCTCTCCCCGAACCCGATCTCCTCGATGAAGATCGTCGGGAAGAACACCAGCATCCCGAACTCGGGCGCGGTGTTGATGACACGGACGAGCATCCCGACGCCGACGCGGGGCTTCTTCCACGCGATCGACACGCTGGACACCAGGCTCTGCACCGGTTTCACGTCCGGCGGCGCGAGCCGGGTGTACCCCGTCCGCTGCCGGACACCGAAGATCGCGAGCAATCCGCCGAGACCGAGCAGCGCCACCGACACCCAGAGCGTCCCGTACTGGCCCAGCACCGGGTTCGTGAAGCTCGCGACCAGCGCGCCCAGCGTCGGCAGCCCGCCGGTGAACGCGAAGTAGAACCAGCCCACCGCCGCGCCGAGCCTGGCGACCGGCGCCACCGCGGTGATCCAGACCAGGAAACCGAACGCGAACATCGGATAGCCGAACCCGCGCAGACCGTAGAAGACCAGCATCAACGGGTAGTTCTCGCCCGACACCGCGACCGCGAGGAACAGCACGTCGAACACCAGCCAGATGGCCAGGCCGATCATCATCACGCGCCGCGGCCCCCACAGATCCGACAACGCGCCCGACAACCACGACGCCAGCATCACGGCGACGCCGTACACGGTGATCACGTACGAAGCCTTGATCTCGGTGCCCGCGCCGTTGTCCGCCATGAACGGCGCGATGAAGCCCGACTCGACCCCGTCGCCGATCATGAACAGCAGCAGCCCGGCATAGCCGAGGAACAGCGGGGCGGGCAGGCCCCAACGGTTCAGTACGCGGGCGAACCCGCTCCCGGATCGCGATAACGGCGGTGTTACCTGGTTCATGCACGCCTCCATGACGTCGTGTTCAGCGTATCATGGATCGTGTTAACTTCACTTTCAAGATGTTACATCGGTGGATTTCCGTGTTAGCCTCGCGCGCCGCGGGTCGCGGAGGTACTCGGTCGCTGACGGCGACCTCACGAAGGCAAGACGCACGTCTGGTGCGGTGAACTGTGGTTGGCGCGTTCGCATGACTGGATGGACGCCCTCGTGCCGTCCATCCAGTCACGTGTGTCGTCCGCCGGATCACGTGTGTCGTCCGGTCGGTCACGTGAGAGACGCTGGCATGGGCACGGGGGTGGTCGTCAGTGGCGTTTCGGGTTCTGGTGAACCCGTGTTTGCTTACCTGCCGGGCTTGACGCCGTCCTGCTGCCGTCATGGAGCCCGATGTCGGCGAGTGGGGAGGATTGGGGACGTTCAGCGTCCGGAATCCTCCCCGCTCGGCACGACCATGATCAACGGAGGATTCGGGACACTCAGCGTTCCGATTCCCCCATCGTCGGCACCTGGGACACCGAGCTTCCGATGCCATCAAACTCCGAGGCTCAAACGACACCCGTCAGGCTCGCCGAGCGCACCTCCGCGTTCGGCAAGCGGCGCCTCAGAGCTCCGCGATGTCCACTTCCACCTGGCTCCGCATGTCCTCGGCCAGGTGCTCTTCCACTCCGTCGTCGACGATCAGCACGTCGAAGTCGCTCAACGGCGCCAGCCGGTGCAGCGCCGCGCGTTCGGTCTTGCTGTGGTCCATCAGCAGCACCTTCGTCCGGGCGCTGGCCAGCATCGCGCGCTTCAGCATCACGATCTCCGGCTCCTGGTGGAACGTCATGCGCGTGTTCATCGCCGAGGTCGAGACGAAGGTCGCGTCGACGTTGATCCGCTCGATCGCCTCCAGGCTCTGCATGCCGAGGAACGAGTCGTGGGTCGCGGAGTAGTCGCCGCCGATACAGATGAGCCGCAGGTCGGGAACGCCTTTGAGCAGTTCGATGGCGCCGAGGTAGTTCGTCGCGACGGTCAGCGGGGTGACGCGGTGCAGCATCTTCGCCAGCGCGAGCGCGCTCGTGGAGTCGTCGAGCAGGATCGACATCCCCGGTTCGACGCGGGCCAGCGCGTGCGCCGCGATGGCCATCTTCTCCTCCGAATGCACGTTCATCCGGTAGTCGGCGTTGCTTTCGAAGACCGTCGACGGCATGGCCGAAACGCCTCCCCGGTACTTCCGGAGCAGGCCGCGCCGCGCCAGTTCGTCGACGTCGCGGTGCACCGTCATGGTGCTGACGCCGGTGAGTTCCACCAGTTCGGAGATGCTCGCGGAGCCCGTTGTGAAGACGTGTTCGGTGATCAGCTGCTGACGCGTGTTACGAGAGTGCGCGCTCGCACCGGCCGTCTTCTCATCGTTCATGTCGTCCAGTATCGCGTGCGGGCAGGCTGATTGAGGCGCAGCAGGCCGGTGCGCGTGCCGTCGATCTCGATCTCCGTGATGGCCGCGTTGTCCAGCCGGGGGAACACCGTGCGGTAGTTCTCGAGCGGGATGCCGAGCAGTGCGCACAGGGTCAGCCTGATCAGGGTGTTGTGCGCGACGACCAGCACGGTCTCGCCCGGCACCTCGGCGGCGATCCCGCGCAGCGCGCCGGCTCCGCGGGCGGCCGCGTCGGCCGGCGGCTCCGAACCGGGGAAGGCGCCGCTCACGGGGTCGGCGAGAAACCTCGACACCGCATCGGGATCCGCCTCCGCCAGCTCGGCCCTGGTGCGTCCTTCCATCAGTCCGAAGTGGACTTCACGCAGCTCGTCGACCACCCGCAATGGCAGGTCCAACGCCTTGGCGGACGGCTCCGCGGTGCGGCGTGCGCGGCTCTGCGGCGAGCAGAACACGGCCGTCGGCCCGGCCGCCGCGGCGAATCCGGCGAGCTCGTCCGCCTGCCGGAGCCCCTCCTCGGTCAGCGCGACGTCGCTGCTGCCCGCGTACCGGTTCTCGGCGTGCCATTCGGTCTGGCCGTGGCGTGCCAATAACAACCGTGCGACCACGCGATCCCTCCTCAGGGCTTGTTCAGATCACAACTTCGATGTTAACTTAACAGCATCGATGTGAAAGGAGATGCCGGATGGCACTCGCCGCGGTGGTGTTCGACCTGGACGGTGTCCTCGTCGACAGTGAACACCTTTGGGAGGAGAACTGGGTGGCGTACGCCGCCCGGCACCGCACCGAATGGACCGCCGAGGACACCGCGTCCGTGCAGGGGATGAGCGCGCCCGAATGGGCCGCGTACCTCGCGAAGCGGTCCGGCACCCCGGAAAGCGCGGCCGAGGTCGAGCGTGCCGTGGTGGACGGCATGATCGCCGCGATCGAGGCGGGCGAGGCGCCCCTCCTGCCGGGCGCCGGGGAGATGGTCCGCGAGGTGAGCGCGAAGGTGCCGGTCGCGCTGGCGTCCTCGGCTGCCCGCCGGGTGATCGACGCGGTTCTTTCCAAACATGGGCTCACCGGCGAGTTCGCCGCGACCGTCTCCAGTGCCGAGGTCGCCAGGGGCAAACCGAGTCCGGACGTCTATCTCGAAGCCGCCGCCAGGCTCGGCCGGTCCGGCGAGGAATGCCTGGGCGTCGAAGACTCCAGCAACGGTATCCGCGCCGCCGCCGCGGCCGGGCTCACCGTGATCGCCTTGCCGAATCCGGTGTACCCGCCGAAGCTGGACGCGCTGGAGCTGGCCGCCGAGGTCGCGGAGAACAACGACGACGTGCGGCGCAAGCTGCTCGCGTACCTGTCCGGTGAGTTCGCGGAAGCGAGCGGGCGATGACGGTCCTCGGTGCCGCGGAGACGTTCAAACGCGACTGGCTGGACGGGTTCGTCACCGCCTACGGGCGTTCGGTGCGCAAGGTTCCCGGCGCCTATGGCGTGCTGCGCCGGGAAGAGTCCGAGCCCAAGGTCGCGGTGGTGATCGGCGGCGGCTGCGGGCACTATCCCGCGTTCGCCGGGCTGGTCGGTCCCGGCCTGGCCGACGGGGCCGTGGTGGGCGACGTGTTCACCAGCCCGAGCGCCGAGCAGGTCTATCGCACCGCGCGGGCCGCGGAGAGCGGGGCCGGCGTGCTCTTCGGCTACGGCAACTACCAGGGCGACGTGCTGCATTTCGGGCTCGCCGCGCGCAGGCTGGCCGCCGAGGGCATCGAGAGCAGGACCATCCTGGTCACCGACGACATCGCCAGCGGTCCCGCCGACGCGCCGGAAAGGCGCCGCGGTGTCGCGGGCGACTTCCTGGTCTTCAAGATCGCGGGCGCCGCCGCCGAACGCGGCGACGATCTGGCCGCCGTGCACGCGGTGGCGGAGAAGGCGAACGCGAACACCCGGACCTTCGGAGTGGCGTTCGGCGGGTGCACTCTGCCAGGCGCGTCCGCTCCGCTGTTCACCGTCGGCGAGAGCGAGATGGAGCTGGGCCTCGGCATCCACGGCGAGCCCGGCGTCCGCACGGTCGGCAGGCTGAGCGCACACGAGCTGGCCGACGAACTGGTCGACGGCCTCCTCCCGGAGCTCCCCGAGGGCGACGGACGCGTGGTGGTCCTGCTGAACGGGCTGGGCCGCACCAAATACGAGGAGATGTTCGCGACGTACACCCGGGTGCACGAGCGGCTCGCCGCGGCGGGGCTCAGCCCGTCGCACACCGAGGTCGGCGAGTTCGTCACGTCGCTCGACATGGCGGGTGTCTCACTGTCGATCCTGGTGCTCGACGACGAACTCGCCGAGCTCTACGCGGCCCCCTGCGACACCCCTGGCTATCGGAGCACCGGTGCCGCGCTGGCGCAGGTCCCGCTGGAGTCCACAGTGGACGCTCTACTCGCGGAGGCCGAGCCGGGGCAGGGCATCGTGGATCGCGCGCTGACCGCGGCCCTGCGCGACATCGAGGCCAACGAAGCCGAACTCGGCAGGTTGGACGCGGTCGCGGCCGACGGCGACCACGGGCTGGGCATGACCAGGGGCATGCGGGCCGCGGTCTCCGCCGCCCGGCGAGACGGAGACTCGCTGTCCACCGCGCTCCTGGCCGCCGGGACGGCGTTCGCCGACGCGGCGGGCGGAGCGTCCGGCGCGCTGTACGGCGTCCTGCTCGCCGAGACCGGCGCGGGGCTGCGTGGCCTGGAAGCCGGAGCGGTCACCACGGAAGCACTCGCGGGCGCGGTGGACGGCGCGGTGAAGGCGTTCGTCGAACTGGGCAAGGCCGAGCCCGGCGAGAAGACCATGCTCGACGCCATCGAGCCGTTCCGGCTGGCGTTGCGCGAACAGGCCGGCGCGGGCGCCGACGTCCCGCAGGCCTGGCAGAAGGCGGCCCAGGTCGCGGTGAGCGCGGCCGAGGCCACGGCGGACCTGGTGCCCGTCAAAGGCCGGGCCGCGCGGTTGGCGCGGCGGAGCGAAGGGCATCCCGATCCCGGGGCCACTTCGTTCGCGCTGCTCGTCACCGCGGTCGGCCAGGCTCTCGGAAAGGAAGACTGAATGCGGATCGTGGTGGCGGCGGACAACGCCGGGGTGGCACTCAAGGACCAGCTGCGTGACCTGCTCCTCGCCGACGACCGGGTGGACGAGGTCACCGACCTCGGCGTGGCCGACGGGTCCGATGACAAGGCGTACCCATTGCTGGGCCTCGCGGCGGCGGAGACGATCGCGCGCGGTGACGCGGATCGCGGAGTCCTGGTCTGCGGGACCGGGATCGGCATGGCGATCTCGGCGAACAAGGTCCCCGGTGTCCGGGCGACGGTCGCGCACGACTCGTACTCCGCCGAGCGGTCGGTCAAGTCGAACGACTGCCAGGTGATCACCTTCGGCGCCCGGGCGATCGGTCCGGAGCTGGCGAAGAAGATCGTCGCCGAATGGGTCGGCCACCGCTTCGACCCGTCCTCGGCCAGCGCGAGCAAGGTCGCGCACATCACCGAATACGAGCAAGCTCACTAAGACGGCCCGACACGGGCACGGAGAGAGGACGCAGAGTTGCGGATACTCGCTGCGGGAGACCATTTCGTCGGCACCGGCCTGCTGGCCGGCGCCGTCCGTGCCGAGATCGGCGCCGGGCACGAATTCTCCGAACTGACCCTGCCGTGGCCGGTGGAGCCGTTCGGCCCGGTCGCGAACGTGCACGAGGCCAGCGGCACCGAGGAGCAGGTGATCGAGGCCCTGGCGGGGGTCGAGGTCGCGGTGACCCAGATGGCGCCCTTCACCAAGCAGGTGTTCGCGGCCGCGCCGGGGCTCAAACTCGTGTCGGTGTGCCGGGGCGGCCCGGTCAACGTCGACCTCGCGGCGGCCACCGAAGCGGGTGTCGCGGTGACGTACGCGCCGGGCCGCAACGCCGGTGCCGCCGCCGAATTCGCGGTGGGGATGATCCTGGCCGCGATGCGCCGGATCCCGACGTCCTCGGCCGAATTGCTGGGCGGCACCTGGCGCGGCGACTACTACGCCTACGACCAGGCCGGTCTCGAACTCGACGGGACCACCGTCGGCCTGGTCGGGTACGGCGCGATCGGTGCGCGGGTGGCCAAGGTGCTCGTCGCGTTCGGCGCGAAGGTGCTGGTCTCGGATCCGTTCGCCGACCCGGCCCGGATCAGCGCCGACGGGGCGGAGCTCGTCGAACTGGACGACCTGCTGCGCCGCAGTTTCGTGGTGAGCCTGCACGCCCGCCTCACCGAGGAGACCCGGCACCTGATCGACGCCGCCAAGCTCGCGTTGCTGCCGGAAGGCGCCGTTCTGGTCAACACCGCGCGCGGCGGTTTGCTGGACTACTCGCCGCTGCCGGAAGCCCTGCGCTCGGGACGGCTCGGCGCGCTCGCGCTCGACGTATACGACGTCGAGCCCCCGCCTGCGGACTGGGCGTTGCGGGACGCGCCGAACGTGATCGCGACGCCGCATCTCGCCGGGGCCAGCAGGCAGACGGCAAAGCGGGCGGCGAGTATCGTCGCCGCCGAAGTCGGCCGGTACTCCCGCGGGGAGGCCCTCGCGAATCTGGCGAACCCCGAGGTCCTGCGGCCATGATCATCGGCGTCGACATCGGCACGTCACTGACTAAGGCGGTCGTCTTCGACAAGGCCGGGATGTCCGTGGCGAGCGCGTGCACCACCTCCGAGGTGCATCACCTGCCGGGCGGGTTGGTCGAACAAGACCTCGACCAGGTGCTGGGGACCGTGGCGACGGTGGTGCGCGAGGTCGCCGCAGGGCTCGACGGTCCGGTCACCGCACTGGCCCTCACCGGTCAGGGCGACGGGCTGTGGCTGCGCGACGAATCCGGCGAGGCCGTGCGCCCGGCGATTTCCTGGCTCGACGGCCGGGCGAACTCGTTGCTCGCCCAATGGCAGGCGAGCGGAGTGACCAGGGAGGTGTTCCGCCGTACCGCGTCGGGGATGTTCCCCGGTTGCGCCGCGGCGATCATGTCCTTTTTGGACACTCATGAACCGGAGTCGCTGGACAGGGCGGCGGTGGCGGGCTACTGCGTCGACGCGGTACTCCAGCGGCTGACCGGCGAGATCACGGTCGACGCGTCGGATGCCTCATTGCCCTTCCTCGACCCGGCCACCCGGCGATACGACGAAGACGCCATCGCGGCAGTCGGGCTCTCCCATCGCCGGAGCCTGTTCGCGGAGCCGGCGGCGCCGAAGACCGTGTTCCGCTTGGACGAACGCGGAGCCAGGCTGCTCGGTCTCCCGGTCGGGCTGCCCGTCACCGCGGGGCCGTTCGACCTGCCTGCGAGCGCCATCGGCGCCGGTGTACGACGGCCGGGTGACGGCATCCTCACCGCCGGCACCACCCTCGCCTGCCAGGTCCTGACGGACTCTGCGGAGTTCGATCCGGAAGGTGAGCCCGCGGGCATGTTCCTCTGCACGCCGGAAGAAGGTGAGTTCCTGCGGGCGATGCCGGCGATGGTCGGCACGGCGGGGATCGACTGGATGTGCCGCCTGTTCGGAATCGAGGTCGAGGAGATCGGCTCGTTGCTCGACGCGAGCGGGCCCGGCGCGGGTGGGGTCCGCGCGCTTCCGTTCCTCTCCGCGTCCGGTGAGCGGGCGCCGTTCGTCGACGCTTCGGCGAGGGCCCAGTTCTCCGGGCTGAGCCTGGAGAGCGAGCGTGGTGACATCGTCCGGGCGCTGTGCGAGTCGATCGCTTACGCGGCAAAGCATTGCTTCGAGGCGGCCGGGCTCACCGGCACGTTGTACGCCTGCGGCGGCGGGGTCCGGTCGCTCGAATGGACCCGGATCTTCGCCGACGTTCTCGGACGGCCCATCGTGATCCCCGGCGATCCCGGGGTCGGCGCGCGGGGCGCGGTGATCGTCGCGGCGGACGCCCTCGGCGAACCGGTCGACCAGGAACTCTGGGCGGAGAGCGCGCGCGTCGTCGAGGTCCGGCCCGGGAACGTAGGGTTCTACGAGCAGGGCTATGCCGACTATCAGGCCTCACTGGCCGCGGCCCGCGGACTTTGGAGGTTGTGACGGTGATCCTGGCCAAAGAACGCTTGGCGGTCTGTGAGTTCGCCCGCCGGATGACCGCGGACGGGCTCGTGGTCGGCACTTCCGGCAACGTCTCCGCGAGGCAGGGCGAGCTGGTCGCGGTGACCCCGACCGGCGTCGACTACGCCGGGCTGCGGCCGGAAGACATCCCGGTGGTCGGCCTGGACGGCGAAATCGTCGAAGGCACGCTCAAACCGACCAGCGAACTCCCGATGCACCTCACCGTGTACCGGCAGGCGGAGGATCCGGACGGCAAGCCCATCTCCGCCGTGGTGCACACGCATTCCGTGCACGCCACGGCGGTCTCCACCCTGGTCACCGAGGTGCCGCCGATCCACTACATGCTCGCCGCGATCGGCCCGACGGCCCGTGTGGCGCCCTACGCGACGTACGGCACCGAAGAGCTCGCCAAAGCCATGTTGGAGGCGCTGGACGGCCGCCGGGGCTGCCTGCTGGCGAACCACGGCACCACCACCTTCGGCGACAGCCTCGGCTCCGCGTACAGCCGGGCGCAACAGCTCGAGTGGGTCTGCCAGGTGTGGCTGACGGCGCGCGCTGCCGGAACGCCGAACCTGCTCCCAGCCGACGAGATCGAGCACGTCGTGGAGAAACTTCGCGGCTACGGGCAGCGCTAGGCCGCGCCTTCCCCCAAGCGACGGACCGGGTTCAAACCGGCGAGGGACGCCGGCGGGCAGCGGCGGCTGTGATCGTGGGAACCGATCACCTGATCGGCATCCGATGGTCCGAGGAGCACGCATGACTGTCCACCAGCCCACGGCGCCCGGGCGGCTGCGCGCCGCCTGGCACAACGCGCACGCCCCGGTGCCGGGAGTACCCCGGTGGGCCCGGATCGCCGCCTACGCCATCCCCTTCGTCGTGCTGCCCTCCGGCTTGTGGCGGATCATGACCGTCGTCTTCCACATCGGCGACGACGCCACGCATGGCGCGGGCCAGCTCCCGTCGTGGTTGCCGGGGCCGGTGTACATCGTCGGCCTGTCCGTCTTCTCCGAACTGCTGGCCTTCACCGCCATCGGGCTGATCGCCGCCTGGGGCGAGGTCGTCCCTCGCTGGATCCCGTTGCTGGGCGGACGCCGAGTGCGGCCCCTCGCCGCGATCCTGCCCGCCGCACTCGGCGCCACGGTCCTGACCGTGCTGTGGACCACCGCCTTCGTCACCGGGATGTCCGGGCTCACCATCCAAGGCGACCCGCTCCCGGCCGACTACCCCTCGAACGCGATGCACGGCTGGCAACTCGCCTTCTTCGAACTCGCCTACGCGCCGCTCCTGCTGTGGGGGCCGTTGCTGGCAGCGGTCACCTTCGCGTACTGGCGGAGGCGCCGGCACGTTCACTGACGTCCTAGGACGCCGCGGGCTCGACTTCGAAGTCCGTGGCGTCCACGGCGTGCACCGCGTCGAGAAGTTCGACGACCGTCGGATCGTCGACGGCTTCCTTGATGCACTGCCACAACTGGAGATTCGCCAACGCCCAGCGGGAGTAGTTCTCCGCCGCTTTCGGGTTGTAGAAGTAATAGCCGCTGTCGTGGACGTCGCGTTGTTCGCCGACGATCTTGTGCGCCAGTTCGCGCAGGCTCAGCCCGTTCTCCCGCAGATAGCGGTGGGCGAGGACGACGGGCGTCACCGGCAGCGCCTTGAACAGTGTGTCAGCGTCGCTCAACGCCTGAGCCTCGAGCGAGATGTGGCGGCCTCTGGTGGCCATTTCGGCTTCATCGATGATGTCGTCGACCCACCGGCCCACGTCCTCCTCGACCCCGCATTCCCGCAGGATGTCCATTCGGAGGTCGCGTCCGGCGGCCGCGGGGGAGTTGCGGAGCACGATGTAGTTCACATCGTGCACCAGCGCCGCCACCTCGACGACGGTGCGATCCGCGCCGTTGTGGTCGGCGAACCCCGCGGCCTTGGCCCGGACGAAACTCACGTGGTGCCAGCCGTGGAACTGCAGTTTGTCCGCATAACGCCAGCACAGTCGCCGGACGTGCTGCTCGACGGCGTCAATGGTTTGGGAAGGAATCGTGCTCTTTCGCGCGCGCATACACCTCTCCGATCCCGTTCAGGAGACGGGTGGAGTAATGGTAAGCGCCTGCGACGGCGGTGTGTAGTTAGATGCGTCCGGCGAGATCCCCCAATCGGACCTCAACCGGAACGTGACGATGCCCTGTCCCGGTCTTCGGGTCAAAGGAAAGACTGAACTCGCTCACGGGGCGTGATTTCACCAAAAACGTCATAGTCCCTTCGGTAGCCTCGGGGATCCGATGGAACTCGTCCGCGTACATGACGCCTACCGACCCGGTCTGACACAGCGTGCTACGTCGTAACCGAACCGATGTGATCAATCCGGAAAGCTGGTCGCGCAAGGTCGAATAGCGCTCGTGGACGTAGTTGCCACGGAGGATCGTGGTGCAGAAGTGATACCTGTGATTGTGCACGGAATCGGCGTACCCCTCACGCCAGTCCTCCGGCGCCTTGTACTCGTGCAGCCAGACCGAAAAGGGGTCCGTCGGGCAATCGAGCAGGCACCAGGCGAAATGGGTGGTGGTCTCCCGGGACCGCTCGAGTACCGCGCTCGCCTCGTCCGGGCTCAGCGAATCCAGATGCCGTCGGAGGTCGTCGCGCAACTCTGGTCTCGACGTCCAGTCGCGGAAGATGCCGTCGACGATCCGCCAGTGCTGCGCCAGTGGCAGGTCCGTGGTCCGGAGCAGCGCGGAGAGCTGGGTGAGGGGGGACAAGCGAGTGAGCAACTTCAGCTCCTCAAATCTAGTGCTCTGCGACGCCGAGAGGTCAGGGGTTCAACTCGGCGAGTGTGGTGAACTCCTTCCGAAAGGAATGGAATTTCCCTTCCAGTTCGAGGAAGTTCTCTTCGGACAGGGGAGAGCCGGTGATCTTTTCGTACAGGGCGAGGAAATCCGCCCGGGTCGTCGTGGTGGAGATGCGGAAGTGCCGTCCGGACCGGGATTGGGACACGCGCAGGAACTCGGAGCGTTCCTTGTTGTACAGGAAGGAACCTTCGCTGAAGCGCAGTGTTCGCGGGTACAACGTGGTCGCGCCGCGGATGTCGCTGTACAAGGTCACCCAAACGCTCTCGTCGAACACTTCGAGCCGGTCCAAGGGCGGGTCGGCGACGACGGTGATGTCCACCAGCGAGCACCGGCTGCGCGCCAGGAACAGCCCGACCAGGCCGATGCTGATCTCGTCGTTGAGCCGCGACCGGATCGTCTCGTAGTCCACGCCCGCTTCTTCGCTGCGCAGGAGATAGCGTGCCCGGCCACCGATCGCGCCCTCGTCGCGTGGGTCGGCGATGACCACGCGGAGCTCCCTTTCGGTGCGGGACAACAGCAAACGGGCCGCGGCATGCCTGCCGGAGAACCCGCGGAAGAAGTAGTGCCTGGTCACGTCGAGGTCTTCGGTCATGACCCGGTTGAACAACGGATCCGGATCGGTGGTCGCCTCGAAGACGTGGGTGGGGAAGAATTCCTTGTTGAGCGAACGGTATTCGGCGCTGAGCGCTTCCAGCGCTCGTCGGCTTTCCTCGATCACCGGGGTCACCATCGCGCGCTGTGACGCGGTGGCGGTGATCAGGGTCTGGCCGAAGCCGACCACCGCGGAGATCAGGGTGCCGGTGCCCAGTGAAGTGAGCAGTGTCTTGCCGGCGCCGGGATCCATCATGCTGGAGATCCACAGGCTGAGGCCCGCGACGACGACCAGTACGGTGAGCAGCAGACTCGTCCTGGTCCAGAAGATCTCTTGCAACGGGGTACGGCGGAGCCGGTCGGCTTCCGCGGGCACGAGGGTCACCTCCTTGATCAGCACCCGAACGGACGAACGCAGTGCGTATCTGTTCGAGTGCGGGGAGTTACTCTACGCGCATCGTGACAATGTCGAAATAAGAAAATCGGGGGAAAGGGACCAACAACGAATGTGACGCTCGGCGATGCCGGTTTCGCATCGGAGGTTTCGCCGGATCGCGGAAAAACCACTCACGGAGCGTGCGGAAGGATTCCTTCGTACCACTCGGGACCGGGCTTCGCCGACGACAAGGTTTCGACGACGGCCGAAGACGGTGTGGTGTACACCGTGGGGAAGTCGATCTCGCCCTTCGACGGGTCCAGTGTCCAGGCGAGCCGCTCCTCTTCCGGCTGACTCCCTCGTATGAAAGGAAAGTGCGCGTCCGCGCCGTTCTTGTTGCCTCTCGGGTCCAGCCGGATCCAGCGGTCCGGACCACTGAGGTAGACGGCATTGAGTCCGTGCAGGACGCCGATCCGCTGATAACAGAACCCGGCCGGGATGCCTTGGCTGCGAAGCAAAGCGGCCAGCAGGTGGGCCTTCGCGTAGCAGAGCCCGACCCGCTCGCGCAAAACCTCGGAGGCCATAAGGGTGACGCGGGAATCGGCGGCGTCCACCGTATGGGCGATGTCGTCGCGCACGAAGTGAAACATCGAACGAATCACGTCGACCTCGGTGCCGCCGGCCGGTGACAGACTGTCAGCCGTTTCGCGGATCAGCGGATGATCGTGATCGACGATCGTGTCGGCGGCGAGATAATCTTCCAGCCGCTCGGATTCGATCTTCAACGTGATTTTCACGCGGCACCACCCAGTACTGTGTCGACGACTTCTTCGAGGAATTTCGGAGCGGCTTCGCCGCCGCGCAGCAGCAATCGGAACCAGATCGCCCCTGCCAGCAGATCCATCACCAGAACCGGATCGACTCCGGCGCGCAGTTCGCCTCGTGCGGTGGCGCGGTCGAAGATCGGCTGTTCGCGTGCCATGCGATCGGCGAAGAAACTCCTTGCCACGTCACCGAGTTCCGGGCGCCGGGGGCCGGCGGTCAGCGCCGCCGTGACGACCGGAGCGGTGCGCTCCGAGGTCAGCAACCGGTGGATTTGCGTTGCCACAGCAAGAAGATCGCCGCGGAGGCCGCCGGTGTCCGGGACGTCGACGGCGAACAGGCCCGAATCGCGCAGTGCGGCGGCAAGCAGCGCGTCCTTCGACGGCCACCAGCGGTACAGCGTCGTCTTGTTGACGCCGGACCGGGCGGCGACGGCCTCGATGGCGAGCTTGTCGTAGCCGTGCTCCGCCAGAAGTTCGAGGGTGGCGGCGAAGATCGCCTCCGCCTTGCGCGGGCCGTTCCGAGTGGTCACCGCCCGAGAATACAACGCACCGTTGCGTTGCAGGATGAGCCCGCGTACTTTGCAACGCAACGGTGCGTTGCATTCAGGAGGTAGTCCATGGTCCCCGTCGTCTTCGTCCACGGCATCCGGCTCAGCGGTGCCGCCTGGTCCGGGCAACTCGAACTGCTCGGCCATCCCGCGAAGGCCATCGATCTCCCAGGCCACGGCACCCGCCGGGGAGAGCGGTTCACCCTGGCCGCGGCGGCGGACGCGGTCGCCGAAGCGATCGGCGAACCCGCGCTGGTCGTCGGGCATTCGCTCGGGGGCTACGTCGCCATCGCCGCGGCCGCACAGTATCCGGAGCGCGTGGCGGGCCTCGTCGTCGCGGGCTCGACCTTCTTGCCCGGCAAGGCATTGGAGACGCCGTTCCGCGTGGCGCACCGCTTGCTCACGCGGCTGCCGGACCAAGGCGAACGGCTGAGCCGATGGCAGTTCCGAAGTGCCCTTCCGCCGAAACTCGCCGAAGCGGTGATCGGCGGCGGCATCGCGACCGAAGTCATCCCGGACGTCGCCAAGGCCTTCGCGGACTTCGACGTGCTTTCGGCCCTGACGGCTTATCCGGGCCCCACCTGGCTCGTCAACGGCTCACGCGACCACTTCAGGCGCCATGAACGCCGCTTTCTCGAAGCTTGCGCCGACGGCAGGCTGATCAACGTCCCGAAGGCGGGCCACTACCTGCCGATGGTGCGGGGGAAGGAGTTCGCTCAGCTGGTGCTCGACGCGGCCCGCAGCCTGTCGATCTCGCCGGTCAGTTCGGAGCGCAGCGGGTCGTGCTGAGGCCCGAGCGACGCGGCCCAGTTCTCCATCGGATACAGCCAGACCGGCCGTCCGACCACGTCGGCAGGTTCCCAGTCGTAACGTGGCCAGACATGCGCGTGCAGGAACGGATCCGTGTTGCCGAGGATTTCCAGATTCACCCGGCGGAAGCCCGGATCCCTTCGCGCGCAGACGTTTTCGACCGCCTCGCCGAGCAACTCCATGTCCGCGAGGAACTCCAGGCGCCGCGGCCGCGGCAGATCGCTCAGCCTGCCGACGGCGGGGGAATCGGTCAGCAGGACACAGTAGCCCGGGAGGAACTGCGTATCTCCGATCACCGCGAAGCCCGCGTCCAGGCGTCGCAGCACGGTCGGATTCTCGCCACGCAGCGCCGAACCGATGCGGTCCCGTTTCCAGCCGGTCATGTGCCCAAGTTAGCCGACCGGGAGGATCGAACCACCCTGGCTGGTGAGCTGGGTGGCCAGCCGGACCGGCTCGTGATGCGGCGCCAAGACGATCGAGGCGAACGGGGTCGCACTGGACCCGGCCCCGTAGTTGGTCTGCATGTGAACGCTGACGTGCACGTTCCGGTCGGCGGGGATCTCGAACATGACCGACCCCCACGAGACCACGTACTGCCTGCCGTCGATGCTCGCGAACGGCACATAAGTCAGCCTCATGCTGGGAAAGGGGCGCATGTCGACCGTGAGCAGCCGTCGCGGGCCGTCGTGGTTGTCCACGTACGGGATCACTCCGGGCTGAGCCGCCAGGTTGGTCATTCTCAGGCTCCCTCAGAACTGGTAGTAGAGGAACGGGCTGAACGTCCCGGTCGCGATCAGGATGGCCGCGTACACCAGCCCGACGGTCATCACGCCGATCCGCAGCGCCGTGGCCGGGCGGCTCCGCGAGGATTCCAGCAGCGGCCCGGTCACCGGATGCGCGGGCAGGAACACGATCGCCAGCGCGCACAGCAGGATGACCAGCCGCTGGTTGGTCACCGCGCTCTCGACGACGTCGGTGAGCCCGGTGAAGTCCGGCAGCACCATGTGCCCGATCATGCCGAGCGCGTGCGGCAGATCCTTGGCGCGGAAGAAAACCCAGCCGAAGACGACGAGCACGAGCGTCAGCGCGCGGCGGCCGATGCGGGCGGCCTGCGACTTCGGGGTGACGTCGTAGCCGAAGGCGCGTTCCACGATCAGCAGCGCGCCGTGGTAGATGCCCCAGATCAGGAACGTCCACTGCGCGCCGTGCCAGAACCCGGTCAGCACGAACACGATGCACAGGTTCCGGTAGGTGTGCCCGGCGCCGGTGCGGTTGCCGCCCAGCGGGATGTAGACGTAGTCGCGGAACCAGCGGGACAGCGACATGTGCCAGCGTCGCCAGAATTCGGTGATGGTCACCGACGAGTACGGTCTCGCGAAGTTCTCCGGCAGCCGGAAGCCGAGCATGCGGCCGAGCCCGATCGCCATGTCGGAGTACCCGGAGAAGTCGAAGAACAGCTGCAGCGTGTACCCGATCGCGCCGAGCCAGGCGATCGCGAAGGTCATCTGGTCCGGTGGCGTGTTGAAGCAGGCGTCCACCATCGGGCTGAGCGAGTCCGCGATGATCGTCTTCTTGCACAGCCCCAGCGCGAACCGCGGGAAACCGGCGGCGATGTCGTCGAGGCGGTGCGACCGCCGCTGCGGCAGCTGGTCGGCGATCTCGCGGTACCGCACGATCGGCCCCGCCACCAGTTGCGGGAACATCGCGATGTACGCGGCGAACGACACCGGGTCGCGCAGCGCGCGGCGTTCACCGCGGTAGATGTCCACCACGTACGAGATGTGGTGGAACGTGTAGAACGAGATGCCGATCGGGATGACCAGGTCGGCCACCGGGAAGCCGCCGCCGAACCAGTGCGTCACGGCCGCGATCTGCTGGGTCGCGAACCCCGCGTACTTCCAGATCAGCAGCATGCCGACGTTGAGGCCGATGACGCCGAGCAGCAGCCGTTTGCGCCGTTTGTTCTGCAGGTCCCACGCGTTCGGCTCCAGCGCGGGCCCGGCGAGGAAGTTGACCACCATGCAGCCGAGCAGCACGAGTGTGTACGGCCCGGCGCCGGTGGCGTAGAAGATCAGGCTGCCGACCGCGACGATGCCGTTCCGCCAGCCGCGCGGGCACACCAGCACGGCGAGCAGGACCGCCGGCATGAAGTACCACAGGAACAGCGGTGAAATGAACGACATCGGTGCGGGGTCCCCCAGGCGGTTTACGCGTTATCCGCTGGTGACCTTAGCCTGAGCACCCCGCACCGTGTGACGAAGTGCGGGGTCAGACACGTCCCGCGAGCCGCCGGCGGCGTGCCACCTCGGCCAGCAGCACCCCGGCCGCGACCGACGCGTTGAGCGATTCGACACCGGCCGCCATCGGGATCGACACGGTCGCGTCGCAGGTCTCGCGCACCAGCCGGGACAGGCCGCGGCCCTCCGAGCCGAGCACGATGACCAGCGGGTCCGCCGCGAGGTCCAGTTCGTCGATGTCGACCGAGCCGTCCGCGTCGAGGCCGACGACCATCAGGCCCTCGTCCTTCCACGCCTTGAGCTGACGGGTCAGGTTGGTGGCGACGGCGATCGGCAGCTTGGCCGCGGTGCCGGCGGAGGTCCGCCACGCGACCGCGGTCATGCCCGCGCTGCGCCGCTCCGGCAGGAGCACCCCCTGCGCGCCGAACGCGGCGGCAGAGCGGATCACCGCGCCGAGGTTGCGCGGGTCGGTGACACCGTCGAGCGCGACGAACAGCGGGGTCTGCCCGGAGTCCTTCGCGACGGCCATCAGGTCGCGCGGGTCGGCGTACTGGAACGGCGGAACCTGCAGGCCGAGGCCCTGGTGCATGGCCCGGTTGGTCTTGCGGTCCAGCTCCTCGCGCGGGATCTCCAGGATCGAGATGCCCTTGTCACCGGCGAGCCGGACGGCCTCGTTCACGCGGTCGTCGATGTCGATGTTGATCGCCACGTAGAGCGCGGTCGCGGGCACGTCGGCACGCAGCGCCTCGACCACCGGGTTGCGGCCGGCGATCAGTTCCGGCTTGTCGGCCTTCTTCTGCCGCGCCTGGTCCTTGCGGTCACGCGCGTTGGCCATCCGGTACGCCTTGTGGCCGGGCCGGTCCTCGGCCTTGGGGGTCGGGCCCTTGCCTTCGAGGCCCTTCCGGCGCTGGCCGCCGGAGCCGACGACCTGACCCTTCTTCGTGCCGGGCTTGCGAATAGCGCCCTGGCGCCGGGAGTTGCCTGCCATCAGTGAGAATCCTTGAGCTAGAAACCGAGTAAGTGTCAGACGTCCTTGACGGTCCACTGTGGACCGTTCGGCGTGTCCTCCACCACGATGCCCGCCTGCTGGAGGCGGTCACGCGCGGCGTCCGCACGGGCGAAGTCCTTGTCGGCGCGGGCCTGCTGCCGTTCGGTCAGCAGCCCTTCCACGAGATCGGACAGTGCCTGCCGGGTGGGCGTCTCATTGCCGCCCGCCTCGGACCAGCGCGCGGAGAGCGGGTCGAGGCCGAGCACGTCGGTCATCGCTCGCACGGAGGCGGCGATTTCGAGTGCCTTGGAATTGTCGGCCGCGTCGAGGGCCGCGTTACCGTCCCGGACCGTGTTGTGCAGCACGGCGAACGCCTGCGGGGTCGCCAGGTCGTCGTCGAGAGCGGCGGCGAACCCGGCCTGGATCTCGCCGAGGGGCACGGAGCCGGCGCTGCTCGCGGTCCGGCGGAGGAACTGCTCGATCCGCCGGTAGCCCTGCGCGGCTTCCGTGAGCGCTCCGTCGGAGTACTCGATCGTCGACCGGTAATGCGGCTGGACCAGGTAATACCGCAGTTCGGGCGCCCGGTAGTTCTTCAGCATCTCCGGGATCGAGACCGTGTTGCCCAGCGACTTCGACATCTTCTCGCCGGACATGGTCACCCAGGCGTTGTGCAGCCAGAACCGCGCGAACGGGTCACCCGCGGCGTTCGACTGGGCGCGCTCGTTCTCGTGGTGCGGGAACACCAGGTCGACGCCGCCGCCGTGGATGTCGAACTCGGCGCCGAGGTACGTCGTCGCCATCGCCGAGCATTCGAGGTGCCAGCCGGGGCGGCCGGAACCCCACGGCGTCGGCCACGACGGCTCGCCCGGCTTCGCGCTCTTCCACAGCGTGAAGTCGCGCGGGTCGCGCTTGCCCTCGCCGAGGCTCTCGCCCTGCTGGACCTCGTCGAGCTTCTGGCCGGAGAGGTCGCCGTAGCCGTCGAACGCCTTGACCGAGAAGTACACGTCGCCGCCCGAGGCGTAGGCGTGCCCGCCGTCGATCAGCCGCTGCATCAGCTCGACCATCTGCGTGACGTGCCCGGTCGCCCGAGGAGCGATCGAAGGGGGCAAGCAGCCCAGCGCCTCGTACGCCGACTCGAAGGCGCGCTCGTGCGTGGCCGCCCACTCCCACCAGGGACGATCCGCCGCGGCGGCCTTGGTGAGGATCTTGTCGTCGATGTCGGTGACGTTGCGGACCATCAGCACGTCGAGTCCACTGTGGACGAGCCAGCGACGCAGGACGTCGTAGTTCAGCGCGCCGCGGACGTGGCCGATATGCGGGATGCCCTGCACGGTGGCACCACACACGTACATGGACGCCGTTCCGCTACGGGCGGGATGGAACTCCCGCACGCTCCGGGTCGCCGTGTCATAGAGGTGTAGTGCCACCCTAAAAGGGTACGGGGTCGGCGTGAGCGGTGTCGCAGTGACCGTATTACAGCACGTTATGGGTGCGCAGCGCGTTGAGCAGGGCGTCCGGCCGTTCCGTCGTCGGCAGCGGCTCTACCAGCGCGAACGCGCAGCCGATGTCGCGCGCGGCGCCGTCCGCTTCCTCGCTGTCGCCGATCATGAGCGTTTCCGCCGGTTCGACGCCGAGCCGCTCGACGGCCGCGCGGAAGATCTCCGGCTCCGGCTTCACCGCGCCGACCTCGAACGACAGGATGAACTCGTCGACGTAGGCGTCCCAGCCCCGGCGGCCGAACGCGGGCCGGATGTCGAAGGCGATGTTGCTCAGCACCCCGAGCTTCACGCCCTTGCCCGAGACTCCCTTGAGGACGGCCTCGGTGTCCGGGTACGGCGTCCACTGGGTGGGATCGATCAGCCGGGTGTAGAGCGCGACGGCCTGGTCGGCGTGCGGCACCCCGGACTGCTTGAGGACCTCGAGATACACCTTCCGGTGCAGCACCGGGTCGCGGTCGCGGTGGTTCCAGGCGTGCAGGTGCTCCTCGTCGAGATCGACGACCTGGCCGACCGGCGCGGTCATCCGGCGCATCAGTTCGGTCTGGGCTTCGAGGTCCAGGCTCTCGCCCTCGTGGTCGGTGAGGTCGGCGAGCCAGGTCTCGTCCTGTTCGAGCCGGAAGACCGTGCCGGAGAAGTCGAACAACACAGCGCGAAAGGTCACGAGGTCCACATTAGCCACGATCGTGGGGTTCCTGCCGCCCCTCGCGTGTGAGATGAAAGGTCCTTTCCTTGCAAATTTTGCAAGGAAAGGACCTTTCATGGCACGTGTCAGGCCGCGTTGCCGGTGATCTTGGTGGGCGTGATCCGGACCAGCACGCGGACGACGTCCGCCGGCTCCTCCGGGTAGTCCTTGCCGAGGTACTTGTGCGACAGCTCGTTGATCAGCTCGCGCCCGCCCTCGTCGGTCATCTCCACGGTCCCGCGGATCTCGACGTAGTCGTACGGGTTCTCCTGGTCGAAGACCGAGACGGACACCCGCGGGTCCCTGGCCATGTTCCGCTCCTTGAGACGGCCGCGGACGGTCGCGAAGACCACCGTGTCGCCGTCCCGCTTCGCCCACAGCACGGACGTCTGCGCGGAGCCGTCGGCGTTGATGGTCGCGAGGATCGGGAAGTTGTTGCCGTCGAGGAGTTTCTTGGTCGCGTCGTTGAAGGTCACACCCATGCCCGAGAGCCTAATCACCGCACGTTCCCGGCGATCCGTTCGACGCGCAGGCGGACGATCACCCGCTCGACCTCGTCGCCTTCCGGCGGCGGGTCCTGGCCGAGGTACTTGTGGCTGAGCGTCTTCGGCAGCGTCTTCCCGGGATCCGGGGTGATCGTCACCGTGCCGCGCAGCTGCGTGTGCCGGTACGGGTTCTCCGCGTCGGTGATCGAAACGCTCGCGCGCGGATCACGGCGCAGGTTTCGCACCTTCAGCCGGTCTTCGGTGGCGCTGAAGACCAGATCGCCGTCGTCGAGGCCCACCCAGACGATCGAGGTCTGCGGGCCGCCGTCGGCGTCCAGCGTGGCCACGGTCGCGAAGTTCTTGCCGTCCACCAGTGCTCGGACCGGTTCGGGAAGTGTGACTGCCATGACAGCCCGAACCGGCTTCCGGCCGCGGCTATTCCTGCGAGGGCAGCAGCAGTGCCGTGGCGAACGCCGCGATGCCCTCGCCGCGCCCGGTGAGGCCGAGCCCGTCGGTCGTCGTCCCGGAGACGCTCACCGGCCCGCCGACGGCCTCGCTCAACACCTTCTGCGCCTCTTCGCGGCGTTTCCCGACGCGCGGCGCGTTGCCCACGATCTGGACGGTCGCGTTACCGACGGTCCAGCCGTCCGCCTCGACCAGCCGCCGCGCCTCCGCGAGGAATTCGACGCCGTGTTTGCCCGCCCAGCGCGGATCCCCGGTGCCGAACACCGCGCCGAGATCACCGAGCCCGGCCGCGGACAGCAGCGCGTCGCACAGCGCGTGCGCGGCGACGTCGCCGTCGGAATGGCCCGCGCAACCGTCGACACCGGGCCAGAGGAGCCCGGCGATCCAGCATTCGCGGCCCGCCTCGACGGGGTGGACGTCGACGCCGTTCCCGATCCTCACAGCACTTCCTCTTTCCCAGCGCGAGCGATCGCCTCGGCCAGCTTCAGTTCGAACGAATTGGTGACGCGCATCGCATCCGGGTGTCCGGCGACGGTGTGCGCGCCGTCGAGAGACGGCTTGGCGGCATACGAGAGAAAAGTCTCACGGGTGAAGCCGAGCGGGGTTTGCGCCGTACGCAGGTGTGCGCGGTCTTCGGTCCCTGTAATCACTTTCGCCGCATCAGTCACCTTCACGGTGTCCGCCATCGGCAGTACCGGAACCACGAAGGGAGACCCGGCACGGACGGCGTCCGCGACGGCACGGACCGTATCCAGAGGAGTGAAAGCGCGCAGAGCGTCGTGCACGAGGAAAACCGGATTCCCGGTGATCTCTTTTTCGACGGTGTCGAAAGCATGCTTGAGCGACGAGCCGGGTACTATCCGGCAACGCTTCTCGAAGCCGCTCAAAGCGGCCGAAAACAAATCAGCACACCGCTCGGGGGCCGCTACGACCACCAGATCGAGATCCGGCAGAGCGAGCAGCCCCCGCACAGTGTGCGTGAGTAACGCCTCACCATTGACCGGCGCGAGAGCGAGCTCCGCGTCGGAGGCATGGTGTCGAACGACAGTGACGAACACGATTGTGCTCATATGGACGGTGCTCATATGTGCGCGATCGTAGAGGTATCCCCCGCAGCCTCACCTGGCGTGGGACACCCGCCGGTTCAGACTGCCGCGGTTTCCAGAACTTCGTCGAGGAGGACTTCAGCCTTGTCCTCGTCGGTGCCCTCCGCGAGCGCCAGCTCGCTGACCAGAATTTGCCGCGCCTTCGCCAGCATGCGCTTCTCGCCGGCTGAAAGTCCGCGGTCCTTCTCTCGCCGCCAGAGGTCGCGCACCACTTCGGCCACCTTGTTCACATCGCCGGAGGCGAGCTTCTCGAGGTTGGCCTTGTACCGACGAGACCAGTTGGTGGGCTCTTCGGTGTGCGGAGCACGCAGAACGTCGAAAACCTTGTCCAGTCCTTCTTGCCCGACGACATCGCGAACGCCGACGATCTCGGCGTTGTCCGCGGGCACGCGAACCGTAAGATCCCCTTGCGCGACTTTGAGGACGAGGTACTTCTTCTCCTCGCCCTTGATCACGCGGGTCTCGATGGCTTCGATGAGTGCGGCACCGTGGTGCGGGTAGACGACGGTCTCTCCGACCTTGAAAACCATGTGTCCTCTGCCCCTTTCGCTGAATTCATCTTAGCACGTGCCGACGAGGCCCACCTAGTGGCCCGCGATCGTCGTCGCAGGTCAGCGGCCTGACGGTGGTCCGCCCGGGGGTTGACAAACCCAATTCGCCCATGCTCACGCTGGTGAGAAGCGAACGATTTCCAAATCCTTTGTGGACGGTTGATCTTGGGCACGTCACCGCATTGGTGGGGTGCCAACACGCACCGGGTTCTTGGTCCGCGAAGGCGCCCGGCTAGTCTTCGCGGTGAAGAGGCCGTGAGATGGAAGGACTCCGACGTGAGGCTGCAGAATCGTCGCGTGTTCGGCGCAGGTGTGCTGGCGCTCGGCGCCGCGCTCGTGCTCGCCGGCTGCGGTGCAGGTCAGATCACCCAGACCGACTCGCAGCAGCCCGCGGTCAACGGGACGTACGCGCAGGCGAAGGAGCTGGTGCTGCGGAACGCCGCGCTCCAGTTCCCGACCGAGGGGCAGGCGTACCCGGCCGGTGCCGCCGCGCCGCTGACCCTGACCATCGTGAACCAGGGCAAGCTGGACGACGAGCTCGTCTCGGTCTCCTCCGAAGCCGCCACCGGTGACGCCAAGATCACCGGCTCCAAGGTCGTCGCCGCGAGCCACGCGCTCGTGATCGGCCCGTCCGACGCGGTCGAGTCGACCAAGGAGGTCGCGCCGACGACCGCCCCGTCCTCCGCGCCGCCGTCGTCCTCGGGCGCGCCGTCCTCGTCGGGGGCGCCCCCGTCGTCTTCCGGTGCCCCGTCGAGCTCCGCCGGGACGGTCACGCCGTCCGCGGGCCCGGAGCAGACCAACGCGCCGGACCAGGTGGGCAAGGCCACGATCGTCCTGCAGGGGCTGAAGCAGCCGGTGTGGGCGGGCCAGACCATCAAGGTCACCTTCGTCTTCAAGAACTCCGGCTCCATCACCGTGGACCTGCCGGTCGCGGCGCCGTCGCACCCGGGCAGCCGGGCGCCCGCGCCGGAGAAGGAAGCCAAGGGCGGCGGGCACTAGTTCTCTCGTAAGTACATGAAGGCCCCCTTCACTGCGCTAGACGCAATGAAGGGGGCCTTCATGTACTTGTCGCTCCCAGGGTTTGTCGGTGGTGGCCGCTAGCCTCGCGGGGTGGTCAAGAAAGGCAGCACCTACCGCTGCGGTGAGTGCGGGTACGAGGCGCCGAAGTGGGTCGGGCGCTGCCCCGAATGTCAGGCGTGGGGAACGCTCGAAGAACGCGGCGACGCCCGCCCCGCGATAGCCAGGGTCGCGGCCGGCGCGCCCAGCGCCCCCGCGCGTCCGATCGGCGAGGTCGACGTCGAGACGGCGCGCGCGAAGCCGACCGGGGTCTCCGAGTTGGACCGTGTGCTCGGCGGCGGGTTCGTGCCGGGCGCGGTCATCCTGCTCGCCGGGGAGCCCGGTGTCGGCAAGTCGACCCTCCTGTTGGAGGTCGCCTACCAGTGGGCGGCCACCGCGGGCCGCGCGCTGTACGTCACGGGCGAGGAGTCGGCCGGGCAGGTGCGCCTGCGTGCCGAGCGCACCGGCAACGTCCACGACGAGATGTTCCTCGCGGCCGAGAGCGATCTCTCCGCGATCCTCGGCCACGTCGACGCGGTGAAGCCGGGGGTGCTGATCGTCGACTCGGTCCAGACCATGGCCTCCCCGCAGGTGGAGGGCGCGCCGGGCGGGGTCACCCAGGTCCGCGCGGTCACCTCCGGGCTGGTCGCGCTGGCCAAGGAGCGCGGGTTGCCCATCGTGCTGGTCGGCCACGTCACGAAGGACGGTTCGGTCGCCGGGCCGCGCGTGCTGGAGCATCTCGTCGACGTCGTCCTGCAGTTCGAGGGCGACAAGCATTCGACGCTGCGGATGCTGCGCGGCATCAAGAACCGCTTCGGCGCGGCCGACGAGATCGGCTGCTTCGAACTGGTCGAGGAGGGCATCGTCGGCGTGCCCGACCCGTCGGGGCTGTTCCTGAGCCACACCGCGGAGCCGGTCGCGGGCACCGCGGTCACGGTGACCATGGAGGGCAAGCGGCCGCTGCTGGGCGAGGTGCAGGCGCTGGTGTCGGCGACCCAGTCACCGCAGCCGCGGCGCGCGGTGAGCGGCCTCGATTCGGCACGTGTCGCGATGGTGCTGGCCGTGGTGGAGAAGCGGGCCGGCATCAAGGTCGGCGACAAGGACGTCTACGTCGCGACGGTCGGCGGCATGAAGATCACCGAGCCCGGCATCGATCTCGCCGTGGTGCTGGCGCTGATGTCGTCGGCGCGGGACACCCCGCTCTCGCCCAAACTCGTCGCGATGGGCGAGGTCGGGCTCTCGGGTGAGGTCCGGCGGGTGCCGAGCGTCGGGCGGCGGCTCGCGGAGGCCGCCCGGCTCGGTTTCACGTACGCGCTGGTCCCGCCGGATTCCGGCAAGATCCCGCCGGGCATCCGGGTATTGGAGGTCGGTGACGTCGCGAGCGCGCTCAACGCCGCGAAACACGCTCGTTAGGGGCACGAGTGGACAGATCGCCGTCGCCTCCGCGGCGGATCAAGCGCGTGCCGACGCGGATGGGCGGCGACGGACGCCACAACGCGGCCGCGTTGTGGCCGCTCGTACGGCGCACACGCTCCCAAGTGATATGCCGTGGAGCAGCTGAATTCAAGAGGTGTGCCGAGATGAAGGTATTTTCCGAAGATCAAATGCATGGCCGAAGCGACCCTGGGCGAGAGGTGACGGAGTCTCTGCTGAGGCTTGTCGACGTCGCGACGTCGGGTGAACTTCTGGACGGCGTGCACAGTTACGCCGACACGATGTTCAACGTCTCGCAGCTCGCCAGGATCAGCGCTGAATCGACGGGCATGCTGGCGCGACATCCGGAACTGCGCTCCGACGTGAACAGAATTCGCGAGTTCTTCTACTCGGTGGAGCGGCGAAGGGGTTACGTTTGGATTTCCGGGGACTGACGACAAATGGTGGTCAAGGTAGCTTCGTTCGGTGAAGCAAGGGATGCGGTGGTTTCCCGTGTCGAAAACGTGCCGTTCACGGTGGCGTGGGTGCCTTGCAAGATTGCCGGATCCGGCCTCTGGTTATGCATTGAAGACCGAAAAAAGGGCTTCGTCGGCGGCTATGTCGAATTGAGGATAGATCCCATGTCGGCGGAAATCGTCGGCCTTTCGGTGCTCAGAAGTCCAGTTGCCTCGACCCATGAGTCGGCGAGTGATATCGACGACCTGCCGGTTGTTTCGGTCGGAGACCTTCCGAAAATTGCCTTCGGCCCCAAGGTGGATGTGTCGATGTGGGAGCCAGGGTCACGTCGAATTCCACGGCGGGCGGTCGTGCAAGAAGCCCGGAATCTCGAATCCTGGCGACTGCGAAACGGAACCTACATTTCGTTCTCCGAAACGAAGCCGAAGAAGAAGATCCCCTGCGGTCCCGTCGAATTCGTGGTGGACGAGGGATGTGACCTGGTCGGGATCGTGGTTATGGCAGGTGACGGTCACCGCGGCCGCCTTGATGACCGGCCTGGCCGGTGTAACCGCCGTGCCGGGGATGAACAAGTGGAAGGCGCTTAGCTGGGCTCGGGGCCGTCGTCGTCGGTGATCACCACCGAGATCGTCGTGTCGAACAGGGTCAGCCCCGGCCAGCCCTCCCGTATGTCGTTCGACCGGACGGCGCGGCTCCCGACGACGGCCGCAGTCGCCCGGTCGACGATGAACGTGCGTGTCCGGTCGGACATCGTGACCGAGAACGACAACGCGGGCCGCCCGTCAGGAGTCGTCACGGTCTCCAGGGCGATGCCGGGCATTCTCGCGAGCGCTTTGCACAGGGCCACCCGCTGCGCGCCGAAACCCTGGGACGAGCGGAGCACGTTGAAGGCCATCTCGAACATCTCGGGCGCCGAGTTCGGCTGTTCCGCAGGACGGCCGTCCGGCCAGATGCCGTCGTGGCGGAGCCGGTCGGCCATCTTCCCGGGGTCGATGGGCAGTTCCTTGAGGAAGTCCGTGGCGGGGTGTGTCCAGCCGCTCTCCGAAGGCAGCCGGTCCTGGGGCGGGAGGGCCGGAGGTGGTGGCGGCGACGTCGTGGTGGTGGTCGGCGGCGGCCCGTCGTTCACGCTGACCGAGGACGACGGGCCCGGCAATGCTTCCCCGTTCCTCTTCGCCGTGTGGTAGTCGCCCTTGATCCAGCGGATCTCGCCGGTGCCGGTGAACCGGCTCTTGACCGGCTTCCAGCCATGCGCCGGCAGCCAGCGTTCGAGGATCTCGTGGGTCTGGTAGACCAGCCCGGACTTGGTGACGCGCGTGGTCCAGGTGGATTCCGTGACGAGCCGGTACTGATCGTCGCGGAGCGGGAAGTCGTCGCCGTGGAGGGATTCGAGCGCGTCTTCGTTCGGGCCGACGACCGAATGGTCCGCCGGTGCCGGGCCGTCGCCGCCGGTCAAGGCGTTCGTCGCCACGATCCCACCGCCGGACACCAATGCGGCGGCGGCCGCGGCGGCGATCCATCGCCACGCGCCGGGTCGTTTCCTCGCCGGGGGCGCTAGCGTCGGGAGCAGTTCGTCCTCGACCTCGCCGGCGGCGCGCAGGAGCGCCGCCCTGGCACGGGACAGTTCGTCCCGCCGGGTTTGCGGTTCGGCGTGGAGGCAGGCCAGCGCCTCGTCGAGTTCGGCCTCCGACCACACCTTCCTGACGCTATCGCCGTGCACTTTCGCCCTCCTCCTGTTCGCTCGATCCGTCCTTTGTGGACTCCGGTGCGTTGGCGCGCAGCCATCTCCGGATCCGGTGCAGCCGTGATCTCACCGTCCCGGCGGGAATCCCCAGCGCCTCGGCGACCTCACCGGGATCCAGGCCCGCCCACGAGACCAGCAACAGGGTGTCGCGGTCCGCGACGCTCAGCTCGGCCAGTGCGCCCGCCAGCTGGGCCGCGCGGGACTGCGCGTCGACCCGCTCGGCGACCCGGCCGTCGTGCCCGGCCGAGACCGCCCGGTCGGCCGCCGCGAGCCGGGCCGTCGCGTTGAGGGCCCGCATCTCGGTGCGGACATGATGACGCAGCAGGTTCGTCGCGATGCCGTAGAGCCACGCCCGCGCCGTCCCGGCGTCCGGGCGGTACGTCTCGCGCCGCCGGAGCGCCACGAGGAACGTTTCGGCGACGAGGTCGTGCGCGGTCTCCGTGCCGACGCGGCGCGCGAGATAGCGCTGCAGCGGTGCCGCGTGGGCGTCGAAGAGCATGCCGAAGACGGGTGCGGGATCGGGGCCGCCCAGATCCGGCCTGTCCGGTCCACACGAGCCGGCCTGCTCGTGATCGTCTTTCATCACCTGCACGATCGCTATTGCCCGATGACCCTCCCCGCGTTCATCCGATCCTACTTTCGTCGTGGGCCGAACGGGGAAAGCGCAGGTGAAGCCGCAGACAAAAGCCGCGCGACCGGAGATCATGTTCACTATTCACCATTCAAAAGTGAAACTGGGGAAGGATTACCATGCGTCGACTCAGGATCGTGGTCGTCGCCGCGCTCGCGGCGTCCGCGTTGATCACCGCTCCGGCGGTGGCCGTCGCTCAAGGTAAAACAGTCGTCGATGTGGAGTCGATGGCGCCGCCCGCCAAGGTCGAAGGGGTCAGGGCGGCCGCAGAGCTCAACATCCAGTACCAGATCCAGGAAACCGGGTACTGGTGCGGCCCGGCCGCCACCCGGATCGCCATTTCGGCCAAGAACGGCAATCCGCCGAGCCAGCAGCAGCTCGCGAACGAACTGCCGACCACCACCAACGGCACCGACTGGATCGGGCAGGTCACCCGCGTCCTCAACAACCACGTCGCCGGTGGCTGGTACGAGACCAAGGAGATGCCGAACGACCCGCCGACGCAGGCGCAGCGCGACCTGCTGTGGCGCGACATCGTGCTGGACATCGACAAGGGCTACGCGATCGTCGCGAACATCGTCGCCCCGGCGAACAACCACCCGCCGGGCTACCCGAACTACACGATCTACCACTACTTCACGATCATCGGCTACAACAGCGACAACATGACGGTGAAGATCGCCGACCCGGCCAACTTCGGCGGCAACCAGATCTACTGGCTCACCTTCAACCAGCTCGCCACCCTGATCCCGCCGAAGGGCTACTCGGCCTGACCCACGCCGCGTTTCGTCCTCTGGACGCGTCCGGAGGACGAAACGCGTGGGTTGTACGAATCTTGTACGGGAGGACCCGAAGCTGGGCCACATGCGCATCAAGACGCTCGGTCTGCTGGCCGCCTCGCTGCTGGCCCTGGCCGCCACGCCGGCCATGGCCGCCGACGGCAACCCGCTCGAGAAGACCAACGGCTTCTACGTCGACCCGAACTCCAACCCCGCGGTCTGGGTCAGGGACCACCCGGGCAGCACCGCCGACAAGATCAAGGCCGCCATCTCCACCAAGGCGGGCGCGCGCTGGTTCGGCAACTGGAGCGGCGACGTCAAGAAGGCCGTCGACGGCTACACCTACGCCGCCGACGTCGCGGACAAGCTGCCGATCCTGGTCGCGTACAACATCCCCGGCCGCGACTGCGGCGGTCACTCCGGTGGCGGCGCGGGCAGCCCGGAGGCGTACCGCACCTGGATCTCGAACTTCGCGGACGGCATCGGCGGCAAGCCCGCGGTCGTCGTCATCGAGCCGGACGCGCTCGCGCAGGTCGACTGCCTGCCCACCGGTGAGCGCCAGACCCGCCTCGACCTCCTCAAGTACGCCGCGGAGCAGTTCGCCGCGAAGGCCCCGAACACCTGGGCCTACATGGACGGCGGCAACTCGACCTGGATCCCGGCCGCGACCATGGCCGACCGGCTCAACGCCGTCGGGGTGAAGTCGATCCGCGGTCTCGCGATCAACGTGTCGAACTACAAGACCACCACCGACTCGGCGAACTACGGCAAGGCCGTCAGCGCCGCGCTGTCGAGCAAGTACGGCTACACCAAGCCGTTCGTGATCGACACGAGCCGCAACGGCAACGGCCCGCTGGGCTCCGAATGGTGCAACCCGGCCGGGCGCAAGCTCGGGGCGACCTCGCAGACCGGCGGCGGCGCCGAGATGCTGCTCTGGGTCAAGGTGCCCGGCGACTCCGACGGCAAGTGCGGGATCGCGCCGAACGTCGAAGCCGGTCAGTTCAGCCCCGACCTCGCTCTGCGCCTGATCAGCGGCACCTGACCGCCCTGAAAGCCCGTCGCGCCGGCTGCTCGTCCGTGACCCTCGTTCTCCCGAGAAGGCGAAGGCCACGACCCCTTGGACAGCAGCCGGCGCGACGCCTCCATTTCCGCCCTTCCGGTAGTACGGTGACCTGGGTCACATAACCGGAGCGAGGAGGACGGCGTCGTGGAGTTCCAGCTGGGGATCGGTACCAGGAAGGGCTTGTTCCTCGCCCGCAGCGAGGATCGCGAGAACTGGGAACTCTCCGAGCCGAAGTTCCCGATGGAGGCCGTGCGCGCGGTCGCGCTGACCCCCGGCAAGATCCACGCGGCCGCGGTCAACGAACACTTCGGCCCGACCATCGCGACGTCGGAGGACTTCGGCGAGACCTGGTCCGAGCCCGATCACGCCCCGGTCGCCTTCCCCGCCGACACGGAGACCGCGCTCGAAGGCATCTGGCAGCTCGTGCTCGCCGGGGACGTCGTCTACGCCGGTGTCGAGCCGTCCGCGCTGTTCCGGTCCGAGGACGGCGGCGAGACCTTCGAGCTCGTACGCGGACTGTGGGATCACGAGCACCGTCCACACTGGACTCCCGGTGGCGGCGGCCAGATGATCCACACGATCCTGCCGCATCCCACCGACTCCCAGCGGATCACCGTCGCCATGTCGACGGGCGGCGTCTACCGCACCGAGGACGGCGGCAAGAGCTGGACGGCGTCGAACCGCGGGATCAGTGCGGGATTCCTGCCCGACGAGGAACCTGAATTCGGGCAGTGCGTGCACAAGGTCGCGATGCATCCGGCCCGGCCCGAACGGTTCTTCCTGCAGAACCACGGCGGCGTCTACCGCAGCGACGACGACGCGAAGACCTGGAAGTCGATCGACGGCGGGCTGCCGAACGACTTCGGGTTCGCCATGGTCGTCCATCCGGCCGAGCCGGACACCGTCTACAACTTCCCGTTGGTGGCCGACGTGCTCCGGTTCCCGCCGGAGGGCCGCTGCCGCGTCTACCGCAGCGAGGACGCGGGCGAGACCTGGACGGCGCTCGGAAACGGCTTGCCGGACAAGGGTTTCTACGCCGGTGTGCTCCGGGACGGCATGTGCGCCGACGCGCGGGACGGCATCTATTTCGGCACGCGATCCGGTGAAGTGTGGGCAGGCCCCGGCGGGGGCGAAACCTGGCATCAGGTGGCCGCGCATCTGCCGGACGTGCTGTGTGTCCGGGCCCAGGTGGTCTAGATGGTCCGGGTCCTGCTGCCCGCGATGCTGCGGCCGCTCGCGGGCGGGGCGGGGACGCTCGACGTCGACGCACCGACGCTCGACGCGGTCCTGGACTCGCTCGGCGCCGGTTTCCCCGCGCTGGAACGGCGTTTGCGCGACGAGACGGGCGCGCTGCGGCGGTACGTGAACTTCTATGTGGACGGTGAGGAGTGCCGCCGTCTGGACGGTGCGAAGACCTCGCTCGCGGAGGCGGAGGAAGTCCAGATCATTCCGTCGGTCGCCGGGGGCTGAGCGTCCGCCTGAACGTCAGGAAAGGGTCGTTCAGGACGAAAAACGTCCTGAACGACCCTTTCCTGACATATGAGCCGAACTACTGGGAAAGCAGGTTCGCGCACCGGATCAGCCCGATGTGCGAGTACGCCTGCGGGTGGTTGCCCAGCGAGCGCTCCGCGATCGGGTCGAACTGCTCGGGCAGCAGGCCGGTCGGGCCCGCGGCGTCGACGATCTGCGTGAACAGTTCCTCCGCCTCGGTGCGCCGCCCGGTGAGCAGGTACGCCTCGATGAGCCAGGCCGCGCAGATGTGGAAACCACCCTCGCCGCCGGGAAGGCCGTCGTCGCGGCGGTACCGGTACACGGTGGACCCACTGCGCAGTTCCGCCTCGATCGCGGTCACCGTGGACTGGAAACGCGGGTCGGCCGGATCGATCAGCCCGGTCAGCCCGACGAACAGCGATGCGGCGTCGAGGTCCGTTCCGTCGTAGGCGGTGGTGAAGGCCTGGACCTCTTCGTTCCAGCCCTTCTCCAGCACGTCCGCGGCGATCTCGTCGCGCAGCGAAGGCCACGCGCCCGGCACCTCACGGCCGTAGACCTCGCCCAGTTTGATCGCCCGGTCGATGGTCACCCAGCACATCACCCGCGAGTACACCCGGTGGCGCGGCACGTGCCGCTCCTCCCAGATGCCGTGGTCCGGCTCGTTCCAGCGCCGCGTGACGGCCTCGGCCATCGCGCGCACCATCTGCCAGTCCTCGTCGCGCAGTTCACCGCGCGCCTCCGCGAGCGTCTGCACGAGTTCGACGACCGGGCCGAACACGTCCAGCTGCACCTGGTGGTTTGCCAGGTTGCCGACGCGGACCGGCCGCGAACCGGCGTATCCGGGCAGCGATTCGATGACCGCTTCGGCGCCGATCACGCTGCCCGCCAAGGTGTACAGCGGGTGCAGCCGTTCCGGACCGGCCAAAGTGGACAGAACGCCGTGCAGCCACCGCAGGTAGCCTTCGGCCTCTTCGGTCGAGCCGAGGTGGACCAGTTCGCGCACGGTCATGGCCGCGTCGCGGATCCAGCAGTAGCGGTAGTCCCAGTTGCGGACGCCGCCGATCTCCTCCGGCAGCGAGGAGGTCGCCGCCGCGAGCACCCCGCCGGTGTCGGTGTTCACCAGGCCGCGCAGGGTGAGCGCCGAGCGGCCGACGAGATCGGTCTGGACGCTGGGCAGCTTGAGCGTCCGCGCCCAGGTGCTCCAGTAGTCGCCCGCGCGGGCCCGTCGCTCCACTTCGGACAGTTCGTGCTCACCGAGATCCGAAGTGCCGCAACGGAGTTCGAGCACCACCGGGTTCTCCGGCGAGGGGGTGACGAGCGCGGTCGCGGTGTCGTTCATGCCGTCGGAGGTGATCTCCCACGTCACTCCCGGCGAGCGCAGCGCGAACGGTTCCGAGGTGCCCTGCACCAGGATCCCGTCGCCCTCGGCGACCAGCTTCACCGGCACACCGCCGAATTCGGGCCGCGGCGCGAACACGATCTCCGCCGCCGTCTCGCCCGAGATCACCCGGACGAGATCCGTGCGGTGCGCGGGGCTCTCTGGCTCGAGGTAGTCGGTGACGAGCAGCCGCGACCAGCGGGTCTCGACGGTCATCGTGTTCGGCAGGTAACGCTGCCCGAGCGGCAGGCCGTTGCGGTGCGGCTTGATCGAGAAGTGGCCCGCGCCGGCACCGCCGAGCAGATCCGCGAAGATCGCGGGCGCGTCGGGGCCGGGGTGGCACAGCCAGGTCAGCCGGGCGTCCGGCGTGACCAGCGCGACCGAACGTTCGTTGGCCAGCAGCGAAAGCCGCTCGATCGGCGGAGCCTGCTCGCCGTAGAGCCAGTTGCGCCGCTCTTCGAGCAGGAAGGCGAGCACCATCGCGACGTCGACGGTGTCCGGAACCCGGTACTGGGCGAGGCTTTCGCCGTCGCCGACCTTCACGCCGAGATCCGGGCCGGAGATCCGGGCGAACGCCTTCTCGTCGGTGACGTCGTCGCCGAGGAAGACCGCCGCCGTCGCGCCGACCTGGTGGCGCAGGGTGTCCAGCGCGCGGCCCTTGTCCGTCTGGACGACCGCGAGCTCGACGACCTCCTTGCCGTCGGTCGTGGACACGCCCTCCCACTTCGAAGGTCCATTGTGGACATCGCGAAGGACCCGGCGGCCCGCCTCGTGCTCGGCGCGGCGGACGTGCACCGCGATGCTGGCGGGCTTGACCTCGAGCGAGACACCCGGCACGTCGAGCACCAGGTTCTCCAGCTCGGCCTCCAGCCGTCTGTGGAGTTCGCGGGCCTTGTCGTCGAGCGCGTGGATGAAGCCGATGTCGAACTCGGATCCGTGGCTGCCGACCAGGTTCACCTCGGCCGGAAGGCGGGAAAGAGTGGCGAGATCACGCAGCGCGCGGCCCGAGATGACCGCGGTGGTCGTCTCGTGCAGGCCGGCCAGCGACCTGAGCGCGCCCACCGATTCGGGCAGGGGACGGGCTTCGTCCGGGTTGGCCGTGATCGGAGCCAGCGTGCCGTCGTAGTCGCAGGCGACCAGCAGCCGCGGGGTGCGCGCGACCTGAACGATCGCACGCCGCAGCTCGGCGGGCAGTGCCTCGGCGGTCAACGATTTCTCCTCGGGAAACTATGCGGGGTAGGGGGATTAGTCGGCCGGTTCGGCACCGAGCGCTTGGAGGAACGAGCGCGCCCAGCGGTCGACGTCATGCGTGAGGACCTGTCGACGCATGGCGCGCATACGGCGGCGTCCCTCTGCGGGGTCGAGCGTAATGGCAGTCTCCAAGGCGTTCTTCACCCCGTCCAGATCATGCGGGTTGACCAGGAGCGCGCTGGTCAGCTCCGCCGCGGCGCCGGCGAACTCCGAAAGCACGAGCGAACCGCCCAGGTCGTGGCGGCAGGCGACGTACTCCTTGCAGACGAGGTTCATCCCGTCACGCAGGGGAGTGACCACCATGACGTCGGCCGCGGAGAAGAACGCGGCCAGTTCCGTCCGGTTCACGGACTGATGCAGATAATGCACGACCGGGTGACCGACGCGCGCGAACTCCCCGTTGATCCGCCCGACCATCTGCTCGATGTCGCCGCGCATCCGCTGGTAGTGCTCGACGCGCTCGCGGCTCGGCGTGGCCAGCTGGACGAACGTGACGTCCTCCGGACGGACGCGGCCCTCGTGCAGCAACTCGTGCAGCGCCTGCAACCGCAGGTCGATGCCCTTCGTGTAGTCGAGCCGGTCGACGCCGAGCAGCACCTTCTTCGGATTGCCCAGGTCACGGCGCAGCTGGGCGGCGCGTTCGGCGACGCCCTTGGTCTTGGCGAGTTTGTCGAGGCCGATGGCGTCGATGGAGATCGGGAACGCGCCGACCCGCACCGTGCGGTCGCCGACCTGCATCAGGCCGGGGCGGGTGCGGATGCCGACCGCGCCGCGGCTGGATTCGAGACCGGCCAGCTGCCGCGCCAGCCAGAGGAAGTTCTGCGCGCCACCCGGCCGGTGGAAACCGACGAGGTCGGCCCCGACCAGGCCGCGGACGATCTCGGTCCGCCACGGCATCTGCATGAACAACTCGACCGGGGGGAACGGGATGTGCAGGAAGAACCCGATCCGGAGATCCGGACGCAGCTCGCGGAGCATCGCCGGGACCAGCTGCAGCTGGTAGTCCTGGATCCACACGGTCGCGCCCTCGGCGGCGACCTTCGCGCTCGCCTCGGCGAAGCGCCGGTTCACCCGGACGTAGGACTCCCACCAGCTCCGGTCGAACACCGGCCGCGCCACCACGTCGTGGTACAGCGGCCAGAGCGTCGCGTTGGAGAAACCTTCGTAGTAGTCGCGGACGTCGTCCGACGTCAGGGAGACCGGGTGCAGCACCAAGCCGTCGTCGTCGAACTCCTCGACGTCGACGTCGGGCACACCGGGCCACCCGACCCAGGCTCCCTTGCGTGACCGCAGGAACGGTTCGAGCGCGGACACCAGCCCGCCCGGGCTCGCCGTCCAGCGCCTGCTTCCGTCGGCGGTCCGTTCGAGGTCCACCGGGAGCCGGTTCGCCACCACCACGAAATCCGCGGAGGCCGTTCTGCTCGTCTCGGCAATCACTTCGTCCACCAGCCGCTCCCTCGAATCGCGGGTCGCTGCCCTAAGCGGAAACCCTATCGCGCGAGGAGGCCGCGGCCCGTCGCCGAGCGATCACTCCAAGCGTCGTTCGGCGGGTTCCAGCGGACCCGCCATCCGCGGCCCGGCGAATTTGCGTTCCAGCCTGCCGAGCCCCGTGCGCACCGGTTGCGCCAGGTATTCGCCGAGTACCACACCCGCTGCCAGGGCAAGCCCGATCGCGACCGCGGTCATCAGCGTCGAGATGTTCCCGCCGGGTTCGACGCCCAATTGGTATAGACCACGATAGGTGGAGAGGCCGGGGAGAAGGGGCGTGATGCCGGACACAGCCACCACGAGCGGCGTCACCTTGAGGCGCCTGGCGAGCACGCCGCCGCAGAAACCGACCAGTGTCGCGGCGACCGCGGAGGAGCTGACGGCCTGGAAATCGGTCAGCATCAGCGCGCCGTACACGGCGCCGCCGATCGCCCCGGCCGCTCCCGCGACGATCATCGCGCGCAGGGTCGAATACGAGGCCAGCGCGAAGCAGGCCGACGCGCCGACGCTGCCGATGACGATGATCGGCAACTGCTGCGGGGTCGAGGAAACGACCTCGGGCAGCGGGGTCAGCGGCAGGCCGAGCAGTACCGCGATCTTCAGGGCGAGCACCACGCCCGCGATCAGCCCGGCGCTCATCAGCGCGGTCTCGGTCGTGCGCCCGGCCGCCGTGACGTAGTAGCCGGTGATGGCATCCTGCACGGCGGAAACCGTGGAGAGCCCGGACAGCAGCACGGTGACGGCCGCCGCGACGACCAGCGTGGGTTTGTCCGTGGTGAGCAGGTTGCTGCTGACTATCGCCATCGCGGACAGCGTCGCGACCAGACCGCCGATCACCTGCTGGAAGAAGAACGGCAGCGCGAAGCGGTTCAAGAACCGGCCGAGCCGGTCGATGACCGCGCTGATCACCAGCGCGACCAGGGCGACGTCGATGCTGCCGCCGAGGATCAGGGTGATGAACGCGGCCAGCCCGCCCCAAGCGGCCGTGGCCACCCAACGGGGGTACGGGTGCGGCGCGGTCGTGATCCGCTGCAGTTCCTGCTGGGCCTCTTCGGCGCCGATGTTGCCGCGCACGATCCGGCGGACCAGGGTCTCGGTCTGGGTGAGCCGCGTGTAGTCGAGGCTGCGCGAACGGACCACGCGCAGCGCCGTCACCGGTGCCATGTCGGTGCCGCGGTGGCAGGTCACCGTGATCGACGTGAAGATCACGTCGACCTCGCAGTGCGGGAGGCCGAGCGCGGAGGTAAGCGCGATGATCGTCGCGGTGACGTCGGAGGCGCCGGCGCCGCTCGACATCTGGACCTCGCCGATGCGCAGGACGAGATCCAGGACGAAGTTGACCGTTGTGTCGTCCGGCGGCTGCGGGCCCATCGCCTCGTCGACGTCGACGGCGGGCTGCTCGGCCGTCGGCGCTTCGAGGATCTGCCAGGCACGGCGGCGCAGCAGATTCGGCCGGTGCGAGCGAGTCTGGGGGATCGATCGCTCTCCGTCACGCTGGCGCGGCGCTTCCAGCAGCCATTCGCCACGTTCGGGTGTTTCGTCCTGGTTCTTTTCGACACCGCGTTCGCCGCGCTTGGCTCCCGTGGTGTGCTCGTTGATCTTCATGATCGATCCACCTCCTCACTCTGGTTCGAGGGACTTTCCCGAGGAGCATCGGGGGCGGTGCCTCGACCGTTGCAGGAAACCTGAAGTGGCGTCCACCACGTCGGAGGAAGATCATCGAGACCTTGCCGGTTTACGGCACACGGCATGCCATGACGTCCGCTGTGAGCAGGCGTTCCGTTCTTCGCGCGGTCGGCGTGACAGCCGCCGGAACCGCGGCGACGTTCACCCTTTCGGGTGTATCTAACGGGGCGGAGGCCCCGGTTTTCGCGCATGGGGTGGCTTCGGGAGACCCGATGCCCGATTCGGTCCTTCTCTGGACCCGCGTCACCCCTTCGCCTGAGGCGGTTCCGGGATCCGGAAAAGGGGCGGCGGTGGCCGCCGATGCCGGCTTCGCGCGCGTCGTCGCTCGCGGTCACCTTCGGACCGGGCCGGAACGCGACCACACGGTGAAGGTGACGGCGGGCGGGCTGCGCGCGGCGACCGGGTATTGGTACCGGTTCACGTCTCAGGGGAAGGTCTCGCAGACCGGCCGGACCCGCACGGCGCCTTCGCGCGACGAGGACGTCGAGAGCCTGCGCTTCGGCGTGGTCTCGTGTGCGAACTGGGCTGTCGGTCACTTCGCCCCCTACGGCTATCTGTCCGGCCGCGACGATCTGGACGCCTTCATTCACCTGGGTGACTACCTCTACGAAGGGAGTCCCAACCCTGCGGGTGATCTTCGGCCTTCGGTACCGCCCAATGAGTTGATCACCCTGGCGGATTACCGACAACGTCACGCGATGTACAAGACCGACGAGCACCTGCGGCGGCTGCACGCCCGCCACCCGATGATCGCGACCTGGGACGACCACGAGGTCGCCGACAACGCCTGGTCCGGCGGATCGCCGTCACACCACCCGGCGACCGAGGGTGACTGGGCGGCCTCGCGCGCGGGACCGCGTCCTGGAACCTGATCGGGAACTCGGTGATGGTCACGCCGATCAAGATCCCCGCCCTGCCTGCGCTCGACGGCCGGCCACGCTCAACACCGACCAATGGGACGCCGCCGGGTCCTCGACACCATCGCCCCCTGGGCGAACGACGTGCCGCGGGACGCAGCGAGCGTCGCCGTCGAGTTCGTGTACCCGTCGGTCACCTCGGACAACATCGACGAGGCGTCCCGCCGCGGACCGGCTCGCTGAAGGTCGAAGCCGCGATCCGCGCGCTGAACCCGCACGTGCGCTTCGTGGAACTCGACTCGCACGGCGCGGGCGTCCTCGAAGTGACCCCGGACCCCACTGGTACTACGTCATCGACCGCCGCGACCCGGCGACCGCCGTGACGTTCGGGCACGCCTTCCGGACAGTGGCCGGGGACCCGCGGGTGCGCCCTGCGGAGCGCTGAACGGGCGCCGATATACTTGCCTTGCCCAGGTTGTCCTGGGCAAGGCCGCTATAGCTCAGCTGGTAGAGCATCTGTCTTGTAAACAGAAGGTCAGGGGTTCGAGCCCCCTTGGCGGCTCAAGATCGACATGGTGATGCCTCGCGTTTCGCGAGACCTGTTCATGGCCCTATGGGCTCCGTTTCGTCTCCGTTTTCACCGGCGTGCCGCTTTCAGCCTCGGGCGGTCAGTTCCAGTAGGCGGCCGGTGAGGTCGATGTGTTCCTCTACGCTGCTGGTCAGGTAGGTGAGGTCGACGAAGGTGTGGTCCGGCGCAAGTGTCGCGACGATCTTCGTCACCGATTCGGCGATGAGTTCCGGCTTCGTGTCCGGGGCGGCATTCACTCGCAGCGCCACGCCCAGTGTCCGCGGGTCGCGACCGGCTTGTTCGGCGTCGGCCCGGATCTTGGCCAGGGTGGAGGTGAGCATGTCGGCGGGGATGGTTTCGGGCACCGTCCAGACCGGCAGCCAGCCGTCCGCCCGCTCGGCGACCCGGCGCAGTGCCCTCTCGCCGAACCCGGCCAGGTGTACGGGCGGCTTGCGTACCGGTTTCAGGTGGACGTGGGTCTCCGGAATCGTGTAGCCGATGCCGTTGTGTGACACGGTGTCCTTGGTCCACCAGGTGTCGAGAAGATCGAGTAGGTCGTCCAGCCGCTTGCCGCGTTCCGCCATCGGAACGCCGACGGCCGCGTATTCGTCGGGTGACCAGCCGATGCCCAGGCCGGGGAGCAGCCGGCCGTTGCTGGCCACGTCGATGCTGGTCAGCAGCCTGGCGAAGTTGGCAGGCTGGTACTGCGTCGCGTTGATGGTGCTGGACCCGAGGATCGCGGTTTCGGTCACGGCGGCGGCGACGGCCAGTGCGGTGAACGGATCCTGGGCGGTCCAAAACTCCTCGGGCATGGTGTCGTAGCCCGGGTAGGCCACCTCCGGGTTTACCGGCGACAGCAACCGGTCGCCGACCCAGAGACTGGCCGCCCCGGCCTGCTCCGCCGTACGCGCGTACCGCGCGATCCCACCTGGTGTGGCCGCCGCCTTGCCGAACACCGGAAGGCTGAACCCAAGACGCATCGATACTCCCCTGAGGTATGGACGGGCCGTCTCGGCCTTGGTGCCACTAGTACTCGCATTTGGTTGCGCGTTCAAGTATCTCGGATGAGGGGACACATGGATCGGCAGACTTTCACCGCGGTCATCAAGGCGCCGCCGTGACCGCTGCTTCCCGTGGCAGGGGCCGGATCCGGCTCAGCTGCACGAGGCTGAAGCCGAACAGCAGGACGCCGAGCGGGACGTGGACCGCCGTCGCGTGCGCGATCCCGAGGAACACCTGCACCAGCGTGAGACCGAGGAACACGGCCGCGGGCAGGATCGGCTTGGCGGAGCCGCCGCCCGGCCGCCACACGAGGATCGCGATGAGCACGTGCAGCGTCGCGACGACGAACAGCGTGTAGGCCGTGGCGCTGTGCAGGGTGTGGCCACTCGGCACGGTCAGCAGGAGGCCGGCGGAGATCGGGGTGAGGAAGACGGCCAGGGTCTGCACGGCGATCGCGACGCGCAACGGGGTCGGCATGTGAACTCCTTCGTGTGGAGGTGTCACCACGTGGACGAGGGAGCCGCCGGAAACGTGACGCGTGGCTTGACATGCAGCCGCTCGGCTGCCTAATCTGCAAAGGCAGCCGCGAGGCTGCATATCAGGGAGAGCGGCATGGACGAGGTCTTCAAGGCACTGGCCGACCCGAGCAGGCGCCGGTTGCTCGACGACCTGAACGCCCGCAACGGGCAGACCCTGCGCGAGCTGTGCGCGGGGCTGGACATGGCGCGGCAGTCGGTCAGCAAGCATCTGGCCGTGCTGGAAGCGGCGAATCTCGTGACGACGGTGTGGCGTGGCCGCGAGAAGTTGCACTACGTGAACGCGGAGCCGATCAACGCGATCGCCGAGCGCTGGATCGACCGGTACCACCAGGGCCGGGTCGACGCGCTCGCCGACCTCAAGAAGGCATTGGAGCAGGAACCCATGAGCACCGACGAATTCGTGTACACCAGCTACATCAGGACGACGCCGGAGCGGCTTTGGCGGGCGCTCACCGATCCGGTCTTCACCAAGCAGTACTGGGGTTGCGAGTTCACCTCGGACTGGAAGGCCGGGTCGACGATGGCCTGGGAGCAGCTCGGCGTGAAGCTGGAGGATCCCGAACAGGTCGTCCTCGAGTCCGACCCGTACCGGCGGCTGTCCTACACCTGGCACACCTTCACGCCGGAGTTCGCCAAGTCGGTCGGGCTCGACGACGACGTGTCGGCGAAGCTGCGGGCCGAGTCGCGGTCGAAGGTGACGTTCGACCTCGAACCCGTCGGCGACACGGTGAAGCTGACCGTGGTGCACGACGGTTTCGACCCGGGTAGCACCGCGTTGGAGATGGTCAAGGGCGGCTGGCCGTCGATCCTGTCGAGCCTCAAGTCGCTGCTCGAGACCGGCGAACCGCTGCCCGAACCCGCGTAACCCGGTCGACCGCGCCCTCGCGATCGGGCACGATGCGCAGCGTGCCCCTGGAGATCGCCTGCGACGAGTCCGGGTCCGAGGGCGAGAAACTGATCGGCGGGCGGACCGGCGTGTTCGCGCACGCGGGGGTCCGGCTGAGCCTCGAAGAGGCCGCGGCCTGCCTGGCCGAACTGCGGCGGAGGATCCGCTCGCCGGCGGTCGAGTACAAGGCGAACCACCTTCTCCGCACGAAGCACCGGCGGGTGCTCGAATGGTTCCTCGGTCCGCTCGGCCCGGTCCACGGGCGTGCCCGCGTGTACCTCGTGGACAAGAAGCGGCTGCTGGCGAACGAACTCCGCGCGCTCGCCGGCCCGGGAATCCGGCCGGACGACGAGCTGCTCGCCGCGTTCAACGACGTGCTGCGCACCAGGAACCGCCGGGAGCCGTCGGCGGGGTCGTTCTTCGCGATGGCCGGGGACACCGCGGAATTGCGGGCGAAGGTCAGCCGGGCGCGTGACGCCAATGCCCTCGATCCGCTGGTGCCCGCGATCCTCCGCGCCATCGAGTACTGGAGCGCGGGAGGCGAGCCGGTCTTCCTCGTCCACGACGAACAACCGTCGCTGAAAGGAGACCGGCTCGCCCGGATCGAGGCGAGTCCGGGATTGGCCGGGGTGAAGTTCGTGGATTCACGGACCGATCCGCGGGTGCAGGCCGCCGATTTCCTCGTCGGCGCCGCCCGCCGGATCGCCGAGGACGAATTGACCGGGAACGGTGACGCGATATTGACCGGATTGCTCGCGCCGTATGTCGATCCGGAGTCCATCTGGGACTGATTCACTCCATGGCGCACCGAATCGCTCGGGTGGACGGTTGCCCGGCGCGGCGGCGGGCTGGAAACGTCGGAACGGATCCGACCCCGGCCCGGGAGGCAGTCGCCGATGCAGGCTTTCACCTTGCCCGAGTTCTACGTGCCGTATCCGGCCAGGATGAATCCGCACCTCGAAGCGGCGCGGGCGCACAGTATGGCCTGGGCCAGGGAAATGGGGATGCTCGATTCCCCATCGCCGTCCGGTGACGTCGTCTGGACCGAGCAGGCGCTGGCGAAAATGGATTACGCGCTGCTCTGCGCGCACACCCATCCGGACTGTGACGGGTCGTCCCTCGATCTGGTCACGGACTGGTACGTGTGGGTGTTCTTCTTCGACGACGATTTCCTCGCGCAATTCAAGTACACCCGCAACACCGAGGGCGCGAAGGCCTATTTGGACCGCTTGGAACTGTTCATGACCGGCCCGGGGGAAAGGTCGCCCGAACCGCGGAATCCCGCCGAAGCCGGGCTCGAGAATCTTTGGGCGCGCACCATTCCCGCGATGTCCGAAGCCTGGCGGCGGCGGTTCGTCACCAGTACGCACAACCTGATGGTCGAATCGCTCTGGGAACTGGACAACATCGACCGCGGCCGCATCGCGAACCCCATCGAATACGTCCAGATGCGCCGTCGCGTCGGAGGGGCGCCGTGGTCGGCGAACCTCATCGAGTTCGCCGTCGGTGCCGAGGTACCGGACAGGATCGCGGCGACCAGGCCGATGGAGGTGCTGCGCGACACGTTCGCCGACGCCGTCCACCTGCGCAACGATCTCTTTTCCTACCAACGCGAAGTGCGCGAAGAGGGCGAGAACTCCAACGCGGTGCTCGTCTTCGAGAAGTTCCTCGACTGCCCGACGCAGGAAGCCGCCGAACTCACCAATGACCTGCTGACCTCGCGATTGCAGCAGTTCGAGAACACCGCGCTCGTCGAGGTGCCCGCGTTGCTCGCCGAGCGCGACGTCTCGCTGTCCGAGCAGATCGCGGTCGGCCTGTACGTCAAAGGCCTGCAGGACTGGCAGTCCGGCGGGCACGAATGGCACACCCGCTCGAGCCGGTACATGAACGAGGGTGCGGACTCCGGTGCCGACGGGCTGGGTCTCGGCCGTCGGGTGCGGCAGCAGGCGCCGCCGCCGTTCGCGAAGACCGGGCACCTGCCGTTGCCCGAATTCCGCATGCCGTACCCCGTGCGCACCAGCCCTCACCTCGCCGCGGCGCGCGAATACGCACCCGGCTGGGCGCGCGAGATGGGGATGCTCGAGAGCGGGGTCTGGGACGAGCGCCGGTTTCGCGGCATCGACCTGGCGCACTGCGCCGCGATGATCGATCCGGACGCGGATCTCGACGGGCTGAAGCTGTCGACCGACTGGCTCACCTGGGGCACGTACGGCGACGACTACTTCCCGCTGGTCTTCGGGGCGAAACGGGACGCGGTCGCCGCGAAGCTGTGCAGCGACCGGCTTTCCCTGTTCATGCCACTCGAAGGTGAGCCGGTGCCCAAGCCGTCGAATCCGATCGAGGTGGGCCTCGTGGACCTGTGGGGCCGCACCGCGGGACCGCTGTCCCCGCACGCACGCGCGGGTTTCCGGCTGGCGGTCGAGAGCATGACCGCGAGCTGGGCCTGGGAGGTCGGGAACCAGGCGCAGAACCGGGTGCCCGATCCGGTCGACTACGTGGAGATGCGGCGCCGGACGTTCGGCTCCGACCTCACCAAGAGTCTCGCGCTCCTCGAACTCGGCGACGTCGTGCCCGCCGAGCTCTTCGGGAACCGCGTGCTGTTCGAACTCGACACGGCGGCGCAGGATTACGCGGCCTTCTCCAACGACCTGTTCTCGTACCAGAAGGAGATCGAATACGAGGGCGAGGTGCACAACCTCGTGTACGTCGCCGAGCGGTTCCTGGAGGTTGACCGGATCGAGGCCCGCGACATCGCCGCCCGGCTGATGAACGCGCGGATGACGCAGTTCGAGCAGCTCGCCGACGAGGACCTGCCGCGGATGTGCGACGACCTCGGGCTCGGCGACGACGTCCGCGCGGCGGTCACCGGATACGCGGACCACCTGAAGGACTGGATGGCCGGAATCCTGGAATGGCACCGGAAATGCGTGCGGTACACGCCGGAGGAGCTGGCACGCGTCCACGCTCCCGAGCCGCCGGCGTTCTCGCTCGTGCCGAGCGGGATCGGTATGTCGGCCTGGCGGATCGGGAGCGGGGCGCGCTGACGGGCCCGTGAGCGTGTCGCGGAAGCCGGTCGTGAGTGGCGATTCGGGTTCTAAGCCGAAACGCCACTCACGACCACCGGGTTGGGCGCCTTCATGTACTGGGGCCTTCACGCGCCACCGTGGTGATTGCTGTGCTTGCTGGTGCAGGTGAGCTGCCGGTGGCGATCTCTGAAGGTAGTGAAGGTCTCCTTCACTACCTTCAGGGTAGGCAAGGAGGCCTTCGCGGACCCGACCCGTGATCGGGCTGAAGGCTCCTTTCGCCGCATCAGACGCGGTGAAGGGAGCCTTCAGCCCACGCACGGCAGCAACGAAATCACCTAGACAGATGCCAAGCGGGAATACGCCCCGCCTGAGGCCGAACCGTCAGAACGCGGTCAGTGTGATCCGCGCGGTCCGCGGGTCTCCGTCGTGCACCAGCGACTCGAAGTGCCCGACGTCGTCGAAGGCGAAGCCGTACGCCTTCCCGTCGACCATCTGCTCGTGCACGATCCGCGAGTAGTGGTCGGTCACGGACTGCTTGTAGAACTGGCCCGCGTCGTACGTCGGCTGCGTGTGCAGCGAGCCGAGCGTCGAGCGGTGCAGCGCCGCGCACAGCGTCCGCGCGATCGGGCCGACGACCTGGTCGTTCGGCGCGTGCAGCCGTCCGTCGCAGTTGAAGACGTCGCGGGTGCTCGGCTTGCTGAACGACGCCACCGTGGCGCCCGAGGCGTCGGTGAAGCGCAGGACGTCGTCCCCGCCGGTCCGGCCGGTGAACTTCTTGCCGGGTTCGGCCTCGAACGGGACCACGGTGAGCGGTGTCGACTTGTAGGTGTTCCAGGCGCTCGTGACGTAACCGTCGAGGTAGCTGCCGCTGAACTTGCCGGTGTCGAGCCCCTTGCCCGGCGCGAGGACCCGCAGCCGGTTGTACACCAGGTTCGAGAACCCGGACTGGCCTTGGACGGCGTTGAAGATGCTCTCGCGGCCACCGGGCTTCAAGCGGCCTGCCTCCTTGCTCGCGCCCGCCCCGTTGGTCAGCCCGACGGCGTGCGGCACGCTGAACATGTCCACCTGCGAGCTGTTGATGAACAGCCCGCCGTTGTCGTAGGTGAATTCGCTCCAGTCGAACAGGATGTCGCGGTTCGGGTCGCCGTCGGCCCACGGCGCGGGCTGCACCAGGCCGTCCGGGGTGAGGAAGAACTTGATCTTCTGCCCGAACGACAGGTAGACCCGGCCCGAGAGCATGCGCGGGATCCGCAGCGTGGTCGAGCCGCCGTTGCCGGGGCCCGCGATCGAGACGTCCGGCGCGGGGCTCGGCGGGTTCGCGCCCGGAGGCCACGGCGTGAAGGCGCCGGCGGCATTGACGTAGCCGAGCTTCCCGGTGTTGAGGTTCGTGCCGAGCACGTAGAGGTGGACGGCGTCGGAGCGGTTCGAATTGTTCGTCACGGTCAGCGGCAGCGGATCGGGGCCCGCGGCGACCGCGGTGGACGACGAAAGCGCCGAAACACCGGTGACCAGGGGGAGGGTGACCGCCAAAGCGGTCAAAACGCGCCGGACTTTCTTGCGGATGCGCACAGTTCACTCCTCGGCGGAATCCCGCCGCGGAGCGTGGACGCGCCGCGGCGGTGCTTGCGGATGTCGGCCGGGGGCGCGTTCCCGGCCTTGGCGTGACCTTGGCGAGGGGTCTCAGCACGGGAAGTTACGTCGCGGGATGCCGACATGTCCAGACCATTGGTGGGAATCTGTCCGGTTTTCCGCCGGGCCGGACAATTCGTCGCGGGCCCTTCGTCGATTGAGGTGACCGGATTCGTCGACTACCGTTGTCCGGGTTCCGTCCTGGACCCCGGCGGCCGGGTTTTCTCATCCGTGGGGAGCGGGACATGAGCGACGGATTTCCGATGCGAAGAACCGGCGGCGGCGAGACGTGGATTTCCGCCGCCGGCTGGGACGGCCTCGCCAAGGCCGCGGCGGACGGTGAGCCGCACGGCATGGACGACCTCATGTCCGCCGTCGCGGCGTGGGCACGGCAGTACGCCGAGACCCGCCTTGGCGGCCACGAGCTGACCTACCTCGAACCGGCCGACGTGGCACAGGAGATCTGCCTCGCCGTGCTGGTCGCCGTCCCCGGATACGGCCTGCGCGGCGGTTCGTTCCTGTTCCTCCTGCGCGCCATCGCGGCGAACAAGGTCGCCGACGTCTTCCGCAAGGCGGCGCGGAGCAGGCAAGTGCTCACCGGCGAACTCCCCGAACGGCCGGCGGGGCCCGCCGACGAACCCGAGCAGCGCGCGCTGCGGACCGACCTCGGGGTCCGGCTCGGCAGGCTGATGCGGATGCTGCCCGTCTCCCACCGTGAGGTACTGGGGATGCGGGTGATCGGCGAGCTGACGTCGAACGAGACCGCGGCGGCGCTCGGTACGACGTCGTCACGGGTGCGGGTGACCAAACACCGCGCGATCAGCAGGCTGCGGGCCTGCGCTCAGCGCCAGGACGCCTTGAGCTGAATACGGATCAGCAGCCGGAACAACGGATTCTCCCGTTTGGCACGGGTTTCGAGAATGCGAACGCACATGGCCCCTCCAGAGCTCGCCGTCGAGCACGATCGCCGAGGGCCGGAGCGAACGGTCTCGGCTTCCACCCTAGGCCCGGTCCGGGGAGCCGGAACCGGCTGAACGGACCATTGACCGCCATCCGGACCGGCCATTCGGCTCTTCGGGCTACTGCATTGGTGCCGATAAGTCACTGAAAGCGCGGCAAAGAGCCGAAACCGTGCGAGGATGATCGTGGCGCGCGAGCGCTCTGTTCGCTCCGGCCCCCGGCGGTCCTGTCCGAATCCGGACACGCCCGGGAGGCATGCCATGACGTTCCGGCGACATGATCGCGCCGCGCAGGTCTGGTCGAAGATGCGTTTCCTCGCTTCGGAAACCGATTCGGTGGTGACGGTGGAACATGCCTGTGTCGTCTGCGGGGAAATGCTCGAGGCGGCCGGCGCCGGGCTCACGCTCGCCACCGGGACGAGTTTGCCGGAGCCGGTCTTCGCCACCGATGCGCGCAGCCGTGAATTGGAAGAGCTGCAGTTCACCTTGGGTGAAGGACCGGCATTGGACGTTTCCCGCGGCGGTATGCTCGTCGTCGTAACCGATGTGACCAGTTCGGAGGCGACACTCCGATGGCCGATGTTCGCGCCCGAGGCGATCGACAACGGCGTGAAATCGATCATCGCGGTGCCGATTCAGGTCGGTGCCATCACTTTGGGTGCGGTGGACTGTTATCGCGAATTCGCCGGGCTCCCTTCGCGGGAGGGCCTGGCGAAGGCGCTCGTCTGTGCGGAAGCGGTCATCACCCTGGCCTTGGCCGATACCGGTGAACCGGTTCTCGGCGAATTGATCGATCGTGAATTCACCGAACACCGCGCCCGGGTGCATCAGGCCGCGGGCGTGGTGTCGGCCCAGCTCGAAATCGGGCTTCCGGACGCGCTCGCCCGCCTGCGCGCCTACGCCTACCTCAACGACCGGAAGCTCGACGAGGTCGCCGAGGACGTGGTGCGGCACCGGGTCACGTTCCGGCCCGAGTCATGACGGATGTGCGATAAGGAGACAGCGGAAAGATGACCGACCTGGCGGCCGACCTGAGGGAAACCTTCGTGCAGCTGGCCGACACCCTGGCGGACGACTTCGATCTCGTCGAATACCTCGACGTGCTCGCGTTCAGATGTGTCGAGCTGCTCGGCGTCTGCACCGCGGGCCTGTTGCTCACCGACCCGCGGGGCAGGCTCACCATGGTGGCCGCTTCCGACGAAAAAACCCGGTTGCTCGAACTGTTCCAGTCGCAGAACTCCGAAGGACCGTGCCTGGACTGCTACCGGGACGTCGAGCCGATGGTCTGCCCGGATCTCGTGCGTGCGCGCGGAAGATGGCCGAAGTTCGCACGGGAGGCGGAAAACGCCGGATTCCGTTCCGTGTACGCGTTGCCGATGCGGTTGCGGGAAGAGGTGATCGGCGCGCTGAACCTGTTCGGCACCCGCCCCGCCGTGCTCGACGACGAGAAATTGCGGCTGGGGCAGGCACTCGCGGACGTCGCCACGATCGGCATCCTGCATCACCGGTTGCTGCAGCGGCAGGAGATCGTCACCGCGCAGCTGCAAACGGCGTTGAACAGCCGGGTGATCATCGAGCAGGCGAAAGGTGTGCTGGCCGAACGGCTCCACGTTTCGGTGAGCGACGCGTTCGGCGTATTGCGCGCCTACGCGCGGAGCAACAATCGCAAGATCGTCGCGGTGGCGGCCGGGATCATCGACCGCACGGTGGAAATCCCGCGCTGAGCGATACCGGTTCGGCGCTTGTCCGCCCCTTGCCGATTCCTAGACTGGATGGGTGTTCTCCCTGGAGCAGCTGGTGAGTTTCGTCGCGGTGGCCGAGGAACTGCACTACGGCCGGGCGGCGGAGCGGCTCTCGATGACCCAGCCGCCGTTGAGCAGGCGGATCCAGCTGCTGGAGCGCGAACTGGGTGCCGAGCTTTTCGACCGGGCGCACCGCACGGTCCGGCTGACCCCCGCCGGACGGGTTTTCCTCGCCGAGGCAAGGAAGATCCTGCGCTCGTCACACGAAGCGACGTTGTACGTCCGCCGCGTGAAGAAGGGCGAGGTCGGCGTCGTGACGCTCGGGTTCACCGCCACGGCGGCGTATTCGTATCTCGACCGGGTCATCGCCGCGGCGAACGCCGAGGTGCCCGGCGTCGATCTCGTGCTCCGGGAGATGGGGACGGCGGCGCAGGTGGAGGAGCTGCTGGCGGGCGGGATCGACCTCGGCATGATCCGGCCGCCGGTCGCCGGCGCCGACATCGTGACCCTGCCGCTGTGGCGGGAACCGCTGCTGGCGGCGCTGCCGTCGGCGCATCCTTTGGCCCGGCGCAAGAAGAATCCCGACGTCCGCGATTTCGACGGCAAACCGTTCATCATGTATTCGCCGTCGGAAGGCCGGTACTTCCACGATCTGCTCGTGGCGGTGTTCCGCGCCGCCCGGGTGACGCCGGAGTACACGCAATACCCCTGCCAGGTGCATACGGTGCTCGCGCTGGTGAAGGCGGAGCTCGGGATCGCGCTGGTGCCCGCCGCGGCGGGCACGCTGCGCTTCGAAGGTGTCGTTCTCCGTCCAGTGGACGGTGTCGAGGGCCGTCCGGTGGAACTCGACCTGATGTGGCGGCGGGGCAACGACAATCCGGCGCTCGGCGCGCTGCTCACCGCCATCGGCAACCCGGCGCGGCGCGGCCGTCAGTCCACTGTGGAGTGATCGGGCCAGGCGTCGCCCCATTCCGCGTCGCGGGCGGCGCGGTAGGCCGGGCCGTGCCGTTTGGTGACGATCTTTTCGGTGAGCCCTGATTCGGCGCACAGGGACAGGCTGACCATGCCCTTGCGTTTGGCCGGATGCCGCAGGACGCGGGCGTCGGCGCGGTCCGGCGCCGTGCGGGAGGCGACGACGTAGGAGAACTTCTCGTCCTCGAAGCCGAGCGTTCCGGACTTGAGCTGACGGTGCAGGCCGGTGCGCGGGAGGCGCGCGGAGAAATGGCACCAGTCCTTGCCGCGCGGGATCGGGCAGGCGTCCTCGTGCGGACAGGGCGCGACCAGGGAGAGCCCGAGTTCGACGAGCTGATCCCGCGCCGCGACGATCCGCTCGTAACCCGCGGGGGTGCCGGGTTCGATCAGCACCAGCATCGAGGTCTTCGCCGAAAGCCAGCGGACGGTGTCGGCCCGGCGGGCATCGGGCAGCTCGCCGAGGACATAGGAAAGGGTCACCAGATCGGCCTCGGGTGCGGGCGCCGCCGGGTCGATCAGGCCGCGCCGCCAGGTCGACCCCCGGACGGCCTTGTCCCCGGCGTTCTCCGCGAGCCGCCGCCCCAGCGCGATCGCGCCGGGCACCTGCTCGACGACGGTGCTCTCCTCCAGTGACGGCCACACGTCGGCCGCCGCCCAGATCGCGGCACCGGTTCCGCCGCCGATGTCGATCTGTGTACGCGGAGCGAACCCAGGCGCGCGAAGGGCGGCTTCGGCGAGGACGGCGTGGACAGCCGCGTACGTGGCCGGCATCCGGTAGCCCGCGTACGCCGCGACGTCCGCTTCGGACGAGAGGATGGGCGCGCTCGCGGGGGCGTTCTCGCGGTAGCGCGTGCTGAGCCGCTCGACGGACTGCGTCAGCCTGTTCTGCGGGTACTTGCCCAGCTCTTCGTCGAGGGCGGAGCGGAGGGCGTCGGGGAGTCCAGGCACGATCGGAGATTCTCTCATGGGTGGTTGACCTGCGGTTTTCCGGCTGCTCGAATATCCGCGGAAAAAAGTTCGGGGACCGTGTCGAAACCTGGGGTGCCCGATCGACGCGTAGATGTGGCAGGGACGAGCCCCGCCGGGAACGGAGACTTCGATGCGGTTCATGGTGATTGTCAAGAGCGACGAGAAGACCGACGTGGCCGGCGCGCAGCCGAGCGCCGAGGAGCTGCAGGAGATGGGGAAGTTCAACGAGGAGCTGGTGAAGGCCGGCGTCATGCTCGCGGGTGAAGGCCTGCTCCCCAGCTCCGAGGGTTTCCGCCTCCAGTACTCCGGCACCACCGAGGCGCGCGTCGTCGACGGGCCGTTCGCCGAGAGCAAGGAACTCATCGCCGGTTTCTGGATCCTGCAGGTCAAGGACCGCGCCGAGGTCATCGAATGGATGAAGCGCGCGCCGTTCCGCGAGGGCGAGATCGAGATCCGCCGGATCGCGGAGATGGAGGACTTCGACAACGCGACCCCCGAGATCGTCGAGCACGAGCAGAACCTGCGGAAGCAGGCCGAGGCCAACTAGTGGTTGCGGTCGTCGCGCCGACGATGTTGATTGGTCGGCGTGACGGCAACGACAGACTCCCGTTCGGCGATCGACGCGGTGTGGCGGATCGAATCGGCCCGCCTCATCGCCGGCCTCGCGCGGATGACGCGCGACGTCGGCCTCGCGGAGGAGCTGGCGCAGGACGCGCTGGTCGCCGCGCTCGAACAGTGGCCTGAGTCGGGCGTCCCGAGGAATCCGGGCGCCTGGCTCATGACCACGGCCAAACGCCGGGCGGTCGACACCTTCCGGCGCAACGAGCGCTACGAGAAGAAGCTCGGCGAGATCGGCCGCGAGCAGGAGTACGAGGAGGAACCCGACTTCACCGCGGGCCTCGACGACCACATCGAGGACGATCTGCTGCGGCTGGTGTTCACCGCCTGCCACCCGGTGCTCTCGACCGAGGCCAGGGTCGCGCTGACGCTGAAGATGATCGGCGGGTTGCAGACGCACGAGATCGCGCGGGCGTTCCTGGCCAAGGAGACCGCCATCGCGCAGCGGATCGTGCGCGCGAAGAAGACGCTCGGCGACGCCAAGGTGCCGTTCGAGGTGCCCGAGGGCGCGGACAGGGTCGCGCGCCTTTCTTCGGTGCTGGAAGTCATCTATCTGATCTTCAACGAGGGGTACTCGGCAACGGCGGGCGAGGACTGGATGCGGCCTGCGCTGTGCGAGGAGGCGCTGCGGCTCGGACGGATCCTCGCCGGGCTGATGCCGAAGGAACCCGAGGTGCACGGGCTCGTCGCGCTGATGGAGATCCAGGCTTCGCGGTCCGCCGCCCGTGTCGGGCCGAACGGCGAGCCTGTGTTGCTGATGGATCAGGACCGGACGAAGTGGAACCGGCTCCTGATCGGCCGCGGCCTCGCCGCGCTGGAACTTTCCGAGTCGCTCACGGGCGGCGCTTTCGGCGTCTACGCGGCGCAGGCCGCCATCGCCGCCTGCCACGCGCGGGCGCGGACGGGTGAGGAGACCGACTGGGCGCGCATCGCCGTCCTGTACGAAGGCCTCGGGAAGCTGAACCCGTCGCCGGTGATCGAACTGAACCGCGCGGTGGCGCTGTCGATGGCCGTGGGGCCGGAGGCGGGGCTGGAGATCGTCGACAAGCTGACGTCGGAGCCCGCGCTCAAGTCGTATCACCTGCTGCCGAGCGTGCGCGGCGACTTCCTGTCGAAGCTCGGCCGCCTCGACGAGGCCCGCGCCGAGTTCGAGCGGGCGGCGGAGATGACCGGCAACGACCGGGAGCGCACCCTGCTCCTGAACCGCGCCGCCGAATGCACCCCTCGCGATTAGTCCTCTGAATGCGGTGGTTCGTGGCGCGAACCAGCGCATTCAGAGGACGAAACGCGTCAGGCGCGGGCAGGGCGAAGCGCGGTCAGCGCACGGTGCTGCCCCAGCCGGACCGCCTGGACGGAACAGCCGAGCGCGAGCGCGGTGTCGTCGGCGGAAAGCCCGACGAGCGACCGCAGCACCATGATCTCGCGCTGCTGGCCCGGCAGCCCGGAAAGCGGGTTCGGCAGTTCGGCGGTGGTCCGGTGGAAGTCGTCGACCAGACCGTGCGTGACGTCGTAGGCGAACGCGAGCAGGGCGCGCGCCCCGGCCGAACCGGCGACGATCTCGCGGCAGCTGTCCTTGGCGATCGCGTCGGCGATGTCGTAGGTGCCCGACCGACGGCCGATCCGCGCCCGGCAGTAACGCACGACCAGGACGCGGACGGCGTCGACGAGTTTCGCAGTCGTCTCCATCCGCCCGCCGGCCTCCTCCGGCCGTCGTGAACCGTGTCCTTCCATCGGCTCCCTCTCCCACCTTTCAGATGAGCACGGCCGCGGGGGAGGGAGGTACGGTCTTTTTGCCCACACGGGTGGGTCAGGCCTCGATGAAGACGATCCGCTCCGGCTCGACCGTCAGGCTCACGGTCTGCCGCTTCACGCTCACCAAGGTCTCGAATTCCGTCGCGTGCCCGTCCGGGACGGTGAACAGGCGGTCGTTGCGGGAATCGAGGAAGTCGGAGAAGCCGGTCAGCGAGACGCCGCCGCTTTCGTCGAGCGCGAGGTAGTCGACGAGCCGTCGGAACAGTTTCGGCAGGATCACCAGTTCGTCGGCGAGCTGCCGCCGCGACGCGAGCTTGAACCCGGAGTTCGTGACGTCCTGCGGCCACAGCCCGAGCCCGTTCTGGCGGGCTTTCACCGCGGCTTCGGCCAAGGCGTCACGGAGATCGGGGTAAAGCAGTGAATAGAACGTCGGGTAGACGAGGCCGTCCGCGACCTGCCGGTAGTTCGCGGAGTTCTTCAGCGTTTTGACGTCGAGATGGACCTTGGAAAGGTCCGCCGACCGTCCCGGCCGTTGCCCGGGAAAGGCGAACGCGACGGCTCGTCCGTATTTGTCGGCGAATCGCGTCAGTATGTGACCGGCTACCTTGATCGGGGTCGACGAAGTGACCGTTCCCCGCTCGTCGCGTTCGACCGTTTTGAAGCCGAGGCACTTCAGCAGGTTCGCCGCGGCGGCGTCGGCGAATTCCGCGGGCTGGTGCCACATCCCGCCGGTTCCCCTGGCCTGGTAATGCGTTTCGAGCGCGTCGATCGCGTCGAGCCGCAACTGCATCCCGCCCCGCGAATTGAGCCGGACCTTCAGGCCCGCCTTCTTGGTCGCCTGCGGGTCTTCGGGATAGAACCGCACCGAATCGCCGTCCGGTGAGGCTCCGACAAGCTGGAACGTACCTTTGATCAGCGTCATGGGCATGGGGACAACGGTAGTTCCCATTCCGGTGAACGGATCCGGTGTTCATCCATCCAGCCCAATGGCCGGTTAAGATCGGATGACCATTGTGGACATTCTCGAATTCACGTTCACGACGGGATCATGAACCGCAGCACCGTCGCCTGGAGCAACGAGATCACCCCGACCACGGCGGTCAGCACCACCGACCACAGGAAGGTCTGCCGCAGCAGCGCGCCTTCCTTCCCGGACTGGCCGATCGCGGTGGCGCCGATGGACAGGTTCTGCGGCGAGATCATCTTGCCCATCACGCCGCCGGAGGTGTTGGTGGCGCCGGCGAGGATCGGGTCGACGTGCAGCTGCTGCGCCGAAATCACCTGCATCGGCCCGAAGAGACTGTTCGTCGACGCGTCCGAGCCGGTGAGGAAGACACCCAGCCAGCCGATGTAGGCGGAGAACAACGGGAACAGCACCCCGGTGGTCGCGAGCGCGAGGCCGAGGGTCTGTGTCGCACCCGAGTAGTTCATGACGAACGCGATCGCGAGGATCATGAAGATCGTCGCCAGCGCCCACCGCATCTGGTGCAGCGTCCGGCGATAGGTGGCCAGCAGCAGCCGCGGTTTCGCGCCCATCGCGAACCCCGCCACGATCGCCGCGATCAAGGCCACCGTCCCCGGCGAATAAAGGAAGTCGACCGTCAGCGTCGCCGCGTACGGCGTGTCCTTGGGCGTGATCGGCGCGTGCTGGACGACCTCCTTGTGCAGCCCCGGCCACGCGAACACCCAGTCGGCCTTGTGCAGCAGTTTCGTCAGGTCGAGCCATTCGGGCAGGTTCTTGAAGATCGTGCCGATCCGGGAAAGGAAGATCGCCGCCATCAGGACGATGTACGGCGCCCACGCGTACAGCGCGCCGCGTCCGGCTTTCGCCGCGCCGAGACTCGCGCCGGTCTTCACCGGTTCTTCGCCGTCGAAACGCCAAACCGCCGACGGCTGCCAGAACCGCGTCAGTATCCACAGTGAGGCCATCGCGGCGACGACGTCGACGAGGCTCGGGCTGATGAAGTTCGAGGTGACGAACTGCATGACCGCGAACGACAGCCCGGCCGTCAGCACGGCGGGCCAGACCTCGATCATCCGCTTCCAGCCCGCGAGGACCACGATCAGGAAACCGGGGACGATCAGCGCCAGCAACGGAAGCTGGCGCCCGACCATCGACGAGAACAGTTCCGTCGCCTGTTCGGAGTTCATGCCGAGGATCGGCGCGGTCAGCCTGCCCAGCACGATCAACGGATTGCCGAGACCGCCGAACGCGACCGGTGCGGTGTTCGCCAGCAACGCGAGCACGACCGCCTTCACCGGCGGGAAACCGAGCGCGGCCATCATCGCCGCGGTGATCGCGATCGGCGAGCCGCCACCCGCGATCCCTTCCAGCAGCGCGCCGAAGCCGAACGCGATCAGCAGCGCCTGGAGACGGCGGTCCTCACTGAACCCGGCGAGGACGGCCTTGATGTCGTCGAACCGTCCGGTCGCGACGGTGACGTTGTGGAAGTACACGGCGTGGAACGCGATCCAGGCCACCGACCACACCCCGAACACCAGCCCCATGGCGGCGGAATCGAGGGCGAGCCCGGCGGGCATGCGGTACAGCAGCACCGCCACCAGCAGCGCGGTGATCAGCGCCAGCGCCGCCGAGAGTTGCGCCGAGCGGCGCAGGACTCCCAGCGTCACCAGCAGCACGATGATCGGCAGTGCCGCCAGCGCGGCCGACAGCCACAGCCCACCCGCCGGCTGGTAGTCCTGGAGCCAGCCCACCTCAGCCCCTTTGCGCGCGCACGTAACCCAGGCGGAGCGACAATGCGGCGGCGGTCCCGGCCACCGTCGCGCCGAGTTCGTCGGTGCGGCGGAGCACACGGCCGGCGGGGCCCGCGACGCTGATCGCGGCGATCGGCCGTCCGGTGTGGTCGCGGACGGCGGCGGCCACACAGCCCACGTCCGGTTCGTTTTCGACGTCGTCCACGGCCCAGCCGCGACGGCTCGTCCTGGCGAGATCGTCGAGCAGCCGGACGGGATCGTTGATCGTCTTGAGCGTGAGACTGTCGAGTTTCATCCGGCGGATGCGTTCGACACGGTCCTGTTCGGGCAATGCCGCCAGCCACGCCTTGCCCAGCGACGTCGCGTGCTGTGGACGGCGGGTGCCGAGGCGGCAGGCCAGGGTGACGGCGTTGGCGCTGCGTTCGGTGGCGACGTAGACCATCGTGTCGTTGTCCGGGACGGCGAGATACGTCGTCTCGCCGCTCCGCTCGGCGAGCGAGGCGAGGTAACGCGGCGCGCAGCGGTGGAGGTCGGTCGCCGCCATCGCGCGGGCGCCGAGTTCGACCAGCCGGGTACCGAGCCGCACACGGCCGGTGGCGCGATCGGCTTCGAGGTATTCGAGATTCTTGAGGGTGCCGACGATGCGGTAGGCGGCGCTCCGGGAGAGACCCAGTTGCCTGGCGATCGCGTTGGTGGAAATCTCCTGGTTCTGGCCGACGTGCTCGAGAACCGCGAGACCGCGCTCGAGTGTGCCACTGGAATCCAGCCCGCGTGGTGTGCCCACTTCGCCCTCCGTAGGACCGGGGTGCCGATCATCGGCACCTGTTTCCGCTAAGCGGATTCGGACGTTAACAGTTCACCGGACCCTTGGGAAGGTTTCTTAACAAACTGACGACCGGACAAGTTTTCCCAGCTCGCGGGCTTCCCGTCAAGATCACCGGTTTGGACCAATCCCTTCGGCGGGTCCGATTCGGCGTATGACTTCAGAGGTCATTTTTCTGTTCACGGACATGAAAGAACCCTCGCCGGAAAATCGCGGCGAGGGTTCGGCCCGGGTCCGTTTCTAACGCACCGAGAGATTCGCGACCGCTCGGACGACGGCGGTGCAGCGATCCTCGACGTAGTCCAAGCCACCTTCTTCGGCGATCCGGCGGGACTCGGCGGAGACGATGCCTTGCTGAAGCCAAAGCGCCTTCGCGCCGATCGCGACGGCCTGTTCGGCGATCGGCGGAGTGTCTTCGGACGGGCGGAAGACGTCGACCAGGTCGACGGGTTCCGGGATGTCGGTGAGCGAGCGATAGACCTTCTCGCCCAGCAATTCGTCGGCCGACGGGTGGACGGGGATGATCCGGAACCCGTGTGCCTGCAGTACGGCGGCGACCCCGTGCGAGGCCTTGGCCGGATCGCGGCTCAGGCCCACGACGGCGATCGTCTTCGATCCGGCGAGGATCTCGGTGGCGCGATCGGTCATACCCCGTACAACCGCCACCGGCCCCGGGGAATTCCTAAAGCTTCCAGAGCCGCAGCCCGCGCACCCGGTACACCGGCCAGACCACGTGCCAGAAGCGGCGCCGCAGGAAGACCGCGGAACAGGTGAGGACACTGCGCGCGGACGTCGTCGCGACGTCGTGGCGGTCCGGCCAGATCTCGCCGTGCCGCCCGGCGGCGATGCGGAAGACGTTGACCAGGCCGCGGCCCTGCAGGTCGAACTTCGCGCCGGTGTCGCCGGAATCCGGCGTCAGGGAAGCGATCTCCGGCCCGAACGCGGCCGAGGGCGCGGGCCCCGCGTCGGCGGGGAGATCACCGACGGTCGCCGACACGGCCTTGCCGTAGAGACGCCGGGTGTAGCGCTGGAGCAGCAGCCGCTCCCACAGCGGCAGGACCCGGCGGTGCTTGAGCAGCGCCGAACACTCCGCGTGTCCGATGGCGAAGATGTCGGTCAGCTCGTCGTAGGCGTTGTGCGCGGTGGGCTCGTTGAGGTGCACCCGCACCTCGTAACGGATGCGCGCGGTGAGCTCGTCGAGCTCCTCGCGGCGGTCGATCCTGGTCTTCGCCCGGGAGAGCGTCCAATCGGACATGGGAGCAGGCTAGGTGATGATCGGGGCCGTGCGAGACCCTTTCGGCCTAATCTGTGGCGTACCGGCCAGTGGAACGGCCGTCTTGTGCGGGCCCGGGTGACGGGGCAGAGTCCGACTGGTCGGAAGGAGCCCATGGACGCCAGCACGCTGCAGGAGGCCGCGGCCGCGCTGCTCAGCGCGTACGAGACCGGTAAGCCGATCGCGCCCCTCATCGAGACCTATCCCGCCGCGACGCTGGAGGACGCGTACCGCGTCCAGCAGCGGCTCGTCCGGCACTGGGCCGAGCACGGCGACGGCGTGCGCGGGCACAAGGTCGGCCTCGCCTCCGCCGCCATGCAGCGGCAGATGGGGGTCGACCAGCCCGACTACGGTCATCTGACCGCTTCGATGTTCCATCTCGAACACCAGCCGATCCCGATCGGCGGATTCCTGCAGCCGAAGATCGAACCGGAGATCGCGTTCGTGCTCGGCTCGCGGCTGCGCGGCCCAGGCGTCACGGTGGCGGACGCGCTGCGGGCGGTGGACTTCGTCGTCCCGGCGCTGGAGATCGTCGATTCCCGGATCCGGGACTGGAAGATCAGCATCGTCGACACCATCGCGGACAACGCGTCTTCGGGCGGTGTCGTCCTCGGCAGCAGGCCGACCGCGATCGGCGACATCGACCTGCGGCTGGCAGGCTGTGTCCTGCACCAGAACGGCGAGATCGCGGCGACCGGCGCCGGTGGCGCGGTGCTCGGTTCGCCGGTGAACGCGCTGGTATGGCTCGCGAACACGGTCGGCCCGCTCGGTGTCGCGCTCGAACCGGGGCATGTCGTGCTGCCGGGTTCGATGACGCGGGCGATCCCGGTGAATCCGGGCGACACCGTGGTCGCGACGATGGCGGGGCTCGGCAGTGTGACCGCGAAGTTCTCCGGGGAGGAACGGCCGTGAGCCTTGACGTGCGGGAGACGGCGGAAGCCCTGCTGTCCGGGGAAGAACGCGAACCGCTGACCGACGCGTGGCCGGAGCTGGACGTCGACACCGCATACGCGATCCAGGATGAGGCGCTCCGGCTCAGGCTGGAGCGCGGCGAGACGCTGATCGGCGTCAAGCTCGGCCTGACCTCGCGGGCGAAGCAGCAGCGCATGGGCATCGACTCGCCGTTGCTCGCGTGGCTGACCGACGCGATGGTGCTCCCCGCCGGGGTGCCCGTGCCGTCCCTGCTCCATCCGCGTGCCGAGCCGGAGCTGGTTTTCGTTCTGGGGCAACGTCTTTCGGGCCCCGGCGTGACCGCGGCGACCGCGATGGCGGCGGTGGACCGGGTCTACGGCGGCGTCGAGATCATCGACAGCCGCTACCGCGACTATCGCTTCGAACTGCCGGACGTCGTGGCGGACAACGGTTCTTCCGCGTACGTCACGCTCGGGCCGGTGGGTGCACAGCCGTCTTCGCTGGATCTCTCGCTGGAGGCGGCCCTGCTGGAGGTCGACGGCGCGATCGTCGACACCGCCACCGGGGCGGCGGTGCTGGGGCATCCGGCGGAAGCGCTGGCGCTGGCGGCCAACGCCCTCGGCGCGCGCGGGCGCGCGCTGGAGCCGGGCTGGCTCGTGTTCACCGGCGGGATGACCGACGCGGTCGACGTGCGCCCGGGTTCACGGGTGGCGGCGCACTTCTCGAACCTGGGCTCGATCACGCTCGCCGGGCCTTGACGCGCGAGGCGCCCCCGACACGGCGCCACCAGCAAACGCGAAGGGGCCCATCACCGCATCAGACGCAGCGAAAGCCCCCTTCGGGCCACGCTTGCCTCACTTCTCGATGACGTCGGCGCGGTCGGCCGTCCGGACCAGACCGCGCGTCAGCCGGGGCCAGATCGCGCGCGGCAGGTCGTGCCCCATGCCGGGGACGATGTCCACTTCGGACTCCCGCAGCGCGCGGGCCGTCGCCCGGCCGCCGGAAACGTGCACGAGCGGATCCTTCGAACCGTGCACGACGAGCGCGGGTACGTCGAGTTTCCGCAGCGCGCGGAAGCGGTCCCGGCTCGAAACGATCGCCGCCAGTTGCCGCGCCGTGCCGCCGGGGTTGACGCCGCGATCGAACGACCGCTCCGCGCGCTCGCGCATCCGGGCCTCGTCGAAGGGGTAACCGGGCGAGCCGATCACGCGGAACGTGCGCACCAGTTGCTCGACGTACTCCTCGCGGCCGCGCGGGGGCGCCGAAAGCAGCATCGCCATCGCCTTGGCGCTCGGCCGCCCGACGAACCGGTTGCCGGTGGTCGACATGATCGACGTCAGCGACCGCACCCGCGACGGATACTCGATGGCCAGCGTCTGCGCGACCATCCCGCCCATCGACGCGCCCACGACGTGCGCGCTCGCGACACCGAGCTCGGTCAGCAGCCCGGCGGCGTCGCCCGCCATGTCCGCCAAGGAGTACGGCGCCGTGCGCAAGGCGTACGCGAGCGGCAGGTTCACCCGGCCGGTCATCCGGCTGGACCGGCCGGCGTCGCGGTTGTCGTAGCGGATGACGAAGAACCCCTCGGCCGCGAGGTTCTCGCAGAGTTCGTCGTCCCACCAGATCATCTGGGAGGCCAGGCCCATGATCATCAGCAGCGGCCTGCCGTCCGGCGAGCCGAACGTCTCGTGGCACAGCTGGACGCCGTTCACCTCGGCGATCTTCTCCGGCATCACGCCAGTGTGCCTACTCGCCGCGATACGCGCGAGCCTGGATTTCGTAAAGTTCGTGGTAGAGCCCTCCTTCCTCGATGAGTTCGGCGTGCGTGCCCTGCTCGATCAGGCGCCCCTTCTCCAGCACCAGGATCCGGTCCGCGGAGCGGATGTTGGCCAGCCGGTGGGTCACCAGGATCGTCGTGCGCCTGCTCGCGTGCCGCAGACCGGCGAAGACCCGGGCTTCGGCCTTCGCGTCGAGCGCGGCCGTCGGCTCGTCGGCGACCAGGACGGCCGCGTCACGATAGATCCCGCGGGCGATCCCCATCCGCTGCCATTGCCCGCCCGAAAGGTCCTGCCCGTCGTCGAACTTCTTCGACAGCACCGTCTTCTCCTTGGCGGGCAAGGATTCGATCACCTCGTCGGCACCGGAGGAGGTGATCGCGTCCTGCCAGGCGACGCGCTCCGGGTCTTCCCGGCCGAGCCTGCCGACGGTCACGTTGTGCTCCGCGGTCATCGGCCATTCGGCCGGATCCTGGGCGATCACCGCGATGTTCGCGTGCACGGACTCGTGATCCGCGCCCGCGAGATCGACGTCGTCCCAGTACACCTTTCCTTCCGAGGGCGGATAGAGCCCGGTGAGCAGCTTGCCGAGCGTGGTCTTGCCCGAACCGTTCTCGCCGACGAGGGCGATCACCTCGCCGCGCCGGATGGTCAGCGAAACCTCGCGCAGCGCCGGGGTTTCCTGGCCGGGATAGGTGAACCCGACGTTCTCCAGCCGGATCTCCGCGGGGTCTTCAGGAGCGGCGACCCCGTCCTTCACCGGGCCGCGTTTCCCGGATTCCACGAGCAGGCGCTGGAAGAAGGCGATGTAGAAGGACTCCTCGTACAGCGAGTTCACCGCGTGCATCGTGATGGACAGCGAATTCGACGCCGTCCGCATGGCGAGCGCGGCCGTCCCGGCGAGGGCGAGCTCCATCTGCCCGCCGTAGAGCAGGAGACCGAGCACCAGATACGCGATCGCGGTGCCCACCCCGGCCGCCGCGCGCCCGGCCAGGCGGACCATGTTGCTGCGATGCGCGAGCCGGACCTCTTCGCGCATCAGGCTTTCGGTGATCCGCCGGTACTCCCGGAGCAAGGGCTCCTGGAGGGTGAGGGCATGCCGTTCGAGGGCGAACTGGCGCCAGGTGGCGACCTCTTCGACGATCCCTTTCCGGATGTTGCGGCCGACGGTGTCGAGATAATGCCGGTAGTTCAGGCGCGCGACCTTCGCCGCCGCCCAGCCGTCGGCCACCGCGGCGAGCAGCAGCACCGGCGCGAGCCACGGGTTGAGCAGGCCCGCCGCCACCAGCGCGGCGACCAGCGAGATCAGCGCCGACGTCAGATCCGCGAGCCAGCGCAGGCTCATCTCGATCGACCGGACCCCGTACCGCGCGCCCTGCCTGGCCAGCTCCCGGAAGTCGGCGTCCTCGAAGGCCAGCAGCCGCACCCGGACCATCGCGGCGGTGACCTCGTCTCCCGCCGAAGTCACGACCCGCGGCCGGAGCGCGCCCTCGACCGCGGCCACCGCCGTGTCGAGCAGCGCGCGCAAGGCATACGTGCCGACGACGACCACCAGCGCGGGCAGCGATTGCAGCACCCTTTCCGGCGTCGGCCCGCTCTCCAGCAGCGCGATGAACACGTTCGCCGTGGCCAGCAGGCCGAACGCCGTGACACAACCGGAAAGCAGGTGGACGACGCCGGCGAGCAGGGTCAGCCGCGGCGATGTCCGCCACGCCAGCCGCAGCACGATGGCCACGGCGGATGGGAGCGTGCGGATGGCCTTGACCATCCCCGCTTCGGCCACGGTCTCGTCGACCGCGGCCCACTCGGGCATCTTGAGGTTCTCGACCCCGATCAGGGGCACGGTCGGTTCGGGCACTCCTCCTTCTCTACGCGCACCCACCGACATTTCCGAGAGCCGAAGCGGTGCGGTGTGGCATGGGCCGGGTGGGTCGTGAGTGGCGTTTCGGGTTCTAACCCGAAACGCCACTCACGACCACGGTGGCCCACTCGATGCCGGCGCCCTTCACCTCCCACCCCACCTTCGGCTACGCTCTCGCTAGAGCGATCTATCAAATCGCAAGGGGGCGAACATGGAAGCTCTGCAAGCCCGCGGCCTCACCGCGCTACGCCTGATCCTGGCCTTCACGCTGCTGACCACCACGCTGCACTACGCGCACAACGTGCTCAGGGCGGCCGACTATCCGCAGGTCGAGGGGATTTCGGTGGGGGCCGCCGCCACCTTGGTCGTCGTCGCTTATGTCCTCTTCACCGCGTTCGGCGCCGCCGGCTACCGCGACTACCTGCGCGGACGTTACTGGCGGGCGCTCGCGTTCCTGATGGTCTACTCGTTGTCCGGCCTCGCGAGCCTCGGCCATTTCCTGATCGCCGTGCCGCGGATCCCGGCCTTCTGGTTCGCCACGATCTACACCGACCTGGCCGCGGCGTTGCTGCTGTGGGCCTTCGTGACCTGGGCGGCGACGAAGCTCAACCGTGTTCCCGCGGCGGTCGGTTCCCCTATGTGACGCGAGGGCACGGTCACGTTTCCTCGACCTGCTCCGTGACCAACTTTCTACATAACATTGACGCTGATCAGTGCAATGTAGACAATCGGAAGGGTGACGCGGACCACATCGGTGACGTTCGAACGTCATCCCAGCGGCTACCGGCACTGGAAACTGACCACCGACGGCGACGTCGCGTGGCTCGAACTCGATGTCGATCCCGACGGCGGCCTCGTACCGGGTTACGAGCTCAAGCTCAACTCGTACGACCTCGGCGTGGACATCGAGTTGTACGACGCCACGCAGCGCCTGCGGTTCGAGCACCCCGAGGTCCGCGTGGTCATCGTGACCAGCGCGAAGGACAACGTCTTCTGCGCCGGCGCGAACATCCGCATGCTGGCGTCGTCGTCGCACGAGTGGAAGGTGAACTTCTGCAAATTCACCAATGAGACGCGCAACGCCATGGAGGACGCCGCCGCGCATTCGGGCCAGGTCTACGTCGCGGCGGTCAACGGCACCTGCGCCGGCGGCGGCTACGAGATCGCGCTCGCCTGCGAAAAGATCCTGCTGGTCGACGACAACTCCTCGACCGTCGCGCTGCCGGAGGTGCCGCTCCTCGGCGTCCTCCCCGGCACCGGCGGGCTCACCCGGGTGGTCGACAAACGCGGTGTCCGGCGCGACCTCGCCGACGTCTTCGCCACGCGCCCCGACGGAGTGAAAGGGCGGACCGCCGTCGACTGGCGGCTCGTCGACGAACTCGTGCCGCGGCAGGGGTTCCGCGAAGCCGTGCTGGCCAGGGCGAAGGAGTTCGCGCGGACGAGCGAGCGGCTCGACGGCGAAGGTGTCGAACTGAAGCCGCTCAAGCAGCGTTATGTCGACATCGTCCGCGGTGACACCGAAGCGACGATCACCGTCAAGGGGCCCGAAGACGACGACGGCTGGCTGCTCGACGTCACGCGCGAATTGGACGACGCGATCCTCCGGCTCCGCACCAACGAATCCGAACTCGGCACATGGGTGCTCCGCACGGAAGGCGATCCGGCGAAGGTCCTCGAACACGAACGCGCCGTGTTCGACGCGAAAGACTGTCTGAGCAACGAAATCGTCCACTACTTCAAACGGACGCTGAAGCGGCTGGACGTCACCAGCCGCAGCCTGATCGCCCTCATCGAGCCGGGCAGCTGCTACGCCGGGCTGCTGCTGGAACTCGCGCTCGCCGCCGACCGCCAGTACATCTTGGACGGTCCGCCGATCGATGACGAGGACAGTGAAGAACGTGCGGCGATCACGTTGTCCGAAGCCAACTTCGGCCGCTTCCCGATGGGCAACGGCTTGACCCGCCTCGAATCCCGCTTCTTCGGAGATCCGGACCACGTCACCAGGCTCGCGGAGGTGCGCGGCAAAGCGCTGACCCCGGCGGAGGTGAACGAGCTCGGCCTGGTCACCGACGCCCCGGACGACCTCGACTGGGAGGACGAGATCCGGATCGCGCTGGAAGGACGGGCCTCGCTCAGCCCCGACGCGTTGACCGGGATGGAGGCCAATCACCGGTTCGTGGGTCCCGAGACACTGGAAAGCAAGATCTTCGGCAGGCTCGCCGCCTGGCAGAACTGGATCTTCACTCGTCCGAACGCATCCGGTCCCGAGGGGGCGTTGCGTCGCTACGGTACTGGTCAGAAGGCCGTCTTCGACAGGAAGCGGGTTTGAACAGCGTATGCCCACCAAGATCGATTACGACGCCAAGATTCCCAACAACGTCGGCCTCTCCGATGATCGCCGCCTTCAGCGGGCGCTGGAGGGCTGGCAGCCGAAGTTCCTGGACTGGTGGGGCGAAATGGGCCCCGCCCTGCGGACGCAGGGCGTCTACCTGCGCACCGCGGTGAGTGTCGGACGGGACGGCTGGGCGCATTTCGGCCACGTCAACGTGCCCGACTACCGGTGGGGGATCTTCCTCGCGGAGCCCGACCCCGGCCGCGTCATCGGTTTCGGCGAGCATAAGGGCGAGCCCGCCTGGCAGCAGGTTCCCGGCGAGTACCGCGCCGACCTGCAGCGGCTCATCGTCATCCAGGGCGACACCGAGCCCGCGTCGGTCGAGCAGCAGAAATTGCTGGGCCTCACCGCGCCGAGCCTCTACGACCTACGGAACCTCTTCCAGGTCAATGTCGAAGAAGGCCGTCATCTGTGGGCGATGGTGTATCTGCTGCACGCCTACTTCGGTCGTGAGGGTCGCGACGAGGCGGAAGGATTGCTGCTCCGGAATTCCGGAAGTCCGGACGCCCCGCGGATCCTCGGCGCCTTCAATGAGGAGACCGCGGATTGGCTCGCGTTCTACATGTTCACCTATTTCACCGATCGCGATGGCAAATATCAGCTCGGCACCCTCAAGGAAAGCGGCTTCGACCCGCTTTCCCGCACTTGTGAATTCATGCTCAAGGAAGAGGCGCACCACATGTTCGTCGGCACCACGGGGGTCGACCGGGTGGTCACCCGCAGCGCCGAGCTGATCCGCGAGCACGACACCTTCGACATCGGCGGGCACGGCGGCATCCCGCTGGACGTGATCCAGCGTTACCTCAACTTCCACTACACCGTCTCGCTCGACCTGTTCGGCGGGGAGACGTCGACCAACGCGGCGAACTACTACACCGCCGGGCTGAAAGGCCGCTGGCAGGAGCCTCGCCGCAAGGACGACCACAAGCTCACCGACGCCGCCGGATCGCTGTCCCGGCCGAAAGCCGACGGCACCTGGGAGACCGAGGAACACGCGGCCATCCTGCTGCTGAACCTCGACCTGCGGGAGGAGTACCGCGCCGACTGCCAGACCGGGGTCAACCGCTGGAACAAGATCCTGGACGAGGCGGGCGTCGATTTCCGATTCGTCCTCCCGCACCCTGGATTCAATCGCGAAGTCGGCATAAACTCCGGCCACCATGTGACGCCCGACGGCACCGTTGTCGACGAGCGGACCTGGCTGGCCGGCAAACGCAAGTGGCTGCCCACTCCCGAAGACCTGACCTTCGTCCGATCGCTGATGCACCCGGTGTACGAGCGAGGAAAGATCGCGAGCTGGGTGGCGCCGCCACGCCAGGGCATCAATGGGAAACCGTTCGACTACGAATACGTTTACCTGAGCTGAGCGATTGAGGTGCGCCCGTGACCGCTGCTGCTACCGGGTTCAACGCGGCGAGCTACCTGCTCGACCGGCATCTGGCGGAAGGGCGGGGCGCGAAGGACGCGGTCGTTTCCCCGCGGCGAAGGCTCACGTACGCGGGGCTGGCGGCCGAAACCCGCCGGGTCGCGGCGGGGCTGAAAGCGATCGGCGTCCGCCCGGAGGAGCGGGTCCTGTTCTGCATGGCCGACGACGTCGAACTGCTCACCGGGATCCTCGGCGCGATGCTGGCCGGAGCGGTCGCGGTGCCGGTGTCCACCATGGTCACGGGGCTGGACCTGGGCAAGATGCTGGCCGATTCGCGGGCCAGGGTCCTGTGCGTCTCCGGCGAGTTCGCGTCGCAGGCGACGGTCGCGCTCGGGCTGGCGCCGGAGGTCACCGACGTCGTGCTGGACAGGGCGAAGGTGGCCGATCTGCCGTCCGGGATCCGCACGCACCAGTGGGGTGATCTGTCCACAATGGACGACGTCGGCTTCGAACCGGCGCCGACCTGGGAGGACTCGCCCGCGCTGTGGCTGTACACCTCGGGGACGACGGGCAAGCCGAAGGGTGCGATGCACCGGCACGCGGGCATCCGCGCGGTCTGTGAGACGTACGCGCGCGGCGTGCTGGACATCGGGCCGAACGATCGGTTCCTCTCCGTCCCGAAGCTGTTCTTCGCCTACGGCCTGGGGAATTCGGCGTTCTTCCCGCTCGCGGCGGGCGGGACGACGCTGCTCGAACCGGCGAGGCCGACCCCGGGGCTGATCGCCGCCAGGGCCCGCGCGGAGCGGCCGACGCTGTTCTTCGCCGTCCCGACGTTCTACGCCGCGCTGCTCGCCAGCGACATCCCCGACGACACGTTCGCCTCGGTGCGCCAAGCAGTTTCGGCGGGCGAACCGCTGCCGGCCGTGCTGTACGAACGGTTTCGCGACCGGTTCGGTGTCGAGATCCTCGACGGGATCGGCTCGACCGAGGCGTTGCACATCTTCCTGTCCAACCGGCCGCGTCAGGTCCGCCCGGGCAGTACCGGGACGCCCGTGCCGGGTTACGAGATCGCGCTGCGCGACGAGCACGGCGATCCGGTGCCGGACGGGCAACCCGGTGAGCTGTTCGTCGCCGGGCCGTCGATCGCGACCGGGTACTGGGCTCGGTACGAGACGACGAAGCAGGTCTTCCAGGGTGAATGGCTGCGGACGGGCGACAGTTTCGTACGCAACGCCGATGGCAGCTACACCTGTCTGGGGCGCTTCAACGACATGCTGAAACCGGGCGGGATCTGGGTTTCGCCCACCGAGGTCGAGGACAGGCTGCGGCAACATCCGGCGGTCGCCGAGGTCGCGGTGGTCGCCACCTTCGACGCCGACGGCATCGAGAAACCGGTCGCGTGCGTGGTCGGCGTGCCGGGGCACCGGCTCGACCCGGACGAGCTGATCGAGTTCTGCCGGGCGGGCCTGGCGTCGTTCAAACGGCCGCGGGGCGTCGTCGAGCTGGGCGAACTGCCGAAGACGGCGACCGGGAAGATCCGGCGCAACGTCATCCGGGAACTGGTGCGGGACATGTACGAGGTCCGGGCCTACCAGCCCGATCCCGCTTCACCCCTCCCCGGCTGACGTCCGTCTGATCACGCGAGTTCGCTCTTCAATCACGCGAGTTCCGTCTCTGATCACGCGAGTGCGCCGATGCGGCACGCCGAGCCGATGTGACCGGATGGACGACACGCGTGATCAGACGGCGCACACGCGTGATTGGGCGGCGAACTCGCGTGATTGAAGGCGGAACTCAGGAGCCGTTGACGGTGCGCAGCGTGCGCATGGCTTCGGCGAGCGCGTGCGCGTCGTCGCCCAGCGGGGTCAGAACGATGCGCCGCAGGATCTCCGCGCACGCCTCCCGGGCCTTTTCCGCGACGTCGAGGCCGTGCTCGGTGAGCGCGGCGAAGGTGACCCGGCGGTCGTCCGGGCTGGGCACGCGGCAGATCAGGTCCGCGGCGACCAGGCGGTCGGCGACCTTGGTGAACCCGCCGCTGGACAGCGCGGCCTCGACGGCCAGCCGCGTCATCGGCATCCGGTGCTCGGGCGAGCGCACGAGCCGCAGCAGGATGTCGAACGACGCCGGCGCCAGGCCGAACCGTTCGGCGATCTCGCCCATCAGCTTGTTCTGCGTGGCCAGGTAGCCCTCGATCACCAGGCCCCACCACGTGACCACTTCGTCGTCTTGCGGTTCCTCGGCTGTCACGCGGGCGAGAGTACACCAACAACTCTTCCAGGAATATATCTTGCGCGCGAGAGGTTATCGGGTTAGCTTGATTTCACCGGCTCCAGAGGAGGGCACCATGTCGATCAAGACTTCGGGCCTGCACCACGTCACCGCCATCGGTGGCGACCCCCAGCGCAACGCGGACTTCTACACCCGGGCCCTCGGCCTGCGGCTGGTGAAGACCACCGTGAACTTCGACGACCCCGGCACCTATCACCTCTACTACGGCGACGCGTCCGGCAAGCCCGGCTCGCTGATGACGTTCTTCCCGTGGAAGGACGCGCCGAAGGGGCGCCACGGCACCGGCCAGGCGACCACGACGTCGTTCTCCGTGCCGGAGGCCTCGCTCGGCTGGTGGAAGCAGCACCTCGCCGCGAGCGGCGTCGAGACGAGCCAGATCCGGAACTCCGACGGCGAGGAGACGCTCACCTTCGCCGACCCGGACGGCCTGAAGCTCGCCCTCGTCGCGCATCCGCAGGGCGACCCGCGCGACCCGTGGGACACGAAGCTCGTCCCCGCCGAGCACGCGATCCGCGGTCTGCACTCCGTCACGCTGTCGGTGTCCAAAGAGGACGCGACCGCCGGGATGCTGACCGACGGCCTCGGCCTGTCCTTCGAACGCCAGGAGAGCAACCGTCTCCGGTTCTCCGCCGGTGAGGGCGGCCCCGGCGCGCTCGTCGACGTCCTCGTGACCCCCGACGCCCCGCGCGGGCTGGTGGCCGCGGGCACCGTGCACCACGTCGCCTGGCGCGCGCCGGACGAACAGACCCAGGCCGCCTGGCGCGACGAGCTCATCGACGACGGCGTGAACGTGACGTCCATTTTGGACCGTCAGTACTTCCGCTCGATCTACTTCCGCGAGCCGGGCGGCACCCTGCTCGAGGTCGCGACCGACGAACCCGGTTTCGCGATCGACGAGCCGCTGCTCGAACTCGGCCGCGCGCTCAAGCTCCCGCCGTGGCTGGAGCCCAAGCGCGAGGACATCGAGGCCATGTTGCCGAAGCTGGACCTCCCGAGCGAGAACAACCCGCGATGAGCACCTTGGAGCACAAGTACGTCGAGGGCGCGGCCGACGAGCCGGTGCTGCTGCTCCTGCACGGCACCGGCGGCGGGCCGGACGACCTCGTGCCGCTCGCCCGGCAGCTGAGCCCGGCCTCGGCGCTGCTGGCGCCGGCCGGGCCGGTGTCGGAACACGGTGCGGCGCGGTGGTTCCGACGGCTGGCCGAGGGCGTCTTCGACCACGAGGACGTCGTCTTCCGCGCGAACCAGCTGGCCGATTTCGTGCTCGCCTCGCGCGAGGAATACGGCCTCGGCGACCGGCGGCTCGTCGCCATCGGGTTCTCCAACGGCGCCAACATCGCCGCCGCGGTGACCCTGCTCCGCCCGGACGCCGTCCGGGAGTCCGCGCTGTTCGCGGCGATGTCGCCGCTGCCGGAGCCGCCGCGGAACGACCTGTCCGGAACTCGCGTCTTCCTGTCGAACGGCGAACAAGATCCGATGGCTCCGCTGGGTTCGGCCGAAAAGCTCGTCCGCGACCTTCGCGAACGCGGCGCGGACGTCGCCGCCCACCGGCATCCCGGAGGGCACCAGGTCACCGGCAACGGTTTGGTAGCGGCCGCGGGGTGGCTCAACGGGGAGCGCGGAGAGCAAAGCACGCGAACGTAAAATCGTCCGATGACCAACGGGGACCTCGTCCGCGCCCAGGCCCTGCTCGACAGGGTCCTCCTCGCGGACGGGCACAACGATCTGCCATGGGAGCTGCGGGTGACGACCGGGCCCGATCCGGTCGAGGCCGTGGCCGGCACGGATCTCACGGTCCGTCAGCCGCATCTCCACACCGACTTCCCGAAGCTCGCCGAGGGCAGGCTCGGGATGCAGTTCTGGTCCGTCTACGTGCCCTGTCAGTTCGAGGGGCACAGCGCGGTGACGGCGGTGCTCGAGCAGATCGAGATCGTGCACCAGATGGCCGAGCGCTACCCCGATCGCCTGGCCCTGGTGGACACCGCCGATCAGGCCGAGGCCGCGTTCCGCGACGGCAAGATCGCTTCGCTGCTGGGTGCCGAGGGCGGCCACAGCATCGCCGAATCCCTTGGCGTGCTGAGGATCCTGCGCCGTCTCGGCGTCCGCTACATGACGCTGACGCACAACTACAACACCACCTGGGCCGACTCCGGGACCGACGAGCCCGAGCACGGCGGGCTCACCGATTTCGGCCGCGACGTCGTCCGCGAGATGAACAAGATCGGCATGCTCGTCGACCTCTCGCACGTCGCGCCGAGCACCATGCGCGCCGCGCTGGAGGTCAGCTCCGCGCCGGTGATCTTCAGCCACTCGTCCTGCACCGCGGTCAACGACCATCCCCGCAACATCCCCGACGACGTCCTGGAAACCCTGGCGGCCAAGGACGGCGTCGCGATGGTGACGTTCGTGCCGGGCTTCATCTCGCCGAAGGTCGCCGAGTGGGACGGCCAGTTGCGCCTGGACATGGAGGCCGCGGGCAAGGACTACCGGAACATCGACCAGCGCACGAAGTTCACCGCGGAGCGAGGCGGCCCCGAGAAGCCGAAGGCGGGCATCGACGACGTCGTCGCGCACATCGAGCACGCGCGCGAAGTGGCCGGAGTCGACCACATCGGACTCGGCGGCGACTACGACGGAGTCGCGACGCTGCCCGAAGGCCTCGAAGACGTTTCGAAGTACCCGGTGCTCTTCGCCGCGCTGCTGGAACGCGGCTGGAGCGAAGAGGACTGCGCGAAACTGGCCGGGAAGAACACCTTGCGCGTGCTGCGCGCGGCGGACGAGGTCACCCGTTCGGACGCTTGAGAGCGCGATCAAGCCCGCTTCGGCGGACACTGTCCAGCATGACGCAGCCGGAGGAGGGCGCCGCCCAGGTTCCCGTCAAGCCGTCCGACACCGCGGGCGGTGCACGCCACAGCGGTAAATTCGAAGCCGGCCCGAAGCTCAAACGGACGCGGGTGAGCGGCACCTGGATCGCCGTCATCGTGGCGTTGATCGTGCTGGTGTTCCTGCTCGTCTTCATCCTGCAGAACCAGGACACGGCCACCGTGCACTTCCTGGGCATGTCCGGCAGCATGCCGCTGGCGGTCGCGATGCTGTTCTCGGTGATCGCCGGCGGCGCGCTGGTCGCGCTCGTCGGCGGCGCCCGGATCCTGCAGTTGCGCAAGCAGGCCAAGAAGTCCCGGCATCAGCTGCGCTGAAGGGCCCCGCGCCGGAACTCGCTCGGGTTGACGCCCCGCACCCGTTTGAACGCCGCGCTGAACCCGAACGCGTCGGAGTAGCCGACGGTGCGGGCGATATCCGAGATGGTCGCGGACTCCTCGCCGGTCAGCAGATCCGCCGCGAGCGTCATCCGCCAGCGGGTGAGGTAGGTCAGCGGCGGTTCGCCGACCAGGTCGGCGAACCGCTTGGCCAGCGTCGACCGCGAAACCCCGGCCCGTGCGGCCAGCGAACCGACCGTCCACGGTGCCGCCGGTTCCGTATGCAACAGGCGCAGCGCGTCGCCGACCACCGGATCCCGCTGCGCTGCCCACCACGCCGGCGGCTCACCGCCGGGCCGGTCGAACCACTCGCGCAGGGAACAGACCAGCATCCAGTCCAGCAACCGGTCGAGGACCACCTGCTGGCCAGGGGCGTCGACGGCGGCTTCGGCGGCGAGGTGCTCCAGTACCGGGTCGCCCGCGCCGCCGGCGTCCACCCGCAGCACGGCGGGCAGCGCGTCCAGCAGCGGGCGGCCGATCTCGCCGCGTACCGGATACGCGCCGACGATCAAGGTCGTCTCGCCGCCGGGGTCGTCGACCCAGCCGAGCCGGTGCCGGGTCCCGCCCTGCTCGGGCGTCGCGCAGTGTTCGCCGCACGCGAGCGGTGCGGCCGAGGTGCCGATCTTGTCCACGAAGGAGAAGGTCGCGGGCCCGCGCACGATGACCGACTCGCCCGCGCGAAGCGGCTCGGGCGGACCGTCCTCCGGCACGATCCAGCCCGCGCCGGTGAGCACGGCGCATAGGGTCAGTGGCGCGCCGTCCACGAAGTGCAGATTCCACGGCGGGGACAGCGTCGTACTGCCGAACAAGGAGCCATGGGACCGCACGCCGCGGATCAGGTCACTGAACACGTCCACCTGGCCGAGGTTAGACGAATAAACAGGTGATCCGGCCTTTCGCCTATGGGCACGTCCGAGCTCACCGTATTGAATCGAGCTCATGCTGACTCCCGACGACCTCGAATTCCTTCGCCGCCCCCTGCACGGATTCCTGACCGTGGCCGACGGCCCGGTCCGGCCGGTGTGGTTCGAGGCCACCGACGACGGCACGATCCAGCTCTTCACGCCCCGCGAGTCACCCAAGGTGCGGCGGCTGAAGAACGACCCCCGCGCGTCGATCATCGTGGCCGCGCCGGTCGGCGAACGCGAGCGCTGGGTCTCCGTCTCCGGCCGCGCCACGGTGGAGCCCGACGGGGCGCACGAGCTGGCCGCCCGGCTCGCCGAGCGCTACTGGGACCTCGAAGACCCGGCCCACGCGGGCGAGCTCGCCGGGATCCAGACCCTCGATCTCGTGCGGCTCGTCATCCGGCCGGAGAAGGTCAGCCGTTACCTGATGTGATGGCGGAGCTGAAGGTGGGCCTGAAAATGACCGAGCGTGTGAACCCGCCCCGGCCGTAGGCCCCGCTATCGCGGTGGCAGGGCGCCTTAACCACCTTCGAGACCTGCAAGACCAGGTCACGCCCTGCCGACGTCGATCGCGGACGCGGGTTCACCCACAGACGCTGATGTGATGATCGAAGTCATCCTGAGCAGGGCGGCGCAAACGTTTTCGTCGCCCTCGGCGGTGACCCGGGCGCGGTCCGCCGGGTTGCGGGTGCACAGCCGCCAGAACGTGTCCGCGTCCGTCGTCACCGAGGCCAGCGGCGCCCGTGACGTCGGCGCGACGCGGTCGAGTTCCCAGCCGTCCGCGGTCCGCCGTGCCGTCCACTTCCCGCCGCCCTGACCGGTGACGGTGTACGCGACCTGCCTGCCGACGCGGGCGTCGACGTCACGCAGGGTGTGCGGCAGCGCCCGCATGAAGGTGTCGACCACCGGCCCGCGGAAGTCCGGATCGTCCAGCGGCCGCGCGCCGACGGCCTCCCGGATCTGCTGCTGGTGCACCCAGAACTCGGTGTACTCGCGGGCGACGTCGAGCCACACCGGCGCGGGCTCGTCCCCGGCCCAGCTCACCGGGTCGCCGACGGCGTCGAGGTCGGCGCGGCCGAACATCTCGGCGATCTGCGAGGTGCTGTCCACCAGCATCGCGAACAGCACTTCGGGGGACAGGCGGCGGCACGCGACCACCCATTCGTCGTTGATCCGGTCGATGAAGTCCCCGAACCGCTCGCCCTCCCGGGGCGCCGTCGTCCGGTAATCGTCGCGATCGCGGGACAGCCTGCCGAGTTTGTCGCCCAGGATGTGGGCGGCGAGATCATGCACCGTCCAGCCCGTGCACACCGTCGGCGCGGCCCACTGGTCCGCGTCGAGGCCCGTCAGTACGTCCAGCAGGGCTTGCTCCTCCCGCGCGAACAGCGGGAGGACGTCGATCGGCGGACCCCAGCGCGTAAAGCTCATGGTGACCATCCAAACACCAAGGTCCATCACATTTTCGGCCATTCGGCCTACTCGCAGGTAGCATCAGCGCGAACGCGAGGGGAGTGCCCGTGAGCAACGATCGACCCGCCGGTGAAGACCTGGCCGCTTTCGCCAAACGCGCGGGACAACTGGCGGGCTGGGCCGCGCGCACGGGCTTCGAGTTCACCCGCAAGCTCCCCGGCGTCGAGATCGCCGAACAGATCGTCAAACAAGGTGAGCGGCAGCTGCTTTCGGAGCTGCGCCGCCGTCTCGACGAGGTCGACGACCCGTACCACGCCGCGCTCACCGCCGCGTCCGCGATGAACCGGCCCGACACCAACGGCTCCCGGCCGGTCGAGGCCACCATCACCCTCGTGCACACCCGCGCCCAGCTCGAACCGCTCCGCGCGGCGATGGCCGAACTGCTGAACCACTCGATCGGCTTCGGCCGCGAGCGGGCGCGCGAATACCTCTACGCGATCATCCTGCGGCAGCTCACGCCGGACGAGGCCCGCATCCTTTCCGCGCTCTCCGACGGTTCGCCGTTCCCCGCCGTCGACGTCGCCGAGCGCACGAGCCTCGGCGCGGCCGGGCGGTTCGTGCTGCGCAACGCCTCCACCGTCGGCAAGGCGGCCGGGGTGTCGCTGCCGGACCAGGTGCCCGGCTACCTCACCAGGCTGATCGGGCTCGGCCTGGTCGAGCTGGACGAAGAGGTGCCCGCGCTGGAGACGCAGTACGAGATCCTGCTGACCGACGAGACTGTCCGTGAGGCGGAGAAATCGGTGAAGCGGGCCAAGTTCGTCAAACGCACGGTCCATATTTCCCGGCTCGGCGCCCAGTTCTGGCAGGCCTGCGACCCGAGTGCCGGTTGACCCCGGCATGGGTGCGTTCCTCGACGGGATCCTCGCCGATTTCGGCGAGCACTGGCCGATCTACGTCTCCATCCCGATCGTCGCCGCCCTGATCGGCTACACCACCAAACTCGTCGCGATCCGGATGATGTTCCAGCCGGTCGAGTTCATCGGGATCAAACCCTTCCTCGGCTGGCAGGGCATCGTGCCCAAACGCGCCGCGCGGATGGCGAGCATCGCCTGCGACACGATGACCGAGCAGCTGATCAAACCGGCGGAGGTCGTCGCCCGGCTCGATCCGCAGAGAATCGCCAAGGAGATCGAAAAACCGCTCCAGGCGGCCGTCGAGGACATCGTGCGCGACGTCGCCGCCCACTACCAGCCGGGGCTGTGGGAATCGCTGCCGGTGGGGATGCAGCGGCTGGTGATCCAGCGCGTCCAGGCCGAGACGCCGCGGATGGTCGCGGCCGTGCTGGAACTCATCAAGTCCGATGTGGACAGTGTGTTCGACCTCAAGGGCATGGTGGTCACCGCACTGGTCAAGGACAAACGGCTGCTGAACCGGATCTTCCAGGAGGCGGGCGACAAGGAGTTCAAGTTCATCGCCCGCTCCGGCATCTTCTTCGGCGGGCTCATCGGCGTCATCCAGATGGTCGCGTGGGTGCTGTTCAAGTTCCCGCTGATCATGCCGCTGTTCGGGCTCTTCACCGGCTGGTTCACCGACTGGCTGGCGCTGCGGATGATCTTCTATCCGATCGAGGAACGCCGGTACTTCGGCGTGCGCTGGCAGGGGCTGTTCCTGAAGCGGCGCGGCGAGGTCGCCGAGGCGTACGGCGCGCTGATCGCGAAGGAGATCATCACCCCGCACAACGTGATCGAGGCGGTGCTGCGCGGCCCGCTGTCGGACCGGGTGCTCGGGCTCATCCAACGTCAGCTCGACGAACAGCTGGGGCGCCGCGTCGGCGTCGGGAAACCGCTGGTGGTGTTCGCCGTCGGCAGCAGGCGGTATCAGGACATGAAGCTGAACATCGCCGAGAAGATCATGGACAAGCTTCCCGAGACCATGCGGTACATCGAGGATTACGCGACCGACGCGATGGACATCCGGAACGTGCTGGTGACGAAGATGAAGGAGCTGTCGCCGCGCGAATTCGAGGGCCTGCTGCGGCCGGCGTTCCAGCAGGACGAATGGATTCTGATCGCGACCGGCGCGGTCCTCGGCTTCGCCGTCGGTGAGGCCCAGGTCCTCCTGCTTGAGCACTTCGCCGCCTGACCCCTTCCCGCATTCAGAGGACGAAATGCGCGCTCGGCGAACCGGCTGTTTCGCGTGATTGTGTGGACGACACGCGTGATCGGACGGACGACACGCGTGATTGGGGAGCCGACACCTGCGAGGCCCGGGTTCCGTCGCGTGTCGTCCGTCCAGTCACGGGTGTCGTCCCCCTGATCACGCGTGTCGTCCGTTTGATCACGTGAACCGCTGCCTCGCCCTCGGCGCTTCCCGCATTCAGAGGACGAAATGCGCGGATGGCTGCCTCAATGGCGGTACACCGGGTCCTCCGTCCGGTCTAAGGTGCTCGGTGCACAAAGCCTTGGGGAGGGCGCACATGGCCGACGCGGGGAGCCCGTGGCCGCAGGAGATCCGGCTGGCGATGACCATGGTGGGCGGGGCGAGTCTCGCGGTCTGGATGGGCGGGGTCGCCACCGAGACCTCGCATCTGTTGCAGGCGTCGAGAACACCGGAATCGAAGAGCCCGTACCGGGCCTTGCTCGACCTGCTCAACGCCACCGTCTCGCTCGACGTGCTCACCGGCACTAGCGCGGGCGGCATCAACGCGGCGTGCCTCGGGCTGGCCGAGGCGTTCCGGTCGAGCCCGCAGGTGCTGCGCGACACGTGGATCAGCACCGGATCGCTCGACAACCTGATCCGCGACCCCGGCGAGAAGGAGCCGCGTTCGCTGCTCGACGGCGACAAGGTGCTGCTCGGTGATCTCAAGGACGCGTTGCACCGGATCACCGACAAGGCGACGGTGAAACCGGACTGTCCCGACATCACCGTGCTGCTCACCGGCACGATGATCGACGGCGAGACGACCCGCTTCGACGACGCGCTCGGAAACCTGGTGCGGGACACCGAACACCGCCTGCTGTTCCGCTTCGACGCTCCTTTGTGGACGGATGACGTCGTCGGCCCGCTCGCGCTCGCGGCGCGGTCCACCGCGTCGTTCCCCGGTGCGTTCGAGCTCTCCAGGATGCCGATCGGCGAGAAGACCGGCCAGCTGCATCCGGACATGACGAAGTACACCGACGTCACCCGGTCGCATTGGCTCACCGACGGCGGTGTCCTGCTCAACAAGCCGCTGCGGCCGGCGCTGCGGGAGATCTTCGAACGGCAGTCGCATTCGGACGTCCGGCGGCTGCTGCTGTACGTGGTGCCGACGGCCGAACGCGAGGCCGAGCGGGTCGCGGTCGATCCCGAGTGCCCGCCGCTGCTGGGCAGCGCGATGAGCAAGGTCGTCGGCACCGTGCTGAGCCAGACGATCAGCGCCGAACTGGAAGACCTGACCAGGCACAACGACGCCGTCGTCCGCACCAGGGGGACCAGGGTCTCCCTGGCCGCGATGGGGGTGCGCGGCGGGCCGGACTCGCTGGTCGACCAGCGGCTGATGAACGACTACCGCGACCGCCGGGTGCAGGAGGACGCCACCGCGCTGGTCCGCGAGGCGACCCGCAGGCTTTCACTGTCCGATGTGGAGGATCAAGGCCGCCAGTGGGCGTCGGGCACGGCGGCGCAGCTGCGTGCGGCCGCGGCCGCCGGGCTGCGCGACGGCCTGCCCACCGAGCCGCCGAAGGACACCTGCGACCTCGCGGACCTGGTCGCCTTCCGCACCACCGCGCTCGACGATTCGGTCGCCACCGGGCTGCAACTGGTGAACGCGGGCTTCCGGCTCGATCCGTCGCCGGCGCAGGCGGTGCAGCTCAACCGTTGCCGGGTGCTGCTGCACGAAGCGCGCCACAAGGCCGCGCGCGGGAAACGGCTCTCGGGCTGGGTCGCCGAACAGGGTCCGCCGTCGCCCGATGTCACGCTCGCCGCGTGGATCGAAGGCCTCGCCAAGGAATGGGCGGGGCTCGGCCGGTCGGACACGCTGAAGGAGGCGTGGCCGCTCGTCGTCGCCGCGCTCCGGCAGGCGACGCCGATCCTTTTGCCGCTGGCACAAGCGAAACCCGACACCGAGGCCGCCGACACGGTCAGCACATTGCTGGCCTGGACCGGGCTCACATCGGACGACAAAAGCGCCGGAGATCCTGTCGTCACCTCGCGGCTGGTACGTCTCCACATCGCGACCCGGGGACTGCTCGCGCAGCCGCCGTCGGTCGACCAGCGGGTCGATCTCGTCCAGGTGAGCGCGGATTCGCGGACGCTGATGGACATGAAACGGCGTCGTTCCTGGGACAAGCTCACCGGGATGCAGGCCGACTACTTCGGCGCGTTCTACAAGGCGTCCTGGCGCGCGAACGACTGGATGTGGGGCCGCGTCGACGGCGCGGGCTGGCTGGTGCAGTGCCTGCTCGACCCGAAACGCCTGCGGCTGCTGCGGGACGTCGTCGGACGCGAGGCGTTCCGGGCACAGGTGCGGGACACCTTCAAGGGGATCGGCTGGCGACAGCCGGGCACGGAAGACGGTCTGTCCCAAGAGGAAGCGGACGCCCTGCGTGCGCAATTGACCGGGGAGCTGGCTTTCCTCGGTCTCGACGGCGAACTCGCCGATGTCGAAGGGGAAGCCGCCCTGCCGATCAGCATGCCGGTGACGGCGATGGTGCTCGCCAGGGTTCGGCAGCTGGAGATCGCGCGCGAGGAACTGCCGTGTGTCGGCCTCCACTGTGGACACGACGCGAAAACGGCCAAGGGGAACGGGAAACCGTCGGAACGGTTCCGCCGGATGATCGAGAACGAGCCGGAAACCGACGAGCAGACCCAGCGCGCGTTCCAGGCGTGCCAGGTCTCCGGCGAACGGTTCGAGCACGAACGCGGGACGATGCTCCTGACGAAGACGCTGGTCAAGGCGGGTGCCGCCGGCCTCAACGCGGCCGCGGGGGCGACGCGGGTGCCGAAGTCGGTCCAGCCCGCCGCGACCTTCGCCAAGGCCGCCGGGCGCAGCGCGTGGTGGATCACGCGGGGTGCGGCCACCCTGCCGTCGCCGTGGAACGTGCTCGCCGCGCTGATCACCGTGCTGGCGGGCTTCGTCCTCGGTGGACAGGGCGGTCCGGTCCTGCAGTGGGTCGGCGTGCCGGTCGCCGCGGGCGCCGTCGTGTTCCTGGTGGTCAGCCTGATGACGTTGCGCAAGACGTGGCGGATGGTGCTCACGGTGCTCGGCGTGCTGGTGGTGGCGGCCCTGCTGTTCGCCGCGTTCCTGCCACCGGTGCGTGACCCGCTCTTCGGCTGGCTCGGTGGCGTCGTCGCGGGCTGGCGGCGCGGCGAGGCGCCGGTGTGGTGGCTGGTCGTCTGCCTGCTGCTCGTCCTGCCCGCCATCTGGACGCCGATCGGTTCGCTCGTGGGTCGCAAGCGACGTCGTGAATAGCGGAATCGGGACCCGAATCGCGTCCTGACCGTGCGACGAAGTGGTAACGGTTGGTATCGTCACGTGCAGTGAGACCGCACCGAAGCGGCCTTACCCACCCATGCTGCGCTTCAAACGTTACGGTTACCTTTCTCACGTGTGTTTCGAGGTTGTTGCAGGTAGCCGCGTTGCCGCCGCCGCGCTGATCTGACCGCGCCCGAATCCTCCGGTACGTTTCTTGGACATGTCCGGAAAGCACTTGATCGAAACTCCGACCAAGGCAGACGGTGCCGCGCTCTGGAGAATCGCCCGCGATTCGAAGAAGCTCGATCTCAACACGCCTTACGCCTATTTGCTGTGGTGCCACGATTTCGCAGACACCTCGGTCGTCGCGAAAGTCGACGGCGTCCCGGTCGGCTTCGTGATCGGATACCGCAAGCAGGACACCGGCTTCGTGTGGCAGGTCGCGGTCGACGCGTCCCAGCGCGGAAAAGGCCTGGCCGGAGCCCTGCTCGACGAGCTGTTCGGCCGTCTGACCGCGCAGGGCGTGCGGTACCTCGAAACCACGATCACGCCGGACAACGAGGCTTCGATCCGGTTGTTCGCCTCGTTCGCCAAGCGGTGGGACGCCACCGTCGAACGCCAGGATCTGTTCTCCGCGGCGGATTTCCCGGCCGAGGAAGGAACGCATGAGCAGGAGGACCTGTACCGAATCGGTCCGCTCAGTCAATAGAACGTAAATCCGGGGATCTCAGGGAGAAAGAAAACGTGATGAGCATTTTCGAGGAACTCGAATCCGAAGTACGCAGTTACAGCCGTGGCTGGCCCGTGGTGTTCGACCGGGCCCAGGGGAGCTACCTGTACGACGAAGACGGCAAGGCCTATCTCGACTTCTTCGCGGGGGCCGGCGCCCTCAACTACGGGCACAACAACCCGGCGCTGAAGCGGGCGCTGATCGACTACATCGCCCGTGACGGCGTGACGCACGCGCTCGACATGTTCACCGTGGCGAAACGGGATTTTCTCCAGACCTTCCAGGAGAAGATCCTCCAGCCGCGCGATCTCGACTACAAGGTCGTGTTCCCCGGCCCCGGTGGCGCGAACGCCGTCGAGGCCGCGCTGAAGCTCGCCCGCAAGGTGACCGGCAAGGAGTCGGTCATCAACTTCACCAACGCCTTCCACGGGATGACGCTGGGCGCCCTCTCGGTGACCGGCAACTCGATGAAGCGCGGCGGCGCGGGCGTCCCGCTGGTGCACGCCACCCCGATGCCGTACGACAACTACTTCGACGGCTCCATCCCGGACTTCCTCTACTTCGAGAAGCTGCTCGAAGACTCCGGCAGCGGCCTGAACGAGCCCGCCGCCGTGATCGTCGAAGGCGTGCAGGGCGAAGGCGGCATCAACGCCGCCCGTATCGAGTGGCTCAAGGCGCTGGACGACCTGTGCAAGAAGCACGGCATCCTGCTGATCCTCGACGACGTCCAGATGGGCTGCGGCCGCACCGGCCCGTTCTTCAGCTTCGAGGACGCGGGCATCAAACCCGACATCGTCTGCCTCTCGAAGTCCATCGGCGGCTACGGCATCCCGATGGCGCTGACGCTGATCCGCCCGGACCTCGACGTCTGGGAGCCGGGTGAGCACAACGGCACCTTCCGCGGCATCAGCCCGGCGTTCGTCACCGCGACCGAGGCGCTGCGCGTCTACTGGAGCGACGACGAGCTGGAGAAGTCGACGAAGGCGAAGGGCGAGCGCATCGCCGCCGCCTTCCAGGGCATCGTGGAGGCGTACCCGGACGCGAACCTGTTCGCGAAGGGCCGCGGCCTGGCCCGGGGCATCGAGTTCGCCAACGGCGACCTCGCGGGCAAGGTCTGCGCCGCCGCGTTCGAGCGCGGGCTGCTGATGGAGACCTCCGGCCCCGACGGCGAGGTCATGAAGGTCCTGCCGCCGCTCACCCTGACGGACGACGAGCTCACGAAGGGCCTGTCGATCATCGACGAGGCCGTCGCCGCCGTCCTCAACTGACCCGAACCGACCGCCCTCAATCAGGAACGAGAAGGAGTTTTCCGTTGCTTGTCAGAACCCTCGACGAGGTCACCGACACCGACGCCGACATCAAGACCCCGAACTGGCGCAGCAAGCGCATCGTGCTGGCCAAGGAAGGCGTCGGATTCTCGGTGCACGAGACCACGCTGTACGCCGGGACGGTCAACGACTTCTGGTACGCGAACCACATCGAAGCGGTGTTCATCACCTCCGGTGAAGGCGAGCTCGAAAACACCGCGACCGGTGAGGTCTTCCAGCTGAAGCCGGGCACGTTGTACCTGCTCAACGACCACGACAAGCACCAGGTCCGGCCCAAGACCGAGATCAAGTGCGTCTGCGTGTTCAACCCGCCCATCACCGGCCGTGAGGTCCACGACGAAAACGGCGTGTACCCGCTCGTCACCGAACCCTAGAAATCGCTCGAGGAGGCGACTGCATTGACGCTGACCGACACCCGAGTCGACGACAGTTACCCGACCCGCATCACGGGTAAGCCCGAACACCTGCCCAGGACGCACCCCACCGTCTGGGGCACCGAGGCCGACGGTCCCTTGGACGCGGCCACGCTCGCCAACCACGAAGCGCGTGGTTACACCGTCGTCGACCAGTTGCTGTCGCCGGGCGAGGTCCAGACCTACTGGCAGGAACTCGTCAGGATGTCGTCGGGGGACCACCGCGACGACGAGCGCGTCATCACCGAGGCCAAGACCGGTGAGGTCCGCTCCATCTTCGACGTCCACGAGACCAGCGAGCTGATCGCGGAACTCGTCCGCGACCCGCGCGTGCTCGACCGGGCCCGGCAGATCCTCGGCTCCGAGGTCTACATCCACCAGAGCCGCGTGAACTACATGCCCGGCTTCAAGGGCACCGGGTTCTACTGGCACTCGGACTTCGAGACCTGGCACGCCGAGGACGGTATGCCCGTGCCCCGCGCGGTCAGCTGCTCCATCGCGCTCACCGACAACTACCCGTTCAACGGCGGGCTGATGGTGATGCCGGGTTCGCAGCGGACCTTCGTGCAGTGCGCCGGGGAAACCCCGGAAGACAACTACAAGAGTTCGCTGAAAGAGCAGCGGGTCGGCGTCCCGAGCGAGGAGGACATCACCGCGCTCGCCGCCGAATACGGGATCGACCAGTTCACCGGGCAGGCCGGTTCCGCGCTCTGGTTCGACTCGAACGTGATGCACGGTTCGTCCAACAACATCACGCCGTACCCGAGGTCGAACATCTTCGTCGTGTTCAACAGCGTCGAGAACGCGTTGCGGGAGCCGTACGCCGCGATCGAACCGCGTCCCGCCTTCATCGCCGGCCGCGACTCGACCCCGCTGACGCGCTGACCCGATTTGCGAAACCGCAGGTCGCGAAGGCCCTGACGGGGCGCTTGTAGCCATCGGTGTGCGCCCTGTTACGTTGTCGCCACGAGAGCGGGCCAGTGGGCTCGCTCACGTAGGTGTTGTCGACGACCGAACGGGTTCTTCGCTCGGGGTGAGCCCACCCGGACGGACGTGGACGCCGATGTCCGATGTGGGTCGCGCCCCCAGGCGGCCCAAGTCGGACATCCCCCGGCTCCGTGCCATCAGATCGGGACTGATGGCACGGAGCCTTTTTATGTCTCCGTGGGCCCAGGCTCGTTCCGTGAAGGCCTCCTTGAGGGACCCAGAGTCCCTCAAGGAGGCCTTCACGGACTTGCGGCCAGCCATGCCCCATCGGCACCAGCAGCCACAGCGCCTGCCAGGTACATGAAGGTCCCCTTCCTTGAGCCTAGGTGCAGGAAGGGGGCCTTCACGCACTTCAGGCGAGCCCCTGGCGCTGATCGCTCATGTCCTGAAGGCCTCCTTTGAGACGTTCAGCGTCCTAAAGGAGGCCTTCAGGACATGAGCGCCGCCTTCCCAGAGGTCCTTAGTGGACAGAGACTCCCGTGGGGCTTTTGTCCGTATCGAGCATTCGTGAAGGCCTCCTTCCCTACCCTCGAAGTAGGGAAGGAGGCCTTCACGACCTGCCGCGTTCTGGTTGGCGGGCCCTTCGCGCGGTAGGTTGGCTACTCCGGTAAGGGGAGAGATCGGAGGGAGGGGGGCTTGTCATGGCCGAAAGCGGTTCCCCTGCCCGCTTCCAACTCCTCGGTCCCGTGCGTCTCCTCGACGGCGACCGGCCGGTCCCCGTCGGCGGACCCGGCGTCCGCGGCCTGCTCGCGCTGCTGGCGCTGAAGGTCAACAAGGTCGTCGCGCTCGACGAGATCATCGACGCGCTCTGGGGTCACGATCCGCCCGCGACCGCCCGCACGATCGTCCACGGCAACGTTTCGCATCTGCGCCGCGTGCTCCGCGACATCCAGGGCGATCACCCGCGCGGCGCCCGCATCCTCACCGCGCCGCCCGGCTACCAGCTCACGGTCGAGCCCGACCGGATCGACGTCCACCGTGCCCGGTCCCTGCTGGAGCGGGCTTCGGCGGAGGAGCCGGACAAGGCGTCCGAACTGCTCGCGGAGGCCCTCTCGCTCTGGCAGGGGCCCGCGCTGGCCGGTGTGCCGGGTTCGGTCCGCGCCCCCGAACTGGAGGATCTGCGGCTCGCCGTCCACGGCGCCAGGGTCGACGCGGATCTCGAACTCGGCAGGCACGCGGAACTGATCGTCGAGCTCAGCCCGCTGGTCCGGGCCGCGCCGCTCGCCGAGCGCACCGCCGGTCAGCTGATGCGCGCGCTGTACCACGCCGGGCGCCGCGGCGACGCGCTCGAGCTCTACCGCACGGTGTCCCGGGCGACCCTGCGCACGCTCGGCGTCGAACCCGGCGCCGACCTGCGCTGGCTGCACGAACGCGTCCTCAACGACGATCTGCCGGTCAAGGTCGTCGCGGAACCGAAGCCCGAGACGGCGCCCGTCCAGCAGCTGCCGCCCGCGGTGCCGAACCTCGCCGGCCGCGAGGCGGATCTGGCCTGGCTCGACGAACTCGCCGAGCGGGCCGAAGCGGGCGAGACCGCGGTCGGCGTGGTCACCGGCACCGCCGGGATCGGCAAGAGCAGCCTGGTGGTGTGGTGGGCGCATCGGGCGGCCCGCCGCTTCCCCGACGGGATCCTTTTCGCCGCGCTGCGCGGTTTCGACCCGCAGCATCCGCCGTTGGAGCCCGCGGAACTGCTCACCCAGTTCCTGCTCGGGCTCGGTGTCCCGGCCGAGGGCGTCCCGGAACAAGTCCACGAACGCGTCGCCCTCTACCGCTCGATGATCGCCGGCCGCCGGATGCTGGTGATCCTCGACAACGCCCGCTCCGCCGAGCAGGTCCGGCCGTTGCTGCCGCCCGGTTCGCGGTCGATGGCCTTGGTGACCAGCCGTTCCCGCCTCGACGGGCTCGCCGTGTCCAACGCCGCCAAACTCCGGGTGCTCGGCACGCTCGCGCCCGGCGACGCCGTCCGGCTGATCGAGGAGCTCGCCGGGCCGGCAGGCTACGACCTCAACCACGCGCTCGCCCGGCTGTGCGGCTACCTCCCGCTGGCGCTGCGGATCGCGGGGGCCCGGCTCGCCGCCAGCGCGCAGTGGTCCGCGCAGGATCTGGTCGACGAGCTCGGCAACGAGCGCACCAGGCTGGCCGCGCTCGACGTCGAAGGGCCGGACGACGGGGTCCGCGCGGCGTTCGACGTCTCGTTCCGCGGCCTGCCGTCCGAGGTCGCGGACACCTTCCTGCGGCTCGGCGTCGTCCAGTGCGTTTCGGCCGGTTCGCATCTGACGGCCGCGATCGGCGGGATCACCGTCGCCGAGGCACGGCGGCATCTGCGGGTGCTCGCCGCGCACAACCTGCTCGCCGAAACCGGCCGCGATGCCTTCGTCCCGCACGATCTGGTCCGGCTGTTCCTCCGTGAACTGGCGGAGAACGAACTCGACGAGGCCGACCGGGAGGCCGTGCTGTCGCGTTCGGTGCGGTTCTATCAGGCCGTCGGCGACCGGGCCCGGCGCAAGATGCTCCGGATCGTCGACCCCCTCGATTTCACCGGCGTGCTGACCGACGCGCAGACGCCGCCGATCGGTTCCTTCGACGACGCGCAGGACTGGTTCACCTCGGAATGGGAGAACCTGCTCGAAGTCCTCGAAGCCGCCCGCGCCGCCGGACGGCACGACGACGTCTGGCGGCTGGCCAGGGTCGCGCACACCTATCGCGCGGTGTACCCGCTGCTGGACGAATGGACGAGGCTGGTCGAGATCGGGCTGGAGGCCGCCGAACGGTCCGGCGACGTGCTCGGCCGGTGCTGGATGCTGATCTCCCGGTGCGCCATCGCGCTCACCTTCGAGCTGCCTCAGGGCTGCCTCGCCGACGCCGAGCGCGCGCTGGAACTCGCGAGCGCGATCGGCGACAGCAGGCTGATGGTCTCGGCGAACATCCACCTCGGCTCCGCGCTGACCCTGCTCGGCCGGTACGACGAGGCGATCAGGACGTTGCGGCAGGCGGTCGAGGAGACCGAGCGCACCGGCGACCTCGAACTGCGCGGGCAGGCGCTCAACAACTGCGCCGAGGCCGAAAAACGGGCCGGTCGGTTCATCGAGGCGATCGGGCATCAGGTCGCTTCGCTGGAAATCGACCGGACCCTCGGCGACGACAGCTACGTCGTCGTCTCGCTGAACAATCTCGCCGAATTGAGCATGCGGATCGGCGAACTCGCCGCGGCCGAGCGATACGTCTGGGAGGCCGTGGACCTGACGATCAGCAGGCGGTTCGTCCTCCAGGAGGGCGTCCTGCGGCTGACCTTGGGCCGGGTGCTGCGGGCCGGGTCGGATGTGGACGGTGCCCGCGAGCAATTCGCGCTCGCGCTGAAGATCCTCGCGGACGCCAATCCGAAACTCGCGGGATTGGTCCGTGCGGAACTCACGGACCTCGGCGAAAGTCCGTGAGTGATCCTTAGCGGATTCTTAGTGGCCTCGCCGCTCACGCGCGTAGGGTCCGTTTCAGCGTCGATCGAGCCCTAGGGGAGGGGCATGCGATAGGGATCGGCGCTCGGGCGGGCCTTCGCGGGCCCGCCCGAAGAGCCGCCAGGAGCGGCTCGTGGCGGTCCGGCCGGTGGAGGTGGGGGCGATACCGGCCGGCCGCCAGGCGGCACCACGAAACGCGTGGGGTCAGCGGGTGCCGGCGGTGCACAGGGCGATGGTCTGCCCCTTGTTCTCCGCGACCTTCTGGCCGTTGACCAGGATCGTGCAGGCGATCTGGTTGCTGACCGACGAGTTCCGGGTGTCCGCGGTGACGGTGAGCAGGTAGTCGCCCGAGTTGAAGGACGCCGTGCCGCGCCATTCGTCGGTACTGGCCGGGGTCGTCTCGGTCCGCTGGTCGTTGAGCGAGCCGAACCGGATGGTCGCGCCGCCCGAGGCGCTGACGACGAACTCGACGGTGTTCTTGTCCCCGGCGACGGCCGGGATGTGCAAGCCCGACTCGCCGGTGGCGAAGAAACTGGTGTAGACCAGTAACCCGCCGGCGGCCAGCAGCCCGGCGATGGAAAGCGCGAGCCCCGCGATCCCCATTCCCTTCTTGTCCGCTTCGCCCTTCTTGATTTTGGTCAAACCGATCACGGAAAGAATCATTCCGATCACGGCGAGCGGCCAGGCGGCGATCCCGGCGACCGGGACGAAGGCGACCCCGAGCGCCGCGAGGCCGACCAGGAAACCTGCGATGACCAGGCCGTTCTTGGGTTTGCGGTGCCGTGTTCCGTGCGCGGCGAACCCGGGGCCGTAGCGGGTGGCAGGCGGGTGCGGGAGAGGTGGATCGGTCGGCATACGTGCCCTTTCGGAGGCTTCCGTCCGAAGACGTTAACCCATCGTTCGGGGCAATGGCCGAAATTGTTACCTGCCGGAAAAAGTCATCATTCCACGATGATCAAGCGGTCATCGACATTTTCTGACGAGAATTGTCGGAAACCCGATCACTGATCGAACAGACTCACTTCCGGGGTGATCTCCAGCAGTTCGTGCACCGGGCGGCCGCGGCGGCCGTCGATGGTCGTGGTGCGCACGACGCGCAGCCGCGCGGTCACCGGCCGGTCCAGGTTCTCCTTGATCTCGTCGAGCAGATCCGGCGCGACCGCGCCCTGGATCGTGCCGCCCGATTCGCGTTCGAGATAGAAGATCCGGCGCCGGGTGCGGACCCCGTCGAGCCTGCCGCTGACCGTTTCGTAGCCGACGGCCTCGCGTGACTCGCGCAGGCTCCCGGACAGGATCCGGGCCTGCTCGGTGGTCATGCTGCGGGTCAGTTCGTCGCCGGACGTCGGGGTCAGCGCCATCCCGATCCCGGCGTGTTTGCTGACCGCGTTGACGATGTCGCTGACCGCGTTGCGGACGGTGTCGCGCTGCAGCAGCACCGCGTCCAGCGCGCCGTCGTCGGAGCCGTTGGCGGGCAGGAAGTCGCACAGTTCCTTGACCGCGCGTTCGGACAGCGACTCGATCCCGTCGTGGATCAGCGCGTCGTCGAGCGCCGGTTCGGGGAAGCCGAAGAAGATCGCGTTGCCCGCCTGGCCGCGCTGGATCAGCGGGGCCTTCTCCCGGTCCGCGGGCTGGACGAAGGTCACCTCACCCGACGGATTGCGGATGATGTGCCCGATCTTCGCCGTCGCGTCCTGCAACGCGCGGCTGATGTCGGAAAAGGTGTACGCGTCCAGATGCGATTCACCGATCACGGACACGCGAAGCAGCGGCGAGCGCGACGTCCGCTCGAACTTCGCGTACGCGGCCATCGCCGACGCGCGGGCGAGGTCGTCGAGCCAGGTGCCGCCGGGGATTTCGTCGGCGATACGCCGGAATTCGTTCCTCACCAGATCACTTCCGGAATTCCCCTGCCACCCGATGCCCACACTTCTTCCCAGATCTCCTCGTCGCCGGGGCGGCAGAGGAAACCGTCGAGCATGCCGCCGACGGGCTGGACCTGGTCGAGATACATCGCGGGCTGGCCGACGATGACCCCGCGCAAGGTCAGCAGCCCGTACAGCGCCGAGCGGCCCGCGTCGTCGAGCCGTTTGAGCGCGCCCCATTCGTCCGGGATCAGCACCACGTCGAGCCCGCGCGGCGGATGCGGGGTCCTGGCGGTCAGGTCGCCGCCGATCCACGCGCGGCCGGTCGGCATGATCCGCCGGGCGACGCCCAGGTAACTGTTCAGCGCGGAGAACAGGATTTCACGGTCGTTCTGGTGTGGCGCGTCGAAGACCAGCCGCTCGTAGACATCGGCCAGATCGGCGGGATGGCGGCCAGGAGGCAGCAGGTTGTGCGGCGTCCAATAGGGGAGCGCCAATCGGAGCCTCCTTCGTGTGCCGGAGCTCCCGATCGAAGAAACGTACCCGGCGTCCCGCTCACAGTGCGTAGCCGAATTTACCAGGCGAGTGTCAGCCGCCCTGCCCCGGCCGGTGCTCGGGTGCCTGCCTGGCGGGCGGCCAGTCCTCGTCGCTCGGCCAGACCGGTTCGGGCTCGTGCGCGCCTTCGCCGTTGCGGGCGGCCGGTTCCGGCTGCTCCGGGTGGTAGGCCCGCACCGGTTCCGGGATCAGCTGACCCTCACGGTGGCCTTCCGCCTCCTGGTCGTACGGCTCGTCGTCGTCCTGGATCCGCGCGGGCGGGAGGAACTGCGTCCGTTCGGTGGAGAGCAGCTCGGGCACGGGCTCGGGGTCCGGTTCGCGCTCGACCGGGAACTCGCGCACCGGCTCGTGGGCCGCCGGTTCCGCCGCGGGACGCTCGCGTCGTTCGCCACGCATCAGCAGCCAGGTGACACCGCACCCGAGGGCGAACGAGATGAGCAGCCACAGCCAGATCTGCCCGAAGAGCCAGAGCATCAGGCCATCACCTCTGTTCCGCCGTGATGTCGACGCGGCGGCCCTCGCCGCTCGCGCCGTCGGAGTTCTTGCGCTGAGGGGAGTACGCCTGGTCGCGTTTGACCCCGTTGCGCTCCAGCAGCCGCTCCACCGTGAGCGCCCGGTTCAGCGCGAGCTTCCGGTCCGAACCGGTCGCGACCGACCCGGTGATCCGGAACTTCAGGTCGCGGGGCGCGTCCGTGAGCAGTTTCGCGATCTCCAGCGCGCCGCGTTCGCCGTCCGGGGTGAGGTCGGTGGTGTCCGGTTCGAAGGTGATCGGCGTGGCCGCGAGCAGGCGGTCGATCTCGGCCTGGAACCCGGCCTTGTCCGTCGGCTTGGCCGAGATCGGCGCCGGGCTGGGCGGCGGGCTCGGCGGGGGCTGGCTCGACGGCTCGCCGCTGGTGGTCACCGGACCCGCGGGCGGGGCGGTGTCGCCGGAGATCTCGACCGTCCGGACCCCGTCGATCCGCTGGATGGCGTCGATCGCCTGCGCGGCCTTGTCCGGCGGGAAACCGGTGAGGCTCGCGTCGCGGCCGGAGAAGCTCACCTGACCGCCGGAGACGCCGACGTCGGCGAGCGCGGCCTTCGCGCGCGCGGCCAGCTCGGCCTCGATGTCGTCCGAGGCCGACCAGACGGTGATCGCCGTCAAGGCGAGCGTGACCAGCAGCGCTGTAGGCAGCAAGCGGCTCCAGCGTGTACCGGGCATGAAGGGACTGTAAGCCGCGTCAGGCGTGGGTGCATCGGACGAACGGGACATGACCCGTTCGGGTGATGTGAGTCGAAGGGGCCCTTCACCGCATCAGATGAGGTGAAGGGCCCCTTCGCTGCGCCAGATGAGGGGAAAGTCCCCTTCAGCTCGCGTGGTGGTGGATCTCCCGCAGATCCTTGGCCGGGATGGCCACGGTCGTCGCCTCGATCTGCTCCAGCGGGAGCAGCGGCGCGAGCTCGGGGCGCTTCGGGGACAGGCCGTCCCCCATCGACTCGCCCTTGAGCTGACGCCGGATCCACGGCAGCAGATGCGCCTTCGTCCATTCGAGGTCCGAACGGCGCGACGTGATCCAGGTGCTCGGCTCCTCGGACGCCGGCCACGGCTCACGCCAGTCGTCGGCGACCGGGACGCCGAGCACCTCGGCCGCGCGCAGCGCGATCCGCCGGTGGGCCTCGGGGGTGAAGTGCAGCCGGTCGTCGCTCCAGGCGCGGCGGTCGTGCAGCGGGGCCATCGCCCACATGTCGACCATCTTGGCGCCGTGCCGGTCGGCGATCGCCCACAGATGCGCGTTGTAGATGCCGACCTTCCCCCGCAGGACGTGCATCACGGACAGGTACTTGGTGTCCGGCCCGTTGAAGATGAGCACCGGGATCCCGGCCTCGCGCAGCTTGGCGACCCCCGCCTCCAGCCGCGCGGCGACGGCGTCCACGTCCGCGCCGGGCACGATGATGTCGTTGCCGCCCGCGCACAGGGTGACCAGGTCGGGCTTCACCGCGAGGGCGATCGGGAGCTGCTCTTCGAGGATCTCGTCGAGCATCTTCCCGCGGAGGGCGAGGTTCGCGTACTGGAAGTCGGGCCTGCCTTCGGCGAGGATCTCCGCCAGCCTGTCCGCCCAGCCTCGGAAGGTGCCGTCGGGCAAGTCGTCGTTGAGTCCTTCGGTGAAGCTGTCACCTATCGCCACGTAGCTGTCGAATCCGTACACGTTGGGTCCCCTTCCGTCCGTGTGCCCCCGGTTGGTACTTGTACACCACAACTAACAGCTGAGAGCGCCCCTGCAATCCCATCTGGCCGAAACCCGTGGTTCAGCCCGTTGACACAGTCTCTTATTTTGTCGGACGTCCATGCATCTCCATTACCGGGATGTACACTCCTGGGCTGCGGAGATTCCCCTCAAGCGGGCGTAAACCGGACACGGTATGTGGCGAACGTCTCCCCGCCCGGGTGTTCGGACTCATAGATCCGGCAGGCTGTAAGGGTGACCTCACGACCCCCGCGCGAGTCGCTCGCCCAGATCCTCGGCGGGCGGCGTGGCGCCATCGACGCGAGCATCCCGCCCGCGGCCTTCGTCCTGGGCTGGCTGATCGCCGGCCAGTCGATCGCCTGGGGCTCCGGTGCGGCCATCGGGGTGGCGGTGCTGCTCGGCGGGTACCGGGTCGCGCGGGGCGACAAGGCCCGCGCGGTCGTGGTCAGCCTCGCCGCGGTGATCGCCGCCGCGCTGATCGCCCTGCACACCGGCCGCGCCGAAGACTTCTTCCTCATCCAGCTGCTGTCCAATGTGGCCAGCGCGCTGCTGTGGGCGGCCAGCATCGTGGTCCGGTGGCCGCTGCTCGGCGTCGTGGTCGGGCTCGTCATCGGGCAGAAGACCCGCTGGCGCCGCGATCCCGCGCTGCTGCGCGCGTATTCGCGGGCGAGCTGGGTGTGGGTCTTCCTGCAGTACACCCTGCGGGTCGCCGTGTACGGCTCGCTGTGGTGGAGCGGGCAGGTGGTCGCGCTCGGCATCGCCCGGACGGTGCTGTCCTGGCCGCTGGTCGCGGTGACGGTCGCCGTGAGCGGCTGGGTGCTCTACCGCACGCTGCCGCCGGAACATCCCGGTCTGCGGGTGGTGGAGGAAAACGAAAATCCCTCGGATTCCGCGCCCGGTGGGCTGCCCAGGACATAAGGCGGCCCCCGGCGAGGGGGGAGGGTCCGGGGGCCGGGTCCTACGGTACCCGGAGTTCGGCCCCGGAGTCGATGGTTTGGTCTTTTCGGGCTTGTTCCGGGTGTTTTTTCAGGGTGACGCCGGCCGCGGTGCCCCTTCGCCGTAGGCGTCGACGGCGGCGAGCCACGCGGCGCCGAGCACACCGTCGGTGCTGGTCAGCACCACGAGACCGGCCAGTTCGGCGCGGACCTTCGCCCCGACCGGGCCCTCCGGTGACAGCACGCCGCCCACCAGGACGACCGGTGTCCTCTCCCCGGGATCCCGCGCGGTCATGACGTTCGTCACCAGCAAGGCGGCCGCACGAGTGGTGATCTCGTCCGCCGCCGGGTCGCCTTCGCGGTAGGCCTCGCTGACGAACGGGGCGAACCTCGCGAGCCGGATCGGCGCCTCGGAATTGGCGCTCGTGATGAGCGCGCGCCACAGCGAGGCTCCGGCCGCGGGGTCCACTGCGGACGGTCCGAGCGCTTCGGTGAGCACGGCGCGCGCGAGCGGACCGGGTTCGCCGCCGCGGCCCAGAACATCCAAAGTGGAGCGAACGGCTTCACGGCCGAGCCAGTACGCCGAGCCTTCGTCACCGAGCAACCAGCCGTAGCCGCCGACGGTGGAAACCATGCGCCTGCCGCGGATCCGGCCGGCGATCGACCCGGTGCCCGCCACGAGAACCGAACCGTCCGGCGAGGAGGTCGCCGACGCGTAGGCGACCTCCGGGTCGGGGACCGTCCGCACCGGACCGATCCCCGCGTCCTTCCAAGCGGCTTCGAAGATCTCCGCGATCGACGGATCGCTCAGTTTGCTGACGCCCGCCATGCCGACGACGCACGCCGCCGTCGCGGCCGGATCGAGTCCGCCCAGCGCGCCGGTGATCGCGTTCGCGATCCGCGACGCGGCCTCGTGCGGCGGATGGGAGTTGGGATTCGCCCCGCCCGCGCGCCCGGTGCCGAGGACGGCGCCGGAGGCGTCGACGACGATCGCTCGCGTCGACGTGCCTCCGGCGTCCACTCCAACGACGTGACTCACCGGGTCTTGGTCACCTTGAGCAGCCCGCGCGGGCTGTCCGGGTCGCCGCCGCGCGCCAGCGAAAGGCCGAGCGCGATCCGCTGGATGGGCAGGATCTCCAGGATCGGGGCGACCTCTTCGGCGGACGGCGCGACGCCGATCCGCAGCGCCGCGGGGACGTCGGCCGAAGCCGAACCGACCGCGAGCACGTCCGCGCCGCGTTTGCCGACGGCCTCGAGGACCTCCTGCATCGCGCCCACTCCGTGGCCCTGGCTCGTCACGGCCAGCACGGCGGTCTCGCCGTCGACCGCGGCGACGGGGCCGTGCAACAGGTCCGCGCCGCTGTACGCGCGGGCCGCGAGGTAGCTGGTTTCCGCCAGCTTCAAGGAACCTTCCAGCGCGGTGGCGTAGGAGTAGCCGCGGCCGGTGGTGAGCACCCGGTCGACGAAGCGGTAGCGGTCCACCGCGCGCTGCACGCCTTCGACGGAGCCGTCGAGGGTCTGCTGTGCGAGCTCGCCCAGTTTCTCCGCGTCCTCGCCCTTGCCGCCGCGGACCGCGTCGATCAGAAGGTAAAGCGAAAGCAAGGTGGCCGAGTAGGTCTTGGTGGCGGCCACGGCCTTTTCCAGCCCCGCGCCGATGTCGACGCCGAGTTCGGCGGCGGCGCGCAGCGGCGATTCCGGGGTGTTGGTGACCGAGACGGTCAGCGCTCCCTGGCGACGCGCGGTTTCGGTGACCTCGATGAGATCCGGAGAACCACCGCTTTGGCTTACTGTGATGAAGAGAACGTCCCGCAGATCGGGACGGGCGCCGTACAAAGTCGCGGTGGAGGGCGAGACGAGACCGCAGGGGAGACCGAGGAGTACTTCGATCAGGTACTTCGCATACAGGGCGGCGTGGTCGCTGGAGCCCCGGGCGGCGAGCAGTGCGAACCTGGGCGGGCGCTTGGAGATGGCTTCGGCCACCTCGGCGATTTCGGCCTGTCGCTCCACGATTCCTGCCAGAATGGCGGGTTGCTGGGAGATCTCCGCGGCCATGTGCTCGCCGGGGCGCTGTTCGGTCATCTCGTTCCCTTCCACCGGGACGTACTTCGTCCCCCGAGTAGGTCTAGACCAATGCTAGCCCGAATGGACGTTTGTGGAGAAGGGTACGTTTCCTAGCGGGGACGGTGCGCGTTCGAGTGGGAAGGCTTAGGGAGTCGGTCATGTTGGAGACAACCACCGCGAGTGAGGCGGGCGCTACGGCAGGGATGCGCGGACAGCGCGAACCCAAGTACTGGGCGCTGAAACAGCATCTGCTCGATCTGCTCGACGCGCTGCCCCCGGGCTCGCCGATTCCGACGGAACGGGCACTGGCGGGGGAATTCACCGTTTCGCGCACCACGGTCCGGCAGGCGCTCGCCGACCTCACCGCCGAGGGCAGGCTCCACCGCGTGCAGGGCAAGGGCACCTTCGCCGCCGAACCGAAACTCGCGCAGCGCCTGCAGTTGTCGTCCTACACCGAAGACATGCGCAAGCAGGGACTGAAGCCTTCCTCCAAGCTCCTGGAGATCGACGAACTGCCCGTCGAAGCCGATCTGGCGAAACTGCTCGGAATCCGGGTGGGCGCGAAGATTCTTCGCCTTCGCCGTCTCCGGCTCGCCGATTCGCAGCCGATGGCGCTGGAGACCACGCATCTCCCGCTCGGCCGGTTCCGCGGTTTGCGCAAACACGTTTCCGCAGGTGGCTCCCTGTACGCCGTGTTGAGGGAGCACTACGGCGTCGAGCTCGAAAGGGCCGAGGAAACGATCGAGACCGCCCTCGCCGGACCGCACGAAGCGGAGATGCTCGGCGCCGACGTCGGAATGCCGATGTTGCTCCTTTCGAGGCATTCCTTCGCCACCGACGGAAAACCGGTCGAGTTCGCGAGGGCGATCTATCGGGGTGACCGTTACAAATTCGTCACCACGCTGCTTCCTTGAGCGCGCGCTGACGCAAACGTTTCGCAGGGCGCGGGCGCCCTGCAAAACGTTTCCGTGGCCTTCGGCCGAAAGAGGGCGCGCGCTGTGCGGACTCCTCGTCGCGCTGGCGCGCTTCGAGGAGTCAGGTCTTCCGGTTCCGTTGTTTGGTTCTTATTTGTCTGACGTGTCAGGCAATTTGGGTAGCCCGGTGGCTGGTGTCGTGATTCAGTCATCCCATGACTGACACGGCGGCGGGAATCCGATGGGGGACGCCGGTGGCGCGCGGCGTGCTCGCCACGACCATCGTCGGCTCGGGCATGGCGATGCTCGACGGGACGATCATCAACGTCGCGCTCCCGAGGATCGGCGAAGAACTCGAAGCGTCCGTCGCGGGCCTTCAGTGGATCCTCGACGGCTACCTGCTCGCGCTCGCCGCGCTGATCCTCGTCGCCGGATCACTCGGCGACCGCTACGGCCGCCGTCGCATGTTCATCGTGGGTGTTGTCTGGTTCGGTGTCGCCTCCGGACTGTGCGCCGCCGCGACGACCACCGAGATGCTCGTCGCGACCCGGATCCTCCAAGGGATCGGGGGAGCTTTGCTCACACCGGGCTCCCTCGCGATCCTCCAAGCGTCCTTCGCCCACGACGACCGGGCGCGCGCGATCGGCGCCTGGTCCGGGCTCGGCGGTATCGCGGCGGCGATCGGCCCGCTGCTCGGCGGCGTCCTCGTACAGGTGTGGTCGTGGCGGCTGGCGTTCCTGATCAACCTGCCGCTGGCCGCGGTCTGCGTGCTGCTCGCCCGGCGCTACGTGCCCGAGTCCCGCGACGAGGAGGCGACGGGGCATCCCGACTTCCTCGCCGCCGCCGTCGGCGCGATCGGTCTCGCCGGACTCACCGGCGCGCTCGTGGAGGCGCCCGGCCGCGGCATCGGCGACGCCGTCGTGCTGGTGGCCATCGTGCTCGGTGTCGCCGGGCTGGCGGCGTTCCTGGTGATCCAGCACCGCTCCGCCGATCCGCTGGTCCCGCCGAAACTGTTCCGCGACCGGACGTTCAGCCTCGCCAACGCGCTGACCTTCGTCGTCTACGCGGCGCTCGGCGGTGTGATGATGCTGATGGTCATGCAGCTTCAGGTGTCGCTGGACTATTCGCCGACCGCGGCCGGGCTCGCCGGGCTGCCGATCACCGTCATCATGCTGCTGTTCTCCGGCCGGTCGGGTGCGCTCGCGCAGAAGATCGGACCCCGGACGCAGTTGGTCGTCGGCCCGATCTTGGTCGGCGTCGGCATGCTCCTGCTGATGCGCGTCGGGCCGGGTTCGTCGTACCTGGGGTCGGTGCTGCCCGCCGTCGTCGTGTTCGGCGCCGGGCTGGCGACGGTCGTCGCGCCGGTGACCGCGACGGTGCTGGCCGCCGCGCCGGACCGGTACGCCGGCGTCGCCTCGGGGGTCAACAACGCCATCGCCCGGTCCGGTGGCCTGCTCGCGATCGCCGTCCTGCCCGCCGTCGCCGGCCTTTCCGGCGCCGCGTACACCGATCCGGTCGCGCTGACCGCGGGCTGGCGGACCGCGTTGCTGGTGTGCGCGGCGCTGGCGATCGGGGGCGGGCTGATCGCGCTCGGCATCCACAACGGTGTCCTCGACACCCCTTCGGCCGAGGACACCGACGAGTCACCGCACCCCGGCGAATGCCTCCATTGCGGAGTCGACTCGCCCCCGACGCACGTCCGTCCCGGGCATCACGCGTGATCGAAGGCGTAACTCACGTGATTGAAGCCGTAACTCATGAGTTACGCCTCTGATCACGCGAGATACGGCGCCAATCACGCGAGTTACGCCAATAGGTCGGCGAGGGTGGCCGGGTCCAGGTTGCCGCCCGAAACGACCGAAACGACCTTGCCCGGCGGCAGCGCGTCGCGGTGCGAGAGGAACGCGGCGGTCGCGGTGGCGCCGCTCGGCTCGGCGACCAGCCGGGCGCGGTGCGCCAGCGTCCGGACGGCGTTCCGGATCTCCTCCTCCGAAACGGTGACGACGTCGTCGAGTACCGACTGGAGGTGGGCGAAGGTCAGGTCCGACGGCTGGGCGCGCAGGCCGTCGGCGCTGGTCCGCGCCCGCAGGTCCATCGGCCACTCGATCCGCCTGCCCGCGCGCAGGCCTTCGGCAGTGTCCGCCGCCAGCTCCGGCTCGACGCCGATGACCTTCGCGCGCGGCAGCAACGCCTTGATCGCCGTGCCGACGCCCGAGGCCAGCCCGCCGCCACTGAGCGGGACGAGGACGACGTCGGCGTCCGGCAGGTCTTCCGCGATCTCCAGGCCGAGGGTGCCCTGTCCGGCGATGACGTCGGGGTGGTCGAACGGCGGGATCATGGTGAGCCCCCGTTCCTCGGCGACGGCGAGCGCGGAGGACTCCTGGGCGTCGATCGGGACTTCGATGACCTCGGCGCCGAGCGCCTTGGTGGCTTCGACCTTGGCGCGCGGGGCGACGTCCGGAATCAGGATCACCGCGGGAATCCCGAAACGCTTCGCGGAGTAGGCGACCGCTTGCGCGTGGTTGCCACTGGAGAACGCGACGACGCCGCGGGCGCGCTCGTCTTCGGTCAGCGCGGCGATCGCGTTGTAGGCCCCGCGCACTTTGAAAGCGCCGATCGGCTGAAGGCTTTCCGGTTTGAGCCACAACGGCGCCCACCCTTGTGCCAGCAGGGGTGTGCGCACCGCGACGCCTTTGACACGGCTCGCCGCGTCGCGGATTTCCTCGATCGATACCAGATCCATACATCCGATTATGTCAAGGAGTTGTGAGCCGTGGACAGTCCTTTTTGGACAGACGGCGTGGCGCTCCTCACGTGCGGACAACGAGGGGAGCATCCCGTGCGCCTTATTCGTTAGGACGGGTGAGGACCGACTAGCTGCAGAACGGGATCATGACCAAGGAGACCTCGGAGAAGACCGAAAAGACGGAAAAGCAGGGCCGGATCATCCAGGTGACGGCGGCGGCGATGGCCGCGATCACCGCGGCGCTGCTGGGTTCCACGCTCGGCGTGGCCGGAACGGTGGCGGGTGCCGGGCTGGCGAGTGTGATCACGACACTCGGCGGTGAGCTGTACCTGCGTTCGCTTCAGCGGACGAAGGACGCGGCGCTGAAGGCGCGAGTGGTGCTGACCGTGCCGGGACGGCGCCGGGTGCTCGACCCCGGCGAAGCGGAGACCGTCCGGTTGAAACCGTCCGAGGACGAAGAGGAACCCTCCGGCCGGAAGTTCAAGCCGCGCTGGGCGGTGATCGCCGGGGTCAGCGTGGTGGCGTTCGCGGTGGCGCTCGTCGCGATCACCGGCTTCGAGGGCGCGACCGGGAAGACCTTCGGCGGCGGGACCGGGACGACCATAGGCAAGATCATCGGCGGCGGGCAGGCGCAGGATCGGCAGGACAAGCACGACACTCCGCCCGCGACGTCGCCTTCGGAAACGAAGGACGACCAGCCGGAGACGACGCCGACGAACACTCCGCCCCCTTCGACGACGCCCACCACTACGCAGGCGCCCCCGACGACGCCGACAGCGCCGTCCACCGCGCCTTCGACCTCTCAGGCACCTTCGACGACGCCGTCCGCCCCGCCCGCCTCGAACACCCCCGTGCCCTGACCCCTCTCCGCATCGGGGTCAGGGAAGGGCGGAGCGAAGCGTGCGAGCGGCCGCTTCGGGGTCTTCGGCCTCGGTGATCGCCCGGACGACGACGATCCGCGCCGCGCCCGCGGCCAGCACCTCGGGCAGCCGCTCGGTGTCGATCCCGCCGATCGCGAACCACGGCCGCGTCGTCCCGGACGCGGCCGTCGAGCGCACCAGATCGAGTCCCGGCGCGGACCGGCCCGGCTTCGTCGGGGTCGGCCAGCACGGGCCGGTGCAGAAGTAGTCGACGCCGGGCTCTCCGGCGGCGGCCGCGGCCTGTTCGGCCGAATGGGTGGACCGGCCGATCACCACGTCGTCCCCCAGCACGCGGCGCGCCAGCGACACCGGGATGTCGTCCTGGCCCAGGTGCAGCACGTGCGCGCCGACGGCGAGCGCGACGTCCGCCCGGTCGTTCACCGCCAGCAGCTTGTCGTGCTTTTCGCACGCCTCGGCCAGCACTTCGAGGGCGGCGATCTCGTGTTTCGCCTCGATCGGGGCACCGCCGGTCTTGTCCCGCAGCTGGATGATGTCGACCCCGCCGGCCAGCGCCGCGTCGGCGAATTCGGCGAGATCGCCCCGGCCGCGGCGGGCGTCGGTGCAGAGGTACAGGCGGGCGTCCGCGAGCCGGGCGCGGATCGGCGAACCAGACAGGGTGGGCATGGCGGCGACGGTACTCGCGCGCTACGGTGGGGTGGTCCGCACGGGAGCCCGAGGACGGGCTGAGAGGGAGCCGGGACCGCTCCGACCGTGGAACCTGATCCGGGTCATGCCGGCGCAGGGAGCGTGATTCCATGAAGGAACTTTCGGTTGTCGGCGGCGGGGTCATCGGCCTCTCGGTCGCTTGGCGCGCGTCCGCGCGCGGTCGTCGCGTCACCGTGTACGACCCGGATCCGGGACGAGGCGCGTCGTGGCTCGCGGGCGGCATGCTCGCGCCGGTCACCGAGGCCTGGCCCGGCGAGGAGGACGTGCTCACCCTCGGTGAGGCGTCGCTCCGGCGCTGGCCGGATTTCGCCCGTGACCTGGCCGAAGAGGGTGTCGATCCGGGCCTTTCCCCGCACGGCACGCTCGTCGTCGCGCTGGACAGCGCCGACGCGGGCAACCTCGAAATGCTCGCCGCGTACCTCACCCGACTCGGCCGCGAGGTCGGGCAGCTGACCGGCCGCGAAGCCCGCCGCGCCGAGCCCGGTCTCGCCGCAACAGTCCGAAGTGGACTTCTGGTCCCCGGGGATCTCGCCGTGGACAACAGAAAGCTGCTGATCGCGCTCAAACACGCGTGCGCCGTGCGCGGCGTCGAGTTCCGCCACGAGACGGTCACCGAACTCGAAGGACTCGAAGGCGACGTCGTCCTCGCCGCGGGTGCTTGGACCGGACGCCTGCACCCCGCGCTTGACGGCGCCGTCCGCCCGCTGAAGGGTGAGATCCTCCGCCTGCGGCCGCGACGAGGCTGCCTGCCGCCGCCGAAGCGGACCGTCCGCGCGATGGTCGAGGGCCGCCCGATCTACCTCGTGCCACGCGACGATGGTCAGCTCGTGCTCGGCGCGACCCAGTACGAAGCCGGTTTCGACGAGACCGTCACCGTCCGAGGCGTCCGTGAGCTGCTCGAAGGCGCGGAGCGCGTCTTCCCGTGCCTGACCGAGTACGAACTCGTCGAGACCGCGGCCGGGCTTCGCGCGGCGAGTGTCGACACAATGCCTTTCATCGGTGAGCTGGGCGAAGGTGTCTTCGCCGCGACAGGTCACCATCGCAACGGTCTCCTGATGGCCCCGGTCACCGCGGACGCCGCGGTCGCCTGGCTGGACGGACGGCCGTTGCCGGACGAGGTCGCGGCGGCCACGCCGTCGCGGCGAAGCGAGGAGCGGGTGTGATGGAGATCCAGGTCAACGGCCAGTGGCGCGAATTCCCCGACGGGACCACCGTCGAGGGTGTGCTGGAGGCGCTGGGCACGGCGACGCGGGGCGTCGCGGTCGCGGTGGACGGCGTCGTCGTCCGGCGGGGCGACTGGCCGGAATCGGTGGTGCGCAAGGGCGCCAGCGTCGACATCCTCACCGCTGTGCAAGGAGGCTGACATGAACGGTGACGAACTCGTCATCGGCGAGCACAAGCTCTCGTCGCGGCTGATCATCGGCACCGGCGGCGCGGGCAACCTCGCCGTGCTGGAACGCGCGCTGGTGGCGTCCGGCACGGAACTGACCACCGTCGCCATGCGCAAAGCCGACGCCGAAGGCGGCTCCGGCGTCCTCGAACTGCTTCGGCGGCTCGGCATCCGCCTGCTGCCCAACACCGCCGGCTGCCGCACGGCCGCCGAAGCGGTCCTCACTGCGCAGCTCGCCCGCGAAGCACTCGAAACCGACCTCATCAAGCTGGAGGTCCACGCCGACGACCGCACGCTGCTGCCGGACCCGTTCGAGACCCTCGAAGCGGCCGAGCAGCTCGCCGCGGACGGCTTCACCGTGCTCGCGTACACCAACGACGACCCGGTGCTGGCGCTGCGGCTGGAGGAGGCGGGCTGTGCGGCGGTGATGCCGCTCGGCGCGCCCATCGGCACCGGTCTCGGCATCCGGAACCCGCACAACATCGAGCTGATCGTGTCGCGCGCGGGGGTGCCGGTGATCCTCGACGCCGGGATCGGCACGGCTTCCGACGCGACGCTGGCGATGGAGCTCGGCTGCGACGCCGTCCTGCTCTCCACCGCCGTGACCAGGGCCGCTGATCCGGAACGGATGGCGTCGGCGATGCGGGCCGCCGTCACCGCCGGGCGGCTGGCCGCCGGCGCGGGGCGGATCCCGCAGCGGTTCTGGGCGCACGCCTCCAGCCCTCCTCGATAACCCTTTTGTACGGTTCACGGCCTTCACAGCGAGTACGACCCCGAAGCCCGTATGGTTGACGGCACTTTCCGGAGGCGCACCCGCCGCCGTGTACCCAGAGGAGCCAGTGGTGACCACGTCAACGGTCCAGGACATTTCGGGCAGGTTGTTCCTGGCGGTGGGCAGGCTGTCCCGGTCACTGCGCCAGGCGGGCGTGCCCGGGCCGGGCCACGGCGCCATCTCGGCGCTCGCCACCCTCGTGAACTACGGCCAGCTCCGCCTGGGTGATCTCGCGGCGAAGGAAGGCGTCGCCGCGGCCACCATGTCGAGGATCGTCGCTTCGCTGGTCGAAGCGGGCTACGTCAGCCGTGAATCGGACCCGATCGACAGGCGCGCCTGGCTCGCGGAGGCCACCGAAGAGGGCGAGAGGCTGGTTTCCGGCGTCCGGTCGACGCGGGTGAACGAACTCGGCAAACGCCTCGAACGGCTGACTCCGGAGCACCGGGCGGCCTTGGCGGCGGCGCTCCCGGCGCTCGAAGCGCTTATTGCCGACGAAGAGCGCTGACTTCCGCGCGAAGAGCGCGAAGCTCGTCGAGGATCTCCTTGTTCGCCTGAGCCTGGGTCTCGGCCTGCTTCGCCTCTTCCTCGCGGATGTCCTGGCGAAGCTCGTCCTCCATCCCGCTGACCACCACGGCGATGAAGAGGTTCAGCACCGCGAAGCTGGACACGAGGATGTAGGCCACGAAGAACACCCAGGCCATGGGTGCTTCTCGCATGATCTCCTTCGCGATGTCCGGCCACGCCTCGCCCGTCATCACCTGGAACAGGGTGAACAGCCAAGTGCCGAGGTCGCCGAAGTTCTCCGGTGAGATCGCGCCGAACAGCTTCGTCGCCACGACGCCCGCGACGAAAATGATCAGCGCGAGGAGCGCGGCGATCGAGGCCATCCCGGGGATCGACGCGAGCAGGCCGGTGACGACCTTCCGCATCGACGGCACGACCGAGATCAGCCGCAGCACCCGCAGGACCCGCAACGCCCGCAGCACCGCGAACGGGCCGGTCGTGGGGATCACCGCGATGCCGACGACGACCAGGTCGAAGATGTTCCACGGGTCGCGGAAGAACTTCGCGCGGTAGGCGTAGAGCTTCGCGCCGAGTTCGAGGACGAAGACCCCCAGCGCGATGTAGTCGACGGCGTGCAGCAGCGACCCGTACTCGGCGACCATCCTGGTCGAGGTCTCCAGGCCGAGGGTGACGGCGTTGAAGACGATCACCGCGATGATGAAGTTCTGGAAGCGGCGGTCTTCGACGACCCTGGCCACCGTTTCGCGTCCCGTCACGGCGCAGATGGTAACCGTCCGTGTGCTCAGTGCTCCGGCGCAAGCCGCCAGAACGCCGAAACCGGACCGACCTTCGCGCCCATCGGATAGGCGTTTTCGACCGCGTGTGAGACGAACCACTTGCCGTACCGGGCGGCCTCCACGACGGACATCCCCTTCGCGAGACCGGCCGTCAGAGCCGACGCCATCGTGTCCCCGGCGCCGTGCGTGTGCTGCGTCGCGTACCGCTCGCCCGGCAGCTCGACGAACGTGGAGCCGTCGAAGAGCACGTCGACGCATTCCGGGTCGGAGACGAGGTGCCCGCTCTTCACGAGCACGTACTTCGGCCCGAGCCGGTGCAGGACGACGGCCGCCTGGTGCATCTGCTCGCGGGTGGTCACGGTCATCCCGGTCAGCAGGCGGACCTCGTCGAGGTTGGGCGTGAGGACGGTCGCGCGTGGCAGGAGCTCGTCGCGCAGCGCCACCAGCCCGGCCTCGTCGAACAGCGGATGCCCGTGCATCGACGCCGCGACCGGGTCGACCACGAACGGCACCTTGCTGTCGCGGCCGATCTCGGCCTTGTCGCACGCGGCGGCGACGGCGTGGATGATCTCGGCCGAGGCGAGCATGCCGGTCTTGGCCGCGTTGACGCCCATGTCGGCCGCGACCGCCTCGATCTGCCCGGCGACGATCCGCGGCGGGATGTCGGTGCGGTCGTGCACGCCGAGGGTGTTCTGGACGGTCACGGCGGTGACCGCGACCAGGCCGTGCACGCCACAGGTGAGGAACGTGCGCAGGTCCGCCTGCAGGCCGGCGGCGCCGCCGGAGTCGGACCCCGCGATGGTCAGCGCCGACGGCGGGCTCGGGTTCTCGCTCATGGGTTCATTTTCCACGCGCGATCTCAGACGGTCAGGACGAGCTTCCCGGTGACCCTGCCGCCTTCGCCGACTTCGTGCGCCTTCGCGACGTCTTCGAGAGGGAAGGTCTGGTCGACGTGGACCCGCAATTCGCCCTTCTCGATCAGCCCGGTCAGCGCCAGCAGGCCGAGCTGGTCGGGTTCGGCGAGCATCCCCGACGTCCGCACGCCGAGCTGCTCCGCCTTCGCCACGACGGCCTCGCTCGGGCCGCCGGGGACCGCGATCAGCAGGCCGCCGGGTTTCACCGCGTCCAGCCAGCGCAGGTCACTCTGCTCGCCGACCAGCCCGAACACGAGGTCCACCTCGGACGTGGTCGCGGTCTCGTCGCGGTAGTCGATCGGCTCGTCGACACCGAGTTCGCGGAGGAAGCCGTGCTTCCCGGCGCTCGCCGTGCCCAGGACGTACGCCCCGCGCGCCTTCGCCACCTGGACGGCGAGGTGGCCGACACCGCCCGCGGCCGCGTCGATCAGCACGCGCTGCCCCGGCCGGACATCGGCGAGGTCCACCAGGCCCTGCCACGCGGTGAGCCCGGCGAGCGGTAGCCCGGCGGCCTGTTCGTGGGTGAGGCTCGCGGGTTTGCGCACGAACTGGCGGGCGGGCGCGGTCACGTATTCGCCGTAACCGCCCGCCTGCCTGGGAAACCACGGGAAGCCGAGTACCTCGTCGCCGACCGCGAAACGCGTCGTGCCGACGCCGAGCTCTTCCACGACCCCGGAGACGTCCCAGCCGAGGACGAACGGCGGCTCGCCCATGAAGACGCCGTGCGCCCGGGTCTTCCAATCGACCGGGTTGATCCCGGCGGCGCGCACCCGCACGAGCACCTCCGTCGGACCGGGGGCGGGCCGGTCGGTCTCCGTCACCTCCAGCACTTCCGGGCCACCAAACCGCTGCTGGGTCACGACGCGCATCGAAAGCTCCTCCGTTGTTGGTGCTTTCCATGCTCGGGCGCTTGGTCTCTTTTCGCCAGAAGGCACTTGAAGGTAAACTAGGTACCTGATGGAAACCACCTGTGAAGTGCCGGAATCCCCGTGGGACATCTACCTGCGGAACTGCCCGTGCCGAGACGTCCTCGATCTGCTCGCCAACAAGTGGACCGCGCTCGTGCTCGGCGCGCTGTCGCGGCGGCCGCACCGGTTCGGTGAACTGCGCCGCGCCGTCGGCGGGATCAGCCAGAAGATGCTGACGCAGAACCTGCGTGCCTTCGAGCGCGACGGCCTGGTCACGCGCACGGTCTTCCCGACCACGCCGCCGACCGTCGAGTACGCGCTGACCGAACGCGGGGCCAGTGCGGGCAAGCTGCTCATGGCGGTCAGCGAATGGTCGGTCGCCAACTTCGACGGGATCCTCGAGTCGCGGAAGGAGTACGACTCGCGGGTGATGGAGCCCGTCGGCTGAAGTCCTCCGCGGCGGCACGCGGACTTCATCGGGAAGACAGTTCGGCGCACTAACTTGACGAACAATTGGTTCGAACAAGTTACCCGGAGGCTTACGTGCGCAGAACGCTTTCCCTCCTTTCGGCCTTGGTGGCCGTCGCCGGGCTGACGTCCGGTGTCGCCGTCGCCGCGGCCAAAACGCCCAAGGTGCTGGTCATCGGCCTGGACGGCGCCCGGTTCGACAAGCTGATAGCCGCCGACACCCCGAACGTCCACGCGCTGGCGAACCGCGGGTTCGTGTCGCGCAGTTCGTTGTACGGCAGCGGGATGGCGCCGACGGTCAGCGGCCCCGGCTGGTCCACGATCCTCACCGGCGTCTGGCCGGACAAGCACAAGGTGAAGGACAACTCCTTCACCGGCAACGATCTCGCCTCGCACCCGAGCTGGCTCGCGCGCGCCGAAACCGCGAACCCGGCGCTCGACACCTACGCCGCGGTCGACTGGACGCCGATCGGCGACCGGATCCTGCGCACCGGCCAGGACCGTAAATTCGTCCTGAACGGCGACAGCGCGGGCTACGAGAAGACCGACGAGCAGGTGGCCGTCGACGCGGAGAAGCATCTGAAGCAGGACAAGGCCGACGCGTCGTTCGTCTACTTCGGACAGACCGACATCGCCGGTCACGAGCACGGCGCGGACTCTTCGCAGTACGAAGCCAGCCTGCGCACCGACGACGCGCTGATCGGACGCCTGCTCGCCGCCGTCGACGCCCGCGCGGACCGCGCGAACGAAGACTGGCTGATCATGATCTCCGCCGACCACGGCCACACGGCCTCCGGCGGACACGGCGGCGACAGCCCCGAGGAGCGGATGACCTTCGTGATCGCCGCGGGCGGTGCGGTCCCGGCCGGAACCCCTGCCGTGGCACCGAAGATCGTCGACATCGCGCCGACGGTGCTGCGGCATCTTGGCATCGCGGCTCCGGCGGTTTATGACGGCTACCCGCTCGGCGCCGTGCCCTCGGATGTCTTCGACTCGGCCGTTTTGAAGTCCCGGCAGGACGAAACCGGTGTCCCGGCCGGAGTGCTCGGCTGGACGCACGACGCGCCGGGCGGCTGGACGGTGCGCAACGCGTCCGGCATGCCCGCCGGTGTGACGGAATGGCAGGGCTGGGCCTTCACGACCGACGACTTCTGGACCCGCACCGCCCCCGGGCAGCAGCGTGAGGCGAACGCGCGGGCACGGGGCGTCTTCGCGGTCGCGGACCCGGACGAGTGGGACGACAAGGGTTCGCCCTCGTCGCGCGGCACCTTCGACTCCTCCCTGGTGTCGCCTTCACTCGACGTCTCCGGGAAGTCCACTGTGGACGTCGCGTTCGTTTCGCACTACCGGCAGGAGGGGACGCAGCGGGGCGCGCTGACGGCGTCGTTCGACGGTGGTCCTGAGCAGAACGTGCTGGCTTACGGGCCGGAGTCCGGGACGGCGAACAAGGCTGGCGACGTGCTTTCGGTGCCGACGTCGGCTTCGGTACGGGTGCCCGCCGGGGCTCGTTCGGTGAAGCTGACCTGGCGGCTCTACGCGGCGGGGAACGACTGGTACTGGGCGGTGGACGCTCCCCGCTTCAGCACCCGGTAACGGATGTCATGAAAGGGTCGTTCAGGACATCTTTCGTCCTGAACGACCCTTTCATGACATCCCCGCACTCCTACTTCAGCCGCCAGAAGGGTGAAACGGGACCGACCCCGGCCCCCAGCGGATACGACTCCGCCACACATCGCTCGATGAACCGCTTGCCCTCGGCGACGGCGGTCGGCACATCGGCCCCCTTCGCCAGCGAGGACGTGATCGCCGAAGCCATCGTGTCCCCACCGCCGTGCGTGTTCCGGGTGTCGAAGCGCGGGCCGCTCAGCTCGACCCAGGATTCGCCGTCGGACAACACGTCCACGCAGTCCTGGGCCGCGTCGAGGTGCCCGCCCTTCACCAGCACCCACTCGGAACCGAACTCCAGCAACGCTTCCGCCGCTTCCCGCTGGGTCTCGGGCCCGGTGACCTCCACGCCGGTCAGCAGCCGCACCTCGTCCAGGTTCGGGGTGATCAGCGTGGCGCGCGGGAAGAGCTCGGTGCGGATCGCCTCCAAAGCCTCCTCGCGCAACAACGCGTGCCCGGTCATCGAAGCTGCGACCGGGTCGACGACGAACGGTGTACCCGAGCGTCCGATGTGGACTTCATCGAGCGTTTTGGCGACGGCGTTGATGATCTCAGCCGTCGCCAGCATCCCGGTCTTCGCCGCGTCGACGCCCATGTCCGTGGCGACGGCCTTGATCTGGCCGGTGACGACGTCGACCGGGATCTCGCTGAACCCCTGCACGCCCAGCGAGTTCTGCACGGTGACCGCGGTCAGCGCGACCATCCCGTGCACCCCGTTGGCGAAGAAGGTGCGCAGATCGGCCTGGATGCCCGCACCACCACCGGAATCCGATCCGGCGATGGTGAGGGCCGTCCTGGGTGTGGCTGTCACGGATTGACCACCGGCAGGTACACCTTGTTGCCCTGCTCGGCGAACTCCGTCGACTTCTCCGACATACCGGCCTCGATGGCCTCCACAGTGGACAGTCCGTGTTCCTCGGCGTACTTGCGGACGTCCTGCGTGATGCGCATCGAGCAGAACTTCGGCCCGCACATCGAGCAGAAGTGCGCCGTCTTCGCCGGTTCCGCGGGCAGCGTCTCGTCGTGGTACGAACGCGCGGTGTCCGGGTCCAGCGACAGGTTGAACTGGTCGTTCCAGCGGAATTCGAAGCGGGCCTTGGACAGCTCGTCGTCCCACTCCTGCGCGTACTGGTGCCCCTTGGCGAGGTCGGCGGCGTGCGCGGCGATCTTGTAGGTGATGACGCCGGTCTTCACGTCGTCGCGGTTCGGCAGGCCGAGGTGCTCCTTCGGCGTGACGTAGCAGAGCATCGCCGTGCCGTACCAGCCGATCTGCGCCGCGCCGATGGCCGAGGTGATGTGGTCGTACGCCGGCGCGATGTCGGTCGCGAGCGGGCCGAGGGTGTAGAACGGCGCCTCGCCGGTCAGCTTCTCTTCGAGCTCGACGTTCTCCTTGATCTTGTGCATCGGCACGTGGCCGGGGCCCTCGATCATCACCTGGACGTCGTGCTCGCGGGCGATGTGCGTGAGCTCGCCCAGCGTCTCCAACTCGGCGAACTGCGCGCGGTCGTTCGCGTCGGCGATCGAGCCCGGCCGCAGGCCGTCACCGAGGGAGAAGGTGACGTCGTACTCGCGCAGGATCTCGCAGAGCTCGGCGAAATTGGTGTACAGGAACGATTCCTTGTGGTGCGCGAGGCACCACGCCGCCATGATCGAGCCGCCGCGCGAGACGATGCCGGTGACCCGGCGCGCGGTCAGCGGGATGTAGCGCAACAGCACCCCGGCGTGCACGGTGACGTAGTCGACACCCTGCTCGCACTGCTCGATGATGGTGTCGCGGTACACCTCCCACGACAGCTTTTCGGGCTCTCCGTTGACCTTTTCCAGCGCCTGGTAGATCGGCACGGTGCCGACGGGTACGGGCGAGTTGCGGATGATCCATTCGCGCGTCTCGTGGATCCGCTTGCCGGTGGAGAGGTCCATGATCGTGTCGGCGCCCCAGCGGGTGGCCCACACCATCTTGTCGACCTCTTCCTCCACGGAGGACCAGACGGCCGAGTTGCCCATGTTGGCGTTGATCTTCACCAGGAAGTTCTTGCCGATGATCATCGGCTCGGTCTCCGGGTGCTTGCGGTTGGCGGGGATCACCGCGCGGCCGCGCGCGACCTCGTCCCGCACGAATTCCGGCGAGCAGCGCTCGCGTGCCGCGATGTACTCCATCTCGCGGGTGATGACGCCCTGTTTGGCCCAGCCGAGCTGGGTGTTGTGCTCACGACCGTCGGCCCAGCCGGCGCGCAGCCGATGAAGTCCACTGTGGACATCGATCTGCGCGTCGTCGTCGGTGTACGGGCCGGAGGTGTCGTAAACGTCGAAATGCTCGCCGTTCGAAAGGTCGATCCGCCGCGCGGGGACCCGGAGGCCGGATTCCGTCTGGTGGTAGACCTTCCGGGAACCGGTGATCGGACCGGTGGTCACGGTCGGCTTGATGCCCTGGGCATTCTCAAGCGTCGTCAACGACGTTCACTCCCTACGCCGGCATTACCCGGTCAGGTTCATGCGGTCGGCGGCGCCGGGTCCTCTAGAAAGACACCAGCCGCCCTCTCAGCCCGCCATGGCGCGAGCTCCCGCGGTTGTTTGGTTGTGCCCCGACCATGCCACGCCGGGGCCGGATCAATCAACCCGCCCTCGGTGGCGACTTGTCGACAGCGTTGGTGGTTCACCGGTTCGGGTCCTGTGCGCGCTGGGGATTCACGACAGAATCCCGGAGGTTCTGCACCGTTACAGAAGTCTGGGGTGGATATGCGAAAACTCGTGCTCCCGGCACTGACAGGCGTGCTGATCGCGGGGCTGGTCCCCGCGGTCGCCGAAGCCCAGGGTGGTGAGGCGCCAGGCGCGCCCGGCGCCCATCCGAGCTGGCTGCCTGCCGACAAGACCGGCTTCGGCACCGCCCGCGAGCAGGTCAGCAACGTCTGGTTCACCCTGCAGGGCGGCCGGATGTCCGAGGTCTACTACCCGGATCTGTCGACACCGGCCGTTCGCGCGCTCGACCTCGTCGTCACCGACGGGACGAGCTTCGCGACCGTCGATTCCTCGGCCAAGGCCCAGCAGGTGCGCCGCACCGGCGGCCTCACCTACGAACAGACCATCACCGACGACCACCGCCGGTGGAAGCTCCGCAAGACCTACGTCACCGACCCGGCACGCGCGAGTGTGCTGATCGACGTCGACTTCGTCTCGCTGACCGGCCGCCCGTACCAGGTGTACGCGGTCGCGGATCCCGATCTCACCAACGAAGGCTCCGACGACTCCGCGCGCGCCGACGGTGCGAGCGCGGTCTCATCGGATGCGAAGACGGCTGCCGCGCTGGCGGCGGAACCGGCGTTCTCGCGGACTTCCGTGGGGTATTCGGGCTCCTCCGACGGCATCACGCAGCTGACGAAATCGTTCAGCCTCAAGGATTACGCGACCGCGGCCAAGGGCAACGTACTGATCACCGGGCAGACCTCCGCCGACGGCGTCCGCTCGCGGGACTTCACGCTTTCGCTGGGTATGGGCGCCAAGGACACCGACGCGCTCGCCAACGCGAAAGCCTCTCTACGGCGCGGATTCGCCGACGCCGCCCGCGCGTACGACCGGGGCTGGAAGCAGTATCTCCGTCAGCTGAAGGACGCGCCGTCGTCGCTGAAGACCAAGCAGGAGCGGGACCTCTACCAGGCGTCCGTGCTCATGCTCGCGGCGAGCGAGGACAAGATCCACCGTGGCGCGCTCATCGCTTCGCCGAGCATGCCGTGGCGGTTCGGGAACAACGACCCGGAATGGTCGCCGTCGGGCACCTATCACCTGGTCTGGCCGCGTGACCTCTACCAGATCGCGACCGGGCTGCTCGCCGCCGGCGACCGCGACGCCGCGAACCGGTCGGTCGACTACATGTTCGGCACGCAGCAGCTGCCGGACGGGCATCTGCCGCAGAACAGCCACGTCGACGGCACGCCGTACTGGACGTCCATCCAGCTCGACGAGACCGCGCTGCCGATCGTGCTCGCGCAGCAGCTCGGCCGCACCGACGCGAAGACCTGGCGGGGTGTGCGCAAGGCGGCGGAATTCCTGTTGTCCTACAAGGCGGACAACGGGCACGCGTCGCCCTACAGCCAGCAGGAACGCTGGGAGGAGCAGGACGGCTACTCGCCCTCGACGATCGCCGCGGTGATCGCCGGGCTGGTCTGCGCGGCCGACCTCGCCAAGGCGAACGGCGCAGCGGGTGACGCGAAGCGCTATCTCGACACCGCCGACGCCTTCAAGGCGAAGCTCGCCCAGTGGACGGTGACCACGAACGGCCCGCTGTCGAAGGACCCGTACTTCGTCCGGCTGACCAAGGACGGCAACGCGAACAACGGCACGAAGTACAACCTCGGCAACTCCAGCGTGACCATGGACCAGCGTGCGGTGACCGACGCCGGATTCCTCGAACTGGTGAGGCTGGGCATCTACCGCGCCGACGATCCGGTGATCAGGAACAGCATCAAGGTCACCGATGCCGACATCGCGTTCACCACGCCGACGGGGCAGTTCTGGCACCGTTACACGAAGGACGGATACGGCGAGAAGGCCGACGGCTCGCCGTGGGACTACACGTTCCCGGCCGAAAGCCGGACCACCTTCGGGCGACTGTGGCCGCTGCTCGCGGGTGAACGCGGCGAGTACGACCTCGCCAATGGTGACCGGGGTACGGCCGCGAAGCGGCTTCGCGACCTCGGGCGCGTCAGTAGTTCGGGGGACACGATGCCGGAGCAGGTCTGGGACGAGAACGCGCCTTCGGGGCAGCCGGGCTTCCCGGCGGGCACGCCGACCGCGTCCGCGACGCCGCTGGCCTGGACGCACGCCCAGTACCTCCGGCTCGCGTGGTCGGTGGAGGCCGGGAAGGTGATCGAGCAGCCTCGGGTCGTGCGGTGCCACTTCCTGGGGTGCTGACCCTCGCGTAAATGTCATGAAAGGGTCGTTCAGGACATCTTTCGTCCTGAACGACCCTTTCATGACATGCGCTGAGGGATCAGTCGCCGGAGGGCTGAGCCTCGGGCAACCACGAGTTGCCCGGAACGCCCCATTTGTTCGACTTGAGCATTTTCTTCGCTGCCCGGGCGTGCCGCCCGACCAGCCGGTCGAGGTAGATGAAGCCGTCCAGGTGGTCGGTCTCGTGCTGCAGGCAGCGCGCGAGGTAGCCGGTGCCTTCGACCTCGATCGGATTGCCCTCGACGTCGAAGCCGGTGACCTTCGCCCACGAAGCGCGCCCGGTCGGGTACGACTCGCCGGGCGCCGACAGGCAGCCCTCCCAGTCGTCGTCCGGATCGGGCATCGTCTCCGGGATCTCCGACGTCTCGAGCTTCGGGTTCACCACGACGCCCTTGTGGCGCGTGCCCTCGTCGTCGGGGCAGTCGTAGACGAACACGCGCAGGTCGAGGCCGATCTGGTTGGCCGCGAGGCCCACCCCTTCGGCGGCGTACATGGTCTCGAACATGTCGTCGACGAGGGTGCGCAGCTTGTCGTCGAACTCGGTGATCTCCCGAGTCGGGTTGTGCAGCACGGGCTCGCCGGCGATCACGATGGGATGGACGGTCACGCGCGCAGTTTAGTCGGACCCTTCTGGTACACCCTTACCCATGACGCGCCGACGCCGTTACCGAGGCCGGGCGCCGCATCCGTGGTCTAATGGCGCCGCGGAATGACAAGCCTGTGGTTTCACGCCCGCCGAGCACTGACCTGATTGCGAGGAGTCGGATGGACGCCGCGGAGTCGATGGCTGAGCCCGACCAGCCGTCCCCGTCGGAGACCGTGAACGGCCTCAGCGAGCGCGAGCTCGACATGCTCGCGTTCGAACGTCAGTGGTGGAAGTACGCCGGCGCGAAGGAACAGGCCATCCGCGAACGCTTCTCGATGTCGTCGACGCGCTACTACCAATTGCTGAACCGGCTGCTCGAGAAGACCGAAGCCATGCAGGCCGACCCGATGCTGGTGAAGCGCCTGCGAAAGACGCGAGCGGCCCGGCAGCGCAATCGCGCGGCCCGGCGACTGGGGATCGATCTCTCATGAGTCTGTTTTCGGGCCTGTCCCGGCCGATGAAGGCCGCCGGACTGGCCTTGGTCGGTGTCGCCGTGATCGCCGCCGTGATCGGCGGGATCACCCTGACCAGTGGCGGCGGTGATTCCGACACCGCGACGCCGCCCGGCCCCGCGCCCACGTCTTCGGACGGCGCGACGCAGCCTTCGTCCCCGGCGCCCGGTTCGCCTTCGGCCAGCACACCGCCCGCGTCGTCGGCGCCGCCGTCGAGCGCGCCCGCGAGCTCGGCCCCTCCGGCGAGCCAGCCGGGGCAGCCCGGTCAGACCGGTCAGCCGGGCCAGCCCGGTGGCGATCAGCAGGCGTCGCACAAGTGGGTGACGGTGCGCGTCTACAACAACAGCACGATCCAGGGCCTCGCCGAGCAGGCCGCGAAGGATTTCCGCGCCTCGGGCTGGAACGTCTCCGAGGTCAAGGGCTACCCGGGCAGGCTCCCCGAGACGGTGGCCTACTTCCGCCCGGGCACCGACGAGGAGGCGGCCGCGAAGGCGCTGGCGCTGGAGTTCGGGTTCCGCGCCGAGCCCCGGTTCAAGGAGATCGAGAACATCGGCCCCGGTGTGATCGTCATCCTCACCAAGGACTACAAGACCAACGACAAGGACGGCTCCTAGTCCATCCGTGAAAGGGCCCGCTTCCTCGCGAGGAAGCGGGCCCTTTTCGTATTCTCAGACCTGGGTCCGCGCGTACGCCTCCAGCGCCGCGAGCTGGGCCGGGTCGAGCGACGGCCGGACCGTCTCGGCCGCCTTCGCCAGATGCGCGGCGGTGACCTCCTTGGCCTCCAGCGACTCCCGCATCGCGGTCAGCGCGGCCTCGCGGATCAGCGCCGCGCAGTCCGCCGCCGAGTAACCGTCCAAAGTGGCCGCGTACGCCGCGAGGTCCACATCGGACGCGAGCGGCGTGTTCTTGGCGCTGGCGGCGAGGATCGCCTCGCGGGCGTGCGCGTCCGGCGGCGGGACGTAGACGCGGCGCTCCAGCCGTCCCGGCCGCAGCAACGCCGGGTCGACGAGTTCCGGCCGGTTCGTCGCGCCGAGGACGACGACCTCGCGCATCGGCTCGACACCGTCCAATTCGGTCAGCAGGGCAGCGACCACGCGGTCCGACACGCCCGAGTCCGACGACTGGCCGCGGCGCGGGGCGAGCGCGTCGATCTCGTCGAGGAAGATCAGCGACGGCGCGGCCTCGGCGGCACGGCGGAACAGTTCCCGCACCGCGCGCTCGGACTCGCCGACCCATTTGTCCATCAGCTCGGCGCCCTTGACCGCGAAGACGTTCAGCGCGCCGGTGCCGGCGAGAGCGCGGACCAGGAACGTCTTGCCGCCGCCGGGCGGCCCGTACAGGAGCACGCCGCGCGGCGGATCGACGCCGAGGCGGGCGAACGAGTCCGGGTAGCGCAGCGGCCACAGCACCGCTTCGGTGAGCGACTGCTTGACGTCGGTCATGTTGCCGACGTCGTCCAGCGTCAGCCCGCCGGTGGCCAGATTGTCCGAAGTGGACATCGAGATGGGGCGGACGGTGGTGAGCGCGTCGAGCAGGTCCTGCTGGGAGATCCGCGGCTCGTCGACGTCACGCTGGCGCAGCGCGGCGCGAAGGGCGGCGTCACGGCGGAGCGCGATGAGATCCGCCGCCACGAAGCCGGGGGTGCGCTCGGCGATCGGGCCGACGTCGACGCCGGGCTCCAGCGGGGCGTCGCGCAGGAGCACACGCAGCAGCTCCGTGCGGGTCTTCGCGTCCGGGAGCGGCAGGCCCAGCTCGCGGTCGAGCAGGTCGGCGGCGCGCAGCCGCGGATCGGTGGACTCGGCGCGCCCGGTGGTGGCGACCACGGCGAAACCCTTGGTACGCAAGGCTTTGCGCAGGTCGTCGAGGACAACCGTCGCGAGCGGTGGCGGCTGGGACGCGGGCAGCAACGCGTCGATGTCGGTGATCAGCAGGACGGCCGGGTCTTCGTCGCGGGTGGCCTGCTCGATCGCTTCACGCAACCGCGCGGCGGCGACGTTCGGTTCGAGGACGGCGATGTTCGGCGCGGCGAGCGACACCACCCGCACCTTCTCGGCCTGTGCCACGGCGCGGACGAGCGTCGCCTTCCCGACGCCTTCCGGCCCGGACAGCAGGACCCCGAGATGCGCCGACGTCCCGAGCTTCGCCAGCAGCTCCGGACGATGGAAGGCCAGGTCGAACCATTCGGCGAGTTTGCGCGCGGCCGCCTCGGAACCGGCGAGATCCGAAAGCGGCGGCACGGATTCCTCGGCGACCTCGTCGACCCGCTCGTCTTCGACGATCTCCGCGTCGATGAAATCCTCGTGGGGAGTGGCAGGTGTGCTGCGCACCAGCGTCGTCCCGGCACGGGCGGGGGCGGCGGCGGGCTCGGCCTCGCCGGTGCGGGCGCCGTCGCGCCAGCTGACCACAGTGGACGGTCCGACGGCGACCGGCCCCGATGGTTCGGTGGCGGTGACGGTGAGCAGCTCGTTCGTCCACGTCATGCCGATGGCGCGGGAAAGCTGGCCGCGGACCGCGGAGACGTCGGAGCCCGGCGCGGGCGCGAGATCCTGGGGGAGCAGGGAAACGGCGTCGCCGACGGTCAGCACCTTGCCGATCAGGGCGAGCCGCAGGGTGTGCGGGGAGAGCGACACGCTCGCGATGCGTGAGCCCGCCACGGTGACCGTCTTGGCAGCCGACACCTCCGCAGGCGCGACGACCACTTCCGAACCTTCGGTCACGCCGAGGTTCGACATCGTGACGTCGTCGAGGAGGATCACGCCCGGGATCCCCTCGCCGTCCGACGGGGCGGCCAGCGCGGAGCTGACCCGCGCGCCGGTGACGCGGACGGCGTCCCAGGCCATCAGGCCGAGCGCGTCGAGGACTTCGGGGTGCAGCCGGACGACGCCGCGGCGGGAGTCCAGTGCGGACGGGGTGTGCCGGACGGTCAGCGTGATCTGGGGTGCGCTCACCCCGCCACCCTATCTACGCGGACCGTGCCCAGCGGTCGAAGGACAGGATCTCCCCGGCGGGTCGCCGGGCGGCCGGGGAGAAGTCGCGCTGGGTCGTGTGGGCGACGGCGAGCAGGCTGATCTGCGCGACGTCTTCGGGGATTCCGAGCAGCTTCGCGACTTCGGCCTCGCGCGCGGGCAGGTGGTACGCGCACATCGAGCTGCCGAGCCCCTTCGACCGCAGCGCGAGCTGGAAGCTCCAGATCGCCGGGTACACCGAGCCGTAGTACCCGTTCTGGATCACGGGATCCGACGGCGGGCGGCCGATCATGCACGGGATCGCGAGGGCCGGGACGCGGCCGAGGTTGTCGACGAGGTGGCGGGCCGACCGCATGACGGCCTCGCTCGCCAGGTGCCCGTACTTCGCCATGGTCGGGATCGCCTCGGCGCGGACGATCTTCGCGATCTCCGCGCGCAGATCAGGGTCGCGGACGATCACCCAGCGCTGGGCATCGAGCAGCATCCCCGCGGCAGGCGCCTGCTGCGCGACGCGAACGCAGTCTTCGAGCAGTCCTTCGTCGACCGGCCGGTCCAGGTCGAGTTTGCGGCGGACCGAGCGGGTGGTGGTGAGCAGCGTTTCGGTGTCCATGGCATCCCTCCAGGTGACTTACGTCGTAAGCATACGATGTAAGTACTTACGGCGTAAGGGGGTGCCGGTAAACTGGGACACATGGCGCTGAGCAGGGAGAAGGTGCTCGACGCCGCGTTGCGGCTGGCGGGCGAGCACGGACTGGCCGGGCTGTCGATGCGGAAGCTGGCCGCCGACGTCGGCGTGGAGGCGATGTCGCTCTACAACCACGTCGCGAACAAGGGCGATCTGCTCGACGGGCTGACCGCGCGGGTCTTCGAGAGCGTGCCGCTGCCCGGACCCGGACCGTGGGACGAGCGGCTGCGCGCGCTGACCCACGGTCTGTACACGGCTTTTTCGCGGCATCCGGTGGTGGTTCGGGCGCTCGCGACCGACGCGGCGAACCCGCGCTCGGCGGGCGCGCTGAAGTTCATCGACGCGATGTTCTCCGCGCTGCTGGACGCCGGACTCGACGAACGCGGTGCCGCGCGGGGCTACCGATCGCTGATCGGGCTGGTGTTCGGGGCCGTGCTCACCGAGACGGTGGGGCTTTCCGGTGTCCCGGACCCGTCGGATCTGGAGCGGGCCGAGCCGGTGGTGGCGTGGTTCCAGCGGTCCGTGACCGCGGACGGGCTGCCCTCACTGCACCGGGCGCTGCCGTCGCTGCTGGACGGCGACTGCCTGCAGGACTTCGAGGCCCAGCTGGACCTGGTGATCGGCGGTTTGCGCGCTTCGGTGGGCTGAGCTTCGGCTCGGCCGGTCTGGGGCCGGATGTCAGGAAAGGGTCGTTCAAGACATCTTTCGTCCTGAACGACCCTTTCCTGACACTTCAGCTCCAGCGATCCCCAAGTTGTCCACAGCCCCACCCGCTTGTGGACAACTCCCGCCCCCGGCCCCCGTTTCCCCCGGTTCCGTCGGGCACCCCCGGTACGCTGGGCGCGGGGCCGTCCCCCAGGGACGGGCGGGGGGCTGGGAGTGGGCGGTCAGCCGGGTGGATCAGCGTTTCCGCAGGCCGATGCGGCGCCATGAGCGGCGTCGCGCGCCCCGGTCCTTGTCGGTCGAGATGGTGCGCGGAGCCCGCGCGACGTGCTGTTCGCCCCGCTGCAGCCGCACGCGCTGAGCGGCGCCGGCCACCACGCGCCGCAGCGGCGGCCGCAGGCCGAGACGGCGGCGGCTCGAAGAACGCCGGATCGCGCGCCGTTCCCGCGGCGGCGCCATCCACGCCTCCGGATGGTTCGCCAGCCAGCGGTGCCGGTACACCGAGTACGGGATGTGCGCCAGGTACAGAATCAGCGCGATCGCCAGCGCCACCAGCGGGAACTGGATGATCGCGGCGGCCAGCAGGCCCACCCCGACCAGCAGCGGCGCGATCGCCTTGGGCGGCGCCTTCACCGTCTTCAGCGAAAGCGTCGGGATCCGGCTGATCAGCAGCGCGGCGACGGCGATCGTCCACACCCACACCACGTACTGGTGCGACCACCAGCCCTGCCCGAACTGCAGCTCCAGGATCAGCGGCAGCATCGCCAGCAGACCACCGGCGGGCGCGGGCACACCGACGAAGAACTCGCCCGCGTACGGCGGCTGCTCGGTGTCCTCGATCAGCGTGTTGAACCGCGCCAGCCGCAGGATCATGCAGACCGCGAAGATCAGCGACGCCACCCAGCCGATCCGCTCGCCCTCCGCGTGCCACACGTACAGCACCAGCGCGGGCGCGACACCGAACGAGATGCCGTCGGACAGCGAGTCGAGCTCCTGCCCCATCTTCGACGTCGCGTCCAGCAGCCGCGCGATCCGGCCGTCGAGACTGTCGAGCACCGCGGCGATCCCGATCGACGCGATCGCCATCGGATAGTTGCCGATCAGCGCGAACTGCACCGACGACAGACCGGCGCACAGGGCGAGCACCGTGATGGCGTTCGGCAGCAGCCGCACGCCGGGAGTGGTCACGCGGACCATGGATCAGCCTTCCGGGTGCGGCGCCGTGGGCAGCTCGGCGATCGGCGTCTCGCCGCCGATCGTGCGCTGGCCCTTCGAGACGAGGACCTTGCTGCCCGGCGGCAGGTACAGGTCGACTCGCGAGCCGAAGCGGATGATGCCGTACGTCGCGCCGACGCCGACCTTGTCACCCTCGCGGATCTCACAGAGGATGCGCCGGGCCACCAGCCCCGCGATCTGCACCACGACGAGCTCGTGGCCGTCGTCGGTGCGCATGAGCACGGAGTTGCGCTCGTTGTCGTCGCTCGCCTTGTCCAGGTCGGCCGACAGGAACTTCCCGGGCCGGTACGCGACCCGCTCGATCACACCCGAGGCCGGGACCCGCTGGACGTGCACGTCGAACACCGACAGGAACACGCTCACCCGCATCCGCGGTTCGGCGGGCAGCCCCAGCTCGGGCGGCGGCACGGCCTCTTCGATCAGCGAGACCAGACCGTCCGCCGACGCGACCGCGAGGCCGGACTGGGCGGGCGGGACCCGCTTGGGCTCACGGAAGAACGCGGCCGTGGCGGCCGTCGCGAGCGCGCCGACGACGCCCAGGCGCTTGGAGAACCTCCGCAGCACCAGCGTCGCGGCGAGACCGCCGAACACGAACGGCCTGCCGGCCGGGTGCATCGGCGGAACGGTCTCGCGGGCCAGCTTCACGGCGTGCGCGAGGGGATTACCAGTGGCTTCCGGCCGGTTGCCGCTCATTGGTCGGGTTCACCGCAGTTCGTGTCGGGGGGTCGGGACAGGAAGAGCCACCACGCTACCGCCCTGTCCGGAGCCGGGCCGTGGCCTCCCCCGGAAGGGTTTCCCCGCGCCGGGTGGGCGGGGCCACATCCCGGTAACGCAAGGTCGAGATACGCGATAACTCTAGGTAATTGACGCCGATCGCAGACCTTGAAGGACTCTCGAATGCCCGCCAGCCCGGACCCCGCAGGCGAGCGACTCGCCGAGTTGTTCCGCGCCTGGAAGAGGGACATTTCGGCGGCGCCGATGCCTCCGCTCGTCGACCCCGTCCGCGCCGCCTCGATCATCGCCGAGGCACGCGCGTCCGGATGCATATGCCCCCCGACGGCACATGCACCCGGACGCGGCCACTGGAACCGAGCGAACATCCCACTCTAGTTCGCCGCGCGCCGGTGATCACCGGTCGCGAGAAAACCGTTACCAACGGTTACTCCGTTGATCACCGGCGATACGAGTCGCTCCGCCCCGAGCCGCGCACCAGTCGCAGCAGGGCGAGCAGCGCGATCGAACCGAGGATGGCGACGCCGAAACTGGGGAAGTCGAACTCGAAGGTCCGTTCGGTGCCGGTGGCGAGGCGGTAGATGAAACCGCCCAGCGCCGCGCCCAGCACACCGATCAGGATGCTGAACAGGCAGCCGCCGCGCCGGTCCGGGCCGCCCACCACGACGTTGGCCAGCCAGCCGGCGATGGCGCCGAACACGATCCACGAGAAGAAACCCATGCCGTCGAGGTTACCGACCCGGATGGAGTAGCGCACAAGGAGACTTGTACAAGCACTCTTGTGCAACTACTGTTGTGCGTCATGGCCGACAGTGCTGATCGCGAAGTCCACGAAGTCCACGATTCGAAGGTGCTCGCCGCGATGTCGCATCCGCTGCGACGCCGCCTGCTCGACGTCCTCCGCCTCGACGGCCCGTCCACGGCTTCCGTGCTCGCCGAACGGACCGGGCAGGCGGTCGGGAACGTCAGCCATCACCTGAAGGTGCTGGCCGCCAGCGATCTGGTCGAGGAGGCACCGGAGCTCGCCCGCGACCGCCGCGAGCGCTGGTGGCGCCGCGTGGGCTACGCGGTTTCCTGGTCGCCTTCGGACTTCCCCGACGACCCGGTCGCGGCCGCCGCCGAATCCCTCGCCCTCGAACGCCAGGTTTCCATGGCGCGCCAATGGTTCGCCGAACGCGAGACCTATCCGGAGGAATGGCATCGCGCCGCCTTCGCCACCGACAGCTGGGCGAAGATGTCGGTCGCCGAGCTGGCCGAGCTCGAACAGAAGGTCCACGAGCTGATCAAGTCCTACAGCGGCCGCGAGATCCCGGACGACGGCCAGGAACGCCGCCCCGTCTTCATCGCCACCCGCGCCGTCCCGGCCCGCCCGTGACCACCCGCGAACGCGGCGGACTGCTGCGATCGAGAGATTTCCGGCTGCTGTGGACCGGCGAGACGACCAGCGTGCTCGGCAGTTCCATCGCCGTCGTCGCGCTGCCGCTCGTCGCGGTGGTCACCCTGCAGGCGAGCACGTTCGCGGTCGGGCTGCTGACCGCGGCCGCCTGGCTGCCGTGGCTGCTGATCGGCCTGCCGGCCGGCGCCTGGGTGGACAGACGGCCGAAACGCCCGGTAATGCTGGTGTGCAACGGCATTTCCATGCTGGTGTTCCTGAGCGTCCCGGTCGCGGCGTGGACCGGCCTGCTCACGATGACCCAGCTGATCGTCGTCGCCTTGGCGGGCGGCGTCGCGAAGGTGTTCTTCAACGTCGCGTATCGCGCGTACTTGCCCTCGCTGATCGAGAAGGACCAACTGCAGGAGGCCAACGAAAAGCTCCAGGGCAGCGAATCCGCCGCGCAGATCGGCGGACCCGGGCTCGCCGGGCTCTTGGCGCACTGGTTCGGCGCCGTCGCCGGGGTGTTCGCCGACGCCGTCAGCTTCGGGATCTCCGTGCTGTGCCTGCGATCCATCCGGCACCGTGAGCCCGAGCGCCCGGCGAAGACGCGTTCGCGGCTGCGTGACGAGATCCGCGACGGCCTCGTTTTCCTCGTCCGCGACCCGTATTTGCGCGTGCTGGCGGTCTTCGGCGCGATCTCGAACGTCGCGCTCATGGGCTACCAGTCGATCGAGGTCGTGTTCCTCGTCCGCGATCTCGGCGTCGGCGAGGGCACCGCCGGGCTCGTGCTCGCGCTCGTCGGCGCGGGCGGCGTCGCCGGTGCCGCGCTGTCGGGCAAGATCGCCGCCCGGATCGGCACCGCGCGGGCCTTCGTGCTCTGCGAGGCCTTCGGAGCGCTCATGATGCTGCTCGGCCCGCTGGCGAACGGCGGCTGGGGGCTCGCCTTCTTCGTCGCCGCGGGGTTCTCGGTCAGCGCGGGCGTCGTCGGCTCGAACGTCCTCAATGCCACCTTCAGGCAGCGCTATGTCCCGGCGGCGATGTTCGGCCGGGTCACCGCGAGTTCGTCCGTGCTCAGCTTCGGCGCCGTCGCGCTCGGCGGCCTGCTCGGCGGGATCCTCGGCGAGACGGCGGGCGTACGGCAGACGCTGGGGCTGATGGCGGGGCTCGAGGTGGTCGCCGTCTTCGTCCTGCTGTTCACCCCGGTCGGCCGGTGCCGCGACTTCCCGACGGATCGCGTTTAGCCCGCTAAACGCAGGTCAGAGCAGAAGGACGTCCACCTCGTCGCCCTGCTCGACCGAGTCCACGTCCTCCGGTAGCACGATCAGGCAGTTCGCCTGCGTGAACGACGCCAGCAGATGCGAGCCCGGCCCGCCGCGCGGACCGACGACCCCGGTGACCTCGCCTTCGGCATGCGTGTAGAAGCCCCGCCGGAACTGGCGCCGTCCGGCGGGGGAGGTCATCGCCTCGGTCAGCCGGGCCCGCACCCGCTGCCGGTCGACCCCCGTGTGCCCCATCGCCGCGAGCAACGCCGGCCGCAGGAACGCTTCGAAGGACACGAGCACGCTCACCGGATTGCCCGGCAGCGTCACCACCGGCACACCGTTCCAGCGTCCGCAGCCCTGCGGCCCGCCCGGCTGCATCGCGACCTTCCGGAACTCCACGCCCTGCCCGGTCAGCGCGTCCTTCACCACTTCGTACGCCCCCGCGCTCACCCCGCCCGACGTCACCAGCAGATCGGCCTCCGCCAGCCGCGGCTCGATCACCGCGCGGAACTCGTCCACGTCGTCGACCACGCTGCGCACGACCTCGGCCTCGCCGCCGAGCGCACGGATCGCCGACGCCAGCATGATGCTGTTCGACTCGTAGATCTGCCCGTGCCGCAAGGGTTCCGGCGCGTCGACGAGTTCGGTGCCGGTGGAGACCACGAGCACCTTCAGCGGCCGGTACACGGGAACCTCGGCGAGTCCGACGGCCGCCGCGAGGCCCAATTGCGCCGGGCCCAGCACCGTCCCCGCCGAAAGCGCCACGGTGCCCTCGACGACGTCTTCGCCCCGGCGCCGGATGTGCGCGCCCAGGACAGCCGTCCTGAGAATCCGGACGTCCGTCACGCCGCCGTCCGTGTGCTCCACCATCACCACCGCGTCGGCACCGGGCGGCAGCGGGGCACCGGTCATGATCCGGTGCGCGGTGCCCGGCTCCAGCTTCGTGCCGTCGACCCGGCCCGCGGGGATGTCCTCGGCGACCGGCAACGTCACGGGTACCTCCGCGACGTCTTCGGCGCGGACGGCGTAACCGTCCATCGCGGAGTTGTCGAACGGCGGCAGCGAAACCCCCGCGCGCACGTCCTCGGCGAGCACGAGCCCGGCGGCGGAGGCGAGCGGAAGGCGGATGACGGGGGCGTTCCCGAGCAGGCCGGTGACGGTCTCACGGTGGGCGTCGACGGAGATCACCGGACCATCCTCCCGCCTCGGGCCCCGCATGCAAGACTCTGCGCGTCACAACGACCATCCGGGGAGAAGAAGACATGCAGGTTCAGATCCGTCACCAGCCGTCGTTCGCGGTGGCGAGGCTCATCCTCGCCCCGGGCGAGCCGGCGCAGGTCGAGTCGGGCGCGATGATGGCGACGAGTTACGGCGTGCAGGTCCAGTCCCAGGCGCAGGGCGGCATCATGAAGGGCCTCGGCCGTGCCTTCCTCTCCGGCGAGTCCTTCTTCATCTCCACCTACACCGCCCCGCAGAACGGTGGCTGGGTCGACGTCGCCGCGAACCTGCCGGGCGACATGCAGATCATCAACCTCGACGGCCGCACCGGCTGGTGCGTCACCCGCGGTTCGTGGCTCGCGTCCTCCCACGGCGTGCAGACCGAGACGAAATGGGGCGGGCTCAAGAACCTCGTCGGCGGCGAGGGCGGCTTCCTGACGCACGCGACGGGACAGGGCCCGCTCGTCGTGGCCTGCTACGGCGCGCTGGAGACGGTGACCCTGCAGCAGGGCGAGGTGATCACCATCGACACCGGGCACGTCGTCGCGTTCGCCGACACCCTGCAGTACCAGATCCGCAAGGTCGCCACCGGCGTCATCCAGTCGATGAAGAGCGGTGAAGGCCTCGTCTTCGACTTCGCCGGGCCTGGCCAGCTGCTCACCCAGACCCGCAACCCGTCGGCGCTGTCCGCCTGGGTGATCGCCCAGGTCCCCTCCCGCTGACCGCATGCGGGTCCAGACGAGGCACACCCCGAACTTCGGGGTCGCACGAGTGCTGTTGTCCCCCGGCGAAGCCGTCCAGGCCGCCGGGGACACCATGCTGGCCAGCAGTTTCGGCATCACCGAAACCGTCCCGTCCCGCGGCGGCTCGCGGGCGGGCAAGGCCGCCCCGTCGGTGTTCAACGCACCGGAGGGCGGCGGCTGGATCGACTTCGCGCCGCTGGCCGCCGGCGACGTCTACCCGCTGGAGTTCACCGGCGGCGGGGGCTGGTGCGTGAGCCGGGACGCGATCCTGGCCCGGCCGGCGACCGTCCGGCACGACCCCGGCTGGGCTCCGCTGCAGAAGCTCTTCGGCGCCGATTCCGGTTTCCTGGAGCACTACAGCGGGAGCGGCCCGCTCGTGCTGGCCGCGCAGGGCCCGGTCGACGCCTTCGAACTCACCGCGGGCGAACTCGTCACCGTGCGGCCGGACTTCCTGCTGGCCTATCCGGACACCGTGCAGTGCCGTCTCCGCGCGGTCGACCAGTCCGGCCCGCAGTCGGTCCGCACCGGCGAAGGGCTCGCGCTGGACTTCGCGGGACCAGGACGCGTCCTGGTGCAAGCGCGCAATAGGCGGCTTTCTCGCGGATGACCTTGGGACGAATTGAGCATTGCCGAAGCCGGTAATTCGGGTAGCGTGAACTGCACTCGAAACCGCCGGCCGGGGCAGAGAAGGCCGACGGATCCTGTGCTGAGGGAGTGCGCCGTGGCAGTCGGCACCGTCAAGTGGTTCAACTCGGAAAAGGGCTACGGATTCATCGAATCCACCGAAGGGCCCGACGTCTTCGTCCACTACTCGGCCATTCAGGCCGACGGATTCCGGACGCTCGACGAGGGTGATCGCGTGGAATTCGAAGTCCAGTCCGGCCGTGACGGGCGGAGTCAGGCCGCGGACGTACGCAAGGTCTCGTAGGAAGACTTCGGGCGACCCCCGGCGGCGCCCGGAACTGGCGCGTTAGGCTTCGCTGCGTGACAGGCGATGAGTCGGGGGACCTGACGGGTCGTCGGCTGGGCAACTACCGCATCGACGGCGTGCTCGGCAAGGGCGGCATGAGCGTGACCTACAAGGCCACGGACGTGCGGCTCGGACGCAAGGTGGCACTGAAGGTCATCGGTGATCACCTCGGGGCCGACGCCGAATTCCGCGAACGCTTCGTGGACGAGGCGCGGAACACGTCCGCGATCGACCATGCCAACGTCGTGCCCTTGTACGACTTCGGCGAGCTCGAAGGCATGCTCTACATCGCCATGCGGATGGTCGACGGCGGGGACCTCGCCGGGCTGATCTCCGGTGGCCCGATCGCGCCCGCCCGCGCGCTGAACATGCTCGACCAGGTCGCCGACGCGCTCGACACCCTGCACAACCGGGGTCTCGTGCACCTCGACGTCAAACCGGCGAACGTCCTGGTCACCAGCAAGGAGACCTCGCGCGAGCACGTCTACGTCGCCGACTTCGGCCTGACCCGCCGCGGCGCCACCGGGCATCGCACCCGTGGTGGCGACTTCCTCGGCTCGCCGACGTACGCGGCGCCCGAGCACCTGCGCGGCGAGCCGCTCGACGGCCGCACCGACCAGTACGCGCTCACCTGTGTCCTCTACGCCTGCCTGACCGGCAGCCCGCCCTTCAAGGGCGACGTGCAGACGGTCATCAAGGGACATCTGAACGGGGAGTCCCCGGCCATCTCGCGGATCGTCGGCCTGCCCGCCGGCATCGACGAGGTCGTCCGGAAGGGAATGGCGAAGAATCCCGCCGAGCGCTACCCCAACTGTGTTGAGATGATCGCGGCCGCCAGGCGCGCGCTCGGTCCGCTCGCGACTTCGAACGAGCCGCCCGGCGCGCCCGGGCAGGCGGCGGCCGCGACCGTCCAGCAGGCGGTCCCGCAGCAGGCGCCACGGCAGAACACGCCGCCACAGGGAGAGGGGGGCCCCGTGCACCCGTACGGAGGACAGCAGCCCGGCTACGGCCAGCAGGGACCGGGACCGCAGGGTCCCCCGCCGCAGCAGGGCCCGCCGCCCGGTTACGGCCCGCCGCCGCAGCAGGGTGGATTCCAGCAGGGCGGTTTCCAGCAGGGTCCGCCGCCGGGCTACGGCCCGCCGCCGCAGCAGGGGTTCCAGCAGGGTGGCTTCCAGCAGGGTCCGCTCCCGGGCTACGGCCCGCCGCAGCAGCAGGGCGGTTTCCAGCAGCAGCCCAAGAAGGGCGGCGGCGCCAAGTGGATCTGGATCATCGTCGGCGCCCTCGTGGTCGCGGGCGCGATCGTGGCCGCCATCTTCATCTTCGGTGACTCGAGCAGCGGCAACGGCCCGCAGACCACCGCGCCGAACATCCCGGTCGGCCCCGGCGGGTCCCAGTCGCAGGCTCCCGGCTCGTCGTTGAAGCCGCCGCCGTCGTCGATCCCCATCAAGCCGAGCAACTGACGAGCCGAGCTGAAGGACGCTTTCACCGCGTGCGATGTGGTGAAAGCGTCCTTCGCCGCGTCTTATGCGGGCATGGTCCCCTTCAGCCACGCCACCGCGCTGACCTGCGGTTCTTGCACTCTCCCCTGGAGAGTGCTAAACACGACATTGGCACTCGACGCCGTCGAGTGCCAGGCGTGACGGTCACCGACCGTCCGCCTGAAGGTCGGGACGGTGAGGCCGCACCCTTGATCGGGTGGGTCGTCCGTCGCGGGCACCGAGCCTGGCCGAGGAAGAGTCCTGCCGCCGCGCTGTAGTAGGCGTGCGGCGGCGCCCAATACCGGAGGACCACACCGCAATGGCCAAACTGATCGCGTTCGACGAGGACGCCCGCCGCGGTCTTGAGCGCGGCTTGAACACCCTCGCCGAAGCCGTCAAGGTGACCCTCGGCCCGCGGGGCCGGAACGTCGTGCTCGAAAAGAAGTGGGGCGCGCCGACGATCACCAACGACGGTGTCTCCATCGCCAAGGAGATCGAGCTCGAGGACCCGTGGGAGAAGATCGGGGCCGAGCTCGTCAAGGAAGTTGCCAAGAAGACCGACGACGTCGCGGGTGACGGCACCACCACCGCCACCGTGCTCGCCCAGGCTCTCGTCCGCGAGGGTCTGCGCAACGTCGCCGCCGGGGCCGACCCCATCAGCCTGAAGCGCGGCATCGAGGCGGCCGTCGAGGCCATCACCGAGCAGCTGCACAAGGCCGCCGTCCAGATCGAGACCAAGGAGCAGATCGCCGCCACCGCGTCGATCTCCGCCGCGGACCGCACCATCGGCGAGCTCATCGCCGAGGCGCTGGACAAGGTCGGCAAGGAAGGCGTCGTCACCGTCGAGGAGAGCAACACCTTCGGGCTCGAGCTCGAGCTCACCGAGGGTATGCGCTTCGACAAGGGCTACATCTCCGGTTACTTCGTGACCGACCCGGAGCGTCAGGAAGCCGAGCTCGAGGACCCGTACGTCCTGCTCTTCGGCTCCAAGATCTCCACCGTCAAGGACGTCCTGCCGCTGCTGGAGAAGGTCATCCAGTCCGGCAAGCCGCTGCTGATCATCGCCGAGGACGTCGAGGGCGAGGCCCTGGCCACCCTCATCGTCAACAAGATGCGCGGCACCTTCAAGTCCGTCGCCGTCAAGGCCCCGGGCTTCGGTGACCGCCGCAAGGCGATCCTGCAGGACATCGCGATCCTGACCGGTGGCCAGGTCATCTCCGAGGACGTCGGCCTCAAGCTGGAGAACGCGGACCTTTCCCTGCTGGGCAAGGCGCGCAAGGCCGTCATCACCAAGGACGAGACCACCATCGTCGAGGGTGCGGGCGACGCCGACCAGATCCAGGGTCGCGTCAACCAGATCCGCGCCGAGATCGACAACTCGGACTCGGACTACGACCGCGAGAAGCTCCAGGAGCGTCTGGCGAAGCTGGCCGGCGGCGTGGCCGTCATCAAGGCCGGTGCCGCCACCGAGGTCGAGCTGAAGGAGCGCAAGCACCGCATCGAGGACGCGGTGCGCAACGCCAAGGCCGCCGTCGAAGAGGGCATCGTCGCCGGTGGTGGCGTCGCTCTCATCCAGGCCGCCGAGGCCGCCTTCGCCGGTCTGAAGCTCGAGGGCGACGAGGCCACTGGTGCCAACATCGTCAAGGTCGCCGTCGAGGCGCCGCTCAAGCAGATCGCGATCAACGCCGGCCTCGAAGGCGGCGTCGTGGCGGAGAAGGTCAAGTCCCTCCCGCAGGGCCACGGCCTCAACGCCGCCACGGGCGAGTACGAGGACCTGCTCGCGGCCGGCGTGCCGGACCCGACGAAGGTCACCCGCTCCGCGCTGCAGAACGCCGCTTCCATCGCGGCGCTGTTCCTGACCACCGAAGCCGTCGTGGCGGACAAGCCGGAGAAGGCCGCGGCCGCTCCCGCCGACCCGTCCGGTGGCATGGGCGGCATGGACTTCTGAGTTCGAGCCTGTAGCACCACCGGAAAGCCCGGACGCGCCTCGCGCGTCCGGGCTTTTCCTTTGCCGAGTGCGGCATCCGATCACGCGAGTTACGTGCCTGATCACGCGAGTTGCGCCTTTGCCCCCGCGAGTTATTGAGGAGTAAGTCAAACGTGGCGCGTTGTGCTGCCTGAGGCCTGCGGTGTCCACAACGGTCACGTTCCAGGCAGCGCACGCCTGCTTTGGGCCGGTAAGTCCGGTTTCGCGAGCGGTCGTGAGTGATAAAGAGGGTTAGAACGACCATCGCCACTCACGACCCCTGCGAGAACTGGACATCGAGACATCGATCGGGCGCGCAATCGAGTGCGGAGTGTCCCTTGTGGACACATCGCTGTCCGGGGCGGCCATCTCATCGTGAGTCGGCGAGGACGGCCTGTGCGGCAGGGGTTCGATCACGCCATGTTTGACCTACCCCTCAATACGTGCCCGATCACGCGAGTCAAGCCTTTGCCCTCGCCGCGCCCGTGGACCAGTAGCTACCGTTGCCCGTCCACCGCGTACTTGCCGCCCTGCTTCCGACGATCCTCCTCGTACGGATCGATGGAGTTCGGCACCGAAGGCTTCCTCGGCTCAAGGCTGGTCCGGTCGGTACCTCCCGCCTCCGTGGCGGGATTCTCCCGCTCGACCGTCTCGGGATTCGGGTCGATCTTCCCCCGGTCCCGGTTGGCGCTTTCCCAAGCGGCGAACAGCTTCTTGAGGTCGTCCGAGAGCTCGCCGTCCGTTCGCGCATAGGCCTCGGCCGCCTTCCTGAGCTGCTCCCCGGCGAGAAGGAATCGCGCGCAGCTCGTCCTCATGAACTGCTCGACGGCGTCGCGGATCTCCAACGTCGTGTCGTCGCCCGTGCACGTCTGCTCATCGCGGCCCGCGAGGTGTCGGTCGGCGTGGTCGGCTTCGGCGAGAATCCGTAGCTGTGCCGAATAGGCTTCGGCCGCCTCGAAGCAGGTCTGCGCCAAGCGCAGCACGAAATGGACCTCCACCTGGATCCCGTGATACTTCGCGCGGTCGGTCTGGTTCGGCAGCGTGTTCGCGGTGAGGTCGTAGAGCTCCAGGTTGTAGCTGTGCACCCCCGCGATCGCCTTCTGCAGGGCCAGCACGTTCGAGCCGAAGTCGGCTTCGAGGCCGGACAAGGCATTGTGCTCGTCCTGGATCGAGGTGGTGAGCTTCTGCAGGATGTCCTGGAGGGACATGGCGTCCTGTTCGACGGTGAGTCCCTCGATGATCCCGCCGACGAATCCGGCAAGGTCGAGGACGGCGCCGACCGGGCCGAGGACCTTCCCGCCCGCCTCGTTGACGGATTTCACGACGTTGTTGAGTTGCGCCCCCGCGGCCAGCAGGTTGCTCGCGACCCCGTGGAGCGTTTTCGCCCGGCTGACCGTCCCCAGGATCGAGTCCGCTGTGAAGACCTTGAGGGTGACCTTCTCGTCCAGCTTCTTCGTGGCCCAGTTGAGCCGCTTGATGATGTTGAGCCGGGTCGTCTGGATCGTCGCGGCGCGGGTGGAGTACAGGGTGGACAGGCTGGCGAGGATGAGCGCCTGGTGCGTCATGGTCGGCGCGATCGAGGCGAAGAACCCTTCCCTGAACGCTTGGGCGGCGAGCCCGGTCCACGCGATGAACCAGGGCTCGGTCGCGCTGGTCGCCCCGTCCAGCCACTCGACGTTCCGGACGACCGCGCCCTGCCCGAGCAGCTCGGTCACCCGCCCGTTCTTGTCGTGGAAACCGAGGTTGCCGGCGACGTTCAGGAACGTGTTGTGGGCGGCCTCCAGCTTCGCGAGGTCGGGTCCCTCCAGCTGCGGGACGAACTTGGCGAACTCCTGCCGCCGGTTCCAGGCCAGCCGCTCGATCTGCGCGAGGTTCCGTTCGACGTGGCACTCGACGTTCTTCTGGGTCTGCGGGTTCCAGCCGTCGCAGTGGACGTCCTTGTAGTGACCGTGCATACCGTCCATGACCCAGGTCAGGTATCCGCAGAAGTCGTCGGCGCCCGAGAGGTGGCCGTAGGACTCGGCGGGCCACTGCCAGGCCCAGGGCTCCGCGGAGCACGGCACGGCGGGCGAGAGCCGTGTCATGGCGTCGACGGCGTCTTCCATCCAGCGCTTGGTGAGCGCCTGGTGGAAGTCGTCCAGCGCGCCGTCGAGCATCCGTTTGTACTCGCTGAGGCTCAGATACTTGGCCATGGAGGCCCCCACTTCCCGCTCCCTGTGACAAAGTCAGGGGAAGTGTAACGGCCAACGCGCGCTCTCGCGGCCGAACTCCGGAAAGCGAGAAGCCCGGGCCTCCCCATGCCCGGGCTTCTCGCCTTTGTCCCCCTGCCCTGTCGGATCGCGTTTAGCGGGCTGAACGCGATCCGCCCCCGATCAAGATTCGCCCGGCTGTTCCGGAGTCAGAAGCCACGCGGCGGCGTAGAGCGGGATCGCGAACCCGGCGGTGAAGAAGACGCCCGCCACGAGGGCGATGCGCAGGATCGCGGCGTCGACGCCGAGGTAGGCGGCCCAGCCGCCGGCGACGCCCGCGAGCATCTTGTCGGTGCGGCTGCGGTAGAGCTTCTTGGTGGCCTGGGGGGTGTACACGCTGTTCGTCATGGCTCGATGTTCGCTCCGGAACGACCCCCGGCACATCGGGGAACGGCCCCGACCCGACCCTGGAATCCGACCCTGAGGGGCCGAAAACCGGATGCCCGGTGCCCCTGGCCGCGAGTATGACTTGTCCGGTGAAACACGACAGCCCCGAATTCGCCGCCATCGCCGAGCAGGGCACGATCCTGCGCTGCCAGGTCGGGTCCGGGCTGCAGGGCACCGCCGTGCTCGGCCAGACGACCGGGACGAGCTCGGCATCTGCATCGAGCCGCCGGACCACGTCATCGGCCCGAAGGCGCCCGATCCGGTCCCGACGACCTCGACCTGATCGTCTACTCGCTGCGCAAGTGGATGCGTGGTGATCGACGAGCTGGGCGCCGAACTGCGCGAGCACGCGCACCGGAGCGTCTCTCGCCGGGCAGGCCGGAGCTGATCGAGAAGTACGGCTTCGACACGAAGTTCGCCATGCACATGGTGCGGCTCGGCGTGCAGGGCGTGGAGCTGCTGGAGACCGGCCGGATCACGTTGCCGGTTCCCGAACCGTGGCTCGGCTGGCTCCGGGATCTGAGGCAGGGCAAGAAAACCCGCGAGGAAGCGCTGGAAGCGGCCGAGTCGCTGGAGCGCCGGCTCGCCGAGCTGGTGCGCGCCTACCTCAGGGCGTGGAAGATGCCTTGATGACGATCAAGGCGAAAGCGCTCACGTTCGGGGTCGCGGTGCTGACCGTGCTGGGAATCGGCACGGCCAGTGCCGCGCCGGAAGGCCATGGCGCGCGAAGCAGGCTCGACGTCGTTCAGGCCCGCGGCGAGATCCGCGTGTGTTCGACGGGGGATTATCGCCCGTTCACCTATCGGGACGCCGCAGGCGCGTGGAGCGGGATCGACATCGATCTCGCGGGCGACCTCGCCGGGCGGCTCGGCGTCCGGCTCCAGCTGGTCCAGACCACTTGGAAGGCGATCGCCGACGACGTCGGGCGGAAATGCGATCTGGCGATGGGCGGGGTTTCGGTGACCTTGGACCGCGCGAAGAAGGGCTTCTACACCGCTCCTTATCTTCGCGACGGCAAGACGCCGATCACCTTGTGCGAGAACGAGAAACGGTTCCAGACCCTGGAGCAGATCGACCAGCCCGGCGTGCGGGCGATCGTGAATCCGGGCGGTACCAACGAACAATTCGCCGATGCCAACCTGAAGCGCGCGACCATCGTGCGGCATCCGGACAACAACACGATCTTCGCCGAGATCCTGGCGGGCCGGGCCGATCTGATGATCACCGACGCGACCGAAACCCGTTGGCAGGCCAAGCAGAACCCGCGGTTGTGCGCGGTGCACCCCGACGAGCCGTTCACCTTCTCGGAGAAGGCGTACCTCCTGCCGCGCGACGTCGTGTTCAAGGAGTGGGCCGACCAGTGGCTGCATCTCGCGCTGAACGACGGTACGTACGCGCGGATCGCGAAACCCTGGCTCGGCTGAATCGGTTTGAACCACCTTCGTTATCCGAACGTATCCCTGGATGTGGGTGAGGAGGAAACCAGACCGGAGGAAACACCGATGATGAACAGCGCCGGGAAACACCGCAAACGCGCGACGATCGGCATCGCGTCCGTGCTCGGGGTGGCCGCCATCGCCGCGGCGATGTTCGCGATCAGCACTCCGGACGGGCAGGCCGCGGAAAGCTGCCAGGGACTCGACGCCGCTCTTCGCAACAACCTCACTTTCATCGCGGGCCAAAAGGCGCAGCCGGACGCCTTGTCCGAGGCGCGGATCGCGAACAGGCAGGCCGTCGTCGACCTCATCCAGCAGCGTCGCGAAGCCGCCGGGTGCACCGAAGAAGTGCAGGCCGAAAGCGGCAACCAGGCGGCGGTTGAGGAAGAAGCGGCGCCGCAGGAGGAAGCGGTCGCCGGGGAGGGCGAGGTCGTCTGCCCGGGCTCCACGGTGACGCTGTCCGGCGAGGGCGGCGCCCCCGCGGCGTCCAGCAGCGAGTTCCCGGCGGGCACCAAGCTGAAGGTGACGAACCTGGACAACGACAAGTCCACGACCGTCGAGGTCACCGGCGTCTCCGGCAGTTGCGCGCTCCTGAACAACGCGGCCTTCGAGCAGGTCCGCGAACCGGGCAAGTTCCTGATCCGCCGCGCCACCATCGAGCGGGTCGGCTGAGACACCCGCACCGGGACGGGGAAGACGCGGACGGTCCCGGTGCGGAGGCGGCACGAGTCCTCCTGGTCCCCTCGGCCAGGAGGGCTCGTGGTCGTTTGTATCTCGCTTGTACGCCCTTTCGGGACGCTTCTCGCGAAACGCCCGAGAAAGGACATCCGATGAGATTCAGACGAGTGCTCACGGCGGCCGCCACCGCCTTGCTGGGCATGGCCGGGCTGGCGATCACCGCGACGTCGGCCGAAGCCGCCGTCGGGCCGCGTCCCAACTTCCAGCTCCCGTTCCCTTGCAACCAGGTGTGGAACGGCGACAACGACAACAGCAGCGCGCACCGGGCCTACGAGATCGACTTCAACCGCGGCGGTTCCGCGGACGCCGACCTCGGCGACACCGTGGTCGCGGCGGCGGCGGGCAAGGTCGTCATCTCGGCGCACCAGGGTTCCGCGAACGGCTTCGGCAACCTGGTGAAGATCGACCACGGTGGGGGATGGTCGACCTACTACGCGCATCTGAAGGTCCGTTCGGTCGCGCTCAACGCGCAGGTCGCGCAGGGGCAGAAGATCGGCGAGGTCGGCAACACCTCCAAGCCGGGCAACAACATCAGCCCGCACCTGCACTACGAAGTCCGCACCAACGACTCGTCGTGGCCGAGCAACATCAAGCCCGCGTACTTCAACGGTGTGAAGTTCGGCTACCCCAACGCCAACGTGACCTCCAAGAACACCTGCAGCGGCACCGGGAACCCCAACCCGTACGACGCCGTCGAGGTGTGCGGCGACGGCTACAAGGTGATCGACTCGCAGGCCGTCGGCAGCGCCGCGACCGCGTACCTGCTGTACAACGCCACGAACCAGAACAACTGCGTCACCACCATCAAGTCCACCTCGGTCGGCACCGGCAGCGCGGTCTCGGCCTTCCTCGAAGTGCAGGGTTCGGCCAGGAAGACCGACTCCGGCAGCTTCGAGTACTACGCGGGTCCGGTGAGCGCGGCGGCCGGCGCGAAGTGCGTTCGGTGGGGCGGCTCGGCGGGGTCCGCCAGCTACGAATCGCCTTTCGAGCACTGCACCTGATTTTCTGAAGTGTCATGAAAGGGTCGTTCAGGACATCTTTTGTCCTGAACGACCCTTTCATGACATCCGGAGGTGGGTGCGGACGCGGGTGAGGCGGGCTTCCCAGGATGCCCGGACGTCCGGAGCGGCGGCGTGGGCGGCGAACAGATCGGGAGCGGGAGCCTGAAGCGGCACCGGCAGTCGACCGTCCACAGGGGACAGTGAGTCGCCGCAGACGTCTCCGGTGAGCAACGACATCGTGCCCAGGCCGCACGCGAAGTCCAAAGTGGGCAGTGCGCCCGCGAGCGCCAGTCCGGCGGCGAGCCCGACGCTCGTCTCGACGGCGGACGACACCACGCACGGCAGACCGCAGGCTTCGGCGACCTCCAGCGCGCGCCGCACCCCGCCCAGCGGCGCCACCTTCAGCACGGCGACGTCGGCCGCCCCCGCGACGGCCACCTTGAGCGGATCCTCGGCCCGGCGGATCGATTCGTCCGCGGCGATCCGCACCCCGACCCGGCGCCGGACGGCGGCCAGTTCGTCGATCGACGGGCAGGGCTGCTCGACGTATTCGAGCCCGACGGCCGCGCGGTCCAGCTCACCGATGGCCTTGACCGCGGTGTCCACATCCCAGGCCATGTTCGCGTCCACGCGGACGGCGCCCCGCGGGCCCAGCGCGGCCCGCACCGCCTCCACCCGGGCGCAGTCCTCGGCGAGGCTCACCCGCGGGTCGGCGACCTTCACCTTCGCCGTGCGGCAGCCCGAAGCGGAAACGAGTTCGAACGCCTTCTCCGGGGACACCACCGGCACGGTCGCGTTCACCTCGACGCTGTCCCGCACCGGCGACGGCCAGCCGCGTTCGCTCGCCTCCAGCGCCGACGCGAGCCACGGCGCGCTCTCGGCGTCGGAGTAGTCGGAGAACGGGCAGAACTCGCCCCAGCCCGCTTCACCGTGGATCAGCAGCCCTTCGCGGACCGTGATGCCGCGGAACCGCGTGCGCAGGGGGATAGCGTAGACGTCCATCGGCACCGATCATGCCACCGCGGGAATCGCGTGCCGATTCCGTCGGTTCCGGACAGAATGAGCGACGTGGCACTCGACTTTCGCGTGCTGGGGCCCACCGAGGTCACGGCGGACGGGCTGCCGGTGCCCTTGGGCGGCAGCAGGCCGCTCATCGTGCTGGCCGGCCTGTTGCTGCGCGCGAACACGGTGGTACCGGTCGGGGAGCTGGGCCGTTGGCTGTGGCCGGACGACCAACGGCGGTCCAAGGGAGCGCTGCAGACCTACGTCCTGCGGGTCCGCCGCGCGCTCGGCGACGAGGTCACCATCCGCACCGAACGGGGCGGCTACCTGCTCGAACTCGACGAAAGCCTGCTCGACCTCGCCCGCTTCCGCGCCCACGCCGCGGCCGGAGCGGAGGCCGCGCGGGACGGCGACCTGCGCGGAGCCGCGGGCCGGTTCGCCGCGGCCTTGTCCGAATGGCGCGGCCCGGCCCTGCAGGGCGTCCACTCCGAGGCGCTGCTTCGGGACGAAGCAGACCAGTTGGGCGAAGAGCGGTTACGAGTGTGCGAGCAGTGGGCCGACGCGCTCATCGCGCTCGGCGAGCACAACGTCGTCGTGCCCGAGCTGATCAGGCTGTGCCGCGAGAACCCGCTGCGGGAGCGGCTGCACGAACAGCTGATGATCGCGCTCTACCGCTCCGGCAGGCAGGCCGAGGCACTGAACGTCTACCGCCGGATCGGCGCGGTGCTGGCCGAAGAGCTCGGCCTGGACCCCGGCGCGTCGCTGCAGCGGGCGCACCAGGCGATCTTGACCGGCGAAGAGTCCGTCGAGACCACATTGGACTCCGAGCTGACGCGCTACCGGCTCGGTGCCGAGCCGCTGATCCCTCGCCAGCTTCCCGCCGATCTGCGGGTGTTCTCCGGCCGCCAACGCGACCTCAAGGCACTGCACGGGCTCGTCCCGGAGGCGCTGGACACCGAACGGTCGACGTCCATCGCCTCGATCGAAGGCATGGGCGGGATCGGCAAGACGACGCTCGCAGTTCACTTCGCGCACGAGGTCGGAGACCGCTTCCCCGGCGGGCAGGTGTATCTCAATCTGCGCGGGTACGGTCCCGGCGAGCCGGTCGAACCCGCCGCCGCGCTCGAAACCATGCTCGTCTCCGTCGGCGTCCCCGCCGACCGGATCCCCGCCGACGTCGACGGGCGCGCGGCCACCTGGCGCACGTACAGCGCGGGCCGCCGGATGCTGATCCTGCTCGACAACGCGGGGAGCACCGAGCAGATCCGGCCGCTGCTGCCCGGGCCCGGCTGTCTGGTGCTGGTGACCAGCCGATGGCAGCTCCAGGCGCTCGTCGCCACCCACGGCGCGCGGCGTGTCGCGCTGGAGGAACTGCCGGACGAGGACGCGATCGCGCTCCTCGCGTCGACGATCGGGCTGGACCGGGTCGCCGAAGACCCCGAGGCCACCGAACGGTTCGTCCGGTACTGCGGCGGGCTGCCGCTGGCCATCCGGATCCTCGCGGTGCGGGCGGCGCAGTTCCCGGACCTCGAGCTGGGCGAGTTCGTCCGGCTGCTGGAAGCCGAACAGGACAGGCTGGGTTCGTTCGACCTCGCCGACGGCGACGAGACGAACATCCGGGCCGTCTTCTCCTACTCGTACCGCGCGCTCGACCAGCGGGCCGCGCGGATGCTGCGGCTGCTCGGCCTGCCGACCGGCGGGGACTTCAGCGTGCCCGCGGCCGCGGCGGTGGCCGGCGTCGACATCGCGGAGGCACACGAGGATCTGGCGAAACTCGCTTCCGCGCATCTGATCGCGCGGTCCAAGCCGGGCCGGTACCAGTTCCACGACCTGATCCGCGCGTACGCGGCCGAACTCTCGGCGAAGCTCGACGGGCCCGAGGAGCGGACGGCCGTGCTGGACAGGCTGCTCCACGCGTCGCTCGCCTCCGCGCTGAACGCATCGAGACTGCTGCGGCCGGAACGGCACTACCGGCTCGTCCAGCCGGAGCGGTTCGACGGCGCCGGGCTGAAGTTCGGGCACTACGAACAGGCGCTCGACTGGTTCGACGAGGAGGCGGGGAACCTCATCGCCGCGGTGAACATCGCGTACCGGGAGCGGCGGTACCGGGAATGCTGGCAGCTGGCGTGGCTGCTGCAGTCGTACTTCATCGTGCGGGCCCGGCTGGAGGACTGGCGCTCGGTGTTCGGCGTCGCGCTCCGCGCCGCCCGCGACCTCGGGGACCGCTCCGGCGAGGCCGCCATCCTCAGCGGGCTCGGCGTGGCCTGCGGGGTCGCCCGCCAATACGAGGACAGCATCGCCTACCTGAAGCAGGTCGTCGAGCTGCAACGGCAGGTCGGGGACCGGCAGGGCGAGGCGCGGGCCCTCTACAACCTCACGCTGGCCAGCCAGGATCCTGAGACGGGCTGGGACTACGGCACGCGCGCGTTGAAGCTCATCCGGGAGAGCAACGTCGGCGCCGGCATGGAGGCCAGCGCACTGCAGGCGCTCGGCGACATCTGCACCCAGGCCGGCCGTTTCGAGCAGGCGCTCGACTTCGCCGACCAGGCCTTGGCGCTGGAGGCGCACGCGCTCCCCGACGAAGCCCGCTTCACCCTGCACACCAAGGGAACCGCCCTGGTCGGGCTCGGCCGCGGAGACGAGGGCATCGCCTGCATGCGCCGCGCCGTCGAGATGTTCTTCGCCCACGGCGAGCTCTACGAGGCGGCCGACGTGCTGGCCCAGCTCGGCGGAATCCATCTGCGGCTCGGTGATCCCTCGTCGGCGCGTGAGTGCTGGCTGCGTTCGGTGCGGGTGCTGACCGAGCTTTCGCATCCCGATGCCGAGGACGTCCGCACCAAGCTGGCGTCGCTGGTCGGCGAAACCGTCAAGGCTGAGTGAGGCACGGGCGCCCGGCGTGCCGACCCCCAGGCACAGCACGCGAGTACGCCCGTGACCTCGAGTGCCACTAAACCGGACACCGCTCACTGCGCGCTGACTGTGCAGCTTGTGCCGGTCAAGCCAGGAGTTCCGCGAGGGCGATCGCGTTCTTCGGCGCCTCGACCTTGACGTCGTTGTCGAAGTAGACGTACGTGTCGCGACCCCAGCTCTTGATCTTCCGGGCCCACTTTTCGAGTGCCTTGTCGCTGTAGCCGCTGACGTACAGCTCCTCGTCGCCGTGGAGGCGGACGTACGCGAAGTCTTCGCTCGTCATCTCGTCGATGAACGGGAACTTGCCCGCGGTGTCGGCGACCACGAGCGCGATGTCGTGTTTCCGGAACAGTTCCAGGCTTTCGGGCTCGGCGAAGCTCGGATGCCGCACCTCGACGGCGTGGCGGAGCTTCCGGCGCGGGCTCGGATCGGTATGCGGTTCGGCCTTCAGCTTGTCGTCGTGTCGCTTCGCGAGCTTGGCAGCGGCGTGACTGGTGCGCGGCAGCATCTTGAAGAACGTCTCGACGCGCTCGGCGTCGAACGCCAGCCGCGGCGGCAGTTGCCAGAGGAACGGCCCCAGCTTCCGGCCGAGCGCCAGCACACCGGAGGCGAAGAAGTTCGCCAGCGGCGTTTCGACGTCGCGCAGTTGCTTCAGATGCGTGATGAAGCGGCCGCCCTTGACGGCGAAGACGAAGTCGTCCGGTGTCTCTTCGGCCCACGCGCGGTATCGCTCGGGACGCTGCAGCGAGTAGAACGAGCCGTTGATCTCGACGGAGTTCATCCGGGACGACAGGTATTCCAGCTCGCGCCGCTGCACCAGGCCGCGGGGATAGAAGTCCCCGCGCCACGGTGGGTAGCGCCAGCCCGAAGTGCCGATCCTCAGCTCCGCGACTTCGATCACCGCCTTCCCGTGCCGGCCTGATTCCCCCTCTCTTCTCGCGATAAACGCCCGCTCACGCCCACGAAAACCGCCACCGGCGGGTCTGCACCAGGGTGGACGCGAACTCGCGCAGATTGCCCGGCTGACCGGCGAACGATGGCAGGCAGAACGAGCGGTGCTCGGCGGCGACTGTGAGCGCCCGCCCCTGGGTCCGCGGCGGCGCGGCCACCGACAGCTCCATCGAATCGAAGCCCAGCACCGTGAGCGTCGCGCCGAAGCGGTCTTCCCAGCTGCGCAGGACGGCGGACAACTCGTGGACCTGATCGGTCGCCTTGATCATGCCGGTCCAGCCGAGGATCGCGGGGATGTCGGCGGGCCGCTCCGTCTGCACCAGGGCCAGCCGATGCTGCCCGCGCGCGGCCAGGATCGACCCGGTGTTACCCGCCTCGGCCAGCGGATCCGCCCGGCGCGACGGACGGTGGGCGAGCCCGGGGAACTTCGCGCCGAATGGGCGCAGGCAGGCGCCGTCGCAGCACGACGTGTCCCACCAGCGGGCCAGCACCTCGGCCGGATCCACCGAGTCGATCCGGTGGTCGGCGGGGGCGAGCCTGCCGCGGTCGTCGATCCAGTCCTCGCCGTTGGCCGCGAAACGCTGGTCGTGCGGGATCAGCACCGGCCACAGCCCGGACCGGTCGAACTCGGCGACGCAGCCGGTGTAGCGCTCCGGCCTGGCCAATGGCAGGTCGGAAACCCAGATCCGGCCGTGCCACCGGCCGGGCGGCAGGGTCTGGACTGGCGGTGTACCCGGACGGAACGGTGCGATCGTCATCGGCTTCCCCTCGAACTGGTGTTCGGTCAACTCTACCGAACACTAGTTCGAAGCACCGACAATTTTCGATACCCCGTTTGCGGGATGCGGTGGCGGTCGCCTCAGGCGTCGCTGGAGTCACACGTGCACCAGGGGTTGTCCACAGTGGACTTGCGGTGCTGGGTGCCGAAATGCCGTGAAGGCCTCCTTCCCTACTTTCAAGGTAGGGAAGGAGGCCTTCACGGACTTTGTGGCCGGGGCGGAGTCGCAAGGTGGTAGCAAAGGTCCCTTGCTCTCTTGCCGCAGGCCGGCGGGTGGTCGGATGCCGTGAAGGCCTCCTTCGGGACGTTGAACGTCTCAAAGGAGGCCTTCACGGACAGCAGGGAGCGGTACAGGTGGTCGTGAGTGGCGTTTCGGGTTAGAACCCGAAACGCCACTCACGACCACCCCAGCGGAGCCCTACATCGGGCGCAGCAGGTCGTCCGCGTCCACGATCCGGTACGCGTACCCCTGTTCCGCCAGGAACCGTTGCCGGTGCGCCGCGTACTCCGTGTCGACGGTGTCCCGCGAGACGACCGAGTAGAAATGCGCCTGCCGTCCGTCGCCCTTGGGCCGCAACAGCCGCCCGAGCCGCTGCGCCTCCTCCTGCCGCGAGCCGAACGTCCCGGAGATCTGGATCGCGACCGACGCCTCCGGCAGGTCGATCGAGAAGTTCGCGACCTTCGAAACGACCAGTGTCCTGATCTCGCCGCGCCGGAAGGCGTCGAACAGTTCCTCGCGTTCCTTGTTCCGCGTCGCGCCCTGGATCACCGGCGCGTCGAGTTCGTCGCCGATCATCTCCAGCTGGTCGAGATAGGCGCCGATGACCAGCGTCGGCTCGCCTGGATGCCGGTCGACCAGCGATTTGATCACCTTGGTCTTGGTGTCCGCGGTCGCCGCCAGCTTGTACCGCTCCTCGGCCTCGGCCGTCGCGTACGCGAGCCTCTCGGCGTCGGTCAGCGTCACGCGGACCTCGGTGCACTCGGCCGGGGCGATCCAGCCCTGCGCCTCGATGTCACGCCAGGGGACGTCGTACCGCTTCGGGCCGATGAGGGAGAACACGTCGCCCTCGCGCCCGTCTTCGCGCACGAGGGTCGCGGTGAGCCCGAGCCGCCGCCGCGACTGCAGGTCCGCGGTCATCCGGAAGACCGGCGCGGGCAGCAGGTGGACCTCGTCGTAGACCACGAGGCCCCAGTCCCGCGAATCGAACAGGTCCAGATGCTTGTACTCGCCCTTGGTCTTGCGCGTGACCACCTGATACGTCGCGATGGTGACCGGCCGGATCTCCTTCTTCTCACCGGAGTATTCGCCGATCTCCTCCTCGGTCAGCGAAGTCCGCGCGACCAGCTCCCGCTTCCACTGCCGACCGGCGACGGTGTTCGTCACCAGGATCAGCGTGGTCGCCTTCGCGTGCGCCATGGCCGCGGCGCCGACCAGTGTCTTGCCCGCGCCGCACGGCAGCACGACGACGCCGGATCCGCCCGCCCAGAACGCCTCGGCGGCCTTGCGCTGGTAGTCGCGCAGCTCCCAGTCGTCTTCGGCCAGGTCGATCGGGTGTGCTTCGCCGTCGACGTAACCGGCGAGGTCTTCCGCGGGCCAGCCGACCTTCAGGAGCGCCTGCTTGAGCCGTCCGCGTTCGGACGGGTGCACGACGACGGTGTCCTCGTCGATACGCGCGCCCAGCATCGGGCTGATCTTCTTGTGGCGGAGGATCTCCTCCAGCACCGCGCGGTCGATGGTCGACATGACCAGGCCGTGCGCCGGGTGGTTCGCGATCTGCAACCGCCCGAACCGGCCCATCGTGTCCACGATGTCGATGAGCAGCGGCTGCGGCACGGGGAACCGCGAGTACGTGGTCAGCGCGTCGACGACCTGTTCGGCGTCGTGGCCGGCCGCGCGGGCGTTCCACAACGCGAGCGGCGTGATCCGGTAGGTGTGGACGTGCTCGGGCGCGCGTTCCAGTTCGGCGAACGGCGCGATGGCGATCCGCGCGTCGTCGGCCTGGCTGTTGTCGACCTCGAGGAGCACGGTCTTGTCGGATTGGACGATCAGCGGGCCATCGGTCACATCCTCCTTTATACGTTCCGGCCACACCGGCTCCCGTCGCGGCACCGCTGGTGGAAGGATGTACGCAAGGTGACTGGAGGGGACCCTTGACGACTACACCGACCGGCGGGACGCCCGAGTACGACCCGTTCAACGCGCCCGCGCCCCTGCCGCCGATGCCCGAGGCGACACCGCCGACGCCCTTCCCGAAACCGGCGCCGCTGAGCGTGCTGGCCAGGGTCTCGATCGTGCTGGGTGTGGTCCTCGCGCTGGGCCTGGGGAGCCTGGCCGCCTGGGGGATCTCGCGGTCGGGCAGTTTCGGCACGGTCGAGGCGGGCAAATGCCTGTACCTGACCGACGAGGCGGGCGGCAACCAGAGCTACACGACGGCCAGTTGCAGTTCGAACCGCGCGACCTTCCGCGTCGACGAGGTGAGGACGGGCTCGTCCGAATGCCGCGACGCGGACTACATCCAGTTCGAGCTGTACGGGAGTTCGTCCAGCCGGACGGCCAAGAAGACGCTCTGTCTCGCGCTGAACGTCGAGACCGGGGATTGCCTGCGTGACGTCGTGCACGAGACGCGGATCGCGAAGGTCCGCTGCACCGACATCAGCGCGGAGGCGCGGGCGGTCGTCACGCGGGGATCGTCGGAGACCGCCTGTTCGTCGGAAGACACCGCCCTGCACTACTCCGGGCCGCCCGAGCGCACCGTTTGCCTCAGGCCGACCGGCGAGAACATTTAGGGCCGCGCCACCATCGACTGCACGTCGAGCCGGGCGCCGAGCATGCCCGAGTTGTGCATCAGGTCGGCGACGCGCTGCAGCCGGATGCCGTTGAGGGAGACCGGGTACGTTCCGAGCGAGATCAGCGATGCGGTCGTCCGGTCGATGTCGGAGAACGACGGCAGCGCGTCGCGGACGACGGCGGGATCGGCCGCGCGCACCTGCGCTTCGCCGAGCACCTTCCGGAACACCGCGAGCGTGCGGGCGTTGGCCTGGCCGAAGGCGCCCATCGAAACGTAGGACGACATCGGGAAGTCCAGGGTCGCGCCGCGGGCGCCGTCGGCGAGGATGCTCGCCCCGAGCTCCTTCTCGGCCCTGGTGATGTACGGCTCGACCATCCACGCGGCGTCGGCTTCACCCGCCTGCAACGCCTGCGGCATCCGGTCGAACGGGTTCTGCTTGAACTGGATCCGGTTCACGTCGACGCCCGCGGTCGCCAGTACGGACCGGGCCGCGAGCACGCCGACGTCGTCGAGCATGTTCACCGCGATCTTCGGTGACTTCTTGAGCGTCGGTTCGGTGTAGTCGGAGCCGGGAAGTGTGACGAGCGCCATGGTGTTGCGGCCGGCGGTGTAGGCCTCGCCCTGCAACTGCAGCGCCGTCCCGGCCGCGGCCGCGCGGAAGATCGACACGTCACTGGCGAACGCCAGGTCGACCTCGCCGGCGGAGAGCTTGCCGATCGCCTGGTCGGCGGGAACCTCGACGAGGGTCACGGAAAGGCCGGCCGCGGTGAATTTCCCGTCCGCGACGGCGACCCGCAACGGTGCCGTGTCGATGGGGCTTCCGACGCCGATGCGGAGTTCCGTCCGTTCGAGTGGCGCGTCGGTACTTGCGTCACCACCGGAAAACACTCCGCAACCGGCGGTCGCCAGCAGCGCCGCTACCAGCGGAATCGCCAAGACACGCATCTTCGTCACCGCTCACCTACCGAGAGAATGTGCTCCTCCTTCTGGATCGTATGGTCCGTGCCCCATACGATCGCCTGCGGGAGACGCCGGATGGCGCGGCTTTCGATCGTTCTCGAACCTTGTTACTCTACAGTAGGTTCGGGCTCTCGTCCCCGATGTCAGCCATGGGAAAGGGTCCCGTGGTGGGAAAAGGAAACCAGGTGGCCCGTCGCGACAAGCGTCCCCGTGGGGGCGACGCGGCGGAACGGCATCCCCGTGTCGGCGGCCGCTGGCGGCTGCGGAACTGGCACCTGCGTACCAAACTCTTCGTGGTACTCCTGATTCCCGCGCTCGCGGTGGTCGCCCTCGTCGGGCTTCGGGTCGACTCGGATCTGCGGGACGCGCGGCAGCTGGCCGAATTCGCCACCCGCGGCCGGGTCGACAGCACCGTCGCCGAAGCGGTGCACCAGCTTCAGCGCGAACGCGACCTCACCGTCCGGTTCGTCGCGGGTGATCGCAAGGGCGATCTTTCCGAATTGACCGAACAGCGCAAACGTGCCGACGAAGCCATCGGCACGTTCGACCGCACACTCGGCGAGAGTAAAAGCAGGCTCGGCGACAAGGCGGCGACGAGCCTGCAGCAGACCAGCGACCGCCTGCGCGTGCTGACCGGGCTCCGCTTTTCCGCGGAACACTCCGCTTTTCCCGCCGACGCGGTGCTGCGGTCCTACAGCGAGCTGATCTCCGGCCTGCTCGACATCAGCGACGCCACCGCGGCCGACGTCTCCGACCCGGATCTCGGGAAGCTCCGTCTCGCGGGCAACGCGCTCGCGCGGGTCAAGGACCAGATGTCGGTCAAACGCGCGATCATGGCCGCCGCGCTCGCGCAGGGCGGGCTCAACCGGGACCGGACCCGCGCGCTGCTCGGCGCGGAGGCCGAACTCGCCGCCGCCCGCAGCGACTACCGCACCTTCGCGACGCCAGAACAGCAGCGCATGTACGACGACACGGTCATCGGCCTGATCGTCGACATCGGCAACGACATGGTGGAATCGGCGCTCATCCGCGCCGAGAACGACCAGGGGCTCGCCGGGCTGGACCCGAACCAGTGGGACACCTCGGCCACGTACACGGTCAATCTGGCCCATCAGGTGCAGCAGGCGCTGCTCGTCCAGCTCCAGGAACGCACCGACGCCCTCGCGGCGCGCGCGAGGACGTCCGCGATCTGGGACGGCGGCATCGTGCTCGCCGTGCTGCTCGTCGCCGGTGTGCTTTCGGTGATCATCGCGCGGTCGCTGCTGCGGCCGTTGCGGATCCTGCGCCGCAGCGCGCTCCAGGTCGCCGAGCACCAGCTCCCGGCGGCCGTGGAAGGTCTGCTCAGCGATCCCGAACCGCAGCCGGAGAACCTGCGGCGGCGGCTGGCCGTCGCGCCGGTCCCGGTGTTCAGCCGCGAGGAGCTCGGCCAGGTGGCGCGCGCGTTCGACGCGGTGCACGGCGAGGCCGTCCGGCTCGCGGGCGAACAGGCCATGCTGCGGGAGAACATCAACGCGATGTTCGTGAACCTGTCGCAGCGGAGCCAGGATCTCGTCGAGCGGCAGCTGTCCGTATTGGACCGTATGGAGGCCGACGAACAGGATCCCGACACCCTCGCCGGTCTCTTCGAGCTCGACCACCTCGCCACCCGGATGCGCCGCAACAGCGAGAACCTGTTGGTGCTCTCCGGAACCGATGTCGTCCGCGAAGACGGCGGCGCCGTGGTCGCCGACGAGATCATCGGCGCCGCGCTGTCGGAAGTGGAGCACTACCAGCGGATCGAACTCGGCGCGGCGCCGCGGATCGCGGTGCGCGGTGAAGCCGTCAACGACCTCGTGCACGTGGTGTCCGAGCTGCTGGAGAACGCGACCCGCTATTCGGATCAGAGCACGATGGTGCAGGTCGAGGGGCACGAGACCGACCGCGGCGAATGGCAGATCGAGATCACCGACCACGGCGCCGGCATGCCGCAGGCGGAGATCGACCGGACCAACACGCGGCTGGCGAACCCGCCGGAGGTCGACGTCGAGGTCTCCCGGCGGATGGGCCTGTTCGTGGTCGCGACGCTGGCCGTCCGGCACCACATCGACGTCCGCCTGCGGTCCGCCGACGGCGGCGGGATCACCGCGGTGGTCGTCGTGCCCGCCGAGCTCATCGTCGAAGCGCCGCGGCCGGCCCCGCTGCCGGAACCCCCGCCCGTCACCGTCGTCGTGCCGGAGCCGGAACCCGAACCGCCGCTGGAAGTCCCGCCGCTGCCCGAACCCGAGGAGAGTGCGGACGAATCGCGGTTCGCGCCCGTGCTGGACCCCGGTCCGCTGCGGCGCGCCCCGGTCGTCGAACGCGAGACCCAGCCGGAGTGGCCGTCTTCGGACGACGACGCCGTCAACCATCTCGAACTGGACTCGCCGACCGAGCGGATGCCCAAGTACCAGAGCGTGCTTTCGCAGTGGTTCGACCACGGAGGCCCGCGCGAAGGACCTTCGCCCGCCGAGCCCGGCCCGCCCTCGCTGCCGTCATTCGAACCGGTGAAGAACGCCGTGCCCGAGGAGCCCGCGCAGGATCCGGACGAGCCGACCGAGCCGACGCTGAAGCCGCTGGAACCGAAGGAAAAGGCGCCGGAGCCCGAGCCCGCTTGGCCGACGCCCGCCGAGCTGGAGCAGGAGGACGGGGCGGAGGAGACCTGGCCGGTGCTCCCCGCCGTCGTTCCCGAGGCCCGGTCGCAGGACGACAGGCCGGAGAAACCGCGGGGGGAGAGGCCGATACTCTCACTTTCCCCCGAAGCGGTCCGCGAACGGATGACCAGCCTGCAAGGCGGTTTCCGGCGCGGTCGCCACGCCAGGGGTGACGACAACCCCTCGGCTTGAGCGAATTGGAAGGTCCATGAGCCCGAAAACCGGCCTGCTGGAAGTGATCGCGCTGACCGCGGTGGACGCGGAGCGCGCACAGGAGGGCGGGGCCGATCGCCTCGAACTGGTCAGTGACATGGCCAGCGACGGTCTCACGCCGTCGGTCGGGACGCTGCGCGACGTACTCGCCGCCACCGATCTCCCGGTTCGGGTGATGCTGCGCGACAACATGTCCTTCGCCGCCGGCGACCTCGACGGGCTGCGCGCGGACGCCGGGCGCCTGATCGACGCGGGCGCGCGCGAGTTCGTCTTCGGTTTCCTCGACCTGGAAAGCGAAGTCGACGTGGACGCCTGCGAGACGCTGGTCAAGGAACTCGACGGGCTGCCGTGGACCTTCCACCGCGCCATCGACCGCGCGCGGGATCCGTTGCGCGCCTACGACCAGCTGACCGCGCTCGGCTGCGACACGGTGCTCGCGGCCGGGCATCCGCATGGGGTGGCGCACGGGCTTTCGGTCCTGCAGCGGCTCGCCCGGCGCGAGGACGGGCCGCGGCTGCTCGTCGGCGGTGGCCTGCGGGCGCAGCAGGTGCACCTGCTGCGGGCGGGCGGCGTCGGCGCGTTCCACGTCGGCAGCGCGGTCCGGCCGGGTGGCTGGGAGTCCGATGTGGACGTCGCCGCCGTGCGGGAATGGGCGGCGCTGGTCAAGGAGTAGGCCGGGCATTCCTCGCGCGTGCGACTACCGCGTTCAGAGGACGAAATGCGGGGCTTCCCAGGGGTGCGGCTCTGCCCCGCACCGCTTCCGCATGCCGTGAAGGCCTCCTTCCCTACCCTCAAGGTAGGCAAGGAGGCCTTCACGGACTTTCGCCGGCCGGCTTGCTTCACCGCATCGCATCAAGGAGCAGGCCGTACGCACCGGGTTCCTTGCGCGTGCGACTACCGCATTCAGAGGACGAAATGCGGGGGTGCCGGACGGACGCACCGGGTCAGGTCCAGACCACATACGGTGATACGAGGTTGCATCTTCAACTATCGGGTACCGACGAGATAGCGTGTGGCCATGGCTACCCGCACCGTACGTGACGCGACCAGGGAACTGCTGCGCGATCTGGGCCTGACCACCGTTTTCGGCAATCCCGGGACGACCGAGATCGCCTTCCTCACGGAGTGGCCCGACGACTTCACCTACGTGCTCGCGCTCCACGAGGCGTCCGTCGTCGCGATGGCCGACGGGTACGCCCGCGCGAGCAGGCGCGCGGCGCTGGTGAACTTGCATTCCGCGGGCGGGGTCGGGCACGCGCTAGGACATATCTTCACCGCGTACCGCAACAACGCCCCGCTGATCATCCTCGCCGGCCAGCAGACCAGGTCGTTGCTGCCGGACGATCCCTTCCTCGGCGCCGTCGAGGCGGCGAACTTCCCCAAGCCGTATGTGAAGTGGAGCTGCGAGCCCGCCAGGGCGGAGGACGTCCCGGCGGCGCTGGCGCGGGCGTATCACATCGCGACGCAGGCACCCATGGGTCCGGTGTTCGTCTCGGTGCCCGTGGACGACTGGGACGTCGAGACCACGAAGCCGATCGTCTCCCGGCCGCAGATCCGCGGTTTCGCGCCCGATCCGTCCGCTTTGGACGAACTGGTGTCGGCGCTGGACGCCGCCGAGCATCCGGCGATCGTGGTCGGCCCCGGTATCGACGGTGAAGGCGCCGTGCCCGACGTCGTCGAGCTGGCCGAGAAGGTCGGCGCCGGGGTCTGGGCGCCGCCGATGGGCGCCCGCTGCTCCTTCCCCGAGGACCACCCGCAGTTCTTCGGATTCCTTCAGCCGGAACGGAAAGCGCTCGCGAGCGCGCTGACCGACCACGATCTCGTGGTCGTCATCGGGGCCCCGGCGTTCACCTACCACGTGTACCGCGGCGAGTCGGAAACCGCGCTGCCGCCGCTGTTCCTGGTCAGCGACGACGAGCAGATCCTCGCCAGGGCGGCGGAAGGCACCGGCATCCGCGCGACGCCGAAGCTCGCGATCCGCGCGCTGCTGGACCGCGCCGCGCCGCGGGAAGCGCCGAAACCCCGCACCAGGCTGGAAAAGCCCGCCGCGGTCACGCCGATCACCCCTGCCTTCGCCTACTCCGTGATCTCCGAAGTCCTGCCGGACGACGCGATCGTCGTCGAGGAGACCCCGAGTCACCGCAACGACCTGCACGACCACCTGCCGATCAAGTCCACCGACACCGGCTTCCTCACCGTCGCCAGCGGCACCCTCGGCTACGGTCTCCCGGCCGCCGTCGGCGCCGCGCTGGCCCGCCCGGACCGCAAGGTCGTCGCGATCCTCGGCGACGGGTCGAGCATGTACTGCGTCCAGGCACTGTGGACGGCGGCGCAGCACAACCTGCCGGTGACGTTCGTGATCTTCGACAACTCGCAGTACGCCGCCGTGCGCATCCTCGGCGAGGCCGCGGGCGGCGAGAAGGTGCCGGGCGTCGACCTCGGCGGCATCGATTTCCCCGCGTTGGCGAAGAGCCTGGGGCTGAACACGTCGGTCGTCGAGAAGGCCGAAGACCTCAAGCCGACGCTGGAGGCCGCGCTGCCGGATGAGCGGCCGCATCTGGTGCACGTCCGCATCGACGCGAACCCGCGCACGCTGTACTGAGATAGCTGAAGGGCGCTTTCCCCGCTTCACATGCGGGGAAAGCGCCCTTCGTCGCGTGGCGTGGTCATGATCCAATGTGGAGCGTTGCGAAAGCCACTTTCGCAACGTTGAAGGTTGCGAAAGTGGCTTTCGCAACGCCTGCTCGGCCGCCAGCGCCACCCAAGAAGTACGTGAAGGGGGCCTTCATGTACTTGAGCGTCAGCTCTTGGCGCGCGCCTCGGCCTCGGCGTCGGCAGCCGCTTCCCGCTGCGCCAACTCGTACTCGGCCGCGTCCGAAGCGGCGGCGGCAGCCTCCGGGGCACCACCGTGCAGCAGCCGCGCCACCTCACCGCGCAGCGTCACGAACTCGGCGGACTCGCGCGTGGTGATCTGGTCCCGCTCCTCGGGCAGCCCCACCGGCAGGTCCGCGACGATCTTCGCGGGCGACTTCGACAGCACCAGCACGCGGTCCGACAGGTAGACGCTCTCGTCGATGTCGTGCGTGACGACGAGGACCGTGCTCCCGTTCTCGCGCTGCACGCGCCGCGTCAGGTCTTCGAGTTCGAACCGCGTCTGCGCGTCGACCGACGCGAACGGCTCGTCCATCAGCAGCAGCGCGGGACGGCTGGCCAGCGCCCGTGCGATCGACACACGCTGCTGCATGCCGCCCGAGAGCTGCCACGGGAACTTCGAGCCGACCCCGGACAGGCCGACCGACTCCAGTGCCTCCTGCGCCCGCGTCCGGCGCTCCGCGCGGCTCAAGTTGCGCCACCGCAACGGGAACTCGACGTTCTTCGCGACCGACAGCCACGGGAACAGCGAGCGGCTGTAGTCCTGGAACACGACGGCCAGATCCTCCGGCACGCCGGAAACGTCGTCGCCGTGGAGGCTGACGCGGCCGGACGTCGGCTTGATCAGCCCGGCGATGCAGCGCAGGAGCGTGGACTTGCCGCAGCCCGACGGGCCGACGATGCTCGCGAGCTGTCCCGCTTCGACGGTGAACGACAGGTCGTTGACCGCGACGTGCGCCTTTTCTCCCGCGCCGTACCGGTGGTTCAGCCCGGAGACTTCGAGCATGGTTGACATCTTGCTGACCCTTCGAAAGCTAGATACGGCCGTTGCGGGTGGGCTGCCAGCGAAGCACTCTCTGCTCCACCGCGAGGAAGGCCGCGTTGAACCCGAAGCCGAGCAGTCCGAGCAGGACCAGCCACGACCACATGAGCGGGAAGTCGAACGCCTGCTGGGCGTCCATCAGGGAGCGGCCGATGCCGTTGTAGGAGCCGACCAGCTCCGAGATCACCATCAGCAGCAGGGAAATGGACAGGCTGAGCCGCAGGCCCGCGAAGATCTTCGGCCCCGCGGCGGGCAGCACGATCGAGCGCACCCAGTACGACCGCGGCGTCCGGAACGACTTCGCGGTGTCGATCTTCACCTGGTCCACCGACCGGACGCCGTCCACGGTGTTGAGCAGCACCGGCCAGATCGCGCCGAAGATGATCGACCCGGTCTGCATACCCGGCCCGAGTCCGAAAAGGACGATGAACACCGGGATCAGCGCGGGCGGCGGCACCGAGCGGAAGAACGCGAAAAGCGGCCCGACGTAGTCCATCCCGTGCTTGGACCGTCCCAAAAGGACACCCAGGGCGACACCGAACGCGCCGGCCAGCAGCCAGCCGCCGAGCGTCCGGCCGAGGCTCGGGAGGACGTTGTCGAACACGGTGTCGGTCAGGAAGAGCTGCGAGGCCGGGCCGGTGAACCACAGTTTCACCGAGGCGTTCAGGATCTCGCTCGGCGGCGGGAAGAACGGGCTTTCCGCGAGCCGGGTCGCGAGCTCCCAGAGCCCGAGCAGGGCGAAGAAGAGCAGCCAGTTGCGGACGAGGATGCCGATACCCCGGCCGACGCGCCTGCCGACGCGGCTGGTCAGCGTGAGGGTCGTCACGAGACCGCCTCCCGGTCGACCGTGCTCCAGCGGAACGCCCGCCTGCCGATCATCTCGAGCCCGCCGTTGATGAGGAAGCCGAGCGCGCCGACCACCACGGTGCCGGCGAGCACGAGGTCGAACCTGGTGGAGCCGGTGCTGGCCTGCATGATGAAGTTGCCGATGCCGAGTTTGGCCCCGGCGAGGAACTCGGTACTGACCACCGCGATCAGCGCGATGTTGGCGGACAGCCGCACCCCGGTGAACACGAACGGCGCGGTATGCGGCAGCGCCACCGACGTCAGCGTCCGGAACTTGCTGGTACCGCAGGCCTTCGCCGTCTCCAGCAGCACGGGGTCGATCTCGCCGAGCGCGTAGATCGTGTTGAACATGATGGGCCACAACGAGGCGTACACGGCCAGCGTGATCTTCGCCTCGGGGCCGCCGCCGATCAGCAGGAGCACCAGCGGGATCAGCGCGACGGCGGGGATCGGCCGCAGGAACTCGATGACCACCGCGGTGGCCGTGCGCAGGCCGGGGATGCTGCCCAGCAGCAGGCCGGCGGGCACCGCGATGGCGACCGCGATCAGCAGGGCGATCGCCCACGCGAGGAACGTGGCGATCAGGTCCCGGAGGAACTGGGTCTCGCCGAACTGTTCGAAGATCGTCACGAGGACGACGGACGGCGGGGGGAGGAACTCTTTACGGACCAGGCCGGCCTGGACGATCACTTCCCACACGAGGAAGAAACCGGCCAGACCGGCAAGGGCACGGAGAAGTCGTGACACCTTTACCTTTATCCAGCTTGAGGGGCGAGCATCGGAGCGGCGTCGAGCTTGGCCCCGATCACTCCGGTCTGCAGCAGCAGGTCCGGTACCCGCTGCAGGCGACGGGCGTCCAGAGTGGACCCGAACGTCGGCAGCGTGAGCAGTGAAGCGGTTTCCGCGTCGACCTTGGCGAACTTGACGATGAGGGGTTCGATCTTGGAGCGGTCGGCCGAGTCGCGCACGGCCTTGCCCAGTGCGCGCTGGAACGCGGCCAGCGTCTTGGGGTTCTTGTCCACGAAGGACCCGAGCGCGCCGAAGCCCGCCAGGGGGAAGTCCTGGGTGGCGCCGGTCGAGATGTCGACGACCGGGGTCGCGCCGACGACCTTGGAGGCCTGGGTCAGGAACGGCTCGGGCAGGTAGCCCGCGTCGACCTGGCCCGCCGCGAGCGCCGAGGCGATGTTCGGCAGCGCCATCGGCACCCACTGGACCTTGCTGGTGTCGACGCCGTGGTCCTTCATCACCGAGACGGTGAGCAGGTGGGAGGCGGTGTTCTTGTCGGTGATCGCGATCTTCTTGCCCGCGAGGTCGTTGATCGTCTTGACCGAGGAGGTCGGCACGGTGACGACCGCGTTGCTCTTGGGGCTGGCCGAAACCGCGTCGGCGACGAGCCTGATGTCGGCCGCGCCCTTGCTCTTCGCCACGAAGAACGGCATGTAGGTGGAGAAGGCGATGTCGACCTCGCCACCGATCATCTTGGTCATCGCCTGCTGGCCGCTGGGCGCGTCGACCGCTTCGACCTCGAGACCTTCGGCCTTGAAGTAGCCGCCCTCCTGCGCCAGCCGCAGCGGCGCGAGGTCGACGACGGGCAGCAGGGCGACCTTGATCTTCGGCTTCTCAAGGCCGCCTTCGCCACCCGACGCCTTGGACGTGTCCTCGCCGCCGAGTGCGCCACAGGCGCCCAAGGTGGCCAGCATGAGCGCGCTCAGGGCGACGCCGACGGCACCCCGTCCTCTACGTACACCGCTCCTGCTCATGGCGTTTCGAAACAAAGCCAGCTCCTCGGAAACAATGAATCACCGTTGGGTTTTTTCATCCGTGTCGTGGCTTCATTCCGCCAGGCACGCGGTCACCTTAGAGATTTGCCCACCTGCTCACAATGGGTGTCGTGAGCGGGTGATCATTTTAGGCCATTCGCCCGATCGCCTGATCACCCGCTTGGACATCATTACTTTCAGTGATCAATTTCCGAGAAATGTGACTATTAGATGTAATGCCGCGTCGTCAGCTGGTGGCCTGCGCCGCGATCATCGGGCCGACGTCGATCTTGGTCGGGATCGCGCCCATCTGCAGGAGCAGGTCCGGGACCCGCTGGATGCGGCGGGGGTCCAGGGTGGACTGGAACGTCAGCAGCGTGGTCAGCGCGGCGGTGTCCTGGTCGATCTTGGCGTACTTGACCAGCAGCGGCTCGATCTTGGAGCGGTCCGCCGCGTCCCGGGTGGCCTTCTGCATGGCGCGCTGGAAGGCGGCCACGGTCTTCGGGTTCTCCGACACGAACTTGCCGAGCGAGCCGTAGCCCGCGGTGGGGAAGTCCTGGGTGGCGCCGGTGGCGGTGTCCACGACCGGGACGGTGCCCGCCTGCTTCGCGGTCTGGGTGATGAACGGCTCGGTCAGGAAGCCGGCGTCGATGTCGCCGTTCTTGAGCGCGGTCCCGACGTTCGGCAGCGGGATCGGCACCCACTGGACCTTGCTGGCGTCGACGCCGTGGTCCTTCATGACCGATTTGGACAGCGTGTCGGACACGGTGTTCGGCGCGGTGATGCCGATCTTCTTGCCCGCCAGGTCGCTGACGCTCTTCACCGACGACGTCGGCAGCGTGACCAGCATCGTGCTCTTCGGGCCGGCGGAGGAGGCGTCCGCGACCAGCTTGATGTCGGCGGTGTTCTTGCTCATCGCGATGAAGAACGGCGTGTAGCTCGCGTACGCGATGTCGACCTCGCCGCCGATCAGCTTGGTCAGCGAGACCTGACCGGTCGCGGCTTCCACCGCCTCGACGTCGAGGCCCTCGTTCTTGAAGTAGCCGCCGTCCTGGGCGAGGCGCAGCGGGGCCAGGTCGATGGTCGACATCACGGCGACCTTGATCTTCGACTTCTCGAGGTTCCCCGAGCCGCCGGAAGAGGACGAATCGTCACCGCCGAGCAGGCCGCAGCCACCGACCGACGTCGTGACGACGGCCGCCATCGCGAATGCGATCGCCCTCGCCATTCCACGAGACGGCCGCCCGAGGCGGGCGCTCAAGGCCTTCTTCGAAAGCAAGTGGTGCTCCTGATCGAGGGGGAGGACACGTGATGACGTGGCCTGATGTGGAATTCGGAAGTGACTCTTTGTCGAGTCACGGGCCCACTGTAGAGAACACACACTGTGCTCACAATGGGTGGTCATCCCATGATCCCAAGTGGTAACGATCACCCGAACAGGTTGTTTGTCAGAAGTGAACACAACTGGGCGTGTTCGGGGCGGGGAGTTGTTGACGATTGAGTGTCAACGGGTCAAGACCCGTCCGGGGCTTACTTGCAGGTCTTGACCGAAGGGTTACATCTGGGCCGCCCGTTCGCTACCCTCATGCACCGGTAGTGAGGTGTGGACCACTGATGTAGTGAAAGAGAGTGCCTTGGATGGCCGAACGCTCTGGACCTTTCCCGAGGTGCAAGGCACTCTGTGTCGAACGCGATCCTGATGTCGGACACGACCGTGCTTCACTGGTGCGCGCCCGCGCACTGGCGGGTTAGGCCGAATAGACCAATGACGTCAGGCGGGATTTCGGCCAAGTGCACTTGAGAGACTGCGTCAAAGACGACTTCCTCATTCGTCAGAGTGAGCACTCGCGTCCAACGTCTCCCTGCCGGATGGCAGGAGCGTGCGGGTAGTGGTCTCCGACAACCGACCCAGGCAGCAGCAGAACGGCATGTCCAAAATGGGCTTTCCCGGCCCGAATGAAGATGATGGTGGTGCGGCGGTGCCGAACGAAGACACCGCGGGGGTGGGAGGGACCCCTGCGCGGGAAACCGGAGACGGTCCTGGTGGGAAGGCCGGGTCGTTCCTGGGCCTGCGTAACTGGCGTCTGCGATCGAAGCTCGCGGCCGTCCTGATCATTCCGACGCTGACCGCGCTCGCGCTCGGCACGCTCCGCGTGATCGACGACAGCAGCGAAGCGGCCCGGTTCCAGGACACGGCCGACCAGGTCGCGTTCGCCGACAAGATCACCCTCGTGGTGCACGAGCTGCAGAGCGAACGCGCGCTCGCCGTCGCCAAGATCGCCTCCGGTGACCCGTCGCGCCAGAACGGTCTCGACGCGCAGATCGCCAAGGTCGACCGCGCCGTCGACGACCTGCGTGCCTCGGCGAACCAGATCAACCCGGACGATCAGGACACGAGGGACCGCTACGCGCGTGGTCTGCAGCGGCTCGACGCCCTGCGCCCGCTGCGCGGCGCGATGAACACCTCGCTGCTCGGCGACACCCCGATCCTCATCGCCTACTCCGGCATCCTCGACTCGCTGGTCCAGCTCGGCCGCGAGGTGACCACCGCGGTGGCGAACCGCGACGTGCTCCGCCTCGGCGTCACCGTGCAGGCCATCAGTGAGAGCAAGGAGTTCATCGCCCGCGGTGACGCGGCGCTGCTGATCGCCTCCTTCCGCTCCGGGTTCCCCGGCGACCTGTTCGACCAGGCGCGTTCGGCGGTCGCCAGCGGTGACGCCTCGACGGCGGCGTTCCTCAACAACGCCAGCCCCGAACAGCGGCAGCTTTATTCGGACACCTTCTCCGGTCCCGAGGTCGACGACCGCCGCCGGATCACCACGATGGCGTTCTCGCTGCACCAGCAGAACGAGCCGCCGGCGATCGACAACGTCGCCCTCGGCAACGACAGCCGCGTCGCGCTGGACAAGCTGCGTGCGGTCGAGACCAATCTGCTCGGTCAGCTGCGGGCACAGGCCGACGGCCTGGCCACCGACGCGATCAACTCGGCCTGGATCGGCGGCGCGATCGTGCTGCTGGCGCTGCTCGCGGCGCTGTTCCTGATGCTCGTCATCGCCCGCCTGATGCTGCGCCCGCTGCGGGTGCTGCGGAAGACGGCGCTCGACGTGGCCTACACACGACTGCCGGAAACCGTGCAAGCGATCCTCGACGACCCGGACCCGGTCAACGCCTCGAAGCGGTCGGTCGAGCCGGTGCCCGTCACGTCGCGTGACGAGATCGGTGAAGTGGCGCGGTCGTTCGACGTCGTCCACGAGCAGGCCGTCAAGATGGCCGCCGAACAGGCTCTCCTGCGCGAGAACGTCAACGGCATCTTCGTGAACCTGTCCCGCCGGTCGCAGCGGCTGGTGGAACGCCAGCTCGGCGTGATCGACCGGCTGGAGGCCGACGAGCAGGACCCGGACCACTTGGCCAGCCTGTTCGAGCTCGACCACCTCGCCACGCGGCTGCGCCGCAACGGTGAAAGCCTCCTGGTGCTCTCGGGCGCCGGTCTCGCGAAGTCGGTGCCCAAGCCGGTGCCCGCCGCCGACGTCATCGGCGCCGCGGTCTCGGAGATCGAGCAGTACGCCCGGATCGAGATCGGGATCGTCCCCGAGGTCGCCGTCCAGGGCCTGACGATCCACGACCTCGTGCACGTGCTCGCGGAACTGCTGGACAACGCCACCTACTTCTCCGAGCCGGAGACGAAGGTGACCGTCCGCGCGGTGATCACCCGCAAGAAGGCGCTCGCCATCCAGGTCACCGACCACGGTGTCGGCATGACCGAGGAGCGGCTCGCCGAGGTCAACCAGCGCCTGGCCGACCCGCCGGACCTGGACGTCTCGGTGACCCGGCGGATGGGCCTGTACGTGGTCGCGCGCCTGGCGCGCCGCCACGGCATCGAGGTCCGGCTCCGGGAGAACGAGGACATCGAGGGCGGCGTGATCGCGCGGGTCGTCGTGCCCGCCGAGCTGCTCACGCAGATGCGGCCCGGCGTGCGCAACACCCCGCCGCCGGCGAACCGCTCGGAAACGTCGATGCCTTCGATGCCGTCGGTGTCCGAGATGTCGTCCTCGCTGCCGAACATCCCCGCCTCCGACCGCGGCCTGGAGATGACTCCTCCGCCGCCGTCGAAGCCGCCGTCCGCTCCACAACCGGTCGCGTCGCAGGGTGGGCTCGTGCCGCTCGACCAGCCGATCAGCCTCGACGACCTGGTCGCGGGCAAGAACGCGGCCGGGCCGTTCCTCAGCCCCGCGTCCCCCGCCGAAGAGACCCCGGCGTGGCCGACGGCCGAAGACATCTCGCCGGCGAACGGCGACGGCGCCTCCAGCGGCACCGACACCCAGTTCGCGTCGCTGGTGCTGCCGAAGCGGGAGCCGAAGTACACGCCGGTCGAGCCGCCGAGCAAGCCGGAGGAGCCCTCCGACGCGGGCAAGTCGGCGCTCGAGGACGACGTCCCCACCCGGCGGCTGCCGATCTACCAGTCGGTGCTCTCGCGCTGGTTCAGCGAAGGTGACGAGACCGGGGGCGACTCCCCGACGACGTACACCGAGCCGGTCGAGTCCGAACTGCCCGTGCGGACCCCCAACGGTGGCGCCGAAGCGGCGGAATCCGCGGCCGAGGACACCTCCGGAGAGGCATTGCCCACTCGGACCCCGCGGAGTGTTCCGCCGGAGACGGTGCTCCAGGACAATGGCTGGCGCAGCGCGTCGGACGACGGCTGGCAGGCGGCGCAGGTCCTGTACGAAGACCGGAACGAGGAGATCACCCCGGCGGGCCTGCCCAAACGGGTGCCGAACCAGTACCTCGTCCCCGGCTCGATCGGCGGGAACGAGCCGAAGAAGGAAGACTCGTTCGCCGACAAGACCTCCGGAATGCCGGGTACGGGCGCGATCGCCCGCTCGGCGACGGCGGCACGGAGTCGGATGGCAAGCTTCCAGAAGGGCTACACGTCGGGACGGCACGCGTTGAAGGAACGCCCGCTCGATGCGCTGGATGACAACGGCGTTCCGGTGACCGGCAGGGATACCTCTGCCGATGACAGCAGTAAGGAGTGACAGTGACACGGGCGGGTGCGATGCAGCCGGGTGGTCCGGCGCAGCCTGGCGGCCAGGCGCAGGGTAAAGGACACACGAGCAGCTTTGCCTGGCTGATCACGGATTTCGTGCACCGGGTCCCGGGTGCGGCGCATGCCGTGGTGGTGTCGGCGGACGGGTTGCTGCTGGCGTCCTCGAAGGGACTTCCCAAGGACAGGGCCGATCAGCTGGCCGCGGTCGCGTCGGGGCTCACGAGCCTCGCGCGCGGTGCGGCGAAGGTGTTCGAGGGCGGCACGGTCGCGCAGACGGTGGTCGAGATGGCCAACGGCTTCCTCTTCCTGATGTCGGTGTCCGACGGTTCCTGCCTGGCGGTCCTCGGATCGCCGGAGAGCGACATCGGCTTGGTCGTCTACGAGATGACCCTGCTGGTGGAACGGGTGGGGCAACAGCTGACACCGGAGATGCGCGCGCAGCTGCAGGGCGCGTCGGTCCGCCGCTGAGCGACCGGGAACCGAGGAGAATGCCGTGGACGACGGGCGCTTGAGGGGCGATGGCCGGCTCGGTGACGACTTCTCCGGCGGGTGGTCGGAACGAGACGACGGCCGGGAGGACTGGACGTCCTTCCGGGACCGGGTCGACCGCGAATGGCGATCGAGGCGGGCACAGGGGTCGGACAACGACCCCGTGTCCCCGGACGAGGCCTCCCGCTGGCTGACCGATTCGAACGCGGGTCAAGGACCCGCCGATTTCAGCGTCTCGGACTACCGGGAACGCCTGCTCGGCGGGCCGGGGGCGGAGCTGTTCGGTGGTGGCAGCGGCCCGCTCTACGACTCGGGCGAGTTCGCCAAGTTCTCCTTCGACAAGGAGGAGGAGCGCCGGGCGGCGGCGGCCGCCGCCGACCCGCTCGCCGCGGCGTTGCCGCAGCAGGCGCAGAACGAGTTCGTCGACGAGCAGTACACCACCGACGTCGAATCCTCCGGCCTGGTCCGGCCGTATTTCCGCACGCGGGGCCGGACCAAGCCGACGTACGACCTTGCCATCGAGGCGTTGATCTCGACCAGCGAACAGGGACGTGTGCTCGACCGGGTACGCGTCCCCGAACACCGGTCGATCTGCGACCTTTGCCTGGACACCCGGTCCGTCGCCGAAGTCGCGGCGCTGCTGCGCCTGCCGCTCGGCGTGGTCCGGGTGCTGATCGGAGACGTGGCCGGCCTCGGTCTGGTCCTGGTGCACACCGCCAGCCAGAACGTGGGTGACCGGCCGAGTATCGAGTTCATGGAGAGGGTGCTCAGTGGGCTTCGGAGAATTTGACTCCGACGCGAATGCGCCGCAGGTGACCGGACCGACTTCGTCGGCCAAGATCGTGGTCGCTGGCGGATTCGGCTCGGGGAAGACCACGCTGGTCGGAGCGGTTTCGGAGATCGATCCGCTGACCACCGAGGCCATGATGACCGAGGCCAGTACCGGCGTCGACGACAATTCGGCCACCCCGAACAAGTCGACGACGACCGTGGCCATGGACTTCGGCCGGATTTCGCTGGACTCGGATCTGGTGCTGTACGTGTTCGGTACGCCGGGCCAGCACCGGTTCTGGTTCATGTGGGACGACCTCGCGGTCGGCGCCATCGGTGCCGTCGTGCTGGTCGACACGCGGCGGCTCGCCGACGCGTTCCCCTCGATCGACTTCTTCGAGAACCGGAAGCTGCCGTACGTCGTGGCGATCAACTGCTTCGACCGCCTGCTGCACCACCAGATCGAGGACGTCCGGCACGCGCTGACGATCTCGCCGTCCGTGCCGATCATGGCCTGTGACGCGCGGGAACGTGAGTCCGCCAAGCAGGTGTTGATCTCGGTCGTGCAGCACGCCATCGCACACGATTCGGCGTTGCGCGCGGGATAAAAGGGACGAAAGCCCGGAGCGGATGCGGCCGTTGGAGTGAACTCGGCAGGCTTCACCCGCTTCGGGGAGTGGCGTCACCGGTCGGATCGAACGCGGGGCGACCCCTTTCACGCGATCCGGCGGCGGCGACCCCCGATCGAGTGGCCGCGACGTCGGTGACCTGCGCGGACGCCGGTTCACACCTGGTCGCGCCAGGCCACCACAGGGTGACCCACGAATGCGTGGTTCACGATGTGTCGACGCGGTGCGCGGCTGGACGTTTACGTTCGGTTAACGTGGTCGGCCGGGTGGCGGGCTCGACACGATCGACGGGACGAATACGCTGGGTGGAGGCGTCTTTCGGCTCGTCGGCACCGGGATCGGTGCTGGTGGGCGGGAGACGCCCGGACCACGCCGCCCAGGTGGTCTTGACGCAGCGAGGAGGGACTTGTGACGGCATCCGGGCAGCAGAGCTCGTTCGGCTGGCTCATCACGGATTTCGCGCGCCGGGTTCCCGGTGCGGCACACGCCGTGCTGGTCTCCGCGGACGGGCTTCTCCTCGCGCCGTCGGACGGGCTGCCGCAGGAACGGGCCGAACAGCTCTCCGCGGTCGCCTCCGGCCTGATCAGTCTCACCGCAGGCGCGGCCCGCTGCTTCGACGCGGGCGGGGTCAACCAGACCGTCGTCGAGATGGAACGCGGTTACCTCTTCCTCATGTCGGTCGCCGACGGCTCATCGCTCGCCGTGCTGGCCGCGCCGACCTGCGACATCGGCACCGTGGCCTACGAGATGACGCTGCTCGTCGAGCGGGTCGGCCAGCAGATCACCCCTGAGCTGCGGGCGCAGCTGCAGGGCGGCGTACGTGGGTGACCGATGAAGATCAGCGGATTCACCGAACCGGACCCCGCCGGCTGGGACTCCCTCTATCAGGGCACCGAACGCGAAGCCTTCGATTCGCCGAGCCGATTCGAGCTGAGCTCGATCAGCACGGTGATGCCGCGGCGTCCGGCCGCGCCGCCTCCCGAGCCGGCGCCTCCCGCTTCGATGCCTTCGCCGATCCGGCAATCGCCTCCGCGGTCCGCGCCCGCTGACGTCGCGCCCGCTTCGGTCTACCTGCCTCCGGCTTCGGGCTCCCGGGTCCGGCCCTACACCCGCACCGGCGGGCGCACCCGCACCGCGCACGACCTGGCGCTGGAGGCGCTGGTGTCGACCAGCGAGGACGGCCGCCGGTACCGCGGCGTGCGCACCCCAGAACACCGGCAGATCTGCGACCTCTGCCTGGACACCCGCTCGATCGCGGAGATCGCCGCGCATCTGCGGCTGCCGCTGGGCGTGGTGAAGGTGCTCGTGGGCGACATGGCGGACGCCGGGCTGGTGCTGATCCACCAGACGGAGCTGATCCTCGGGGACTCCTCTTCGCGCGCTTTCATGGAACGGGTGCTTCAAGGCCTTCGGGCCCTCTGACCCCCCTGCATTTCGTCCTCTAAATGCGATCGCGCAAGGCGACGCGGAGACCATGAGTACATGGCGTGACCTAAAATCACGCTATGTCATCAGGTGGTCGGCCGCCGATCCTCGCGTTCGGTGATGAATCCTTCAAGGAATCCGACGTCGACGGCTTCTACGTACTGGCGGCCGCCGTCTTCGACCCAGCGGTACACGGCGAAGCCCGGATCGTCATGTCGGAGCTTCGGGGTAAGCGGCGAATCCCCAAACTCCACTGGAACGAGATGGATCCGGCGGAACAAGCGGCCGCCGTAAAGACCCTCGCCGACCTCGACGGATTCCACCTTGTCGCGATCGGCTCCCCGGTACCCCGGCGGCGGCAGGAACGGGCCCGGGCCGGTTGCCTTCGGCGTTTGACTCTCGAACTTTCCGCCTTCGACGTCGAAATGCTCGTTCTCGAGTCACGGACAGCCACTTTGAACGCTCGGGATGTCGAGACGGTCAGAGGCGCCAGATTCGATTTGCCTAAGGGCACCCAGTTCCGGGTCGTCCATGAGAAAGGCAAGGACGAACCCTTGCTCTGGGCCGCGGATATCGTCGCCGGCGCGATCAGGGCCACGAAGGACGGGCAACCCGGCTATCGGCGGCTGGTCGAAGATCTCGTGTACGAGATCGACGTGGAGACCAGATGCTAGGCGGACATGCGTAAGGCCAGGGTCCCGGTCTGCCCCGGGTGCACCTGGCCTTGCGACTCGCGTGACGTCCGCGACGTCACGCTCCGAACACAGTGTAGGCCAGCCGCCGCCGCAAAGCACGCCGGGAAGTGGTCAGTCTTCGACGAGGGCGGCCGACGTGATCCGGTGCAGCGGGTAGCGCTCGTTGTCGGTTCCTTCGAGGACCCCGCCGCCGACCCGCAGCGGCCGCACCACCCGCTGGCTCGCCGTCCCGCGTGAGTCGACGAACCCGATCCACACCTCGCGGCGCTCGATGGTCGCCTGCGACAGCAGCGCCAGCGTCGCGGAAGTGTCCCCGGCGCCGCCTCCCTGCGGCGCGCGCACCGTCTCGCCCCGGCGGCGCGCCGAAGCGGCGTCACCGGCCCGGACGTGCGCGACGATCTTGCCGACCTGCTCGTCCGTCAGCCCGGCAGGCTCCCCATGCGCGCGACGCGCGGCACGCGCCTTCGCGGGCAGGCGGCGGCCGGACGGCCTGATGTCCATGACGCGCCCGTCGGGCCCTTCGGCGGCCGGAGCGAACCCGGCGGCGCGGAGCGCGTCGAGGACTTCGGCGAGCGGGTACGCGCTGATGAGCACTGTCGGCGCGATCATGCGCAAGCCGTACTCGGTCGCGACGGGGCTCCCCATGACCTCGGCGAGCAGCGACGCGTCGTCGCAGCGCAGGAACGACTCGGCGGCCCCGCCGCGCAGCCGTCCGTGCCGCCGGGCGACGTCGTCGATGAGGTAGCTCAGCGATTGGGGCACCGGCGTCGCCGACTTCGACGTGAACAGCTGATGCAGTTCGCCAGCGGTCCGCCCGGTGTCGAGCGCGCGCCGCACGGACGTCTCGGTGATCCGGTAGACGGTCGCGTGCCCGGCCGATTCGATGTCGGCGACGGCGGTCATCTCGGCCGCGAGTTCGGCCTCCAGTGGACCCGGCGCGACGACGGTCAGGTCCGCTTGGACGAGCACGTGGTCCACCGGACGCGGCAGCGCGTCGAGCATCGCCTCGATCGCTCCCGGGCGATCCTCGGCCAGCAGCGCCCGGGTCGCCGTGGTGAGCCCGCCGAGCCCGATCAGGCCGAGCGCGGTCCCCTCGGCCATCGTCCAGCGCACGGTCTCGTCCCGCAGCCGCCCGCCCCGCCGCGGCGCGCGCCAGGCGAGCGCGGCGACCAGTTCGTCGGTGCTCTTCACGCCGGCGCCCTCGGGCAGCGCCGCCAGCGCGACGAGGATCCGGCGCCGCGAAGTGGGCGCCAGCGGACGGCGCAGATCCTCCGACAACGGCGCGATCGGCTTGTCCTTCGCGTCCCGTCCGCCGGCGAGGCCGGGCAGCCGGGGCAGTTCGAGCCAGGCCTGCGCGACCGTCATCCAGCGCTGCGCGGTCGGCGAGGCGAGCCACGAATCCGTGAGCGTCGTCGGCACCCATTCCGGCGTGGTCGCTTCGCTGTCGGCCACCAGACCGGCGCCGACCGCGATCTCCGCCAGCAGGGTCACCCGCGCCTCGTCGACGTCGAGATCCTTCGCGAGCTTCTTCAGTTCGCGGACTCCGAGCCCGCCGGACTTCAGCACCGGTGGCGGCGTCTCGGACCAGGCGCGGAGCATGTTTTCGGTCTGGCGTAAGAACTCCATCGCCTCGCCGGCCGCCGTAGTGTCCACAGTGGACTGCTGATGCGGATGGACGGGGAGCTCCGGTTCGCGCAGCGACGCCTGCTCGAACACCACCCCGCCGCGCAGCGCGATCCCGATCTCACGCGGCAGCTCGACGGTCTGGTCGTCCCGGCGAAGCAGCAGCCCCCTTGCGAGGAGGCGCTGGACTGGGTTTTGCGCCCGCTCCAGCGGGACGTCCGCCGACGCGTCGCGGGTGCGGCCGATCGGCGGCCCGGCGGCCAGCGTCGTCAGCAGGGCGCGTTCGTCCTCGCCGACCTCCGCGAGCGCGGCCTCGATATCCGCTCCGGCGAGCGCGGGGGACGACGCCCCGAGCCCGGCGGGGAAGGGGCCGAGCGCGTCGCGGGCCGACGGCGGGACGCGCAGCGCGTCGTCCTCGCCCCAGACCAGTGCCCGTTTGCGCAACAACGCCAGCGCCTCGCCGATCTCCGTGCCCGTGAGCCGCGCGACCTCGGCCGCGGCGACCGGCTCGGTGTCCGCTCCGGCCAGCAGCAGGGAGTCGAGGACGGCGAGGGTGAAGGTGTCGAGGTCTTCACACGCACGCGCGACGGAGCCCGGCGTGCCTGCCCGGGTGGCGAGCACGATGGTGTCGGACGGGGGCGGCGTGGACAGGTCGCGACGCGTGCGCAGCAGCGCGGCGAGGGCGTCGTCGGACTCCTGGCGCAGCCAGTCCGCCAGGGATGGCGCGGGCATAGACGACCAGGATACCGGGCGGGTGGTGGCCCGGCAGCCGCGTTCGGGCAGACTGTCCCTCGAGAACGGCTTGACCATGCTCTGGAGGACGTTGTGGCGAAGGGCGATAACAAGAAGCGCGCGGGCATCGACCCCACGTGGCCCGGTGAGGACGGGGAGCACCCCGTCACCGAGCTCGCGTCCGATCGGCAGGGCGCCTTGTCCCCGTTCGGCGACGTGACCTTCCCCCTCGACACGGTGCCGTACGTGCACCCCGAGACCGAGATCAACCGGTAAGAAGCTACTGGCCTGGCCTGCCGAGGGCGCTCCGCGCCCGAACAGGCCCTCTCGCGCGCCTCTTTCGGGCCGAAGGCCCACGGAAATCCGATGAAGGGGCGCCCTCTTCGGAGGGGTGAGGCGGGTTCGGTCTGCCCCTTCGGCGGGTTTTCGTCAGCGCGCGAGTTACTCGTCAGTCACCCCTGCGAGGGTTCGTGGCGGTCGTCACGGGAGTAGGTTTTCGATCGACCTATTCGAGCTTTCCTCAGCGGGGGTAGTGCCATGCCGGTTCCCGGTCCCGGATATTCGATCACCGTCCGGGTGGAGGCCCCCGCGTCGTCCACCGCGGCGGGTGACCTGACGACCGCCGTCGGCCGGGTCGGCGGCGTGCTGACCGCGTTCGACGTCGTCGAGTCGCACCCCGACTCGATCGTCGTCGACATCAGCGCCAACGCCCTGTCGGAGAACCACGCGCAGGACATCACGCAGACCCTGGACTCGCTGCCGGGCGTCCGCGTGCGCAAGATCTCCGACCGGACGTTCCTGATCCACCTCGGCGGCAAGATCGAGGTCACCCCCAAGGTCGCGCTCCGCAACCGTGACGACCTCTCCCGCGCGTACACGCCGGGTGTCGCCCGGGTGTGCCAGGCGATCGCGGCGAACCCCGAGGACGCGCGCCGCCTGACCATCAAGCGCAACACGGTCGCGGTGCTCACCGACGGCTCCGCGGTGCTGGGGCTGGGCAACATCGGCCCGGCCGCCGCGCTGCCGGTGATGGAGGGCAAGGCGGCGCTGTTCAAGAAGTTCGCCGACGTCGACGCGTGGCCGGTCTGCCTGGACACCCAGGACACCGAAGAGATCATCATGATCGCGAAGGCGCTCGCGCCGGTGTACGCGGGCATCAACCTCGAAGACATCGCCGCGCCGCGCTGCTTCGAGATCGAGAAGCGCCTGCGTGAGCAGCTCGACATCCCGGTCTTCCACGACGACCAGCACGGCACCGCGATCGTCGTGGTCGCCGCGCTGCGCAACGCCCTGCGCGTGGTCGGGAAGAACATCGAAGACTGCAAGATCGTCGTCAGCGGCGTCGGCGCGGCGGGCTCGGCGATCATCCGCCTGCTGCTGCGCAAGAACCCGGGCGACATCGTGGCCGCCGACATCGACGGCATCGTGCACTCCGAGCGCGGCAACCTCGACGAGAACCTGACCTGGATCGCGGGGCACACGAACAAGGAGCAGCAGGCGGGCACGCTGCACGAGGCGCTCGTCGGCGCCGACGTGTTCATCGGGGTCTCCGCGCCGAACCTGTTCGGGGCTGAGCAGGTCGCGACCATGAAATCCGACGCCGTCGTGTTCGCGCTGGCCAACCCGGACCCGGAGATCGACCCGCTGGAGGCGCAGAAGCACGCCGCCGTGGTCGCGACCGGCCGCAGCGACTTCCCGAACCAGATCAACAACGTGCTCGCGTTCCCCGGCGTCTTCCGCGGCCTGCTCGACGCGCAGGCGCACCACATCGACGACTCGATGCTCCTCGCGGCCGCCGACGCCATCGCGGACGTCGTGGACAACGGCAAGCTGAACGCTTCGTTCATCGTGCCGAGCGTGTTCGACAACGCCGTCGCGCCCGCGGTCGCCGAAGCCGTCAAGAAGGCGGCGAAGGCTGCGAAGCAGAGTCAGTAGCCAGCGCGTCTCCCCAAGGGCGCTCAGCGCCCGACGGAGACTTCACCGTCGCCCGCCCTCTTTGGGCCGGAGGCCCACGGAGAATCGATGAAGGGCCGCCCGATTCGCCACCGTGGGCTTGGTGCGGCCTGCGGCCCTTCGGCGAGGCTTCGTGCGCGGGCGACAGGCCATACAGTCCCTTGCTCCATTCGGCGGCGCCGTCATCACTGAGACCGACATCGAGGCCGACTTCAGGGTGACGACTCCGCCGATGGCGCGCTCATAGGCTCGGCTCCGACCAGGAAGTCGATCATGATGGGGGTCGGGGATGACTCGCTCTGTCCTGAGCAGGATCGGGACACTCACCGCCGCGGCGGTCACCATGGCGGTACTCGTACCGGCCACGGCGTCCGCCGCGGTTTCGTCGGTCAACTGGGGGCCGTGCCCGGAGGGCGTGGCCGCGCCCGGCGTGCAATGCGCCACCTTGAAGGTCCCGCTCGACTACCGGAACCCGGGCGGGAAGACCATCGATGTCGCCATTTCCAAGCTCGCCAGCACCAAGCCGGCGAAGCGGCGCGGCATCATGCTCACCAACCCGGGCGGCCCCGGCGGGCCCGGGCTCACGATGCCGGCGGGGTTGCGCTCGGCGGGCATGCCGTCGAGTGTGCTCGACGCGTACGACATCATCGGCTTCGATCCGCGCGGGATCGGCCGCAGCACACCGGTGACCTGCGACCTCAAGCCCGAGCAGCAGGTCAGCAACGTCCCGCCGTACGCCCGTGACGCCGCGGCGGTGGCGGAGCGCGCCGAGTACGTGAAGGGCGTCGCGAAGCAGTGCGCCGACTCGAAGACGGCCGCGAACCTGCCGTACATCACCACGGCCAACACCGCCCGCGACATGGATCGCATCCGGGAGGCCCTGGGCGAGAAGAAGCTCTCGTATTACGGCGTCTCGTACGGCACGTATCTGGGCGCCGTGTATTCGACGCTGTTCCCGCGGCAGACCGATCGCATCGTGCTCGACAGCGCGACCGGTCCGGGCGGGCTCGACACGACCGGGTCCCGACGGCTGGCGGAGGGGTTCCAGGACCGCTTCCCGGACTTCGCGAAGTGGGCGGCGGCGCGGCACGAGAGCTATGGGCTCGGCCGCACGCCGCAGCAGGTGACGGCGAAGTTCCACGAGCTCGTCGCCAAGCTCGACGGTGGCGCGGTTCCGGGGGTGGACGGCGCGGCCTTCCGGGCGGGCACGTTCGGTGCGCTGTACTCGACCGCCTCCTTCCCGACGCTGGCACAGCAGTGGCAGGCGCTCGACACCGAAGGCGTCGTGAAGCAGGCCGCGGAGGCTCCGCAGTTCGATGTGGCGCAGCTGCTGTCCGCGCAGCTGCACGTGGTGTGCAACGACGTGAACTGGCCGGAGAACGTCGCGGCCTACCAGCGCAACGTCGAGAAGGACCGGGTGCGGTACCCGATGTTCGGCGCCGCCGCGGCGAACATCTGGGCGTGCGCCTACTGGCCGTCCGAGCCGATCGAGCCGCAGGTGCGGATCGGCGACCGGGGCCCGTCGAACATCCTGGTGGTGCAGAACCTGCGTGACCCGGCGACCCCGCTGAGCGGGGCCAGGGAGATGCGGCGCGCGCTGGGCGACCGGGCGCGGATGGTGTCGGTCGACGACGGCGGGCACGGGGTCTGGCTGAGCTCGGAGAACGCCTGCGGCAACAACGCCGTCAATCGGTTCTTCGTGGACGGCAAGCGTCCCGGGCACGACACGGCCTGCGCCGCGGACCGGGGCGGGCTCTTCGCATCGATGACGCCGGAGCAGCGGCAGGAACGGGAGAAGGCCCTCGGCGAGGTTCGCTCGAAGCAGCGGATGTTCTGAGGACTAGCCTGCTGGGCGTGAGTGAACTCAGCCACGTCGACCATACGGGCGCCGCCCGTATGGTCGACGTTTCCGGCAAGACGCCCACCGCCCGCACCGCGCTGGCGGGCGGCACCGTGCACACCACGGCCGAGGTGCTCGGCCTGCTGGCGACGGACGGGCTACCCAAGGGCGACGCGCTCGCGACCGCCCGGATCGCGGGCATCATGGGCGCGAAGAAGGTGCCCGAGCTGATCCCGCTCTGCCACCAGATCGCGTTGTCCGGGGTGAAGGTCGAGTTCGTCCTCGACGAGACCGCCGTGCACATCACCGCGACCGCGAAGACGAACGACCGGACCGGCGTCGAGATGGAGGCGCTGACCGCCGTCGCCGTCGCCGGGCTGACCCTGCACGACATGATCAAGGCCGTGGACCCGGCGGCGACCCTCGACGACGTCCGCCTGATCCGCAAGGACGGCGGCAAGACCGGGACCTGGGAGCGGCCGTGAACCGGGTCGCGAGGGTGATCGTGGCGTCCAATCGCGCCGCGAAGGGCGTCTACGAGGACGCGACCGGCCCGGTCATCGCGGACTGGCTCGCTTCACGGGGCTGGGACGTGCCCGCGCCCGTGGTCGTCCAGGACGGTGAACCGGTCGGCGAAGCCCTGCGGGACGCCGTCGCGGCCGGGGTTCAGGTGATCGTGACGACCGGCGGCACCGGCATCTCGCCGACGGACCGCACCCCGGACGTCACCCGCGCCGTCCTCGACTACGAACTCCCCGGCGTCGCGGACGCGATCCGTGCCGCCGGACTGCCCAAGGTCCCCACGGCCGTGCTCTCGCGTGGCGTCGCCGGCGTCGCGGGCCGGACCCTCGTGGTGAACCTGCCCGGTTCACGCGGCGGGGTGAAGGACGGCCTGGGCGTACTGGACGGGATCCTCGACCACGCCGTCGACCAGCTGGCGGGCGGCGACCACCCACGGGAGGCACAGCAGTGAGCGTTCGGGTCGCACGGATCGCGGTGGTCGACGAGCCGCTTTCGGTCGAAGAACACGCCCGGCTGGTGGACGACGCGGCCGCGGGCGCCGTCGTGACCTTCGGCGGGGTGGTCCGGGACCACGACGGCGGGCGGTCGGTGGAGAGGCTCGCCTACGAAGGGCACCCCAGTGCCGCCGACGTGCTCGCGGAGGTCGTCACGGACCTCTCGGGGAAATGGGAAGGCGTGCGGGCGGTCGCCGTCAGCCACCGGCTGGGCGCGCTGGCCATCGGGGACGTCGCGCTGGCGTGCGCCGTGGCGGCCGAGCACCGGGGCCAGGCCTTCGCGGCCTGCTCGGAGCTGGTCGACGAGGTCAAGGCGCGGCTGCCGGTGTGGAAGCACCAGCACTTCAGCGACGGCAGCGACGAATGGGTCAACTCGCCGTAGGGCCTTGGTCGCGTGGGTCGTGAGTGGCGTTTCGGGTTCTAACCCGAAACGCCACTCACGACCCACGCGACCCACTCTGGACACGACAAAGCCCCACCGCCGGGGGAATGGCGCGGTGGGGCCTTGTCAGTCGTGACGTGGCCGCGCGGGGAATCCCGCGGGCATCACGACTTACTGGTGCTCAAGAGCTCACTTGGTGGCGAGCTTCTGGCCGACGACGATGAAGTCGGCGTTCGGCACGTATTCCTTGTTCAGCTCCTGCAGCTTCTGGTAGCCGCCCTGGACGTTGAACTTGGAAGCGATCTTCGACAGCGTGTCGCCGGCCACGACGGTGTAGTCACCCGCCGGGTTCGAGTTGGCGACGTTCGCGGCCGGGGCGGCCGGAGCCTGCTGCTTCTGGACCGGCGCGGTCGACTTCTTCGGGGTCACCTTCTTGGTGGCCTTCGGGGCGCTCGACTTGGCCTTGGCGGGGCTGGCGGAGCCGCCCTTCTTGCCACAGTGCGGCCACGCGCCGATGCCCTGGCCCTGGAGGACCCGCTCGGCGACGGCGATCTGCTGCTCACGCGTGGCGTTGTGCGCGCTGCCGGTGCCGCCGTAGGCGCGCCAGGTGCTCTGCGAGAACTGCAGACCACCGTAGTAGCCGTTACCGGTGTTGGTGCTCCAGTTGCCGCTGCTCTCGCACTGCGCGATGGCGTCCCAGTTGGTCGCCGACGCGGGGGTCGCGGCGATTGCGAGGGGAGCGCCGACCGCGACACCCGCAATGGCGACGCGGGCGATGTGACGGGTGGCGGCGGACATCTTGCGGTGCTTGCCTCGGTAAGACATGTGAATAAATCTCGCTCCCTGCGCCTACGAGTCGGTGCTGAGGGAAGACCCGCGGGTCTTGGCCGGCCGTCTCGGGCCGGCTGACTTCGCCTGACGCACGACGCGTCGGCTCGGTCCCCTCGTCCCTGTCCGGAAATGCTTTCGCTCGGGGTTGGGTCCGGGAATCCGTTGGACAGGGCTCGGCGCTACGGGTTCCCGGTGTTGCGTGGTCGGTCGGGGCCAACCGAAAAGCGACGGTACGTAACGAACGGCCGGGACGGAAATTATTCGAGCTGTGACCTACATCACAGTAACAGCACGCAACCCATAACGATTCGGCTGTTTGTGCAGGTCAGTGGGCCGTTATCTGGCCGTTTCCTGACCGAGATAATTCACAGATCGTGAGGCTTGCATCACGTGGATTAAGGGGTGACTGGCCCATTCGTGCGCCTTCGCGCGCGAATGGGCCGCGCACTTTAGCGAGACCTCAAGAAGTTCGCCAGCCCTGGCAGGTCATCCGTATTCAGGTGGTCGACCCCGGCGGCGACCAGCTCTTTCCACAACGCGTCACGGCCGGGCCCCGCGACGTCCGGCGTGGCCCAGAAGCGCACGCGCTGACCGCCCGCGTGGGCCCGTTTGACCAGATCGTGCAGTTTCGCCCGCTCCTCGGCGGGGAAGGGGCCTTCGCCGGTCCAGGTGAACAGCCCGGGCCAGGAGTCCGAGACCAGCGGGGTGACCCGGGGGTCCGAGCCGATGCCGAGGTCGTTCTGGTCTTTGATCCGGCCGTCGTAGAAGGCCAGCCGGAACTTCTGCCCGAGCATCACGTCCTTGGGGCGGCCGCCGGAGATGACCGCGGTGACGGCCCGCTTCTTCACGTGTCCGAACGCGTACAGAGAGAAAAGGAAGGAGTAGCGCGGGTCGTACAGCCGCTTCTCCAGCGCCGCGTACGTGCTGTTCGCGTCGCCCTTGACGTCGATCAGCAACTGGAACTCCGCCCGCTGCCGGTAGACGCCGACGCCGTGGTTGGCCAGCACGCGCTTGCGCAGCGGCTCCAGGTAGAGCGACTCCAGGGTGCGGTCCGGGCGGGTGTCCGCGAGGTCGTGGGCGACCAGCAGCTGCCCGTCCACGAGGAAGATGTCGGCCTCGACACTGGTGAAGCCCTGGTCGAGCGCGTCCTGCAGCGGACGGGTGTGCTCGTAGTCGTTGTGGCTGTGCGCCTGCGGCAACGGCTTGACGCCACGTGCGGAGGCGGAGGCGGGCGCGGTCGCCAGGCTCGTGGCGGCGACCGCGGCGAGCAGCGCGGCGAGGATACGGCGGGGAGTGATCACTGGCGCATCCTCGGCTGCTTCGGCGACCGGACGGTGAACTCGAGACGGCGAGCAAGGGACCTTTGCTACCACTTTCGAGGTTCGCGCAGGTCAGCGGCGTCCGGCAGGGGGTCAGCCGCCGGCGAACGGGGGCAGGACGTCCAGTTCGGCCGCGTCGTTCAGCGGCCGCGTGAGGTCCCGAACGGCGACGCCGTCCAGCAGGTACGAGACCGCGTCCAGCAGCTTCGCCAGCTTCTCCGGGTGGAGTTCACGCAGACGGGCGACGGCGTCGGCGACACGGGCGCCGTCCGGGAGGGTCACCTTCTCCTCGTCGAGGCCGACGGCCGCTCGGGCCGACGCGAAGTACCGCACCACGATGGTCACCATGTCAGCCGCCGATCGCGCTCATCGGCCGGATCGGCTGCGCGAACCCGGCCTCGTTGATCTCGTGTCCGGCGAGCTTGCCCCACATCGTCGCCCGCCAGGCGTCCGCCACCTCTTCTTCGCGCGCGCCCGCGCGCACGAGGGCGCGTAGATCCGTCTCGTCGTTGCTGAACAGGCACGAGCGCACCGCACCGTCCGCGGTCAGCCGGGTCCGCTCGCAGGCGCCGCAGAAGGGACGCGTCACCGACGCGATCACGCCGACGTCGCCAGGGCCGCCGTCGACCAGCCAGCGTTCTGCGGGCGCCCCGCCACGCGCGGCGGGGAACGGCGACAGCGTGAACTCCTCGCCGAGCATGCCGAGGATCTCCTCGGCGGTGATCATGTCGCCGCGGTTCCAGCCGTGCTGCGCGTCCAGCGGCATCTGCTCGATGAACCGCAGGTGGTACCCCTCGGCGAGGCAGAACTTCAGCAGCGGCACGGCCTGGTCTTCGTTCAGCCCGCGCATCAGCACCGCGTTGACCTTCACCGGGTCCAGCCCGGCTTCCCGCGCGGCGGCCATGCCGGCGAGTACGTGCGAAAGCCGGTCGCGACGCGTGATCGTCTCGAACAGCGCGCGGTCGACGGTGTCCAGCGAGACGTTGATGCGGTCCAGCCCGGCGTCGGCGAGCGACTTCGCGCGCTTCGCGAGCCCGATCCCGTTGGTGGTCATGGAAAGCCGCGGTCGCGGTTCGAGTGCCGCGACCCGCTCGACGATCTTCTCCAGCCCTTGGCGCAGCAGCGGTTCGCCGCCGGTGAGCCGGATGTCGGTGATCCCGAGCTGTTCGACGGCGATCCGCAGCAGCAGCACGAGTTCGTCGTCGGTCAGCACGTCCGCGCTCGGCATCCATTCGAGCCCTTCGGCGGGCATGCAGTAGGTGCAGCGCAGATTGCACTTGTCGGTGAGCGACACCCGCAGGTCGGTCGCCACGCGGCCGAAGGTGTCGATCAGAGCGGGGTTGTCCGGCCTGGGCACGCTGGGGCGACCGCGTGTACCGGGGACACGGGGAAACCCGAGATCGACTGCTGTCATTGACACCAGACTAACCCCGAAGCGGGCGAAAACCGACTGTCTAGAATCTCATTTCGCACCGAATCGGAGGGGTTTCCGGATGGCGAAATATCCGCTCTCGGCGGAGGAATTGGCCCGGTTCGCCCATCTCGGCAGGGAAAGCAGCACGCTGACCGTTCTCCGGCACGCGCGCATCGCCGAGCGGATGGGCCTGTCCGCCACCGACCACAAGGTGCTCGAACTCGCCGGGCAGGCGCCGGGACCGTTGACAGCGGGCAGGATCGCGGAATTGACCGGGTTGTCGACGGGTGCTGTGACCGGCGTCATGGACAGGCTCGAGAAGACGGGCCTCGCCCGCCGCGTCCGCGACACCGCCGACCGCCGGAAGGTACTGATAGAGGTCGTTCCCGGCGCCATGGAGCGGTATGCACCGCTCTTCGAATCCGCGTACACGAACATGAGGTCGGTGCTCGAACAGTTCTCTCCGGACGAGCGGAAAGTACTGGAGCGATTCCAGAGCGCGTTGCTCGACGGCCTTCGCGACGAACTCCCCGGCATTGCATAGCTTTTCCGTATCTGCGGAAGTAATCTGCCAGGCATGCCGCAATTTCGGTTGTCTGAGGCCGCTCGTCTGCTCGGCGTCAGCGACGACACCGTCCGCCGCTGGGTCCGCGCCGGTCAGCTCACCGCGTTCGACGACTCGGCGGGCCGCAAGGTCGTCGACGGCGCCGAGCTCGCCGCGTTCGCCAAGGCGCAGGCCGAACAGCCCGAGGATCCCTCGAACGTCGGCCGTTCCGCGCGCAACCGCTTCGTCGGCCTCGTCACCGAGGTCGTCACGGACAAGGTGATGGCGCAGGTCGAGCTGCAGTGCGGCCCGCATCGCGTGGTCTCCCTGATGAGCGCCGAAGCCGTCCGCGAGCTCGGGCTGCGGCCGGGGGTGCTCGCGGTCGCCGTCGTCAAGGCGACCACCGTCGTGATCGAGACCCCGGAAGGAAGCCGATGAGGAGAGTCGTCCCCGCCCTGCTCGCCCTGGCACTTGGCGCGACGGCCTGTGGTTCCGGGGAGCCGGCCGCGGAGGCCAAGACGCTGACCGTGTTCGCGGCGGCGTCGCTGACCGAGTCGTTCGGGACGCTGGGCAAGCGGTTCGAGGCGCAGAACTCCGGGGTGACCGTGAAGTTCAGCTTCGAGGGCTCCTCGGCGCTCGTCCAGAAGCTGACCCAGGGCGCGAAGGCGGACGTGTTCGCCTCAGCCGATCAGGCCAATATGGACAAGGCCGCCAAGGGAGAGCTGCTCGACGGGCAGCCTTCGGTGTTCGCCACCAACCGGCTCGCCATCGCGGTCGGGAAGGGCAACCCCAAAGGCATCAAGGGCCTGGCCGACCTCGTGAAGGACGGGCTGACCGTGGTCGTCTGCGCTCCACAGGTGCCGTGCGGGTCGGCGGCGAAGAAGGTCCAGCAGTCGTCCGGGGTCACGCTCAAGCCCGCCAGTGAGGAGCAGGACGTCAAGTCGGTGCTCGCGAAGGTGCAGTCGGGCGACGCCGACGCCGGGCTCGTCTACGTCACCGACGCGACGTCAGCGGCCGGGAAGGTGGACAAAGTGGACTTCCCCGAGGCGGCGGGCGCGATCAACGAGTACCCGATCGCGGTGGTGAAGGACGCTCCGCAGGCCCAGCTCGCCGGGCTGTTCAGGGACTTCGTCCTCGGTGAGGAAGGCAAGAAGGAATTGGCGAAGGTCGGTTTTGGCACGCCGTGACCCCGCGCGGGGCGGGGTCTCTTGGATCCTCTGGCCGCCGGCGATCTGCGCGCTGGCGCTGGTGGTGCTGCCGGTCGTCGGCCTGCTGGTGCGGTCGGACCTGACGCGCTTCCCGAGCCTCATCACCTCGACGTCGTCACTGAACGCGCTCAAGCTCTCGCTGCTCACCGCCGGACTGTCCACTGTGGCCTGTGTGCTGCTCGGCGTCCCGCTCGCCGTGGTGCTCGCGCGCTCAGGGGCGCGCGGTGTCCGCGTGCTGCGCGCGGTGGTGCTGCTGCCGCTGGTCCTGCCGCCGGTGGTCGGCGGGCTGGCGCTGCTGTACCTGCTGGGCCGCAAGGGTTTCCTCGGCATCCTGGTGACCACGCTGACCGGTGAGCAGGTGCCGTTCACCACGGCCGCCGTGGTCATCGCGCAGACGTTCGTCGCGATGCCGTTCCTGGTGGTCAGCCTCGAAGGAGCCCTCCGCGGCGCCGGTGACCGGTACGAACGGGTCGCCGCGACGCTCGGTGCCAAGCCGTGGACGGTGTTCCGCCGGGTCACGCTGCCGTTGCTGATGCCCGCGCTCGGCTCGGGCATCGTGCTCAGCTTCGCGCGGGCGCTGGGCGAGTTCGGCGCGACGATCACCTTCGCGGGAAGCCTCGAAGGGGTGACCAGGACCCTGCCGCTGGAGGTCTACACCCAGGCCGAGGTCGACGTCGACAGCGCCGTGGCGCTCGCCTTGCTGCTCATCCTGGTCGCCGTCGCGGTGATCGCGCTCGCCCGGCCGCGCGCGCTCGAAGGAGTGCGGTCGTGACCCTTTCGGCCGAGATCGCCCTCCGGCGCGGCGAGTTCACCTTGGACGTCGGCTTCGAGGTCCCCGACGGCGGCGTGCTCGCGCTGCTCGGCCCGAACGGGTCGGGCAAGTCCAGCGTGCTCGGCTGCCTCGCCGGTCTGCTCCGGCCGGACCGGGCACGGATCACGCTCGGCGGACGTGGCCTGGCGGGCCTGCCGCCGCACGCGCGCGGGATCGGCCTGCTCTCCCAGGACGCCCTGCTCTTCCCGCATCTGTCCGCTTTGGACAACGTCGCCTTCGCGCCGCGCTCGACCGGAGCAGGGCGCGCCGAGGCGAAGCGGCGCGCCCGGGAGTGGCTGACCGAAGTGGACGCGCTCGAACTGGCCGATCGACGGCCCGCCCAGCTCTCCGGCGGGCAGGCGCAGCGGGTCGCGATCGCGCGGGCGCTGGCCGCCGAGCCGGGACTTCTGCTGCTCGACGAGCCTTTCGCGGCGCTGGATGTCGACGCGGCGCCCGCCATCCGGGGGCTGCTCCGCCGGGTGTTGCGGTCCGGACCGCCGACCGTCCTGGTCACCCACGACCCGCTCGACGCGCTGGCGCTGGCCGATCACGTCGCCGTCCTCGACGGCGGCCGGATCGTCGAACGCGGCGAGACCCGCAAGGTCCTCTCCGCGCCGCGCACGGCGTTCACCGCGCGGATCGCCGGGCTGAACCTGGTGCCCGGCGTCGCCGTCGAAGGCGGTTTGCGCACGTCAGGCAGGTTGTTGGCCGGAATCTCGGCCGAGGACGTCGTCGAGGGCGAAGCGGCCGTCGCCGTCTTCGCGCCCAGCGCCGTCGCCGTGTATCTGCGCGACGGCGAGCATCGGGGCAGCCCGCGCAATACCGTCGGGGGAATCGTCGACGCGCTGGAACCACACGGGCCGGTGATCCGCGTCCGGGCCCGCGGTGACGGCTGGGCGGCGGGTCTCGCCGCCGACCTCACCCCGGCCGCGGTCGCCGAACTGGCGCTCGAACCCGGCACACCGGTCGATCTTTCGATCAAGGCGGCGTCCGTGGCTGTTCACGCCGTCTCCAATCATTAGGCCCGGACCCCGCCCCGCCACCGCCCTCAACTGACAGGCTTCGCCTGGCTGTCTAGATTGAAGCCATGAACGAGCGCCGTTGGACCTACCTCAGCGACATGGATGGCGTGCTGGTGCAGGAGGAGCATCTCGTGCCCGGCGCGGACGAGTTCCTCAAGGAGCTGCGCGCCAACGACATCGGCTTCCTGGTGCTGACCAACAACTCGATCTACACCCCGCGCGACCTGCGGGCGAGGCTCGAGCGGACCGGCCTCGACATCCCCGAGGAGGCCATCTGGACCTCCGCGCTGGCGACCGCGAAGTTCCTCGCGTCGCAGCGGCCGAACGGCTCGGCGTTCGTGATCGGCGAGGCCGGGCTCACCACGGCGCTGCACGAGGTCGGCTATGTACTGACCGAACGCGACCCGGACTACGTCGTCCTCGGCGAGACGCGGACGTACAGCTTCAGCGCCATAACCCGCGCGATCAGGCTGATCGAGGGCGGCGCGAAGTTCATCGCCACCAACCCGGACGCCACCGGCCCGAGCATGGAGGGCTCGATGCCCGCCACCGGTTCGGTCGCCGCGCTGATCGAGAAGGCGACCGGCCGTTCGCCGTATTACGTCGGCAAGCCGAACCCGCTGATGATGCGCTCCGCGCTGCGGCGGCTCGGCGCGCATTCGGAGTCGACGCTGATGATCGGCGACCGGATGGACACCGACGTCCACTCGGGAATCGAGGCCGGATTGCAGACGATCCTGGTGCTCACCGGCATCTCCACGCGGGAGACTGCGGAGCATTACCCGTACCGGCCGACCAAGATCATCGACTCGATCGCCGATCTGGTCGGGCGCACCGGCGACCCGTTCGGCGAAGGCTGAGCGGCACGGTCGCATGAGGAGGGCTTATCGTCAGACGATGCACGACGATCAGCCCACGTCCCCGACCTATGTGGTCGGTGACGTGCACGGACACCGGGACGAGCTGGCCGAGGCGCTCCGGGAGAAGGGGCTGCTCGACTCCGACGACGACTGGGCCGGCGGTGAAGCGACCCTGTGGTTCCTCGGCGACTTCGTCGACCGAGGGCCCGACGGCGTCGGCGTCATCGACCTGGTGATGCGGCTGGAACGCCAGGCCGCCACGGCGGGCGGGCACTGCGGGACGCTGCTGGGCAACCACGAGATCCTGCTGCTCGGGATGTACCACTTCGGCGACACGGAGGTGCCGTCCGACTTCGGGCCGCGCAGCTTCGCCCGCAGCTGGGAGATCAACGGCGGGCTGCTCGAAGACCAGGACAGGCTCACCCCGCAACATATCGAATGGCTGACCTCGCGCCCGATGCTGACGCTGGCCGCGGACCACCTGCTGATGCATTCGGACACACTCGAGTACCTCGGCTGGGGCGAGGACATCGACGGGATCAACGCGCGTGGCCGCGAGATCCTCGAAGGCAGCGACATCGAGGCCTGGTGGGACGTGTGGCGGCGGATGACCACGCGGTACGCCTTCCGCGGCCCGCAGGGCGCCGACGTCGCGCAACAGCTCATGGACCGGCTCGGCGGCGAGCGGATCGTGCACGGGCACAGCGTCATCGCCGACCAGCTGGGGATCCACCCCGCGCAGATCGAGGGACCGTACCTCTACGCGGGCGGGAAGGCGCTGGGGATCGACGGCGGGTTGTTCGTCGGCGGTCCGTGCCTGATCATCCCGCTGCCGTGGGAACCCGAGGACTGAGCCTGGCGGGGGCCGACAGTTGCCGGCCCAAGTACGTGAAGGGCGACGGTAGCGTGGTGGGCACGTCTTCCGGCTGCTGCCGGGCCCGGCCAGGGCCGACGTTGCGAAAGCCACTTTCGCAACCTTCAACGTTGCGAAAGTGGCTTTCGCAACCCCCCGGGTCAAGGTCGGCACCCGGCAAGACCACGGCGCCACCCACGAGCGTCAGGCCTTATGGAAGTTCGACGATCTCCTTGCCCAGCGGCATCAGCGAGACCGGGATCATCTTGAAGTTCGCCACGCCCAGCGGGATCCCGATGATCGTGATGCACAGCGCCACCCCGGTCAGCACATGGCCGATGGCGAGCCAGAGCCCGGCGAAGATGAACCAGATGACGTTGCCGATCGTCGACGCGGCCCCGGAGTCGCGCCGGTCCACCACGGTGCGGCCGAACGGCCAGAGCGCGTACGCCGCGATCCGGAACGACGCCAGCCCGAACGGGATGGTGACGATCAGGATGCAGCAGATGATGCCGGCGACGATGTAGCCGAGCGCCATCCACAGGCCGCACAGCACGAGCCAGATGACGTTGAGGATCAGGCGCATCAGACGTGCAACTCCCCGCTGGCCACGGTGACCGCCTGCCCCGAAAGCAGGACGCGGTCGCCTTCGAGTTTCATCCGGACGATGCCGCCGCGGGCCGAGGCCTGCTCGCCGACGAGCTTGTCGCGGCCGAGCCGGGCGGCCCAGTACGGCGCGAGGACGCAGTGCGCGGATCCGGTGACCGGGTCTTCGTCGATGCCGACACCCGGCGCGAAGAACCGGGTGACGAAGTCGATCCCGTCCACGTCACCCGGTGCGGTGACCATGAGCCGCCCGTTCCAGTGCGCGCGCAACGCGGCCAGGTCCGGCGCGAGCGAACGCACCACGGACGCGTCGTCCACCACCGCGAACAGGTTGTGCTTGCTGCGCCCGACGTACTCGAACTCCAGGCCCGGCAGGATCGACGACAGGTCGTCGTCCGACTCGCGGGGCGGATCCGACGGGAAGTCCATCGACACCCAGCCGTCTTCGGCACGGCAGCGCAACTCGCCGCTTCTCGTCGTGAAGGTCTGCTCGCCGCCGAGGACGTGCGTGGTCGCCAGCGTCGCGTGCCCGCACAGGTCGACTTCGGTCTCCGGCGTGAACCAGCGAAGCGACTTCGGCCCCTCGCCGCCGATCTCGACGAAAGCCGTCTCGGCGTGCTTCAGCTCGGCGGCGACGGACTGCATCCAGCCCGCGTCGCCCGGAGCGTCCAGCAGGACCACGCCGGCGGAGTTACCGGCGAAGGCTTCGGAGGTGAAGGCGTCGACGATGTAGAGGCGCATGCTTTCGACGATATCGGCCACCGCCGGAACGGGCCTCCGGGTTTCCCCTGAGGTGGTCTCCACTTGCAGGTGGCCGCCGTCACGCCGCGTTCCTAGACTCGACGCGTCGATGCCGCCGAACGCAGGAGTCTCCATGCCCGACGCCCCCGCCTTGCCGAGCTACGCATCGGGAATCTCGGACACCCCGCTGCTGGGGGACACCATCGGCGACAACTTCGATCGCACCGTCGCCGCCTTCGGCGACCGGGACGCGCTCGTCGACCGCGCGGCCGGGAAACGCTGGACCTACACCGAACTCGCGGCCGAAGTGGACGCGCTCGCGCTGGGTCTGCTCGACCTCGGGATCGCCAAGGGCGACCGCGTCGGCATCTGGTCGCCGAACCGCTGGGAGTGGACCTGCGTCCAGTACGCGACCGCGAAGATCGGCGCGATCCTGGTCAACATCAACCCGGCGTACCGCTCGCACGAGCTCGAATACGTGCTGAACCAGGCCGGGATCAAGCTCATCGTGGCCGCGAACTCGTTCAAGACCTCGGATTACGCGGGCATGATCGCCGAAGCGGGCCCGAAATGCCCGGCGCTGGAACACGTCGTGCTGCTGGACGGCCCGGAGTGGCCATCGATGCTGGAGATCGGCCGCAAGGCCGACCGCGCGCCGCTGGTGAAGCGGCAGGCCGAACTCTCCGCGGACGACCCGATCAACATCCAGTACACCTCCGGTACCACCGGATTCCCCAAGGGCGCCACGCTCAGCCACCACAACATCCTCAACAACGGCTACTTCGTCGGCGAACTCTGCAACTACACCGAAGCCGACAAGATCTGCATCCCCGTGCCCTTCTACCACTGCTTCGGCATGGTGATGGGCAATCTCGCGGCGACGAGCCACGGCGCCTGCATGGTCATCCCGGCGCCCGCGTTCGAGCCGAAGGCCACCCTCGAAGCCGTCGCGGCCGAGAAATGCACGTCCCTGTACGGGGTTCCGACGATGTTCATCGCCGAACTGGCCGACCCGGACTTCGCTTCCCACGACCTTTCCTCGCTGCGCACCGGGATCATGGCGGGCTCGCCGTGCCCGGTCGAGGTGATGAAACAGGTCATCGACCGGATGGGTATGGCGGAGGTGTCGATCTGCTACGGCATGACCGAGACGTCGCCGGTTTCGACGCAGACCCGCGCGGACGATTCGGTGGAGCGGCGGGTGTCGACGGTCGGCCGGGTCGGGCCGCATCTGGAGGTCAAGGTCGTCGACCCGGAGACCGGGCTGACCGTGCCGCGCGGCGAACCGGGCGAACTCTGCACCCGCGGCTACTCGGTGATGCTGGGCTACTGGGAACAGGCCGACAAGACGGCCGAGGCGATCGACGCGGCGCGGTGGATGCACACCGGTGACCTCGCGATCATGGACGCCGACGGGTACGTCAACATCACCGGCCGGATCAAGGACATGGTCATCCGCGGCGGCGAGAACCTGTACCCGCGCGAGATCGAGGAGTTCCTCTACACGCATCCCGACATCCTCGACGCGCAGGTGATCGGCGTCCCGGACGAGAAGTACGGCGAGGAACTCATGGCCTGGGTCCGCATGCGCGAGGGCGCGGAGCCGCTGACGGCCGAAGCGGTGCGGGAGTTCTGCGAGGGCAAGCTGGCGCGCTACAAGATCCCGCGCTACGTCCACGTCGTCGAGGAGTTCCCGATGACGGTGACCGGCAAGGTGCGCAAGGTCGAGATGCGCGCGGAGTCGATCAGCATCCTCGGGCTGGAGAAGGCGGCGGCGACCAAGCACGCCTGACCGCCGCTTCGGAGGCCTGCCCGCTTCGGATAGGCCTCCGAAGCGGTGTGATCGTTCACAGCTTTCGTATGCATGGGGCTCCGCCGCGACGGGCAGCCTGTGGTCAGGACGGTGACAGCGTCCCGAACAGAAATCCCACAACCGTAAGGAAACGGGGAATTCTCATGCGTACGATTCGCCGCACTTTGGTCGCTTCGGCACTGGCGTTGCCGCTGACACTCGGAGCCGCCGGCATCGCCTCGGCGGACACCTATGGCAGCACGGAGGTCCAGGCCGGACCGGACGGCGCAGCGACGCACAGCGTGCAGTCCGACACCCATCGCGGATCGAGCTCGTTCCACGAGAACTCGGCCGCCGCGGGGCCGGACGGGGCCGCGCACAGCAGCACCTCCGCGACCGCCGGTGAGAACGGCGACAGCCAGTACCGGCAGCACAGCGGCTGGGCGGGTCAGGACGGTGCCGGGTCCAGCGAGACCCACTCCAGCACCGATGGCGGAAGTGACCAGGGCGTCCTGAGCGGCACCCTCGGCGCGATCGGGCTCTGAGCGTAAGGAGCTGAAGGGGCCCTTCACCGCGTCGGACGCGGCGAAGGGCCCCTTCAGCCCAAGATGACACTTCGAGGCAACCTGTCACACCGTTGTCGCGTGTTCCCTTCGCGGCGGATCCGAACCGCCGTGAAGGGGAGAAAGCCATGACACTCAAGCGAAACAGAAGAGTTCTCGCGCTGGCAGGCTCGCTCGCGGCGCTGCCACTGATGCTGCCCGGCGTGGCGGCCGCCGCCACCGCGCCGATCGATCTGGGCACGCTGCCGGGGGATCAGTACAGCGAGGTCAACGCGATCAACGAAGACGGCGTCATGGTCGGTTCGTCGACGCCGCTGGAAACCCAGATCAAGTACCACGCGGCGAAATGGGACGCGCTGGGCCGGATTTCCGCGTTGCCCGGGCTCGGCGGCGAGCAGAGCAAGGCGACGGACGTCAACCGCGGTGGGGTCGCGGTCGGCTGGGCCCACAAGGACGCGAACTGGAACCAGGCGGCGGTCAAATGGGCGCCCGACGGCACGGTGACCGCGTTGCCGTACCTGCCCGGCGGGGATTACGCGATCGCGAACGCGATCACCGACGGTGGCGTGATCGTCGGCGCCGGGCGCGCGGCGGACGGGACGACGCACGCTGTCCGGTGGAATCCGGACGGCACGGTGGTGGACCTCGGCGGGTTGCCGGGCGGCGCCTACGCGAACGCGGGCTGGATCACCCCGGACGGCAGGACCGTCGCCGGGACGGCGTCCGACGCCGCCGGGAACGACCATGTCGTGCGCTGGAATCTCGCCGGTGCCATCACCGACCTTTCGCCGGGCAATCCGCGCAGCACTCCGGAGGACATGAACGATTTCGGCGTGATCGTCGGAAGCGCCGAGGTGAACGGCACCACGAAACCCGTGCGGTGGGAACGGGACGGGCGGATGACCTGGCTCGACTGGCCGGAACGGGATCCGGGCTGGGCGCGCGCGGTGAACAACGCCGGTGTCGCGGCAGGCGGCGGCTATCTGGTGTTCGGCACGGAAAGCCCGGTCAAGTGGAACCGCGCGGGGACCCGCACCACGCTTTCGGCCGAACGCGGACTCGGTTACGACATCGACCGGCTCGGCACGGTGGTGGGCCTGGAGAACAGCATCGCGACGAAGTGGTCGGCGAACGGCACTCCGACGGTCCTCGGCGCGTTGCCGGGCGGTGCCTACAGCGTCGCCACCCACATCGCGGCGAACGGGACGATCGTCGGCTTGTCCGACAACGAAAACGGTCGCACGCACGCCGTGTACTGGCCCGCCGGCTAACGCGCGTGAAGGCCCCCTTCCCTCGGCTCAGCCGAGGGAAGGGGGGGCCTTCACGGGGATCAGGCCGCGGAGTTGGCCGCAGCCGCGGCGATCGCCTTCGCGTCCTCTTCGCCGAAGGTCTCTTCGAGATTCTCCGGCGAGTAGTCGAGATCGATCTGCTCCACCGGCATCCCGCGCGCGGACTCGATCGCGCCGAGACGCCGCTGTGCCCGGTCCGCCGCGTACTGGATGATCTCCTCGGGATCGTTGTCGAACGGGATCTCCTCGAACTGGTCCTGCACCCACTGGATCATGCCCAGCGCGTGGGGGAGCAGTTCGCCCATCCGTTGCTGCACCGCGTCCCACAGCGAATCGTCCGCGGCGACATGACGGCGGCAGGTGAAGGTGCCCCATGCCATGTGGCGGCGTTCGTCGTCGCCGATGCGGCGCACCAGTTCCTGCATACCCGGCAGGATGTCGTGCTGCGTGCAGATCAGCTGCCACGAGTAGTACCCGGTCAGCGCGAGACTGCCTTCGATGACGTGGTTGTAGGTGACGCTCGCGCGGATCTGGTTGAGCGGGCTGGGATCGTCTTCCAGCGCGCGCAGGGACTGCGGCAGCTCTTCGTAGAAAAGCTTGCGATAGTGGGGATTCTCCGCGACGTACGGATGCAGGTCCTCGGTCAGCCCGACGGAGTCCATCCAGCGGCGGAACACCTCGGTGTGCTTGGCCTCCTCGAAACAGAACTGCGTCAGGTACATCTCGTCGCCGAAGCGGCCGGTCGCGGACATCGCCCGCATGAACGGCTGGATGTCTTCGGTGACCGCTTCCTCGCCCGCGATGAACTGCGCCACCAGATAGGTCGTCGACCGTTGCTGTTCCGGGTTGAGGCTTTCCCAGCCTTCGCGTTCACGGGAGAAGTCGATGTCGGCCGGGTTCCAGAACTTCTTGTTCCCCTTGACGAACAGCCGCAGCGGGAACGAGTCCCAGTTCAGCCCGCCCTTGCGCAGTGAGGAGAATCCGGTCCGCAGTTCGGAGAGCGTGTCGGTCATGGTGTCCCCTTCGAATCGGTGGTCAGCGCCCGTATCGCGGGTGCCAGCACGGCGACGACCGCCGCCGCCGCCTCGCCGGCCGAATGCGTCGGCATGACGAGATGGGACAGGGAAAGCCGCACGACGGTCTCCGCCAGCAGCGTGGCGGATTCCGGGGAGAGCGACGGCTCGAACTCGCGGTACTGCCCGGCCGCGACCTCGGTGGCCGCGGTCAGGATCGGTTCGCCCTTGGTGGTGAGCAGGGGAAGAAGGTCCTCGCCCGCTTCGGTGCCCAGCGTGGTGGCGACGAGCCGGTTCTCGCGGGCGTGCTCGATCGTGTACACGACCGCCTCGCGGATCCCGTCGCGCAGGTCCCGCGCGTCCTGGACGCGCAGGCGGATGCCTTCCAGGAACTCCGAAGTCGTCCGGAGGACCACGGCTTCGGCGAGCGTGCCCTTGTTGCCGAACTCGTTGTAGACGGTCTGCCTGCTCACGCCGGCGCGGGCGGCGACGTCCGCCATCCGCAGGGCCGTGTAGCCGTGTTCGGTGAGCAGCTCGGTGGCCGCGTCGAGCAGCGCCTCCCGCAGAGAGGCCTTGGTCCGATCGGAGAAGCTCGTGATCTCGCCCACACTTTCAGCTTGACACAGATCGCGCCCATGTCAAAGAAGTTGACGAGCGTCCGTCTGGTGTAAATCGGTCGGTGGTGGCGGTTACCGTGATCGTGTGGGCATCACAGTGGGGTTCGACCTCGACATGACATTGATCGATCCGCGGCCGGGCATGGTAGCGGTGATGAACGCGCTCGGCGTGGAGTCCGGCCTGCCGCTGGACGGCGAATACTTCGCGGCCAACCTCGGCCCGCCCCTCGATGCCAGCCTGCGCGGTTTCGGCGCGCCGGAGGAGCGCATCCCGGAGCTGGTGGCGCGCTTCCGCGCGATGTATCCGGAGACGGTCGTGCCGGTGACGGTCGCGATGCCCGGCGCGGCCGAAGCACTGCACGCGGTCCGTGCCGCCGGCGGGCGCACCGTCGTCGTCACCGGCAAATACGCGCCCAACGCGAAACTCCACCTGGACGCGCTCGGGCTGGAGGTCGACGTCCTGGTCGGGGAGCTGTGGTCGACGGAGAAGGCCGCCGCGCTCACCGAGCACGGCGCCCGCGTCTACGTCGGGGACCACCTCGGCGACATCCGCGGCGCGCTGGCGGCGGGCGCGGTCCCGATCGGGGTCACCACGGGCCCGTGCACCAAGGAAGAGCTGCTCGCGGAAGGAGCCGACGTGGTGTTCGACTCGCTGACCGAGTTCCCCGGCTGGCTCAGCTCTTTCGGCGAGCTTCGCGGATAAGGGCGATCAGGCCGAGGGCGAGCCCCAGCGGAGTGATCACGCCCGCCGCGGCGGACAGCCACACCGGCAGGTTCTCGAGCCCGGCGGCGAACATGACGAAGACCGCTGTGACGGCGATCATGCCGAGCGCGAACAGGCCGATGCCGACGCGCATGAGGATCGGTTTGCCGGGCTTTCCGGGGACGGCCACAGCGGCCTCCTTTACTGCGGTCTCCATGACGGAAAGGGTATCCGCCGGTATCCGCTTCTCCACAGGGCCTGTGGCGAGATACGCTTATGGGACGCGCGCCCTGGGTACGCCCCCGGGCGCGTTCGTTGTGAGCGGGACAGCAAAGGATTGGTGAGGGTAGTGCCGACCGGCAAGGTCAAGTGGTACGACGCGGAGAAGGGTTTCGGTTTCGTCACCCAGGATGGGGGCGCCGACGTCTACATCCGCAAAGCCGCGCTGCCGCAGGGCGTCGAAGGGCTCAAGGCGGGCCAGCGCCTCGAGTTCGGTGTCGCCGACGGCCGCCGCGGCCCGCAAGCGCTCTCCGTCCGGCTGCTGGACCCGCCGCCCTCGGTCGCCGAGGCGCGCCGCCGCCCCGCCGAGGAGCTGCACGGGCTCATCGAGGACATGATCAAGCTGCTCGAGCTCAAGGTGCAGCCGGACCTGCGGCGCAACCGGTACCCGGACCGCAAGAACACCAAGCAGATCGCCGAAATCATGCGCGCGGTCGCGCGGGACCTCGATCCCTGATCGGCGCCCCCCACCGCCAAAGCGCGTGAAGGCCCCCTTCCCTCGGCTCAGTCGAGGGAAGGGGGCCTTCACGCGCTCAGGATCGCCTTGTCCGCGCCTGTACCGAGCGGGGTGCTGTCGTGAGTGGCGTTTCGGGTTCTAACCCGAAACGCCACTCACGACCCACCGCACCGATCGGGAGCCCGCGCGGTGGTAGCAAAGGTCCCTTGCTCCCTCAGGCGGCCGGCGGCTCGACCTGCAGCGACCAGATCGCCGTCGTGACCGCCTCGGCGTCCTCCGGCCGTCCGGTCCGGCTGAGCACCGAAGCCTGCGCGACCTCGACGACGAGGATCTGGTCGTCCGGCCGCGGCGTCGTCACGGTGTAGGCGAACCGGTCCAGCGACGTGATGATGTCCTGCTTGAGCTCCTGCGGCTCGCCCTTGCCGTTCACGTACTGCACCGTGACCTTCCACGGCGTTTCCGCGATCGCGCTCGGCACCGAGATCTGCACCGGCTTCCCCGGCCGGATCCGCAGTTTGCCCGCGGCGTCGGGCCTGGTGGTGCACTGGGCGCTCTTGATGTCGCACGACGCCAGCGGGCCGACGTTCACCGTCTTGCCGTCGGCGAAGAAGGTCACCTCTTCGGGGCCGGGGGCCGAGCAACCGGCCACCACGAAACCACCCGCCGCGAGCAGGGCCAAAATACGAAGTCGCCGCATACGGTGAAGATTACGAGCCCGGCCGCCACCGGGAGTCACCGGGCTGCGAGGGGACCGGCGATTCGCTGGTCGGCTCCGGGCGCAGCGGCCGGTCGCCGCCGAGACCCGGGACCAGCGAGGTCCCGCGCCGCACCATGAACGTCTGCGTGAACCCGACGGCCAGCAGGATCGACAGCACCAGGAAACCGATCCAGTACGTCGGCGGCAGCAGGAGGCCGACGGCGCCGCCGAAGCACCAGGCCAGCTGCAGCACGGTTTCCGACCGCCCGAACGCCGAAGCGCGCGACTCTTCCGGCAGGTCTTCCTGGATGACGGCGTCGAGGCTGATCTTCGCCAGCGCGCTCGCGGTCGCGCCGACGAGCGCGACGATCGCCGCCGTCGCCAGCCCGGCCGCCACGGTGGCGATGACCGACATGCCGAGGCACGCCCCGACACAGCCCAGGATCACCTGATCCGGTTTGCCGAAGTGCAGCCGCGAACCCAGCGCGTTGCCGAGGAACCCGCCCGCCCCGGCGGCGGCACCGATGATGCCGAGCAGCAGCAGCTGGGCGAACGGGCTCTGCCCGCTGCCTTCGGTCTGCGCCTTCACCGCGAACGCGGAGAACATCATCAGGAACCCGGTCAGCACCCGGACGGAACCGTTGCCCCACAAGGAGACGACGATATGCCGTCCCATCGGCTGCCGCTGCTTCTTGATCCGCCGCTCGGGATGCGCGGACAGCGACGCGGGCACCTCGCCCTCGGTCTTCTCGACCCACGACGGGATCCGCATCGACTGCACGGCGGCGGCCACACAGATGACCATGGTGAACCACAGCGCGCCCTGCGAACCCCACAGCGCGTTGAAGCCGCTCGCGAGCGCGCCGAACGCGCCGGCCGCGACCAGGCCGAACACGGTCAGCCGAGCGTTCGTCTTGGACAGCGTGATCTCGGGCGGCAGCACCCGTGGTGTCACCGCGGCCTTGAGCACGGTGAACGATTTCGAGAGCACCATCATGCCCAGCGCCGCCGGGTACAGCAGCCAGTCGTCGAAGTGCAGCGCCATCACGATCGCCATCAGCGCCTGCCCCGCCGAGGACACGCACATCGCCAGCCGTCGGCCGCGCTGGATCTTGTCCAGCGCCGGGCCGATCACCGGCGCGACCAGCGCGAACGGGGCGATAGTGATGAGCAGGTAGAGCGCGACCTTGCCCTTGCTCTCCCCGCTGGTGGCGGCGAAGAACAAGGTGTTCGCCAGCGCGATCGCCATCGCGGCGTCGCTGGCGTAGTTCAGCATCACCGCGTACGTCAGCGAAGTGAGGCCCGACTTGTCAGCGCCGTCCGCCTTCGTCGCGCGCTGGAACGCGCCGACGGCCTGCCCGGTGAGCTGACGGCTGCGCATCGCCGCGACCCGGGTGACCGTGATCTTCTTCGGCATCTTCGGCAGCGCGCCCGCCCGGGGCGGGACCGCGGTCGTCGGATGCTCGTGCGGAGGGTCCGGCACTTCACGCGGCTCGCCCGCGTAACCGCCGGTGTCGTAGTGCTCGTACTCGCCGCTGCCCGGCGGGTGCTCGTCGTAGAACCCGCCCGGACGGCGCCGGACGGGTTCGGTCTGACGCTGCGAGGGATCCGGATACGGCCGCGCGCCACGCGGAGGAGTCCGCGGCGGAGGCGGTGGCTGGTGGTGCCCCATCGGGATCGCGCCGGTGCGCGCCTCGTCGGCGGTCGGCCCGGCCGGATGTGGCTGGTACTGGGGTTGCGGGCGGGCCGCGCGCGGCGGCGGGGGCGGCACCGGCTGCTGATCGACCCTGGTCGGCGGCGGTGCGGACCAGCTGCGTGCCTGGGCGGCGCCGGGCTCCGGCGTCCACTTGCGCTTGCTCTTGCGGCCACGCTCCTTGCCCGGCCGGCCGGAACGCGTGCCGTCGGGTCCGGAGTTCGAGCCGAAGATTCCCACGGTTCAATCCTGCCTTACGCGAGGTCCGCTTCGCGCGTTCACCACTGCTTTCTAGGGGATGGGGACGAACTTCACCCGGAACATCCTCGGCCAGAGCTTGCCGGTGATCAGGAATTCGTCGGTCCCTGGCACCGCCGCGATGCCGTTGAGGACGTCCGCGGAGCCGCGTTCGGCCCCGTCCAGCAGGCCGGAAGCGTCGATCTCGCCGGTGACCCGGCCGGTCGCGGCGTCGATCCGCAGGATCCGGTCGGTCTGCCAGACGTTCGCGTACACGGAGTCGCCGACGCATTCCAGCTCGTTCAGCTGGTCACGGCCGACATCGACGCTGCCTGTCGGCGCGAAGGACACGGGGTCGCGGAAGGTCAGCTTCGACGACCCGTCGCTCATCACCAGCCGCCCGGCGTGGTGGCACAGGCCCCAGCCCTCGCCGGTGTAGGTCACCCGCCGCAGCTCGGCCAGTGTCTTGGCGTCGCGTTCGATCGCGACGCCGTCCTTCCAGGTGATCTGCCAGACGGTCGCCCCGAGCACGGTGATGCCCTCGCCGAACAGGCCGGGCAGCTCCTGCCGGACCGTCGGCGCCGCGCCCGCGGGCCCGGCCCGCATCGACGACTTCCCGACCAGGCCGGTGCCCTCGTACAGCGTCTCGCCGGAGAACTCGAGGCCCTGGGTGAAGGCGGCCGGGTCGTGGGGCAACGTCGAGAGCACCCGCACCTTGAGCTTCTCGGGAGCGGGCGGCGCCGCGTCGCTCACCGGCGCGGCGGCGCAGCCACCGAGGACGGCGGCCAGCAGGAGCGAGGTGGTCATCAGCGTGCGCACGCGGACAGCCTGACACGGACCGCGATATCGCGTGCGGCAGAATGGGGGCATGACCCTGCTGTTGACCCTGGACGACGGCTCCATCCAGCGCAAACTCGCCGAGGCGGTCGATCTGGCCCGCGCGGCGGTGCTGGAGGACGCCGGTGCCGAACAGGTCGGCGCGCACGTCGGCGTGGACCGGGAGGACGCGGTCTCCGCGAGCCACCTGTTCGAGGCGACCGTGACGGGTTATCGAGGCTGGCGCTGGTCGGTGACGGTCGCGCTCGCCGGCGAGGACGAGCCGATCACGGTCAGCGAGGTCGTGCTGATCCCGGGTCCGGACGCGCGTGTCGCCCCGGCGTGGGTGCCGTGGGAGCGCCGCGTGCAGGCGGGCGACCTCGGCGTCGGCGACATCTTCCCGGTGGAGAAGGACGACCCGCGGCTCGCCCCGGCGTACCTGGAGTCCGACGACCCCGCGGTCGAAGCGGTCGCCAAGGAGACCGGTCTCGGCCGGGTCCACGTGCTGTCCCGGTACGGCAGGCTCGACGCCGCCGCCCGCTGGCACGGCGGTGAGTTCGGCCCGCGGTCGGACATGGCGCGCAGCGCGCCGGACGTCTGCGGGAGCTGCGGGTTCTTCGTGCCGCTCGCCGGGTCGCTCGGCGCGTGCACCAACGACATCTCCCCGGCGGACGGCCACGTCGTCGACGTCGAGTACGGCTGCGGCGCGCATTCCGAGATCGAGGTCGAGGTGACCTCGTCGGTGCCGGTGGCGGAACTGGTCTACGACGACTCGCTGATGGACTTCGAGCCCGCTCCGGAGACGCCCGCCGAGACTCCCGAACCCGAGCCGGCCGAGACCGCGGAGGCTGCGGTCGTCGACGAGGCCGAGGCCCCGGTGGCCGAGGCGCCCGAGACCGCCGAGGTCCAGCCGGAGGTCGAACCCGAGGCCGTGGTCACGGAGACCGCCGACGAAGCGCAGGTCGAGGCCGAAAGCGCCAGTGAGCACTGACCCGTTCGGCACCGAGCGGCTCCGCGCCGCCGTCCTGCGGGCGTGGGCCGATTCGCCGACGCGGTTCACCGAGGACACGAACACCGAGAACGACCTCCGCGTCGGCGGCTACCGCGACCGGCTGTTCGTCGAGCTGGCGCAGAACGCCGCCGACGCCGCGCTGGCCGCCGGTGACCGCGGCACGCTCCGGGTGTCCGTTGTGGACGGTGAGCTGAGGTTCGCCAACACGGGCGCGCCGCTGGACGCCCGCGGGGTCGAATCCCTCGCCTCCTTGCGCGCTTCCGGCAAGGGGGAGGAGACCGTCGGCCGGTTCGGTGTCGGATTCGCCGCCGTGCTCACGGTTTCCGCCGAGCCGAGGATCGTTTCGGTGACCGGCGGCGTCGCGTTCTCCGCGGAGCGCACCCGGGCCGAGTCCGGGCGCACCGGCGACGTTCCCGTGCTGCGGCTGCCATGGCCGGTCGGTGACGACGAGCCTGCGGTGCCCGAAGGTTTCACCACCGAGGTCCGGCTTCCGCTGCGCGAAGGCGTCGACGTCCGTGCCTTGCTGGCGGATCTGAAGAACGACATCGGCGATCTCCTGCTCACCTTGCCCTGGCTGGAGCGCGTCGAGGTCGAAGGCGGTGTCTGGCGCCGCTCCGATCTCGGTGACGGCGTCGTCGAGCTCGCGTCGCCGGACGGTTCCGAGCACTGGCAGGTGCATCGCGGCGAGGTCGTCTGGGCCGTCCCGCTCGACGGATCCGGTTCGCCCCGTCCGCTCGGCGAAGACGTCCTGCACGCGCCGACTCCCACGGACGACGAGCTTTCCCTGCCCGCCAGGCTGATCGCGACGCTTCCGATCGAGCCGTCCCGGCGCCGCGCGCTGCCGGGTCCGGAGCTGACCGCCGCGTTGAAGAACGCCGCGCGGGAGTACGTCGATCTCGTCCGTTCCTTGCCGGGCAAGGAACGTCTGGCGCTCGTGCCCGGTGCGGATTTCCCTCGTTCCACTGTGGACGGAACGCTGCGCGAGGCCATCCTGGAGAATCTCGCCGACTCGCCTTGGCTTCCCGCGCAGGAGGGTGACGACCTGCCGGGACGTCAGGCGCGTGTCCTTTCGGTGGACGTGCCGGGGTTGGCGCCGCTGCTGGCCGATCTCGTGCCCGGACTGGTTTCACTGTCCGGTGTGGACCTTCGCGCGGTCGGCGCGCGGACGCTTTCGCCCGCCGAAGCCATCGAACTGCTGACCGGGACCCAACGCGAGCCCTCGTGGTGGCGCTCGCTCTACGACGTGTTGCTCCCGGCGCTCGAAGCGCACGACCTCACCAAGGACGACCTCGGCGCGTTGCCGGTGCCGATGTCGGACGGCCGCACCTTGCCCGGCGTCCGCGACGCGCTGCTCGTCGGCGGCTCGGCGGAACTGCTCGAACTGCTGTCCGATGTGGACATCATCGGCCTGCGGCTGGTGCATCCGGCCGCGGCGCATCCGTTGCTGGAACGCTTGGGGGCCAAGCACGCCGAGGCGAGCGACCTGCTCGAAGCCGACGCGCTGAGCGCGGCCGTCGAACGCAGCGTCGAAGACGTCCGGTCCGGTTTGGACGGTATGGCGCTCGCGGGCGCGGTGCTCCGCCTGATCGCCGAGGTCAGTGACGAAGCCCCCGAATGGGCGGGCGCGCTGGCCCTGCCGAGCGAGGACGGCTGGCGTCGTGCGGACGAACTCGTCCTGCCGACGTCGCCGCTGGGCGACATCTTCGACCCCGAGGTGTTCGAAGAAGACGGCGCTTTGTCCGTGCTGGACGAGGAATTCGCCGAAGACTGGCCGGTGGCGACGCTCGTCGCGGTCGGCGTGCTCGATTCGTTCGCGATCATCACCGACGACGAACCGCTCGAACCCGAACACGGCCTGCCCGAGGAACACGAGTGGTGGGACTCCCGGGAACGGCCGCCGTCACGGGTGCTCGCCGTGCGCGACCTCGACCTCGTCGGCGACGACGCCTGGCCGGAGGCGCTGCGCCTGCTCGCGGCGCGTCCGGAGACCTGGCGTGCGCTCACCGAACCCGGCGGGCACACGGGCTGGTGGCTCGCGCGGTACGCGCTGCTGGACGGGCACGCCCCGCTCGACTGGCGGATGCCGGAAGCGTCGGCGCTGGCCGGGCTCTACGACGTCGTCCCGGATTCGGGGCTGAGCAAAGAGATCCTGCTCGCCGCCGGTGTCCGGACGGAGCTGGGAGCGGACGCCGAAGACGTCGAGGATCTGCTGGAGCGGCTCGGGGACCCGGAGCGCAAGGTGAGCCCCGGGCTCGCTTCCCGGGCGCATGCGGCCCTCGCCGAGTACACAGTGGACGTTCCCGCGCCGGACCGGGTGCGCGCCGCGGACGGCTCGGCCGTCGACGCTCGCGACGCCGTCGTGCTCGACGTGCCGTGGTTCGCCGCCGTGCTGGCGCCGGAGCGGATGGTCGTCTCGGCGAGTGGCGCCGTCGCGCTGGCGGAACTGCTGGACCTGCCGGTGGCGAGCGGGCTCGACGCCAAGGTCACCGAAGACGGCGAGTACGTGCCGTGGACGGAGCTGTCCGCGCTCCGGCTGGCCGCCGATCAGCTGGGCGTCGAACTGCCCGAGGGCGGGGTGCTGCTGCACGAGGCGCTGACGGTGACCTTCGAGGACGCGGAGCACGACGTCGCCTGGTGGTCCGACGGCAGGCTGCACGCGGCGGACACCCCTGAAGGTCTCGGCCGGGCCTTCGCCTGGGCCACGGACCGATGGGCCGATCGCCACGTCCTGACGGCCCTGTTCGACGACCCCTCGCCCTCCGCGCTCCTGAACTAAAGGCGCTGGGCGCTCTTCGAGCCCCGGCGCGCGGCGGCGCGCTGCCAGGCGATGATCGCGAGACCGATGAAGCCGAGCACGACGCCGGAGAACGCCGTCTGCACCCAGATGCCGTCGGTCACAAAGAACAGGACCACGGTCGCGACCGCCCAGAGCGAGGTACCTACGATCACGACCGGCGTCAGGTCGGTCAGCCGCTTCGGCAGCTCCGGCGTTGGCCGCAATGAACCGTTTACTTCCCCGGAATTGATCGATTCGCCCACGTGGGGAAGGGTACCCGGCAACGGGCGAAGGGTGGTACGCGATGGCGGAGCAGCGCACCCGGTCCACACTGGACCGGTTCTTCAAGATCAGCGAGCGCGGCTCGACACCGGGGCGGGAGATCCGCGGCGGGATCGTCACCTTCTTCACGATGGCCTACATCGTGGTGCTGAACCCGCTGATCATCGGCAGCTTCTCCGCCGAGGACGCGGGCGCGCACAAGGACGTCCTCGGCAACATCCTCCCCGTGCCGCAGGTCGCCGCGGTGACCGCGCTGGTCGCCGGGGTGCTGACGATCGTCATGGGCCTGGTCGCGAACTACCCGTTCGCCATCGCCACCGGACTCGGCATCAACAGCCTGATCGCGGTCACCTTCGCCTCCCAGATGACCTGGCCGGAGGCGATGGGCCTGGTGGTGATCGAGGGCCTGGTCATCGTCCTGCTGGTGTTCGCCGGCATCCGGACCGCGGTGTTCAACGCCGTGCCACCGCCGCTGAAATCCGCGATCGCGGTCGGCATCGGCCTGTTCATCTGCCTGATCGGCCTGGTCGACGCCGGCTTCGTCCGCCGCGTGCCGGACGACGCGAAGACGACCGTGCCGGTCGGGCTGGGCATCAACGGCTCGATCGCTTCATGGCCGACGCTGGTGTTCGTCGTCGGTCTGCTGGTCACCGGCATCCTGGTGGCGAAGCGGGTCAAGGGCGCGATCCTGATCGGTGTCCTCGCGTCGACCGTGGTCGCGATCGTCGTCGAGGCGATCACGAAGGTCGGCCCCTCCAAGGGCGTGAACCCGCAGGGCTGGAACCTCGGCTACCCGGCGCTGCCGGAGCAGGTCCTGGGCATGCCGGACCTCTCGCTGGTCGGTGACATCTCCTTCGGCGCCTGGACGCGGCTGCCGATCATCACCGTGGTCCTGCTGGTGTTCACCCTGGTGCTGGCGGACTTCTTCGACACCATGGGCTCGATGACCGGCCTGGCGAAGGAAGGCGGCCTGCTCCCGGCGGACGGCAAGCTCCCGAACGTCGGCAAGGCGCTGTTCGTCGACGGCACCGCCGCGGTGGCGGGCGGCTTCGCGTCGTCGAGTTCGAACACCGTCTTCGTCGAATCCGCGTCCGGTATCGCCGAGGGCGCCAGGACCGGGCTCGCGAACGTCGTCACCGGCGTGCTGTTCATCGCGGCCATGTTCCTGACCCCGCTCTACCAGGTCGTCCCGGTCGAGGCCGCCGCCCCGGCGCTGGTCGTCGTCGGCGCGCTGATGATGAGCCAGGTCAAGGAGATCGACTTCTCCGACTTCACCATCGCGCTGCCCGCGTTCCTGACGATCGTGATCATGCCGTTCACCTACTCGATCGCCAACGGCATCGGCGCCGGCTTCGTCAGCTACGTCGTCATCCGCGCGGTCACCGGGAAGGCCAAGGGCGTGCACCCGCTGATGTGGGGCATCGCGGCGATGTTCGTGGCCTATTTCGCGGTCGGACCGATCCAGGCCGCGTTCAACTGACCAGCGGTTATGTCATCCGTGGGCGATCTCACGGGCCGATGATCCGATCGTGAGGTATGCTAACTATATGTCCGGAGACACGCACGAGCGCTCACTGGCGAGCCGCCTGCGTCTCGCGGTGGTGCGGCTCAATCGACGGCTACGGGCCCAGCGTGCCGGTGACGGCATCTCGCTGACCCAGGTGTCCGCGTTGTCGACGTTGCACAAATGCGGTGCGCTGACCCCTGGCCAGCTCGCCGCGAAGGAAGGCGTCCAGCCGCCTTCGATGACGAGGGTGATCGCCGCGCTCGAGGAGATGGGTTACGTCGAGCGCAGGCCGCATCCGACGGACGGCCGCCAGGCCATCGTCGAACTGTCCGATCGCGGCCGGGCCTACGTGATCGAGCAGATCACCGCGCGGGAGATCTGGCTGGACAAGCAATTGGCGGAGTTGAGCGCCGAAGAACGTGAAGTGCTCTCTCGCGCCTCCGAGATCATCGACAGGATGGCGGGGAACTAACAGCGGTGACGACCACGGGTAACGAAACACAGTGTCCTTCCAAGACCACCGTTACCCGGGAACCCGCACCACCGCCACCACCCGCGCGCGAGAAACCGCGCGGGAGCATGTTCTCCTCGCTGAAGGTCCGCAACTACCGGCTCTTCTTCACCGGCCAGGTCATCTCGAACATCGGCACCTGGATGCAGCGCATCGCGCAGGACTGGCTGGTGTTCACCCTCAGCGGGAACAACCCGATCGCGCTCGGCATCGCGGTCGCGCTGCAGTTCGCGCCGACGTTGTTCCTCTCGCTGTGGGCCGGGGTGCTGGCCGACCGCGTCGACAAACGACGGCTGCTGATCGGTATCCAGATCGCCGTGCTGGCGCAGGCGGTGATCCTCGGTGCCCTCGACCTGAGCGGGATCGCGGCGCTCTGGCACGTGTACCTCCTCTGCTTCACCCTCGGTGTGACGGCCTCGCTGGAAGTGCCCGCGCGGCAGTCGTTCGTCGCCGAAATGGTGGGCAGGGACAAGGTCACCAACGCCGTCGCGCTCAACTCGTCGATCTTCAACATGGCCCGCATCGTCGGCCCGGCCATCGCGGGTTTCGCGATCACCTGGGTCGGCACCGGCTGGCTGTTCATGGCGAACGCGGTGAGCACGGGCGCCGTCATCGCCGCGCTGGTGCTGATGAACCCGGACAAGCTCTTCCGCGGGCCGGCCATCCCGCGCGAGAAGGGGCAGCTCGTCGAGGGGCTGCGGTACGTCCGGCGGCGCAGTGACCTGATGACGGTGATGGTGCTGGTGTTCTTCGTGAGCACGTTCGGCATCACGTACTTCACGTCGCTGCCGATCGTCGCCGCGAACGTCTTCCACACCAACGCCGACGGCTACGGCCTGCTGTCGACGCTGGTCGCCGTCGGCACCTTCACCGGCGCGCTGATGTCGGCCCGCCGCAACACCCGCGGCGGTCCGCGTGTGCGGCTACTGCTGGTTTCGGCGTTCCTGCTCGGCGCGTTCGAGGTGATCACCGCGTTCATGCCGACGTACCTGACCTTCGGCCTCGCATTGATCCCGCTCGGCTTCGCCACGATCACCTTCCTGAACACGGCGAACGCGCTCGTGCAGACCGCGGTCAGCCCGGAGATGCGCGGCCGGGTGATGGGCCTGTACGTGCTGGTGCTGATCGGCGGCAACCCCATCGGCGGCCCGATGACCGGCTGGATGGCCGACGCCTTCGGCGGCCGCTCGCCGTTCTACATCGGCGGCGCGATCTCGGCGGTCGCCGCGGTGGTGTGCGCGGTCGTGCTGATCCGGCGTGGCGGGGTGAGCCTGCCGGTGCGGCGGTTCGGGAACGGCCTGCGCGTGCTGAAGCGGGACCGGGTGTGAACCGGCTCGGCGTCGAACCGTCGGGGACGGGGTTTCTCGACTGGACGATCGACGGCGTCGCGCTGCGCTCCCTGGTGCCCGCCGAGCAGCGGACGCCGCTGTTCCTGGACGACGAGCTGTGGCGGGAGGCGGCGGTCGGGACGCTTCGCCGTCTCCTCGGCGGCTTGCCGGGCGATTTCGACGACGGCCGGGTCGCGCTGCTGGTGTGTCCGCAGTGCGGCGATCTCGGCTGCGGTGCTTACAGCGTCGAGGTCGTCTTCGGCGACGACGTGGTCGAGTGGCGTGCCTTCGGTTGGCAAACCGACTATGAGCCGTTCGACGACCCGGAGGAGTACCGGTTCACCGGTGCCCGATTCGAGCGGATGGCGTACGAGACGCTGCTCGGCGACCTCTTGTCGAACTACCGCGCCTAACGGCCGAGCAGCGGCGGCACCGCCTTTTCGGCGAGCGCCACGAGGTCGCCGGTGCCCTTGAACTTGAGCGTCTGCCCGGCCGGATCGCCGGTGAGCTGCACGACGACGCCTCGTCCGTCGACCTGGGCAGGCAGCCCGGCGACGGTCGTGGTCGGGGCGACGGCGGTGGACAGCTCGCTGTAGTCCGCGGTCACGCCGTTCAGCTCGCACGAGGCGAAGAAGTTCGGCTTCGCGTTGTCGATGGGCACGCCGAGCGCGCGGCCGAGTTCACCGCACAGCAGCCACGAGATCACCGGGAGCGGCTTGTCCTTGATCGGGCCGGGCTCGGTCTTCTCCAGCGGGATCTCGCCGTCTTCGCCGATTTTCGGCAACTTCGGCCCCGGCGGCATCGCACCCGCGATGAGCGCTTCGGCCAGGGTCCTCGCCGTCTTCTCGGTTTCCGGGCCCCTCACGATCCTGCTGCGCATCGAGACGTTCAGCACCGGCGAGGCGCCGTTGTGCGGTGCGACCTCGACGAGCTCGACACCGAGGCTGGTGCCGTCCTTGTCCGTGGCGATGACCGCGAGCTTGCCCGCGACCGTGGTCTTCGTGGGCACGCCGCGGCTCGTGTCCTCGGGCAGCGCTGGGGCCATTTGCACGCTGATGTCGAGTTTCGTGGTCACCGCGTGGCAGGACTGGCCGGCCTCCCGAAGCGTGCGCTCGCCGAGGATCTCTTCCCAACGCTGCTCCGGGATCGCCTGGCAGAGCACCTGCGCGGCGGTTTCGTCCGTCAGCGCGGCCACCATCTCGCCCGTCGGCATCGTGACCGGGCGCAACGCCAGTCCGGGCTTGGACGGCCAGGTCGCGGGGAGCTGGGCTTCCGGGTCGTCGTCCCGGTTCAGCACGGTGATCGCGACGACGATGCCGACACCGAACAGCAGCAGCACACTGACCAGCGCGCAGCCCGCCCAGATCCACATCGGACGGTCGGTCTTGCGCGCGATGGCGCGGTAGTCGTTCGGGGTGGCCACGGGGGTGAAGCTAGTCCGTCGGGCGTCCGCTGTCCGGGGAAACGCCAACCCGATGGGCGGATCCGCGGAATGGGCGTTCGGGGAGGGTTGCGGTAGACTTCGACCAGCGCTGGTTAGTAAACCGGTGAAGTGGACCCGGCAGCCTTCCGGACGGTGGGTGGGCCGGGTTTCGCGTCTCCGGACCTCATACGGTTCGGATCTCTTCCGCCATTTCCCTCACCCGGGTTTTCCAGTGGCCGCCCCGTTGCCAGCACCAAGCGAGGGCGTCCGGTACGGCCAGCAGTGGTTCTTCGAAGGCTCGTAGATGCCGGTATTCGAGGGTGTCGTGGCATCCGTGCCGTCGGACCGAGCGATAGAGCGTCTTCCTGTCCAGCTCCACTATCGACTCGTCGCTCTCCAGGACCAGCATCCGTGTCCCGGCGCTCGAGAGGTCCTCGACCAGCGCATCGAGGCATGCTTCGCGCTGACGACGTCGATGATGTGCGGAAGCGTCGTAAATCGTCACCGTCGGCCCGAGCCCGGCGATGGTGTCCAGGATCCGCTTCCGGCGTCCATCGTTCTCGTGGGTGAAGTGCAGGCGCCGTTGCCCTGGAAGCACCAGACCCCGTATGGCGCGCCGGGCGGATGTGAGGTCGCCTGAAAGCAGCGCGGCGGCTGTCACCAGGTAGCCACGCTCTTTGCTTTCGTCGACGAACACGTGGCTGGTCATCCGCTCATTGTTCAGGTGGGGGCCGACAAGAAGATCATCGGCCGAGGGTGATGCCGTTGCTTGTCCGCAAGGAAGACGATCGGCTGTGAACGAGCTCCTAAGCCCGACACCTGGCGAGCCGAGAAGTCACTCAGAAGGGTGAGATCGGCGTCTCTCGGCCGAACCCCTTGCCGGGGCAGATGAGGTTAGGCTAACCTCATACACGTCCGCTTCGTGGTGGGAGCGGCAGTCAGTTCGGGAACGGACGAAGCCCCGCAACCGGGTTACCCCCGGAGGCGGGGCTTCGTTCATTCCGGAGCGTTCATGGTCGATGACCGCGCCGATCAGGTCAAGGCCGTCCCGGTACCCGGTCGAGTTCGATCCCGAACTCCTTCCGGTAGGCCTCCAGGATCTCCTGATCACCCGAAAGCCTGGTCTCGGTGCGGACGCCGTGGGTGGTGACGATCAGCTTGTCACCCGCCAGCGTGACCCGGCCGTGCTTGGTCGGCAGCGAGCAGGTCGGCCCCCGTGTGAAGTGCGAGTCCGGCGAGGTCGCCTGCCAGAACGCCGTCGGGACGAACTCGTCCAGCGCCCGCGGCCGCCGCTCGATCCGGTACTGGGGTTTGCCGTCCATGAGGACGTCGATGTCGCCGTGGGGCGCGTCGAGCACCAGGAACTCGCCGTCCGGGTCGGCCTGCGCCTCGGTGGCGGACAGCCGCAGCGGGAACCGGCTGAACCGGCCGAAGCCGACATCGGCCAGCCACGGCTCATCCAGCTCGACGCGGACGGCGGCGTGGTCGAACGGCGGCCCGAGGGTGCCGTCGGGCCGGAAGACCCTCGCTGCCTGCAGGGTGACGTCGAAGCCCAGCTCTTCCAGTAAGGCGGCGAAGAGCCCGTTCAGCTCGTAACAGAAGCCGCCACGGCGCCGCCGCACGATCTTGCCGGACAGCGCCTCGGTGTCCAGGACGATCGGTTCGCCGAGGTGGATGCTCAGGTTCTCGAACGGCACCATCGCGAGATGGCGCTCCTGCAGCGTCCGCAACGCGGCGACGTCCGCGGTGGCGGGGCGGTCGAGCCCGAGTCGGTCGAGGTATGCGGCGACGTCCATGCGTCCACCTTGACATCTCGACTTCGCTGGAGGTCAAGAACGAAGAACGGGGCCCTCCTCCGAAGGAGAGCCCCGTTTCGTGGCGAGAAGTCAGCCGAGCAGCAGGCCGTTGCCACCGGCGACGGCGTTGTCGAACCGCTTGGAGATCTCGGCCCAGTTGAAGATGTTCCAGAGCGCCTTGACGTAGTCCGGCTTCACGTTCTTGTAGTCCAGGTAGAACGCGTGCTCCCAGACGTCGACCAGCAGGATCGGCGTGGTCGGGAGGACCAGGTTGTTGTGGTGATCGCGCAGCTGCTGGGTGATCAGCGTCTTGCCGATCGGGTCCCAGGAGAGCGCGGCCCAGCCGTTGCCCTGGATCGTGGTGGCGACCGCGGTGAACTGCGCCTTGAACTTGTCGAAGGAGCCGAACGCCTCGTCGATCGCGGAGGCCAGCTCGCCGGTCGGCTTGTCGCCGCCTTCCGGGGAGAGGATCTTCCACCACACGACGTGGTTGGCGTGCCCGGCGAGGTGGAACGCCAGCGTGGTCTGCAGGCCGACGATGTCACCGAAGTTGCCGGCCTCGCGGGCCTCGGCGATCTTGTCGAGCGTGTCGTTCGCGCCCTTGACGTAGGTCGCGTGGTGCTTGCTGTGGTGCAGCTCGTTGATCTCGCCCGAGATGTGCGGCGCCAGGGCGCTGTAGTCATAGTCGAGATCGGGGAGCACGTAGCGGGCCATCGGCCCTCCTTCTGTCTTCGACACAAGTTTCCAAGGACGAACTTAGTCGTCTTCACCCGTTTGCGGCGACCGGGGGCGCCGCGTTTCTCCCCAGGTGGAACGACCCGTTCGTAGCGGCTGTACCCGGTGGGGCCACCGCATGAAACCCACCCTGCTAGCTCCAGTTAGCTGGAGGTCAAGGCGATGTGACGGCGGTCATCGAGCCAGAGGATGGGATCAGCCGCGGGCCCAGGCGAGCAGCGCGCAGACGACGCTCGGCAACGGGGAGTGTCCGGGCGGCGAGCCGAGCCGGGACGCCCGTTCGTAGGAACGGGCTGGGCGACGCTGCTGTCCTTCATGTCCCACGATTCGAAGATGTTCGTCGTACCCAGTCCGGATAGGACTGTCCCGACGCGAGCTCGCCTCGCTGGACCTCGCGGCGGCGAAGACGACCGAAGGGACCGGGGTGCTGAGCGTCGCCGGGATCAAGGTCACCTTGGGCGACGGCCCGAACGTCATGAAAGGGTCGTTCAGGACATCTTTTGTCCTGAACGACCCTTCATGACGCTTGAAGGCGGAGGTCAGGCGGCCCGGTACTCGTCCAGCTCACTCGCCAGCTCGTCGAACACCGCGATGTTGCACTCGAAGGCCACGATGGCCTCCTCGATCAGCCGCGCGCGTTCGTCCTCGGTCCACGGCGCCGCGTTCAGCTGCTCGCGGTAGTTGTCCCGGAACTTCGGGGCGCTGCCCAGCTGGTCGAAGTGGTAGAACAGCGAGCCCGCCTCGTTGAGCTCGTACTTGCGCTCCAGCAGCCGCCGGATGACCTGGCCGCCGGCGATGTCGCCGAGGTAGCGCGTGTAGTGGTGGGCGACGAACCCGCCGGACCAGTCCGACGCCTCGGCCACGCGCCGCGCGTAGCGCTCCGTCGAGGGCAGCGGCCGGATGGTCTCGCGCCAGTCCGGGCCGACGAGGTGTTCGAGGTCGCGTTCGAGGCTGGGCAGCCGCCGCAGCTCCTCGAAGACGAACTTGCCGGCCACGGGATCCTTCGCCAGCTTGTCGGCGGCCTGCTCGATGGCCTGGTAGATGAAGTAGTACTGGATCGCCAGCCGCGTGTACCCGTCGCGCGTGAGCTCGCCGCCGAGCAGCGCGTTCATGTACTCGGAGTGGTTGGCCCGCTCGTGGGCGGGCAGGGTGGAGGCGCGCAGGGCCGCGGAGAACGGCCCGGATTCGACGTCGGTGGTCACCGGCATGGACAGAGCCTCCAAGCATCGATCTGACATGCTGTCAGAAAGAGCGTAAGGCACAACTGCGGGTTAGGCTACCCTAATTTCACCGGTTTTCTGTCATCCCGACCGCTCTGAGCACGAAGCGGACGGCTCCCTCGATCGCGTCGTCCAGCCGTTCGGGTGGTACGTCGACGACCTGACGGCTGCCCAGCGCGGCGGTGATCATCGGGATCAGGAGGTCGGGATCCTCGTCCGGCACCCCCTCCGCGAGGATCTCGCGCAGCTGACCGGTGATCGGGTCGGCGTGCGCGCTGATCCGCCGGTACGCGGCGGGCGCCAGTGCCGACGCGAGCGCGGTTCCGGGCGGAAGGTGGTACTCGGCCAGCACCCGCAGCTGGAGCCGGACGAACGTCGAAAGCTTCTCGACCGGGGTGTCCGCGGTCGCGACGGCCGCCGTCAGCCGTTCGACGTACCGCGTCGCCTCGTCCTCGACGAAGGCCACCAGCAGGCTTTCCTTGTCGGGGAAGTGGTTGTACATCGCCGTGCGGCCGAGGCCCGCTTCGGCGGCGACACCCGCGAGCGTGATCGCGTCGAACCCGCGCTCGTACAGCTGGCCGCGCAGGACTTCGAACACCCTGCTGCGGACCTCGCGCCGGTGCTCCTCCAGCGAGCGGCCGATGATCTTGGGCACGAGCCACCTCCCTGGAAGGAAACTCTAGGCCTCCAACGACCAGGTGTGCACCGGCGTCTCCGTGGCGGACAGCTCCAGGTACCGGCCCAGCATCCGGTTCAGCGCGGTCTCCCGTTCGGCGCCGCGCTCCTCCGCGCGCAGGACGTACTCCCGCTGCCACGCCGCGCCGGTCCGCCTGGTGAGGCACCGCTGCTCGATGATGCCCAGATAGCGCTCTCTCGCCTCGTCCGAAACGTCCGACCGGCGCAATCCCTCGTGCGCCAATGGCAGCAGGACCCGCAGCACGAGCTCGTCCGGCGGGATCCAGCCGATCCCCGGCCAGTACAGCTGCGCATCGAAACCCCGGCGCGCGCCCGCGTACATGTTCTCCTCGGCCGCCTGGAACGACATTTGTGTCCACACTGGACGGTCGGCCTCGGCGAGGGCCCGCTGCGCGCCGTAGAAGAAGGCGGCGTTCGCGACCATGTCGACGACGGTCGGGCCCGCGGGCAGCACGCGGTTCTCCACCCGCAGGTGCGGCAGGCCGTCGACGACGTCGTACACCGGCCGGTTCCAGCGCCAGACGGTGCCGTTGTGCATCCGCAGCTCGGTGAGTTTCGGGGCCTGCCCGGAGTCGAGTGCCTCGATCGGGTCTTCCCGGTCGGTCTCGGGCAGGAGGCCGGGGAAATACCGGACGTTCTCCTCGAACAGGTCGAAGATCGACGTGATCCACCGCTCGCCGAACCACACCCTAGGCCGCACGCCCTGGTTCTTCAGTTCTTCGGGCCGGGTGTCCGTGGCCTGCAGGAACAGCGGGATCCGGGTCTCGTGCCAGAGCGCCTTGCCGAGCAGGAACGGCGAATTCGCGCCGACGGCGACCTGGACGCCGGCCAGCGCCTGCGCCGCGTTCCAGTGTGCCGCGAACTCCTCCGGCGCGACCTGCAGATGCAGCTGGACGGAGGTGCACGCGGCCTCGGGGAGGATCGATTCGGAGTAACTGCGCAGCCGCTCCGGTTGCCTGCCCGGCAGCGGCGCGCCCTCCATCGAGAGCACGGTGCGCTCGCCACGAGCCGCGAAGATGCGGTCATTGAGCAACGAATAACGGGCGTTGTTGGTCAGCCACTTCTGGTCGAAGTGCTCGTGCCGCAGCGTCGGGAGGATGCCGATCATCGCCAGCGAGGCGCCGGACTCCTCCGCCGTGCGTGAAGCGGCGCCCAGATACGCGTTGAGGTCGTCCTCCAGCTGCAGCGCGGATTCGCCGGCCAGCGGCCGTGGCGGCACGTTGAGCTCCAGGTTGTGCTGGCCGAGCTCGGTGGTGAACGACGGATCGTTCAACGCCTCGAGCACCGCCGTGTTCGTCATCGACGGGCGCAGCTCCGCATCGACGAGGTTCAGCTCGACCTCGAGCCCGATGTTCTTGCGCGGGAAGGAAAAGCTCCCATCGGTGAGCATGCGGGCCAAGGTGTCGAGGCAGCGCTGTACCTTCCGGCGATAGCGGCCGCGGTCCTGCGGCTCGGAGGGGTCCGCCGAAAGATTCTTACCCATGTTCGTCGAGCTCCTCATTGGCCACGCTCCGCGGGATCCAGGCGGGACTGCCAGGCGGCCCAACGGTTTCACGCATCGCAGTCGCCCGGCTAGCGGCCAAACTGGTGCTCTCTGTCACGAGGGGTTAACTGACAGCAAAATACCTCCATTCGTACCACCTACCCTTCGACGTTCGGACGCAAACACCGCGCAGGGAGCGGATGACACACTCTCCGGGTGGCCGAACTGATCACCATCGACGACGCGGGCGACCCGCGGCTCGACGATTTCCGCGACTTGTCCACAGCCGATCGGCGTCCCGATAGGCCGGGTGGGCGTGGCTTCGTGATCGCGGAGGGCACCGTCGTGGTCGAGCGCCTGCTCAAATCCCGCTATCCGGTCCGCGCCCTCCTTGGCGTCGAGCGGCGATTCCACGAATTGGGCGAAGACCTGGACGCGGTCGGCGTCCCCGGCTACGTGACTTCGGCCGAGACGATGGCCGACGTGGTCGGATTCCATCTGAACCGCGGGATCCTGGCCGTCGCCGACCGGCCCGTTCCGCCGCCGTCGGTTGAAGAGGTCATCGACGGCGCCCGGGTGCTCGCGATCCTCGAAGGCGTCGGTGACCACGAGAACCTCGGTTCGCTGTTCCGCAACGCGGCCGCGCTCGGCGTGGACGGGATCCTGCTCGGCGCCGGATGTTCGGATCCGCTGTACCGGCGCAGTGTCCGCGTCTCGATGGGGCATGTCCTGCGCGTCCCGTTCGCCACCTTCGGGTCTTGGCCCGGCGACCTGGAATTGCTGCGAGACCGCGGTTTCCGCATCGCGGCCCTCACCCCTCGTGCGGATTCCGTTTCGCTGCGCCAGTTACGGGACCAGACACCGGACAGGGTCGCGTTGATGCTGGGCGCGGAGGGCCCCGGCCTGACGGACGAGGCCATCGCCGCCGCCGACGTCGCGGTGCGGATCCCGATGCCGGAAGGCGTCGATTCGCTGAATGTCGCCACGGCGGGCGCGATCGCGTTCTACGAGACGCGTCCACCGCTATCGTGAGCACCCGAGCGATCACGAGGAGAACCCATGGAATTGCGGATCCGTGAGGGACGCGCGGTGCTGGCCGGGCCGGGCGGCGACAGCGCGCGCGAGGTCGACCCGCATTCACTCGCGATCGGCTCGGATCTCGCTCAGGCGCTGCACGAATGGGCCAGGGTCGCCTCCGCCGTCGGCGCCTCCGGCACCGAAGCCGCTTCCGTGGTCTCGCAGCGAGGCCGCCAGCTCGCCCAGCGGGTCGCCGCCACGATGGGCACGTCGGTGCGGTTCGTCGACCCCGTCTCCGGCGACGGTGTCATCATCGACCCTCCCGCCCCCGCGCCCCGCAGCGAACTCGCACGGCGCCTCTTCGGCACGCCGGACCCGGCAGGGGAGCCGACACCGTGGCTGACCGGACTGACGGTTTCCGCGTTCGTCGCGGCCGTGGTCGTCGTGGCGATGCTGGCGCTGGCGAACACCCTCGCGCGCGAGACCAACGGGTGGCTCGCGCTGCTCGCGTCCGCCGTCGTGACCGCCGGGATCACGCCGTCGCTGTGGCTCGCGCGGCGGGTGCCGATCGTGCGGTGGGCGTCCTTCGGCGCGGCCGCGGGCATCGTGATCGCGTGGATCGGTGTGCTGATCGTCGTCTTCTAGCGTTTGCAGAACTTGAGACTCGGCCCGCCCGCCTGTGTCGCCGACAGCGCGTAAAGCTCATAACCGTGATACGCGGCGATCTGCACGACCAGGTCGGCGGGTATCCGATAGGACCGCATCGGGAATTCGACCTGAAGGCTGCCGTCGAATTCCCTGGCCAGCCAGCCGACCCGGGTGGTGCGGGGGAACAGGCAGGTGGTGAACGCGGCCGGGACCATGCCGGCGAAGGCCGCCAAGAACAGGAGGCCGGCGATCGGCTCTTCGTAGTGCGACGGAGTTCCGGCGATCACCGCCGCGGCGCCGAGGAGGACGATCACGGTGACGGGGGCGATGTAGTTCAACCAGGCGTAGCGGAACCGGAGTCCCGTGGGCGCAGGCAGTGGAAGCCTAGGCGGCGACGGATCCCGGCTGAGCAGGAGCACCCGGTCGTCGGCGTCGGCGAAATCGGCCGCGACACGCAGGCCTTCGGTCTCGGCGACCTCCGCGACACGCCGGGCGGAGAGGTTCGCGTGCTTGAGGCTGATCCAGACCCGGTCCGAGCCGCTGACCTGGTTCAGCAGCCAGCGTTCCCGATCCTTGTCCGGCCGGTCCGGACCGTCGAAGACCGGCACCGGCGGGACGTGCCGCGGCGCGAACTGGAAGCTCAGGCAACCCTGGAACATCGGCGCGATCTCCAGGTAGCCGCGGTTCCGGGCGATGCCGCGGAGCGACTGCGGGTCGATTCGCCATTCCATCGGCGAAACATGCGCGTACGGCGTGCCGGTGAAAACCTGGAAACGCAATCGGACGGCGCGTGTGTACCAATCCTGCATGAAATCCCCCCAAGCCCGAGGATACTGAGATCCATGGCCGGAGATCCGCTCGATTCACTCAGACGGCTCTGTCTCGCGCTGCCGGAAGCGTCCGAGCGGCTCAGTCACGGCGAGCCGACCTGGTTCGTGCGCGGCAAGAAGACGTTCGTCATGTACGCGGACCGGCATCACGACGACAAGGTCGCCTTCTGGTGCCCGGCACCGCCCGGAGCGCAGGAGGAACTGGTGGGCGCCGAGCCGGAGCGGTTCTTCCGGCCGCCGTATGTCGGCCATCGGGGGTGGCTCGGGGTGCGGCTGGACACCGACGTCGACTGGGCCGAGATCGCACAGATCGTCACCGACGCGTATTGCCTCGTGGCACCGAAATCCCTGGTCGCGCAGGTCCCCGGACGCACGTAATGGCCCCTCCACCGGAAGGGGCCACTACGTGCGGATTCAACCTCGTTGTGATCGGACGCCCAAGAGGACGTCTTCCCAGGATGGAACGATGGGGTGGTTCTTCTTCCCCTTCGCCCGTGGAGCGGGTTCGGCCACTTCGTCCGGCTCGTCAGCCGGAAGTGGTGGCTCGGCATCTTCTTCGGGCTCGGCTATCGGCGCGTCGATCACCTTCGCGACCGGCTCGTCCGGGACCGAATCGAGGGTCGGCTGGACGACCGCGTCCCTGCCGGGCTCGAGTGCCCGTACCGTGCGCGGGGCGCGGTAGGCGTTGGGGTTGAGCAGGACTTCGGCGTTCTCGTCGAGGGCCTGCACGGTGCCGCCGTGCGCGCCGGGTGCGAACGCCCAGTGCGCGCGGTTGTCCGAACGGCCTGCCTTCCAGCTCAGCACGACGACCCACTTGCCGTCGTCGCCTCGCCAGGAGTCCCAGGTCGCCTGGCTGTAGTCGTGACCGCGCTGCCCGAAGGAGTGCGCGACGACCTCGCCGAGGGTCTGGACGTCGGGGCCGTCCTCACGGACCGGGTGGGCCCGCTGGGCCAGCTCGGCGGTGCGGGATCGTTCGAGCAGGACCGGGTACGCGAACCGCTCGACGCGCTGCACGGTGACGCCGGCGCTGCTCGCGACCTGCTCCACGGACTCACCGGCCCGGATTCGTGCCTGGATCTCGCGTGGCCGCATTTGGCTCTCCAACTCGATTTCGATCTGGCCGAGGCGGGTGATGTCACCCCTCGCCGCCGCTCGCAGCCTCTCATCCGCGGGGAGCAGGAAGCGCGTGCGGCTCGCCGGGTCCTCGCACACGATGGACTTACCGTCCTCGTGCAGCCCGACCACCCGTAGCGCTCGCATTCTCGCCTCCCCGATTCTTCACCTTTGTGGGTGTCCACGTTAAAACGGCGCGTCGCCTTGACGTGTGAGGCGCGCCGATGTCATGTGTCCTGCTCACTATTTTGTTCATGACGGCAAGGGGAATTCTGCGGGAGCGAAGCCCGGCTTGCCGCGTGACGCGCCGGACACGCACAGTCACGATCGGGGGAATCTACGGTAGCCGCACCCGGACGACCAGTCCGCCGCCGCGGCCGCCCGGTTCCGCGCCCGCGGTCCCGCCGTGCGCCTTCGCGATGGACCGGACGATCGACAGGCCGAGCCCGGCGTTCCGGGAGTCGCCGGTGCGGTCGCCCGAAAGCCGGCGGAACGGCTCGAACAGGGCGGGGACGGCGTCCAGCGGCACCCGCGGGCCGGTGTTGCGCACCACCAGCGCCGGATCGCCGCCGATGTCGACGTGGATCCAGCCGCCCTCGCGGTTGTAGGTGATGGCGTTGTGCACGAGGTTCGTGACCAGCCGTTCCAGCAGCACGGGATCGCCGGACACCGTCCGTGGCCGCAGCCGCGACTCCACCGTGACCCCCGCCTCCTCGGCCATGGCCGACGCCGACCGGATCACCGTCGCCGCGATCTCGTCCAGCCGCACGGGGGACCGCGCGGCCAGGCCCCGGTCGCTGCGGGCGAGCACGAGCAGGCCTTCGATCATCCGTTCGCTGCGTTCGTTGGTGTAGATCAGGTGTTCGCCGAGTTTCCGGACCTCGGGGCTCGCGTCGGGGTCGGCCATCGCGACCTCGACCAGTGTCCGCTGCACCGCGAGCGGGGTCCGCAATTCGTGGGAAGCGTTGGCGACGAAGCGTTTCTGGCTGTCGAACGACACGGCGAGCCGGTCGAGCATGCCGTCGAAGGTGTCGGCGAGTTCCTTGAGTTCGTCGTCGGGGCCGTCGAGGTCGATGCGCCGGTCGAGGTTCTCGACCTCGAGTTTCCGTGCCGTGGAAGTGATCGCGTGCAACGGCCGCAGCACGCGGCTCGCCATCAGCCAGCCGAGCAATACCGCGAGCCCGCCGGCGATCGCCAATGCCACCAGCGATTGCCACAGCAGGGTTGAAAGGACGTCCGAGCGGTACTCGGTGATCGAGGTCGCGACCAGTTGCGTGGCCTGGGCGCGCTCGGCCGGGAGGATGCTCGTCGTGTCCAGTGGATACGCCCTGGCGACCTCGAATTGGGCCCCGGCGGTCGCTCCGTTCGCGAAGGTGGCCGTGTCCGGCAGGGTCGAGCTGACCAGCAGGTAGTTGACGATGAGCAACGCGAGCCCGACGAGCAGGAACGCGCCGCCGTAGAGCGCCGTCAGCTTGGTGCGGACGGAGAGCCGGAGCGGTTTCACGACCCGAACCGGTAACCCGCGCCGGGCACGGTCTCGATCAGCGGCGGTTCGCCGAGTTTGCGCCGCAACGTCATCATCGCCACGCGGACGGCGTTCGTGAACGGGTCGGCGTGTTCGTCCCACGCCTTCTCCAGCAGTTCCTCGGCGCTGACCACGGTCCCTTCGGCGCGCATGAGCACCTCCAAAACCGCGAACTCCTTGGGGGACAAGGGAAGGAACCGGCCGTCGCGGGACGCCTGGTGCCGGGGCAGGTCGAGGACGACGCCGCCGCGTTCCAGTACCGGCGGCAACGCCGGCCGCGCGCGCCGCGAGAGCGCCTGCACCCTGGCGACGAGTTCGGCGAACGCGAACGGTTTCGTCAGGTAGTCGTCGGCGCCCAGGCCGAGCCCGGCGACCCGGTCGTTGACGTCGGCCGCGGCCGTCAGCATGAGGACCCGCGCTTCGCCGCCGGTCCCGATCACGGCGGCACAGACTTCGTCGCCGTGCACGACGGGGAGGTCCCTGTCGAGCACGACGACGTCGTAGCCGTGCACCCCCACCCGGTCCAGGGCCTGCGCGCCGTCGTAGCAGACGTCGACGGCCATGGAGAACCGTCGCAGGCCCTCGGCGATCGTGTCCGCCAGGAGCCGCTCGTCTTCCACCACCAGCACTCTCACCTGGCCAGTCTGCCCCGGGAGGGGGTAAGCGGGGGATAAGCGCCTGGTCGCGTGGGTCGTGAGTGGCGTTTCGGGTTAGAACCCGAAACGCCACTCACGACCACCTGTACCGAACGCTCAGCCGGCCGGGTGCAACTGCCGCGCCGGGATCACCTGCTGCGGAGTGTTCGGGCTCGACCACAGCAGCTTCATCGACGCCTCCCCGCCGCGTTCGGTGTGTTCGAGCCGGATCGCGTACGACCGATCGGCCACCAGGTCGAGAGTCGCTTTGTCGACACTCGGCCCGTGGGGTGTGGTGTTGTCGATCAGGAGTTTCCCGTCGACCCACAGCCGCACGGTGTCGTCCGAGACCGTGGTGAACGTGTACTTCCCGGTGTCGCGCGCGGTGACCTGCCCGGTCCAGCGCGACGAGAAGGTCTCCGCCGGGATCTTCGCGTCGGGTGAGCCGGTGAACTTCCAGTTGTGGTTCACGCCCGGCTCGACCCGGCGCACCGTCGGCGTCCCGGTGAAATCCGCGTTCGGCCAGTACTCGGTGGTCAGCCCGGTCCCGCGTCCGGCGGGCGCCTGCGGCAACGGGTCGACACTCAGCTCGATGACGGTCGCGATGTCGTTCGTCCGGCCGCCGGACGGCGTGAGCTTCACGCTCCCGGGCGACTGCTCGACCCGCACGTGCTGACGGCTGCCGAGCACTCGCGCGTCGCGGACCCGGAAAGGCGCCAACGTGTCGAGTGCCAGAGAACCGCCCGAAGCGGGCCAGTCGAACACCGACGCGTAGAGCTTGTCGCCGCGACGGCTGACGACACCCCAGCCTGGTTCGGCGACCAGCCCAGGCGCACCCGCCCCGTAGACGGCGGCGGACTGGCCGTTCGTTCGCAACCACTGGCCCATCTGCTTCAGCCTGTCGATGGATTCCCGCGGAACCCGGCCGTCGCGATCAGGGCCGACGTTGAGCAGGAAGTTCCCGCTGCGCCCGGCGATCGAAAGCAGTTTCCTGGTCAAATCCGCCGAGGACTTCCAGTTGTGGTCCCATTCGGTGTATCCCCAGCTGCCGTTGAGGGTCATGCACGATTCCCACAGCTGCCCGTCGACCGGCTTGTCCGGGATCTCCTGTTCGGGCGTTCCCGTGTCGCCGTCGACCACCCGGCGTTTGCCGACGCGGTTGTTGACCACAATGGACGGATCGAGGCTGCGGACGTAGGCCTCCAGCTCCTCGCCGTCCCTTTCCGTCCAAGGGTTGTTGGGCCGGTCGGTGCTCCATTCGCCGTCGAACCACAGCACCGCCGGGTGGTAGTCGTCCACGAGTTCCTTGAGCTGGGCGTACATCCGCTCCTTGTACTTCGGGAACGTCGCGGGGTCCGGGAAGTCCGGGTCGTGCCAATCCCAGATCGAGTAGTAGAAGCCGAGTTTGACGTCGCGCGCGGCCGTCGCGCGCTTCAGTTCGGCGAGGATGTCACGCTTCTTGTCGAACGCCGAATGGTCGCGGAGATTGAACTTGTTGACCTTTGTCGGCCACATCGCATAGCCCTCGTGGTGCTTCGACGTGATCACCACGTACTTCTGCCCGGCGTCCTTCGCCGACTGCGCGATGGCGTCCGCGTCGAAACCGGCGGGGTTGAACTTCGCGGCGATCTGCTCGTATTCGGCGCGCGGGATCTGGCAGTTCCGCTGGATCCATTCGGCGTCCTGGCAAACGCTTCCATCGGGGCGGGTGTACTTCCCCTGGAGCTGTGAGTACGCGCCGAAGTGGATGAACTGGCCGAAGCGGTCGTCGCGCCACCAGCGCGTCCGGTCGGCGGTGAACGGGTCGTCGTGGGCGTGGTCGGACGGGAGTGGCGCGGCTTCCGCGGCGGGCACGACGCCCAGAGCGGTGGTCGCGATGACGAGGGCCGCCAGGGCCCGGAGTGGCTTGCGGCGATTCATGCACTCCTCCTCGCTGAGGTGTGGACGTCGGGGACTTTAAGAAGCCAGAGGTCGGATGTGAACCCCCAGAAGGCCCATGGAAGTGCTAGTTCACCCGTAAAGACGGCAGAAAGATCCGATCTCTGTCCCGCTGACCGGGACGATAAGCGCTGCATAAGCAACATCGCTTACCGCCCCGGAATCGCTCGCTCCGTAGAAATCGGGGCGCCAAGACGACCGAAGGAGCAGCGATGCGGAAACGACCCATGGCGGTACTGATCGCCGGAGCGGTCTTCGCGCTCGTGGCCGGTTGCGGTGGTGGCGGGGACGGCGGCGACAAGGTCGCCTCGATCTCTTCCCCGCCCGCCGCCGGCACGGGCGACGGTAAGCAGGCGGACAACGTGTCCGACGAGGAGAAGTTCCGCACTTACCGGAAATGCATGCGTGAGCACGGGATCGAGATGCCGGAGCCCAAACCGGACGGCAGCGGGCAGGACGCGGTCACCTTCGACGCGCGTGACATGCCGGACGAGAAGAAGATGAACGCCGCGAGCGAGGCGTGCAAGAAGCTGCTGCCGAACGGTGGCGAGATCAAGCCCCCTTCGCCGGAAGAGCTCGACAAGATGCGCAAGGAAGCCAAGTGCATGCGTGAGCACGGCATCGACTTCCCGGACCCCGATCCCAGCGGAAAGGGCGCCGCCATGACGCTGGACGCGGGTGGCGACCCCAAGAAGTTCGAAGAAGCGGCGAAGGCCTGCGGTCTCGGCATGACCATGAGGGCGGCCCCGGCGAAATGAGCGAACACGAAGGACCCGGCGGCGCACGGCGGTCGCGCCGGGCGCGCTGGTTCATCATCGCGGCGGTCCTCGTCGTCGTGGTCGGGACGATGTCCGTGGTCGTGCTGACCAGGGTGGCCTCCGAGGCCCAGCAGGTCGGGCAGGCGCCGCCGCCGGTCGAGACCGCGAAGGTCGAGAAAACCGACCTGCAGGAGGAAGAGGAGGCGAACGGGAAGCTGGGCTATGGCGAGGAAAGCTCCCTCGCCGGCCGGAAACAGGGCACCGTCACCTCCCTGCCGGACGCGGGCGCGGTGCTCACTCGCGGCAAGGCCGTGTACGGCGTCGACGCCAAACCCGTCCCGCTGTTCTACGGCACGCTGCCGTTCTTCCGCGACCTCGCCGACGGGGCCGCGGACGGTCCGGACGTCAAGCAGCTGGAAGAGAACCTGAAGGCGCTCGGTTTCGGCGGTTTCGGCACGCCCGACAAGAAGTTCACCTCCGCCACCGCGGCCGCGATCAAGAAATGGCAGAAGTCGCTGGGCCTGGAGCAGACCGGCGCGTTCGGGCAGGGCGACGTCGTCCTCGCGTCCGGTGAGATCCGGGTTTCGCAGCTCGCCGCGCAACTCGGCGGCCCCGGCGGCGGCGAACTGCTGAAGTACACCGGCACCGAGCGCGTCGTCGAGGTCAAACTCGACGCCGGCAAACAGGCCATCGCGAAGGCGGGGGACAAGGTCGGCGTCGACATCACCGGCGGCAAGACCACGACCGGCGTGATCGGCGAGGTCGGCAAGGTCGCGGAGAACGGCAAGGACGGCGCCGGGCAGGACGACGGCAAGCCGAAGATCAAGGTGAAGATCAAGCTGGACGATCCGGCCGCGGCGGGATCGCTCGATTCGACACCGGTTTCCGTGCGGTTCACCAAGGAAGTGCACAGTGGAGTGCTGGCGGTCCCGGTCGGGGCGCTGCTCGCGCTCGCCGAGGGCGGGTACGCCGTCGAGGTCGACGAAGGCGGCAAGCGGCGTCTCATCGCGGTGAAGACCGGCCTGTTCTCCAATGGACGCGTCGAAGTCACCGGTACCGGTCTCGCCGCCGGGATGCGGGTGGTGACGACGTCATGACCCCGGTGCTGGCCGTGCGCAACGCCTCGCGCACCTATCCCGGCGGCGTGCGCGCCCTGCACGAGGTGACACTGTCCATTGAGGACAGGGAGATGGTCGCCATCCTCGGTCCGTCCGGTTCCGGCAAGTCGACGCTGCTGCAGCTGATGGGCACGCTCGACCGGCCGACCAGCGGCGTCATCGAACTGCGCGGGCACGACGTGGCGAAACTGCCCGACCGCAAGCTTTCGGCGTTGCGGTCGCGGTGGATCGGGTTCGTGTTCCAGCAGTTCTTCCTCAGCGAGGGGGTGAGCGCGGTCGACAACGTCGCGACGGGGCTGCTGTACGCGGGGGTGCCGCGGCGGAAACGCCGCGAGCGGGCGCTGGCCGCGCTCGACCGCGTCGGGCTCGCGCATCGGGCGGGGCATTTCCCGAACGAGCTCTCCGGCGGGGAACGGCAGCGGGTGGCGATCGCGCGGGCGGTCGTCAACTCGCCGTCGATCCTGCTGGCCGACGAGCCGACCGGGAACCTCGACACGGGCAACGGCGCGGCGATCCTCAACCTGCTGGCCACGTTGAGTTCGCAGGGGACGACGGTCGTGATCATCACGCACGACCGGGAGATCGCGGCGGGTATCCCGCGGCGCATCGAGCTGCGGGACGGCCGGATCCGGCTCGACACCGGGACGGGGGTGCTGGTGTGAGCGCGCCCGTTCTCGACAAGACGCCGGATCCGGCCCGGCTCGGCCCGCGTGACGTGCTGAACCTCGGCGCGCACGGGATGCGGACGCGGCCGATGCGGGCGGTGCTGTCCGCGCTCGGCATCGGGATCGGGATCGCGGCGATGGTGGCGGTGCTCGCGATCCCGGCTTCGGGCGCGAAGGCGTTGCAAGACCAGCTGGCCGCGCTGGGCACCAACCTGCTCACGGCGGGCCCGGGCAAGACGCTGTTCGGCGGCGACGCGACCCTGCCGGACAGCGCGGTGCCGATGGCGAAGCGGATCGCGCCGGTCACGGCGGCGTCCGCGACCGGGACCACCGGCGGCACCGTGCGGCGCACGGACAAGATCGACAAGGACGAGACGTCCGGCCTCGGCGTCTACGCGGCGACGCCGGATCTTCTCGACGTCATCGGCGGCGCCGTCCGCGACGGGCAGTTCCTCCGGGACGCCACCCGCGACTATCCGGTCGTCGTGCTCGGTTCGGTCGCGGCCGCGCGGCTCGGGATCGACCACATCGACCCGGCGAAACCGCCGCAGGTGTACATCGCCGGGAAGTGGTTCACCGTCGGCGGGATCCTCGGGCCGACGCCGCTGGCGCCCGAGATCGAGCGTTCGGTGCTGGTCGGCTGGGACGCGGCCAAACGGCTCCTCGACTTCAAGGGCCACCCGACGACCGTGTACGTGCGGGCGAAGGATTCGCAGGTCGAAAACGTGCGGTCGGTGCTCGCGCAGACGATGAACCCGCAGGCGCCGAACGAGGTCGACGTCCGTCGTCCGTCGGAGGCACTGGAGGCGCAGAAGCTGACGGAGAACACCTACAGCGCGCTGTTCCTCGGGCTCGGCGGGGTGGCGCTGCTGGTCGGCGGCGTCGGAGTGGCCAACACGATGGTGATCTCGGTGCTGGAACGGCGCCGGGAGATCGGTCTCCGCCGGGCGCTCGGCGCGACGAAGCGGCAGGTGAGAGGGCAGTTCCTGGCCGAGTCGGTGCTGTTGTCCGGGCTCGGCGGGATCGCCGGGGTCCTGGTCGGGGTGCTGGTGACGTCGGGGTACGCGCTGAGCCAGGGCTGGCCGGCGGTGCTGCCCGTCGGCGCCCTGCTCGGCGGGGTCGGGATCTCGGCACTGGTCGGTGCCGTCGCCGGTGCCTACCCGGCTATGCGCGCGGCGCGCCTGCCCCCGACCCAGGCCCTCGCCTAGCTCGCGTTTCGTCCTCTGGATGCGGTGGCCCACCGCATCCAGAGGACTGAACGCGGAGTGGCGGTGGGTAATCTCGCCGGGTGCTGGTGGGATTGTCGGGGCGGAAACTCGCGGGGGCGTTGCTCGCGCTCGAAGCCGTCGTGGTCGGCGTGCTGTTCACGCTCAAGGTGTTCGACGGCCAGGACCTCGAGGTCTACATCGGCGGCGCGCGGCTGCTCGTCGACTCCGGCGACCCGTACGGCGCGTGGGTGCAGACGCACGGCGGCTGGCTGCCCTTCACCTACACGCCGTTCGCGGCGGCGGTGTTCCTGCCCGGCACGCTCCTGTCGGCCGCGCTGGCCACGCGACTGGTGGGGCTGGCGTCGATCATCGCGGGCGGGATCGTCGTCTATCTCTTCGTCGCGACCCTCAACGGTTCGCTCACCGATCGTGCGAACGTCCGTGGCCGCGCCATCGCCGCCCTGGCGGCGATCGGGGCACAGGCCGTCGGCGGGATCATGGAACCGGTCCGCTCGACGCTCGGCTTCGGCCAGGTGAACACGCTGCTGATGCTGCTCGTCGTCCTCGACGCCCTCCTGCCGGGCCGCGCGCGCACGAAGGGCCTGCTGATCGGCGTCGCCGCGGCGATCAAGCTGACGCCTGCCTTCTTCATCCTGTTCTTCTTGTTTCGCAAGGACTTCCGCTCCGCCGCCCGGGTGGTGGCGGGTTTCCTCGGCGCGGGCCTGCTGATGTTCCTGGCCGCGCCCGGCGCGTCGGCGCGGTTCTGGACGGACATCCTGTTCGACACCGGCCGTATCGGCGATCGCGGTTACGTCGGCAATCAGTCCCTGCGCGGGATGCTCGCGCGGTTCGGTTTCGGCTCTGCGGAAGACGTCGTCTGGGTGCTGGCGTCGATCGTCGTGGTCGCGCTGACCGCGTTCGTGATCGTGCGCGTCGCGGAGCCGGTATTCGCGCTCACCGCGTGCGCCGTCGGCGGGCTGCTGGTGTCGCCGGTTTCTTGGACGCATCACTGGATCTGGTGCGTGCCGATCCTCGCGCTGCTGATCTGGGCGCGTTCGGTCGTTTCCTACGTGCTCGCGGCCGTGACGGTGGCGCTGTTCGTGATCGCGCCGATGTGGCTCGCGCCGCGGCCCGCCGGGAACTTCGGCTGGTGGCTGGCGACGGAGTCTTACGTGCTGCACGGCCTGGTCCTGCTGCTCTTCTTCGCCCTGATAGCGCGTGAAGGCCCCCTTCCCTCGGCTCAGCCGAGGGAAGGGGGCCTTCACGCGCGAAAAGAGTCCTAGCCCAGGCGCTCGACGACGTACTCGATGCTCTGGGTCAGCTTCGTGATGTCGTCCGGGTCGATGGCCGGGAACAGGCCGACGCGCAGCTGGTTGCGGCCCAGCTTCCGGTACGGCTCGGTGTCGACGATCCCGTTGGCGCGCAGCACCTTCGCCACCGCGGCGGCGTCCACCTCGTCGGCGAAGTCGATGGTGCCGACGACCTGCGAGCGCAGCGACGGGTCGCTGACGAACGGCGTCGTGTAGCCGGTCTTCTCTGCCCATTCGTACAGCCGGGTCGACGAGTCGCGGGTCCGCGAGGTCGTCCACTCGAGGCCGCCGTTCGAGTTCATCCACTCGATCTGGTCGGCCAGCAGGAACAGCGTCGACACCGCCGGGGTGTTGTACGTCTGGTCCTTGCGCGAGTTGTCGAGCGCCGTGGTCAGCGACAGGAACTCGGGGATCCAGCGGTCGCTCGCGCCGATCTCGCCGATGCGCTCGACGGCCGCGGGCGAAGCCAGCGCGATCCAGAGGCCACCGTCGGAGGCGAAGGACTTCTGGGGCGCGAAGTAGTAGACGTCGAAGTCCTCGGCCTTGACCGGCAGGCCGCCCGCGCCGGAGGTGGCGTCGATGGCGACGAGGGCGCCTTCGCTGCCTTCGGGGCGACGGACCGGCACCGCGACACCGGTCGAGGTCTCGTTGTGCGCCCAGCCGACCAGGTCGGCACCGGCCTCGTAGGCGATCTCGGGCGCGCTGCCCGGGTCGGCCTTGACGACGATCGGGTCGGCGAGGAAGGGGGCGCCCTTGGTCACCGTGGCGAACTTCGAGGAGAACTCGCCGTAGGTGAAGTGCTGCGCACGTTCCCGCACGAGCCCGAACGCGGCGGCGTCCCAGAATGCGGTCGTCCCGCCGTTGCCGAGGACCACTTCGTAGCCTTCGGGCAGGGAGAACAATTCGGACAGACCCGCACGCACGCGGCCGACGAGGGACTTCACCGGCTTCTGACGGTGCGAGGTGCCGAGGTAGGTGGCACCGGATTTCGCCAGGTTGGCGAGCTGCTCGTCACGGACCTTGGACGGTCCGCAGCCGAAGCGGCCATCGGCAGGCTTCAGGTCCGCGGGGAGGGTCAACTCAGGTGCGTCGGTCATGTGCCCAGTCTCTCAGGTCGGGATGACCCTGCTGATAGTCGGTGTCGCGTGTCCGATATGTGGGATCGAACAACTCGCTCCCGCCGGTGCCCGGCGCACGGGTAGCTTCTCGCCTCATGGCGACAGTGCACGAGCGATTCCCCCTGGCCCCCGAGGCGTTGTGGCAGGCCCTTCCGAACGGGGTCACGGCGGTCAAGGGGAAGAACCCTTTCTACGACGCGGCCGCGGGCTACGTCACCTTCTCCACCAGCATGGGCCTCTTCAGCTACGGCCAGACGGTCACCGTGAAGGTGGAGCGGACGACGGAGGGCTCCGGGCTGGCGATCCAGACGAGCCTGAAGTTCGGCTTCGTCGACTGGGGCGAGGGCAAGCGCATCGCCCGCAAGTTCATCGCGGCCGTCGGCGCGGCGGTCGGGCACACCCCGGCGGCCTGATGCCCGAACCGTGGAGACCCAGATGGGGTTTCCTGTTCCTGTACTTCCTCGTGTTCGTCGTCCACACGGTCTTCGCCGAGTGGGACGAGACGGCGGCGATCGGCGCACCGCTCGGTTTCGTGGCGACGCTCGTGCTCGTGTTCGTTCCCGGCGTGCCGGTCCGCCGGCGGTGGGCGGCGCTGCGGTTCACGATCCGGCGCCGTGAAGGCGTCCTCGACGTCGTTTTCGGTCCTTGGGCGCTGGCCACCGCCACACTGGATCCGGACGCCGGGACCACGCGCGGGTGGGTGGTGATCGAGGGTGCCCCGGCGAAGTTCGGCATCGAGGACTGTCCTGACGAACTCGCCGAGTCGCTGCGCGGCCCGCGCCGGATGTGGGTCGTCGGCGACGCCCACTACGGCGACGTCCTGGTGTGCGCCGACGGCGGCCGCGAGTTCACGACCGCCGCCGTCCGCTTCCGCTAGCGCCAGCCCTCGGGATCGACGCCGCCAGGGATGGGTGCGGCCGGGTCGAACGGGGTGCGCGAGAAGATGAACGTCGCGAGGTCGAGATGGTTCGGCTTGCCCGCCGAATCCCGGCCGACCCGCAGCGTTTCGCCCGCGTAGTAGGCGTCGAGACCGACCCAGGTGTCCTCGCCCACCGGCGCGAACCGCGACGCGCGGCCGGGGCCGTCGGTCGGCGCGAGGGAGAACAAACCACCAGGAAGCAGCCGCAGGTGGTACGGCGTCGGCCCCCAGTGCCACAACCCGGTCAGCTCCAGCAGCTTCGGGTCCACAGTGGACGGTTGCCACTCGGCGGGCATGGACGGCTCGTGCTGTTCGGTCAGGTTCATCAGGTCGAGGCACAGCTGCGTGATGCCGACGCCCGCCGTCGAGTTCGTCAGCACCAGCGCGCCGATGCCCGCGTTCGCGTCGACCAGCGAGCAGGCGAGGAAGCCCGGCATCGATCCGGTGTGCCCGGCCAGCCGCCTGCCCTCCGTGCGGACCAGCATGACACCGAGACCGAACCCGGTGGTCCAGGTGTCGCCGTCGTCCACGGTGACCATTTCGCGCATCTCCGCGACGGTCTGCTCGCTCAGCACGCCGCCGGTGTGCCCGCCGAGGAACGCCGTCCAGCGGGCGAGGTCGGTGGCCGTCGACCACAGCTGGCCGGCGGGGGCCATCGCGCCCGCGTCCGGCGACGGCTCCGGCATGAGGAGATCGGCGAAGGGATGCACGGCGAACCCGTCCGCGTGCGCGCCTTCCGGATGCGGCGAGGTCCGGGTCATGCCGAGCGGGCCGAGGATCTCGGCGCGGACGACGTCGAGCCACGACTGCCCCCGGTGCCGGGCGACCAGCTCGCCGAGCACGCCGTAGCCGACGTTGCTGTAGTGGAACCGGCTGCCCGGCCGCAGCCGCGTCGCGCCGTCCTTGAGGCTCTCGACGAGCGCGTCCCAGTCCGCGCCCACGGTGCGCTCCCACCAGGAACCGGGCGATTCCGCGGTCAGGCCCGAGGTGTGCGACAGCAGCTGGGCGATGGTGGCCGAACCGAACGAGGTGCCGGGCAGGTGCTGCTCCAGCGGGTCGTTGAGGTCGAGCTTGCCTTCGTCGCGCAGCCGCATGACGGCCGTCGCGACGAGTGTCTTGGTGATCGACCCGAGCCGGTACTGCGTGTCGGCGCCCGGTGTCTCGCCGCCGACGCGTCCGCGCCCTCCGGACCAGGCGAGTTCCCCGTCGCGGACGACGGCGGCGACGATGGACGGGGTGCGGCACGAGGATTGCTCGTGCGCGAGGCGGCGAAGCAGCGCCATTTCGGTCGTGGCAAGCATGGGACGCATTCTGCCTACCCGAGCAGCCCCAGTCGCATAGCGGTGGTCACAGCGGCCGTGCGGTCCGAAACGTCCAGTTTCCCGAACACGCGCAGCAGATGGGTCTTGACCGTCGCCTCGCTGATGTGGAGCGTGCGGCCGATGTCGGCGTTCGTGCTTCCCCGCGCCACCAGCCGGAGCACCTCGATCTCGCGTGCCGACAAGGGCGGCGCCGTCGGGTTGCGTACCCGGTTCACCAGCTTCCCGGCGACCGAAGGCGCCAAGACCGTCTCGCCGCGCGACGCGGCACGAATCGCACCGGCGAGCTCCGCGCGCGAAGCGTCCTTCAACAGGTAGCCGGAGGCTCCCGCTTCGACCGCGCGCAGGATGTCCGCGTCCGTCTCGTAGGTGGTGAGCACGACGATCCGCTGACCCGGCCGGTCGGCGAGGATCTTCCGCGTCGCGCCGACGCCGTCGAGACCGGGCATCCGCAGGTCCATCAGGATCACGTCCGGCTGCTTGACCCGGCTCAGCGCGACGGCCTCGTCACCGGAACCCGCTTCCCCGACGACGCTCAGATCCGGCTCGGCCTCCAGCATGCCGCGCAGGCCTTCCCGCACCACGGGGTGATCGTCGACCAGCATGATCGTGATCACGCGGGCACCTCCAGTTCCAGTGTCGTCCCCGCCCCGGGTTCGCTCTTCAGCGTCACGATGCCACCGACCTGATCGGTGCGCGTGCGCATCCCCGCCAGACCGAAGCCACCGGTGGGCGCGGCGGGGTCGAAGCCGATGCCGTCGTCCGTGACGCCGAGCCGGATACGTCCGTCCACAACGGACAGACGGAGCGAGACGCGGGTGGCGCGGGAGTGCTTGCGGATGTTGCTCAGCGCCTCCTGCGCCGCTCGCAGGAGGACGACCTCCGTGGACATCGGGAGCGCGGGAAGCGGGCCGTCGGCCTCGATCGACGCCTCGATCCCGGTCTCCTCGGTCAGCCGTTCCACCTGACGGCGCAAGGCTTCCTCCAGCGAAGCGGCGGCGAGCGCCGATGGCCCCTGCGCCGCGACCATCGCCCGCGCCTCGGCCAGGTTCTCCCGCGCCGTCCGCGCCGCGAGCTCCAGGTGGCGGCGGGCCGCCTTCGGATCGGTGTCCATTTCGGACTCGATGGCCTGGGTGAGCGTGACGATGCTGGTGAAACCCTGCGCGAGCGTGTCGTGGATCTCGCGGGCCATGCGTTCGCGTTCGGCGGCCGTCCCCGCCTCGCGCGAGAGGCGGGAAACCTCCGCCTGACTGGCTCGCAGCTGGTCGATCAGCGCGGCCCTGCTCTTGCTCTGCTCGATGATCCGGGTGGTGTAGCGGCCGGCGAGGAGGCTGAAGACGATCAGGATCGCCGTCATCGGCAAGAGGACCGGTTGCTCGTCGAGCCCGCCCCGGACGAGCAGCGATGCCGGGCTCGACAGCACCGCCACTGTGGTGAGGATCGACGCCGCCTTCGTCGGCATCGTCATGTACAGCACGGGGCAGACCAGGAAGAGGACGAAGCTGGAATTGCCCGAGGCGAAGACCGCGCCCAGCGTGAAGAGCATCATCATCCCGGCGAACAGCCACGGTGTGTGCTCGTACTCGGGCCCTTTGATGAGACGACGACCCTGGACCAGGTAGGTGAGGCCGAGTCCGGCCAGGCACAGGAGCGCGACCGTCTTGTTCGTCGTCGTCCCGTCTTCGAGGAGTACCAGCGCCGTCGTCGCGACGAAGGTGACCCCGAAGAGGACCTCCCACAGCCAGTAGAACCGCTCCCAGGCGTTCACTTGCCTTCGTTCGACCAGCGGAACGTCAGTTTCGCCAGCAGCAGCCCCGCGGCGCACCACGCCGTCAGCACCAGTGCCACCATCGGTAGTTCCCATGTTCCCGCCATTTCCTGACTCGCGGCCTCGGCCGGCAGGAACACCGAGCGGAAGCCCTGGCAGATCCACTTCACCGGGAAGAACGAAGCGATGTCGACCATAACCTTCGGCAGCTCGGTGATCGGCGTGACGAACACCCCGGAGATGAACTGCAGCGCGATGTAGATCAGATTGGCCACGGCGACCGCGCCGCTGACCGTCCTGGTGACCGAGCCGAGCGCGATCCCCAGCAGCGTGCAGCTGGTGATGCCGAGCAGGAAGACCCAGGCGGCGGTCAGCAGTTTCACCGGATCGGTGGGCAGTTCCAGGTCGAACAGCAGGCTGCCCACGATCGACATCAGCACCACCTGGGCGATGCTGGTGAAGCCGATCAGGATGATCTTGCCGATGAAGTAGGACGCGGCGGGCATCGGTGTGCCACGCAGCCGTTTCAGCGCGCCGAGCTCGCGGTCGGACGCGAGGTTGATCCCGATGCTGGTGAACGACGTCGAGACGATGCCGGAGCCGATCATGCCCGCGGCCAGCACCTGCCCGGTGGTGATCGCCATACCGGGCATCGAGGAGTTCAGCATCGAGCCGAGCAGGATCATCAGCAGGGACGGGAAGGCGAAGGTGAAGATCACCTGCTCGCGGATGCGGAAGAACTGTTTTATCTCCGCGGCACCGCGGACGAGACCGAGCGAGAAGGTGCCCGGGAGGGTCAAGGTGCTCATCGGGCTTCTCCGATCAGGTCGAGGTAGGTGTCTTCGAGGGTGGGGCGGTGGACGGTCAGCTCGGAGGGCTCGCGACCGTCGGCGGAGAGTTCGCGGATCAGCTTGGCCGGGAAGTGGGTGCGCTCCTGGTGGCAGCCGCGCTCGTCGGTCCAGCGGACGGTGGCCTCCGCGGTGGCGCGGCCGCCGAGCGTCTGCGGCGTCCCCTCGGCGACGATCGCCCCGCGCGTGATGACCGCGACGCGATCGGCCAGCGCTTCGGCCTCGTCGAGATAGTGGGTGGTGAGCAGGATCGTGGTGCCTTCGCGGGCGAGACTCCTGATCAGCTCCCAGAACTGGCGCCGGGCCGCCGGATCGAATCCGGTCGTGGGCTCGTCGAGGAACACCAGCTCGGGCCGCCCGATGATCCCGAGCGCGACGTCCACGCGACGCCGTTGCCCGCCGGAAAGGCTTTTGACGCGGGCGCCTGCCTTTTCGGTCAAGCCGACCTTCTCGATCACTTCCTCGGTGTCACGAGGGTTCGGGTAGTAGCGGGCGAAGTGCCGGACGGTCTCGGCGACGGTGAGCTCGGCGGCGTCGTTGGCCGTCTGCAACACGATCCCGAGCCTCGCCCGCCAGGCCCGGCCAGCCGTGCCGGGATCCTCGCCGAGGACGTCGACCTCGCCTTTTGTTCTTTTGCGATGGCCCTCCAGGATCTCGACCGTCGTCGTCTTGCCCGCGCCGTTGGGGCCGAGCAGCGCGAACACCTCGCCTTGCTCGATATCGAGGTCGATTCCCCCGACGGCCGTGTGGCCCGGGTACTCCTTGCGCAGGCCACGCACTTTCACCGCTGTGTTCATCCGTCGATCGTGCTTCAGTGGTCCGCTGTCCCGGGACGACCGCTGGACTGAACCCGGCTGTCAACCGATCGATGGACACCGGTGTCACCGCCAGGCCCGTCCTCCGGGGGCCCACCACCCCGGCGGAGGAGTGGTCCGGAGAAGCGGAGTGATGAAGGCGTCCGCGAGATCACGCACACCTTCGAGTGTCCGGAATTCGGCGGGCAGGGCGCGGACGCCTTGGGCGGCTTTGCGATAGCCGCCTTTCCAGGAACGAGGATCGGGGGCCTCGAACCTGGTGGGTGGAACCACCACCATTCCGCGTCCGCGGCGGCGGGCGATCTCGTCGTGCAGGATCTCGTGGGTCTCCTTGCCCGGCATGGGTGAATTCAACGCGAACAGGGCGAGGTCGACGAGATCCTTATAGCGGGTCGACGGGTGCCCGCCGACCTGATGACGCTCGTACATCGCGCAGATCTTTTCGGCGACGTGGTCTTCGATCGGGAACATCCTGGCTTCCGGCCAAGGGGCGCAATCGCTGGTGAACGGAGGCTCCAAAGGCTCGGTGATGATGGGGCCGCGTGGCAGGTGCCCGGAGGTGACGACGTCCACGCGGACCCGGTGATTGAGTGGCGCGTTTTCGAACATCGCCATGAAGGACACCTTGCGGGTCGGGCGTTCGACATGCGTTTGACCGGAGGTGCCGAGATGGGAGAACCAGATGTGATCGTCGAGACGCAGCCTGGCCGCCGTCTTGAGCGCGTCGACGGCGGCGTCGGTCGTGTTCTCCACGGAGAGCAGGTCGATGTCGGTGGAGTAGCGCGCGGAAGGCCAACGAACCAGAAGGGCTTGGCCGCCCTTCAGTACCCAGTTCGCGGCCTCGTCGCCGTGGAAGACCCGCGCGATCAAACGTCGATGGAAATGCAACTGCAATAGTTCGCCGGTGGAAGCGCCGGTTCGCTCCGCTCTGTTCTTCTGGGAATCGAGATAACTGCGCGGTGTTCTCGGGTGCTGCGAGGCCATTTCTTCATCGTCGTGCGACAGCGCGAACTCGATGGAGATGGTGTCGCGGCCTGGATTTGCCGCCACGCAAGGTCTAAGGCCGCAGCGGAGCCGGACGCTGGGCGCGACGTGGGACCGAATCGCCGATCTCGGCGAGTAGTCGATCGAGCAACGCTTCGCCGTCTCCGGGGCGACGTACGCCATAACGCAAGGCGTAGGGGCCGATGCGCTTTTCCAAGACATCGATACTGACGAGGTTCGCCTTCGCCGCTTCTTGGATGATCGTGGCGATATGGCTGCCGTCGGTGCGCTGGTCCAGCAGGTCGAGGATGGTGCGCAAGGCCGTGGTGACGGGAAGTCCGTCGATCGTCGTCACGTCGTCTTCGAGCAGTCTCGCGGTCATGAGACGCACGTTGGGGTCTCGGCTGGTGCGACGGCGTGGCGTGGTCAGAACCACCTGGTCGTCGACGAGCTCGCCGAGCCCATGCAATCGAGCGGCCGACCCGTGGGAGATCACTCCTCCGTCCGGGTCGAGAAGCGGACGCTTCCACGCCGGTTCGGCGGCGTTGAGCATCAGCCAGACCGCCTGCTCGTGCCTGGCTTCGGTCACGACGGCGGTCGTCGCCGCGTAGACGCCGTGACGGACACGGTCGAAGTGTCCGACCTTCTCCAAGCGATGCAGTGTGACGCCGTCGACGCCGGCACCCTTGGCCTGCCGTGACGTGACCATGCCCCACTGAGCACTGGTGAACGCACTCAACCGCAGCAGTGCGTCACTCGTCTTCATACAGCGAAGTTTACATCGATTGACAGCGTTAGTTACATGCAGACGTAACTAACGCTGCACTGACGGAGTCAGGAGGGTGCGCACGGAGGTTTCGAGGGACGGAAGGAGAGCGGCGGGGTCGGCGGCGGTGAGCATCCGGTTCGCGAAGCCGTCCGACAGGGCGAGGACGGCATCGGCCAGGTCGCTCGCCGCGAGGTCGTCCCGGACGTGGCCCTCCGCCTGCGCTTTCGAGATGTACTGCGTCGTGATTTCCGCGAGCTCGTCGTAGCCGGTGCGGATGAACTCGGCCCAGGACGGCCGGACGGCGGCGCGGGCGGTGAAGGCGTTGATGACGATCACCTCCGCGCGGCGCTGCTCGTCGAGCGGCATCGCCTCGAAAAGCAGGCGCAGCAGCAGATCCAGCAGGTCGCCGGACTGATCGAGGGTTTCCCAGCGTTGTTCCAGGAACTCGCTCGTCATGTCGAGAGCGAAGCGGAACAGGTCTTCCTTGGTGGAGAAGTACTTCTGGACCGCGCCCGCGGACACCCCGGCTTCGACGGCGACCGAGCGCACGCTGACGGCCTCGACGCCTTCGCGCGCGACGATGCGCAGGAGGGCGCCGGCGATCTCCCGGCGGCGTTCGGCGCGGTCCACGATCTTCGGCACGGATGCATCTTCCTCTCCTGTGGCGGGTCGGTCAGGTGGGTCGTGAGTGGCGTTTCGGGTTAGAACCCGAAACGCCACTCACGACCCACCTGGACCGACTGGGCACCCGACGCCTTGCCTGGCCGCCACTTTATAGAATACAGTCGTATCCGAACAAGGGGGACTGGGGTGGACGAGGTAGCACACAAGAAACGCGCCGAGGAGAACCAGCTCGCCGCCGCGCTGACCAAAGGTCCGGCGGAGGTGCTCGATTTCCTCCTGCCGCTGTGGGTGGGGAGCCAGCTCGGCGCGTCGGCCGCCGAGGTCGGGGCGTTGACCGCGCTGGAGACGTTGGTGTCGTTCGTGGTCCGGCCGATCGCGGGTTCGCTCGCGGACCGGTTCGACCGGGGGCGGATCGCGGCCGTCGGTGCGGTCCTCTATGGACTGTCCTTTGTGGTATACGCGGTGACGCCGGGCATCGGGGTCGCCTATCTGGCCGCGGTTCTCGGCGGCGCGGGTGGCGCGCTGTTCTGGGTCGCGTTGCGGGCACGGGTCGGGGAGGGGCTCGCGGCGGACGACGGCGCGTTCAGCAAGCTGTTCGCGGCCGAGGGCGGCGGCACGTGGATCGCCTTCGTGGTCGCGCTGACCGCGATCGCCTGGATCGACTACCGGGGCGTTTTCTGGCTCGGCGCGGCGGCCTGTGCGGTGGCCGCGGTGGTCCTGCTGGGCACGAAGTCCGTGCAGGTACGCGAGGAGGACGCGCCACGGCTGCTGCAACTGGGCAAGAGAATGCGCCCGATGCTCGCGCTCGTCGCGTTGACCGCGATGGCCGAGGCCGGCGTCGCCCTGTTGCTCCTGATGCACCTGCAACGCGGGCATCAGCTCCAACTCGGCGAGATCGCGGCGGTCTTCATCCCCGGTTTCATCGTGTACAGCCTGCTGCCGGACTACCTGCACGGTTTCGTCCGGAAGGTCGGCCGGACGCGGGTGCTCGCGCTGGCGATGGTGGCGAGCGCGATCTTCGCCGCCGGGCTGTCCTTCGCGCCGAGCCCGCCGGTGCTCGCGGTCATGTGGGTTCTGTCCGCGGCGGCGTTCGCGGCGGCCATCCCGGTCGAGCAGGCGGTGGTCGCCGAGGCGGCCGGGCTGAGCCTCGGCCGGGCGATGGGGATCTACGAGAGCGCGACGCTACTCGGAGCGACGGCCGGAACCTTTCTCGCGGGACAGCTCTACGGCTCGGACGCCGGATGGCGGGTCGCCTGCTTCGGCGCGGCGGGGCTCCTGCTCTTCGGATCGTTCGTGGTTCGTGCCGCCGTACGGCGTGTCGGAGTTGCGGAGTTTCCCGTGGAACCACGAAAAACGGTGTCACAAAAGGAAAAGCCGGTACCCCGCACGATCGAGGACCGTCCACAAGCGGCCGAATCGGTGACGGAGGAGGCGAACAAGCGCGCGAATCCGCTCCGGAACTGGGCCATCCACGCCGGGGTCTACATCGTCGCGCAGGTGGCGCTGGCTGTCGCCGGCCACAGCTGGCCCGTCGAAGCCTTGTTCGGCGGCTCTCACCCGGCCGACTGGTACTGGAACTCCAGTGGTCACTGGCTGTTGAACCTCGGGCGTATCTGGACCTTTGTCCTCGTGATCGACACCGCGTGGACCTTCGGCCGCGCGCTCTTCAAAAAGCGGCCTTATTGACAAGTTGTCTAACATGACACTATGTCTCACAAGTGGGTGACGGCCAGCGACGGTGTCCGCCTTTCGGTCCGGGTGACCGGCGTCGACGACGCGCCCACGGTGGTGCTCGTCCACGGCTATCCGGACAACGGCTCCATGTGGGACGGCATCGCCGCCCTGCTGGAACGCCGCTACCGGGTGGTCGTCTACGACGTTCGCGGCGCGGGCCGCTCGGACAAGCCTTCTGGACGCGCGTCCTACAAACTGGACCAGCTGTCCGAAGACCTCGCCGCGATCGTCGACGAGGTCCAGCCCGAGGGCATGGTCCACCTGCTCGCGCACGACTGGGGCTCCATCCAGACCTGGCATTCGGTCACCGGGGACAGGCTCCGAGGACGGCTCGCGTCGTTCACCTCGATCTCCGGGCCGAGCCTCGACCACGCGGGCGCGTGGTTCCGCGCGCAGGTGCGCCCGAGCCCGAAACGGCTGAAGAACGCGCTCGTCCAGTGGGCGCATTCGACGTACATCCTCGGCTTCCAGATTCCCCTGATCCCGCAGGTGCTCTGGCGCACCGGCGCGATGGGCGCGCTGATCGGCCGGATGGATCCGGCGGCCGCCACTCCGTCCACTTCGGACGGCCTGTACGGCCTCAACCTCTACCGCGCCAACATGTTCACGCGCCTTTCCCGGCCGAGGCCGCGGCCTGCCGAGATCCCGGTGCAGGTGCTCGCGCCCACCGGCGACAAGTTCGTCACGACGCCGCTGCAGACCGAGATCGAGCGCTGGGCGCCGGACCTCCGGATCCGCCGCATCGTCGGCACGCACTGGGTGGTCCGCGAGAAGCCGCAGGTGATCGCCGACGCCACCGCCGAGCTGATCGACCACGTCGAAGGCGGTGAGGAGAGCCGTGCGCTCAAACAGGCCAGGACGAAAGGCTTCGCGCACAAGCTCGTCGTGATCACCGGCGCCGGCAGCGGGATCGGCCGCGCGACGGCGCTCGCGTTCGCGGAGAGGGGCGCGGACGTCGTCATCACCGACATCAACGGCTCCGCCGCCGCCGACACCGCGAAATTGCTGCGGGACAGGGGTGTGACCGTCGGCGAGTACACAGTGGACTCTTCCGACGCCGAAGCGGTGGAGAAGTTCGCTCAGCGGGTCAAAGAAGAGTTCGGCGTCCCGGACATCGTCATCAACAACGCGGGGATCGGCCTTTCCGGACCGTTCCTCGACACGACGGTCAAAGACTGGGAACGCCTCATCGACGTGAACCTGTGGGGCGTCATCCACGGCTGCCGCGTCTTCGCCGAGCAGATGCGGGAACGGGCGGAAGGCGGCCAGATCGTCAACGTCGCCTCGGCCGCCGCGTACCTGCCGTCGAAGATCCTTTCCGCCTACGCCACCACGAAATCCGCCGTGCTGACCTTGAGCATCTGCCTGCGGGCGGAACTCGCGGCCGAGAACATCGGCGTCACCGCGATCTGTCCCGGCATCGTGAACACGAACATCACCAGCACCACCCGTTTCGTCGGCGTCGACGACATCGAGCAGAAGCGGCGCCAGAAGTCGAGCAGCAAGCTGTACGCGAAGCGCGGCTTCGGCCCGGAGAAGGTCGCGCGCGACATCCTGCGCGCCGTCGAGAAGGACAAGGCGATCCAGCCGTCGACGCCGGAGGCCAAGGCCGCGCTCGTCCTCTCCCGGCTCACCCCCGGACTGCTGCGGGCCGCGGCGAAACTGGACGTCACCCCGTGACCGGACGTCCGCGCCGGATGTCGCCGGAAGCGCGCCGAGAGGACCTGATCCGCGCCGCGCTGGACCTGTTCGGCTCGCGCGCGCCCGAACTCGTCACGGTCGACGACATCATCGCCCGCGCCGAGGTCTCCCGGCCGCTGTTCTACCGGTACTTCTCGAGCCTGCGGGAACTGCAGGTCGAGGCGCTGAAAACGGTCACCGAAGGGCTCATCGACGGCCTCGCCGGGCTTGAGGAAGGCCCGCCCGAAACCCGGCTGCGGGCCGCCGTCCGCGGGCTGATCGACGTCGCCGACCACTACCGGGCGGGGTATGTCGCGCTGTTGCGCAGCGGCTCGGTGATCGCGACTTCGGAGACGGACGCGGCGATCGACGAGGTCCGCAACCGCGCCGTCGAGCTCATCCTCGGCGCGCTGGGGGTGTCGGAGCCTTCGCCTATGCTCCTGCTGACCTTGCGGTGCTGGACCGCGGTGGTGGAGGGCGCCCTGCTGAGCTGGCTGCAGGAGCGTTCCGTGCCGCGCGAGGCGCTGGACGGGTGGCTGGTCGATCAGCTGACGGCGATGCTCTCGACGACCGCGGCGCACGATTCTTCGGTCCCGCAGATGCTATGAACGGTCCGTTCCTTGCAAATTTTGCAAGGAACGGACCGTTCATAGCGCGCGTCAGGACTGCTTGACCACCAGGTCCCAGCCTTCGACGTCTTCCGGCTTCCGCGGCTCCGGCCCGACGTACTTGGCCGACGGGCGCACGAGGCGGCCGGTCTTCTTCTGCTCCAGGATGTGCGCGGCCCAGCCCGCGGTGCGTGCCGAGCTGAACATCGCGGGCATCATGTGCGGCGGCACCTGGGCGAAGTCCAGGATCACGGCCGCCCAGAACTCGACGTTGGTCTCGATCGGGTGGTCCGGACGCCGCTCGCGCAGCTCCTTCAGCGCCACCTGCTCCAGCTCCGCGGCCGCCTCGTAGCGCGACGCGCCGAGCTCCTGGCAGGTCCGGCGCAGCACACGCGCCCGCGGGTCCTCCGCGCGGTACACGCGGTGCCCGAAGCCCATCATCCGTTCCTTGCGGTCCAGGATGCCCTTCACCAGGCCGACCGCGTCACCGGTCTTCTCGACCTCTTCGATCATCGGCAGCACCCGCGCCGGCGCGCCGCCGTGCAGCGGGCCGGACATCGCGCCGATCGCGCCGGACAGCGCCGCGGCGACGTCGGCGCCGGTCGAGGCGATCACCCGGGCGGTGAAGGTCGAGGCGTTGAGACCGTGCTCGGCGGCCGACACCCAGTAGGCGTCGATGGCCTTGACGTGGGCCGGGTCGGGCTCGCCGCGCCAGCGGACCATGAAGCGTTCGGTGATCGACTTCGCCTCGTCGACCCGGGTCTGCGGGACGGCGGGCTGCCCGATGCCGCGAGCGGACTGGGCGACGTACGAAAGCGCCATCACCGAGGCGCGGGCCAGCTGGTCGCGCGCCTCGTCGTCGGTGATGTCCAGCAGCGGCCGGTAGCCCCAGATGGGGGCGAGCATGGCCAGCGCGGCCTGGACGTCGACGCGGACGTCACCGGTGTGCACCGGCAGCGGGAACGGCTCGGCGGGCGGTAGCCCATGGCCGAAACGGCTGTCGACGAGAAGACCCCAGACGTCACCGAAGGTCACCTTGCCGGCGAGATCCTCGATGTCGACACCGCGATAACGCAGCGCGCCGCCGTCACGGTCGGGCTCGGCGATTTCGGTCTTGAAGGCGACCACGCCTTCGAGACCCGGTCGGAAACCGTCGTCGACCTGCTCGGACGGCTGATTGGTGCTGATCGTGGAGGTACTCACTGTGGTGAAACCTTTCGATGCGCATTCCCCGGCTTTGTGTTCATGCGTGGACGGGATACACGCAGCGAAGGCGCGCCTCATCGCACGGATGGACAAACTTTGCTCCACGTCGCGGCCCGGGGCAATCGAAAGATGTGGTGCTTTCGGTCACGATTACGAGAACGATTCAGTGAAAAGTACCTTCGTACGCGAAGAGTTACGGCGACGTTCACTTTGCGTGTACCGCGCGCCGACGTAAATCCTGTGTTTCGAGAACCGGCGGCGGGCCGTTTCCGGTGATAGACCTTTCCCATGCACCTGAGCCCCCAGGAGCGGGACAAACTGCTCATCCACGTCGCGGCGGACGTAGCTCGCAAACGCCTGGAGCGCGGGGTCCTGCTGAACTACCCCGAGGCGGTCGCCCTGATCACCGATCACGTCCTCGAAGGCGCTCGCGACGGCCGGACGGTGAGCGAACTCGTCGCGAGCGGCCGGTCGGTGCTCGGCCGGGCCCAGGTGCTGGACGGAGTGCCGGAGATGGTCGATTCCGTGCAGGTCGAAGCCACTTTCCCGGACGGCACGAAGCTCGTCACCGTGCACGACCCGATCGTCTAGAAAGGGCCGCGAGTGCGACCAGGAGAGATCATCACCGGCGACGCGCCGATCGAGCTGAACCCGGGCAGGCCGCGCGTCCGGCTGCTGGTGCGGAACCTCGGCGACCGGCCCGTCCAGGTCGGTTCGCACTACCATTTCGCGGCGGTCAATCCGGGGCTCGAATTCGACCGCGAAGCCGCCCGGGGACATCGGCTCGACGTGCCCGCGGGAACGTCCGTCCGTTTCGAACCGGGGGTCGAACGCGAAGTCGACCTCGTCCCGCTGGCCGGGAATCGCTCGGTGCCCGGACTGCGGAAGGAGTCCTGATGCCGTCGATCGATCGCGAGCGGTACGCCGAACTGTTCGGCCCGACCACCGGCGACCGGATCCGCCTCGCTGACACCGATCTGCTCATCGAAGTCACCGAAGACCGCAGCATGGGGCCGGCGGGTAGCGGCGACGAGGTGCTGTTCGGCGGCGGCAAGGTGATCCGCGAATCCATGGGCCAGGGGATGGCGACGCGGGCCGAAGGCGCGCCCGACCTGATCATCACCGGCGCGGTGATCCTCGACCACTGGGGGATCGTCAAGGCCGACGTCGGTGTCTGCGACGGCCGGATCGTCGGCATCGGCAAGGCGGGCAACCCGGACACGATGGACGGGGTCGACCCGGCGCTGGTCGTCGGGCCGTCCACGGAGGTGCTGTCCGGCAACGGGAAGATCCTCACCGCGGGCGGCATCGACTGCCACGTCCACTTCATCTGCCCGCAGCTGACCGACACCGCGCTGGCGTCCGGGCTCACCACGCTCGTCGGCGGCGGGACCGGGCCGGTCGAGGGCAGCAAGGCCACGACCGTCACACCGGGCGCGTGGAACCTCGGCCGGATGCTGCAGGCGATGGACGGCCAGCCGGTCAACGTCCTGTTGCTGGGCAAGGGGAACACCGTCCGGCACGAGGCGCTGCGCGAACAGCTCGCCGCCGGCGCGGGCGGGTTCAAACTGCACGAGGATTGGGGCAGCACCCCGGCCGCGATCGACGCCTGCCTGACCGTGGCGGGCGAATCCGGTGTCCAGGTGGCGATCCACACCGACACGCTGAACGAGGCGGGCTTCCTGGAGTCCACTGTGGACGCCATCGGCGGCCGGTCGATCAACGCGTACCACACCGAAGGCGCGGGCGGCGGGCACGCGCCGGACATCATCCAGGTCGCCGGGCTGCCCAACATTCTGCCGTCGTCGACGAACCCGACGCGCCCGCACACCGCGAACACCCTCGACGAACACCTCGACATGCTCGTCGTCTGCCATCACCTGAACCCGTCCGTGCCCGAGGACCTGGCGTTCGCCGAAAGCCGGATCCGGCCGACGACCATCGCCGCCGAGGACGTCCTGCACGACCTCGGCGCGATCTCGATGATGAGCTCGGATTCGCAGGCGATGGGCCGCATCGGCGAGGTGATCATCCGGACCTGGCAGACCGCGCACGTCATGAAACGGCGGCGTGGCGCGCTTCCCGGCGACGGCGCGGCCGACAACCTGCGGGCCCGTCGCTATGTCGCCAAATACACGATCAACCCCGCGATCGCGCACGGAATGGAGCGCGAGATCGGCTCGGTGGAGGTCGGGAAACTCGCCGATCTCGTGCTCTGGGAGCCGAAGTTCTTCGGCGTGCGGCCGCATGTGGTGCTCAAGGGCGGATTCCCGGCGTGGGCGGCGATGGGCGACGCGAACGCGTCCATCCCGACGCCGCAGCCGGTGCTCGCCCGGCCGATGTTCGGTGCCGCGCCGGTGGTCGCCGCCGCGAGCAGCTTCCATTTCGTGGCCCCGGAAGCGCTGGATAGCGGCGTGGCGGAGCGGTTCGGCATCGCGCGGAAGCTCGTGCCGGTCTCGAACACCCGGGCCCGGGGCAAGGCCGACATGGTGCTCAACGACGCGACGCCGGACATCCGGGTGGAGCCGGACAGTTTCGCCGTGCACGTCGACGGCGAGCTGATCGAGCCGCGGCCGGTGACCGAACTGCCCATGACGCAACGGTACTTCTTGTTCTGATGGATCTTTCAGCGATCATCTTGGCCGACTCCCGGTTTCCCGGGGGCGGGCACGTCCACTCCGGCGGGCTCGAAGAAGTCGTGACCCGGAAGCTGATCACGCACGAACGTGACCTTCCGGGCTTTCTCGCCGGGCGTTTGCGCACGGCGGGCGCGCTGGCCGCGGTGTTCGCCGCCGCGTCGGCACACGCGGCCGCACGTAACGTCCGAAGTGGACACTGGCGCAGGCTCGACCTGGAACTGGACGCCAGGACGCCTTCGCTCGCGCAGCGGGAGGCGTCCCGGGCCCAGGGGCGGGGGACCGCCAGGGCGGGAAAGGCGGCCTGGCCGTCGCCGGTGCTTTCCCAGCTGCTGAAGGAAACCCCGCGACCGCATCATCCGGTGATCGTCGGCGCGCTGATCGGGGTGCCCTTCGACGCCGCGATGGCGGTGGCCTACCTCGCGATCAGTGGTCCCGCGAGCGCGGCCGTACGGCTGCTCGGCCTCGACCCGTTCGCCGTCAACGCCGTCGTGGCCCGCCTCGCGGAGGAGGTCCGGGAGGTTTCCCGGCGGGCCGCCGAGGTCGCGGGCGACGATCCGGCCGATCTCCCGGCGCCGGGTTCACCGGCGCTCGATCTGTTCGCCGAGGCACACGCCCGGCATCACAAGGAAGAGGTGCGTCTCTTTGCCAGCTGAGCATGGTCACGGTCACGGACATGTGCACCCGGTCAACTTCGACCCGACCGCCGCGGAACCCGACCACTACGAGCAGGCGCCGACCGCCGGGCGCGCGTACCGGATCGGGATCGGCGGGCCGGTGGGGAGCGGGAAGACCGCGCTCACCGCGGCGCTGTGCCGGGCGCTCGGCGACGAGGTGAACCTCGCCGTCGTCACCAACGACATCTACACCACCGAGGACGCCGACTTCCTGCGCAAGGCCGGGGTGCTCGATCCGGAGCGGATCGAGGCCGTGCAGACCGGCGCGTGCCCGCACACCGCGATCCGTGACGACATCACCGCGAATCTCGACGCGGTCGAGCGGCTGGAGGAGCGGTTCCCCGGGCTGGACCTGGTGATCATCGAGAGCGGCGGGGACAACCTCACCGCGGTGTTCAGCCGGGGACTCGCCGACAGTCAGGTGTTCGTGGTCGACGTCGCCGGTGGTGACAAGGTGCCGCGCAAGGGCGGGCCAGGCGTGACGACGGCGGATCTGCTGGTGATCAACAAGATCGACATCGCGCATCTGGTCGGGGCGGACATGGAGGTGATGACCTCGGACGCGCACCGGATGCGGGGTGAACTGCCGGTGATCACGCAGTCCCTTGTGGACACTCCGAACGCACCGGCGGTGGCGGACTGGGTCCGCTCGCTGCTCCCGGTCCGCGCGGGGTGAAGGCGCACGCGCGGCTGACCGCCTGCTTCGAGGGCGGCCGGACCGTACTGCGTGAGCTGCGCTCGATGGCGCCGCTCACGCTCCTTCCCAAGCGGGGCACCGGTGCGACGGCGGTGGTGCATCTGGTCAATTCGGCGACGTCGCCGCTGGGCGGCGACGAGCTGAAGCTGACCATCCGGGTCGGTGCCGGTGCTTCGCTGAGGCTTTCCGGGGTGGCGGCGACGATCGCGCTGCCCGGCTTGCACGGTGAAGGAAGTTCGTCCCTTGTGGACATCGTCGTGGACGACGGTGGGTCTCTGGAGTACCTGCCGGAGCCGACCGTGGTGACCGCCCGCGCCCGGCACGCCGCCGTGTTCCGGGCCTCGTTGGCGCCCGGCGCCTTCCTGCACACACGAGAGGTGCTGGTGCTCGGGCGGGCGGGCGAACGGCCTGGTTCTCTGGTGACGACGCAGCAGGTGACCCGGGATTCCGTGCCGGTGCTGCGGCAGACGCTGGAGATCGGGGACTCTGCTTTGGACGCCAGTCTCGCGCATCTGGCCGGGCGGCGGGTGCTGGCGACCGATCTGGTCGTCGGTGGTCCCGTGGTGCCCGAGGCTTCCGGTGAGTGGTGGTCGCGTACGCCGCTCGCCGCCGGTGGGACGCTCACGACTTCCCTGGCGCCGGACGCCGTCACCGCGCTTCGGGTGTTCGAAAATCCGTGAAGGCCCCCTTGCCTACCCTGAGGGTAGTGAAGGAGGCCTTCACGGACCGACTCCCCGTCAGAACTTGGTGCCCAGCCAGGTCATCGCGACCGGCCCGCCCGCCGACACCCCGCCGATGTGTTCCAGCAGCGGGAATTCCTGCCAGGTGACGTCGGCGCCGAGGGCGCGGTAGCGGTCGAGCAGGCCCTTGCCGACCGAAAGCGGGATCAGTTCGTCCAGCGACGCGTGGTACAGGAAGACCGGCGCGCCCGGTTTGGTCTTGCCCGCGAGGTTCTCGCCGAGCCGGGCCTGCCAGCGCGGGTCCGACGAAACGTTCGGCACGGTCGTGAAGTCGTTCAGCCGCGCGAAAGGCGCAGCCGCGCCGAGTTCGACGGTGCACGCTTCCTTGACCTTCGCGACGGCCCTCTCACCCTTCGCGTTGAGCACCTCGGTGAACGGCAGTTCCGGATACGCGGTCGCGTAGCCGACGGCGGCGCCGAGCACCAGACCGAAAGCCGGACCGCCGTCGTTGAACTTCAGGACCGCGTTCAGATCCGCCGGGACACCACCCTCCGCGACCCCGACCAGGTTGACGTCGGGTGCGTAGGACGGTTGCAGTTCGCCGGCGAACGCCGCGGCCTGGCCTCCTTGCGAGTAACCGAAAACGCCGACCGGCCCGGTCTTGGACAGGCCCGCTTCGGGGACGTTCGACGCGGCGCGGGCGGCGTCGAGGACGGCCCGGCCCTCGGACTGGCCGACGGCGTAGGTGTGCGTGCCCGGGGTGCCGAGGCCTTCGTAGTCGGTCACGACGACCGCCCAGCCGCGCGAAAGCGCCTGGCTCATCAGGAGGACTTCGTTCTCGGACCCGTTCGTCAGCCGGGTCGACGGCGCGCAGCGGTCGCCGAGGCCGTGGGTGCCGACGGCGTAGCTGACCAGCGGGCGCGCGCCCTTCGTCCACGGCGAATGCGGGACCAGCAGGATGCCCGACACCGTGTTCGGCTGTCCCGTCGCCGAAGTGGAGCGGTAGTGGAGTTTCCAGGCCTTCGCCGGGGCGGTGGCGACGACCGGTTTGTAGTCGACCAGGTCCCCGGGCGCGCTCGGCGCGGCTTGCGCGGCGGGCGCGCCGATCAGGGTGGCTGCGAGGGCCGAGACCAGAACTGTCCGAAGCACCGTTGCCTCCAGTTTGGTAATCGAGATTTTCGCAATGTAGGCGCTGTTGCTAGCATCTGGCAATCCCTGTTACCGAATCGGGGGAGGTCGAGTGGCCCGCACCTATGGCGGGGTCGCGCCCGAGCAGCGGCGCGCCGAACGGCGTGAACGCCTGCTCCTGGCGGCCCTGGACCTGTTCACCTCGACGGGCTACCAGCACGCGAAGATCACCGAGTTGTGCACCCGCGCCGGCGTCTCCACGCGGAACTTCTACGAAGAGTTCGAGAGCAAGGAGAAGGTGCTGCTCACCCTGCACGAGCGCATCAACGCCCTCGCGCTGGAGCACGTCACCGGCACCCTGGAACGGCTGGAGGACGCCGACGCGGTCACTCGGATCGGGACGCTGCTGGACGTCTTCGTCAGCACGGTCACCTCGGATCCCCGGATGCCGCGGCTGAACTACGTCGAGGCGGTCGGCGTCAGCGCCGCCTTGGAGGCACAGCACCAGGAATGGGTCGACCGGTGGGCCGCGTTCATCGAAGCCGAGGCGCGGCACGCCGCCGCGCACGGGGTGGCGCCCGATCGCGACTACCACCTGACGGCGATCACGCTCGTCGGTGCGGCGACCGGCCTGCTGCGCGAGTGGCAGGCGCACACCCCGCCGCTGCCGGTCGCCGACGTCGCCGCTGAACTCCGGGCCCTGATGCTGGCCGCGATCACCCGGCCCATCTGACGCCCGCCGGATGTCATGAAAGGGTCGTTCAGGACGAAAAACGTCAGGAACGACCCTTTCATGACACTCGGGGCACGCGTCAGGAGGCGGCCGAGGCCCGCCGGAAGGTGTTGTGCAGCACGGCGAGCAGGGCGTCCCGCACGGAGAGGCGTTGCCGCGCGTCGAAGGTGATCAGCGGGACGTCTTCGCCCACCGCGAGCGCCCAGCGCACGTCTTCGAGATCGTGCTTGAGCGAGCCGTCGAAGACGTTTACCCCGACCACGAACGGCAATCCGGCCTTCTCGAAGTAGTCGACGGCCGGGTAGCAGTCGTCGAGCCGCCGGGTGTCGACGATGACGAGCGCGCCGAGCGCGCCCAGCACGAGGTCGTGCCACATGAACCCGAACCGGTCCTGCCCCGGCGTGCCGAAGAGGTACAGCTTCACCTCTTCGTCGATGGTGATGCAGCCGAAGTCCAGCGCCACCGTGGTGGTGGTCTTCGACGGCACCTCCCCGCCGGAGCCGTCGACGGCCGCGCCCGCCGAGGTCATGGCCGCCTCGGTGGTCAGCGGTTTGATCTCGGAGATCGCGCCGACGGTGGTCGTCTTGCCGACCCCGAACCCGCCGGCGATGACGATCTTGACCGGTGTCGGCGGCTTGGCCGACGCCGGTTCAGCGAATTGCTTCGAGTCCACGAATGACCCTTTCGATCATGCCGAGGTCCTGGGTGAAGGCTCCCGCCGGGCGACGGAGCACGACGTAGCCGAGCGCGGCGAGATCCGCCACGAGCACCCTGGCCACGCCGATGTGCAGGCCGAGCATCGCCGCCACTTCGGCGACGGATTTCGTTTCCCGGCAAAGGGAAACGATCTCCCGTCGTTCGAAGGTCAGCCTCGCGTGCGAGGCCGCGCCGAGCCTGCTCGTGAGCACCTGAGCCTCGATTTCGAGCGTGCCGTCCACCGGCTGCGCGCGGCCGGCGGTGAGCAGATACGGGCGTAGCGGCGAGATGCCCTGTCCGGCGCCTCGCGGCTGGGGTACCTGATCGTCGCTCATTCCCTTGTCCCCTCGTCAGTTCAGCTGCCGACGCTCTTCTTGAGTTCCTCGATCAGCGCGGGGGTGAGCACCTCGGTGGCCCGGTTGGCGAACATCGCCATCTCGTAGGCGATCGTGCCGAGACTGGCCTGTTTGGTGGCGAGCACGCCGAGCGAACAGCCGATGCTGATCGTGCAGACCAGCAGGTAGCCCTGCTCCAGCTCGATGATGATCTTGTCGGGCGAACCGAGCGGGTGGCTCTCGGAGACGCCGTGCGCGAGGCCGAGCATCGCCGAGCAGATCGCGGCCAGCCGGTCGGCGTTGGCCCGTTCCAGCTCGGACGACATCGCGATCAGCAGGCCGTCGGCCGAGACGGCGATCGCACCCATCGCGCTCGCCGTGTTCTGTGCGAAGCGCGTCACCAACCAGTTGAAGTTCCGGGCTTCGACGCTGACTCCGGTCGTCATCTCTTGCTCTTCTCTCTCTGTTGCATCTCCGGGTTGACGGCTTTCTCCAACCCGTCACTGAAGGCGTCGAACGCGGCACGCTCGGCCTCGGGGTCACGCATGCCCTTGGGCTTGGTGGTGTTCAGCGCCGCCCGCGCGGTCTGGTGCCGCGCGGCCGGACCTTTCGCCAGTCCCGGCGCCAGTTGCGCGCCGGGGACCCGCCTGGTGAGACCGCCGCGGGAAGCGGCGGGCACCGGTGTCGGGGTCGGCATCGGTGCCGGGGCGGCGGCCGGTGGTGGTGACGCGGTGGCCTTCGCGAGTCCGGCCTCGAACCCGTCGAAGGCCGCTTTGGCCGCTTCTGGATCATGCCTGGACTTCTGCCGCGCCGGCGCTTCGGGGGCACCGGGAAGCTGCGCGCCCTTGACCCGCCGTCGCAGCCCGCCGCGGGTCTCGCCGGGTTCGGCGGCGGTGAGCGTCGGCGCGGGAGCCTGGTACACGGGCTCGGGCACCGGTGTCGGCAGGGGCGGTGGTTCCAAGATCTCTCCGTCGGTCTTGCGGAACCACCGGAAATCCTTGGGTTGCCTGCCGTCGCGCGGGATCATCCCGGCGATCGCCAATGTCGGCGGTTCGCTCGGAGCCGCCTTCAGCCGCGGCTCGGGCAGCGACGGCGGTTCGGGCTCGTCGCCCGGTTCCGCCGTCGGCCACACCGGCGGCGCCGGGACGGATTTCGGCGCGGGCGGCCGGTAGGTCAGCAGATTCGGCGGGACGGTGAGCCGCGCGGTGATACCCGCGCCCGGCTCGGTCTCGGTCAGCTCGACCTTGAGCCCGTGCCGCCGCGCGAGCCGTCCGACCACGAACAGCCCGAGCACACTGGTCGGCGCCAATTCGAGCCGCTCGCGTTCGACCAGCCGCCGGTTCTCCTCGGCGAGCCGTTCGGCGGTCATGCCGATGCCCTGGTCCACGATCACGATCAGGCAGGAGCCGTCGGGCAGGATCTTCGTTCCGACGTCCACAAAGGACTCCGGCGGGGAGAACGACGTCGCGTTCTCCAGCAGCTCGGCGAAGATCAGCACCAGATCGGAGCCGAACGGCGACGACAGCAGGACGTCGCCCATCGAGCCGAGCCGCACCCGCTGGTAGTCCTCGATCTCCGCGAGCGCCGAACGCAGCGCGGTCGAGAGTTCGATCGGCCCGGAAATCCGTGCCTCGTCCCGGTTTCCCGAAACGACGAGCAGGTTGTCCGCGTTCCGGCGCAGGCGGGTGGAGAGGTGGTCGAGCCGGTAGAGGCTCGCCAGCAGGGCGACGTCCTGCTCGTTGCGCTCCAGCTCGTCGACCAGCGCGAGCTGCCTGCCCACCAGGTTCTGTGTGCGCTTCGCGACGTTGGCGAACATGAGGCCGACGTTGCGCCGCGTGACGGCCTGCCGTTCCACCAGTTCGGCCGCGGTGGCCTGCACCCGGTTGAACGCCTCGGCCAGCTTGCCGAGTTCGTCCTGCGAGGACACGTCGATCGTGGCCAGCCGCGGCGCGAGTTCTTCGTCCTGCTCGGTGTCGGTGACGCGGACGAGTTCGGTGCTCGCGAGGTCCGCGACCGACGTCGCCGCCGTGGTCAGCTTCCGCAGCGGATCGGCGATCGACCGGCTGACCGCGATCGCGAGGCCACCGACCAGCAGGAACAGCACACCGGCGCCGACACCGATCGTCCACGCCAGGTTCTGCGCGGCGTCCGCTCGCGCGGTCGCCGCGTCGGTGATGCCGGTGGTGACGGCGTCCTGCGCGAGGCGCCGCTGGTTCGACTGGGCGTCGACGGCGCCGAGGATGTCCGGCAACAGGCTCTGCACGGCCTGCGGACCGCGAGCTTCGGGGATCCTGGCCTCCAGCGCGTCGACCCGGCGGCCCGTGTCGCCCTGCTCGACCGCGACGACCTGCGTGGCCTGGGTGACGTCGGCCTGCTGCACGAACCGTTCGAGGAACAGCGAAGACTGCTGCTTCGCGTCGGCCAGCACCGGCGCGCCCGATTCGGGGGTGATCAGCACGATGATCAACGCCATCCCGCGCAACGAGTTCTCCTCGTTCGCGCGCAGCAGCGCGTCGAGCGCCGTCAGCTGCTGGGTGCCCGCCGCGTCACTGGTCTGCTGCGGGACGAGGCGGAGCGCGTTGATGACCGCGTCGATCACCGCGTGATACGTCCGCGCCACGCTGTCGAGTGAGGCACCGCGCCGCAGCGCGTTTTCCCGGATCTCGTTCAGCGACCCGATGCGCACCAGTGCCGCCGCGAGTTCCTCCGGAGCGTCGGCGCTCAGCCCCGCCCGCACCTGGTTCACCGTTTCCGCGACCACGCCCTGCTGCTTCAGCATCGCCGAACTGCTCGCCGACGTGGACGCGATGTAGTGCGCCGTCAGCAGCCGCTCGCGCTGCAGTTCCCAGGCGAGCGTGCCGAGCGCGCGGGCCTGCGACGCGACGTCGGCGGTGGTGCGGGCGGACCGGGCGTCGTCGATCTCCCCGGCGACGTAAGGCACCGACACCAGGACGACGGCGGTCAGCGGCAGCATCAGGAGCAGGTTGAGCTTGCCCCGGATGCCGAGTCTGCCCAGCAGTCCGGATCGCGACCCGCGGTCCGGCCGGGTCTTCCCGTGCCTCATGGTCACCTTTCTCCCCGGCTCCGCCCGAGATGTCCGCGGTGCTGTTCCCGGACGAGGTCTTCGATGGACGCGCGCAACGAGACGAACTCGGGCGTGCGTTTGATCCCCAGGTCGCGTTCACCGGGCAGGTCGACCGCGATGTCCGCGGCCACCCGGCCCGGATCCGAGGCCAGCACCACGACGCGCCCGCCGAGGAACACGGCCTCCTCGACGTCGTGGGTCACCATCAGCACGGTGGTGTGCGTGTCGGTCCAGATCCGGCGGATCAGCACCTGCATGTCCTCTTTGGTCTGGACGTCCAGCGCGCCGAAGGGTTCGTCCAGCAGCAGCACGTCGGGCTCGCACACCAGCGCCCGCGCGATCGCGACCCGCTGCTTCTGCCCGCCGGAAAGCTGTTTGGGCAACGACTTGCGCAGATGATCGAGCCCGGTCTCTTCGAGATACCAGTCGATCCGGCGCGCCCGCTCGGCCTTGTCGAGGCTCAGCAGTTCGAGTCCGAACGCGACATTGCCCTCCACCGTGCGCCACGGGTACAGCGCGCCGTGCTGGAACACCAGCCCACGCTCCGGGCCCGGCCCGGTCACCGCGTCACCGTCGAGGGTGATGAGGCCTTCGGTCGGTTCGGTCAGCCCGGCGATCAGCGACAGCAGCGTCGATTTGCCGGACCCGCTCGCGCCGACCACGCAGACGAAGTCGCCGCGCGCGATGTCGAGGTCGATCCCGTCGAGGGCCCGGGTGGTCTTGCCGCGGACCGTGTAGTCCTTGGCGACCGCTTTCAGCTGAAGCGTCATGCCGCCCACTTCCCGACTCTGGCCCGCAGGAGCCGCAGCGCGATGTCGATGACCAGTCCGAGCAGGCCGATCACGATCAGCAGCGCGAAGATCCGGTCGGTCTGGGTGAACCGCTGCGCCCGCATGATCCGCAGGCCGAGCCCGGCGGTGGCGTTGATCAGTTCGGCGACCACCACGAAGTTCCACGCGGCCGCCGCGTTGACGCGGGTCGCGTCGATCATGCCGGGCAGGGCGTGCGGGACGATCACCTTGCGCAGCACCTCGCCGCGCCGCGCGCCGAGCGTGTAGGACACGTCGAGCAGCGAACGCGGCACCCCGCGGACGGCGTCGGCGATCATCAGCGTGTTGAAGAAGACCGTGCCGAGGAACAGCACCGCGACCTTCGACGGCTCGCCGAGGCCGAGCCAGATCATCAGCAGCGGGATGAACGCGCTCGCCGGCAGATAGCGCAGCATCGCGATGACCGGCTCGAACAGCGCCAGCCCAGCGTCGAACGTCCCCATCACGATGCCGAGCGGCACCGAGACGAGGATCGCGAGCCCGAAGCCGAGCAGCACCCGCTGGGTAGTGGCCCAGAGGTCGCTGAACAGTTCACCCGACTCGATCATCTTCGCCAGCGCGTCGAACACCGCGACCGGCGTCGGCAGGAACATCGGCTTGATCGTGCCGAGCGCGTTCAGCGTCACCCAGATCAGCAGCGGGATGACGAACGAGGCCACCGCCAGCGTCCACCGCCACCGCGCGGGGATCGGCGTCCGGAGCGAGAACAGCGGGGAGGCGTTCGGCTTGAGGCCCGCCCGGCGGGGCAGCGGCGACCAGTCGGGTCGCGCGCCGCGCCGCTCTTCCTGCGCCTCGGCGAGCCGCTGCTCGTGTTCGAGACGGCGTGCCTCGGCCTCGTCAGCGGCGTCCGTCCGCTGAGCGGCCCGCCCTGACGCGTCCGTGGCGCTCACTTCACCGCCTTGACGTACTGGTCGTCGAACAGCCCGTCGAAGTTCGGCCTGCTCTGGGCGAGGCCGTTGGAGACGATGAAGTCGGCGATCTTGCCTGCCTGGAAGTTCAGGTGGGCCGGGGTGACGCCGGGGGTGAACGCGTCGAGGTTCTGCTGCTTGGTGAAGATCGTGGTGCCCGCGTCGTAGGACTTGTACTCGTCGATCGACACCGCGCCGCGTTTCGCCATGATCTTCACGGCCTCTTCGCGGTTCTGCTTGATCCAGTCGATGGTCTCGAACCAGGTGTTCACCAGCGCCTGGACCTCCTTCTTGCGCTCCTTCGACATCTGCTCGGAGACGACGAGGTGGTCCGGGATGGCGCCGGGGAACTCGGCGGACGTCGCGATCGCGCGGCTGCCGGGGCGCTCGAGCGCCTTCGAGGTGAAGGGGGCGAAGGCGGCGACGGCGTCGACCTGCTCGCCGACGAACGCGGCCGCGGCGGCGTCGGTCAGCAGCGGGACGATTTCGACGTCCTTCTCGGTCAGCTTCGCCTCCTGCAGCGCGAGCAGCAGCAGGTAGTGGTCGACGGTGCCCTGCTCGACGGCGATCTTCTTGCCCTTGAGGTCGGCGACGCCGGTGATGCCCCGGCGGGCGATGATCTTGTCGTTGCCGGTCGAGTTGTCGTTGACCAGCACCACCGACAGTTTCGCCCCACCGCTGACCGAGGCGAGGGTGTCGTTCAGGGTCTGGCTGTTGGCGTCGATCGCGCCCGAGGAGAGGGCGTTGATGCTTTCGGTGTAGCTGTCGAACCACTTCAGGTCGACGTTCACGCCGTTCTTCTCGAAGAGGCCCTTCTCCTGGGCCACCGCCCACGGGAACCACCCCGGCCAGGCGCTGTAACCGATGGTGACCTTGGTGCCGGAAGCGGCCGTGCTGTCGGAACAAGCCGAAAGGGCGGTCACGCCCGCCAGCGAAAGGGCGCACAACAACGCCGTCAGCAGACGGCGGGAACGGGAAATCACAACGCACTCCTGGGGAAGGGGAGTAACTCGGGCGTGGAAAGTTCCGGCTGTTCGAGCGCAGGACTGATCGACCGGTGTCGGACTCCCTCCCGGAAGCCCGGCCGGCAATGGCGGATGGTGCGGCCGCACACCCGGCCGTCCCGTCCAAACCTCTGAACATATTGGATAGAGGTGATCACCCCGTTGCTCTCGGCGGCGATCCTATCGAGTGGCGCAAGGTCTACCTAGTGTGATCGTCGGCTCTTGCACGATTCGCTGTCACATTCTGCTAAATCCGGCCGTTCGCCCCAAAGGGCGGAGTCTCGGGGAGTGGACAACCCGGTCCCGGACGCCGTACGTCCATCGGGTGGCGGGTGAAAATTTCCGGAGGGAGCAGAGGATGAAAATTCGTTCGGCCGCGTTGTGCGTCGCGGGGGCGGCGATCTTGTCCACCTTGGCGGGCGCGGGGCAGGCGAACGCGACGAGACCGTCCAGTCTGGTCATCAGCCCGAGTGCCGTCGTCGCAGGTGGGACGGTCACCGCGGACATCTACTGCCTGCGCCCGTCGGGTGCGGGTGAGCTCGCGACGTCCCTTGTCGCGGACGGTCTAGCGGCCCCGATCCCCTTGCGGGTGGTGGGCGACGGCGGCACGGGCGGCATCGGTGTCGCGTTGCGCGGCGACGGCCCGGTGGGGACGGTGCCGGGGCGCTACACGGCCACTTACGACTGCTGGGGCTGGATCGTCCGGGCGGAGTTCACTGTCACGAACTGACAGAAGCGAAGGCCGGTTTCGGGACGCGAATTGCCGTCCCGGAGCCGGCCTTCGCTGACACATCCGGGGGAGATGTTCCGGGCGGTAATTTCTGTCAATCGACAGAATTGCCCGGGCCGGGCCCGGCGGCCGCCGTGAAAACCGGAAGAATTGTTCGCGGAGTCCCGAAATATCGGCGAAACAAAAGCGGAAAGAATTCCTCGCCGATCCGCGTGCACCCGGTCTGTCCAGGGCATTTCCGTCATTGGTGAAGCCGGGCGCGATTTCGCGGGCGGGCGGAAGGAATCGGAGTGAAGGCTTCGGGCGGCCGACGTTCGACCTTGATCGATCAGGCTCGGCCAGGTAACGGGGAGGTGACGGCTTGCGGTCCAGCGGCTACACACAGATGATCCTGCAGGGGTGGCGGGTGTCACCGTTCAGTGGGTTTCGCCGCCGCGTCGGAGGCAATACCGTCGGCGGCAAAGCCGAAGTCACAGATGCCCCGACCGGGTACGGAGGTTTGGCGGATGATGCCGGAGATCAAAGAAGGCGCTGCCGGGAACGGCGACGCCGTCGTGCGCCTGCCCGGGATGCGGGTGGCCTACGAAGGGGCCGCCTTCGACGAGTCCGCGCTGGCGGAGACCTGGACCGACCAACTGCAGGATTGGCTGAACCAGGCCGTCTCCGCCGGGATCGCCGAACCGAACGCGATGGTGCTCGCCACCGCCGACCCGGAGGGCAGGCCGTCCTCCCGGACCGTCCTGTGCAAGGGCCTCGACGAGCGTGGCGTCGTGTTCTACACGAACTACACCTCCACCAAGAGCCACGACCTCACCGCGACGCGCTACGCGTCCGTCACCTTCCCGTGGTACCCGCTGCAGCGTCAGGTCCACGTGCGCGGCGAGGTGGAGAAGGTCAACGTCGCCGAGACCGCCGAGTACTGGGCGTCCCGCCCGAGGGGTTCGCAGCTCGGGGCCTGGGCCTCGCCGCAGTCGCGCGTCGTCGACGGCCGCCGCGCCCTCGAGACCGCGCTGCACGGCATCGAGCGCCGCTTCGCCGACGTCGAGCACATCCCGTTCCCGCCGCACTGGGGCGGGTGGCGCATCCGGCCCGACGTCGTCGAGTTCTGGCAGGGCCGCGAGGACCGCATGCACGACAGGCTCCGCTACGTCCGGACCGACGACGGCTGGCAGATCGAGCGCGTCGCGCCGTAATTCAAAGCGCGTGAAGGCCCCCTTCCCTCGGCTCAGCCGAGGGAAGGGGGCCTTCACGCGTGACCGGGTGACATAAATCGCGCGCGGATGGTTAGTTAGCGCGGCTAAGCTGTCTGGTTGTGAGTGACGACGTGGGGGTTGAACAGCGCAAGGGTGTCCGCAAGCTGTTCGGCTCGATCGTCGTCGACACCCGGCCGCTCAAGATCCCCGCGTTCCGCCGCCTCTGGCTCTCCACCGCGGTCACCGCGATCGGCAGCCAGCTCACCGCCGTCGCGGTCCCCAAACAGGTCTTCGACCTCACCGGCTCGTCGGCGTACGTCGGCCTGACCGGCCTGGTCGCCCTGATCCCGCTCCTCGTCTTCGGCCTCTGGGGCGGCGCCATCGCGGACGCCGTCGACCGCCGCAAGCTGCTCCTCGTCACCAACGTCGGCGTCACGCTCACTTCGGTGGTCCTGTGGCTCCAGGCGTTCCTGAACGTCGGCTCCGTCTGGCTGGTGCTGGGGCTGCTCGCGGTCAACCAGGCGTTCTTCGCGGTCAACATGCCGACCCGCAGCGCCGTCGTCGCCCGGCTGGTCCCGGACAACCTGATCGCGCCCGCGACCGCGCTGAGCAGCACGATGGCCACCTTCGGCGCGGTCTTCGGCCCCTTGCTCGCCGGATCGCTGATCCCGATCCTCGGCCTCTCGACGCTCTACCTGATCGACGTTCTCGCACTGACCTTGACCCTCGTCGCGGTCTACCGGCTTCCGCCGATCCCGCCGCTCGGCGAGATCGCGCGCCGGGCCGGGATCCGCGACATCATCGACGGCTTCAAGTACCTGGCCACGCAGAAGATCCTGCTGGCGTCGTTCCTCGTCGACATCATCGCGATGGTCGCGGGCATGCCGCGTGCGCTGATCCCGGAGATGGCGGAGCGCACCTTCGGCGACCCGCCCGGCGGCGGTCCGGCGCTGGGCTGGCTGTACGCCGCGCTCCCGGCGGGCGCGATGCTGATCGGCCTCTTCTCCGGCTGGCTGACCAGGATCCGCAACCAGGGCGCGGGCGTGATCGTCTCGGTCTGCGTCTGGGGCGCCGCCGTCGCCGGTTTCGGGCTCGCGAACTCGCTGTGGCTCGCGGTCTTCTTCATGGCGCTCGCCGGCGCGGCCGACATGGTCAGCGCGATCTACCGGATGTCGATCCTGCAGGTCGCCACCACCGACGAGATGCGCGGACGGCTGCAGGGCGTGTTCACCGTCGTCGTCGCGGGCGGCCCGCGGATCGCCGACCTCACCCACGGCTGGGCGGCCGCCGGGGTCGGCACGGCCGCCGCGGCCTCCGGTGGCGGGGTGCTGGTCATCGTGCTGGTCGTCGGCGCGGCGCTGCTGATCCCGTCGTTCTGGCGGTACCGGGCCCCGGCGGACTGAGCCGTCCCGTCTATCGTCGGGCCCATGCGTATTTCACGGGCGATCGTCCTGTTCGCCGCTGTCATCGCGACCCTTTCCGCCTGTTCGTCCGGGGGCGAAAAGACGGACAACGCGGCCAAGCCGTCGAGCCAGGCCCCCTCGTCCTCCGCCGCGCCGAGTTCCTCGGCCGCGCCCACCGGTGGCGCCGGTGCGAAGGAACCGTGTGCGCTGCTGTCAGCCGAGGCCGTCGGCAAGGCCGTCTCCATCCAGGGCGTGACGTCGGCGCCGGGCCCGGTGCAGGACAACGCCGCCAACGGGGGCAAGGCCAAAAGCTGCGTCTACTCGGCCGCCGGAAAGCAGATCGGCGCGCTCGCCGTGACCCGCTTCGAAGGCAACAAGATCAAGCCCCCGGAGATGGTCGCGGCGCTGAAGAAGGCGAAACAGAACGCGAAGGACGTCGCCGGTGTCGGCGAGGGCGCCATCTACTACACCGACGAGAACAAGACCGCGACGCTGGCGGCCGCCGAACTCGTGGACGACGTCCCGGTGCTGATCAACTACACCGGCCCGGCGAAGATGACGCAGGACATGATGCTCCCGCTGGTGAAGACCGCGGTCGACGCCAACTGAGCGAATTACCCAAAGGCGCCCTTCGTCAACCCGTGACGAAGAACTGACCAAACCGGACTGTCGGCACCAGACGTGATGCGGCACACTCTTGCCGCATGGCGGACACGACGACAACAGAACAGACCGGTCCGGCCGGTCAGCCGAGCCTCAAACGGGTCATGGGTTCAAAGCTCCTGCTGTTCTTCGTGGTGGGGGACATCATCGGGACGGGCGTGTACGCGCTCACCGGGCAGGTGGCCGGCCGGGTGGGCGGCGCGCTCTGGCTGCCGTTCCTGATCGCGTTCGTGGTCGCGTTCATGACCGCGTTCAGCTACCTGGAACTGGTCGGGAAGTACCCGCAGGCGGCGGGGGCCGCGCTCTACACGCACAAGGCGTTCAAGATCCGCTTCCTCACCTTCATGGTGGCGTTCGCGGTCATGTGCTCCGGGATCACATCGGCTTCGTCTGCGGCGAAGGCCTTCGGGGACACCTATCTCAAGGAGTTCATCACCGCGCCGATGCCGCTGGTGGCGATCCTGTTCGTGATCGGCCTCGCGCTGATCAACTTCCGCGGGGTCTCCGAATCGGTGAAGACCAACGTGGTGCTGACCTGCATCGAGATCAGCGGTCTGCTGATCATCATCGGGGTCGGTGTGTGGGCGGTGCTGAACGGCAACGGGGACGCCTCGCGACTGGTCGAGTTCGACACCGAGAACCAGACGATGCTGGTGGCGATCACCTCGGCGACGTCGCTGGCGTTCTTCGCGATGGTCGGTTTCGAGGACTCGGTGAACATGGCCGAGGAGTGCAAGGACCCGATCCGGATCTTCCCGAAGGCGATGCTGTGGGGCATGGTCATCGCCGCGACCATCTACATCATGGTGTCGGTGACCTCTTCGCTGCTGGTGCCCGCGGACGAGCTGGCGGCGGCCAAGAGCAGCGCGCTGCTGAAGGTGCTCGACGTCGGGGCGCCCGGCTTCCCGCGCGAGGTGTTCTCCGCGATCGGTCTCTTCGCGGTCATCAACTCGGCGCTGATCAACATGCTGATGGCCAGCCGTCTGCTCTACGGTATGGCGAACCAGCGGATCATCCCCAAGCAGCTGGGCACCGTGCACCCGTTCCGCCGCAGCCCGTGGGTGGCGATCGTGTTCACCAGCCTGATCGCGATCGGCCTCGTGTCCTTTGTGGACATCGGCGTGCTCGGTGGCACGACGGCGTTGCTGCTGCTGGCGGTGTTCGCCATCGTCAACGTCGCGGTCTTGGTGCTGCGCAAGGAGAAGGCGGCGCACAAGCATTTCCGGGCGCCGACGATCATCCCGGTGCTGGCCGCGATCTTCTGCGTCTACCTGGTGACGCCGTTGTCCGGGCGGCCCGCGCGTGACTACAAGGTCGCCGCGATCCTGCTCGGCGTCGGCATCGTGCTGTGGGGGATCAACTGGCTCGTCATGCGGGCCACGCACAGTGAAGAAGACCGGCAGCCCGTCGAGCCGCCGGTCGGCTAGGCGCTAGCCGCGGCTGAGCGCCTGGTACTCCACCGGGCTGTGGGCCGAGAACACGGTGACCTCGTCGGCGTGTTCTCGGCTCAGCTCGCGCAGCCGCTCGACGTTCTCCAGCCGCGGTTTGCGCAGCGTCTGCACCATGTTCTGGAACGCGGTCATCCCCGGCGGGCAGTGCGGCTTCACCGGATCCATCTGACCGTGGAAGAAGTACGCGTCGCCCGCGTGCAGCAGCCAGCCGTCGCCGGTGTCGACCGCGACGCCGGTGTGGCCCTTGGTGTGGCCCGCGAGCGGCACGAGCAGGATCTCCGGCGGCAGACCCTTGAGCTCACGGACGGCCTGGAAGCCGAACCAGTCGTCCCCGGCCTCGTCGTACATGCTCCACAGTGGACGGTGGGCGAACTGGTTGGCCCGGAACCGCAGCTTCTCGCTCTGGTTGGCCGGCGACGTCGCCGCGTCGTGCTCCGCGGTGCGGACGTGCACGACGGCGTTCGGGAAGTCCGCGAGCCCGCCCGCGTGGTCGACGTCGAGGTGGGTGCAGATGATGTGCCGGACGTCTTCGAGCTGGTGGCCGAGCGCCTCGACGTGGTGGGCCGCCGTCTCCGTCTCGACCGGCTTCGCGCCGACCATGATCGTGAACGGCGTCCCGAGCCACGCGCCGGGATCCGCGACGCCCTTGCGGCCGAAGCCGGTGTCCACCAGTACGAGCCCGTCGCCGGTCTCGATGAGCAGGCAGTGCGCCACCAGCTCCGAGCGGCGCAGCAGCCCGGGCTGGCCGTCGAGCAGCTTGCCTCCCGGTGCGCGCATCGTGCCGCAGTTCAGGTGGTGCACCTTCATAGCCTGCTCCTCTGGCTGAGCCGTTCGAATGCGGTGGCGTCGTGCGCGGCGAAGACCGTCACTTCGGCACCGTTGTTACTGACAAGTTCGCGCAGCCGGCGCTGGTTGTCCAGTCGTGCCGTCTTCTCCGTCTGCATGTACGACTCGAAGAAGCCCAAGGCCAGAGGGATATGCGGTTTTCGCTCCAGCTCGCCGCCGTGGAAGACGGCGTCACCGGCGTTGAGGAGCCAGCCGTCACCCGTGTCGACCGCGACGCCGGCGTGGCCGCGGGTGTGCCCGGCGAGGGGGATGATCAGGACGTCCGGGACCCCGTCGAGCTCGCGGACGGCGTCGAAACCGAACCACGGCTCGCCGTCGGCGCGGTACGAGCGCCAGATCGGCCCGTGATCGAACTGGACCTTGCGGTAGCGGCTCGCCTCCTTGCGGTCGATCGGCTTCTCCAGCGCCTGGAGCTCGCGATCGTGGACGTGGACCCGCGCGTGGGGGAAGTCGACGAGCCCGCCCGCGTGGTCGAGGTCGAGGTGGGTGAGCACGATGTCGCGCACGTCGGCCGGGTCGAAGCCGAGCTTGCGGATCTGGGTGGGGGCGCTCAGGTCGTCGTCGCTGTCGGGGTGCACCAGCCGGACGAAACCGGCGCCGAGCCATTCGACCGGCCGGGTGACCGTGGGGGTGCCGACACCGGTCTCGACGAGCACGAGCCCACTGTCGGTTTCCAGCAGCAGGCAGTGACAGATCAGCTCGGCGCGGCGGAACAGGCCGGGCTTGCCGTCGATGAGTTTGCCGCCGACCGGCCGCATGGTTCCGCAGTTCAGGTGATGGACGCGCATCAGGAGAGCTCCCGTTCGAGTGTGGTGCGAAGGTGCGGGGCGATCGCGCGCAAGGGCGCGGTGTCGTGCAAGGTCTTGGCCAGCAGCAAGCCGCCCTCGATGGCGGCGAGGACGACCGTCGCCAGGTGGTCCGCCTTGTCGGTGTCCAGCGCGTCGGCGATGACGGTGTGCCAGGACTCGTAGCCGTCGGCGCAGGCCTGGCGGATCACCTCGCTGTCCCCCGACGCGTCGAGCGCGACCGTCGCGAGCGGGCAGCCGCGCTGGAAATCCGACTCCTCCAGCGAGGTCGCCAGCGCGTCGACCACGTTCTCGATACCGGTGACGATGTCGGGCGCGTTCGCGGCGATCGTGCGCAGCTGGTCGCACAGCCGGTCGGCGGACTGGCGGATCGCTTCGGCGGCCAACTGCTCCTTGCCGCCGGGGAAGTGGAAGTAGAGCGACCCCTTGGGCGCGCCCACTGCGGCGACAAGCTGGTTGAGCCCGGTGGCGTGGTAACCCTGCTGGTGGAAGAGATCGGCGGCGGAGTCGAGCATGCGCTGCCGGGTGTCGGTGCGGCGGACCATGCGGCCGACTGTAGCCCAAACTATGACGACCGGTCTAGTAAGCCTCGGGTGATCCAACGCGGATCTCGCGTGATTGGAGGCGTAACTCGCGTGATCAGACGCCGCACTCATGAGTTCGCCGTCCAATCACGCGAGTTGCGCCTCTGATCACGTGAGTTACGTGTCTGATCACGCGAGTCACGCCTTGCCGCTCACAAGGCCGGGTAACGTCCGGCCCGTGTACACGCCCTACACCGAACTCGACCAGGTCCTCACCGACCTGGTCGACTCAGCCCGCGAGATCCTCGGCGACACGTACGTCGGCGCGTACGTCCAGGGCTCCTTCGCGCTCGGCGCCGGTGACCTCCACAGCGACTGCGACTTCATCATCGCGACCACCGAACCGCCGAGCGGCCGGATCGAAGCCGATCTCCGTGTGCTCCACGACGAGCTCCCCGCCGGAGAAGGCTTCTGGTGCAAGGAAATCGAGGGCTCGTACGCGGACATCGCGTCGCTGAAGACCAGCCAGGGGCTCGGCACCCCGTGGCTGTACTGCGACCACGGCCATCGCGTCCTGATCTGGGACACCCACTGCAACAGCCTCCACACGCGCTGGATCCTGCGCCACAAGGGCATCGTGCTCGACGGCCCGCCGATCGCGAGCCTCGTCGACGAGCCGCCGCCGGACGCGATGCGCGCGGCGATGCGCGAGGAACTGCACGGCTTGGTCGACGGCGTCCGGGCGTGGGCGCCCTTCGACATCGCCTGGACCCAGCGCTACATCGTGTCGACTTGTTGCCGCGTGCTCTACACCTTGCGCACGGCCGAGGTCGAGTCGAAACGCGGCGCGCTCGAATGGGCGCGCGAGCAGCTCGATCCGCGCTGGCGCCCGTTGCTCACGCAGGTGCTCCAAGACCGCGAACTCGGCTGGGACCCCGGCGATCCGCCGCGTCCCGGCAGTCTCGAAGCGGCCTGCGAATTCGCCGCGTACGCCGAGTCGCTAGACGCCGATCGCGGACGCTGACCCGCCGAACTGTTGCCGCAGCTCGCGTTTGAGCAGTTTCCCGGACGCGTTCTTCGGCAGTTCGCCGACGAAATGCACCGACTTCGGCACCTTGTGCGCCGCCAGCGACTTCTTCGCGAACTCGATCAGTTCCGCTTCTCCGACGGGTTCCTTCACCACGACGATCGCGGCGATCGCCTCGATCCAGCGTTCGTGCGGCAGGCCGACAACAGCGACCTCGGCGACGGCGGGATGCGCGTACAGCGCGTCTTCCACCTCGCGCGACGCGACGAGCACGCCGCCGGTGTTGACGACGTCCTTGATCCGGTCGACGACGAACAGGTAGCCCTCCTCGTCCTGCCGCACCAGGTCGCCGGAATGGAACCAGCCGCCCGCGAACGCCTCCACCGATTCCTCGGGTTTGCCCCAGTAACCGGTGCACAACTGGGGAGAGCGGTAGACGACTTCGCCGAGTTCGCCCGGCGGGAGGTCGTTCATCTCGGCGTCCACCACGCGCGTCTCGACGAAAAGGATCGGGCGGCCGACGGAATCCGGGCGTGCGTCGTGCTCTTCGGGCCGCAGCACCGTCGCGAGTGGACCGATCTCCGACTGCCCGAAGCAGTTGTAGAACCCGACTTCCGGCAGCCGTGCGCGGAGCGCGTTCAGCACCGGGACAGGCATGATCGAAGCGCCGTAGTACGCCTTGGTGAGGCAGCTCAGATCCGCGTCGGCGAGGCCGGGATGATTCGCGAGTCCCACCCAGACGGTCGGCGGGAAGAACAGCGAAGTGATGCCCTGACGGGGAATCCGCGCCAGGATGTCGCCGAGGTCTGGCCCCTCGACGAGATGGTTCGTCGCGCCGACGGCCAGCCCGGGCATGAGGAACACGTGCATCTGCGCCGAGTGGTACAGCGGCAACGCGTGCAGCGGCACGTCGCGGTCGCTCAGGTCGAGCGCGGCGATGCAGGACGAGTACTCGTGCACGAGCGCGCGGTGGGTGAGCATCGCGCCCTTCGGCCGCGAGGTCGTCCCGGACGTGTAGAGCAGCTGGACGAGGTCGTCGTCCGCGACCCCGGATTCCTCGTGCGGCTCGACGGTCTCGTCCAGAGCCCAGTCCAGAACGTCCAGTGTGGACACATGATCGACGCCGACGTGCTCGGCCAGCGCGGGGTCGACGAAGGCGACGGCGGGCTCGGACTGGGTGAGCAGGTACTCGAGTTCCTCGCCGCGGGCGTTGAAGTTCACCGGCACGTGCACCAGCCCTGCCCGCGCGCAACCGAGGTACAGCAACAAGTACGCGTCGGAGTTCTTGCCGAAGGCCGCGACCCGATCACCGTGGACGAGCCCGCGATCGAGCAGCTTCGCCGCGACCCGGCCCGCCGCGCGGTCGAGCTCCGCGTACGTCCACACGCGATCGGCGAAGGTGAGGGCGACCCGGCCCGGGACGCGGCGCGCGCTCCGTTCCAGGACACGGCCGACGGTGCTGGGGTAGCCGGGAACGGTCATCGCGGCGGTCTCCTTCGTCCGGGCGTGGCGTTCTCACAGTAACCTCGTCGGCATGGCCAATCCCACCGGAGAGCAGTTCGAGATCACCCGCGGCAACGCGCGAGCCGTCATCACCGAGATCGGTGCCGGGCTGCGCGCGTTCGAGGTCGGCGGGGTGCCGTACGTCGAGGCGTTCGCCGAAGACGAGAAGCCGCCGAAGGGCGCCGGGCAGGTGCTGCTGCCCTGGCCGAACCGCACCAAGGGCGGCCAGTGGGACTACCAGGGCGAGAAACAGCAGCTCCCGATCACCGAAGGGGCGCGCGGCAACGCGATCCACGGCCTGACCCGGCATGAGGAGTGGGAGCTCCTCGAACACGCGGAGTCGTCGATCACCCTGGCCATCGACGTCCCGGCGCAGGAGGGCTGGCCGGTGCCGCTGCGCGCGACGATCACCTACGAGATCTCGCCGCGCGAGCTGGTCGTCACGCACGAGATCCGCAACGAGGGCGAGAGCCCGATCGGCGTCGGGCTCGGCACGCACCCGTATTTCCGCATCGGCGACGCGCCCACCGACGAGCTGACCCTGACGCTGCCCGCGAGCCGGGTCCGGCCGTATCTCGGCGACGAGCAGATGCCGTACGCCGACGAGCAGGACGTCGAGGGCACCGAGTACGACTTCCGGTCCGGCAAGCTGCTCGAGGGCGTCGACCTCGACACGGCGTTCGGCGGGCTGAGCCTCGCCGAGGACGGCAACCACCACCACGTCCTCTCGCACGGGGACCGGGAGCTGCTGGTCTGGGCCGGGCCGGACTTCCGCTGGGCACAGGTCTTCACGCCGGACGATTTGGTCGGCCGTGGCCGGGCGGTGGCGATCGAGCCGATGACCTGCCCCGCCGACGCGCTCAACACCGGCACCGACCTGATCGAGCTGGAGCCCGCTTCGTCGTGGACCGGGAGCTGGGGAATCCGGGTGCGCTGAGATGTCGCTTCTCCGCCTGGGGCCCGCTGACGCGGGCGAAGTGCTCACGCTGCAGCGCGCGGCGTACGTCCCGGAGGCCAGGGCGCACGAGAACATCGACCTCCCGCCGCTGATGGAGACCTTCGAGCAGACCGTGGCGGCTCTGGGCGATCCCGCGTGTTCCACCTGGGGCATCAGGGAATCCGGGCGGCTGGTGGCGAGCGTGCGGATCGTCGTGGACGGCGACGCCGGTCTCGTCGGCAGGCTCATCGTCGCCCCGGACAGGCAGGGACACGGGCTCGGCAGCTCCTTGCTGCTCGCCGCCGAAGACGCCGCGCCGCCTTCGGTGACCGTGTTCCGCCTGTTCACCGGGGAGCGCAGCGCCGGTCCGCTGCGGATGTACCGGAAGCTCGGCTACGTCGAGACGCACCGCACTCCCGAGAAGCACTACGAACTGGTCCATTTCGAAAAGCCCCGCGTGCGGACCGGCGGCCCAGTTCGTTAGCGTGTCAAAGTATGTCTGACAAAGCACAGGTCAAGGCCATCGTCGGTGGTTACGTCGTCCCGGTCGACGGTGATCCCATCGACGGCGGCACGGTCCTCATCGAGAACGGGAAGATCGCCGCGGTCGGCACGGCCGCCGACGTCGACATCCCCGACGACGCCGAACTGATCGACGCCGCGGGCAGCTGGGTGCTGCCCGGGTTCATCGACGCGCACGCCCACCTCGGCGTGCACGAAGACGGCGAAGGCTGGTCCGGGAACGACACCAACGAGATGACCGACCCCAACGGCGCGCGGTTCCGCGCGATCGACGGGATCGACCCGTACGAGCCCGGCTTCGACGACGCGCTGGCGGGCGGCGTCACCAGCGTCGTCATCAAGCCCGGCTCGGGGAACCCCATCGGCGGGCAGACGATCGGCGTCAAGACCTGGGGCCGGACCGTGCTCGACATGATCTTCGCCGAAGGTGTCAGCGTGAAGAGCGCGCTCGGCGAGAACCCGAAACGCGTGTACGGCGAGAAGAAGCAGACGCCGTCGACCAGGCTCGGTGTCGCGTCCACCATCCGTGACGCCTTCACCGCCGCGCGCAACTACGCCGCCCAGCGCGAGCACGCCGCCGGCGAGGGCAAGCCGTTCGACGTCGACCTCACCAAGGAGACGCTGGCCAAGGTCCTCGACGGCGAGCTGTACTGGGACCAGCACGTCCACCGCGCCGACGACATGGTCACCGCGATCCGGCTGGCCGACGAGTTCGGCTACAAACTGGTGATCAACCACGGCACCGAAGGCCATCTGATCGCGGACCTGCTCGCCGAGCGGGACGTGCCGGTGATCCTCGGGCCGCTGTTCACCACCAAGTCCAAAGTGGAGCTGCGCAACCGCACCCTGCGCGCGCCCGGCATCCTCGCCAGGGCGGGCGTGCGGATCGCGATCACCACGGACCACCCCGTCGTGCCGATCAACTTCCTGGTCTACCAGGCCGCGCTGTCGGTGAAGGACGGCCTGGACCCGGAGACCGCGCTGAAGGCGCTGACCGTCAATCCCGCCGCGATGCTCGACCTTGACGACCAGGTCGGCTCGCTGAAGCCGGGCCTCGACGCCGACGTGGTCATCTGGTCGGGTGACCCGCTGGACGTGATGAACCGGGCGATGCGCGTGTTCGTGCGCGGTCGCGAGGTCTATCACTTCGACGAGGAGACCGGGGTCGGCGTCACCGAGGAGCGGCGTTACCGCGAGGCCTGACCTGGTCTTGCCATGGCGGCTCCACCTGTGCTCTCATGTGTGACACATTGGGGAGGGTGTGTAACACATGAAGCGCTGGGTCTTCGTCTTGGTCGTCGGTATCGGATTCTTGGTCGTCACCTTGCTGTTCTCGCGAGAGGACCCGAATCTCATCAAATGCGGGGGCCGGATCATGTCGCCCGGGGACGTCTGCGAGACCACGAAGAACGGTCGCACCACCGGCGAGGACACCTACGCCGAGATGAAGGCCGCCGCCGAGTCCCGTGCCGAGACGTTCCGGAATCACGGTCTCTGGATGGCAGGGGTCGGTGTCGCGCTGACCGGCTTGGGGGCGACGATGCTGATCCGCGGGAAACGGCGCAAGGACCGCGCCATCGCCGCGGCTCGGCAGGACGTGCAGTGGCAGGCGCAGCCGGGTTTCCCGCAGCAGCAGGGTTTTCCGCAGCCCCAGTGGCAACCCGCACCGGGGCAGCAGCCTTATCCGCCGCAGAACGGATGGCCGCGGCAGCCCGGTCCGCCGCCACAGCAGTTTGGTCCGCCGGGGCACGGAGGCTCGTGAGTGTTTCGGGTCGTTCTAACGACCCAAAACACTCACGAGGCGACACCTGCGGCCGAACCGCCGCTCCCCGTGGCCGACCGGGGGCGAAGGCTCCTTTCGTCGCATCAGACTCGGTGAAGGGAGCCTTCAGCCCACACCACTCCGCTAGTGCCTACTGACGCAGGTTGGATCAGCCGCAGCCGCGCTCCGCGTAGATGCTTAAGACACCCTTGGCTCTAACGACCCGAAACACTCACGACAGCAGCCGGTCGAGATCCAGCTTCACCGGAAACGGTTCGACGGCCTGGAATTCGCCTGTCATGGCCGGAGCGTCCTGATAGCCGAGTTCGCCCGCCTGGTGACAGGCGACAAGCGAGACCGGTTCGCTGAGGTCGACGATCCAGTAATGCGGGATCCCCGCGTCGGCGTACTCGCCGTGTTTGGTCACGTAGTCGGTGCGCTTCGAGCCAGGTGACACGATCTCGACCACCACGACGACGTCGTCCGCGTGATACATCGTGTCTTCTTCGTCGATCCGTTCGCCCGCCTCGCGAAGGGCGATGATCAGATCCGGTCGCCTGGCGAAGCCAGGCTCGCCTGGCGGCACCAACCCCAGATCGACGTCGATGTCCTGGACGAATTCGAGGTGATCGGGCAGCTGCGACTCCAGCTGCCTGGCCAAGGCGTACAGCGCCTTGTTGTGTCTCCTCTTGGGGCTCGGTGACATGACGAGGCGGCCTTCCACGAGCTCGGTGAATCCGGAATCGGGCTCACCGAGCGCCGCGTACTCCGCGACCGACAGCAGGTGATCCGGGATGGCCCACCCTGGTTCACCGTGCGACCCGGTCGTGGAATGGGGAACGGCTGTCACAGCGTCTCCTCACGTCATCCACAGTGTCTCACGGCCAACGAGATGACCATCGGTGATCGTATCAGCGCGGAGTGTCAGCCTTTCCGCAGTTCCCGCGCGATCACCATGCGCTGGATCTGGTTCGTGCCCTCGAAGATCTGCGGCACCTTCGCCTCCCGCATGTACCGCTCCACCGGGAAGTCCTTCGTGTAGCCGGCGCCGCCGAGGACCTGCACGGCGTCGGTGGTCACCTTCATCGCGCCGTCGGTCGCGACGAGCTTCGCGATGGACGCCTGCCGCTGGAACGGCAGCCCGCGGTCGCGGCGGCGGGCCGCGTCAAGGTACATCGCGCGCGAGGTCTCGACTGTCGCGGCCATGTCGGCCAGCAGGAACTCCAGGCCCTGGAACTCGATGATCGGCCGCCCGAACTGCGTGCGGCCCTTCGCGTACTCGAGTGCTTCGTCCAGCGCGGCCTGCGCGAGCCCGACGGCGCACGCGGCGATGCCCAGTCGCCCGGAGCTGAGCGACGACAGCGCGATCTTCAGCCCCTGGCCCTCTTCGCCGATCCGGCGTTCGGCGTCGACGGCGGCGTCTTCGAACATCAGCTGGGCCGTGGTCGACCCGGTGAGGCCCATCTTCCGCTCGGGCGGCGCGGCCGAGAGGCCGGGCGTCGCCGCGTCGATGAGCAGGCAGCTGATGCCCTGCCCGCCCTCGTCGCTGGTGCGCACCATCGTCGTGTAGAAATCGGCCTCACCCGCATGGGTGATCCACGCCTTCGTGCCGTTCACGACGTACTGGTCACCGTCGAGCCGCGCGCGAGTGGACAACGCGGCCGCGTCGGAGCCGGCGTGGGTCTCCGAGAGCGCGTACGCGCCCAGCAGGCCGCCTTCGAGCATCGCGGGCAGCCAGCGGTCACGCTGTTCGTCGGTGCCGTGGTGCGCCAGCGCGAAGCAGGACATCGTGTGCACGGAGAGCCCGACGCCCACCGACATCCACGCCGCGGCGATCTCCTCCAGAACCTGCAGGTAGACCTCATACGACAGCTCGCCGCCACCCCAGCGCTCCGAGTACGGCAGGCCGAGGAGCCCCGCCTGGCCGAGCAATCGGAACTGCTCGCGCGGGAAGTGCGCGGTCTCTTCGTACTTGCTCGCGATCGGGGCGAGTTCCTCGCGCGCGATCTCCTTGGCCAGGTCGATCAGGTCCTGGGCCTCGGTGCTGGGCAGCAGACGGTCCGCCGGCATGGCTCCTCCGAGCTGAACGGTACTAAAAACAGTACTGTGGGCTGATTCAGCGTACAGTAGACGGCGCTGGGGGTACATCGTTCGCGTAGGGGATAGTGATCCGATGACCTCGCGCCGCCAGCCCACCGCGCGCCAGAGAGCACTGCTCTCGGAACTTGAAGCGCTCTTCCTCGCCGAGGGGTTCTCCCAGTTCACGCTGGACGACCTGGCCGCGAGGCTCCGCTGCTCGAAATCGACCCTCTACGCGCTCGCCCCCAGCAAGGAGCAGCTCGCGGTGAAGGTCGTCACCCACTTTTTCAAGGGGGCCGCCGAGCTGCTGGAGGAGCGGATCGCCGGGATCGACGACGCCCGCAAGATCCTCGGCGAGTATCTCGCTGGGATCTCCGAATACCTGAATCGCGCCTCGGCCGCTTTCATGACCGACATCGCCGAATTCGCGCCGGCGCGGGACGCGTATCAGCTCAACAGCCGCGCCGCGGCCGCCCGGATCCGGTCGTTCATCGACCGAGGGGTCACCGACGGTGTTTTCCGTGAGGTGCACGCGCGGCTGATCGCGGAAATGGCGGGATTGATCATCGAGGGAATCCAGACCGGCGTGATCGGGCAGCGCGCCGGGGTGACCGACGCCGAAGCGTTCACCGCGTTGTCGGAGCTTTTGCTTGGCGGCCTGGCGACAAAAAATGTCCTGAACTGACAATTCTGGTGGTGGAACCACCGCCTCGGCTAGCATCGCGCCCGTGATCGTGGTGGGTGGAGAGGCGCTGGTCGACCTCGTTCCTGGTGAACCGTTGGATTCCACTGTGGACGGTGGGTTGCGCGCGCTGCTGCCCCGGATGGGTGGTGGTCCCTACAACGTCGCGCTCGCCGCCGGGCGGCTCGGTGTCCCGACGGGTTTCCTCTCGCGCGTCTCGAACGACCGTTTCGGTGTCGCGCTGGTGGACCGCCTGCACGCCTCCGGCGTCGACACCGCGTTGCTGCAGCGGGGAAACGAGCCGACGACGCTGGCCGTGGTCGCGCTCGACGACACCGGCTCCGCCCGGTACACCTTCTACACCGAGGGCACCGCGGACCGGCTCGTCGCCGACCCCGGCCCGCTCCCCGAAGATGTGACGGCGCTCTCCCTCGGCACCCTCGGCATGGTCCTGGAGCCGGGCGCGAGCACGTACGAAACGCTGTTGCGCCGCGAATCCGCGCGCGGCGTGCTGACCGTCCTCGATCCGAACATCCGTGCGGCGCTGATCGAGGATCCGGCGGCGTACCGGGCGCGGTTCGAGTCCTGGCTGCCGCATGTCCGCCTGCTCAAGATCTCCGACGACGACACGGAATGGCTCGCCGAAGGCGCCGACCCGATCGACGCGGCAAAGGTCTGGACCTCTTGCGGAGTCGATGCCGTCGTGCTCACCCGCGGCGCGCGCGGGTTGTCCGTCATCACACGAGCGGGCGAAATCGCGCAGGTCCCGTCACGCCGGGTCGACGTGGTCGACACGATCGGCGCCGGTGACACCGTGCAAGGCGCCCTGCTGGCCTGGCTGTACTCGAACGGCGTGCGGGACGTGTCCACTCTCGACCCCGGCGGCTGGCGTACGGCGCTCGAATTCGCGGCGAAAGCGGCGTCGATCACCGTCTCGCGGAGCGGGGCGGAACCGCCGACGGCCGAAGATATGGCATCCGCCGTGTGAACCTGGTCCCAAAGGGGCTGTTGTGAGCAACTCACCCGCTGCGCGTTGACCCCATTCTCGACTAGCGTGGAGGGGAATTCATACCCCAGCGGGGCGGTGTGCAGCGAGGCCGTGGGTCACGCGCGTGAAAGAGGGCGTACCTGTGGAACCTACAGGCGCCGCCGGCCCGTGCTGAACGTGAGAGGGACTTACATGTCCGACGCGACGACGGCTGCGGGGCAGTCCGGCGAGACCGCGACGCTGCGCCTGCCCAATGGCGAGCACGAGTTCAAGGTGATCCACCCGGTGGAGGGTGCGCCTGGGATCGAGCTGGGGAAGCTGCTGGCGACGACCGGGTACATCACCCACGACCCGGGCTTCGTGAACACCGGCGCCGCGTCCTCGGCCATCACCTACATCGACGGTGACGCCGGCATCCTGCGCTACCGCGGGTACCCGATCGAGCAGCTGGCCGAGAAGTCGACCTTCATCGAGGTCTCGTACCTGCTCATCTACGGCGAGCTGCCCACGCAGGCTCAGCTGGAAGAGTTCACCGGGAAGATCCAGCGGCACACCCTGCTGCACGAGGACCTCAAGGCCTTCTTCAGCGGCTTCCCGCGCGACGCGCACCCGATGCCGGTGCTGTCCAGCGCCGTATCCGCGCTGTCGACCTTCTACCAGGACTCGCTCAACCCGTTCGACGAAGCGAACGTGGAGCTGTCCACCATCCGCCTGCTGGCCAAGGTCCCCACCCTGGCCGCGTACGCGTACAAGAAGTCCGTCGGCCAGCCGCTGCTGTACCCGGACAACTCGCTCGGCCTGGTCGAGAACTTCCTGCGGATGACCTTCGGCTTCCCGGCCGAGCCCTACGAGGTCGACCCGGACGTCGCCAAGGCGCTCGACCTGCTGTTCATCCTGCACGCCGACCACGAGCAGAACTGCTCCACCTCGACCGTGCGCCTCGTCGGCTCCTCCGAGGCGAACCTGTTCGCCTCGATCTCGGCCGGCATCAACGCGCTCTTCGGCCCGCTGCACGGTGGCGCCAACAGCGCGGTCCTGGACATGCTCGAGGGCATCCAGGCCGAGGGCGGCGACGTCGCGAACTTCGTCCAGCGCGTGAAGAACAAGGAAAAGGGTGTCCGCCTGATGGGCTTCGGGCACCGGGTCTACAAGAACTACGACCCGCGCGCGAAGATCATCAAGAACACCGCGGACGAGATCCTCTCCAAGCTCAAGGGCGGCGACCAGCTGCTCGACATCGCGAAGAAGCTGGAAGAGACCGCGCTCTCGGACGACTACTTCATCGAGCGCAAGCTGTACCCGAACGTCGACTTCTACACCGGCCTGATCTACCGGGCGCTCGGCTTCCCGACCAAGTACTTCACGGTGCTGTTCGCGCTCGGCCGCCTGCCGGGCTGGATCGCGCACTGGCGCGAGATGATCCAGGACCCGGCCACCAAGATCGGCCGCCCGCGGCAGATCTACACCGGCTACGCGTCGCGGGACTACGCGCCCATCTCGGAGCGCTGATCCTCCCTCCCGCAAGTGTCATGAAAGGGTCGTTCCTGACGTTTTTCGTCAGGAACGACCCTTTCATGACATCCGGGCGTGCGGAGGCGCGAGAGCACGCTTAGGGTTTCCCGAGTGACCAGAGAAGCCCCGGTAGTCCTGTGGTTCCGCCGCGACCTCCGCCTCGGCGACCACGCCGCCCTCCTTGAGGCCTCGAAGCACAGCAAGCACGTCCTCGCGCTGTACGTCCTCGACGACGCGCTCCTCAAACCCTCCGGCGCCCCGCGCGTCGCGTTCCTGCACGGCTGCCTGAAGGCGCTGGACGACCAGCTCGGCGGACGCCTGATGCTGGTCAAGGGCGACCCGGTCAAGGAGGTCGTCAAGGCCGCGCGCGAGGTCGGCGCCGCGACCGTGCACGTCAGCGCCGACACCGGCCCGTACGGCCGCCGCCGCGACGACGAGGTCGAGAAGGCGTTGGCGGAGCACGACATCGCCTGGGCCGAGACGGGTTCGTCGTACGCGATCACGCCCGGCCGCATCACCAAACCCGACGGGGATCCGTATCGCGTGTTCACCCCGTTCTACCGTGCGTGGGTGCGCCACGGCTGGCCGCGCCCCGCCGACACCGGGAAGTCCATTGTGGACTGGGTGGAGCCGCCGCGATCGGTCGAACTCCCGAAATCCCCGTCGCTCAAAGGGATGGAGCTGCCCGAGCCCGGCGAGAAGGCGGCGTTGGAGCGCTGGCACGAGTTCCTGGACGACGGCCTGGAAACCTACGACGAGGATCGTGACCGTCCCGATCGTCCCGGTACGACAAGGCTTTCACCGTATCTGCGCTGGGGTTGCGTCCATCCGCGCACCCTGCTGGCGGACCTCGCCGGGAACGAAGGCTCCGGCGCCAAGGCACTGCGCGGTGAGTTCGCCTGGCGCGAGTTCCACGCCGACGTCCTGTGGCACCGCCCCGAAACCGCGCGGAAGAACTACGATTCGCGGTTCGACGCCATGGAACACGAGAGCGACGACGAGGCTTTCCGGCGGTGGTGCGAGGGACGCACCGGGTTCCCGATCGTCGACGCCGGGATGCGCCAGTTGCTCGCCGAGGGCTGGATGCACAACCGCGTCCGGATGATCGTGGCGAGCTTCCTGGTCAAGGACCTGCATCTGCCGTGGTGGCTCGGCGCCCGGCATTTCATGAAGCATCTGGTCGACGGCGATCTCGCGTCGAACCAGCTGAACTGGCAGTGGGTCGCGGGCAGCGGCACCGACGCCGCGCCCTACTTCCGGGTCTTCAACCCGACCACACAGGGGGAGAAGTTCGACCCCGCCGGTGACTACGTCCGCCGCTACGTCCCCGAACTCCGGTCTGTGCCGGGCAAAGCCGTGCACAAACCGGAGAACGTGAAGGACTATCCGGCGCCGATGGTCGACCACGCGCACGAACGTCAGGTCGCCCTGGAGCGCTACGGCGCCATCAAAGGTTAGCCGCGCAGGGCTTCCGAAAGCTTGATCCGGCTGCCGACCCGCAGGACGCTGTTCTGGTAGATCCGCGCGCCCAGCCAGGTGAACAGGGCGATGGCGGCCACGGTCAGGCCCAGTGACGCCACGATCTCCCACACCTCGACGGTGCCCGCCGCGATCCGCGCGGGCATCAGCACCGGGGAAAGCAGCGGCACCAGGGAAAGCACCTTCGTCCCGGTGCCTTCCGGTGCCTGGGCCAGCAGGTTGAAGCCGACGACGAAGCCGAGGATCAGCACGATGTTGACCGGCCCGATCACCGACTGGGTGTCCTCCTGCCGGGAGACCAGCGAACCCATGGCGCCGTAGACGGTGGCGTAGAGCAGGAAACCGAGCAGGTACCACACGACACCCCACAGCAGGGCGCTCGTCGCGACCCCGGACAGCGTCAGCACGTCGGTCGCCGAGGCGACGATGAATCCGGCGCCGCCGATGATCACCAGCTGCGTCAGCCCGACCAGGCCGAGCCCGATCACCTTGCCCAGCAACAGATGCCACGGCCGGACCGTGGACAGCAGGATCTCCACCACCCGGCTGGACTTCTCTTCGACCACACCCTGCGCGACCAGCGTCCCGTAGGTCACGATGCTCATGTACAGCAGCACCGCGACGATCAGCCCGATCACCATCCGCTGCGACTTCTCGGGATCCGGCGGTTTGATCGAGTCGACCTCGACCTGCGTCTGGTGGACCGTACGCATCACCTGCTCAGGGGACTCCTGGGCTTCGGAAAGGATGCCGTTCAACACTTCCTGCTGGGAAACGCCGTTCAGCAGCGCGCGCAGCTTGGTGTCCAATTCGGACTTGACGAGCACCTTCAGCTCGGTGGCGTTGCCGGACAGCAGCGCGTCGAGATCACCGTTTTCGACCTGCGAGCGGCCCTGCGCCGGATCGGCGACCGTGACGGTCTCGATCTTCTCGCCGATGGCTTCGCCCGCGGTCTTGAGCTGCTGCGCGATCCCGGCGGTCTGCCCGGTGAGGCCGACCTTGCTCTTGTCCTCGTTGCTGATCAGCGTGGACTGCAGCAGGACGTAACCCATCAGCATGACCAGCAGGACGGCGGTGCCGACCACGAAGGACCTGGTGCGCAGCCGGGTGTTCAGCTCGCGTTTGGCGATGAGCCAGACCGCGCGCCATGAGGAAACGGTGTTCATGCGGAAACTCCCTGTGCCGCCGGCTTCTCGGCGACGGCGTCGCGGAAGAGCTCGGTCAGCGAACGCCTGCGTTTGGTGAATTCGGTGACCGGCCCGGTCGCCAGCGCCGCGGCGAGCACGGCCTGATCGTCGGCACCCGTCTCGAGTTCGAGGATCGTCGTCGGGCCGTTCTGCTCGATCGTCCGGACGCCGGGAACGGCCGAAGCCCAGCCGGGGGCGGCGGCGGGCGCGGTGACGACGAGCCCGTTGCCCGCGCCGGCGGTCAGCTCCTCGACGGTGCCGGAGGCGACCATCCGTCCACTTCGGATGATGCCGACCCGGTCGCACAGCCGCTCGACCAGATCCAGCTGGTGACTGGAGAACACCACCGGCACGCCGGTCGCGGCCTTCTCCCGCAGCACCCCGCTCATCACGTCCACGGCCAGCGGGTCGAGGCCGGAGAACGGCTCGTCCAGTACGAGGACCTTCGGATCGTGCACCAGCGCGGCGGCGAGCTGCACGCGCTGCTGGTTGCCGAGGCTCAGCTTCTGCACCTCGTCCTTGCGCCGTTCGGTCAGCCCGAGCCGGGCGATCCAGTTCTCGGCGCTGCGGTGGGCGTCGTTGGCCGACATCCCGTGCAGCTCGGCGAGATAGACCAGCTGCTCCAGCACCTTCATCTTCGGGTACAGCCCGCGTTCCTCCGGCATGTACCCGATATGCGTGCGGGTCTCGTGCGTGATCGGGGCGCCGCCGAAGCGCACCTCGCCGGAGTCGGCCGCCAGCACCCCGAGCACGATCCGCATCGTGGTGGTCTTGCCCGCGCCGTTGCTGCCGACGAAACCGAACAGCTCACCGGGCTGGACCTCGAAGCTCACCTCGTCCAGCGCCACCTTCGCGCCGTAGCGCTTGGAGATCTTGTCGATCTCCAGCTTCCCCTCGCTCATTTCCACTTCCCCTCTTCGAAATACCGCACCAGCGCCGCGAATCCCCGATGGACGCCGGAAACCGTGCGGTTCCGTTCGATCAGCCCGTCCAGCTTGACGTTGCTCACCACCGAGGTGGCCCGGTACACCAGGACCGCCCTCCCCGCGCCGGCGAGGACCCCACCCGCCACCAGCACGACGGCGACCACGCCGATGGACATCTTGTGCCGCTTCTTCTCCCCGGTCATGCCGGAGTCACCCCCTCGAAGTCTTCGGGGTCGTCGTCCGGCAGCCGCCACGCGAGCCACAGCGCCGGTAGCGACGTCCCGAAGACGAACAACGCCGCTGTCATCGCGGACAGCAGGGAACCGGAATCCGGTTGCCCCGCCGCGTAAAGCCCGTACCCGAGATCCACCAGCATCAGCACGCAGATCCCCTGGAACGCAGCGTAGTGCGCGCGATTTCGCAGCAGCAGTTCGCGTTCGTCGAGATCCTTCGCCGCGGAGCCGGGCCTGCCGACGGCCTTGCGCAGCACCGCCGCGGTGCCGACGCAGAGACACAGCCCCGGGCCCATCAGGCCCACGGCGAACCACAAGGTCGGCTCGCGCAGCAACGCGGCACCGGCGATCACGACCAGATGGCCGATCACGGCCGCGACGGCGAGCCGTCGGCGATCCGCTCGTGTCCGGGTGGTGGTCATGCGGGGCTCACCCCTTCGAAATCCTCGGGGTCGTCGTCCGGCAGCGACCAGCCAAGGATGACGGCGGACACCGTGGTGCCGGTGATCAGCAGCGCGCAGGCCATCATCGCGCCGCCGGCTTTGGGCCCGGGGACCAGGAGCCCGTACAGCACCGCGAGCAGCATCAGCCCCACGAGGATCTGGTAACTGACATAGGTGACGCGGTGGCGCATCTCCCGCTCGCGCTCGTCGAGCCACATCGAAAAACCGCCGCTCATCTTGCCGGTGAGGATCCGCAGCAGGTACTGCGCGCCACCCGCCACGACACCGCCGCCGAGCCAGCACACGAGGAAGGCCCCCGTCTGCCCTGTCTGGTAGAAGACCGCTCCGGCGATCAGGATCAGATCACCCGCCAGCACCAGCACACTCAACGCCCGTCGCCGTTTCCGCGTGCGCCACGTCGGCAGCTTGAGCGCTCGCTTGCGTTCCACCTCGTCCAGCCGCTCCTGCTGACGCTCCCAGTACGCCGCGAGACGGCCTCGCTCCTCGCTCATGTTCCCCCCTCCCGGTAGACCTGAGTGGACAGCGGCGTGAACGGTTCGCGGCTGAACACGGCTTCGACCGGGAGGTCGAACACCGCGCAGATGCGGAACGCCAGGTCCAGGCTCGGGTAGTGGTCTCCCCGTTCGAGCGCGCCGATGGTCTGCGGGTTGACCTCGACGGCCGTCGCGAGGGCGGCTCTGCTCAGTCCACGCTCCGCCCGGAGCACGGGAAGCCGGTTGTAGATCGGCAGCTCTTTGCCGCGTCTTACCGGGCTCATGGAACATACTGTTGCAAAAACCCAACGACTCGTCAAGCTGAGGGCATGACTCGCCGCATTTATCGAGGGGTAAGTCGAATGTGGCGCGTCCGCGCCGCTGCGGCGCAGACCTTCTTCGTGGGCCGACCGGTCCTGAGTGCCTGCAAGGGGCGTCTCGTGTCGATCGGATGTCCGATTGATACCTGTGTATCCGTTTCCATGCTGGGGTCGTGAGTGGCAAAGAGGGTTAGAACGAGCATCGCCACTCACGACCCCGGGCCGAAGGCTCCGTTGGCCGCGTCGGACGCGGCCAAGGGAGCTTTCACCCCGGCGGAGGCCTCGATCACGAACACGACACGTTTGACTTGCCCCTCAATAGAACCACCCAAATCACTCACGACCCTCGCGCACGGTGGCAATCGGACGTTTCGCTCGAACAAAGCGGGAGGGTCAGGCGAGGCCGGCGAGCGACTTGTCGACAAGCTCCTGGACGCGGGCGTGGGCTGCCGCGGCGTCGGGGGCGACCAGGCCGAGCCGGGTGCGGCGCTCCAGGATGTCCTCGACGTCGAGAGCGCCTTCGTGCCGCACGGCCCAGACGACCTCCGCCGCGCTGATGTCGCTCCCGTCGCACAGGGGCAGCCCCAGTTCCGGGTCGACCTCGCCGAGTGCCGCCACCCGCGGCGCTTCGGTGCCGTACTTCGCGACCAGCCGAGGCGGCGCGTCCACAGTGGACAGACGATCGCGCGGGGTCGCGCCGAGCAGCGGAAGCCGGGACGTGGTCGACGGCCCGGCGAGCAGCCCGGACCGCTTCAGTGCGGCGTCGACGGCGTCCTCGGCCATCTTCCGGTACGTCGTCAGCTTGCCGCCGACGACGGTGAGCACGCCATCGGCACCGGTCACCACCGCGTGCTTGCGCGAGAGATCCGCACTGCGACCACCACCGCCTTCGACCAACGGCCGCAGCCCGGCGAACGAGCCCGCGACATCGGCGCGAGTCAGCGGGCGGGTGAACGCCGTCGACGCCACTTCGAGCAGGAAGTCCACATCGGACTCCGGCACGGTCGGCACCCGCGGCACCGGGCCGTCGATCGGTTCGTCGGTCACCCCGACGAACACCCGGCCGTCCGGTTGCGGCAGCAGGAAGACGAAGCGATTGTTCTCGCCGGGGACGGGCACGTTGACCGAAGTCGCGCCGATCCGCGCCGCTCCTGAGGCCAGGATGAGATGCGATCCGCGCGAGGGCCGCAGCCGGACCGACTCCGCCAGTTCGCCCGCCCAGACACCTGTCGCGTTGATCACCTGACGGGCGTGGATCTCGATTTCCTGCCCGGTGAGCCTGTCCCTGGCCAGCACCGATTCCGCGTCGAGCCGGAGCGCCTCGACCCTCGTCAGGATCTTCGCGCCGCGTGCCGCGGCTGTGCGGGCGAGGCTCACCACCAGGCGCGCGTCGTCGGTCAGCGCGCCGTCGTAGGCCAGCAGCGCCCCGCGCAGGCCTCGCGGGGACAGGCCGGGCGCGAGCGCCAGCGCCTCCGCGGCCGGGATCGACCTCGGGCGGGGCAGTACCGACGCGGGAGTTCCGGCCGCGCGGCGAAGGCCGTCGCCGGCCACGAGACCGGTCATGATGAAGGCCTGCTGGCCGCGGGAGGTCTTGCGGTACATGGGGAACAGCTGCGGGATCGCCCTGGTGAGATGCGGGGCGGTGCGGGTCATCAGGATGCCGCGTTCGACGGCGCTTTCGTGTGCCAGCGCCAGATCGCCCTTGGCGAGATACCGGAGCCCGCCGTGGACCAGCTTGCTGGACCAGCGCGATGTCCCGTACGCCAGGTCGTACGCTTCGATCAAGGCGACCGAGAGCCCGCGCGCGGCCGCGTCCAACGCGATGCCGGTGCCGGTGACACCGCCGCCGACCACCACCAGATCGACCCGCTCGCCACCGGCCAGCGCCGTGAGTTCCCGGTCGCGTCGCAGGGCGTTGAGCGAGCCCGGCGTCACGGGCGCAGCGCCGCGTCGAGCACGTTGGCGAATTCCGCCATCAGCTTCTTCTCGTCCACGTCCGCGATGGCGGGACGGTACGAGAACGCGAAGGACTGGATGAGCAGCAGCAGCGTGCGAGCCTGCGAGGCCGGATCACCCTTGCGGATCGAGCCGTCCTCGTGGCCGGACTTCAACAGGTGCAGGATCACGCCTTCGGCGAAGCGCTGGGTCTTCCCGAACCGTTCGACGATGTAGGGCAGGACCAGTTCCGAATCGAGGTCCAGCAGGGTGCGGAACAGCGGGTCGCCCGACAGCGCGGCGACGGCGGCGGAAGAGCTCTGGACGAGCTTCTCGCGGAAGTGGGCGGGCTCGACCTCGGGTTCCGCGGCGCCCTGCAACAGGCTGCCGAACTCACGGGTCATGAGGGTCGCGAGCACACTGCGCACGTCCGGGAACCGGCGGTAGACGGTCATGCGGCTGACCTTGGCCGTCCGGGCGATCTCGGCGAGGGTGGTCCGCCGCACCCCGACGGCGAGCACGCACTTCTTCGCGGCGTCGAGCAGAACGTCGTCGGACACACGTGTCGAGGCCTGGCGGGATCGGGTGTCCGCCAGCGCCGAAACGCCTGTTTCCGCAGGTGAGTGACGTTTTACGTCCATATGTAACACTGTAGTCGTGACCGAGCTTATTGACCACCGGTTAAGACGATCCTGGACGCCCGAGGCCGGTGACGCCGCCCACCTTCCGGCCAAGGCCTTGAGGTGGCTCGTCCAGCGTATCGGCCCGTTGGGCTCCGCGGCGCCCTTCGCGCCCGATTCGGCGCTGTCCGTTCCCGAACCGGTGCTGGACGAACGGCCCAAGCGAGACCTCGAAGAGCTCGTCGGCGCCGAGCACGTCCTGACGGCGCCGGGGGAACGGCTCGCGCGGGCCAGTGGTCTGTCCTATCTGGACTTGATACGGCGACGGGGGTTCGGTGATTTTCCGGTGCCGGACGCCGTCGTCCTGCCGGAGAATCCCGCCGAAGTCCAGTCGGTGCTGGAAATCTGCGCACGGCACGACGTCGGCGTCGTCCCGTTCGGCGGCGGGACGTCGGTGGTCGGCGGGGTCGCCGCACTGCGCGGTGACAAGACCTCGGTGATCGCGCTCGACCTCACCCGGCTCGATGAACTGGTCTCGGTCGATCCCGTTTCCCGGATCGCGGTCCTGCAGGCGGGGGTCACCGGCCCGGAGGCCGATCGGCTGCTCGCCGCGCACGGTTTCACCCTCGGGCACGTGCCGCAGTCCTACGAACGTGCCACCATCGGCGGCTTCGCCGCGACCCGGTCCGCAGGGCAGGCCTCGTCGGGCTACGGCCGGTTCGAGGACATGGTCAAGGGGGTGCGGCTCGCGACCCCGCGCGGGGAATGGAAACTCGGCGTCGCGCCGGCTTCGGCCGCGGGGCCGGACCTGCGGCATCTCGCCATCGGCAGCGAAGGCGCGCTCGGCGTGATCACCGAGGTCGCTCTCCGCGTCCGGCCGGTGCCGGAAGTGCGCCGTTATGAGGGTTTCGTCCTCGACGGCTGGGAGAAGGGCACCGACGCGGTCCGCGAACTCGCCCAGCGGCACGTGCTCGCGGACGTGACGCGACTGTCCGATGTGGACGAAAGCGAGGTTTCGCTCGCGCTCAACGACAGTGTGAAGACCAAGGCGCTGCGCCGGTATCTCAAGGCGCGGGGAGTGCACGCGCCGTGCCTGCTGATCGTCGGCTGGGAAGGCGCGTCGAAACGCGAGGTCGCCCGGCGACGGCAGGAGACCACCGGCGTACTGAAGGAGTTCGGCGCCGTCCGGATCGGGGCCGCGCTCGGGGAATCCTGGCGCCGCGGCCGGTTCTCCGGTCCTCGGCAGCGGGACGCCTTGATGGACAACGGGGTCTGCGTCGAAACCCTGGAAACCGCCGCGTACTGGAACGAACTGGGTGACCTGCGGGACGCCGTCCGCGCCGCGCTCACCGCGACCCTCGGCAACGCCATCATCATGTGCCACGTCTCGCACGCCTACGAAACGGGCGCGTCGCTGTACTTCACCGTGCTCACGCCGCGCGACGAGGCCGACCCGATCGCCCAATGGCAGCGGGCGAAGGCGGCGGCCTCGGAGGCGATCACCGGCATCGGCACGATCTCGCATCACCACGCCGTCGGTGTCGACCACGCCCGCTATCTGGCGGCGGAGATCGGCGAGATCGGCGTCGAAGTGTTGCGAGCGGCGAAGAAGGCCGTCGACCCGGGCGGGATCCTCAATCCCGGGAAGCTGGTCTGATCAGCGTGCAGTCCAGACCGTGTGTTTCGGCGGGGATCCCGTCCAGCGCCGCGGCCCGGCGCTGTTCGAGGTCGGCGACGCGGATATGCCTGCCGTCCACCAGGATCGGCAGGCGGATGTCCGCAGCGCCGACGTACGCCACCACGTCGTCGAGCACGGTGCCGTCGTCGAGGGTGATGGCCGGGGCGGTCAGCCGCACCAGGTTGTAGCGCATGCCGTTGCCCTCGCATTTGTCGAGCACGGCCAGCTGTTCGGGGGTCGCGAACCAGACGGCGTGCTCCTCGACGACGCCAGGGGCGGCGGCCAGCGTCGCGGGGCGCTGCCCGTCCCGGAACCGCAGGCCGGACGCCCAGACCGCGGCGAGATCGGTGCAGCGCGCGTGGCAGACGACGACCGGGCCCTCCAAGCCCATGTTCTCCCGCAACCAGGTGATCTTGGACGGGCAAGCATTCGAGCCGTAGGCGAGTACGGCTTGGCGTTCGCGCCAGCCCTCCGGTGCGGTGTCGAGGCTGTGCCCGGCACCGTCGAAGTGGACGAACGAATGCCCCGGCCGCGCTCCCGGATACGGATCGGCCGGGAAATCGGCGTCGGTGAAGAGTTTCACCACGTCACCACGCTGCGGAGGACGTCTCCGTCGTGCATGCGCCCGAAGGCCTGCTCGACACCGTCGAGGGCGATCCGCTCGGTGACGAACTTGTCGAGCGGGAGCCTGCCCTGGAGGTAGAGGTCGATCAGCATCGGGAAGTCGCGCGAGGGCAGGCAATCGCCGTACCACGAAGACTTGAGCGAGCCGCCACGCGAGAAGAAGTCGATCAGCGGCAGATCCAGCCGCATGTCCGGGGTCGGGACGCCGACGAGCACCACCGTGCCCGCCAGGTCGCGCCCGTAGAACGCCTGCCGCCAGGTTTCGGGCCTGCCGACCGCGTCGATCACGACGTCCGCGCCGAACGAATCGGTGTACTCCCGGATCGCCTCGACGACCTGGTCTTCGCTCAGTCCCTTGCTGTTCAGCGTGTGCGTGGCGCCGAAATCCCCGGCCCACGCGAGTTTCCGGTCGTCGGTGTCGACGGCGACGATGGTCTTCGCGCCGGCCAGGTTCGCCCCCGCGATCGCGGCGTCACCGACACCGCCGCAGCCGATGACCGCGACGGAATCGCCGCGGCTCACCGCGCCGGTGTTCAACGCGGCACCGAGGCCGGCCATCACCCCGCAGCCGAGCAGTCCGGCGACGGCGGGCTCGGCGGCGGGGTCGACCTTCGTGCATTGTCCACTGTGGACGAGCGTCTTTTCGAGGAACGCCCCGACGCCGAGCGCGGGCGACAAGGCGGTGCCGTCGGCCAGGGTCATCGGCCGGGCGGCGTTGAACGTGGAGAAGCAGTACCAGGGCCTGCCCCGGCGGCAGGCGCGGCAGGTGCCACAGACCGCGCGCCAGTTCAGGATCACGTAGTCGCCGGGTTCGAGGCCGGTCACGCCGTCGCCTACGGCTTCCACGAATCCCGCGGCCTCGTGGCCGAGAAGGAACGGGAACTCGTCGTTGATCCCGCCTTCGCGGTAGTGCAGGTCGGTATGGCAGACACCGCACGCCTTGACCGAGACGACGGCCTCGCCGGGCCCGGGATCGGGCACCGTCACGGACTCCAGCGAGACCGGTTCACCCTTGGCGCGGGAAACGACGCCTTGGACCTCGTACGGCATGCCCACCTCCGAGTAGTCCATCCATGCCCCCGCCACCGCCCTCAACGGACGCGCTGGCGCGCGCGATATCGATCCACGCAGCCTGCCATGGATGCAGGCCACGTCGCGACATCCGCTCGGGTGGGGAACCGATTCAGTGTCCGGGCGTGATGATGTAAGCGATGCCGCCGGGACCGCTCGAAACTCCGCCATTCGTGTTGTACCGCTTGGTGCGCTGCCAAATCGTTTCGAACTGGTGTCGTTTGTAGACATTTCGGACCCGGTCGTTGCTGCTCGCGGCGGGGTCGTTCGCGATCACGTCACCGTCCTTCGTGAAGCCGACGACGACCATGATGTGCCCGGCCGTGCCGTAGCCCGCGCCGTCGAGTTCCTCGGCCTTGAACGACTGCGACGTGATCACCGGGATGCCGCGCGCGATGTACTTCTCGAGTTCGTTCAAGGAGTGCAAACGGGTGATGTGCCCACGCAGTCCGAGTGAAGCGGCGTACGCGGTGTTGAACGGCCAGTTGCCGGTTCCGTCGTAGGCGTAGTCGAACGTGTAGCGGGCGGCGTACGCGACGGTCGGGTCGACGTAACCCTCCGGGATCCACTTCATGTCTTCGGGCTTGGGCCGTTTGCCCCAGTATTCGGCGACCATTTCGGTGGACGTCGGGCTGCACCAGTTCTCGCCGCCGCCGCCGTACTCCGGGAACTGTCCTTTGTGGAGGTTCTGCGCGTAGGCTGGCACCTTGAGCTCGATCCCGGTGGCGCGGCCCGGTTTCGTCGCCTGGACCTCGAAGCGGTCCGGGACCAGCGATGTCATCGCGCCGACCGACGTCACCGACGGCGTGGCGCGGGAACCGGCTTCGCGGTACAGGCTGACGCGGAGCTGGTACGAGCGGAGCGCCACACCCGCCTTCATGACCAGCGTGTCGACGTCGACCGCGGCGTTGGCGTCGCTCTGGCCGTCGACGCTGGTGCGCTTGATGTCGGCGTCCCCGCTGGCCCAGCGGCCCATCACGTACCAGGAGGTCTCGGTGCCCGACGCGGTGCGGCCCTTCGCCTCCACCTTGACCCAGGTCTTGGCCGGCGTCTTCGCGTTCCACGAGGCGACCAGCTGGGAGGCGTCGAAGCCGTGGGTGTGGCTCCGCGACGTCCATTGGCCGTATTCGTAGGTCTTAGTGGTGCCGAGGGTGGGTTCGGTGTGCTCGATCGTGCCGATCGGGCGATCGATGCGCAGGGCGCCGTGGTCGATGCCGAGCCCTTCGAGCCTGCCGTCGCGGAAGCCGGGGTGACCGGACCATTCGTGGTAGTCGATCGACTCGTCGTCCGGACGGCCGGGACCCGCCTCCGCCGTCTGTGCCGTCACCGCGGTCATCGTCGCGATCGTCAGCAGCGTGACCAGCCCTCGTCTGCGCATCCCGGCTCCATCCCTCGATTCCACCCAGTAGGGAAGGGATTTTCGCGGGTCACGCGAGGTATGTAAACAGTTGCCTGCAAGACGGCCCGAGTCTGTGTCGCTTTCGCGACCGGCACGCGGGGGAATCAGGCGAGCGGGTGGGGCAGCAGCAGCTCCGTGTTCTGATCCTGGGCCGTCCCGACCGCGCCCAGCGAGGCGTGGATGTCGTTGTACGAGAACTCCCGGTACAGCGACGCAAGCGCTTGCGTCGAGGTGTCCGAGTACGAAGCCTCGTACGGCGCTTCCGCCTCGATCAACGTCGTGAACAGCGACAACGTGCCGTCCGCGTTGTCGGCGACCTCGATGATCCGCGCGTGCTGCGGGAAATCGATGTGCGAGGCGGTGTTGATCTCCCAGAAGCCCTGTTTCGCGGTCTTGCCGACGTGCGGGGTGATCTTGTTGTGGTGCGTGTGCCCGTTGACCCACGCCAGCACGTTCGGGAACCGGTGCAGCAGCGAGACGAACGTGTCGCCGTTGAGCCGGATCTCCAGCGGATGCCGCGCGTCCGGCAGCACGTTGCCCATGGTGTCGCTGGTGTGGTGGCTGAACAGGATGAACAGCTCGTCGGTCACGTTCTGCGTGACCTTGCGCCCGAAGAAGTCGTAGTACGTCGAGCTGTTGCGCTTGAGCGTGTTCTCCACCCAGGTGAACTGCCCGAGCCCGATCGACCCGTCGGCCAGCCCGGCCATCGTCGTGGTGTCGAGGCTGATGCCGGTGATCCCCGGCGCGATGCGGAAGGTGTAGTACACGTTCCGCCCGTCGGCGTTGTTCCCGCTGAACCCGTGGCCCACCGGGCCGGGGCCGGTGTTGGCGGAGTCGAGGTGGTGCTGGACGAACTCCGCGGTGCTGAACGGCCGCCGCCGCTCGTCCGGGGTGATCTCGCGGATCGTGCCGGAGCCGCCGAACAGCTCGGTGATCGGCACGCCGGAGCCGGACCCGATCGCGTTGGCGAGCTTCCGCGACGTCGTCTCGTCCTTGCCGATGACCTTGAAGCGGCCGGTGTACCAGGCGTCCATCCCCGGCAGATCCGGCACCGTGCCGACGATGCTGTCGTCGTGGTTGCCGAAGGTGCAGAACCACGGGACGTCGAGGCCGGGCGAGGTGAAAGTGTTCGACGCCGCGCCGAGCAGGCCGGGCAGCTGCGGGAAGCCCTTCTTCGTGTACGCGTCGTCGAGCGGCTTGCCGGGGTTCCAGTAGTGCGAGGACCCGGACGTCTGGACACCCTCGTGCACGTTCGGGTCGCCCGAGGTCGGGTTCACCGTGCCGCCGTTGAGCACCTTGAGGAACCATTCGAGCTCGATCAGCTCGTGGTTGTCGGTGTTGTCGCCGGTGGTGACCATGAAGTCGATCGCCCGCCCGGTGAACGGGCCCGTCTTCAGGCTGTTCACGCGTTCGACCAGCGCCGTCGTCGCGACCGGGCCGAGGGTCTCCTGCGGCCGGTGCGCCGAGCCGACGAACGGGTGCAGGTACTCGAAGCGCGCCGGGCTTTCGGCGTCGGTGAAGTGCAGGTCGGTGAACTGCGCGAAGGACGCCATCGCGCGGCGCCGGTCGTCGCGGCCGGACTTCGGCGCGGCGAGGTCGCCGCGGACCACGAGCGGCCAGCCGGGGCCCGCGGTCAGCCGCGTGTAGCCGGGACCGCTGGTCCGCGGGGCCGCCGCGGCCTCCAGTGTGGTGCCCGCGGTGCGGACCGCGCGGGACGCGGTGCGCGCCAGCGCGCGGTCGAGCGCGTTGGCGGTCGGTGTGCACAGCAGCAGGCCGACGCCGGCGGCGCCCGCCGCGGTGAAGGTGCGCCTGGAGATGACGGACATGGCGGTGCCCCCAGTCGTCGCGGGTGGGTATCGCGGAAGGACGATGCCGGACGACGTTAGCCGTGGGGTGAACGCCAGAAAAGGGTAATGCGAAAATTTGTCACGTTCGGCCGAATACGCAAGTAGCCAAGCGGGCTGGTTACGCTGGCCGCTCGACGAGCGAGGAGGTGGCCAGGTGGGTGCTTCGGCTTGGTCCGTCCGCGGCCGGTTCGACGGCGACCCGGAAGCGGCGCTGGACGCGATGAAGGCGCGTGTCTTCGAAGAGGGCGACTACCTCTGGGAAGAGGACGAACTCGGCCGCCCGGACTCGATCGACGAGCTGTACGAGGTGGAGAGCGTCCAGGAGTCCGGGACCCATTCCGTGCTCGACGTCCACGAGTTCATCAGCGCCACGGGTGAGGACGACTTCGGCACGATCCGGCCGCTGACCGACGCCGAACTCGTCGCCGCGTTCGGCACCGAGGAGCCGTCCGTGGCCGACTTCGACGAGCTCGACAAGGCGGGGCGGTTGCCGTACGAGCGTCGGCCGCGCTGGAGCGCGAACTGCGCGCTGCTCTACGAGAACGACGTCGCCGTCGAGCTGGCGATCTGGGGTGTGTCCGGCGACTAGGGCCGGTCCAGGTGGTCGTGAGTGGCGATTCGGGTTCTAACCCGAAACGCCACTCACGACGTTGGCCTTGACCCGAATCGCGACCCACTACAGCCGTGTCGCGAGCCCGTCGAGAATCACCTCGACACCCAGCTCGAACAGCTCCTCGCCGCTCTGCGCCGCGAAAGCCGGACCCAGCCTGCCGACATGCGGATACGCCTCGAGCCGGGCGAGGAACCCTTCGTCCGGCTCCCGCGCGGGGAGCGTTTCGACCGACGCCAGGACATGCGCCGTGAGCAGTCGCGAAATCCCCGCGGTGTCCTCTTCGGAGAAGCCCGCCTCCAGCAGGATCCGCGCGGTCGTCTCGATATGGCCCAGCCGGTGCGGCCCGGCCGGCGGCCGCTCGCGCAGCAGCGCGGCCGCGTCCCGATGCCGCAGCAGCAGGGCGCGGAACTGGCGGAGCCCGCTCGCGAGCTGATCGCGCCACGGCAGTGATCGATCGATCTCGAAGGCGTCGGCGCAGATCGCTTCGGCGACGAGGTCCAGCAGTTCCGCCTTGTCCTTCACGTGCCAGTACAGCGTCGGTGAGCTGACGCCGAGCTTCGCCGCCAGCCGCCGGGTCGTCAGCTCCGGGAGGCCGGCCTCGTCGAGCAGTTCGACGGCCGCCTCGGTGATCTTGGCGAGGTCGAGCGAGCCTTTGCGTGCCACTCGCGGACTCTATCAGTGATAGATTTGTCTCTATCACTGATAGAGAACGGGGGAAGTGATGCTCTGGACACCGAAGATCCGCCTGGTCACGGTGCTGTGCTCGATCGTCTTCGTGCTCGGCACGGCGGTGCAGAACTACCTGATCATCGATCTGGGCCTGATCGAGGCGAGCATGCGGCTCAAGGGCGCGGACACCGCCGGCGCGCCCGCGTACCTGAGCGCGTTGCGGCTGGTGGGGAACGTCTTCATCGTCGGCAACGCGCTGGGGCTGTTGGTGTGGTTCGGGTGGCGTCGGCTGTTCTGGCCGGTGCTCGCGGTCAACGTCGCCCAGGCCTTCGGCGTGTACGTCGTGCCGTTCGAGGTGCACCGGGCGGCGATCGCCGAACACGGCTGGCCGGGCGTGCTCCCGTCCCTGGTCACCGACGGTGGCGCGGTGATCCTGTCGATCGTGCTGATCACCGCTTATGTGCGGTCGTTCAGGCGGAAAGGCGACCCAGCTCGGCTTTGACGGCCTCGACGGCGGCTTTGGTCTCGGTGGCCGGGTCGGCGCCGTCACGGGCGATCCGGCCCAGCGCGTCGACGAGCGCGGTGTTCGCCGCCGGTGTCCACAGTGGACCGGTGGCGCGGCCGTTCTCCTTGACCAGCTTCGCGGCGTCGCCCGCCGCGGTGACCTTGTCGAGCACGCTCAGCCGAGCGGGCAGATGGAAGCCGAACTTGGTGGCGAACTCCTGCTGGAAGTCGACCCGCTCCAGCCACAGCCATTTGACGAAATCCTTGGCGGCGTTGGGGTTCAGGCTCTTGGCGTGCACCATCGAGCTCAGCCCGCCGACCGGGACGGACGGCGCGCCCGCCGCGTCGAGCCGGGGGAAGGCCAGGACACCGAAGTCGTCTTTCAAGGTGTCCTGGATCTTCGGCAGGTTCCACAGCCAGGTCCACTGCATGGCGGTGAGCCCGTCGATGAACGGGAGCGGATCCGGCCAGTCCGTCGCGGCGCCCAGCAGCAGCGAACCGTTGAGCTCGTGGAGTTTCGCGAACGCCGTGGCGGTGCGCGGATCGTCGAAGCCGACGGACTTCCCGTCCTTGACGTGGTCGAGCCCGGCCGACCACACCAGCGGCCCGGCGAGCGCCGCCGCGCCCGCGTCGTTGCCGGCGAAAAGTCCTTTGACGCCGTCCTTGGAGAGCTTCTTCGCCGCGTCGACGAGTTCGTCGAGCGTCTGCGGCGGCTGAACCCCGGCCTCCTGCAGGAAACTCTTGCGGTAGAAGAGGACCTGTGTGTCGAGCGACTGCGGAATGCCGTAAAGCTTGCCGTCGACGGACTGCGCCGCGAGCACCGAGGGGTTGAAGTCCCCGCGTACGGGCCCGACGACGTCGTCCAGCGGGACGAGAAGGCCCTGCCGGACCCGCTCGACGGTGACCTGTCCTTCGAAGACGTCCGGCACCGGGCCCGCCTGCAGCGCGGCGTTCAGTTTCGTTTCGTAGTCGTCGGGATTCCACTGCACCGCGACCTTGGACTTCTGGTACGCGGCCGCGTAACGCGTGACGGCTTCCTGCACCCCCGCCTCGGGATACGGGTGGTACCACTGCGCGAGATCCACCGGTTTCGGTTTCGGCCTGGTCACCCCGGCGGAGTAGGCGGTCGAGGGCGGCGGGCTTCCTCTTTGGACGGTGTTGGACCCGCAGGCGGAGAGTATCGTCGTCCCCGCCAGTGCCAGGAACGCCCGCCTGCTTGTCTTGCGCACCAACAAAACCCTTCGCCGAACGCCGTGAAGGCCATCTTCAGGGACCAGCGTCCCTCAAGATGGCCTTCACTGAAGCGCAGGCGCGCGGGAGATTAACCCGTTAGAGCTGACTGACGTCGAGTTTGCCCTCGGAGTGGAACGCCCGGAGCCGCTTCTTGTCGAACTTGCCGACACTGGTCTTCGGGACTTCGTCCACAAAGGTCCAATTCTCCGGAAGCTGCCATTTCGCGACCTTGTCGGACAGGAAGTCGCGGAGGTCCTCGGCCGTGGCGCTCTGGCCCTCCTTGAGCACGACGGCGACCAGCGGGCGCTCGTCCCACTTCTCGTCGGGGATGCCGACCACGGCCGCCTCGGCCACCGCGGGATGCGCCATCACCTGGTTCTCCAGGTCCACCGACGAGATCCACTCGCCGCCGGACTTGATGACGTCCTTCGCGCGGTCGGTCAGCGTCAGGTAGCCGTCGGGGCTGATCTTGCCGACGTCGCCGGTGCGCAGCCAGCCGTCGTGGAACTTCTCCGGGTCGGGTTCGTCACCGGCCTTGCCGCCGTAGTACGACGCCGCGATCCACGGGCCCTGCACTTCGAGCTCGCCGACGCTTTCGTTGTCCCACGGCAGTTCCTCGCCGTTGTCGCCGATCAGCCTGGCGCTGACGGACGCCGGGAAGCGGCCCTGGGTGTAGCGGTAGTCCCACGCCTTCTCGCCGGTCGCGGAGGCGGGCGGACGCGCGACGCTGCCCAGCGGCGACGTCTCGGTCATGCCCCACGCGTGGAGGATCGGCACGCCGTAACGGTCTTCGAAGGCGTGCATCAGCGACGGCGGCGCCGCCGAGCCGCCGACGACGACCTCGCGCAGATGCGAGATGTCCTGCGGGTTCGCGTCGAGGTGGGAGAGCAGGCCCTGCCAGATCGTCGGGACGGCGCCGGCGAAGGTCGGCTTCTCGGCGGCGAGCATCTGCGCGATCGGCGCGGGCTGGAGGAAGCGGTCCGGCATGAGCAGCGAGGCGCCGACCATCATGGCCGCGTACGGCATGCCCCACGCCATCGCGTGGAACATCGGGACGATCGCGAGGGCCTTGTCGTGCTGGGCCAGCCGCATGCTGTCGGACATCGTGACCTGCATCGAGTGCAGCCAGATCGACCGATGGGAGTACGCGACGCCCTTCGGATCACCCGTGGTGCCCGACGTGTAACACATCGCGGCGGCCGACCGCTCGTCCACCTCGGGCCAGTCGAAGGTGTCCGGCTGGCCGGACAGCAGTTCGTCGTAGGAGTGCACCTGGACGCCGTCCGGCGCGGGGAGGGTGGAGGCGTCGCCGTTGGCCACGATGACGTGACGCACGGTCTTCAGCTCGGGCAGCTGCTTGGCCAGCAGCGGGACGAGCGTGCCGTCGACGATGACGACCTGGTCTTCGGCGTGGTTGGCGACGAAGACGAGCTGCTCGGGGAACAGCCGGATGTTCAGCGTGTGCAGCACCGCGCCCATCGCCGGGATGGCCAGGTACGCGGCCATGTGCTCGGCGTTGTTCCACATGAAGGTGCCGACGCGCTGGTCGCCGGTGACGCCGAGGCTCCGGAGCGCGTTCGCCAGGCGAGCGGCGTGTTTGCCGAGCTCGCCGTAGGTCTCGCGGCGGGCTTCTGAACCGGTCCAGGTGATGACTTCGCTCTCGGAGTGCACCGTGGTGCCGTGGCGGAGCAGCCTGCCCAGTGACAGCTGCCCGTCCTGCATCGTGCTCAACATCGCGTACTCCCGTGGTGCTCGTTCTCCGGTGAACTGGGGTTGCGCCGACTCTAATCCGGGAGGGGTGAACCGGTCAGTAACATCGCAGGCAACCGTTCGGTCACAGTGTCGCGCTAACGGGTGTTCGCCGGTTCGGGCCAAGATCATCAATAATTCGTATTTTTCTTACCATGAAACGAAAAATGGCTGACTGTGCGAAGTGATGGCATCGCTCATAAGGGTGATGAACACAGGCGAATCGCCGCTCGAACGGCGTGTTTCCGCAGGCTGGGGCGGGTTGCCCGTGGCGTGGTCGAGGGGTAATAAGTGCGTGTCGGTTTCACGGCCGAGGAACGGGTGGCGTTTACTGGAGCCGTGGTACAGAGACGGCTGGCCAGCGCTTGCTCTTGCAAGCATGGTTAAAGGCCGTCGGCCGCGAAAGCGGAGACCTGAGATGAAAGGACTACTACGTTGGCTCTGCCCACGTTGACTCCGGAGCAGCGCGCCGATGCCCTCGCCAAGGCGGCTGAGGCTCGCAAAGCGCGCTCCGAGCTGCTTGCGTCGATCAAGTCCGGCAAGGAGAGCATCGACAAGGTGCTCAAGCAGGCCAAGGAGAACAAGACCATCGGCAAGACGAAGGTCACGCAGCTGCTGAAGGCCGTGCCCGGCCTGGGCGCGGTCAAGGTCGCCGCCCTGCTGGAGCAGGCCGGGATCGACCCGGACCGGCGTGCCGCCGGCCTGGGCGAGCGGCAGCGCGAGGCCCTTCTCGAGGCGCTGAAGTAACGCTTCCGCAGGTCACGGGCTGTCCGGGGGAAGGTGTTGCCTGAGAGGCTGTTGCCCGGGCAACACTTTCCCCTGGTCTCAGCCGGAGCCTGGGACGCTGGTGGGGTGACGACCAGTACCGCACCGGCGACCCCGGCAGACCTGGCCGCCCGCTACGAGCGGGGCGACTTCCTCCTGGCCACGGCACGGCACGCGCTCCTCGCGAGCGGGGCCGTGGCCACCGCGACCGACACCGAGCCGTCGCGGCTGTCCGGGGCGCTCCCCGGGCTGTTCACCGACTCGGGTGCTTCGATCGCGGTCGGTGTGCTGCCCTTCGACACCAGTGACACCACGTCGACACCGGGGCATCTGGTGCTCCCGCGCGCGGTCCATCGCGCGTCGTCCGACCACGCGGCCGTTCCGCCGCGCACCTCGCTTCCGCGGCCGGTCAAGGTCACGCCCGTGCCGGAACCGGAGGCCCATCTGGCCGCCGTCCGCGCGGCCGTCTCCGCGCTGAGCGACCGTGACCTGCGCAAAGTCGTCCTGGCCCGCGCTCTCGATCTCGACTTCGACGAGGCCGTCCCGGTCGCCGAAGTCGTCCGGAACCTGGCGAACGGGAACCCCCGGCACACCACGTACGCCGCGCAGCTGCCCGACGGGCGCACGCTGGTCGGCGCGACCCCCGAACTCCTGCTTTCCCGCACCGGCGGTGCCGTCGTGTCCCGGCCACATGCCGGGTCGATGCCCCGGTCGGCCGACCCGGCGATCGACAAGGCGAACGGTGAGGCGTTGCTGGCGTCCGAAAAGGACCACGTCGAGCACGCCGTGGTGGTGGAGTCCGTCGTCGAGATCCTGCGGCCGTTCTGCCGCACGCTCGACGTCCGGGGGCCCGAGCTGGTCTCGACGCCGGCCATCTGGCATCTGTCGACCACCGTCACCGGCGAGCTGATCGACCAGGACGTCACCGCGCTCGACCTCGCCGCCGCGCTGCATCCGACGCCGGCGATCTGCGGCACGCCGACCGATGCCGCGCGTTCGCTGGTCAAGGAGCTGGAGCCGTTCGACCGCGCGTACTACGCGGGCGCCGTCGGCTGGGTCGACGCGGCGGGGGACGGCGAATGGGCAGTCGGGATCCGGTGCGCGGAGATCGCCGACACCGCCATGCGGCTGTACGCCGGCGGCGGCATCGTGCCCGCCTCCGACCCGCGGACCGAACTCGACGAGACCTCGGCGAAGTTCCGCACCCTGCTGGCCGCGATGGGCCTGGAGATCTGACGCGTTTCGTCCTCTGGATGCGGTCCTTGCGTGTGCAACTACCGGATTCAGAGGACGAAACGCGGGAGGTCAGAGGGGGCCTTCGCGCGCCGCCGGCGTTACTGAGCGGCGATCTCGTGTGATTGGGCGGCGCACACGCGTGATTGGAGGGCGCACACGCGTGATTGGGCGGCGAACAGCGCGGTCAGAGGGGTGCGAAGTCTTCGGTGACCGAGATGTCGTCCGAGGTGATCAGCGCGACGGCCGCCCGGTAGCCCTCGGCCGCCTTCAGGTCCGCGAGCCGCGTCCGGTCCGGGTCGAGCGCCTGGTGGGTCGACCGGACCAGCCGCGCCTGCTCGTCGTAGCCGGAGAACGTGATGCTCTGCAGCGGGATCTTGAGGCCCTTCCCGGTGGCCTTCATGACCGCTTCCTTGCGCGTCCAGTAGGTGAAGAACGCCGTCGCGCGCTGCTCGTCGGAGAGCCCGGAGATCGCGGCCAGCTCCGCGGGCGTCAGCGCGTACTCCATGAGCGAGTCCTCGGCCCGCCTGGTGGCCGTCTCGACGTCGAGGCCGACCGGGGTGCCCGCGGTGGCCGCGACGCCGATGAGGTCGCCGGAATGCGAGATCGACAGCATCAGCGGCGCGCCGGGGACCTTAGGCCTCCCGTGCGGTTTGCCGCAGTCTTCGCAGGTCGCGTCGAACTTCACGGCCTCGACGGCCAGGCCCAGCCGCTCGGCGGCGACGGTCTTCGCCAGCACCCGGCCGGTCAGGAACCGGCGTTTGTCGATGTCCTGGCGGTAGTTCGCGTACCGGCCCTGCTCCGGCTCGTCGAGCAGGGCCAGGAACCGGGGTTCAGCGGGCAGGGGCTCCGACCAGCGGACGGCGCATTCGATCACGTCTCCTTCATACCCGATTCCGTGGTCGACTCACTCGCGTTTTCGTCGAGCAGGGTCGCTTCGTCGAACGGTGACTCGCCGTTCAGCGTACGGTCCAGCTGCTCCCGGTCGATCTCGTTGGTCCAGGTGCCGATCAGCACGGTCGCGACGGCGTTGCCCGCGAAGTTCGTCAGCGCGCGGGCCTCGGACATGAACCGGTCGATGCCGACGATGAACCCGACGCCGTCGACCAGCTCCGGCCGGTGCGAGGACAGCCCGCCCGCCAGCGTCGCGAGCCCCGCGCCGGTGACCCCGGCCGCACCCTTCGACGCGATGATCATGAACACCAGCAACGAGATCTGCTCGCCGATGGTCAGCGGTTTGTCGAGCGCGTCCGCGATGAAGATGGACGCCATCGTCAGGTAGATCGCGGTGCCGTCGAGGTTGAACGAGTACCCGGTGGGCACGGTGATGCCGACGACCGGTTTGGAGACGCCGGCGTGCTCCATCTTCGCGATCAGCCGCGGCAGGGCCGACTCCGACGACGACGTGGACAGGATCAGCAGGAACTCGCGGCCGAGGTATTTCAGCAGCTTGAAGATGTTGACCCTGGCGAGCAGGCCGATGATCAGCCCGAGCACCACGAACACGAACAGCGCGCAGGTGATGTAGAAGCCGAGCATGATCACCGCGAGGCTCTGCAGTGCCTTCCAGCCGGTCTCGCCGACGACGGCGGCGATCGCGCCGAACGCGCCGACCGGGGCCGCCCACATGATCATCGCGAGGATCCGGAACACGAGCCGCTGGATGTGCTCGATGCCCCGGCGGATCGGCTCGCCCTTGGTGCCCAGTTTCTGCAGCGCGAACCCCGCGAGCAGGGCGACCAGCAGTGTCTGCAGCACCTCGCCCTCGGTGAACGCCGAGACCAGCGTCTTCGGGATGATCCCGAGCAGGAACTCGACGGTGCCTTCGCTCTTGGCGATCTGGCCCTGTCCCTTTTCGGCGATCTCGGGCGTCAGGTGCAGGCCGGTGCCGGGCTGCAGGATGTTGCCGACGACCAGGCCGATGACCAGCGCGACCGTCGACATGATCAGGAAGTAGCCGATCGCCAGCCCGCCGACGCGGCCGACCTTCGCCGCCTTCGCCACCGAGCCGACGCCGAGTGCGATCGTGCAGAAGATGATCGGCGAGATCATCATCTTGATCAGGTTCACGAACCCGGTCCCGAGCGGTTTCAGCTCCTTGCCGACCTCGGGGAGCAGGATGCCGACCGCGATGCCGAGGCCCACCGCCACGATGACGGCGATGTAGAGGTAATGGGTGCGATCCCGCTTCGCCGCGGGTGCTGCCGTGCTCATGGGTGCCCTTCGACGAGATGGGGACAGGTTGCGAAAACTTATGACAACTCCTCGGCTAACGACAACCGAAGCGGTACGCTGAACTAAGCGAGCGCTTAGTCACTGTCGAACAGGAGCGGGCTGACCATGGATTTCTCTCTGAGCGTCGAGGAACGCGAGGTGCGCGACTGGGTCCGCACGTTCGTCCAGCGCGACCTCATGCCGCGTGAGCAGGAGGTGCTGCGCCGCGAACGCGCCGGCCAGCCCGGCCTGACCGGCGACGAGCTGCGCGAGCTGCAGCTGAAGGCCAAGGAGTCCGGGTTCTGGGGTGTGCAGACGCCGGAGGAATACGGCGGCATGGGCCTGTCCGCGGTGATGACCGCGCTGCTGGAGGCCGAACTCGGCCGCACGTTCGTGCCGTTCCGCTTCGGCGGCGCCGCGGACAACATCCTGTACTACGCCAACGACGAGCAGAAGGAGCGCTACCTGCTCCCGACGATCTCGGGCGAACGCAAGTCGTGCTTCGCGATCACCGAACCCGGCGCGGGCTCGGACGCCAAGGCCATCCGCACCTCCGCCCGCAAGGACGGCACCGACTGGGTCATCAACGGCGAGAAGACCTTCATCACCGGCGGAAACGAGGCCGACTTCGTGATGGTCTTCGCGATCACCGACCCGGAGAAGGGCGCGAACGGCGGCGTCACCTGCTTCCTCGTCGACCGTGACGCGGGCTGGAAGTCCGAATACATCGACACCATGGGCGAATGGGGCCCGGCGGCGCTGGTCTTCGAGGACGTCCGCGTGCCGGAGACGCAGATCCTCGGCGAGCTCGGCCACGGCTTCGACCTGGCCATGCAGTGGATCGGAGCGGGCCGCTACCTGCTGCCCGCGCGCGCCATCGGCTCCTGCGAGCGGCTGATCTCGATGGCCATCGAGCACGCCAACACGCGGGAGACGTTCGGGCAGAAGATCGCCGAGCGCCAGGCCATCCAGTGGATGATCGCGGATTCCGGCACCGAGCTGGAGGCGCTGCGCTGGCTGGTCCTGCACGCCGCCTGGCAGGTCGACCAGAAGCTGGACTCGCGGCACGCGCAGTCGATGGCGAAGCTGTACGGCGGCGTGAAGGCGAACGAGATCGTCGACCGTGTCCTGCAGATCCACGGCGGAATGGGCTACACGCGGGAACTGCCGGTCGAGCGGTGGTACCGCGAACTGCGGCTGCTGCGGATCTACGAGGGCACCGACGAGATCCAGCGCCGGACCATCGCGCGCAACCTGCTCAAGGGGCACGTCAAGGTCGGCGGCACGCTGGGCTGACGCTCGCCCGTGCAGGTGGTCGTGAGTGGCGATTCGGGTTAGAACACGAATCGTCACTCACGACGGCCGGGCGGCGACTCGCTACGCGAAAGACGCTGTACCCGCATGTCATGCGACGAAGGCTCCCTTCGCCGAGCTGAGGCGCCGGAGCGTCCCCTTCGGCCCACGCGGGTGCCCGCCACATGCGATGAACGGGCCGTTCCTCGCAGATTTCGCAAGGAACGGCCCGTTCATCGCGTCGGCCCTAGTCTTCGTCCTTCTGGTTCCGCATCGCGATCGGGACCCCGGCCAGGTCCTCCTCGTTGCAGAGAAGCTTCACGTCGTAGTAGGGCGAACCCTTGCGGTCGTCATAGTCGAGATGGACGGCCAGCACATCGACCGGTTCCCCGAGCCACTCCTGAGCCTGGCGTAGCCATGTCGCGCACCGTTCGAGGGCCGTGGGCAGGTCGTCGTCCCGGAATCCCACCGGGCGGTAGGGGACGTCCTGCACCTGATCACGGGGGTTCGAAGGCACCGGCAACGCCGGCGAGAGACCCGAGTCGTCCAGTTCGAGTTGGATCGTTTGCTCAGTCACCCTTCGAGCGTCCCCCAGAGAAGCCGTCTGAGCAAGGCGTACAGGCCTAAAGTCGGCGCTAAACGGGCACTCGCCACACTCCCGAGACCACTTCACGGCAGTTTTGCAACGCTGTGACGTCGAGCCGCCGTTCGCAGGCGAGCGCCCGAAGCGCCAGCTCCGCGTAATGGGACGCCAGCTGATCCAGGGTGAGCGGCCCCTTCGGCGAATACCAGCGCGCGACCCCGCTGCACATCTCCACCAGTGCGAGCCGGGTGACCGAAGGCTGCCCGGTGTGGAAGACGCCGGCCGCGACACCGTCTTCGATGGCGTCCGCCCACAGCTTTTCGTAGGCATCGCGCAGGGCCACCACGTCGGCCCTGGCGCCGGGGGTGAGCGCGTGGACCTCGTTGTCCACCACGCGGGTGTCATCCGGTTGGATGGCGTGCGCGAGCACGTGCAGCGCCACCAGGGATCCGAGCCGTGACACGGGATCGGTGAGCCCGGCGGTCGCCTGCTCGGCCGCGTCGAGCAGCCGCCGCAGCGACTCGTTCATGATGGCGACCAGCAGATCCTCTTTGGTGCCCATGTAGTGGTACAGGCTGGCGGACGACAGCTCCGCCTCCTGCGCCAGATCCCGGATGCCGGTGCCGTGGAACCCCTTGGCGGCGAACAGTTTCACCGCCGCCTGCCGGACCCTTTCCCGGGTGCTCACAACCATGTTCCGGTGGTCCTGTCCCACGAACCGGCGCGGAGGTCTTCCACCTTCTTGAGCTCGCCCTTCGCGACCCGCTCCGACGGCGTCATCGGCAGCTCCGTCACGATCGCCCAGAACCGGGGAACCTTGAAGTAGGCCAGTTTCGCCGAGCAGAACTCCGCCAGCTCGGCCGGTTCGCACCGGTGCCCCTCGTTCTCGTCGAGGACGATGTACGCCTTGACCTCTTCGCCGCGGATGTCGTCCGGCACCGCGATGACGGCGGCGAGCTTGACCGCGGGGTGCAGCTGCAGCGCCCGTTCGACCTCGTCGGCGGAGATGTTCTCCCCGCTGCGGCGGATCATGTCCTTGGTGCGGCCCACGTAGTACACGCGGCCTTCGTCGTCCATTGTGGCCAGATCGCCGGTGTGGAACCAGCCGCCGTCGAAGGCGCGCCTGGTCGCTTCGGGATCGTCGTGGTAGCCGTGCATCAGGCCGACCCCGCGGATCAGCAGCTCGCCGGTTTCCCCGCGCGGCAGCGGTTTCCCGTCCGTATCCGCGATCATCACCTCACGGGTGGGCGCCGGCCTGCCGAGGCAGCCGGTGCCGACGGTCTCCTCGTGATCCGCCGGGTACATCCGGATGTCGCCGCCGGTCTCGGTCATGCCGAAGGCCTCGAACCACGGCGCGCCCCAGCGTGCTTCGAGCGCGGCGTGCAGGTCGCGCGGGATGGCCGAAGCGCAGATCGCGCGGACCTGGTGCGCCTTGTCGAGCTCGCTTTCCGGCTGGCGCAGCAGAAGGGTGGGCATCAGGCCGAGGCAGTAGAACCAGGTGACGCCGTGTTCGCGGATCTTCTCCCAGAACGTCGACGGGTGGAAGCGGTCGAGCACCACCAGTGTCGCGCCGCCCGCGAGCCCGAGCGCCACGTTCCACTGTGGATCGATGTAGTGGAACGGTTGCGCGGTCAGGATGACGTCGTCCGCGCCGACCGCCGGGAAGTCCGTGGCCAGGCTGATCGCCAGTGTCGTCCAATACCTGTTCGGCAGTACGCAACCCTTGGGGGCGCCCGTGGTGCCCGAGGTGTACTGGATGTTGACCGGGCGTTCGCCCTCGCTCGTGAAGTCCGGGGCGGCCCCGGAACCGGTGAGTTCGCCGGGGGTGAGCACGCGTTCCAGCGAGGTCTCCGGCGCGATCTTGTTCAGCAGTTCCAGGAATTCCTCGGCGGCGACGGCGAACCTGGCTCCGGAATGCCGCAGCACGTGGGCGCCGTCGAACTCGCGGTACCCGGTGTTGACCGGGACGAGCACCCCGCCGATCTTGGCCAGGGCCAGCCACAGCAACGGGAATTCGGGCTGGTTGCGCAGCATCACCGCGACCCGGTCGCCCGGTGTCACGCCGAGGTCGAGCAGTGCGCGGGCGAACTCGGTGCTGCGCGCGTCGACGTCGGCGAAGGTGAAGCTCTCCCCGGTGGAGTCGAAGATCCACGCCGTCTTGTCCGGCCAGAGCGCGGCGGCCCTCGCGGTCAGGCGGGAGAGGGTGTCGATCCCGGCGAGCGAGGTCATGACCGGCTCCGGAAGGCCTCGGACGAAGCGGCGACCTCGGCGGAGTGTTCGGTGATCAGCGCGTGGCTGACTTCGAGTTCGAGCGCGGCGTCGAGTGAGCTGTCGATGCCGGAGTCGAGGGCGCGTTTGGCCATGGTGGCCGCGGCGGCCGGATGCGCGGCGATCCTGGCCGCCCACGCGAGCGCGGTGTCCATCAGGTCGTCGACGGGCAGGGCGGCGTTGACCAGGCCGAGCTTGGCCGCCTCGGTGCCGCTCACGCGTTCGCCCAGCAGCAGGAGCTCCTTGGCCTTCAGCGGCCCGACCAGCAGCGGCAGCAACCGCGACGCCGCCCCCGTGACGCTCAGGCCGAGGGAGACCTCGGGGAAGGCGAACACCGCGTCTTCGGCGGCGAGGATCAGGTCGCAGCCCATCGCGAACTCGGCACCCGCGCCGATCGCGTAACCGTGGACGGCGGCGATGACGGGCTGGCGAAGGCCGCGAAGGCGGCGCGTCACGTCCTGTAGCCGGTCGAGTCGCGGGCGTGAATCACCCTCCGGGGTGGGCTCCTTCAGGTCGTGGCCGGCGCAGAACGCGCGCCCGCGACCGGCGAGCACGACGGCGCGCGCGTCCGACTTCGCGGCGGCGTCGAGCGCCTCCAGCAGGTCGTCGACCAGTTCGGCGACCACCGCGTTGAGCCGTTCGGGGCGGTTCAGCCAGATCACGGCGATGCCGTCGTCGAGTGCGTAGTCCACGGTGCTCATGACACCGAGCCTAGACGACCGATCGATCGATCGATAGGGTCGAATCCATGCGGGTCGACACGGTCTACGAGAACGCCCGGTTCCTCACTGGAACGGGGGAATCCGTAGCGCTTGCTGCGCTCAATGGACGAATTGTGGCGTTAGGGCACGACGCGGCGGCGCTTTCCGCAAAGCGCCGCGTGGACCTCGGCGGCTCGGTGGTGGTGCCCGGGTTCCACGACGCGCACAACCACATGGCCTGGTTCGGCATGGCCCTCGACGACGTCGCCCTTTCGGATTGCCGCAGCGTCGACGAGGTGTACGACGCCGTCGCGCGGCGCGCGGCCGAGACCCCGCCGGGCGGCTGGATCATCGGCAGCGGCTACGACCAGAACAAGCTCGCGGGCGGCCATCCGACGAGGCAAGGGCTCGATCGCGCGGCTCCCGGGCATCTCGTGCGGCTCAAGCACACGTCCGGGCATATGACCGTGGTCAACTCCGCGGTGCTGGAGAAACTCGACCTGGGCGACGTGCCCGTCGGCGGCGACGTCGTCCGCGACGAGGACGGTTCGCCGACCGGGCTGCTGCGGGAGCAGGCCCAGCTGATGCTGCGGCCGCTGACCTACCCGACGCCGGTCGAGCGGGTCGTCCGCGGGCTGGACCGGGCGAGCGAGCGCTACCTGGCCGAGGGCATCACGAGTGTCCAGGAGGCCGGGATCGGCGGGGGTCTCGTGGGGGAGACCCCCGCCGAGCTGGCCGCGTACCAGCTGGCGCGCGAACGCGGCGTGCTGCGGGTGCGAAGCACGGTGATGGTCGCGGCGAGCGTGCTCCACGACCTCGATGCGGGAGCCGGCTTCGGCCTGGACCTGGGGATGCGCACCGGCTTCGGCGACGAATGGCTGCGGATCGGCGCGATGAAGCTGTTCGCCGACGGCTCGCTGATCGGCCGCACCTGCGCCATGCACGAGCCGTTCGCCGGCGAAACGGACAACGTCGGCTACTTCCAGGTGCCCGAGGACGAGATCGCGCGGACGATCGCCGCCGCGCACAAGGCCGGCTGGCAGATCGCGACGCACGCCATCGGCGACCGCGCGATCACCGTCGTCCTCGACGCCTACGAGGCCGCGCTGAAGGCCGATCCGCGTCCCGGCCACCGGCACCGCATCGAGCACTGCGCGGTGCTGCGGCCCGAGGAGCTGAAGCGCCTGGCGGCGCTGGGGCTGATCGCGTCGCCGCAGGGCAGGTTCGTCAACGAGATCGGCGACGGCATGCGGGCCGCCCTCGGCCCCGAACGCGAGCCCTGGTGCTACCGGCTCAAGAGCCTGCTCGACGCGGGATGCGTGCTGCCCGCCAGCTCGGACCGCCCGGTCGTCGAGGGGGCGCCGCTGCTCGCGCTGGCCGACATGGTGCGGCGGAAGACCGCGTCCGGGGTCGTGCTGGGTCCCGATGAGCGGCTCACCCCCGCCGAAGCCCTGCGCGCGTACACCTACGGATCCGCGTACGCCGCTTTCGCCGAGAAGGACCTGGGCACGCTCGAGATCGGCAAGCTCGCGGACTTCGCCGTCCTCTCGGCCGACCCGACCGACGAGTCCACTTTGGATTCGATCCACGTCGTCGCCACCGCCGTCGGCGGCGACATCGTCTACGAACGGAGCTGAGACCCATGCCGGTGCGGGACGCGGTCGCGGACGACATCGAGGAGATCTGCGCGCTCATCGAGGAGCACGCGGTCTACGAGGACAAACACGATCTGAAGCTCGACAGGCAGGAGATGGCCGGGTTCCTCTTCGGGCCCGATCCGAAGGCCTGGGTGCTGCTGGCCACCCCGCCGGGTGAGCCGGGCAAGGTCGCGGGCTTCGCCTTCTGCAGCTGGAACTTCTCCACCTGGGAGGCGCGTCCGGGGATCTGGCTCGACGATCTCTTCGTGCGCCCTGAGCACCGTCGTTTCGGCCTCGGGCGGGAGCTGCTCGAAGAGCTGAGCGCGCGGACCCCCGGCCGGGTCGAATGGGACATGCAGGAGGGCAACGAGAAGGGCGAGGCGTTCTACGCCCAGCTCGGCGCCGACCCCGTCCCCGGCTGGATCCGGTACCGCTGGCGGCCGCACGCTGGGTGATCCGCGACCGGGCGGCAAGCCGTAAACTCGCACCCATGGGTGAAGGGGCAAGTCGCAGGTCGTCGTCCGTGGAGGACTACGTCCGGGTGATCTACGGGCTGGTGGAGCGCGGCGAGGCCGTCACCAACACGTCGCTGGCCGGACGGCTGGAGGTCAGCCCGTCGTCGGCGTCCGGCATGGTCACCAAGCTGTCCCAGCTGGGACTGGTCGCGCACGTGCCGTACCGCGGGATCGAGCTGACCACCGAGGGCAGGCTGCTGGCCCGCTCGGTGCTCCGCCGCCACCGGCTGATCGAGACCTACCTGGTGTCCGAACTCGGCTACACCTGGGACGAGGTGCACTCGGAGGCCGACGCGCTCGAACACGCGGTCTCGGACCGGCTCGTCGAGCGGATCGCGGCCAAGCTCGGCAACCCGATGCGCGACCCGCACGGCGACCCCATCCCCGCCCCCGACGGCAGCGTCGAGGAGATGCCGATGCGCATCCTCGACGACCTCCCGCCCGGCGCGGTCGGCGAGATCGTCCGCGTCTGGGACACCGATCCGGAGCTCCTGCGGTACCTGACCGAGCATTCGATCGGCCTCGGCGAGCGGATCGAGGTCGTGGAGCGCCAGCCGTTCGGCGGCCCGATGGTGGTCAAGGTCGGCTCGCCGCCCGACGCGGCCACCCACGCGATCGGCAAGGAGATCGCGCAGGCGCTTTCGGTCGCGCTGCGCTGAACCGTGTCCATTGTGGACCGGTATCGGCCGCGGTGGGAATTTTCCTATGTCTCTGCATAATTACGTCACCCGCCTGCCACGCCGATAGGTGATCTAAGGCCCTTCCGATCATGTGTTCGCCCGCCTAGGCTGCGCTATTCCGGGTGGCTAGCGAGCGTGCGAAGGCGATGAAGATGACCGGTCAGCGGACACACACCATCGACCGGGGGGTGGCGGAAGGACGTGAACTCAGGCGGCTCTTGGAGACCGGACCGTTCGCGGACGCCCTCAGGGCGGCGATCAGGGCGAGGGGCCTCGGGCTCGATCGGATCCGGTACCGGCTGAGAGGGCGGGGTTGCTCGGTGAGCCTCGCGACCCTGAGCCACTGGCAGTCGGGGCGCTGCCGTCCCGAACGGCCGGAATCCCTGCTGGTGCTCAAGAATCTCGAGGAGATCCTCGGGGTGCCGCCGGAGTCGCTGTCGCGGCTTCTCGGGCCGCCGCGCGGGCGGGCGGCCCGGTGTACGGTGCCCGGCGAGGGCCTCGTGATGCCGAGAGGCCGGGACACTTAGGGAGCGCGGGTGCGGGCGGTCGTCTTCGAGGAGTTCGGGGTGCTGCCCGAGGTACGCGACGTGCCGGATCCGGTCGCGCCGCCGGGCGGGGTGGTGATCGCCGTCGAGGCGACCGGGGTGTGCCGCAGCGACTGGCACTCCTGGCAGGGGCACGACACGTCGGTGAAGCTGCCGCACGTCGCCGGGCACGAACTCGCCGGCCGCATCGCGTCGCTCGGCGAGGGTGTCCGGGGCTGGTCGGCGGGCGACCGGGTGACCGTGCCGTTCGTCTGCGCGTGCGGCACCTGTGCCCAGTGCGCCGCCGGTGACCAGCAGATCTGCGACCGCGAGTTCCAGCCGGGCGCGACCCACTGGGGCTCGTTCGCCGAGTACGTCGCCATCGAAAACGCCGAGGTCAACCTCGTGGCGCTGCCCGGCACGCTGTCCGCCGCCGAGGCCGCGGCGCTGGGCTGCCGGTTCGGGACGGCGTTCCGGGCCGTGCTGCGCCAGGGCGGGGTCCGGCCTGGTCAGTGGGTCGCGGTCTACGGCTGCGGTGGCGTGGGTATCTCGTCGATCCTGCTCGCCGTCGCGGCCGGTGCGTCGGTCGTCGCCGTCGACCCGTCTCCGCAGGCCAGGGCGCTGGCCTCGCGGATGGGGGCTGCCGTGTGCGTCGACCCGTCCGCGTTCGACGGGCACGAGGCGGTCTCCGCGCACGTCCGGGAGCTGACCGGCGGCGGCGCGCACGTCTCGCTCGACTGCCTCGGCTCGCCGGCCACCTGCGCCGCCTCGATCGGGAGCCTCCGCAAACGCGGACGGCATGTCCAGGCCGGGCTGATGCCGCCCGCGCAGGGCATCGCGCCGATCCCGATGCACCGCGTGATCGGCGGGGAACTGGAGATCGTCGGCATCCACGGCCTGCAGGCGCACGAGTACCCCGAGATGCTGCGCGTGGTGGAGACGGCCGGGATCGACCTCGAAGGCATGATCGGCAAGCGGGTCGGCCTCGACGACGTCCCCGCGGTGCTCGCGGAGATGAACGACCCGGTGCCCGCGCGGGCCGGGGTGACGGTGGTCGAATTCGCACAGTGACCGGGTGAACGCACTGCGGTCAACCGGCCGATCGGAGTAGCCCGAAAGGTGGCTTCTCCCGCCGCTTTGTGGCAGCTTCGTTGGCCGTGACAGTCATGGATGCCCCGGTGGAGCCACGATTCGGCCGTCGCGTGCTGCGCTTGTTCGCCATGGCCGGTGTCATGGTGCGGGGCCACCGGATCATCGGCGCGCGCCCTGGCAGACTCGACGTGTGGACGCGCTGATCCCCCGACCGCGGACCGAAGTCGCGCCCGGTGCCGTGCATGTTCCGGACTGGCTCGACCTCGACAGTCAACGACGTCTGGTCGAAGCCTGCCGCGGCTGGCGCGGTTACCGGCGGACGCGGCTGCCGAACGGCGGCGTCATGTCGGTGCGGACGGTGTGCCTCGGCTGGCACTGGCATCCGTACCGGTACGCGAAGGTGACCGAAGACGGCTCCCCGGTGCTGCCGTTTCCTGCGTGGCTGGGGGATCTCGGGCGGCGGGCCGTCTCCGACGCCTACGGGACTTCGTCGTACGAGCCGGACATCGCGCTGGTGAACTTCTACGATCCCGCCGCGAAAATGGGGCAGCATCAGGACAAGGACGAGGCTTCACTGGAGCCCGTCGTGTCGCTGAGTCTCGGGGACGCCTGCGTCTTCCGGTTCGGGAACACGATCGATCGCGGGCGGCCCTATACGGACGTGGATCTGCGCTCGGGGGATCTGTTCGTGTTCGGCGGGGAGTCCAGGCTGGCTTTCCATGGGGTGCCCCGGGTTTTGCCGGGGACCGCCGATCCGGCGCTGGGGTTGGCGGGGCGGTTGAACATCACTTTGCGGGTTTCGGGCCTCGTGAGTGGTAAGGACGGTTAGAACCGTCCTTACCACTCACGAGAGCCGGAAAAGCACCCGTTGCCCCGGCCGCACCTGCGCGGCCAGATCCAGATCCGCTTCCTCCACCACCGCGATCACCGGATAGCCCCCGGTCACCGGGTGGTCGGCCAGGAACAGGATCGGCTGCCCCGAAGGAGGTACCTGCAACGCCCCCGGCACGGCGGCCTCGGGAGGCAATTCGCCACCGCGCGCCCGCGACAACACGGGACCGTCCAGCCGCACGCCCACCCGATCGACGTCGGCGGTGGCGACGTAACCCGTGGAGACCAAAGTGGACAGTGCGTCGTGAACGAACCACGACACCCGGGGCCCCGGAGTCACTCGCAGGACCGGGACGTCCGGCAAGGGCGCACGAGGAGCGAGATCCACGCCAGGATGGGGCAGCACCCGCTGTCCCACCGGCAAGGTCGTCCCGGCCGAGAGCGCGGGCGGGCCGAGTTTGCCCAGTGTGTCGGTCGCCCGCGCGCCCAGCACCGAGGGGACGTCTATGCCGCCGCGCACGGCGACATAGGAACGCAAACCGTGAGAAGCCATCCCCAGGACGAGTTCTTCGCCGGGGCCGACCGGGATCGGTGAGCCGGGGCCGAAGGCACGCGCGCCGACGGTGATCGAGCACGGCGCGCCGGTGACGGCGACGGTCGCCGGAGCCGGGAACCGGAGGGCGAGGCCGCCCAGAACGCATTCCAGGGCCGCGTGGCCCTCCGGGTTGCCGACCAGCCGGTTTGCCAGCCGCAGCGAACCGCGGTCGGCGGCGCCGGACCGGCCGACGCCGATCGCGGCCAGCCCCGGTCGCCCGAGGTCCTGCACGGTGGTGAAAACGCCGGGCCGGAGCACTTCGATCTTCGCGGTCATGAAGTGAACCGGATCCGCGTGCCGGGGGCCAGCAGGTTCGGCGGCTCGCGTTCGACGTCCCACACCGGCAGCGTCGTGCGCCCGATCAGTTGCCAGCCGCCGGGTGAGGAGTTCGGGTACACCGCCGTGTACTCGCCCGCGATCGCGACCGAGCCGGCGGGCACCCGGGTGCGCGGGCTCGTCCGGCGCGGCAGGTGCAGCGCGGGGTCCAGCCCGGTCAGATAGGCGAAACCCGGGGCGAAGCCGCAGAACGCCGACACGTAGGTGCCGTCCTCATGCCGCCGGACGACCGCCTCCGCGGACATGCCGGACGCGGCCGCGACGTCGGCCAGGTCCGGGCCGTCGTAGCGCACCGGCACGACGATCTCGGCCGCCTCGCGTGGCTTGGTGTCCACTCCTGCCCGATGGAGGACGTCTTCGGCGAGCCGGTCGTGGTGGGTGCGGCCGGGGTCGAACCGGATGAGCAGCGTCCGCGCGGCCGGGACCAGTTCGAGGACGCCGTCCGGCGGGTCCTGCTCCAGTGACGCGTGCAGCCCGAGCACCTCCGACGGATCGTCGAAGTCGGCCATGGCCGCACGCGCCCCATAGGGCAGCAATCGCATCATGCGGCCTCGATGAACGATCCGATGTGGACACCGGAGGCGTCGAGTCCCGCGCGGATCCGGCGCGCCAGTTCGACGGCGCCGGGGGTGTCGCCGTGCACGCACAGCGAATGCGGCTGAAGCGCCAGCTCGGTCCCGTCGGCGGCGACGACCTTGCCGGTGGTCGCCATCGCGACCGCCCGGGAAGCGACCTCGTCGGCGTCGTGGAGCACGGCGCCCGGCAGTTTCCGGGAGACGAGAAGGCCTTCGGGGGTGTACGCGCGGTCCGCGAACGCCTCGGCGTACGCGGGGAACCCGGCCTTTTCCGCCTGCTTGGCCATTTCCGATCCCGGCGGGCACAGCAGCGCGAGCCCGGGACGGAACCGCCGGATCCCCTCGACCACAGCGGCCGCCTGCTCCGGATCGACCGCCGCCGTGTTGTACAGCGCCCCGTGCGGTTTGACGTACCGCACGCTCGTTCCCGCCGCGCGGGCGAACGCGTCGAGCGCGCCGATCTGGTAGAGCACGTCGTCGGCCAGATCGGCGGGGGCCACGTCCATCGCCCGACGCCCGAAGCCCGCCAGATCGCGGTAGGCGACGTGGGCGCCGATGACGACGCCGCGCTCGGCCGCGCGTTCGCAGACGCGCCGCATCACCGACGGGTCGCCGGCGTGGAAGCCGCAGGCGACGTTCGCGCTGGTGACGATGTCGAGCATGGCGTCGTCGTCACCCATCTTCCAGGCGCCGAAACCTTCGCCGAGGTCACTGTTGAGATCCATCAAGCCACCCTGAACTCACTGTCGAGCTTGTCGGTCACGAACATGTAGCCCGGCGCGTGCGTGATCGCGAACGGCGGCCGCGAAGCCATCAGCGCCGCCTGCGGGGTCACGCCACACGCCCAGAACACCGGCACGTCACCGGGTTCCGCGACGACCGGGTCGCCGAAATCAGGCTTGCCGAGATCGGCGATGCCGAGTGCGGCGGGATCGCCGATGTGCACCGGCGCACCGTGCACGGCGGGCATCCCGCGGGTGATCCGCACGGCGTCGTCCACACGGTCTTCGGGGATCTGCCGCATCGAGACCACCATCGGCCCGTGCAGCCGCCCGGCCGGGACGCATTCGCGGTTCGTCACGTACATCGCCACATTGCGGCCCTGCTCGACGTGCCGCAGCGGGATGCCCTCCGCGGCCAGCGCCGATTCGAAGGTGAAACTGCAGCCGATCGAGAACGTGACCATGTCGCTGCGCCACAACCCGGTCGCGTCCGCGAGCTCGCCTGCCAGCGCGCCGTTCTGCCAGACGCGGTAGCGCGGCAGGTCGGTGCGCAGATCCGCGCCGGGAGCCAGCCTGGTCGACGGGTCGCCCGGGTCGCTGACGTCCAGCACCGGACAGGGCTGCGGGTTCCGCTGGCAGAACAGCAGGACGTCGTAGGCCCAGTCCTCGGGGACGGCGATCAGGTTGGTCTGGGTGAACCCGTTCGCCCAGCCGGTGGTCGGGCGGGCCGTGCCCGCGCGGAACAGGGCACGCGCCTCGCCGGGGGACAACGTCGCCGGGTCGTCGAAGGTGGTCATCGTGGTGCCTCCTCTTCCGATTGTGGTCACAGCAGTTCGCGGCCGCGAGTCTCGGGCAGGCCGAGCAGCGCCAGCACGGCGATGCCGTAGCCGACCGCGCCGAACACCATCGCGCCGCCCGCGCCGAGGAAACCGACCACGGCGGGGAACGTCGCGCCGATGGCCCGGCCGAGGTTGTAGGTGAAGCCCTGCCCGGTCCCGCGCAGCGCCGACGGGTACAGCTCGGCGAGGAAGGCGCCGAACCCGCTGAAGATCGCGGACATCGAGAACCCGAGCGGGAAGCCGAGGAACAGCACGAGCGTGTTCGCGCCCGCCGGGATCTGCGTGTAGGCGACGATGAGGCCCGCCGACAGCACCGAGAACAGCAGGAACGTTTTCTTACGGCCCAGGAGATCCGTGAGGTAGCCGCCGGTGACGTATCCGATGAAGGCGCCGGAGATCAGGAACGCGAGATAGCCGCCGGTGCCGATGACGGTGAGACCGCGGGTGGTCTTCAGGTAGCTCGGCAGCCAGGTCGCGAGCGTGTAGTAACCGCCCTGGACACCGGTGGCGAGCAGCGCGGCGAAGAACGTCGTGCGCAGCAGGTCCGGTTTGAAGATGCCCGCCAGCGAACCGCGCTCCTTCTTCGTGGCGCGGGCGGCCTCCGCGACGGGCGCGTCCTGGACGTTCCGCCGGACCCAGAGGACCAGCAGCGCCGGGATGACGCCGGTCCAGAACATGACGCGCCACGCGACGTCCGGGCTCCAGATGCTGAAGACCACCGTGTAGACGACGACGGACAGCGCCCAGCCGACCGCCCACGCGCTCTGCACGAAGGCGACTGTCCGGCCGCGGTACTTCGCCTGCGAGTACTCCGCGACCAGTGCGGCTCCGGCCGCCCATTCGCCACCGAAGCCAAGGCCCTGCAGGGCGCGGAAGACCAGGAGCGTCTCGAAGTTCGGCGCGAACCCGCACAGCACGGTGAAGATCGTGTACATCGCGATGGTGAGCTGGAGGGTGCGGACCCGGCCGATCCGGTCGGCCAGGATGCCGGCCCCGATCCCGCCGATCGCCGAGACCACCAGCGTGGTGGTGCCGAGCAGACCCGCCTCGCCGCCGGAGAGGCCGTAGTAGGCGGTGATCGCGGCCAGGCCCAGCGGGAGGGTTTGGTAGTCGAACGAGTCGAGCCCGTAGCCGCCGAACGCGCCGACGAAGGCCCGGCGGCCTCGTGAACCGAGCGTGCGGAACCAGGCGAAGGGGCGTGTGTCTTCGGTAGTGGCTGTCGCGTCCATCGGCACCTCCAGAGGGTGAATCCATCGTGGCACGGGTCACATGGATAGCCACTGTAGGTATTGTTCAACAATTCCACAAGAGGATCCTTGGCCCGCTCTCTTGTAGCCGGTTAGAATCGGTCACGTGACGATCGCGGAGGGTGGGCCTGCTTCGGTTCAAGGACTCGAAGCGGATCGCGGCATGGTGAGCCGCACCAGCACGGCCGAAAGGGTCGCGGGCGTCCTCCGCACGCGCATCGCGGAAGGGTTCTTCCTGCCCGGCGTCCGGCTGTCGGAGCACGACATCGGCTCGGCGCTCGGCGTCTCCCGCAACACGCTGCGCGAGGCGTTCCGGCTGCTCACGCACGAACGCCTGCTCACCCACGAGCTCAACCGCGGGGTCTTCGTGCGGGTGCTGCCCGTCGAGGACGTCGTCGACCTCTACAAGGTGCGCAAGGTCGTCGAGTGCTCGGCGGTGCGTGCGGTGACGGAGAAGCCGCCGACGTTCGCGAAGCTCGCGCGTCTGGTCGAGGACGGCAGGGTCGCCGAGCGGAGTGAGCGCTGGCAGGACCTCGGCACGGCGAACATCCGGTTCCATTCGGCGATCGCCGAGCTGAGCGGCAGCGAGCGGATCGACGAGCTGATGCGCGGCATCCTGGCCGAGCTGCGGCTGGTGTTCCACATGATGGCCGACCCGCGGCGTTTCCACGAGCCGTACCTCAAGCGCAACGCGGAAATCCTCGAGCGTATCGAGGCCGGCGACGGCCTCGGCGCCGAAAAGCTCCTCGCGCAGTACCTCACCGACGCCGAAAACCAGCTCGTCGAGGCCTACGCCGAGCGTTCCCAAACGCGTTCAGAGGACTGAATGCGGTAGTTCGTAGCCGAACCACCGCATTCAGAGGACGAAACGCGTGCGCGCTCTTTGGTCTCGGGGTGGGTGAAGGGGACTTTCACCGCATGTGATGCGGGTAAGGCGCCCTTCGCTGCGTGAGATGAGAGGGCCGGCGAACTTCTGGCTCGGAACTAGGGCGTCGTCCACTTCTGGTTCGCGCCGCCCCCGCAGGTCCAGATCTGGAGTCTGGTCCCGTTCGCGGAGCTGTTCCCGGTGGCGTCCAGACATTTGTTCGCCTGAGGGTTCACGATGTCCCGCGCCCCGCTGATCGCCCACTTCTGCGCGCCGGATCCGTTGCAGTCCCACAGTTGCACGGCGGTGCCGTCCGCGGTCCCGCCGCCGGAGACGTCCATGCACTTGCCGAGCGCGCGGATCGTCCCGTCGCCGCCGACGGTCCAGTTCTGCGCGGCGTTCCCATTGCAGTCGGTGATCTGGATCGGGGTGCCGTTGGCGGTGTTCGCCCCGGCGACGTCGACGCATTTGCCGCCGATGCCGGTGATCCGCCCGGTCCGCCCGGCGGTGTCGCTGGAGTTGACGTGCACGTAGTCGACCACGAGCCGCTGCGGGAAGACGGTGCTGGAGTTCGGGTCACCCGGCCAGTAGCCGCCGACGGCGAGGTTCAGGATCAGGTAGAAGGGGTGGTCGAACACCCAGCGGTTGCCGTTGAGATCGGCGGGCGTGCGGGTCTGGTAGAGATTTCCGTCCACGTACCACTTGATCTGGTTCGGCGCCCAGTCGACGGCGTAGGTGTGGAAGTCGTCGGAGAAGTTCGGGCCGTTGTAGGCCGCGCCGATACCGCCCGCGCCGGAGTAGCCGGGGCCGTGGAGGGTGCCGTGCACCGTGTTCGGCTCGAAGCCGACGTTCTCCATGATGTCGATCTCGCCGCTGTTGGGCCAGCCGACGTTGCCGATGTCGGCGCCGAGCATCCAGAACGCGGGCCACATCCCTTGTCCGCGCGGCAGTTTCATCCGCGCTTCGAACCGGCCGTAGGTCTGGGTGAACTGGCCCTGCGTGGACAGTCGCGCCGAGGTGTACTCGCAGCGCCCGTACCAGCAGTTGTAGTTGCCGGGGTTCTCCTTCTTCGCGGTGATGACCAGGTTGCCCTGGCCGTCGAGCGCCGCGTTGTTCGTCCCGGACGTGTACCACTGCCGCTCGTGGTTGTTCACGTTGTCGCCGGTCTCGAAATGCCACTTCGAGGTGTCGATGCCCGCGCCGGCGGGCCCGTTGAAGTCGTCGGTGAAGGTCGCGGCCATGACGGCGGCCTCGGCCGGGGCCGGTGCGGTGGCGGGGAGTGAGCCGAGGAGAACGCCGGCGGCGAGGACTGCCGCCCAGCGAAAACGGGAGGAGATGGACATCGTTGTCGCCTCTCTTCGCAGGCAGAAAACTACTTTGTTGTGCCTGACAACAAAGTATGCATGGTCTCTACCACTGCGACAAGACGTATTTTTCGACCTCGAATTAAGGTTAGGCGGCGGTACCCCGCTTCGATCCGGCCGTGCGCGGGTCCGCGCCCTGCTCCAGGAGGGCGGCGACCGGGAGGGTGGCGGCTCCTATGGCGACGGCGTCCGGCCCCAGCTGCCCGAGCTCGATCTCGGTCTGGTCGAACACGTGCGCCAGCGCGTGCTCGCCGGCCACGCGCCGGATCTCGGGCAGGTAGTGCTCGCCGAGCGCGAGCCCGGCCCAGCCGCCCAGCACGATCCGCTCCGGATTGAACAGATTGATCAGATTGCCGATGCCGGCGCCGAGATAACCCGCGGTCTCTTCCAGCACCTTGGCCGCTGCCTTGGCCTTGCCCGCCGACTCCAGCAGGGCCGCGAACTGCGTCTGCTCGTCTTCGTCCGAGGCCGTCTTTCCGCCGCGCGCCTTGCGATAGCGGGCGAGGACGCCCTCCGCGCCGACGTAGGACTCCAGGCAACCGCGTGCCCCGCAACGGCATTCCTGTCCGCCATAGACGATCGTCGTATGGCCCCATTCGCCCGCGCTGCTGGTGGAGCCCCGGTACGTGGTGCCGTCGGTGACCACGGCCGCGCCGACGCCGGAGCCGATCAGGGCGATCACCGCGTGCCGGGCGCCGCGGCCGGCGCCGAACCACATTTCGCCCTGTCCCTGGGTTTTCGCGCCGTTGTCGACGAACAGCGGCAGCTCGACACCCTCCGCGCGCAGGAGGTCGACCAGCGGGACCTCTTTCCAGCCGATGGTGGGCGCGTGCACGCGAAGCGCCTCGCCCTGCTGGACGGTGCCGGGGACGCCGACGCCGACACCGAGCACGGTCGCCTCGTCGATCCCCGATTCCGCGATCACTTCCCGGAGCCCGGACGCCACCTGGGTGACCGCCGCGGCCGCGTCCGGCCGCGGGGAGGCCAGCGGGTGTTCGACGGTGGCGAGCCGGTTCATGGTGAGGTCGAACAGCTCGACCTTCACCCCGGTCTCGCCGATGTCGACGCCCGCGACGTGGCCGTACGCCGGATCGACGCGGAGAAGCACGCGCGGCCTGCCGCCATCGGACTCGACGAGACCGGCTTCGACGATGAGGCGTTCCTCGCCGAGTTCGGCGGTCACGTTGCTGACGGTCGCGGCGCTCAAACCGGTCAGACCGCTCAATTCGTGGCGGCTGAGCGGGCCGTCGAAGTAGAGTTTCGACAGGAGGAGGGAACGGTTGTGCCGCCGCAGGTCACGGACGGTGGTGCGCTTGGCAGGCATGCGGATACCCATCTTATGGCGGCGGACCTTTCCAGGATGCCCCACGACCTTAGCCTCCGCCATGTATCAACTGGTGAAATAAGGCGGGAAGAGGGTCATGACGCGGGAGGACGAGCTCATCGGCTCCTTGCCGCCGGACTTCCGGTGGGGCGTCGGCAGCTCGGCGTACCAGATCGAAGGCGCGGTCGCCGAAGACGGAAGAACACCGTCCATTTGGGACACCTGGGCCCGCTCGCCGTGGTCGGTCGACAACGGTGACACCGGCGAGATCGCCTGCGACCACTACCACCGGATGCCCGCCGACATCGCGCTGATCAAGGAACTCGGTGTCGACACCTACCGCTTCTCCGTCTCCTGGCCCCGCGTGCAGCCGCGCGGACGCGGCGGCGTCAACCCCGCCGGGATCGCCTTCTACGACCGGCTGGTCGACGAACTGCTCAACAACGGCATCGATCCCTGGCTGACGCTGTATCACTGGGATCTGCCCCAGCATCTCGAAGACGCGGGCGGCTGGCCCGCGCGCGACACCGCCGTCCGGTTCGCCGACTACGCGATGCTCGTGTTCGAGCGGCTCGGCGATCGTGTCCGCCACTGGACCACGCTGAGCGAGCCGTGGTGCACGGCGATGCACGGGTACGTCCACGGCGTGATGGCGCCCGGCCGCCGGGACGCGAAGGCGGGGATGGCGGCGGCGCATCACCTCCTGCTCGGCCATGGGCTCGCCGTGCGGCGGATGCGGGAACTCGCGAAACCCGGCACGGAATTCGGCATCACGCTCAACCTGAGCACCGCGGACCCGGCCACGCCTAGCGAGGCCGATCGCGAAGCCGCCCGCTTCGAGGACGGGCTCGGGACGCGGTTCTACCTCGACGCGCTGGTGCACGGCCGGTACCCGGAGGACGTCCTCGAGACCCTCGCGCGCCAGGGCATCCGCCTGCCGTCCGAGCCGTGGGATCCGTCGATCATCGCGGCACCACTCGATTTCCTCGGCGTCGACTACTACTTCGGAACGCGGTATTCCGGCGTGGAGGAGAACGGCGACGCGGTGGAGCATTTCGGGTTGCCCGCGTTCCGCAAGGTGCCGTTCGGGGCGCCGTCGACGGCGCTGGGCTGGGAGATCCTGCCGCAGAAGCTCACCGAACTGCTCGTTCGCGTCGGCCGGGATTACCCGGGCCTGCCGCTTTACGTCACCGAAAACGGCGCCGCGTTCGCCGACGTCCCCGACGAGACGGGGTTCGTCCGCGACGACGACCGCGCCGCGTACCTGTCCGCGCATATCGCCGCCACGGCCGCGGCGCGACAGGCGGGCGCGGACGTCCGCGGCTATTTCGCCTGGTCCTTTTTGGACGGTTTCGAATGGGCGTACGGCTACGCGAAACGGCTCGGCCTGGTCCGGGTCGACCGCGAGACGCAGGCGCGGACGATCAAGCAGAGCGGCCTGGCCTACCGCGACGTCGTCCATCGGGTGCGTGGCAGCCGGCGGTAGGGCCCGCTCCACCATCGAACCGGCGGCCCGCTCCATTCTTCCGCCACGCCCCGCGTTCTAGGTTCGACAGCGAAAGTTCTTCGCCGGTACCGGAAACGTGGGGGATAGTGATGACCGTCAGGCTGGAACGTCGTGATCGGCCGGAGACGGCGCCGCGGAAAACGTGGTGGCGAAGGCCTTGGATAGCGCCGATGGCCGTCATCATCGTGGTGTTCCTGGCCTTTTCGATGCCGCCGTATCTGTCGCTGGACCCGTCGCAGTCGCGGGTGCCGCAGCCGCCGGGGTTCACGTCGCACTATTGGTTCCTTTCGGCGCATGTGCTGTTCGGCTCGATCGCGATGATCTCCGCGTTGCTCCAGATCTGGCCGTGGTTCCGGGCGAAGTACCCGGCGGTGCACCGGAAGCTCGGCCGCGTGTACGTCTTCGCGGGGGTGCTCCCGGCCGGATCGATGGCGCTGACCGTCGGCGCCCTGAGCCCGTTCGGCCCGGCGACGCGGGTGGCCAACGTGGTGGCCGGGGTGTTGTGGCTGGGGTGCACGTTCGCCGGCTGGCACGCGGCACGGCAGCGCCGGTTCGCCGATCACCGTCGCTGGATGGTCCGCAGTTTCGCGCTGACCATGTCGATCATCGTCAGCCGGGTGACCGGGCCGATCGCGCTGATCACGTTGCAGCCGCAGCTGGAGACCACGTTCGGCGGAAGCGAACTGGCCTTGACCCAGTCGGTCGCCGCGATCTCGGCCTGGGTGAGCACGACGCTGGTCCTGTTCGCCGCGCAGTGGCACCTCGACCGGCGTCCGGCTAGGAAGAAGCCAGCGACCGCGCGATGATCGTGCGCTGCACTTCGGACGCGCCCTCGTAGATACGCGGCGCCCGGACCTCGCGGTAGAGGTGTTCGAGCAGATGGCCTCGCCGCAGCGCCCGGGCGCCGTGGATCTGCACGGCCGAGTCGACGACGTACTGCGCGGTCTCGGTGGCGAACAGTTTCGCCATCGCGGCCCGGCCGGCGAGGTTCCGCTCGCCCGCGTCGTACGCGGCGGCCGCGGCGTAGACGAGCAGGCGTGACGCTTCGGTGCGGGTCGCCATTTCGGCGAGGGTGTGCGCCACGGTCTGCTGCTTCAGCAGCGGCCCGCCGAACGCCACCCGGCTCTGGGCGTGGGCGACGGCGGCGTCGAGCGCGGCCTGCGCCATCCCGACGGCGAACGCGCCGACACTCGGCCGGAACAGGTCCAGCGTCCGCATCGCCACGCCGAAGCCGCGGTCCTGCTCGCCGAGCAGTTCGTCGCGTTCGACGCGGACGCCGTCGAAGACCAGGGTGCCGATGGGATGCGGACTGACGAGGTCGAGGTGTTCGCCCGACAGCCCGGCCCGGTCGGCGGGGACGATGAACGCGGAGACCCCGCGCGATCCGGCTTCCGGTGTGGTGCGGGCGAAAACGCTGTAGAAATCGGCCTCGGGGGCGTTGGAGATCCACATCTTCTCGCCGGTGAGCCGCCAGCCGTCGCCGTCGGGCTCGGCGGCGAGTTCCAGCGCGGCCGCGTCCGAACCCGCGTTCGGCTCGGTGAGCGCGAAAGCGGCGACGGCGTCGCCCGCGGCCACGGCGGGAACCCACTTCGCGACCTGCGAGTCCTGCCCGGATTGCAGCACCGGATACGTGCCCAAACCCTGCAGCGCCAACGCCGTCTCGGCTTCGGTGCTCTGGCTCGCGAGTGATTCCCGCAGGATGCAGAGATCCGTCGCGGCGGCCTCCCGGCTCGGGCTGCCACCGTCGACGCCGGGGAACAGCCGGGCGAGCAGGCCCAGCGCGCCCATTTCCTTGAGCAGCGGCCGGTTGACCGCGCCTTCGGTGCCGGATTCGGCCAGCGGGCGGAGTTTTTCGGCGCCCAGCCGCCGGACTTCTTCGGCGAAGGACTGCTGATCGGGGCTCAGTGCGAAGGCGGTCATCGGTCGCTCCCAGGTCGCCAGCGGGCGTGCGCGGTGCCGGGTTCTCCCGAGCGCAGCAGTTCCAGCCGTGGTTTCGGCCCGTCGGTGCGGCCGCCCTGCGGTTTCCGGCTGCCCGCCGCGAACTGCTTCGGCCACGGCATCGGATAGCCCTGCTCGGCGGCGGCGTGCAGTGTCCACTGTGGATCGTAAAGGTGGGTTCTGCCGAGCGCGCACAGATCCGCGCGGCCCGCGAGGATCAGCGAGTTGACGTCGTCGTAGGAGGAGATCGCGCCGACGGCGATCACCGCGATCCCGTATTCGCGGCCGATCTCGTTGCGGATCCGGTCGGCGTACGGCGTCTGGTAGCTGCGGCCGTACTCGGGTTTCTCCTCGCTGACGACCTGCCCGGTCGACACGTCGATGCCGTCCGTGCCGTGCTCGGCGAACGCGCGGGCGATCTCGACGGCGTCGTCGACGTCGATCCCGCCGTCGTACCAGTCGGTCGCGGAGATGCGGACCGTCATCGGCCGCTCGGCGGGCCATGCGGCACGGACGGCGTCGAAGACTTCGAGCGGGAAACGCAGCCTGTTCTCCAATGAGCCGCCGTACTCGTCGGTGCGCCGGTTGGTCAGCGGGGACAGGAACGACGACAACAGGTAGCCGTGCGCGCAGTGCAGTTCGAGGAGGTCGAACCCCGCCCGTGCGGCGGCTCGGGCGGACTGTGCGAACTGGTCGCGGATCTCTTGTAGTTCAGCGACCGTGAGTTCGCGCGGGGTCTGGTTCGCTTCGCTGTACGGGATCGCGGACGGGCCGCAGATCTCCCAATTGCCCTCGGGGAGCGGCTGGTCGATGCCGTCCCACATCAGTTTCGTGGAGCCCTTGCGCCCGGAATGGCCGAGCTGGACGCCGATCCGCGCGGGCGAGTGCCCGTGGACGAAGTCGGTGACCCGCCTCCACGCTTGTTCTTGTTCCTCGGTGTACAGCCCGCCGCAACCTGGGGTGATCCGGCCGGTCTCGGAGACGCAGACCATTTCCGTCATCACCAGGCCGGCGCCGCCGAGCGCCTTGCTTCCCAGATGTACCAAGTGGAAGTCGGTCGGGACACCGTCCTCGGAGGAGTACATGTCCATCGGCGAGACGACGACGCGGTTCGGCAGGTCGAGGTTCCCGATGCGGAACGGCTGGAACATCGGCGGCCGGACTTCGGAGTCCAAAGTGGACGCGAACCAGCTGTCCAGTTCCGCGGCGAACTCGGGATCGCGCAGCCGGAGGTTGTCGTAGGTGACGCGGCGGCTGCGGGTGAGGATGTTGAAGGCGAACTGCGCCGGATCCTGGTGGGTGTACTGGCCCAGGTTCTCGAACCATTCGAGGCTCGCCTGCGCGGCGCGCTGGGTCGAGGTGACGACCGGCCTTCGTTCCGCCTCGTAAGCTGCCAAGGCACTGTCCATATCGGACTGCTCGTGCAAGCAGGCGGCGAGCGCGAGCGCGTCCTCCATGGCGAGCTTCGTGCCGGAACCGATGGAGAAATGCGCCGTGTGCGCGGCGTCGCCGAGCAGGACGACGTTCTCGTGCCGCCAGCTCGCGCAGCGGACGGTGGCGAAGGCGGTCCACTTCGAATTGTTGGCGAACACCTGATGGTCGCCGAGGACGTCCGCGCACAGCTCGCGGATGACCTCGATCGACTTCTCGTCGCTCTCGCCCGGCGCCAGTGACGTGGCGGCGATCTCGCCGAACGCGCGCTGCCAGACGTCCTCGTGCAGTTCGAGGATGAACGTGCTCGCGGTGTCGCTGTACGGATAGCCGTGGATCTGCATGATCCCGTGCGGGGTTTCCAGGACGTGGAACTTGAAGGCGTCGAAGACGAGGTCCGTGCCGAGCCAGATGTACTTGCAGCGCCTGGTCTGGAGGCTCGGCCGGAAGCTCTCCGCGAAGGCGTTGCGGGTCGGCGAGTTGACGCCGTCCGCCGCGACGACGAGGTCGTACTCGGCGCTCGCCTCGGCCGCGCTCGGCGCCTCGGTGCGGAACCGGACGTCGACGCCGAGCTCCGCGCAGCGTTCCTGGAGGATGCCGAGCAGCCGTTTGCGGCTCATCGCGGCGAACCCGTGCCCGCCGGAGGTGTGCACCGTGCCGCGGAAGTGGACGTCGATGTCGTCCCAGCGCGCGAACTCCCGGCGCATGGCCGCGTGGATCACCGGATCGGCGTGCTCGATGCCGCCGAGTGTCTCGTCGGAGAACACCACCCCGAACCCGAAGGTGTCGTCGGGCGCGTTGCGCTCCCAGACGGTGATCTCGTGATCGGGATGGAGCTGTTTCGCCAGCGTGGCGAAGTAGAGCCCCGCCGGGCCGCCGCCTAACACCGCGATACGCACGCCGCTCAGGGTATGTCGCGGTATGTACGACCGTCAACGATACGGGATATGCTGACCCGTATGGAGCGCATCAACCCGCCCGAGCTCGGCCGCCCCTCCGGCTTCTCGCACGCCGTCGCGGCGAGTGGCCGGTTCGTCTTCCTCGCCGGTCAGACGGCGTTGGACGAGGAGAACCGCATCGTCGGCGACGGCGTGGTCGAGCAGTTCGAACGCGCGCTGTCCAACCTGCTCACCGCGTTGCGCGCGGCGGGCGGGAAGCCGTCGGACCTGTGCAGCGTGACCATCTACATCGTCGACATGGACGACTACCGGGCCCACGCGCGCGAGATCGGCGCGGTGTGGAAGCGGCTCGCGGGGAGCGAGTACCCCGCGATGGCGGGGATCGGCGTCAGCCGGCTTTGGGACGTGGAGGCGCTGGTGGAGGTGCAGGGCTTCGCGGTCGTCTAGGGCAGGGTGCGCGAGACGTGCGCGGCCGCGGCCTCACCCAACCGCGAGTGCAGCGTGAAGAACAGGTCCGCGGCCCGGATCCCGGCCCAGCCCGGCGGCAGCAACTCGGCGGGTAGGCCCGGGTCGAGGTACGGCAGGCGCCGCCAGTCGGTCAGCACCCGGACGTAGTCGGCGAACGCTTCGGCCTCGTCCGTGGTCTTGCGCCGCTGCCACCGCCGGAGCGCGGCCGCGTGCTCGTCGACGAAGGCGGTGTACAGCGCTTCGAGCTGGTCGAGGTCCCACCACTCGCGGATCTTCTCCCGCACGTCGCCGAACGCGAGGTGCTCGGCGTGGAAAAGGTCGGCGTAGCCCTCGAGTTCGAGCCGCCGGAGCATGTCGGACGTCGCGTCCCGCAGATGCGCGGGCGCGATCCAGACGCCGGAAGACGCGGTCCCGAAGCCGAGCCGGGCCAGTTGCGTGCGCAGAACGTGCCTTTTGTGCCGTTCAGCCTCCGGGACGGAGAACACCGCGAGCAGCCAGCCGTCGCCGGGGGTGGCGCGTTCGCGGCGGAAGATCCGCTCGTCGCCTTCGCGCAGGATCGCCAGCGCGGTCTCGGAAAGCTCGTACCCGGCGGCCCCGTCGCGGCGCACCGCGGACAGGATCCCGCGCCGCTTCAGCCGGGAGATCGACGACCGGACGGCCGGTTCGTCGACGTCCACACCGGCCAGCAGGTCGATCAGGGAACGGACGGAGAGCCAGCCGCCCTCGCCGCGCGAGTAGAGGCCGTACACGGTCACGATCAACTGGCGCGGTTGCGCCGTTCGCCCCGCGCCGTCGACTTCGGTTGCCTCCGACACGGCCGTCACCCGGTCACCATACAACGACGATGAGCTCATGTTTCGGCCGTGACCGAAGCGTTCCGCACTTAGCGTCACGGTATGGAGAATCCCCTGATCGAAGCCCCCGTTCCGCCGGTGCCCCAGGACGTCGAGCCGGGTGGCGTCCGGTGGTTGCGGGCGAACGTCGCCCGGTTCAGCCGCCCCGAGGACCACGCGCGGCGGCGAGCGCTCGTGCTCACCGAGCTGGCGCCGATGGGCTCCTTGCGGGACAAGGCTTTCACGCTCGCCATGGTGATGCGGGACGAGGTGGAGCGGGTTCCGGTCGCCGTACTGGCCGCGGAACTCGGCCTGCCCGACGTTTCCCGCGACATCGCGGCGGTTTCCGCCGCCTATCACCCGCATACGGAAATCGGAGCCGACGCCGAAGAAGCCATGCGCAGGCTGGTCGAGGTCTGCGGCGGTGACGCCGACGAGCGGACGGCCGCGCGGATCGGGCTTCTCGTGCAGGCCTGCGACGCGACGGCCAAACTGCTCGGCAAGGCGCTGGCCGCCCATCGGCCCGGTGAGGACGCCGAAAGCCTGATCGACCGCGTGCTGCGCGAGGATCCACCGGTCCGGATCACCCGGCGGTGGGTCGGCGGCGAAGTGGTCGAGGTGGACCTGTCGGGGCATCCGTTCGGAGCAGGGCCGAAACAATGCCCCGGGGAAGCGTCGGCGCGGCAAGTGGCCGCGGGAATTCTCGACGCCCTGCTGTGCTAAGACTTACCCCGGTCATCTGGAACTGGGGAGTCTTTCGATGCTGTATTTCAATGGTTTCTTCGGCGTTCTCACGCTCGGTCTGTGGATCTTCTGCATCGTCGACGTGATCACCACGGACGAGGGATCGTGCCGCAACATGCCCAAGGGGATGTGGCTGCTGCTGGTGCTGATCGTCCCGCTGATCGGCTCGATCGTCTGGCTGGTCGCCGGGCGCCCGCAGCACGCCGCCCGCGCGCCGCGCGGACGGTACGAAAGGGAGACGCCGGCGTTCCCGGAGTACGACCGTCCGGGCCGGTTCGCCGCGACGAGCGCGGCCGACGACGAAGAGTTCCTCCGCAAGTGCCGGGAGCGCGCCGAGGAGCAGCGCCGCAAGGCCCGTGAAGGCTGAGTAGCCTCGGCGGAGAGATCGACACTGGAGGAAGACATGTCCGAAGCACTCGACTGGAACAAGAACATCATCAAGGAGTTCCGCGAGAACGAGGGGAAGGTGGGCGGCCCGTTCGAGGGTGGCTCGCTGCTGCTGCTCACCACCATCGGGGCGAAGAGCGGCGAGCCGCGCACGTCGCCGCTCGCGTACGCGATGGAGGACGGCAAGTACGTCGTCGCCGCGTCGTACGCCGGGGCGGACAAGAACCCGGCCTGGTACCACAACATCGTCGCGAACCCGAAGGTCACCATCGAGGTGGGCACGGAGAAGTTCGAAGCGACCGCGACCGTCGTCCTCGAAGACCGCGCCGAGCGCGACCGTCTGTACGCGAAGATGGTCAGCATGATGCCGGGCTTCGCCGAGTACGAGCAGAAGACCGACCGGGTGATCCCGATCGTCACCATCTCGCGCTGACCTCCCCGCGCGCCGCTGGGTGGGCGGCGACCGATCGTGCGTGGGCTGAAGGCTCCCTTCACCGCGTCTGATGCGGCAAAAGGAGCCTTCACCCCGGCCGGATGCGGGTCGTGAGTGGCGCTTCGGGTCAGACCCCTGTCCTCTGTACCTACCGGTCCGAAGTCCGTGAAGGCCTCCTTGAGGGACCCAGGGTCCCTCAAGGAGGCCTTCACGGACTAGGCACACAGGCGCGCGGTGTGAGCCAAGGCGTGACTCGCGTGATCAGGGACGTAACTCGCGTGACTGGAGGCCGCACTAGCGTGTTCCGCCGCTGATCACGCGAGTTCCGCCTTCAATCACGTGAGTGCGTGCCGTGTCCTCGTGAGTGGCGTTTCGGGTTAGAACCCGAAACGCCACTCACGACCAGCTGTACAGACGCGTGCAACGACCGCATTCAGAGGACGGAACGCGAGGGGTCAGCGCGCGCCGCTCGGGGCTTCCACGGCGTCCGGCCGCTTGAGTTCGGCTTCGGCCGCGCGCAGCGCCTTGCGCTCCTGGCGGCGCGCGATCAGCTTCTTGCCGGTGAGGATCATCGGCTGCTCCACCCAGCGGTGGATCAGGTCCGCGATCGCGAGCCCGACCGCGAACACGGTCAGCGCGCTGATCATCCGGTGCTCGCCCAGCGGCGGGATCGCCGCGACCACGGCGAAGTGCACCGGCCCCTGCAGCAGGTAGAGCGAGTACGAGCGCTCGCCGACGAACCGCATCACCTTCGTCGCCAGCAGCCAGCGCAGCGGCCCCGGCGAGACCAACACGACCAGCAACATCGCCGAGAGCAGGCCGTAGGCGATCAGCAGGCCGAGGTTGCTGCCGGTCTCCCACCACAGGCTTTCCATGTTGACGTGCAGCACGGCGAACGCGCCGAACACCGGGATCGCCGCGAGCGGATGGGTCAGCGGTTTGATCACCGCGTAGGACCGCCGGTAGTGCATCGCGATCGCCAGCACGCAGCCGATCAGCAGGATCGCGTAGTGCACGGTCGAGCGGTAGATCGGCACCTGCGGCCCGTTGAGCACCCAGCCGCTGGTGACCCCGACCAGCCCGGCCATCAGCGCGAACGCGGCGATCGCCAGCGCGAGTTTGCGCCACGCCGCGGCCAGCCCGACGGCGCCCGCGACCACCAGCAGGAACGGCCAGAACAGGTAGAACTTCTCCTCGATGCCCAGCGTCCACGAGCCGCTGAAGAAGTTGTCCGAGCCGTTGCCCCCGCTGGCGGGGAAGAACTCGTTGAAGAAGGTCAGGTAGTACTTCAGCGCGTGCGGGAAGTCGCGGGTGAAGAACTCCCCGCGCAGCCACACGAACACGATGATCCCGCCGAGGATCACCAGATACGGCGGCAGGATCCGGAACACCCGCCGCAGGTAGAACGCCGAAAGCGAGATCCGGCCGGTCCGGTCCTGCTCACGCAGCAGCAGCGTCGTGATCAGGAAACCGGACAGCACGAAGAAGATGTAGACACCGACCCAGCCGGACAGCCAGCTCCACTTCGGACCCGCGAAGTGGAAGAGGATCACGATGGTGGCCGCGATCGCGCGCAGCCCGTCGAGCGCGGGGAACCGACGCATGGCGAGGAACTCGTCATGGTCCAAAGTGCGCACAGTGCCCCCTAATGGCGGTATCGGCCCGGAAGTATACGGGTGCCGCCCACTGTGCCTTCGCCCCGCATGGGGGCCTCCTACCAGCGGATTTCGGAGATCACCCAGCGTTACGCGCGGGTTCGACGTTATGGGTCAGCCGGAACCGGTTCGCCGGATCGACGGCCGCTTTGACCTCGGCGAGCCGCCGCAGATCGGCGGGCGAGTACACGTTGGCCGCCTCGTCGCCAGCGCCGCTGTCGCCGTAGACGAAGGTCAGGAGCTTGCCGGTCGACTTGGGCTTCAGCGCGTCGAACAGCTTCCCGTGGGCCGCCTTGATCTCGGCCATGCCCGCGTCGTCCACTACGGACAGTGCCCGGACGGTGAAGCGGGCCTCGCGGTCCCAGCCGACGCCGGGGTGTTCGGGCAGATCGGACAGCGCGCCGCCGAGCAGGTCCAGCAGGACGACGGTCGGCACCGGGGCGCCGGGGCCGGCGTGTTCGAGGATCGCGTCGAGCATCGTGTCGTCCAGTTCGGACACGGTGGCGTTGTCGGCCCGGTAGCCGTGCGGGAACGGCGGCTCGTTCGCGATCTTCCCCGATTCGGTGAAGGGGATCTCGGCGAGCGTGTCACCCAGTACGGGGGCGGCGGCGCGCAGCGGGGCGACCAGGCGTTCACCCTCGGCGGCGTCGCCGAGGTAGGCGATGCGGATCTGCGCGACGTGCTGTCCGCGCAGCGGCTCGGGCACCATCGGCAGGTCCGGCATCGGGACCATGCCCAGCGACGACGTCATCTCGCGCGGCAGGTCCGCCGCCCAGTCGCGCCAGGCGTGGAGCACCGCGGACAGCGACGCGGTGCCGAACTGCAGGCTCCCGCCGTACAGCCGGGTGACCGGGACGAGCCGGAACTCCAGCGCGGTGACGATCCCGAAGTTGTCGCGGCCGCCCCGCAGCGCCCAGAACAGGTCGCTTTCGGTGTCCGGGGTGGCGCGGCGGAGTTCGCCGTCGGCGGTCACGACCTCGATCGCGGTCACCTGGTCGGCGGCCAGCCCGTACTTGCGGCCGAGCAGGCTGAACCCGCCGCCGAGGGTGTACCCGACGACGCCGACTCCAGGGAAGGAACCGCTCAGCGGCGCGAGCCCGTGCTTCGCGGCCGCCTCGATGACCGCACCCCAGCGCACGCCCGCGTCGACTCGTGCGATGCCGTCTTCGATCCGGATCCCGGTCATGCGGTGGGTGGTGACGAGGACGCCGCCCTCGAAGGGGACGCCCACGCCGTGCCCGGTCGAGTGGACGGCGATCGGGAGATCGTGCTCGGCGGCGTGACGGACCGCCTCGACGACGTCGGCGGCCGAAGCGGCGGGCACGATGACGTCGGGACGGCGGGGCACTGCGGTCTGGAAACCGGCGAGTTCGGTGTCGTAATCGGGGTCGCCGGAGCGGAGCATCGTGGTCATGAGACCAGCGTGATCTCGATTCGGCCAGAAGTCCAAGATCTGGTTTGTCTGGCAACTAGAATCATCGGTTATGGAACTGCGCCAGCTCGAATACTTCGTCGCGGTGGCCGAGGAAGCGAACTTCACCCGCGCCGCCGAGCGGCTGCACGTCGCGCAGCCCGGCGTCAGTGCCCAGATCCGCCGCCTCGAACGCGAACTCGGGCAGCCGCTGCTCGACCGGTCGGCCAGGGCGGTGCGGCTGACCGAGGTCGGTGCCGCCGCGCTCCCGCACGCGCGGGCCGCGCTCGCCGCCGTGGCCGGGGTGCGGCAGGCGGTTGACGATCTCACCGGGCTGGTCCGCGGCCAGGTCGCGATGGGCATGGTGTCCTCGCGCGGGCCGGTCAACCTGCCCGATCTGCTCGCGCGCTTCCACGAGCGGCATCCGGCCGTCGACATCACGCTCGCCGAGGCGACCTCCGACGTCCTGCTCGCGGGCGTCGCCGACGGCCGGTTCGACGTCGCGCTGATCGGCGTCTCCGGCGAACCGCCGCCGGGGATCGGCCTCGAGGTTGTCCTCGACGAGCCGCTGGTCGCCATCTCCGGTCCGGACGATCCGCTCACCGGGCAGGCCACGATCACGTTGTCGGAGCTCGAAAGCCGGTCGCTGGTGAGCCTGCCGAAGGGCACCGGCATGCGTGCGATCGTCGACGCGGCGTTCCTCGCCGACGGCGCGCAGCCTCGGGTGACGCTGGAGGCGGGCGATCCGAACGTCGTCGCCGAACTGGTCGGGCGCGGGCTCGGTGTCGCCGTGGTGCCGATGTCACTGGCGACGCATTACACGAAACTGCACGCCATGAAGATCACGCGGCCGGCCGGGCTGCGCGCGAAACTGGCGCTGGCCTGGCGGACGGAGGGGCCGGTCAGCCCCGCCGCCCGCGTGTTCATCAGTCAGGCACGGGCGCTGCTCGGGTTGTGAGCCGCCACAGCGAAGTCACCTCCTTCGCGTCGGCCCGTCGATGCCTCGGCCGGATGTCCTCCCTGCCCACCACTTCGAGACCGGACCGCTCGAACATGTCGAGGAGTTCTTCGCGACGGCGCAGGCCCAGTAGTTCGGCAAGATCCGAGAGGATCAGCCACGCCTCCCCGCCGGGTTCGAGATGCCGCGGCAGCCGGTCGAGGAACGCCTTCAGCATCCGGCTTCCCGGGTCGTACACGGCGCGTTCGAGCGGGGTGTGCGCGCGGGCGGGCAGCCAGGGCGGATTGCAGACGATCAGCGGTGCGCGGCCCGGCGGGAACACGTCCGCCTCAAGGATTTCGATCCCGCCGAAACCCAGGCGATCGAAGTTCTCCCGCGCGCAGGCGAGCGCGAGGGGTTCGTTGTCCGTCGCCACCACGCGTTCGACGCCCCGATGGGCGAGGACCGCGGCGAGCACGCCGGTCCCGGTGCCGATGTCGAACGCGAGTTCCTTGGCGGGCAGGGGAGTTCTCGCCACCAGATCGACGTACTCGCCGCGGACGGGGGAGAAGACCCCGTGGTGCGGGTGGATCCTCGCGCCGAGCGCCGGGATCTCGACGCCCTTCATGCGCCATTCGTGCGCGCCGACGACGCCGAGCAGTTCACGCAAGGACACCAGCGACGCGGCTTCGGACGGCCCGTAGACCTCGGTGCAGGCCTCGCGGACGTCCGGCCCGCGGCGCAACGGCAGGACGTGGCCCGGATCCAGCGGGACCAGCAGCCTGCCGAGGATCCGCGCCCGGCGTGACCGCTGGTTCCGCTGGTCCGGAAAGGGTTTCCCGGCCGCCGTGCCGCATCGCCGGGACATCGCGGCGAGCAGGTTCCGTGCGCCGGGGAAGTCGCCGTACCAGACGAGTCCGGTGCCGGACACGGCGAGCCGGAACGCCTCGTCGGCGGTGATGCGATCGTCGACGTCGACGAGGCGTTCGGGGCGTTTCGTGCCGACGGCGGTCAGCCAGCGCCGACCACCGTCCTTTGTGGACAGGGGGTTCATGGTTTCCGTTCCTGTTTTCGCCCGCGGCGAAGAGGCCCCGCGGGCTCCGTGGGGTGATTTCAGGAACGGCGGTTAGTGGACCACCGCGGCATGAACCGGTGTCGACACGAAGCCGAGTTTAGCGGAACGACGCCGCGTGATCGGCGGTCCAGACCTCGAAGTCCAGCCCTGGCCTGCCGGTGACGTCCTGGACGGTCGAGGTGACTTCGCCCGGTTTCGTCACCAGTTCCCGGAATCCGGCCAGCATCGTGTCGACGATGAAGTCCGGCATCCTGGTGAGCAGGGCGGCACGTGCTTCGCCGAGCGGGATCTCCTCCCAGCGCGCCGGACGGCCCGCGGCCTCGCCGATGATGCGGACCTGCTCGGCCTGCGTGATCGGCCGTGTGCCGGTGAGCGTGTACTTCGCCCTCGCGTGCCCGTCGCCGGTCAGCGCTTCGACGGCCACCGCGGCGATGTCCTTCTCGTGGACCAACGGCATCGACGCCTCGCCGTACGCGCCGCGGACGACGCCGTCCGTGCGGACCGACGGCGCCCAGGCGAGGGTGTTGGCCGCGAACGCGTGCGGCCGCAGGAAGGTCCACTCCACGCCCGCGGCTTCGATCGCCTCCTCGACGGTGCGATGCCAGGCGCCGATGGCGTTGTCCTGCTCCGCGAGGGAATCGTCGACGGCACCCGAGGAAAGGAACACCACCCGCTTCACCCGTTCCCCGAGCAGCGACACCGTGGGGACCAGGGCCTCGGCGGCGCCGGAGAGCATCAGGAACACGGTGTCGACGCCGTCGAGCACCGGCGCGATCGTTTCCGGTTTCGCCAGGTCGCCGCGGACGCCGTCCGGCGGCGGGTTCCGGCTCAGCGGCCGGACCGGGACGTCTCGCTCCCGCAACTGGGCGACGACCTGCGAGCCGACGTTGCCCGTCGCGCCGGCGACCAGGATCGGCTTCATGCCGCCACCGCCGAGAAGACCGGGCGGTACCGCTTGACCGACCCGCCCGACATCCCCGGGTAGGTCTGCACCTTCTTCCACTCGTCCGTCGTGCCGATGCCGTCGGCGCCGGGGGCCGCGAGCGCGGCGAGGTGGGCTTCGGCGCTGACCCATTCGGCGTAGTTCAGCACGCGGGTGCCGTCGGTGCTCACGTGGAAGTACCCCGAGATCCCGCCTTTGGGGTACGCGGGTTCGGATGCCAGCGCTTCGAAGACGAGGTCGATCCAGTCGCGTTGCCGCCGCTCGTCGGGTCCTTCGAACTCGACCGAGACGATCACGAGGCAGCCTGGCACTCCTTCGCCGCGGTGGCCGCGGTAGAGGTGGAACACGGGTGCGCCGTCCAGGTTCCGGATGGCTTCTTCGCTGGTCCACTGCTCGTAAGTGAAGGCGTCGTCGTGGTCGATGCCTTCGTACGCGGTGAAGGAAACGAGCCCTTCGTGGCTCTTGTACGCCGCCCGTGCCGCGTCGGCGTCCGGCCATTCCCGCGCCACGACGACGGTCGCGTCGTCGGGCGTCGGCCAATGTCCTTTGTGGATGGTCATTTCGGAGGTCCCCTGTACTGTCATGCCTCCAGCATGAAACTTAAACAAGGGTTGAAGTCAAGCTAGGATCACGGGCATGTCCGAACTCCCGGCCGAACTCACCATCGGGGAGCTGTCGCGGCGCAGCGGTGTCGCCACCTCCGCCCTGCGGTTCTACGAACGCCAGGGCCTCATCAGCAGCAGGCGGACCAGCGGAAACCAACGTCGGTATCCCCGAAGCACGCTTCGCCTCGTCGCGTTCATCCGCGCGTCGCATCATCTCGGCATCCCGCTCGAGGTGATCGGCGGCGTACTCGACTTCCTGCCGGAGGGCGCCGCGCCGGATCACGCGTTCTGGCGGCGGGCTTCGGCCTGCTGGAGCGCCGAGCTGAACAAACGCATCGAGCAGCTGGAGTGCATGCGGGACCGGTTCACCGAATGCATCGGCTGCGGCTGCCTGTCCTTCGATCAGTGCGTGCTGGTGAACCCCGGCGACTTCCTCGCCGCCAAGGGACCCGGCCCGGCGCGGCTGATCAACGACTGAGCACGGCCAGTTTTCGTTCCAGCAGCCGTCGTTCGGCGCTGTTGCCCGCCTGCCGGATCGCCTCTTCGTACTCCTGGGCGGCTTCGGCCGTGCGGCCCGCGCGGTGCAGCAGATCGGCGCGGATGGCGTGGTAGAGGTGGTATCCCTCCAGGTCGAGGGCGTCGATCACGTCGAGCGCCTTCTCCGGGCCGCGTACCTCGGCGACCGCGACGGCCCGGTTGAGCGCCACGACCGGCGTCGGATTCATCGCGAGCAGCAGGTCGTACAGCTCGACGACCTGCGACCAGTCGGTGCTCGCCGTGTCGGCGGCGTCGCTGTGGACGGCGTTGATCGCCGCCTGGATCTGATACGGCCCCGGCTGGTTCCGGCGCAGGCAGGCGCGGACCAGCTCCTGCCCTTCGGCGATGAGCGCCCGGTCCCAGCGTGACCTGTCCTGCTCCGCCAGCAGCACGACGTCGCCGTCTTCACCGGTGCGGGCGGCGCGGCGCGATTCGGTGAGCAGCATCAGCGCCAGCAGGCCGGTGGCCTCCGGTTCGTCGGGCATGAGGCCGGCCAGCAGCCTGCCGAGCTGGATCGCCTCGGCGCACAGGTCCTCCCGCACCAGCCGCTCACCCGAGCTGGCCGTGTATCCCTCGTTGAACACGAGGTAGATCACGGCGAGCACCGAACGCAGCCGGTCCGGCAGGTCGGCGTCGCCGGGGACGCGATACGGGATCTTCGCGTCGCGGATCTTGCCCTTCGCGCGGACCAGCCGCTGGGCCATCGTCGTCTCGGGGACGAAGAACGCGTGCGCGATTTCGGCGGTGGTCAAGCCGCCCAGCAGTTTCAGCGTCAGCGCGACCTGCGCGGGGACGGCCAGCGCGGGGTGACAGCAGGTGAAGATCAGGCGTAGGCGGTCGTCGCGCACCGGGCCCTCCTCCACTGGTTCGCTGTCCGCGTTGAGCAGCGCGGCCTGGGCGTGCTTGTCGTCGCGCGCGGCTTCCCGGCGCAGACGGTCGACGGCCTTGTTGCGGGCGGTCGTGATGATCCAGCCCGCCGGGCTCGGCGGTGGACCGCTGGACGGCCACCGGTCCACCGCCTCGGCGAAGGCGTCCTGGACCGCGTCTTCGGCGATGTCGATGCTGCCGAAGACGCGGACCAGCACGGATACCGCGCGGCCGTACTCCTGTGCGAAGACCCGGCCGATGTCTTCGGAGGTCAGGGCACGCACGAAGGGTCTTCCACACCCTGGAACGGCCGGACCTCGACCGGGAGATAGGTGATCTCGGCGATCCGGCGGCCCCAGTCGAGCGCGGCGTCCAGATCCGGCACCTCGACGATGGTGAAACCGCCGAGATGTTCCTTCCCTTCGAGGTACGGGCCGTCGAGCGTCGCGATCTGACCGTTCTCCGAGGCCCGCAGCACGGTCGCGGTGGTCGGCGGGTGCAGGCCGGCGGCGAACACCCACACCCCCGCGGTCTTCATCTCGTCGTTGAGCGCCTGGATCTTGCGCGTCACCGACTCGAGGAACTCCGGCGGCGGAAGGGGGCCGTCGGGGTGGTAGAGGCTGATCAGGTACTGGGTCATGGCGTCCTCCTCGTTCGTGCGGACTTTCACTCCCTATACGAAGGGCGACCCGCCGATTCGACAGCGACGGCGATCTTTCCGGTTTTTTTCTTTCCGCGCATTTCGTCGCAGGTCAGGCGGGCAGACGGCAGCCGGGGCGGGACAGGTCGAGCCGTGCGCCCTTGGTCAGGCAGGCCGAGATCCGATGGACCTGCTGGCCGTAGCCGCGGCCCTGCACCGCGGTCACGGTGCCGTCCCGGCCGACCTCGCACGGGTTGCCCTCGGTGCATCGCCCACCGTCCCGGTTGTGGGTGTTGTTGACGCCCATCACCGTATTCCCGTCGAGGGACAAAAGCGCCGAGCCGGAGGCGCCGGGCCTGCTCATACAGGTGTCGCTCTGGGCGTAACGGACCGCGTCGTCCTGCTGGTACCCGGCCTCACGCAGATGCGGCACCACCGCCTCGATCGTGCACTGCGGGCGGCCGCTGGAGTAGGACATGAGCAGCCGGTCTCCGGCGCGCATCGGGGTGGTGGTCAGCCGGAAGACCTTCGCGCCTTCCCTGGCCAGCTGTGCGTACGTCTTGTTCAGCCGGTACAGCGCGATGTCGGTGCCGGTCATCGTCGCGTACACCAATCGGGTGGCGCCGGCGCTGCTCTTCGGATAGCCGTCCCGGCCGGCGATGGTGACCGGACGGGGCAGGTCGGCGGGCCGGTCGACCAGGGCCTTCCCCGGTGCGGGCCGTCCGCTCGGCACGCAATGGCCGTTGGTCAGCACCAGCGCCGGATCGTGGGGACGCGCGGAGGCCGGGCGCACCACCGCGCCCACGCAGTCGCCCACCGCGGCGGTGCCCTCCACGTTCGGGCCGGGGTCGTCCGGCGGGACGTCGGTGCCGGTCACGATGCCGTCGATCCAGGCCGAGTTCTTCGCGACGTCGGTGTACATGTCGGGGAAGTCGGAGCCGCGGATACCCGGTCCGATGACCGTTCCCGCCAGCGCCCAGCCGTCACCCGAACGGATCAGAGCGGGACCGCCGGAATCCGTCATCCCCGGCCCGACCGGCGGATCGGTGCGGCCGACGCACAACGGCAGGGTGTGCCCGTCGTCGTCCCAGCAGCGGTCGAGCGGCACGACCTCGGTATCCGCTTCACGCAGCTTGCTCGGGTAGCACTTCGGGTCGGCGAAGTCGCCGCAGCCGGTCGAAGCGGCGCCCCAGCCGAGGATGCGCACGGGGGTTCCGACGGCAGGGGAGCTCGCGGCGAGCCGGATCGGCTTGGCCCGCACCGGTTCGCGCAGGTGCAGCAGCGCGATGTCCTCACCGGGCGGGTTGTAGGAGAGGTGGCGCCGGTAGAACTTGTCGACTTCGGTGACCTCGCCCCCGGCGGTGGTGTCCAGCGAGCCGACGCGGACCTTCCAGCCGCGGGGGACGCCCGCCGTCGCGCCGTTCGGGGTGTTGGCGCAGTGGCCGGCGGTCACCGCCCACTGCGGGGCGATGAGCACCGCCCCACACCGATGACCGTCCGGGCGGGGAGCCTCGTATTGGAGCGAGACCATGAAGTCGTAGGGCGTGGTGGACTCGGTGCCGCCGATGACGGCCGCCGCGGGGGCGGCGGTCGCCGTCATCAGGGTCAGCGCGAGCGCGAGGGATCGGATTCGCATGCGGATCACGGTGGCCGGTCCGTGTCCGCGGAACTCGATGAGCACGTAACAGTTCCGTGCGCGGCCTGACTGGTACTGCCGGACCCAGGCTGGACAGACCGTGCCATCTCCGCGCGTGGCCCGGTTTTCTGGACTCATCACCCGAGTCCACTTAGGAGAAACAGAGATGACGAATTCCCCGGCACCGCACGCGAACAGGGTCGCCGTCGTCACCGGAGCGTCCAGCGGGATCGGCGAAGCGGCCGCGCGGCGGCTCGCCGTCTCCGGTGCGGCGGTACCGCGCTCGTGCTCGCGGCCGACGTCGCCGACGCCGAGGCGATGCGGGCCGCCGCGGCCGAGGTCGAAGCGAAACTGGGCCGCGCGGACCTGCTGTTCAACAACGCCGGCGTGATGCTGGCCGCGCCGATCGACGAACTCGCCACCGGCGACTGGCAGCGCATGATCGACGTCAACATGACGGGCCTGATGAACGCCATCGGCGCCTTCGTCCCGCATCTGGTCGCTTCGGCGGCCGAAAAGGGCGTCGCGGACCTGGTGAACACCTCGTCCATCGGCGCGCAGGCCGTCTTCCCCTCCTTCGCCGTGTACGTCGCTTCGAAGGCATACGTGACGCACCTGTCGAAGAACCTTCGCGCCGACCTCGGCCCGAAGGGGGTGCGAGTCGCGGCGATCGAGCCGGGCTTGGTCGAGACCGAACTGCAGGGTCACGTCACCGACGCCGGCGCGCTGGAGTGGCTGGACGGCGCGCGCGAGACGCTGACCTGGCTGAAGCCGGAGGACATCGCCGAGACCGTGGCGTTCCTGACCTCGCTCCCGGCGCGGGTGAACCTCCAGCAGGTCACCGTGATGCCCACCGCGCAGGTTTGATCACGGGAACAGGATCCGGGCGATCGCGCGGGCGGCGGTGTCCGGATCCTCCTGGAGCTCGGCGCGCAGCGCGCCGGTGAGCCACAGGTTCGCGAACCCGTGCATCAACGACCACGCGGCGACCCCCGCCATCGCGTCGTCGCTGACCGACGACGCGCCGCTGGTCAGCAGGGCCCCCGCGCGGTCACGGGCCGCGGTCAGCGCCTCGTCGTCCTCGCGGTGGAGCTCGGGGCGGAACATCACCTCGAAATGCGCGCGATGCTCGATCGCGAAGCGCACGTACGCCACCCCGACCTCGACGAAGCCCTGGTCGCCCTCGTCCGCGAGCGCGTCCGCGAGCAGGTCGAACCCCTCGGCGGCCAGCGCGGTGAGCACCCCGGCCTTGTCGCCGAAATGGTGCACCGGCCCGGCGTGCGAGACCCCCGCGCGCCGGGCGAGGTCGCGGAGGCTGATCCCGGCCGGGCCGTGTTCGGTGATGGCCGCGACGGCGGCGTCGAGCACGGCCCGGCGGAGGTCGCCGTGGTGGTAGGGACTCATGACGATGAATCTAGTCATTGACAAGATGGCCTGCAACAGCGCATCTTGTCACTGGAAAGATTCACTGCTCGGAAGGCAAGGTCATGGATCCCGGTCTCGTACCCGTACTGATGCTGATCACCGTCACGGCGACGCTGTTCCTGCTGGGCGTCTTCGGCGTCCGGCGCTTGAAGCCGTGGCCGGTGGCCGTGCGCGGCGGTGTCGCGGCACTGTTCGTCACCACCGGTCTCGCGCACTTCATCGGCATGCGCGAGGAACTCGTCGCGATGGTGCCGCCCGCGCTGCCCGCGCCGGGGCTGCTGGTCACCGTCACCGGCGTTCTCGAACTCGCGGGCGCCGCGGGGGTGCTGTGGTCGCGGACCGCGCCGTGGGCGTCCGCCGGGCTGACGCTGTTGTTGCTGGGGATGTTCCCGGCGAACGTGTACAAGGCCCTGCACGGCCCGGTGACTTCGACGATGGACGAACTGGTGCCGCGCAGCCTGATGCAGGTGGTCTTCCTGGCCGCGACGGTGTCGCTGGTGGTGTATTACGCGCGTACGCCGGACAGACCCTTTTCTCAAAGGAGACCTTAAGTCTTTCCCAAGTTCGGGGCCTCGCACCGAGAACGGCCCTACCCTCTGAGAATGAAGATCTCATTGTGGATCGGATTCTGTGGGCTGTGCATCCTCGCCGGGCACATGCTTCTCGGTGCTGTCGGTGTCGTACTGCTGATGAGCTGCCTCCCGGCGGGGCACGAACACGAATCCGGTGAAAGGAAAGCGCCCGCACGGCTGGCCTGAGCTCACCCCAGCGCGCTGGCGAAGGCGAGGCCGCCCAAAACGGGAACGGCGATCGCCGCGAACAACACCGTCCGGCGGCTCGGTTTGGGACTTTCCAGTAATGCGCGGACACCGGCCGGAACCAACGCGAGACAAAGTCCGGCGGTGCCGATGATCGACACGATTTCGGTGCCCTTCAAAACACCCAGCGGCAGAAGTCCCATCGTCGCCAGCCCGATCGACCCGGCGATGCCGAGCACTTTCGCCCGGTAAGCGGCGAACGCGAGCACGTACCAGCCGAACATGATCGTGAACGACAGAAAACTGAACAGATGCAGATCCTGGTACGACTCGCTGACCACACTTTCGGCGAATCCGGCTCCGCGTCGTTCGGCAAGGCTGAGGGCGGCTTGGTCGATCCCGGCGTGAAAGGTCCGCTCGAAGAGTCCGAAAAGGACGAACAGGCCGCCCCAGGCGGCCAACGCCGGCCTGGTACGGCCGATCTTCGTGGCGAGCGCGACGATCGCGGGCCACAACACGACGTTGCCCGCCAGGAAACACGTGTACGCGGCCGTCATCAGCGCGGGATGCTCGCTCATCGCTTTCAGCTGGTCGGGGAAGAAGAAGTCGAAGCGTGACCGCAACAGCGTCCCGGTGAGCAGCAGGAGCGGGCCGAGGATCATCGAGACCGCGGCTATGCGGCGGCCGGGGAAGGCGTGGTCGGTTTCCATGCTTGGTGAGCGTGCCGGTCGCGGTGGGTTCGCGGATCGGGTCAGGGGCCGATTTGCGGGGTCCGCCCGTGGGTGGAGTCTTTGAGCGGTGGGCTGGGTGGTGTTTCGGCGACCGGCCGGGCTGTCGCCGTTTTCCGGCGACGGGCCGGAACAGTGAAACTTTGTCAGCGGTGGGTCGCAGCTGAGTCCGGCAACTCGCCTGTCGCCGTTATTCGGCGACCCTCCGCACACGACCCGGGCGTCGCCGTTTTCCGGCGACAGCCTCAGCACGGTGGTGGTTCGTCGTTCGTTGGGCGGGGTTCGTGGAGCGGCGGCGGTGTGCTGTCGTGGCGCTGCCCGGTGGGAGTGGTGATGGTGAGGGTGCCGTCAGAGGAGAGGTGGTAGGTCCAGCCGGGTTCGTCTTTCAGCCGGTGGTCACGGCGGCAGAGGTCGACGAGTTCGGTGTCGGCGGTGTGCCCGCCGTGCTGCCACGGCACCGCATGATCGAGGTCGCACGCCTGAGCCGGCCGATGACAGCCGGGTCTTCGGCACTCACGATCCCGCACCCGCACGAACTCCGCCAAACCCGCCGTCGGCCGGTACCGATCCCGGCCGAGATCCAGAACCTGCCCGGACAGCGGATCGGTGACGATCCGCCGCAACACACTGTTCTCACCGCTAGCGATGTGCCGGGCCAACGCCGCGGGGATCGTGCCATGCCCTGCCAGTTCCGCGGGGTCGTCGTTCAAACCGAGATAGGTGAACAAGTCCATATAGAGGAACACTTCGCTGCGCTCGCTCACCCCGCCCTGGCCGCCGAGCAGCAGATCGAGCGCGACATCCGCCCGCAACTGATCCAGAGTTCGAGTCTCGCCAGCGCCTCTGAGGGCGCGTGCTTCCCGATCGATCCGCTGATACGCGGCAGCGACCTTCTCCACCGGGCCGTCCTCGACCTCGAGCGACGCCACCCCCGTTTCGCCGTGCCGCATAGTGAGGCGACGGCCTTCGCGATGCTGCTCGGCCCGTTTGCCGGCACCGTCGGGGTCGATGGTGTTCGCCGCGTGGTTGGCGGCTTTCCGAACCTGATCCGGATTCTTCTTCGCGATCCGACCCTCCAGCAACGCGTCCACCGCACGAGCGTCCTCATCGGAGAGCCATACGGTCGCCGAAGCGACTTTCATCGCGCTGAAACCGGCTAGCTTTCCCTCATCCATCAGGTGCAGAGTGCGGGGCGGGCGGGTGGTCAACGCGTCGGCCGCGGCGACCATCGCACCCGCATGATTGTCCGTGACAGACAACGCCAACGCGACCTCCTGCGCCACACTCCGCACCCCCTCACGGTGCCGGTTCAGCTGCGCGAGTGCCCGGAACCGCACCGCCTCCAGCCGGGCGATCCCGGCCGACGCGGCTTGCGCCAACGCCACGGAATCCTTGTCGTCCAACCTATTCGCGGCATCGTTCACCGCTGCCAGCACCTCGGGGTCGGTGAGGCTTTCCAGGAGCGCCACAGGCGCGGAATGAGTATCCACCCCACGAACCTACGACCCACCACCGACAATTCCGGGGCCTCACGGGCAAGCGAAGCATTACCGATTTTCGGCAACAAGGAATCGGTAAAGGGCGGCTGGTCTCGCGGGTTGGTGCCGCCGTCTTCCGGCAACGCGCCCCTTCGGAAAGCCGCAGGGTTCAGTCATCACACCGAATCGCCGATTTCCGGTAACGAGCACTCAGCGGAAGAAGCGTCGCCGATTCCCGGCCACCGCATGCCGGCGGAAGACCGCAGCCCGCGATCACCGAGCAACGTCGCCGTTTTCCGGCAACGAGGCCGAGCAAGCGGATCGGGCAGCCCGTTCACTTCTGCCGACTCCGGGGTCTTCGGCGCAATGCCCACACACCACAATCCGGTGCCCGCCCCAAAGGCCGGACACCGGACAGCGGCGTTCCCCACTCAGTTCGTATCGAGCGCCACCGCGACATCCGCGATCGGCAACGGAAAATCGCCGACCTTAGCGGCAGCACCGGTCAACAGATTGACGCTGTAGAAACTCGAAGGCCCGGAGGCCGGGTTGAGCACGGCGAAAGCGCTCACCGAAGTCGTCTTGCCGTTGGTCAGGTCGCTGTAGATGTCGAATCCCGCCACCGGGCCGGTGTCGACGCCGAGCGCACCGGTCGGGCTGAGGAAGCCGTTGTTGGCGGGCGCTTGGACGAGTACCTGGTCGGTGAGCGTGCCGATGTCGAACAACGTGGTCGCGGTGTCGGGGTTGAGATCGTTGTTCGTGTAGGCGGCCGCCGTGACGCCCCTGGTCGGCCCGCCCGCCGGCGGTGTGGTCAGGATGGTGTCTTCGATCGTGACGTGGTCGGCGAGGTTGTGCCGCAGGTTCTGGCCGTAGTCGCTGATCACCCGGAGCCGGTCGGCGGCCGGGTTGAAGTCGACGCCGAAGTCCTTGCCGTACAACGGAACGCTCAGTTGCGAGACCTTCGTGACGACGACATCGGGTGCCGCGGGCGGGAACTTGATCGTGTAGATACAGCCTTTCTCGCCCACGCCGTACAGCAAACCGTTCTGGACGCGGAAATCGAGCCCGATCAGGCGCGTCTCCCCGCAGGTGAGCCCCTGCACGAGCCGGACCCAGTCGAGGACCTGGGGTGTGTCGGTGTAGAAGGTGGCCATCAGCTTGCCGTCCGACGAGATCGCGAACGCCCGCGGACCGGCGGCCTGCGCCGAGTTCGCGGTCCCGACGACGAGCGCCGTCGCGAGCGCCGCCACGGCCAAGACCTTCGTGAGTCGTGCCCTCATCCGTACTCCCCTCAGCGGAAACTGTGCGAGCACAAGCTATTCGGCGGCACTGGACGGCCATTGGACGTCGATTGGACCCGGCATCCGGCGGCTTGCGGCCGGGCGGATGCGGCGGAACAGTGGGAGAGATGAACATCCTTGCCTGCTCGATGGTCCTCGGCGCCGGCCTCGTCTTCGCCGCACCCGGTGAGGCGGAAGCGGCCCGGGAATGCGGTTCCGGCGTCAAGGTCATCGAGCCGGTCGTGCTCGAAGATCCGGGGAGGTGGACCTACACGTTCGACCTCGCGTGGTGCGCGGACGGTGGCAGCATCATTTGGGCGGAGCCCTCGGTGACGCCGCGGGTGCACAGCCCGGCCTGCCGTTGGGTCGGCCGTGTCGAGGAGTCGATCAGGCAACTCCCGGACAAGGCGTGGAGCGTGTTCGACATGAGCGAGTTCTCCTGCCAGGACGGCGCGGGCAAGGAACACGGCGTCAATCCGTGGGTGGTCGTGACCTTCCATCCGGCGGGCGCGTACGACACCAGCGGCGACATCGCGGTCTAGGCCCGGAGGATCGACTCCACCGCGGCCGCCGCCCGTCTTCGCAACGCGCGATAACCCGCTCGCTCGGCGAGCGCGAGCGCGTGACGGGCCTGCCCGAGGTCGCCGGTGACGGTGGCGAGCCCGATGAGCGCGTCGACCTCGGGATACCGGTCGCCGGTCTCCCGCAACAGGACCAGCGCTTGCCGGTACCGGCGGACGGCCTCCTGCCGGTGTCCCGCGCGCTGGTGCACGCTCGCGAGCGCGACGAGCGCTTCGCCTTCACCGCGCGGTTCACCGGTCTCCCGCGCGAGCCGTAGTCCTTCGCGCGCGTGGTCGAGCGCGTCGGCGCGACGGCCGAGATCGCAGTACACCGAGGCGAGCCTTCCGAGCGTTTCCGCTTCCCCAGCGTGATTCCCGGCTTCGCGATGCAGTGCGAGCGCCTTGGCGAGCAGCCCGGCGGCCTCGGTGACCCGGCCGCGGGCGTGCTGCGTCTGCCCGAGGTTGGCCAGGTTGATCGCCTCCCCGTACCGCGAGCCGACGCCGCGATACCGGCGCAGCGCCTCGACGTAGTTTCCGGCGGCTCCGGGCAGATCGCCCATCTCCCACCGCACCAGCCCCAGATTGCCCAGCGCGACGGCCTCCCCGGCGGTTGTTCCGGCGCGTCTGCTCAGCTCCAGCCCCCGCGAGAACCGTGCCGCGGCCGCCGGGAGCCGTCCTGATTGCCAGTACACGCAACCGAGATTGCCCAGCACCGCGGCCTGCGCCTCCATCCAGCCCGCCCGCCGGGCGAGCACGAGCGCGCCGGTGTAGCCACGGACGGCCTCCCGATACCGCCCCTGCCGGAAACCCAGGTCCGCCAGGCTGAACCGGGCGGACGCGCGGGCACGGAGATCGCCGTCCTCCTCGGCGGCGGACAGCGCGGCCCCGGCGGCCGCCCGCCATTCCACCTGGCGCGACGACATCCAGAAGTAGCCACGCAGGGCGTCGGACAGCAGCCAGGCGACCGGAAGCGGTCCGGTCCGCGCCGCGTCTTCGGCGACGGCGGCAAGACTTCCCAGTTCGGTTTCCAGCCACTCCGCCGACGCGGCGGGAACCGGGCCGTCGGGCACGGACAGCGGGAGACGGAACATGTGCGGGTACAACAGTTTCGCCGCGACGTCGACGCCACGCAGGTACCACTCGTGCAGGCGGCGGCGGGCGGACGCGCGTTCCGCCGGGGATTCCCGCGCTTCCAGGCGATCGGCCGCATAACGGCGAAGCAGATCATGGAAGTGATAGCGGCCCGGCGCGTGTTGCTCGACGAGATGCGCGCACGCGAGTGTGTCCAATATCCGGCCCGCCCGATCGGAACCGGTGAGGATCTCGACCGCCTCGACGCCGATGTCGTTGCCCGGCACCAGGCTCAGCAGCCGGAACAGGCGGCGTGTTTCGGCGGGCAAGCCCGCGTACGAAAGGTCGAAGGCGGTCCGGACGGCGATCTGCTCGTCGCCCGGTACGGTGAGCGCGGCGAGCAGATTCCCCTTGCGCAGCTCGATGGCGTAGTCCTCGATGCCGTTCCCGGGATCGTCGGCCAGGTTGGCCGCGGCGATCCTCAGCGCCAGCGGCAGATACGCGCACAGCCCGGCCACCTCGGCGGCCGCTTCGTGTTCGGCCCGGATCCGCTCGGCGCCGAGCAGCCGCGCGAGCAGTTCCAGCGCTTCGCCGGTATCGAGCATGCCCAAAGTGAGCCGCCGGGCGCCGTGGAAGGCGACCAGACCGGCCATCCGATCCCGGGCGGTGACCAGCACCAGGCAGCCCGGACCGGCGGGCAGCAGCGGCCGGACCTGAGCGACGTCGACGGCGTTGTCCAGCACCACCAGCGCCTTCCGGTCGGTCATCAGCGTCCGGTACAGCGCGGACGCGGTCTCCGTGTCCGCGGGAAGGCGTTCGGCGGGCACCTCCAGCGCGGCCAGGAACTGGGTGAGCACTTCGAGTGCCGTCGCGGGCGCGCCACCGGAATGGCCGCGCAGGTTCGCGTACAACTGCCCGTCCGGGAACCGGCCCTTCACCCGATGCGCCCAGTGCACGGCCAGGGCGGTCTTCCCGGCGCCCGCGGTCCCCGTGACGGCCGCGAGGGCCACCGTCCCGCCGGAGCCGCCGGGCCGCGGCACCAATTCGTCCAAAATGGACAGTTCGATCGCCCGTCCGGTGAAGCCGGGTGGTTCGGCGGGCAACTGCCGGGGGACCCGGGCGGCGGAAGGCGGGCCCGGGAGCGGTTCCCCGTCTTCGAGCAGCGCGGCGTGCGCCGCCACGAGTTCCGGCCCGGGTTCGACCCCCAGTTCTTCGAGCAGCCGCTCACGAACCTCCTGGTAGAGTCGGAAAGCCGACGCCCGCTGGCCCGCGAGATGGTACGCGCGGAGCAACCGGGCCTGCGCGGGTTCGTCCAGCGGCTGATCCGCGGCGGCTTCGACCAGTTCGGTCAGCACCTCGTCGGCGGCGCCGATCGCGAGCATCGCGTCGCCGTACCGGGCGAGCAGCGCGCGGCGTTCCGCGAGCAGGGCCACGACCTTCGGATGCGTTGCGAGCAAAGGGACATCGGCCAGCGGCCTGCCACGCCACCGGCGCAGGGCCTCGCCGAACAGCGCCGCGGCGCGCCCGGTCTCGCCGTCGCGCTGGGCGCCGGTCGCCTCGGCGACGAGCCCGCGGACGTGCGGCAGGTCGATTTCGACGGCGTCCCAGCGCACCGCGTAACCGCCGCCGACATGCGGCAGGATCTCGCTCCCGGACCGCGACGGACGGCCTGGTTCCAGCAGCCGCCGCAGATGTTTGACGTGGGTCTGGAGGACGTTCACCGCGCTGCGCGGCGGCCGGTCACCCCACAGCGCGTCCACCAGTTCCTGCTTGGACATCGCCTCGCCGCCGGCGAGCACGAGCAAGCCGAGGACGGCGCGGCGGCCCGGTGGGCCCAGGTCGACTTCCGCCCCGGCCAGCCATACGCGCAGCGAGCCCAGCACCTGGATCCGCACAGCCACCGGCAGGAACGTAGCGAGCCCTCCCGCGCCGCACAAGGAACAACGACGGAAAGGGCCCCGCTGCGCCCGGCTTTGGGGCCGCTCAGGCTAATGCCCCGCGGGCTGGAGGTCGTGGCCGTTCCAGGTGAACCGGGCCGTGGTGACCGCGTCGTCGCCGTCGCCGCCGGTGATGAGCTGATGGATCCCGACGCCGCCGAGTTCGGCGTAGGTGCACCATTCGTGGTCCGAGGTCAGCATCAGGTCGAGGTCGAGTGCGGACAGCAGGCCGAACACCTGCCCCCGGTTGGTGGTGTCGACGCCGACGAACACCTCGTCGAGCAGGATCACCCTCGGCGCCTCGGGCGCGGCCTGGTAGTGCGCGGCGACGGCGGCGAACAGCGGCAGATGCAGCGCGATCGCCTTCTCCCCACCGGAAAGCGCGCCGTGCAGCTTCTTGGTCAGCAGCTGCCAGCCCGCCCCGTTCGCGCGGTCCACCTTGACCACGAACCGGTGCCACGACGTGTAGTCGAAGACCTGCGCGAGCTGCTGTTCCCAGCTGGTCGCCGTGTCGTCCGCCTTCGCCTGCTCGACGCGTTCACGGAAGAACTTGTGCAGTGACACGCGATCTTCGGCGGTCAGCTGATCCGGATCCTTCAGCAGCAGATCCCGCGCGGTCTTGGTGCCCGGCGGCAGATCCGGGGAGACCTGCCAGACCAGCCGGACGGCGACCCGCGACGCGGTCCGCACGCGTTCCAGCCGCGCGTTCATGCCGTCGACGAGGTCGTTGGCCTGCCGGATGCGGGCCGCGAGATGACGGCGGGTGTCGCCGGTGAGGGTCTTGTCGAACAGGTCGCTCTCGCGGTCGGTGATCTCGTGCCTGCTCTGTTCCGCTTCCGCGTAAAGGATCTTGAGCAGTTCGGCCGCGCCGACCCGCAGCCCGTCGACGACGGCGGTGAAGATCTGGACGTCCTCGTCGGTCTCCAGATCGAGTTCCGCGCGCGAGCTGAGCGTGTTCCGGCACGTGTGCACGGCTTCCGACAGCCGGTGCAGTGCCTCGCCGAGGTTGCTCGGCGCGTGCGGCACGGACGGCCACGCCGCGGCCACCAGCCGGGCGGTGTCGAGCGCGGCACGGACACTCTCGGACGCGGACAGGGTGGCCTGGAACTTCGGCAGATCCTCGATCCCGCCGTCCGCGGGGAAGATGCCGGTGGCGAGCTTCCGGAACCGGAGCGCTGCCGCGTCCTGTTTCTTGGCCGCCTCTTCGCGTGCCCGCGCGTCGGTCGTCCGGCGGACGCCGAGCGCGCCCAGCGACACCGCGAGTTCCTTGGCGTCGGCGTTCGCCGCGCGGAGTTCACCCGAAAGCTCGCGCAGTTTCGTGCGCAGGCCGTCGATTTCGGCGAGCACCTCGCGCTGGCCGGTGCCGACCGTGCCGTCGATCGCGTCGAGCATCGCGGTGAGCTTGGTGCGTTCGGCTTCCGCGTCGGCGGCCTCCTCCTCGCGCCGGGCCGCGTTCCCCTCCGACCGGTCCGCCTGTTCGGCGCACAGCTCGGCCCGCTGGGTCGCGGTGAGCAGGTTCCCGTGCTCGTACAGCCAGTTCTCGCCCTGGTCGGAGTACGTGCGCAGGGCCGTGGCGAGCGCGGCCAGCGGCGCGCGTTCGGTCGGCAACCCGGATTCCGAAGCCCGGGCGGTCAGCTCGTGCAGCGCCGTCTTGGCCTCGGTCTCCAGCGTGGAGACGGTGGCCTCCAGATGCCGGACGGCGGCGTCGGCCGCGGTCAGCTCCGCCTCGGCCGTGGTCAGGTTCCCGGTCGCGACAAGGAGATCGTCGTGACCGGGACGGGCCGCGCGTTCGATCTTGATCAGCTCGCGCCTGCCGCGCAGCGCGGCCAGCTCGCCCTCCAGCTCGGCGATGGTCTTCTCACGGAGGGAGATCTTGTCCCGCAGCGCGGCGATGCGGCGTTCGCGGGCGCGCAGCCGGGCGGAACCGCCGATGTACGCCGGGGCGTCCTTCGTCCAGCTGCCCGACAGGCCGCCCATCCGCCAGGCGCCGTCCGCGCCGATCGCCGCGGGACCGGCGGGGAGCGTGTCGTCGAAGGCGATCACTTCCAGGATCCGGCGGATCTTCGTAGGGGAAACCTCCGCGTCGGGTTCCGGCACGAGGACGTCGGCGAGCGAACGACCGGAGGCCACCGGCAGCGTGCCGGACTCCGCGAGCACGTCGTGCCCGTCGACGACACCGTGGGAGTTCACCCAGGCGTCGAGCAGCCCGGCGCCTTCGAGCGCGGCCTCGATCCCCGCATGCGTGCTTTCCGGGACCGAGCCGGCGAAATCGACCAGCCGCCACAACGGCGCGCCGCTCATCTCGGCCCGGTCCGTCGTGCGGGTGCGGGGCGGCTCGGGCGCGAGGACGTCCTCGGTTTCGAGCACGCCCGCCTCGACGAGGAGTTCGTCGTGCTCGGTGCGCGCGGTGGCCAGCGCGGCACCGGTCGCCGCCTCCCGCCGGATGATGTCTTCGAGCACGGTCTCGGCGACGGCGCCGAGCCTGCCCAGCAGTGAGACCTCCGCCTCGGCGTCCCGGACGACCGCTTCCACGTCGGGGAACCGCAGCTCGCGGCAGCCGATCGCCCATTCGGCGAGCCGGGTGCGCAGATCGCTCAGCGCGAGTTCCCGCGTCGCCGTGGTGAGTTCCACCCGCTCCTGCGCGACGGAGAAATCCGCTCGCGCGCGGTCCAGGTCCGCCTCGGCCTGGTGGCGCCGCCCGACGGCGCGTTCGTGTTTGTCCAGCGCCCGGCCGATCGTCTCGACCTGGTCGCGTTTGCCGCGCACGGCGGCCTGCAGCAACGGGCGGAGCCGGGCCGGTTCGTCCAGTCCGGCGACGAGTTCGTCGTGCACCCCGGCCAGGTTCGCGCGGGTCGCGGCGGCGCGGACCTCGGTCTCCAGTGAGCGCACGAGGTCGGCCTGTCGTTTCGCGGCCTGCTTCGCCACCCGCGAGCGCTCCTCGTCGGCGTCCGCCTCGGCACGGAGCCGGTCCGCGTCCGCGCGCAGTGCCTCCGCTTTCTCGCGCGTGGACAAGGTCCGTTGCCGCAGCTTGTCGAGCTCCTGGCCCTTGCGGTACGACTCGGATTCGGTCAGCCCCGACAGACGCGCTTCGGTCTCTTCGACGTCCTTTTCCAGCTTCGCCGCCCGTTCCTCGGCGGCCTCCTTCTTCGCGGCGACCTCGTCGTGCTCCTCGGCCGAACGGCGGGCGGCCGCGGCGAGTTCGTCGAGTTCCGTTGTGGCGTTGATGAGGTTCGCGGCGCCCGCGCGCAGCACACGCTGTGCGTAGGTCTTCTGCCGCGCGGCGAGCGCGCGGGTCGCGTCGACCTCGGTCTCCAGTGAGCCCAGCCGTTCGCGTTGCGCGTCGAGCCGCTCGAAACCCTCGGCGAGATCCGCGATCTCCTGCTGTCCCAACGGCGGAAGCGCGCGGGAGAGCAGGTTGGACAGCAGGCTCGGGTCGAGCCGCTGCGAGAGTTTGGGCATCCGCAGCTGGAGCAGCGCGGTGATCAGCGCGTCGTACCGCTGTTCGCTCAAGGTGGGGAACAGTTTCGCGCGGATCTCCGCGCGGTACTCGGCCGCGCCGTCGTGCACCGTCCCGTGCTCGCCGAGCGCCTCCTCCAGCGCGCCCTTGGTCAGCGGCTGACCGGCCTCGTTGACCAGCGGCAAGCCGTCGCCCACGCGCTGATCGGTGGTGAAGAAGTCGGCGTGCACCGTGCTGGTGTGCGTGCTGGCCTGGAGCCGCGCGCCGCAGGTGAACCACTTCTCGCCCGCCATGCCGAATTCGAGCCAGACGTACCCGACCCGCGTGGCGCCGGAAGCGCCTTCGCCCATCAGGTTCCAGTGCATGCTGCGCTCGCTGGTGCCGAAGGTCGACAACCGGTTGGCGCGCAGGCTCGCGTCGAACAGGAACGGCAGCAGCAGCTCCAGCGCCTTCGACTTCCCGCTCCCGTTGGGGCCGCGCAGCAGCAGGCGCCCGTCGTGGAACTCGAAGATCTCGTCGTAGTAGCGCCAGATGTTGAGGATGCCCGCACGGGAGGGGATCCACCTCGTCACGGTCACGGCGCCTCCTCGGTGCGGTCGGTGTACCTCGCGGCGGCCGGGAGCGGCCGGACGAGTTCGGCTTCGGTGCGGACCAGCCCGAAGCCGGTCAGCACGGCGAGCGCGTCGACGGTCAGCCGTCGCACGCCGTCCTTGCCCCGGTAGGTCTTGGCCCAGCGCGGGAAGCGTTTCAGCAGTTTGGCCGTGGCCTTCTGCAGATAATCGATGGTCCGCGGCTCGTCGAGCGCGTCGAGCAGGAGGAGCGCGGCGACCTTGGCGTTGCTGCCGTCGTCCGGGAACCGCTCGTCGGTGGCCAGCCCGTCGACGTCGACGAGTAGCACACCCTCCGCGCGTTCTTCGAGGACGAAACCGCCCTGCTCGGCGGCACGCCGCAGCAACTGGCGTCCGGTCGGCGTGCCGAGGTACGCGCGTTCCTCCGCGGTCAGCTCGGCGAAGTACAGCACCGGATCGTCGACGAGACGGCGGAACACCGTGTGCCGCAGCCAAAGGTTGCGCTGGACGTCCGACGCGCTCGGCGTGTCCTCGTGGCGGCCGGAGGAAAGGCCGTAGCGCTGCTCGTGCGACACCGCCTCCAGCAGTTCCTCGAACCGCAGCGCGACGTCGTCGGCGGGCACGGCGAGCTGGGAAGGGCCGACCGGCGCGGCGAGCAGCCGCAGCAGCAGCGTCGCGTCGACCCGGAACAGCACCTTCGCCGCCGGATCGTCCACAAAGGACTCCGGATCGCCGTCGGCGGCTTCGAGCACGCCGTAGGACTCCAGGAGCTTGAGGACGTCCACGAACGCCAGCCGCTCCGCCCTGGTGGCGACGTCGAACGTGGTGACGAGGTCGTCGGCGGCGCTCGCCTGCGCGACGCGGCCGGCGAGCAGGCCGATGGTCGTCACCGGCACGGTCAGCAGTTCGGCCGCCACCACGCACAGCAGGACGTAGCGGCGGCGGTCGAACGCCGCGCGCCCCGAGCGCAGCCGTCGCGCCGGGCGGGTGGGGTCGGCGGCCGCGCGGACCTTGACCAGCCGGGCGTAGCCGAGCCGCGGTTCGACCGTGAGCGTCCAGCCGCAGTAGTAGTCGAACCACTGCCGGATGGGCTCGCGGCGGCGCCGGATGAGGTCGAAGGTCTCGGGGGAGCCGCGTTCGCCGATCAATGGGGTGGCCAGCAGGGCCCGGATCCCGCGCGCGACCTCTTCGCGTTCCGCGATGACCAGTTGGTTCGTGAGGCTCACGCACCGCCTCCGGCCGTGCTGATCTCGATCTCGTAATCGGGGCCGCGGAAGACGCCGCTCGTGGTGGTCAAGCGGGCGACCGCGCCGTTCCTCGGTGGCCGCAGGACGATCTCGATCTGGCCGTCGGACGTCGTGCTCCGCCTGGTGCCCTCCGCGCCGGGCGGCCTGCCCAGCGCCTGACCCAGCAGGTCCAGCAGCCGCTCGAAAACGGTGTGATCCAGCTTCTCGAACGCCGAAAGCCGCACGACGCCGCCGGTGTCGAGCATGTTCCACGCCGCTTCGAGTTCGGCGCGTTCCTGCAGGGCTTTTTCGGCTCTCGCGGCTCTGATCGCGCTGACGTCGCGGACCCGTCCGGTCCGGGTGAACCGCTCGGTGCGGCCCGCGGAGCGCAGCAGCTCCGACACCTCGACCGGCGGCGCGTCGAGCCACGAGGCCGTCGTGCTGACCACTTCCGGGTCGGCGTGCGCGAGATGCGCGTGCCGCGCGGAGCTCAGCCCGAACATCGTGGACCACAGGCGATGCAAGTCCTCCTGCGCCGGGACGACGGTGAACCACCGCGCCAGCTCACGGAAATCGGCGACCGCGCTGCTCGCGCGCCGCCGCGACTCGGTGATCCGGTCCAGGACCTGGAGAAGCGTGATGATCGCCCGCCGCGCGAGGTTGTGGAGATCCTCGACCCGCGGCGTCGCCCCGTCCTCGGGCAGGAACCACGCGCGGAGCCCGTCCCAGCGCGCCTTGCGGACGTCGAGCCAGCGCTGATCCGGATTGAGGAGGGCCGCCCCGTTGAGCGCCCGCCGGTGCACGCGCTCGATGCCGTGGTCGTCGATCTCCTTGATGCGGGTGGCGATGGTGTGGGTGTGATGCTCGAGGTCGTTCAAGAACTCTTGCAGATACGCGACCGTGGCCGCCTTGACCTCGTGGAACGTCGCCATGTCGGCCTCCGCGTGCAGGAGGCGCTGGAGGTCGCCGTTGAAGCGCTTCGTGTTGTCGCGGAACGCTTCGAGGTGGCCCTCGACTTCGGTGAGCGTGCTGAACACGCGCCTGTCGGTGCCGTCTTCGAGCTGCTTCGCGAGCTCACCGAGCCGCTCACCGAGCGCTTCGAGCGTCGCGGTCTGAAGCGCGCCCGTCGCGTTGAGCACCTCGTTCGCGCGGACCACACCCGCGTACGCCGCTTCGCCCTGCCTGGTCAGCGCGTACTGGAGATTGCGGCGCTCGTACTCGGACGCGGTCCGGTAGTCGCCCGCGTGGCTCTGAACGGTTTCCAGATGGCCCTGGTCCTTGAGCTGGTCCAGCGTTTTGACGAGGTCATCGTCGTCGAGCGTCTCCAGCCAGCCGACTTCGCGCAGCCGAGTGCGGACGTCGTCGATCCCGAGCGCCGTCTCGAGCCGCTCGTTCGCCTCACCGAAGGCGTGCAGGATCGCCAGGGGGAGCCCTGATCTGCTGCCGTCGGTGAAACGGAACAGCTCGGGCGGTACACGGAACGGATCCATGCGTCCTCCGGCGGATGATGCGTGGAGGTACACGTTAGGGGGTCACCCAGGCGAGTCCGAACGGCCCATCTTTTTCACGCAGAGTGCTCACGTAGTGAACATCTCGAGGCGCACCGTGGTCCCCTCGACGGTGACCTTGCGGACCACGCGGCGGCCGTCCACGAGCCGGTCGTCCTCCATGACCCCTGGCGCGAAGTTCGACGCTTCGAGCAGCTTGGGCACGTCCTCCACCGGCAGGGTGAGGACGACGACGTAGCGCGAGTCGATGCCCCGGTCGTACTGCGTTTCCAGCACCTTGCCACTCGCGGGCATCGAGATCCCGCCGAACCGGAAGGCGTCCTCGGGCGTCGGGCTTGGCGGGGCCGTCGCACAGCCGGTGAGGAGGAGGACGAGGACCGCGAGGAGGGCTTTCACCTAGCGTGAGACGCACGGTGGACGTAAGCGTTCCGTCACGTCGGCGATCAGAAGATCCCCGCGGTCGAGCGGTGAGACCTCCAGTAGTTCTGCGAATATCTCGAGCATCGCCCGATGCTCGGTGGCACGTCCGGTAAAGGGTTCCTTGCCGGACCAGCGGAGCCATCCACCGTCCACCATGGCGCCACCGTCGAGGGTCGAGAACGGCGCGTCCGGCGTTCCCACGCCGTGCAGGTGCTCCGACTTGGCATCGAAGAAACCGGGAGTCGGGCCCTCGACCAAGGCCCCGGCCGCGCGCAGGTCCGAGACGATCGAGCACCGGCCGTGGGACGAGGTCGGCCGCAGCATGAACAGGGCGAGACATTCCAGCGGTTCGGTTCTCACCGCGTAGCCGACAAAGCTGACCGGATCCAGTGCGGGGTCCGGCCTGCCTCGCAACCGAAGTCCATGACCGCCGGAAATCGAGAAGTACGGCACGCCCAAGGCGGACACCATGACCGCGGCCGCGCGTCGCGCCGGCTGATCCGGTACTTCCGGTGGGACGGCCGCGAGACGGACATAGCGCCGAAGATCGTCCATCCCTTGCCTCCGCCGGTCGTCACGTTGTCAGAGTTCCAGACCATGGAACGCGCGTTCTCGCCTCGGGACAGGGCTGTGTGCTCGATCGGCAACAACTTTGCGGAACTGTCAAATTGCGATCCGGGCAACGCCCTACTGCCGCGGCTGCCCGTTGCGGGACCATCGCCGGGGAGGTCGCCATGGACGCACTCCACCCGTTTTGGTCGTCGCCCGAGATAGTGCAGGCCGCTGCGATGGCTCGGTACGGCTCGTTGGCCAGGGCCGTCCGGCGCGCTCGACAGCTGACGCTGGCGCAGGTGGCGGGCCGCTGTCATCTCTCCCTGAGCACGTTGTCGAGGATGGAGACGGGCCAACGCAAACTCATCGATGTCCATTACTTGCGGACTCTCTCCGAGGTACTCGAAATCCCGCCCCACCTCTTCGGTCTCGCACCCGCAATCACCGGCGCGGCGCAAATGCGCGAGGATGGCACGCCGGTTAATGTCGGCACTGCTATCCCCGGTGGACAGGACGGTGACGAGGCGATGCGGCGACGATAGGTGCTCGCGGGGCTGGTCGGTGTCACGATCGCCGGGGTCTTGCCTGGCACAGCGCGTGCGTCCGCAGGCGAGGAATCTTTAGAGGCCTTGTTGCTGGCGAAGTCACAGTGCCCCGCTGTGCCGGTGCCACTGGTCTCGCTTTCCCAGGCGCTCGCCGAAGCGCAGAGAAAATTCGAAGCCTGCGAGTATGCGCATCTCAGCCGAGCGCTGCCTCAATTGATAGCCACCGCACACGTGAGCAAGGACGCGTCCGCCGGGCAAATGCGGGAGCGGATGTCCGCGGCACTCTCCAGGGCGTATCTGCTCGGTTCGGAACTGGCGGTCAAACAACACCGCGATTGCGTCGCACGCGTCGCCGCCGATCGGTCACACTCGGCGGCGGAGTCGAGCGGCGACCCGTTGGTGATCGCCGCGAGTTCCCGGGCCATCGCGATCGGAATGCGGCGGCATGCGCTCAGCGCTCCCGAGAAGATCGACAGAGACGCCGGTCTGAACGGTGCCATCACCATGCTCACCAGGACCGCTTTCGACCTGGGAGCCGATCAAGGCAGTCCTCCGGATCGGCAACTCGCGTCCTATGGCTCGCTCTTGTGCACGGCGAGCTATTCGGCGGCCCAGAACGGGAACAGCGCTCAGGCCGTCGCACTCATCGAAGAAGCAGAGGACGCCGCGCGGCGGCTGAAGGCCACCGGAAGTGGAATGGGCAACGCGCAATTCAGCGCGACCACGGTCGCCGTCTATCGCATCGGTGTGCACACCACTCTCGGTGACACCGCCCGCGCGCTGACGTATTTCGACTCGGTCGATCCGCAGCGGCTGCCGAGCGCCGAGCGACGTGCACGAGCGTTCGTGGACGGCGCCCGAGCCTGGAAGGACCATGGCGACGTCGAGCGCGCCACCGAGGCGTTGAACCGTGCCCACGACTGTGCGCCTCAAGAGCTCAGCAGGCCGTCGGTCCAGCGGCTCATCGCCGCCATGGTCGATGCACCCGGGCGTACCCCGGCCGCCCTCTTTGCGCTGGTCCGTCGGACGTAAGCGTTCCGTCACACTTGGACGGGGATGACAGGGGCGGTGCGACACGTTGTACTGGGTGTCAACGACCGAAGGAGATCTACAGTGACGGAAAAGGCTGTTCTCGCGGGCGGCTGCTTCTGGGGCATGCAGGACCTGTTCCGCCGGCACCCCGGGGTCGTTTCCACCAGGGTCGGCTACACCGGTGGCGACGTGGAGAACGCGACCTACCGCAACCACGGCTCCCACGCCGAAGGCATCGAGATCGTCTTCGACCCGGCGCAGCTGACGTATCGGCAGATCCTGGAGTTCTTCTTCCAGATCCACGACCCGACGACCCGCAACCGCCAGGGCAACGACATCGGCACGAGCTACCGGTCGGCGATCTTCTACACCGACGACAAGCAGAAGCAGGTCGCCGAGCAGACGATCGCGGACGTCGACGCCTCCGGGAAGTGGCCGGGCAAGGTGGTCACCGAGGTGACCCAGGCCGGTGACTTCTGGGAAGCCGAGCCGGAGCACCAGGACTACCTGGAGCGCATCCCGAACGGCTATACCTGCCACTACGTGCGGCCGGAATGGCAGCTCGGCGAGCGCTGATCGTCGCGCTGCACGTCTCTTCCGTGCACGCGTACGAGGGCCGTCCCGCCTTGGGGGCGCGCCCTGATCCGTCCCCGGTCTCGCGCGACCATGTCGAGGTGCGCGCGGGACTGGGGCTGGTGGGGGACCGGTACTTCAACCACCCCGCGCATCGTTCCGCCGCGGTCACGCTCTTCTCTTCCGCTGTCCCTGGTGATCCGCTGCTGGCCCGGCGGAACATCGTGCTGTCGGGCTTCGATGTGGACGCTTTGCCGCGGGGCTCGGTCGTGACTCTGGACTCCGGTGACGGCCCTGTGCGCTTCGAGGTCCACCGGCCCGCGAATCCGTGCGCCTGGATGGACGTCGTCTACCCGGTCGGGACTTTCGCGGCTTTGCGGGGCCGCGGTGGGAAGCGGTGCGTACCGCTGGACGACGGTGTTCTACGCGTTGGGCCGGTAGAGATCTACTAAGCCATTGGCCACGGCGAGGCGCTGGTCGGCTTCGTCGAGGTCGAAGTGAGCGGGATCGAACTGGCCAGGGTCGTCGAGACCGAACCAGTCGACTATGTCCTGGTGTTCCGGATGCCCGGGATCGCCGAGGATCTCGATCAGTCGGGTATACCCACCGGTTCCGCCGACGTCCTCCGGCGGGCAGGCCGATTCGCCCGCGATACACCTCGGATAACGCCCATTTGACGTGGCGACCGTGGCTTCCTCGACGAGGACTTCGTGGTCCCAGCTGTCGCCGAAGTCGTAGTTGTACAAGAGGCGGCCGCCGGGCTTCACGAGGTCGTCCAGCCGCACCTGCCGCTCGTCGCGGTACTGCAGCTCGGGCTCGGCTTCGCCGTAGTAGGTCTCCCCGTCGAGGAAGTAGTGCAGGTGGTAGTTCTCCCAGCCCATCGCGGCCTGGATGACGATGTGCAACCTGTCGAGCGGGATGGCCGACGGGACCAGCAAGCGTCGCCATACCGGGAGACTCTCGTTGTCCAGCAGAGTGATTTTCACCTGGTAGATCGGATCGCCGACGTCCGGCTCGCCCAAGAGCCGTCGCATACCCGATCGGCCGAGCTCGGTCATCTCGGCTGATTCGTCCCGGAGGATTACGGCCCCCAATTGACGAAGGGCATCGAGTGCGCGCTCGGTGTCGCGATCGGTGGCGATGCGCAAAGTCTCGAGCTGGAGCTCGTTGAGATCTTCCAGCACATAAGGCGCGCTTACGACGTCCCAGACCAGCGCACACAAGCTGGCGATCGCGACAGCACCGTCCGCGGCGTACAACGACGCCAACGCGGCGCGGCTGCCATGCGTGAACTCGGGGCGCAGCAATGACTCGCCGAATCCCGAGTGCAGGAACGCCTCGCCAAGTTTTTCGAAACCGGTGAATAAGGCGAGCCACAGTTTCCGTGGGTCCTTGAGAAGCGACTGATTCTTCTTCACCGGAACCAGCCGTTGCCCCGTCCTGCGAACCAGCCCCGCCGCCTTGGCGCACTCCACGACAAGCATCAGATTGAGAAGGCGCTCGCTCGACCTGGTCCGGTATACGTGGCTGCCGATGGTCTGCTCGAGCACGTCACCGGTCTTCAACAACGGCACCAGCGCTTTGGCATCTGCCAAGGTGATACGCCCGGTCTGGGTGAGTTTCCGTCCTGCACCCACCCATTCGACGAACGCACGCACCTGCTCGACCAGTTCGGACTTTATCGCGAGATCCATGCCACCCCTTCCGGACTTGCCGCGACACTAGTCATCGAGCCGGCATAGGTCGTTCAAGCCCGCTTTGATCTGCTCCGGCGTCATGCTCTGGCGCTGGTAGACGTACTGTGCCGCCGCCAGTGGCGCGAGGAGCGCATCGGCCCTGAAGTGAGCGTCCGCTTCCGGCTCGATCTCGCTGATCAACGCGACCAGGTGACTGTGGTGCAGCCGGTACGCGCCGGTCACGAACCGCGCCATCGGCGTCTCTGTCTCCGCGACCATGAGCAGCTCGCCATGCGTCTCAAGCCTGTCGACGTACGCTTCCAGGAACGCCTTCAGCCTTTGGGGCGTGGGTGCCCCCGGCCCGAGTGGCGGCGGCCCGCCGATGAACGCTTCCTGGAACTCGCGCTCGTTCTCGTCGAGTAGCGCCTGCGCCAGCGCGCCCTTGTCCGGGAACCGGCGATACACGGTCCCGATCCCGACGCCCGCCTCCGCCGCGACCTCGTCCAACGCGAGCCCGTCGATCCCTTTGGCCGCAACGAGCTTGGCCGCCGCACGGACGATCTTCTGCCGGTTGCGAGCCGCGTCCGCCCGCTCTACCGGCCCGGATCTTGCGATGGGAAGCACCCAGTGAGCCTAACCGGTAGACAAGTGGAACTTTCTCCAGTTAACTAAGTGGAAGAACTTCCACTTAAGGAGACCTGGATGTCCGTCGAACACTTCACGAGCGATGACGCTTCGACCTGGTTTCAGAGACTCGACCAGCAGATCTTCTTGGCCGACGTCCTCGCACAAGACAGCGGCGCGTCCATATCCGTCGGCTTCGCCCGCTATGGCAAAGGCGAGAAGAACCCCTGGAAGATGACCTACGACGAAGCCCTCGTCATCACCTCGGGCGTCTTCACCGTCGAGGGCCCTTCGGGTTCGGTGACGGCTCGGGCCGGCGAGGTGATCTACCTGCGTTCCGGTGCCGAGGTCGTCTATGTGGCCGATGAGGACACGGAACTGGTCTATGTCACCTATCCGCATTGGCTGGCCGCCACGGAGTCGTCGGCCGAGGCGCATCGCCTCCACGACTTCCACGAGGCCTGACGGCGGCTTGAACCTCTCAAATAGGACAAGTAGTCTCAATCTGAGGGGGAGGGGTCTATGACGGGGTTCGAAGCTGATCCGAAAGCATTGCGGGATGCGGCCGATCAGGCCAAGCGAGCCGCGGGAATCGTGCGTGCGCTGGATTTGGAGCGGGTGGCGGCGCTTTCGGGCGCATTGACCGGTAGCGAGTCCGCGAAGACCGCCGCCCAGCTCGGTCCGCATTGGGAGAATTCCATCGGCGTCTGGGCGAAGGGTGTGGATTCCTACGCCGCGTCGCTGACCACTGCCGCGACTGCGTACCGCGCTCGAGATGGCGCCGGTGAGCAGGAATTCGGCGGGCCGGGTGGTAATTGATGGTCACCTGGGCCGATGTCAGCCAATGGAAGGCTGACGGGATAGGACAGATCGGTGACCACTTGGCCGCGCAGAACCGCCAGGTGCTGGGGTTGCAGGACGAGATCGACGGTGCCAAGCCCGCCGGGTGGGCCGGAGAAGCGGCGGACGCGGCGGCCGAGAACTTTCGCGCCCGATGCCAGGAACTCGAGGATCTTGCGGCGCGCCTGTCCGCGGCTGTGAAGATCATTGATGACACGGAGCAGGCGGTGCGCGATTTGGTGCGCAGTGTCGAGACGACCGAGGACTTCGCCGCCAAGAACGGCTTCCGGATCGACAACGGCAAGGTCGTCGAGACCGAAGAAGCCACCGGGTTTCTCTCCAGCGTGCTCTTGCAAGTCGAAGTGGAAGCGATCCTGGCCCGCGCCGGCCAGATCGACACCGAACTGAACTCCGTGCTTCAGCGCATCATGGCCGGCGAGATCGGTGACGCCGGCGCGACAACCTTGGCTGCGGCCGCCGCGGCGGGTGAAGACCGTATCGCCGATGAACAGCGGCACCGCGACCTCCTGGCGAAATACCAGGTCAAGACGGACGGCACGACAGTGTGGCCGAGCGGCTTGACCGGCTGGCTCGCGGAACGGGCGGGTTTTTCGAAGGAGAAGATCACCCAGTCCGAGGCCAAGTTGCTCGACGATCTGCAGATGCGCAAGGGCTTGCTCGGGCTCAAGGAATTCGCCGACATCCGGCAGGACGCCCTGCACGTCGCCGAAGGCAAGTTCGAGGGCAAAGGCCTGACCGACGGGCACGCCGACGCGTTCCGCCACGCCTACTGGAACGCGATGATGACGCAGCGGTACGGAGAGGAATGGGCCCGCGACTTCGCCACGGCGCACGAGCGGAACCCGAGCAGCCACCACGTCCCGGTCGCCATGGACCTGCACAACAACGAAGTCGGCCGCGCGATCGCCCGAGCCAACCCGGACGCCAGCCCCGAGGAGATGGCGAACCTGATCGAACAGGCGGTCAAGGACGGCAAAATGGTGGTCATCGACAAGAACGACACACTGGTATCGTCCAACGAATCGTCTCCTGGCGAGACCCGCGAAACCAAGAATAAGCCTTGGCCCACGGACAATCCGGGGCGCAACGACGACCACGACCCCGGCGACCCGTCGGCGTATCCGGACCAATACTGACCATGCGCTTGATAGTGACTCTGCTCGCCCTGCTCGCCCTCGTGGCGGGCTGTGGCCCGAGCACCCCAGGAGTGACAGTGGAATTCGACGAAGGTCTCGAAAAGACGATCGGCGATCTCGCCAGGACCGGCGGCTCACGACCGCTCAAGGAACTGGCACCCGGCGATTGGACGTCGGTCCACATCCTCACCGGCCCCGCTTCAGGCGCACGAATCGAACGAGAACTCGGCCGGCCCGTCACTGTCGAGGGCGATGGCACCCACAGTGGCGACTACGTCCAGGACGGCAACCTGCTGGTATTCGACCGCGACGGCGCCACCACACGGATGGTCAGCCTCGGCACCCTCGCCGCCCTGGGCGAGGGGAAGTACCGTGCCGACGTGGTCCTGCAGGCGCGGGGCGGCGCCATCACGATGACAGACCCGGACGGCCGTCCCGCGGGTCGCTGATCAGGGCGCGTTGGGTGCGGAGATTGTTCGTTGGTGCGATCTCATCGGCATATGGGCGGTCGCAGCGCATGTTGGTCGCCCGCATCGCGCAAAGCTCGATGAACTCGTATCCCTAATCGAGGCCTATCCGTCATCGCCTTCCTGAATGCGGACCGCGACATCGAGAATGTGCATCGGACGGATGCGATCGTTTGCACCAGAGGCTGTGCTGAGTGTCAGATCGCTCCGGCTGCCGACCCACATGCCTATGAGCAGGTCTCGAAGGTATTGGCTGAGTCCGATTGCCGCGTGTCGGATCTCGGTGTACCGGACAGTTATGGATTTTGCGGCGTTGGTCACCGAGTGTGCGCCTGTCTTCGCGGAGGTGATCGCGTGCAGAAGTTTTGCTGGTAAACACAGTACGCTTCCGGATTTCTGGATCAGCCAGTACGCTGAAGTTGGACTATGCTCTATGATGTCATTCAGCTGTTTGATGTCGATACGCCAAGACTCACTTGCCCCGGTGGCACCGTGAAGTTGCTTTGACTTCTTGACTTGAATCAGCTCACCAAAACTGACTCGTAGTCTCTGTGGAAGTTCAATGGTGATAACCAGACCGATGTCGGCACCGATTGCCCTTTCATCTGACTTGCGTACCGGGCGCTGCGCAAGCGATATCTCGGGTATGCGCGCAGCGTGAGGCGTTGTGATCTCCATATGAGTATCGATTTTCGAAAACTCTTGCTCGAGGCAGCCGAGAAGTCGTGTCGTGAGCACGTCTTCCTCTGCCGAGCCTTGAAGATGGACAATCTCAGAAAAACTGACAAGGCTGAAATCGATATGATTTTTTATCAGGTTCTCAAGAGGGCCATGAGACAGCCAGGTATGGGTCGGGGCCGCAAGAGGTTGAGGGAACGCCTGAATGCGTCTTCGGTCGCCGTCGAGAACACCGGCGACTATTTCGAGCAAATGTTCACTGAGCTCGACCTCGGCTGTACCTTCTGCGCGAGCCAGTACGCCATCTGCTGGCATCCTTATAGCCAGGTGCGGATGATTTGCGGCTGACTCGACTGCCTTGCGGAAACGGCTGTCTCCCATGGCCACTGTGGCTACGAGCAGGGAATCCAGATATCCATGCGAATTCTTGCTCGACGCTAATAGCCAAGGCATCGCTTCCGTCCATGCCTCGGGGTGCTCGTGCAGGTGCTGCTCAAGTCGGCTACGTACAGCCGTATCGTGTAGGGCAGGTTGGTCCCGGTGCCTTAGCCGCCTCAACTCGACGAGCATTGTCAGGTTGGCCCATAGATCGCAGTGGCTTTTCGGTGCCACCTGAGCCAAGCGAACCCGGGATAGATCTTCCGTATGACCTTCCTCGTACCGTCTCCAGTGGTGCAGTTGGCTTTCTCCGATGATTTCGCGGACAGCCTGCCGTCCGGTCAGTACGCCGGCGGCCACGCCAACGGCAATTCGGAGCTCGTGCCACACTCGCTCGTCAAAGTACTTGGATTTCTCTGCTAGCCACTCCACGACTAGTGGCGCTTGTCGGTCGGCCAAGAGATCTTCGTGGCTAGCCGTCAATAGCGCCTGTTCCACGGATCCGGCGTCGTATGCGGCGATTAACGCACTTTCGCGCTCGTCATAGGCGTACTTCAGCGAGTTCGGGTTGTGCCGTAGCTCGCCGATGATCTTCGGGAGGTGCGCAGCGAGGTCTCGTCCTTCCTGGGTGGCTACCTCGTCCGGCGGCGATAGTCGCCACAGTTCGGATGGTCCGTTCGCGCTCGGCATTCGCCGAGTGTAGTAACACGCGTTGTATGGCGATCCGGATCCTCGGAGGCCGGTGAACGAACAGACGACTGTGTCGCAAAGTGTGGCGGTCGGTCTGAGATGTGCCCCCGGCAGGATTCGAACCTGCGACACCCGCTTTAGGAGAGCGGTGCTCTATCCCCTGAGCTACGAGGGCATGTACTGCCAGGCGCAGCCTACCGGGTGACGCGAGCCGCCCGAGCGCGAGGTCGCAAGTCACACCCGGGCGGACCAAGCGGCCGGCCCCGAATGCCCCGAACGGCGGTTGCGCGCCAGGCGGCCCAAGATCGGCGGCCGGACAGCGACAGTGGCCGTCCAGTGACACTCGACCTGCGGATCCGACCGGGAGCGGCGACACTCGACCCAGGCAAAACAGGGTCTGAATCGACGCCTAGATCGACACAGATGACCCGCGTGGGTCACTCGTACGTGTCTGGTTTCGAAACCCTGAACAACAGTAGGTAATCTTCGTTAACGGGACGCGAGACGCCGCTCCCCCGGCTGCCGGAGGGCTTCGTTGATCAAGCTCATGTTCGCCGACGACGAGGAACTGGTCCGTTCGGGCCTGCGTGCCATGATGTCGGGCGCTGCCGATATCGAGATCGTGGGCGAGGCGAGCGACGGGAGATCAGCGGTCGAGGTCGCCCGGAGGTACCACCCCGACGTCGCGCTGCTCGACATCAAGATGCGGGCGCCTGACGACGGCATTCGCGCGCTGAGGGCCATCCTCGCCCTGCCGGATCCGCCGACCGTGGCCATGTTGACCACGTTCGACATCGACGACTACGTCAGTCTCGCGCTCAGGCTCGGGGCCAACGGCTTCCTCCTCAAGGACATCGACCCGGCGGCGCTGCTCAGGGCCGTCCGCGACCTGGCCCGCGGCGGCGCGGTGCTCGACCCGGGGGTCGCGGCGCGCATGGTCCAGTCGCATCGGGACGAGCAGCGGGCCGCGCAGCCGGCGCGCAAGCTGCTCGCGTCGCTGTCCGAGCGGGAGCGTGAGGTCGTCGGGCTGATCGGCCAGGGGCTGTCCAATGCCGAGATCGGCGGCCGCCTGCATCTGTCCGAGGCCACGGTCAAGGGCTACGTCTCGGCCGTCCTGTCCAAGATCGGCGCGGCGAACCGGGTGCAGGCCGCGCTGCTGGCCTACCGCGGTGGCCTGCTCGACCAGTAATGATCCTCACCGCCCTCGAGTTCCTCGGCTTGATCGCGTTCGCCGCTTCGGGGGCGCTCGCGGCGGTGCGGTCCAGGTTGGACGTCTTCGGGGTCGTGGTCGTCGGGTTGACGACCGCGCTCGGCGGCGGGGTCATCCGCGACGTCCTGCTCGGGATCACGCCGCCCACGACCCTGCGGACCTGGCCCTATCTCGCGGTCTGCGGCGGGACCGCGCTGGTCGTGTTCGTCTTCCATCCGCAGATCGCGAAGCTGCGGCGCGCGGTACTCCTCGCCGACGCGCTCGGGCTCGGGGTCTTCGCGACGGCGGGGACCACCATCGCGTTGAACGCGGGCGCCACCCCCTACGCGGCGTGCCTGATCGGCATGACGACGGGTATCGGCGGCGGTGCGGTGCGTGATCTCCTGCTGCGGGAAATCCCGCTCGTGCTGCGGAAGGAGATCTACGCGGTCGCGGCGCTCGCGGGGGCCGTGCTCGTCGTGATCGGTCACGCTCTGCGACTGCCGCCGGGGCCGGTGACGGTGGTAGCAGCCGCCGCCGTCGTGGGGGTCCGGATGCTCGCTTTGTGGCGGAGATGGAACGCACCCGTTGCAAAAGGCCCCGAGACCGGCTGAAACGTCTTCCGGACCGCCGGATTTCCTTTGTTGGTTCTGTGTGTGTTCTTAGGCGAGTCTCAGCACTCTGCGTAAGACTGTCGCCATGCGCATCCTCGTAGTGGACGACGACAGGGCCGTCCGTGAATCACTCAGGCGATCCCTTGAGTTCAACGGCTACCAGGTGGAGCTGGCCGGGGACGGCGCGCAGGCCCTGGAAGCGATCATCGCCAACAGACCCGACGCGATGGTCCTCGACGTGATGATGCCGCGGCTCGACGGCCTGGAGGTCGCCCGGAGGCTGCGAAGCACCGGCGACGACCTGCCGATTCTCGTGCTGACCGCGCGGGACACCGTGTCCGACCGCGTCTCCGGCCTCGACGCGGGCGCGGACGACTACTTGCCGAAGCCCTTCGCGCTCGAAGAGCTGCTCGCGCGCCTTCGTGCGCTTCTGCGACGCGCGATCCCGGATCCGCAGGCCGCCCAGAACGCCGAGGTCCTCTCGTTCGCCGACCTCACCTTGGACCCGGGGACGCGCGAGGTGCGCCGCGCCGGGCGGGAGATCAGTCTCACCAGGACCGAATTCGCCCTGCTGGAGCTGTTCCTCTCGTACCCGAAGCACGTGTTGACCCGCAGCCGGATCCTGGAGGAAGTATGGGGATACGACTTCCCGACGTCGGGCAACGCGCTGGAGGTCTACGTCGGCTATTTGCGCCGAAAGACCGAGGCTGGGAGCGAACCGAGGCTGATCCACACGGTGCGGGGAGTGGGCTACGTCCTGAGGGAAACCCCGCCGTGACGGAGCCGGTGCCGGTCGTCGACGTGTCCGAAAAGGATCCGCGCGGCGACCGCTGGGGCACGCGGCGCTTCTCGCTCCGCGGCCGGGTGACGCTGCTCGCGGCCGCGTCGGTGGCGGGCGCGGTGGCCCTGGTGTCCCTTGGCGCGTACCTCGTCGTGCGCGACAACCTCTACCAGCAGGTGGACGACAACCTGCTCGCCCGCGCGCAGGCCGCGGTCGAATCGCCGCAGGTGCAGACCGAGCTGCAGCAGGTGCCCGGCGCCTTCCTGGCCAGCGCGGACCTGCAGATCGGCCAGCTGACGGTGGGGCAGAAGGTGCGGCTGACCTATCCGCAGTCCGGCAGCCGCCCGCCGTACGGCGACGACGAGATCGCCGTCGCCTCCGGGGACAAGGCCTTCTCCCTGCGCACCGACCCGAAGACCGACAGCCGGGTCGTCGCCCTCCCGCAGGGCGCCGGTCAGGCGATGGTGCTCGCGCAGTCGCTCGGCCCGACCAAACGCACCCTGAACGAGCTTTCCGTGGTCCTGTTCCTGATCGGCGGCGCCGGGATCCTGGTCGCCGCGGCCGCGGGAACGGCCGTCGCGAGAGCGGGGCTGAGGCCGGTCGACCGGCTCACGTCGGCGGCGGAACGCGTCGCCACCACGGGTGACCTGCGGCCGATCCCGGTCAGCGGCGACGACGAACTCGCACGTCTCACCCAAAGCTTCAACACGATGCTGGGCACGGTCGCCGAATCGCAGGAACGCCAACGACAACTCGTCGCGGACGCCGGACACGAACTCCGCACGCCGCTGACGTCGCTGCGAACGAACCTGGAACTCCTCCTGTCCGCGAGCAGGCCGGGCGCGCGGACGTTGTCCGACGAGGACCGCAGCGACATCGAGGCCGACATCCGCGGCCAGCTCGACGAGCTGACCCAGCTGATCGGCGACCTCGTCGAGCTCGCACGCCAGGACGAGCCGCGGATCGAGCACGAGCGGGTCGAGATGGTCGACGTCGTCGAGCGCGCGCTGGACCGGGCACGCCGCCGCGCGGGCGAGATCGAGTTCGACGTCTCGCTCCAGCCGTGGGTGCTGACCGGCGACACCAGCGCACTGGAGCGTGCGGTGCTGAACCTGCTGGACAACGCGGTGAAGTTCTCGCCGGAAGGGTCGACGGTCGGGGTCCGGCTGTACCCGGTCGGCGACGGCACCGCGGTGCTCGAAGTCGAGGACTCCGGGCCGGGGATCGCCGACGAGGACCTGCCGAAGGTGTTCGACCGCTTCTACCGCTCGTCGGAGGCGCGGACGCTGCCCGGTTCCGGGCTCGGCCTGGCCATCGTCCAGCACGCGGCGCAGCGGCACGGCGGTGACGTCTACGCGGGCCGCGCGGCCACCGGCGGCGCGCTGATGACCTTGCGGCTCCCGGGAGCCCCGGCCTGATGGGTGACTACGACAAGGGCATCGAACTGCTCCGGCTTCTCGGCGGCGTCGAGAACCCGGCCGTGCTGGAGCTGTTCGACGCCGTCGAGGCGGTGGACTACGGCAGGGAAGCGGTCGCCTTCGTCTACGGCGGCGTGTACCAGCGGCCGGGGCTTTCGCTGCCACAGCGGCAATTGATCACCGTCGCGGCGCTGGAGGCGTTGGGATACGCGGAGGCGCAGCTTCGGTTCCACCGCGACGCCGTGGCGAACGTCGGCGGTGACCTGGCGCAGGACGACGAAACGACCAGGCGGCTCAAGCGAATCGCGGTGTACACGGCGAAGGGCGGCGTGGCGCCGGAGTTGGCCGACGTCCTTCGCGAGGCGCGGGAGGCGGGAGAGCTCCGGGAAGCTGTCGAGGCGATCCTCCATCTCGCCGTCTACGTGGGCTTCCCCGCCGCGCTCAACGCGCTCGCCATTACGCTGACGGGTGATGAGCACCGAGAACGCGCCTGAGCCGCCGCCCCGCCGTCTGCTGTGGACACTGCTGGTGGCCGCGGTGCTGCTGGCCGCGGACCAGCTGACCAAATGGTGGGCCGTCGACGCCCTCACCGGACACGCACCGATCCCGGTGATCGGCGACTTCATCCGGTTCCGGCTGCTCTACAACCCGGGCGCGGCGTTCTCGCTGGGGGCGAACTCCACCTGGATCTTCGCGATCCTGGCCGCGGTCGCGGTGGTCGCGCTGCTGTGGATCTCGCGCAAGGTCCGTTCGGCGGGCTGGGCGATCTCGCTCGGGCTGCTGCTCGGCGGCGCGACGACGCATCTGGGCGACCGCCTGTTCCGCGAGCCCGGTTTCGCGCGTGGTCACGTCGTCGACTTCATCGACTACAACGGCTGGTTCGTCGGGAACGTCGCCGACATCGCGCTGTTCTTCGGCGCGGTCTCGCTTTTCGTGCTGAGTTTCCGCGGCGTCCCGATCGAGGGCGTCAAGGAGACGGCCGAGGAGTAACGAGACAGAACTCGTTCCCTTCGGGATCCGCGAGCACGACCAACCCGTCTTCGGGTTGTGCGAGTACGTGTGCGCCCAAGCCGACGAGCCGTTCGACGCTGTCTCCGGTCAGGTCCAGATGCACGCGGTTCTTGACGACCTTCGATTCCGGCACCAGGTTGAAGAAGAGCCGCGGTCCCGACGCGGCTTCGACCAACACCGAAGGGTCTTCTTCGGGACCGGAAAACCCCAGCGAACGAAGGCGATCAAGCTCCTCTTCTTCATAGGGTGCGATTTCGTAGCCGTCGAGCGCGGCCGCCCAGAAACGGGCGAGCGAAGCCGGATGCCGGCAGTCGAAGACGACGTCGCGAAGCCTGGCCATGGCCTCATGGTGGCAGGCGGCACGGCTCGTCGCGCCATGTTTGATCGCGTAGGATTTTGTGTAGTTGATCCAGGGAGGATTCGTGCTCGCGCGGCAGCGACAGGCGGTGATCCTCGAGGAGGCGCGCCGGACCGGGGCGGTCCGGGTCAGCGATCTCGTCGTGAGGCTCGGCGTTTCCGATATGACGGTGCGCCGCGACCTCGACGTGCTCGCGAGCCGCGGCCTCGTCGAGAAGGTCTACGGCGGCGCCACCTCCGTCGTCGGCAAGAGCACCGACGAACCCGGTTTCGAGGCCAAATCCGTGCGCCAGCGCGCGCAGAAGGAGGCCATCGCCGCCCTCGCGGCCGGGCTGGTCCGGCCGGGCACCGCGATCGGCATCTCCGCCGGCACCACCACGTGGACGCTGGCCAGGGCGCTCGACGATATCCCCGGCCTGACGATCGTCACGAACTCCATCCAGGTCGCCGACGTGCTGCGCGGCGCGAACCAGCCGGATCGCACGGTCGTCCTCACCGGCGGTGTCCGCACCCCGTCGGACGCGCTGGTCGGGCCGGTCGCCGTGCAGAGCCTGCGGTCGCTGCACCTGGACGTCGTGTTCCTCGGCGTGCACGGGATGGCCGACGGCCCCGGCTTCACCACGCCGAACCTCACCGAATCCGAGACCGATCGCGCGCTGGTCGAAGCGGGCCGCAAGCTGGTCGTGCTGGCCGACCACACCAAATGGGGCATCGTCGGGATCTCCACCATCGCCGGGCTCGAAGAGGCCGACGTGGTCGTCTCGGACGACGGTTTGTCCGACAACGCAAGGGAAACGCTCGCCGAGCAGGCGGGTGAGCTGATGATCGCCGAAACGGCGGAGACGGCTGAGGCCGAAGAAGCCTGATAAGCAGCGCGCCACCCGCCGATGGGGCCATACTTCATGTGCGATGCACAGCTTTGGCTCAGGAACCTCTCAGGACCATCCCGCAAGGTGAAGACATGACCGAGAACGACGCCGAGAAGGCGCGGCCCGCCGGCGATCGGCCGGACGCGGAGCAGAGCGCGAACTGGGCGGCTCAGCCCGCGCCGCAACAGCCTGACGCGACCGGCCTCGGCGGCCATGCCACTCCGCACACCGGAGCGCAGCAGGCCTACCCCGCGGAGCAGCAGCAGTACAACCCGTGGTCGCCTCAAGCCCAGCAGACTCAGACCCAGGAGCACCAGGCGCAGGGGCAGTACACCCAGGGCCACCAGATCCCCGGCCAGCAGACGCCGTTCACCCAGCCGGGTCCGTCGGTCTACGCGGTCCCGCAGCAGCGCCAGGCGCAGAAGTCCACCTCGGGCAAGCTGCTCGCCGGTGTCGCGGCGATCGCGCTCGTGGTCGGCGGCGTCGCGGGTGGCACGGTCGGCTACCTGACCGGTGACGGGTCCGGCGGTTCCGCCGTGAACGCGCTCGACGCGCCGAAGCCGGCCCAGCAGACGGGCAACCTGCCCGCCGGTTCGGTCGAATCCGTGGCGCAGAAGCTGTCGCCGAGCGTGGTCGAGCTGCAGGTGTCCGGCCGGTCGGGTGCGGGCGAGGGCTCCGGCTTCGTGCTCAGCACCGACGGTTACGTGCTGACCAACAACCACGTCGTCGAGGTCGCCGCCGGTGGCGGGCAGATCCAGGCGGTGTTCCAGGACGGCAAGAAGGGCACGGCGACGGTCGTCGGCCGCGACCCCACGACGGACATCGCCGTGGTGAAGGTCAGCGGTGTCAGCGGCCTGACCCCGGTGGAGCTCGGCCGCTCCGACGACCTGCGGGTCGGCCAGCCGGTGGTCGCGATCGGTTCGCCGTTCGAGCTGACGGGCACGGTCACTTCGGGCATCGTCAGCGCGCTGAACCGGCCGGTGAGCGCCGGTGGCAATGGCGACCAGACCACGGTGATGTCGGCGGTGCAGACCGACGCGGCGATCAACCCCGGGAACTCGGGTGGCCCGCTCGCGAACATGGCGGGCCAGGTCATCGGCATCAACTCGGCGATCTACAGCCCGAAGTCCGCGCAGGGGCAGGGCGGCGAGACCGGCGGCAACGTCGGCATCGGCTTCGCGATCCCGATCGACCAGGCGCGCCGCACGGCCGACGACATCATCAACACCGGCCAAGCGACGCAGACCTTCATCGGCGCGCGAGTGCAGACGGCGCCGACCGGCGGAGCGCAGCTCGGTGAGATCTCGCCGGGCAGCCCCGCGGAGAAGGCGGGCCTCAAATCCGGCGACGTCGTGACGAAGCTGGACGACCGGTCGATCCCGAACGCGGACGCGCTCGTCGCCGAAATCCGCACCAGGGCGCCGAACGACAAGGTGAAGTTCACCCTCAGCGGGGGCAAGGTCATCGAGGTGACCCTCGGCGGCCAGCCCGTCACCCCGAACTAAGAGACGCTCGGCCGCAGTGCGCGGCCGAGACCAGCTCCGGCTCGAACCCCCAGCGGGCCGGACCCAAGAGGCCACGTGCGACCGGCTGCCAATCCCGGTCGCGCGTGGCCCCTTTTTATCGAGGTATAGGGCAAGGGCGCTACCCAGGTCAGGGTGCGTGGTGTTTCGCCCTCCGGCACGGCCGCTGGACGTCCCCGAGCGGGCAGCCCGGGCCTCACCAATGTGTCTTCCGCCTGAGGAACACGGCCACGAGCACGCCGAGCCAGACGACCGCCAGGGTGACGAGCAGGCCGGTGACGGTGTCGGCGTCGTGCAGGCCCGGGTTCCGCGCGCCGCCGAACGGCCGCCACAGCAACGGGAACGCGAGCAGCGTCAGGACACCGGTGAGTACCGCGCCCGTTTTGACCGGCGTCTTCCATCGGTCCGGGAGGAACCTGCTCAGCGCGATACCCACGGCGCCGACCAGTGGCGCGACCAGCAGGTCGTGGACCAGCGGACCGCCGGCGAGCCAGCCGAGCGTCCCGAAGACGTCCGGGCGCAGCGGGAAAGCGTACTCGGCGAACAGCACCACACCCCACGCGAGCGCGGCGAGCCCGGGCAGGAACAGCAGCAGCCGCAACGTCTTCACAGCGTCTCCAAGCGGGTGACCCATTTCGTCTGCAGGACACCGGGCCGGTTCGGGGCGATGATCCGGCACGGGAAGCCGTGGTCGGCGTCGAGCACCTCACCGTTGAGTTCCAGTGCCAGCAGGGTGAGTTCGTCCGCGGTGTGCTCGCCGGGGAGATCGCTGATCCCGTACGGCCCAGCCTTCTCCAGCGAGAACACGCGGACCGGCGTGCCCGGTCTGCTTCCGGCGTGCCGCAGCAGTTCCGGCAGGGAGACGCCGCTCCAGTGCGCGGATTCACTCCACCCCTCGACGCACGCGATCGGCAGTTCCGCCGAAGTTCTCGGCAGGGCACGGAGCTCGTCCAGCGAATAGGTTTTCGTGCCGCGCGGCGTCACTACCGCGAGCCGCCAGTTCGGGTCTCTCGCCGAGTCGAGGACACCGGCGGCCTCGGCGGTCCGGTTCACCGGCAGCCCCTGCGGTCCCTTGCCGCTCCGCCAGGACAGCCCGGAAACGTTACGCAGCAACGGAACCGTCGCTCCGGCCGTCGCCACGACGGCGACCCCCGCGGCCAGCCAGGTCGTCCGGAGGAAGGCGCGCCGCGACGGTTCGGGCTTCGTCGCGAGCGAGCGGCGGACGATGGGGAGCTTCACCGCGATGTGCACCAGGATCGAGCCGATCGCCACCCACGCGACCGCGTAGTGCAGCTGCGGGAAGTAGAAGTTCCACGGATAGTTCTGCGCGACGTTGAACAGGCCGGTGACGAGTTCGAAGAACGCGGCCGCGGAAAGCACGAGGATCGACAGGCGTTCGAGCGCGTGCGGCAGCGACCGGATCACCGGACGCTCGAAGAGTTTCGGGTAGACACTCCAGAGTTTGGCCAGCAGCAACGGAATCGACGCGATCCCGGAGATCACGTGCGTGCCCTGGGTGACCCGGTACAGCCAGACCGGACGGCTCGGCCAGCCGAACCACGACGGCGGATGCTGGATGAGATGGCTGAGCAGGCCGGTGACGAAACACAGGGTGAAGGTGACGGCGAGGGCGAGCCCGATCCGGGACGTCACGCGCTCCGAAGGCGTGTTCATGCTTTCTCCAGGCAGGCGAACCAGCGGTGGCCGTGGCTGGTGGACCAGGCGACGCGGAACGCGGTGCGGGCGGCGAGGTCCGCGATCGCCTCGACACCGACCCACGCCCAGGTGAACCAGGCGCCGTCCTCGGGCCGCAGCCGGACCCGGTCCTGGCGAAGGCCGCGGCCGGGCGGGTCGAGTTCGACGAGCACGGTCCCGCTCTCGGTGAGCAGTTCAGACATCCGCGTCAGGAGGCGGTGTGGATCGCCACCGATGCCGATGTTCCCGTCTGCCAGCAAAACGTGCCGCCAGCGTCCTTCGCCGGGAAGCCGATCGAAGATGTCTCGATGGAGCGCGGCGGCGCCCCGGTCGTGGGTGAGCCGCACGGCGGTGGCGGAGATGTCGACGCCGAGCGCGGCAACTCCGCGTTCGGACAGCGCGGCGGTGAGCCTGCCGGGGCCGCAGCCGACGTCGAGGGTCGGGCCCTCACAGGCGTCGAGAAGGACTTCGTCGCCCTCGCAGGGGATGGCCGTCCAGCGGTCCACCGGCAGGTCGACGCGTTCGCCGGTCGCCAGTTCCAGCCAGCAGCGGTGGCCGAGCAGGCCGCGGTCGAAGGCGGTCACCGGACTTCGGCCACCGCTCGGGCGAACCGGCCGTGTGGTGCCACTTCGGCGACCCGGCGCGCGTCCGCGATCGTGTCCACATCGGACAGTGTGGCTAGGTGTCCTGGAGACAGCCCTGCTTCGCTCAGCGCGCGCAGGGTCTGCCGCCCGGTGTCGTCACGCGACATCGGGACCCCGGCGAGAGCCTTGGCGTGTAACGGGTCCTTGAGTCCCAGAGCCCACCAGCCGCCGTCTTCGGCAGGCCCAAGCACCGAGTTATCGGCCCGGCTCGCCGCTTGAGCCAGGAGTGCCGGGGTGACCTGCGGGGTGTCCATCCCGATCTGCAGCACCGATTCCCCGGGGCGAGAGGCGTCCGCGTGCGCGTTGACGAGCCGCATGTCGAAACCTTCACCGCGCTGGGGGATCACCTCCGCTTTTCGCAGTACCGCGGCGATTTCCGTGCCGCGGGCGGCTTCGCCGAGTTCGCCGGTCATGGCGACGACCACGCGCGCGTCCGGGGTCGCGAGGGCGGCGTCGAGGGTGTCGAGCAGTGAGGCGGCCGCGATCTCGGCGGCCTGTTCCGGTGTCGCGGGCGGGCACAGCCGCGTCTTCGCGAAACCGGGCACGGGCGCTTTGGCGACGATGAGCAGGCAGAAGGTCATCGGCTCAGCACCCGCCCGAAATCCCGTGCGGCGCGCAGGGTGCCCCGCAGCGAGCCGGAGACCTTCGACTTCGTGCCCTTCGCGCGTTCGCCGTAGGACACGTCGAATTCGGTGACCCGCCAGCCCGCGCGCCTCGCCTTGACCAGCAGTTCGAGCGGGTAGCCGAAGGCGCGATCGGTGACGCCGAGATCGAGGAGCGCCCGTCGCCGGACGGCCCGCAGCGGCGCGATGTCCCGGACCGGCAATCCCTTGTGCCGCAACAACGACGAGATCAGCGCGTTGCCGGCTCTCGCGTGCCATGGCCAGACTCCCGGCCCGGACGGCACCCGCCGCCCGACCGCCAGATCCGCGTCCGCGAGGCCGCGGACGAGCATCGGGAGTTCGGCGAGATCGAGAGAGCCGTCGGCATCGGCGAAGCAGACGACGTCCGCCGTCGCCGCTTCCAGCCCGGTGTGCACCGCGGCGCCGTAGCCGCGCCGGGGTTCGTGGACGACCTTCGCCCCGAGCCCGGCCGCGATCTCGGCGGAACCGTCCGTGGAGCCGTTGTCGACCACGATCGCCCGATACCGCTCGGGCAGCGCCGCCAGTACGCCGGGCAGGGCGCCGGCCTCGTCGAGACAGGGGAGCACGACGTCAACCTGGTCATCGTTCACGCAACGCACGTTAAATCCGGGATGGACGGACGAAAACCCTTGCCGTGCTTACCGAATCATGACGTCGGCGAAGTCCTTACCGAGTTCTGACGGATCCCGCGTTCAGCCCGATGGGCGCGGGGAACGCGGTTATGGTGCCGGTGATGTCCACTGTCACCGCCCCTTCCCGTACCGGTCGCCGGGCCGATCTGATCGCCGTGGGGCTGGCGATGCTCGTGGTCGCCGCCGCGATCGGCGTCGGCCTCTACTACAACCGGCCCGGCTCCGGCGTGGTGATCTACGCGTTCGCGCCGCCGCTGTTCGGTTTGTGGCTGCCGCATGTGGGGCCGGGTTCGGTCGCCGCCGTCGTGCTCGCGCTGCTGGTCGTCACCAAAGGTCCCTCGCTCGCCGCGCGGCTGCGATGGCGTCCGCTGCTCGCGCTCGGCTACGTGACCGCGCTGGCGTGGACGTTCTCGCTGGCGATGATCGACGGCTGGGCGCGCGGTTTCACCGGCAGGCTCACCACGGAACACGAGTACCTGCACGAGGTCCCCGGCATCACCGACATCCCGGCGATGCTGAACGAATTCTCCTCCCGCATCCTCGACTTCCAGCCGGATTCGTGGACGACACACGTTTCCGGGCATCCGCCGGGCGCGACGCTGGTCTTCGTCTGGCTCGACAGACTCGGCCTGCAGGGCGGTGCGTGGGCGTCGACGGTCGTAGTTCTCGTCGGTTGCCTGGCCGTGGTCGCGGTGCCGGTGACGCTCGCCGCGCTGGGCCGCGAGGACGCCGCCAGGACGGTCCTGCCGTTCGCGGTGCTCACTCCGGGCGCGATCTGGATCGGGGTGTCCGCGGACGGGCTCTTCGCGGGGGTCACGGCGACCGGGATCGCGCTGCTGGCGCTCGCCAAGCGACGACGGATCCTCGCGCTGCCCGGTGGTCTGCTGCTCGGGTTCGGGCTCTTTCTCTCCTACGGTCTCGTGCTGCTGGCCGTGCTCGTGCTGGCCGTCGTCGTGCTGACCCGCGAGTGGCGGATCCTGCTCCTCGCCACGGCGGGTGTGGCCGTGGTCGTCGTGACGTTCGCGCTGGCGGGTTTCTGGTGGCTCGACGGCTATCACCTGGTCGTCGAGCGCTACTACCAGGGGATCGCCACGCTGCGCCCGTACTCCTACTGGGTCTGGGCGGATATCGCGGCGGTGCTGATCGCGATCGGCCCCGCCGTGATCGCCGGCACGCGACGGGCGGGCGCGGACTTCCTCGCCGAGCCGAAACGGTCGTTCCGCGAGCCGGTCACGCTGATCGTGCTGGCCGCGGCGCTGACGATCGCTTTCGCCGACCTGTCCGGCCTGTCGAAGGCCGAGGTCGAACGCATCTGGCTACCGTTCGAGGTGTGGCTGCTGCCCGCGGTGGCGCTGCTGCCGTCGAAGGGGCGGCGGTGGTGGCTCGCCGCGTCGGCGGCCACGGCGCTGGTGGTGAACCATCTGGTGCTGACGAGCTGGTGAGGTGGATGACATGACAGAGCAGGGCCGGGTGCTCGTCGTCGACGACGACGAGACCGTGCGGGACGTCGTCCGGCGGTATCTGGAGGTCGCGGGTTTCGAGGTCGACGTCGCCGGGGACGGCACCGAGGGGCTGCGGCTGTTCTCCACGACCGGGCCGGACCTCGTGGTCCTCGACGTCATGATGCCCGGGCTCAACGGGCTCGAGGTCTGCCGTCGGCTGCGGCAGGTGAGCCAGGTGCCGGTCGTGATGCTGACCGCGCTCGGCGAGGAGGAGAACCGGATCGCCGGACTCCAGCTCGGCGCCGACGACTACGTCACGAAACCGTTCAGCCCCAAGGAACTCGCGTTACGGGTGGCGTCGGTGCTGCGGCGGGCGCGGATGCCGCGGCCCGAACCGGCCGCCCGCGTGATCACCGACGGAGACCTCGCGTTGCAGATGTCGGCGCGGCAGGCGGCCCTCGGCGGTGTGGAACTTCCCCTGACCAGCCGGGAATTCGATCTCCTCGCGTTCTTCCTCACCCATCCCGGGGTGGCGTTCTCCCGCGCCGACCTGCTGGAGAAGGTCTGGGGCTGGGACTTCGGCGACCAGTCCACGGTGACCGTCCACGTCAGACGGTTGCGGGAGAAGATCGAGAAGGACCCGGCGAAACCCGTCCGCGTCGCCACCGTATGGGGCGTCGGCTACCGGTACGACCCGGTGCGGCGATGATCGGCTCCGGGGAGTCGCTCGGCGAGATGCTGGCGCACGCCTGGCACATCCTGCCGTTCGCGCTGATGTTCGCGCTGCCGGTGGTGCTGCTCGGCGGGCTGGCGCTGTACCTGCTCCGGCACGGTTCGCTCGCCAGCACGATGACGATCCTCGTGCTGATCCCGGTGTTCGCGACGCTGATCGCGGTGCTCGGCATCAGCGGGTTCATGTTCACCCCGGCGCTGACCACGATGACCCTGGTCTGCCTGCTGGTCGCGCTCGTGACCGTGCCGGCGGCGCTCGTGCTCGGCCGCGCGATCGCGCGCCGCAGTGTGTGGGAACGGGAGGCACGGAAACGGGAGCGCGCGGCCGAGGCGTCGCGGCGCGAATTGGTCGCGTGGATCAGCCACGATCTGCGAAGCCCGCTGGCCGGGATCCAGGCGATGGCCGAGGCCGTCGCGGACGGCGTCGTCGCCGACCCGATCGAGGTCACCGGCTACGCGCGGCGGATCAGCGGGGAGACCACGCGGTTGTCCGGCATGGTCGGCGATCTGTTCGAGCTTTCCCGGATCACCGCAGGTGCGCTGCAACTGACGATGGCCGCGGTGCCGCTGCGCGACGTCGTGAGCGACGCCGTCGCCGCGCAGGCGCCGCTCGCCGAGCAGAAACGCGTACGCATGATCGAATACGCCAACGTGTGGCCGGTCGTTTCCGGCAGTGACCCGGAACTGGCGCGGATCGTGCGCAACCTGGTGTCCAACGCGGTGCGGCACACCCCGCCGGACGGGACGGTCGCCGTCCAGATCGGCATCGAGGGCGGCGAGGCGCTGCTCGCGGTTTCCGACGGCTGCGGCGGGATCCCCGACGACGAAATCGGCCGCGTCTTCGACGTCGCGTTCCGCGGGACGAGGGCTCGGACGCCCGAACGAGGTGGGCTGGCGAGTGGCGGCGGACTCGGCCTCGCGATCGCGAAAGGCCTGGTGGAAGCCCATCGCGGCCGGATCGGAGTCCAGAACCACGGACCCGGCTGCCGGTTCGAGGTCCGGCTTCCGCTCGCCATGCCCTGACGTGTCAGCGGCGTGTCACCGCGGTGTCAGCGCGGACGGCGATCGTTGCCGCCATGACCACTTCAGCGAAGCGATTCTTCCGACGGGCGACGATCACCGCGATGGCGGCCGCGCTGCTGGCCGGCATCACCCCCGGCCTCGCCGCCGCGGACAGCGGACGGGACCGGCCGGACCTGCGGGCGATGGCCGAGGAGATCGCCGCCTCCGGTTTCGCCGGCGCGCAGCTGCGGGTGCACGACCCGCGAGGCGACTGGACCGGCAGCGCCGGGGTGCGCGAGCTGGGCTCGGCCGCCAAGCCGCCGACCAACGGACGGTTCCGGATCGGCAGCAACACCAAGACCTTCGTGGCCACCGCCGTGCTGCAGCTGGTCGGGGAGGGCAAGGTCGGTCTGGACGCGCCGGTGGCCGGGTACCTGCCCGAGTTCGGCCTCGACCGGCGGATCACCGTGCGGATGTTGTTGCAGCACACCAGCGGCCTGTTCGACTACACCGGCGCGATGCTGCCCGACGGCACGATCGTGCCGGGAATCCCCTTGACGGGCAAGGAGTTCCTGGACAACCGGTATCACACCTACCGGCCGGAGGAGCTGGTGCGTTTCGGCCTGTCCAAGCCGCCGCTGTTCGCGCCGGGCACGGACTGGACGTACACGAACATCAACTACGTCCTGGCCGGGCTGGTGATCGAGAAGGTCACCGGCCGTCCGTACGGCGACGAGCTCCAGCGGCGGATCTTCCGGCCGCTCGGGCTCCGGGACACCGTGGTTCCCGGCACCTGGCCGGGCATCCCCGGGCCGCACGCCCACGGCTACTACCGCTACGAGGAGAAGCCCGGCCAGTGGAAGACGGTCGACATCACCAACCAGAACCCGTCGTGGGCGTCCAGCGCCGGTGAGCTGATCTCGACCACGAAGGACCTCCACACGTTCTTCTCCGCGCTGCTGGGCGGAAAGCTGCTGCCCGCCCCGCTGCTCGCCGAGATGCGCAAACCGCACCCGAAGGGCGGCTACGGGCTCGGCCTGTACGTCCAGGAAGCGAGCTGCGGCACCGTCCTCAAGGGGATGGGCGGTTTCCACGGCTTTGGAACGGTGATGGCCGGCACGGCCGACGGCAGCCGGACCTTCGAGCTGTCCATGACCTACGGCGACTCGGCGGCCGATCTGGGGCAGGCCTACAACAAGGCGGACCAGCTGCTCACCGACAAGGTGCTGTGCGGCAAGTAGGTCAGAGCCGCAGGAACCCCATGTCCGGGAAGTGGGCCGGCGCGATGATCGCGCCGGTCTCTTCCGCTTCGGCGAGAAAGCGTTGCCGGGTACGGAGAGCGAGATCGGGGTCGACGTCGCCGAGGAAACCGACCCGCGAGTCCGTCAGCTGCGCGGGAGTGTGCAGGACGTCGCCGAGCAGCAGCAGACGCTCGTCGTCCGCGGTGATGTCGAGGACGTAGTGGCCGGGCGTGTGTCCCGGAGCGTGCCGCGCCACGATCCCGGGCGCGATTTCGACGGCGTCGCCGCTGATCGCCTCGGTCAGCCCCGCGCCGCGGGCGGTCTCCATCCCGACGCGGCTCCATTCGCTCGTCCCGGCGGGCGCGATCAGCGCGTCCCAGTCGAGCCGGCCGAAGACGACCTGGGCACCGGGGAAGGTCAGGTCGCCTTCGGGGGCGATCCAGCCGATGTGGTCGTTGTGCAGGTGGGTGAGGAAGACGGTGTCGATCTCGTCCACCGGGCATCCGGCCTTGTCCAGCGCGGCGGCGAGGTCGCCACCCGTGCCCATCGGCGGCGTCGGATCGCCCTTGGCGGGCGTCATCCCCGGCGGGAAGGCGAATTCGCGCGGGCCGAGGCCGGTGTCGACGAGGATCGTGCGGCCGTTGCCGCGGATCAGGTACGCGCCGGTCGGGACGTGCACGGTGCCGTCCTCGTCGAAGACGTCCGGGTGGGCTTCGGGGTCGAGACCGGGGAAGAACGCGAGCGGCAGCCGGATCAAGCCGTCCCCGATCGCTTCGATCTCGATGTCTCCGACGGTGATGCCCACCAAAACCCCCAAAAAAGTCGATTCCGTTGCCGGGAACGACAACCGGCCGGGGGTCCGGTCTGTTCCCGGTTTCAGGAACCGACCGGTTCCCGCAGCTCAGCGGTGGCGAAACCGGCGATGCCTTCGGCGAAACCCGTCCGCGCGGTGAAGCCGAGCAGCCGCCGGGCGCGGGCGGGATCCGCGACGACATGCCGGACGTCGGCGGGCCGGGCGCCACCGGCGATTTTCGGGGCAGGCCCGTCACAGGCCTTCGCCAGCTCTTCGGCGAGTTCGCCGACGGAGTGTGGCTGCCCGGAACAGATGTTCAGCGGAGTCAGGTCGCCTTCGGGGCCGTCGGTGCTCAGCGCCAGGACGTTCGCCCTCGCCACGTCGTGGACGTGCACGAAGTCGCGCTGCTGCTTGCCGTCCTCCAGCACGATCGGCGCCTCGCCGCGCAGAAGCGAGGAACGGAACAGCGACGCGACACCCGCGTACGGCGTGTTCTGCGGCATCCGCGGACCGTAGACGTTGTGATAGCGCAGCGCCCAGACCGTTCCGCCGGTCTGCCGGGCCCACGCCGCCGCCAGATGTTCCTGCGCGAGCTTGGTGGCCGCGTAGGTGCTCCGCGGCCGCAGCGGCGCGTCTTCGGGGACCAGCCGCCAGCCGAGCTCGGCGCCGCAAGCCGCGCACGTGGGCTCGAAGCGTCCGCCATCCACATCGGACTGTTTCCGCGGCGACGGTGCGACGATGCCGTGGGCAGGGCATTCGTAGCGACCCTCGCCGTAGACGACCATCGACGAGGCGAGCACCAGTTTCCGGACTGCCGCCCGGTGCATGGCCGCGAGCAGCACGGCGGTCCCGTAGTCGTTGTTCAGCGCGTACGACGGCGCGTCGGAGGGATCGACCCCGTGCCCGACGACGGCCGCCTGATGGCAGACCGCGTCGACACCGTCCAGCAGTTCCGCGACCAGCTCCGTGTCGGTGACGTCGCCCCGAAGGAACCGGTGGCGACCGGTGTACCCGGGCGGGCGCGGCGAACCATGCGCGGTGCCGAGGAGGTTGTCGAGGACGACGACCTCGTGACCTTCATCGGACAGCAGATCGGCCACGTGGGAGCCGATGAACCCGGCCCCGCCGGTTATCAGTGTTCGCACCGCTCCGACGCTAGGGGCGATTTCCGGCGGCAGCGCCGGATCACCGGCTCACGTCAGGGAATCGTCACAACTACGCGGCACCGCCGAAGCGAAGATCAGCCGAAACCGGATACGGTGTGCCTATGGAACGGAGCGCACAACGGCTGGGCCGCGCACTGGTGGTCATCGTGGACGATCGCGTCGCCCACGGCGAACACGAGGACAACACGGGACCGTTGGTCACGGAGCTGCTCGAAGAGGCCGGGTTCATCGTCGACGGCGTAGTCGTGGTCGAGGCCGAGACGGCCGCGATCCGCAACGCGCTCAACACCGCGGTGATCGGCGGCGCCGACCTGGTGATCACCGTCGGCGGCACCGGGGTCTCCCCGCGCGACCGCACACCCGACGCGACGGCCGGTGTGCTCGACCGCCCGATCCCGGGCATCGGCGAGGCACTGCGCGCGTCCGGTCTCGCCGCCGGCGCGGTGGACGCGGGCATCTCCCGCGGGCTCGTCGGTGTCTCCGGCAGCACACTGGTGGTCAACCTCGCGGGTTCACGCGCGGCCGTCCGCGACGGCATGGCGACGCTCTCGTCGCTGGTGCCGTACGTGATCGACGAGCTGTCCGGGCTCGAAGAGGCCTAGTTCTTCGGGGCGGGTCCGGGCTCTGTCCCGGGCTCGCCCTTTTTGTCGTGGTGCAGCACTCCTTCCACCTTTTCGGTGACCTGGCCGATCTTGTCCTCGAACCGGCCACCGGTGACCTTGTTCGCCCCGGCCGACGCCGCCGAGACACCCTTGGCCGCGACGTCGCCCGCCTTCTCGGCCAGCGGCCCGGCCTTCTCGCGGACTTCGCCCGCGACCTCTTCCGCTTTGTGGATGGCCTGCGCGGCCAGCCCCTTCGCTTTGTCGACAATGCTCATGCGCTGATGGTCCCACCGGCCGGGGTACCTCGCGACCGGTGCGAAAATGGACGTCATGCCAGGTGAAGACGAGGACAAGCGCTCCGCCGCGGCGGCGAAACGACGGGTCGACGAGATCTTCGGCGACGTCCTGCCGGACACGACCTCCGACGAGCGAGAGCCGGGGCAGCGCACCCCGGACTCCGACTCGTGGTTCCTGGAGAACCGGCCGCCCCATCACGACCGGTGAACCGGGTCAGCTCTGGCGGTTCTGCTGCGCGCGCAGCAGGTCCCGGATTTCGGTGAGCAGTTCGACGTCGGTCGGCTCCGCCGGGCCTGCCTCCTCGCCGCGCTTGCGCCGCTCCTGGACGTGCTTGACCGGCAGCACGATCACGAAGTAGACGACGGCCGCGACCAGCACGAAGTTGATCGCCGCGTTGATCACGCCGCCGAAGTCGAGGAACGTGGCGTCGTTCTCGGCCAGGATGTTGAACCCCAGCCCCTTGGCGGCGTCCGACCCGCCGATGGTGTTGATCAACGGTTTGATCAGGCCGTTCGTGAAGGCCGTGACGATCGCGGTGAACGCGGCGCCGATGACCACCGCGACCGCGAGGTCGACGACGTTCCCGCGCATCAGGAAGTCCTTGAAACCCTTGAGCAAGTCGCTCTCCTCTTCACCTGGGACGGTTCGCCGACCGTCCCTTTTCCATACCGGGGGGACGCAGGCGCCCGCCGCCATAGGGCAGGCGCGAGCTAGCGGAGGGTAACCGTTATGGACCGTTCCAGCGAGGTGGCCGCGACTCGTGTCGCGATCGCGGAGGGCAGGGAAAGCAGCACCAAAGGTCCCTTGCTCCCGGCGCCGGGAGTGGTCGGATCCCGGGCACCTTGTTCGCCGACGGCGGCCACGACGGCCATGCTGGCCAGCACAGATGCTTCACGTCTGGCTTCGGCGGCCGCGACGACGTCGACGCGCTGGCCCGGCCTGAGCAGTTCCGCGACGCCGGCGTCGGCGAGCCTCACCGGGACAGTTGAACTCTCGGGATCACCCGATCCGGGGATGTCCGCGTCCAGCAGCCGGACATCGGTCAGCGGTTCACCCGCCCTCGCGGCACCGACGAGCAGCCGTCCCTCCACCGAGGCGGGCAGGCCGGTGGCGCCCTGTGGACGGACGTCGTCCGGGAGGTCGACGAGTTCGAGGTCGGTGGCGCGCAGCACCGACCCGGCCGGGAGGTCATGGGCGGAGACCACGGTCGCGGTGCCGGGCGCGCCGCGTGCGGACTCCGGCAGGAAGAGCGCGACCAGGCCGCTGAGCAGCAGGGACAGGGCAAGCCAGCGGCGCATCAGCCGCGCGGGCCTGCCGCGGAGTCTTCGCAGGACGGGCAGATCGTGGAGCACGGGATTCCCCTCGTCGATCGGTGATGATCTCGACGCTAGGGGCGGCACGCGGCCGTGGAAAGAACGAAAACCCCCGGCTGTGGATAACCGGGGGCCTGTGGACAACTCGGGACGTCAGGAAGCGGCGGCGGCCGTTTTCGTGGTACCCGTGGAGGAGGATGCCGGGCTCTTGGTCTCCGACTTGGACTCGGTCTTCGACTCCGACTTCGTCTCGGTCTTGGCCGGGGCCGCGGTCGTGTTGGCCTTCGAGTCGCGCGAATCGTTGCGGTAGAACCCGCTGCCCTTGAAGACCACGCCGACCGAGCTGAAGACCTTGCGAAGCGGGCCCGAGCACTGCGGGCACACGGTCAAGCTCGCGTCGGAGAACGACTGCACGGCCTCGAAAGCGTGGTCGCATTCCTTGCAGGCGTATTGGTAGGTGGGCACTGCTGCTCCTTCGTGCATTGGCACTCAGCCGACAAGAGTGCTAACGCCTAACGGTACCGGGGCATTCCGCCGCAGGTCAAACAAGGTTTCCCAAGGTCACATGACGCCCTGGTCACGGCCTATCGTCCCGAAGGCCTTTCGAGGCAGGATGGCGTGGGGACCATCGTGGAGGAGCGCGTCCGGATGAGTGAGTTGCGAGATCTGCTGGCCGGCGTCGCCGCTCGCGTCGCCCAGTACCGCGAAAACGTCGCCGACGTCCCGGTCTTCCCGGACGACACGACGGGCGTCCGCGAAAAACTCGGGGATCTGCCCGAGAAACCCGTCCCACCCGCCGACGTGATCCGGCGGCTGGCCGACGCCGTCGAGCCGGCGCTGGTGGCGAACACCGGGCCAAGGTACTTCGGTTTCGTCACCGGCGGCGCGCTCGACGCCGCGACCGCGGCCGACATGCTGGCGACCGGTTGGGACCAGCCCGCGTTCAACCAGGTCACCTCGCCCGCCGCCGCGATCGTCGAGGAGGTGGCGGGCGAATGGCTCAAGGAGGTCCTCGGTATCCCGGCCGGTGCCTCCTTCGGCTTCGTGACCGGTGGACAGGGCGCGAACACGGTCGGCCTCGCCGCCGCCCGGCATCACGTGCTGGCGCGAGCCGGATGGGACGTCGAGCGCCGGGGGCTGCAGGGAGCGCCGCCTCTGCGGGTCGTCGCCGGAGAGGAGCGGCACGCGTCGATCGACCGGTCGCTCCGCTTGCTCGGCCTGGGCACCGACGCCGTGCGGCCGGTGCGCGCGAACGGACAGGGCGCCATCGACATCGCCGATCTCGAGCGGACGCTCGACGGGCCCGCAATCGTTTGCCTCCAGGCCGGGAACGTGAACACCGGTGCTTTCGACGATTTCGCCGCCGCGACGGAGATCGCCCACCGGCACGACGCGTGGGTCCACGTCGACGGCGCGTTCGGGCTCTGGGCGGCCGCCGCTCCCACGCTCAGGCGATGGACCACCGGACTGGCGGCGGCCGATTCCTGGGCGGTCGACGGGCACAAGTGGCTCAACGTCCCGTACGACAGCGGCTACGCCTTCTGCGCCCACCCCGAGTCGCACAGGGCCGCCATGGCGGTCACCGCCGCATACCTGACCGGTCAGGGTGACGGCGGCGGGAGAGCGCCGGGTGACTTCGTGCCGGAGTCCTCCCGCCGGGCGCGAGGATTCGCGACGTGGGCCGCGCTCAGCGAACTCGGCCGCGAGGGGATCGCCGAGATGGTCGAGCGATGCTGCGCGCTGGCGAGGAGGTTCGCCGAGAAACTCGAAGCGTGCGAGGGCGTCACCGTCGTGAACGACGTGGTGCTGAACCAGGTGCTCGTCGCCTTCGACGGCGAAACGGACCGCGTCGTGGAAACCCTCCAGCGGTCCGGCGAGTGCTGGATGGGCGCGACCACTTGGCGCGGACGGCGCCTGATGCGCATCTCCGTGTCCAACTGGAGCACGACCGAAGCGGACGTCGATCGCAGTGTCGAAGCGATCAAGGCCGCCTGGAAGAGCGATCAGGAATCGAGAAGCGTCGAGAACCGGTCTCACCTAGCGTGACCATCATGGACATCGCCATTCACGGGAGCTTCCTCCCGCAGACCGACCCCGAAGCCGCACTGGCCTTCTACCGCGACCTCCTCGGCTTCGAGGTGCGCAACGACGTCGGCTACGACGGCATGCGCTGGCTCACCGTCGGCCCGCCGGGACAGCCCGTGTCGATCGTGCTGCACCCGCCCGCCGTCGACCCGGGTATCACCGACGACGAACGCCGCGTGATCAGCGAGATGATGGCCAAGGGCACCTACGCGGGGATCCTGTTCTCCTCCGACGATCTCGACGGCCTCTTCAAGCACCTGCAGGAGGCGGGCGCCGAGATCATCCAGGAGCCGACCGACCAGCCGTACGGCCTGCGTGACGGGGCCGTCCGTGACCCGTCCGGGAACCTGATCCGTATCCAGCAGCGCGTCTGATTCACCGGGTGCGGGCGCGGACGTGGATCCGCTCGCCCTGTTCACCGAAGAGGCTGAGCACCTCGACCCGCCCGCGGCCGGTGGCGCCGAACCAATGCGGCGTCCGGCAGTCGAATTCGGCGGCCTCGCCAGGGCCGAGCACGACGTCCTGGTCGCCGAGCACGAGCCGCAGCCTGCCTCGCAGCACGTAGAGCCATTCGCGGCCGCCGTGCGTTCGGGTGCGGGGCTCGTCGTCGCTCGCCGGGATCGTCATCTTGTAGGCGCGGGGCCCGTCTTCGTGCCGGGTGAGCGGGATGAGCACCCGGCCGTCCGAAGGCGCTTCGAGCACTCTCGGTGAGGCGACGATCTCGTCGACGCGCAGGCCCAGCGCGGCGATCACCGGCAGCAGTAGTTCAAGGCTCGGCTTGCGCTGCCCGGATTCGAGGCGGGACAGGGTGCTGGTGGAGATGCCGGTGGCGCGGCTGAGCTCCACCAGCGTCGTGCCTTTCTTCTCCCTGGCGCGGCGCAGCCGGGGCGCGATCAGTTCGATCGCCGCGGTGACGGCGGGTTGGCTCTCCATGCGGCCAGCACAGCAGCTCGTCCCGGTTCCGGCAAAGTTCTTTGCCGAAACAGCCAGAATCTCCCGATGCTGGCGCCATGATCGAGACGAAACGCCTTCCCGCCGGGGTCTACCTCCTCGCCTTCAGCCTGTTCGCGATGGGGAGCGCCGAGTTCCTGATGGCCGGGGTCCTGCCCTCGGTCGCGGCCGATCTCGGCGTCTCCCTGTCCTCCGCGGGCGCGCTCATCACCGCGTTCGCCCTCGGTGTCGTCCTCGGCGGTCCGCCGTTCGCCGTGCTGAGCCTGAAATGGCCGCGGCGTACGGCGCTGATGACCACACAGGCCGTCTTCGCCGCCGCCATCGCCGTCGGCCTGCTCGCCGACGACTACTGGCTCCTCCTGGTCACCAGGTTCGTCGCCGGTCTCGCCTACGCCGGCTTCTTCGCGGTCGCCGCCGTGACCGCGATCAGCCTGGTGACGCCTGACCGCAACGCCCGCGCCTCCGGCGTCGTCGTCACCGGGCTCAGCGTCGCGATGGTGGCCGGGGGACCGGCGGGCACCCTGCTGAGCAACCTCACCGACTGGACCGGTGGCTTCTGGGGTGTCGTGACGCTGACCGTCGTGGGCGTGATCGCGTGCGCCGTCGGCCTGCCCGCGACCGCGCCTTCGGTGGAACCCAGCCTTTCGGGGGAGCTGCGCGCCATGCGGACGCCACGCCTTTGGGGCGTCTACGCGATCACCATCCTGAGCACCGCCGCGTACATGGTGTCCTTCAACTACCTGGCGGCGATGCTCGCGGACGTCGTTCCCGCGGTCTGGCTCCCCGCGGTCCTCGCGTTGTTCGGGATCGGTGCCTTCGCCGGACTGTCGATCGGTGGCCGGATCTCCGACCGTCGCCCGCACCACGCGCTGCTCGGCGGCGGCGCCGGCATCGCGGTCTTCTCGGTGATGCTCGCGCTGTTCGCCACTTCCGTCTGGGTCGTCGTGCCGACGGTGTTCCTGCTGGGCGTCGCGGCCTTCGTGCTCAATCCGGCGCTCTACGGGCGGGTGTTCACGATCGCCGCTTCCGCCCCGACCCTCGCCGGTGCGACCACGGTCTCGGCCTTCCAGCTGGGCATCAGCCTCACCCCGGCCTTCGCCGCCGGGGCGCTGAATCTGGGCGCTTCGCTGGCCGCCATCCCGTGGATCGGTGCTGGTCTGGCGCTGATCACGGTGGCGCTTGTGCTCGTTTGCTAGCATGCGAGCATGGCTCAGGTCGAGAAACGGCAATTCAACGTCTATCTGCCGCCCGACCTCATCAAGCGGGTGAAGCACGCCTCTGTCGACGCCGACGAGTCGCTCTCGTCGTTCGTCGAACGGGTGCTGGAGGAGTACCTGCTGCGGACCAGTGAGGAACGCGAGCGATGAAGATCATGCCGATCCGCTACAGCGCGGACGTCGAGGCCATGACGCGGTTCTACGAGGTGCTCGGCCTGCGGACCGGGCCGGTGTCGCGCCCCGGCGGCTGGGTCGAGATGCCCGCCGAGGCCGGGATGCTGGCCCTCCACCGGGCGTCCGGCGAGGACGTGGGCCGCTGCGAGCTGGCCTTCGAGGTCGACGAGCCGCTGGAAGACGTGGCGGAACGCCTGCGGGCCGCCGGATTCGACCCTGGGCCGCCGATGGACGAGGGCTTCGGCCACTCGCTGCGCGTCCAGGATCCGGACGGGGTCTGGGTGCAGCTGAACCGGTACGACCGAGATCTCTACACATGACGGGAGTCCGGCTGGCGGTCGGCATCGTCGCGCTGGAGTTCGCGGCCGCCGTCACCGGTTTCGTCGCCTCCACCTTGCTGCCCGTCGTCGCCGTCGATCTCGACGCGAGGAACGACCTCGGACTCCTGATCGCCGGCTCGACGCTGGGCCTGTTCGTCGCGCTTCCCTTGGCGAGCAGGGTTCTCGCCCGGCTGGGCCCTCGCGGCACGCTCGCCGCCGGGATGATCGCCTACCTCGGCGGGCTCGGCTTGGCCGCGTCGGCGCGGACGGCGTGGATGTTCGCCCTCGGCCAGTTCTCCGCCGGGCTGGCCAGCGGGTTGCTGGCGATTTTCGGTGTCAGCTCGGCGATCCGGCATCTCGACGACCGGCTGCGGATCCGCGTGATCGCGGCGTCTTCGGCGATGTGGATCGTGCCCGCCTTGGTCGGTCCGGCCGCGACCCTCGGCCTGGAACACCTCGTCGGCTGGCGGTGGACCCTGCTGCTGCCGGTGCCGTTCGTCCTCTTCGGACGGTTGCTGGTCGTGCGTGCCGCCCGTGGTGACGCCCCCGATGCCGCTTCACGGCCCTTGCTGTGGACGCTGTCGGTGCCGCTGGGGGCCGCGATCGTCGTGTTCAGCGCGGGTTTCTGGCCGCTCGCGCTCGCCGGGGCGGCGATCACCGCCGTCGGGACGGTCGCGATCCTGCCGCCGGGCACCGCGCGGCTCCGGCCGGGAACCCCCGCCGCGCTCGGGGCGATGGTGCTGTTCGCGATCGGCTATTTCGGCGCGGACAGCCTGATCACCGTGCTCCTGACGAGTGTTTTCCACGTGACTCTCGGGCAGGCGGCGATCGTTCTGAGCGCCGCCCCGCTCGGCTGGGCGGTGACCAGCCTCGTGGCGGCCAAGTTCTCCTCGGCGCGCTTCCCTGTCGTAGGCCTGAGCCTGACCGCCCTCGGCACCGCGGCCGTGGCCTTCGGCGGTTCGTTCGCCACGGCCCTCGTCGCCTGGGCCGTCGCCGGAATCGGCGTCGGGCTCGCGTATCCGGGTCTGTACCTCAGGGCCACGACGGCGGACGCGAGCGGTTTCACCGCCGCGGAACTCGCGACCGCCGTCATCACCGCGGAATGCGTCGGACAATTGCTGGGCAGGGCCGTCGGTGGCGCCTTGAGCTCCTCCGGCACCGGCTTGCTGGCCTCGTACGCGCTTTTCGCGGCCGCCCTGGCGGCGGCCGCGTTCGCCGCGAGTCGTCAGTCGATAAGGACGTTCTTGTAGAACAGGTTCGCGTAGCGGTTGATGTTGTCCATGCTGCTACGCGATCCGAAACCCATGTACAGCCGGGTTTCCCCGGCCAGGCTCCGGTAGATCCCGAGCCCCTCCGGCTCGCGGAACACCAGGGACTGGCCCGCCTTGGTCAGCGCGCGGCTCTTCACCGTGCCCGTGTTCATGTCGATGCAGGTGACGTAGGAGTTGATATCGGCGGGATCCGCGTGGCCCGTACCGTCCAATGTGTACAGATATTGGCCGTAGATGGTGTACCCCTGGAAGGTCACCGGCACGGTGGACAGCGCGGGCTGCGCGAAATGCGCCAGCGGCGAGCTGAAGTTCCCGGCGGCCGCGGAGGCGAGCGGATAGACGCTGTAGAACATCTTGCCGCCCTCCTTGCGGCGTACCGCGATCCGCTTGTTGATCGGATCGGTGGCGCAGGTGATCGTGTCGCTGCCGGTGAGGAACTTCGTCACCGATGGCGTGCCACCGTTGACGAACTTGAACCGCGCCAGCGCCGTCCCGCGCCCCGTACTCGTCGGCCCGTCCGAGTCGCATTCCATCCAGATGTAGGAGTCGGTGCCCACCGGCTCGACGCCGATCGAGACCCCGTGCCCGGCGTTGTTCAGATGCATCGAACCCTGGATCTCGCCGGAGAAGTTGACCTGGGTGACGCACAGGTCGTCTCCGGTCCCGCCGTTGCGGGCGTTCACGATGAAGATGCGCACGTTCTGGTTGTCGAAGGCGAAACCCTGCATCACGTGGTGCGATTCGTGCAGGATCTTGCTGCGGAACTCGTCGTAGGACGGCTTGGTGAGGTCGAACCGCTTGGACGCCGGTACCGCGGCCGAAGCGGGCCCGGCGAACACCGCGCCGGTACCGAGCAGCGCCGTCGTCGCGGCGAGACCACCGCCGGCTCGCAGCAGTGAACGCCGGGAGAACGGGGATCGGACGGGATCCGGGGGCACCTGCTCGGACATGGGCGCTCGCCTTCGTCGGGTTTCTCGGTCCGATCGAAGGTTCTTCACGCTCGTACAAGATTCGTACAAGCCGACTGCGCGACAACTAAAAAAGGGTCTTCCCAATTTCTTGGGAAGACCCTTTCGAACTGTGGAGCTGAGGGGAATCGAACCCCTGACCTTCTCGATGCGAACGAGACGCGCTACCAACTGCGCTACAGCCCCTGGTGAAGCTTGCCCCTGCGTTTGAGGCTCCATGAGCTTAGCAGTGGCTCTGGAGGCTCAAACGCAGGGGGGTCACTCTCCGGAGGCCCGTCGGAAAGGCCTGGTCCCGGGCTCGTCGAGCTCGTGGAAGGCCGGGTCCTCGTCGTCGAGGTCGACGACGACGGCTTGGCGCCGGAGGCGGGACATCGGGGACGGCTTGCGTTCCACGACGGCCGGGCGTTCGGTGGCGACGACCTCGATGTCCTCACGGGACTCATGCGCATCGTGGTCTTCGTCGTCGATCGCCGGGCGGCGCGGGGCGCGGGTGCTGTTGAAGCGGGCGAGGCGGCGCTGCCGGATCTCGTTCTCGATGCGGACCTGGCGGCGGAGGTACACGAGGTAGCCGATGAGGACGGCGTCGACGACACCGTTGGCCCACCAGACCGTCGGGGTCAGGAAGCCGGCGACGGCCGCGGTGGTGACCACCAGCACCAGGAGCGCGATGACGACCCGCTGCCGGAACGCGTACTTGGCGCGGGCGGCGATATCCGCCGCTTCCGGGTCGAATCCGCCCCGGCCGGGCCGGTAGCCCGTGCCCTGGCGTTCTCTTTCCGGGCGGGCCGTGTGCGAGGGCTGGGGAAGCGGTTCGGCTTCCGGTGCCTCGTCTTCGAGGTCGGCGTCGAGCTCCGCCTCGAGTTCGGCCAGGTCGTCTTCTACCGATGGTTCCGTGTTTTCCGCCATCGCGAACTCCTCCGGTCCCTCGTGGCGTGTGCTCCCGCTCCGCACGACTCGCGCCGCCAAGGCCGAGTCCGTCGTCCGTGCGACCTGCTGGCGCTTGCGGGCGACCATGGGCACGAGAACGACGAGCCATGCCGCTGCGAGCGCGACGATGATCACCGAACTGGGCATCTCCCGTCACCTCCCCCGATCCACTGCTGTAGTCACGCTAGCCACAACAGTCACACACGCCGCGCAGACTCGCCGGTTTCGATCACGGAAAATGCATCACCAAATTAGGTGAATCTCACAGCTTGTGGTAACGCGGTCACCGGAACGGCCCCGTAACGGGGTCAAACGCGCTCCGCGAGGCCCTTCGAGACGAGCCGTGAGACCAGTCCGTCACCGGTCTCCTCCTTGGTGACGGCGTAGCAGAAGTGATCCCGCCAGCCACCCGCGACGTCGAGATAACGCTCGAAAAGTCCCTCTTGCCGGTAGCCCGCTTTGGCGAGAACCCGCAGGCTGGGGGTGTTTTCGGGGCGGACGGTCGCCTCGAGGCGGTGCAGCCCGCCGAAGTCGAAGACATGGTCGGTGACGAGGGCGACGGCGCCGGTCGCGACGCCGCCGCGGACGATGTCCGATGACACCCAGTAGCCGATCCAGGCCGAGCGGAGCGACGCCCGGATGACGTTACCCACAGTGATCTGTCCGGCGAAGCGTCCATCCACCGTGATGGTGAACGGGAGACATTGACCGCGCCTGGCCAAGCCGCGCAGTGCCAGCCATTGGGACGGCCATGACCAATACGCGTTGCGATCCGGCCATGGCCCGACGCCGGTCGGCTCCCACATTTCCAGGTGTTCGCGGTCGCGCAGCCGGACGCGGCTCCACTCGCCGGCGTCGCGGAGGCGGACCGGCCGGACGGCGAGGATCCCGGCGGGCACCCGGAGCGGGCCCAGCTTCGCGGGCCAGCCCGGATGCCTGCTCTCGATCGGATACGCGACGCCGGAAATCGGTGCGCCCATTACGCCCGCTGGGCCAGGAAGGTCACCTTGACCTGCTCGCCCGCGGCGACCTCGGTGAGGTCTTCGTCGATGTTGATCAGGCAGTTCGCTTCGGCCAGCGACGCGAGCAGATGCGCGCCGGAGGTGCCGAGCGGCTGCACCAGGTACTCGCCGTTGCCCTCGTCACGCAGCAGTTGCCCGCGCAGGAACCCTTTCCGGCCCTTGGTCGAGGTGATCGGGGAGAGCAGCCGCGCGCCGACGATCCGGCGGTGCGGGTTGCGGGTGCCGCGCGCGGCGCGGATCAGCGGGCGGACCAGCACCTCGAACACGACCAGCGCGCTCATCGGGTTGCCGGGGATCAGGAACGTCGGGACCGAGTCGGGGCCGAGCCTGCCGAAACCCTGCACGGAGCCGGGGTGCATGGCGACGCGGGTCATGTCGATGTGGCCGAGATCGGACAGCGCGGCGTGCACTTCGTCGCCGGCGCTCCCGCCGGCGCCGCCCGCGACGACGACGATCTCCGACATCAGCAGACGGCCTTCGACGACCTCCCGCAGGCGTTTCGGGTCGCCGGGGACGATGCCGACGCGGCTCACCTCGGCGCCCGCGTCCCGCGCGGCCGCGGACAGCGCGTAGGAGTTGACGTCGTAGACCTGCCCGACCGACGGGGTGCGGTCGATGTCGACCAGTTCGTCGCCGACGGAAACGATCGAAACGCGGGGCCGCGGGTAGACCAGCACCTTCGCGCGGCCGACCGCGGCGAGCAGGCCGACCTGGGCCGAGCCGATGGTGTCGCCCTTGCGCACGGCGACGTCGCCGATCTGCACGTCTTCGCCGGTCCGGCGCACGTAACCGGCCGACGGCACCGACCGGTGCACGGTGACCTTGGCCTGATGGCCGTCGGTGTAGGCGGTCGGGACGACGGCGTCGGCGAGCGTGGGCAGCGGCGCGCCGGTGTCGACCCGCACGGCCTGTCCCGGCTGCAACCGTCGCGGCTGGCGGGAACCGGCGGCGATCTCGCCGACCACCGGCAACTGCACCGGCTCCTGGCCCGCGGAGCGGACGTCGACACTTCGCACCGCGTAACCGTCGACGGCGGCCTGGTCGAAACCGGGCAGCGCGTGCTCGGCGACGACCTCTTCGGCGCACAGGAGGCCTTGGGCCTCGGAGATGGCGACCCGGACCGGACGCGGGCGTACCGCGGCGTCCAGCGTCAGGGAGATCTGATCCTCGACGGAACGGAACTGTCCCGCGTCTTCGGTCTCGGCCGCTTCGGCGATGGGTTCCGTCATGGCTGGGGGAGCTCGATCCGTTCGTTCGACCAGGCACCCGTCGAAGGCCCGTCGGTGAACTGAAGTTCACCACCGTTACCAGGAGTGATGCGGTCCGAAGCCGCGGAAATCGCCCGATCGGGCAAGCTCCTCGTGGTCCGTGCCGCCGGGGTGGTCGCTGCGCCTGTCATAGGCGTGAAGCCTAACCTGACCACGTGGTCGAGCCCGGCAATGAACACCTGAGCAAAACGGAGTGGCGTTCCCGGATAACCGCCGAACGACGTTCGCAGGTGTCGGAAGAGCGTGCGCGGGAGGCCGTGGCGCTCGCCGCGGCCGCCGCCTGGCTGCCGGGTGAGGTCGTGTGCGCCTATGTTCCGTTCGGTACCGAACCAGGGTCGACCTCGCTGCTTGATCAACTTCTCGACCAGGGCAAACGGGTACTGCTGCCGATCGTCCCCGACGTGCCGGGCCCACTCGAGTGGGCCGTCTACGAGGACTCGTCGAGCCTCGGGCCGGGACGGCTGCGGGGGTTGCTCGAGCCGGCCGGGCGCCGCCTCGGTCCCGACACGCTGGGGACGGCCGATCTGGTGCTGATCCCCGCGCTCGCCGTCGACGACGCGGGCGTCCGGCTCGGCCGCGGCGCCGGGTACTACGACCGGTCGCTCTCCTTCGCCGCGCCCGGCGCGGCGCTGATCGCCGTCGTCCGGGACGCCGAACTCGTGCGCGAATTGCCCGCGGAACCGCATGACGTCCGCATGACCGGGGTACTGACCCCGGAGCAGGGCCTGGCGCCGCGCCCGGTAATAGACTGACGCCCCGACGCAGTGGTTCAGAAAGGGCACAATGAGCTCTGAAGCGCACCTGTCCGATCATTTCGCCGAAACGCTGTCGAAAATGCGTTCCGCGGGCGCCCACCCCATGGAGCTGGCCGCCCTGCGACGGCGTCTCGAGCAGCTGACCGAACCCGGCGCCGGTGAATTGCCGGGAAACGAACTCGAACCTCTCGATGACATCAGCAGGCTCGTGGATCTGCCGGAGCCGGACGCCGAAGAAGCGCGCCGGGTGCTGGACCGCACCGCCGTCCTGAAGCTCAACGGCGGGCTCGGCACGAGCATGGGGCTCACCGGGCCGAAATCGCTGCTGGAGATCAAACCGGGGAAGACGTTCCTCGACGTCATCGCCATGCAGGTGCTTTCGACCCGGGAGAAGTACAACGCGCGGCTTCCGCTGATCCTGATGAATTCGGCGGGCACGCGCGAACCTTCGCTCGAGTTGTTGAAGAAGTATCCCGATCTCGCCGACGACGTGATCCCGGCCGACTTCCTGCAGGGACGCGAACCGAAGATCACCGCCGACGGGCGGCCCGCCGACTGGCCCGCGAACCCGGAGCTCGAATGGTGCCCGCCGGGACACGGCGACATCTACGTCGCGCTCGCGGTGAGCGGGATGCTCGAAACCCTGCTGGCGGAGGGAATCCGCTGGTGTTTCGTGTCCAACTCCGACAACCTCGGCGCGCTCCCGGACGCCCGGATCGCGGCATGGCTCGCGAAAGAGGACATCCCGTTCGCGATGGAGACGGTGCGCGGCACCGCGGCCGACCGCAAGGGCGGGCATCTCGCGCGGCGCGCCGGCCGGATCGTCCTGCGTGAATCGGCGCAGGTCCCCGACGGGGACGACTCGTTCGGCGATGTCGGCAAATGGCGTTTCTACAACACGAACAACATCTGGGTCGATCTCGAACGGCTGAAGGCGCTCCAGGACGCCGACCCGGCGGCGCCGCATCTGCCGCTGATCGTGAACCGCAAGACCGTCGATCCCGCCGACGCCGCCAGCACGCCGGTGATCCAGCTCGAAACGGCGATGGGCGCGGCGATCGGCTCGGTCGAGGGCGCGCGCGCCATCGAGATCCCGCGGACCCGGTTCGCGCCGGTCAAGACCACCGACGATCTGCTGGTCGTCCGGTCCGACGCGTACGTGCTCGACGACGGCGGGGAGATGGTCCCGGAGTTCACCACCACGCCGCCGGTCGTGTCGCTGAGCAAGGAGTTCTACAAGCTCCTTCCGGACTTCGAGGCGCGTATCCCGGCCGCGCCTTCGCTCAAGGAGTGCACGAGCCTCGCGGTGGACGGTGATGTCACCTTCGGCAAGAACGTCGTCGTCCGCGGCGATGTGAAGATCACCGGGCCGAAAACCATCCCGGACGGCGAAGTCCTCTAGTCCCGCTGGGCGATGAAAACGTACTCGCGTCCTGGACGGTCGGGGGCGTCCCGGACGTCCAGGACGCGAAAACCGTGTTCCGTCAGCAAGGACTCCAGGTCTTCGCGTTCGCGGAACCACAATGTCGAGTCCGAGGTGACGACCTCGCCGTCGGAGAACCGGTAGCTGTACCGGAACGACACGAACGGGAGGTTCACCTCGGTGACCTCGCGCCATTGCTCGACCTCGCCGACGCCCGGGACGTCGATGGTGTCGTGTGCCGTGTCGGCCGCCCAGTCCTCCCATGCCCGGCGTCCGGGGCGCCGGATCTCGAAGACCAGATGACCACCCGGCACCAGCGCGGCGCGGATGCCTTCGAGGGTCCGGCTCCATTCGTCGTCGGTCAGGAAGACCTGGGCCACGTTCCCGGTCATCACCGCGAGATCCGCTCCCACGTCACCCGCCGCCTTCGCGTCACCATGGATCCAGGTGATCTTCCCTTCCGGGTCCTTGGCCTTCGCGACGTCGAGTGACGCCTTCGCGGGATCGACACCGACGACCTCGATCCCGCGCGCGGCCAGGAGAACGGCCAGGCAGCCGGTGCCACAGCCGACGTCGAGCACTCTCTTCGCCCCGAGTTCGCCGATGATGGCGAGGTAGTGGTCTAGGTCGTCGCGAGCGCCGTCGAAGGCGTCGTAGATCGGTGCGAGCCGGGCGTGGGCGAAGAGCGCGTCAGGCATTCGGCGACGATAGTTCCGGTACGCGTTCGGGAGCCACGGATTTACGGCCGCGCCGCCAGGCCCGTTCTCCCAGCAGCGCCAAGAAAGCCGGCAGCAGCACGCCGCGGACCAGTGTGGCGTCGATCAGGACGGCGACCGCCATCCCGACCCCCATCATCTTGTACTCGATCGCGCTCAACGTGATGAAGACGCTGAACACGCCGACCATGATCACCGCCGCGCCGCTGACCACGCCGGCGCTCGTGCCGGTGCCGCGGACGATCGCGGCGATGGCGCCTTCCGCCCGGCGTTCACGGATCCGGCTGAGGATGAAGATGTGGTAGTCCATGCTCAGCCCGAGCAGCAGGACGAACATGAACATCGGCAGCCAGCCGACCACCCCGCCGTACGGGGTGAATCCCAGCAGGGAAGCGAAATGGCCGTCCTGGAAGATCCAGGTGAGCACGCCGTAGGCCGCGCCGATCGACAGCAGGTTCAGCACGATCGACACGATCGCCACCGGGATCGACCGGAAAGCCAGCAGCAGCAACACGAACGCCGCCAGCAGGACGAATCCGAAGACCAGCGGCATCCGCTCGATCACCCGGTCGGCGAAGTCGCGGGCATTCGCCGTCCGGCCGGAAACCGCGTACTCGACGCCGTCCACCTTCCCGATCGTCTCGGGGAGTACTTCGGTGCGCAGCTTCGCGAGCGCCGCATCGGATTCCGCGTCGCGGCCGGCGCCGGAGAGCGGGACCCGGACGACCACGGCCTCGTCGACACCGCCGACGGCGATGGGTTTGTTCAGTACGCCCGAGGTTTCCCCGATCCGCCGTTCGAGATCGGTGATCGCCGACCGCAGGGCCGGGCTGTCGACCGGGCCGCCGTTCTGGGCCGTCACCACCACAGTGGCGGGATAGACCGCGCCCGGGAAGGCCTCCTGGGTGCGGACAGCGGCGTCGATCGTGGGCATCGACTTCGGCAGGCTCTCCGCCGGTGTCGGATCCTGCAGGCGCATGCCGAGCGCGGGCAGCGTGAGCAGGATCAGCAACGCGGCCCCCAGTCCGCCCCACAACGCCGGCCGCCGGGTGACCACACGGGCGGTCGCGGACCAGAACCGCGACTTCTCCGCCGTGGTGCGCCGCTTGCCCAGCCAGGGAATCCGGCCGCGATCGACCTTGTCGCCCAGCAGCGAGAGCAGCGCGGGTAGCACGGTCACCGAGCCGAGGACGGCGAGGCCGACCACGAACGCCGTGCTGATCGCGAGACCGGTGAAGTTGTCGAGCCCGGTGAGCACCAGCCCGCTCACACACAGGACGACCGTGAGCCCGGAGACGACCACGACGTGCCCGGACGTCCGTGCCGCGATGCGGGTCGCGGCGTCGATCGAGTGGCCGTGCGCGCGTTCTTCCCGTTGCCGCCTCAGGAAGAACAGCGAGTAGTCGACGCCGACCGCCATCCCGATGAGCAGGGTGATCACCGTCGTCGCGCTGTTGATCGGAGTGAAGTCGTCGACGACCGACAGGAAGCCGAACGTCGCCGCGACACTCGTGCCCGCCAGCAGCAACGGGACCGACGCGGCGACCAGCGCCCCGAAGACGATCAGCAGGATCACCAGCGTCAGCGGCAGGGAAAGGAGCTCCGAGCGTTTGACGTCCTCCCGGATGCCCTTGTCGACCACGGACGACAGGCTCAGATCCCCGGACTGGCTCAACCGGACCGAAGGATGCCGGGCGGCGACCTCGGCCACTCGCGCCGTCGCGGCCTCGAAGTTCGGGCGGATGTCCTTCTCCCCGCCCGCGATCGAAAACCCGACGAGCCCGGACGTGCCGTCCGCCGAGATCCGCTCGGCGCCTCCGTCGGCCAGCGGTGAGCGGACGTCGGCGACCGAGCCGCCGGTGGTGAGCGTGGTGACCAGGTCTTCGGTCGCCCGCCGGAGTTCTTCGTTCGCGGCGAACGGCGGCGAGCCGGGTTCCTTCGCCTCGACGAGGACGTTCTCGCGCAACGGGTCGAAGGTGTTCTGGGCGTTCAAAGCGGTCTGGGCGCGGCCGGACTCGCCGGGATCGGTGCTCCGGCGGCTTTCACCGTCCAGCAGGATTCCCGACAGCAGGGCGACGGCCACGAGGGCGACCCAGCCGACGAGGGTGACCGCGCGATGCCGGATGGACCAGGCGGCGATCTTTTCGGGCAGCATGAACTACAGTCCTTTACGTGAAGGAGTGAGATGCCTCGGGCGAGGTTTTTGCTTCTTCTTTCCTGGGCCGTCGAGTTGCCGCTCGGCGGCCCAGGGTCTTTCACCGGTGGTCAGTCGACCTCCTTGAGGATCCGCTCGACCGTGCCCACGCTTTTCTGGAGATCCGCGAGACGTCCGTCGAGTTCGGTCAGTTTGCGTTCGGTCTCTTCCTGCGCCTGGACGGCTTTTTCGGCGAGCCTGCGGTATTCCTGCTCGCGCGCGAGCGCGCCCCTGGCCCGGATGGTCGCGCCGAACTGCCACACGACCACCGTGATCACCACGGTGAGGAACACGAAGATGCCGATCAGCCCGGCGACCTCCTGCCATTGATGCCAGTTCACGATCGTTCCCCCTCGTCACCCGGTGCCGGTGTGCTCAGCGTCGGCGCCGCGACGGCGATGGTGTCCGGGCTCAGCTCGACCAGGAACGGTTTCACCTCGTAGAACTTCATCGCCTTCCCGTCCTCCGACAGCTCCAGTTCGGCCGACACGAGCCCGGCCGCCTCCAGTTTGCGCAGGTGGAGCTGCAGCAGCGCCCGGCTGATGCCGAGCTCTCGCGCCAGCTGGCTGACATACGCGCGCTCCGCACGCAGCGCCGCGACGATCCGCAACCGGTGCGGATTCGCCAGCGCCCCCAGCAGCCGCAGCAGCTCGTCGCCGGACGGTCCGGTGGCGGTCATGCCGAGCTCCTGCACATGCCAAAGAAACCTAGCAGGTGCTGGCTCCGTCTACCAGGTGCTCGAGCCAGGCGTTCGGCTCCGTGTAGACGCCGACGTCCAGCGCCGAGGAGGCGAGCACTGGCGCGATCCCGCCCGGCACGGCCGTCAGACCGTCCTGGAGTTCGATGCCGGTCCACGCCTGCCACTGGGCGAAGGTGCCGGTGACCGTCATCGCGAACGGCGCCACCTTCACGAACCGGGCACCGAGCCGTTCGTGCGTGCGCAGCCACGGATCCTCCGGCAGCCCGTCCGCGCGACGGCGGGCGACATAGTCCTCAAAGGACAGTTCTGGTTCGTTCTCCTTCCCGGCCGGGCGGACCGGCACGACGAGTTTGCGCATACCTGTCTCCGAAGCACGCTTTTTCAACGCTTCCAACGCTTTTGTGGCCAGACCGCCACCACGGCGGCCTGGCGCGACCATCACTTCGAGCGCGATCAGCGTATTCGTCTCACGGGAGCTCAGCAGGTCTTCCGCGGCCCAGATCAGGGCGGCGTCCCAGCCGTGGTCCGGCAGCTCCGGGCGTTCGGCCGTCGGGAAACCGACCGGGACGGCGGCGGTTCTCGCGACGGGAACACCGTCTTCCAGTAGTACGAGGAAGTATTCCGGCCAGCGGGCGGCCAGGTGGGACGACTTCGCCAGCAGACCTGCCAGGCCGTGCTGGAGGAATTCGCCGCCGACGCCGCCGAGGGCGAGCGCGGGCTCGCGCAGTTCGGGACGGGTGGCCAGGTCTTCGATCACGATCATGTCCTCAGTAGACCCGAGGACACGCGATTCTCACGAGGTAGTTTTCCGGTATGACAAGAGAAGGCGGAGCGTACGTCTGTTCTTGCTGTGGCTATCTCACGCTGGGCGAGCGCGGCGTGTTCGAGATCTGCCCGGTCTGCTTCTGGGAAGACGACCAGCAGGACGATCATGACGCCGACGTCGTCCGAGGTGGGCCCAACGGTGCCCTGTCACTTACGGTGGCTCGGCGGAACTTCAATCTTCACGGTGCCTGCGAAGAGGCACATGTTCACCATGTGCGGCCTCCGGAACCGGACGAGATCCCTGTCGACGGGAGCGCTCGCCCGCTGCCCGAAGACGCGAAGGTCAGGCGGGCGAAGCGGATGCGGTACTGATCAGCGCACCGGCAGCGCGCGGCGCCGTCCGGTGATTCCGGTGGTGTTGAGGTTGGCGCGCTCGCCGGCGGAGTGACCGTCGAGGTAGCCGCTGCCGGACAGCCGCCTCGGCGGAGCCGAGCGCAGGTCGCCGTATTGCTCATCGTACGCCTGTTTGACCATCGCCGTCCGATCCCGGATCACCAGTTCGGCCGAGCGGTGACCGGCGGCGGCCGTATGGGTCCTGGCCGCGGTGTCCTCACTGTTGCGGAGCCGTTCATAGACCGCGCCGGAGAATCCGTGCAGCCACGTCCGCCGGTACGCGGCCAGCGATTCGCCCGCGAACACGCGGTTTTCCGGACGGACCCTGGTCAGCTGGGTGGTCGCCTGCAGCAGCAGGCTCGTGTACAGCAGTTCCGTCCGCTCCAGATCGGAGCGGAAACCGAACACCGTCACCGCGGTGACCGATTGGCCGAGCCGGTGCAGCAGGGCACGGCAGCGCAGCGGATGCGCGATGTTCGTGAGCAGCCCCGCCTTGTCCCGGCTGTACGGGTTGTCGATCGGGATCTTGACCTGGGTGATCTCGTCGGCGGTCGCCCCGGAGGCGGCCAGCAACGCCTGATCGATGCCGTACCTGGCGATCAGTTCGGCGGCCTTGGTGTTGTACGACTCGGCTTCGGCCTCGGTGACCGCCGGGTCCTCCGCCTTCGCGAGGAGTTTCCGGACGCGCGCGAGCAGCGTGTCATGGTCGGGCATGGTCCTCCTTCCTGATTGGGTTGGAGCGGATCAATCTAGGAGAGAGGTCCGACAATATTCGGGCGAGCGGTCCGGATCCCGGTGAGGGGGCGGTATGTCGGTCGACGTGTCGGTGGTCGGTTCCGGCCCGAACGGGCTCGCGGCGGCGGTCGTGCTGGTCAGGGCGGGGCTGACGGTCGAGGTGCACGAGGCGGCGGAAGAGATCGGCGGCGGGACACGCACGGCTTCGCTGTTCGACGACGAGGTCCGTCACGACATCTGCGCCACCGGACATCCGCTGGCCGCGGCGTCTCCGTTCTTCCGCTGGTTCGGCCTCGCCGAGCACGGTGTCGACCTTCTCCGGCCGGAGATCGCGTACGCGCATCCCCTTGGCGGTGACCGGGCCGGTCTCGCGTACGAAGACCTCGACCGGACCTGTGACGCCCTCGGCGCGGACGGCCCCCGGTGGCGCCGCCTGATGGGTCCGCTGGCCGAACGCAGCCGCGAAGTGGCCGACCTGATGCTCGGCGACCTTCGCCATCCGCCTCGCGATCCGCGAGCGGCCGCCCTTCTCCCGGCCAGGATCGCGTTGCTCGCGTCCGGTTCGGAGCGCCGCCTGTTCACCGGCCCGGAAGCGCCCGCGCTGCTCGCCGGGGTTTCCGCGCACGTGATGAGCCGTCAGCCCTCACTCGCCGCGGCCGGCGCGACATTGCTGCTCAGTCACCTCGCGCACGCGACGGGCTGGCCGATCGCCCGCGGTGGGAGCCAGGCCATCACCGAGGCGCTGGCCGCCGATCTCCGTGCGCGCGGCGGACGGATCCACACCGGCAGCCGGATCACCGACCTGCGGCGATTGTCGAAGTCGCGCACGGTGATCCTCGACATCGCCCCGCGCGGTTTCCTCGAAATCGCCGGCGATCTGCTGCCGCCGCGATACCGGAGGGCGCTGGAGACCTACCGCTACGGACCGGGTGCGGCGAAGGTCGACTTCCTGGTGTCCGAACCGGTTCCATGGGCGGCGCCGGAGGTCGGCAAGGCGGGCACCGTCCATCTCGGAGGCCCGCGAGACGCGGTGTACGCCGCCGAAAACGCCATCGTGCGCGGGGAAGAACCGGACGACCGGTTCGTGCTCGTCTCGGATCCGATGAGGATCGACCCGTCCCGCGGGCTGCCGGACAAGCGGCCGGTGTGGGCGTATTGCCATGTGCCGCACGGGGATCCGCGAGACGTCACCGATCTCGTCCGGCGGCGGATCGAACGGTTCGCGCCCGGATTCTCCGACACGATCCTGGCGAGCCGTTGTGTCACCGCGCCGGAATTGGAGGCCTACAACGCGAACTACCCCGGCGGTGACGTCGCGGCGGGCGCGGTGAATCTGCGGCAGGTGCTCGGCAGGCCGGTCGCCCGGTGGAATCCGCATCGGACTCCGCTCGGCGGTGTCTTCCTGTGCTCGGCCGCGACGGCCCCCGGCCCCGGCGTGCACGGGATGGGCGGCTGGTACGCCGCGAAATCCGTGCTGGGTAAGGACTTCGAACGCGTGCTTCAGTCCAGGTAGGCGTCCAACGTGACGGCCAGCGCCCGCTCCGGTGACGGCGCGAAGCTCGCGCCCGCCAGCCCGCCCCAGAGCCACAACTGGGCGAGGCCGTGCAGCGACGCCCACAGCGACGAGGCGAGCAGCCGCGGATCGGTCGCGGGATGCCAGCCGCCTTCCTGAACGTCCTCGACCAACGCGGCGAAGAAGTCGAACACCGCGCTGCTCACCCGCGTGAGCTCGGGATCGTCCGGATCGATGAGATCGCGGCGGAACATCAGCTCGAACATCGCCGGATTGGCCAGCGCGAAATCGAGGTAGCCGTGGCAGGCCGCGATGAGCCGCTCTCGGGGTGTCCCGGCCGGCAGGTCGGCGCCGCGTTCCAGCAGCTCGACGTAGCCGCGGGTGGCGACCGCCGAAAGCAAGGCCGCACGACCGGTGAAATGCCGCAGCGGCGCGCCGTGCGAGACGCCCGCGGCCTTGGCGATCCCGCGCAGCGTCACGGCGCCGACGCCTTCCTCGGCCAGCAGGGTCGCCGCGGTGTCGATCAGGCGGGTTCGGGCGCCCACGACCGGGTCTCCTCGAGAACGGGCAGGAGGTCGGGACGTTTCGGCAGGAAGCCGTCACCCGGCTGGCGGCCGATGAGCCGGTTGCGGAACCGGCTGACCGCGACCGGGAAGACCTCCCTGGTCAGCCAGCGCAGATCAGCGCGCAGGCCGGGACGTCCGGCCGAACCGGGCAGCGGCGCGAGCCAGGCCGGGTCGTGGGTGACGTCGAGCTTGCCGAGCACGTGCCCGGCCAGACGCCGGTGGCCCTGTTCGGACAGGTGCAGCCGATCCGGGCCGAAGTAGCGGGAATCGTGCGCCGCGTCGTCCTGCCAGAGGTCGACCAGCGTCGCGCCGTAGCTGACGGACGCCTCGCGGACGGCGTCGTTCAGCGCGACGATGCGCGGGCGCATACGGTGCCCCATCGGCATGCGGTGGGAGATGTCGCTGAGGGTGAAGGTGACGACCCGCGGCGCGATCTCGGTGCAGGCGCGGATGGCCGTGTCGACGCGGCGGGCGACCGTGCGCGCGTCCCAGCCCCGGCTCATCACGTCGTTGCCGCCGCCGAACAAAGCGATCAGATCGGGCTGAAGCCTGGTCGCCGCCGGGGTCTGCTCGGCGTGGATCTGGTCGAGCCTGCGCCCGCGGACCGCGAGATTGGCGTAACGGAAACCGGGCTCTTCCTCAGCGAGCCGGTGCGCGACGAAGTCGGCCCAGCCTCGGTAGAAACCGCCCGACGGATGCGGATCGGCCAGCCCCTCGGCGCAGCTGTCGCCGAGCGCGACGAAACGTTGGTAGCCCATCCAGATCTCCGTAACCACGAGTTCACCTTGTAGACACTGTCTATCAAACTCATGTAGACGCTGTCTACTCAGCGGTCGAGACGGTTCCGATGGGTGAAGACGACGGCGCGCCGCGGATCGCCGTCCGGGAGCACCCGGCACAGCGCGTCGACGATCTCCAGGTCGTCGGCGCCACACGGGGTCTCCCAGTACGACCACAGCGCCGACGCGTCCCCGCTGCCGAGCACGACCCGCCGGACCGACGCGGTGACGGCCTCACGCTCCTCGCGCACGGCTGGCGACTCCGATTCGGCCAGCAGCGGACCGCGGAACGCTTCCGACGCGGCCGTGACGTCGCCGCGTTTGAGCGCCGCGCGGACCCGCAGGAAGTCGGCGTCCACGTCGGCGGAAAGCCGGTACGGCCGCGTCTGTACGATGTCCGAGCCGAGTTGCGTCCGAAGCCGGTGGATCTCCGCGCGCACGGTCACCGGATTGCCGCTCTCGCCGTAAAGCAGCAGGGCCAGCCGTTCCGCCGAGAGGCCGCCGGGGTTCAGCGCGAGTAGTGTGAGGATCTCCGCGTGCCGCAAGGTGAACGGCACCTCGCGACCGTCCACTGTGGTCGATGGCGGCCCGTCCGTGAGGAACTCCAGCGCCAGCCGCGGACGCCGCGAAGTGCCCCGGTTTCGCAGGCGCAGCAGGTAGCCCTCGCTCAACGGCTCGACCGTGCCCAGCCGCCCATCGGGCAGGGTGACCGCGCCGCCGCCGGGCCGGATGTCCACAGTGGAGGGAAGGTCGCCGCAGGATTCGGCCGCCAGCACGCGGCCCTTCGCCGAGAGCAGGGCGCCCGGTGCGCCGCGCAACGCTTCCAGGTGAGTCATGTTCGCGGCCCGCAGCCGCTCGTCGCGCATCGCGAGCCGGGCCCGCAGCTGGCCTTCGGCGAGCTGGGCTGCGGCCGTGACCAGCGCGAGCATCGCGGGATGGACCGTCCGCAGCGGACCGCTGACGTCGATCGAACCGAGCAGCGCGCCGGTCTCCGGATCGCGCACGGGCGCCGCCGCGCAGGTCCAGCCGTGATAGGTCCGCACCAGGTGCTCGGCCGAGTAGATCTGCACCGGCTCCCCGGTGGCGAGCGTGGTGCCCATCGCGTTCGTCCCGATGACGTCCTCGCTCCAGCGGGTGCCTTCGGCGAGCATCACGTCGTCCGCGCGCCGCAGCACGCCCGCGGCGCCTTCCCGCCACAGGATGTGCCCGGCCGCGTCGGTCACGATCATCATGTGCTCGGCGTCGTCGGCGATGCTCACCAGCGTCTGCCGCAGGATCGGCAGCACCGGGGCCAGCGGATGCTCGTCGCGCAGCCCGTTCACCTCGCCGGAGTCGTAGACCAGCGGGGCGACGCCGGTGTCCGGATCGACGTGCGCGGCGAGCGAGCGATTCCACGAAGCGGACACGATCGACCTGGGGGAACGCGGCGCGGGAACGCCGGAGAGGACGGCGTCGTGGACGTCCTTCAGCAGCCGCGCGTACGCCTGAGGGTCACGCGGCGACGACTCTCCAGCGGGCCGCTCTGCCACGTTTCCGAGAATAGGTGACCGGGCTCACTTCGTTGCAACGTGCGTGCAACCTCACCCGCCCTAGCTTCGCCGTCATCCGCCACCCCTAGCGATGAGGCAGGAAAGATGGCCAAGTACGCGGCACCGAACACCGAAGGCAGCGTCGTCAGCTACGAGTCGCGCTACGACCACTACATCGGAGGCGAGTACGTACCGCCCGCGAGCGGTCAGTACTTCGAGAACCCGACCCCGGTGACCGGACAGGTGTTCACCGAGGTCGCCCGCGGCACCGCCGCCGACATCGACCGCGCGCTCGACGCGGCCGAGGGCGCGGCCGCGGCCTGGGGCCGGACGTCGGTGGACGAGCGCGCGAACGTGCTGCTCCGGATCGCCGACCGGATGGAACAGAACCTCGAAGCGATCGCCGTCGCCGAATCGTGGGAGAACGGCAAACCGGTCCGCGAGACCCTGGCCGCCGACATCCCGCTGGCCATCGACCACTTCCGCTACTTCGCCGGCGCCCTGCGCGCCCAGGAGGGCGGCATCTCCCAGATCGACGACAACACCGTCGCGTACCACTTCCACGAGCCGCTCGGCGTCGTCGGCCAGATCATCCCGTGGAACTTCCCGCTGCTGATGGCGGTCTGGAAGCTCGCGCCCGCGCTGGCCGCGGGCAACGCGATCGTGCTCAAACCCGCCGAGCAGACCCCGGCGTCGATCCACCTGCTGATGTCGCTCATCGGCGACCTGATCCCGCCGGGCGTGCTGAACATCGTCAACGGTTTCGGCGTCGAGGCGGGCAAGCCGCTCGCGTCGAGCAGCCGGGTGCGGAAGGTCGCGTTCACCGGCGAGACCACCACCGGGCGGCTGATCCTGCAGTACGCCAGCGAGAACATCATCCCGGTCACCGTCGAACTCGGCGGCAAGAGCCCGAACATCTTCTTCGACGACGTCGCCGCGGCCAACGACGCGTTCTACGACAAGGCGCAGGAGGGTTTCGCGCTCTTCGCGCTGAACCAGGGCGAGGTCTGCACCTGCCCGTCACGGGCGCTGATCCAGTCCGGCATCTACGACCGGTTCCTCGGCGACGCCGTCGAGCGGGTCAAGAAGATCAAGCAGGGGCACCCGCTCGACACCGAGACGCAGATCGGCGCGCAGGCCTCGAACGACCAGCTGGAGAAGATCCTTTCCTACATCGACATCGGGCAGAAGGAAGGCGCGAAGATCCTCACCGGTGGCGAGCGCAGCGACCTCGGCGGCGAACTGTCCGGCGGGTATTACGTGCAGCCGACGGTCTTCGAGGGCGACAACAAGATGCGGATCTTCCAGGAGGAGATCTTCGGCCCGGTCGTCTCGGTGGCCAGGTTCGATGACTACGCCGACGCGCTGAAGATCGCCAACGACACGCTGTACGGCCTCGGCGCCGGTGTCTGGTCGCGCGACGGCAACACCGCCTACCGCGCCGGCCGTGACATCCAGGCGGGCCGGGTGTGGGTCAACAACTACCACGCGTACCCGGCGCACGCGGCCTTCGGCGGCTACAAGGCGTCCGGGATCGGGCGCGAGAACCACAAGATGATGCTGGACCACTACCAGCAGACCAAGAACATGCTGGTGTCCTATTCGGACAGTGCGCTCGGGTTCTTCTGATGGCCGAGCGGGTCGGCTTGACACCGGCCGCCGCGGATCTGCTGCGGCGACTGGTGTCACTCCATGGACCGGTGATGTTCCACCAGTCCGGCGGGTGCTGCGACGGGAGCGCCCCGATGTGTTACCCGGCGGGCGAATTCCGCACCGGGGCGTCCGACGTCCACCTTGGTGACCTGAGCGTCGACGGAATCGACGACGTTCCGGTGTGGATGTCGGGTCCCCAGTTCGAGTACTGGAAGCACACGCATCTGACCATCGACGTCGTCCCCGGCCGGGGGAGCGGATTCTCCTTGGAGGCGCCCGAAGGGGTCCGCTTCCTGATCCGGTCGCGGTTGTTCAGCGACGAGGAGTCGGCTGAGCTGAACGGCCCAGCAACGCGATGAGCCGTGCGCCGGGCCCGGCGTCCGGCGGTGCCTCGACAGCGTGGTCGAAGGCGCCGCCGGGCCCGCGCACCGGCGAGACGTCGGGATAGCGGCTCGCCACCTTCAATGCGGCCATCGCGAGCTCGTCGTCCCAGCGGTGCTCGCGGCCCAGGGCGGTGTTGAGGTCCCAGTCGTGGGTGAGCGTGTCGACGAACAGCACGGCCATCGCGTTCTTCCCGGGCAGCGGGCCGAAGTTGCCGAAATCGAAGGTCTTCTCCAGCGCTTCGGTGTCGAAGGCCGCGAGGAACTCGGCGGAGCTCTCTTCGTAGGACTTGGCGAGGTCCTCGTCGGCTGACGGCCGGGCCTTCATCGGGTGGCCGGTCGCCTCCGCGGTGCGCGAATCGTGCCCCTCGATCAGGTGTTTCACGATGTCACGGACGGTCCACTCGGCGCAGGGGGTCGAGCGGTCCCAGTCGTCCGCGCCGATTCCGGCGATCGTGTCCTTGGTGGCTTGATGGGCCCGGGTGGTGAGTGCGATGAGATCCATGGCGGCAATGTATACGAACGGTCGTGCTATCTTCTAGGTGTGAGCACTCTTGAAGTGAACGAGGTCTTCGTCGGGCAGCCGTCCGTGCTGGGGACGAAGCGTGACGTGCCGGTGTACAGCGCCATCGCGAAATCGCGGGTGGAGACGCCGTTCCTGGAATTGGACGAGATCAATCTGGCCGGTGACGACCAGGCCGATCGCACCGTCCACGGCGGCGTCGACAAGGCGGTCTACGTCTATCCGGCCACGCACTACGCGGCCTGGGCGGAGCAGGGGTTCCCGGTGTCGCCGGGGGATTTCGGGGAGAACGCCTCGGTGACGGGCGCCGACGAGTACGACGTCCGGGTCGGTGACGTCTGGGCCTGGGGAGACGCGCTGGTCCAGGTCTCGCAGCCGCGGACGCCGTGCTTCAAACTCGCGATGAAGACCGGGCGCAAGGACGTCATCCCGGCGATGATCGATTCCGGTCGCAGCGGCTGGTACCTGCGGGTGCTGCGGACGGGCGTGGTGCCCACGTCGGGACGTATGACGCTCGAAGAACGCGATCCGGTGAATCCGACGATCGCCGAGGTGTACGTCGCGTCGTTCACCAACGTCGCCCAGCTCGACGACGTGCGCCGGGACGCGTACTGGGCGCTGTTGGACCGGGTGCTCGCGGCGCCGGCGCTTTCCCGGCAGTACCGTGACGGCCTGGCATCGGCGAAGAGGCGGCGAGAGGAACGGAATGCCGGTTGACGGCCGGGTGGCCCGCGGTGACGCGACGAGGCGGATCGTGCTTCGGCGCGCCGTCGACATCGCGTCCGTCGAGGGACTCGACGGGTTGTCCCTCGGCAGGCTCGCCACCGAACTCGAATTGAGCAAATCCGGGGTGTTCGCCCTGTTCGGCTCCAAGGAGGAACTGCAGCTCGCGGCGGTCGAGACGGCGAGCGCGATCTTCGCGGAGAACGTCGTCGAGCCGACGCTGAAGGTCGAGCAGGGAATCGCGCGGCTGCGCGCGTTGTGCGCGAACTGGCTCGATTACTCGGAACGTCGCGTGTTCCCGGGCGGCTGTTTCTTCTTCAACACCGGCGCCGAATTCGACGCGCGGACCGGCCGGGTGCACGACGCGGTCGCGAACGCGAGCCGGGCCTTCGCCCAGTTCATCCGATCCACCGCGATCGAGGCGCGGAAGGCCGGGCACCTGCGCGAGTCCGTCGACGTGAACCGGCTGGCCTTCGAACTGAACGCGCTGGGGCGGGCCGCGAACGCCGATTCGGTGATGTTCGGCGGTACCGAGCCGTACGCGCTGGCTCGGGCCGCCATCACCGCCCGCCTCGACGCCGCGGCCGTGCGATGAAAGGTCCCTTCCTCGCAAAATTTGCAAGGAAGGGACCTTTCATTGCGCGCTACTTCCAGTCGACCTGCGTGGACCGGTAGAAGTCGATGCCCTGCTGAACCCACCGCGGGCTCTGCTTCGCCAGCCGGAGCCGATAGGCGTCCCAGGTCCGGGAATCCTTCGGCGACCACCCGATCTCGGCGTAACCCGGCAGCCTCGGGAACGCCATGAACTCGATGTGGTCACTGGTGATCAGCGTTTCCGACCACAGCGGCGCCTCCACGCCGATGACGTTCTTCTCCGTCACGCCCTGCAGGTACGTGGCCGGATCCCAGTCGTACCCGGTCTTGACCTCGATCAGGCCGGCCCAGCTCAGCCCGAGCGGCGTCCCGGCGTGGTACTTCATGTCCAGGTACGCCTTGTTCGCGGGCGACATCAGGATCTTGTTGCCCCGGGCCGCGGCCGCGGCGACGTTCGCGTCGGTACCCGTCGTGCCCCAGAACTGCGGGACGGCCGAAACCGGCGGGTTCGTCTTGGCGATGTCGTGCCAGCCGGTGATCGTCTTGCCGTACTTCGCGACGATCGGGTGCACCTTCGTGGCGAAGGTCTGGTAGTCCTCCGGGGAGGTCGAGTGCGCCTCGTCGCCACCGATGTTGATGTACTTCCCAGGGGTGATCGCCGACAGTTCGCGGATGACGTCGTCCACGAACTTGTAGGTGATGTCCTTGCCGATGCACAGCGAGCTGTAGCCGACCTCGATGTCCGTGCGCGGCGGTATCGGCTTGCCGTCGCAGTTCAGTTCGGCGTAGGAGTGCTGGGCCGCGTTGGTGTGCCCCGGCATGTCGATCTCGGGAACGATCGTGATGTGCCGCGAAGCCGCGTAGCGCACCAGATCCTTGTACTGCTCCTGCGTGTAGTAGCCACCGGGGGCGCCGCCGACGGCCGTCTGGCCGCCCACGGTCGCCAGCTTCGGCCAGCTCTTGATCTCGATCCGCCAGCCCTGGTCGTCGGTCAGGTGGAGGTGGAGATTGTTGATCTTGTACTGCGCGATCTGGTCGATGTACAGCTTGACCTGGTCCGGCGTGAAGAAGTGCCGGGCGACGTCGAGCATCGCGCTGCGGTAGCCGAAGCGCGGATAGTCGAGCACCGTGCCGCCCGAGACCACCCACGAACGCTTCTTGACGGTCTTCGACTCGATTTCGGACGGGAACAGCTGGCGTAGCGTCTGCACACCGAGGAACAGGCCCTCGTCGGTGTTCGCCTTCAAGGTCACGCCGGAGGGCGACACCTTGAGCTGGTAACCCTCGCTGCCGACGCGGCCGCTCGCGTGACCGGTTTCGAGCGAGATGGCGGGGCCGCCGCCGCGGTGGCCGCTGACGACAGGCAGCCGGTAGCCGGTGGCCGGCCGGAGCAGGCCTGCCAGGTACTCGGCGACCTGCTTGCCTTCGCGGTCGGTGCGGATGACGGTCGCGGGGCTGAGGCGGAAGTTCGCGCGGGGGTCGGGTTTCGCGTCGACCGGCGCGGGGACGACGTCGGTGACGGTCCGTTCGGCCTTCGCGTGCTGTCCCGCGCTCGCCGTGGCGGGCAGCCCGAGCGTCACGAGGCTCAGGACGGCCACGCCGAGCACGGTTCTGGACAGGCGTTTACTCATGGAGCACCTCCGGTCGGGGTACCTGGAGACTCTCTGCTTCTAGAGGTATAGACCAATAGGGCAAACACGACAACACCCGATCGGACCAGTACGCCGTACCGATCACCGGTCACTCGCCGCGCAGAACCGCTTTCAGGGCATCGAGAACGCTCGCGTCCTCGATCGTCGAGGGCACCTGTTCGTCGCGGCCGTCGGCGATACCGCGCATGGTCTTGCGCAGGATCTTCCCGGACCGCGTCTTCGGCAGCGCGTCCACAATGGACACGTCGCGGAAGGCGGCGACCGGGCCGATGTCGCGCCGCACCAGCGCGACCAATTCGGCCTTGAGGGTCTCGGCGTCGACGTCGGTGCCCGACTTCAGTACCACGAAACCGCGCGGAAGCTGCCCCTTGAGCTGATCCCGGACCCCGATCACGGCGCATTCGGCGACGGCGGGATGCGACGCCAGCACGGCCTCCATCGAACCGGTCGAAAGCCGGTGCCCCGCGACGTTGATGACGTCGTCGGTGCGGCCCATGACGAACAGATAGCCGTCTTCGTCGACGTATCCGGAGTCACCCGTCAGGTAGTGGCCTTCATACCGCGAAAGGTACGCCTCGCGATACCGCTCGTCGTCCTGCCACAGCGTCGGCAGAGATCCCGGCGGAAGCGGCAGTTTGATGGCGATGGCGCCTTCGTGCCCGGCGGGCAGCGGGTCGCCCGCCTGGTCCAGGATTCGCACGTCCCAGCCCGGCACCGGTTTCGTCGCGGAACCGGGTTTGACCGGCATCGGTTCCAAACCGCGCGGATTCGCCGCGATCGGCCAGCCGGTCTCCGTCTGCCACCAGTGGTCGATCACCGGCACGCCGAGCTTGTCGTGCGCCCAGTGGTAGGTCTCCGGATCGAGTCGTTCACCGGCCATGAACAACGTCTTGAATCCGCTGAGCTGGTATTTTTCGATTTCGACGCCGTCCGGATCGACCTTCTTGATCGCCCGCAGCGCGGTCGGCGCGGTGAACAACGCCTTCACCCCGTGATCGGAAATGACGCGCCAGAACGCGCCGGCGTCCGGGGTTCCGACCGGTTTGCCCTCGTACATGACCGTCGTCGCCCCGATCAGGAGCGGCGCGTAGACGATGTAGGAATGGCCGACGACCCAGCCGACATCGGACGCCGTCCACCACACGTCGCCAGGCTGGATGTCGTAGATCGCGCTCATCGACCAGGCCAGCGCGACCGCGTGCCCGCCGGTGTCGCGCACGACGCCCTTCGGCTTCCCCGTGGTGCCGGAGGTGTAGAGGATGTACAGCGGGTCGGTGGCCGCGACCGGTACCGGATCGGCGGGGGAGGCCTTCGCGACCAGCTCGGCCCAGTCGGCGTCGCGCTCACCCAGTTCGGCGCGGGCGCGCTCCCGCTGCAGCACCACGACCTTGTCCGGCTGGTGGGCGGTTCCCGCGAGCGCCTCGTCGATGATCGGCTTGTACTCGACGATCCGCGTCGGTTCGATTCCGCACGACGCCGCGACGATGACCTTGGGTTTCGCGTCCTCGATCCGCGCCGCGAGCTCTTTGGGCGCGAAGCCACCGAAAACGACCGAATGCACGGCGCCGAGCCGGGCGCACGCGAGCATCGCGACCGCCGCTTCGGGGACCATCGGCATGTACGCGATGACGCGGTCGCCCTTCCCGACGCCGAGGGAGGCCAGTGCGCCGGCGAAGCGCGCGACGTCGTCCAGAAGTTCCGCGTAGGTGAACCGGCGAACCGAATCGGTGACGGGCGAATCCCAGATCAGCGCGGTCTGCTCGCCGCGGCCGTCCCGCACGTGCCGGTCGAGCGCGTTGAACGCCGTGTTGAGCTCGCCGTCCGGGAACCAGCGGTAGAAGGGCGCCTTCGACGCGTCGAGTGCCTGCGTCGGCGTGCGGGTCCAGTCGATCGCCTGTGCGGCTTCGAGCCAGAAACCCTCCGGGTCTTCGAGGCTCCGCTGGTACGACTCGGCGTGCATCGAATGCTCCTTCGCGTTCGGGTACCGGACCATCATGGACTTCCGGACCGGCCGATGCCTGGTGGTAACGGCGGAGAGACGCCCGCGACAACCCGGCAACCCTGTGAGGGCATGGAGCGTCCTAAGCTGGACTAGGGGGAAAACCGCCGGAAACGGCCTCGACGAGCGAGGGGAGCAGGGTCCATGGGACTAGCGAGCGCGCTGCTTTCGTTCGCGCACAGCCTGTTCGGGCCAGGGATCTGGCCTGGGGACTGGGTGTGGGCGACGAGCACCGCGGGAGCGCTGGTCGCGCTGCTGCCCGCACTGGGAGCGATGATCGTCGCGATCATCCGCAAAGGCACCGGCAACCGCTACGACGTGGTGACCCTGTCGGTCTTCGGCGGGATCGGCGTCGTCGCCGTCTTCCTGCTGCCGTGGCTGCTGGCCACCGGGGTTTCGCAGACGTACCAGGAGGCCGCGTCCAAATCGGGCGGTCAATCCGGCTTCTCCGCCAGTGATCTGGCGACCTACAACGCCGACTACAGCCCGCTGATCGGCAAGCAGAGCGAGTATCTCGGCCGCGGCCAGAACGTGTACGAGGTCCTGTTCTACCCGAACGGGATGCAGCTCAGTTACATCTTCTACCTGATCCTGCTGGTCGGGCTGCCCGCGCTGTCGCTGCTGTTCGTGATGCTGCAGGCGCGCACCGCGTTCCGCCGCGGCCCGAAGTGGCCTTCGCGGTTCTTCTGGATCCCGTTCGTGCTGATGGTGCTGGCGAGCGTGGGCATGGGCGCGAACACGGCCGTGCATTTCTGGCTCGGGTTCCTGCCGTTCAGCGTGCTGGGCCTGATCCCGGTCGCGCTCGTCGGTCCGCCGCCGTGGTCGGTGATCAACCGGCCCGACCCGCAGCCCCGGCAGAAGGTGGAGCCGTACCGCCCCGAGCCGCCCGCCCCGAAGCCGCAACCGCAACTGCCGCCCCCGCCCGCCAAGCAGTACCCGGCGACCGCGCTGGCACAGGCGCCCGAACCTCCCGCGCTGGCCGCGGCCCCGGGCCCGATCCCGCCGCCCCCTGGTTCGCGTAACTCCGGTGGCAGCCGCTACAAGCGTGTCCGGCGGCTCGGCCACGGTGGCTTCGGCACGGTCTGGGAAGCGGTCGACACCCAGCTCAACCGCACCGTCGCGCTGAAGATCGCGCACGCGCCGGACCGGGACACCGAGGAACGGATGCAGCGTGAGGCCCGTGCGCTGGCCGTGGTTAACCACCCCAACTGCGTGAAGGTGTACGACCTCGTCGAGGAGCCCGACGGGCTCGCGCTGGTGATGGAGTACCTCGAAGGGCGCTCGCTGGCCGAAATCGTCGATTCGCAGGGCCCGCTCGACGACATCGCCGCCGGGCGGCTCTGGTCGACCATGGCGGGCGCGCTCGCGGCGGCGCACGAGAAGGGCGTGCTGCACCGGGACCTGAAGCCGTCGAACATCATCCTCGACCGCAACGGGCTCGCGCACCTGATCGACTTCGGCATCGCCCGCAGTCAGGGCGACTCGAAGATGACCGCGACCGGGATGATGATCGGCACGCCGGACTTCGTCGCGCCCGAGCAGGCGATGGGCTCACCGGCCAGCCCGGCGTCGGACGCCTGGCAGCTCGCCGCGACGGTCAGCTACGCGCTCTCGGGTCAACCGCCGCGCGGCACCCGGGAGACCCCGATGGCCGCGCTGATGGCCGCCGCCCGCGCCGAACCGGTGTCGAAGCTGCCGAACCGCAGCGCCCACGCCCGGATCCTCATCGCGTCGCTCGACCAGGAGCCCCGCCGCCGACCGACGCTCACCGCCGTGCGGCGCGACGTCGAAGGCTGGCTCGCCCGGGCGGGCAAGTCGCCGGACGGCCCGGTGACGCAGATCGTGACGCGTCGCCCTCCGCAGCAGCAACCGCAGCCTCACCAGCAGCCGCAGCCTCAACGCCACCCGCGCTGACCTGCGAAAAGAGAGCAAGGGACCTTTGCTACCACTTATCTCGACATCGAGACAGGTGGTAGCAAAGGTCCCTTGCTCTCTCAGTCGACGATGACCCAGGTCCCGCCCTGCCAGGCCATGGTGAACGTCTTGGGCTGAGCCGCCATCATCGCGATCTGCGGCGCGATCGCACCCGGCGGGACGACGACCTTGTCCGGCCCCTTGCTCTGCAGTTTCGCCCGGTCCACGCGGGTGGCCTTCAGCTTCTTCACGTCGTCGGCCGAGAGCATCCCGAACTGCATCGGGGTGAGCTGACGGCACTCCTTCATCCCGCCGTCGAACGCCGGCCCGGTGATCCGGCAGACGGTTTCGAGGTCCTTTTCGCCCAGCGCGTGGTGGTACTGCTCCATCACGCTCGCGGCCCCGTCCGGCGTGTGCGCCACCGCGCCACCGGCGGCGGGTGTGGTGGCCTCGGAGGCGGTCGCCGAAGGCCGCGAAGCACTGACTTGTGTCGTGCTGGTGGCCGGAGCCTCGGAAGTGCTCGGAACGGCCGAGGACTGCGGCGCCGCGGTTCCCGGCGTCTGCTCTTCACACCCCGCGATCAAGAACAACGCCGCGGCCGCACAGGCCGCTCCGAGCGGTCGGATCGTCATGATGCCCCCTGTAGAGCTGCTGTCGACCAGCGAAGAGTAACAACTCAGGGGAAAGTGTCACACTTGAATCGGGAAAATCGCGAGGTTGCAGGCCGGGCCGTGGTCACTTCCAGGACGGAAGCCACAACTCGGCGTTCCAGTGCTCGTTCGTGATCGCGTTGCCGTTCAGGATCGGCCACAACCAGGCGAAGTTGGCCACGACGAGTCCCACGTAGAGGGCGACGACTAGCAGGCCGGTGCCTCGCCGCTCGAAGCCGCGTTTCGCGCTCCCGAGGATCTGCCCGAGGACCAGCGTCAACCCGAGTACCAGGAACGGCGCCAGCGGCGTCGCATAGAAGTAGTACATTTGGCGGTCGAGGTTGGTGAACCACGGCAGGAACCCGGCGAGGTAGCCGACGAGCACGGCGGCGTAGCGCCAGTCCGCGCGGAAGACCGACCGCCACACGCTCCAGCCGAGCATCGGCAGGGCCAGCCACCACATCGCGGGCGTCCCGATCAGCATCGTCGCCCGCACACAGGTCGACTCGCCGCAGCCGGTCGCGTCGGTGCCGCCCGCGTACGCGTAGAGCATCGGCCGCAGCCCCATCGGCCAAGTCCACGGCTTCGACTCCCACGGATGCGGCTTGTCCTTGGGAGTCACCAGGTTCGCGTGGAAGTCGAGCACGTTCATCGAATAGTCGCCGAGTGACCGCAACGCGGGCGGCATCCAGGCCCAGAAACCGGGATCGATGTCCTTGATCACCACGTAGTTGCGGTCGGTCGCGGTCTCGCTCGCGAACCAGGCCCAGTAGCAGGCGAAATACACCAGGATCGGGATGACGACGATCGCCCACAGGGCAGGCAGCACGTCGCGGCGCAGCGTGCCGACCCAAGGTCGCTGCACCCCGGCGGCCCGGCGCGCGGCGACGTCGAAGAACACGGTGAGCAGGCCGAACGCGGCGATGTAGTAGAGCGCCGACCATTTGACGCCGAAGGTCAGCCCGATCATCAGGCCGCCGGCGAACCGCCACCACCGGAAGCCCAGCTTCGGGCCGAACCGGGATTCGTCGACCCAGCCTTCGCGGACGGCCACGGCGAGCCGTCGCCGCACCTGGTCGCGGTCGCACAGCAGGCAGGCGAACGCGGCGAGCACGAACAACGCGATGAAGATGTCGAGCATGCCCATGCGTGACTGCAGGTGCAGGACACCGTCGCTGATCACCAGGATCCCGGCGACCGCGCCGAGCAGCGTCGACCGCGTGAGCCGCTGGGCGATCCGGATGGTGAGGAGCACGATCAGCGTGCCTGCCAGCGCCGGCATGATCCGCCAGCCCCAGGCGTTGTAGCCGAACAGCCATTCGCCGATCGCTATGAGATGCTTCGCCAACGGCGGGTGGACGATCAGCTCGTAGCCGTAGTTGTCCTCGTAACCGCCGTTGCGCAGCATCTGCCACGCCTGCGGGACGTAGTGCTTCTCGTCGAAGACGGGGGTGCCCTTGTCCGTGGGCGTTCCCAGGTTCTGGATCCGGACGATGCCGCCGATGAGCGTCAGCACCAGCGTGACGATCCAGCCGCGCAGGCGGTCCGTCGGCATGCCGCGGCCGAGGAGGGTGGCCTCCCGGTCGTTCGGTGGCCTGAGCGCGTCGACCGGATCCGGCCGCACGCTCTCGTTGTCGCGGGTCAGCAGTGCGGTCACGGGGCATGATCCTACGGGCGGAAGAGTGAACTCGGTGTCCGGATCTGCGAACCGGTTAACCTTCGGGAATGACCGAAGGACGCCTCGTGCTGGCAGCCACCCCGCTCGGAGACGTCCGTGACGCTTCGCCGCGCCTGTCCGAAGCCCTCGCGACGGCCGACGTGATCGCCGCCGAAGACACCCGGCGCCTGCGCTCCCTCACCGCGGCCCTCGAGGTCTCGCCGGTCGGGCGCGTCGTCAGCTTTTACGAAGACGTCGAGACCGCCCGTCTGCCGAAACTGCTCGAATCGCTTCAAGCCGGCGAGACGGTGCTCCTGGTGACCGACGCGGGGATGCCGAGCGTCTCGGATCCCGGATTCCGCCTGGTCGCGGCCTGTGTCGAGGCGGAGATCGCCGTGACTTGCCTGCCTGGCCCGTCCGCGGTGACCACGGCGCTCGCGCTGTCCGGGCTGCCCTGCGACCGTTTCTGTTTCGAAGGTTTCGCTCCTCGCAAGCCCGGTGAACGGGCGAAGTGGCTCGGTTCGTTGAAGGACGAGCCCCGTACGGCCGTGTTCTTCGAATCTCCGCATCGCCTCGCGAGCACGCTCGCCGACGCCGCCGACGTCTTGGGCCCCGAGCGCCGCGCCGCAGTCTGCCGCGAACTCACCAAAACCTACGAAGAGGTCAAACGCGGCAATCTGCCGGATTTGGCCGCTTGGGCCGCCGAGGGGGTCAAGGGTGAGATCACCGTCGTCCTCGCGGGTGCGCCGCCGCGCTCGGTGAGCGTCGAGGACCTGGTCTCGGAGGTCTCTTCGCGGGTCTCGGCAGGTGAACGCCTCAAGTCCGCCGCCGCCGAGGTCGCCGAGGCGGCCGGGGTGTCGAAGAAGGAGCTCTACGACGCTGTTCTCGCTTCCCGCAAGCGCTAGGACAGCAAGGCCGTCACGGCCGCGTGCGCCTTCCCGGCATCGGGCTCGTCGCCGGTGATGACATCGGTATAGATGAAGGATTCGCCGATCCGCACCAGTAGATAGGCCAGGTCTTCGACCGGGAGGGGCGGAGTGAGCCGCCCGGCCTCGACCTCTTCGTCCAGGAACTCGCGCATCTTCGCGATCGCGCGACTCTGCACCACGCTGGCCTTCGTCGTCAGGATCCGCAACGCCCGCTCGGGCTCGTTGCGCAAGAACTCCCGGAACGGTTTCGAGCCGTTCACGGTGCGGACGAAGGTGCCGACGAGCTCCGCGATCCCTTCCGCGCCGCGACCGAGCTTGCCGGAAGACCGCGCTTCGAAGACCTCCACGGTCATCGACCACAGGATTTCGCCGAGCAGCTGATCCCGGCCGCCGACCCAGCGGTGCAGGGTCGCCCGGCTGATCCCGAGCTCGTTCGCCAGTTCGCCCATGTCCACGCGGCGCCCCTCCAGGAAGCGGGCGCGCGCGATCGTGAACGCGCGCAGGGCGTCCGGGCGCGGTGAAGTCAGCTGGCGTTCGAGTGCGGTTTCGATGGGTGAAACATATCAGGCGATGTCTCACGTATGAGACATATGCAAGAATGTCTCATCTCGACGAGGAGGAAGCGGATGCGCGCAGTACAGGTGACCGAGTTCGGCGGACCCGAGGTGCTCAACCTCGTCGACCTTCCCGATCCCGTCCCCGGCCCAGGTCAGCGGCTGGTCGAGGTCGACCGGATCGGCATCAACTACGCCGATACCCATCAGGCCGAGAACTCGTACCTCGCGCCGAGCAAGCTCCCGCTCGTCCCCGGTGGAGAGGTCGTCGGCCGCGCCGCCGACGGCAAGCGGATCGTCGCGCTGCTCAACGGCGGTGGCGGCTATGCCGAGCGCGCGGTGGCCGACGACGTCACCAGCTACGCCGTTCCCGACGGCGTCGACGACCTGACCGCGCTCTCCTTCATCGTCCAGGGCACGACGGCCTCCCTCCTGCTGCGCAAGAGCGCCCACCTCGAACCCGGCGAAACCGTCGTCGTGCACGCGGCCGCCGGCGGGGTCGGCTCCATCGCCGTGCAGCTCGCGAAAGCCTGGGGAGCGAGCCGGGTCATCGCGACCGCCAGCAGTGACGAGAAGCGCGCGCTCGCCCTCGAACTGGGCGCTGACGTCGCCATCGATTCACGGGCCGAGAACATGACCGACGCGCTCCGCGAGGCGAACGGCGGCAAACGCGTCGACATCGTGCTCGACATGACCGGCGGTGCGGTCACGGACCAGAGCATCGCGGCCCTCGCGCCGTTCGGCCGTCTCGCGTTCTACGGCATGGCCAGCCGCGAGAACCCGAAGCCGATCGAAGCCCGCAACCTCCTCGGGCACAGCACCACTGTGGCCGGGATGTGGCTGCCGCACGCGTTCAAACTTCCCGGCAACGTCTTCGGCCGCGCGCTCGACGAGCTCTTCGAGCTGGCCCTCGCCGGCCGGGTCCGCGCTGTCGCCGGGGGAGAGTACGCGCTGTCCGACGCGCGCGCCGCCCACGAGGCCCTGCGTTCGCGCGGCACGATGGGCAAGCTGCTGCTGGACCCCACCAAGTAGTCAGCCGAGCAGGCGCTCCAGCGGAGCGGATTTGTGCAGGCATTCCTGCCATTCCGCGTCGCTGTCGGAGTCGGCGGTGATCCCGCCGCCGACTCCGAGCGCGATCGTGTCTTCGTGGATTTCGAAGGTTCTGATCGCGACGTTCAGTTCCAGTCCGGCGATCGGCGAAGCGAGCCCGATCGCGCCGGTGTAGACGCCGCGCGCGGTGGGCTCCAGCTCGGCGATCAGGTCCAGTGCCCGGATCTTCGGCGCGCCCGTCACCGAACCCGGCGGGAACGTGGCCGCGAGCAGTGCCGCGTCGTCGATCCCCTCGGCGAGCGATCCCTCCACAGTGGACTCCAGATGCCAGACCCCCGGGGCGGGCCGGACCGCGAGCAGTTCGGGGACCCGGACGCTGCCGGTGGCGCACACCCGGCCGAGATCGTTGCGGACGAGATCGGTGATCATCACGTTCTCGGCGACGTCCTTGGTGGATTCCCGAAGGCGTCGCGCGAGGTGTTCGTCGGCGGCGTCCCGTCGCGGCAGGGTGCCCTTGATCGGCGTCGACCGAACGCTTCGTCCATGCCTGGCAAGGAAAAGCTCAGGGGAGAACGAGACGACCGAGCCCCAGTCTCCGGTGAGGAATGCCGCCCGGCGGGCTCCCAGACGACGCACGCCTTCGGCGAACAACGCGATCGGATCGCCCGTGAACCTACCGCCGAAGCGAGCGCAGATGTTCGCCTGGAAGAGCTCGCCGGCTTCGATCGCGTGCACGCACGCCTTGACGGCGTCGTAGTGTTCCGAAGGAAGCGGCCGCGACAACGGACTCGACCTCCAGGTCGTCGCTTCGGGAAGCTGGGCGAGCGCGGATTCCACCGCGGACACCTCGTCGATCGGATCCGGGTCGCCGTCGGGAACCAGGGCTTCGAACCACCACGTCCCGTCCGTGTCCAGCCGGAGAACCCGGTCGACCCAGCCCCACGCGGCCGGCGGAAGCGCGCCGGAACGGCCCGAGGGGTCGGTCAGGTCGTAACTGAGGTAACCGAACCAGCCGCCCCCGACCGCACCGGGCACCGCGTCCCGAACGTCAGGCATCCGAGTGGGGATCGAGAACGCTTCGGCCACGTCACGGACAGGAGTCAGGGAAGCGTTCAGCGCGATGACCGCGCGCGAAGAGAACCACTCTCCGCAAAGCGCGGCGGGCGGTGCGAGTCCGAGCTTCCCGGCGCGTGCGCCGAGGATCGCCAGTGCCCGTTCGGGCCCGACGTCGGTCCGCAGCTTCCGGCACATCAACCGCACGCGACATTGTCGCCGTTCGAGTGACCGGAAAAGCAACCCGCGCCCGCCGGAAAGTGAGATCCGCGACCACATGGTGACGTCGTGCGCATCCCTCGTCACGCAGCGGAAACTACAAGAGCACGTCGTTCAGTTTGAAGGGATAGACCACGGCGTCCTGCGCGATCGGTCCGTCCACACCGGGCAGCCCGGCGCCGAAACCGTGCTGATGCAATCCCAGCCGGGAGTGGAACCAACCCGGTCTTCCGGGGATTTCGTTGTGCCTGACCAGCCACAACACCACTTCGCTGTCCGCCCACTTGTCCGGCCGCAACCGGTTCGTCCAGCAGTCGAGCCCCGCGTACACCAGGACACGTTCGATGCGCGCCGCGTGCCTGACGTGTTTGATCCACGCCTTGATGAACCGGTCGTCGACGCTGGGCGCCTCCACTTCGAGCGCGGGCGCGAGCGAACCGGGCGCGAAGGCGCCGAGCGCGCTCGCCGTCCGGACGAAATGATCGGCTTGGTCATGGACGGCGCCAGGACGTGCGTAGTGCCGCGCGCCGGTGTGGATACCGGCATGCTGCGCGCCGGTCAGATTGCGTTCCGCCGCGGCGTCCCGCCAGTTGGTGTTCTCGGTGACGGTGACCGACGCGAACCGGATGTCGGCGCCGCGCACCGCCGCCCAGTCCTTCACCGTCTCACGGTGGGACAGGGTGACGCCGTGCTCGCCTTCCGGATCCAGCAAACCCACCTGCCTCGAATTTCGCCCCAGTACGACCGAAAGGTCACCATACGTCCGCGGAGCGGCCGCAAGGTGACCTTTCGGTACAGCGTGTCTCAGGCGTTTTCGCGTTGGAAGGTGCGCGAGCCCCACCAGATGGCCAGAACGGCCATGACCAGCACCACGACGCTCCCCGTGAACAGCGCGTCCATCGAGAAGTCCCCGCGGAAACTGTTCCGCTCGACATCCACCACATGCCGGAACGGATTGATACGGGAAATCGTGTACAGCCAATCCGGCGCCGTGCCCGCGGTGATCGGGATCAGGATTCCGGAAAGCAGCAGCAGCGGCATGAGAACCGCGTTGAGCAAAGCCGGGAAGGTGTCTTCGCTCTTGAGGGTCAACGCCAGCGCGTACGAGCACGACGCCAACGTGACCGACAGAAGGAAGACGATCACCAGGCTGACCACGACGCCGCTGAACGGCGCGTTCAGGTCGAAGACCAGATACGCCAGCGCGATGATGAGCAGAGCCTGGACGACGGTCTGCAGCGCGTTGGCGAGCACCTTGCCCAGCAACAACGCCACCCGGCTCACCGGTGTGACCCGCATCCGCTCCACCACGCCCGAGTGGTACTCCGCGAGGAGCCCGAACCCGACGAAAGAGGCGCCGAACAGCGCGAGCTGCGCGATGATCGCCGGAGTGAAGATCATCCAGCCGTCCACATCGGACAGCCCTTGCGCGTTGAGCGCCTTCACCAGAAGCGGCCCGAAGAAGAACAAATAGAGGAGCGGCTGCATGATGCCGATGGCCAGCCACGTCGGGTTGCGCAACGCCGTTAGCATGTCGCGGCGGAAGATCAACCAAGTGTCATGCAACATGCGTGGCCTCCTTCTCCGTGTCGGCTTCGACCGGCTCGCTCTCTTCGGCGTCGCGCAAGCTCCTGCCCGTCAGAGCCAGGAAGACGTCGTCGAGTGTCGGCCGGTGCACCTGCATGGAGGTCATCGCGATGCCACGCGCGTCGAGCGCCCGCAGCAGTTCGGGCATCGCGGTGTCGCCGCGCGGCACCCGGAAACGCACGGTGCCGTCGGCGACGGTCATTTCGTGCGCCCCTTCGAGGCGGCCCGCGACCTCCGCGGTCTCCTCCGCCGAATCCGGTGACACCCCGATGACGACACCGTCGCCGGAAACCCTCGCTTTCAACGAGTCCGGTGTGCCTTCGGCGACGATCTTCCCGTCGTCGATGACGATCAGCCGGTCGGAGAGCGCGTCGGCTTCGTCGAGGTAGTGCGTGGTCAGGAAGACCGTGACCCCATGCTCGTCGCGCAGCCTGCGGATGTGGTCCCACAGGTTCGCCCGGCTCTGCGGGTCGAGCCCCGTCGACGGTTCGTCGAGGAAGACGAGCCCTGGTGAGTGGATCAGCCCGAGCGCGATGTCGAGCCTGCGGCGTTGCCCGCCCGACAGCGTCGCGGTCGTCCGCTGGTCGAGCCCGGCCAGGTCCAGCTGCTCGGCGAGGACGGCTCCGCGCGCGAGCGCGTCCTCCTTGCTCATCCGGTACAGCCTGCCCTGGAACTCGATCTCCTCGACCACCTTGCTCGCCGGCGCGGTGCCGCCGCCCTGAGCGACGTAGCCGATTCGCCGGCGCACCCCCAGCGGGTCGGCGAGCAGGTCGCAGCCGCCGACCGTCGCCTCGCCGGCGGTGGGCTTGAGCAGGGTGGTCAGCATGCGAAGAGTCGTGGTCTTCCCCGCGCCGTTCGGTCCGAGGAAGCCGACCAGTTCCCCGGCCGACACGTCGAGGTCGACGCCCTTGACGGCGTGGACCTCGCCCCCATTGCGGCCCTTGCGGCGGAACCGCCGCTCAAGGCCGCGTGCCTTGATCATGTCTACTCCTTTCGGTACGTAGCTAGTCAAGTTTGACTAGTGGCTGGACGCACTTTGCCTTAGGAGTCGTTCCGTAGTCAAATTTGATTACTTGGGTGGCGCGCCGAACACGGCTTCGTCGTCCGCGCCTTCGCCCGCCATCACGTACTCGCCGGCTTCGAGACGGCCGATCAGATCCCTCATCCAGGTCACGTTCGCATCCGCGTGCACGCTCCACAGGCGGTACAGCTCACTCACGTGGGGCGGTTTCCCCAGATCGACGGCGTGTTCGCGGGCGTAATGGGTCGATTGGGCGTGCGCTTCCATATTCGCCAACTGCTGTTTCAGCAACGCCAGCACCTGTGCGCGGGGCAGCGTCGGCATGAAGATGACCGCCGCCGAGAGCGAGTACCCGGTGGCGTCCTCGCTCGACAACGCCCTGCCGAGTTGCACGACGAACTCGGTTTCGCCGTCTTCGGTCAATCTGTACGCGACCCTGTCGGGCCCGCCGTCCGCTTCCAGGTCCTCGACCTGTTCCAGAAGGCCTTCGGTGGTCATCTTCTTCAGCGCGTGGTAAATCGAACCCGGCTGGACATTGCCCCACTTGTCGGCCGCCCACGAGAGAAGCTCGCGCCGCACCTGGTAGCCGTGAGCCTTGCCGTACATGCGCACGACACCCAGCACCAGCAGACGCGTGGCGGACACCGAGGCCTCCGATCCTCTCCCGGACAACAATGCCTTAGACGACGTCCGTAGGCTAAACAAGCATGAGCACCCCAGTGTTGACTGCGGTGGCCTGGCCCTACGCCAACGGCCCCCGCCACATCGGCCACGTGTCCGGATTCGGCGTCCCGTCCGACGTCTTCTCCCGCTACCAGCGAATGGCCGGCAACCGGGTGCTCATGGTGTCCGGTACCGACGAACACGGCACCCCGATCACCGTCCAGGCCGACAAAGAAGGCATGACCTCCCAGCAGACGGCCGACAAGTACACCCGCCAGATCGGCCAGGACCTGCAAGGGCTCGGGCTCACATACGACCTGTTCACCCGCACCACCACGGGTAACCATGCCGAGGTCACGCAGCAGATCTTCCTCGCGCTGCACCGCAACGGTTATGTCGTTCCCAAGACGACCCGGGGCGCGATCAGCCCCTCGACCGGCCGCACCCTGCCCGACCGGTACATCGAGGGCACCTGCCCGATCTGCGGCTACGACGGCGCGCGCGGTGACCAATGCGACAACTGCGGCAACCAGCTCGACGCGGCCGAGTTGATCAACCCGAAGTCCCGGATCAACGGTGAAACCCCGAAGTTCGTCGAGACCGAGCACTACTTCCTCGATCTGACCGCGTTCGTCGACACCCTGGGCAAATGGCTGTCCAGCAAGACCGACTGGCGCCCGAACGTCCTCAACTTCACGAAGAACCTGATCGACGACATGCGGCCGCGGCCGATCACCCGCGATCTCGACTGGGGCGTGAAGATCCCGCTGGACGGCTGGCGCGACCAGCCGCTCAAGCGCTTCTACGTCTGGTTCGACGCGGTCATCGGGTACTTCTCGGCGAGCGTCGAGTGGGCGCGCCGGACCGGCAACCCGGACGCCTGGCAGGAGTGGTGGAGCAACCCGGACGCCCGCTCCTACTACTTCATGGGCAAGGACAACATCACGTTCCACGCCCAGATCTGGCCCGCTCTGCTCTTCGGGCACAACGGCGAGGGCGACCGAGGCGGCGTGCCCGGCAAGTACGGCAAGCTGCACCTGCCCGACGAGATCGTTTCCAGCGAGTTCCTCACGATGAGCGGCTCGAAGTTCTCGACCTCGCGCGGCACGGTCATCTACGTCCACGACTTCCTGCGCGACTTCGGCCCGGACACGCTGCGGTACTTCATCTCCGTCGCGGGCCCCGAGACCCAGGACACCGACTTCACCTGGGACGAGTTCGTCCGCCGGACGAACTTCGAGCTGGCCAACGAGTGGGGCAACCTCGTCAACCGGTCCATCTCGATGGCGCACAAGAACGTCGGAGCCATCCCGCGTCCCGACGCCCCCACGGCCGCCGACGAGGAGCTCAAGGAGCTCTCCCGCAAGGCGTTCGACACCGCCGGTGCCCACCTGCAGCGGTCTCGGTTCAAGGCGGCGGCGAGCGAGGCCATGCGCGTCGTCACCGCGGCCAACCGGTACCTCTCGGACCAGGAGCCGTGGAAGCTCAAGGACGACCCCGCGCGGCGCGACAGTGTTCTGCACACCGCCCTGCAGGTGGTCTCCGACGCCAACACGCTGCTGACCCCCTTCCTGCCCCACTCGGCGCAGAAGGTGCACGAGGCCCTCGGCGGCACCGGCGTCTGGGCGGCCCAGCCCGAGCTCCAGGAAGTCGAAGACCTCGACATCCCCGGCCGGATCAACCCCATCCTCACCGGTGACTACAAGGCCGAGCAGGCGCGCTGGAAGTCCGTGCCGATCGAGGTCGGCAAGCCGCTGGTGAAGCCGACCCCGCTGTTCGCCAAGCTGGACCCGGAACTCGGCGAGACCGGTCCCGAATGGGCACCGATCTCGAAATGAGCAACTGATGGGTGCGGAGAAGAAGGAGCCGCCGCCGATCCCGGACAGGTTGCCGGTTTCGGTGGTGGACGCGCACACCCACCTCGACGCGTGCGGCGCGGTCACCGCGGCTGATGTGACAGCCATGGTCGACCGCGCCGAACGCGCCGGCGTGTCGCGGGTGATCACCGTCGCGGACGATCTCGCGGCCGCTCGCTGGGCCGCGCAAGCGTCCACTTGGGACCCTCGGGTGTGGGCCGCCGTCGCGATCCATCCCACGCGCACCAAGGAATTCGGCAAAGCCGAGAAATCCGAAGTGGAGAGTCTCGCGAAACAGTCCAGAGTGGTCGCGGTCGGCGAAACCGGCCTCGACTACTACTGGGACTATTCGCCCCACGACGCCCAGCAGGACGCCTTCCGGTGGCATATCGATCTCGCCAAGCGCATCGGCAAGCCGCTGATGATCCATGATCGAGAGGCTCACGACGACGTCCTCCGGATCCTCGAGGAAGAGGGAGCGCCCGAACAGGTCGTCTTCCACTGTTTCTCGGGGGACGAGCAGGTCGCTCGCCGCTGTGTCGACGCCGGATACGTGCTGTCCTTCGCCGGGACGGTCAGCTTCCGCAACGCGCGAGGGCTCCATGAGGCGGCGCGGATCGTTCCGGCGGACCAGTACCTCGTCGAAACGGACGCTCCGTTCCTGACCCCGCATCCGTTCCGTGGGCGGCCCAACGAGCCCTACTGCGCCGCCTACACGGTTCGGCATCTCGCCACGCTCAGGGGCGAGGCGGTGCACGAAGTGGCCGAGTCGGTGCGAAAGACCGCTGAGCGGGTCTTCCGTTTGCCGACAGTCACGGCCGGTTGAACGGATTGCGACATTAGTGATCAGCAATGGTCCACTCTGATGAGTGACCAACGTCACGACACTCCGGGCGGTGTTTGCGCAACCCGGCGAGGTTCGTTACTGTCCCGTGATCGTGCCGGTCGGTGCCCGCTCAAGCGGTCTCCGGCTGTTACGCCCACAGTCACGTCAGTGCACGTCGGGGAAGCGGAACCAGGAGCGGTACGGCCTGGAACCGTGACGATGGCGCTGGCTGCGGGTGTCGGACTTCTAGAGGTGTGCCGAAGAGCGCATCGAGACGAAGGACGTAGTGGAGCGGTTGTCGAGCTCCTCGACGTCTTGGGAAAGGGAACGACCCAGTGACTGGTAGCAGTAGGCAGGATGGCTCGCGCCTCGGCGCAGAGACGAACACCTTCGCTTCCGCCGGCTCGGTCGCCGTGCTCGACCGCGACACCCACTACGGCGAGCTCGAGTACTCCGACGATCCGCGCATCACGCACCAGGACGTCCTGGCCGCGCTCGGCCCCGACGCCGACGCCCTGATGGCCGAGATCGACGTCGACGTCGACGAGCTGATCCGCCTCATCAGCGCCGAGACCACCATGCTCCCGCCGATCGTCATTCCGGACGAGCTGGCCGAAGACCGCACCGCGGGCGCGCCGATGAAGGCCGCGACCAAGGACGAGGTCATTTCGAACTCGACCCGCGTCTGGAAGAAGCGGTTCCTCAAGGGGACCGTCATGGCGGTGCTGCTCACCCTCGGCGGTGGCGGCGCGGCCGCGATGGCGATGAACAAGAGCGTCACGCTCGACGTCGACGGCAAGCAGCAGACGGTCCACAGCTTCGGTGACACCGTCGGCGAGGTCCTCGAAGACGCCGGTCTCTCGGTCGGCGCGCACGACTCGCTCTCGCCCTCGCCTCAGGCCGAGGTGGGCGACGGCGGCGTCATCAAGCTGGAGCGCGGTCGCAAGCTGAACCTGATCGTCGACGGCGCACCGCAGCAGGAGTCCTGGGTCCGCGCGACCAACCTCGGCGACGCGCTGAACCAGCTCGGCCGCGCCGACCTCGCCAAGGCCGGCACCTGGACCTCGCTCCCGCAGAACGGTGAGCTGCCCCTCGAAGGCGCCACCGTCGAGGTCAAGACCCTCAAGAACGTCACGGTCTACGACGGCGCGAACGAACCGCGCAAGGTGCAGACCAACTCGGTCACCACCAAGGAATTCCTCGGTGAGCTCCGGATGACCCTCGGCCCGGACGACGAGGCCGTCGGCGGTCTCGACGTCAAGCTGGTCGACGGCGCCGAGGTCCACATCAGCCGGACCGGCGTCACCATGGTCAAGCAGAACGAGGAAATCGCGCCGCCCGAGCAGAAGGTCGACGACCCGGAGCTCGAAAAGGGCAAGACCAAGGTCGAGGACCCGGGCACCCCGGGCCAGAAGACCGTGACCTACAAAGTCACCAAGCGCAACGGCAAAGAGGTCGGCCGCGAGAAGGTCTCGGAAGAGGTCATCACCGAGGCCAAGCCCAAGATCGTCAAGGTCGGTACCAAGAAGCCCGCCGACCCGGTCATCGGAGACGCCGGAGCCTGGGACCGCATCGCGCAATGCGAGTCGACCGGCAACTGGGCCGCCAACACCGGCAACGGCTACTACGGTGGCCTGCAGTTCAACAAGAGCACCTGGGACGCCTACGGTGGCGAGCAGTACGCCGCGTACCCGCACCAGGCCAGCAAGGCCCAGCAGATCGCTGTCGCCGAGAAGGTTCGCGAAGACCGAGGCGGCTATGGCGCGTGGCCGCACTGCGGCAAGAAGGCCTGACGCCGGATCACCCTCCTTCCTGAAGGTCACCATGTGGGTTCTGCCCGCACGGTGGCCTTCAGGCTGTTAGAGGCCTCTGGGGCTTTGTCGCGTTCCCCGGTCTCGGTCTCGACAGCCGTGTCCACCAACGAGGGGGACGCATGTGGGCGACATTCCGGGTTCGTTCAGCCGCGGGCCCCTCTCGAACGCCTTCATCGCCGCGGCGAGGGCTTTGGCGGCCCTGCGGTGGCGCCTGCGTGGGCTTTGGTTGGCTTGCGGGCCCGTTGGCGGGCTGTGCGGGCCGAGACTCCTCAGCGACCCGTTCCGAGGTCTGCCGGGGCAGGGGGATGTCAGGGCCGGCCTCCGCGAGATCGACGATCTCTGCGAACGCGTCGCCGCGTCTCTCCGCCGGCGCACGGTCGTCGGCTTCTTCGCCAGGAGCCGGATACGCCCGCGGGACCAGGAGCGCGTTCAGGCGGGCGCCTGTCTCGGGATCGAGATCGCCGCGCATGTCCCAGCGACCGGTCCGCTTCTGGCGTAACCAGAATTCGCTTCGCTGACGTTTCGGTCCGGGCTCCTCTTTGGGCTTTCCATCCGGGTCGTGTCGTGCGAGCAGGTCGGTGCCCGCCATCGTGACGTCGCGGGGCCTTGCGACGCCTGCGAGGTCGACAAGGCCCTTTTCGGCCTCGTGCCGTTTGTCCGCGTCGAGGTGGTCGGGCAGCCTCTTCATGACAGTGACGATTCGGTCGATACCGGCTTCTGCCAACGCGCCGGTGCCGGCCGAGATGCCGGTCAAGGGCGCGACGGGGTCGATCGACGTGCCGTCGCGCGCCCGTCTCGAATTTAGTGCGAGCGCTCTCTCGGCAACTTTGTTGGCCTCGGCGCGAGGCACACGAGCCACATGCTCGTAGAAGACGGCGATCGAGTTGTATCCGTAGAGGTCTCGGACCCCACGTGACTCGATCTCGGCCAGGATCTGGCCGACCTCGGCGAACAGACGTCGCCCTTCGCGTAGCCGTGTCTGCAACTCCTCGAGGAGCAGTTCGGCGTCACCTTCCGGCAGGTTGAGCGGGAAGGTCTTGGGAATGTTTGTGCTGGTCATCCCTCGATTGTCGAGGCAGATTCGAACGAATGCACGGTATCGATCGGGTGGATGATCATCACGCTCCGGCTGCGCTGACCTGCGCCGATCACACGGGAGTGGGATACGTGTCGGTTCGAAAAAGCCATCCGGATGGTGGGGGCGGGATCACGGCTCCGTGCTCGAATGGATCATCCGGTCCCACTCCTCGCGGAGCACCCCGTAGACGACGGAGTCGTGCACGCCTCCAGACCAGCGGCGAGCGCGTCGGAACCGGCCTTCCTCGACGAAGCCCAGCCGCCGGCCGACGGCGATCATCCCTGGGTTCCCCGAGAATGTGGCGAAGTCCAGGCGAAGGGTGTCGGTGCGGGCGAATAGGTAGGTCGTCCACAAGCGCAAGGACTCAGTGCCGTAGCCGCCGCCCCAGTACTGCTCGTCGTAGATCACCAGTCCCATCCGTCGCCAGTCGGTCTGCCTGCTTTCCCAGTACCAGCTGACCCTGCCGATCAACCGGTCGTCCCTCAGGTCGCATACGGCGAGGCTGGTGCGAGGATCGGATGGCTCGGCCTTGGCCGTGGTGAGCTCGCGCGCCGTCGAGTCGGCGGCCGCCGCGGTCGGAGTGCCGAAGTACGGCCCGTTCGTCTCGTGCCAAGGCCGCGCGGGATCGAGTAGGCCGCGCAGCGGTTGGAGGTCACCTGGCCTCCAGTCGCGCAACCGGACCTTCTCGCCTTCGAGTACGACGTCGTCCACCGGCCAATCGTGGCCTACCGGGGCTGGTTACGATCGTCGGGTGATTGAACTGCTCGGTCCTGCGGAGATCAGGGCGCTGGCGGCCGAGCTGGACGTACGTCCGACCAAGAAGCTCGGCCAGAACTTCGTGCACGATCCCAACACGGTGCGACGTATCGTCGACCTTTCGGGGGTCGGTGAAGGCGACGTCGTGCTGGAGGTCGGGCCGGGCCTCGGCTCGTTGACCCTCGGCCTGCTCGCGACCGGCGCCGAGGTCGTCGCGGTCGAAATCGATCCCGTGCTCGCAAGGCGCTTGCCGAACACCGCGGCCGAACGGGGCGGGGCCGAACGGCTGACGGTCGTCGGTGCGGACGCGCTGCGGATCACGGCGGACGACCTGCCCGCGCGTCCGACGGCGCTCGTGGCGAATCTCCCGTACAACGTCGCGGTTCCGGTCGTGCTTCACCTCCTTGCCGAGCTGCCGTCGCTGACCAGCGGCCTCGTGATGGTCCAGACCGAGGTCGCGGACCGGATGGCGGCCGGCCCCGGGAGCCGGACTTATGGCGTTCCGAGCGTCAAGCTCGCTTGGTACGGAAAGGCGCGCAAGGTCGCCGCCGTGCCTCGAGCGGTGTTCTGGCCTGTTCCGAATGTGGACTCCGCTCTGGTCGCTTTCGAACGGGGTGACGTGGTGTCGTCCGTGGAACGGGAGAAGTTGTTCGCGGTGGTCGACGCCGCCTTCTCTCAGCGACGGAAGACTTTGCGTGCCGCGTTGGCGTCATGGGCCGGTTCCGCCGAACGCGCGGGGGAACTGCTCGAGAAGGCGGGTATCGACCCCAAGACGCGCGGTGAGCAGCTGGACGTTCACCAGTTCGCGCGGATCGCCGCGGCTGTCGGCTGACCAACTGCCCGAGGTGTGACCGGCGCCGCGCGGACGTCCGCCGGGCCAGGTCAGCACGAGTGCGTAAGTCTTCTTCTCGATCTGTATAAGCCGACATCGTCTTAGCAGGTAGCGAGCCTGACGCAAGTCGGAGGCGCCTACTTCTGTTCCATTATATGGACACCCGATCCTGTATAATGGACGCGACCAGACGTGTGATCTGCGCCTACGCGCTTGCTTTCATCCAGTGGGATCGGTTTTACTCAGTGAGCCATCCCGAGCGACTGAGAGACCTGGCTCGCCGAAGTCGCAGCAACCACCCTCCACAGGGCAGGTGCTACAGCCAGGACCGATGGAGGCTGTGCCTAATGAACAGGGTCACCCACCCGCTCCTGCTGACCAGGCGACGTGTCGTCGATGAAGGTCGCCGCACGGTAAGTGCGTGTCGACGCTCCACCGTTACTGCCTGAGTCCTTTCGCCTTTACCTCTGAAACCCGTCCGTTCCCGGACGGTCACTCGGTGACGGTCGGCGCGCTCGAAAGATGCAGCGCCCCATTCGCATGGAGCCTCTCGTGATCACTGTCGAAAACCTGTCCAAATCCTTTCCCCTCAACGGAAATCCCGTCGTCGCGCTGCGCGATGTGAGCGTGGACATCCAGGCGGGCTCGCTGTTCGGAGTCGTCGGCCCGGCCGGTTCCGGCAAGTCGACCCTCGCTCGTTGCATCGGTCTTCAGGAGCGTCCCGACCGCGGCGTCGTCCGCCTCGACGGGCTCAACACCGGGACCCTCGACGGACGCCGTCTGCGCGAGATCCGGCGGCAGGTCGGCGTCGTGAGCACCAAACCGGAACTGCTTGCCGAGCGCACCATCGCCGGCAACATCGCGTCGCCGCTCGAACAGCTCGGTCTCGACGGGCCGCAGCGTCGCAACCGGGTCGGCAATCTGCTGGACCTGGTCGGCCTCACCCCGCGGGCGGGGCAGCGGCCGGGCGAACTGTCCGAAGGGCAGCTGCGCCGCGTGGCCATCGCCAAGGCGCTGGCCGCGGGGCCGTCTGTGCTCTTGGCCGACGACCCGACCGCAGGTGTGCAGTCCGAGGAGTCCGGCGCGGTTCTGACCGTGCTCGACCGGGCGCGTGCCGAGCTCGGAGTCACCGTGCTGCTCACTACTCCCGACGCCGGCGTCGTGCGCCGTGTCTGCGACGACGTCGCGGTTCTGGAGGCCGGGGCGATCGTCGAGCGTGGAACCGTGCTCGATCTGGTCTCCGACCCGAACAGCCGGACCGCGCAGGCGCTGCTTCCCGCGATCGAGACCGGGCGGGCGCAGGCCTCGAAGTACGACCGCGCGGTGGACGTCGTGCTCGTCGGCTTCGCCTCGGTCGGTGCGCTGCTTCCGGAGGCCGCTGGTCGCTTCGACGTCGAACTCGCCACGATCGGCGGCGGCCTGACCCGGATCGGCGACACGCCGGTGGGCCGGTTCCGTCTCGGTGTGCGCGGCGAACGCGCGGACGCCGCGCTCGCCTGGATCGCCGAACGTGGCGGCCACGTGACCCACCCGGTCCGCGGACCGCAGGGCGTCGCTGCCTGATTTCTCCACGTACGGGCCGCTCAGGACGAAAACCGTCCGGGGCGGCCCGTACGTGTGTCCGACTCGTCCTGTTCTCTTTTCTCCTGGTGACAGCGCAAGTGGAGCGGCCACGTAGGCTTGACGGGTGCTCGCCGTCGTACCGCCCCCAGTGACCGTCAGGGTTCCCGCCAAGGTCAACCTGCACCTGTCGGTCGGTGACGTACGCCCGGACGGCTACCACGAGCTGGTGACCGTGTTCCAGGCGCTTTCCTTGACCGACGAGGTGACCGTCGCGGTCACCGAGGACCCCGGCGTCGAGGTCTACGGCGAAGGCGAAGGCTCCGTACCGACGGGGGCCAACAACCTCGCTTGGAAGGCCGCTCAGGCGCTGGCGGCCCACGTCGGCAAGGCGGACGGCGAGTCCAAGGTCAGGGTGGTGCTGCGCAAAGGCATCCCGGTAGCGGGCGGGATGGCCGGGGGCAGCGCCGACGCGGCCGCGACCCTGGTGGGACTCGCGTCGCTCTGGAAGCTCGACATCTCCCGGGACGAACTGGCGGGTATCGCCGCGAAGCTCGGCAGCGATGTCCCGTTCGCGCTCTACGGCGGGACAGCGTTGGGCACCGGCCGAGGTGAGCAACTGGTGCCGGTCCTGTCGCGGCACACCTTCCATTGGGTCCTGGCCTTCGACCAACGTGGTCTTTCGACTCCGAGGGTGTTCGGCGAGCTGGACAAGTTGCGTGAAGAGGGCAGCCCGCCGCGGATCGGTTCGCACACTCCGGTGGTCGAGGCGTTGGCCTCCGGTGACCCGCGGCAGTTGGCGCTGCTTCTCGGCAACGACCTGCAGGCGGCCGCCGTCTCGTTGCGGCCGGGGCTGCGCCGCACCTTGCGGGCCGGCGTGAACGCGGGCGCGCTCGCCGGCACCGTCTCCGGATCCGGGCCGACCTGTGCCTTTCTGTGCGCGGATGCCCAGTCGGCCGTCGAGGTCGCCGCGGAGCTGTCCGGTGCGGGTGTCTGCCGCACGGTGCGCGTCGCACACGGGCCGGTGCCCGGAGCCCGGCTGGTCGGCGGTGACGACGCGCCGCGGCCGTCACCGCCGCGGGTGCACGCGTGAGGGTGTCCGAAAAGGACATCGACTAATTCGTTGTGGTGCAAGCTTTTCGGAAAGGATCGGCTGAGGCATGGCCAACTTGGTCAACCTGGAGTCGGTGAGCAAGTCCTTCGGGGTGCGCCCGCTGCTCGACGGTGTTTCGCTCGGTGTGGCGGAGGGGCAGCGTATCGGCGTCGTTGGTCTCAACGGCGGTGGGAAGACGACGCTGTTGGAAGTTCTCGCGGGGATCAGCGAACCGGATACGGGACGGGTCAGTCAGGTCCGTGGCCTGAGGATGGCCGTCGTCACCCAGCGGACCGAGCTCCCCGCCGGCAGCACCGTCGGAGATGTCGTGCTGGAGCGCTACGGCGCTGAGCACGAGTGGGCCGCTGACGCACGAGTCCGGTCCATTATGGACGGTCTCGGGATCACCGCTCTCGGCCTCGAGAAGGAAACAGCGAACCTGTCCGGTGGCGAACGCCGCCGGGTGGCGCTGGCCGCCGCTCTGACCGGTGAACTGGACCTCGTCGTCCTCGACGAGCCGACCAACCACCTGGACGTCGAAGGCGTGCGCTGGCTCGCGGATCACCTGTTGAACCGCAAGATCGCGGTCGTGGTCGTCACGCACGACCGGTGGTTCCTCGACACGGTCGCGAGCCTGACCTGGGAGGTCACCAACGGTCGCGTCGAGCAGTACGAAGGCGGGTACGCGGACTGGATCTTCGCGCGAGCGGAGCGGGCGAGGCTGGCGGCGACGGCCGAGGAAAAGCGGCAGAACCTGGCGCGTAAAGAGCTCGCCTGGCTGCGTCGGGGCCCGCAGGCCAGGACCTCGAAGCCCCGCTACCGCGTCGAGGCGGCGGAGGCGCTGATTTCCGACGTGCCGGAACCGCGTGATTCGGTCGAGCTGCAGGCGTTCGCCCGCCGGCGGCTGGGGAAGACCGTGCTGGAGATCGAGGACGCCACGTTGACCGTCGGCGACCGCACCCTCCTCGATCACGTCACCTGGCGGATCGGGCCCGGCGACCGGGTCGGTCTGGTCGGCGTCAACGGGTCGGGCAAAACGACGCTTCTCAAACTGCTCGGTGGCGACAAGGAGCCCGAAACGGGCCGGCGCATCCAGGGCAAGACGGTCAGCCTCGCGCATTTGCGGCAGGAACTCGACGACCTGCCGGGAGATCTGCGCGTGCTGCAGGCGATCGAAGAGGTGTCCGGCCGGGTCGTGTTCGGCAAGCAGGAGCTCACCGCTTCACAGCTCGCCGAAAAGCTGGGGTTCCCCGCGGCGAGGCAGTGGACGCCGGTCGAAGACCTTTCCGGTGGTGAACGGCGCCGCCTGCAGCTGTGCCGGCTTCTGATGGCCGAGCCCAACGTGCTGTTGCTCGACGAGCCGACGAACGATCTCGACATCGACACCTTGCAGCAGCTCGAAGACCTGCTGGATTCCTGGCCGGGCAGCCTCGTCGTCGTCTCGCACGACCGGTACCTGGTGGAACGCGTCTGCGACACGATCGTCGCCTTGTTCGGCGACGGGCAGGTGACCCACTTGCCGGGCGGGATCGAGGAGTATCTGGACCGGCGCGCGAAGAGCCTGGAGAAGGCCGGCAGTGACCGGAAGGCAGGCAACGCGCAGGTCTCCGCGCCCAAGAAGAGCGCCGCGGAGCAGCGTGCCGCGCAAAAGGAGCTGTCCCGTCTCGAACGCAAGCTCGACCAGCTGCACGCGAAGGAGGAGAAGCTCCATGCGGCGCTGCTGGCCGCGGCGACCGATCCGACGAAGCTCATCGAGCTGAACACCGAATTGAAGGCCGTCGAAACGGAGAAAGAGGAGGTCGAAGCCCAGTGGCTCGAGACCTCCGAAGCGATCGAATGAGTTCGCTCGACGGCGCGCGGGTCTTCCAGCGAGGACAGTAGTGTGACGCGCATGAGTCGGTTCGTGGACACGCTCGTCGCCACCGCGGCGGGGCGAGGTCAGCAGCGGGGAATGGTCACCGGGGAGCCCAAGGAGCCGGTTCGGCGGACCTGGGCCGAGATCCACGAGCAGGCCAAGCGGGTCGCCGGGGGTCTGGTGGCGGCCGGGCTGGAGCCCGGCAAAGCGGTCGCGGTCCTGGCGGCGGCGCCGTCACTGATCGCGCCGACGGTTCAGGCGGTTTGGCTCGCCGGCGGCAGCGTGACGATGCTGCACCAGCCGACGCAGCGCACCGACCTCGCGGAATGGGCCGAGGACACCGTTCGCGTGCTGCGGATGATCGGTTCCGGCTTGGTTCTGCTCGGCGAGCCGTTCGACCAGCTGGCGCCGGTGCTCACCGAGCACGGCATCGCCTTCCAGGTCATCACCGAACTGCTCGAGGCGGAGCCGCTGGCGGAGCCCGTGCCGACGGCCGAGTCGGACACGGCGCTCCTGCAGCTGACCAGCGGGTCGACGGCCGACCCGAAGGCCGTTCAGATCACCTACGGGAACCTGTATTCGAACGTCAAGGCGATGGTCGATCGGGCCGAGTTCGACTTCGACGTCGACGTGATGGTCTCGTGGCTGCCCACCTTCCACGACATGGGGATGGTCGGCTTCCTGACGGTCCCGATGACGTTCGGCGTCGAACTCGTCAAGATCACGCCGCTCGAGTTCCTGTCGGGACCGCTGATCTGGCCGCAGCTGATCAGCAAGTACAACGGCACGACCACAGCCGCGCCGAACTTCGCGTACGCGATCGTGGGCAGGCGGATGGCCCGCGTCGAGGACGACAACGCGTACGACCTCTCGAAGCTTCGGATCGCGTTGAACGGCGCCGAGCCGATCGATGAAACGGCCGTGCAGACGTTCGTCGACGCCGGGGCACGGTTCAAGATGCCCGCCGAATGCGTCTTCCCGGCGTACGGCATGGCGGAGGCGACTCTCGCGGTTTCGTTTGCGCCGCTGTTCACCGGCTTGACGCTGGACGTCGTCGAGGCCGACGCGCTCGAGACGGACAACCGGGCGGTGCCGGTCCCCGAGGGCGACCCGCGCCGCGGGACCGAAGAGGTCCGGTCCTTCGCGGTGCTCGGGCCGCCTCTCGACGGGCTGGAAGCCGAGATCGTCGACGACAAGGGGACCGTCCTCGGGGAACGCGAGGTCGGGGAGATCCGCCTGCGCGGCGAGGCCGTGACGCCGGGGTACCTGACCATGGAAGGTCCGCTCGCGACACAGGACGAGGACGGCTGGCTGCTCACCGGTGACCTCGGTTACCTGGTCGACGGCATGATCGTGATCTGCGGCCGTCGCAAGGACGTCATCATCATGGGCGGCCGGAACCTGTACCCGACCGACATCGAACGGGCGGCGACTTCGGTCGAAGGGGTGCGGGCCGGGAACGCCGTGGCCGTGCGGCTCGACGCCGGCAGCCGACGGGAACGGTTCGCCGTCGTCGTCGAATCGAAACTCGCCGGGGATCCGGAGACGGAGAAGGCACTGGCGAAGGAGGTCGCGGCCAAGGTGCGCGGCGCGGTCGACATGCGGCCCTTCGCCGTTGTGGTGCTCCCTGCTGGGAGCTTGCCGAAGACGCCCTCGGGCAAGGTGAAGCGGGCCGCGACCGCCGTCCAGTTCGCGGACAAGATCGCCAAGAACGCGGCGACCAGCTGATACGAAAGGGCCGGGCCGCGAGAGTCGCGGCCCGGCCCTTTCGCGGCACCTCCCGTTGGTCAGCGGCGTCGCCAGAGTGGCTTGCGGTTATGGGTGTGTTCCAGGGCAGGCGCTATGTAATAGCCGGAGGACTGGGACATCCCGGCCAGGGTTCCCTCGACGTCCCGCAGGAACGCGTCGACAGCTGCCGGGTCGTAGCCTCGTTTCGAAAGCGGCGCTTTGGCGAACGCCACGTTGTGGACGTCCGAAACCGTCAGATCGTCGTCGCCGTCGAGAGTCGCCGCGACCCGTTCGAGGAAGGCGTCGACAGCGGGTTCGTGGTAGCCACGGGCGCCGATCGGCGCCCTGTCGAATTGCCGGGTTCTGGCCTCGAACGCGGTGACGGGCACTAGCGCTCCCGCAGGGACTCGACGGGACCGCGGTCCGGAACGGCGCGTTCGGCGGTGGCCTCGTCCTCTTCACGGGCGCCGGGCAGGCGGAGCGCGTGCTGGCCGGTCCGGTGGGCGAGCTGACCCTCGACCTTGTCGAGGAAATCGTCGACTTCGCGTTCGTCGTAGCCGCGCTTCCCGATCAACGGACGCGAGAACATGACGTGATGGACCTCGGCGGCCGTCAGGTCGTCCCGGTCCGAGAGCGTGTCGGCGATCCGTTCCAGGAACGCGTCGACCTCGTGTTTGGCGTATCCGCGCCGCCCGATCGGGGCGTTCGGGAAAGTGGCGCCGGTGATGTCTTCGGCCGTAAACGACATGAAACTCTCTCCGGTTTCGGTGGGGAATGCGATCTCCGCATTCCGTCCTAACGGGTTTGAGAGTTCCCCGGAAGAGTTCGCGCTATTCCACGACTCGATCAGGGGCGTGGTGAAACGCCTTCGAGTGACGAGGTGTCACACACCGCCATGTGAGCGGATTCACCCAGCGTGGAAGGTGTTCTGGGCCGCCGCGAGACCGGTGCTGATAAGCGCTTCAACAGCGTCGGCGCAACGATCGATCTCGAAAGCGAGCTCTTTGCGTTCGACCGTCGAGAAGTCCTTCAGCACGAAATCAGCCGGATCCTGACGCCCTGGAGGCCTGCCGACGCCGAAACGGACACGGTAGTAGTCCTTCGTGCCCAGGGACTTGGTGATCGAGCGGAGACCGTTGTGGCCGTTGTCGCCACCGCCCAGCTTCATCTTGAGCGCGCCGAAGTCGACGTCCAGCTCGTCGTGGACGACCACGACACCCGCCGGGGGGATCTTGTAGAACCTGGCCGCGCCCACCACCGGGCCGCCGGAGAGGTTCATGTACGAACGCGGTTTGACCAGCACCACCCGCTGGCCTGCCAGCCTGCCTTCGAGGACTTCAGCGCCGCTCTTGTGGGCTTTGAACTTGCCGCCGACGCGGCCGGCCAGTTCGTCGAGCACCATGAAGCCGACGTTGTGCCTGTTGCCCGCGTATTGGGGGCCGGGATTGCCGAGGCCGGCGAGCAGGATCTGCTCGCCGGCCCCGGGAAGTACTGCTTCGGTCACATCGGTGACTTTATTCGGCGTCCTCGGCGGGGGTCTCCGCAGCCTCGGCCTCTTCGCCCTCGAGCGCGGACTCGGACGGCGCCTCGTTCACGGCGACGACCAGCGCCTCGGCGTCGGTGACCAGGGTGGCGCCCTGCGGCAGGGTGACCTGCGAGGCGAGGATCTGGGTGCCGGCTTCGACGCCCTCGACCGAGACCTCGACCTGCTCGGGGATGTGCAGCGCCTCGACCTCGACCTGAAGGGTGTCGAGGTCGGTGGTGACCAGGGTGCCCGGGCCCGCGGTGCCGGTGACGACGACCGGGACGTCGACGGTGACCTTCTCGCCGCGGCGGACGACCAGCAGGTCGACGTGCTCGATGTAGTTCTTCAGCGGGTGGACGACGATGGTCTTCGTCAGCGCCAGCTCGCTCTTGCCTTCGAGCTCGAGGGTGATGACGGCGTTGCTGCCGTTCTCACGCACGACGCGCGCGAACTCGAGGGCGGGCAGGGCGTAGTGGCGCGGGTCCGAGCCGTGCCCGTACAGCACCGCGGGGATCTTGCCGGCACGACGCGTGCGACGCGCGGCACCCTTGCCGAATTCGGTGCGGGGCTCGACGGACAGGCTTACCTCGGACACGGTGTAGCACTCCTTCAATTCACCAACATGTTCAGCGAAAGCATGCTGAGGTGGGGATGGTTCGGGCGGTTCGGGTGTTCGGCGGCGAATTCCACAGGCGTGCTCGACCGCGTGTGGCCACTCAAGCCGCCGCGTCGATCACGTCGGGCACCAGGTGCTCACGGAACCCGCCTCGCCGAGACCGGGAAAGTGTAGACCAAGCGGTCGTGCCGGGGTCCCGCCGGGTGGCTCGTTCAGATGACAAGTCGGTGACAGCTGCTTCGGGAACCCGTGGATGCGGTGGTGCGCGACCCCTTTCCTAGGGTGTGATCTCCTCGCACTCGAGACAAGGGGGCGGAATGGCGGCACGACGGTCGAGGATCGGCGCGATCGCCGCGTTGTGCTGCCTCGTGGCCGGTTGCGACGTCGCGATCGACGGGGCCGCGGGGATCTCGCCCGCCGAGCAGCAGCGGGTGGACCGGCGCGCCGAGCAGCGCGGCGCTGTCGAAAGTGCCCTGAAGGCGCTCGAGCAAGCTCCGGCCGTTGTATACAAGTCGACAATCAAGGACGCTGCCGGCAAACCCGCCGAATTGCAGTTCCGGATCACCCGCAACGGCAGCGCGCACGGCGCGTTGCCGGTCGACGGCCAGGCCATCCAGGTCCTGGCCGCGGATAAACAGCTGTACCTCTCGGCGACGCCGGAGTACTGGAAGGCGCACGGCCTCGGCAACAGCGAGCAATACGGCACCAACTGGGTCCGTACCGACGGCTCGGACCTGCCGGTGAACGCCGTCGAGGTGCTCAGCCCGCGCAAGGCCGCGTCGACACTGAGGACCGCGGTGTCCGCGATGGACCCGCTGACCGATCCTGTCCGGTCGAAGTTGCCCGACGGGACCGAGGTCTACGACATCGGCAGTGGGCTCGGCGCACTGCGCGTGACCACCGCGGCGCCGCACCGCATCGTCAGTTTCGCGCCTTCTCTCGTCGCCGCGGCGGGCGGTAAGACGCTCGGCGCCGAGATGCGGGTCGAACCGCTCGCCGGGGACGCGCTCAAGAAGTTCCAGACCGATCTGGACGGCGCGATCGGGGGAATCGGGCAGCCGTTCGACGCGCTCACCCAGGTGAGTGTCAGCGTCGTCAACGACAAACTGGACTGCACGGACTTCGTCGGAACCTGCCGGGCGACCATCGACGTCGCCAACACCGTCATCGGCGGCGCGAGCGGGACGCCCGTGCATCTGACGCTGACCGTCGATTTCACCGCGCAATCCCTCGGCGCGCAGAGCTGCACGGCGGCCGCCGACGCGGCACCCGGAGCCACGACGAGCATGACCTGCGAGGTCAAGTTCAAACTGCCGAATCGGAACGCCAGTTACCAGGTGCAGGCGAAGCCGTCAGCGCGCGGCGAGGTCCGGGCGCCGGTCGACGTCAACGCCGTCCGCGAGAAGCTCAAGTCCGAGTTCGCCGCGCTGGGTGGCTGACCTGCACACTCACCTCGAGGTGCGTTGCATACGTTGAAGTAGCCGATCTTGCGTTCTTAGCATCGGCGTGGTCGCCGATGAAAAGGGAGAAACGCGATGGCGAAGTTGGTTGTGTTCGGAGGAACCGGGTACGCGGGCGGAAAGATCGCCGCGGAGGCGCGCGGCCGCGGTCACGAGGTGCTGGCGGTGTCGAGGAACGCGGAAGGCGAGGGCACCAGGGCGGGCTCGCTCTACGACGAGGCCTTCCTGGCCGACGTCGCCAAGGGCGCGGATGTCCTGGTCATCGCGGTTCACGGGCAGAGCGGTCTGCTCGAAGCGGTGCCCTCGATCGCCCAGGTCGCGAAGGACAACGGCGCGCGGATCGGGGTCGTCGGCGGGGCAGGCAGCCTGAACGTGGCCGAGGGCGGGCCGCGCCTGATCGACACCCCCGAGTTCCCGGACGAGTACAAGGGCGAGGCGGGTGCGCACGCCGAGGTGCTGGAGGCGTTCCGGAAGCTTCCCGAGGACGTCGACTGGTTCTACCTCAGCCCGGCCGCGGAATTCGGCGCGTGGGCCGAGGGCGAGCGGACCGGCGAGTTCCGGCTCGGCGGAGACGTGCTCCTGACCGACGAAAACGGTGGATCGAAGATCAGCGGCGCCGACTACGCGATCGCGTTCGTGGACGAGATCGACAAGCCGGAGCGCCGCCGTCAGCGTTTCTGCGTCGCTTACTGACCGGACAGTTCCTTCACGACCGGCGCGAACGTTTCCAGCATCGGCTCGAACACCGTGATGTAGGAGAAGCCGTACCGTTCGCGACGCTCCTGGAGCTGCCGGACCATCTCGCCGGTGGTCCCGAACAGCAATTGGGGCGTTTCGAGCAGGGTGTCGACGTCGAGGCCGTCCTGATCTTTGACTTCTTCACGCCAGGACTCCGCGGCCGCGCGCCGGTCGTCCGCGACCACGACCCGCTGGACGAGCATGTTCAGTTCGGGATCCCGGTCGTTCGCGTGTGAACGGAAGAAGGCGACGCGCTCGTCCATGCGTTCGGCGTCGTCGAGCCGGAAGGTCCCCGGCGGCTTTCCCGGTGCTTGACGAAGGCCCGCGAAGCCGGCGATGTCGGCTTCGCGGGCGGCGAGGGAGAGCACGCCGTCGCTGTTGCCCGCGAGGAGCAGCGGCGGGGGCGTGATCCCTTCGGCGGCGAAGTGTTCGCGCAGGTGGTCAAGGCTCTTGGCGAGGTACTCGATACGTTCCTTGGCCGGGGTCCAGGGCAGGCCGGCATCGTCGAATTCCGATTTCATGTGACCGGAGCCGAGACCGAGGTCCAGCCGGTCGCCGGTCATCTTCACCGTCGTGACGACGTCGCGCGCGAAGAGCGCGAAGTTGTAGAAGGGCACGTTGGAGACGAGGGTGCCGACGCGGGGCCGTTGGGTCACCGCAGCGGCCATGGTCAGCGCCGGGAAAGGCGAGTTCCGTCCTGAGCCGAGATGATCCGGCACGGAGATGACGTCGTATCCGAGGGCCTCGACGCGGCGGCACTTCGCGACCCAGTTTTCGCGGTTCTCGGCGCCCCACAGGTTCACGCCGAATTTGAATTTCCCCATGTCGGAAACCTAGCCAGGCGGGGAGGCCGGGCGCGCGCCGTTTCGCGAGGAGCCGAAAACGAAGCAAGGGACCTTTGCTCTCACTCTCCGAAAGAGAGTGGTAGCAAAGGTCCCTTGCTTCCTCGGGGATCAGGCGTTGCCGTCGAAGAGGGACGTGACCGACCCGTCCTCGAAGACCTGCTGGATCGCCTGCGCCAGCAGCGGCGCGATGGACAGCACGGTCAGCCCGGGGAACCGCTTCTCCTCCGGGATCGGCAGCGTGTTGGTGACGATCACCTCGCGCGCCTTGCAGTTCGACAGCCGCTCGGTGGCGGGGTCGGACAGGATGCCGTGCGTCGAGGCGATGACGACGTCGGCCGCGCCTTCGTCGAGCAGGGCCTCGGTGGCCTTCACGATCGTGCCGCCGGTGTCGATCATGTCGTCGATCAGCACGCACAGCTGGCCGCGGACCTTGCCGACGACGCGGTTGGCGACGGCCTGGTTCGGCTTGTCCGGGTCGCGGGTCTTGTGGATGAAGGCGATCGGCCGGTCACCCAGCTGCGCCGCCCACTTCTCGGCCAGCCGCACCCGGCCCGAGTCCGGCGAGACGACGGTGATGTTCTCGTCCTGGTAGGTCTTGTTGATGTGCGCGGCCAGCACGTTCTGCGCGAGCAGGTGATCGACGGGACCGTCGAAGAAGCCCTGGATCTGCGCGGTGTGCAGGTCGACCGTCATGATCCGGTCGGCGCCGGCGGTCTTGAACAGGTCCGCGATCAGGCGCGCGGAGATCGGCTCGCGGCCCTTGTGCTTCTTGTCCTGCCGCGCGTACGGGTAGAACGGCATGATCACGGTGATCCGCTTGGCGCTCGCGCGCTTGAGGGCGTCCACCATGATCAGCTGCTCCATCACCCACTCGTTGATGGGCGCCGGGTGGCTCTGGATCACGAACGCGTCGGCCCCGCGCACCGACTCGTTGAACCGGACGAAGATCTCTCCGTTGGCGAAGTTGTGCGCGGTCTGCGGAACGATCGCGATGTTGAGGTGCCTGGCCACCTCTTCGGCGAGTTCCGGGTGCGCGCGCCCGGAGAACAGCATCAGGTTCTTCTTCGGTGTTCCGGACTTCGAGCTCATGCTGGCGACTCCCCGTCGTTTCCCTTATTTGAATCGGACACGGCGGTGGTGTCCTGCTTCGCGGCGGAAGCTGCTTCCGCCGCGGGTGTGCCCGGCCTGCGCCGGGACACCCAGTCTTCGATGTTGCGCTGCGGCCCGGTGGACACGGCGAGCGCGCCCGGGGGCACGTCTTGCCTGATCACGGTGCCTGCCCCACTGTAGGCGCCATCGCCGATGGTCACCGGGGCGACGAACGTGTTGTCCGCGCCGAGCCGCACATGGGAGCCGATCGTGGTGTGGTGCTTGTTCACGCCGTCGTAGTTCACGAAGACGCTGGAACACCCGATGTTGCTGTTCTCGCCGATGGTCGCGTCGCCGACGTAGGTCAGGTGCGGAACCTTCGTCCCGGCGCCGATGTCGGCGTTCTTCGTCTCGACGAAAGCGCCGAGTTTGCCCTTGGTCCCCAGTTTGGAGCCGGGACGCAGGTAGGTGAACGGGCCGACCTTCACGCCGTCGCCCAATTCCGAATCGGAACCGTGCGTCCGCACCACCGACGCGCCCGCGCCGACGGAGACGTTCTCCAGAGTGCTGTCCGGGCCGATCTGCGAGCCTTCGCCGACCGACGTCGAGCCCTTCAGCTGGACACCGGGTTCGATGACGACGTCGCGCGACAGGGTCACGCCCGCGTCGATCCAGGTGCTCGCCGGGTCGACGACCGTGACGCCCGCCCGCTGCCAGCCGCGGACGATCCGGCGGTTCAGCTCGGCGCCGAGGACGGAGAGCTGGACGCGGTCGTTGACGCCTTCGGTCACCCACGGGTCGTCGATGACCAGCGCGCCGACACCCTTGCCGTCGCCGCGGGCGATGCCGAGGACGTCGGTGAGGTAGAGCTCGCCCTGCGCGTTGTCGGTCGAAAGCTTCGAAAGCCCGTCGACCAGGACCGACGCGTCGAAGGCGTAGACGCCGGAATTGATTTCGGCGATTTCGTGCTGTTCGGGGGTGGCGTCCTTCTGCTCGACGATCGAGGTGACGACGCCGTTTTCGTCGCGGATGATCCGGCCGTATCCGGTCGGGTTCTCGACGACCGCGGTCAGCACGGTGACCGCGTTGCCGGTGGAGGTGTGCTCGGCGACCAGGGAAGCGAGCGTTTCGGTGTCGAGCAGCGGGACGTCGCCGTAGCTGACGACGACGGTGCCGGTCAGCCCGGCGGGCAGCGCCGAGAGCGCGCACGAGACGGCGTGCCCGGTGCCCTTCTGCTCCTCCTGGACGGCCGTGACGACCTCGCGGCCGAGCGCCTCGCCGACCTTCGCCAGCCGGGCGCCGACCGAGTCGCGGCCGTGGCCGATGACCACGACCAGGTGCTCCGGGTTCAGTCCCGCGGCGGCCCGCACCGCGTGCTCGACCAACGGGCGGCCGGCGATCGGGTGCAGCACCTTCGGGGTGGACGAGCGCATGCGGGTGCCCTCACCCGCGGCGAGGATCAACGTGCTCAGCGGGCCGGTCACGGCACTCCCAACATTTCACCAACGGTGGTTGTCGGGCATTGATCCTACGTGGGCTGCTCGGCGTCCCACGCGGGGTCGGTCGGAGCATCCTCGCCGGGCCATCCGGTCACCGGATCGATGGCCATCGAGTTCACCGACGAAACCTGGTTCCCGCCGCCGCGTTTCGCCTGGTACATGGCCGCATCGGCGCGGGCGAGGACCTGCTCGGCCCGCTCCTGCGGCCGGAGCGAGACAAGGCCGACGGAGAGGGTGACGCCGTGCGAAAGATGGTGCGGCAGAGATGCGACGGCATTCACAGAACGACCCAGCGCCTGCTTCGCCGCGGACGCCGGAGCCCCAGGTAGAAGCACGATGAACTCGTCTCCGCCGTAGCGGGCGACGACGTCGTCGCCGCGCAGGGCGTCGCGCAGCGTGCTCGCGATGACACGGAGCACGTTGTCACCTTCGGCGTGCGACTGCTTGTCGTTCACGTCCTTGAATCCGTCGAGGTCGACCAGTGCCACCGCGAGCGGCTGGGCGTCGGCGGACGACGCCAGCGAACGCAGCTTTTCGTCGAGCGCGCGCCGGTTCGGCAAGCCGGTGAGCGGATCCTGCAACGCCTGCTGGGTGATGGCGCCGTGCTCGGCGGAGAGCCGCTCGTGCTCCCGGCGCGCGTTGAGCGTGGCGATCTGCGATTCCCGCAGCGACCACATCTCCGTTTCCAGGATGGTCGCGTAGTCGATCAGCGACTGGCTCGCCCCGGACGCGTAGTCCGGCGTGGTGTCGAGCCTGGCCAGCTCACGGGCGAGGTTCAACCGCATCGACGGCAGCGAGCCCTCTTCGTTGTCCTCGCGGACCTCTTTGAGCACCTGCAGCGCGTCTTCGCGGCGGCCGTCGTTGTCCAGGCAACGGGCCAGCGCGATGGCGATGATCTCGCGTTCGTGCGGGAAGACCAGTTCCGGATGCAGCAGTGAGGTCAGCCGCTCGATATGCGACGAATCGGGCGACGCCAGCGCGGCCGCGGCGGCGAGCACGCCGACCTGGTCGATCGCGGGCACCCCGGCCTTGCGCGGGAACAGCGACTCGGTGAACGGGCCCTCGGCCGCCTGGGCCATCGACGCCGCGGTGCGGAACTTGTCCGCTCCCTCGTCGTACCGCTCGATGCGTTCGAGGCGCAGGCCCCAGCCCAGCAGCATCTTGACCCGGTTGATCAGCTGGAGCGCGATCTCGTGCGGGCTCGCGCTGTCGCGGATCGCCTGCGCGGCGCGGGCGATGGCCTCCTCGGCCGCCTCGTAGACGCCCAGCTGGTTCAGCACCAGCCAGCAGTCGACCAGGGTCGTGGACAGCATCCGGTCCCAGTTGCGCCTGCCGATCTGGCGGTCCGGGACGGCGGAATCGTCGAGGATGGCCAGCGCCCTGGCGATCTCGGTGAGGGCGGCGTCCTCCTGTTTGGCGATCACCAGCCGGCGGCCGCGCATGGCGTGCGCGTCGGCCCGCATCAGCGCGAGACCGTGCCGCCGGGTGTGCGCGAGCATCTCGTCGAGCCTGGGTTCGGCTTCGGCGGCGAGACCGCGGGTGACCAGCCTGGCCGCCGCGGAGTACCGCAGCAGCTGGGCGACCAGCAGGGGTTCGCCGCGGCGCTGCGTCTCGTCGAGGAGTTCGTCGAGGCTGGTGATGATGTCCAGCTGCTCGGCGAAGGAGACGCGCTGTATGGCCGCACCGAGTTCGCGCGCGCGACCGTAGAGCCAGGCGTCGGACATCTCCGCAAGCGCCGGCCGCCTGCCACTGGTCGTCGCGTCCTCGGTCAGCCGCACACACCCCCACCGTTGAAAACGCCGCTGGTCATCTGTTCGTCTGCTCCGCCGCCAGGATTCGAACCTGAACTGTCAGAACCAAAATCTGAAGTGCTGCCGATTACACTACGGCGGATCGATCCTGGTCAGGATAGCCATGTCGGGGACGTCCACGTGCGCCCGGGGGTGGCGTCACCGTCGCGGGCACTCCACAGGGGACGAAACCTCCTGTACCGTAACTTACGGCATCGTAGGTAAGGTCACCCTTAGGGAAGCCCTGGGGGTTGCGCATAGAAAAGAAGTGACTGCATGACGGCTACCCTGGACCGTTCCCAGAAGCCCGCGAAGGGCCCCAAGCCGGTAATCGAAGGACATCGATCGAGCGGCGTGCAGCTCTCGGTCTACCTCGGGGTCATCTTCCCGCTCGCCGCGTTGCTCGCGGCCGTCCCGTTCGCCTGGGGCTGGGGACTGACCTGGGTCGACGTCGGCCTGTTCGTGGTCTTCTACGCGATCAGCGGGCTCGGCATCACCGTTTCGTACCACCGCTACTTCACGCACGGCTCGTTCAAGGCCAAGCCGTGGCTGCGCGTCGCGATGGCGATCGCCGGCAGCATGGCCGTCCAGGGCCCCGTGATCACCTGGGTCGCCGACCACCGGCGCCACCACGCCTTCTCCGACCGCGACGGCGACCCGCATTCGCCGTGGCTGTTCGGGACGACACCGGTCGCCATCGCCAAGGGGTTCTGGCACGCGCACATGGGCTGGCTGTTCGACCGCGACCAGAGCAACGCCGAGCGGTTCGCGCCGGATCTGCTGAAGGACCGCGCCATCAAGAAGGTCGACGACCTGTTCTGGCTGTGGAGCCTGCTCACCCTGGTGCTGCCCGCGATCCTCGGTGGACTGATCACCTGGTCGTTCTGGGGCGCGGTGACCGCGTTCTTCTGGGCCGGGCTGGTGCGGGTCTGCGTGCTGCACCACGTGACCTGGTCGGTCAACTCGGTCTGCCACATGATCGGCGAGCGCCCGTTCGCGGCCCGCGACAAGTCGGCCAACTTCTGGCCACTGGCGATCTTCTCCTTCGGCGAGTCGTGGCACAACCTGCACCACGCCGACCCGACCTCGGCGCGGCACGGTGTGCAGCGCGGTCAGATCGACATTTCCGCGCGGCTCATCTGGATCTTCGAGAAGTTCGGCTGGGCCTACGACGTGCGCTGGCCGACCCCGCAGCGCCTCGCGCGCATCGCGACCGAAAGCAAATAGCGAGGTCGCGTTAGTCTTCTGCGATGGCGGGGAGAAGGCGGACCAAACGTGAAGCGGTCACCGGGGCGCGTCCTGTCGCCCCGGTGGCCCGGGTGCGGATGACGGGGACCGAGCGCAGACAGCAGCTGCTCAACGTCGCCAGGGCCCTTTTCGCGGAGAAGGGTTTCGAAGGAACGTCCATCGAGGAGATCGCGCACCGCGCGAACGTCTCCAAACCGGTGGTGTACGAGCACTTCGGCGGCAAGGAAGGCATCTACGCCGTCGTCGTCGACCGCGAGACGCAGCTGCTGCTCGACCGGATGGTCTCCACCCTCCACGGTGGACACCCGAGGGTGATGCTGGAGCAGGCGGCGATCGCGTTGCTCTCCTACGTCGAAGACTCGCACGACGGCTTCCGCATCCTGGTGCGGGATTCGCCGGTCGCGAGTTCGACGGGCACGTTCTCGACGGTGCTGAACGACATCGCCAGCCAGGTCGAGCACATCCTCGCGCAGCAGTTCGCCGCCCGGGGCTACGACGAGAAGCTGGCCGCGCTGTACGCGCAGGCGCTCGTCGGGATGGTGGCGCTCACCGGGCAGTGGTGGCTCGACGCCCGGAAGCCGAAGCGCGACGAGGTCGCCGCGCATCTGGTCAACCTGGCGTGGAACGGTCTGTCCAATTTGGAGCACAAGCCGAAGCTGCGGCTGCACTGAGAGCTGCGTCGCGCCGCCGTAACGTTTCCCCGGTGCCGAGCGCTAGCCCCCGTGGAGATCAACTACCTGGGGGAAGCACCGTGGAGAACTATCCCGCGCCCGCCGTCGAGCAGATGGTGCCGCAGAAGAAGAGAACGTGGCTGAAGCCCGTCATCCGCTTGGGCATCTTCGGCGTCATCGCCCTGATCGCGTTCTTCGTCGCGAATCCGTTCACGGCGTCGAGCACCGAGGTCGGCGCTTGTCTCAAGGGCGACGTCAACAACGCCGACAGCGTCGAAAAGTCCGAATGCGGAACTCCGGACGCGAATTTCAAGGTCGTCGGGAAGCAGGAGAACAAGTCGGAACTCGGGCTCAGGCTCTCGGGCGGATCCGAATGCGACGACTATCCGACGACCGACGCGTACTTCTTCCAGGGAAAGCGCGGGGCCACCGACGGCACCTTGCTCTGCCTGGAAGACCTGAAGAACCCGGGCGAGCGGGCGCCGGTCGTCGGTGACTGTCTGCCGGATGGCGTGGTCGACGCGAAGAAGCTCACGAAGGCGGATTGCGCGACAGCGCGGTACAAGGTCCTCGCCATCGAGAAGAGCGCGACCTTCCTCATCGACGGCAGCACGGTGTGCACCCAGGTGCCGTCGACCGACGAGAAGATCCAGTGGCAGCGGTCCGGCGGCACGCTTCCTCAGTCGCGGGTGCTGTGCCTGGACGACCTCAAGAAGTAGCGGTCAGCGCAGGAGGCCGGTCTCCCGCAGGTGGTCGAAGATGATCTTTCCGACCGCGGAGACCCGCTCCCTGTCCTCGTGACCCAGCCACGCGATTTCCTCGATCTCGCTGCTGGGCGTGGGGGTTCCGCTGAATTCGGCGAAATAGCAGGTCGTCCGGACCACGAGACCTGACGCGTGGCCATCGGCTTGAGCCTCGAACGATCCGGCGGGCTTTATGGTCGCCGGATCGATGTCGACGTTCAACTCTTCGCGGACTTCGCGGACCAGTGTCTCCGCGTCGGATTCACCGGGTTCACGCTTGCCGCCGGGTAGGTAGAACACGGTTTTGCCACGCGAACGGGCGCCGAGGACACGGCCGTCGTGGAAGTGCAGCCAGGCGATCTTGTCGATCATGGTTCAGTCCAGTGCGGCGGCGGTCTCGGCGGTCGTGAGCACTTCGCCCAGCCGCGGGAACACCTTCGTGATCGCCGATTCGTGCGAGATCGCGGCGATACCCGCCATCGCGTCCGAAACGGCGATGGTCTCGTAGTCGTGGTCGATCGCGGCCCGCAGCGTCGATTCGACGCCGTATTCCGTGGCGATCCCGGCGAGCACCAGTGTCTTCACGCCGAGTCCGCGCAGGAGTTCGTCGAGTCCGGTGCGGTAGAACGCGCCGATCGTGTTCTTGGTGATCAGGTGCTCGCCCTCGCGAGGCGTCAGTTCGGCGACCAGTTCACTGCCGGGCGGCTGCTCGTCGACGTTCGGCCGATGTGCCCGCACGTGGACGATCGGCGAGCCGGCCGCGCTGAAGGCGTCTCGCAGCAGGACTGCGTTCGATACGACTTCGGTGCCTTCGATCGGGACGGTCTCCAGCGCGACGATCCGGGTCTGGAGGTCGATCAGGACGAGCGCCGTCGTCGCCGGGTCGATCTTCGTCATGGGGGAAGCCTAGTGGCCCTGTGCTGCGGACATGGGGCAGAGCAGGGAAGTAGTGGTCACCGGCGGCGGAACGGGAATCGGCTACGCGTTCGCGGCGCGGGGTGACCGGGTGACGATCACCGGGCGTCGCGAGCAGTTCCTCACCGAGGCCGCCACGTTGCTCGGCGCGCGGGCGGGAACACCGACTTCCGCAACGGGCGGGCCGGGGACCTGAAGTCGTTCGCCGCGAACTGGCAGGCCAATCTCGACGCGAACGTGTTCACCGCCGTGCTGAGCGCCGGGCGTGGCTGATCGGCAAAACGCTGACCAAACGCGCAGGCGAGCCCGCGGACGTCGCCGAAGTGGTCGCGTTCCTGGCGAGCCCGGAGGCGCGGCACGTCACCGGGCAGGTCGTCCACGTCAACGGCGGCGCGCACCTCGGTCGCTAAGCGCCGGGCGTGACCTTCAGCAGTTTGTCGTCCTGGCCTTCCGAAGTGGTGATGTAGAGGGCGCCGTCCGGACCGCTGCGGACGGCGCGCAGCCTGCCGAACTTGTCGTCGAACTCGGGCGGCAGCGTCACTTCGGTGACCTTGCCCGCGTCGTCGAGGCGGAACAGCAGGAGTTTCTGCCCCTTCAGCGCGGTCACGGCGAGCGAACCTTCGAGCGCTCCCCATTGCGATCCGGCGAGGAACTCGGCGCCGCAGATCGCTTCGGTGATCTCACCGGTCGTCCACAAAGGACTGACGGCGTCCGGGAAGCGCTGCTTGTCGGTCATCGGGACGCTTTCGTCGTAACTGGTCTCGGTGCCGCCCTTGGACGGGTCCCAGCCGTAGTTCCCGCCCGCGGTCTCCAGATTGACCTCGTCGTCGATGGTCGGCCCGTGCTCCGCGGTGAACACCTGCCCGGTGCCCGGGCGGACCGTGACGCCCTGGACGTTGCGGTGCCCGTAGGTGAACACGCGCTGTTCGTTCGGGTTCGCGGATTTGGCGAACGGGTTGTCCGGCAACGCGTTCCCGGTTTTCGCGTCGATGCGCAGCACCTTGCCGCCGAGGCTCGTCCGGTCCTGCGGGTGCTGCGGGCGGGCGGTGTCCCCGGTGCCGACGAGCAGCGCGCCGTCCGCGCCGAACGCGGGCCGGCAGCCGGAGTGCCTGCCGCTGGGGTTCACCGGCAGTCCGGTCAGCAGGTCCTTGACCTTCGTGGCGCTCGCGCCGTCGTCCGAAAGCCGCCAGGTGACCAGCCGGATGTCGACGGCCTTGTCGCCCTCCTTGTGGGTCTGGCAGGTGATGAACTCACGCGACGTCGCGAAGTCCTTGCTGATCACCATCCCCATCAGGCCGCCTTCGCCGCGCACGTGGACGTCGGAGAAGTCCGCGGCGACGTCACGCTTCGCGCCGCCCTCGATCAGGGCCAGCTTCCCGGGGCGCTGGGTGACGAGGATCTTCCCGTCCGGGAGGAAACCGACGTCCCAGCCGTGTTCGAGCCCGGCCGTCACCTGCTCGACCTTCAGCTTCGACACCGCGGGCTTCGAGGTGACCGGAGGTGCGCTCTGCACCGTCTCGCTCGACGCCCCGGAACAGGCCGTGACCAGCAAGGACAGGGAAGCGAACGCGACGACGGCGGAAGTGCGCATGACATCAGCATGCCACCGTGCTCAACCGCCCGCGCGAACCAAACCGCTTTCATAGGCGAACACGACCGCGTGCACACGGTCGCGCAGCGAGAGCTTCGAGAGGATCCGGCCGACATGGGTCTTCACCGTCGTCTCCCCGATGTAGAGCTTCGCGGCGATTTCGGAGTTCGTCAGGCCGCGTGCGATGAGCGAGAGGACGTCCTTCTCGCGTTCGGTCAGCGTTTCGAGCCGCGCACTCTCACCGGAGTCCCGGTCGTCGGCCAGATAGCGGTCGAGCAGCCGTTTAGTCACCGAAGGGGAGACCATCGAATCGCCGCGGAGGACGCCCCGGATCGCCACGAGGATCTCGTCGGCGGGCGCGTCCTTGACGAGGAAGCCGCTGGCACCGGCACGCAGCGCGGCATACGCGTACTCGTCGAGGTCGAATGTGGTGATCATCAGGACCCGGGTGTCCGGAAGCGACCGGCAGATCCGCTCGGTCGCCGCGACGCCGTCGAGCACGGGCATCCGGACGTCCATCAGGACCAGATCCGGCCGCAGCTTCTCGGCGGCTTCGACCGCTTCGGCTCCGTTGGTCGCTTCGCCCGCGACGGTCAGGTCGTCCTGGCTGGTGACGATCATCCCCATCCCGACCCGGACCAGCTCCTGGTCGTCGCAGATCAGCACCTTCACCGCCGTCATCCCGCCTCCACCACCAGATTCGCGGCGACCCGGTAGCCACCGTCGCGGGTCGGTCCGGTGTCGAGGGTGCCGTGGAACATCTCGACGCGCTGGGTCATGCCGGCGATCCCCCGGCCGGACGACGGGAGCCGCGGCGCGACGGGCTCGCTCCCACCCGTGTTCGTCACCTCGATCCGGACGTTCCGGCGGTGCCCACCGTGGCCGAAATCGATCTCGACCTGGCCGCTCGCATCCCCCGGCGCGTGTTTGATCATGTTGGTCAGCGACTCCTGGACGATGCGGTACGCCTGCAGCGCGGCGCTCGGTGGCAAGCCCTCCGCGTCCCCGATGACCTGGAGATCCACGTCCCGTCCGCTCGCGCTGACCTGCGCGACCAGGTCGCGAAGCTCCGCGACGGTCGGCTGCGGGCTTCGGGCTGCTTCGCCGGCGTGGAGGACCTCCAGCAGACGGCGCAACTCGGCGAGCGCGTCCCGGCCCGCCTTGCCGATCGTGTCGAGTGTCCGGTCGACGACCTCGGGATCCTTGTCGCGCATGAGTTTCGCGCCCTCCGCGTTGATCACGATGACGCTCACACTGTGCGCGAGGACGTCGTGCAGTTCGCGGGCGATGCGGGTGCGTTCCTCGGCGACGGCGGCCCGGGCGCGGGCCTCCTGTTCGGACGCGGCCAGCTCGGCCTTCGTCGCTTCCTCCGCCGAAAGCCGTTGCCGCGCACGGAAGAACTCGCCGAGCGCCCAAGCCGCGACGTGCAGCGGGATCGTCGCGCCAATGGCGAGCCAGGTGCCCTGTTCGGTGGTGACTCCCCAGGCGAGACCCCACGCGACGTCGAGGGTGACGATCGCGGCGGCGATCAGCGCGGCGAACCGGCGGTTTCCCGCGCGGACCAGCGTGTAGAGCGCGACGGCCATCGCCAGTTCGCCGCGGCCGCGGTCGTAGGCCCAGAGCTCCGTGGCGTACTGCGCGGTCACCCCGGCGACGATCAGCACCGCCACGATCTCGGGATGACGCCGCCGCCAGAGCAGCGGGAGGAGGAAGAGGAACGGCACCAGCAGGACGGCCTTGGGGACGGACGACGATCCGGTCGGCGCGAGGAAGACGAACCACGCGTACAGGGGAAGGTCGGTTACCCAAGGGCGGGCGCGGAGCCGGTCGAGCAGCCTTTGCACCGTTCGAACGTAACCCCGCCCGGCACGGGAGCGCGTCGTCCTGGGGTACTCCCGGGGTCCTCCCACGGGAGGACGAAACCGGCCGGCGAAGCCGACGCGGGGCCACAAAGGCCGTTCCTAGCGTCGGGAACATGTCGATCACCAGGGAATTCCTCCGCCATCCCGTCCTGACCGGAGCCGTCGCGGCCAGCTCCCCGAAACTCGCGGAGGCCATGACCGCGGGCCTCGGGCTGGAGAGCGCCAAGCTCGTCGTCGAGCTCGGCCCCGGGACCGGGGTGTTCACCGGCGCCGTCGTCCGCCGCCTGCCACCGGGCGCGCGGCTGATCGCGGTCGAGATCAATCCGCGGCTGGCGCGGGAACTGCGGTCGCGGCACGGGGATGTCGAGGTCGTCGAGGGTTCCGCCGAGAATCTGCTTTCGTATGTGGACGAGGCCGCCGACGTCGTGGTCTCCGGGCTGCCGTGGACGGTCATGCCCGGTGAACGGCGGCTGCGGATCCTCGACCAGGTGACGGAGATCCTCGCCCCGCACGGACGGTTCACGACGTTCGCCTACGCGCACGCGGCCTGGACGACGCCAGCCCGGCGGTTCGCCGCAGCGCTGCGGGACCGGTTCGCGGTGACCGGCCGGACCCCGTTGGTCTGGCCGAACCTGCCGCCCGCCTTCGTGCACCGCGCCGCTTTGCCGCAGAAGACGGGGAGGCGACTTGGACAGCCTGTTACGGCCGCTTCTTGAGTCGCCGCCCGCGCTCGTCTACCTCGTCTGCGGCACGCTGATCTTCCTGGAAACCGCGCTGCTGCCGGGAATCGTGCTGCCGACGTTGTCCAGCCTGCTGCTGATGGGGTTCCTCGCCGGACGGGGCACGCTCGACCTGCCACTGGCGTTGACGGTCGCGATCGGTGCGGCCGTGGCGGGCGACCAGATCGCCTTCCTGGAGGGGCGGAGGCTGGGGCCGCGGCTGCGGACCATGCGGATCGGGCGGCGGTTCGGCCGGGATCGCTGGGACCGCGTGGAGCGGGCCGTCGCCCGGTACGGCGTGCCGGCCGTGATCGCCGGCCGTTGCCTGGCCGGGGTGCGGACCGTGCTGCCGCGCGTCGCGGGAGCGGCGGAGATGCCGTACCGGCGGTTCGTGCCGGGCAGCGTCTGCGCGGCCGTGCTGTGGGCGTGCGCCGAACTGTTCCTGGGCCACGCGGGCGCCTGGATCAACGGGTGAGGATCGCCGCCGTCTCGGCGTCGGCGGGAAGGAAGGTTTCCAGTTTCAATTCCGAAACCGTGACGTCGGCCGCGGTCGCGAACGTCGTGATGGCCGTGATCAGCCGCAGTTCGCCCGCCGAAGTGGACAGGCGCATCGGCACCGCGAAACCGAGGTGATCGGGCCCCGGCGGGCCGGGAGCCGGGACGTAACCTTCTAGTTCGGTCAGCAGTGCGGTGAGCCGCTCGTCGGGCGCGTGCGCGATCTCCTGCGTCAACCGTTCCAGGATGTGCCGGGCCCAGTCCGCGAGGTTGCGCACTCGCGGCGCCATCCCCTTCGGATGCAGCGCGAGCCGCAGGGTGTTGACCGGCTCCTCCAGCAGCTCCGGTGCCACGTCCTCCAACAGCAGGTCGAGCGCGTCGTTGCGGGCGACGAGCACGCCGTAGCGGTCGACCACGATGGCCGGATACGGACGGTGCCCGTCGAGCAGCCGCCGCATACCGTCGAGGACCGGCCGCAGGCTCGGATCGTCCAGTTCGGTTTCGGGGAAACCGGGGGCGAACCCGGCCGCGAGCAGCAGGCCGTTGCGTTCACGCAAGGGCAATTCGAGCGATTCGGCGACGCGCAGCACCAGGCCGCGGCCGGGGATCGACCGGCCGCCTTCCAGGAAACTCACGTGCCGTTGCGTGGTCCCGGCCCGGATCGCCAGCTCCAGCTGGGAAAGCCGTCGTCGTTCGCGCCAGCCCCGGAGCGCGGGGCCGAATCCGGAAACCATGGCCGCCATCTTGGCCGAGACGCCGGCGGCGTCGCCATTCCCTCGAAGGAATTGAGACGATTCCCCGCCGCGGAGAAGCTTCCGGCATGAAATACGGTCTGGTCGTCCCCACTTATCGGTCCATCCTCGACGCCGGGCGCACCGCGCCGGAAATGGTCGCCATCGCGGTCGAAGCCGAACGCCTCGGCTTCGATTCGGTCTGGGTCGGGGACACGCTCGCGAAGGCGCCCATCGATTCCTTGACGTTGCTCGGCGCGTTCGCCGCCAGAACCGAGCGGGTCACCCTCGGCACCGCCGCGCTGCTGCCTGCGTTGCGGGATCCGCTCCTTTCCGCGAACGCGATCCTCTCGCTCGACCTGCTCAGCCAGGGCCGCGTCACGCTCGGCGTCGGTGCCGGATTCGCGGGTCGCAGCGAACCCGAATTCGCCTTCACCCGGGTCCCGTGGGAACGCCGCCGCGCCCGCCTCGACGACATCGTCGCGTTGTGGCGGCACGTCTGGAGCGGGAAGAGCGGTCCGTTCCACGGCGACGTGCTGCACTACGACGCCCTGCCGGAGTACCCGGAACCGCACCGTCCCGGTGGCCCGCCGGTGTGGCTGGCCGCCTTCACCCCGGGCGCGCTGAAGCGTGCGGGGCGGCTTTACGACGGCTGGTTGCCGTACCCGCCCGACGTCGCGGACTACACCGACGGCCTCGCGAAGATCCGCGAAGCGGCCGTACGTCCCGTGACACCGGCTTTGTTCGCGACGGTGCTCATCGAGGAGGACCCGATCAGGGCACGAGAGCGGCTGGAGGACTACGCGCAGCGGAACTACGGTGTCCCGCTGGACTTCGTCGAGAAGATCCAGATGCAGATCGCGGGCAGCCCGGAGCAGGTCGCCGGCCGGTTGCGCGAATACCGGGACGCGGGTGCCGAACACGTGCTGATCCGCATCGCGACGCAGGAACCGGCCGAGTTCGACGAGCAGCTCCCGAAGGTCTTCGACGCCCTGCCCCGGTAATCGCGCGGCGGACTGTCGGTGCCCCCACGTAGGCTGGGACGGTGACAAACGCTCCATTGTCCGGACTCCTTCATTCCATCCTTCCCGATCCGGCCCTTCGCGGGGTCGTAGAGCGGGCCGGTGCCCCGGTGCTCGAACTCCAGGGCGCGATCGCCACCCGCCAGCTGGTCGCCGGTGCCCTCGCCGCGGACGAGGGCGCCGGCCGCCCCGTGCTCGCGGTGACCGCGACCGGCCGCGAGGCGGACGAATTGACCGCTTCCCTGAAGTCGTTCCTCGGCGAGGGCGCCGTCGTCGACTTCCCGTCCTGGGAGACGCTGCCGCACGAGCGGCTGTCCCCGCGGGCGGACACCGTCGGGCGGCGGCTGGAGGTGCTGCACCGGCTCAAGACGGGCGCCGACGACCTGCGCGTCGTCGTCGCGACCGTCCGCAGCCTGATCCAGCCGATGGCGCCCGGGCTCGGTTCGCTCGCCCCGATCGACCTGGTCGTCGGCGAGGAGCAGAGCTTCGAAGGGCTGCTGGAGCGGCTGGTCGAGCTCGCGTACACGCGCGTGGACATGGTCGAGAAGCGCGGCGAGTTCGCCGTGCGCGGCGGCATCCTCGACCTGTTCGGGCCGACGGCGCAGCATCCGGTGCGGGTCGAGTTCTGGGGCGACGAGGTCAGCGAGATCCGCGCGTTCGCGGTGTCCGACCAGCGGTCGCTGCCGGGCGAGATCCAGCACGTCAGCGCGCCGCCCTGCCGCGAGCTGCTGCTCACCGAGCCGGTCCGGGCGAAGGCCGCCGAGCTCGCGACGACGTACGAGGCCGACGCTCAGCTCACCGAGATGCTCACCAAGCTCTCCGGCGGGGTCCCCGTCGAGGGCATGGAGGCGCTCATCCCCGTGCTGTGCGAGGGCGAGCTGGACCTGCTGACCGACGCGATGCCCCAGGGCACGCACGTACTGCTGGCCGATCCGGAGAAGATCCGCGCCCGCGCGGCCGACCTGGTCCGCACCGGGCAGGAATTCCTCGAAGCGTCCTGGACCACGGCCGCCGCGGGCGGTCAGGCGCCGATCGATCTCGGCGCGTCCGCGTACCGGGATCTCGCGGAGATCGCGAAGCACGCTCAGGAGACGAAGCGTCCTTGGTGGACGCTGACGCAGCTCGCGAGCGACGATCCCGACGTCTACCGCGTCTCGATCGAGGCCGCGCCGAACTATCGCGGCGAGGTCGAGCGAGCGACGACCGATCTGCGCGCCCACACGGCCGCGGGCGGGACGGCCGTGCTCGTCGTCGCCGGGCACGGCACCGCGGCCCGCGCCGTCGAGCAGCTGTCGGCGGGAGAAGTGCCCGCGTCGCTCGCCGAAGGCATCACAGGTCCGCTGACGCCGGGCGTCGTGACGGTGACGTGCGGCGGTCTGTCGGACGGTTTCGTCTCGCCGGAGCGCGCCCTCGTCGTACTGTCCGAATCGGACCTCACCGGCCGCGGCTCTGGCGCCGGGACGTCCACAAAGGACTTCAGCACCAAGATGCCGTCGCGGCGCCGCAACGCCGTCGACCCGCTCGCCCTCAAGGCGGGCGACTACGTCGTGCACGACCAGCACGGCATCGGGCGGTTCGTCGAGATGGTGCAGCGCACCGTCGCCGGCGCGACCCGCGAGTACCTGCTGCTGGAGTACGCCTCCTCCAAACGCGGGCATCCGGGGGACCGGCTGTTCGTCCCGACCGACCAGCTCGACGAGGTCTCCCGCTACGTCGGCGGCGAGCTGCCCACGCTGAACAAGCTCGGCGGGTCGGACTGGAAGAACACCAAGGCCAAGGCGAAGAAGGCGGTCAAGGAGATCGCCGCCGAACTCGTGCAGCTCTACGCCGCGCGGCAGGCCGCGCCGGGGCACGCGTTCGCGCAGGACACCCCTTGGCAGGGCGAACTCGAGGACGCCTTCCCGTTCACGGAGACCAACGACCAGCTCGCCGCGATCGACGAGGTCAAGGCGGATATGGAACGCGGCGTCCCGATGGACCGCGTCATCTGCGGTGACGTGGGCTACGGCAAGACCGAGATCGCGGTGCGCGCGGCGTTCAAGGCGGTGCAGGACGGCAAGCAGGTCGCGGTGCTGGTGCCCACGACCCTGCTCGCGCAGCAGCACCTCAACACCTTCACCGAACGGATGAGTTCGTTCCCGGTGAAGATCAAGGGGCTCTCGCGCTTCACCTCGAAGCCGGAGTCGGACGCCATCCTCGAACAGCTCGCTTCCGGCGACGTCGACATCGTGATCGGCACGCATCGCCTGCTGCAGACCGGGATCCGCTACAAGGATCTCGGCCTGGTGATCGTCGACGAGGAGCAGCGGTTCGGCGTCGAGCACAAGGAGCACATCAAGGCGCTGCGGACGCACGTCGACGTGCTGACCATGTCGGCCACGCCGATCCCGCGGACGCTGGAGATGTCGCTCGCCGGCATCCGCGAGATGTCCACGATCCTGACCCCGCCCGAGGACAGGCACCCGATCCTGACCTACGTCGGCGCGTACGACGACAAGCAGGTCGGCGCCGCGATCCGGCGCGAGCTGCTGCGTGACGGCCAGGTCTTCTACGTGCACAACAGGGTTTCCTCGATCGAGAAGGCCGCGAAGCGCATTCGTGAGCTGGTGCCGGAGGCGCGTGTCGTCACCGCGCACGGGCAGATGAACGAGGAGAAACTCGAAAAGATCATCCAGGGTTTCTGGGAGAACGAGTACGACGTGCTCGTCTGCACCACGATCGTCGAGACCGGGCTGGACATCTCGAACGCGAACACGCTGCTGGTCGAACGTGGTGACCTGCTGGGCCTCGCGCAGCTGCACCAGTTGCGCGGCCGGGTCGGGCGTGGGCGCGAGCGCGGATACGCGTACTTCCTTTATCCGCCGGAGGCCCCGCTCACCGAGACGGCGCACGACCGGCTCGCGACCATCGCCCAGAACACCGAACTGGGCGCGGGTATGGCCGTCGCGATGAAGGACCTGGAGATCCGCGGCGCGGGCAACATCCTCGGCGCGGAGCAGTCCGGGCACATCGCGGGAGTCGGATTCGATCTGTACGTGCGGCTCGTCGGCGAAGCGGTCGACGCGTTCCGCCGGCACGCGGGCGCGGAGACCTCCGAAGAGGAGGAGCTCGCCGAAGTCCGCGTGGATCTCCCGGTGGACGCGCACATCCCGCACGACTACGTGCCGGGCGAGCGGTTGCGGCTGGAGGCGTACCGCAAGATCGCGGCCGCCCCGGACCAGGCCGGGCTCGACGCCGTCCGCGAGGAACTGATCGACCGCTACGGCCAGCCGCCCGCCCCGGTGCGGAGGCTGCTCGCGGTCGCCGCGTTCCGGCACACCTGCCGCGCGGCGGGGGTCACCGAGGTCGCCGTCCAGGGCACGTCGATCAGGTTCGCGCCGCTGCCGCTGGCGGATTCGCAGCTGGTGCGGCTGAAGCGCTTGTACCCCAAGGCTCTCTACAAGGCGGTGACGAACACGGTTTCGGTGCCGAAGCCGACGGAGGGCCCGGCGGGTGGCCGCATGGGCGCCCCGGCGCTGCGCGACGAGGAGCTGCTGGACTGGTGCGCGAAGCTGCTGACGAATCTGATGAAGTCACCGGCGCCCGTCGCGTGAGCCGAGCTCGAATCGCGACTTATGACCTGGTTCTCTCGCCGGGGCCGGTATGAGAGGGTAGGCCCTGTGATGCGGATCATGGGGCGCCGTCGCGCGCTGGTCGGGGTTCTTGCCGGTTCTCTCCTTCTCGCCGGATGCAACGCCGGTCCCGGGCAGGTCGGTGCCGCGGTGATCATCGAGGGCAAGACCGTCTCGGTGGATCGCGTGCAGCAGCTGATCGACAAGGCCGTCCGTGAGCACCCGTACGGGCAGCAGCTCGCCCGTGAGCACAAGCTCGACCTCGTCGGCCGCGAGATCGTGCGCCAGGAGATCCTGCACGACCTCACCGAGCGCGCCGCTCAGCGGGAAGGCGTCCGGGTCGACGAGTCCCTCGTCGTGAACGCGCTGCAGAAGGACCCGCTGGCCAAGCCGATGGAGGCCAACCCGCAGGACGACCCCGCGCTGAGCGTCCAGCAGCTCGTGGCGCGGGTGCGGGACCACCGTGATGCCCTGGTCGACGCGGCGCTGCAGACCCAGCTCGCGATGAAGTACCTGGACAAGCTCACCGTCACGTTCGATTTCAGCTCGGTCTCCTCGACCGACGCCACCGGTTCCGACGCGGACAAGCTGCGCGAGCAGGCGATCGAGAAGGCCCGGAAGTTCGCCGCGTCGCCGAACGCGGCCGCCGAGCTGATCGCGCAGGACCAGCAGACCGCCGACACGCAGGCGGGCACCGGCCAGAAGCTGCCGGCGATGCAGTCGCCCGCGACCGCGGCGACCGTCCTGTTCGGTCTCGAACCCAACACCGTCGCCGCTTTCCAGCCGACACCGCAGCAGCCGCTTTGGGTCGTCGTCGTGGTGCGCGAGCGGACCGCCGACAAGCCCGTCGCATCGGATCAGGCCGCGCAGCCGACCGCTCAGCAGCTGGCAGGAGTGGGTATCCGGCTCCTGCAGCCGTACCTCGACCAGGTCGACCTCAAGGTGAACCCGCGCTACGGCGTGTGGGATGTTGTGGGCATGGACCTCGCGCCCAACGAAGCTTCGAAGAAGGGCATCGTGCTGCCTGTGCACGGTGCCGCGCCGCGAAACCCGTGACCACTGCCGTCGTCGTGATCGCCCGCGGGGCGACACTGCCCGCCGCGGCACTCCCGATCCTGCGAAGCAGCACCGCCGTGTATGCGGCTTCCGATGTCGATCCCGGCGTTTTCGGCGTGCCCGCGCTCGGTGACACACAGGAACGCGACCTCGTGCTCATCGCGGGTTCGCGCCGGGAAGCGAAGGCCGCGGCCCTGATCAGGTCGGGTGCGCGGGTGATCGAAGCGCCTGTTCCGCCGCTGGTCGAGGCCGCCGAGGTGATGGACCGCCTGCGTTCGCCGGGCGGATGTCCGTGGGACGCGGTCCAGACGCACGAGTCGCTGCGTCAGTACCTGGTCGAGGAGACCTACGAGCTGCTCGACGCGATCGAGGAGGGCGACAGGGCCGCGTTGCGCGAGGAACTCGGCGACGTCCTGCTCCAGGTGCTGTTCCACGCGCGCGTCGCCGTCGAGGACGCGGCCGATCCGTTCGGGATCGACGAGGTCGCGTCCGACCTGGTCGCGAAACTCGTCGGACGTCATCCGCACGTCTTCGCCGACGCTCCCCGGGTCGAGACCGTCAGCGACCAGAACCTCAAATGGGAAGAACTGAAGCAGGCCGAGAAGAGCCGTCAGTCCATTGTGGATGGCGTCGCCCTCGGGCAGCCCGCCGTCGCGCTCGCCGGGAAGCTCGGCCAGCGCAGCGGCCGGGCCGGGATCCCGCTCGACCTGTTCCCCGACGGCGCCGAGGCGGCGGCCCAGCTGTTCCGGGTGGCCGCGACCGCGCGCCGGGCGGGGATCGATCCCGAAGGTGAGCTCCGCGCCGTCGCGAAGCGGTTCGCGCGCGACATCCGGGACGCCGAACAGGCCGCGCGGGACGCCGGCCTGGAGCCGACGACGCTGGAAGCCGACGGCTGGCGCAAGTTCTGGCCGACCTCCTGACCCAGGCGCACAGTAGTCGTGAGTGGCGCTTCGGGTTAGAACACGAATCGCCACTCACGACCATCGGGACCTGGAAGCCCGGAAGCGCTGTGATGCGGAACACAATCGGGTGAGAACCCTTTCGGTGATCTCGGCGTCTTGCCGGGTGTGAAGGGAACGGAACCGGACGAAGAGCAGCTCGTCCGCCGCACCGCCAAGGGCGATCGCGCGGCGTTCGAGGAGCTCTACCGTCGCACGTCGCCGTGGCTGGCCGTGCGCCTGCGCCGTCGCTGCGCCGACGAACAGATCGTCGCCGAGGTGATGCAGGAGACCTATCTCGCGGTCTGGCGCGCGGCGGGCGCGTTCGCCGGTTCGGCCGTCGGCGGAAGCGCCGTCGGCTGGCTGTGGACGATCGCCGCGAGGCGGCTGGTCGACGCCTTCCGCCGCCGGGCGAAGTTCGCACAACCGCTGCCGGTCGCGGAAACGGCCGTTTCGCCCGCGGCCGAGGACGAGGCGCTGGCCGGTGCGGTCGGTGACCACGTCGGTGACGCGCTGCGACGGCTCGCGCCCGAACTCCGTCAGGTCCTGCAGGCCATGGTGCTCGACGGGCTGACCGTCCGCGAGACCGCGGTCCTGCTCGGGGTGCCGGAAGGAACCGTCAAAACCCGCGCCAGGCGGGCTCGGATCGCGATGCGGGAGGCGCTGTCGTGAACAAGGAACACGTGTCCGAACGGCTCCTCGCCGGTTACGTCCTCGGCGACGACGGCTTGGCCGGTGACGAGGTCTGGGCGGTCGAAGCCCACCTCGAATCGTGCGCGGAATGCCGGGGGAGGCTGTCCGCGATCAGCCTGCCGTCGGTGTCGGCGCTGGTGGACGACGTCTGGGCCGGGCTGGGGCCGAAACTCGCCGAAGCGGGGCCGAGCCCGATGCGGAGGCGGTGGGCGCCACGGCTGCACACCTGGGTGACGCCGGTGATGCTGCCGTGGCTGGTGATGATCCTGCTGATCCCCGCGATCGGCTTCCTGCTGGACGCGGTCGGGTTCACCGGGAGCGAGGACTACTCGTTCGTCCAGCTGTTCTCGCCGGTCCTGCCGGTGCTCGGGGTGGCTGTGTCGTGGGCGAAGGGACTGGATCCCGCGTACGAACTCGTCACTTCGACACCGAGGGCCGGTCTCTACCTGCTGCTCCGCCGGACGACGGCGGTCCTCGCCGTGGTCTTGCCGATCCAGGGCCTTTCGAGCTGGCTCGGCGGTGGCGGCTTCGGGCTCGGTCTCCTGCCCAGCCTGGCCTTCACCACCGGGACGCTCGCGCTCGGCGGGCTGATCGGGGTGGTGCGGGCGGCCTATGTCCTTTCCGGGGTCTGGGTGGCGGTGATCCTGGCGCCCGCGGTGGCTTCGCAAGGGCGTGCCACCGCGCTCGAACCCCGGCTGCTCCCGGTGTGGGGCGTGATCTTCGCGGTGACCGCGGTCGTGGTGGTGCTCCGGCGGAGCGTCTTCGGCCTGCTCACCGGATCCGGACGATGAACGAAGGGGAGAACATGATGCGTGCTGTCGGGGCCGCGGAGGTCGCGCCGACGACCTACGCGTGGCAGATCAAGGCGGAGAGGCTGAAGGTCCGCGTCGGCAAACGCAAGTTCGCCGTGAACGGGCTCGACCTGGAGCTTGGCACGGGGGTGCACGGTCTGCTCGGCCCGAACGGGGCCGGGAAGACCACGCTGATCCGGGCACTGGCGACGGTGCTCCGGCCGGCGGAGGGAGGGCTGGCGCTGCTCGGTGAATCCGTCGGGGGGTTCACCGATCAGCGCCGCCTGCGCCGCCGGATCGGCTATCTGCCGCAGAATTTCGGCTTCTACAAGCGATTCACCGTCCGCGAGTTCGTCGAGTACATCGCCTGGCTGAAGGAAATGGCGGGAGAGGACATCCCGGCGGCGGTGCAGCGGGCGATCGAACGCGTCGGCCTCGCCGATCGCGCCGACGAGAAGATGAAGACGCTGTCCGGCGGAATGGTGCGGCGGGTCGGGATCGCGCAGGCGATCGTGAACGATCCGGACATCCTCCTGCTGGACGAGCCGACCGCCGGACTCGATCCGGCGCAACGCGTGCGGTTCCGCGAGCTCATGCAGGAACTGGGCCGGGACGCCTGCGTCGTCGTCTCGACGCATCTCGTCGAGGACGTCGCGACGGCCTGCACCGACGTCGTCCTGTTCGGAAACGGGAAACTCGTCTTCCAGGGCACTCCGGACGAACTGGCCGCGGCCGGGAGCGAGGAGCACGTCGGCGACAGCCCGATCGAGCGCGGCTATTCGGCGCTGCTGGGGCATGAGCCGGGGAAGGGGAACTGGTGAACACGCGCGTCCTGCGGACCGAAGCCCGCCGTTCCATCGCCCCTTGGGCCACGCTCGCGATCCTCGTCGTCGCGTTCGGTTTCCTCTATTCGTTCAGTGGCCCGTGGACGAAGCCGCCGCTCGCCTGGGACGAGCACTGGACGCACGCCGCGGAGTGGAGCCGGTTCCTGCTGGTGTTCCTGTGGCCGATCGCGATCGGCGCCGGGGTCGTCCAAGGCATGCGCGACAGCCGGTCCGGCACGGTCGAACTCATGACCACCATGCCGCGCCCCGGCTGGCAGCGGGCCGCGAAACTCGCCGGTGCGCTGGGCGGCCTCCTGGCGCTGGGCTTCCTGCTGATCTTCGCCGTCGGTGCCGTCCAGTCCGCTTTCAACGGCGGGTTCTTCACCTTCGGCTGGCTGCCGATCGTCGTGGTCGGTGTGCTCGCGATGCTCGCGGGTGCCTGGATCGGGCTCGGGCTCGGCCGGTTGCTGCCGCATCCGCTGACCGCGCCCGCGGTCGCCGTCGCCGCCTTCGTGATCGTGCTCCTGTTCCAGTTCGCCGGGGCGGAGGGCAGCGTGCTGGCCGGAATCGTGCCGTTCCGGATCTCCTTGCTCTCTCCCGCGATGGACGTCGTCAGGGATCCGTTCGACACCACGTCGGGCTCGATGGATCTCGGGCAGGGGGTCTGGCTCGCCGGACTGGCCGCCACCGGATTCCTCCTGCTGGCCGCCCGCTCCAAGCGGGCGAAGTGGCTCGCCGTCGTCCCCGCCCTGGCGGCGGTGGTGATCGCCTTGCCCGTTCTTCCCGGCAGCACGGCCGAAGCCGAGGTGTCCGACCCGGCCGCGACCGAGATGGTCTGCGACGGCCCGGTCTGCGTTCCCCGCATGCTCGAAGCCGAACTGCCACGCCTCGCCGCGCCGGGCAAGGAAGCGTTGCGGCTGTTGGGAACCTTGCCGGACGCGCCGGTGAAGGTCGCGGCGCTGGACCGGCGGCTGGGCTACGACGAGGTGCCGCCGCGTGCCGCCGACACCGTCTACGTGGACCTGGTGGATTGGTCCATCCGTTCGGTCCTGAATTCGGACGACATGACGCGGACGCTGGTCGCCGGCTCCGGGACGCCGACCTGTTACAGCCTTCAAGGCGTCAACAAGTCCTTTTTGGACGAACTCACCGCGCGGTCGATCTCGTCGAGCTGGTTCCTCGGCGAGTGGAAGGTGACCGGGGCTTCCTGGCTGAGCGACGACACGAAGAACGAGGTCGTGCGGAAGTGGGAGACCTTCCGTGCCCTTCCGCCCGATGTGCAGCGGGAGCGGATCGTCGCGCAGCGGCAGGCCGGCTTGACCTGCCAAGGCAACCAGCTCGACGCCCTCCTCGGCGGCGCCCGATGAGGTGGGCGGTGCTGTACGCGCGGTCGCGCGCCATGCCCGCGTCCTTCGCGGGGCTGGCGGTGAGCATGGCCGCGATCTGGTTCTTCGCACGGGACCACTGGACGAGGTTGCCGGTCTCCCTGGCGCTCCTGGTGGCGATCTCGGTGACCGCCATCGGCCTCAGCGGGCAGGACGCCGACCTCGACCGGACCGCCGCGATCCGCTGGGCACCTCGTCGCGTTTTGCATCTCCTGCTGATCGGCGGCCTCGGCGCCGGTGCCGCGCTGCTGCCGCGGCTGTGGGAGGCGGAGCGGGTCCCGGTGGAGATCATCGTGCGGAACGCGGGCGGGTTGCTCGGTCTCGCGGGGATCGCCGCGGTGTTGTTCGGCGGGGCCTTCGGGTGGACGTTGCCGCTGTTCGGCTTCGCGGTCACGTTCCTGGTCTGGGCCACCACGTCGAGTGCGGACGGCGCGCATCTGGTGGTCACCTGGCTCTTCCAGCCCGCCGGTGTCGCGGAAGCCACGTGGACCGCCGTGGTGCTCGCCGTGGCGGGCCTGGGGAGCTACGCGGTCTTCGGTAACCGCCGCTGAAATGTCATGAAAGGGTCGTTCCTGACGTTTTTCGTCAGGAACGACCCTTTCATGACATCCGAAGGGCTCAGACGTCCCGGTTGTGCGGAACGAGATCGAGCGGATCGTGGTCCGGATCGTCGACACCGAGGCTGATGATCCGCGACGGGTGGATCCGGATCACCGCGCCGTCGAAATGCCCGTCGGCCGTGCGGGCACCGGTGAGCGCCTCGGCCCGGCCGCGGATCTCGAGGCAGCGGATCCTCGGCGGGTCCTGTGAAGGCATGTCGTCCACCACGAACGCGGCCTGTCCGTTCGCGGCCACGTTCCGGAACTTCTTGCTCTTCGCCAGTTCGTAGCCGGTGATGTCGATGGTCTTGGTCTCGGTGTTGTAGGCGTAGCCGACCGGGCTGACCTGCAGTGTTCCGTCCGGCTGCGCCGTCGCGAGCCGTCCGAGCCCTTGGGTGGCGAGGTAGTCGAGTTCCGCTTCACTGAACATGGGGCCAGTGTCCGACCTCCACTTGACTGGAGGTCAACTGCTTTCACCGCGGTCCGTGAGACCGGTTTCCCAGTCGACTTCTTAAGCCGAATGGGTCATCGCCCGGAAGTGTGGCGAAGTAACCTGACCGGGTGGCTGAAACCGCCCAGAGCACCGAAGCGCCGGAGCACCCTGCCCGCCCTCTGCCGCCGTACGTGCCCAGGCTCGCCTTCGCGGGCGGGCTCGTGCTCACGGGAGTGGTGCTGATCATGACGGTCGGGGTGAACCGGCCGGCCGGTGAGGAGCCGCCTCCGGCACCTCAGCCCCAGCCCGCGCTCGCGGTCCCCGATCAGAAGCCGCAGCCCGGGGTGGCGACACCGCGCGCCGGGCTCGCCGCGCCGCCCGACCGGCCCACCGTTTCCGACGCGGCCGAATTGGAGACCTGGGCGAAACGGGTGGCCGCGAAGACCCGGCTCCCCATCGCCGATCTGTCCGCCTACGGCCGGGCCGAGATGTGGCTCCGACGGCAGAAGCCGGGCTGTCATCTCTCATGGGCGACCCTCGCCGGCATCTCCCACGTCGAGACGGCACAGGGCAGGCCCGGCCCGATCACGCTCTCGCCCGAGATCTGGGCCAAGCACTCCGCCCGGGCCAGGAGCGACGGCAAGCAGCCGGATCCGAAGGACCTCGACGACGCCGCCTTCGCCACCGGCCGCTACCTCTGCGCCGCCGGAGACGACGTCGCCACCCCGGACGGCTGGTGGAAGTCGATGCGGGTGTTCAACCCCGCGGTGCCCTACGTCCAGGAGGTCTTCAGCGCGGCCGACACCTACGCGGACGCCAGCGTCGCGCCCTGATCTTCGAGCACCAGATCGAAGTTGAGCGCCGACGCCATCCGGTAGGCGTCGCCCGCCGCGACGACGAGCTGCGCCATCGGATCGACGACGTTCCCCGCCGCCCAGACCCCGTCCACGTTCGTGCGCCCCTGCGCGTCCACCGCGATCGAGCCGCTCTCGGTACGGGCGCAGCCGACCTGGGCGAGCAGCCGGTCGTGCGGGACGAACTTCGGGCCGACGAACACGACGTCGCGTTCGACGAATTCGCCGTCGACGAGCCGGACACCGGTCAACCGGTCGTGTTCGACGGCGAGCTCGGACACCTTCCCGTCGACGATCCGGATGCCCAGCCCGGTCAGCTTCGCCCGGTCTTCGGCCGAGATCTGCTGGGTATGCGTGAAGAAGGTCAGGTCCTTGCTCCACTGCCAGACGATCAGCGCCTGGTGGATGGCCTTCTCGGACGTGGCGAGCACGCCGAACCGCTGATCGCGCACCTCCCAGCCGTGGCAGTACGGGCAGTGCAGCACGTCGGTGCCGAAGCGTTCCGCGACGCCGGGGACGTCCGGCAGTTCGTCGGCCAGCCCGGTGGTCACCACGATCCGGCGACCGCCGACGACCCGCCCGCTCGCCAGTTCCACCGCCTTGTCGTGCCGCAGCCGGTGGACGACGTCGTCGATGATCTCGACGCCGTACGCGCGGACTTCGTCCCGGCCTATCTCCAGTAGTTCTTTGGGCGGGATGCCGTCCCTGGTCAGGAAACCGTGGGCGTGCGCGGCGGGCGCGTTGCGCGGGGTGCCGCCGTCGATCACGGCCACCTTGCGCCGTGCCCTGCCCAGCACCAAGGCCGCGCTGAGCCCCGCCACGCCGCCACCGATGATCACCACGTCGAATTCGTTCATGGTCCCGAGCATCCGGATTTCTTCGAGGATTGGCAAAGTTCATTGCCGATTTGGCAAACTGGGGGCATGGAGGACATCGAACGGCGGCTCGCCGAGGTCGGCCCGAAGCTCAAGGCCCTGCGCAAGGAACGCGGCACCACCCTCTCCGCGCTCTCGGAGGCGACGGGGATCTCCGCCAGCACGCTCTCGCGGCTCGAATCGGGGACGCGGAAGGCCACGCTGGAGCTGTTGCTCACGCTCTCGGCGGCGCATCAGGTCCCGCTCGACGAACTGGTCGGCGAACCCGAACCCGCCGATCCGCGGGTCCGGATGAAGGCGCAGAAGTTCGGCCGGTTCACCGCGTGGGCGCTGACCGCGCAGCCGGGCCAGCCGCAGGCGTTCAAACTGCTGATCCCGGTCGAGGACATCGAGCCGGTGCAGCGCACCCACGAGGGCTACGAATGGATGTACGTCCTCAGTGGACGGTTGCGGGCGTTGCTCGGCGATCGCGACTTCACGATGGGTCCCGGCGAGGCCGCGGAGTTCGACACGCGGGTGCCGCACTGGTTCGGCAGCGCGGGGCCGGGGCCGGTGGAGCTGCTGGTGCTCTTCGGCAAACAGGGCGAACGGGCGCATCTGCGGGCCAGGTCGAAATGAGGCGCCCGGTCAGTCGCGCAACGCGATCCGCGCGCTGACCTCGCTGATCGCTTCCAGATACTCCGGGATCGGGTGCATCGCCGAGGCGATCCGCATCTGCGCGAGCGCCTCGGTCAACCGGCCGAGGCGCTGGAGGGTCCGTCCGAGTACGAACCGCGCGTAATGATCGGTGGGATCCAGCTCCAGCACCCGGGTGAAGGCACGCTCCGCCCGCCGCAACTGTGCGGAGTGGAAGTACGCGCGCCCCGCCAGCAACTGAACGCTCGGTTTGTCGGTTTCGTGTTCCAGCAAGGGCTCGAGTGCTTTGAGGGCGTCGAGCGGTCTGCGGCTTTCGACCAGCGCCTCCGCCTGCCGGAAGGCGCGGAACCGTGACTCGCCGGACGGGTCCGGGCCGGGTTCTGGGGCGGGTTCGGCATCCATCATGGTCCGCTCCACGATACGCCTGGGCAGGGCCGATCTCGACTGCTGAAACGGTCATGGTGGACTGTCCTGCCATGAGCGGTACCGAAGCGGATAGGCCCGAAACCGAGCCCGGATACGTCGGGCTCGCGCCATACCTTTACTACGCCGACGCCACCGAGGCGGTCGCGTGGCTGGTCAGAGTGTTCGGGTTCACCGAAGAAGTGCGCTTCGCCGACGCCTCCGGAGAGGTGTTCCAGGCCACGTTGTGCGCCGGCCCGGCCAAGATCCAGCTGGCCGGGGTCGGCCCCGAGTACTGGCAGGCCAAGGGCGTCGACGGTCCGGTCGGGCAGCTGAACATCGTCTACGTCGCCGACGCCGACGCGCAGTACGAGCGGGTCCGCGCCGCCCTGGGCGACGACGTCGACATCGACGCTCCCCAGGACCAGCCGTACGGCGCCCGCGTGTTCACCGTCTCCGACATCGGCGGCAACAGCTGGACCTTCTGGCAGCAGTTCTCCGACACCGTCGAGCTTCCGTCGGGCTGGAAGGAAGTCCGGGCGGACGAACCAGCCGCGGAATAGTCTGGTCAGGGCGTGCTGTGGCGCGTGCCTCCAACGGGTGAACTGCGGTGACGGCTAGGCTGGGCCCGGTCACCGCAGGCACAACCCACATGAGGAGCATGGCGTGGCGCTCATCGAGCAGGTAGGCGCTCGCGAGATTCTGGACTCGCGAGGCAACCCGACGGTCGAAGTGGAGGTGGCTCTCGACGACGGCACGCTGGCGCGGGCCGCGGTCCCCTCGGGTGCGTCCACCGGCGAACACGAAGCCGTCGAGCTGCGTGACGGCGACACCGGCCGGTACAACGGCAAGGGTGTCGAGCGCGCGGTCGCGGCCGTCCTGGACGAGATCGGCCCGGACCTGGTCGGCACCGACGCCGTCGACCAGCGCATCGTCGACCAGAAGCTGGTCGACCTCGACGGCACGCCGGCGAAGTCCCGCCTCGGCGCGAACGCCATCCTCGGTGTTTCGCTCGCCGTCGCGAAGGCCGCCGCGGAGTCGGCCGAGCTGGAGCTGTTCCGCTACCTCGGCGGGCCGAACGCGCACGTGCTGCCGGTGCCGATGCTGAACATCCTCAACGGTGGCGCGCACGCCGACACCGATGTCGACATCCAGGAATTCATGATCGCGCCGATCGGCGCCGAGTCGTTCCGCGAGGCCCTGCGCTGGGGCACCGAGGTCTACCACTCGCTGAAGTCGGTCCTGAAGGGCCGCGGCCTGGCGACCGGCCTCGGCGACGAAGGCGGCTTCGCGCCCAGCCTGAAGAACAACCGCGAAGCGCTCGACCTGATCCTTCAGGCGATCGAGAAGGCCGGATACGCCCCGGGTCGTGACGTCGCGCTCGCGCTCGACGTCGCCGCGACGGAGTTCTTCTCCGACGGCGCGTACACCTTCGAAGGCGCGAAGAAGAGCGCGGAGCAGATGTCCGCCTACTACGGCGAGCTCGTCCGCGACTACCCGCTCGTGTCCATCGAGGACCCGCTGAGCGAGGACGACTGGGACGGCTGGGTCCAGCTGACCACCGAGATCGGCGAGAAGGTCCAGCTGGTCGGCGACGACCTGTTCGTCACCAACCCGGACCGTCTCGAAGAGGGCATCACCCGCCGCGCCGCCAACGCGCTGCTGGTGAAGGTCAACCAGATCGGCACCCTGTCGGAGACCCTCGACGCGATCTCGCTGGCCACCTCCTACGGCTACAAGTCGATGATGAGCCACCGGTCCGGCGAGACCGAGGACACCTTCATCGCCGACCTCGCCGTCGCGACCGGTGTCGGCCAGATCAAGACCGGCGCCCCGGCGCGCGGCGAGCGGATCGCCAAGTACAACCAGCTGCTCCGCATCGAGGAGACCCTCGCCGACGCGGCTCGCTACGCCGGCGACCTCGCGTTCCCGCGGTTCAGCCCGGAGGGGTAATCAGCCATGGCGGACCGGGGGAGGGCGCGGACGACGACCCGTCGTAGCGGCGGGCGCGCGAGCGGTGGTGGCTCCAGCAGGGGCCGCCGGCCGGAGCGTGCCCGTCGCACGACGACGACGGAGGTCCGCGCCCGAACCCGGCTGCGCCGCAGCCTGGCGGCGAAACGGGCATCGGGTGCCGCGAAGGTGCTCGGCATGTCCACCACCCGCCGGGCCGCGGTGGTGGCGATCGTGGTGTGCGCGCTCGCGTTCACCATCGCCGTCCCGCTGCGCACGTACCTCAGCCAGAAGTCCGAGGTGAACGAACAGCAGCAGCTGCAGTCCGAACTGCAGCGCAGCGTCACCCAGCTGGAAGGCCGCAAGGCCGAGCTGAGCGACCCGGCGCAGATCGAAGCCGAGGCCCGTAAGCGGTTCGGTTTCGTGAAGCCCGGCGAGACGCCGTACATCGTGCAGCTCCCCGAGGACAAGGCGCCCGAGCAGGGGCAGCCGCAAGGTCAGCAGCCGGTGCCCGCGGGCTCCTGGTACGAGAAGCTGTGGGATCAGGTCGCGGGCGGCTGAAGCGCCCCCTTTAGCCTTATGGGTGTGAACAGCACGGAAAAGTCTTCCTTCGAGCCCGTGACCGACGCCGACCGCGAGATCATCGCGGAACAGCTCGGCCGGGCACCCCGTGCGCTGCGCGCCGTCGCCGCGCGCTGCCCGAGCGGCCACCCGTCGGTCGTGCAGACCAGCCCCCGCCTCGACGACGGCACGCCGTTCCCCACGCTCTATTACTTGACCTGCCCGAAGCTGACTTCCATGGTCGGCACGCTCGAAGCGTCCGGGCTGATGAAGGAGATGACCGACCGGCTCGCGGAGGATCCCGAGCTGGCGGCCGCCTACCAGCGGACCCACGAGAGCTACCTCGCCGAACGCGACGCCATCGACCCGCTCGGTCACGAAGTCAGCGCGGGCGGGATGCCCGGCCGCGTCAAATGCCTGCACGTCCACCTCGCGCACACGCTCGCGGTCGGCCCCGGCGTGAACCCGTTCGGCGACGAAACCCTCGCTTTGCTGAAGTCGAACGGATGGCCATCGGGCGACTGCCAGGGGTAACACCGGCCGCCGGTGTACAGATAGTTCCTCCAGGCGGGTTAATTCACCCGATGTCGGCCAACTGGTCGTCCTCAATGGGGTGAAACCGGTCACCGCATGCGGCAGGCTGGGTACCGGTCGTGGGTTTGTCGGGGTGGGTGTACCGGATCACCGAGTCGTGATCCGCCGGGAGGGTTCAGAGGTATGCGCGTGAGGCAGATGCCAGGCGCGGTCTCCGGTCATGTCCGGAGACTCTGTCTCCGGCACCGCACGATCGCCGCGGTCGCCGGAGGTGTCCTCGCCATCGTCCCGGCCGGTGCCGCGGTCGTCGGTGCCGGCAGCTGGGCCGCGACGGCGAGCACGATCCATACCGACAACGTCGCCCTCGTCGGGGGCTACGACCCGAAGAACCCGCTCGTCCAGCAGATCGGCGTCGACGGCAGCCTGCCGAACGCGCCGACCCCGCTCCCGCTCCCCGCGGACGAACTCCCCAACGGTCCGCTCGGCATCCCGGTCACCGCGCTCGCCGCGTACCGCAACGCCGCCGACATCCTCATCGCCGAACAGCCCGGTTGCCATATCGACTGGGCGCTGATCGCGAGTATCGGCCGGATCGAGTCGAACCACGCGCGCGGCGGCTACGTCGACGCGAAGGGCAACACGCTGGAGCCGATCCTCGGCCCGCAGCTCAACGGCGCCGGGCCGTTCGCGGCAATCCCGGACACCGACGGCGGCAAGTTCGACGGAGACACGGTCTGGGATCGCGCCGTCGGCCCGACACAGTTCATCCCGTCGACCTGGGCCCGCTACGCCTCCGACGGCAACGGCGACGGCGAATCCAATCCGAACAACATCTTCGACGCGGCGCTGGGCACGGGCCGGTACCTGTGCTCCGGCGGCCTCGATCTGTCGAAACCGGATCAGCTGCGCGCGGCCGTGTTCCGCTACAACAACTCGGACACCTACGTGAACACCGTGCTGATCTGGGCCGAGGCCTACCGCACGGGAGTGCTGCCGACGCCGGACAGCAAGGTGCCCATCGGCGCCCCGAACGCCGGTGCCGCTCCGCCGCCGCCGTCGGTGCCGCCGCCTCCGGTGCCGTCGACACCACCCGGTTCGGTGACGCCGCCGCCGTCGAGCTCGCTGCCGCCGAGCAATTCGAGTTCGTCGTCTTCGTCGAAGACGACCCCGAAGTTGCCGGCTTGCCCGACGGTCACCGTGACGGAGACGCCGTCGTCGTCGACCTCGAACACAAGCACGAGTCCGACGACCACGAGCACGACGCCGACTCCGCCGCCGACCTGTTCCTCGCCGACGACGGTCACGACCACGGTGTCGTCGACGAGCAAAGCCGTCGACCCGACTTGATCGGCGTTGTCTAATCCATCCATGCCCCCGCCACCACCCTCAACGGAGAAGCTCCGCTCCGCTGTAATCTCCGGGCATGCCTCGTGTTGCCGCGATCGACTGTGGGACCAACTCCATCCGCCTGCTCGTCGCCGAGCTGACCCCCCGCCACGACGGGACGGTCGACCTGCGCGACCTGCACCGCGAGATGCGGATCGTCCGCCTCGGCCAGGGTGTGGACGCCACCGGCAAGCTGGCGCCCGAGGCGCTCGAGCGCACCCGCAAGGCGCTGGCCGACTACACGATCGCCGCGCGCCGCAAGGGCGTGGAGAAGGTCCGCATGGTCGCGACGTCCGCGACCCGTGACGCGAGCAACCGCGACGAGTTCTTCGCGATGACGCGCGAGATCCTCGGCACCGAGGCCGAGGTCATCAGCGGCGATGAAGAGGCCCGCCTGTCCTTCACCGGCGCCGTCGGCGAACAGGATCCCGACGACGGTCCCTTCGTGGTGGTCGACGTCGGCGGCGGCTCGACCGAACTCGTGGTCGGCACCTGGGACGGTCGCCAGGCCGAGGTCATCGCGGCCAAGTCGGTCGACATCGGCTGCGTGCGGATCACCGAACGCGCGCTGAAATCGGACCCGCCGACCGCGGCCGAGATCGCCGAAGCCCGCGAGCTGGCCGCCAAGGTGCTCACTGAGGCCTTCGACGTCGTGGACGTGTCCACCGCCAAGACGTGGATCGGCGTCGCCGGGACGGTCACGACCCTGACCGCCGTGGCGCAGGGCCTGTCGGAGTACGACTCCGAGCGCACGCACCTTTCCAAGCTCTCCCACGCCGACATCGACCGGGTCGCGCAGTCGCTTCTCACGGCCGACCACGCCACCCGCGCCGCGAATCCGGTGATCCACCCAGGCCGGGTCGACGTGATCGGCGGCGGCTCGGTGATCGTGCAGGTGCTGGCGGAGCAGTTCGCCACGCGCGGTGGTCCCGGCGAACTGGTGATCTCCGAGCACGACATCCTCGACGGGATCGCGTTGTCGTTGGCCTGACAGTCGGGTTTTCTCTTACGTGAAGCCATTTCTTTAGGTGATCAAGTGGTGACCTCCAGTCCGGATTGAGCCATTCGGCCCAGCATGGTTCCTACCAACGTTGTGCTCTAACCGGGTGGTCCAGGAGACCGTCACACATTTGCAACACCAACGCACTGTGATCGCCTTCACCTGTCCCATAGCGTCGTCTCACCTTCTGGGCGGTAGGGCGCGACCAGCGCCCGCCGGACTATCCGACGACGAGAGTTGGAGGGGACATGCGGGCTTCACGCGGGTTCTGGGGAGCGACGGCGGTGGTGGCCACGGCGGCCCTGCTGCTGACGGCCTGTGGAGGTGGTGGGTCCGGTGAGAACAAGGGATCCGGCGCCACCGACGCCAACGCGTCGGTTTCGGTCTACGGCACCGAGCCGGAGAACTCGCTGATTCCCGCCAACACCAACGAACTCGGTGGCTCCAAGGCCCTCAAGCCGGTCTTTTCGGCGCTGGTCGGCTATAAATCCGACACCGCCGAGCCGTACAACCTGATGGCCGAATCGATCAACACGACCGATTCCAAGGTCTTCGACATCAAGATCAAAAAGGGCTGGAAGTTCCACGACGGGACCGAGGTCAAGGCCAAGAACTTCGTCGATGCCTGGAATTACAGCGCGAACGGCAAGAACGGCATGCAGAACGCGTCGTTCTTCGAGCAGATCCAGGGCTACGACGAGATCAGCGCCAAGGAACCCGCCGTCAAGGAGATGTCCGGGCTCAAGGTCGTGAACGACTACGAGTTCCAGGTCACCCTCAAGGGCCCGTTCTCGGTGTTCGCCACCAAGATCGGTTACCTCGCCTTCGCGCCGCTGCCGGACAAGTTCTTCGCCGACCCGGAGGCGTTCGCCAAGGCCCCGATCGGAAACGGTCCGCTGAAGTTCGTTTCGCGCACGCCGAACCAGAACATGAAGCTCACGCGGTACGACGAGTACCAGGGCGAGGACAAGGTCAAGTTCAAAGACCTGGAAGTCCGCATCTACACCAGCCAGGAGACCGCGTACCAGGATCTGCTGAGCAACCGCCTCGACTTCATGGAGGCGCTCCCGCCCGCGGCGAAGGCCGGTGGCAAGTACAAGACCGACCTCGGTGAGCGTCTGGTCGAAGGGAAGCTGCTCGGCATCAGCGCGCTCGCGCTCCCGTACTACGTCCCGGGTTACAACAACCTCGACCTGCGCAAGGCGATCTCGCTGGCCATCGACCGCGAGCAGATCGTCAAGACCGTCATGAACGACACCTACGCGCCCGCCGACGGCTACGTGTCGCGCGGTATCGAGGGCTACCGGCCCGGTGTCTGCGGCGAGTTCTGCAAGTTCGATCCGGTGAAGGCCAAGGAGTTCTTCGCGAAGTCCGGTTTCACCGGCAAGCTGACCATCGCGTCGAACGCCGACGGTGGCCGCAAGGAGCCGCTGGTCGCGGCGTGCAACAGCATCAAGAACGCGCTCGGCGTCGAATGCGACTTCGTGCCGGCGACCGACTTCGGGCAGTGGCGCAGCATCGTCAACAACCGCCAGCTGACCGGCATGGGCCGCTCCGACTGGTCCGCCGACTACCCGTCGATCGAGAACTACCTGAACCCGCGCTACAAGAGCACCGGTTCGTCGAACGACTCCACGTACAACAACCCGGCCGTCGACGCGCTGCTGACCCAGGCGGACCAGACCGCCGACAAGGCGGCCGCGATCAAGCTGTACCAGCAGGCCGAGGACCTGATCGCGAAGGACCTGCCGCAGATCCCCGTGTGGGAAGAGAAGGGTGTCGGCGGCAAGTCGAACCGGCTCAAGGTCGCGAAGCTCGACTTCGGCCGTCTCGCGGACTACTCGTCCATCGAGGTCGCGGCGAAGTAATCGCGTGGTTGCGCTGGTCGTGAGTGCCGTTTCGGGTTCTAACCCGAAACGCCACTCACGACCAGCCGGACCGAAGGCTCCCACCACGCGATCCCCAGGACGGCACGCCCATGCCCCAGTACATCCTTCGACGCCTACTCCAACTCATCCCGGTCTTCTTCGGCACGACGTTCCTCATCTACGCCCTCGTGTGGGCGGTGCCCGGTGACCCGTTCGCCGGCAAATGCGGCCAGGTCGCCTGCCCGCCCGCCTACATCGAGATGATGACGGCGAAGTTCAACCTCGACGATTCGATCTTCGTCCAGTACTTCAAATACCTCGGCAACCTGTTCACCGGCGACTGGGGCGAGACCTTCAACGGTGTCTCGGTCGGCGAGCTGATCGGCAACGCCTATCCGGTGACCGTCCGGCTCGCCCTCATCGCGGTGGCCATCGAAGCGATCATCGGCCTGTCCGCGGGTATCCTGACCGGCCTGCGCGGCAAGGGTTTCCTCGACAACCTCGTGCTGATGTCCACCACGTTCCTGATCTCGATCCCGGTGTTCGTCACCGCGATCGTGCTCCAGATCGTCCTCGGTTCGGAACTGGGCATCATCGACGCGAGCGTGTCCGAGGACGCCACGATCGGCGAACTGATCGTGCCCGGAATCGCGCTCGGCAGCCTTTCCATGGCCTACATAGCCCGGCTGACCAGAACGAGCATCGCGGAGAACCGGCACGCCGACTACGTCCGCACGGCCGTCGCGAAAGGCCAGCCGCGCAGCCGCGTCGTCGGCGTGCACCTGCTCCGGAACTCGGTGATCCCGGTGCTGACCTTCATCGGTACCGACATCGGCGCGCTCATGGGCGGGGCCATCGTCACCGAAGGCGTGTTCAACATCAACGGCATCGGCGGGCTCATCTTCCGCGGTATCCAGAACCGGGAGGGCGCCACCGTCACCGGCGTCGTCGTCCTGCTGGTGATGGTCTACCTGCTGGTGAGTCTCATCGTCGACCTGCTCTACGCCGTTCTCGACCCGAGGATCCGTTATGACTGACCCCAATGTGGCCGGCGGCGTGTCCTCTGTGGACGTCGCCGGTGCCGGTGTCGCCGACGACTCCGCGGAGGCGCACAAACCGCGCAGCCTCGGCGGCGACGCCTGGCGGATGTTGCGCAAGCGGCCGTCGTTCATCATCTCCGCCCTCATCATCGCGCTCGTCGTGCTCATCGCGATCGCGCCCGACCTGTTCAGTTCCCGGCCCGCCGGGTTCAGTGATCTGCTCCACGCCAACGAAGGACCGTCCGCGGACGCCTGGTTCGGCTACGACAACCAGGGTTACGACGTCTACGCGCGGACCATCCACGGCGCGCGGGCGTCGCTGCTGGTCGGTGTCTTCGCGACGATCCTGACGATCCTGATCGGCTCGGTGGTCGGGATCATCGCCGGGTACTACGGCCGTCTCGTCGACAGCCTGTTCTCGCGGGTGGGCGACATCTTCGCGGCACTGCCGTTCGTGCTCGGCGCGATCGTCATCCTGACCACGTTCAACGCGCCCGGCTCGAACCCCGGCGTGGTGACCATCATCGTGCAGGTGGTCGTCTCGATCGCCGCGCTGAGCTGGCCGGTGGCGATGCGCATCATGCGGTCGGCGACGCTGGTGGCCAAACAGCTCGACTACGTCAAGGCCGCGCGCGGCCTCGGCGCGAGCACGCCGCGCATCGTGTTCCGGCATCTGCTGCCCAACACGGTCGCGCCGGTGCTGGTCTACGGGACCATCGCGCTCGGCGCGTTCATCGGCGCGGAAGCGACACTGGCGTATCTCGGTGTCGGTGTGCGGCCACCGGTCGTCTCGTGGGGTGTGATGATCAGCGACGCGCGGGACTACTTCCGGGTGAATCCGCACATGCTGTTGTTCCCCGCCGGATTCGTGACCATCACCGTGCTCGCCTTCGTCATGCTCGGTGACGGGATCCGCGACGCGCTCGACCCGAAGGCCCGGTGATCGGCCGTGACCGACGAATTGCTGCTGGAAGTGGAAGACCTCCACGTCGAATTCCGCACCTCCGACGGTGTCGCGACCGTGCTCAACGGCGTCGACTACTCCGTGCACGCCGGGGAAACCCTTGCCGTGCTGGGAGAATCGGGCTCCGGCAAGAGCGTCACGGCGCAGACCGTGATGGGCATCCTCGACAGCCCGCCCGCCGTCGTCACCGGTGGCGCGGTCCGTTACCGCGGCGAGGATCTGCTCACCGCCACCGAAGAGCGGCGGCGTGAAGTGCGGGGCGGGGAGATCGCGATGATCTTCCAGGACGCGCTGTCGGCGCTGAATCCCGTTTTCACCGTGGGATTCCAGATCGAGGAACAGCTGCGTGTCCGGCTCGGCATGTCCAAAAAGGACGCACGCAAACGGGCGATCGAACTGCTCGACATCGTGCGTATCCCGGCGGCCGCTCGCCGGGTCCGCGAGTACCCGCACCAGTTCTCGGGCGGGATGCGGCAGCGCGCGATGATCGCCATGTCGCTCGCGCTCGATCCGGATCTGCTGATCGCGGACGAGCCGACGACCGCGCTCGACGTCACCGTGCAGGCCCAGATCATGGACCTGCTGGCGGAGATCCAGGCCGAACGGCGGATGGGGCTGATCCTGATCACCCACGACCTGGCGGTGGTCGCCGAGGTCGCCGACCGGATCGCCGTGATGTACGCGGGCCGGATCGTCGAACAGGCCGACGTCGCCGAGTTGTTCCGCTCGCCGGGGCATCCCTACACCGAGGCGCTGATGGCCTCGCTGCCGCGGCTCGACCTCAAAGGACAGACGCTGGAGACCATCAAGGGCCTGCCGCCGAGCCTGCTGAACGTCCCGCCCGGCTGCCCGTTCCATCCGCGCTGCCCGCGGGCGGAAAGCCGGTGCGAGACCGAACGGCCCGCCCTGCACAGTCTCGGTTTCGGCCGGGTCAGCGCCTGCCACTTCGCCGACGAGGTGGTGAGCGGCCGTGTCTGAGCCCATTCTGCGGGTCGAGAACCTGGTGAAGTATTTCCCGGTGCGGGCCGGGATCCTCTTCAAACGCACCATCGGGCACGTGAAGGCCGTCGACGGGGTCTCCTTCGACCTGATGCCGGGCGAAACGCTCGGCGTCGTGGGGGAGTCCGGTTGTGGCAAGTCCACGCTGGCTCAGGTGCTGATGCGACTGGAGGAACCCACGGGCGGGCTCGCGACCTTCGAAGGCCGCGACATCTTCGCGTTGCGGGGAGCGGAACTGCGGAGGCTGCGGCGCGAGATCCAGATCGTGCTGCAGGATCCGTACACCTCGCTGAACCCGAGGATGACGGTCGGCGACATCATCGGCGAACCCTTCGAAATCCACACCGAGGTGGCGCCGAAGGGATCGCGGGCGGCGAAGGTGCGGGAGCTGCTCGACGTCGTCGGGTTGAACCCGGAGCACATCAACCGCTATCCGCACCAGTTCTCCGGCGGGCAGCGTCAGCGCATCGGGATCGCGCGGGCGCTGGCGTTGCGACCCAAGGTGATCATCTGCGACGAACCGGTTTCCGCGCTGGACGTTTCGATCCAGGCGCAGGTGATGAACCTGCTCGGTGAACTGCAGAAGGAATTCGGCCTTTCCTATGTGTTCATCGCACACGATCTGTCCGTTGTCCGTCACCTTTCCACGCGAGTCGCGGTGATGTATCTCGGCAAGATCGTGGAAATGGGGACGGAAGAGGAGATCTACGAACATCCGTCGCATCCCTATACGCAGGCGCTGCTGTCCGCGGTGCCGGTCGCGGATCCGGCGTTGCGCGGGCAGCGGCAGGTGATCCGCCTGGAAGGCGACGTGCCGAGCCCGCTGGATCCGCCGTCCGGCTGCCGGTTCCGCACGCGGTGCTGGAAGGCGCAGGACATTTGCGCCGATCAGGAACCCGAATTGATCACCCGGGCGGGTGGGCATTTGTCCGCCTGCCATTTCGCGGAGGAGAAAACCGTCGTCCCCTGACTTTCGTAGGGACTTCGTTGATACGTGGCCATGGCTGACGTAGTTTGCACGAATAGTTTTCTTCAGGAGGCAGGAAGTGAAAAAGCCAAGATCTCTCGTGATCGCGCTCGCGGTACCGCTGTTCGGCGCGATCGTCGCCGCGCCGACGGCTTCCGCGCAGCCGCAGCTTTCGGGTGCGGCGACCGAATTCTCCGTCCTGGCCCGTGAAGGCCAAAGCGTTGCCTCGGTGGAAAGGGCGATCCGCGCCGCCGGGGGCACCGTGGTGACCAGCAACGCCGCGGTCGGCCTGATCACCGCGACCGCGCCCGCCAACGGTTTCGCCGAGCGAGTCTCCGCGGACCGCGCGGTTTTCGGTGCCGCCAAAGCGAAGGCGATCGGCACCGCGCCGAAGCAGGGCAAGGTGAAGGACAAGCCGGGTGCCGTCGAGAAGGAGGGCCGCGGCGGCGCGTCGGCCAAGAAGCCGGTGCAGGCGAACGCCGTCGGCATGGACCCGCTCGACGATCAGCTCTGGGGCCTCAAATCCGTCCGGTCGGACCTTTCGCGGACCAAGCAGCCGGGTGACAAGCGGGTGAAGGTCGGCGTCATCGACACCGGCGTCGACGGCAGCCACCCGGACATCGCGCCGAACTTCGACCGCGCGGCGTCGCGGAACTTCACCAAGGATATCGTCAACGACGTGAACGGCGCCGTCGTCGACGGGCCGTGTGAGTTCCGCAGCTGTGTCGACCCGGTGGACCACGACGACAACGGGCACGGCACGCACGTCGCCGGCACCATCGGCGCGGCCGCGAACGGTTTCGGTGTCTCGGGCGTCGCCCCGAACGTGACGCTGGTGAACCTCCGCGCCGGGCAGGACTCGGGCTCGTTCTTCCTGCAGCCGACCGTGGACGCGATCACCTACGCCGGCGACGCCGGTGTGGACGTCGTGAACATGAGCTTCTTCACGGATCCCTGGCTGTACAACTGCACCGCGAACCCCGCGGACTCGGCGGAGCAGCAGGCCGAGCAGCGCACCATCATCGAGGCGACGACCCGTGCGCTGAACTACGCGCACCGCAAGGGCGTCACCCAGGTCGTCTCGCTGGGCAACCAGCACAGCGACCTCGGCGCCCCGCAGCCCGACGCGTCGAGCCCCAACTACCCTTCGAACAGCACGCACCCGCGGCAGATCGACAACGCGAGCTGCCTCTCGCTGCCCGTCGAGGGCCCGCACACGATCGGTGTCTCGTCCTTCGGCCCGTCGCAGGCGAAGGCGGACTACTCGAACTACGGCGTCGAGCAGATCTCGGTGTCCGCGCCCGGCGGATACTTCCGTGACTACTTCGGCACCCCGTGGTACCGCACGAACGAGAACATGATCCTTTCGACGTACCCGCGTAACGTCGGTGTCGCGGAGGGCATGATCGACGCGGACGGGAACCTCACGCCCGACGGTGTCTCCGCCGGTATCCAGAAGGCGACCGCCGCCGACGGCCGCGTCGGCTACTACCAGTGGCTGCAGGGGACGTCGATGGCGTCGCCGCACGCTTCGGGTGTCGCCGCGCTGATCGTTTCGCAGTACGGCAAGGGTTCGCGTGACTTCGGGATGAACCCGGACGCCGTGCAGCGGGTGCTCGAGGGCACGGCTTCGGACATCGCCTGCCCGGTGCCGCGGACCGTCGACTACCTGAAGGAAGGCCGGGACGCTTCGTTCACCGCGACCTGCACCGGTGACGCTTCGTTCAACGGCTTCTACGGCCATGGTGCCGTTGACGCCTGGTCGGCTGTGACGCGCGGTTCCCAGTACCTGCGCGGCTGATCCCTCGGTCGCTAGAGTGCTATGAAAGGTCCTTTCCTTGCAAAATTTGCAAGGAAAGGACCTTTCATAGCATGTGCAGGCTGGAACGTCAGGCGGCTCGATCGGTGCGGACCACGGTGACATCAGGTCTCGGACGTCGTGCCGCCGCCTCGGCCGCGGCACGGAGTTCGGCGATGACCTTCGCCGGTTCGTCGCGAATCCGAGACGGTAAGGTTTGGACGACGATGATCCCCGCAGCCGCGTAGCGATTGTTGCGGTGAAGGGTCTTCCGATAGGCGTCCCTGCCGAAGTGGAAGGCATACGAATCGACTTCCCATGCCATGCCTAGTTCGTCGCACCATGAATCGGGTTTGCCGATGTAGTTGCCGAAGGCGTCGTAGATCTTGACGTTTCGCTCGGCAAGCGGCAGTCCCGCTTTCTCCCAGATCGCCAGCGATGCCGCTTCAGGGACGGACTTGACATCGGCGGCTAGCTCGCGGAGCACGGCACGAGGGAGAGCTGTCCCTCGCCTGCTGCCGGATTCGAGTTCGGCGCTCAACTCGTCCACTGTGCAGAGGCCCGTCTCGATGGCTTCGATCAGCAGGGCACGAACCGGGTCGAGATCTCGGATGCGCCTTACACCATCCAAGACGGCTCGAGCCGGTGCCGCCAGCGGTACTCCTTCGAGCACGCGGCGTTCGGGCATCGCGATCGTTCGTTCGATGATCGCGAACTTGACGCTTCGCACCTTGCGCTGTTGTGGAATGAGTACGTGGACTGTCCCATGAGGGCCGGACTGCCGTAGTCCGTATCGTCGTGCGGCCTCGAAGCCGGTGATGATCCCTCTAGAGCCGGTGAGCATCAGCGCGGCTTCTACTCGTTGCCGTGCGCATGGCTGCTCCTTCGAGAGCAGGACGATGCCGGGTAGCAGGTGAGTCCACCGTCCACCAGGCTGGCATCTTCGATACGACGTGCTTTGCGTGACCCCGAGTTGTTCCAGGGTCGCCACGCGGATGACGCCGTGTCGACTGTGTTGACGTAGGTATGAGTCCGTTAGCGGAGCTCGTGATAGGTACATGCCGACACAGTGACCGGCAGGTCCGACAGAATTCGATCCCGCACTGCCATGAAAGGTCCTTTCCTTGCAAAATTTGCAAGGAAAGGACCTTTCATGGCACTTATGGCCAGCGGCGCTGACGAGGGGCGGCTACTTCCCGGAAGCGGCCTTGATGAACTTCGCCAGGTCCTTCGCCTGCCGCACCCGCGACTCCTCGTGCACGTACATCATGTGCCCGGCCGGGTAGTACGCCGTGTCGATGTTCTCCCGCAGTTCCTCGGGAATCTGAAGGCGCGCCAGCACATGCTCCGAAGCGAAGTACGGCGTCGCGCCATCGTAGTGACCGAAGGCGACGTGCACCCGAAGATGCGGGTTCGCCCGCATGGCCGAAGCGAGCGAGTCCACAGAGGACACCGAGCGTCCCTCGAAGTCCGAGTACGACCAGGCCTTGAACACGTCCGTCGAGAGGATCTCGTACGGCAGGTCGTTCTCGTAGCCGAGTTCGGCCCGCACATAGTGGTTGAGCCCGCCCGTGTAGGCGCCGATGATCCGCGAGATCGACGGGTCGTCGCTCATGTGCTCACGGCCGCCGTCGGGCTCCCAGGTGGTGAACCGGCCGTCCATCCGCCCGACGACCAGGCCCTTGTCCCGCAGCAGTTCGGTGAAGTACCGCACGTGCTCGATCCGCAGATTGACCCGGTCCACATAGGACTCGCTCAAACCGGTCAGCGAAGCGAGCGTCGCCACGATCTCCGCTCGGTCCTGTGTGGACAGACGAGCGCCGCGGGCGAGGGCCCAGGGGAGTTCCTTGGCCGCGAAGTCCTCGGCGTCGGCCAGGACGTCGTCGAGGGGCCGATCGCCGTGGAGACCGTGGTAGTGCGCGATCGCCGCGTACGTCGGCACGTAGAGCGAGTACGGCAGGTCGTTGCCCTCGGTGAACCGCAGGGTGCCCAGATCCAGCACGGACGAGATCAGCAGGAGCCCGTTGAAATACATCCCGTGACGTTCCTGCAGATGCGACGCCAGCCCGGCCGCGCGGAGCGTGCCGTAGGACTCGCCCGCCAGGAACTTCGGCGACAGCCAGCGCTGTTTGCGCGAGACCCACAGCCGGATGATCTCGCCGATGGACTCGATGTCGGCGGTGTACCCGTGGTACTCCTTGGCCGCCTCGCCGTCCACGGCGCGCGAGTAGCCGGTCGACACCGGGTCGATGAACACCAGGTCGCTGTGCGCCAGCAGGGTTTCCTGGTTGTCGGTCAGCCCGTAGGGCGGCGCGACCGGGTCGTCGACATCGCCCGAAAGCACGCGGCGCGGGCCGAGCAGGCCCATGTGCAGCCAGACACTCGCCGAGCCGGGTCCGCCGTTGAACGCGAACGTGACCGGGCGCGAGCCGGGCTCAGCGTCGTCGAGCGTGTAGGAGGTCAGGAACACCTCGGCCTTGGCTTTGTGGCCTTCGGACTTGCCGTCGGTGATGACCTCCTTCCGCAGCACGATCCGCCCGGTCTGGGCGGTGTACGCGAGCTTCTTGCGCTTGAGCGTCAGCGTGTGCTTCGTGGTGACCAGGTCGTCGGTCGGCTCGACCTTGGTTTCCACCGACGGGGTGTCCTTCTCGTCGGCGGCCTTCGAATCGGGATTGGTGTCCGGCATGCCTCCAACTTACTGGCACTCTGTAGGAGTGGAAATCGTCACGGCGCATGATCGCCCGGACACGCCCCGGCAGGCGATCGAGATCCAGGAAACCCTGCGTGGCCTGGTCGATCTCGAAGATCGCTGTCCACAAGAGATCGTCACGGTCACCGGGCTGGACGTCGCGTACGACGAGGGCAGTGGCCTGATCGCCGCGGCCGCGGTCACCCTCGAGACCGCCGGATTCCGCGTCGTGGAAAAGCGATCGGTCGTTTCCCGGATTTCGTTCCCGTACGAACCGGGCCTTTTCGCGTTTCGCGAGCTTCCTCCGCTGCTCGACGCCCTTCGCGCGCTCGATCACGTCCCGGATCTGCTGGTCTGCGACGGGCACGGCCTGGCGCACCCGCGCCGGTTCGGGCTCGCCTGCCATGTCGGCGTCGTGACCGGCCTGCCGTCCATCGGGGTCGGCAAGACCCGCTTCATCGGTGAACACGACGAGCCCGGCGATGCCCGTGGCTCGCGGGCACCCCTGCTGGACGAGGGTGAGGTCGTCGGCGCGGTCCTGCGCACCCAGGACGACGTGAAACCGGTTTACGTCTCCGTCGGCCACAAGATCTCGCTGGACAACGCGTGCCGCCAGGTGCTGCGGCTGGCCCCGTCGTTCCGTCAGCCGGAGACGACCCGGCACGCCGACCGCCTCGCCCGCGACACACTGAAAGAAGCGTCATGAGGTTCCGTTCACTCGCCGAACTCGACGCCGAGGTCGTGGACTGCCGTGCCTGCCCGCGGCTCGTCGCCTGGCGCGAGGAGATCGCCGTGGTCAAACGGGCGGCGTTCGCCGGCGAGACCTATTGGGCCCGGCCGGTGCCCGGCTTCGGTCCGCCCGACGCGTCGCTGGCCATCGTCGGCCTCGCTCCCTCCGCACACGGCGCGAACAGGACCGGCCGGTTGTTCACCGGCGACCCGTCCGGTGACGTTCTCTTCAAGGCGCTTCACCGGGTCGGTGTCGCGTCGCAGCCGACGTCGACCCATATAGGTGACGGGCTGGAGCTGCGAGGCACCCGGATGGTCTCCCCGGTGAGATGCGCGCCACCCGCGAACAAGCCCACACCTGAGGAACGGGAGACCTGCCGATCGTGGCTCGCGGCCGAGCTCGCGTTGCTGAAACCGACGCTGAAGGCCGTCGTGGTGCTCGGCGCGTTCGGCTGGCAGGCGTTGCTGCCGGTGCTCGCGGAGGCGGGCTGGCCGGTGCCCGCGCCACGCCCGAAATTCGGCCACGGAGTCGAAGTGGAACTCGGCGACCTGCGCCTTTTCGGCTGTTATCACGTGTCGCAGCGCAATGTCCAGACCGGCCGCCTGACGCTTGACATGGTGTGCGACGTCCTGGCCTCCGCGACCTCGGCGGCGGGCCTGAACTGAATCGGTGCGGAAACCGTGGCGACGCTGGTCACAGCCGGATGGGGTCTGCGAGCGATCTCAGCTGATGGGTGCGACTATAGAAATATGGCTGGTGTTAAGTCGGAACCGACACGGATCCTCGTCCTCGGTGGTGGGTACGTCGGGCTCTACACGGCGTACGGGCTCCAGAAGATGCTCCGGGCCAACGAAGCGTCCGTGACGGTCGTTGATCCGCAGCCGCACATGACCTATGCCCCCTTCCTGCCCGAGGCGGCGGCCGGTGCGATCGAACCGCGGCACGTGGTCGTGCCGCTGAGGCGCGTGCTCAAGCGCTGCCACGTGCTCACCGCGCGCGTGACGAAGATCGAGCACGAGCGCAAAGCCGTGACGGTCGAGGCCGCCGACGGGCACGTCGAGCAGCTGAACTACGACGTCCTCGTGGTCGCGCTCGGCGCCGTCGCGCGCATCCTGCCGATCCCGGGCCTGGTCGAGGAGGGCATCGCCTTCAAGACCATCGGCGAGGCGATCTACCTGCGCAACCACGTCATGACGAAGCTGGACGAGGCCGCCAGCACGCTCGACCCCGAGCAGCGCAAGCGCCTGCTGACGTTCACCGTCGTCGGCGGCGGGTTCGCCGGTATCGAAGCGCTGGCCGAGCTCGAGGACATGACCCGGTTCGCGGTCGAGAACTATTACCCGAACCTCAAGGTCGAGGACATCCGCTGGGTGCTCGTCGAGGCCGCCGGTCGGATCCTCCCCGAGGTGCGCGAGACGCTCGGTGTGTACACCGTCGAGCAGCTCGAGAAGCGCGGCATCGAGGTCTATTTGTCGACAGCGGCGAAGTCGTTCGAGAACGGCCACGTCGTGCTTTCGGACGGCACCGAATTCGACACCGACACGATCATCTGGACCGCCGGTGTGAAGGCGAACCCGGTGCTCGCCAGCTCGGACCTGCCGCTGGACAAGCGCGGCCGGGTCGAGGCCACCGCCGCGATGCAGGTCGTCGGGCACCCCGACGTCTGGACCGCCGGTGACAACGCCGCGGTCCCGGACCTCTCGCGCACCGAGCAGGACCCGACCGCGACCTGCCCGCCGAACGCCCAGCACGCCGTCCGTCAGGCGCGTCTGCTGTCGAAGAACATCATCAAGGTGATCCGCGGCGGCAAGCCGAAGGACTACTACCACAAGAACCTGGGTGCGGTGGCCAGCCTCGGCCTGCACAAGGGTGTCGCCGACGCGCTGAACCTGAAGATCAAGGGTTTCCCGGCCTGGCTCTTCCACCGCGCGTACCACCTCAAGGCGATGCCGACGTGGAACCGCAAGATCCGCATCCTGTTCGACTGGATGCTCGGTGGCCTGTTCCGGCGCGAGGTCATCTCGCTCGGTCAGATCAACAACCCGCGCGAGGAGTTCGACCGGCTGTCGAAGTCCTGACTTCGTAGTTCCGTGAAGGCCTCCTTCCCTACGTTCAAGGTAGGGAAGGAGGCCTTCACGGCGTTTAAGGTGTGCCGGTGCAGGCATTCCGGAAGTTGAAGCCGCCCATCCAATCCGCCCTTCCCCGGCCGGGGCTGACCCCGCTCGAACTCGCCCACGACCTCGTGGAGCGGATCGAACAGGGGACGAAGTACGCGCGGATCCGCAAACGCCGGTTCCGGACGAGGTCGGTCATCCTGCGGGTCCTGGCGCTGCTGCTGTCCGCCACCTCGACGATCATCCTCGGCCTGCAGAACCTGAATCCGTGGACGGGGACGGCGTTCGCGCTGGTCGCCGTCGTCACCGTGGTGAACGTGCTCGAACCGTTCTTCGCGTGGCGCTCGCTGTGGGTGTTGATGGAAGAAGGCCAGTACAAGTTCTACCGGCTGCGTGACGAGCTGACCTACTACATCGCGTCGACGCCGCCCGAAGAGCTCGACCAGGCCGTGTTGCGCGAGCGATTCGACCAGTACCAGGCGATCTGGGATCTCGTCGGCAACAGCTGGCTCAAGTACCGCCAAGCCGACAAGGCGAACTAGGTCATCACCTCGCTCGGGGCATCGCCTAGGCTGACCCGTGCCCCGGTAGCCCAATTGGCAGAGGCAGTCGACTTAAAATCGACACAGTGCGGGTTCGATCCCCGTCCGGGGCACCATTCATGCAGGTCAGGGGCCTGTCTGGTCTTGCTGGTCCTGACCGGCCCCCGGTTTACCCCCGGAATTGCCCGGACCGTCGTCATCCCACATGGCTTCCAGGGCAATCGCGTTGTCCCGGGAGACCGTGGTCCTGCCCATGTACACGTCCTGGGTGACCGACGGCCGGGCGTGGCCGAGCTGATCGGCGATCTGCCGGGAACTCAGTTTCGCGTCGTCCAGCACCGTGGCCGCCGTCTTGCGGAAAACGTGCGACTTGATCCACGCGAAGTCCTCCGTGCCGCGTGCCTCCCGGAGATCCCGCCGGGTGTTCGAGGGATCGCGTAGCCCACCGAGCGTGTCCGGGAAGACCGGGGTGGCCGGGCCTCGCCCAGCTTCTTCGGCCAGACGACGACGCTCCCGAAGCACCGACACCGCCCACGAGGGGAGCGGCAGTGTTCGATCCCCGGACTCGGTCTTGAGCTTCTTCACCCGCCGCAACCCGACCTCCCGGATGCGGATCACCTTCCAGTCGATCGCGACCGTTCCGGCGTCAAGATCGACGTCCTCCCAGAAGGTCGCCAACGCCTCGCCGATCCGGACTCCGGTCGCCAGCATGAACCGCGTCAGGTCCGGCAGGTCTCGCGCGACGGCCTTTGGATCGGCTTCGAGCTGTTCGAGCCACTTGCGGCGCTCTGCCGACGACAAGGCACGAGGCTTCTTCCGCTTCCCGCCTTCGATCCGTTCAAGTTCCCGGACCGGGTTCGATCCCAAGGCCCCTTGACGAACGGCGAAGCCGAGAACGCCACTCACCACGGCACGCGTTGTCCGGGCATGGGATGCGCTGGTTTTCGCTTTGACAGCAGGGAGAAACGCGTCCAGCCGTGGCACGGTCACCTCGTGCAGCCGGAGATCGCCGAGCGCGGGAAGCACATGGTTCTTGAGCACACTTCGGTAGTTGTCCAGCGTGCCGTGTGCTCGCTCTCCCGCCTCGACGCGCCCAGCCTGCCGTGTGATCCACCTGTCGGCGACGACGCTGAACTTCGTGTTGTGGTCCATGTCGCCACCTCCGGGCGCCTTGAGGGCTTCGCTGATCGCCTTCTTCAGCAGCCGTTCAGCCTTGGGACGAGTCGGGCCGGTGCGCTCAATGTCGTGCACCTTCCCGTCAAAGCCCCGGTAGCTCGCACGAGCCTTGACGCCGGTAGTCGTGTCGCTGAAACGGATCTTCCCGTGTGTCCCAACATCGAGCGGTGGCCGTGCCATCACGCGCCCCCTTGTTTGGCGGCCCACCCGTACACGTCCTCGGGGATGTAACGGAGGTGCTTACCGATGCGCTTGCCCGCCGGGCCGTAGCCGGTGGTGCGCCACCTGTAGAGGGTGCCGACGGGGACTCCGAGGTAGGTCGAGACGTCTTCGACGGTCATGAGTGGCTGGTTCATCGCTGATTCTCCTTTGCGAGTTTCTCTTTACGTTGCTGGCGTTTTCCTTCGTAGATCGCTTCGGCGATCTCGCGTTCTTCGGGGTTGTTGTGGCCGTTTCCGGTGTAGTTCCAGTGGTTGACGACGATCACGCCGTCCGGAGTGGCCCCAAGGGCTTCGAGCGTCGCCACGTGCTGATGGGTGCGGCGGTCACCGCGCAGCGTGGTGAAGGTGACGGAGTACCGCTGGGATTTGGTGAGGAAGTGGCCCCGGAAGCCGAGCATGTGCGCCCACTTCCGGAGGAACGCGAGGTCTTCGCTGGCTCCGAGCTCCCAGGCGGTGGCGATCATGCGGCGGTGGTGCGGCAGGACGTCCAGGTGCTCGATCGCGCGTTCGGACCGGATAGGACGGTCGGGAACTTCGCTTGTGCTGGTGCCTTTGGTGGCGTATTTGGCGATGTATCCGGCTAGCGCGCGGTCGCTGATCTCGCCGTCGTCGCCCTCGATCTGCGCGGCGTGTGCGGGGCGAATGGGTCGGATGTCGATCTGCTGGCCCCAGGTGAACACGTGCTCGGTGGTCTCGCCGTCGAGCAGGAGTTCGCGGGACACGCGGGTGGTTTCAGCCGCCGCGCGGACGGCGTGCTCCATGAGCATGTTGTCGACCCAGGCGGGTGCGGGGTCGTGGGCGCCCTCGGGGCCGTCGAGCCGGATCACGGCGTGGAAGTGGATGAGCCCGCGTTTCTGGTATTCGGCGACCTTGGCGTAGGAGAGCCGTGCGTGGTCGGCGAACTCGCTTGCCTTGAGCCCGGCTGCGCGGGCGATCTCCCGGCGAAGGCGGATGGTGAAGCGGTGCCACAGGTCGCCGGTGTGGCCTTGCCAAAGGACCGCGCCCCGGTAGTCGTACGCCTCAGGGTCGATCGCGGTACCTACGCGGGGATCGGCTTCGTGGTGGTTTTCCCCGCATCCGCAGGGGATTCGGCGGCCGGTGCGGGTGGTGCGGCGGCCGTGGACGGCGCCGAAGCTCGGTGCGGTAAGGGTGACGAACAGGCGGGGCTTGTCCGCCACGGTCTCCGGGATCGTCTTGCCGCCGGTCATTCCGGCGCGGATGAGGTGGAACGCGTCGGCGGCGTAGCGGTCGGAGCAGGCGGGGCACACGGACTCGCGACGATTGCCGCACGGGGCGTAGACGGTCCCGGCATGGTGGTCGAGGGTGCGGCCGGTGGCGCGGTCGGTGACGACGCGGTAGCCGGACAGGTGCACCGGCTGGAGGCATCCGCCGGTCGCGGTGACGCGGTCGCGGACGTGGCTCATGTTGAGGTGGCGGGTGATGCGGGTAGCCAGTGAGGACCCGTCGTGCTCGGTGATCATGGCTCTCCATTTCGTGCGGGCACGAGAGAGCCGGGCGAACCCCCGGCACGATCACCGAGGGCTGCCCGGCGAACGTGCGTGGTGCGGGGAACCGGTCAGGCGGTGACCGGGTGGTGGTTGATCGAGGCGTTCAGTTCGTCCACCAGCGTGGTGAGCATCGCCTCGGGCAGGTTGACCCTGGTGGTCAGATCGGCGGCCGTGACGGGCCTGCCAGCGTCGTGGGCGGTCTCGGTGATGCTGGTGACCGTGGTGCGGATGCTGGCGGGGAGCTTCGCGAACGTGGCCGACGTCGGGGCTCGGGGGGTCTGGATTTCGGCCGGCGTAGCCGCCGGGGAAGCCGCGGTTTGCCGCACGGTGTTCTCCCTGGTCGGGGCCGTGACCGTGGCGAGGGCTTGTTCGCGGACGCGGGTGCAGGTCTGCTGGATCACCGGCATGACCTCCGCCAGCAGGAACACCACGAGCGGGATCACCAGGTGGAAGAACACCATGCCCTTCGACACCTCGCCGTGCGCTGGCGCGAGTCCAGCCCACACGTTGGCCACCAGCGTGGCACCCAGCAGAAGGCGCTTGAGGTAGCGCACCGGTTTGACATCGACCGTGACGCCGTGGGAGAGCATCGAGGCCTCCCAGCGGAGCAGCGTCACCAGGATGCCCGCGAGCGCGGGTTCAGCCAGCCACGCGCCCCACCACAGCGGATCGGCGATCGGCCGGTCACCGGCCAGGAAGTCATGTACGCCGGTGGTGGTGAACCCGAGCCCGATCGCGAGGAACACCCACATGGTTCGGGTGATCGAGACCCGGAACCGGTCGGCGGTCACCGCGCCCAACATCGGATCGGTGGACAGCCGGTGCACGTCGCGGGCTTCGTCGAGCTGATCGGCCAGCGCACGAACCCGGCGGGAACGCGGGGTGTCCTCGCCCTCGATCTTGCGTTTCCAGAACATGATGTTGCCTCCTTTCACGGGGATGGACGGGCGAGGCGCCCGTGGCACGACGGAGATCTCACGTGTCCCGCGAGGACTCCGCGCATGCCGGTGAAGCGGTCTGGATGTAGCGGGCCTGTGCGTCGAGCAGGGCCGCCAGGTAGCGGGCGAACTCCGGGGGCATCGCCAACTCCCATGCCTGATCTGGTTTTCCCGGCGGGGACTGGCTCACCCGCAGCAGCACCGTGGACGCGGTGCCGGAGACGGCCGTGTTCGTGACCGTCGCACGCTCGAACCGCACACCCTCGATCGAGCGAAGCGGGTAGATCGCTAGCCCGTCCTCCAGAGTGGACACTGCCGAGTGCCACACTTCGGATTCCGGTCCGGGCAAGGACTCTTGGCTATCCACGGTTCACCCCTTGCTGCCGTTGCCAGCATGGTCCGGATTGACCTGATCGAGCCGGTTCAAGGCTCGTGTCACAAGGTCTTCGGCCTCCCGGGTTGCTGCGATCCGGCGCGCCTTGAGATCCGCGAAGGCGGAATCGGAGAGCTTGTGCTCGTCTCCGGTCGCGAACCAGGTCCCGGTCACCAGAGCATTCAGCCCCGCCTTCAAGTGGCCGCAGATATCGTGGTGCATGTCCGCGAAGCTGTTCCCGTACGCCATGGCGAGTGTCCTTTCTGGTCAGTCGCGGGTGTAGTGGATGACTTGGTATGTTCCGGCGCCGTTGCGTTCGGCGTGCCATTCCTTCCAGATCCCGATCGTCAGTCCGATGTAGACGACGACCGTCGAGCCGACCGCGAGGACGGTCCACCAGAAACTTCGAATGAGCACGCCTTCGAGGATGACGGCGAGAGCGGTGAGGCCGGTGATTTTGAGCCAGAGCCACAGAAGCTTGAGGGTGATCACTGTTTTTGTCCTTTCTGGACGGTCAGGCGGCGAAGGGAACGACGATCCCGGCGGGGCCGTCGTCGTCGAAGTGCGGGGTGCAGAGCCGGACGAGTTCGTCAATGTCGTCGTCGGTGCTGTAGCCCGCGCGGACCCGGATCGGGGTGCGGGACTTCTCCGAGGTGCGGTAGCCGATGCCCTCGCAGCCCTCTTCCGGGATCTCGTCCGCGAGAGCGCCACGCAGCCGCGCGTCCTCCCCGAGCACCATGTCCACATAGGAGGCCGAGCCAGTGCGCAGCGAGATCCGGCGGGTGAACAGATCCCGCACCGGCACAATGTCCTTCGTCGGTTCCTGGACGTAGGCCACGACCGCGAAACCGGCCGCGCGGCCCTGAGTCAGGATCTCCGCGAGAATCCGGTTCACCTGGCTGATCGTCGACCGGCTACCACCGAGCGCGGTGAGCATCGCCAGTTCGTCGATCATCAGGACTTCGAACGGGGTCTCAACGGAAGGGGTGAACTTGCGGAGCTTGTGCTCCCTCAGGAACGCCTGACGTTCCCGCATCCGGTCCCGGAATTCGAGCAGCACGGCGAGCATCGGATCGACGTCCTCAGGGCCGGTGCCGTCGTCGTACTCCACGTCGTCGTCGGCGGACGTGGCGTGCCGGTAGAACAGCGGCTTCCCGCGTTCGGTCTCCATACCGCCCTTGGGGTCGATCATCCAGATCCGGGCGATCTGCTCCCGGATCATCGGCCCCATCGCCCGCAGCGGGTTCCACAGCAGCGACCCCTTACCCGAGCCGGTCGCGCCGGAGATCAGCCAGTGGTGCCCAAGCAGCGGTTCAGCCCAGATCTCGCCCTGTTCGGTGTCGCCCAGCTCGATCGCCTTGAGATCGACCTCATCCACCTCACCGGGGATATCCGCCGGGGGAATGACGACGTCGAATGGGTTGCCGTGCACCAGGGTGATCGTCAGGATCCGGGGCTTGCTGCCCTTCTCGATCGCGATCACGTCCGCTCCGAGCGCGGCGGCCAGTTCGTCCTGGACGTCCTGGAAGACGCGCAGCGACTGGCCTTTGACGAACTTGACCTTGAGGACGTCGATCGACGGGGTGGGCGCGGCGACCCGCAGCAGCCGGGGCACCAGGAGTTCCCCGGTCCGGCGGTCCTGCCCCACCAGGTTGCAATACTCCAAGGACTCCTTCCAGGACTTGCCGATGTAGCGGGTCCAGCGACGGCGGACGGCACGAAGCCGCGGTGACGCCACCGCCATGTAGGAGTCTTTGTGCAGGTAGCGCCAGGACAGTCCGGCGCCGACCAGACCGGCCACCGCGCTACCGGTGGTGACCGCGCCCAGCTCGATGACGCTCGTGCCGAAAACGGCCGGCATAGCCGTGACACCGGGGTGGCGCAGCATCCAGCCCGCGCACCGGGCCGGGATCGGGGTCTTCCCGCTCGAACGGCGGGTCGTGGACTTCGGGGTCTTCATCGGTAGATCTCCTGTGTGTGGTGGACACAGGAGGGCCGCAGAGCCCCGGACACTGGACGCGGGGTCTACGGCCCTCACTACGTCCAGACGGATCGGTCATGCGGTTGTCGGTACTACGGTCCCGGCGGTCAGCGTCGCCGGGCGGCGGGCTTCTTCTTTGAGCCACCGGCGAACAGCGGTTTCGCCGCCTCCACGGTGGTGATCGCGGTCGCGACCTTGCGGGCGGCATTCGTGTGCTGCTTGCCGACCCCGGCGACCCGGTTGGACAAGCTTGTCAGCGCCGACCGCAGCTTCTTCATCGCGTTGTCCAGCTCGGTCAGCTTGCCGTCGATCTGGTTGGTGCTCATCGGTTTCTCCCTCGGTGCTCGGTTCAGAACCAGGATTCTTTCGCCAGCCGCTTGCATTCCGGGCACCGTGGCGCGAACGGAAATCCGAAGAACGATGTCTCCACGGTGTCGACGGTGGCGGTGATTCCGCACGCGGCGGTCATTTGCCCCGACCAGAACGACCTCTCCACGGCGATGTGAACGAGGTCTTCCTCGCGGGCGGCCATCAGACCCGCCAGCCCCGCGAGATCAGCTCCGCCTTGCGCTTGAGCGCGGCCTCCCGCAGCTCGTCCAGCGCGGTAGATGCGGCCCGGAGATCCGCCTGCACCTCGGACTTGGTCGGGACCTGCCAGCCCTCGAACCGGTCCGCCGTGGCGCCCTTGTCGTCCAAGGACTTCCCGAGCTTGCCGACCTCATCGAAGGCTTTGCGGACCTCATCGAGCGCGAACTCGAACTCGGCGAACCGGGCCTTGTTGACCTTGTTGATCGTCTGCGACGTCATCATGATGCCTTTCGTTTGCGAGAACAGGGAATCGGCGCCAAAGAGCGCCACTGGCGGGCCTTCACCTTGGTGCTTTTGGGCACCAGGACCGAGTTACCCGGCCCCTCGAACCCGTGGTGGGTGTAGACGTGCACACCTCCCTTCGTCAGCCACTTCGCGGTCAGGAGCTGATGAACGGCCTCTTCCTCGGGGCGGGGGGCGGCCTCGATCGTCTTGCGGGCAACCAGGTGATACACCCGCTCCGAGGGGCCGACCAGCACATACCCGGTGTTCTCCGCAACCTGTAGCACCTTCTCGATCAAGGTCATGTCGTTGATCGGAGGGGCAGCCGGTCCCGTCGTCACCGGCTCGTTCACCGGATTCCCGAACAAGTCCACCGCGCCCGTCATCGCGTCCCCCGCGTGCCGACCACCGCCAGCAACCCCAGAACCAGGGCGACCACCCCAGCCACCGGCATGGCGACCACCAACACGGCGACCAGCAGCAGCCACAGCGGATAGAACGTCACCTTCGCGAAACTCGTCTCCATCACATTCCTCACATCTGCCACTGGCGACCGCACACGTTGCAGGTCGCGATACGGGTCGGGGACAGCCAGAAATTCGCCGAACACACGTGACCGGCCATCACGCACCCCTCTTCGGGCCGTTCGGGTCGAACGACGAAAGACCGCTCCGCAGAGCGCCCACAGCCGACTTAACCATTGCTCTTCACTCCTTCCAGACCCTTTCCGATCGCGTGAATTTCCTGATTGATTCCAATCAGTTCCTCGATCACCCGGTTAGTCCGAGACCGTGCACCGGAGTCCACTCCGAGCGCCAAACTCACAGCCTGGTCCAGCTCCCGGATCACCTCGCGGACGCCGCGATAGGTGCTCTCGTAAGAACCGAGAAGGAGGCTTACGCGTTCGTTCACTTCTCCCTCCTTCGGCCTTCGTAGGTCTTGGCCTCGTCGATGCCGTATCGAATCAAGTTCGCCTGCGCAAGGGAAATGCCTAGTTCGTTGATCAGTTGATCGTGCGATAGGCGCAGATCCAGATTTGCGACTGAAACCAGATTTGAGACGTCCTCCAGTGCTCGCTTCAAGGCACTCAAATCTCTCAATGCCCGATCGAAAACTTCCAAAAGCTCAGATTTCAGCGGCCCGGTGATCACAGCTCATCCCCTTCCGTCAGGTGCAGCCACGGCCACGCGTTCAACTGCGCGGACAAAATTTCGTGCTCACTCATTCTCAAACCCTCATTTCGTCTAGGACGGATACACCCGCCGGTCCCTGACGAAATGAGGTCAGGAACCAAAGCGCGTAGCCGTATTAGGCGCGTTTTTGGGCATAGTTGGGCTCACTATGTATTTGTCAATGATCAGAAAAATTCAGTGCCCGAGCGGACAAAATGCCGATTTGGCAGGAATCACGCGGCGCGCGATCAGAACAGGGGCTTCATTCCGGCCGCACCCCAAGCCACACCCGAGACGGTTTCACCCCGGTCGTTCTTGAAGGAGTACGGCGTCACGCGCGGGTCGATCAGCTCGACACGGGTCATCTCGTCCTCCGAGAAGCCCTCGCCGGGGTCGGCGTCCAGGGTCACCCGGATCTCCTCGCCCTTCTCCCCCTTGGCCTTCACCATGAGCGCCACCGTGTACTTGGTGACCCCTTCGCGGTCGGTCACAACCTCTTCGCGGCCGTCGACCTTGCGCATCTTCATCTCCGGGTTCTCCGAGACCGTGAGCCGGTAGCCCGCCAGGTTCACCGGGATGTTCCTCATGTCGTCCTCCATTGGTCGGTTTCGATGTTCATCCCGGTATGACGTTGCTATCCCGGGATGGCATGCATGGAACCTTGCCATCCTCATCCGTGGCTTGTCAACCCCATCCCGGGATGGAGTTTGACTGCCCGGGATGATGTGGGAGGATGGAGGCATGGAACGAATGGACACGAAAGCCGTAGCTGCGCAGCTCCGCGCGGACATCCATGACGGCAAGTTCGCACCAGGAGAGACGCTGCCGAACACTGACCAGCTACGTGAGCGGTTCGGTGTCGGCAAGAACGTCGTGTCCGCCGCCGTGCAGACCCTGAAGGGGGAAGGGCTTCTTGCTCCGGGTGGACGCGGGCAGCCGGTACGGGTCCGCGCGATTCCACAGAAGCTGACTCGCTCGAACGTCAACTACCAGGAAGAAAAGGACCTCGTTAAGGCGAGCGAGGATGTTCGTCGGCGTCGCGGTTCGGCTGAACGTGACGCCAATCTTTCAATTGAAGAAGTCAACGACGATTCAGTAACCTATGAGGTTGTTCCGCCGCCTGTCGAAGTGGCCAAGATCTTAGGTCTTGGGTCGGATGAATACGTTCTTCGTCGGACATATTTGCGGCAGTATCGTGACGGTGAAGGCTACAGTAGGATGATTTCCTACTTGCCATACTCGCTTGTCAAAGATCATCCGCCGCTCTTGGACTCGTCAAATGAACCTTGGCCTGGTGGTACGCTTCACCAGTTGTACACGGCGGGAGTGGAGGTATGCGCGATTGAGGACCGTGTCTCCGCTCGTATGCCAACGGAGGAGGAAGTGGCCCTCTATGACATTCCCTTTAATGTTCCCGTCATTCCAATTTTGAAGATCAGCTACGACGCATCGGGGCGCGCGGTAGATGTAGCAGAACTTTTGACCCCGGCTGACCGGATTTCGCTGTCTTACGTCACCGAATTGCGAAAGTGGGACGAGTAAGCAATGGCAACGCCGCGCTTGATCTCTGTGGTTACAGCCGTTTTCGATGGTGGACACCGCTACCTCAAGGAGCTCTACGCGTCCCTGTGTGCTCAGGACATGCCCGACGGCTGGTCGTGGGAGTGGTGCGTACAGGAGGATGGAAACAGTGGAATACCAAAAAAAGAGCTTCCTGACGACGATCCGCGCGTTCACTACGGCACAGGGCTTGCTGGTCGCGCCGCCGTCACTCGAAATATGGCTCTGTCACAGGCGCAGGGGATTGTGATTCGCAACGTTGACGCAGATGACGTACTACTTCCCGGCGCGCTATCACGGGACATTGACGCGTTGCACCGCGTTGCTTGGTGCGTGTCGGCAGGCCTTGATTTGCATGAGGACGGAACCACAACGCCAGGCCCGTACGACCCGCCGAATGGCCCAGTTGAGCCTGGCCGCTTCTACAGGGAGCAGGCAGAGGACAGGCTCTCGGTTCTAGCAGCGAACCTCGCGATGCACACTGACCTCATCTGGTCATTGGGTGGATGGATGGCGCTCACTGGTGCCGAGACGATCGCCACGCTCTTGGCCGCAGAGGCGGTGACTCCGGGCGAGTTCATTGCCGAACCGAGCATGCTCTATCGGAAGCACTCTGCGCAGACTACCGCCTCGGCGGACTACTGGAACCCGCAGGAAGACGAGGCGCGCAGGCGTCTCATTCAGATGCGCGTCGATGCCATCCACTCCAATCGAACGCGGTACCTGCCGGGATCGATTGATGATGATGACGATTCGGCTGTGGACCCGTCGGTTCCGCCGGAGGCGCGTCAGGCGCAGGGGCTTTCGCGTATGACGCGGGGCAATGAGGCCTGAGTCTGGTACTTGGGTCAGGCGCCGACGAAGGGAGCAAAGCTCGTGGTTGAACCGGCATACGTCAGGATCGCTGACGCCTACGCACGTCGTATCCGCACCGGAGAACTTCGGTCGGGGACTCAGCTTCCAAGCTATCCGGAGATTGCGAGCGAGCATGGGGTCTCAGACATTGTCGTTCGGAAGGCTCTTGGGCTCCTGCAAAGTCAAGGCCTCGTTCGGTCCGTTCGACGTCGCGGCGTCTTCGTTGCTGACCTTGAAGGCCACGCCCTGCCGTCTGCCGACCGTCAGTCACCTCTCGAACCGATGCTCGACAACGACTCCGATCAGGCCAGGAATCAGGAGGCATTGAGCGCCTACACGCGCGCGCTCGACGACCTGCGGGAGATGCAAGCCAAGCATCATGCAGAGACTCGCCGGAGCTTCGCCGAGGTCCATCAGGGCATAGCCGAGATCAACACTCTGTTGCGGGCTCTGATCGACAAGGCTTGATCCGTCCGGTCCCCTGTCATGACGCTCGCGTGTTCAGAGTTTCATTACTTGTTCAAGGCGGCCCCTCCGGGGCCGCTGGCCAGGGTGTTTGATCCACGGGCAAGCCCCGCCGGGGCGTGCGGGCTGGCGCCCGGTCCCCGGCGGTCGCCCGTGGAAAAACCAGCCAGCGGCCCACCCGTCGGAGGGGCCGTCAACAAGGCTTCGAGCCGTGGACCAGGAGATACGGCAATGCCGGCGTGGCGCCGCGGTTCACTCCCGTCAACAAGAGCAATGTCCTCGCCGGACGGGCAGGTCTCCGAGATGGTCGAGCAGGCGCGGAACTCGCGTTCGTGTGCGGCCTCACGGCATCTCGACGACCTCCCGGAGGGCATCATGCCTGTCAAGGGGGCGGGCTTAGAGATGACTGCTCGGATCAGCAGGACAGCGCCCCCTTGACAGGCATGATTGGGCTACGCCAGGTCGACGAGATGCCGAGAGGCCTCCCACTTTTTCTGGGGAATTTACGAAAAGCCTGGAGTCGCTGCAGGACCGCAGCGCGCTAGCACACGGCGCTATGATCTGCTGGCACGAGAACGCCGCGATCCTTCTCACGCATCTCGATTAAGAGATCATACGCGTCAGGGCACCCTATCTCCCCGTAGGAATGACATTCCCCGAGAACCGTTGCTGAGTCAATGGCGAAGATCTGCCTTCGCTTGGCAAAATCCAAAGCGGGGCGATCATCTGTTACAAACAGGGTGCCTGGGTTTACGGTTTCTATGTAATAGATGATCTCTGCTTCGCCTAGATGCTGAAACGGTTTTGCATCGGTTCCGCCGAGGGCTCGGCGAATCAGATCAATCTGAAGCAAGGCACTCGGACTGCCGGAGACCTCGACCGGCTTCCCAAGCCAAGAAGCGTTTAAAATATCTTCGATCTTCGGCTCGGCATGTCGCCCTCGATGTAGTTCGAGACGGACGGTTTCAGTCCATTTTGCGCGATGCCCGTAGTGGTCGCCCAGCAGATCCAGTCGACCAACCACTGCAAAATTGATCAGGGTGTTTGCGTCGAACAGAACCGGGCCGACCTGGGCATTCATGGAGCAAGAACCGCCTCTGACTCTTCCGTAGTGTCAGGCTGTCTAAACGGGGACAGATCCTCTAGCAATGCTTCTGGCTCAACCTGTGCAACTCGGGCCAACGGGCGGATGCTTATCGCTCCTTCAACATAGGCGTTGATCGCACGAAGAAGAAGGATTTCTGGTCGCCGTATGTCATTTCTAGCTTGAAGATCCGCAGTCCTTCCGCTTCGCAGTGCAATCCTATTGGAGGACATTCTACGAATCCTGTCACGTTCTGCAGCGCTAACTATCTGCAAGTTATGCAATCTGAAGGCCAAGGCTTCGATGCTCACCCGAAAGCGTCCTAGTAGTTCGGCAACCAATGCCTCATCAATCAGTGTGTTGCTAGCAGCTTTGCGCAACCCTTCGGCGGGCATTAGAAACGCTGCAGCAAACGCATTGGCACGTACTTCTTCGGGACTCTTTCTGGAGTAGATATTCTCATCCAAATGAAGCGACTGAGAATCACCGGCAATAATGTGGCCGATCTCGTGTGCAAGGGTAAAACGCTGTCTTGTGCCCGAAATTCTACTGCTTATAAGCGCAAGCTTGAAGTTCCCGCTGCACACTGATAAGCCATCAAAGCCATCTGTTAGAGGCTCGAAAGCAACATCAATATGCAACTTCTTCTCAATGAAGTCAGCCAACGATGTCAGGTTTGCTGGAAGATCCTCGTGGCCGATTTCAATCTGCTCACGCAGTGAATCCGCCATTTGCTGACCTTGCACATAAGGAGGTGCGTTCTCGTCAAACTTGACGGAATAGCCTTCCGCGCGAATCGAAAAACCTAGCTCGGTCAGCAAGCCGTCCGTTTCGACCAGTTCGGTAGCCCGTGCAATAACTGACTCTATGCCAGTGCCGATGTCTGTATCTGGCTGGGTCCGTGCGGCAACAAGCATGGGTTCTGGCGCGTCGCTGGACGTGGCAAGCAAACTGGCGACTGACACGCCCAGCGCTTCCGCGATCAGCGCGATCTCGACCGATTTGAATTGACGTTGACAAGTGAGTGCGCGAGAGAGCGCGGAGGGGTCGATGTCGATGGCGACGGCGAGCCGCTGCTGACTCATGCCAGCAGACGTCATTGCGGCCCGCACGCGAGCAACAACATCCTGTTGAGTAGCGGCCATGTCTCTACCCTACTGGCCAGTTGCGAAAATCGCAAGGATACTGGCCTAGATCGTCGCACGCAAGACCAATGCGCTGGATGGTCTGGTCTGGTCGCCGAGTCGTCGCCACAGCTAGAGCTCCCTTCCTTGCGGCTAGGCAAATGCCCTGGTGGGGCGCCACGCTAACTCACACGCAGGCCTGCTGGCCAGTGTTCAATCGAACTTATGTTCGATATTTTGCCCTGAGCCCGCGTGATCATGATCACCTCTTCGGCTTGCGCTTCTTGCAACGATGCTGGACACGCAAGGTGGTAGACGGTCGCTCGGCGTGAGATGTTGCGCTTTTCGCAAGTTGTCACCCGTTTGGACTAGTAGATCGTTTGGGTGATGCATGGAAGATCGAAGACGGTCTCACCTGGGCTGCGGGTGTTGCGCTGTGGCCGGATCAGGTTTCCTGAGTGAAGGGCCTATCTGGATGAAGCTGGCACCCCCCGTCTTTCCCCTGGAAAAGGACGTCAAACGACGACAGCTATTGGAAGGCGCTGGCCATTGACTTTTGCAAACCATGCAGGTCGTGAGCTAGGACAGCAGTGGATGATGAATGTGGAGTGCCACCGTTCCAAAATCGACACAGTGCGGGTTCGATCCCCGTCCGGGGCACCATACGGCATTCCGGACCTGAAGAGTTCCGCTCTGTGGACATGCTGGTCCGCGTGGTCGGCCGCTGCCGACAATGACTCACATGACCGGAACCGGCCTGACCGACGAAGCCACCTACGACCGCACCCGGATCGAGCAATGGCGGGCGGGGAAGGCGCTGTCGCGGCGCGGGATGCTCCGGCTGACGGCCGGCGGCTCGCTCGCGCTGACGGCGTTCGGCGCGCTTCCGTCCGGGACGGCGTCGGCGGCCACACCGATCGTGAAGCCCCTGCCGCGGGAGATCTTCGAGGTCTACGGCACCAACGCGGAGACCCGCTGGGAAGCGATGAGCGGCCAGGGCTATCTGACCCCGGTCGAACGGTTCTTCGTGCGGAACCACACCGCCACTCCGACGATCGACGTCGGCACTTGGCGGCTGAAGCTCTTCGGGACCGGGCTCAGTGGAGGGCCGGTCGAGTTCAGCTACCGAGACCTGCTCCGGTTGCCTTCCGAGACGATCACTTCCGCCGTCGAATGCGCGGGCAACGGACGGAGTTACTTCACCAGCCAGCAAGGGCAATCGGTGTCCGGCACGGCGTGGAAGCTCGGCGCGATCGGTGTCGCGCGCTGGCGTGGTGTCCGGCTTTCCACGGTGCTGGCCAAGGCGGGCCTGACGCGAAACGCGGTGGACGTCCTGCCGGAGGGGCTGGACGCCGATTACGTCACCGGCGGGGTCAACCTGGGGAAGGTGCGCCGTCCTTTGCCGGTCGCGAAAGCGTTGCAGGACGTTTTGCTGGCCTACGAGATGAACGGACGCCCGCTCCCGCCGGACCACGGCTACCCGGTGCGGCTCGTCGTGCCGTCCTGGGCCGGGATCTCGTCGATCAAATGGTTGGGGCGTATCGAAGTCTCCGAGACGCCGCTGGTGTCGCCGTGGAACACGCAGTACTACCGGCTGCTCGGGCCGGGCTATCCGGCGGAGGGCACGCTCGTGACCCGGCAGGTGGTCAAGAGCGCGTTCGAATTGCCCTGGAACGCCGAGTTCGCGGCGGGCGGCAGGCAGGTGCTGCGCGGCCGTTCGTGGTCGGGCAACGGCCGGATCCGGCGGGTCGACGTCGATACCGGAAATGGTTGGCGGCAGGCGAAGTTCGTGGGCGCGGCCGCGGATCGGGGGTGGCAGCGCTGGGAGATCCCTTGGCGCGCCGGTGTTCCCGGTGTCCACACGCTGCGGGCGCGAGCCACCGACATCACCGGTGCCACCCAGCCGGAGGCCACCCCGCACAACACGCAGGGCTACCTGTTCGACGCCGTCGTCCGGCATCCGGTCCGGGTGGTGTGAGATGACGCAGTCGGTCGCGGTGAGCTTCGAGCCGACCGTCGAGCTGACCCTGGCGTTGCGGGTGAACACCGACTCCGAACACGCCGCCACAATCGCCGCGCGCCTGCTTGAGTCCTTTGAGGACACTGTCGGCGTGACACTGACGGCACGGACCGTCCGGACAGGACAGGTCGTCGAACTCGCCGGCCGGTCCGGTGAGGCCGCTCCGCCGCTGCGCATCGAGCCGGATTCGCGGCGGGTGCTGCTGCGCGGCGAGGTACTGGAGTTCACCAGGCTCGAGTTCGACCTCCTGCTGTTCCTGAGCCGGAATCCGGACCGCGTCTTCGACCGCATCACGCTGATGGATCGGGTGTGGGGCCTGTCCGGCGGCAACGTCCGGACCGTGGACGTCCATGTCCGCAAGATCCGGGGCAAGCTGGAGCCGGTGCTGACACCGATCGCGACGGTGCGCGGGGTCGGTTACCGGTTCGACGGGGCGGGCCAGGTGTTCATCGCGGACTGAGCCGGCAAAGCCGGGATGTCAGGATACGAACCGTGAATCCCACTTACGTCCTGGTCCACGGTTCCAACAGCGCCTCGTTCACCTGGGGCCCGCTGCAACGCGAGCTCGCCCTGCTCGGCCACCGCACACTGGCCGTCGACCTTCCCGGACACGGCTTCGCCGCCGGTTTCCACGCCGCTTACCAGGCGCCGCAAGACCTCGAAGCGCTGGCCACGGCGCCGTCGAACCAGGCGGGCGCCACGTTGGCCGAGGCCGTCGAGCAGGTGCTGGACGTCGTGCGCAAGGTCGCAGAGCACGGTCCGGTCATCCTTGTCGGGCACAGCCGCGGTGGGCTCGTGCTCACCGGCGTCGCGAACGCCGTCCCGGAACTGATCGACCGGATCGTCTACATCTCCGCGTGGTGCTGTGTCGAAGCGACGGTGGGCGAGTACATGCAGGGGCCCGAGTACGCGAGCAGCGCGCTCAACGACGTCGGCGGGGTCGTCGTCGCGAACCCGGCCGAGCTCGGCGCGCTCCGGATGAATTGGCGCACCGCCGATCCCACGCTGCTGGCCGCGTTGAAGACCGCGATGATCGAGGACGGCACCGAGCAGGAATTCTTCGCCTACCTCAACACTCTTGAGCCGGACGAGAGCCTCGACGCCGGGACCGAACTCGCCGACGCCGCCACTTGGGGCCGGATCCCGCGCACCTACATCAGGCTCACCGAAGACCGGTCGATGCCGCTCGCGCTGCAGGACCGTTTCATCAAGGAGGCGGACGCGCTCACCCCAGGCAACCCGACCGACGTTCGGTCACTGACGAGCAGCCACGTCCGGTTCCTCATGCACCCGCAGGAGGCCGCCGCCCTCCTCGCCGGGCTCGCGTGATGACGGACGCTCGGTTCACCAAAGGGCATCTGATCACCTTGCTGATCAGTTCCGCGATCGGCGTGGGATTCGGTGCCGGATGGTGGTTTTTCGGCGCCTCGTCCGTTGACGGCGGATCGACGCCGCTGGTCGTCGTGGGCATCGTCGCGGTGCTGGGCTTGGTGGGCTGGCTCGTCCTGACCGCCCGCCGCGGCGCCGGACTGCCCGCGGGCGCCGGCCGGGAGGAAAGCCCGTTCGGCAAGCGATACGGGATCGCCGTGCTGCTCATGCTGGTGGGGATCTTCGCCGGGGCCAGGGTGCTCTCGGCGGTCTTCGAGGTTCCCGAAGCCGTGCCCGCGTGGGTGCTTTTCGTGGTCGGCCTGCACTTCCTGCCGTTCGCGAAGCTGTTCGGCTCGCGACGGTTCCTGGTGCTGAGCGCCTTGTTGTGCGTTGTGGCCGTGCTGGCGCCGGTGCTCGCGATCGCGGGCTGGGCCGCGTCCTGGCAGCTTGTGCCCGGCTTCGGAGGTGCCGTGGTCCTCTGGGGGACCGTCGCCGCCGGGCTGCTCGCGACGGAAGGTCAGGGAGCGACGAGCCCGGCTTCGTAGGCGAAGATCGTCAGCTGGACCCGGTTGGTCGCGTCGAGTTTCGCGAAGATCCGGGTGATGTGGGTCTTCACCGTCGCCTCGCTCAGGTGCAGTTCCGAGCCGATTTCGGCGTTGGTCCAGCCTTGCGCGACGGCGGTGACGATCTGCCGCTCGCGTTCGGTCAGGGTGCCCAGCCCGGCCCGCGCCCGATGGCGGCGCGGGCTCGTCCTGGTCGCGACGAAATGCCCGATGAGTTTCCGCGTCGTCCGCGGCGACAGCATCGCCTCACCCGCCGCGACCACGCGCACCGCGTCGATGATCTCCTGCGGCGAGCCCTCCTTCAGCAGAAATCCGCTGGCGCCCGCGCCGAGCGCGTCGAAGACGTACTCGTCGAGGTCGTAGGTGGTGAGCACGAGAACCTTCGGCGGGTTGGGCAGCGCGGTGACCGCGGCGGTCGCGGTGAGGCCGTTCATCCGTCGCATCCTGATGTCCATCAGCACGACGTCGGGCGCGTGCATGGTCACCTTCGGCACGGCCTCGTCCCCGTCACCGGCTTCCGCGACGACCTCGATGTCGCCAGTGCTGGACAGGATCATCGACAAACCGGTTCGCACGAGCGGGTCGTCGTCGACGAGCAGCACTCGCAGTGGGCGCTGGTTCACCCGGACAGGTTAGTGGTGTCCCCACGGTAGCCAAGCCCGGACGGCGAATGTGCGCTCTTCGGTGGGGCCCGCGCTGACGTTGCCGCCGACCAGCGTGACACGTTCGCCGATCCCCGTCAGACCCGCGCCCGCACCCGGCGGTTTTCCGGTCACGGCGGTCGCGGCCAGGGGATTGACGACCTCGACGGTGAGCCCGTTCCCGGGCCCACCGCGAACCGAAACCTCGGCCGTCGCGCCCGGAGCGTGTTTCAGGATGTTGGTCAGCGACTCCTGGACGATCCGGTACGCGGTCGTGCCGAGCAACGCCGGCGCGCCGCCCGCGTCGTCGAGCAGGATCGTCACGTTGACCCCCAAACCGGCCCGGCGGGCGTTGGCGACCAGTTCGGGGATGTCCGCCAGCGTCGGCTGTGGCGGCTCCGGATGGATTCCGTTCTCGCTGTTTTCGCCGAAACCCTGGCCATCGCGGAGAACCCCGATGACCTGCCGCAGATCTTCGAGCGACTGGCGCGCGGTCGTACGGACGGTCTTCGCCGCTTCGGTGGTCGCGGGTCCTTTGCTGACTTCGAGCGCACCGGCCTGCAGCGACAGCAGCGAGAGCCGGTGCCCCAGGACATCGTGCATCTCGCGCGCGATCCGGGTGCGCTCCGCGCGGCGGGTCATTTCGGCGCGGAGTTCCTCTTCCTTGGCCTCACGGATCGCGAGCGTGTCCTGCATCCCGCGGACGACCCCGACGGTGAGCGGCACGGCCGTCATCACGACGGCGACCGTCAACGTCCCCATCAGCTGCACGGCGGAGAACTGCTTGCCGACGATCTGCCCCGCGACGGTCACGTCGGGATGGCGGTTGGCGTCGCCGAACAACGCCCACGCGGTGGCGACGTAGACCAGGACGGACGCGGTCCACAGGACGCGGTCGCGACGGCGCGCGGCCAACGCGGCGAGGGCGACCAGCGCGGCCAGCGCGTCGGACCGGAAACAGAGCGGCGGCACCAAGGCGATGCCGAGGACGAGTTCCGGCCATTTGTGCCGCCAGCAGAGCATGACCGCGGCCGCTATCCCGGTGAAGAAACCGAGCGTGGACCACCACGTCGGGACGAACGATTGCGTCGCCGGAAGGTAACCCTGGGCGCTGAAGACGAAAATGCTGCTGATCACGCATGCCGCGACCGCCACCACGGTGAGCACCACACCGAGCACACGCCTTGCCATGCGGCGAGCGTACGCAAACCCGCTTGGCCGGCCGCATCAGCGGAACCGGTCCTTCACGACGCGCGAATTACGACTTTCGTCGTAACCGGTTCACGCGCCGAGGACGACGCGGGCGCCTCGTGGTCGCTGGTTGTATGCCGCCTCGTTCATCCCTTTGGAAAGGAAAACCCCCGTGACCCAGCAAACCCCCTACACGCCGGCCCCGCAAGCCCCCGCCAGCCCGATGCCGCCCCGCAACGGCATCGGCGTCACGGGCTTCGTCCTCGGCCTGGTGGGGCTGGTCTTCTCCCCGATCCCGTTCGTCGGCGTCATCGCCTGGCCGCTGGTGATCCTCGGCCTGATCTTCTCGATCATCGGGCTGATCCGCGTCAAGAACGGGAAGGCCTCCAACAAGGGGCTCTCCATCACCGGTATCGCCTTGTCCGCGCTCGGTCTCGTGGTCTGCATCGTGTGGATCTTCGTGTTCAACGCGGCGGTCAACGAGGTCAACAACGAGATCAACCGCACCGCGAAGGTTTCCTACGAGGTCACCGGTGACGCGACGAACGTCGAGGTCATCTACGGCGAGGTCCTCAACCCCGTCACGGAGACCGTCCCGGCGCTGCCGTGGAACAAGGAAGTCGAGAACAAGGGCGTCTACAAGGGCGGGACGCTCACGGTCACCACCGGCGAGACCGGTGGATCCGTCACCTGCAAGATCACCGTCGACGGCGCGGTGGTTTCGACCAAGACCGCTTCCGGCGAATTCGCGATGGCCGCCTGCACCGGAGTGTGACGGCCGGACCGTGAAAGGCCTCCTTCGCCATTCTCGGGGTGGCGGGGAGGCCTTCGCGATTCCGGCATGATGCGGTCATGACCGAGCCCGTCCATCCGTTCGCCCCGCCCGCCAACGAACTTCACTGGATCGAAACCGTCACCGAACTGGCGAAGGATTTCGCCGCGAGTGCCGCCGAGTTCGACGAAACGGCCGAGCTGCCCATCGCCAACCTTCGTGCCTTGCACGCGACCGGACTCGACAGGGCGACCCTGCCCGAGGAGTTCGGTGGTGAGGACCTCAGCTATCGGACTTACGGCGAGATCGTCCGGATCCTCAGCGCGGCCTGTTCGTCGACAGCGTGTATCTGGGTGATGCACATCGGCGCCGCCGTCGGGCTGGCCCAATCGTCCGCTCCCGATGTCGGCCGTTTCTACGCCGAAGAGCTCATCGACGGCAAGCGCTTCGCCAACGCGCTGTCGGAACCCAGCAGCGGCAACATGTTCTTGATGCCGCAACAGGTCGCCGAACCCGTCGACGGCGGGTACCGGCTCACCGGCGCCAAACGATTCGTCTCCGGTTGCGAGGTCGCCGACCACTTCCTGGTCAACGCGCTCGTCGGCGGTGAGCCCACGTTCTTCGGCGTATCACCGGACGACACGATGGGTTTCGTCCCCATCTGGGACACGATGGGACTGCGCGCCAGCCGAAGCCAGCTCGTCTCGTTCGAAGGCACCGTCCTGCGAGAGGACCGCCGGTGCCCGCCCGCGACCGTACAGCGGCCGAACCACATCGCGGCGGGTCTCGCCTTCCTGTCACTGGGGATCGCCGACGCGGCGGAGCAAGCGCTGATCTCGCATGCCCGGAGCCGTGTCATCCCCCCGACCGGGGAGCCGCTCGCCGGAATGCAATGGCTGCAATTCGAAGTCGCGGACGTCCATGCCCGTCTCGAAGCGTCGCTCATGTACGCCCGGAACATGGCGTGGCTGGCGGATCAGAACTCGCCGGAGTTCCTGTCCGCGACCATGACGGCGAAGGTGCTCGCGAACGACATCGCCCGCGATGTCGCCCAGGTGGCGCTGAAAGCAGGCGGAGGGTCGGGCTTCCTTCGCACCTCGCCGATCCAGCGGCTGTTCCGGGACGCGCAGGCGGGCGGGCTGATGGCCTATTCGGCCGAAGTCAGCAAGGACCGGATCGGGAAGACCGTGCTCCTGCCGCAGGACTGAGCTCGGATGGCCGGCCGGGTGACGTCAAGCCCGGCCGGTCCCGCCGGAGCGGGTCAGCAGCAGCCGCTGCCGCAGCAGTCGCAATCGCACCAGTCGTCGTTCCGCATGGTCATCCACCTCCTCCCTCGGGTCCGCATTCGGGCGGGCACCATGCGCCGGGAAGCGGGTCGGCGCACGCGGCGCCGGACATCCCGGACAGCATGGAAGTGAGTTCGGCGTGCAGTTCGCCGAGGCGCGCCATCTCCGCTTCGATCTCGGCGAGATGGCGTTCCAGCATGGTTTCGGCGGGTTCGCACGGGCACACCCCGGTGTCGCGCACGCTCAGCAGGTCACCGATCTCCGTCAGCGTCAGGCCGAGCCGCTGGGTGCCGCGGATGAACCGCAGCCTGTCGATGACGTCCTCGTCGTAGCGCCGGTGTGCCCCGGTCGTCCTCGCGGGCGTGGGCAGGAGGCCGATGCGCTCGTAGTAGCGCACGGTGTCCGGCCGGACACCGGCGCGAGAGGTCACCTGGGACATGGTCAACGCCGTCAGCGCCTTCGTCGCTTCGGTTCGCATGGTGTGAGGGTAGAACCTGGACCCGGCTCCAGAATCAAGCCCGAATTCGACGGCGCTCACGAAGAGAAGACGACGACCCGGCGCGTCCGCATCATTCGAGAGGGTGGAAACGGCGAGAGGACGGCACGGTGACTGACTTCCGGAACGTGATCAGGGACCTCACCACGGAGGGCGAACAGGTCGATGCCCTGGTGGCCGGCCTGGACGACGCGGGATGGGAGCTGCCGACACCCGCGGCGGGCTGGTCGGTCAAACACCAGATCGCGCATCTCTCCTTCATCTTCAAGATCGCCGGATTGTCCGCGGGCGAGCCGCGGACGTTCGCCGAAGTCATGAAGAGCTCGATGGCGCGTGGTTTCGACGCCGCGGTCAACGCGGCCCTCGACGACTACCTCGGTGACCCCAACGAGGTCCTGCTCGGCCGCTGGCGTGCCGAACGCGACGCCGGGATCAAGGCGCTCGCCGCGGTCCCGGCGGACCAGGTCGTCCCGTGGCTGGTCAACCCGCTGCCTCCGGCCATCCTCGCCTGCGCCGGGATGATGGAGCTGTTCGCCCACGGTCAGGACATCGCGGACGCGCTGGGAGTGCGGCCGGAGCGGACGGACCGGCTCGCGTACCTCGTCGGCTTCGCCGTCCGGGTGCGGGACTTCGGCTACGAGGCACGGGGCCTGACCCCGCCGGAGCAGGAGTTCCGGTTCGAGATCACCGCGCCGTCCGGGCAGTTGTGGACGTTCGGGCCCGAGGACTCCCGGCAGCGTGTCACCGGGAGCGCGGAGGACTTCTGTCTGCTGGTCACCCGGCGACGTCACCGTGACGACCTCGACGTCCGCGCGGAGGGCGCGCTGGCGGACCAGTGGCTCGACATCGCACAGGCGTACCGCGGTCCCGCGGGTGAGGGCCGCGCGCCGGGTCAGTTCGGTCGTTGAAAATTCCGCTACTTCCGCGGTGATAGGGCATCCTGGAAGTCGCGGTCAACTCCGCTCGGTGCGATCGTCGATGCACACGGGGTCTAGGAGGCGATCGTGGCACGGGTGTGGCTGATCAGACATGGTGAAAGCGAATCCAACGCGGGGCTTCCCGGCGGTGAGCCGGGGGCCTCGGCGTTGACCGAACTCGGCCGGCGGCAGGCCGCCGAAATCGCGAAATCGCTGGCCGAACCGCCTCGTTTGATCGTGACGTCGCCGTTCCTGCGGGCGCGGCAGACCGCCGAGCCGACGATCGAGCGGTTCCCCGGCGCGGAGTGTGAGGAGTGGCCTGTCCAGGAGTTCACCTTTCTCGGCGAACTCCATGGACAGGTCACCACCACTGCCACTCGAAAGCCGTACACGGAGGCCTACTGGTCCCGTGCAGATCCACACCACGCGGTGAACGGCGCGGAATCCTTCGCCGCTCTCTTCGACCGGACCCAGGAATTCCTGGCACGGCTGGGAGAACGGGAACCCGGGCCGATCGCCGTCTTCACCCACGGGCTGTTCATCCGCGCGGTCATGTGGTCACTGCTGACCGGGACCACCACCCCGGACAGCGGGGCCATGCGCCGGTTCCGCACTTTCGCCGACACCTACCTCGTGCCGAACGGCAACATCACCGAACTGCGGTACACACCCGGGAAGCGGATTCCGCGCATGGTGGTCCCGCTCGCCTCCCGGTTCGCCGACCGCTAGGGCTTCAGCAGCAGCCGGAGCTCGTTCACCCCGGTCATGTGCGGGCTGGGGATGAACGACGGCGGAACGGCCGGATCGGTGCGCAGATCCGGGAAACGATCCAGCAGGATGTTGAGCGCCGTCTTGCCTTCGAGCCTGGCGAGCGGGGCGCCGATGCAGAAATGGATCCCGCGGCCGAAGGCCAGATGCGGGTTGTGCGTCCTCGCCGGGTCGAAGACGCCCGGCTCCGTGAAGGTACGCGGATCCCGGTTCGCCGCCGCGACCCAAATCCCGAGCATGCTGTTCGCCGGGATCGTCTGGCCGCCCAGTTCGACTTCGGTCGTCGTGGCGCGGGCGACGAGTGCGAACGGGCTGAGGAACCGCAGTGATTCCTCGATGGTGGCGGGAAGCAACGCACGGTCTTCACGGACCCGCCGGTACTCGTCCGGATGGGAATCCAGGCACAGCACCGTGTTCCCGAGCAGCATCGTGGTGGTGATGTGCCCGGCCAGCAAGAGCACGTTCGCGAAGTTGACGACTTCGTTCTGGGTGAGTTTCGTGCCGTCGACCTCGGCTTCGACGAGTTTGGTCAGCAGGTCCTCGCGCGGATTCCGCCGCCGGTCGTCGACATGCTCGGAAAGGTAGTTCACCAGGTTCTTCACCTGTGCGGACGTTTCCTCGGCGGCCTTCTTGTCCGCTTCGGTCTGCTTGATCAACGACCTTTGCTGGCTGTTCCGCAGCAACGTGTCGACCCATTCCTTGAACAGGTCGCGATCGCTCGCGGGGATGCCGAGCAGCTCGGCGATGACGATCACCGGCAGCGGATAGGCCAGATGGGTCACCAGTTCCATCGAGTCCGCGCCGTCGACCGCGTCGAGGAGCTCGTTCGTCAGCGCGGCGATCCGCGGTTCGAGATCCGCGACGACCTTCGGCGTGAAGGCGTGGCTCACCAGCGTGCGCAGCTTCTTGTGATCCGGAGGGTCCATCTGGAGCAGGTTGCCTTCGACGAACAGATCCTTGTCCGGCGAGATCTCCTTGGGGATCAACCGGGTGGTGTCGGACGAGAACATCTTGGGATCGCTCAGGGTTTTCAACGCCTCCGCGTGGCCGTAGACGTTCCACATGCCCGTCTCGGCATCGAAACGGACCGGGTCGGCCGGGAATTCGTCCCGAAGCCAGAACTGGGCTTCGTGGACACCCCAGGTTTCGGCGATCGTGGTCATGGCTTGCCCCCTTCTTCTCGTGGTGGAGGAGCGCGGATCAAGCGGGCTCCTCGGGGCCGTCCTTCCGGTAGATCCAGGCGCGATAGGACGAGATCAGATCCTGGAACGCCTGGATCACTTCGGCCGCGGTGGCGGCCAGATTCGCCGTGGACGGTGGCTCCGGCGGCTCGAACGCCGTCCGGATGATGTGCGCGAGAGCGTCGGCTTTCTCTTCGATGGTGAGGCCGGCGCCGTCGCCGGTGAAGCTGTCCATCAGGTAGAACCCCAGCGCCGAAGCACGCAGGGAAAAGAGCAGGTTCGGGATGTCGTCGCGCAGCAGGCCCCGGTCGGTCATCGTCTTCAGGTACCGCTCGGTGACGACCGCGTCCTGATCCTGCAAAGGGTGTTTCTTCAACCGGCCCAGCAGTTCGGTGTTGCCGGTGATGAGCGCGCCGAGCAACGGGTTCCGCTGGGTGAACAGGAAAGCGGCCCGCTGGAACCGGTGTGGGACCACTTCCGCCGGATCTTTTTCCAGCCGCTCGAGAAGGTTCTCGGCGGCAAGGAGGGACTCACGCAGGAGCAGCGCGTGGAAGAGGTTTTCCTTGGTGGGCCAGTGCAGGTAGATCGTGCCTTTCCCGATGCCCGCCTGGTTCGCGATGTCCTCGATGGTCACCTTGCGATAGCCCAGCCGCGACAGCAGGACGCCGGCCGCGTCGAGAATGCGATCGGCGCGGCCGGCGGTGCGGTCCGGACGTTCTGCCACGTGCGCTCCCAGAGTCTGACTTCGTGACCAGATTTGCTCATCTGGTCATCGGGTCAGGTTCGACGGTAGCGCCGGACGGTGGGCTCCGGCAAGGAAATCGACGAGTTCTTAACGCAGACGGTGGGCGAGCAGGAACTTCCAGATGACCGGGGTCGCGTCGATGACGGTCGGCGTGGCGGAGTCGTTGTTCGGCCCGGTGCTCGGCCAGACGTGCCCGGCGCCTTCGATCCGGTAGTGCTGAAGCGAGCAACCGAGCCATCGCTGGACGGTGACGTCGGCTTTCGGCGAGTACTGGATCGGACGCGGTGAGCAGCCGTTCCGGTCCGCCCACGCCGCGAGCCAATCCGGCAACGTCGGCAGGCCCTTGGCGGGATTCCCGGCGTAGGGGATCGTCGCGTCGGCCGTACCGTGGAAATCGAGAATCGGCGCGGGACGCGACGGGCGGCACTCTCCGCCTTGTGGGTAGAACGCTCCGGCGACCGGGGCGAAGGCCGCGATCCGTCCTGGCATCCGGCAGGCGAGGACGCCGACGAATCCGCCGCCGTTCGACTTGCCCGTCGCGTAGATCCGGCGGGAGTCGACGCACAGTTCCCGCTGGAGCGTGTTCAGCAGGTCGCTGGTGAAGAGCACGTCGTCGGCTGCCGCCGAATACGGCGCTCCGGTCCACGCCGACTCCCCGTCCGTACCCGGAAGTCCTTGCGGGTAGACGGAAATCGCGTCATACGCGGAAAACCCGGACAGCTCCTCCTGATACTTCGACGTCCGTTTGTGGCCATGGAAAGACAACACCAGCGGATACGGCCGTGAAGACCGGTACCGCGCCGGCACGTGCACCGTGTACTCGCGGACCAGGCCGCCGGACGTCAAAGACCGCAACGTCGTCACCCCGGCGGGGACCGGCGACGGACGCTGGCAACCGGTCGTCCGCACCGGCTGATCGACTGGCGACGGCGTGGCCGATGCCATCGGGACGGCGAGCAGGCTCATTCCGGCAGCGGCGGCGGCCGCCAGCGCGAGACGGCGCAGGTATTTCGTGGGACCAGGCACGCGATCCTCCTTGCTCGAGCGGCAGGGCGGTGATCAGGGTCACTCCTGACGCGGACCTGGTCAGCATTGTGTTCATTGAGTTTTCGGACGGCTTTCCCGCCGCCCTTCCGGGCGCCCGGCCTGGGCCGTCGCTGGTCAGCCGCAGGCGCGTTTCGCCGTGAGCACGCGGTGCAAGGCTTCGTCGACCCGGCCGGCCGGGAGTTCGCCGGACGCCAGCGCCTGCTCCAACGTGGCCAGCACCGTGCCCACATTGCCGCCGGAGGACCACAACGCCTGATCCGCCCCGGCCTGCAATGCCTTGAGCACAGCCGTTTGCAGCGGGTACTGCGACGTGATCGCCTTCATCGCCCCGAGATCGTCCGTGATCACGGGACCGTCGAACGCGAAGTCCTTCCGCAACAGCCGGTACGCCGCCGCCGACAGGGTCGACGGTGTGCCGCCGGTCAGGTCGGGCACGTCCAGATGTCCGACCATGACGCCGATCTCGCCGTACTCGGCGATGTCGCGGTACGGAACCAGGTCGACCTTCCGCAACGAGGCCAGCGGCGGTGTCCGCACCAGTCCCTTGTGGGAATCCCCGCTGGCGTGCCCGTGCCCGGGGAAGTGCTTCAGCACCGGCTGAACTCCGGCGTCGCGCAGGCCCTGCGCGAACGCCAGGATGTACTTGCGGGCGACATCGGGATTCGCTCCGAACGACCGGTCGCCGACGATGTCGCGGTCCGGCTGGTCGGTGATGTCGGCGTCGGGCGCGTAGTCGACGGTGACGCCGCGGGCCAGCATCTGCCGCCCTCGCTCGGCGGCCTTCGCTCGCACCTGTGCCGGTGTCATGGTCGAGGCCATCTTCCGCGCACTCGGCATGTCGCCGTCGAGGGTGTCGATCCGCTGGACGCGGCCGCCTTCCTCGTCGATCGCCACCGATACCGGGACCTTCGCGGCACGCTGGACCTCGTCCAATGCGCGGTTTCGCAGGAGGGCCGTCTCGTTGCCGCCGAGGAAGATCCCGCCGACCTGCTGATCGCGTACCAGCTTCACCGCCGCCTGCGGGTCGCCCGCGTTCACGCCGACCACCACCAGTTGCGCCAGCCGCTGCCGGGGGCTCATCCCGGCGATGACGGCTTCGCAGGCTGGCACAGGCGCCTGCTCCGCCCTCGGTGACGGCGAGGACTCGGGCCTGGTGGAGCTGGCCGGGGCCGAAGCGGCACTGCTACGCGGCGGAGGTACCGTCCCCGCCGGCTGCGCGGATCCGGCCTCGTCGTTCGCCGTACCGCACTGCACGCTGGTGAGCAGAACGGTCGCGGCTCCCAGGATGACGGTCGCCCATCGCTTCGTCGTCTTCGGTCGCCCGGAGTTCATCGGCTCGTTTCGTTCGTCGTCCATGCCGGTATCGACGGTAACCCCAGTTGCCCTTTCGTACGCGCTCGCGTGCCTTTTGGTGCGTTCGCGCGCCTGCTGGAGCTTCGGCTCCACCTCCTTCCTCTTCTGCGTTCTCCCTCGTCAGCCCGATGTTCGGACTTGACAGCCGGATCTGCTCCGCCGTAGATTACCACATGGTTATGGAACCGCAAGGTTATCCAGCGGCCCGATCGTGAGAAGTCGAACTTGTGAGAACAGAGAAACGAAAGGCGGGCGACCGTGGCACAGGATCTGCTCGATGTCACCTTCGCGGCGCTCGCCGACCCCACCCGCCGCGCGATCCTCGCCCGGCTCGCGCGTGGTGATGCCACGGTGACGGAGCTGGCCGAGCCGTTCGAGATGAGCCAGCCCGCCATCTCGAAGCATCTGAAGGTGCTGGAGCGGGCGGGGCTGGTGACGAGGGGGCGAGACGCTCAGCGCCGCCCCTGCCGTCTGGCGGCCCAGCCGCTGAAGAAGGCGAACGACTGGCTCGGCGGCTACCGCCGCTACTGGGACGAGGCCTTCACGGAGCTGGATCTCGTTCTGGAAGGGGAGATCCAGCACCCGGAACGCCACGACAAGACCGAATGACCACCGCACGAGCGGAAAGGAACAGCACGATGGGAAGAACTCTCAGCGTGACGAAATCCGGCGATCTCGAGATCGTCATGACGAGGTCCTTCGACGCACCGAGGGCATTGGTGTTCGACGCGTGGACGAAACCCGAGCTGGTACGCCGGTGGTTCGGTCCGCGCGACTGCGAGGTCGTCGAATGCGAGATCGACCTGCGGGTCGGTGGCGGATGGCGCTATCGGCTGCGCCACGGCGGCGGGATGGAGATGCTGCTCCAAGGCGTCTACCAGGAGATCGACCCTCCGGGGCGGCTCGTCTCGCTCGAGACGAACGAGGACTGTGAGGCGTCGGAGGGGCAGGCATTGGCGACTCTGACGTTGGTCGAACAGGACGGGGTCACCACGCTGACCCAGGTGGTGCGGTACGGCTCGAAGCGGATCCGGGACGCCGTTCTCGAATCCGGGATGGAGCGGGGCGTCGGCGAAGGCTTCGACAAGCTGGCCGAGGTCGTGGCCGCTCCGTTGAGGGCGGGAACACGATGAACGCCATCGCCGACCGCTATCGCGTCAGGGCCGACGCCTTCGAGAGCAAGGCCGCCGCCGTCGAAGCCGGGCAATGGGAGAGCAAGTCCCCTTGCGAGGAGTGGAACGCCAGAGATGTCGTCGGGCACATCGTCGACATGCACGGCGCGATGCTGAGGCCCTTCGGACGTGACCTCGGGCCTGCGCCATCACTCCTGGACGATCCGCTGGGTGCCTTCCGGGCGGCTCGCGCCGATGTCGAAGCCGTCCTCGACGATCCCGTGCTCGCGGCCACGGAGCACGAGACACCGACGGGGAAGATGACCGCCGAACAGCACATCGATCAAGTCGTCAGTGCCGACATGGTGATCCACGGCTGGGATCTGGCCAGGGCCACCGGACAGGACGACACGATCGATCCGGAGGAGGTCGCGCGGATGTGGCCGGCGGCGCAGGCGATCCCCGAACAGATGAGGATCCCGGGAGCCTTCGGGCCCGGCATCGTCGTCTTCGGACCTGAAGTCAAGGTTCCCGAAGACGCACCCTTGCAGGACAGGCTGCTCGGACTGATGGGCCGGGACCCGAACGCCTGATACGAGTCAGACGTGGATCCCGCGATGCCGCCGGACGGGCCGGGCGGGAACAGGTACCTCGGCGGTATCGGTCCCCTTGGCCGCGGCCAGGACACGTTCCAGAACCGACAGAGAGGTGGTGAGCAAGGAAATCTGGTTCTGGATACGGGTCTTGGCGATCTCCAGTTCGCCGGTCATCTCCGGCGAGGGCACCAAATGCGTGTGGTCCCCGGAAACACAGGGAAGGAGTTCCGCGATCTTGCCGCTGCACAACCCGGCTGAATAGAAGAGCTGGATCTGCAGCACCCTGGCGATGTCGTCTTCGGCGAAGGTCCGGTAGCCGTTGCCGCATCGGTCGGGTCGGAGCAGGCCTTCCGTTTCGTAGTACCGCAACGAGCGGACGCTCACGCCGGTCCGCTTCGCCAGTTCGCCGATCCGCATGGGTCCACAGTAGCCGCGGAAACCGAGGTTGACCGTGACGCCGGTGTCAGGGTTTAGCTTCGCGTTCATGAGATTGCTAGAAGCGTTCCGCGGTACCGCGATCCAGCTGCCGAACCGCATGGCGATGGCTCCGATGACCAGGGGCCGCGCCGACGATCTCACCGGCGTGCCACATCCGCGGACGGCCGAGTACTACTCGCAACGTGCCAGTGCCGGGTTGATCGTGAGTGAAGGCATCTGGGTGAACAAGACCGGCAAGAGCGGTCCGGGAATCCCAGGACTGGTGAACGAGCGGCAGACCGAGGCATGGCGTGAGGTGACGGCGGCCGTGCACGAGGAAGGCGGTCGGATCTACGCCCAGCTCTGGCACGCGGGACGGGTCAGCCACCCCGGCGTGACGGGCCGGACACCGGTGGCGCCGTCGGCGGTCCGGCAGGCCGGGCGGATCTTTTCGGCCGACGGCTGGACGGACACCGTCGAACCCCGGGCGCTCGGTGAGGAAGAAATCGGCGAGGTCGTCCAGGACTTCGCCGAGGCGGCACGCCGGGCCGTCGAGGCGGGATTCGACGGTGTGGAACTCCATGGAGCCAACGGCTATCTCATCCAGGAGTTCCTCGCCGGCAACACCAACCGCCGGGAAGACCGTTACGGCGGCTCGGTCGCCGCCCGGCTCACCTTCCCGCTCGAGGTGGTGGCGGCCGTGACCGAGCAGATCGGTGCGGCCAAGGTCGCTCTGCGTATTTCGCCGGGCAACCCGGAGAACGACATCGTGGAAGACGATTGGAAGGAGGTGTACTCACGACTGCTCGCGGAACTCCGCCGTCACGAGCTCGCATACCTGCACGTCATCGATACCCCTGACGTCGAGGTGCTGTCGCATCTGCGGCCTTTGTGGCCGGGAACGCTCGTCGCGAATCTGCGGTCCGAGAAGCCGACCAGCCGCGCCGAGGGTGAGTCCTTGATCGGATCCGGCCTGGCCGACGTGGTCGCCTTCGGCAGGCTGTTCATCGCGAATCCGGATCTGCCCGCCCGATTCGCGCTCCACGCCCCGCTCGCCGAGGCGGATCACGACGTCTACTACGGCGCGCGGCTCGACGGCTACACCGATTTCCCGGCGTTCGAACCGGACTCGGCGAAGTTCGCCTGTTCGGCGCGCAGCTGATCTTGGCCGCCCGTTCTACAGTGCGGGGATGGTCAAGACGGCAGTGGAAATCGCGGCGGCTGTGCGCGCCAAGGAGCTCGACCCGGTCGAGGTGACGCGCGAGGCGTTGGCCCGGATCGAGGCGGCGGACGGGGTGGTCGGCGCGTTTCGCCGGGTGAGGGTCGAGGAGGCGCTCGCTGAGGCCGCCGCCGTCGCCGAACGCACGGACCTGGCCGATCTGCCCTTGGCCGGGGTGCCGGTCGCGGTCAAGGACGTCGCGCCGATCGAGGGCGAATACGCCTCGTGGGGGTCACGAGCGGGTTCGTCGACGCCGTCCACAGAGGACGGTGAGATCGCGCGTCGGCTGCGCGCCGCCGGTGCGGTGATCGTCGGTCTGACCCGGGTGCCGGAGCTGTGCATCTGGCCGTCGAGCGACGATCCGGACGGGACGGCGCGCAATCCGCGCAACCCGTCGTACGCCGCCGGCGGTTCGTCGGGCGGGAGTGCCGCGGCCGTCGCGGCCGGACTCGTGCCCATCGCGCACGGCACCGACGGGCTGGGCTCGATCCGGCTGCCGTCCGCGATGTGCGGGATCGTCGGTCTCAAACCGGGCAAAGGAGTGGTCCGCGTACCGGGGGAGGACGGCTGGTTCGGCCTGTCCACGCACGGTCCGATGACGACCACGGTGGCGGATGCCGCAGTGCTGATGTCGGTCCTCGCCGAACAGCCCGGCTTGGCGGAGCTCACCGACCCGAAGCGATCCCGCATCGCCCTGTCGACCCAGGTCCCGTTGACGAGGGCGCCGCTCCCGCGCGCGTTCAGCCGGGCCGTCACCCGGGCCGGTGAGCTGTTCCGCGCGGCTGGGCACACCGTCGCGCCCGGAACGCCGCGGTACAACGCCGGAGCGATCGGTGGCCTCCTTGCGCGCTGGGTCGCGGGTCCGGCCGAGCAAGCGGTCGAGTTCGATCTCGCCGCACTTCAGCCCCGCACCCGTACCCATGTCCGGCTGGGGCGGCTGATGGCCAAGCGTGTCCGGGAGACCACCCGGGAGCGCTGGCTGGAGCGCGCCGAAGAGTTCTTCGCCGACCACGATGTCCTGGTCACGCCCATGATCGCGACCCTCCCACTCAAGGCGCGCACGTGGCATGACAGCCGGTGGATCGCCAACGTACTGCCGTCGGTGCGGGTGGCGGGGTTCGCCGGGCTGTGGAATCTCGCGGGCTATCCGGCGATGTCGGTGCCGGTCGGCGTGCACCCTTCGGGCATCCCGGCCTGCGTCCAGCTCGTCGCCGCGCCCGGTGGGGAAGCGCTCCTGCTGGGCCTCGCCGCCCAGCTCGAAACGGCCAATCCCTGGCCACGCACCACCGCGTCCTGACCAAGCCCGAAAGAGAGCAAGGGACCTTTGCTACCACTCTCCACAAGAGTGGTAGCAAAGGTCCCTTGCTACTTCGCGCTGGTCAGGAGCCGGTTTTGGCCGGTGACGGCTTCTGCCCGTTCGCCTTCGGGCCGTTCTGCTCGGTCTGTCCGTTCTTCGGCGCAGCGGCGGCAGGCGCCGAAGAAGCGGGCTTGGCGGGCGAGGGCTTGGCGGCGGCCGGAGCGGCGGCCTTCGACGCGGGCGGCTCGGCCGGCTTGCCCGCCGGCTTCGTCTCCTCGGCCTTGCTGTCGCCGCCGACGAGCTTCGAGGCGTGCGGGATCACCGACTCCTCGGGCAACGCCGCGAGCATCGCCTCGCTGCCCTTCAGGACCTCGTCGGCCTGCATGAGGCTTTTGCGGGCCTGCTCGCGGATCTCCGCCAGCCGCTCGACCTTCCGCTGGGCGGCCGTCGTGCGCTGGGCGGCGGTCGTCGTGGCTTCGTCGAGCCGGCGCTTGGCCTCGGCCGTCGCCTCGTCGATGCGGCGCTTGGCCTCCGCGGTGGCCTCCGCGATCCGGCGTTCGGCCTGGTTCTTGCTGGCCGTCTGCTGGTCGGCGATGTGCTTCTCGTGCGCCGCCTTCTGCGCCGAGATCGTCTGCTCGAACTCGCGCTCGATCTTCCGGCGCTTGCGCTCGGCCTCGTTGTCCAGCAGTTCCCGGCGCTGGGCGGCCTCGACGGTCAGCCGCTGGACCTCGGCGCGCGTCTCGGCAAGGGCGGACTCATGCTCGGAGTGCAGCGCGTCCGCCTGCTTGTCCAGTTCGGCGACGAGCCGCGTGTAGCGCTCGCGGAGCTTCTTCGAGGCTTCACTCGAAGAAGCCCAGTGCTTCTCGGCGGCGACTTCGGCACGCTTCGTGATCTCTTCCGCGCGCGCCTGCGCGAGCGTGACGGTGCGCTGCATCCGCTCGTCGAGGTCTTCGAGCCGCTCCGGCGGCTTCTTCAGCTCCTCGATCCTGGCGTTCAGCTTCGCCACCTCGTGGCGAACGGTTTCGAGTTCGCGTGTGGCCGAGGTCGCCTGCGCGATCGCGGCGTCGCGGTCGGTGATCACGCGATGCAGCTGGGCTTCGAGATGATCCAGATACTGGCGCACTTCGTTCCGGTCGAAGCCGTGCCAGGCCTGGGTGTACTCGCGCCGCAGGGGCAACAGGCCGTTGTCTCGCTCGGGAACCATGGCCACGACGGTACCTGCGTACGCGGGGTCGCCGTTGTCAGGCTTGGTGATTCACCGACGTGTGTCGTCTCTCAGCTGCGATCCCTCACCTGAACGGCCGCCACCCGTGTGCGCAGTGTCACCAATGGAAGCCGCGGCTGAGCCGGGCGAGCGCCATCGCCGCGCGGGACAGATGCTGCTCGCCCTTCCCGATCTTGAGCCCGCCTTCGCCACCCGCGGCCGCGGAGTCCGGGAACACGCGGAATCCTTGGTAGGCCACGGCATCCGTGAGCCCCGGCGTGAGTGTGTACGCGAGTCCGATCGCCTGCCCGGCGGGCGTGCCGATGTGCTTCGGACGTTCCCGCAACGCCTTCATCACCATGTCCGCGGCCTGATCCGGGGATTTGGTCGGAAACGCGTCGTAGATCTTCGTCGGCCGGATCATCGGCGTGCGCACGAGTGGCATGTGGATGGTCGTGAAGGTGATTCCGTCGCCGTGGGTCTCGGTCGCGGCGATCCGGGAGAAATAGTCCAAAGCGGCCTTCGACGCCGCGTACGCCGAAAAGCGCGGCGCGATTCCCTGCACGCCGATCGACGAGACGTTGACGATATGCCCGAATTTCCGCTCGGACATATGCGGCAGCACCGCGAGGATCAGCCGCACCGCGCCGAAGTAGTTGATCGCCATCGCGCGTTCGTAATCGTGGAACCGGTCGTACGACAGTTTGATCGACCGCCGGATCGAGCGGCCGGCGTTGTTCACGAGCATGTCGATCCGGCCGTGCTCGGCGAGCATCGCGTCGACGGCCTTGTGCACCGATTCCTCGTCGGTCAGGTCGGCGGGGTACACCGACGCCGTGCCGCCCGCGGCGATGATCTCGTCCCGGACCTCTTCGAGCTCGTGCTGCCGCCGCGCGACGAGCAGCGGCACCCCGCCCGCGGCCGCGACCTTGATCGCGGTCGCGCGGCCGATACCCGAGGACGCGCCGGTGATGATCACGCGACGGCCGTCCAATTCACCGCGAGGGCCGTGCTTGCGGGCGCGGAACGGGTCGAGGTGCTCACGCCAGTAGCGCCACAGGGTGGGCGCGTAGTCCTCGATCCGGGGCACCTCGACCCCCGAACCGATGAGTGCCTTGCGCGTCGACGCCGACGAGAACACCGACGGGAAGGCCATCGTCTCCAGCAGCACCGGCGGGATGCCGAGCCGCTCCATCACGGCGTCGCGCGCGATCGTGAAGCCGGGGATGTGCTCGCTCAGCTTCACCAGGTTGACGATGCCCTTGGACACGCGTTCGTTCAGCTGCACGGAGATGGTCGGCGCGCCCGCGGCCTTCGCGAAGGCGTTGTAGACCGAGACGACCGGCTGCGGCTCCGGGTTGACCAGGTGGAACGCGCGCCCGTCGAGGCCCTTCGTGGTGACCAGGGCGTTCAGCGCCTCGGCGACGTAGTCCACCGGGACGACGTTGGTGTCGCCGAGGTCGGGGCCGACGATCGGCACGTCGGGCAGTCCGGCCAGCCTGCTGATCGCGGGGAACAGGTAGTACGGGCCGTCGATCTTGTCCATCTCGCCGGTCTCGGAGTTCCCGACGACGACCGCGGGCCGGTACACCCGCCACGGGACGTCCTGCTGCTCGCGCACGAGGCGCTCTGCCTCGAACTTCGTCCGGTGGTACGGCGTGAGGAGCCGCTGGCCGACGTCGAACATCTCCTCGGTGAACATGCCCTCGTGGTCACCGGCGACGGCGACCGAGGACACGTGGTGCAGGCAGCCGGCGTTCAGGCCGGCGGCGAGCGCGATCACCTGCGCGGTGCCTTCGACGTTGGCCTTGATGCTGGCCTCGTCGTCGGCGGTGAGGTCGTAAAGGGCGGCGAGGTGCACGACGTGGTCGACGCCGCGAAGCTTCTCTCGATCCTCTTCGCCGACGCCGAGCAGCGGCTCGCCGAGGTCACCGGTGACGAGGGTGACGCGTTCCGGATGCGGCCAGGCGTTCACGAGTTTCGCGAGTTTGTCCCGTGACGACGCGCGGACGACGAGCGCGACCTTGTCGACGTCGTCCCTGGTGAGCAGCAGCCGGGTGAACTGGCGCCCGATCAGTCCGGTCGCCCCGGTCACCAGAAAAGTCGCCATCTGCCTCACCCTTCACCGTGTCGCCGCGTCCCCCGGCATTCTGCTGCATGAGGACGGCGAGGACCACCACGGCGCCGGTGAAGTTACTCACGGGTAACTAGGCTGGGTCGGCGATGACGACCCGGTTCTCGGCGTAGCCGGTCTCCCCGCCGACCCAGCGGCCGCCACAGGTGACGAGGACTATCCGATGTGGACCGGATTGGCCGAACAACTCGTCCGCCCGCTGCGGCAGCTCGTTCTTCTTCAGCGTGATCAGCTGGGAGACCTTGTACTGCCAGGACTTCCCGGCCTTGTCGACCACGGTGACGGCGCCGCCGATCCGCTCGGTCCACAGTTCCGCGAACGGGCCCGTCGCGCCCTTCCAGTTCACGTGCCCGGCGAACACGCTCGCCCCGGTGGCCGAGCTCAGCTCGGCACCCCACCACGTCACTTCGCCGAGGTTCTCTGGAACCGGCAACTCCGCGCCCGGCCCGAGTTCCTTGCGCACGAGTTTCGCCGCGCCGCCCGCGGGCAGCCGGATCGTCCCCGGACCCTGCGGCTTCGGGGCTTCTGGCTCCTTCGACGGCGGCGGAGGAACGGACGTCGGAGTCGTGGGGACGATATCCGGCGGAGGCGGGACCTCCTGCTGTGCGGGCGCGGCGGGGGCGCCACCCGCGACGGAGACGGAGACGGGCTGAGCCGTCCCCGTCACCACGGTCGTCGGCGGCCAGATGAGCAGGGCCGCGACGAGGTCCGCGCACAGGACCGTGACCGCTCCCAGCGCGAACCCGCGTCGTACTGACATTCCAGAACCCTCTTAGCGTCGCGAAGACCGCCGCGCGGCCACGCCCACCATCACCGAACCGAGCAGCGCGAGCGCGCCGACGCCGAGGATGCCGGCGGTCGACGCGGAGTTCTCGACGGTGCCCTGCATCATCGCCACCGGCCGGTCACCGGCGGGGATGGTGCGCGGTACCTCGTTGGGCGTGTTGGCGACCTTGAGCGCCAGCGTCTCACCCGGCTTGAGCTCGCCGCAGGCGGACGGCGGATTCTTCGGGTCGAACGCGTTGGTGTAACCCGGCGGCGCGCTGACCTCGACCACGCAGATCTCCTGCGGGGTCCGCAGGTTCTCCACGGTGACCGTGCCGTTCTCGCCTTCGGTGGTGACGACGGCGGGTTTTCCGTCGGCGCCGTTGAGCGGCTTGCCGTCGTGGCCGAGGGCGGCGGTGGACTTGTCCTTGGCGGTGATCCGCAGCGCGGCGCCCGCGATGCCCTTGCCGGTCTTCGCGTCGACCTTGGTCACCTGGACCTTGCCCGGCTTCGCGACGACGGCGACCCCTTGCGCCTTCAGTTCCTTCTCGCCGCCGGTCGACACGACCTTCTGCACGCCGGTCTCGACGGGGAACTGGACGTACGGCCGGTCCGCAGGGGCGGACAGCGAGCTGGCCAGCTTCGGCTGGTCACCGGTCGGCGTCACCTTGACCGTCACGGTGCCGTCTTCGCCGGTCTTCACCGTGGTGGCCTTCTCGGCCTTGGCGTTCGAGGTCGACGCGGGCTTCGTGCTCTCGCCGCTGTCGACGGTCGCGTTCGACGGCGTGAGCTGCACGGGCACGCCGGAGACGCCCTTGCCCTTGGCGTTCTTGACGCTGATCGTCCACTCGCCCGCGGTGCCGATGTGCTGGTCGTCCTTCGGCGGGGTGATCGCGGTGGTCCACGGGCCGCGGTTGGCTTCGGCGTCCTTGGTCAGCTTCTCGACGGCCGTCGCGGCGTCGGCGTGCTGCGCCTTCAGCTTGTCGAGGTGGCTCTGGACGTCGTAGCCGACCTTCTCCGGCGGGAGGCTCGGCTTCAGGTCGTCGGCGGAACGCGGCTTCGACGTCCACGAGTGCAGCAGGTGCGCGAGCGCGGCGGCCTCGGCGTTGTCCTTGGTGCCGCCGTACCGCAGCAGCAGGTAGGAGATGTTGGCCGCGGTGTCCTCCGGGAGCTTCGCGCCCCACTTGTCGAGGAGTTCGTCGCCCGGCTGGTACTTCTCGTTGGTGTCCGGCGCCTTCAGCTGGAAGGAGACGCAGAACACGTGCTTGCCGTTGACGACGTAGGAGCCCAGCCAGTCGCGCTCTCTGGGCTTGTCACTGACCGTCTGGCCGGGCGTGACCTGGTAGCCGACGCCCTCCTCCTTGGCGGCCGAAGCCGGTGTCGCCGCGACGGTGGCGGACAAGGCGCCTAGCAGGCACGTCGCGATCAGGCTGGTCAAGGCGCGCGAACGCACGCTCGGGCGTGTGGTCCACCCCATGGTGTGTTGACTCCTTTGGCCGTGCTCTGCCTTCGACGCCTGTACGTCGACGCAGGTCACACGATCGATAGGTTCCCCGACACGCCTTCGGTGATTATCCGAACACGCAACGTGGAGGGTGTCGTGTGAGCAGCGGTTTTGGCAATACGGCATCAGGTGGGGTATCGGTGAACGGTCGGTGATCTCCGCCGCATACGGTGTGGGGGATGGGCGTCGCGCCGATTGTGAGTAAAGTCGTCTTTACTTCGACGGGAACCGGGCGGCCCACGCGGTCGTTGAACCCGATGCAGGTGCCAGTAGATCCAGGAGGATCAGGTGCGATCCAGTAGCAACCCGGCGTTCCGGAACCTGCCGCGTGGCGCGGCTCAGTACGGACCCAACGTAGGCTTCAACCAACCCCAGGGCGGCGTGCCCGGCTACGGCCCTCCGCAGACCTCCGCCGGCGCCGGCGACCGTCCGATGACCGTCGACGACGTCGTCATCAAGACGGCGCTGAGCCTCGGCACCGCGCTGGTGACCGGTGTGCTCACCGCGATCTGGGCGATCAGCCAGCTGCCCGTGGACGCCGCGGGCCGGATCACCGGTATCAGCGGCGGCGTGATCGGCGCCCTCGTCGGCGGCATGATCGTCGGCCTCGTGATCTCGCTCGTGATCATCTTCAAGCAGAAGCCGAGCGGTCCGCTCACGCTGGCGTACTCGGCTGCCGAGGGTGTCTTCCTCGGTGCGATCAGCGGTCTTTTCGAGGCGCTGTACCCCGGTATCGCGCTGCAGGCGATCATCGGCACCGCGGGTGTCTTCGTCGCGATGCTGGTCGTCTACAAGACCGGCGCGGTCAAGGTCACCCCGAAGCTGACGAAGTGGATCATCGGCGCCGTCGTCGGTGTCGCGATCCTGATGCTGGTCAACCTCATCACCAGCTTCTTCGGCTTCAACCCGCTGCGTGACGGCGGGCCGATCGCGATCATCTTCAGCCTCGTGGTGATCGGTGTCGCGGCGTTCAGCTTCCTGCTCGACTTCGACCAGGCCGACCGGATGATCCGCGAAGGCATGCCGTCGAAGTGGGCGTGGTTCGCCGCCTTCGGCCTCATGACCACGCTGGTCTGGCTGTACCTCGAGATCCTGCGGCTGCTGTCGTACTTCCAAAACGACTGACGCGAACTCTCCGCGAAAGGGCGCTCCGAGCGATCGGGGCGCCCTTTTCCGTGGTGGCGAATACCCTGCTGGCATGACCGAACACAGGCGTTCCAAGTGGTTCTGGCTGGGCATCCTGCTGCCGGTCGCGATCGTGGTGCTCAGCGCGTCTTCGTGGATCGTCGGTTATCTCTCCAACACGGACGACGTCCGGGTGGGCGACTGCTACGCGGTCACCACCTTCGGCGACGTCGACGAGGACCCGGCCAAGGCGGACTGTGGCTCCGTCGAGGCCAACGCGAAGGCCGGGGCGAAGACCGACGCCGGCGGCGCGTGCCCGGCGGGCGAGTACGACCAGCTCATCGTCGACAAGACGTTCGCCTCGTATCGGCTCTGCATGATGATCAACGCGAAGCAGGGCGACTGCCTCGAGAACTTCCTCGCCGACAGCGTGGCCTATCAGAAGGTCCCTTGTTCGGACCGCGCGAAGGATGCCGAGGTCGTGAAGGTGGTCGACGGCGTGGCGACCTGCGACGACACCGAAGCGACCCATCTCAAGAGCTACTCGATGCCGCCGTCGACGGTCTGCGTGAAGAGCCTCAAATAGCGACTTCGACCAGGGGCTTTCACTCTTTCGGGGGCCCGGGTTATGGCGTTGGTCACCGTAAGTGTTTGATACCGAGGTTCTCATTCCTCTTCACACCTGTGAGGTTTCTCGGTGACCACTTCCCAGCCGGCCCCTGGGGGCCAAATGCCGGTGGGGCAGCCCGACGTTTTCGGTCAGCCGTCTGCACCCAAGAAGGCCAAGCTCCGTTGGCTGAGATTCGCCATTCCCGTGCTCGTCGTCGTGATCGGCGGTGGCCTGTTCCTCTTCAACCACTTCACCGGGACGGGCAGCGCCCAGGCGGGCGACTGCCTGAGCGTGACCGAGTTCTCGCGGGCGGCTGACGACCCGAAGCAGATCGACTGCGGCGCGCCGGAGGCGAACGTCAAGGTCGCCGCCCGCGTGGGCGGCGGCGAATCCTGCCCGGAAGGCGGCTACGACAGCGTCTCGATGTCCGGCCGGATCTCGTACAAGCTGTGCCTCATGCCCAACGTCAAACAGGGCGATTGCCTCAAGGGCTACATCTCGCAGACCGCCGGCTACCAGAAGGTGTCCTGCACCGACCCGGCCAAGGACGCGGAACTGGTGAAGATCGCCAACGTTTCGGACGAGGGGACCTGCGAGGGCACCGAAGCCAAGCGAGTGGCGACGTACTCGACGCCGCCGACCACGTACTGCATCAAGACGGCGGAGTAGCACTAAGCGCGTGAAGGCCCCCTTCTCTCGGCTCAGTCGAGGGAAGGGGGCCTTCACGCGTGCCGGGGGAGCAAGGGACCTTTGCTACCACCCGCCATCCGGCCGCGTCCCAGCCGCCGTTCGTCGCACAGTGTGGGACGGGCTGCGATCGGGCGGTCACCGGTCCTAACGTTGCTCGTCCCCCACCCACCGATCGATCTGGAGTCCTGGTGGCGACGACGGAAACCCAAGCCGGTGAGAAGAAACTCCTCGACTTCCCGACCTCTTGCGCCGCCCCGGTCCCGCAACCGGAGGAGCCGGTCAAGGTCGTGCCACTGGCGGTCGCGGGCGCGCTCGCGGTCGGGCTGACCTGGTACGTCTGGGCCGCGCACGGCGCGAAGTTCGGCGTGCTGCTCATCCTCGGCCTGCTGCTCGGCCTCGCGCTCTTCCACTCCCGCTTCGGGTTCACCTCGGCCTGGCGCCAGCTGATCGCGGTCGGGAACGGCCAGGGGCTGCGGGCGCACACGCTGCTGCTCGGCACGGCCGCGACATTGATCGCGCTGATCGTGGGCACCGGCTCCGGGCTGTTCGGCAGCACGCCGAAGCCGACCGCCGGCGGGCTGGGGCTCGCGCTGTTCGTCGGCGCGACGATCTTCGCGATCGGCATGCAGCTGGGCGGTGCGTGCGCGTCGGGAACGTTGTTCGCCGTCGGTTCCGGGCAGTCGACGATCGTGCTCACCCTCGGCGGGTTCATCACCGGGTCGGTCCTCTACACATGGGCGTATCCGCTGCTGTCGGGCTGGCCCGAGTTCAAGGGTGTCCTGCTCGCCGACCACGTCGGCTGGTTCGGTTCGTGGGCGATCACCGTCGCCGTCCTCGCCGCGATCGTGCTGGGGACCCGCTTCGTGCAGAAGCGCCGCAACCCGCCGCCGGTCGACGTCGTCCCGACCGCGCGCGGATTCGCGAGGATCTACCGCGGCTCCTGGCCGATCCTCGTCGGCGCCGTCGTCCTCGGCGTGCTGGCGGGCGCGGTCTTCCTGGTCTCCGGCGGGATTTGGGGTGTCACGAGCGCGTTCAGCCTGTGGGGCGCCAAGATCCTTCAGGTGTTCGGCCTGCACCCCGAGACCTGGGAGTTCTGGCGGATCAAGGCGAACGCGGCTTCGCTGGCCGGGCCGATCTGGACGGACAAGAACAGCCTCACCGACATCGGCATCATGATCGGCGCGGGGGTCGCGGCCGCGGCGGCGGGCGCGTGGAAGATCCACAGCTCGATCCCGTGGCGGACCGCCGTGGCCGCGGTGCTCGGCGGGATCCTGATGGGCGTCGGCGCGCGGATGGCGGGCGGTTGCAACATCGGCGCGTACCTCGGCGGTATCTCGGTCGGCAGCCTGCACGGCTGGCTGTGGGGCGTGTTCGCGCTCGGCGGCACCTGGATCGGGCTCAAGCTGCGGCCACTGTTCGGGCTCGGCAATCCGGCTCCGACCGACAGCGTCTGCTGATCACTCTTCGTCACATCCCGTATGCGGGCCTGCCCTTTCGGCCCGTATACGGGGAAAAAGTTGGCAGGTAAAACCTGTGTTCGGCTACCCTCGGCTACATACCTGAGCTTGCGCCCTTATGCACAAACTCGGTTGGGGAAGGCCCGGCGCCGCGCCGGGCGTCGATTTCGTAGTCGCGACCACGGGGGTTGTCGCGTCCACTCAGTACCAGGGGACGGACCTTTCATGTCAACGCAAAGCCCGGCCGCACCGGGCGGCGACAAACTCGACGCCGGCGTGCTCAAGGTCGCCGGCGTCGTCATCCTCGGCGCGATCATGGCGATCCTCGACACGACGGTCGTCAACGTCGCGCTCCAGAAACTGACCATCGAGTTCCAGACCTCGTTCGACACCATCCAGTGGATCGCGACCGGCTACATGCTCGCCCTGGCGACGGTCATCCCGATCACCGGCTGGGCTTCGGACAGGTTCGGCACCAAGCGGCTCTATATGACCGCGATCGGGCTGTTCTTGATCGGCTCGATGCTCGCCGGTATGGCCTGGGACGTCGAATCGCTGATCATCTTCCGGGTTCTGCAGGGCTTCGGCGGCGGCATGCTGATGCCCGCCGGCATGACGATCCTGACCAGGGCCGCGGGCCCGCACCGGATCGGGCGCGTGATGGGCGTGCTCGGGGTGCCGATGCTGCTCGGCCCGATCGGCGGCCCGATCCTCGGCGGCTGGCTGGTCGACGCGGTGAGCTGGCGCTGGATCTTCTACATCAACGTGCCGATCGGCCTGATCACCATGGCGCTGGCCTGGCGTGTGCTGCCGAAGGACCGGCCGGAACCCAGTGAGCGGTTCGACTTCCTCGGCATGCTGATGGTGTCGCCTGGTCTGGCGGCGCTGATCTTCGGCGTTTCGAACATCCCGTCGGCGGGTGGCGTCGGCGCGGTCGACGTCTGGCTGCCCGCGCTGGCCGGGGTCGCGTTGCTGGTGGCGTTCGTGTTCCGGGCGAACCGGGTCAAGAACCCGCTGCTCGACCTGAAGCTGTTCAAGAACGGGTCGTTCACCGTCGCCATGGTGACGATGACCTTCTTCTGCGTCGCGTTCTTCGGCGCGATGCTGCTCCTGCCGACGTATTTCGTGCTGGCGCGCGGCGAATCGGCGATGAACGCCGGTCTGCTGCTCGCCCCGCAGGGTGTCGGCGCGATGCTGACCATGCCGATCGCGGGCCGGTTCGCGGACAAGATCGGCGCGCGGAAGATCGTGCTGCCCGGTCTCGTGCTGATGCTCGCCGGGCTGATCGCCTTCACCCAGCTTTCCGCGACGACGCCGTACTGGCTGCTGCTCTCGGCGCTGTTCGTGATGGGGCTCGGCATGGGCGCGACGATGATGCCGATCACCTCGGCCGCGTTGCAGACGCTCAAGTCGGAGGACATGGCGAAGGCGTCGACGGCGACGAACATCCTGCAGCAGACCGCCGGGGCGATCGGTTCGGCGGTGCTGTCGATCATCCTGGCGGCGCTGCTGGCAGGGAAGTTCGGCGTGCCGACCGCGCAGGGGCAACTGGCCGCGACGGCCGCGGTGATGAACCCGGCGACGCGCGAAGCCGCTTCGGGGCTGACCGCGGACGCGTTCTCCACGACGTTCCTGTGGTCGATGATCCTGCTCGCGCTGTGCCTGATCCCGGCGGCCTTCCTGCCGAAGACCAAGCCCGCGCTGCCGGAGGGTGCGGACGGTGAGGGCGCTGCGGCCCCGCCGATCCTGACCCACTAGTGCCCTGTGTCGTTGGTTGGTCTCGGGGGGGTGAAGGGGACTTTCACCGCATGCGATGCGGGTAAAGCGTCCTTCATCGCGTTAGGCAAGGGGGTCGTGAGTGGCGATTCGGGTTAGAACGCTCATTGGCACTCACGACCCCTCGCGGGATCAGGCGAAGTGCTCAAATCGGGCGCGTCCAAAGCCCGGCAAGAAGCAAGGGACCTTTGCTACCGCCTGCTTAGCCACGCTAAGCGAGTGGTAGCAAAGGTCCCTTGCTCTCTTCGTGCAGGTCAGCGGGTCAGGAGAGGCGCTCCAGCACCATCGCCATGCCCTGGCCGCCACCGACGCACATCGTCTCGAGGCCGAACTGCTTGTCGTGGTGCCGCAGCGAGTTGATCAGCGTCGAGGTGATCCGCGCGCCGGTCATGCCGAACGGGTGGCCGACGGCGATCGCGCCGCCGTTGACGTTCAGCTTGTCGAGGTCGATCCCGAGGTCCTTGTACGACGGGATGACCTGAGCGGCGAACGCCTCGTTGATCTCGACGAGGTCGATGTCGCCGATGGACATCCCGGCGCGCGCGAGCGCCCGCTTCGACGCCTCGACCGGGCCGTAGCCCATGATCTCCGGCGACAGCCCCGAAACGCCGGTCGAGACGACGCGGGCGAGCGGCGTGAGGCCGAGTTCCTTCGCCTTGGTGTCGGACATGATGATCACCGCGGCCGCGCCGTCGTTGAGCGGGCAGCAGTTGCCCGCGGTGATCCGGCCGTCGGGGCGGAAGACCGGCTTGAGGCCGGAGACGCCTTCGAGGGTGACGCCGGCGCGCGGGCCGTCGTCCTTCGAGACCACGGTGCCGTCCGGCAGGGTGACCGGCGTGATGTCCTTGGCCCAGAAGCCGTCCGCGATGGCCTTCTCGGCGAGGTTCTGCGAGCGGACGCCGAACTCGTCCATCTCCTCACGCGAAACGTTCTTCAGCCGCGCCAGGTTTTCGGCGGTCTGGCCCATCGCGATGTAGACGTCCGGCAGGGCGCCGTTCTCGCGCGGGTCCGTCCAGCTGTCGGCGCCCTCGGCCGCCACCTGCGCGGTACGGGCCTCGGCGTCGGCGAACAGCGGGTTGTGCGTGTTCGGCCAGGAGTCCGAGCTGCCGTTGGCGAAGCGGGAAACCGTCTCGACACCGGCGGAGATGAACACGTCGCCTTCGCCCGCCTTGATCGCGTGCAGCGCCATGCGGGTGGTCTGGAGGCTCGACGAGCAGTACCGCGTGATCGTGCAGCCGGGCAGATGGTCGTAGCCGAGTTCGACGGCGACGGCGCGGCCCATGTTGAAGCCCTGCTCGCCGCCTGGGAGACCACAGCCCAGCATGAGGTCTTCGATCTGCGTCGGGTCGAGTTCGGGGACCTTGTCGAGCGCGGCGCGGACCATCTGCACGGTGAGGTCGTCCGGGCGGACGCTCACCAGCGATCCCTTGCCGGCGCGGCCGATCGGGGATCGGGCGGTGGAGACGATGACGGCTTCGGGCATGGAACGACACTCCCTTGTTCTCGATCCAGACGCGCTAAGCGGTTGCTCACCCCGCATCCTCCACCGGAGGGAGGTGCGGGTCAAAGGCGAACGCGACCCACGCCACTCTCCGAAAGTGCGGTTTTCACACCGCCTGGTTGAGTGGACACATCACGACCTGCGGCGTTTAGGCTGTGGGAGTGGAATACGTCGAGCACATCGTGGACCTCGTGGGCAACACCCCTCTGGTCAAGCTGAACGCACTGGCCGAGGGGCTGCAACCGCTCATCCTGGCCAAGGTCGAGTACGTCAACCCCGGCGGCAGCGTCAAGGACCGCATCGCGCTGCGGATGATCGAAGCCGCGGAGCGTTCCGGCGAGCTGAAGCCCGGCGGCACCATCGTCGAGCCGACGTCCGGCAACACCGGCGTCGGGCTGGCCATGGTGGCGCAGCGCAAGGGGTACAAGTGCGTGTTCGTCTGCCCGGACAAGGTCAGCGAGGACAAGCGCAACGTGCTCAAGGCCTACGGCGCCCGCGTCGTGGTCTGCCCGACCGCGGTGGCGCCGGAGCACCCGGACTCCTACTACAACGTCTCCGACCGCCTCGTGCGTGAGATCGAGGGCGCCTGGAAACCGAACCAGTACGCCAACCCCGAGAACCCCGCCAGCCACTACCACTCGACCGGCCCGGAGCTCTGGAGCCAGACCGAGGGCAAGATCACGCACTTCGTCGCGGGCGTCGGCACCGGCGGCACGATCTCGGGCACCGGCAAGTACCTCAAGGAGGTCAGCGACGGGCGCGTCCAGGTCATCGGCGCCGATCCCGAGGGTTCGGTGTACTCCGGCGGGACCGGGCGGCCGTATCTGGTCGAGGGCGTCGGCGAGGACTTCTGGCCGGACACCTACGACCGCGACATCGCCGACCGGATCATCGCGGTGTCGGACGCGGACTCCTTCGACATCACCCGCCGCCTCGCCCTCGAAGAGGGACTCCTCGTCGGTGGTTCGTGCGGGATGGCCGTCGCCGCCGCGCTCAAGCTCGCCGAGGGCCTCGGCCCGGACGACGTCGTCGTCGTGCTCCTGCCCGACGGCGGCCGCGGCTACCTCACCAAGGTGTTCAACGACAGCTGGATGTCGTCCTACGGCTTCCTGCCGCCGGACTCCAGCGGCGCGACCGTCGGCGACGTCCTGATGAAGAAGAGCGGCTCGCTGCCCAGCCTCGTGCACAGCCACCCGAACGAGACCGTCGCCGAAGCGGTGGCGATCCTTTCGGAGTTCGGCGTCAGCCAGATGCCCGTGGTCAGCGCGGAGCCGCCGGTCATGGCGGCCGAGGTCGTGGGCGCGGTCAACGAACGCGACCTGCTCGAAGCGCTCTTCACCGGCAAAGCCCAGCTCGCCGACCGGCTCGAGCAGCACATGTCGCCCCCGCTGCCCACCATCGGCGCCGGTGAACAGGTCGGCGCGGCGATGAACGCGCTCTCGGGCGCAGACGGCGCGCTCGTGCTGGTCGACGGCAAACCGGCGGGTGTCGTCACCCGGCACGACCTGCTCGCGTTTCTCGCGGGACGGTAAAGAAGCATTTCATCGGATGGTCGGGCCGGGGCGTTACGAGCGGCCCACCCGGCTATCCGATAGCGTGTCGGGTGAGTTGAACTTTTATGTCCTCGTCAAGGGGGTTCAAGACCCAAATGAGTGCTCCGCAGCCACCGAATCAGCCTTGGGGTGGCGCCCAGCCACCGCAGGGACCCCCGAGTGGCCCTCAGCCGCAGCAAGACAACCCGTTCGGTTCCCCGGAACCGACGCAGGTGGTGCAGCCCGGTCAGCCGGCCCAGCCCGATTACGGGCAGCCGCAGTACGGGCAGCAGCCTCCCCAAGAGCAGCAGTCCCAGGGCGGCGGGTTCGGCGACACGCCGGAGCCCACGCAGGTCGTGCAGCCGGTCCAGCCGGGTTCCGGTGACGCGAACGCGACCCAGGTCGTGCAGCCGGTGAGCGGCGGCGGGGAAAGCCCCACCGCCGAGTCCACCCAGCTCGTGCCGCCGGGTTCGCAGCCGCCCGCCATCCCGTACGCCCCGCCGCCGAGCGCGGCCGACAACCCGGCCGCCGGTGCCTACGGCGCCCAGGGAGGCGGCTTCGGTCAGCAGCAGGGCTTCGGCCAGCCGCAGCAGGGCGGGTTCGACCCGGCGCAGGGCCAGCAGCCCGGTTTCGGCCAGCCGCAGCAGGGTTTCGGCGGGCCGCCGCAGGGCGGCTTCGGCCAGCAGCCCGGGTTCGGCGGGCCGCCGCCGGGCTACAGCCCCGCGGCAGCGGGCGGGGGCGGTGGCAACCAGATGTTCGGGCTCATCGCCGGCGGCGTCGTGGCGTTGCTCGGCCTGGTCGCCTTGATCGTCTCGTTCGTCTACTTCGGTGACGCCAGCGACTACTCGAAGGTCTTCGACACTGCTCCGAATCAGGAGCAGATCGACAAGTTCCTCGACGAGGCGGGACTGGTCGGCCCGGGCGCGATCTGGTTCTACGTGATCATGCTCCTGGTCGGCTCGCTCGCTTCGCTCGCCGGTGGTGTCGGGCTCGCCCTCGCGGGCAAGCTCCCCGGCACGGTGAAGAAGATCGCGCCCATCGTCGTCGCCGCCGGCGGCGCGCTGCTGGTGCTGTTCGGCGTCCTCCTGCTCAGCGGTTCGTCCCCGTCGTCGGACTTCCTGGACAAGCTGCCGCCGTCCGCCAGGGACAGCGCCGGTATCGGCGGTGGCCTGCTGCACCTGCTCCTCGGCATCGTGATCCTGATCGTCGGTGTGCTGGGCCTGATCCCGGCGACCGCGCAGTTCGTCGGCCTCGGTGGCGGCGGTTCGGTGCTGGGTGCCCCGCAGAGCGGTCAGCCCGGTGGTTTCGGCGGTCCGCCGCAGGGTGGCTTCGGCCAGCCGGGTCAGCCCGGACAGTTCGGCCAGCCGGGGCAGCCCGGTGGCTTCGGTCAGCCCGGACAGCCCGGTCCGTCTTCGGGTGGTTTCCCGCAGCCGGGGCAGCCCGGCGGTTTCGGGCAGCAGCCGGGCCAGCAGGGTCCGCCCAGCGGCGGGTTCGCGCAGCCGGGGCAGCCGCCGCAGGGTGGCTTCGGCCAGGCTCCGCAGCAGCCCGGCGGTTTCGGGCAGCAGCCCGGTCAGCAGGGTCCGCCGAGCGGCGGTTTCGGCCAGCCGGGCCAGCAGCCCGGTCAGCCCCCGCAGCAGTGGTGATTCGCCGCCACTGAACGGTTTCGTCAGGAGCACCCCCGGCCCGTGGCCGGGGGTGTTTCGTTTTCGCCGGGGTATGCCGATTCGCCTGCCACGGCCACTGCCCGCGGACTAGGGTGAGCGCCGTTAACCGCACACCTGGCCCGACGGGAGCGACGTGACCGGTCCGTACGGATATCCCGCCCAGCAACCCGGACCGCCAGGTTTCGGGTATCCCGCACCCCAGGCACGGCCGTCCGGGGCGACGGCGATCATCGCCGCGGTGCTCGGTCTCGTCGGGGCCCTCGCGTCCGGTTACCTCCCGATCCGCTACTTCATCGAGCTCCCGTCGGGGTTCAGCCTCTCGAACCTGCCCGGCTTCGCGCTCGTCGAGCTGGTGCTCTACCTGGTCGCCGCGCTGTTCCTGCTGATGGGCGCGTTGACGACGTTCTTCCGCTCGCTGATCGGCGCCATCCTGCTCATCCTCGGATCGCTGCTCGCCATCCTGGCCGTCGTGCTGGAGCCGATCGCGTTCCGCGTGCCGTACCGGATCCATCTCGACATCCTGCTCCGGTTCGCGACCTTCGACGGCGTCCTCCGGCTGGTCATGGTCGTGTTCGGCCTGCTGGGGCTGCTGCTGGCGGTGCTCCCGCCGACGTTCAGGTACCTGCGCTGGCGGCCGGCCCCGGTGCAGCCGTATCGGCCGCAGGATCAGTTTCCCCAGCAAGGCGGATGGTGAGATCCTGAGCCGTCCGGCTCGGCTTGGGGGAGTTCGATGAGTCAGAACCAGTCTTCGGGGACCGCCATCGGCGCGGCCGTCCTCGCCTTCCTGTGCGGCACGCGGTACCTGTCCGAGGCGGGCACCTTCGTCGGGCAACTCGCCGTTTTCGAGCCGGCTCCCCAGTACTTCGTCGGGATGGCGTGGAACGGGGCACTGACCGCGACCCTGTTCCTGGGCGGCGTCCTGGTGCTGCTGCGCCGGACACTCGGCCGCACCCTCGTCGCCGCGGGGGCGGCGCTCGCACTGGTGGCCACGGTGCTCGCGAACGGCGCGGTCCGCGTCTACTTCTTCGCCGAAGTGGACGGGGAGCCGCTGGTGACGAGCGAGGTGGCCGCGTTCGCCTTGTTCGTGATGACCTTCGCCGCGCTGGTGCTGGCGGTGATCAGGCCGACCTCGGACTGGCTGGAGGGACGGCGGCGCGACGACGAGGAGCCGTCGAAGCAGGATCGGCTTCCCGGCTGGTAGCCGGGGACGGAATAAGGATTCGGCAAGGGGAGAAATGACTTACCAGCAATTCCCGCCGCAGGGCGGCTACCCGGCACCCGGTGCCTACCCGCCGCCGGGAATGGCGCGGCAGCCGAGCGGTGCGACCGCGATCATGGCCGGGATCTTCGCGATCCTCGGCGGGCTCTGGTTCCTCGCCGGGGTCGTGTCCCACGTCATCGAGCTCTCCCACTACGTCATTTCGTTCCTCGTGATCGGGGCGGTGCTGGACCTCGTCAGCGCGGCTCTGCTCCTGGGCGGCGGGATCCTGTTGGTCTTGCGCAAACGCGCCGGACGGCTGCTCACCGTGATCGGAGCCGCGGGCGCGATCGGTTTCGTGGCGCTGACCTTCCTGTTCCGGGCGATCGGCTCGAGCTTCTACTTCTCGTACGGCGGGGTGATGCTGCACTTCGGCTTCGGCTGGCTTCTCTTCGTGGTCCTGATCCCGGCGATCGTGACCCTCGTCCTGGCGCTGATCCCGCCGACGGGACGCTGGCTGGCGGCCAAGAACGCGGCCGCGCAGCCGCCGGACTTCGGGTACCCGCAGCAGCCCGGTTATCCGCCGGCTCCGGGTGCCCAGCAACAGGGACAGCCACCCGCGCAGTGGTGAGTTCAATCCCAGACGATGGGATCTCGAGTGGGTGGCCGTACCCTTGGTGGTATGGCCGACGATTACTCTCTGCTGGGCTTCGAGACGCGCGCGATCCACGCCGGGCAGACCCCTGATCCCCGGACCGGCGCGGTCATCGTGCCGATCTACCAGACCTCGACTTACGCGCAGGACGGCGTCGGCGGCACGCGCGAAGGCGACTACGAGTACTCCCGCACCGCGAACCCCACGCGCACCGCGCTGGAGGTCGCGCTGGCGGCGCTCGAAGGCGCGCGGCACGGTCTGGCGTACGCGTCGGGGATGGCGGCGAGTGACGTCCTGCTGCGGGCGACCCTGCGGCCGGGAGACCACCTCGTGCTCGGCAACGACGCGTACGGCGGCACGTTCCGGCTGATCGACAAGGTGCTCAGCCTGTGGGGTGTCGAGCACACGGTCGCCGACCTGGGGAACATCGCCGAGGTCCGGGCGGCGATCCGGCCGGAGACGAAGCTGATCTGGTGCGAGTCGCCGACGAACCCGATGCTCGGAATCGCCGACATCGCCGCGCTGGCCGAGGTCGCGCACGGTGCCGGTGCGCGACTGGTCGTCGACAACACCTTCGCCACCCCGTACCTGCAGAACCCGCTTTCGCTTGGTGCCGACGTCGTCCTGCACTCGACGACCAAGTACCTCGGCGGGCACTCCGACGTCGTCGGCGGCGCGATCCTGACGAACGAGGACGAACTGCGCGAGCAGCTGTTCTACCTGCGCAACGCGGCGGGTGCGGTGCCCGGCCCGTTCGACGCGTGGCTGACCCTGCGCGGGATCAAGACGCTCGCGCTGCGGATGGAGCGGCACAGCGACAACGCCGAACTGATCGCCCGGATGCTGCTGAAGCACCCGAAGGTCGAGCGTGTCTACTACCCGGGCCTGCCGGAGCACCCCGGACACGAGGTCGCTTCGAAGCAGATGCGCCGCTTCGGCGGGATGATCTCGTTCACCCACGTCGACGGCGAGCAGGCCGCCCTCGAGGCCGCGTCGAAGACGAAGCTGTTCATCCTCGCCGAGTCTCTGGGCGGCATCGAGTCGCTGATCGAGCACCCGGGCCGGATGACCCACGCGAGCACCGCCGGGTCGACCCTGGAGGTGCCGGACAACCTGCTGCGCCTGTCCGTCGGCATCGAGGACGGCAGCGACCTGGTCGCCGATCTGGCCCAGGCTCTGGGCTGACCGCCGCCGAGCCCAGAGAGTGAGCAAGGGACCTTTGCTGTCGTTCGCGTAGCCATGCTAAGCAAATGACAGCAAAGGTCCCTTGCTCCTTTCGCGCTGGTGAGCGCGGTGTGGTGGGAGGAATCGCCCGGCTAAGGGCGGAAGTTGCTGGGCGTGACGCCGCTCTTCGCGTCCGCCTCGTGCGAAGTCCCCTGCGGCGCGGCGGGCAGCTCCGAGCCGTCGACGCAGCCGCCGACGAGCTCGATGTGGTTGTCGTGCCGGATGTACTGGCCCGGGTCCACGCAGCCGGCGCGGTCGACCGTGTAGACGGCGGCGCCGGTCAGCAGCGCGGCCGAGGTGAGTGCCAGCACGACCGGGAGCATCCCGGCGGAGCGGGTCGCCCGGACCCTGCCGATGTTCCCCCGTGCCATGTGCGCTCCCTGGTCGCCTTCGCCGACGCCGTCAAGAGTACCCGGACCGCGAACTTGTCACGTGACGTATCCGTCAGGTGGCATCATGCGGCCGCGAAATCAAGGGGTCCTAAGTGGACGGCTGACCGGTGATCGCGGCGACCGCGAGTTCGCGCTCGGGCTCGCCGACCTCGGGCAGGGTGAACCGCAAAGCCCGGATGTGACCGAGGAGTTCGGGATCGGGAGCGACGCCGTGCTCGCGCAGGTAGTAGGCGACCGCGCCCGGCCAGTACCACCGGCCGTCCGTGCGGAAGTTCAGCGGCACCAACGGCTCCCTGTCGGGGTCGAAGGCGTCGGCGTCGTAGGACCGCGACGCCAGCACGACCGGCGCGCCGTCGAGGTACTGCAGCACCCGGTCCCGCTCGGCCGGGGACAGCGGCTCACGGTTCACCACCGGGCGGCCCGACTCGTCGAGACCGTCGTGCACTCGGGGGACGCGCAAGGCTTCCGGTGCGTCCGCCGGCGGGGTGGCGACCGGCGCCGGTGCCAGGCCTGCCCGCTGCCGCAGCCACGGCGGGATGTGCTGGTCGCTCCGCGGGAAGAACCGGAGTTCGTCCTGGAAGCCGATCGGCGGCGGAGTGCGACGCCAGGCGGGCTCCTGGTCGAGCATGAAATCGACGGAGGTGCCTTGCGCGGCGTCGAAGGTCAGCGTCGCGGCCAGCCAGGTGCCCTGGCCGGGCTGGTACATCCCGGCCCGCAGCGTGCCGAGGAGCTGGACCAGTTCCGGCGGTGCCGCGATCGGCTGGGTCGTTCCGTCCGGTCCGGTGATGAGCACGTCGGTCTCGAGATGCCTCCCGACGGCCCGGTGCTCGGTCCGCAGCCGTCGCCAGCCGGGCGGGGCCATCGACGCGAGACCGTTGCCGATCTGGGTGACGATCTGCTGTTGCTGTTCCGGGCTCAGCGGTCCGGGTGGCGTGGTCATCGATGCTCCCCTCAGGTCCGCGGCGGCGGGGGCTGCGTCGTCGCCTGCGGGATCTCCACGAGGGAGCCGTCGGCGAGCAATTCCGCGATCGAGCGTTCGAGAACGTACGCGGTACCGCCGCCGGCCTGGTCGTACCAGGGGATCGGCGATCCGACGATCGCGCGCACGGGACGGAGCGTCCGGTACACGTGGTACTCGAACCGCTGCTCTTCGGCGGGCTGCGATCGATGGGTGAACTCGGTGCGTGCCGCGTAGAGCGTGTTGCCGGACGGAGCTCCGTAGCGGTCCATCTCGGTGCCCGGCGGCAGGGTCGCCACCCGTTTCCCGCCGTACAACTGAAGCCCGACGTCACCCCCGACGGGCTGGATCGGCCAGTCCTCGGTCGGGCGCTTGGCGTCCGGGGGGAGTTCGCCGCGGAACTCGGCCTGGTTCAGGTAGAGGTGCCCGACGAAGTACCGGAGCGCCTTCCGTGCCGTGTCGAAGACGACCTCTTCGAGCCGGTTCTCGCCCTGTGCCTGGAAAACCGCCCAGTCGCCCTCTTCGGACACTAGGCACCAAGCGCCGTCGGCCACCTCGCCCACGCGGTACCGGGCCGGATCCAGCTCCAATTCGGCGGCCACGTCGAGGGCTTCCTTGGCGACGGCTTCGGGGTCCTCGTCGCCACTGGCCAGCCGGCCGGCGGCGAGCCGTTCGTTCAGCCAGTCCGGGATCCGTGCCGGATCGCGGGGGAAGGCGGTCAGTTCGGCGGCGAATTCCGCGGCGGGCGGCTCACCGTCCCAGGCGGGTTCGTCGTCCCAGGTGTACTCGTATTCCGCGCTCAGGTCGTACGGGACGTGGGCGACGGCCTGGAACCACGTCCCCCGGCCGGGCCGGTACATCCCGCTCCTGAGTTCGGCCAGGAGCAAGGGAATCTGCTCTGGCGGATCCCACAGCTGAAGACCGCCGTCGCTGTCCCGGCGGACCATCACCACCAGCTCGGTGTAGCCGCCGATCACGCGATAGGTCAGCATGACCTGCGCCCAGTCGGTCGGGACGTTCAGCGCGACGACGTTCGCGATCCGGACCCAGAGCCGGTTCTGTTCGGCGGAGTCGAGCGGCTCGCCGCGTTCTTCCTCCGCCGGTGCGGCCACCGGCTGCCCCGCCTCGGCGAGCTTCTCGCGCAGCCACGCCGGGATGTACTCGGCGTCCCGCGGGAACGCCTCCAGATCCCGCGCCCAGCCGAGGAGATCGATCGACGGCTGCCACCGCGGATCCCATTCGAGGTTGTGGATGATCCGGAACCGGGTCGGCGGATCGACGATGAACCGCATGGAGAACCAGGTTCCCTCGCCGTCCTCGTAGTACAGCTCCCGCATCCGGAGCGCGATCCGCACGGCCTCCTGCGGTACCTCGATGGTCGCGTAGCCACCGTCGCCCATCAGCACGGCGATGGTGAAGTCGTGCACGTCGACGTTGGCGCGGCAGACCAGGTCGATCCGGCGCCAACCCTCGGGCGCGGCGTCCGACAGCGCGTAAACCATGTCGTACTTCAGCTGCTGGAGCTCTTCCGCGTCACGGGGCATCGGAGAGGTTCCTTTCTTCTGGTGCCACCGCGGTCATCACGTCGTACTCGCCGGGGGGTTGTTGGGGAAACTGCGCATGTGGACGTTGCGGTTGCCGAACTCGTCGACCTCGATCCAGCGTACTTGGATCGTGTGCGGCACCTGGCTGCCGTCCCGCATCGGGAAGACTTCCATACCTTCGATCTTCCGCTTCCCGCCGCCCTTCTCGAGGAAGCTGGCGAGGTCGCTTTCGAAGGCGTGCCAGTGGTCCGGCCCCGCGATCTTCCGGCCCTGATTCTGTGGCCGCCACTGGGCCATCATGTTCAGCAGCTCGCCGGGACTGTCGAACTGCTTGCCGAACAGGTGGCCGCCGTCGTACTTGCCCGGCGTCCCCGCGGCCTGCTTGTTCGACGTGTCCTGCGCCGACGGGTCCCGGTTCGGCGCCGCGCCGTCTTCCTGCAGTTTCAGATCGTTGGCACGCCCGCGCACCGTGTCCACCTTGCCGCCGTCGAATTCGGGGCCGGTGTGGTAGACGAACTTTCCGCCGTCGACGTTGTAGACCATGTTCGGCGCCGGATTGTTGAGGTCGGGGCTCGACGGCCGATAGGTCTCGACGACGACGTTGCCGTGCTCGTCGGTCCAATAGATCGACCGTGTGTGCTTCTCGCGACCGGGATTCCGGTACTCGCTGCTGACGACGTACTTCTTGTTCGGTTCGAGGAGCGGCTTTCCGTCCGCGTCCTTGGGCAGGGAATCGAGGAACGACTCGCCACGGCGGAGGGTGACGTTCACCCGCTCGTTGCCGCGGAAACGGTCCGGCTCGTTCGCACCGTGCGGCACTGCGGCTTTCGGGTCGAGCCGCTGGCGGACAATGGGGTCGCCTTCGCCGATGCCATGCTTCCGATTCGCGTCGATATCCGGATTGGTGCGCATCATCCGGCCGGACTCGAGGTCGGCCCACCGGACGTTTCCCTTGGCGTCGGTGTAGAAGGTGCCGCGGTGCACGCCCGCCGAATCCGTGACCCTGTACTGGGTGTGCGGTGCGTACGGACCGCCGCTCGCGAAAGACGCTTTGGGGTCCGGCGCGTGGGGGTGACCGGGCCCGACCGTGACCGGGTCGCCCACGAAGTCCGGCCGGTGGAACGTCACCGACGGATGCGGGACCCCGTCCGCGTCCGTCGCGAACGTCTGGTGCCTGCCCTCGATCTCCACCCGGTACGTCGTGTTCGGGTGGGGGTTCGCGACGTCGGGATTCGGGTTGTACTTCGGGTTCGGTTCGTAGACGACGTTGCCGTTCGCGTCCTCTTTCTTGACGCGCGGCTGTTCGTTCGGGTGGTGGGTGTCGATGTGGGTGACCCGGCCGGTGCCGTCCGTGTGGTACACGCCGCGCCGGTTTCCGGCGTCGTCGAAGACCTCGTACGCCCGGTTGCGCCCCAGTTGCTGCTCGCCGGGGAACCGTTCGCCACGGGCAGGCGGGCGGATGTCGGTGTCGGGGTCCGGCCCGCCGATCCGCGAGGGGGTGGAGTTCGGTGGGGTCGGCGGGTCGAAGTCGGTCTGGTGCTGGGGGTTGCGATGGATGTTCTGCTGACGGGTGTCGTCGAGCAGATCGGCTTCCTGTTGCACCGATTGCGGGTTTCGGTCCCTGGGGATGCCGGTGTCGGGGTCCGCGCCGGGCGGGGGGTCCTGACGCGGGGGTGTCGCGTCGGGGTCCGCGCCCGGCGGCGGCTGGTCGCGCCGGGACGAGGTGCCGTCGTCGCCGTCGCCGTCGCCGCGGCTGCGGGAGCTGTCGGCGTCGACGTCCTGCTTGTCCGCGTGCGAGGTGTCCGGGGTGAAGCCGTCGTCGCTCGCCCGGCGGGCGGTGCCGTCGGGGCTGTGGACGTCCCATTCGCCGTTCGGCGGGATCTTGGGCCGGGGGCGGCCGTCGGGGCCGATCTCGTAGTCGGACGAGAAGACACGCCCGTTCGAGTCGGTCCAGGCCGGCTTGCTCGGCGCCATCACTTCGGTGTCGAGTTCCCGCGACAGACGGCGCGCGAAGTCGTTCGAGCCGGCGTCGCAGCCGATCAGCCGGATCGGGCGGCCGTCGTAATCCCCGTTGCGGCGCAGGATGTCCGCGAACTCTTCCGGGGTGTAGGTGCGATTGCCGATGCGGGCGTGCCCGTCCGGCGTGACGTGCACGTCGACGGTGTAGCGGCCGTCCGGATCCGGCTGGACCCGGTGCGGCAGGTCGCCCATGTCCGAGTCGCCGCGGTGGTACGAGCTGCCCGCCGGGGTGCTCTCGGAATGCCGTTGGTTGACCTCGTCCGGTGTCAGCGGACGGTCCGGCTCGGCGTCGGGGCCGCGGTCGTGCGGTGAACCGTCGGGGTCTTGGCGCGGGCCGTGCCCGTCGGGACCGTGACCGTCCGGCGAGTGCGGCGGCCCGGAGTGGCCTCCTGGACCACGGCCGCCCGGGCCGGTGTGGCCGGGGCCGGTGCCGCCGGGGCGGTTGCCGGGACCGTGGGAGCCGGGGGTGCCGGTGTGCGGCTGGGCGCCGGGGCCGAAGTCGTTGCCACGGGCGACCGGCTGCGGCTGATGCGGCTGGTTCGGCCGTCCACCGGGGCCGGTCTGGCCGGGACCGCGGCTGGGGCCGGTGTGGGTGTCCGGGGTGCGCGGGGCGTTCGTGTCCGGGGTGCGTGGCGAACCGGGCGTTCCCGTCCAGCTGCCACCCTGCGGCCTGCCGCCGGGCGAACCCGGGGTACCGCCGGGGGTGCCGCCCGGAGCGCCTTGGGGCGGCATGCCGCCGGCCATCGGCTGGCCTTGCGGCGGGACACCGGGCGAACCGTCGCCGCTGGAACCGCCGCGCTGCGAAGGCATGTGAGACGGGCCGGCGTCGCCCAGACGCGGCGCCGTGGGCGCGGTGCCGCTGGTCGTCGTGCCGCTGTCGGTCGGCCTGGTGGGGCTGCCGCCGTCGTTGCCGCCGTGGTGGCCGGACGACGAGTCGGTACGAGGGGTGGGGGATCCGCCGCCGTCGCCGCCGTGCGTGCGGGGCGAGCCGCCGCCGTCGCCGGTGTGGCTCGGGGAGCCGCTGTCGGTACGGGTGTGCGGGGCGGGGGAGCCGCCGTCGGGTGTGTGACTCGGGGAACCGCTGTCCGCACGGGTGTGCGGAGCGGGCGACCCGCCGTCCGGTGTGTGGCTGGGGGATCCGCCGCTGTCGGCCCGCGTGTGCGGGGCCGGGGAACCGGTGTCCGGTGTGTGGCTCGGGGATCCGCCGGTGTCGGCACGGGTGTGCGGCGCGGGGGAACCGCCGTCGGCACGGGTGTGCGGGGTGGATGAGCCGCTGTCCGGTGTGTGGCTCGGAGAACCGCCGCTGTCCGCCCGTGTGTGCGGCGCGGGAGAGCCGCCGTCGGGTGTGCGGCTGGGCGAACCGCCGGTGTCCGCGCGGTTCGGGCTCGGCGAGCCGCCGTCGGACGCGCGGTTCGGCGTGCCGGAATCACCGGGGGAACCACTGTCGGACCGGGCGGTGCTGGGAGAACCGTTGCCGCCGGAACCACTGTCCGAAGTGGACGATCCGTCGCCCGTGCGGTCGGGAGAGCCGCCGTCGGAACGGGACGACGGGCTGCCACTGTCCCTTGTGGACGGTGAGCCGCCGCCGTCGCCGCGGGTGGTGCTCGACGGGCCGCCGGAATCGCCGGAGCCGCCCGGATCGCCGTCTGAGCCGTTCGAGCCGTTGGAGCCATCGCCCGAGCCGCTGCCGGAGTCACCCGAGCCGCTGCCGTTCGAGCCGTCACCGGAGCCGCTGCCCGAACCGTCGCCGTCCGGACCGTCCCCGGAACCGGAGCCGGATCCGCCGCCGGACCCACCGGATCCGCCGCCGCTGCCGCCGCGCTGGATGAACCCGCCCGACTTGATGTTCTTGGTGTTGATCACGTCCAGGCCGGTGACCTTGCCCGCGATCTTGCCGAAGATCTTGATGATCTTCTCGAAGACGTCGGCCAGCTTGCCGAGCAGCGGCGAGACCCGCCGCATCGCGTCGCACAGTTCCTTGAGCTTGTCGGCGATCTTCGCGGCCCACTTGGCGATCGCGGTGACGGCCTGCGCGACCACCACGGGCGTGCCGAAGCCGAGGGAGAACACCGTCTCCATGACCCACGCGATGAGCTTGCCGACCGCGTCCGCGATCAGCTGGCGGATGAACTCACGGACGAACGCGACGATCTCGCCGAAGATCATCACGACGGTGCTGATCGCGCCCGCGACCGTCGCGGCGCCGCTGATCGCCTCGGCCTGTTCCGCGGCCTGCTTGCGGTACTGGTCGGCCGCCTCGCCCGTCCAGCCGGTCGTGCCGTTCTTGACCGCGTTCGAGAACTCGACCTGGGTGTCTTCCAGCTTCTTGGCTACGTTGCCCCAGGTTTCGGAATACGACTGGATGACCGGCGGATCGCCGGCGACGGCGTCCAGCATGTCCTTCAGTGGCTGCATGTGTTCCATCAGGAACGAGGCGACCGACGACATCAGGTAGCCGAACGGGTCGATCGCGGCGCTGGCGAGCTCGCCCGCGAGGCTCAGCACGCCGAGCCCGCCGCCGATCCAGTCGCCGTTCGAGATGCCGTTGAAGGCGTCCATGGCCGACTCGGCGACACCGATGCCCGCCGCGTAGCCGTATTCGCTGTTCCCGGCCGTCAGTGGACCGGGGCCGTCGCCATCCGTCGGCGCCTTCGCGACGAGCGGGTTTCCCTCGGGCATCAGTCAGGCACCTGCGCGTTCTTGAACTCGGCGGCGAAGTTCTCGTCCTGCGCCTGGTAGGCGTTGGACGCGGACCGCACGTTGTTCGCCACCGCCGTCGCGGCCTCGACGGCCTTGTTCAGCGCGTTGATGCCGAACTCCTCGACCGGGTCGAGCATCATCCGGAACGGCTGGCAGATGATGCCGTACGCGTCGGTCGGCATGCTCACCTGCTGCGCGGCGTCGACCGCCGTGCGCAGGCCGTCGGCGATGCCGTCGATCTGCTTCGCGTGCGCGTCGAGGTCGGCGCCGAGCTCAAAACCCTTGCCTGCCATGGTTTCTCCCCTCTACCAGGCCGGATGGAACGACTACGAAAGAATGCTGCCGCCGAAGTCGTCGTCATCGTCGTCCTGCGTGCGGCGGCGACGCGGGATCGGCTTCGGCTGAGGTGGATTCTGGGGCGGGTTCGCCTGCGCGGGCGGCGGAGCGGGATCGTCCTCCTCGGGGCCGAAGCGGTGGTGCCGCTCGGGCTCCGGCGGAGCGAGGTCCTCCTCCGGCGGAGCTTCCGGGAAGGTGCTCTGCGCTTCCGCGATCACCCTGTTCGCCGTCTCGTCACTGGTGCCGACGGTCTCGGCCATCGCCGCCTGCAGCAGTTCCGGGATCCGCGACTGCGCGAGCTGGACGAGGCGCATGACCTGCGCCGAGACCTCCGCCATCCGTTTGCCGCTCGCGGCTTCGGAGATGACGAGGTTCGTGAGGAGGCCCTTCGAGTCGATGGTGACCTCGATGGTGTTGTCCTTCGACCGCTCGGTCACCGTCTGACCCTGCATGCGGGCGGCCATCGCCTGATAGCGCGCGGCGGTCTCCTGGATCTGCTTCGTCCAGTTGTCCACCATGCGTTCGCTGGCGTCGACGTTGTCCGGCATCGGGACCCTTCCAAGCTGCGTGATGACGTCTTCACACTGACGGTCCGGAGAGGCCTCCGGTTCCGGGTGCGCTCGAAGTTTAGTTCCCGTCCGGTGTACCACCCTCCGCCGACAAAGTCGGCCCCGTCACGTAGTGAAAGGGCCCTCCACCGCACGAAGTGCGATGAAGAGCCCTTTCACGCCCTGCGAACTGCCGGGGTCAGAGGTTGCCTCGACGCTCCTGTTCACGCTCGATCGCTTCGAACAGGGCCTTGAAGTTGCCCTTCCCGAAGCCGAGCGAACCGTGCCGCTCGATGAGCTCGTAGAACACCGTCGGGCGGTCGCCGATCGGCTTGGTGAAGATCTGCAGCAGGTAGCCGTCCTCGTCGCGGTCGACCAGGATGCGGTGCTCCTTGAGCTTCTCGATCGGCACCCGGACCTCGCCGATCCGCGCGCGCAGCTCAGGGTCGTCGTAGTAGGAGTCCGGGGTGTCGAGGAACTCGACGCCCGCCGCGCGCATCGCCTTCACCGTCGTGACGATGTCGTTGGTGGCCAGCGCGATGTGCTGGCAGCCCGCGCCGCCGTAGAACTCGAGGTACTCGTCGATCTGCGACTTCTTCTTCGCGATCGCCGGCTCGTTCAGCGGGAACTTGACGCGGTGGTTGCCGTTGGAGACCACCTTGCTCATCAGCGCCGAGTACTCGGTCGCGATGTCGTCGCCGACGAACTCCGCCATGTTCACGAAGCCCATGACGCGGTGGTACCAGTCGACCCAGTAGTCCATCTTGCCGAGTTCGACGTTGCCGACGCAGTGGTCGACGGCCTGGAACAGCCGCTTCGGCGCGCCTTCGGGCCGGACGATCTTGCTCTCGCGCGGCTCGTAGCCGGGCAGGTAGACACCGGTGTACTTCGACCGGTCGATCAGCGTGTGGCGGGTCTCGCCGTAGGTCGCGATCGCGGCGATGCGGACGGTGCCGTGCTCGTCGGAGACGTCGTGCGGCTCTTCGAGGACGGTGGCGCCCTGCGCGCGGGCGTGGTCGATGCACTTGTCGACGTCGGCGACCTCGAGGGCGAGGTCGATGACGCCGTCGCCGTGACGGCGGTGGTGGTCGAGCAGCGCGGAGTCGGGCTTGACGCCACCGGTGATCACGAAGCGGGCCGAGCCCGACTTCAGCACGAACGACTTGCGCTCGAAGTTCCCGGTTTCGGGGCCGGAGTACGCGATGAGCTGCATGCCGAACGCGACCTGGTAGAACCAGGCGGTCTGCGTGGCGTTGCCCGCGATGAACACCACCGCGTCCATCGACTTCACCGGGAAGGGGTCGGTCGAAGAGTCGTGGTCGACGAGGCCGACGAGCTGACGCAGCTGGTCGTAGCTCACGTCGTCAAGAGCACCCTGGGGTTCCACTGTGTGCGTCATGCCCTGAAGCATCCGAGGGCGTGACAAAATGTGCAATGGTCAAAGATTTAGCTGCGCACTATGTCCAGTGAAAGGGCGGGAGGCGCAGTCAAAGTGGGCAACCTGCGTAGGAGGTAGGCACGATGTCGGACTCGCTCGACGCGCTGGACGCGCGGCTGTTGCTGTTGCTCACCGACTCGCCCCGGCTCGGCGTGCTCGAATGCGCCCGCCGTCTCGGCGTCGCGCGGGGCACGGTGCAGGCGAGGCTGGACCGGCTGACCGAACGCGGGATCCTCGGCGGGTTCCCGCCCGAACTCGACCTGGCGGCGATGGGCTACGGCCTCACCGCGTTCGCCGTACTGGAGATCGCGCAGGGCCGCCGGTCCGAGGTCGCGGAGGCGCTGTCCGCGATCGACGAGGTCTGCGAAGTCCACGCGACGACCGGGCAGGGCGATCTCTTCGTGCGGATGGTGGCGCGTAACAACGACGACCTGCAGCGCGTGGTGGACGAGGTGGTCGGCGCGCCGTACGTGCGGCGGACGTCGACGTCGATCGCGTTGTCGACGCCGGTTCCGCCGCGCGTACGGCCGCTGCTCGAACGGCTGGCGAGGAGCTAGCCCACCTGGCTCAGGTACCGCTTCGCCGACCGCTGGACCGCCTCGTGCCCGTCCGTGCGGATGATCGCGTCCCACCAGGCGCCGTAGATCGCCTCGAACGCGTACGGTTCGAGCAGTTCGGCCGCGCGGCGGACGACCTCGGGGCGCTCCGGGATCAGGTTCGGGTAGCTGTACATCATGCCGACGAAGCGGCGGTCCGGGATGACCTGCAGGATGTCGCCCGAGAGCACCGCGCCGCGGCCGTTCTCCCCGGCGGGCCAGTGCAGCACGGTGCCGCCGGCGAAATGCACGCCGAGGTTGATGAGCCGCAGGCCGGGGGCGACGTCGAGGGTCGTCCCGCTCCACAGCTTGATCGCCGGATCCGGCCTGCCGATCCACTGCTGGTCGCCCTCGTGCAGGTAGATGGGCGCGTCGAAGGCGTGAGCCCACTCGACCATGGTGGTGTAGTAGTGCGGGTGGCTGATCGCGATGCCGGTGAGCCCGCCGAGGTCACGGACCTTGGCGACGAGGTCGTCGTCGATGAAGCCCGCGCAGTCCCACAGGAAGTTGCCGGATTCGGCCTTGACCAGCAGCGCGCGCTCGCCGATGGCGAAGTTGGGAGTGGACCCGACTCCGATGAGGCCGGGCCCCTGCTCCTCGATGCGTGCCTGATACGTCCCGCTCGCGCGGACGGCGTTCAGATCGGTCCACCGCTGTCCGGCCTGCGGGATGTACTGACGTTCGTCCTCGCAGATCGGGCAGTCGGACCGGGGTTTCGCGTACTGCATGCCGCAGGCGACGCAGATGGGGTGTTCGCTCATCGTTTCCCTCCAGAATTCTCCGGAGGTCACGCTAACGGCTCATATGCGCGCCCGGCCATGCAGTGTCGATTGTCGCGCGCTGACGAAAACTCGCCGAAGAGGCGCCGGTTCGCAGTCGAACTCGCGCTGCGTGGAGGGCGCCTCTTCATCGAGTTTCCGGGGCCTTCGGCCGCAAGCGGCGCGCGACGGGTGAAGTCTCCGCCGGGCGCTGGACGCCCTTGGGGAGACCAGCGGCGCACTTACTTGCCGGTGTACGGCACGGCCTTGACGAGCGTCACCTTCTGGATGCTGCCGTTGGGCAGCTCGTACTCGCGGGTCTCGCCCTCTTTGGCGCCGAGCAGCGCCTTGCCGAGCGGTGACTCCGGCGAGTAGACGTCGAGGTCGCCCTCGGTGCCCTCTTCGCGGGTCGCCAAGAGGAAGTTCTCGTCCTCGTCGTCACCGTCGTAACGCACGGTGAGGACCTTGCCCGGTCCGGCGCTGCCGTCGTTGGCGGGCGGCTCGCCCACCTTGGCCGAGCGGAGGAGCTCCTGGAGGTGGCGGATGCGGGCCTCGTGCTGGCCCTGCTCCTCGCGGGCGGCGTGGTAGCCGCCGTTCTCCTTGAGGTCGCCCTCTTCCCGGCTGTCGTTGATCTTCGCAGCGATGACCGGGCGGAGCTCGATGTAGTGGTCGAGTTCCTGCTTGAGCCTGTCGTAGGCATCCTGGGTCAGCCAGGTCACCTTTGTGTCGCTCACGGTCACCATCTCCTAGTAGGGCCTGCCAGGCTTGGGTGTACAAGCCGGCCACCGGACCGGCATGGCGCGCCGGCCTGGCTGAGATAAAGGAAAAACACGGCCCGTCTTGGGCCGTGCCGGTAGATCAGAGTAACACGGCGCGAGGCATCGCCGCCGGTGGAATTCGGTCGCGCCTCGGCGTTGGGCGCCTGTTTCACCCCGTTGGCCGCTATGGCCTTGACAGGTACCGTGGTACGTCGTATGAGCATCCGAAGATATCAGCCGTGACCGGCCTTCCGATGCTCTTGATGGTGGTCGTCACCCGGCTGTTCTTCGAACCAGGCTGAATGAGGACCTCTTTACGGCCGCTTTCCGCGCCGGCCTTGTCACGGACCCGGACGACGCACACACCGGGCCGGTTCACATCGTCCCTGGTCACGTTGATGGTGATCTCCATCGCGTCGCCCGGTTTCTCGTCGAACGAGACGCGTTCTCCCTCGATGGGCGCGCTGCCGAAGTTCGTGTACGCGACATAGGCGATCCCGCCGCTGACCAGCAGCGCGATCACGCCGAACACCAGCCGCCGCCAGCGGGCGGGCTTCGCGGCACGGGTTTTGCCGTACCGGTCTCCCGGCACGTCCGTCCGGGTGTTTTCCGCGGTGGGAGCGTCCTGTCCCGTGCTCAACCCGGGCCTCCCGGTTGGTGTCGTCGTGCTCGCAGGGACAATGGGGGCGTATGCGAGTGGTTCCCCTCGAGTATCCGCGCCCGGCCGGGCGGCCCGTCAGGCAGGGTCTGGAGGGGAATAGGGAACGAGAAGGGGACGTTCGGAGCATGGTGTCTGCCGATGAACCGCCGAAGTCACGCCTCCGCCTGATGGCGGTGCACGCGCACCCCGACGACGAGTCGAGCAAGGGTGCCGCCACCATGGCCAGGTACGCCGCCGAAGGGCACGAGGTCATGGTCGTGACCTGCACCGGCGGCGAAGCGGGCAGTGTGCTGAACCCGGCCATGGACCGTCCCGAAGTACTGGCCAACATGACCGAGATCCGCCGGGAGGAGATGGCCCGCGCGGCCAAGATCCTCGGCGTGAGCCACACCTGGCTCGGGTTCATCGACTCGGGCCTGCCCGAGGGCGACCCGCTTCCGCCGGTGCCCGAGGGCTCGTTCGCGGTCATCCCGCTCGAAGAGTCCACCGGTGCCCTGGTGAAGGTCATCCGCGAGTTCCGCCCGCACGTGATCGTCACCTACGACGAGAACGGCGGGTACCCGCACCCCGATCACATCCGCACGCACGAGATCTCGGTCGCGGCCTTCGACGCCGCGGGCGAGGCGGAGCGGTACCCGGAGGCGGGCGAGCCGTGGCAGCCGATGAAGCTGTACTACGTGCACGGGTTCTCGCGCGCCAGGATGACCGTGTTCCACGAGGCCCTGCTCGCGCGCGGCCTCGAGTCGCCGTACGAGGAGTGGCTCAAGTCGTGGGACCCGGACAAGGCCGACGTCATGGAGCGGGTGACCACGCGCGTCGAATGCGGCGAGTACTTCGAGCAGCGTGACGAGGCGCTCAAGGCGCACGCCACCCAGATCGACCCGAACAGCCGCTGGTTCGCCGTCCCGCGCGACCTGCAGCGCGAGGTCTGGCCGACCGAGGAGTACGAGCTGGTCCGCTCACTGGTGGACAGCACCCTGCCGGAGGACGATCTGTTCGCCGGCTTGAAGGAGGGTTAGATGAGTTTCGTGGTGCCGGCGTTCGCCGTCGTTCCGGTGACGGTGTCGTCGCAGTTCCTGGCGCAGCAGCCGGGCAACGGCGACAACGGCGGCCAAGGTGAGGACTTCGGCAAGTCGTCGCCGGTGGGTTTCCTGATCCTGATCCTGTTCCTGATCGCCGTCGCGCTGCTGGTGCGGTCGATGACCAAGCACCTGAAGCGGCTGCCGGAGAGCTTCGACGAGCCCGCCTCCGCTTCGGAGGCTCCTGCTGAGGAGGCCACCGAGGCGCCGAAGGCCGACGCGGAGGCGCCCGCGGCGAAGGTCGAGAAACCGACCGCCAAGTCCGACTGAAGTGTCATGAAAGGGTCGTTCAGGACATAAAGTGTCTTGAACGACCCTTTCATGACATTCGGGAAGCGCGTCAGAGGCGCGGATCGACCGGATCCGACTCCAGTGCCAGCACGGCGAACACGCACTCGTGCACCCGCCACAGCGGTTCCCCGCGCGCAAGCCGCTCCAGCGCCTCCAGCCCCAGCGCGTACTCGCGCGACGCCAGTGCCCGCTTCCGGTTGAGTCCCCGCTTGCGCAGGCGCGAGAGGTTCTCCGGCAGCGTGTAGTCCGGCCCGTAGATGATCCGCAGGTATTCGCGCCCGCGCACCTTCACCCCGGGCTGCACCAGCCCGCGCGCGCCGCGTGTGAGGTTCGCCGCCGGTTTGACGACCATGCCCTCGCCGCCCGCGCCGGTCAGCTCCAGCCACCACTCGACGCCGCGTGCCACCGACGCCGGGTCGGTGGTGTCGACGGCGAGTGTCCGCGTGCGCGTGAACCGGTCGCCGGTGAGCCGGTCCAGCAGCGAAAGGTGCCACTCGTGCGGCCGGTCGTGGTACGCGTGGCCCTCCGACGCCAGGAGCTGGAACGGTGCCAGCCGGACGCCGTCGAGGCCGTCGGTCGGCCAGCAGTAACGCCGGTACGCCTGCCGGTACGCGTCCACAGTGGACTCGCGAGTCCGGGTGCGGGCCAACAGTTCCGACACGTCGATCCCGCGAGCGGCGGCCGCGTCCAGTGACTCGACGGCGGCCGGCAGCACGGACTGCGCCGCCGCGCCGACGGCCGCGTACTGGCCCGAGATCAGCGACCCCGCTTTCGCGCTCCACGGCAGCAACTCCGCGTCGAGCAGCAGCCAGCCGGTGTCCAGTTCCTCGAACAGCTCCGACGCCGCTTCGCGCACATCGGCGAGCAGCCGCGCGTTCTGGTCCGGGGTGAAGAACGGTCGGCCGGTGCGGGTGTAGACCGCGCCGGGACCTTGGATCCCGAACCGCGCGGGAGCCACGTCGTCGTCACGGCACACGAGCACGACGGCCCGCGAACCCATGTGCTTCTCCTCGCACAGGACGTGATCGACACCCGCCGCACGGAACTCGGCGAATGCCTCCTCGGGATGTTCGAGGTAGCCGTCCGCGGCGGACGTCGAACACGGCGCCATGGTCGGTGGCAGGTACGGCAGCCAGCGCGGGTCGACGGCGAAGCGGCTCATCACCTCGAGCGCCGCCGCCGACTGTTCGGCGGAGACCCCGACCCGGCCGTGGTGCCGGGTCTCGACGATCCGCTTCCCCGTGACATCGCCCAGTTCCAGCACCGCGGGCTCGCGTCCGCCCAGCGGGCGCGCCGGTTCGAGCGGCCGGGCCGGTTCGTACCAGACCTTCTTCGCCTTCACCGAGACGACTTCCCGCTCCGGGTAACGCAAAGCGGTCAGCTTGCCGCCGAACACGCAGCCCGTGTCGAGACACATGGTCCCGTTGATCCACTCCGGCTCCAACGTCGGCGTGTGTCCATAAAGGACCATCGCCTTGCCGCGGTAGTCGCGTGCCCACGGCAATCGCACCGGCAGGCCGTACTCGTCGGTCTCGCCGGTGGTGTCGCCGTACAGCGCGGTGCTCCGCACCCGGCCGGACGCACGACCGTGGAACTTCTCGGGCAGGCCCGCGTGCGCGACGACGAGGTTGCCGCCGTCGAGGACGTAGTGCGCGATGAGTCCTTCGCAGAAGGCGTGCGCCTTCGCGCGGAAGTCCTCGTCCTGCGCGGAAAGCTGCTCCAGCGACTCCGCGAGGCCGTGCGTGGTCTTGACGTTGCGCCCGTTCAGCGCGCGGACCAGCTTCTGCTCGTGGTTCCCGCAGACGACCAGCGCGCTGCCCGCCTCGGCCATCGCCATCACGCGGCGCAGCACGCCCGGCGTGTCGGGGCCGCGGTCGACCAGGTCGCCGACGAACACGGCGGTCCGTCCCTCCGGGTGCACGCCGTCGACGTACCCCAGTTCGGCGAGCAACTCGTCCAGTTCCTCGCGGCAGCCGTGGACGTCGCCGATGACGTCGAACGGTCCGGTCAGGTCGCGGCGGTCGTTGCGCAGCGGCTCGACGACGATCTCCGCCTCGGCGATCTCGGCCTCGCTCCGCAACACGTGCACGCGACGGAAACCCTCGCGCTCCAACGACTTCAGCGAGCGGTGCAGTTCACCGCGCTGACGCCGGACGACGTGCTCGCCGAAGTCGCGGTCGGGCCGGGCCGCGTTGCGTTCCTGACAGACCTTCACGGGTAGATCCAGCACGATCGCCGTCGGCAGGACGTCGTACTCCTTCGCCAGCTTCAGCAGGCTCGCCCGCGACGCGCGTTGGACGTTCGTCGCGTCGATGACGGTGATCCGTCCCGCTTCGAGCCGCTTCGCCGCGACGTAGTGGAGCACGTCGAAAGCGGCGCCCGAGGCGCTCTGGTCGTTCTCGTCGTCGGCCACCAGGCCGCGGAAGTAGTCGCTGGACAGTACTTGGGTGGGCGCGAAATGCGTCCGCGCGAAGGTCGACTTGCCGGAGCCGGAGGCGCCGACGAGCACGACGAGGGACATGTCGGGAATGGTCAGTTTCATGCCACGGCCTCCTTCCGAGACGTGAAGACCGCCATTTGGGTCGGCGGTCCTGATTCCTGGGACTCCTGTCCCACCGGCAGGTGGCGGACGTCGTAGCCGCGCCGTGCCGCGACTCCTTCGGCCCAGGTGCGGAACTGCTCGCGTGTCCACTCGAAACGGTGGTCGGCGTGCCGGAACCGGCCTTCTTCGAGGAATTCGAAGTGCCGGTTGTACTCGGCGTTCGGCGTCGTGACGAGGACCGTCCGCGGCGCGGCGACCCCGAACACGGCGTGCTCCAGCGCGGGAAGGCGCTCCTCGTCGACGTGCTCGATCACCTCCATGAGCACGGCCGCGTCGTAGCCGGCCAGCGACGGATCCGCGTAGGTCAGCGCGGACTGCTTCAGGGTGATCCGTGTCTTGTCCTTAAGCCGCTTTTCGGCGATGTCGAGCGCGCTCGCGGACACGTCGACACCGACGATTTCGGTGAACGACGGCTCCTTCTGCAGCACGCGCAGCAACGCGCCACCACCGCAGCCGAGGTCGAGCACGCGCCGCGCGCCCGCCGCCCGGAGCGCCGCGAGCACACTGCCCTGACGCTGGACGGCCAGCGGTTCGGGCCGGTCCGGCAGCTCGGTGACCCGGGCCTCGGCTTCGGCGGGCACGTCGTCCGCCTCGGCGAGCCGGTCGAGCGCGTACGAGACGATCGGGCGACGGCGTTCGAGGTACCGGTTGGTGATCAGGTCGCGTTCCGGATGCGCGGCGAGCCAGCCTTCGCCGACACGAAGCAGCTTGTCCGCTTCGTCCTGGCCGATCCAGTAGTGCTTGTCGCCGTCCAGGGCGGGCAGCAGGACGTACAGGTGCCGCAACGCGTCGACGACACGCTGGGTGCCGGTCAGCCGGAGATCGACGTAGCGGGAATCGCCCCACTGCGGGAACTCGGGGTCGAGCGGGATGACCTTCGCCTCGACCTGCCAGCCGAGCGGTTCGAAGAGCTTGTGGACGACCTCGGCGCCGCCGCGCGCCGTCAGCGACGGGACCCGGATCTCCAGGTCGAAGCGCTCGTCGACGAGTTCCGGCCGGTTCGCGCACCGGCCGGCCAGCGCCGTGGTGAAGGCGGCCCGCAGCGCCACCGCCAAATACGAGCCGCCCGCGTACGGACGGTCGTTGACGTACTGGGTCAGCGACGTGCCGCCACCGCGCACGAGGTCGACCGGGTCGATCTCGACCAGCAGCGCGACGGTGCAGCGTTCGCCGGACGCCTCCGGGTAGAAGACGTGCGCCGTCCCGGCCGAGAGCGTGAGCGATTGCGCCTTCTCCGGATGCTTGTGCAGGAGAAAGCCGAGGTCGGTGGCCGGGTTCCGGGTGGTGGTCATGGTCAGGAGCACCGGACGAGTGTCGCGCAGACGGCCGTTCTGCGCCCCCGCTTTTCCGCATGCGACCCTGGTGACATGTCGAACCGCCTGAAGGCCGCGACCAGTCCGTACCTGCTGCAGCACGCCGAGAACCCGGTGGACTGGTGGCCCTGGGGCGAGGAGGCGCTGGCGGAGGCGAAGCGGCGGAACGTGCCGATCCTGCTTTCGGTCGGCTACGCGGCTTGCCACTGGTGCCACGTCATGGCGCACGAGTCCTTCGAGGACGAAGCCACCGCGACGCTGATGAACGCGAACTTCGTCAACATCAAGGTGGACCGCGAGGAGCGCCCGGACATCGACTCGGTGTACATGGCGGCCACGCAGGCGATGACCGGCCAGGGCGGCTGGCCGATGACGTGTTTCCTGACGCCGGAGGGGGAGCCGTTCCATTGCGGCACCTACTATCCGCCGTCGCCGCGGCCGGGGATGCCGTCGTTCTCGCAGCTGCTCGTCGCGGTCGCCGAGGCCTGGGGCGAGCGCCCGGACGAGCTGCGTTCCGGCGCCCGGCAGATCATCGCCCACCTCACGGAGAAGAGCGGGCCGCTCCCTGAGTCCGTTGTGGACGGTGCGGCATTGGACGCCGCGGTCGCCACACTGCGCAAGGAGTTCGACACCGGCAACGGCGGATTCGGTGGAGCGCCGAAGTTCCCGCCGACGATGGCGTTGAACTTCCTGCTCCGCCACCACGAGCGCACCGGCTCCGACCTCGCCATGGTCGAGCACGCCGCCGAGGCGATGGCGCTGGGCGGGTTGAACGACCAGCTCGCGGGTGGTTTCGCGCGGTACTCGGTCGACGCGCGCTGGGAAGTGCCGCACTTCGAGAAGATGCTGTACGACAACGGTTTGCTCCTGCGGTTCTACGCGCAGTTCCACGGCGTGACCGGGCACGAGTACGCGCGGCGGGCGGTCGAAGAGACGGCGGAGTTCCTGCTGCGCGACCTCGGGACGGCCGAAGGCGGATTCGCCGCGTCGCTCGACGCGGACACCGATGGCGTCGAAGGACTCACCTATGTCTGGACGCCCGCGCAGCTCGCGGACGTCCTCGGCGAGGAGGACGGCGCCTGGGCGGCCGAGTTGTTCCAGGTGACCGAGCGAGGCAATTTCGAACATGGCGCCTCGACGCTGCGGCTGCGCGAACCGCATCCAGAGGACGAAACGCGTTATGAGCGAGTCCGCCGTGCGTTGCTGGCCGCGCGCAACGAGCGACCCCAGCCCGCCCGCGACGACAAGGTGATCGCCGCGTGGAACGGGCTCGCGATCGGCGCGCTCGCCAAGGCGGGCTCGCGACTCGATCGTCCACAGTGGATCGAAGCGGCGGCTCGCGCGGCGGCCTTCCTGATGGACACCCATTTCGTGGACGGACGCCTGCGCCGGACTTCCCGCGACGGCGTCGTCGGCACGACGGCAGGGGTGCTGGAGGACTACGCGTGCCTCGCCGAGGGGCTGCTCGAACTCCACCAGTCGACCGGGGAACCGCGATGGCTCGCCGACGCCGTCACCTTGCTGGACCTGGCGCTGGCCCATTTCGGCGTCCCGGACTCGACGGGCGCGTACTACGACACGGCCGACGACGCGGAAGTCCTGGTGCAGCGGCCTTCCGACCCGACCGACAACGCGAGCCCGTCGGGAGCCTCGGCCTTGGCGAACGCCTTGCTGACCGCGTCGGTCCTGGCCGGGCACGACCGGGTGGGCCGCTACCGCGAGGCGGCCGAGCAGGCGCTCGCCCGGGCGGGACGGCTCGCCGCCCACGCGCCGCGGTTCGCCGGGCACTGGCTCACGGTGGCCGAAGCCGCCGCTGCCGGGCCGGTGCAGGTCGCCGTCGTCGGGCCGGACGCCGCTTCACGCGCGGACCTGCTGGCCGCGGCCGTCGCGTCGCTGCCCGACGGCGCCGTCGTCGTCAGCGGGACCCCGGATGCCGAAGGAGTGCCGCTGCTGGCCGATCGGCCGCTGGTCGACGGCGCCGCCGCCGCGTACGTGTGCCGCGGTTACGTCTGCGAGCGGCCCGTCACCACCGCCGGCGACCTGCGGTCTCAGCTCACCAATCCCACGCCATAGGGGCGAAGGCGCCGCCGCCGGTCTGCGGTGCCCCGACCGGCTTCATCGCGACCTGTGGCTTCGGCTTCGGCTTGGCCGACGTGGTCTTTGTGGGTTTCGGTGGCTTCGTGGTCGGCGGCGTTCCGATGATGGTGAAAGTGCGAGAAGTCTTCGTGCCATCCGAGCAGGTGAATGTCGCCACGTACTTGCCCGGTGTCTTGCCGACCTTGCCGTAGCCTGCGGCCTTCCCCCAGTTGCCGCCGATCGTCCACTGGAGCGGCGCCGCGAACCCCGGCGATGTCACCGGGGTCGCCGGTCCGCAGCCGCCCATCGCGGCCTTCGTCTCGGCGTAGATCTGCCCGCCGGGTTCGACTTCGGTCGGGGCCAAGAACCAGGACACGTCCTTGGCCTCCGCCGCCGGCATGGCCACGGCGAGCTGGGCCGCTCCGAGCACGAGAGCGCCGATCATGGCTTTCTTCAACATGAGGTCCCCTTCCCTGTCGACTGCTGGTGGGAACACGTCCGCGCAGGTCGTCAGGTTGCCCCGGGTTTCGCCGGGGGAGAACACCCGTGAGTATCGCCCGTTGCGCGCGTAACGTCGATTGCGTTGTAATCATGTAATCGAGGAGGCGGGTCAGATGGGACGCGGAAGCTGGAAGGGCCGGGGCGGCTGGCAGCAGGCGGACATCCCGGCGGCGGACGACGCGGCCGCGTGGTTCGGCGGCAGGCTCCCCGACGGCTGGTTCACCGGCGACCCCGAGGTCACGGTGGATCGGGAAGAGATCGTGATCGTCGGCGAACTCCAGCCGCTCACCGGCGAGTACGCCGACGACGCCGCCCGCGCGGCGGCCGAGGACGGCCGGATCAGCCGGTTCCGCGAGGAGACCCGCGACGAGCGGATCGAGATCGCGCGCCAGGCCGAGCACCGTTATCAGCGCAAGGTCGCGTGGGGCGCGAGCCTCGGCGGCACACGGCATCTGTTCACCACGCATTCGGCGCCGGTCATGACCAGGCTGCGGCAGCCGGAACGCCTGGTGCTCGACACCCTCGTCGACGCGGGGGTCGCCCGGTCGCGGTCGGAGGCGCTCGCCTGGGCGGTCCGGCTGGTCGGGGAGCACGCGGACGCCTGGCTCGCCGAGCTCCGGGAGGCGATGACCAAGGTCGACGATCTCCGCTCACAGGGACCGGATCTTTCCTGAGGCCGGGGTCCGCCCGTAGAGTCGGGATTCCGCCGTCTTCACCGAAGTCCTCTTGCGAAAGAAGGCGTCATGGACGGCAGATTCTCCCGGCGTTGGCTGCTCAAGGGCGGTCTCGTGGTGGCCGCGAGCCCACTGCTCGCGCCCACCGCCTCGGCGGCCCCGGCCCTGCCCTGGCCCGCGGCCGAAGACATCGTCGCGCGGACGAAACGGCCGGTTTTCCCGGACCGGACCTTCTCCGTGCTCGATTTCGGTGCCAGGGGTGACGGGAAGACCGACAACACCGCGGCGATCAGGAAGGCGATCGAGACGGCCAACGCGCGCGGCGGTGGGCACGTCGTCGTGCCGAAGGGCACCTTCGTCACCGGTGCGGTGTACCTCAAGAGCAACGTGGACCTGCGTCTCGCGGCGGGCGCCGTGCTCGCGTTCGGTTCCGACGCCTCGAAGTTCCCGAACGTGCTCACCCGCTACGAGGGCATCGAGTGTGTGAACCGCTCGCCGATGATCTACGCGTACAAGGAATCCAACATCGCGGTGACCGGCAAGGGCACCCTCGACGCGGCGGGCACGGCGTCCTGGAACAAGGGCAAGGATCGCGAATACCTGGAATCGCTGGTGGCCAAGGGAATCCCGCCGGAGCGGCGGATCGTTCCCGGCTCCGGGCACGCCATGCGCTCCACGTTCGTCGAGCCGTACTCGTGCGACACCGTGCTCATCGAAGGGATCACGCTGAAGAACCCGATGTTCTGGCAGCTGCATCCCACGCTGTGCCGGAACGTCACGATCGACGGCGTCCGCACGGACGCGAGCACCGCGCACTCCAACACCGACGCCTGCGATCCGGAGTCCTGCGACCACGTCGTGATCGTGAACTCCCACGTCGGCGCGCACGACGACAACATCGCGCTGAAGTCGGGCCGCGACGCCGACGGCCGCAGGATCGGCGTGCCGTGCCAGAACATCGTCGTCGCGAACTGCGTGATGGACGGCAACTGGGGCGCGATCACCTGCGGCAGCGAACAGACCGGCGGCATCCGGAACGTCTACGCGCACAAGCTCACCGTCACCGGCGAGACGAAGTACGGGCTGTACGTCAAGTCGAACACCTTGCGTGGCGGGTTCACCGAGAACGTGAACCTCGACAGTGTCTCCGGCACGTTCGTCCGCTCGGTCGTGTACGTGCTGCCGGACTACAACGGACAGACCGGCGCGTACGTCCCCCGGTTCGGGCCGTTCACCCTCAGCCGTTCCCGCGGCACGAAATGCGGTCAAGCGGCGTTCAACGTCCGAGGGTTGCCCAACTCACACGTTCGGGGTCTGCGGGTCAGTGATTGCCGCTTCGACGGCGTCGCGAACACGGAGAACACCCTGAAACACGTCGACGACCTGCGCTTCGAGAACACGACGATCAACGGGGAACCGGTCTGATTCGTCCTGCGCTTCCCGATGCGGTGCGGCACGCTGAACGCAGACCGCACCGCATCGGAGGAATCGTGGACACACCAGGACTTCCCGCGAAGATCGACCCGGACGTGCTGACCACCGTCCTCGATGGACGGTGGGCCGAACTCCGCCGCGCGGTCCGCGAACAGATGGCCGCTGAGGTCTTCGAAGACCCGGTCGATGTCGACACCGAAGCGCATCGCGCCCAGGTGCTCGAATGGCTGCGGTTGCTCGCCCGCACCGACCGGCCGGGGCTCGGCTTCGACCCGGCGTACGGCGGTGGCGGAGACGTCGGCGGCGCGTTGACGTCCTTCGAGATGCTGGGCTTCGGCGATCTCTCGCTGATGGTGAAGGCCGGTGTCCAATGGGGCCTGTTCGGCGGGGCGGTGCAGTTGCTCGGCACCGAACGCCACCACGAGCGGTATCTGCGTGAGATCAAGGATCTGGAGCTGCTGGGCTGTTTCGCGATGACCGAGCATGGCCACGGCTCGGACGTCCAGCATCTGCGCACCACCGCGACCTACGATCCGGCGACGCGCGAATTCGTCGTGCACACGCCGGACCGCGGCGCGATGAAGGAGTACATCGGCAACGCCGCCCGCGACGGCGAACTCGCGGTGGTGTTCGCGCAGCTGATCACCGGTGGCGAGTCGCGCGGGGTCCACGCGTTCCTGGTGCCGATCCGCGGTGAGAAGGCGCGCGGCGTCGAGATCGAGGACTGCGGCCGCAAGGCGGGCCTCAACGGCGTCGACAACGGGCGGCTCACCTTCGACCAAGTGCGGATTCCGCGCGAGGCGCTGCTCAACCGGTTCGGTGACGTCGCCGAGGACGGGACGTACACGAGCCCGATCGACAGCGACGGCCGCCGGTTCTTCACGATGCTCGGCACGCTCATCCGCGGCCGGGTCAGCGTCGCGGGCAGCGCCGGCAGCGCGACGAAACGCGCGTTGGCGCTGGCGATCCGCTACGGCGAGCAGCGACGGCAGTTCGCGCGGCCCGACGGCGAGGAGGTCGTGATCCTCGACTACCGCGCCCACCAGCGGAAACTGCTGCCCGCGCTGGCGACGTCGTACGCGCTGCACTTCGCGCAGGAAGAGCTCGTCTCGAAGCTGCACGACATCGCCGAGGACGCACCGGAGGAGGAGCAGCGAGAGCTGGAATCACGCGCCGCCGGCATCAAGGCCGTCACGACCTGGCACGCGACGGCGACCATCCAGGCGGCCCGAGAGGCCTGCGGCGGCTCCGGCTATCTCTCGGAGAACCTGCTCGCCGGGCTGAAGGCCGACACGGACGTCTTCACCACCTTCGAGGGTGACAACACCGTGCTGCTGCAGCTGGTCGCGAAGGGGTTGCTGACCAGCTACAAGGACCACTTCCAGGATCTCAGCCCGCTCGCGACCGCGCGGTTCGTGGCGGAACAGCTCGTCGAGGCCGTGATCGAACGGACGTCCGCGCGCAAGGTCGTCGAGCGGCTCACCGAAGCCGACGACGGCGACGTGCTCTACTCACGCGAATGGCACCTGAAGCTGTTCGAAGACCGCGAAGAGCATGTGCTTGCCGGCGTCGCGCAGCGCCTGCGTAAGGCGGGCTCGGATCCCTTCGGTGTCTTCAACGACGCGCAGGACCACGTGCTGCGGGCCGGGCGAGCGCACGTCGACCGGGTGGTGCTGGAAGCGTTCGTCGGCGCCATCGAACGCTGTGCCGACGCGGAGGCCCGTGAGCTGCTGGAGCGGGTCTGCGACCTCTACGCGCTCGCGAACATCGAGGCGGATCGCGGCTGGTTCCTCGAACACGGACGCCTGACGTCAGGGCGCTCGAAAGCCGTCACCGCCGCGGTGAACGCGCTGTGCGCCGACCTGCGCCCGCACGCGCGGACCCTCGTGGACGCCTTCGCTATCCCCGAGCCGTACCTAGCGGCTCCGATGCTGCGGGACTGACCTCGGCGCGCTGCTCGGCGAGCTCGGCCCGCAACGCCTTGACCTCGCGGGTCAGCTCGTCGAGATGCTCGCGGGTCACGGCCTGCGCGGTCTCGTCGGCCTCGGCGACCCGGCGGATCAGCCACGACGCGAGCGTCGCGGTGACCACGCCGAGCAGGGCGATCCCGGCCACCATGAGCCCGACCGCGACGATCCGGCCGGTGCCGCTGATCGGATAACGGTCCCCGTAGCCCACCGTGGTGATGGTCGTGATCGACCACCACACCGCGTCCGGGAAGTCGGTGATCGGCGCGTCGGGCTGGGTGCGCTCGGCGTCGAGCACGGCGAGCGCCGAACAGAAGACGATGAGCGCCGTCGCGCCGACCGTGTAGAGCACGACGCGGCCGCGCAGCGACAGGCCGGCGTTGCGGTTGAGGACGTTGAGCACCGTGACCAGCCGGAGCAGGCGCAGCTGCCGGATCAGCGGGAGCACGATGATCAGCAGGTCGAAGAGGTTGCTCTTCAGGAAGGCCCGTTTGTCCTCGGCGTGCTGGAGGCGGACGCCGTAATCCAGGGCGAAGACCGCCCACGCGAGCCAGGTGACGACCTCGCACCAGACCCGCCCGGTGTGCCCGAGCGAGGGCTGGAGGATCGGCCAGGCGTACGCGGCCAGGAACAGTACGGCGGCGGCGTTGAGCGGCCACTCCATCCGTTTTTCCCACATCGGACGTCTCCTCACCTGGCCTTTCCCAGGTGCGTACGTTAAGCGATGTCGAGGGCCGTTCCATAGAGCTTGTCGGTTTTGAGGGTGATGTAGAGCCGTCGCTCGGCCGCGATGGTCTCGAGGAACTCCGCCTCGTCGTCGGGCTTCTGCCGCTGCGCCGCCAGGTAGGCGAGACCGGCCGCGTCACCGGGTGTCCGCGTGACTTCGGAGAGTTCCGCTTTTCCTTCCACGACGGCGAAACTCCAGTGGTCGGCGCTGGAGACGTAGAGGGAGGCGGTCGGGTTGTTGCGCAGCTGCTTGACCTTCAGACGGTCTTCGGTCGTGCTGATCCGGATCTCGCGCGTCTCGGGGTCCCACGTGTAGACGACGGTGGAGAGATGCGGTCGGCCGTCACGCTTGACGGTCGCGAGGGCGCCGAAGGTGTGTCCGGCGAGGAAGTCGCTGAGGGCCGCGTCGTCGAGGCGGCGGGGCGGTGCGTTCTTGGCCATGCGGTGATCATGACCCGTGAGGCGGAGGCGCGGAAGAAGGCACTTTCTTGTGCCAGAGGGAACACGCTTGTGTCCGTCCTGGTCACGGGCGCTCGGCACGCTCGCTCCGGTGATCGAGTTTCCGCCGCGCAACTGCTGTACTCGGCCGATCGACCTTGTGAGGAGCCGACGTTGCCTGTTCGGGTTGTCGCCGAAGGAAACGGCTGGTCCGCGTTCATCCCGGGCGTCCCAGTGGCGGTGGACGGGGAATCCTTCGACGAGACGATCTGCGAGTTGGTCGATGCGCTACGGGCGTATGCCGAGGACTGGCAACTGAGGTTGCGAGATGCTCCGAACCATCGGGACAACCATGGTCTGGTTCAGCTGATCAAGAGAGGTGACGACGGTCAACTGCGCGACTGGCTCTCAACGGTCGTGGCTTCGCGTGATTGGACGGACGGCACGTGTGATCCGACGGACGACACACGTGATCAGATGGACGACACGCTCGCGGCGAAGCCTTCGCCGTGAGTCGTCCGCCCAGACACGCGTGCCGTCCGTCGGATCACGTGTGTCGTCCATCCAGTCACGCAAGACCGCCAGTAGGTCCTCAGGACACGATTGGCTCGAACCCGAATCGCCACTCACGAACCGACGCGAGCTAGGCGTACATGGCCAGCCAGATCGCGATGTAGTGCGAAACGGCGGCGAGAACAGTGCAGGCGTGGAAGTACTCGTGATACCCGAACGTGTCCGGGAAGTGGTTCGGCCACTTCACCGCGTAGAACACCGCGCCCAGTGTGTAGAACAGCCCGCCGACGCAGAGCAGGACGAGCGCCGCGACGCCGGCGTGCGTGGCCAGTTCGGGCAGGACGAAGACGGCGACCCAGCCCAGCGCGATGTAGATCGGCACGCCCAGCCAGCGTGGCGCGTTCGGCCACAGCATCTTCAGGGTGACGCCGCCGATCGCGCCGCCCCACACGATCGCGAGCACGATGTACCCGGTCGGCTGGGACATGGCCAGAAGGGTGAACGGCGTGTAAGTGCCGGCGATGAACAGGAAGATCATCGAATGGTCGGCGCGCTTCATCCATTCGTATGCTCGTGGGCTCCACAAGCGACGGTGGTACAGCGCGCTGACGCCGAAGACGCCGAGTACGGTCAGGCCGTAGACCGAAGTGGACAAAGCGGCGATACCCGACACAGTGGACGCCGCGAGGCTGATGAGGGTCGCGGCTCCGGCGACAGCGCCGAAGAAGGACCAGAAATGGATGTGCCCACGCAATCGAGGACGCGTGTCCACCACGGGCGCGGGGCCGGACGGCTGGGGTTCGGTCGCTACGCTCACTCTCTCAGGTTACGGCACCGTAGGTTTTTCGCCAGTGTCCGTGGCGCGTCCCACTGGGGCCCGCGGGGTGACTAGTCTCCACTGGCGTGAGTCTTCGGTCCTTCTTGTCAGACGTCGTGTACAGCGCCTACGGCAGGCGCCTGATCCAGCAGGCCAAGGGGCGCCATCCACGCCACATCGCCATCATGCTGGACGGCAACCGCCGCTGGGCGCGCGAAGCGGGCTTCACGGACGTCGCCGACGGGCACCGGGCCGGGGCCAAGAAGATCGCCGACTTCCTGAGCTGGTGCAACGAGGCCGACGTCGAGGTCGTCACGATGTGGCTGCTTTCGACGGACAACCTCGGCCGCGCGGCCGAGGAGCTCAGTCCGCTGCTGAAGATCATCACCGACGTCACCGACGAGCTCGCCGCGCCGCACACGCCCTGGCGGCTCCGCATCGTGGGAGCCCTCGACTTACTGCCGCCTGAGGTCGCGAAGGCCCTCAGTGCGGCCGCGGAGCGCACTGAGGGGCGCTCCGGGATGGAGGTCAACGTCGCGGTCGGTTACGGGGGGCGTCAGGAGATCGCCGACGCGGTCCGCAAACTCCTGCTCCAGCACGCCGACGAAGGCACCTCGATCCGCGAGCTCGCGAAGATCCTGGACGTCGATCATATTTCCGAACACATGTACACCTCGGGCCAGCCCGATCCGGATCTGATTATCCGCACCTCGGGTGAGCAGCGGCTTTCCGGATTCCTGCTCTGGCAATCGGCGCATTCCGAATTCTGGTTCACCGAAGCGTATTGGCCCGCATTCCGGCGCGTCGATTTCCTTCGCGCCATGCGCGATTACGCGTGGCGGCACCGCCGCTTCGGTTCCTGACCGGTGACATGACGAAGGCCCCGGCGTGCACTCCGGGGCCTTCGACGTCTTCACTGAAGATCAGTGGTGGTGGTGCTCCAGCGAGTGGAGGATCAGGGCCGGGGTGGTGGCGATGCCCGTGTAGGCACCCGCGACCAGCGAAGCGGCACCGTAGCCCAGCGCGCCGCCGCCCTCGATGAAGGTGTTGTAGGCGTCGCCGAACGTCGGGTCCGGGGTGCCGGAGGTGTCCCCAGTGGCGGCGAACGCGGTCCCGCCGACCATCATGATGCCCGCGGCGACGGCGGAAACGAAACCAGCCTTCTTCAGCACTTCGCACACTCCTTGGTAGAGATATTCAGGGATCGGGGGCACCGAAATCCGGTGGGGGTGTCCCGCAGTGAGAAAATTACTCGCTATTCAGGAGTTGTGACCGTCGCGTAAGCCCATTGTGTGAGGCGAAAAAGGTTCATTTCACTCGGTCCGGTCCTCTGTCTCGGACACAAAATGCGGCCTGCTACCAAGCGTGGTAGAACCCTCGATCCCATCAGGTGAACGCCCTGCGTCGCGTTAATCCATCCGGGTCGCATCGACGAGCGTCCCTGAATGGAGATCATCACTACACACCGTGACGGTGACCAGGCGTTGATGTCACGCGACCGACAGTGAGATGACGGTTTGGCGAATCACCGTGGTGGCTGCCTGCGCGATCGGCCGGACGCAGGTACCTTCCGGAAGTGAGGGTTCGCGTCCCATGCGGACTCTCGCGGGAGGCCCTGGTCGTGGCGGTTGTCGACAGGGCGGCACAGCCGCCCAGTGGATGCACGAGGGGGCCGGCACCCGGCCCTCGTGGCCGTGCCGACTGACGTCGGAAGACGTCGGAAGGAGCGGTTAGCCAGGGAGGTGCCCGGCCCAGCGAGTGCGGGCGTGGTGCCACGCCCACGAGGGAGATGCCGTCGTGACTGCGCAGCGTTCACCCCGCAAGGCCTCTGGCCGTTCTTCGACCGGTGCCTCTGGCCCGGAGAAAGCCTCGATCTCGCCCGAATCCCAGCGGTCCACTTACGTGCTCGACACGTCGGTCCTGCTCTCTGACCCCTGGTCGGTGACCCGTTTCGCCGAACACGCGGTCGTGCTCCCGCTGGTCGTCATCAGTGAACTGGAGGCGAAACGTCACCATCCCGAACTGGGGTGGTTCGCGCGCGAAGCGCTCCGCATGCTCGACGACCTGCGTCGTCAGCACGGCAGGCTCGACGCGCCGATCCCGATCGGTGAGCACGGCGGCACCCTGCAGGTGGAGTTGAACCACTCCGATCCCACGGTGCTCCCGGTCGGCTTCCGCACCGACTCCAACGACCACCGCATCCTCGCCTGTGCGCTCAACCTGGCGGCGGAACGCGCGTCGGTCACGCTGGTGACCAAGGACATCCCCTTGCGCGTCAAGGCGGGAGCCGTCGGCCTCGAAGCCGACGAGTACCGCGCGCAGGAGGTGACGCCCTCGGGCTGGACGGGCATGGCGGACGTGGACGTCCCGCAGACCCTCGTCGACGCGCTGTTCAGCGGGTCTTCGGTGGATCCGGCGGAATTCGGGATGCCCGAGGTCGGTGAACTGCCCTGTCACACCGGGTTGAGGCTGCTGGCGGGCAGTTCGAGCGCGCTGGGCAGGGTCACCGCCGACAAGCGGATCCGGCTCGTGCGCGGTGACAAGGAGGCGTTCGGGCTGCACGGCCGGTCGGCCGAGCAGCGGGTGGCGCTGGATCTCCTGCTGGACTCCGACGTCGGCATCGTCTCGCTGGGCGGACGAGCCGGCACGGGTAAGTCGGCGCTCGCGCTCTGCGCGGGGCTGGAATCGGTGATGGAACGCCGCCAGCACCGCAAGGTGGTCGTGTTCCGGCCGGTTTACGCGGTCGGCGGCCAGGAATTGGGCTATCTGCCCGGTTCCGAGAGCGAGAAGATGCAGCCGTGGGCGCAGGCGGTGTTCGACACCCTCGGCGGGCTGGTCAGCCAGGACGTCCTCGACGAGGTCTTCGACCGCGGCATGCTCGAGGTGCTCCCGCTGACCCATATCCGCGGCCGGTCGCTGCACGACACGTTCGTCATCGTCGACGAGGCGCAGTCCTTGGAGCGCAACGTGCTCCTGACCGTGCTTTCGCGGCTGGGCACGGCCTCGCGGGTCGTGCTCACGCATGACGTCGCGCAGCGCGACAACCTGCGGGTCGGGCGGCATGACGGCGTTTCCGCGGTGATCGAGAAGCTCAAGGGGCACCCGCTGTTCGCGCACGTCACGTTGACTCGCTCCGAGCGTTCGCCGATCGCGGCGCTCGTCACCGAGATGCTGGAGGATCACGGCTAGGCACATGTCATGAAAGGGTCGTTCAGGACATTTTCTGTCCTGAACGACCCTTTCATGACACTCACGACACCGGTTTCGCCCAGGGGAGCGGCCGTCCGTCCACGTCATCGGTGAGTTCGACGCCGAGCATGGCCGAAAGGGTCGAACCCAGGTCGACAACGTCCAGATCCGGCAGCTTCGCGCCCGGTTCGAAACCGGGGCCGCTGGCGAGCAGGAGCCCATCCGGCCGGTGGTCCCCGGTGCGCCAGTGCTCGTCCGGGCCGTAGACGACGCCGGTCTTGGGCGACCAGACCGTCTCGATCGGCCCGGAGCGGGCCCAGTCGATCAGCAGATCCGGCAGTGTGTCGTCGGCTTCCCGGTCGTAGTGGTCGCTCGTGCGGGAAACCTCGCGCACGACGGGCTTCCCCGACGCGACGTTCACCAGCGAAAGCAGGTCTTCGGTCAGCTGCTCGCACACGGCTTCGTATTCGGCACCGGGCCGGACGACGCCGTGCGGCTCGCGGCCTGCCAGGTTGATCCGCACCCCGCCGAAGACGAAGTTGTTGGGAGACAGGTAGAACCGCTGCTTCGACCGCTGTTCGGCGGTCGCCCAGTTCGGCACCGCGGGCAGCGGCGCCGACGCGAGTCGCTTGCGCAGCAAGGGCATCGCGGCCGAAGCGAGCTTCGTCCTCAAAGGACGGGGGAGCGCGGAATAGGCGCGTTTGGCCGTCGTCATCGCGCCGCCGCCCCGCAGTCCTTCGGTCTCCACCGTGTCGAGAAGCCGCAGGATTTCGTGCAGCAGATGGCTTCCCTCGTACCGCGATCCCATGCCGTGGCTCAGCAGCACGAAGACCGTGGTGTCCGGTCCGGCCAGCGCGAGATGCTCTCCGATCGCCTCGTCGAGGCCGCGGTAGACCGCGCGGATCGGATCCAGTTCCGCGGCGAGCGCCACGTCGTGGTCGCGGTGCCCCGGGTCGTGCAGATGCCACTGCTGATGGCCGATGCTGTGGGATTCCCCGTACACCGAAAGGAAAAGATCCCAATCGCCCTCGGCGAGCAGCTTCGTCGACACCTGGGTCTTCTGCCCGATCCCGGCGACGAGCCCGTGGGTCAGCGCACGTTCCTCGTCGGGTGTCCGATGTGGACCTTCGCGGTGGAGGTAGTCGTCCGGTGCCCAGTCGCGGACCAGGTCGGGCTCGGCGGTGAGGATGGGGGTGAGCCCGAACTCGGCCTCGATCTCCTTCGCCAGCTCGGGTGGTGAGGTGTGGAAGCCGAAATGCCGGTCGTGGCAGGCGTATTCGCTCACCATGGCCCCGTTGATCGGTTTGTCCGCACGGGAATGCGGGACGTCGAGCACGGCGACCCGTTTGCCGGCGTCGGAAAGCGTCTCCCAGAACGGGGTCCCGCGGATCTCCAGCGGGCTGGTCAGCCGCCGTTCGTAGGTCTTGGTGTCGACCTCTTCCCAGCAGTGGAACCCGGTCCGCGCGGCGGTGCGCGCGGTGAAGAAGCTGCTCCACAGCGAGCCGACGAACAGGCCGTAGGGATTGTGCGTGGTCGCCGAAGCGCTGGTTTCGAGCAGGCGCGCCAGCGTCGGCACCTCACCCGCGGCGGCGAGTTCCCTGATCGTGGTGGGATCGCACGCGTCGAGTGCGACCACGAGGATCTTGGCGGGCTCGGTCATACTCGGTGCTCCGGTCCTGAATGCTTGCGGCGGATGGCGGCGAAGTCGTCGTCGTAGGTCGGCCCGTGGGAGAGCCGGTCCCCGGAAGTCGTCGTGTAGTAACAGGAGATCGCCGGGACGACCAGGGGCGCGCGGTCCGCGGTCAGCGCCAGCAACAAATCCCAGTCGCCCATCTCGACCAGCGATTCGTCGAACCGGGCTTCCGGCAGGCCCGCCCGGTGCGCGACGGCGCCGATGTCGGCGAGATTCTCGCGCTCCAGGGTTTTCCGGTCGTAGCGGCGCAGGAACAACGTCGGCAGTCCGCCGATGTCGTCGATGACGAAGCCGCCGTAGGCCGCCGTGATCTCCGGATGCTCGCCGAACGCCCAGCCCAAGGCCTTGAGCCACAAGGGATGCATGGTGTTGTCGTCGTCGAGGTAGGCGACCACGTCGCCGGTGACCTCGGCCAGCCCGGCGTTGCGGGCGGCACAGACGCCGCCGTGCTCGACCCGGATCGAACGGATCCGCGGGTCCTCGAAACCGGCGATCACCTTCGGCGTGGAATCCGAACTGGCGTCGTCGACGATCACCAGTTCCCAGTTGTCGTAGCGCTGCGCCAGCACCGAAGCGACGGCACGCGGCAGCAGCGCGGCCCGGTCGTGGGTGGGCAGGACGATCGAGATCTTCGGGGCGGCAAGGAGTTCGTGCTGATCGATCCAGTGCGTGAACGTGCGGACGTCACGCGCGGCCTCGAGGTTTTCGGTACGGAGGTGCAGGCCTTCGAACGCGGTGTCGTGACCGCCGAGCCAGCCGTCGAGCGCTCCCTGCCGCGCGTCGAGGGCGGCCTGCCGGTCTTCGACGGTGGAGATGCGCGCGTCGCCGTCCCGCAGGGCTTTGCCGTGGTCTTCGAGCCAGGCGGTGCGATGCTCCAGCGTGGCGCGCAATCGCTCGATTTCCGCCGCCTGCTCCGCGAGCGCGGCCCGCAGCTCGGCGATTTCCCCGTTTTCCGCGTGGCGGCGGTCGTCCTTCGCCGCCGCCACGATCCGTCTCAGGCGTCTCACCCGGTGCACCTTAGTGCTTCGGGTGCGCTGAATCACCAGCCCGACGGCAGCGGACGTCCTTCCGCGAAACCGGCGGCGGACTGGATCCCGAGCAGCGCGCGCTCGTGGAACTCCTCCAGCGTCCGGGCACCCGCGTACGTGCAGGCCGAACGGACACCGGAGCCGATGGAGTCGAGCAGGTCCTCGACGCCGGGACGTGCCGGGTCCAAGGCCATCCGCGACGCCGAGATGCCCTCTTCGAACAGGCCCTTCTTGGCGCGCTCGAAGACGTTGTCCGTGCGCGTGCGGGCGCCGACGGCGCGCTTGGACGCCATGCCGAACGACTCCTTGTACGGCTTGCCCTGCTCGTCGTAGCGCAGGTCGCCCGGGGATTCGTGGGTGCCGGCGAACCACGAGCCGACCATCGCCGCCGACGCGCCGGCGGCCAGCGCGAGCGCGACGTCGCGCGGATGCCGCACGCCGCCGTCCGCCCAGACGTGTTTGCCCAGTTCACGCGCCGCGGCAGCGCATTCGGCGACGGCGGAGAACTGCGGGCGTCCGACTCCGGTCATCATCCGGGTCGTGCACATGGCGCCGGGGCCGACGCCGACCTTGACGACGTCCGCACCGGCGTGGATCAGGTCGCGTGTGCCCTCCGCGGTGACCACGTTCCCGGCGACCACCGGGACCTGCGGGTTCACCGATCGGACGGCTTTGAGTGCGGAGATCATCTTCTCCTGGTGGCCGTGCGCGGTGTCGACCACCAGCACGTCGACGCCCGCCGCGAGGACGGCCTCGGCCTTCGCCGCGACGTCGCCGTTCACGCCGATCGCGGCGGCGACGCGCAGGTTGCCGCCGTCGTCGACGGCCGGGGTGTAGATCTCGGCGCGCAGGGCGGCGATCTCGGTCAGGACGCCCGCGAGCCTGCCGTTCTCGTCGATGCCGAGCGCGAGGCGGCCGCCGTGGTCGTGCAGCCGCTCGAACACCTCGCGGGGCGGAGTGTCCAGCGGGACCGTGACGACCGCGGGCTCCGCGACGTCGGCGAGCCGCGCGAAGCGGTCTACACCGGCGCAGCCCGCTTCGTCCACGACGCCGACGGGCTTGCCGTCCTCGTCCACCACGACGACGGCGCCGTGGGCACGTTTGCCGACCAGGTTCAGCGCGTCGGCCACCGCGTCGCCGCCGGTCAGCACGAGCGGGGTGTCCCACACGGTGTGACGGCTCTTGACCCAGGTGACGATGTCGGCGACCGCGGCCACGTCGACGTCCTGCGGCAGGACGACGAGCCCGCCGCGCCTGGCGACCGTTTCGGCCATCCGGCGGCCCGCGACGGCGGTCATGTTGGCGACCACGATCGGGATCGTCGCGCCGGTGCCGTCCACAGTGGACAGGTCGACGTCGAAACGGGACTCCACGTCCGACCGGTTCGGCAAAAGGAACACGTCGTCGTAGGTCAGGTCGTGAGCGGGCCTATGCCCGTCGAGAAAGCGCACGAGGCCCCAGGATACCCGCGTGGGACAATGACGGCATGACGGACCGGGACCGTGACGAAGCCGGACGAGCCCGCAACGCGCGCCCGCGGGACGGTCTCGGCAGGCCGCTCCCGTACGGCGCCGACGGTGTCGAGCGGCAGCCCGAGGGCATCGAACGCAGCCCGGAGGACACCATTTCCGAGGCGCAGCGCCTGCTCGACGCGGGCCGCCCGTTCCATGCGCACGAGGTGTTCGAGGACGCGTGGAAGTCCACCGACGGCCCGGAGCGGGAGCTGTGGCGCGGCCTCGCGCAGCTCGCCGTGGGCCTGACCCACGCGGCCAGGGGGAACGGCAACGGCGCGGCTTCGCTGCTGGAGCGTGGCGCGGACAACATCGAGCCGTTCCGCGAGGCCGGGCCGCACGGGATCGACATCCCGGGGTTGCAGGCGTGGGCGCGGGCGATGGCCGACGAGGTGAAGGTGCGGGCTCGGGTGAAACCGATCGCGCCTCGGCTACTGGGCCAGTAGGGCCGAACCTGAGCGGTACAGCTCGATCAGCAGCGGCCGCAGCTCCTGTCCCGCGGGAGTGAGCCGGTAGCTGGTCCGGCTCGGGAAGCCTGGCAGCTCTTCGCGGACGGCGAGGCGTCGCGCGGTCAGGTCGCCGAGGCGTTCTGTCAGCACCTTCGCCGACAGGCCGGGCAACGCCGCGCGTAGGTCGCTGAAGGACCGTGCCCCGCCCATCAGTTCTCGAAGCACCAGCGTGGTCCAGCGGCCCGAGATCGCGGCGAGCGCGACCTCGACGGGGCAGTCCGGCTCCGGTCGCCGCGTGCGGCCGCGGGCGTCCGGGACGAGTTCGCCGTCGAAGGTTTCCGTTTGGTGACCTGCTTCGCGGTCGGTTTCGCTGTCCGCATGACGCATTCCCCCAGTGTGCCTTTGACCACCGACCCGGCCGGACATCCCTTCGTCTTCCAGGCCGCCTTCAACACCGGATCCGCCGAAATCCTCGACACGGTCTACGAACCGGACGCCGTGTTCGTCCGCCGGGACGGCGTGCGGGTGACCGGCGCGGACCGCCGGGCCGCGAACGGCGGGATCCTGGCGCTCGGGCAGCCGATCGAGGTGACGCCGCGCCAGGTGCACATCGCCGGTGACCTGGCGCTGCTGATCGTCGACTGGACCATCGAAGGACACCTCGCCGCGACAGCGACCGACGTTGTGAGGCGTGGCGAAGACGGGTTCTGGCGCTACGTGATCGACAACCCCTTCGGCATCGCCACGCCTTGAGTACTCGACATACCGCGAGTATGTTACTTCGAGTAGGGATACTGCTCGGTAGGTAACGGCGGGAGAGAGCGCGATGAGCGAGCCCAAGGAACTGCTGGCCGAGCCGCTGAAACTGCGATGCGGCGCGACCCTGCCGAACCGGCTGGCCAAGGCCGCGCTCAGCGAACAGCTCGGCGACCGCCGCAACCGGCCGACCGCCGAACTGGCCGAGCTGTACCGGACGTGGTCCCGCGGCGGCGCCGGGACCCTGATCACCGGCAACGTCATGGTCGATCCGACCGCGCTGGGCGAACCGCGCAACGTCGCGGTGCCCCGTGAACCGGACGCGACCGAGTTCAAGCCGTGGGCGCGGTCGGTCGACGGGACCGAGTCCCGGTTGTGGGCCCAGCTCAACCATCCGGGCAGACAGAGCCCGCGCTTCCTCTCCCGCCGGCCGGTCGCGCCGTCGGCGGTGCCGTTCGGCGACCGCGGCATCCGCTCGGTCTTCGCGACGCCGCGCGCGCTCACCGTCGGCGAGATCGAGGCGATCATCGATCGGTTCGGGGTGGCCGCGCGGACCGTCGTCGACGCCGGGTTCGCCGGTGTCCAGATCCACGGCGCGCACGGCTACCTCGTGTCACAGTTCCTTTCGCCGCTGACCAACCAGCGCACCGACGGCTGGGGTGGCGACGCGCTCCGGCGGCGCCGCTTCCTGCTCGAAGTCGTCGCCCGGGTGCGCGCCGAGGTCGGCGACGCCGTGCCGATCGCGGTCAAGCTCAACAGCGCGGACTTCCAGCGCGGCGGTTTCAGCGAGGAGGACTCGCTCGAAGTCGTCCGCGAGCTGGGCGAGGCGGGCATCGACCTGCTGGAGGTCTCCGGAGGGACTTACGAGAAGGCCGCCATGATGGGCTCGGCCAAGGCGAGCACCCTCAGCCGCGAGGCATACTTCCTCGACTACGCCGCGAAGGCGCGGCAGGTCACCGATGTCGCGCTGATGGTCACCGGCGGCTTCACCAGTCCGGAGGGCATGGCGGAGGCGCTGCGTTCCGGGGCGCTGGACGTCATCGGCCTCGGCAGGCCGCTGATCGTCGACCCGGCGCTGCCCGGGCGGCTGCTCGGTGGCGAGGAGGTCCGTGCCCAGCGCACGGCGCCGAAGACCGGCATCCGGCTGGCCGACAGTCTGCTCGAGATCCAGTGGCACACCCAGCAGATGCACCGGGTGGCCGCCGGGAAACCGGTGGACCGGCGGCTCGGGGCGGTGCGGACGCTAGTACGTGCCGGCGTCGCGGATCCGCTCAACGCTTTCCGCCGGGTCCGGGGCTAGATAGTCGTCGGGTTCATCCCGGCGGCTGAACGTGCGGTCGAAGCCGACCGCGGCCGCCGCGAGACCGATGAACAGCACACCGATCAGCACGCAGTTGAACGCGACACCGCCGTAGCTGTTGATGCCCGGGTCGACGAACGGGTACGGGTAGAACCCGATGATCGCGCCGCGCACCAGCGTGACGGCGAGCCAGGCGAGCGGGTACAGCAGCGACCACCACAGGACCCGCCACGACAGCTGGCCGCGCGGCCCGAACAGCAGCCAGCCCGCGACGCACATCAACGGCGACACCTTGTGCAGCATCGTGTCGGCGAACACCGCCCAGCCGTGCAGTTCGTAGAGATCGGCGAGCGCGACCTGGAAGACGACGCCGGTCACGGTGATGCCGACGAGCCCGGTGAGCCGCAGCACGCCGAACAACGTCGACCGGCCCGCGACGCCGAGCGCGAGCAGCAGGCTGCCGACGCCGACCAGGATGTTCGAGTCGATGGTGAAGAACGCGAGCAGGTTGGCCACCCGGCCGGCCGGGGTGTGGAAGGTGCCGCCGGTGGTGCCCGCGGAGACCGGGATCTGCGCGGCGAGACCGGCGATCACCACCAGTGCCGTCAGGCCGAACCAGGCACGCGCGATCTTGGAAGCCTGCATTCGCCCACTTTATGGGTGATCGGGTGAGGACGTCCCGTCACCACCGCACGCCGCCACTCGATCGGGGGCGGGACGCCGCCGGGTCTTCCCGCCCATCGGGTCATATCGTGGGAACCGATGGACGTCGAGCGGAGGCCCGGACGCCGCGGCCGGGTCGCGCGGGGTCCGGCGGAGGACAGCGGACCCGTCGCGGAGATCGCGCGGCGGCTGTGGGAGCTGAAACGGGCCGCCGGTGACCCTTCCTACGACCGGATGCGTGACGAGTACGGCGCGCTGGCGTCGAAATCGGCGCTTTCGGCCGCGGCCCGCGGAGAGCGGCTGCCCAGCTGGGAAACGTCCTGGGAGTTCGTTCGCGTGCTGGCCGTCGGGGTGCTCGGCGGCGACGAGGACGAGGTCCGCCACGAATGGCGCGGCGAATGGGAACGCGCGCGGGACGCGCTGACCGCCGGGCCGGAACCGGTCGCCGTGAAGTCTCGCCGGACGGCGTTCGTCCTCGCCGGAGCCGTGGCATTCGTGCTCGTCGCGGCGCTCGTGCTCGTCTTCGCCGTCCCGTTCGGTTCCGAGCCCGCCGCGCCGGCCGGTGACGCGTCGGAATTCGTCGCCGATGTGACCGTGCCCGACGGCAGCGAGGTCGCGGCCGGATCGGTCTTCGTGAAGACCTGGGAGTTCCGCAACGCGGGAACGGTCGGATGGATCGGGCGCTATCTGGTCCGCGCCGGATCGTTCGGGAATCCGGGCGAATGCGCCACGCCCGAACGCGTCCCCGTCCCGCAGACCGCGCCCGGCGAACGGGTGCGCGTCTCCGTCGAGGTGCGGGCGCCGGACCGTCCCGGGCATTGCCAGGTGTACTGGAAGATGGCCGACGAACAGGGCCACATCCTGCTGCCGAACGCCCGCGCCGTGTTCTTCTCGGTCCGCGTCATTTGACCTTCCGGGCCGATGGCCAAAGCGCTGACCTGCGAGGACATTGTTTCTTCGGCCATGGCCATTTCGCGGCCGTGAATCGCTTCCGCGGCAGCTTCCGGCGCCCATAACGTCATCGGCGTCCGGGAATTCCGGACGGGGATTTTCCGAAACACTCTCACATTATTTGCGGAAAGGGAATCCATGCGTCCGTACGTCAAGGTCGCCGCACTGGCCGGGGCCGCGCTCACCGTGGCGCTCCTGCCGGTCACCGCCGCACAGGCGGCTCCGGCGCCCGCATCGGGCAGTGATCCGATCATCACCTGCGAATCCGGCTATCACGGCTGGATGCGCCGGGCCGGGAAGGACGCGATCTGCCTCAAGCCGGGCACGCGCACTTGGGACGTCAAGGTGTTCGAATGCGCCGGGGATCTGACGGTGCATTTCAAGAACGGTGAGAAGGCCTATTGCGGGGGGAACATGAAAATCGGCCTCGACCTGGCCGTCCAGTCCAATGTCGTCAAGACCGTTGTGGGGAACCGATGAAGAAGAAGCTGTTCGCCGTCGTCCCGGTCGCGCTGGCCGGCACCCTGCTGATGGCACCGTCCGCTTCGGCGGCGTCGAAGGTCTGTGAGGGCGGACCGCTGATGGGCGGGAAGACGAAGGTCGTCGAGGTGAGCGCGGGGCAGAGCATCGACATCACCGTGCACAACCACGACTACCGGGGGATGCTCGTCCAGATCATCGACGACGTCTTCGACAAGGGGCTCTGGAGCGGGGCCATCGCGCCGGGCAAGGAGCGCACCGTCAAGCACGGCGTGCTCGGGGAGCCGCCGGTGTATCACAAGATCCGCTTCGAGGTGACCTCCAACCTCTCGAACAACTACACCTACAAGATCACTTCGGACCGCTGCTACTGACGCATTTCGTCCTCTGGATGCGGCGAGCGGGGAGGATTTGGGACGTCGAGTGTCCCCAATCCTCCGTTGATCAAGCTCCGGCACCCGAGCGGCCATCGACGATGTGGGAATCGGGACACTCAATGTCCCGATTCCCACATCGTCAACAACCAGCGCGCCGAGCAGCCATCGCCTGCACGGCCAGGAACCACCTGGGCGCGAAGCCCGTCGAACAGACTTACAGGACACGGCCTAGTCCTCTGGATGCGGTTCTTGCACGCGCAAGGACCGCATTCAGAGGACGAAATGCGGGAGGGGTCAGGGCTTCAGGAGGCCGCGCACGGTGTCGATGGTGTCGGCGTCCGCGGCCTCCTTGTCCGGCCGGTAGCGCACGACCCGCGCGAAGCGCAGCGCCAGCCCGCCCGGGTACCTCGTGCTCACCTGGGCTCCGTCGAGTTCGATCTCGACGACGAGCTCCGGCCGCACGTGGACCGCCCAGTCCGTGCGGTGGGTCTCGATCTCCTGGAACGTCTTCGTCTGCCAGGCCAGCAGCTCGTCGGTCATACCCTTGAACGTCTTGCCGACCATGATCGGCGGGCCGCCGTCGGGGTCGCGGGCGCCGAGGTGCAGATTCGACAGCGTGCCGGTGCGCCTGCCGTGCCCCCATTCCGCGGCGAGCACGATCAGGTCGATCGTGTGCACCGGTTTCACCTTGAGCCACGCGCGGCCACGGCGGCCCGCCGCGTACGGCGAAGCGAGGTCCTTGACCATCACGCCTTCGTGCCCGGCGGCCATCGCCGCTTCCAGCACCCCGTCGGCCGAGGCGGGCCTGAGCTCACCCGGGATGACGTGCTCGCCCGCGACCCGGTGCAGGGCCGCGTTCCGTTCGGAGAGCGGCGCGTCCAGCAGGTCGACGCCGTCGAGGTGCAGGCAGTCGAAGAAGTACGGCCGCAGCAACAGCGCCTTGACCTGCTCCTCGCGGCTGCTGCCGAACCGGCTCATCGTCTCCTGGAACGGCCTCGGCCTGCCGTCGTCGGTCAGGGCCAGGGTCTCGCCGTCGAGCACCACCGACGTGCAGGGCAGGGAACGCACCAGATCCACCAGCTCGCCGACGCTGCCGGTGATCTCCCGCAGCGTGCGCGTGTAGATGTGCACCTCGTCGCCTTCGCGGTGGACCTGGATCCGCGCGCCGTCCATCTTGTACTCGACCAGCATCTCGGCGTGTTCGGCGATCGCCTCGTCGAGCGACTCCGCCGGGGAGGCCAGCATCGGCCGGATCGGCGTGCCCAGCGCCAGCTTGAACTCCGCCAGCCGCTCGCGGCCGCCCGTCATCGCGGCCAGGCCCGTCACCGGGAGCTGCCCGGACAGCATGAACGCCCGCCGCACGTCCTCGGCCGGGATCTCGGACGCCGCCGCGATGGCGTCCACCATGATCCCTTCGAGTGCGCCCTGCCGGAGCTCGCCGGTGAGCAGCCGGAACAGGAATTCCTGCTCCTCCTTGGTCATCTTGGTGAGCAAGGCCCGCAGTGTCTCCGCGCGCAGCTTCACCGACCCCGAACCCGACGCCGCCCCCACCGTGTCGAAGGCCGTGTCGACCTCGGCGACGGTCAACGACGGCTCGGCCGCCGGGGCCGCGTCCAGTGCGGCCAGTGTCCGCCAGCCGGTGCCGATGCGGCCCTGCGTCGGCTGCCCGGTGAGGAACCCGATGACCGCGGGCAGCTCCAGCTCGTCCGCGGCACGCAGCACCGCGGCCAGGGTGGCGATCTTCGCCTTCCTGGACCTCGTGGCGGCCAGCTCGGCCGACGCGGTCACCACCGCGGAGAGCAACATGGATCCATCATGGACCCGGGCACCGACAGTTTCGCGTTCAAACGTGCGCGGGATCGGCGACCCAGCTGGCGAGCAGGCGGAGCGCGCGTTCACTGTCGGAGCCGGGCTCGGCGGTGTAGATCACCAGGGCCTGGTCCGGATCGTCGGGCAGCCGCAGCGTCTCGTAGCGCAGCCGGAGCTCTCCCACGATCGGGTTGATCATCACCTTCCACGCGTGCGCCTTCTCGCGCACGGTCTGCTTCGCCCACAGCTTCCGGAAGACTTCGCTGCCGAGGGAGAGCTCGCCGACGAGCTGGGCGAGGTACGGGTCGTCCGGATACCTCCCGCTTTCCGAGCGCAGGTTCGCGACGATCTCCTTCGCCACGGTTTCCCACTCGGGATGCAGCTCGCGGGCGTGGTCGTCGAGGAAGAACATCTTCGGGATGTTGCGTTCCCCCGCCGGCCGCGAGGCCAGATCGAAGGAGAGCGAGCCACCCAGGGCATTCCAGGTGAGCACGTCCCCGTAGCGGCCGAGGACGAGCGCCGGGGAGTGGAGGGCGTCCAGCATCATCTGGAATTCCGGCCGGATCCGCTGGGTCTTCGGCCGTGCGACGCGTTTGCGTTTCGGTGCGGCCAGATTGCGCAGGTAGGTGGCCTCGTCGCGATGCAGTCGCAGCGCCCGGCTCAGCGAATCGAGGACCGAGTCGGACACGTTGCGCGCCCGGCCCTGTTCCAGCCGCGTGTAGTAGTCGACGCTGATCCCGGCCAGCTGTGCCAGCTCCTCGCGCCGCAGCCCGGCGACCCGCCGCTGGTTGAACCCCGTCGGCAGGCCGAGGTCCGCCGGATCCAGCGCGGCCCTGCGTGCCTTGAGGAATTCGCCCAGTCCGGCCGTCTCGGTCATGTCGACAAGTATCCCGGATCTCCTGGGGCCGGTGCCTGGTCCTGACAGACCCAGGCTGGGTCGTGACCGGCACCGCCGCGGGTGGCCGACGCGTGTCACGAAAGCCACTTGCGCGACGTCTGATGTCCCGAAAGTGGCTTTCGTGACCAGGTCGCGGCGGCTGAGCTCGCTGGGGTAAGTCAAACGTGGCGCCGGCTTCGCGATGCGGGCTACCCCGGCGCACAGTGTCCACAAGGGACAACGCACGTCGATCGTGCGTCCGTTTGGCGGCATTATGTCCGGTTCTCGCGGGGGGTCGTGAGTGGCAAAGAGGGTTAGAACGATCATTGCCGCTCACGACCCTCGCTCAAAACGCCCAAATTGGACACGGTTGGCGAGTTGGCGTCCTTTGTGGACGGTTGTGGGCGGGGCGAGACCATGTGCTGCGCTCGACCGCACTTATGGTCCGGTACGGAACGCAGGATTTGGCTCTTCGATTCGGGCCAAAGGGCCGCCATCGTGAAGGGTATGGACAACGAAAGAAGAGGCGTGACGATCGGCGTACTGGGGGTGCTGATCGTCGGCGCGTCCGTGCCGGTGACGGGAATGCTCGACGGCTACCCCGTGATCACCGGGCAGGCGCTGCGGTACGCGCTGGCGGGAGTGCTCCTGCTGGCGTGGGCCCGGCTGAGCGGGCGCCCGTTGCCGTTGCCGGGCGCGCGCGACCTGCCGTCGCTGATCGCCCTCGCGGCGACCGGAATGATCGGGTTCCAGGCGTGCTTGCTGTTCGCACAGCGCTACGCCGAGCCCGGCCTCGTCGCCGCCTTCCTCGGCGGCACGCCGCTCGTGCTCGCGCTCGCCGGCCCGCTGGCGAAGGGCAACCGGCCGTCGTGGGCGCCGGTGACCGGGGCGGTGCTCGCCGGGCTCGGGATCGCCGTGCTCTCCGGGGGCGGCGCGGCGCGCTGGCAAGGGCTGGTACTCGCCGCGCTGGCCATGGTGTGCGAAGCGCTCTTCACGCTGCTCGCCGTCGGCGTGCTCGAAAGGCTCGGGCCGTTGGCGACCGCCACCTGGGGGTGTTTCGCCGCGGGCGCCGGTGGCGCGGTCGTCGGGACGATCGCCGACCCGTCCGGCGCCTGGGCCTGGCCGGACGGGCGTGAACTGATCGCGCTCGGCTACCTGACGGTCGTCGTCACCGCGATCGCGTTTCTTCTTTGGTACTCGGCGGTTTCCGCGCTGGGCGCGGACCGGGCCGGGGTGCTGGTCGGCCTGATGCCGGTCTCCGGGCTCGCCGTGTCACTCCTGCTGGGAATGCAGGATTTCCGCTTCTCGCAAGTGATCGGGGTGGCGCTGGTGTCCTCAGGCGTCGTGATCGGCCTGCGCCGCCGCGAGCTCGACGAGCCTGGCGCACTTGACGTCGAAATGCTTCACGACGTCGCCGGCGATGACCGCGACCATGACCGCGCGCATCGGCCCGCCGAGGGTGATCTCCTGGACGAACTCCGTCCCGCCGCCGACCGCGGTCAGCCGGAACACGAGATCCATGGCGCCGAGGGGAATCGGCTGGCGAAGGGCGATCTCGCGGTCCTGCACCAGGGACGTGATCGTGAACGGCTCGGCGACTCGTGAATGCACGCGGCCGCGAAAACCGGTCGGTACGAGGAAACCGGTCGTCCCCGCCTCGGCAGGGCCGTGCAGTTCGGCGGAGCTGAGGTCGGGGTCCCAGTCGGGCCAACGGCCGAAGTCGGCCAGCGAGGGCCAGAGCGCAGACGGCGGGCAGGGAAGGATTTCGCGGGAGGTTCTCGTCCAGGTCATACCCGGACGATATACGGAACTGTCAGTCTCGTAAACTGCGGTAATGTCGAGAGGCAGGCCGAGGGAAGAAGGAATCGACGACGCGGTCCGCGTGGCCGTGCGGGCGCTGCTGACCGAAACCGGTTATCAGCGCTGCACGATCGACGCGGTCGCGGCGCGCGCGGGCGTCGGCAAGGCCGCGGTGTACCGGCGATGGCGGTCGAAGGCGGAGGTCGTGTTCGCCGCGGTGATCCATCCGGTCGAGCTCGAACCGCCGTCGGACACGGGCTCGCTGCGGGGCGACGTGGCGGCGGTCCTCGAAGTGATCCAGTCCTCTTTGGACGGTGCGGAACTGCGGCAGGCGTTGCCTTCGCTGCTCGCCGACGTGCGTGCGGATCCGGCGCTGGAGGCCCGGTTCGGTGAGGTCTTCCTCGGCCGCGAACGCGGTTATCTGGTCCAGATGCTGGATCGGGCCGTCGCGAGAGGGGAACTCTCACGACGGCCCGATCCGGCTCTCGTGCACGCGATCCTGCTCGGACCGGTGCTGACCTGGCTGCACCTGTTCACCGAGACACCGCCTTCGGGTGGGCTGGCGGCTTCGCTCGCCTCACCGCTTCACGCGGCTGTGGTCGCTCTCGACGCTTAGCGTCCTCCGCGGGCCATGCGGAGGACGTCGAGAGCCTCGTCCAGCTGCGCTTCGGTGAGCTTGCCGTTCGCGACGTGACCGCGTTCGATCACGACCTCGCGGATCGTCTTCAGCTCCTTGAGCGCCTGCTTCGCGATGGCGGCGGCCTCTTCGTAGCCGATGTATTTGTTGAGCGGCGTCACGATCGACGGCGAGCCCTCGGCGTACTCGCGCGCGCGGTCGGCGTTCACCGTCACGCCCGCGAACACCTTGTCCGCCAGCAGCCGCGAGACCGCGGCGAGCAGCCGCGCCGATTCGAGCACGTTGCGCGCGATCACCGGCAGGTTCACGTTGAGCTGGAAGTTGCCCGCCGCGCCGGCGAAGGCCACCGCCGCGTCGTTCCCGATCACCTGGGCGACCACCTGCAGCGTCGCCTCGGGGATCACCGGGTTCACCTTGCCCGGCATGATCGACGAACCCGGCTGGAGATCCGGCAGCGCCAGTTCGGCGAGCCCGGTGCGCGGGCCGGATCCCAGCCAGCGCAGGTCGTTCGCGATCTTGTTCAGCGACACCGCGACCGTGCGCAGATGCCCGGACGTCTCGACGACGCTGTCCTGCGTCGCCTGCGCCTCGAAGTGGTCCCGCGCCTCGGTCAGCGGAAGACCGGTCACCGAAGCCAGCTCCTGCGAGACCGCCGCGCCGAAGCCCTCGGGCGCGTTCAACCCGGAGCCGACCGCGGTCCCGCCGATCGGCAGTTCGCCGAGCCGCGGCAGGCCCGACTTCAGCCGTTCGACCCCGAACCGGACCTGCGACGCCCACGCGCCTGCCTCCTGGCCGAAGGTGATCGGCACGGCGTCCATCAGGTGTGTGCGGCCGGACTTCACGATGTCCGCCCATTCGCCCGCGCGCGTCTCGATGGCGGCGGCCAGGTACTCCAGAGCGGGGATCACATCGGAGAGCACTGCTTCCGTCGCGGCGACGTGGATCGTCGTCGGGAAGGTGTCGTTGGAGGACTGCGAGGCGTTGACGTGGTCGTTCGGGTGCACGTCGCGGCCGAGCGCCTTCGACGCGAGCGTCGCGATGACCTCGTTGGCGTTCATGTTCGACGAGGTCCCGGAACCGGTCTGGAACACGTCGATCGGGAAGTGCGCGTCGTGCTTGCCCTCGGCGACCTCGTCCGCGGCCTTCGCGATGGCCTCGGCGACCTCGGCGTCCAGCACGCCGAGCCGCGCGTTGACCCGCGCCGCGGCGGCCTTCAGCAGGCCGAGCGCGCGGATCTGGGCGCGCTCCAGGCCCCGGCCGGAGATCGGGAAGTTCTCGACGGCGCGCTGCGTCTGCGCGCGGTAGAGGGCGCCGACGGGGACGCGCACCTCGCCCATGGTGTCGTGTTCGATCCGGTATTCCTGTTCAGCCATATCCCAAGTCTCGCGCAGGGTCTCCCGGCGCGCTCCGTGTCTTTCGGCACGCGAGGGCTAGGATCGAATGTGTTCTCGATCACGCCGCCCACCACCGGCCGGGAGAGTGCCGAATGAGCGAGTCCGCTGGGGAAACGTCGTACGACCTCGTCATCATCGGGGCCGGTCCGACAGGTCTTTTCGCCGCCTACTACGCGGGATTCCGCGGCCTTTCGATGGCCGTCGTGGATTCACTGCCGGAAGCGGGCGGCCAGGTCACCGCGATGTACCCGGAAAAGATGATCTACGACGTCGGCGGGTTCGCCGAAGTCCGCGGCCGGGACCTGGTGCGCGGTCTCCTCGACCAGGCGGCGCCGTTCAAGCCCGTGTACCTGCTCGGTCGCAAGGCCGAGAAACTCGAAAGCGTCGAAGGCGGCGTCATCATCACCCTCGACGGCGGGCAGGTCCTGCGGGCCGGTGCGGTGCTGATCACCGCCGGGATCGGCGAGTTCACGCCGAGACCGCTGCCGGCGGGCGACGGCTGGCTCGGCCGCGGCATGGTCCATTTCGTGCCGTCGTTGAAGGCGCACGAAGGGCAGCACGTGGTCGTCGTCGGCGGCGGGGATTCGGCGTTCGACTGGGTGCTCGCGCTGCATCCGGTCGCCGCGAGCGTCACCCTCGTGCACCGGCGCGCGAAGTTCCGCGCGGCCGAGTCGATCGTGCGGCAGGCGCGGGAACTCGGCGTGCGGATCGTCACCGACGCCGAGGTCACCCGGTTCCTCGATCGCGACGGCGCGCTGGCCGAGGTCGAGATCCAGGTCAAGGGTGCCGAGCCCGAGGTGCTGCGCGCCGACACGGTGGTCGCCGCGCTCGGGTTCACCGCGGATCTCGGGCCGATCGAAAGCTGGGGACTCCAGATCGATCACCGCGCGATCGCGGTCGACTCGACGATGGCGACCCCGCGGGAGCGGGTCTACGCGGCGGGCGACGTCGCGGCGTATCCGGGGAAGGTGAAGCTGATCGCGACCGGGTTCGGGGAAGCGGCGACGGCGGTGAACAACATCGCGGTCATGCTGGATCCGGAGGCGCATCTGTTCCCCGGTCACTCGAGCAACGCCGAGTAGCGCGTGCAATGAACGGGACGTTCCTTGCGAAATTTGCAAGGAACGTCCCGTTCATTGCATCTCTCAGGCGGGCGGAGCGGGCGTAGGCGGCGTGATCTTTTCCGCGATCCACTGCGCGTAAGCGACCACCGAAGTCGCGATCGACGGCGAGGTCGCGCACACCGGATCCGCGTTGCCCGGCCGGCTGATCGTGCCCAGCAGCACCCATTTCTCGTCGACCTTGGCGATCTCCGGCCCACCGGAATCGCCGTAGCACGAACCGGTGTTCCCGCCGGGGTTGTCGGTGCACAACTCGACCGCTCCGTCGAACTTCGCGGTGCACCGCGTGCCTTCGACGATCTTCGTGTCCAGTTGCTGCAGCTTCGCGGGCCCCTTGCCACAGCCCGAAGTCGGGCACGTCTGGCCCCAGCCGAGCAACCGCGTCGGCGTCCCGGGTGCCACGACGGCGCCGATCGTGATCGGCGCCGCCTTCACCGGGGCGGCCAGCCGCACCAGCGCGAGATCGCCGCCCGCGTGCTCGGGTTCGGGGTTGTAGGACGGGTTCACGACGATCTCGGCGGGCTTCGCGATTTCGCCGCCTTGGGTGTTGTCGTTGCTGCCGATCCGCGCGCCCAGATTCGCCGGGTTCTTGCCCTCGACGCAGTGCCCCGCCGTCACGAGCCAGTCCGCCGCGATCAGCGTCCCGGCGCAGAAAGCCTTGCCGGAGGCCGAATGCAGCGAAACGATGAACGGATACGGCTCGTCGGCCTCTCTGCCGCCGACGAGGTCGCCCGCGCCCGAGGCCTGCCCGGCCGGCGTGAGGAGCATCGCCGCGAGCAGGACCACGAGCACGCGCTTGAGCACGGTTTCTCCTTACGGGAGCGGGGGAACGACGTCGTCTTCCAGGGTCTCGTCGAGGTGGCCGTCGAAGTTGACGGACGAGTACGAGCGGAGCTTGGTCAGCCGGTGGTAGCCGTCGATCATCCGGACCGTGCCGGACTTGGACCGCATCACGATCGACTGGGTCGTGGCGCCGCCCGCGCGGTAGTGCACGCCGCGCAGCAGGTCGCCGTCGGTGACGCCGGTGGCGCAGAAGAACACGTTGTCGCCGCGGACGAGGTCGTCGTTGCCGAGCACGCGGTCGAGGTCGTGGCCCGCGGCCAGCGCCTTCTCGCGCTCCGCGTCGTCCTTCGGCCACAGGCGGCCCTGCAGTTCACCGCCGAGGCACTTCATCGCGCAGGCCGCGATGATGCCTTCGGGGGTGCCTCCGATGCCGAGCAGCATGTCGACGCCGGTGCTCGGCCGGGCCGCGGCGATCGCGCCCGCGACGTCACCGTCGGAGATGAACCGGATCCGGGCGCCCGCCTCGCGGACCTCCTTGATCAGCTGCTCGTGGCGCGGCCGGTCGAGGATGCACACGGTGACGTCGGAGACGCTGGAGTTCTTGGCCTTCGCGACCCGGCGGATGTTCTCCGCGATCGGGGCGGCCAGGTCGACCTTGCCCGCGGCGTCCGGGCCGACGGCGAGCTTCTCCATGTAGAACACCGCGGACGGGTCGAACATGGCGCCGCGTTCGGCGACCGCGAGCACGGCCAGCGCGTTCGGCATGCCCTTGGCCATCAGGGTCGTCCCGTCGACCGGGTCGACCGCGACGTCGCAGTCCGGCCCGTCGCCGTTGCCGACCTCTTCCCCGTTGAACAGCATCGGGGCTTCGTCCTTCTCACCCTCGCCGATGACGACGACACCGCGCATCGACACGGTCGAGACCAGCTGGCGCATCGCGTCCACCGCGGCACCGTCCCCGCCGATCTTGTCCCCGCGGCCCACCCAGCGGCCCGCGGCCATCGCGGCGGCTTCGGTCACGCGGACCAGTTCCATCGCGAGGTTGCGGTCGGGGGCTTCAGGACGTCGAGAAGAGCTGGCGGACGAGGTGGGGGTGGGCATGCGGCCTCCCGGGTCAGGAACTCGGCGGGGTCCCAGTCTCTCAGATACCCACGGTGGTTCGGTGGCACAGGAGCATGGTGAACGTCACTGACCGTCGCCGGTCTCGTCCTCGACGGACGAAAGCGCCGCCTCGATCCGCTCGCGCGCGCCATCGAGGTGGTGCTCGCAGACCTTCGCCAGCTGCTCGCCCTTCTCCCACAGGGCCAGCGACTGCTCCAGGGACAGCCCGCCCGCTTCGAGCTCGCGGACGACCTCGACCAGCTTGTCGCGGGCCTGTTCGTAGCCGAGTTCGGCGGTCTCGCTCACGCTGTGCTTCCTTCTACCGGACGTCGGTGCTTGCCGATACCCGCGCACACTACCGCGCCGGCCATGGCGTTGTCGTAACCCACGAAGGCGAGAGCGAACTCCTGGCCGTCACCCTCCGCGATCGCGGCGACGAGGTTCTCCTGGGCGCGCGCCACCCGTTTGCGGTGTACGGAACCGTCCGCGAACCACCATCGGGTGCCGACGTGCTCCGCCGTCGCTTCGGAGAGTTTGCGCAGCTGGGCGTCGAGACCGCGTTTGGTGGAGAACTCACATCCCGCCAGCAGCACGGTCCAGCACTCGGCGGCCGCGCGGTCGGTCAGCAGCGCGTTGCGCAGTACCTCGGGGGCGTCGGCCCGTCTCGCGGCGTCGATGGTCAAAGGCAGGAAACTCGCCGTCAACGCCCCTCCTCCGGCTCTCCCGAGACGACGGCGCCGAGCGCGCCGTCGACCACGCGGACGCGGAGTTTCGCGCCGTCCACGACCTCGGAGACGGACCGGAGTACCTGGAGGTTGCCTTCGGAATCGGTGTACTGCACCACGGCGTAGCCGCGTTCGAGGGTCGCCGCCGGGCCGAGCGCGGTCAGCCGCGCCCGGGCGCTGGCGATCTCGGCCTGGTCTTTGGCGAGCAGCGTGAGCATGGCGCGCCGTCCGCGTTCGCGGTGGATCTCGACGTCGTCCGAGCGCCGCTGGATCGGGCCGAGCGGGTCGGCCAGGACGGGGCGGCTGCGCATCTGGTTCAGCAGCCTGACCTGCGTGTCCACCCAGCCGTGCAGGGCGCGGCGGCCGCGATCGCGCATCTGGCGGACGCGCTGGGTCTCCTCGCGCACGTCGGGCACGATCCGTTTGCTGGCGTCGGTCGGCGTCGAGCAGCGGAGGTCGGCGACATGGTCGAGCAGCGGGGTGTCGGGCTCGTGCCCGATGGCGCTGACCACCGGGGTCCCGGCCGCGGACACGGCGCGGCACAGCGCTTCGTCGGAGAACGGCAGCAGGTCTTCCACGCTGCCGCCGCCGCGGGCGATCACGATGACGTCGACATCCGGATCACGGTCCAATTTGGACAGTGCCTGGAGGATCTGCGGGACGGCCAGCGAACCCTGCACGGCGGTGTTGATCACCTTGAACGCGACATGCGGCCAGCGGGCCTGCGCGTTCACCAGGACGTCGCGTTCGGCGGCGGACGCGCGACCGGTGATCAGCCCGATTCCCTTGGGCAGGAACGGGATCTTGCGTTTGCGCTCCGGCGCGAACAGGCCCTCGGCGGCCAGCAGCCGTCGCAGCCGCTCGATCCGCGCGAGCAGCTCGCCGATGCCCACCGCGCGGATCTCGTTGGCGCGCAGGCTCAGCGAACCGCGGTTCATGAAGAACGTCGGCTTCGCGTGCACCACGACGCTCGCGCCTTCGCGCAGCGGCGGTTCGATCGTGCGCAGCAGGCCCATCGGGCAGGTCACCGACATCGAGACGTCCGCGGACGGGTCGCGCAGGGTCAGGAACGCGGTGTTGGTGCCCTGGCGGGCCGAGATCTGCGTGACCTGGCCCTCGACCCAGACCGCGCCGAGGCGGTTGATCCATTCGCCGACCTTGCGGGCGACCGTGCGGACCGGCCACGGGTTTTCGGCGGTGGTGGACGGGCCCGCCGCGGAAGTGGGTTCGGCGCTCACTGGCCTTCCGCGCCGTCGCCGTCGGCCTTCTTCACGTTCCCGATCCGCCGCGCGAGCATGCCGACGAACGACGCCCTGTCGGCGTTCGCCTTCTCGTAGGTCAGCAGCTCTTCCAGTTGCGCGAGGTCGAACCGGCGCAGCCGGGCGCGCAGCTGCGGCAACGTGAGCGTGTCGTAGTCGTCGAGCCCGGCCGGACCGGAGGTGACGGGCGTGCTCGCGCTGTCGAACTCCCCGTCGGGGTGCTCCTCGGCGAGCGCGCGCTCCTCCTCGGCCCACGGGTCCTCGGTGAGCGCTTCGAGGTCGCGTAGGTGGCCGTTGGTCTCCGCACGCGGCTCGGGAACCTCGGCGTCTTCCCGCAGCGGGACGACGCACGAGTCGCGCTCGTACCGCCGTTCGCCCAGGTCCGGCGGGAGATCTTCGTCGAAGGTCGCCCAGCTGGGCGTGTCCTCGACCGGGCGAAGGCCCGACAGCGCGTCGTCGCCCTTGATCGCGAGCTCGGTGACGTGCTGCTGGACGCGCATGGAGAACTGGAGCACCTGGCTGACCACCGTGACGGGGAGTCCGGTGAGCTGCTTGGGAAGTTCGCGAACCCGCTCGGCGGTGGTGACGGCGAGGCCCGCGGCGACCCGGAGGGGGAGCGGGAGAGGCTTCATGCGTCTAGCCTGCCGTATTCGGCCCATCCTGCCCAACCGAACGGGTGTGTCGGCTCACAGGACGTGACTCCCCGCACATACTTTGGAGGGGTTCCCTGGTCACCTGAACGTGAGTGCGAGGTGCCCCCGGGGCAGCCCGTACCCTGGGGGCATGAGTTCTGCGAGTCCCGGAATCACGCCCGCCGGCAGTCCGACGATCAGCGAGTCCGGTGTGCCGGCAGGTGGCAAACGTGTCCTGCTCGCCAAGCCTCGCGGCTACTGCGCGGGTGTCGACCGCGCGGTCATCGCCGTCGAAAAGGCACTCGAGCTCTACGGCGCACCCGTCTACGTGCGCAAGGAGATCGTGCACAACCGGCACGTCGTGGAGACCCTGCGCGAACGCGGGGTGATCTTCGTCGACGAGACCTCCGAGGTGCCCGAGGGCGAACTGGTGGTGTTCTCCGCGCACGGCGTCTCGCCCGCGGTGCACGCCGAGGCGGCCGAGCGCAACCTGCGGACCATCGACGCGACCTGCCCGCTCGTGACGAAGGTGCACAAGGAAGTCAACCGGTTCGCGAAGGACGACTACGACATCCTGCTGATCGGCCACGAAGGCCACGAAGAGGTGGAAGGCACCGCCGGCGAGGCTCCCGACAAGGTGCAGCTCGTCGACACCGCCGAGGACGTCGACAAGGTCCAGGTCCGCGACCCGTCGAAGGTCATCTGGCTTTCGCAGACCACCCTTTCGGTGGACGAGACCATGGAGCGCGTGGATCAGCTGCGGGACAAGTTCCCCGGCTTGGCCGACCCGCCCAGCGACGACATCTGCTACGCCACCACGAACCGCCAGGTCGCGGTCAAGGCCATGGCCGCCGAGTGCGACCTGGTGCTGGTGGTCGGCTCGACGAACTCGTCCAACTCGAAGCGGCTGGTCGAGGTCGCGCTGAAGGCGGGGGCGCGCGCGTCGCACCTGGTCGACTTCGCGCACGAGGTCGACGAAGCCTGGCTCGAAGGTGTCGAGACCGTCGGTGTCACCAGCGGCGCTTCGGTGCCGGACGTGCTGGTGATGGACCTGCTGGCGTGGCTGGCCGAGCGCGGCTGGGACAGCGTCGACGAGGTCACCACGGCGAACGAGAAGATCGCTTTCGCGCTTCCGCACGAGCTGCGCAAGGCCGCGAAGGCCTGACGTTCCTTAAGAGAAAGGGCCGTCCGAGGAAGTCCTCGGGCGGCCCTTTTCGCTGGTCAGCGGCTCAAGTGGGAGCAAAGGTCCCTTGCTTCACCGCTCGTCGTCCCACGGCCGGCGGCGGGGCGGCTGCCCTCCGCGGCGCGGGTCGTCGGCACGCGGCGGGCGGCGGCGCGGGGCACCGGGGGCGCTTTCGCCACGGGGGTCGCGGCGGCGCGGTTCGCCGTCTTCCGGACGCGGCCGCCGGGGCTGACGTCCCGGGGGCGGCGGTTTGCGGGCACCGGGTTCGGCGTCGCGGCGGGGCCGGCGCTCGTCGTCGACCGGACGGCGACGGGGCGGGGCACCGTCTCGCGGCGCGGCGTCCCGGGGAGCACCGCGGCGGGAAGGCGGGGGCGGGGTCTGGCCGGTCCGGGAGGCCGGACGGCCACGGCCCGGCGCGGCGGCCGCGGCGGGCCGGGCGGCGGGCTTGGCCTCGTCGCGACGTTCCGGTTTGGTGCCCGGCTTGACCTTCACCGGGGCCTCGGGATCGCGTTCGCGATAGATCCGGAAGATGCCGATCGCCAAGGTGACGCCGGTGGTGATGGCCATCGTCGGGAAACCGTTGATCAGCGGCGTGCCGACGTCGAAGGCTCTCGAAAGAAGGTCCGTGCCCTTGCTGCCGTCCGAGGTCAGGAGGATGACCCCCGGGACGGTCACGGCGAGGACCAGGGGCGGCTGCACCATCGGGCCGAACAGCCCGCGACGCTGGACGGCCACCACCGCGGCCACCGCGCCGAGCGCGTAGCAGGCCTTGAACAGCAGGCCCAGGTCCTTCTGCATCATCATGTCGACGAAGGCGCCAAGGATGGCGAGCCCGAAGCCCACCAGGACGGCCGCCCACCAGGGCAGCCCGCGCCTGGCGCCGACGAGCGGACGCTCGTCCCAGGCAACGGGGACGTCGTCGGCATCAGGATCGCTCTGGCGATCGCGAATCGCGGTCACAGGCTCCACCGTATATCCAAGCTGCGGGCATACCGCCAACAGGCGGTGTGTCTATCGCCTGGTAGTGGTCATTCCGGACCACCCGGACGGAGCGTCCGGATGCTTACCGGAGGTACTACGAGTAAGCGGGCGACAAGGTTGTCGGGTCCGGCGAAATGGAGCCTCCGATTCCGGAAGTCGCAGGTAGGGAGGTCCGGTGCGCATCCGGCTCGTGAGTGGTTAGGACGGTTCTAACCGTCCTAACCACTCACGATGCCGGGCCGCCGCGCCTTGCTTCAGCTGGCTACTCGACGTGCTTGTGGGCGCGCGAGTGTCACCGTGGGTGAGGGGTGTGTGGAAATAGGGACGTCGAACGTCCCTATTTCCACACACACAAGAGAACCGTCTTGGCCACTCACGAGGCAGGGAGTTCGTCCGCCTTCCTGATCAGCGGCACCGGCGCCGGGCTGCCCGCGGCGTCCGTCAGCGGCGAGACCGTGCTCCGGAAGCTCTCGAGCGCCTCCAGCTCCCGCCGCCGCGCCGAGATGAAACGCTGCAGATGGGTGCTCGACAGGTTCAGCGCGTCGACCGCGTTGCCCGCGGCCCGGTGCGCGGCCGCGGCGCCCGCCCGCACCTGCTCGACGTCCTCGACCAGTGCCCGTTCGGTCGCGGCGAACAGCGCGGCGGAGGCCAGTACGGCGAATCCCGTCGGCCCGCAGAGGAAGACCCGCCGGTCCAGCATCCAGCGCAGCAGTTCCGGGTCGGTGTCCAGCGCGGCCACCACGGCCGCGTCGGACGGGACGAACATGATCGTCCCGTAGATCGCGTCGGCCCAGCGCTGGTAACCCTTGCCCGCGAGCTCGGCCGCCCGCGACCGGAGCTGCCGGACGTGGACGCGCAGCGCGTCCAGCCGTTCTTCGGGGTCGTCGGTCTCGACGGCCTCGGCCCAGCAGGCCATGCTCGCCTTCGCGTCGACGGGCACCGTCCGGCCGCCGCCGACCCGCAGCACCATGTCCGGTTTCGCGGCGCCGCCGCCCGCCAGATCCGTCTGCAGCGTGAAGTGCAGCTCCTCGCGGAGCCCGAGCGCGCGTGCGGTCTCCAGGAGTACCTGCTCGCCCAGCTCGCCCCGGCCGCTGATCGAGGCGAACGCGACTTCGTACCGGCGCAGCGCGAGCTGCTGCTGATCCGCCTTCGCCCGCTCGGCCGCGACCTGTTTCGCCGCCGCGTCCGCCCGCCGCATGCCGTCGTTGTACAGCCGCCACAGCAGCGCGACGGCCGCGAGCAGCAGCAACGCGAGCACGACGGCCGCGGTGGTGATCACCGTCGCCACCGGTACCTCCCCTCCGGATCCGAGTCGGAGGACATCATGGCGGAACCCACCGACAAAACCGGAGCGGCGCGATCGCGCTCCGTATCTGACCTGCGCCGTCCCCGGCGTGTCGGAAAGCGCAGTGCCGACAAGGGCGCGCCTCCGCTGTCCGGCCGGTGCGCGGCCCTACCTTGGGCTGCGTGAAGCTCCTGCACACCTCCGACTGGCATATCGGCCGCACCTTCCACGGCGCCGATCTGCTCGCCGAACAGGAAGCCGTGCTGAGTCATCTCGCCGAGCTCGTGGCCGCCGAGTCGGTCGACGTCGTGCTCGTGTCCGGGGACATCTACGACCGCGCGGTGCCCTCGGCGGAGGCCGTGCGCGTGGCCACCACGGCGCTGGGCCGGATCCGCCAGGCCGGGGCGAAACTGGTGATGACACCGGGCAATCACGATTCCGCGCCGCGACTGGGCGCGTTCGCCGAATTCGCCGCGGCGGGCGGGCTGCACCTGCGCGCCACGATCGACGGGCTCGCCGAACCGGTGCTGTTGCCCGACGAACACGGCGAGGTCGCCCTCTACGGGATCCCGTATCTGGAACCGGAGCCCGCGCGGCACGCCCTCGGCGTGCCCGAGGCCCGCGGCCACACCGGCGTCCTCACCGAAGCGATGCGGCGGATCCGGGAGGATCTGGCCGGGCGGCCGTCCGGGACACGGGCGGTGGTGCTCGCGCACGCCTTCGTCACCGGCGGCGAGCCGACCGAATCCGAGCGGACCATCGCGGTCGGCGGCGTCGAGCAGGTGCCGGGTTCGGTGTTCGACGGCGTCGATTACGTCGCGCTCGGCCACCTGCACGGCCCGCAGACCCTCGCCGAGCACCTGCGCTATTCGGGCAGCCCGCTGGCGTACTCGTTTTCCGAGACACGCCAACGGAAATCGGTCTGGCTGGTGGAACTCGGCGCCGACGGGCTGGCCGAGGTCCGCCGCCACGAACTGCCGGTGCCGCGGCATCTCGCGATGCTGCGCGGCGAGCTGGCGGAGCTGCTTTCGGACCCGGAGCACGACGGACTCACCGAACACTTCCTTTCTTTCACGGTCACCGATCGGGTCCGCCCGATCGACGCGATGCGCAAACTGCGTGAGCGGTTCCCGTACGCGGTGCACATGGACTGGCAGCCGGAAGGCGGGCACGACGGGGCCGCGCTGAAGTACGCCGAAGCCGTCCGCGGGCGGTCCGACGTCGAGATCACCCGCAGTTTCCTGGAGGACTGCCGTGGTTCCGCACCGTCGGAGAGCGAGGAACGGCTGGTGCTGGCGGCGCTGGGCGCGGCGGGCAGGGAGCGCGAAGTATGAGACTGCACCGGTTGGAAGTCGCCGCTTTCGGTCCGTACGCGGGCCGCGAGGTGGTGGACTTCGACGCCCTCGGGGCGGACGGGCTGTTCCTGCTGCACGGTGACACCGGCGCCGGGAAGACGACGCTGCTCGACGCGATCGCGTTCGCCTTGTTCGGCACCGTCCCCGGCGCTCGCGGCGAGGTCAAACGGCTGCGCTGCGACCTCGCCGAGCCGGATCAAGTCACCGAGGTCGTCCTCGAACTGACCGTGCAGGGCCAGCGGATGCGGATCGCGCGCAACCCCGAGTACCAGCGGCCCAAGCGCCGGGGCGAGGGGATGACCGTCCAGCAGGCGAAGGCGGTGCTGAGCTGGGTCGGCACGGTGCCCGCCGGCCATGTGGCCGAGGGCATCACGCGGATCGACGAGGTCGCGCGCACGGTCGAGCGGCTCATCGGCATGACGCACGAACAGTTCTTCCAGGTGGTCCTGTTGCCGCAAGGCGAATTCGCGCGCTTCCTGCGTGCGAACACCGCCGAGCGCGAAGAGCTTCTGGAGCGCTTGTTCGGCACCGAGCGCTTCTCCGACGTCGAGGACTGGTTCGCGAATCTGCGTGCCGAACGCGGTCGCGAGTTGCAGGCCCGGCAGCAGTCGCTGCGGGAATGGGTCGCGCGGTTCGCCCAGGTCGCGGGGCAGGAAGCACCCGAGGAGGGGCAGGCCGAGTGGGTCGACGAGGTGCTCGCCGAGTCGGCGCGCCGTGTCGGCGAGGCGCAGGAACGCGACACGAAGGCTCGTGCGGCGGCCAAGAAGGCCGAGGCGATTTGGCAGGAGAACCGGTCCACCGCCGAGCGGATCCGCCGCGTGCGCACCGCGTACACGCGGCTGTCGGTGATCGCCGAGCAGGCGGACCAGCGGGCGGAGTGGGCGGAAGAGGTCGAGGCGGCCCATCGCGCGGCGGGGGTGGTCGCGGAGGCCGATCTCCTCGACCGCAGGCTGGACCAGTTCGCGGAGGCCGAAGCCGCCGAGGCTCTCCGCTCTCAGGAGGTTCCGGATGCCGCGGACAGTTCCGCCGCGGAGCTGCGCGCTCGGGCGGGCGGTCTGCGTGAAGAGGCGGGGGCGCTCGCCGAACTCGTGGCGGAAAGCGAGCAACAGCACCAGGATCTGGCTCGGCGCGAGCAGTTGACCGCGGTCGCCGCCAAGGCGGAGAAGCAGGCCGGGGAGTTCGCCGCCGAACTGGGGGCCGCGCCGGAGAAGGTCGCGGCGTTGCGTGCGGAAGCGGCCGCTGCCGCCGAGGCCGAAGCAAAGCTCGACAGCGCTCGCGCCCGTGTCGACGAGTTGACCGCGCTGGCCCGCGACGCCGACGAGATGCCTCGGGTGAAACAGATCGTCGAGCGGGCGCGTGTGGCGGTCAGTGAGGCCGTGGACGGTCATCAGCAGGCGCGGCAGCATCGTCTGGATCTGCGGGAGCGGCGTCTCGAAGGGATGGCGGCCGAACTCGCGGCCGGTCTCCACGCGGGCGAGGACTGCCCGGTCTGCGGGTCGACGGACCATCCGTCGCCGGCGACGCATACCGGCGGCCTGGTCGATCCCGAAGACGAACGCCGCGCCGAAGTCGCGGAGCAGCAGGCGCATACGCGGCGCGAGAAGGCGAAAGCCGCGTTGCAGGAGGCCGAAAACCGCCTGACCGTGCTGATCGAGCGGTTGGGCGAGCACACCGCCGAGACCCTGCGGACCGGGCTCGGCGAGGCGCGCGCTCTGGTCGCCACGCTGTCGGAAGCCGCTCGCCGAAGGCCTGATCTCGACACTCGGATCGTTGCCCTGGAACGGAAGATCGAGAAGCTCACCGAACAGCGCGGCGCGGCGGAGCGTCGTGCCGTCGAGATCGCGACCGAGGTGCGCGGCCTGACGGAACGGCTGACCGAACGCGAGCGGCGGTTGGAGAGCGCACGCGGGGAGTTCGCCGACGTCGCCGCCCGGCGACGTCATCTGCTCGGCTTCGCGGCCCGCCTCGACGCGCTCGCCGAAGCGCGGTTGAGCGTCGCTGGCGCCCGAGAACGGCGTGACGAGCAGGCGAAACTGGTCAAGGAAGCGTTGCGGGCCAAGGGATTCGCCGATCTCGACGAGATGCGCGCCGCCGCGCGGCCGGAAGAGCAGATCACGAAACTGGAGGCCAGCCTCGCCGACGCGAAGGTGATGGAGCGGGCCGCCCGCGAGGAACTGGCGCAGCCCGACCTGTTCGGCATCTCGCCGGAGGACGAGATCGACGTCGGTGCTTCGGCGGACGCGGCGCAGGACACGCGAGGCGAGGCCGAACAGGCGCTCGTGGCGCTGCGAGCGGCCACGTCACGGCACGCCGACCTGACGAAACTGGCCGAGCGGATGACGTCGTCGATGGCGGATCTGGCGCCGGTCGAAGAGCGGTACCTCGAACTGAAGGCGCTCGCCGAGGTGGTCAACGGACGCGGCCAGAACGCGCGGAAGATGTCGCTGCGTTCTTATGTGCTGGCCGCGCGGCTGGAGGAGGTCGCGGTCGCGGCGACCGCGCGCCTGCGGACGATGAGCCAGGGGCGTTACTCGTTCGTGCACTCCGACGCGGCCGGGGCGCGGGGCACCCGCGGCGGCCTCGGGCTCGACGTGCTCGACGACTACTCCGGCACCATCCGGCCCGCGAAGACGCTGTCCGGCGGCGAGTCCTTCCTCGCGTCGCTCTCGCTGGCCCTGGGCCTCGCCGACGTCGTCGCCGCCGAAACCGGCGGAGCGCTGCTGGACACGCTGTTCATCGACGAGGGCTTCGGCACGCTGGACGCCGAGACGCTCGACATCGTCATGAACATCCTCGACGAGCTTCGCGCGGGTGGGCGAGTGGTCGGGCTGGTGTCGCATGTGGAGGAACTGCGGCAGCGGATCCCGACGCGGCTACGCGTGCGGAAGGCGCGTACGGGCTCTTCGGTGGAGATTCACGCCGCCTGACCCGCTCCTTGAAGTGTCATGAAAGGGTCGTTCAGGACATCTTTTGTCCTGAACGACCCTTTCATGACACTCGGGACGGGCTGGGTCAGGCCGCTTCGTGGGTCAGCAGCCACTGCTTCGCCGGAACGCCCCACCGGAAGTTCCCCACGCCGCCGCCGGTCCGCACCACCCGGTGACACGGCACGAACAGCGCCGCCGCGTTCTTCGCGCACGCCGATGCGGCCGCCCGCACCGCTGCAGGATTCCCCGCCAGCGCCGCGTACTCCGCGTAGCTCACCGGCTCACCCGCGGGCACCTTCCGCAGGATTTCCCAAGCGTGCTCCCGGAAAGCGCCGGACCGCTGCCGCACCTCGATGTCGGCGACGGCGTCCAGGTCACCGTCGTGGTACCGGCGGATCGCGGTGCTCACCGGCCCCAAGTCCCGTCGCTCCTTCACCTCGCCGGGGGCGAGCGACGGCGAGATCAGCGGCGTCAGTTCGGCGACGTCGCCGGTCCAGCCCGAGGCGAGCACGGCCCCGTCACCCGCCACCACGGCGGTGAACGGGCCGATCTTCGTGTCCATTGTGGACCAATACGCGATGCTCATCGGTTTCCTTTCAAGCGCGCAGAAGGTACATGCCGGCGTACGAGGACCAGGGCTGCCAGGCCCGTCCGCGTTCGGCCAGCGTCTTTTCGTCGTCGGTGATGCCCAGCGCGGCCGCTCCACGGCGCAGCACCGGGTCACCGGTCAGCAGGACGTCCGGTGCGCCGAGTACGCGCATCAGGACGTAGTCCGCGATCTCCGGCCCGATTCCCGGGAGCTCCAGCAGTTCCGCCCGCAGCTCCAGGGGATCGCGGCCGACGTGAACCGAAACCTCGTCCGCCAGCGCGCGGGCCACCGCGGCCACCCGTTCCGGGCCGTGTTCGGCGATCTGGGCGGCCGTCGGGAACAGCGTGGTCAGCCCTTCGAGTGACTCTTCGCAGCTGGGCACGCGTTCGCCGAGGCTCTCGGCGAGCGCGGCCGTCTCGGCGGGGGAGAGCATCGCACGCAGGACGAGCTCGTCGCCGTCGACAGCGCCGGGCACCCGGATGCCGGGGATCGCCTCGACCAGCGGAGCGAGGGCCGGGTCGGCGCCGAGCACCCGTGCGACCGCCTCGGGGTCGGCGTCGAGGTCGAGCAGGCGCCGCATCCTGGCCACCGCGCTGCTCAGGTCGCGCAGGTCGGTGAGCCGCAGGTCGCAGCGGACGTGGTCGTCCTTCGCCGTCAGCCACACCACGCCGGAGCCGTGCGCGAGCCGCAGCGTGCGGCCGTAGCCGGTCACGCCGGACTCGTCGCGTGTCACGTGCTCGACGCCGGGGACGGCCCGATCGGCCAGGAAGTCCAGCACCCCGGCCGCGTCGAACGGCTTCCGGAACGGCAGCCGCAGGCTCAGCCGGGTCCCGGTCGGCAGCTCCTCGGCCTTACGGCGACGCAGGGCCGCCGCCCGAAGCTGCGAAGGCGTCGTCGCGAAGACCTCTCGGATCGTCTCGTTGAACTGGCGGACGCTGGAGAACCCGGCCGCGAACGCGACGTCGGTCAGCGGGAGCCCGGACATCTCGATCAGCAGCCGCGCCGAATGCGCGCGGTGCGCCCTGGCCAGCGCCAGCGGACCGGCGCCGAGCTCCGCGGTGAGGACGCGCCCGAGCTGGCGTTCGGAATAGCCGAGCCGCCGCGCGAGCCCTGGGACGCCGTCGCGTTCGACGGTGCCGTCCGAGATGAGCCGCATCGCCCGTGCGGCGAGGTCGGCCCGGATGTCCCAGTCGGGCGAGCCGGGGACCGCGTCGGGCAGGCAGCGTCGGCAGGCGCGGAAGCCGTGGGACTGGGCGGCCGCCGACGTCGGGTAGAAGCGGACGTTCTGCGGCTTCGGCGTCGACGCGGGGCAGGACGGGCGGCAGTAGATCCCGGTGGTGGAGACGGCCATGATGAACTGGCCGTCGAACCGGGAATCACGGGCGGCGACGGCGCGGTAACACCGTTCGGCGTCCCGCCACACGGCCCGTTCGGCCAGGGTCTGCTCGGTCATGACATCGATCGTGCCACCAGGTCGGAGGCGCGGCTGGCGGAAATCCGACACGGCGATCAAGGCCTCGGCGGATGGGGCGGCGGGCGGCACGTAGACTTCTGGCCCGTGAGTCTCACCCTCGGCATCGTCGGCCTGCCCAACGTCGGCAAGTCCACCCTGTTCAACGCGCTGACCCGCAACGACGTGCTCGCGGCGAACTACCCGTTCGCGACGATCGAGCCCAACGTCGGCGTCGTCCCGCTGCCGGACCCGCGGCTGGACAAGCTCGCCGAGGTCTTCGGGTCCGAGCGGACCGTGCCCGCCGTCGTGTCCTTTGTGGATATCGCGGGCATCGTGAAGGGCGCCTCCGAGGGGGCGGGGCTCGGGAACAAGTTCCTCGCGAACATCCGCGAGGCCAACGCGATCTGCCAGGTCATCCGCGTGTTCGACGACCCGGACGTGATCCACGTCGACGGCCGGATCGACCCGGGCAGCGACATCGAGACGATCAACACCGAGCTGATCCTCGCCGACCTGCAGACCCTGGAGAAGGCGCTGCCGCGGCTGGAGAAGGAAGCGCGGACCAAGAAGGAGAACAAGCCCGCGCTCGACAACGCGGTCAAGGCCAAGGAAATCCTCGACGCCGGGCGCACGCTCTTCCAGGCGCAGAAGGAGGTCGACTTCGAGGCGCTGCGCGAGCTGAGCCTGCTCACCACGAAGCCGTTCCTCTACGTCTTCAACGCCGACGAAGGCATCCTCACCGACGAGTCGCGCCGCGAGGAGCTGGCCAAGCTGGTCGCCCCGGCCGACGCGGTGTTCCTCGACGCCAAGGTCGAAGCCGAGCTGCTCGAACTGGACGACGAAGAGTCCGTGCGCGAACTGCTGGAGTCCGTCGGCCAGCACGAGCCGGGCCTCTACTCCCTCGCGCGCGCCGGCTTCCACACCCTCGGCCTGCAGACGTACCTGACCGCCGGCCCCAAGGAATCGCGCGCCTGGACGATCCCGCAGGGCGCGACCGCCCCGCAGGCCGCGGGCGTCATCCACACCGACTTCGAGCGCGGCTTCATCAAGGCCGAGGTCGTCTCGTTCGACGATCTGATCGAGAACGGCTCGATGGCCGCCGCCCGGTCCGCGGGCAAGGTGCGCATGGAGGGCAAGGACTACGTGATGGCGGACGGCGACGTGGTCGAGTTCCGGTTCAACGTCTGATCATGCCCCGTGACGTCTCGTTCATCGATCGCTGGGGCGTGCAGATCGAGGACGACATCTCCGTCGAGGCCTTCGGCGCCCTGCTCGACGCGCTGAACGACGACGATGCCGAGCACGTCGTCGTCGACATCAACGACAGCGACGACTGGTTCGTCGAGTTCACCCGCCGCTCTGTCAGTTTCCAGCAGGCAGAACGCGGCGGGGAAGTCGTCGGGACCCTTGACTACGCCGACCGCGGCGAGGCGCTCGCGATCGCCAAGGAGTTCATCGACGGCGACTTCGAGGCTCTTCGCGCACGCGCCTGGAAGTCCGACGGGTGAATCACACGCCGTAGCGGTCCTGGAACATCTTCGCGGGTGCCTCGCCGTGCCGCGCCGTGTAGGCCGCCACGATCTCGTCCGTCACGTCCTCACCGGTCTGGAGACGGACCAGATACGGCACCACCCAGTGCAGATCCGCCTCGTCGAACTGCTCCGCCCAGTACGGACCGAGCCCGGTCCGCGACTCGTCGAGCACCGCGGAGAGCGGGACCTGCCCGCCCGCGTTCACCGCATGCGGGCCCATCGAGATCGAGACGCGGGAAGCCGCCCCTGCGGGGTGCACGGCCACCTCCATGGGGTGCGGGTGGCGGCCGGGCGCCGTGCGTGCGATCACGAGGAACCGCAAGGGCCCCCGTTTCGTCTTCTTCATGCGGCCATTCGAGCACGCCGCCACGGACCGAGGATGAACCGCATGACGAGCCCCGCCCTCTCCCCGCTCGCCGGTGCCCTGGCGCGCAGCGGTTTCGCCGCCCTCCCCGCGAGTGAATTCATGCGGGCATATCGCGCGGCCGACGCCGAAATCTCGCGGGGCTCGAAAGGCCGTCGGTCGTTCACCGTGGAGGTCGCCGCGGGAGACGTCGTGTGCGTCCTGACGGTCCAGCTCGGACGAGGGCTCAACTCCCAGGAGTGCCGCGCGGCTGTCCGCCGTTCCCGGGGCGAGCCGGATCCGGAGCCGCCTTACCCTCGGCCGATCATCGGTGGTCGCAGTCACCTGGAGGTCGTGTCGCGAGAGATCGTCGACGTTCTCGGCCAGGTCGCCCGGGCCAGGGCAGCATGACCGAGGTCCTTTTCTCCCGTGAGAACGGCTGGATCCCCCGCGTGATTCGCGAGGGTGGTGAGCTCAGGCTCGAACTCGGCGCCGGAGCCGACGCCAACCACGATCCCCGCAGGTTCACCCTCCCGATCTGGGAAGCCCATTTCGCGGTGATCCGCGGCGATCTGGTCCGGCATCTGCTGCTGTGGAGCGCGATCCTGCCGCTCTGCGCGGCCGCCGGGATCCGGGGGCCGCTCGACGAACGCGCGGCGGTCGCCTTGCTGGACCCGATCCTCCTCGGGGCGCCCGCCGAAGTGGAGTCGTTCTTCCGGGATATCCGCTGGGACGTACGACGGCTCGTCGCCCAGGGCGCGGACGTCGAACTGCTCGGGCGCGGACGGCTCTTCGCCGCGTTGGGTTCCGCGACCGAGCGGTCCGACTGGTCGCTCGTCCAGCGATACGACGCCGACCGCGGGCGCGCCCGGTGAGTTTTCTGATGTGTTCGGAAGGACGACGATGAGGCCACTGACCTTCAGCGACGACAAGGACAACGAGGAGAAGTGGGTTCCGGGCGATGCCCGGTCCGCTCCCGACGCGTTCCGCGAATTCGTCGATCGGCACCGTGCCGAGGACAACGCGTCCTTCTGCATCGAGGACGAGCAGAACGAAGAGGCGCTGCTCCTCATGTTCGACGCCGGCACCATCTGCCGGATCAAGGGCGCACAGGATTCGCGGGTCGAGTATCGGCTCGTCACCAACGGCGGCGACTACCGGAGCCAGGTGGCGAACTTCGTCCGCGGCGGTTTGACCGCTCTCGACCGCGGCGGGCCGTGGTTGCCGGACGTCGCCGCCCTCAACCGGGCGAGGCTCCGCTTCGAGTTCGACGGGTCCGTGTTGCGACGGACTCATCCGCGCGAGCTGCGCCGCCGTCTGGAGATCCTGACCGTCATCGACGGGCACGAGCCGACGACGGTCGACGGGGTCACGCACTTCGGCTTCGGCAACGGCGGCGGTGACACGGTCAACGCCTGGTTCACCGCCGACGGGCGCGGCCTGGTGACGACGTTCGACCATACCGGCGCGCTCAACTTCTACGAAGACCCGCAGGCGCAGGCGGCCCTGTACGAGGGCGTGCCGGCGGACCTTCTCGCCATGGTGAAGAACGCGCCGGAGACTGAAACGACGCTCGAGGTCGGCGGCCTGGTGGCCGCCAGCGGCGTCTTCACCTTCTCGGGACCCTGTGCCATGGCGGAAGGACTGGTGTCCCGGCTGCAGGAGGCACAGGCGGGCATCGAGGACACCGGGGTCGGCTGGCTGCTGGAAGGCCTTCTCTCACTGGAGGACTTCACTCCCGCCGCGGTTGCGGAGGAAGTGGCGTGGTGGAGCGCCGAGGAAATCGAGAAGGGGTTCGCCGCGGGCACTCAGGAACAGCCCGCCCCGTTCGATCAGGAGACGGTGGATCGCTTCTGCGAGATCTGGGCCGACTCCGGGTACAACGACCGCTGGGACGTGCACTACGTCCTGTTCGACGGCGACACGGTCGAGGACGCGGGCGAGGCCAGGGACGAGCTCCTGGCCTTGGTCCGGACACTCGGACTCGAACGCGTCGATGCCCCGCCCGGAGCCCCCGACGGCGAAGTGTGGGTGCGCACCGATCCCCGGATCGACGCCGAACTCGAGCGCTGGTCGTAATCCGTCAGGGCAGGCCCCGGACCTGCCGCCCGGCGGTTCGGATGAACACGGACAGGGTTTCCTGGCTTTGTTCTTCGTGCTGTTTCACGGCGGCGAGATCCGGAGCTCGGTGCAGGGCCTCGATCGGTTCGAAGGTGGCGTCGACGAGTCGGAGGATCTCGGGATCGTCGGTGAGCATCTGGATCCTGAGCCGCGCGTGATCGGCCGTCGCCCCGCGTTCGTCCGATTCGGTGTGCGCGGCTCGCAGCTCGTCGTCCGGTGCCGAGCGCTGCTTGAGGAACCACTTCGCGATCACGCCTTGCCGCAGTTCGGTCATGGCTTCGGCGAAGGCCACGTAAGCGGCGATCCGTTCCTGTCGAAGCCGTTCGTCGCGAGCGGTCCGCTCCGTTCGTCGGGTGTTCAGCAAACCGAGGAGGTAGGTGAGGGTGGAACCGGCCAAGGTCCCGGAGATCGCGACCACACTGGTCAGCACACCGTTCATGGTCGGGGATCGTAGGATCCCCGCGGCCGCGCAGGAACCGGATCCGAGGAGAACGTCCGAGGACACCGGCGAGGACCGCTGGGCCGTGAAGCCGAAGAACTTCCGGACGATGCGCGAACAGCTGCGCCCGAACTTCGGCTGAAGGAGCGAGCACGATGGCACGGAAGCGAAAGACCCTTCCCAAGGACTTCCAGGAAATGCTGACCTGGGCGTCGGTGGACGAACTCAAAGCCGTCTTCGGCAAATGCGAGATAGACGCGCGGGGCGGCTACGCCAAAGGGACCGCCATCGGCTTCCCGGAGTGCCCGGACGAGCTCGTCGTCTGGCTGACCGGGCAGGGGCTCGCCGTCGACACCCCGGACAGCTACGGCAGGACGGCGCTCCATGCGCGGGCTTCCCGCGGTGTCCCGGAGCAGATCCCTTTGCTGCTCTCGCTCGGTGCGGACATCGACGCGGCCGACACCTCCGGGCAAACGCCGCTCCAGTCCGCTGTGGACGGTTTGCGGACCGGGGCGGCACGAGTGCTGATCGAGCACGGGGCCTCGACAGAGGTGCTCGACAGGCGCGGCAAACCGTTGCTGACACGAGCCCTGATCAGGACGGAGAACGCCTACATCCCCGAGTGTGCCGAGATCGCGAAGCTGCTCATCGAACACGGAGCGAGCATCACGGCCGAGATGCGCGAAAAGGTCGAGCGGATCGGCACTGGTTTCGAGTTCCACCGGGAGAGCTTCAACCGGGATCTCCTCGAAGAGACCGACGCCGCCCTCAGCGAGCTGTACCGGATCTTCGAGGTCGAGCCGGTCGCCCGGCGGTCGAAGCACGACGGGGTTTCGCCGATCGTCGTGCCCGATGGCTCCTGGCAGGAGCGGCACAAAGCGCTTTGGGAGCTTCTCGTGCCGTCGAGCGGCGCGGGCGCGACGGTGCAGTGCGAGGCCATCCGCGTCACCGGCCGGATCTCCGACGAGATGTTCCGCAACGGCGGGGCGAACTGGGACCGTGGCTATCGTGCGATGGCCGACGCGTTGCCGGGTTTCCTGGCGCAGGGCGAGCCTCTCGCCGAAGAAGAACTCCGAGAAGCCAAGGAGATCGCCAAGCAGGTCAGGTCGGGCCGGGGCTGGGAAGACCACCTTGATCGCTTGAGCGAGCTAGCCGTCGCCTGGGTCGCGAAGAATCCGGCCCCGATCGCCTTGGGGCCGGTGGACTACACACGCTGAGGAGTGCCGGGTGCCCCCGATGAGGACACCCGGCGAGCCTCACTTCCGCAGCAGGCTGTACGCGGCGGAACCGATCAGCTCCAGTGAAACCTGAAGCCGCTCAAGGGAAACGTTGTCCTTGATGGTGTCTTCCGGCGTGTGGTAGGTCGGCTCCAGCAGCGCCGGGCCGGTTTCGCCGCGCCAGCTGAAGTTGCCCGAAGCGATCCCGCGCTCGAAGAACGGCACATGGTCGCTCGAACCGCGCGCCACCGGACCCTTGACCCGCGGGTCGTAGCCGAGCCGCTTGGCGGCGGCGTTGACGGCCGCGGTCGTGGCGTTGTCGGCACCGTCGACCGAAAGCAGCCAGTAGGTGACCGCCGGGTCCCAGCTGGTGGCGACCATGTCGTTCTGGAAGCAGCCCGCGATCCGCTTCGCCTCCGGGTCGGACAGGTTCTTGACGTAGTGCCGCGAGCCGATCAGCCCGTACTCCTCCGAGCCCCACAGCGCGAACCGCAGCGTCTTGTTCGTCGGCAGGTACCGCAGGACACGCGCCAGCTCCAGGCACAGCACGGTGCCGCTGCCGTCGTCGTTGGCGCCGGGGGAGCCGGGGACGCTGTCGTAGTGCGCGGTCACCATGACCACGCCTTCGTCCTTGCCGGGGAACGTGGCGGGCCGCTCGGCGATGACGTTGTACGACGTCAGGTTCTTGTGGTGGGTGGCCGTCGCCTTGACCGTGACCGAGCCCTTGGCGAGCCGTTCGCGCAGGCGCTCCACCTGCACCTGGGCCAGGCCCAGCACCGGGATGGTGACCGGGGTGGCGAGCGTCGGGGAGAACGCCGACAGCTTGCGGGCCGGGTCGGCGCCGATCCGGCCGAGCAGCACGGCGTCCGCTCCGCGCTGCGCGGCCGTCAGGTACGCGTCGGCCTTGTTCGCGACGGCGCCGATCAGCACGATCTTGCCGGTCAGGTCGTCGGGCAGGGTGCTCCCGTCACCGGCGTCGACGACGACGGCCTCGCGGGTGACGTCCTGCGCGCCCTGCGGCGACGAGCCGGTCTGCCAGCTGTCGCGTCCGATCGTCAGGGTGCCGAGGAACTTGTCGGCGATCGGGAACGGCTGCAGCGTGACCTGGTAGCGCAGCTCGCGAAGCACCTTCGCGATGTAGTCCCGGGCCCGCAGTTCGCCTTCGGTGCCGGCGATCCGGGGGCCGATCTTGTCGCTGAGCACCCGCAGGTGCTCGAGCGCCCGCCGCGACCGCACTCGCGCGACCACCGGGTAGTCGCCGAACTCCAGCGACGGCGGGAACTGCGCGCCCGGACGTTGCTGCGTGGCCGCGGCGGCGGTGCCGGGGTTCAGCCCGATCGTCGCCGCGCCCGCCAGTGCCACCGCGCCCGCGAGCACCTCACGTCTGCGCAGACCTGCCATGGAACACCCCTCACTTCTCGAAGAAAACTCGTTCGAGTAGCTAAGAGTCACGAAGCCGCCAAGGCAACCTCCGATCGTCCCCTTTTTCCGGTTCAGCGCACGGCCACCTGGCGGTAGGCGCGGGAGACGGCGACGACACCGGTGACCGCCGCGGCGATCACCCCGCCGATGAGCAGCACGGTCCCGACGAAGGGCCCGAAGTCGCCGACGTCGGCGAGCCGTCCCCAGAACGACCCTTCGAGCAGCGCGCCGACGAGGATGAACATCGGCGCGGCGACGCCGAGGAAGAGGATCCACCGGTACTTGGCGGCCAACGTCAGCACGAGGATCCCGGTCACGCCGAGGATGAACGGGCCGGGCGGGATGTCCGGGAAGCCCGGGACGCCCGAGGCGATCTGGATGATCAGGCCGGCGACACCGACGAAGAGGAAGAAGGCGTTGGCGACGGCGGCGGTGGAACGGTTCATGGTGAACTCCTCACTGGGTTTCAAGACCACTGAAGAGTCGCGCTCGCGACGGCCGAGGGCGTCGGCCCGGAAGCGGCAATCAGGCCTACGCGGTTTTGCGTACGCCGCACTGATACCAAAGTGGTAGCATCGATCCATGGCCATGACCCTGAGGTTGAACGACGAGCAGGAGCGCGCGCTCGCCCTGCTGGCGGAGGCCGACGGCGTGAGCAAGCACGAAGCCACGGTCCGCGCCATCACCGAGGCCGCCGCGCGCCGCGTCCGCGACGATCGGGTCCGTGCGCTGTCGAAGGACGGCCGGGAGCGCTACGCCGCCTTGCTCGACCGTCTCGCCCAGTGATCGAGTACCTCACCGTCGAAGACCTCTTGGCGCTCGCGGAGGATCTCCGCGTGCCCAAGGTCCGCGATCTCGGGCTGCTCGACTCCGCCGCGCACCGGCCGCAATCCTCGTTGATGGGGCAGGACGCCTATCCGACGCTGCACGAGAAGGCGGCGGTGCTGCTGGAGTCGGTCGTGCGCAACCATCCGCTCATCGACGGCAACAAACGCCTCTCCTGGATGGCGACGTTCGTCTTCTACGGCCTCAACGGGTACGACCTCGACGCTCCGGAGGACGACGCGTACGACCTGGTGATCGCGATGTCCATCGGTTCGCGCACCCACCGGGAAGCGGCGGTCGAACTGGCTGCGTGGGCGAGGGTAACTTCGGACGGGTGAAGCCCTTGAGTCCAGACATGTTCGCGCCCGGCTGCCCGTCGAATCTGACCCCGTTCCGGATCGGCGACAAATGGGCGGGCATGGTCGTGCTGTGCCTGGAAGAAGGGCCGCGCCGGTTCTCCGAGCTGCGGGTGCCCTTGAGGGGAGTGACGTCGAAGGTGCTCACGGAGACCCTCAGGGCTCTGGAGCGCGACGGCATGATCACGCGGACGGCGTACGACGAGACGCCGCCGCGGGTGGAGTACGAGCTCACCTCGCTCGGCCGGACGCTGTTCGAACCGATGGAGGCATGCCGTGAATGGGCGGCGAAGCACCTTCCGGAGCTCGTCGCCGCCCGCGAGGCTTACCCGGGCTAGAACGAACTAGCCGAGCAGGCCGAGCACGACGATCGTCAGCAGCGTGATGGCCGCGGCGAAGGTGGTCACCCAGGCGCGCTGGGCGGCGGTGATGGAGGCGTTGTTCACGGCGGTTCCCCGGGGGAGAGAAGCGACAGGTCCGCCGGGAACAGCGCGTTGATCAGGCTCCGCGTTACCTTCGCGACGCCGGTGTGATCAAGATCACTGATCGTGCTGGTGATGCCGCTCGCGCGCGGTGTACCAGAGCACTCCGGCGGCGGCCGCCACCATCGCGCCGAACGCCGAGAACCCCACCACGATCGCCTGCGTCATCACTCGTCCTTTCTCGTTGTGTCCCTACTGGGGTGACGTCCGAGAAGCGGAGTTGTGGCGCGGTCGTAGCGGACGTCACATGGCCGCGAGTACCCCGTCGATCTGCGACGCGAGCGAGAAGTCCTTCTCCGTCAGCCCTCCCGCGGAGTGCGTGCTGAGCCGGAACGTCACCGTCCGCCAGCGGATGTCGATGTCGGGATGGTGGTCGGCCGCCTCCGCCAGTCCGGCCACCTTGTCCACCGCTTCGATGGCCTTGGGGAAGCTCGGCAGCTTCGCCGTCCGCTCGATCGTCACGCCGTCACGGGACCAGCCGGAGAGCTTGGTCACGGCTTCGTCGGCCTGCTGGTCGTTCAAGATTTCCGCCATGGCTCCATGGTGGTACGCCGTCGGCTACGCTGCACGTTTGCCACGGGTCCCCCCTTGAAGAACGCAGGAGGCTAGATGAAACGCGCCCTCCGCACGGTCGTTGCGGCTGGCACGGTGGCCGCCCTCGTCGCGGGCTGCTCGCTCTCCGGGAACACGGGGAACGACCCGCAGGCGCCGGCGACGGTCACGCTCGTGACACACGACTCGTGGCTCGCGCCCCAGGAGGTCCTCGACGCGTTCGAGCGGCAGTCCGGGATCAAGATCTCCGTGCTCAAGCAGGGTGACGCCGGCGCGCTGACCAACAAACTGGTGCTCACCAAGGCGAATCCGATCGGTGACGTCGCGTACGGCATCGACTCGACGTTCGCCTCGCGCGCGCTCGCCGAGAGTGTTTTCGAGCAGTACACCAGCCCGGAGGCCGATCGCGGCCCGCAGCGCTACTCCGTCGACCCCGGGCACCGGCTCTCCGCGGTCGACCTCGGCGACGTCTGCGTCAACATCGACGCCCGGTACTTCGCGGACAAGGGGATCCCGGAGCCGAAGTCGTTCGCGGATCTGACCGACGCCAAGTACAAGGACCTGATGGTCGCCGAGAGCCCCGCGACGTCGTCGCCGGGGCTGGCGTTCCTGCTCGGCACCGTCGCCCAGTTCGGCGAGCAGGGCTGGCAGGGGTACTGGACGCAGCTGAAGGCCAACGGGCTCAAGACGGTCAGCGGCTGGGAAGAGGCGTACACCAAGGAGTTCTCCGGCTCGTCGGGCAAGGGCCCGCGTCCGATCGTCGTCTCCTACGCCTCCTCGCCCGCCGCCGAGATCGGCGACGACGGCAAGCCGCGTACGAAGGCGCTGCTGGACACCTGCTACCGCCAGGTCGAGTACGCGGGTGTGCTGGCGGGCGGCAAGCAGGTCGAGAAGGCCCGCAAGGTCGTGGACTTCCTGCTGTCCCAGCAGTTCCAGGTCACCGTGGCGAGCAACATGTACGTGTACCCGGCCCGTCAGGGCGTCGAGCTCCCGCAGGGCTGGGCGCAGGCCGCGCCGCTGCCGCAGCAGCCGAAGACGCTCGAACCGGCCAAGATCCAGGCCGGGCGCGAGCAGTGGATCGCGCAGTGGCGCACGCTACTCGAAGGCTGAACACCACCGGGCTGACCTTCCGAGGAGCCGGGCTGGCCGCGCTCGCCGTGCCGCCGCTCGGTTTCCTCGTGGTGTTCTTCGCCTGGCCGGTCGCGGCGATCATTGGCCGGGGCTTCGGCTCCGGCGGCGTCGGCACGGCCATCGGCGACTCGCTGACCTGGAAACTCGCCGGATTCACCGTCGCCAGCGCCGGGGTTTCGACGATCGTCGCGGTGCTCGGGGGGCTGCCGGTCGCGTTCCTGCTCGCGCGGGTGCGGCTGCCGGGGGTGTCGCTGGTCCGGACACTCGTGCTGGTGCCGTTCGTGCTGCCGACCGTCGTGGTCGGCCTGGCGTTCCGCGCGCTCTGGCCCGACGGCGGACTGCTGCCGCTGGTGCTGGCCAACGCCTTTTTCAACGTCGCCGTCGTCGCGCGCACGGTTTCCGGGCTGTGGAGCCATCTCGACCCGCGCACCGTGGACGCGGCCCGCGCGCTCGGCGCGTCGCCGTGGCGTGCCTTCCGTTCGGTGACGCTGCCCGCGCTCGCGCCGGCCATCGCGTCCTCGGCCGCGGTGGTCTTCCTGTTCTGCGCCACCAGCTTCGGGGTCGTGCTCATCCTCGGCGGGGCGAAGTACCGCACCCTGGAGACCGAGATCTACCTGCGCACGGTCGAACTGCTCGACCTCTCCGGCGCGGCCGCGTTGTCGCTGGTGCAGTTCGCCGCCGTCGTCGCCGCGCTCGTCGTCGGCGCGCTGGCCAGGCGGCGCCGGGAGAACGCGGTGCGGCTGCGTTCGGGGAGCGAGACCGCGCGAAGGCCGAGGGGCGGCGAGTGGTGGGCCGTGGCCGCCGGGCTCGCGGTGATCGCGCTCCTGATGACGCCGATCGTGGCGCTGCTGGTCGAGTCCGTGTCCACTTCGGACGGATGGAGCCTCGCGGGTTACGAGGCGCTCGCCGGGCATGGCTCGCGCAACGCGCTCCAGGTTTCGGGCTGGGACGCGGCGTCGATGTCGCTGCGGACGGCGTTCGACGCGACGATACTCGCGATGATCGTCGGCGTGCTGGCCTCGGTCGTGCTGGTGGCGCTGCGCCGTACGCCGGGCAGGCTGGCGCGGGGCATGGGCGAGACGATGGACGCCGCGCTGATGCTGCCGCTGGGGGTGTCCGCGGTGACCGTCGGGTTCGGTTATCTCGTCACGCTCGACGCATTGCCGGGCGACCTGCGGACGTCGCCGCTGCTGGTTCCGCTCGCGCAGGCGCTGGTGATCATCCCGCTGATCGTGCGGATGGTGCTGCCGGTGCTGCGGTCGGTCGACGTCCGGCTGCGGCAGGCCGCCTCGACCCTCGGCGCGAGCCCCGGCCGGGTGTGGCGCGAGATCGATCTCCCGCTGACGGCGCGTTCGCTGGTCGCGGCGGCCGGGTTCGGGTACGTGGTCGCGCTCGGCGAGTTCGGCGCGACGAGCTTCCTGGCCAGGCCGGACGCGCCGACGCTGCCGGTCGCCGTCGCGACGCTGATCTCGCGGCCGGGGGAGCTGAACAACCAGATGGCCTACGCGGCCTGCGCGCTGCTCATGATCGTGACCGTGGTGGCGGTGGTGCTGATCGACCGGTTCGGCGCGGTCCGCGGGCAGAATTCGGTAGGGGAGTTCTAGTGTCGCTGTCGGTACGGGACTTGACCGTCCACTATGGATCTTTTGCGGCGGTGAAGAACGCCGGGCTGGACATCGCCGACGGCGAGGTGCTGGCGCTGCTCGGCCCGTCGGGTTCGGGGAAGTCGACGCTGCTGCGGGCGATCACCGGGCTGGAGCCGCTGACGTCGGGCACCGTGCGGTGGGACGGCGAAGACCTCGCCGGGGTCCCGGTGCACCGGCGGGAGTTCGGCCTGGTCTTCCAGGACGGACAGCTGTTCCCGCACAAGGACGTCGCCTCGAACATCGCGTTCGGCCTGCGGATGCACGACGTGCCGCGCGCCGAGCACGCGGACCGCGTCCGTGCGCTGCTGGAACTGGTCGGGCTGGTCGGCTACGAGCGGCGGAGGGTGACCGAGCTGTCCGGCGGGCAGGCGCAGCGCGTGGCACTGGCCCGCGCGCTGGCGCCGGAGCCGCGGTTGCTGTTGCTGGACGAACCACTGTCCGGGTTGGACGCCGGACTGCGGGAACAGCTGGCGATCGACCTCGCGGCCCTGCTGCGGCGCAGCAAGATCACCGCGCTGCTGGTCACGCACGACCAGGAAGAGGCGTTCACCCTCGCCGATCGCGTCGCCGTGCTCGAAGACGGCGAGATCCGGCAGGAGGGCGCGGTGCGCCGCGTCTGGCGGCAGCCGGTGGACGAGGGCGTGGCGCGGTTCCTCGGCGTGACCACGTTCGTCGACGGTGAGGCGGCCGGCGGTGTAGTGCGGACGCCGCTCGGAGAGGTCGCGCTGCCCGACGTCGAGGACGGCGCGGTGCGGCTGGGACTGCGGCCGCACGGCCTGCGGGTTTCCTCCGATGGTGTCGAAGGCGAGGTCGTCGCGGTCGTGCATCGACGGGAGCACGTCCGGCTCGTGGTCGCCCCCGGCGGCGATCTGTCCACTGTGGACGCCGTCGCGCCGGTCACCGCCGATCTGCGTCCCGGTGACATCGTGCGGCTCGCTCTGGACCCGGACGGCGTCGCCCAATTACGCGTTTAGTCCTCTGAATGCGGTAGTCCGGCCCCAAACCTGCGGTTTTCCGCAGGGGCGGCCGGGCTCGGCCGCCATACCGTTGGTTCCATGCTCCTGAAGACGATCTTGTCCTTCGTTCTCGCGGTCGGACCGGCGGCCGCACCGGCCACGCCGGACATCCCGGTCGCCGAGTTGCACGGCAGGCTCACCGCCCTCGCCGACGGCCGGGACATCACCGCCGGGCTGATCCACGTCCGGAACGGCACCCGCCAGTGGTCGGACGCGGTGGGCGTACGCGACCTGGCCTCCGGCGCGCCCGCCGTCGCCGGCGGTCACTTCCGGATCGGCAGTGTCACCAAGACCTTCGCGGCCACCGTCGTCCTGCAACTGGCCGACGAGGGACGGCTGGCCCTCGACGATCCGATCGAGCGCCATTTGCCCGGTGTCGTGCCCGACGGCGGTCGCGTCACCGTCCGGCACGTCCTGCAGCACACCAGCGGCCTGCACGACTACATGAGTGAACCCGGATACTCGACCAATCGCTGGCGCGCCGACGCCCGCTTCGACGACTACACACCTTCGCAACTGCTGAAGGTGGCGTTCGCGGAAGGCCCGGACTTCGAGAACCCGGGCGAGTCCTGGCATTACTCGAACACCAACTACGTCGTCGCCGGGCTGCTGATCGAGAAGCTGACCGGACGCCCGTATGGCGACGAGGTGACGCGGCGGATCCTGCGCCCGCTCCACCTCACGCACACCAGCGTGCCAGGGCACCGCTCCTCGCTGCCCGTTCCGCACGCCCGCGGCTACGAACCGCTGCCCACGACCCCTCCGTCGATCGTGGACGCCACCGAAATGGATCCCTCACTGGACTGGGCGGCCGGTGAGATGGTCTCCACCACCCGCGACCTCACCACCTTCGTCACCGCGCTCCTCGACGGCAGGCTGACGAGCCAGGCGAGCTTCACGGAGATGCGGCGGATGCGGGAAGCGGTTCCGCTGTTCCGCTACGGCCTGGGCTTGCAGGAGTTCGCGATCCCGTGTGCCACCGGCCCGAAGCCGGTGTGGGGGCACACGGGACAGCTGATCGGCTACCTCACCGTCGCCTTTACTGACGGGAAGGGCAAGTCGCTGACCCTGTCCCTCAACCCGCACGAGCGGGACCCGTCCACCGAAGCGGTGGTCTCGATGGCGACGGCGGTCTTCTGCTAGCAATTCGTCCTCTGAATGCGGTAGTTGCGCGTGCAAGGACCGCATTCAGAGGACTAAACGCGAGGGGTCAGCCGTCCCGGGTGGTCAGGCGCGAGTAGGCGATCGAGAGCCCGATGACGATGTAGCAGGCGGCCCGCAGCGCGCCCTCGCCGAGCATCGACATGTCCAGCGGGTCCATCAGCACCGCGGCCGGCGCCTGCGACCAATCCTTGTTGAGGAGGAACGGATGCAGCCACGAGACCGCGTCCAGGAAACCGAGGATGGTGAACACGATGGTCCCCGCCAGCACCGAGGCGACCACCAGCATCGGGTGCTCGGTGAACGACGAGATCGCGAGCGCGACCGCGCCGACCGCCCACAACTGCAGGGTGATCCACAGCGCCACCACCAGCAGCCTGCCCAGCGCGTCCCACACGCTCAGCGTCGAACCGGTGAGGGTGAACATCGAGTCGGTGCCGCTGATGATCAGCCCGGTCACGAAACCGGTGAACGTCATCGCCAGCACCGCGACCACCGACACCGTCGCGACGCCGAAGGCCTTGATCGCGAGCAGCTTGCCCCGCCCGACCGGCGCGATCAGCCAGCCTCGCAGCGTGCCGTGCGCCGCCTCGCCGGCGATCGCGTCCGCCCCGGCCATCGCCGAAGCCAGCGGCAGGAGCAGCGCCAGCGTCATGGTCAGCGCCGCGACCGGCAGGATGAACCCGTTGTTCATCGCGGAGGCGAGCAGCGCGCCGTCCCCGCCGCCATTGCCGCCGTTGGCTTCCGCCGGGTCCACCAGCGTCAGCGCGACCCCGATGACGATCGGGATCAGCGCGAGCAGGCCCAGCACGGCCAGCGTGCGGGGCCGCCGGAAGATCCAGCGCAGTTCGGCGCGATACAGCCGGAGCAGGCCGATACTGTCCCGGCCGGTCCTCGCCGCGGGTGCCGCGGCCAGAGCGTGGGTCACGACTCCCCCTCACCGTCTACAGTGGACTCCGGCTGGGTCAGCCGGGCGAACAGGTCCTCCAGGCCGGTCCGCGCCCGCGCCGCCTCGTGCACGGCCACCCCGGCCGTCACCAGATGACGCAGCACGTCGGGGGCCTCGGCGGCGGTCAGGTCCACGCGGACGCCGTCCGGGGTGAGCCTGCTGCCGATCCTGTTCTCCCGCAACGTCTCCACCGCGAGTTCGGCGTCCGGCGTCCGCACCAGCAGCGCCGCGTTCCCCGACTCCAGCAGTTCCGCGAGCTCGCCCTGGGCGATCACGTTCCCGGACTGGAGCACCGCGACGTGCGTGCAGGTCGCCTCGACCTCGGCCAGCAGATGCGACGACACCAGCACGGTGACGCCGTCGGCGTGCAGTTCGGCGATGATCCGGCGGATCTCCCTGGTGCCCGCCGGGTCGAGCCCGTTGGTCGGCTCGTCGAGCACGACCATCCGCCGCGGCACGAGCAGCGCGCTCGCCAGCCCCATCCGCTGCTTCATCCCCAGCGAATACCCCTTGTAGCGCCGGGTGGCGGCGTCGGTGAGGCCGACGCGCTCAAGTGCCGCGTCGACCGCCGCGGGGATCCCGGCCGAGGCCAGCCTCGGCTCGGCCGCGGCCACGCGCAGCAGGTTCTCGCGCCCGGAGAGAAAAGGGTGGAAACCCGGTCCTTCGACGAGCGCGCCGACGTCGGGCAGCGCGTGCGCCGCCTCGTCGGGCATCTTCTTGCCGAAGAGTTCGACCTCGCCCTCGGTGGGCCGCACGAGACCCAGGAGCATCCGGATGGTCGTCGTCTTGCCCGAACCGTTGGGGCCGAGCATCCCCAGCACGGCGCCTTCGGGAACGTCGAGATCGACGTGGTCCACGGCCACCGTGCGGCCGTAGACCTTGCGCAGGCCCCTGGTGCGGGCCGCCATGGGTACCGCCGGAGCGGACGCCTCCTGGGAGGCGTCCGTCCCGGCTTCGAAAGTGGTGGTCACTTCGCGGCCAAAGCCTCGAAGAGGACCTGCTCCGGCACCGCGCCGACGGCGTAGCGGCCGTCGTCGGTCAGCACGCCGCTGCCGACCTTGGTGGTCACCAGCCAGCCGCTGCCCCAGGCACCGCTGACCGGCTTGGCGAACCGCGAAAGCAGCGCCTTCGGGTCGACCTGGCGGCCTTCCTCGTCCTTGGCCTGGCCTGCCTTGGCCAGCGCGTCGGCCGGGATCTTGCCCGTGATCGCGGTGTCCCAGCCGTCGCCGACGACCTTGAGGTCGGACTTCGCCTGCTCGGCCAGCTCACGGTTCTTCGGGTCGACCTCGGCGGTCTTCTCGGTCACCTTCGCGCCCTTCGGCGGGGTGAACTCGAAGTTCGACGCGGGCTGGGCCGCGAAGTTGATCTCGCTGAACGAGACCTCGAGCGCCGGAGACGAGGTGCCGTTGGCCAGCACCGTGACCCGCAGCGGAAGCCGGGTCTGATCGTCGATCGCGACGCGGATCTCGCGCAGGAGCGTCCGCTCGGTCGGCTTCGGGGTCAGCACCAGTTCGTACGCGGACCGGTTCGCCACCGAGGCCGTCCCGCTGACGGCGATCGTGCTGCTCTCGCGCACCTTGCCGAGCAGTTCCGACGCCACCGTGGCCGGGTCGACGTCCTTGCTCTTCTCCTGGTGCTCCTTGGCCAGCCCGTCCGGGATGGTGACCTTGGTGGCCGAGTTGTCCTTGGAGCTGTACTCCCAGACGGTCTGGCCGTTCCGGACGATGGTCTGCTGGCTGGAGCCCTCGGTGAGCGAAACCTTGCTCTTGCCCGCGCCGTCGGTGGAGATCTGCGCCGAGTCGACGTCGAGCGCCGAGACGCCGGGCAGGGTGCTGCCGACCTGCGGCAGGCCGAGGTCGTTGCTGACCTTGACCTTCCCGTCGAACGCCGACGGCTTCGCGTTGAGCGTCGACTGCACCAGCTCTTCGGCGCTGATCTGCGGCAGGACGGGCGCGTCGCCCGCGGTGGCCGGCATCGCGACGACGGCGAGGCCGCCGACGCCGAGCGCCGTACCCACCACCGCCGCGGTGATGGCCTTCCTCTTCGGATCCATGCTGTCTCTCCCTGTTTCCCCGAACCCCAGTGTGCTCGGGTCTTGGCGACAACGCTTCCCCGGAAACGCTGAGATATCACTCAGACTCCGCCTTCCCGGCTGAGATGGCGCTGAGAGGTCGCGCGTGAGCTGGTGAAAGCGTGAATGATGAAGGACGTGAAACCTCGAGTACTGGTGGTCGACGACGAACCCGGCGTGCGCAAGGCGTTGCAGCGGGGGCTGCGCGCCGAGGACATGGACGTGGTCACGGCGGCCGACGGGCCCAGCGGCCTGCGGCTCGCGCAGACGGGCTCCTTCGACGTCGTCCTGCTCGACATCATGCTTCCGGGGCTTTCCGGCTACCGCGTACTCGAACGGCTGCGCGCGCTCGGCGTCACCACGCCGGTGCTGATGATCTCGGCGAAGGACGGCGAGGTCGACCAGGCCGACGGTCTCGATCTCGGCGCCGACGGCTACCTCGTGAAGCCGTTCTCATTCGTCGTACTGGTCGCGCAGGTGCGCGCGGTGCTGCGGCGGGCGTCGCCGGACGGGACCCGCGGGCCGCTGCGCATCGGCGCGCTCGAAGTCGACCGGAGCCTGCGGCAGGTCCGCTACGACGGCGTCGACGTGGCGTTCAGCCCCCGCGAGTTCGCGCTGCTGGAGGTGCTGGCGGGCCGGGCCGGAACGGTCGTCACCAAGGACGAGCTGCTGCGCGCCGTCTGGGGCGACGAGCAGGCCGCGACCCGCAACGTCGTCGAGGTCTACGTCGGCTACGTGCGCCGCAAACTCGACGCGGTCGGCGCCGGCGCACTGGTCAGGACCGTGCGCGGGCACGGATACCTGGCCTCGGATCCGCAGCTCGACGAAGTGATCGCCCCGGCGGGACAGGGGTGATCGGCTCGCCGTCTTGGTGGCGCCGCCGATCGCTCCAGGTCCGGATCACCCTGCTCGCGGCCACGGTCACGCTCGGCTTCCTGCTCGGGCTGGCGGCGGTCGCCGGGGACAACCTGCAACCGCTGCTCATCGGCTCGGTCGACGACGAACTGAGCGCTCAGCTGGAGACCGCGAAGGCCGACGTCTCGGCCGGGCGGACACCCTCGGGGTCGGCGGTCACCGTCCGCGTCCTCGACACCGCGGGCGGCCCGGTGGACGGCCTGCCGCCGTCGAATCTCGGGCCCACGGACGTCCGCGCGCTGAAGGCGGGCGAATCGGTCACGACCGGCGGCGAGCACAGCTGGCGCTGGGCGGGCACCGTCGTCACCGCGCCCGACGGTCAGCAACGCCTGGTCGTCGCGGGGGCCGGCCTGGTCGGCTTCGCGACGGCCGTGCACTCCGGCGGCTTGTGGCTGTTCGTGGTCGCGTCCGTCGGCGCGGTGGGCGCGGGGATCGCGACGTGGCTGCTGGTGCGGTTCGCCCTGCGGCCGGTGGCGCGGATGCGCGGATCGGTGCGGGCGCTCCCGCCGGGCGCGCGGCTGCCGCTCCCCGATTCGCACGACGAACTCCGCGCGCTGGCCGAGGAGTTCAACGCGTTGCTGGCGCGGCAGGAGGAGGGCGCCGACCGGCTCCGGCGGTTCACCGGGGACGCCGCGCACGAGCTCCGCTCGCCGGTCGCGTCGATCCGCGTGCAGGCCGAGGTCGCCGTCGCCAATCCCGATCCCGATCTCTCGCAGGAGACGCTTTCGGACATCCTGGAGGAGGCGGAACGGCTTTCCGCGCTGCTCGACGGGCTGCTGGCGCTGGCGAGGTCGGACGCGGGGGAGGTCCCGCCCGCGGAACCGGTCGAGCTGGTGAGCGAGGTACGGGCCGCGGTCGCGCGGATGCCCGCCGGCGCTCCCGAGATCCGGGTGAGCGGCACGGTCGGCACGGCGTGGGCGCTGGCCACGCACGCCGAGGTCGAGCTGGTGCTGAGCAATCTGCTGCGCAACGCCTGCCGGTACGCGCGGGCCGAGATCGTGGTGTCGGTGCTCGCGGCGCGGTCCACCGTGCGGGTGGTGGTCGACGACGACGGGCCGGGTATCGCCCCTGAGCACCGGGAACGCGTCTTCGACCGCTTCTACCGCGTGTCCGACTCGCGGGCGCGGTCCTCCGGCGGCACCGGGCTGGGATTGGCGATGGTCGCGGAGGCCGTCCGGCGCCGGGGAGGCCGGGTGCGCGTCGGCGAATCCCCCGACGGCGGTGCCCGTTTCCAGGTCGTCTGGCAGGCGGCGCGACCGTAGGGTGTGCGCGTGGTGATCGTGGGCGCCGCCATCGTGCGGGACGGACAGCTGCTGGCGCAGCAGCGGGCTTGGCCCGCCGACCACGCCGGGCAATGGGAACTGCCGGGCGGGCGGGTCGAGGACGGCGAAAGCGACGAGGCCGCCTTGGCGCGGGAATGCCTGGAGGAGCTGGATGTCGCCGTGACGGTCGCGGGCCGCGTCGGCGAAGACGTGCCGCTGCCGAAGGGGAAGGTGCTGCGGATCTACGCCGCCTCGCTGGTCAGCACGGGGGACGAGCCGCGGGCGGTCGAGCACAAGGACGTCCGGTGGATCTCCGCGCGCGAACTCGACGACCTCGACTGGTTGCCCGCCGACCGGATCCTCCTGCCCGCTCTGCACGCCCTGCTCACAAGTCCGTGAAGGCCTCCTTGAGGGACTCTGGGTCCCTCAAGGAGGCCTTCACGGACTTCGGGTACTGGGCGCGTGTGTCATGAAAGGGTCGTTCAGGACGAAATATGTCCTGAACGACCCTTTCATGACACTCGGGGACCGCCGCGGCACGAGAACTTCAGCCGGCGCCGATGAGCCGCAGCGCCGACTGGAGCCGGTGCTCACCCCGTTCCGCCGCCCGGACGGCGCCCGCCTTGCGGACCCGCTCCAGCTCACCGGGGTCGGCCAGCAGCGCCAGGGCGCGCTCCCGGACCGGCCGCAGCTCCTCGATGAGCGCCTCGGCGACGGCCTCCTTCACCTGGCCGTAGGAGTCGAACCGGTCCGCGAGGACCTCGGGCTTCTCGCGCGTACAAGCCGCGAGGATGTCCAGCAGGTTCGCCATCCCCGGCCGGGTTTCCGGCGCGTAGGCGGGCTTCGACCCGCCGTCGGTCTTCGCGCGTTTGACCTTCCGGCGGACCTGGTCGGGTTCGTCGAGGACGAAGATGACCCCGGCCTCTTCCTTCGTCGACTTCGACATCTTCCGCGTCGGCTCGGCGAGGTCCATGACCCGCGCGCCGGCGGGCGGCAGCACCGCCTTCGGCATGGTGAACACGTCGCCGTAGGTGGTGTTGAACCGCTTCGCCAGCGTTCTCGCCAGCTCGACGTGCTGCCGCTGGTCCTCGCCGACCGGGACCTCGTCCGCGCCCTGCAGCAGGATGTCGGCCGCCATCAGCACCGGATAGGTCAGCAGGGACAGCCGGACACCGGCGCGGCCCTTCGACTTCTCCTTGAACTGGATCATCCTGGCGGCCTCGCCGTAGTTGCAGGTGCACTCCAGGACCCAGTTGAGAGCACCCAGCTCGCGGGCGATGTCGGATTGCACGAACACGCGGTCCGGCTCGATCCCGGCCGCGATCAGCACGGCCAGCTGCTCCGACGCCATCGAGCGCAGTTTCGCCGGATTGTGCGAGTTCGTCATGGCGTGCAGGTCGGAGACGAAGTACAGGTCGTCCGGCCCGCCCTCGTCGGCCCAGCGCCGGATGGCCCCCAGGTGGTTCCCGACGTGGACGTGGCCGGACGGGGTGATCCCGGACAACCTGATCATCTGCCTTCTTCCTTCCGGATTCGGGCCGCCCCAGGGTCCGGGCACGAAAAAGGCCGCCCGGTGGGGCGGCCTGGTGGTGCGCTCGTCTGGTTCAGCGCAGGACTTCGGGGCCGCCGGAGGGCGGCCACCACTGGGCGTTCTGCGCGCGCATGGCGACGATCTTACCGCAGCCCGGAAAGCAGGGGCGGATCACTCATTCCGGGCACGCGGCGTCAACACTTCATATCAGCCGGGGCAGTACGTCCGTCATATTGGCGATCCGGGTTTACCTTCGACTCATGTTTGTCGTCCTGCTGACCTACACCGCGCCCATCGAAGAAATCGACTACGTGCTCCCTGATCACGCCGACTGGCTGACCAAGCAGTACGAACACGGCAATTTCCTCGCCTCCGGCAGGCGCAACCCGCGCATCGGCGGCGTCATCATCACCAAGCCCATGGCCAGGGGAAAGCTGGACGCGATCCTCGCGACCGACCCCTTCTCGGTCAAGCACATGGCGAGCTACGAGGTGATCGAGTTCTCGCCGACCCGGACCGCGCCGGAACTGCGGGCGATCAACGAGGCGGTGGTGCACTGACGATCTTCTAAGCGGCCTTCGCGATCTTCGTTTTCGCCTTTTTCAGTGCGAGAACGGGGCATTTGCCGCACCGCGACTTCGACCGGCAGCATTTCTTCTTGACCTTGCCGGACTTCATCCATTTGCGCACGAGCTTGTGCGGGTCGTCGGACGGTTTCTTGCCCACGCGCGCTCCTTCTCCGACCGGTGTCGGCGACCTCTACACGTTAGGTGAGCCTAACCGATCTGGGGGCGTGGGGCTGCTCACAGTCGGGCTACAGGTATCCTGGTTTGGTCCGCGTAAGGCCAAAGTCGGCCGGGCGTGTCTCGAACGCGCGAGCGCGGGCACCACACCCGAACTTGAAACCTTTGGAGCCTTCGCGTGCCCGCAGCCAGCGCCACCGCAGTCGATGCCGGCCGCTCGTCCGGCAAGACCCGGCCCGACCTGCGCAACGTCGCCATCGTCGCACACGTCGACCACGGCAAGACGACCCTCGTCGACGCGATGCTCCGGCAGTCCGGTGCCTTCGAGGAGCGCGCCGAACTCGTCGACCGCGTGATGGACTCCGGGGAGCTCGAGCGGGAAAAGGGCATCACGATCCTCGCGAAGAACACCTCCATCCGGCGCCAGACCGACGAGGGCATGGTGACGATCAACGTCATCGACACCCCCGGTCACGCCGACTTCGGCGGCGAGGTCGAACGCGGCCTGTCCATGGTGGACGGTGTCGTGCTGCTGGTCGACGCCAGCGAGGGGCCGCTCCCGCAGACCCGGTTCGTGCTCCGCAAGACCCTCGAGGCCGGCCTGCCGGTGATCCTGGTCGTCAACAAGACCGACCGGCCCGACGCGCGGATCTCCGAGGTCGTCGAGGAGACCCACGACCTCCTGCTCGACCTTGCCGGTGACATCGAGGACGCCGACCTCGACGCGATCCTCGACCTCCCGGTCGTCTTCGCCTCCGCCCGGTCCGGCAAGGCGAGCCTCGAGCAGCCCGCCGACGGCGAGGTGCCCGAGAGCGAGAACCTCGACCCGCTGTTCGAGACGCTCCTGCGTCACGTGCCGCCGCCCTTCGCCGACCGTGAGGGCCCGCTGCGCGCGCTGGTCACCAACCTCGACGCGTCGAACTTCCTCGGCCGGATCGCGCTGATCCGCATCCACTCCGGCAGCCTGCGCAAGGGCCAGACGGTCGCGTGGATGCGCGAGGACGGCGAAGTCAGCTCCGTCCGCATCTCCGAACTGCTCGTCACCGAGGCGCTCACCCGTGTCCCGGCGACCGAGGCCAGCGCGGGCGAGCTGGTCGCCATCGCCGGCATCCCGGAGATCACCATCGGCGACACCCTCGCCGACGTCGACAACCCGGAGGCCCTGCCCCGGATCGCCGTCGACGAGCCCGCCATCTCGATGACCATCGGCGTCAACACCTCGCCGCTGGCCGGCCGCAACGGCGGCGACAAGGTCACCGCCCGGCTGGTGAAGGCGCGCCTCGACCAGGAGCTGATCGGTAACGTCTCGATCCGCGTCCTGCCGACCGAGCGCCCCGACACCTGGGAGGTCCAGGGCCGTGGCGAGCTGGCGCTGGCCATCCTCGTCGAGCAGATGCGCCGTGAGGGCTTCGAGCTGACCGTCGGCAAGCCGCAGGTGGTCACCCGGATGATCGACGGCAAGCTGCACGAGCCGTTCGAGCGGCTGTCGATCGACTCGCCCGAGGAGCACCTCGGCGCGATCACCCAGCTGCTCGCCGCCCGCAAGGGCCGCATGGAGCACATGGGCGGGCACGGCTCGGGCCGCATCAAGCTCGACTACGTCCTCCCGGCGCGCGGCCTGATCGGCTTCCGCACCGACTTCCTCACCGAGACCCGCGGCACCGGTATCGCGAACCACGTGTTCGAGGGCTACCAGCCGTGGGCGGGCGAGATCCGCACCCGGCACTCCGGTTCCCTGGTCGCCGACCGGTCCGGCCCGATCACCGCGTACGCGATGATCCAGCTGGCCGACCGCGGCACCTTCTTCGTCGAGCCGGGCGCCGAGGTGTACGAGGGCATGGTCGTGGGCGAGAACCCGCGCGCCGAGGACCTCGACATCAACATCACCAAGGAGAAGAAGCTCACCAACATGCGCTCCTCCACCGGTGACGTGATGGAGACGCTGGCCCGGCCGCGCAAGATGGGCCTGGAAGAGGCGCTGGAGTTCTGCGCCGTGGACGAGTGCGTCGAGGTCGCCCCCGACGTCGTCCGCGTCCGCAAGGTCACGCTGGACATCAACCAGCGCGCCAAGGAGCGCAACCGCAACAAGAACCGCGGCTGAGCCGAGGCCACGATGGGTCGTGAGTGGCGATTCGGGTTCTAGCCCGAATCGCCACTCACGAGGCCGGGGTTGCCGCACTCACGCGAGTCACGCCTCCGCTCACACCGCGCCTGGTCCCAAGTCCGTGAAGGCCTCTTGGAGTCATGGGGTTGTTGCAACACCGTCTGTGGGAAGGGGCGGGGTTGTGCGGGTTTATCGATGGTTGCCGCGGTCGGTGCGGGTGGGGTTTTGGGATCAGGTCCGGGCCGGGGTGGCGGCGAAGCCGGCGGCGCGGGCGGTGGGGTTGTCCCCGACGACGGGGGTGCGGTTGTTCCGGCAGGCTGGCGGGGTGATCGGTAACGCACCCTGTCGGCCTGGGCCGGTCCGGTTGAGCCTGGCCGAGCGGGAAGAGATCGCCTGCTTGACCGCCGCGGGCCTGGGGCCCCGGGCGATCGGGCGGGCGATCGGCCGCCCGGCCTCCACGGTGTCACGCGAGCTGGCCCGTAACACCGGCCGCTCGGGCGCTTATCGGGCCGTTAGCGCCCAGCACACGGCCGAGGAACGCGCGAAACGACCGAAGGCCGCGAAGCTGGCCGCGGACCCCGTGTTGCGCCAGGTGGTGCAGGACAGGCTGGACCGCAAGTGGTCACCGCGTCAGATCGCGCGGAGACTGGTGCTGGAGTTCCCCGACCAGCCGGAGATGCGGGTGTCACACGAAACGATCTACCAGGCACTGTATGTGCAGGGCCGGGGCGCGCTGCGCCGTGAACTCACCCAGGCACTGCGGACCGGGCGGGCGCTGCGGATGCCCCGCCGGCAGGCCCAGACCCGCCGGGAACGCACCCCCGGCGGCATCAAGGACATGGTCAACATCAGCGAACGGCCCGCCGAGGCCGCCGACCGCGCCGTCCCCGGCCACTGGGAAGGCGATCTGATCCTGGGCAAGGACAACAAATCCGCGATCGGGACCCTGGTCGAGCGATCGACCCGGTTCGTGATGCTGCTGCACCTGCCCCACGGACGCGACGCCGCCACCGTCGCCACCGCCATGACCGAGATCATCCACACGCTGCCGCCCCTGCTGGCCAAATCCCTGACCTGGGACCAAGGCAAGGAAATGGCCCAGCACCAGCAGATCACCCTGGCCACCGGGATCGACATCTACTTCTGCGACCCGCACGCACCCTGGCAACGCGGCACCAACGAGAACACCAACGGCCTGCTCCGCCAATACTTCCCCAAAGGCACCGACCTCACCCAGCACACCCCAGCCGACCTCGCCCGGGTCGCCACCGAACTCAACGGACGCCCTCGCGAAACCCTCGGCTGGCACACACCCACCGAAGCCCTCGAAGCACTACTCTCAGGCCAACAAACAATGCGTGTTGCAACCACCACGTGAATCCACCCCTCCTTGAGGGACCCAGAGTCCCTCAAGGAGGCCTTCACGGACTTCGGACCAGTGACACACGGTTGGTTCTAGCCCGAATCGCCACCCACGACCACTTGTACCGATCGGTCGCGTGACTGGGTGGACGACACGGGTGATCAGACGGACGACACACGTGATTGGCTGGACGACACCTTGACGCGACCGGCCCTGCCGCGAGCCGTCCGGCTGGACACGTGTGTCGTCCACTCGATCACCCGTGTCGTCCGTCTGATCACGGGCGCCGTCCCAACGCCGAAGGGCGTCTGCTCACTCACCGTGAGTAGGCGCCCTTCGACGTTTCCGGCGCCGAATATGGTCACGCACCGTATTCGATCGAGCGTTCTTCGTTAAAGAAGGGTCCTTTCCCTGCAATTCCGAGGGAAAGCGATCGCCCTTTTCGGACGGTGTTCACAACACCGGAACGCCAGGCGCCGGAACGACGGCGCAGCGGCCGCACGCGCCCGTTGGCGGAATGCGGACCCGGCCGCCGCGAAACGAAAAAGCCTAAATGCGTCCGGATAGGACTCCCGATCGCGATCGTTTCGGTCGTGAATCGTCCGGTGCCGAACATTCCGGCGGGCGTTCCGGAATGTTCCGGGTTTGCGGAACCGATTGCCGGAGTATCGCGATCGGGTGTGCCCGAAAAGGTCCGGCGGGGCAGGAACCCCGAGCGGCTCCCGGACGTCTTCCGGGGGAGGACGGCATCCGGTCGGGCGACGGCCGGGCCGATATGGGAATCTCGCTGCCGAGGCCATGTCCGGCGTGATAGCTCTATGGCGACGGGGCGAGGGACAAACCAGGAGGATCCAGGCGTGCGGTCACGGACCACAGCGGCACCCATGCTGGCGTGCGCGGCGGTGCTCCTCGCCGCCTGCAGCAACACCCCGCCCCCGCCCGTGGTCAGCTCTTCGGCGTCCCCGGTGAGCACGTCGACCACGAAGACGCCTTCGCAGGTCGTCGTGGGGGTCGACGACGTCCTCGGCGGCTACAACCCGCACAACCTCGCCGACGCGTCCCAGGTGACGTCGGCGCTCTCGCAGCTGCTGCTCCCGTCGGTGTTCCGCCCCAAGGACGACGGCAGCGTCGAGCTGGACAAGAACCTGATGAAGTCCGCCGAGGTCGTCTCGCAGCAGCCGTTCACGGTCGCGTACACGATCCGCCCGGACGCCTCGTGGTCCGACAGCGCGCCGATCGCGGCCGAGGACTTCGCGTACCTCCGCGAGGCGATGCGCGACCAGCCGGGCGTCATCGGAGCCGCCGGCTACCGGCTGATCTCGGACATCCAATCGCGTGAAGGCGGCAAGCGGGTCGAGGTCACCTTCTCCAAGCCGTACCCGGGCTGGCAGACGCTCTTCGGCAACCTCCTGCCCGCCCATCTGCTCAAGGACGCCCCGAACGGGTGGCAGGGCGCGCTGGCGACGGCGTTCCCGGCCGTCGGTGGCCCGTACTCGATCAAGGGTCTCGACACCGCGCGCGGAGAGATCACCCTGGAGCGCAACGAGCGCTATTGGGAGAAACCCTCCGCCCTCGACCGGATCGTGCTCCGTGCGGCCGATCAGGAGGGCACACTGGCCGCGCTGCGCAGCGGCAACGACCAGTTCGCGATGACCAGGACCGACGGCACCGGCCTCAAACGGCTCGGCGAACTCGGCTCCGCCGTCCAGTTGCACACGGTCGCGCGTCCCACGGTCGCGCAGATCCTCCTGCGGCCGGTGAGTTCGACGCTGTCGGATCCCAAGGTGCGCGAAGGCGTCACCGCGCTGATCGACCGCGGCAAGCTGATCGCGGAGGCGACCGACGGCGGCCCGTCGGACAAGCTCCGCGCCGACGCCCAGGTCCGCGTCCCGTCGGCCCCCGGTTTCCAGCCGACGATCCCGGCCCCGGGCCCGCCGTCGGCGGCCGACCCGGTCAAGGGCGAGGAACTGCTCAAATCCGCCGGATACGCCAAGGAAGCCGGAACCTGGCGGAAGAACGGGAAGAACCTTTCGCTGGTCGTCGCGTCGCCCGCCAAGCAGGAGCCGTACGCGACGATCGCCAAGGAACTGACGGCCCAACTGGTGGCCGCGGGGATCGAGGTCAACGCGATCGCGCCGCAGCCGAGGGAGCTGTTCTCGACCCTGCTCGCCATGCCGGTGCTGAACGGGATCCAGCAGACGACGCCGGAGGGCGCGGGCAATGTCGGCATCGACATCGCGGTGATCGGCCAGGTCACCGGGGGTGCGGACGTCGCGTCGACGCTGGCGTCGAGCTTCGGCTGCCGCCCCGATCAGCTCGCCGACAAGACCAAGGCCGTCGTCCCGGCGAACCCGCTGGGCTTCTGCGATCCGGCCCTGCAGCCGTCGATCGACGCCGCGCTGACCGGCGCCACCCCGGCCGCGGACGCGCTTTCGGCCCTCGAACCGGAATTGTGGCGTCGGAATGTTGCCATTCCGTTGTTCCAGCTGGCCGATACCCTCGCCATCGGCTCTGGTATTTCCGGAGTAACCGCTGGTCCTCCTATGGTGGGCCCTTTCGGGTCTGCGGTGAACTGGACGAGGGGTCCGAAGTAGCCGTTTCGAGTCCGAGCCGGACCCTGGAGGGTGACCTTTCCCGGCACGTTCGAGTGGCGGACTGATTCCTCAAGGTAACCGGTGTATTTCTTGAAGACAGCCGCAAGTTACCCTTTGGTCACGATCGCCCCGGAACTGGTGACTGTTCGTGCATTTCCTTTCTAGCGTGCACCCGCAGTGCGCCAAATGAGTGTCGCTTGGCGTGTCATAGGCTCCGGGCCATCTCACCGGAGCGGTGTGGGGTCCTGTTCCGATCTCAGGAGCCCAGTGCTAGGAGGGCACACTTCATGAGGAAGTCCAAGGCAGTCTCCGCCTGGTCGCTGGTCGCGGCCTCCGCGCTTGTGCTGAGCGCATGCAGCGGTGGCGACAGCGGTAGTACCGACCAGAACGGGTCGTCGACCGATATCAAGAGCATGGCGACCGGCAAGGCGCAGAACGGCGAAAACTTCAAGCTCGCGGACACCCCGGGGTACGAAGGCACCGTCACGGTGGGCATCGACGACGGGTACTCGGGCTACAACAACGACACGCCCGACACCAACACGTCGTACAACAACTACATCCTGACCGCTGTCCTCACCGGCTCCATGGTCCTCGATGGCAACAACAAGGTTCTGCTTAACAACGACGTGCTCGACTCCTGGGAGGTCACTTCCAAGGCGCCGCAGACGGTGGTCTACAAGATCAAGCCGAACGTCAAGTGGTCCGACGGCCAGGCTTGGGACTGTGACGACTTCTACCTGGCCTGGCTGTCGCACAGCGGTAAGGCCAAGACCGCCGACGGCAAGCAGGCCTTCCTCTCCGCTTCGACGACCGGCTACCAGCTAATCAACGAGGCGACTTGCAAGGACGATCTGACCTTCGAGACCAAGTACACCGAGCCGTACCTCGACTACAAGGGCCTCTTCAACACGCCGGCCTTGATGCCCGCGCACATCCTCGAAGCGAAGACGGGCATCGCCGACATCACCAAGCTGACCCCGACCAGCGACGCGGCCCAGCTGAAGAAGGCCGGCGACTTCTGGACCAACGACTGGAAGGGCTTCAAGGCGGACATCATGCCCGCCTCCGGTCCGTACAAGATCACCGCGTTCGACGCCAACCAGAAGGCCGTCACGCTCGAGAAGAACCCGAACTGGATCGGTGGCAAGGGCGGCCCCTCCAAGATCGTCGTGAAGGCGATGGAGGACACCAAGGCCATGGCGACCGCGCTGCAGAACGGTGAGATCGACATCGCCGCTTCGACCCAGCCCGACGCCACCGCGGCCAACACCATGAAGGGCCTTTCCGCCCAGGGTGTGACCTACGGTTCGGCCTCGCAGCTGACCTTCGAGCACATCGACCTCAACTACAAGCGCATGTTCAAGGACAAGGACCTGCGCAAGGCGTTCTTCGAGGTCGTCAACCGCCAGGAGATCACCGACAAGCTGCTGAAGGAGGTCCAGGCCGATGCGACCCCGCTGAACAGCGTCGTGTTCATGCCGGGCGAGCAGGGCTTCAAGGACCTGTACAGCAGCAAGGCCGGCCTGGGTGCCGATGCCGCTGCCAAGACGCTGAGTGACGCCGGCTGGGTCAAGGGTGGCGACGGCATCTTCGCGAAGAACGGCCAGCGCGCGTCGTTCAAGATCTCGCACAACCAGAACGCCCGCCGTCAGCAGACCGTCGAGATCATCATCTCGCAGGCCAAGGCCGCCGGTATCGAGATCACGGACGACCAGGACGCGAACTTCCTGAAGGGTGGCCGTCTCGCGGCCAGCGACTACGACGCCGCGCTCTTCGGTTGGTCTCAGCAGCCGTTCAAGGCCGAGGCGAAGTCGATCTACATCACCCGTGTCGACGACAGCAGCCAGAACTACCAGGGCTTGTCGAACCCGACGATCGACTCCGCCTTCGAGGCGGCCGTGAAGGCCACCGACGAGGCATCCCAGGTGGAGAACTACCAGAAGGCCGACCAGGCGATCGCGGACGAGTACGCGTCGCTGCCGCTGTTCCAGACCCCGTCCATGTGGGCGTTCAAGGGCATCGACCGCACGTACATGCAGTCGTACAACGGTGTCCTTTGGAACGTCGGTGAGTGGGAGCAGAAGAAGTAGGGCCTTCCGCCCCGCTTTTTCACCACTCGCTTACGCGATCCTGGTGGTACGGGGGCCCGGCCACAAGCCGGGCCCCCGTACCCGCCGGAAGTAGCTGTTGACCGTAGGGTTACCGCCACTACGGTGGACAACCGGGCAGCGGTCCAGCACTTCGGCGACCAGGCCCGGATGAGGAGCAGTTCGTTGAACCTGGTGATCTACATTCTTCGCCGTCTGGCGATATCGATTCCCGTCCTGTTGGTCGGGACTTTCCTGTGTTTCGTCATGGTCGCCGGCACCGGTGACCCGCTCGCCGAGATGAAGAGCAACCCGGCGATGAGCAAGGAAGCCATCGCGCAGATGGCCTCGCAGCTCGGGCTGGACCAGAGCATCGTGCCCCGGTACTTCACTTGGCTCGGCAACTTCGTCACCGGCGACTGGGGCGTGTCCATCGCACAGGGCAACGCGCAGGCCCCGGTGTTCCCGAAGGTCATGGCCGCGTTCGAGGTCACCTTGAAGCTCGTGGTCGGTGCCGAGATCCTCGCGCTCATCCTCGGCGTCCTCGTCGGTGTGGTCGCGGCGGTCAAGCAGTACTCGATCATCGACTACATCGCCACCACGCTGGCCTTCCTGCTGTTCTCGATGCCGATCTTCTGTGTCGCCATCGTGCTCAAGCGGTACGCGATCGAGTTCAACGGCTGGGTGCGCGACCTGGGACTGTCCGATGTGCTCGGTAATCCCTGGATCCGCACCACGAGTCCGGAATCGCTGAATTTCGACGGTCCAGGCGGATTCCTGGCCAGTTACATCGGTGCCTATCTGCTGCCGACACTGTCCATCATGGCCATCAGCTTCGCCGCCTACAGCCGGTTCCAGCGCGCTTCGATGCTGGAGACGCTGAACGCGGACTACGTGCGGACCGCGCGTGCGAAGGGACTCGCCAACGGCCGGGTCATCTTCCGCCACGCCTTCCGTAACGCGCTCATCCCGGTGACCACGCTGTTCTCCGTCAACTTCGGTGCCGTGCTCTCGGGCGCGATCATCACCGAGACGGTGTTCAACTGGAATGGCATGGGCAAGCTGCTCGTCGAAGCCGTGACCAAGAGCGATACGCAGGTGATGATGGGGTGGCTGGTGCTCATCGCCAGCAGCATCATCGTCGCCAACCTGATCGCCGACCTGATGTACGGCATCCTGGACCCGAGGATTCGCGTTGGCTGACTTGAACTCCCTTATCGCGGCGGAAGGCTCCAAGTCCGCCGACGGCACGCTCCCGGACGAGGCGCTGCCCGAGCCCCAGAGTCAGGGCAAGCTGGTCCTGCGCAAGTTCCTGCGGCACAAGCTGGCCATGGTCTGCACCGGCGTCCTGCTGCTGCTCGTGCTGACCGTCATCATCATGCCGATCTTCTGGCCGCACAGCTACGAGGACAGCTCCTTCCCGTCCTTCGCCAAGCCCAGCGCGGAATATCCGCTCGGGACGACGCAGGTCGGCAAGGAAATGGTGTCGCAGATCCTGCGCGGCACCCAGTACTCGCTGCTGATCGCGCTCATCGTGTCGCTCGTCGCCACCACCATCGGCACCGTTTTCGGTGCCATGGCGGGGTATCTGCGTGGCTTCACCGACTCCGCGATCTCCCGCGTGACGGATCTGTTCCTGATCGTCCCGCAGATCGCCGCCGCCGCCATCCTGGCGAAGGTGTTCGGTGGCGGTACCTGGTACATCGTCGCGATGGTGCTGGCGGCCTTCGGCTGGATGCCGATCGCCCGTATCGCCAGGGCCGAGTCGATGTCGCTGTCCCAGCGCGAGTTCGTGGACGCCGCCCGCGCGTCCGGTGCCGGGACGTTCCACATCGTGTTCAAGCACCTGGTGCCGAACATGGTCGGCCTCATCACGGTCAACGCGACCCTCGCGATCGCGCAGGCCGTGCTGATCGAGGCGGCACTGTCGTTCATCGGGCTCGGGGTGCAGCTGCCGGACACTTCGCTCGGCCGCGTCATCCTCGAGAACTACGCGCAGCTGCAGGCGCGGCCGGCGCTGTTCTTCGGCCCGTTCATCGTGCTGGTGCTGATCTCGCTGACGATCAACTTCATCGGTGACGGCCTGCGGGACGCTTTCGACCCGCGGCAGCGCCGTCAGAAGGCCTGAGGCCCTCTTTAGCGCGTGAAGGCCCCCTTCCTTCGGCTCAGCCGCGGGAAGGGGGCCTTCACGCGCTTGGGGGCACGGGAGGCGGTACTCGCGTGTCTGGAAGCGGCATTCGCGTGATTGAAGACGTAACTCGCGTGATTGGAGCCGTAACTCGCGCATGCGGCCCCAAACACGCGAGTTCCGCCTTCAGACACGCGAGTTACGGCTCTGATCACGCGTGATCCGGCTCCGGACACGCGAGTGACGCCCAGATACACAAAGGCCCCCTTCACCGCGTCCAGCGCGGCGAAGGGGGCCTTCACGTAAGCGTCAGTCGGCCACCGGGGCCAGCTTGCCCGCCTCCCAGGCGGCACGCCGCTCGGCCTGCAGCACCGGGTCCGCGACCGGGGCGGCCGAGAGCAGACGACGGGTGTAGTCCTCGCGCGGCGAGTGCAGCACCTGGTCACGCGTGCCGACCTCGACCAGCTTGCCGTGCTGCATCACCGCGACCCGGTCGGCCAGCAGGTCGACGACGGCCAGGTCGTGGCTGATGAACAGGCAGGCGAACTGCAGCGAGCGCTGCAGGTCAAGGAACAGGTCCAGCACGCGGGCCTGCACCGACACGTCGAGCGCCGAGGTCGGCTCGTCCGCGATCAGCAGCGCCGGGTCGAGCGAGAGCGCCCGCGCGATGGCGACGCGCTGGCGCTGGCCGCCGGACAGCTCGTGCGGGTACCGGTTGCGGTAGTGACCGCCGAGCTCGACCTTGTCCAAAAGGGACGTCACGCGCTCGTTCAGGGCCTTGCCCTGCAGGAACTTGTGCAGCACCATCGGCTCGGCGATCGATTCGCCGATGGTCATCTTCGGGTCCAGTGTGGACGCCGGGTCCTGGAACACGATCGAGAAGTAGCGGCGCAGCGGGCGCAGCTCCTTGTTCGACATGTTCGTGATGTCCTTGCCCGCGATCGACACGGTGCCCGCGGTCGGGGTCAGCAGGCGGATCGCGCAGCGGCCGACGGTCGACTTGCCGGAGCCGGATTCGCCGACCAGGCCGACGATCTCACCCTTGGCGATGCTCAGCGAGACGTCGTCCACCGCGCGGTTCTTCGCCTGGCCGCGGCGGCCGGGGTACTCCAGCACGAGGTTCTTGATCTCGAGCGCGGGCGCGTTCTCCTCGATCACCGCGGCGAGCTCGGAGTCTTCGAGCCGGATCTCCTCGGCGATCTTCGTGGCCTCGTCGCTGTCGGCGGAGATGCCCTCGTCGTCGAGCAGGCGGCGGCCCTCGGGACGCTGGCCCAGCACGGGCACCGCGGCGAGCAGCTTGCGGGTGTACTCCTGCGACGGCGACGCGAACAGCTCGCGCACCGGCGCCTCTTCGACGATGTTGCCCTGGTACATCACGACCACGCGGTCGGCGAGGTCGGCGACGACGCCCATGTCGTGCGTGATCAGCACGATCGCGGTGTTGAGGGTGTCACGCAGCTTGCGCAGCAGGCCGAGGATCTCCGCCTGCACGGTGACGTCGAGCGCGGTGGTCGGCTCGTCGGCGATGATGACCTTCGGGTCGCACGAGATCGCCATCGCGATGACGACGCGCTGGCGCAGACCGCCCGAGAGCTGGTGCGGGTACTGCTTGAAGCGCAGCGGCGGGTTCGGGATGCCGACCATCTCCAGCAGCTCGACGGCGCGCTTGTCGGCGGCTTCCTTCGAGATGTCCTGGTGCGAGCGGAGGGCTTCGCGCAGCTGCCAGCCGACGGTGTAGACCGGGTTCAGCGCGGTCATCGGCTCCTGGAAGATCATCGCGACCTGGTTGCCGCGGATCTTCTGGAGGTCCTTCTCCTTAAGGTCGGCCAGGTTGCGGTCGCCGAGGCGGAGCTCGCCCGCGATCCGGCTCGTCTTCGGGAGCAGCCCGAGCACCGACATCGAGGTCACCGACTTGCCGGAACCGGACTCGCCGACCACGGCGACGATCTCACCCGGCTTGACGTCGAAACCGATGCCCTTGACGGCGTTGACCACGCCCTCGTCGGTCGGGAACGAGACGCTCAGGTCGGAGATGGACAGAACCGAACCCGACACGCCGCCGAGGTCCGACGATGCTGCTTCAGTGCTCACCAAGATGCCCTTCGTGGGGGTACATATGGTCACGGCGCATCGGCCATGACTCGCGCGAGGATAACCGAGAGTCGTCCTACTAAGGTCGGTGCTCTCCGGCTTCCGTTCCCGACACCCTATAAAGGAAAGCGCGCCGTGTTCGAATTAGTCTTCAAGCCGTGATCTCAGACCGGCCCAAATTGCTCCTGGTGCACGCCCATCCGGACGACGAAAGCATCACCACCGGTGGCACCATCGCGCGTTACGCGGCCGAAGGCGCCGAAGTGACCGTCGTCACGTGCACTCTCGGTGAGGAAGGCGAGATCATCCCGCCGTCCCTCGACGGTCTCGGTTCGTGGGCTTCCGATCAGCTCGGCGGCTACCGCGCGGGCGAGCTCGCGTCGGCCTGCGCGGCGCTGGGCGTCACCCGGCACCGGTATCTCGGCGGCATCGGCCGCTGGCGCGATTCCGGGATGGCCGGGACGCCGTCCGCGGCCCATCCGCGCGCGTTCTCCGGTGGCGACCTCGACGAGCAGGCTGCTCAGCTCGCCGAGATCCTCGACGAGGTGCGGCCCCAGGTCGTCGTCACCTATGACGCCTTCGGGGGTTACGGGCACCCCGACCACATCCGCGCGCACGAGGTCACCATGGCCGCGGCGCCGAAGGCCGCGTCGGTCGAGCGGGTATTCCACACCGTTTCTTCGCGTGACGCCGTCACGGCCGGGCTCGCCGCGCTGCGGGGACGCTCGACGTTCCGGGTTCCCGAAGACGGCGAACTGCCGGTGACGCCGGACGAGACCATCACGACCGTCCTGGACGTCGGCGCGTACATCCCGGCGAAGGCGGCCGCGCTGCGGGCGCACGAGACCCAGGTGAGCGTGCCGGCGCTGCCGCATCTCGCCGACCACTTCGCGCTGAGCAACGACGTCGCGCAGCCGATCACCCCGAACGAGTACTTCGTGCTCGCCCACGGACCGGCCGAAGGTGCCGCGGCCGATCTGTTCGGGGGACTCGCGAAGTGAGTGAGCCGCTCACGTCGCGGCAGCGCCTGCTGCTCGTCTTGCTGACCTTCGACGCGTTTCTGCTCGGCCTGCTCGAACTCTTCTTCCTGCCGCTCCGCCTCGACGGGATCGTGCTGCCGAAGCTCGGGGACGCGCCGCTGCCGGTGACCGTCGTGCTCGCGGTGCTCACGACCCCGCTCCTGGTGCGGACGACCGCGAAAGTGGTGCGGCCCTCCTTTTCGGTGATTCCGCTGCTCGTCTGGGTACTAGTCGTACTCGGAATGGGTGCGACCGGACCCGGAGGTGATCTGGTGCTGATACAGGACTGGCGGGCCTTGCTGCTGATCGGTGGCGGGGCGTTGCCGGGAGCACTGGCGCTGGGTGGCGGTCTGGGAAGGCCTGCGAAGGGAGTCAGCGGTGGGTGAAGCGATTTCGGACCGCCAGGTGGTGGCCGTGCTGCGGCCGTTCGTCCGCGCCTGCGGGCCGATGGTCGACGCGCTGCGGGACGCGGATCCGTTCGGATTGCAGGCCAGGGGCCGCCGCCACGAGGATCTGGACGGCGTCGAACCCGGCTTGAAGGACAAGCTGCTCAACGGGATCACCTCGGTCAAGGTGCCCGGCACCGCGGCGTGGGCCGAGATGTCGAACTACCAGCGGACCGACTGGTGGGTGAACCGGGTCGGCCGGTTCACCGCGCTGATCACCGCGATCCCCGGCCTCGGCGGCGCGCTCGCCGACCGGCTACCCGTGCAGGACGCGCTCGGCTCGGCGGCGCAGGGGGTGCTGCTGTGCGCGATCGCGGGGGAGTACGGCGTGACCGACGTCGGCGCCCGTGTCCGGCTGATCGCGTGGGTGCTTTTCGAACGCGACATCGACCCGGTGGTCGCGGCGGGCAAACACGCCGAACACGACAAGGCCGCCGAAGACGACGAAGCGGCGAAGCTCACCGAAGAACTCGACGACGCGAAGAAGAAGCACGGCAAGATCACCCTGAAGGCCGCCGCCGGCACGTTGTGGCGGCTCGGCCGGGGACTGCTGGGCATCGTCGAAGAACTGGAGAAGCGGCCGCGCGGCCGTCTTTTCCACCGTGCGCTCGGGAAGCTGCCGGTGGTCGGGATGGCGGGCGACTACCTCGGCGAGCGGTCCGGTCTCAAACGCGTCTGGAAGCGGGCGCACGAATGGTTCACCGAGCACCCCGACGGCGAGCTCACTTCCAGAACATGAACGCGTCCTGGCCGTACATGGCCGCGAGCTTGAACCCGCCGACGGTGTCGAAGACCGCGAAGGACCCCTGCCACAGCAACGAGCTGGCCCCGGGTACGAGGAACAGCACGGCGAACAGCACGATCGGCGCCCACGGCCGGGCTTTCGCGCCGAACTCGCGCGCGCCGGGCGAAAGGTAGGGCTCGATCGCGCCCCAGCCGTCGAGGCCGGGGATCGGCAGGATGTTCAGGATGAACGTGACGATCTGAAGCAGCGCCAGGAACGAAAGCCCGATCACGAGACCGGACGACATCGGCACGAGCGCGACGACGAGGGTCAGCAGGACACCGACGCCGAGGTTGCTCAGCGGGCCGGCGAGCGAAACCCACGACTGGACTCCGCGCGACCGCAGGCGCCCGTGTTCGATCCACACCGCGCCACCCGGCAGCGGGATGCCGCCGATGAAGAGGAATACCAACGGCAGGATGATGGACAGTGCCGGATCCGTGTATTTCCGGACGTCCATGGACAGGTAACCCTTGTGGGCGACGCTGTGGTCGCCGCCGCGGAACGCCACCATCGCGTGGCCGAACTCGTGCAGCGTCAGTGACGCGACCCAGCCGCCGGCGACGAGCAGGACGACGCCGATGATGATGAGCGGGTCGTACTTCTGGCTGGAAATCGTCGTCGTGTCACCGAAAGCCGCCAGTACACCGCCCAGGACGGTGACCGCGAGGATGCCGAGGAAGATCGGGCTTGGCCGCACTGCTGATCTCTGCACCCCTCCAGTCTTCCGTATGCCCGATGTGAAGTTGTCGGCGTGTCCCCTTGCGCGATGAGGCGTGAGTATCCCCCGAACTCGCTACTCGGCTTGACCTGACCGCACTACACGGGTGTAATCACAGTGATGTCATTCGTCGCTGGAAGGGGGCGGCGGATGGTGTTTCAACACCGCCAGCCTGGGGAGTGCGTGGACAGCGAGGAGGCGGACGTGCGGTTGGAAGCAGATGGAAGGGAATGGGGGCAAGTCGTGGGTTGGGGTGAGGTCCCGGAGCAGCAACTGGGCGATCTCACCGAGCTTTTCGACGATGCCTCCGCGGAAGAGCAGGACTGGCAGGAACGGGCCCTCTGCGCGCAGACGGACCCGGAGGCGTTCTTCCCCGAGAAGGGCGGCTCCACCCGTGAAGCCAAGCGGATCTGCCTCGGTTGCGAGGTCAAGGACGAGTGCCTCGAGTACGCCCTCGCGCATGACGAGCGGTTCGGTATTTGGGGCGGGCTCTCCGAACGTGAGCGTAGGAAACTGAAAAAGCGAGCTGTGTGACGGCGATCTCCGGCGGCCTCGTGCGCCGGAGATCGCTTCCGTTCGCATCCACCCAGTGGGGCCACCAACGGGTGACAGGGTCGCGTCGTAGGGTGGCGGCACTCGACTTCGCCGCCACATCTGGAGTGCCCGTTGTCTCGCACTGCCGCGTCATCTGTGCCGCGCACGGCCCCCGTTCTGGCCATTGTGGTCTGTCACAACGGCGAGAACTGGTTGCCACTGGCGCTTTCCGCGCTGCGGCGCAGCGGTGTCCGGCCGCGGCACGTACTCGCCGTCGACACCGGATCCACCGACGGCACGGCGAAGATCCTCGCCGACGCGGCGGCCGACCGCGAAGCGCCGGTCTTGGATGGGATTCTCACACTTTCCGGTGACGTCGGCTTCGGTGCCGCGGTGGGCGAGGCCGTCGAGCACGCCGTCGAACGCTGGGGCGACCCCGGCGGTTGGCTCTGGCTGCTGCACGACGACTGCGCGCCGGAACCCGGGTGTCTCGAAAACCTGTTGGCAGCGGCCGAAAACGAGCCCGCCGCGACGGTGCTCGGCCCGCTCGCGGTCGACTGGAGCGACCCGCGCCTGATCGTCGAAGCCGGTTTGTCGACCGACGCGATCGGCCATCGGCAGCAGATCTCACCGGATGAGAACGACACCGCCGTACTCGCCGTGCCGAGCGCGGGATCGCTGGTGCGCCGGGAAGTCTGGCACGACCTCGGTGGCTACGACCCCGGCTTTCCCTTGCTGCGCGAGGATCTCGACTTCGGCTGGCGGGCCAACGCCGCGGGCGGCCGCGTGCTTTCGGTGCCGTCGGCCCGGCTGCGGCACGCCCGCGCGCTCAGCACCGGACAGCGTGAACCGGACGCCCTCGGCCTTCCCCTCGCCACGGCGAACCGCGCGCACGGGCTCCGGGTGTTCCTCGTCAATTGCCCGCCACTGTCCTTTTGGTTCGGACTTTTTCGAATCCCGGTCTTCGCGGTGCTGCGGGCGCTCGCGTTCCTGTTGCTTCGGCGCACCGGCGAGGCGGGTGCGGAACTCGCGGCCACCTGGCATCTGCTGCGCGGTCACGGCGGACTCCGCGCGGCCCGGGCGGAACGCCGGAAGACCGGACGGCCCGGCAAGGTCGGCGGCCTGTTCACCGGACGGATGACGCGGGTGCGCAACGCCGTGCGCGCCGGTGTCGTCGGCCTCGTGCGGCGTGGCGTGGAACGGGATTTCGCCCTCGGGACGGTGCCGGAGGGTGTGGATCAGGAGGGGGCCTGGATCCCGCCGGAGGCGTTGAAGGCGGGGCAAGATCGTCCGGTCGGTCCCGGTGCGCTGCCCGCGGGGGCGTTGCGTGGCGTCGGCTCACGCGGGACGGGGCTGCGGCGGCCCAGCGCGGTCGTCGCGGTCGCGGTTCCCGAAAAGCCCGTGGCGGAGGGGCCGAAACCGTCGCCGGTACCGAGGGACGGCGGACGTCGGCCGGAACCGGAACTCGTGTTCGTCGAGGTCGACCGGAAGCGGGTGCTCGGCGCGACCGTGTTCGCCCCGCCGGTGCTCATGCTCGTCGTGCTGACGGCGCTCGCGTTCGTGGTCAACGGCTCCCGGCTCGGGCTTGACCTCTTCGGCGGGAAACTGCTGCCGGTCGGCGGGCTCGGCGAGATCTGGTCGTCGTATCTCGCGCCGTGGCACGCGATCGCCGGCGGGACGGCGAGTCCCGCGCCCGCGACGCTGCCGGTGCTGGGCACGATCGGCGCGATCTTCACACCGATCGGTGGTCCCGCGGCGCTGGTCGCGATCCTGCTGATCGGTGACATCCCTCTCGCCGCCCTGAGCGCGTACGTGGCCACTCGGCACCTTCGCGTGCGTCGCTGGGTGCGTGCCGTCGCTGCGGCGGCGTACGGCGTGCTTCCCGCGGCCACGGCTTCGGTCGCGCAGGGACGGCTCGACGTCGTCGTCGTGCATCTGCTGCTGCCGCTGGTGATCGCGGGCATCGTGGGGCTGCTGGTCCGCGCGGACTCGCGCTGGCTGCACGTTTCCGCGCTGAGCGCGATCGGGCTGGCGCTGATCGGCGCCTTCTCTCCGCTGGCGCACGCGCTGGCGCTGGTCGGGCTGGTGATCGGGTTCGTGGTGCTGCCTTCGCCGACCGGGCTCGCGCGGCGGATCGCGTCGGTCGGCATCGTGGTGTTCCTGCCGCTGGCGTTGCTGCTGCCGTGGCCGAGTGTGCTGCTGAGGCATCCGGAGCTGCTGCTGCACGGGCTCGGCGGTGGTGCCACGGCCGCGTCCGGCGCCGATCTCGCCGGGCTGGACCCGGGCGGTCCCGGCGCCTGGCCGATCGGGGTGGCGCTGGTCGCGGCCGCGATCGTCGCGCTGGTGGTGCGGCCGACGAAGGGCGCGGGCGGCGGTGTCGCGGTCGTCGTGCTGGGTGCGCTCGGGCTCGTCGCGGTGCGGTTCGTGGCGGTGACGCCAATGTCGGGCGGCGCGCACGCGACCGGGTACGCCGGGGTGCCGCTGCTGGTGATCGGCGCGGGACTGCTGTGGACGGTGCTGGCGACCTGGCAGCGGGGCGGTTCCGGGATCGATCCCGCGCCGTGGCTGGCGAAGGTCACGGCCGTGGCGGGAGTGCTCGTGCTGCTGGCGCTGGCGACCGGCGCGGTCGTCGCCGGACGGGAAGGGCCCCTGCGGGCGGGCGAACGTCCCTCGCTGGCGCCGGAGATCTCGGCGGAACTGGCTTCGAGTGGCCGTTCGGTGCTGGTGATCGGTGACCTCGCGCGGCAGACCGGTGGGCGGTTGCCGAGTTTCGGCGACGACGAATTCGCGCCGACGCCGGGCAGCGCCGATCGGCTGGCTTCGTGGCGGCGGGACCTCCTGCAAGGCTCGCCGGACGCGGTGAAGCAGGCCTTCGCGGCCGCTTTGGCGTCGGGCGTGTCGTATGTCGTGCTGCCGAGCGGCGCGGATGGCGGCGCCTTCGTCGAACTCGCGCGAGACCTGGTGGTTTCGGCGGCGCCGACCTCGGACGGGCGTCCGGTGCTGCGGTTGCTGCCCGCCGGCGGGCAGGTGGCGCTGATCTCGCCGGAACTGGCGCAGGCCGCCGTGACCGGGAAGGGCGCGCCGGGCGCGTCACCCGGGGTGGCGCCGGTGCAGGCCGGGCTGCCGGACGTGCGGGTGCGCGTCTCGGAAGGCCCGACCGGACGGCTGCTCGTGCTGGCCGCGGAGTTCGAGGCGGGCTGGCAGGCGAGCGTGGACGGCAAGGCCGTGCCGATCGTGCGGGCTTGGGGGCACCAGGTGGCGGTCTCGGTGCCGCCCACGCCTTCGGAGGTCGTGGTGGAGCATCAGGGGACGACGCGGAACCTGCTGCTGCTGGCGCAGGTGGCGGCTGTGCTGTTCACGCTGCTTACGGCTGTTCCTACGCGGCGTCGGGCTTCGGTTTCTTGAGGTTCGGTGTGGCTTGGCTTGGTGCGGTGCGGGTGTCCTGAAGGCCCCCTTTGAGACGCTCAACGTCTCAAAGGGGGCCTTCAGGACAGCTCGACCCGCTGCATGGGCGCAGGGTGCCCCAATGTGGCATTGGGGTCACTCAGCGTCCCCAATGCCACATTGGGGGCGCCCTGCCTCCGCCCCGCCTCCGGGTGCGCCACGGCTCAGGGTTCCCAATGTCGCATTTGAGACGCTGAGCGACCCCAATGCGACATTGGGAACCCTCCGGAGCCACCGGCCCCAGCCTCGTGCCCTTGAGTTGTCCACAACCCTTTCCCCTTGTGGACAACTTCGCCCTCCGGCCCCGTTTCCGCAGGTCCCGTCGGTCCCTCCCGATACACTGGGCTGGGGACGCCCCCCGGGGAAGGGCGGGGGCTGGGCAGGGGTTATTCGCCTTCGATGACGTCGGGTTCGACGCCCAGGTAGCCCGCGACCTGTTCCACGAGGACGTCGTGGACGAGTTCCGCGAGTTCGCCGGGGTCCTTCGCGCGCGCTTCGAGGGGGCGGCGGTAGAGGACGATCCGGGCGCGCGTCGGGAGGCCGGCGCGGTCGACGCCGGCGGGCACGAGCCGCGAAAGCGGGACGGCGCCGTCGTGCAGCACCCCGTCCACTCCGGCCGGTGCGCCATCCGAGCGAACTTCGGGAACGTCGTCGACGGCGACGTCGAGCTTCGTCAGCTCGTGCCGCCACCGCGCTTCGATCGGTTCGAGCGCGTCCAAAACCAGCGCGTCGAACCTTTCCGCCCTGCTAGCGGCGGCGGGAAGGGTCGACGGATACAGCGCTCCGCGCAGGCCCCGGCCGTGCCGGTCCCGTCGCATCCGCCGTCGCTGTCGGGAATCACGAGCCGTCGCCACGCACCGAAGGGTACGCGCTCGGCGATTCAAAGCGCGTGTCGCCGCCTACGCCGGGCTCGCGACGCGCTATCGTTCTCGATCGTGCGGAGCGTACGAAAGTGTTCGCGAACGGGTTGTCTCGAACCCGCTGTCGCCACGCTCACGTATGCCTACAGCGATTCGACAGCCGTAGTGGGCCCACTGGCCACCGCGAGCGAGCCGCACTCCTATGACCTCTGCGAGGCCCACGCCCTCCGGCTGACCGTGCCCAAGGGCTGGGAAGTCGTCCGGCACGAAGGCGCCTTCGCCGCCCCGGATCCCTCCGCCGACGAGCTGACCGCGCTGGCCGAGGCCGTGCGCGAAGCCGGTCGCTCCGACAAGCCCGCACCCGAGCCCGAACCCGAGGGGCCCTCGGGTAGGCGCGGCCACCTGCGCGTCCTGCCCGGCCGCGCCTGACGCGAGGGCTCGCCGGTAGGCTTTCGAGCGCGCCAGAGGGCGTTGTAACGAGACTATTGGCGGGGAGCAGGCGTGCCAGACCTTTCGGGCATCGTGAAGGCCTACGACATTCGCGGCGTGGTCGGTGAGCAGCTGGACGCGGCACTCGTCCGCGACCTCGGATCGGCGTTCGCCCTGTTGATCAAGCCGGAGTCCGACTCCGTGGTGATCGGCCACGACATGCGCGACTCCTCGCCCGAGCTGGCCGCCGCCTTCGCCGACGGCGTGACCTCGCAGGGCCTCGACGTGGTGTCGATCGGCCTCGCCAGCACCGACCAGCTGTACTTCGCGTCCGGCTCGCTCAACCTGCCCGGCGCCATGTTCACCGCCAGCCACAACCCGGCGAAGTACAACGGCATCAAGCTGTGCCGCTCCGGCGCCGCCCCCGTCGGCCAGGACTCCGGTCTCGCGGAGATCCGCGACACCGTCGAGCAGGGCGTGCCCGCCTTCGAGGGTCAGCGCGGTTCGGTGACCGAGAAGGACGTCCTCGCGGACTACGCGGCGTACCTGCGCAAGCTCGTCGACCTCTCGGGCAGCCGCCCGCTGAAGGTCGTCGTCGACGCCGGCAACGGCATGGGCGGCTACACCGTCCCCACGGTCTTCGCGGGCCTGCCCATCGAGGTCGTCCCGATGTACTTCGAACTCGACGGCAACTTCCCGAACCACGAGGCCAACCCGCTCGACCCGAAGAACATCGTCGACCTCCAGGCGAAGGTGCGCGAGGAAGGCGCCGACGCGGGCCTCGCCTTCGACGGCGACGCGGACCGTTGCTTCGTCGTCGACGAGCGCGGCGAGCCCGTCTCGCCCAGCGCCATCACCGCCCTGGTCGCCGTCCGCGAGCTGGAGAAGGAGCCGGGCGGCACCATCATCCACAACCTGATCACGTCGAAGGGCGTCCCCGAGATCGTCGCCGAGCACGGCGGCAAGCCGGTGCGCACCCGGGTCGGGCACTCGTTCATCAAGGCCGAGATGGCCAAGACCGGCGCGATCTTCGGCGGCGAGCACTCCGCGCACTACTACTTCCGCGACTTCTGGCGCGCCGACACCGGCATGCTGGCCGCGCTGCACGTCCTCGCCGCCCTCGGCGAGCAGGCGGGCCCGCTGTCCGAGCTGACGGCGGAGTACTCGCGCTACGCGGCCTCCGGTGAGATCAACTCGACCGTCGACGACCAGGTCGCCCGCATGATGGCGGTCAAGGACGCCTTCGGCGCGCGTGACGGCGTCGAGATCGACGAACTGGACGGGCTCACCGTGCAGCTCCCCGGCGGTGGCTGGTTCAACCTGCGCCCGTCCAACACCGAACCGCTGCTCCGCCTGAACGTCGAGGCCGCCGACGCCGAGGCCGTCCGGGCGCTGACCGAAGACGTATTGGCGATCGTCCGTGGGTAACGAATGTGTCGTGAAAACACACATAGAGATGTCCCACAGGTAGGGAGTAAGCATGGCCGTCACGTTCGACGCACAGTTGCTGGAGATCCTGGCCTGCCCGTCCCCCGATCACGCGCCGCTGCGGCCGGGGACGGCGGCCGATCCCGAGGCCGACGCACTGACCTGCACGGAATGCGGTCGCGTGTATCCGGTCCGTGATGGAATCCCGGTACTGTTGCTGGACGAAGCCACCGAGCCGACGACCCCGGATGGCGCCCATGCCGACGGTCCCTGACGATTCCCTGCTCGACGATCCCGCGAGGCTGGCCGAGGCCGACACCGCGGGGCTTCTCCGTGCCGCCGCGATGGCGGGCGCCCAGGTGCGGGCGACCGCCGAAGCCGCGGCCGAACTCGAGCTGAGCGATCGCCTGGACGTCGGGCGCCCGCGCTCGCTCGTGCTGATCGACCGGCCGGGCGTGAGCCGGACGCTGACCCGGCTGGTCGCCGCGCTCCTGACCCCGTCGTGCCCGGTGCCGGTGGTCGTCGCCGAGGTGGTGCCGAGCTGGATCGGCGCGCTCGACGTGGTCTTCGCGCACACCGACGACGCGGGTGATCGCGAGCTGGCCGCGTCCCTCGAACGCGCCGCCCGGTTCGGCGCGACCGTCGTGCTGTCCGCGCCCGCCGAAGGCCCGGTCGCGGCCTCCGTCGCGGGCAAGGGGCTGCTGCTCGCGCCAAGGCTCCCGGTGCCGCCTGAGATGGCCTTCCCGCGTGGGCTCGCCGCCGCCCTGCTCACCGCGAACGCCCTCGGCCTGCTGGTGGCCGACCTGGAGCAGCTCGCGGACCACCTCGACGCGGAAGCCGAGAAGGATTACCTGGCCAGGGAGTCGTTCGCGAACCCGGCCAAGGCGATGGCGCTGAAGCTGGCCGAGCGCCAGCCGCTGCTGTGGGGGCTGGACCCGGTCGCGGTCGCCGTCGGCGAGCACGCGGCCCACGCGTTCGCCGCGCACGCCGCCGTCGTCTGTGACGTGGAGGACTACCGCCAGGCACTGGCCAGGCCCGCCTTGCGGCGGGCGGCGTTGTCCGGCGGCGTGGATCGCGATATCTTCGCGGACCCTGAGGAGGGGGCGGGCGCGACGCCGAGGGTGCTGCTCCTCTCGGTCCGGACCGGGCCCGCCGCGGAAGCGGCCCGCTATCAGGCGGAAGACCTGCTGCCCGGCGGCGACGTGATCGCCCCGGCCGAAGAGATCGAAACGGACGAGATCGTGCGTGCGGCCGTTCTCGCCCTGCGTTTCGAGCTGGCCGCGGTCTACCTGGGGCTGGCCGTCGGCAGCATCGGCGGCGCCGGGAGGTACACGCCCGCAACGGCGTGAGTCCCGAGCGCGACATAAGCAATGAGGGCCGGCACCACCCGTGCCCGGCGAGGAGTTGAGGTGACAGTGGAGCTGCTGCGCAATGCCGTGCGGCCCTACGCGTGGGGGTCCAGGACGACGATCCCCGAGCTGCTGGGGCGTCCGGTGCCGGCGCCGCATCCGGAGGCGGAACTGTGGATGGGCGCCCACCCCGGCGACCCGTCCCACGTCATCGGCCCGGACGGCACCGAGCGGAGCCTGCTGGAGCTCGTCGAAGCCGATCCGGTCGGCCAGCTCGGCACGACGTGTGCCGGCCGCTGGGGCGGCAGGCTGCCGTTCCTGCTGAAGATCCTCGCCGCCGAAGAGCCGCTTTCGATGCAGGCGCACCCGTCAGCCGCGCAGGCGGCGGAGGGGTACGCACGTGAGGAGTCGGCGGGGATCCCGCGCGACGCCTCGAACCGCAACTACCCGGACCCGACGGCCAAACCGGAACTGGTCTGCGCGCTGACGGAGTTCCACGCGCTGGCGGGCTTCCGCGACCCGGAACGCACGATCGCGCTGCTGAAGGCGATCGAGACGCCCGGGCTGGCGAAGTACGCGGTGCTACTGGAGGCCCAGCCGGATCCGGCCGGGCTGCGCGCGCTGTTCACCACCTGGATCACGCTGCCGCAGGCCGCGCTCGACGAGCTGCTGCCCGAGGTCCTCGATTCGTGTGTGAAGCACGTCCAGGAACGCGGCGAGTTCGACGTCGAATGCCGGACCATCCTGGAGCTCGGCGAAGCGCATCCGCGCGACGCGGGGGTGCTCGCGGCGCTGCTGCTCAACCGGCTCACCCTCAGCGCGGGCGAGGCGATCTACCTGCCGGCCGGCAACCTGCACCTGTACCTGCACGGCACCGCCGTCGAGATCCTGGCGAACTCGGACAACATCCTGCGCTGCGGGCTGACCCCGAAGCACGTCGACGTGCCGGAGCTGCTGCGCGTCGTCGACTTCGCGTGCGGGGAGATGCCGGTCCAGAGCGGAGAGCGCGAGGAACGCCTGTCGGTGTACCGCACCGACGCGCCGGAGTTCGAGCTGTCGCGGATCGAATGGGAAGCCGGGGACGACGGCGAGGTCGCCGTCCACGACGTCGGGCCGCAGATCCTGCTGTGCACCGCCGGTGGCCTGCTGGTGACGGCCGACGACGGCGAGCAGGTCGAACTCCGCCGCGGCCAGTCGGTGTGGCTCCCGGCCGCCGACCCGGCGGTCCGCGTGCGGCCGCTGTCCGGTGAGCGCACCCAGGTGTTCCGCGCCACCGCCGGCACCTGCTGATCCTCCTCCCGCGTTTCGTCCTCTGAATGCGGGCTTGGCCGAAGTGTGTGCGTTCCGTGTGGCGGGTTCCGCGACTATCGACCGAAGGGGTGACCCGGCGCTTGGCGTCGGCTCGTCCCGGACATCGACAGCCAAGGAGCGACAGCAGTGACTTCCCATCCCGGCGCGGCGAGCGGACGTGCTTTCCGGGCGCCGGTTCCCGTGCGCCCTGCCGTCCTGCTCGCCGCGCTCGGATTCGCCGTCGTGACCGCGCTCGTCCCGGTCGTCGACCTGGTTCTCCCGGTGCCGAGCGGCCAGGACCTGATCGGCTCGGCGCAGGCGATGGCGGGGCTCGCCGGTGACGCGATCGAGTCGGTCAAGGCCGCGGGGAGCGGCCTGCACGAGCTCGCCGCGGGCGCGGAGAGCAGGCTGAACCTCCCGCTGGTCGTGCTCGTCGCGCTCGGCGCGCAGGTGCTGCTCACCGCCGCGCTGGTGGTGACGGGCACCCAGCCCGTCCGCGTGATGCTGACCGTCGCCGGGCTGATCACCATGTTCGCGGTCTCGCGACTCGGGGCCGCCTCCCCGCCGGTGTGGGACGCCATGGCCAACGGCGTCCTGGCGATCGCGCTGGCCTGGTTCTCCACCGGACGGCGGGGATCGCGGCTCGCCGCCTGGTGAAGTGCAGGTGACTTCCGGGTGGTGCCCGTCTGAGGGGTCGGGCACCACTCGGTCAGGCCGGGGCGGGTTCGGTGAGCGACAACAGCAACCGGACGAGGGTCGAAGCGTTGGCGTCGTGGGGGACTTCCAATCGCTTCGCCTCTTCACCCGCCGCCTCGGCCGCTTCTGTTTCCCCGACGGCCTCGTACGCCCTGCGCAGCACGTGCAGGGTGAGGCCCGTCGCCGGTTTCCCGCCCATGGCACGGAATTCGTCGAGACATCGGCGCAGCACGGGGATCGCGCGGTCGGCCCGGCCGTCGCCGATCCAGCTCGCCGCGATCGCGCGGGTGCAGGAAAGCTCTCTCGGCCGTTCTTCGAGTGCTCCGGCCAGCCGCCGCGCGTTCTCGTAGGCCTTCACCGCGCCGTCGCGCCGCCCGGCGCCGGCGAGGATCGCGCCCTGGGTGCGCAAAGACTTCGCCAGCGCCGATTTCGCCGTCGTCCGGCGAAGGACGCGGACCGATTCCTCGATCGTCGCCAAGGCCTCCTCCTGGCGGCCGTCGAGCATCAGCGACCACGAAAGCCCTTGCAGGGCAACGCCGAGTTGCCGGTCGTCGGCCGATTCCCGTGCCTGGGCGAGGATCCGGCGATCGATTTCCAGCGCTTCGGAGATCTTGCCCAACCGGTGCAGGGCGGCGGATTCCGCTCGTCTCGCATGGGTCCCGGAATCCTCCACAGTGGACATTTCGCGCGCCTGGGTGGCGGCGTGCAACGATTCCCCGGCCCGGCCGAGCCCGACCAGGCAGTGCGCCAGATTGGTCTCCACCCACGCCCGGGTGGCGAGGTCACCCAGCTCCGCCAATTCCTTCGAGCAGGCGCGATAGCCCTCGGCCGCGCGTTCGTACTCGCCGCGGACATGCAGCAGCACCGCCAGATTCGCCTCCGCGATGACGGCGATGCGCCGGTCGCCCGCCTCGCGGGCGGCGTCGCGCAAGGTCTCGTATGCCGTCCGCATGTCGGTGTAATGACTGTGCAAATACAGGTACGCGCTCAGTCTTTCCAGTATCCGCAAGGCTTTCCGCCGCCAGCCCACGGCGCACAGCGACGAGACGGCGGAAACCAGGTTCGCCCGCTCCACGGAGAACCAGGTGCCGGGATCACGCAGCAGCCGCTCGACCAGCTCGGCCTCCAGCGGCTGGGCGGGGACATCGTGATCCGACAACGGCATCGGCACCGTCCTCGGCAGGCGGCGGGCCGCCGTGTCGGCGAGGCACAGCGCCGCGTCCGACACCTTCGCGACGGTGGCCACCCGCTCGTCGCGGGTCTCCAGCTCCCGGCCGAGCTCCGTGGCGAACACGCGGACGAGGTCGTGCACGCGGAACCGCTGCTCGCCCGTCGGGTCGAGGCCGGTGGCTTCGAGCAGGCTGGCCTCGACGAGTTCGTCGATGGCCTCGTCGGCGCCTTCGTCATCGATCAGCGTCGTCACCGCCCACGCGGGCAGGTCGAGGGTGCGGCAGCGGCCGATCAGCCGGAACGCGCGCCGCGCCGCCGGGCTCAGCGCCCGATAGCTCAACGCGATGCTGCCGCGGACCTGGAGATCGCTGACCTGGAGCTCGTCGAGGCGCGAGACCTCGTCCTCCAGCCGCCCGGCGAGCTTCCCGAGCGGCAGTCCCGGCCGCATCGCGAGCCTGCTGCCCGCGATCCGCAACGCCAGGGGGAGATTGCCGCAGGCCTTGGCGATTCGTTCCGCGTCCGCGCGTTCGGCGCCCACGCGGTCCGGCCCGGCGAGGCGGGCGAGCAGGGTCATCGCCTCGGCCCCGGACAGCGGCGCGAGGGGGAGACGATCCGCCCCGGCGAGCCCGGAAAGCCTTCGCCTGCTGGTGATCAGGACGGCGGTGCCCGGCGTGCCCGGCAGCAGCGCGCGGACCTGCTCGGGGCTCGCGGCGTCGTCGAGCACCACGAGGACCCGGCGATCGGCGAGACGGCCTCGATAGACCGCCGCCCTGGCTTCGACGTCGTCCGGGATGGCGGGCCCGGTGACACCCAGCGCGCGCAACAGATCGCCGAGGACGTCGGAGAGGTCGCGCGGATCGGAGGCGCCGGCCAGCGGGACGAACAGCTGTCCGTCCGGAAAGGACCGGCGGAGCCTGTGCGCGGTGGCGACCGCGAGGGTGGATTTGCCCGCGCCCGGCTCGCCGGTGATCACCGCGACCGGGACGCCCGTGCCGTCGCCGAGCAGCCCGGAGAGCTTCGCGATCTCGCTCTCGCGGCCCGCGAGATCGGCGATGTCCGGCGGTAGCTGGCAGATCGGGAAGATCGGCGCGGTTTTGGCCGAGGGCACCGGATCCTCGCCGCGCAGCACCGCGGCGTGCACCCGGCGGACCTCGGCCCCCGGTTCCACGCCGAGCTCCTCGACGAGGGTGGCGCGCAGATCGCGGTGGACGGCGAGTGAATCGGCCTGCCGTCCGGCGCGGTGCAACGCGATCATCAGCTGCGCGGCCAGCCGCTCGCGCAACGGATGCTCGGTGATCATCGCCTGGAGCTCGCCGGTGAGCTCGCCGTGCCTGCCGTCGGACAGTTCGGCGTCGACACAGTCTTCGAAGGCGGCGAGGCGCTCCGACTCGAGCCGGGCGACGTCGGCGTCGAGCCGGGGGATGTGCAGTCCGGAAAGGACCGGCCCGCGCCATTCCGCCAGCGCCCGGCGGTAGTGCCCGGCTGCCGTCGCCGGATCACCCGCCCGCGCCGCCGCCTTCCCGGCCGCGGCGGCTTCGCGGAAGGACAGCAGATCGAGGTCGGCGGGCTCGACGACCAGCCGGTAGCCATGCGGATCCCGCTGGATCTCCAGCCCCTCGAACCGGGCCCGCAGGCGCGAGACGTACGTGTGCAGATTCGACGAATACGACTTCGGCGGAGTATCCGGCCAGAGCGTCTCGACCAGGGCATCGACCGGGACGGAGGAGTTCGCGTTCAGCAGCAGGACGGCCAGCAGGGCACGCTGATGATCGCCGCGCGGCGTCGTGCGCCGCCCGGGCGGATCCTCGATCGTCAACGGTCCGAGCACGCCGAATCGCGGCACGGGCACCTCCCCAGGTCATGAGAGGGGCGAGACTAGCGAGGGGTCCCGACAATTCTGTGACCTGTCCCGCCCGCCGTGTACCGGCTCATCTGCACTGCTAGCCTTCGAACCCGGCATATCGGGACACCATTGGGGAGTTGCACGTGTCTGCAGGTGGCGGAACCAAGGCGATCATCGCCGCGCTCGTGGCGAACGCCGGAATCGCGGCCGCGAAGTTCACCGGCTTCCTCATCACGGGGTCGTCCTCGATGCTGGCCGAGTCCGTGCACTCGCTCGCGGACACCTCGAACCAGGGCCTGCTGCTGCTCGGCCAGAAGACCTCGCAGCGCAAGGCGACCCGCACCCACCCGTTCGGCTTCGGGCGGGACCGGTACTTCTACTCGTTCATCGTCGCGCTGATGCTGTTCAGCCTCGGCTCGGTGTTCGCGCTGTACGAGGGCATCCACAAGATCTCGCATCCCGAGGACCTGACCTCGCCGCTGGTGGCGGTCGGCATCCTCGTGGTCGCGATCGGGCTGGAGTCGTACTCCTTCTACACCGCGATCCAGGAATCGAAGAAGATCAAGGGCGACGCGGGCTGGTGGGCCTTCATCCGCCAGGCCAAGACCCCGGAACTGCCGGTGGTGCTGCTCGAAGACGCGGGCGCGCTGCTCGGCCTGATCTTCGCGCTCGCCGGTGTCGGGCTCTCGGTCATCACCGGCGACCCGGTGTGGGACGGCGTCGGCACTGTGACGATCGGTGTGCTGCTCGGCATCATCGCGATCATCCTGATCATCGAGATGAAGAGCCTGCTGATCGGCGAGGGCGCCTCCGAGACCGACCTCGACGTGATCGTCGACGAACTCGCCGCGGGCAAGGTCGAGCGGGTCATCCACATCCGGACGCTGTACATCGGGCCGGACGAGATGCTGGTGGCCGCGAAGCTCGCGCTGGTGCCGGGGCTGGAGACCGCCGAGATCGCGCAAGCCATCGACGACGCCGAAGCGCGTGTGCGGGCGAAGGTGCCGACGGCGAAGCTGATCTATCTGGAGCCGGACCTGGACCGCGCGCTGGCCTGACCCGGTCCCGGCTCGCTTCACGGATGTCATGAAAGGGTCGTTCAGGACATTTTTCGTCCTGAACGACCCTTTCATGACATCCGGGCCAGGCGGGGCGCGACCGCCATCCGGAGCAACTGTCCGCACTCCGCCGATTACCGCCGCGACCTCTGGGTACCTCGTTGCTCTCCCACCGCGCTGCCGTCACGACCGGGCGATAGGGTCCCTTGAACCGCAGTCAGGTGTAGGAGGTCAAGGGTGCCCGGAAACGGTCTGTGGCGTACGAAATCCATCGAGCAGTCCATCGCGGACACCGACGAACCGGGGACCAAGCTCAGGCGGAACCTGAGCGCGTGGGACCTGACCGTCTTCGGCGTCGCCGTCGTCATCGGTGCCGGTATCTTCACCCTCACCGCGCGCACGGCCGGCGACTACGCCGGTCCGTCGGTGTCGCTCTCGTTCGTCTTCGCCGCCATCGCCTGTGCGCTGGCGGCTCTCTGTTACGCGGAATTCGCGTCGACCGTCCCGGTGGCCGGGAGCGCGTACACGTTCTCCTACGCCACGTTCGGCGAGTTCATGGCGTGGATCATCGGCTGGGACCTCATCCTGGAACTGGCGGTCGGCGCGGCCGCGGTGTCGAAGGGCTGGTCCGCCTATCTCGAAACCGTGCTCTCCTACATCTTCGGCAAGGGCACGAAGACGACGTTCGAGATCGGCGGTGTCCCCGTCGACTGGGGCGCCCTGATCGTGGTGCTGGTGCTGGCGACTTTGCTCGCCCTCGGCACGAAGCTGTCTTCGCGGTTCTCGATGGTGATCACCGGGATCAAGGTCGCGGTGGTGCTGTTCGTGATCGTGCTCGGCATCTTCTACATCAAGGGCTCCAACTACAGCCCGTTCATCCCGGAGGCCCAGAGCGGCGCCGAGACGGGGGCCACGGGGGTCGACCAGTCGCTGTTCTCGGTGTTCGCGGGCAGCAGCAGTAGCTCGTTCGGTGTCTTCGGCCTGCTGGCCGCGGCGTCGCTGGTGTTCTTCGCGTTCATCGGGTTCGACATCGTCGCGACCACCGCGGAGGAGACCCGCAACCCGCAGAAGGCCGTGCCCCGCGGCATCTTCGGCTCGCTCGCCATCGTCACGGTGCTCTACGTCGCCGTGTCGCTCGTGGTCGTCGGCATGGTGAACTACAAGGAACTCGCCACCTCGGCGGGTGATGGCGGCAAGAAGACGCTCGCGTCCGCGTTCGCGGCCAACGGCGTCGACTGGGCGGCCAACATCATCTCGGTCGGTGCCCTCGCCGGTCTGACGACCGTCGTCATGGTCCTGATGCTGGGCCAGATCCGGATCATCTTCGCGATGTCGCGTGACGGCCTCATGCCGCGTTCGCTGGCGAAGACCGGTGCGAACGGCACGCCGAAGCGGGCGACCATCGTCGTCGGCGGACTGGTCGCCGTCGCCGCGACCTTCTTCCCGGCCGACAAGCTGGAAGAGATGGTCAACGTCGGCACGCTGTTCGCGTTCATCCTGGTGTCCGCGGGTGTCATGGTGCTGCGCAAGACGCGGCCGGAGCTGCCCCGCGCCTTCCGGGTGCCGTGGGTGCCGGTGGTCCCGATCCTGGCGATCCTCGCCTGCCTGTGGCTGATGCTGAACCTGACCGTTTTGACCTGGTTGCGGTTCATCGCGTGGATGGTGCTGGGTGTCCTCATCTACTTCGTCTACAGCCGTCGCCATTCGCTGCTCGGCAAGCAGAAGAAGGACGAGGCGCCGACGTCCGTTTCGGACTGATCATTCTCGTTTCGGCGGCCCACCATTCCTTTGTGGATGGTGGGCCGTTTCCGTGTCCGGTCCGTCCGGTCTCGGGGAGATAACACCTGGGGGTCCAGCTACCGCCGTAAAATCCGTGTGCGATACCGTCCGGGCCTTGCCTCCCCCTGATGGGTTAACGCGACTCCTGTGGATGTACCGCGAGTTGACCGCGTTCCCTCGGAGGTGGCACCACGCTTCGCTCGTTTGTCCCCCGATCGGTACAGGAGAGCTCCGAATGCAGATCAAGCCCAGACGGCGTGTCCGTTCCGCCGTCACCGTCGTCGCCCTCGCCGCCGTGGCCCTCGTCGGGACCGCCGGCACCGCCCTCGCGACTCGCAGCGACGACCGAGCGACCCAGGTCGTGGGCAGCAACGCCACCACCTGCGAGGGCGCGAAGGTCCCCGGCAAGCTGATTCCCACCTCGGACCTGACCTTCACCGGCGGCGACAACGAGCTGTCTCTCGACATCACCGCGGTCGCCAAGGGCGTCACCGTCACGGGGATCGTGGTCAAGGGCGGCCACGGCTACAACGTCTACGTGCCCGGCGAGAAGGGGCTGCCCGAGAACCCGCCGTGGACCAAGCTGCGTTCGCCGCTGAACAAGGGGGACCAGCAGGCGGCCATCAGCCACTGGTTCGTCTGCGGTGAGAAGAAGACGCCGACGTCCGAGCCGACGAAGCCGAGCGAGCCGACGAAGACCACCACGGCCAAGCCGCCGACGACGGCCCCGACCTCCCCGGACAAGCCGTCCCAGACGTCCGAAGCCCCGAGCACCACCGCCCCGGCCCCCGTGGTCGACGGCAACGGCGGCAACGGCGGCGGCCTCGCGGACACCGGTTTCGACAACGCCTGGCTGCTGTGGGCCGGTGGCCTGCTGGTCCTGGCCGGTGCCGGCGTCCTGGTCCTGCTGCGTGTGCGCCGCGGCAAGACCGACTGAAACTAGCTGACGCCTGAAGGCCCTCTTCCTCGCGAAGGGGGCCTTCAGCGCATCTGCGGGAAGTCCCCGAACAGCGAACCCTGCTCGCCCCAAGGGTTCTTCGGGCGGGGACGGCCGAGGCCGGCGGCCATCGCGACGGCGTTGTCCCATTCGGCGTCGACGACGTAGTCCGTGTGCTTGAGGACGCCGGGTGCCCAGCGGTGCCGTCCGGTCGGGCCGCGCATCGGGTCGGGCAGCCAGTGATCGCCGCCGAGCACCAGGACGCCCTGCTCGTCGGGTTCGGCGGCCAGCGGTCCGGTCCCGCCGCCGGGCAGGTAGCCGTCGCCCAGCAGTTTCCCGCCCATCACGCGATGCCGCCACGTCGTGACGCCGCCGCCGAAGATGTCCGTGCCGCGGCACAACGCCCGCCAGCGACCGTCGAGACCTTCGTACAGCCCGGCAAGCTGGTTCTGCGGCAGCATCGCGGGGAAGGCGCGCTGATAACCCCATTGCAGTGGTGAGCCCGCGGTCAGCAACCCGACGCGGTCACGGTCCTCCGGCGGGAGGTCGGCGATCACGCGCGCGGCCGCGAGCACGGTCAGCAGGCTGCCGAGGTTGTAGCCGGACAGCACGACCCGCGTGCCGGGGTCGGCCAGGTGTTCCTTGACGCGGTCCGCCAGTTCCGGGACGACCCGGAGCGCGTAACTCGGCGGCACGGTCGGATGGGCGGCCCGCGGCCAGAAGCACACGAGATCCGCCAGCGCGCCGAGGTGACGGCTGCGTTTGGGGGTCGTCGCGGCGGCGAACACGACACGCAACAGCCCCGCCGCCATCGCGCCGAGCGCGAACACGCCGATCGCGGAGATCGGCTTCGACCAGGCGCCCAGCGGCCCGAAACCGAAGCGCAGCACCAAGAGCACGCCGCCACCCGCCGCCATCGCGAGCGCCACGGTGAGCGCGAGATGGTGCAGATGCTTGCGTTCCCACGAGGCACGGGCCCATACCCGGGCGGCCTCCTCTTCCTGCGCCTTGCCGATCTCCATCAGTGCGACGATCTTCGGGATACCGCGGCGCAGCCGTCGCAACGGGACGGCGACCGCGAAGCCCAGCACCCCGAGCACGAGGGCGAGCGCGAGACCGGCGCCCCACAGCACGGTCACCAGGGAGTAGGTGTCGGGCAGCCGGAGATCGGTCGCGCCGACCAGCTGCCGCAGCGCGACCGCGAGCCCCGCGCCGAACCCGCCGCCGAGCAGCCCGGCCAGCGCGACGACCGGCGCCGCGGCCCAGCCGCCGAGCCAGGGCCGCAGCCGGTGCGGCAGGTGCTTCCACGCCGATCGGCCGAGCAGGGCCGCCGGGACGAGCATCAGCGCGAAGAGCACGGTGACCGTGACCATCGCCGCGCCCAGCGCTTCGACCGTCCCGTCCGCCCCGCCGAGCCCGCCGCCCGGCAGGCCCGCGGGCAGCGGTGTCCGGCGCACGACGGCGATCCCGACCAGCACGACGGCGAACGCGATCAGCCCGCCCCGGATCACCGGCCCGGCCGAGAAGCCGACCGTCGAGGCCACCAGCGCGGCGAAGACGAGGGCCAGCGCGCAGATCCAGACGATCAGGTCGAAGGTCGCGGACGGCAGCCGGAACGGCCCGCCGAGCAGCGGAAGCGCGACACAGGTCAAGGCGGCGACGGTGTGCAGCGTGCGCAGTCCCGGCGTCCGCGGCAGGTCCTGCGGTTGCAGGGGGCTCGAACTGTGCGCGCGGTGCGCCCTGTTCCGCGAACGCCAGTCCGACGAAGGGATCCGGTCGAGCACGAAGATCAGCACCAGCAACGGCAGCACGCCGATCGCCGTTCGCAGCGGCGCGAAATCGCGCAGGAACGACGGCGCTCCTTCGAGACAGGTCGAGCCCGGCGCGAGACACTGCGCGGCGAAGAGGTCGAGTGAGACCACCGCGAGCTGGCTGATCAGCAACATCGTCAACAGCAGCGAGGCCACCCGAAGCAGCCCCCGGCAGGCTCCGCCGAGCAGCGCCGCGGACCGCCTGCCCTCCGGGACCGGCGGCAGCATCCAGTGCGCGACGTTCGCCAGCGAGAACGGGAACAGCAGCGCCCACGTCGCCTTCGCCGCGCCCCCGGAGGTCATGCCGCTCCACAGGTAGCCTTCGAGGATGCGCGGGATCGAACGGCCGAGCGCGGGCAGCACCGGACCGGGAGCGGGGCGGCGCAGCCGGTCCGACGGCCGGATCAGCCTGCCGACGCCGTCGCCCGCGACGTCGACCACCGACGTCGAATCCAGCAGGCTTTCACCGCTCGTGCCCACTAGCCCGGGTACGCGTATTTCGACGACGCGGGTATCGGGACCCGGCATGACCACGGTGAAGCCTCCAAACCGTTCCAGTGGGGACTGAACCGACAACGGTACTGTTCAGATGTCATCCAACCTTGGAGGAAGCGCGCATATGACCCCCGAAAGCGTTGCCAAGCGGCACGACACCCGCAACGGCATCGAGTTCGCCGTCGCCGATCTCGAGGCCGCCGAGTTCGGCCGCAAGGAGATCCGCCTCGCCGAGCACGAGATGCCGGGCCTGATGGCGCTGCGCCGCGAATACGCCGAGGTGTATCCCTTGCGGGGAGCCCGCGTTTCGGGCTCGCTGCACATGACCGTACAGACCGCGGTGCTGATCGAAACCCTCGTCGCGCTGGGTGCCGAGGTGCGCTGGGCCTCCTGCAACATCTTCTCCACCCAGGACCACGCCGCCGCGGCGATAGTCGTCGGCCCGCACGGCACCCCCGAGGAACCCAAGGGTGTCCCCGTGTTCGCCTGGAAGGGCGAGTCGCTGGAGGAGTACTGGTGGTGCACCGAGCGGATGCTGACCTGGGACGGTGAAGGTCCCAACATGATCCTCGACGACGGCGGCGACGCCACCATGCTGGTGCACAAGGGAACCGAGTACGAGAAGGCCGGTGTGGTGCCCACGCCGGACGAGAACACTTCCGACGAGTTCCGCGTGTTCCTCGACCTGCTGCGGGCCTCGGTCGCGGCGGACACCGGCAAATGGACCAAGATCGGCGAAGGCGTCCGCGGGGTCACCGAGGAGACCACCACCGGCGTGCTGCGGCTCTACCAGCTCGCCGCGGCCGGTGAACTGCTGTTCCCGGCGATCAACGTGAACGACGCGGTGACCAAGTCGAAGTTCGACAACCGCTACGGCATCCGGCATTCGCTGATCGACGGCATCAACCGCGGCACCGACGTCCTCATCGGCGGCAAGGTCGCGGTGGTCTGCGGTTACGGCGACGTCGGCAAGGGCGCCGCGGAATCGCTGCGCGGCCAGGGCGCGCGGGTGATCGTCACCGAGATCGACCCGATCTGCGCGCTGCAGGCGGCGATGGACGGCTACCAGGTCAAGAAGCTGGAGAACGTCCTCGGCGAGGCCGACATCATCATCACGACCACCGGGAACAAGGACGTCGTGCTCGTCGAGCACATGGCGCGCATGAAGCACCAGGCGATCCTCGGCAACATCGGCCACTTCGACAACGAGCTCGACATGGCAGGCCTCCAGCGCTACCCGGGCATCCGGCGCGTCAACATCAAGCCGCAGGTCGACGAGTGGGTGTTCCCGGACGGCAAGAGCATCATCGTGCTGTCGGAGGGCCGCCTGCTGAACCTGGGCAACGCGACCGGGCACCCGTCGTTCGTGATGTCGAACAGCTTCTCCAACCAGGTGATCGCGCAGATCGAGCTGTTCACCAAGCACGAGGAGTACGACAAGGAGGTCTTCCGCCTCCCGAAGAAGCTCGACGAGAAGGTCGCGAAGATCCACCTCGACGCGCTCGGCGGTGAGCTCACGAAGCTGACCAAGGAGCAGGCGGAGTACATCGACGTGGACGTCGAAGGTCCGTTCAAGACCGACCACTACCGGTACTGACCGCTGCAATGAAAGGTCCTTTCCTTGCAAAATTTGCAAGGAAAGGACCTTTCATTGCACGAGAGTGCTACTGCCACTCCACCTCGATGCCGGCCAGCCCCGGCCCGGCGTCGCTGAAGAAACCGCTGGTCACCCCGCCCATGTCGAGCGGCAGCTCCTCGGACTCGACGGGAACGGCGTCGTCACGCGTCCGGAATTGCCGGGTGCACCGGGCGGGCAGCGCGCCGAGCGCGAACTTCAGCTGCACCAGGTAGCTGGCGCACTGGTCCCGCAGCATCCGGAAGTAGCCGGGCGAAGCGGTGCCGGAGTCGTCGCGGACCTCGAAGCAGAACACGTGGATCTCGCCCTCGGCGAGCTTCCGGTCGAAGAGCAGCTCGGTGGCCATCGTCTCGGCCTCGGCGTTGCGCCGGATCCGGCCGACGCGGCAGCCCTCGGCGGTGATCAGCTCGACGTCCCCGATGTTGCAGCCCGGGTCGCCGTTGTAGACGGTGACGTACCGGTCCGGTCCGTGCCGCCGGGCCCGGCACACCAGCCGGGTCTGAAGACCGACCTGCCGGTGCGCGGCGTCGAAGGTGATCGTGTCGTGCACCGCGAGCATCTCGAGGTCGGCGTTGTACCGGTTGGAAGACGGGTACGCGCCGAGTTCGGCCAGCAGCTGGTCGACGATCGAGCCCATGTCGCCGGACCGGATGTCGTGGAACGACGCGGCCATCTGGTGCCCGCGCGCCCGCGCCGTCCGCGGCCCGATCAGCACGACCAGCGCGTCCGCGGGCAGCTGCAGCACCGATTCCAGCGCGCGTACCGCCGGGAGCGCCTTGGGTACCTCCGGCTGGCGCAAGCCGCGCTGCCAGTAGCTCAACGTCGACTGTCCGATTTGGACACCGCGGAGCCCGAGGTGGGCGCGGAGCCGGGCCAGCGACAGGCCGCGATAGGCGATCGCCTGGCGGAGCGCGTGGTGGAACTCGCCGCTGCGGAGGGCCTCGACGAGTTCCTTGGGCAAGGCTTCGAGCGGTTGACGGCGTGTGCCGTCGATGATCGTCGGGGTATCCCCGTCTCGTGTCACCGCTCGTCCCTTCACCAGACCAGTGTGTGCGCTGAGCGTGAACACCGCGGAACGTTCACGTTAGCAGCGCACTGTGAACACTACGTCCCCCGTTCGGGGTTGTTGACCCCGGAAGAGTGACCGTTCCGGGGTGTGGAAACGCCCCGGAACGGTCCGTTCCGCCGAGTGCCCATCTTGCTCTCTGTGAGCCTGCTGTTCACCGTTGTGACCACATTGGTTCGCCATGGTGACCAGGAGGCCCGTCGTGCCTGTGTTCTCGAGGAGGGTTTGCGCCGCGGGCGCCGCGAGTCTCGTGGCGTGGCTGGCGATCCAGACCCCGGCGAGCGCGCTGCCCTCGGCGCCCGCCGGCCGGCACCCCATCGCCATGCAGGCGCAGCAGAAGTCCCAGTGGTGCTGGGTGGCTTCCGGCAACACCATCGCGGCACACCACGGCGTGACCGTCACCCAGAACGAATTCTGCCGGATCGCCCACGACGAGCGACGCCGGGAGTGCGCCGACAAGCCGGGAACGCTGGGCGACGTCCGCCACGCCTTCGGCAAGCTCGGCTTCTCGGCCCCGGGGAATTACGTCAAGGGCCGCATCCCCTTCGCCGCCGTCCAGGCGCAGACCGGCGACGGCAAGCCCGTCCAGACGCGGGTCGGCTGGGCCTCGGGCGGCGGCCACATGCACGTCCTCTACGGCGCCGAAGCCGGCCGGAAGTGGGTCGCGTGGGGGGATCCACTGCCCACCGGCAACCGCTACAACTGGTCGACCTACGACTTCTACTCGGCCAACAAGTCCTTCACCTGGACCCACACGCTCACCGGGATCCGGCGATGAGCGCGCGGCGGTTCCTCGGGCTCGCCGGGCTGGTCGCGGTCGCGCTGCTGATCTCCGCGCCCGGAGCGCGCGCGGACCATCTGTCGGGTGAAGATCTCGCGGCCGCGAAGGCGGCTGCCGACGACCCCACGCTCCGTGCGGAGCTCGGCCGCTTCTTCACTCAGATGGGTGGTTCGAGCCACACGCCGTCGGTCAGCGTCGTTGACGAATCCTTCCCGGTTTACGAGCTTTCGAGGGATTTCGTCGCCGGTGACGGTGCGATCGCCGGGCGGCTCGCCTATGTCGCGGTGCCGGTGAAGGCCTCCGACGGGCAGACCGCGACCGTGTGGTCGGTGCGCGGCGACGACGGCGCCTGGCGCGTCGGCAACATCGCGTCGGGCGACCGGGAGAGCGCACTGGCGCGGCGGCTGCCCGCCGGAGCGACGCTGCTCCACGAACCCCAGGTCGACGCCTGGTACGCGCTGCGCGACGGCCACGTGACGCTGCTCGACTCGGGTGCCAGCGGCTCCGCGGCCGGTGCTTCGGCCACCCTCGCGGAGTATCAGAAGACCGTCTCCGGCCGGTACGGCGACATGCTCGCGAGTTCGCCGTACGCCCAGGAGGGCAAGGCCGGCGGCTACAACGCCCAAGTGATGCCCCGCGGCGACGGCGGCCCCGCGCCCGACGCGCAGGACACCGGCTTCGTCCCGCTGCTGATCTTCGGCGGCTTGCTCCTCATCGGTGTCGCCGGCTTCTTCCTGCACTCGAAGAGGCGCGTCCCCTAGCGGACCGGTGGGCCGGACGTGAGCTGACCCGTCTGGCCCGCCGGTCGACCATCGCCCCGTAATCTGGGCGGGTGGGACGACTCGTGGTGATCGAAGGTCTGGACGGCGCGGGCAAGCGCACGCTCGCCGACGCGCTGACCGGCGCGCTGAACGACGCCGGGGCGAGCGTCACGTCCATCGCGTTTCCTCGCTACGGCGAAAGCGTGCACGCCGACCTCGTGAAGGAAGCGCTGCACCGCGGCCACGGCGACCTCGCCGACTCCGTCTACGGCATGGCGATGCTCTACGCGCTCGACCGCCGGGGCGCGGCCGACGAGATCCGCGCGCGGCTCGGCGATCACGACGTCGTGCTGCTCGACCGGTACGTCGCGTCGAACGCCGCGTACGGCGCCGCCCGCCTCCACCAGGGCGCGGACGGCGAGTTCGTGCGCTGGCTCAAGGAACTGGAGATCGACCGGTTCGGCCTGCCGGTGCCCGTCGCGCATCTGCTGCTCCGGGTCACCGCCGACGTCGCCGCCGACCGCGCGCAGCGCCGCGCGGAGACCGACGCGGCCCGCGCGCGGGATTCCTTCGAGACCGACGACGCGCTCCAGAAGCGCTGCTCGGTGGTCTACGACGAGCTCGCCGCGACGGGCTGGCTCGCGCCCTGGCACGTTCTCGACGGCGTCGCCGGTGTCGACACCCCGGCCCTCGCGACCTCCCTCCTTCGCACTTAGTCCTCTAAATGCGTGAGCAGCCAGGTGTGGAACTCGCCGATGTGGTGTTCCGACGGCATGAGCACGCCGCCGCCGCGGTAGGCGCGGGACGCCATCGCGGGCTGGCAGCGTTCGCAGGCGTCGAAGTCCTGCTCGTTGACGCGGTGGAACAGCTCCACCGACCGTGACACGTCCCGCCCCGACGCCACGACCTCCTCCGAATAGAGCCAGTCGCATTCGACGACCGTCCGGTCCGGCGCGAGCGGGTACATCCGGTGGAAGATCACGTGGTCCGGCACCAGGTTCACGAACACCTGCGGCCGGATGGTGATCGCGTAGTACCGCCGGTCCTGGTCGGCGGCGACGCCGTCGAGCCGGTCGAAGCCCGAACCGCCGTCGATGGTGAACCCCTGCACGTCCTCGCCGAATTCGGCGCCGTGCCCGACGTAGTACTGCGCCGCGTACCCGTCGGCGAACTCCGGCAGCACCTCCGTCAGCTCCGGGTGGATGGTCGCGCAGTGGTAGCACTCCATGAAGTTCTCGACGATCAGTTTCCAGTTCGCCTTGACGTCGTAGGTGATCCGGCGCCCGACCGACAGCTTGTCGAGGCGGTACCGCTCGATCGACTCCAGATCGCCCAGCCGTTCGCGCACCGCGCCTTCGACGTCGGCTTCGAACGACGGCGGGTCGGCGGCGAGGCAGACCCACGCGTAACCCAGCCACTCCCGCAGGTGCACGGTGTGCAGCCCGTACTCGGTCCGGTCGATGTCGGGCAGGTTCGCCAGGTTCGGCGCCGCGATCAGCTTGCCGTCGAGCCCGTACGTCCACGCGTGGTACGGACACTGGAACGCGCGTTTCACCGTGCCGGCTTCCTCCGTGCACAGCCGGGCGCCGCGATGGCGGCAGACGTTGAGGAACGCCCGCAGTCCGCCGTCCCGGCCCCGGCTGACGAGCACGCTCTCCCGTCCTACCTGGACGGTCCGGAAGTCACCGGCCGACGGCAGATCCGCCGACCGGACCGCGCAGAACCACCGGCGCTCGAAGATCTTTTCCTGCTCGGCCGCGAAGATCGCGGTGTCGGTGTAGTAGCCACCACCCAGCGTGGGGATGAGACTCGTCATCTCGCGACTCCGGCGAACCTGGCGGGATCGAACAGGCCGATCGGCTGCGCGGTGGTGCCGTCCACGACCAGGTCGGCGAGTATCTCACCGACCACCGGGACGAATTTGAAGCCGTGCCCGGAGAAGCCGCAGGCGACCACCACCCGCTCGTGCGCCGGATGGCGGGCGATGACGAAATGCTCGTCGGGGGTGTTCGTGTACATGCAGGTCGCCCCGCGCAGGAACGTGCCGGGCAGTGCCGGCATCTTCCGCCCGACGAACTCCGAGATCTCGCCGACCTCTTCGGCGTGCACCGTCCGGTCGATCGTCTCGGGCGTGCAGGGCTCACCACCGCGGAAGAAGGCGACTTTCACGCTTCCGGCGTCGTCGTGGGAGGGGAAACCGTAGAACTGGCGGCCGCCCTCGCCTTCCCAGACATAGATCGGATGCCGTTCGGCGCGGAACGGCGCCGCCCCGCCCGACGGCGCGAACCAGTACTGGACCTGGCGTTCGATGGTGAACTCGACCCCGAGTTCGGTGAGCAGGCCCGGTGCCCAGGCACCGGGGCAGATCACCAGCTGCCCGGCGGTGTAGAAGTTCTGCGAAGTGCCCACCCGGACGCCGGTGGACGTCTCCCGCCAGGAAAGGACTTCCTCCTCGTGGTGCAGCTCCGCCCCGGCCCGCGCGGCGAGCTGGAGATGCGCCGCCACACTGCCTTCCGGCACCACGAAACCGGCGTTTTCCTCGTACAGCGCGATTTCGTGGTCCGCCGGGTTCATCGTCGGGAACCGGCGCCGGATCTCGGCCGCGTCCAGCAGTTCGTGCGGCAGATCCCAGGCCCGCGCGCTGGCCAGGCTGCCCGACACCGTCCGCGAATCGGAGCCGCCGAGCATGATCCCGCCGCAGCGGGTGAAGATCTTCCGGCCGGAGTCGCGTTCGATGCCCTCCCACAGTTCGTGTGCCCGCAGCAGGAGCGGGACGTACGCGGGGTCCTCGAAGTACGCCTGCCGGGTGATCCGCGAGCCGCCGTGGCTGGACCCGAGGTTGTGCACGGGCGCGAACCGGTCGATGCCGAGCACGCGGTGTCCCCGCCGGGCGAGCCGGTACGCCGCGGCACTGCCCATCCCGCCGAGGCCGATGACGATGACGTCGTGATGACTCATGCGGCGCTCCTGATCCGGGCCATGGCGGGGTCGAACAGCGGCTCGCTCGCGACGACGGCGGGGATCCGCTCGCCGAAGTACTCGATCTCCAGCGGCCTTCCCGGTTCGGTGAACTCGACCGGGAGCCAGGCGTAGGCGATGTTCTTGCCGACGGTGTAGCCGTACGCGGCGCTCGTGACGTAGCCGGCGGGACGGCCGTCGGCGAACACCGGTTCCTTGCCGAGCACGACGGAATACGGATCGCCGACGGTGAGACAGGTCAGCTTCCTGGTCACCGTCTCCTCCGAACGGCCCGCCAGCGCGTCACGGCCGATGAAGTAGCCCTTGTCCATCCGCACGGCGAAACCGAGACCGGCCTCGTACGGATCGTGCTCGGTGGTGACGTCGGTGCCCCACAGCCGGTAGCCCTTTTCCAGCCGCATGCTGGAGAAGGCGTCCCGGCCGGCGGCGATGATCCCGTGTGCCTGCCCGGCTTCCCAGATCGTGTCCCACAGTTCGCGGCCGAGGTCGGCGCTCGTGTACAGCTCCCAGCCGAGTTCGCCCACATAGGACAGTCGCATCGCGGTCACCGGCACATGGCCGATGTACGCCTCTTTCGTCTTGAAGTAGCCCATGGCCTGATGCGAGAAGTCCGTTGTGGACAGTGGTTGCAGCACGGCTCTCGCGAGCGGGCCCCAGAGCCCGATGCAACAGGTGCCCGGAGTGGTCTCGTGGATCTGAGCGGCGCCGTCGCCGGGGAGATGCCGCCGGAGCCAGTCGATGTCGATGGCGCTGTTGACGCCGACCTGGAACCGGTCTGCGCCGAGCCGGGCGACGGTCAGGTCGCTGCGCACGCCGCCGTCCTCGTCGAGCAACAGGGTGTAGGTGACCGAGCCGGGCTTCTTGCCGAGCTGGTTCGTGGTCATCGTCTGCAGGAACGGCAACGCGCCGGGTCCGGTGACCTCCACCCGTTTCAGCGGCGTCATGTCGAACATCGCGACCCGCTGCCGCGCGACCATGGCCTCGGCGCCGCCGATCGGCGACCAGTACCGCGCGGCCCAGTCGTTGCGCGCGGGCACGCGGTCGACCTCGGGGAGGTTCGCGTTCGCCTCGTACCAGTGCGGACGTTCCCAGCCGCCCGCTTCGAGGAAGAACGCGCCGAGTCCGGTTTGCCTTTCGTAGAAGGGACTCGTCCGCAGCGGCCGTGGTTCTTCCATGGGCTGCGAGGGATGGACGATGTCGTAGACCTCGACGAAGCTCTGGCAGCTCCGTTTCATGACGTAGTCGGGCGCCAATTGCATCCGCTCGAACCGGGCGAGGTCGCAGCCGTGCAGATCCGCGTCGGGCCTGCCGTCGACCAGCCACTGCGCCATGGCGCGCGCGACTCCGGCGGAATGCGTGATCCAGACGGCTTCGGCGACCCAGAACCCGTCCAGATCGGGGTGTTCGCCCAGCAGCGGCATACCGTCCGGGGTGAAGGAGAACAGGCCGTTGATGCCCTCCTCGACCTTGGTCTCGCCCAGCGAGGGCAGCAGATCGACGGCCGCGGTCCACGACGCTTCGAAGTCCGCGGGGGTGAACGTGAGCTCCGAGGGCATACCGTCGCCGGTGCCGATCTCCTTGGCGGGCAACGGCATCGGCCGGTGACCGTACGCGCCGATGCCGATCCGGTCGAGGTGTTCGCGGAAATAGAGGTCGGCGTCCTGATGTCGCAGGATCGGCCTCGTGGCCTCCTCGGTCACGCCGGCGAGTGACGGCAGGGGACTGGTGCGCGCGTACTGATGCGCCATCGGAACCAGCGGGATCGTGAGGTCCACCAGTTCGCCGAGCACCGGCCCCCACATCCCGGCGCACGAGAGCACGATGTCCGCGCGGAAGCTCCCGGTCCCGGTGGTGACGCCGGTGACCCGGCCCCCCGACCGTTCGACGCCGACGACCTTCTGCCGCGCGAGGAATTTCGCGCCGCGCCCGATCGCGCGGCGGGCCTGCGCCTCGGCCGCGCGGAGGGGATGGGCCAAGCCGTCGGAGGGGATGTGGAATCCGCCGAGCACCTTGGCCGGATCGAGCAACGGATGCAGCGCGGCGCACTCGCCGGGATCGATCAGCCTGCTTTCGACGCCCGACGCGGTGGCCCAGCCGTGCCGGCGCCGGAGGTCGGCGAGCCGTTCCGGCGTCGTGGCCACCTCCAGTCCGCCGACCGGGCGGAAACAAGGGTTCCCGTCGAGGTCGAGCGTGCCGTATTTGGCGACGGTGTAGCGGGCGAACGCGGTCATCGTGCGGCAGGTGTTGGTCTGGAAGACCAGACCGGGGGCGTGCGAGGTCGACCCGCCGGTGGCGAACAGGTCGCCCTGCTCCAGCACGGTGACGTCGGTCCAGCCGCGTTCGGTGAGTTCGTCGGCGAGCGCGCAGCCGACGATGCCGGCGCCGATCACGACGACGCGGGGAACTGGGGGCATGGTGAGGGGTACCTCCTGCCTGCCCTGTCAGTCCACAAAGGACCGAGGGCATCGGGGTGACAGGCGCTGTTGCGAATGAGGCACGTTGTTCCGTCTTAAGCAACAAAGTGCGGCACGGGTGGACGCGCTGTCAAGAGCCCGAAGAGGTCGGCCTCTTCACTCCGCGAAGTACCCCAGCTGCGCCGAAAGATCCGCCGACGCCTCGGTCAGCGGCCGCACGATCTGCCGCACCCGCTGCTTCGAAAGCCGGTACGAAGGGCCCGAAGCGCTCATCGCCGCGACGACGTCGCCGCCGGGACCGTGCACCGGCACCGCGACCGCGTGCATACCCAGCTCCAGCTCCTCGAAACAGGCCGCGTACCCGTCCTCGGCGACCCGCTCCAGCTCGGCGGCCAGCTCGTCCGGATCGACCGTGGTCCGCGGCGTGAACTGTTCGAGCTTCCGCCGGAGCAAGCGTTTGCGCTCGACGTCGCCCATGTACGCGAGCAGCACCTTCCCGCTGGACGTCGCGTGCAGCGGGGTGCGCTGCCCGGTCCAGTTCTGCGTGGTGATCGCGGCCGAGCCGCGGGCCTGGCTGACGTTGATCGCGACGCCGTCGTCGGCGATCGCGATGTTGACCGTCTCGCCGAGCGTCTCCGCCAGGCCCTGGCAGGTCTGCCTGCCCAGTTTCGCCAGGTCCATCCGGCCGGTGGCGGCGCCGGCGAGCCGGACGACGCCGAAGCCGATCGCGTATTTGCCGCGTTCGCCGAGCTGCTCGACGAGGCCGCGGTTCTCCAGGACACTCAGCAGGCGCGAGGCCGTCGACTTGTGCACGCCGAGCTCGCCCGCGATCTCGGTGATCCCCGTTTCCCCGTTGCGCGCCAGCAGTTCCAGCACGCTGATCGCGCGGTCGACGGACTGCACCTGACTGGGCGTTGCGTTCCCCGCGTCCTGGTTCCGCATGACGCAACAGTAGCCGTTTCGCCCGGATCCGCTCGGCTGAGTGGGCGAATCCCTTGACGCATCGGCCCCTCGGGGGTGATTGTTGCGCAGAGCACGTCCCGTCTCGTAATACGCAACATCAACAAGCGTCGGCCCTTTCCCCGGAGGCCCCGATGATCCGTGCCTGCTCCGTCTCCGAACTGCCCGAAGGCGAAGCCGTCCGCCTGGCGGGCCCAGTGCCCGTCTCCGTCTTCCATTCCGAGGGCGCGTACTACGCGCTCGACGACACCTGCAGCCATCAGGACGCGTCGCTCGCCGACGGCTGGATCGAAGGCTGTTTCGTCGAATGCCCGCTGCACGCCGCGAGGTTCGATCTGCGCACCGGAGCGCCGGACTGCCTGCCCGCCATGAACGCCGTGCGCACGTACCCGGTCGTGGTCGCCGACGGGGTGATCTACGTGGACACCGAGGTGCGGCAGGACGTCGCTTGAGAACCGTCGCCGTCGTCGGCACGTCCTTGGCGGGGTTCCGCGCGGCACAGGAATTGCGCGCCAAGGGCTTCGACGGACGGCTGGTGATGATCGGCGCCGAACCGCCGTACGACCGGCCGCCGTTGTCGAAGGATTTCTTGCTGGGCAAGGTTTCCGCCGACGACATCGCGCTCGCCGGGCAGGACGGCCTCGACGCGCTGGCCGCCGAATGGCACCTCGGCGTCCGCGCCGAAAAGCTGGGCCGCGAAGGCGTGGCTCTCGCCGACGGCACCACGATCGCCGCCGACGGCTACGTCATCGCGACCGGAGCGGTGGCCAGAACCCTTGACGCGGCAAGGAATCTGGCCGGCGTACACACCTTGCGGACGCTCGAAGACGCGGTCGGTCTGAAGCGTGCTCTCGCGGCGGGACCTTCCTCGGTCGTCGTCATCGGTGCGGGATTCATCGGCGCGGAGGTCGCGTCCGCGTGCCGTCTGCTCGGCCACGAAGTGAGCGTGGTCGAGGCGATGCCCGTGCCGCTCGCCCCCGTCCTCGGCGCGCGAATGGGCGCGGTGTGCGGGGAACTGCACGCGGAGAACGACGTCCGGCTGATCACGGGCGTCCCCGTCGCCGGGTTCTCCGGGACCGGCCGTGTCACCGGTGTGCGGCTCGCCGACGGCCGCGAACTCCGCGCCGATCTCGTCGTCGCCGGGGTGGGCGCGCGGCCGGCCACGGAATGGCTGACCGGCTCCGGGCTCGCCGTCGACGGCGGGGTGCTGGTCGATTCCGGCTGTGTCACAGCGAATCCCCGAGTGATCGCGGTGGGTGACGTCGCGCGGTACCGCTGCCCGCTGCGCGGTGTCCGGGTCCGCGCCGAGCATTGGACGGCGGCCGGGGAACAGCCGGGCGTCGCGGTCGCGAACCTGCTCGCCGGTTCGACCGTCACGCATTTCGCACGACACGGTTACTTTTGGTCCGATCAGTACGGACGGCGGCTCCAATTCGCCGGAGTGGCCACGGAAGACGTGCGGATCGTCGAAGGCGACGTGGCTTCGAAGTGCTTCGTCGCGACCTATCACCGCGGTGATGTGCTGACCGGTGTCTTCGCGATCGACTCCCCGCGGCCGTTCACCAGGCTCCGACGTGCTCTCTAGGGGCAGAAGACCCTACTCGGATGGAGCAATTTGCCCGATTCGATGATCTTTCTGGTGGTCACATCGCCGGGTCGCGCGCCCGCGCGGGGAAACTAGTGCGAACATAGGTTTATGAAGGCACGTGTTCTGGTCGTCGACGACGACCCTGCTCTCGCGGAGATGCTCACCATCGTGCTGCGTGGGGAGGGGTTCGACACAGCCGTCGTGGCCGACGGCTCACGGGCGCTGCCCGCGCTTCGTGAGCTGAAACCGGACCTGGTCCTCCTCGACCTCATGCTGCCCGGCATGAACGGCATCGACGTCTGCAAGGCGATCCGGGCCGAATCCGGCGTGCCGATCGTGATGCTCACCGCCAAGAGCGACACCGTGGACATCGTCCTCGGGCTCGAGTCGGGGGCCGACGACTACGTGGTCAAGCCCTTCAAACCGAAGGAGCTCGTGGCCCGCGTCCGCGCCAGGATGCGCCGCACCGAGGCCGAGCCCGCCGAGTCGCTGACGATCGGCGACCTCGCGATCGACGTCCCCGGCCACGAGGTGACGCGGGAGGGCAAGGCCATCCCGCTGACCCCGCTCGAGTTCGACCTCCTGGTCGCGCTCGCCCGCAAGCCGCGTCAGGTGTTCACCCGCGAGGTGCTCCTCGAGCAGGTGTGGGGCTACCGCCACGCCGCCGACACCCGGCTGGTGAACGTGCACGTCCAGCGGCTGCGGTCGAAGGTGGAGAAGGACCCGGAGCACCCCGAGGTGGTGTTGACCGTCCGCGGCGTCGGGTACAAGGCCGGCCCGCCGTGATCACCCCATGAGCGGACGCTTGCGAAGGCTTGCCCAGACCACGATGCGCCAGTTCCGGCGCATCGTGGTTTTCGTGCGCCGCAAGGTCGTGGCGTTCAACGAGCTGTGGCGGTATTCGCTGCAGTTCCGGGTCACCGTGTCCACCCTGGCGCTGTCGTCGGCCGTGGTGTTCGTGCTGGGCATGGTGCTGCAGAACCAGATCACCGACCGGCTGGTCGAGACCAAGCAGAACGCGGCGATCGCCCAGACCAGGGCGGTCGTCGAGACCGCGGCCGGCGAGCTGATCGGCGTCGGCACCGAGAGCCCGGACGCGCTCACCGCGCGGATGAACAACGCGCTGAAGAAGATCTCCAGCACGACGTCGTCGCAGGACGGCGCGGGATCGACGGCGGGCACCTTCGAACCGGTGCTGGCCGCGGGCGGGCGCGACCAGTCCAGCAAACCGGTGGCCGCCGGTCCCTACGACCGGGTGCCGGTGCGGCTGCGTCAGTTCGTCGAGACCGAACAGCTCAGCTACCTGACCCACACGGTCACCGAGGCCGACGGCGGCAAGACGACGTATCTGATCGTCGGCGCGCCGGTGAGCACGATGATCAACCCGCTCCAGCTCTACCTGCTGTACCCGCTCACCAGTGAGCAGAACACCGTCTCGACGGTGCAGAACACGCTGCTCGTCGGCGGGCTCGTCCTGCTGCTCCTGCTGGCCGGGATCACGAACCTGGTCACCAGGCAGGTGGTCCGGCCGGTCCGGCAGGCCGCCGCGGCGGCCGAACAGTTCGCGGGCGGGGACCTCGACCAGCGGCTCGCCGTGCTCGGCGAGGACGATCTGGCCAAACTCGCCGTGTCCTACAACGAGATGGCCGCGAGCATCCAGCGGCAGATCCGCCAGCTGGAGGAGTTCGGCGGCTTGCAGCGCCGGTTCACCTCCGACGTCTCGCACGAACTGCGCACCCCGCTGACCACCGTCCGGATGGCGGCCGACGTGCTGCACGCGTCGCGCGAGCAGTTCCCGGCCGGGCTCGCCCGCTCCACCGAACTGCTGGTCGACGAGCTCGACCGGTTCGAGGCACTGCTCGGCGACCTGCTGGAGATCAGCAGGCTGGACGCCGGTGTCGAGGAGCTCTCGGCCGAGCTGATCGACGTCCGGCCGATCGCGACCAGGGCCGTCGAGCAGGTCCGGGTGATCGCGGGCAACGCGGGAAGCTCGGTCGAACTGGTCCTGCCGGACGAGGAGGCGCCCGCCGAGGTCGACGCGCGCCGCGTCGAGCGGATCCTGCGCAACCTGCTGGCGAACGCGGTGGACCACAGCGAGGGGAACCCGGTGGTGCTGACGCTGGCGGTCAACGAGACCGCGGTCGCCATCACCGTGCGGGACCGCGGGGTCGGGCTCCGGCCCGGCGAGGCGGAGCTGGTGTTCAACCGGTTCTGGCGCGCCGACCCGTCCCGTAACCGCCGGACCGGTGGCACCGGCCTCGGCCTCGCGATCAGCCAGGAGGACGCCCGATTGCACGGCGGTGTGCTCGACGCCTGGGGCGAGACCGGTCACGGTGCCTGCTTCCGGCTCGTGCTGCCGCGGCGGCAGGACACGCCGATGGGGGAGAGCCCGCTGGTCCTGCCCCCGCCCGATCACAAGGCGACCGACACGCACGGGTCGTCCGGACTGCTCGAAGTCCGGCCCGCGCCCGACGCGATCCTCGCCGAGCCCGAGGAGGTCGGCCGGTGAAACGGCTGCTGTCCCTGCTCGCGGTGTTCCTGCTGGTCGCAGGCTGCGCGAACATCCCGCTCGAATCCCAGCCCGTCGTCGTCTCCGGGGACAAGCCAGGGCAGGCGCCCGCGGACGTCCCCGAACCGGCGGCCGGGATCGACCCGCTGACCGTCACCCGCCAGTTCATCCGCAACTCGGCGGCCCCGGGTACGGCGAGTGCCGCCGCGCGGGTCTACCTCGACGACGACGCCCGGCGCAACTGGAAGCCGTCGCCCGGGCTGACGATCATCGACGACACCTTCGGCACCGTTTACGACACTTCGTCGTCTTCGGGGAACCCGGACGAGCAGGTGGTGAACGTCCGCGGGTTCAAACTCGGCACGCTCAGCCCCGACAGCGCGTTCCTGCCGGTGAAGGCGGAGTACTCGCAGCAGTTCAAGCTGCGGAAACAGCCGAACGGCCAGTGGCGGATCGTGGACCCGCCGCAGGAACTCGCCGTCACCGACGAGGATTTCGCGCTCAACTACTTCCGGGTGCCGATCAGCTTCTACTCGCCGGACTCCGGCGCCTTCGTTCCCGACCTGCGCTACGTCGCGGCGAAACCGCAGGCCGGATTGCCCGGCCGGGTGATGGACCTGGTGCTGCAGGGCCCGTCGGAGGGGCTGAAGGGCGCGGTCAAGGATCTGCTCGGCGGCCAGGTCACCATCGAAAGCAACGTGCGCAGCACGGACGACGGGACACTGGACATCAACCTGACCGGCGTCGGCGGGGCCAGCCTCGTGGACCGGAACCTGATCGCCGCGCAGATCGTCCTGTCGCTGCAGACGGTGACGCTGAGCCGGGTCCGGCTGCTGGCCGACGGCACCGCGCTGGTGCCGGAACACGAATACTGGCGCTCCAGCGAGCTGCCCAACTACAACGTGGACATCGCGCCGAACTCGGAACTGCTGGGACTGATGACCGTCAACGGCCGGGTCCGGTCGCTCGGTGACGGGCAGCCGGTCGGCGGGCCCGCGGGCAACGGCGGGTACAAGGTCGTCAGCGCCGCGCAGTCCGTCGACGGCAAACGGCTCGCGGTGGTCGAAGAACGCGACGGCAGGCAGTGGCTCCGGGTCGGCGATCTGGGGCACGACCTCGCTTCGGTGGACCTGTTCGGCGGCAGCCTGAGCCGCCCGACCTGGCGTCCCGTCGCCCGTGGTGGCGGCGGGGTCTCCGGTGAGGTCTGGACGGTGGTCGACCACAACACCGTCGCCAGGGTCACCCTGGCCGCGGACGGCCGCTGGGTGAAGGCCGGCGTCGACGCGACCATGCTCACCGGGCTGGGGCAGATCACCGAACTGCGCCTCTCGCGCGACGGGTCCCGGCTGGCCGCGGTGGTCAACGGGCAGCTGGTGGTCGCCTCCATCGTCCGGACGGCGGACTCGGTGGCCCTGCGGGCGCCGCGGAAACTGCAGGAACGCGACCTCAAGGACGTCGTCGACGTCGACTGGGCGACCCAGGACCACCTGATCGCCGCGACGTCGTCGACCTCGCTGCCGGTGGTCAAGGTGCCGCTGGACGGGCAACGGATGGATCCCTTCAGCGGCTCGAACCTGACCCCGCCGGTGCACGGCGTCACCGCGGCGCCGAGCAGGCAGAACCTGGTCGCGGACGCGGGCGGGCTGTGGGTCGCCTCCGAACTGGGCGAGGTCTGGCGGCCGCAGGCGCACACCGTCACCAACGCGGACCCCTTCTACCCGGGCTGAAGTTTCGCCGAAGTACATAAAGGCCCCCTTCCTTGCGCCTAGGTACAGGAAGGGGGCCTTCATGTACTTGGGGCTCGGGAGGGGATGCGCCCGGCATCGCAAAGGGGAGCAAGGGACCTTTAGTACCGCTAGCCTTCCTAGCGGCGCTAGCGAAGCGGAAAGTCCGTGAAGGCCTCCTTCACTACCTTGAGGGTAGGGAAGGAGGCCTTCACGGACCGGGGCCCGCGCGCGAAGGAGCCGCGAAGCCCCGAAGCGCCCTTCTCCTCGATTGACTTTTTCAACACCGGCCCCCTGACGCCGCAAAGTGTCCAAAGCGGACCAGTCACGCCCCGGCGGCCTCCGGAACTGTCGGAGACCCGGCCGACACTCGCCCCATGTCCAAATTCCTGGATCTCCTCATCCCCGCCCGCTGCGCCTCCTGCGGAGCACCGGGCGCGCCCTGTTGCGCGACCTGTCAGACCGCTTGGGGTTCGCTCAGCGAGATCATCCGCGGCCCGACGGCCGGTCTCGTGCCCGTCTACGCCCTGGCCCCCTACGCCGACGACGCCCGTCGCCTGATCCTCGCCTACAAGGAACGCGGCCGCCGCGATCTCGCCCCGTCCTTCGGCCGGGCCGTCGCCGAAGCCCTCGTCCACCTGCCCGAGCCGGAGCCGGAACCGTGCCTCGTCCCGGTCCCTTCGCGACGGTCCGCCTCGCGTGTCCGAGGTGGACCGCACGTCCGGCGCATCGCCGAGGAATGTGTGAAAGCGCTGGCGGACAAGGGAAATCCGGCGACCGTCGCGCCCGTACTCAGGCTCGGGGCCGGCGTCCGTGACGCGGTGGGACTCACCCGCGCCCAGCGGTCGGCGAACCTCGACGGCCGCCTTCGCCTGGTCGCCGGAGCTCGCCGGGAGAAGGTCGTCCTTCTTGACGACGTGATCACAACCGGAGCGACCGCCGCCGCTTGTACGCGTTTTTTGGACATAAGCGGAATTCACGTTTCCGCGGTGGTAGCGCTGGCCGCCGCCGGGTGATCGGGAGGTCACCTACAAGAGTGATGAATGATCGGGAACGAGAATGGGTACATGGGCGTTGACGGGATATGAGGGACCTTCTGGGGAACACTCCGACGGCCCGCCACTCCACCGGGGTGGCGGCGGATTCCCTCGGGGGCGGCGCCCTAGGCACCCTCCGCAATTTCCTGTCCGAAGGCTTGCGCCGTCCGCGTGAAAACAAATCACAGGGACGACGCCCGACAAGCCGGATTGTCCCGCTGGCCACAGTGTCTTCGTCGCGTGCGGTGACGAGGTCTCACGTCCTGATATCCCCCGGCTCGGGGGCTGTTGCTCGCGGCGTGATGCAGCTAACGTGCAGCGCTATCAGCAATCCCGGCAGGCAGGGAGGTGACCAGCCCATGTCCCTGGCGCCGGAGCCGCGCTGAGTCCGCGCTCGGACATCCGACACGAGACGTCGTGGCCGTATGCCGAGTTCCCTCACCGCCCGCGATCCGGGCTTCGTCCCCGCATTACCGGCGCCCTAGTGAACACATCTACAGCTCGCAGTCATTTCAGCGAGGGAGGTCGTGTATGGACATCGTCGTTAAGGGCCGCAACGTGGAGGTGCCCGACCACTATCGGGCACTCGTCAGCGAAAAGCTGGCCCGGCTAGAGCGCTACGACAAGAAGGTCATCCGTTACGACGTGGAGCTCTTCCACGAGCCCAATCGCCGGCAGTCGAAGAACTGCCAGCGCGTCGAAATCACCGGTAAGGGCCGTGGCCCCGCCGTACGCGCCGAAGCGTGTGCAGGCGACTTCTACGCAGCGCTGGATTCCGCACTGAACAAGCTCGAGAACAGGTTGCGGAAGACACACGACCGCCGGCGCGTGCACTACGGCCGCAGCCGCCCGGAATCCGTCGCCGAGGCGACTTCGATGGCGGCCGCCGGTGGAATGATCACCGACACCCGACATGTGGCGGGTACCGCTGTGCTCGAAGCGCCGGAGGCCGAACCCATGGCCAACGGTTTCGCTGTCGAGAGCGGTGACTTCGAGATGCCCCAGCAGCAGCGCTGGGATGACGGGGTGACAGAACACCAGCCCGGTCGCGTCGTCCGCGAGAAGAAGCATGACGCGGAGCCCATGACGGTCGACCAGGCTCTCTACGAGATGGAACTGGTCGGTCACGACTTCTACCTGTTCAACGACTCCGACGCCGGGTGCCCGAGCGTCGTCTACCGGAGGCGAGGCTTCGACTACGGCGTCATCCGGCTGAGCTAGCCGGCCACTACTGCCCTGACGGCGGCCCGCACGCGTCCCGTGCGGGCCGCCGTCATGTCCGGATCAGGCGGGGACGCACCCCATTCCGTCAGGTACCGACAGACGGTGCGTGCGCGAACACCGAGGTGTTCCCTACGATGGGGGCGGACGGTGGTGCGTTACCAGGCGCCACCGCGGACGAGATTGCCCGGGACCGGCTCGGGTGCGATCACAATCAGCTAGTGAGGTCGACCGGATGGTGCTGAACCGCCTGCTCCGCGCGGGCGAGGGCAAAATGGTGAAGCGGCTGCGCAACATCGCCGATCACATCAACACCCTCGAAGACGACGTCAAGGAACTTTCGGACACCGCGCTGCGGGCCAAGACCGAGGAGTTCCGTAAGCGGCACGCGGACGGCGAGTCACTCGACGACCTCCTGCCGGAGGCGTTCGCGGTGGCGAGGGAAGCGGCTTGGCGCGTGCTCGGCCAGCGCCCCTACGACGTCCAGCTGATGGGTGGCGCCGCGCTGCACCTCGGCCAGGTCTCGGAGATGAAGACCGGTGAGGGCAAGACCCTGACCCAGGTCCTCCCCGCGTACCTGAACGCCATCTCCGGCAAGGGCGTGCACGTCATCACGGTGAACGACTACCTCGCCAAACGTGACGCCGAGTGGATGGGCCGCATCCACCGCTTCCTCGGCCTCGAGGTCGGGGTCATCCTGGCCGACCAGACGCCCGAGGTCCGCCGTCAGCAGTACGCCGCCGACATCACGCACGGCACGAACAACGAGTTCGGCTTCGACTACCTCCGCGACAACATGGCGTGGAGCCTCGAAGACTGCGTGCAGCGCGGCCACAACTTCGCGATCGTCGACGAGGTGGACTCCATCCTCATCGACGAGGCCCGCACGCCGCTGATCATCTCGGGCCCGGCCGACCAGTCCTCGCGCTGGTACATCGAGTTCGCGCGGATGACCCCGCTGATGAAGCCGGACATCCACTACGAGGTCGACATCCGCAAGCGCACCGTCGGTGTCACCGAGAAGGGTGTCGCGTTCGTCGAGGACCAGCTCGGCATCGACAACCTCTACGAGGCCGCGAACACGCCGCTGGTCGGCTACCTGAACAACGCGCTGAAGGTCAAGGAGCTCTACAAGCGCGACAAGGACTACATCGTCCGTGACGGCGAAGTCCTCATCGTCGACGAGTTCACCGGCCGCATCCTGCACGGTCGCCGCTACAACGAGGGCATGCACCAGGCGATCGAGGCCAAGGAAGGCGTCGAGATCAAGGCCGAGAACCAGACGCTCGCCACGATCACGCTGCAGAACTACTTCCGGCTCTACGACAAGCTGTCGGGCATGACCGGTACCGCCGAGACCGAGGCGGCCGAGTTCCACCAGACCTACAAGCTGGGTGTGGTGCCGATCCCGACGAACAAGCCGATGGTCCGCGCCGACCAGGCCGACCTGATCTACAAGACCGAGCAGGCCAAGTTCGAGGCCGTCGCCGAGGACATCGCCGAGCGGCACGAGAAGGGCCAGCCGGTACTGGTCGGCACCACGAGTGTCGAGAAGTCCGAGCACCTGTCGAAGCTGCTGCTCAAGCTGGGTGTCCCGCACGAGGTCCTCAACGCCAAGCACCACGACCGGGAGGCCCTGATCGTCGCCCGCGCCGGGCGCAAGGGCGCGGTCACGGTCGCCACCAACATGGCGGGCCGCGGTACCGACATCGTGCTCGGCGGCAACCCGGACATCATCGCCGACGAGGTGCTGCGCGACCGCGGTCTCGACCCGGTGGAGCACTCCGAGGAGTACGAGGCCGCCTGGCCGAAGGTGCTCGAAGAGGTCCAGGCCGACACGAAGGCCGAGGCCGAGGAGGTCCGCGAGGCGGGCGGGCTGTACGTGCTCGGCACCGAGCGGCACGAGTCGCGCCGGATCGACAACCAGCTCCGCGGTCGTTCCGGCCGTCAGGGCGACCCGGGCGAGTCCCGGTTCTACCTTTCGCTCGGTGACGAGCTCATGCGCCGCTTCAACGCGACGATGGTCGAGCGGGTCATGACCACCATGCGGCTGCCGGACGACGTGCCGATCGAGCACAAGATGGTCTCCAAGGCGATCAAGAGCGCTCAGACGCAGGTCGAGCAGCAGAACATGGAGATCCGCAAGAACGTCCTCAAGTACGACGAGGTCATGAACGAGCAGCGCAAGGTGATCTACGCCGAGCGGCTGCGCGTCCTCGAAGGCGAGGATCTGCGCGAGCAGATCGAGCACATGCTGGTCGACGTCATCAACGCGTACGTCACGGAGGAGACCTCCACCGGCTACGCCGAGGACTGGGACCACGAGAAGCTGTGGACGGCGCTGAAGCAGCTGTACCCGGTCAAGGTCACCTGGGAAGAGCTCACCGAGGACGACGACCTCGACGCCGACAGGCTGCGTGAGGCGCTGCTCGAAGACGCCCACCGCGCGTACGACGAGCGCGAAGCCGAGATAGACGGCAAGGTCGGCGAAGGCGCGATGCGGAGCCTGGAGCGTCAGGTGATGCTCACCGTGCTCGACCGCAAGTGGCGTGAGCACCTCTACGAGATGGACTATCTCAAGGAGGGCATCGGCATGCGTGCCCTGGCGCAGCGCGACCCGGTCATCGAGTACCAGCGCGAGGGCTACGACATGTTCCGCGCGATGCTGGAGTCGCTGAAGGAGGAGGCCGTCGGCTTCCTGTTCAACCTCCAGGTCGAGCAGGCCGAGCCCACCACCCCGGCGCCGGAGTCGGCGTCCGCGCTGCCCGCCGGGGTCGGGTCCGGGAACGGCCAGGCCGCGAACGGCGACGGCAGGCACGCCCGCCCGACGCCTCCGCAGGGGCCGGCGACCGACACCAAGTCCGTGCCGTCCGCCTTGCGGGGCAAGGGACTCGGCGGTGGTTCGCAGTCCGGGCTGACCATGTCGGGCCCGTCCGAGGACGGCGGCGTCGAGTCGCATTCGGACAGTGCCGGCAGTGCCGGTGGCGACCAGAGCGGGACCCGCCGGGAGCGTCGTGCCGCGCAGCGCGCCTCCCAGAAGAAGGGCAAGAAGGGCCCGCGCCGCTAAAAAGCTCAAAGCGCGTGAAGGCCCCCTTCCCTCGGCTCAGCCGAGGGAAGGGGGCCTTCACGCGTATCAGGCCGCGAGTGCGGAGACCCGTCGCGCGGGCTTCAGCAGGTGGAAGCGGGTGCACACCCAGCCCGACGGTGTCCGCTCGAAGCGGGCGGCCAAGGCGAGGCAGCGCCCGTTCTGCTCGACCGTCGCGCAGGCCTCGACGACGCCGTCCGCCGGATGTCCCAGGTGCACCGACTTCGGCCGGTAGCCGCCCGCCGGACGGCGACGGCCGCTTTCGAGCAGCGCGTGATGGAGCGCCGGGTCGAGGATCGGCCGTACCTGGACCGGCGGACGGCGGCCGTCGCAGGCTTCGAGGATGGTGGTCAGCAGCCTGCCGATCTGCCTGCCGTCCGGGGTGTCCGGCGCCGGCCGCGGTTCCTCCACGACGCTTTCCCCGGACAGCGGCAGATCCAGCACGAGCTGGTTGTCCGGCGCCGCCGCCCGGTGCATCAGGCCGTCGGGCCGGTCGGCGACCCGGTACGGCGGTTCGTACGGTTCGAGCCGTCTCAGTACGTACGACTTCATCAAGCAGCCCCCTCCGCGGCCCCCTCGGCCACGCCCAGCAACTAAGGGGCAGCCGGTGGGCGGAATCGCGACAAGGACCGCCCGAGAGGATGAACCGGGCGGTGATCGCTTGTGTACGGTGAGCCGGTGCTGAAAGGGCTGGTCGTCGACTACGCCGGGGTGCTCACGGACGTGGGCGCGGACGAGCTGTACGCCTTCCTGCTCTCGGCCAGGGAGCGCGGCATCAAAACGGCTTTGCTCTCCAACGCCCCCGGCGCGTCGCACGAGGCCAAGCGGTCACTCGGCCCGTTCTTCGACGCGCTCGTCTTCTCCGGTGAGGTCGGCGTGGCCAAACCGGACCGCGAGGTCTACCTGCTCACCGCGGGCCTGCTCGACCTGCCCGCCGACCGGTGCGTGTTCGTCGACGACGCCGCGCACCACGTCCGCGCGGCCGTGGCGGCGGGGATGGCGGGAGTGCACCACACGTCGGTCGAGGAGACGTTGACCGAGCTCAGCGCGTTGTTCCCGCAGCCTTAGCCCGGCGCACCAGCTCGAACGACAGCACCGCGGCGGCGGCCGAGACGTTCAGCGACTCGACTTCGCCGGGCATCGGGATCGACACCCATTCCGTCACCAGCTCGCCGACCTCGGCGCCGACGCCGTTCGTCTCCCCGCCCAGTACGAACGCCGCGCGCTGCGGCAGCTCGACGTCGAACACCGAGCTGCGGGCCGAAGCGCCCAGCGCGTAGATCCCGTAGCCGGCTTCGGTGAGTATTTCGGCGGCTTCGCGCGCGCTGCCGCACCGCAGCACCGGCGCGCGGAACGCGACCCCGGCCGAAGCCTTGACCACCATCGGGTCGAGGGCGGCGACCCCGCGCCGCGGCACCACGACCCCGTCCAGCCCGGCGGCGGTCGCCGTGCGCAGGATCATCCCGACGTTCGCCGGGGTGGTGATGCCGTCGAGCAGCAGCACCCGCGACGGCGGCCTGCCGTCGGACAGGGCCGCGTGCAGCGACCGCATACGAGGGGCGACGACGTCGGCCAGCACGCCCTGGTCCTGCTTGCCGTTGCCGGCCAGCACCTTGACGCGATGCGCGCTCGCCCGCTGCACCGGCACCCCGGCGGCTTTCGCGGCACGCTGGATCTCGGCGGCGTTCGGCCCGCGCACGGTGTCGGCGAGGATCACCTTGTCCACCTCGAGCGCCGCGTCGTCCAATGCCTCGAGCACCGGTTTGCGGCCGTACACCGTCAGGAACCGGTCCTTCGGCGAGATCACCGACTCATCACCCACACCGGCGAGTGTCCCACTATGTAAGGATCGGCCCATGCCCGACCGCCTCTCCGCGCTGGACGCCTCGTTCCTGTACGTGGAAGACCACTCGACCCCGATGCACGTCGGCGGCGTGGCGATCTTCGAGCGACCGCGCGAGGGCTTCACCCACGAGCGGCTGCTGGACCTGATCGGGCAGCGCCTGGCGTTCCTGCCGCGCTACCGGCAGCGGGTGCTGGAGGTGCCCGGTCACCTCGCCCGGCCGGTGTGGGTCGACGACGTCGACTTCGACCTCAACTACCACGTCCGGCGGTCCGCGCTGCCGCAGCCGGGCTCCGACGGCCAGCTGTTCGATCTCGTGGCGCGGCTGATGTCGCGGCGGCTCGACCCGGGAAGGCCGCTCTGGGAGGCGTACTTCGTCGAGGGGCTCGCGGGCGACCGCATCGCGCTGGTGACCAAGACGCATCAATCGGTCGTGGACGGGATCGGCACCATCGAGATCGGGCAGCTGATCCTCGACGCCGCCCCGCAGGAGCCGGAACCGTTCGACGACACCTGGCATCCGCGCCGGGAACCGAGCCGCACGCAGCTGGTCCTCGACGCGGTCGCCGAGACCGTGCAGCGGCCGACGGAGCTGGTGGAGAACGTCCGCTCCCTCACCCACGACGCCACCGCGATGGCGGGCAAGGTCACCGAAACGGTCGGAGACGTCGCGTCGGCACTGAAGACGATGGTGCATCCGGCGCCGTCCGGGCCGCTCAACGTCCGCACCTCCGGCGGCCGCATGTTCGCCGGGGTCCGCACGCGGCTGGAGGATTTCCGCAAGGTCCGCGCCGCGCACGGCGGCACGGTCAACGACGTCGTGCTCGCGGTGCTCACCGGCGCGCTGCGGGAATGGCTGCTCTCCCGCGGCTCGGCTCTGACCGCGACGACCACCGTGCGCGCGCTGGTGCCGATGGCCGTCCGCGACGCCGAGACGGCCGAGTACTCGACGCCGGCGCTGGTCGGGAACCAGGTCGACGCGTATCTCGTCGATCTCCCGGTCGGGGAGCCGAACGCGGTCCTGCGGCTGCAGCACATCGGTCACGCGATGGCGGACCACCTCGACTCGGGCCGTTCGGTCGCCGCGCGCGGGCTGCTGACGGTCGGCGGTTTCGCCCCGCCGACGCTGCATTCGCTCGGCGCGCGGGTGGCCGGGTCGATGTCGGGGCGCATTTTCAACGTGCTGATCACGAACTCGCCGGGCCCGCAGGTGCCGCTCTACGCGGGACAGGCGAAGATGGTGGAGATGTTCCCGGTCATGCCGCTGGTGCGCAATCAGGCGCTGGCGATCGGGGTCACCTCGTATCACGGCGGTGTCTACTTCGGACTGAACGGCGACCGCAAGGCCGTGTCCGATGTGGACCTGCTCGCCGGGATGATCGAGGAATCGTTGGAAGAGCTGAAGGGTGCGCACTGGTGAGGGTCTATCTACCCGCGACGATCGCGATGCTCCGTGAGCTCGAAACCGCCGGAGAGCTCCGGGCGCGCAGCGGCACGGGATTCGCGCTGACCCCGGCGCTGCGGGAGTCCTACGCCAGCGGATCCGACGAAGAACTCGAGTACGCCGCGCTGCTCGACGCCGCCAGGGCGTCGCTTCGGCTGATCGCGGCCGAGGAGAAGCCCGAGCCGCGGCGGGTGGTGATCTCGGCCGACATCGACGAGGTCACGCTGCGCCCGGATCTCGACGCCGCCGTCGTCCGGCTGGCCGGGCCGGTGAAGATCGCCGACGTCGCCGCGATCCACGTCGACGCGGCCGAAGCCGCCGAGTCCGTGCAGGCCGCCGCCGCGGTGATCGACCAGGCCGACCTCGGCGATCCGGACGCCGAGTTCACCCTCGGCGACGCCGAAGACCACGAACTCGCCTGGTACGCGCCCCAAGAGCTCCCTTTCCTGCTGGAACTCCTCTAACCCCTCGTCCGCATTCAGAGGACGAAACGCGTCAGAACCACGAGGAGGGGGTCGGGCGTTCGGGGCGCCAGCCGGTCGCCTCGGTGAGCCGGGTCGAGACCACCCGCTGCGAGCGCGCCAGCACCGACATCAGCCCGAACCGGTTCGCCGGCCACTTCGGCAGCGCGCGCGGCCGCCGGACCCCGGCCGCGGTGGCCATCGCCTCGCCGAGTTCCTGCTTCCGCACCGGATCCGCGGCCAGGTTGTAGACGCCGCTCGGCGCCCGCAGCGCCGCGATCGCGCCCGCCGCCGCGTCGTCCGGATGGATCGCCGCGGTCCAGTCGGTCCGGCGGCCGAAGATCAGCGGTGAACCGCGCCGCGCGGCCGCAAGCATCGTCCTGGTCATCGGGTCGTCGCCGACCAGCAGCCCGATCCGCAGCCGGATCGCGGTGCGGCCCTCGTCCGCCAGCTCCGCGATGTTCGCGTGCGCCACCGTCGAAGACGCGATGTTGCCGCGAAGCGCGAGAGGCGCGTCCTCGTCCAGTTCCTCGTCACCGCCGTCGGCGTAGACGAACGAAATCCCTTCCTGTACCACGGTTTTCAGCTCGCCGACCCGCCGCACGGCGTCCGCCAGGGTCCGGCTGCCGGTGATCCGCACGCGGTCGTTCTCGGCCCAGCCGGACAGCTTCATCGCCCGTCGCGCGTCCGGGATCCGGGTCGCGACGTTCACCACCGCGTCGTGCCCGCGCAGCGCGCCCGCCAGCGAATCGACGTCGAACAGCGAACCCCGCACCGGTTCCGCGCCGGTCGCGCGCACCGCGGCGACCCGGTCCGCGTCGCGCGCCAGACCGCTCACCTCGTGGCCTTCGGCCAGCAGCCGCCGCACCAGCGGACGTCCGAGTATCCCGGTCGCCCCGATCACCATCACGCGCATGTTCGCTCCTCCTGCCCGGCCTTCACGAGCCCGACGAGACAGGTGAGCGGAACGTGACGGATCAGCCCGCCGGGATCTCCCCGATCTCCTCCGGCGGAGGCGCTTGGATGTCGGCCTGCGTGCCCCATTCGCGGTAGCGCGTGACGATCTTGGCGGTCGCGCTGTCCGGGGCGCCCGAAGCGGCGAGGACGGGGGCGAGGTCGAGCACGATCTGCAGCGGCAGGCGCGCGTCGTCGAGCCAGACCTCCATGGGGAGCTTCCCGACCTTGCCCCGCAGCTCGGTGACGGCCTCGGCCGACAAACCGGCGGGCAGGTCGCCGCCCAGGGCGGCCAGGTCGACGTCCAGCCGGTAGTGCTCGGCGGACACCCCGTCGAGTTCGGCGTGCCCGGATCCGGTCAGCGTGCCCGCTTTCCGCACCTGGTCGAGGGCGCGGCCGGGGTCGTTCTGCTTCGCCAGCTGGTCGATGCTGCCCCCGGCGACCTGCGAGAACGGGTCGGCGCCGTCGGGGGAGACCTTGACCCAGGGCTTCCCGCCGGGAACGTCTTCGCGGGCGGTCTCGGGGACCTTGGCGAAGACGGTCTTGCCGACCAGCCGGAGTTCGATCGGCTCGCCGAGGAAGTCCGTGGTCATGGCCAGCGCGGTTCCCGCCGCCGCGACCTTGGCCTGCCCCTGGCTCTTGGACCGCATCGTGCCCGCCGTGACGTCGGTCGTGAACTTCGCGGCCTTGCCGTCCATGGCGGACGTCGCGCCGTCGGCGAGCGCACGGGCGTCGGCGAACGAGACGGCGTCGCTGTCACAGGCGCCGAGCAGCGCACCGAGTACGAGCACGACGGTGGACAGGGCCGTTCTTCGCATGAGGACCTGCTTTCGATCGCGGGCACCCAAGCGAAACACAGCAGCGGACCGCGCCCCGATCGGGGGAACGGCTCAGCGGCTGTCGCCGACGGCCTCGGGCGGCGGCGCGATGATCACCACGTCCGAAGCCCAGCTGTCGTATTTGACCGTGGCCTTGCCCATGCTGACCTGCACCGGACGCTGCTCGGCGTCCAGCCACAGCTCGGCGGGCGCGCCACCGAGGTCGAGGACATACCGCGTGGCGGCCGTGCCGTTCACATCGCCCTGCTCGGATTTGGTGACCTTGCCCGACTTCGAGATCCGCTCGATCGTGCGGGTCGGATCCATCGTCTCGACGACGTTCGCCATCAGCGCGCCGTTGGCGGCGGAGAGCGAGTCCTTGCCGTCGGCGGTGATCTTGACCCATTCCTTGCCGGTCTTGAGTTCCTGGACCTGGGTGTCCGAGAGGTGGTAGTAGAGGACGCCGTCGGCGAAGATCAGGTCCCGTTTCTCGCCCGCGACCTCGGCGACCATGGAGAACTTGCTGTTCGGCCCCTCGTAGAGCCCGGAACTGGTGACCACGACCTTGCGGCCGTCCTCAGTGGTGGTTTCGAGCGAGATCTTGGACGATCGGGCCTTCTGCGTGCCCGCGGCGGCGACCGTGGCCAGCTGCGCCGCGTCGTTCACCGGTTGCGCGGCCGGTTTCTCTTCGCCGGAACAGCCGGTCAGGAGCAGGAGAGCGGTACAGACGACGGCGAATCCGGTGGCACGCATGGGACTCCCTCGGGTGAATGGTCTGTACCACCACCGTAGTGCCATTCGCGTGAATTTCCACCGTCCGAATGTCGGGGTACGCGTGAAGGCCCCCTTCCCTCGCTCAGCCGAGGGAAGGGGGCCTTCACGCGCAAAGCGGGGCTAGTTGCCCGCCTTCTTCAGTTGCCCGCCTTCTTCAGCAATTCGGTGTAGTCGGACACCTCGGCGGCCGGCGGCGCGGTGACATTCACCGGCGTGCCCCAGTCGCTGTAGGTGTAGGTCGACTTCACCTCGCCGGTCTGCGGCCCTCCCGCCGACTTCATGAACGAGGTCATGTCCATGGTCATCTTCAACGGAAGCTGCTCGGCGTTGATCCACAGCTCTGCCGGAATCCGCAGATCCCTGCCTTCGAGCCGCTTCTCGACCTCCGCCCGCTGGTCGGCGGGGACGTCGTCGCCGAGGAACAACTCGATCTGTTTCTTGACGTCGTACTCGACGAAGTAGTGGTTCACCGGGACGCCGTTCAGCTGGGTCTGCTCGGAACGGACGATGCGACCGGCCTTTTCGACCAGCTCCAGCTGTTTCGCCGGATCGCCCATCTCGAACGACCGCAGCAAGGCCTTCCCCATGGCCTTCGCCCGGGGATCCGTGCTGTTCAGGTCGAGCTTTCCCCAGGCCTTGTCCGTCTTGAGTTCGGCCTGTTCCGCCGGGGGCAGCTTGAGGTACAGCGTCTGGTCGACCAGACGCAGGATGCCTGCTTCGCCCGCGATGGTCATGTTCGCCTCGATCTTCGAGGCCGGACCGTCGTAGTACGCCAGCAGGGTGCCCGTGACCTTGGCGTCTTTGGTGACGGCGTCGATGGTCGTCTTGGAGGACTTGGTCTTCCGCGTCCCCTGCTTCGCGGCCTCGACGAGGCCGGACGCGTCGGTGAACGGGGTGGCCAGCGCGAGCTCGCCGCCCTTGTTCTCGGCCGTGGTGGCCGGGCGGGTGCCGCAGCCCGTGACCACGAGGGTCAGGGCCGCGGCCACCGCGATCACCTTGTGGGTGGCACGCATCTACCGGCCGCCGGCCTTCTTCATGATCTCGGCCAGGTCGCCGACCTGGTCGGCGGGCGGGGCGGTGACCTCCACCGGGCTGCCCCAGTCGGTGTACTTGACCGTGGTCTTGGCGACGCCGTCACCGGGGACGCCCATGGCCTTCATGAACGCGGTCTGGTCCGAGACGACCTGCACCGGCAGCTGCTCGGCGTTGAGCCACAGCTCGGTGGGGATGGTGACGTTCTTGCCCTTGAGCTTCGCGTCGAGCTGCTTCTGGACATCCGCCGGGAACGGGACGCCCACCTCGCCCGCGATGAGGGCGATGGCCTTCTCGACCTCGATCTCGACGACGTAGTGGTTGGTGAGCTCACCGTTCAGCTCGACCTGGTCCGACTTCGTGATCTTGCCCGCTTTCGAGACCTGCTCGAGGGTGCGCGACGGGTCACTGTCCTTGATGGCCTTCGACATCATCTTGCCGAGCATCTGCGAGATGGGGTCCTGGCCGTCGGCGGAGATCTTCACGTACGACTTGTCCGTCTTCATCTCGGCCTTGTCGGAGGCGTCGAGCTTGAAGTACAGCGCGCTGTCGACGAAGAGGACTTCCAGCTTCTTGCCGTCGCTGTCCATGGACATCGAGAACTTGGTGTTCTCTCCGTCGTACATGCCCTGCCCGGTCGCGGTCTGCTTCTGGGTGCCGGCGACGCTTTCCATCGTCACCTTGGACGACTTGGCCTTCTTGGTGCTCTCGCGGGTCAGCGCCGCGAGCTGGATCGGGTCGCCGAGCGGCGACGCGAGCAGGCTCTTCTGCTCGGAAGGAGCAGGAGCGGGAGCAGCCGCGCCGGACTGCTTCTCGCCACCGCAGGCGGACAGCGCCAGGACGGCGGCCGTGGTGACGGCGGCGAGTGTGGTTACGCGCTTCAAGAGGACCCCTCAGAGAAGTTGATCTAATCCGAACGGGGTATCGCACTGGAGCGAAATTAGTTACCGATCGTCGTCGTGTCCGGCTCGGGAACCCAAAAGGCGGCGTAAAGAGTCCAATCGTTCGTGACTAGCGTCACCATCGGTGACCACGTCGTCGAGCGCGCAGTCCGGGTCCGAAGGCGGTCCGAGGTGACCGCAGCCGGAAGGGCACTCTTCGGCGGCCGCGGCGAATTCCTCGAACGCGAGCACGATGTCGTCGGCGGTCACATGTGCCAGCCCGAACGAGCGGACGCCGGGGGTGTCGACCACCCAGCCGCCGCCGGGCAGCGGGAGCGCGACCGCCGCGACGGACGTGTGCCTGCCCTTGCCGACCGCGCTGACCACACCGGTCGCCAGTCCCGCGTCGGGCACCAGCCGGTTGACCAAAGTGGACTTTCCGACGCCGGAGTGCCCCACGAGCGCGGTGACCCGGCCCTTGAGCCGCCCGGTCAGTTCTTCCGGATGCTCGTCGTGCCGGGTGACCACGGCCGGGATGTCGAGGCCCGCGTAGCCGGCGAGGAGTTCGTCGGGGCTGGCGAGGTCGGCCTTCGTCAGGCAGAGGACCGGTTCGAGACCGCCCGCGTAGCAGGCGACGAGACAGCGGTCGATGAAACCGGTGCGCGGCGGGGGATCGGCCAGCGCGGTCACGATCAGCAGCTGCTCGGCGTTCGCGACCACCACTCGTTCGAAGGGGTCGGTGTCGTCCGCGGTCCGGCGCAGCACACTGGAGCGCTCGTCCACCCGGATGATGCGGGCGAGGGTGTCCGGTTTGCCGCTCACGTCGCCGACGATGCCGACGGTGTCGCCGACGACGACCGGGACGCGGCCCAGCTCACGGGCCCGCATGGCGGTGACGACGCGGTCCGGATCCGAGTCGATCGCGCAGGTCCAGCGGCCGCGGTCCTTGCCGATGACCATCGCCGTGGAGGCGTCCGCGTGCTCGGGACGGCGTTTGCTGCGCGGCCTGGTGCCCTTGCCGGGACGGATCCGCACGTCGGATTCGTCCAGCCTGCGCCAGTCCTTGCCCGCCAAACCGCCTCCTGCTCTTCGAACACCGCGGAACAATGATCCCATGCTGCTCGCCATCGTCTGGCCGGCGTGTAACGATGGCTGTCGATTAGGGAGGTTTTCGCATGTGCGGGCGTTATGCCGCCACCAAGGACCCGGCGGCGCTGATCGACGAGTTCGCCGCGGTGGACCTGACCGAGGGCCGGATCCGGACCGATCACAACGTGGCGCCGACCAAGGACGTGCCCACCGTCGTGCAGCGGCATCCGCGCGACGCCGACGGCGCGGTGCTGGAAGACGAGCCCGCCGTCCGGTCGCTGCGCATGATGCGCTGGGGCCTGGTCCCGTTCTGGGCGAAGGACCCCGGCGTCGGCTCGAAGATGATCAACACGCGCGCCGAGACGGCCAAGGAGAAACCGTCGTTCAAGAAGGCGGTCTCGGCGAGGCGCTGCCTGGTCCCCGCCGACGGCTGGTACGAGTGGCGGCGTGACGGCAAGGAGAAGCAGCCCTTCTTCATGACCGGGCCAGGTGACGGATCGCTCGCGTTCGCCGGGATCTGGGAGACCTGGCGGCCGAAGGACGACAAGGACGCCGATCCGCTGATCACCTTCTCCGTGATCACCACGGATTCGGTCGGCAGGCTCACCGACATCCACCACCGCATGCCGCTGCTGATGCCGCGCGAGAAGTGGGACACCTGGCTCGACCCCGACCGGCCCGACGTCACCGAACTGCTCGTCCCGCCCCCGGTGGACCTGGTCGACACGATCGAGCTGCGGCCGGTGTCCAGCCTGGTCAACAACGTCCGCAACAACGGCCCGCAGCTGGTGGACCGCGTCGAACCCGCCGCCGACAGCGCGCTCTTCGAGCTGCCGAACTCATGACGAAGCTGGAGATCGACACCGCCTACGGCCCCGCGCGGGCCGAGCTGCACTGTGCCGAGGAAGGGGTCGCGGTCCTGATGCTCGGCCACGGCGCGGGCGGCGGGATCGGCGCGAAGGATCTGGTCGCGGTCACCCGCGCGGCGCAGGCGGCCGGTGTCCACGTCGCGCTCGTCGAGCAGCCGTACCGGGTGGCGGGCCGCCGGGCGCCCGCCCCCGCCACCCAGCTCGACACCGCCTGGCTCACCGTGGCCGACGAGATCTCCGAACGCTTCGACGACCTCCCGATCGTGTTCGGCGGCCGGTCGTCCGGGGCCCGCGTCGCCTGCCGGACCGCCGCGGCGGGGCAGGCGGTGGCGGTGCTTTGCCTGGCCTTCCCCGAGCATCCGCCGGGAAAGCCGGAGAAGAGCAGGCAAGCCGAATTGGACGCCGTCGAGGTCCCGACCCTGGTGGTGCAGGGTGAACGTGACCCGTTCGGCCTGCCCAAGGCGGGGCCGCATCACGAGATCGTGGTGCTCCAGGGGGATCACAACCTCAGCGCCGACCTCGAAGGCGTGTCACGCGCGGCCGCCGAGTGGCTGCAGCGTGTGCTGCGGCCGCTCACCTGAGAACCGCCGCCGGGCGTAGTGCACGGTGACCGCGGCCAGCAGCGGGCCCCAGAGCAGGAGCGGCGCGTAACAGGCCGCCATGACGACGCCGTAGACCGGTGACGCCTCCCAGCTGCCCGGCGACATCGAAGAGCCGGCCTCTCCCCAGCCGAACAGCCCCTGGATCCCCAGCAAGGTCAGCGCGATCGCGCCCGCGGCCGCCGGGAGGATCGCGGCGAGCGGCGGGATCCGGCGGCCGCGCAGCCCCGGGATCCAGCGCGGCCACACCTCGCCCCACGGCCGGACCAGCCCTAGGGTGAGGAACGCGAGCGCTTCGGCGAGCAGGCTCAGACCGAAGACGTAGGCCGTGCCCCAGCCGGGGATGCCGAATTCGTCGAGCCCTTGGGCGGTGAACCCCACGGGGAGGCCGAGGCCCATCGCGATCCGCCACAGCCCGGAGGGCAGGGTCACCAGCAGCGTCGCGTGGGCGGCGAGGTTCGCCCACTTCGGCACGTCGGGCAGGGTCTTGGCCATTTCGTCGCTCCCGGGAGTCGTCTTTCACTTGCGGATGACGATTCCCGAGCGCGGCCTGGTGATCTTCCCGCCGCGGGCCGACTCCACTCCCTCTCGCGGGTGAGGTCAGCCAGCGATCGGGGCGACCACGGCACCGGTGAGCCGCGCCAGGTCACCGGGCGCGAGTTCGACCTCCAGCCCACGGCGCCCGGCCGAGCAGTGCACGGTCTCGAACTTCTCCGCCGACGAATCGATCACCACCGGCAGTCTGCTCCGGTGCCCGAGCGGCGAGATCCCGCCGAGCACGTATCCCGTCGCGCGCTGCGCGGCGGCGGGGTCGGCCATCTTCGCCTTCTTCCCGCCCGCGGCGGCCGCCAGCGCCTTCAGGTCCAGCTGGCCGGTGACCGGGACCACACCGACGGTCAGTTTCCCGTCGACCTCGGCGACCAGTGTCTTGAACACGCGCGCGGGGTCGAGTCCCAGCGCTTCGACGGCTTCGAGGCCGTACGACTCGGCCCGCGGGTCGTGGTCGTAGGCGTGCAGAACGTGTGCCACTTTCTGCTTCGCCAGCAGCGCCGTCGCCGGGGTTCCCTTGCCTGCCATGGGCGAAGTCTACGAGCGGGCGGGAATGCCCGAATGGGCGTCGCTGTTGAAAGGCACGTGTCCACCACACTCGAAGCCCCCCGAATCCTGATCCCGCGCACGCCGGGCGGCCAGGTGATCCGTCCGCGCGTAAACTCGACGACGTCTCATGCGCACAAGCGCATCGACGCCGATCGGGAAGGGAACGGTTTGCCGAGCACGCAGAATCCCGCGCCGGACACGGGCACGGACGCCGAAGAGGCGGCCGCGCGGGCCGAGCGCTTCGAGCGGGACGCGATGCCCCTGCTCGACCAGTTGTACTCGGCCGCCATGCGGATGACCCGGAACCCCGCCGACGCGGAGGACCTCGTCCAGGAGACGTACCTGAAGGCGTACGCGGCCTTCGCGTCTTTCAAGGCGGGTACGAACCTCAAGGCGTGGATGTACCGCATCCTCACGAACACCTACATCAACGGCTATCGCAAGCGTCAGCGCCAGCCGGTGCAGCAGCCCACCGAGGAGATCACCGACTGGCAGATCGCCAAGGCGGAGAGCCACACCTCCAGCGGGCTGCGCTCGGCCGAGGTCGAGGCGATGGACAACCTGCCCGACGCCGACGTCAAGGAAGCGCTGCAGAAGCTGCCCGAGGAGTTCCGCCTCGCGGTCTACCTCGCCGATGTCGAAGGTTTCGCGTACAAGGAGATCGCCGAGATCATGGACACGCCCATCGGCACCGTGATGTCCCGGCTGCACCGCGGCCGCGCCCAGCTCCGTGACCTGCTCGCCGACGTCGCGCGCGAGCGCGGCTTCATCCGCGCGGGCAAGCAGCAGGAGGTGGCGGGGCGATGAGCGAGGACTACTGCGCCGGAGCGGACGACAAGGTCAGGTGCGAGGAAGCCCTCGCCGACATCTACCTGCTCCTGGACAAGGAGTGCAGCGCCGAGCGCGACGCCGCCCTGCGCAAGCACATCGAGGACTGCCCGCCGTGCCTCGAGGAATACGGCATCGACGAGCACATCAAGCAGCTGCTCGCCCGCAAGTGCGGTGGCGACCACGCGCCGGACGACCTCAAGTCCCGGCTGCGGGCCTCGATCCGCCAGACCGTGCAGACCAAGGGCTCGATCACCATCGAGCGCACCGAGGTCAAGGTCGAGCAGACCTTCGAGTAAGCGCGGCCCAGGACACACGAAGGCCCCCGTACCGGATCGGTGCGGGGGCCTTCGTCGTCTGATCGATGATCAGGAGTTGGGCTTCTTGCCGTGGTTCGCGCCGTTCTTCTTACGGTCGCGACGCTTGCGGGCGCGCTTCGACATGTTTCACTCCTCGTCCGAGTGGCCCGCGCGGGGTGATACGACACCGCTGGGCCAGGGTCAACCTCTCCAGTGTGTCATGCGGCCCTCACCCTGCTTGGATGGGGACGTGTCCACCCTTTCCGATCTGCTCGCGGAGAACACCGGCCTGTCCGGTCAAGCCGCGGACCATCTCCAGACCGTGGTCGCCGAATGGCAGCTGCTGGCCGACCTGTCCTTCGCCGACTTCCTGCTCTGGGTCGCCGTCTCGGAGGAACTGCAACCCGACGGCGGCGACTTCGTGTGCGTCGCGCACGCGCGCCCGACGACGGCGCCGACGGCCCATCCGGAGGACGTCGTCGGCTCCCGGTTCACCGAGGACGAGCATCCGCAGCTGGCCAAGGCGAGCCGCGAGGTGCGGATCTGCCGCGAAGAGGACCCGCATTGGTACCGCGACCTGCCGATGCGGCGTGAAGCCATCCCGGTGGTGTTCGGCGGCACGGTGATCGCCGTGCTCAGCCGCGAGACCAACTTGGCCGCCTCGCGGGTGCCCAGCCCGCTCGAGATCGCCTACCTCGGCAGCGCGGGTGACCTGTGCCAGATGATCGTCGACGGCACCTTCCCCAGCCCGGGGAACCAGACGGACACCCACACCAGCCCGCGGGTCGGCGACGGCCTCATCCGCCTCGACCCGACCGGCACGGTGGTCTTCGCCAGCCCGAACGGGTTGTCGGCCTACCACCGGATGGGGCACGAATCGGACCTCGTCGGCCAGCGCCTCGCGCCGCTGACCAGGTCGCTCATCCGTGACCCGTTCGACGCGACCGAGGTGTCGCACCGGATCATCGAGGCGCTCGACGGCAAGCCCAGCAGCCGGACGGAGGCGGATTCCCGGCGCGGCGCCGTCGTGCTGTTCCGTGCGCTGCCGCTGCGCCCCGCCGGGCAGCCCGCCGGCGCGCTGGTGCTGGTGCGCGACGTCACCGAGGTGAAGCGCCGTGACCGTGCCCTCCTTTCGAAGGACGCGACCATCCGCGAGATCCACCACCGGGTGAAGAACAACCTGCAGACCGTCGCCGCGTTGCTGCGGCTCCAGTCGCGCCGGACCTCCAGCGAGGAGGCGCGGCTCGCGCTCGGCGAATCCGTGCGCCGGGTCTCGTCGATCGCGATGGTGCACGAGGCGCTGTCCATCTCGGTGGACGAGCGGGTCGACCTCGACAAGCTGCTCGACAATGTCCTCCCGATGGTCGGCGAGGTCGCGACGGCCGAATCGCAGGTCGGGCTGTCGCGCACGGGCTCGTTCGGCGTCGTCGTCGCCGAGATCGCGACGCCGTTGGTGATGGTGCTGGCCGAGCTGGTCCAGAACGCCATCGAGCACGCCTTCCCCGACGGACGGCCGGGCAAGGTCGAGCTCGTGGTGGAGCGCTCGGCGCGCTGGCTCGACGTCGTCATCCGCGACAACGGGCGCGGGCTGCCTTCGGGCTTCTCGCTGGAACGCAGCGACGGCCTCGGGCTCCAGATCGTGCGGACCCTGGTGGAGTCGGAACTGCGCGGCTCGCTGTCGATCCGGGGACTGCGCGGGGATTCCGAGGAGGCGGGCGGCCGCCGGCTGGGTACCGAAGCCGCCTTGCGCATCCCGCTGTCGCGACGTCTGTAGTGGACTGTCCCTTTTGATCGTCCTCAATGGACAGTCCCACCCGGACACGTTTTAGGGCCGGCGCCCGAAGAGAAGATGGCGCCGGCCCTGTAACGGTTCCGCGGGAGGACTTGTGAAAAGTCCGCTGAAGCCACACCCCCTCGGGGGCGTGTCGGCCTCGCTTGTTAAGCTCAAGTCGGGTACGTGTCACCTCGCGGCGCAGGGCCATAGAGCCACTGCACCGCGGGATTACCCGAAGCTTGGGGGTGCTACTCGGTTTTCGGTGATGCGATGAAGCGTGCGTGAGTTGAAAAACTCAGGCGGAGGTACGCGTGCCGATGTGCGTACGACGGCGCTTCAGGGCCCGTCGCTCGTCCTCGCTCATCCCGCCCCAGACGCCTGCGTCCTGCCCGCTGGCCAATGCCCAGGCCAAGCAGTCGGAAGCGACGGTGCAGCGGTGGCACACGGCCTTCGCCTGCGCTACCTGCGACAGAGCAGGACCGCTGGTTCCCACGGGGAAGAACAGCTCGGGGTCCTCGTCTCGGCAGGCCGCGTCGTGGCGCCAGTCCATGTTTCTGAGCTCCTTCATAACGGCGCGGTACTCCGCGCCATAGTCGTCATGGCGGTCGTTTTTTTGGGTGCTTGTGAATGCTTTCACGAAGCACCCGTTTCGACAAGGGTTTTCTGAAGATCGGTGAGTCAGCTCACCCGGCCGAGCGACGCTCCTGACCTGCGGTTTCGTTCCGAAACGGCCTTCCGATGGGAAGGCCGATGCGGTGAGCGGAGGTTCTGCGTCGATGAGCGGCAGTTCGTACTTTGCCGCAGGCGATCAGCGGTCCCGGTCGTCAGACGATTACCGTCAGTGCTTCCGGGACGCTGAAGAACTCCACCCTCTTCCGCTGGCCGACGAGGTCGCCGTCCACCTGGAAGTTTACCGGTTCAGCAGCGTCTATGCGGATCATCGGCAGGTCATCGTGACGAAGGAGACGTCGTCCGCGTTGGTCGCTCTTCGTGAGCAATGCCTGCCGTACATGCTTGAACACGGTGGGCAATCCCAGACCGCTCAACGCGAAAAGGCCCAGTCCGGTGTCGAACGAGCTCTCCGGGTTCAGGTGGACGGGACGGTCGCCCAGGTAGCTCCACGGATCGGTGTTCGACACGAAAGCGGTCAGCACTTCGGTGGGCTCTTCACCCGGGATGCGGACCGTGAGAGGCGGGCGGCCGAGCGGAGGCCGCAGATGCGACGCCACCGCGGCCCTCAGATAGAGCCCCGCCGTGGTCTGCTTGCCCCGGCGCTTGGCCACGCGGCCGACGACGTCGGCGTCCCAGCCCAGGCCGGCGTTGAAGGTGAACCAGTGGCCGTCGGCGATCCCGAGGCCGACTTTGCGGCTTCGGTCGTTCTCGATGGCGTTGAGGAGCTGATGCGTCGCTTCCACGGGATCGTGCGCGATCCCGAGCGCGCGGGCGAAGACGTTCGCCGAGCCGCCCGGTACGACACCGAGCATCGGGACGTCGCCGACCCGTGCCGGATCGCCGTCGCTGTCCGCGAGGAGACCGTTGACCACCTCGTTGACCGTGCCGTCGCCGCCGTGGGCGACCACGAGGTCGATCCCGTCGCGGGCGGCGGACCGCGCCACGGCCATCGCATGGCCGCGGTAGTCGGTCTCCACCACGTCGAGTTTGACCTGGCTGGCCAGTGCGTGCGCCAGCACGTCACGGCCACCGGCGGTGGTCGAGGTGGCCTGGGGATTCACGACGAGGATGGCACGCACATACCGCAGGGTAAGTGACTCCGGCCCGAAGAGGGGAGCGTCAGGTGACGCGAAGCTCAGTGGCCCGTGCGTCCTCGAAGCAGCACCTTGTGACCCCTGTGGCGGGCGGCCCTCCTCATCGCCGGCAGCTGTCGCGCGTCGTGACAAGTGCACCCGGGCCGACCGCCCGCTCATCGACGACACCGCCAATTCTTCCCATGTGGCGGCGAGGGGAAACCGGCCGACCGGGTGGCATACGATCGAAAGTGCTCACGTACGGTGACCCGCCCTGGTGGGGCGCCGTGTCCGGAAGCCTGGAAGGCTGTTTCGCCGTGTCCATCGCCGACAAGCTCTCGCCCGCGCCCCGTGAAGTCCGCCTCGCCGGCGCCGTCACCGCGCTGCCGGGGCTCGCCCTGATCGTGTTCGCGATCCTGCTCCTGGTCAACGGCCGGGCCGGACCGGAGAACCTCCTGGCCGAAGTCGCCTACTACCTCGTCCTCGCCGCCGGGACGCTGGCCTGCGCGGCCGGGCTGATGATGGGGAAGACGTGGGCGAGGTCGCCCGGCGTGGTCGTCGCGCTGATCCTGGTGGGTGTCGGCTGGTACGGCGCGGGCCCGTCCGGGCAGCCGTTGTGGGGCGTGCCGCTGGGGCTGGTCGGCGTCGCCGTCATCGTGCTGCTGTTCCGCCGCCCTTCGCGCGCGTGGGCGCTCGGGATGCAGGAGGGCGAGACCGAGGAAGAGGCCGCGGAGCGGGACGGCGCCGCGGGCCGCGCGGCGCGTCGTGAACGCGAGGAACGCGACTCCTGACGCCGCTAGACCTGCGCGGCGAGCGCCTTCAGGGGTTCGTCGGTGAGGCGGTCGACGGTCCATTCGTCCATCGGCACCGCGCCGAGCGACTTGTAGAACCCCTGAGCCGGGTTCCAATTGAGCACCGACCATTCGAGACGGGCGTAGCCGCGCTCGACGCAGACCGCCGCGAGGGTGGCCAGGAGCGCCTTGCCGAGGCCGGAGCCGCGCCGCTCGGGGCGGACGTAGAGGTCCTCCAGGTAGATGCCGTGCACGCCGCGCCAGGTGGAGAAGTTGAGGAACCAGAGCGCGTAGCCGACGATCTCGCCGTCGACCTCGGCGACGTGCCCGAACAGGCCCGGCGCCTCGCCGAACAGCGCGACGCGCAGCTGCTCGGGCGTGAGGTGGCATTCGTCCGGGGCGCGTTCGAATTCGGCGAGGTCGTAGACGAGCTGAACGACGGCGTCCACGTCTTCTTCGCGGATACGCCGGATGCGGTCGTCCATTTTCAGTCCTCTGTGGTGGGAAGCAGGTTGAGGTGTTCGATCTGCGGCTCGCCGCGTTCGTCGCCGAGCACCGCGACGCCTGCCGGGTCGAGTCCGAAGTGGACGCCCGCGGTCGACGGGAGACCGATCCAGCGCGCGACCAGGACGCGGCTGAAATGCCCGTGGCCGACGAGGATGACGTCACCCTTGCCGAGCGGCTCGCGGATCCGGTCGATCAGCTTGTCCGCGCGGGCGTTGACGTCTTCCGCGCTTTCGCCGCCGGGGATCGGGTGTGACCACACCGTCCAGCCTGGGACGGTCTCGCGGATCACCGGGGTCGTGACGCCCTCGTAGTCGCCGTAGTCCCATTCGGACAGCTCTTCGGTGACCTCGTCGACGCGCAGTCCGGCCAGCTCGGCCGTGCGCAGTGCGCGGGTGCGGGGGCTGGAGAGGACGAGCGCCGGGCTGCCGCCGAGTACCGCGCGCAGGGTGCCACCCGCGGCGCGGGCCTGTCCTTCGCCCGCGGCCGTGAGCGGGATGTCGGTGCGTCCGGTGTGCCGCCCGTTGACGGACCACTCGGTCTGACCGTGCCGGAGGAGGAAGAGCCGATGTGCCACGTTGCGAATATAGCCTGCCGTCCGGTTATGCTACTGGTGAGTAACATGATGAGGAGACCGTGATGGCGCAGAATCCGACCTACGCGATGTGGAACCGGCTGGCGGGCAAGCCGGTCGGCAAACAGCTGTTCTCGGCGGCGATGTGCCTGCGTGTGCCGTACTTCCGGACGGTGCTTCCGTCGGTGCGCGACCTGCGTCCCGGCCGGTGCGAGGTGACCTCCCCGAAGTGGTGGGGTGTTTACAACCACATCAAGACCTTTCACGCGATCGCGGCCTGCAACCTCGCCGAGATCGCGATGGGCATGCTCGCCGAGGCGACCGTGCCGACGACGCATCGCTGGCTGCCGAAGGGCATGACGGTCGCGTACGTGGCGAAGGCCGAGACGAGCCTGCGCGCCGTCGCGGAGCTGCCGGAGTTGCCGGAATTCGGCGACGAGGGCTTCGAGCTCCCCGTGCCGGTGACGATCACGGACACGAACGGGAAGCCCGTCGTGACCGCGACCATCACCATCTGGGTGACGAAGAAGAAGTAGGACTCCGGGCCCCCTCAGGCATTTATTGAGGGGTAAGTCAAATGTGGCGCGTTGTGCCGTCTGGGGCTTTTGGTGTCCACAGTGGTCACTTCCGGGTGGCATGCGCCTGTGTTGTGCCTGTATGTCCGGTTTCGCGGGGGAGTCGTGAGTGGCAAAGAGGGTTAGAACGAGCATCGCCACTCACGACCCCGGGTCGAAGGCGGAGGCCTCGATCACGAACACGACACGTTTGACTTGCCCCTCAATAGTCCTCTGAATGCGGTCCTTGCGCGTGCAACTACCGCATTCAGAGGACGAAATGCGGGTGGTCAGAGGGGTTTGAACTGTACGTAGGTCGCCATCGTGAAGGTGTTCTTCCCGCTCGCCGAGGGGAGACCGAGCACCTCGTCGGTCACTCGCGTCAGCGGGCCGCAGCCGCTGGTGCCGGGCAGCGCGAGCTGCGAGTCGACGACGCCGAATTTCACCGTCGTCGGGTTCTGCGAGATCACCTCGAAGGGGACCGCGGGATCGTCCTTGACCACCGAGTGCAGCGGCGCGCCGAGGGTGCCGATCGTGCATTCCTTGGGCAGCAAGGGATGCCGCAGGGCGGCGTAGAGGTCCAGTTCGCCGCGGCGCTCGTCATCGGACTGGAAGTCCGAGTAGCCGCCGTACTTCAGTTGGATGGCCGCGCCGAAAGTGCCGCGGATCCGGGCCGGAGCGTGCCGCAGTTCGCCGAACACCTGCGCGTATTTCCCGTCCACCTTGCCTTCGGAGAACGTCAGCCGCATCTCCCCGAGCGGGATCGCGCGGTCGCCGATGGTAAGGACTCCTTGGGCGACAAAGGCTTCACAACGCCACGTGCCGGGGTCGGCGTCGGCGGGCGGAGCGGGGCAGGCGGAGAAGTCGAAGTCGGGCAACCCCGCCGCGGAGGCGTGGCCGGGGAAGACGAAGAGGGCGGCTGCGGACAGGGCGGCCGCGGTCGCGGCGAGGAGGCGTCTCATGCCTCGAAAGAGTGGTCTGTGCCGGTTTGAGCCACATCGGGGAAGCCACCCAAGGGACCCCTGAATCGCCACGTTCGAGTGAAAATAAACGGTGTTTACCCAGCTGACGCGAATCCGCTTCGGATTCGCTCTTGAAGGCGGCTCGAACAGCGGGCGATCATCGGCGCATGTCCCCACTGTCGCGCCGCAAGTTCCTCGGGTACACCGCGCTCAACTCCGCCGCCGCTCTCGGGCTGACCACGATTTCCACCGCACAGGCCGAAGAAGCATCGCCGGGCTTCTCGACGGCCGTGGTCATCGGCACCGGCTACGGCGCCGCGGTCACCGCGCTCCGCCTCGGCGAGGCCGGGATTCCCACGGTCATGCTCGAAATGGGCAAACTGTGGGCCGACCCGGGCCCGGACGGCAAGGTCTTCTGCGACATGCTCCGGCCGGACCGCCGGGCCGCGTGGTTCAAGAACCGCACACAGGCCCCGCTCGCGTCGTTTCTCTGGATGGACCTGGCGAACCGCGACATCGGGCGGTACCCCGGTGTCCTCGACCGGGTGAGCCACGGCGACATGTCCGTCTACGTCGGACGCGGCGTCGGCGGCGGTTCGCTGGTCAACGGCGCGATGGCCGTGACACCGAAGCGGTCGTACTTCGAGGAAATTCTGCCCGCCGTCGACTCGGACGAGATGTACGGCAAGTACTTCCCGCGCGCCAACCAGACCCTCGGCGTGAACCACATCGACCCGAGCTGGTTCGAAACGTGCCGTTCCTATCGCTACGCGCGGGTGTCCCGGAAGGCCGCGGCGCGCGCGGGACTCAAGACGGTGTTCGTGCCCAGCGTTTACGACTTCGAGTACATGAAGCGCGAAGAAGCGGGCAAGGTGCCGAGGTCGGCGCTCGCGTCCGAGGTCATCTACGGCAACAACCACGGCAAACGGTCCCTCGACAAGACCTACCTCGCGGCCGCGCTGGGCACCGGGAAGGTGACCATCAAGACGCTGCACGAGGTCCGCGGGATCACCCGCCAGACCGACGGCACGTACGTCCTCACCGTGCACGAGACCGCCGAAGACGGCGCGATCGTGGCGAGGAAGCAACTCGGCGCGAAATACCTGTTCCTCGGCGCCGGCAGCCTCGGTTCGACGGAGCTGCTCGTGCGGGCACGCGAGACGGGGACGCTGCCGAGGCTGAACGACGAGGTCGGGCGCGGCTGGGGCACCAACGGCAACGTGATGCTGGGCCGTGCCAACCACGCGTGGGACGTCGGCGGATCGCTGCAGTCGGGCATGCCCGCCCTCGGCATCGACGCGTGGGACGACCCGGTGAACCCGGTCTTCGCCGAGGTCGCGCCGGTGCCTGCCGGAGTCGAGACCTGGCTGAGCCTGTACCTGGCGATCACGAAGAACCCCGAACGCGGCCACTTCACCTACGACGCCGCGAGCGACTCCGCGCGGCTCCACTGGAACGCTTCGCAGGGGAAGCCGTCGATCGACGCGGCGAAATCGTTGTTCGACAAGGTCAACCGGGCCAACCGCACGATCTACCGCAGCGACCTGTTCGGGGATACGCGGTCGTTCGAGAACCGGTTCACCTATCACCCGCTGGGTGGTTTGGTGCTGGGTGAGGCCACCGACCTGTACGGCCGTGTGAAGGGTTATCCGAATCTCTACGTGACCGACGGTTCGCTGATCCCGGGCAGTACCGGGGTGAACCCCTTCGTCACGATCGCCGCGCTCGCGGAACGGAACGTGGAACGGGTGCTGGCCGAAGACGTGGCGCGCTAGCTCAGTTCGCGGTCCGCAACTTCTCGTAGTACGCGACACAGTCGTCGTACCGCGGCAGCAATCCCTGCTCCAAGGCCTCTTTCAGGTAGGGCGCCGCGGTGTCCTTTTCGGACACGACGGGTTCGATGTCCCGGGGCCAGGGCAGGGCGAGCTCGGCGTCCATCGGGTTGACGCCGTGCTCGCCCGCCGGGTTGTACGGCTCGGAGCAGAGGTACGCCATGACGGTTTCGTCTTCGAGCGCCATGAAGGCGTGGCCCACGCCTTCGGCGATGTAGACCGCCTTGTACTCGGCGCTGTCGAGCAGAACGGACGTCCATTCGCCGAAAGCGGGCGAGCCGACCCGGAGGTCCACGAGGACGTCCAGCAGCGAACCGTTCGGGCAGTACACGTACTTCGCCTGCCCGGGCGGGGTGTCCGCGAAATGCACGCCGCGGATGGACCCGCGGCGCGACACGCTCGTGTTGGTCTGCCCGAGACGAAGCCGGTGCCCGACCGCTTCGACGAACGCTTCTTCCTGGAAAGGCGCCACGAACAGGCCGCGGTGATCGGGGAAAACCCGCGGGGTGAACTCGAAACAGTCGGGGATGCTGAGGCGCCTGGCGTGCATGTCCTCAATGCTAACGAGCGCATCCCAAGCCGGACGGACGTCTTGCGAAACCTCTTCTGAGCTGCGGAAAACCGGGCCGGTTTGTGACATCAACCGCACCAGAGGGGCGTACTGGTCCGCACGCCTGTCACAATGATCTGACCGCTGCGTCCGCGGCCGTCGCCACACCCACGGCACCGATGGCCGATTGGACGCTTCGCCGACAGGCCGGCGCTACCGCGCTGGGCTGCCGTGTCGGAGGACGAGTTACCCCAGGTGGCCGGGCCATGCCCAATTTGGCCTGCTCACCGGCCAGTTCCCCCGCTCGCAGTCCCAGGAGAATTCCAATGACCTTCGCTCGAATCGAGACTTCGCCGTCCTTAGACACGGCGGAAGCAATGACGGGAACCACCACGATGACCACGCCAGTGACGGACACCGAGATCTTCGAGGGGCACGAGGGCGGCAAGCTCTCCGTGGCCGCCACGCGACCGATCTCCTCGCCCCGTGACCTTTCGGTCGCGTACACGCCTGGGGTGGCGAAGGTGAGCCGGGCGATCGCCGAGGACGCGGCCAAGGCGAAGCGGTACACGTGGGCGGACAGGCTGGTCGTGGTGGTCAGCGACGGTACGGCGGTGCTCGGCCTCGGTGACATCGGCGCGAGCGCTTCGCTGCCGGTCATGGAGGGCAAGTCGGTCCTGTTCAAGACCTTCGGCGGGCTCGACTCGATCCCGCTGGTGCTCGACACCACCGACGTCGACGAGATCATCGAGACCCTGGTCCGGCTGCGCCCGTCGTTCGGCGCGGTGAACCTGGAGGACATCTCGGCGCCGCGCTGCTTCGAGCTGGAGGACCGCCTCAAGGAGGCCCTCGACTGCCCGGTCATGCACGACGACCAGCACGGGACGGCGATCGTCACGCTGGCCGCGCTGCGCGGGGCGAACCAGGTCCTCGGCAAGGACATCTCCGGCCAGCGCGTGGTCGTCTCGGGGGCGGGCGCGGCGGGGGTGGCCTGCGCCAAGATCCTGCAGAACGCGGGCGTCGCGGACGTCACCGTGCTCGACTCGCGCGGCATCATCCACTCCGGTCGTGAGGGCCTGAACCCGATCAAGCAGAAGCTCGCCGAGACCACGAACACGGCCGGCCTGCGCGGCGGCCTGGGTGAGGCGCTGAAGGGCGCCGACGTCTTCCTCGGCCTGTCCGGGGCGACCATCGACGAGACCCTGCTGGCCGGGATGGCCGACGACGCGATCGTGTTCGCGCTGTCGAACCCCGACCCGGAGGTGCACCCGGTCGCGGCGTCGCGGTACGCCAAGGTCGTGGCGACCGGGCGCAGCGACTTCCCGAACCAGATCAACAACGTGCTGGCGTTTCCCGGCGTCTTCCGCGGCGCGCTGGACTCCGGTGCGCGGGCGATCACGGAGAACATGAAGCTGGCGGCGGCCGAAGCGATCTTCGCCGTCGCGCAGGACGACCTCGGGCCGGACCGGATCGTCCCGAGCCCGCTGGACCCGCGCGTCGCGCCCGAGGTGGCCGCCGCGGTCGCGAAGGCCGCGGAGGCCGACGGCGTGGTGTGACGGTCCCTTTCACGCGCTCGCGAGTGCTAGGAACGGTCCTTTCCTTGCGAATTTCGCAAGGAAAGGACCGTTCCTGGCATCTGGGGGTTGACACGCTCAGCCGAGCAGCTCCGCCAGCCGATGCCGCGGCAGGTCGATCAGCCGCGCGTCCGTCAGCTCCGGCGGAACGTCCAGCGAGACGTTCGCCAGCCGCGCGTGCGCCCTGGTCAGCAGCTCTTCCTGGTGCTCGACGGCGTCCGCGACGACGATGGCGTGCCGGTTGTCCGGGGTGCTCCGCAGCAGCCGCAGCCGGTACTTCGCCCCGACCAGCCGGTTCAGCGCGCCCTGCGCCTCGGCGTTCGTCAGATCGGGATGCGAGTTCGGGACCAGCAGCGCCAGCCGTCGCGCGTTGGTGCCCAGCAGGGTCCGCAGCAGCCACGGGCCGGGGTCGGCCGAGAGGTCCATCGCGACCGCGTCGCCTTCCGGCCCGGAGACGGACCAGTCGACCGGACGTGACTCCAGCGCCAGCCCGCCTTCGGTGGCGATCTCGTGCAGCTTGTCCAGCAGCGACGGCTTGGCCGCGCCGGCGGACTCCACCGACTGCGGGCCGTGCGTGTAGATCGCGGCCTTCCCCTTGCCGCCACGGTTCTTCTTCGACTTCGCGGTCGGCTGGCAGACGTAGAGGTCCGCCGCGCTCCCGATCGCCTGCGCGCCGAAGTAGCGGTTGAAGTCCGGAAGGATCGCTTCGAAGGTCAGCCCGAGCGTCGCGAGCGCCCGCTGCACCTGCGCGCCCAGCGCGGGGTGGCGCGGGCTGTAGCCGTAGGCGAGCAGCAGCCGCCCATCCGAGGGTTCGGCGAGCGCCTGCACCCCGCGCGCCGCGAAGAGGCCCATTCCCTCGGGGGTGTAAGGCGGATCACTGAACACGAGGTCCATCCGCCCGGTCACCGACGGCGGCAGGCCGACCCGCAGATCCGTGTGCAGCGTGCGGATGGAGCGCTCGCTGAGTTCGTCGATGTAGGAGAGCACGCGGTCGTCGAGATCGACGACGGTGAGGTCCGCGTCCGGCCGCAACGCGCGCACGGCCAGCGAAGTGAGGTCGTGGTCGCCCAGGAACAACAGCTTCGCCGTGGCGAGGTCGTAGCGCTCGTCCAGCCACAGCGCCCGGTTCAGCACCGTCTCGGGCGTCGCCTGCACGTGATCGAGCGCGGCCAGCGGCGCGGGCACGTTCTCGACGTAGCTGGTGATGGTCTTCAGCAGGCCGGGATCGGATTTCCGGTCCCGCGCCCCGAAGCGCGCGTACTTCTCCCGGGTGGCGGGGGCCAGCCGGAAGCGGGACTCGTTCCGCTCCAAGTCGTCGCCGAGCGCGTTCAGGACGTCTTCGACGCTCCGGCGTGGCGCGGTGCTGACGCGGACCAGCTCGCCGAGGTCACGCCAATCCGTCCGGAGCAGGGAAATCACCTGATGGAGCGGTCGCACGTGGACACCGTGCGCCGCGAAGACGTCATCGACGGAAGGACTCACGGCACGCAGCCTAGTGACCCGGTCCCTGAGACACCGTGCCAACAGGCAGGATCTGGGCTACGGTTTTTCGACCAGACATGGGGAGAGACACGTGACTATCGAGTTCCGTGGCGTGACGAAGCGGTATCCGGACGGGACGGTCGCGGTCGACGACCTGAACCTCACCGTGGAGGACGGCACCATCACCGTCTTCGTCGGGCCGTCCGGCTGCGGCAAGACCACGTCGCTGCGGATGATCAACCGGATGGTCGAGCCGACTTCGGGCACGGTGCTGCTCGACGGCAAGGACGTCAGCGACGGCGACCCGGCGCTCCTGCGCCGCGGCATCGGTTACGTCATCCAGCACGCCGGCCTCTTTCCACACAGGACGGTCCTGGACAACGTCGCCACCGTGCCGCTGCTGTCCGGCTGGGACAAGGGCAAGGCACGCAAGCGCGCGGCGGAACTGCTCGAGACCGTCGGCCTGCCCGCGGAACTCGGCAAGCGGTACCCCGCCCAGCTTTCCGGCGGCCAGCAGCAGCGTGTCGGTGTCGCGCGGGCGCTCGCGGCGGATTCGCCGGTGCTTCTGATGGACGAGCCGTTCTCCGCCGTCGACCCGATCGTCCGCGAGGAACTGCAGGACGAACTGCTGCGCCTGCAATCGCAGCTGGGCAAGACGATCGTGTTCGTCACCCACGACATCGACGAGGCCGTGCGGCTCGGCGACAAGATCGCGGTGCTCCGCGTCGGCGGGGTGCTCGCGCAGTACGGCACGCCGTCGGAGGTGCTGCGGCATCCCGTCGACGATTTCGTCGCGTCGTTCGTGGGCAAGGATCGCGGCTACCGCGGGCTTTCCTTCCTTTCGGCGGAAGGGATCGTCGTCGAAGAGGTCAAACGGGTCGAGGTCGGCAAACCCGCCCCCGGCCCGTCCGACGACTGGCAGGTCGCGGTCAACGCCGAAGGACAGCCACGCGGCTGGCTGCGCCCGAAGTCCACTGTGGACGGAGAACTCGCGGAGACCGATCTCGTCGCCGGTGGTTCGCTGTACCTTCAGGGATCGCCGATCCGGGGCGCGCTCGACGCGGCGCTTTCGTCGCCCGCGAGCCTCGGTGTGGTGGTGGACGCCGACCAGAAGGTCCTCGGCGTGGTCAGAGCCCAGCAAGTCCTCGAAGTGATCGAAGCGCCGTCGCCGAGTTCCTGATGGGGGACTTCTTCGCGGAGCTCGGCCGCTACCTGGGCAGCGCCAACAACAGGTCGCAGTTCTTCGGCGACCTGCTCGACCACATCTATCTCTCACTGGTCCCGCTGGTGCTGGGCCTGGTGATCGCGGTACTGGCGGGCTGGCTCGGCCACCGGTTCCGGTCCGTGTGCTCCGTACTGCTCGTCCTGTCGAACCTGCTGTACACGATCCCGTCGCTCGCCTTGTTCGTGGTGATCCCGGGCATCATCGGCTCGAAGATCCTCGACAGCGTCAACGTCATCGTGGCGCTCACCGTCTACACCGCCGCCCTCCTGGTGCGCCCGGTGCTGGACGCGCTCGACGCCGTCCCGCCGCATGTCGTCGCCGCGGCCACGGCGATCGGCTACAAACCCGCGCGCCGGTTCCTCACCGTGGAGCTGCCGCTTTCGGTGCCGGTGCTCGCGGCGGGCGTCCGGGTGGCCTCGGTCAGCAACATCAGCCTGGTCAGCGTCGGCGCCCTGATCGGCACCGGCGGGCTCGGCGTGCTGTTCACCGACGGCTTCCAGCGCGAGTACTTCTCGCCGATCGTCGTCGGGATCGTCGCGACCCTGCTGCTGGCGCTGATCGTCGACCTGCTGCTGGTCCTCCTGCGTAATGTCCTCACACCCTGGGATCGGGTGGCGACCACGGCGGGGGCGAAATGATCGTCGACGTGCTGAACTGGTTCGGCGACCCGGCCCACTGGCAGGGCCCGGACGGCGTCCCGGCCCGGCTGCTGCAGCATCTCGGCTACACCGCGCTGGCGCTGGTCTTCGCGCTGATCATCGCGATCCCGCTCGGCCTCTACGTCGGGCACACCGGTCGCGGCGCGGTGCTGCTGGTGAGCGGCGGCAACGCCATCCGCGCGCTGCCGACGCTGGGCCTGGTGACCTTCCTGTTCCTGCTCTTCACCGAAAGCGAGCTCTCGACGATCATCGGCCTCGTTGTGCTCGCCGTCCCGCCGATCCTCGCCGGGACGTACGCGGGCCTGCAGGCGACCGATCACGGCGTCGTCGACGCGGCGCAGGGCATCGGAATGACCGGCTGGCAACGGTTGTGGAAGGTCGAGGTGCCGATCTCGCTGCCGCTGGTGCTCGGCGGCGTGCGGAACTCGGTGCTGCAACTGGTGGCGACGGCCGCCGTGGCCGCGTACGTGGGGCTCGGCGGGCTCGGCCGGTTCCTCCTCGACGGACTGGCCATTTTGGACTATCCGCAGGTGGTCGCGGGCGCGTTGCTGACGACGTTGCTCGCCGTGGCGCTGGACCTCGCGCTGGCGGGTGTCCAGCGAATGCTGGTGCCCAAGGGAGTTCGGCTGGCACAGGCCGCGAGCGGGAAGAAGGCGCGGGTATGAGGCGGAGGATGGCGGCGCTGTTCGCCGGGATCGCTTTGCTGACGGCGAGCTGTGGCAACCCGCTCGCCGGCGGCGCCGAGGGCGGTGCGACCGGGGACATCATCATCGGCGCGTCCGATGTCGGGGAAAGTCTTCTGCTGGCCCAGATCTACGCGGGCGCGCTGCGCAACGCGGGCGCGGAGAACGTGACCGTGCGCCCGCCGGTCGGCAGCCGCGAGGTCGTCGTCAAGGCACTCCAGGACAAATCGCTTTCGGTGGTGCCGGACTACAGCGGGAACCTGTTGCGCTACTTCGACAAGGACACGCAGGCGACCACGCCGCAGGACGTCTACGCGCAGCTGAAGCAGAAGCTGCCGCCGGGATTCGAAGTCCTCGAACAGGCGCCCGCGGAGGACAAGGACCTGCTGGTGGTGCACAAGGAGCTCGCCGATTCGGGGATCCGGACCTTCTCCGATCTCGGCAAGCGGTGCGGGGAATTCGTCTTCGGCGGTCCCGGCCAGTGGAGCAGCCGCTGGAAGGACAAGATCAAGTCGCTCTACGGCTGCGAGTTCGCCGAGATCCGCACCACCGACACCGGCGGCCCGGTCACCGTCGCGGCGCTGAAATCCGGCGACATCCAGGTCGCCGACCTGTTCAGCACGTCGTCGTCGATCGCCGCCAACGGGTTCGTGCCGCTGGTGGACGACAAGAACATGTTCCCCGCGCAGAACATCGTCCCGCTCGCGGCGAAGGGGACGTTGTCGCCGAAGGAGGTCGACGCGCTGAACCGGGTTTCGGCGGCGCTCACGACCGACCAGTTGACCGAGCTGAACGTCCAGTTCAGCGAAGAGAAGCGCAACCCGCTCGATGTCGCCGAGGAGTTCCTGCGCCGGAACAACCTTCTCGCGCCGGCCTGACCCCCGGGGCATGCGGGAGGGGCTAGAGGCGGTCGAAGGCGGCCGAGTAGCGGAACTCGCCCTGGAGCTCCGGCGTGTACGCGCGAAGGGTGCGGACCTGGAAGTGCGGAGCCCATTCCGCGACCGGCGGCGTGATCCCGTGCTGTGCGGCGAGCACGAAACCGAAGCGGGAGTAATAGTTCGGGTCGCCCAGCAGGACCACCGCGCCGTAGCCGAGCGCGTCCGCCGCGCCGAGCACGGCGTGCACGAGCGCGGAGCCGATGCCGGAGGCGTGGTACTCGGGCAGGACGCCGAGCGGGCCGAGACCGACCGTCGACTTCTCGTCGTCGCCGAGCTTCGCCGGGCTGCAGCAGACGTGCCCGACGACCTTCCCGTCGCGTTCGGCCACGATGGACAGTGCGCCGATCAGGTCGCCGTCCTCCCGTAGCTCGTCGACGAGTTTCGCCTCGACCACCGGGACACTGAGTTTCGCGAACGCGGCCAGATGCACGGCGTGGATCGCCTCGCGGTCGGCCGGGATTTCCTGTCGGAGCAGCATGCGCCCGAGTGTGCTCCATCCGAAGGTAGGATGGAAATCGTTTTCCGCCCGCCGACGTCACGACTTTAGTAGGCGGCCATCCGTGTGTACTTCCACGCGCGTGAAACGCGGGGAGGGCGGGAAAACGACCACCAGATGTGCGGATCCCCAATTCTTCGTGGGCCGTACGGGCGCAAAACGCGACTAAAGGCGGGGGCTGAACGGTGCCCGAGCTGCGCCGACGACATGCCCATTACTACCGGGATGTCCGTAATGCAAGGTCTTCCTTGGGGTGAAAACGCGACTTAGTCTCAGCCTGCGCTCCTAAGTGGAACGCGGTTCACCTCTGATTCACCCCAACGATCCGGCGGGCCTCTTCATGTCCGTGGGTCGACCCTGCCTGGGAGGAATATCTTGAACAATTCCCTGGGAACCTTGAAGAGACGACTGCCCGCCTTCGGTGTGGCCGCGGCCGTCGCGGTACTCACGGCGCTCGGTGGCACCACCGTCGCGTCGGCGGCGGAAGGTTCGATCGTCAACGCGGGTAGCGACAAGGCGATCAAGGACAGCTACATCGTCGTGCTGAAGGACGGCTCCTCGGTAGAAGCCACCGCGAAGAGCGTGACCCAGCGCCACGGCGGCACGGTCGAGAAGACCTTCGCGTCTTCGGTCCGCGGCTTCTCCGGTGCGCTGACCGAAAAGCAGGCGAAGCGCGTCGCCGCCGACCCCGCCGTCGCCTACGTGGAGCAGAACCAGACCGTCTCGATCTCGGCGGACCAGCTGAACCCGCCGTCGTGGGGCCTGGACCGGGTCGACCAGCAGAGCCTTCCGCTGGACCAGAAGTACAGCTACAGCACCACGGCGTCCAACGTCACCGCGTACGTCGTCGACACCGGCATCCTCACCACGCACCCGGACTTCGGCGGGCGCGCGACCCACGGCCGTGACACCGTCGACAACGACAACGACGCCACGGACTGCCAGGGCCACGGCACCCACGTCGCCGGCACCATCGGCGGTACCGCGCACGGTCTGGCCAAGGGCGTCAAGCTCGTCGCCGTCCGCGTGCTGAACTGCTCCGGTTCCGGTACGACCGCCGGCGTCATCGCCGGTGTCGACTGGGTGACCGCCAACGCCGTCAAGCCCGCCGTCGCGAACATGAGCCTCGGTGGCGGCGCTTCGACGACCCTCGACCAGGCCGTCCAGCGGTCGATCGCGGCAGGCATCACCTACGGTGTCGCGGCCGGTAACGACAACGGTGCCAACGCCTGCAACACCTCGCCCGCCCGTACGCCGGAAGCCATCACCGTCGGCTCGACGACGAACACCGACGCGCGGTCGAGCTTCTCCAACATCGGCACCTGCCTCGACATCTTCGCGCCGGGCAGCGGCATCACGTCGACGTGGCTGAACAACGGCACCAACACCATCAGCGGCACCTCGATGGCGACCCCGCACGTCGTGGGCGCGGCGGCCCTGTACGCCTCCGCCAACCCGTCGGCCACGCCGAAGCAGGTCCGTGACGCGCTGGTCGCCAACGGCACCAAGGACAAGGTGACCAACCCGGGCACCGGTTCGCCGAACGTGCTGCTCTACACCGGTACCGGCGGTGGCCCCGGCCCCGAGCCGACCCCGTGCGGCACGCAGACCAACAGCGGCGTCGTCGCCATCCCCGACGCCGGTGCCGCGGTGACCAGCACCATCACGGTCGCCAACTGCGCCCGCAACGCCTCGGCCACCACCAAGGTCGCGGTGAACATCACGCACACCTACGTCGGTGACCTGGTCATCGACCTGGTCGCGCCGGACGGCAGCTCGTACCGCCTGAAGAACTCGAGCAACGACTCGTCCGACAACATCAACACCACCTACACCGCCAACGTCTCGTCCGAGGCCGCGAACGGTGCCTGGAAGCTGAAGGTCCAGGACGTCTACCGGGTCGACACCGGCTCGCTCAACAGCTGGTCGCTGACCGTCTGATCCACCCCTGGAGTACGTGAAGGCCCCCTTCCTCCTGCTGGGAAGGGGGCCTTCCCGTCTCCGGAGAGTGATTCGGCGCCCAGTTGCGCCGTTCGTCCACTAAGGACCTTCGCGAGGCTTTACCCTCTCCGCATGCAGCCCGGACCGCCCTATCAGCAGGGACCTCAGCAGCCGTATCCGCCGCAGGGATATCCGGGGTACCCGCCGCCCGGATACGGGCCGCCGCCCAAGAAATCGAACACCGGGCTCATCGTCGGGCTCATCCTCGGCGCGGTCGTGCTGCTCGGTGGTGGCGGGGTCGCGGCCTTCCTGCTGCTGTCCGACTCCGGCTCGTCGTCGACCGCTTCACCGACCTCGTCCAAGAAGAGCGGCCCGCCGGACAAGTACACCTCGATGCCCGCCTGCGAGAAGATCGGGACCAAGGTGCGGAATCTGCCGCCGCTCGAAACCCCGAAGGGCGAGGAGCCGGCGAGCACGTCGAACGACGAGATCACCTACACCCGTTCGTCCTGCTCCTGGCGGGAACCGAACGCGCCGTCTGCGACCGTCTCGATGTACCTGTCGAAGTCGAAGGAGCCGGGTTCGGGCGCGGGGGAGGCCTGGGCCAAGGCCGGGGTCGAGAACGCCGTGACCGATGGCGGGGTGCTCATCCCCAGCATGGCGAAGTCCACCAAAGCCGTGCACACCAAGCTCGATTCGCCGAGCCAGTGCCAGATCAAGTTCTATCAGGGCAACGTCGAGGGCGAGATCATCGTGACCGGCCCCGACCCGTCCGGGACGGTCAACCAGACCGTGTGCAAGGAGAACGCCCTGAAGATGGCCAGGGCGACCTCCGAAGCGATCGGCTAGCTTCCCCGAACTACGTGAAGGCCCCCTTCACCGCGTCTAGCGCGGTGAAGGGGGCCTTCACGTACTACTCAGGCGATCAGTCGAACGCCCGCGCGATCAGCGCCTTCTGCTCGACCTCGTGCACCTTGGACGAACCGGCCGACGGGGCGGCCATCGGACGACGCGACACGACGTCCAGGCTGGAGAACACCTCCGGGAGCTTCCGCGGCAGGTTCAGGCCGAAGAACGGCCACGCACCCTGGTTCTCCGGCTCCTCCTGGACCCAGACCGCGGGAGCGCCGTTGTAGCGCTCCAGCGCCGCCAGCAGCTTCTTCTTGGGCAGCGGGTAGTACTGCTCGACACGCACGATCGCGACGTCGTTCGCCTCGCGCTTCGTGCGCTCGGCCACCAGCTCCCAGTACAGCTTGCCCGAGGTCAGCAGGACCTTGCGGACCTTCGACGGGTCGACGACGGCGTCGTCGATGACCGACATGAACTTCGTCTGGCCGGTGAAGTCCTCGACCTGCGAAGTCGCGGCCTTGTTGCGCAGCATCGACTTGGGGGTGAAGACCACCAGCGGCCGGTTGACCCCGTCGAGGGCGTGGCGGCGGAGCAGGTGGAAGTAGTTCGCCGGGGTGGACGGGACCGCGACGGTCATCGAGCCTTCGGCGCACAGCGAGAGGAAACGCTCGATGCGGCCGGAGGTGTGGTCCGGGCCCTGGCCTTCGTGGCCGTGCGGCAGCAGCAGCACGACGTCGGAGAGCTGGCCCCACTTGGCCTCGCCGGAGGAGATGTACTCGTCGATGACGGTCTGCGCGCCGTTGACGAAGTCACCGAACTGCGCTTCCCACATGACCAGCGCTTCGGAGTTGGCCACGGAGTAGCCGTACTCGAAGCCGACCGCCGCGTACTCGGACAGTGCCGAGTCGTAGATCATCACGCGGCCCTGGTTTTCGGCGAGGCTGGCCAGCGGGGAGTACTCCTGGCCGGTCTTGCGGTCGATCAGCACCGAGTGGCGCTGGGTGAAGGTGCCGCGGCGGGAGTCCTGGCCGGACAGCCGCACGAGGCGGCCTTCCATGGCCAGCGAACCGAAGGCGAGCAGCTCACCGAAGGCCCAGTCGATGCCGCCTTCGCGGGACATCTTGTGACGGCGCTCCATGACCGGCTTGACCCGCGGGTGCGGGGTGAAGCCCTCGGGCACGTTGAGGAACGCGTCGCCGATGTGCTCGATGACCTCGGTGGTGGTCGCGGTGGGCACCTTGGCCGGGACCTGCTGCTCCTCCTCGACCGAGGGGCTGGCCTTGGCCGGGTGCTTCTCCAGCTCGCGGACCTCGTTGAACACGTGCTCCAGCTGGCTGGAGAAGTCGCGCAACGCGGCTTCGGCCTCTTCGACGGAGATGTCGCCGCGGCCGATCAGCGATTCGGTGTAGGTCTTCCGGACCGAACGCTTCGTGTCGATGATGTCGTACATCGCCGGCTGCGTCATCGAGGGGTCGTCGCCCTCGTTGTGGCCGCGGCGGCGGTAGCAGATCAGGTCGATCACGACGTCCTTGTGGAACGCCTGGCGGTAGTCGACGGCCAGCTTGGCCACCCAGTGCGCGGCCTCGGGGTCGTCACCGTTCACGTGGAAGATCGGCGAGCCGATCATCTTCGCGACGTCGGTGGCGTACTGGCTCGACCGCGAGTGCTCGGGCGCGGTGGTGAAGCCGACCTGGTTGTTGACGATGACGTGCACGGTGCCGCCGGTGCGGTAGCCGCGCAGCAGCGCCAGGTTCAGGGTCTCGGCCACGACACCCTGGCCCGCGAAGGCCGCGTCGCCGTGCATCAGGACGGGGAGGACGGTGAAGCCCTCGCCACCCTTGTCGAGGATGTCCTGCTTCGCGCGGACGATGCCCTCGAGGACCGGGTCGACGGTCTCCAGGTGCGACGGGTTCGCGGTCAGCGACACCTTGGTCTCGCCGTCGCCGAACATGCGGAAGTACTTGCCCTCGGCGCCGAGGTGGTACTTCACGTCACCGGAACCGTGCGCCTGTCCCGGGTCGAGGTTGCCCTCGAACTCCTGGAAGATCTGCGCGATCGGCTTGCCGACGATGTTCGCGAGCACGTTCAGGCGGCCGCGGTGCGGCATGCCGATGACGACCTCGTCGAGCTCGTGCTCGGCGGCCTTGTCGAGGATGGTGTCCAGCAGCGGGATCGCCGTCTCGCCGCCTTCGAGCGAGAACCGCTTCTGGCCGACGTACTTGGTCTGCAGGAAGGTCTCGAACGCCTCGGCGGCGTTGAGCTTCGAGAGCACGTACTTCTGGACCGCGGGGTCCGGCTTCTCGTGCGGGATCTCGACGCGGTCCTGGATCCAGCGGCGCTCCTCGGGGTCGAGGATGTGCGTGTACTCGATGCCGACGGTGCGGCAGTAGGAGTTGCGCAGCACGCCGAGGATGTCGCGCAGCTTCATCCGCTCCTGGCCGGCGAAGCCGCCGACCGGGAACTCGCGGTCCAGGTCCCACAGGGTCAGGCCGTGGGAGAGGACGTCGAGGTCGGCGTGGCTGCGCTGCCGGTAGTTCAGCGGGTCGGTGTCGGCCATCAGGTGACCGCGCATGCGGAAGGCGTCGATCAGCTCGATGACGCGCGCGGTCTTGTCGACCGGGCCGTCCGGGATGTCGGCGACCCAGCGGATCGGCTCGTACGGCAGGCGCAGGCTGGTGAAGACGTCGTCGTAGAAGCCGTCCTCGCCGAGCAGCAGCTCGTGGATGCGCTTGAGGAACTCGCCCGACTCCGCGCCCTGGATGATGCGGTGGTCGTAGGTCGAGGTCAGCGTCATGATCTTCGAGACGCCGAGGTCGACCAGCGCCTTCTCGCTAGTGCCCTCGAAATGCGCCGGGTACTGCATGGCGCCGACGCCGATGATCGCGCCCTGGCCCGCCTGCAGACGCGGCACCGAGTGGTTGGTGCCGATACCGCCGGGGTTGGTCAGCGAGATCGTGGTGCCGGAGAAGTCGTCGGCGGTCAGCTTGCCGTTGCGGGCCTTCTTGACGATCTCCTCGTAGGCCTGCCAGAACTGCATGAAGGTCATGTTCTCGGTGGCCTTGATGGAGGCCACGACGAGCGTGCGGGCGCCTTCCTTGCCCTTCATGTCGATCGCGAGACCGAAGTTCACGTGCTCCGGCGTGACCGCGAACGGCTTCCCGTCGATCAGCTGGTAGTGCCGGTTCATGTTCGGGAAGTTCTTCAGCGCCCGGACCATCGCGTAACCGATGAGGTGCGTGAAGGAGATCTTGCCGCCGCGCGTGCGCTTGAGGTGGTTGTTGATGACGATGCGGTTGTCGGCCATCAGCTTCGCCGGGACGGCACGCACACTCGTGGCCGTCGGCACGGACAGCGAGGCGTCCATGTTCTTCGCGATCGCCGCCGCGGCGCCGCGGAGCTGCTTCGACTCCGCCTCGGCGTCCTTCTCGGCCGGCTTGGCGGGAGCCTTCTCCGCTGCCTTGGGGGCGGCCGCCTTCGGGGCGGGCTTCGCCTCGGTCTTCGGGACGGCCTTCGCCGGGGCTGCCTGCTTCGCGGTGGGCTCGGGCTTCGGGGCCGGCTTCGTGGCCTGGCCGTTGGAGGCCGCGCTGTCCTTGGCGGGAGCCGCGGGGGCCGGACGTGCCTCGTCAGCCTTGGCCTGCGCGTCCTGCGTTGGCTTGAAGTCCGCGAAGAAGTCGTGCCAGGCGGCATCGACTGAGCTGGGGTCGGCAAGGAACTGGTCGTACATTTCCTCGACGACCCACTCGTTGGGGCCGAATTGTGACGCAGGGCTGCTGCTGGACACGGCTTGGACTCGCCTCTATCCGTCTCGAGATCTTGAACACCGCTGATGCGCCTACCAGGCTAACCCCCTCGGTCGCAGCCGTGTGATGGAACTGGCCTGTGTGAGGCGTGGCGCACTAGGTGATGGGTCACTGTCTCGATCAAGAGACCGAAAATAGGCCACTCGCCGCCCCGTCGGCCGCCACTCGGGGGAGCAAGGGACCTTTGCTACCACTTTCACTGTCCGTGCAGGTCAGGTCACTATCCCGTCGGAAAAGGTTGGCTGGGTCGTCGTGCCCGGACAGCCTGGAGTTCACGTCGGGGCGGTTCGCTGGGTGAAGGATGCGGCCGGTGTCGTGCCGGCCGCCGGTCCCCGCGAGGTGGTGGCGGCCCATGTGGCTGGACGAGTGCCCGTCGTTCTGGGACGAGGGGCGCGTGCGCCCGCTGGTCACCGAGTCCGGCAAGGTCGTGCTGATGTGCGACTCGTGCTCGGCGGTCTGGCCGACGCTCGCCGACTTCAAGGAGATGGAGCACGTCGAGCCCGACGAACCGGACTGGACGGTGGCGTCCGGCGTGCACGTCCGGCCGGGAACCGTCCGCTGGGCTTCGGCCCAGGACCTCGAGGTCGCCGGGATGGGCGGCCTCAAGTGGCGCGCCTAAGCGGGGTACGGACGCTCCGCGGGTAGCAGCGCTTCGGCGTCTTCGATGCGGTTCGCCGCGACGAGGGCGCCGACCTCGCGCATGACCGAGGTGACGTCGGTGACCGCCGTGATCCATTTGTCGACATAGCGATCGACGGCCTCGCCGCTCAGTCCCATCTGGAGCGAACGGTGCTTCAGCGGGCCGAGCCGGATGCTGCGTTCCGGATCCCACTGGATGCGGACCGGGCTGGTCTTGACCTCGTGCTGCCACGTTTTCCGGTCGGGATGGACGCTGGGGTCGTAGTGGCTGAGCGCCGCGTGGTCGAGCGCCCAGGCGAAACCCTCGCGAGTGATGTCGAGGGCGAGTACGCGCTTCTGGCCGGGCTTCGCGGCCCAACCGCAGCGGTATGCCATCCAGAGGAAGGACGGCTTGATCCAGGTCATGCGTTCGCGTTTGAACGGCGGCACGAAGGTGCCCGCCTTCAGCGCGGCGTCGGCGATGGCCGGGGCGTACGCCTGATAGACGCGGATCGTGGTTTCGGTGTACAGGGCGCGGATCTGCCGCGCCGGGATCTCTTCTTTCATTTCCCGGTCAGCGTGACAGGTGCCGTGGGCGTGCGCGACCGAAATTCCCTTGCCCGCCGGTTCATGCTGGCTTCATGGCATTGCTGCGCAAGGGATCGCGACGGATCGTCGTCGATGACACCGCTTACCGGTGGATCGTCCGGCGGAAGCCCACCTACGCACAGGACGGCGGGTATTTCCTTTCGTACGGGGTGGAATCGGAGGACGCGCGGGGTGCGGTGCTGGTGGTCCGGACGGATCACGCGCACCCGTTGAACCACATGGGGGTGCCGTCGAAGGCCGTGCTGCCTTCGGACGTCGAACGGGCGATCCGGCTGGCGCTGGCGCGTGGGTGGGAGCCGGAGGCTCCGGGGGCGCAGTTCCAGCTCGATCTCGCGGCTGGGTGAGGGGCTACGGCGTCGTGAGTGGCGTTCGACGTGCTTGAAGGCGCGACTCGCGTGATTGGGGGCGCGACTCGCGTGATTGGACGGACGACACGCGTGATTGGGGGCGCGACACGGGGTCAGCCGAGGGACCAGAGGCGGGCATAGTGGCCGCCCGCCGCGACGAGTTCCGCGTGCGTGCCCTGCTCGATGATCCGCCCGTGGTCCAGCACCACGATCCGGTCCGCCTTGGCGGCGGTGGCGAGGCGGTGCGCGACCACGAAGGTCGTGCGGCGGCGCGCGAGCTGTTCGGTGGCGCGCAGGACGGCGGCTTCGGTGGACGGGTCGAGGGCGGCGGTCGCCTCGTCGAGCAGGAGAACGTCCGGGTCCACGAGTTCGGCGCGGGCGAGGGCGACGAGTTGCCGTTGCCCGGCCGAAAGCGACCGTCCGCGTTCACCGACGGGCTGGTGGAAACCGGCCGGGAGCGCGGCGACACCGTCGAGCGCGCCGACGGACCGGACCGCTTCCTCGACCTCCGCGTCCGTCGCGGAAGGCCTGCCGTAGCGCACATTGTCCGCGACGGTTCCCGAGAACAGATGCGCTTCCTGCGGTACCACGCCCATTCGCGTGCGCAGGGCGGCCAGGTCGTACTCGCGGATGTCCGTCCCGTCGATCCGGACCACGCCGCCTGTCGCGTCGTAGAAACGCGCGACGAGCTTCACCGCGGTCGACTTGCCGGCGCCCGTCGCGCCGACCAGTGCGACGGTCTCGCCGGGCGCCACCTCCAGTGAGAACTGTGAAAGAGCGGGCTCGTCCGTTGCGGTGTAAGCGAAATCCACGTCCTTGAAGGAGACCTCGCCGCGCAGGCGCTCCGGCATGGCGACCGGGTTTTCCGCCTGCGGAACGGAAGTCGGCGTGCGCAGCAGATCGCCGATCCGCGTCAGGCCGACCCGCGCCTGCTGGTAGCCGTCGAACACCGAGGACAGTTGCTGGATCGGCGAGAAGAACTGGCCGAGGTACAACAGGAACGCCACCAGCACACCGGCCGACAGCGTGCCAGCCGCGACCCGGTTCGCGCCGACGATCAGCACGACTACCTCGGCCAGCCCGGAAAGCATTGCCGCGAAAGGGAAGTACGTCGCGACATAGCGTTGGGCGCGCAGCCGCGAACGCCGGTACTCGTCGCTGCGGGAAGCGAACTTCTCCGCCGTCCGCTCTTCGCGCGTGTACGCCTGCGCGACCCGCAGCCCGCTCACGTTCTCCTGCATGTCCGCGTTGACGACACTGACCCGTTCCCGGGCTTCGGTGTACGCCTTGGACGACGCGCGCCGGAAGATCACCGTCGCCACGACGAGGATCGGCAGCACCGCGAGCGCGTACGCCGCGAGCCCGATGTCGGTGATCATCAACGCGGCCGCGATCCCGACCAGCGTCAGCGCACTCACCACCGCCTGCGCGACACCGGTCTGCAGGAACGTCGAGAGCGCGTCGACGTCGGTGGTCATCCGGGTCATGATCTTCCCGGACAGTTCGCGTTCGTAGAAGTCGAGCCCGAGCCGTTGCAGATGGGCGTAACTGCGCACGCGCAGCGAGTACAGCACCGTCTCGCCGACCCGCGCCGTCATCTTCGTCTGGAGGTAGACCACCAGCCAGTCGGTGAGGATCACCAGGGCGCCGATCCCGGCGGCCAGCCAGATCACCGCCTCCACGCCGGCGCGCACACCGTTGTCGATGCCGTGCTGATACAGCGCGGGCATCGCGATGGTGGCCAGTGCGTCGGCCGCGACCAGGCCGATCACCACGGCGAGCGGGCCTCGCACCGGTTTCAGCAGGCGGCCGAGGCGGAACTTCGGTTCGGGCGCGGTGACATCCGTGCCCGGCAGGCGCGGGACGTCCGTGGCGGGCGGCAGTTTCCGGACGCCCTCGATGAGTTCCTCGCTCGGCGGCAGGTCGACGTCCCATTCGCCGCCCGAGCCCTTCCGTTCGCCCGACAGCTCGTCGGCCTTGTCCTGCTCCGGCCACAGGGCGGGGGTGATCCCGGCGGGACCGCAGTCGAGCCCCTCGCAGCGATGCGGCTCCTCGACGCCGTCACCCGGGCCCGCGACGAGTTCGCGGAACAACGGGCAACGCGCGAGCAGCTCCTCCTCGGTGCCGACGTCGACGACGCGGCCCTTGTCGAGCACGGCGATCCGGTCGGCGAGGGCGAGGGTGGAGCGGCGGTGCGCGATCAGCAGGGTCGTCCGGCTCGCGGTGACCGAGCGCAGCGTGTCGTGGATCGCCGCCTCGGTGACCGTGTCGATGGCGGAGGTCGCGTCGTCGAGGACCAGCACGCGCGGATCGGTCATCAGCGCCCTGGCGAGGCCGAGCCGCTGCCGCTGACCGCCCGACAACGTGAGACCGCGCTCGCCGACGAGCGTGTCGTAGCCGTCGGGGAGGCGCTGGATGAACTCGTCCGCCTCCGCCGCCCGCGCGGCCGCGCGGATCTCTTCGTCGCTCGCGTCCGGCCTGCCGTAGGCGATGTTGTCGCGTACCGACGAGGAGAAGAGGAACGCCTCTTCGAACACGACGCCGATCGCGCCGCGCAGATCGTGCTGCCGGACGTCGCGGACGTCGAGGTCGCCGACCTGGACCGAGCCGCTGTGCACGTCGTAGAACCGGGGCAGCAGCAAGGAGATCGTGGACTTGCCCGAACCGGCCGTGCCGACCAGCGCGAGTGTTTCGCCCGGCCGCGCCTCCAGGGTGAGCCCGTCGAGCACGGGATCCGACCGCGTGTAGCCGAAGGAGACGTCCTCCAGCCGGACACCGAGCGGGCCGTCGGGCAGGGGCCGCGCGTCCGGGCTGTCGACGACGTCGGGCTGCGCGTCGATGAGTTCGTTGACCCGTTCCGCGCCCGCCCTGGTCAGCTGTGCCTGGACGACCAGGCTGGAGATCATCCGGGCGGGGCCGATCAGGATGGACAGATAGGTCGCGAAGGCCAGGAAGGTGCCGAGGCTGACTTCGCCCTTCAACGCCAGGATGCCGCCGACCGCCAGCACCGCGACCTGGCCCGCGGCGGGGAGCGCCGCCGTCGTGGCCGTTGGCAAGGACGACAGCCGCGCCGCACGCATGCGCTCGGCGAAGAGCTTCCTCGCCGTCTTCTCCAGCTTCGCGACTTCACGCGCTTCCTGGCCGAAGCCCTTCACGACGCGTACGCCGGTGACGGTTTCCTCGACCTGCTGTGCGACGTCGGCCGCGCGCTGCTGTGCCGCCCACGTCGCCGGGAAGAGCCGCTTCCGGCTGACCGCCATGATGATCGCGATCGCCGGGGCGACCACCATCGCGATCAGGGTCAGCGTCGGCGACATCCACAGCATCGCGCCCAGCGACAGCAGCGCGAAGATCACCGAACCCGCCGAGAGCGGCACCTGCATCAGGACCGACGTGACCAGCTGAAGATCCGAGATCGCGCGCGAGGCGACCTGGCCGGTGCGCAACGCGTCCTGTTTGCCGCCGTCGAGCCGCGAGACCGCGCCGAACACCTGGCGGCGCAGGTCGTGCTGGACGTCGAGGGCCAGCCGCCCGCCGACGTACCGGCGGGCGAAGGCGTTGCCGAACGTCAGCACCTGCAGCAGCGCCATCACGGCGGCGAGCAGGCCGAGCCGGGAGGTGTCGCCCGCGACGGCGTCGTCCAGCGCCTCGCGGATCAGCAGCGGGCCGGCGGCCTGGAGCCCGACGCCGATGATCGCCGCGCCCAGCGAGAGCACGACGAGCCACGGATGTTTCCAGCACGAAGCGGCCAGGCGGCGGATCCAGCCTCCGGTGGGCACCGGGGCCGTCTCACGTGCCGGACTGGCTTGACGGGGACGAGGTGGAGCAGTGGTCACTCCGCAAGCCTATGCGTCCGCACCGACAGGACCGGCCGGTTCGCGCAGGGCCGAACGCCATGAAAGGTCCTTTCCTTGCGAAATTTGCAAGGAAAGGACCTTTCATGGCGCTTGGGTGGGGCAGGTGTGACCTACGTGATGTCCTTCTTCTGGTTCACGGCCCAGCCCGCCAGGAAGAAGATCATCGTCCAGCCGAAGAAGATGAGCGCCGAGGCCCACCACGAGAACGCGCCGGGCGCACCGGCCGCGTACTGCAGCGCCCACGCCGTCTCGTCCTGCAGGCCGGGCACCTTCACACCGGCGGCGCCGAACGCCTCCGCGCCGATGGCGCCCACGATGCCGTTCACCGTGCCGTTCGGCAGGACGCCGCCCAGCCAGGTGATGTCCGCGGCGCCGAACATGACGAACACCAGCACGTTCTCGACCACCAGCATCCAGATGGTCAGCGTGATGATGCTGCCGACCACGCTGCGCCAGACCGCGCCGACGCCGATACCGAACAGGGTCGCCAGGATCGTCGCGAGGACACCCGCGCCCAGCACGCCCAGCCACTGGCCGGCGGTCGGCAGGCGCTGGCTGTCGACCGTGATGACGGTGCCGAGGCTCGCCGCGGCCACGATGATGACGCCGTAGATCGCGCCCCAGACGATGTAGGTGATCATTTTCGCGCTCAACGCCGAAACCCGGTTCGGGGCGGTGAGGAACGTCGTCGTGATCGTCTTCTTCGTGTACTCGCCGGCGAGGGCGAAGACACCGAAGATGATCGGGATCATCGTGCCGATGTTGATGCCGTGCCCGAGGGCGAGCAGGCCGACGGGCAGCTCACCGGTCGAGATGCCGAGCGCCTCGGTCAGCTCACGGGTGTCCGAGCGGCCCAGGAAATCGCTGAAGTCGTTGGTGACCATGCCCCAGAACAGGGCGAACGCGAAAGCGAAGACCACCGCGGGGATCATCAGCGCCCACCACGCCTTGAGCGTGAGCGTCTTGCGGAACTCCGCCTTGATCAGGTTGCCCATCAGCCCTGGCCTCCCCAGCCCTCGTTCTGGCCCTGCTGCTGCGCCTGCTGCTGAGGCGGCGCCTGCTGGTACTGCGGTTGCTGCGGCGGCTGACCCTGCTGCTGGAACTGCTGCGGCGGCGCGAAACCGGGCGGCGGGGTGTTCTGCGGCGCGTAGCCGGGCGGCGGACCCTGATATCCGGGCGGCGGGCCCTGATAACCCGGAGGCGGACCCTGGTAGCCCGGCGGCGGGCCCTGCTGGAACCCGGGCGGCGGCGCGGCGTACTGGCCCTGCGTCAGCTGGAAGAACATGCGCTCCAGATCCGCCGTCTCCTCCTGCATGCCGTAGACCGCGATGCTCGCCTTCGCGGAGACGTCACCGATCTGCTGCACCGTCGCGCCGGAGACCGCGACCCGGCCGTCCGGCATCGGCGCGACCTGCGTGATCCCGGCCTCCTGCAACGCCGAGACGAGGCCGCTCGCGTCGGCGGACTGCACCAGCACCCGCGACTGGTTGCTCTTGCGCAACTGGTCGAGCGAGCCGTTGTAGCGCGTCATGCCCTGGCTGATGATCACGACCTGGTCGATCGTCTGCTCCACCTCGTTCAGGAGGTGGCTCGAGACCAGCACCGTGCGCCCCTCACGCGCGTACGCGCGCAGGAAGTTCCGAAGCCACAAGATGCCTTCGGGGTCGAGCCCGTTCGTCGGCTCGTCCAGCACCAGCACCTGCGGATTCCCCAGCAACGCCGTCGCCAGCGCCAGCCGCTGCCGCATACCGAGCGAGAACCCGCCCGCCTTGCGGTCCGCCGCCGACGAAAGACCCACCAGCCCCAGGACCTCGTCCACCCGCTGATCCGGCATCCCGATCGCCGCCGAGTACACGCGCAGGTGATTCCGCGCCGTGCGTCCCGGGTGGAACCCCTCGTTCTCCAGCACCGAACCGACGACCCGCGCCGGATTACCCAGCTGGTCGTGCGGGCGCCCGTTGATGGTCGCCGTGCCGTTCGTGGGCGTCACCAGCCCGAGCAGCATCCTCAGCGTCGTGGTCTTCCCGGCCCCGTTGGGCCCCAGGAAGCCGGTCACCGAACCGGGCTCCACCGTGAAGCTCAGATTCTGGACCGCGTTGACCGCACCGAACTGCTTGCTCAGGTTCTGCACCGCGATGCGGCCACTGCCGTCGTGCATACCGTCCCCTTTTGTTGACGAAGGCCGATCACGCGACATCCTGCCTCACGGGGTGAGTCCGCACCCGAGGAAGGGGTCAATCCACCGAAAGCGACCTTCGTCACGTTCGACCGGGTGACGGATCCGCCCTCCAGTGCACCCGCTGCTGCGCCGAATGGCCGCTGACTACCGGATATACGACGCAGAGCGCGGAAAATCACCGACCGCGCCAGGGGTCTGTGAAGAAATAATTCGGAAGACATGGCGGCCCCATGCAGCGCGACGGCGACTTATTACCTACGATGTAGGAGGCGGCCCGCTCCCAGTGACCCCCAGGCTGGTCGAGCGGGCCGCCCTCAGCCCCTTTGCCCCACCTTGGTCAGTGCTTGCGCACCTTCCCCGAGGTGGGGCTTCGTCGTATCACCCGGGGGCCGAGCCCCCGGACCCCCGCGGTGCGGTCGGCGCCGGTTCGCGAGGTGGTCGGCCTAGGGCGCGGGGCGCCCTGGCCTGGTCGTGATCAGGGCACTTGTCAGGAAAGGTTCGGGAAAGGTCGGGGCGTGATCCTGTCGTCGTTCAGGTGACGAGGGGAGAACGACCGGTGGACACCGATCCGGTACGGAAGATCAGAGAGTTCGCGGCGCTGCTCGCGAGGAGCAAGGCCGCGCTCGTGCAGGCCGAGGGGGAACTGGCGGGACGGCACTACACCGCTTCGGCACGTGGGGGACTCGTGCGGGCGGAGGTGGACCATCGGGGCGGGCTCGTCGGGATCCACGTCGATCGTGCCGCCGTCGCCCGCAGCCGCGGCGGCGAACTCGGCGCGTACATCGTCGAGGTGGTCGGCCAGGCCAGGCGTGAGGCCCGCGCCGAATACCGGCGGCTGATCCAGGCGGGCGTCCGATGAGCGGCCTGCTGCGGCTTCACGACCTCGACGACGAGGAAGACGACCGCCGAGCCGCCACCGCACGAGAAGAGCATTTCGCCGGCGCGGACATCGACGCCGGTCTCGGCAGGGTCCACGTCGACGAGGCCGGTGACCTGGTCGCCGTCGACCTCGACGAACGTGCGCTGCGCGCGATGAACCCGGCCGCGCTCGGCGGCCACCTCCTCGCGGCGATCGAGCGCGCCGAACAGGCCGCCAGGGCCGGGCGAATCGAACGGAGAAAGCTCTGATGGCAGAGGGAACCGGCTACGAGGTCGTCCCGGAATCGCTCGCGGACATGGCGACTGAGTTCCAGACCGCGGTGGAATCGTGGACCACGCTCAAGGACACGGTCGGCGGGCTGACGATGCAACCGGGCGACCTCGGTCTGCTCGCCACCGGCGCGGGATACATCGAGGCGTACAACGACGCGTGCAAGCTCGTCGTCGAGAAACTCGGCGAGGCGATCAAGAGCTTCGAGGACACCGAGTCCGCGCTCGTCACCGTCGCCAACACCTACGCGGCGCAAGACGCCGAGTACTACGAGCAGTTCGGCTATCTGGGGAGCGACGATGACTGAACCCGCGCCGTATCCGGAAGATGACGCGGCGACCGTGCAGGACGCCGCGGATTTCGTGGGCATCGTCTGCGGTCCCGCGGTCGGCACCGGGGTGAAGGTGGTGCTCGAGGAGATCCGCGACATTCTCGGCGACCACACGATCCCCTCGTCGCGAGCCAGGCAATGGGGTGAAGCACAGAAGACACCGAGCACGGTCGCCGACGGGCTGAACACGAAGCTGGGTTCACTGGACGCGTACTGGCAGGGAGGCGCGTTCGACGCGTTCAAGACCCACACCGACCGGATCATCCAGGAATGCGAGCTGACGGCCACGAAGCTGGGAGAAGTGGGCACCCTGCTCGCCCAGACGATCGCCTTCGTGCACGAGACGTGGGGGATGGCCATCGGGTTCATCACGAAGGCGGCCGCCGGCTGTGCCAGTCTTCTCAACCCGGGCGACGTGATCGACGCGATCAACGATCTGGTCACCAGCTACGCCGATCTCATCGAGAACGCCTTCTCGACGATGGGCGAGTTCGCGGCCAACGTGAAGGCCATCGAGATCTCCGCGCTCGGCTTCCCGGCGCCGGGAACGCTGCCGGGCGAAGTGAGCAACCCCGACAAATGGGTTCTCGAACCGGCGCCCGAACACCCGCCGGAGGACAAGAAGCTGCCTGCCGAAGCCGGGATGGGTGAATCACAAGGCGGCGTCACCACCCCCGACGAACCGGACACGGCCGAAGCGGAACCCGCCTGATCCGAGGAACCCGGCCGCCTCGGCGCGTGAACCCTCACGTGCCGAGGCGGGCCCGGATCTTCTCGGCGATCGGGTCGCCGGTGGCCGTGCACAGGCCGAGCGCCTCGTGGAGGTGGTCCCGCGCCTCGGTTTCGCGTCCGGCCGCCGCCGACAGGTCGGCGAGCTGCACGAGCAGCCGGGCCGAGCCCCACCGGTCGTCCAGTTCGCGCGTGATCGCGAGCGCGTCCCGATACCGTTCGCTCGCCTGCTCACGCAGCCCCATGTCCCGGTAGAGGTCGCCGAGCGTGCGCAGGGTGAACCGCAGCGACGTGCGATCGCCGGTGCTCCGCTGCAGTTCGACGGCGTCCCGCAGATGGCGCAGGGAGTCGTCGAACAAGCGCTGCTGACGGCGCAGATCGCCGAGGTTGTTCAGCGCGATGCCCTCGCCGTGACCGTCGCCGTCCGCCTGGAACATCTCCAGCGCGGCCGTGTAACTCTTCGCCGCTTCGGCGAAGCGGCCCATGCTGTCCTGTGTCACGCCGAGGTTGTTCAACGTCCACGCCTGCCCGTGCCGGTTGCCGAGCTCGTGGAACACCTCCGCCGTGGTGCGGAAGTACTCGATGGCCTTCTCGAAACCGCCGACGTCGTCGTGCGCGATCCCGAGGCCGAGCAGCAGGTACGCCTCGTCGACGCGCCTTCCCGACCGCCGGGCCGCGGTCACCGCGATCTCGTGGGTGACCAGCCAGTCGTCCCAGTGTTTGGTCAGGTAGAACAACCGCATCAGCGCGGCGGCCAGCAGACAGCAGATGTCGTCGGCGCCCTGTTCCGCCGCGGTCCGCACCAGGGTCACCAGGTTCGCGCGCTCGGCGGCGAACCAGGCGAGCGCCTCTTCGCGGGTGTGGAACGGTGCTTCGGTCCGTGTCTCCTCCACACCGCTCAAGTCGATCACGCGTGCCTTCGGGTCGACGAACGCGCGGGCCGCGATCACCGTGCGCAGGAACCACACGAACAGCCGCCGCATGGCCGCCTCACGGCAGGCGGGCTCGACCTCGTCCGCGAGCTCCCGTGCGTAGGCGCGGAGCAGGTCGTGCGTCCGGTACCGCCCGGCGAAGCCCTCCTCGACGAGGTGCGATCGGGTGAGCGCGTCGAGAGCCCTCCGGGTGGCGCGTAGGTCTTCGCCGGAAAGCGCGGCGAACGCGGACGCCGTGAGGTCGTGCCCCGGATGGAGACCCCACAGGACGAAGAGGCGCGCGGACGACGGCGGCAGGTGATGGAAGGACCGGGAGAACACCGAGCGGATCGCGGTGTGCGCGTCGCCGTCGGCGTCCATCAGGTCGAGGCGCCGATGCTCGTCCGCCAGTTCGGCGGCCAGATCGGCGACGCTGATGTTGTCGCGCGCACGGAAGATCTCCGCGGCGACCCGCAGGGCGAGCGGCAGCCGGACGCACTGCCGCACCACCTTGTCGATCGCGCCGGCGGCGTCGTCCGTCCGTTCGCCCGCGAGGCCACGGAACAACTCCCGCGCGTCGGAAGGCGGCAACCGTCGCAGGACGATCCGGTTCGCGCCGTCGCGGGCCACCAGACCGGCGAGTGAATCCCGGCTCGTCACGACTACGTGGCAGGACGAACTCATCGGCAGCAGGGGCCGGACCTGCTCGCAGGTCCGCGCGTTGTCGAGCACGACGAGCAGGCGGCGGCGGGCGGCCAGCGCCCGGAACCGGGCCGCCCGCGCGGGGAGGTCGCGAGGGATCGCCGGGCCTTCGACCCCCAAAGCCTGGAGGAACCCTTCGAGCACGTTCGCGGCCGAAGGCGGCTGCTCCGGCCCGTAACCCCGGAGGTCGACGTACAGCTGGCCGTCGGGGAAGCGGGGACGGACCCGGTTCCCCCAGCGGACCACCGTCGCGGTCTTGCCGACGCCCGCGGTGCCCACCACGACGCACACCGGGGCCGAATCCCGGCCGGACTGGGCGAGCTGATCGTCCAATTCGGACAGTTCCGCCGTTCTGCCGACGAAGTTCCGTACGGTGCGGGGCAGTTCCGACGGCACGACCGCCGGTGACGGCGAGCCCGCCGGTTCGATCGGTAGCCCGGCGAGGATTCGTCTTTCGGCTTCGCGAAGCTCCGGGCCCGGTTCGATCCCGAGCTCCTCGACGAACAGTCTTCGTGCCGCGCGGTAGACGGCCAAGGCCGCCGTGCGCCGCCCCGCCCGGTACAGCGCGATCATCAGCAGTTCGTGCAGTCGTTCCCGGAACGGGTGACGGCGGATCAGTTCGGTCAGCTCGTCGACCAGGGACGAATGCCCGCCGTCGGCGAGTTCGGCCTGGCACAGCGTCTCGATCGCGGCCAGCCGGCGCTCGGTGAGCAGCCGTGCCCGCTCGGCCAGCTCTGGCGAGTCGACGCCGTCGTACGGCTCACCGCGCCACAGGCCGAGCGCCTCACGCGACAACTCGGCGCATCGCCGCGGATCGCTCGCGGCGGCCTCGTCCACGAGCGACTCGAACCGCTGGGCGTCGAGTTCCCCCGGCGACACCCGCAGGTGGTAGCCGCCTTCCCCGCTCACCAGCCGATCCGGTTCGCCGAGCAGCCGCCTCAGCTTGTGGACGTGCAGGTACAGCTTCGACGCGGAGTCGTCGGCTTCCCCCGGCCACAGCACGTCGGCGAGCGCGCTCGCCGGAACGTCGCGGTTGGCGTTCGCCAGCAGCGTCCCCAGCAGGATCTTCTGCAGACGTCCGGTGACGGTGACGGATCGGATGCGGATCGGCCCCAGTACCTCGAATTCCATTCGAGTACCTCCCCGCGGACAGTGTGCCGCGACCGCGGGGACCAAGGGGCCGGAAAGGCGCAAAAAGGAGCGAGGGACCTTTGCACTGGGGTGGCAAAGGTCCCTCGCGTGGGAGTGTGGCTTGGGGGTCAGGCCAGGACGGCGGCCAGCTCCGTGGCGGGCAGGTCGTGCGCGGCCGCGACCGGGGCGTTGGTCAGCGCGCCCGCGTGCGTGTTGAGGCCCTTCGCCAGGGAAGCGTCGGCCTGCAGCGCCTTCTGCCAGCCGTGGTCCGCCAGCTGCACGGCGTACGGCAGCGTCACGTTGGTCAGGCCGTAGGTCGAGGTACGCGGCACCGCGCCCGGCATGTTCGCGACGCAGTAGAACACCGACTCGTGGACCTTGTAGGTCGGCTCGTCGTGCGTGGTCGGCCGCGAGTCGGCGAAGCAGCCGCCCTGGTCGATCGCGATGTCCACCAGCACGCTGCCGGGGCGCATCCGCGAAACGAGGTCGTTCGAGACCAGCTTCGGGGCCTTCGCGCCGGGCACGAGCACCGCGCCGATGACCATGTCGGCCTCCAGCACGGACTGCTCGACCGACAGCGCGTTCGAGGTCACCGTGCGGATGCGGCCGCCGAAGTCGTTGTCGATCTGGCGGAGGCGGTCGACGTTGGTGTCGAGGATCTCGACGTCCGAGCCGAGGCCGAGGGCGACCCGCGCCGCGTTGAGGCCGGCGACACCGCCGCCGATCACGACCACGCGCGCCGGGTGGACGCCGGGGATGCCGCCGGGCAGCACGCCGCGGCCACCGCTCGGCTTCATCAGGGAGAACGCGCCCACCTGCGGCGCCAGCCGTCCGGCGACCTCGGACATCGGCGCGAGCAGCGGCAGCGCGCGGTTCGGGGTCTGCACCGTCTCGTAGGCGATCGCGGTGGTGCCCGCGGCCAGCAGCGCGTCGGTCAGCGGCCGGTCCGCGGCGATGTGCAGGTAGGTGAACAGCACCTGGTCGGCGCGCAGCCGCGGGTACTCCTCGGCGATCGGCTCCTTGACCTTGAGCACGAGTTCGCCCTCGGACCAGGTCTCCTCGGCGGTGGCGAGGATCTTCGCGCCCGCGGCGACGTACTCGTCGTCGGAGATGGACGAGCCGACGCCGGCACCGGTCTCGACGAAGACGTCGTGGCCGCGCCCGGTCAGTTCGTGCACGCCCGCCGGGGTGAGCGCCACCCGGTATTCATGCTTCTTGATCTCACGGGGGACGGCGATACGCACGGAAAGCCTCCTGGCGACGGTTCTGCGAACAAAGGTGCTGCCACTCACGGTGAGCCACCCGGACGGCGGTGTCATCGTCCGCCGGAGACAGTGTTGAGAACCGATCATGGTTTTCCCGGCACAATCGCTTGACCTCCAGTCAACTGGAGCTTGCACCTTGGGTCACATGAGAGCCGTGTGGTTGAAAGAGTTCGGCGGGCCCGAAGTGCTCGTCGCGGGCGATGCCCCGGATCCGGTGCCCGCAGCGGGCCAGGTCCTGATCGAGGTGGCCTTCGCCAACATCACGTTCGTCGAGACGCAGTTCCGGGCGGGCGGGGGCGGGCCGTTCCGCGCCGAGCCGCCGATGATCCCCGGCAACGGTGTCGGTGGCGTGATCAGCGCGGTCGGTGAAGGCGCCGACCTCGGCCTGGTCGGCAAGCGCGTCGTGACCTCGACCGGCGGTTCCGGGGGCTACGCGGAACGGGTCGCGGTCGACGCCGGCGCAGTCTTCGAGGTGCCGGACGGCCTGGCCCTCGACGCCGCGGTGGCGATCCTGGCCGACGGCCGCACGGCGACCGCGCTGGTGACCGCCGCGCGGATCCGGCCGGGGGAGCGCGTGCTGGTCGAGGCGGCGGCGGGCGGGGTCGGCGGGCTGGTCGTCCAGCTCGCGAAGGCCGCGGGTGCCGAGGTCGTCGGCGCGGCGGGCGGTGCGGCGAAGGCCGAGCACGTCCGGGAGCGCGGCGCCGATCTGGCGGTCGACTACCGGGAGCCCGGCTGGGCGGAGAAGGCGGGAGAGGTCGATGTCGTGTTCGACGGTGTCGGCGGTGAGATCGGGACGGCGTCGTTCGGCTTGCTGAAGCCGGGCGGGCGGATGCTGATCTACGGCCTGTCGAGTGGTTCGTGGACGGAGGTGTCCGAAGAGGACGCCGCCGCGCGCGGGGTCACGGTGATCCGGGGCCTCGGCGGACCGGAGCAGATGCGGGCGTTCACCGAGTCCGCGCTCGCCGAAGCGGCCGCCGGACGCCTGGAACCCGTGATCGGCCAACGGTTCCCGCTCGAGCGGGCGGCGGACGCGCACGCGGTCATGCAGTCGCGGGGCGCGCTCGGCAAGACGTTGCTCGAAATCTGATGTTCGACGTCGACGAATTCCTCGCCGGTCCGCTGACGGCCAGGGTCGCCGCGGCCGGGCCGACCGTGCGCCCGGTCTGGTACCTCTGGGAGAAGAAGGCCTTCTGGATCCTCACCGGGCCGTGGGCGCGGCTGGCCGGGCTCGTCCGCGAATCGCCGTCGATCGCGGTGACCGTGGACGTGTGCGACGTCGGCACCGGCCTGGTGCGGCAGGTGCTCGCGCGCGGTGAGGCCGAGGTGCTGCCGTTCGACGTCCCTCGTGGACAGCGGCTGCTGAGCCGGTATCTCGGTCCCGACGAGAGCAAATGGGATGCGCGTTTTCGTTCTTACCTGCACGATGATCCCGAGGTGAAAGGGACGGTCTGGGTCCGGCTGGTGCCGAAGAGATTCGTCGCCGAAGACCTCGGTTATCGGGTATGACGTACGGCCGCGTTCGCTGGGGGTGGGCGCGGTCGTGCAACCTGCGGATCGGTAAATGCAGCACGATCGAGTCAAGATGTTGATCTTACTGGCCGGTAAGCTGCCATTCTGTTCGGCATGACAAAACAGGACTGGCGGCGGGAGCGGCGTGTCCGCACCGTCGACACCGAAGGCAATCCGGCCGATGTCATCGTCGGCCTTGTCGAAACCCCCGGGCACGGATACGAAGCCGCGCTTCGGGTCGACGGGGGCCCCGGTGTTCTTTTGCCGCTTTACCCCGGTGCCGATCTGCTCGCCGCGGTACGGCAGACCATTGAGGACGGATATCGCGCCAGCGCGCACTGAACCGTCGAATGTCATGAAAGGGTCTTTCAAGACGTTTTCCGTCCTGAAAGACCCTTTCCTGACGTCCGGACGCGGAATGTCGCGCTACAAAGTATTCGTCATCGAGCAGTTTGTAGTGGAATCAACTCCACCGCAGGGAAACGAGTTGCGTGATCAGTGCCAGCCGGACGTCGGGATCGTCCAGATCCAGCGGGACGAGGTCGAGCAGCCGTCGCATCCGATATCGGAGGGTGTTGGGATGGATCCGGAGTTCCTTCGCGGCCGCGCGCGGGTCTCCCGGATGCCGCAGCCACTGGTAGAGCGTGTCGACGTAGCCGCTCTCGTGGGCTTCGTCGTGCGCGCGCAGCAGGCCGAGCGGCCCGAGCTCGGCGACCTTCGAGGTGCTCGCCGCCGTCGCGCCGCGGTGCAGCGAAAGGGCCGTCCACGCCTCGTCGAAGACCACGACGCGGCCAGGGACGAGCTTCGCGCGAAGCAGGCCGAGCGCCTCGTCGGCCTGGAGCCGTGAAGTCGCGAGCTCGCCGATTTCGCAGGCCGAGCCGGCGGCCGCCCTCGGTGTCCCGCCCTTCCGCGACGACGGCAGGGCTTCGAGGGCCGCCCGGAGTTCCTCCCAGCCGTCGCCGTCCGGCACGACGGCGTAGAGGACACCGCCGAGTTCGGTGGCCACCGGCCGCCTGCCGACACCCTGCGAGATCCGTTCGAGCAGCGCGAGGCGCAAGCCCTCGTCGTCACGGCCGTCGCCGCCGGAGACCTCGATGACGACCACGCGGTGCGGCTCCTCGGACAGGTCGAGTTCCGCGATCGCCTTGCGCGGGCTGGCCTTCCCTTCGAGGAGCGCGCGCAGGAGCTCGGCCGAGACCCGGCGTTGCGAATCGGTGTGCGCGCGGCGGCGCAGCAGGTGCAGCGCGACGACGGGGGCCGCGTCGGCGAACGCTGCCGCGCGTTCGTCGGAGACCGGGCCCGCGACGACCGCCCACATCGACCCCAGCAGTTCGCCGCCCATCCGGATCGGCACGATGAGCCGCGGCAGGGTGCCGTCGCGTTGCGCGGGCACGAAGATCGTCTGCCGCCCACGGGAAAGCTCGCGGAACACCCCTCGCGACCGGAACCGCGCGAGCACGTCGTCCGGGATGCGGCGGCCCATGATCGTGGACACGCGCGCCGAGTCGGTCAGGTCCTGCCGGGCCGAGTAGGCGAGCACCCGCGAGTTGGTGTCCTCGATGGTGACGGGCGCGTCGACCACCGAAGCGACCGCGTCCGCGAGCCGGAACAGGTCGCCGGAACCGGGGCCGCCGCCGTCCTCCAGCGCGTCCGACTCGTCGGCCAGCGCGTCGAGGACCGTCCTGAGCAGCCAGACGAGCTGGGCCCACGAAGTCGCGGACCGCACCTCGATCAACGCGATGTCGGCCGATTTCGCCGCCCGTTTCACCGAGGGCTTCGCCGCGAGCGGGGGTTTCAGCAGGACGGCGGCGGCGCCTTTGGCCGCGCTGAGCTTGACGAGTTCGGCGGCCTCCGGTGTTTCGGTGATCGCGACGCCGAGGACGAGGTCCCCCGCGGCGAGGGTGTGGCCGGGTTCGGCGATGACGACGTCGCCGACCGCGGGGGACTCCTCGGGGACCTGGAGGGCGTGCAGCAGCGTCGGCCCCACCCGGTCGACGACAGTGCGCACCGAAACCATGGGGCGATTGTCCAGCAGGCGGGACCGCCGCACACGTCAGACCTCGCGGGGTGTCCTCGCGTCGATGTCCTCGGGTGTGAACCGCTCGCGTTTCGTGGTCAGCGCCCACCGGTGGCCGTCGGGGTCGACGATCCGGCCGTAGCGCTCGCCGAAGAACATCTCCTCGACCGGCGCCTCCACCCGCGCGCCCGCGAACACCGCACGCCGTACGAGGTCGTCGGGGTCCTCGGTCTCCAGTACCAAGAGCATCGGCGTGCCGCCCAGTGTCGACGGGGCGAGCGCGTCGAGCTGCGGGATCTCCTGGCTCACCAGCAGCCGCGCGTCGCCGACGGCGACCTCCACGAACAGCACGACACCGTTCGGCAGGACGTTGCGGAACAGCTCCACGGCGCCGAACGCCTTGCCGTAGAAGGAAAGCGACGCGTCGACATCCTTGACGAACAGATGCGGCACCAAGCCGAGCGCCCGGCTCACGCCGACTCCGCGCGCTTCAGCAGCCCGGTCTGGTCGGCGACCGCGACGAGCCTGCTCAGGAACTCGGCTTCGCGGGCGGCGACTTCGCGGCCGGCGCGGGTCAGCCGGTAGTAACGACGGCGAGAGTCGTGCGGCTGGTCCTCGCTCGCGTCCGGGGCCTCCTCGACCAGGCCGTCGGCGACGAGCCGGGCGAGTGTCCGGTACAGCGTGCCCGGGCCGAGTTGTGCGGTGCCGCCGCTCACCTCGTCGACGAAACCCATGATCGCGTAGCCGTGCGCGCGCCCCTTCGCGAGCGCCAGCAGGGTCTGGAACGCCGCGGGGGTGAGCTGCGGGTTGCCGTCGGCCATCCGCGAAGCATACACTCCGATCTCGTTATATCCATGGTGGATACAAAGGAGTGGGGACGTGGCGATTCGTGGCGTGCACAAGATCGTGGTCGGAGTACGGGACCAGGAACGGGCGAAGCGGTTCTGGTCCGAGGTCGTCGGATTCGAGATCACCACCGACGTGCCGTACGACGACGAAGGGAACCGGTGGGTCGAGGTCACTTCAGCCGATGGGGTGACGTCGCTCGTCCTGAGCACCGCTCCGGAGGACCTCAAACGCTTCGAGGTGCGGGACGAACTCCCGACGGGCAATTTCTTCTTCTACGCCGACGACATCGAAAGGACGTATGAGGAGCTTTCGGCGAAAGGCGTCGAGTTCCCGGCCAGGCCGGAGAAGCAGCCGTGGGGCTGGTGGGCGATGTTCACCGATTCGGAGGGCAACAGGTTCGCTCTCCAGGAAAGGAATCCCACCTCCTGAGAGCAGTTGGGTGCCCCGTCCGGCGGAGCTAGCTTCGGTGCCAACAGCCGAAACCCCTTGAGCCGCTAGGAGAATCGCGATGAGCGCGGACGGATGGTCGTTCGAGACCAAGCAGATCCACGCGGGTGCGGCGCCGGACACCGCCACCGGCGCGCGGGCGACCCCGATCTACCAGACCACCTCGTACGTGTTCCGCGACAGCCAGCACGGCGCCGATCTCTTCAGCCTCGCCGAGCCCGGCAACATCTACACCCGGATCAACAATCCCACGCAGGACGTGCTGGAGCAGCGGCTCGCCGCGCTCGAAGGCGGGGTCGCGGCGCTGGCGTTCGCGTCAGGGACCGCGGCCACGACGGCGGCCATCCTCAACCTCGCGAACTCCGGTGACCATTTCGTCTCCAGCCCGGCGCTTTACGGCGGCACCTACAACCTCTTCCACTACACGCTGCCGAAGCTCGGCATCGAGGTCTCGTTCGTCGAGGACCAGGACGACATCGAGCAGTGGAAGGCCGCCGTCCGGCCCAACACCAAGCTGTTCTTCGCCGAGACGCTGGCCAACCCGGGCAGCAACGTCCTCGACATCCGCAAGGTCGCCGACGCCGCGCACGAGTCGGGTGTCCCGCTGGTCGTGGACAACACCGTGCCGACGCCGTATCTCGTCCGGCCGATCGAGCACGGCGCCGACATCGTGGTCCACTCGGCGACCAAGTACCTCGGCGGGCACGGCACCACGGTCGCCGGGGTGCTGGTCGACGGCGGCACCTTCGACTTCGGCAAGGACCCGGCGCGCTTCCCCGGGTTCAACGAAGCCGACCCGAGCTACCACGGCCTCAAGTACTGGGAGGCGCTCGGCCCGGGCGCGTACGCGGCCAAGGCGCGCGTCCAGATCCTGCGCGACACCGGAGCCGCGATCGCGCCGCTCAACAGTTTCCTCATCCTGCAAGGGATCGAGACACTTTCGCTCCGTTTGGAGCGGCACGTGTCCAACGCGCAGGCGCTGGCCGAATGGCTGGAGCAGCGCGACGAGGTCGAGAAGGTGTACTACGCCGGGCTGCCGTCGAGCCCGTACTACGAGGCCGCGAAGAAGTACCTGCCGAAGGGCGCCGGCGCGGTGCTTTCGTTCGACCTGCGCGGCGGCGTCGAAGCCGGACGGGCCTTTGTGGACGGTACGGAACTGCACAGCCAGCTGGTCAACATCGGCGACGTGCGCAGCCTGATCGTGCACCCGGCCTCGACGACGCACAGCCAGCTCACGCCGGAGGAGCAGCTGTCGAGCGGTGTCACGCCGGGCCTCGTGCGGCTCGCCGTCGGCCTGGAAGGGATCGAGGACCTCAAGGCCGACCTCGAAGCCGGATTCCGGGCGGCCAAGGCCGCTCTGTGACCGGTGCTTGGCGAGAGGGAGAGCCGCCTGGACGTCGCCGCTTCGTCGGCGGCGTCCAGGCGCTCGAAACCGGCGGGACCTTGCCGTTCACGCTCGCCTATGAGACCTGGGGGACGCTGAATCCCAGTGCCTCCAATGCGATCCTCGTCGAGCACGCCCTGACGGGGGACAGCCACGCCGTCGGCCCCGCGGAGGAAGGTCACGTCAGCCCCGGCTGGTGGGACGGCCTGATCGGGCCGGGCAAGGCGATCGACACGGACGCGTTCTTCGTCGTGGTCCCGAACGTGCTCGGCGGCTGCCAGGGCTCGACCGGCCCGTCCTCCGCGCATCCGGACGGAAGTCCTTGGGGCAGCAGGTTTCCCGCCGTGACGGTCCGCGACCAGGTGGGGGCGGAGGTCGTCCTCGCCGACGCGCTCGGCGTCGGGCGGTGGGCCGCGGTGATCGGCGGCTCCATGGGCGGGATGCGGGCGCTGGAATGGGCGGTGAGCGAGCCGGAGCGGGTCGCGGCGCTGCTCGTCCTCGCGTCGACCGCGCAGGCGTCGGCCGACCAGATCGCCTGGGCCGCACCGCAGCTGCACGCCATCCGGTCGGATCCGGGCTGGCACGGCGGAGACTACTACGACCTTCCCGGCGTCGGCCCGGACGCCGGACTCGGCATCGCGCGCCGCATCGCGCACGCGACGTACCGCAGTGAAGCCGAGCTGGCGCAACGCTTCGGCCACCGCCATCAGGACGGTGAAGACCCGCTGCGCGGCGGGCGGTTCGCCGTCGAGTCCTATTTGGACCATCACGCCGGGAAGCTGTCGCGCCGGTTCGACGCGGGCAGTTACGTGGTGCTCACCGAGTCGATGAACACGCACGACGTCGGCCGCGGGCGGGGCGGCGTCGCGAACGCGCTCGGCCGGGTCACCGCGCGGACGGTCGCGGCCGGGGTGGACAGCGACCGGCTCTACCCGCTGTACCAGTCGCGGGCCATCGCGGACGGGGTCGCCGGGGCGGAATTCGCCGTCATCGCTTCGCCTTACGGGCACGACTCGTTCCTGATCGAGACCGAGCAGATCGGGCGGCTGGTGAAGCTGCTGCTGGGTTAGCCGCCTCGCGTGATCAGACGGACGACTCTCGTGATCAGCCGGACGACACACGCGACGTCCGGCTGATCACGCGTGTCGTCCATCCAGTCACGCGAGGCGGCCACGAGCGCGAGCGGCTAGTCCGCGACGGCGTCCGAGATCCAGGGCGCCACCGGCAGATCCCGGTCAAGGCATTCCGCCGACAGCCGGATCGTCCACCGCAGCGCCTGCAGCACAAGACTGTCGACCTCGTCCGGCGCGGCGTTGGCGAGCGCGATCTCGACCTGTTCCTGCGCGGCCTCGCTGTTGCCGTGCACCTCGGCCAGCAGGGTGCGGACGGCCGTCCGCACGGGCGGGTCCGCCTGGTCGATCGAGACCTCTTCGCCGTCCTCGTCGAACACCTGCACCTTGACCGGCGCACTTCCTCCATCACCCAGCGTCGACACCATGGCGCTGCATTCGCCGAACAGCATCATCACGAGCTCTTTGGTCTCGTCGGAGCGCGCCTGCGGCTCGGCGGCGGTCGGCATGAGCTCGTCGAGCGCCTCGGCGTCCTCCCCGAGGCTGATCGCCACGAGCGCACGCTGCGCCTTTTCGACGAGCCTCCGCTCGTACTCGCTCCTGTCCGGCTCCACGTGCCTATCAAACACCAGAGGACGGAAAAGTGGGGATAGGCCGAAACCCGGTCGTGGTCACTTGGCGGAGTGCAGTGCACCCAGCGCGAGACGGCAGAGCATCTCGGCCAGTTCGCTGTCACCGAGATGGCGGTTGTACGGCGTCGAGTTGATCAACCCGAAGACCGCGTGCGCCGCCGAGCGCGCCTGCCGTTCGCCGATCCCGGGGACGGCGTCGCTGATCGCGCGCACCCAGACCTCGACGTACTGGCGCTGCAGGGCGCGGACCTGCTTGCGGTCACTGTCGGTGAGATTGGCGAGATTGCGTTCCTGGACGGTGATCAGCGCGGGATGCGTGAGCGCGAAATCGACGTGAAAATCCACCAGTGCTTCGAGAACCTCGCCCGGCTCGTCCCGCTGGCTCGCCCTGGCCGTCCCGCCGTCGAGGAGGTAGCGGCTGATCGAGTTCAGCATCTCGCCGAGAATGGCGTCCTTGCTGCGGAAATGCCGGTACAACGCCGGGCCGGAGATGCCGACGGCCGCGCCGATGTCGTCGATGCCGACGCCGTGGAAACCGTGGTGGGCGAAGAGCTCGGCGGCGGCGGCCATGATCTGTTCGCGCCTGTTCGCCTTCTCGCCGTTCACGAGTGGGGTGGGGTTCGCCGGCATCTGGCCATATTAAGGCCGCGTGTTAGCGAGCGCTAACACGCGGCCGTACTTCCAGCCTGAGCCAAGTGGGCTACCTGGGGAAATGACCCTTTTGTGTGGGGTTACCACCTGGTAATGCTGTCTCTCGTCAACTTGTCACGAAGGAGTGACCATGGCCGTCCCTGCTCGGATCAAAGCTCTTTCCTTCACTCGTTTAGGTGCGGCCCTGGGGGTCGCTGTCCTTGCCACGCTCGGTCTCGCGGGCACCGCCCAAGCGGCGACCAACTACGTGGCGCTCGGTGACTCGTACTCGTCCGGCGTCGGTGCCGGCAGTTACGGGAACTCGGGCGACTGCATGCGCAGTGCCAACGCCTATCCCCAGCTGTGGGCCAACGCCCACGCCGGGACCACCTTCAAGTTCGTCGCGTGCTCGGGGGCGCGCACCGGCGACGTCCTCAACCAGATCGCGAACGTCACCTCCAGCACCACGCTGGTGACGGTCTCGGTCGGTGGCAACGACGCCGGTTTCGCCGACGTCATGACCACCTGCACCACCGGCAGCGACCAGACCTGCATCAACCGGGTCAACACCGCGAAGACCTACGTGAACAACACGCTTCCCGGGTTGCTGGACAACGTCTACAGCAAGATCAAGGCGAAGGCGCCCAGCGCGAAGCTGGTCGTCCTCGGGTACCCGCGCTTCTACACGGTGCCGGGTTCGTGCTCGGTCGGGCTGAGCGACACGAAGCGCACCGCGATCAACTCGGGTTCCGACGCGCTGGCGTCGGTGCTCTCGGCCCGCGCCGCGGCCAACGGCGCGAAGTTCGTCGACGTGCGGCCCGCGTTCACCGGGCACAACATCTGCTCGTCGGCCGACGACTACCTGCACAGCCTCACCTGGCCGATCGTGAACTCGTACCACCCGACGGCCGCCGGCCAGCGGGGCGGCTACTACAACCCGCTGGTCTCCGCGATCGGCTGACCGTTTCGCGCGTGAAGGCCCCCTTCCCTCGGCTCAGTCGAGGGAAGGGGGCCTTCACGCGCTTAGGGGAGGTGGACAGAGTGGGTTAGTGGGCGTTAACCTGACGGCGCGAGTTAACGACGGCTAACTTGGCGACGAGGAGCCATGGACACACCCGTACTGAGCACTTCGGCCGATCCGGGCAGCGACGAGTACGCCCGCAGCGTCACCTCCCATGCCGAGCTGGTCGAAGACCTGCGCAAGCGGCTCGCCGCCGCCCGGCTCGGGGGCCCGGAGAAATCCCGCACCCGCCACGTCGAGCGGGGCAAACTCCTGCCACGCGACCGGGTCGACACCCTCCTCGACCCGGGTTCGCCGTTCCTGGAGCTGTCCCCGCTGGCCGCCACCGGACTGTACGACGACGAGGCGCCGTCGGCCGGGATCATCACCGGGATCGGGCGGGTCTCGGGCCGCGAATGCGTGATCGTCGCCAACGACGCGACGGTCAAGGGCGGCACGTACTACCCGATGACGGTCAAGAAGCACCTGCGCGCGCAAGAGGTCGCGCTGCACAACAACCTGCCGTGCATCTACCTGGTGGACTCCGGCGGCGCGTTCCTGCCGAGGCAGGACGAGGTCTTCCCGGATCGTGAGCACTTCGGCCGGATCTTCTACAACCAGGCCACGATGTCCGCGCGGGGCATCCCGCAGATCGCCGCGGTGCTCGGCTCCTGCACCGCGGGCGGCGCGTACGTCCCGGCGATGAGCGACGAAGCGGTCATCGTGCGGAACCAGGGCACCATCTTCCTCGGCGGCCCGCCGCTGGTGAAGGCCGCGACGGGCGAGGTCGTCACGGCCGAGGAACTCGGCGGCGGCGACGTCCACTCGCGCCAGTCCGGCGTCACCGACCATCTGGCCGAAGACGACGCCGACGCCTTGCGCATCGTTCGCTCGATCGTGTCGACCTTGGGCCCGCGTACGCCGCGGCCGTGGGACGTCCTCCCTACGGAGGCCCCGGTCGCCGACCCGAACGAGCTGTACGGCGTCGTCCCGACCGACCCGCGCGTGCCCTACGACGTCCGCGAGGTCATCGCGCGGATCGTCGACGGCAGCCGGTTCGGCGAGTTCAAGAAGGAGTACGGCTCGACGCTGGTCACCGGGTTCGCCCGGATCCACGGCCACCCCGTCGGCATCATCGCGAACAACGGCGTCCTGTTCGCCGAGTCCGCGATGAAGGGCGCGCATTTCATCGAGCTGTGCGACAAACGCTCGATCCCGCTGCTGTTCCTGCAGAACATCACCGGTTTCATGGTCGGCCGCGCCTACGAGGCGGGCGGTATCGCCAAGCACGGCGCGAAGATGGTCACCGCGGTGGCCTGCGCGCGGGTGCCGAAGCTGACCGTCGTCATCGGCGGCTCGTTCGGCGCCGGCAACTATTCGATGTGCGGCCGTGCGTACTCGCCGCGGTTCCTGTGGATGTGGCCGAACGCGCGGATCTCGGTGATGGGCGGTGAGCAGGCGGCGTCGGTGCTGTCCACGGTCCGCCGCGACGCCATCGAGGCACGCGGCGGCGAATGGTCCACTGAGGACGAAGAGGCCTTCAAGGAGCCGATCCGCGACCAGTACGAAGCGCAGGGGAGCCCGTACTACTCGACGGCGCGGCTGTGGGACGACGGCGTGATCGACCCGGCGGACACCCGCACGGTGCTCGGCCTCGCGCTGTCCGCAACGGCCAACGCGCCACTTTCCGATGTCAACTACGGCGTCTTCAGGATGTGAGCATGTTCGACACGGTTCTGGTCGCCAACCGCGGGGAGATCGCGGTCCGCGTGATCCGCTCGCTGCACGGGCTCGGCATCCGTTCGGTCGCGGTGTACAGCGACGCGGACGCCGACGCCCGGCACGTCCGGGAGGCGCACACGGCTGTCCGCATCGGCCCGGCCGAAGCGGCGAAGAGCTATCTGTCCATTCCCGCGATCGTCCAGGCGGCGCTGGACACGGGCGCGCAGGCGGTCCACCCCGGTTACGGCTTCCTCGCGGAAAACGCGGAATTCGCCCGCGCCTGCGCCGAAGCCGGCCTGGTCTTCATCGGCCCGCCGGTCGAGGCCATCGACGCCATGGGCGACAAGATCCGCGCCAAGGCGACGGTGTCCAAGGCCGGGGTCCCGGTCGTGCCCGGAGCGTCCGATGTGGACATCCCTGATGGCGGTTTCGCCGCCGCCGCGGAGAAGGTCGGCTTCCCGCTGTTGCTCAAGCCGTCCGCCGGTGGTGGCGGCAAGGGGATGCGGCTGGTCACCGAACTGTCCGAATTGGACGCCGCGGTCGAGTCCGCCCGCCGCGAGGCCAAGGGTTCTTTCGGCGACGACACGCTGCTCATGGAGCGGTTCGTCACCACGCCGCGCCACATCGAGATCCAGGTGCTCGCCGACAAGCACGGCAACGTGATCCACCTCGGCGAGCGTGAGTGCAGCCTGCAGCGGCGGCACCAGAAGATCATCGAGGAGGCGCCGTCGGTGCTCCTCGACGAAGCCACGCGCGCGAAGATGGGCGCGTCCGCCGTCGAGGCCGCGCGTTCGGTCGGGTACGTCGGCGCGGGGACGGTCGAGTTCATCGTGTCGGCCACCGCGCCCGACGAGTTCTTCTTCATGGAGATGAACACCCGGCTGCAGGTCGAGCATCCGGTGACCGAGCTGGTCACCGGGCTCGATCTCGTCGAGTGGCAGGTCAAGATCGCCGCCGGCGACGTGCTCACCGTGGCGCAGGACGACGTCCGGCTGGACGGCCACGCCGTCGAAGCCCGTGTCTACGCCGAAGATCCCGCTCGCGGTTTCATCCCGACGGGTGGCACCGTGCTCGCGGTCCACGAGCCGTCCGGCGAAGGCGTGCGCGTCGACTCGTGGATGAGCGAGGGCGCGGTCATCGGTTCGAACTACGACCCGATGCTGGCCAAGGTCATCGCCTGGGCCCCGGACCGCGCGGCCGCGTTGCACCGGCTCGATCTGGCGCTGGCGGACACCGCGTTGCTCGGCCTCGGCACCAACGTCGCCTTCCTGCGCGGGCTGCTAGCCGACGATGACGTCCGTGACGGCAAGCTCGACACCGGCCTCGTCGACCGCCGACTGTCCACTTTGGTCTCCGAAGAGGTGCCGCCGGAGTTCTTCGTGGCAGCGGCGCTCGACCGGCTGCTTTCCCTGCAGCCGCAGGGAGACGTCGTCGATCCGTGGGACGTTCCGGACGGCTGGCGGCTCGGCGGTTCCGGCGGGATCGGCTTCGCGTTGAAGTCGGGCAGCTCCGAAGTCGTCGTCCGGGTGCAGGGCACCCCCGCGAACGCGCTCGTCAGTGTGGACGACGCCGAGCCGGTGAGGGTGTCCGCGCGGCGCCTCGGCGATCTGCTGGAAGTCCGTCATCCCACCGGTTTCCACCGCTACCGGCACGCGGCCGGGACCGGCCGGACGGTGTGGCTCGCGCGCGACGGGCACAGCTTCGCGATCGGCGAGCGTGAACGGCTGCGTTCGGCCGCCGGTGCCGCGGGCGGCGCCGGACCGGTCACCAGCCCGATGCCGGGGACCGTGCTCGTGGTCAAGGCCGCGGCCGGTGACGTGGTGACCGCCGGGACCCCGCTCGTGGTCGTCGAGGCGATGAAGATGGAGCACACGATCACCGCGCCGATCGACGGCGTGGTCAGCGAACTCCCCGTCCGGGCAGGCCAACAGGTCGCACTGGACGAGACGGTAGCCGTCGTGACACCCCAAAAGGATGAGCAATGATCGACTTTCGGCTGGATGACGAGTACGAGGCGCTGCGCAAGACCGTCGAGGAATTCGCGCGCTCCGAGGTCGCCCCGGTCATCGGCGACCTCTACGAGCGGGAGGAATTCCCGTACGAGATCGTCGCGAAGATGGCCGACATGGGCCTGTTCGGCCTGCCCTTCCCCGAGGAGTACGGCGGCATGGGCGGCGACTACTTCGCGCTCTGCCTGACCCTGGAGGAGTTGGCGCGCGTCGATTCCTCGGTCGCGATCACCGTCGAGGCGGGTGTTTCCCTGGGTGCCATGCCGATCTACCGGTTCGGCACCGAGGAGCAGAAGGAGAAGTGGCTTCCGGAGCTGTGCGCCGGCACCGCGCTCGGCGCCTTCGGGCTCACCGAACCCGGTGGCGGCTCGGACGCGGGCGCCACCCGCACGCGGGCGAAACTCGACGGCGACACCTGGGTGATCAACGGCAGCAAGTCGTTCATCACCAACTCCGGCACCGACATCACGAAACTGGTCACGGTCACCGCCGTCACCGACGTGAAGGAGAACGGGCGCAAGGAGATCTCGGCGATCATCGTCCCGTCCGGCACGCCGGGCTTCGCCGTCGCGCCGAAGTACTCCAAGGTCGGCTGGAACTGTTCGGACACGCACGAGCTCTCGTTCGACGACGTTCGCGTCCCGGCGGAGAACCTGGTCGGCGAACGCGGCCGGGGCTACGCCCAGTTCCTGTCCATTTTGGACGAAGGCCGGGTCGCGATCGCGGCGCTGAGCGTCGGGCTCGCGCAGGGCTGTGTCGACGAATGCCTGCGGTACGTCAAGGAACGCGAGGCGTTCGGGCACAAGATCGGCGAATACCAGGCGATCCAGTTCAAGATCGCCGACATGGAGGTGCGCACGCACACCGCGCGGCTGGCGTACTACGCGGCGGCGTCGAAGATGCTGCGCGGTGAGCCGTTCAAGAAGGAGGCCTCGATCGCGAAGCTCGTCGCGTCGAACGCCGCCATGGACAACTCGCGCGACGCGACGCAGATCTTCGGCGGGTACGGCTTCATGAACGAGTTCCCGGTGAGCCGCTTCTATCGCGACGCGAAGATCCTGGAGATCGGCGAGGGGACCTCGGAGGTGCAGCGCATGCTGATCGCGCGGCACCTCGGCGTGGCCTGACACCCTTGACCATGCCGATAACTATACCGGTATAGTTATCGGCATGGTCGAGTTGAAATCCGCCGCCGAGCTGGACGCCATGCGCGAGTCCGGCCGTGTCGTGGCGCAGACGTTGCAAGCGGCGAAAGAGTCGTCGGCGATCGGCGTGAGCTTGGAAGAGCTGGACGAGATCGCCGCGCAGGTGATCAGGGACGCCGGCGCGAAGCCGTCGTTCCTCCATTACCGCCCGCATTCCGCGCCGACCCCGTTCCCCGCCGTGATCTGCGCGAGCGTCAACGACGCCGTGGTCCACGGCATCCCGTCGGACTACCGCCTGCGCGACGGCGACCTGGTCAGCATCGACGCCGGCGCCTACATCGACGGCTGGCACGGCGACGCGGCGATCAGCTACGTCGTCGGCGAGGCCGATCCCGCCGACCTCGAACTCATCGCGACCACCGAACGCGCGCTGGCCGCGGGGATCGCCGCCGCGCAGGTGGGCGGCAAGATGGGCGACATCTCCCACGCTGTCGGCACCGTCGGTCGCGAAGCGGGCTACGGTCTCCTCGCGCACCACGGCGGCCACGGGATCGGCCGCAGCATGCACGAGGACCCGCATCTGCCGAACGAGGGGAAGCCGGGTCGCGGCATGCGTCTCCAGCCGGGGCTGGTGCTGGCGATCGAGCCGATGCTCATCGCCGACGGCCGCGACGCCTACCGGACCGACGACGACGGCTGGACGCTGCGCACCGTCCGCGGCGCCAGGGCCGCGCACGTCGAGCACACGGTCGCGATCACCACAGAAGGTCCGCGCGTCCTCACGATGTTGTAGAACGGGAGGATGAGCGACTTCATCATCCGCCAGGGTGGTTCTGGGGATTTCCAAACGTTGCTGGACATGTTCGACGAGGTCGTCGCGTGGCTCGCCTCGCGCGGCAGCGAAGGGCAGTGGGGAAGCGAGCCGTGGTCCACGATCCCGAAGCGGGTCGAGCGGGTCCGCGGGATGGCCGACGGACCTGGGCTGTACCTCGCCGAGATCGACGGCGAGGTGGCCGGGGCGATCATCCTCGGCGACCGTTTCCCGCATGTCTCACCGGTCGACGAGCCGGAGATCTACATCGGCCTGCTGCTGACCTCGCGCCGGTTCACCGGGCACCGGGTCGGCTCGCGGCTCATCGAGTTCGCGCTGGCGGAGGCGCGGGAACGCGGCATCGGGCTGGTGCGGGTCGACTGCTGGGCAGGCGGCGACGGCGACCTGCAGCGTTATTACGAGAGCCAGGGCTTCAAGCCGACGGAACGCTTCGACGTCAAGGGCTGGATCGGGCAGGTGTTCGAGCGACGTCCGTAGGACTGGCGTCGCCGCGGCTTCCGGTGCACCATAGTTGACACATCGCCAACAGTGCCCCGGACAGTGCAGTCGCAGAGGAGACCGGCATGGCCAAGCGTGAACGTTCCCTGGCGGGCAAGGTCGTCGTGATCACCGGAGCGGCGCAGGGCATCGGGGCCAGTACCGCGACGGCGCTGTCCCGGCTCGGCGCCAAGGTGGTCATCGGCGATCTGGACCAGGTCCTCGCCGAGAAGACCGCGGCCGAACTGGGCGCCGAGGCGCTGCCGCTCGACGTCACCGACACGAAGGGCTTCACCGAGTTCCTCGACGAGGTCGAGCGGCGCGTCGGCCCGATCGACGTGCTGATCAACAACGCGGGCATCATGCCGCTCGCGCCGCTCGACGAAGAGGACGACGCGGCGACCCGCAGGCTGCTCGAGATCAACCTGCACGCGGTCATCCACGGCACCAGGGAAGCCGTGAAACGGATGCGCCCGCGTGGCACCGGCCACATCGTCAACATCGCCTCGATGGCGGGGAAGGCCGGATTCCCCGGCGCCGCGACCTACTGCGCGACGAAACACGCCGTCGTCGGCCTGTCGGAATCGGTGCATCTGGAATTGCACGGGACCGGCGTGCTGGTGTCGTGCGTGATGCCGGCGGTGGTGCGCACGGAACTGGCCAGCGGGCTCGGCGAGGCGAAGTTCTTCAAATCGGTGCAGCCCGAAGATGTGGCGCAGGCCATTGTCGATGCGTTGCGCCGTCCCAAGTTCGACGTCTTCGTTCCCGCGTCGCTGGACGCCATGGGCAGGATCACACGACTGCTTCCGCGTCGCCTCGGGGAAGGCCTGCTCAGGGCCCTCGGCGGCGACAAGATTCTATCCTCCGCAACGCATTCCGCCGCCCGGGCGGAGTACGAATCGCGGGCCGCGCGGAGTGCCCCGGCGGCGGAAAAGGGCGCCGATTCTTAACTCGGACGGCCTAGCGACTGTCCGAAATGGACGGCGTGTGACGGCGGCGGTGTTGAGTCGTGCGCTCCCAAGCGGCAAGATTACGTCTTACCGCGTTGATTCCCCAGGAGGCACACCATGGCCACACCGCCGGCACGGCTCGCCGCCGCCGCGTCGAACGTCGTCGGGAAGGTGCTGCACGGTGGTGTCGCGGATCTTCGCCCGGTGCCGCGCGTCCTGATCGACCAGGGCCCGAATCGTTCCCTGTACCGGCTGACCAACGGTAAGGGAGCCCAAGAGGGCCCGCCGGTGCTGCTGGTGCCGCCGCTGGCCGCGCCCGCCCTGTGCTTCGACCTGCGCCGCGGGTGCAGTCTCGCCGAGCACCTGGTCGAGGGCGGCCGCAACACCTACCTGGTCGACTACGGGAACGTCGCCTTCTCGGACCGGCGCCTCGGCATCGAGCACTGGATCGAAGAGGTGCTCCCGCGCGCGATCCGCAAGGTCAGCGAGGACTCGGGCGGCCAGGGCGTGCACGTCGTGGCCTGGTGCCTCGGCGGGATCTTCTCCCTGCTGACCACCGCCGACCAGCCCGACCTGCCGATCGAGTCGATCGCCACCATCGCGTCGCCGTTCGATTTCACCGCGATCCCGCTGATCGCCCCGTTCCGCCCGCTGGTGGACCTCACCGGCGGCCACCTGCTGACCCCGTTCTACCGGGCGCTCGGCGGCGCACCGTCCTATTTGGTCAGCCGCGTCTTCCGGGCGACCGGGATCAGCAAGGAGATCACCAAACCCCTCGCCATCCTGAAGAATCTCGACGACCGGGACTATCTGGCGCAGATCGAGGCCGTCGACCACTTCATGGACAACATGATCGCCTACCCCGGGCGGACGTTCGGCCAGATCTATCACCGGTTCTTCCGCGCCAACGACCTCGCCGAGGGCACGGTCGACCTCAACGGCCGCATCATCGCGCTGTCCGGGGTGAAGGTGCCGACGCTGGTCATCGCCGGGCAGAACGACACGATCGCCCCGCGCGCCGCGGTCGAACGGCTCACCGAGCTGCTGGACAACTCGCCGTCGGTGACCTTCGAGACCGCGCCCGGCGGGCACCTGGGCGTCCTCACCGGCCGGAAGGCCCGCGGGACGACCTGGCGCTACCTCGACCGTTTCCTCGACGAACAGGCCGCCTGAGCCTCGTCGTCGTGCTGGGTGATGGCGCTGCGCAAGGACTGGCGCGGCGCGATCAGGTCCACCATCTCGGTGATCTGGCGCCAGGCGTCGGCGATCTCGGCCGTCGCGCGGTCGCGTTGCAGGACGATCGTGGACAACGTCAGCGCGGTGAGCCCGACGGTGGCGTCGTAGGCCTGGACGTGCAGCATCCTGGTCGCCAGCTCGTAGGAACCGTAGGGCCCGAGCCCTCGGATCGCGGCGAAGATCGTGACCGTGCAGACGCACAAGGAGCACAGCAGCGCTCCGGCTTGCCGGAAGCGCAGCGCCGCCCAGATGAGCACGGGGAAGACCACGAACAGCTTCGGCGTCGTCGTGGACGCGAGGGCGGCCGTGCCGAGACCGAAGAGCGCGAGCGCCGCCGCCTCACCCCAGCGGACGAGCGGAACCCGCCTGGGCAAACGGAACCTCGGCGCCAAGAGCAGCAGCGGCGTGATCGTCAGGACACCCATCGCGTCGCCCGTCCACCACACGAGCGCGGTCGCCCAGAACTCGCCGGGGCTCAGCGCGCCGCTGGAGACCAGCACGCCGGTGCCCAGGACGGCGCTGACGGCCGTGCCCCCGATCGCTCCGATCACCACCAGGAGGACGGCGTCGGGAAGCCGGTCGAGCTCGTTGCGGAAACCCAGCCGCCGCATGACCGCGTACGCCAGCATCGGGCCTGCCGTGTTTCCCAGGGAGATCACCAGCACCGTGCCCACCGAGGGCCCGAGCGCGATGTTCGTCAGGAGCGCGCCGAGGACGATCCCCGGCCAGAACCGCGGGCCCAGCAGCATCGGCGTGGCCAGCGCGACCCCCGCGGCGGGCCACAGCGGCGAGATCTGCTCCCGCACGATCGCCCACTGGATTCCGATCTGGGCGGTGGCGAAATAGCAGACCGTGACCCCGAGGACGATGAGACACCAGCGTGAGGCAGGGGGAAGCGGTCTCATCGCGACTCCTGCCTTCGCGGGCAAAGGAAAGTTCGAGAGTACCTCTGCCCGGGCGCCACGAAGGTGTTGTCGAAATGGTGGAAATAAACGGGCTCGTGGGCGGCAAGGACGATTGCCACCCACGAGCCTCGCTTCTTACTTGAGCTCCGCGCTCGTCTTGCCCAGGATCCGGCGCGCCACGATCAGCTGCTGGATCTGTTGCGTGCCTTCGAAGATGTCCAGGATCTTCGCGTCCCGGCTCCACTTCTCCAGCAGCGATTCCTCGGTGTAGCCCAGGGTTCCGGCCAGCTCGACGCATTTCAGCGTGATCTCGACGACCGACCGGCCCGCCTTCGCCTTGGCCATCGAGGCCTGCAGCGAGTTCGGCTTGCGGTTGTCGGCCATCCACGCCGACTCCATGGTCAGCAGGTACGCCGACTCGTAGTCCGCCTCCAGTTGCAGGAACGTGGCGGCCGCCGCGTGCTGGCTGTGGACGGGCTTGTCGTAGTCGATGGTCACGCCGGCGTCGGTGAGGATCTTCCGGGTCTCTTCCAGCGCCGCGCGGGCGACACCGATGGCCATCGCGGCGACCAGCGGGCGGGTGTTGTCGAAGGTCTGCATGACCCCCGCGAAACCCTTGGCGGTGTCGATCTCCGGCGTGCCGAGGAGATTCTCCTTCGGCACGCGGACGTTCTCGAAGCGCAGCACGGCGGTGTCGGAGGCGCGGATGCCGAGCTTGTGCTCGACGCGCACCACCTCGAAGCCGGGAGTGCCCTTCTCGACGACGAACGACTTGATCGCCGCGCGGCCCTTCGTCTTGTCCAGGGTGGCCCAGACGACGACGGCGTCGGCGCGCTCGCCCGCGGTCACGAAGATCTTCTCGCCGTTGATCACGTACTCGTCGCCGTCGAGGCGCGCGGTCGCGGTGATCGCGGCGGAGTCCGAGCCACAGTCCGGTTCGGTGATCGCCATCGCGGCCCACAGCCCGGAGAACTTCTTGAGCTGCTCGTCGGTGGCGACCGAGCCGATGGCGGCGTTGCCGAGCCCTTGCCGCGGCATGGACAGCAGCAGACCGACGTCGCCCCAGCACATCTCGATCGTGCCGAGCACGATGTTGAGGTTGGAACCGTTGCGGTTGCCCGGTTTCTCGTTCTTCTCGGACCGGCGGACCCCCGCCGCGCCCGCGCCGCCCTCGCCGGAGGAGTTCAGCCCGTCCAGCAGCGCGGCGAACATGTCCAGTTCGGCCGGGTAGGTGTGCTCGGCGCGGTCGTACTTGCGCGAGATCGGCCGGAACACCTCGGCCGCGGCCTGGTACGCCTGGTTGATCAGGGTGCCGGCCTTCTTCGGAACCTCAAGGTTGATCATGATTGCCTTTCGAAAGTCCTAGAGAAGGACGGCGCCTTCCATGACGCCGATCGCACGGAGGTCGCGGTACCAGCGCTCGACCGGGTGCTCCTTGACGAAGCCGTGCCCGCCGAGCAGCTGCACCCCGGCGCTGCCGATCTGCATTCCCTTGTCGGCGGCCAGTTTCCGGGCCAGCGCGACCTCGCGGGCGTACGGTTTGCCCTGTTCGGCGCGAGAAGCGGCGCGCAACGTCACCAGCCGCAGCCCTTCCAGCTCGATGGCGATGTCGGCCACCGAGAACGCGACGGCTTGGCGGTGGCTCACCGGTTCGCCGAACGCCTTGCGCTCGTTGACATACGGGACCACGTAGTCGAGGACGGCCTTCGCGGTACCGGCGGCCAGCGCGGCCCAGCCGAGCCGCGAGAGCCGGACGACCTCGGTGAAGACCTCGGCCTTGCCGCCGCCGAGCAGCGCTCCGGCGGGCAGCGCGACCTTCTCCAGGTGCAGTTTCCCGGTCGCCGCGCCGCGCAGGCCCATCGCCGGTTCGGACTCGATGGTGACACCGGCGTTCGAAGACTCGACGAGGAACAGCGCGGGGCCGCGGCCTTCGAGGTCGGCCGACACGATGAACAGTTCGGCGTCCGCCGCCCGGGGGACCAGCGACTTCACGCCGTCGAGCTGGTAGCCCTTCGGCGTGCGGCGGGCCTTGGTGGCCGGCTTGAACGGGTCGAACAGCGCGGTGCGCTCCTGCAGCGCGAGCGCCGCGGCCGGGACGTTCTCGCCGACGAACGCGGGCAGGTAATCCGCCTGCTGCTGCTCGTCGCCGTAGGACACCAGCGCGGTGCTGACCGCGGACGGCGCGAGCACCGCGACCGCGAGCCCCAGGTCGCCGTGCGCGAGGGCCTCGGCGACCAGCGCGTTCGTGACCACCGACCGCTCGGTGCCGACGCCGCCCAGCTCCTCGGGGATACCGACGAGCGTGATGCCGAGCTCGGCGGCGCGGCTCAGCAGACCCTCGGGGGCCTGGAGCTTCGCGTCGGCGTCGGCCGCTGCGGGCCGCAGCTGCTCGGCCGCGAACTCCGTCACGGTCTCGACGATGAGCTGCTGGTCCTCACTCGGGGTGAGGTCGAACAGTCCCGTGTCCTCGGCAGGCGCGAGCCGCGCGGGCTTGCCGAGCTTCTGGGCGGATTTGAAGGTCCGTCCCGCCGCGCCCGCGACCCGGAAGCCGTTGCGCGTCCCGGCACTGACCAGGTTCTGCACGGGCTTCCGAAGTCCGGCCCGTTCAATGACCTTGCTCCCGGCCAGCCGGGTGAGCGCGGACAGGCCAAGGCCCATCGCGTCTCGTTTCCTAGGCGCACCCACGGTGAGTCTCCCTGCCTCGCTTACCTACTCGTGAGTAGGTTAACTCTCCTCGGGCGGATGCGCCACCACGGGGGAGGCGAACGTCACGCCGATGAGTGATTCCGGGGGTGGAGGAGTCCCGGATTACTCACAAGCTTGCGCCTCTCGAGCAGCACCAGCGCCACCGCCGCCAGTGCCACCACGCCGACCAGCACGATCGCCGGCACCAGCTCCAGCAACGGCGTCGCCGCCAGCAGGAGCACCGCGAGCACCAGCCGTTGCACGTTCCACGAGCCCAGATTCCGCCGCCGCAGCCCGCTCAACGCGATCAGGTACAGCGCGAGCCCGCCGGTGAGCGCCCAGATCGGCGTCCCGTGCAGACCGTCGGAAAGGCTGTGGTGCTCGGTGTCGGACACGTACAGCAGCGACTTCTTCAGCCCCAGTGCCACGAGCACGATCCCGGCGATGAGCGGGAGGTGCAGGAACGTGTACGTGTCCGTCCCGATCCGCACCCGCTCGACGCCTTCGGCGCGCTTCAGATTGTGCTCGGAAACGTGCGAGACGACGGCGAAGTACATCCACCACATCGCCGAAGCGAGCGTGAGCCCGAAGACGGCAGCCAGTGTGATCGGCCACGACATCGGGTACGAGCTGATCCCGATGCCGATCGCCACGATCGACTCGCCGAGCGCGATGATCACGATCAGCCCGAACCGCTCGGCGAAGTGGCCGGGCTGGTGCAGCCGCCAGTCCGAGGAGCGGGTCCGGAAGACGTTGACGTAGTCGGCGAGCAGCGCGATGGCCCAGATGCCGAGCTGCACCCAGCCCGAGAAGAAGGCCGCGACGGTCAGCAGCGCGACGCTCGGCAGCAGCCCGACGAACATCTTCAGGACGACCTTGCGCAGTTCCGGATCGGTCCGGGCGGCGCCGAAGTACGCGGTGAGATGCAGCAGTCGCACCAGGAAGTAGCAGCCGACGAACATCAGCGGCGCGTACAGGCCGCCGGGCAGATCGGTGAACGCTTCCGGGATGGTCAGCGAGACCAGGAACATCGTCCCCATCGCGGCGAACATCGCGAGCTGCGCGATGCCACGGTCGACGTGCAGGGTGTTGGCCAGCCAGGCGTAGGCGCACCAGCACCACCACAGCACGGCGATCATCGCCACGCCCTGTCCGATGCCGAGCGGGCTGAGGTGATCGGCCATCAGCTGCGTGGTCTGGGTGATGGCGTAGACGAAGACCAGGTCGAAGAAGAGCTCCAGCGTGGTGACCTTGTGGTCTTCGTCCCGGGTCACCAGATGCAGGCCGCGTTTCGTGGGCACGCGCATATCGTGCCCGGCGGGTCTTTGCGGGACACGCGAGTTTGCTAAGAGCTGACTTTCAGGACCGCGTGCGTCAGCGTGGTCAGCTCGGCCTCGAAGTTCGGGCGGCCGTTGACCCGCCGGGTGCGCGCGAGGTCGTTCGCGATGGTCAGCGCCGCGTGCACGGTGATCTTCACTTCGCGCAGGCTCAGTTCCGGGTGGACTTCCGAAGTCAGCGCGATCCAGCGCGCGACGTAGTCACGCTGGACCCGGATCAGATCCGCCTTGTCGCGTTCCGGCAGCTCCATGGGGCTGCCGGAGAAGGACACCAGCAGTTCGGGCGTGCGCAGCAGCGTGTGCACATAGGACGCCGCCAGCCTGCGGAGCGCGTCGCGTTCGTCGTCGGTCCGCAACGCTCGTTCCGCGGCGAGCGCCAGCCGGTCGGCCGCTCGATGTCCGATCGCCACCATCAGCGCGGCCTTGCTGGGGAAGTGCCGGTACACGCTGGGCCCGGCGATTCCGGCCGCCGCGCCGATCTCCTCCATGCTGACCGAACGGAAGCCGCGTTGCCCGAACAGCCCGGTCGCCGCCGTGAGGATCTGCTCGCGGCGGGACGGCTCGCCGAGCGCCATCGACGGCGTCTCCTCCGGTGTCTCCTCGGGTTCGGGGAGTGTGACATGCAGCACCGACTCCGCCAGCTGCACGAGGATCTGCGCGAAGCGTTTCTTCGCCACCGACGTGTGATGCACGGAGACGCTGCCGAACACGCTCAGCCCCGCCCAGCACAGCAACTCGGCGTCGTCGGCGGTCAGTTCCGGACGCAACGCGCGCAGCGCCTTGGACCACGCTTCGAGTACCGCGCCGGACCGGCGGCGGATCTCGCGCCGTTCCTCACGGGGCAGATGCCTGCCCTCCCAGCGCCACAGCGCGGCGACCTCGCGCCGCTCCACCGCCTGTGCCGCGAGGGTGCCCAACAGGGCGTTGACCTGGGCGGGAACGGGAAGACCGTCGGCGAGCGTCTCGGTGGTGGCCGCCTCCATGTCGTCGATACCGGACAGCACGACGTAGGACAGCACGGCCTGCTTGTCCGCGAAATGCCGGTACAGCGCGGGCCCGGTGATCCCGGCCGCGGCGGCGATGTCGTTGATGCCGACGCCGTGGAACCCGCGGGCGCGAAAGAGCTCCGCGGCGAGGCCGGCCAGCTGGGCCTTGCGGTCGCGCGGTCGAGGGGAACGCTCGGTCGGGTGATCCATAGGTGAACCCACGATAGCGCCGGTTGCGTGCATCGCAACCCATTGACACCATGGGGTTATCGCGGTTTATGTTAATCGGCATTAGCATGACTACTGGCCGGTACGTTTCATCTTGATACAGCGCCGTACGCGGAGGAGTTTTTCTGTGAGTAGCGAGGCCTACATCTACGAGGCGATCCGTACGCCTCGCGGCAAGAACAAGGGCGGTGCCCTCCACGGCACCAAGCCGGTCGATCTCGTGGTCGGCCTCATCGAAGAACTGAAGGTCCGGCACCCGAACCTCGACCCCGCCGTGATCGACGACATCGTCCTCGGCGTCGTGTCCCCGGTCGGCGAGCAAGGCGCCGTGATCGCGCGCACCGCCGCGCTGAACGCGGGCCTTCCCGAGTCGGTTGCCGGTGTACAGCTGAACCGCTTCTGCGCCTCCGGCCTCGAAGCCACCAACACCGCCGCGCAGAAGGTGCGCTCCGGCTGGGACCAGCTGATCATCGCCGGTGGCGTCGAGTCGATGTCGCGGGTGCCGATGGGCTCCGACGGCGGCGCGCTGTTCATGGACCCCGCCACGGCGTACGACAACTACATCGTCCCGCAGGGCACCGGCGCCGACCTGATCGCGACCATCGAGGGCTTCTCCCGCGAGGATGTCGACGCGTGGGCCGTGCGTTCGCAGGAGAAGGCCGAAGCGGCCTGGTCCGGCGGCTACTTCGCGAAGTCCGTCGTCCCGGTGAAGGACATCAACGGCGTCACGATCCTCGACCACGACGAGCACCGTCGCCCGGGTAGCACCATCGAGGGCCTCGGCAAGCTCAAGCCCGCCTTCGCCGGTATCGGTGAGCTGGGCGGCTTCGACGCCGTCGCGCTGCAGAAGTACCACTCGGTCGAGAAGATCGACCACGTCCACACCGGCGGCAACTCGTCCGGCATCGTCGACGGCGCCGCGCTGGTCCTGGTCGGCAACGAGCAGATCGGCAAGGACTTCGGCCTGACCCCGCGCGCCCGCATCGTGGCGACCGCGACCGTCGGCTCCGAGCCCACGATCATGCTCACCGGCCCGACCCCGGCCACCGAGAAGGTCCTCAAGATCGCCGGCCTCACCCCGGACGACATCGACCTGTGGGAGCTGAACGAGGCCTTCGCCTCGGTCGTCCTCAAGTGGATCAAGGACCTGCACCTCGACGAGGAGAAGGTCAACGTCAACGGCGGCGCCATCGCGATGGGGCACCCGCTGGGCGCCACCGGCGCGATGCTGGTCGGCACCGTCGTCGACGAGCTGGAGCGTCGTCAGGCGCGCCGCGCCCTGGTCACCCTGTGCATCGGCGGCGGCATGGGCGTCGCGACCATCATCGAGCGGGTCTGAGGAAGAGACAATGACTGAAGCGAAGACCATCCGCTGGGAGCAGGACGCCGACGGCATCGTCGTGCTCACCCTGGACGACCCGAAGCAGTCCGCCAACACGATGAACGCCGACTTCCGCGAGTCGCTCGGCGTCGTCGTCGACCGCCTGGAGGCGGAGAAGGACAACATCACCGGTGTCGTCCTGACCTCGGCCAAGAAGACCTTCTTCGCCGGTGGCGACCTCAACGACCTGATCCAGGCCAAGCCGGAGCACGCCGCCGAGATCACCCAGAGCAGCTCCCTGATGAAGGGCCAGATGCGCCGGCTCGAGCAGCTGGGCAAGCCGGTCGTGGCCGCCATCAACGGCGCCGCGCTCGGCGGCGGCCTCGAACTCGCGCTCGCGACGCACCACCGCATCGCGGCCGACGTCAAGGGCAGCCAGATCGGCCTCCCCGAGGTCACCCTCGGCCTGCTCCCCGGCGGCGGTGGCGTGGTCCGCACCGTACGCCTGCTGGGCATCCAGAGCGCGCTGCTGAACGTGCTGCTGCAGGGCCAGCGGCACCGCCCGGCCAAGGCCAAGGAACTCGGCCTCGTGCACGAGCTCGTCGGCACCGTCGAGGAGCTGATCCCGGCCGCTAAGGCGTGGATCAAGGCCAACCCCGAGGGCGGCGTGCAGCCGTGGGACGTCAAGGGCTACAAGATCCCGGGCGGCACCCCGTCGAACCCGAGCTTCGCGGCGAACCTGCCCGCGTTCCCGGCGAACCTGCGCAAGCAGATCAAGGGCGCCAACATGCCGGCCCCGCGGGCGATCCTGGCCGCGGCCATCGAGGGTTCGACGGTCGACTTCGACACCGCGATCACCGTCGAGACCCGCTACTTCGTGCATCTCGCCACCGGTCAGGTCTCGAAGAACATGACGAAGGCGTTCTTCTTCGACCTGCAGAGCATCAACTCCGGCGGCTCGCGGCCGGAGGGCTTCGAGAAGTACACCGCCAAGAAGGTCGGCGTCGTCGGTGCGGGCATGATGGGCGCCGCGATCGCGTACGTCTCGGCGAAGGCCGGCATCGACGTCGTGCTCAAGGACGTCACCCTCGAAGGCGCCGAAAAGGGCAAGGGCTACGCGGTCAAGCTGGAGGAGAAGGCTCTTTCCCGCGGCAAGACCACGCAGGAGAAGTCCGACGCGCTGCTCGCCAGGATCAAGCCGACCGACAAGGCGGAGGACTTCGCCGGCGTCGACTTCGTGATCGAGGCCGTCTTCGAGAGCGTCGAGCTGAAGCACAAGGTGTTCCAGGAGATCGAGGGCATCGTCAACCCCGACGCCGTGCTCGGCTCCAACACCTCCACGCTGCCGATCACCGCGCTCGCCGAGGGTGTCCAGCGGACCGAGGACTTCATCGGGATCCACTTCTTCTCGCCGGTGGACAAGATGCCGCTGGTCGAGATCATCTGCGGTGAGAAGACCTCGCCCGCCACGCTGGCGAAGGTCTTCGACTACACGCTGCAGATCAAGAAGACCCCGATCGTCGTCAACGACAGCCGCGGCTTCTTCACCTCGCGTGTCATCGGCACCTTCCTCAACGAAGCCGTGGCCGCGCTGGGCGAGGGTGTCGAGCCGGCGTCCATCGAGCAGGCCGGTTCGCAGGCCGGGTACCCGGCGCCGCCGCTGCAGCTGATGGACGAGCTGACCCTGACGCTGCCGCGCAAGATCCGCAAGGAGACCCGCGAAGCGATCGAGGCCGCCGGCGGCACCTGGAACGCGCACGCGTCCGAGGGCGTCATCGACCGGATGGTGGAGGAGTTCGACCGCAAGGGCCGCTCCACCGGCTCGGGCTTCTACGACTACGACGAGTCGGGCAAGCGGACCGGTCTCTGGCCGGGCCTGCGCGACGCGTTCAAGTCGGGCAGCGCCGAGGTTCCCTTCGAGGACCTCAAGGAGCGCATGCTGTTCGCCGAGGCGCTCGAGACCGTGAAGTGCTTCGACGAAGGTGTGCTCACCACCGTCGCGGACGCCAACATCGGCTCGATCTTCGGCATCGGCTTCCCGGCGTGGACCGGTGGTGTCATCCAGTACATCAACCAGTACGAGGGTGGCCTGCAGGGCTTCGTCGACCGCGCGCGTGAGCTCGCGGAGCGCTACGGCGACCACTTCACCCCGCCCGCTTCGCTGGTCGAGAAGGCCGCGAAGGGCGAGATCTACGAGTAAGCACGTGCTATGAAAGGCCCCTTCATTGCGAAATTTGCAATGAAGGGGCCTTTCATGTCATCCGGGGGCTAACGCGACGCCGGTTCCAGCGCCACGTGCGGCAACCGCCGGTCCAGCCACCGCGGCAGCCACCAGGCGCGTTCCCCGAGCAGCCGCATCACCGCGGGCACCACGAGGCACCGGATCACGAACGCGTCCACCAGCACCGCCACCGCCAGTCCGAGCCCGAACTGCGCCAGCATCCGGTCGGGGTTCAGCAGGAACGCCCCGAACACCACGATCATGATCGCCGCAGCGGCCGTGATCACCCCACCGGTGGAAGCGAGCCCTTCGCGGACGGCATGACGCGCGTCGCCGGTGCGCCGCCACTCCTCGTGCATCCGGGACACCAGGAAAACCTCGTAGTCCATGGAAAGCCCGAACACGATCGCGAAGATCAGCACCGGCACGAAAGCCTCGATCGGTCCCGCCTGCGCCCCGAACAGGCCGTCGCCGAACACCGCCGTCATCACGCCGAGCGCGGCGCCGATGCTCAGCAGGTTCAGCACGGCCGCCTTGAGCGGGATCAGGATCGAGCGGAAGACGACCATCAGCAGCAACGCCGACAGGCCGACGACCACCAGCACGAACAGCGGCAACCGGTCGCCGACGGCGTCGGCGAAGTCCACCGCCGCCGCGACACTCCCGCCGACCAGATACTCGCCCGGCAGTCCCGGCAGCACCTCGGTCCGCAGCCGTTCCACCAGATCGGCGGTCGCCGCGTCCTGCGGTGAAGACGTGGGGAAGGCGAGAACCGTCGTGACCCCCTGGCCCATCGGTGGCGTCACCTTGGCGATTCCCGGTGTGGTCTCGAGTTTTCGTTGCAGCGCGGCGCCATCGCCGTTCTCGGTGACCACGATCAACGGCTCGCTGAACCCCGGGCCGAAACCCTCCGCCATCAGGTCGTAGGCCTGGCGGGTGGTCGACGTCTCCGGATCCGTGCCCGAATCGGCGAACCCGAGGCGCATGCCGAGCGCCGGCAACGAAAGTCCGATGAGGACGAGCAGCCCGATCGCGAGCGGCACCATCGGCCGCCGCTGCACCGCGTCCCCGAGCTTGCCCCACGCCTTGCCGTGTTCGCGTTTCGCGGCGTGCTTGCGGATGCCCTTTTCCAGGCGGCGCCCGAAAAGTGAGAGCAGCGCCGGAAGCAGGGTGATCGAGGCCAGCATCGTCACGAGCACGGTCAGCGCGACCGCGAGCGCGACCCCGCGCAGCGAACCGAGGCCGAGCGCGAGCAGGCCGAGCAACGCGATGATCACCGTGCCACCGGCGAACAGCACCGACCGGCCCGCGGTGTCCAGCGCCCGCCTCGCCGCCTGATCGCGGTCGAGGCCACCAAGGATTTCGCCGCGATAGCGGGAAAAGATGAGCAGCGCGTAGTCCACGCCGACGCCGAATCCGACCAGCATCATCAACGGCGCCGTGTAACTCGCGATGTCGACGAACCTGCTGACGAGCACGATGACGCCGAGTGTGCTGCCGACGGCGAAGATCGCCGTGATCACCGGGAGCCCGGCGGCGAGGATCGAGCGGAACAGGAAGACGAGGATCACCAGCGCGGCGAGCAGCCCGACGCCCTCCGACGGGCCGCCGCCCCCGCTGGTCCGCTTGATCGGGTCGCCACCGAGTTCGACCTGGAGCGCGGCCGTCTCCGCCTTCTTCGCGGTGTCGACGACTCGCACGATGTCGTCGTACGGCAGATCTTTCGATTCGAGGTCGAAAGCGACCGCCGCGTAACCGATCGTGCCCTCACGCGAGATGGCCGACGGGGTGTCGAAAGGGCTCGTCACCGACTTCACGTGCGGCTGGTTCCGCACTTCGGCGAGCATCGTGTCGATCGGCCCGCGTGCGGTCGCGAGTCCGCTCTCGGTCTTGAAGACGATTTCGGCCGTCGCGCCGGTCTGTGCGGGAGCCTGTGCTTTGAACAGGTCCATGATCTGCTGGGATTCGGTACCCGGCAGGGAATGGTCGTCGTGATAGGCGCTGCCCGCCAGTTGCGAGCCCAGCGTGACACCGACGAGGGTGAGCAGCCAGAGCGAAACGGCGAGCCAGCGGTGGCGCTGAGACCATCCCGCCAGCTTCGAGAGACCGCCCCCAGGCCGCCTCTCGGAGAGAGTGTTGGTGTCCATGCGGGACAGCATCGGCTTTCCCCGGCCGCATATCGTCGGGCTCGGGCGGGCACCCGGGCCGCAACTTCCGGCTACCCCTAAGGCGCTTCCCGTACTACCGGGGTTGTGGTCACGGGGTCAACCAGCGCGGGGTGACCATGCCCGATTCGTAGGCCAGCACGACAAGCTGCGCGCGATCACGGACGTCCACCTTGGTCATGATCCGGCTGACGTGCGTCTTCGCCGTCGCCGGGCTGAGCACGAGTTCCTTCGCGATCTCGTCGTTGGACAGTCCGGCCGCGACGAGGCTCATCACCTCGCGTTCCCGCTCGGTGAGCCGGTTCAGGGTGGGCGAGGGGGCGGGCCGGTCCACCCGCCCGGCGAATTCGGAGATCAGGCGGCGGGTGATCGACGGCGCGAGCAACGCGTCGCCCCTCGCGACCACCCGGACGGCGTGGATCAGTTCCTCCGGTTCGGTGTCCTTGACCAGGAACCCGCTGGCGCCCGCACGCAAGGCGCCGTAGACGTCCTCGTCGAGGTCGAAGGTGGTGAGGATGACGACCTTGGTCCCGGCCCGTGCCGGATCTCCGAGCAGATGCCGGGTCGCGGTGAGCCCGTCCATCACCGGCATCCGGATGTCCATCAGGACTACGTCGGGTTCGTGTTCGCGCGCGGCTTCGAGGGATTCACGTCCGTCGGCCGCTTCGGCGACCACGCTGATGTCGTCCTCACTGTCCAAAATGGATTTGAAGCCGGCGCGGACCAGCCGTTGATCGTCGACCAGCAGTACCCGGATCATCTCTTCACCCGCAAGGGAAGCCGGGCGCGTACCCGGAAGCCGCCGTCCTCGCGCGCGGCCGCGGTGAGCTCGCCACCGAGTGCCTCCGCCCGTTCTGTCATGCCGCGGATCCCGTTGCCGGGTACCGCCGCGCCTCCCCGGCCGTCGTCGTCGATCTGCACGGACACATCATGGGGCGTGTAGCCGATCCGCACCACGACGGTGTTCGCGGCGGCGTGGCGCGCGACGTTGGTCAGCGCCTCCTGGACCACGCGGAAGGCGGCGTGTTCGACATCGGGTGGCAGCTCCGTCGCCGTGCCGTCGATCTCGGTCCGGACGGTGAGCCCGTGCGCGCCCGCCGACTCGGCCAGTTCGGCGACCCTGGCCAGGCTCGGGGTGTCCGCCTGCCGCAGCATGCCCAGGGTGGCGCGGAGTTCGCGCAACGCCTCCTTGCTGGTCTGTTTGATCGTGGTCAGCGCCTCCTCGGATTTCGCCGGATCCTTGCCGTGCAGGGCCGCGCCGGCCTGGACGTTGATGAGCGCCAGGTTGTGGCCGAGGACGTCGTGCAGTTCGCGCGCGATCCGGAGACGCTCCTCGGTGGCCCTTCGCTGCGCCTCGGCCTCCTTGGTGCGCTCGGCTTCCCGGCGGTAGTACGTCACGGCGCCGACCGCGACCAGCGCGATGAACCAGCCCGCCATCAGCAGGAACGCGAAGTTGTCCACCTGCCGTGCCGCGCCGGCCCCCATCTCGCCGATCGCGACGCCGCCCATCGAGGCCGCCGCGACGACCGCCGCGCTCCGGATCCGCCCGGTCGAGGCGTTGTTGTACAGCGCGAAGGCGAACGCGAGCAGGACGAACCCGTCCGGATCGGTCTGCGGGTAGTAGACCGCGCAACACACCGCGGTGAAGATCGCGACGGGGAGCGGGTACCGGCGGCGCAGGAACAACGACGCGCACGCGAGCGCCACGCAGGTCCAGCCGACGGCCGCGTTGCGCGGTGTCTCCGCGTCGTCCCCGAGCGAGACCACGACGGAACCCGCGATCACCGCCACGGTGACCGCGATTTCCGCCGCGTACCGCCGCAGGATCGCCACACGACGAGAGTAGCGCGATCCGGGCCGATTGACAAAATGGATTTTTACGTTCAAACTGATTTTTGTGATCAAGGGTGTGGCGTCGTGAAGGATGTGGAGTACCTCGATCGGCTGGACCAGGCGGAGGCGTTGCTGAAACCGCAGCGGGTGGACGTCCTGCGGCAGCTGGCGGAGCCGCGGTCGTGCACCGAGGTGGCGACGGTGCTGGATCAGACGCCGCAGCGGGTCTATTACCACGTGAAACGACTGGTGGAAGCCGGTCTCGTGAAGCAGGTGTCGGAGCGGAAGGTGCGCGCCGTCAGTGAGGGCGTGTACCAGGCGACCGCTCGTTCGTACTGGCTGTCACCCGGGCTGGTCGGGCGGCTCGGCCCTCGGGTGGCGCGGGACGAGCTGAGCCTGGGCTACCTGGTGGACCTCATGGAGGAGGTCCAGGCGGACGTCGCCGCGCTCGACCGGGCCGCGCCGGAGCTGCCGTCGATCGGTGTTTCCGGCGAGATCCGGGTGGCGCCCGAGCGGCGCCAGGAGTTCCTCGACGAACTGAAGACGACTTTGCAGGACCTGTTCACCCGCTACGGCGGAGCGGAAGGCGACGCCTTCAAGCTCGCCGTGGCCTGTTACCCGAAGGGAGATGCCCGTGACTGAACCGACGAGGTTCCAGGTGCGCCTGCGTGCGCCGATCGACGAGGTCTGGCACGCGCTGACCGATCCCGGGGCGCTGCGCGAGTGGCTTTCCGAACACGCGGAAGTCGATCTGCCGTCCCGGTACGAGTTCTGGGGCCGCTACACGCCGGAGGGCGATCGTCCGCGCCAGCGACTGTTGCTGGCCGAGGACAACGTCCTGCGGTTCGCGTGGACCGTCGGCGGGAAGGAGACCGTCGTCGAGATCGCGCTGACGGAAGACGGGGACGGGACGTCCTTGTCGTTCAGCCAGAGCGGTCTGCCGGACTACACCGCGATGCTGGAAGACCCGGATTCGTCACTCGGCCTGATGTACACGTTCTGGGCGCTTTCCGTCTCGAACCTCGCCGACCACGTCGAAGGACGGCCGCTCACCGCCCGCTGCGACCTCACCTCCCCGCTGATGAGCGAAGAGGTGCGGATCGACGCGCCACGCGGTGAGGTCTACTCCTCGATCGCCGATCCCGCCGTGTTCACGCGCTGGTTCGGCGCCCGGATCGAGGCGGAGACCGAGGTCGGCGGCCGCTGGGCGATGGGGTCGCTGGAGAACGACCCGAATCCGGCGAAGATCGTCGACCTGGTGCCCGGCTCGAAGATGTCGCTCGCGTACCAGGACGGCGTCGTCGCCACGTGGGAGCTCGAGGATTCCGGCGGCGGCACCAAGCTCACGTTCGTCCAAAGTGGATTCTCCGACGAGAAGCCGCCCTACGGCTCGTGGATGGGCTGGCTCAGCGGTTTGGCGGAATTGCGCCGGTTCCACGAGATCGACCCGTGGCTCCCACTGTGGGCCGACGTTCAGCTGGAAGGAATGCCCGAAGGTCTCATCACACTGGATGGAAAATAGGAGGAAGCGATGTTGCTCGAAGGCAGGAACGCGATCATCTACGGTGCGGCGGGCGGGATCGGGAGCGCGGTGGCACGCGGATTCGCCAGGGAGGGCGCGACCGTCCACCTCACCGGCCGCACCCTGAAGAAGCTCGACGCGCTGGCCGACGAAATCCGGGCGGCGGGCGGGAAAGCGGAAACGGCGGAATTCGACGCGCTGGACGAAGCCGCCATCGTCGAGCATGCCGCTTCGGTGGCTTCCACGGCGGGCAGCGTCGACATCTCGATGAACGTGATCACGCACAATGACGTCCAAGGCACTCCGCTGGTCGAAATGTCGGTGGAGGACCTGGAAAGCCCGGTCCGGACGGCGGTGCGGACGAACTTCCTGACCGCGCGGGCGGCCGCCCGGCACATGATCGAGCAGGGGTCCGGGGTGATCCTGATGTTCGGCGGCGACGGTGATCCGCTGCCGGGACATCACCTTGGTGGGCTCCAGGTCGCGTTCAGTGCGCTGGAGGCGTTGCGGTGAGGGCTGGCGTGCGAGCTCGGACCGCAGGGCATCCGTGTCGTGACCCTGCGCACCGGCGGGATTCCGGAGACGATCCCGGCGGACGCCGGGCTCGAAGACGCGATCCGTGACATGGTCGACGCGACGATGCTCAAGCGGACGGCGTCGCTCGAAGACGTCGCCCGGGTGGCCGCCTTCGCCGCATCGGACCACGCGCGCAGCATGACGGCGACTGCGCTGAATATCAGTTGCGGCACGATGGTCGACTGACCCGCGGCCGCCGTTAACACCGGCGAACGATCTCCCGACTACGCGGCACTACCAGGTGCTGGGGAGGTTGTTATGCCGAAGAGCGCAACGAAGCTGGGCATGGCACTGGCGATCGGACTTCTGGTCGCCGGAGCCTGCGGGGTGGAGACCGTGCCCACCGGGCGGGTCACGCCGGCGAGCAGTCGGATGTCGACGCCGGCGACCAGCACGTGGACACCGCCGACGACCACGACCACGGCGACGCCCACGCCGACACCTCAGCAGTTCGTTCCGACGACCACAGCCGCGGTCGAGGTACCGAAGCAGGTCGAGCCGAAACCGACGAAGACGCGTCCGAAGACCACGCAGGCGACGCCGAAGGCACCGAATCCGGCGGAATGCGGAAGCGACTACTACCGCAACACCGACGGTGTGTGCGTCCATCGGCCGGCGAGCGGCCCCGGCGCGGCCGACGGTGCGACCGCCCTCTGCAAGGACGGTTCGTACAGCTACAGCCAGAACCGCCGCGGCACCTGCTCCGGGCACGGCGGGGTCCGTACCTGGCTGTGATCCCGTCCGTTGTTCATTCACTGGGAAGGGTGGTGCTGTGTAAGGTCGGATCATGGGATGCGCATGGTGAAACCGGCCGGACGGGCACCTTCGCCCCGGATCTTCGTGGTCGTGCTTGCCACCTGCGGGCTGGTGGCCTCGTTCATGCAGACGCTCGTCGTCCCGCTCATCCCGGCGTTCCCCCGGCTGCTCGACACGACCCCGTCGGACGCGTCGTGGGTGGTGACGGCGACCCTCATCGCCGGAGCCGTGGTGATGCCGGTGAGCGGCAGGCTCGGCGACCTCTACGGCAAGCGCCGGTTGCTGCTGATCAGCCTGGGGTTCCTGGTCGCCGGTTCGGTGGTGTCGGCGCTGACGAGTTCGCTCGCGCTGATGGTCGTCGGCCGAGGGCTTCAGGGCTGCGCGATGGGCGCGATCCCGCTGGGGATCAGCATCATGCGCGACGAACTCGCACCGGAACGGGTCGGCGCCGCGATCTCGGTGATGAGTTCGACGCTCGGTGTCGGCGGTGCCATCGGGCTCCCGGTATCGGCGCTGGTCGCGCAGAACGCCGACTGGCACGTCCTCTTCTGGGCGTCGGCGGGGCTCGGGCTCGTTTGCGGGCTGCTGATCCTCTTCGTGGTGCCGGAGTCGCCGGTGAAGACGCCGGCGCCGTTCGACTACCTCGGTGCGGTGGGGCTGACCGTCGGCCTGGTCTGCCTGCTGTTGCCGATCGTCAAAGGCAGCGAATGGGGCTGGGGTAGCGGCCGCACGCTGGCCTTCGGCGGGAGCGCGGTGGTGATCCTTCTGGTCTGGGGCGCCTACCAGCTGCGGCGCCGGGATCCGCTCGTGGACCTGCGGGTCTCCGCGCGGCGCCCGGTGCTGTTCACCAACCTCGCGTCGATCATGATCGGTTTCGCGCTGTACTCGATGGCGTTGTCGTTCCCGCAGCTGCTGCAGGCGCCCGCGTCGACCGGCTACGGCCTCGGCCTGACGATGGTGCAGGCCGGACTCTGCCTCGCGCCGAACGGTCTGGTCATGTTCATGCTGTCGCCGGTTTCGGCCCGGCTCATCGAGCGCTACGGACCGCGTACGACGCTGATGGTCGGTGCCACCACCATCGCGACCGGGTATGTCTTCGCGACCATGTTGATGGACAACGCTCTCGAGCTGATCACGGCGTCGATCATCATCGGCGGTGGCGTGGGCATCGCTTACGCGGCCATGCCCGCGCTGATCATGGGCTCGGTCCCGGTCACCGAAACCGCGTCCGCGAACGGGCTGAACTCGCTGATGCGCTCCGTCGGCACGTCGACGTCCAGCGCGGTGATGGCGTCCATGCTCGCGTCGCTGGCGATCACCGTCGGCGGGGTTTCCGTCCCGTCCGCGGCCGGATTCCGGCTGAGCTTCGTGGTCGCCGCCGGTGCGGCGCTCCTGGGGCTCGTCTTGACCGTTTTCGTGCCGAAGCAACGTCAGCCCGAGCCGCTGGTCGCTTCGGTCCACTAGCGCGCCTTGCGTTGCGATGAAAGGATTTCATCGCAACGCAAGGGCACTCCGCTCAGAACAGGGTCGGGACGATCGCGTCGATCAGGTGCGGTCCCGGCTCGGCCAGCGCGCGCTGGAACTGCTCGGCCAGCTCCTCCGCGGTCGTCGCCCTGGTCGCCGGGACGCCCATGCCTTCGGCGATCTTGACGAAGTCCATGTCGGGCCGGGAAAGGTCGAGCAGTTCGTTCGCTTTGGGGCCGTTGGCGTCCGCGCCGACCCGCTGCAGCTCCAGCCGCAGGATCGCGTACGCGCGGTTGTTCAGCAGGACCGTGGTGACGTTGAGATTCTCCCGGGCCTGCGTCCACAACGCCGAAATCGTGTACAGCGCGCTGCCGTCGGACTGCAGGTTGATCACCGGCCGGTCCGGCGCGGCGACGGCGGCGCCGGTCGCGACGGGCATGCCGTAGCCGATCGCGCCGCCGGTCAGGGTCAGCACGTCGTGCCGGGGCGCACCCGCGGTCGCGGCGGGCAGCAACAGCCCGGACGTGTTCGCTTCGTCGGCGATGATCGCGCGTTCCGGCAGCAGCGCGCCGATCACCTCGACCCAGTTCTGCGGGGTCAGCGGCCCGGAAGGCAGGGCGGGCCGGGCGGCCTCCTGCAGTACGGGCTCGGTCTCGGCCGCGACCAGTTCCGCCACGTCGGTCAGAGCCCGCGGCACGTCCTGCGCGACATCGGCGAGCACATGGACCTGTGCGCCTTCGGGCACCAGATTGCTCGCCTTGCCGGGGTAGGCGAAGAACGAAACAGGTGCCTTCGTGCCGGCGACGATCACGTGCTTGATCCCGTCGAGCTGGTACGCGACCTGCTCGGCGAGATAGCCCAGCCGCTCGATCGTCGGCAGGCCTTCGCCGCGTTCGAGCCGGGCGGGGAAGGTCTCGACGAACGTCTTCACCCCGGTCGCGGCCGCGATCCGGCTGGTCGCGCGCAGTCCGGCCTCGCGACAACCGCTGCCACCGACGAGCAGGGCGACCGGTTCACCACTGGTCAGCACTTCGGCGATGTTCTTCACCGTCGTCGCGTCGACGACCTGCGGGATCCGAGGCGGGATGGGCGCGCAGGTTTCGCCGCCCTCGCCCCAGGACGCGTCGGCAGGGAGGATCAGGGTCGCCACCTGTCCGGGGGCGTCTTGGGAGGCCGCGACCGCCGCGGCGGCATCGGCGCCGACGTCCTTCGTGTGCTCCGAGCGGCGGACCCAGCCTTCGAGCGAACCGGCGACCGCCTCGATGTCCGATTCGAGCGGGGCGTCGTACTGCTTGTGGTAGGTCGCGTGGTCGCCGATCACGTTGACGATCGGAGTGTGGGCGCGGCGCGCGTTGTGCAGGTTCGCCAGCCCGTTCCCGAGTCCGGGGCCGAGGTGCAGCAGCGTCGCGGCCGGCTTGTCGGCGATGCGCGCGTATCCGTCCGCGGCGCCGGTGACGACGCCTTCGAACAGGCCGAGCACGCCGCGCATCTCGGGCACGGAGTCGAGCGCGGCCACGAAGTGCATCTCCGAGGTGCCCGGATTCGAGAAGCACACGTCGACGCCCGCGTCGACGAGCGTGCGGATCAGGGACTGGGCGCCGTTCATCTCACTCACTTTTCAAGCCCTCTCAGCGAAAAGAACGCCGGGGTTGAGGATCCCGGCCGGGTCGAAGCTTTCCTTGATCCGGCGCATCAGCGCGATCTTCGCCGGGTCCTCCAGGTCGAGGAAGTAGCCGGCCTTGGCCCTTCCGAGGCCGTGTTCGCCGGAGATCGCGCCGCCGAGTTCCATGCCGAGCGCGAAGATGTCGGTCAGCAGCTGTTTCCGTTTGTCCGCGTCCTTGCAGAAGATGGCGAGGTGGACGTTGCCGTCGCCGGCATGGCCGCAGCCGAGCGCGCCCGCCTCGCGCGACAACGCCATTTCCCTCGCCTTGCGCAGGAACTCGGGCATGGCGGACCTCGGGACCACCACGTCGATGACGTCGTCGGCGCCGGCCGCCTTGGCCGTCCAGAACGCCTTTTCGCGTGCCTCGATGAGCTTGCGCGCCGAAGGGCCTTCGAGCACGTACACGTCCATCGCGCCGAGGTCTCCCAACAGCCCGCCGAGCTCCTCGATGTCGGAGTGCAGCCGGTCGCTGTCGCGGTTTTCCAGCGCCACCACCAGATAGGCCTGCGCGGTGTCCCGGATCGAGTCCGGCACGCCGAGGCTGAGTTTCTCGTTGTAGCTGATCGCGGCGAGCGTCAGGTTGTCGATGTACTCGAGGATGTGCGGCGCGAGCCCGCTGGAGATGATCTTCGGGACGACGGTCATCACCTCGTCGAAGGTCTCGAACGGGGCGAACACCGTGGCACCGTGCGGCAGGCGCGGGTACAGCTTCACGATGACCTCGGTGGCGATCGCGAGGGTGCCTTCGGAGCCGATGATCAGCTGGGTCAGGTCGTATCCCGTCGACACCTTCGAGGTCTTGCCGCCGGTCCGGATGATCTCACCGGTCGGCAGCACGGCCTGCAGGCCGACCACGTTGTGCCGCGTGACGCCGTATTTGACCGCACGCATGCCGCCCGCGTTGGTGCCGACGTTGCCGCCGACACTCGCGCTCAGTTCCCCGGGGTAGACGGTGTAGCCGAGTCCGGCTTCCGTGGTCTTTTCGTCCAAATCGGACAGTGTGACGCCGGGCTGAACGACGGCGACGTGGTTTTCGGTGTCGATCTCAAGCACGGCGTTCATCCGCTCGAAAGAGATCACCAGGCCGTCTTCGCGAGGCCGCGCGGCACCCGAAAGGCCGGTGCCCGAACCGCGCGCGGTGACCGGCACGCCGTGTTCGCCTGCCGCCTTCAGCAGCTCCGCGACCTCTTCGGTGCTTCCTGGTTTCGCCAGGTAGGCGGGCCTCTGCGCCGAGGTGGTCAGCGCCTCGTCGTGTGCGTAGTCCTCGGGGATCGCCTCGCCTGACAGCAAGTTCGCGTCCCCGACGATCTTGGCGAACCGTGCCGCAACATCGCCCATCGACTGCCCTTCCTCACGCTTCTTTGCCTGGTTACCGAAGCGTAGTACGTCGTGGGCGGGGATGGCCATGAATCATTTTCATGTTTGCTTCCGCTGGTCACAACCTCACGACAACCTCACTCGGTTACCCATGTCGCAGCGGGCCACGGCGGCCCGTCGGAAGGGGAGGACGCTCGATGGGATCAAGGATGAGGCGGATCGCGGCGCTGGGGGCGTCGCTCGCGATCGTGTTCGGGCTCGCGGTGCCGGTGGCCGAAGGCGGGGAAGCGGGCTGCACCGTGCCCGTGGTGAACGTCAGCGGCGTCAGCCAGGCCGAAGGGACAAGCGCCGGGTACACCACCCTTCTGTTCACCGTTTCACTCGCCGACGGCGGTTGCGCACCGCAGGGCTCGGTCGAGTACCGGACGATCGAGGGCAACGGCTCGCCGGTCGATTCGGCCTTCGTCGCGAAGGAGAGCGTCGATTATCTGCCGCGCGCGGGCACGCTGACCTGGGCCGGGCGGGCGGACACGCAGACGGTCGCGGTCAAGGTCCGCGCCGATTCCTTCGTCGAGAACGACGAGATGTTCTCGCTGCACCTCTACGGCGGGAAAGGCCTGCGGATCGGGCACAGCGTCGGCGTCGCCTGGGTGGCCGACGACGACAAGGTCAAGACCGTGCCGCTGGCCACCACCCAGGAAGGCGAGATCTGCTGGTCGATCCCGCCCAACTTCGCGCAGGCCGCCACCTGCAAGGTGCCGCTCGTGCTTTCCCGGCCGTGGCTCGCGGGACCGCTCACGATCCGCTATCGCACCGAAGGCTCCGCCCACGAGCCGGTGAAGGACGGTGTGGTCACCTTCCAGCGTGGTGAGACCAGGGGATACGCCGAGCTCGCGGTCGTGCCCGGGCAAACGGGGAAGGCGCGGGTCGAGTTCTTCGAGCCGTCGCAGGGCAGGCTCGTGTACGCGACCTCGACCGTGGTGATCAGCCCCGCCGGGTGACGAGGTCGGCGTCGGCCGTCGCGTTCGCCCGCCGGTACAGCTCGATCGCTCGAGCCCAGTGGGCGGCCGCGGCGGCCGTGTCCCCGCACCGTGTCTCCAGGTCGCCGAGGTCGCGGTGCAGATGAGCCTCCTCGTACGGATCAGGGACGCCCGCCCGGACCGCGATGCCGCGTTCGAGGCTTTCCCGCGCCGCCGCCAGATCGCCGAGCCCCAGATGGGCACGGCCGAGCCGGTCGAGCGCGGCCGCCTCGCTGTGCCGGTTCCCGACGTCCCGGCTGATCAGCAGCGCCTGGTCGAAGTCGTTCCGCGCGGCCCGGAAGTCCTTGCGGGCGAGGTGGACCTGGCCGGCGTGCAGCAGCGACTCCCACTCCTGCCAGCGGTCGCCGATCGCCCTGGACGCGGCCAGCGCCTTGCCGAGGTGGTCCAGCGCAACGTCGTGATCGCCGAGTTCCTCGTAGGCCTCGCCGAGCGTGTCCAGGGTGGCCGCTTCCAGCCGGGCGTTGCCGAGTTCGCGGAACGTCTCCAGCGCGGCCGTCAGGGGGCTGAGGCCGTCCATCGGCTGGCCGCGGCGAATATAGGCGTGGCCGAGGTTGCGCTGGGACAGGGCACGCCCGAGCCTGTTGCCCGCCGAGGTACATCGCTCCACGGCCAGCTGGTACGCGGTGATCGCCTCGTCGAACCGGCGAAGCGCGGCGTAGGCGTTCGCGGTGTTGTTGTAGATGTGCCCTTCGCCTTCGAGATCACCCGCCGCGCGGGCGGCCTTCAGCGCACGGGCGTTGGTTTCGAGCGCGTCCGTCAGCCTGCGGGTCATGAAGTAGGCCGCGCCCAGCGCACGCAGCATTTCCGCCTCCGCCAACGGATCGTCGAGCTCGACGGCCGCCGCGGCGCCCTCGCGGCAGAGCCCGATCCGCTCGTTCCAGCCGCCGGTGGTGTCGTAGAAACTGGTGAGCAGGTAGGTCAGCTGCCAAGCGGCGGTGTTGCGGCCGTGTTCGCGGGCGAACCGCACCACGGGCAGCAGATTCGCCCGCTCGGCCCCCAGGAACGCCAGCGCCGCGCGTCTTTCCGCCGGGAACGGCAGCCCGGGTGCCGGATGCCGCAACGCCAGGGTGACCAGATCGCGGTTCGGGTCGATGATCCGGTTCGCCTCGGCGGCGACGTGCAGGTACCAGTCGATCAGCCGGTCCGCCGCCTCGGCGCGGCTCGACGTCGTTTCGTCGGTGCGGGCGCACGCGACGGCGAACTCGCGGATCAGATCGTGGAGACGGTAGCGGTCCGGGCCGGCAGGGGTGATCAGGTGCGCCGCGGACAACTCGGCGGCCGCGGCCCGGCCCGCTTCGGCTGGCACCCCGCACAGCGCGCCGCCGAGCGCCACGCTGAACGATGTGCCAGGGATCAGCCCGGACAGCCGGAACAGCCGGGCCGAAGCACGCTCCAGCGGCAGGTAGGCACTCGCGAGGACGGTTTTGACGGTCCGGGAATCCCCTTGTACCGCAAGGGTTTCCAATCGTCCGGCGCCGGTCAGCTCACGGGTGAGCTCCGCGATCGGACGGCTCGGCTCGCCGGTCAGGCGCGCGGCGGCGATCCGCAACGCCAACGGCATCCCGTCGCACAGCCTGGCCAGCCGCGCGGCCTGCCCGGGTTCGCGGGCGACGCGATCGGCACCCAGAACCCGGGTGAGCAGGGTCATCGATTCCGGATCGGCCAGCGCGTCGAGGGCGAACACCCGCACGGCGTGCCTGCTGCCGAGCGCCGCCAGCGTCTGCCTGCTCGTGACGATCAGCATCGTCTTCGCCGTGCCGGGAACGAGCGGAAGGATCTGCTCGACGCCGCCCGCGTTGTCGGCGACGATCACGCAACGCCTGCCGTGCAGCAATGAGCGGTAGAGCGCCGCGCGTTCGGCCGTCGCGTCGGGCAGCCGGTCGTCAGGAAGGCCGAGCCCGCGCGACAGATGCGCGAGCGCGTCGCCCGGCGAGACCGCCTCGTGCGGGTCGTGCCCGGCCAGATCGAGGAAGAGCTGACCGTCGGGGAAGCGGTCCGCGATGCGGTGCGCCCACTGCACGGCGAGCGCGGACTTCCCCATCCCCGCCGCCCCGGAGATCACCACGACCGGCGGCTCGGCCTCGTCGAGAAGCTCGTCGAGTGAAGCGAGCTCCTGCTGCCGCCCGGTGAAGTGCCCGACACGGGCGGGGAGCTGTGCGGGCGCGGTGCCCCGGGCGGGTGCGTCGAGTTCGGGCGCGCGTCGCAGAATCGACGTGTGCAGTTCGACCAGTTCCGGTCCGGGATCCACGCCGAACTCGTCGGCCAGTCCTCTGCGTACGGCCTGGAACGTCTCCAGCGCCTCGGCATGCCTTCCGCAGCGATGCAGGGCGAGCATGTGCAGTGCTGCGAGCCGTTCGCGGTACGGCTGTTCGGCCCGGAGCCGCGGAAGTTCCCGGAGGACCTCCTCGTGTTCACCGAGCCGGAGCTCTGCGTCCCAAAGTTCTTCCCAGGCGGACAGCCGTAGCTCTTGCAGCCGCTCGACCTCGCGCAGGCCCCAGCCGTCGAGTTCGGCGTCCGCGAAGGCCTCGCCGCGCCAGAGCCGCAACGCCTCACGCAGCGCCGTCACCGCCTGACCGGGATTACTCCGCTTGGCGGCACGAAGTTCTTCTTCGAAGCGGAGAGCGTCGACAGAGGACTGTGCGATCGTCAGGACGTACCCGGGTTTGCGCGTCTGCAGGACCAGCGGGAATCCGCAGTCCTCCAGTGCCTGCCGGATCCGGGCGACATGGCTGTGCAGGGTCTTCACCGCGGTGCGCGGCGGATCCTCACCCCAGAGCACATCGACCAGCCGGGGGATCGGGACGACCGAGCCCGCGTGCAGGGCGAGAACGCCGAGCACGGCTCGCTGGCGGGCGCCGTGCAACTCCGCCCGCCCGGTGGGGCCGATCGCTTCGACCGGGCCCAGCACCCGCAGTTCCCCTGGCCCGGGCACCCTGCTCCCTCCGGCATGTGACCTCGGTGAGCGTATCCGGCCGAAGACCCACCGAAATCGGCCGATTAGGGCACACGATCTCGACAACCGCGCCACAACCGGTGTGGCCGACGGTCGACGGGTCGAACGTTTCGCCCAAGGAGGGGAACATGATCAGCAGGAATCCGCGGCGCAGGCGAACACTGCTCGCCTCGGCCGTCTTGGCCGCCGCGACACTGTTCGCGGGGGTCGCGCCGGCGGTGCAGGCCGCCCCGGCGGACCGGAGCGACGTCTTCATCCGCGACAACACGGCCGATGTCGGGTTCGAACCCTCGACCGGTTCGCTCTACTCCAGCCCCGACATCCGGGTGTGCAAGGGACAGATCCCTTGCGTCACCGACGCGCCGGTCGTCGCTGGAGAAACCGTCTACATCCACGTCAACCTGAACAACCCTGGTCCGTACGGGGACAAGCTCGAGAAGGGGACACTGCAGGTCTACTACACGAGCCAAGGCACCGTGGCCCAATGGCCGAGCCAGTGGAACTACATCGGTTCGCTTTCCAATGTGAGCGTTCCCTACGGCACCAAGACGGTCGTCATCCCGTGGAAGGTCCCGCTCGGCTCGCACTTCTGCCTGCTGGCACGGTGGCTTTCGCCGACCGATCTGCCGACCGAAGGCCTGAGTACGTCGGCGAACGCACGGAACAACAACAACATCGGCTGGCACAACGTGAACGTCCTGCCGTTCCGGATCAAGATCCCCGAGTACCGGCCGATCGTGTTCGGCTGGGACGGTCCCGACCCCACCGCGGTCGGCGACATCGTCTTCACCCAGCCGGGCAGGCCGTTCACCGGCCCGGGACGGATCACCATCGATCTCGGCCCCGACCTCGCCGCGCGCTGGCGGGCCGCCGGCGCGAAGGGTGAAGGTGTCGCACGGATCGGCGAGACCGAGCTGGCCATCGTCGATCCGCAGAGAGCCCGGATCAGCGGTTTGACGTTCAAGTCCGGCGAACAGGTGGGCGCCAGACTGAGTTTCACCGCGGGAGCGGAGGCGGCAGGGGGACAGCAGTACACCGTCAACGTGACCCAGGTCGACCAGCGCGGCGAAGAGGTCGGTGGCGTCGAGTACCGGCTCTCCGAAGCGCGACAGTAAGCCAGGGAGGGGTGCCGGCCCGTGGGCGGTGAGGGTGGAAACCCGCACCGCCCACGGGTTCACGCGCGGGCGAACGAAAGCGTCTCGCCCTCGACACCGCGCAGCCAGAGATCCTGCGCGGCTTCCGCCATCTCGGCCAGCCCCTCTTCGATCGTCGCGAACACGTTGCCGGGCACCCAGCCCGCGTCGCCGTTGATCAGCAGGTTGTTGCGGCCGTAGAAGATCGCGAGATCCGTCGCGCCCTGATCGCTGTGCGCCTCACTGCCCTCGTCGTAGCCGTACGCCGGGTTGCCGATCTCCCAAGCCTCGAAGCCGAAGTACACGACGTCCCCCGGAATCGGGGTCACCGTGGGGTTTTCGCGGCCCGGTTTCGGCTCGGCGAAGGGCGGCACGAGCGTGTAGACCTCGTTGCGCGCGTACTTCGCGTGGTATGCCGAACCACTCTGCGGCAACGCGTCCCACACCGCGCGGCAGGTTCGCGGGGCTTCGGCGTCGAGCAGCCGGGCACGGCAGGAGACCCCGCGCTTGTCCAGGGTGATCGTGATGTACCGGGCCATCACTCGACCCCCGCCACGACGTCGCCCCAGATCCGCAGCGCCTCGTCGACCTGTTCGGAGTCGACGATCAGCGGCGGCACCATCCGGACGACGTTCATGTACGCCCCGCAGGTCAGCAGAAGCAACCCGTTGGAGGACGCGGCTTTCTGTGCCGCCTGGGCCTTCGCCGTGTCCGGCTCGCCATCCGGCGTGGTGAATTCGGATCCGACCAGCAGCCCCAGCCCGCGTACGTCACCGATCGACGGCGACTTGTCCGCGATCACCCGCACGCCTTCCAGGAGCTGACGTCCTCGTTCGGCGGCGTTCTCGACCAGACCTTCGCGCTGGATCACCTCGAGTGTGGCGATCGCCGCGGCGCAGGCCACCGCGTTGCCGCCGTAGGTCCCGCCCTGGGAACCGGGGAGTGCCTTCGCCATCAGCTCCTCCGACGCGGCGATGCCCGAGATCGGGAAGCCGCTCGCGAGCCCCTTCGCGATGAGCACGATGTCCGGGCGTACCCCGAAGTGCTCGTGCCCCCAGAACCGCCCCGTCCGGCCGAAGCCGGTCTGGATCTCGTCCATCACCAGCAGGATCCCGTGCTTGTCGGCGCGTTCCCGCAACCCGGCGAGGAACTCGGCGTTCGCCGGGACGTACCCGCCTTCGCCGAGCACTGGCTCGATGAAGAACGCCGCCGTCTCGTTCGGCGCGCAGACCGTCGCGAACAGGTAGTCGAGCTCGCGCAGGGCGAACTTCGTCGCCGTCTCCTCGTCCCAGCCGTAGTGGAAGGCGTACGGGAAGGGCGCGACGTGCACGCCGGACATGAGCGGCGAGATCCCGGCGCTGAACCGGGTGCCCGACGTCGTCATCGTCGCCGCCGCGACGGTCCGGCCGTGGAACCCGCCCTGGAAGACGATGACGTTGGGCCGCTTGGTCGCCTGCCGTGACAGCCGGAGCGCCGCCTCGACCGCCTCGCTGCCGGAGTTCGCGTAGAAGAGTGAGTCCAGGCCCTCCGGCAAGACACCGCCCAGCTTCTCGGTCAGCTCCAGCATCGGCTTGTGCATGACCGTCGTGTACTGCCCGTGGATGAGTTTGCCGATCTGCTCCTGCGCCGCGCTCACCACGTGCGGATGACAGTGGCCGGTGCTGGTCACGCCGATACCGGCGGTGAAATCCAGGTGACGTTTGCCATCGGTGCCGTAGAGGTAAACCCCTTCACCGTGGTCGACCACGACCGGCGTTGCCTGCTTGAGCAGCGGTGATAGCTGGGCCATGGGCTGCGCTCCTAGGTCGGCTGAGCTGTTGTCGATTGTTGACAATATCCATAGCATGGCGTTCGGGACAACATGGAGGAGCGTTGGGATGAGCTCGATCAGTGAGGCCGGCGTGGTCACGTCGGTCGGCAAGGAACTGTTCATCGGCGGCAAGTGGGTGCCCGCAGCGGACGGGAAGACCTTCCCCGTTCTCGACCCCTCGACGGGTGAAGCCCTGTGCGAGGTGGCCGACGCGTCACCGGCGGACGGTGTCAGCGCACTCGACGCGGCCGTCGCCGCGCAGGCCGACTGGGCGAACGTCGCCCCGCGTGAACGCGGTGAGATCCTGCGCCGCGCCTACGAACTGCTGATCAAGCGCGCCGACGAACTCGCACTGCTGATGACCCTCGAGATGGGCAAGCCGCTCGCGGAGTCGAAGGGCGAGATCACCTATGCGGCCGAGTTCTTCCGCTGGTTCGCGGAGGAAGCCGTCCGGATCGACGGTGGTTACGCCGTCGCTCCCAACGGGACAGGCCGGTTCCTCGTGACCAAGCAGCCGGTCGGTCCGTGTCTGCTGATCACGCCGTGGAACTTCCCCATGGCGATGGGCACCCGCAAGATCGGGCCCGCGGTGGCGGCAGGCTGCACGATGGTCATCAAGCCCGCTGCTCAAACCCCCCTTTCGATGTTGGCCCTCGCGGCCATCCTCGCCGAAGCGGGATTGCCCGAAGGCGTGCTGAACGTGCTGACGACGTCGGACTCCGGCGGCGTGATGGAGCCGTTGATCCGGGACGGCCGCGCCCGGAAGCTGTCCTTCACCGGCTCGACCGGCGTCGGCCGGAAGCTGCTGGAACAGTGCGCGGACAAGGTGCTCCGCACTTCGATGGAACTCGGCGGCAACGCCCCCTTCCTCGTATTCGAAGACGCCGACCTCGACGCGGCGGTCGAAGGCGCGATGACCGCGAAGATGCGCAACATCGGTGAGGCCTGCACGGCCGCGAACCGCTTCTATGTCCAGCGGGGCATTGTCGACGAGTTCTCCCGGCGCCTCACCGAGCGTATGGAGGCCCTGCCCATGGGGCGTGGCACCGAGGAGGGTGTCGTCGTCGGCCCTCTCATCGACGAAGCCGCCGTCGAGAAGGTCAGCGGCCTGGTCTCCGACGCCACCGAGCGAGGAGCGCGCGTCCTCACCGGTGGGTCCACTGTGGACGGCCCGGGTAACTTCTATCAGGCCACGGTGCTTACCGACGTTCCGAAGGACGCCAGGCTCGCTTCGGAAGAGATCTTCGGGCCGGTCGCCCCGATCACTCCGTTCGACAGCGAGGACGAGGCCATCGCGGCGGCGAACGACACCGAATTCGGTCTCGTGTCCTATGTGTACACCTCCGATCTCAAGCGGGCTCTGCGGGTTTCGGAACGGCTGGAGGCCGGCATGATCGGCCTCAACCAAGGGCTGGTCTCGAATCCGGCGGCGCCGTTCGGCGGGATCAAGCAATCCGGACTCGGCCGCGAGGGCGGCACCGTCGGCATCGACGAGTTCCTCGAGACCAAGTACATCGCGGTGGCTCTGTGACTTCTTCGTATCGGATCGCGAGTATCCCCGGCGACGGGATCGGTGTCGACGTGACGGTCGAGGCCCGCAAGGTCCTCGACCGCGCGGCGGCATCGCACGATTTCTCCTTGTCCTGGACGGAGTTCGACTGGAGTTGTGAGCGGTACACCAAGACCGGCTCGATGATGCCGGACGACGGTATCGAGCAACTCTCCCGGTTCGACGGGATCTTTCTCGGTGCCGTGGGCTTTCCCGGTGTCCCGGATCATGTTTCGTTGTGGGGCCTCCTCATCCCGGTTCGGCGTGCGTTCGGTCAGTACGTCAACCTCCGGCCGGTCCGGCTGCTGCCGGGGACGACGTCGGCATTGGCCGGCCGGAGCGCCGACGAACTGGAGATGGTGATCGTCCGGGAGAACTCCGAGGGCGAGTACTCGGAGCTCGGTGGCAGGCACAATCGCGGTCTGGGCAACGAGTTCGTCTTACAGGAGTCCGTGTTCACGCGGGTCGGGGTGGAGCGGATCATCCGCTATGCCTTCGAGTTGGCGAAGACGCGGACGGGGCGGGTCTGCTCGGCGACCAAATCCAACGGGCTCATTCACTCGATGCCGTTCTGGGACGAGATCTTCGCCGAGGTCTCTTCGGAGTATCCGGACGTGCACGCCGAACAATGCCATGTCGACGCGCTCGCCGCGCGGATGGTGCAGGCGCCGGACCGGCTCGACGTCGTGGTCGCTTCCAATCTGTTCGGCGACATCCTGAGCGACCTGGCGGCGGCCGTGACGGGTGGGCTCGGGATGGCGCCTTCGGGCAATATCAATCCGACCGGTGAGCTTCCTTCCATGTTCGAGGCGGTGCACGGCAGCGCTCCCGACATCGCCGGACAGGGCATCGCGAATCCGGTGGCGCAGATCCTGGCGGGGGCGATGCTGCTCGAACATCTCGGGGAAACCGTTGCGGCACAAGATGTACGCGCGGCCGTGGAAAAGGTTCTCGAGGAGGGGACCGTGCAGACCCCAGACCTCGGCGGGAAGTCCACCACCGCCGAACTCGGGTCCGCGGTGGTCGCCGCTCTATCTTGAACCATCCTCCTGGTGGCGTGTCAAGTCCCGGATGTCATGAATGGTCCATTCACGATTTCGGTTAGTACGTTAAGGCCCCTTCGCTGCGTTTAACGCAAGGAAGGGGCCTTCACGGTCTAGATGTCGAGCGGGTTGGATTCACTTCGCAGGGCATGTAGTGCACGACAGGCCGCTGAAGGTTGCGAAAGCCACTTTCCCAACCTTCAGTGTTGCGAAAGTGGCTTTCGCAACACATCACGTTCGCCGTACCCCTCGATAGTGCCGACCCCCGCCGCGGCCCCGGCCGTTGAACTCCGCAGGTTCTTCCTTCTCGGCAATCAGCATATTTTCTCAAGACGAAAAACGTTGCCACTAAAGGGAATCTCGGCGCGAAGTCCAGTATGAAAGCCCGTTCGCCGCCCGTGCGCCGATCCGGGGTGTGGGTTTTTGTCGGTGCCGCGGTGCACAGTGTCGATCATCGGATTCGACGACTGGAGGAGTGCCGATGTGCTGGCATTGCGACAACCCCGGAAAGACCCGCGACGACTACCTCGTCGAGGAGGTCCGTCCCCTGATCCGCAAGTACGGCTGGATGGTGCAGACGGTCGAGCGCGGAATCGTCCAACCGGGCTTCGCGTACACGGTCGGGCTCACCGACGCCGGGCTTCCGGAGCTCGTCGTCACCGGCCTGAGAGAACGAAGATCCGGCCAGCTGCTGAATTATTTCGCCCAGCAGGTGGTCCGGTCGGGGCCGCCGGAGCCGGGAGAGGTACTGCCCGCGGAGGTGGGTTGGCCGTCGTTGGAGGTCGTCCCGCTCAGTTCTCCGTCGGCGCACCTGCTCACCGCTGTTCTGCTGTACGGCGAGAACTTCCGGGCCCTGCAACTGGTCTACGAGGACGAGCACGGCAATTGGCCGTGGGACAGGGAGTTCCGTGGCGGGACCGGTGGGCAACCGGTGCTGGGGGCGCGGGGCCGTGGCTGACTCTTTAAGGCACAGCGGGAGCTTCGCCCTCCCGCAGGCTGGTTCCCGGGGCCAGCCGTTGGACGGCGTCCTCCATATGGGCCTCCAGCAGCGAAAGCGCGGTCTCTTCGTCGCCCGCCCGCAGGGCCTCGATGATGCTGGTGTGCTCGGTGACCCGTTCTTCGACCTGCTGATAGGTCCCCTGCAGCGCGGTGAGGCACATCCTGGTCTCGATCAACAGGGTCCGCGCCATGCGCACGAGCCGTTTGCTGCCGGAGGCGGCGATTAGCGCCTCGTGGAAACGGAGGTCCGCCCAGGAGAGCGCGGTCGGGTCGTCCTCGTCCGCGGCGGCGGCCATGGCGCGCACGGCCTCCTCGAGTTCGGTGGCGACCCGTTCCCGGTCCCCGCGCAAGGCGCGCAGCATCGCGGCTCGTTCGATGGCCGAGCGTGCCGAGTAGATGTCGTAGACGTCGCCGGGTTCGAGGTCGATCACGAACAGTCCGCGGTGCCGCTCGCTGCGCAGGAGCCCTTCGGACACGAGATGCTGCATCGCCTCGCGCAGCGGTCCCCGCGAAACCTGGAACCGGGAGGCCAGATCCGTTTCACCGAGCTGGGTGCCGGGTGGGAGGGCGCCGGTCATGATCGCGTCCCGCAACTGGCGCGCGATGATCCCGGCGGTCGATTCCCGGCTGACCGGCTCGATATCCGGCAAGGACATGGCTCAGCTTCTCCTCTGTCCGAACAAGGCGCCCAAGGTGCGGACGAGCGGGGACTTCCCGGTGAGCCGCAGGCCCTCCCACACGGTGACCTGGTTGGCGGTCAGCACCGGCTTGCGGATCCGGGTTTCGAGTGTGTTGATCTCGCCGAGCGTCCGCATGGCGGTGTCGGGGACGAGCAGGGCGTCGGCGGCCGGATGGTCGCGGCTCACCGCGAGTTCGACGACGGCCTCCGGGCTGAGATCGCCGACTTCGGCGGCGGTGTCGATATCCGCGCTGCCCATCGAGACCACTTCGATCCCGCCCGCGCCGAGGAACTCGACGAACAGCCGGGCGACGTCGTCCGGGTAGCTGGCGGCGACCGCGACCCGCCGGACGCCGAGCGCCCGTGCGGCGTTGACGAAGGCGAAGGACGTGCTCGACGCCGGGACACCGGCGACGGCGGCCAGCCGGTCGGCCTGGTCTCGGGCGCCTTCCCAGCCGTAGACGAAACTGCCGCTCGTGCACGCCCAGACCACCGCGTCCGGTTCGTGCTTGGCGAGCAGCGCGGCGCCGTCGGCGAGCCGGCTTTCGCTGCCGAGGTCCAGTAGCTCGGGCACGGCGTGGAGATCGGTTCCGTAGATGTGCTCGACCGGCAGTTTGATCCCGGCCATGTCCCCGCCGAGGAGCTGTTCCGCGAGCGGGTAGTCGTCTTCGGCCGCGTGATCGGGGTAGATGAACCCGATGGTGGTCGTCTCGGACGGCGGCTCGGGTGGGGCGAACGGCGTGATGGGCACGGAACCTCCGGAGGGCAGATTGTCGACAATCGTAAGGGAAGAGGTCAGTCGACCTCCCGGAGCCACTTGCCGGGCCCGACGATCGGCAGGTTCATCCGCCGGAGGCAGGCCCACATCGTGAGCTGGTTGGCAGTGAGGACGGGTTTGCCGAGCGCGCTTTCGAGCGGCTCGATCAGATCGTAGGTGGGGAGGTTGGTGCAACTGACGAAGATGGCTTCCGCGTCGGCGTGGTCGGCGGCGAGGATGCGTTCGGCGATGGTCCGGTAGCTGACCTTCCAGATGCCGCCGCCCAGGCCGAGGTGGTCGCTCGAAACGGTGCGGACGCCGAGTTCGGCCAGGAAGTCGTGCAGCTTCCCGGTCAGGTCGCCGTCGTAGGGCGTCAGCACCGAGACCCGGTGGAGGTCGAGCTGATGCAGGACCTCCGCCAGCGCTCCGGACGTGGTGACGGCGTCCGTCGCGCCCGCGTCGCAGATCGCCTTGGTCAGAGAACGTTCGTAGTCCACACCGTTGACGAAACTGCCGGAGGTGCACAGATAGGCGACGACTTCGGGCTCCACGTGGAGCACGTCCCTCGTGGCGGCGGCGAGATGCCTGCTGTCGCTGACGAGCTGGGCCATCTCCATGCTGACGGGCACCGGCTCGTACGGCGTGCGCGCCAGATGGAGGGAGACCTCCATGGGTACCCAGCGCCATAGCTCGCGTTCCAGAGCGAGGTCGAAGGGGGCGATCACGCCGATACCGCGCTGCGCCAACGGGCCTTCGAACTCCAGTAAGTCGAAATCCAAGTCTCAGCCTCCGGAAAGCTTCTGCTGTCACAGGTCCGGTGCTCCGGGGGTCGTTCCTCGGATTGTTGACAATCATACGAGCCACTTTTACGGTGTCAACGTGATCGCCTCGGAGACCCCTGTGCTGGCGGTGCTCTGCGGAGACACGCGCCCACCGGACATGCGCGCTATCGAAGCCGAAGCGGTGGTTCGTTACACCGACGCGGCCGGGTTGGCCGACGCGTTATCCGGCGCCGACGCGTTCTTCGTCTACGACTTCCTCTCCACCGCCGTCCCGGGTGCCTGGCATGCGGCCGACCGTCTGCGCTGGCTGCACATCGCCAGCGCGGGCGTCGACCCGGTGCTCTTCCCCGGGCTGCAGGAGAGCGACGTCGTGCTCACCAACTCGCGTGGGGTGTTCGACGGGGCGATAGCCGAGTACGTGCTCGGGGTCGTCCTCACGTTCGCCAAGGATTTCGCCCGGTCGTGGGACCTGCAGAAGCAGCGGCAGTGGAAGCACCGGGAGAGTGAACGGATCTCCGGCCGCCGGGTGCTGGTGGTCGGCACCGGGCCGATCGGCCGGTCGATCGCGCGGATGTTGCGGGCGGCCGGGATGTCGGTGGCGGGTGTCGGACGCCGTCCTCGTGCGGGCGATCCCGACTTCGGTGACGTGTATGCGTCGTCGGAGCTGTCTCGGCATCTTCCCGGAGCGGACTACGTCGTCGCGGTCGCGCCGCTGACCGAGCAGACCAAGGGCATGTTCGACGCCGAAGCCTTCGGCGTGATGAAACCCGGCTCGCGGTTCGTCAACGTCGGACGCGGCGAACTGGTCGTCACGTCGGACCTGATCGGCGCGCTGCGGGACGGGCCGCTCGGCGGTGCGGCACTCGACGTCTTCGACACCGAGCCACTGCCCGCCGAAAGTCCTTTGTGGACTATGGAGAACGTGCTGATCTCGCCGCATATGTCGGGCGACTTCGTCGGCTGGCGTAATACTCTGGTAGAGGTGTTCGCGGACAACTTCCGTCGCTGGCGCGCGGGAGAGGCACTGCGCAACGTCGTGGACAAGCAGCTCGGATACGTGCCGTCGGAGACGCTTCGCCAAGGTTAGGGGCCGGATTGAACGACACCAAGTTGACCGCGAGTGAGCTCGTCGCCGCGTATGCCACCGGAGAGCTGTCACCGGTCGAGGCCACCCAGACCGCGTTGCGTGCCATCGAGGAGCGCGACGGTGAGACCAACGCCTTCTGCCTGGTCGACGCCGATGGCGCGCTCGAGCAGGCGAAAGCGTCCGAGGTCCGGTGGCGGGACGGTAATCCGATCGGCTGGCTCGATGGTGTCCCGGCCTCGATCAAGGACATGTTCCTGACGCAGGGCTGGCCGACGCTGCGCGGTTCGCGGTGCATCGACCCCGACCAGCCGTGGGACGTCGACAGCCCGGTCACCGCACGACTGCGTGAGAACGGCTTGGTACTGCTGGGAAAGACCACGACGCCGGAACTGGCGTGGAAGGGCGTCACCGACAACACGCTGACCGGGATCACCCGCAACCCGGTCGACCCGTCGACTACGGCGGGCGGCTCCAGTGGAGGCAGCGCCGCGGCCGTCGCGGCGGGGATGGGCGAGCTTTCCGTCGGCACCGACGGTGGCGGCTCGATCAGGATCCCGGCTTCGTTCTGCGGAATCGTCGGTCTCAAACCGACACACGGCCGGATCCCGCTGTTCCCGGCGAGCCCGTTCGGGCCGCTTTCGCACGCCGGCCCGATGGCGCGTTCGGTGGACGACACGGCGCTGCTCCTCGACGTGCTCGCGATGCCCGACTATCGCGACCCGGCCGCGCTCGCCCCGCCGGTCTCGACCTACCGCGAGGCTGTCCGCCGGGACGTGCGCGGGCTGATCGCGGCGTACTCGCCGACGCTCGGCTATGTCGACGTCGACCCGGAGGTCGCGGAGATCGTCAAGTCGGCGGTCCAGTCGCTCGGGGACGCGGGCCTGCACATCGAAGAGGCCGATCCCGGTTTCGCGGATCCCAAGCCCGCCTTCGACATCCTGTGGTCGACGGGGGCGGCCAAGTGGCTGGACACCTTCCCCGCCGGTTCGGAGACCAAGGTCGACCCCGGGCTGCGGAAGGTCTGGGAGCTCGGCAAGACCTTCTCGGCGAGCGACTACCTCGGCGCCAACGCCGAGCGGGCCGCGCTGGGCATCCTGATGGGCGAGTTCCACACGCGCTACGACGTGCTGATCACGCCGACCCTGCCGATCCCCGCCTTCGAAGCCGGGCACGAGGTGCCGCCGGGCAGTGGGCTGAGCGGCTGGCCGGACTGGACGCCGTTCACCTACCCGTTCAACATGACCCAGCAGCCCGCGATCAGCGTGCCGGCGGGCCGCACCTCCAGTGGCCTCCCGGTCGGTCTGCAGATCGTCGGCCCGCGGCACTCCGACGACCTGGTGCTCGCGGTCGCGAAGCTCCTCGAGGAGGTCCGCCCCTGGCCGTGACCTGCGGAAAGGGAGCAATGGACCTTTGCTACCACTTTCGCGGGCGGGTGGTCAGGGCTGGGCGGCGTGGGTCTTCCGGACCAGTCCGCGCACCTGACCGCTGCACAGGGCGAGACAGGTGGCGGCCACGACCAGGGCGGCGCACGCGAGCAGGGTCGTGCTGACTCCGAAGTGGTGCGCGGCGGGTCCGGCCGCCATCTGGCCGAGCGGCAGGGCGATGAAGGAACCGAGCATGTCGTAGGAGTAGACGCGCGCGAGTTTGTCCTCGGGCACGTTCTCCTGCAGCGAGACGTCCCACGCGACCACGAACTGCTCGATCGCCAGGCCGGAGACGAACATGGCCGCGAGCAGCAGCGGGAGCAAGGGCGCCTGGCCGAGAAGGATCAGCGGCGGTGCTTCGAGGAGGATCACCGCGACACCGACGAACAGCGCGCGCCGCGGCTGCCATCGGGCCACGAGGATCCCGCCGACGAGCGAGCCGATCGTCTGCGCGGCGAGGGCGAAACCCCAGCCGGAGCGTCCGAAGGTGCTGTCGGCGACGACGGGACCGAGCACCGCGATCCCGCCGGCGATGACGGCGTTCACCACCATGAACTGCACGACCACGACCCACACCCAGGTCCGTGACCGGAATTCGCGCCAGCCTTCGGCGAGCTCCGCCAGTGGACGGCTGCCGGGGACGCGTTCCCGGCGGTTGAGGCGGATGCACCGGTACGACAGGGCCGAACCCAGGAACAGGAGCGCGTTCCCGGCGAGCGCCCAGCCGGGGCCGACCGCGGTGACGAGGATGCCGCCGAGTCCGGCACCGGCGATCCGGCCGGAGTTCGACAGCAGCCTGGCCAGCGCGTTCGCCTGCGCGAGCTGGGTGGCGGGCACCGTCAGCGGGGTGAGTGACGCCGACGCCGGGGCCGAGATCGCGGCCACCGCGCCGTTGACCACGCTCAGGGCGACCAATAGCGGGATCGAGGCGAATCCACAAAGGACACTCGCGGCGATGACGGCCTGGGTCAGGGTGGCGGCGACTTCGGTACCTTGCAGGATCACCGAGCGCGGCAGCCGGTCCGCGAGCACCCCGCCGAACAGCAACAGCACCACGCTCGCCACCGAGCGGGCGCCGACGACGATGCCGATGTCGACGGCGGAACCGGTCAGGTCGATCACGGCGAACGCGAGCGCGAGCGGGGCGACGGCGTTGCCGAACTCCCCGAACGTGCGGCCGGCGATCAGCCAGCGGAAGTTGTGGTGGCGCAGTGGTTCGCGCAGGGTGGTCACGGTCGCCTCATCTCGAACATCGCCACCGTCGCGCTGACCGGGATCGTGCCGCGGGTGCGGGGTGGTTTCGCGGCCGAGTGCAGCAGATCGCTCAGTTCGCGAGCGTGTTCGAGCGCCTTCTCCCAGGTCTCGCGGTCGACCCACATCTCCGCGTCGCTGATCGACCCGCGTTCGTCCGGCAAGCGGAATTCGCTGCGGCGCTTGAGTTCTTCGACCATCGCCGCGATGAGAAGCTGCTCCTCGTCCGGATGCTTCGAGGTGAACCGCATCCCGGACTCCGGATCGTGGCGGTAGCGTTTCGCCAGCCCGCCCCGGATCCGGACCTCCTCGGCGACGTCGAGCAGCCCGGCCTCGTGCAGCCGTCGCACGTGATAGCTGACATTCGCTTGTGTCTCACCGAGTTCGCGCGCGGCTTCGGCCGCGCTCATCGCGACACCGGTCAAAAGCGACAGAATGCGCAACCGCAAAGGATGGGCGAGGACGCGAAGCCCATCGAGGCTGGGGGACTCGGACATGTCACGAGTATCGACTGCCGGGACGGCAACCGTCAAACAGTTATTTGGGGGTTTCATTGGCCGGGAGAACCGGTGCGGTGATCCGATGTCTGTGCTCTGCTGGAGTCATGCGTACGACGACATTGGGCAGGAGCGGCCTCGAGGTGTCGAGGATCGCCTTCGGCACCTGGCAGCTCGGCGGGGACTGGGGTTCGTTCGACGAGGACACGGCGATCGCCGCGATCCATCACGCCCGCGAACTCGGGGTCAACCTCTTCGACACCGCCCAGGCCTACGGTTTCGGGAAGTCCGAAGCCATGCTGGGAAAGGCGCTGCGCGAGGAGCTCAAGCGCGACCGGGACAATCTCGTCATCGCCACCAAGGGCGGCATCAAGCCGCGCTCCGAACGGCCACGCGACTCCCGGCGCGAGTGGCTGACGCAGGGCGTCGAGGACAGCCTTCGTTTTCTCGACGTCGACCACATCGACCTCTACCAGATCCACTGGCCCGACACCGACGCCCCGGCCGAGGAAACGGCGGGGATCCTGCAGGAGTTCGTCGACGCCGGGAAGATCCGGCACGTCGGCGTCTCGAACTACGACGCCGCCGGGCTGGCCGCCTTCGACGAGACCCGTCCGGTGGAAACCCTGCAGCCGCCGTATCACCTGTTCCGCCGGGACATCGAGACCGATCCTCTGCCGTACGCACGCGAGAACGACATCGGCGTGCTCGTGTACAGCCCGCTCGGCAGCGGTTTGCTGACCGGAGCCTTCACACCCGAGACGACGTTCGAGAAGACCGACTGGCGGTCCCGGTCGTCGGCGTTCACCGGAGACACCTTCCTGCGCAACCTCGCCGTGGTCGACAGGCTCAAGGAATTCGCCGCGGGCAAGGGGATCTCGGTCAGCCAGCTCGCGATCGCGTGGACGCTCGCCCAGCCCGGGGTACACGTCGCGATCGTGGGCGCGCGCAAGGCGGCCAACGTCGAGGCCAGCTTGGCCGCCGCCGACATCGACCTGTCCGCGGACGAGCTCGCGGAGATCGATCGTCTCACCGCCGACGCCGTTCCTGTTTCGGGAGCGAGCCCCGAAGGCGTTGCCTAGAGCTTGAATTCCGTACCGTCCAACGGAAGCGAGGCGCCGCCGGCCAGCACGGCGGCGTGTTCCGGCGAGGCCGGGTCGATCACCGGGTTCGTGTTGTTCAGATGCGTGTACACCCACCGTGGGCCCGGCCGGAGCTTCGCGAGGCTGCCGGTGATCGGCAGATGCCCCATCGCCAGCTGGGCGCCGTCGCCGACCTCGGCCGCGGTGGCGCCCGACATCTCATCCGGCGCGTAGAAGGTTCCGTCCAGCAGCACCAGGCCCGCGTCGCGCGTGAAGTCGTCGAATCCGTCCGGCCAGCTCTTCAGACAAGGTGCGTACACGAAGACGCCGCCGGTCTGGACGTCTTCGATCCGGTACGCCACCACCCACGGTCCGTCCTCAGTGGACGAACGGGCGTACTTCGGCCGCTTGTCGCTCACGGGAAGCATGCTCACGCGGAGACCGTCGATGGAGACATCCGACGACGGCAGCCACTCCCAGCCGCCATAGCCGTCGATGATCGCCCTCGCGGGAAACTGTTCGGACAAGGCGCCCAGAACGGCGTCAGGCGCCCACACGGGAAGTCCGCCCGCCTCCCGCAACAGAAGCAGGCCGAGCGAATGGTCGAGTTCGGCGTCGGTCAGCAACACCCCGCGCAGCGGGATCTCCCGCGGCCCCGGCCCGGCGCGCAAGGGCGGCGTAGCGAGGATCTGTGCACGGATGTCCGGGGACACATTGAGCAGGTACCAGCCCTCGCCGTCCGCGCTCACCGCGACACAGTCCTGGGTCCGCGGCGGCGCGTCCGACACGCAGAGCGCGCAGGCGCAGTTCCACTGCGGGAAACCGCCGCCCGCCGCGGTACCGAGCAGGATCACCCTCATCGCGGTGCCCGCATCACGAGTTCGTCCGTTTTCGTCGGCGTGGCGAGAATGAGGTCGACCACGCCGCGATGCGGTGAACGCGAGCACACCGGGTCCGTCGCCGTGGGGTCACCGGTGAGCTGGAACGCCTGGCACCGGCAGCCGCCGAAGTCGATCGCGCGCCGCTCGCAGGTGCCGCAGGTGTCCGACATCCAGTCCTCGCCGCGATAAGCGGTGAAGGAAGCGGACTCGTACCAGATCCAGGCCAGCGGCTTGTCCCGCACGTTGTCGAATTCCAGGGTCTCGATCGCCGTCGACGCGGGGCACGGCAGCACGTTCCCGTCGGGTGCCACCGTCAGTTGCCGCGCGCCCCAGCCGTACATGCACGGCTTCGGGTACTGCTCGTAATAGTCGGCGACGACGTAGATGATCTCCATGCGGCCGCGCAGCCGGTCGGTGGCCGCGCGCACGATCGGCTCGGCCTCCTCGAGTTGCCGCCGGGTCGGCATCAGGGCGTCGCGGTTGCGCAGGGCCCAGCCGTAGTACTGCGTATTGGCCAGTTCGAGCCGGTCCGCGCCCATTTTCTCGGCCAGGTCGATGATTCCGGCGAGCTGGTCGTGGTTCTGCCGGTGCAGGACGACGTTGACCGAAAGCGGCAGCCCGGCCTTCGTGATCAGTTCGGCGGTGACCAGCTTCCGGTCATGGGCGCGCGCACCGGCGAGCCGGTCCGCGCGGTCGGCGGTCGCGCCCTGGACGGAGAGCTGGACATGCGCGAGGCCACGTTCGACGAGGTCGTCCAATCTGGACTCTGTCAGCCCGAGCCCGGACGTCACCAGGTTGACGTAACACCCGAGTTTCGTGGCGTGCTCGACCAGGATGGGAAGATCCGGTCTGGCGAGCGGCTCGCCGCCGGACATGTGTACCTGGAGCACGCCGAGTTCCCGCGCCTGCGAGAGCACGGAAATCCATTCCTCTGTGGACAGTTCACCGTCACGGGCGATCAGCTCCACCGGATTCGAGCAATACGGGCAATGCAGCGGGCAGCGATGGGTCAGCTCGGCCAGCATGCCCAGCGGTGCCGCGGTGTTCAGGTCCATTCGACGATCCGCCGATCTCCGAGCCGGGACAGGACGTCCAGGATTTCTTCCTCGCGAACACCGGCGTAGCGCTCGCGCAACGCCGAAGCGATCGCCGCGACGTCCCCCACGCCGTCGCAGAGGGAAAGCACGGCCGCCGCCGTGGGATTGGGGACGAGCACGCCTTCGGGGAACAGGAGGACGTGCGTTTCCCTGGTCTGGTCGTAGCTCAGCCGGACTCCGCGCCGCAGCCGCGGCACCGAGCCCAGGTCGAGGGTGGTCATGGCTACTCCTTGGCCGCCGCGCGCTCGATGGCGTCGAGCATGGACCACAGCACGTCGGTCTTGAACGACAGCGCGGCGATCGCCTTCTCCTGCTGCTCACGGGTGACGGCGTGCCGCACCACGATGTCGAGCGTTCCCTTGCCCTCGCCGGAGACCTTGTCGATCCGGTTGGTGAAGTAGGCGAGGTCTTCCGGGGCGATCCACGAATAGTTCGCCAGCATGTCGGCGACCCGCCGCTGCATGAGATGGCCGGCGAACATTTCGGTCAGCCCCGAAGCGACCGCTTCGAGCCAAGGCTTCGTGCGGGCGAAAGTCACGTAGGCGTCGACGGCGAACCGCACGCCGGGGGCGACGTGCCGCTGATCGAGAACCTCTTCGCGATCCAGCCCGACCGCGGTGCACAACCGGAGCCATCGCTCGATTCCGCCGTCCCCGGCCTTCGCGCCGTCGTGGTAGACGATGCGGTCGAGCCATTCACGGCGGATCTCCGGCAGCGGGCAGTTGCTGATGATGGCCGCGTCCTTCTGCGGGAGCACACATTGGTAGTACCAGCGGTTCGCGGCCCAGATCTTCAGCTCGTACTCGGACAGCTCGCCGTTGTGCATCCGCACATGGAACGGGTGGGTGCCCCAGTAGCGGTGCGAAAGCCCGCGCAGAGCCGCGATGAACTCCGACGACGACATGACGGACACCGTGCTGCCTCCAACGGCTCGCTGATCGGGACGACGGCGCGGTGGTGGGGGACGGCCCCCACCACCGGATGCGGTTTCAGTCCTCCATGCGGGCCGCGTAAGCGGTGACCTCCATGGGGGTTTCGTACTCGACGAAGTCGGGCGTGGTCCATACCTCGATGGTTTCGGTCATTTCCTGCTCCTAACGTCCACATGGGATCGAACGGGGCCGAGCCCCGCCACCCTAGAAGCGTGTCCCCGATTCTGACCAGACGTAAGGGGCGACTTCCGCTGGCATTTTGTAAAGTTTCCTACCTATGGCCGATCGGGCCGCCCGATTCGTCACGCTCGGCGCACACAACGGTTAACAGCCCGCGCCGCCGATAGCCCGTCCAGTGGTGTCCGTTTCGTTATGTTGTGTGTTTCTATCCAACTTCGCGGGGCTCCAGGGGTGTAGCTGAAGGAGGCGTCCCATGTCCTTACGTCGTATTCTCGCCGCCACGTTCGCCGCGGCGACGGCCGTGTCGATCGCGGCCGTCCCGGCGGCCGCCGAAACGCCGCCGTCGGCCCAGGCGATCAGGCAGCTCGCGAGCGGCCTCAACCAGGCCTGGTCGATCGACTTCCTGCCCGACGGCACCGGCGTCTTCACGCAGAAGGACGCCAAGACGATCAGCAAGATCGACAAGGCGGGCAAGGTCACCACGGTCCAGACCATCCCCGGCGTGAGCGTCACCGCGGAGGCAGGCCTGCTCGGCATCGCCGTCTCTCCGAAGTACGCCACCGACGAGACGGTCTTCATCTACTACACGACCAGTTCCGACAATCGCATCGCCAAGCTGAAGCTGGGCCAGCCGCCGACGCCGATCGTCACCGGCATCCCGCGTGGCTCGCAGTACCACCACGGCGGGCGGATCCGCTTCGGGCCGGACGGCTACCTCTACGCGGGAACCGGTGACGGCCAGAACGGTGCCAACGCGCAGAACAAGAACTCCCTCGGCGGCAAGGTCCTGCGCGTCACCACCGACGGCGCGGCCGCGCCCGGCAACCCGTTCAACAGCCGCGTCTACTCCTACGGCCACCGCAACGTCCAGGGGCTGACCTGGGCGAACGGGCAGCTGTACATCTCCGACATCGGCGCGAACAAGCTCGACGAGCTGAACAAGATCGAGCCGGGCAAGAACTACGGCTGGCCGACCTGCGAAGGCCCGTGCAACACGGCGGGGATGACGAACCCGGTCAAGTCGTGGCCGACGTCCTCGGCGACGCCGAGCGGGCTCGCCGCGTACAAGGGTTCGCTGTACATGGCGTCGCTCAAGGGCGGCACGTACAAGCTCGACCTGAACGGCAACGGCGGCAAGCTCTGGACCAACCTCGGCCGCACGCGTGACGCGACCGCCGGCCCGGACGGCCAGCTGTACACGATCACCCCGGGCGGCCTGTACGTCTCCGACGGCAGCTAGCCCCCCCGGCGCGTTTAGTCCTCTGGATGCGGTGGGCTACCGCATCCAGAGGACTAAACGCGGGGCAGGGAGACCGCGTGTTCCAGTTCGACGAGCGCGGTGTCCAGGTGGGTCAGGATGCGCTGCAGATGCGGGACGCTCCGGCGGCAGCCGGTGACGCCGAAGTCGAGGTTGTCGCCGTTGCTGGTCAGCGTGATGTTCAGCGCCTGCCCGTCGAGCAGCACCGACGCCGGGTAGATGCCGTCGAGCGCGGCGCCGTTCCAGTACATCTGCTTGCGCGGCCCCGGCACATTGGAGATCACCAGGTTGAACGGCGGTTTCGTGTTGTTCACGAAACCGGGGATCGGTGAGATGCCGAGCTGCGCGACGTTGATCCCGGACAGCAGCAGCGTCTGCAGCGGGGTCAGCTCCGAGAAGAGCTTCTTGCCGTTTCGCATGGAGGCGTTGATGGTCGCGAGCCGCGCGGCCGGATCGGTCAGATGGGTGGCGAGGTTGCACAGCAGCGCGCCGATGTTGTTGCCCGCCGCGTCTCCGCTGTCCTTGCGCCGCAAGGAAACCGGGACCATCGCGGTGAGCGGCGCGTCGGGGAGCGCGTTCTGTTCGATCAGGTAGTCGCGCAGCGCGCCCGAGCACATCGCCAGGACGACGTCGTTGCGCGACACCCCGGCCGCGGTCGCCACCTTGCGCACCCGGTCCAGCGACCACGACTGCGCGGCGAACCGGCGGGCCCCGCCGATCGGCACGTTCAGCATCGTCTTCGGCGCCTGCGCCGGCAGCGTGAGCGTGTGCTCCTGGAACGCCTCCCGCGCCACCTTCATCGCGGCGGGCGCGATCCCGGCGAGCTGGTTGACCGTCTTGCCGAAAGCGCTGAGCACCGAGGGCGACGCCTTGCCGTTGCGGCCGCCGTCCGGTTTGGCGCGGCGTCCCCACGGCGGCGGGCAGTCGAGGTCGGCCGGGTCGTCCGACAGCGTGCCCTGCAGATGCCGCAGCGCCGAGACGCCGTCCATCAGCGCGTGGTGGATCTTGCTGTAGATCGCGAACCGGCCGTCCTGCAGGCCCTCGACCAGGTGGATCTCCCACAGGGGGCGGTGCCGGTCGAGCAAGGTGCTGTGCCAGCGTCCGGTCAGCTCCAGCAGTTCGCGGATGCGGCCGGGCTGAGGCAGCGCCGAATGGCGGAAGTGGTAGTCGAGTTCGAGGTCGGTGTCGGTCGACCAGGCGAGGTGGCCCGCGGTGTTGACCGGCCGGGCGGGACGGCGGCGGAACACCGAGCGCATGTTGTCGGACTCGAGCATGCTCTTGCGGATGTCGCGAAGGTAGTCGGGACCGGCGCCCTCGGGTTTCTTGAACAGTTGCAGTCCGCCGACGTGCATCGGATGTTCGCGGGTCTCCACGAGAAGGAACATCGAATCGGTCACGGGCATGAACGGCATCGTCGGGACCACCTTCCGCGCGGCGGCGTGCGGACACGCCGGGTGCCAGAGTCTACGCACACCGAAACCACCATCTCACGCTTTAGGGTGGCTCACATGACGATCCCGACCGATCCGCAGACGGGTGAGTTCCGTCGGTCCGCCAACCATTTCGACGCGCGTGTCACCGCCGACGGCCGCGACGGCTGGCCGGTGGAGGCGGGGAGATACCGGCTGGTGGTCAGCCGGGCCTGTCCCTGGGCGAGCCGCGGGCTGATCGTCCGGCGGCTGCTCGGCCTCGAGTCCGCGTTGAGTGTGGCCGTGGCCGACCCGATCCAGGACGAGAAGAGCTGGCGGTTCACCCTCGATCCCGGTGACCGGGACCCGGTGCTCGGGATCAAGTACCTCGCCGAGGCCTATCACGCGGCCGACCCGCACTATATGGGCGGGATCAGCGTTCCGGCCATTGTGGACATTCCGAGCAAACGGCTGGTGAGTAACGACTATCCCCAGATCACCCTCGATCTGTCCACCGAATGGACCAGCTTCCACCGGCCCGGCGCGCCAGACCTCTACCCAGAGCGACTGCGCGGCGAGATCGACGACGTCAACGCGGGGGTCTACGCCGACGTCAACGCCGCCGTGTACCAAGCCGGTTTCGCGACCAAGCAGGCCGCGTACGAGGACGCCTACACCCGGCTTTTCACCATGCTGGACGTGCTTTCCGAACGGCTCGAAAAGCAGCGCTACCTCGTCGGTGACACGATCACCGAAGCGGACATCCGGTTGTTCACCACGCTCGTCCGCTTCGACGCCGTCTACCACGGGCATTTCAAGTGCAACCGGAACAAGCTGGCCGAGATGCCGGTGCTGTGGGCCTACGCGCGCGACCTCTTCCAAACGCCGGGCTTCGGTGACACCGTCGACTTCGACCACATCAAGCGGCACTACTACGCGGTGCACGAGCAGGTGAATCCGACGCGGATCGTCCCTTTGGGACCGGACCTGTCCGGCTGGACGCCGCATCACCGGGAGCAGCTGGGCGGGCGCCCGTTCGGCGACGGCACGCCGCCGGGACCGCCGCCCGAGGACGAACGGATCGGGGACACGGATGGAGTCACTGCCTGAACGCACCGACGTCGTCGTGATCGGCGGCGGCATCATCGGGGTCGCCTGCGCGTACCGGCTCGCCGCCGCCGGGGTCTCGGTGCTGCTCCTCGAACGCGACACGCTGGGGGCGGGGTCGACGGCGAAGGCGGCGGGCGGGATCCGGTCGTCGTTCACCACCCGGGTCAACATCGAGATCGGGCTGCGCGGGCTGGCCGAGTACGCGTCTTTCGCCGAGACGTACGGGACCGAGATCGACTTCCGCCGCGACGGCTATCTGTACCTGGTCACCGACCCAGCGGATCTGCCCGAATTCGAACGCTGCGCCGAACTGCAGAACTCCTACGGCGTCCGCAGCCGTCTCGTCGAGCCCGCCGAGGCACGGCGGTTCTCCCCGCTGATCGACACCGAAGGCGTGGTCGCGGCGCTGTGGTCGCCCGACGACGCCAAGGCGACTCCGGACTCGGCGGTGCAGGGCTACGCGCGGGCAGCCCGCGGGCACGGCGCGGTGCTGAAGACCGGCGTCGAGGTCGTCGGGATCGAACGCGACGGCGACGAGATCACCGGTGTCCGGACGTCGGCCGGTTTCGTGCGGACGGACGCGGTGGTCTGCGCCGCGGGCGCGTGGTCGGGACGGATCGGCGAGCTGGCCGGTGTCGAGCTCCCGGTGCGGCCGTACCGGCGGCAGGTCGTGTTCACCGGACCGGTCACGGACTTGCCCGAGCGAGTGCCGCTGACCATCGAGATGCCCTCGGCGTTCTACTTCCACCGCGAGGGCCTCGGCCTGGCGATGTCCTTCTGCGACGGTGACGGCGACCCCGGCTTCGACACCCGGTATCAGCCGGGCGAGTGGCTGCCGAAACTCGCCGAGATCGCCGCGCGCCGGGTGCCCGCCGTGCTCGGCGCCGGGATCCGCGGCGGCTGGGCCGGGCTGTACGAGGTGACCCCCGACCGCAACCAGATCGTGGGGGAAAGCGTCCACCTGTCGAGGTTCTTCTACGCGACCGGGTTTTCGGGACACGGGTTCCAGATGGGCCCGGCCGTGGGGGAGCTCGTGCGGGACCTCTACCTGGGGCGGGTCCCGGCCATCGACATCACCGGGCTCGACGTCCGCCGGTTCGCCGGCGACCGGGCCGTGACGAGGGAGCACAACATTGTCTGAGTTCGTCGAAGTCACCACCGAGGCCGAACTGCGCGAGATCCTGCCGCCGCCGCTGGAGCGGACCGCGAACAAGGCGCGACCGAAGCTGCACGAGCTGGACCGGCAATGGCTCGCGGAGTCGCCGTTCGTGCTGATCGCGACCTCGGCGGCCGACGGCACCTGCGACGTATCGCCGAAGGGCGACCCGGCCGGGTTCACGCTGGTGCTGGACGACACGCGGATCGCCATCCCGGAGCGGCCGGGCAACCGGCGCGCCGACGGGTTCCACAACGTGCTGTCGAATCCGCACGTCGGGCTGATCTACCTGATCCCCGGCCGCGGCGACACGCTGCGGATCAACGGCCGCGCGCGGCTCGTGCGCGAGGCGCCGTTCTTCGACGACATGATCGTGAAGGGCAACCGGCCGAAGCTCGCGCTGGTCGTCGACATCGACGAGATCTTCCACCACTGCCAGAAGGCGTTCATGCGGTCGAAGCTGTGGTCGCCGGAGAGCTGGACGCCCGGCGCGCTGCCGTCGCGGGCGGCGATCTCGAAGACCTTTGAGCGGCCGGAGGAGAGCATGGCCGACCTCGAGGCGTACTACGAGCCGGGACGATACGCGGCGGGCCTGTACTGAGGGGCGTCCTGCTGCCGTAGCGGGGCCGATATCGGCGAGTGTGGAGGTCGGAACAGCCTCCGACGATGTAGGAATCGGGAACACTCAACGTCCTGATTCCTACACCGTCACCCTCCTGGCACACCGGGTAGCGCGATCCTCGCGCAGGTCAGGTGATTCGAGTGTGGAGGATTTGGGACATTCAACGTCCCGAATCCTCCACACTCGACGTGCCGGAGTGAGCTGGCGGAGCCTTCACACGCCGTGGCTGGTTGCTGGATCGTTGAACGATCTGGCACTATCGGCGGGGTGCCTGCACCCACCGGAGCCCAGCATCTCGCCGACGCGCTGACCGCTCTGGGGACCGAAGTCGTCTTCGGTCTCCCCGGGGTGCACAACCTGCCGTTATGGGAGGCGCTGGCCGATACGGACATCCGGCTCGTCGGGGTCCGGCACGAGCAGACGGCCGGGTACGCGGCCGACGGGTACGCCCGCGCCACGGGCAAGCTCGGGGTCGCGCTGGTGACCACGGGGCCGGGCGCGGCGAACACCCTCGCGGCGGTCGGTGAGGCCATGGCGTCGGCGGCACCGGTGCTGATCATCGCCACCGACATCCCGTCCACGCTGCGGCGGCACGGCGTGGTCCGCGGCGTCCTGCACGAGACGTCGGATCAGCAGGCGATGTTCGCGCCGGTCACGAAGGCCGGGTTCACCGTCACGAGCGCCGACCAGGTCGCCGCCACGCTCCACCGCGCGGCCCGGCTCGCGCTCCAGCCGCAGAGCGGGCCGGTCTACCTCGGCATCCCCACCGACTTCCTGTCCGAGCGCACGCCCGCGCGCCGTCCGCCGCGTTCGCACGCCCGGCCTGCCGAGATCCCGGATCTCACCGAGGCCGAGGCCCTGCTTGCCGCCGCGGACCGGCCGCTGATCTGGGCGGGCGGCGGCGCGCTGCGTGCCGAGGCGGGGGAGGCGATCGGGAAACTCGCCGAGCGGCTGGCCGCGCCGGTGCTCACCACGTTCGGCGCCCGCGGGCTCCTGTCGGTCGATCATCCCTGTCTCGCCCCGAATCCGGTGCACGCGCCCGAGGTCGGCGCGCTGTGGGACGAGGCCGACGTCGTCCTCGCGATCGGCACCGACTTCGACGGGCTGATGACGCAGAACTGGCTGATGCCGCGGCCGAAGAAGCTCATCGCGATCAACGTCGACCCGGACGACGCGGCCAAGAACTACCAGCCGGACATCACGCTGGTCGGCGACGCCCGGGTGCTCGTCGAGGCGCTGAAGGTCGAGGAGCGGTCCGGGATCGCGGCGCTCGTCGGCAGGCTCGCCAAGGTCTCCGCCCGGGTCCGGCAGCGGATCAAGGAAGAGGAGCCGCAGGCCGCGGACCTTCTGTCCACTTTGGACGAGGTATTGCCGCCCGACGCGGTGGTGGTCGCGGACATGTGCGTGGCCGGGTACTGGATCGGCGGATTCCATCGGGTCCGTGCGCCGCGCAAGCTCGCGTATCCGATGGGCTGGGGCACGCTCGGCTACGGTTTCCCCGCGGCGCTCGGTGCCGGCGCCGCGGGCGGCGGCCGCGCGATCTGTGTCACCGGGGACGGCGGCTTCCTCTTCGGCTGCGGTGACCTCCACACGCTGGCACAGGAACAGTTGCCGGTCACGACGATCGTCGTCGACGACGGCGGGTACGGGATGCTTCGCTACGACCAAGATCGCGCCGGGCTGCCGCGCCGGGGCGTCGATTGGGACAGCCCCGATTTCGTCGGCCTCGCGAGGTCTTTCGGCGTGCACGCGGATCGCGTCTCCGGGTTCGGGCGGGCGTTCCGGCGGCTGCTCGGCGAGTTCGTCGAGTCCGACGAGCCGAACGTGCTGGTCGTCCGCGCGAAAATGGCGCCGCCGCTCAACACCTCGCCGCGCTGGTACCGCAAGGAATCCCCGTGACCGGGCTTCGGGTCGGCGTGGACATCGGCGGTACGTTCACCGATCTCTGCGTGCTCGACGAAACCGGGGTCGTCGCCGTCGGCAAGGTGCTGACCACGCACGACGAGCCCGCCCGCGCGGTCGAGGAAGGTCTCAAAAGGACACTCGCCGACGCCGGGCTGGACGCGGGCGACGTCGAGCAGTTCGTGCACGGCACCACCCTGGTCACGAACGCGCTGATCGAACGCAAGGGTGCCCGCACCGCGCTGCTCGCGACCGCCGGTTTCCGTGACGTACTGGAGATGCGGCGCGAGCACCGGTACGAACTCTACGACCTGCTCATCGAACTCCCCGACCCGTTGGTCCCGCGTCACCTGCGCTTCGACGTCCCCGAGCGGATCCTCGCCGACGGTTATGTCCACACAGGACTGGACGAGGAGTACGTCGCGCGGCTGGGCCGCGAGCTCGACGCCCGCGGGATCGACGCGGTGGCGATCTGCTTCCTGCACGCCTTCACGAATCCCGTGCACGAACGACGCGCCGCCGAGGTGCTGAGAGAGGTCGCGCCCCGGTTGAGGGTCGCGCTGTCGAGTGAGGTCGTTCCCGAGATCCGCGAGTTCGAGCGTGCCTCGACCACGGTCGCGAACGTCTACGTCCAGGACCTCACCGAGCGCTATCTGCGTGACCTGGAACGGCGTTTGCACGAGGCCGGAGTGCGGCCGTCGCCGCACATCATGCTTTCCAACGGCGGGATCGCGACCGTCGACACCGCCGCCCGCCATCCGATCCGGATCCTCGAATCCGGCCCGGCGGGTGGTGCGCTGGCCGCGTCCGCGATCGGGGCCGCGGCCGGTGTCGGCGACCTGCTGGCCTTCGATATGGGCGGCACGACGGCGAAGCTGTGCATGATCTCCGGCGGCGCGCCGCTGGTGACGCACGAGTTCGAAGTGGACCGGAAGTACCGGCTGCTGCCGGGATCCGGGCTGCCGGTCAAGGTGCCGGTCACCGACATGATCGAGATCGGCGTCGGCGGCGGCTCGATCGCGCGTATCGACGCGCTCGGCCTGCTCACCGTCGGCCCGGATTCGGCTGGGTCCGAGCCAGGGCCGGTCTGCTACGGACGAGGCGGCACCGAGCCGACCGTGACCGACGCCGACCTCGTGCTCGGCTACCTGGATCCGGGTTATTTCCTCGGCGGCGGAATGACTTTGGACGCCGAGGGCGCGCGTGAGGCGATCCGCTCGAAGATCGCGGGGCCGCTCGGCGTCAGCGTCGAAGAGGCCGCTTGGGGTATCCACACCAGTGTTAACGAGGACATGGCCAACGCCGCCCGCGTCCACGCCGTCGAGCGCGGCAAGGATCCGGCGAAGCTGCCGATGTTCACCTTCGGCGGCGCCGGACCGGTGCACGGTGTCGGCGTGGCACGGGCGCTCGACGCGCCCGAGGTGGTCGCACCGCCCGCCGCGGGGGTGCTGAGCGCGGCGGGATTCCTCACTGCGCCCCTGGCCTTCGACTTCGTCCGTTCGGCGCGTTCGGCGGTGCTCGATCTCTCCTGGGACCAGGTCGACGCCTTGTTCGCCGAGATGGAGGCCGAGGGCGCGGAACTGCTGCGGAAGTCCGATGTGGAGGATGTGACGCATCGCCGGATCGCCGAGATGCGGTATTCCGGGCAGGGCTACGAGATCCGCGTGCCGGTCGAGCGGGGAAACTGGCCGGAATCTCTGATCGGCGCGTTCACCGAGACCTATCGGGCGCTGTACCGGCGGACCGGGCCGGACGTCGGGATCGAGGTGCTCAACTGGCGGGTCGTCTCCAGCGGGCCGGCGCCCGAGGTCACGCTGAAACTGGCGGGTGCCAAGGCCGAGGGCGACGCGCGCAAGGGGAGCCGCCCGGCCTACTTTCCCACCGCGGGTGGATTTGTCGACACGGCGGTGTTCGACCGGTACCGGCTCAAGCCCGGTGACCGCGTCGACGGGCCCGCCATCGTGGAGGAACGAGAGTCCACTGTGGTCGTTCCGCCGGGCGCGCGCTGCGTCGTCGGCGAAGACGCCGGCCTGGTGGTGACGGTATGAGCGTCGACCCGATCCTGGTGGGTCTGCTGGGGAACCGGCTGCACTCGATCCTGGCGGAGCAACAGAACGCGCTCGTCAACACGGCTTTCTCGTCCGTGGTGCGGGAATCGCTCGATCTGGCCTGCGCGGTGTTCGACTCGCGCGGTGAGATGATCGGCCAGTCCGTCGGCGGGACCCCCGGCCACATCAACGCGATGGCGACCGGGATGCACCACTTCGTCGCCGCGTATCCACCGGAGACCTTGGCGCCGGGCGACGTCCTGCTCACCAACGACCCGTGGCAGACCGCCGGGCAGATCAACGACATCACCATCGCGACGCCGGTGTTCCTGCGGGGCAGGCTGGTCGCCTGGTTCGCTTCCTGTTGCCACGCCCCGGACATCGGCGGGCGGCTGGTCTCCGCCGAGGCGCACGAGGTCTTCGAAGAGGGGCTGCGCCTGCCGATCATGAAGTTCCTCCGCGCGGGCGAGGTCAACGCGGATCTCGAACTGCTGATCCGCGCGAACGTCCGCACCCCCGAGGAGACCATCGGCGATCTGTACGCCCAGGTCACCGGGAACGAGGTCGGTGCCGCCGGGCTGGTGCGGCTGCTGGAGGAATTCGGTCTCGATTCGCTGGACGACGTCGCCGCGGAGATCATGAACCGCTCCGAACGGGCGCTGCGCGACGCGCTGGCGAAACTGCCGGACGGCACGTACACGAGCGAGTTGGCGACAGACGGTTTCGACGACGAAGAGGTCGTCCTCAAGGTCGCGGTGACCATCGACGGCGAGGACATCCACCTCGACTTCGCGGGATCGTCGCCGCAGAGCCGCCGCGGGATCAACGTGGTTCTGAACTACACCAGGGCGTACGCGTCGTTCGCGGTCAAGGCGGCCATTTCGCCGGAAGTACCGCACAACGCGGGTTCGTTCCGGCCGGTACACGTCACCGCGCCGGAGGGATCGGTGCTCAACTGCCTGCCGCCCGCGCCGGTCGCGTCGCGGCATCTGATCGGGCACTTCCTGCCCTCGCTGCTGATGAGCGCTCTGCCCGGCAAGGCCATGGCGCACAGCGCGGACGCGTTGTGGATGACGATCTGGCGCGGTATCGACGCCGAGGGCGGCGAGTTCATGCTCAACGTCTTCCAAACCGGCGGTATCGGCGCTCGATCCACAAAGGACGGACTCAATACGACCGGGTTCCCGAGCGGCCTGCGCTCGACGCCGACGGAGGTCATCGAGACGATGGCTCCGCTGATCCAGCGCGAACGCGTGCTGCGCTCGGACTCGGGCGGCGCCGGAAAGTGGCGCGGCGGCCTCGGCCAGCGCACGACCATGGCCGCCCGCGGGGAGATCTCGTGGAGTGTCAACGGGAATGTCGACCGGTTGCACCGCCCGGCGTCCGGTGTGGACTCCGGGCACGACGGGGCGGCCGGCCGGTTCGAGCTCACCCGTGGTGCCCTGCCGTCGAAGAGCCGGGTGAACCTGCGGCCGGACGACGTGGTGAACGTGGTCCTGCCCGGTGGCGGCGGTTACGGCGACCCGAGGGAGCGGGCCACGGAAGCCGTGCTCGCCGACGTCGTCGACGGATACATCTCGGTGGAGGCGGCGCGCGAGCTGTACGGCGTCGAGGTCACCTATCACGGGGAACCCGGGGCGCTGGTGCGTCTTCCGGAGGATTACACGGCGGTTCCGTCGAGAGGGAGGAAATGAGCATGGGCCGGCTGGCAGGCAAGGTCGCGGTGGTCTTCGGGGGAGCGAGGGGTATCGGGCTCGCCACCGTGAAGGAGTTCGTCGCCGAAGGCGCGACCGTGTTCTCCAGTGACATCCGCGAACCCGCGGAGGCTGTCGAAGGGGCGCGACACTCCCTTGTGGACGCGACCGACGAAGGACAGGTCGACGAGTTCGTGCGCGGCGTGGTCGCCGAGACCGGCCGGGTCGACGTGCTGTTCAACAACGTCGGCATCCACCTCGGGAAACCGCTGGCCGACACGACGTTGGCGGAATTCGACAACATCTTCGCGCTGAACGTGCGGGCCGCCTTCCTCGGCACGCGGGCCGTGCTGCCGCACATGATCGCGAACAAGGCGGGCAGCATCGTCACGACGTCGTCCAACGGCGGCGTGATGGGCCGCCCCGGCGACCCGGTGTACAACGCCACCAAGCATGCGCTGGTCGGCATGATGAAGTCGATCGCCGTCGCGCACGCGCACCAGGGGATCCGGGCGAACACGGTCAACCCCGGCGCGATCGACACGGACATGCTGCGCGGCACGCTCGCGTCGCCGGAGGACTTCGAAGCCAAGCAACACCAGCTGGTCGCGAGCACGCCCGCCGGGCGGGTCGGCGAGGCGTGGGAGGTGGCGAAGGCCGTGGTCTTCCTGGCCAGCGACGAATCCCGGTTCGTCAACGGGGTCGCACTCCCGATCGACGGCGCGAAGGCCGCCGGTGCCATGCCGGGCAACCGGTACAGCCTCGACTTCGAACTCGGCGTCAGGTAGCGCCGTGTCCACCTCTGCCGCCGAGGAGACGCTGGCCCGCGACAGACCCTTGCTCGAACGGAGCGGGACCGCGGAACGGGTCGCCGAGATCCTGCGTCAGCGCATCACCGAAGGCGTCTTCCCGCCGGGGTCGAGGCTTTCCGAACCGTCGATCAGCGCCGCGCTGGGCGTTTCGCGCAACACCCTCCGCGAGTCCTTCCAGCTGCTGGCGCACGAACGGCTCGCGGTGCACGAACTCAACCGCGGCGTGTTCGTCCGCGAGCTGACCGCGCAGGACATCTCGGATCTGTACGTGATGCGGCGCGTCACCGAATGCGGTGCGCTGCGGCGCGCGGCCGAACTGTCCACTGTGGATCTTTCGGCCGTCGCGGCCGCGGTGCGGGACGGCCGTGCCGCGGCCGACGAAGGCGACTGGCAGGCCGTCGGGACCGCGAGCATCGCGTTCCACCAGGCGGTGGGCGACCTGGCGGGCAGCGAGCGGGTCAGCACGACGATGCGCCAGGTGCTCGCGGAGACGCGGCTCTTCTTCGTGCTGGCGGAGAACACGCGCGCGTTCTTCGAACCGTTCTTGGAACGGCACGAGCGGATCCTGCGGGACCTTGAGCGGGGACGTTTCGGGCCCGCCGAGACCGCGCTGGAGAAGTACCTGCGGGAGGCCGAGAAGCAGCTTCTGGCCGCTTACGACCGCCGGGACTCGTGAGTCGGCGACTACAAGCCGGACAAGTCCGCGGCGCGAACTGTGCACGATGGAGTGGTCGCGTCCCGGGCGGATCCGGGTGAGGATGGGGGCACGAGCACGAGGAGGAAGATCATGGTTTCGTCGGCGTCCGCGCGCAATCCGCTGTGGCACCCCTTCGCGGACATGGGAGCGGTCGACGGCGACCGGCTCGTCATCACCCGCGGTGAGGGTTCCTACGTCTGGGACGACGAGGGCAAGCGGTATTTCGACGCGACGGCGTCACTCTGGTACGCGAATTTCGGGCACGGGCGCGAGGAGATCGCTCAGGCCGTCGCGGACCAGCTGCGGACGCTCGACTCGTACAACCTGTTCGGCTACAACGCCAACGAGCCCGCGCTGAAGCTCGCCGAGCGCGTTTCCGCGCTCGCCCCCGAACCGGGCTCGAAGGTCTTCTTCGGATCGGGCGGCGGTGACGTCATCGACACCGCGGTCAAGATCGCCCGTTCGTATTTCGCGCACACCGGGCGCCCGGAGAAGGTGCACGTCATCGGCCGGGTGCAGGGTTACCACGGCACCCACGGTTTCGGCACGGCCGTCGGCGGGATCGCGGCCAACGCGGCGGGCTTCGGACCGCTGCCCGGCGACATCTCGCACGTTCCCTATGACAGCGCCGAAGCGCTCGAAGCGGAGATCCTGCGGGTCGGCCCGGAGCGGGTCGCGGCCTTCTTCTGCGAGCCGGTGATCGGCGCGGGCGGCGTCCTGCTTCCGCCGGACGGGTACATCGAGACGGTCGCCGGGATCTGCCGCAAACACGACGTGCTGTTCGTCGCGGACTGCGTGATCGCCGCGTTCGGGCGGCTCGGGACCTGGTTCGGGATCGACCGGTGGACGGTGAAACCGGACATGATCACCACCGCGAAGGGCATCACCGGCGGAACGATCCCGCTGGGCGCGCTGATCGTCGCGCCCCGGGTGGCCGAGCCGTTCTTCACCGGCGCGCCGGGTGCGCCGGTGCTGCGGCACGGCGCGACCTACGCCGGGCATCCGGTGGCCTGCGCCGCGGGGAACGCGACGCTGGACATCTACGAGCGCGACGGGCTCATCCCGCGCGGGCGGGAACTGGAGAAGCCGTTGGCGGACGCGCTTTCCGGGCTGGCTTCGCATCCGCTGGTCAAGGAGGTCCGGGCCGGGCTCGGCTTCCTCGGGGCGGTCGAACTGAAGGCGGACGTCGTCGCGGCGAACCCCGGCGCGGCGAACCGGCTGCAGCGGCTGGCGCGGGACGAAGGTGTCCTCGTGCGGAACCTGGCCAAGGGGATCGCGGTGTCGCCGCCGCTGATCGCCGGGGAGACCGAGCTCGACCTGCTCGCGACGGCGTTGCCGCGCGCACTGGACAAGCTCGCCTAGGCGAAAGCCTCGTGAGTGGTAAGGACGGTGGCTCACCGTCCTTACCACTCACGAGCCGCGCACGAGGGCCGCGCGCTCGGTCATGAAGGGCACAGCCGACGGGACCAGGTCCCTTCATGACACCCCCAGTGACGGGCCCTCGTGGGCCCGCCTCAGGAGAGGCAGAGTTCGTTGCCTTCCGGGTCCGCGATCGTGATCCACTCGGCGGGACCCTGCTTGCCACGGTGCAGGAACGTCGCACCGCGCGCGGTCAGCCGCTCGAGCTCGGCCTCGATCTTGTCCGCCCCCATCCGGATGTCGAGATGCAGCCGGTTCTTGACCGTCTTCCCCTCCGGCACCAGCTGGAAGAGGAACCGCTGCTTCGTCTCCGGATGGACGATCGCCGCGCCGTCCTTCCACACCAGGACACCGTTGTGCGTGGTGGTCGCCTCTTCCGGGGCATACCCCTTCGCGACCATCTCGCGGATGAACTCCTCGTTGCTCCCCTCGACCTGCCAGCCGAGCATCTCGGCCCACCAGTCGGCGAGGTCGTGCGGATGAGCGGAGTCCACGGTCACCTGGAAGTCATACGCCATACCGGCACATTAACGACCCGCCCCGACAATTCCGGGCGCTCATGCCCGCTGACCACGGTGAACCGCCATTTGTCGACCCCGCCGCCGATGATCTCGGCGTAGCGCCGGGCGCCGTCCGCGTTCGCGAAACGCACCTGCTGCCCGTTGGTGAGATGGGTGATCTTGACCGCCATCCGTGCCTCCCTGAAGTCCGGTGCCGGCCCGCGGAGCTTCCCCCTCCGGGACCGGCGCGGACAGTAGAACACATGTTCGATGTCCGTCGTCAACCCAGGCCCCCCACGCGGGTGGCTTCGCGTGATCGAAGCCGGAACTCGCGTGATTGAAGCCGCAACTCGCGTGATCAGAGGCGCAACACCGAGTGCGGCGTCCAATCACGCGAGTTACGTGCCTGATCACGCGAGTCACGGCGCCGAATCCGGACATCGCGTCGCCCGAGATCGCCTCCGTGCGGGTTACCGGCGCATGGTCACCCGAGGCCACGCGTCCAGGCCGCGGGCGATTTCGTGCTCGCGGACGGCCCGCAGACCCTCCGTGAGACTCGCCTCGTCGAGTGTCGCGAAGCCGAGGCGGGCGTAGTACGGCGCGTTCCACGGCACCTCGGCGTACGTCGTCAGCGTCAGCCCGGCGAGCCCTTCGCGCGCGGCCCACTCCGCGGCGTGCTCGATCAGCCGCCGCCCGAGGCCTCGCCGCGCGTGATCGGGATGGACGGACACCTGCTCGATGTGGCCGTGACCGTCGAGGACCTCGGCGAGCAGGTATGCCACCGGGCCGCTGCCGGTGTCCCAGACCCAAGCCCGGCCGTCGAGCTGGAAAGCCGCGAGGTCCGCGATCGACGGCGGATCGTCGTCGGCGATCGCGGCCATGCCGAGCGCGCGGAACGGTTCGCCCGCGGCGCGTTCGACATCCTGGAGCGCGGGCAGGTCTTCGGGAGTGGCGAGTCGGATCACGGATCGAGTTCTACCCCGCCGCGGTGCGCGGCCGCCCGTGATTTACAGCGAGAACGACGAAACGGCTCGGTGGATCCTGCTCGCGTACGACTGGAGTGTGACGATGGCGGCCCGTTTCGCGTCGTCGCCGATCCGGGTCGCGGGGGCGGCCAGGGTGAGCACCGCGGGCCGGTGCCCGGTGCTCGGGATCGGCACCGAACACGACCAGACGCCGTCGTCCAGTTCGCCCCAGCTCACCGAATACCGGTTCACCCCGGCGCGTTTGACCTCTTCCCGCACGCTCGGACCGCGGCGCTGGACGATCGAGGAAAGCCGTCTCTCGCGTTCGGCCTCCGGCAGCATGGCGAGCAGCATCTTGCCCGACGCGCCGGTGCCGAGCGGCACGGAATGCCCCGGCTGGAAGGTGAAGCGCATCGCGCGTTCGCATTCGACCCGGTCCGCGCAGACCGCGGAATCGCCGAAATGCTGGAACAGCAGCACCGTCTCGCCGAGGTCGCGGGCGGCCTCCTCCATCGACGGCCGGGCGAGGCGGGCGAGATCGTTGGCCAGCTGCGCGGCCCGCGCGAGCGGCATCACCTGGCTCGTCACGTGATAGCGCCCCGTCTTGCCCTCCTCCAGGAGCTGGAGTTCCTTCAACAGCGCGACATAGCGGTACGTCGTGGCGACCGGGGTGCCGATCCTCGCGGCCAGTTCGGCGACGCTCGCGTCCCAGCGGCGTTCGGAAAAGGAGAGCAGCAGCTGGAGGACCTTGCGTGAACTGCTGGCGCCGGGAGTGCGTTTCGGCGGGGCGGTGGTGTCCAGGGATCGTGCGGCAGGCGTCATCTCGACCTCTCGCCGGGGAATCACGAAGAGTCAAGAAAGTAGCACATTGTGTGAATTGCGGACCAGGGACTTTGGTCCACGAACAAGCGGACTTCTTGCTAGGTTCGGACCATGGAAAAGCCATTGGCGGGCAAGATCGCGTTGGTCGCCGGGGCGACTCGCGGAGCAGGCCGGGGAATAGCGGTCCAGCTGGGTGCCGCCGGCGCGACCGTTTACGTGACCGGCCGCAGTACCGCTTCCCGGCGGTCGGAAATGAATCGCCCGGAGACGATCGAGGAGACGGCGGCGCTCGTCGACGAAGCGGGCGGGCGCGGGATCGCGATCGGTGTGGACCATTTGGCGGCGGACCAGGTCCGCGAACTGGTGGAACGGATCGACGCCGAACAGGGCGCGTTGCACGTGCTGGTCAACGACATCTACGGCGCGCCCATCGAATGGGACAAGACCGTCTGGGAGTCCACTTTGGACATCGGGCTGCGGACGCTGCGGCTCGCGATCGACACGCATGCGATCACCAGTCATTTCGCGCTGCCGCTCATGATCAGGAATCCGGGCGCGCTGGTCGTCGAGGTCAACGACGGCACCACCGAGTACAACTCGGAGAACTACCGGGTTTCGTTCTTCTACGATCTCGCGAAGACCGCGGTGAACCGGATGGCGTTCGCACTCGGGCACGAATTGGCACCGCATGGCGGTACCGCGGTGGCCGTCACGCCGGGGTGGTTGCGTTCCGAAGCGATGCTCGACGCTTACCGGGTGACGGAAGAGAATTGGCGCGACGCGACGAAGGTGCAGCCGCACTTCGCCATTTCCGAAAGCCCCGCGTTCGTCGGCAGGGCGGTCGCGGCGCTGGCCGGTGACGCGGAAGTCGCCCGCTGGAACGGGAAATCGATGTCCAGTGGCGAATTGGCGAAGGAATACGGATTCACCGACCTCGACGGCAGCAGGCCCGACTGCTGGCGTTATCTCGTCGAAGTCCAGGATCCCGGCCTGCCCGCGGACGTCACCGGCTATCGCTGAGCATCCCGGCGAAGGAAGGGCGTGAGCAGACCGGGCGCGGCCCGCTCGGCCATCGCCAGCCCGGCCGATTCGCCGACGTCGACCACCTGATAGCCGCCCTTGCCCGCCGCGATCGGGGCCGTCACGGTGATCAACCCGGCGCGGCGCTGGAAGAACGAGCGGCTTACGACGACCCCGGTGAGGCCCTCACGCCGGATCGCCACCGTCGCCCGCGCCAGCGAACCGGACCGGCTGACCAGGTAGCGCCCGACGATCGCGTGGCCGAGGTTGCGGTAGCGGTCCCAGCCCACCAGGGCGGCGAACGGCACCAGGCCGAGCGCGACCCGCCACATCCACGACGGCAGGAAATCGATCCAGGCGAACCCGAACAGCGCCGCCGCGAGCAGCAGCACGCCGCCGATCGCGCGGGTCAGCCGTCTTGTCAGCGCCCGTCGCGGATGCCGGTTCAGCGGCACGGTGGCCGGGTCGAAGTTCTCCCGCAGCACCTCGGCCGCGACCTCGTGGACCCGGCCGACGGGGGCGGGCGGCAGCAGGAGCCCACCGCCCTTGTCCCCGCCCTTGCCCTCGCGCAGCCCGCCCGCGATCGCGGTGAGCCGCGCCCCGCCCGCGATCCGCAGCGGCAGCGGCTCCTTCACCTCGACGCCACGAAGCCGTTCTTCTTCGATGGACACCGAACGCGTGGTGATCAGCCCGCGCCGGACGTGGAGGGTGCCCTCGGATTCCCTGGTGAGCTTGAAGTTCCAGAACGAGAGCACGTAGCCGCCGACGGACAGCAGCGAGACGACCACGAGCAGGCCGGCCGCCGCGACGACCACGATCAGCCACAGCGCCGTGTTCGCCAGATCGTCCAGGAGATCCCGCAGCGGCCCGACGTTCTCCGGGGCGATGTTCAGCTGGTGCGCGAAATGCCAGACCGCGGCGAACATCGCGCCCACCACGGCGAGCCCGGATAGCGTGAACGGCGCGTATCGCACCCACTTCCGGTCGACCTCGGCCACGACCTGTTCCGGCGGCGGGGCGGCCGCGGAGATCTCCTTGCGGTGCAACAGAACCGTGCGCAGCCGGTATGCCTCGGCCTGGCTGACGGCGTCGAGCACGAGCTGGTCGTCGCCCGCCCCCTGGGCCAGCGAATGCCGTCCGGTGCCGATACGCACGGCGCTGAGGGAGAACAAGCGGTGCTTCGGTTCCGACGTGACGTCGACCGTGCGGATCCGGTCCAGCGGGATCGCGCGATGTTTGCGCAGCAGCAGGCCCGTGGTCCATTCCACCTGGCCGTCCGCGACGCGGTACCGCGACGTGAGGACATGGGAGACGCCGACGAGCACGGTCAGCGCGGTGACGCCCAGGCCGAACCACTCCCAGCCGTTGCCCTGGCCGAGGATCACCGTCCCGATCAGGACCGGCAGCGATTTGACGACGTCGAGGACGGGGCGGATCAGCAGCATCCGGCGGTCGAGCCGATGCCACCGGCCGACTTCGGTTCCCGGTGGTGCCTCGGTGCTCATGTCGCGTCACCCGGCGTGGCCTGCGTCGTCCTGGTGAGTTCCGCGACCAGCGCGAGCGCCTGGGCGTGGTCGAGACCGGAGATCTTGACCGGGCCCGCGGCCGACGCCGTCGTCACGGTGATCTTCGCCAGCCGGAACAGCTGCTCGACCGGGTCGCGCTCGATGTCGACGGTCTGGATCCGCGAGATCGGCGCGATCCGCCAGTCCTGTTTGAGCCAGCCCTCCTGGGTGTACACGGCCTCGCCGGTGACCTCCCAGCGGTGGATCCGGTAGCGCCACTGCGGCATGACCAGCAGATGCAGGGGCGCGAGCACGCACGAGATCGTCAACGTCACCGTCAGCCACGTCGGCGCGTCGTCGCTCGTGAACACGAACACCGCTTGCGCCGCGACGAAGATCACCCAGCCGACCGCGGCCCATACCGTCCAGTAGCCGATGGCGCGCCTGCTCACCCGGTTGGCGGGCGGGCGCAGGCTGAGGGTCTCTTCCGTCACCCCTCCACCCTGCACCACCTCGATGCGGACCGCCCACGACACCTGTCACGGACCGATAGGATTTCGGCCACGGCCGGCGGAATGGATACCCCCTATCGGGGCGTTGCCACCCGTAGACGGTTGCACGCACGAAACCTGGAGGATCTGGTGGCGCTGGACCCGGAAGACCTGTACGAGGTGGACTCGGACGTCCCTGACCTCGGCGGGGCCGTGCTCCTGCACTACTTCGACGGCTTCATGGACGCGGGGTCCGCGGGCAAGCTCGTCGCCGAGCAGCTCCTGAACTCGTCCGAGCACCGCGTGATCGCGCGGTTCGACGTCGACCGGCTCATCGACTACCGCTCGCGGCGCCCGACGATGACCTACTCCATCGACCACTGGGAGGCCTACGACGCCCCCGAGCTGGTCGTCCACCTGCTGCACGACGCCGACGGCGTGCCGTTCCTGCTGCTCACCGGGCCGGAACCGGACCACGACTGGGAGCGGTTCTGCGCGGCCGTGCGCGGGCTGGTCGAACGCTGGGACGTCCGGCTCACCACCGGTTTCCACGGCATCCCGATGGGCGCGCCGCACACCCGCCCGCTCGGCGTGACCGCGCACGCGACGCGGAACGAGCTGGTCGGCGAACACCGGCCGCTGCCCAACCGGATGCAGGTGCCGGGCAGCATCGCCGGACTGCTGGAGTTCCGCTTCGGCGAGTGGGGGCACGACGCGTCCGGGTTCGCCGCGCACGTGCCGCACTACCTGGCGGACTCGACGTATCCGAGCGCCGCGCTGAACCTGCTCGGCGCCGTCGCCGCGGCGACCGGGCTGAACCTGCCGGACGGCGAGCTGCGGGAGGCGTCGCACGAGGCGGAGGCCGAGATCGCCCGCCAGGTCGCCGGCTCGGAGAAGGTCGCCGACGTCGTGCGCGCGCTGGAGCAGCAGTACGACACGTTCATGGAGGCGTCGGGCAAGGAAAGCCTGCTCGCGGAGTCGGTCGAGCACATGCCGACCGCCGAGGAGCTGGGCAACCAGTTCGAGCGGTTCCTGGCCGAGCAGAACGGCGGGGACTCGCCGGAGCGCTGAGTCACGCTCGCTCACGCCGCGCCTGTGTGCCTAGTCCGTGAAGGCCTCCTTGAGGGACTCAGGGTCCCTCAAGGAGGCCTTCACGGACTTCGGACCGGTAGTCCAGACGGACAGAGTTGGCTCTGACTCGAATCGCCACTCACGACCACCTGTACGGAACGGTGGTTTAGCGTGATTGAGCGGACGGCACGTGTGATCCGAGGGACGACACACGTGACTGGATGGACGACACGGCCGTGGCGGAGCCTTCGCCGTGAGGCGTCCGTCCAGACACTCGTGTCGTCCGTGGGATCACGTGTGTCGTCCATCCAGTCACGCTAGACCGCCAGTAGGTATCAGTAGTCGACGGCGACCATCGACTTCGAGTGCGCCGGCCGCTCGATCTCGTCGACCAGCGCGACCGCGAGATCCGCGTAGGAGAACGGCTTCGTGTCGGCCTCGCGCGGCAGCACCCGGTGGTCCCCGCTGCGGTACTCGCCCGTGCGCCCGGCGTGTTCGTCGAGCATCACCGGCGGCGGCGCGACGATCACCCAGTCGAGCCCGCCGCCGGACGCACGGAAGACCTCCAGCTCCGCCGTGTGCCCGAGCGAGAACTCGCGGTGTTCGGGCGGCCAGCCCGGCTGGTCGTGGAAGGCGACGCCCGGTTCGATCTCCAGCACCGATCCGACACCGACGACGACCAGCCTCCCGACGCCGGCCCGTCCGAGGCCGTCGATCAGCGCGTGCGCGGCGGCCGGGTAGTACTCGCGGGACGGGAGATCCGCACGGTAGACGGAACTGATCGCGGCGTCGTGCCCGGCGGCGGCCTTCGCGACGTCGTCCGCGTCGGTGACGTCGGCGGCGACCAAGGCGACGTTGTCCCCGGCGAGATCCGCATGGCGGCCGGGATCCCGCACCGCGGCGGTGACCAGGTACCCGCGGCTCACGGCTTCGGCGACGGCACGGCGTCCCGCGCGTCCGCCCGCCCCGAAGATGACGATGCTGCTCATCGTGCTCCTTTTCTCCTTGCCGGTACCCGAGTACCGGCTGCGAACGCGATGCTAGGAGCGGACCCCTCGGTTACCGCAACGAAACCGGGTCCGGGGCGTTCTGGTCCCGTTCACTCGAACGGTGCTGGTGTATCGTCCCGGAATGCGTCACCTGGTACCCCATTCAGCTCTGAAGACCTTGGGCCGTTCGGCCCGCGGAACGTTCGGCCGGGGCCTGCACCGGCTCGCCCGGCGATTCCACGATCCTTATCCGGCGGAACTGGAACGGGTCGCCGCGGAATTGCGGGCGGAGATCATCCGGCAGGGGGACCGCTGTTTCGATCGGATCGTCGAGTTCGAAATCCGGAGCCGTCGCGACATCATCTACGCGGGCGACCAGGACGCGGCCCGGGACAGCAACCGGTTCGCCCGTGAGCATCTCACCGGGACCAAACACTTCGCGCGTCCACAGGAGACTCTCGCGTACGCGCTTTCCCTTGCCCCGTCAGGGGGAATGGCTCTCGAATTCGGTGTCGCGAGCGGGAACACGCTGCGCGTGATCGCCGAGGCCCGCGGCGGCGTCGAGACCTACGGGTTCGACTGGTTCCAGGGTTTGCCGGAGAACTGGCTCAACGGCATGCCCGCCGGTTCGTTCGCGCGCGACGACCTGCCGGACGTCCCCGGCGCCGAACTCGTCGTCGGGCTGTTCGCCGACACGCTTCCCGGCTTTCTCGAGCGGCACGAAGGCGCCGTCGATTTCCTTCACGTGGACGGCGATCTGTACAGCTCGGCGAAAACCGTGCTCGACCTGGCGGGGCCGCGGCTGCGGTCCGGCAGCATCGTGCACTTCGACGAGTTCTTCAATTATCCCGGCTGGCAGCGGCACGAGCACCGGGCGTGGCTGGAATACGTCGAACGCACCGGTGTCGAATTCGAATACGTGGCTTACACGTATGCCGACAACCAGGTCACCGTGCGGATCTCCTAAAGCATCTCGCGGACCTCGATCGTCCCGATCGCGGCCCACGGGTGGGCCTTCGCCGCCTCGACGGCTTGTTCGCGGCTCTCGCATTCCAGGATGGCGATGCCGCCGATCTGTTCCTTCGTCTCGGCGAACGGGCCGTCGGTCAGCAGTGCCTCGCCGCCACGGACGCGGACGGTCGTCGCCGACTCGGGCGGGTGCAGGCCCATCCCGGTGACGTGCAGGCCGCGCCGCGTCAGCTCCCCGGCCCAGGCGTGGCAGGGTGCGGTGATGTCCGTGTCGAGAGCTTCCTCGCCGATGGTTCCGCCGAGCATGAGCATGTAGCGCACCGGTCCTCCTAGTCCGTCAGTCCGTCTTCGTACGCGCGAAGGGTGTCGATGAACGTCCGGCGCTCGGCCGGGCTCAGCGGCGCGAGCGCCTTCTGCCAGGCCCGGGCGCCCTGCGCGAGCCAGCCGTCGATCGCGGGCCGCATCCGGTCGGTGATGGCGACGATCCGCCGCCGCCGGTCCGCCTCGTCCTCGCGCCGGTCGAGCACGTCCTTCTTGCTCAGTTCGCCGACCATCAGGCTCACCGTGGTCGGGGCGACCTCGAGCCGTTCGGCCAGCTCGTTCACCGTCATCGGACCGTCGAAGAGCAGGTACGACAACAGCGACAGGTGCCGCGGAGCCAGCGACAGCGACTGGAGTTCGCCGGGGATCTTGATCCGCTTCGCCCGCCCGACCATCCGCGGCATGAGCAGCAGCAAGGCCCGCACGGCGTCGTCGACTTCCATGTCCTCGGTTGACACCGGCCACCCCTCCGAATACCTTTGCAAGCAAAGAGGCTTTGCTTGCAAAGCAAAATAGCTTTCATGCTGATGCTACCTGGGGAGTTCCGTTGCTGATGACCACCGCGGACGCCGAAACGGGGCGTCCTCGCATCACTCGCGTCGCTTGCCGTCCTTCCGGGAGCCGGTACCTGGTGTTCGCGCCGGACGACGCTTCGCCTTGGTATCGCGACCTTCTTGCCAGTCCACAAGCGACACTCGAGATCGACGGCGTTCCGCACGCCGCGCGGGCCGTGCCGCTCGAAGGCGATGAACGCGGCTTCGTGTTGCACCTGCTGGAAGTCGACGCCGCCCGCGGTCGCGCGATAGCCGATCAGCTGCTCGTCCATCACGGCGAACTCAGGAAGACCTTGGCGGCGGCACGGGCCGAACTCGACGGCGGCCCGGTAGCGGACCGGTCGGGCCTGCGGCGCGAACTGCTCGGCCATTGCGTGACCTTCTGCAACGACCTGCGGATGCATCATCTGCGCGAGGACGGCGCGTTCACCGCGATCCGGAAGGCCCATCCCGGGCTCGCGCCGGCGCTGGAACGGCTCCGCCGGGAGCACGAGACCGTATCCCGCGCGCTGCTCGATCTCGACGCTTTGCTTCAGGGCAGGGGAGACCTCGGCGCCGTGCGCGAGAAGTTCGAGCGGGTCGCCGCCGGGCTGGAGGAACATTTCGCCTACGAGGAGGCGAATCTGCTTCCGGCGCTTCGCGGGAGCGGGGTGCCGGCCGCCCCGGTTACTCCGAGCGGGTGAGGCCGGCGGCCCACTTGGCGGGAGACGCCGGTAACGAACGTCCGTCGCCGGGCGACTGATCGTTGTCCGCACCGATCGGCGCGACGCCCCCGACCGGAAGAGTGAGAACCGAATGAAGCTTCGAAGAGCCTCACTTCTGTCTCTGGTGGCCGCAGTGGCCACGATCATGCTCGTGGCGCCCACCTCCGCTCTCGCCGCCCCGCCGACCAGCGCGGTGGAGGTCTCGCCGACAACCGTCCAACGTGGACAGACGTTCACCGTGACGCAGACCGTGTACAACGCCGACGCGACGTCGACGATCGAGGGCGGCAAGGCGACGCTCTACGGCAAGGAATCCTCGCTGCCGGGGATGGTCGACCTGGTGTCCTGCCCCGGCGCCTTCGCCTGCGACGTGCTCGGTGGCAGCATCCGCGGCGGCGTCGGCACCGTGACCCCCGGGCAGAGCAAGACCGTGGTGTTCACGCTCCGGGTCAAGGACGACGCGCCGCTGGGCGATGTCACGCTGCAGCACCAGTTCGTCGGTGACAACTACAGCTTCGAGATCCTCGACGGCCCCGTGCTGACCATCACCGGCACGCCGAGCGCGGCCGACCTCGGGGTCACGCTGACCGCGTCCCCGCGCGGGATCCTGACGTCGTCGATCGACTACACGGTCAAGGTCACGAACGCGGGCCCGGCCGCGGCGTCCGGCATCCGGGTGGTGTCGACCCTCGGCAACGGGCTGCGCTTCACCGGCTCGTCCGTCTGCTCGAACCCGAGCGGCACGAAGGTCGTCAATTGCGACTTCTCCTCGCTCGCCTCCGGAGCCAGTGCGACGGCGAAGTTCTCGGTGGCCGCGGGATTGCTGAGCGTCGGGCCGGTCAAGACGACCGCGAAGATCACGCAGAGTTCGGTCGCCGACCCGAACGCGGCCAACGACACCGCGTCGTCGACCTGCACGGCGATCACCGGTCTTCTGCTCACCTGCTGAGTCCCGCCGTCCGGCACCCGCTCGCGAGCGGGTGCCGGACGGCGTCAGCGCAGGCGTTCGGCGCGAGCGTGGAGATAGCGCCGGTGGGGCAGTCCGGTCGCCAGCCGGGCGGCGTCCACATAGGACTCGATGGCTTCGGCGGTGTCCCCGGCCATTTCGAGCAGATGCGCGCGGGCGGCGTGGAAGCGGTGGTCGCCGGAGATCCGGTCACCGAGCTTTTCCAACGCCGTCAAGCCTTCTCGTGGCCCCTCGGCCATCCCGACGGCGACGGCGTGGTTCAGCGCCACCACGGGATTGTCGGAGAGCCGCAGCAGAAGTTCGTAGAGTGCCACGATCTGCGGCCAGTCGGTCTCCGCCGCGCTCGGCGCCTCGTCGTGCAGCGCCGCGATCGCCGCCTGGATCTGGAACTGCCCGGTCGGCCCCTTCGGCAGCGCTTCGGACAGCAGCGCGATGCCCTCGGCGACGTACCCGGCGTTCCACCGGCCCCGGTCCTGTTCGGACATCGGGATCGGCGCGCCGTCCGGCCCCGTCCTCGCCGGACGGCGCGCGTCGGTGAGCAGCATCAGCGCGAGCAGGCCGGTGGCCTCGCCGTCGTCCGGCACCAGCCGGTGGACGATCCTGGCCAGCCGGATGGCTTCGGCGGAGAGATCGCTCCGCACCAGATCGGGGCCGGACGTGCTGGCGTAACCCTCGTTGAAGATCAGGTACAGCACGTGGAGCACCGCGTCGAGCCGTCCCGGTTCCGCAGGCAGGGCGAACGGGACACCGCTGGCCTTGATACCCGCCTTCGCGCGGCTGATCCGCCGGGTCATCGTCGCCTCGGGGACCAGGAACGCGCGCGCGATCTCCGCCGTGGTGAGCCCGCCGACCGCCCGCAGCGTCAGCGCGATCTGCGACGCGGGCGAGAGAGACGGGTGACAGCACAGGAAGAGGAGGACGAGCGTGTCGTCCGAGTCGGCCGCCCGCCGGTCCGCCGCGGGCGCGAGGTGCTCCTCCGGCAGCTTCCACTGGACGACGGTGTCCTCGCGGCGACGCCGTGCCTGCTCGGCGCGGAGCAGGTCGGTCAGCCGCCGTGAGGCGACGGTGATGAGCCACGCGCGCGGATTCTCGGGGCGCCCTTCGGCCGGCCACTGCGTCGCGGCCGCGAGAAGCGCCTCCTGCGTCGCGTCCTCCGCCAGGTCGAAATGACCGTAGCGGCGGACGACGGCGCCGAGGACCTGCGGCGAAAGCTCGCGCAGCAGGTCTTCGACGCCGCTTTCCGGCACTTAGAGCTCCAGCTCTTCGAAGCTGTCGGCGCACGGCCGGATGTCGACGTACCAGTCGCGGCCGAGGTCGCTGCCCTCCGGATGCGGGGTGTTCGCCAGCCGGGCCGCGATCTCGGTCGCGCGGTCGTAGCTCGCGCAGTCGACGGTCGTGTACCCGACCAGGACCTCCTGCGTCTCGGCATACGGCCCGTCCGTGACCACAGGGGCGCCGTCACGCAGGGAGACGCGGCGGGCGTGCGCCGGCTGGGAAAGGCCCTGCGCGTCGACGAACTCGCCCGATTCGACCAGGTCGTTGTTCCACTTGGCCATGAACTCGTGCAGGGCCTTGACCTCGTCGGCGCTCCAGGCGCCGCCGATGTCCGCGAGGTCCTTCTGCGACCCGAACATCATGATCATGTACTTCACGGTTCTCTCCTCTCGGCCGGCACCGTTTCGGCGCCTTCTGCCGGGGACGTCGGAGCCGCCGGACCGGACCGGACATCGTTCCCCGCGAATTCTCCCTCAGCTTCGGTCGGCCGCCGTGTTCATCGCGTCGGCCGGTGCCAAAGTCCGCCCGCCGGTGATCTTGGCGTAGAGGTGCGCGCCGCCGAGGACCGGCGGATATTTCGGCGGGTTTCCGGCGGACTGGCAGGTCGGGAGGCATTCGAACCGCGCGTCGTGGTCGCCGTCGAAGAAGAACGCCACGCTGCGCCGTCGTGACGGCCCCGGCCCGGACGGCGGCACGACCCGGTGGAGGGTGGAGCGCCAGCGGTCGTTGGTCCACTGCGCGGTGAGGTCGCCGAGGTTCACGACCAGCGCGTCTTCGGCGGGGATCACGTCGTGCCATGCGCCGTCGGGGCCGTGGATCTGCAGGCCGGGGACGGGATCGGCGTAGAGGACGGTGACGATGCCGTAGTCCGTGTGCGCGCCGAGCCGCATCTGGCCGGGCAGGGGTTCGGGCGCTCCGGCCCGGCGCTCGAAGTGATTCACCCGCAAGGTGCGTGTCGGGTGCCGGGTGTACGCGCCGAGGTAGCCGTCGGGAAGCCCGAGCGCCTTCTCGAAGATCTCCAGCAGCACCCGCGCGACGCGGTGGGCTTCGTCGGCGTACTCGGTCAGCGCGGGCCGCAGGTGCTCCGGCCGGTCGGGCCAGATGTTCGGCACGAAGAAGCCGTACGGGTCTTCGCCGTCGATGTGCTCCGCGCCGATGACGAACGATTCCGACAGGTCGGGAGGTGTCGTCTCACCGAGGCTGTACGCCAGCCCTTCGGTGCCTTCGGCGGCGTATCCGCGATCCGAAGCGCGGTCGGCTGGCGCGGAACGGAGCTTCTCCTCGACAGGGAGCGCGAAGAAGGCCGCGGTCGCTTCGCACATGGCGTCGATCGTCGCCCGCGGGATGCCGTGCCCGACGACCTGAAGGAACCCCACCCGCGTCAACGCCTCGTCGACGGAGTGAGCGAGTTCCGCGCGGTCGCCGTCTTCCCAGGTGCTCAGATCGACCGTCGGTACGAGTGTCATGACGCGACGGTAGCCAGGGTGACGCCGATGATCACCGGGTCACGGTCATCCGATCGGGCGATCTGTCCTGCCCGATCGGCCCGCGCAGGCTCACCGCGCACACCACGCCGACGAGCAGCACGCCGGCGGGAAGCAGGAAGGCCACCTTGACGGCGTCCGTGAGCGCGGCACCGGTGACCTGGGCGACCAGCTCCCTGGCCTGGACGGGCAGATCCGCGGCGGCCTCGGGGACGCCGCCGAACTCGCCGGCCGCGACCGCCGAACCGGCCTCTCCGGCGAATCCGTCGATGAACCGCTGCCGGGACTCGGCGGGCAGCGCGGCCGCCGCTTCGTTCGCCCGGGCCATCATCGAGGCGCTGGTCCGCGCCTCCATCAGGACTCCGACGGCCGCGGCGCCGAGCACCCCGCCGACCTGGCGCGCGGTGTTGAAGATGCCCGACGCGCTGCCGATCAGCGACCGCTCGACGGAGTTGATGGTCACGTTGTTCATCGGGGAGAAGGTGAACCCGACGCCGAGCCCGCAGAGCAGCAGTCCGGGGAGCAGGGCCTGCGGCGAGCTCGCCGGGATGAGCACCTGCGAGACGACGCAGAGGCCGCCGCTCAGGGCGAGCATCCCGGACATCAGCAGGTACTTGGGGTTCACCCGGTCCGACAGCCTGCCCGCGAACGGCGCGACACCGCCGGACACCACGGCGAGCGGCGCGATGAGCAGGCCGGCGTCGGCCGGGGACAGGCCGAGCACCGATTGGATGTAGACGACGAACACCAGGAGCATGCTGGTCATCGTGAAACCGACCGTCACCGCCGACGCGGTACCGAGGGAGAAGTCGCGGTGGCGGAAGATCCACAACGGCAGCAGCGGTTCGCGGCGGTTGGCCCGCTGCCACAGCACGAAAGCGCCCAGCAGCAGCACACCGGCCCCGATGATGTCGAAGGCCGTCCCCCAGCCGTACGTCTGTCCATTTTGGATACCGAAGACGACGCAGACGAGGCCTGCGCCGAAGAGCAGGATCCCGGGAACGTCGAAGCGGTGCGAGTTCCCCGGTCGCCAGTCGGGGACGAGGATGACGGTGAGCACCAGCGCCATCAACCCGACCGGGACGTTCGCGAAGAAGATCCACTCCCAGCCGAACTGATCGACGAGCAGACCGCCCAGCACCGGGCCGGCGATCATGGCGAGACCCGCGACACTGCCCCAGGCACCCATGGCCGGGCCTCGTTCGTCCGGCGGGAACAGATGCGTGATGAAGGCCGTGGTTTGCGGGGTCATCAACGCGGCGCCGAAACCCTGCACCGCCCTGGCGAGGATCAGCGTCTCCACGTCGCCGGAAAGCCCGCACCACAGCGACGCGGCGGTGAACACGAGCAGCCCGGCGACGAAGACGCGCTTCGGCCCGAAGCGGTCGCCCAGCCTGCTGGCCGGCAGGATCGGGACGGCGTAGGCGAGCAGGTACACGCTGGTCACCCAGATCACCGCGGTCAGCTCGGTACCGAGTTCGCGCACCATCGACGGCACCGCGATGTTCACGATGCTGATATCCAGCATGACCATGAAGAAACCCAGGCACAGCGCGAAAAGCGCGGACCAGGGCCGGGTTCGCTTCGGCATCCGTCCTCCTGTTCCCGACGCCGGAAGGGTGGGACGACGAGCGGGTCCACCCGCCGTCCACCCCGGGAGTCACCCTGCTTGCGCGACCATGGCGACGGCGGGCGCGCGGGTGCTGCCCGGACGTCCGATGCCCTGGTAGGAGAGCCCCGTCCTGGCCACGGTGAGCGGGTCGAGCAGATTCCGGGTGTCGATGACGGCCCGGCCGTGGAGCCGGTCGGCGATCCGCCCCCAGTCGAGGTCGCGGAACTCCGGCCATTCGGTCAGCAGCACGAGCGCCGCCGCGCCCTTCGCCGCGTGATAGGCGGTCCCGGCGATCCGCACGTCGTCGGTCACGCCCGGCACCGGCGCGTGGACGCTGGGGTCGTAGCCGGACAGCTCCGCGCCTTCGGCGGCCAGCCGGGCCGCGATCGCCAGCGAGGGGGAATCCCGCAGATCGTCCGTGCCGGCCTTGAACGTCAGGCCGAGCAGGCCGATCCGCACCCCGGCCAGGTCGCCGCCGGCGGCCTTGCGCACCTTGGCGACCACCAGTTCCTGCTGTTTGACGTTGGTGTCGATCGCCGCACGCAGCAGGGCGAAATCGCTGCCCGCCGACTCCGCGGTGCGCAACAGCGCGAAAGTGTCCTTCGGCAGGCAGGAGCCACCCCAGCCCGGCCCCGGCCGCAGGAACGCCTTGCCGATCCGGTCGTCGTAGCCCATCCCGGCCGTCACGTCGTCGATACTCGCGTCGAGGTACTCGCACAGTTCGGCGACCGTGTTCACAAAGGACAGACGCGTCGCGAGATAGCAGTTGGACGCGTACTTGATCAGCTCCGCGCTCGAGGAGTCGGTCACCAGGACGGCGGTGTCGAGGTGCTCGTACAGTGCCGCGACCCGCCTGGCGGGGACCGGGTCGCGATCCGCGGAGCCGACCACGATCCGGTCGGGATTCAGGAAGTCGTGGACGGCGAACCCCTCGCGCAGGAATTCGGGATTGGACACGACCGCGACGTCGGCGCGGTCGATCAGCGCCGAGACGTGGGCCGCCGTGCCGACCGGGACCGTCGACTTGTTCACCACGACGCATCCGTGCGGCAGCAGATCCCGCACTTCGGTCACGACGGATTCCAGCGCGGTCAGATCCGCCGCGCCGGTCGCGCCCATCGGCGTCGGCACGCACAGGATCACGATGTCCGCGCCCGCCGCCGCCGCGCTCGCGCCGAGCACGAACTCCAGCCGCCCGGACGCCAGCCCGTCCACCACGAGTTCGCAGATTCCCGGTTCCCTGATGGTCGCCTCGCCGCGCCGCAACGCGTCGACCTTCTCCTGGTCGACGTCCGCGCAGACGACGTGGTGTCCCAAGGACGAAAGGCACGCGGCCGTGGTCAGCCCCACGTAGCCCGCGCCGATCACGGCGACCGTGACCCCCGATGTTGCACCCATTCTCTTACCCTCCAGTTTCGATGCCGCCGGGCGGCGCGGAGTCGCCCCGCCCGGCGGCATCGCGAGATACGGATTTCGTGTTCAGCCGGAAAAGCCGTGTGTCACTTGGCGTGCGGGATGGCGCGGATCCCCTCGTACGGGGTCTCCTTGCCGAGGTAGTCCACCGTTTCGAACAGGCCGATCGCGTGCATCGGGTACCGGGCGCCCGCTTCCGCCGCGAAGACACAGGGAAGGATCTGCTTCCGCTCGGACGCGGCGGCCTGGCCGCCCTTGCGGATGTGCTTGTGGGTGTGGATCAGGATCGGCATGTAGCCGCCGCCGAGGAACGAACCCGACTGCAGGACCGCCCCGCCGACGCAGTCGATCACGCAGCCCTTGCCCAGGATCGCGTCGCGGCCCTGGTAGTAGTACGACGGCGTGGCGAGCGTGCCGTGCTCCACATGGAACACACCCGCCGAGAGGCCGATGATCGAGCGGCCGCAGGTGCGCAGCACCGAGCGGTAGAAGTCGACCAGGATCGGCCGGACGGTCGTGTCCGGAAGCGAGAACTCGCCGCACATCAGGGTGATGCGCACCAGTTCCGCGAGCGTGAGGCCGGAGCCGTGCTCGCCGGGGAACTCCTGGTCCCACGGCACCAGGTAGTCCGACGGCGCCACCATCGTGGTCCCGACGTCTTCCAGGATCAGCCGTTCCGCGTCGCCGACCTCCTCCGCCGGCACGGCACCGTTCGCGAGGACACGCACGGCGAGCAGGTGCCTGCTCTCCAGCGTCTTCGCCCGGCTGGCCGCGATCAGCAGGTTGAGCCTGCCGGTCACCGTTTCCGGGATGTCGAAGAGGTGGTCGATACCGTCGGTGGGGACGGCGATCTTCGCCTGCAGGCCGCGTTTGGGCAGCGGCTCGTAGGAATCGACGACGTCCTGGAGGGCGCCGGTGAACTCGCCCGCCCCGACCTGCACGAGCCTTTCCGCGGCCAGCGCGCGGTAGTCGAACGGGATCGAGGTCGACGTCGACAGCACGACGTCGGCGAGCAGGGCGCGATAGCGGTCGTCGTCCAAAGAGGACGCCGCCAGTTCCAGGGACAGGTAAGGGGATTCGTCGCCGGGGCCGTGGATCCAGCTCGCGGTGTAGGGCGCCTCGAACCGGCACGCCTTCGCGAACAACGCGCGGGCGGCGTCGTCGTTCTTGACCTGGCCGGTGACCTCGGCCAGCGCCACGTCGCGCTCCGCGACCTCGGGCAGCATGTCCTTGGCCGGCCGCAACAGTGTCGAAAGATCCTCGATGCTTCGCGTCATGCTTCGCTCCCAATTCGTGCGTACTTCTCGGTTTCCGTTGTCTGCGGGAAGGTTCCGGTGAACATCGCCGAACCCAGCGCGGCGAGGAACCGGTGCTCCGCGGGGCGGACCACCGTGGTGCCCTCGTCGAGGTGCCGCAAAAGGTCCAGCTGCGTCAGAAGCGCCTCCTTGAAATGATTGACGGCGATGAGGAAATGGCCTGCCGGTGCCGTGTCCCGGACGTGGACCGCGTGGATGTTCTTGTAATCGGGGTCCGCGCCGAAGAGGGGCTCGAAGACCAACGTGGCGTGTTTCCCGGACTGGAGCTCCACGTCCGCGAAGCGGTACCGGAACTCGGAGCCGTACGGGATGGCCGCCGGGGCGATGAAGTTCCTCGAAACGCTTTCGGGGAAAGCGAATCCGGCCAGCTCGGGGAAGGCGATGGCGCCGGTCGACGACGTGTAGAGCTCGACGTCGGGCAGGCCCGGGGCCGCGGTCCGCACCCGCATCTCCGCGGTCACCGAGGAGGGCACCGTGCGCAGATAGGCCCGGTACTGCTCGGCGGGGAGGAGCGAACGCAGAATGCTCAACATGTGGAAGCCCTCGTAGCCGGCTTCGCCGTATTGGGTGTCGACGAACCTGCCGTTCGCGACGTCGAGTTCCCGGTTCTTGGTGAACTCGATGGTGATCTTCCGGATGGGATCGGACTCGCGGAGCTCCCGCACGGACGCCGCGAAGCGCCGCACGGCTTCGCTGTGCGAATACACGTCGTTGACGATGATCCGGGCGCGGGGATGACGCCGGACCGTGCGGCCGAGACCCGCGAGGTCCTCCGGGTAGCAGGCCGGTTTCTCCAGCAGGACACGGGCATCGGGCTGCCGCCGCAGGATCTCGTCGACGACCGCGAGATGGGTCGCCGTCGGGGTGGCGACCACCCAGGCGTCGACCGACGCCGGATCCGGCACCTGGGCGACCCGCTCCCAATCGGCTCCGTCGCCGATGTCCACGGTGCGGATCCGGTGTCCCGCTTGGCCGTAACAAGCGGCGTACAGCGACCCGATCTTGCCGAGCCCGACGATGACGATCGTCTCCTCAGCCTGCGACGGTGCCGACACGGGCTTCCCCTTCCCGTGCTCGGATGGCGTGCCGGGCGGCGGACGTGCCCGCCGCCCGGCCGAGTACGGCACCCGCCATCAGGCCGGTGCCGCCCGGATAGCCCTGGTCGTAGAGACCGCCGACGATCACGCCCGCGGCGTAGAGGCCGCTGATCGGCTCGCCGCCGCCGCGCACTTCGGCGTCCGGGGTCACGGAGAGCCCGCCGTAGGTGAAGGTCAGCCCGCAGACCACCGGGACGAACAGGTACGGCGGGGTGTCGAGCCGCTTTTCGTCCTGGTCCGCGTGCAGCCGCTCGATCTCGGCGGTCAGGTTCGCGGCGTCGATCCCGAGCCGCCGGGCGCCTTCCTCGAGGGAGGAGACGGTCACCGACGCGGGATCGCCGACATAGCCCTTGGGGAGCGAGCCCGCCGAGACGACCTTGTCGTCGAAGATCTGGAAGGCCGTCCTCCCCGGCTGCTCCTGGATCTTCTGGCCCAGCGTGACGTAGGTGAGGTTGCTGTAGCCGCCGGATTCGTCGAAGAACCGGCGTCCCTCCCGGTTGACCACGACGCCCAGCGGATAGGCGTACCGGGCGAGGCCGTGGGATTTGTGCATCTGCCCCGGCAGCATGTGGTCGGGCAGCTCGATGCCCTGCGGCGTGGTGTGGCACTTCTCCCAGTTGCCCGCCGTGTCCGCGCCGAGTCCGACGGCCGCCGTCAGGGGAGCGCCTTCGTTGAACGGGACCCCGCGCAGCTTCACGTCCCGCCATGCCTCGCCGAGGTGACGTTCACGCAGCCGGTCGTTCGCCTCGAAGCCCGCCGACGCCAGCACGAGCGCGTCGGCGATCGCCGGGAACGCGGGACCGGAACCGTGGAGCAGGTACCGGCCGTCGGCGGTCCTCTCGAAGCCGGTGACCGCGCTGTCGTAAGAGACCGCTCCGCCGAGCCGTTCGAACCGGTCGAAGTTCCGGTCCTGCAGGCTCTGGCCGCCGCCGTCGAGGACGATCGGCACGTCACCGGGAAGCGGCGTCGGTCTCGGCGCCCAGCGCTGCCCGAAGTCGCGCATCCAGGCGATCGTGTCCGTCGAACGGCGGATGATCGACTCGATGAGCGCGACGTCCACCTGGTCGCCGGACACCCGCAACCAGTCTTCGAGGTATTGCTCGTCGGTATAGCCCGAGCGGCCGGCCAGAATCTCTTCGACCCGCTCCTTGTCCGCCTGCCGCAGCAGGCCGGCGATGAACGGGCTTCCCTGCCAGGAGAAACGCATGGTCCTGGTCAGGGAACTGTTCCCGCCGCGCAGTTCTTTCGGCGCGGCTTCGAAGACGCCCACGGCGGTCGCGCCCGCCTGCAATGCGGCTATCCCCGCGCAGAGCCCCGCATTACCCCCGCCGACGACGGCTACCTGCCATTCGGCCGTATCATTTTGACCGTTTCGCATCAACAACGCTCCACAATCCGGTGTTCGCCATTCAGGGACGACCGCGTTCGAACAGGACCGATCCATATCGCAGGAGGACAGCGCGAATGCTTATGTCGACGCACGGTCATCGGGCGAATACAGGTCTGTTCCGTGAACAAGTGGTCTGCTGCTGGATTCGCAGCCTTCGTTCCTCGCGTGTGCTCAGAAAGGCGGCGCACGAGGATGATTCTTCGGAATCAGTGGCCGACACCGGATTCTGGTGGCGGCAGACGTCATCCGGTCTTCAGAACGGAGATTTCAGTGGACGCCTTCCGAGATGAACCAGGTGTTTCCGCCGGGTTCACCGTCGCCCTTGACGATGGTCGTACGGATTCCTCTGGTTTGCTCATTTTCTCCGGCCCGGCATTTCCGGGCCTCCCCAGTCGTGACCGGCTTGTGGGCCGGCTGAGGCCAGCCTGACTTCCTGACCAGCGCAGGGGCAACCTTCGGGTAGTTCGGCCTTGTTCGAAATCGTTCGAGTGGCCCGAACAGCAGATTCCGGCGCCGCTGAATGGCGGTATCGCGGCTCAGATCGCCTCAGTCAATCTAGAGCGATGATCGTTGAAGAGGGGGACGGCGACGGGGAGTCGCCGACGACGGTTCACCCACCGGACTCCACGGCTTCACCGGCTGAGTTCACGGCGGCACTGCGTGTATTGAGAACGTGGTCCGGATTGACTTATCGGCAGCTGGCCGGACGGGCTAAAGAACTCGGGGGAACACTTCCGGCGAGCACGGTCGCGACCACCCTCGGCCGCACCACACTGCCGCGCGAGTCGTTCGTGGAGACGTTCACGCGCGCGTGCGGGTTGAACGACGAAGAAGTACGGCGGTGGCTCGACTCCCGGACACGGATCGCGATGGGGGCTTCGCCGCGGCCGGCCGACGAGACGAAAGTGGAAGCCGTCGCGCCGCCGGAACCCGAAGCGGCACCCCGCCGCCGGCGCTGGCGGGCGCCGATGATCGTGGCCGCGTTCATGAGCGTCGTCCTCGTCGGGACCTTGGGCTATCTGACGCGCTCCTTCGGGGCGTCCTCCAAGCCGAAGGAGACCGCGGTCGTGGTACCCGGGCTGGACGTGCGGGAGGTGGGCAGCTGGGTGCGGATCCGGCCCGCGCGCTCACCCGAGTTCTGCCTGGCCGAAGGGACGGACCGGACCCGTCTCTACCCCGGCAAGATCGTCGCCCAGCAGACCTGTGGCGGTGACGCGTCGCCGCATCTGTTCCTCGACCCCGTCGGAGAAGAGAACGCCGTGCAGATCCAGTGGCATCATCCGGAGACCGGGGTCGGCTGTGTCACGGTCGTGAACGAAGGGCTGGGACACGACCTGCTCGAACCCCGCGACGACTGCGACGACGATGGTATGGACCAGCTGTTCACCATCGGCTCGGCCGGTCCGGCGGAACCGGGTCGGTTCGTCATCCGGCCCGCCGGCACCAGCCAGTGCCTCGGCCTGCGCGATCTGGACACGGTGGCGGGTACCGAGGTCGTGCGGGAACGCTGTTCCGGGGCGCCGGACCAGACGTTTCTCATCGAGTTGATTCCGCCTCCGTGAGTGCCTGGTGCGGTCTCGCGTGATCCGGCGGACGACACGCGTGTATGGACGGACGACTCGCGTGTCTGGACGGACGACTCGCGGCGGAGCTTGACCGCGGATGTGTCGTCCATCTGGTCACGTGTGTCGTCCGTCGGATCACACGTGACGTCCGACCGGTCACGGGAAGCCCGCTTCCGGCTAGGTCGAAGGCTCCTTTCGTCGCATCGGACTCGGCGAAGGGAGCCTTCAGCCCACTACCGGCCCCCGCACGCGACAGGTTCTAACCGTCTTTCTCACTCACGAGGATTTGGCGAAGCCGGGAACCGAAGACGACCTTTCGACGACTTGTGGGGCTGAATCGTGCGGCCCGGCGAGCGGAGAGAGATGCACTGGTACGAGGACGACGACCTGTGGGTCGGCTTCGCGGACGTGATGTTCCCGCCCAGCCGGGCCGAGGAGGCCGAACGCCTGACGGCCACGTCGCCGCTGCTGGAAGTCGCCGACGGCGCGAGAGTGCTCGACCTGGCGTGCGGTCCGGCGATCCACGTCGTGCCGCTGGCCAAGAGGGGCGCCGACGTGACCGGCGTCGACCTCAGCCCGGCGATGCTCGAACGCGCCCGCGAGGCCTGCGAAAACGCGGGCGTCGCCGCGAAGCTGATCCAGGCCGACATGCTCGAATACACCGAGCCCGGCGCGTACGACCTGATCATCAACATGTACACGTCGTTCGGCTACTTCACCGACCCCGGCGACAACCTCACGGTGCTGCGCAACGCCCACGCCAGCCTCGCGCCCGGCGGCAGGCTCCTGATCGACGTGCTCGGCAAGGAGGTGCTGGCCGGCTGGGTCGGCAGGCCGAAGGCGGTCGACGTCGACGGCGGGACGGTGTTCATGCGCGACTCCATCCTCGACGACTGGACCCGCCTCGAAACCGAGTGGACCCTGGTTCGCGGCGGAGAGGCGAAGAAAGCGTCGATCGTCTCCTTTCTCTACAGCGCCGCGGAACTGAAGGCGCTGTTCGAGACGGCGGGCTTCACCGGCGTCGAATGCTTCGGCGACTTCGACGGCTCGCCGTACGACAACCACGCGCGCCGCCTGATCGTGCGTGGTGAACGTGCCTGAGCCGCTCCGCCTCTTCGCGGAACCGGACGACGAAACCTCGCGGCCACTCCGGCTCACCGGTCCGGTGCTCCTGCTTTCGGCCGCGCTGGCGCTCTCGCTGATCGCGGGCATCGCGCTCGGCCCGTCGAACGTCGCGCTCGCGGATGTCCTGCGCTACCTGGGAAAGGCGATCACCGGCGGCACCATCAGCGGCGACGAGGTCACCGGGTACTCGATCGTCTGGCAGGTCCGCGCGCCGCGGGTGCTGCTGGCGGCCGTGGTCGGCGCGGGGCTCGCGGTGGTCGGGGTGGCCGTGCAGGCGCTGGTCCGCAACGCCCTCGCCGACCCGTTCGTACTGGGGATCTCCTCCGGCGCCTCGGTCGGCGCCGCGGCCGTCGTGGTGTTCGGCCTGTTCGCCGGGCTCGGCGTGCTGGCGCTGTCGACGGCCGCGTTCCTCGGCGCGCTCGGCGCGACCGCGCTGGTGTATCTGGCCGCCCGCAGCAGATTCGGCCTGACGCCGTTGCGTCTCGTGCTCACCGGGGTCGCGCTCACGTATGCCTTCCAGGCGGTGATGAGCGTGCTCGTGTACCTCTCGCCGAACGGCCAGGCCGCGCAGACCGTGCTGTTCTGGCTGCTCGGCAGCCTCGGCTCCGCGACGTGGGCGTCTCTGCCGCTGGCGGCGCTCGGCGTGGCCGTCGCGGTCGTGGTCCTGCTGCGGTACGGCACCGCGCTCGACGTCCTGTCCATGGGCGACGAGACCGCGATGAGCCTCGGTACCGACGCCGCCGCCTTGCGCCGCTGGCTCTTCCTGCTCACCGCGGTCGTCACCGGGTTGCTCGTGGCGGTCAGCGGTTCGATCGGGTTCGTCGGGCTGGTCCTGCCGCATGTGGTGCGGATGATCGCCGGTTCGGGGCATCGCCGGGTGCTGGCGCTCGCACCGCTGGTGGGCGCGGTCTTCCTGGTGTGGGTCGATCTGCTGGCCCGCACGCTCGTCGCGCCCGAGGAACTGCCGCTCGGCGTGATCACCGCGCTGATCGGCGTTCCGGTGTTCCTCGTCGTGATGCGGCGCCGCGGCTACGCGTTCGGAGGCCGCTGATGCTGTCGCTGCGCGAACTTTCCGTCGAGGTGGCCGGGACGACGTTGCTCCGTGAGCTGCGTTTGGACGTCGGCTTGGGTGAGGTCGTCGGCCTCCTCGGCCCCAACGGCAGCGGCAAGTCGACCGCGTTGCGTTGTGTCTACCGCGCGCTGGCCCCGTCCGGCGGCGCCGTCCTGCTCGACGGGACCGACATCGCGGAGCAGGGCCTGCGCGACACCGCCCGCCGGATCGCCGCGCTCACCCAGGACAGCCGGGCGGATCTCGACTTCACCGTCGAAGAGGTCGTCGCGCTCGGCCGGTCGCCGCATCAGCGCGGCAACCTCCGGCTTTCGGCCCGTGAACGCGCGCTGTGCCGGGAAGCGTTGCGGCGGATGGACATCACCCATCTCGCGCAGCGCAGTGTGCTGACGCTTTCGGGCGGCGAACGGCAGCGGGTGCTGGTGGCGAGGGCGCTCGTGCAGGAACCGGAGGTACTGGTCCTCGACGAGCCGACCAACCATCTCGACGTCCGCCATCAGGTGGAACTGCTGAAATTCCTGCGTGACTGCGGGCTCACCGTGCTCGTCGCACTGCACGATCTCAACCTCGCCGCCGCCGTCTGCCACCGGATCGCGTTGCTGCGCGCCGGATCGCTTGCCGCCTGCGGCACGCCGGCGGAGGTGCTCACGCCGGAAACGGTCCACGCCGTGTTCGGCGTCGAGGTCACTCAGGTGACCCATCCCGTGACCGGTGCGCTCCAACTGCTCTACGACCTTCCCGCCGACGAAACCGAGGGGATCTCACGATGAAGCCGTCCAGGGTGACCGCGCTCTTCGCCGCGGCACTGCTCCTGAGCGCCTGCGGTGCCCAGGTCGAGGCAGGTCCGGCCGCGCAGGCAGAGGCCACGGTGACCAACTGCGGCGCGCAGGTCACCTTCCCGGCGCCGCAACGTCCGGTGGCGTACGACGTTTCCGGTGCCGAGAAGCTGTTCGCGCTCGGGCTCGCCGGCCGGATGCGCGGCTACGTGATGAATTCGCTCGGCGACCCGTCGATCGCCGGATCGCCGTGGAAGGACGATTACGCCAAGGTCGAACGGCTCGGCACCTCGCGGGTCACCCGCGAGATCCTGGTGAACGCCAAGGCGGATTGGGTGATCGCGGGCTGGAACTCCGGATTCAGCGAGGAACGCGGCATCACGCCGAAACTGCTGGAGCAGGTGGGCATCCGCAGCTACCTGCACACCGAGACCTGCTGGGAGTACCCCACCGCGAAGTCGGAGGTGACGCCGCTCGAAGCGCTCTACACCGACTTGCGCAACCTCGGTGACATCTTCGGCGTCCGCCAGCGGGCCGACGAACTGGTCGCGGAACTCAAGGGACGCTTCGACAAGGTCCGCGCCGGAGCGCCGAAATCACCGCCCGCCAAGGTGTTCGTCTACGATTCCGGCACCGATCAGCCCTTCACCGCCGGAAAACACGCCGCTCCCAACGACATCATCGAGGCCGCGGGCGGCACGAACGTCTTCCGCGAGTTGCAGGACGGCTGGGGCAGTGTCGGCTGGGAAGCGGTGGTGAAGGCCGAGCCCGAGGTGATCGCCGTGGTGGACTACGCCGACCGGCCCGCGCAGGACAAGATCGCGTTCGTGAAATCGTCGCCACAGCTGAAGAACACGCCCGCCGTGCGCAACAACCGGTTCCACGTCATCTCCTACGGTGATCTCGTGAGCGGACCGCGCAACGCGGCGGGCGCCGAATCGCTGGCCGCGTACCTGCGCTCGATCGGCCGGTGACCGCGATGTCCGCGCTGGTCCACGAACACGTCACCGACGCGATCAAGACGCCGTCGCTGATCCGGCTCGAACCGAACGTCGTGCTGATCCGCTTCGAAACGCTGAAGGTCTACGCCGCGCTCGGCGCCGTGCGGTCGCTGCTCGCCGACGGAACTGTCCGAAAGGGACAGACGCTGATCGACAGCTCCAGCGGGATCTACGCGCTCGCGCTGGCGATGGCCTGCCACCGCTACGGCCTGCGCTGCCATATCGTCGCGTCCACCACCGTCGACCTCACGATGCGTTCGCAGCTGGAGATCCTCGGCGCGACGGTGGATCAGATGCCGCCGTCGGACGACCTCCGCCTCGACCAGCGGCGCCGGGTCGCGCGCGTGCGCGAACTCCTGGACCGGCATCCGGACATGCACTGGATGCGCCAGTACCACGATCCCGTGCACTACCTGGGTTATGCCGAGGTCGCCGACCTCGTCGCCCGCGCCCTGCCGTCCGGGCCGATCACCGTCGTCGGCAGCGTGGGCACCGGCGCGTCGACCGGCGGGATCGCCCGCTCGTTGCGCGAACGCGATCCGGACGTCCGGCTGACCGGGGTCCAGCCCTTCGGCAGTGTCACCTTCGGCAGCGAGCGGTTCACCGATCCGGACGCGATCATCGCCGGCATCGGCTCGGCCATCCCGTTCGACAACGTCGACCACGAGCTGTACGACCGGATCCACTGGCTGGATTTCGTGCACGCCATGGCCGCGACCGTCGGCCTGATGCGTGAGCACGCCGTGTTCGCCGGGTTGTCCACCGGCGCCGCGTATCTCGTCGCGGGCTGGGAGGCGGCGCGGAATCCGGACCGGACGCATGTGGTGATCGGCGCCGACACCGGGCACCGTTACACGGCAAGGGTCTTCTCCCGGCATCGGGAGGCGGTCGACCCGGCCTCACTCGCGCCGCGTGAGATCGCGTCGCTGGACGACCTCGCCCTGCCGTGGGCCACGATGGACTGGCGGCGCCGCCGCTTCGGGAAACCCTCGCTGCCGTTGTACCGGAAGGAGCGGGCGTCGTGACCGTCGTCCTGTTGGAAGCACTCACCTTCGGCCTGGGCAGGCTGGCCGACGCGGCGGCGGAGGCCGGGCGGAAACTGGTGCTGTTCACCGGAAACCGCGACATCTACCGCTACGAACTCGGCACGCTCGGACCGGACAGGGTCGAGGTCGTCGACATCGACACCACCGACATCGAGGCCTGCGAAGCCGCCCTGCGCGCCATCCCGGACCTCGCCGGGATCATCAACTCGACGGACACCTGGGCGCTGCCGGGCGCGGAACTCACCGCCCGGCTCGGCCTGCCCGGTCCGGACGCGGCCGCCGTCCGGGTGCTGCGGGACAAGGGCGCGGTACGTGATCTGCTGTACGAACACGGGCTCACCCGCGGCAGGCCGGTGCCCGTGATGGTCGCCGAGGAGCTCGGATTTCCTTTGGTGGTCAAGGACTCTTCGGGAACGTCGTCACGTGGGGTGTGGCTCGTCCGCGATCAGGCGGAACTCGACCGGGCGAGGCTGGAGGCGAAGGAAACGCCGCTCAAGGGGCATCTGATCGCCGAACCGTATTTCGCCGGACCGCTCTACAGCGCGGAAACCGTGACCTGGCAGGGAAGGACACGGCTGCTCGGGATCCTCTCCCGTCAGCTGTCGCCGGAACCCGTCCGGCGGGAGGAAGCCGCGGCGTTCCCGGTGGCCTTCCCCGAAGCCGAGTACGCCGGGCTCGCCGACTGGATCGGCCGCGTGCTCAAGGCCGCCGGACACGAGCAGGGCTTCGCGCACACCGAATTCGTGCTCACCGCCGACGGTCCGGAGGTCGTCGAGATCAACATCCGGATCGGCGGGGCGATGCTCGGCGAGGCGTTGTGCCGGTCGTTGGGCACCAACGTCTACTCCGCGATGATCGCCATGGCGCTGGGCGAGGAACCCGCCCTGCTCACCCAGAAGATCGGGGGAGGGCCGGGGATCGGGTTCGTCCTGGCGTACCCGGCCGCGGAAGGCGTGCTGAAGGGCTGGTCGGGGCTCGACAGGCTGCCCGGCCTGCCCGGCGCGCCGGAGTGGTACCCGACGGTGAGCCCCGGCGACGAGATCCGGCATCTCACCGATCAGCGTTCGTGCACCGGGATCGTCCTCGCCGAAGGGCCGACGGCGGAACTGGCGCTGCATCGCGCGCTCGCCGCGGCGGGCGGGATCACGCCGGAGCTCGATTCTTGAGAGGTCTCTCAGACGGATAGTCCTACTTTCTGTTTTGGAAAGTGTGACTATCCATCTGGAGGGAACTGTGGGCGAAGCAGTGGGCAGGCGCGCGGTGCTCGGGGGCGCGGCGGCGGCCGGGGTCGCGATGCTGGCGGCGAACACGGCCACGGCGGGGGAAGACCGGCGGCGGTTCGCGGGCAAGGTCGTGATCGTCACCGGGGCGACGTCGGGGATCGGCCGTGCGGCGGCCATCGCCTTCGCCGCGTCCGGGGCCAAGGTCGGTTTCTGTGGCAGGCGGGAAGAACTCGGCCGCGGGGTCGAACGGGAGATCCGCCGCGCGGGCGGGGAGGCGACCTATTTCCGGGCGGACGTCCGGGTCCCCGAACAGGTGCAGGCCTTCGTGGACGGCGTCGCCCGCCGGTACGGCGGGCTCGACATCGCGTTCAACAACGCAGGCATCCATCTCGGCAAGCCGCTGCACGAGATCTCCGTCGACGAATGGGAGGACGTGCAGCGCACCAACGCGCGGGGCGTGTTCCTCTCGATCAAGTACGAGGTGCCGCATCTGCTGAAGGCGGGCGGCGGGGTGATCGTCTGCACCGCTTCGGCGCAGGCCGACCAGACCAGGCCGGGGCACGCCGCCTACACGTCGAGCAAACGCGCCGTGCAGGGTCTCGTGCGCGCGGCGGCGCTGGACTACGGGGCGAAGGGCATCCGGGTGCTGTCGATCGATCCGGGAACGACCGACACTCGGCTGGTGCGGCCGCCGGGTATTCCGGACGATTTGTGGGCACAGTTCAAGAAGGCTTGGGGGCCGTTGAACGTCCATGGCCTGCCGCGGATGGGCGAGGCGGGCGAGATCGCTTCGGCCGTTCTTGCTCTGGCGTCGTCGGATTTCGGCTACCTGACCGGGACTTCGGTTCTCGTCGACGGTGGGTTGAATGCCGGGCGGCCGATGGTGATGCCGCCCGGCTTCACCCCGCCTGCCTGAGTGGGCCGGGAGCACGGGAGGCCGACCCAGGCGGTGGTGAAGGCCTCCTTCCCTACTCTGAAGGTAGGGAAGGAGGCTTTCGCAACGTGCGCGGACGCGGCTTGGTGAGTCACATGGGTCCGGAGATGTGTCGCGAAAGCCACTTTCGAGACGTGTGATGTCCCGAAAGTGGCTTTCGCGACATGCGATCACAGACGGCCCCGAGCTCCTTAAGCGGGGGCCGCGCATTTCTTGGCCTCCGCGGCGGCGGCCATCAGCTCCGGCGTCTCGATTTTGAGCGCGGGCATGAGGTCGGGGGTTTCCGTGATCGGTTTCTGGGTGGCGTCCATCGCCTTGATGGCCGCGTCCATGGCGGCTTCGTTCCCGGACTTCTCCAACCGCTGCTTGCCCGCGGCCGCCGCGTCCCTCGCGGCGGCGTATTGGTCCACAAGGGACTTCTTCACCGCGTCGCCGCCGGGAATCGGCGACGGGGGCAGCGCGGCCAGGTCGTCGACGACCTTGCCCGCGAATCCCGCGCGGACCCCGAGTTCTTCCTTCAGCGCACCGCGGGTCACTTCGGTTCCCGATCGTTGCTTGCTCGCGTAGTCGTTGGAAGCCTTCATGTAGCCGTACACCGCGCCGCAGACTCCGTCGAGCCAGGCGACGGTCTTGGCGTCCGGCCCGGCGGGCGCCGAGGACGGCGGGGTGACGGTGGTCGTCGCGGGAGCCGCCGGTGGCTCTCCGGAACAGGCCGTCGTCACGAACAGGGTCAGGGCGATGAGCAATGGTTTCGTCTTCATAGGTTCCCCTCCGGGGTGTACACGCGCCGGAGGGGTGGAGGGTTGCCCTCAGCCGCAGCCGCCCATGATCCTGGCCAGTTCGGCGGGCCGCAGCGGGGGCTCCGGTAGCGGGTTCGCGGCGGGCGCCCGCATCCCGTCGAACAGCAGCGCGAGGTGGCGTCGCCAGACCTCCGGGCGGACGGTCGCGGTCGCTTCCACGGTGCGCGCGATGCCCCAGGTCGCGAAGGCCATGTCCTCAAGGGTGAAATCGTCGCGCAGGGCGCCGCTCTCCTTGGCGCGTTCGACGATCCGGGTCATGAGTGCGTAGCCGCGTTCGAGGTCTTCGGCCTGCGGCGGCCGCGTCGAGGCCAGTTCGTTGTAGCCGCGGTCGGCGGCCTGCAGTTCGCAGACCCGTTCGACGAACGACGTCAAGCCGATCCAGGCGTCGTCGAGGGAAAGCGCGTGTTCGGCCAGTTTCGCGACGGTCTCGGTCCGGTCGGCGAACACGGCGTTCACCAGATCCGCCCGCTGCGGGAAGTGGTTGTACAGCGTGCCGATGCTGACGCCCGCGGTCTTGGCGATCTCTTCGAGCGGGACGTCGAGGCCGCGCTCGGCGTAGAGCCCCCGGGCCGCCTCGATCAGCAGGTCGCGGTTGCGCCGGGCGTCCTTCCGCAGGGGTTTGGTCATGACGGCATCGTAACCAAGTTGAAGGCATCCTCAAGTTACGGGTATAAGTTGAGGAAGACCTCAACTTAACTCTGGAGGACATATGACCAAGACACTCGCGATCTTCGGCGCCGGACCGGTGCTGGGACTTTCGCTAGCCCGCCGGTTCGGCCGAGAGGGCTTCCGGATCGCCCTCGTCGCGCGCACCACCGACAACCTCGACGCGCTCGTCGCCGCACTTGATCGCGACGGCATCGAAGCGAGCGGCTTCGTCGCCGACGTCTACGAGCCGGCCCAGATCGCGTCCGCCGTTACCGCCATCGGCCGGATCGACGCGGTCGCGTTCAACCCCGGCGGCGGGACCATGGGCGAGGGCATCGTGCCGGTGCTCGACGTGGCTCCGGAGAACCTCCGGCTCATCCTCGACCGGTTCCTGGTCTCCGCGGTGGCACTCGTGCGGGCCGTCCTGCCGGACATGACCGAGCGCGGCGAGGGCGCGATCCTGTTCACCGCCGGGCAATCCGGGCTGTACCCGGCGCCGTTCCTCGGCAACGTCGGGATGGCGCAGGCAGCGCTGCGGAACTATTTCCACAACCTGAACGCGGTGCTCGCGGAGAAGGGGATCTACGCCGGGGCCGTCAACGTCGGCGCGCTCATCGAGGGCAGCGTGCCGCACCGGGCACTCACGGCGAGCCCGATGGACTTCGAGCCCGAGGTGATCCACCCGGACGTCTTCGCCGATGCCTTCTGGAAGCTCTACTCGACGCGCGAAGCTCCCGAAGCACTGGTCGGGTCTTTCGGGAGGTGACCGTCATCCCCACGGGGTACGGCCGGATGTACCACTGTGGACGGATGTGTGCGCCCGCCCCCGTGCCCACAATCGGGGAAACGGACAAGGGAGGCCCCGGTGGGGAAGACGATCGTCGACATCAGCCAGTCGCTGGACGGATACGTGGCGGGCGAAGGCGTCGGTGTGGACGCGCCGTTCGGGACCGCGGGACAGCGGCTCACCGCGTGGAGCATGGAGGATCCGGACGACGTCGACAAGGCGGCGGCCCGGGTGATGTTCGAGAACACCGGCGCGTTCGTCATCGGCAGGACGCTGTTCGACGTCGGCATCGGGTTGTGGGGAGAGGACGGGACGTGGGGGATGCCGGTGTACGTCGTCACTCATCGGCCGGGACCCGATCTGGTGAAGGGACCGACCCGGTTCTCGTTCGTCGCCGGGGTCGAGGAGGCGCTCCGGCGGGCACACGAAACGGCGGCCGGGCGTGACGTCGTGATCGCGGGCGGGGCTTCGGTCGTCCAGCAGGCGCTCGCCGGTGGCCACGTCGACGAATTGCGGCTGCACCACGTGCCGGAGATGGTCGGCGGCGGCACCCGCTTGTTCGAGGGCGTGAGTCCCGCGTCCCTTGTCCAGGTGAGCGCGGCCGAGGGGAGGGGCGCGGTCCATGTGACCTACCGGGTCTAGTTCACCGGCCGGGCTCGGGTGGGCTGACCAGGCCGTGTTGATAGGCCATGGCGACCAGCTGAGCCCGGTCGCGCGCGCCGAGTTTGCCCAGCGCGCGGCTGACGTGGGTCTTGGTCGTCGCCATGCTGATGAACAACCGGGCGGTGATCTCCGCGTTGCTCAGCCCTTCGGCGACCAGCGCGACGACTTCCCGTTCCCGCGCGGTGAGTTCGGCGAACACCGTGTCGTCCACCGTCGCCCGCGCGGGGGTGACGAGCCGCGCGATCAGCCTGCGGGTCAGCCCGGGGGCCAGCAGCTCCTCACCGCCCGCCACCACCCGGATGCCGTGCAGAAGCTGGGCGGGCGCGGTGTTCTTGAGCAGGAAGCCGCTCGCGCCCGCGGTGATGCCCGCGACCGCGTACTCCTCGGTGTCGAAAGTGGTGAGGATGAGGACGCGCACCGCCGACAGCTCCGGGTTCGCGGTGATGCGCCGGATGCCCTCGATCCCGTCGGTGCCGGGCATCTGCACGTCCATCAGGACCACGTCGGGGCGGAGCCGCTCGGCGAGAGCGGCCGCGGTGGCCCCGTCTCCGGCCTCGCCGACGACCTCCATGTCGTCCTCGGATTCCACCAGCACGCGGAAACCCGCCCGGACCAGGGACTGGTCGTCGGCGATGAGCACTCGGACCGGCATCAGCGGTCCACCGCCGGCGTGGGGAGCGTGGCCGTGACTTCGAACGTGTCCCCGGTCCGCGTCGCGTGCAGGGTTCCGCCCAAAGCCTCGGCCCGCGAGCGCAGTCCGGCGATCCCGTTGCCACCAGCCGGAGACGGGGCGCTTTCGCCCGCTCCGTCGTTGCGAACCCCGATCTCCAGCACGTCGTCACCATAGAGCAGCGAGACCCGGATCGACGTCGGCCGCGCGTGCCGCCGCGCGTTGGTCAGCGCTTCCTGGACGGTCCGGAACGCGGCCAGGTCCACCCTCGGCGGCAAGGAGCGGCGTTCGCCCCGCACCACCAGTTCCACTTGGACGCCGGTCGCCCTCGTCACGTCCAGCAGGGTGTCCAGCCGGGCGAGGCCGCCGCGGTCGGCCGCGGTCCCGTCGATACGAAGCATGCCGAGCAACGCTTGGACTTCGGCCAGCCCCTCGTCGCTGATCGTCTTGATGGTGCGCAGTGCCGCGGCGCCCTGATCGGGGTTCCGTGCCAGCACATGGGTCGCGACGCCCGCCTGCACGCTGATCGTCACCATGGTGTGGCCGACCACGTCGTGCAGTTCGCGGGCGATCTCCAGCCGCTGTTCGGTTTCCCGCAACCGGAGCCGCAGTGCCTCTTCCCGCGCGCCCTTGGCGTACGCGCGGTGGTAGTGGACCGCGGAACCGAGCGCCACCGCGGCCAGTTCCAGCGAAAGCGCGTTCACCGCCCGGTCGTCGAACCACGCCACGCCAAGGGTTCCGTGCACCACGACGGTGGACACCGCGGCGGTGACCGCCCAGGCCGCCGCGCCGAGCCGCCAGCCGCGTTCGGCCGCGACGGTGTAGCAGGCGATCAGCGCCGCCACCGTGATCAGCCTGCCGGGGCAGTCGAGGACGAACCACGCCGCGACGACCGCGTTGACGGCCACCAGCACCCCGAACGGGAAGATCCGGCGTGCGCTGATCAGCGCGGCCAGCAGGACGAGCAGGACGGCACCGGCCGGGCCGAGCGTTCCTTCCGGTCCGCTCGGCCCGATCCGCGTCACCGCCGAGACGGCCACGAGCGCCGCGGCGCCGATCCCGGTCGCGGTCTCGGCCGCCGTGGGTCGTCTCACGCTCATCAGGACCTCTGTGATGTCAGGCAACGCGCACCAGGGCACGTGCGCCGCGCAGCGCCAGCGGTTCCCCGGTTCGCAGGTCGCGCACCCAGGTGACCAGCGCGTACTCGCCGGGAGGGAGCGCCGTGGTGAGTATCGCCGAACGCCATGGCGACAGCGGCACGACCCCCGTCGGCCGTCCGGTGAACGGGCTCGGCCCGGTGCGGGCGAAGAAGGCGTCGAGGTCGGCGAGCGCGGTCCCCGGCCGCACCGGCAGCAGCATGGCTTCGGTGAACTGGCCGGACGCGTTGAGCACGAACACCGGCGCGCCGGACGTGAGGGAACGCGGCGCGAGGAATCCGTTGTCGGTCGCGATGATCGCCGCCGTCGCGTTGGTCGCTTTCGGCGACGTCCCCGGGCCGATCCGCAGCGGCCGGATCCGCGAGACGAAGTCCGGCTCGGCGACGTCACGGAAATCCACCAGGTGGTAGTCACCCGGGGACACGGCGATCTCGGCCGCCGCCGGGACGGCGCCCACGGCGACGCCGCCGAACATCTCCGCGTCGGCGGTGACGGCCCTGCCACCCGCCATCGCGTCGGCGGGGTCGTCGGACATCGCCTGTTTCAGGTGCCGCGCATAGGTTTCGAGCGCGACTCCCGGGCGCAGCCGCACCAGGCCCACCCACGCGCCCGCCGGGTCTTCCGACCGCACCGCCAGGGTGAGGGCGCCCGCACGGACGGCCGACGGGGCGGTGAAACCCGCTGGGGTGACGGTGAGATCGAGTCCGCCCGGCTCGGCCAGCGCGGGCGAACCGGTCAGGAAAGCGGTGACGGCGATCGCCGTCGTGAGGAGTTTTCTCATGGTGGCGACTCTGGCCGAGCCCGCCCCGCCGCGCGTCCGCCCTCGACGGGCAACGGGGCTACCGCACCGGGATGACGTACCGCGCCGGTCGGATCTCCCGGAGTACCGTTCCCGGCCGACGCGCCGGGCGCCCGCTCGCCGAGATCATCGCGGCATGGACCGACGTTCCTTCTTGAAGCTCGGCGCCCTCGTGGCCGCCGGTACCGTCGTCGCGGGCTGTTCGTCGGGGACCGCTCATCGGCCCGGAGCGTTCGCCAATCGCCTGCGGATACCGCCGCTGCTGTCGCCGGACCTGGACGCCTCCGGTACCCGCCGGTTCGAGCTCACCCTCCGCACGGGAAGCACCGAACTGATCCCGGGCCTGCGGGCGAGCACGTGGGGGATCAACGGCGACCATCTCGGACCGACGCTCCGCATGCGCCGCGGCGACCGGGTGGCGATGGCCGTCACCAACCGGATCGGCGAGCCGACCACCCTGCACTGGCACGGGATGCGCCTGCCGGCGCGGATGGACGGCGGTCCACATCAGACGGTCGCTCCGGAGGCGACCTGGCGTCCGGAGTGGACGATCGACCAGCCCGCCGCCACCGGCTGGTACCACCCGCATCCGCACGAACAGACCGCCCGCCATGTCTATCGCGGCCTGGCGGGGATGATCCAGATCGTCGACCCCGAGGCGGACGCTGCCGGTCTGCCGTCGGACTACGGCGTGGACGACATCCCCCTGATCCTCCAGGACAAGCGGCTCGACTCGGACGGACAGCTCGTGGAGGACTTCGACGGCACCTTCGGGTTGATCGGCGACACGATCCTGGTCAACGGCACGTTCGATCCGTTCGTCGAGGTGCCCGCCGGCCGGATCCGGTTCCGGGTGCTGAACGCGTCGAACGCCCGGATCTACTTCCTCGAATTCGCCGACGGCCGCGAGTTCCACGTGATCGGCACCGACGGCGGTCTCCTGCCCGGACCGGCGGCCGTCCGGCGGGCGGTGCTCAGCCCCGGCGAACGGCTGGAGATCGTCGCCTCCTTCGCTGCCGGGGAGCAGGTGGTCCTCCGAAGCGTCGGCGAGCGCACCGACGCGGCGACGGACATCGAGGAGGGCGACTTCGATCTGCTCAAGATCATCGCGGCGGGTCCGCGACGGGACGTGTCACCGTTGCCCGCGCGGCTCTCCTCGGCCGCCTTGCCCGAGGCGCCGCCCGGAGCCCGGGTCCGGCGCATGACGCTGACCGGTTCGGAGATCAACGGCAAGGACATGGACATGACGCGGATCGACGAGGTCGTCGCGGCGGGCGCGCGTGAGATCTGGGAGATCCACAACACGACCTACACGCACAACTTCCACATCCACGAAGTCGCGTTCCGTGTTCTCGAGATCAACGGTGCGCCGCCGCCCGCCTATCTGCGCGGCCCGAAGGACACCGTCTACGTGCCGAAGCAGGCCACAGTGAGACTCGCCGTCGAATTCGGGCGCCACGCGGATCCGGCGGCGCCCTACATGTACCACTGCCACATCCTGCGCCACGAGGACAAAGGGATGATGGGCCAGTTCGTCATCGTCGCCCCCGGCACCGAAGACCGCGTGTCACGGCTGCTTCCGATGCCGGGCCACGACCACGGCGGCGGTTGAGCTACTTCTCGATGGCGTAGGCCTCGATCTCGACCTTCATCTTCGGGTCGAGCAACGCCGAGACCTCGACCATGGTGGCCGCGGGCAGCACGTCACCGAAGGCTTCCCGGTGCGCCCGTGCCACCAGGTCGGCGTCCTTGATGTCGGTGACGTAGGTGACCGTGCGGACCACCGCGACCAGGCTCGACCCGGCGTCCCGCAGCGCGGTCTCGATGATCGAAAGCACGGCCACGGCCTGCTCGTACGCGTCACCCGAGCGGGCGGGTTCACGCGCCGTGGTCCCGGAAACGTGGATGTGCTCGCCGACGCGCACCGCCCGGCTGTAGCCGAACACGGTCTCGTAGTCGCCACCGGAGGAGATGTTCACCCGTTCAGTCATGACCCGAACGAAAGCACATGCGGCCCTGCCCCGGAACACCGGTACAGGGCCGCCTGCCCCTTACTGCTCTTCCTTGTCCTCAGGCGGTGTCTCTTTCGTGGCGGGCGGGATGGCCTTCGTCAACTCGACGATGGTCTTCCCCGCCATGCCCGACGCACCGTAGGTCGGGTCGCTGAGGATTTTGAGCCCCTTCTCGAGCTTGTCGAGCGCGTCCGCCGCCTTCGGGAACCTCGTTTTCAGGTCGCCGATCGGGAAGCTGTTCCAGTAGTCGTACCTTTCCAAGATCTTCTTGGCGTCGGGATGCCCCTCCAGCTCCTTCGCCAGCTTCTCGCGCACCACCCTCGGGGGTATGTCGCTGAGCTTCTCCGGTTTGGGCTTCGGAGCGTCGGGCGTCGCGTCCGGAGTGCTGTCGCCCGGCTTCGGGGGCGGGCCTTCGATCGGCTTCTTGCCACCGGGCATCGGTGTCCCGCCACCGGGCTTCGGCTTGGGCAGGGTGATCTTGCCGCCGCCGAGGGTCAGCTTGACGACGTCGTCGGCCGCGCCGCGGGTCTTCGCCAGGATCTTGAGCATCTCGGCGAGCTTCTTGGCGACGTCGGCGATCTGCTTGGCGATCTTGGCGATCGCCACCGCGACCGTGCTCATGATGGAGGTGATCGCCGCGATGATCGAACCGCCGAAGGTGACCGGCGCCAGCGCCACCGCGACGATCGCCGCCTTGAGGATGCCCGCCAGCGTCATGGCGATGATGTCGCGGACGATGCCGCGGACCGCGCCGATGACGGCACCGGCGATCCCCATCTGCTTGCCCGCGAATTCGATGTATCCGGCGAGCGCCTCGATCTGGGCGGCGACGCCTTCCATGTCGGCGCGGAAGGTGTCGGCGGCCTCGCCCGTCCACTTCTCCGTGAACTTGGCGGTGGCGGCGGCGTGGTCCTTCGCCCACTCCCGCACCTCCGCGCCCTCTTTGTAGATCGCGGTCTTGGCCGCCTCGATGCCCTTCGGGTCTCCCAGCAGGAAGTCCAACGGCCAGCGGAAGATGACGATGTGCTCGATCAGCCAGCCGATGCCGGCGGTGAGCAGCGATCCGATCGGATCGGCGACCATGCCGAGGATCTCGATCGCCATCCCAGCCGAGGCCAGTCCGATGCTGAGGCTGTCCCCTTCGTCGACGGCCTTCTTCAGCGAGAACGCGGAATCGAAGAAGCCCGCGCCCGTGGTGTCGCCGCTGCCCGCGAGGAAGCTGTTCTTCTCGTCCTTGAAGTCGCTGGCCTTGGTGCCGGTGTTGTTCCCGAAATCGTTGCGGTGGTACTCGTCGCTCACTTGACCTTCACCTCGTCGATCCCCTTGCCGGCTTCGGTGATCAGCCTCTCGGTCTCCTGCTCGTTGGCGTTGTACTGCTTCGCCGCCTCGCGCACCCTGTCCGAGAACTCCTGCACGTTCTCCGAGTACTTGTTCAGCTGGTCCCGCGCCTTCCCGCAGTGCATGCTCGCGCCGGCGCCGTAGATCTGGCCGCCGAAAATGCCGAAGATGCCGGGATCCGCCACGCAACTGCCCACCATGTCGGCGCTCTTGCGCAGCGCGTCCTCGAGCCTGCCGAGGTGACCGGTGAACTCGGTCAGGTCTTCCGTCTTGACACCGAATCCGGTCACCACGGGCTCATTTCATCGTCGTCGGGGGAGGCCGGTCGCCGGGTTCGCGGCGCCGGGGGGTTCGGCGGCCGCACGGGACGGCCGGGCTGCGGCGGGCCCGCCTGCGGGGGTGGCGGCGGCCGGTACCCCGCCTGAGGACGCGGCGGCTCGTTGTGCGCCTCGGGCGCCCACTTGTCCTGTTCCGGGTTGTCCGGCGTCTCGTCCTCGACCTTGGGCAGGAAGGTGCGGACCAACTGGGCGGCCTCGTCTTCACCGTTGATCTCGGTGTAGGACTCGGTGACCTTCTCGACGGTCTTGCGCTGCGCCTGGCGCACCGTCTGCATGACCAGCGAGGAGAGCCGGGCGGGCCCCAGCGAGGTGGCCCGGTTGCCGAACTCGATGGCGCTCAGCGAACCGTTGGCCTCGACCGTCACCGTCACCGAGCCGTCGGGGGAGGTCACCGTGGACGCCGAGGCGGTGAACGCGGCCGTCAGTGCTTGGGCCTTTTCCTCGAGTTTCCTGGCCTCTCGCTCCAAAAGGAGTGCGAAGTCCTCACCTGCGTCGAAATTGGGTTGCATGCGTCGCCTTGGCTCGATGGGCTGGGTCGCGATTCGGGGGAAATTGCGAGAGGTCGCGAGGTGCGATCGCCCGTATCGTTACCACCGGACGTGCACTGGGACAAGCCTGATGATCAGAAACTGCCCGAAAGGGCCTCCGGGGCGTCGGATCGGGACAGGCGACGGGAAACGGACCGATCGTGCGGGACGCGGATCGCGACGACGTCATGGCGATCTGCCGCTTCAGCTAGGAGCACGGTCTCGGCGGCGGTAAGCACGTGATCCGCAAGCTGTACACGCTTCCTCGGTATCGCGGATCGGGCCCGTGGTTGCTCGAAGTCCTCATCGGACGGTTGCCCGCAGACGTCGGACGGGTGTACGCCGAACATCTCTTGGTGGACGAATTCGCTGGACTCTTCTTCGAGCGCGGGGGTTTCACGGTGGAACGGATCGAGCCGGGTGGCGTCGTGCGGCGGGCCCGGCCCCGCCCGGATATCCCCGCTACCGGTGTTCAGCCGCCTCCTTGAGGTCCTTAAGCCAGATTTCGAGGCCCTGTCCGAGCATCTCGGTGGAGCCGGGCACGTCCTTGTCGACCTGAGGGCCGGTGTGGCTCTCCTCGGTGCGGACGATGACGCCACCGGGCACCTTGACGAAGTTCCAGACGTGGACGCCGTCGATGTGCATGCCGCCGGGGCCGTCGAGCGGTCCGGTCCAGCGGATGCATTTACCGGTCTGGAGTTGCCGGACGGTGGAAACGATGGTCACGTCGCCGGGCGGGTAGGGCATGCCTGGCGGGACGGGGATGGTCCACTGGAAGCGGGAATGCTTGCGCAGCGGGCCGTCGTCCAGTCGCTTCATGGTGACGGGGATGACCGGGTTCTGCCAGGACGGCCAGGCCTCCACGTCGGTCTGCAGATTCCAGATCTTGCGCAGCGGCGCCTTGATGAAGGTCTCGGTCCGGTAGTGCACCTTGGCCGATCGGTCGATGCCTTTTCCTTGGCAGGTAAGCGAAGTCGGTTTGGTGTGGTGGGCGGGGGCGGCCTGGGCCGGCGCCGTGACGCCGAGGACGGCCGCGATGGCCAGCGGGATGGTGAGCAGGGCCGCACGCTTGCCGAACATGGTGCTTCTCCTTCGCCTGTTGTTATCGCTTGTTGCGATAGTTAGAGTCTATAGCGAGGCCGCGGCGAGCATCAAGGAGAAGGTGAGAACCTCTAACCGAACGGGCAGATGTCCGTGAAGGGCCCCTTGAGGGACCCAGGGTCCCTCAAGGGGCCCTTCACGGACCGCAGGATCGGCGCGGTGCGCGGGCGGCGTGAGGGGGTGTGTGGAAATAGAGACATTGAACGTCCCTATTTCCACACACCCCTCACACGCGGTGACCCACGCGTGCCCGCTACCTCAACGAGACGTCACAGCCATTCCGCATCGGTCGCGATGCGGATCGCGTGCACCCGGTTGCGGGCGTTGAGCTTCGTGACGATCGCAGCCAGATAGTTCCGGACCGTGCCCGGCGACAGGAACAGTTCGGCCGCGATGTCGGCGACGGTGCGCCCGCGCGCGGTCACCCGGAGGATCTCGATCTCGCGGGTGGTCAGCGGGCAGTCGTCGGTTTCCCAGGCGGCGAGCGCCAATTCGCTGTCGATCACCCGGCGGCCGATCGCGACCGAGCGCACCGCGTTGGCCAGTTTGTCCGACGGCGCGTCCTTGAGCAGGAAGCCGTTGACCTTCGCGTCCAGCGCGCGCCGGACCGTGCCGGGGCGGCCGAGGCTGGTGAGGATCAGCGTATGGCAGCCTGGCAGGCTTTCGCGGATCTCCATGGCCGCGGTCAAACCGTCCTTGCCCGGCAGGTCTATGTCGAGGATCGCGACGTCGGGCCGTACGGATTTCGCCGTCGGAAGGATCTGGTCACCCGCGGCGACTTGGGCGACCACTTCGATATCGGATTCCATGTTCAGCAGGGCGACGAGCGCCCCGCGAACCATGTGCATATCTTCGGCAAGCAGCACTTTGATCACCACGAAGCACCTCGCACCCCAGTTCAGTGGCTCCGTCGCCATCCTACGGGATTCGCAGTGCTCAGAGCACATCCAGTTCTCGCGGCCATTCGACGGGTTCCCTGCTGAGCCCGAGCAACTCGAATTCCGAGCGTCCCCAATCGATCCGCACCCGGATCGCGAGCGCCGGCGCGACGGTCAACAGGAAGCGGCCGGGACCGCCGCCGACTTTGAAAACACCGTAGGTCAGGAAGGCGGATCCGTCGCAGACGGCGAACAACGCGGTGAAAACCGTCGCGCGTTCGCTTTCCGGAATCGGATCCAGGCATTCCAGCCCGCCGGTCAGTACCAGCCGCACCGCCATCCGTGCCTCCTCGCCGCACCGGCTTCCAGCTTGGCCGCCGCCGAGGGCATGGGGCGTCTCGAATCCTGCGCCGGACGCGCTGAAGGGGACGCCCCGTGCGGGACGTCCCCTTCAGCGAAGAGCTTGCTGTCAGCCGGCCTGCTGGTAGCGCTTGAGGTACTCGCCGGTCAGTGAGCTTTCCGCGGTGAGGAGTTTCTCGGGCGGGCCGGTGAAGACGATCTCGCCGCCGTTCTTGCCGCCGCCGGGCCCGAGGTCGATGATCCAGTCCGCCTGTTCGATCACCGCCAGGTTGTGCTCGATCACCACCACCGTGTTGCCCGCGTCGACCATGCCGTTGAGCAGACCGAGCAGCATGTCGATGTCGGTCATGTGCAGGCCGGTGGTCGGCTCGTCGAGGATGTAGACGTTGCCGCCGCCGGAAAGCCGGTCCGCCAGCTTGATCCGCTGACGTTCACCGCCGGACAGCGTGCTCAGCGCCTGACCCAGCCCGAGATACCCGAGCCCGGTCTCGATCAGCGCGTTCACCTTCGCCAGCACCGGGGCCTCGGTGAAGTACTCCGCCGCCTGTTCCGCGGACAGCTCCAGTACGTCGGCGATCGACTTGCCCCGCAGCTTGTGCGCGAGCACCTCGTCCTTGAAGCGGCGCCCGTCACAGCTCTCGCAGTGCGTGGTGATCGGGTCCATATAGGACACTTCGGTGATCAGCACGCCACGGCCCTGGCATTCCTCGCAAGCGCCTTGGGAGTTGAAGCTGAACAGCGCCGCGTTCGCGCCGCTCGCCTTCGCGAAAAGCTTGCGCACCGGGTCCATCAGGCCGAGGTACGTCGCCGGAGTCGAGCGGGACGATGCCGCGATCGGCGTCTGGTCCACGAAGATGGCGTCCGGATGCGCCTCGCGGAAGACACCGGAGATCAACGAGCTCTTGCCCGAACCCGCGACACCGGTGACGGCGGTGAGCACACCGGTCGGGATGTCGACCGACACGTTCTTCAGGTTGTGCAGGGAAGCCCGCTTGATCGACAGCTTCCCCTTGGCCCGCCGAGGATCCTCCTTGACGACACCCGAACGCGCCAGCCCGGCCCCGGTCAACGTCTTGCCGGCGCGCAGCTGCCGGTACGTCCCCTGGAAGACGACCTCGCCGCCGTGCACGCCCGCGCGCGGCCCGATCTCGACGATGTGATCGGCGATCTCGATGACGTCCGGGTCGTGTTCGACCACGAGGATCGTGTTCCCCTTGTCCCGCAACGCCCGCAGCAGATCGTTGAGCCGTCCGACATCGCGGGGGTGCAGGCCGACGCTGGGCTCGTCGAAGATGTAGGTCAGCCCGGTGAGGTCGCTGCCCAGGTGCTTGACCAGCTTGAGCCGCTGCCCTTCACCACCGGACAGCGACGTCGTCGCCCGGTCCAGCGAAAGATAGCCGAGTCCGATCGCCTCGATGCGTTCGAGCGCGGCCAGCACGCCCTGCGCCATCGCGGCGGTCTGCTTGTCCTTGATGGACTTGATCAGCTCGATCAGATCGGTGATCTGCAACTCGCACCACTGCGCGATGTTCTTGCCCGCCAGCTTGGTCGCCAGCGCCGCCTCGCTCAGCCGTCCGCCGCGGCAGGCCGGGCAAGGCCCCTCGGTGATGAACTTCTCCGCCTGGGCGCGGGTCTTCTCGCTCATCGACCCGGTGTCACGCTTGAGATGGCGGCGGGTGAAGTTCGCGACCAGGCCCTCGAACGTCAGGGTCTGCGTCTTGCCGTTCTTGAAGGTGAGCTGGACCTTGCCCTCCTTGCCGTGCAGGAGGGTGTCCATCTCCTTCGCGGTGTACTTGTTGAGCTTCTTGGCCGGGTTGATGGCATCGTGGTTGGCGTAGAACTGCCAGCCGGGGCTGCCGACCGGATAGCCCGGCACCAGGATCGCGCCCTCGTCGAGCGACTTCGTCATGTCGAGCATCAGCTCGGGGTCCGGGCGCAGCGCGCGGCCGATGCCCTCGCAGTCGGGGCACATCCCGTTGGGATCGTTGAACGAATACAGCGAGGGATTGCCCGCACTGGGCTTTCCCTGACGCGAGAACAGCACCCGCAGCAGCGGGTGGATGTCGGCGACCGTGCCGACCGTCGAGCGCGCGTTCCCGCCGAGCGGGCGCTGGTCGACGATCACCGGGGTGGTCAGGTTCTCGATGCTGTCCACGTGCGGGCGTTCGTGTTTGGGCAGCTGGTTGCGGATGAACCAGGGGAAGGTGGCGTTCAGCTGACGCTGCGCCTCGACGGCGATCGTGTCGAACACGACGGAGGACTTTCCGGAACCCGAAACCCCGACGAAAACCGTGATCTGGTTCTTCGGGAGTTCGAGTGAGACGTCCTTCAGGTTGTTCTCGTGAGCGCCGGTGACGCGGATTCCCTCACCCGCCGGTTGCTTGGTCTTGCGGGCTGCGGCAGTCACAGAATTTCCTTTCCTCGCCGGTGCGCGTCAATGACCGCGCCTGCTCACCAGTATCGCAGCGCCGCCGAATGCCCGGTAGTCGATTCGTGTGTGATCGGGCCATGATCTCGTCACGACGGAACAGTGAAATTTTCACGGTCCCCGTGAATTCAGGCGCGGGTGTAGACGGCGCCGATGACCCCGGTTTTCAGCGCGTTCGCGCGGGTGAGCTTCAGCGGGATCTCCTTGCCCGTGCCGTCGAACAGTTTCGCGCCCTCGCCTGCCACCAGCGGCATGATGTTGAGCGCCAGTTCGTCCAGGAGTCCTTCGGCGAGCAGCCATTGGACGAGCTTCGGGCTGCCGGGCACCCGGATCGTCTTGCCGGGGCCTTCCTTCAGGCGGGTGATCTCGCCGGCGATGTCACCGGTGATCAGGCTCGTGTCCGGCCAGGTCAGCGAGGCTTCGTCCAACGTCGAAGAAACGACGTATTTGTGCGTGCCGTTGAGGAACGTCGCCATCGGATTGCTGTCACCCTGCGGCTTCCACATCTCTTCGAAGGCGAGGTACGTGTCCTTGCCCATCAGAATGGCGTCCGAAGCGGCGAGGCTTTCGGCGATGCCTTCGCTCATCTCGTCGGACCAGTACTGCCCCATCCAGCGGTCGGGCCGTTCGGCCACCCCGTCCAGGGACATGAACAATCCCGCGGCGATTTCACGCATGACGAACTCCTTTGTTGTCCTCCAGGCCTGTGTTCAGGCCGCGGGCCGATCTTCCCACCGCCGTGCGCGACGCTCCAAAGGATCGAGCACACCGGAAGAAGTCCAGCGGACCGGCAGCGCGGACAATGCGCGCATCGTCGGGGAGACGGTCCATTCCAGGGAATCTTCGGGTACGGCGAGGCAGAGTTCCGGCGCACGCCGGGAAAGCGCACGCAGCGCGGACTGGATCTCGACCCGCGCGAGGTGGGCGCCGATGCAATGGTGCGTCCCGTGCCCGAACGACAGATGCCTGCCGTTCCGGTCCATCGCGAACCGGTCCGGATCGGTGAAGACGTCTTCGTCGCGGTTGACCACCGGCAGGAGCGCGGTCATCAGATCGCCGGGCTCGATCCGGGTGCCCGCGATGGTGACCTCCTCCGTCGCGACCCGGGTCATGCTGAAGTTCACCGCCGGGCTGTACCGGAGCGTTTCCTCGACGGCCGCGTCCAGCAGCGCCGGGTCCGCGTCCAGCGAGGCCAGCAGGCCCGGCCGGGAGATCAGGCAGAACACCGCGTTGGCGATCTGCGCGGCCGCCAGCGCGTGCCCGTCGAAGAACAGCGACGCCGCCAGCCCGGTCAGTTCCGTTTCGTCGAGCGCGCCCGAGCGGTGTGCCTCGATGAGCTCGGCCATCAGCCCGGACGGCGGGTCCTCGGTGTCGGCGAGCATCATCGCGACCTCGTCGTGCAACAGCAGTTCGCCCTGGTAGACGGCGGATCGCGGGGAGCCCGGCTTGCCAAGCCGCGCGTTCGCGCGTTTGCGGACGGCTTCGCGCCGCGACGGCGGAACACCCAGCAGCTCGGCCTGCGCGGTGAAGGTCAGTGGGGCGCAGAAGTCGGCGATCAGGTCCGCGGTGGGATCCGTGTCGATCAGCCTGTCGAGCAACCCGACGGCGGTGGTTTCGACGTAGTCGCGCAGCTGCTCCGCACGGCGGGCGGAGAACGCGCCGCCGATCAGCTTCCGGATCCGGGTGTGCCTCGGCGGGTCCAGATCGGTCACCGACATCCGGGTGGCCGGACCGCGCGGATGGGTCGTCTCGGCCAGCACGGCCCGGCTGAACCGCCTGTCGCGCAGGAAATCGCGCGTTTCGGAATAGCCGCTCACCAGCCATTCACGGCGCCCGTCGCGCTGTCGTGAACCGAACGGGCAACCGTCGGGGATGTCGTCCCCGACGAGCTGCCGCCGCTGCCGCCCTTCGGCGAAGTCCGAGCCTCCGCGACCCCCTGTTACGTCGCCCATCGGGTCCATCCTCCGATCATTGATTCCGTGCGGGCACGCGCAGTGCGAGCAGGCAGACCGCGACCGAGGCCACGGACAACGCCGCGATGGCGACCCGCAGGTCGGTGTGCCCGGCGATCTGGCCGACCACCGCCGGGCCGAGCAAGAGGCCGACACTGGCCAGTGACGCCGCCGAGCCGATCACCGCGCCGCGGTCCTCCGCGGTCGCGCCGCGCCCGATCAGCCCGTAGACGGTGGGCGTCGACACCGAGATCGCCCCGCCCACCACGGCGGTGCCGAGCAGCCCGTGCACCGGCGCGTCGGCCATCGACAGCATCAGCACGCCCACCCCGGAAAGCGCGCCGGAGGTGAGCAGTACCAGGCGATCCGACGCGCGGCCGGACAACCAGTGCCCGCCGAACCGGCCCAGCGCCATACCGGCGGCGAAGATGCCGGGCGCGGCCGCCGAGATCCCGACCGGCGCCCGGGTGATGTCGGCGAGGAACACCGCGCTCCATTGCTGGACACCGCTTTCCACGACCATCGCCAGCGCCGCCAGCAGGCACAGCAGCAGGACCGCCGGGCCGAGCCGCAGGCGCCGTCCCGGTTCGCGGCCCTGCCGCACCAGCCGTCCCGGCACGGAATTCCGTGCCGCGATCGCACCGAGCACGACCAGTGCCGAAAGCGTCAGCGCGATCACTTCGGCAGGCACTCCGGCGGTCCGGGCCGCTCCGGTGCCGAGGCTGCACGTCAACAGGCCGATGCTGAACAACGCGTGCGCGCGATTCATCACGCGGGGCCCGTCGCCCGCTTCGGCGGACGCCGCCAGCGCGACCACGACGACATTGCAGGCACCCGAACCGAATCCGAACAATCCCAGGGTCAGGAACAAGGCCGGAACGGATCCGGCCAAGGCCGGTGTCGGCGCGATGAGCGCGAATCCGGCGAAGGTCGAGACCGCCACCGGGCGGCCGAACCGGTCGAGCAGGCGGCCGATCGCGAACATCGCCGGCATCGCGGCGAGCGCGCCGATCAGCAGCGCGGCGCCCAATTGCGCTTCACCGGCGCCGGTGGCGTGGCGGACGTCCGGCAGCATCGAAAGGTACGGACCCCACAATGCGCCGTACGCGGCGAATCCCGCGAAGACCGTGCTGGTCCGCGGGGCTGCGGTGACGACGGCGACCATGAGACGTGACGGTCCTTCCCGTGCTGATCTGCGGTATTTCGCCGAGAGGCGGACATTCGCAGGTTAGCAGCGGTATTCGGGAACGGGCCACGATTATTTACCGCATTTATGGAGAAGGACGCCGGAGCATCCGGTCGGTATTCTCGGCGAAGGTGCGGTTTTTTCACGATGGGATAATCATCCCAAAAATGAAGAATTCATACCCGGAAGGTTAACCATTCACTGCTCCCACGCCGCACTTCCTCGCATGATGTAACCGCACGAGAGTGTCTCCGTTGTGAGGAACAGGAAGGTAGTGCGTCATGTTGCAGAACGTCGAACCCGCGACCGCGTCGAGGGCCGGCCCGCGGGGGACCGAGACTGAATTCGCGATCCACGCCGAAGGGCTGGTGAAACGGTTCGGCGAGACGACCGCGCTCGACGGGGTCGACTTGACCGTCCGCTCGGGCACCGTGCTCGGGGTGCTCGGCCCGAACGGCGCCGGGAAGACCACCACGGTCCGGGTCCTGTCCACGCTGGTGACACCGGACGAGGGCCACGCCACCGTGGCCGGGTACGACATCGAGAAGGACGCCCACCAGGTGCGGCAGCTGATCGGCTTGACCGGTCAGTACGCGTCGGTGGACGAAAGCCTGACCGGCGTCGAAAACCTGCTGCTGATCGGACGGCTGCTCGGCCTCTCTCGGCGGGCGGCCAAGGCCCGCGCGCACGAGCTCCTGGAGCGGTTCTCCCTCACCGAGGCGGGTGGCCGGGCGGCGAAGGGTTACTCGGGCGGTATGCGCCGTCGGCTCGACCTGGCCGCCAGCCTGGTCGGGGACGCGCGACTGCTGTTCCTGGACGAGCCCACCACCGGTCTCGACCCGCGCAGCAGGCTCGAACTGTGGGACGTCGTACGCGGCCTGGTCGCCGACGGCGTCACGGTGCTGCTCACCACGCAGTACCTGGAGGAGGCCGACGCGCTCGCCGACGAGATCGTGGTCGTCGACCACGGCAAGGTGATCGCCAAGGGCACCCCGGACGAGCTCAAGGCCAGCACCGGCGCCCAGCGCCTGACGGTGCGCGGCGCCCAGGCGGGCGACCTCGAGAAGGTCGTGCGGCTGGTCGGCGAGATCGCCGGCGCGACGCCGGACGTCTCGGGCCAGGTCGTCAGCGTCCCGGTCACCGACCCGGCGGCCCTGCCCGCCGCGGTCCGGCGGCTGGAGGAGGCGGGCATCGTCATCGGCGAGCTGTCCCTGCGCAGCTCCAGCCTGGACGAGGTGTTCCTGAGCCTCACCGGGCGTCCGGCCGAGGAGCCCGCCGAAGAGACCGAGGAGGAGATCCGATGACCGCCGCGACCACGACGCTGCCACCGCGGCAGTTGTCGGCCAGGGTCGGGTTCTTCCAGGGCATCTCGCAGATGTTCACGCTGGCCTGGCGCAGCACCGTTTCGGTCAAGCACGAGCCGAAGCAGCTGGCCGACATCAGTTTCCAGCCGATCATCTTCACGCTGCTGTTCACCTTCGTGTTCGGTGGCGCGATCTCCGGTGACCGGAGCGCGTACCTGCAGTTCATGATCCCCGGCATGCTGGTGATGAGCATGCTGTTCGCGACCATCAACGTCGGCATCGGCCTCAACACCGACCTGTCCCAGGGCGTGTTCGACCGGTTCCGTTCGCTGCCGATCGCGCGCTGGGCGCCGCTGGCCGGCCGGATCATCGGCGACCAGTTCAAGCAGGTCTGGTCCGTGCTGCTGGTGGTCGGTGTCGGGCTGCTGCTCGGCTTCCGGCCGGAGAAGGGCTTCCTCGGCGTGCTCGCGGCCGGGTTGCTGCTGCTGGTGTTCGCGATCGCGTTCTCCTGGGTGCCCACGCTGGTGGGTGTCGCCGCCGACCAGGCGGAGAAGGTCCAGGTGTTCGCGTTCGCGGTGATCCTGCCGCTGAACTTCGTCAGCGGGGTGTTCGCGCCGGTCGAGACGATGCCGTCATGGCTGCAGGCGTTCGCCGAGGTCAGCCCGGTGGCGATCCTGCTCGAGGCGTGCCGCGGACTGATGAACGGTGGTGACAACGTCACCTCGGCGGTGATCTGGTCCCTGGTCTGGGCGGCCGTGATCGCGATCGTGTTCGGGGCGCTTTCGGTCCGTGCCCTGAAGAAGCGGATCTGACCAAACGCCGCTCGATCACCGGAGCCGTGACGCGTGCGCGCGCCACGGCTCCGGTGTTTCGGGGGCACTGCCCGGGGAGCGCCGATGGACGAGCTGGACTACAACACCTGCAACGCCACCTTCCGCAGCCTCACCGACCAGCAGCGGCTGATGGTCGAGGAGACGTCGAGGCTGATCGGTGCGGACGCCGATCTCGAACTGACGTCGTACGGCTGCGGGTTCGGCATGTTCGAACTGGAGCTCATCGCGCGCGTGCCGCGGAGAACGGTGTGGTTCCAGGGCCTCGACACCAACGGCGAAGCGGTCGAACGACTGCGCGCGACGCTGGCGGAGCTCCCGAAGGTCCGCGGCCATCGTGTCCTGACGGCGAGCATGGCCGACGTCGCCGACCTCCGGATCACGCCGACCGAGTACGGCCTGTTCGTCCAGTCGCTGTGCTACCTCGGCGCGGACGAGGGTATGGCGGTGCTGAAGGAGGCGCGCAACCGGCACCGGCGGCTGATCGTCGCGGTGCCCCCGTTGAACCGGCTGAACGGGCCCTTCGCGGAATCCCTTGCGCGACAAGGAATCGTGCGGCCGTTGTTCGCGCGGACACTGGCGGAGGAACTGACGCGGTTCGGCGTCGAGTTCCGGTCCGCCACGGTGGGCGCGGAGATCACGGTGCCGGTTTCCGAGCCGGCGCACCGTCTTCTGGAGTTCCTGACCTTCGCACGTCATCAGCCCTGGCGCGGCGGGACGGGGCGGGCCGAGCTGCTCGACGCGGTCGCCGGGCTGGGCACGGTTTCCGCGGGGTGCGTGCGGATTCCGCATCCGGTCGAGGTTTTCAGCATCGGCTAGGTGCGCGGTGCGGCCGTGTTTCAGGGTCACGGGGGTCGTGAGTGGCGTTTCGGGTTCTAACCCGAAACGCCACTCACGACCCACCGGACAGGGCGGAACCCGGGCCCTGAGGAGGGGAGGCCCGGGTTCCGAATGGGGGAGGGGATCAGACAGTGCCCGGCTTCGGCAGCTGCTGTTTGGCCGGAGTGTTCTGATAGGACGCCAGCTGCCACGCGCCGTCCCGCTTGACGACGGTCCACGAGGCGCGGATCGACTGGGAGTCCGCGACCTCGGTCTCGCCGGGGCCGAGCACCCCGCCCTGGGTGATCAGGACGCCGGAGTCCGGCGTGAAGAAGCGGATCTCCAGCGGACGCCCGGTGACCTGCGTGCCCTTGTAGTTGCCCGCGAAGGATTCCACCAGGAACGCCCGGATGTCGTCGCGGCCCTTCTTGAACACACCGGGAAGGATCATCGTGCCGTCCTCGGTGAAGACGCCGGCGAAGGCGTCGGCGTCGTGGTAGGCCCACGCGGCGATCACCTTCTGGGTCAGCGCCGCGATCGCCGCCTGGTCGGCGGCCGTGCCGGTTTCGGTCGTGGTCATCGGAGGATCCTCCTAGATATAGAGGGTGTTGGGCTCGAGCCCGCAGAGCACGCGGCCGTACAGCTCGGTGTTGGTGTTGGGGTGCATCAGCGCGTGGAGGTTGACCGCGGCGACGTCGCGGGCGATGCGCTGGATCGGGATGCCGTGGTAGATCGACGAGCCGCCGGAGGCGGACGCGAGGATGTCGATGCCCTCCTTGGCACGGCGGACCACGGCGCCGAGGTCGGCCCGTGCGATCGCGCGTTCCTCGAGTTTCCACGGGGTGCCGTCCTCGGTCTTCGTGTCGACCAAAGTGGACAGACGGTGCGCGTGGAACCCGGCCTCGTCGATCTTCAGCGCCGCTTCGGCCACCTGGTGGTGCGTGATCGGGGCCTCGCGCTGGGAATCGTAGGCGGTGTAGGTGATCTTGCGGTCCGGCAGGCGCTTGAGGAAGGTGTCCTGCGCGCTCCGCGCCATCCCGACCAGTGTGCCCACCGAAGACGCCGAGGCGACCGGGAGCAGCGGCGCCCGGTAGATCGAGGACGACGCCCCGCCCTGGCCTTCGAGCACCGCCGGCAGCGGGAGCACCCGCTCCGCGGGGATGAAGACGTCCTGGGCCACGGTCGAAACGCTGCCGGTGCCGCGCAGGCCCGAGGTGTCCCAGTCGTCCACGATCAGCAGGTCCGAGATCGGCACCAGCGCCATGATCGGGTACGGCTCACCCTCCGGCGGCACGAGGATCGCGATGATCTCCTGCCACTGCGCGTGCAGGGCCCCGCTGATGAAGCCCCACTTGCCGTTCACCACGACCCCGCCGTCGACCGGCGCGGCCATCGCGGACGGGCTCAGCGTGCCGCAGACGCGCACGTCCGGGGTGGCGAACACCTCGTCCTGCACCGCCTCCGGGAACTGGCAGGCCATCCAGGTCGGGATCCAGTACACCGAGGCCACCCAGGAGGTCGAGCCGTCGGCCCGGCCGATCTCGGTGGCGACGTCGACCAGGGTGCGGGTGTCGGCCTCGTAGCCGCCGTAACGCTTGGGGCGGCGCAGCTTGAAGACGCCGGCCTCGGCCAGTGCTTCGATGGATTCCTCGTGCACCCGCCGGTTCTGTTCCTGCCAGGCCGAGTGCTTCTTCAGTGCGGGTGCCAGTTCGGCCACGCGGCGAACCAGTTCCTCCCGCGTCGGAACATCGGTGCTCGACACCTTGACCTCCTAGATCGTCGACTGGTCCAGCTTCGCAGCGGGCGGACGCCGGGTCGTCTTCCCGTTTGCCGGGGCGTCAGGCCGCCGCACGTTCGGAGGTGCGGCCGGGGAAATCCACCACGTTCCGGCCGTCGCGGCGGCCGAACCAGGTCGCCAGCGGCGCCGCCATCGCGGTCGAGACCAGCGCCATGATCACCAGCATGGTGAACAACGTCGGGGACAGCACGCCGAGGTCGAGCCCGATGTTGAGCACCACCAGCTCGGTCAGGCCGCGGCAGTTCATCAGCGCGCCCACCTGCAGCGACCGGTTCCAGTTCTCGCCGACCGCCCGCGCGGCCAGCGCCGAGCCGCCGAACTTGCCGGCGACGGCCACGAGCAGGATCGCGGCACACCAGAGCCACGCGCCGCCGCCGGAAAGCAGGCCGAGGTCGGTGCGCAGTCCGCTGTAGGCGAAGAACAACGGCAGCATCAACGCCGTCGTCAGCCCGCCCGCCTTGTCGTGCAGCCAGGTCGCCATCGGGTTGTCCCGGGGGAACACCACGCCGAACACGAACGCGCCGAACATCGCGTGCACGCCGATCCACTCGGTGGCCATGGCGCACAACAGCACCCCGACCACCGAAAGCGGCGCGACCCGGTGCAGCCGCGCCGCCGAAGCCCCGGCCACGAACTTCCGCAGCAGCGGCCGGACCACCAGGCCGAGCAGCGCCACGAACGCCGCGGTGAGCACGACCGTCAGCACCACCCCAACCAGCGACGACGCCGTGGTCAGCGCGATCACCAGCGCCAGCAGGCTCCACGCGGTCACGTCGTCGACCACGGCGCAGGTCAGCGCCACCACGCCGATCTCGCTGCGGAACAGCCCGATCTCGTGCAGGATCCGCACCAGCACCGGCAACGCCGTGATGCTCATCGACACCCCGAAGAACAGCGCGAACGGCAGGAATCCGCCGCCTGTCCCGAACCGGGTGTAGGCGAGCATCGCGAGCCCGACGCCGAGCAGGAACGGCAGCGCGATGCTGACGTGACTGACGACCAGCGCGAGCCGTCCGCGGCCGCGCAGCAGCCTGGTATTGAGTTCCAGCCCGGCGAGGAACACGAAGAAGATCACGCCGAGCTGCGCCACGACATTCAGTTGCGGCACCACCGCCTTCGGGAGCAGCACGGCCGCGCCCGAAGGCCACAACGCGCCGAGCACCGACGGGCCGAGCAGGATGCCCGCGGTGATCTCGCCGATCACCGCGGGCTGCCCGATCCGCTGGGCGAGCCACCCCACCACCTTGCAGACACCGATCACCACGGTGATCGCCAGCAGCAGCTGCACCAGCGAAGGCCCGGTCGCCTCCTTCGCGACGGCAGCCTCGACGCCGCCTTCGCCCTGCCCCAGCAGGACGATCGCGGCCACGACGGGGACCACGACCAGTCCTATGTAGACCAACAGCGCCCGGCGGCCGGGACGGCGTTCGATCTCCACCATGTCCCTTCCGCTCAGGGTTCGGTGACGTTCGCGACCAGATCGTCGAGGTTGATCTTCAACAGCGGGTGCTTGCCCGACAGCCCGGAGATCAGCGTGACGAAGTCGGTGCTGGGGGCGTGGAGCTGCTCCGGGTCGACGATTTCCTGCGCGAGGTCGTAGTAGTACTCCTTGTACTTCGTCCGGTCGTAGAACCGCTCGACGAAATTGCGGATCTCGTCGAAGAAGGCCCGGTAGTTCCCGGCGTACCGGTCGAGCGCCTTCTCCTCGATGGCCGGGTGCTCCAGGATCCGGTTGACCACTTTGGACAGTGAGCTGCCCGCGAGCGTGGCCAGCGCGACCCCGGTGGAGAACAGCGGGTCGACGAACGCGGCCGCGTCACCGACGAGCACCCAGCCGTCGCCGTAGAAGGTTTCGTTGGTGTAGGACCAGTCCCGCGCCGTCCGGTACCCGGCGTGCTGACGGGCGTTGGCCAGCAGCCCCTTGAGCCGGGTGGTCTTGTCCCGCTCCCGCAGGAAGAGCTGCTCCAGCGACTGGTCGTCGGCGTTCGCGAGATCCGACTTGGTCACGTAGCCGACGCTCATCGTGCCCTTGTCGATCGGGATACCCCAGAACCAGCCGTCGGCGGTGCCTTCGATGAGGATGTTGGTCCACTCGTCACCGGGAAGCCGGTCGCAGTTGTCGTAGTAGGTCCAGACCGCGACGTTGCGGAGCTCGTTGTGCCAGGTGATGTCGCTGAACTTCCGGCCGATCACCCGCGACTGGCCGGACGCGTCGACGACGAGCGACGCGCTGGCCTCGTAGTCTCCTGCCGAGCCCCGCAGGGTGAACCGGACGCCGGTGACGCGGCCGGTGTCGGACTGGATCACGTCCTTGACCGTCGTCTCCTCCACGACGTACGCGCCGAGCTCACGGGCGCGGTCGAGGATCAGCGTGTCCAGGTCGGCGCGGCGCGTGTGGTAGGCGTAGGTGCCTTCCGCGGCCTTCATGAACGAGAAGTTCCATGGCACGTCCCGGTTACCCCACACCAGGCTGCCGCCGTACTTGCGCTCGAAACCGCGGGCCTCCATGCGGTCGAGCAGGTCCAGCTCCTGCAACGGGCGCATGCCGACCGGGATCAGGGATTCGCCGATGTGGTAGCGGGGAAAGCGTTCGCGTTCGAGGACCAGGACCGTACGCCCCTCTTTCGCGAGGAGACCGGCGCAGGTCGCGCCCGCCGGGCCGCCGCCGATGACGATGACGTCGAACCGCTCGGGCATACCGTGGAGCGTGGCTGACATGAGAAACCCTTCCTGGGCCGATGGAGGAGTGGAGGCGCTCACGCGCGTCGGATGCCGATGTGCGGCTCGTAGCTCAGGTACAGCCCGTTGATCGCCTTCTCGGGCTTCTCCGGAGCCTGCTTGTGCTCGTGGACGCGGTTGAGGTTGTCCAGCGGGTTGTGCTTGCCGCTCTCCTCGCCGAGCAGGTGGCCCTGGATCCGGCGGTAGACCTCTTCGGTGTCCTCGAGGTCGGCGATACCGGTGACGAACCGGTCGAACGCCGCCTGCACGTCCATCCCTTCCCAGTCCTTTTCGGACAGTTGCTGTGCGCGGAAGAAGTGGTGCTCCTTGCCGCGGTAGCTCTCGTAGAAGGTGGACACCAGCACCAGCAGCCGCTCGTAGGCGCGGCGGTAGACGACCTCGTAGAAGTCCCAGGCCTCGCGTTCGCCGATCTCGCCGCGGATGACGCTGCTGATCGCGGCGGTGCCGATCAGGGCGCTGTAGGTGCCCAGGTGCACACCGGTCGACAGCAGCGGGTCGAGGAAGCAGGCTGCGTCGCCGGCGAGCAGGAAACCGGGGCCCTGGAACCGCTCGGCCGCGTACGAATAGTCCTGCTCGACCTTGACCTCGGTGACCTGCTCGGCCTCGATGAGCAGCTGCTGTATCGCCGGACAGTCGCCGATCGCCTTGTGGTACACCGGATCCACGCCGCCGAGTTCGTTGCGCGCGGCGTTGAAGGAATCCCTCCCGGTGACCAGCCCGACGCTCATCGTGCCGTCGGGCAGCGGGATCCCCCAGAACCACCCGTCGCCGACCGAGGCGACGGTGATCGCGCCGCTCGGCCCGCGGTCGAGCTGCTTCGCGTCCTTCCAGTACGACCAGGCGGCCACGTTGCGGAAGACGTTGTGGAACTTGCGGTTCTTCAGGTACTTGGTGGCCATCACGCCGCCGCGGCCGGAGGCGTCGACGAGGTAGTCGAACTCGATCCGCCCGCTGTTGGCCGGGTTCTTCGCCTCGGCCCAGTGCGCCGCGACGGGGCGGTCGCCGTCGAAGTCGAGCTTCTTCACCGCGATGCCCTCGGTGACGTCGACGCCGACCTCGCGCGCGTGGTCGAGGAGGATCTTGTCGAAGTCGGCGCGGATGACCTGCCACGCGCTGGTGCTGCCGTCGCGGCCGTGCGGCCGGAAGCGCACTTCCCATTCCTCGGGGCCCCAGAAGTAGTAGGCGCCGCCCTTGGGCTGGAACCCGGCCGCGGCGATCTTGTCCCAGACCCCGAGCCGCTCCAGGATCGGACGGCACGAAGGCAGCAGCGATTCGCCGATGTGATAGCGCGGGAAGTGATCCCGCTCGAGAAGAGTGACCTCGAAGCCCTCTTTGGCCAGAAGCCCGGCCGCGGTGGAGCCCGCCGGTCCACCGCCGATCACGAGGATCTGGGTCGTTGCGCGCATGACACCTCTCCAACTACGCCGACAGCCGGAATTACCTGCCCGAAGCTAACAACCGCGAATGGAGATCCACTCAAGAACCGGTTGCCCTGTAACGCTTTCCCGAAAAAGCAGTCGAAGAGACGCTGCCGGCCGGAAGGCGGACGACGATTCTTCCCGTGTCGGACTCCGACGGCCCGGCCGAAGACCTAATGGAGGAATCCCGCGATGGGCGAATACCTTGGCGAACGCGCCGTCGTGCTCGGCGGCGGCATGGCCGGCCTGCTGACCGCCCGCGTACTTTCGGAACGCTACCGCTCCGTCGTGATCGTCGAGCGTGACACGATCGTCGGCGTCACCGGCACCCGCCGCGGTGTGCCGCAGGCGCATCACGCGCACGCGCTGCTCGCACGCGGCCAGCAGATCCTCGAAGACCTCTTCCCCGGCCTGCAGGCCGAGCTGACCGCCGACGGCATCCCCAGCGGTGACCTGTCCGGCAGCCTGCGCTGGTACTTCAACGGGAAACGGTTGCAGCAGAAGAAGTCCGGCCTGCTCAGCGTGTCCGCGACCCGCCCGGAGCTCGAAGAGCACGTCCGCGGCCGTGTCGTCGCACTACCGAACGTCGAGGTCCGCGAGCGCACGGTGATCCAGTCGCTGGTCGCGACCGGCGACCACTCGCGCGTCACCGGTGTCCGTGTGACCGGCGAGGAAGCCGAGCCCGAGACGCTGCTCGCCGACCTGATCGTCGACGCCACCGGCCGCGGCAGTCGTTCGTCGGTGTGGCTGGAGGAACTCGGCTACGAGCGCCCGGCCGAGGAGAAGATCAAGATCGACCTCGCCTACACCTCGCGGCTGTTCGAGCTGGACACCGACCCGTTCGGCGACGACCTGGCGATCAACCCGGTCGCCTCGCCCGCCAACCCGCGTGGCGCCTTCTTCGTGAACCTGCCGGGGAACGTGGCCTTGCTGTCGCAGACCGGACTGCTCGGGGATCACCCGCCGCGTGACGCCAAGGGATTCCTCGAGTTCGCCAAGACACTCGACGCGCCCGAGATCTATCGGGCCGTGCGCAACGCGAAGCCGATCAGCGAGATCGCCAGCTTCAAGGTGCCCGCCAGCGTCCGCCGCCGGTTCGACAAGCTGCGCCGCTTCCCCGAGGGCCTGCTCGTGATCGGGGACGGCGTCTGCGCGTTCAACCCGGTGTACGGCCAGGGCATGACCGTCGCGGCCATGGAGGCCGCCCAGCTGGCCACGCATCTCGACGCGGGCGGCGTGCGGCCGCTGCGGTTCTTCAAGGAGATCAGCCCGATCATCGACGTGCCGTGGGACATCTCGGCGGGCGGCGACCTCGCCTTCCCCGGTGTCGAGGGCCCGCGGCCGCTGAAGGTCAAGATGGGCAACGCCTACATGGCGAAGCTGCACTCCGCGGCGACCGTCGACGGCCGGTTCACCGAGGCGTTCTTCCGGGCCGCGGGCCTGGTCGACCCGCCGACCGCGCTGATGCGGCCGAGCCTGGTGGTCGGCGTGCTGCGCACCGCTCGGCGCGTCAAGGCGGCGGCGCCGCTCACCACCACGGCCACGATCGGTCAGGTCCCGCCCGCGTCCGACGACCTCGCGGCCTGAGCACCAAGGAGCCATGGTCATGAACGAACCCGTCGGCAAACGCGCGGTGGTGATCGGCGGCAGCGTCGCCGGCACCCTGGCGGCGAGAGTGCTTTCCGAGTTCTATCGCGAGGTCGTGGTCGTCGACCGCGACGAGGTGCTGGGCGTGGACAAGCCGCGGCGCGGCACCCCGCACACCTGGCACGCGCACGGACTGCACGCGCGCGGCTACTTCATCCTCGAAGAGCTCTTCCCGAACCTGCTCTGCGAACTGCGGGACTCCGGGATCCCGGTCGGCGATCTCGCGCGGATGAAGTGGTACTTCAACGGGAAGCAGGTGGAACCGGCCGACAGCGGGCTGCCGTCGATCACCGCGCTGCGCCCGGTGCTGGAGCATCATCTGCGCGAGCGCACGGCTGCACTGCCGAACGTCACCTACCGCGAACGCACCGACGTCCACGGCCTGCTCGCCACGCGTGCGGGCAACCGGATCGTCGGGGTCCGCGTGCAGGCGCGCGACGGTTCGGCGGAGGAACGGCTCGGCGCGGACCTGGTCGTCGACGCCTCCGGACGCGGTTCGCGGACGCCGGTGTGGCTGGAGGAACTGGGCTTCGAACGGCCGTCCGAGGAACGTGTGAAGATCGGGCTGGCGTACACCACGCGGATGTTCCGCAAACGGCCGGAGATGTTCGACGGCTGGCAGTCGATCAACCCGGTCGCCTCGCCCGAGCATCCGCGAGGCGCGTTCTTCGGGCAGGTGAACGAGAACGAGTGCATCCTTTCGCTCACCGGGATCCTCGGCGACCACCCGCCGACCGACGCGCGCGGCTACCTCGACTACGTGAAGTCGCTGCCCGCGCCGGAGATCTACGAAGCGGTGAAGGACGCCCAGCCGTTGATCGAGCCGGTGACGTTCAAGTTCCCGGCGAGCTCCCGGCGGCGTTACGAACGGCTCAAGCGGTTCCCGGAACGGCTTTTCGTGCTCGGTGACGCGTTCTGCAGCTTCAACCCGGTGTACGGCCAGGGAATGACCGTCGCGTCGATGGAGGCCATGGCGCTGCGTGCGCATCTTTCGCGAAGGTCCGAACCGGACTCGCGGCGGTTCCTGCGCGAGATCGGCAAGGTCGTCGACAACCCGTGGGAGATCTCGACCAGCGGTGACCTCGACTTCCCCGGCGCGGAAGGGAAGCGGACGCTGAAGGTCAAGATGGGCAACGCGTACATGGCGAAACTCCAGTACGCGGCGACGATCGATCCGGACGTCACGGCGGCGTTCATGCGGGTGGCCGGGCTGGTCGATCCGCCCACCGCGCTGATGAAACCGGGCCTGATGCTGAAGGTGCTGCGGGCCAACCGGCGACGTCCCGCCCCTCAGGCGACGGTGACCGAGCTGCCGCGTGCCGATCGCGAATCGCGCGCTGCCTGAATAACCTCGTGAGCGGTAAGGACGGTTAGAACCGTCCTTACCGCTCACGAGGTTTCTTTTTCTTTCCTCCGCAAACAGCGAGATGCGTCGGCCTGCTCTTCCGGCTGATCATTGAGGTGTCAATGACCATTTCCCTGGCGGTGGGAGAGAAATTCATGCGCAAGTTCAAGAGGGTCATGACCGCGCTGGCCGCGGTCGCGGCGGTGGTACTGCTGGGGGGAACGGCGACGGGGGCGGCGGCGAACACGGGGTGGAGGCATTCGGACGCGGCGCTCGCCCGCTCCCTGCCGGGCGGGTTCCAGAGCTCCTACGCCGACGTCAACGGTGTCCGTCTGCATTACGTGGCCGGTGGTTCCGGCAGCCCGGTGGTGCTGCTTCCCGGCTGGCCGCAGACCTGGTGGGCGTTCCACAAGGTGATGCCGGCACTGGCCGAGCGCCATCGCGTGATCGCCGTCGACCTGCGGGGGATGGGCGGATCGTCGAAGCCGCAGTCGGGCTATGACAAGGAGACGCTGGCCGCCGACATCCACGCGTTGCTGGCCAAACTCGGGTACGCCAAGGCGGATCTGGTCGGCCACGACATCGGCGCGATGGTCGCGCACAGCTATGGGATCAAGTACCCGCAGGCGGTCGGGAAGCTGGCGCTGATGGACGTGGTCGCTCCCGACAAGAGCCTTTACCAGCTGCCTTTGCTGCCCAGCGCGCCCGGCCAGTTCTCGCCGTGGTGGTGGACGTTCAACCAGCTGCAAGGCCTGCCGGAGCAACTCGTCTCGGGCCGCTCGCGGTACGTCGTGGACACGATGATCGACCAGCTCTCGGTGGTGCCGTCGGCGGTGGACGACTTCGACCGGAGCGTCTACGCACGGGCCTACTACACGCGTGAGGCCGTCCGGGCCGGGAACGGCTGGTACCGGACGCTGAACCAGGACATCGCGGCCGGCTCGGCGTACGGGAAGCTCACCATGCCGGTACTGGGCCTCGCCGGGGAGTTCAACCACCAGTACTTCGTCCAGGTGATGCCGTCGAAGGCGGTGGATCCGCAGGTGGTCAAGATCGCCGGGGCGGGGCACTACCTTTCCGAGGAACAGCCCGCTCAGGTCATCGGCTCGCTGACGAAGTTCCTGGGCTGAAACCGAAGGCCACGTGGCTTGCGTCGACCTCGGACGGGTCTTGAGCCCGGCCATGCCCCAGTGTCCACTGTGGTCACCTCTCGGCGGCTGAATGTCCGATTAATGACGACATGGGCGATTCTTTCGAGGGGTCGTGAGTGGTAAAGGTCGTTCTAACCCTCTTTGCCACTCACGACGCCCACCTGCAACTGCGCACAGTGCCCAAATCGGGCAACGCGATCCATGCTGACGTCCCTTGTGGACAGTCGTGTCCCGGTCCGCTACCGGTGACCTTATCCGGCTTGACTGATCAGACCGGCATCCGCTAAAGACCACCTTGAGTCACATGGTAGTGGGTTCTATTGAGCGGCAAGGCAAAGTGGCGTGGTCGCGGACGGGTCGCTGGTGGGGTGAAGGCTCCCTTCGCCGCGTCTGATGCAGTGAAGGGAGCCTTCACCCCGGTCACTCACCCGCGCCGTCCACCTCACCTCCGGCGTCCGTGTCGCGAAAGCTGGGCATCGGTGGCAAGCTGCGCGCCGAAGACTCCATCACGCCACCTTTGACGTTTCCCTCAAGATCAACTCAAGCGATGTGGCATCGGGCTGAAACCGCCTCCCGATACTGCCTTTCGGGGCAGTATTGGAGGCGTCCGGGAAGAGCCGCCGATGGGATTCTGCGAAAAGGAAAGTCCTGGAATTCCCAGCCTATCGGGAAAAGGTGGCTAAAATGAAGGTTGGTGTTACCGGTGGCACCGGGTTCATCGGGCGCTACGTCTGCGAGGAGCTCGCCGCACGAGGGCATACGCCGGTCGTGTTCGACCATCGTGGCGAGGGGGACGGCGGGCCGTGGGAGGTCATGCTGGGCGACATCCGCGACGCGACGGCGCTGACCGAGCTCGCCGCGCATTGCGACGGGATCATCCACCTGGCGGCCGTGCTGGGCACCCAGGAGACGATCACCAATCCGCGGCCCGCGGTGGAGACCAACGTCATGGGCGGCCTGAACTTCCTCGAGGCCGTCGCCCAGTACGACCTGCCCGGTGTGTACATCTGCGTCGGCAACCACTGGATGAACAACAGCTATTCGATTTCGAAGACGACGGTCGAGCGGTTCGTCCGCATGTTCAACGCCGACCGCGGCACCCGCGTGAACTGCGTCCGCGCGGTGAACGCCTACGGCCCGCGCCAGAAGGCCGCGCCGCCGTTCGCCGCGGGGAAGGTCCGCAAGATCACCCCGGCGCTGATCTGCCGGGCGCTGTCCGGGATGCCGGTGGAGCTCTACGGCGGCGGACGGCAGATCTCGGACATGGTGTGGGTCGGCGACGTCGCCCGCACGCTGGTGGCCTCCCTGGAGGCCGCCGCCGAGGGGCGGGTGCTGGAGGACACGGTCGAGATCGGGCCGGCCGATTCGGTCACCATCCGCGAGGTGGCGGAGCTGGTGATCGACCTGTGCGAGCAGCGCGGCCACTCGCGGGTGGGCATCACCGACCTGCCGATGCGGCCCGGTGAGACGCCGAACACGCCGGTCACGGCGGACGTCTCGACCCTGCTCACGGTCGGCATCGAGCCGGAATCCCTTGTCACGCTCGAAGAAGGCATGGCGAAGACGGTGGACTGGTACCTCGAGCACCGCGGTACCGCCTGGGACGTGCCTGGGCCCGGTCTTCGCGCTGCCTGAGCGGTCGGGCCTTGACGCGAAAGCCACTTTCGCAACGTTCAACGTTGCGAAAGTGGCTTTCGCAACGTCCAGGACCCCTGAAGCGCGTGAAGGCCCCCTTCCCTCGGCTCAGCCGAGGGAAGGGGGCCTTCACGCGCAAACCGTCAGGGCTTGTGCGCCTTCAGGATCAACGAGACACCGCGCCGCGAGCGGGTCGGCAGGTAACGCTCGGCCGTGACGATCGCGGTCAGGGCCCGGTTGACCAGCCAAGGAGTGTGCTCGTTGAGCTCGTTGCCGCGCGCCGTGCGCCGCCGCAGCGCCACCACCGGCCGCAGCAGGACGTTCCAGCTCCACAGCTCCTCGACGACGAAGCCGGCGTCCTCCATGACCTTCCGCAGCGAAGCCCGGTCGTACCGCCGCACGTGGTGCACCGCGACGTCGTGCGCCGACCACAGGTCCATTCCGGACGGGACGCTGATCAGCGCGGAGCCGCCGGGCCGCAGCACCCGGAACAGCTCGGCGGCGGCCTGGTCGTCCTCCCGGATGTGTTCGAGGATCTCGAACGCCACCACCAGATCGAACGACGAGGACGGCAGCGGCAGGTCACGGGCGTCGGCGTGGATCGCGTCGAGACCGCGTGAGCGCGCGATCTCGACGGCGTTCTCGTCGTAGTCCGTGGCGACGACGTCCCAGCCGCGCGAGCGCAGCACCCGCGTGTTGCCGCCGCCCGCCGCGCCGATGTCGAGCGCGCGGCCGGGCGGCCCGAGCCGCTTCAGTTCGTCGGCGAGCAGATGCCGCTTCTCCCGGAACCACCAGTGGCGGTCCTCCATCTCGGTGATCCGGGCGACGTCCTCCGTCTTCACCGGCTCTCCTTCCGATGCCGGGCGAAGACCCAGCGGTCGAGGGCCACGAACCGCAGCAGCGTCATCAGCCCGTAGGCGACGATGAGCACGAGCAGTTCGACGACCGGCCCCGAGCCGGGGGCGATCAGATGCAGCCCGGTCACGGCCAGCGTGGTCAGCAGATACGTGGTGGCGAACAGGATCGCGGCCCGGGTGTGCAGGCCGAGCCGGTGCCCGCCGCCGCGGTTGAACGTCCAGCGCCGGTTCGCCTCGGTGTTGGCCACCCCGACGAGCACCAGCGCGACCAGGTTCGCCCCCGCCGGCGTCAGCGGGACACGCAACGGGAGGTACAGAAGCGTGTACAGCACTGTCGAAATGACACCGATCACCGCGAACCCGAGGAATTTCGCGAGGGTCGCGGCCCGCGGCTCGGCGAGCACGGCGTCCGGATGGGTGGCGCGCAACTGCGGGATCTCCGGCACGTCCACCCGTCCTCTCCCGGCGGCGATCGCCCGGCCCACGCGGACCAGGCCCTTCAGGTTCCCCATCGCGGTCTGGGTGACCTTGACCCGCGAATCGACGTCCTCGACCCAGTCCAGCGGCACCTCGTGCACCCGCAGGCCGTTGTGCTCGGCCAGCATCAGCATCTCGGTGTCGAAGAACCAGTGGTCGTCCTCGACCGCCTCCAGCAGCCCGGCCACCGCGTCGCGCCGGGCCGCCTTGAATCCGGCGGACGTGTCGGTGCTGCGCAGCCCGAACACATGCCGCGTGATCGCGTTGTAGGTACGGGACACGATCTCGCGTTTGAGGCTGCGGCGGATCCGCGAGCCCCGGCCGAGCCGGGTCCCGATGGTGATCTCGCAGTGCCCGCTGACCAGCGGCGCGATCAGGGGGAGCAGGCTCTCCAAACCGGTCGAGAGATCGACGTCCATGTAGGCGACGATGTCGGCGGTACTCGATCCCCAGGTCGCCTTGATCGCCGCGCCCCGGCCGCGGACCGGGATCCGCCGCGCGGAGATGCGCGGATTCCGCTCGGCCAGTTCGGTGGCGATCTCCCAGGTCCGGTCGGTACTGCCGTTGTCGGCGATGGTGATCGACCAGGGGAACGGGAAGTCGTCGCCGAGGTACGCGCTCAGCGTGGTGATGCAGCCCAGCAGGGCGCGTTCCTCGTTGAGCACCGGGATCACGATCTCGACGGTCGCCGTCGTGCGGCTTCCCGGAACGACACGGGGTGCCGCGGTGAGTTCAGCCGTCATGGGGCATCACGCTCCCGGCTTGCAGTCGAACAAGGCGGAGGTGAAACCCATCCACGGGTTGGCGGTGTAGGCGGGCGGCGGGATCCGCACGCAGTTGCGCACCACCCAGTCCTTGCGCGCCAGCGCGGTCGGGCTGTCGTAGGCGAACCCACCGAACAGGACGTACCGCAGCTGTCCACTGTGGACGGCGTCGGCGAGGCCGCCGGCGGTCGGCATCGGCATGGTGCCGACGAAACCGCCCATCGGCATCACGGACAGGCCCGCCCGGATGTAGGGCGAGGCACCGGTGCCGCCGACCGTGGCCAGATCGAAGCGCTCGCCGCGCTTGTTGGCCTTGAGGAAGCCGAGAAGCTTCGGGTCGGCGTCGGAGGGCATCATCTGGAACATGATCGGCGGGGGCAGCGGCATGGCCTGTCCGCCTGCCGCGCCGGGCTTCGGGCCGCCCGCCATGAGCTTGGTCAGGTCGATGCCGGTCGAGAGCGCGTTCGGGTTCGGGCCCGCGAGGGGGTTGAAGTTCTGGAACATCGCCGTGCGCGGATCCGTCGGCGGCTGGAAGGTGGGCGCCGCCCACGCGACCGGCCCGGCCAGCAGCGCGACCCCGGCGACGGCACCGGTCACGACGGCGAACTTCCCGGTACGGCGCACGAGCACCAGCACCGCGGCGGCGACGGCGGCGATCGCGACGACGGGCCGCAGCCACGGCACGTAGTCACTGGAGCGGTTCATCAGCACGAACGCCCAGGCGCCGGTGGCGAGCAGGCCGACCGGCAGGGCCCACGTGAAGCGGCGATCCGTCCAGGCGAGGTGCAGGCCTGCCGCGGCGATCGCGGCGATGGCGGGCGCCAGGATGCTCGTGTAGTACGGGTGGATGCTCTGCGAGAAGCTGAGCGCGCCGGCGAAGAGGACGAGCCAGCCACCCCACAGCAGCCAGCCCGCGCGCGTCTTGTCCGTGCGCGGCGCGCGGCCCGCGGCGACCAGGCCGACGACGAGCAGCAGCACGGCCAGCGGCAGCAGCCACGAGATCTGGCCGCCGATCAGGTCGTTGAACAGCCGGAAGACGCCGGTTTCGCCGCCCTGGTCGACCGGCGTGACCTTGCCGTCGGGCAGGACGGGCAGCTCGGCCGACTTCCCGGCCTTCGCGGCGTCCGCGCGGTCGAAGAGGTTGTAGGACCAGACCATCTGCCACACCGAGTTCGAGGTGCTGCCGTCCATGTACGGGCGGGAACCCGCCGGGGTCAGCCCGACGATCAGCATCCAGATCGACGACACCGCGGCGGTGACCGCTCCGGCGCCGAGCAGGTGCAGCACCCGCCGTCCCGGCGAGGCCGGCGCGGCGACGAGGTAGACGATCCCGAGCACCGGGAGGATGGCCAGTGCCATGGCGAGTTTGATGTGGAAGCCGACGCCGACGAGCGCGGCGGTGAGCAGCAGCCAGCGAGGGGACGCCTTCTCCAGCGCGCGCCAGAACGCGTAGGTCGCGACGAGCAGCGTCAGGATCAGCGTCGAGTCGGGCAGGTTGACCCGGGTTCCCGCGATCGTGATCGGGGTCGCGGCGAGCAGCACCGCGGCCAGCGCGGCGGGCGCGTGCCCGGCCCAGCGGCGCACGAGCACGAACAGCACGTACACCGAGACGGCTCCGGCGATGACGCCGGGCAGCAGCAGCGCCCAGGTCTCGTAACCGAAGACACGGACGGAAAGCGCCTGGAGCCAGAGCGCGCCGGGTGCCTTGTCGACACTCATGAACCCGGCGGGATCGTAGGCCCCGTAAAGGAAGTTGTGCCAGTTCGCGGACATGCTGCGCACCGCGGCGGCGTACGCGTAGTGCGCGGCGTTCCCGCCGATACCCCACCCGTAGGCGACGCCGGCGACGAGCGCGCTCAGGACGGCGATGCGCTTGGCGGCCAGTGCCGACAGCCCCGTCTTGGTCTTCTTCTTCGGCGTCCGCGCGGGCGGGGCGGCGCCCCGTGGCGGGGCGCTCGTGACCGGGGTGCCTAGGTCTTGGGACACGTTCTACTCCCTTCCCAGGAATAGGAGATGACGCGGCTCACGGACGTGAGATACGCACCGCGAATTCGTGATCGTCTCAAAAAGTGTCGCACCACGGTTTCGCGCGCGTCTTATCCCAGCCTGCTGGTTTTAACCGGACGGTCCTTTGAGGACAGTCACCGGCGCAGACGGACGGGAAGGGATTCGAGGCCGTGCATCACCATGCTGACGCGCCAGCGGAGACTCTCCGCGGGGACGGCCGCGCGCAGTTCCGGGAATCGCGTGAGCAGGGCCGAGAGCGCGATTCCGCCTTCGAGCCGGGCCATCGGCGCGCCGAGGCAGTGGTGGATGCCGTGTCCGAAGGCGAGCTGCGGATTGTCCGCGCGGTCGAGTGCCAAGGTGTCCGCGCCGGGGAACCGGGCGGGATCGCGGTTGGCGGCCAGCAAGGACACGATGACCAGCGAACCGGCCGGGATCGTCACGCCGCCGAGCTCGACTTCCTCGTTGGCGTAACGCATCGCCGCGTGCACAGGGCTCTCGTAACGCAGGAATTCCTCGACCGCGGCGGGCATCCCGTCCGGGTTCGCGCGCAACGCGGCGAGCTGTGCCGGGTTCTCGAGCAGGGCGAGGGTGGCGTTGCCGATGAGGTGGACGGTGGTCTCGTGCCCGGCGATGAGCAGGAGGAAGACCATCGACGTCAGCTCGTGTTCGGTGAGCCGGTCTTCGCCGTCGTGCACCGTGACGAGCGCCGAAAGCAGGTCGGTGCCGGGGTTCGCGCGTTTCTCGGCGAGGAGTTTCCTGACATAGCGCAGCATTTCGGCGGCGGCCGCGTCGAGTTCGTCGACGGGCAGCGCGCTGGCGGTGAGGATCTCGGTCCAGCCGTGGAAGGCGCCCGCCTCGTCTTCGGGCACGCCGAGCATCTCCGTGAGGATGCGGATCGGCAGCGGAAGGGCGAGCGCCTTGATCAGGTCGACCTCGTCGAAATCGGCGACGGCGTCGAGGAGTTCGGCCGTGATGGCCTCGATCCTGGGGCGCAGCTGGGCGATCCGGCGCACGGTGAACGCGGCGGACACCAGCTTCCTGAGCCTGGTGTGGTCCGGCGGATCGAGGTTCAGCATATGCGTGTTCATGCCGAGCCGGACGTCCTCGGACAGCCCGCGCCGATCGCCGACGGCGCCCGTGCGCCCGCTCAGCCCGGGATGCGCGAGCGCCTGGCGGACCTCGGCGTAGCCGCTCACCAGCCAGCCGGCGGTGCCGGAGGAGAGGGTGATCCTGCGGACCGGGCCGCTTTCGCGCAGTGCGGCGTAGGCGGCGTGCCTTTCTGGCGCGCCCCCGAACAGGAAATCGGAGCTGGAAGAGGTCACCGAATCAGGTTCCCGTGCGCGCCGCCGTGCCTTCTTCTCCTGACTTGCCCGCCGCCTATGAATAACGCACGAAGCGCGCGAGTTTATTGCACCTTTTTTCTTACGGCCTACTCGAAAACTGCTCGAAGAAATGGTTGACGATCTACGTTCGATGATCGTAACGTTGTTACCAGGACGCCGGGGGGCAACGGAACCCGCGCCTGGTGAAGTCGGAAAATTCCCAGCAATGAATCGGAGTTGATTACTGTGTCCGCAAAGCTTGCCGCCAAGTTCGCCGGTTCCGCCATCGCCGCTCTCGGCCTGATGGCCGTCGTCGCGCCGGGTGCCTCGGCCGCCGCGGCCGTGACGGTGACGCCGTCGTCGGGGCTCTCGGACGGTGCGGTGGTCCAGGTGACCGGAACCGGGCTGACGCCGGGCGCGACCTATCGCGTCGGCGAATGCGCCCAGGACGCGACGGGCCAGTTCCCTTGCAGCCCTTCGCAGCAGTCGCTGGTCGCTGACGCGGCCGGCAAGATCTCGGCCTCGGTCACCGTGCAGAAGAACTTCACCGGCGTGCTGCCCGACGGCAGCAGCTACGGCGCGGTGGACTGCACGGCCATCACCTGCGTCGTCGGCCTCGGTGACGCCGCCGGCAACGGTGGCGGCGTGATCATCAGCTTCAGCTGACGCTGACGCGAAAGCGGCGATGAAGGAATTGGGACGTCGCGTGTCCCAATTCCTTCATCGCCGGGTAAGCCTACTTCAGATGTCGCGATCGCGGAACTCGCGTGTTTCGCCTCCAATCACGCGAGTTCCGGCTCCAATCACGCGAATCACGCCGACGAGCACGGAAACTCAGAGCGTTTCCGCGAGCAGCCCCCGCTTACGCAGCAGCGGCATGACGCCTTCCCCGAAGGTATATGCCTCTTCGAGATGCGGCTGAGCGGAAAGGATCAGGTGGTCGAGGCCGAGCGCGTGGTACTCCTCGATCCGTTCGGCCACTTCCTCGTGGCTGCCCACCAGCGCCGTGCCGACGCCGGGGCGCACCAGACCGTAGCCCGCCCAGACGTTGGGGTGGATCTCCAGTGAGTCGGTGCGGCCGGCGTGCAGGGCCGCCATCCGCCGCTGGCCCTCGGATTCGGTGGCGGCGAAGCGTTCCTGCGCCTGCCGGATCCGGGCCGGGTCCATCCCGGCGAGCAGCTGGTCGGCCACCTTCCAGGCTTCGGCGGAGGTGTCGCGGCTGATCACGTGGAATCGCGTGCCGAAGCGCAGCGAACGCCCCAATGCCTCCGCTCGTTCCCGCGACCGGGCGAGGTGCGAGGCCATCGCCGACGGCGTTTCGCCCCACATCAGCAGCACGTCCGCCTGCGCGGCCGCGACCTCCAGCGCGGCCGACGAAGAACCGCCGAGAAACAGGGTCGGCCGCACCGGATGCGGCCGCGCGACCATCCCGGCCTTCAACGTGTAATGCGTGCCCGAGAAGTCGAATCGCGAACCCGGCCAAGCCTGCCGGAAGACGTCCATGAACTCGCCGGTGCGCGCGTACCGCTGGTCGTGGTCGAGCCAGTCGCCGTAGCGGCGCTGCTCGTCGGGGTCCCCGCCGGTCACGATGTTCAGCAGCAGCCGCGAATCGGAGACGCGCTGGAAGGTCGCCGCGGTCTGCGCGGCCAGCAGCGGCGAGATGAACCCCGGGCGCAGCGCGATCATGAACTTCACCGACCGCGTCGCACCCACGAGTGCCGAGGCGACCACCCACGGGTCCTCGCAGAACAACCCGAACGGCGTGAGCATCCCGGTGAACCCGAAGCGATCCGCGGCGAGCGCGACCTGCGTCAGGTATTCGAGGTCCGGCTCGCGACGGGCGCCTGGGGCCGCGACGCCGTCGGCGGTCTTGGCGATCTCCCGTCCGTCGCCGTGTGACGGCAGGAACCAGTGCAGTTGCAGGCTCATGAGTGCTCCCCGAACAGTGAGTGCGCGATCGCTTCCAAACCTCCCGAGGCGAGTCCCGCCTCCAGCCACAGCGCGCGCCGGAACCAGCGGTGCAGCGGGAACTCCCAGGTGACGCCCATGCCGCCGCAGACCTGGATCGCCGTCTCGCAGACGGAGACCGCCGCGCGGCTCGCGGCGTGGGCGGCGCAGGCGACCGCTTCGGTGCTGGGGGTGACAGCGGCGCGGTAGGCCAGCGAACGCGCGAGCTCGACCTCGGCGTAACCGTCGGCGAGCTGCTGGCTCACCGCCTGGAACGACCCGATGGGGCGATCGAACTGCGACCGCGTCTTCGCGTGGTCGACGGCGATCGCCAGCGCCCGGTCGGCGACGCCGATGGCCTCGCCCGCGAGCAGCGTGGTCGCCCGGCTCCGGATCGCGGCGAGCAGCGGCGCGGCGGAAGGCGGCCCGGCGAGCAGCCTGCCCGCGGCACCGGCCAGCGCGACGTCCGACGCCGCCCGGAGCGGATCGACGCCGTCGCGCGCGGAAAGCGAAACAGCGGCGGGGTCGACGCCGAACAGTGCCACCCCGGCCGGAGTGCGAGCCGCGACCACGATCTCCGCGGCGACGTCGGCGTGCAGGACGGCCTGCACCGCGCCGTCCAGCCGCCAGCCGTCGTCGCGGCGGGTCGCGCGGCAGGTACCGGAGCCGTCGGCGAGCGTCGCCGGGCCGGGGAGTCCGACTCCCGCGGCGCGGTACACCGGCAAGGCGAGCCCGGTCGTGGCGAACCAGGGCACCGGATGCAGGACGCGCCCGCCTTCCTCGGCCAGCAGGACGAGTTCGGCCAGGCCGAGGTCCGGATCCAGCCAGCCCTGCCGGACCAGCTCCGGCCAGGCGGCCAGGTCCTGCCCGCCCTCGTCGGCCAGCGACCCGATCCGCTCGAAGCCGTACGTGTTCTCGAGGTAGGTGCGGGCAGCGGCCTTGAGCCAGGCTTGATCCTCGGTCAACGCGAAGTCCATCGGTCGCCCCTAACGTGATTTCGGCAGGCCCAAGACCCGCTCCGCGACGATGCCGCGAAGGATCTCCGACGTCCCGCCCTCGATGCTGTTGGCCCGGCTGCGCAACCGCTGGTGCTGCCAATAGCCGCCCCAGAAGGCGTCGGTCCCGTCGGCCGCCGCGCCCGCGCCGAGCAGCCGCAGCGCGAGCGCGCTCACCCGCTGGTTCGCCTGCGACCAGCGCAGTTTCAGGATCGAGCTCTCCGGCCCGGGCTCGCCGGTCCGTTCCATCGCGGCCAGCGCGCGGTAGCCGGTGAACCGCAGGCCCTGCAGGTCGACGTACAGCTCGGCGATCTCGGCTCGGACGCGGGGGTCGGCGCCGCACGCCTTGGCAGTCTTGACCAGCCTGTCGAGCTGCACGGACAGCCGGGCGGTGAGGGTGATGCCGAACGTGCCGCGTTCGTGCGCGAGCGTGGTCAGCGCGACCCGCCAGCCCTGCCCTGGCTCGCCGAGTACGCAGTGGTCGGGGATTTCGACGCCGCTCAACAGGATCTGGTTGAAGTCGGTGTCGCCGGAAAGCTGACGCAGCGGCCGCACCTCGACGCCGGGCGCGCGCATGTCGAGCAGGAAACAGGTCAGGCCGCGGTGTTTGGCCGCGTCCGGATCGGTGCGGGCGAGCAGCAGGCAGTGGTCGGCCAAATGGGCGTAGGAGGACCAGACCTTTTCACCGTCGACGACGTAGCCGCCCTCGACTCGGCGGGCCCGGGTACGCACCGAGGCGAGATCCGAGCCGGCGTCCGGCTCGGAGAAGCCCTGGCAGAAGATCGTTTCCCCGGAAAGGATCCGGGGGAGGTGCTCGGCCTTCTGCGCGTCCGTTCCATAGTGGACGATCGCGGGGCCGACCATGCCGAGCCCGATCACCCCGGCGTGGTCCGGCGCCTCGGCCAGCGCGCTCTCCTCGGCGTAGATGGCTTGGTACGACGGGGAAAGACCGCGGCCACCGTGCGCGGCGGGCCAGGTCAGACCGGCGTATCCGGCCGCGTGCAACGCCTTGCTCCAGGCGCGCAGTTCGTCGGCGGACCACGCGCGAGGCGCGCTCGGCGTGGCTTCGGGTAACTGTTCGGCGAGCCAGGCTTTCAGGCCCGCCCGGAATGCCGCTTGATCTTCGCTGTCGTCCAGCCGCATGTACGCACCATAGCCAGCGCCGATGATCGTGAGGGGATGCGCGAACCATTCCCGCAACTACGGAGAACCCCCGGTCGGCACCGCAATCCGAGAGACGTTCCCCCGTCGTGGGCCGCACCACGATGGGGAAGCCGGGCACCGCGTCCGGTGGAGAGGCAGGTACCCGCGTGGCCGCGCTGAACGACCGGACCCCGGTCATCGTCTCCGCCGTCCGCACCCCGCTCGGCAAACGCGGCGGGGTGCTCGCCGGGCTCAAGGCCGTCGAGCTGATGCGGCACGTCCAGCTGGAGGTCATCGCCCGCGCCGGCATCGAACCCGGCGACGTCGAGCAGATCATCGGCGGCTGCGTGACCCAGTCCGGCGAGCAGAGCCTCAACGTCACCCGCAACGCCTGGCTCAACTCCGGGCACGACCCGGCCGTCGGTTGCTCCACAGTGGACGTTTCCTGTGGCTCGGCCCAGCAGGCGAACCACCTGATCTCCGCGCTGATCGCCGCGGACGCCATCGACACCGGGATCGCTTGCGGCGTCGAGTCGATGAGCCGGGTGCCGATCGGGACGAACCTCTACCAGGGGCCCGGGCACTACAAGACTGCCGACTACCCGTGGGAAGACCCGCCGAAGGCCCAGTTCGGCGGTGCCGAGCGGATCGCCGCTCGGGAGGGCATCGGGCGCGCGGACGCCGACGACTACGGCCTCCTTTCCCAGCAGCGGGCGGCGCGGGCGTGGGAAGAAGGCCGGTTCGATCGCGAGGTCTCCCCGGTCGATTCGGTCACACGCGACGAAGGCGTCCGCGACACCACGCTCGAAGGGCTCGCCGCGTTGCGCCCCAATGTCGAGGGCGCCGTCCACACCGCCGGATCGACTTCCCAGATCTCCGACGGCGCCGCCGCCATTCTCTGGATGTCGTACGGGAAGGCCCGCGCACTGGGCCTGACCCCGCGGGCGCGGCTGGTCGGCCAGGTCGTCACCGGCGCGGATCCGTACTACCTGCTCGACGGGCCCGTGGTCGCCACCGAACGCGTACTGCGCAAGACCGGGCGCCGACTGTCCGATGTGGACATCTGCGAGGTCAACGAGGCGTTCGCCGGGGTGGTGCTGAACTGGGCCAAGGCGCACGGCGCGGACATCGACCGCGTCAACGTCAACGGCGGCGCCATCGCCCTCGGCCATCCGCTCGGCGCGACCGGGACCCGGCTGCTGGTGACGGCACTGCACGAACTCGAACGCACCGACACCTCCACCGCGCTGATCACCATGTGCTGCGGCGGTTCGCTCGGCACCGCCTCACTGCTGGAAAGGCTTTGACCATGCGCGAAGAAGACTTCTTCCGCCGGGCGCGCGCCGGTTCGGTCGGCCCGCTGGAAGGCGTGCGCGTCCTGGACGTGACGAAGGTCTGGTCCGGCCCGCTCGCCACCTGTGTCATGGCGGACATGGGGGCCGACGTCGTCCGCGTCGAACTCGCCGACGGCCACGACGGCGAGGTGCCGCCGAACATCCCCGGCACCGGCCTGTCGTGGTTCCGGGAGACCGTGCACCGCAACAAACGCAGCGCGGGGCTGGATCTGCGTGACGACGTCGACCGCGCCCGGTTCCTGGAACTGGTGGCGCACGCGGACATCGTGGTCGAGAACTACAAGCCCGGGACGCTCGACGGCTGGGGCGCCGGATACGAGGCCTGCCGCGCGGTGCGCGAGGACATCGTGTTCGTGTCGGTGTCCGGCTTCGGGCAGTACGGCCCGAAGTCGCATCTGCCCGCCTATGATCCCGCGATCCAGGCCGCGGCCGGCTGGATGTCGCTCAATGGTCTGCCGGAAGGCCCGCCGGTGCGCGCGCCGACGTTCCTCGCCGACGAGCTGGCCGGCCTGCACGCGGCGATCGGCGGTCTCGCCGCGCTGGCGCACCGAAACAGGACCGGTGAGGGACAGCACGTCGACGTGTCCATGGTGGACTGTCTGCTCGCCAGCAGCAGCGGCTTGCCGACGCTCGCCGCGGCGGGCGCACCGCCGCAGCGGCTCGGCAACGAGACGGACTTCGTCGTCCCGGCCAACGTCTACGCGTGTGCCGACGGCCATTTGTATCTCGCCGTCGCCATCAACCGGCATTGGCGCGCGCTCGCCGAGATCATCGGCAGGCCGGAGCTCGGCCGCGCCGAGGGGTTCGGCACGGCGCCCGAACGGCTGGCCAACCGGGACGCGGTCAACGCGATCGTCGCGGGCTGGTGCGCGGGACGTCCACTGGCCGAGGCGCTCGAAGTGCTGAACGGCCGGGGCCTGGTCGCCGCGCCGGTGCGCACGCTCACCGAGGCCGTCGCGGACGAACACGTCAAGGCGCGCGCGATGTTGCAGGAAACGGTGCTGAGCAACGGATCCGTCGCGCCGATCGTCGGGCCCGCGGTGAAGTTCTCCCGTACTCCGACGAAGGTCCGTCGTGGTGCGCCGCGGCCGGGCGCGGATACCGAAGAAGTGCTTTCGGAGCTCGCGGCAAACGATGAGAAGAACAGTTTGCGCCGCGCTTCATAAAATGAAAACAAAGTGTGCTGGAAAACGAGGAGGCGTCGTGGCGGAGCACCACCGGGCCCTGATCACCGGGGCTTCACGAGGGATCGGCCGGGCCGTGGCGCTGCGGCTGGCCCAGGAGGGCTACGCCGTCGCCGGCTGTTTTTCGAAAGCGAGCGCGGCGTCGGCGGAAACCGAAGAGGACATCGCCGCGATCGGGGTTCCCTCCTATTTCGCGGAATGCGATGTCACCGATTCCGAAGCCGTCGAGCGATTCGTGAAGGACGCCGAAGAGAAACTCGGCACGATCGATCTGCTGGTCAACAACGCCGGTATCACCAAGGACAGCCCGCTGGTGCTCGCCAACGCCGAGGACTGGCACGCGGTGCTCGACACGAACCTCACCGGCACCTGGAACTTCTGCCGTGCCATGGCCTTCCGGTTCATGAAGAACCGCGGCGGCGTCGTGGTCAACATGTCCTCGGTCGCCGGCGTCTACGGCCACGCGGGCCAGACCGCCTACTCCGCCAGCAAGGCCGGGATCATCGGCTTCAGCAAGTCGCTGGCCAAGGAGGTCGCCGGGCACGGCGTCCGGGTCAACGTCGTCGCGCCCGGCTTCATCGAGACGGACATGACGGGCGCCCTCGGCGACAAGCAGCGCGCCAAGGCGCTGACCCAGATCCCGGTCAAGCGGTTCGGCACCGGGGAGGACGTCGCCGAACTCGTCGCGTTCCTGGTCTCCGACCGCGCCTCCTACATCACCGGTCAGGTGCTGCAGGTCGACGGGGGGATCACGCTGTGACCGGGCTTCCCGACTACGCCGCGCCGTTGCGGGCGGTCGACCTGCTGGACGTCCGTGCGTGCGGGGACGACCTCGAGCTGGTCGCCCAGATCACCGTGGACGGCAAGGAACCCAATCTGCGCGGGCATTTCCCCGGCCAGGCCGTGTACCCCGGCATCTTCGTCATCGAGACGCTGGAACAGGCGATGCGCGAGGCCGCGAACGCCCGGCTGCGCACCGTCCGGTCAGTCCGCTTCCTCGCCCCGGTGCTCGACGGCGATCGCATGGTCCTCACGGCCACCGCGAAGCGCACCGAGGACGGCTGGGACGTCACCGGGAAGGCAGCCCTCGGCGAGACGACGACGGCCAAGATCCGGGCCACTTTCGAAGAGGAGGCGGAATGACCGAGCATCACGACATCCGGGTCCTGCTCCCGCAGCGGTATCCGCTGCTGCTGGTGGACCGCGTGCTGGAACTGGTCCCCGGCGAGTCGATCGTGACGATCAAGGCGGTCACCGGCACCGAGCCGTGCTACGCGGGGATTCCCGACGGCGCGCCGCCGAGCCGGTACGACTACCCGAAGTCGCTGATGATCGAGTCGTTCGGCCAGAGCGCCGCGCTGCTGTGGCTCGACGGCCGCGCGCCGGTCGAGGACGACGACACGACGTTGATGTTCATCGGTGCCCGTGACTATCGGTTCACGGGTGCCGCCCGCCCTGGTGACGTGCTCCGCCACGAGGTCCGCCTGGAGTCGGTGCTGGCCGACACGGCCTTCGCCACCGGCCGGACCTGGGCCGGGGATCGCCTGATCGCCACCGTCACCACCCTGACCGCGACGCGGCGCCCTGTGCGGGCCGCGGCGTGAGAACCGCACGGGACAACGAAACCGGAGGATCGTCATGACGCAGACCGACACCCAGCTCGAGGAGCTCCGCGAGCTGGTCGCCGAGGTGCTCGAGCTCGAGCCCGAGGAACTCGAGGACAACGGGGACTTCATCGACGACTACGAGGCCGACTCCCTGCGCGCCATCGAGATCCTCGCCCGGATCGACAAGCAGTACAAGATCGAGATCCCGCAGGCCGAACTGCCCGAGCTGCGCACGCTCAAGGCGGTCAACGACGCCCTGATCCGGCACTCCGTCAAGAAGGGATGAACCGTGGCCCGCGTTGTCGTTACCGGGGTCGGCCCGGTGTCGAGCATCGGGATCGGGATCGCCGCGTTCGCCGAGGCGCTCCGCACCGGCCGATCCGGGATCTCGCCCATCACCAGCTTCGACCCGGCCGGGTTCCCGCACCGGAACGCGGGCGAGGTCCAGACCTTCGATCCGGGTGCCCAGCTCCGCCGGGTCGACCCGGCGAGCTGGGGCCGGTCCAGCCAGTTCGCGGCCAGTGCCGCGCGGCTGGCGGTGGCCGACGCCCGGCTCGACCTGACGTCGGTGACGCCGGGGCGTGCCCACGCGATCATGGGCACCACCAGCGGTGAGTCCGCGGTCGCGGAGGCGCTCACCGAGCAGATCATCGACGGCGGATTCGCCGCGCAGGACCCGGCCCTGCTGACCCAGCTGCCCGCCAACCGGCTGGCGAACGCGGTCAGCGAGGAGCTGGAGCTCGCCGGGGAGTCGCTGACCATCGCGACCGCCTGCTCGGCGAGCAACTACGCGATCGGTTACGCCTACGACCTGCTGGCCGGCGGCGAGGCCGACGTCGTCTTCGCCGGCGGCGCCGATTCGGTGTGCCGCTGGGCGCACGCCGGCTTCTACCGGCTCGGCGCGCTGGCGAAGGACGCCTGCACCCCGTTCGACAAGGATCGCGCCGGCATCCTCACCGGTGAGGGTGGTGCCGTGCTCGCACTGGAGACCTTGGAGCACGCCACGAAGCGGGGCGCCACGATCTACGCGGAACTGCTCGGGTACGGCGTCAACTGCGACGCCATCCACCCGGTCACCCCGGACGCGCCGACGGTCGCGGAATGCATGCGCATCGCGCACCGCAATTCCGGGATCTCACCGTCCGATGTGGACTACATCTGCGCGCACGGCACCGGCACGCAGGTGAACGACCTGGTCGAGAGCAAGGCGGTGCTCGAAGTGTTCGGCGAGCGTCCGCCGCCGATCAGCTCGATCAAGTCGATGCTCGGCCATACCATGGGCGCGGCCTGCGGGTTCGGGGCGATCGCCTCGACCATCGCGATCGACCGCGGTTTCCTGCCGCCCACGGTCAACTGGACCACCGAAGACCCGGAGCTGGGTGTCGACCCGGTGCCGAACGCGGCCAGGGCGGCGAACGTGCGGGTGGTCCAGAACGACGGTTTCGCCTTCGGTGGCAACAACGCCATCGTGATGTTGGGAGCGCCAGAATGAGCGGTGTGGTGGTGACCGGCTGGAGCGCGCTGACCTCCGCGGGCGTCGGCGTGGACGCGCTGGCGAAGCGGCTCGAGCTGGCCGAGGCCGGTCAAGTCCAGAAGGGCCAGGAGATCGGCGATCTCTACGAGGAGCCCTTACCCGCGGCGAACGGGCACTTCCTGCCGAGCTTCAGCCCGCGGGAGCATCTGGGACGCAAGGGAACCAGCACCTACGACCGGGCCACCGGGCTCGCCGTGGTGTGCTGCCAGGAGGCGCTGCGCGAGGCCGGGGTCACCCTCGACGACGAGGTCCGGCCGCGGATCGGTGTGGTGCTCGGGACCTCGCTGGGCAGTTTCAAGTCCACCAGCGACTACACGCGCGAGACCCTCGTGCAGGAGAAGCCGTACCTGGTCAACCCGATGCTGTTCCCGAACACGGTGATGAACTGCGCCGCCGGCCAGGTCGCCATCCGGTTCGGGCTGCGCGGGGTGAACACCACCATCGCGGGCGGCACGCTCGGTTTTCTCAACGCCCTGCGTTACGCGGGCAACGCCATCGACCGTGGCCACGTCGACGTCGTGGTCGCCGGCGCGGTGGAGGAGTTCACGCCGCACCGCGCGTGGTCGACGCATCTGACCGGGGCGACCGAGGCCGTCGCCGCCGGTGAGGCGGCCGGGATGTTCGTGCTGGCCAAGGAGGACACGCCGGAGTGGGCGGGAACGCGGCGGCGCGCCGGCGTCCTCGCGGTCGCCACGGCGTACGGGCCGGGCGGTGGTGACGCCGCTGAAACCGCGCTCGCCGGATGTGTGCACCGGGTGCTGGCGAAGGCTGGTACGAATCCGTCCGAAGTGTCCACTGTGTACACAGGCGAGGCCGACGACGGCGACTGGCGTGAGTACGGCCCGATCGTCCGGGCACTCGGCCATCGTCCGGAACGGGTCATGGTCAAGCGGCTGTTCGGCGAATGCGACGCGGCTTCGGGTGCGGTGGCGCTCGGTGTCCTGCTCGCCGAAGAGCGCGATGCCCGGCCCGGCGGGCTGTGCCTGCTCACCGCACGGGGCGCGGACGGCGCTGTCGGCGCCGCCATCGTGAGGAGGTACGCCGATGGCGGTCCTGATCGCGGGTAGCGCGGTGCGCACCTGCCTCGGTTCGGGAGCGGAGACGTTCGAGGGCCTGCTTCGCGGCGCCTGCGGCGTCTCACCGCTCCGGTACGGCGATCCGGAGAAGCTGAATGTCGCCTATGGCTACCATGCCGACCTGGCCGACGAGCCGTTCCGCGCGGGACGGCTCCTCGCCGAGTGCCTGAAGGAAGCCGTCGCACAGTCCGGTGTGGACACCGCCACCCAGCGGGTCGCCGTCCTCGTCGGCACGGGGCTGCGTGAGCTGTCCGCGGTGGAACGGCTGGCGCTCACCGGGGAGACCGTGTCCGCCGATCGGCTGGACTTCGCCGACGTCGTGGCCGGGGCACTGCCCGGCGTCACGGACGTGACCACGGTCGTCAACGCGTGCAGCGCGGGCGGCCACGTGCTCGCGCTCGCGCAGGATCTGCTGGAACTGGGCGAATGCGACGCCGTCGTGGTGGCCGCCGCGGACGCGATGACGCGGTCGATGCTCGCCATGGTCGGCCGCGTCGCCGAGGAACCGACTGAGCGGGTGCGCCCGTTCGACCGCGACCGCACCGGCGTGCTCCTCGGCGAGGGCGCGGCGGTGCTCGTCGTCGTGCCCGGGACCTGGGACGGCCCGGCGCTCGGCAAGGTCACCGCGACCGGCCTCTCCTGCGACGCCTACCACGCCACGGCGCCGGACATCGAGGGCATCGCCCGCGCGATGTCCGACGCCTACACGCGTGCGGGCCGCATACCGTCCGATGTGGACGTGGTGGTGGCGCACGCGACCGGCACCGCGCTCAACGACCCGGTCGAATGCAACGCGCTGCGCAAGGTCGTCCTCGGTGGCGGCGGGAACCCGCTCGTCACCGCGGTCAAGGGCGCCACGGGGCACACTTCCGGCAGCGCCGCACTGGTCAATGTGGACGTCGCGCTGCGGATTTTCGCCTCCGGCGAGATTCCCGCGGTCACCGGCCTTTCCGAACCGCTCGACGAGGCGACCGGACTGCGCCTGGTCATCGGCGAAGCCGTCGCCGCCCGGCCGGAACTGGTACAGGTCAACGCGTTCGGCTTCGGCGGGGTCAACGCCGTCACACTGCTGGAGCGGGCATGACCGGCCGCGCGGGCGAGACCCGCCTGCTCCTCACGGGCTGGAGCCTGCACCTGCCGGGGATCGCGGAGTTCGACGGCGCGCCGCCGGAGAAGGCCGCCACCGTCCTCGGACGGAAAGGCCTGCTGTACAAGGAACCCTCGACCCGGTTGGCGTTGTGCGCGGTCCATCGCGCGCTCGGCTGGGAGCCGGGGCAGCGGGCAGGCGGGCCGATCGAAACCGGCACCGCGGTGGTCGCGTGCAGCAACCTCGGCAACGTCGAGACGGTCGCGAAGGTCACGCGCGCGGTCGAGGCGGAAGGCGGCCGGGCGGTGAGCGTGCTCGACGCGCCCAACGTCTCGCCGAACGTCGTGGCCAGCACGGTCGCGCTGTGGTTCGGTTTCGGCGGCCCGAACCTGATGCTGTGCTCCGGCAGCACGGCCGGGCACGCCGGCCTGCGGATGGCGAGCCTGCTGCTGCGCTCCGGCCGGGCGACGCGGGTGGTGCTCGTCGGGGCCGAGCCCGACGACGAGATCGCCTCGATCCTGCACGACGGGCCGCTGCGCGCGGGGAGCGCGTGCGCGATCCTCGAGCCCTGGCGCGAAAACTCCGGGCACGTCGTCGTCGACGTCGCCCCAAGCGAGGCCGTGCGGCGCACGGTCGGCCCCGGTGGCTTCGACGTCAAGGAACGGTGGGGCGACTTCTACGGCGCGCACGGGGTCGTGGAGCTCGCGCTCGCCGCCCACCTCGCCGTCACGGAAGGCGAAGGCCGCGTGGGCATCGGCCCGCGGCGTCCGGACGGCGGGCCGTCGGTTTCGGTCACCGTCACCGAGCAGAGCGATGAGATGGGGTTCCGGTGAACGGTTCGGCGGTGAAGGCGCACACGCTCGCGCCCGGCAGGCCCGGTGCGCCGCTGGTGCTGTTCGCGCACGGGATGGAAGGCCACTGGAAGAGCTGGACGCCGCTGGCCGCGCACCTCGATCAGGGCTACCGGATCGTTTCGCTGGAGCTGCCGTGGAAGGCGGGCAACGACTTCCGCTGGCGTAACCGCTCCTTCGGCAAATGGCTCGGGGACGGGCTGGAGATGGTCGGCGCCACCCCAGACGTCCTCGTGGCGCATTCGTTCGGCGCCAACGCCGCATTGGAGCTGATGTGCGCGCTCGACCCGCGCGTCGGTTCGTCGGTGGCGTTGTTCTGCCCCTTCTACCGCCTGCCCCGCTACGAGGTGACCTGGCGGATGTTCGAACGCTCGCGCGAGACGTTCACCGCCCACGTCGGCGAGGGTGTCCGCGCGCGGCTCGGCAAACGAGCGGCCTCGCTGGACCCCGAGGTCGTCGACGGCATGGTCAAGATCGCGCTGAACCGGGCCGGCCCGCTCGGCTTCGCGGCGGTGTTCGACCGCTACGCCGCGAGCGCCGACCTCCAGCTCGGCAACGTCGAGATCCCGACGAAGGTGCTGGTGGGCGGCCTGGACCCGACGCTGCCCGCCGAGTCCGCGCGCGTCCTCGCCGACGGCATGCCGGGCGCGACGCTGCACACGCTCGACCGCGGTGACCACTTCTTCCACGTCCGCTACGCCCGGTACGCCGCGGCCGAGGTGACCGGCCTCGTCGAAGACGTCCGGACCCTTCCGAAGGTAGGTGAACTCCGATGACCGCAGTCCTGCGGCCAACCCGGACCGTCACGCACGGCCGCCCCGCGTTCGAGGGCGCCAACATCCGCACCTGGATCGGTTTCAAGCACTTCATGTACCTCGTCGAGCAGGGTGTCCTGCAGTGGCTGCGTGACCAGGGCAAGAGTGCGCGCGATCTGTTCCTCGAGCACGGTCTCGGCGCGGAGATCGTGGACTGCTCGGTGCAGCTGCCCGCGGTGCTGGAACTCGACGACGAGGTCGAGGTCGAGGTCACGCCCGGGCGCGGCGACAAGCTGAACGTCCAGCTCTCGGTGGTCCGCGGCGGCGAGAAGGTCACCGTGCTGCGCGGCAAGGTCACGGTCGCGCTGGTCCGCGAACGGGCGGCCGACGCGAGGGCCGCCGCTCCCGAGGCACTGGCGCATCTGGAAGTCCCGGCGCTGAAGTCCATTGTGGAGCGGATCGCGATCCCGGCCGGGGAGACCGCCGAGTCGGTGCTGACCGCGTCGCCGGGCGCGTTCCTGTGGTCGTGGCGTGCCCCGTACTTCTACTGCCACTACTCCGACCGCGTCCAGCACTCCGGTTTCGTCCGGACGCTGGAGGAGGTCGTCGACCGGTACCTGGCCGACCGCGGCATCTCCGTCGGCCGCATGCTGACCGAACGCGACTGGATCCCGGTCGTCTCCCGGGCCAGGGTGCGGCTGCTGGAGGACGCGCGGATGGAGGAGACGGTGCACACCGTCTTCACCGTCACCGACATCCTGCGCGGGGTCATGTTCGACGGCCGCATGGACTGCTATGTCCAACGTGGACAGGAGCTCGTCCCGGTCGCCACCGCCCAGATCCTGCACGGCTACGCCATCGCGGCCGGGCCGGGCGCGGGCGGCATGGCCGAACTGGACGAGGGTGTCGTGCACGCGCTGATCGGGGACCGGACGTGAGCCGGCCCGCCAAGCTGTACTTCTCGCTGCGCAGCCCGTACAGCTGGCTCGCGATCAACAAGCTGCGCGACGAGGTGCCCGGCGCCCTCGAACAGCTGGAGTGCTACCCGTACTGGGATCCGGACACGGTGACCGGCGCCGGCCTCGACGAGCGCGGCGGCGAGTTCCACTACGTGCAGATGAGCCGTGCGAAGCATCTGTACATGCTGATGGACACCAAACGGATCGCCGAGGCGCAGGGCCGCAAGATGGCCTGGCCGATCGACATCGAACCGTGGTGGGAGCTGCCGCATCTGGCCTGGCTGCGGGCACGCCGCGAGGGTGTCGAGTGGCCGTTCTACGACGCGCTGAACGAGGCGCGCTGGGGCCGCGGCGACAACATCTGCGAGCCCGACGTCGTGCGGGCGGCGGCCGAGCAGGCCGGGCTCGATCCGGAGCTGGCCGTCGGCGCGGTCGACGACCCGGAGATCCGCGCCGAGGGCGTCGATTGCCTCTACCAGGCCTATCTCGACGACATCTTCGGCATCCCGTACTTCAAATGGGGCCGCCACCGCTACTGGGGATTCGACCGGCTGGACGGCTTCCTCGGGGTCTGGCGGCCGACGGTGCGAGAGGAGCGAGCGGCATGAGCGAGGACCAGGAAGCCACGGTCACCGAGCTGCCCACCGACCAGTGGTACGGCGTGCCGTCCGAACTGCTGGACGAGGGCGCCGCCTACGACTGGGACAGCCCGGGCGGCTGCGGATGAGAACCGTCGAGGAGGAACGGCTCTACCGCAAACAACGGCTGGCGGCGACCATGCGGCTGTTCGCGGTACGCGGTTTCGACGAGGGCGCGGGCGGGCACGTGACCGCCCGCGACCCCGGCGATCCGGACCGGTTCTGGATCAACCCGTTCGGTGTCCACTTCGGACACGTGCGGGTCAGCGACCTGCTGCTGGTGGACGGCCGGGGTGAGATCGTCGAGGGCGACGGGCGGATCAACCCGGCCGGGTTCGTCATCCATTCGCATGTCCACGCCGCGCGGCCCGACGTCGTCGCGGTCGCGCACGCGCATTCCACCTACGGGCGCGCGTGGGCGGCGCTCGGCCGCAAGCTCGACCCGATCACCCAGGACGCGTGCGCGTTCTACGAGGACCACGAGGTCTTCGACGAATTCGGCGGCGTGGTGCTGGATTCCGACGAGGGCAAGCGGATCGCGGTCCGGCTCGGCACGGGCAAGGCGGTGATCCTGCGCAACCACGGGCTGCTCACGGTCGGCGGCACGGTACAGGAGGCGGCCTGGTGGTTCACCACCATGGACAGCTCGTGTCACGTGCAGTTGCTCGCGGAGGCGGCCGGGAACCCGGTGCGGATCGAGCCAGAGGTCGCGCGGCACACCGCGTCGACCATCGGGACGCCGGGGATGGGGCGGCTCAATTTCCGCCCGTTGTACGCCGATCTGGTGCGGCGCCAACCGGATTTGCTCGACTGAGGGGAAGGTCATGCCGGCTCTACTGAACGACTACATCGCCGAGGGCGGTGCCGGGACCGCGATCGTCGACGAGGCGGGCGCGGTCGGCTGGCGCCTGCTGGGGGAGCGGGTGAACCGCTGGATCGCCCTGCTGCGGGACCGCGGGCTCGGCGAGGGAGACCGGCTGGCCTGTGTGCTCGGTAATCGCCGAGAGACCTTCGAGGTCCTGCTGGCGTGCTTGCATTCCGGGATCACCGTGGTGCCGATCAACTGGCATCTCACCGATCCCGAGATCGCCTACATAGTCTCGGATTCCGGCAGCAAGGCCTTGGTCGTCGAGCCCTCGTACGCCGATACGGCGGGCCGCGCGGTGGCCCGGTCCACCGGGGAATGCACGACGCTGCTGGTCACCGGCTCCATGGCCGAGTCCGGATTCGAAGCGGTGGAACCGTTGCTGGCCCTGATGTCCGCGGCCGAGCCCGAAGGACAGACCTGCGGTGCCACGATGTTGTACACGTCGGGGACCACCGGGGCGCCCAAAGGCGTGGTGAACGGCCTGTTCGTGGTCGGCGCGCCGTTCTCCAGGGTGGCGAAGCTGACGCGGTACGCGCACGTCGTCCTCGACGTCCCGTCGCGTGAACGGTGCCTGCTCGACGGGCCCTGGTACCACTCGTCCCAGCTTTTCTTCTCGCTGCTCGGGCTCCTGCTCGGCTCGACACTGGTGATCCGCCGGTCCTTCGATCCCGAGTCCACTTTGGACATCATCGACCGGGAGCGGATCACCGCCGCGCATCTGGTGCCGACCCAGTTCATCCGCCTGCTGCGGCTGCCCGCCGAGGTTCGTGAGCGGTTCTCGGGGGCGAGCCTCGGGCGCGTGTGGCACGGCGGCGGGCCGTGCTCGCCGGACGTCAAACGCCGGATGATCGACTGGTGGGGCCCCGTGCTGACGGAGTACTACGGCGCCACGGAGGGCGGCGCCGTCACGCTCACCGGCTCGCGCGACTGGCTCGCGCACCCCGGCAGCGTCGGCAAGGCCGTGCCGCCGAACGAGATCGTGATCCTCGGCGAGGACGGCACTCCGCAACCGCCGGGCGCCACCGGGCAGGTGTTCGTCCGCCGGGCCAAGGGGCAGAGCTTCTCGTATCACAACGCGCCCGAGAAGACGCGGTCCGCGCATCTGGAGCCGGGCACCTTCACCTTCGGCGACGTCGGCCACCTCGACGAGGACGGTTTCCTCTATCTCACCGGGCGCGCGCAGGACATGATCGTCTCCGGCGGGGTGAACGTCTACCCGGCCGAGATCGAGGCCGTGCTGATCAACCACCCCGCGGTCCAGGACGTCGCGGTGATCGGCGTCCCCGACGACGAGTTCGGCGAGCGCGTCGCGGCCGTCGTGGAGGTCACCGCCGACGCGCCCGAAGACCTGTTCGCCGTGCTGGACCCGTTCTGCCGCAAGTCGTTGGCGGGGTTCAAGACACCGAGGTCGTACCACGTCATCCCGCGGCTGCCCCGTGAGGCGACCGGCAAGCTCCGCAAGGACGTACTGCGCAAGAGCTTCGCGGCGATCGGGATCGAGCGGCCCGACATCGCGCACCCCGCGACGTTCGCCGACGGCGTGCCGCACGCGGAGTTCGCCCGCCGCCGGGAGACCGAGCCGGTGGCGTGGACCCCGGAACCATTGCTGACCAGGCATTCCAGCGCCGGCAGTACCACCCAGCGCGGTTCCGGCTACTGGGCGGTGACCCGCTACGACGACGTCTACTCGGTGTCGCGGCGCCCGGAGGAGTTCTCGTCCGCGGCCAAGGGTGCCTTCCTGCCCGACCCGCGCACCCCGGGCGATCTCAAGCAGACCCGGCAACTGCTGGTCAGCATGGACGGCCCCGAGCACGTCCGGATCCGCCGCCTGGTCGCGACGGTGTTCACGCCCAAGTCGGTCCGCGGGCTGAGCGACAGCATCGCCGGGCACGCCCGGCGGCTGGTGGAGAAGGTCACCGACGGCGCGGAGTTCGACGCCGTCGCCGACTTCGCCGCCGAGCTGCCGCTCCTGGTCCTCTGCGACCTGCTCGGATTCCCGCCGGAGGACCGGCACCTGCTCTACCGCTGGAGCAACGCGCTGGTCGGCTTCGACGATCCGGAGTTCGGTAGCGGCGACGTCGAGGCCTACCGCCGGACGTTCGCGGAGGCGTTCGCCTACGCGATGAAGCTCGGCCTGAACCGGCGCGAAACCCCGACCGACGACCTGATCAGCCGTCTGGTCAACGCGGAGTTCGACGGGAAACGCCTGTCGGACCGGGAGTTCTGCAGCTTCTGGCTGCTGCTGGTGGTCGCGGGCAACGAGACCACCCGTCACCTGATCTCCGGTTCGCTGGAGGCACTGGTGAACAACCCGGCCGAACGCGACCGGCTGGTGTCCGGCGAGGTCCCGGTGGCCACCGCGGTCGACGAGCTGATCCGCTGGGTCACGCCGATCATGCAGTTCCGCCGCACCGCCGTGCGGGACACCGAGATCGCCGGGCAGCCGGTGGCCGAGGGCGACAAGGTCGTCGTCTACTACACCTCGGCCAACCGCGATCCGGCCGTGTTCACCGACCCGGACCGCCTCGACCTCGGCCGCGACCCGAATCCGCACCTGTCCTTCGGTATCGGCCCGCATTTCTGTCTCGGCGCGCATCTGGCCCGGCTGGAGATGGCGACGCTGCTGACCGAACTGCTGCCGCATCTCTCGCGCCTGCGCCTGACCGGGCCGGTGACCCGGCTCGAGTCGAACTTCGTCAACGGCGCCAAATCCATGCCCGCCCGCTTCGGATGAGTCCACGAGAAAGGGAGGCCGTCGTGCCCTCGAAACCTGTCCAGCCGAGCCGCGCGGGGACGGTCCCCTGGCCCGCCGACCTCGTCGAGCGTTACGTCGCCGAAGGGCACTGGAAGGGCCAGGCGCTCGCCTCGCGCTTCGTGGCCGCCGCCGACGCGACCCCGGACGCAGAGGCACTGACCGACGGCGGCTTCCGGCTGACGTACGCCGAACTCCTGTCCCGTGTGGACGGTGCCGCCCAGCGGCTGCGGGCGCTGGGACTCCGGCCCGACGACCGGCTCCTGGTCCAGCTGCCCAACGGCTGGGAGTTCGTGGTGCTGACGCTGGCGTGCTTCCGGCTCGGTGTCATCCCGGTGATGGCGCTGATCCAGCACCGCAGGCACGAACTGTCCTACCTTGCCGAGCTGTCCGAGGCGCGCGCGATCGCCGTGCCGGACCGGGTGAAGGACTTCGACCACCAGGAGCTGGCGGCCGGGATCGCCGCCGGGGCCGAGACCATCGAGCACGTCATCGTCGCCGGTGACGTCCGCGACGGGCACGTGGACCTGCGTGCGCTGTGCGCCCCGGCTTCGGATCCGGCCGCGGCGCGCGCCGAACTGGACGCGCTGACGCCCGACCCGCGATCGGTCGCGCTGCTGATCCTTTCCGGCGGCACGACGGGGCTGCCGAAGCTCATCGCACGCACCCACGACGACTACGCCTGCTATGTCGACGGATCCGCCGACGCGTTCGGTTTCGACGCGTCGTCGGTTTATCTCGCCGTGCTGCCGTTCGGGCACAACTACCCGCTGAGCGCGATCCTCGGCGTGCTGTGGGCAGGCGGGCGCGTGGTCGTCTCGCCGTCGCCGTCCCCGCGGGACTCGCTGGGCGCGATCGAAGCCGAACGCGCGACCGTGACGTCGGTGGTGCCGGCGATCGTGGTGCGCTGGCTCGAATACCGCGAGGCCGACAAGCAGCACGACCTGTCGTCGTTCAAGGTGCTGACGCTGGGCGCCGCGCGGTTGCAGGATCAGCTGGTCCGCCAGATCAGCACGGTGTTCGGCTGTACGCTGCAGCAGGGCTACGGGATGGCGGAGGGGCTGACCAACCTCACCCGGCTGGACGACCCGTTCGACATCACCTGCGACACCCAGGGCCGCCCGATCAACCCCGCCGACGAACTGCGCGTCGTCGACCCCGACGGTAACCCGGTCCCGCCGGACGAGCAGGGCGAGCTGATCACCCGCGGCCCGTACACGATCCGCGGCTACTACCGCGCGCCCGAACACAACGAGCGCGCTTTCACCCCGGACGGGTGGTACCGCACGGGTGACGTCGTGCGGCTGCGGCCGGACGGCTACGTCGTCGTCGAAGGGCGCACCAAGGACGTGATCAACCGCGGCGGCGAGAAGATCGCGGCCGAGGAGGTCGAATCCTTCGCCTACCAGCTCGATTCGGTGGAGATGGCGGCCTCGGTCGCGATGCCGGACCCGGTGCTCGGCGAGCGCGGCTGCCTCTACGTGGTGCCGACGCCCGGCACCTCCGTCGCCCTGCAGGACGTCATCGACGTCATGGAGACGGCGGGGGTCGCCCGGTTCAAACTCCCCGAACGGCTGGTGATCGTCGACGCGATGCCGCGCACCCCGATCGGCAAGATCGACAAAAAGGTGCTGCGGGCGGACATCGCGCGACGGCTCGAAGAAGAAGCCGCCTGACACCTGCTCGTGAGTGGTGGCAGGTTGTGAAAGCCACTTTCGCAACCTGCCGCAACCGTTGAAGAGAAGGCCGGACCGTGTCCTGTTCGTGGGCTGAAGGCTCCCTTCGCCGCATCAGACTCGGCGAAGGGAGCCTTCAGCCCACGCCCGACAGCGACAAACCGCGCAGCCGGGTACTCACGACCTTTTTTCACGACGCGCATTCTCGCAGAATGGAATAAGACGAGCCCGTCCCCACAATGCGAAGCTTGCAGTGCAGCCGGTTTCCGGCCCGGGTTCCGCCGCGTGACGTGGAAATGCTCGAACGCGGTTCACCCCCATCGCTTTGGGAGAAAGGACGCACAATGAGCGTTACCGCAACGCGGCAAGGCGGGCCGCCCGCAGCCGCGGAAAAGCCGGCCAAACAACGCTATCTGGCCGTCGACGGCCTGCGCGGGGTTTGCGCGCTGGCCCTGCTCTTCACGCATGTCGCGATGATCGCGGGGGTGCTGGGCACCAAGGAACTCGGTGGCACGATCGCTTCGACCAGCGCCGTCGGCGGGTTCTTCACCGGCGGCCTCCAGATCTTCGCGGGCGTTTTCTTCGTGCTCACGGGCATGTTCGTCTACCAGGGGTTCGCGAAGTCGGTCATCAACGGAACCCCGCGCAAACGCGAAGGCACGGTCATCCGCCGTGTGCTGCGCCTGCTCCCCGCGTACTACGTGATGTACTTCGTGGTCCTCATCGCGCTGAACCTCCAGCAGATCGACAGCGTGTGGGACGTCTTCCGGCCGTTGGCGCTGCTGCACATCTACGACTGGGACGGCTGGAGCAACGGCATGGAGATCACCTGGACCGTGCCGGACATGGCACAGTTCTATCTCCTGCTGCCGCTGCTGGCCTGGGCGACCTTCAAGTTCGCTTCCCGCGGCAAGACCGCCCGGGCGCGGGCGTACCGGATGATGCTTCCCGTGCCGCTGCTGTTCGCCGCCGGTATCGCCTGGCTGCTGTACTCGCAGATGAACGGTCTCGGCACCCGCGCCCTGTTCTGGTACCCGATGGGCCTGATGCCGGAGGTCGCGATCGGCATGGTCATCGCGATCTGGCTGGAACTGCAGAAGGCCTCGCCGAACGAGGCACCCAAGCTGCTCACCTTCGCCGGCCGCCACCGCGTCCTGTTCCTGGGCATCGCGCTCACCTGCTTGCTGATCAACTGCGCTCGTCCCGGCAGTGAAATCGGCATGGACGATTACTACAGTCTCACCGCATTAGGGATCTTCTACGGACTCTTGGCCATTCTTTCGGCGAGCCTGTTGCTTTCGATGGTCGCACCCGGACCCGAGTCGCGCGTGATCCGCGCCGTGTTCACCAACCGGGTGATCCTGTTCGTCGGCAAGATCTCCTACGGCGTCTACCTGTGGCAGTTCGCGGTGATGCACTTCTACCTGCAGAAGCCGAACGCCTACTTCAACGGGGAACCGATGCCGTTGATGCTGATCCGCGCCGGCACCGGCTTCTGGGAACTGCAGCTGGTCACCCTGGTCGGCACGATCATCCTGTCGACGATCTCGTACTACGTGCTGGAACGTCCGTTGATGAACTGGGGCGAGCGGGTCATCAAGCGCCGTGCCGCCCGCAAGGCCGCGGCCGCGCTGCCGCGGCAGCGTGAGGAATCGGTCCCGGTCTAGTCCCTTGCTCCTCGATCCGCCGGCCTGGTGTCCGCCACAAGCGGACGCCAGGCCGTTCCAGCATGGAGGTTCGCCGTGTCGTTTTCCGCGCCCTTGAAGGGTTTCCACGCCCAGCTCCCCGGATCCGGCCCGGTCGTCGAGACGATTCTCGACCGGCTGCGGATGCTGGATGCCGACGTCGGTGGCGGGCCGCCCGGTCTATTCGGCCTGAGCGGGCCGGGCGTCTCGGTCGAGGCCAGTCCGCGCGAGCCGTTCCCGGAGAACCTCGTACAGGCCGACTGCGGGATCATGGCGCTGCACGGTCGTTCCGAGGCGCAGCCGCGGCCACTGGGTGTCGACTACGTTTCGATCCTCACCGGGATCGCCACCGTCCAGGGCATGCTGGCCGCGACTTTAGCTCAACTGCGCGGAAATCCCGTGGCCCGCATCGAGCTCGACGCGAACGGCGTCGCGTTGCTCGCCGTCGGGCAGTACATCGCCGCGGCCACCGCGGACGAGGATCCCGAGGGCTACGAAGACCTGCCGTCGACGGCGCGGCCGCCGTTCGTCTCCGCCGACGGGATCGCGTTCGAGGTCGAGTCCTTCAGTGGTGAGGCCTGGCAGGGATTCTGGTCCTCGCTGGGGGCGCCGGAGCGCGCGATCGCGCGAGGCTGGCGGCCGTTCCTCCTCCGTTATGAGCGCGCGTCGGCGGTGCTTCCGCGCGAGCTGCACGAGGCGGTCGAGTCCACGTCGTTCGAGGAGATCCGCGCGGTCGCCGCGTCGACCGGGATGCACGTCTGTCCTGTTCGGACAGTGTCGGAACGGCGCGCCGACCCGGACGCGGGCTTGCCGCCGTGGACACTACGCGCCGGACGGGCGGCACCGCCGGCATCCGGTTCCGGCGCCGGTCTGCCGCTCGCCGGGATCCACGTCGTCGAGTCGACCCGCCGCGTGCAGGGCCCGCTGGCGACCCGGTTGCTGTCGTTGCTCGGCGCGACCGTCACCCGGATCGAACCGCCGGGTGGCGACCCGCTGCGGGGTATGCCGCCGATGGCGGGCGACTGCTCGGCGAAGTTCCGCGTGCTCAACGACGGCAAGCGGATCGCCGAGATCGACTTCAAATCCGCGGCGGGCCGCGACGAGGTCATGGACCTGATCCGCGACGCCGACGTGTTCCTGCACAACTGGGCACCGGGCAAGGACGTCGAACTCGGCCTGGACGCGGCGGCGATGCACGCGGTGAACCCCGGGCTGGTCTACGCGGCCGCGTGCGGCTGGGGCGACGCGCTGGGGACGCGGCCGCCCGCCGGTACGGACTACATGGTCCAGGCCTACTCCGGGGTGGCCGACGCGCTGACGCCCGCAGGCGAACCGCCGCGCCCGACGTTGATGATCATGGTGGACATCGCGGGCGGATTCGTTTCGGCGGAAGGGATCGTGGCCGCGCTGGTGGCCCGTCAGCGCACCGGCCGGGGCGGCTCGGTCACGACGTCGCTGCTCGCGGCGGCCGACGCCCTCCTGCGCGAGCCGTCACCCGCCGCCGTCGACGGTGTCTTCGCCGCGGCCGATGGGCTCCTCGCGATCGTGACCGAAGACGTCGAAGCCCTGTGCTCGAAGCTGGACATTCCCGTGCCGCCGCCGGAAGAACTGGCGGACGCGATCACCAAGGCGCTGGGCACGCGGCCGATGGCGGACTGGGAAGGCAGGCTGGGCTCGATCGCGGTGCCGGTCCGGCGGGATCTGGGCAGCCTCGTCTCCCGTCATCCCGCGCGGTTCGAGAGAAACGGCTGCGCGATCGCCGTTTCGCCGTGGATCTTCGGAGGAGCTTCGTCATGAGTGGGAACACACTGGGTGTGCTGGGCTCCGACGTCAAGGTGGGGCTGGCCGACGGGACGAAGATCGCCTACGCCAACCTGGACTACGCGGCCAGCGCGCCCTGCCTGCGCGAAGTGGCCGACGTCGTGGGAGAACTGCTCCCGCTCTACGCGAGCGTGCACCGGGGCGCGGGCGCGCTTTCCCAGCTGTGCACGGAAAAGTACGAACTCGCCCGGGCGTCCGTCACCGCGTTCCTCGGCTGCCGCGCCGACGACGTGGTCGTGTTCACCCGCAACACCACCGACGCGCTGAACCTGCTGGCTCACGCCGTTCCGCCGGACACCGTGGTCGTCACGTTCGAAGGCGAGCATCACGCGAACCTCTTGCCATGGAACGAAGTCGTCCGGCTCCCGGCACCCTCTTCACCGGAGAGCGCGGTTTCCGCCGTCGAGACCGCCCTCGCCGCGCAGACCGCCGGACATCCGATCCTGCTGGCCGTCACCGGCGCGTCCAACGTGACCGGCGAGGTCTGGCCACTCGCCGACCTGGCCGCCACCGCCCACCGCTTCGGCGCCCGCATCGCGGTCGACGCCGCCCAGCTCGCGCCGCACCGGCGGATCGACGTCGCCGCACTCGGCCTCGACTACGTGGCCTTCTCCGGACACAAGCTGTACGCCCCCTTCGGCGTCGGCGTACTCGCGGGCCGCGCCGACTGGCTGGACCGCGCGCGGCCGTACCTCGCGGGCGGCGGGGCCACCGCCCACGTCGGGGACAGACCCGGCGACGTCGACTGGGCGACCGGCGCCGCAAGACACGAGGCGGGCTCCCCGAACGTCATCGGCGCGGTGGCGCTGGCGGCCGCGTGCGATGCCCTCGCCGCGGCGGACCTGGAGGCGCTCCAAGCCGACGAAGACGCACTCACGACCCGTCTGCACGACGGCCTGGCGGAAATCCCCGCGGTCCGGATCCTGGGCCGCGGCTGGCCGGACAGGCTGGGCATCGTGTCGTTCACCGTCGACGGCATCGAGACGCGCACCGTGTCCACCCGGCTGGCCGAGGAATTCGGCATCGGCGTCCGCGACGGCCTGTTCTGCGCCCACCCGTTCACCCGGCGGCTGCTGGACCAGGCGGGCGCGACCGCGCCGACGGCGGTGCGGGCGAGTATCGGCATCGGCACGACGTCCGAGCACATCGACCGCCTGATCGCCGGCGTCCGGGCCATCGCCGGGTCCTGAGCGCCGGACTCGATAGGGTACGCGTCGTGATCGAGGCGAGAGAAGTGGCCGAGGCTCTCTCTGTTCACGGGGGCGGCCCGCCGATGATCGCTATCTTGAGCCGTTCGCAGAGGTATTTCCGAATGTGTGGAAGGGTTTTCCTGTGCAAGGTTCGTGACGCCTACGCGAAGGCTGATCCGACCTATGTCAACGTTTTGCCGGATCTGGCCGCCTCCGACCAGGATTTCTGCCTGGCGGCCAATGCCGAGCTTGTCTCTTTGCTGGACTCGATAAAAAGTATCGAGTCCGTTCCAGGACACTGGGTGTGAACGATATGAGCCCTGCTCACCGGGCGGTCGAGATGTGCGACCTTCCGCTGCTTCGTGAGCTCCTCGACGGCGGCGCCGACATCCACGAAGAGCATGACGGGCTCACGTTGCTGCACCATGCCATCGACGTCGAGATCGACAGTCATACGCAGACGGGCGAGCCGCTGCACGTGGACGTCACGGCTTACTTGCTGGCGTGAGGAGCGGACCCGAAGCGTCGTTCCGATGGTGGTTGTGGCGTCAGCGCTGAGCACATAGCCTTCGTAAGCCGTCATTGGCTGGCTTCGGCCCTCTTCGAGGCATGGGCGTCCAGGCCCTGATGAGATGTCGTGAATGACGGAGCGCTGAAAACGCCGTCCAACTGTGTGCCCTCGGCAGGATTCGAACCTGCGACACCTGCCTCCGGAGGGCAGTGCTCTATCCCCTGAGCTACGAGGGCGTTGCCGCCTGGGCGACGTTGAAAGCTTAGCGCATGTCCCCGGGGGCTCTCGCGAGTGGTGGTCGTTAACCGGCGTGATGCTCGCCGAGGCGACCAGGGACCCCGCTGACCAGGTCTTTCGCAAGAGTGAGCCGGTGGGCGGCCGAAATGCGTAGCGTTGGTGACACCGACGAACTGGGAGGACCTGGTGATCGAACCGTTCGAGGTGAGGATCCCCGAATCCGACATCGAAGACCTGCGCACCCGGCTGCGCGCGACGCGCTGGCCCGAGCCGGCCACTGTCGACGACTGGGATCAGGGTGTCCCGCTGGAGTTCGCGCGGGAGTTGTGCCGGTACTGGGCCGAGGACTACGACTTCGGGCTGGCCGCCCGGGTCAACGCTTTCCCGGGCTTCAAGACCACTGTGGACGGTCTCGGGATCCACTTCCTGCACGTTCGCTCGCCGGAGCCGGACGCGACGCCGCTCGTGCTCACGCACGGCTGGCCGGGGTCGGTCGTGGAGTTCCTCGACGTGCTCGGGCCGCTGACCGACCCCGCCGCGCACGGGGGCGATCCCGCGGACGCGGTCCACGTCGTGGCGCCGTCGCTGCCGGGGTTCGGCTGGAGCGGCAAACCGTCGTCGACGGGCTGGAACGTCGAGCGCATCGCCCGGGCCTGGGACGAGCTGATGGGGCGGCTCGGGTACGAGCGTTACGTCGCGCAGGGCGGCGACTGGGGCTCTGGCGTGGCGAACATGCTCGCCAAGATCGTCCCGGAGCGGCTGATCGGCGTCCACGTGAACATGGCGGGCGTCCCGTACGACGAGTCCGTGCTGGGCGAGCCGACGGCGGAGGAGAAGGCGGCGATCGGTGACCTCGCGCGGTTCCGCGCCGTCGGGTCCGCGTACGCGCAGCAGCAGGCCACGCGTCCGCAGACGGTCGGCTACGGGCTCACCGACTCGCCGGTGGGGCAGGCCGTGTGGATCGCCGAGAAGTTCTGGGAGTGGACCGACAACGACGGCACGCTGGAGAGCGCGCTGTCCTGGCGGCAAATGCTCGACGCGATCTCCGTCTACTGGTTCACCGGCACGGCGGCCTCGTCGGCGCGGATCTACTGGGAGAGCAAGGAGCGCGACGTCTCGGCCGTTGAAGTTCCTTCGGGTATCTCCATCTTCCCGCGCGAGATCATCCGGCCGTCCCGGCGCTGGGCGGAGCTGCGCTACACCGATCTTCGCTGGTACGAGGTGCTGGACAAGGGCGGGCATTTCGCCGCGTTCGAGCAACCCGAGGCCTTCGTCGGCCAGTTGCGGGGGTTCCTCCGGTCGCTTCGGTAGCGGTGCGTGGCGGTTCCAGGTTTCGGGAAGGCCCTCCTGGGGGATGGCTTCCTTGTGTGGCTTAAGACATGGTGAACTTAGGCTCACCTGTATTGCACATATGCGCATGTGACAATATATTCGGCCTGTCGACTTCACGAGAGGCGGAGCAATGGGTCACGGGCACGGGCATGGGACGGCCGCGCCGTCGAGCGCGTCAGGCCGCTACCTCAAGAGCCTGACGATCGCGCTGGTCATCGGCGCCGGCTTCATGGTCATGGAGTTCGTCGTCGGGTTCGCCACCGGCTCGCTCGCGCTGATCTCCGACGCCGCGCACATGTTCACCGACGTCCTCGGTGTCGGCATGGCGCTGGCGGCGATCCTGCTCGCCCGGCGGAGTGGCCCGACGCTGACCCGCACCTTCGGCTTCTATCGCGCCGAAGTGCTCGCGGCCCTGGGCAACGCCATCCTGTTGTTCGGCGTCGCGGGCTACGTCCTGGTCGAGGCCATCGGCCGGATCAGCGACCCGCCCGCCGTGCCCGGCCTGCCCGTCCTGCTGGCCGCGGCCGCGGGCCTCGTCGCGAACATCGCCTCCTTCATGATCCTGCGCAAGGGCGCGGAGGAGAGCATCAACGTCCGGGGCGCGTACCTCGAAGTCCTCGCCGACCTGATCGGCTCCGTCGGTGTGCTGCTGAGCGGCGCGATCACGCTGCTGACCGGCTGGCGCTACGCCGACCCGATCATCGGTGTCGCGATCGGCCTGTTCGTCCTGCCCCGCACCTACGCCCTCGCCCGGCGTGCGCTGCGGATCCTCTTCCAGCACGCGCCCAAGGGGGTCGACGTCGCCGGGATCCAGGCCGAACTCGGCGGACTGAAGGGCGTCGAGGACGTCCACGACCTGCACGTCTGGACGCTGACTTCGGGGATGGAGGTCGCTTCGGCGCACCTCACCATCGCGCCGACCGTCGAGCAGGCCGAGGTGCTCACCGAGGCGCAGAACCTCCTGGCGAACCGCTACTCCATCGAGCACGCGACCCTGCAGATAGAAGTGCCCCAGTGCGCGAAACGCTGCCAGGAACTCTCCTGGTAGACCCCCTCCGCGCATTCAGAGGACGAAATGCGTCAGGCGGGGAGGGGCGCGGCGCCGCGCTCTTGGAGCATTCCCTTCATCAGGGTGATCTCGGCGCCCTGCGAGACGAGCATGCTCTGGGTCAGCGACTTCACGTCCGCGATCGACGTGTGATCGTGGCCGTACTGGGCCATCGCCGTCCCGCCTTCGTGGTGCCGCAGCATCAGCTGAAGAAAGAAGACGTCCATCTCCTTGCCGGTCAGCGACCGCAGCTTGGCCAGTTCGGCCGACGTCGCCATCCCCGGCATCGGTGCGCCGTTCGACGGCTTCATGTCGCCGCCACCGTGCCCGCCGTGGCCGGACATCGGCTCGGTCATCCAGGTCATGTAGGCGCCGGTCGCCTGCTCGGGCTGGCCCCACAGGCCGAGCCAGCCCTTCATCCGGCCGACCTGCCCGGTCTGCGTGCGCTCGATGTCGAACGCGAGGGTCTTGATCGCCGGATCGGTCGTGTGGTCCCGCGCCCAGCCCGCCATGGTGACGGCCTGGAGATGGTGCACCGACATGTCCTGCGCGAAGCCGACCTCGACCGAGCCCGTGCCCGGGGTCTTCTGCTCCGGCTCGGAGTCGATCAGCCTGGTCGTCAGCGCGCCGAGGCCGAAGCCGAGGATCAGCATGACGACCAGGGCGGCCCCGATCACCAGCCATCGGCTCTTGGCCGACCGTGACACGTCTTCCTGGAGATCGGGGTCCACTTGGCTCACTACTTGCTCGCGGGCGCCGAGGGCTGGGTCGCGGGCGCGGACGGCTGGCCGGCGCCGGGCTGGTCCGGCTGTGTGCCCGCGCTGCCCTTGTAGTCCATCGGCTTCGCGTCCGGCCCCGGCGGGGTCGGGTCGAAGTCGCCCGGCTCGATCTGCGCGTCGCAGGTGGCGTCACGCTCGGGGTACGCGCCGAACGGGTTGGTGCGCAGCGCGGCGACGAACTGGTCGATCCGCTCGTCGGAGGCGGAGTCCAGCTTCAGCTGGTGCCCCCACGACTGCAACGAGATCGGCTTGTCCAGGTTCGGGTACGGCGACATCACCATGTACGGCTTGCCCTCGACACGCACCTTCAGCAGGTCCAGCGCCTCGCCGGTGATCTGCGCCGGGTTGTAGGCGATCCAGACCGCGCCGTGCTCGAGACCGTGGACCATGTTCTCGTTGCGGACGGCCTTCTCGTAGACGACGCCGTTGCACGCGGCCCAGGCCTGGTCGTGCGGGCCGCCGAAGGGCGGAGTCTTGTCGTAGGCGACGCGCTCGGCGGCGCTGACGTGCACGGAGCCCTCGTACGTGGCCGTGGTCACGCCGGCGATCCGCTTGGAGGGGTCCGGGTCCTGCTGCGAGGGCGCGAAGGCGGCCGCGGCCTCCTCGCGGGACTTCTGATCGCGCTTGGGCGCCGAAGCGACCATGTAATAGGTGACCACCGAGGCAGCCAGGACGACGATCGCGACGACGGCGATGATCGTGCCCCAGGGCGTGCCCTTCTTGGACACGACGGAACTACGGGCGGCCTTCATGGCGTTCTTCGACGACGCGCCCTTTTTTCTGGTTGTCCCGTTAGCCATGGCTCCTGCGTTCTCCGAAGGGGGTGGTCCCTGCGCGGGCCAGTGTAGAGACCGCGCGTCTGATCACCGTGAACAGTTCGAAGATCACCGGCTTGGCTCACACCTTCCGGCGGTCGCTGCGAAGCCCGGACCAGGTCACACCTAGAATTCCGCGAGTGACTCCCGCAGCTCTCGCCGACCTGGTCCGTAACTCCGCCGTGCAGGTTCTCACCGCGCGCGGCCTCGACGATTCCGTGCTGCCGGAGAAGGTGACGATCGAGCGTCCCCGCAATCCCGAGCACGGCGATTACGCGACCAACCTGGCGCTGCAGGTGGCCAAGAAGGCGGGCATGAAGCCCCGCGACTTCGCCGACGCGCTGGCCGAGGCGCTCTCGGCCACCGACGGCATCGACTCGGCCGAGGTCGCCGGGCCGGGCTTCCTCAACCTGCGGCTCGCCGCCGACGCGCAGGGCCAGATCGTCCAGCAGGTGCTCGACGCCGGCGAGAAGTACGGCCTCGGCGACGCGCTGGCGGGCGTCAAGATCAACCTCGAGTTCGTTTCGGCGAACCCGACCGGCCCGATCCACCTCGGCGGCACCCGCTGGGCCGCGGTGGGCGACGCGCTGGGCCGCGTGCTGTCCGCGCAGGGCGGCCTGGTCACCCGGGAGTACTACTTCAACGACCACGGCGCGCAGATCGACCGCTTCGTGCGTTCCCTGATCGCCGCCGCCAAGGGCGAGCCCGCCCCCGAGGACGGCTACGCGGGCGGCTACATCAACGACATCGCCGCCGAGGTCATCCGCCAGGAGCCGAGCGCGCTCTCGCTGCCCGACGACGAGCGGGCCGAGACCTTCCGCCGGGTCGGCATCGGGCTGATGTTCACCGAGATCAAGCAGAGCCTCCACGAGTTCGGCACCGATTTCGACGTCTACTTCCACGAGAACTCGCTGCACGAGTCCGGCGCCGTGGCGTCCTCGGTCCAGCAGCTGAAGGACTCCGGGAACCTGTACTTCGAGGACGGCGCCTGGTGGCTCAAGTCCAAAGAGCACGGCGACGACAAGGACCGCGTCGTCATCAAGAAGGACGGCAACCCGGCCTACATCGCCGGTGACCTCGCCTACTTCCAGGACAAGCGGAAGCGCGGTTTCGACCTCTGCATCTACATGCTGGGCGCGGACCACCACGGCTACATCGCCCGGCTCAAGGCCGCGGCGGCCGCCTTCGGTGACGACCCGGCCGTCGTCGAGGTGCTGATCGGCCAGATGGTCAACCTGGTCTCCGAGGGCAAACCGGTCCGGATGAGCAAGCGCGCCGGCACCGTGATCACCATGGAGGACCTCGTCGGCACCGTCGGTGTGGACGCGGCCCGCTACGAGCTGATCCGCTACTCGGTCGATTCCACTTTGGACATCGACCTCGACCTGCTTCGCAAGCACTCCAACGACAACCCGGTGTACTACGTCCAGTACGCCCACGCCCGGCTGGCCTCGTTGCAGCGCAACGCCGCCGACCTCGGGCTGAAATCCGATGGCGCCGTCGACTTCGGACTGCTTACGCTGCCCGCCGAGGGCGATCTGATCCGCACGATCGGCGAATTCCCGACCGTCCTCCGCCGGGCCGCACAGCTGCGCGAACCGCACCGCGTCGCCCGGTACCTCGAAGAACTCGCCGGCGCGTACCACAAGTTCTACACGGTCGGCCGTGTTCTCCCCCAGGGCGACGAGGAGGCCACCCCCCTCACGTTCGCCCGGCTCGCGCTGTGCCAGGCCGCCCGCCAGGTGCTGGCGAACGGCCTCAACGTGCTCGGTGTCTCTGCTCCGGAACGGATGTAACCCAGAATGGCTCACCCCGCGGGCCCCCGCCACGCCGACGTCTACCCCCACGCCGACGCCTCCGGTTTCCCGCCGTCGAGTCCCGAGGAACTCGACAGGCTGTACCCGAAAGTCTGGCCCCGCAACACTTTCCGCGGCGGTGACGGCGTCGTCCGCATCGCGGGTGTCGACGTCCGCGAACTCGCCGAGAAATACGGCACGCCGCTGTTCGTCGTCGACGAGGCTGACTTCAAGTCCCGGTGTGCCGACTACGCCGAGGCGTTCGACGACCCGGCGCTCGTGCACTACGCGTCCAAGGCGTTCCTGTCCATCGAGATCGCCCGCTGGGTGGCCGAGCAGGGGCTGAGCCTGGACGTCTGCAGCGGTGGCGAACTCGCCGTCGCGCAGCGCGCGAACTTCCCGGCGGAGCGGATCACCTTCCACGGCAACAACAAGTCGCTGTCCGAGCTGGAAGCCGCCGTCGAAGCGGGGGTCGGCACGGTCGTCGTCGACTCCTACTACGAGATCGCGCGGCTGGCCGACGTCGCCGCCCGGCACGACGTCGTGCAGAACGTCCTCATCCGGGTGACCGTCGGCGTCGAGGCGCACACGCACGAGTTCATCGCGACCGCGCACGAGGACCAGAAGTTCGGTTTCTCGCTGGCTTCCGGTGACGCCGCCGAGGCCGTGCGTCGCGTGCTCAACGCGCCGTCGCTCAAGCTGATCGGCCTGCACAGCCACATCGGTTCGCAGATCTTCGACGCCGACGGTTTCGAGGTCGCGGCCCGCCGCGTGGTCGGCCTGCTGGCCGAACTCGCCAAGGAGCACGGTTCCGATCTGCTCGACCAGCTGTCGATCGTCGACCTCGGCGGTGGTTTCGGTATCGCCTACACCGACAAGGACAACCCGCCGCCGCCCGCGCAGATGATCACGCAGATCCGCGAGATCGTCCGCAAGGAATGCGAGTACGCGGGCCTTCCGGTGCCGAAGATCGCCGGCGAGCCCGGCCGCGCCATCGCCGGTCCCGGCACGATCACGTTGTACGAGGTCGGCACCATCAAGGACGTCTCGCTCGGCGACAAGGCCGCCCGGCGCTACGTCAGCGTCGACGGCGGCATGAGCGACAACATCCGCACCGCCCTCTACGACGCGGTGTACGACTGCCGTCTCGTATCCCGGTCGGCCGACGACGACGGGGACGGCCAGGCGAGCGCCGCGCTGTCCCGGGTCGTGGGAAAACACTGTGAGTCCGGCGACATCGTCGTCCGTGACTGCTGGCTCCCCGACACCCTTGCTCCCGGCGACCTGCTCGCCGTGGCGGCCACCGGGGCGTACTGCTACTCGATGGCCAGCGGGTACAACCGGCAGCCGCGGCCCGCGGTGGTGGCCGTGCGCAACGGCAGCGCCCGCGTGCTGCTGCGGCGGGAGACGACGGACGACATGCTGCGCCTGGAGGTCTAGCAAGTGTCTACTGTGGACGGACGCGTGATCAAGGTCGCCCTGCTGGGCTGCGGGACGGTCGGTGGCGAAGTGGTCCGGCTGCTCACCGAGCAGGCCGAGGAGCTGGCCGCCAGGGCGGGCGCCAGGGTGGAGCTGGCGGGTATCGCGGTGCGGCGCCCCGACAAGCACCCCGAGCTGCCGCCGGAGCTGGTGACCTCCGACGTGACGAAGCTCGTGACCTCCCCGGACGTCGACGTCGTCGTCGAACTGGTCGGCGGTATCGAGCCGGTGCGGCAGTGGCTGCTCGACGCGCTCAAAGCCGGGAAATCCGTTGTCACGGCGAACAAAGCGCTGCTGGCCGAGCATTCCGCGGAGCTGTTCGAGGCCGCCGACGCCGCGGGCGCCGATCTGTACTTCGAGGCGGCCGTGGCCGGGGCGATCCCGCTGCTGCGCCCGCTGCGCGAATCGCTGGCCGGTGACCGCATCACCCGCGTGATGGGCATCGTCAACGGCACCACCAACTACATCCTGTCCGCGATGGACTCCACCGGCGCCGGCTACGCGGAAACGCTGGAAGAGGCCAGCAGGCTCGGCTACGCGGAGGCGGACCCGACGGCCGACGTCGACGGCTACGACGCGGCGTCCAAGGCCGCGATCCTCGCCTCGCTCGCGTTCCACACCCGGGTGACCGCGTCCGACGTGCACCGCGAGGGCATCGCCGACGTCACCGCGTCGGATCTCGCCGCGGCGAACGTGCTGGGCCGCACGGTGAAACTGCTCGCCATCTGCGAGCGCGTCACCGCCGACGACGGCACCGAATCCGTTTCGGCGCGCGTGCATCCGGTGATGATCCCGCGCGGTCACCAGCTCGCCGGGGTGGGCGGCGCGTACAACGCCGTCTACGTCGAGGCCGACGCCGCCGGTGAGCTCATGTTCTACGGTCAGGGCGCCGGTGGCGCGCCGACCGCGAGTGCCGTGCTCGGCGACCTCGTCGCGGTGGCTCGAAACCGGGTCGTCGGCGGCCGTGGCCCGCGCGAATCCGCGCACGCCGCGCTCCCGGTCAGGCCGATGGGCCAGACGCCGACGCGGTACCACGTCAGTCTCGACGTGGCCGATCGAGCGGGCGTCCTCGCCCAGGTGGCCCAGGCGTTCGCCGGGCACGGTGTCAGCATCGCCGCCGTGCGTCAGCGCGACGCGAACGACACGGCCAGCCTGGTCGTGGTCACCCACCTGGCGCCGGACGCGGCATTGCGGTCCACTGTGGACGACATTGCCGAACTCGATGTGGTGAACCAGGTCGTCAGTGTGATGCGTGTGGAAGGCGAAGACCAGTGATTTCCCAACCGTGGCCGGGGATCATCCAGGCTTATCCGGACCGGATCCCGGTCCCCTCCGGTGCGAAGGTGATCACGCTCGGCGAAGGCAACACGCCGCTGCTGCCCGCCCCGCACCTCTCGGAACTGACCGGCTGCGAGGTCCACCTCAAGGTCGAAGGCGCGAACCCGACCGGGTCGTTCAAGGACCGCGGGATGACCGTGGCCATCACACACGCGCTCGCCAGCGGGCTCAAGGCGGTCATCTGCGCCTCCACCGGCAACACGTCGGCGTCGGCCGCGGCGTACGCGGCCCGCGCCGGGCTCACCTGCGCGGTGCTCGTCCCGCAGGGCAAGATCGCGATGGGCAAACTCGCCCAGGCCGTCCTGCACGGCGCGCGGATCCTGCAGGTGGACGGCAACTTCGACGACTGCCTCGAACTCGCGCAGAAAACCGCGATCGACTACCCGGTGACCCTGGTCAACTCGGTCAACCCGGTGCGCATCGCCGGCCAGAAGTCGGCCGCGTTCGAGATCTGCGACGTGCTCGGCCGGGCACCGGACATCCACTGCCTGCCGGTCGGCAACGCGGGCAACATCACCGCCTACTGGGCCGGGTATTCCGAGTACGCGGGCGACGGTGTGGTGAAGAACACCCCGCGGATGTTCGGCTTCCAGGCGGCCGGTGCCGCGCCTCTCGTGCACGGCGAACCGGTGGCCGATCCGGACACCATCGCGACCGCGATCCGCATCGGCAGCCCCGCGTCCTGGGACGGCGCGATGAAGGCGAAGAACGCGTCCGCCGGGCTGTTCGACGCGATCACCGACGAGAAGATCCTCGAGGCGTACCGGCTGCTGGCCCGCAAGGAAGGCGTGTTCGTGGAGCCCGCCTCGGCGACCAGCGTCGCCGGCCTGCTCGCCACGGCCGCCGACGGCCGTCTGCCCAAGGGCTCGACCGTTGTGTGCACCGTCACGGGACACGGTCTGAAGGACCCGGCCACGGCGCTGGAGGGCAACGTCGAGGTCGAGCCGCTCGCCGTCGACCCGACCGCCGTCGCCGCCGCGCTGGACCTGCGATGACGCTGCTCAAGATCAAGGTCCCGGCGTCTTCGGCGAACCTCGGCCCGGGGTTCGACGCGCTCGGCCTGGCGCTCGCGCTGTACGACCGCGTCGAACTCCAGATCACCGACGCGGGGCTCAAGATCGAGGTGACCGACGTCGGCGCGGGCGGCGTGGACGACGTCCCGACGGACGAATCGCACCTGGTCGTGCGGGCCTTCCGGCGCGGTTGCGAGCACCTCGGCCTCCGGCCGCCCGGCCTGCACCTGAGGTGTTTCAACGCCATCCCGCACGCTCGCGGCCTCGGCTCGTCCGCGTCCGCCGTGGTGACCGGCGTCGCGGCGGCGTACGCGCTGGCTGAGAAGCCCCTGGACGACGACGCCCTGCAGTTGGCAGCCGGGTTCGAAGGACACGCGGACAACGCCGCGGCGAGCCTGCTGGGCGGCTTCGTGGTGGCGTGGAACGAGGGCGAGCGGTTCCGCGCCGAACGGCTCCAGCCGCATCACGACATCCGGCCCGTGGTCGCCGTCCCGGCGCTGCGGTCCTCGACCGACGCCACCCGCGGGCTGCTTCCCGACCGGGTCCCGCACGCCGACGCGGCGTTCACGGCCGGTCGCGCGGCGCTCGCGGTGCACGCGCTGACCGCGCGTCCGGACCTGTTGCTCTCCGCGACCGAAGATCGGCTCCATCAGCATTACCGGGCGTCCGCGTACCCGGCGAGCAGCGAATTGGTGCGCGCGCTGCGGGCCGAAGGGGTGGCCGCGGCCATCTCCGGGGCCGGTCCGACGGTGCTCGCGCTGACCACCGGGGGAATACTCCCGGCGGGCGTCGACGTTACGTCTTTCGACGTCACCGAGCTGCCGATCGATCCGGGCGGCGTTCAGGTTGCGGCTCAGTAAAGCCTCGGTCACATGCCGGAGCCCCATCCCGCCACGCGGGGGGTGGTTGTTGCACCGGACCGTGGCGCGGTCTACCCTCGGGGGCGTTCGATCACCGTGCGTTTCCGCACCCGGTGCCGGTCCAGGTGACCAGTGTCATCCTTGGCCCGCATCCTTCGTTGATCCGCCAGTTCCGTACACCGCCTGGCAAGCGGGGAGTAGCGGATGGACGCAGGCGGGTTCCCGGTTCCGGCGGTGCCGAATTCCGCTTCCTCCGTTTGGAGGACGCAAATCCCTGTGCTGGAGGCCTTCTAGCTGTGTTCAACACGGCCGAGGAGCTGATCGCCCGTATCGGGGGCCAATTACGCCGTTTCGCAATCGGACGCGAGCGGCGGTCCGCTGATCCACCTGGAGGCGTGGATCGGTCAGGAAGGACATTTGTGAGCAACACCGATCTTTTGAGCGACGTCGAAGGTGGCGCCGCCGAGTCGAACGGCGTCGTCGCTCCCAAGCGCACGGTCGGCGGATTGACCGGCAAGACCGTCGCCGAACTGCGCTCGATCGCTGGGGACCTTGGCATCGGCGAGACGACGGGCATGCGCAAGGGCGATCTGATCGCGGCCATCCGCGAGCGCCAGGGCAAGACCAAGCGCAAGACCCCCGCCGCGGCGAGCGAAACGCTTCCGCTCGAGGGGATCGACGCACCGCGCAAGGCCCAGAAGGCCGAAGCGCCCAAGACCGAGGCCCCGAAGCAGGAGGCCCCGAAGGCGGAAGCCGCTCCGGCCGAGGCTCCTCGTGCGGAGAAGGCCGAGAAGGTTTCGGAGAACGGCTCCGCGCCCGCCGCCGAGCGGCCCGCGCAGCAGGACAACGGGGCGCCGCAGGACGGCCAGCCGCAGCAGGAAGAGGGCGGCCGCAGCCGTCGTCGCCGCGGCTCCAACCGCGCCGCGGGTTCGCCCGAGCAGGGCGGCCAGCAGCGTGAGCGCGGCGACCGGGGTGACCGCAACGAGCGGGGCGACCGTGGTGACCAGGGCGGCAACCGCCAGGGCAACCGCGACGGCCGTGGCCAGGACAACCGCCAGCGCAACCAGCAGGGCGGCGGCCAGGACAACAGCCAGCGCCAGGGCCAGGGCCCGCAGGGTGACGACGACGAGGAAGGCGGCCGTCGCGGCCGTCGCTTCCGCGACCGTCGCCGCCGGGGTTCCGGCGGTGGCCGCGAACAGGGCGGCTCGCCCGACACCGAGATCCGCGAGGACGACGTCCTGCTGCCCGTCGCGGGCATCCTGGACGTGCTCGACAACTACGCGTTCGTCCGCACCTCGGGCTACCTCGCCGGGCCGAACGACGTGTACGTCTCGCTTTCGCTGGTCCGCAAGTACGGCCTGCGCCGCGGTGACGCCATCACCGGTGTCGTGCGCCAGCCGCGTGACGGCGAGCAGCAGCGGCAGAAGTTCAACCCGCTGGTGCGCGTCGACTCGATCAACGGCCTGGAGCCGGACGAGTCCAAGCGCCGTCCCGAGTTCACCAAGCTGACCCCGCTGTACCCGAACGAGCGGCTGCGCCTCGAGACCGAGCCGCACAAGCTCACCACCCGCGTCATCGACCTGGTGATGCCGGTCGGCAAGGGGCAGCGTGCGCTGATCGTTTCGCCGCCGAAGGCCGGCAAGACGACGATCATGCAGGACATCGCGAACGCGATCTCGACGAACAACCCCGAGTGCCACCTGATGGTCGTGCTCGTGGACGAGCGTCCCGAAGAGGTCACCGACATGCAGCGGTCGGTGAAGGGTGAGGTCATCGCCTCGACCTTCGACCGCCCGCCGTCCGACCACACCTCGGTCGCGGAGCTGGCCATCGAGCGGGCGAAGCGCCTGGTCGAGATGGGCCACGACGTCGTCGTGCTGCTCGACTCGATCACCCGTCTGGGCCGTGCGTACAACCTGGCGGCCCCGGCGTCCGGCCGGATCCTCTCCGGTGGTGTCGACTCGACGGCGCTGTTCCCGCCGAAGCGTTTCCTCGGCGCGGCGCGCAACATCGAGAACGGCGGCTCGCTGACGATCTTCGCCACGACGATGGTCGAGACCGGTTCCACCGGTGACACGGTCATCTTCGAAGAGTTCAAGGGCACCGCGAACGCGGACCTCAAGCTCGACCGGAAGATCGCCGAGCGGCGCGTGTTCCCCGCGGTGGACATCAACCCGTCCGGTACCCGCAAGGAAGACCTGCTGCTTTCGCCCGACGAGCTCGCGGTCACCCACAAGCTGCACCGGGTGCTGCACGCGCTGGACTCGCAGCAGGCCATCGACCTGCTGATCTCGCGTCTGCGCAAGACGAAGACCAACATCGAGTTCCTCATGCAGGTCTCGAAGACGGCCCTCGGCTCGAACGACGACGACTGAGTTTCCGTAGCTGAACCGAAGGGGCCCTTCACCGCATCCGATGCGGTGAAGGGCCCCTTCGCTGCGTCTGATGGGGGAAGCATGGCTTCGGTGCCGGGACGGATCGTCGTGTACGGGGTCACCGGTTCGGGTAAGTCGACGCTGGCTCGGAAGCTCGCCGAGCGGACCGGGCTGCCGTGTCATTCGGTCGACGACGATCTCGCTTGGCAGCCGGGCTGGGTCCCCGTTCCGGACGAGGAACAGCGGCGTCGGGTCGCTCTCCTGGTCGCCGAGGAGCGCTGGATCATCGACGGGATGTTCGCCAAATGGCGCGACATCGCGTTGCCCCGCGCCGAACTGATCGTGGCGCTGGACTATCCGCGCTGGGTTTCGCTGAGCCGTCTGGTGCGCCGGACCGTGGTGCGCTGCGTCACCCGTCGCCGGATCTGCAACGGCAACGTCGAAACGCTGCGGGGCATGATCTCCGGCGATTCGATCATCGTGTGGCATTTCCGCTCGTTCGCGCGTAAACGGCGCACGATCCGCGGCTGGGTCGCTGACCCCGGGGTGCCGGTGGTGCGGCTGACCTCGCCGCGCGCAACCGAACGCTGGCTGGCGCTCGCGAGTGGTAATCGGGGTGAGAAGGGCGATCACTCGTGATCAGGCGGCGATCACGCGTGATCAGAGACGTAACTCGCGTGATCAGACGGCGTTCACCGTGTTCGCCGTCCGATCACGCGAGATGCGTTCCCGATCACGCGAGTTACGTCTCTGATCACCTGCGGCTCGCAGCACCCCCTGTAGCGCGTGAAGGCCCCCTTCCCTCGGCTGAGTCGAGGGAAGGGGGCCTTCACGCGCTGTCGGGGCGCTTAGCTCACGTGAGCGGAGGAGCTCAGCGGTGCGGAACCGCCGCAGGGGTCCAGCCGCGGTAGTTGTTGAAGTAGTGCACGCTCGACGCGTGGCCGATCTTGCCGCCGATGCTGGAGGCGTAGATCCCGCCGGAGCCGTCGGCGATACCGACGTGACCCCACTGGCTGATGTTCCAGTACACGAAGGAGCCCTTCGGCGGCGTCCCGGTCGTGTGCTTCGGGCTCGCGCCGTTCCAGTGCGCGTTGGCCGAGGCCCAGACGCCGGTCGTCCCGTACGCGTTCTCGACGGCCTTCTCGCAGAGGCCCTGGTACGCGGTGGAGCCCATGTGGTTCTTGAACCACTGGACGGCGCCGGCGGGCGTGCCGTCACCGGCGCCCTGGATGGCCAGGTCACCGTCGGACAGGGTGGTGAACGTTCCCGCGGCCGGGTTGATGTCGGCGGCGGTGATGGTGGCGCCCGTTTCAGGGGCCGCCCCGGCGGCCGGGGCCACGGCGAGGGCCGCGATGGCCAGCGCGGCGACGGACGCCGGCTTCGCCACCTTGGCGAGGATGCTGCGCATGATCAGTACCTCCTGTTGAGGAATCACCAACAGGAGGACAGTCCCGTGATCAAGTACAAATTTCGTACAACTCACCGTCGATAGTTGATAACTCAACGTGCTGGAATATGCCGGGGGAGGGGTGCGTTGACGCCACTGCCAGCACATCTGGCAAAATCATCCGCTGAAGTCCGGCGCCGGTTCACCCCGCTCGGGGACCCGGAGCCAACGAGAGAGGACACCATGAAAAGCGGTATTCACCCCGAGTACGTCGTCACGCACGTGAACTGTGACTGTGGCAACGAATTCACCACGCGCAGCACCAAGACCTCCGGCAACCTCCACGTCGAGATCTGCTCGAACTGCCACCCGTTCTACACCGGCAAGCAGAAGCTCATGGACACCGGCGGCCGCGTCGCGCGCTTCGAGGCTCGCTACGGCAAGCGCAAGAAGGCCGAAGACGCCAAGTAGCTTGAACGACGGCGCCTACCCGCATGTCCGGGTGGGCGCCGTTTTTCATGGTTCTGTCCGGGTCCGTTGAGAGGTGGAGTGGTGGATTCGAGTTCGCTGAAGGGTCTGCTCGAAGAGCACGCCCAGCTGGAAGAGCAGCTGGCCGACCCGTCCGTGCACGCCGACCAGGCGCGTGCCCGCAAGCTCGGCCGCCGGTACGCGGAGCTGAGCCCCGTCGTCAAGACGGTCCGCGAGCTCGACACCGCCCGCGAAGACCTCGAGACGGCGAAGGAGCTGGCCGCGGAAGACGCCGCCTTCGCGGCCGAGGCCGAGGAGATCTCCGCCAAGATCCCTGTGCTCGAGGCCAAGCTCACCGAGCTGCTCCTGCCGCGCGACCCGTACGACGGCTCCGACGTGGTCATGGAGATCAAATCGGGTGAAGGCGGTGAGGAGTCGGCGCTGTTCGCCGGCGACCTGCTGCGCATGTACCTGCGCTACGCCGAGCGTCACGGCTGGAAGGCCGAGGTGCTCGACTCGGTCGACTCGGATCTCGGCGGCTTCAAGGACGTCACCGTGTCCATCAAGAGCCGTTCGGCCGAGGCCGACGGCGTCTGGGCGCGGCTGAAGTTCGAGGGCGGGGTGCACCGCGTGCAGCGCGTGCCCGCCACCGAATCGCAGGGCCGCATCCACACCTCCGCCTCGGGCGTGCTCATCTACCCCGAACCCGAGGACGTCGAGGTCGAGATCGACCCCAACGACCTGCGGATCGACGTCTACCGTTCGTCCGGCCCCGGCGGCCAGAGCGTGAACACGACCGACTCGGCCGTGCGGATCACGCATATCCCCACCGGCGTGGTCGTCTCGTGCCAGAACGAGAAGTCGCAGATCCAGAACCGCGCCCGCGCCCTGCAGGTGCTCCAGGCCCGCCTCCAGGCGATTGCCGAGGAGGAGGCCGCCGCGAAGGCGTCGGACGCGCGCCGTTCGCAGGTCCGCACCGTCGACCGCTCCGAGCGGGTCCGCACGTACAACTTCGCCGAGAACCGCATCGCCGACCACCGGGTGAACTACAAGGCGTACAACCTGGACCAGGTCCTCGACGGCGACCTCGACGGAGTGCTGGACGCTCTCATCACCGCGGACCGCGAGGAGCGGCTGGCCGCCCACGCCGGCTGATCCGCGCTGCCTAACCCGGCTCGGTGGAGAACGGATCGTCCTCCAGCGCGGTGTGGATCGCCCGCACGGACATGCTCACATGCGAAAGCCTGTCGGTCACCTCGCGCGTCACCCGGCTGAGCGCCTCGTCGCCGCTTTCCCCGGCGAGAGCGGGAAAAGCCGACAGCAGCACCGCTTCGCAGGGGCCCGCGTCCGTGCTGATCCGGACCAGCGACGCCGAAAGGTCGGTCGCGGGGCGGCCGCACAGGTCCACGGCCAGCCGCAGGTCACCGGTGGGGACGTAGAGATGCACCCGCGAAATGACATCGGTTTCCGCGCGCGGGGTGAAATCGTGCCTGGTGACGTACGCGGGCTCGCGGGGATCCGTACCGCCGACGGACGCCATCAGCGAATAAAGCGTGAATCCGTCCGCCGGGACGTCGTAGGCATCGTAGCTACCGTATTGCCCGGTCTCCGGCGTGCCGTGGATTTCGAAGAATTCCGCATTCAGACCGAAGTGGAAAAGCGCGGGTACCGCGGCACGATGCAGTGTTTCGGCGGGATCTTCGCCGTCGGCGGGCGGCGTGCGATAGCCGACGGAGACCAGGTATCCCGTCCAGCCGCCTTCCGGATCCGCCCGGCAGATCTCCAGCTCGGTGGCCTCGAACTCGCCGATGAGACGTTCGCCCAGCATGGCGGCCGCGGCGAAATCCTCGGTTTCGATATTCGCCGATATTCGCGTGACGACCGTCGTTTCCCGGAGATCCATGACTGTTTCTTGAGCCCTTCGGCGCGTACAGGTTCGTTCAGCCTACGGGTGGCGGTGAGTGGCGTCCGATCGGGCCTGTCGTCGATTCCCCGCTTCCGCTACGTTCCCTGGTCGATAAGGGAAGCCCTCCCGGGAGAACACGAATGGAAAGATCGTTTCCGGCGGCCCGGAAACGTGTTCCGCGAGCCCTCGTTCTCGTCGCCGGAACGGGACTGCTGAGCGCGGCCGTCGTCGCGAGGATCGGCCGGTTCGGGTTCAACCCGACCGACCAGGGCTTCGTGCTCGCGCAGGTGTGGCGCGTCCTGCACGGCGAGATCCCGCAGGTCGACTTCCTCGGGCCGCGGCCGTTCGGTTCGGCCTACCTGCATCTGGTCGATCATCTCGTCCCCGCACCGCTGATGATCGGCTCCGGTTTCGTGATGATGGTGCAGCTGACCGTCGCCACGGTCGCCCTCGTCGCGTTCCTGACCGGGACCTCGCCGCTGGACTGGGGCCCGCTGCGGCTCGGGCTGGTCTTCACCGCCGTGCTGATCAGCTTGAACACGTATCCGGTGATGGCCTGGCACACCGTCGACGGTGTCTTCCTGGTCGCGGTCGGCTGGTGGCTGCTCGACAGCGGGCTGCGTTCGGGCTCGCGGTGGCGGCGTCTGTCCGGCCTGTTCTGCCTCGGGTTCGCGGCGATCGTCAAGCAGAGTTTCCTGTTCGCGGCCCCGATCGGGGTGCTGATCCTGCTGTTCCACCCGGCCGCGCGGCCGAGAAGACTGCCGCGCCTGCTCGGTGACGTCCTCGTGCTCGGCGCGGCACCGTTGCTGTACTTCGGCATGGTCACCGTCGCCGGTGGCCTGCGGTCGGCGATCGCGCAGCTCTCCAGCGGCACCCAGACGTGGGGTGAAGGCCTTTTCCGGTTCTGGACGGCGGAATTCGCGGGCCGGGCGGATCCGCGGACGTACTTCTTCCCGGTGCTGCTCGGAGTGGGCGTGCTCGCCGTGGCGTGGTCGGCCCGCGACCGGTTCGGCGAGCCGGGCCGATGGCTCCGGGGCGCGACGGGCTTGTGCGTCGTGGCGGTCGTGGTGTTCGTCGTGGCCGACGGCGGCTTCGAGCACGCGGGCGGCTGGCCGGTCACGCTGCTGTGGCTCTTCCTGGCGGCCGCCTTGCTCGACGCCGTCGTCCGAAGACGGTTGCCCTGGCGGTACCTGGCGATCGCCGCGCTCGGCTGGATGGCCAGCTTGTCCTGGGGCTACCCGCTTCCCGGGCTGCTGGCCGGGATCTTCGCACTGGGAGTGCTGGAAGCGGTGCCGCCGCCGCGTCCGTCCGAGTCCGCGGGTGGTGTCTTCGCCGCGGTCGCGTTCGTGCTCGCCGGGCTGTTGCTGATGTCCGCGCACGACAAGGCGCCGTACGCGGACCGGCCGCAGGGCGAACTCACGAAGGACCTCGGGGAGATCGCCCCGGCACTGCGCGGCGTCCGCACGAATCCCAGCGTGTACACCTACGTCGCCCAGATCCGGGGCTGCCTTGACCGCTATCCGGCGTCGAAGGTCGCGATTCTGCCGGACAATCCGTTCGTCGCCCCGGTGTTCGGGGTCCGCAACCCGTTCCCGCTCGACTGGCCGTTGCCGATGGAACTGACCGGCGACAGTCCGGAAAGGATGGTCGAGGCGGCGGAAAACCTTGCCCGCGAAGGGGATTACCTCGTGCTCTTCCAGACGGTCAGGGCCGTTTCGCTGACCGCGGGCGCGCCGGTCCCCGAAGCCGTCGGCCCGGACGCGCGGACGATCGCGTACGGCGGCGTGGAAAAGCGGATCCAGGACGAGCTCACGGGCGCGAGGGTCGCGTGCGGCAGCTTCGCCGGCTTCTGGGAACCGGCGCGCTGACCGCTCAGGCGGAAAGGGACGCCGTCTCCGGCTCGCGTTCCTCGGCCGCCGGCGGTTCTTCCTTGCGCTTCGGCAGGAACGAGAGCGCGGCGAAGGCGGCGGCGAGCAGTGTCGGATAGATCGTCAGCTGCTGGTGCTTGACGTTCTCGATGCCTTCCGCGAGACCGGACACCAGGATTTGGCCCATCGCGAAGAGCAGGAACATGAGCACCACGATGCCGACGTCACGGCGTCCGGTGCGGTTGCGGAAGGCGCGGAGCCCCGCCCAGCCGATGAGCAGCCAGATCGGCAGCAGGGCGAAAAGCCCCAGCGGGGCGATCCAGCCGGTGATCCCGGACAGCACCGGGATCCGATACTCCTTGGCGAGCGGCGGCTGCCCGGCGTGCTCACCGAAGCTGCCGAGGTTCGGCACCCGCGCGGTCAGCGTCTCCTGCGCGGACCGGTGCAGCATCTCGACGACACGCACCGGGTGATCCAGGTAGTACTGGGCGACGTTGCGTCGGCTGATCTTGTCGCGGTACTTGGCGTACTCGGGGTCGCGCCAGGCCGCGTTCGCGCTCCACCAGCCCGTGCCGATGTACTTCGCGAACTCGGGCGGCAGGCCCAGCGCGGCGAGGTCGGCGGTGGTGTCGTGTTTCCCGTCCACGATCCCGTTGAACACGACGTGGTACATGTTGGCCTCGCGGTACTCCGCGTTGGCCGAGTCGCCCGCCCCCTGCACCAGCGCGGTACCCGTGCCGACGACGGCGAGCACGGCCAGCGGCAGCGCCCACCGGGCCAGGCCGCGGCTGCCTTCGGGCCGGACGAACAGCAGCGCGATCGCGAACAGCGGGATCAGCAGCAGCGTCTGCGATTTCGCGTTGATCCCGATCATCGCGCCGAGCACGGTGACCGCGGCCCCGGTGTAGCGCCACGGCCCGGTGCGGTGCATGAGTAGGAGTCCACCGGCGAGCAGGAGCATCCCGAGGAAGGCGGCGCCCTCGCTCAGCACGGAGGCGAAGTACCCGAAGAAGGCCGAGTCCGCCGCGACCAGCAGCAGCGCGGCCGTGGCGATGACGCTGGCGCGGACCGAAAGGCGCAGGCCCACGACGATCGCGGCGATCCCGCCCGCGACCAGCAGACAGCCGAGCACCCCCAGCACCAGCAGGTTCAGGATCGCGGACGAGCCGAGCAACTGCCCGATCTCGCTGGCGATCTTGTCGATCCAGCTCTGGCTGGAGATGTACTCGCTGTTGCAGGCCGGGGCGGGACCGTAGGAGAAGCGGACGAAGTATTCCGACGGCCGGTCGAGCTCGCGGGCGCCGAGCTGGCACAGGATGCGCCAGCCGTCGCCGTTGTCGGCCATGCCGATCGGCCGCGGCACCAGGAAACGGACGAGGAGCACCCCGAGCGCGGCGAAGAACACGCCCAAGGTCAGTCGGATTTCCCGGATCTTCACCCGCGTCACCTTAGAAGATTCCGCAGGGTGATCAGTTCGTACCCTCTCCAACACTTGCGGAGAGGAACTTTTGGATCACGCCGAGCCATTCGCCGGGCGCCTCGGCGCCGATACCGTGCCCGGCCTCGATCTCGACGAGTTCGGCGCCGGGGATCCCGGCCGCGAGTTCGCGCGAATGGGTGGGCGGGACGAACCGGTCGAGCGCCGTGGCGACGACGAGGGTGGGGACCGAGATCCCGGCCAGTTCAGCCCGGGTGTCGATCCTCGCGACCAGGTCCACGTGTTCCGGGCTGCCCTCAGGGACGAACTCGACCAGCCCGTCGATGGCGGCTTCGAGCTCCGCGGGTGTCAGCGCGTTCAGCTGCTTCTCCCCGGTGCCGGCGAAGGTGAGGAACTTCGCCAGCAGCCTCCGGTCGCCGCGCAGCAGTTCGCGCCAGACGTCCAGACCCAGCAGGAGCCGGTTGTCCGGTTTCGTGAGCCCGGCGGTCAGGATGAGCCCGGTGACCCGATCGGGGTGCCGCGTCGTGGCGCGGACGGCGACTGCGGTGCCGAGCGAATAGCCGAGGATCGCGAAGCGTTCGAGACCGGCGTCGACGGCGATGGAGACCAGTTCGTCCGCGACGGCGTCGAGGTCCAGCGGCTCGGTGCTGCGCGGCGTGGCCCCGGAGCCGGGGTAGTCGGGACCGACGACGGTGTGGGTGCGGGCGAGGTCGTCGAGGATGCTCCCGAAGTTGCCCTCGACGCCGCCGCCGGCGCCGTGGGCGAGCAGCAGGCCAGGACCGGAACCGCGGACGACGTGCGCGAAATGATTCGTCATGCCGGCGACGTTAGATACTGACATCGATGTGAAGGTCAAACTCGGATGACGGGGGTCACATGCTGATCGGCGAGCTGTCCCGGCGGACCGGCGTGAGCCAGCGGCTGTTGCGTTACTACGAGGAGCAGGGGCTGCTGGTGTCGCGGCGCGATTCCAACGGTTACCGCACCTTCGACGACGACGCGGTCACCACGGTGCGGCAGATCCGCGCGCTCCTCGCGGCCGGGCTGAGCACGCAGGTCATCGGCAAGATGCTTCCGTGCGCCACGGGTGAACTGCCCGAGCTGGACATGTGCCCGACCGTGGTGGCGGAGATCCGGCGGGAACTGGCCGAAATGGACGACCGCATCGACACGCTCCGGCTGCGGCGCGGGACACTGGCCGGATATCTCACCGTCGACGCGTAGGAGAACTGTGGAAGCCCTGGCCAGATTCGGGTTCGAACTGGGTGTGCTCAAGCGGATCCGGCGGGCGGGCTGGTGGCAGGCCGGAGTCCGCGATCCCGAATCGGTGGCCGAGCACACCACGCGGGTCGCGCAGCTGGCCGGCCTCCTCGCGGCCGAGGGCGGCGCGGATCCGGCGCGGGCGGCGTACCTCGCGCTGTGGCACGACACGCAGGAGACGCGGACCGGGGACCTCCCGCACACGATCAAGGGGTTCGTCGAGAAGCCGGATCCGCGGGCGATCACCGCCGCGCAGACGTCGGCGCTCCCCGGTGCCGCGCGTGATTCGGTGCGTGACGCCGTCGACGAGTACGAGTCCGCCGAAAGCCCTGAAGCGCTCTACGCGCGCGACGCGGACAAGCTCGAAATGCTGCTTCAGGCCGTCGAGTACCGCGACATCGGTGTACGGAACGTAGACGAATGGATCGCTTCGGCGACGAAGAGCCTCCAGACAGACCTCGCGCGTCGGGTGGCCGAAGCGGCGCTGACGCTGTCTTCGCTCTCGTGGCGGGTGCGCTGAAAGGAATCGATACCCTGAGCCCGCGTGTATCGACCCCGGCACGCGTGCCTCGTGTGTCAGGCTTGACTCTGTGAAGGAACACCAGTGAACCGGCAGCCGTTGCGCCTCGCCATCATGGAAGCGACCCGCATCCTCACCGAGGCCGGAGTGGCGTCACCGCGTTCGGACGCGGAACTGATCGCCTCCCACGTCCTCGGTGTCGAACGCGGCCGCCTGCCGATGGTGCCGCTGGTGGACCCGCCGGTCATCGACGCGATCGGCCAGCTCGTGAACCAGCGGGCCAAACGGATCCCGCTGCAGTACCTCACCGGCTGGGCCGCGCTCGGCGACATCACGGTCAACGTCGGCGCCGGGGTGTTCGTCCCGCGCCCGGAGACCGAGCTGCTCCTGGAATGGGGCCTCAAACTCCTGCACGGACGCGAGTACCCGGTGGTGGTCGACCTGTGCACCGGCTCCGGCGCGCTGGCGCTGGCCGTGCAGCACGCGCGGCCGGACGCGGTGGTCTACGCCGTCGACATCGACGCGCAGGCGCTCGCGTGGGCCCGGCACAACGCCGACGTGCACGCCGACGCGGGGGACACGCCCATCCGGCTGTACTCCGGCGACGTCGCGGACAGCACGATGTTCGCCGAACTCGACGGGCTCGTCGACCTGGTCCTGTGCAACCCTCCGTACGTCCCGGAAGGCACGCCGGTGCCGGCGGAGGTCGCCGAACACGACCCGCCGCGGGCGGTGTTCGCGGAAGAGAGCGGGCTGGCGGTGATCCGGCACGCGATCGCGGCCGCCGCGCGCCTGCTGCGGCCCACCGGCGGGATGGCGATCGAGCACGACGACACGCACGGCTCCGCCGTCCCGGCGCTTGTGCGGGCGCGGCGGGTGCTCACGGACGTGCAGGGTCACCTCGACCTCGCCGGACGGCCGCGTTTCGTCACCGCCCTGCGCGTCTCCTGACCCCCTGCGTTTCGTCCTCTGAATGCGGGATGGAGCAGGACGTTGGGCCGGATAGTTAGCGAGACTCACGACTTCCGGCGGTGCCGAGGGCAAAGCCCACCTCCTAACGTCGATCACGGCCGCCTCATCGGCGGTCCGACTGGGAGGTGTACCCCGATGCGATCGTCTCTCCGACGAGCCCCACTCAGAACACTCGCCGTCCTCGCCACCGTCGCGCTGCTGCCGGGTCTGGTCGCCCAGCCCGCGTCCGCCGAGGCGCCGGTGAAAGGCTGGCCCGCCCCGATCGACGGGTCGACCTGGGAGAACCAGGACCACATGACGTGGGACGACTACCGCAAACCGCCCGGCACGAACTGGGCCGACCCCGCGCTGAAGCCGACGAAGCGGACCTTCAAGGGCGCTGTGGTGCTGGCGGACTACCCCGATCAGGAGTTCGCGGTCACGCAACCGGCGCACTCGACGGTGTTCGGCAACCCCGGCCCCGCCGCCAGCAACATCCCGCGGGCGGACGTCGCGAAGTTCTACCAGGACTTCCTCAACAAACCGCAGGCGATCAACCGCGGCCACACCATCAACGAATATTGGATGGAGGACTCCGGCGGCCGGATGGGGGTCGACCTGACCGCGTTCGGGCCGTACCGCCTGCCCGGCAAGTCCTTCGAATACGGCATGGAGTTCCAGCCCGACGCCTGTCCGCCGGACGCGAACTGCAAACGCGACCTGCGCGCCGACGCGGGCGCGGCCTGGCGGGCGGACGTGGGTGACGTCGCCAAGCAGTTCGACTTCGTCTTCTATCTCTCCGCCGGCCAGGACGAGAGCGCGACCTGGCAGGAATTCGGCGTGATGAAGTTCGGCGAGCCGGGGAACGTGCCCGACGAATTCGGCCCCGGTGTCGCCGGAATGCCGAACGCCGCGTCCACCCGCTACGTCCCGTGGACGTCGTGGAAATCGGCGGCGAGTATCTGGCCGAACGCCGTCACCGGTTCCTCGACCCAGGCCGAAAGCTCGGGCCAGGCGGTTTACGCGCACGAATTGAGCCATATTCTCGGCATCGGCGACAATTACAACAACCCGTTCGGCACTCCGCCGTCCAGGACCTACACCGGTCCGTGGGAGATGATGTCGCGCGGCAGCTTCAACGGCCCGGGCGGACCGCACACGCGCTGGCAGATCCCGGCGACGCAGGGCGGCTCGATGGGCTCGCACCACATGCTGCGCACCAAGATGAAGCTCGACATCATCGATCCCGAAGACGTCCTGAAGCTCGACCGGAACCAGTTGGCCAAGACCGGCCCGGTTTCGGCGAGGATCACGGCGCGTTCGGTCCTGCCGGGACCGGGCGCCTACAGCGGCATCAACATCGCGCTCACCGGCGGGGACCTTTCGCCGAAATGCGACCGCTCGAAGGATCCGTTCTGCGACGGCGGCGGCTACCACAATTACACCGTCGAGGTCGTCGACCGGATGGGCAGCGATTCCTTCGCCCCCGATTCCGGTGTCCTGATCACGAAGACGAAGAACCAGGACAACGCGCCGTTCGAATGGATCATCGACGCGAACCCGGCCGACATCGGCATGACCGACTACAAGAAGCCGGACGGCACCCCGGTACCGATCCCGATCGGCGACTACCGCCAGCTCAACGACGCCGCGTTCAAGGCGGGCACCGGGTCCGCGAGCAAGTACGAGTACACCGACGAGGCGAACAGGCTGAAGTTCCTCGTCTCCGACATCGAACGCGACCGCAAGGGCGTGCTGTCCTACGTCGTCACGGTGGCTTCGCTCGACGGAGGGGGCTCGCAGGCCAGGGGCGTTTCGCTGTGGCCGTCGGCCCCGGCGTTCGCCAAGCAGGGGCTCGCGAGCTGCTCGTTCCCGGTGCTCAACACGGGCAACGCGAAGGGCGCGGTGGCGCCGTACGACACCGACACCTATCGCCTGAGCGCGTCCACCAGCGCGAAGGGCTGGGAGGTGCGGCTGCCGAACGAGCTGTCCACCGTCCCGTTCGGCGGACGCTCTTCGGCGACCGCGCACGCCAAACGGGCCGCGGGCGGTGACCACGTCGCGCACATCAAGCTGACCGCGACGTCGATCGCGGACCCGGCGAAGACGGCGACGTCGTTCTGTACCGCTTTCGCCTTCTGACGCTCGCTCCGTATGTCATGAAAGGGTCGTTCAGGACGAAAAACGTCCTGAACGACCCTTTCATGACACTGGCCCACCTCGGTACTACGGGTTGCGCACCTGAAGCCGAGTACATGAAGGCCTCCTTCCTTGCGCCAGGCGCAAGGAAGGAGGCCTTCATGTACTCGGGAAAGGGGACCTTCACTACCTTCAGGGTAGGCGAGGAGGCCTTCACGGCCCTGACCCGAATCGACATTCACGACCGCCCCGGCCGAGAACACCCGGCCGACACGGGCACCTTGGCGAGCCCCGCCACACCGCAGCGCTACGCTCACTGCCCATGAGCGCGGTGTACGACTGCAGCAAGCACGAATCCCGGGCCGACGGGCTCGCCGCGGCGGCGAGCGCGGTGCGCTCCAGCCGCCTGGTCGTCCTCCCGACCGACACGGTCTACGGCATCGGCGCGGACGCCTTCGACGGCGGCGCCGTCCAGTCCCTCCTGCGGGCCAAGCACCGCGGCCCGGACATGCCGGTCGGTGTCCTGGTCGGCTCCTGGTCCACTGTGGACGGACTCGTGCTCGGCACGCCGCCGCAGGCCCGCGCGCTCATCGAGGCCTTCTGGCCCGGCGACCTCTCGATCATCCTCCCGCACGCCCCGAGCCTGCAGTGGGATCTCGGCCAGTCACGCGGAACGGTGATGCTCCGGATGCCGCTGCACCCGGTCGCGCTGGAACTGCTGCGTGACGTCGGCCCGATGGCGGTTTCGAGCGCGAACGTGTCCGGCCGTCCGCCCGCGACCACCGCGCAGGAAGCGGTCGACCAGCTCGGTGACAGCGTCGCGGTGTACCTCGACGGCGGCTCGTCCGGCGAGCCCGTTCCGTCCACGATGGTCGATCTCACCGGCGACGACCCGGTCATCCTGCGGGAGGGCGCGGTCAGCCGCGCCGCCGTCGCGGAAGTACTGGGTGTGCCCGCGGAGTCACTGGCCTAGGACCGTCGGCCGCCGTATCCCCCTGACGCGGTAGCGTGTTCGAGTGACTTGGACCTCGGCGGCGTAACGCACCATGCCTCCCACGCAAGGCCTCCCGATCCGGGAATACCTCCTCGTCGCCCTCACCGCGGCGGCCGTGACCTTCCTGCTCACCGGTGTCGTGCGCCGGGTCGCCATCCGGATCGGCGCGATCGCCAACCCGCGGGCCCGCGACGTCCACGTCACCCCGATCCCGCGGATGGGCGGCATCGGCATCTTCCTCGGTGTCGCCGCCGCGATGGGGCTCGCGCACCAGCTGCCCGCGCTGAGCCGAGGCTTCGACTTCTCCTTCGACTCGCTGGGTGTCCTGCTCGCCGCCGGGGTGATCTCCCTGATCGGCGCGCTCGACGACCGGTTCGAGCTGGACGCCTGGACGAAGCTCGCGGGCCAGGTCATGTGCGCCGGGATCCTGGTGATCTTCGGTGTGCAGTGGGTGTCGTTCTGGGTGCCGTGGGGCGGCGGTGGCGACTCCTTCGGCCAGGTGCTGGTGCTGGACAAGAACCAGGGCGCGCTGCTGACCGTCGTGCTGGTGGTCGTCATGGTCAACGCGATGAACTTCGTCGACGGCCTCGACGGTCTCGCCGGCGGCCTCGGCTTCATCGCCGCCGCGGCGACCTGTTCCTTCTCGCTCGGCCTGCTCGACTCCTCGGGCGGCGACGTCGGCGCGTACCCGCCTGCCCTCATCGCCGCCACGCTCGCGGGGGCCTGTCTCGGCTTCCTGCCGTACAACTTCCAGCCCGCGAAGATCTTCATGGGCGATTCGGGCTCGATGATGATCGGGCTCATGCTGGCCGGTGCGACGACGTCCGCGTCGGGCCGCGTGCCGTACCCGCAGTTCAGCGGAAAGGACGCGCTCGCGCTGCTCTCGCCGCTCGTGGTGGTCGCCGCGGTGCTGTTCGTGCCGCTGCTCGACCTGATCATGGCGGTCATCCGCCGCACCCGCCGCGGCGAGAGCCCCTTCGCGGCGGACAAGATGCATCTGCACCACCGCCTGCTGGAGATCGGCCACTCCCAGCGTCGTGCGGTGCTGCTCATCTATTTGTGGGCGGGCCTGCTCGCGTTCGGCGCCGTTTCGGTGACGCTTTTCGACAGTGTCGCGGTTTTCTGGATTGTCGGATTCGGCTTCCTGCTGGCGACGCTGGTGTCGATCGTGCCGAGACTGCGGTCGCGGAACCGGACTGCCTGAAGGCCCGCATCGGCACGGGCCTACACTGGCGGGCTGAGACGACCAGGGAGTTTTCTGTGAGCGAGACCGAGAAGACCGTCGAGGCGGAGGAGAACCCCCACGCCAAGGTGGTTCTGCAGGCGGCCAACGCGATGATGAAGGCCTCCCTGAAGCTGGTGCCGCCGGCGGTGCTGATCTGCATCGTGGTCTTCACCATCCTCAATGGACTCCCGGGCCTGCTCGGCTCGGTCATCGGTGGCGTGCTCGCCATCGTGTCCGCGCTCGCGACGCTGGGCCTGATGCGCTTCAGCGCGGGCATGGACCCGATGTTCGTGATGGTGATCGCCCTCGGTGGCTACGTGCTCAAGGTCGTCGTGCTGTTCGCGGCGCTGAGCCTGCTCCGCGGAGTGACGTCGATTCACCCGATGGCCCTGGGTGTCACCATGATCGTCGCCATCCTGGTGGCCGCCGCGGTGGAGTTCGCGGCCTTCCGCAAGACCAAGATCCCGACGATCATCCCGGCCTCCCGCTGATTTCGGGACCCAGGTCCTGACCTGGGACGGGACCTAGGTCCTCGGCCGATCAGGGGCAATGTAGTACGCCTGTACGGCCCGTCGGTACCTGCTGATATGGTCCGCGTATGGGCGGCGGCCTCGGCTGCCGGCTCCTGATGACGAACCCCGAACAGCAGTGTGGCGACGGCGTTGAATCGTCCCTCATTACCCGCTGGTAGGCGTCTGTCTCCCGGGAGCACTGCATCGAGAATCCTCGTGTGCGGAACGTGAAACCGTGTTCAGCACATCGTGGGGTGGCCGCCTCCGACGGCCCGATACGTGTCGGGTACGTTAAGTCCAGATCGTGACGATTCCCCCGGCGGAGTGAACGCCGGCCGGGAGAACCGGAAGGAGCCCAGTGGGCGCGCTGGTACTAGCCGAGGGTGCGGAGTTCGCGCCGCCTGGTGTCAAAGACTTCAACCTGCCGCCGTTGTTCGGTTCCGGCTATTGGTTGAGCTTCACCAAGCCGATGCTGCTGGTGGTCATCTCCCTGATCATCATCATCACCTACTTCATGGTGACGTCGCGCCGGCTCAAGGTCGTCCCCGGCAAGGGGCAGTTCATCGCCGAGTCGATTTACAACTTCGGCCGCAACAACATCGCGCGTGAGCAGATCGGTTCGGCCGACTTCAAGCCGTTCATTCCGCTGATCCTCGGGTTGTTCAGCTTCATCCTGGTCAACAACCTCTTCGGGATCATCCCGTTCTTCCAGTTCCCGACGATGGCCCGATTCGGCTTCCCCGTCGCTCTCGCGTTCCTCGTTGTTTACCCGGTGTACCACTACGTCGGCATCAAGCGCCACGGCTTCGGTCACTACATGAAGAAGGAACTGGCGCCGCCCGGCATCCCCGGATTCGTTCTGCCGCTGTACTCCACCATCGAGTTCGCGCAGAAGTTCTTCATCGCGCCGGCCACGCTGGCCATCCGGGTGTTCGCCGCGATGTTCGCCGGTCACCTCATCATCATGGTCTTCACGCTCGGCGGGAGCTTCCTGCTGACCGAGGGCGAAGGCATCGTGAAGGTCGCGTCGCCGGTGGCGTTCCTGTTCGCCATCGCGATGACGTTCCTGGAGGCATTCATCCAGGTCCTGCAGGCATACATTTTCGCACTGCTGTCCGCAGGGTACATCGGCGCCGCGCTGGCGTCGGAGCACTGAGAAACACCAAAAGCCCCCGATCCGCGTGAGTCGCGCGGACCGAGTTTGAAGGGAAACGCACGTGAGCAACATCGTTCTTGCGCAGGCTGCCGAGGCCGCTTCCAACATCAACCCGGGTCTCGCCGCCATCGGCTACGGCCTCGGTGCGATCGGCCCCGGTATCGGTGTGGGTCTGATCTTCGCCGCGGTCATCAACGGCACCGCCCGTCAGCCGGAGGCGCAGGGCAAGCTGCAGAGCATCGCCTTCTCCACCTTCGTGCTGACCGAGGTGCTGGCGCTGATCGGTATCGTTATCTACTTCCTCGCCTCCGTCGGCTGAGTTTTTCCTGGCTCATCTCGCTTAAGGAGACGTTGTGCTGAAGACCGAATTGGTGTTGGCCGCCGGAGACGCGCCCAACCCGATCGTGCCGCACGTTCCCGAGCTCATTCTCGGGTTCATCGCCTTCCTTCTGCTGCTGTTCGTTCTGAAGAAGTACGTCGTTCCCCGTTTCGAGGCGACCTACGAGGAGCGGACCAAGCTGATCGAGGGTGGCATCGAGCGGGCCGAAAAGGCTCAGGCCGAAGCCGAAGAAAACCTTGCGCAGTACAAGGCGCAGCTGGCGGAAGCCCGTTCCGAGGCCGCGAAGATCCGCGACGACGCCCGGCTCGAAGCCGAGCAGATCAAGGCGGAGCTGCGGGCCGAGGCCGAAGCCGAGTCCCAGCGCATCGTCGCCCAGGGGCAGGCTCAGCTGCAGGCCCAGAAGGCGCAGATCATCGCCGAGCTGCGCGCCGAACTCGGCCGTAACTCCGTCGAGCTGGCCAGCCGCATCGTCGGCGAGTCGCTCGCGGACGACGCGCGCCGCCACGGCACCGTGGACCGGTTCCTTGCCGAGCTGGAGACCGCTGGTGCCTCCAACGGAGCGGGGAAGTAGACCAGAATGACGCTGCATGCTGCGAGCCGTGAAGCGCTCGACCTCGCCGAGAAGCGTCTCGGCGAGGTTCTGGCCGCCGCGGGTACGGACCCGGCGACGGTCGGCGACGAGCTGCTTTCGGTCGTCGCCCTGCTGGACCGGGAGATCGGCCTGCGCCGGGCCGTCGCCGACGGTTCGGCCTCGTCCGAAGCCCGGATCGGCCTCGCCCGCGGGGTCCTCGCGGGCAAGGTTTCCGAACCGGCCCTGCAGGTGCTCGACTCCGTGGCGGGCAGCCGCTGGTCGAGCCCGCGCGAACTGACCGACGGGCTCGAGGCCCTCGGCCGCTCGGCGCTGCTCACCAGTGCGGAGAAGTCCGGGAACATCGACGCTGTCGAAGACCAGCTGTTCCGGGTCAGCCGTATCGTCGCGGGTGAGCCGGAGCTCGAACGGGCACTGTCCGACCTGACCGCACCCGCCGAGGCGAAGCGGACCCTCGTCCGCACCCTGTTCGCCGACAAGGTGGACGTGGTCACCAAGACCCTCGTCGAGCAGGTCGTCCTGCGCGCCAAGGGCCGCGGGGTCGGCAACGCCCTCGAAGAGCTGGTCCAGCTGGCCGCGGAACGCCGTGAACGCTCGGTCGCCCGGGTGACCAGCGCGAGCGCGCTGTCCGACGAACAGCAGGCTCGGCTGAGCGAGAAGCTCAACGCCCTTTACGGGCGGCAGCTCGCGCTGCACGTCGAGGTCGACCCGTCACTCGGCGGCGGGCTCGTCGTCCGCGTCGGCGACGAGGTCATCGACGGCAGCACCGCGGGGCGGATCGACGCCCTGCGTCGCCGGCTGGCCGGCTGACCCCATAACAACGACTTTGCACACTGGCACGAACGAAGCGAGAGCGGGAACGAAATGGCGGAGCTGACGATCTCCTCGGATGAGATCCGTAGCGCGATCGAGAACTACGTCTCGAGTTACGCCCCGGACGTGAGCCGGGAAGAGGTTGGCGTCGTCGTCGACGCCGGTGACGGTATCGCCCACATCGAGGGTCTTCCCTCGGCGATGGCCAACGAGCTGCTCGAGTTCCCCGGCGGGGTCCTCGGCGTGGCGCTGAACCTGGACGCGCGCTCCATCGGTGCCGCGATCCTCGGTGACTTCGAGACCGTCGTCGAAGGTCAGGAAGTCAAGCGGACCGGTCAGGTCCTCTCGGTTCCGGTCGGCGAGGGCTACCTCGGCCGCGTCGTGAACCCGCTGGGCGCCCCGATCGACGGCCTCGGCGAGATCGAGACCACCGAGCGTCGCCCGCTGGAGGTCAAGGCCGCTTCGGTGGTCGAGCGCCAGCCGGTGTCCGAGCCGCTGCAGACCGGTATCACCGCGATCGACGCGATGACCCCGATCGGCCGTGGCCAGCGCCAGCTGATCATCGGTGACCGCAAGACCGGTAAGACGGCCGTCGCGGTGGACACGATCATCAACCAGAAGGCCAACTGGGAGACCGGCGACCCGAAGAAGCAGGTTCGCTGCATCTACGTCGCGGTCGGCCAGAAGGGCTCCACGATCGCCGCGGTCAAGAAGTCCCTCGAGGACGCCGGCGCGATGGAGTACACCACCATCGTCGCGGCCCCCGCGTCGGACTCCGCCGGCTTCAAGTGGATCGCGCCGTACACCGGCTCGGCCATCGGCCAGCACTGGATGTACGAGGGCAAGCACGTCCTCATCGTGTTCGACGACCTGACCAAGCAGGCCGACGCCTACCGCGCGATCTCGCTGCTGCTGCGTCGCCCGCCGGGCCGTGAAGCCTTCCCCGGCGACGTCTTCTACTTGCACTCCCGTCTCCTCGAGCGTTGCGCGAAGCTCTCGGACGAGCTGGGCGCGGGCTCGCTGACCGGTCTCCCGATCATCGAGACCAAGGCGAACGACGTGTCGGCCTACATCCCGACCAACGTCATCTCGATCACCGACGGTCAGTGCTTCTTCCAGTCGGACCTGTTCAACGCCGGTCAGCGCCCGGCCATCGACGTGGGTATCTCGGTTTCCCGCGTGGGTGGTGCCGCGCAGGTCAAGGCGATGAAGTCGGTTTCGGGTTCGCTCCGTATCGACCTGTCGCAGTACCGCGAGCTGGAGGCCTTCGCGGCCTTCGCCTCGGACCTCGACGACGCCTCGAAGGCGCAGCTCGAGCGCGGTGCCCGCCTGTACGAGGTGCTCAAGCAGCCGCAGTACTCCCCGATCCCGGTCGAGGAGCAGGTCGTCACGGTGTACCTCGGCACCAACGGGCACTACGACTCGGTCCCGACCGAGGACGTGCGCCGCTTCAACCACGAGTTCATCGAGTCCGCGCGCCGTAAGCACGGAGAGCTCCTCAAGGACATCCGCGAGTCGGGCAAGTTCTCCGACGAGACCGCTTCCGGGCTGGTCGACGCGGTGAACGAGTTCAAGAAGGAGTTCACCACCGCCGAGGGCAAGAGCCTCGTCGAGGTCTCCGACGCGATGGACGCCGAGAAGGTCGGGCAGGAGACCGTCAAGGTCAACAAGCCCGCCCCGAAGAAGTGAGCTGATAGCTCATGGCCGCACAACTCCGAGAACTCCGGTCGCGTATCAAGGCGACCAAGTCCATCGGCAAGATCACCAAGGCGATGGAGCTCATCGCCACCGCGCGCATCACCAAGGCGCGGGCGAAGGTCGCGGCGTCCCGGCCCTACTCGGACGAGATCACGAACGTGCTCTCGGCCCTGGCCGGTGCCTCGGCCAACCTCGACCACCCGCTTCTGGTCGAGCGTCCGAACCCGAAGCGCGCGGCGGTCCTCGTGATCACCAGCGACAAGGGCCAGTGCGGTGGATACAACTCCAACGTGCTGAAGGCGACCGAGGAGCTCCTCACGCTGCTGCGTGAGCAGGGCAAGGAGCCGGTGCTGTACGTGACCGGCAACAAGGGCCTGAGCTACTACCGGTTCCGTGGCCGCGAGGTGGCCGAAAGCTGGACGGGCTTCTCCGACCAGCCCGGCTACGTCAACGCCGCGGAGGCGGGCGAGCTCATCGTCGAGTCGTTCCTGAACGGCGCCGACGACGAGGCCGGCAACGCCGACGGCATCCTGGGTGTCGACGAGATCCACGTCGTCTACACCGAGTTCGTCTCGATGCTCACCCAGCGTCCGGTCGCCAAGCGCGTCGCGCCGCTCGAGGTCGAGTACACCGAGGGCGAAGAGGAGAAGCCCGAGAGCCTGCTCCCGAGCTACGAGTTCGAGCCCAGCGCCGACAAGCTGCTCGCCGCGTTGCTGCCGAAGTACATCAACACGCGGCTCTTCGCGGCGATGCTGGAGTCGGCGGCGTCCGAACTCGCGGCCCGCCGCACCGCGATGAAGGCGGCGTCGGACAACGCGAACGAACTGGTGAACACGCTGACGCGGGAGGCGAACCAGGCCCGCCAGGCGCAGATCACCCAGGAGATCTCCGAAATCGTCGGTGGGGCGAACGCTCTCACCGCAGCAGGAAGTGATGACTGATGACCAGTACTGAAGCCCGTGCCAAGGGGCGCATCGTCTCGGTGACCGGCCCGGTCGTCGACGTCGAATTCCCGCGCGGTTCCGTTCCCGACCAGTTCAACGCGCTCAAGGTCGAAATCGAGTTCGAGCAGCTGCGCAAGACGGTGACGCTCGAGGTCGCCAGCCACCTCGGTGACAACCTCGTCCGCACCATTTCGCTCCAGCCGCAGGACGGTCTCGTCCGTGGCGCCGAGGTCACCGACACCGGCGGCCCCATCACCGTCCCGGTCGGCGACAAGGTCAAGGGCCACGTCTACAACGCGCTCGGCGAGTGCCTGGACGAGCCCGGCTACGGCGACGACCTCGAGCGCTGGGGCATCCACCGCAACCCGCCGTCCTTCGACCAGCTCGAAGGCAAGACGGAGATGCTGGAGACCGGCCTCAAGGTCGTCGACCTGCTGACCCCGTACGTGCAGGGTGGAAAGATCGGCCTGTTCGGCGGTGCCGGCGTCGGCAAGACGGTGCTCATCAAGGAGATGATCACCCGTGTCGCCCGGAACTTCGGTGGTACCTCGGTGTTCGCCGGTGTCGGCGAGCGCACCCGTGAGGGCAACGACCTCTTCCTGGAGATGTCCGAGGACGGCGTCATCAACGACACCGCCCTCGTCTTCGGTCAGATGGACGAGCCGCCGGGCACCCGTATGCGGGTCGCGCTGTCCGCGCTGACCATGGCGGAGTACTTCCGCGATGTGCAGAACCAGGACGTGCTGCTCTTCATCGACAACATCTTCCGGTTCACCCAGGCCGGTTCCGAGGTGTCGACCCTGCTGGGCCGCATGCCTTCGGCCGTGGGTTACCAGCCGACGCTGGCCGACGAGATGGGTCAGCTCCAGGAGCGGATCACCTCGACCCGTGGTCGTTCGATCACCTCGATGCAGGCGATCTACGTCCCCGCGGACGACTACACCGACCCGGCCCCGGCGACGACGTTCGCCCACCTGGACGCCACCACCGAGCTTTCGCGGTCGGTGTTCCAGAAGGGCATCTTCCCGGCGGTGGACCCGCTGGCGTCGACGTCGACCATTCTCGACCCGGCCATCGTCGGTGAGGACCACTACCGCGTGGCCTCCGAGGTCATCCGGATCCTGCAGAAGTACAAGGAGCTGCAGGACATCATCGCGATCCTCGGTATGGACGAGCTCTCGGAAGAGGACAAGCTGACCGTTCAGCGCGCGCGCCGCATCGAGCGGTTCCTGTCGCAGAACATGCTGGTCGCCGAGGCGTTCACGCAGATCCCGGGCTCGACCGTGCCGCTGTCGGAGACCATCGAGTCGTTCGACCGCATCACCAAGGGCGACTTCGACCACTACCCGGAGCAGGCGTTCCTGGGTATCGGTGGCCTCGAAGACCTCGAGAAGAAGTACAAGGAAATCACCAAGAAGTGATGTTCCGATGAGCGGCGGGATCAGTGTCTACTGTGGACGCTGGTCCCGTCGTTCGCATACCGGAACCTTTGACTATTACACTCGGTGCCAGCACCTGAGGTGAAGGGAAGCTACGTGGCTGAGATTTCTGTCGAGCTGGTAGCCGTCGAGCGCCGTCTCTGGTCCGGTACCGCCACGTTCGTGGTGGCGCAGACCACCGAGGGCGAGATCGGCATCATGGCCGGTCACGAGCCGGTTCTCGGCCAGCTCGTCGAGGGTGGCGTCGTGAAGGTGACGACCACGGACGGCGAGACCGTGACCGCCGCGGTGCACGGCGGGTTCCTGTCGGTCACCGCGACCGGCGTGAGCATCCTCGCCGAGAGCGCCGAGCTCTCGGACGAGATCGACGTCGACGCGGCCAAGAAGGCGCTGACCGGCGAAGACGAGCAAGAGCGGGCTAGGGCGACCGCCCAGCTTCGCGCGGCCGGTCAGTCGGTCTGACCGGGCGAAGGACAGGGGCCGGGCCGTGGAAATCGCCGTGGGTGTTCTCGGGGCCCTGACCGTCCTGGCCGTGCTCGCGGCCTGGTATTCGTTGCGGTGGGTCCGGATGCGCCGCGGTGGCGGGGTGAGCGTCGCCCTGCGGTGGCGTCCGGACGAGGCGCGGTCCAGCTGGCATCTGGGGCTGGGCCGCTACGAGGGCGAGAAGTTCGTCTGGTTCCGCGTGTGGAGCCTGCGGACGGGCCCGGATCGCGTCTTCGAGCGCGAAAGCATGGAGATCGCGGACCGGCGTGACCCCTCCGGCACGGAGGCGTACGCCGTCCCCGAAGGTTCGATCGTGCTGCGGTGCGAGTCCGCCAAGCAGGAGGCGATCGAGATCGCGATGGGTCCCGGTGCCCTCACCGGCTTCCTGTCCTGGCTGGAGTCGGCCCCGCCGGGCCGCCGTCTCCCGCGCGCTTCCTGATCACGCGTGTCGTCCGTCTGATCACGCGTGTTCCGCCTTCAATCACGCGTGTCGCGCCCCTGATCACGCGAGTTCGCCCTTCGGGCACGCCGTATGCTCACGCCGTGACCATCGTCGACATCCCCGGTTCGAAGTCGATCACCGCCCGAGGCCTGTTCCTCGCGGCCGCCGCCCACGGGACGACCGTGCTGAGCAGGCCGCTGCGTTCGGACGACTCCGAGGGCTTCGCCGAGGGCCTCCTCAAGCTCGGCTATCAGGTCTCCCGCGCTCCCGGCGAGTGGACGATCGAGGGCAGGCCCGAAGGCCCCGCCGTCGACAGCGCCGACGTCTTCTGCCGCGACGGCGCCACCACCGCGCGGTTCCTGCCGGCACTGGCCGCCGCCGGGCACGGCACCTTCCGCTTCGACGCCTCCGAGCAGATGCGCGCGCGGCCGCTGGGGCCGCTCACCGACGCGTTGCTGGAACTGGGCGTCGACCTGACCTTCGAAGGCACGCCGGGCCACCATCCCCTGGTCGTGCGGGCCGCCGGGATCAAGGGCGGCGAACTGACCCTGGACGCGGGGCTGTCCTCGCAGTTCCTGACCGCGTTGCTGCTGGTCGGTCCCTTGACGGCCGAGGGCCTCCGGATCACCGTCACGGACCTCGTTTCGGTGCCCTACGTCGAGATCACCATCGCGATGATGCGGCGCTTCGGCGTCGAGGTCGTCCGTGACGGCGACACGTTCGTCGTGCCGCCCACGCCGTATCAGGCCTGTCGCTACGAGATCGAGCCCGACGCTTCGACGTCCAGCTACTTCTTCGCGGCGGCCGCTTTGACCGGTCGCTCGGTCACCGTGCCGGGGCTCGGCGAGGGCGCCCTGCAAGGGGATCTGGCCTTCGTCGAGGTCCTGCGGCAGATGGGCGCGGACGTCGAGGTCGGTCCGGACGCCGTGACCGTGACCGGGACGGGTGGCCTGCGCGGTGTCACGGTGAACATGCGCGACATCTCCGACACCGTGCCGACGCTCGCGGCCATCGCGCCGTTCGCGGACGGGCCGGTGCGGATCGAGGACGTCTACAACACGCGCATCAAGGAATGCGACCGGCTGGCGGCGTGCGAAGAGAATCTGCGCGCGATGGGTGTTTCGGTGGAGACAGGGCGGGACTGGATCGAGATCCGGCCGGGCACGCCGTCCGGGGCGCTCGTGAAGTGCCGCCGGGACCACCGCATCGCGATGGCGTTCAGCGTCACGGGGTTGCGGACGCCGGGGATCACGCTGGACGACCCCGGTTGCGTGAAGAAGACCTTCCCGGGCTTCCACGACGCGCTCGCTTCGCTCCGGACTTCCTGGGGCATTTAGTCCTCTGAATGCGGCATTTCTACCGGGCTCCGGACGTGATCCACGTCTATTCTCGGTCCATGACTCAGAGCGAGGACACGAACCGCTGGAGCCACCTTCCCGAGCCCGTGTCCCTGGAGGACACGATCACGATGAAGGCGATCGACCCGGGCAAGGACGGCACGCCCGACGTCGACCTCGAGCGCTATTGGGCAGCACAGGAGCAAGGCCGATTGTGAGCCGAAGGACGCTTTCGTCGCATCGGATGCGGTGAAAGCGTCCTTCAGTCCGCCCCGCCGGGCTGCCACAGGATGTCGCCGTCCGGATTCGCCAGCCGCGACAGGATGAACAGCAGATCCGAGAGCCGGTTCAGGTACTTGATCGCCAGCTGGTTCGTCGCGGCCTGCTCGGCCTCGAACAGCGCCCAGCCGGACCGCTCGGCCCGCCGCGCGACCGTGCGGGCCTGATGCAGGAAAGCCGCCCCCGGGGTGCCACCCGGCAGGATGAACGACGTCAGCTTCGGCACGCGCTCGTTGAACTCGTCGCACCAGCCTTCCAGCCGCTCGATGTACCGCTCGGTGATGCGCAGCGGCTCGTACGGCGGGTTCTCCACGATCGGCGCGCACAGATCCGCGCCGACGTCGAAGAGATCGTTCTGCACCGCACGCAGGACCCGCGTGATCTCCTCGGAAAGCCCGCCCATCGCGAGCGCGAGCCCGATGACGGAGTTGGCTTCGTCGACGTCGGCGTACGCGGCCAGCCGGGGCGAGGTCTTCGGCACGCGGGAGCCGTCGCCGAGCGCCGTGGTGCCGTTGTCGCCGACCTTCGTGTACACGCGGTTGATGCGAACGACCATGAAGCCGACTCTACCGGCCCGGCGTAAGGCAAATCCGGGCGAGAGGGCATGATTGGCGCCCATGAGCGAGCACTTCGACGTGCACGGCGGAGCACGGCTGGTCGGCGAGGTCGACGTGGTCGGCGCCAAGAACAGCGTGCTGAAACTGATGGCCGCGGCCCTGCTGGCCGAGGGTACGACGACCATCACGAACTGCCCCCAGATCCTGGACGTCCCCCTGATGGGCGACGTCTTGCGCAGCGTCGGCTGCGACGTCGTCATCGACGGCGACACCGCCAAGATCACCACCCCGGCCGAGCTGTCGCACCGGGCCGATTCGGCCGCGATGGGCAAACTGCGCGCGTCGGTGTGCGTGCTGGGTCCGCTGGTCGGACGGCTCAAGCAGGCCGTCGTGGCGCTGCCGGGCGGTGACGCCATCGGTTCGCGGCCGCTGGACATGCACCAGAACGGCCTGCGCAAGCTGGGCGCCACCAGCACCATCGAGCACGGCTGCGTCGTGGCGAAGGCCGACGGGCTGCGCGGCGCGCAGATCTGGCTGGACTTCCCGAGCGTCGGCGCCACCGAGAACATCCTGATGGCCGCCGTGCTCGCCGAGGGCACCACGGTCATCGACAACGCCGCGCGCGAGCCCGAGATCGTCGACATCTGCACGATGCTGACCGAGATGGGCGCGAAGGTCGAAGGCGCGGGCACCTCGACCCTCACCGTCGAGGGCGTCGAGAAGCTGCACCCGACCGAGCACCGCGTGATCGGCGACCGGATCGTCGGCGCGACCTGGGCGTTCGCCGCCGCGATGACCCGGGGCGACCTGACCGTCCGCGGCGTCAACCCGCACTACCTCGACCTGGTCCTCGACAAGCTCCGCCTGGCGGGTGCCGAGGTCGAGACGTTCGACGACAAGGGCTTCCGCATCGTCCAGAACGAGCGCCCGAAGGCCGTCGACTGGGTGACGCTGCCGTACCCCGGTTTCGCGACCGACCTGCAGCCGTTCGCGGTGGCGCTGTCCGCGGTCTCCGAGGGCACCTCGATGATCACGGAGAACATCTACGAGGCCCGGTTCCGGTTCATCGAGGAGATGATGCGGCTTTCCGGCGACGCGCGCACCGACGGGCACCACGCCGTCGTCCGCGGTGTGGAGAAGCTCTCGAGCGCCCCGGTGTGGGCCGCGGACATCCGCGCCGGTGCCGGGCTGGTGCTGGCCGGGCTGTGCGCGGACGGTGTCACCGAGGTCTGGGACGTCTTCCACATCGACCGCGGTTACCCGCATTTCGTGGAGAACCTGAACCGGCTCGGTGCCCGCATCGAGCGTGTCGCGGGCGAACCCGAGCGGGCTTGATCAGGGCAGGGCGACGAACGGCGCGAGGAAGTCCCGTGACGTCGGCGAGTCCAGCCGGTAGGTGACATTGGTGGCGTAGCAGGGGCCGTCACCGGTGATGGTCGTCGACACGAGGACACGCTCGCCGTCGATCGTGGCGAAGTTCGGCCCGCCGGAGTCGCCGTAGCAGGCGCCGCCGTTGCCCTGGGGCGCCGTCATCGCGAGCCGCACCCAGGTCTTGTTGAGCGCGTCGAAGGTGACGGGCGCCTTCATCCGGACGCCGCCGCCCGGATGCGTGTGCCCGCCCGGCCCGTTCACGGCTTCCTGCGTGCCGTAGCCGGCGACCACGAACGGCGTCGAGTTCAGTCCCTGCGGGCCGAGCTTGTCGAGCTGACCGGCACTGGGCAGCTTCGCGGGGGTGAAGCTCCAGCGTGCGGCGACCTGCTTCGCGGGCAGCTGGACGACGGCGATGTCGTGCGAGTCGGCGGAGTTGCCGGGGTAGCCGGGTTCGTTGTGCGCGACGCCCTCGACGGCGACGGCCTTGGCGACCGCCGCCGGGTCGCCGGGATACTTCTTCGCGGCCGCGTCGAGACCCGCTTGCACGTCCTGGTCGAGCGAGACGAAGAACCGCACGTTGGCGGGCCAGCCGGTGGTGCAGTGCGCGGCGGTCAGGAAGGTGTCGGCGTCGACCATGGTGCCGGAGCACACCCAGTCGACCCGGTCGGGCGTGGCGGGGTCGCCGTCGTTGTCCCAGGTGGCGACGAGCGCGCCGACCTCGGTGCGCTCGGGCGCCGGGGTGGCGTTGTAGGAGTTGATCGCGGTCGCGGCGGTGGCGCCGCCCAGCAGCAGGGCGGCGGCCATCGCCGTGACGGTGGCGGCGGGGGTGAACCTCACGAACGGCCTCCTCGGCTAGGTGCTCCTGGAGACGGGATTCAACGTGGTGGACGCCGGAAAGTCACCCGCCGAAAGTATTCAGGCGTCCCTGCGCCGCCGCGTTCCCGCGTAGACCGCGGCACCGCCCGCGGCCAGCGAACCCAGCCCGGCCAGCAGCACCGGTTCGAGATCGAAACCGGTCTTGGCCAGTGACGGCGTACTCGCGGCCGCGACGTCGGCGCGGGGCGCGGCGGCCGCGGCGACGGCCGCCACCGGCACGACCGCGGCCGGAACGGCCTCGGCGCGTGGTCCCCCGGGCGGGGGAGTCTGGACCGGCGGCTTCGTGGCGGGCGGCGTCCGGTCCGGCACGCAGGCGGTGTGCGCGGGGTTGCCGCGCCCGACGCCGTGGTTGCGGTCGCATTCGTAGCCCGCGTTCGCGTCGGAGCCGCCGGGAAGCTGCCCGGGCGGGTTCTTGTCGTCGGCCTTGCCGACGCAACCGGCGCAGGGCTTGCCCGCGGCTTCGCCACCGCCGTTGCCGTTGGCCGACGGCGAACCGTCCCTGGTGGAGTCGTACGGCCCGTGCTTGTTCGCGCCGTGCCCGGAGAAGTCCGCTTTGGACGGTGGCTGCGGTTTGGTGGTGTCCTTCGCGTGTCCGGGCGGGGCGCCGGAGTTGCCGCGCTCGCCGGCGTCCGCGGGGCCCGCGCCGAGAAGAACGAGGGAGAAGGCGGCTCCGGCGAGAACGCCGTAGGTCTTCTTGTTCATCGAAGCCTCCTTGAGGTCGCGCCATTGCGACATCCGGAGTATCGCGTGAACGACCGAAGGGGTTACTCCAGCACGAGTGCGGCGCCGAAACCGACCAGCGCGGTGCCGGTGACGCCGTCGAGCGCCCGCCGGACCTTGCGGCGTTCGAGCCAGGCCCGCACGCGGTGCACGAAGAACAGCAGCGTCAGCAGCCAGATCGCGCCGAGCACGGCGACCGTGTACGCGAGCAGCAGCGCGTGCCACGCCGACGTCGTCACCGGATCGAGGAACTGCGGCAGCACCGACAGGTACAGCACGAGCACCTTCGGGTTGGTGATGTTGGAAAGGAAGCCCTCGCGGAAGCGGCGGAACCCGCTCGACCGTTGCTGCTTCACCGCCGTGACACCGGAGTAGTCACCCCGCCACGCGCCGCGCAACGCCTGGAAACCGAGGAAGACCAGGTACGCGGCGCCGACCCATTTGAGCGTCACGAACACCGGCTGCGACTGCGCGATCACGACGCCGAGGCCGAGCGCGGCGGCCGTGCCCTGGACGGCGTTGGCCACGAAGATCCCCGCCGTGGTGAGGAAACCGCCGCGGGTGCCGCCGGACAGCGAGTTCTTGAGCATCACCATCGTGTCCGGCCCCGGCGCGAGGACGATCAGGACGACGATGACCAGATAGCTGCTGTACGAACTCCACGTCACGGTCACCCACGCTAGACGCCGGGCGCGGGCGAGTCCCGCGGATTTCGGTCACAATCCCGGGCCCGGCTGCGGCGAGCACTGGGCCGGGTGGGTCGTGAGTGGCGTTTCGGGTTCTAGCCCGAATCGCCACTCACGAGGACCCGTGTCCCTTCGGCGGCCACGCGTGTTCGAGGGGACGGTGCGCGTGATCAGACGGACGACACGCGTGACTGGACGGACGACACGCGCGTAGCCGGTCGAGCCGTCCGCCTGGACACGCGTGTCGTCCGTCTGATCACGGGTGACGGCCATCCAGTCACGGTGAGGCCGGGCCGGGTGGGTCGTGAGTGGCGTTTCGGGTTCTAACCCGAAACGCCACTCACGACCACCTGTACCGACGGCTCGCCAGGTCCGTTCGGACCGCTGGGAGACCGACGAACGGACACTCCTCGCGCGTCCCCCGGACGGGTAGTGTGCCGTGGCATGCATGAGGGGCAGATCGACCTCCTTCCAGGCGAACGGGTCATCTGGGCCGGGCAGCCGGTGCGCAGGCCCCTCTTCAATCCCGGCGACTACTTCAACGTCCCTGTCGGCCTGCTCTGGCTCGGCGCCGTCACGGTGTTCTTCGCGGGCAACCACGAGACGGCGTTCCACACGGGCGCCTGGATCGTGCTCACCGTCGCGGGCGTTCTGCATCTCGCCGGCAGGCCGCTGATCCGCTACCTCAGGCTCGCCTCGACCACGTACGCCGTGACGGACGGCCGCGTCATCGCGACCAGTTCGCTCGTCCGACGCAAGGAGGAGTCCGTGGCGCTGGCCGGGTTGGCGGACCCCGTTGTCACCCCCGGGCCGGGCAAGACCGGGACGATCACCTTCGGCAGGCTCGGTGTGCTGGCGTGGGCGTCGGCGAATTTCGGCGCCGGTACCGGGAAGGACCGCAAGCCGCCGATCATCCTGGTGGGTGTCAGCGACGTGGCGAAGGTGCGGGAGAAGCTGGCGAAAGCCGTAGAAGAGGCGCGCGAACGGAATCCTTAGGCGCCACAACACCTTCACAACATTTCCCGGTGGTGCCGGATGTGAATCTCTCCTCGTTGGCACGGTTTCCCGACAGGAGAGAGAAATGCGCAAGCTCTGGAGCAGAAACCTCGCCCTGCTGGTCGTGGCCGGTCTTTCCGTCGCCGTCTCCCCGGCGGTGGCGGAGGCGGCACCGCCCAACTTCAGGATCGGTATCCAGCTGGCCGACAACGGCGGCCGGGGCGGATTCGGGGTCGAGCAGTTCACCGGGTTCGCCAACTTCGGCACCAGCGTGTCGCAGTGGGCCGGTGACAGCAACAACTTCGACCCGGACGGCGCCAGGATCGACCTCAACCCCGCCTTCGGTGGCGGGCAGCTGAACCAGATCGATTTCCGGATCGGCGGGCAGGCCCGCGACGGCGGGCGGGAACTCGGCCCCGTCGCCTACACCCCTTGGGCGAGCCAGGGCGGTGGCACCACCGACCTGATCACCGACAGCAACTCCTTCGACCCGGACCAGTACCGGCTGTTCCTGGAGACGCGCCCGCTGCCGCCCGGCGTCCAGATCACCGACCTGCGCCTGTCCATCCTGGCCGTCGACCGCGGCGAGCCGGAGGGCGTGCCCACCTTCACCCGCTGGGCCAGTCAGGGCGGGGGCCACAGCGACTTCGCCCTCGACGCCAACGCCTTCGACCCGGACGGGTTCCGGATCGGGCTCGAAGTCGTCTGATCCCGGTGCCCGGGTCCTGTGTCGTCCCCTCCGGGGCCCGGGCACCTTCCAGCCGCGAAGAATGACCCGACTGTGTTCGATTCAACTGCGCATCGCATGTTACCGGCCGGTATGCTCGGACGGTCGTCCGCTGTGCCCGACTCGGAGGTATGCCGTGCCCTATCCCACGGACCGTGAACGGGACCGCCCCTGGGTGATGCGGACCTACGCGGGTCACTCGTCCGCGGCCGCGTCCAACGAGCTGTACCGCCGTAACCTCGCGAAGGGCCAGACCGGCCTCTCGGTCGCCTTCGATCTGCCGACGCAGACCGGTTACGACCCCGATCACCAGCTGTCCAAGGGCGAGGTCGGCAAGGTCGGCGTCCCGGTCTCGCATATCGGCGACATGCGGCGCCTCTTCGACGGCATCCCGCTCGCGGAGGCCAACACGTCGATGACGATCAACGCGCCCGCCATGTGGCTGCTGGCGCTCTACGTCTCCGTGGCGCGTGAGCAGGCCGAGGCCGAGGGCCGCGACGTGGACGAGGTGCTGGCGAAGCTCACCGGCACCACGCAGAACGACATCATCAAGGAATACCTCTCCCGCGGCACCTACATCTTCCCACCGGGCCCGAGCCTCCGCCTGATCACCGACATGATCGCGTGGACGGTGCACCACGTGCCGAAGTGGAACCCGATCAACATCTGCAGCTACCACCTGCAGGAAGCCGGCGCGACGCCGACGCAAGAGGTCGCGTACGCGTTGTGCACCGCGATCGCCGTGCTCGACGCGGTCCGCGATTCCGGTCAGGTCGAGCAGGCCGACATGGCCAAGGTCGTCGCGCGGATCTCGTTCTTCGTCAACGCCGGGGTGCGGTTCGTCGAAGAGATGTCGAAGATGCGCGCGTTCACCGCGCTCTGGGACGAGATCACGCGGGATCGTTACGGTGTCACGGATCCCAAGGCGCGGCGGCTGCGCTACGGCGTGCAGGTCAACTCGCTGGGCCTGACCGAGGCACAGCCGGAGAACAACGTCCAGCGCATCGTGCTGGAGATGCTCGCGGTCTCCCTTTCCCGCGGTGCCAGGGCCCGCGCGATCCAGCTGCCCGCGTGGAACGAGGCGCTCGGCCTGCCCCGGCCGTGGGATCAGCAGTGGGCGCTGCGGATGCAGCAGGTGCTGGCGTTCGAGACCGATCTGCTGGAGTACGAGGACATCTTCGACGGCTCGCACGTCATCCAGGCCAAGGTCGACGAAATCATGACGGGTGCGCGCGAGGAGATCGCGCGGGTGCAGGATCTGGGCGGCGCGGTGGCGGCCGTCGAGAGCGGCTACATGAAGTCTCAGCTCGTCGCGTCGCTCGCGGAGTATCGCCGTGGCATGGAGAACGGCGAGCGGATCCTGGTCGGGGTCAACAAGTTCGAGACCACCGAGCCGTCCCCGCTGCAGGCTGAAGGCGCGAAGGCGATCGAAACGATCGACGCGGGCGTCGAGAAGCAGGCGGTCACCGCGATCGAGGAATGGCGGACGCACCGAGACAACGCGGCCGTCGAGTCGGCGCTGGAGAAGCTGAAGTCCGTCGCGAAGACGTCGCAGAACCTGTTCGAGGCCACCATCGAGTGTGCTCGCGCCGGGGTCACCACCGGCGAATGGTCGGGTGCGCTGCGCGAGGTGTTCGGCGAATACCGTGCTCCCACCGGGGTCTCCGCGTCGGCGGCCGCGGGTGAGGGCAACGAGGAGATCCGCCGCGTCCGTGACCGGGTCAAGGCGACGAACACCGAAATCGGCGAGCGGCTGCGGATCCTGGTCGGCAAACCCGGTCTCGACGGGCATTCCAACGGCGCCGAGCAGGTGGCCGTGCGGGCGCGTGACGTCGGGTTCGAGGTGGTGTATCAGGGCATCCGGCTCACCCCGGAACAGATCGTCGCGGCCGCCGTCCAGGAGGGCGTGCACGTGGTCGGGCTTTCGGTGCTCTCCGGCTCGCATCTCGAGGTCGTGCCGCAGGTCGTGGACGGCTTGCGGGCCGCGGGCGCGGGCGACATCCCGGTCATCGTCGGCGGCATCATCCCGCCCGACGACGAGAAGCTCCTGCTGGAGCGGGGAATCGCGCGGGTGTTCACGCCGAAGGACTACGAACTCACCGACATCATGGACGGGATTGTCGGATTGGTACGGGAGCGCCACGGTCTGAGCACCTAAAGTCACCGTAAATCTCGGTACCGTAACAGCGGGTGGTTCGTCACCCGCTCACACTGCTCGCGCCTGGGTACCCACCTACGTTTCGATTAAACCGATTAATCGAAAAGAGGTGCCGCGATGGCGCACGGCGAATGGTCGAGGCGAGAGTTCTTCCGGCGGTCGGCGGTACTGGGAGCGGTGACGATCGGCGGCCCGGTGCTGTTGTCCGCGTGCACGTCGACGTCTTCCGGGGACGCGTTGCAGGCCGCCAAGGACGCGAAGAAGATCAAGATCGGGATCGCGAACGAAGCGCCGTACGGTTTCACGGACCAGAGCGGCAAGGTCACCGGCGAGGCGCCCGAGGTCGCGCGCGCCGTTTTCAAGGCCATGGGCATCGACAACGTGGAAGCCGAAGCGGTCTCCTTCGACCAGTTGATCCCCGCGCTCAACGCCAGGAAGTACGACATCGTCGCGGCCGGGATGAACATCAAGAAGGAACGCTGTGACGCGGCGGCCTTCTCGATTCCCGACTACTCGGCGCTGACCGCTTTGCTGGTACCCAAGGGAAATCCGCAGCAGGTGCTGAAGTTCGAGGACATCGCGGCGAAGAAGGTCAAGGTCGCCGTGCTCTCCGCGGCCGTGGAGAAGGGATACGCCACCGACTCCGGCGTCGCCGAGGACCAGATCGTCACCCTCGACTCGCAGGACAACATGCTCCGCGCGGTCACCGACGGCCGGGTCTACTGCGCCGCGCTGACCGACATCTCCCTCAAGGACGTCCTGGCGAAGAGCCCGGGCGCCGCGGCGGAGGTGACGCCGGGCTTCGACCCGGTCAAGGACGGCAAGCCGGTCGTCTCCGCCGGCGCGTTCGTCTTCCGCAAGGACGACAACCCGTTGCGCGAGGCCTTCAATACCGAGCTCAAGAAGCTGCAGGACAGCGGCGAATGGACCAAGATCGTGACGCCGTTCGGCTTCTCGGCGGACAACCTGCCGAAGGCCGGCGTCACCACCGAGAAACTCTGCGCGGTGTAGGTGGGGCTGACGTCATGTCGTCGTCGGTATCGCATATCATCACGACCGTCCTCAGTGGACTGACCGCGACCGTCACCGCCGCCGCCGGCGGGATCGCGCTCACCGTGGTGCTCTCCCTGATCGCCGGCCTCGCGCTGGGCTCGCCGTCGCGGACGGTGCGGGGGATTTCCCGGGTCTACGTCGAGATCTTCCGTGGTACCTCGGAAGTCGTCCAGCTGTTCTGGCTGTATTTCGTGCTCCCGGTGCTGGTCGGCTTCCAGCTGGTGCCGATGTTCGCCGGGATCCTGGTGCTGGGCCTCAACCACGGGGCCTACGGCGCGGAGATCGTCCGCGGCGCGGTGAATTCGGTGCCTCGTGCGCAGTTCGAGGGCGCCGTCGCGCTCAATCTGACGCCCGCCCAGCGGATGCGGCGGGTGATCCTGCCGCAGGCGTTCGCGGAAATGCTGCCACCGTTCAACAATCTCTTCATCCAGTTGCTGAAGAGCACCGCGCTGCTTTCGTTCATCGCGGTCCCGGAGATGGCGCGGCAAGGTGAACTGCTGCGGCCGGTGTTCGGCGCCGAACTCGGCTGGATCTACGGCACCGAACTCGTGCTCTACCTCCTGCTCGCGTTGCTGATCACCAGCGGGATGCGCCTGCTGGAAAGGATCGCTGCGCGGCGCCTCGGCCGGACCCCGGCGAAGATGACGGCCACCGCAGGAGGTGTGTGATGGACTGGAGCTGGGAATCCGCCGCGAAATCGGTTCCCCTTCTGCTGGAAGGGCTTCTCGTCACCGTCGAGATCACCCTGCTGGCCTCGGTGGTCGCGTACGCGCTCGGCCTGGTGTTCGCGCTGATCCGCCGGACGGGGATTCCCGTGCTGTCACAGGCGGTTCTGCTGTTCATCGAGTTCGTGCGCAGCACGCCCTTGCTGATCCAGGTGTTCGTGCTCTACTACGTGATCCAGCCGGTGGGCGGGATGACGTTGTCCCCGTTCACCACCGGTGTCATCGCGCTCGGCGTGCATTACGCGACCTACGCCGCCGAGGTCTACCGTGCCGGGATCGAAGCCGTCCCGAAAGGACAGTGGGAGGCAACGACCGCGCTGAACCTGCCGAGGTCGCGGGTGTGGACCGCCGTGGTGCTTCCGCAGGCGGTGCCGCGGGTGCTGCCCGCGCTCGGCAACTACACGATCTCGATGTTCAAGGAAACCCCGCTGCTGCTGGCGATCGGCGTCGTCGACGTCCTGGCGAGGGCGAAGGAGGTCGGCGCCGACACGTTCCGCGTCACCGAGCCGTACACCCTGGCCGGGGTGCTGTTCCTGCTGGTGAGCCTGCCGGCTTCGATTCTGGTGAGAAGGTTGGAGCGACGTGCCGCCCACAGTTGATTCCCCGATGATCCGGTTCTCGCAGGTGGTCAAGTCCTTCGGCGACCACGTCGTGTTGCAGGACCTCGATTTCACCGTCGCGCCGGGGGAGTTCGTCTCGCTGATCGGGCCGAGCGGCTCCGGGAAGACGACGATCCTGCGGCTGTTGATGACGCTGGAGAAGGTCGACGGCGGCACCATCGAGGTCTGCGGTGACTACCTGAGCCATATGAAGCGCGGTGAGAAGCTGGTGCCCGCGGACGAGAAGTACCTGCGGGAAGCGCGCAAGCGGATCGGCATGGTGTTCCAGCAGTTCAACCTGTTCCCGAACATGAACGTGTTGCGCAACATCACCGAGGCGCCGATCCACTCGCTCGGCGTCTCGCGGGACGAGGCCGAGGCGCGGGCCGTCGAACTGCTGGAGATGGTGGGGCTCGCCGACAAGAAGGACGCGCATCCCACCCGGCTTTCCGGCGGCCAGCAGCAGCGCGTCGCGATCGCCCGCGCGCTCGCGATGCGGCCGGACGTGCTGCTACTGGACGAGGTGACTTCGGCGCTCGACCCGGAACTGGTGGCCGACGTGCTGCGTGTGCTGCGCGAGATCGCGACGTCCACCGACATCACGATCCTTTGTGTCACGCACGAAATGCAGTTCGCACGGGATGTTTCGGATCGGGTGATGATGTTCGACCAGGGACGGGTGCTGGAGGACGCCGCGCCGGAGAAGCTGTTCAACGATCCGGAGCACGACCGGACGCGGCGGTTCCTCAAAGCGGTGATCGACCGGGCGTGAGGCCAGCGGCGGTGACGCGTGGGCCGGGTTGGTCGTGAGTGGCGATTCGGGTTAGAACACGAATCGCCACTCACGACCACCTTGACCCACGCCTCGCCGCCGGTCTCACAGGCTCCCGAGGATCTCCTTCGTCGAGGTGACCGTGGCGAATCCGCCTCCGTGCAGGTTCGTCGCGGTCGCCCGGTAGAGCTCGTCCGCGGTCAGGACGGCACCGTCCGGCCCGGCGAGGTCGAAGGTGAAGGTGGCGTCGAGCGCGAAAGTCACGTCGTAGCCGAGGTTCCCACCGACCCGCGCGGTGGTCTCGCAGCAGAAGTTCGTCTGGATCCCGGCGAGCACGAACGAGGTGATGCCGCGGGTCTTCAGCCAGCCGTCGAGATCGATGTCGCCGTGGAAGGCCGAGTTGACCTTCTTGCCGAACACCAGATCCGCGCGCACTCCGTCGAGTTCCGCCTTGAAGTGGTTGCCCTCCTGTCCGGGCCGCAGCGACGAGCCGGGTTTCACGGAGTCGTGGTGCACCAGCACGATCGGCAGCCCGCGCTCCTGCCAGGCATCGACGAGCGCCTTGATGTTGGCCTCGGCGCCCGGGTTGTTGCGCGGGCCCCAGACGGGTTTGTCGAAGCCGCGCTGGACGTCGATCACGATCAAGGCCTTGGTATCAGTGGTCATGGCCTCGAGTCTCGTGCGCGGAGCGGCCGTCGAGGGAGTGGCAGAAGACGCGCGATGCGGTACTTTTCTGCCATGCGAACCGTGGGCGTGCTCCTCCTGCCGGGCAGCCGGTCCTTCGACCTGGGCGTGATCGGCGAGGTCTGGGGCGTGGACCGGACCGACAGCGGCATCGGCCCCTTCGAGGTCCGGCTCTGCGCGTCCGGCCGCGGCCGGGTCGCCGGCCACCCGTTCGGCCAGGTCGAGGCGACCCATGGGTTGAGCGGGCTGGCGGGCTGCGATCTCGTCCTCGTGCCCGGCCGGGTCGATCCGCACGCCGAGGTGCCCGCGCCCGCCGTCGCCGCGCTGCGCAAGGCGCACCGCGCCGGGATCACCGTGGCGTCGCTGTGCTCCGGCGCCTTCACCCTCGCGGCGGCCGGGCTGCTCGACGGCCGGTCCGTCACCACGCACTGGCGGCTGCTGGACGATCTCGAAACCGCCGCTCGCGACGCGGTCGTCCAGCGGGACGTCCTGTTCACCGACGAGGGTGACGTCCTGACCTCCGCCGGGGTGGTCGGCGGGCTGGATCTCTGCCTGCATCTGGTGCGCCGCGACCACGGCGCCGAGGTCGCGGCCGCCCTCGCCCGCCGGCTCGTGATGCCGCCGGCGCGGGAAGGCGGCCAGCGGCAGTATGTCGACAACCCGTTGCCGCCCAAGCCCTCGCGGCCGAGTGTTTCGTCCACAATGGACTGGGCGATGGAGCGCATCGCCGACGACATCGGCGTCGACGATCTCGTCGGGCACGCCGGGCTCAGCGAGCGGACCTTCCACCGGGAGTTCGCGGCGGCCACCGGGGTCACGCCGGGACGCTGGCTGCGCGCGCAGCGGGTGCGGCTCGCGCGGCGGCTGCTGGAGACCACCGAGCTCCCGGTCGAGCGGGTCGCGCAGCGGTCCGGCCTCGGCACCGCCGCCAACCTGCGGCGACGGCTCCGGGCCGACGTCGGTGTCGGGCCCGATTCGTATCGCCGGACGTTCCGGTCGGTTACCGTCGAAGCATGGCCGAGTACGAGCACATCCTCGTGAAGCGGGACGGCGACACCGTCACGATCACCATGAACCGCGCCGCACGGCGGAACTCGCTGTCCGCCGGCCACCTCGCCGAGCTGCTCGCGGCGTTCCGCGAGGCAGGGGACACCGACGCCACCGGGATCGTCCTGGCGGGCGCCGGACCGGTGTTCTCGGCAGGACACGACTTCGGCGACGTCGCCGCCCGTGACCTGATGGGTGTACGCGAGCTGCTGCGGCTGTGCACGGACCTGATGCGCACGATGCAGTCCGTGCCGCAGGTGGTCGTCGCGCGGGTGCACGGGCTCGCGACCGCGGCGGGCTGCCAGCTGGTGGCGTCGTGCGACCTCGCCGTCGCCGCGGAATCCGCCGGGTTCGCCCTGCCGGGTGGTAAGGGCGGCTGGTTCTGCCACACGCCCGCGGTGCCGGTCGCCCGCGCGATCGGGCGGAAACGGCTGATGGAGCTCGCGCTGACCGGCGACGTCGTCGACGCCGCGACCGCACTGGACTGGGGCCTGGTGAACCGCGTCGTCCCGGACGACTCACTGGACGAAGCCGTGGCTTCGCTGCTCGGACGCGCGACGCGAGGGAGCCGGGCCAGCAAGGCGATGGGCAAGCAGACCCTCTACGCGCAGCTGGACCGGCCCGAGGCCGACGCCTACGCGCTCGCGCTGGAGGTGATGGCTTCGGCGTCGCAGCTGCCCGGTGCCCGCGAGGGGATGGCGGCGTTCCTGGAGAAGCGCTCCCCGGTGTGGCCGGACTGAGCGGCCGTCACAGCACGCGTTCGCGCACGAGCAGGAGCGCGTAGGCGGCCAGGGTCTGCGCGTCGGTGATGTCACCCGCGGCGATCATCTTCTCGAACTCGTCGAGGTCGAACCACGCCGTTCGCATGTCCTGCTCTTCGACCTCGCGCTGGGCTTCACTCTGCGTGAGATCGGTGGCCAGGAACACGCGTCCGCGCTGGCTCGACATACCGGCGGCGACGTCCGTCACGCCGAGTTCGGCCATCGACCCCGCGATCAGACCGGTCTCCTCGCGCAGTTCGCGGGCGGCGAGTTCGAGCGGCGGGACGTCGGCCAGTTCGGGTGCGGTGCCCATGGGGAACTCCCAGCGCCGCATCCCGAGCGGATAGCGGAACTGCTCCACCAGGTGAAACCTGGCCCCGTCGAAAGGGATCACGACGGCGCAGGTGGGCTTGTCGACGACCGCGTAGATCCCCTCGGAACCATCGAGCCGCCGGACGTCGTCCTCGCGCACGGTCATCCAGTTGTTCCGGTACACCTCACGCGAGCTGACACGCTGAACGGGGTCCATGCGCACAGTATCGCCGTGCTTGTCCTACCCTCGCGGGGTGCGCCTTGTGATCGCTCGCTGCCAGGTCGACTACGCCGGCCGTCTGACCGCCCATCTGCCGATGGCCACCCGGCTGCTGCTCGTGAAGGCCGACGGCTCGGTGTCCGTGCACTCGGACGACCGCGCCTACAAGCCGCTGAACTGGATGAGCCCGCCGTGCTGGCTGATCGAGGACGGCAAGCTGTGGATCGTCGAGAACAAGCAGGGGGAGAAGCTCGTCATCACGATCGACGAGATCTTCCACGACCACGCCCAGGAACTCGGCGCCGAGCCGGGCCTGCAGAAGGACGGCGTCGAGGCGCATCTGCAGGAACTGCTCGCCGAGCACATCAAGACCCTCGGTGACGGCTACACCCTGGTGCGGCGGGAGTTCCCGACCGCGATCGGCCCGGTCGACATCATGGCCCGCGACGCCGACGGGGCCAGTGTCGCCGTCGAGATCAAACGGCGCGGCGAGATCGACGGTGTCGAGCAGCTGACGCGGTACCTCGAACTGCTCAACCGCGACCCGCTCCTGGCGCCGGTGCAGGGTGTATTCGCGGCGCAGGTCATCAAACCGCAGGCGCGGGTGCTGGCCGAGGACCGGGGGATCCGGTGCCTCACGCTGGACTACGACGCGCTGCGAGGCATCGAGTCGGACGAGTTCCGCCTGTTCTGAGCCCTGATCACAAGTACGTGAAGGCCCCCTTCACTGCGCTAGACGCAATGAAGGGGGCCTTCACGTGCTTCAGGGCTCGGCGATCACCAGCAGGTGTTTCCGCCAGGATGGGTTTCGGAGTAGCGCTTGATCGCGGTGCAGTTGCCCAAGTAGGAGCTGTAGTCCTCCGCTCGTCGGGGTCGATGTAGTCGGACTCGGCGAATTCTTGCTCGGGCTAGTCGGCGGGGTCGGTGCCGAAGAGGTCGTCGACGACGGCGGCGAACTTGTGGTCACCGTCGAGGCGGCGGGGCTCTCCGCGCATCCCCCGGAAAACCCGCCGAGCAGGGCAACTGTGAAGATCAGCGCGACGCGCTTCATGACGCGAAGTCGGGCACGGCTCACCACGCGTTACGCGGGTTGCCCCTCAGAGCACTGAACAGCCGATACCAAATCGAGTCCATGATTCGGGTATCTGCATTCTTTCTCGCGCCACAGAATGCCCTAAAGGGCGGCGGGAAATTAACGAACTCGCGTTCATTCGCAAAAGAACCAGCTGTTTCCGGGCCATTCGGGTGAACGCCGGATTCCTCGGTCTCGCGCTGTGTCACACTCGATTTCCGCGAGGGGTACCGCCGACATACGGCGGTCGCGGGTGCAGAGGTGAAGTGCCATGGCTGATTCTCCGAAGTGTGTCGATCTGGTGCTGGAAGGCGGGGGCGTCAAAGGCATCGGGTTGCTGGGCGCGGTGCTGGAGTTGCACGAAGCCGGTTATTCGTTTCCCCGGATCGCCGGGACGAGCGCCGGTGCGATCGTGGCGGCATTGGTCGCCGCTTATCAGAAGGCGGGGAAGGATCTCGGCGGTCTGGAAGCGGTGATGAACGACCTGGACTGCCGCCGTTTCCAGGATCAGTCCCTGTTCGACAAGGTCACCGGCCCGCTCGGTGACGGCGTGGATCTGCTCCTGCACGACGGGATGCACTCCGGCGACTATCTCGTGGAATGGCTCACGCCGTTGCTGGAGGAGGTCGGAGTGCGCACTTTCGCCGATCTCGCCATCGACGATCCGGAAAGTACTTTGCTTCCGTACCAACGGTATTCCCTCGTCGTCCACGTCAGTGACCTGACGCGCCGCGTACTCGTCCGGCTGCCTTGGGATTATTCCCAGTACGGCCGCGATCCCGGTGCGGAGAAGATCGTCGACGCGGTCCGCGCGTCCATGTCGATCCCGCTGTACTTCAGGCCGGTGCAGTTCGACGTCCGTCCCGAGGGCACCGTCACCTGGGTCGACGGCGGGCTGCTGTCGAACTTCCCGATCACCGTCTTCGACCGCACCGACACGAAGAAGCCGCGGTGGCCGACGTGGGGCGTGAAGCTTTCCGGCGAACCGGTGGGCGGCAGGGACGAACCGGTGAAGAGCGCGTTGCGGATCGCCATCGGTTCGCTCGAAACCCTGCTGTCGGACTGGAATCGTTACCGGTTGCACGAGGAGGGTGTGAACCGGCGGACGGTGTACGTCGACACGACCGGGATTTCCGCCGTCGACTTCGGGCTCGGCGAAGAGGAGAAGAAGCGCCTCTTCGAAAGCGGGCGGGAGGCCGCGCGGCGGTTTCTGGAAAAGATCGTGCAGCAGTGAACTCGCCGGCGGTATTCCGGTGGGATGAGGGATAGGAGGATCCCATGCGTTATCGCCCGATCGGTAGTGACCCGGCGGACGGCCGGCTCGGCAGGTTCGTCCCGGACGACTGGCGCCACGTCGAGCGCTATCCGCTGACCGCGCTGGCCACCGAAGACCGGCCCACCCGGTCGCCGGTCGTCATCGGCGTCAACTGGTACAAGGAATTCGACGTACCCGAGAAGGACGAGAAGTCCGGCGAGTTCTTCGTCGCGAAGGGGGGCGCGAAATCGCTCACCAGGATCCGCGGCGGGCACTGCGTCTGCCTCGAACCCGGTGAATCGACCGACGGTGAAACCCAGTACGCCTTCTACGACCAGGGCAAGGAAGGCGCCTGCGTCGGCTTCGGCTGGTCGCGCTGCATGACGATGTTCAACGGCGACCTGTACGCCGCGCGGTGGCTGTGGGACCAGTCGAAGATGCGTGACGAATGGGGCGAGACCAACCCCGGTGACAACAACGGCACGTCCGTCCGCGCGGCGGCCGAGGTCCTGCTCGAACTGGGCCACGTCCCGTGGTCGGAGACCTACGCCGACGACGATCACGTCAAGCGGGCCGCCTACACGCCCGACGTCAAGAACGGCATCCAGGCCTATCGCTGGGCGACGTCGGTCGACGAGGTGCACGAGGTCCTCGGCAACCCGCGTGCCGACGAACTCGGCGCCGTACCGTTCCTCAATTCGTGGGGCTCGGGCTACCCGCACCGCACCTACCTGCCGGACGACGTCCTCGCCCGGTTGATCAAGGAGGACGGCGAAGTGGGCCTGCCCACGGACCGGTAAACCCCCACCGGTCACGGGAGAGGGCCGTTCCCGGCGGAAACGCCGGGAGCGGCCCTTTTTCGTGCCCTCTTTCCCTGTGCCACAACACTTCCACAACATCCCCACTGACGACGGCGCGCACCATCGGCTTTCGGTGAAAGGGGAATGAAATGGCTACCTCCCATCTCGCTCGCCGCCGGCGGGCGACTGTCTCGGTCTTCATGGCCGGGGCGACGGTGCTCGCGAGCGCCCTCGCCGCCCCGGCGTCGGCCTCCAGTCACCGGGAAGCCCCGTTGATCTCGGGCGACCCGGCGGTGGACAACACCGACGTGTACGCGTTCGTCAGCCCTGACAAGCCGGACACCGTGACCCTGATCGCGAACTGGTACCCGTTCGAGGAACCCAACGGGGGACCGAACTTCTACCCGTGGGCCACGGACGCCAACCACGACATCAACATCGACAACAACGGTGACGCGAAAGCGGATCTGACCTACCGGTGGACCTTCCGCACCGAAGACCGGCGCGGGAACGACACCTTCCTCTACAACGACGATCCGGTCACTTCGCTGGACGACGAGGACCTGCTGTTCCGCCAGTTCTATACGCTCTCGGTGATCGACCGGGGGACCGGGCGGACCACGAACCTGGTCACCAACGGGAGGGTCGCGCCGTCGAATGTCGGCCCGGCGTCGATGCCGAACTACGGCGTGCTCCGGAATCAGGCGATCACCCCGGTCCCCGGTGGCGGGCAGACGTTCGCCGGGCAGGCCGACGACCCGTTCTTCCTGGATCTGCGGATCTTCGATCTGCTCTACGGGAAGAACCTGTCCGAGGTCGGACAGGACACGCTGGCCGGTTTCAACGTGAACACCGTGGCGTTGCAGCTGCCCAAGAGCGCGCTGACCCTCGGGGGCGATCCGGCCAGGAACCCGGTGATCGGGGTCTGGAGCGACACCGAACGCAAGACGATCACGCTGCGCACCCCCGGCGCGGAGCGGGCGCTCGGCGCCGACGTCCAGGTTTCGCGCCTGGGCAACCCGCTGGTGAACGAGGTCGTCGTGCCGGCCGGGTTGAAAGACCGGTTCAACTCGCTCCTGCCGGAGCAGGACCGGACGGTGCCCGCGCTGGTGAACAGGGTGACCAACCCGGAGGTGCCGGACCTCGTCCAGCGGATCTACGGCATCCCCGCGCCCGCCAAACCCCGCGATGATCTGACGGAGATCTTCCTGACCGGGATCACCACGAAATCCGGCGCCAAGCTCAACCTGGATCTCAACTCGCAGCTCAACAATGCCGACGTCGACCCGGCGCGGTTCGCGCCGTCGGAGCAGCTGCGGCTGAACACGTCGACCCCGGTCACCGCGCGACCGAACCGGCTCGGCGTCCTCGGCGGCGACCTCCAGGGGTTCCCGAACGGCCGGAGGCTCGCCGACGACGCGCTCGACATCAGCGTCCAGGCGCTGGAAGGCGCGGCGGTCAGCGGCATCGTCAAGGCACTCGCGGCCGGCGACCGGGTGGACCGGAACGACGTCCCGTTCGGCGCGGTGTTCCCGTACGTCGCCCTGCCGAACAACAAGGCGGTCAACTCGACCGTCCGTTGATCCCCCCTCCCCCTCGGTGGCCGCCGCCGACCCCCCGCGGCGGCCACCACCCTCATCTCCGCGGAAGGCGGACCCGATGTCCCACGACGTCCCCGAAAGCACGACAGGTATCCGATTCGGGAAGCGCACACGCCGGTTCGCGCTCCTGGCGGTCTTCGGCGCGAGCCTGCTCACCGTGGGTGTCGCCGCGTTGATCCCGCCCGAACCGGTCCTCGACGAAGGGCCGCAGAGTGGAGTGAGCACTCTCGACAGGGCGGTCCGGACGGCGGAAGCCAAGCTCGCGAAGCATGAGCAGGATCCGCAGGCCTGGGCCGAACTCGGCGCCGCGTATGTCGAGGTGGCCAGGGTCAAGGCCGACCCGGCCTACTTCCCGAAGGCCGAAGAGGCTTTGCGGAAGTCTTTGGGGCAGCAGCCCGAAGGCAACGGGATCGCGTCGGCGGGCATGGGCGCGCTCGCCAACGCGCGGCACGACTTCGCCGGCGCTCGTGACTGGGGTGAGAAGGCCAAGGCCGCGCTTCCGGACAACGCCGAGGTCCACGGTGTACTCAACGATGCCTACACCCAGCTCGGGGACACCGCCGCGGCCACGGCGGCGCTGCAGCGGATGCTCGATCTGAAGCCGGGTGTCGCGTCGTTCACCCGCGCCGCCTACGAATTCGAAATACACGGTCGCGTCGACGACGCCCGGCACGCGCTCGACCGCGCCCTGGCGGACGCCGTCGATCCCAGCGATGTCGCGTTCTGCCGCAACCTCCTCGGCGAACTCGCCTTCGACAACGGGGATCTCGACACCGCGCAGCGGCATTTCGAGGCGGGCGAGCGTGCGGCGCCACAGGAAACCTCGCTACAGCAAGGAAAGGCCAAGGTCGCGGCGGCACGCGGGCAGACCGCCAAGGCACTCGCCGGTTACCGGGATCTCGTGGCCCGTCAGCCGAACGTGGGGAACCTGCGCGAGTACGCCCTGTTGCTGTCGACATCGGGTGCACCGGAATCCGCCGCACGTCAGTACGAGCTCTTCGAGGAGCAGCGGCGCCTCGAAGTCGCCTCCGGTGCGAACGTCGATCTCGAGGCGTCCTTGGTCGCCGCGGACCGAGGCGACGCCGTGCAGGCGCTCCGGTTCGCGCAGGCGGAATGGGAGCGCAGGCAACCCGTGTTCGTCGCGGACGCCATGGCCTGGGCACTGCACCTCAACGGCCGGCACGCCGAGGCCCTCACCTTCGCCGACCGCGCGATGAGCACCGGCTGGCGCAACGCGTCGTTCTTCTACCACCGCGGCATGATCCTCGCCGCGCTCGGACGGCCGGGTGAAGCCGTCAAGGCGCTCGCCGAAGCGCTGCGCATCAACCCGAACTTCTCCTTGACCGACGCGCGGACGGCACGCACCACGCTGGCGAACCTCGGCGGCGCCGGATGAGTCCGCGACGGCGGGAACACGACCGGAAAGGCGGCCGACCCATGCGTAATCTTCCGACCGAAAGGGCTCCGCGCCGGTTGCGCGGAGCCGCACTGAGCACGCTGGTCTTCCTCGCCGTCGTCGTGGCGTGCTCCGAGAAGGCTCCCGATGCCGGGCCCCGGTTCGACGACGAGACCACCGACGGCGTCGTGACCGAGTTGACCTGTATGAAGCATCAGCCGGAGGCGCCGGGGCCCCGCTACACCGACGACTCGCTCCGGCGCACCGACGAGGCCCTCGCCCTGCTTCGCTACTACACGGCGAACGGGGCCAAACCGTACTGCGACGGCAACGACGTCACCGGTATCGATCGCCAGTGGATCGACGTCTACCTCGCTCTGGGCGCGGACGAGGAAAAGGTGAAACGCCCCTGAGCCTCGGCCCGACAGGACAGGAATTGTCAAGAATTGCCCTCGAACAGACACTTCAGGGCAGTCGTCACCCACCCGCACTGCCGTTCCTGAATCCATGCAGTATGGTCCGCGATTGACGTGATCCAGGCGTTTCTCGTGGACATTTTCACTATGGAGGTGGGTCGGTTGCACGTGCTGGCCGATGCGAACCTGCGGCTCGACGCAAGTCCGATCGACTACGTCCTGCTCGCCTTCTATTTCGCGCTGGTGCTGGGCATCGGGTACATGGCGCGGAGGTCGGTCTCGAGCAGCCTCGACTTCTTCCTCTCGGGCCGGTCGCTGCCCGCCTGGGTCACCGGTCTCGCCTTCATTTCGGCGAACCTCGGCGCGGTCGAGATCATGGGCATGTCGGCCAACGGCGTGCTCTACGGCCTGCCGACGGTGCACTACTTCTGGATCGGCGCGATCCCGGCGATGCTGTTCCTCGGCATCGTGATGATGCCGTTCTACTACGGTTCGAAGGTCCGCAGCGTCCCCGAGTTCATGCTCCGCCGGTTCGGCAAACCCGCCCACCTGGTCAACGGCATCAGCTTCGCGAGCGCGCAGATCCTCATCGCGGGCGCGAACCTGTTCCTGCTCGCCAGCGTGGTGAACCTCCTGCTCGGCTGGCCGCTGTGGGTGTCGATCATCGTCGCGGCCGCGGTCGTGCTCTCCTACACCGCGCTCGGCGGCCTCTCCGCCGCGATCTACAACGAGGTCCTGCAGTTCTTCGTGATCGTCGCGGCGCTGCTGCCGCTGACCATCGTCGGCCTGGTGAAGGTCGGCGGCTGGCAGGGCCTGGTCGACAAGGTCACCGCGAGCCCCGGCGGCGAAGCGCAGCTGCACTCGTGGCCGGGTGACAACCTCACCGGCTTCGGCAACAGCTTCCTGTCGATCCTCGGCCTCGTCTTCGGTCTCGGTTTCGTGCTGTCCTTCGGCTACTGGACCACGAACTTCGTCGAGGTCCAGCGCGCGATGGCGTCGAAGAGCATGTCGGCCGCGCGGCGGACGCCGATCATCGGCGCCTTCCCGAAGATGCTGGTCCCGTTCATCGTGATCATCCCCGGCATGATCGCCGCGGTCACCGTTTCCGAGTACGTCCAGGACAAGCAGGTCCTGCTCGACGGCGGCGACGCGCCGAGCGGCGTGACCGCGAACAACGCGATCCTGCTGCTTATGCGCGACCTGCTGCCCAACGGCATGCTCGGCGTCGCGCTCGCCGGTCTGCTCGCCTCGTTCATGGCCGGGATGGCCGCGAACCTGAGCTCGTTCAACACCGTGTTCACCTACGACATCTGGCAGTCGTACGTGAAGAAGAACGAGTCGGACGGCTACTACCTCCGGCTCGGCCGCCTGGTCACCGCCATCGGCACCGTGCTCGCGATCGGCACCGCGTTCATCGCGTCGAACTCCGGGAACATCCTGACCTACCTGCAGGACCTGTTCTCGTTCTTCAACGCGCCGCTGTTCGCCACCTTCATCCTCGGCATGTTCTGGAAGCGGATGACGCCGACGGCCGGCTGGGTCGGCCTGGTGTGCGGTACCGCCTCGGCGATCACCGTGTGGCTGCTGTCGCAGGCCGGGGTCCTCGGGCTCACCGGGCAGGGCATCAGCTTCGTGGCCGCCGGTACGGCGTTCGTCGTCGACATCGCGGTCAGCGTCGGGGTCTCGCTCGCCACCGCGCCGAAGCCGGAGGCCCAGCTGGTCGGCCTCGTCTACTCCCTCACCCCGAAGGAGTCGCTGAAGCACGATGAGACCGGCGACGACGCGGGCTGGTACCGCAAGCCGGGCCTGCTTGCGGGCATCGTGCTGATCCTGACCATCGTGCTCAACATCATCTTCTAGGAGGCCGGAGATGGCTGCTTCGCAAGCTCCCAAGAAGGCCGGCGTCTTCGACATCCGGCTGATCATCGCGCTGCTCATCGGCGGTTACGGGCTGGTGCTCACGATCATGGGCATCGGCTTCACCACCGAGGAGGAGCTGGCCAAGGCCGCCGACGTCAACATCAACCTGTGGGCGGGCATCGGCATGCTGGTGTTCGCGGGGTTGTTCGTGCTGTGGGCGAAGCTGCGGCCCATCGTGGTGCCGCCGAGCACCGACGGCGAGAGCGGCGAATAGGCGGGTTGTCCGGACAGCGCCGAGGGGCTCCGGCTACCGTGCATCTCGTGCTGCTCAACGCTCGACGTCGCCGGATCGCGTCCGTGCTGGCCCTGGTCACCGCACTGGGCGTGCTCTCGGCCTGCGGTCAGAACCTCGGCAAGTCCAACTTCGCCCGTACCACCGTCGCCGCCGAACCCGGCTCCGGTTCCGGCTCGGTGCCCGACGGGGACATCAACGATCCGGCGGTCACCCCCGCGGTGCTGCGCACGATCGACCCGTGCGGGTTGGTGAACAAGGAAGTGATGAGCGGCCTCGGCACGCCGGAGGACCCGACGGCGAACCTCACCTCGTTCGGCACTTGCCGGGCGAAGGCCGTCGACGCCGGAGGCAAGGCCCTCACGGTCAGGGTCGAAATCGGCGCGTCGACCTTCTCCTCGATCAACGGCGTCACCGTTTCGGCGGTCGACGGGCTGCCGCAGATCGAGCGGAAGGACAAGGACGGGAAGAGCTGCGACGTCGGCATCATGACCCTGCGCAAACCCGAGCGCGGGATCAACTTCTCGGTCACCTACGACGGCGGTGACCCGTGCGCGACAGGCCGTGCGGTGGCCGCGAAGGCCGTGAAGAGCCTGCACGCGTCACCGGCGAAGTACCAGGCGGGTACGGGCACGCTCACCGCGGTCGATCCGTGCACTGTCGCCGACACCGGCGTCCTCAACGAGGTGGTACCGCACGGCGCGGCCGAGCTGACCTCCTTCCACTCCTGCGACTGGACACCGGGCTCCAACCCGCGGATCTCGATCAACTTCCGCAAGGGCCTTCCGCCGGAGGAACGCGACGGGACCAAGAAGGTCGACCTCGACGGCGTCACCGGGTACCAGAAGGTCGGCAGCGGCAACGCCGCCGAGTGCAAGATCGAATGGCAGCACAAGCCGTGGGTCGATGACGATGTCGAGATCGTCAGCGTGATCTACAAGAACTACGACGAGAAGTCCGACGAAGCGGTGTCGTGCGGGAAGACCGCGAAGATCGCCAAATCGGTGATCTCCAAGCTGCCGAAGCCCTGACGCTGGCGGCATCCGGCCGGGAGAGGTAGGAAGGGGACACCCCACCCGCCGACGTGCCGGAGGCCACCCTTGAAGAAGATCATCAACGACCCGAAGACGGTGGTCGCGGAATCGTTGCGCGGACTCGCCGCGGCGCACGCGGACGTCCTGCGCGTGGAGGACGACCCGGCGATCGTGGTGCGCGTGGACGCGCCTCTGGTGGGCAAGGTCGCGGTGATCTCCGGTGGCGGTTCCGGGCACGAGCCCCTGCACGGCGGCTTCGTCGGGCAGGGCATGCTCGCCGCCGCCGTCCCCGGCGCCGTGTTCACCTCGCCGACGCCGGACGCCGTGGAAGCCGCGGTCAAGGCGACCACCGGTGACGCGGGCGCGCTGCTGATCGTGAAGAACTACACCGGCGACGTGCTCAACTTCGAGACCGCCGGGGAACTCGCCGCCGCCGAAGGGCTGGACGTGCGCAGCGTGGTGATCGACGACGACGTCGCGGTCAAGGACTCCACCTACACCGCCGGCCGTCGTGGCGTCGGCGGCACGGTGCTGCTGGAAAAGATCACCGGCGCCGCCGCCGAACGGGGCGACACGCTCGACGCGGTGGAGGCCTTGGCCCGCAAGGTGATCGGCCAGGTGCGGTCGATCGGCGTCGCGCTCACCGCGCCGACCGTGCCGCACGCGGGCGAGCCGAGTTTCGACCTCGCCGACGACGAGATCGAGTTCGGCATCGGCATCCACGGCGAGCCCGGTATCGAGCGGACCGCCGTGACGACGGCCGACGAACTCGTCGCGCGCATGGTCGAAGCGGTGGTCACGGATCTGCCCTTCGCCGAGGGCGACAAGGTCCTGCTGTTCACGAACTCGATGGGCGGGACCCCGCTGGTCGAGCTGTACCTCGCCCACGGGATCGCCGAGCGGCTGCTGGCCGAGCGTGGGATCGTGGTCGAACGGCGGCTGGTGGGGCCGTACATCACCAGCCTCGAGATGCAGGGGATGAGCCTGACGTTGCTGAAACTGGACGACGAGCTGACCGAGTTGTGGGACGCGCCGGTGAACACCCCGGCCCTGAGGTGGGGAGTCTGATGGCCTGCACCGCCGAGACGCTCGCCGCCGCCTTGCGGGCGGCGGCCGCGGTGATCGCCGAGCATCGCGCCGAACTGGTCGACCTCGACCGCGCGATCGGCGACGCCGACCACGGCGAGAACATGGACCGGGGTTTCACCGCCATCGTGTCCGCTTTGGACTCCGCCACGCCCGAGACCCCCGCCGCGGTCGCGAAGCTCGCCGCCACCACGCTGATCTCGAAGGTCGGCGGCGCGGCGGGTCCGTTGTACGGCACGGCTTTCCTGCGCGCGTCGGTCAAACTGGGCGACGCGGCCGAAGTGGACGGTCCGCTGCTGGTCGAAGCCCTGCGCGCGGCGCTCGAAGGAGTGCAGGCCCGCGGCAAGGCCGTCGGGGGAGACGCGACCATGGTCGACGCCCTGATCCCCGCCGTCTCCGCCGCGGAAGGGGCCTCCGGCGACGGCGTCGCGGCGATCCTGGCCGCGGCCGCCGACGCCGCGGACAAGGGCGCGGAGTCCACTGTGGACCTTGTGCCGCGCAAGGGCCGGGCGTCGTACCTCGGAGAGCGGGCGAAGGGGCATATGGATCCCGGTGCCCGCTCGACGGCATTGCTGCTGCGCGCGTTCGCGGAGGCCGCCCAGTGAGCGTCGGAATCGTGCTCGTCTCCCACAGCGCCAAACTCGCCGAAGGGCTCGCGGAACTCGCCGCGCAGATGGCGCCGGACGTCACCATCGCGGCGGCGGGTGGCCTGGCCGACGGCGGGATCGGAACGGACTACGACGAGGTCGTCGCCGCGACGCAGCGTGCCGATTCGGGGTCGGGCGTCGTCCTGCTGTACGACCTGGGCAGCGCGCAGATGACCGCGGAACTGGCGGTCGAGTCGCTCGCCGACCCGTCGGCCGCGGTCGTCGTGGACGCGCCGCTGGTCGAAGGCGCGATCGCCGCCGCCGTCGCGGCGCAGGGCGGGGCGGACCGCAAGGCCGTCGCCGAAGCGGCCGCCTCGGCTGGAGCACCCCCGGACCTCACGTTCGACGATGGCGCGCAGGACGGCGAGAGCAGTGTCGAGCTCACGCTGCGGAACGACGTCGGGCTGCACGCGCGGCCGGCCGCGGTGCTGGTCCGCAGCATCGCGGGGCTGGACGCGCAGGTCACCGTGCGGCTGGGCGACGAGACCGCGGACGCCAACAGCGTGCTCGCGCTGATGGCGCTCGGCGCGCGCCAGGGCGACCGGATCGAGGTCCGCGCGAAGGGGGCGCAGGCCGACGAAGCGCTCACCAAGATCAAGGATCTGGTGGACCAGAACTTCGGCGAGTGAGCGGACTGGCCCTCCTCACCCGTCCACCCGTGCAATGAAAGTGTCTTTCCTTGCAAATTTTGCAAGGAAAGACACTTTCATTGCATCCGGAGGGACGGGGTAGCCCCGCGCGCCCTCGTCCGCGAGTGACACTTACTCGATTCGGAGGGTGACAGCCGCTGCTTTCCGCGCCCCGGCGTGGCACGATCGGAGAAACTACCAGCGAGTAACCTCCGGAGGCCGGTTGTGGCGCGGGAAATCTCGAGTGTGGGAGTCATCGGTCTCGGCACCATGGGCGCCGGGATCGCCGAGGTGCTCGCGCGGAGCGGCGTATCGGTCGTCGCGGTGGAGATCGACGACGACGGCGTCCACCGCGGCCGGGGTCATCTGGAGCATTCGACCGAACGGGCGGTGTCCGGCGGCAAGCTCGACGCCGACGGCCGGACCGCGCTCCTGGACCGGATCCGGTACACCACGTCGCTGGCGGAATTGTCCGATGTGGACCTGGTGATCGAGGCGATCCCGGAGAACCTCGAAGCGAAGTCCGACGTGTTCGCTCAGCTGGACAAGATCACCGGCCCGGACACGATCTTCGTCTCGAACACCTCTTCGCTGTCGATCACCGAGATCGGTGTGCGCACCGCGCGACCGGGCAAGGTCGTCGGGATGCACTTCTTCAACCCGGCGCCGATCCTCAAACTGGTCGAGGTCGTGCGCACCGTCGTCACCGAGCCCGACGTGGTCACCGACGTCGTCGCGTTCGCCGAACGGCTCGGCAAGACCCCGGTGGTGATCGGCGACCGTGCCGGGTTCATCGCCAACGCCCTGCTCTTCGGGTACCTCAACCACGCCGTTCGGATGTACGAGCAGCGCTACGCCACCCGCGAGGACCTCGACGCGGCGATGCGGTTCGGCTGCGGATATCCCATGGGGCCCTTGGCTTTGCTCGACCTCATCGGGCTGGACACCGCGTACGAGATCCTCGACACGATGTACCACCAGTCGCGCAACCGGCTGCACGCGCCGGCGCCGCTGCTCAAGCAGATGATCACCGCCGGGCTGCTCGGCCGGAAGACGGGCCAGGGTTTCTACACCTACGACGAGCCCGATTCGCCGACGGTGACCGACGCGGTCGCGAAGTCCACAGTGGACACCGCGACGGCACGCGAAGTGCACAAGGTCGGCGTCGTCGGGACCGGGACCATGGCGACGGGCATCGTCGAAGTGTTCGCGAAACGCGGCTACGAGGTCATCCTGCGGGCGCGAAGCGCGGAGAAGGCCGCGGCGTCGGTCGCGCGGGTGAAGAAGTCGCTGGACAAGGCCGTCGTCAAGGGCAAACTGTCCGAGGAGGACGCCGCCGCCGCGCTCGGCCGGATCTCGCCGGCGGTGGAGTTCGAGGAACTGGCCGACGTCGACCTCGTCGTCGAGGCGGTGGCCGAAGACCTGGCCGTCAAGCAGGCCGTCTTCGCCGCGCTCGACGACGTCGTGAAGCCGGGCGCGGTCCTGGCGACCACCACGTCCTCGCTGCCGGTCATCGAATGCGCGGCCGCCACCTCGCGGCCGTCCGACGTGGTCGGCGTGCACTTCTTCAACCCGGCGCCGGTGATGAAACTCGTCGAGGTCGTCTCCACGATCGCGACCGCTCCCGACGTGATCGCGACCGTCGACGCCGTCTGCGCGGCCGTGGGCAAGCACCCCGTGCACTGCGGCGACCGGGCCGGATTCATCGTCAACGCGCTGCTGTTCCCGTACCTCAACGACGCGGTGAAGATGCTCGAAGCGCACTACGCGGAGGCCGACGACATCGACACCGCGATGAAGGTGGGCTGCGGGCTGCCGATGGGCCCGTTCGAGCTGCTCGACGTCGTCGGGCTGGACGTTTCGCTGGCGATCCAGCGGACCCTGTACAACGAGTTCCGCGAAGAGGGCTTCGCGCCCGCGCCGCTGCTGGAGCACCTCGTGACCGCAGGACGGCTCGGCCGGAAAACGGGAAAGGGTTTCAAGGACTACTCGACGCGGTAATTTGGGCGCCATGCCGGTTTCCGCGGGGGTCAGGAAACGGATCAAGGAACTCCTCGATCCGGACGACGAGATCCACTACGTGTTCCCAGCCGACGTCCTCGGCAGCACCAACCCGGGAGTGTTCTTCGCGGTGACCCGCAAGACGATCACGATCCTGACCACCGGGTACCTGAGCCGGAAGATGCCGAAACGCGTCGTCGGGACGACGTTGCGGAACCACCGGATCGGGCCGGTCGACACCTCGACCGTGCCGTGGTTCAAGTTCAACGGCGTCGACTACGAGATCGACGACGAGTACATCGCCGTCGTGCACGCCGCCGACGCCGAGATCATGCGGGCAAAACCTGAAGATCCGCTGCCGGACCTCTAAGCTCCCGGGAGTGCGTCAGCTCACATACGACGGGATGCCCATCCCCGGTCTGAACGACCTGGTCCGGACGGCCATCCGGCTGCACCCCGCGCCGGGACTGCCCCGTCCGGACGAAAGCCACTTCGGCGGCCCGCTGCTCTGGCCGTCGGACGAGCCATGGCCGGAGTGCCCGGTGACCTGGCCGCCGGACCCCGACGCGTCCGACGACGCGTGGCCGGGCGGGCATCCGCTCGACGAGCCGGTGCCGGCGATGGTCGGCGCGGCGCAGTTCTTCCGCGACGACTTCCCCGAGCTGCCCTTCCCGGAGGGCACCGACGTCCTGCAGATCCTGTTCTGCCCGCTGGAGCACGACAACCCGTACCACCGCGGTCCCGCCGTCCGGCTGGTGTGGCGTGATTCCGGCGAGGTGGGGGACATCGCGGAGCCGCCGCCCGCCCCCGAGGACGCCGAAACCGCCTACCTGCCGGAACCCTGCGTCTTCGAACCGTGCTCGATCGACGAGTTGCCCCGGCTCTGCGACTTCCCGCCGGAGACCCGCGCCGCGCTCGGCGTCCCCGAAGGCGCGAGCGAAGACCCGGAGGGCTGGCCCGAGCTGGACCACTACGCGAAGATCGGCGGCTGGACGGCCTGGCACGCGGCCGAGCGCGTCGACCTGGGCTGCCGGGAATGCGGTGCGGAGCTGAGACAGACGCTCGCGCTGGCCACGGAGGAGCACGAGGTCGGCTGCGGCTGCGGGGTCGATGACGACGAACCGGCGTGCTGGGCGTTCGGAGACCGGGGAGTGCTGAACATCTTCACCTGCCCGACCGATCCGCGGCATCCGTTCAAGGTCCGCATCGCCTGATCAGCCGGGTGGTAGCAAAGGTCCCCCGCTCCAGTGCTGGAAGACGAGGTTCGTGTGCACCCGGGCGACCTCGTCGCGGGCGGTCAGTTCGTCGAGCACCAGCCGTTGCAGTTCGGTCGCCGACGCGGTGGCGACGTGCGCGAGGAAGTCGTCCGGGCCGGTCAGGTGGTAGACGGCGCGGACCTCGGGCAAGGCCAGCAGATGCTCGACGAACGAATCGACCAGCGCGCGCCGGTGCGGGCGGACCTGCACGAACAGGAGCGCTTCGAGCGGGCGGCCGAGCTTGGCCGCGTCGACCTCGGCGCGCTGGCCGATGATCACCCCGAGCTCGCGCAGCCGGTTGACGCGGTCGAGACAGGTCGACGGCGCGACGCCGACTTCGGCCGCCAGGTCCTTGTTCGAGATCCGGGCGTCGTTCTGCAAGAGCCGCAGAATTCGAAGATCAACCGTACTCAGTTCGACGGAATCCGACATCGGCGAATGATATCCGAGGATATTGCGTCCGTTCCGGAGAAAATCGCACCATCTGGAGTATGACCGCAACGCTGCGCACCCGAGCCGTCCACGCCGGCCGTGACGATCTCACGGATCTCGGCGTCCATGCCGCTCCGCTCGACCTGTCCACGACCTACCCGTCGCGGGACAGTATCGAGGAGGCGAGCCGCATCGACGAATTCGCCGCCACGGGCTCGCTGTCCGGGCTCCCGGTCTACGGGCGCCTGAGCAACCCGACCGTCGAGCGTTTCGAGAAGGCGCTGGCCGAACTCGAAGGGTTCGAAGACGCCGTCGCGTTCGCCACCGGCATGGCCGCGGTTTCGGCCTCGCTGCTCGCCGCGGTGGCGCAGGGCAAGCGGCACGTCGTCGCCGTCCGGCCGGTCTACGGCTGCACCGACCACATGCTCACGTCCGGCCTGCTCGGCACCGAGGTGACCTGGGCCGATCCGGCGGATGTCGCCTCGGCGCTGCGCCCCGACACCGGGCTGGTACTGCTCGAAACCCCGGCGAACCCGACCCTGCGCGAGGTCGACATCGCCGAGATCGTGCGTGCCGCGGGCGAGGTCCCGGTGCTGGTCGACAACACCTTCGCGACGCCCGTGCTCCAGCGGCCGGGGCGGCACGGTGCCCGGTTCGTCCTGCATAGCGCGACCAAGTTCCTGGGCGGGCACGGCGACGTTATGGGTGGCGTGGTCGCGTGCAGCGCCGAAGACGCCGGGATGCTGCGGCAGATCCGCTTCGCCACCGGAGGCGTGCTGCACCCGCTTGCCGGGTACATGCTGCTTCGCGGTCTCTCGACCCTTCCGCTGCGCGTCAACGCCGCGTCCGCGACGGCCGCCGAACTCGTCGAGCGGCTTCGCGGCCACGCGAACGTGAGCGCCGTGCACTACCCGGCCGTCGGTGGCCCGCTGATCGCGTTCGAGGTCGACGGCGATCCGCACGCGCTCATCGGCGCGGTCCGGCTGATCACCCCGGCCGTCAGCCTCGGCAGCGTGGATTCGCTCATCCAGCATCCCGCCTCGATCAGTCACCGGATCGTCGCCGAGGACGACCGGCGCGGCGCGGGGGTCACCGATCGGCTCATCCGCATGTCGGTGGGGCTGGAGGACGTCGAAGACCTGTGGCACGACCTCGATCAAGCACTTAAAGCGTGCTGAGTTCTGCGATCGTCATCACCGGGATGTCGACAAATCGTCCGGCCTGGCTAACCTGGTCGGGTGAAAGATCTGGTCTCGTCCTGGGTGGAATCTTCGGCTCGTAGCACGCTTTCCCGGCTGCACCAGCAGATCGGTGTGGCCGGGCTCGCCGCGGCGGCGGCCGTGCCGGGGCTGTCCGCCGTCTTCGATCAGCACTCCGCCGCGGTGCGGGACATCCTCGCGGTCGGGGTCGAAGGCTCGGCGGCCGTGGCCGGGGTCGTCCTGCTCGCCGGCTACACGCGCGGGCTGCTCGACGAGGCGAAGGCCAAGGGCTGGACGTTCCGTGCTCCGGCCGATCTGACCGCGTGGACCACCAGCGACTGGTTGACCGCGCGGCTGGTCGGCGTGTGTTCGCTGGCCGCCTCGATGGACGACCGGCGGACCCAGCCGACCGGGAACGGGTAGGGCGGCCGGACGCCCCACCCGCTCCCGTGGAAGGTCAGCGGTACTCCGGCGGAGGGGGCATGTTTCCACCGGGGGGCCGCTGGCCGGGATCCTGGTGCTGCGACACCTGACCCTGGCTGGGCGGGAACTGCTGGTGCTGGGTCGGCGCGTTCGGGTTCGCGGCGTGGTGCCCGGCGGACACCGGCTGGTGGACCGTGGTCCGCTCCGTCGGCACCTCACCCGAGCGGCCCGCGTCCTCGCGACCGCGCTGGTAGGCCTCGGCCTGCGCCTTCGCGGCGGGGATCTCCGCCTCGGCCCGGCCGAGCCAGGTCTCCCAGCGCTGCTGCATCGGCTTGATGAGACCACCACCGACACCGACGACGGCGATACCGCCGACCGTGGCGAGCACGGCGATCAGCACCGGCATCGTGACCGCGGTGGCCACGCCGATCTGGTTCAGCGCGGCGATCGCGCCGAGGCCCCAGATGAACACCGAGGCGATGGTGGCGAGCACCTTGCCGTAGGAGACACCGCCGAGGGCGTTCCCGATCAGGTCCTTGACCGCCTTGGCGACCGCGCCGGCGATCACCACGATGACGATCGCGACGATGGCGCGCGGCAGCCACGCGACGATGTCGTTGAGCAGCGCGCTCACCGGGTTCGGGCCGAACACGCCGAACGCGAACTGCAGGGCGATCAGCAGGATCGCGTAGTAGACGATCTTGCTGATGATGCCCGACGCGTCGAACTGGCTACGCGCGAGCATCTGTTTGAAGCCCCCACGTTCGAGGAGCCGGTTGAACCCGACCTTCTCGAGCACCATGCTCACGGCCTTCGAGAGCGCCTTGGCGATCAGCCAGCCGATGAACAGGATGACCAGGAACGCGAGCAGTTTCGGGACGAAGGTGGCGACCGAACTCCAGGCGCTCGACACGCCCTGACCGAAGTCGACGGCCGCCAGTGCTGATGTGGCCACTGGACTTTCTCCCTTCCCACCACTGGAGCTTCCAGACTGGTGGGAAGGGGGTACCCGCCATTCGGGCGATCACACGTTGCGCCACCCGAACGGGTGGGTCAGCCGCAGCAGCCTCCGCCGCAACAACCGCCTCCACCTGCGGGAACAGGGGCGGGGCCGGAAGCGGACCCGGTCAGCGCGACGGTCGTCAGCAGCTTGACGGTGTCCTGGTGGCCCTCGGGGCACGGCGCGGGCGCTCCGGACTCGCTCATCGGCCGCAGCAGTTCGAAGGTTCCGGCGCATTCGCGGCAGCGGTAGGCGTAGGTCGGCATTTCGCCATTATCCCATCTCCAACCCCGCTCCGGGATGGCAAGCTGGCCGGGTGGAACTGCCTGTCGCGGCGCATGTGCCGCATCTCGGCCAAGTCGTCCCGTCCGTGCTTTCCGCCCTCGGCGCCGAGGAGTTCGCCAATTCGCTGAGCCTGGCGGAGGCGTCGAGCGCCTGTGTCCTGCTCATCGACGGTCTCGGCTGGGAGCTGCTGGCCGAGCACGCCGCCGACGCCCCCGTGCTCACCCAGCTGGCGAAGTCGCCGCTGCGGGTCGGTTTCCCGGCGACGACGGCGGCCGGTCTCGGCGCGATCGGCACGGGGCTGGCGTCGGGGGAGCACGGCCTGGTCGGGTACAGCTTCGAGGTGCCGGGCACCGGCGTCCTGAACGCGCTGCGCTGGAGCAGCCACGTGGACGGCGGCGATCTCCGCGGGGCCTTGCCGCCGCGCGAGGTGCAGCCGCTGCCGACGACGTTCGAGCGCGCGGCCGCCGCCGGGATCACGACCAGCGTGGTGTCTTCGGCGAAGTTCGCCGACACCGCGCTGACCCGGGCGACCCAGTCCGGCGCGCGCTATGTGGGTGTCCATGCGCTCGGCGACCTCGCCGCCTGTGTCCTGCACTGCCTCGAAGCGCGGCCCGCGTTCTGCTGGGGCTATCACAGCGAACTCGACATGATGGGCCATATCTACGGCCCGGGTTCGGCGCCGTGGCGGATGCAGCTGCGGCAGGTCGACCGCCTGGTCGAGTCCCTTGTGGACGGTCTGCCGCCGGGTGCGCTCCTCGCCGTCGTGGCCGATCACGGCATGGTGACCGTCGAGGGTGCGCTCGACATCGACGAGACACCCGCGCTGCTCGGCGGCGTCCGGGCCATCGGGGGCGAGGTCCGGGCGCGGCACGTCTACAGCGAAGCGGGCGCGGAGGCCGACGTCCTGGCGGCGTGGCGCGAGGTGATCGGAGACCGGGCGTGGATCCTCCCGCGCGACGAGGCCGTCGAGGCGGGCTGGTTCGGGCCGGTCTCCGATCGGGTCCGCCCGCGAATCGGCGACGTGGTCGCGGCGGCGAAGGGGCGTTTCGGGCTCGTGCGGGAGCTGGCGGAGGCCGTCGAGTCCTCCCTCGTCGGCCAGCACGGCTCGCTCACCCCGGCCGAGCAACTCGTCCCGTTGGTCCTCGCGCGCGGCTAGCCGCAGAACTCGGCGAACATCGCGCGCAACACGGCCGAGCGCGCGGTTTCGGAGGTCAGGTTCGTGGTGACGCCGACCGTGATCTGCCTGGCGCCGTCGGAAGTCCGCATGCTCCAGGTGTTGTAGCCGGGCACCGAACCGTTGAAGCCCCATGCCTCCGGCGCGGCGCATCCTTGCGGGAGCCGGAGCCGCATGACACCGAGGCCCGAATCCACTGCGGGAACGCCGCTGGGCACGGTCTTGCGCATCTCGGCGAGCTGCGCGGCGGGGAAGAGCCGTCCGGTGAACAGGGCGCCATAGAACCGGTTCAGATCGTCGGCGGTGGAGATCAGGTTCCCGGAACCCCAGAACCGCGACATCTCGTAGTCGGTGACGTCGGTCAGCGGCGCGTCGGGACCGTACAGCTGTTCATAGCCACGGGCGGCCGCGTGGTGGACGTAGGGATAGCGGTACGGGAGGGAGCTGTCCCGCATGCCCGCCTTGTCGAGAACCCGTCGCTGCAGCACGGAATTCAGCTCGTCACCGGTGAGCTTTTCGACGAGTTTCCCGAGCACGGCGTAATTGGTGTTGGAGTACACCATGCCCTGGCCGGGCGGGAAGGCCAGCGGCTTGCCCTCAGTCCCCTTCCGGATGGTCTCGTCCGGTGACTGGTGCTGCCAGCGGGTCGTGTCGATCTCCGGGAGGCTGTTCCACCGGTCGGTCGCCGGGATCCCGCTGGTGTGCTGCAGCAACTGGCGCACGGTGATCGGCTCGGTGTACGGCAGCAGCCCGGGAAGGCGGTCCTGGACGTGGTCGTCGAGGCCGACCTTGCCCTCACCGGCCAGTTGCAGGACGGCGGTGGCGACCACGCTCTTGGTGATGCTGCCCGCCCGGAAACGGCCGCGAGGGTCCGGCGCGCCGCCCGTCGTGACGTCGCCGACGCCGCTACGGCCGTACCAGCCGCCGTCCTGGTCGAGTACCGCGGCGTACGCGCCGGGGGCACCGGCGGCGACGGCGTCGTCCAGCGCCTTTTGCAGGCTTTCCCTGGTGGGGGTAGCGACGGCCTGACCGGTGGTGACTGTTCCGGAGAACAACACGGTGCCGGCGACGATCGCCGCCATACCGCGAAACAGACGATTCATTGCCCTGACGCTAGGACGCCCTTGGCGCCCGGACAGCCCCTAAGACCCGGGCTTTTCGTGAACGAACCCCTAGCCGATCAGATGGGCTTCCTGGCGGAGAACTTCACGGATCGCTTGGGTATGTGGTCGACCTTGATGTCGGTGAACCCGGCGTCGGTGAGCCGGGGCCAGAGCGAGACCGGGTCGAGCGCGTTCATCGTGTCGCCGAGGTGGAGGAGCCGGAACGGCACGTTCGCCAGACTGTCGATCGCACGCAGGACACCGCCGGGGCGGAGCACGCGGAACGCCTCGGCGAAGATCGAGTCCTGCAACGACGTCGTCGGCACGTGGTGCAGCATCGTGAAGCAGACGACCGCGGAGAACTCGCCGTCCTCGAAGGGCATCGCCGCTCCGTCGCCCTGCACGATCCGTACCCGGCCGTCGAACTCGCGCTTGAGGAGGTCCGCCGACGCCTCGTCGATCTCGACGGCGGTGAGCCGGGGGACGAGCCCGACGAGCGCGCGCGTGGTCGCCCCGAAGCCGGGTCCGATCTCCAGGACGGAGTCGCCGAGGTCGAAGCCGGCGACGTTGCCCGGCATCTCGGCGGCGACGGCCTTCGCCCACAGCGCGGAACTGCAGAGTTTGCGGTGCACCAGGTTCATCGGCATGAATCCGAAGCTAACGGTGACCGGTAGGCGATAGGCTGCCAATCGATGTCGAATATCGGACTTCTGCCGCCGATGTCCACGGCGATGGTGCTCGGTGAGATGGACCTGCCGGCGGGCACCTGGCTCCCATGGCACGAACACGACGGTCACCAGCTCGCCTGGGCGGCGCGGGGGATCCTGAGCGTGAACGTCGGCGAGCGGTACTGGGTGCTGCCGCCGACGCGGGCGCTCTGGATCCCGGCCGGGGTCGTCCACCGGACCGGTGCCACCGCGCAAACCGTGCTGCGGGGGATCTACGCCGCCCGGGACCGATGTCCAGTGCGCTGGCCCGAGCCGACGCTCGTCGCCGTCCGCCCGCTGCTGCGCGAACTGCTGGAGCATCTCGGCGCGGCCGACCTCGGCGACGACGCGCGCCGCCGGGCCGAGGCCGTCGCGTTCGACCTGCTCGAACCGGTGGACGTCGTGCCGATCACCGTGCCGATGCCGTCCGACGAGCGTGCGCTGGCCGTCGCGAGGGCGGTGATCGCCGATCCTTCGGACCGCCGCGCCCTCGCCGATTTCGGCCGGCACGCGGGCGCGAGCGAACGCACCCTCGCGCGACTGTTCCTCACCGAGTGCCGCACGACCTTCGGCGCGTGGCGGGTCCAGGCCCGCCTGCGCGCGTCCCTGCCGCTGCTGGCCGAGGGCATGCCGTTGACCGCGGTCTCCCGCCGGATCGGCTACTCCTCGCCGAGCGCTTTCGTCGCCGCGTTCCGCCGCGCGGTCGGTGTGACGCCGGGCGCCTACTTCGGCGGCTGATCTCGCGTGTTCCGCCTTCGATCACGCCTGATGCGGCTTCAATCACGCATGATCGGCCTTCCATCACGGGTGATCCGGCGGACGACACGGGTGATCCGGCGGACGTCATGCGTGATCAGACGGACGACACTCGTGATGGAAGGCGGATCTCGTGTGATTGAAGCCGTAACACTCGTGATTGAAGGCGTAACTCATGTGACGCCGCGCGCCTACGTCGGCGGCCGGCCGGGCCCGCCGTATACCGTTTCGGGCGTGCCACGACGTAACCGGCCCGACCGCGGTGGACGCCCCGACCTCGGCGCGTCGACCGGCTGGGCGCGCTCCGAATCCGCCTCCGACGGCGAGTGGCTGGTGCGCACCGTGCCGGGCGCGCAGACCACCAAGGACTACCGCTGTCCCGGTTGCGACCACGAGATCCGGCAGGGGACCCCGCATGTGGTCGCCTGGCCAGCCGACGACACCGGCGGGGTCGCCGACCGCCGCCATTGGCACAAGGCGTGCTGGAGCGCGCGATCCCGGCGCCGCCCCGGCCGCTGGTGAGCTTCAGCGCCGCAGGTGCAGCGAAGGTTCTCCCTCGTACTCCTCCTCCGTGTGGACCGTGAAACCGAGCCGCTCGGCGACCCGGATGGACGGTTTGTTGGACGCCATGATGTTGGCGATCACCGGGACGTCGGGGATCTCCCGCTCGGCCCACTCGACGACGGCGGCCGCCATCTCCGTCGCGTAACCCTTGCCCCAGGCGAACGGCCAGAAGCGATACGCGAGGTTCAGCACGCGCTCGCCGTTCCATTCGTGATACCGGACGCCGCCGAACCCGACGATCACCTCGGGTTCGGCCAAAGCGGACACCGTGAGATAGCCGAATCCGTGCTCGGCCCACTGCTTCATCCAGGCGTCGTACAGCTCCCGCGCACCCTCGACGGTGTGCGGCACGACGTTGAACTTGTTCGTCTCCGGATCGGCCTGCAGCGCGACGATGTTCTCGCGATCCGCCTCGCGCAGCCTCCGCAGCAGCAGCCTCTCCGTCTTGATCTCTGTCAGCACGGTTCTGACGGTAGCGCCGGGGTGCGACAGAATTATCGCCATGAAGGATCTCCCGCTGGTATTGCTGCACGCTTTCCCCGTCGACGCCCGCATGTGGGACGCGGTCCGCGCGCCGCTCTCGGAACGTCTGCGGCTGATCACCCCCGACCAGCGCGGTCTCGGCCGCAGCCCGCTGCCGGAAACCGACCGGGAGCCGGATCTGGACGACGCCGCCCGCGACGTGGTCGCGCTGCTCGACCGGCTGGAACTCGACAAAGTCGTCCTCGGCGGCTGCTCGATGGGCGGCTACCTGACGATGGCGGTGCTGCGTCTCGCGCCGGAACGCGTGGGCGGGCTCGTGTTCATCGACACCAAGGCGACCGCCGACACCCCCGAGGCCGCGCAGGCCCGGCACGACGTCGCGGCCAGGGTCGAAGCGGAAGGCGCCGGCTGGATGCCCGAGGCCGTCACGCCCGGTTTGCTGGCCGAGAAGGCGCGCCCGGAAGTGGCCGAACGGCTTCGCGAACTGATCACGACGCAGCCGCCGTCCGGGATCGCGTGGGCGGCGCGCGCGATGGCGGCCCGGCCCGATTCGCTCGAAACGCTGCGCTCGGCGGATGTTCCGGCGCTGGTCGTGGTCGGCGAAGAGGACGGCCTGACCCCGTTGGAAGCGGCGAACACCCTGGTGGAAACGCTGCCGGACGCGACATTGGTGGTGCTGCCGGAGGCGGGACATCTGACGCCGCTGGAGGATCCGGCCGGCGTCGTCGAAGCGATCTTGGGCTGGTATCCCGCGTAAGAAAAGGTTCCCCTCGCCCCTTTAAAGGTATAGCCGACCCGGGGGCTTGCGGCAAGCCCCCATTCCCGGTCCACAATTCGTGCCTTCACGTTTTTGCCGGAGGGGGATTCCCATGCGTGTACTCCTGTCCACTATCGGGACGAGGGGCGAGGTGCAGCCGCTGGTGGCGCTGGCGGTGCGATTGCGGGAACTCGGCCAGGAGGTCCGGCTTTGCGCGCCGCCGGATTTCCGTGCGTGGGCCGAAGGTCTCGGGATCCCCTTCGCGCCGTTGGGGCCGGAACTGCGGTCGACGGCGAAACCGGATTCCGCGATGACCAAGGCGATGGCCACGCCGGAAGGGCGGCGCGCGATGGCCGAGGCCATGGTGGTGAACCAATTCGAGACGATGCCGGACGTGGCCGAGGGGTGCGACGCCGTCGTCGCGGGAATGGCCTTGAACATCGCCGCCCATTCGGTGGCCGAGCGAAAAGGGATTCCTTATTTCTTCACCGCTTACTGCCCGATAACGCTGCCTTCGCTGCATCATCGTCCGCCCGTTTTCCCGGGATGGGCGCCGAAGAATCCCGACGCGGACATCCCGGCCTTGTGGGCCGACGACGCGGAACGGTGGAACGCGCAATGGGGCGACGTGCTCGACGCGCAGCGGAAACTGCTGGGCCTGCCACCGGTCGACGACGTGCGCGGGCACATCTTCACCGAGCGCCCGTGGCTGGCCGCCGATCCGGTGCTGGCGCCGTGGCGGGGCCCGTCGGCGCTGGACGTCCACCAGACCGGTGCCTGGCTCCTGCCGGACCACAGCCCGCTGTCGCCGGAACTGGAGGCGTTCCTCGACGACGGGGAACCGCCGGTCTACTTCGGATTCGGGAGCATTCGAGCCCCGGAGGAGATCGCGAAGGCGATGATCGAGGCGGCGAGGGCGAATGGGCGGCGGGCGATCGTGTTCCGAGGCTGGACCGAGCTGTCGCTGATCGACGACGAACCCGACTGCATCGCGATCGGGGACGTCAACCAGCAGGCGCTGTTCCCGCGGGTCGCGGCCGTCGTGCATCACGGCGGCGCCGGCACGACCACGGCGGCGACCCGGGCCGGGGTGCCGCAAGTGCTGGTGCCGCAGATGTTCGACCAGCCCTACTTCGCGCAGCGTGTCCGGGATCTCGGGGTGGGGACGTCGATCACGGGGGAGCCCTCCGCCGAAGCGCTGACGCTCGCCCTGGGCGAGGTGCTTCGCCCCGAAGTCGCCTCGCGGGCCGGGCAGGTCGGCGGTGAGGTGCGGACGGACGGCGTCGATGTGGCGGCCGAGCTCCTGCTCTCCGGCATTTAGTCCTCTGGATGCGGGCTGGGGTGGGTCGTGAGTGGCGATTCGGGTTCTAACCCGAATCGCCACTCACGAGACCCCTTGGACGACACGGCCGCATTCAGAGGACTAAACGCGGGAGGAGAAGTAGCGCTCCAGGGCGGCTTCGGCCTCAGGGAGCCGCTCCGGGAACCGCTGCGCGATCACGAACCGCCACGGCACCTCGAACAACCGCCGCAACGCGATGAACGGCTCCAGCGACGAAGGCGCCACGTCCGCCGGGTACGCGTCCAAGGTCGCGCGCCCGGCCTCCGCGTAGAGCACGCCGAGGTCCCAGCCGAGCGGCCCGCGCCAGGTGTCCTCGAAGTCGAGCCAGCACGGCCCGGCCGTGGTCGCGACGACGTTCCCCCGGTGGGCGTCGCCGTGCAGCGGCCGCGGCTCGAAGTCCGGGAGCGCCGCCGCGACCCGTTCGAGTTCGTCGTACAGCCGGGGTGCCGCCTCGCCCAGGAGGGCGCCGTGCCGGTCGAGCACCGTCCGGAGTTCGCGGACCGGCCCGAGTTCGGGCAGTTCACCGGGGTAGTCCGCGAGCGCGTCGTGCACCCGGGCGAGGGAAAGCGCCACCTCGCGCGGCGACAGCGTGTGCCCCGGCTCGTGCGGCGTGTAATGCCAGAGAGTGACCGGGAGCCCGTTGGCGAAATGTGGTCCTGCCGGGGGATCCGTGGTCGGTGAGACGACGAGCACACCACGTTCCGTGAGGTACCTCGACAGCTCGACGTCGCGCGCGAGCCAGTGCTCGGGCGAGGACCGGGCGAGCCGTGTCGTGCCGGGCACCCGTGCCACCACCGGACCCAGTCTCACCAGCACGTTCGACTTGAAATGCAGGACGTCGGGACGGCCGGTCGGCAGCCCGTACCGGGCACCGATGGCGACCGCCGCGGCCACGCCCGCGCGCGTGTGTCCGTCGGTCACGGCCCGATCTTGCCAGCCGGTGCGCGCGACTGTCGGTAGTGAGGGCTACGATCCCCACTAGCCGCCGGATTGGGTCCCGAACCCGCCCGGCGACCGCAAATTGACCACCACAAGGTTTGAGTGTTGGAGGCAGGAGTGACGGCCGTAGCCCCCAAGCCGATCGCCACGCGCCCGTATCCCGCGCGCGAGTCGGTTAAGGGTTCGTACCTGCTGCGGTTGTTCCGCACGACGGACCACAAGCAAATCGGCATCATGTACCTGGTCACGTCGTTCGCCTTCTTCATGGTGGGCGGCGCGATGGCGATGCTGATCCGCTCCGAGCTGGCGCGTCCCGGGCAGCAGTTCCTTTCGCAGGAGCAGTACAACCAGCTGTTCACCATGCACGGCACGATCATGCTGCTGCTGTACGCGACGCCGATCCTCTTCGGCTTCGCGAACTTCATCCTGCCGCTGCAGATCGGTTCGCCCGACGTCGCGTTCCCCCGGCTGAACGCGTTCTCGTACTGGCTGTACCTGTTCGGCGGCCTGATCGTGATGTCCGGCTTCCTGACCCCGGGTGGCGCCGCCGACTTCGGCTGGTTCGCCTACACCCCGCTGTCGGACGCCATCCACTCGCCCGGCGTCGGCGCCGACCTGTGGATCTCCGGTCTGGTCGTGTCCGGTCTCGGCACCATCCTCGGTGGCGTCAACATGATCACCACGGTGGTCTGCCTGCGCGCCCCCGGTATGACGATGTACCGGATGCCGATCTTCACCTGGAACATCCTGGTCACCAGCATCCTGATCCTGCTGGCGTTCCCGATCCTGACCGCGGCCCTGATGGGCCTGCTGGCGGACCGGCATCTCGGGGCGCACGTGTTCGACCCGGCCAACGGCGGCGTGATCCTCTGGCAACATCTGTTCTGGTTCTTCGGCCATCCAGAGGTCTACATCGTCGCGCTACCGTTCTTCGGGATCGTGTCGGAGATCTTCCCGGTCTTCAGCCGCAAGCCGATCTTCGGCTACAAGGGCCTGGTCTGGGCGACGCTGGCGATCGCCGCGCTGTCGGTGGCCGTGTGGGCGCACCACATGTACGCGACCGGCGCCGTGCTGCTGCCGTTCTTCTCCTTCATGACCTTCCTGATCGCGGTCCCGACCGGCGTGAAGTTCTTCAACTGGATCGGCACGATGTGGAAGGGCCAGCTGTCCTTCGAGACGCCGATGATCTTCTCGATGGGCTTCATCGTCACGTTCCTCTTCGGCGGTCTGACCGGCATCATGCTGGCCGCGCCGGCGATCGACTTCCACGTGTCCGACAGTTACTTCGTCGTCGCGCACTTCCACTACGTGCTCTACGGCACGATCGTGTTCGCCACGTTCGCCGGGATCTACTTCTGGTTCCCGAAGATCACCGGCCGCATGATGGACGAGAAGCTCGGCAAGTGGCACTTCTGGACCACGTTCATCGGCTTCCACGCCACGTTCCTGGTGCAGCACTGGCTCGGCGCCGAAGGCATGCCGCGCCGGTACGCGGACTACCTGCAGTCCGACGGGTTCACGACGCTGAACACGATCTCCACGATCGGCGCGTACATCCTCGGTGCCTCGACGCTGCCGTTCATCTGGAACGTCTTCAAGAGCTACCGGTACGGCGAGATCGTCACGGTGGACGACCCGTGGGGCTACGGCAACTCGCTCGAATGGGCGACGTCCTGCCCGCCGCCGCGGCACAACTTCACCGAGCTGCCGCGGATCCGGTCCGAGCGTCCGGCGTTCGAGCTGCACTACCCGCACATGATGGAGCGCATCCACAAGGAGGGTGAGATCGGCTTCTTCGGGAAGCAGAAGGTCAACACCCACCGGGCGCCGTCCCAGGTGCTCACCGAGGCGGCCATGCCGGGTGACCACTCCGAGGACAACTCCAGCGAGAAGTGACCCGATAAGCGGAAATGGCGCGTGCCTTGCCTCACACAGGGGCAAGGCACGCGCCTTTTTCGTGGCGTGCTGAGGGAGACTGACCCCGTGACGCAGACACCAGTTCTCATCACCACCACCGGACCCGACAAGCCGGGTGTGTCCTCGGTGCTGTTCGCCGTGCTGTCGCGCCACGACGTGGACGTCCTGGACGTCGAGCAGGTCGTGATCCGTGGCCAGCTGGTGCTCGGCGTGCTCGCCGGGGTCTACCGCGACCCCGAGGGCCTGCAGGAGTACGTCGAGCAGGCGATGGCGTCGGTCGGGATGCAGGTCGAGGTGAAGATCGGCTCGGCCATCGGCGCCGACCCGTTCGCCATCGGCCAGAAGGACTCGACGCATGTCCTGCTGATGCTCGGCCGCCCGGTGACCGCGCGCGCCTTCTCCGACGTCGCGCGCCGGCTCGCCGCGCTGGACGTCAACATCGACTCGATCCGCAGCGTCGCCGACTACCCGGTGACCGGGCTGGAGCTGTACGCCTCGCTCGCCCAGGACACTCCGGAGGCCGACGCCGCGCTGCGCACCGCGCTCGCGGACGCCGCCGTCGAGGCCGGGATCGACATCTCGGTCGAGCGGGCCGGGCTCGCCCGCCGCGCCAAGCGCCTGGTCGTCTTCGACGTCGATTCCACACTCATCCAGGGCGAGGTCATCGAGATGCTCGGCGCGCACGCCGGGGTCGAACCGCAGGTCCGCGAGATCACCGAGGCCGCGATGCGCGGCGAGCTGAACTTCGGCGAGTCGCTGGAGCGCCGCGTCGCGCTGCTCGAAGGGCTGCCGGAGACGGTGCTGGACGAGGTCGCCGCGTCCATCGAGCTCACGCCGGGCGCGCGCACGACCATCCGCACGCTGAAGCGGATGGGCTTCCGCTGCGGGGTCGTCTCCGGCGGGTTCACCAAGATCATCAAGTCCCTCGTGGACGACCTCGGTCTCGACTTCGCCGCCGCGAACGAACTCGAAGTCGTCGACGGCAAGCTCACCGGCCGGGTGGCCGGGGACATCGTCGACCGGGCGGGCAAGGCGACGGCGCTGCGCCGCTTCGCCGAGGAGTACGAGATCTCGCTGGAGCAGTGCGTCGCGGTCGGTGACGGGGCGAACGACATCGACATGCTGTCGGTCGCCGGGATGGGTGTCGCCTTCAACGCCAAGCCCGCGCTGCGCGAGGTCGCCGACACCGCGCTTTCGCACCCGTACCTCGACGCCGTGCTGTTCCTGCTCGGGGTCACCAGGGCCGAGATCGAGGCGGCCGACGCGGCCGACGGTCTCGAGCTTTCCCGGCCATGAGCGTGCTGGAGCCGCTGGCCGCGCGCTACGCCCATTGGCTCGGCCTTCCTGCGGAAAGCACGGTGGACACCTCGGACGAGGATCCCGCCGAGGTCCGCGCCATGCCGGTGATCCTGCGGATGGAACGGGCCGAACCGCCGTCGCGGACCGCGTTGCTGGAAGCCGCCGCGGCGGCCGCGGTCGCGGTCTGTCTCGACGAACGCGCCCAGCCCGAAGGCGAATGGCACGAGCCGCTCAAGGCGTGGGTCGACGGCCGGATTCGCAAGGTCGCCCGGCGGGCGCGCGGCGCGCATTGGCAGGCGGTCCAAGAGCTGCCGGGTATCACGATCGAGGTCGACGGCGCCGAGGCGCGGGCGTTGCTGCCCGGCCGGGTCGTGGAGGCCCCGAAAGAGGTCTCGCGGTTGCAGATCTCCGGGAGCGAACTCCCCGCCGACGAGCCGGGGCCCGCGCCCGGCGGTCTCCCGCGGTTGCTGCTGAACCCCGAGGTCTCGATGACCGTCGGCAAGGGCGCCGCCCAGGTCGGGCACGCGACGATGATCCTGGCCTCACTGCTCGACGAAGCCGAACTGGCCGCCTGGGCGGCGACGGGTTTCCGGTGCTCGGTGCGGACGCCGCCGGTCGCGACCTGGAAGGCGCTTTGCCCGGTCGAGGATCCCGAAGGTTCGTGGCGCCGTGACGGTGTCGTCGCGGTCCGGGACGCCGGGTTCACCGAAGTCGATCCCGGGACCGTCACGGTCATAGCCCAAAGGGCTTAGCTCCTATACTCCCCGCATGGGTGATCGGTTGATCGCCGGGCGCTACCGCTTGGAGGAGCGGATCGGTGCCGGGGGTATGGGTGTGGTCTGGCGTGCCACCGATCTGGACCTCGGGCGGGTCGTCGCTCTCAAGCGTTCGCAGGCCGGGGACAGCGGTCAGATCCGGCGCGAGGCGCGGATCGGCGCGGGTCTGCATCATCCGAACGTGGTCACCGTCTTCGACGCCGTGATCGATGGTGACGATCGCTGGCTCGTGATGGAGTACCTGCCCTCGCGCAGCCTCGCCGACGTCATCGACTCCGACGGGCCGCTGCCGCCCGGCAAGGTGGCCAAGATCGGCGTCCAGCTCGCCGCGGCGCTCGCGGCGATGCATGAGAAGGGCATGGTCCACCGCGACCTCAAACCGGGCAACGTCCTGGTGGCCGACGACGGCACCGCCAAACTCACCGACCTGGGCATCGCGCAATGGGCGGAGGTCACCCGCACCGGCGGCGGCCTCGACGTCGGCACCCCTGGCTACGTCGCGCCCGAGATGGCCGAAGGACGGCAGGCGGGCGCCGCGGCGGACGTCTTCTCGCTCGGCGCGACCCTGTTCGCCGCAGTCGAAGGCACGTCGGTATGGGGAGACGCGAGCGTAGGACCGTTCGTGCAGCTCCGGCGGGCGACGGCGTACACCTTGGAGCCGCTCCGGCGGGCGGGGCCGCTGGCGCCCGCGCTGACCGAACTGCTGCGGCGCAAACCCGGCGGGCGGCCGGACGCCGTCCGCGCCGCCGAACTGCTGTCCGACGTCGCGGACGTCAGCGTTCCCGTACGGGCGCGAAGGTTCCGGGTGAACAGGCGTGCCGTCGTGATCGCTGCCGTCGCGGCGGTGCTGATGCTGACCGGTGGCCTGCTGTACGCCACGAGGGATTCCGCGTCGATCGCGGCGGGTCCCACCCCCATGAACTCGGTCGGCGATCCGCGCACCGCCGACCCCTGCGCGCTGGTGGATCCGTCCGCGCTGAACCACCTCGGGACTCCGCGGCTCGACACCGCCCGCGGCAACTTCAACGCCTGCGGTGTCCTGGTGAGACTGACCCCGGACGAACAGGACGTCGTCGACGTCCGGCTCGAACTGACCATCCCCGGGTCGCCGATGCTGGAGAAGCCCCCGCCCGGGCAGCTGCGCGTGCGTGAGTGGCCGAGCGACACCGAAGAGAAGTGCCAGCGGGCCATCGAGCTGCCGGACGGCAACCAGATCTGGGTGCACTCCCGGCATGTCCAGAATTGGCACGCACACCTGTGCGACTACGCCGACGCGGTCGCCTCGCACGCCGCCGGGGTGCTGAACCGCGGACCGCTCGGACGTCGTCCGGCCCCGTTCCCCGCGGGTTCGCTCGGGACCCTCGACGCCTGCGCGCTGGGCGGGAACCTGCCGCAGGCGATCATCGGCGGCCCGGCGACGCCGGATCCGGTCTTCGGCAACTGGGAGTGCTACTGGAACCATCGTGAGACCGCGGTGACGATCCGGTTCGAACGGGAACGGGCGCCGTTCGAGGACGACGGCAGACGCGTCGCTCTCGGATCGCGGGAAGCCTTCGTCGAGGTGTCTGCCGAATGGAAGGCTTGTCAGGCGGAGATCCCGCACCGGGGCTTCACCGGCGACGGTCGTGCCATGATCGAGACGGTGGAGATCTACGTCGCGAGCAAGGTCAAGCCGCCGCAGGAGATGTGCCCGGCCGCGGAACGGCTCGCCGGCGAGATCGCCCCCAGGCTGCCGCCACTCTGAAAGGGAAGACCGTGTCTTTGGAAGTCCAGCGCGACGGTGCGCATCGCTTCATCGGCCGCAACGAACGCGGTGCCGAGGTCGTGATCGGCCGCAAGGGCGCCGAGGGCGCCTTCTCACCCGCCGAACTGCTCCAGATCGCGGCTGCGGGCTGCTCGGCCGTCACCGCCGAGAACCTCATCACGCGCCGGATCGGTGAGGACTCGAAGTTCCGGGTCGGTGTGACCGCGGATCGGCGCGAAGACGCTTCGGAGCTCGACGCGGTCCATGTGGCTTTCGACGTCGATGTGTCGTCTCTGTCCGCTGAGGATCGGGAGGCGCTCGCGGGGGCGGTGGATCGCGCCATCGAGCGGCTGTGCACGGTGAGCCGGACGCTGAAGAAGGGCATCCCGGTCACGGAAAGCTTCCCCGTCGAGTAGCCGCCTCCGGATGCTATGAAAGGTCCTTTCCTGGCAAATTTTGCAAGGAAAGGACCTTTCATAGCACTCGGCTCAGTGTTTGGCGGCGTGGCCTTCGGCGCTCCAGACCACGTACGCCTCGTCGGCGTCGGTGGTCATGGCCTCGATGAACTTCTCGTTGTCGAAGCCGGGCAGCGTCTGCAGCCGCTCGATCAGCGCGTCGGCGGCCGGGTCGCCGCTGGGGATCGCGGTGCCCTTCCCGTCGGCGCCGGCGAGCATGAAGAAGACGTCTTCCTTCCACGGGCCTTCAGGGATCACTCTGACCACCACCGCGGACAGCTCGGACCACGTGACGGCTTCTTCGCTGCCGTCCGCGAGCTGGCGCCGCACTCCGGTGTCATCGACGCTGACGGTCCGGGATTGTGCGTTGGGCGACTCCTGGGACAACCGGTTCTCCCTGTCTTCGGCGTTCCGTTAACGGTACTCGGCCGTGTTCCAGGCCACTCAGGCCGGGGCGGCCGCGTCGAGGCGGCGCAGCGCGTCGCGGGCGACTTTCGGGTCCATGGTCGGCCAGAACGGCGGCAGCGAGGCACGCAGGAATCCGCCATAGCGGGCGGTGGCCAGCCGCGAATCCAGGATCGCCACGACCCCGCGATCGGTGACCGAACGGTGCAGCCGTCCGGTGCCCTGCGCGAGCAGCAGCGCGGCATGCGTGGCCGCGACGGTGAGGAACCCGTTGCCGCCCCTGGCCTCCACGGCCCGCTGCCGGGCCGACGAGACCGGATCGTCCGGGCGGGGGAAGGGAATCCTGTCGACCACGACGAGCTGGAGCGACGGCCCGGGCACGTCGACGCCCTGCCACAGCGACAGCGTGCCGAACAGGCAGGTGCGCGCGTCCTCGGAGAACTTCTGCACCAGCAGGCCGGTGGCGTCGTCGCCCTGGCAGAGGATCGGCAGATCGAGCCGCTCCCGCATCTCTTCCGTCGCCTGCTTCGCCGCGCGCATCGAGGAGAACAGGCCGAGCGTGCGCCCGCCCGCGGCCTCGATGAGCTCGGCCAGCTCGTCCATGGTCGAGGGCTGCAACCCGTCCCTTCCCGGCGGTGGCAGGTGTTTAGCCAGGTAGAGGATGCCGTTGCGTTTGTGGTCGAACGGGGAGCCGACGTCGAGGCCGGTCCACTTCGGGCCGTCGGCGTCGTCACTGTCCGCGGGGGCGGCCTTGTCCGTCGCCGCGCCCGGCGCCTTCTCGACCCTGGCCCCGCCGGGCGGGAGACCCCATTGCCGGGCCATGGTGTCGAACGTGCCGCCCAAGGTCAGCGTCGCCGAGGTGAGGATGGTGGTGTGCTGGTTGAAGACGCGCTCCCGCAGCAGGCCGGCGACACCCAGCGGAGCGACCTTCAGCGCGGGCGGACGCGGGTTCGTGGAGAAGCGGTCCCCGGTCAGCCAGACGACGTCACGCTGATGCGCCTTGTCGTCGTCGAAGGCCTCGAGCAGCCGGACCGCGGTGTCGTGGACCTCTTCGAGCAGCGACCGCGCGAGTTTGCGGGCCGTGGCCTCGTCGACGTCCTCCTTGCGGTCCTTGCCGAGCGAGGTGAGGCAGCGGTGCGCGGCGTCGCGGACCGCGGGGATGGCGCCCGTGAGGGCCTGCGGCAGCGAGTCCATGCGGCCCGAGGGCAGGTCGTCGAGGATCAGGGCCAGCCCGTCGCTCGCCTCCAGCAGCTGATCGGCGACCTCGTCGTCGACCAGTTTCCCGCAGCGCCGGGCGGCGGCGGAGACCATGCCGCTGGTCAGCTCGCCGGTCGCCACGGAGGTCACGCGGTCCACCAGGTCGTGCGCCTCGTCGATGATCACCAGATCGTGCTCGGGGAGCACCTGATAGCCCTGCAGCGCGTCGATCGCCAGCAGCGCGTGGTTGGTGATCACGACGTCGGCCTTGCCGGCCTCGGCGCGGGACCGCTCGGCGAAGCAGTCCGTGCCGATGGGACAGCGAGACGCGCCCAGGCATTCCTTGGCGGTGACGGACACCTGGCGCCACGCCTGGTCCGAGACGCCGGGGACCAGCTCGTCGCGATCGCCGGTTTCGGTGTCGGACGACCATTCCCGCAGCCGGGTGACCTCCTTGCCGAGCCGGGAGACGGCGAACGGGTCGAACAGCTGCTGGTCTTCCGGCTCGTCCGGGGCGCCGGAATCGAGCCGGTGGAGGCAGAGGTAGTTACGGCGGCCCTTGAGGATCGCGAAGGTGGGCTCGCGGCCGAGGGGCTTCTTGAGCGCCTTCGCCAGCCGGGGGAGATCCCGGTCGACGAGCTGGCGCTGCAGCGCGATGGTGGCCGTGGAGACCACGACCGTGGCCTCCTTCTCGACCGCGTGCCGGATCGCGGGGACGAGGTAGGCCAACGATTTCCCGGTGCCCGTGCCCGCCTGGACGGCCAGATGCTCGCCGGTGCGGATGGCGCGGCCGACGGCGTCCGCCATCTTGACCTGGCCCTCGCGCTCGGCACCGCCCACGGACTCGACCGCGTGGGTCAGGAGTTCGAGGACACCGGGGAAATCAGCACGGGAGGGCACGGGACAAGACGATAGCCGGGGGCACCGTCAAGATCGTCCGCCCCGTGTCATGAAAGGGTCGTTCAGGACGTTTTCCGTCTTGAACGACCCTTTCATGACATTTAGCCGCGCGGTGAAAGGGCCGGTCACGACTCCTTGCGGAAACGGGAAACGAGCGCCCAGGTGCCCGGAAGCAGCGCCGCGGCGACGGCGATCTTCAGCGCGTCCCCGATCAGGAACGGCACGACGCCCTTCTCGAGCGCGGTCGACAGGCCGAAGCCGGTCGACGCCATCAGCCACGGCACACCGACCGAGTAGATGGCGAGGTTGCCCAGCACCATCGTCCCCGCCGTGCGCAGCGGCGTGCGGTCACCGCCGCGGCCGGCGAGCGCGCCCACCAGGGCGCCCGCGAGCACGAAGCCGACGATGTAGCCGGCGCTGGCGCCGAACAGGCCCGAAGAACCGTTCTGGAACCAGCCGAACCCGGCTGCGCCGACAGCGAGGTACAGCGCCATCGACAGCGCGCCGCGCTTCCAGCCGAGCGCGGCGCCGACCAGCAGGGCGGCGAACGTCTGGCCGGTCATCGGCACCGGCGAGCCGGGCACCGGGATCAGGATCTGCGCGGCCGCACCGGTCAGGGCGGCACCACCGGCGACCAGGACCGCGTCACGAACCAGGGCGCCGGGAACGAGGTCGGCGAGAACCGGGCGGGTGCCGGTCACGGACAGCGAAGACACTCAGACCTCCTATGAGTACACGAATGTGAACCGAGGTTAACGTCAGATGGCGGGACGCGGACCGAATGTCGGGCACCTCACGATCCACTCGACCGGGTGGCACGACCCTGCACGGGGCAGGCGGTTGGTGGAGGCTTCCGGACATGAGGAAACCCGTTTCGAGGCTGTTGTCGGTGACGATGCTGACCGGGGCGCTGGTGACGGGGGGACCGGCGATCGCGTCGGCCGAGCCCGCGCCCGCGACGGCGGCCGCGTCGGTCGGTTCGCTCGACGTCGAGATCGACGGCGAACACGTGGTCACCGGCGAGCTGGCGCCGTGCGACGTCGACGGTCCCTTGAACGCGAAGACCCAGGGCGGGTCGACCGGCGACTTCGCCCGGTTCGGCGGCGGTGAGTCGCGCTGCGGCCGCAACGGCGCGGTGGCGATCGGCGAGGCGGCCGGACGGCGCTTCGAGACCACCCTGCTCAAGCGGTTCGGCGGCCCGGTGATCAAGGTCCGCACGTTCATGGCCAAATGCAGCACCACCCAGGACGGCAGCCTCGGCTACATCGAGTTCGGCGACGTCAGCGGGTTCACACTGCCGGAGAACATCCCGCAGAACTACCGGCTGACCATCACCGGCGGCAAGGGCGGGACGGCGCTGGCGTCGCTCACGGTCAACGAGACCGTCACGCCGACGCCGCCCGACGGCAGCCTCGTGACGCACATGCTGCACATCAAGCTGTTCCCCCAAGGCGGCGGACCGGCGAAGGGCGACATCTACCTCGGGACCGCGCGCTGCGACCCGTACGGCAAGAAGAAGCCCTGACCCTCCCGCGTTTCGTCCTCTGAATGCGGTCCTTGCACACGCAAGTACCGCATTCAGAGGACGAAATGCGTCAGGTGCGCGAGACGTACTTCGCGGCCGCGGCGACGAACTCGCCCGCCCGGGTCGCGAGGTCGGTCAGCGAGCCACTGGAGGTGAGCGCGTCGCCGACCAGCGGCGTGGCGGCCGCGACGGCGATCGAGCCCGATTCGAGGTACTTCGCGACGTCGGCCAGGTGGACGCCGCCCGTGGGGACGAGCGGGATGTCTGGCATCGGCGCCCGGATCGCCCGCAGGTAGGCGATGCCGCCGACGGCCGCGATCGGGAACACCTTCACGGCCGCCGCGCCGAGACGCCATGCCTGGTCGATCTCGGTCGGGGTCAGCGCGCCGCAGATCACCGGCAGCCCGCGTTCGTGCGCGCGCTCCATGACCAGCGGGTTCACCGTCGGCGTGACCAGGAACGTCGCACCGGCGTCCGCCGCTTTGTCCACATCGGACATCTCGCGCACGCTCCCGGCCCCGACGTACGCGTCGTCGCCGAGCTTCTTCCGGATGGTCGAGATGGCGTCCGTGGCGCCCGGCGTGGTCAACGCCGCTTCGAGCACCCGCACGCCCGCCGCGTGCAGCACCGTCGCGGCGTCGGCGAACCGGCTCGCGTCCGCGGCCCGCAGGATCGCGACGAGCCGGTTTTCGATCAAGGTGTCCTGGAGGTCGTGCTGGATCATGCGGCGGGGACCGGCGCCTTCCCGGTGTAGGTCACGCCCGCCTCGTCGAAGTCCTTGAGCGCGGCGTCGACCGTCGGCTGCGAACCGCCGACCGTGAGGTCGAGCAGCACCCGCACGGTGAAGCCCGCCTTCGCCGCGTCGAGCGCCGTCGCGCGGACGCAGAAGTCGGTCGCGATGCCGACGACGTCGACCTCGGTGACGTCGTGCTCCTTCAGCCAGGCGTCGAGCGTCTTGCCGTCGCGCGCGTTGCCCTCGAAGCCGGAGTACGCGGCGGTGTACTCGCCCTTGGAGAAGACCTCGCTGATCGGGACCACGTCGAGTGCGGGGTGGAACGACGCGCCGGAAGTGCCCGCGACACAGTGCCGCGGCCAGCTGTCCTTGAAGTCCGGCGTCTCGCTGAAGTGGTCGCCCGGGTCGATGTGGTAGTCGCGAGTGGCGACGACGTGCGCGTAGCCACCCTCCGCGGCCTGCTTGGAGATCGCTTCGGCGGCGGCGGCGCCACCGGGCAGGCCGAGCGACCCGCCTTCGCAGAAGTCGTTCTGCACATCGACCACGATCAAGGCGGTCCCCATGTGTTGCTCCTGAGTCTCTTTAGACGAATACGGTCGGGATGGCGGGCTCCCCGTGCGAGAGCTTGAGGCCTTCCCACGGAAGGCTCACCAGCGCCCGCCGAAGCCGCTGGCGCGCGTCGTCCAGCGTGGGCAAATCATCCACCGTCCGGCCGTCCCGGACCAGCGGAATCTGCAATTCGTGGTCGTTCGGTCCCCGTTCCGGGACCGGCGAGGCGGCCGTCCAGATCACCTCTTCGACGGCGGTGCCGGTCTCGCGGTGCCGCCGCAGCGCGGATTTCCGTCCGCCGCGGGATTCCTTGTGCGCGCTGCGCTTGGCGACCGGTTTGCCGTCGACCTCCACGAGCTTGTAGACCATCCCCGCGGTCGGCGCACCGGAACCGGTGACGACCGACGTTCCGACGCCGTACGCGTCGACGGGTTCCGCCCGCAGCGCCGCGATCGCGTGCTCGTCGAGGTCGCCCGACACCACGATGCGGGTGTCCTTGGCGCCGAGGGCGTCCAGCTGCTCGCGGGCCTTGCGCGCCAGCGGGCCGACGTCGCCGGAGTCGATGCGGATCGCGCCGAGTTCGGTGCCCGCCACCCGGACGGCCGTTTCGATGCCCTTGGTGATGTCGTAGGTGTCCACCAGGAGGGTGGTGTCGGCGCCCATCTTGTCCACCTGCGCGCGGAACGCCTGCTCTTCGCTGTCGTGCAGCAACATGAACGCGTGCGCGACCGTGCCCCGCGTCGGGATGCCGTAGCGGCGCCCGGCTTCGAGGTTGGACGTCGTGGCGAACCCGGCGAGGTACGCGGCCCGCGCGGCGGCGACGGCGGCGTACTCGTGCGTGCGGCGGCCGCCCATCTCGATGATCGGCCTGCCGTGCGCGGCACCCGACATCCGCGCCGCCGCGGACGCGATCGCGCTGTCGTGGTTGAGGATCGAGAGGATCAGCGTCTCCAGCACGACGGCCTCGCCGAAGGAACCGGTGACGGTCATGATCGGGGAGCCGGGGAAGTACAGCTCGCCCTCGGGGTAGCCGTCGACGTTCCCCGAGAAGGAGTAGTCCGCGAGCCACGAAAGGGTGGCGTCGTCGACCACGGCCGTCGCTTCCAGCTGGCTCAGCTCGGCGTCGGTGAACCGGAAGTCCGCGATCGCGTCGAGGACCCGGCCGGTGCCCGCGACGACGCCGTAGCGGCGGCCGTCGGGCAGACGACGTGCGAAGACCTCGAAGACGCAAGGCCGGTCCGCCGTCCCGTCGGACAGGGCGCTGGCCAGCATGGTCAGCTCGTAGTGGTCGGTGAGCAGCGCGGTGCTGGCGCCAGTGGCCGCCTCGGGGAAACCCATGGCACCAGCCTATTCACCCACATGGCCGGACCTGCCAGCCCGTACCGGATCGGGCCCGTGACACCATGGAGTGCATGTCCACGCCTGTCGCATCCGAGCAGACGCAGGTTGATCCACAGGGAGTAGAAGTCGTCTCTGAGGACAAACCCTGGCGGACGGTCGTCTGGAACGATCCGGTGAACCTCATGTCGTACGTGACGTACGTGTTCCAGAAGCTGTTCGGTTACAGCCGGGACCACGCGACGAAGCTGATGCTCGACGTGCACCAGAAGGGCAAGGCGATCGTGTCCTCCGGTTCCAAGGAGAAGGTGGAGACCGACGTCGCGAAACTGCACGCGGCCGGCCTCTGGGCGACCATGGAGCAGCCTTCATGAACGGATGGCGCCGCAAGGGCGAGACCATCGTCGCCGGCTTCGAGCAGCAGGAGGCCGCGGTGCTGCGCGGTCTGGTCAGCCAGTTGGAGGACATGCTCACCGCGCGCGCCGAGGAGGCGCCGCAGGACGAGCTCGCGGAGCTGACCGGTATCCGCACCGGCCCGACCGAATCGCCGGACGACCCGGTGCTTTCGCGGCTGCTGCCGGACTTCCACAAGCTCGACCCGGACAACCCGACCCGCGAGGACATCGACTCGGCCGCCGCGATGCGGTCGATCCACGAGCCCGAGCTGCTGGACAAGAAGGTCGGCGTCGCGAAGATCGTGCTGGACACCCTGCCGCGTGACGGCGGGAACGTGCGGCTGACCTTCGAGCAGGCCGACGCGTGGCTGGGCGCGCTCAACGACGTCCGGCTGGCGCTGGGCACCGCGCTCGACGTCACCGAGGACATGCCCGACGAACTGCCCGAGGACGATCCGCGCGCGCCGCATCTCGGCGTCTACCACTGGCTGACCTGGGTTCAGGAGACCCTCATCCAGTCGCTGACCTCGTGATCACCGACGTTCCCGGCGTGCTGGTCGGGCACCACGAGCGGGTCGGCGACGGCTGGGCGACCGGGACGACGGTCGTACTGGTGCCCGGCGGCGCCGTCGGGGCCGTCGACCAGCGCGGCGGCGCGCCCGGCACGCGCGAGACCAACCTGCTGGAGCCGGAGAACCTGGTCCAGCACGTCAACGCGATCTGCCTGTCCGGCGGCAGCGCGTACGGACTGGCCGCCGCGGACGGCGTCATGCGCTGGCTCGCCGAGCGCAACCAGGGCATCCCGGTGGGGACCCAGCCGTACGAGGTGGTGCCGATCGTGCCCGCCGCGGTGTTGTTCGACCTGCCGCGAAGTGACTGGGGAAACCGCCCGGACGCCTCCTTCGGCTACGCGGCTTGCCAAGCGGCCAAGGACGGCCCGGTGCCGTCGGGGACCGTCGGCGCGGGCGCCGGGGCGAAGGCGGGATCACTCAAAGGCGGGATCGGCACGGCCTCGGAGAAGGTCGGGGAGTTCACCGTCGGCGTGGTCGCCGCCGTGAACGCCGCCGGAGAGGCCGTCGATCTCTCGACCGGCCGCGCGTACGCGGCGGACCACGAGGTCGACGGCGAGTTCGGCGTCCGCTGGCCCGACCGGCCCGGCGACGTCGAGACGAAGGCCGCGGGGCTCAACACCACCATCGGCGTGGTCGCGGTCGACGCGGCGCTGTCCAAGGCGGAGGCGCGACGGCTCGCGGTGGCCGCTCAGGACGGCCTCGCCAGGGCGGTGCGGCCCGCGCACACGATGTTCGACGGCGACACGGTGTTCGCGCTGGCGACCGGCGACCGGGAGCTTCCCGGTGGAGCCGGTCCCGTCGCGGCTGCGCGGCGCGCGCTGGTGCTGGACAAGCTGTGCTCGGCGGCGGCGCGGGTGTTCGGGCGGGCGATGGTGCACGGTGTGCTCTCCGCCACCGCGGCGGGGGACATGCGGGCGTACCGGGATGTCTGGCCCGAAGCCTTCTCCTGACCGGTGGAGGTGCCGAGTGGCGGCAATCTCAGAGTATGGACCGGCTCTGTCCAGCACCTAAGATGGGCGACGTGCTCCGGATCCGCCGTGAACTCGTCGACGAGATCGTCGCCCACGCCCGTCGTGACCATCCCGATGAGGCGTGCGGGGTGATCGCCGGTCCCGAGGGATCGGACAGCCCCGAGCGGTACATCCCGATGCTGAACGCGGCGCGTTCGCCCACGTTCTACGAATTCGACTCGGGTGATCTGCTCAAGCTCTACCGCGAGATGGACGCCAACGACGAGGTGCCGGTGGTCATCTACCACTCGCACACCGCGACCGACGCCTATCCGTCCCGCACCGATGTCTCGTACGCCTCGGAACCCGACGCGCACTACGTGCTCGTTTCCACCAAGGACCCCGATTCGCATCAGTTCCGGTCGTACCGGATCGTGGACGGGGAGATCACCGAGGAGCCCGTCGAGATCATCGGCTGAACCCGCCACGTCCGGGAATAACCCGGACCGGCCCGAACGTCTGCGTTGCAGAGAACCCACCGGAGGTAGAAAACCATGGCCGTGACCGTGTCCATCCCGACCATCCTGCGTACGCACACCGGCGGCGAGAAGTCCGTCGAGGCGACCGGCAAGACCGTGCTCGAGGTGATCGACGACATCGAGTCCCGCCACGGCGGCCTCAAGGCCCGCCTGGTCAAGGAAGAGAAGCTGCACCGCTTCGTCAACGTCTACGTCAACGACGAGGACGTCCGCTTCGCCGGTGGTCTCGAGGCCGAGGTCAAGGACGGCGACACCCTGACCATCCTGCCCGCCGTGGCCGGTGGCTGATCGATGGCTCGCTTCGAGTCGCTGCTCGACGCGCTCGGCGGCACGCCGCTGGTCGGCCTTCCCCGGCTTTCGCCCACCCACGACGTGCGGTTGTGGGCGAAGCTGGAGGATCGCAACCCGACCGGTTCGATCAAGGATCGCCCCGCGCTGGCGATGATCGAGGCCGCCGAGCGTGACGGCACGCTCCGGCGCGGCTCCACGATCCTGGAGCCGACGTCGGGCAACACCGGGATCGCGCTCGCCATGGCCGCGAAGCTCAAGGGCTACGGCCTGGTGTGCGTGATGCCGGAGAACACCTCCACCGAGCGCAAGCAGCTGCTGCAGGCGTACGGCGCGCGGATCGTCTTCTCCCCGGCCGCCGGCGGGTCCAACGAGGCCGTGCGCCGGGCGAAGGAACTCGCCGAGGCCAACCCGGACTGGGTGATGCTCTACCAGTACGGCAACCCGGCCAACGCCGACGCGCACTACCGCGGCACCGGGCCCGAACTGCTCAAGGACCTGCCGACGCTGACGCATTTCGTCGGCGGCCTCGGCACCACCGGCACGCTGGTCGGCGTCGGACGCTATCTGCACGAGGCGAAGCCGGACGTGCAGATCATCGCGGCCGAACCGCGCTACGGCGAGCTGGTGTACGGCCTGCGGAACCTCGACGAGGGCTTCGTCCCGGAGCTTTACGACGCGAGCGTGCTCAACGGCCGGTACTCCGTCGGCGCGTACGACGCGCTTCGCCGGACGCGTGAGCTGCTGGAGCACGAAGGCATCTTCGCGGGAATCTCGACCGGCGCCGTGCTGCACGCCGCGCTGGCCGTCGCCGAGAAGGCCGCCGCCGCGGGGAAGCCCGCCGACGTGGCCTTCGTGGTCGCCGACGCGGGGTGGAAGTACCTCTCGACGGGCGCGTACTCCGGCTCGCTCGACGAAGCGGCTCAGAGGCTCGACGGGCAGCTCTGGGCCTGACCCCCTCTGCACGCGCTATGAAAGGTCCTTTCCTTGCAAATTTTGCAAGGAAAGGACCTTTCATAGCGTTCGGGGTCGGGTTCAGCCGGATGTCATGAAAGGGTCGTTCAGGACGGAAAACGTCCTGAACGACCCTTTCATGACATTTGGGGAGTGCCTCGAAACCCGAGGCGGTCCGGCGCTGGCACGATGGCGGACATGAAGGTCATCGGGTTGCTGGGCGGGATGAGCTGGGAATCGTCGGCCGAGTACTACCGGCTGGTGAACGAGCGCGTCCGTGAGCTGCGCGGCGGGTACCACTCCGCGCGCACCGTGCTGTACTCCGTGGACTTCGCCGAGATCGAGGCGATGCAGGCCGAGGGCCGCTGGGACGACGCGGGACGCGAACTGAACCGCGCCGCACGCGCGCTCGAAGCCGCCGGAGCGGACTTCGTCGTCCTCTGCACCAACACGATGCACAAGGTCGCCGACCGGCTCACCGACGGTCTGGGCGTCCCGCTCCTGCATCTCGCCGACACGACGGCCGTCGCGATCAAGGCCGCCGGCGTCGAGCGCGCCGGCCTCCTGGGCACCGGTTTCACCATGGCCCAGCCGTTCTACCGCGAACGCCTCGCCGCGCACGGCCTCGACGTGCTCGTGCCGGACGAGGACGACCGCGAGACGGTGCACCGGGTCATCTACGACGAACTCGTCCACGGCGTGGTCACCGAGGAGTCCCGCGAGCGGTACCGCGAGGTCATCGCGAGGCTCGTCGAGGCGGGCGCGGAGGGCGTGATCTACGGCTGCACCGAGATCGAGCTGCTCGTCGGTCCCGAAGACAGCGCAGTGCCCACCTTCCCCACGACGAGGCTGCACGCCGAAGCGGCCGTGGACTACGCGCTGGGCAAGGCCTCACTCCCTCCCGCGGTGTGACGTTCGTGCTGGGCGACCGTCTGCCGCCACAGCCTGTCCTGTTCTTCACCGGTGAATCCGCCGCGAGCCACACCGAAGACGTCCTCGATCGCCGTCCACCACTCGGCCGGTGATTCCAGCACGGTCTTGCCGCCCGGCAGACCGCTCAAGGTCAGCGCGCGCAGCGAATCCACCCCTTCCGCGTCGCGCCGCTGCAGCACCAGCGTGCGGACGAAGCCGGAAGTCGCGGACGTCGACAGCTCGACGTGCTTTTCGGCGAAGTCGGCCATCACGGCCGTCTCCGGGGCGAAATCCATCCCGACGAAACTGCCCTGCGGATCGTGGTCGAACCGCCAGCCGCCCGGCGTGATCTCCGAGGGCCGGATCCGGAACACCAGCGGGCCTTGTTTGTACTCGCCCTCACGCAGCGGGAGCGGCTGGTGGATGCCGTCCCCGAGCCCGACGTCGAGCAGCCAGCCGACCTCGGGCGCCTCCGGCAGCCCGGTCACCGTCAGGGCCAGGTGGTTGAGGTGGATCCCGGCCGCCTCACCATGGCCCTGCACCCCGCCCGGATGCCGGGTGACCTGGTAACCGAGGGCCCGCAGCAGGGCCGAGAACGCGCCGTTGAGGTGATAGCAGTAGCCGCCGCGGCCGGCGGCGATCCGGCCGAACGACACCGCCGGATCCAGCGAGGTCACCCGGCCGAGCTGGACTTCCAGATCTTCGTACGGCACGCGCTCCACATGGGCCGCGTGCAGGCGGAAAAGGGCATCGAGACTCGGCGGCTCGTGCTCGAGGCCGAGTCGCGCGAGGTAGGCGGGCACGTCCACGTGCTCCGAAGAAGGGAACCCCATGTGATCGACGGTAGCGGGCACCACCGACAAATCAGGGTTCTCACGGAGGCGATCCCGCCGATCCACGTCGTAGCCTGGGCAGGTGACCACTTTGCCTCCCCAGCCGGTCCCGGCGAGCGAGTCGTCCGGTACGGATCCGGCCAAACGCGTCCTGCCGCCGAACCCGAGGGCCGCCGCGATCGTGGCGCTCGCCTTCACCGCGCTGCTCTACCTGGTCGAACTGGTCGACGTCGTGCTGCCCGCCGACCTCGACCAGAGCGGGGGCATCGTCGCCCGCGAGGTCTCCGATCTCGACGGCGTGCTCTGGGCGCCGCTCCTGCACGCGGGCTGGGGGCATCTGTTCTCCAACACCGTCCCGGTGCTGGTGTTCGCCTTCCTCGCGATGTCCGCGGGGATCGGCCGGTGGGTGCTGGTCACCGCGATCATCTGGGTGCTCTCCGGCCTCGGCGTCTGGCTGATCGCGCCGGGCGGCACGGTGACCGTCGGAGCGTCCGGCGTCGCCTTCGGCTGGCTCGCGTTCCTCCTGGTCCGGGGCATCTTCAACCGCGCGGTCGGGCAGATCCTGGTCGCCGTGGTGCTGCTGGGCATCTGGAGCGGGATGCTCTGGGGACTGCTTCCGGGTGACACGGGCATCTCCTGGCAGGGACACCTGTTCGGCGCGCTTTCCGGGGTCTTCGCGGCCTGGTTGATGGCGCGCGCCGACAGGTCCCGAGCCAGGAAAGCGACCGGCCCCGGTAGCCTCGCCGGGTGACCAAGCCGAGCGCCGACGCCCCGATCGGGGTCTTCGATTCCGGGGTGGGCGGGCTCACCGTCGCCAGGGCGATCCTGGAGCAGTTGCCCGGTGAGCAGCTGCGCTACGTCGGCGACACCGCCCGCAACCCGTACGGTCCGCTTCCCATCGCGACGGCACGCCAGTACGCGCTGGAAGCGCTGGACGACATCGTCGAAGGCGGGGTGAAGGCGCTGGTCATCGCCTGCAACACCGCCTCGGCCGCCTGCCTTCGCGACGCGAGGGAGCGCTACGACGTCCCCGTGATCGAGGTCGTCCTCCCGGCCGCGCGCCGGGCCGTGTCCGCCACGCGTTCCGGGCGCATCGGCGTGATCGGCACCGAGGGCACCGTCCGGTCCCGCGCCTACGACGACGCCTTCAACGCCGCGCAGGACGTCGAGATCACCAGCGTCGCGTGCCCGCGGTTCGTGGACTTCGTCGAACGCGGGATCACCACCGGGCGCCAGGTGCTCGGGCTCGCTCAGGGCTATCTGGAACCACTGCTGGACGCGCAGGTCGACACGCTGGTCATGGGCTGCACGCACTACCCGTTGCTGTCCGGGGTGCTGCAGATCGTCATGGGCCAGGACGTCACGCTGGTGTCCAGCGCCGAGGAGACCGCGCGTGACCTCGTGCGCGTCCTCACCGAGGCCGATCTCCTCGCCGAGCGCGACACCCCGCCGCGGCACGAGTTCGTCGCCACCGGATCCGCCGAGCCGTTCACCAGACTCGCTCAGCGGTTCATGGGCTTCGCTCCGGGTGTGCTGGCTCCCACCAGCGCCTAAAATCGCCGATTCCGTGCTTAAGGTGTCACAGTGCGTCTCACGATCCTCGGCTGCTCCGGCAGCATCCCCGGGCCCGACGCCGCCGCGTCCGGCTACCTGCTCGAGGCGGACGGGTTCGTCCTGGGGCTCGAACTCGGCAACGGGACGCTCGCCAGGCTTCAAGCCCTGCGCGACCCGTTCGACCTGGACGCGCTGATCCTTTCGCACCTCCACCCCGATCATTGCGCCGACGTCAGCGCGCTCACCGTGCTGCGCCGCTACCACCCGGCGCTGCCGTATCCGGCGAGGCCGCGGCGGCTCCCGGTGTACGGGCCGTCGGACGTGCACGAGCGGCTCGCCCACGCGTACGCCGCGAACGAGGACGAGCGGGCGATCACCGACCTTTCCGACGTCTTCGCCTTCGAGGCGCTGCGAGCCGAGCCCATGGAGATCGGGCCGTTCGAGGTCACCGCGGTCCCCGTCGACCACCCGACCCCGGCGTTCGGCCTGCGGTTCTCATACGGCGGCAAGACCCTCGCCTACACCGGTGACACGGGCGTCTGCGACAACCTGACCGATCTCGCCTGCGGCGTCGACGTCCTGCTGTCCGAAGCGTCGTGGACCGACTCGCCCGACCGGCCCGCCGGAGTCCATCTGTCCGGTAAGGAAGCGGGCGAGCTGGGGCGCAAGGCCGGGGTGGGGCGCCTGCTGCTCACCCATGTCGCGCCCTGGACCGACCGCGGCGCCGTCCTCGCCGAGGCGGCCGTCGCGTTCCCTGCGGCCGAGCTGGTCGAGCAGGGCGCCGTCTACCACCTCTGACGCGGGGTTCTAGAGTGGCGGCCGTGGCGAGAAAAGACGGCAGGAACGACGACCAGCTTCGCGACATCAAGATCACCCGCGGTTTTCAGCGGTGGCCGGCGGGATCGGTGTTGATCGAATTCGGCGACACCCGGGTGCTGTGCGCGGCGAGCGTCACCGAAGGCGTCCCCCGCTGGCGGGCCGGTTCCGGCCTCGGCTGGGTCACCGCCGAGTACGCGATGCTGCCGTCGGCGACCAACACCCGCAGCGACCGCGAATCCATCAAGGGCCGCGTCGGCGGCCGTACGCACGAGATCTCCCGGCTGATCGGCCGGTCCCTGCGCGCCTGCATCGACCTGGCGGCGTTGGGGGAGAACACGATCGTCATCGACTGCGACGTCATCCAGGCCGACGGCGGTACCCGCACGGCCGCGGTGACCGGCGGCTACGTCGCGCTCGCCGACGCCGTCACCTGGCTCGGCGCCGCGGGCCGCCTCGCCGACCCACAGCCGCTTTCGTCTTCGGTGGCCGCGGTGAGCGTGGGTGTCGTCGACGGCCGGGTGCGCCTGGACCTGCCCTACGAAGAGGACTCGCGCGCGGAGGTCGACATGAACGTCGTCGCCACCGACGCGGGCACCCTGATCGAGGTGCAGGGCACCGGCGAGGGCGCGACCTTCGCCCGGTCCACTTTGGACACCATGCTGGACGTGGCGCTCGCGGGTTGTGAGGAACTGACCCGCCTGCAGACCGAAGCGCTCGCGCTGCCGTACCCCGGCGAGCTCCCCGAGCCGCGTCCCGACAAGAAGAAGGGTGCCAAGTGACCAAGCTGCTCCTCGCCACCCGCAACGCGAAGAAGCTCGGCGAGCTCCGGCGAATCCTGGTGGCGGAAGGGATCGAGGGCGTCGAGGTCATCGGTCTCGCCGACGTCCCCGAGTTCCCCGAAGCCCCCGAAACCGCCCCGGACTTCGAAGGCAACGCGCTCGCGAAGGCCCAGGACGCGGCCGCCGCGACCGGTCTCCCGGCCATCGCCGACGATTCGGGCATCGCCGTCGACGCGCTCAACGGCATGCCGGGCGTGCTCTCGGCGCGCTGGTCCGGCAAGCACGGCGACGACGACGCGAACCTGGATCTCGTGCTGGCGCAGCTGTCCGACACGCCCGACGAGCGCATGGGCGCCGCCTTCGTCTGCGCGGCAGCGCTGGTCGTGCCCGGTGGCGACGAAACCGTGGTGCGCGGGGAATGGCGCGGCTCGCTGATCCGGGAACGCCGTGGTGCCAACGGATTCGGCTACGACCCGATCTTCGTGCCCGAAGGGGAGACGCGGACCTCGGCGGAGCTGGAACCGTCCGAAAAGGACGAAGCTTCGCACCGGGGGAAGGCGTTGCGGGCGCTGGTGGGGGAGCTCCGGAAGCTGGCGGGCTGAGCTGGTCGTGAGTGGCGTTTCGGGTTAGGGCGAAGGGGTCCTGCGTACCTCCCTGGACTTTGGCCACGGCTGATCGCGGGTCGGGTCCGTGAAGGCCTCCTTGCCTACCCTGAAGGTAGTGAAGGAGGCCTTCACTACCTTCAGGGACCCCACCCGGGGGTCGTGAGTGGCGTTTCGGGTTAGAACCCGAAACGCCACTCACGAGGCTCACGCCAGAGAGAGGTCCCGCAGCAGCTTCGCGACGTGCCCCGTCGCCCGCACGTTGTACTGCGCCACGGCGATCTTGCCCTCGGGGTCGACGACGAACGTCGAGCGGATGACGCCTTCGTAGACCCTGCCGTAGTTCTTCTTCTCCCCGAAGGCGCTGTACGCCTTCAGGACCGTCTTCTCCTCGTCGGACAGCAGCGGGAACGTCAGGCCCTCCGCCTCGACGAACTTCGCCAGCTTCGCGGGCTTGTCGGGCGAGATGCCGAGCACCTGGTAACCGGCGTCGTTGAGCTGCGCGAGGCTGTCCCGGAAGTCGCACGCCTGCTTCGTGCAGCCCGGCGTGCCGGCGTTCGGGTAGAAGTACACGACGACCGACTTGCCGCGGAAGTCGCTGAGCTTGACGTCGTTGCCCTCGCTGTCGGGGAGGGTGAAGTCGGGCGCTTTGTCGCCGGGGGAAAGTCGCTGCTCGGTCATGACGCACACGGTAGCGAACCGGCGGCGTCAAACCTTTCCGCAGTACTTCGCGGCGACGGGCTCCGACTGGCTCGGCCGCACCTGCAGGCGCAGCCGCACCGGCCGGTCCGGGACGGCGAACGCCAGGTTCAGGTGCACCGACCGGCCGGGCGCCACGTCCTTGCCGGCGTCCGCGACGCCGTTGTAGCCCTGCACCGGGTCGACGACCTGTTTGACCGACGTGGTCTCCCCGTCGACCTCACCCGTCACGGACAGTCCGGAGAGCCGGTACGTGCCCTCGCCCGCGTTCGTCACCTCGATGCCGAAGGCCACCGCGCGCGGGCTCTGCGGATACGCCGACGCGCTGGGGCGAAACGACTTCGGCGCGGAGACGGAGATCGTGACGCCGGTCGCGAACCGGTGCGGAGCGCCGAACGCCAGGTCGCCCTCGGCGTGTGTCGCGGCCAAGCCCTGCGCGGGGGCGTCCGCACCGAGCACGGCGGCACCTTTTTCCGGTGCCGGGACCCCGCACGCGGCCGCCAGCATCAGCGAGCAGGCGGCGATGAAGAGCTTCGGGGTGCGCGGGGGCGCCATGTGCGGTTACTCCAGTCGGAGGTGCGGGTGGGCCGTTCGAGGTAGGTATTAGTGCCGAAGAGTCCAGAGTGACGGTCTTCCGCAGCCGAGAGGAGCGGCACGGCCGGGTTGAGGCGCACCTGGTGTACAGCCGTGGCCGATCCGTGATCGGAAGGGCACGGCTAGTGACAGCCGTCACCTCGATGGCACATCCGCGCCGGATCAGACGGCGAAGGCGAAGAACAGGATGAAGATCGCCAGACCGGACACCCAGGCCACGATCAGCCAGCCGAAATCGCGCATCGGATCGACCGCCCGGCTCTCCTCGCCCGGGACGTAGACGCCGCGCTCTTCGAACCAGTCCGCCCACCGGGTCAGCCAGCGAAAGGGGCTTCGAGACGCCATGGTCATCACAGTACGGGCATGGGGGAGCCGAGTCAGCCATGGAGGGGCCGCCCGAAAGGGCGAACCGGACGAACCAGTTATCGCCCACTAGGCCCTTTTGTCCAACTAGTTCACCCGTCAGGCTGTAACGATGGCGCTGGGAATAGATATCTACAGTCGCTTTCAATCCGTTACCAATTGGCAGGCCGTCAAGAACCACGGCGTGACGTTCGTCTTCGTCAAGCTGAGCGACGGCGGCGGCCTCCCGAACGGCGGCCGCAACACCGGCGACGCGCTGGTGGCGGGCGCGAGATCCGTCGGGATCCCGGTGGGGGGCTATCACTACGCCCAGGCGAGTCCTTCGCCGGAGGCGCAGGCGGACGTGCTGATCGGGGAGGTCCGGCGCCTCGGGGCGACCGGATGTGTCCCGATGCTCGACCTCGAGGACAATCCGCCGGGTTCGGGAACGCCGAACATCCCCGACTCGCGCAAGCGGGACTTCTCGATCAGATTCTGCAATCGCGTGGCCGGACACGGCTTCCGGCCCGGTATCTACATGAACAACTCGCTCGCCAAGATGCTGCGCCCGGATCAGTTCGGCGTGTCGAACCTCGTCATCTGGATCGCGCGCTACGGCGCGAAACCCGATCCGGCCGCCGGCCGGTACGACATCCACCAGTATTCGGACGCCGGCCATGTCCCCGGCATCCGCGCGAGCGCGGTCGATCTCAACGAGTCCTACACGAACGCCCACTTGACCGGCGGCGGCGCCGCCCCGAAACGGAAGGCGACGACAGAACTCATGGAACGCAGGACCATTCCGGCCAGCCCGTCCGTCACGTCCGTGCGCTTGTTCCTCTCCGGCAGCGAGACGGCCGCGATCATCGTCCGCCCGCGGGTCGACGGGGACGGCATCACCGACGCGCCCGTGTGGCAGGGCAACATCTACGCTTGGGGAAGCGACAAGGTCGGCGTCGGCGGGAATCCCACGCAGACGCCCGGATTCAACCCGAAGACGGTTTCGCACCGGCGGTACCACCTGCCGGGCGCGGTGTGGGCCGACTTCGAATACAGCTCGAACGTGGAGTTCGAAATCGACATCGTCGGCTGAACCCCGGAAGTCCGTGAAGGCCTCCTTCACGGACTTCCGGGCCCGTCACCGGCCAGGGGCCGCGTCACGGACGGCGTCCACGATGAACTGGTATCCCGTGCACCGGCACAGATTCCCCGAGATCGCCTGCCGGATCTCGGTGTCCGTCGGGTCCGGATTCTCCTTCAGCAGTTCCGCCGCCGTCGCCAGCATCCCCGGCGTGCAGAAGCCGCACTGCAGCCCGTGATGCTTCCGGAACGACTCCTGCAGCGGATGCAGTTCGCCGTCCGATGCCAGCCCCTCGACCGTCACGATCTCCGAGCCGTCCACCTGCGCCGCCAGCAGGCAGCACGCACGCGCGCTCGCCCCGTCGAGGGTGATCGTGCACGAGCCGCAGACGCCGTGTTCGCAGCCGACGTGCACCCCGGTGAAACCCAGGTCGTGGCGCAGGAAATCGGCCAGCGTCCGCCGTGGTTCGCAGTCGGCGCGGTAGGTCCCGCCGTTCACCGTCAGGGTGACCGTGATCATGCGTCCTCCTTGGCTCGCGCGAGCGCCCGCCGGGTGAGTACCGCGGCCATCTCGCGCCGGTAATCGGCTGGAGCGTGGAGATCGCCGGGTGGATCGGTCGCGGTGGCCGCGAGGTCCGCGGCGAGAGCGATCGCGTCGCCGGTCATCGGGCCGCCGGTGAGCGACTCTTCGGCGGCGGTGGCCCGGATCGGTGTCGGACCGGCGCCGGCGACGGCGATCCGCACGGATTCGCAGACCTCACCCGCCATCGTCACGGTCGCGAAGACAGCGACCAGTGCGAGATCGCGACTCCGCCTGCTCAGTTCTTCGACGGCCCAGCCGCCTCGATGCGACGGCACCGAGATCCGCGTCAGGAGCTCGCCGCGGCCCAGCGCCGTCCGATGCGGGCCGAGGAAGAAATCCCGTGCCGCGACGATCCGTTCCCCGGAAGCACCGTGGACCGCGAAATCGGCGTCGAGCGCGACCATCACCGCGGGCAGTTCCGCGGCCGGATCGGCGTGCGCGAGACTGCCGCCGATGGTGCCCCGGTTCCGGATGGCCACGTGTCCCACGTGGCCGAGCGCTTCGGCGAGCAGGGGGACTTCGGACCGGACGACGGCGGACGTCTCGACCGAGCGGTGCCGGGTGAGCGCGCCGATCTCCAGCCGTCCGTTCTCCTTGCGCAGGAAGGAAAGTTCATCGAGCCGGTTGATGTCGACCACCAGCGAGGGCCGCGCCTGACGCAGGTTCAGCAACGGCACGAGACTCTGTCCGCCCGCCAGCACACGCGCGTCCGGAGTACCCAGCGCTTCGATGGCCTCGTCGAGCGACGAAGCCCGCAAGTACTCGAACGGCGCGGCCTTCACCGGCCCGCTCCCCGCTTCAGCGCGGCCAGCAGCCGTGGCGGCGTGATCGGCAGCGAGGTGATGTCCACGTCGTATTCGCGCAGCGCGTCCTCGACGGCGTGCGCGATCGCCGCGCCGCCGCCGATCACGCCCGCTTCGCCCATCCCCTTGAACCCGCCGGGAACGTGCTCGGCGGGAGTCGACATATGCGAGACGGAGAACGGCGGGATCTCGGTCGCGGTCGGCAGCAGGTACCCGGTGAACGACGTGGTCTCCATCCGCCCGTCGGCGCCGTAGACCAGTTCCTCGTACAGCGCCCCGCCGATCGCCTGCGCCGCGCCGCCGTGCAGTTGCCCGTCCACGATCTTCGGGTTGATGACGGTGCCGCAGTCGTGCGCGATCAGGTAGTCCAGCAGTGTCACGACGCCGGTCTCCTTGTCGACTTCGGCGAGGACGGCGGTGCAGCCGAACGAGGTCGCGACGTTGACCGGGTCGTAGACCTCGCGTTCCTCCAGCGTCGGCGTCTCGTCCTCGGGCCAGACGCCGTTCAGCCGCCGGTACGCCGCGTCGCCGATCGCGGCGAGGGTGACTTCCCTGCCGGGTACGCCGTTCACCGAGACGACACCGTCCTGAATGGACAGATCGTCGGGCGAGGCCTCCAGGATGTGCCCGGCCACCCGCAGGATCTTCGCCCGCAGCCGGGTCGACGCGTTCAGCACGGCCGCACCACCGACGGCCGCCCCGCGGCTCGCCGCCGTGCCGTAACCGGTGTACGGGCAGCTTTGGGTGTCCCCGGAGAGCACGGTGACGTGGTCGAGCGGGACGCCGAGGGTATGCGCGGCCACCTGCGCCAGCGTCGTGTGGATGCCCTGCCCGATGGCGGACAGTCCCGTATGGACGGTGACATGGCCGGTCGAGTCGACCCGCACGACCTCCTCGTCGAATCCGGAATGCCCCAATCCGGCGAGGTTGATGATCCTGCTCGGCCCGAACCCGGTCAGTTCGTTGTGGAACGCGTATCCGATACCGACACCGTCTCCGCGACGTTCCGCCCAGCCCGCGTCTTCGACGGCCTTCAGGCAAAGATCGAGGCAGTCCTCGTAGCGGCCGCTGTCGTAGACGAACACCGGGCCCTGGTACGGGAACGCTTCCGGTGGGATGAAGTTCTTGCGCCGCACCGCGTGCGCGTCCATGCCGAGCCGTTTCGCCAGCTGCTCCACCAGGTGTTCGTGCACGAAGTTCGCCTTCGGCAGCCCGTAACCGCGAAACGATCCGTACGGCGACCGGTTCGTCATCACGGCGACGAGGGTGAGTTCCGCGTTCGGGATGGCGTACGGCCCGGTCAGGAGCGCGGTCGTCGTCCAGCACGGGCTGGCGCCGACGGTCCCGAGCACGCCGCCGAGGACGCCGTACACGGTGGCGCGCAGGCCGGTGATCGTGCCGTCGGCCTTGGCCGCGAGTTCGACGTCGATCTTCTGCTCGCGAGAGTGCGCGTTGGCGACGAAGCTCTCCGCGCGGTCCTCGATGAGCTTGACCGGTTTCCCGGTGCGCCGCGAGAGGATCGCCGCGACGACTTCCTCGGCGTAGAAGTCGAACTTGTTCCCGAAGCCGCCGCCGACGTCGGGCGTGCGCACGCGGATCCGGTCCATCGGGAGCCCGAAGACCTCGCCGAACAGTTCGCGCGCGAGGTTGGGCGCCTGCGTGGCGAGCCAGACGTCGAGCCGGTCGGTGAACGGGTCCCAGGTCGCCACCACGCCGCGCGTTTCGATCGGCGTGCCCATCTGGCGGGCGAACCGGAACGACTCGGTGAGCACGACGTCGGCCTCGGCGAACGCGGTGGCCACGTCACCCATCGGGATGGTCCCGGTGCCGGCGATGTTGTCCGGCCAGTCCTCGTAGAGCTTCGGCGCGTCGTCCGCCAGCGCCTGTTCGAGCGTGCCGGCGGCCGGGAGTTCCTCGTACTCGACTTCGATCAGTTCCAGCGCGTCTTCGGCGGTCGCCCGGTCCTTCGCCGCGACGGCCGCGACGCCTTGGCCGTGGTAGCGCACCTTGCCGATGGCCAGGGCGTGGGTCTCCGGCGTCCGCATGTCCGGCAGGTTCGCCCAGATCACCGGTTGAGGTGTCTTCGTGAGCGCCCGGACGTCCTCGCCGGTGATCACCGCGAACACGCCGGGATGGGCTTCCGCCGCCGTGGTGTCGACGCGCAGGATCCGCGCGTGCGGCAGGGGACTGCGGAGGACGGCCGCCTCCAGCATCCCCGGCAGCCGTACGTCGTCGATGTACCGCGCCCGCCCGGTCAGCAGGCGGACGTCCTCCTGCCGGGTCACGCTCGCGCCGATCAGCCCCATGGCCTCACTTTTCCGTACCGAGGGCCCCTCGCGCATCGTGCACACGGGTCATGGCCTCCCGATCGGACACCGGGAGCCACTGCCGCTCCGGATCGAAGGGCCGGTACGTGGAGCGGACGTGCTCGATCAGCCGCGGCAGCGTGGGATGCCGGTTCTCGTGCCGCCACAGCAGCGAAAACGGGTACACCGGCGTCGGATCGACGAGCGGGATCTGGACGACGTCCGGATGCCAGGGCACGTGCATCTTCGCGCCGACGAAGCCCAGCCGGTCCTTCGACCCGCTGAGCACCTCGATGTGATGTTCGAGCCCGAAGTTCGGGCCGTCGGTGTCGACCAGGATGCCGAACGCCGGGCACAGCTCCGCCCAGAACTCCGCCCACTCGCTGGCCCGCGCGTTGTAGGGCATCCAGGCCGTCAGTCCTTCGAGTTCCGCCATCGCCACCCGTCGCCGCCGTGCGAGCGGGTGCCGCCGCCCGACCAGCAGATTCGCCGGTTCCAGATAGGCGGGCGTGCGGCCGATCCCCGGGGCAGGCGCGGTGCTGACGCGCGCGAAGGCGGCATCGACGGACTCGGGCAGCACGGACCGGCGCACCGCGCCCAGCCCGGGCGTGACGAGTTCCAGTTCGTCGTCGTGGCCGGCGTGGAACGCCCGGATGACCTCCATGGTCGCCAGCCGCGTGCCGAGGACGTCGACGCGCAGGGGACGCCGTCTGCCCTGAAGACGCTCGACGGCTTGGTCGGCGAGGCTGATCAGCGCCCGGGCGTGTTTGAGGAACTCCTCGCCGTCTTCGGTCGGCTCGGCGCCTCCGCGTGTTCGCGACAGCAGCCGCACACCGAGATCGGTCTCGAGCTTGGCGACGCGTTTGGAGACCGCCTGCTGGCTCATGTCCAGCCGGATCGCGGCCTCGCTGAAGTACCGGTCCTCGGCCACCGCGACGAACGCGCGCACCGCGCCCAGATCCAAGTCCACTGTGCTCCCTACAACCTCTGGTTGTCACCGATCGCGTGTCGCTTGTTGGACTACACCGGCCCCGCACCGGTCCAATCGCCGCGTCGGACCGGAATCGTACAACCGTGGGGAGTGACCGGTGGACTCCTTCGTGCACCTGCACGTTCATACCGAGTACTCGATGCTCGACGGCGCCGCCAAGATCGCGCCGCTGTTCGCCGAGGCCCGGCGGCTCGGGATGCCCGCCGTGGGCATGACCGACCACGGCAACATGTACGGCGCGGACGAGTTCTACCGGCAGTCCGTCCGGGCCGGGCTCAAGCCGGTGATCGGCATCGAGGCCTACCTCGCGCCCGAGTCGCGTTTCCACAAGAAACCGGTGTTCTGGGGGCGACGTGGCGACGGCGGCGACGTCTCCGGCGGCGGCGCCTACACACATATGACCATGCTCGCGGAGAACGCGACCGGGCTGAGGAACCTGTTCAAGCTGTCCTCGCTGGCCAGTTTGGAGGGCTACTACCGCAAGCCCCGGATGGATCGCGAACTCCTCGCCCGGCACCACGAAGGCGTCATCGCCACCACCGGCTGCCCGTCCGGCGAGGTGCAGACCAGGCTCCGGCTCGGCCAGCCGGACGAGGCGATCCAGGCGGCTTCGGACTATCGCGACATCTTCGGCGCGGACGGCTTCTTCCTCGAACTGATGGACCACGGTCTCCCGATCGAGCGTTCCGTGCGGGACGGGCTGCTGGACATCGGGCGCAGGCTGGACCTGAAACCCCTGGCCACCAACGATTCGCACTACGTCACCCGGGATCAGGCCCCGGCGCATTCGGCACTGCTGTGCGTCCAGTCCGGCAAGACGCTCGACGACCCCGGCCGGTTCAAATTCGACGGCGACGGCTACTACCTCAAGTCCGCGCAGGAGATGCGGGAGTACTGGGACAAGGAGGTTCCGGGCGCGGCGGATTCCACGCTGCTCGTCGCCGAACGGGTCGAGCCTTACGACGACGTCTACCGGCACGTCGACCGGATGCCGGTCTTCGAAGTCCCCGAAGGACACGATGAGGAATCCTGGCTGCGGGAGGAGGTCGCGGCCGGGCTCCGCCGCCGTCTGCCGGACGGCGTCCCCGAGGCCTATCTCGCCCGTGCCGACTTCGAGATCGGCGTGATCGCCGACAAGGGTTTCCCGGCGTACTTCCTGATCACCGCCGACCTGATGAACCACGCCCGCCGCGTCGGCATCCGAGTCGGTCCCGGCCGCGGTTCGGCGGCCGGCTCGCTCGTGGCGTACGCGCTCGGCATCACGAACCTGGACCCGATCGACCTCGGCCTGCTCTTCGAACGGTTCCTCAACCCCGAACGGGTCTCCATGCCCGACATCGACATGGACTTCGACGACCGGCGGCGCGGCGAGATGATCCGGTACGCCACCGACAAGTACGGCGCCGAGCACGTCGCCCAGGTGATCACCTTCGGCACCATCAAGACGAAGGCGGCCATCAAGGACGCCGCCCGCGTCCACTATGGACAGACCGGGTACGCGATCGCGGACCGGATCTCGAAGACGCTCCCGCCGCCTGTCGCGGCGAAGGACATCCCGCTCGCCGGGATCGTCGAGCCGGACCACGAGCGGTACGCCGAAGCGGCGGAGGTCCGGGCGCTGCTGGAAAGCGACGGCGAGGCGGCCAAGATCTTCGAGACCGCGCGGGGCCTCGAAGGGCTGATCCGCAACGCGGGTGTGCACGCCTGCGCCGTCATCATGTCGAGCGAACCGCTGCTCGACGCGATCCCGTTGTGGCGCCGGGACGACGGCGCGGTCATCACCGGCTGGGACTACCCGTCGTGTGAGGCCATCGGCCTGCTGAAGATGGACTTCCTCGGCCTGCGGAACCTCACCGTCATCGGTGACGCGCTCGACAACATCAAGGCCAACCGCGGCGAGGACATCGACCTCGACACGCTCGGCGTGGACGATCCGGCGACCTACGCACTGCTCGCCCGCGGCGACAGTCTCGGCGTCTTCCAGCTCGACGGCGGGGCGATGCGGGATCTGCTGCGCCGCATGGGGCCGACCGGTTTCGGCGACATCATCGCGGTGAACGCGCTGTACCGGCCGGGGCCCATCGCGATGAACACGCACAACAACTACGCGGACCGCAAGAACGGCAGGCAGCCGATCGAGTCGATTCATCCCGAACTGGCCGAGCCGCTGCGCGAGATCCTGGCCGAGACCCACGGCCTGATCGTGTACCAGGAACAGATCATGCGGATCGCGCGCGACGTCGCCGGCTATTCCATGGGCCGCGCCGACGTGCTGCGCAAGGCGATGGGCAAGAAGAAGAAAGAGGTGCTGGAGAAGGAGTTCGAAGGGTTCCGCGACGGCATGCTCGTCAACGGTTTCTCCCTCGCGGCCGTGCGTGCGCTCTGGGACGCGATCCTGCCGTTCGCCGGGTACGCGTTCAACAAGTCACACGCCGCCGGTTACGGCCTGGTCGGCTATTGGACCGCGTACCTGAAGGCGAACTACCCGGCCGAGTACATGGCGGGCCTGCTGACTTCGGTGGGGGACAACAAGGACAAGTCGGCGGTCTACCTCTCGGAATGCCGTCGGCTGGGGATCGAGGTGCTGCCGCCGGACGTCAACGAATCGGGGCTCAGGTTCGCCGCGGTGGGCGACGCGATCCGGTTCGGGCTGGGCGCGGTGCGCAACGTCGGCGCGAACGTCGTCGACTCGATCATCAAGACCCGGCGGGAGAAGGGGAAGTACGCGTCGTTCACCGACTTCCTCGACAAGTCGGAACTGCTGGCCTGCAACAAACGCGTCATCGAATCACTGGCCAAGGCGGGCGCGTTCGACTCGCTCGGGCACACGCGGCTCTCGGTCGTGCGGGTGCACGAGGACGCGGTGGACGCCGTGGTGCCGCTGAAGCGCAAGCAGGCCATGGGGCAGTTCGACCTCTTCGGGTCCGGTGAGGAACGCGAGGAGGACACCTCGCCGCTCGCGCATCTCAAGTACGGCGTCGAGGAGTGGCCGCGCAAGGAACTGCTGGCCCACGAACGGGAAATGCTCGGGCTCTACGTGTCGGCGCATCCGCTCGACGGGGCGGAGCACGTCCTGCGCGCGCACGCGCCCCGGCCGATCGCGGCGATCCTCGACCATCCGCCGAGGGAGGGGGAACTGGTCGTCGCCGGGCTCATCACGTCGCTGGAACGGCGGGTGAACAAGAAGGGCGAGCCGTGGGCGATCTGCACGATCGAGGATCTGGACGCCGCGCTCGAAGTGCTGTTCTTTCCCAAGGCGTACGCGCTTTTCGCCGCGGATCTGGCCGAGGACAACGCCGTCCGCGTCAGCGGCCGGGTGAACTGGCGGGAGGACAGGATGTCCGTGTTCGGCGGCGGACTCGTACCGCTCGACCTTTCCGCGGGGGAACCACCGCTGACCCTGCACGCGACCGCCGAGCGGCTGACCGAGGACGCGGTCCTCGAACTGAAGCGGACTCTGCTGGTACACAAAGGACGGACGCCGGTCCGGGTGAAGCTCGCCGAGACGTGGTACGCGCTCGACGACTACCCTGTCGCCGTCAGCTCGACGCTGCTGGGTGAGCTGAAGTCCATTCCCGGCATCACGCCGCGCGCCGCTGCATCCTGAGCTGCCCGATCTCCGACACGTTCTTCATCAGTTCGGCGTTCACCCAGGCGACGGTGTGGGCGAAGGTCAGCCCGGCTTCCTCGCCGAACGGGTACGCGGAGGGCGCGTCGAGGTCGGCGTCGGTCGAGCGGTCCAGCACGGCCAGCCATTCCTCGCGGAGGCCGCCGAGCCAGGCGACGACGGTTTCCGCGCCGGGCCAGGTGATTTCCGTGCGCGCGCGGGGAGTCCGCCCGTTCGCGTGGTCCAGTGCGACGCTCCACCACCAGCCGATATGCCAGGTGAGCCAGGCGATCGTGGGGACCGGGACGGGATCGGGTTCGGCGTCGGCCCAGTCGGGGGTGCCGTCCGGCCGGATCGTCCAGCAGAGGGCCGCGGGTTCCCAGAGGAAGTCTCTCGGCTCCAGATCGGCCAGGTGGTACTCGAACAACGACCAGGTCAGATCGAACTGCCAGCGGGACAGCTCCGAACGCGATACGGACACGCGCCGGATCCTCCCTTCGGGACACCGCGGTCGCAACCGGTTTACGGTGCGGGCATGAGCCCCTATGTCGCGCAACGGAACGGCCGGGCGGCGACCGCCGAAGACCTGGCACCCCTCGCCTTCACCGGCTTCGCGCACTTCACGGCCATGCAGGTGCGTGACGGCCGGGTCCGCGGTCTCGACCTGCACCTGGACCGGCTGCGGAGTGCTTCGCTGGAGCTGTTCGGCGAGGCCCTGCCGGAGGATCGGATCCGCTCGTACGTACGCGAGGCGCTGAAGTCCGGGCCCGCCGACGTCTCCCTCACCGTGACGATCCACCTGCCGGGTGACCTCGAAGTCCTGGTGCGCACCCGGCCCCCGGCTTCGGGTCCGGCCGGGCCGCTGGCGCTGACCGCCGTCGAGCACGAACGCTTCCTCCCCGCCATCAAGCAAACGGGCGAGACGGCGAAGACGTACTTCCGACGGCAGGCCGTCGCCGAAGGGTTCGACGACGCGGCGTTCGCCGACCGTCAGGGCAGGTTGAGCGAGGCGACGATCTGGAACCTCGCCTTCTGGGACGGCGATACGGTGGTGTGGCCCGAAGCCGCTCTGCTGCGGGGAACGACGATGGGCATCGTCCAGCGACGTCTGGAGGGGCTCGGTGTGCCGCAACGACTCCAGGAGGTCACGCTCGCCGACCTGCCGGGGCTCGGCGGCGCGGTGGTCATGAACTCGTGGACGCCGGGGATCACGGTGCGCCGGATCGGCCCGGCGCCGCTGCCGGAGGCGCCGTCGTTCGTCGGGACACTGCACCGGGCTTACGAAACAGAACCTCTCGTACGACCTTGAAAGGGAAGAAATCGATGAAGATCCTCGTGGTCGGTGCCACCGGGACGATCGGGGCCGCGGTCTCGTCGGCCCTCACCGCGCGCGGGCACACGGTGCTCGCCGCGTCCCGCTCCGGCGAGGTCGGAGTGGACGTCGAGCAGCCCGCCACGCTCGACGCGCTCTTCGCCGCCGAGCCGGGTATCGAGCACGTCGTGTGTTGCGCGGGGAGCGGCTCGCTGGTCCCGGTCGACGGCGGCAGCGACGAAGAGTTCACGCAAGGCCTGCAAGGGAAACTGCTCGGGCAGGTGTTCCTGCTGCGGCATGCGATCCCGCATCTGCCGGACGGCGGGTCGGTCACGCTGACCGCGGGCCGGATCCCGGAAACGTTGCGCGGCGGTGCTTTCGGTGTCCTGACCAACGCCGGTCTCGAAGCCTTCGTCGCCGCGGCGGCCCGCGAACTGCCTCGCGGGCTCCGCGTCAACGCCGTCAGCCCCGGCTGGGTGCGTGAGACGCTGGCGGCGCTCGGTGAACCGGAAGGCGGCACCCCGGCGGCCGACGTCGCGCGCAGCTACGTCGAGAGCGTGGAGAACGCGGATCTCAACGGACGGACGTTGACCCCGTGACCACCCATGACAAGGACAGACAGGAATTCCTCCGGCTGGCCGGGCTGGCGACGCCGATGGCGCTGCGCGTCGCGGTGACGCTGGGGCTGCCGGACCGGTTGTCCGGCGACGGCGCGGCCGCCGGCGACCTGGCGGCGGAACTCGGCCAATCCCCGCTCGCGCTCGATCTGCTGCTGGGGCATCTGACCACGCTCGGCGTTCTCGAACGGACGTCGACCGGCTACCGCACCACCGAGTACGGCGCGAAACTCCGCGCCGACGCGGGAAACGGCCTCGCCGGACTCCTGGACATCAACGCCGCCGGCGGGCGGGGCGAACTGGCGTTCGTCGAGCTCGCGCACAGCATCGCCACCGGCGAGGCGGGCTACGTTCGCCGCTACGGCAAGGACTTCTGGGCCGATCTCTCCGAGAACCCCCATCTCCGGGAGACGTTCGACCGGCAGATGACCCAGCGGTATCTGACGCAGGTGCCGCGATTCGTCACCGGGTTCGACTGGTCCCGCTTCGGCACGCTCGTCGACGTCGGCGGGGGTCACGGCAGCCTGCTCGCCGCGATCCTGAAGGCCAACCCGTCGATGCGTGGCCACCTCGTCGATCTCGCGCCCACCGCGGCCGCCGCCGAAGCGGAGCTGCGCGAGCAGGGGCTCGGAGACCGGGTCGAGGTGAGCGCGGGGAGCTTCTTCGACCCGCTCCCGGCCGGGGCCGACGCCTATCTGCTGTCCGACATCCTCCACGACTGGGACGACGAGCACGCTCATCGCATCTTGGCCCGATGTGCCGAGGCGGCCGGTGCCGGAAGCCGGGTCCTCGTCATCGAGGCGGTCGGCGGACTCGGGGCCCAGACCGAGTGGGACCTGGTCATGCTCGTGCTCTACGGCGGCCGCGAGCGGCGTCTCGACGAGCTCCGCGAACTCGCCGCCGCGCACGGCCTGGTCTTCGACTCCGTCACCACCCTGACCGAGCAGCGCAGCCTGCTGGAGTTCCATCGCGAAGATATTCCTTGACAAGAATATTCTGCCAAGTGAATACTTCTCGGCATGGAGCAGATCGCAGCAGCACTGGGAGACGGAGCGAGGTGGCGCCTCGTCGAGCTTCTCGCCGAGCGGCCCCGGTCCGTCGGTGAGCTCGCCGAGCTGACCGGCCTGCGGCAACCGCAGACCACCAAGCACCTGCAGACCCTCGCCCGCGCCGGGCTCGTGACGGTGTTCCCGCTCGGGCAGCGTCGGGTCTACGCGGTCGAAGCGGGTCCGCTGAAGGACCTCGAAGGACGGCTGCGGACGCTGATCACGACCATCGAGGCGAACGCGGGCGAGCGAGACGTCCTCGCGCGCTATCAGGCCGCGATCGGTGCCGACACCGAGGCCGCGAAGCAAGACCGGTGGGCGGACGGACGGGCGTTCTCGTTCGACCGTCTGCTCACCGCGCCGCGGGACGACGTCTGGCGGCACTGGACCGAACCCGCGCTGCTCGCGTCCTGGTGGGTGCCGCCCTCGATGACCGTCACCGACTGCGTCATCGAGCCGTGGGCCGGTGGCCGGGCCGTGCTCGACTACCGCGACGCCGAAGGGCGCTACCGGTCCGCGGGGAAGGTCCGCGCCGCGGCCGAACCCGGACACCTCGAATTCGACCTCTCGGTGCTGACCGCCGAGGGCGACACCTTCTTCACCGGTCACTACGACCTGAAGTTCACCGAGGCGCCGGGCGGGACCCGGCTCCAGCTCGACCTGCGCATCACCGAAACCACCGTCGGGGCCGTCCCCTTCATCGCCGGTATCGAAACCGGCTGGGGCCAGGTGCTCGACAACCTCGCGACCACGCTGACTCAGGAAAAGGACTGAACGACATGACGAACCACACCGCCCGCCGCGTCACCGCCAACATCAGCCTCACCCTCGACGGCCACTACAGCGGCCCCGGCGGCCCTGGCGACCTGGGCGCGATCGTCTCGTACGCCACCACCGACGTCGCCCGCGCCCACCTCGCCCGCATCCACGAAACGGCGACCACCGCGGTGCTCGGCAGGCTGAACGCCGAGGGCTTCCTGGGCTTCTGGCCGACTATCGCCGCCGACGAGAACGCCGACCCCCGCGACCGCGCCTACGCGAAATGGCTCACGGACGCGGAAAAGGTGGTCTTCTCGACGACTTTGACCGAAGCGCCCTGGGATCGCGCCCGCGTCGTGAACGCCCCGGCCGGCGAGGTCATCGCCGACCTCAAGGCGAACGGGGAAGGCGACATCCTGGTCAACAGCAGCGCCAGCGTCATCAAGGCCCTGCTCGCGGACGACCTGATCGACCGGCTGTACCTGATGATCTGCCCGGAGATCACCGGCGGCGGACAGCGGCTGTTCGCCGACGGCCTGCCCGCGTCGAAGTGGGCGCTGGCTTATCAGGAGGTCGGAGAGCTGGGCGAGATGGCGCTGGTCTACGACCGGGTGCGCTGATCCGCCGGGAGGTCGTCGCCGAGTGGTTCCGGCGGCGCCGCCTCGGCGGGGGCGGGCGGGAGCGCGGCGCTCCTGGTCTCCAGGGCGCGAAGCCGCCGCTTGATGTCGCGCAGCTCGGTGAGCAGCGAGTCGGGCTGGTTCACTCGGGTCATGCTGGTCCTCCGCTGATCGGTGACACGGTGAGCTGCACCTGTTCTTCGCCCGCGTCGTCGCCCGGTGTCACTTCGAGCCCGACGATCCGGACCCGGAACTGGGTGCCGAGCGGGAAGAAGTCGTCGCGCACCACGATGAGCGCCTGATCGCCGACGGCGTACGAGCCGAGCACCGGATCCAGATCGCCCCGGACGACCAGCTCGGGCAGCACGACCGGATCGGCCGCGGCGGTCAGCGCCGAGCGGGCCTGCGAACGGAGCAGCTCCGGGTCGCTCAAGTTCACGAGCGACACCTCGGTCTCCAGCAACAGGCGCGCGGCCGAGTTGTCCTGCGCGATGCCGACCTGCTGGCCCGCTTCGTTCTCGTCGCCGAGGGCGAACACCCGGGTCGCCATCGAAGACCCGTCGCGTGGCCACGAGTACTCGATGAGGTTGCCGCCGAACTCCCACACATGAGGCGTGCCCTGCTGGCCCAGTTCCGGTGTGCCGACCCGCAGCCGGCGCACGGCGTGGCCGCCCTCGCCGTAGACGACGTCGAACGCGAAGTCCGGGCCACCCTCCAAATTGGACAGTTCGCGCAGCGCGTCGCCGACGGATTTGAGCTCACGGCCCGGATAACCGATCGTCCGCTTGATCCCGGACGTGACGGACGGGTCGGATTGGATCCGGATGTTGCCGCGCGGATGACCTTGCGCGGTGGCGACCAGGTTGCGGGCGATCTCGGTCTGGTCGATGTTCGTGTACGTGACCTCGATGCCGGCCAGGGTGCCGCTCGACGGAGCGAAGTCCTTCGGCAGCACCCGGCGGTGGTCGAAATAGGACAGGAATCCGGCCGCGCCGATCTCGATCGCGCGGCCCGCCGACGAGTACTTGCTCGTCCAGATGATCCCGCCCCAGACGAGCACGCCGTCGCGCTCGACGTACAGCGCCGTTTGCGCGGGCCTGGTCACGAATTCGGGCTCGCGCACGGCGATCCGGGGATCGCCGAGCACGAGCTGCCCCTGGAATTCGCCCGCGTCGTTGAGCGCCGAGCTGAACGACACGTCGCGCAGCGGCAGTTCCGCGTGCACCTGGCCGGTCCGCAGATCGGCCACGATGTACCGATAGCGGGCGTTGTTCCGGTTCGCCATCGCCGGATCAGCCCAGCAGGTAGGACGTGTGCAGCATGACGGTCTCGTCGACGGGCACCGCGACGCTGCTGTCGGTCCACATGGCCAGGTCACCGTTCTTCTCGATACTCAGGTCGAGGAACTGGTGCGAGCCGACGTGGTGGCCGCTCCAGGTGTTCCCGGCCCAGCGGTGGGCGTACTGCGGCTGGTAGGCCTGCGGCATCGTCAGGATCACCGTGCCGTGTCCGGCCGGGGTGTTCTGGCGCGTGACCGCGCCCCGTACGTACACCGTGGGGCCGATCCTGCGTACGTGGACCACGGTGGCGTCCTGGTTGTCACCTGGTCTTCCCGCCGTCCAGCCGGCGACCACGGGCACGACCTGCCACCCCGTGTCGTCTTCCACCAGCAGCGACTTCCACGCGGTGCCGGTCCAGAACTCGAGCCTGCCGGTGTCGGCGCGATGCACGTACAGGCCGGGGTAGGCGTCGAGGGGACGCTCGCTCGCGTTGCGCACCGGCAGGATCCCGCCCACCGCGCAGGTGTACGGCCGCAGGTCGGTGATGTCGCCTCCGGTCACGGCCGAAGTGTTGGCGCGCACCGTGATCCTGGCGAGTTTGAGCACATCGCCGGTCACCACGGGGTCGGCCGGCTGCGACGCGGCCGTACCCGCGACGACCTCGACGACGAACTTCGACGTCGCGTCGCCGTACTGCGCGTCGGTCTGCCGGGCGACGACGAGGTCGTGCCGGTTGTACGAGCCGTGCGCGGGCACCTTCAGCACGTCAAGCGTCTTCTGCTCGTCCAGGGTCGCAAGGTAGGCGCCCGCGGCGGCGTGCCGCGTGCCCTGGATGACGGCCTGGAACGGTTGCACGGTCACGTTTCCCGACGGCGTCGAGGTCGCGCGGACCACGCCGGGGTCGCCGGGGGCGGGCCGCACGCCGGTGCGGGACTGGGCCGGGGTCCTGCCGGGCGCGGCGAGGGCCGCGGTGGCCAGCCGGGCGTCCTCGGCGTCGACCACGGCGCCGCCGACCCAGCCGGAGTCGCGTTCTGGCATGGTTTCGTCTCCTAGCTGGGGATCGCGAGAACGTTGATGGAGTCGTAGGGATGGCCCCAGCCGACATGGGCCGAACCGTCCCCGTCGAAGCGCTGGATGCCCAGCTCGACGGTGACGACCGTGTCGGCGGGCTGACTGGCGATCCCGGTGACTGAACCGGTGGCCATCCCGGCGCCGATCGGGGTGTTGACCACGGTCAGGCCGACCGTGGTTCCGTTGGCCTGCAAGGTGATGTCGTACCGGTCGGCCGCGCCGGAGGTGTCGTAGAAGGCGATCGCCGTGATCAGCAACCGTCGCGGGAAGTACACGGCGGGGATGGTCAGCCGGTTGAACACGAGGCGGTTGCCGCCCACCGTGTCGCCGCCTTGCGGCCAGCCCGCGTCGTTGGGTCCGTAGATCGCCAGCGAGTTCGCCACCGCGGGTTTCCACGCCGTGCCCTCGTAGGCCTCGAGCACCCGGAGGTCCTGCCGGTACGCCAGCTGACCGACGTAAGGCACCGCGGGCCGGTTCACCTCACCGTGGACGGGTACGACACCGCCGACGGAGCTGGTGAAGACGCGCCGGTCCAGCAGCTGCGCCGAGCCGATCGTGGTCGCGTTGGCGGGCACAGTGATCCTGGCCAGCACGATGACGTCACCGGCCACCGTGGGCTCCACCGGCGTCTGCGCGGGCGTTCCCGCGACCAGGCTCACCGTCATCGCCGACGTGGTGTCGCCGTACTGGGCGTCGGTCTGGCGCGCGACGATCAGGTCGTACCGGGTGTAGGTCGCGTGGGCGGGCACGGCGCCGAGCACGTCGATGGTCTTGGCCTGATCGAGGGTCACCAGGTACGAGCCCGCGACGGGTGAACGGGTGCCCTGGATGACCGCCTGGAACGGGTTGACCTGGACCTTGCCGGACGGCGGGCTGGTCGGGGCGACCCGGCCCGCGCTCGCCGCCGGCCGCAGCCCGGTGCGGCTCTGCACCGGGGAACCCCCGGCGGCCACGAGGGAACCGGTGGCGAGCCGGGCGTCCTCGGCGTCGACGACGCCACCGGACAGCCAGGCGGAATCGCGCTCGGGCATCAGCGGGCTCCTAGTCTCGGGATGGTCAGCTCCATGCGTCGCGCCATTCGGCGGTCAGCCGCGTGGCCGGGTCGTAGGCGGCGGCCCGGAACGCGATGTCGATCCCGCCACGGCCGAGCGGGAACCAGCGTGAATGGGGCAGCATCACCGAGCGGCGCGACGCGAGGCCTTGCAGCAGCACGGTTCGCGCGTCGGTGTCGACGACGAGCACCTCGCCCGCGGCCAGCTGGATCTGGAAGGCGAGCTCCTCGCCGGTCTGGGTGTTGATGATCACCGGGTCGGCGCACGGGCCGCCGATCTTCCACGTCGGCCAGGCCGCCACCGTGCCGGTGTTCTCCAGCGAAAGCCTGCCGCCGGTGGCGCCGGTGCCGAAGTCCAGCGGGAAGGTCAGCGGGAACTTCAGCCCGCCCGCGGCACTGGGCAGCGGACAGGTCGCGACGCGAAGTTCGGCGGAGTAACGCAACGGGTCCGGCGCGGTGACCTGCACAGAGAACTCGAACGCGCCGGCCTTCTTGTCCAGGATCTTCGACTCGCCGGAAAGCCGCACCATCGCCCGGCGCACCACGTGCGGCTCGGTCACCACGAGCGGGAACAGCCGGGAGCCGTCGTTGAGCACGGCGGCGAGCCGGTCCTTGGCGCGTTCCTTGCTGATCCGGTCCGGCGCGACCGCGGTGCCCTCCAGCGTGATCACCCTCGGCGAGCGATAGGACGGCGCGTCGAAAGCGCCGTCCCGCTCCGGCCGATCGGTCAGTGTCAGCCGGACGGCGGGCGAGGAGGCCCAGCCCTCCTCCTTCGTCACCCACCACTCCACGCCCTCGGCGTCGACGGTGTTGCCCGCCCAGCCGTCGACCGTGAAAACCGGTTGCTGCAGAACGGTTCCGGGGGCCCGCATCGCGGTCATCGCTTCCCCGCCCAGGCCAGCTCGCGCGCGGCGATCCGGCCGATCTCGTACTCGGACTGGCGTGCCCTCGGGTGGATGTTCACCGTGACCGGCTTTTCGTCGCGGCGTTTGTTCGTCAGGTCGAGCAGCCGCGGCAGCTGCGACAGCGGGATGATCGCCTCGGCGTGCCCGGCCTCGGCGACGTTCACCAGCCGCCCGCCCGGCACCGGCGTGGCGATACCGCCCTCGGCCAGCTGCGGGATCTGCGGCAGGTTGATGCCGAACGTCTTGCCGCCGACGAACGGCACCCAGTCCGGGATGGTGACTTTGACGCTGTTGAGGCCCCGGATCGCCATGTTGACCAGACCGATGATCGCGTTGATCGGGGCCTTGACCGCGCCGAGCACCGCTTCGAACGCGGCACGCGCGAAACCGGCCAGCCCGTCCCACGCCGCGCGCAACGCGCCGGTCACCCGGTTCCACACGGCCGGGATGGCCTCGCCGATCCAGGTGATGACCGGCATGATCACGTTCTTGATGCCGTTCCAGGCACCGGAGACGACCGTGCTGATCACGTTCATGGCCGTGCGGAAGATCGTGGAGATCACGTTCCACACGGTGGAGATGACCGTCTGGATGACGTTCATGACGGTCCGGATCACCGTCATGACGACGGTGATGTACGTGCGGACGTAGGTCTCGATCCAGGGCCACACGGCGCTGATGATCTTGCGGATGAAGTCCATCACCGCGCCGACGACCTGGCCGATTATCCGGAAGGCGGCGGACACGACTTGTCGCACGCGCTGCGACTGCATGGCCATGTCGACGATCTTGGAGACCAGCGGCAGCAACAGACTGAGCAGGAAACCGAGGACGTTGGCCTTCATCGCGGCGTTGAGTCCTCTTTGGGCGGTGGTCGCGGTGCGCAGCCCCTGGCTGAACCGGGAGAAGAACCCGCCACCGGACGCCGCCTGCCGCCCGGCCTGCTGCACGGACCTGGCCGCCTGGTCGGCCGCGGTCTTGAGCTGGCGGACCTGGGTGGTGCTCTGGCTCGTGGCCGTACGGAACCGGCCGCCCGCCCCACTGGCCTGCGTCAGCGCCGCGCGGAACCGGCCGACCGCGCCCGTGGCCTGTACCAAGGCATTTCTCATGCTGGCTGGCTTCCTTCGTCTGCGTGGTGGTCAGCGGAGCGACTTCTCGATCGCTTCGATCTGCCGTTTGAACTGCTGGGATCCAGGGCCTGTGCCGCGCATCGCGGCGGTGAGGTCACGCAAAGCCCGGCGGGTCCGATCGCCCTCACGCCTGAGCGCGGCCGCGTCGGCGCCCGCTGAGCTCTTGCCCTGGCCGCTCTTCTGGGTTTCCAGCTTGGTGACGCGCCTGTTGAGCGCCTTGCGTGCGGTGTCGAGATCAGTGCCGACACGCCGGACCCCTTGCAAGGCCGCCGTCGCGTCACGTGCGGCCGTCGTGATGCGTTGTTCGAACGGCTTGACCTTGTTGGCGACCGCTTGTTGTATCGCGGTGCCGAGCTTGGCCACCTCTGTCCGTAACGGATGGACCTGGTTAGTGACTTGTTGTATCGCGAGGTCGAGCTTGGTTACCTGTGCCCCCAACGGGATGACTCGGCCGGTGACGGCTCGCTGTAGTGCGGAATCGATCTGGTTGGCTCTGCGGAGCGATTTCTGGGTGAGCTGATAGGCGTCATCGGCCTTCTTCTGAGCGGCGGCGGCCGCTGCCTTGAGCTGTTCGGGCTTTTCGCCTTTCTTGCCCGCGAGGTACTCCTGGAGATCGAAGAGCGGCTTGCTCTCCAATCTCACGAGGTCGGTCTGGGCACTGACGATGTTGAACTCGCCCTTGATGCCGTTGACCGCGGCGTTGAGGGCGTTGAGCTCGTTCTTGATCACCGTGATCTCGCCCTTATGGAGCACGGCCGGATCCGGGAACGCGACCTTGAACGCGGCGACGAGCTGCTTGGCCATCGCCTCGCTCTGCTCAGGCGTCATCGGGCCAGGGCCGGGACCGGTCGGGTAGTAGCCCCCGATGGGCGGCATGGTCACGTCCGTCTCCTAACCGGTGCTGCGGAAGAAAGCGAGGATCTCGCCCGCGTCCGTGCTTTCGGGTTCCGCCTCAGGTGATTCCTCGTCGGCAGCTTCGGGCCCTGGACGTGGAATCGCTTGTGGGTAAGGGATTTCCTCGGCGTCCTCGTCGCGGTTGACCGTGGCGAACATCCAGTTCGACACCGCCAGGTGATCCACCACCGCGGCCAGCAAGTGGTCGCTCAGGTGCCACTCCGCTTCCTCGCCGTGCAGCGACTTCGCGAAGGACGAATCCCGCGGCAGGTGTTCGATGAGCACCTTCAGCCGCCGGGACGACAGCTTCTCCCGGTACCAGTCGAGCAGATCCACGTTGTAGTACCGCAGCAAGTCGGCCTCGAGGGCCTCGGCATGCTCTTCGACGAGCGTGCCGAGGCTCAGCCTTCCCCCAGCGGCAGACCCGTCTCCTTGCCGTAGGCCTCCAGCAGCGCGGCGACGTCCTGCACGGTCACCGTGTGCTTGTTGAAGCGCTCGTACTGCTCCTCGCCGAGCAGCACTTCGAGCAGGCCGTCGATGTCGTTGTCGTCGATCTGGCTCAGCTGCTTGGCCATGGCACGAGGGAACTCGCGGGGCAGCCGGAAGACCTCGTCGTCCAGTTCGAACTCCCAGTCAGCGCCGTCCGCCTCGAGGCGCTGGGCTCGAGCGGCGTTGACGTTGAAGCGGGTCATGGCTGTGTCCTTTCGGTGCGGGGCAGGGGGCGCGGCCGCGAGGTCCGCGCCCCCGGAGGAGTGGTCAGACGGCGGCGTACGCCGGGTCCTTCATCAGGAAGGTGACCAGCGGCGCCTTCTCGTCGACAGCCAGCGCCGTGTAGGTGACGCCGAGCTTCAGCGGAGCGGTGCGAACCAGCGCCATCTCCTCGGTCTCGGTGACCTGTCCCCGCGCGACGACGAGGCGGTACTTCACGTCGTTGCCGTCGGTGAACTCCACGCCGAGCATGCGCTCGTCGAACTTGGGCTCGGCGGCCATCTCGTACTTGTAGACACCCGACGTCCCGACCTGCGCGACCGTGCCGCCGCCGAAGAAGAACGGGATCGTGTCCTCGTTGAGCTGCAGCATCTGGAACTTGAAGGTCAGGTCGCGGTCGGAGTAGACGAACCGGGCGGGGCTGACGCTCTGCCACGTGTCGATCGGGTCGAGCTTGTCCTTTTTGGCCACCTTGACCCCGTCGGTGGTGGTGTAGCCGAGGTCCTTCCAGTCGGCGCCCCACGCCGCGGTGGTGTCCGCGGGAGCCGCGGTGCCCAGCGGGGCGACGAGGACGCGGCCGCTGCCGGCGACCCGGATCTCCTTGGCGTTGGAACCAGCCATCTGCGCTTACTCCTTGCTTGGGGAATCGTGAACGGTCAGGCCGGCCGGACGAGCAGCCGCACCGTGGCCAGATAGCGGCTGGCCGCCGCGTGGTGGTAGTCGGGCAGCCAGCGCGGCCCGTCCATCTCGGCGACGTCGACCACCCGGGCGCCGCCGTAACCGACTTCGCGCAGCGTGAGGACCGCGGCCCTCGCGAGCAGCGACACCCCGTGCGCGGCCGTCTTGTCGGGGCCGTAGCACTCCAGGTCGATCAACGGCTGGTCGAGGTACTGGTCGTCGATCCACGCGCCGCCGACGCGCGAGACCAGCACCGTCTTCCGGGTGCCGTCGAATCCGGGCGGCGGCTTGTTGTCCACGACGATCCCGGCGAGTTCCGCGCGGTTCTTGATCGAGTCGACGACCAGCCGCTCGACGTCGGGGAAGACGATCGGACCGGTCACGCCTCGCTCGTCTCGGACCGCTCGGCCGCGGGATCGCCGCCGTCGTCCTCCGCGCGCACCGCGATCCGGCCGATCAACGTGACCGCGACCTGGTCTTCGACATCGACCACGTCGCCGGGCGCGTGGCCGTCCCACCAATAGGTAAGGCGAATTCTGGGCATGACTCTCCTGGAAATGCGCTGATGGGCAGCGAAACGCGCGCCGGAATAATTCCGCACGTGCGTATGGCGAGTTCGGTGAACCCGGAAGAGAGGTACTGGTGAAAGGAAGCGCCACAGTCCACAATGGACCGCGCGCCGACGCGTCAACCGTCGAGCGGGTACACGTTGCCCCCGGAATGTCTTGGTATTAAAAGGAAAACCCCATGGTGCCGCAGGCTGTATCAGAGTCGGCTTTATCAGCGCTCGCAGCCGAGTATACGCAGATCGGCGTCCGGCTCAACCGGCTCGACCATAACGACTGATGGGGTATCCCGGGAGATCGAACGAAAAAATCATCGGATTCTGAGTGTCGTTTACGAATTCGTTCGGCGGTATCGGATCGTCCGCAGGCAACCGCACGAAGGCTGCCCCGCTCCTGCGGTATTCGCCGATCGGATCGCGGCGACGAATCGGCCGGCATGTGTACTCACGGTGACCGGCCGTTTGCGGGACCGGCGTCCTCGCGACGCGCCGGTGGGGTGGGCCCGGAGAGACTCGAACTCTCACTGGCACGGACCTAAACCGTGTGCCTCTGCCAATTGGGCTACGGGCCCCCAGTACTGCCCTGAAATCGTAGCGTGCGACACGTTCGGCGTTTCTCGGCGTGGCCGATGCCACGGCGCGGGGTGGCGTCCTCTAACGTGGGCTACCAGCAAGTCCGTCGCGGCGAGGAGGACACGTGGCTCGCGATCCCGAGACCATCGAGCGTGAGATCGAGCAGGCCAGGAACGCACTGGTGGCCACGCTCGACCAGCTGGGCACGAAGGCGAACCCCGCGAAGCTCGTGGATTCCGCGAAGACCGGTCTGCGCGCGAAGCTGGACGAGCCCAAGGTGAAGTACCCGCTCATCGGCGGGGCTGTGCTGATCGGCGTCCTGCTGATCCGCAAACTCCTGAAGTAGGTCTCAGGAGGTCTGGGCCGCCTTGGCGGGTGTCTTGGCCGGCTCGGACTTCTCCTTGGACTTCGCCTCGTCGACGGCCTTCGGGAGTTCCTTGCCCTGGGGCACCGGGGGCTTGCCGCCGGTCTTCTCCTTGGCCTTGCCGTTCGACGGCGGGGGAACCTCGAGCGGCTCGATCTCCGGGAGAGTCAGCCTCGCCGTCATGTAGGCGGCGGTGAACTCGAGCGCACTGCCGTTCAGCAGGTGTACCACCGTCGAATGTTCCGGCGGGGACAGCTTCTCGACCAGCTGGTCGGCCCGGTCCCGTGCCGCGATGATGCCCGGCGCGCGACCGGTCAGTTCCTTGCCGGAGCCGCTGACCGTGACCTTCCAGTCGTCGTCCTCTTGGACGTACGACGCGGTGATCGGTTCGGTCATCCGCCTCACCCCTCTCCTCGCGAGCATGCGTCACTCAATGGACTTCGTCACGCCGCCGTCATGACGCCACTTTCGGGTGGTGGCGCCCCCTCCTGAGGGTGGTCGCGACTGTCCATCAGACTTTCTACAGTGTCATCGATACAGTAGGACAACTCTGTGTCACAAGACACTGGCGGCAATGTGCTCTGAGTGACGACCGAATGGCCTAATGCACGAGCATCTTCACAGTCGTTTCAGCGAGCCCTCGCCGACAGGCCCGACCAGAGGATGTCCATCGCGTATCCGGTCGCCGTTTCGGGGCTGACGTCCTCGTGCCGTTCGCACCAGATCGCGAGCCGTTCGCACGCCCCGACCACGAACTCCGCGGACGCCTCGGCGCGCAGGTCGTCGGCCTGGTCGAGGTGGTCGCTCATCAGCGCGGCGATCAGGTCGGTCTGCTGGCGGCGGGTCTGCTCGATCTCGTCGGCGGCGCCCGTCCCGATCAGTGCCATCTCGTGGCGGAGCAGTGACCAGGCCTGCCGCCGTTCCCGGATGAAGACGAAGAAGGCGAGCAACCCGCGCCGCAGTGCGTCCTCGGCGGACGTCGCGCCGACGGTCGCCCGTTCGGTGACCTCGCGCAGGGCCGCCCGCGACTGCTGGATGCAGGCGAGCAGGAGCCCCTCTTTCGAGTTGAAGTACTCGTAGAGCATCGGCTTGGAGACCCCGACGCGTTCCGCGATGTCGTCCATCGACGCCGCGCTGTAGCCGCGATCGGCGAAGACTTCCTCAGCGATTTCGATCATCTGCCGCATCCGCTCCGCTCGTGGCATGCGTTTGCGCTTCGCCGTCGTCACCACAACACTCTACCGAAGGTAACCTACTTCGAGTAAGGTGAACTCCCGGTAACAGGTAATGCGAATGAGAGGTCGGGTCATGGGCAACCGCACCGAGACCGGTGTCGTCATCGTCGGAACCGGCTTCTCCGGCCTGGGCATGGCCATTCAGCTGCGGAAAGAGGGCCGCGAGGACTTCGTCATCCTGGAGAAGGCCGACGACGTGGGCGGCACGTGGCGCGACAACACCTACCCCGGCTGCGCCTGCGACATCCCCTCGCACATGTACTCGTTCTCGTTCGAGCAGAACCCCGGCTGGTCCCGCGCGTACTCGCCGCAGCCCGAGATCTGGCAGTACATGCGCGACGTCGCCGCGAAGTACGACCTGCACCGCTTCATCCGCTTCGGCCAGGAGATGACCGGCGCCCGCTGGGACGCCGACGAGAACCGCTGGCACGTCGCGTCGAAGACGGGCGACGAGTTCGTCGCGCCCGCGCTGGTCGCCGGGGTCGGCGCGCTGCACCTGCCGCAGATCCCGAAGCTGCCCGGCATCGAGCGCTTCAAGGGCCGCGCGTTCCACTCCGCGCAGTGGGAGCACGACTACGACCTCACCGGCAAGCGGGTCGCCGTGGTCGGCACCGGCGCGAGCGCGATCCAGTTCGTGCCCCAGATCGCGAAGGACGTCGCCGAGCTGACGCTCTTCCAGCGGACGCCGCCGTGGATCATGCCGAAGCCGGACCGCGAGATGCCCGAAGCGCTCCGGAAGACGTTCAGCTCGGTGCCGCTGCTGCAGCGCGCCTTCCGCGACGTCCTCTACTGGGGGCTCGAAGCCCGCGCGATCGGCTTCAACGGGCAGCCGTGGGTCATGAAGATCGGCCAGCGCATCGCGAAGCGCAACATCTTCAAGAGCGTCAAGGATCCCGAGCTGCGCCGGAAGCTGACGCCGGACTACACCATGGGCTGCAAGCGGGTCCTCGTCTCCAACGACTACTACCCGGCGCTCGCGCGGGACAACGTCGACGTCGTCACCGACGGTGTGAAGGAGGTCCGCGAGCACAGCGTCGTCGACGGCGCCGGCGTCGAGCACGAGGCCGACGCGATCATCTACGGCACCGGCTTCCATGTCACCGACGCCTTCGACGATCTGGAGATCATCGGCCGCGACGGGCGCAACCTCGGCAAGGAGTGGGCGACCGAGGGGATGCGGACCTATCAGGGCATCACCGTGTCCGGGTTCCCGAATCTGTTCTTCCTGCTCGGCCCGAACACGGGGCTGGGGCACAACTCCGTGGTCTTCATGATCGAAGCGCAGATCTCGTACGTCGCACAGGCGCTGCGGCTCGCGCGTGGCAAGGCGCTCGACCCGCGGCCGGAGGCGCAGGAGCGCTTCAACGGCGAAATCCAGCGCAAACTCGCCAAGGGCATCTGGACCCAGGGCGGCTGCAAGAGCTGGTACCTCGACGCGAAGGGCGTCAACCGCACGATCTGGCCGGGTTTCACCTGGCGGTACTGGCTCGACACCCGCAAGGTGCGCCGCGAGGACTACGAACTCCTCGGCTGAGAAAAGAGGGAGGGTCCGTGAAAGCCAAGATGGGGGGCATGGCCTTCACGGACCGGGGAATGCCGCGCTCATGAGGGGTTGAGCCGGCGAAGCCTTCCGATGAGATCGACGGTGGGGATGCCGCAGAGCTCGGCCATCCGTTCCAGCGCCGCGAAATCGAGATGGACCTCGGCCGAGCCGTTGTCGCTCGATCTCTTGAGCCGGTCGTCCGCCCACCGTCGCAGGGGGAGCAGTTCCTCCTGCTCGTCCTTGATCACCAGGCGCAGGTCGATCCGCACCCGGCCCGGTTCGTCCACGAACACCCGGCGATGCACCTTGGCCAGCAGATCCTGTGGCAGCTCGTCCATCGCGACGCACAGTTCGACCAGCCGCACCACGGAACAGTGGCGGGTGCCCAGCTCGTAGGTGGCCAGCGTCTGGAGCGAGATCTCGCTCTGCAGATGCTGGTTCAGTTCCTTGCGTGTCCAGCCACGTTTACGGCGGAGCTTGCGGAGCTCGTCTCCGAGTATCCGCTGATAGCTCTCAGCGTCGATCAGCACTCCCCATCCCCTGCCTTGCCAACCTTCTCCACCGCCCGCCCCATGTGACAAAACCCGGGACGAGCGCGCTCACGTGTATGAAAGTCGGCAGGGGCGCCGCTCTTACGCGGTTTCGGGGGTGGTTTTCCTATCGATTTTGGCTCGCTGGGCCGAATGGGTGAACGAACGGCGGTTGGAGGGGCCGTTTCGGTGGCTTTCGCGACACCCTGAGCCAGGACGAGCCGCGCCGCGTCAGTTGACGCAGGGCACGCCTTCGGCGGTGATCGGCTTCTGGTCGGACTGCTCGGGCGGCGGCGCCGCGGCCGACGAACCGGCGGCGTTCTGCGAGGAACCGGAGCCCTCGGCGCCGCTCGGCGCCTTGAAGTCCGAGCCGAGGAACACCGTCACGTGCCCGGCCTCGACACTCTTGTCCTCTTGGACGGTCGGGTTGCCGCCGAGTGCGTCGGCGACCGCCTGGCCCGCCGCCTTCTCGCCCTTGGCGACCCAGACCACCGTCTTCTTGCGCGCGCTCGCGGTGGCCGTGTCGCCCGCGGTGAAGCCCTTGTCGACGAGCTGCTTCAGCACCGACGAGGCCAGCCCGTCCCGGTTCGTGGAGTTGCGGACGTCGACCGTGGTCGCCTTGTTCGGCGACTCGGCTGGCGGCGCCTGCTGCTGTTCGCCGGGCTGCGGGCCGGCGAGCCCCTGGACGAAGCTCTTGACCTGCTTCGGGTCGACCTGGATGGCGACGCCGTCGTTCGGGGTCTTGTACTCGATGTTGACGATCGGGATCGTCCGGAACTCGAGCTGGCCGCCGGTCAGGCTCTTCATCTGCTGCGCGAACCCGAAGACGTCCCAGTTCTGGTTGAGCACGACCGACTTCTTGATGGCCGTGATCAGGTCGTTGAGCTTGCCGGGGTTCGCGAGCGTGCCCGCCGAGAGCACCTTCCGCGCCATCCCGGCCATGAACACCTGCTGCCGGACGACCCGGTCGAGGTCACCGCGCGGCAGCCCGTGCCGCTGCCGGACGAAGCCGAGCGCCTCGACCCCGGAGATGGTGTGCGGGCCCTTGGTGAACTTCGCGCCGGAGAACTGGTCGTTGACGTCGTCGTTGAGGCAGACGTCGACCCCGCCGATGGCCTGCGTGATCTCGCTGAAGCCCAGCAGGTTGATGGCGGCGTAGTTGTCGATGGTCGAGCCGGTCAGTTGCTCGACCGTCTTGATCAGCGTCTTCGCGCCGGCCTCGTTGGCCTTCTGGTCGAGTTCCTTCGGGTCGGAGACGCCGTCTTCCTGCAGCTTCTTGCGCTCGTCGAGCATCGCGCGGGCGTAGGCGGAGTTGATCTTGTGCTTGCCGAAGCCGCCGGGGATGTCGACGTAGGAGTCGCGCGGGAGCGAGATCGCGACGGCCTTGGAGCCGTCGTTCGGGATGTGCACGAAGATCAGCGAGTCGGTGTTCAGCTCGCCGTCGGCCTGCCCGGCGCGCAGCTGGGCCAGCACTTCCTTCGACAGCGGGTTGCCCTGTGCGTCCGTGCGGCTGTCGAGGCCGACGAGCAGGATGTCGCGGGCGCCGTCGGCGGGCTTCTCGCCTTCGTCCGCGCCGATGCCGACGTTCGCGAAGGTCAGGCCGTCCATCGCGGCCCACGCGTACCCGGTCAGGCCCATCACCAGCAGCGAAACGAGGCCGAGGGCGATCTTGGGGCCGCGGAACGACTTGCGTCGCGGGGCCGGGCGCCGGGGCGGCTGGCCCGCAGCCTGACGGGCGGGTACCGGGCGGGCACCACGAGGCGGGGCCGGGCGGGAAGGAACGCGTCCGGGCGCGTCCTGCCTAGGCCGGGCGGGACGTCGATCCCCATGCCCATTCCGAGGCGGGTACTCCACGCGGTCTGCTCCTTCTGGTCGTTACCGGTTCGACGGTCTCTTCAAGGGACGCATGGTGCCTGTTGCGGGTTGTCGCAGGATTACACATCCCCCCGAAGATGTGGCACGCACCACCGGTTTCCTCTCCAGGGTACGGAAATCGCCTGGTCAGCGCTGTGTGGTTCAGGGAAGGACACGCCGGGCCGCGCGGGCGGGGACCAGCGTGGCGGCCGCCGCGAGCATCGCGACGACGATCGTCGCCACCGGCAGCGCGACGGAGGCGGCGCTCACCCGCTCGCCTTCGAGGGCGGTCATCAGGGGCGGCGCGCACGCGATCGCGCAGACCAGCCAGGTCCCGGTCATCCGGCTCGTGCCGGTGCGCACGGTGTGCAGCAGGTACACCCCGAGCAGCAGGTTGACCAGGCTCTGGACCGGGCCGAACCGGATTCCGAGGAGGTCGGCGTCGGCGGACGCGCCGCCGAACCGGGTCAGCGCGAACCCGAACACGCCGAGCATCGCGTACGCCATCCCGACCGTCGCCGCCGCGCGGCAGAACACCATGGCCCGCAGGCCGGGCTCGTCGACCGTCCGCTGCTGCGGTCCCGAATGGCGCTCGAACCACCAGAAGACGAGCACGGCGGGCACGGCCAGCAGGGCCATCGCGAGCAGGACCCTCGGCCGGGCCAGCCAGCTGAGCCCGTCCACGAACGGCCCCGGCAGGTAGACGACCGCCACGAGCAGCAGCATCGCGGACAGGAAGCCGAGGTACAGGCTCATCGGGGCACGCAGGACGAGGCGCGTGGCCGCGGTGACCGCCGGGCGTTCACCGAGCCGGGCCAGCGGCCGGGCGAGCAGGCCGAGGAGCGCGAGCTGCACCAGGCCGAGCAGGAGCACACCCCACGGCGGGCCCGACAACGCGGCCGGGGCGCCGGGGCCGCCGAGCAGCATCGGTCCTTCGCCGCGGACGGCGACCGTGAGGCCCAGTCCGGCGGCGCCGGTGAACGCCGTCGCCACGAGGGCGGCGCGCGACAGGCGGGCACCGTCGGCGTGGGCGAACGCCAGCTGCTGGACGAACAGGGCGAGGAACAGCGTCTCCGCGTAGCGGGGGACGGCCGAGCCGGACCACTGCGCGGCCGCCTCGCTCGCCAAGGTCAGTGCCAGCAGCCCGGTGACGGAGACGGCCCGTGCCCGGTGATACAGCGCCAGCAGCGCCGGCGCGAGGACGACGGTCAGCAGGAAGACGCCGAGCAGCCAGAGCGGGTGCAGCGCGATCCGCATGACCGTGGCGTTCGTACCCGTCGGGATCCCCAGCACTTCCAGCGCGAGGGGGACGACCAGTGCGACCACGGCGAAGATCAGCGCCGGGCGCAGCAGCGGGCTCGCCCGGTCGGCGAGGTACTGGGGGTAGCGGCCGCCGCTCGCGCGGATCGACCGCCAGCCGGCCTCGTTGATCCGGCCGACCGCGAAGAAGATGAGCGGACAGAGCTGGGCGAGCCAGGTGAACGGCCACAACGACCGCTCCGGCGCCCCCGCCCAGTGCGCGAGCGCGACGGCGGACTCGCCGAGCACCATGAACACGACACCGGCGACCCCGAGCAACGCCCATCGGCCGACCGGGACGACCGGCCGCGGTTCGCTGGGGAGCGTGACGGTGGCCCGGCGGTTGCGGACCCAGCCGCGGAGGCGGAACACCAGCAGCGCGCCGATCACCAGCACGCCGACGATCATCGGGCCGAGAGGGTCGCCGACCGGCGGCCCCCAGCGTTGATGCCACGAGTTGAGCACCAGCCCGGCGGTATAGAGGGAAGCGACGACGTCGCAGGTGCCGCGTGAGTCCATCGGGTTGAGGACGCAGGCGTTGTGCATGTCGGCGGAGAGCCGGTCGTCGAGCGCGGCCCTGGCCTCCTGTCCGAGCGGATGCCCTTTGCGCTCGGCGTAGCGGAGGATGTCGTAGCCCAGGTCGTGGGCCTTGCAGGGGACCGCGTAATCCCACTTGGTGTTGTCGTCGCCCCAGGGCGCCGAGCAACCGCCGTCGGTGTGGACGGCGCGCACGGTGCCGTCCCGCGCCGTCATCACCCCCGGGGTGATGCCGCTGACCGCGGTGAAGTCGGCGGGCAGTTCGGCGATCACGTTCTCGACCGGGCCCGGCCGCACCAGCGCGTCGACCGCGTTCTGCGCGGCGAGGAGATCACCCGTCGGTGGCCCCTGGTCCGGCGGCGAGGCCGGCCGTGACGCGATCAGACCGAAACCGAACACCAGCACGGTGACCAGCAGTAACCAGCCCGAAGTCGACCATGGCCGCCGGATCCGGGCAGGACGAGCGGCGGCGTCGGCTGTCGCTGGCATGGCGTCAAGGGTGCCATCCGCCGATCGGAGCCGACATCCGGATAACCCCCGGGTTCACCCACCGGGTGTCCCTGAGTCAGGTGACCGGCGGAGGAGCGGGCCGGTCGACGTCCTGGGCGAAACGCACCTGGTTCCGGCCGTTCTCCTTGGCCACGTAGACGGCGGCGTCGGAGGCGTGCAGGAGTTCCTCCAGGGATTCACCGTGACGAGGGAACAAGGCCGCCCCGATCGAGGTGGTGCGGCCCGAGATGGTCACCCGGCTGCCCCTTTTGTCGGTAGTCACTATATGCAGTTCGGCGATAGCGCTGCGCACTCGCTCGGCGGCGAGTTTGGCCGCCGTTTCGTCGATATCCGGCAGGAGTACGAGGAATTCCTCGCCGCCGAACCGGCCGATGACGTCGGCGGGCCGGGTGACCTCGTCCAATTTCCGCGCCACATCGCGGAGGACGTCGTCACCCGCCGGGTGTCCATATGTGTCGTTAATCCACTTGAAGTGGTCGAGATCAATCATCAGAAGGGCCAGGTTGTCGTCCGATCGGGCAGTCCTGCCGAGCGCCCGTTCGGCCGACTCCGACCATCCGCGCATGTTGAGAACACCGGTTTTCGGGTCCGTGCGCGCGTCGTTTTGCAGTTGGTCGATCTCGGCGAGGCGATTGAACACCACTGTCACCACGGCCATCACGATCACCATCGGTGGCATGATCAACAGCAGTACCGCGGTGACCGCGCCGAGGCCGATCGTGATGGCCTCCAGCAGGTTGTCGGCCGTGTTGCCGAGCACGGTGGACATCGACGGCCGCTTCGGCGAGCCGATCGCGAGGATGCCGCCGATGTAGGCGATCTGCACCGCTTCGAAGACCATCCCGGTGACGATCAGGACACCGAACTCGCCGAGGGTGTCCCAGCCGGAAATCCTTCCCCATTCATGCGGTCCGAATGCGGCGAAGGTGAGCGATGCCAGTGTCACCGAAACGCCGTGGGTGACCGACGAGAACACGAAGTTGTGCGCGGGCCGCCGGGCGATGAACCAATGCTGGATCCGGACGATCGCGATGATGGAAAGCGTCAGCGAAAGCGGCAGGATGACCGCGGCCGGAAATGTCCATACCGCGGTGAGGTCGATGAGAACGGTGCGGCTCCGGTCGCGCCGCCTTTCCTCTTGGCGCTGGGTGAGCTGAATATGCGCCGTCGCGCCGACGGCGAGAATGGCGAAACGAACCCAGTCGATTCTTCCCGGATTCGCGGAATTCATCGTCGCGACGACCATGATCGCGATTCCGATGGCCTCCATCGCGAAAAGGAACACGATGAACCGCTTGGGCCGCTGCCACAGCGCCCAGGCCCTGGGATCGTAGGGATGGCGCCGCGGAGGTCCGGCCTGGTCACCTTCCGGGCTTGCCTGCCCGCGTTCGGTCACCGGTACACCGCTGTCCGCGGCGGCCGTCGCCGTTGCGTCGTCAAGGTCGCCGGTGCCGTCACCGTGCTGGCGACGGTCGCCGGTCTCGGCTGGCAATTGCTACCTCTTTTCCGCCCGGACGGCACGGCTGAGTAATCTCACCGGTACCGACTGATACACCGTTCGTATTCCACGGCCGGTATCATCCCATCGCAACAGTTGTCCGACACCGGCAAGGGTGCCCGCGAACACGGACCGGAGGTGGCAATCGTGTCCCGTGATTTCTGATCTTGGTTGCTGAATGTTTTTCGAGACGCGTCGCGGAAGGGGTGACGGATAGTGTCCAGTCGTGACTTCTGAGCCCGGGCAAGGTATTAGTTCGCAGCAACGAGGTGGCCGGGAGGTGTCGGACAGTGTCGAGCCGTGACTTCTGATCGAGAGTCGTTTCTTTTCGCCCATGTGCCGAAGGTCTGAGCGTGGAAGCAGTGTCCCTTGTGGATTCCTCATGACGGCAACGGTTCCGGACTGGTTCCGTTGATGTGCCCCCAGCTGAGCGCGACCAGTACGGCCAGCAGCAGGCCGACCACGCCTGCCAGCGCGATGGCCGAGGTCGCCGCCCCGAGCCGATCGGCGGCGAGCCCGCCGAGTCCCGCCCCTATTCCTTGAGCCACCCGCAAACCCGTGCGGTACACCCCACCCGCACCGCCCCGGAGTTCGTTCGGGACCCACGTGATGAACGTGGCGCTCACCGTGATCAGGTACGCCCCCGCGGCACCCGCCGCCGCCAGCAGCAGCAGTGCCGGAATCAGCCCCGGCTCGAGCGCGAAGGCGATCAGGGCGACCATCGGTAGTGCCGCCAGCACGCCCAGCAGCTTCCGTCGTTGTTCCGCGGAGACGAACCGGGACAGCAGGAACGCCCCGATCACGAACCCGAGCGGATCGGCGGCCAGCAACCAGCCGACGGCCTGTTTCCCCACGCCCATCTCCGCGGCGAGCGGCGCGGCCAGCCCTTCGGGGATGACGGCCAGGCCGACCAGCCACGAGAACCAGATCAGCACCCGCAGATGGCGGTTGCCGAAGACCTGCTTCACCGCGCCGAACCAGCTGCCGGTGCCGTCGGACGCCGCCGCCCGCCGGGAGACGGAGAAGCGGACGACGGCCGCGCTCAGCAGGAACGTCGCGGCGTCCAGCGCCAGCGCCCAGCTCACCCCGACCTGCGACACCAGCAGGCCGCCGCCCGCCAGGCCGAGCAGCATCGCGGTGTTGGTGGAGATACCCCGGATGTCCTGGCTCTTGAGATAGAGGTCGTCGTCGGTGAACACCTCGCGGGTGAGCGCGTTCTGCGCCGCGTTGCCGGGCGCGTTCACGAGCCGCGCCAGCACCACCAGCCCGCACAACAGGGCGAGCGGGGTGCCGGGGATCGCCATGATCGCGATCAGCATGCCTTGGATCAGGGACGAGACGACGAGGACGGTGCGCCTCGGGTAGCGGTCGGCCAGCTGCGAGAGGCCGAGACCGCCGGCCAGCGCGGGCAGGAAGGTCAGGGAGTAGACCACCGCGGAGAGCAACGCGGAGCCTGTCCGGTCGTAGACGAGGATCGCCAGCGCGACGATGGTGAGCTGATCCCCGATGAGGGACTGCACCTCGGCGAGCCAGAGTGCGCGGAACTCGCGGTTCGCCAGGGCGGCGGTCATCCGCGGCGCCGCGTTCATCTTCACTGCGTGACCACCTCCCCCCGATCGGGTGAACTTGCTTTCCTCGCATTCTTGCCTGCCGTGTTACGTGGTCAGCGAGGGAGTCACAGTTGCCGTCCCGCCGGACAACGTTCAGTATGCCTCCGGCTACAGGGAGACGAACAGAAGACCGGCCGATCCTTCGCCTGTTGGGCCGATCGGGCTACGCCGTCTGACCGGTGGGTGATGACGGCCTGACTCGCCCGTGGGTATCTGCGCGCCGATCGCCCCGCCCTCGCTCGGCGCAGCCGGGCCGCCGTTCGCCGCCGCCGACGTTCCGGTTGGGCCGAATGGGCCAACACTGAGTAGAGACCGGCCTGGAGGTGGAGGCCGGCTGGGTCAAAGGGGTGAAGGCGATGAACGGTTTGCTCGACGACAAGGCCGTCGTCGTGACCGGGGCGGGACGGGGCCTCGGCGAGGCGTTCGCGGTGCACGTCGCGAGGGCGGGCGGGGCCGTCGTGGTCAACGACATCGACGCCGAACTGGCCGAACGGACGACGGAGAACATCCGCCGGTTCGGCGGCAGGGCGGTCGCCAGCGGGCACAGTGTCGCCGACCCGAAGCAGGCGCAGGAGATCGTCGACCTCTGCCTCGCGGAGTTCGGCGCGATCGACGGGCTGGTCAACAACGCGGGGCTGAACTACGAGGCGCTGCCGTGGGAGGACGACGTCGAGCAGGCCCGCGAACTGGTCGAGGTGAACGTCCTCGGCGTCATGTACACCGGGCTCGCGGCGATCAAGGCGATGGTTTCGCGAGGCACCCCGGGCTCGATCGTCAACATCTCGTCGGGTGCGTCGCTGGGTCAGCGCAAGCTCGGCGTGTACGCCGCCAGCAAGGGCGCCGTCGCTTCGCTGACCTACTCCTGGGCGCTCGACCTGGAGGAAAGCGGGATCCGGGTGAACGCGGTCTGCCCGCTCGCGCACACCCGGATGGTGTGGAAGTCCGAACGGTCGCTGCGGGCCTGCCCGCCGGACCGGACGCCGTCGCGGATCGCGCCGGTCGTGCTCTTCCTGCTCGGCTCCGGATCCGACGGGATCACCGGGCAGATGATCCGCTGCAACGGGCCGCAACTGCACGTCATGGGCCAGCCGTACCTGAAGCAGCCCATCCTCGAACGGCCGGTGTGGGACACCGAGACCGTCCAGCGCGCCTTCGACGAGGTCTTCAGCGCGCACCTGGAGAACTACGGCCTCGAAAAGCGTGTCCCGCCCCGGCTGCGCAAGTGGACCGAGTCGACCCGCACGGCCTGACCCACGTGATCAGACGGACGACACGCGTGATTGGGGACGTAACTCGCGTGATCAGGCGGCGCACTCACGTGATTGGAGGCGGAACGCCTCCAATCACGCGAGTTCGCCCTCTGATCACGTGTGTCGTCCGTCCAATCACGCGTGACGTCCGGTTCAGCCGATGACGAAGGGGAGCTTCACGGCCAAGTCGCCGAGGGCGGCCTTCTCGGCGTCCGTCGGCTGACGGCGGCCGGTACCGACCAGCAGCGCGTCGGTGTCGGAGAACGACGCCGGGAACGTCGCCCCGGTGCGCCGCTCCATGATCCGGCGAGTCTCGGCGAGGGCGTCGGCGGCGGGGCCGTCGAGCTGAGGGAGGTGCGCGACCAGGTCGAGGTGGTGCAGCGTCCACTCCAGGACGTACGCGGAAAGGAAGTCGCCCGCGGTCAGGACGATGTCGCGGGTGGCGACCCGGGCCGCCGGGTCGGCGAGCGTCGCGGCCCGGCCGGCGGCGGAACCGACGTCGTCGAGGTGGAACTTGAGCAGCCGCGGTTCCTGGTACGCGGCGGCGAGCCGCACGATCAGCGCGTCGAGATCGTCCTCACCGGTGGGCGGCTTCTCGGACACCTCCCAATAGGTGACCTCGTTGCGCGTCGGTTCGGTGTCGGCGGGGGTGGCGAGGGTGATCAGCACGTCCTGGGCGTCGATCACCAGGTGACACGCCAGATCCCGCACCAGCCAGCCGGCGCAGCCGGACGGTTTGTCGAAGTCTTCGTCGGGGGTTTCGGCGACGGCGGCGAGCAGCGCCGCCCAAGATCGGGAAAAGAGATCCACGGCGGCAAGTTAGCAGCGGTCGCTTCCCGGTCGCGACTCCTTTCGGCCGCGGTCCGTGAAGGCCTCCTTGAGGGACCCTGGGTCCCTCAAGGAGGCCTTCACGGACATCAGGAACCGGCGGCCGGGGCGGGTTCGGGAGCGGCGGCCGCGTACAGGTCCGCGATCGTCGGCGCGTACCGGTCGTTGATGATCCGCCGCTTCAGCTTCAAGGTCGGCGTCACCTCGCCGCTTTCCGGTGTCCACGCCTTGGGGATCACGTGGTACCGCTTGATCTGCTCGATCCTGGCCAGCCGCGCGTTCGCCGCCTCGACGGCCTTCTCGATCTCCGCGCGGACCTCGGCGTTGTCGGCGAGCGATTCGCCCTCGGCGAGCTGGATGCCGTTCGCGGCCGCCCAGCCCGGCGCGATCTCGTCGTCGACGACGATCAGCGCCGTGACGTACGGCCGTTTCTCGCCGATCGCGACGGCCTGCCCGATCAGCGGGTGCTCCTTGAGCAGCCCTTCGATCTTCGTCGGGGCGATGTTCTTGCCGCTCGAGGTGATGATCAGTTCCTTCTTGCGGTCGGTGATCGTGACGAAGCCGCGTTCGTCGATCGTCCCGATGTCGCCGGTGGCGAGCCAGCCGTCGGCGTCGACGTCCGGTTTGATCGTGCCGTCCGCCTGCAGGTAGCCGAGGAACACGATGGCGCCGCGGACGAGGAGTTCGCCGTCTTCGGCGACCTTCACCTCGATGCCTTCCAGCGGGCGGCCGACCGAACCGGCCTTGAACGCCGTCGGCGTGTTCGACGTGACCGCGCCGGTGGTCTCGGACAGCCCCCAGACCTCCTGGATCTCGACACCGAGCCCGGCGATGAAGTACAGGATCTCCACCGGCAGCGCGGCGGCGCCGCTGGAGGCGACCTCGATCTGGTCGAGGCCCAGCATCGCCCGCACCGGCGCGAGCGCGGCCGCGTCGGTCTGCGCGATCTTCTCCGCGAGCTCCGGCGGCACCTCCTTGCCGTCACTGCGGAGTTTGTAGCCCTGCTGCAGGAGTTCGTTCGCGGCGATCAGGCCGTTCCGCTTCTCCTCCGGCAGCGAGCCGAGCAGGTTCTTCAAGCCCGCCACCATCTTTTCCCACACGCGTGGGACACCGAAGAAGCTCTTCGGGTGCACTTGGCCCAGCGCGCCGACGACACCCGTCGGGTCGGCGACGGTGTGCACGTGCCCGGCCCACACGATCGGCATGTAGATCGACAGTTCGCGTTCGGCGATATGCGCGAGCGGCAGGTACGCGATGTTCGTGGCGTGCATCGGAGAGTCGTGCAGCTTCTGGACGGCGACGGCCTGGTAGATCGCGTTGCGGTGCGACAGCACGACACCCTTGGGGTCGCCGGTGGTGCCGGAGGTGTAGATCATCGACAGCGGGTCGTCCGGGGTGATCGCGGACCACGCCGTCTCGAACGCCTCCGGGTCGGCCGCGTGGGCTTCGGCGCCCGCCGCGCGGAGCTCGGCGAAGGACAGGAATCGCTTGTCGTCCTGGGGAATCACGGACGCGTCGAGCAGCACGATGTGCCGCAGCGCGGGCAGCTCGTCGAGGACCTGCGACCAGCGGCCGAGTTCGTCGGCACCGGCGAGGACGACGACGCCGGCGGCACTGTGCCGGGCGACGAACCCGATCTGCTCCGGGCTCAGCGTCGCGTACGCGGTGCAGGGGATCGCGCCGAGATGGGCGGCGGCGAGATCGGCGATCAGGTGTTCCGGGCTGCTCGGCGCCATGATCAGCATCCGGTCGCGGACGCCGAGCCCGAGCCCGGCGAGCCCGCGGGACACCTCCGCGATGGCGGTGCGGAATTCGGCCCAGGTCAGGGTCGGTTTGCCCTCGATGTCGAGTGACGTCACCGCCGGCAGGTCACCGAACTCCTGGGCGTTGCGGTGAAGCAGGGCGGGGATGGTCTGGCCTTCGATCTGCTCGGCGACGGTCGGCTGGGTGGTCAACGCTGGCCTCCTCGATGCTGCCTGATCAGGCACACTGTAAGGGCTGTCGGCAGTGGTGGATAGAGAATCGCGGCCACGGTTGCGCTACGCGAAATGTCCACCTTTTCCGTTTTCACCGCGTCAGTCATGGACTTCCGGAACGCCCTCGCCGACGATGGTGGCCGTGACTGACCTCGTAGCCGAGGCCGCGGCGCTGGACGTGGCCGATCCGTTGGCGCACAAGCGAAACGAATTCGACCTCGACACCGATGTCGCCTATTTCGACGGCAACTCGCTGGGTGCCCCGCCGAAACACGTGGCCGGACGGCTCGCCGCGATCGTCCGTGAACAGTGGGGCGGACGGCTCATCCGGTCCTGGTCGGAGGGCTGGTGGGAGGCGCCGGTGCGGGTCGGCGAGCGGATCGCGCCGCTGGTGGGCGCCGCGCCGGGTCAGGTCGTCGTGGCGGACTCGACGAGTGTCGACCTGTTCAAGGCGCTGGTCGCCGCCACCCGGCTCCGACCGGGCCGCGACGAGATCCTCGTCGACGCCGACACCTTCCCGACCGACGGCTACATCGCCGACGAGGCCGCCCGGCTGACCGGGCGCACGGTGCGCCGGGTCGTCGCCGAGGAGATGCCCGCCCAGGTGAGCGAGCGGACGGCCGTCGCGCTGATCAACCACGTCGACTACGTCACCGGTCGTGCGCACGACATGGCCGAACTGACCGCGGCACTGCACCGCGCCGGAGCACTGGCGCTCTGGGACCTCTGCCACAGCGTCGGCGCGCTGCCGGTCGAGCTGGACGCGGCGGGCGTCGACCTCGCCGTCGGCTGCACCTACAAGTTCCTCAACGGCGGCCCCGGATCGCCCGCTTTCCTTTACGTGGCGGCGAAATGGCTGGACCGGTTCGACCAGCCGCTGGCGGGCTGGGCCGGCGACCGCGACCCGTTCGCGATGCGGGGAGCGTACGAGGCGCACGCGAGTATCGCGCGCGGCCGCGCGGGCACGCCCGACATCCTTTCGCTGCTCGCGCTCGACGCGGCACTCGACGTCTGGGACGGCGTGGATCGCGGCCTGCTGCGGGAGAAGGGGCTCGCGCTCGGCGACTTCTTCTTCCGGTGCGCGGACGAGCTCCTCGACGGCGCGAAGATCCCGACGCCGCGCGGCCGGGACCGTGGGCACCAGGTCTCGGTGCTCGACGACGACGCGGCCAAGACGATGGCGGCCTTGATCGACCGAGGGGTGATCGGGGACTTCCGCCCGCCCAACGTGCTGAGGTTCGGGCTCGCCCCGCTCTACACCACCTATGGCGAGGTGCTCCGCGCCGTCACGACGCTGCGGGAGCTGAGGGCGGAGTGATACCCGGTGTGGTGAAAATGGTGAACCGTATTCGGAAATGGGTGGCAAATAGGTGATCGCCTCGCCCCGGCGGGGGAGATCCGGAGAACCTCCGCGAATTCGCTGTTAGGCTCGTCATTCGCTCTCGCCGCGAGTGTGACGTAGATCCTTCCCCTGTGGCGTAAGGAAAACCCGCGCCGCCCGTCTCACCGGCGAGGCGCGGGCCACGGCGCCTGGAGAAGGAGGGGATCGTGTCGTTCGCCTATGTCGTCGTCGCCGTTTTCGGTGTCGCCTCCGGTTTTCTGCTCAACGAATTCGGCTCCCGGTATCCGATGGAGACGGTTCTCGTCGCGATCCTGATCTGCGGGGTCGCGACGCTGTGCTGGGCGGGCGTCCGGATGCTGCGGGACGCGTCCGGACGGGTCGAGGCGCTCATCGACGACGAGCTCGGCCGCCCCGAGGAAGATCATTTCGCCGATTCCCCGGTGATAGGCGTCGGTAATTCTCGATTCCGTGGAGCGAACGGTGTTACGACGGCGTTCCTCCGCGGTGATGTCGTTCGCAAACCGAACGGTATGTGGAGCCCTGGTCCGAAAGCGTGAGCGACGTCACGGCGAGTAGTTTTCGTCGACTTTTCGGCCGGGACGCGGACGTTGCGAGGAGTGACTCGATCGTGTCAGAAGAGCGTCGATCAAGCCGCTGCCTGCGCTAAACCGCCAGGTGATCTACTGGTGAGTCACTTAGCCGGGTGGCCTGTCCCACGTGGTGGACTTTCCTGGTCCGGCCGCCTCTTGTCAGCAGGTCACGGCCATATGCGACTACCCTTCGCGTCCGGACTTGACTCACCCGTTTGGGTCTCCTAGCGTCTTCGCGGGCGGAGCGGACCACGCTGTGTTGATCCGGCTATCGGATCCCGCGGGTATGAGATCCCCGGCGACCCGACACCAATAACTGCCGGAAGGAAAACGGACCACGGTGAAGCAGATTTCCCTTCGACGAGGCCGCGGCTCTTCGATTCGTTCGCGCGTTCTGACGATCGCGCTCATTCCGAGCATCGCGCTGATGCTGGTCGGTCTGGCGATCGGCGGGTACCTGATCTTCGACGCGGTCAACGGCCGTGACTACGCGCAGCGGATCCGTGACTCGGAAGCCCCTTCCCTCCCCTTCTTCGTCCAAGTACAGGAAGAGCGGCGCCTGGCGCTGCGCGAGCTCGCCGGCGACCGGTCGCAGCACGCCACGCTCACCGAGCAGCGCGCCAAGACCGACGCCGCCGCCCAGGGTGTCGCCGCGCATCTGCAGAAGTTCGTCGGGGACTCGCCCGACAGCGTGCAGCGCAACATCGCCACGCTGAACGGGCTCCTGCAGAAGATGCCGCAGATCCGGCAGTCGGCCGACTCCGGTCAGCTTCCGCTACTGGACGCCTTCACCTTCTACAACCAGATCCTCGACCAGTTCGTCGACGGTCTCACCGGGCTGGCGCAGGACGCGCCGAACGCCGAGAACGCGTATCAGCGGATCACCGCGGTCCCGCTGTTCACCGCGATCGACCAGATGCAGCGCGCGAACGCCCTCGCCGCCGCGGCCGTCGCGGGTGGCGGCTTCACCGACGAGACCTACCGCGCGTACGTCACGGAGGTCGGTTCCTACCGTTCGCAGCTGGAGTCTTCGGTCTCGCGGATGCTCCCGGACGTCAAGGCGAAGTTCGACCAGCTCGTCGCGAGTGATCCGTGGAAGGCCGTCAACACGGTCGAGAACACCTTCCTGCAGAACAGCAAGGCCACGCTCCCCATCCCCGAGCAAACGTGGCTTCAGGCCGCGCGCGGCGTCAGCGACGCGATGATGCGCGGCTTCGTCGAGCAGAGTGGTACGGCCACGACGCAGGCGGTCGACGACGCCGACCGGACGCTGATCACGTCGGCGATCGCCGCGGCCGTTGCGCTGCTGGTGGCGATCGGCGTGTTCGTCATCGCCCTGCGGCTGTCGAACCGGCTCATCGGACGACTGGCCCGCCTGCGCGAGGACACCCTCGACGTCGCCGAGATCCGGCTGCCGGAACTGGTGGACCGGGTGCGGGCGGGCGAACCCGTCGACCTCGACGACAAGGGTCACTTCCTCGACCACGGCGACGACGAGATCGGCCAGGTCGCCGAGGCCTTCAACAAGGCGCAGCAGACCGCCATCGCGGCCGCCGTCGAAGAGGCGAGGACCCGTGAGGGCACCAAGACGGTGTTCCTCAACATCGCGCACCGCAGCCAGGTCATCGTGCACCGCCAGCTCAAGGTGCTCGACCAGGCCGAGCGCAAGCAGGAGGACCCGGAGCAGCTGGACACGCTCTTCCAGCTGGACCACCTCTCCACCCGCGCCCGCCGCAACGCCGAGAACCTGATCATCCTCGGTGGCGGCCAGCCCGGCCGTCAGTGGCGCAAGCCGGTGACGCTCGCCGAGCTGACCCGCGGCGCCTCGGCCGAGACCGAGGACTTCGCCAGGGTGAAGACGGCGAAGATGCCCGCGATGGCGGTGCAGGGCCCGGTCGTCGGCGACCTCGTGCACCTGCTCGCGGAGCTGATCGACAACGCGACCTCCTTCTCGCCGCCGCAGTCGCGCGTCGAGCTGCGGGGCAACGTGGTCGGCAAGGGTGTCGTGATCGAGGTCGAGGACCAGGGCCTCGGTATCGAGGCCGAGCAGGCCGCCGAGCTGAACGCGATGTTGGCCGATCCGCCGGACTTCGGCATCATGGCCTTGTCAGCCGAGCCACGGCTGGGCCTGTTCGTGGTCGCGCGTCTCGCCGCTCGGCACGGGATCTCCGTGCACCTGCGCGAATCCGCGTACGGCGGCACCAGGGCCATCGTGCTCGTCCGCACCGACCTGCTCGCGCCGGTCCCGTCTGATGAGCCGGAGGACGAGGTGGACCCCGAGAGCACCGAGGTGCCGGAGGCCGCGCCGCTGCTTCCGGGCCGTCGTGCCCGCCACCGCACCGAGTTCCCCGCGGAGCGGCCCGAGCTGCCCGTGCCCATGCCGGTCGCGCCGCAGCCCCAGCCGCAGGCGCAGCAGGGGCCGGAGCAGCCTGGAGGCGCGTTGCCGCCGCTGCCCCCGCGCCCGCCGCGCGTGCCCCGGCCGGAGACGCCGCGCCCCGAGCCGATCCGCCCGGAACCCGCGCGTGCCGAGGCCCGTCCGCAGCCGGTGCAGCCGCCGGCGTGGCCGCCCGCCGACACCCGGCCCCAGGACGGCCGTCCGCCGCAGACCCGGCGGCCCGGCCCCGAGGCGCCCGGCAGGCCACCGCTGCCGCAGCGCCGCCGCCAGGCGAACCTGGTCCCCCAGCTGATGGAGGACCGGCCCGCCACCCAGCGCGAGGAGGTCCGCGAGGACACCCCCGAGCTGGCGAGGAACCGGCTCGCCGCGTTCCAGCAGGGCACGCGCCGCGCGCGGGACACCGAACCGACCGACGATTACACCGACCTCGACATGTACGGAGATCGTGACTAGATGGCCAACGCGGGAGTCAGTGAACTCGACTGGTTGCTGGATGACCTGGTCAAGCGTGTCGCCGGTGCCGACAGGGCGGTAGTCCTGTCCTCCGACGGCCTGCTCATCGGACGGTCCGGGAACCTGTCGGAGCAGGACGGCGAGCACCTGTCCGCGGTCGCGTCGGCGTTCCAGAGCCTCGCGCGGGGCACGGGACGGCACTTCGGCGGCGGCAACGTCCGCCAGACCATGGTCGAGATGGACCATGCCTTCCTGTTCGTCACCGCGGCGGGCCGCGGCGCGTGCCTCGCGCTGCTGGCGAAGGAGGACGCGGACATGGGCCTCGTGGCCTACGAGATGAACCTGATGGTCAAGCGGGTCGGCGCGGTGCTCACCTCGGCGCCCCGCGCCGCGACTCCCACTTCGCCATGAGCGGGCGGCACGAGTCGTGGTTCGAGGAGGAGGCCGGGCCGCTGGTCCGGTCGTACGCCGTCACGGGCGGGCGCACCCGCTCGGACACGCTCGGCCTCGACCTGATCACCCTGGTGGTCGCCATGCGCTCCTCGCACGAGGTCGCGGGCTTCGAACCGGAGTACGGGCGGATCCTCAACCTGTGCCAGAGACCGACGTCCGTCGCGGAGGTCGCCGCGCGCATCGATCTGCCGTTGCCGGTGGTGAAGGTGCTGCTGAGCGACCTCATCGAGCAGAACCTCGTGCTGTTCCGTACCGCGACCCCGGTCACCGACACCCCCAACAAACACGTACTCCAGGCGGTTCTTGATGGCATCCGGAAACTCTGAGCCCCGGCGATCCTTGACCGCGAACGCGGTCAAGGTCCTCATCGCCGGCGGGTTCGGGGTCGGTAAGACCACGATGGTCGGTTCGGTCAGCGAGGTTCCCCCGCTGCGCACCGAGGAGGTCATCACCGCGGCGTCCGAGGGCGTCGACGACCTCACCGGTGTCGAGAAGAAGACGACCACCACGGTGGCCCTCGACTTCGGCCGCATCACCATCAACCCCGAGCTGATCCTGTACCTGTTCGGCACGCCCGGTCAGGACCGGTTCTGGTTCATGTGGGACGAGCTGGCCGAAGGCGCGCTCGGCGCCGTCGTGCTCGCCGACACCCGGCGGCTCGACAGCTGCTTCGCGGCCGTCGACTTCTTCGAGCGCCGCGGGCTGCCGTTCGTCGTCGCCGTCAACTGCTTCGACAACGCGTACCGCTACGGCACCGAGGAGGTCCGGCAGGCGCTCGACGTCGGCATGGACGTCCCGCTGCTGCTGTGCGACGCGCGGGAACGCGAGTCGACGAAGCAGGTGCTGACGGTGTTGATGGAGCACGTGCTGGCGCTTTCGGATCTGGCGGCCGGGTTGCCGCAGGGCCGCTGACGCCCCTCTGTCGTTGGTGCAATGAAGGACGCTTTCATCGCAAAATTTGCAATGAAAGCGTCCTTCATGTCATCCGAGGCGGGGGTTCAGGACTTGCGGCGGCGGCGCCACGTGTCCAGCGCGTAGGTGCCCGGGCCCACCACCGCGAACAGCAGGAAGATCCAGGAGTACAGCGCGGCCGTCTCGCCCTTGTTCTGCAACGGCAGCAGCGCGTCGGGCTGGTGCACGACGAAGTACGCGTACGCCATCGTGCCCGAGAGAAGCACCGCGACCGGGCGGGTGAACAGGCCCGCCAGGACGAGCAGCGAACCGACCGTTTCGATCACCCCGGCGTACCAGCCCGGCCAGGTGGCGAACGGGACGGCGGGCTTGTCGAAGAGTCCCATCTTCTGCAGACCGTGGCAGAGGAAGAGGAACGAGACCACGACGCGGACCACTGAGAGGGCCAGTCCCTGCCACTTGGGAGCGGCCGGGCCGATCTCCGTGGTCGTGGCGGCGGCTGTCTGGGTCATGACGCATCCTTCCGGCTCAAGGTGGTCTAAACCATTGATAGGACAGAGGATGCCGGATACCCCCATCGGCGGGGAACTTTCTTTCGGGGGGTAATTCCATGTTATGCCCGCGTTTATTGACAGCGAATCGACAGGTACGCGATAAAAAGGCCCCTTTCCTGGAATGAATCCAGGAAAGGGGCCTCGCGATTCCCGTTCAGCGGCGGCGCAGGGTGTCGAGGGCGTAGGTACCCGGGCCGATCGCGGCGATCAGCAGGAAGATCCAGCAGTAGAGGGTCGACAGCTCGCCCATGTTCTGCAGCGGCAGCAGGCCTTCCGGCGCGTGCACGGTGAAGTAGGCGTAGGCCATGACGCCGGAGAGGAGCACCGCGACCGGCCGGGTGAACAGGCCGACCAGGACGAACGCGGCGCCGACGAGCTCGATCACGCTGCCGTACCAGCCGGGCCAGGAACCGAGCTCGACCGAGCCGCCCGCGCCGTCGACGCCGCCGAAGAATCCGAATCCCTGCAGACCGTGGCAGAGGAAGAGGAACGAGACGACGATCCGGACGGCCGACTGGATCGCGCCCTGTGCCTTGGCGGCACGCGGGGTGGTGGCGGTGGTGTTGGCGGGGGCGGTGGTCTGCGTCATGGTTCCGGTCCTTCCGGGAGTGTCTGCCGGGGCGGCTTCTGACAACGCGTCGGACGGGCTCGACGCGAATCGACATCCACGCGGAAACTTTTTTCGCGGGCCGGTCACATCACCCGTTCGGAGCAAGGCCAGACTGGACGGCATGGCGGGTAAGACGAGTGCCGGGATCCTGCTCTTCCGCAGGTCGGGCGAGACGACCGAGGTGCTTCTCGGGCATATGGGCGGGCCGTTCTGGGCGAAGAAGGACGCGGGCGGCTGGTCGGTGCCCAAGGGCGAGTACGAGCCGGACGAGACGCCGGAGGCCGCGGCGCGGCGCGAGTTCCAGGAGGAGCTGGGGCTGCCGGCGCCGGAGGGGGAGTACCTGCCGCTCGGCGAGGTGAAGCAGTCCGGCGGCAAGGTCGTGACGGTCTGGGCGGTGGAGGGCGACCTCGACCCGGCTCAGGTCGTGCCGGGCGTCTTCGAGATGGAGTGGCCGCCGCGGTCGGGCCGGACGCAGGAGTTCCCGGAGGTCGACAGGGTCGCCTGGTTCGGGCTCGCCGAAGCCGAGGAGAAGTTGCTCAAGGGTCAGCGCCCGTTCCTCGTCCGGCTGGGCGACCTGCTCGACGGTGAGTAGTCCGGCGCCGGTCACGCTTGGGGCTGGGTGGGTCGTGAGTGGCGTTTCGGGTTCTAACCCGAAACGCCACTCACGACCACCTGTACCGACGACGGGCAGGCACCTTCGTCCCTCAACGGCCGAGTAGTTCGCCGAGTGGTTTGTCGGCCAGCGAACCCAGCACGAGGTCGGCGTGGTCGAAGTTCAGCACCGCGGTGATCGCGTTCGGCACGGCGACGCACTCGAGCCCGGCGGCCTTCGCCGCGGTGACGCCGTGCGGTGAGTCCTCGAACGCGATCGCCTCGGTCGCGGGCAGGTCCAGCGCGGCGAGCGCGGCCAGGTACAGGTCCGGGCTCGGCTTCGCCTGGTGGAGGTCGCCGGTGAGCACGGCCTCGAACGCGTCCGTCAGGCCCAGCCGCTCCAGATGCGTGGTGACCCAATCGCCGGTCGAGCTGGACGCGATGGCCAGCCGCAGGCCCCGCTCCTTCGCGTCCGCGAGGTATTCCTCGACGCCAGGGCGCGGTCCCACGGTTTCCAGCAGTTCGGTGACCCTGGCGCGGACGCCGGCGCGGACCGCGACCCGGTCGAGGTTCTCGTCGTTCTTCTCCAGTAGTTCGAACATCGCGACGGCGGTGTTCTGTGTGCCGATCACGGTGTGCCAGACGTCGAGGGGGAGTTCGCCGCCGCGGGCGCGGAAGGTCTCCTGCCAGGCCACGAGGACGGCCGCCTCGGTGTCGACCAGCGTCCCGTCGAAGTCGAAGATCAATGCGCCGGTCATGGGACGAGTCTACGTCTTGACTCACTGAGTGGTACGGATTACCGTACGCATTCGTTAGGAAACTTACCAAACGAACACGTGTACTCGAAGTGAACGCCGCGCACCCGTCCCTCTCAACCCGCCGCCACGGATTCCCGGGGAGATCGATGTGAAGGCCCGAACCCGACTACTGCCACTAGGCGCGGCCGCCATCCTGTTGCCGACGCTGCTCAGCGGCAACGCGCAAGCCGCTGATGTCCTTTTGTCCCAAGGAAAACCCGTCCTCGTCTCCTCGGTGGAGTCGTCGTCCTACGGCGGCCCGCTCGCCGTCGACGGCAAGACGAGCACCCGCTGGGCGAGCGCGGAAGGCGTGGACCCGCAGTTCATCCGCATCGACCTCGGTGGCCCGTCGGCCATCAACCGGGTCAAGCTGAACTGGGAAGCCGCGTACGCCTCCGCGTATCGCCTGGAAGTCTCCAACGACGGCTCGGCGTGGACCCCGATCAAGTCCGTGACCAACGGCAACGGCGGGACCGACGACCTCACCGGGCTGTCCGGCCGCGGCCGGTACCTGCGTCTCGTCGGCACCAAACGTGCGACCAGTTACGGCTACTCCCTTTGGGAGATGCAGGTTTACGGAACGTCGGACTCCTCCGGCGACACGCAGGCGCCCACCGCGCCGGCCAACCTCAAGGCCGGTTCGATCACGGCGTCCACTGTGGACTTGACGTGGACCGGTTCGACGGACAACGTCGGCGTCAGCGGCTACGAGGTGCTGCGGAACGGCCAGGTCGTCGGCACCACGGAAAGCGCTTCCTACACCGACAGCGGGCTGAGCGCGTCGACCGCGTACACCTACACCGTCCGGGCGAAGGACGCCGCCGGCAACGTCTCGGCGGCCAGCAACCAGATCCAGGCGACCACGCAGGCGGGCGGCTCGTCGTTCGTCCTCGCCGCCTCCGGTGACATCGCCGAACAGTGCACCGCATCCTCGTCCTCGTGCGTCCACCCGAAGACCGCCGCGCTGGTCGGCCAGATGAACCCGGCCGCGGTCATCACCATGGGCGACAACCAGTACGACGACGCCCACATCGAGGACTTCACGAAGTACTTCGACAAGACCTGGGGCAAGTACAAGAGCATCATGCACCCGGTCCCCGGCAACCACGAGACCTACGACCACACCCCGCTGGGCGCCTACAAGCAGTACTTCGGCAAGATCGCGACGCCGAACGGGAAGACCTACTACAGCTGGGAAATGGGCAACTGGCACTTCGTCGCCATCGACAGCACGGAGTTCTCGCCCGGCCTGGCCGCGAACGCGATCAGCGACGAGCAGCTGAACTGGATCAAGCAGGACCTGAAGAGCAACACCAAGCCCTGCGTCGCCGCGTACTACCACCACCCGCGCTACACCTCGGGTGACCACGGCGACAACGACAAGATGGCCACGCTCTGGGAAACCCTCGTCCAGAACAAGGTCGACCTGGTGCTCAACGGGCACGACCACCACTACGAGCGCTTCTACCCGCAGAACGCCGACGGCGACAAGGACCCGGCGGGTCCGGTGCAGATCATCGGCGGCGGTGGCGGGGCGACCCTCTACCCGGTCAAGACCGAACACCCGGCCACCGCGAAGGCGATCTCGACCTACGGCGTGCTCAAGCTGAACATGTCGGACAACGCCTTCTCGACCCAGCTGATCGGTCTCGACGGCAAGACGATCGACTCCTCGCCCACCTACACCTGCCACTGAGTCCCGTGAGGAGGTGCCGCGTCGCACCGCGGCACCTCCTCACGGCGCTGGAGGTCTCCCATGTACATCGCGACCAGTAGGGGAGCGGACGCCGCGGCGGATGTCCCGAAGATCGGCGTGAAACGGGCCGTCACCGGGAACGTCGTCGCGCTCGGCCTGGTCAGCCTCGTCACCGACATCTCGTCGGAGATGGTGACCGCGGTCCTCCCGCTCTACCTCGTCCTCGGTCTCGGCCTGAGCCCGCTGCAGTTCGGTGTGCTCGACGGCCTCTACTCCGGTGTCACCGCCGTCGTCCGGCTCGTCGGCGGCCATCTCGCGGACCGCTGGCAGAAGCTCAAGGCGGTCGCCTGCTTCGGTTACGGGATCTCGGCACTGGGCAAGATCGGCCTGATGCTGGCGGGTTCGTCCACCGTGGCGATCGGCGCCGTGCTCGCGGCCGACCGCACCGGCAAAGGCGTCCGGACCGCTCCGCGCGACGCGCTGATCACCTTGAGCAGCGACCCCGAACACCTCGGCCGCGCGTTCGGCGTGCACCGCGCGATGGACACCTTCGGCGCGTTCCTCGGCCCGCTGGTCGCGATGGCCGTGCTCTGGCTCAGCCTCGGCAGCTACGACTCGGTGTTCTTCACGAGCTTCTGCATCGCCGCGATCGGCGTGATCATCCTGGTGGTGCTGGTCAAGGACCACCAGCCGAAGCCGCGAGCCGAACGGCCCAAGGTCTCCTTGCGGGAGACCGCGGGCCTGATCCGGCAGGCGTCGTTCCGGCGGATCTGCGTCTGGGCGGCGCTGCTGGGCCTGGTCACCCTCAGCGACTCGTTCCTCTACCTCGTGCTGCAGCGCCGCTGGGAACTCGGCGCGGTGTTCTTTCCCTTGCTGCCGCTGGGAACCGCGGGGGTGTACCTGCTGCTCGCCGTTCCGCTCGGCAGGCTTTCGGACCGGATCGGCCGCTGGAAGGTGTTCCTCGGCGGGCACGTCGCGCTGGTCGTCGCACTGCTGGCCCTGCTCGGCCCGGTGGACGGCGGCATCCTCGCGGTGCTGGCGCTCGTGCTGCACGGTGTCTTCTACGCGGCCACCGACGGTGTCCTGATGGCCGCGGCCGGGCCGTTGCTGCCCGAACACCAGCGGGCCGGCGGGCTGGCGCTGGTGCAGACCGGGCAGGCGACCACGCGGATGCTCGCGTCCGTCCTTTTCGGACTCGCCTGGACCACCTGGGATCTGCACGCCGCGGTCTTGGTCGCCGCGGGCGCGCTGGCCGTGGTGGTCGTGGCGGCCGCCGTCCTCCGTCCGTTGCGGACCTACGCATGAGGGCGCGGATCCTGGGCGTGGTGGCGGCGGTCGTCGTGCTGATCGCGGCGGCCGTCGGCTACGGCGTCCTGTCCCGGGACCGCGGGCCGGACGTCAACTCCGTCGCCGTGGTGACCGGGCAGCCGGTTTCGGTGCAGGCCAAGGGACAACTGCTGTTCCGCAACACCGCCGAAGGCCCCGACTTCGGCCATCTGGCCACCGTCCCGGCCGATCGTCCCGGCGAACCGCGGAAGGTGTCCGGCCTCAGCTGTGACCGGTTCGCCACCTCGGCGGGGACGGCGTTGTGCCTGTCCGCGCAGCCCGGGGTGCTGCCGCCGATGACCGACGTCATCGTGCTGGACAAGGACCTCAAGGAGATCCGCCGGATCGAACTTCCCGGCACCCCCAGCCGCGGCCGCGTCTCGCCGGACGGGAAGCTCGCCTACTGGACGCTGTTCGTCAACGGGGATTCCTACGCGGAGACCGGGTTTTCGACCAGGGCCGGGATCTTCAACCTGAAGACCGGGAAGCTGATGAAGAGCATCGAGGAGATGGGCCTCCTGCTCGACGGCAAGCCGTACTACTCGTCCGACGTGAACTACTGGGGGATCACCTTCGCCCCCGACGGCAAGAAGTTCTACGCGACGGTGGGGACGAAGGGGAAGACGTACCTGGTCGAGGCGGACTACGAAAAGCTCGTCGCGAGGATGATCCGGGAGAACGTCGAATGCCCGTCGCTCTCGCCGGACGCGAAGCGGATCGCGTTCAAGAAGAAGGTCTCCGCCGATCTCGCGGCGCCGTGGCGGCTGGCCGTCCTCGACCTGGCGTCCGGCAAGGAGACCTTGCTGGCCGAGACGCGGAGCGTGGACGACCAGGCGGCCTGGCTCGACGACCGGACCGTGGCGTACGGCGTGGATTCGGCGGTGTGGTCGGTGCCTGCGGACGGGAGCGGGGCGCCGCGGGAGTTGGTCGCGCAGGCCGCTTCACCTGCGGGGGTGTAGTGGGTCCAGGTGGTCGTGAGTGGCGTTTCGGGTTCTAACCCGAAACGCCACTCACGACCCGCCCAGGCCCATCGCGTCCGCCTGCTCCCGGAAAACGTCGTAGGCGTCGGTCCCGAACAGCACGAACCGCACCAGTGCCACCGAGCAAGACCCGGCCGAGAGCGTGTTCGTGACGGTCTCGAGGGCGATTTCCGCCGCGGATTCGAGGGGCCACCGGTAGATCCCGGTCGAGATCGCGGGGAACGCCACGGTGTGCGCGCCGAGGTCGGCGGCGACGTGCAGCGAGTTGCGGTGGCACGCCGCCAGCAGCGCCGAGCGGTCTTCGGAGTCGGACCACACCGGCCCGACGGTGTGCACCACCCAGCGCGCCGGAAGGCGGCCCGCCGTGGTGGCGACCGCCTCTCCGGTCTTCAGTCCCTTGCCGTAGTGCCCCGCGCGCAGGGCCCGGCATTCGGTGAGGATCTCCGGCCCGCCGCGGCGGTGGATCGCGCCGTCCACCCCGCCGCCGCCGAGGAGCGACGAGTTCGCGGCGTTGACCACGACGTCGACCTGCTGTTCGGTGATGTCGCCTTCGACCAGTTCGATCATCGTGATCGCTCCGTCAGTCGGTGAAGTACTCGATCAGTACCGGTGCCACGGCCTTCGGCTTGAGCATATGCGTCTGGCCCTCGATCGTGCGGTGCTCGGCGCCGGGCACCGCCTTCGCCAGCGCGGCGACACCGTTGCGGATCCAGGCGGGGCTCTTGCCGCCGTCCATGACCAGCGTCGGCACGGAAACGCTCGCCCAGCGGCCCTCGGGCAGCGGGGTGCCGTCGTGCAGGCCCTCGAACAGCGCGGCGTCGTAGCGCAGGGTCGGCGCGACCTTCTTGAGCTTCGGCCACGCGGGCATGAACTGCATCATGAACACGACCGGAGCCGGGACGCGGACGCCTTCCCGCATGAAGGTCTTGATCGCGGTGCCGGGGCGCCCGTCGGCGATGGCCTTCTCCAGCCGCTCGTCGTAGTCGGCCGGGACCGGCGGGCGGGTGTCGTCGACGACCAGCGGGAATTCGTAGACCGCCAGTTTCGTGATCGGCAGCCCGGCTTTCGCGGCTTCGAGGGCGAGCGCGGCGCCGGACGAGATCCCGTAGACGTGGGCCGTCCCGCCCGCTTCCTTGATCAGCGCCGCGATGTCCTCGACTTCGCGGGCGACGGAGAACGACGCGGTGTCCCCGCTCTCGCCGCGGCCGCGGCGGTCGTAGGTGTAGACGGTGAAATGCGCGGCCAGTTCGGCGGCCAGCGGCTTGGCCGGGCCGAACTCGCGATGGCACATCGCGCCGTCGACCAGGATGACGGCGGGGCCGGAGCCGGTGCGGGTGTAGGCGATGGTGGTGCCGTCCTGCGAGGTCACGGTGCTCATGGCGGGAATTCTCCTGTAGTCGTTCAGCGGGTGGTGCGGAGGATGACGGCGGTGACCCAGCCCCAGGCCAGCATCACGGCGGCCCAGAAGGCGAGCATCACGACGGCGTTCGCGTTGCCGGAGCTCATCGTGGCGAAGGCGGCGAAGAACGCGACGCCGGTGGCGCGGGAGTAGACGGCCCAGCCGCGGTGGCCCTCACGGGAGAAGCGGCTCGCGAACACGAAGGTCGCGACGATCAGCGAGAGGAAACCGATCGAGCCGGCGGCCATGTGCAGGATGCCCGCGGTGCTGATGGTGGCCGGACCGGAGCCTGCCGGGAAGCCGTTGCCGGGGTCGGCCTTGAAGACCGCGGCGAAGAGCAGGCTGACGCCGAAGACGCCCAGCAGCCGTGGCCCCCACGTGCTGCCTCTGCCCGGTTCGAGCGTCCGGCTCAGCCCGATCGCTCCCGCGATCATCAGGACCCCGGTGACCAGGAAGTTCGTCACCTGGATCCAGCCGGCGTCGCCGTTGCTCAGCATGCTCGCCGGGTGCTTCGTCAGGTCGAAACCGTCGCGCACGGCGGCCTGGGTGAGCGAAGTCAGGAAGTACAGCGGGCCCGAGACGGCGCCGCAGGCGAGCAGGGCACGGGCCGGGAGCGCGACGTGGGCGCGGGTGGCGGTGATGGTCATCGGTTTCTGCCTTTCGGGGCGGGGTGCGTTGGCACAACTCTCGCTCCGAAAGTCTCGATTGTCAAGACAAAAAAATTTGTCGGTGGTGCCGAGGGGACACCGCGAGGTGTCGCAACGGGGTGGCTACTTGGCGTTTCGCAAGGTCAGGAGGGTGATCTCGCTCGGCGCGAAGACGCGCAGCGGCGGCCCCCAGAAGCCGGTGCCGCGGCTCGTGTAGAGCTGCGTGCGCTCGCCGTGGCGCGAAAGGCCGGCCAGTACGGGCTGGTCGAGCCGGACCAGGAGGTGGAACGGCCAGATCTGGCCGCCGTGCGTATGCCCGGAGATCTGGAGGTCGATACCGGCCTCCGCGGCCTGCTTGACCTGCTTCGGCTGGTGGGCGAGCAGGACCACCGGCGTGCTCGCGGCGACGCCGTCGAGCGCGGCGGGAAGGTCGGGGCCGTGGCCGGGCAGGCCGGAAGCGGCGCCGGTCGGGTCGTCGATCCCGGCGAAGACCAGCGTGTCTCCGCCTTGGCTGACCGGGAGATGCCGGTTGTGCAACGGCTCCCAGCCGAGGTCGCGCATGTGGTCGAGCCAGGCCTGCGCCTCGCCGAAGTACTCGTGGTTGCCGGTGATGTAGAACTTGCCGAGCTTCGCCCGCACCTTCCCGAGCGGCGCGACCTGCTCCCGCCGCTTGGCGACGGTGCCGTCGGCGAGGTCACCCGCGTGGGCGACGACGTCGGCGTCGAGTTCGTTCACCACTTCGACGACCTTCTCCGACCACTTCGTCCGGTTCAGCGGGCCGAAATGGGTGTCGGTGATGATCGCGAAGCGGAGACCGTCGAGCCCCGCGCCGAGGCGGGGGAGCACGACGTCGAGTTCCTTGAGCCTCGGCACGCGCCGCGCTTCGACCATCCCGTACGCCGCCAGCGCCGCGAAGGCCACCAGGACGACGCCGGACACGATGCCCGCCGCACTGTCCACTCCGGACACGGCGAGCACGAGCCGTAACACGTTTCCGAGCACGGACAACGAGAACAGCAGCCAGATGAGCCCGAGGGAGAGGTCGCCGATCTTCGCCGCGAGGTCGCGCTGCCACGGCCCGTGACCGAGGACCATGCACGCGGGCACGGCGAGCGCCGCGACGGCGAACACGATCGTTCCGAGGACTTCGAGCGCGGCCGGGAGTTCGGGGGAGCCGACGATCGTCCACCACGGCACACCGAACAGGAGGGCGAGGACGGCGATCAGCGCGGTGACGCGGACAAGGATGCGGGGCATGATGTCGGCCAGAGTAACAGCCCATTGGTCTCTACCGCCGTCTTCGCTGAGGGGCGTCTCAGGTACGTAGGCGGACGTACGCGAGATGTCGCCTCACGGCCGACGATTTCCGCGTCGGCGCCGAAGACACTCGACGGCATGATTCGGACGATCGAACGCGTCGCCTACGCGGCCGGGGCGCTCCTGTTCCTCAGCGGTCTCGTGCACACGGTCGTGTTGGTCGCGTCCGGCGGCTCGTGGACGGGGCCGCTGTCGATGCGGAAGGCGGTCACGTTCGGCTTGTCGTTCGGGCTGACGCTGGTCACCGTCGCGTGGGCGACGTCGTACGTCGCGGTGCGGCCACGCGTGCGGAACACGCTGCTCGGCGTCTTCACGGCGGCGAGTGTCGTGGAGACGGCGCTGGTGAGCATGCAGGCCTGGCGTGGGGTGCCGTCGCATTTCAACTTCGAGACCGGCTTCGACAACGCCGTGTCGACGACGCTCGCGGCGGGTGGCGGCGTGATCATCCTGACGGCGGTGACGTTCACGGCCGCGGCGATGCGCGGCGAAGGGGAGATGACGGCGAGCATGCGGCTCGCGGTGCGGTTCGGGCTCGTCGCGCTGCTGGTGGCGCTGGGCGCGGGCGCGGCGATGATCGCGAGCGGCGTCGTCGAGGCGCGGGGCGGGAATCCGCGGCTCGCGTACACCACCGCCGGCGCGCTGAAGCCGCTGCACGCGGTGGCGATGCACGCGATCCTCGTCGTGCCGGGGCTCGCCTGGCTGCTGCGGTTCGCGGACTGGACGGAGCGGCGGCGCGTGCGGCTGGTGTGGACGGCGATCGGTGCGTACTCGGTGCTGACCGCGGTGGTGGGGGTGGAGTCGGTGGCCGGGGTTTCGCCGCTGGCGGCCTCGCCGGTGGAGATGGTGACTTCGGGGCTGGCCTTGGTGGTGCTGGGGCTTATCGGTGCAGTGGCCGGTCGTGAAGCGGTTCGGCGTCGGTCTCGGATGTCATGAAAGGGTCGTTCAGGACATCTTTTGTCCTGAACGACCCTTTCATGACACTCGCGGGTGGAGGGAAGTGCTAGCGGCCCACGTAGGTGCGAAGGTGCCGCGCCGTGAGCGTGTCACCCGAAGCGACCAGATCGGCCGGAGTCCCCGTGAACACCACCTGGCCCCCGTCCGAACCCGCGCCCGGCCCGAGATCGACGATCCAGTCCGCGTGCGCCATCACCGCCTGGTGGTGCTCGATGACCACCACCGTGTTCCCGTCGTCGACGAGCCGGTCGAGCAGGCCCAGCAGCTGGTCGACGTCGGCGAGGTGCAGGCCGGTGGTCGGCTCGTCGAGGACGTAGGTCGCCGACTTCTCCGCCATCCGGATGGCGAGTTTGATCCGCTGCCGTTCCCCGCCGGACAGCGTCGTGAGCGGCTGCCCCAGCCCGAGGTAGCCGAGGCCGACGTCGGAAAGCCGGTCCAGGATCGCCCGCGCCTGCCCCGACGGGAAGAACTCGCGCGCCTCGGCGACGGGCATGGCGAGCACCTCGCTGATGTCCTTGCCCCGCAGTTTGTAGGTCAGGACCTCTGCGGTGAACCGCTTGCCCTCGCATTCCTCGCAGACCGTCGCCACCCCGGCCATCATCGCCAGGTCGGTGTAGATCAGCCCGATGCCCTTGCACTTCGGGCACGCACCTTCGGAGTTCGCGCTGAACAGGGCCGCCTTCACGCCGTTGGCCTTGGCGAACGCGGTGCGGATCGGGTCGAGCAGGCCGGTGTAGGTCGCCGGGTTGCTGCGCCGGGAGCCGCGGATGGCCGACTGGTCGAGCACCACCACATCGTCCCTTGTGGACAGTGAGCCGTGGATGAGCGAGCTCTTCCCCGAACCGGCGACCCCGGTGACCACGGTCAGCACGCCCAGCGGGATGTCGACGTCGACACCGCGCAGGTTGTGCCGGGTGGCGTTGCGGATCTCGATCTGCCCGCGTGCCGTGCGGACGTCCGTGCGCAGCCGCGCCCGGTGGTCGAGGTGCCGTCCGGTGAGCGTGCCGGACGCCCGCAGGCCGGCGACGTCGCCGGTGTAGCAGATCCGCCCGCCGTTCGGCCCCGCGCCGGGCCCGAGGTCGACGACGTGGTCGGCGATCTCGATCGTCTCCGGTTTGTGCTCGACCACGAGCACCGTGTTCCCCTTGTCCTTCAAGAGAAGCAGGAGACCGTTCATCCGCTGGATGTCGTGCGGGTGCAGCCCGACGGTCGGCTCGTCGAACACATAGGTGACGTCGGTGAGGCTGGAACCCAGGTGCCGCACCATCTTCACGCGCTGTGCCTCGCCGCCCGAAAGCGTCCCGGACTCACGGTCGAGGCTCAGGTAGCCGAGCCCGATCTCCACGAGCGAGTCGAGGGTTCCGCGCAGGGTCTGCATCAGCGGCCCCACCGACGGATCGTCGATTTTGCGGAGGAAGTCGGCCAGGTCGTTGATCTGCATCGACGAGCAGTCGGCGATGTTCAGTCCCTCGATCTTCGAGGACAAGGCCGCCTGGTTGAGCCGCGCGCCGTCGCACGCCGGGCATCGCCGGAAGGTGATCGCCCGGTCCACGAAGGCCCGGATGTGCGGCTGCGTCGCTTCCTTGTCCTTGGACAGGAACAGCCGCTGCACCTTCACCAGCAGGCCCTCGTAGGTGGTGTTCATCCCGCCGAGCTTCATCTTGGTGGCGGGTTTGTGCATGAAGTCTTCCCACTGCTGCGGGGTGTAGTCCTTCAGCTTGACCGCGGGATCGACGAAGCCGGCCTCCGCCAGCCCCTTCCAGTACCAGCTGCCGGGCGCGAAGTTCGGGACGGTGATCGCCCCTTCGTCGAGCGAAAGCTCTTTGTCGACGAGCTGGTCGATGTCGATGCTGGAGACCTTCCCCAGCCCCTCGCAGTCGGGGCACATCCCCTCGGGAAGGTTGAAGCTGAACGCGCCCGACGTCCCGATATGCGGCGTTCCCAGCCTGCTGAAGACGATCCGCAGCATCGTGTGCGCGTCGGTCGCGGTGCCGACCGTGGAGCGGGAGTTGGCCCCCATCCGCTCCTGGTCGACGACGATCGCGGCGCTCAGGTTCCGCAGCGCGTCCACGTCCGGCCGTCCGACGGGGGCCATGAAGGACTGGATGAACGCGGTGTAGGTCTCGTTGATCAGCCGCTGCGACTCGGCGGCGATGGTGCCGAACACCAAGGACGACTTCCCCGACCCCGAGACACCGGTGAAGACGGTGAGGCGGCGTTTGGGGATGTCGACCGAGACGTCGGCGAGGTTGTTCTCTCTGGCTCCGCGCACCTGGATCATGTCGTGGCTGTCGGCGGCCGAAGGCATGGCTCTCCCCTGGTTGGAACTCTTTAGCCTGTAAAGTGAGGGTAGCAGAGGTTAGTTTATGCTGTAAGGAGTTGGCAAGTGGTCGTCTACGCGGCGCAAGGAGACCCCCGGCGGTCGATGGCCCTGCTGTGGCGGACCGATCCGCCGGACGCCGAGCGGCCCGGCCCCAAACCGGGGCTTTCGGTGGACCTGATCGTCGACACCGCCATCACCATCGCGGACGCCGAAGGCATGGCGGGCCTCTCGATGCGCGCGGTCGGGGACAGGCTCGGCCGCACGGCCATGGCGCTCTACACCTATGTCCCGAGCAAGAGCGAACTGGTCGATCTCATGTACGACAAGGCGCTCGCCGAGCTTCCGGCCACTTACGACGGAGACGGGTGGCGTGCGGAGGCGGCTCGCTGGGCCGAGGATCTCTGGGACTTCTACCTGCGGCACCCCTGGGTCCTGCAGGTCTCGCAGGCGCGGCCGGTGCTCGGGCCGAACGAGTACGTCGTGCTGGAGGCGCTGGTGAGGATCCTGCGCCGGACCGGATTGCGCCCGGCGGCGCTGCGGCGGCTGGTCAGCGCGCTGTATTCGTGCGTGCGTGAGCCCGCCAGGACGGCTTCGGAGGCCAGGCTGGCCGAAAAGGTGACAGGGCAGTCCGACGACGAGTGGTGGTACGCGAGGTCCGCGCATCTGAAGGAGGTCTCGCCCGACTTCGCCGAGCGCTTCCCGACGCTGACCTGGATGGAGGCCGAGCAGGCGTTCCGGATGGAGGACGAAACGGTGTCCTATCTGGAGCAGGAGGCGAGGGAGGCGTTCGAGTTCTCGCTGTCCGTCTTGCTGGACGGAATCGAAGTCGCGACCAAAGCGGAGTAGCCTTCTCCGCATGCCCTCCGATTTCGCCTTGAAGACCATGAACGCCGTCCACCGCGTCATCCAGAAGGTCAGCGGCGGCCGCGCCGGCTGGCAGGTCGCCGGGATGACCGTGCTGGAACTGACCACCATCGGCCGCAAATCCGGTCAGCCGCGCACCGTCCTGCTGACCTCGCCGCTGCGCGAGGGCGACGCGTACGTCATCGTCGCCTCCCGTGGTGGCGACGATCAGCACCCGGCCTGGTTCCTCAACCTCCGCGACAACCCCGACGTGCAGGTCACGCTGAAGGGTGAGGCCGCGAAGCCGATGGTCGCGACCGTCGCCGACGCCGATCTGCGTGCCCGCCTGTGGCCCAAGATCACCGCGGACTACAAGAACTACGCGCAGTACCAGACCAAGACTGAGCGGGAGATCCCCGTCGTCCTGCTCTCGCCCAAGGGGTAGCTGCGTTTTCGGTCCGGTGGGTCGTGAGTGGCGATTCGGGTTCTAACCCGAATCGCCACTCACGACCCACCGGACCGGCATCCCCCGCACGGGCCGGGTCCATCGGCCCTACCGGCGAGTTGGTAAGCCGGGGACCGTGGACCTCGACGCAGAGGAACTACGAGAACGCGGGGATGCCGATGTCCGACTCCTTGGGTCTCGAGACGCTCGACCGCGAGCAGTGCCTGTCACTGCTCGCGGGCGCCGGGCTCGGCCGGGTGGTGTTCACCTCGCGGGCCATGCCCGCCATCCAGCCGGCGCGGTTCGCGCTGCACCACGGCGCGATCGTGGTGCGGACGCCGTCGCAGAGCGCGTTGTTCGCCGGGGTGCTCGACAGTGTGGTGGCGTTCTCGGTCGACGAGTTCGCCAAGGACCTCGGGGCAGGCTGGTTCGTCACCGTCGTCGGCCGCGCCGCCGAGGTGCGCGATCCCCTGGTGACCGCCGAACTCGAGACCTTGCCGCTGGGCTGCTGGACCGGCCGGACGGACTCCCGGTATCTCAGGATCCCCATCGAGTCGGTAACCGGTCGAAGGATCCTCGGCGCTTGCAGTAACGAAGCACTGTCCGTGATCGACGCACCAGATGAGCGATCCGGGCGCGTTTGTCATTCCTGACCCCACTGCCCGGGGAGTTACTCCGGGACGGTGACGGCGGTGCGGCGGGTGAGTGCGGCGAGTGACGCCAAGGCGCCCAGAATTCTGGACGCGGTGGCGGGGATCGCCCACGATCTCAGCCTGTCCGACGTCCTGCGGCGCATGGTCGAATCCGCCTGCGAGCTGACCGGTGCGCCGTTCGGGGCGCTCAGCGTGCTCGATTCGGACGAGTTCATCCGCTTCGGCGACGCTTGGGAACGGCCGCCGTCCGACGACGAGGCCCGCGTGGTGCCCATCCGGATGCGCGGCCGCATCTTCGGGATGCTGTACCTGGCCCGCAAACCGGACGGTGAGGAGTTCACCGAATCCGAGGACGACCTGCTCGTCGCGCTCACCGCGGCGGCCGGTGTGGTGATCGAAAACGCCGCGCTGTTCGACCAGGTGCAGCGGCGCGAGCGCTGGCTCGAAGCCTCCTACCACGTCACCGGGGCGCTCCTGGCCGATCAGGATCTGACCGCGACCCTCCGCCTGATCGCCGAACGCGCCCGCGTCGTCGCCGGTGGTACCGCGGGCGCGGTGGCCCGGCCGCGCGGCGACGGGCAGCTGGTCTTCGAGATCGTCGAGCCGCCGGGCCCCGACGCCGACCGCCTCGCCGGGATCGTCGTGCCGACCGAGGGCACCGCGACCGGGATGGCGTTCACCACCGGAAAACCCGTCGTGGTCCGGGATTACGGCGAGAAGGTGGTCGAGTACCAAGGCGGTCGCGGCGCCGTGATGCCCGCGGCGGTCAAGGACCTCGACTCCACGGTCGCCGTGCCGCTGATCGTCGGCGAGGAGAAGCTCGGGGTGCTGTTGGTCGCGAAGTTCCGCGACCGGACCCCGTTCTCCGCCTACGACGTCCAGCTGGCCGAGACCTTCGCCGCGCACGCCGCGCTCGCGGTGGAATTCGCCCGAGCGCAACAGGACAGGCAGCGGCTCGCCGTCTTCGAAGACCGTGACCGGATCGCCCGCGACCTGCACGACCTGGTGATCCAGCGGCTGTTCGCGATCGGGCTCGGGCTGGAGGGGCTGAGCAGGCTCGCGAGCGAGCCCGCCGTCGCCGACCGGGTCACCGGCTTCGCGCACGAGATCGACCGCACCATCCGCGAGATCCGCAACAGCATCTTCTCCCTGCAGGAACCGGCGGAGGCGCAGGGCAGCCTGCGGTCGGAGCTGCTGCGGGTCGCGCTGGACGCGGGCTGCGCGTCCGAACCCCGGGTCGGGTTCGACGGGCCGCTCGACTCGACCGTGCCGGACACGGTCCGCTCGGATCTCATCGCGACGCTGCGCGAAGCACTGTCCAATGTGGTCAGACACGCCGCGGCGACGACGGTCTCGGTCGACGTCGCGGTCGACCGCGACGGGCGGTGGCTCGAACTCTCGGTGGTGGACGACGGCGTCGGCATGCCCGCCGAACCCGGCCATCGCAGCGGGGTGGCGAACCTCGCCGAACGCGCGGCCCGCTGGAACGGGACGTTCCGCGTCGAAGCGCGCCCCGAAGGCGGCACGAGGCTCGACTGGTCGGTGGAACTGCCGGCCCGGCAGGGGAGTGTGGGATGACGATTTCGGTGTTCCTCCTTGACGATCACGAACTCGTGCGCACCGGGCTCAAGACCGTCTTCGAGGCCGAGGACGATTTCACCGTGGTCGGCGAAGCGTCCACGGCCGCCGAGGCGTACGTGCGGATCCCCGCGGTCAAGCCGCAGGTCGCGGTGCTCGACGTCCGGCTGCCGGACGGTGAGGGAGTGAGCGTCTGCCGGGAGATCCGGGCGTCGATCGACCCGCCGCCCGCCTGCCTGATGCTGACGTCCTATTCGGACGACGACGCGTTGTTCGGCGCGATCATGGCGGGCGCGGCGGGCTACATGCTCAAACAGGTCTCCGGCGGCGCGCTCGTCAAGGCCGTCCGCACGGTCGCCGCGGGTGGATCGCTCCTGGACAGCACGCTGACGGCGTCGGTGATGAACCGGCTGCGCGGCGAGACCGACCTCCCGGACCCGCGGTACGAACAGCTGAGCCCGCAGGAGCGGCGGGTGCTCGACCACATCGCCGACGGGCTGACGAACCGCCAGATCGCGGAAAAGCTGTACCTGGCGGAGAAGACGGTCAAGAACTACGTGTCGTCCCTGCTGCACAAGCTCGGTTTCGAACGGCGCACCGCCGCCGCGGTCTACGCCACCCAGCGCCGCAAGTCCACTTCCTAGAAGAAGGTGAACCCGCCGGCGAAATCGGGATCCTCGCGCAGCACACGGCGCAGTTCGTTGAGGGCCCGGTGCTGGGTGACGCGGACCGCGCCCGCGCTCGCCATGCCCAGCGCGACGGCGGTCTCCTCGGCGCTGTAGCCGTGGATCACGCGCAGCACCAGCACGTCGCGCTGCTTCGCCGAAAGGACCTCGAACAACCGGGACAGCCGTCGGCGGCGATCGGCCTTTTCGACCTCTTCGAACGTCGGGTTCCACGGTCCGTCCTGGTCGGGCTCCGGATCGGGAACGGGCGCGGACGGGTCGCGCGCGAGGTTGCGGCGGACGTCGGCCACCTTGTGCGAGGCGATCCCGAAGACGTACGGCAGGAAGCTGTTGTCCTGGTAGCTGTAGCGCGGCAAGGCGACGAGGACGGCCATCAGGACCTCCTGCGCACAGTCCTCCGCGTTGGAGACGCCGCGTATCGTCCCGCCCAGCCTGCCGGCGCAGTACCGGAACACGATCGGCCGGAGGAGGGCGAGCAGGCTCTCGACGGCGCGCCGGTCACCGCTGATCGCCGCGCGGATCAGTTCGCCGTCCGGTTCTCCCGGACGGGGTACGTAGGTGGGGCGCACGGCTTCCGACACGGTCATCACGCCGGATCGCCCGTTCTCGGCACGGTCCTGTGCGTTCCCATCATCCCCACCTCCCGAAAGCCCCCAGCCCTCTTTGGCCCTTCCGACGTTACGGAGCGCGGCCTCGCGTCACACCGGTATAGGAGCCCGGAGTAGTCGGGTCTTTGGACCCTGGTGGGCGCGGGGTATGGACTTTCGCCAGATTGGTCTAGACAATTAGTCCAGCGCGGCGGCAGGCCGCCCTTTCACGGAGGAATCGCGATGAGGCGTTCCAGATCCTTGGCATTTCTGGCCGTTTTGGTGCTCACCTTCACCGGCCTGATCACGGGCGGTGGCACCGCGAACGCGGCCAACCTGCTCCTCAATCCCGGTTTCGAGGCGGGCTCGACCTCCGGCTGGTCCTGCGCCGCGGGCGCGGCCGTGAGCACACCGGTCCGTTCGGGCGGTTACGCCGTTTCGGTCACGCCCGGCTCGACGATCGGCAAATGCGCACAGACGGTATCCGTACGGCCGAGCACGACCTACGCGGTTTCGGCCTGGGTGAACGGGAACCCGGTGTACCTCGGCGTCACGGGCGGGCCGTCGACCTGGACCGCGGCGACCTCGTACACGCAGCTTTCGCTCTCGTTCACGACGTCGGCCACGCAGACGACGGCCGAGGTGTACGTCCACGGCTGGTACGGATCGGGCACCTTCTACGCGGACGACATCAGCCTCGACGGACCCGGCGGTGGCACCCCCGGCGCGCCGCCGACCCCGGGAAACCCGGCCGTGGGCACGGTGACGAACTCGTCGATCGCCCTCTCGTGGGGCGCTTCGGCGGGGACGGTGACCGGCTATCGCGTGTACGAAGGCGGCACCGTGGTCGCGACGGTGACCGGAACTTCGGCGACGATCTCGGGATTGACGGCCTGCTCGTCGCACAACTACTCGGTGGCCGCGTACAACAGCGCGGGCGAATCGCCGAAGAGCGCTGAGGTGGGCGCCACGACCTCCGGCTGCGTCGACACCGGCCTGCCGAAGCACGCGCTGATCGGCTACCTGCACGCGAGTTTCGCCAACGGCTCCGGCTACACGCGGATGGCCGACGTCCCGGCGGCGTGGGACATCATCAACCTGGCCTTCGGTGAGCCGACGTCGGTGACCTCGGGCGACATCCGCTTCACGCGGTGCCCGGTCGCGGAATGCCCGACCGTGGAAAGCGACGCGGACTTCATCGCCGCGATCCGCGCGAAGCAGGCGCAGGGCAAGAAGGTGCTGATCTCCATCGGCGGCCAGAACGGCCAGGTCCAGCTGACCACGACCGCGGCGCGCGACGCCTTCGTCAATTCGGTGTCCGCGATCATCGACCGGTACGGGCTGAACGGGCTCGACATCGACTTCGAGGGACACTCGCTGTACCTCAACTCCGGCGACAACGACTTCCGCAACCCGACCACGCCGGTGATCGTCAATCTCATCTCGGCGCTGAAGACGCTGAAAGCCCGCTATGGCGCGGGATTCGTGCTGACGATGGCGCCGGAGACGTTCTTCGTACAGACCGGATACCAGTACTACGGCGGCCTCGGCGGCGCCGACAACCGGACGGGTTCGTACCTGCCGGTGATCCACGCGATGCGGGACGCGCTGACCGTGCTGCACGTCCAGGACTACAACTCCGGACCGGTGATGGGCCTGGACAACCAGTACCACTTCATGGGCGGCGCGGATTTCCACATCGCGATGACCGACATGATCAAGGCGGGTTTCACGGTTTCGTCGACCGGATTCCGGTTCCCGGGGCTGCGTGAGGACCAGATCGCGTTCGGCCTGCCCGCGGCGGTCAGCGCGGGCAACGGGCACACCGCGCCGGCGGCGGTGCATTCGGCGCTGAACTGCCTGGTGAAGAACTCCGGGTGCGGGTCGTATTCCTTGCGGGGCGGGGCTTCGCCCGCGTTGCGGGGGCTGATGACGTGGTCGATCAACTGGGACCGGTACTACGGGTGGGAGTTCCAGAACGCCCACGAGCCGTTCCTGAACGCCTTGCCCTGACCGCATTCAGAGGACTAAATGCGGGCAAAGGGGCGGGCCCGCACCGTGCAGCATCGGTGCGGGCCCGCGGTTCGAAGGGGACGTCAGAAGGCCGCGGTGATCCGCGTGAAGTCCCAGTCGTTCTGTGCGATACCACTGCAGTTCTCGGCGACCCCGCCGTTCGGGCAGCCCCGGTCGCGGTTGGTCGACCAGAACGCGAGCCTGGCGATCTTGTTGGTCTTCGACCAGTTCGTGATCCGGGTCCACGTGTCGAGACTCGTGAGTTCCCGCTGGTCCGAGAGACCGTTCATCCCGCTGATGCCCAGGTGGGCGTACGCCGTGGCGTCGTTCCACCCGAAGGTCGACTTCAGCTTGTCCCGCAGGCCGTTCGCGGCGTTGATCGTGTTGCCGTACATGTCCGCGCCGCCATTGAAGTCGAACGGCATGATCGTGTAGACGTCGATTCCGGCGTTCAGCGCCTTCGACTGGTCGATCAGCCGCTGGCCCCAGAAGTTCGGGCCGGTGGTCGTCGTGCCGAAGGTGAGAATCGTCTGGATACCGGGGTTGTTCGCCTTCACGATCTTCAGCGCGTTCAGCACGCGGTCCTGCACGACCGCGTTCTCGAACTCGTCGGTGTTCTCGATGTCGATGTCGATCGCCTTGAGACCGTAGGCGTCGATCACCTTCTGGTAGGCGCCGGCGAGCGCTTCCGGCGTCGAGCAGTTCGGGCCGAGCTTGTTGCCGCTCCACCCGCCGAAGGACGGCACGATCTGCCCGCCCGCGGCCTTGATCTGCGCGATCGCGTTCGCGTCGACACCGCCCTGAAGCGGACGGCTGCCGTCCCAAGCCGGGTTGCAGCCACCGGACGACAGGATGAACGCCATCGTGAACCACTTGATCCCGGTCGCGTTCATGACCGTCTGCGGATTCGGCGGGCTGCCCCAGCCCATGTACAGATACGGCGCACCACGGCCGCCGGGCAGCGGCGGGTTGCTCGTGGTCGTCGTCGGGGAGGACGTGGTCGTCGTGCTGGTGGGGGTGGTCGGCGTCGTGGTCGTGCCGCCGCCAGGATCGCAGGAACCACCGTTGATCTTGCAGTTCGCCGGGGCGACGTAGCCCCCGGAGTACTTGACGTTGAACCCGAAACTGGTGCTGCCACCGTTGGAAAGGTTGCCGTTCCAGGTGTTCTTTACCGTCACGTGCTGTCCGGAGACCGAGTAGCTGCCGTCCCACAGCGAAGCGATCGAGTGCCCCGCGGGGAGGTCGAATTCGACCGTCCAGGCGGGAAGGCTCGAACCCGAGTTGTTGCTGATCGTGTACTTGCCCTCCCAGCCCGAGCCCCAATCGGAGCCCTTGCTGAAGGCGGCGCCGACGCCGCCGGCCGCGGAGGCCGGCGCGATCACGAGGACCGCGCCGGCCGTTGCGGCAGCGGCGGACAGGCCGATGGCCTGGATCCAAGTCCGCTTAGCCACTGTCAACCTCTCAGTTCAGGCCGTTGCGCATGGCCGTGACGAGCTCACCGTTGGAGGTGTCACCACTGAGTTCCCAGAAGAACGCGCCGCCGAGACCCTGGTTCTTGGTCCAGCCCATCTTTCCGTTGATGGTCGCGGGAGTGTCGTAGCTCCACCAGTTGTTGCCGCACTTCGCGTACGCGGTGCCCGCGATCGTGCCGGTCGACGGGCAGCTGTTCTTGAGGATCTTGTAGTCCTCGATGCCCGCCTCGTACGTGCCCGGTGCCGCACCGGTCGCGGTGCCGCCCGGGGCGTCCTGGGTGACGCCGGTCCAGCCTCGGCCGTAGAAACCGATACCCAGCAACAGTTTGCTCGCCGGGACACCCTTGGCCTTGAGCTTCTGGATGGCGTCGTCGGAGGTGAAGCCCTGCTGCGGGATGCCGGGGTAGGACGTCAGCGGCGAGTGCGGGGCCGTCGGGCCCTGCGCCGCCCAGGCGCCGAAGAAGTCGTACGTCATGACGTTGTACCAGTCGAAGTACGCCGACGCGGGGCCGTAGTCGGCGGCGTCGATCTTGCCGCCGCTGCTGGCGTCCGCGGTGATCGCGGCGGTGACCAGGAACGAGGAGCCGAACTTCGTGCGCAGCGCCTGTGCCACGTTCTTGATCGCGGCCGGGCCGCTGGTGTCACAGGTGAGACCGCAGGCGTTCGGGTATTCCCAGTCGATGTCGATACCGTCGAAGACGTCGGCCCAGCGCGGGTCCTTGATCAGCTTGTAGCAGGATTCCGCGAAGGCGGTGGGGTTCTTCGACGCCTGGCCGAAGCCGCCGGACCAGGTCCAGCCACCGAACGACCACAGCACCTTCAGGCCCGGGTACATCTTCTTCAGCTTGCGCAGCTGGTTGAAGTTACCGCGCAGCGAACCGGCGTCCCACGAGTCCGCGACACCGTCCACACTGGACGCGGCGTCGTAGAACTTGTCGTAGTCGGCGTAGGTGTCGTCGTTGGCGGTGCAGGAACCGTTGGTGACGTTGCCGAACGCGTAGTTGATATGCGTCAGCTTGGCCGCGGAACCGGAAGTGTGAATGTTCTTCACGTGGTAGTTACGGCCGTAGACGCCCCACTGCACGAAGTAGCCGAGGTTTTTCTTCGCGCCCGGGTTCGGGTTCGAAGTCGTGGTGGTCGGCGGGTTGCTCGTGCTGGTCGACGTCGGGGGATTGGACGTCGTGGTGGTCGGGGTGGTCGGCGTCGTGGTCGGGTTGCCGCCGCCCGGGTCGCAGGAGCCGCCGTTGATCTTGCAGTTGGTGGGCGCGGTGTAGGCGCCGGAGTACTTGACGTTGAACCCGAAACTGGTGCTGCCACCGTTGGAAAGGTTGCCGTTCCAGGTGTTCTTGACGGTCACGTGCTGGCCGGAGACGGTGTAGCTGCCGTCCCACAGCGAAGCGATCGAGTGGCCCGCCGCGAGGTCGAACTCGAGGGTCCAGGAGGTCAGGCTCGATCCCGAGTTGTTGGTGATCGTGTACTTGCCTTCCCAGCCGGACCCCCAGTCCGAACCCTTGGTCAGGGTGGCTCCGACCCCGCCCGCCGCGTTCGCGGGCACGGTCACCAGACCGACGGCCAGCGCCGCGACGGCCGTGAACAGGCCGACCAGATGCCATCTTTTTCTCGACATTTCACTCCTTACAACCCGGTGCCGGGAAATGATCTTGGAGATGATTTCGTCAAAGGGAAATCGGCGACATCGCGTTGCCTCGGCCGAAACCGGGCAGGCGGGGATGAGTCTTCATCGACCACCTCCATGCGGAACGCTTTGTTGCGGGAGACGGTACGTGGTCTGGACCAATATGGGAAGCATCACTACGTAGAGTGGTGATTTTCCTGCGAACGGCCTAATACGTTCGACAGCGTTAATCGTTCACTGGTCCGCCGCCGTTCAGCGGCGGAATTCGTCCATTTCGCCGAGCCGGGCGATATTCGCGGATTCGTCGGGGTCGGGCGCGACACCGGAAAGGAACACGTCGGTGATTTCGACGGCCACGTCGGGAGCGAGCCGCTTGAGGCTCAGTGCCAGCACGTTCGCGTCGTTCCACTTGCGCGCGCCCGCGGCGATCCAGGTGTCCCAGGCCAGCGCCGCGCGGACCCCGGGCACCTTGTTGGCGGCGATGGCCGTGCCGGTCCCGGTCCAGCACATCACCACGCCGAAATCGGCCTCGCCGTCCGCGACCGCCCGGCCCACCGCCGCACCGAGTTCGGGCCAGACGTCCGACACCGCCGGGCGCAGCACCTCGTGGCCCGCCTCGGCGAGGTAGGCCTGGACGGCGTCCGTGGTGGCGTTCCGGTCGTCGGCGGCGAAGGCGATCCTCATGTCCGGATCGTAACGCCGCGTCGACAGGTGACGAACCCGAAGTCATGGGAGGATCGCGGCGTGGACTCGTCTGCGGAGGAGCACCAGGTCCAGCGTGATCAGGAGATCGCACGGACACGGATCCTCGAAACCGCCGCCCGCCTGATCGGCGAGGCAGGCTTCGCCCGGCTCAAGATCGGCATGATCTGCGCCAGGACCGGCTATCCCAGCGGCGTCGTCTACCAGTTGTTCGGCTCGAAGGAGACGCTGGTGCAGCGGCTCGTCGAGTTCGCCGCGGAGAAGTTCGCCGACGCTTTCAGTGCCGCCGTCGCCACGCGGACCGGCGGGCTCACGCCCAGCCCGATGGACATGCTGCGTGCCCTGCTGGACATCTTCTTCGAGCTGCTCACCGACATGCCGCCGCTGAACCGGGCGTTCGTGGTGCTGTGGACGGACGCGACCGTCGGCGATCCGGCGGTGCGGTCGGCGATGACCGAGGCCGATCGGCGCTACCGGTTCGCCATCGCGCAGACCGTCGCCGCCGGGCTCGCGGACGGGTCCATCAGCGGCGTCCGGGACCCGGACGCGTACGCGGCGGCGCTGGTCGGGCAGCTGCGGGGGATCGCCGTGGCCTCGATCATCGACCCCGGTGGCATCGATCTGCGCGCCGTTCGCGCCGAGATGGAATACGCCGTGGACCGACTCGCCTAACCCGGACCCCGCCCCGCCGCCACCCTCAACGGACAGGCTTCGCCTGGCTGTCAGACCTTGGCCAGCTCGGCCGCGCCGAAGGACACGTTGAACCGGTCGCACCAGATCGTCACGCTCGAATAGCGCGCCAGATCGGTGCCCGCCGGCAGCGTGTAGTTCTGGCTTCCCTTGTTGCCCTTGAGTTTCCCGGCGCTCACGTACGCACCGTCGTCGAACACGGACCAGCCTGCCTTGCCGGGGATCACCGGCGCGTCGGTGAGCCAGACCCGCAGATCCGGGCCGTTGCTCGTGTCAAGGTTCTCGAGGCGCAGCACCAGCGATCCGTCGGCCGCGCGCAGGATCCGGACGTCGCCGGTGGTCGCGTGCTCGTGGCTGATCAGCGCGCCGGTCGCCACGACCGTGGGCTCTTTCGGGGCGGGCGTGGCACTTCCGGAGGTTTGAGTGGTGGGCTGGGCCGTCGTTTCGGCGACGGGTAAGGCCTCTTGGACCGTTTCGTTCACCCAGAGCTTCCACGGCTGGAACCAGTAGAGGCCGGCGGCCACCGCCACCACCAGTCCGGCCGCCACGACGGCGAGCACCCGCTTGCGTTTCATGCGTTCATTGAACCCCGTGCGGGGCCCGAAGCGCGGTTACCGAACTCTTACGGGTCACGTCTGGGTTTCGGTGGCTTGACCGGGTTCACGCCGCTTGACACGATTGCCGATCTGAAAAGGGCATATCGGACGGAGGCCCGCGATGGGTTCGGCGATGTTTTCCATCCTCCTGCCGGTAGCGCTGGCGCTCGTCATGTTCGGGCTGGGGCTGACCCTGACCGTCGGCGACTTCACGCGCGTGCTGAAGTACCCGAAGGCCGCGGTCATCGCGCTGGTGTGCCAGATGATCGTGCTGCCCGTGATCTGCGTCGGCCTCATCGTCCTCTTCGGTCTCGAAGGCGTGCTCGCGGTCGGCATGATGCTGCTCGTCGCCTCGCCCGGCGGAACGTCGGCGAACCTGTTCAGTCACCTCGCCGGCGGCGATGTCGCCCTGAACGTCACACTGACGGCGATCAACTCGGTGCTGGCCGTGTTCACCCTGCCACTGGTGGTGAGCCTGGCGATGGCCGAATTCCTCGACGGTGGCGCCTCGGTCGGGCTCCAGCCCGCGAAGTTCGTGCAGGTCTTCGCGATCGTGCTGATCCCGGTCGTGCTCGGCATGATCGTGCGGAGCCGGTTCACCGGCTGGGCCGAGCGGATGCGCAAACCGGTCAAGATCGGCTCCGCCGTGGTGCTCGTGCTGGTGATCGCGGCCGCGATCGCGCAGGAGTTCCGGACGCTGGTGGACAACATCGGCACGCTCGGGCCGGTGGCGCTGGCGCTTTCCGTGCTCAGCCTCGCGATCGGGTACTACGTGCCGCGACTGTTCCGGGTGGACCGCGGCCAGGCGATCGCTTCCGCCATGGAGATCGGTGTCCACAATGCCACCCTCGCGATCGCCGTGGCGTATTCCGTGCTCGGCGACAAGGCGATGGCCGTACCCGCCGGGGTCTACGGCGTGCTCATGTTCTTCCCCGCCGGGGTCGCGGCCTTCCTGTTGTCCCGCAGCCGGGAGAGCGCGCCGGTCTGAGCTAGTTTGGGGGCGTGGCGCGTTCCCCCATCGGTGACATCCTCGACGTGAACGGTGTCGCCGTCCATGTGCGTCAGGACGGCGCCGGGCCACCGGTGGTGTTGCTGCACGGGTATTGCGGGTCGGTGCACTGGTTCGACCGGCTCACTCTCGGCCTGTCCGCGGCGCATCACGTGATCCGGGTGGATCTGCTGGGGCACGGATGCACCGGTGGTTCGGCCGGGCTCGACGCGGTGTCGCAGGCGCGCATGGTGGCCGGTGTCCTCGATGCGCTGGGCGTCGAGGACGTCCTGGTCGCCGGTCACTCCTTCGGTGCGGATGTCGCCTTGGCGCTGGCCGAGATCTCGCCGCGAGTGGGTTCGGTCGTGGTGATCGGGCAGGCGCCGGATTACAGCTACGCGTCCTTTCCACCGGGGAGTCCGGTTCTGCTGCCGATGGTCAGCGCACTCGTGCGGCTTGTGGCTCACCGGCGGTGGATCCGATACGTTTCCCGGTTCCGCCGCACGGGCTGGTTCGGCGATCCCTTGCAGGACTTGGCCGATCACGCGGTCACCGCGCCCGCGATGGCGCGCGTGGTGCTCGTGGAGCGCGCGCGACTGCTCGCATTTCGTCCTCTGGATGCGCAAGTGGCGGCCCTGGGGTTGCCGTGCCTGGTGATTCTCGGGCGCCGGGACCGTTTTTACGACTGTGACAAGACTTTCGCGCGGTATTCGGCGGTCGGGGCCCGGGTGGAGGTCGTGGAGGGTGCCGGGCACTCGCCGTTCTTGGAGCGGCCGGGTGAGGTCGTTCGGTTGCTTCGGGAGTTCAGGGGGTCGTGAGTGGCAAGGACGGCTCTGATGGCCCGCTGCGACCGTGTGGATTTTGGGGCATCTAACGTCCCAAAATCCACACGGCCGCGGCGGCGAACCTCGAGCCGAGATGTCGCCGGAATTCGGCAACAGTTCCGTCACGCGGACTGTAACGCGCAAGATTCCTTCGACGACCGACTTCCTGTCACGCTCAGTCGTTCCGGAGGGGAAATGACCCAGTACGTAAAGAAGCCCGTCACCTACCACGCCATCAAGTACGCCGGAGACGTAGAATCGTTCAAGGCCGCGCTTGCCGCGGCTTCCACCCAGGTCGGTTTCGAGGTCTTCGCCGGAGTCAATCACTTGGTCGTACGATGCGGAGCTACCGCGTTCACTGAGATGGTCGAAATCTGGCCGAATCAGTACTTGGTTTTCGGTGAGTCGCAGGCGGAAAAGCCATATGCGAGTGACTTGTCAGGTCTGGCGCCGTATGGCGATGTCTACGTGACGGCGAGTGGCGGTGAGCCGGGGCAAGGCGCTGACGGGACAGTGCAGTACTTTACTCATCGTCCGGGTAAAATCGCCGCGATCGAATGGACGGGCGCGAACTTCTCGGCCGTTCAAGAGTTCTGCTCGAGCTGGGGAATGGAAGTCGTGAACAACAGCGACGGAACCATCAGTGTCACCGGAGGAACGGGAGTGGGCGACCACATTCCCGCCGGGTATTGGATCTCCAACGGCTTGGCGATGGCGACTCCGTCGGCGCAACTGAATCAGGGGTACGTGAGGCTGCCGGGGGACGGTGCAGGGCCGTACCAGTACGACATCCGGCTGAGTTAGTTCCCACGTTCGGCGGCGGGGGCGACGACGGTGAACCGGCATCGCCCCCGCCACGATCCCCTCAATTGCTTGCGTCCCCGATCGCCTTGTCCAGCACCGCCAGCCCCTCCGCCAGTTCGTCTTCGGTGGCCGTCAGCGGGGGAGCGATCCGGAAGACCCCGCCCATCCCCGGTAACTGCACGATGTTCATGTGCAGCCCCAGTTCGAGGCAGCGTCGCGTGACCAGCGCGCCCAGTTCGTCGGAACTCCGTTTCGTGGCGCGGTCCACGACGAGTTCGACGCCGACCAGCAGGCCCCGTCCCCGGATGTCGCCGACGACGGGATGACGGGCGGCGATGTCGTCGAGGCCGCGGCGGAGGAAGGCGCCCAGCTCGGTGGCGCGTTCGTCGAGGCGGTCGCGGGTCAGGACGTCGAGCACGGTGTTCCCGACGGCCGCCACCAGCGGGTCCGCGACGTGCGTGGTGAAGAACAGATAGCCGCGGTCGTGCGCCTCCTGCTCGATTTCCGCGCTCGTGATCACCGCCGCCAGCGGGAGACCGGCGCCCAGCGTCTTGGACAGCGTGAGGATGTCCGGGACGACGCCGTCGCGTTCGAAGGCGTACCAGTTTCCCGTGCGGCATAAGCCGGTCTGCGCCTCGTCGAGGATCAGCAGCATCCCGCGTTCACGGCATTTCTCTTGCAGGGCGGCGAAATAGCCCACCGGCGGCTCGATGATCCCGCCGGAGCTGAGGATCGGCTCGACGATGCACGCCGCGAGACTGCCGACGGACTGGGCGTCGATCAGCTCGAATCCGAAGTCCAGCTGGCGTTTCCAGTCCAGTTCCCCGTCCGGGCCGGTGAAATCCGGCCGATACGAGTTCGGCGAGGGAATGGCGAAGTTGCCGGGCGCGGTCGGGCCGTAACCCTTGCGGCCCGCGCTGTAGGTCGCGTTCGCGGCCGCTTGCGTCATCCCGTGCCACGACCGGGCGAACGACACGATCTCGTGCTTCCCGGTCACCAGTTTCGCCATCCGGATCGCGGCCTCGTTCGACTCCGCGCCGGTGGTCAGCAGCAGCGCCTTCTCCAGCGGCGACGGCAGGGTCTCCGCCAGCCGTCGCGCGAGGTCGACGACGGGGCGGCTCAGCATCCCGCTGAACAGATGGTCCAGCGAGCCGATCTGCCGCCGCACGGTCTCGACGATCTCCGGATGCGAATGCCCGAGGATCGCGCTCATCTGCCCGGAGGTGAAGTCGAGGATCCGCCGCCCGGACTCGGTGAACAGGTAGCTCCCGGCGGCGTGGTCGATGATCTCGCGGGTGAAATCGCCGGCCCCGGCGTAGCGCACGAGGTGCCGGTCGGCGTCGGCCCAGAAACGGTCGGTGGTGGACAGGTCGGTGAGGGGAGCAGCCATGTTCCGACGGTAAGCCGGTGCCGAGCGACACGTCCAGCTCACGATTCCGGCTGTGCTGTTCGGCTGATCCGTACAACAATGGGTGCCATGCTCAACCCGTGGAGGCTCAGCCTGCTGAGCAGGCTCGACACGCTCGGCACCGTCCGCGCGGTCGCGAAGGCGGCCAACCTGAGCGCGTCGAGCGTGTCCCAGCAGCTCGCGGTCCTGGAGGCCGAGACCCGCACGCAACTGCTGGAACGCACCGGCCGCCGCGTCCGGCTGACCCCGGCCGGGCGCATGCTGGCGCGCCGGGCGCGAGCGATCCTCGACCACATGGACACCGTCGAGGCCGAGTTGCGCGGTCTCGGCGAGGGGCCCGCGGGGAACGTCCGACTCGGCGCCTTCCAGAGCGCGATCCACACCATCGCCGTTCCCGCGGTGAACCGGCTGGCCCGGTCGCATCCGAGCCTCCAGATCGAACTGCTCGAACTCGAACCGCACGTCAGCATGCCCGCGCTCCGGGTCGGCGACGCCGACGTCATCATCACGACCACGGACTTCGTCGAGCAGCCGCTCGGGCCGGACATCGACCTGGTGCCGCTCGCGACCGACCCGATCGTGCTCGTCGTCCCGCCCGGTCATCCGGCCGCGGGCCGGGGTCCCGCCGACCTCGCCGCCTACGCGAGCGAGCCCTGGGCGTTCGACATCCCCCAGTCGTACATGGCGAACCTCGCCACCCGGCTCTGCCGCGAAGCCGGTTTCGAGCCGCGCGTGATCGCCCGGTTCAGCAACTACATGATGACCTTGCAGCACGTCGAGGCCGGGCTTTCGATCGCGCTCCTGCCCGGCCTCGCCGTCGACAAGCGTTACCGCGTCGCCACCCGCGAGCTCGCGACGCCGGTCGATCGCTCCATCACCGCGGCGATCAGGCGCGGGTCCGCGCCTCGCGCCGCGGTCGACCTGGTTCTCGAGGCGATCCGGAGCCATCCGGAACTGCCGCTGTGAACCCGTGCCGTCGCGCCACCAGCACCACGGCCAGCGTCGGCACGAGCAGCACCAGGACACTCCACGGGAACGACTCGGCACCGAAACCGTCGAGGAGGACGCCGCCGGCGATCCCGCCGCCCGCCATCGCTGCGTTCCACAGGGTGACCAGCATGGCCTGCGCGATGTCCGCCGCGCCGCCCTTGTCACCCGCCCGCGCGGCGGCGGTCTGCAGGAGTGTCGGGATGCCACCCCAGCCGAGCCCCCACAGCGTCGCCGCGATGTAGACCAGAGCCGGGTTTTCGCCCTGTAGAGCCAAAATGGTCGCCCCGAGCGCCACGAGCACGGTGCCCGCGACGGTCAGTGCCCGCAGCCGCCGGTCGATGTGGACGCCGACGAGCCAGATGCTGACCATCGAAGCCAGCCCGAACACCAGCAGGATCCGATCGACCGAGCCGCCCATCGACACGTGTTCGAGGAAGGTGGCGATGTAGGTGTAGAGGATGTTGTGCGCCAGCACGAAGGTCAGCGTCACGAACAGCACCGCGGCGACGCCGGGCACGGCGAGGGTCTTGCGCACCGGGAGCCTGCCGCTCTTGTCCTGCCCGGGGAAATCGGGCACGCCCACCGCGATCCAGCCCAGCAGGCCGAGCGCGAGCACCGACATCAGGGAGAACGTCACCTGCCAGCCGAAGACGCCGCCCAGGAACGTGCCGGCCGGGATGCCGAGCGAGAGCGCGAGCGGGATACCGGTCATCACGATGGCGATCGCCTTGCCCTGCACCGGCTCCGGCGCCAGCCGCCGGGCGTAACCGGCCAGCAGCGCCCACACGACGCCCGCCGCGATCCCGGCGACGAACCGCGCGCCGAGGGTCAGGGGATAGTTCGTGGACACCGCCGTGACCGTGTTGGCGACGGCGAACCCGGCCACTCCGGCCAGGAGCAAGCGTTTGCGCCGCCAGCCCGCGGTCGCGGCGGAGAGCGGGATCGCGGTCAGTGCGGTGCCGATCGCGTACACCGTCACCAGCTGCCCGGTCGCGGCTTCACCGACGCCGAGCCCGGCGCTCATCGCGGGCAGCACGCCTGCGGGCAGTGCCTCGGTCAGGACGGTGACGAACGCCGCCGTGGTCAGCGCGAGCAGCGCGCCGAGCGGGAGTTTCGAAGTCATGGTCCGTATGCTCGAACCATCACATAGATGTGAAGGTCAAGTCGGCAGGGGTGAGGTGGCGCACATGCGGATCGGGGAGCTGGCGGAGCGGACGGGGACGTCGCGCCGTCTGCTGCGGTACTACGAAGAGCAGGGTCTCATCGTCTCGGAGCGGCTGGCCAACGGCTACCGCGACTACGCCGAACCTTCGGTCGACCGGGTCATCCAGGTCCGCGGCCTGCTCGACGCCGGGCTGCCGACCAGGATCATCAAGCAGATCCTGCCGTGCCTGGACAAACCCCGGCAGATCTACTTCCCGGACGCGACCGCGGAGATGCTCGAAACCCTGGAGGCCGAGCGGGACCGGATGACCCGGCGGGCCGAATGCCTGCTCCGCAACCGGGACGCCATCACCGAATATCTCGACGCGGTCCGCGCCTACGATCCCGCTTCCTGAGCCGGAAGGGACTTTCCTCGCATCGGTCTTGACAGGCTGAGAAAGCGCTTTCAGGATGTGGGCAGGAAAGCGCTTTCAAAGGAGAACGGATGACCACGCGGAAACTCGGCGTCGTGATGAACGGCGTCACCGGGCGGATGGGCTATCGGCAGCACCTGGTGCGCTCGGTCCTGGCGATCAGGGAGGCCGGCGGGGTCGAGCTGGCCGACGGTTCGCGGATCCAGCTGGAGCCGGTCCTGGTGGGGCGCAACGCGGACAAGCTCGAAGAGATCGCCACCCGGCACGGGCTGACCCGCTGGACCACCGACCTCGACGCCGCGCTCGGCGACGAAGACCTCCCGCTCTACTTCGACGCGCAGCTGACCGCGGTGCGCGAGAAGTCGATCGTCCGCGCCATCGACGCGGGCAAGCACATCTACACCGAGAAGCCGGTGGCCGAGTCGGTCGAAGGCGCGCTCGCGCTGGCGAAGCACGCCGAGACGGCCGGGGTCAAGAACGGTGTCGTCCACGACAAGCTGTACCTGCCCGGCCTGCTCAAGCTGAAGCGCCTGATCGACAGCGGTTTCTTCGGCGAGATCCTTTCCGTGCGCGGCGAGTTCGGTTACTGGGTGTTCGAGGGCGACTGGCAGGCCGCACAGCGTCCCAGTTGGAACTACCGCGCCGAAGACGGCGGCGGCATCGTCGTCGACATGTTCTGCCACTGGAACTACGTGCTGGAGAACCTCTTCGGCGCCGTCAACGCCGTGACCGCGAAGGCCGTCACCCACATCCCGGAGCGCGTCGACGAGAAGGGCGACCGGTACGCGGCCACGGCCGACGACTCCGCGTACGCGATTTTCGAGCTCGAAGGCGGGGTCATCGCCCAGCTCAACTCGTCCTGGTGCGTGCGGGTCCACCGCGACGAACTGGTGGAGTTCCAGGTCGACGGCACCAAGGGCAGCGCGGTCGCCGGCCTGCACAAATGCGTCATCCAGCCGAGGGAGGCCACGCCGAAGCCGGTGTGGAACCCGGACCTGGCGGAGACGCAGTCCTATCGGTCGCAGTGGCAGGAAGTCCCGGACAACGAGGACTTCGGCAACGGTTTCCGCGCCCAGTGGGAGCAGTTCGTCCGCCACGTCGTGGACGACGCCCCGCACCCGTACGACTTCATGGCGGGGGTGCGCGGTATCAGGCTCGCGGAAGCCGGCCTCGAGTCCTCGCGGGAGGGCCGCCGGATCTCGCTGGGCTAGCGCCCGAAAACCGCTCTCGGGTCCTCGGCGATCAGCACCGAGATCTCCCGGATCTTGCGGTTCGTGTGCTGTGACGCCTCGGTGAGCCAGCGAAAGGCCTCGTCGGCGTTCAGCTCCAGACGTGCCATCACGATTCCCTTCGCGGTGGCGATGGCGTCCCTGGTCTCCAGCGCGGCGACCAGGGTCTCCGCCTGCCGTTCGGCGGCGGCCCAGCGTGAAGCGGTCAGGATGATCGCCGAGATCGCCGAGGTGAACATCGCGACCAGGGCCGCCTCCACCGGATCGAAGGCGTTCTCCTGGAAGCTCCAGATGTTGAGCGCGCCGGACAGCGGCTCGGTCTCACGCCGCTTGAAGTGGGACTCGCCCGGGACGAACAACGGGCAGGACAGCGAGGTCCGCACGCCGAGCTGTTCGGCGGTCGCGGCGAAGTCCGGCCAGCGTGCGGCCGCGTCGGCGTCCAGCAGGGTCCGGACGATCGTGCCGCTCTCGGCGGCCTTCAGGCACGGGCCCTCGTCCGCGCTGTACTGCGCCTTGTCCAGAGGGAGCAGGGACTCGTCGGTGGAGGCGACGGTGCTCGGTTCGCCGTCGGAGTACAGCGTGACCGTGGCCGCGTCCGCTCCGGGCAGCAGGCCGACCACCTTCTTCGCCACCCGTTCCAGCAACTCGTCGCGGGGCTCGTCGAGCCGCATCGACTCCGTGAGTTCCCGCAACGCCGAAGCGGTGTCGCGAAACTGATCCATCGTGGCCCTTTCCCTCGGACGGCGGATTTCGCCGTCCACCAAGAACGTACTCGTTCCGGCTAGCCGGGCATTGGCCGATTCGGGCTAACCCGGGGCCGGTAACCCGCCGGTTCGGTGGTCATCAGGCCTTCGCCGTGGGTGAGCCCGGGCAGGTGCTGCTCGAACCGGGCGACCTCGCCGAGCGGGAGCAGGCCCGTCAGCTCGGCCCGGTCACCGCGCACCACCGAGCCGGTGACGGTCCCGCCGCCTTCGACCAGCCGGGAAAGCGTCGCGGTCACGGAGCCGGCGGGCAGTTCCACCTCGATCCGGCTGACCGGTTCGAGCACCTCGGTCCCCGCGTCCCGCAGCGCCTCTGCCAGCACGAACGGGGTGACCTGGCGGAAATCACCCGCCGCGCTGACCGGGCTGAAGTAACCGGTATGGGTGACGGTCACCACGCAATCGATCACCTCCCTGCCGGTCGGGCCGCGCCGCAGTGTCGCGTCGACGGTCTCCTCGATGGCCTTGTGGAAGGCGAGCGGGAGGGAGCCGAGTTCGACGTCGAGGCCGAAGGTCAGGCCCGACCCCGGGGCGCCGGGGCCGACCCGGAGCCCGACCGTGGCGAAGTACGGATTCCGCTTCTCCGTGATGAACCACACCGAATGTCCCGTGCCGATCGGCCGTTCGACACACACTGGCCGGGTGAGGCTGAAGCCGACATCGAGGCCGTGCTCAGCGGCGAGCGTCTCCGCGATGATCTCCTTCTGCACTTCGCCGTAGAGCCGCACCGAGATCCGGCGGGTCTCGTCGTCCTGCCGGACGGTGATCAGCGGATCCTGCTCCGCCAGCTCCTGCAGGGCGGTGAACACCGACGCGGTCTCGGCGGGTTCGGCCGGAATGACCACGGTTTCCAGGGCGGGCGGCGGAAACCGCGTGGACGCGCGCTCGTCTTCGGGGACACCGACGAGGTCGCCGATCCGGATCTCCTTGAGCCCGGTGACCTTGGCGATCTGCCCGGCCTGCGCGCGGCCCTCGGCGGTCTCGTCGCCGAGTTCGAAGACGCGTACCGCGCTCACCTTCGCCTCCGCCGTGAACGTCCCGCCCGGGCGGTGGAACCGGACGTGGTCCCGTGCGCCGAGCTCGCCGGAGAACACGCGGACATAAGCGATCTTCTCGTGCGCGCGGCCGCGTTCGATCTTGAACACCGCGGCGCGCAACCGGTGGTCGGGCGCTACTTTTCCAGCGCCGCCAAGGAATTCGCGGATACCCGAAGTCAGCTCGGCGATCCCTTCGCCGCTGCGCGCGGAGCCGAAGAAGACGGGGGAGACCACGCCGAGCCGGGTCTGGCGGACGATCTCGTCCTGGTAGTCCTCGGCCGTCAAGGTGTCTTCGAGATACGCGGTGAGGAAGGCGTCGCTGTGCTCGGCGAGCTGCTCGGCCTGCCCGGACGACGGCGAGAGCGGCCGGACCTTCGCGGTCGCCGTACCGATGCCGTCGACTTCGGACATCGGCACGCAAGCGACACCGAGGCGTTCGGCGAGGTCGGCGAGGAGGCCTTCGTGGCGGGCGCCCGCCCGGTCGATCTTGTTGACGAAGATCAGCACGGGGATCCGCAACCGTTTGAGCGCGCGCATGAGCACCCGGGTCTGTGCCTGCACGCCCTCGACGGCGGACACGACGAGGACGACACCGTCGAGCACCCGCAGCGCGCGTTCGACCTCGGCGATGAAGTCCGGGTGGCCGGGGGTGTCGATCAGGTTGACGCGCAGGTCGCCGACGCGGAAGGCCACGACGGCCGAGCGGATGGTGATGCCGCGACGGCGTTCCAGGTCCATCGTGTCGGTGCGGGTGTCCCCGGCGTCGACGCGGCCGAGGGTGCCGATGGCACCGGTGTGATGGAGCAGGCGCTCCGTCAGGCTCGTCTTACCGGCGTCGACGTGGGCGAGGATTCCGAGGTTCAGGTACTCCATGGATGAACGGCTCCAGGGCTGTCGAAAGGTCCATACGGCTCGGGGACTCGACAGCTCGGCGCACGCCGTTCTCCTTCTTTCCGGGAAAGCACCTGGTCGGGCCGGACGTTAGCAGCGTGTTTCCGGCCGGTCACGCGATTTAGCCCCGGCCGTTGACTTGCGGCGCCGTATGGGCTGTAATTCTTGAACATTTCAGCGCAAGAACATGACAAGAGTCAGGAAGATTCCGCTCAGTCCCCTCCCGGAACAGAGGAATGTCATGCGAACGAGGCGCCTTCTGACGTACGCCGCCCTGTCCCTTCTCCTGGCCCCACCCGCCGTGGCCGCGAGCGAAGCCCCGACGGCTTTCGCGGCCGCCGAAGCGGCCGACGCGACGTACACCGCCAGCAGTCAGCTGCCCGGTTACGCCGTTTCGAACGTCGGCGACGGGAACCAGGCCACCTACTGGGAAAGCACGAACAACCAGTTCCCGCAATGGATCCAGGCCGATCTCGGCGCGGCCACGAACATCGCCCGGCTCGTGCTCAAACTGCCTTCCGGCTGGGAAGCCCGCACCCAGACGTTCTCGGTGCAGGGCAGCGGGAACGGCGCGAGCTTCAGCGATCTCGTCCCGTCGGCGGGCCACCGGTTCGACCCGGCGACAGGCAACACCGTCACCCTCGACATCACCGGGAACACCCGCTTCGTGCGGCTGAACATCACCGCCAACACCGGCTGGCCGGCAGCCCAGCTCTCGGAGTTCGAAGTACACGGCCCGGCTGGCGGGGACACTCAGCCGCCGTCCGCGCCAGGGAACCTCGCCTACACCGAACCGTCGAGCGGCAAGATCCGGCTCACGTGGTCGGCCTCGACCGACAACACGGGGGTCGCGGGCTACGACGTGTACGCCAACGGGCAGCTGCGAGGCAGTGTCGGCGGTGACGTCCTGACCTACACCGACGACCAGCCGGAAAGCGCGACCGTCGCGTATTCCGTGCGGGCCCGCGACGCGGCGGGGAACCAGTCGCCGAGCAGCGGCACGGTGACCAGGACGGGTACGCGCGCCGGCACGAATCTCGCGCTGGGCAAGCCGATCACGGCGTCTTCGGTGCAGCATTCCTACGTCGCGGCCAACGCCAACGACGACTCCGTGACCACCTACTGGGAGGGGGCGGCGTATCCGAACCTGCTTACCGTGGCGCTGGGATCCAACGCCGACCTCGACCGTGTCGTGGTCAAGCTCAACCCGGATCCGGCGTGGGCCCAGCGCACGCAGACGATCGCGGTCGAAGGGCGTGACCAGGGGGCGACCGCGTTCACCACGCTGGTGCCCGCGCAGACGTACACCTTCACCCCCTCGAGCGGCAACACCGTGACGATCCCGGTGAGTGGCCGCGCCGCCGACGTCCGGCTGCGGATCACCGCCAACTCCGGTGCGCCCGGCGGTCAGGCCGCGGAATTCCAGGTTTTCGGTGTCCCAGCCCCGAATCCCGACCTCACGGTGTCGGGTGTCTCGTGGTCGCCGGCGAATCCGGTGGAGACCGACGCGATCACGGTGTCGGCGACCGTCCGCAACGCCGGGACCGCGGCGTCGGGCGCGACGAACGTGAACCTCTACCTGGGCACGGCGAAGGTCGGCACGGCACCGGTCGGCGCACTCGCCGCGGGAGCGTCGGCGACGGTTTCGGCGGACATCGGCACCCGGGAAGCGGGCAGTCACCAGATCACCGCGAAGGTCGACGAGACCAACGTCGTCGTCGAGCAGGACGAGGCCAACAACTCCTACACCGGCTCGACGGCGCTCGTCGTCAGCCCGGTCCAGAGCTCCGACCTCGTCGCGGCCACCGCCTGGTCGCCGAACAACCCGACGGCGGGTGGCACCGTGATCTTTTCCACCACGGTGCGCAACCAGGGCACGGTCGCTTCGGCGGGTGGCGCCCACGGCGTCACGGTGACGATCACCGATCAGAGCGGCGCCGTCGTCAAGACGCTCAGCGGCTCGTACTCCGGCGCGATCGCCGCCGGGGCCACCGCACCGCCGGTGAACGTGGGCACCTGGACGGCCGGGAACGGCCGGTACACGGTCAAGACCGTCGTCGCGAACGACGCCAACGAGGTGCCCGCCAAACAGGGCAACAACACGAGCACACAAGCGTTGTTCGTCGGCCGCGGCGCGAACATGCCCTACGACATGTACGAGGCCGAAGACGGCGTGATCGCGGGCGGCGCATCCGTGATCGGTCCGAACCGCAAGATCGGCGATCTCGCGGGGGAGGCGTCGGGCCGCAAGGCGGTGACGCTGAACTCGACCGGGGCCTCGGTCGAGTTCACCACCCGCGCGGCCACGAACACCCTGGTGACCCGGTTCTCGATGCCGGACGCCGCGGGTGGCGGCGGGCAGAACTCGACGCTGAACGTCTACGTCGACGGCACGTTCCTGAAGGCCATCGACCTGACTTCGCGTCACGCGTGGCTTTACGGCCCTGAGGCTTCTCCGCAGAACTCACCGGGAGCCGGTCCCGCTCGGCACATCTACGACGAGGCCAGCATGCTTCTCGGCACGACCGTTCCCGCCGGGCACAAGATCAAGCTGCAGAAGGACGCCGGCAACGGCTTGAACTACGCGATCGACTTCGTGAACTTCGAGCTGGCCACGGCGGCCGCGAACCCGGACCCGGCGCGCTACGCCGTCCCGGCCGGATTCACCCAGCAGGATGTGCAGGCCGCGCTGGACAAGGTGCGTCAGGATCCGAACCTCACCGGCGTCTTCCTGCCGCCGGGGCAATATCCGGTGACGAACAAGCTCACCGTGTACGGCAAGCCGGTCACGGTGCTCGGCGCCGGTCCGTGGTTCACGAAGTTCACCGCGCCAGCCGGGCAGGAGAACACCGACATCGGGTTCGACGCGCAGGCGAGCGCGAGCGGTTCGACGTTCCGCGGGTTCGCCGTGTTCGGTAACTACACGTCCCGGATCGACGGGCCCGGCAAGGTCTTCAACTTCACGAACGTCACGAACATGACCATCGACGACATCTGGGTGGAGCACCAGATGTGCCTGCTGTGGGCGACCAATGTGGACAACACGACGGTGAAGAACTCGCGGATCCGCGACATGTTCGCCGACGGCGTCAACTTCACCAATGGCAGCACAGGAAACCGCGTCACCGACAACGAGGCACGCTCCACCGGTGACGACAGTTTCGCGCTGTTCGCGGCAACGGACCTCAACGCGGGCAACCAGTACGACAACGTGTTCGAGAATCTGACCGTGCTGCTTCCGTGGCGCGCGGCCGGGCTGGCGGTGTACGGCGGGTACGGCAACACCTTCCGGAATCTGTACATCGCGGACACGTTGACGTACTCGGGGATCACGATCAGCTCGCTCGATTTCGGCTATCCGTTCCTCGGCTTCGGCCCGCAGCCGACGACCGTCCAGAACGTCTCACTGGTCCGTACCGGTGGTCATTTCTGGGGGCAGCAGACATTCCCCGCGATCTGGATGTTCTCCGCCTCCAAGGAGTTCCGGGGTATCCGGGTGTCCGATGTGGACATCCAAAGCCCGACCTACAGCGGCATCATGTTCCAGACCAAGTACACCGGGAACCGCCCGGAGAACCCGGTCGAGGACACGGTGCTGACGAACGTGTCGATCACCGGCGCGCACCGCAGCGGTGACGAGTTCGACGCGAAGTCGGGGATCGGGATCTGGGTCAACGAACTGCCGGAGCCAGGCCAGGGCCCGGCCGTCGGCTCGGCGACGTTCACCGGGCTCACCCTGAGCGACAACGCCGAAGACATCCGGAACACGACGAGCACGTTCACCATCGACCGGAATTGAGCGCGTGACGCCCGCCGGGAGCAGGTTTCCCGGCGGGCGGCCCGGGTATGCGGGTGCTACCCGATACTCGAGGAGAGGACATGCCGTGCGCGACGCCGGGTATGACGCGGTGATCATCGGTGCCGGTCCCGCCGGGTTGAGCGCCGCGCTGGTGCTCGGGCGGTCGCGGCGCAGCGCGCTGGTGATCGACGGCGGCGCGGGCCGGAATTCGGCGGCCGCGGGGGTGCACGGGCTTTTGGCCTGCGACGGGATGAGCCCGGACGCGTTACGGACCGCCGGGCGCGAGCAACTGGCGGAGTACCTGGAAGTCCACCTGCGCGAAGGTCGGGTACGGGCCGTGGAGGGCGAATGCGGTGGGTTCACCGTCGCGTTCGAGGACGGGCCTCCGGTGAACGCGCGCCGGATCGTGCTGGCCACCGGGGTGGTCGAGGAGCTGCCCGGGATCGCGGGGCTGGCCGAGCGCTGGGGGAAGAGCGTGCTCGGCTGTCCGTACTGCCACGCCTGGGAATTCCGGGATCGGCCCTTGGCCGTCCTGGCCACCGAGGGACGGCAGGACGTGGTGTTCGCCGCTCAGCTGACCCGGTGGAGCCGGGATGTCACCTTGTGCGCCAACGGCTTCCCGTTGTCCGCCGAGGACGAAGCGCTTCTGCGCGAACGCGCTGTCCGCGTGCGCCAAGAGCCGGTGCGCGCTGTGGAGGGGCCCGAGGACGAGGTCGAACGGGTCACCTTCCGCGAAGGCGGCCCGGTGGACTGCGCGGCGGTGTTCCTGCACGCCACCACGCGGCAGGCCGACCCGCTGGCCGGGAAGCTGGGCTGCGTGCTCCAGGACGACGGCACCGTGCGGATCGACGATGTCGGATTCACCGGCGTACCCGGGGTATACGCCGCGGGTGACCTGGCGCGGCGGGAATCGTGCCCGCCGGGGATGACGTTCGTGGTGACCGCGGCCGCCATGGGTTTCGTGACGGCCACCGCGGTGGATCGCGAACTGTTCGAGGAAGAGCTGGACTGAAGAGCGGAATCCGTGCTTCACTCCTTGGCATGCCGTACCGACGGACCCCGAAGACCCAGGCCAGGCTGGACTCGCAGCGCGGCGAGATCCTGGCCGCGGCCATCGCGCTGCTGGCCGAGACCGGCTACGCGGGCTGCTCCATGGCCGCGGTCGCCACCCGGGCGGGCGTGGGCACCGGCAGCGTGTACCGGCAGTTCCCGTCCAAGGCCGACCTCGTCGTCGAGGTCTTCCGCGAAGTCGTCTCGCGGGAGGTCGACGCGGTCGAGGCCGCCGCTTCCCAGGGCGACGTCCGCGAGCGGGTGGTCGCCGTGATCGAGACCTTCGCCGGGCGGGCGTTGAAGGCGCCGAGGCTGGCGTACGCGTTGCTGGCCGAGCCGGTCGACGCCGTGGTGGAGGCCGAACGGCTGGTCTTCCGCCGCGCGTTCCGCGAGGTCATCGCCAGGAACATCGCCGACGGGGTGAGAAGGGGGCTGCTGCCTTCGCAGGACGCGGAAGCGACCGCCGCGGCGCTGGTCGGCGCGGGCGCGGAAATGCTGGTCGGCCCGCTGGCAGGCGAGAGCGGGCCGGACACCATCCCGCACCTGGTCACCTTCACCCTTCGCGCGCTGGGAGGCTCCGATGGCGTTTGAGACGCTCACGTATCGCGTCCAAGACCGAAAGGCCTACCTGACCCTGAACCGCCCCGAGCGGCTCAACGCGATCAACGACGTCATGCCCGGTGAGATCCGGCAGGCCGTGGAACGGGCGAACGAGGACGACGCGGTCCGCGTGATCGTGGTGCGCGGCGAAGGCCGGTCGTTCTGCGCCGGCTACGACCTCAAACAGTTCGCCGAGGGAGACGCGGAAGGCCGCTGGAACCAGGGCCCGGTCTGGGATCCGATCAAGGACTACCGGGTGATGAAACGCAACACCGACGACTTCTTCACCCTGTGGCGGTCGCTGAAACCCACCATCTGCCAGGTGCAGGGACACGCGATCGCCGGCGGCAGCGACATCGCGCTGTCGTGTGACGTGCTGATCATGGCGACCGACGCGCGCCTCGGCTATCCGCCCGCCCGCGTCTGGGGTTGCCCGACGACCGCGATGTGGGTCTACCGCGCCGGTGCCCAGCGCGCCAAGCGGATGCTGCTCACCGGCGACACCATCGACGGCGCCACCGCCGCGGAATGGGGACTCGCGCTCGAGGCGGTGGAACCCGAAAGGCTCGAAGCCGCGGTCGAGGAACTGGCCGACCGGATGGCGGGCGTGCCGACGAACCAGCTGGTGATGCAGAAGCTGATGATCAACCAGGCCTACGACAACATGGGCCTTTCCGGCACTCAGACACTCGCGACGCTTTTCGACGGCATCACCCGGCACAGCCCGGAAGGCCGCTGGTTCCGCGAGTTCGCCGAACGCGATGGTTTCCACGAGGCGGTGGCCTACCGCGATTCCGGGCAGGTCATCCCGGACGGCGGCGGACCGCTGCCGGAGCACACGGATCCGAGGAGGTCGTCTTGACCGCGAACACCGAAAGCGAACGGGTCGCCGAGCGTCTGCAGCGCTCCTCCGCGCGACACTCCTACGACCCGGACGTCGACGTCGACTGGCAGGCGCCGTTGGTCGACGGCGCGTACGGCAAGGCGCCGGAGCGCTGTTCCTTGTACGGCACCGCTTTATGGGAGCGGCTCGACGACGGGCAGCGCGCCGAACTGAGCCGTCAGGAGGCCGCGGCCGCGGCGGCGTCGGGGATCTGGTTCGAGCTGATCCTCATGCAGGGCCTCGTGCGTCACGTCTACAACAGCGACCCGACGACCCACAACGCGCAGTACGCGCTCACCGAGATCGCCGACGAATGCCGCCACAGCACCATGTTCGCCCGCTCGATCGAGAAAAGCGGCGGTGTCGTCCGGCGGCCGAGCCGCACGGCGCACCGCTCGGGCAAGATCTTCGGCGCGATCTGCGGTCCGGCGTTGCTGTTCGCCGGCGCCATCTACGTCGAAGAACTCGCCGACGGCATGCAGCGCGAGATGATGCGCGACGACAGCCTGCAGCCGATGATCCGGATGATCTCCCGCATCCACGTGATCGAAGAGGCGCGCCACATCAGCTTCGCCAAGGACGAACTGGGCCGGGCTTGGGCCCGTCACGGTCGCGTCGGCCGCGAACTGATCCGATGGGCGATCGCCGGGATGGCCTATGTCGCGACGTCGGAGTTGTTGCACCCCAAGGCATACACCTCCGTCGGCCTCGATCCCCGCGAAGCCCGCCAGGTCGCCACCGCGAATCCGCATTGGCGCCGGACCAAGGCGGCGTGGGCGGCCAAGGCCGTCGACTATTTCACCGAGATCGGCCTCATCGGCGGCCCGAGCCGCCGGCTCTGGCGCCGCGCCGGCGTCCTCGACTGAACAAGGAAGGCACTCCATGTCCAAGCTCCTCGGCCTCGGCATCGCCGCGACCGGTCTCGCCCACTTCGCCGCTCCGGCCGTGTTCGAGCCCGTGACGAAGATGGCGTTCGCCGACGACGTCCGTAACTGGACCTACCGCAACGGCGCCACCGAACTCGTCATCGGCCTGGCGATCGCGGCCCGTCCGACCCGGAAGGCCGGGGTCGCCGGCTTGGCCGTCTACGCCGGATGGCTGGGCAAGCGGGTCCTCACCCGACGCTGATCCCGAAAACGGAACAAGCACGTCCACGTAGGCTCGCGGCCGGAATCCCGGCCGCGAGCCACTTTGCTCCAAGCAGGTGAACTCTTCACAAGGCGGTTGCCCGCCCTCGGAGTCGGTCAATACGGTCAAGATCGCGGGCGGACCTGGGGGTCGGCGTCCCGTGTCCTGCGCTCCGCGGAAACTGTCGCGGCGGGCGCCTTCATTCATTTCCGATTGCTCGAAATGCGGGTATTCCGTCGTAATGCCGCATGTCGCGGATCGATCCGAAGAGTCTGTTGCGGGCGTGAATCCGCCGTGCTAGCTTGACTCGAGACGTACTGGGGAAGCAAGCCGGTCAATTCGCCGGTGAGAAAACAATGAATTACTGGGGAAGGAAGCACGGGTGCCCGTCGGGTGCCCGTGTGCGGTGCTCGCCGAATACTGGGGAAAGGCGCGCCATAGTGACGAACTGGGGTCCTTTCGCGCCCGAACACGCCTTGTCCGAGGGTGTGCCGGGGTAAACGCGGCTTTTCCGTTCGACGTATTCACGTTCGCTCCGCCTTTCTCGTGTTCGCACGCCTGGAGCTCTGTTCGGCGTGCGCGAAAAAGCTTGGGGTCCGACCGTCGGTACCTCATGTAAAAAGGAGGAAAGAATGCCCAAGGTGACTATCAGTGCCAAGCTCGGCGACGGAATGCTCCAGCACCTCTACGCGGAGCCGACCGTGGTCGAGGAGGCCTGTGGCATGCCGGGCGACGGTTGCGCCTGGGACTCGCAGTGCTGCCCCGGCCACCTGTGCAACTGGTTCCACTGCCAGCAGATCTGAGCCGGTCGAGCCTGACGTGAGTTGACGGGGGGCGCGGATCTCGGGTCCGCGCCCCCTCTCCCGGACGTATCACGACGGAAAGATGAAGGCAGTGAGAGTAAAAGAAGCAGGGCGGCGAGCAGGGGAATTCGTCGAGTCCGTCCGTGATCCGGCGGGCGGATATCGAATCGAGCGGTGGCCCGCTGTCGAGGGGCGCCGCGCCGGACGTTTCGATCTCGCGCGCGCGGTCGCCGGATTGCGTACCTGTCAGCGGGAGAAATTCGGCTTTCTCGACCCCGTCGACGACGCACTGTTCCTCACCGCCGGGCTGCGTGCCATGGGGGTGCCCGCGTCGTTCAATCTCGGCCGGGAGATAGTGCCCGCCAAGGCTCCTGCCAGTTTCTTGGCCTGGGTTTCCTGCGATGAAACCGTGGTGAGCACTTCCGTCCCGGTTCACGAAGAGTATGTCGTCGTCTTTCGGTCCGAGGGGGTCGAGTAGGCCGTGCTGAGACAAATAGAGCTCGACGACGGGAAAATCGTCCACCGCGGCGGGGAAATCGACCCGGGTGCCGGTCTCGCCGTGCGCTCCACCGGCTCCGAATTCGAAATCGGCCGTCCGGAACCGACCTCGCGCGAGATCTTCTACCGCATCGGCGCCGGACGCATCGAGTTCAGCGAGGACGTCGAGGCGTTCCGCGCGCGATCCGACGCGGACCTCGACCACGGCCGGCTCCTCGCCCTCGTCGAAGGCCTGCCGGAACCACCGGACGGCAGCCCGATGGCGGGTGTGTACCGCCTCATGGTCGGTTCGTACCTGACCCTTGGCGCCGACGGCGTGTCCGTCAAGCAGCGCGGATCCGACGTCGTACCCACCCGGAAACCCCTGCACAAGGCCGTCACCGCATTCCTCGCGGGACTCGGCGGGGGCTACGGGCTCGCCTTCAGTGGCGGCCTGTCCTCGACGTTCCTCGCGACCTGCGCCCGTGCCGCCGGCCACGCGCCGGTGCTCTTCCACGCCGATCTCCACCGTGACGGCGTTCCCCGGCCGCCGCTCCCGGCGCCCGCCGGGCTGTGGATCGAGCACGTGCCCTGCGCGCTGTCCGAGGTGCTCGACCAGGACACGATCACCGGTGAGGAACTGGTGCCGCCCACACCGGAGCTGGCGATGCGCCGCCACCTCGTCGATCGCCTCACCGATTTCGCCCAGCGGCCGCTGGTGCTGGGTTCACTGCTGGAAAGCCTGGTCACGACGACGCTGTCCGAGGTCGAGGTCGGTCGCGGTGGACGGCAGCTGCTGGCCTGCGAGCCCTTTCACACCACCGGTGTGCTCCCCGACGTCACCGCCGCGCTCGCCGCGCTCAAGACCAGGGGCGCCAACGCCGCGGCCGCCCGCGCGGCCGAGGCACAGCCGGGGCTCACCGCTCCCGCCACCGGGCACGGCGGGCACGGTCTGCCGGGTCTCACCGAGGAAGGGCGTGAAGCGCTCAAGTCCGCGCAGCTGGCGACGGGCGCACTCTGGCGGGCCCACCTGGACGACCTTCCCGCCCCGGTCGGGCGGGCACAGGCCCGGCTGTGGGAGAACGGGGCGCTGGCCGTGGCGGGCGACCGGACGATCGTGCCCGGTCTCGACGCCGGGGTGCTGGCGTCGGTCGCGGGCTACGAACCCCGGCGGCTCGGCCATATCCGCGATGGCCTCTTCGTCAACCAGGTCCCGATGCGCGAGGCGCTCGCGAAGGACGCGGGGCCGGTGCGCGAGTCGTCTTCGGCGTTCGCCTTGCGTGCCGCCGCTGCCCAGCACCTGCACCGCGAGCGCAAGAAGGTCGCCATCGAACTGTCGAACGGCAGCGTGCTCGCGGACCTGGGGCTCCTCGACATCCGGCCGGTGCTCCGGATCCTCGACGACGCCGTGCTGACCGCGGACCGCGCGCCCATGCTGTTGCGCCTGACCTGGCTGGAGAGGTGGCTGAGGAAGCGATGACCGACGACGTCCATGGCTACGAACTCGCCGAGGGAGTCGTGTTCACCCGGCTCCCGTTCGGGGGCGGTGTGCTGGTCGAAGGCGCCACGCTGGCGCTCGCCGAATGCACCGAATCCCAGGCCGCGGTGGTCCAGGACCTGCTGGATTCCCCGGTGAAGAAGCCGGAGCAAGGCTTCGCCCATGACCTGCTCGAATCGGGCTGGCTGGTCGAACGAAAGGACGTCCGTTGATCGCCGCACTCGGTCAGGCCGTGTTCGGCCTGCTGGCCGCGCCCCTGCTGGTGGCCGGTCTTTCCAAGCTGTTCGTACCCGCCACCGAGCTGTCGTGGCCGTACGATTCCCGTCTCCTCGCCGCTCCGCACGGGCCACGGCTGGTCGGTGCGGCAGAGATCGTCGCCGCGGGCCTCGTCATCGCGCTGCCCGGCGGTTTCGCCGCCCTGGTGGCGCTGGTCTCCTACGCCGCGCTCGCCTTGGTGGCCTATCAGTTGCGGGGGCAGAAGTGCGCCTGCTTCGGGGCCGCGCGGCTCGCCGCCGTCGGCAGCGCGCATATCGGCGCGAATCTGGCCGGCGCGCTCGTGTCGGCCGCCGCGCTGCCGTTCCTGGCCGAACCTTCGCCGTGGCCGCGGCTCGTGGCCTGTGCCGCCGGGTCGGTGGTGCTCGTCGTCGTGCTGCGTCATTTCGACCGGCGGGCGGCCGAGGGAACCGACGCGCCGCCGTGCCTGGAACCCGTGCTCGGGGTTCGTCTTTACGTGTCCAGCTCCTGCCCGGCGTGCCGGTCCTTGCACACCTTGATCGACCGGATGGAGCCCGCGCGCCGGGATTCGATCACCACCGTGGTGCTCAACCCCGGCGACGAACGTCCGGCCGGTTTCGACGGGCTCGGGGTGCCGTCCGCGACCGGCCTCGACGCCGCCGGGGAGCCGGTGTGCTCGCCCGTGGCGGGAATCGGCGACGTCAAGGCGCTCATCGACCGCATCGTGGTGCGTCTGCCCGGAGGGACGCATGCCGGTTAGCCACCCGAACGGCGACGGCTCGCTCGCGGTGCTGACGACGCTGCCCGGGCGGCCGAGCCTGTCGGCCCACCGGGACGACCTCGGCGACTGGTGCGGTCTCGATCTCGACCCCGCACTGGCCGGGCTCGCGGTCGATCGCGCCGAACCCCTCTCGGTCGCCGTGCGGTTTTCCGACGGGGAAGAGTGGCATCCGCCGGTGGCGCGGATGACCGGGTTCGGTTACGCGTGGCATCCGGATCTCCCGTTGCTCGCCGGTCTGGCGCACGGACCCGGCGGGCTCCACCCGTGGATCGCGGACTGCGCCGCGCGCACGGTGATGGAACTGCCCGGGATCAGGATCGCCGCCTCCCTCACCACCTTCGGCAACGCCGGTGGTGCGCCTCTGTGCTGGCTCGACCGTGATCGCCTGTTGGTGCTCTGTCCCGAAATCCGCGAACAGACCGAAGCCGCCGCGGGGACCGAGCCGCTCGTATACGACGCCGCCGGCCCCGGCTACGTGTCCTTCGAGCCCGGTATCGAAGCCTTGCACGCGGCGGCGGGAGCCCGGCTTTTCGAGCTCGACCTGAACAGTGGCGCCGGACGCCCGCTGCTGCCCGATTCCTTGCTGGTGCGGCATCTCGAGCGCGGGACCGACGGCTCGGTGCTCGTCGATCACGTCTCCGGACTGCGGCCGAGCACGCGTGCGGGCACCGGCGCACAACGGCTGGCCTGGGCGGTCGGCAGGCTGACCGAAGCGGGCTTGGAGCCTTTGGAGGACAGCGCCGCACTCAGGCCGCCGAGGCCACGTCCGGTCCGTCCTTTGAGGACACCCCGGGCAGGGTCCGTCGATGAGGTCGTCACGATTCCGACGGGGTTCCACGACGCGGTGCTGACCGTGTCGCCGCCGGGTGCCGTCGACGCGACGGTGCTCTGGCTGCGTGCGACGTCCGGCCCGCTCCGTGCCGAACTGCCCGGACCGAACGGGTTCGTGGGGGCGGATTCCCGTCAAGCCGTCCTCGACCTGCCGTTGCATTGGCCGGGTGACGTCACCCTCGAACAGGTGCACGGGCAACTGGAGCGTGCCATCGGGGCGAGCCTCGAACACCTCGGTGACCGGGTCGTCGTCGGCGGACACAGTTTCGGGGCCACTCTCGCGCTCTACGCGCTGGCGCACTTTCCCACTCTCGCGGCGGGTATCGCGCAGAGCGGTTGCTACAACCGGACCCGCGTTTGCGGTGGCTTCCAGTACGAGAAACGGCCCTACTGGGCGGTTCCCGAGATCTACCACGCCTTCAGCGCGCTCTTGTTCGCCGACCGGATCCGGCGGCCGGTCCTGATCGCGCACGGCCTCGACGACGCCAATCCCGCGACGCATCCCGACCAGGCCGTCGAGTTCTATCAGGGGCTCGTCGCCGCCGGGGGAGAAGCCAGGCTCGCCCTGTTCCCCTGCGAGGGCCACACTTTCCGCTACCGCGAGACCCACGACCGGCTCCAGGAGATCCAAACCGCATGGCTCGCGAACGTGCTCGAACGAACGCCGGCGTTGCGGTGACCGCCGCGAAGGGGCTCTCGACCAGGAGCCTCGCCGGAACGACGGTCTTCGCGCTGCGCCTGATCTGGGCGGCCGACCGGAGACGGTTCACCGCGATCCTGGTCCACCAGCTGTTCTCCGCCGCCACCCTCAGCCTCATGATGCTGGTCACGAAGGAAGTGCTGGGCGGTCTCGGCGGAGACGCCCGCGACCTCTGGCCGAAACTGATCCCGCTGCTGATGGCCGTCATGGTGCTGACTTCGATCAACGGCGCCTTCCGCGGCCTCGCCCAGTCGTGGCAGCGCGTTCTCGCGGTCAAAACGGATCGGCACATCCTGTCCCTGGTGCTGCGGTCGACGATCAAGACCGAACTGCTGACCTTCGAGGACCCGGCCTTCTACGACCGGCTCCAGCGCGCCGTTTTCGCGTCTCGCGTGCAACCCATCACGCTGGTCTCCTCCGCCGTCGCGATCATCCAGGCGTCGTTCAGCCTGATCGCGGTCGGAGCCACTTTCGCGGCCATGACCTGGATCCTGCTGCCGCTGTGCCTGCTCGCGCCGATCCCGTTGTTCCGTGCCGCCAAACAGGAACGCGACGCGCGCTACGGGCTCAACGGGAAACTCGCCGAAAACCGCCGTGTCCGTGACTACCTCGAACGGCTGCTGACCGGCCGCGACGAGGCGAAGGAGATCCGCGCGTTCGGTATCGGCCCGGTCCTGTTCGACCGCTGGAATTCCCGCTACGACGAGGAAATCGCGGATACGACGGTGCTGTACCGGCGGCACGCCCGGCGCAAGATCGCCGCCAGGCTGACCGGTGACCTGATCACCGTGGCGATCATCGGCGGCGTCTGGCTCTACGCCGGCTCCGGCGGGATCGACGTTCCCACCGCGATCGCCGCCCTGCTGGGGCTCTTCCTGCTCAACACGCGCGTGCAGGCGATCACCTTCCTGTTCAACGCGCTGGGCGACGTCCTGCTCTATCTGGCCGATCTCCGGCTCTTCGCGGCTTCGTCCTCGGCGGAGCCGGTCGAACCGGCTCGGCGGGCGTATGGCTCGCTGTCCGCCCGCGATCTCGGGTTCCGCTACCCCGGTGCTTCGGAGCCGACCCTGCATGGCGTGGACATCGATCTGCCCGCCGGCGAGATCGTCGCGTTGGTGGGCACCAACGGATCGGGGAAGACGACCCTCGCGAAAGTGCTCGCGGGACTGTATCCGCCGAGCACCGGCTCGCTGTCGATCGACGGGGAACCCGTCCGGGATCCCGGGGTGCTTCGCGATCGCACGGCGGTGTTGTTCCAGGACTTCGTCAAGTATCGCCTGACGGTGACCGACAACATCGAGTTCGGCAGGCCGGGAGCGGAAGATCCGGCGCGGCGGCTGGCCGAAGCCGCGCGCAGCGCCGCCGCCGACACGATCGCCGAGCGTCTCGACCACGGATACGACACGGTGCTCGGCGCGGAATTCTCGGGCGGAACCGACCTCTCCCTCGGGCAATGGCAACGGCTGGCGCTGGCACGCGCGTTCTACCGCGATTCGCCGTTCGTCATCCTCGACGAGCCGACGGCCTCCCTCGACGCCCAAGCGGAAGCGGAACTGTTCGACAAGCTTCGCGATCTGTTCAAGGGGCGTACGGTCCTCTTCGTCTCGCACCGGATGTCGAACGTGCGCGGGGCGGACCGGATCTACACCCTCGACCGGGGGCGGATCGTGGAATCGGGCGACCACGAAAGCCTGCTCGCCGCGGACGGCATCTACGCGAAGCTGTTCCGGTTGCAGGCGGCCGGATACGAAGACCGTGATACCGGGGTAGGGGTCCGCGACCCGGCGATACCCGGGTAGCGGGGCCGAGACGGGTCCACCGGGCGATGTGCCGCGGTCTCGGAACGGAGATCATTCTCCCCATGCTTCGGATCAACGCCCTGCGCGCCAACGCGACGGTGCTCGCCGTCGGCTTCGCGGTCACCGTACTCGTCGCGATCGCGCTGATCTGGTGGCTTTCGGGCACTCCACTCGGGGTCGACTCGGCCGTCTACCGCGCCGGAGGATCCGCCGTGCTCCACGGGGAGCCGCTGTACGACCACCTGACCGCGCTGCCCGGCTGGGCGCCGGAACTGCCGTTCACCTATCCGCCGTTCGCCGCGCTGCTCTTCGTCCCGCTGACCGCGCTCCCGGCGCAATGGTGCTGGGGCCTGCTGGCGATCGCGGCGGCGCCTTCGCTCCATGTCGCGCTCCGGCCGTTCACCGAGCGCGCGTACCTCCCGCTCCTGCTGCTCGGTGCGTTCGCCCTGCAACCGGTGTGGCAGACGATCGGACTCGGCCAGGTCAACCTCCTCCTGATGGCCGTCGTGGTCGCGGATGTGCTGCTGCTGCGCGAATCGCGGTTCCGCGGCATCGGGATCGGGCTCGCGGCGGCGGTCAAACTGATCCCGCTGATCTTCATCGTCCACCTCGTACTCGTCCGGCGGTTCGCCGACGCTGCCCGTGCCCTGGCGGCCTTCCTCGGTGCGACGACGCTCGCGTTCGTGGTACTGCCGAAGGATTCCGTGCGCTACTGGACGTCCGCGATCTTCAACGGCCACTTCGCGGAGATGAAAGGCTGGGTGGGAAACCAGTCGTGGCAAGGATTCGTCGCCAGGACGCTGCCGGAGGGCGGCGTCGCGACAGTGCTGATCGGCTGCTTCGGCGTCCTCTGCGCGGGGGTGATGATGTGGCTCGTCCGGCGTCTTCACCGCGCGGGCGACGACCCCGGCGCTCTGCTGGTGACGGCCGGTTGTGCCTTGCTGGTCAGCCCGATCTCGTGGACGCATCACTGGGTGTGGGTGGTGCCCGCCCTCGGCTACCTGTGCGCCAGGCGGCCCGCGATGGGCATGGCCGCCGTCGTCTTCACAGGCTGGACCGTCGCCGTGGTTCCCGGTGGAGGCGGCACCGAACGCACGTGGAACCTCGGGCAAGCCGTCGTCGGCAATGCCTATCTGATCGCGGCGCTCGCGCTGCTGTTCGTGCTCGGCCGCCGCTCATCCGGTGAACCCGCCGAGGGACAGGACGATCTGGGCCAGCAGAGCCGAGGTGAAGAAGGAGCCCGCGAACACGAGCAGGGTGACGACGACCGCGCGCCAGCTCAGCGTCCGCAAGATTCTCAGCTGCCGGATGGTCACGCACAGACCGACGCAGCTGAGCACGGCCGTGGCCAGCGTCAGCAGATCGACAGCGGACAGGACGCGCAGCATGGTCGCGGACCACGGCAGTCCCGGAACGGTCAGCACCGCGCCGACGAGCGCCGCCCACAGCACGGTCGGCACGAACCGGCCGGTCCGGTCGCCGAGCATCCGCACCCCGAAAGCGAGGGCCAGCAGCAAGAGCATTCCCGGCGCCGCACGCCATCCCGAGGTGACGAAAAGGAGCCCGGTCACGGCCAATCCGCTCACCAGCCGGGAGGGCACGACGGCCGCCTTCGGCTCGACCGTGTCCCCTGATACCAGCCGATTCCGCACCGCGGTGGGGGAACGGTAGAGCCGCTCCAGCACCGGAAGGACGACGAAAGCGCCCAGCAGCACGGTGGTGACGTAGGTCAGGACGTCGCTGGCCGTCGCCAGCGCGAGGATGTCGTCCTGGGGCAGGTCACGGGAACCGTGCGCGAGTGAACCCGCGCAGGAGATCGTCATGCCGCCGCTGCCGACGCCGCAGGCCATCGCCAGCGCCGTGGAACTGAACAGCGGAATCGTCGACCCGATGCCCGCGAGCACGGAGAAGAACAAGGACCCGAAGAGCGTGCCGCTGATGTAGGTGGCGAGAACGCCGGACCCTTCCGGTCCGGCGATGCCGTACCGCTCGGTCACCAGGGCGATGCTGGGTTCGCGGCCGATCGAAAAGGTGGCGCCGATACTCGCGCGTCCGAAGCCGAGCAGCAGGGCCGCCGGGAAGGCCAGCAGCGCGGTCCCCGCCTTTCCGAGGCTCTGCACGAGGATCGCCGGCCCGGCCTCGGCGATCGTGGGAAGCGCCGTCCCCAGCACGACCCCGGCCCGCACCACGAACACCACCGTCAGCAGTTGCAGGAGCTGCCCGGCGCAGGACCAGATCGGCGCGGCCGCGTCCGGACGCCGCCAGGACAACGACAGATTGAGGACCACCGTGATCACGAAGGCGAAGAAAAGCGGAAGCAGGACGAGCGCGAACGAGCCGATCCGTAGTTCCAGCGCGCCCGCGTACTCGGTTCCCGCGGTGACCAGCGCGCACAACGCGGTGACCCCGATGACGACCGCCGTCCCGGTCTTGGCGCTCGACCACTCGGACATGACCACCCCCGGAACCCACCATGCCCGATTCCCGGCGCGCGTGGTTGTTTCGTCTTCCGGATGGTTCGGCCCTTGACCAGCGTGGACACGGGTTCGCCGGTCGTGCTGTGCCTGGCGGCTCGAAGAAGGAGCATGGGTTGTCCCGACTCCCCGGTGGCCCGGCCCCCGCCCCGGTGAGCCGGCTCCGGGCGGAGACCCCGCCGCCCGGAGTCACGGCACCGGTACGCAACACCGGAGTTTCACGCGGTGTGGACCCCGCGTACCGGTGCCGGAACCCAGTCTTCGCCGCCCCTCTGATCGACTCAAGGAGTCATCGGCCGTCGCGCCGCAACGTCCGATACGGCGGGCAGCCATAGGCGGCGCGGTAATGCTGGGCGAATCGGCCGGGATGGAAGAAGCCCCAGCGGGCCGCGATCTGGGTGACGGTGAGGCCGTCGGCCGGATCAGCGGTCAACAGGTCCCGGTGTGCCTGCTGGAGGCGGGCTTGGCGGAGATAGCCCATCGGAGTCGTCCCGCGGTGGCGGCGAAAGGCGTACTGCAGCGCACGGATGGTGACGTGGCTGGCGGCGGCGATGTCGGCGACGGTGATGTCCAGGTGGGCGTGGTCGTCGATGAACGCCATCGCCCGCCGCAGGGTGGCCGGATGCGAGTCGCGCCGGTCTTCGATGGTCGGGTCGGTCGACGCGGTGTTGGGAAAGGCGGCCAACGCCGCGGCGGCCAGCAGCCGCCCCGCCGCACCGGCCACGAGCGGTTCCGCCATGGACTCCGGGCGATCGCGGACGCTGGTGGCGAGGTAGTCCATGGTGGCGATCAGGTGACGGGCGGCGTCCTGGCTCGTCGTGCGCAGGTCGGTGAAGCGGACCGGCTTCGGATGGCGCGTGTCCGCCGTGGTGGCGACCTGGTCGAGCAACGGGAAGGGGAACGTGACGGCCTGGACCGCGCCGTCCTGCCACCGCGCCTGGATGGGGGGATGGTCCTCGGTCGTGTTGCACAGGTGCACTTCACCGGGCCGGAAACAGTGCGCGGCGCCGCCGTACCGATAGTGCAAGGGCGCGGTGCGAGGCCGGGCGATCATCAAACTCGGCACGGCCTCCAGGGTGTAGCCGATCTCGGCGCTGTGCACGGCCGTGACGAAGGAGAACGTGTCGGTCACCAGCCTGCTGAGATGGACCGGGGAGCCTTTCCGTCCGACCCCCAGCCTGAAGCTTCCCCCGTACACGCCGGTCAGGTACTCGCCTGCCTCGTCATGATCGGTGGTCTCGAACAGCACGTGCCGGGACGGTGCGGGGGCGGCGGCCATCGTCATGACTCCTTGGCAGGACGAAACGCTGGCGCCGTGGGGTCCAGCCGCCGCCACCAGTACGGCGAACATCGTCCTCTCGTCCGCGCGGAAACAGGAGAGCCGTCACGCGGTCGGAGCAAGCGTCGTCAGCCGGCCGCGGCCTGTGCGGGGTGACCTGTCTGCGGTTTTCCGCCCTGGCGCAAAAGTCTCGCCCGGCCGGCGAGGCGGGCGGCAAGCTGTTCCCGAGCCCAAGGGGAGGGGAACGATGATCCGGAAAATGATGCTCGTCGGCGGCGCGATGATCTCGGCGCTGGTACTGGGGACCTCGACCGCGGAGGCGGCGACCGGCTACCTCATCTCGCAGGGAAAGGACTACGCGCAGTACGACTCCGAAACCGGTTTCGCCGAGGTTTGCGACGAGGAGCAGGACGGTAACGGCGTCTACGCCCAGTACAAGCAGAAGATCGGGATGCTGACTCTTCGCGACAGCAACGGTTCGAAGATCGGCTGCGGCCACGCCACGATCCCGGATGTGACTTCGTTCCGGGTCTGCGAGGACGACGCGGGAGCCGACAGTTGCACGACGTGGCGGCTCGTGCGCTGAGGGCTCAGCCCAGCAACGAGGCACCCATCGGCGTGAGATTGTGCAGCACCACGGCTCCGTGGCGACGGCTGGCGATGAGCCCGGCGTCGCGGAGCACCGTGGTGTGCCGCGAAACCGCGGCCGCCGAAATGCCGAGCCGGTCGGCGAGTTCGCCGCTGGTGGGGCGGCCCGCGACCGCGTACAGGACGGCGGCGCGGGTCCGGCCGAGCAGGATGGCCAGGTGCTTCGGCAGCGGAGCGGGCTCGTTCTCGTGGGACACCGGGAAGACGAGGACCGGTGGAAGGTCGTCGTCTGCCAGGGCGACAGGGGTGTCCCAGCAGAAGTAGGACGGCACGAGCCGGATACCGCGACCGCCGAGGTGGAGGTCGCGGTCCACGGGGTAGCGCACGGTCAGGACCGGCGCCTCCCAGCGAAAGGCGGGCCGGAGCGACTCGAGCAGGCCGAGGGTGCCGTTTTCGACGGCGAGGCGTGACCGCAGGGCCCGGTCGATGTCGACCTGGGTCCGCACGCTCGTCCACTGTGGAGCGACCAGGGTGTCGTGGGCGAGCTGGAGCGCCCCGGCGACCTGATCGAGCGCCGCGCTCGTCCCCGCGGCCAGCCCGCGTGTCCAACCGGGCAGACGGTGATACTTCGCCATCAGCCCGACTTCGCGCCCGAGCCGATCCGCCGGCGTCCCGCGGAGCGCCGCAAGCCCCGCCTTCAGCCCGCACGCGGACTCGGCGGGGGTGAGGAAGTCCGGGAAGTACCGGGCAGGCGGTGCGATCGTCTGCAGGAACCGCACCGCGGCCCGCGCGTCCCGCTCCCGCAGGCCTTCCCGCACCCGCCGCCGCCAGCGCGCGAAGGCGGGAATGCCGTCGAGCGTGAGCTTCTGCATGGCCAGAACCGTTTCCCACAGCGGATCCGGCGCGGCCGCGACGCGGACACGGGCCAGGTCACGGTCGGTGAAGTGAATACGAAGCATGACGCCTCCCCCATGGAGTCGTCATTCATTTATCACATCGGAGGGGACCATGAAGGGGATTCCGGGCAGGAACCTGCGGCGGGCGGCCACGGCGATCGCCGTGGCGTCGGCGGCGACACTGGCGTTCACGGGCACCGCCTCGGCCGCGACCGGCGCGGCCACCGCGTCCGGGAGCGAGGTCTACGGCTCGGCCAACTGGACCTGGACGTTCAGCGGGATGAGCGGCATCAACATGGCCGTGCGGGACACCAAATGCGACGGCAACCCGGTCTACGTGTTCTTCGAGGCCGACCTCGGCATGGGGACCATCGGCCCGACGCCGTACCGCTGGAACGAGAGCGGATGCGGCACCACGAGCTACTGGAGCAACCTGAAGTACAACTCGGGCACCAAGCTCGGCAAGGTCCGCGTCGTAACCTGCGTGGACGACGCAGGTTGGGACACCTGTTACCGGAGCGGATGGCAGTACAACCGCTGAGTCGCAGGCGCGATCGCCGGGGCGCTGATACATGGAGGTCGGCGCCCCGGACGGCCATTGTCCACTTTCTGGCCAATTGACTGGCCAGTTGTCTCGATAATCTCCATTATCTGTCGATTTCCGCCCGGTGCCCGCCGCATATCATCGTTGGCGTGTCCGAGTACGAGTACGATCTGTTCATCAGCTACAGCCGTCACGGCAGCGTGCAGAAATGGCTGCTCAACCACTTCTACGACAAACTGAGGGAAAGCCTCGCCGACGAGTACGGCAGCCTGAAAGTGTACATGGACCGGCAGATGCCCAGTGCGGTGCACTGGCCGTCCAACCTGCGGGACGCTTTGCGGCACAGCAAGATCATGGTTCAGTTGCTCACTCCGCCTTACTTTCAGTCGCCGTGGTGCATGGCTGAGATGCGCAGCATGCAGGCCAGGGAGGAGATGCTCGGACTCGCGGGAAACGGTGTTTCCTCCCAGGGGTTGATCTATCCGATCCTGTACTCGGACTCGGAGAATTTTCCCGAAGAGGGAAAGGTGCGAGCCTGGCGGGATTTCAAGGATGTCGCCTACCCGGACCCGTCTTATCAACAGAGTATCGAATACAACAAGTTCCACCTCAAGGTCAGGGAGCTGGCCAGGGACCTGGCGCAGTTGGTAGCCCAGGCTCCACCGTGGCGGCCGGACTGGCCGCTCGTCGAAGTACCGGAACCGGTGCTGCTGCCGACTCCTCCATTGCCGAGGTTCGAATGACGACCGGCACCGTGCTCACCTTCTATTCGTACAAGGGCGGGGTGGGCCGCAGTTTCACGCTGGCGAACGTGGCCGTGCTGCTGGCGCGCTGGGGTTATCGGGTACTCACGGTGGACTGGGACCTCGAAGCACCCGGGCTGCACCATTACTTCGGACCGAAGCTGGTCGAGCAGCCGGAGCACGGAGTCGTCGACCTCGCGCACGACTTCCTGCGCGGTGCCGGATCACCGGTGGCCCCGCAGGACCTGGACTCCTACGCCGTCCGGGTCGGCGTCGAAGGTGACAGGCTCGATTTGCTGGCCGCCGGACGCGTGGTGTCCGGCAAGCTGGACGACTCCTATTCGAAACGCATGCAGGAGCTGAACTGGGATGAGCTGTACCGGCGCGGTTTCGCCGCGTACCTGGAGGCCTGCCGGGCGGTGTGGACCGAGAACTACGACTTCGTACTGCTCGACAGCCGGACTGGTGTGTCCGACATAGCCGGCATCTGCACCGCGCATCTGCCGGACCGGCTGGTCGTGGTGTTCACCGCCAACGACCAGAACCTCGACGACGTGGTGGACGTCGCCCAGCGGGCCGACCGCGCCCGTGACCGCATGCCCTACGACCGGCCCCGGCACTCGGTGCTCCCCATCCTGTCCAGATTGGACAATCGAGTCGAGTACGAGCGCGCCGAACAGTGGCAGCGCAAGTGCGCCGAGGCCGTGGCGCCCCTGTTCGGGAACTGGCTGGCGCAGACCGTCCCGGTGGACCTGATGATGCGCCACCTCACGGTGCCCTACGTCTCCTACTGGAGCTTCGGTGAACAGTTGCCGGTCCTGGATGAGCAGGTGCCCAAGGCGGACCAGATCTCCTACGCGCTGGAAACGGTCGCGGCGGTCATCGCGCAGGACTTCGACCGCACCGACGTGCTGGCCGACAACCGTGACGCCTACGTGGCCGCGGCGCGGGACCGGTGCCGTGAGTTCGACCTGGACGTGCTGGTGTCGAGCGCACGGCAGTCCAGGGTCGCCACGGAACTGATCGAAGAACTGCGCCTGCTCGGGGTCCGCGCCGACCGCTCGTTGTCCGGCGATCCGGGATTCCTGGCCGAGGCCGCTGATTCGGCCCAGCATCTGTGCCTGGTTGTGGAGGGACCGCTGAGTCGCTGGCAGATCACCGAGTCCGAACGGTTCCTGCGGCACACACTCGGGCCGGAGGGCACGCATCGGCAGCTTTTCTGCCTGCTCGCCCGCGGCATCGATCGCGACGAACTGCCGGGCTTCGTGCGCAATCTCCATCACCTGGAATTCACGCCGGACGTGCGGCCCGTCCGAGCGGCCAGGCAGCTGCACCACCTGCTCACCTCCACCGGGGCAGGGCCGGGCCAGGAGGCACTTCGGGCCGCGGCGGCCGCTCTCCGCACGCTGCCGGACACCCTGCCCTACGCCGAACGCTTCGTCCTGATCGAGGACACCGTGCGCGGGATGGCCACCGCGCTCGATCAAGGTGACATGGCCCAGTTGCTCGACCGGTCGGCGGACATGGAGTTCCTCGGCAAAGCCCACGGCGACGGTCACGGGGTGCCCGCACCCCGTGAGCTCCTCGATGCGACGAAGGCACTGCTGAACCGGATCGATCGACGCATCAACGCGTTCACCGAATGAAAGGCGGCGAAATGCCGGAACAGTACTCAACGAATGCCAGAGCCGCCCTGCTGGCGCTGGTGCTGGCCAACCGGGACATGCTCAACACCGAATTGGTCAAAGACCACAAGGTCCGGCTTAGTCCCGCCGAACGCGACCGGCTGAACGCCGCCGGGTTGCTGAAGAGTTCGACGAATGTCCGGCCGTACGTGCACCGGATCACCGACGAGGGGATCGGCTGGTGCATGACCGACCTGGTTCGCTCGGAACTGCCGTCCCGCTCCGGGCCGCAGGCCCGGCAGCAGCTCGACCTGCTGCGCCGGCTGGTGCTCTTCCTGCGCCGACGCGGCCTGCTGGCCGAGGCGCTGCGATCCGGCTACCTGGAGTCGCTCATCCGCGGCGTCTACGCCGAGCTGTCCGTGGGCACGCAGGACTGGATCCGCCTGGCTCGGCTACGGCCGAAGCTCAACGGCGCGGGCAAAGACGAGGTGGACGCCGTGCTGGTCGAGATGGCGAAGACGAACACGGTCCACCTGGCCCCCGACTCCAACCGCAAGGTGCTCACCCACGCCGACCACGACGCCGCCATCCGGGTCGGCGGTGAGGACAAGCACCTCATAGTGATCGAGGAATCATGAGTGACGACTTACGTGAGGTCCTGGCCGTCCTGCGGATCAACTCCGCCGAGACCCCGGACGACGTCTGGCACACTTCGCCCTCGCACATCGACGGCCTGCACGCGAGGGTCGAGCACAACATCATGGCGGGCATTGAAGACGCCAGGGCCAGCACCGGCCCGAGCCCGGTGGGCGTGGTCGTGCAAGGGGAGAAGGGAGTGGGGAAGACCCACCTGCTCGGCACGGTGCGTCGCATGGTGCAGCGCAAGGGCGGCTACTTCTTCCTGGTCGAGCTCACCACCGGAGACGCGTTCTGGGACGACATCGCCGAGGCGATGCGCAGCGAGCTGCACCGGGCCAACGACGAGGGCGAGCGCCAGCTCACCGTGCTGCTGCGGCAGTTGTGCGCCGGTGCCGCGGTGTCCGAAGAGGTCAGCCGAGCCATCGTGGGAGAATCGGCACTTCAGCCTGATCACCTGCGCGCATTGCTCAAGGGCCTAAGGAAGGCCGATGCTCGCATCGCCGTGGAATGCGGTGACACCATCCGGGCACTGGTGCTCTACGGGTCCGACACCGCAGACATCGGTCTGGAATACCTCCAGGGGCACGAAGGCAGCGAGGACGACCGCCGATTCTGGGGCATGCAGCACCGCGCCAAGTCACCCCGCGTGCTCGTGCGCGACATCTCCCGCGTGCTTGCGCTGACGGGACCGTGCGTCGTGGGGGTCGACCAACTGGACACTCTGGTCAACAAGGGGCAGGACGCCCTCGACACTCAGGAGACCGATGCCAAGGTGACCCGGGAAATCGCGCTCATCTCCGACGGTCTGATGGCGCTGCGCGAATCTACCCAGCGGACACTGACCATCGTCGCGTCCCTGCCTAACACCTGGATGCGGTTGAAGGAGGTGGCCAGCGACACGGTGGGCGATAGGTTCACCCAGACCTCCTTCCTGGGGGCGATCCAGGATCCGGTACTGGGCAAGAAGCTGATCGAGAAATGGCTTGGGGTGATTTACGATAAGCACGGCGTCACGCCACCGCACTCGACCTGGCCCGTAGCCGCCAGTGCGTTTGGTGCGAGCTGGACGAGTTACACACCGCGGCAGTTGCTCAAGCGGATCCACGCCCACGCCGAAACTTGCCTGCACGGTGAGATCCGGGAACTGGGTTCCTTCGACGAGAAGGTGGTCCTACCCGTACCCATGGCCGAACTGCCGGTTCATTCCCTCGACGAGCTCGACGAGGAGTTCGCCCGGCTGCGGAGCGAGGTCGACCTCAGTGAGCTGGGTATCAGCAAGGACAACGAAAACGAGGTCACCCCGCCCTTACTGTTGGCTGGGCTGAAGGCGTGGATCACGGAGGTCGGCAACGACGACCTGAAGTGGCAGGCGGAGCCACTGGCGGACGAGGAAAGGCTGCACGCCGGCCTGCGACGGCTCCTCGACGACGCACTCGACATCCAGGAGCAGTGGACCTTCCGCGTCATCTCCGGGGCCCACGGTACGACGGTGCTGCACCGGTTGCGCAACGCCCGCGACGCGGCGGGCATCCGGGCCGGGGCCAAGGACCGGCACCTCGTGCTCATCCGGTGGGGCAACCGCGGCTGGACCGGGCCGACCACTCGCAAGGAGTTCACCGCGCTGGAGCGACTGGGGGTGCGGCGCCTTGACATGTCGGATGAGGATCTGCGGACCTTCAGCGCGCTCCGGGAAATGTTGGCCACGCCGACGCACCGGCTGATCACCTGGCTGGTGGCGCGCAAGCCCGTCAGCGGCCGGACGCTGCTGCGCCACGTCCTGCCCCAGCCCACCCAGCCCAGGAGCGGTCACCAGGAAACGCGGCCGCCGCCGGAACTCGCCCCGGGGAGAGTCGCCGCCTCATCCTCCGCTGAGCCGACCGAACCGGTAGGCGAGAACCTCGTGCTCGGGTTCGACGGGGAAATCCGCATCGAGCTGGAGTCGCTGCGCAAGCACGTCATCGTGTTCGCGGGGTCCGGCAGCGGGAAAACCGTGCTGCTGCGCCGGATCGTCGAAGAGTGCGCTCTGCGCGGGGTCTCCGCGATCGTGCTGGACCCCAACAACGACTTGGCGCGCCTGGGCGATCCCTGGCCCGAACCGCCTGGCGACTGGCTGCCCGGTGACGCGGGCAAGTCGGCGGAATACCTGGCCAACACCGAGGTCGTGGTGTGGACACCGGGCCGGGCGGGCGGACGTCCGCTCAGCTTCCACCCGTTGCCGGACTTCGCCGATGTCCGAGAAGACGCCGACGAGTTCGCGGCCTCCGTCGAAGCCGCCGTTGCCCGGCTGGTGCCGCACGCCAGGGTCGCCAACGGTACGAAGGGCGCCGTTCGCGGCCGGGCGGTGCTGCGCGAGGCGCTGACGCATTACGCCCGTGCCGGGAAACGGGATCTCGACCGGTTCATCGAATTTCTCGCCGAACTTCCGGAGGACGTGAGCAAGCTCAGCACCGGCACCGCGATGGCCGCCGATCTGGCGGAAACCCTGCGGGCGGCCGTGGTCAACGACCCGCTCCTCGGCGGACCGGGGGAAGCGACCGACCCGGGGGTCCTGCTCACGCCGTCAGCAGGCAGGCGGGCCCGGATCTCGGTGATCAGCTTCATCGGGTTGCCGTCTGAGGAACAGCGGCAGGGTTTCGTCAGCCAGCTCCAGTGGGAGGTGTTCTCCTGGATCAAACGTCACCCGGCCGTGGACCGGCCGCTCGGTGGGCTGTTCGTGATGGACGAAGCACAGACCATCGCGCCGTCGACGGCGTTGACGGCCAGCACGCAAAGCACCATCCTCCTCGCCTCTCAGGCTCGCAAGTACGGACTCGGCCTGGTGCTGGCCACCCAAGCACCTAAGGGAGTGCACAACCAGGTGGTCGGTAACGCCACGACACAGTTCTTCGGCAGGCTGAACAGCCCGGCGCAGGTGGCGGCTGCGAACGAGATGGCCAAGGCGAAGAGCAGTTCTGTGGGCGACATCTCGCGGCTGGAACGCGGGCAGTTCTACGCCACCGGCGAGAACTTCGCCTTCCGCCGGATGCGGGTGCCGCTGTGCCTGAGTCACCACCCGCCGAGTCCGCTGCGGCTCGAAGAAGTTCTGGACCGGGCCCAAGGGCATCGGTGACCGACGGCGAAAAGCGCCCCCCACCCGTTTCGGGTGAGGGGCGCTTTCCTCGTGAGGTCAGCGAACCACGGCCGCGACCACGGTGTTGACGCGTTGCCACAGCGCGGCGAACAGGTCTTCCCGGCGGTAGACGCGGGCCTCGCCGGTGCTGCGGCCGAGCACCGAGAAGTCGTGCAGTTCGAGCACGGCGGTACCGGTTTCGGTGCTGTACACCGGGCGGGCCCAGCCGTTGCTGCAGACGCTGCCGGTGTCGGTCTGGTGCCTGCCGACCACGAAGTTCACCGTCTCGTCCCCGCCGATGCCCCCGCGTTGGATGTCCAGCGCGTACACCGTGTCGCCGGCCTGCTCGATCCGGACGCTGATCCGCGAGTCACCGCGGTGCACCGTGCCGACGAACCCGCTGCGCTCCAGGCCCGGCATCGCCGCGGTGAGCTGGTCGCCCAGGTAGCGGAGGGTGGCTTCCTGCTCGGCGTACCGGCTGAATGTGGCGGGCACGGCAGGTGAGCTGGTGAGCCGCCGGGCGCCGGTCACCACCTCCGCGACCGACTCCTGCTCGGCCCCCGCCGACTCGGCGCCCTCGACCCGGGCGGCCAGCGCCTCGGTGAGCAGATCGGGCCGCGCGGGGTCGAACCGCAGGTAGCTCACGTGCGGGTGTCGCAGCTCGGCGGGCACGGCGAGCTCACCGACGAGCACCGGCAGCACGTGCTCGTCCCCGTTCTTGACCGCGCGGAGCATCGCGGCGCCGAAATCGTCCACTGTGGAGACGAAGGGAAGGAAGAAGCGCACCGATGCGGCGGGCAGGTCTCCCCGGTCCTTGTGCCCCCACCACTCGTGGGTCTGGTCGGGCCCGTGCAGGACCGTCAGTCCGCGCTGCCGGATCGCCTCCACCACCTCGCCGACCGCGGACCGCGACTGCTCGGTGAACGAAACGGCGACGTCGTAGGCCGCATTTTCCTTCATAACCCACCCTTCCTGGTCGTCACCGGCACCGCGCCGGCGAGTACCTGGGCAGGCTCCGCCGCCGCTGTCGACCAGAAGTGGATGTGGTGTGGATTCCGCCTGTTTCCCGTTGACCGCCGCCGGGGGAAATGGTCACTTCCTTGTTGGCCGTCCGGGATCTGATGAATCCTCGATATGGGCACCGGAATAGATCCGGAAAAGGCCCGAAATCAATTCATCGATTCCGCAGGAGGATTTGTCATGGCCAAATTCATGTCCACTTTCGCTGCAATTATCGCCTCCGGCACGGCCGTGCTGTGCCTGGCCGCGGCCGGTTCCGCCGGCGGAACCGCCTTGTCCTCGGACGAGCCGCCCACGGCGCCGCCGACCACCAGTTCCGCGCCGAATCCGGACGGAAACCCCTGGCACGACTGAGCCGCCAGCGAAAGCGCTTTACCCGGTCGCCCGCGATCTCTCGCGGGCGACCGGGTGATTGCGTGGGTTCGGCGCAGGTGCTGTACTCGAAGTCAGTCGGAGCGGGAGGCTTTGGTGACTGGAACATTCGGGGAATTGCTGCGTGAATACCGCATCGCAGCCGGCCTGTCGATGGGGCAGCTGGCCAAGCGCATCCACTACAGCAAGGGATATCTCAGCAAGATCGAAAACGGGGTGAAATCGCCCCACGATTCGATGGCCCGGGTCTGCGACGGGGAGCTCGGAGCGGGCGGCGCGCTGCTGGCGGCGGCGCGGTCGGAGAGAGAGCGCGCGGTGACCCTCGATCGCCGCCAAGTGCTGGTGGCCGGCACCGTGCTCGGCGTGACGCTCACGGGCGGTCCGCGGCCAGTGCCGGACGAACGGGTGGTCATCGGGATCCGGACTACCTTCGAGCACTTGCGGCGCCTCGGTATGCAAACCAGCCCGGTGGTGGTGCTGGAATCGCTGACAGCGCAGGTTCAGATGCTCGGCGCGCTGGCGGGGGAGAATCCGGAGCCGACCCGATCGCGCCTGTTGCTGCTGGCCGCGCGGATCGCCGAGTACACCGGGTGGATGCAGCAGGAAGCCGGGGACGACCGGCGCGCGCTGTCCTGGACGAGGAAGGCTGCGGAACTGGCCGTCGCGGGCGGGGACCACGAGATCGTCAACTACGCCTTCGTACGGGAAGCCGGGTTGGCCCTCTACAGGCACGATCCGATCGCCACGATCGAACTGGCGCGCCGGGCCCAGCAGGCGGGCCGGGCCGGTTCGCGCACCCTCGCGTTGGCCGCGCGGCGGGAGGCGCAGGGCCACGCCCTGGCGGGCGATCGCAGCGAGTACGAACGCGCACTGGACAGGGCCCTGTTTCACGTCGACGCGGCGGGTGCGGACCCGTCGGCGTACCCGGTGCTCGGCTCCACTGCCCCCGACCCGATCGAGCTGGCCCGGGGTTGGTCGTTGTGCGACCTCGGCCGGCCCAGTGAAGCGGCCGAACTCCTGGACCGGGAGCTGACCCGGCTGCCCATGGACTCGCGGCGCACGCGGGCGCGGTTCGGCGTCCGCAGGTCGCTGGCCTACGCCCTGGCGGGCGAGGTCGACCAGAGCTGCCGGACCCTGACCGAAACGCTGGAGGACGCGGCCCACGTCGATTCGGCGACGATCCGGCTCGATCTGCGGGAACTGGCCAGGAACGTCGGCCGGTGGCACAACCATGCCTCGGTCCGTGAGGTCTACCCGGAACTGCGGCGCGTGCTGTACCAGCGAGTCTGAAGCTCAGCCCATCCTGTCGCGGCAGGCGCAGGTCAGTTCCGCCCGTTCGGCCCGTACTTGGGCGGCCTCGGGCAGTTTCAGCGCGGCGAACTCCTTTTCGGCGGCCTCCCAGTTCGCGACGGCGTCCCCGTGCCGGCCGAGCCGGTGCAGGGTCTGCGCGACACCCCGATCGGCGTGAGCCCGATGTCCCCGGTTCCCTGACGTGGCAGCCAGCTCCAACGCGGCCTTGTAGAGGCGCAACGCCTCGACGTGATCGCCCTTGGCCTGCGCGGTCGCCGCGCGGTCGCGGAAGAGCCGGGTGCGGAGGTCCGCGTCGAAGACCCCGGCTGCGATGTCGGCGGCTTTTTCCTGGTAGCGCTCGGCTTCGGGGATCCTGCCCGCCGACCGGTGCACGTTGCCGATGTTGGACAGCGCGTAGGCCATGACGCACGCGTCACCGATTTCTGCGGCGAGGTGGTGCGCCTCTTGGTGGTCGACCAGCGCCTCGCTCGGAAAACCGAGACGCTGCCGGACCGAGCCGAGGTTGTTCAGTACATGCGCCAACCCTTGCAGGTGCCGGGTTTCGCGCAGGATCGGCACCGCGGCACGGTGCTGGCGCAGCGCGACGTCCAGCCTTCCGTGTAGCTCGTTGAGGTAGCCCAAATTGCTCAGCGCGTGTGCCTGCCCGCGTAGGTCACCGACTTCCTCGTACTTCTCCAGCGCCGCTTCGAAGTGGGTGATCGCCTCGGCATGCCTGCCGAGTTCCATGGTGGGGATGGCGATGGCGCACAACGTGGTGGCCTCGCCCCTGGCGTCGCCCAGCCGCACCCAGCAGGCCAGTGCCCGCCGCGCCAGCTCCAAGGCCTCGGCCAGTTCGCCTCGGCGGTTGTGCACAGTGGCCAGCCTGAGCAGCACGTGTGCCTGCCCGAGCGTGTTGTCCTCGTCCGCGGTCACCAGCCGCCGGGCCAATTCCATCGTCTCGGCCCAGTCGTCGAACTGGCTGGTCGTGTGGAAGTAGCGCCAGATGAACACCGCCAGCCGCCAGGCGTGCCCGGGCAAGTCGTGGGCAGCGGCGTAGCGGATGGCAGCCACCAGGTTGTCCCGCTCGGCGGTGATCCACGCCATTGCGGCCTCGGGAGTCTCGAAGGTCCGGGCCACCGGTGACGTGCGGTTCACCGCGGGCAGGCGGGCGCGCTCGAACGGATAGGCCATCCCCGCCGCGTCCGCCAGGGTGACCAGGTAGAAGTCGAGTAGCCGCAGCACGGCACCGGTGTGCTCGCCGGGCTCGGCGGCGGCGAACTCCTTGAGCGGGTCCAGCATCTGGTACCGCTCCGGCGTCAGCTCCTCGACCAGGCACACCTCGTGCAGTTCGTCGAGCACCAGCCGGGCGTGGGTGAAGGCGTTGTCCACCAGCGCCGCGGCACCCGCCACGGTGACGTGCGGCCCCGGAGTGTGCCCGAGCAGGCGGAACATCTCCTGCTGGTGCGCACCCAACTGCCGGTAGGAAACCCGCACGGCCGCGGCGCCTGAGTCGTCATCGGTGTCGGCGTGCCAGGGCCCGCTTTCGGCCAGCAACCGGAGCAGGTGCTCCAGCGGCCACCGGTCGTGACGGCGGAACAAGGCGGCGGCGACGCGGATCGGCATCGGCAGGTGACCGCACCGCTTGACCACCTCAGCCACCTCGGGGGCTCGGCCGGTCACCCGCAGCGGCCCAGTCAGCGTGCGGAACAACGCGACGGCGTCGTCCGATGGCAGCGGAGCCAGCCGCACCTGCTGTCCGGTGTCCGGCTCGCCCACCCGCCTGCTCGTCACGATCGCGAAGCAGTCCGGGGCGTCCGGGAGCAGGGCACGGACCTGTTCCGCGGATTTCGCGTTGTCCAGCAGGATCAACCTTCGGGTGCCGTACAACTCGTTCTGGTACATCGTGATCTTGCGCCCCGGCGAGCCGGGGATCTGCTCGGCGGGTACCCCGAGCTCGAGCAGGAGCTGGGTGAGCGCGTCGCTCATCGTCATGGCGCTGACGTTCGGGGTGAACCCATTCAGTCGTAACAGCAACGGCCCGTCGGGGAATCGCTCCCGCAGCCGGTGCGCGGCTTCCACGGCCAAGCCGGTCTTGCCCACCCCTGGTGCGCCGCTGACCCATACGGCTTTCTCACCGTTGCTTGCCGCCGTGGCGATCAGGTCGAGTTCGTTTTCGCGCCCGGTGAAACCACCGGGCCGGGATGGCAGAGAACTGGCGGGCTCACCGCGCTCGGCCCGGGCGGCGATATTGCGCAGCCGTGGTTCCGGCTCGAGGCCGAGTTCGGCGAGCGCGTCGCGGGTGCTGTGGAACACCCGGATCGCCTCCACACGATCGCCGTTGGCGAGCAATGCGCGCATCAGCAACTCGGCGTGACGCTGCCGGTCCGGTTCCTTGCCGACGATGCGGCGCAACCGGTCGCGCGCCGATCGATGGTCACCAGTGCCCAGTTCCAGCTCAGCGAGATCACCTACGGTGTCGAGATAGCTGTCGGCAGGCGAGATCACGTCCGTGCCGCCCACCCGATCGATGTCGATGTCCTCGAGAAAACGACCGCGCCACAGGTCGACAGCGGCCCGGAGCAGTTCGATCTGGCGGCGTGGCTCCTGCTCCTGACGGGCCTGCTCACGCCACTGGTCGAAGCGGTGCAGGTCGATCTGTTCCGGGGAAACCCGCAGCAGGTAGCCGGTCGCGGTGGTCTCGATCGCGACGTCGTCGGCATGGCCGAAGGCCTTGCGTAACTTGTTGATGTAGCCGCGTACCAGCGTCCGGCGCTCGGGGTTGGCCCCCCAGATGATTTCGGTGAGCCGGTCGGCGGAAAGCGGTTTGTTGGCGTGTAACAAAAGCACGATGAGCACGAAGCGCTGCTGCTGGTCGCCCAAGGGTACCGGAGCGTCGTCGTGCCACGCTTCCACCGGGCCCAGCATCCTAAAATCCACTCCGCCTCCCTGTTCGCGAGCTTGATGTCCATCACTATGTCGTGCAAGCGGCCATTCGTGTGTCACCGAACGCGACATATTTTTCGTCTTGTATGCCGTCGGGCACGGACACGGCGTGGGGACCGATCCACGACATGTCCACTTCTGGTCCACTCGCCGGTCGCAAGCTGCCGATCATCGGATCGACGGGGAGGCTTGCTGATGAACACCCACGAAGAACTGGTGCGGGAGCTCAAGTCGTTGCGCAAGGGGCGTGGGGTGCACGCCGGGAGGATCGGGGAGCGGATCGGCCCGACACTGCGCGTGCTGTGCGGTGTGACGGAGGACGACGGCCCGGTCACCATCCGGGAGAAGCTCGTGGCGCGGTTGACCGGACTTGCCGAGCGGTTGCCGGAGGACATGCGCCTGGTCACCGTGGCCGCCTTCGGGCTCATTGCCGACGTGCGCATGCCGCTGTACCGCGACCGCATCGGCTGGGCCGCACCCCGGATCGATCGCGACGCGCGTACCGTGCGCCGCCGGGTCGACGAGGCCATCGACCAGATCGCGGAGCTGGTGGTGACCGTCCCGCCTCTGCCGGACGTGGCCTGGCACACTGCGGAACTGAACGTGGTGGTCACGCTGGACCTGCCGCAGCACGAGGTGCTGGAGCAGTACCGCATCGTCGCCGACCACGACGGACTGCACGAACTCGACTTCACCTCGCCGGCGTTCGACCCGCGGGGTCCGCTCGAGGTGGACGTGCTCTATGGAGGCACCCTGCGCGCCGGTGGCACGGCGCGGGGACGCCTGTCCCTCACCCCGCCCGAACCGCTCGCGAAAGGCGAGACGCACGCCTTCGCCATGCGGTATCGCTTTCCTCGGCCACAGGCGCTGCGTTCGTACGTGGTGCGTGAACTGCGACAGCCCTGCGAGCTGTTCGACCTGCGGGTGCGTTTCGCCCGATATCGCATTCCGCGCCAGGTGTGGACATTGCGCGATGTCACCGGTCCGCACGGTGGCCACCAGCAACCAGTGGACCGGGCGGGAGAAATACACCAGCGATTCAAGCGACTGTTACCGGGGCGCTCCTATGGCGCGCGCTGGGACGGTGACGAACTGGGGAACCAATTCCGCGAGTACCACTGTTCTTGCGCGGATCGGAGTGCGCCGTAGAACGAGGAGCGGGTCTGGAACGTGAGCTGACCGGGCACCGTCGGCTCCACATCTGGTCCACATTCGATGCGCGCGGCGAGTCCATGCTTCTCGAAGGCGCCGGCACGGGTGCCGGAAGGACGGCAACACGATGGACATCGACAAATCGCTTATGGACTCGGAAGTGCCCCGGCTGGACGGTCTGGCCGAGTTGACACCGACCTTCTCGGTGTCCGTGCTGCTCTGTCACCCGGACGCGAACCCGAAGGGCGCGTTCCACTCGCTCGTCAAATTCATCCGGACCGCACTGGACTGGCGGGGCCGGGCGGAATCGGTCCGCTGCCTCGGCGAGGTCGTGCTCGCCGAGTCCGACCGGATCGAAGGAATCGGATCGTTGTTGGAGCTGGGCATCGACGGCCTGTATGCGTCCGCTCGTGAGCGTCGCACGATGCCGAGCTGGTCCGGAGAACACCAACAGGTGTTCGACGTCGCCAACCAGTTGACGGTCGTGGTGCGCCGTGGCCCCTTCGTGGTGATACACACACCGGTGAGCGACGAGGCGTTGCGCAAGTGGTTGCAGAGGTTCAACAAGCTCTATCGGTATCTGCCGAGCGCGATCTTGCGGAGGACGTTCCAGGGCGACGGGAAGACCGTGTGGTTGCGTGGGGTCCATCGCCGTCGCGCCACCAAGGCCGACAGCAAGACGTTGGGTGGGCTGCGGATCCAAGAGGTGCTCGACGACGAGGACAGCAGCTTCGCGTTGAGCGCGGCCGCGATCGATTACGTGCCCATGGACGAATCCGCCGTAGTACGCGGCAGGCTGACCGTCACCCCGGCGAAGTCACGTCTCTACTGGAAATTCCGGCTCGATCTGCCGACGTTCCTCGCTGCCGCCACCGAGACCGTCGCCCTGATCGAGAAGTCACTCGCGGTCGAACCGCCGGAGGAGCAGTTCTGGCAGCTCGCGGTGCCGGAGACCGACCTGGCCAACGTGTACGGCGCTTACGACGTCACCATCGCCGAGCCGGATGAACTCCCCGACCCGGCGGACCCGGACGGGGACCTCACGGAACGGGCGGAGCTGTTGCGCAACTCGTTCCTCGAAGTGCACGGGGATCCCAAGTCCCCGGCGTTCACCGCGATCGTCGGCTGTGAAGGGGCCGGGGTCGGCTCGCTGTCGATCAAACCGGTTGCCCGGGGAGACGGCTTCGAGCTGGAAGTTCGCTTCGCCGGAACGCCGTCGAACGACGCGATGGCACGGCGGATCCGGGACGCAATCGGTGATGGTGAACTGCTGAGGATCTACTACGAGTCGGGGCACACGTTCGACGAGTACCAGGTCAACCTGCAGAACCAGACCGCACCGCCGTTCGCCAACCTGGAGTTCGCCGACTTCGGTGCTCACCGGGTGAACCAGGAAAAGCCACCGGTGCGCGGCGACCAGGCCATCCACGACGCGATCGGTCTGGTCAACGACTACTCGTTGTTCGCCTGGGTCAAGACGACCTACACCACCGGATGGCTCGTCTGTGACGACGGCGCGGGGGAGGTCGCCGACTTCCTGCACCTCGTCGACGGCACGCTGACCGCCATCCACGTCAAGGGCGCACAGAGCACCTCGTCGACCCGAAGCGTCGCGGTGACGGCGTATCAGGAGGTCGTGGCGCAAGCCGTGAAGAACCTGCGCTTGCTGGACAATCCGGCGCTCGTCGAACGCTTCACCACCCCGCGGATCGCGCGCCCGGCGGCTTGGCTCGACGGCACCCGGCAGACGGACCTTTCGGGGTTCGTGACCGCGCTGGGGGCACGGACCACGCTGAACAAGACCAAGGTGGTGATCGTGCAACCACACCTGCTTCGCCCCGTGCACGATGCGGCACGAAAAGCAGCCGAACAGGGCAAGCCGACCCGCGACTCGCGCAGCCTGGCACTGCTGGACGGACTGCTCCGAAGCGCACGGAGAACTGTCATCTCGTACTGGGACGATCTGACCGTCATCGGCAGCGAGTGACCCGGCCCGCGGAACGCTTGCGGTCAAGGTGCGGCGGTATGGCCTCGCCGGGGGAGTGTCGACTGGTCGGGTGAGGCTGAACGAGTACAGCGACGCTCGTCGTTAGCGTGACTGAGCCCGCTTGCCTGCCGGGCACGTGCGGGTATGGCCGCCGACGCATTGGGTCCCGACGTGATCGATCAAACCGATCCAGGTCGTTGCCGGCCACAGGGACGGAGGATTGCTACATCGCATGTCTGATCGGTATCGAACCAGCACCCGTTCGCGTTACCTGTAGCGATTTTGGCCACATCGATAACGGGTTCACGATTCGGCTTTCGTGGACATGGGCTGATCGGCTGTATCCTTCTCCAATTGTTGACGAACCGAAAAGTCGTCGGTACAGTCCTTATGGCCTCAGGAAGTAGTCGCAGACTGGTTGGGGCCTAGGGGAGGATTCATCATTGTGAAGTTTTACTCGCGCGCGCTCGGCGTGGTCACTATTTCTGCTGTCGCGTTTTCATCCCTTCCTGTTTCGGCTGCCGATGCGGCCATATCGGACGATCCGCCACCTGTCGTGGAGGACTACGACTACCCGGGTGCCGAGCAGATCTTCGCGCAGCATGGTATTCGCCTGCTGAAAGGTGACGGACATATCTTGTTCACCGAATGTGGTGGCGGCGCCAACCTTGTGGAAGTGTGGAGCCGAACCAAGAATGTCCCGTTCTGCTTCAAGATCACGGGCGCCAAGGGTTATCTCAGCATGGATCTGGCCAGGGTCTACCTGATTAAGGGTGACGACCACGCGTTGAAGGCGACGATGAAGATCAAGGACGCGCCGGTGGTGGTGGACATCCCCAAGAACACCTGGACGTCAGTCGGCGAAGGCGCCAATCCGGAAAACGGCTATTCGTCGCTTGCGGAATTTGTTTCCGCCGGTTCGTGAGCTGCGCCTGACTGAAACTAGCTGGCATTTTTTAATGAAATTTTCGTGATCGTGCATCTTCGTTCGAAAGTGCGCGATGATTTTTGAGTCCATCATTCTTATTCTAAGTGCTCGGTGGGGGGCGCTGTCGTGATCATGGAATTCGAAGCGAGATCCGAAACTCCGAGAAGGTCGAGGCTCGCGACACTCTTAGGCTTCGGGGTCATCCTGGCCCTGCTGCTGGGCTTGGTGACCACAGTCCCTGCCTTCGCCGATCCTGTTCCCGATGACGAGCAGGAGGAGGTTTCGGACAGGGCGAAGGTCGTGGCCGCCTGGGAGTCCGGCGGTTCCGCGGTTCGGGAAGCGGCCGAGGCCGCCCTGCTCGGCAGTGATCAGGTGGTGCGGGACTTCCTGGCCTCTGGACTGAGCGGCGCTGGTGATCATGACACTCGTCTCAGTATGGCCAAACTCCTCGCGACGGCGGGGCCCGCGGTCAAGACGGCCGCTCAGGCCGCGTTAAGCGGCACGCCCGCGGAGATGCGGCAGTTCCTCGAGACCGGTGTGCGTGAGCCGTGGGAGCAGGACGTCCGTGTCCGGGCCGCGCAGATCCTGAGCACCGGTGGTCCCGGTGTCAAAGAGGCGGCTCAAAAGGCGTTGAACGGTCCGTTCGAGGGCATCGCCGAGTTCGTGCACCGTGGCTGGGAGGCTGCGCAGCAGCACGATGATCGTGTGCGTGTGGCGCAGATCATGGCCACGGGCGGGCCTGCCGTGAAGCAGGCCGCGCAGGTTGCCCTCTCGGGTGGTCTGGACGAGTTGCGGGAGTTCCTGTCGACGGGTCAGTACGTCGCGCGGGAGCGGGACGAAGAAACCGCGAGTGTGGCGAGTCTCGCCGCCGCCGCCAAGGAAGCCGGCGACCGTGCGGCGACCGAGACGGCTTTGGCGACGCAGGCGTCGGAGCAGGCCGTCAAGGCGGCAGGCCTGGCGAAGCAGGCGGCGGAACGCGCGGCGGCGGAGACGGCTGCCGCGAAGGACGACGCCAACCTGGCCTCGGCTGCGGCGGGACGGGCTGCTGATGCCGCCACCCGGGCGGCAGCGTCGGCGAGGGAAGCGATCGGTGCGGCGAACGCGGCAAGCCAGGCGGTTCGGGCTGCGGCGAACGCGGCGAATCGTGCGGCTACGGCCGCGGTGCTGGCCGGTAAGGCCGCGACGCGTGCGTACAACGCGGCAGCGGATGCGGCTACCGATGCGAGGAAGGCCGACGACGCCAAGAAGGAGGCCGTCACCGCCAAGTCGGTCGCGTTGAGTGCTGCGGTTGCGGCTGATGCAGCTGCCGCGGTCGGCGCCGCCGCCAAGGCGGCGGGTAATGCACTACAGGCGGCGTTGAGCGCGGCGTCGAACGCCGACGCGGCGGGTACAGCGGCCGATGCGGCCGGTAGGCACGCCAACGTGGCCGGTGCGGAGGCAGACCGGGCGAAGCGTGCGGCCGCCGACGCGAAGCGGGCTGCGGCGCGTGCGGTGCGAGCGGGGAACGCCGCCGTGGCCTTCGCCAGGGAAGCTGCCGCGGCGGCGGATGAAGCCCGCGCAGCGGCGACGAGGTCGGCCGGACACGCGAACGCTGCGGCCGACGCTGCCAACGAGGCCGCCCAGCACGCCGGTGAGGCGGAACATGCTGCGACCCGGTCAGAAGCGCATGCACAAGCCGCGAAGATCGCGGCTGAAAGCGCGACCACGGCGGCCGCCAAAGCGAAGCTGACAGAGGAGTCCGCTCGCGTCGCGGATGCCGAGCGGTTGGCCACCGAAACCGAAGAAGCGGTCGAACTCGCTCAGGCACTTCGTGCCGCGACGGACGCGATTCCCACAAAACTTCCTTGGGACACTGAGGAATCACTGCGTCTCAGCCAGGAGTCCAAACGCCTGATCACCGAGGCCACGGCACCTGGCGCTCCCCGGGAAACCGTCGTCGCGAACGGACGAAAGGTCGCCCTTCGACAGCTGACCGGAGCCGACGTGGGTCCGATCAGCCGGGCGATGGCGAAGAACGTCCTCGCCGGAGACGAGATTGCCGTCACCGAGTTCGTCCGCGCTGGCTTGACGGTCGCGGCGGAACAGGACGATCGGGCAAGAGTGGGGCATCTCGCCGAGAGCGAGATCCCGGCGCTGAAAACGGCGGCATTGGCGGCCTTGGGCGGCACCGCTGAACAGGTCAGGGAGTTTCTGCGGAAGCAGCCGTATGAAGGCAAGGAGAACGATGAGCGGTTGGCGATCAGCCGGTTGCTCGCTTCCGGTGGTCCGGGTATGCGGGCTGCTGCGCAGGCGGCGCTCGACGGTGACGCCGACGCGCGGCGTGAGTTCCTGCGGACAGGCCAGTACGAAGCTGCCGAGCACGATGATCGGATAGTGGTCGCGCAGGCGCTGCAGAACGGTGGCGCCGAGGTGAAGGCGGCCGCGCAGATCGCCTTGGCCGGACCTGCCCTTGAGCTTCGGGAGTTCGTCCAGTTCGGACGGCTTCAGGCTGAGCGGCGGGACTCGGACACCGCGTCGCACGTGGCGACAGTCCGTCGGTATGTCGCCGAAGCCGCGGCGTCCGCAGCGGCGGCCAATGAATCCGCCGCACTCGCTCTGCAGACGGCGGCGATCGCCCGTAACGCGGCGAACGAGGCGAAGGGCTACGCGGACCAGGCCAAAGCCTCCGCCGATAAAGCGAAGGAGTACGCGGACCAGGCGAAAGCCTCTGCTGCTGAGGCGCAGGCCTCGGCGAATCGGGCGGCCCAGTCGGCCAGCCAGGCGCGTCAGGCGGTCGCCTCCGCGCAGCGGGACGCCGCGAACGCCGCCCAGTACGCGACCAAGGCAGCCGGGTCGGCAGCGTCAGCCCGAAGCGCGGCCGCCCGTGCGGCTGGTTACGCCGAGGACGCTCGTAAGGCCGCGAAGGCCGCGGGCAAGAGCGCCGATGAGGCTGGCCGCGCTGCGAGCGACGCGGCCGAACACTTCCTTCGCACCTGGACAGGCACGCCTCCGGACCAGCGGCCCTCCGACACACGGGCGGCGCAGTTCGACAGTGGCATCATCGTGCTATTCACCAACGGGGAATGCTTCGTCAACGGTGTACAGTTGCCGTTCGCTAGCTACGGGCTCTCCCAGTGCGAAGCCATCGGCCGCGAGCTTAATGCCTGGTACTTTGATGGCGGATACGAATACGTTGAGAACCCGGCGGCGCAGGCGTGGGACCCAACTTATGGTGACTTTCCAACACTGTTGATGAAGCGATTCTGCGAGGAAAGGCCTCACGCCTGCTCGTCGGAGTTGAAAGCTCTACTTGCCGCCGTCAAGGGAGATGCTCAAAAGTTTGCGGTATTGGAAGGTGGACCTGGAAACCCCGGTCGCGCCTTCGAAAAGCTTCTCGAAAAAATGCTCAAGCGCAAGGCTGCGGGAGAAGCGTTACATTCCGTGAAGGTTCGTCCCGACCTGGCGCAGGGGGTGCTAAGGGATTGGACGTCGAAGACGTACCAGGTCGGCAACCGTACCATCCTGCTTACCAAGGAAAGAATGAAGCACATCCTCGAGCGACATCACCCAAGGTATTGGGAAGGTTCCATGAAAGACGAACAGTCGTTTTTCACGGGAAATGAAACCGTTCAGTCGATCGAAGCTAAAATTAGATACGCGCTCAATAAAAACACCGACAAAATTCTCAACAATCCTAAACCTGGCGACTACTATTTTGTAGAAATTGATGGTAGGAATTACAGGTTAGGGATAACATGGGGTGGCAAGGTTGGCAACTTCCATCCGTGGTCGGGGCCGATACCGAAGTAGTACTCGTACGCGAAGAGGGTAGAATTTCATGGTGACAGCCACTACAGTTGTCTGGCTGGAGGAGGGTGCCGCGGGGCGGTTTGTCGACATAGACGACTGTGATCGCTTACCGTTGATTCGCGAGGATAGTGACCTTCAAGGTGCGATCGAGCTCGAAGTCAATGGTGTCGACTTGCTCAATCGTGTCCTGGTTGACGACATTATCACGATGTGGGTCTACATCGCGAGTATGGTAAATGATTACATGAATGGACTCAAGGCAATGGCGCCTCTGCCGGAGCAATCGATCCTTGTCTCGCTTAAACCTCTTCCTCGGGGGCAGGCGCTGATGTCAGTTGAGGGGAATTCCTGGCGGCGAGCGTCTGCTGCGGACGCCGAAGAGTTGCTCTTCACGCTTCGATTTGCCGGGAATGAATTCTTCGACAAAGTCGAAGCGTTAACTGGAAGATTTTGGCCGCAGGCTAGAACGTTTCTCAATGCAGGGTCGGAATTTCAGTAGTCATAGTGTCAGCCTTGAGGGCGGACAGATAATCGAAGGAATTACATGAATAGGCCCAGGGTGTTCGCTTTCACGGCCTTGGTCGCGGTCGCGTTCGGAGTCGTTATCGCGCCGCCGGCGCAAGCCGTTTCCAGTGGCGCCGCGGCTGCGGATGGCGCGTACGGGTTCACCGCCAAGATCGAGATCGATGGCAGCGCGTGCAGCGGCGCTCTCGTGGCATCGGAGTGGATCGTGACCTCCGCGACCTGTTTTCCCGGTAATCCACAGGGCGGGGTACCCGCCAAAGCGGCCACCGCCATCATCGGCAGGACCGACCTTTCCGGCACCACCGGCAAGGTCGCCAAGGTGACGAACCTCGTGTCCCACCCGAGTCGCGGGGTGATGCTGGCCAGGCTGGACACGGCGATCACAGACATCGCGCCGGTGACGCTGGGCGGCGCTGCCACGATGGCGGGCGAGAAGCTGCGTCTGGCGGGCTATGGGCGTACCGGCACCGAATGGGTCCCGAACAAGCTGCACTCCGCGTTGTTCACTGTCGGCACGCCGACTGCGGACAGTCTGCCCCTCACCGGTGACAATGGTGCCGATGCGTGCAAGGGCGACGCTGGCGGTCCCGTGTTCCGTGAGACCGCCGGCAAGTTCGAACTCGCCGGTGTGGTGGGTGCATCCTGGCAGCATGGTTGTCTCACCGTGACCGAGACTCGCCAGGGCACCAACGCGACCCGGACCGACGATTTGACCGCGTGGATCCGCCAGCAAACTTTCGTCGCGACAGCCAAGGCCGTTGACCACGCGATCACAATTAGCTGGGCTCCGGTCACGGGCCAAGGGCAGCTGACGTACCGGATCTATGCTGGGCAAGAGCCAGATGTTCCGGTGGCCGAAGAACGCCGTATTGGTTCGACGGCGGGAACCAGCATCCTGCACAAGTCGCTGACGGCCAAGAAGACCTGGTACTACAGAGTCGTCACGACGTTGGCCGACGGGACCTCGCTATCGTCCAGTGTGGCGTCGGTGACCACGCCGGTTCCCACGGTGAGTGACTTCTCCGGTGACGGCAAGGATGACATCGCTACCTTCACCCGAGGAGCCACGGCGGATGTCTACGCGGCCATGTCCGATGGTGCCAAGTTCGTGGGCAATTCGGTCAAATGGCATGACCGGTTCGCGACGAACAACGAGGTGCCACTGGCAGGTGACTTCGACGGCGACGGCAAGACGGATCTCGCGACCTTCACGCGGGGAACGCTTGGTGATGTGTATGTGGCACTGTCCGACGGTGGCAAGTTCGTCGGCGACTCGCAGCAGTGGCACGGCGATTTCGCGTTCGGTGACGAGATTCCGGCGGTCGGTGACTTCGACGGTGATGGGAAGGATGACATCGCGGTTTTCACGCGTGGGACCGCGGCTTCGGTTTATGTCGCCTTGTCGGACGGCAAGAAGTTCGTAGGCAACGGGGTGAAGTGGCACGGACGGTTCGCCGGCGGCGCTGAAGTTCCCGTGGTAGGTGACTTCGACGGTGACGGCAAGGACGACATCGCTTGCTTCACTCGTGGAACGGCGGGCGACGTCTTCGTGGCCTTCTCTGACGGCGGCAAGTTCGTAGGCGACTCCCTTCAGTGGCACGGCGATTTCGCGTTCGGTGATGAGATCCCAGCGTCGGGCGATTTCGACGGCGATGGCAAGGATGACATCGCGGTCTTCACTCGCGGGACGTCGGCTGACGTCTATGTGGCACTGTCGAACGGTGTGAGGTTTGTCGGTAATTCCGTGAAGTGGCACGACAACTTCGCCTACGGGACCGAGTTGCCCGCGATCGGCGACTTCACCGGTGACGGTAAGGCCGACATTGTCACTTACACGCGCGGGACGAAGGGGGACGTGTATGTCGGGGCGTCCGACGGGACGAAGTTCGTGGGTGCGTCCGTTCTGTGGCACGGCGATTTCGCCTTCGGGGAAGAGGTGACCGTGCCAAGGGCGTTCGCGCTCGGATTCTGACTATCCGGCCGGCGCCGGGCAGGGTATCCATTGCCCTGCCCGGCGCCGGTCCTTTTGGGGTGCACGATAGAGTGAGTCAAGATCGTTTCCGGTCTTGCCCAGTCACGGACACTGTTGTCGCTTCACAGAACTCTGGGTGATTGTTCGTCTTTCGGTTACCTGGAGAATCCGTTGAACACAGTTACCGCTGCATCCGTATCCGCGCCTGACAGACCCGGCGAAGTTCGCGTTCGGAGCCGTGTCCAGGCGTGGAACTGGGTTGTCATCGCGGCCACTGTAGCCGGATTTGCGGTGCTTGCCTGGCAGCGTCGTTGGATGAGCGATGACGGGCTGATCGTGCTTCGGACGGTTCGGCAGATCCTCGCGGGTAACGGTCCTGTCTTCAACGTCGGGGAGCGGGTCGAGGCTAACACCAGCACGCTGTGGACGGCTGTGCTCGTTCTGGTCGGCTGGGTCCCCGGCGCCAGCCTTGAGTGGATCGCGGTGATCGTCGGGTTGGTCTTCTCGGCATGTGGCTTGCTGCTGGCGCTCGATGGCGCGCGGCGGCTGGCCGGGCGTGACGCGTCCACCTTCGTGTTTCCGGCGGGTGCGCTCGTCGTGCTGGCGCTGCCACCGTTTCGTGACTTCGCGACCTCTGGTCTGGAGACGGGGCTGATCAGCCTGTGGCTGGGCGGAACTTGGTGGCTCCTGGTGCGGCGCGGTTCCGAGCAGCCGATCGGCCCGGTGTGGTCGACCGCGGTGGTCATCGGGCTGGGCCCGCTCGTGCGCCCAGACCTCGCTCTGTTCAGCCTGGCCGCTATGGTCGGGCTGCTGGTGCTCACTTGGCAGGGCTGGCGCCACACGCTGATCCCGGTGGCCGCCGCGGTTGTGCTGCCGGTGCTTTATCAGGTGTTCCGGATGGGTTACTACGGCCTGATCACCCCGAACACGGCGCTCGTAAAGGAAGCCTCTGAAGCGTTGTGGGACAGCGGATGGGCCTATTTCGACGACTTCGTCGATCCGTACTTCCTGTGGATACCGGTTGCCGCGTGCTTGCTCGCCGGGTTCACCCTGCTGTGGCGTAAGACCGTCAGTCGGCGGGTGGTGGTGCTGGTGGCAATGCCGGTGGTCGCGGGCGTCGTGCTCGCGGCGTACGTCGTCCGGGTCGGCGGCGACTTCATGCATGGGCGGATGTTGCTTCCCGCGACCTTCTGCATGTTGCTCCCGGTGATGGCAATCAGGGTCACCAAGCTGACATTCATGCCTGTCCTCGTTGTCGCCGTCTGGGCGGTCATCGCCGGCGGCTGGTTGAGAACCCCTTATGCCGGACTCGAGGAACCGATCGACGATCGAGAGGTCATCGCCGACGAGCGCGCCGCCTACGTCGCGGCCAGCGGGACCGAGTATCCGATCCTGGCTGGGAACTTCCGGTTGTTCGTGGAGATGGCCGACGACGCGCGTAAGCAGCTGGCCGCGCAGAAGACCGCGGCCGTCCACGTGTACACGCCGTCGGCAGGCTGGGTCGCATATCCTTCGGCGAACGGCCGTGACGTGCTCGCCTATTTCAACATCGGTGGCCCAGGCATGCTGCTACCGCTCGACGTGTGGGTCCACGACCCGATCGGACTCGCCAATCCGGTAGCGGCGCACAGCACCACCATTTCGGGGCGGCGGATCGGCCACAGCAAGTTCGCCGGTTCCAACTGGGAGGTCGCGGGCCTCGCCGGTGGGCCGGCCGAGGAGCTGGCGGCACGGGGTCAGTACAAACAGGACAACCTCGACGCGATCCGGAGAACTCTGGGCTGTCCGCGCACCAAGGAGATGCTCGACTCCGTTCGCGCGCCGCTGACCTTCGAGCGGTTCTGGGAAAACCTGATCCACTCGGTCGGCCGAAGTGGACTGCGCTACGACCGCACCCCCGAGAAGGCACAAACCTGCGGATGAAATCGCCTCGCTGAGAGCGTGCCCGCATGTGAATCGACCTGGCATCGCGCGGATAGGTAGTCGGTAACGGTCAAAATGCAGCTGAGACATGCTGCGCCGGCGACTGCTTGCGTCGTAAATACGGCGGAACGTGTGTCAGCGTGCTGGATGGATGATGACGTAGATCCTCGGCGAATCTGCGTGACGGTGCGCTAGCGGCAAGGTGGGCCGGCTCGTAGCGTGATCACGAGCAAACTGGCTCGCTGAGTGGAGTTCCCGTCGGTGCACCGCCCTCGTGCCGCGCAGGATGGGGGCGTGGGTCTGAGCCGGGTCTCACGGACGTTCCTCGCGTTGGATGCGGTGGTGTCCCGGCGACCCAGCAGGTCATCACAGGCACGGTTAGTGGCGGCCGGTAACCGATCCGGGCTCACACAAGAACAAAGCCCACCGACGGCACCCGGAAAACCGGGACAAACCGCTGGTGGGCTTCGCTTGGAACTGTGCGCCATCAGGGACTCGAACCCCGAACCCGCTGGTTAAGAGCCAGCTGCTCTGCCAATTGAGCTAATGGCGCCTGCTTGTTCCGCCGCCTCGGTGTTCCCTCGGCGACGTGGAAAACATTAACACAGGGTTGCTGGGGCCCGTTTCAGGGGGGTCCCCTAACGCCGGGCCGGGACGTATTCGGCCATCCGGCCGCGAGCGTTGCGCCCGGTCAGGCAGACTATAGCCAGACGTAGGGGTTGGTACCACGCGAAACGGGCGGTGTGCATGAGGGTCTGGGGAGCGACGGGGCGGTCGCGGGTGGCTTTGGTGGCTTTGGTGGCCGGGTTCACTCTGGCCGGGTGCACCAGTACACCGTCGGGTGAACAGCCGTCGCCGGGCGGCGCCCCCGGGGGTTCGCAGCAGAGCGGAGCGCCCGCGCCGGAGCCGAAGCCCGCCGTGATGACGCTGACCCCGGCGCAGGGTGCGGCGAACGTGGCACCCGGCGAGCCGGTCACCGTGGTCGTCGCCGACGGCAAGGTGGGCGAGGTCAAACTGACCGGTGCCGACGGCAAGGTCGTCGCGGGCAAGCCGAAGGAGGACGGTTCGGGCTGGGAGTCGGCGGAGCCGCTCGGCTACGGCAAGAGCTACACCGTCACCGCGGCCGCGACCGGGACCGACGGCAAGCCGGTCACCGCGACCTCGACGTTCACCACGGCCAAGCCCGGCCGCCAGATCGGTGTCTCGATCAACCTCGTCGAAGGCGAGACGGTCGGCGTCGGCCTGCCGTTGATCTTCACCTTCACCGGCAACGTGCCCGACAAGACCGCGACCGAGAAGGCACTGAAGATCGTCACCGAGCCGCCGACCGAGGGCGCGTTCCACTGGTTCGGCGAGAAGACCGTGATGTGGCGGCCCAAGGAGTACTTCAAGGCGGGCACGAAGATCTCGGTCAACGCGGCGATCTACGGCAAGAACCTCGGCAACAACACCTTCGGCCGCGAGGACAAGCCCGCCAAGGTGGTCGTCGGCGACAAGCTGGTCGCGACCGCGGACGGCGGCACGCACCAGATGAAGGTCGTGGTGAACGACCAAGAGGTCAGGCAGATGCCGATCTCGATGGGCAAGCCGTCGAGCAGCACCCCGGCCGGGACCTACACGGTGATGAGCGAGCACAACGGGTACACGATGGACTCCAGCACGTATGGCGTCCCGACGGACAGCAAGGCCGGCTACCGGACGTTCGTGAAGTACGCGGTGCGCATGTCCAACAGCGGCATCTTCTACCACTCGGCGCCCTGGTCAGTCGGTTCGCAGGGCAAGCGGAACGTGAGCCACGGCTGCATCAACCTGTCGACCGAGAACGCGCAGTGGCTGATGGAGACTTCCAAGAAGGGCGACATCATCACGGTCACCAACTCGGGCCCGCAGGTGCTGGAGCCCACCGACGGCTGGTCGGTGTGGCAGATGTCGTGGGACGACTGGAAGACCGGCGGCGACCGGAACTGACCTGTTCTACATGAGGGTCCTGTCAGGACGGTTTTCGTCCTGATAGGACCCTCATGGCGTTTCGGGCGGCAGGGGGCCGTAGAGGTGCTCCCACTGCACCTCGCCGCTGGTCTTGTAGCGGCACTTCTGGGTGCCGGTGTCCCAGATCTTCTCCGGATCGCGGAGACACTTCTGGTACTCGAGCTTGACCGAGGTCGTGGTCCGCGTCGGCTTGGGCGGGGTCGCCGTCACGGTCGTGACCGGGGTCGACGTGATCGCCGGTACGGGCACTTGGCTCGGTGGAGACGTGGTGCAGGCGCCGGCCGCCACCAAGAGTCCCAAGACCAGCCAGCGTCTCATGGCATCCTCCGCGCGAGTTCCTTCCTGAACTCGCGCGAGCGCCACGCCGCGTTACCGATACCCGGAAAAAGCGAAACCCCAGCCTGCCGGAAGAACCGGCCGAACTGGGGTCAGTGGGGTGAGCGACGGGTTTCGAACCCGCGACCTCCTGGACCACAACCAGGTGCTCTACCAGCTGAGCTACGCCCACCATCGCCGGGCTCGGGGAACCCCCCATCACCTCGGCCGCACTATATTAGCGTGCCCGTTTCCGGGGCTCGCAACGGGTTACCGTTCGTGGCGTTCCTGCACTTCAGCGGCCGCGGCCTTGGCCTGTTCGGTGGTCGGGCCGGGCTGCGGCACGAAGGCGACGCGACGGTAGTAGTCGAGCTCGCCGATGGATTCCTTGATGTCGGCGAGCGCGCGGTGCGCGAGGCCCTTCTCGGGCTTGGCGTAGTAGATACGCGGGTACCAGCGCCGGACGAGTTCCTTCACCGACGAGACGTCGACCATGCGGTAGTGCAGGTGCGCGTCGAGCAGCGGCATGTCGCGGGTGATGAAGCCGCGGTCGGTGGCGATGGAGTTGCCGGCGAGCGGGGCGACGTTGGCCTCGGGCACGTGCGCGCGGATGTACTCGAGCACGCGCTGCTCGGCTTCTTCCATGGTGACCGTGGAGCGCCGGACCTCTTCGGTGAGACCCGAGCGGGCGTGCATTTCGCGGACGACCTCCGGCATGCCGTCGAGGGCTTCGTCGTCGGCGTGGATGACGATGTCGACACCTTCGCCGAGGACGTTGAGCTCGGCGTCGGTCACCAGCGCGGCTATTTCGATCAACGCGTCCTTGCCGAGGTCGAGCCCCGTCATCTCGCAGTCGATCCAGACTAGGCGGTCGTTCACCCCGAAACCCTAACCCGACCCGGGGATTCGTGGCGCGCGACGTGCGGGTTCGGCGCGTTGCTGGCACCGTGTGCATCCTCAGGTGAGTCATGTCACAGATCGGGGAGCGACAGTGGCCGAACAGGGTCCAGCCCAGGAGATCGCGCAGGGGTATGTGAGCGACGGGGCGGCGGTGGAGCTCGGCGCCGTCGTGATCGACGGCAAGGCCGACGCCGCCGCGGCGGTCCGCCTGCCGCTGGCGACGCTGAACCGGCACGGGCTGGTCGCGGGCGCGACCGGTACCGGCAAGACGAAGACCTTGCAGCTGATCGCCGAGCAACTGTCGGCCGCCGGGGTTCCGGTGGTGCTGGCGGACGTTAAGGGCGACCTGTCGGGGCTCGCCGCGCAGGGCGAAAGCAACGACAAGATCGCCAAACGCGCGGAAGAGCTGGGTGACTCCTGGGAGCCCGCCGCCTTCCCCGTGCAGTTCCTGTCGCTGGGCACGGGTGGCAAGGGGGCGCCGATCCGGGCGACGATCACGAGTTTCGGCCCGATCCTGCTGTCGAAGGTGCTGGGGCTCAACGAAACCCAGGAGTCGACGCTCGGCCTGATCTTCCACTGGGCCGATCAGCGCGGCTTGGCGCTGCTGGACACGAAGGACCTTCGCTCGGTCATCACGCACCTGACGAGTGACGAGGGCAAGGAAGACCTCAAGGGCATCGGCGGCGTCTCGGCCGCGACGGCCGGGGTGATCCTCCGGTCGCTGTCCAATCTGGAGGCTCAGGGCGGCGAGGACTTCTTCGGCGAGCCCGAGCTGGACGTCCACGACCTGATGCGCGAGGCCGACGGCAAGGCGATGGTGACCTTGCTGGAACTGGACAACCTCCAGTCGAAGCCCGCGCTGTTCTCGACGTTCCTCATGTGGCTCCTGGCCGAGCTGTTCGAGGAGCTGCCCGAAGAGGGCGACCTCGACAAGCCCAAGCTGGTGTTCTTCTTCGACGAGGCGCACCTGCTGTTCAACGACGCGTCGAAGGCGTTCCTCGAGCGCATCGAACAGACCGTGAAGCTGATCCGGTCGAAGGGCGTCGGCGTGTTCTTCTGCACGCAGCTCCCCACGGACATCCCGAACAACGTGCTGTCCCAGCTCGGCGCGCGCGTGCAGCACGCGTTGCGCGCGTTCACGCCCGAGGACCAGGCGGCGCTGACGAAGACGGTGAAGACGTACCCGAAGACGAAGCATTACGAGCTGGACTCGGCGCTGACGTCGCTCGGTATCGGCGAAGCGATCGTCACCGTCCTTTCCGAACGGGGCGCGCCGACGCCGGTCGCGTGGACCCGTCTGCGCGCGCCGCGTTCCAAGATGGGCTCCATCGGCGCCGAAGCCATCTCCGCGGCGACGACGTCTTCGGACCTGCACGCGAAGTACGCCGAGACGATCGATCGTGAGTCGGCCTACGAGAAGCTCGCCGCGAAGGTGGCCGCACCGCCTGCCGGTGAGGCTCCTCCGCCGCCTGAAGCCCCTGCTCCGAAGCCGGAGAAGCAGGAGCCGGGGATGGTGGAGCAGGCGATGAAGAACCCGGCGGTGAAGTCGTTCCTCCGCTCGGCGGCGAGCGCGCTCGGCCGGGAGATCACGCGCGGCCTGTTCGGGAACCGGCGGCGCTGAGGAATACCTGACGCGATCTGTCAGGTATGCCCGGCAGACTCGGTGGCATGACCAAGAGCGCGACAGCGTCGTTCACTGTGGACGGCTGGGATCCCCAGGCCACTGAGAAGGCCGAAGGCACCGAGTTCTCGCGGGTGCTGCTGACCAAGACGTTCACCGGTGACGTCGAAGGCACCAGCGCCGTCGAGATGCTCACAGCGGTGAACGAGACGTCGTCGGCGTACGTCGCCTTCGAGCGGCTGGCCGTCTCCGTCGGCGGGCGTAAGGGCGGCTTCGTCCTGCATCACTCGGCGGGGGAGAACGGGCATCACCTGATCGTCTTGCCGGGCTCGGGCCACGGTGAGCTGACCGGCATCACCGGAACGGCGGAGATCGTCCAGGACGACGAGGGCAACCACACCTTCACCCTCACGTACGAACTCTGAAAGCCCGTGAAGGCCTCCTTTGCGCAAGGAGGCCTTCACGGGACTGTGCCTGCTGGGCCGCCCCCTGACAGCGGTCCAGACGGCGGGATCAGCCGAGGATCTGCTCGACGATCTTCTTCGCGTCGTTGATCGGGATCGCGAAACCGATGCCGATGCTGCCGGTCGAGGCCGGGTTGTACAGCGCCGAGTTGATGCCGATGACGTTCCCCTGCGCGTCCACCAGCGCGCCGCCCGAGTTGCCCTGGTTGATCGGGGCGTCGGTCTGGATCGCGGTGTAGCTCGGCCCGGCTTCGTTCGTGGTCCTGCTGTAGGGCGAACGCCGCTCCTGTCCGCTGCTCAACTCGTCGAGCTTGCGGTTCAGCGCGCTCACGATCCCGGTGGTCACGGTGTTCTGCAGCCCGCCGGGCGAGCCGATCGCGACGACCTGCTGGCCGACGGCGAGCTTGCTGGAATCGCCCAGGGAAGCCGGGGTCAGCCCGCTCGCGTTCTTCGCCTGGAGCACCGCGATGTCGGCCTTCGTGTCGGCGCCGACCACGCTCGCCTTGTACTGCTTGCCGTCGGACAACGTCACGGTCACGTCGCCCTCGGCGTCCGCGACGACGTGGGCGTTGGTGAGGATGCGCCCGTCCGCCGTCAGGATGACGCCGGAGCCGACGGCCTCACCCTGCGCGGTGGTCACGTTCACCTGCACGACGCTCGGCGTCACCTTCGCGGCGACCCCGCTGACGTCACCCGAAGTGTTGTTCCCGACCAGTTGCCCGTTGGCGACCGCGGACGAACCCGTGCCCGACGCCGACGACGTGGAGCCGAGCCCCATGATCGCGGCGCCGCCGACCCCGCCGACGAGTGCGGCGGCGAGTGCCGTCGCGCTGACGAGGACGGCGACCCGGCCGCCCTTCTTGCGCGGTGGCGGGGTGACGAGTGGATTCGGCGCGGCCTGCCAAGGGGTGTAACCGGGGTACTGCTGCTGGTGCGGCGGCTGGTGCCCACCGGTTGAGGCGGGGCCTGGCCGACTCTCGTTCTCGGTCATGGAACAAGATTCGCGCCCGTACTTGTGAACCGCCTGTGGAATCCCCCTGTGCTTTCCTGAGAAGAATTACCTGAGAAAATTCAGCCGAAGAAGGCCGGCACGTCCAATGCTCCGCCCGACGCCTCGAACTCTTCGTGCACCGCGGCGCGGAGCTTCGCGTCGGCCAGGTAGTCGACGGCCGTCAGGGCCAGCCCCAGCGCGCCGTCGACGACCGCGCGATCGCCGTCGGGCGAACCGGCGGCGGCCGCGAACTCCTTGGTGTGCAAGGCGGTCGTCGGTCCGGCGATGGCGATCATCGGGTGGATCGCGGGCATCCGGTAGGAGAGGTTGCCGAGATCGGTCGAGCCGGTGAGGAATTCGGGCACGATCCCCGGCGGCAGCGGTTTGCGGCCGGCGTCGACCTGATGCACCGACCAGCGTCCGGCGAGCGTGGTGTTGAACCGGATGGGCAGATAGGCGGGCTGGGCGTCCCATTTCAGTTCGACTCCGCAGCCGGTCATTTCCGCCGCACCGCGCGCGATCGCCGAAACCCGCTCGGCGAGGTCGCGCAGCGTGTCCGGCTGCGCGGACCGGAGGTAGAACAACAGCGCCGCGCGTTCGGGGACGACGTTCGGCCGCGCGCCCCCGTCGGTGAAGACGCCGTGGACGCGGTCGCTGGAGGGCAGATGCTGCCGAAGCGCCGCGACACCCTGGTATGCCGCGACGGCGGCGTCGAGCGCGTTGCGCCCCATGAACGGCTGAGCCGACGCGTGGGCGCCGACCCCGTGGAACACCATCTCCAGCTGCCGCCTGCCGAGGAACGGGTGCATGGCGATGTCGTGGCTGAACGGATGCAGCATGAGCACGGCGTCGACGTCGTCGAAAACGCCGGCGCGGGCCATGGTCTCCTTGCCGCCACCGCCTTCCTCCGCCGGCGTGCCGATCAGCGAGACCCGGCCGCCCAGCCGTTGCGCGACCGCGGCCGCGCCCAGGAAACCGCCCGCGCCTGCGGTGCAGATGACGTTGTGCCCGCAGCCGTGGCCGAGCCCGGGGAGCGCGTCGTACTCGGAGAGGACCGCGATATGCGGGCCGCTGCCGGGGGTCGTCGCGACCAGGGCGGTGTCGAGCCCGCCCGCGCCGATCGTCACCTCGTGGCCGTGCCGCTCGAGCAGGTCACCGAGCGCCCGGACAGAGCGGTGCTCGGCGAAACCCTCTTCGGGGTGAGCGTGCAGGTCTTGGCTCAACTCCACCAATTCCGCCCGCAGCGCGCGGATCTCGGAGCTGACGGCGTCTCGCGTCGCGGCGTCCGCGCCGTCATGGGGCGAACCGAGGGGTTCGGCCGCGGCGACGGCGTCCGCGGTCGCTTCGACCAGCGAGCGGAGGTAGCTGTCGTCGGGAGGAATCGGCGAAGCGTGCTCAGAGCGGATCATTTCCGGATGTTAACGCCTAGCTCGCCCGTGACGATCTGCGTGACGCCGGAGTACCGCTCGCCGATGTGGTCGAAGCCGCGCCGGGCCAGTTTCTTCGCGATCTCGCCGCGATCGAACATCCGCTGCCCGCTCAGCCTGCCGAGCACGGTGTCCGCCAGCCGCATCGGCTGATCGCCGTGCCGGGCGCTGGTCAGCAGCACCAGTGAGCCGCCGGGTTTCAGCACGCGGGCGAACGAATCCAGGGCCGCGTCCGGGTCGGCGAACATGTGCAGCGCGGCGAAGCAGCAGACGGCGTCCACAGTGGAATCGTCGAGCGGCAGATCGACGGCGTCGGCGCGCAGGTACGTCACCGAGGCGGGATTGGGCGCGGCGAGCGCCTTCTCCAGCATGGTGACCGAACCGTCGAGGCCGATGGAGAGCCCGTCCGGGCCGACGGCCTCGCCGAAGGCGCGGGTGAACCGTCCGGTCCCGCACGCGACGTCCAGCGCGACCTGCCCGGGGCGCAGGCCGAGCGCTTCGATCGCGATGCGGACCTCGTCCGCCATGCTCGGGCCGGTCAGTCCTTTCGCGACCCTGCCCAGCGTCGGACGCCAGTACCGCTCGTAGATCATCGGCACGGCGGAGGTGCGCATCAGCCGCTGCGCGAGCCCGGTCGGCGGCCCCGCCTGCGGGATTTCTCCCAGCAGATCAAGGAATCCCTTGCCCTCGCCGGTGGACGTGGTGCCCGGCCGCAGCAGGCTCCTCAGACGTTCGCGATGGTCCGGCATGGCTGCTCCCTTCACGATGTTCACCCGAGAATCTGCCATGACCGGCCCATTCGCGACATTCCCGCCGCCGCGACCCGAAACTGTCGGTGGCCCTCTCTAACGTCGGAGGAAGTCGCCGTTCCCCAGCCGAAGGAGCCCGAAATGACCGGCTCGATCCTGCAACACACCGCCTCGACCACGCTTCGCATCCCCGTGCGCGGCCCGTTCGATCTCGACAAGTCCATCCGCTTCCTGACCGACTTCCCGCCCGCGTGCCGCGCGGACGCCGCCGCCGAGCCCGGCACCCTGCGCTTCGCCTTCCCCGCCGAAGCGGGTTGGGAGCACGTCGGTGCGGCCGTCAGACAGAGATCGCCCGGCACGATCGAGGTGGAGGTCTTCGCCGAAGAAGGGCTCGCCGTCGAGGTCGGTGCCCAGGTCCGCCGGATCCTCTCGGTGGATGTCGACGGTGTCGGCTTCGCCAAGGTCGGCACGGCGGATCCGGTGGTGCGCCGCCTGCAGCAGGAGCATCCCGGGTTGCGTCCCGTGCTGTTCCATTCGCCGTACGAAGCGGCCTGCTGGGCGATCCTGAGCCATCGGACGCGGATGTCGCAGGCCGCCACGGTGAAAAGGCGGCTCGCCGAGGAGTTCGGCAGGCCCGTGGACGTCGGCGGGCACGTCCTCAGGTCGTTCCCCGGGCCGGACGTGCTGGCCGGGCCCGAAGCCGGGCGCGGTCTGCCGGAGGTGAAGGCCGAGCGGTTGCGCGCGGTGGCCAACGCCGCCAAGGACGGTCTGCTCGACGCCGCGTACCTGCGCGCGATGCCGGTGCCGGACGCGTTGCGCTGGTTGCAGCTTCTGCCGGGGATCGGCCCGTTCTCGGCGCAGCTGATCCTGATCCGGGGCGCCGGGCATCCCGACGTCTTCCCCGCCGGCGAGCCGCGGCTGGAGGAGGCCATGCGGGCCGCGTACGACCTGCCGGAGGCGCCGCCCGAGGAGTTGGAGGAGCTTTCCGCGGTCTGGCGGCCGTTCCGCAGCTGGGTGGCCTTCGCCCTGCGCAACGACCCGGAGTTTCGCACGCGGGGGATCGGGGGTTCCATGACCGCCTGACACAGGACATATCCGGCCTGTGGTGAGCTGGTGAGGTGAGCTCGTCTCCCGCCGAAACGGTTTCCGACATCGCCCAGTCCACCCCGCCCGGCACGATCACCCTGGTCACCGGTGGTCTCGCACTGCTCGTGGTGCTCTCGGGCAGGCCTTGGCGGATCGCCCGCAACCTGATCACGCTCGTCCACGAGGCGGGCCACGCGCTGGCGGCGGTGCTGGTCGGACGGCGGCTGCAGGGCATCAAGCTGCACTCGGACACCTCCGGCGTCACCGTCTCCCGCGGCAAACCGGAGGGGCCGGGGATGGCGTTCACCGCGCTGGCCGGGTACCCGGCGGCGGCGGTGCTCGGGCTGGTGTTCGCGGGGCTGCTCTCGTCGGACCTGATCACCGTCGTGCTGGTCGTGATGGCCCTGATGCTGCTGGGTGTGCTGGTGATGGTGCGTAACACCTACGGCGTGTTCACCGTGGTCGCCACCTCGGTGGTGCTCGGGCTGGTCGCGCTGGTGGCGCCGTCGTGGTTCCAGGCGATCTTCGTCTACCTGCTGACCTGGTTCCTGCTGTTCGGTGGCGTCCGGCCGGTGGTCGAGCTGCAGATCAAGCGGCGCCGGGGAGCGGCGAGGGATTCCGACGCCGACCAGCTCGGCAGGCTCACCGGGATGCCCGCGGTGCTGTGGGTACTGGTGATGGCCGTGCTGACGGTGAGCTGTCTCTTCGCGGGCGGGTTGTGGCTGCTGGAGCCGACCGTCGCCTGACCGGGGCGGTACGGCAGACTGATGGCTCGTTCCGCGCGGAAGGAGTCAGCAGATGGACGAGGTCGCCAAGGCCGTCGAGGAATGCGCTCGATCGGCGAAACGGGCCGCGCCGTCGCTGGCCGCGGCCTCCCCGGAAGCGATCGACGCCGCGCTGAACGCCATGGCGGACAAGCTCGTCGAGCACGCCGACGTCGTGCTGGAGGCGAACCAGGCCGACATCGCCAAGGCGCGCGAAGACGGGATGAGCGCGGGCCTGCTCGACCGGCTCACCATCACCCCCGAGCGGCTGACCGGCATGGCCGAACAGCTCCGTCTCCTGGCGGGAGCGCCGCATCAGGAGCGCTCCGTCGACGTGTCCACTTTGGATGGTGGGCTGCGGCTGGTGGAGCGCCGCCGTCCGGTCGGCGTGATCGGCGCGAACTACGAGGCGCGCCCGAACGTCACGGTCGACGTCGCGTCGCAGCTGGTGAAGTCGCGCAACGGCGGCGTGCTCCGCACGGGCTCCGCCGCGCTCGGCTCGGCCCAGCGCCTGCGCGAGACCGTGATCGCGCCCGCGCTCTCCGAGGCGGGCATCGACCCGGATGTCATCCAGCTGGTGCCGCGCGCCGAACGGGAAGCGGCCTCCGCGCTGGTCCGGTTCCCCGCGCTCGTGCCGCTGGTCATCCTGCGCGGCAGCGGTGACAGCACCAGGGCGCTGGCGACCGAAGCGGCCGTCCACGGCGTCCGCACGCTGGCCCACGCCGACGGCGGCGGGGTGCTGTACGTCGACGAAGCGGCCGACACCGACAAGGTGCGTGACCTGGTCTTCAACAGCCTCGACCGGCTCGGCGTCTGCAACCGGCTGAACCTGCTGCTGATCCACGAAGACGCGCACGACCGTGTGTGGCCCGGCATCGCCGGCGCGCTGGCCGAGCGCGGTGTCACGCCGTCGCTCGCCCCGCACGAGCACGCCATCGGCTACGAATGGGCGCTCGACTCGGACCGCGAAGCGACCGTCACCGTCGCGAAGGTCTCCGGCCTGCCCGAGGCGGCGGAGATCGCCAACGAGCGGACCTCGGGCCTGGCCGCCGGCATCGCGACCGAAAGCAGCGAAGCCGCCGACGCGTTCTTCGACGCGTACACCGGCACCGGCGTCTTCTGGAACGCCCCGACCCGGCTGCTGGACGGCTTCAAGCTCCTCGCCGTCCCCGAGACCGGCATCAACCTGGACAAGGTCCCCGGCCCGCGCGGCCCGGTCACCTACACCGACCTCTACGTGCGGCAATACGCCGTGCTGCCCGCCTGACCTCGCGTTGGTCGTGAGTGGCGTTTCGTGTTCTAACCCGAATCGCCACTCACGACCGGCTCGCTCGCGGAAGTGGTAGCAAAGGTCCCTTGCTCTCCCCGGCAGGGGATCAGCGCCGCCGCCGCTTCGACCGGGGCCGGGGCGGCAACGAGTCCGCGGTGGCGTCCTCGACCACGTCCGAGGCGGGCTCCGGAGTGGGGTCGGCCAGTCCCAGCATCTCCGCCGCGAGCTGCTGCGAAGACGCGAACATGCCCGCGGGCCGGTCTCGCGCCCGGCGCAGCGACGAAGGCCGCAGCCGGTTGTACCCGCGCACCGAAACCGGCCGCCGCGTGCGGACCTCGAACTGCGGGAATTCCGAGAGTTCGGTGGCGAGTTCCTTGTCCACCAGGATGGTGCCCGGCCGCGCGGTCGAGGTGAGGCGGGCGGCGAGGTTCACGACCGAGCCGTAGACGTCGCCGAACCGGCTGAGGATCCGGCCCGAAGCCAGTCCGGCGCGCACGGAGGGCAGGGCTTCGTCGGCGTCGGCGCGTTGGGACAGGGCGAGGGCGATCTCGGCGCCGTCGACGGCGGAATCGGCGACGAACAGGACCTCGTCGCCGATCATCTTCACGATCCGTCCGTGATGATCGGCGATCACCTCGGTGGCGACGGATTCGAACCGGTCGAGGATGTCGGTGAGCTCCTCCTCGTCGACCTGCCTGGTCAGCCGGGTGTAGCCGACCATGTCGACGAACCCGACCACCTCGGTCCTGGCCTCGAGGTCCTCGTCGGGCTGGGCCATCGCCCGGCCCGCGTAGGCGGCGAGGTGACGGCGCCAGACGAACTCCTGCACCTTCTCCAGCTCGGGCAGCAGCCGCTCGACTAGCCGCCCGATCTGGCGTTCGCTGCTGCCGATCTCCTTGTTCTCGGTGATCATCGTCCACAGCATGTGGACCTGCCATTCCGCGAGCCGCGAAAGGTGCTGGCCCAGCGCGCGGGTGACGGCCAGTTCGATACTCGGGTCGATCAGCCCCGAGTTCATCAGCTGATCGGCCGTGCGGATCGCTTCGATGTCGGCGTCGGTGAAGACGACCTCGTCGTCATCGACGGTCGCGAAGCCCAGCGCACGCCAAAGCCGCCGAGAGCGTTCCTCGGGAACGCCTGCCTTCTCGGCGACTTCGAGCCGGGTGTACTTGCGTTTTCCGCCGAGCAGGATCCGTTCGAGGCGCTGTTGCAGCGCGTCGGGCGAGATCTCGCCGGGTTCGGGCATCAGGTGGTGTGGACGATGAGCACGTCCACCCCGGACTTCCGCGCGACTTCGGACGGCACGGAGCCGAGGATGCGGCCCGCGAGCGTGTTCAACCCGCGGTTGCCGACCACCAGCAGGTCCGCGGAGCGCTCGGCGACGACCTTGCGCAGCGAGTCGACCGGGTCGCCGACGACCGCCGCGGTCTCGATGGTCTTCGCGCCGGCCTTCGCCGCCCGGTCGCGGGCGGACAGGAGGGTGTCTTCGGCCGGTGCCGAGCCCACCACCTGGTACGCCTCGTCACCGAGGACGTCCTGCGCCTTCTCCACGTCGCCCTTGTTGGCGGGGTAGTAGGCGCACACGATGACCAGGGTCGCTCCGGAGTCCCCGGCGACGCTCGCCGCGCGGTCGACCGCGGCGAACGAGGAATCCGATCCGTCCGTGCCCACGACCACGGTCCGATATGCAGCCATCCGCAACCTCCACCGATCTGACAGCCCGCACCTGCGTGCGAGCAGCGACGATAACCGCTCGTCGGCGGCCCCGCAGGTCCGTCGTGAGCACGGTCGGGTGAAAAGGTTACTCGCCAGTCGGTTTCTGCGCTGCCGCAGGTCGCGGTGAAGGCTTCGCGCCGGATGTGGCCTTCGGCACATCGGCCGTCCGGAGCTGCACGGTGGCTTCCGCGTCGGGCGACGGCTTCGCCTTCAGGTCCGCCGGGACGTGCGGCTCGTCGCCGAGCACGTGCGTCGCCTCGGCGAGCGCGGTCCGCGCGGTGCGGACCTGCTCGGCCAGGCTGGAGCGCACCTTGCGGAGCGCTTCGACCCGTTCGGTGGCCTGGGTGATCCGCCGGTTGGACTCTTCGGTGGCCTGCCGGACGCGGCGGCGTGCCTCGTCGGCCGCCTCGGCGAGCCGGGCGTTGGCCTCGGTGATCGAGTCCTGCTTGCGCTTGTTGGCGTCGGCGACGGACTCGCGCTGACGGCGTTCGATGTCGGCCTTGGCCGCCGTCTCCTCTTCGAGCACCTTCGCGCGGATGGCGGCGGCGTCCTCGGTGGCCTCGCGGACGCGGCGGGCGGCCTCGGCCTTGCTCGCGGCCTCCTGCTCGGCCAGCGCGTGCATGGCTTCGGTGCGCCGCGACGCCATCGCGATCTCGAAATCCTCTTCGACCTGCGTGCGGCGCTGCTGCGCCTCGGCGTCGAGCTTGTCGCGCTCGGCCTTCGCCTTGTCGGTGATGTCCTTCGCCTCGGCGCGGGCCTTCTCCAGCACGCCGCGGTGCTCGGCCTCCATCTCCTTGCGACGGAGGTCGAGCTCGTTGAGCAGCTGCTCGTAGCGGGCCCGCATGGCGCTCGCGTCGGTCTCGGCCTTGGCGCGGATGTGCCCGGCTTCGGCTTCCGCGCGCGCCTTGGTGTCGGCGGCCTCGTCCTGCGCGAGCCGCAACATCCGCTGCAGGCGCTCGGAAAGGCCTTCGACGCTCGTCGGCGGCTGGGCGAGCCTGTCGACCTGCCCGCGCAGGTCCGCGATCTCCCCGCGTGCGATCTCCAGCTGCCGTGCCAGGTCGCCCGCCTGTGCGATGGCGGCATCGCGATCGGCGGTGAGCATCTTCAGATCGGCGTCCAGCCGTTCGAGATGTTCGTCGACCTGCGCACGGCTGTAACCGCGCTTCGCCACGTCGAAGCCGGCTCCCAGCGGCACTAGCTCCCGTTCCTCGCCAAGGCTCATCCTTCTACCGTAGTCGAGCTGGAGTCACGGAAGGGTGAGCACCCACGCAACGCGCGGCGAAAGCGCGTTCTGGCGCGCTAAACGTTCCGGAACGCGTTGATCCCGTCGATGTGCTTTTCGCGCAGCTCGTGGTTCCGGACGCCCAGACCTTCTTCCGGCGCAAGGGCGAGCACGCCGACCTTGCCCTGATGCGCGTTGCGGTGGACGTCCAGCGCGGCCTGCCCGGTGTCCTCGAGCGCGTAGGTCTTCGACAGCGTCGGGTGGATCAGACCTTTCGCGATCAGCCGGTTCGCCTCCCACGATTCGCGGTAATTCGCGAAGTGGCTGCCGATGATCCGCTTCAGGTTCATCCACAGATACCGGTTGTCGTACTGGTGCATGTAGCCCGACGTCGACGCACACGTGACGATCGTGCCGCCCTTGCGAGCGGCGTAGACGGAAGCGCCGAAGGTTTCGCGGCCCGGGTGCTCGAAGACGATGTCCGGGTCCTCGCCGCCGGTCAGCTCGCGGATCTTCTTGCCGAACCGCTGCCACTCCTTCGGGTCCTGGTTGTGCTCGTCCTTCCAGAACTTGTAGCCCTCGGCGTTGCGGTCGATGATCAGCTCCGCGCCGAGCTTCCGGCAGATCTCCGCCTTTTCGGGGCTGGAGACCACGCACACCGGGATGGCGCCGCCGTTGAGCGCGTACTGCGTCGCGTAGGAGCCGAGGCCGCCCGAAGCGCCCCAGATCAGCACGATGTCGCCCTGCTTCATGTCGGCGCCGTTGCGCGACACGAGCTGACGGTAGGCCGTGGAGTTCACCAGGCCGGGGGAGGCGGCCTCTTCCCAGGTGAGGTGGTCCGGCTTCGGCATCAGCTGGTTCGACTTCACGAGCGCGATCTCGGCGAGCCCGCCGAAGTTCGTCTCGAAACCCCAGATCCGCTGCTCGGAGTCGAGCATCGTGTCGTTGTGCCCGTCCGGGCCTTCGAGTTCCACGTTGAGGCAGTGCGCGACGACCTCGTCGCCCGGCTTCCAGTTGTGCACGCCGGGCCCGGTGCGCAGCACGACGCCGGACAGGTCCGAGCCGACGACGTGATAGGGCAGGTCATGGCGCTTCGACAGCGGCGAGAGCCGCCCGTAGCGCTCCAGGAACTTGAACGTCGACACCGGTTCGAAGATCGAGGTCCAGACGGTGTTGTAGTTGATCGCGCTCGCCATGACCGCGACCAGCGCCTCGCCAGGGCCGAGCTCCGGCACCGGGACCTCGTCCACGTGCAGCGACTTGCGCGGGTCCTTGTCCCGGCTTTCGAGGCCTTCGAACATGTCGGCCTCGTCCTTGTGCACGGTCACCCCGCGATAGGTCTCCGGCACGTCGAGCGACGCCACGGCGCCGAGGTCATCGTTCAGAATGGCCTGCTGGATCTCGCCGAGCTGCGACATCGAAACCTCCGCGAATGGGGGGACGGCGTTTGGCGGCACTGCGCCGATGTGGGCTCACCGGCAAAGAGTGGTTCGCCCAAATTACTCATCGGTAACCAAGTCCACAACTGTACGAGACGTGGAGCACGTACACATCCCGAAGCGTTATCGACCGGTCTTGACCGGCCGGCCAACCAAGCGGACCATCGGACGTGGAGATCTCTCCGACCTGCAGGTTCAGCCGATATTCGGAGGTGAGCACGCATGAATGAACCCACGACGCGCCCTTGGAGCCGTCCCCATGACTGGGTGGAGGTGGTCATCGGTGTCGTGGTCGCGCTTTCACCCCTCTGGATGACCACGGACAACACCGCCATGTGGACGCTCGTCGTCCTCGGCGCACTGATCGCCCTCGACGGTCTCGCGTCGCTTGCGATGCCTGGCATGGTCTACGGCGAAGGCATCCAGATCGTCTTGGGCGCGCTGCTGTTCATTTCGCCCTGGGTGATGGGATACGCCGACTTCATGGGCGCGTCCTGGACCGCTTGGATCGGTGGCGTCCTGACCGTGGTGGCCGGGGCGGCGGCGATGCCGATCGCCCAGGCGACGCACAAGACGGCGGGACAGCACTGACCCGGGAGGGAACGGCGTGAAAGAGGATTCGGCGAAACAGCGCATCCTGCGAGCCGCGGAGGCGCTCTTCGCCGAATCCGGTTTCGACGCCACGCCCACTTCGCGGATCGCGGAGCGGGCGGGCGTGCCGAAAGGCCTCGTGCACTACTACTTCCGGCGCAAGTCGGATCTGCTGGCCGCGCTGGTCGCCGAACTGCCCGACGCCCGGATCGAGCCGGCCGTCGTGGTGGTTCCCGGCGACCTCGCGGGCAGCCTGCGCGGCCTCGTCGTGGAACTCGACAGGCGGTTCAACCGGTCGCTGGCGCTCTCACACCTGCTTTGGCGGGAGGCCGACACGCACCGCGCGGTCCGCGACGCGCTGGCCGAACGGTTCCAGCAACTCGTCCGGCAGGTGAAGGCGGTGATCGTCGCCGCGACCGGCGGCAAGGTGGCGACCGCCGACGTCGATTCGGCGTCGGGACTGCTCGCGCGGGCGGTCAGCCACCGTCACGCGACGGCACGGCACACCGAGGACGGGGACCCCGCCGAGATCGACCGCGAGGTCCTCTTCATCGCTTCGGCGTTGACGCGTGGTCAGTGACCGTCCTTCGCGGGCTCGACCAGTTCCACCAGCACCCCGCCGGCGTCCTTGGGGTGGACGAAGTTCACCCGGCTGTTGGACGTGCCGCGCTTCGCCTCGGCGTAGAGCAGCCGAAGTCCTTGCGCGCGCAGAGCCTCGGCGGCGGCGTCCACATCGGACACTCGATATGCCAGCTGCTGCAGCCCGGGCCCGCTCTTCGCGAGGAACTTGCCGATCGCGGAATCCTCGCGCAGCGGCGCGAGGAGCTGGATCGCGGTCTCGGTCCCGGCGGTGCCCGGCGCGCGCAGCATCGCCTCACGGACACCCTGCTCCTCGTTGATCTCCTCGTGCGCGACCTCCAGGCCGAAATGCTCGGCGTGGAAGGCGATCGCGGCGTCGAGATCGGGTACCGCGATGCCGACGTGGTCGATGGCCGTCACGAACGGTTTCAGCGCCTGGTTCATGCAGAGCAGGATAGGTGCGCGGGCGGGCGGACCGGCGTGCGCCGCCTCACACTGGCTCCATCAAGAGGCCCGTGACCCGGGTATGGTCGCGAAGACCCCCTTTGCCCTTGCGCCGATGCTTGGAGGACGCCGTGTCCGGTTCCGTGATCCTGGGTGCCGCCCGTACACCGATCGGGCGATTGCTCGGTTCCCTGAAGGATTTCTCGGGCGCGCAACTCGGCGGCTTCGCCATCAAGGCGGCGCTGGAGCAGGCCGGTGTCTCGCCGGACGCGGTCCAGTACACGATCATGGGCCAGGTGCTCACCGCGGGCGCGGGCCAGATCCCCGCCCGCCAGGCCGCGGTCGCCGCCGGCATCCCGATGAGCGTCCCGGCGCTGACCATCAACAAGGTCTGCCTCTCCGGTCTCGACGCCATCGCGCTGGCCGACCAGCTCATCCGCGCGGGTGAGTTCGACCTGATCGTGGCCGGTGGCCAGGAGTCGATGACCCAGTCGCCGCATCTGCTGCCGAAGTCCCGCTCCGGGTTCAAGTACGGCGACACGACGCTCGTCGACCACATGGCCTACGACGGCCTGTTCTGCGCCTTCGACCAGGTCGCGATGGGCTCGTCGACGGAGAAGTACAACAGCCGCTACGGGATCACCCGCGAGCAGCAGGACGAGTTCTCCGCGCGGTCGCACCAGCGCGCCGCCGCGGCCATCGCCGAGGGCCGCTTCGACGCCGAGATCGCGCCGGTGTCGATCCCGCAGCGCAAGGGCGACCCGGTCGTCTTCTCGCAGGACGAAGGCGTTCGCGCCGACACCACCGCCGAGGGCCTCGCGAAGCTGCGTCCCGCCTTCGCCTCCGACGGCACCATCACCGCCGGTTCGGCTTCGCAGATCTCCGACGGGGCGGCCGCGGTCATCGTCGCGAGCAAGGCCAAGGCCGAGGAGCTGGGCCTGACCCCGCTCGCCGAGATCGGCGCGCACGGTGTGGTCGCCGGTCCGGACGCCAGCCTGCACGAGCAGCCGTCGAACGCGATCCTGGCCGCGCTGGCCAAGGAGAAGCTGACCGCGGACGCGCTCGACCTCGTCGAGATCAACGAGGCCTTCGCCGCCGTCGGCCTGGTTTCGGCCGACAAGCTCGGGCTCGACCCGGAGAAGGTGAACGTCGACGGTGGCGCCATCGCCCTCGGTCACCCGATCGGCGCGTCCGGCGCGCGGCTCGCCGTGCACCTGGTCCACGAACTCCGCCGTCGCGGCGGCGGCCTCGGCGCGGCCGCCCTCTGCGGTGGTGGCGGCCAGGGCGACGCGCTGCTCATCCGCGTCCCGTAAAGCCCTTGCCGGTACAGCTGGACATCGACGAACTGGTCGGTCGCGCGCGGGACGGCGTCCCCCGCGCGATCGCCCGGTTGCTGTCGCTGGTCGAGGACGCCCATCCGCGGTTGCCCGAAGTCGCGGCGAAGCTGACGCCGCACACCGGCAACGCGCGGGTCGTCGGCCTGACCGGGCCGCCCGGTGTCGGTAAGTCGACATCGACTTCGGCGCTGCTCACGGCATTGCGGGCGAAAGGCCTGCGCGTCGGCGTGCTGGCGATCGACCCGTCGTCGCCGTTCTCCGGCGGCGCTTTGCTCGGCGACCGGATCCGGATGACCGAACACGCCACCGATCCCGGCGTGTTCATCCGGTCGATGGCCACGCGCGGCCACCTCGGCGGGCTGTCGTGGGCGACGCCGCAGGCCGTCCGGGTGCTCGACGCGGCCGGATTCGACGTCGTGCTGATCGAGACCGTCGGCGTCGGTCAGTCCGAAGTGGACGTCGTGAAACTGGCCGACACCACGGTGGTCCTGCTCGCGCCGGGAATGGGCGACGGGATCCAGGCGGCCAAGGCGGGCGTGCTGGAGATCGCGGACGTGTTCGTGGTCAACAAGGCCGACCGCGAGGGCGCGGACGCGACCGTGCACGACCTCAAGCAGATGATCTCTTTGGTGCGCCGGGAGATCCGCGGTCCGAGCTGGCGTCAGCCGATCGTGCGAACGGTGGCCTCGCGCGGCGAAGGCGTCGAGGACGTGGTCCAGGCGTTGGACGAACACCACGATTGGCTGGTCCGGCGCGAAGAACTGCCCCGCCGTCGTGCGGCGCGGGCCCGGGACGAGGTCGAGGCGATCGCCGTGCAGCGGTTGCGCGCGGAACTCGTCGACCTGCGTTCCGGGGACCGGCTCGCCGAACTGGCCGAACTCGTGGTCGCGCGGAAACTCGACCCGTTCGCGGCGGCCGAAGAACTCATCGCGGACCTTCGCGGCTCGTGAGGATCAGAACTCGACGTACATCTTGATGTCGCCGAAGTCGCTGTCGAGATTGTCCAGATGGGCGATCGCGTCCTCTTTCCAGACTTCGAGCTGGTTCGTCTCGCCGTACGTGAGCTCTTCGCCGTCGGCCACCTTGTGGGCGTACTTCGTGATCGTGACGGTCTGGCCCCGGCAGAACTCCACGCGTTCCAGGAACCTGTCCGCCATGTCGGGATCGAAGACGCGGCCCATCCGGACGTAACCGTTGTTGATGTGCTCCTCGCAGTAGAAGTGCGCCGCGGCCGAGGCGATCCACTCGGTCAGCGTCGGTTCGCGGGGCGGCCACTTCTCCCGGACGTGCGACTTGATCTCCCTGGCGAGGCGGATGACGCGGCGCCGTTCGAGGTCGCTGAGCCCGTCCTCCTTGCGGAAGTCGAGGATCATGTCGTCGACGACCTTGGCGAGCCTGAGCATGCGCGGTTTGTCGAGTTCGGCCGGCTTCTCCGGCGGCAGCCCCGCCATGACCCGCTCGTGTACGAGGACGTACTGCGTGTACGCGTACAGGAAGGTCAGGGCGTTCAGCTGCCATTGGTGTCGTTCGGCGATCTCCACGGCTTCGACCCTAACCGCGGACCTACTTCCGGACCTGTGTGAGCGCCGGGGATTCACCCTATGCTCTCTTCTTCGTCCACGGCTGGGAGGCAGGAACCGTGCAGAGGATCGCGAAGGTCTTTGTGGCAGTGCTGGGAGCCGGGCTGATGCTCGCGGCAGGCACTGGAACGGCGTCGGCGGAAGGCGCGCCGCCGAAGGTCACGAAGGGGCCGTGCCAGTACACGCAGACGCCGGACGAGCCGGCCGCGCGCCCGGTCCCGCTGCCGCCGGATCCCCGTCGCACGCCGGACCGGGGCAAGGTCCCGGTGCAGCTGAAGACGAACCAGGGCAACATCGATCTCACCCTCGATCGGGCGAAGGCGCCCTGCACCGTGCAGAGCTTCCTGCACCTGGCGAAGCACCGCTTCTACGACCGCACGACGTGTCACCGGCTGACCGCGTACCCGACGTTGAAGGTGCTGCAGTGCGGTGACCCGAGCGGCACCGGCGAGGGCGGCCCCGGCTACAAGTACAAGGACGAGCTGCCCGTCGGGCTGCCGCCCGCGCCGACCGACCCGACCGGCGCGCGCAAGGTGTATTCGCGCGGTGTCCTCGCGATGGCCAACGCGGGCCCGGCGACGAACGGGAGCCAGTTCTTCGTGGTGTACGGCGACTCCGCGCTGCGGCCGAACTACACGATCTTCGGCACCGTCGGTCACGAAGGTCTCGAAACCCTCGACGACGTCGCCGCCGGCGGCATCAAGCCGACTCCGGAGAACCCCGCCCCGGTCGACGGCGCCCCGGTGCTGAAGACCGACATCCTCCGGGCGCGTGCCTGGTTCTGCTAGGTGACCTCGAAGATGGCCTCGCGCAAGGCCTGGGTGGCGCCGCCGAAAGCGTGCTTCGCGGCGGCGCCGTACCCGATGATGAGCCCTTCGCGTTGCGGCTCGCCGATCCAGTAGCCGCTGAGCCCTTCGAGCCCGATCGCGCGACGGCGGCAGGCGGCCAGCACCTCCATCTCCCGGGGAAGGTCGCCGGGGAATTGGAGCACCAAGTGCAGCCCGGCGGAGATCCCTTGCGGCAGCACGGAATCCGGTAAGGCCGCGAGCAGTTTGTCGCGCCGGGACCGGTATTCGATGCGGCAGCGGCGGATGTGCTGGTCGTACGCGCCGGATTCGATCAGTTCGGCCATCGCCAGCTGATCCAGCAGCGCGGGCCGTGCCCCACTCTCGGCCAGCGCCGTGCGTACCGGTTCGACCAGGAAGCGCGGCAGCACCATCCATCCCAGACGTAGCGACGGCGCGAGCGTCTTGCTCGTCGTGCCCACGTACACGACCCGTTCCGGTGCCAGTGCCTGCAGCGCGCCGACCTGCTGGTGGTCGAACCGGAACTCGCCGTCGTAGTCGTCCTCGATGACGACGGCGCCGGTCTCCTCCGCCCATCGGGTGAGTTCGGCCCGGCGCCCCGGAGCGAGCGTGACACCCAGCGGGTACTGGTGCGCCGGGGTGACCACCACCGCTGGACTGTCCAAAGAGGACACCGTGATCCCGTGGTCGTCGACGGGGACGCCGACCACGCGGGGACCGTTGGCGGCGGAGATGTTCCGGTAGATGTGCAGCGACGGGTTCTCGAACGCGATCTCGTCCGCGCCGCGCGCGTGCAGGACCCGCGCCAGGATCGCGATCGCGTGCGAGAACCCGGAGCACACCAGGATCCTCGCGGGGTCGGCGATCACGCCGCGGCTGCGCGCGAGGTACGCGGCGAGCGTCTCCCGCAGTTCCGCCGCACCCGACTCGGCCGTGTAGTCGAACGCCGTCATCGGTGCCCGGTGCAGTGCCCGCCGGGTCGCCGCGAGCCAGGCGGCGCGGGGGAACGCGGACAGGTTCGGCCTGCCGGGGCGCAGGTCCCAGCGCGGCGCCGGGGCGCGGGGGACGGGCCTCGGCGCCGACGCGGGCAGCGCGCCCGCCGTCGCGACGCGGGTCGGCGCGCCCTGCGCCGTCCGCAGGTAACCCTCGGCGGCGAGATCGGCGTAGACGCGGGTGACCGTTCCCCTGGCGACGCCGAGGTCCTGCGCCAGCGCCCTGGTCGAGGGCACCGCGGCCCCCGCCTGCCAGCGCCCTTCCCGGATGGCCGCGCGGATCGCCGTCGCGAGCCCGGTCCGGCCGCTTTCGGGACGCCAGTCCAGGTGGACGTCTATTCCCGAACTGGACCACGAATCTGCCATGACACTGGACCATACTCGTGGGCCAGTCGTCGCTAGATTCGCAGTCATGACCGAGCGAATCCACGTGGGCAAACGAGTGCCCGAGATCTACCAGGCCATGGCGAAGCTCCAGGCCGAAGTCGAAAAGGCCGCCGCCAACGCCGGTGTCGACCAGAAGATCCTCGAACTGGTGAAGATGCGCTCTTCGCAGATCAACCACTGCGCGTTCTGCCTCGACATGCACTCCCACGACGCGTTGCAGATGGGCGAGTCGCCGCGGCGGCTGTTCGTGCTGCAGGGCTGGCGGGAGACCGAACTGTTCACCGAACAGGAGCGCGCCGCGCTCGCGCTCACCGAGGCGATCACGAACGTCGCGACCCTGCACGACGTCCCGGACGACGTCTACGAAGAGGCCACCCGCGTCTTCACCGAGGAGCAGTACCGCGCGATCGTCTGGGAGGCCATCGCGATCAACAGCTGGAACCGGATGTGCGTGACCAGCCACGCGCCGCTGCCCGAGCGCGCCGAATGACCGCGGCGCGACTGCGGGAGCTGCACGTCGCGGGCGAGCCGCTCCTCCTGCCGAACGCGTGGGACGCCGACAGCGCGCGTCTCGTGGAGGCCGCCGGGTTCCCGGTCGTGGCGACGAGTTCCTTCGCCGTGGCCAAGGTCCTCGGATACGAGGACGGGGAGGACGCGCCCGCCGACGAGATGTTCGCGGCGGCCGCGAGGATCGCGCGGGCGGTCTCGGTGCCGGTGACCGTCGACGCGGAAGGCGGATACGGCCTCGAAGCGGGAGAACTCGCGGCGAGGCTGGCCGAGGTGGGCGCCGTCGGCTGCAACTACGAGGACACCGACCACGCCTCGGGCGGGGTGCGCCCGCTCGAGGCACAGGCGGGACGGGTCGCGGAGTTGCGCGAGGCCGCCGGGGACGCGCTGGTGATCAACGCCCGCGTCGACGTCTTCCTCGGCGCGTCCGACGAGCGGGCCGTGCTGGACGACGCCATCTTGCGGGCCAAGGCGTATCTGGAGGCCGGCGCGGACTGCGTCTACCCGATCATGGTGAAGTCGCCGGAAGTGCTGGGCGAGTTCGTGAAGGCGGTGGCACCGGGGGCGGTCAACGCCGCTCCGATGCCTTCGGGCCCCGATCTCTCCGCGCTCGCCACACTGGGGGTGGCGCGGATCTCGCTGGGCACCGGGCTGTGGAAGTCGGCCAGGGCCGACCTCCGCGCGAAGCTGGCCGAACTGACGGCGGGGAAACTGCCGTACTGAGGGGAATGGGAACCGGGACGGTGCGGCCGGGGGCGTTGGATGCCGGCCGCACCGTCCCGGCGATCAGTGGGCGACAGCCTTCTCGGCGCCCGCTCCGGTGAGCGACCGGACCTCCATCTCGGCGTACTTCTTCTGGTTGTGCTCCTTGGACAGCACCGTCCCGAGCCAGCCGAGGAAGAACGCCACGGGGATCGAGACGAGACCCGGGTTGTCCAGCGGGAACCAGTGGAAGTCGACACCCTGGATCATCGACGCGCTCTTGCCGGTCTTCGGGTCGACCGGCTTCCCCGAGACCGCGGGCGAGAACACGATCAGCACGATGCAGACCGCGAGACCGCCGTAGATGCTCCACAGCGCGCCTTGGGTGTTGAACCGCTTCCAGAACAGCGAGTAGAGGATGGTCGGCAGGTTCGCCGACGCCGCCACCGCGAACGCGAGCGCCACCAGGAACGCGATGTTCTGCCCGTTGGCGAGGATGCCGCCGAGGATCGCGACCGCGCCGATCACCAGCGCGGTGATCCGGGCGACCTTCACCTCCGAGGCCGGGCTCGCCTTGCCCTTCTTGATCACGTTGGCGTAGACGTCGTGCGCGAACGACGCCGACGCGGTGATCGTCAGGCCCGCGACCACGGCGAGGATCGTCGCGAACGCGATCGCCGCGATCAGGCCGAGCAGGATCGGGCCGCCGAGTTCGAGCGCCAGCAGCGGGGCGGCCGAGTTCACGCCACCGGGCGCGGCCTTGATCTTGTCCGCGCCGACCAGCGCGCCCGCCCCGTAGCCGAGCACCAGGGTGAAGAGGTAGAAGACGCCGATCAAGGCGATCGCCCACACCACGGAACGACGGGCTTCCTTCGCCGTCGGCACGGTGTAGAAGCGCATCAGGACGTGCGGCAGGCCCGCGGTACCGAGCACCAGCGCGATGCCCAGCGACAGGAAGTCGAGCTTCGTCGTGCCGGTCTTGCCGTACTGGTTGCCCGGCCCGAGCAGCGCCTCACCGGCCTTGCCCGCCTTGTCCACGGCGCCCTGCAGCAGCGCGGAAAGGTTGAAGCCGTACATGCCCAGCACCCACAGCGTCATCGCCAGCGCGCCGGCGATGAGCAGCGCCGCCTTGATGATCTGGACCCAGGTGGTGCCCTTCATCCCGCCGATGAGCACGTAGGCGATCATGATGATGCCGACGATCACGATGATCGCGGCCTGCCCGGCCTTGCTCTCGATCCCGAGCAGCAACGCGACGAGGCCACCGGCACCCGCCATCTGCGCGAGCAGGTAGAAGAACGAGACGGCCAGGGTGGACGTCGCCGCCGCGGCCCGCACCGGGCGCTGCTTCATGCGGAGCGCCAGCACGTCGCCCATGGTGAACTTGCCGGTGTTGCGCAGCAGTTCCGCGACCAGCAGCAAGGCGACCAGCCACGCCACCAGGAAGCCGATGGAGTAAAGGAAACCGTCGTAGCCGTAGATGGCGATGGCGCCCGCGATCCCGAGGAACGACGCGGCGGACAGGTAGTCGCCCGCGATGGCGACGCCATTCTGCGGGCCGGTGAACGCGCGGCCGGCGGCGTAGTAGTCCGAAGCGGTCTTCGTGTTGCGGCTCGCCCGGAACACGACGAAGAGCGTGACCACCACGAACAGGCCGAAGATGGTGATGTTGAGTACGGGGCTGCTGCCCTCGACTCCGGCGGCGAGGTTCATTTGGCCTCACTCTCGATGTCTGTGCGGATCTTCTCCGCGATGGGGTCGAGTTTCTTGTTCGCGTAGCGGACGTAGAGCCCCGTGATCACGAACGTCGAAACGAACTGCAGCAGACCGAAGACCAGGCCGACGGTGATGTTGCCGACCAGCTTCGTGCTCATGAAGCCGTGCGCGTAGTCGGCGAGCAGCACGTAGAGCAGGTACCAGAGAAGGAACAACGCCGAGACGGGGAAGACGAACCGGCGCAACCGAGCCCGCAGTTCCTTGAACTCCGCGCTGTCATGGGCTTTGTCCCAGTCCGTGTCCGGCGGACTGGGAGCGTTCGTTTCGGTACTCATCGTGCTCTCCTCGCACCGCGAATGTGTTCCGCGACACGTTAAGGAGAGGTCAAGGAGACCGGAACCTTCAGCGGTTCGAACGCCTGCCGAGACGACGAACGGTCGACGAACGGTAGTCCGACCACGACGAGGGGGTTTCGGCTGTGCGATCGTCCAAATGCAGCCGCAGCATGGCGGCCGTGGACCAGGCGGGAGGCCTGCCCCGCCAGGAAACCACGATCATTACTCCGAATGCCAGCGGAACCGACCAGGGAGCGGGCTGCGACACCAGGATCGCGGGCAGACCGCTCAGGCTGGGCACGAAAAGAGCCACCAGGATCGAGCCCGAAGACGCGACGAGCCCGGCGAGGACACCGCTGATCGCGCCCGCGGCGGTGAGCCGGTTCCACCAGATGCCGAGCACCAGCAACGGGCAGAATGTCGACGCGGCCACGGTGAAACCCCAGGTGACGAGGACGCCCGCGTCCAATCTGGCCGACGGCAGCGCGAGCAGGACCATCACCGCCGCCGCCCCGAGCACCGACCACCGCAGCCTCCGCAGGCCGCCGGGCGCGAGGTCGTGTGCGACCGCGCCCGAGATCACCAGCAACAACCCGAGCGACGTCGCCAGGAACGCGGCGAACGCGCCCGCTGTCAGCAGACCGGTGAACAGAGACCCTGCCCAGCCGTCGTCGATCTGCGCCGGCAACGCGACGACGACCGTGTCCGTCGCCCCGGAGACGTACAGTTCGGGCACCAGCACCCGGCCGAAAACGCCGTAAACCCCTGGGAACAGGTAGAAGACGCCGAGCAGGGCGACGGTGATCGCCGCGGTCCGCCGGGCGGCGCGGCCGTCCGGGCTGGTGTGGAAGCGCATCAGAACGTGCGGCAGGCCCATCGTGCCGAGCATGGTGGCGATCAGGATCGCCCACGTGCCGAGCAGCGGATAGCCCTGGTCGCCGAGGTCGAGCAGCGGCCGTTGCCAGTCCGGCCCGCCCAGCGGGGCGCCGCCCCGGACGGCGGGAACCGGGGTCCCCTCGGCGAATTCCAGGGTCTCGCCGCTCCTGGCCACCAGCTCACCCGGTGGTACGACGTGCTTCTCCGGAGTGAGCAGGGTGGTCGGCTCGCGCAGGGTGAGCGTCACGTCGATCTCGAAGGACAGCTGGGTGTCGCGGGCGAAGTGGGTGAATTCCACCGGATGCACCGAAGCCGACCGCTGTTCCGGGGAGACCTGGGAGACCAGCCAGATCGCGGGGACGATGAACAGCAGCAGTTTCAGCACGAACTGGAAGGCCTGGACGTAGGTCGCCGCGCGCATCCCGCCGAGCGCCAGTGTCGCGCTGACGGCGGTGCCCGCGATGACGACGCCGACCCAGTACGGCGTCCCGCCGACCGCGGTCAGCACGAGCCCGGCGGTGCGGAATTGCGGGACCAGATAGAGGGTTCCGATCACGAGGACGACCACGGCGGCGAGGCGGCGCAGCGCGGGGGAGGCGAGCCGCGCTTCGGCGAAGTCCGGGACGGTGAGCGCGCCGGAACGCCGCATCGGCGCCGCGACGAGCACCAGCATCGCGATGTACCCGGCGGTGAAGCCGACCGGATACCAGAGCGCGCCGATACCGTCCTTCACCACCAGCCCGGCCACACCGAGGAACGACGCCGCGGACAGGTACTCGCCGGAGACCGCGGCGGAGTTGACCAGCGGCGAGATCCGGCGCGAGGCGACGAGGAAATCCGACGTCGTGCGCATGGCCGCGACGCCGCGCAACCCGATCAGCAGGGTGACCAGCACGACCGGGGCCACCGAGAGCGCCGCGACCACTATTCGTCCTCGATCTTTTCCGCCCGGCGCAGTTGCCACCACGACAGCAGTGCCATGGCCGGGTACGGGAGGATCGCGATCATCAGCCAGGACAGCGGGATACCCAGCAGCCGCACCGAATCCAGCCCGGGGAACAACCCGAACACCAGCGGGAGCCCGAAGACCAGCCCGAACATCCCGGCCAGCGCGGGGAGCCCGCGGCGGCGCTGGGCCCGGTACAGCGCGTCCGCGCGTTCGGCGTCGCCCGCGGCCAGCCGGGGGACCCGCCACCGTCCGCGCGAACGGCGCCGCGAATGCGCGAGCCGGGTCTGCGGGCTGGTGACGGCGACCCGTTTGACGCGGCTCACGGGCGGCCGCCCCGGCCGAGTTCGCCGCGTTGCGCGGCGGCGAGCAGCCGGTCCCGCAGGTCGCGCGCGTGGCGGCGGCTCACCGGCACGTCACCCGCCTCCGTATGCGCCAGCAGCCCGCCGGTGGTGTCGCTGCGCAGTTCGAGCACCGCGTCCACGGCGAGCAGGAATCCCCGATGCACGCGGGTGAATCCTGTTCCCTCCCAATACTCTTCGAGCCGGGAGATGGGCATCCGCGTGACATGCACGCCGGATTTCGTGTGCAGCCGGACGTAATCGCCGTGCGCCTCGACGAACTGGACGTCGTCGCGCCGGACGTACCGGGTGCGCCCGCCGGATTCCACCGGCAGCGCGGACATCGCGTCCGGGGCGGGTTTCGGCTCGTCGGGCTGGTTGCCCGCCATCCGGACCACTTTGGACAGTGCGGCGGACAGCCGTTCCGCGCGGACCGGTTTGAGCAGGTAGTCGACCGCGCCGATACCGTACGCGGCCACGGCGTGCCCGTCGTGCGCGGTGACGAACACGATCACCGGCGGTTCGTTGAGCCGCGCCAGCAGGGACGCGAGCTCGAGCCCGTCGAGGCCGGGCATGGAGATGTCGAGGAAAACGGCGTCGAAATGACTGCCCTGCAACAGCTTGAGCGCGTTGACCGCGTCGCCGGCGGCGACCACCTCGGCGACTTCGGGGGCCTCGCGCAGCAGACTGCACAGCTCGTCGAGGGCGGGCGGGACGTCGTCGACCGCCAGCACCCGCAGCCCGTTCGTCACGGCAGCACCCCCGGCTGGAATCGGGGCACCCGCACCACGACCCTGGTGCCCGCGCCGGTCTCGGTCTCGACCGTCAGGCCGTACCAGGGCCCGTAGACGCTGCGCAGCCGCCTGTCCACATTGGCCAGTCCGACGCCGCCGTCGTCGCCACGCCCGGCCAGGATCGCCGCCGCGCGGGCGGGGTCCATGCCGACACCGTCGTCCTCGACGCTGATCACGCAGTCGTTCCCTTCCGCCATTCCCTGAACCTGGATGAACCCCGCCTCGGCGCGTGGCTCGATCCCGTGCCGGATCGCGTTCTCCACCAACGGTTCCAGCACGAGGTACGGCACCGCGACGGCCAGCACCTCCGGCGCGACGCGCACCTGCACGCGTAGTCGTTCGCCGAGCACGGCACGCTGCAACGCCAAGTACGTCTCGATGGCGCGGAACTCCTCGGCGACCATCGTGTACTCGCCGTGCCGCGCGAGGCTGTAGCGCGTGTACTCGGCGAAATCGAGCATCAGGTCGCGGGCGCGGTCCGGGTCGGAGCGGACCAGTGAGGAGATCACGGTGAGCGCGTTGTAGACGAAATGCGGCGAGATCTCGGCGCGCAGCGCCCGCAGCTCCGCCTCCGCGGCCTGCTCGGCGGAGGCCTCCAGCCTGCCGCGTTCGAGCGCGTGGACGACCAGCTCGGCGGCCTGGCGGGCGACGGCGTTCGTGGTTTCGGTGACCAGGAGGACGCCGGCCAGTTCGTCGTGGACGTGCAGGGGCAGCGCCAGCAGTCCGGGCTCGGACACCGGCGTCTCGGAGTGGAGGACCTCGTCGAGCGCCGCGATCACGACGTCGTCGGCGGCCGGTCTGCCCGACCAGAGCAGCGAGCCGGAGAGGTCGGTCAGCCCGAGGCCGGGAACGCCGAACAGCCGTCGGAGGCCGTGCGCCGCGTGGCGGGCGCGGGGCCCGGCGAGGCCGTCCATGAGATCGTCGGAGACGCGCTGGGCGGCGGCGAGCACCGGCACCGGATCCGCGCTCGCGGCGGGATGCCAGGGCAGACGGGTGGTCATCCGGCCTCCTCCACGACGTCGGGGCCTAGATCCTAACGTCGGTGCGTGGTTTCGCCGGTTACGCTCCGGGCATGGTCACCGGTGATGCGGTAGTGCTTCGGCTGGACGTCGTGATGCGCCGGTTCGCGATGGTCGGTTTCGTGGTGTTCGGCGCCGGCGGCCTGGTGGCCGTCGTACTGGCGTTGGCCTCCGGCTCGGTTACCGGGGTGGTGTTCAGCCTGCTCAGCGTGGCTTTCGCGGGGCTGATCCTGATCGCTCTGCGGCGCTCGGCGAGTTCGTTGGTGATTTCCGCCGTGGGGTTCTCGGTGCCGGGGGTGTTCGAGGTCCGGTGGACCGAGGTGACGCGGCTGCGGGTGTACCGGGAGAAGCGGCGGGTGGGGCGGTGGATGCACTGGTGGCACTACCTGCTCGACTGGACCGGGTCGGGGCCCGAAGTGCTGCTTGAGGACGGTGAGTACGTGTACGCGCTGGGGCACCTCGGTGGGGGTGCTCGGCTGTACGCGGCTCTTACGCGCTTCGCGCCGGCTGGGGTGGTCGAGTTCGCCGAGTGAGCGCGCTCCGGGTGTCATGAAAGGGTCGTTCAGGACGAAATATGTCCTGAACGACCCTTTCATGACACCCGGTCTCACGCGAGGGAAGCTGGTCAAGCCGCGGGAGTGAGCCGCGGTCCCGAACGCTATGAAAGGTCCTTTCCTTGCAAATTTTGCAAGGAAAGGACCTTTCATAGCAGCACCAAAGCGCGTCAGCAGCTCTGCTTGTAGAAGTACTGGGCGTTCGCGTCCATGTTCGCCTTGGTGATCGAGTGCAGCGAAGCGGTCAGGTTCCGCGTCACCGGCTTGCCCTCCAGCGCCGCGATCGCCTGCTGCACACCCTGCTGCCCGATGGCGGCCGGGTCCTGCGCGATGAGGCCCTGGTACTCGCCCTTCTTCAGGCCCTCGATCTCCGACGGCGAGGCGTCGAAGCCGATCAGGTTGACCGCGCCGATCTTGCCCGCGTTCCGCAGGCCGGTCGCGGCGCCCTCACCGGTGTTGAGGTTGGTCGCGAAGATGCCGATCAGGTCCGGGGTGGACGCCAGCGCGGCGGTCACCTTGGACGCGGCCTGGTCGGGCTCGTTCTGGGTGAACTGCACGCCCGCCGACTTCAGGTTCGGGTAGTTCTTCAGCTCGTCCTCGAAACCCTTCGCACGGGTGTTCGTGGTCGAGGTGCCGGCGATGGTGTCGAGCACCAGCACCGAGCCGGTCTTGCCCGCGGCCAGTTCCGCCATGGTCTTCGCGGCGAGCTTGCCGCCCTCGGCGTTGTCCGACGAAATGGACGACTCCGCGACACTGGTGTCCTTCAGCGCGGTGTCGACCTCGATGATCTTCGAGCCGCGGTTCTTGACCTGCTGGATCGGCGCGAGCATCGCCTGGGCGTCGGTCGGCGCGATGAGCAGCGCGGCGGGCGGGTTGGAGCCCAGCGCGTTGACGAGCTGGGTCTGCATGGCCGCGTCGAACTTCTGCGGCGCCTGCGTGGTGAGCTCGTAGCCCGCCTTCTTGGCCTCGGCCTCGGCGCCGCACTGCATCGAGATGTAGAACGGCTCGGCCTGCACGCCCGGGATGAGCGACAGCTTCTTGTTGTTGGTCTTGGCGCCGGAGTCGCCCGACGGCGTCTCGCCGACGGTCCCGCCACCACAGGCGGTCAGCAGGAGAGCCGCGGACAGGGCGGCACCGGTCAAGAGCAGGGTCTTCTTCATGGGGATGGCACCTCTTTGTGCGTAGGGATCAGCGAGAGTTGCGGCGACGACGGCGCCGCTGGTCGAACCAGACCGCGGCGATCAGCACCGCGCCGACCGCGATCATCTGCCAGAAGTCCTGGACCTGCGTGATGTTGAAACCCTTCTTCAGCACGGCCGGGATGAACACGCCGATCACCGTGCCCAGCACCGAACCGACACCGCCGAAGAGACTCGTCCCGCCCATCACCGTGGCGGCGATGGCGTTGAGGTTGTCGGTGGTGTGCGCCGAAATCGTCGTCGACGCGTAGTACGCCAGCGAAAGGAAACCGGCGACACCGGCGAGGAAACCGGTGAGCGTGTACACCTTCAGCAGATGCGCGGTCACCCCGATACCCGCCCGCCGCGCACCCTCGGCGTTGGAGCCGACGGCATAGGTGTAGCGGCCGAATTTGGTGGTGTGCAAGAGCCAGGCGCCGATCAGCGTTATCACCACGGCGACCAGCACCAGGTTCGGCACGCCGCCGAACGACGTCCCGTAGCCGAGCGTCTTGTTGAGCTCGGTCGGCACGCTGCGCACGTCGGAGCCGTTGTTCAGCAGGTACGCGGCGCCGAGCGCGGCACCCATCGTGCCGAGCGTGACGATCAGCGGCGGGATGTTCGCCACCGCGATCAGGAAACCGTTGATCAGCCCCCAGATCGTGCCCGCGACGACGGCCGCCACGAGCCCGGCGGTGATGACACCCCAGCCCGCCTTGGTGGCATCACCGTCCGGGCTCAGCGCCTCCATCGTCTTGCCCGCCACCATGCCCGCGAAGATCAGCACCGAACCGACCGAGAGGTCGATCCCGGACGTGATGATCACGAACGTCATGCCGACCGAGAGCACCAGCAGCATCGACGTCTCGATGAGCAGCGTCTGGAAGGTGAACAGCGTCGCGAACTCGGCGGGCGCGATCGCGGTGAACACGATGATCAACGCCAGCAGCACCAGCGCGATCCAGAACGTGTTGGCCCCGATCAGCCGCTGCCCGATCGAGCGCTTGCCGAAGCCACCGTCCACTGTGGTCTGGATCTCGGGGCCGTTCTTCGTCGGAGTGGACACGGTCACGCCGCCTCCTCTTGTACGAGGGCGCCCGTCATCGCGGCGACCAGGTCTTCCAGTTTCGTGTCCGCGCCGGTGAACCGGGCGACGCGCTTGCCGAGCCGCAGCACCTCGATGCGGTCGGACACCGACAGCACCTCCGGCATGTTGTGGCTGATCAGCACGACGGCGATGCCCTTGTCGCGCACCTTCTTGATCACGTCGAGCACGCGTTCGCGCTGCACGACACCGAGCGCGGCCGTCGGCTCGTCCATGAAGACGACCTTCGACGCCCAGACGACCGACCGCGCGACGGCGACACTTTGCCGCTGCCCGCCCGAAAGCGAGCCGATGGGGACGTCGGTGCTCTGCAGGGTCACGCCGAGCCGCTGGAACTCCTCCACGGCCTGGCGTTTCATCTCCTTCTTGTCGAGCATGCCGAGCTTGCCGAGGATCCCCTTGCGGTGGATCTCCCTGCCGAGGAACAGGTTCGCGGCCGGGTCGAGTTCCGGGGCGACCGCGAGGTCCTGGTACACCGTCTCGATCCCCATCCGCCGTGCCGTGGTGGGGGAGTCGAGCACCACCTCGGAGCCGTCGAGCAGGATCTTTCCCGACGTCGGCTGCTCGGCACCGGACAGGCATTTGACCAAAGTGGACTTCCCGGCGCCGTTGTCGCCGATCAGCGCGGTGACCTCGCCGGCGCGCGCCTGGAAGGAAGCGCCGCGCAGCGCCTCCACCGAGCCGTAACGCTTGACCAGGTTCTGTGCGTCGAGCAGGAGTTCGCTCACGATCGCTCCCTCTTCTCGGGTGCGGGCGGCCGGCAGCGGATGACCGTGAGCTCACCCTCCACAGTGGATTGACCGGCGTCGTGCGGGACCACGTAGGTCTCGCCCTTGCGCAGCGCGTACTCGCCGCCGTGCTCGGTGCGGAGCGTGCCCGCGCCGTCCATGACGACCAGCACCGCGAACGACGGGTCGAGTGACAACGTTGTCGACCTACCGGAAACGGCAGGGCGGAGCTGGTCGGCGCGGAAGAACGCGTCACTGCCGTCGGCGAGCAGGTCCACAGTGGACGCTTCGTCGCTCGCGGTGTGCTTGACGATCGAGCCGAGCCGTTCTTCGTCCCAGCCGGAGGTGTCCAGGGTTTCGATGGCGGTCTCGAAGCCGATCCCGAGGTGCGCCTTCTCCGGGTTCGCCAGGAAGTCGCGCCATTCCAAGGTCAGCGAGAAGTCGGTCGGCTGCTGGAGTTCGACGACGAAGACGCCTTCGCCGATCGCGTGCGGCAGGCCCGCCGGGATGTAGACCGTGTCGCCGGGGGTGACCGCGACGCTGTTCAGCGCTTCGAGCATGGCGGGCGCGTCCTGGGTGCGGGCCCATTCGTTGACCGTCGCCTTGTCGACGGTCTCCTTGAAGCCGGGATAGACGCGTGGGTCGTCGCCGTAGGTGCCGACCACGATCCACGCCTCGGTCTTGCCGAAGTGCGAGTCGAAGTGCCGCTTCGCGAACGAGTCCGACGGGTGGAAGTGCACGGGCAGGCGCTGGCCCGCGTCGAGCAGCTTCACCAGCAGGCCGGTCGAATCGCCGAGCGCTTCGACATGCTTGGCGCCGAGCCAGGCGGCCGGGTTCTCGCGGACGGCGTCACGCAGCCAGACCCCGTCGGGCAGCTTGGTCAGGCCGTTGGTCTCCTGGCCGAACATCGTGGTGGCCGAGCCGACCCAGTCTTCCGGGCCGTACTTGGACTCCGACGAAGCGCCCCGCAACGCGGCGATGGCGTCGCCGCCGCGGTAGAACTGCGGCGGCTGGTTCGCCGGCAGGCGGATCGGTTCGAGGTGGCCGCTCATGAAGGCGCGACCTCCCCGGAACCGCGGGCTACGAGATGCACGGGCAGAACTACCTTTCTCGGTGCGGATTGATCTCCCTGGACCCGGGCGAACAGCAGTTCCGCGGCCGCCCGGCCCAGCGCGCTCACGTCGTGCGCGATCACGGAGACCGGCGGATCCAGCAGATCCGCCAGTTCGAAGTCGTCGAAGCTGATCATCGCGGGCCGCCGCTCGGCGTGGGCCAGCGCGCGCAGCAGGTGCACGGCGACCCGGTTGTTGCCCGCGACCACGGCGGTGGCCGGGTTCGCCCCGGTGAGCAGCCGTTTCACGGCGTCGCCGACGCTCTCGGCGGTCGGCGTCCGCATCACGACGAGGCCGTCGTCGAAGGGGATCCCGTTGCGCAGGCAGCCTTCCCGGAACCCGCGCAGGCGTTCGCCCGCGGTGAAGATGCCGGGGCTGTCGGCGAGGAACGCGATCCGGCGGTGGCCGTGTTTGGCCAGGTGGGCGACCGCTTCGACGGTGCCGCCGATGTTGTCGACCAGCACCGTGTCGGCCATGATGTCGCCGGCGGGCCGGTCGAGGAAAACGACGGGCGTGCCCGCGCGCATCTCGGGGACCAGGTAGCCGTGCTGCATCCCGGCGGGGACGACGAGGATGCCGTCCACGCGGCGGGAGCAGAACTCCAGGACGAGTTCGCGCTCGCGGTCGGAGTTCTCCTCCGAGGAACCGGTCAGCACCTGGCGGCCGAACGAGGTCGCGATGCGCTCCACGGCCCGGTTGAGCTCGGAGTAGAAGGGGTTTCCGACATCCTCGACGATCAGGCCGATCGTCCCGGTCGTCGAGCCGCGCCGCAGGTTCCGCGCGCCGAGGTTGCGCCGGAACCCGAGCTGCTCGATCGCCGCCATGACGCGCTCCGCCGTGTCCGGATGGACGGCGGGCTCGTCGTTCACTACTCGCGAGACGGTCTTGATGCTCACGCCCGCGAGCCGGGCCACGTCACTCATCGTGGCCCGGCGGCCGGTGGTGCGGTGGCCGTTGTCCGGTCCGCTGGAAGACAACGTTGTCATAGTGGCGGGAATTGAACGCCAGCGACGCCGCCGTGTCAATGCCCGGTTCGTCCTGGGTCCGCTTTCCGAGTTCGAACCGTTACGGCCCTCCGGGTCGCTGTCCTGAATCGGACAGGGTTTGGCGGACCTCTTGACCAGGTGGTCTGTTCTTGTCGAAGGTGAGCAGGCAGCGACAACGTTGTCAGGAGGCGGCCTTTCTCATGCCTGCACGCACCTCGACCCGCGTCGCCGGGTTGCTCACCGCGCTGGTCGTTCCCGCCGGGCTTCTCACGCCCGTCGCGGCGGCGGCGCCCGGCGGCGACCCCGTGGACGCGGTCAACACCTTCATCGGCACCAAGGACGACGGCAACACCTTCCCCGGCGCTTCGGCCCCGTTCGGGATGACGCAGGTCAGCCCGATTTCCTCGCATTACGCCGGCTATCGCTACGACGACACCGCGATCCGCGGCTTCGGGCACTTCTTCCTGTCCGGGGCGGGCTGCTGGGAGCAGGGCGGCCTCGTGTCGACCCTGCCCACCACCGGCGCGGTCGGGCCCGGCGCGGCGTTCGACACGACGAAACCCGGGACGTTCGACCACAGGAAGTACGCCTCGCCGTACACGCACGAGGGCGAGATCGGGAAGCCCGGCTACTACAAGGTGCGGCTCACCGGCTACGGCGGCGTCGACGCGGAAACCACCGCGACCACGCGGACCGGTGTCGAGCGGTACACCTTCGCGAAATCGGGCGACGCGAACGTCTTCGTCAATGTCGGGCAGGCCAACGACAAGGAACCCGTGACGGCGAGCCAGATCCGCGTCGTGGGTGACCGGACGGTCGAAGGAATGGTGGAGTCGCAGGCCTTCTGCGGCGGGAAGCCGTACAAGACCTGGTTCACCACGACGTTCGACAAGCCGTTCAAGTCCTTCGGCACCTGGTCGCCGACGGGTGGCACTCCGGGCTCGAAGGAGTCCGCCGGTGGTGAAGGGCTGCGCGGCGCGTGGCTGACCTTCGGCGGCGGGCAGGTCACCGCGACGACGGCGATCTCCCACGTGGACGCTTTCGGCGCCAAGCTCAACCTGGCCTCGGAGAAGGGGCGTTCGTTCGACGCCGTCCGCGACGGTGCCCAGCGCGCCTGGCGCAAGGAACTGTCCTCAGTGGACACCAAGGGCGGTACGAAGGACGACCGCACGGTGTTCTACACCTCGCTCTACCACGCGCTGCTGCAGCCGCTGACCGGCAACGACGCCGACGGCCGCTACCGCGGGTTCGACGACCGGATCCACCGCGCGCTGGGCTGGACGTACTACGAGTTCTTCTCGTTGTGGGACACCTATCGCACGCAGAACCAGCTGCTCGCCCTCCTGCGTCCCTCGCGGGCGAAGGACGTCGCGAAGTCGGTGCTCGCCATCCACGACCAGGGCGGCTGGCTGCCGCGCTGGGCGTACGCGAACCAGGAGACGAACACGATGACCGGCGATCCGGTCACCCCGTTCCTGGTCGACCTGTGGCGTTTCGGCGCGCTGTCCGGGCAGGAGCTCAAGGCGTACCAGGCACTTCTGCAGAACTCGCGGGAGACCCCGCCCGCGTCCTCGCCGTTCCAGGGCCGCTCGGGGAACGCGAGCTACCAGAAGGACGGCTTCGTCCAGTACGACAAGGACTTCCCGAAGAAGGGGCAGGACACCGACCCGAACCACGGGGCTTCGGCCACGTTGGAGTACGCGCTCGCGGACTGCTCGCTGTCCATCATGGCCGCCGGTCTCGGCAAGAAGGACGACGCGAAAGCCCTGTCCGGCAAGGGACGCAGCTATCGCACGCTGTGGGATCCGTCGGTGACCGATCGCGGCTTCACCGGGTTCTACCGGCCCAAGGTCGAAAGCGGCGGATGGTTCAGCCCGGCGGACAAGCCGTACACCCCGCAGAGCCCGGACGGGTTCCACGAGGGCACGTCGTGGCAGTACCAGTGGCTGACCCAGCAGGACGTGCCCGGCCTCGTCGAGCGGATGGGCGGCAAGGAGAACGTCGGCAAGCGGCTCGACGATTTCTTCGCCTACGGGGATCTGCTGAAGGATCCGGCGAAGACCGTGCGCGAGGAATGGGTCGTCGGCCCGTACAACTACTACAACCAGTTCCGCTACAACCCGAACAACGAGCCGGATCTGCACTCGCCCTGGATGTACACGCTGACCGGGCAGCCGTGGAAGACCTCAGCAGTCGTCCGCGCGGCGCACACGTTGTTCACCAACGCGCCGAACGGGGTCACCGGCAACGACGACCTCGGTACCATGTCCGCGTGGTACGTCTTCAGCGCGCTGGGGCTCTATCCGGCAGTGCCGGGCACCGGGCAGTTCCTGCTGAACGCGCCGCGGTTCGAGAAGTCGGTGGTGCACTTGGAGAACGGCCGTGACATCACGATCAAGGCCGACGGCGCCGACGGGTCGAAGCTCCAGTACGTCCAAGGGCTGGGATCGGGCTCGCAGCGGGCGTATGTTGGATTGGAACAGTTGACCCGAGGGACCACTTTGGACTTCAAGCTGACCGGGGATGTGGCCAAGGCCACCTGGGCGACCGGTGCCGAAGGGGCGCCGAAATCGCCCTGCGCCGGGTGATCCGAGTGGTTTAGACCGGTTCGCACCGGGGGTCGTGAGCAGCATCACGACCCCCGGTGTTCCGGTGAGGGCCGTCACGCCTCACACTGGTATTACCACGTCCGACAGCGCTGTTGACGTTCTTGGCGAGTCCGCCTTGGACAGTGCTCGTCGGACGTAGTCATGTGTATACGCATAGTGGTGAGACCCCACAGGAGGAGAAAGTGTCCAGCAAGGCCGCTCTAGTGTTCCGCGTGGCCGCGGTAGCCGAAGCCCTCTCGTGGGCCGGGCTGCTGGTCGGGATGTTCCTCAAGTACGCCGTCAAGCTCGGCGAGGGCGGCGTTCCCGTCCTCGGCATGGTGCACGGCGTCGTGTTCGTCCTCTACGTGCTGGTCTCCCTGTCCGTGGCGAAGCCGCTCGGCTGGCGCCCGAAGACCCTGATCCTCGCGCTGCTGTCCAGCATCCCGCCGCTGTTCACCTGGCTGTTCGAGGCCTGGGCGCTGCGCAACGGCAAGCTCGACGGCCCGCAGCGGCTGTCGCACGGTGGGGTCGGCCTCTTCGTCAAGACCCCGGAAACCGCCGCCGCCTGATCTTCCAGTAAGCACGTGAAAGGCCCCCGTCCTGCCGGATGGGGGCCTTTCGCGTGCTATTCGGTGAAGTCGCCGGTGGCCTTGCGGACCTTCGTGAGCAGTTCGGTCAGCTGCTCGGTCTGCTTGCCGGTGAGCCCGGTCAGCCCGAAGTCGATTTCGGTGACCGCCTTCGTGGCCTCTTCGCGGCGTGCGCGGCCTTCGTCGGTGATCTCGACCAGCGTGGTCCGGCGGTCGGTCGGATGCGGCACGCGTTTGACCAAACCGTCCTTCTCCAGCCGGTCGACGATGTTGGTGACGCTCGTGGGATGCAGTTGCAGCCGCTCGCCCATCACGCGCATCGGCAGATGGGACGCGCGGGCGAAGGTCAGCAGGACCAGTGCCTCGTACCGGGCGAAGGTCAGCCCGTGCGGTTTAAGCGCGCCGTCCACCGCGGACTGGATGATCTGTTGCACGCGCATGATCCCGGTCACCGCGGCCATGGTTTCGGACGGCCCGATCCGGGCCTCCCACAGCTGCGCCGCGCGGGCGATCGGGTCGAACGGCAACGGACGGCTCATGGCGCTCGAAGTTACCAGCGGGTACCCGTGCCATGCCGCACCACCGGGTGTTATGCGTGGGAAAAGCGTCTGAACGAGGAGCAGAAGATGATCGTGGCCTTCAGTGTCAGCCCGTCCGCGGCCGAGGAGGACGGCGGGGTCAGCGAGGCCGTCGCCCGTGCGGTGAAAGTGGTCCGCGAGTCCGGCCTGCCCAACTCCACCAACGCGATGTTCACGAATATCGAGGGCTCGTGGGATGAGGTCATGGACGTCGTGAAGCGGGCCGTCGAGGCCGCGGGCGAGGGCTCGTCACGGGTGGGGCTGGTGCTCAAGGCCGACATCCGGCCGGGGTACGAAGGCCAGCTGACCGCGAAGGTGGAGCGCGTCGAGAAGCACCTGAGCGACTGAGTCAGGGGAGTGGCGGGGTGAACGAGACCAGCCACAGCTTGTCCTTGACCGCGATGGCGAGCGGATAGCCGAAGGAGCGGCCATCGGCGAGCTTCCCGCTGACGGTGGCCGACGTCGGCGCGAGATCGTCCGGCGCGAACTTCACCGTGACGTCGTGGGCGCCGCGGCCCGCCAGCGTGTCGATATAGGACTTCGCGAAGTCGCCCGCCGACGCCGGCGGATAGTCGATGAGTTCGGAGAGGGCCTCGACGTCGTGCTCGTTGAGTGCGGCGGTGAGGCCTTCCCGGAGCTGCCCGGGACTGGCGACACCGGGGTCGGGCTGGTGGGCGATGAGGACCGTGATGACGCTCACCCAGACGATGGCGATGCTGATCGCGACGGCCACGGTGGCCGTCCTGCGGGTCGGAATGTCGATCACCCCCTCGTGGCGAGCCTGCCGGAACACCGACGTCCTGCCAAGCGGGCAGCCGGGGGCATGCGGTGAAACGCTCGGGGATGCGTGCCAGGATGGAACCCGTGACACACCCACGCGGATCAGCATCGAAGACGGCGGCCCTCTCCGCCGCGCTTTCCGGCGCGGTCGACCTTTCCGCGCTCAAGGCGCGTGCCGAGGCGCCCCAGAAACAGCCTCCTGCCCCACCTCGTCCGGCGGACGGTGCCGCCCCCGCCGCGGGTGGTGCCGTGATCGACGTCACCGAGGCGACCTTCCAGACGGAGGTCGTCGAACGCTCCTTGCAGCAGCTGGTGGTCGTCGACCTGTGGGCCGAATGGTGCGGCCCGTGCAAACAGCTCAGCCCGGTGCTGGAACGCCTCGCCGCCGAGTCCGGTGGCGCCTGGGTGCTCGCGAAGGTGGACGTCGACGCCAACCCGCGCATCGCGCAGCTCTTCGGCGCGCAGTCGATCCCGACGGTCATCGCCATCGGCGGCGGCCAGCCGGTCGACGCGTTCTCGGGCGCCCTGCCCGAACCCGAGATCCGCAAGTGGCTCGGTTCGCTGCTCGACGCCCTGCGCGACCGGCTTCCCGGCATCAAGGCGGCCGAGCAGAACGGCGGCGGTGTCGAGGTGCCGGAGGACCCGCGGTTCACCGAGGCCGAGGAGGCCTTCGAACGCGGTGACTTCGCCGCGGCGCAGGCGGCCTACGAGCGCATCCTCGACGTCGAACCGGCGAACGAGGAGGCCAAGACCGCGCTCGCGCAGGTCAAGTTCACCGCGCGCGCCGAGGCCGCCGGCCCGGACGCGATCGCGAAGGCCGACGCCGACCCGGCCGACCTCGACGCGCAGCTCGCCGCCGCCGACCTCGAAGTCGCGGGGCAGCAGCCCGAAGCGGGCTTCGCCCGGCTGATCGCCGTCGTGCGGCGGACGGCGGGCGACGACCGCAACAAGGTGCGGGAGCACCTGGTGGCGCTGTTCGAACTGTTCGACTCGGCGGACGAGCGCGTCATGAAGGCGCGGCGGGATCTGGCGAGCGCTCTTTACTGAGCTTTCGCGTCGCGGACCCTCTCGCTATGTCATGAAAGGGCCGTTCAGGACATATTTCGTCCTGAACGGCCCTTTCATGACACTCGGGCCGGGCCGTGGCGCTCCGGTCCCGTCGGTGGAGACGGTCCGCAACCCCCGAACGCCATGAAAGGTCCTTTCCTTGCAAATTTTGCAAGGAAAGGACCTTTCATGGCACTTCAGGGAGCGATGACCGGACCGATCAGCCCGATCAGCCGTACTGGGTCGAGCACACCGCAGAGCTCTCCAGGTAGCCCTTCCGCAGTGCCTCGAGCCGCTCGAAACCGTTGTCCACGCGCTTGCCGTTGACGTCGGCCGAGACCAGGCTCTCCGGGCTCAGCAGGTCCGAGATGGCCTCGTCGAGGTCACCGGAAGAGAGCCGCAGCGTCGCGCCGGGCACGGTGCTGGCCTTCGCCCACGCGCCGACCAGGCAGGCGGTGCGCAGTCCGGCGTTCGCGTTGTCGATCGACGCGCCGACACCCTTCTGGATGCCCATCGCGTACCGGGACGCGATTTCCGAGAACGCGGCGAAGTCGCCCTTGCCCTCGCTGTGCCCGCTTTCCCATTCCGCCTGCTGATCGACCGGCTGGGCGAGTTCGCGCAGCTTGGCCATGTCGATGCTGACGGTGTTGTTCGAGGGGCAGTACGACGCGGGCGGGGTGCTGGGGCCGCCGGGGCAGCTGCCGTTGCCGTCCTCGGTGATCTCCGGGCCGGGGACACCCGCGCCCTTGAAGGCCTCGTCGAGGCTCTTCTTCAGGATCCCGATGATCTCGGCGTCGAGCTTCTCGTCGCCCTTGCCCTTGTCACCCTTGTCGAACGGGCGCTCGGTGATCCGCGCCTTGATGTTCTCCTCGTTCATCGCGGCGCATTCCTTCGGGCCCTTCTCGAACCCGACCTGGAACGCGTACGTGCGGTCGAACGCCGTGCCGTGCGCGCCCTGCTTGGTCGCGCTGGTGCCCGCCTGGTCGCGGATCAGGAACAGCGACGCCATGACCTGGTTGAGGCCTTCGGACGTCGAGACCCGGTAGTACTTGCTCTTGTCCTCGGCGACCCAGCGGAAGTAGCCGCCGGCGAAACAGTCGGCCTGCTGTTCCTTGACGATCGACGGGGTGTTCTTCTTGATGCTGGCCTTCTCGCCGAGCCGGTACTGCACGGCGTGCCCGAGTTCGTGCGCGAGCACGACGGCGCCCGCCATCTTCCCGAACCGTTCGCGCAGCATCGGCAGCAGCACGCCGCGGTCCCACGCCACCAGGTCACCCGGCGGGCAGTAGAACGCGTTGACGAGCTTCTTGACGCTCCCGCATTCGGTCTCTTCGTCGTCGGTCTTCGCGCTGTAGGACAGCAGCGCCTTCAGCGGCTCGTACGGCTGCCCGAAGTCGCGCGGCATGACCTCGGTCCAGTAGGCCTGCGCGTCGGCGATCGCGGCGATGGCGAGCTGGTCGTCTTCGGAGCCGTCCTCGTTGCGGACCTGGAGGTCCGGCTTCGGCGCGTTCGGCTTGAGCCCGCTCTCGAAATGCGTGACCGGCAGGCCCGCGATGTCACCGGCGCCCGGCTGGCTGCCCTGCTGGCCGGTCGAGCTTCCCTTGTCGCTGCAAGCGCTCAGCCCGAGGGCCAGCACCGTCGCGACCGCGATCAGAGCCGGGCGTTTGAAGCCCCGCGCTCCCCCTTGGATCATGTTCACTCGCTTGTCGTCAGGGCCCCGACCGGGCCGCGTACTCCGGCAAGCAGGGACCCTACCCAGCGCTTATGGCCCGCGTGCAGGTAATCCCCGAAGTGGGTCTTGAGCGGGGCGGGGGCGGTGCCGATATGGTCGCTCCTCATGAGAGCAGTCCGCCGGTTCACCGTCCGCGCGAGCCTGCCGGAGTCGCTCTCCGGCCTCGGTGACCTCGCCACGAATCTGCGCTGGACCTGGCATCCGCCCACCCGCGATCTGTTCGCTTCGATGGACGCGGAGCTGTTCAACCGCGTCCGCGACCCGCTGCGCATGCTCACCGCCCTGCCCCCGGCCCGGCTCGACGAACTCGCCGTCGACGACGCGTTCCTCGCCCACGCGCGCGAGGCGGTCGCCGATCTGGACCGTTATCTCGCCGAGCCGCGCTGGTACCAGAAGCAGGACGACCCCGACCTCCCGCCCGCCGTCGCGTACTTCTCGATGGAGTTCGGCGTCACGGAGGCGTTGCCGAACTACTCCGGCGGCCTCGGCGTGCTCGCCGGTGACCACCTCAAGGCGGCGTCGGACCTCGGCGTGCCGATGGTCGGCGTCGGGCTGCTCTACCGAGCCGGGTACTTCCGGCAGGCGCTGTCGCTCGACGGCTGGCAGGTCGAGCACTACCCGGTGATCGACCCGAACGCCTTCCCGCTGGAGCTGCTGACCGACGGCGGCAAGCCGGTGCTGGTCGACGTCGCGATGCCCGCCGGGCGCACCTTGCACGCGCAGATCTGGAAGGCCCGCGTCGGCCGGATCCCGCTGCTGCTGCTCGACACCGACACCGACGCCAACGACGAGGACCTGCGCGCGGTCACCGACCGGCTGTACGGCGGCGACGCCGACCACCGCATCCGGCAGGAGATCCTGTCCGGGATCGGCGGTTTCCGCGCGGTGCGGCGCTACTGCGAGCTGACCGGGCATCCGCAGCCGAAGGTGTTCCACACCAACGAAGGCCACGCCGGATTCCTCGGGCTGGAGCGCGCCCGCGAGATCATCCAGGCCGACGGGCTGGCGTTCGACGAGGCGTTGCCCGCCGTCCGCGCCGGCACCGTGTTCACCACGCACACGCCGGTCAGCGCCGGGATCGACCGGTTCCCCGTCGATCTCGTCCAGCGGTACTTCACCGACGGCAGGCTCGTCCCGGACGTCGATCCGCGCCGCGTGCTCGCCCTCGGCGCGGAGGACAACCCCGGCCTGTTCAACATGGCGCATATGGGCTTGCGGCTGGCCCAGCGCGCGAACGGCGTCTCGGCCCTGCATGGCCGCGTCTCCCGGCGGATGTTCTCCCGCCTGTGGCCCGGGTTCGACTTCGACGAGGTGCCCGTCTCCTCGGTCACCAACGGCGTCCACGGGCCGACCTGGGTGGCGCGTGAGCTGAGCGCGCTGCTCGGGCGCAACCACGAGGAGCTGGGCCTCGACGGTGCTCAGGGCAAGCCGCTGCGGGACGGCGTCACCGACGAGCAGCTGTGGGCGCTGCGACGGGAGCTGCGCGAGAAGCTCGTCGCGGAGGTGCGGCGCCGGGTGCGGGCCGCCTGGATGCAGCGTGGCGCGTCCGCGCTCGAACTCGGGTGGACCGACACGGTCTTCGACCCGGACGTGCTGACCGTCGGCTTCGCGCGCCGCGTGCCGACGTACAAACGGCTCACGCTGATGCTGCGCGACCCGGATCGCCTGCGCGCGCTGCTGCTGGACGAGCGGCGCCCCATCCAGCTCGTCGTCGCGGGCAAATCGCATCCGGCCGACGAGGGCGGCAAGCAGCTGATCCAGCAGATCGTCCGGTTCGTCGACGATCCCGAGGTCCGGCGCCGGATCGTGTTCCTGCCGGACTACGACATGTCCATGGCGCGCTACCTCTACCGCGGCTGCGACGTCTGGCTGAACACGCCGGTGCGGCAGCTGGAGGCGTGCGGCACCTCGGGGATGAAGTCCGCGCTCAACGGCGGCCTCAACCTGTCCATCCGCGACGGCTGGTGGGACGAGTGCTACGACGGCAGCAACGGCTGGGCGATCCCGACCGCGGACGGCGTCACCGACCCGCTGCGCCGCGACGAACTGGAGGCCGCGGCGCTCTACGACCTGCTGGGCCACCAGATCGCGCCGTTGTTCTACGACCGCGGCGCCGACGGCGTGCCCGGTGGCTGGCTGTCGATGGTGTGGCACACGCTGGAGACCCTCGGGCCGCGGGTGCAGGCTTCGCGCATGGTGCGGGAATACGTCGAATCGGGTTACCTGCCCGCCTCGCGCATGGTCGCGGAGGCCACCGGCGACGGCTATCGCGGCGCGTTGTCGCTGGCCGACTACCGGACCAAACTGGACGTCTCCTGGCCGCGCGTGCGGATCTTCGACACCGAACTGCTCGTCGAGGACTCCGCGCCGATGGTCACCGGCACCGAGGTGACCATCCGGGCGCGGATCGACCTCGCCGGCCTCGAACCGTCCGAAGTGGACGTCCAGGCCGTCGTCGGGAAGGTGGGTGACGGGGACGAATTGAGCGACCCGGTCACCGTCGGCATGTCGGGCGACGGGATCGGCGCGTTCGCGGCACGGCTGAAACTGCCGCATCCTGGCTCGATCGGCTACACCGTCCGCGTGCTGCCGAAGCACCGTCTGCTGGCCACACCCGCCGAACTGGCCCGCGTCGTCCACGCCTGAGTCACCTCAAGAACGGCGCACCGGTCCCGTGCGGAGGCCGGTGCGCCGAGACGTATGCGGCGTACCGCGCGTATTCCCAAGCCTGGGCGAACTGGACGAGTTCCGCCTGGCGACGCTGATGCCAGCGTGCCGAAACAAGCCAGCCCGCTCCCGCGCCGAGCAGCATCGCCAGTCCGGCGATCACGACGAGTTCCATTCCGTGCTCCTGGTTTCCCGGCCGCTCGATCGGCGGCTGTCGCATCGACGCTAAGCGGAATGATCGTCTTCGCGCAGCACCTGCCGGACCTTGGTCAGGAAGTGGTCAGGAGACGTACGTACGGTTTTCGTATGCCACGGATTGGTCAACCCCGCCCGTTGTCAAGTCGGTGGCAAACAAAAGGCGAAACCGGGCCCGGATGGTGTCCAATAAATGGCAAAAGTGCAGGTGAGGGTCGCTTTATCGGACGATCGGGGGTGATTCGTGCGGCGCATTGTGATCGCCTAGGCTCTTCGTCCTTGAGGTCGCATAGGGGAGGAATGGTGACTTCGACGAGGAAAAGAAAAAAGCCCGAGGACAGCGTGCTCGGCATCCACAAGCGCAACGGCATCTGGCAGGACGGGCTCGCCACGGTGATGGGGCCGGAGTTGCTCGAGCGCTGGGGAATCGCGGAAGACGCCGAGGCGTCACGCGTGCGGGAGATCGTGCTCGTGCGCTTGAACCGGGTACTGGACCAATTCCGGAAACCCGAACTGCCCGTGATCGTCTGGACCGCGTACAACCTCGGTGCGGGTTCGCCCGGCGAGGAAAGCGGCGTCGTCCGGCGGCTCGAAAGACTGGTCGGCCAGGGCGGCGTCGAATGCAGTGTCCGAACCTGCACCCGCCGATTCAACGACGTTTTCCTGCCGGCCGTCGTGAAGAGCTTGAGCGCCGGGCAGAGCGCGATCACCGGCGATGACCTCGCCCGGGCTTCGCGCTGGCTGGCCGCGAACATCCGGCCCGGCGCGCCGGAACCCGCGGTGGACGCGGGCGGCCTGTCCGCCGCCATCCGAAGGCTCCGTGCGCCGATGGAGCCGGTGCTGATGATGTTCCTCGACGGTCCTGTCCACGGCCCCGCGGACGGTGAGGGAGTACCGCTCGCGGCCAAGCTCGGCTCCCGGGGCGAGTGGCTGTGCGTCTTCACCGGAGAACGGCTCCTGACCGCCTATCGCGAATCCACCGGTGCGGGCTGGACGCGGATCGGCCGATGGACGGGCCGGGACGTCGTGCGGACGGCCGCGGGCCGGATCTTCCCGACCGGGATCCTGATCGATCCGAGTCCGGTGATGGGCGCGGGGGCCGACGCCACCCTGCCCCTCCCGCCGGAGGAGATCGCCCGGCTCGCCCGTGAATGCTGATCCGAGACGAGGACATCGGACATGATCGATTTCGAGGCCGTTCCCGACGAACTGAGCCGGGCGGGCGACCGGCTCCACGACATCACCGAGCTGATCACCAGGCAACCGGCGCTGAAATTCAAGGCAACGGCGAGCGAAGCGGGAGATCCCGTGCTCGTGGCGGCGCTGGAGAGCTTCCAAGAGGCTTCCGCGCACAGCGTCGCCGTGCTCGCCGAGGACGTGCGGCGCCTCGGTGATCGGCTGGGCAAGGCCGCGCGCGACTACCGGAACGGCGAAGAAGCGGCGGTCGAGAAGGTCAACATGATCGAAGCCGCCGAAGATCGCGCCCCGCGAGCCGCGGCCTTCGACGCCGGGAGTGTCAACACCATCCAGGCCGTTCTCGGCTGAAGCGAAGAGGACGGACGATGAAGCCGGAAGATCCGGACGGGCCGAGTACGCCCTGGACGGCTGGGACGGTGAGCGTGCTCCGAAGCGAGGCGGAACGCTTGCGAGCGGTTTCCCGGTCTTTGGAGGACCAAGCCGTCGAGGTGCGCCAGATCGATCCTCGGGGCTGGGCCGGTCCTGGGCACGACGCGTATCTGGGGCGCCGGACCGAACTGGCCGCCCGGTGCCGGACGGTCGCGGAGGAGCACGGCCGCGCCGCGCGGGCGCTGGACGATTTCGTGGCCGTCCTGGAGCAGCTGACCAGGAACGCGCGGGACACCGCGGATCCGTCGCTCATCCGGAGACTGAACGCGCAGCGGACCGAGGCGGCGGCACGGGCCGCGGCCACGCTCACCGAAGTGGGCAAGGACCTGGCCGCGTTGAAAACGGTGCTCGGCGAGGTCGACCGGCGCGTGGTCCCGGAATCCCGGCCCGCGCGTGACGCGAAGCCGATTTCACCGCCGCCCGACACGGTCACCGGTCAGACTGGGCTCGCGCCCGCGTTGCTCCTGGCCGACCCGGCCGAATTCGACCGGCGGACACAGGGGCTGAGTGACGCCATGTGGCGATTCTGGTCGATGCCGCCGCTTGTCAAGCCGGTGGCGAACAAAGGAAACCCCTGATCTTCGATTTCCGCCGAACAATGCGGAAAGGCCGGGTGAAATAGACTTTGCCGGGCCGATCGCGAATCGCGGAGGAATGGTGGCTTCGGCGAAAGAGACGAAAACATCGCGCAGGGCCAAGGACCGGTTGCACCATGTCCACGCCCGCGCCGGGATCCGACAGGACGGCCTGCGCCATGCGCTGGGGCCGGAACTGCGGGAAATCTGGGGAATCGCCGAAGACGCCGAGCCGGGCCGGGTGCGCGAGATCGTCCTTCTGCGGTTGAACCGCGTTCTCGAACGGTTCGCCGACCCGCTCATGCCCGAGATCGTCTGGACCGCGTACAACCTCGGCGTCGATCCGGTGCACGGCGGGGCGGGCATGGTCGGCCGGATCAGGACGATGGTCGGCCGCGGCCGGGTCGCCGTCTCCGAGCGCACCTGCACCAGGCGGTTCTACGACTTCCTGGGAAGTGTCAAGAACAGCCTGGACGGTTTCCAGGAGGACCTCACCGGCGAGGATTTCAGGATCGCTTCGCGGTGGATCGCCGAGAACGTCCGTCCCGAACGGGAGCAGAGTCCTCGCGACCCCGTGCCCTCGGTCATGCGCATGTTCCTCGACGGCACGGTGTGCGGTCCGGCGGACGAGGCGGGTGCGCCGATCCCGGCCCGCCTCGGCGCGCACGGCGACTGGTTGTGCGTCTTCACCGACGAACGGCTTCTGGCCGAGTACCGCGCGGTCACCGGCGCGGGCTGGGCCCGGATCCGGCACCGGACCGGCCGGGAGGTCGTGCTCGCCGCCGCCCGGCGCGACGCGGCGACCGGGGTGCTGGTCAATCCCAGGCCGACGCGCGGCGCCGGGATCCACGCCGCGTTGCCGCTCTCCCCGGATTCGATCGCCCGGCTCGCGGTCCGCCGCTAGGGGACGGCGGGGGTGCCACCTTCCCGGATCGGGAGGCCGGCCGAACGCCAGGCGCGGAACCCGCCTTCGAGGTCGGTGGCGCCCGGCAGGCCGAGCCGCTGCAGGTCGGCCGCGGCGAGGCTCGACGAGTACCCCTCGTTGCAGACGACGATCACCGTCGAATCCGGTTTCACCTGCGGCAGCCGCCACTCGCTGTCCGGCGCGAGCCGCCATTCGAGATGGATCCGCTCGACGACCACCGAGTCCGGGATCTCGCCCTCTTCCAGCCGGTTGACGTGTGGGCGGATGTCCACGATCAGGGCGCCGTCGCGCTGAAGCCGCAGCGCCTGCTCCGGCGCCGCCCGGTCCAGTCCGGCCCGGGCGGCGGCCAGCAGGTTGTCGATCGCGCTCATCGGCCCAGTATCGGGGCCAGCGAGGGGATCTCGGCGGGAACGTCGGCGAGCGTGGCGTACTCGCGGGTCGCGACCAGCGGCGGCGAGTAGGCGTGGACGCTCGCGGCGGGCTCGGTGCCGATGCCGGTCACCTGGTGCGCGCGGCCCGCGCCGAAGCCGATGCCCTCGCCCGCGACGTGCGTGCGGCGCCGGACCGGGCCGCCGGGGTAGCGGTACTCCTCGCCGAGTTCGCCCTGCAGCACGGTGAACGAGCCGGACGCGCCGCCGTGGTCGTGCGGTTTGGTCTGCTGGCCGGGCAGCCACGACAGCAGCCACAGTTCGACGCCGTCGGTCAGCGCGAGCCGCGCCCACCAGCGCTGGTCGGCGTCGAAGCGCAGCAGGCCGCGCAGGCCGGAGGTGAGCTCGGTGGCGACGGTGGAGGTCAGGTCGGCCAGCTCCCGGGGCGTCCAGAGCAGACGGTCGGGGTGCAGCAGTTCCGGCAGCAGCGGATCGGCCAGCCGCGGATGGATCTCGAAGTCCTGGCGCGGGGTGATGGACGTGGTCACGGTGAGGCTCCTCGTGAAGGTTCGCGGGCGCGGAAGGCAAGGCGCGGCGCGACACGGGAGTGCCGTCGAAAGGGAACTCAGCCGTGTCGCGCGGTGGTACACCCGCACGAGGCGACGAGGAGCAGGTCGATGGCCCGGCGGCGCCAGAAAGAGCCCCCGATGACGGGGAAGGCGGCGGACACGGACCTGATCACGCGCTCGATGCTGCCACAACGGCCGCGTCCGGGTCGTCTCGTCCCACTCCCTGGACCAGCCGCTTTCCACCGACCGGCGGCCCGGTGCACACACGCGCGCGAGTGCGGACACAATGGGCGCGTGAGCGAGCCGATCCAGCCCAGCGAACTTGACGACCTCGTGGTGAGGATGACCGGTGTCGGGGTCCGCCGAACAGGCAACGACCTCCTCGCCGACCTCGATTGGACCGTGGAACTGGACGAGCGCTGGGTGGTGCTCGGCCCGAACGGCGCGGGCAAGACCACCCTGCTCCGGCTGGCCGCGGCCGAACTCCACCCGACCTCGGGAACGGTCGACCTGCTTGGCGACCGGATCGGCAAGGTCAACATCTTCGAGCTGCGCCCGCGCATCGGGTTCACCTCGGCCGCGATCGCCCAGCGTGTGCCGGGTGAGGAGCGCGTCGTCGACGTCGTGGTGAGCGCCGGGTACGCCGTCGTCGGCCGCTGGCGTGAGGAATACGACAGTCTCGACACCGACCGCGCCATGGAGCTGCTCGGCGCCCTCGGCATCGCGCACCTGGCCGAGCGCACTTTCGGCACGCTGTCGGAGGGCGAGCGCAAGCGGACCCTGATCGCGCGTTCGCTGATGACCGACCCGGAGATGTTGCTGCTCGACGAGCCCGCCGCCGGGCTCGACCTCGGCGGCCGCGAAGACCTCGTCGCCCGCCTTTCGGAGCTGGCCCTCGACCCGGAGGCGCCCGCCATGGTGCTCGTCACCCATCACGTGGAAGAAATCCCGCCGGGGTTCACCCACGCGCTGCTGCTGCGCGACGGCCGCACGGTCGCGTCCGGGCTCGTGGACGACGTCGTGACCAGCGACAACCTGTCCAAGACGTTCGATCAGGACCTCTTGCTCGAACGGTCCGGTGATCGCTTCTTCGCCCGTCGCCGCTGACGGGTCGTACTGACCGGTAGCCTGCAATCTGTCTTGGACGGTTAAGGAGGACGGCGTGGGAGAGTTCGTAAGTCTCGAGGTCGAAGGCGGGGTCGGCACGATCCGGCTGGACCGCCCGCCGGTCAACGCGCTGAACAACCAGGTGCAGGCCGAGCTGGCCGAGGCGGCCCGTGAGGCCTCCGAGCGCGACGACGTGCGCGCCGTGATCCTCTACGGCGGCGAGAAGACCTTCGCGGGTGGCGCGGACATCAAGGAGATGGCCGAGCGCACGTACCCCGAAATCGCGAAGTTCGGCGCCGCGCTGACCGCGTCGCTGGCCACCATCGCGAACATCCCGAAGCCGGTCGTCGCGGCCATCACCGGCTACGCGCTGGGCGGCGGCCTCGAACTCGCGCTGACCGCCGACCGCCGCATCGCCGGCGACAACGTCAAGGTCGGGCAGCCCGAGATCCAGCTCGGCGTCATCCCGGGCGCCGGCGGCACGCAGCGCCTCGCCCGGCTCATCGGCCCCAGCAAGACCAAGGACCTCGTGTTCACCGGCCGGTTCGTGAAGGCCGAAGAGGCCCTCGCGCTGGGCATCCTCGACGAGGTCGTGGCACCGGACGACGTCTACGCCGCCGCGCACAAGTGGGCCTCGCAGTTCGCGAACGGTCCGGCTGTCGCGCTTCGCGCCGCGAAGGCCGCCATCGACGGCGGTCTCGACACCGACCTCGCGAGCGGCCTCAAGCTCGAATCCCACCTCTTCGCCGCGCTCTGGGCGACCGAGGACCAGCGCAACGGCATGAAGTCGTTCATCGAAAACGGCCCCGGCAAGGCCACCTTCGAGGGGAAGTAGCCCGATGACCCAGGTGAACGACCCGGCGCCGAATCCGCACGCCACCGCGGAAGAGGTCAAGGCCGCCTTCGACGACCCCAAGCTCGCCAACGTGCTCTACCACGACTGGGAAGCCGGGACCTACGACGAGAAGTGGTCCATCTCCTACGACGAGCGCTGCATCTCCTACGCGACGGACGTGTTCAACGCCGTCGCCGGTGAAGACGGCCAGCCGTACCCGACCGCGATGGAACTGGGCAGCGGCACCGGTTTCTTCCTGCTGAACCTGATGCAGGGCGGGGTGATCAAGAAGGGTTCGGTCACCGACCTCTCTCCGGGCATGGTGCAGGTCGCGCTGCGCAACGCCGAGAACCTCGGGCTCGACGTCGACGGCCGGGTCGCCGACGCGGAGCGGATCCCGTACGAGGACAACAGCTTCGATCTCGTCGTCGGGCACGCGGTGCTGCACCACATCCCGGACGTCCGCGCGGCGTTCGCCGAGGTGCTGCGGGTGCTGAAGCCGGGCGGCCGGTTCGTGTTCGCGGGCGAGCCGACGAAGGTCGGCGACTTCTACGCGCGCAAGCTCGGCCAGATCACGTGGTACCTCACCACCAACCTGACGAAGATCCCGGTGCTGAACGGCTGGCGCCGTCCGCAGGAGGAACTCGACGAGTCCTCCCGCGCGGCCGCGCTGGAGGCCGTGGTCGACATCCACACCTTCGACCCGTCCGAACTCGAGTCGATGGCCCGCGGCGCGGGGGCGCAGGACGTCCGCGCGGTCACCGAGGAGTTCGCCGCGGCGCTGGCGGGCTGGCCGATCCGCACCTTCGAGGCCGCCGTGCCGCAGGAGAAGCTGACCCTGCGCTGGCGTCTGTTCGCGTACCGGCTGTGGCTGCGGCTGTCCGCGTTGGACAAGAAGCTGCTCGCCAAGGTGCTGCCGCGCGAGCTGTTCTACAACGTGATGATCACCGGTACCAAGCGTCCGTAGGTGTCGTATCGGTTCACGCTCGACGACGTCGCCTTCCTGCGCTCCGGCGCGGGAAGCGCGGCGCTCGCCGAATGCTCGTCCCTGCCGCTGACCGACAAGACCCGCATCGCCGACGTCGCCGCCGTGCGCCGGATCGCCCCGGACCACGCGGCCGCGGTGCTGGAAACGGTGGTGCTGCGGCGGAAGTCGTCGGCCAAACTGGACTCCGCTGGCTCGTGGCTGTTCACCGGTGACGCCCTCCAGCAGGCCAGCGCCACAGTGGTCGCCCGGCACCGGGCTTCGCGGCTCGCCGGCCGCGACGTCCACGACGTGACGTGTTCCGTCGGCGCGGACCTGGTCGAGATCGCCCGTGTCGCCTCGAAGGCGCTGGGTTCGGATCTGGACGAGGTCCGGCTGGCGATGGCGCGGCACAACGCCGCCGAGGCCGGGGTTTCGCCCGCGCTGCTCAGGGCCGACGCGCTGCGGCCGGTCAGCCGGACTTCGGTCGTCGTCGCCGATCCTGCCCGCCGCGACTCCGCCGGGCGCCGGGCGTGGAAGCCCGCCGATTTCCTGCCGCCGCTGGACGGCCTGGTCGATGCCTATCCCGGCCGCGAACTCTCGGTGAAATGCGCGCCGGGTCTCGATTTCTCCATCGCGCCATGGGCGGACGAGGTCGAACTGGTCTCTTTGGACGGTCAAGTCCGCGAGGCGTGCCTGTGGCGCGGCGTGGGCTCGACGGTGTCCCGCCGGGCGACGGTGTTGCGTTCGGACGGTACACAGTGGACGATCGCCGACGCCGACCCCGACGATATCCCCGTGCGCGAGCCGGGTGAATGGATCGTCGACCCCGACGGTGCCGTCGTCCGTGCCGGACTCGTACGGCATTACGCGGCACGGCACGGTTTGTGGCAGCTCGACGAACGCATCGCGTACCTGACCGGGGACATTCCGCCGCCGGGAATCCGGGCGTTCCGGGTGTTCGAGCACGGACCGTACAGCGATAAGAATCTTCGTGTACTGCTGAAAAAACACGATATCGGTCGATTGGAAATTCTCGTCCGCGGTCTCGATATCGACCCGGATGCCTTGCGCCGCAAGCTGAAACCTCGCGGAGGTGAAGAAGCTACTTTGGTACTGACCAGAATCGGTCGATCTGGAGTAGCGTTCCTTTGCCGCGCACAGCTGACGTGAGGAGCATTTCCATGAGCCGGTTCACCGGTCTGCTGAAACTGGCCGCCGCCGCGGCCGCCGGAGCCGTCCTCGCGGGCGGCGCCACCGCCGTCGCGAACACCGACGACGCCACCTGGCGGCGCGGTCACGAGCCCGCGAACATCGGCCAGGTCAAGCTCGACGTGAAGGCCTACTACGGCGATGTCGTCGGCAGCGACGGCAAGCACGGGTACTCCGAGGGCAGCCGGTTCGTTTCCGACACCAAGCGCCAGGTCGAGGACGCCAAGCGCTATCTCTCGCGGCGGCTGGACCGCGGCGTGAAGAATCCCGCCGTCGTGTTCGACGTCGACGACACCGCCGAGGTCACCTACGGCTGGGAAGCGGACAACGACTTCGGCTTCGACCCGAAGAAGCAGCAGGAAGCCATCGACAAGGGCACGTTCGTCGCGAACAAGCCGGTGCTGGAGCTGGCGAACTGGGCCGCGCAGCGCGGCGTGAAGATCTACTTCCTGACCGGGCGCAACGAGTTCCAGGGCCCGCAGTCGCTCAAGAACCTCGCGAACGAGGGCTACCCGGCGCCGGCGGGGGCGTTCTTCAAACCGAAGACCACCGCGCCGGACTACCTGCCGTGCGGGCTGACCTGCACCACCGTCCAGTACAAGGCGGGCACGCGGAAGCACATCGCCTCGACCGGCGCGACCATCCTGGCCAACTTCGGCGACCAGTTCAGCGACCTCGAAGGCGGCTACGCCGAGTTCCCGGTCAAGCTGCCGAATCCGATGTACTACCTGCCCTGAGGAGGGAATATCCGCGCGTTCGGCGTCGCTGTGCCCGGTATGGCTGACAAAAAGGTGTTGAAGCCCAGCGCGGACCACCCGATCACGGTGGCGCCGAACGAGTCGCGAGTGGTCGTCACGGTCGGCGGCAAGGTCGTGGCGGACAGCGCGAACGCGCTCACCCTGCGGGAGGCGAACTACCCGCCCGCGCAGTACATCCCGCGTGCCGACGTCGACTTCGACCTGCTGGAGCGGACGGACCACTCGACGTACTGCCCGTTCAAGGGCGACGCGTCGTACTACAGCATCCGCACCGGCGACGGCCTCGCCGAGAACGCGGTTTGGACCTACGAGGCACCGCACGACGCGGTCGCCGAGATCAAGGACCACGTGGCGTTCTACCCGACGAAGGTCGACTCGATCGAAGAGCGCTGACCCTCACGGGAGCTGGTTGATCCGGTCCCCGTCGGCCGCGAGCGAGGTGTCGGACTCGATCCGCCAGGCCTCCAGGCCCGGCGCGTCCAGCAGCGCGTCGACCAGGGCCTCGTCGCCCGCGACGAGGGTCGAATCGAAGTCGACCTCGGTGGCGACGCACCACGCGCGGTCGTCCGGCCAGAACAGGTTGGGCGACTGCGCTTCGAACCAGCTCGGCCGGGGCCGCCAGCCGAGTTCGGTCGCGGCCGACAGCGGCCCGTGGAACAGCAGGTAGTCCCGGCCGGGATGGCGCAGGCGCGGCGCGGCGAGGTGCTCGCGGGACAGCGTCGCCTCGTCGGCCCAGCCGTAGCCCTCCCAAAGGCAGAACCAGGCGTTCGGCGTGCTCGTGTGCCGGCCGAGCACGGCCAGCAGCGCGGTGAGGCTGTGCGACGGCAGCGTGCCCCGGTCCGGCGGGGAACCCCGCCAGAGCGAACCGGTGAGATTCACCGGATCCGGGGAGCCGACGAGCGCGTGCCACTGCATGGCGGCATGGGCCCGGCGTCCCGTCTCGGCCGCGGCTTCACGCCAGCTCGCCCAGCCGCCGCGATCACGCTCGGCGGGATGACAGAGGCGCGCGTACGCGGCGTAGCCCCGCGGAACCGTGCGACCTGCCGCGCCGAACGCCCCACCGAGCCTGGAGGAGATCCACTCGGCGGGAGAAGGGTCGAGCACCGGCTGCAGCACGCCGGCAAGTCTTCAGCAAGATCAAGTGAAGCGCATCTTGTCGGTGGCTGGGGGCATACTGCCGGGCGTGGGTGTTCCGCTGCGTCGACGGTCAGGTCGTTCGGTGTACCGCGAAAGCAGGCCGGTCGCGGCGGTGGCCGGCGTCGTCGAGAGCGTCTGGACGGGTTTGGTGGGCTGCCGTCGTCCGCTGAGGGTGTTCCCGGACGGCTGTGTCGATCTCGTCTGGGACGGGACGGTGCTGGCCGCGGTCACCACAGCGCGCGGGGTGCTGCGGCACGAGCTGCCGTCGGCGGTGTGGACCGCCGGGCTCCGTCTGCGGTGCGGCGTCGGCGGTGCGGTGCTGGGCCTGCCGATGACGGAGCTACCGGCGGGTGCCACTCCCTTGCGAGACCTGTGGGCCGCTGAGGCTCGCCGCGCGGAGTCCGAGTTGGCTGCGTGCGAGACGCCAGGCGAGGCGCGGCCGGTGCTGGAAGCGCTGGTCGCCGAGCGGCTCCGGGACGTCGAGGTGGACGGGCTGTCGGTCGCGGCCGCTCGTGCCCTGAGCGCGCTCGGTGCCCGCACCGATCGGGTAGCGGCGGAGCTGGGCGTGAGCGAGCGCGGCCTTCGTCGGCATGTCCGGCACGACGTCGGCGTCGGTCCCAAGGAGTTGCAGCGGGTACTGCGCTTCCACGGGTTCCTGAAGCGGGTCGAGTCCGTGGCGCGCGACCACGCGTCGCTCGCCGACGTCGCCGCCGATATGGGCTACGCGGATCAGTCGCATCTCGGGCGGGAATGCCGCCGGCTGTCGGGTGCGTCGCCCGGCGCGCTCGTGCGGTCATGGACTGGCCGAAACGTTCCAGACTGAGGAGGCCCGCCGGGGCGAAGATCGGGCGGTGCTCGAACCTTTCCGCGTCACCATCAACATCCGTACGGACGATCTCGACCTCAACGGTCACGTCCGCGGCCCCGCCTACCTCGCGTACGCCGATCACGCACGCTGGGAATGCGTGTGGGCGGCCGGGGTGGACCCGTTGGCTTTGAAGGCGGGGAACCTCGGCCCGGTCAACCTCGAGACGACGATCCGGTTCCGCCGCGAGCTTCGCGCCCGCGCGCGGATCGACGTGCTGACCCGGTTCGCCTGGGAGCCGGGCAAGGTGTCCCGCGTCGTCCAGGAATTCGTGGCGCCGGACGGTGCCGTCGTGGCCGAGGTGGAAAGCGTCTCGGGGCTGATGGATCTCGAATCGCGGCGGCTGGTCCCGGATCCGGGACGGTATTGGCGGAAATACGCTTCACGGCCGGAGGTCCTGGGCTTGTCGTGATCAGGACACCCGCTTTTCGTAGAGGCTGGTGGGCCATTTCGCTTGAGGCGGATCCGCCACGTGCTGGAATCCCGCGCGCTCGTAGTACCCACGCAAGGCCGGATTGTCCCTCGTGGTCGCCACGCGGACGAAGGTCTTGTGGTGAGCCGCGGCCTTCTCACCGACCCAGTCAATGATCCTGATCCCGAGTCCGGTCGCTTTCCGCGCCACCGCGAGGCGGCCCAGATAGTAGGCCGGTTCCGTGGTTTCGCCCCAGAGCCCGGGATCCGCCTCGGCCACCGCACAGGTCGCGATCGGCCCGCCGGGCCCGACGATCAGCAGCGCCTCACCCGCCTGGATCTGATGCCGTACCGAATCCACGGGAAAGCGTTGCGGCCATTGGTGAATCCCGCGCACGGCCAGCCAGGCCGCGGCCTCGGCGAGAAGGTCGAGCACGACGTCCTCCTCGCCCGCCCTGGCCGGGCGGATGGTGGTGTCCGGGGTGAGCGGCTCGGGATCGGCGAGGATCGGCATGTCCCGATGATGCCCCCGGCGGTGGTTGGATGTCCGTCGTGGTCGACGAGAACCTCGTACGGAGGCTGATCGCGCAACAGTTCCCTCGATGGGCCGGGCAGGCGATCGCACGATGGCCCTCCGGCGGCACGGTCAACGCCATTTTCCGGCTGGGCGAGGACATGGTCGTGCGGTTGCCGCTGACCAACAGCGGCGCGAAGGACGTCGCACTGGAACAGGAGTGGCTGCCCCGGATCGCGCCGCAGCTGCCCACGCCGATCCCCGAAGTGCTCGGTGCGGGAGCGCCCGCCGACGGATACCCATGGCCGTGGTCGGTGTACCGCTGGCTGCCCGGCGAGAACCCGCTTCCGGAAACGCTCGGCTCGCCCGTGCCGCTGGCCGAAGACCTGGCCGAGTTCGTGCTGGCGATGCGTCGCGTCCCGCCGGTACCCGCACCCGCTCTCGCGCATCGCGGCGGACCGCTAGCGACGTTGGACGCGGAGACACGGTCGGCGATCGAAAGCCTGCGCGCGATTCCGGAGGAGAACGTCGACTGCGACGCCGTCCTCGCTCTCTGGGAGGAGGCTTTGCGGATCCCGGCTTGGGGTGAGGCACCGGTGTGGCTGCACGCCGATCTGATGCCGGGCAACCTGCTGGTGGACGGGGGCCGGCTGTCCGCGGTGATCGACTTCGGCTGCATGGGCGTTGGCGATCCGGCCTGCGACCTGTTCCCGGCGTGGAACCTGTCGCCCGCCGACGCGAGGGGCGTCTTCCGGGAGGCGGTGGACGTGGACGACGCCACCTGGCGCCGCGGCCGCGGCCGGACGCTTTCGCAGGCGCTGATCGCATTGCCGTACTACCGCACGACCAACGAAGCCATGGCGGGCAACGCTCGGCACGTGATCCGGGCGGTGCTGGACGAGGCGGACTGATCCACCGGTTTCCGGTTGGAGGGAGAACAGACGTTGGCTTGGGGATGCCGGGATCCATTGGCGGGCAGGGGCGATCGCGACCGTGAGTTCTCCCCGCCGGTTGTGGTTTGGTTCTGAAGGTTCACTGGGGCGGCCTATGTCCTGAGGTGCATGGTGTTTCTCCTTGGTGTTCCGGTGGGGTCGAGGTAGGTGGGCGGGGTGAATTCGGGGAGTCCGTCTTGGGCGATCTGGACTTTCCATTCGCTGCGGTGGATCAATCGGTGGTGTTTGGTGCAGAGGAGGACGAGGTTGTCGATTTTGGTTTCGCCGTGGTGTCGCCAGAAGACGATGTGGTGGGCGGTGCAGCGGGGTACGGGCATGTCGCAGCCGGGGAAGGCGCAGCCTCCGTCGCGGAGGGTGAGTGCGTATTTCTGCGCTAGGGAGACGGTGCGTTTGGAGCGGCCGATGTCGAGGGGTTCGCCTGCGGTGCGGAGGACGCCGGGGCGGACGCGGGCGTCGCAGGCGAGGATGCGGGCGTCGGTGGCGCTGATCGGGCCGACCAGATCCAGGTGGGCTTCACCGATGTCCCGGATCAAATCCTCGTAGGACATCGTGACCAGGATGTGCGTGGCTTCGCCGGCTTGGCCGGGAAGGTTCCGGCTGGTGGTCTTCAGCCGGACGTAGTCGGTAAAGGCGTCCCCGTAGCGCTCGTCCTGAGTCCGAGCATCCCGAATGCCGTCGATGGCCTTGTGCGGCTTGGCCATCGGATCCAGATCGGACTTCAACCGGGCATACGTTTCCAGATCCAGGCGGGCCTTGAGACCCAAGGTGCCGTCGCGGTGCTTGACGAACCGCAGCTCCGGCCGGGTCTCCTTCGGGTCCTCATTGCGGGGTTCCTTGCCGTCGGGGTCGAGTTCGTCGAGCAAGCGGCGTCCAGCGCGGGCGATCTGCCTCGGCCCCGCGTGCCGGGCCAGTTCGACGAGGATCTTCTCCCCGGCCCGCACATCTTTGTCGGGAACAGTGGAGGGGATGCGGGCGAGCGTCTTGATGATCGCGTCGATCTGACCGCCACCGATCGCGCCCTCCGCAGCCGCCTCGGCCGTCAACGGAGCCAACGGCGGCTCGGGGTCACCTCCGATCGAGGGGCCGGGATGCAGAGCCAGCACCCGATCGGCACGGGCGGCGGCTTCCTTGTCCGACACCAGGAAGTCCTCGAGAATCAATCCCGCCAGCGTCGAATGACCACTGCAGCCACGGATCCCGCGGGAATTGATTTCCGCGAGGATAGCGTTCTGCTCGGCATCCAACTGTCGTTTCAGAACTTCGAGTTCTTGTTTGCGGGCATGCAGCGTCGCGGTGCCGACGCGCCACCACTCGGTGGTCGTCTTGGGGGAGGCATCGTCGCTGGACACAAGATCAATGCTACGCCGAATCGAACACCTGTGCTATAGCATGTTCAGACTATATCGAACGATGTAGGACGCCTAAAGGGAATACAGAGAGCGAGGGTGGCTGCAATTAGTCGGCTAACTGTGGCCATCCCTGTCCAGTCCGCAGAGAAGGCGGTGAGGCGGGTGCGCGCCAACCCGGCCTCGTGCTAACGTCGTTCCTGAGCCCCGTATGGGCCTACGCATGGAGGTAGCGGCTACTCGGCCACTGGAGATCGGCACATGCCGTCTCGCATAATCACTCATCCCCGCGTCGTGGGATGACGCCTCCATGCGGCGCGCCCGAAATCGGGCGTATGTGCTCCTTCGGTGACGGTTCCGCGCCTCCTGTCGACACATCGATGGGAAAGGAACGCATTGACCTTCAACGACCAGGTGATAGAAGAATTCAGGCACGGTAAGGGAGGCATGTCCGAGGGCTGGAAGCTGATCCTGCTCACCACCACCGGCGCCAAGTCCGGTAAGCGGCGGACGAATCCGTTGGGGTACCTCGAAATCGACGGCATGACCGTCGTCGTCGCTTCGAACATGGGAGCGCCGGCGCATCCGGGCTGGTACCACAACATCCGGCGTGACCATCGGGTCACGGTCGAGACGAGGAGCGAGACCTATGAGGCGATCGCGGCCGTTCCGCCCGCGGCGGAGCGTGACGCGCTGTTCGCGAAGATCGTCGCCGAGGAGCCGGGATTCGCCGAGTATCAGGCAAAAACGACGCGTGAGCTGCCGGTCGTGATCCTGCACCGGATCGACGAGCGGGTGCGAGGGTTGGGCGACTTCCTGGTGGAGGTCCATAAGTGGCTGCGGGAGGAGCTCAAGTCGCTGCGTGCCGGGGTGGACGACGTCGTGGCCGGTCGCGCGGACGCGCTCATCATGGAGAAATCCTTGAAGGCGCACTGTGTTTCGTTCTGCGAGGCGCTGAGCAAGCATCATGCCGGCGAGGACATGGGCGCGTTTCCCATGCTGGCGCAACGGTTTCCCGCGCTCGCGCCGGTGTTGGCGAAGCTCGGGGAAGACCACGTCGTCGTCGCGGCGACGCAGAAGCGGATCCGTGACCTCGTGGAGGGTTACGTGCACGGCGAGAGCGATCCTGTGCGCTTGCGCGACGAGTTCGACGATCTCGCGGGGACGCTCGAAGCGCACTTCGCTTACGAAGAGCGAACCATCGTGACGGCGCTCAATGTGACGGCGCCCGGCTGATCGGGTGGACGCCGCCCTGGGGTTTCGGCCCCGGGGCGTGTACCGTGAGAGGTGGCGACGCCCTCTGCGTGACGCCGCGAGGCGGGCGGAAATCGCCCCCGGCCTCGCCGAAGACCGCAAAACAGCGGTCCCCCTCGAAAGGTTTCACCGTCAAAACTCACAGCACGGACAGTGCGCTGTTCAGTCACCCGCTCGCAGCTCAGGACGAGCCCCACGAGCCGGCCACTCCTCAGAGTGATCGATACATGGATCTTTTTCGCGAACCTTCTTACCCTGCACCGGAACCATCGGCCGAAGTCGTTCGTTGAACGGACAGTCCAACGTTTTGGGTGTCGTGTTGTCCCAGCACGCTCGCGCAGAATTCGTCGCGGGCATGCCTTTCGTGCGCCGCGTCGTGCCTCAGGCTCCAGCAGCCGGCACATGCCTCGGCCATCGACAAGAAACGGCGACATGACCTCAGTTCTCAGACCTCCGGACAGTGAAGAGCGGCAGGCGCCGCAACCCCTCCTGTCGGGAGAGCAGTCCCGCACCGAAAACCTTCTCGTCAAGCTGTTCGCGGTGGTGCCCTTGCTGGCACTGGCCGCCTCCGTCCCCTTCGCGTGGGGCTGGGGCCTCGGCTGGGTGGACCTCGGTCTCGCCGCCGGGTTCTACTTCCTCACCGGCCTCGGCGTGACCATCGGATTCCACCGCTACTTCACCCATGGCGCCTTCAAGGCCAATCGCGGCTTGCGGATCGCCCTCGCGGTGGCGGGCAGCATGGCCATGCAGGGCCCGGTCATCGGCTGGGTGGCCGATCACCGGCGGCATCACGCCTTCGCCGATCGCGAGGGTGACCCGCATTCTCCATGGCGGTTCGGCACCACACCGGCCGCGCTGGCCCGCGGCTTCTGGCACGCCCATATGGGCTGGCTGTTCGAACGTGAGAAGACCAACGCGCGGCGATTCGCCCCGGATCTGCTCACCGACCGCGACATCGCTCGCATCGACCGGCTGTTTCCGCTGCTCACCGTGGTGACGTTGCTCGCGCCCGCCGTCCTCGGCGGCGTGATCACCTTGTCCTGGTGGGGCGCGGTCACCGCGTTCTTCTGGGCGAGCCTCGTCCGGGTGGCGCTGCTGCACCACGTCACCTGGTCGGTGAACTCGCTGTGCCATCTGATCGGCGACCGCCCGTTCGCCGCCCGCGACAAGTCCGCGAACTTCTGGCCGCTCGCCATCGCCTCGATGGGCGAGTCCTGGCACAACTCCCACCACGCCGATCCCACCGGCGCCCGGCACGGCGTCCGCCGCGGTCAGCTCGACATCTCCGCACGGCTGATCTGGCTGTTCGAAAAAGCGGGCTGGGCAACGGACGTCCGGTGGCCGAAGGCCGACCGGCTCGGTCGCAAACTCAATCCCGGCCACTCGTTGTCACTGCGCCGTCGTGCGCAGCGGGCCTGAGCCGTCAGCGGATCGCGCCCGTGATGGCGTCGATCAGCTCCGGACCATCGGCGAACACCGCGTCGTTGTGATCCGCGCCGGGGACTTCGATCGTCCTGGCGCCGGCGGCCCGGGCCACCTCGCGGCTTTGCTCGGCGGGGACGATCGAGTCCTCGGCGCCGAACACGACGGTCACGGGCGCCTTCACCTGGGCGACGGTGTCCTTCGTCGGGAACTCGTCCCTCAGTAGCCAGCGGACCGGCAGGAACGGGTAATGCCGTTGTCCGACCGACGCGAGGTCGACGAACGGCGAGCGCAACACGAGCGCGGACGGCGGACGTTCGACGGCCAATTCGGTGACGACCGCCGAGCCGAGGCTCTCGCCGAAGTAGATCAGCGGGGCTCCGGCCTCGCGTACCAGGAAGTCCTGTGCGGCGCGGACATCCAGCGCGAGTCCGTCCTCGGACGGCTCGCCGGGATTGCCCCCGTAGCCGCGATAGTCCAGGAGCAGCACCGAGAGCCCGCGCGCGGTCAGCGCGCGGGCCAGCGGCGCGCGGTACGTCCGGTTCCCGGCGTTGCCCGGCGCGACCAGCACGGCCGCCTTCGCGTCGGCCACCGGGAAGTACCAGCTCGCCAGGCTCAGCCCGTCCGAGGTGGTGAGCGTGACGTCCCTCCCGCCGGGCAGGACCGCCGCCGCAGCGGGCGGCGGACCTGCCTCGGGGAGATAGATCAGCTTGCGCTGGAAGGCGAACGCGCCACCGAAGACCACACCGACGAGGGTGACGGCCACCGCCAGCGCGATCAAGACCTTCTTGCGCATGCTCATGGCTTCGCCGGGGGAAGGCCGAACCTCGCGAACAGGTCCGCGTCGAGGAACGAGGTGATGTCGCGGATCCGGTCGTCGCGAAGGGACAGCACGGTGATCGACCAGGGGTGGTGGACGGCGTCCGCCGCTTCGCCGAGGTAGCAGGCGACGGCGGGTTGTCCGTTGGCGGTGACGACCTCGGTGCGCCAGCTCGGGCACCTGCCGAGCGGGACCTCGACGGCGAAACCGGTGACCGCCTCGATACCGCTGTACCACTGCGCGAGCGGCGGCATGGACCAGGTGACGTCCTCGGTCAGCAACGCCACGAGCGCGTCGGCGTCGCCGCGCTCCAGCGCGGAGGCGAAGCCCGCGGCGATCTCACGTGTTCGGGTGTCGTCGAGTTTCGGCTGCTCGCCGGACGGCGCGACCTTTTCCGCCACGATCGCCCGCGCGCGTTGCAGCGCGCTGTTCACCGCCGCGACCGAAGTGTCCATTGTGGACGCGATTTCGGCGGCGGAGAAGCCGAGGACGTCGAAGAGCACGAGCGCGGCCCGCTGGTTGCCCGGCAGGTGCTGCAGCGCGGCGACGAAAGCCAGCTCGATGGCCTCGCGCCGCTCGTACCGGGTCTCCGGGCCGTCGGGGTACGGGCCGAGCCACGCCACCTCGGTCAGCGGGGCGTGTTCGAGCACGACCCGCTCGCTCGACGGGCCGAGGTCCATCGGCAGCGCCCGTTTCCCGCGCGCCTCCGCGATGTCGAGGCAGGTGCGGGTGGCGATGGTGTAGAGCCAGGTGCGCATCGAGCTCCGGCCCTCGAACCGGTCCATCCCCCGCCAAGCCCGCAGAAGCGCGTCCTGCAGTGCGTCGTCGGCGTCGTGGGCCGAGCCGAGCAGCCGATAGCAGTGGGCGTGCAGCTCGCGGCGCAGCGGCTCGACCAGGCGATCGAACTCCGCGTCGTCGGTGCGCACGACGGCTACTTGGCGCGAAGCGCGGTGACGGCGGGGGTGAACATCGTGGTCTTGATCGCGGACAGCGTGCCGCGGTCCTTCCCGGCCAGCGGGCGCACGAGATCGGCCGCGTACTCCAGCAGCGCGGGCTTCTCGGCGACGGCGTCCACCAGCCCGAGATCGCGCGCGTCGGTGCCGCCGAACCGTCGTCCGGTGGTCATCGACGCGATCGCGGCGGCGGGGGTGAGCTTGCCCTGGATCAGCGCCGCCATCCCGGGCGTGAACGGGATGTTGATATCCGCCTCGGGGAAGCAGAAGTACCCGCGGTCGGCACGCATCACCCGGAAGTCGTGCGCCATCGCCAGCATCGCCCCGGCGCCGAAGGCGTGCCCGTTGATCGCGGCGACCGTGTGCACGCCGAGGGTGAGCACGCGGGCCAGCAGTTCGTGGACGTCGGCGACGTACTGCGCGGCGTTGGCGGGGTTGCTGGTGAGCCAGTCGAGGTCGAGGCCGTTGGAGTAGAACTTCCCGGAGCCGACGGTGACCAGCACCGCCGGATCCGGATAGGCGACGACGGTGTCCAGCTGGGCGTGGACGGTTTCCAGCCAGTACGGCGAGAAACGGTTCTCGTCGTCCCCGAGGTCCAGCAGGAACACCGGGGCGTCGTGGCGCAGAGTGGGCATGTCAGTCCTTCCGTGGGGGTGGGAGCAGGAGTATGGCGTGGACCGCGGCGGACAGCCGGGCCCGGGAGTCTTCGGAGATCGGCTCGCCCGCGGTGAACGCGCGGCGGAACAGGGCCGTCGGCAGGTCGACGACGCAGGTCGTCAGCACTTCGACGGCCTGGGCGTCCCGCCTGCTCCAGAGCCGTTCGGCGAGCGTGACGAGGAGCTGGACCAGACGTTTGTCGAGTGCGAGGAGATCGCCGGCGAGATCTTCGGGGACCTGCGGGCCGAGCAGGTGCTCCTTCTTGACGGTGATGAGCAGGCGGGCCGCTTCCGGACGGCGGCCGGCGAATTCCGCCGGCGCGTCCGCCGCGGCCGCGACCGCTGCGGCCGGGTCTTCCGCCTGATCGGCCAGCTCGGTCTGAAGGTCGAGAAAGGCGCTCGCGGCGCGGAGCCAGACGCGGGCCAGTAGCGCGCCGAGCGAGCCGAAAGCATGGTAGATCGTCCCGTTGGACACTCCCGCGGCGGCAGCGAGGGACCGCACGGTGACGCCACGGGGGCCGACTTCCACGACGAGGCGCTCGGCCGCGTCGAGCAGCCTGTCCAAGTCGTGCACGCGGGGCCGGGGCATGCGGCGAGGATAACAGAGCGCTTGCTCTAAAACGATGGCACCCTGTGACGTGCTTCACCCGGCGGGCTGTCACATCGGGCCGGTGGCCGGGGTCAACCCCGCGAACCACCGAGAAGCCAAGGAGAAACCGAAATGACCACCGCCTATGTCATCGTCACCGTCGTCGGAGCGTTCATGGCCGCGTTCTCGGCCGCCTCGATCTTCTTTCGCGCCAAGTGGGTCGTGCAGCCGCTGGCGGACTACGGTGTTCCGCGCGCCTGGTGGACGCCGCTCGGGGTCGCCAAGGCGGCGGGCGCGCTCGGCCTGATCGCCGGCCTGTGGGTGCCCGCCTTCGGTGTCGCGGCCGGGATCGGCCTGGTGCTCTACTTCACCGGCGCCGTGATCACCGTGCTCCGCGCGCACTGGGCGTCGCACGTCGCGTTCCCGCTGATGTACATGGCGCCTGTCGTCGCTTCGCTCGTGCTGGGCTTCGCGGCCTGATGTCAGGAGTCCGGGGACCACACCGCGAGTTCGGCGCCGCCGGGCTCGCGGAAGTGGAACCGGCGCCCGCCGGGGAACGAGAACGGCTCGACCGTGACGATTCCGCCCGCGGCCTCGACGGAAGCCCTCGCCAGGGCCAGGTCGTCGGTGCGGATCGTCACCAGCGGCGCGGCCGTCTGCTGCGCGGTGTCCTGCTGGAAGCCGAACGAGACCGTGCCGCCGCTCTGGACGTCGGTGTACGCCGGGCCGTACGCCGTCGCCGTCCATCCGAAGGCCTTTTCGAAGAACGCGCCCGAGCCCGCCGCCGAGCTCGACGGGAACTCGACGAAGTCGATTTCGTACATGGGGCCGGAAGCTACTCCGGCCCACCGACAAAACCGGGTCAGACGCTGCGCAGCACCGAGACCACGACGCCGAGCACGCTCGCGCGGTCCCCGTCGATGACCTCGTAGGCGGGGTTGCGCGGTTCGAGGTACACGTGGCCGTCGCGGCGGCGGTACACCTTGACCGTGGCCTCCTCGTCGATCATCGCGGCGACGATCTGGCCGGAGTGCGCCTCCTGCTGTTGCTTCACCACGACGATGTCGCCGTCGCAGATCGCCGCGTCGATCATCGAGTCGCCGCGCACCCGCAGGCCGAAGACGTTGCCCCGCCCGGTGAGTTCACGCGGAAGGGTCATCACGTCGTCGACGTGCTCGACGGCGGAGATCGGTGTGCCCGCGGCGATGTCACCGACGACGGGGACCGGCACGGAGTCCTCTGTGGACTCCTTCGACGCGGTGCCGTGCAGGAAGGCGCGCACGTCGATGGGGCGCGAGATCGAGCTGCTGCGGCGGAGGAAACCCTTCTCCTCCAAGGCCGCCAGATGCTTCGACACCGACGACGTCGAGCGCAGCCCGACCGCTTCGCCGATCTCGCGCGTGCTCGGCGAGTAGCCGTACTCCACCACCCATTCGCGGATGGTCAGCAGGATCTTCTGCTGCCGCTCCGGCAGGGAAGCGGCTTCCTCGAACAGCTCAAGATCGTGGTAGGCGGTCATCAGCGGAATGGTAGTTCGTGCAGACCGCCGCGATCGCCGCGGTGTCCCAGTAGAACGGCCGGACCTCGGTGATGCGCCCGTCCGCGACGGTGATCGTCTGCAGGATCGGGAAATCCAGCTCGCGGCCGGTCGCCCTGGCCCGGGCGTGCACGTGGGTCAGGACCACCAGCGGATCGGTCTCGCTCAGGAAGCTCTGGTCCACCATGTCGAAGACGTCCCAGGTCTCGCTCATGGCGACGAAGAAGCGCTCCATGCCCTCGTGACCGCGCCAGATCCCGCCGTAGGGCAGGGCGTGCGCCTGGTGCAGCACCACATCGGGGGAGAAGAACGGGGCGAGCGGCGCGAAGGACGCCTTGCCGGGGCCGCCCGCCGCGAGGTACTCGGCTTCCGCCGCGTACATGCCTTCGAGTACGGACAGAGCGTTTGTTGTCGTCGTCACGACGACCACTGTGGGGCCAGGCATCCGCCGATCGCTGGCGGTTATCGGTCGTCGAGATCGGCCGGATGGCGGCACGGCCGGGCCGAAAGTCCGATCCCGCGAGCGTTTCCGCGAGGTTGACTCGATCGTATGAACACGAAGATCACCGCGGCGGTGCTCGCCGCCGCGACGGCCACGGTCGCCCTGTCCGGCTGCGGGCTCAGGGAAGGACTCACCGAAAAGGCGAACGGACACGTCAAGACGGTCGGCTACGCGACCGGCGCGGAGGGCAAGCGGGACAAGGACGCCCGGTTGCCGGAGTGGGTGCCGGACGCGGCGTCGTCGGTCACGGAGGTCATCCGGACCACGGGTTCTGAGCGGCTCCTGAAATTCACCGGCGGGATGCTGCCCGCCCTCTGCGTGCCGGGGGCGCCCGCGACGCAGGCGGCCACCCTCGCCGCCCAGTGGTGGCCGCAGGGTCAGGAGAGCAGGACCGACAAGGTCTGCGGCGAATGGCACGTGCTGGTCCAGGGCGCCGACGTGTACGCGTTCAAGCCGGAGACGCTGGTGAGCAAGCGGTCCTGAGTCACTCGTCGGGGGTGAGCGCGTCGGCGCAGGCGGCGAGGTCGTGCACCAGCCGCTCCCGGCCGGCTTCCGAAAACGGTGCGAGCATGCGGTCCTGGACCTCGCGAACGAGGCCGCTCGCGGCGCGGAGCCGTTCGCGCCCCTCGGGGGTAAGCGTGCTGGGGAGGGCGCGGCCTTGCGGCGCCGTCGCCGGGCGGGTGACCAGTCCGCGATCCTGCAGGCCGCGCAGGACCAGGTTCATCGACTGCCGGGTGACGAACACGGCCCTGGCCAGTTCCGCGTTGGACAGGCCCGGCCGCTGCGAGAGCACTTCCAGGCAGGAATACTGCGGCACCGTCAGGTCGAGGGGGCGCAACGCGGTCTCCATCGCCGTCCGGAGCGCCGTCGCCGCCCGTTTCAGCAGGTATCCCGCCGATTGGTCCAGTGGTCCGACCGTCATGTCAGCATCATGACATATACGCGACCTGGCGGAGCAGCGCGAGGGCCTGCTCGTCCGGCGAGCCCGCCGGGGTCGTGCACACGATCAGCGACTGGTCCGGCGAACGCGCGATCGACAACGTCTGCTGGGTCAGCCGGACCGAGCCGACCACCGGATGGCGCAGTTCGTAGGACTCGGCGTCACAGGGCCGGACACGATGGTCGCCCCAGAGTGCGACGAACTCGGGGCTCTTCATCGTCAGCTCGCCGATCAGTTCCGCGAGCAGCGGGTCTTCGGGATATTTGCCGACGGCGATCCGCAGACTGCCGACGACCGCGCGGATCTTCCGCTTCCAGTCGGCGTAAAGCTCCCGGCAGTGCGGGTCCAGGAACAGCATCCGGCTCGTGTTCGGCCGTCGTGCCGGGTCTTCCGGGGCGTGGAACTCGAGATGCCCGCCCAGCAGGGCGTGGCCGAGCGCGTTCCACGCCAGGACGTCGGAGCGGCGGCCGAGCACGAGCGCCGGAGCGTCGACGGTGCGCAGGAGATCCCGGGTCTCGTCGTGGAGCTTCTCGGGCCGCGGACGGCGCGCCCGTGGGGTGCGGCGGGCGGCGCCGGCGAGCCGGTCGAGGTGACCGCGTTCGTGGTCGTCGAGCCTTAGGGCGCGGGCGATGGCGTCCAGCACCTCGGCCGAGGCGCCGCGGGACATGCCCTGTTCCAGCCGTGCGTAGTAGGAGACGCTGACCCCGGCGAGCTGGGCCAGTTCCTCACGCCGCAGCCCCGCCACGCGGCGGCGCGACCCGAAGTCGCGCAGGCCGACGTCTTCCGGCCGCAGCCGCGCCCGTCGTGCCTGCAGGAAGTCGCCGAGTGGGCCAGGTCCGTCCATGGGCCCGAGTATCCGGGGCACGGTCCGCGTCAGCCACACCCTCCCGGTGGGAGGACAAGCGGGGCGTGGTTCGCGTACGGCCGGGGCCGCAGGCTCGGTGACATGGACGAGATCACCATCGGAGACGTCACCGTCAGCCGGGTCAAGGAGTTCTACGGTTCGCTCGGCATGACGCCGGCCGAATTCATGCCGGACAGTCCCGACGGCGCGTGGGACGAACACCGCGACTGGCTGGCGCCCGACTTCTGGAACCCCGAGACGAACGAGTGCCACACGGCGTTGCAGTCCTGGCTGATCCGCAGCGAAGGACGCACGATCCTCGTCGACACCGGGGTCGGCAACCACAAGGACCGGCCCTACGCGGCGGTGTGGAACCGCCTCGACACCGCCTACCTCGACAACCTCGCGGCCGCCGGCGTGCGGCCCGAGGACGTCGACGTCGTGGTCAACACCCATCTGCACATCGACCACGTCGGCTGGAACACGCGGCTCGACGGCCGCACCTGGGTGCCGACCTTCCCGAACGCCGAGTATCTGATGCCGCGGCCCGACTTCGACTTCTGGAACCCGGCCGAAGCCCACGATTCCGTGCTGGGGCGGGGAAATCAGAATGTCTTCGAGGACAGTGTCGCGCCGGTGCACGAGGCGGGGCTGACCCGTCTGTGGGACGGCACGCACCACATCGACCGGAATCTGCGGCTGGATCTCGCGCCCGGCCACACTCCCGGCTCGTCCGTGCTCACCCTGGAATCGGGTGGGGAGCGGGCGTTGTTCGTGGGCGACCTCGTGCACACCGCGGTGCAGATCGTGGAGCCGGACACCAATTCGCCCTATTGCGAAGACCCGGCGGGATCCCGCGCCACCCGGCACAAAGTGCTCGGCCGGGCCGCCGACGACCACGCTCTCGTCTTCCCCGCGCATTTCGGTGCTCAGGGCGCTCTGCGGGTCGAGCGCCGAGGATCGAAGTTCGCGATCGCGCGGTGGGCCGGGTTCTCCGCCCTCTCCTGAGGAGTTTTCGTGTACGTACAGGCAGAAACCCCGTCCGGTGTCGTGCGCGGCCGGCGCGACTCCTTCGGCGAGCTCTACCACGCCGTCCCGTACGCGGCGGCGCCGATCGGGCCCGGCCGCTTCCTCGCGCCGGCGCCGCATCCGGGCTGGCCCGGCGTCCGCGACGGCACGCGGCCCGGGCCCACGGCTCCCCAACCGGTGCGCGACTTCGGCGGGCTCGACATGACCCCGTATTTCGGACCCGGCTGGGTGCGCGGCGACGAGTACCTCACCGTCGACGTCCGGACGCCCGCGGCGGACGGCGGCCGCCGCCCGGTCATGGTGTTCGTGCACGGCGGCGGCTTCGTCACCGGTTCGGCCCGCGCCGCGCTGTACGACGGAAGAGCGTTCTCGCGCGACGGCATCGTCCTGGTGAAGGTGAACTATCGCCTCGGCGTCCCCGGATTCCTCGACCTGGAGGGCGCTCCGCCCAACCGGGGACTGCTCGACGTGCTCGCCGCGCTCGGCTGGGTGCGGGACACGGTCGCGGTGTTCGGGGGCGATCCGGGCGACGTCACCGTCTTCGGGCAATCCGCGGGGGCCACGCTCACCGGCGCACTGCTCGCGACGCCGGAGGCCAAGGGGTTGTTCCGCCGGGCGATCGTCCAGAGCGGCAGCGGAACCGGCGCCTTCACGCCGGAGCAGGCCGCCCGGGTCACCGCGGCGGCCGCTTCGGCGCTGGGAGCGGAGCCCACCGCGCGAGCGTTCGGAGAGATCCCGGACGGGCGGTTCGTGGAGATCCTGCCCGCGCTGGCCGGTCTCGACCTGCGAACCGAAACGGCCGAGGATCCGCTGGCCGGGTTGAGCCCGTTCAGCCTCGTGTCACCGGTCCAGCCGGCCGACGGTCCGCTCGACGGTGGCGTCTCGCTGCTCATCGGCACCAACACCGAGGAAGGAAACCTTTACGGTCGAACAGATCTCGGGCACACCCTGTTCGGCGCCGGTACCGAGCGCCTGGCGCGGGCGCACGCGCGGATCTCGGGCGGCCACACCCACCGGTACTCGTTCGGCCATCGCTCGACGGCGTTGAACGGACGGCTCGGCGCCGCGCACACCGTCGAGTTGCCGTTCGTCTTCGACGTCGCGGGCGAGCCATGGCTGCACGGGGAGGCGGGCCTGCTCGGGCCCGATCCCGCTCCGGAAGGTCTCGCGGCCAGGATGCACGCCGCGTGGGTCGCGTTCGCCAGGACCGGCGATCCCGGCTGGCCGGCGGACACCGTCGAATTCTTCGGCTGACAGCGCCTGCCAGACCGGTGCCAGTGTCGCGTGCGGCGTCTGAGTCAGGCGGTGCCGCCGGCGAGGGCCTTCAGGCCGCGGACGATCGTTTCCGCGCTGGGGGCTCGATCCGGGGCGACGAGGTGCTGCATCATCACGCCCGCGATGAGGGCGAACTGGACGGCGCCCGCCGCGTCGGCGTCGGTGGCGGACAGGCGTTCGCCGAGGACCTTCCTGCCTTCGTCCTGGGCGTCGGCGAGCCGTTCGCGCAGTTCCGGGAAGCGGATGGCCTGGGTGGCGGTCTCCAGGACGGCGGTCCACAGGTCGCGCTGCTCGGTGAAGGAGTCGACGAGGCCCTGCCAGGTGGAGGTGAGCGAAGTGTCTTCCGGCTCGCGCAGGCGCTCGACCACTTCGGTGGACAGCTCGATCATGGCCTCGTTCATGAGGGCCTCTTTGGAGCCGAAGTGGTACCCGATGGAGCCGAGATTCGCTCCCGAGGCAGCGGTGATGTCCCGCGCGGTGGTGTGCGCGTAGCCGCGTTCGATCAGGCAGCGCTTGGCCCCGTCGAGGAGGTCCTCTCGTTGTCCCATGCGGCGATCCTAGCGGCAGGCTGTGACAAGCGTCTTATACAAATGTATTATACAAATGTTCAAGACGCCTCGTAGCAAGGGAACGACGATGAATCGCTATGTCCTCGGCAACTTCGCCCCGGTCACCGAAGAGATCACCGCCTTCGATCTGCCCGTCACCGGGAAGATCCCGGACGACCTCGACGGCCGCTACCTGCGGATCGGCCCGAACCCGCTCGGTCTCGAAGACGCGTCGGCGCATATCTGGACGCTCGGGGAGGGCATGGTCCACGGCGTGCGCCTGCGCGACGGCCGCGCCGAGTGGTACCGCAACCGCTGGGTCCGGTCGGCCTCCGTGGCCGACCGGCTCGGGGAACCGCGGCGCGGGCAGGTGGCCGACGAGCGCCTGGACTTCGCGCCGAACGTCCAGATCGCCGGACACGGAGGCCGCCTCTACGCGCTCATCGAAGGAGGCCTGCCCCCGTATGAGCTGACCGATGAACTCGACACCGTCGGGCCCGCCGGCCTCGGTGCGACGGAACAAGGTTTCTCCGCCAACGCGCACAGCAAGTACGACCACGCGACCGGCGAGCTGCACTCGCTGGCCTTCCGGTACGGCGCGGATTTCGTGCAGCACATCGTGATCGGCCCCGACGGGCGCAACCGGAGTGTCACCGACATCAAGACGCCGACGTTGCCGTACATGCACGACTTCGCGCTCACCGAGCATTACGTGGTGTTCTACGAGTCCCCGATGGTCTTCGAGCCCGGACGCCTCGCGACGGGCGTGCCGTTCCACTGGAACCGGGCACTGCCGTCACGGCTGGGGTTGCTGCCGAGGGCGGGCGGGGCGGTGCAGTGGTTCGAGACCGCGCCCGTCATGGTCGGTCACACCCTGAACGCCTTCGAGGACAACGGAACCGTGGTGGTGGACGTGGTCGTGCATCCCCGGCCGATCGACTTCGCCGACGTCGGCGCTTCGAAGCCCGTGCTCGAACGCTGGACGGCGGATCTCGCGGACGGCCGGGTCGCGCGCACGCTGCTGCACGACCGCCCGCAGGACTTCCCGCGTCTCAACGGCCGGTTCGGCGGAAAGCCTTACCGCTACGGCTATTCGGCGGCGGCCGAGCTGTACGCCACCCCGAGCGCCACCGAACCGGACCGCCCCGACGAGGGTTTCAGCAGTGCTCTGCTCAAACACGACCTCCTGACCGGTGTCACCGAAGCCCACGAGTTCGGCCGCGACGCGAGCGCGGGGGAGACCGTGTTCGTCCCGTCGGCTCGCGCGGCCGCGGAGGACGACGGCTACAACCTGGTCTACGTCCACGACCGCGACCGGGGTGCGGCGGATCTGGTGATCCTGGCGTCGCAGGACTTCACCGGGGAGCCTCTGGCGAGGGTCCACCTGCCCGCCCGTGTCCCGCTGGGACTGCACGGCAGCTGGATTCCCGCCGCCTGACACCGGCGCGATGGCTAGTCTGGGGCGATGCTGACCGGTGCGCGCGACGTCGAGGTGTTCGAGGCGGCCCGTGGCCGGCTGGAGGCGATCGCGTATCGCCTGCTGGGGTCGGCGACCGACGCCGAGGACGCGGTGCAGGACACGTTCCTGCGGTGGCAGTCCGCCGATCGCGGGTACGTCGAGACGCCCGAGGCGTGGCTGACGAAGGTGCTCACCAACCTCTGCCTCAACCGGCTCACCTCGGCACGGGCCCGGCGGGAAACCTATGTGGGCCAATGGCTCCCCGAGCCGGTCTTCGCGGGGGACCGGATGCTCGGCCCGTCCGACACCGCCGAGCAGCGTGAATCGGTCTCCATCGCGATGCTCACGCTGATGGAGCGGCTCTCGGCCAAGGAACGCGTCGTGTACGTCCTGCGCGAGGCGTTCGGGTACTCCCACGCCGAGATCGCCGAGGTCCTCGACGTCACCGAGTCGAACTGCCAGCAGATCTACCGGCGCGCCAAGCGGCATCTGGCCGCCGACCGGCGCCGGGTGGAGGTCGACACGGCCGCGGCCCGCAAGATCGTCGAGGAGTTCCTCGCCGCGGCGCTCAGCGGCCGGACCGACGCGCTGGTGCGGATGCTGGCCGACGACGCGATCAGCGTGGGCGACGGCGGCGGCGTGCTCTTCTCGCTGCCGCGGCCGGTCACCGGCGCGGTCCGGGTGGCGAGGTTCCTGCGCGGCCTCTTCAAGCCGAGCGCGGCCAAGTGGTCGTTGATCGGCGGCAAGCCCGAGCTGTTCTCCACCGTCGCCAACGGCGCGCCCGCGCTGGTGCTGACAGTGGAGGACAGGCTCGTCGGCGTCGTCTCCCTGGAGGTCACCGCCGACGGCATCGCCGCGGTCCACGCACAGGTGAACCCCGCGAAACTCGACCGCGCGGCGGGTCAGTGGGGCATCTCCGAGCACGGGGAACCGCTCACCGTCACCTGGTGACCCGGATCATAGTCCGCCGCTGTCAGGTTTCGTGTCGCTGCCCGGTTCAGGAAGCGAACACCGACCGGACAGGAGTGGGACCATGAAGCACCGAATCGTCGTTCTCGGAGCCGGATACGCCGGAGCCAACGCCGCCGGGCGGCTCGCCAAGCGGCTGCACCCCGCCGACACCGAGATCACCCTCGTCAACGCCGACCCCGAGTTCGTCGAGCGGGTCCGCATGCACCAGCTCGCGACCGGCCAGGACCTGAAACCCCGTCTGCTGACCGACGTTTTCGCGGGCACGGGGGTGCGGGTGCGGACGGCGCGGGTCACCGCGGTGGACGCCGAGCGCAAGACCGTCGCCCTCGACGACGGTGAGATCGCCTACGACACGCTCGTCTACGCCCTCGGCAGCGCCGCCGCCGACAGCGGCGTCCCCGGTGTCGCCGAGCACGCCCACCACATCGACGGCAAGGGTTCCGCGCTGCGGCTGCGGGAACGTCTCGCCGGCCTCGCCGCGGGCGGGACCGTGCTCGTCGTCGGCGGTGGGCTCACCGGTATCGAAGCCGTCACGGAGATCGCGGAAGCCAGGCCGGATCTCGACGTCGCGCTCGCGGCCCGCGGCGGCCTCGGCGACTGGATGAGCGAGAAGGCCCGGCGCCACCTTCGCGGGACCTTCGAGCGGCTCGGCATCACCTTGTACGAGGACACCGACATCACGCGTGTCGGGCCGGACGGCGCGACGACCGCCACCGGCCGGGAGATCCCAGCCCAGGTGACGGTCTGGACGGCCGGTTTCGCCGTCCACCCCATCGCCGCCGCCACGACCCTGGACGTCTCCGCGACGGGACAGATCGTCGTCGACGACACGATGCGGTCGGTCTCGCATCCGGACGTCTACGCCGTCGGCGACGCCGCGTTCGCGACGGGCGCGAACGGGACGCCACTGCGGATGTCCTGTGCCTCGGGGGTTCCCACGGCCTACCGCGCGGCCGACGCCATCGTCGCCGGTCTGACCGGCGGCACACTCCCCGAGAACAAGATCGGCTACACCGGCCAGTGCGTCAGCCTCGGCCGCCGCGACGCCGTCGTGCAGTGGGTGACCCCGGACGACCGGCCCAAGGACTCGGCGCTCACCGGCAAGACGGCCGCCCGGCTCAAGGAGATCATCTGCAAAGCCGCGGCCTGGAGCGTCTCGCACCCGACGTCGATGCTCCCCGTGCGGCGGCGCCGGATCGTCAAGGCCGTGCGGCCCGTCAACGTGTGACCACCCGCCCCGCCGAACAAAAGGAACGATCATGATCCTGCTCACCGGAGCGAACGGCGTCGTGGGACGTCAGGTGAAGAATGTCCTGCTGCGCCAAGGTATCGACGTCACCGCGATCACCCGCGGCGACGGGGACCTGTTCAGTCCTGCCTGGATCGAACAGGCGCTGGAAGGTGTCGAAGCGATCCAGATCAGCCCGCGGGCCACCGGTCCCGGCCTCGAAGAGCTGCTGAAGCTGGCGGCCGGACGAGGGGTGCGGCGGGTGGTGCTGTTGTCGGCCACCACCGTCGAGTACCCGGCCGGGGAGGCGCGGTTCGCCGGACAGTTCAAGAAAGCCGAAGAGCTCGTCACGCGCTCCGGTCTGGAGTGGACGGTCCTGCGCCTGGCGGATTTCGCCGCCAACGCGCTGGCCTGGGTGCCCCAGCTCCAGGCGGGTGACGTGGTGCGCGGCGCGTACGGACGCGCCGCCACCTCCCCGATCCATGAAACCGACATCGCCGCGGTGGCCGTGCGAGGCCTGCTCGGCGAGCTCCCGGCGGGGTCGGTGTACACGCTGACCGGTCCGGGATCGGTGGACCAGCACGAGAAGGTGCGGCTCATCGGCGCGGCCGTCGGCCGGGCACTGTCCTTTCAGGAGCTTCCGCCCGAGCGGGTGCGGCAGGGGATGCTCGCCCAGGGACTACCCGAGGAGGTCCCCGCCCGCCTGCTCGGTTCCCTGGCCGACTACAGCGAGCGTCCGGGCCCCACGACCACCACGGTGGAAGAGCTCCTCGGACGGCCCGCGCTCACGTTCGCGGACTGGGCGCGCGACAACGCGACGTCCTTTCAGGCCCAGCCGATCCGCTCGTAGAACGGCGTGATCCACGCGCGGAACCGATCCCCGTGGGCTTCCTGGGCGGCGGCCACGACGGCGTCCGGATCCTCGGACGGCGTCAGGCCCCGCCCTCGGAGCCACTCGACGAACAGCTCGTGCGAGCCGCTGTGGTCGTCGTCTTCCGCGCGGTAGTAGTAGGCCGAATCGTGGTCGACCATGATCTCGGCGTCGAAACCCAGCAGTCGCAGGAAATCCGTGAAGTCGCGGGCGATGACGTGCTCACCGCCCTCGTCGCCGAAGACCACGATCGGCTCCGTCGCGTCGTCGGCTCGCCAGATCGCGTAGGTCGAGCCGCTCCCGTTCGCCTGGGCGAACGGGATCAAGCGCGAGAGGAACTCGGGGTCGTCCAGCTCCTGGGGGAAGCGGCTTTTGTCGTCGTAGTCGGACAGCTCGAAACCGTCGGCGAGGTAGTCGCCGGTCGAGTCGTAGAGGTCCTTCAGCTCGTTCAGGACCGGAATCGGGGAGTACACGCGATCACCTTATGTCGCCACGGGCTTCGGCGGCGTCGAGTGCGGGAACGAGGGGCGCGAGCGCGGTGCGGAGCAGGTCGGGCAGCGAGCCGGAAGGGACGACGAGCCCGCCGGTCGTGAGCGGCTGTAACCATCGCTCGAGTGCGATGCGCACCGCGGCGGTCACGCTCGCCGCGAGCACGTGGGCGACGTGTGGCGGGATGTCGCCGAGGCGTTCGGTGATCGCGTCGGCGAGGGGGAGTTCGATCGCGCTGGTGGTGTCGGTGAAGGCGGCGCGCAACGCCGGACGGGTGGTGATCAGCAGCAGCGCGTCGCGATGGTGCTCGCCCGGGTCGGTGTAGAGCTCGACGATCGCTTCGATCACGGCGTCGGCGAGGCTGGCTTCAGCCGGCCGGGCCGCCACCGCCGCCGCGATGCGTGCTTCCCGTTCGGCGGTGACGGCGGCGACGATGGCCTGCTCGCGGCTGGAGAAGTAGTTGTTGTAGGTCCGGGGCGAGACTCCGGCGGCCTCGGCGATGTCGTCGACGCGCACGTTTTCGGGGCCACGCTCCAGGGCCAGCCGCAGTGCCGCCTCGCGCAAGGTCCTTCTGGTGGCCTGCTTCTTCTGGTCGCGCAATCCGGTCACGGGCCGAGTGTCCCAGCAAACTTGCGCGAACGCAAACTTGCGTGCACGCAAGTTTCTGCCTAGCCTCGGGCACCACATTCCGACACGAGAGGACCGAACCCATGCGTGCCAAAGGCATCGCCTACGACACCGGCTTCGTCAGGGGCGGCGAGAACTCCCGCGAGAACTTCGACCTCGACCTGGTGAAACGGGAGCTGGCCATCATCCGCGACGATCTGCACTGCAACGCCGTGCATCTCGTCGGCGGCGATCCGGAACGGCTGGAACAGGCCGCCCACCTCGCCGCCGAACTCGGGCTGGAGGTCTGGTTCTCGCCCTACCCGCTGGAGCTGACGCCCGAGGAGATGCTGGCGTTGTTCGCCGACTGCGCGCGGCGGGCGGAGCGGGTCCGGCGGTCGGGAGCCGAAGTCGTGTTCGTCACCGGCGTCGAGCTGAGCCTCATGGACCACGGATTCCTGCCCGGTGACGACATCGCCGAGCGGCTCGAACGACTCTTCGGCAGGCCGGAGAGCCTGGGTGAGCGAGTCGCCGAGGCGAGCGCGCGGCTCAACGATTTCCTCGAGGAGGCCGTGGCGACGGTCCGTGAGCGCTTTCTCGGGAAGATCACCTACGCCTGCATCCCGTTCGAGCGGGTCGACTGGACCCTCTTCGACATCATGTCGGTCGAACTCATCCGGTCCGCGGAGGTGGCCGACCGGTTCCAGGAAGGGGTGCGTGCCCTTGTGGCGCAAGGAAAGCCGCTCGCGATCACCGGCTTCGGCACGGCCACCTGGCGCGGCGCGGGCGAGCTGGCCCCGCGCAGTATGGAGATCGTCGAGCACGACGAGATCGGCCGCCCGGTCCGGCTGAACGGCGAGTATGACCGCGACGAGGCCGGGCAGGCCGAGTACCTGCGCGAGCTGCTGGAGATCTTCGACGCCGAAGGTGTCGACGCCGCCTTCGTCTACCTTTTCGCGCTCTCCAACTACCCGCACCGTCCCGACGACCCTCGCCGTGACCTGGACCTGGCCAGTCTCGGCATCGTCAAAGTCCTCGAAAACCGCGACGGCGAAACCTATCCGGGCATGCCGTGGGAACCCAAGGCCGCGTTCGCGGCGCTCGCCGAGTACTACCGCGGCTGAACGCGGCGGCCCCGCTCCCTGCCGGGAACGGGGCCGCCGGTCACGCGGTCAGTTGACGTACACCGGGTAGCCGATGCCACCCGACTTGCCACCGTCTGCCGTGTTGCCCCGCACGAAGACCACATAGGTCCCTCTGGCCGGTGGGGTCCACGTCATCGTCCCCGCCCCCGAACCGTCCGCCGGTACGGTGATCTCCTCCGTCTCGGTCCCCCGGTCGTTCCGGATGGAGTAGGTGTACGAGACCATGCCCGGCATACCCGGCGTGAAGGTGAACGTCCCCGGCACACCGGCACCGCCCGACCATGTGCTTTCCGGGTACTCCTTCGAGGACACGTACGGCGCGCTCAGAATGTTGAAGTAATACGCCTTCTCCTGCGAGGAGACGTTGTCGGCGGTCACCGTGCGCACCCGCAGGTTGTGGTAGGCCGAGCCTTCCGGCGGCAGCGGGGGAGTCCACGCCAGCACGGCGCGCCCGTTTTCGGCGGCCGTCCGCTGGAAGGGACCCCAGTCGAACGAGTATTCGAACGCCACCGCGCCCGGCTGGCGGGCTTCGAACGTGAAGCTGCCGGGGAACACCCGCCCGTTCATCTGGAATTCCTTCGAGGTCACCGCTGGATCGTTCGTCGCCATCCAGGTGATGTTGCCCGTCGACGACCACACGCCCGCCGCGTTCTTCGTGCGCACCAGCATCTCGTAGTCGCCGATCCTCGGCAGGGTGTAGTTCACCGTCGCGGTGTTCCCGCTGACCGGCACGGTCCACCTCGTCGCCGGGTCCGCCGCCAGCCAGTACTCGAACTCCACGGCGTTCGGCATCGGGGTGGTGAACGTGAACGCGACGGCCGCACCCTCCGTCCCGATGTCGCCCACGTAGCCGACCGTGGGCCGCCAGGTGTTGAGCCACAACCGTTTCTCCGTCACCGGGGACAACCCGCCGGACGTGTCGCGGGCCTGGACCCGCAGCAGGGTCTGCTCGGTCGAGGTGACCTCGACCGGCAGCGCGGCGGTTCCGTCGGCGTTCGCCTTGACCGTCCACTTCGTACTCTCGGCACTCGCGAACCAGTAGTCGTACTCGACGATGTGCGGCATTCTCGGTTTCGCCGTGTACGTGACCGAGGCGCCGAGGTCGACGTTTTCGGGCCCGCTCACCACCGGTGACGCGTCGACGAGGAAGCGGTACTCCCGTTCCGGCGACTTCACGCCCGAGGCGTCGGTGCTGCGCACGAACAGCACGTGCTCACCGCCGGTGGCCGGCGTGATCGTCACCTCGGCGACGCCGTCCTGGCCCGCCGTGACCGTGGCGGACGCGCCGTCGTTCAGCCGGTAGTCGTAGCCCACGACGTTCGGTGCCGCCGGTGCGAACCGGAACACGCCAGGCACGCCGATGCCGCCGTCCGGGCCGCCCTGCGGCGGGTAGCGGTCGGACGTGACCGTCGGCCGCGTCTCCTTGACGATGAACGAGTGGTAGGTACTGAGCGAGAGATTGCCCGCCCGGTCCCACGCCCGTACGACCACCGAGTCCCAGCCGTTGGTCGTGGGGGTGAAGCTGATGGTGGCCGTGCCGTCGGGGCCCGCGGCGATCTCCCGCATGTCCCCGCCGAAGTCGTAGTCGTAACGCACGACGTCGGTGGAACCGTTGGGGGAGAAGGTGAACTCGCCCGCCACGCCGACCCCGCCGCCCTCGGTGTCCGCCGGATACGTCGCGGAGGCGACGGCGGGCGCGTTCGGATCCGTTCGGTCGACGGTGAACCGGCACGGGCCGGTCGTGGACGACTTCGCCCCCCAGCTGTCCTGTGCGTACACCTCCCACGCGTAGGTACCGTCGGCGAGGCCCCAGGTGTCCACGTACGCCTCGGAGCCGGCGGCCGTACGCCGTTGTGACGGGTCCGCCACCGGCCACCACGTGAACTGCCCGTACGTGGCGTCGCCGTTCGGGTCGGACAGCCGTGCGCTCAGCTTCGCCTGGTGATTCACCAGCGGCCCGGTGCCGTCCTTGGCGCAGGGTTCGTCGTTGGTGCGCAGGTCGGCCGGCGTCGCGGGCGGAGCGTTGTTCACCACCCGCAGCGTCGCCGGGGACTCGATCCTCCGATAGAAGGCGGGGTCCGCCTCGTGGGCTTCGGCGACGCGGATGCCCAGCGTGAGGTGACGGGCCTTCTGTGCGATGGCGTCCCGCACCGCGGCGGTGACGTCGAACGTGGCGTGGTTGTCGATGCAGGTGTTGTCGGCGCCCCTGGACGCCACCCGGGTCCGCTCCGCCGGTCGGCTCTGCCAGGTCGACTGCTTCGTGTAGGCGGAGGTCCGCCACACCTCGGTGGCTCGGCTGTCGCAGTTGACGTAGTGCGTCTCGCCCGCCGACAGCAGCACCGTCGTGAACGGCACACCCCGCAACGAGCCCAGGTCGAAATTCACGTAGGAGCGTTGAAGGTGCGGTGTGGTGTCCCAGGTGCCGACCGGCAGGCTGCCGGACGGCTTGAAGTAGGCGGTGGCCGGTGTCGCCGAGTCGACGTAACCCCAGGACGTCGCGGACAGTGTCACTTCCGAACGCTGTTGATCGGTGGCAGCCGCCGTCCCGCCACTGGTGACGGTGAGCGCGACGGCGAGCGCGACAGCGGGCAACGTCAGTGATCTTCGTAAGGTCATGCTGGCCCTCCCTTGTGGCATGCACGACGTACACGCCTCAAGGGGAGGGTTGGTTGCCCGTCGTCCTAAGCCGTCGGGCGGCCCGCTCCGGCGTAGTCGTCGCCCTGCTTCCGGTAGGTGTGCACCTGCACCGCCTGCCCGGTCTGCGGGGCGTCGATCATCTGCTGGTTCCCGATGTACAGCCCGACGTGGTGGATCTTGGTGTTCGGCTCGCCGTAGAAGATCAGGTCGCCCAGCTGGGGATCGGTCACCTTGTCCACGCTGTGGTACTGCGTGTGGGCGGTGCGCATGAGCTTGACGCCGGCGCTGGCGTACGCGGCCGTCGTCAATCCGGAGCAGTCGAAGCCGGGGTCGCTGCCGCCGGTGCCGTTGCCGCCCCAGACGTACGGCAGCCCGATCTTGTCGATCGCGAAGTTGACCGCGCTCAAGGCCGCCGCGTTCGGCGGCTGCGGGCTCTGGCCGACCGTGCCGTAGACGTTCACCGTCGCGAGCGTGCGGTGCATCAGCAGCGGCGCGGGCTGCAGCGTGCTCACCGCGTTCCACCACGTCTGGCCCTGGCCGAGGTCGCGGCCGCCCGCGCACAGGGCGCGCCCGGCGGTGAGCGTGGCGTCGTCGATGTTCTGCGGGTCCGGCTTCCCGCCGCTCGCCGAAGCCTTGAACCGGTCCCACACCGACGAGGTCAGCTGCAGCGGGCCGCTCGCGTTCGCGGACGAGACGACCTTGTTGTAGAAGTCGCGGACCTCGACCGCGCCGAGCGGCTTGGTCAGCACGCCGTCGGCGTTCAGCCCCGAACCGGCGGCGCGGCCGTGATCGGAGGCGATCTTCCCGAGCGCGGCCAGCGTCACCCAGGACAGGCGGCAGCCCGGCGTTTCCTTGCTCAGCGCCACGGTGGTCTTCGCGTACCCGGTCATCGCGCGCAGCGGGATGTCGAGCCAGCCGCTGGTCTTCGACACCCAGGCGTCGAACTCCTGCCCCATCTGCTGCGGGACCTTCGGCTGTTCCTTCGGCATCTCCGCCGGGGCGGACGAGGACGGCGGCGGCGTGGGCGGGGCCGAGGACTCGACGGCCGCGGCTTCCGTCTTCGGCTCGTCCTTCGGCGCGAAGGTGATGGCGGCGACCAGCGCGGCCCCCGCGACGACGACCGCGGCGGCGATCACCGGGAGCCTGCGGCGGCGCGAGGTTTCCTGTTCCATCACCGGCCTCCGGTGATGGAACCGAGGACGAACTCGCGGAAGGCGTCCACGTCGGTGGTCAGCGCGACGTCGATGGTGCGGCCGGGCACGGCCTGCGGATCGGTGCTTCGCAGCCTTCGCCGGTCCACCAGCGTCGCGCCGCGGGCGGGGCCGAAGCCGCACTCGACGTCCACGGGGTACGACTCGACGTCGAGGATGCCCGGCCGGATCGCCTCGGCCACCGCGACCGCGTCGTGCATGACCATCCCGGGGAGCCCGAGGATCGGGGTGTAGTGCTCGACGTAGGTGGGCGTCAGCGCTTCGAGCGCCGCGCCGAGCGGCCCGGACGCGGCGAGTTTGCCGAGCCAGTCCGTGTCGACCGAGCACTGGTGCGTGATGTCGAGCGGGACCAGCACCGTCGGGATGTCCTCGTCGACCAGCACCCGGCGCGCGGCCTCGGGGTCGCTCCAGATGTTGAACTCGGCCGCGGTGGTGGAGTTCCCCTTGGTCACCCCGCCGCCCATGATGACGATCCTGCCGATCTTCTCGCGGATGTCCGGATGGGCGGCCAGCAGCAGCGCGATGTTCGTGAGCGGGCCGATCGGGGCGATGGTCACCGGCTCGTCGGCGGCTTCCAGCAGATCCACCAGCAGGCGGACGGCGCCGCGTTCGTCGAGCGGGCGTTTCGCCTCCGGCAAGGTCCCGGCGTGACCGGACAGGCCGTCCTCGCCGTGGACGAACCCGGCGGGTTTGGCGTTGTCGTAGACCATCGGCCGCGCGGCACCGGCGGCGACGGGGACGTCGTCACGGCCGAAGAGCTGCAGCAGACGGCGGGCGTTGGCGGTGGTGTGGCTCAGCGGAACGTTGCCGAACACCGTGGTCACGCCGAGCAGGTCGACGTCCTCGGCCTGCGAGGCCAGCGCCAGCGCGAAGGCGTCGTCGACCCCCGGGTCGGTGTCGATGATCAGCTTGGTCCCCATGCGCGTGCTCCCCTTTGCGGTCGACGGCCTGTTCACAGGTTACGGTCACCGGTATGACGTCCATGTGGGGTGCGCCCGCGTTGTCGCGGCTCCGTGCCTGGGGCCAGGCCCGTCGTGATCCGCGTCAGGCGAAGTTCCTGACCAAGGACTCGCTGCGCTGGGTGCTGCGAAACCGCGCGTACACGCCCTGGTACCTGGTGCGGTACTGGCGGCTGCTGAAGTTCCGGATCGCGAACCCGCACATCATCCTGCGGGGGATGGTGTTCCTCGGCAAGGACGTCGAGATCCACTGCCGTCCCGGCTACGGGCGGCTGGAGATCGGCCGCTGGGTGCACATCGGCGACGGCAACGCGATCCGCTGCCACGAGGGTTCGCTGCGCATCGGCGACAAGGCCGTCTTCGGGCGGCAGAACGTCCTCAACGGCTACCTCGACATCGAGCTCGGCGCGGCCACGCTCGTCGCGGACTGGGTGTACATCTGCGACTTCGACCACGTCACCAGCGACATCACCGTCCCGATCAAGGACCAGGGCATCGTGAAGTCGCCGGTGCGGATCGGGCCCGACACCTGGATCGGCACCAAGGTCTCCGTGCTCAAGGGCACCCGCGTCGGCCGCGGCTGCGTCCTCGGCGCCCACGCCGTGGTGCGGGGCGAGATCCCGGACTATTCGATCGCCGTCGGCTCGCCGGCGCGCGTCGTCCGGAACCGCCAGGACGACTACGCCGCCGACGCCGCCCGCCGCGAAGCCGTCGCGGACATGGCGCGCAAGGCGAACAAAGCACTCCAGAAAACCCTGGGCGTCGACTCGTAACTCGCGTGACGTCCGCCCGATCACGCGTGTCGTCCATCTGATCACGCGTGTCGTCCGCTGGATCACCTCTGCCGTCCGCCTGGTCACAGCCATCGGCCCGGTCGGCAGGGCAGCAGTGGGCAACCGTCTGGCGGATCCGGCCGACTCGCGTGCTTGGACGGACGACTCGCGTGATCAGACGGACGACACGCGTGCTTGGACGGACGAGAACTAGCCGCGCAGCTGCTCGCGGACCTCCATGAGCGCGAAGCCCAGGAGGTTCTGCCCGCGCCAGTAGTCGGGGCGGGTGGCGTTCTTGTCCTCGCGGGCGAGGCCGCTGCCCCAGACCAGGTCCATCCTCGACGCCTCGACGATCACCTTGTCGCCCGTGCTCAGCAGGAACTCGCGCTCTTCGGCGTGCTGGCGGAACTTCTCGAGGTTGCCGTCGATGACGATGTCGAAGCGGTGCCGCTCCCAGACCTCGGCGTCGAAACCGGCGACCTCGCGCCCGAGGATCTTGGCGGTCTTGGGGTCCGGCGCCTGACGGATGTTCGCCGCCGCGGCGTGATCGCCGAACAGCTCGGCCTTGCTCGCCATCATGAAATGCTCGGCCGTCGGGTACCGCTCGCCGTCCACCACGAACGGCGCCAGCCACCACTGGCTCAGGCAGGCCGCGTTGACCCGGCCGCTCTTGAGCGGGGTGTGGCCGTAGAAGAGCTGGTACTCGGGCTCCGCGCCACTGTGGACCAGCTCGCGCAACGCATCGAGACTCCGGACTCCGTCGACCTTGCTCACCATGGCGACCAGTGGACCACAGGCCACCGACAACCCGGTGAAGCACCCACTGGACCACTCTCCGTCGTGGCCGGGGCCGGTCAGTACATTCAGCATTCGTGCAAGGGATCGAAACGGTGAGCGCCCGAACGGTCGAAGAGGCCGCCAAGCGATTGGCCGGGGTGGTGACCCGCACGCCGCTCGAACCGAACGAGCGGCTTTCGGCGCGGGTGGACGCCCGCGTCTGGCTCAAACGCGAAGACCTGCAGACCGTGCGCTCGTACAAGATCCGCGGTGCCTACAACTTCATCGTCCAGCTCGACGCGGAGCACCGGGAGCGCGGCGTCGTCTGCGCGAGCGCGGGCAACCACGCGCAGGGCGTCGCGTACGCCTGCCGCCGCCTCGGCGCGAACGGCCGCGTCTACGTCCCCGGCACGACTCCCCGGCAGAAGCGCGAGCGCATCGCGACGCTGGGCGGCTCGCATATCGAGGTCATCGTCGTCGGCGAGACCTACGAAGACGCCTTCAGTGCCGCGAAGCAGGACGCCGAGAACACCGGCGCGACGCTGGTCCCCGCGTTCGACGCGCCGGAGACGGTCGCCGGGCAGGGCACGGTCGCGATGGAGGTCGTCGCGCAGCTCGGGTTCGTCCCGGACGTCATGGTGGTGCCGGTCGGCGGTGGCGGCCTGCTCGCGGGGATCGCCGCGTGGGCCGCGGAACGCGCGCCGGAGATGCGGATCGTCGGGGTCGAGCCGGCGGGCGCGACCTGTATGGCGGCCGCGCTGGCGGCGGGGGAGCCGGTGCGGCTCGAAAGCGTCGATACCTTCGTGGACGGTGCGGCGGTCGCGCAGGCCGGATCGGTGACGTATCCGCTGGTCCGCGACGGCGGCGTCGAGCTCACCGACGTCGCCGAGGGCGCGATCTGCACCGAGATGCTCGCGATGTACCAGTCCGACGGCGTGATCGCCGAACCCGCGGGCGCGCTCGCGACCGCCGCGCTGGGCACGACGGTGAAGATCGACCCCGGGCAGATCGTGGTGTGCGTCGTCTCCGGCGGCAACAACGACGTCAGCCGCTACGGCGAGGTGCTCGAACGGTCGCTGATCCACGAAGGACTGAAGCACTACTTCCTGGTGGGGTTCCCGCAGGAGCCCGGCGCGCTGCGGCGGTTCCTCGACGAGGTCCTCGGGCCGGACGACGACATCACGCGGTTCGAGTACGTGAAGCGCAACAGCCGCGAGACCGGCCCGGCGCTGATCGGCGTCGAACTCGCGCGGCCGGGTGACCTGGAAGGTCTTCTGCACCGGCTGGAGGTCAGCCCGCTCCAGGTGGAACGGGTGGAACCGGGCAGCCCGCTGTTCCACTTCCTGGTGTGACCCGGATGTCATGAAAGGGTCGTTCAGGACGAAAAACGTCCTGAACGACCCTTTCATGACACACGCGGGGCTAGCGGAAGGCGGCCAGATGCGTCCGTGCCCAGGTCGCGAACGGACGTGGCTCCCGTCCGGTCAGATCCTGGACGGCACCCGTGACCTCGGAGTCGTCGAACTCGCCCTCGGCGAAGAAGCGGAAGAAAGCGTCGACGTACTTCGCCGGCATCTCCGCGCTCATCGTCACGCGCGCCTCGGCGTCCGAAAGCGGTTCCAGGCGCAGCTCCCGCCCCAACAGTTCACTCAGGACGCGGAGCCGGTCGGCCGGCCGGAGCGAACCCGGGCCGGTGATGGCGTACGCCCGGCCTTCGTGTCCCGGCGTGGTCAGCGATTCCGCGGCGACGGCGGCGATGTCGTACGGGTCGATCGTCGCCACCGGCACGTTCGCGAACGGCTCGCGCACGACGTCCCCCGCCCGGAGCTGCGGGACCCACTGCAGCGAGTTCGACATGAACCCGCTCGGCCGCAGGAAGGTCCACGCCAGCTTCGAAGCGCGCACCGCCGCCTCGGCCGCCATGTGCATCCCGGCGACGGCGTTGTCCGCGTGCCCGCCGACGACCGAACGGGACGACAGCAGCGTCACCTGCTCGACACCCGCGTCCCGCATCACCGCGAGCGCGCCGGGCATGTCCTCGTAGCCGCCGAGCAGGAAGACCGCACGGACACCGTCCAACGCGGGTTTCAGGCTCGTGGCCTCGTTGAGATCTCCCACCACCGCGTCGACGCCGTCCGGTAACGGCCGCGGTGTGCGGACCAGTGCGCGGACGGGATGCCCGCCGCGCGCCAATATTCCGGTCAGTTCCGAGCCGACGTTGCCGCCTGCCCCGGTCACCAAGATCATTCAGTTCTCCCCAGTGCGGTGGCCGCCGTCACACCGGCGGCCGTCGACGGCAACCCTGCCAGGGAGATCGGGACGGCTCAAGGCGACTTGGGCACCGCCGGATACGGGACGAAGGTGCTCGTGTTCTCGTCGACGGTGAGCTGCTTGCCGATCGTCGGGAACGCGCGCTGCGAGCAGGCCGGGCGTTCGCAGACTTTGCAGCCCATGCCGATCGGCGTGGCCGCGGCGCGGTCGTCGAGGTCGAGCCCGGTCGAATAGATCAGCCGTTTCGCGTGCCGCAGTTCGCAGCCGAGGCCGACGGTGAACGTCTTGCCGGGGCTGCCGTAGCCGCCGATGTTGCGCGACACCGTCCGCGCGACCCAGAAGTAGCTCTTGCCGTCGGGCAGGGTCGCGATCTGGGTGAGGATCTTGCCGGGCTGGGTGAACGCCTCGTAGATGTTCCACAGTGGACACGCGCCGCCGACACGGGAGAAGTGGAAACCGGCCGCGGACTGGCGTTTCGACATGTTCCCCGCCCGGTCCACGCGCACGAACGAGAACGGCACGCCGCGGTTCTTCGGCCGCTGCAACGTCGAGAGCCGGTGGCAGACCGTCTCGAAGCCGACGCCGAAGTGGTCGCACAGCCGCTCGATGTCGTAGCGGAAGCGCTCCGCGGTGGACAGGAACGGTCCATAGGGGAGGATCAGCGCGCCCGCGAAGTAGTTCGCGAGCCCGACGCGGGCCAGCGAACGCGCGGCGGGCCCGGAGAACGCCCACGAGTCGGCGAGTTCGGTGATCAGGTCGTCGTATTCGAGCAGGGCGATCTGCGAGGCCATCCGGAACGCCTGCTGCCCGACCCGGAGGCTCGGCGCCAGCCGCAGCACCCGCGGCCCGGGTTCGTACCGGTGCTGTTCGCCGTTGGCCTCGTCGATGCCTTCGCTCGTGACGTCGACGCCGTAGCGCTGGATCAGCGTTTCCTTCAGCGCCGCGAGCACCTGACCGCGTTGCAACGGGATGTCGTGCGCCATGCGTTCGGCGCGTTCGTCCAGCTCGGCGACGTAGTTCTCCCGCTCGTAGAAGAAGTCGCGGACCTCTTCGTGCGGCAGAGCGGTGGCGGCGCTCCCGTGCAGGCCGAGGCCGTTTTCCGTGGTCAGCGCGGCGGTGTTTTCGACGGCGTTGCGGTAGCTGCGGTGCAGTTTGACCAGTGCCTGGGCGATCGTCGGCAGGTTCGTGGCCAGGTCGTTGAGCTCGCTGTTCGTGACGTCGACGCCGAGCACCTCGTCGAGCAGCGCTTCCTTCACGTCCGCGACCAGCCGCGCGGTGTCGTTGTTCGCGAAGAACTCGGTGTCCACTCCGAACGCTTGCGTGATGCGAAGGAGCACCGGGACGGTCAGCGGACGCGAGTTGTGCTCGATCTGATTGAGATAACTGGGTGAGATCTCCAGCACACGAGCCAGATCCGCCTGGCTCATCGACCGGCTTTCGCGCAGATGCCGCAGCTTCGCTCCGGCGAAGGTTTTGTCCACTGAGGCCTCTCTGTCCGCAAGGTTTCCGGGCCTGAACGATTCAGTGAACGGTCAAGCACGTGAATTTTCGCTCCGCTTGCGAACCTGCGATTCGCAACCTTTGCAAGATGCTACGGAAGCTTCGCAGAAATTGGCAAATTGGAGGCCTGGATCGGATTTCCCCAGTCATGTCAGGGTCGAATCAGGAAAGGCGATCACTCGCAAACTTCGCAACACCGGGAGAATCCGATGACTCAGCACGCGCAGCAGCTGGAGCAGGCGGCCGCCGAACTGGCCAAGCAGTGGGAGACCGACCCCCGCTGGGCGGGCGTGAAGCGGTCGTACTCCGCGGCTGACGTGGTCAAGCTGCGCGGCAGCGTGGTCGAGGAGCACACGCTCGCTCGCCGCGGCGCCGAGAAGCTGTGGGACCTCCTGCACACCGAGGACTACGTCCACTCGCTGGGCGCCCTGACCGGTAACCAGGCCGTGCAGCAGGTGCGCGCCGGCCTCAAGGCCATCTACCTGTCGGGCTGGCAGGTCGCCGCCGACGCCAACCTCTCCGGCCAGACCTACCCGGACCAGAGCCTCTACCCGGCCAACTCGGTGCCCGCCGTCGTCCGCCGCATCAACAACGCGCTGGGCCGCGCCGACCAGATCAACTGGGCCGAGGGCAACACCGACATCGACTGGTACGCCCCGATCGTCGCCGACGCCGAGGCCGGCTTCGGTGGCCCGCTCAACGCCTTCGAGCTGATGAAGGGCATGATCGCCGCCGGTGCCGCCGGTGTGCACTGGGAGGACCAGCTCGCTTCCGAGAAGAAGTGTGGTCACCTGGGTGGCAAGGTGCTCATCCCGACCAAGCAGCACGAGCGCACGCTGAACGCCGCCCGCCTCGCCGCGGACGTGCTGAACGTGCCGTCGCTGATCGTCGCCCGCACCGACGCGCAGGCCGCCACGCTGATCACCAGCGACGTCGACGAGCGTGACCGCAAGTACGTCACCGGCGAGCGCACCGCCGAGGGCTTCTACAACGTCACCAACGGCATCGACCCCTGCATCGACCGCGGTCTCGCCTACGCCGAGTACGCCGACCTGCTGTGGATGGAGACCTCCAAGCCGGACCTCGAGGTCGCCCGCCAGTTCGCCGAGGCGATCAAGGCCAAGTACCCGGACCAGATGCTGGCCTACAACTGCTCGCCGTCGTTCAACTGGAAGAAGCACCTGGACGACGCGACGATCGCGAAGTTCCAGCGCGAACTCGGCCACATGGGCTACAAGTTCCAGTTCATCACCCTGGCCGGCTTCCACGCCCTGAACTACTCGATGTTCGACCTGGCGCACGGTTACGCCCGCGAGGGCATGACCGCCTACGTCGACCTGCAGGAGCGCGAGTTCGCTTCGGAGGACCGCGGTTACACCGCCACGAAGCACCAGCGCGAGGTCGGCACCGGCTGGTTCGACAACGTCGCGACCGCGCTGAACCCGGAGAGCTCGACCACCGCGCTCGCCGGTTCCACCGAGGCCGAGCAGTTCTGATCCCTCGCAAGTAGATGCCGGGTGGCGGTCTCCCGACTCCCAGGGGAGACCGCCACCCCCCATCCCCTTCCCTCTCTCTCGCGAAGCCCAGCGGAGGCACACCATGGTTGAGAAGCTGAACTACCGGATCGACGTCTGCGGACCCGCCGGTGACCGGTTCGCCGAGATCCTCACCCCGGCCGCGCTGGACTTCGTGGCCAAACTGGACAACGCGTTCGCCGGCCGCCGCCGCGAACTGCTCGACGCGCGCCGTCTGCGCCGCGAGAAGCTGCAGTCCGGTGAGGAGCCGCTGGGCTTCCTGCCCGAGACGCACGCGATCCGCGACGACAGCAGCTGGTCGGTCGCCCCGTCCGCGCCCGGTCTCGAAGACCGCCGCGTCGAGATCACCGGCCCGACCGACCGCAAGATGACGGTCAACGCGCTCAACTCCGGCGCGAAGGTCTGGCTCGCCGACTTCGAGGACGCGACGTCGCCGACCTGGCACAACGTGATCGACGGACAGCTCAACCTGTTCGACGCGATCCGCCGCAACATCGACTTCACCACCGAAGCGGGCAAGCGCTACACGATCGGCGACGAGCCCGCGACGATCGTCGCCCGCCCCCGCGGCTGGCACCTGGTGGAGAAGCACATCCGCATCGACGGCCGCCCGGTTTCGGCGAGCCTGGTCGACTTCGGCCTCTACTTCTTCCACAACGCGCGCCAGCTGCTGGCCCGCGGCAGCGGCCCGTACTTCTACCTGCCGAAGCTCGAGAACCACCTCGAAGCGCGGCTGTGGAACGACGTCTTCCTGCTGGCGCAACGGGAACTCGGCATCCCGCGCGGCACGATCCGGGCCACCGTGCTGATCGAGACGATCACCGCCGCGTTCGAGATGGAGGAGATCCTCTACGAACTGCGCGAGCACGTCGCCGGGCTGAACGCCGGCCGCTGGGACTACATCTTCAGCGTCATCAAGAACTTCTCCTCGCACGGCGCGGACTTCGTGCTCCCGGACCGCGCGCAGGTGACGATGACCGTCCCGTTCATGCGGGCCTACACCGAACTGCTGGTGCGCACCTGCCACAAGCGCGGGGCGCACGCCATCGGCGGGATGGCCGCGTTCATCCCGAGCAAGGACCCGGAGATCAACGCGACCGCGCTGGAGAAGGTCCGCCAGGACAAGGAACGCGAGGCGAACGACGGTTTCGACGGCTCGTGGGTCGCGCACCCCGGCCTCGTCCCGGTCTGCCGCGAGGTGTTCGACAACGTCCTCGGCGGCTGGCCGAACCAGCTCGGCAAGCTCCGTGAAGACGTCACCGTGACCGCCGAGGACCTGCTCGACGTCGCCAGCGCGGGCGGCGAGGTCACCGAAGCCGGTGTCCGCGCCAACATCAACGTCGCGCTGCGCTACATCGACGCTTGGCTGCGCGGCACCGGCGCGGCGGCGATCCACAACCTGATGGAGGACGCCGCCACCGCCGAGATCGCGCGCTGCCAGGTGTGGCAGTGGATCCGCAACGGCACGAAGCTCGAAGACGGCACCGCGCTCACCCGCGAACTCGCCGTGTCCTATTTGGACGAAGAGCTGGCGTCGGTGCGTTCCGAACTGGGCGAGGGCACCCGTCTCGACGACGCCTACGAGATCTTCACCGAGACCGCGCTGGGCGAGAAGCTGCCGAGCTTCCTCACCACCGGTGCGTACGCGCGATACCTGACCACGCACTGATCAAGGCTCCGGCCGCCTCTACCTGACGCGGGGCGGCCGGGTTCCACACCGGTTTGGGACGGTGTGGCCCAACGGGTCCGGTGGCGGAGGCTCCCCGCCACCGGACCCGCTTCACGCGCGCGCCCTTCCGGTAGCGCCTTGTCGGGCGTGCGCTTCGCCGCGGGGACCCCGCTCACCCCCACACCGCAGTGGGCGGGGTTTCCGCGGCTTCCGCCAGGTCCGCCACAGGACCGGACGAATCGGTCACGGACCGCGATTAGGTAGGGGTACCTAGTGATACCCCCGTTGTTTCGGTGGCGGGTCGCGCGGATGCTCGGCGCCGGGCGGGAAATCCGCCCGTTTCCCCGAGGAGCCACCATGAAGAAGCAGTTGAGAACGCTCTTGGCCGCGACCTTCGCCGTCCTCGCCGTCGCCCTCGCCGCCCCCGCGGTGTCCGCCTCGGCCGGGATCTCGGTGCAGCCGGACTGTGTCCGGCCGTGCCACTTCTGATCTTCGCCACCTAGAGCAGCCCCGGGGGTCGCGCCCCTCGCGACCCGCGTCGCTCGTGAAGGGGGATCCGGGTCCCCCGACGTCCCGGATTCCCCTTCGCCCCCACAGCGGTAGCGCGTGAAGGCCCCCTTCCCTCGGCTCAGCCGAGGAAACTCGACCTTCACGCCTCGCCTTCATGTACTGCGGGCGGTTTCGCGTGACGGGAGGGACGACGCACGTGACCAGACGGACGACACGCGTGATTGGACGGACGACACGCGGTGGGAACTCGGCTGCGAGAGTGTCGTCCGTCCAATCACAGGTGCCGTCCCTCTGGTCACAGGTGTCGTCCACCCAGACACGCGTGGCGTCCATCCAGACACGCGAAAGTGCCGAATTCGGTCACCGACCCAGGCCTGTTCCAGCGCGTTTAGTCCTCTGAATGCGCGTGCTCAGGGCTCGAAGGCGTTGCCGGTCGCGATCTTCGGCCGCCCCAGCTCCACCGGCTCACCGACGCGGGCACGCCGGTAGACGGCCACGGTCGCCTCCGCGATCCGCCCCCAGTCGAAGTCCGCGGCCAGCCGCGACTGCGCGGTCAGCGCCCGCCGCGCGGCGGCGACCTCGTCGTCCAGCACCGCCTCGACGGCGTCCCCGAGCGCCTCGACATCGCCGGGGCTGAACGCCAGGCCGGTCTCGCCGTCGACGACGACCTCGCCGAGCCCGCCCGCGGTCGAAGCCACCAGTGGCGCCTTCGCGGCGGCGGCCTCCAGCGCGACGATCCCGAACGGCTCGTACCGGCTGGGCAGCACGACGGCGTCGGCCGCGGCCAGCACGGCGCGCAGTTCGCGGTCGGACAGGTGCCCGACGAAGTCCACCGCTCGCCGGACACGCAGCTTGCGGGCCTGGTCGACCAGTTCCTCCAGATGCCGCCCCTTGCCGGCGACGACCAGCCGCGTCCCCGGTTTGGCCCGGCGGATCCGGGGGAGCGCGGCGAGCAGGTCCTGCACGCCCTTCTCCCATTCCAGCCGCCCGAAGTAGAGCAGCAGCGGCGCGCCGGAGGGGCTGTAGACCTCGCGCGCGTGCGCGACCTCCTCCTCCGGCACCTGCCAGGTGCGCTCCTCGATGCCGTTGTGGATCACGGTGACCGCGTCGGCGTCGACCTCGAACAGATGCGCCACCTCGCGGCGCATGGCCTGCGAACAGGTGATCAGCGCGTCCGAGCGGTTCGCGAGCCACCACTCGACGGAGTGCACCTGCTGGTTCAGCGGATGCGAGAGCCAGCCGGAGTGCCGTCCGGCCTCGGTGGCGTGGATCGTGCCGACCAGCGGCACCCGCGCGGCCTCCGCGATCGCGATCGCGGGGTGGGTGACCAGCCAGTCGTGCGCGTGCACGACGTCCGGCTGCCACGTGCGCAGCAGATCGGTGGCGGCGCGGACCATCGCGTGCCCCATGGCCAGCGTCCACGCGACGAGGTCCCGTTCGAAGGTCACGTGCATCGGGTCTTCGGCGACCCGGATGATCCGGACGCCCTCGACCACGCGATCGGTCCTCGGATGGGTCTCGGCGTCGGTGCCCGCCGTGTGACGGCACAGGACGACCACGTCGTGCCCCTGCCTGGCGAGATGCCGGGCCAGGGCGTGGACGTGCCGTGCGAGTCCGCCGACGACCACGGGTGGGTACTCCCACGACAACATCAGCACGCGCATGGGTGGAGGTTACTCGTGAGTCGGTCGTCACCGGGACCGGGCGATCACCCCTGCCGGTGAACCCGATCGAGGGCGACAGGCGCGGCGATCTTTGCCACCATCGGGTCGATGACCTCCTCGGTGAACGCGGCCGGACCGGCCTTCAAGACCGTCGAACCGGTGCTCTCGACGCCGTGGTCCGCGCAGGTCGGACCGGGCGATGCGCTGCCGGAGTACCCGCGTCCCCGGCTGGTCCGCGAACGCTGGCTGAACCTCAACGGCGTCTGGGAGTACGCGGGCAGCGGCGCGCCCCGCCGCGACGGGTACGGCGAGCGGATCCTGGTGCCGTTCCCGCCGGAGTCGGCGCTCTCCGGCATCGGACGGCGGGACGAAACCCTCTGGTATCGCAAGGTTTTCCACGTCCCGTCCGGGTGGGACGGCCAGCGGGTGCTGCTCCACTTCGGCGCCGTCGACCAGTCCGCGACGGTCTGGGTGAACAACCAGGAGGTGGCCGTCCACGAAGGCGGGTACACGGCCTTCAGCGCGGACATCACCGACGTCCTGCGCCCGTCCGGATCGCAGGAACTCACCGTCCGCGCGACGGATCGGACAGACGCCTCGACGCATCCCGTCGGCAAGCAGCGGAACGACCCGAAAGGGATCTTCTACACCGCCGCCTCGGGGATCTGGCAGACCGTCTGGCTGGAGCCTGTGCCGTCCGCGCACATCCGGGAATTGCCGCTGATCCCGGATCTCGAAGGGGTGACCGTTGTGCCCAAGGTCACAGGCGGCGCCCGGGTCGAGATGATCGTCAGCGAGCCCGAGGGCGCGGAAGTGGCCCGCGTCGAAGGAGAGGCGGGGCAGCGGTTGCGCGCAAACCTTCCTGCGCCGCACCTGTGGACGCCGGACGACCCTTATCTCTACGACCTCCAGGTCCGCTTGCTCGACGAAAGCGGCAACGTGCTCGACGTCGTCGAGTCCTACACCGGGCTCCGGACGATCGGCACGGTCGCCGACGCCCAGGGCAGGCCGCGGATCGCGCTCAACGGCCGGATCACCTTCCTCCACGGCCCGCTCGACCAGGGTTATTGGCCCGACGGGATCCACACCGCGCCCACCGACGAGGCGCTGCGGTTCGACCTGGAGAAGACCAAGGAGCTCGGCTTCAACTTCGTCCGCAAACACGTCAAGGTCGAGCCGGAACGCTGGTACCACTGGGCGGACAGGCTGGGCCTGCTCGTCTGGCAGGACATGCCGTCGCTCACCGTCTCCTTCGACGGTCCGCCCGGGACGGCGCCCGACCCGGTCCCGGAGGCACAAGAGCGATTCGAAGCCGAATTGACCGAGATGATCGAGCAACTGCGCGGCGTGACCTCGATCGTCGGCTGGGTGCCGTTCAACGAGGGCTGGGGAGAATTCGACACCGCGCGCATCGCGAAGCTGGTGAAGGACCTCGACCCGACGAGGCACGTCATCGCGAACAGCGGGGTGAACTGCTGTTTCTCCCGGCCGGACACCGGCGCGGGTGACGTCTACGACGACCATACCTACGTCGGGCCGGGGAGCCCCGCGGTGAAGGACCACAGGGTGATCGTCGACGGCGAGTACGGCGGGCTCGGCCTCGTCGTCGACGGGCATCGCTGGCCGGGCGAGCCGCAGGCCTACGAGATGACGCCGACCCCGGCACAGCTGACGAAGCGCTATGCCGAGGTCAGCGAGAACCTCGAACGGATCGTCGCCGGAACCGGCCTTTCCGGCGCGATCTACACGCAGACCACCGACGTCGAGAACGAGGTCAACGGCCTGCTCACCTACGACCGGCGGGTGGTGAAGGCGGACGCGGGAATCGTCGCCGCCCGCAATCGCGCGGTCATCGAGACGGGTCAGTCCGGCCGGGCCTCCACCGGACCGCCGGAGTCACGGACCCGGACGGGCACTCCGAGCAGCTGAGAAGGCAACTGCCCGGAGTCGTGACCGGGGGTCATCCACACGTCGATCGTGGGTGCCCCCTCGGCCTCGCCCTGTCCGACCCCGACCACTCCGGGGACGTCGTCGAGCCACCGGGACGCCGCCACGAGGGCGGCATCGACATCCGACACGTCTTCGGCCACTACGGATGCACCTTGATCCCGAGCGCGGCCTCGACCAGCGTGATCCGGTTGATCACGGTGACCACCGGCGAACCGGCGAACAGCAGGCCGACGGCGTTCTCGCTCAGGTCCGCCACGAGGCTGCCCGAGTCGCCGCCCGCCGACATGTCGGTGGTGAGGAGCTGCTGCGCGAACCGGGCCACCCGGCCGCCGCCGTAGTTCACGTCGACGGTGGCGTTGATGTTCGTGATCCGCCCGGTGGTCCAGTTCGTGGTCCGGCCGGTCTTCTGCACCACGGTGCCGACCGCGGGGGCCACGTTGGTGCCCTTGAGGTCGCCGACCCAGAAGATCCGCCGGTCGAGGTCGTGGAACTGGCCCTCGGCGATGGCGGCGTCGACGAAGTTCAGCGGCACCGGCTGGCCGGCGGCGATGAACTTGATCGGCACGAAGCGGCTCAGCCTCGCGATGACGTCGGTGGGGACGACACCGCCGTCGAACGGGCCGGGCTGCAGGATGGGATCGCCGATGGCGGCGGCGTTGGAGTTCGCGAGCACGTGGTTGTTGCTCAGGATGTAGTACTTCGCCGGTTTGCCGGGCAGTGCCGTGGCGTCGTAGACCGCGGTGCCGTAGGTGCCGGCGGTGATCTTGAAGTGGCCGACGCTCAGCCCGCCGAACGCCGGGCGGAACCGCTTGGCGAGGGTGAACGGGCCGACCTGCTCACGGGCGAGTTCGTCGGGGCGGCTCAGTGCGGGCGACGGCACGTCGTCGAGTACCGACGGCGAGCCGTTCGCCTTCGGTGCCGCGATACTGCGACCCGCCTGCAGCACACCGACCTCCTGGACGTCGGTGGGCACCCCGGCCAGCGTCGACGGGACGAGGTCGTCCTCACGCAGCATCTCGTGCGGCATCTTCGTGTCGACGAGGACGGTGATCGCCTTCTCGCCGGTGTCCCTCCCGCCGGACCATTTGGTGCCGAGCGCGACACCCACCACGTTCTGCCGGTTCAGCAACGCGTCCTCTTCCGCCGCCTGCACGCTCGCGAGGGAGAGGAAATCGTCCGGGATCATGTTGTTTTCGATCATGTCTGCCACACTTTTCTGGTTGTCGGTGCTGACTCAAGTGCGGGACTCCCGACGAAAGAGTGTTCCCCTGTCCCCGGGGTGGCGCCATAGTGCAATCGGGTATGGCGCTTCACCCGGGAATGTCAGCGTTTCCCTTGTGTGGCAAGGGTTTGTGATCGAGCAACCGGCCATCGCGCGAGCGGCGGGGATATTCGGGGACTTTGGTCACCGAATTCCCGGGAAAAGGAATCAGCCGATCGCGGCGTCGATCGCCTTGGTGATCGTCTCGTCTTCGGGTTCGGTGCGCGGGCGGAATCGGCCCACCACTTCACCGGACGGCGCGACGAGGAACTTCTCGAAGTTCCACTGGACGTCGCCGGCGGCGCCCTCCGCGTCGGCCGCCTTGGTCAGTTCGGCGTAGAGCGGGTGACGGCTTTCCCCGTTCACGTCCAGCTTTTCGAACAGCGGGAACGAAACGCCGTACGTCGTCGAGCAGAAGGTCTGGATCTCCTCCGCGGTGCCCGGCTCCTGGCCCGCGAACTGGTTGCACGGGAACCCGACGACGGAGAAACCCTTGTCCGCGTAACGTTCCTGAAGCTTCTCCAGTCCGGTGTACTGCGGCGTCAGCCCGCATTTCGACGCCACGTTCACCACCAGCAGCGTCTTGCCTTCGAGCGCGCCGAGCGTGGTGTCCTCGCCCGCGAGCGTCTTCAGCGGAATGTCGTGGATCCCCATGGTGATGCCCCTTTCGTCATTTCCTCAGCAGATCACGCGCGTCGACGTGACCGAACGGCCCGTCGTCGCGCCGGAACGCGGCCGCGGTCTCCCGCGCGCGGTCGAGCGCACCGTCCCGGAGCAGTCCGGCGAGCGTGTCGAACCGTTCCGTGTGCACTTTCGCCCGCCGCCGCGCGTAATCGGCGGCGGAGTCCTTGGTGACCATGAACGCCCAGTCGCTCGAAAGCGCCAGCATCGCTTCGGCCACGGCCTGATCGCGGACGGAGTCACGCGTCGTGGTGTCCATTCCGGCGACGAGGTCGAGCATCCGGTCCTGTAGGGCGGTGTTGTCCCGCACCATGTCGGCGACCTGCTCGCCGTCCCAGACCCGCCAGTCCTTGCCCGAGCCCCACGACGACGCCGGGAGATCGACCTTCCCGCCGAGATGACCGGCTTCGAGCGCGCCCTTGAGCGTCGTGACGCGGACGCCTGCTTCGGGCAGCGCGCGCAGGACGCCTTCGAGCCAGGCCGGGCCCTCGTGCCACCAGTGTCCGAAGAGTTCGGTGTCGTACGCGGCGACGACGAGCGATTCGCGGCCGTGCTCGGCCTTGAGCGAGCGCAGGCGGGCGACGACGGTGTCGACGAAGTCCTGGACGTGGCCGCCGAGGGTGGCCGTCGCCATCGCCGGGTCGTACGGCGCCTTGTCCGGCGGTTCGACGGTCTTGCCGGTCACCCGCGAGGGTTTGAGGCCGACTTCGTGGGCCCAGGTGTGGAAGTCGCGATAGGCGGCGTGGCCGGGATATCCGGCCTTCGGTGACCAGACGCGGTACGTGACTTCGAGGTCGCGGCCGAAACACACGACGTCGGAATCGCCGACGGTCCGGGCCGCCGAGGTGTCACCGTGCAGGGAAGGACCGTCGACCATGAACCGCTGGACGCCCGCGGCGGCGTAGCCGGTTTCCATACCGGGCGCGTAGCCGCATTCGGGTGCCCAAATGCCTTCGGGACGCCGTCCGATCCGCAGCGCGGTGTCGGCCAGGCCGCCGCGCAGCATGAAGTCGCGGACCGCCGGGTCGAGCAGCGGCTGGAACGGATGCGCCAGCGGGCCGCCGAGCAGTTCGATCGTCCCGTTGTCCACAAAGGACCGAAGGATCGGTGAGAAACCGTGCCGCCAGCGGGTTTCGAGCTCTTCCGAGGCCTTGATCGCCGTCCGGTACTCACTCGCCGCGAGGTCGCGCAGCAGCGGGTCGCCGCGCCACAGCGTGGACGCGTGCCAGGAGCGCAGCTGCCAGTGGCCGAGCCAGTCGTGGAAGGCGTCGATGCTGTACGGGTCGTCGAGCTGGGCGGCGAGGATCGGCGTCATCCCGAGGGTGAGGACGTCTTCGCGGCCCTCGTCGGCGAAGCGGCGCAAGAGATCGACCATCGGCAGGTAGGAATGCGCCCACGCCTGGTAGAGCCATTCCTCGCCGACCGGCCAGGATCCGTGGTGCGGCAGCCACGGCAGATGGCTGTGCACGACGAGGCAGAACGTGCCTTCGTACTCGCTCATCGGCGCACCGCCACGGCGACCAGGTCGAGGCTGGCGTCGAGTTCTTCACCGTGGATCGCGAAGTCCGCGGCCTTGATGCCTTCGACGTCGGCGAGCAGTTCCGCCGGCCAGGTCGCCTGCCCGGGCAGCTGCCCCATGACGACGTCGAGCTGGGCGTCGATGATCGAACCGCCGTACTTGGCGTCGAGCTTCGCCACGCCTTCGCCGTGGTGGAGCCCGTGCAGCGTCTCGACCTCGAAACCGGCGTCGCGCAGCAGTTCGTCCAATTCGGACGGTGCGAGTTCCCTGGTGTGGAACGGGTTGAGCGGGGTGTCGCTGTCCGGGGTGAAGGTCAGCCGGTTGGGCGTGGTGACGATCAGCCGTCCGCCGGGGGAGAGCACGCGCCGGCATTCGGCGAGGAAGGCACCCTGATCCCAGAGGTGCTCGATCACCTGGAAGTTGGCGACGACGTCGACCGACGCGTCCCGCAGCGGCAGGAACACCAGGTTCGCCCTCGCCACGCCGATGCCGGGGTAGCGCCGGGCGACGTGCTCGGTGGTGGGGACGTCGTAGTCGAGGGCGAGCACCCGCTCGGCCACGGTGGCGATGAGCCCGGCGCCGTAGCCCTCGCCGCAGCCTGCCTCCAGGACGGTCTTGCCCTCGCACAGCGGCAGGAGCTTTTGATACGCGGCCTCGTGACGGCGGTACCAATAGTTTTCCTCGGCGATGCCCGGCACGGTGCGTTCACCGGTGAGGTGCAGCGCTTCGGCCCTGGTGGCTGGGGTGGTCACGCCGCGACCCTACCGGCCGGTCACTTCGGCCCGCGTGTCACGTTTCGCGGCGCCACGCAGTCCAGGAGGTATGCAACGGACATTCACCCGCGTACTGCTCGTCGTCTTCGGCCTCATCGAACTGCCCGTGGGGCTGTGGCCGCTGTTCAGCCCGGAGGGCTTCTACCGGAACTTCCCGGGGTTCCGCACCGGCTGGGTGGCGATGGACGGCCCCTTCAACGAACACCTGATCCAGGACTTCGGCGGCCTCAACCTGGCGCTCGCCGCGATCCTGATCGGCGCCGCCGTGATCGGGACGACCGCGGTGGCCAGGCTCGCCGCGCTCGCCACCTTCTGCTTCGGACTGCCGCACTTCCTCTACCACCTGGGCCACGTCTCGCATTTCGAGCCGGTGGACCAGGTGCTGATCGTCGCGACGACCGCGCTGGGCGCGGTGCTCCCGGTGGTGCTGGCGCTGATCCCGTCGAAGCGGGCTACACCGGCGACACCGTGATGCCGATGGCACCCGGCCCGAGGTGGGCGCCGAGGATCATGCTGGCGTCCACCAGGGTGCTGTCGACCATATGCGGCAGCCGCGCCCGCAGCCGCCCGCCGATCTCGAGGTCGCGCTCGTCCGGGCCGAACCGGGTGATGGCGACCTCCACCTCCTGATCGCCCGCGCATTCCACCGCGAGGTCGACGAGTTTGTTGAGCGCCCGCCGCTGGCCCGGCACCCGGGTCAGCGGGGCGACCTCGCCGTTCTTCAGGGTCAGCAGGGGTTTGATCGAGAACGCGGAGCCGAGGAACGCCTGCGCCGCGCCGATCCGGCCGCCGCGGCGGAGGAACTCCAGCGTGTCGACGTAGAGGATCTCCCGGCTGCCGCGGAAGCGGCGTTCGGCCGCGTCGATGACGCGGGTGGCCTGCCCGCCGGCGGCGGCGACCTTGGCCGCCGAGGTCGCCGCGAAACCGAGACTCATCCCGGTGGTCCCGCTGTCGAGGACGTGCACGGGGATGTTCACCTGCTGGGCGGCCTCGCGGGCGGCGTTCACCGTCTCCGACATCCGTCCCGAGATGTGGATGCTGACGATCGCGGACGCGCCCTTGCTCGCGGCGTCCTGGAACGCCCAGAAGAACGCGGCGACCTCGGGCGGTGCCGTCTTCACCGGCGTCCCCGCCCGCAGATGGCCGATGATTTCCTCGCGGTCGTAGCGGTTCTCCTCGTCGAACTGCTCTCCGACCTGCAGTTGGACCTGAACGACGCCGATTCCCCAGCGTTCGGCGACCGGGGCGGGAAGGCAGGCGGTCGAGTCCGTGATCACGGCGACAGGGCCGGGCATGGAACGCATGGTGGGGCAGGTTATCCCTTCACCATCTCCGCGCGTACCCCGGAATACGGCCGTTCGGGTTAGTCGGCCGGTTACACTCACTTCCGGGTGAATTACCTGGACGATGGTCCCACTAAAACGTGCATCCAGGTGAATGAGGTCACCTCGGCGGGCCGCGGCACTGAAATGGCCCTAATCTACCGGCCAGTAGAGCTGTTGCCCCGTGGCCGACGCCGGCCACTAACGGGAGGTCGAAGTAGACCCATGACGAACATCGTTGTCCTGGTCAAGCAGGTACCGGACACCTACTCGGAGCGGAAGCTCTCCGGTGCCGACAACACTCTTGACCGCGAATCCGCCGACGCCGTGCTCGACGAGATCAACGAGAAGGCCGTCGAAGAAGCACTGAAGATCAAGGAAGCCGGCGAGGGCGAGGTCACCGTCGTCTCGGTGGGTCCCGACCGTGCGACCGACGCGATCCGCAAGGCGCTGTCCATGGGCGCTGACAAGGCCATCCACGTCTCCGACGAGGCCCTGCACGGTTCCGACGCGATCGCCACCGCCAAGGTGCTGGCCGCCGCGATCTCGAAGGTCGAAGGCTTCGACCTGGTCATCACCGGTAACGAGGCCTCCGACGGCCGCGGTGGCGCCGTGCCGGCGATCATCGCCGAGCTGCTCGGCCTGCCGCAGCTGACCCACGTGAACGAGCTGACCGTCGACGGCACCTCGATCAAGGCCGACCGCTACACCGAGGACGGCGTCACGCACCTCGAGGCGAACCTGCCCGCGGTGGTGAGCGTCGGCGAGAAGATCAACGAGCCGCGCTACCCCTCCTTCAAGGGCATCATGGCCGCCAAGAAGAAGCCGGTCGAGACGCTGACCGTCGCCGACCTGGGTGTCGACGCGGGCGAGGTCGGCCTCGGCAACGCGTGGTCGTCCGTGCTCGAAGCCTCCCCGAAGCCGCCGCGCACCGCCGGTGAGCGCGTCGAGGACGAGGGTGACGGCGGCAGCAAGGTGGCCGCCTACCTGGTCGCGCAGAAGCTCATCTGAGACAGGTTTCGAGGAGGAATAGGGAAATGGCTGAAGTACTCGTCCTCGTCGACCACGTCGACGGTGAAGTCAAGAAGGTCACGCTCGAGCTGCTGACCGCCGCTCGTGAACTGGGTGAGCCGTCCGCGGTCGTCGTCGGCCCGACCGGCACCGCCGCCAAGGCGAAGGAAGCCCTCGCCGCGCACGGCGCCGCCAAGGTGTACGTCGCCGAGGGCGACAACGCCACCGGCTTCCTGGTCACCCCGAAGGTGGACGTCCTCGCCGCGCTGGCGGAGCGGACCTCCCCGGCCGCCGTGCTCGTCGCGGCCAGCGCCGAAGGCAAGGAGGTGTCCGCCCGGGTCGCGGTCCGCCTCGGCTCCGGCCTGCTGTACGACGCCGTCGGCGTGAACGGCGACGGCAGCGTCGACCAGTCCATCTTCGGTGGCGCGTTCTCGGTGAAGTCCAAGTCCACCAAGGGTGTCCCGGTCATCTCGGTCCGCCCGGGCGCGGTCGAGGCCGCCCCGGCCGAGGGTGCGGCCGCCGAGGAGACCGTCGAGGTCCCCGCGGGCGACCCGGCGAAGTCCGCCAGGATCACCGGTGTCGAGCCGATCGTCGGCGGCGACCGGCCGGAGCTGACCGAGGCGTCGGTCGTCGTCTCCGGTGGCCGCGGTGTCGGCTCGGCCGACAAGTTCGACGTCGTCGAGGCGCTCGCCGACTCGCTCGGTGCCGCCGTCGGTGCTTCCCGCGCCGCCGTCGACTCGGGCTACTACCCGGCGCAGTTCCAGGTCGGCCAGACCGGTAAGACGGTCTCGCCGCAGCTGTACATCGCGCTGGGCATCTCGGGCGCGATCCAGCACCGCGCCGGTATGCAGACCTCGAAGACCATCATCGCGGTCAACAAGGACGCCGAGGCGCCGATCTTCGAGATCGCCGACTTCGGTGTGGTGGGCGACCTGTTCAACGTCGCGCCGCAGCTGACCGAAGAGGTCCAGAAGCGCAAGGGCTGAGTCCTTCGTTCGAAGAGGGGCCGTCCGGGATTTATTTCCCGGACGGCCCCTTTTCCGTGACCGGGAAGTGACTTCCCAGCCTGAGAGAAGCCTGAGAACCCGCAATTAACTGAACGTGCACTAATCGGCCATCAGGCGCATTGTCGTTGGTACCCCTCCAGGGGTAGACCTGGGTCATGACGACGTCACAGCTCCTCGTCAGTACTGACCAGGCAGGTGTCGAACTCCCGGCCGACGCGCCGCGTTACTCCCTCCTCGTGGCGAACGGAAACGAAGAAGTCGTCGCCGCACAGCGTCTTCGCCATCAGGTGTTCGCCGAGGAAATGGGAGCGACGCTCAATTCGCTCGAACCCGGTCTCGACGTCGACTACTTCGACGAGTTCTGCGATCACCTCGTGGTGCGCGACGACAACACCGGCGAGATCGTGGGCACGTACCGGATGTTGCCGCCCGACCGGGCCGCACGGGCGGGAAAACTGTATTCCGACAGCGAATTCGATCTCACCGCGCTCGATTCGCTGCGCCCTTCACTGGTCGAGACGGGGCGTTCGTGCGTGCACCCCGACCACCGCAGCGGCGCCGTGGTGAGCCTCGTGTGGGCGGGGATCGGACGCTACATGCTGCTGGCCGGGCACCGGTATCTCGCGGGCTGCGCGTCCGTGCCGCTGACCGACGGCGGGATCTACGCGGCGGGAGTCTGGGATGTCCTGCGCGCCAAGCACTACGCGGATGAATCCCTTCGGGTGACGCCGCTGAACCCGTGGCTGTCCGAGGACATCGAGCGGCCCTCCCGCGCGATCCTCCCGCCGCTCATCAAGGGCTACACCCGCCTCGGGGCGAAGATCTACGGCCCGCCCGCGCTCGACGCGGATTTCGGCGTCGCGGACTTCTTCGTCCTGCTGGATCTGCACAACGTCGACGAGCGGTACCTCAAGTTCTTCCTGGGAGAGCAGGGATGAGCCACGCCTGGATGCCGAAGTCGCCGTGTGGCGACGGCTGCCTGACCGAAGGGGCGCCGACGGTGGCGTTCGGCCGGCGGGTCCTGCGGTTCACCGCCGCGATCGGCGTCATCTTCGGCGCCTTCCTCTCGGCGCCGCTGGTGCTCGTGCTGCGCGGCATGCCCCGGGAACGGTTGGTGCGCCTGCTTTTCGCGGGGATCCTTCGCTCGTTCGGGGTGAAGCTGCGCGTGCTCGGTGACGAGCGGTTCCGCGCGGTGCCCGGCCGCGGCGCGCTCGTGGTGAACAACCACATCTCGTGGCTGGACATCATCGCGGTCAACGCCGTGCAGCCGATGCGGGCGCTCGCGAAGAAGGAGGTCGGCGCCTGGCCGGTGCTCGGCCTGCTCGTCCGCCGCGGCGGCAGCATCTTCCTCGACCGGGAGAACCTGCGGAGCCTCCCCGCGACGATGGACGAACTCGCCGACGCCATGCGCGGCGGATCACTCGTCAGCGTGACTCCGGAAGGCACCACCTGGTGCGGTCTCGGCTCGGGCCGGTTCCGCCCCGCGACCTTCCAGGCCGCGATCGACGGCGGTGTCCCGGTGCGGCCGCTCGCGCTGCGGTTCCGGCTCGCCGACGGACGGGAGACGACGCAGCCGGCGTTCATCGGGCCGGAGTCGCTCATCGCGTCGCTGCGGCGGGTCGCGGCCCTGCGTGGTCTGGTGCTGGAGGTGCACGTGTGCCCGGAGATCGCGCCGGGCCGCGCTTCGGACCGCCGGGAACTGGCGGCGCTGGCGGAATCCGCGGTGCAGGCCGCTCTCGGTCGGGTGCAGATCCCGGCTCAGCGGCGGCGGCGGGCTCCGGCCGCCGCTCCCGCTCCGGCCGCCGCTCCCGCTCCCAAGGCGGTCTCGCAGTAACTCCCGGATGTGTCATGAAAGGGTCGTTCAAGACGTTTTTCGTCCTGAACGACCCTTTCATGACATCCGCCACGGGTCGTGCGACCGCCGCGGCAGCTGTGGCTTCGGTCGAGGTGGTCGTGAAGGTCCCTCTCCGCACCTCACGTGCGCTAGGAACGGTCCTTTCCTGGCAAATTTCGCAAGGAAAGGACCGTTCCTGGCATCCGGGGTTGACACAGCCCGGCATCACTCCAAGACCAGCGTGATCTTCCCGCCCGCGTGCCCCGTCGCGCTTTCCCGGTGCGCCGAGGCGGCATCGGCGAGCGCGTAACTCGAACCCAGCTTCAGCTTCAGCCCCCGCGCGACCAGATCCTCAAGAACCGCTTGAGTTTCCGCCCCGCCCGCCGAGAACTTCAGTCCCTGCGCGTAGGCCGCCGGGTCCGCGATGGTGATCAGCCGGTCGGGCGAGCCGAGCAGCTCGACGGAATCACCCAGGACGCCGAAACCCGCGGCGTCGAAGACCGCGTCGACACCGTCCGGCGCGACCGAGCGGACCCGGGAGACCCACCCGTCGCCGTACTGGACCGGCACCGCGCCGAGCTCCTTCACCTCGTCGAGCGACGAGGCCCCGGCGAGCCCGACGACCGTGGCGCCCAGCGCGACGGCGGCCTGCGTCGCGATCCGGCCGACCTGGCCGCTCGCGCCGTGGATCACCACGGTCTCGCCCGGTTTGACCTCGAGTTCGCCCAGCACCCGCAACGCGGTTTCGCCGGCGATGGGCAGCGCGGCGGCTTCGGCCCACGAAAGCCCGGCGGGTTTGCGGATGACCGTGCTCGCCAGCGCGTACTCCGCGTACGTGCCGGTCTCCGACCAGCCGAAGACCTCGTCCCCGACGGCGAAACCGGCGCCTTCGCCCACCGCGTCCACGACGCCCGCCAGTTCCAGGCCGAGGATGTGCGGGAAGTCGACGGGCCGGACCTCGGCCATCGCGCCGGACCGGATCTTCCAGTCGATCGGGTTGACGCCGGCGGCCTTGACCGCCACCCGCACCTGGCCGGGGCCGGGCTCCGGCAGCGGGGCCTCGTCGAGCCGCAGGACGTCCGGTTCGCCGTACTGGGTGATGGTGATCGCTCGCATGTTCACTCCTGTTCGGATTTCTTCGCTGCGATCAGTCAACCGGCGCCCGGAGCCCGCCCGAACCAGCCGGACGAGCAGTGTTCACTAGCCGGGAGAGCAGCGTTCCCGAGCCGGCACGCGCCTACTGTGGAGTCATGGATCCGCTGCAAGTGCTGAGCCAGGTCGAGTACATGCTCGCCGCTCCGCGTCCCGAACTCCTGCCGCGTTTCTCGGCGACGGCCGCGGCCGTCCTGCCGCATCGCGCCGCCGCGATGGAGACCGGCGACTGCTCGCGTCTGCCCATCAAGGTCGACGGCGACCCGGAGATCACCGGCGCGGTCACGAGCGCGGAGCTTCAGCGGCTCGCCGCCCTCGGCGTCCCGGGCAAGGCCGTGGTGGCCGAAGAGACGCTCGGCGGGAAGCGCCGGAAGCTCGTCGTCCTGACCTCGGCGCCGGTGATCGGCAAGGGCGCGATGATCGCGCTCGTCCCCACCGAGGACGAGCCCGCGGACGGCACGCTGGAGATCGTCGCCAAGCTGTGGGACATCGTCAGCGTGAACGCCGCCCAGCGCGCCACCGACCCCGAGCCCGCCGTCCTGGAGAGCAACATCGCGGCGGCGACCGCGCGGGCGCGGGCGATCACCGATCTGGGGCAGACGCACGCCACGACGCTGACGTCGCTGCTTTCGGTGCTGCGGTCCCGCAGGCTCGGCGACGCCGCCGCCCGGCAGACCGCGACCGACCTCGCCGCGGCCGCCCTGGTCGAGCTGCGCTCGATCGCCGACCGCGACCAGGAACTCTCGGCGGAATCGGCCTCGGAGGCGTTCGGCACCCTCGTCGCGCAGCTGGATCCCTTGGTGCGCCACAACGACGTGTCCGTCGACCTCGCCGGGCCGGACGACGAACGGCCGCTCCCGCAGGACATCGCGCACACCGCCCGCACGGTCTCGCGGGGTCTGGTGCTCGCCGCGCTGGAGCGGGGCAGCACCCGGGTCCGGGCGTCCTGGCGGATCGACGGGCAGAACCTCCGCGTCACCGTGCGCGACGACGGCCCGGACGTCGCCCGCGCCGTACCCGCCACCGGCCTCACCGAGCGGATCACCCCGCTCGGCGGCCGCTGGGAGGTCGACGCCGTCCCGGACTGGGGCGCCACGATCACCGCGGTCCTGCCGCTGGGCGTGCAGGAAACGCCGGAACTGCGCCCGCTGGACCGGCTGAACCCGCGTGAACTCGAAGTCCTCGCCGGGATCGCGCGCGGGAAGCGCAACCGGCAGATCGCCGACGAGCTGGCGCTGACCGAGCACACGGTGAAGTTCCACGTGCGGAAGATCCTCGGGAAGCTCGAAGTCAGCTCTCGCGGCGAGGCCGCCGTGCTGGCGCGTGAGCTGCGCCTGGAGTCCGTCGGCGCTTGACCTCCACCGCGCTGGAGGTTGCAGGCTCGTCGTATGACGATCACTGGGGGCAAGGCGAAGCCGAAGGGTGTGCTGTGGACACCCGAGCACCGCGTGACCACCATCGGGCTGCTGCTCATGGTCACGCTCATCGCGTTCGAAAGCATGGGCGTCGCCACCGCGATGCCGACCATGGTGGCCGACCTCGACGGCCTCGCGCTGTACGCGTGGCCGTTCACCACCTTCCTCGTCGCCAGCGTGGTCGCGACCGTCCTTTCCGGACGCCTCGGCGACCGCAAGGGCCCGGCGCCCGCGCTGCTCGCCGGCACCGCGCTGTTCGCCGCCGGGCTGCTGGTCGCGGGGCTCGCGCACGACATGCCGCTGCTCCTGCTCGGCAGGGCGTTGCAGGGCTTCGGTTCCGGTCTCCTGCTGGTTTCGGTGTCACTGCTGATCGCGCTCACCTTCAGCGACCGGGAACGCCCGGTGATCTACGCGGCCAACGCCGCCGCGTGGGTGCTGCCCGCCGTGATCGGCCCGTCGGTCGCGGGCGTGGTGACCGTGAGCGTCGGCTGGCGATGGGTGTTCCTGGGACTGATCCCGCTGACCGGGATCGGGCTGGCTCTGCTGATCGTCGTCACGCGCAAGCTGCCCCGGCACGCGCCCGCCGAGTCCGCGCGGCGCGCCGGGGTCGTACCTGCGGTGGTCGCCGCCCTCGGCGTCGCCGCGCTCACCTGGGCGGCGCAGCATCCGTCCCTCGCGGCGCTGGCCTACGGCGGCGCCGGCCTGATCGCCCTCGCGTACGCGCTTCGCAAACTCCTGCCCGCCGGGACGCTGTCGTCGCGGCCGGGGTTGCCCACAGTGATCGCTTCGCGCGCGTTGATCGCGGGCGCGTACGCCGGAATGGAGGCGTACCTGCCGCTCACGATGACCGAGGTCCACGGATACAGCCCCGCGCTGGCCGGGCTGCCGCTGACGGTGACCGCGCTGGGCTGGTCGGCGGGGTCGATGCTGCAGGGCCGCATGCTCGACTGGTCGCGCGAAGCGTCCCTGCGGACCGGGTTCGCGCTGGTCGCGGCCGGTCTGGCGATCTTCGTCTTCGTCCCGCTGCCCTCGTTCCCCGGCTGGATGGCGTTCGTGGCGTCGGCGATCGGCGGCTCCGGGATGGGGATCGCGATGCCCGCGATCTCGGTCCTGCTGCTCCGGTACTCGCCGGAGGCGGAACGCGGGTTCAACACCTCGGCACTGCAGCTCGGCGACTGGGTCGGATCGGCCCTGACCATCGGTTTAGGCGGTGTCCTGCTCGCTTCGCTGGCGTCGGCGAAGGAGCCTTCGGTGGCGATCGTGGTGCTTTCGGTCGTGTTGACCGGCATCGCGTTGCTCGGGGTGCGGGTGACCGGCCGGTGGCCGTCGGATATGAGCGCCGCCACCCGCTGATGAGGGTGGGCTTGGTCACGCCCCGGAACGGGCTACCCTGAAGGATGCGATGACCTATCTCGACCACGCGGCGACCACCCCGATGTTGCCCGAAGCCGTAGCGGCGATGTCCGAGGCGCTGTCCACAGTGGGCAACGCCTCCGCGCTGCATTCCTCGGGACGCCGGGCCCGCCGCCGGGTCGAAGAGGCCCGCGAGGTGATCGCGGAGGCGCTGGGCGCCCGGCCGTCCGAGGTGATCTTCACCGCCGGTGGCACCGAGAGCGACAATCTCGCGGTCAAGGGCATCTTCTGGGCCCGCAACGGCGAGGACACCGAGCGCCGCCGGGTGCTGTGCAGCACCGTCGAGCACCACGCCGTCCTCGAGTCCGTCGAGTGGCTGGAGCAGCACGCGGGCGCCGAGATCGTCTGGGTCGAGGTCGACGAAGCGGGCCGGGTCACCCCGGAGTCGCTGCGCACCGCCATCGGCGAAAGCCCGGAGACGGTCGCGCTGGTCACCGTGATGTGGGCGAACAACGAGGTCGGCACGGTCAACCCGATCGCCGAACTCGCCGCCGTCTGCGCCGAGCACGAGATCCCGCTGCACACCGACGCCGTCCAGGCCGTCGGCGCGGTGCCGGTCGACTTCGCCGGAAGCGGCGCCGCGGCGCTGACCCTCACCGCGCACAAGCTCGGCGGCCCGTACGGCGTCGGCGCGCTGCTGCTGGGGCGCGACACGGCGTGCGTGCCGGTGCTGCACGGCGGTGGCCAGGAGCGCAGCGTGCGTTCGGGCACGCTCGACGTCCCCGCGGTGATCGCGTTCGCGACGGCGGTGAAGGCCGCGGTCGAGGGGCGCGAGGAGTACGCGAAACGCGTCGCCGAACTGCGCGACGACCTGATCGAGGCCGTCCGGCGCGAGGTGCCGGACGTGGTGCTCAACGGCGGCGAGGGTGAGCGCCTGCCCACGCACGCCCATTTCACCTTCCCGGGTTGCGCGGGTGACAGCCTGTTGATGCTCCTGGACGCCAAGGGCATCGAATGTTCCACCGGATCGGCGTGCACGGCGGGTGTCGCGCAGCCGAGCCACGTGCTGCTGGCCATGGGTGCCGAACCCGCGGCCGCGCGCGGGTCGCTGCGGTTCTCGTTCGGGCATACCTCGGCACCGGAAGACGTTGAAGCGGTTTCGAGGGAGATCGCGGGCGTCGTCGACAGGGCGAGGCAGGCGGGACTCGCCGGAATGCGCAAGCAGACGCAGAAGCAAGAGGTGTGAGGAAGATGCGCGTACTGGCCGCGATGAGCGGGGGAGTGGACTCGGCGGTGGCCGCCGCGCGCGCCGTGGACGCCGGGCACGAGGTCGTCGGCGTGCACCTGGCGCTGTCGGCGAAGCCCGGCACGCTGCGCACCGGATCCCGCGGCTGCTGCACTATCGAGGACTCCGGCGACGCTCGGCGCGCGGCGGACATCCTCGGCATCCCGTTCTACATCTGGGACTTCGCCGAGCGCTTCACCGAAGAGGTCATCGAGACCTTCGTCGGCGAGTACGCCGCCGGCCGGACGCCGAACCCGTGCGTCACCTGCAACGAGAAGATCAAGTTCGAGGCGTTGCTGGACAAGGCGATGGCGCTGGGCTTCGACGCGGTCGCCACCGGGCACTACGCCCGTCTGTCCCTTGTGGACGGTGTGCCGGAGCTGCGGCGCAGCGTCGACACGGGCAAGGACCAGTCGTACGTGCTGGCTTCGCTCACCCCGGAGCAGCTGCGGCATTCGCTGTTCCCGCTGGGTGATTCGTGGAAGACCGACGTCCGCGCCGAGGCCGCGAGCCGTGGCCTGTCGGTGGCGAAGAAGCCGGACAGCCACGACATCTGCTTCATCCCGGACGGCGACACGAAGAGCTTCCTGGAGAAGCGGCTCGGGCAGCGTCCCGGTCAGCTAGTCGACGCCGAGACCGGCGCCGTGCTCGGTGAGCACACCGGCGTGCACGGTTTCACCGTCGGCCAGCGCAAGGGGCTCGGCATCGAGGCGCCGGCGCCGGACGGGCGGCCGCGCTACGTGCTTTCGCTGGAGCCGGTTTCGGGCACCGTGAAGGTCGGTTCCGCACGGGACCTCGGCGTGGACGTGATCGAGGCGGACCGCCCGATCTGGCCGAGTGAGCGGCCGCTGGACGGCCCCACCGAATGCGTCGTGCAGGTGCGCGCGCACGGCGGGATCGTCGAGGCCGTCGCGGAGGTCTCCGGGGACTCGGTCACCATCCAGCTGCGCGAGCCGCTGCGCGGGGTCGCGCCGGGGCAGGTCGTCGTGCTGTACCGCACCGATGCCGCCGAGGGCGACCTGGTGCTCGGCAGCGCGAAGATCTCCGGGACCCGCTGACCACCCGCATTTCGTCCTCTGAATGCGGGGCAGGGCAAAGTTGGCACGGGACTTGCGTGATTGGAGGCCGAACATTCGAGTGCGGCGTCTAATCACGCGAGTTACGTTTCCGATCACGCGAATCACGTCTTCGCGCTCACGTGAGCCCAGAGGCGAAGGGGCCCTTCGTCGCGTCGGACGCGGCGAAGGGAGCCTTCATCCCACCACCGAGGGCCGGGACTAGAACTTCAGCTTGAAGCCGGTGTGCGTCGCCTCGAAGCCGAGGCGTTCGTAGAACCGGTGCGCGTCCTCGCGTTTCACGTCCGACGTCAGCTGCACGAGGGCGCAGCCCCGCCGCCGCGATTCGTCGATGGCCCACGTCATCAGCTCGCCGCCGAGGCCGGAGCCACGATGGCTCGCCCGCACCCGGACGGCCTCGATCTGCCCGCGCAACGCGCCTTTCCTGGCCAGGCCGGGAATGATCGACAGCTGGAGCGTGCCGACGGCCTCCCCGCCGTCGTCGGCGACGATCAGCAGCTGCGCCGGATCGGCGTCGATCTGCTCGAAGGCCTTCAGATACGGCGTGAGGTCGTCGGCCGAATCACGGGTGCTGCCGATCTGGTCGTCGGCGAGCATCCCGACGATCGCCGCGACGTCTTCCCGGCGCGCTTGACGGATGATCATGAGGCGTAGTGTCGCACCCCGTCGGTCTCGGTCGCGGTGAGTTTCCCTTGGGCCACCAGCAGATCCAGATGCGAACCGGTCTCGAGGACGGCGAGCATCTGGTTGAACGGGTCCATGTCGGGCAGTTCGCGCCGCTTGCGCGTCCAGCCAAGCCGCAGCGCGACCTCGTACGCCGTCGTGACGTCCGCGGTGATCTCGGCGCCCATGACCTCCAGCCGGTCGCGGTGGTGCTCCAGCAATTCGTCCACGCGGGCGTGGACGCTGCCGGTGACGGGACCGTGCGCCGGGAGCATGCGCCGGTCCGGCATCTCGCGGACCAGGCGCAGGGAGTCGAGGTAGTCGCTCAGCGGCAATTCGGTGGGCACCGGCTGGAACCCGATGGACGGCGTGATGTGCGGCAGCACGTGGTCGCCGGAGAACACCAGCCCCGCTTCGTCGTCGACGAAGACGACATGCCCGTCCGTGTGACCCGGCGTGTGCACGACGTCGAACTCGCGGCCGGGCACGATCGCGCGTTTGCCGGGGACGAGCCATTCGTCGGGCTGTTCCCACAGATGCGCCTCGGTGTGCCGGACGCCGCCGAAGGCCCTGGCGAGTTCCTCGACGACGGGGTCCGCGCCACAGCGCCGGAGCAGGCCGACCTGCGCCTCCATCGGGAACCGGTCCGGGTCGCCGGAGCGCACCAGCGACGGCTCTTCCCGTTTCCCGAGCCCGAGTTTGCCGCCGAACTCGCGGCGCAGTTCCACGGCCAGCGTGTAGTGATCGCGATGCACGTGGGTGATCAGGAACTCGTCGATGTCGCCGAGATCCGCGCCGAGCGCCTTCAACCCGCGCGAAAGCCGTTCGCGCGCCGACTCCAGCGCCCAGCCCGAATCCACGAGGACCAGACGGGTGCCGTCGGTGACGACGTAGACGTTGACCGCGCGCAGCGCGTCCTGCGGCAGGGGCAGCGGGATCCGGTGGACCCCGGGCGAAACCGTGTAGACGCCTGGCTCGGCCCAGTCCCGTTCGCCGTCTTCCGGCAACGGCTCCATGGTGACCTCCGTCCCGGACGCACACCGGTGTGCCGCCCAGTCCCACCACTTTGTGCCGCCGGAAGCCGAGTGTCCACTTGAGTGGGGTGAGACCCCGGTCACTACGGAAGGGTGGTTTCGCGTGTCCGGCGGGACGATATGCGTGATCAGGTGGACGACACACGTGTTCAGGGGAACGACGCGCGGCAGACCTGGCTGCGGGCGCGTGTCGTCCCTCCAGTCACGCCTGTCGTCCGTCTGATCACACGTGCCGTCCACTCAGGCACGCGAAGCTGCGCTGCGTCAGCGGTCGTCCTGCTTCAGCGCCGTATCGATGGTCAGCGCCGAAGCGACCACCATCGAAGCCAGCGGATCCCGCAGCGGCCGGTGGATCTCGACGACGTAGTTGTCGGCGGTGGTGAACGCGGCCTTCACGAAACCGCCCCAGGTCTTGGTGATCCGCGCGATCTCGACGTCGGCGTGGTCCTTGATCACGAAGTTCCACGCCCGCCAGTTCTCCGCGAAGATACCGCCGACCTTCTGGCCGTTCACCACGAAACCCAGCCGGATCTTGCCGAAGACGTTCTCCTGCACGATCTCCCCGATGGGGGAGTCGTCGGCCTTCGTCACCAGGAACCGGGATTTGAACACCTTCGCCGGCCGCGTCACCTTCAGCACGGTGCTGTGGTTCGCGTCGCGGATTTCGAAGCGGTGGGTCAGGAACTGGTCGTAGTTCGTGAGCAGCCGGATGGCCTTCTTCAACGTGCTCTGCCCGACCTGGACGACGCCGCCGAGACGGTTGCCGTTCTGGTCGAACACGCCGAACTCGTTCGACATCTCGATGAGTTTCGCGCGCTGGTTGACCACCAGCACGGGTTCGGAGAACAGCGTGCCGCCGCCGACCACCCCGGTGGCCCGGCCCTGCGTGCCCCTCGCCGCCTGCGCCCGGATCTTGTCCGGGTCGGCGGCGCCTTCGATGTCCAGCTCGATCATCTCGGCGTCGTGCGACGGCCGCGTGTTCGCGGTCCAGGCCTGCCCGTCCCACCACCGGTACACCCGGGGGTTCTGCTGGTCGGGATACCAGCCGGCGGGCTGTGGAGAGCTCGTCATGGCAGGTCAGCGTAATGCGCGCGGCGCCTTCTGGGGCCCGCCGACGGCAATTGCGTCGAATGTCCGTGTCCTCCCGTGCCCCGCCTCCCCGCACACTCGGACCAAGGGGAGAATCCGGGTGTGAACGAACGACCCTGGCCGCCGGGAGCGGCGACCGCCATCGGTTCCCTGCCCGGCACCGATCCGGTCGAGGCCGCTTCGATCGTGTTCGGCGAACTGCCCGAATTCCCCTGTATGCCCGAACTTCCCGCCCGCGGTGTCGGCGCCGACATGATCGGCCGGACGGCGGCGTTGCTCGTCGATCTCGCCGTCGAGGTGGTGCCGAGCGGCTATCGCGTCACCGCCCGTCCCGGGCACGATCACCGCCGGGCCCTCGACCTGATGAACTGGGACCTCGACGCCGTCCAGGAGGCCAGGGAGAAGGCGGGGGCGGCGCCGCCCGCCTTCAAGATCCAGGTCGCCGGGCCGTGGACGCTGGCCGCGAACGTCGAACTGCCGCGCGGGCACCGGGTGCTCACCGACAGGGGCGCGCTGCGTGACTTCGCCGCGTCGCTGCTCGACGGTTTGGCCGGGCACGTCGAGGAGCTGAAGTCGCGGATCGGCGCGCCGGTGGTGCTCCAGTTCGACGAGCCGTCGCTGCCCGCGGTCCTCGCCGGAGATCTCCCGACGGCGTCCGGCTACGGCACCGTTCCCGCCGTGCCCGCGCCGGAAGCCCGCGAACTGCTGTCGACGGTGATCTCGGGGGCGGAGCGCATCACCGGTCAGCCGGTCGCGGTGCACTGCTGTGCCGAAAAGCCGCCGATCTCGTTGCTGCGCGCGGCGGGGGCGAAAGCGATCGCGTTCGATTTCGCCTTGCTGAAGGGCGCTCCGCCCGCCTTGCTCGACGAAATCGGCGAGACGCTGGACTCCGGCACGACGCTGATGCTCGGGCTCGTCCCCGCCACCGACCCCGGCGTGCCGGTGGAACTGCGCGACGTGGTCACGCCCGTGCTCAAGCTCGTCGACCGGCTCGGCTTCCGCCGTGAGATCCTCGCGGAGCAGGTCGTGCCGACCTCGGCGTGCGGGCTCGCGGGTGCCACTCCCGAGTGGATGCGGCGCGCGCTCACGCTCAGCCGTGAGGCCGGCAAGGCTTTCACCGAACCGCCTGAAGGCTGGTGAGCGGCGCGGTAGCGTGCCCGTCATGCGTTTGTTCCGCCGTTCCCGCAAGTCCGAGGACGTTCCCGACCCCCGCACCGCTTGGCCGGAGCAGCCGGTCCCCGAGGACGCGGCCGCCGCGGCGGCGACGTTCTGGGAGGCGTGGTTCGCGCTTTTGCCGGAGGTCAGCGCCGCCCTCGGCGATCGTGAACCGCATCGGGTGGAACACGACCTGTGCACCATCGTCGAGGCGCTGCACCCCCGGCTGCATTTCTCCCTCGATCGTGGGCACCGGGCGATCTACTCACTGGTGCTGACCGGTCAGGAGGATCCGGAACTGCGCCCGTACACCGACGCGTGGAAGGCCGCGGCGCCGCCGGAGGACGCGATCTGGGAGTACCACGATTCGGTGCCGCCGGTCCCCGATCCGAGTGAAGTCACCGTCAACCTCGGCGAGACCCGTATCGCGCTCGCCGACGTCCGGGTGACCGCGAAGGTGGACGAAGCGGCAGGCCGGGTGGACGTGACCGTGTTCCATCCGGAGATCGGCGAGCTCACCCCGGAGACCCGGACGACCATGACCTTCCTGCCGCTGGACGCCACGCTGGGTGAGCGGGTCGCGGCCGAGCGGCTGGGCAAGGTCGAGCTGGTGACCGAGGCCCAGGACGGGCAACTGACCCTGCTCGAACTCCGCGAAGTGGTCGGCAGGCTGTCCGGAAATGTCGGTACCCCCGACTAGGGTTACCCCCGTGAGCAGCGAACTTCCCGAAAACATCGAGCCGGCGCAGGACGTCACCGACGTGCCTGCCGACGTCCGTGAACGGCATGCCGAGCTGGCGGAGGAGATCCGCGGGCACCAGTTCCGGTACTACGTGCTGGATTCACCGATCGTGTCCGACGGCCAGTTCGACGAGCTGCTCAACGAACTCCAGGCCATCGAGGACGAGTATCCGGGGCTGGTGACGCCGGAGTCGCCGACGCAGAACGTCGGCGGCACGTTCTCCACCGAGTTCGTCGCGCACGACCACCTCGAGCGCATGCTCAGCCTCGACAACGTCTTCGACCCCGAGGAGTTCGAAGCCTGGGTCGAGCGGGTCCAGAAGGAGATCGGCGCGACGAAGTACCTCGCCGAACTGAAGATCGACGGGCTCGCGATCAACCTGCTGTACGAGAACGGCCGCCTGACCCGCGCGCTGACCAGGGGCGACGGCCGCACCGGCGAGGACGTCACGCTCAACGTCCGCACGCTGGAGCAGGTGCCGGAGCGGCTGACCGGGACGGACGAGTTCCCGGTGCCCGCGCTGGTCGAGATCCGCGGCGAGGTGTACTTCCGCGTCGAGGACTTCCTGGCGCTGAACGCGAAGATGGTGGAGGCGGGCAAGGATCCGTACGCGAACCCGCGCAACACCGCCGCCGGGTCGTTGCGGCAGAAGGATCCCAAGATCACGAAGTCGCGCAACCTGCGGCTGATCTGCCACGGGCTCGGCAAACGCGAGGGCTTCGAGCCGAAGCGCCAGTCCGAGGCGTACGACGCGCTCGCCGCGTGGGGCCTGCCGGTCTCACCGCACAGCAAGGTGCTGACTTCGGGCAAGGAGCTGCTGGAGCACATCCAGTACTGGGGTGAGCACAGGCACGACGCCGAGCACGAGATCGACGGCGTCGTCATCAAGGTCGACGAGGTCGCCCTGCAGCGCCGTCTCGGCACGACGTCGCGCGCGCCGCGCTGGGCGATCGCCTACAAGTACCCGCCGGAAGAGGCGATCACCACCCTCCTGGACATCCAGGTCAACGTCGGCCGCACCGGGCGGGTCACCCCGTTCGCGGTGATGGAGCCGGTGAAGGTGGCCGGATCCACGGTCGCGATGGCGACGCTGCACAACCAGGAAGAGGTCAAACGCAAGGGCGTGCTGATCGGGGACAAGGTCGTCATCCGCAAGGCGGGCGACGTCATCCCCGAGGTGCTCGGCCCGGTCGCCGACGCGCGCACCGGCGAAGAGCGCGAGTTCGTCATGCCGTTGCGCTGCCCCAACTGCGACACCGAACTGGCGTACCAGAAGGAGGGCGACATCGACATCCGTTGCCCGAACGCGCAGTTCTGTCCCGCGCAGCGGCGGGAGCGGCTGTTCCACCTGGCGAGCCGCAACGTCTTCGACATCGAGGTGGTCGGGTACGAGGCCGCGGTGGCTCTGCTGGACGCCGGGGTCGTGCACGACGAGGGCGACATCTTCGACCTGGACGAGGAGAAGCTGCTCCAGGTCGAGCTGTTCCGCACCAAGGCGGGCGAGCTCTCGGCCAACGGGCGCAAACTGCTGGAGAATCTGGAAACCGTCAAGGATCGTCCACTGTGGAGGGTCATCGTCGGGCTGTCGATCCGGCACGTCGGCCCGACGGCCGCGCAGGCCCTCGCCCGGGAATTCGGTTCGCTGGAACGGATCGAGAACGCGTCCGAAGAGGAGCTCGCCGCCGTCGATGGGGTCGGCCCCACCATCGTGCGGGCCGCGAAGGAATGGTTCGAGGTCGATTGGCACCGCGAGATCGTCGAGAAGTGGCGCGCGGCGGGCGTGCGGATGGAGGAGGAGCGCGACGAGTCCGTCCCGCGCAACCTCGAAGGCCTGTCCATCGTCGTCACCGGCTCGCTGAACGACTACTCCCGTGACGAGGCCAAGGAGTTCATCATGGCCCGCGGCGGGAAGGCGGCCGGTTCCGTGTCGAAGAAGACGGCGTTCGTCGTCGTGGGCGACGCGCCGGGCTCGAAGTACGACAAGGCCGTCCAGCTGAAGGTGCCGGTGCTCGACGAGAACGGCTTCCGCGTGCTGCTGGAAGACGGGCCCGAGGCCGCGGCCGAGCTCGCCCTGCCGGCCGATGAGTGACCTGGAGATCCGGCCCGCGCGGCCGGAGGAGCTGACGGCCGTCGGCGAGCTCACGCTGGCCGCGTACTCCGCGGAGCGGAGCCTCGTCGACGGCGTGGGTTACGCCACCGAACTGCTCGACGCCGCCCGGCGGGCGGAGCTGGCGGAACTGCTGGTCGCGGTGGACGGGGACGGCACGCTCGTCGGCACCGTCACCATCGCCCGCCCGGGGACGCCCTTCGCCGAGCTGTCCCGCGAGGGCGAACTGGAGTTCCGGATGCTCGGGGTGCTCCCCTCGGCGACCGGGCGCGGCATCGGCGAGGCCCTGACGAGGGCGGTCATCGCGCGGGCGCGGGAACTCGCCGCCGCGAGGGTGGTGCTGTGCAGCCTGGAGACGATGACGCGGGCGCACCGGCTCTACGAGCGGCTCGGCTTCGTGCGGCTGCCCGAGCGGGACTGGGAGCCGCATCCCGGGGTGTCCCTGATCGCGTACCGCCTGGAGCTTTGATGAAGCCGGCGACGGCGATCACCACCGCCGACATCCTCGCGCTGGAAGGGGCCGGCTGGGAAGCGGACCTGGACGAGATGCGCGATGATCCCCCGGACCGCAAGTGGCGCGAGCCTCGTGAGTAACGCTGCCTGAGCGAAGCTGACCCGCGCTTGGGCCGAGGCGATCTTCGACTCGTGAGCTGACCCCTTCTCGGATGTCATGAAAGGGCCGTTCAGGACGGAAAATGTCCTGAACGGCCCTTTCATGACATCCAGTGAGCGAAACTCGAAGGTCAGCTGTCCAATACGACGGCGACGATCCCCGCGAAGTGCGCCAGCCGCGCCACCTCGGCGGCCCGGAAGTTCGGCCCGCCCGGCCGCGCGACCAGCAGCGCCTTGCCCGGCTTCCCCAGCGGAGTCGCCGCGAGTTCGGTCCCCAGTTCCTTCCACGTCTCCGGCACCCAGGCCTCCTCGGCGTCGAGGATGGTGGCGCGTTCCAGCGGCAGCCACGGCAGGTCGGTGATCGGCGTTTCGGGCGCGGCGTTGGACGACGCCAGCCGGATCGCGCCCGACTCGGCGTGCTCGACGACGACGGCCCAGCCCGCCCGGATGATCCTCGGCACACCTTCGGCGAGGATCTCCAGCCCCGAAGCGGGCTTCGCGGCGATCTCCTCGACCAGTTCGAGCTCACGATGGGTGTCCAGCACCCCGGCGTACGGCCGGACGGCGTCGACCTCGACCCCGTCGACGCTTTCGGCGGCGGTGATCAGCGCGTCCGGCAGCCTGCCGGAGGGGATTTCGACGACGAGGTCGTCGATGGCGACACCGCCGCCCCGTTCGACGACGTCCACGCTCAGGATGTCGGCGCCGACGGTGCCGAGCGCGGTGGCGACCGCGCCGAGGGTCCCCGGGGTGTCCGGTAACTGGACCCGGATCAGGAACGACACACGCGCCCCTCTCGCCTCAGGCGTCCCAGCCTCGCCGTGGAACGCGCTACGCCGGGCGCCGATTGTGACAGACCGGACGAGGTAATGGGGACCGACGTCCGGGGCGCGGGATAACGAACCAGGCACTCCTTACCCGACATGGGAGCGCAGGCCGCGGCATAACCCAGTCGAGTTCGCCGACGCCGCCACCATAGACTTGCAGCTTCCGACAGAACCCGCACAGCACACCCCGGGAGTCACCCGCGTGCCCAACATTTCCCGCGACGAGGTCGCACACCTCGCCAAGCTGGCCAGGCTTGCCGTCACCGAAGAGGAGCTGGACGTCTTCGCAGGCCAGCTCGACCAGATCCTGGACTCGGTGGCCAAGGTGAGCGAGGTCGCAGGCGAGGATGTCCCGCCCACGTCGCACGCCGTGCCGCTGACCAACGTGTTCCGTGAGGACACGGTCCGACCGGGGCTGACCCAGCAGCAGGCGCTGGCCGGTGCGCCGGCCAGCGAAGAGGGTCGTTTCCGGGTGCCGCGGATTCTGGGAGAAGAACAGTGACCGAACTCATCAAGCTCACCGCCGCCGAGCTGGCGGAGAAGATCCAGTCCCGTGAGGTCTCGGCCGTCGAGGTCACGCAGGCCCACCTGGACCGGATCGCCGAGGTCGACGACCACATCCACGCGTTCCTGCACGTCGACACCGAGGGCGCGCTCGAAGCCGCCCGCGCGGTGGACGCCGACGTCGCCGAGGGCAACGCCCCGAAGTCCGCGCTCGCCGGGGTCCCGCTGGCGCTCAAGGACGTGCTGACCACCAAGGGCATCCCGACCACGGTCGGTTCGAAGACCCTGGAGAACTGGCTGCCGCCGTACGACGCCACCGTGACGCGCAAGCTGCGCGAGGCCGGTGTCGTAGTGCTCGGCAAGACCAACATGGACGAGTTCGCGATGGGTTCCTCCACCGAGAACTCCGCGTTCGGCCCGACCCACAACCCGTGGGACCACGCCCGCATCCCGGGTGGTTCCGGCGGTGGCTCCTCGGCGTCCATCGCGGCGTTCGAGGCCGCGATCGCGATCGGCACCGACACCGGCGGCTCGATCCGTCAGCCCGGCGCGGTCACCGGCACCGTCGGCGTGAAGCCGACGTACGGCGGTGTCTCCCGCTACGGTCTCGTCGCCTTCTCCTCCTCGCTGGACCAGGCCGGTCCCTGCGCGCGGACGGTGCTCGACGCCGCCCTGCTGCACGAGGTCATCGCCGGGTACGACCCGATGGACTCGACGTCGATCGACGCGCCGGTCCCGCCGGTGGTCGCCGCGGCCCGCCAGGGCCTGACCGGTGACCTCAAGGGCGTCCGCGTCGGCGTGGTGAAGGAATTCGCCGGCGACGGCTACCAGCCGGGTGTGCTGCGGTCGTTCGAGGCCGCCGTCGAGCAGTTGCGCGCGCTCGGCGCCGAGGTCGTCGAGGTCTCGTGCCCGAACTTCACCTACGCGCTGCCCGCGTACTACCTGATCGCGCCGAGCGAGTGCTCGTCGAACCTCGCCCGGTTCGACGCCATGCGCTACGGCCTGCGCGTGTCCGACGACGGCGCGCACAGCGCCGAAGAGGTCATGTCGCTGACCCGCGAGAAGGGTTTCGGCCCCGAGGTCAAGCGCCGCATCATGCTCGGCACGTACGCGCTTTCGTCGGGCTACTACGACGCGTACTACGGCTCGGCGCAGAAGGTCCGCACGCTCATCACGCGCGATTTCGAAGCCGCGTACGAAAAGGTGGACGTGCTGGTCTCGCCGACCACGCCGACCACGGCGTTCAAGATCGGCGAGCGCGTCGACGACCCGATGGCGATGTACCTGGCGGACCTCTGCACCATCCCGTCGAACCTCGCCGGCAACGCCGCGATGAGTGTCCCGAGTGGACTGTCGCATGAGGACGGCCTGCCGGTCGGCCTGCAGATCATGGCCCCGGCGATGGCCGACGACCGGCTGTACCGCGTCGGCGCCGCCTACGAGGTCGCGCGCGACGCCGCCAACGGCGGCTCGCTGGTGCACGAGGTTCCGGAGCTGGGAGGAAAGAAGTGACCGCCGTGGTTGAGTTGATGGACTACGCCGACGTCATCGAGCGGTTCGACCCGGTGCTGGGCCTCGAGGTGCACGTCGAGCTGAACACGAACACCAAGATGTTCTGCGGCTGTGCCAACGAGTTCGGCGGCGAGCCCAACACCAAGGTGTGCCCGACCTGTCTCGGCCTGCCCGGTTCGCTGCCGGTCGTGAACGGCAAGGCGGTCGAGGGCGCGATCCGCATCGGCCTCGCGCTCAACTGCGAGATCGCGCAGTGGTGCCGGTTCGCCCGGAAGAACTACTTCTACCCGGACATGCCGAAGAACTTCCAGACCTCGCAGTACGACGAGCCGATCGCCTTCAACGGCTACCTCGACGTGACGCTGGACGACGGCGAGGTCGTGCGGGTCGAGATCGAGCGCGCGCACATGGAGGAGGACACCGGCAAGTCGCTGCACGTCGGCGGTGCCACCGGGCGGATCCACGGCGCGGAGCACTCGCTGCTCGACTACAACCGCGCCGGCGTGCCGCTGATCGAGATCGTCACCAAGCCGATCGAGCACACCGGCGGCCGCGCCCCCGAGGTCGCCCGCGCGTACGTGAGCGCCCTGCGGGATCTGCTGCGCGCGCTGGACGTCTCCGACGTCCGCATGGACCAGGGGTCCCTGCGCTGCGACGCGAACGTTTCGCTGATGGCCAAGGACGCGACCGAATTCGGCACGCGCACCGAGACCAAGAACGTCAACTCGCTGCGCAGTGTCGAGCGCGCCGTGCGCTACGAGATGACCCGCCAGGCGGCGATCCTCGCCGAGGGCGGCTCCATCAAGCAGGAGACGCGGCACTTCCAGGAGGCCGACGGCACCACGTCGTCGGGCCGCACCAAGGAGACCGCCGAGGACTACCGGTACTTCCCGGAGCCCGACCTGGTCCCGATCGCGCCGTCGCGTGAATGGGTCGAGGAGCTGCGCAAGACGCTGCCGGAGATGCCGTCGGAGCGCCGCAAGCGCATCCAGCGGGAGTGGAACCTGACCGACGAGGCGCTGCGCGACCTGCTCAACGTCGGCGCGGTCGACCTGGTCGCCGCGACCGTCGAGGCGGGCGCGACGCCGGACGAGGCCCGCAGCTGGTGGGTCAACACGCTGGCGCAGGAGGCCAACTCCCGCGAGATCGAGCTGGCCGAGCTGGCGATCACCCCGGCGCAGCTGGCCGAGGTCATCGCGCTGGTCAACGCCGGTGAGCTGACCAACAAGCTGGCCAAGGAGGTCGTGCAGGGCGTTCTCGCCGGCGAGGGTTCGCCGTCCGAGGTCGTCGAGAAGCGCGGCCTGAAGGTCGTCTCCGACGATTCCGCGCTCATCGCGGCGGTCGACGAGGCGCTGGCCGCGCAGCCCGACGTCGCCGAGAAGATCCGCGGCGGCAAGGTGGCCGCGGCCGGGGCGATCGTCGGCGCGGTCATGAAGGCCACCAAGGGCCAGGCCGACGCCAAACGCGTGCGCGAACTGATCGTCGAGCGAGTCGGTGCCTGATCTCGCTTTGAAGAAGGTCACCTGGCGTGAGTGGCTCGGCCTCGCGGCCGGGCTGCTCGCGCTGGTGGCCTTGTTCCTTCCGTGGACGACGCTGACCGCCTCGCGCCCGGAAATCGAAGACGTGCTGAAGACGTTGCCCGCCACCGACGTCACGCGTGACGCGTGGCGTTCGGGCTTCCTCGCCTGGGCACCGCTCTTCTTGCTGTTCCTTCCCGGCCTTGCGGTCGTGCTGTTCGGCCGCGTCGACGCCGTCCGCCGGGCGGGCCTGCCGCATCTGTGGCTGATGGCGGCCATCGGTGCGCTGCTGCTGATGGTGCTCGGCTGGACCACCCTCGACTGGCAGTTCGACGCCGACCAGCGCGGGATTCTTTCCGCCGCCGGCATCGAGATCGGGACCGGCCTCGGCCGCTACCTCGGCCTGGTGGCCGCCGTGGTTTCCGTCGTCGTGGCGTTCCTCGACGTCCGGCGCCTGCGTGCCGAGACCCGCACCCGTCGCCCCTGAATTCCCCCTCCCGCGTTTAGTCCTCTGAACGCGGTTTGAGAAAGCGCTTTCTTAGAGGAGATCATCGTGTTCCCGCTTCCTGGCGGTATCGGGCTTTCCCATCTGTGTGCCTACGAATGGGAAGCCGCAGACGGGGTGTGCGGCGGCAGTCCGCATCTGCATCTCGCCTGTACCGAGGCCTACGTCGTCACCGGCGGACGCGGCGCGGTGCAGACGCTCGACGTCGACGGCTACCGGGAGACCGAACTCGAACCCGGTGTCGTCGCCTGGTTCGCGCCCGGCACGGTCCATCGGATGGTGCAACGAGACGACCTGCGGATCACCGTGCTCATGCAGAACAGCGGGCTGCCCGAAGCGGGCGACGCGGTCTTCACCTTCCCGCCTCCGGTCCTCGCCGACGCGGACGCGTACGCGGAGGCCGCCGCGATGCCCGCGGACGACGACGCGGCCCGCCGTCGCCGTGATCTCGCGGTCGAGGGCTATCTGCCGATCCGCGACGCGCTCGTCGCGGGGGATCCCGGGCCGCTGCGGGACTTTCATCGCGCGGCCGTCGCGCTGGTCGCGCCCAAGGTCGAGGCCTGGCTCCCGCGCTGGCGCGCCGGTGCGCTGGCCGCCGCCGAGCTGACCGGCGAGCACTTGAGGGCACTCGCGAACGGCGACGCGAGCCACTTGGAGCACTCCGGTGTTCGGGTCGCCGGTCCGTTCGAAGAAGACGGCTACGGGATGTGCGGGAGGCGGACGGAGTACCGGATTGACATGTGACCATTTGGTCACCTATTTTGTCCTGCATGACCACTTCACGCAGGACACTCGTCACCGTGCTCGTCGCGGTCCTTCTCGGTGCGCTGTTCCCCGCCGCGCCGGCGGTCGCCGAAGAGCGCGGGCGCACCTACGAAGGCACCATCGACGGAGCCGACTACCTGGTCAAAGTGCCGAAACGCTGGAACGGCACGCTGGTGCTCTACAGCCACGGGCTCTATGTGGACCCGTGGGTGCCGAAGCAGATCATGCTGTCCACCAGACCCGAGACCGAGGCTTGGCTGCTCGATCAGGGTTACGCGCTGGCCGCGTCGAACTACAAGGGCACCTTCGGGCACGCGATCGAAGAAGCCTTGACCGATCAGATCGCGCTACTGGACTGGTTCGAGGCCAACGTGGGCGAACCGCGGCGGACCATCACGAGCGGAATGTCGATGGGCGCCGTGATCTCCTTGAAGCTGGCCGAGAACAACCCGGGCCGGTTCGACGGTGTCCTGGCGCAGTGCGGCGAGTACGACGCGCACGGCACGTGGAACAGCGCGCTGGACATGCTCTTCGCGCTCAAGACTCTGCTGGCGCCGGACGCGGACATCGACCTGGTCCGGCCGCGTGATCCGCAGGCCGCGCAAGCGGCACTCGAAGCCGTCGTGGCCGAAGCGCAGAAGACCGACGCGGGCCGGGCGCGGATCGCGCTGGCCGGTGCGCTGGGCACCGTCCCGGGCTGGGCGCTCGCACACGAGCCGGAGCCGACGGCGTCCGCCGACCGTCTCGCCCAGCAGGCGATGTGGGTCACCGGCGCCTACCTGTACGGCTACGGACCGGGCGCGCGTCCCGAAATCGAGCGCCGGGCAGGCGGGAACCCGTCGTCCAACGTCGGGATCGACTATCGGCGTCAGCTCGCCCGGTCCACCGGTCTCGACCTGGTCCGGCAGGCCTACCGGACGGGCGGCGTGGAGCTGGAAGCCGACCTCGACCGGCTCGCCGCGGCCCCGCGGATTTCGGCGGATCCGAAGGCCGAGGCCTACATGCGGCACTACACCGTGGCGCGCGGCACCACGCCGTCGCCCGTGCTGACCACGCACACCACCGGTGACGGCGGCGCCGTCGCGGGGCAGGCCCGGTGGTACGGCGACCAGGTCCGGCGCAACGGCGACCCCGCGCTGCTGCGGCAGACCTACGTGAACCGGGGCGGTCACTGCTCGTTCAACGCGGCCGAGGAGATCGTCCTGCTGCGCACCCTGCTGTCCCGCGTGGACACCGGCCGCTGGCCGTCCACCGAACCGCACCGGCTCACCGCCGCCGCGAACGCGCTGGGCGACGGCTACCGCCTCGTGCCGGAGCTTTTCGACCCGGACGGCAAAGAAAAGCCGATGCCGCCGTCGTTCACGCGGTTCGCGCCGGCGCCTCACCCGCGGCCGTCGAGGTAAGGACCGCTCAGTCCTTGCCGCCCCCGCCGGAGCTGGCCGACGGCGTGATGATGACGACGCGGTCGTCGCTCGAAACCGGCGAACCGCCGTCCTTGTTGATCGTCCCGGCGACCGCGATCTGCGGGTTGATCATGCTCATCGCGGACATCCGGCCGAAGGTCTTCGGCGGCTTGCCGACCTTGCCGTCCATGGCGACGCTGGGCTTGCCGGTCACCGCTCCGTCCGGGGTGACCGGCAGGTTCTGCAGGTTGCCCGCGATGGACGTGGTGATGGAGAGGTATCCGGTGGTACCGACGAAATCGGCGCAGCCCGCCACACCGGGTTTGTCGGTCCAGCTCCAGGCCGGGGTGGTCAGCGGCTGGCCGCCGCGAAGCCGGTACAGGACGTCCTTGTCGGCCAGCCGGTCGGTGAGCCATATGCGGGAACCGGCCTGGTCGCGGCAGATCCCGCCGGGGGAGTGCACGCCGGTCGCGAAGACCGCCGAACCCGCGGTGGGATTGCCCGCCGCCGGTTTGCCGGAGGTGTCGATGCGCAGCACTTTCCCGGCCAGCGACGCCGGATCGGCCGCGAGCCCGGGGTTGCCCGCGTCGCCGGTGGCGACCAGGAGCGCGCCCTTGGCGTCGGTGCCGATCGCGCCGCGGTTGCCGGTGGCCCCCTTGGGAATCCCGGTCAGCACCGGTTTCGGCGCCTGGCCCTTCGCCAGGCGGACGACCCGGTTGTCGGTCGGCGTGGTGATGTAGGCGAAGACGAGCTGGTCTTCGGTGAAACCAGGGGAGAGGGCGAGCGAGGTGAGCCCGCCGTCGCCGGAGCCGTCCACGGGAACGGTCGCCCAGGCGGCCGGGTCCTTCTCCGCGGCGGCGAGCAGGATCCGGCCGCTCTTGCGTTCCCCGGCGAGCGCGCTGGGGGCGCTGCCGTCACCGGGGATCGCGGCGACGGCGGCGACGGTGTCCAGGCAGGTCGCGATGACGGCCTTGTCGAAGTCCTTGCAGCCCTGCGGCGGCGGGACCGGCGTCGGCGCCTGGTTCGGCCCGTTTCCCCGGCCGGGGCCTGCTTCGCCCGCTTCACCGCCCGGCCCGACCTGCGGCGGGACCTCGGGAGACGGCGGGTTGACCGGGGTGAACTTCTGCCCGGCGGCCGTGTTGTCGAATTCGGCGCAACCGGAGAGCATCAGCGCGCCGCAGGCCAGCATGGCCAGCGGCGCGGTCCATTTCCGCCGGTACCGGGTACGCACGGGCCCAGCCTAGGTGGGCGTACGTGAGCCACGGGTAAGCGGTGCTCGATACCGTGGCGATCATGACTGTGACCGTTCTCGTGCCCGACGAAGAGGGAGTGGCCGCGCTTTCGGAGATCGAGGGCGTGCGTCCGGTGGTGTACCGCCGCGGGGAGCCGGTGCCCACGGAAGCCGCCGAGGCCGAGGTCCTCGTGACCGGTGAGGGGCCCAGCGAGGAACTCTGGCGCGAACTGCCGAACGTCAAACTCGTGCAGCTGCTGGCGGCGGGCGCCGAGGAATGGGTGGGCAAGGTACCGGACGGCGTGCTGCTTTCGACCTGCCGCGGCGCGCACGGCGGAAGCTCGGCCGAGTGGGTCGTCGCGGTCCTCTTGACGATCTACCGGGACCTCGATGGTTTCGCCGACGGCCACCGGCGCAAGCACTGGGAACGGCGGATCACCGACACCTTGCAGGGCAAGCGGGCCCTGATCATCGGCGCGGGCGACCTCGGCAGGCATCTGCGCCGGCGGCTGGAGACGTTCGACGTGCGCTGCACGATGGTGGGCGCGACGGCCCGCGAGGGCGTCCACGGCAACGACGAACTCCCCGGCCTGCTGCCCGAACACGACATCACCGTCCTGATGGTGCCGCTCACACCGCATACGCGGGGCATGGTCGACGCGGAGTTCCTGGCCGCGATGCCGGACGACGCGATCCTCGTCAACGTGTCACGGGGCCCGGTCGTGGACACCGGCGCGCTGGTCGCGGAACTCGCGTCGGGACGGCTGCGGGCCGCCCTCGACGTCACCGATCCGGAGCCGCTGCCCGAGGGGCATCCGCTGTGGGACGTGCCGGGACTGCTGCTGACACCGCACGTCGCGGGCGCGGTGAGCGGGCGGCGGCAGCGTGCCTACGCGGTGGTGGTGCGGGAGCTGAGCCACTATCTGGGCGGGGAGCTGCCGAAGAACCTGGTCCACGGCGAATACTGAGCATCGTGGCGAATCTTCATGTCGGCTGCGCGATGTGGACGCACAAGGCGTGGGCGGGCCGGTTCCTGCCGCGGTCGCTGCCCGCGGGGGAGCGCCTGCGGGCGTACGCCGGCTGGTGCAACGCGGTCGAGGGCAACACGACCTTCTACGCGACCCCGGCCAGGGAAACCGTCGAGACGTGGGCGCGGCAGACCGGACCCGGCTTCCGGTTCGTGGTCAAGCTGCCCAAGGTCGTCACGCACGAGAAACGGCTCGCCGGGGTCGAGACCGAGATGCGGGCGTTCCTGGACGCGATCGAACCCCTCGGCGAGCGGGCGGTCCTGTGGACCCAGCTGCCGGCCTCGTTCGGCCCGCCGGACGTCGACGCCCTCGGCCGCTTCCTGCGCCGTCTCCCCGCCGGCCTCCGGCGCGCCGTGGAGGTGCGTCATCCCGCGTTTTACAGCGACACCCGCGCGACGGCGCTGCTGGACTCGGCACTGACCGACGCGGGTGCCGAGTGGGTGCCGTTCGACACCGAGGTCTTCTTCGCGAGCCCGCCGATCAGCGAAGCCGAACAGGACGCCTGGGCGAAGAAACCGCGGCTGCCGCGGCGGACGCGGGCCCTGACCGATCGGCCGATCGTCCGCTATCTGGGCCGTGACGCGACCGAGGTGACCGTCGAGGGATGGCGGCCGTGGGCCGAGGTGGTCGCCGGATGGCTGCGGGAGGGCCGTTCGCCGACGGTCTTCGTGCACACCCCCGACAACGACAACGCCCCGGCGCTCGCCCGCCGCTTCCACGACGACGTGCGCGCCCTCGTGCCCGGTCTCGACCCGCTGCCGGAACCCGAACCGGTCGAGCCCGCGACCTTGTTCTGAGCCGGCACGGACGACACGCGTGACTGGACGGACGACACGCGTGTCGTCCGTTCAATCACGCGAGATGTCCGTTTCGACACGGCGAGGTCCGGCGGTTCGGTCGCCTGACGGGCCGGTTTCCCCTACCCTTCGCGCGTGAGCGATGACTATCAGACCAGCATGATCTCGGACGTGGCCGACGCCGACAGCGGCCCCGGCCCGGCGGAGACCAGGGGCGGGATCGATCTCGGTCTGCTCGTCCTGCGAGTGGTGCTCGGCGTGACGATGGGCGCGCACGGGCTCCAGCACCTCTTCGGTGCCTTCGGCGGCCCGGGTGTCGGCGGCTTCGCCAGGGCACTCGGCGAGCTCGGCTACACCAGCCAGACCACGCTCCTCTCGTGGATCACGGGGATCAGCGAGGTGGTCGGCGGCGCGCTCGTGCTGGTGGGCCTGTTCACCCCGATCGGCGCCGCCGCGCTGCTCGGGGTCTGCGCGAACATCGTCTACGTGAAGTTCGGCGGCGGGTTCTTCCAGAAGCAGGGGCAGGGCTTCGAGTTCGAGCTCCTGCTGGCCGCGGCTTCTCTGACCGTCCTGCTCGCGGGCTCCGGGCGGATCGCGCTGGACGTCAACACCCCGTGGCGGAAGCGGCCGCTCTCGTTCGGGCTGATCGGGTTGCTGCTGGCCGCGGCCGCCTCGGTCGTGGTGCTCGTCCTCTGCCGCTGACCGCCCGCATTTCGTCCTCTAAGTGCGGTTTCGCGAGTGTCATGAAAGGGTCGTTCAGGACAAAAGATGTCCTGAACGACCCTTTCATGACATTTGGGGGACGGTGACCCCTACTTGTTCGGGTCGCGGACGGCGCCGGTGTCGGCCGAAGTCGCCATCCGCGCGTAGGCCCGCAGCGCGGCGGTGATCTTCCGGTCCCGCGAGACCGGCTGCCACGGCCGCTCGCTCGCCTCCATCTTCGCGCGCCGCTCGGCGAGCACGTCCTCGTCGACGAGCAGTTCCAGCCGCCGCTCGTGGACGTCGAGCAGGATCCGGTCGCCGTTCTGGACCAGGCCGATCGCCCCGCCCGCGGCGGCCTCGGGCGAGATGTGGCCGACCGAGATGCCCGACGAGCCGCCGGAGAACCGGCCGTCGGTGATCAGCGCGCACTTCTTGCCCAGCCCCGAGCCCTTGAGGAACGCCGTCGGGTGCAGCATCTCCTGCATCCCCGGGCCGCCCGCCGGGCCTTCGTAGCGGATCACCAGCACCTCACCGGGCTGGATCTCCTTCTTGAGGATGGCCGAAACCGCCTCCTCCTGGCTTTCCAGCACCCGGGCCGGGCCCTCGAAATGCCACAGCTCCTCGTCGATGCCCGCCGACTTGATGACGGCGCCGTTCTCGGCGAGGTTGCCGCGCAGGATCGCGAGCCCGCCGTCCTTGGTGTACGCGTGTTCGACGTCGTGGATGCAGCCGCCGACGGCGTCGGTGTCCAAAGAGGACCAACGGTTCTCGGTGGAGAACGCCTCGGTGGTGCGGACCCCGCCCGGAGCGGCGTGGAACAGCTCGATCGCCCGCTCCGACGGCTTCTTCGCCCGGATGTCCCAAGTGGACAGCCACGACTCCAGATCCGGTGAGTGCACGGAGTGGACGTCGGTGTTCAGCAGCCCGCCTCGGTACAGTTCGCCGAGGATGGCCGGGATTCCGCCGGCGCGGTGGACGTCCTCCATGTGGTAGTCCGAGTTCGGCGCGACCTTCGACAGGCACGGCACGCGGCGGCCGATGGCGTCGATGTCGTCGATGGTGAAGTCGACCTCGCCCTCCTGCGCGGCGGCGAGGATGTGCAGCACCGTGTTGGTCGAACCGCCCATCGCCATGTCGAGGGCCATCGCGTTCTCGAACGCCTTCTTCGACGCGATCGAGCGCGGGAGCACGGACTCGTCGTCCTGCTCGTACCAGCGCTTGCAGAGCTCGACCACCGTGCGCCCGGCGTCCTCGAAGAGCGCCCTGCGGGCGGCGTGCGTGGCGAGGGTGGAGCCGTTGCCCGGCAGGGAGAGACCGAGCGCCTCGGTGAGGCAGTTCATCGAGTTCGCGGTGAACATGCCCGAGCACGAACCACAGGTCGGGCAGGCCGAGCGCTCCACAATGGACAGCCCGTCCTCGTCGACCTCGCTGCTGGCCGAAGCCGCGATCGCGGTGATGAGGTCGGTCGGCGCCTGCGCGACCCCGCCGACGACCACGGCCTTCCCGGCCTCCATCGGCCCACCCGAGACGAACACCACCGGGATGTTCAGCCGCATGGCGGCGTTCAGCATGCCCGGGGTGATCTTGTCGCAGTTGGAGATGCAGACCAGCGCGTCGGCCTGGTGCGCGTTCACCATGTATTCGACGGAGTCCGCGATGATCTCGCGCGAGGGCAGCGAGTAGAGCATTCCGCTGTGCCCCATGGCGATCCCGTCGTCGACGGCGATCGTGTGGAACTCGCGGGCGACCCCGCCCGCCTCCTTCACCGCGTCCGCCACGATCTCGCCGAGGTCCTTGAGGTGCACGTGCCCCGGCACGAACTGGGTGTAGGAGTTCGCGATGGCGACGATCGGCTTGCCGAAGTCGCTGTCGGTCATTCCGGTGGCGCGCCAGAGCGAGCGCGCGCCCGCCGCGTTGCGGCCGTGGGTGGTGGTCCGGGAACGGAGTTGAGGCACGGCTGACTCCAAGGTTCGGGATGGGGACCAGGGCGAACGAGCGCCAAACTGGTCCTACCAATCCTACTCCCCGGAATCGTCGCGCTTTTCCGGAGCCTCGGTAACGTCGTCGGTCAGCCCGGACGGATCGGCCATCCGGCCCGCGCTGACCAGCGAGATCACCGGAAGATGGCGGGTGCGCACGGCGGGGAGGGCGACCTTGGTCTCGTCCTTCAGCACCGCCTGCACCTTCGCCTTGTCAGTGATGGCGAGGCCTTTGAGCGAGGTCCACGGCAGGTCCTTCCGCCCGAACATCGTCCGTACCTCCAGGCCCTTGGCCGTCGCCGTCGTACGGGTCCGGATGACGAACACCGCCAGCGCGATCGGGAAGAGGTAGAGCCACTGGAGATACGGCACGTCGCCGAACGCGACAGGCGTCACACAAACGACGAGGAAAGCGATCGCCAGCAATGCCGTGTTCGGGATTTTGAAGACGGCCTTGCGGTCCTCGTTCGCCTGTTCCCGCTGCTTTTCTTCTGCCACGTCAAAGATGGTGCACCGCCGCCTTCGAGGCCCCGAACGCGGGTCGCACCACGCGCCGAAGGTGTCCAACATGCGGAATCGCCGTCCCGCAGAGTTGACACTCTTGACGGCGACCGGCTAGCTTCACTCTCGTGACAACGCAGACCGGCCTCGTACTTCCCAAGCGCGTCGACGCTTAGGGAAGTCTCCGCTGCGTCGACGCGCGACCCTCGTGCGACCACTCCGGTCGGCGGGGGTTTTTTGTTGCCTGGAACAATTTCACTGCCGAACCAGCCAATGAATACCCGAACGAGTGACTAGACAAGACGAGGCAAACAGCGATGACTAGTGCCACCTCGCGAGCTGATGCGAACTCCGGTACCTCCGGTGCCCGACCCAAGCCGGCGCCGCCCGCCGGGACCCCGGTGCGGGTCACGGGCGCGCAGTCGCTCGTCCGCTCGCTCGAGGCGGTGGGCGCGGAGGTCGTGTTCGGTATTCCCGGCGGCACCATTCTCCCGGCGTACGACCCGCTGCTCGACTCGACGAAGGTCCGCCACGTCCTGGTCCGTCACGAACAGGGCGCCGGCCACGCCGCCACCGGGTACGCGCAGGCGACCGGCAAGGTCGGCGTGTGCATGGCCACCTCCGGTCCCGGCGCGACCAACCTGGTCACCCCGCTGGCCGACGCGAACATGGACTCGGTGCCGGTCGTCGCCATCACCGGTCAGCAGTCCCGCGCGCTGATCGGCACGGACGCCTTCCAGGAAGCCGACATCTGCGGCATCACGATGCCGATCACCAAGCACAACTTCCTGGTCACCGACCCGGCGGACATCCCGCGCACCATCGCGGAGGCGTTCCACCTCGCCTCGACCGGCCGCCCCGGCCCGGTCCTGGTGGACATCCCCAAGGACGTCCTGCAGGAGATGACCTCCTTCTCCTGGCCGACGGAGCTGCGGCTGCCGGGGTACCGGCCCACGCTGCGCCCGCACGGCAAGCAGGTCCGCGAGGCCGCGCGGCTGATCAGCAAGTCGCGGCGCCCGGTGCTCTACGTCGGCGGTGGCGTGGTCAAGGCCGACGCCTCGCGCCAGCTGATGGAGCTGGCCGAGCTGACCGGCATCCCCGTCGTCACCACGCTGATGGCGCGCGGCGCGTTCCCCGATTCCCACCCGCAGCACCTCGGCATGCCGGGGATGCACGGTTCGGTCGCCGCGGTCGCCGCGATGCAGCGGGCGGATCTGCTGATCGCCCTCGGCGCCCGCTTCGACGACCGCGTCACCGGGCAGCTGTCCTCGTTCGCGCCCGACGCCGCCGTCGTCCACGCCGACATCGACCCGGCCGAGATCTCCAAGAACCGCAAGGCGGACGTGCCGATCGTCGGCGACTGCGCGGAGATCATCACCGAGCTGATCGAGGCCGTCCGCGCCGAGACCGACAAGTCCGCGAAGCCGGACCTGAAGGACTGGTGGACGCAGGCGAGCGCTTGGCGCGACGACTACCCGGCCGGTTACGAATGGCCCGAGGACGGGACGCTTTCGCCGCAGTACGTCATCGAGCGCATCGGTTCGCTCGTCGGCCCGGACGCGGTCTACACCGCGGGCGTCGGCCAGCACCAGATGTGGGCCGCGCAGTTCGTGAAGTACGAGAACCCGCGCACCTGGATCAACTCGGGCGGCCTCGGCACGATGGGCTTCGCCGTCCCCGCCGCGATGGGCGCCAAGTTCGGCGTGCCGGACAAGCAGGTCTGGGCCATCGACGGCGACGGCTGTTTCCAGATGACCAACCAGGAACTGGCCACCTGCGCCATCGAAGGCGCGCCGATCAAGGTCGCCGTCATCAACAACGGCAACCTGGGCATGGTCCGCCAGTGGCAGAACCTCTTCTACTCCGAGCGGTACTCCAACACCGATCTCGGTACCCACAAGCACCGCATCCCCGACTTCACCCTCCTCGCGGAGGCGCTCGGCTGCGCCGGGCTCCGCTGCGAGACCAAGGAGGACGTCGACGCCACCATCCGGCGTGCCATGGAGATCAACGACCGCCCCGTCGTGATCGATTTCGTGGTGGGGAAGGATGCCCAGGTGTGGCCCATGGTGGCCGCGGGCACCGGTAACGACGAAATCATGGCCGTGCGCGGGATCCGCCCGCTCTTCGACGACGACGAGGTCGCCGCCGAGGCGGAGCTGAACGCCGCGACAGAAGGAGACGCCCGATGAGCGTGCACACCCTGAGCGTTCTGGTCGAGAACAAGCCCGGTGTCCTCGCGCGGGTTTCCGGACTGTTCTCCCGGCGTGGTTTCAACATCGAATCCCTCGCCGTCGGACCCACGGAGAATCCCGAGGTGTCCCGGATGACGATCGTGGTCGCCGTTGAGGAGCTACCGCTCGAACAGGTGACCAAACAGCTCAACAAGCTGGTCAACGTCATCAAGATCGTGGAATTGGAAAAGTCCACAGCCGTGCAGCGTGAACTGCTGCTCGTGAAGGTCCGGGCCGACAACACCGTGCGCAGCCAGGTCCTCGAAACAGTGCAGTTGTTCCGCGCGAAGGTGGTGGACGTGTCGCCCGAGGCGCTCACCGTCGAAGCCACCGGGACCTCGGACAAGATCGGTGCCCTGCTCCGGATGCTGGAGCCCTATGGCATCCGTGAACTGGTCCAGTCCGGAATGGTCGCGGTCGGCCGGGGCTCCCGCTCGATCACCGCCACCTCCGCTCGATAACTTTTGTAAGTCAGGAAAGGAAGTAGTACCCCTCATGGCAGTGGAAATCTTTTACGACGACGACGCGGACCTTTCGATCATCCAGGGTCGCAAGGTCGCCGTGATCGGCTACGGCAGCCAGGGCCACGCGCACTCGCTGAGCCTGCGCGACTCCGGCGTCGACGTCCGCATCGGCCTGCCCGAGGGCTCGAAGTCGCGGGCCAAGGCCGAGGAGCAGGGTCTCCGCGTGCTCACCCCGGCCGAGGCCAGCGCCGAAGCCGACCTGATCATGATCCTCGCGCCGGACACGAAGCAGCGCTTCATCTACGAGCAGGACATCGCGCCGAACCTCAAGGACGGCGACGCGCTGTTCTTCGGTCACGGCTTCAACATCCGCTACGACCTGATCAAGCCGCCGTCGAACGTGGACGTCGCCATGGTCGCCCCGAAGGGCCCGGGCCACCTGGTCCGCCGCCAGTTCGTCGACGGCAAGGGCGTCCCGGCGCTCATCGCGGTCGAGCAGGACGCCTCCGGCAACGCGCAGGCGCTCGCGCTGTCCTACGCGGCCGCCATCGGTGGCGCCCGCGCCGGTGTCATCAAGACGACCTTCACCGAGGAGACCGAGACCGACCTCTTCGGCGAGCAGGCCGTGCTCTGCGGTGGCGCCTCCGCGCTGGTGCAGACCGGTTTCGAGGTGCTCACCGAGGCCGGCTACGCCCCGGAGATCGCCTACTTCGAGGTGCTGCACGAGCTGAAGCTGATCGTCGACCTCATGTACGAGGGCGGCATCGCGCGCCAGCGCTACTCGATCTCCGACACCGCCGAGTACGGCGACCTGACCCGCGGCCCGCGTGTCATCTCGCCGGCGGTCAAGGAGGAGATGAAGAAGATCCTCGGTGAGATCCAGGACGGCACCTTCGCCCGCGAATGGGTCGCCGAGGACGAGGCCGGGCGGCCGAACTTCACCAAGCTCGAGGAGCAGGGCAACCAGCACCCGATCGAGGAGACCGGCAAGAAGCTGCGCGACCTGATGTCGTGGGTGGACCGGCCGATCACCGAAACCGCCTAGTCGTGGGCCGAAGGGGCCCTTCACCGCATGCGATGCGGTGAAGGGCCCCTTCGTTTTGCGTACCGGAAAGCGATAGCGTGGACACCATGAGTGAGCAGCCGGTGGACGACAAGGCCCATATCCGGCCGGACCTGGACTTGAGCGACGCGGTGTGGATCCGGGCGGAACCGGAGGGTGCGAACCTCGAAGACCGGGCCGAGTACGCGCTGGTGCCGCACACCGACGGCGTCACCTACACCGCGATGCGGCAAGCCTCGGACCCGGACGGCCACATCCTCGTGTTCACGCCGACGGAATGGGACGCCTTCGTGAAGGGCGTCCGGGACGGCGAATTCGACCTGCCCACCTAGGCCGGTCAGTCCGGGTAGTCCACGCTCATTCCCCGCAGGTTCGTGGTGTCCGCGGGACAGTTCACCTTCGATTCCTCGTTCCTGTTCGCCCACGGGCCGAAGTACCACTGGTAGGTGGGCCGGGTGTAAGTGCGGCACTCTGCCGCGGCTCGATGCGCGCGTTGAGTGCATTTCGACGAAACCGCCCAGGAACCTGTGCTCCGCCACACCCTGCAGTCGGGTGGGATCGCTTCGGTCGACGCGGATACGGCCGGCGCCGGCGCCACCAGCAGGCCGGCGGCGATCGCCATCACGGCCGCGGCCGGCTTGCCCGCGCGTACTTTCGATCGGATTCTCATCGAGTCCTCCCTCGAGGTGGCGAGCTCGGTGGATCCGAACCCGCCACCGGTCCACGCGCTCGCCGCCGGGGTCGTTGCCGCCCGGCGGGCATGGTCACCCGGATGGAGCCGCCCGGCCCGCCTAGACCTGCGCGATCAGTTCGTCGAGCCGCCCGGTCGCGGCCGCGATGGCGAGATGATCGGCGTAGTCGCGCGATTCGACGATCAGCCCGTCGCGCACGCGCAGCACGAAGATGTTGGAAACGCGGAATTCGGCGCTGCCGCCCGCCGTTCCCTGATAGTCGAATTCGCCGATCACGACCTCGGGGTCGAGGGTCTCGTGGATCACCAGATCGCGGACCTGGAACCGGACCTCGCCCTGTTCGCCGAACTTGAAGTGCTCACGCAGGTCTTCCCTCGATTTCAGGATCTCCGCCCCGGGCAGGAACGGGTGCGTTACATGGGTTTCCTCTGCGTAGAGGTCCGGTAGCCCGGCCCAATCGCCATCCGCGACTCCGTGGACGAGCCGCCCGAAAACGCCGCGCGGGCTCGTCGGAGCCGCCGTCGACATGGGGCGCGGCGGCACCGGCGTGAGCTCGCGCTCCGCGGTTTCGAAGCCCTCTTTCAGTTTCTCCAGGCCATTTTGCGCCGCGATGAGCGGCAGGTAGTCGTGGTAGTCGCGTGAGTGGACGATGAGCCCGTCGCGCACGCGGAGGACCTGGATGTTGGCGATGTCGAAAGACTTCCCGGTGTCCAGTGCCTCGCCGACGTTGCGGTACTCGGCGACGATCACCTCCGGGTCGGTTGTCCTGTGAATCAGGACATCCGCCCTGTCCATGCGCACGTTCATCCCGCCACTGAAGGCCTTGCGGAGGGCTTCGCGACCCTCGTACCTGGACGGAACCGGTGGTCGCTGCGGGTTTTCGACGACGGCGTCTTCCGCGTAGAGCTCGAAAATCTCGTCCCACCGCCGGGCGGTGATGCGTTCGGAAAGCGCGTCGAAGACGTCGCGGGGTGTGGTCATGAGGTCTCCCAGTCGGACATAAACGGAGTCTGTAGTCCGCCTTTGACGATACGGACTACAGACTCCACTTGTCCACCGGTCACTCCGCGACGGAGAGCACGACCTTCCCCGTGGTCTTACCCGCGGCGACGAGTTCCTGCGCTTTCGCGGCTTCTTCCAGCGGGAACACCGTGTCGATGGCCGGCTTGAGCCGTCCGCTGTCGACGAGTTCTGTCAGTGCGAGCAGCCCGGTGCGGTCCGGCTCGGCGAGGGTGAACCCGGCGGTGACCCCGGCGGCCTCGGCCAGCTCCGGCATCCGCTCGTCGTTCGTGCGGGTGAGCTGGACGAGCCTGCCGCCGCGGCGCAGCGTCTTGAGCGACCGGGGCCCGTACTCCAGGCCGATCGTGTCGAGGACGATGTCGACGTCGCGGACCTCCTCGGCGAAATCCGTCGTGCGGTAGTCGATGAGCTCGTCCGCGCCGAGCCCGCGGAGGAACTCGTGTTTGGCCGCGCTGGCCGTCCCGATCACGTACGCGCCGCGTGCCTTGGCGATCTGGACCGCGAGATGCCCGACCCCGCCCGCCGCCGCGTGGATCAGGACCCGTTGCCCGGGCTGGATGTTCGCCGTTTCGACGAGACTTTGCCAGACGGTCAGCCCCGCGAGCGGGACCGCGGCCGCGTGCACGTGGTCCAAAGTGGACGGTTTGCGTGCGAAGTGGCGGCTCGGCGCGGCGACGTATTCGGAGTACGCGCCCGCCTGGAACGGGAACGACGGCATGCCGAAGACCTCGTCGCCGGGGGAGAACAGGGACGCGCCCGCGCCGACCTCCTCGACCACGCCGGACACGTCCCAGCCGAGGATGAACGGCGGATCGCCCATCGGGCCGATGCCGCCGGTCTCGCGGGTCTTCCAGTCGACCGGGTTGACGCCGGCGGCGTGCACCCGGACCAGGATCTGGGTCGGGCCGGGGACGGGTTTTTCGACGTCGACGAGTTCGAGGACTTCGGGGCCGCCCAGGCGGTTTTGGCTGATCGCTCGCATGGGTCCATTGTTCGGCGTGCGTCGTACTTTCGGCGAGGGGGCGGCGGGCCAGGGTGCGTCAGGATCGGGACACGCTCGCGCGGATGTCATGAAAGGGCCGTTCCTGACGTTTTTCGTCCTGAACGGCCCTTTCATGACATCCGGGGGACCGGTGGCCGTGCCATGAACGGTCCGTTCCTTGCAAAATTTGCAAGGAACGGACCGTTCATGGCATTCGTAACGTCGGTGACAGCCACAAGGGTTCAGGCGCCCCGAAGCACCGCCAAGATCTCCGTCTGCTCGAAGTGCTCGGCCCACCCCAAAGCCGACGATTGATACAGCGAATCCTCCAGCGAAGGATCCGCCCCCGCCTCGAGCAACGCCCGCACGGCGTCCACATGCCCGCCCTGCACGGCCAGATGCAGCGCCGTGACGCCTTCGCCGTGCGAGAGCCCGCCGAACGTCCCCCGGTGGTCGACCGAAGCGCCCAGCTCCGCCAAAGTCCTGATCGCCGAAGCCTTGCCCTGGGCAGCGGCCCACGTCAGCGCCGTGCCCCGGTAGACGTCGGCGTCCACGTGGGCGCCCCGCTCCACCAGGGTGCGCACGGCGGAGGACCGGTCGTTCCGCGCCGCCCACGAAAGCGCCTCGTCGACGATCTCGGCCGGGTCGTCGCTCGGCCGCCATTCCGGGAAACCGCTGTGCGGCCGGTGGAATTCGCGATGCGCGCCCGCCTCGGGGGCGAGTGTGCCGTCCGGGGCGAGCAACTCGTCGAGCAGATCGGCCCGGCCGAGCCCAGCCGCCACCCGGAGGTTGCCGGGGGAGAGGCTGCGCGAAGCCAGCAGCTCCGCGGCCTCCCGATGGCCCCAGAACAACGCGACCACCAGCGGTGTGCCGCCGTCGCCCCGGGCCGGGACGTCGACCGGGGCTCCCGCTTCGAGCAGCATCGTGACCAGCAGCGGCAGCCCGGCGTACCCGGCCTGGTGCAGCGCCGTCCAGCCGTGCACGTTGGCGGAGGCCGGATCGGCGCCGTGGTCGAGCAGGATCCGGCACAGCCGCTCGTCGCAGGTCGCGGCGGCCATGCCGAGCAGGTCGTTCCCGTTCTTCCCGTGCGCGTGGACGAGGGTGGGCAGGTCACCGATCAGGCGCGCGAGCCCGGCCAGGTCTCGCGCGTCGATCAGTTCCCGTGCGTTCTCGAAGGCGAGTTCAGCCGGTGACGTCACGCTCCCGCACGCTACCCCCGACCCCCGACAGAACCCGCCATTCGGCCAGCGGGATCCGCTCGTCCCCGGTCAGGACCTGGAGGCAGACGTGGTCGGCCCCGGCGTCCAAATGTGCCCGCACCCGAGCGTTGATCTCGTCTTCGCCGACCGCGACCAGCGCGTCCACCAGCTTGTCGGAGCCGTAGTCCTTCTCGGTGAACCCGAACCGCCGCAGATTCGCCTGATGGTGGGCGGCCAGGTCCAGGTACATCGACACGTGCCGCCGCGCGATCTCCCGGTCCGATCCCAGTACGACGGCCTGCTCGACGGCGAGGTAGGCCGAAGGCCCGATGGCTTCCCGCGCCAGCGCGGTGTGCTCGACGGGGACGAAGTACGTATGCGCCCCATCGGTGCGTTCCGCGGCCAGGGAGAGCATCTTCGGTCCCAGTGCCGCCAGCACGCGACGACGTGGTGAGTCCGGTGTGGACAGTTCGGTCCGGTCCATCTCGTCGAGATAGCCGCGCATCCCCTCCAGCGGTTTCGCGCCCGGAAGGTGCCCGCCGAGTCCGAGGACGAATCGGCCGGGATAGGCCTCGGAGAGGGTTCGCTCGGCGGCGGCCGCCGCGACGGGTGCCCGGTGCGAAAACCGCGCGATCCCGGTGGCGACGGTCAGCCGGGATGTCGCCGCGAGCAGCAGACCTGCCTGCGTGAACGCCTCCCGGCCCAGGTACTCCCCGAACCACAGCGTGTCGAACCCGAGCTCCTCGACTTCCGCGGCCGCCTCGCGGACTTCGCCGATTTCCTTGCCGTCGAACGCGAACGTCCAGATTCCGACGCTCATCGGGTCACCGCCGTCAATGCCGGGGCGAGCCGTTCCAGCTGGTCCACGATGGACGTGAGATCGTCCCCGACGGGATTGACGAGCACGGTGTCCGCTCCGGCGTCGACGAGTTCCTTGAGCCGCCCGGCGATCCGCTCTTCGTCGCCCCACGCGGTCAGCCCGTCCACGAGCCGGTCGCTGACGTCGTCGATGTCCGCGTCGGTGTAGCCGAGCCGCTTCCAGCCGTTGAAATAGTGCGGGATGCCGTACTGCTTCATCAGCCCGATGTCCCTCGCCACGCTCTTCCGCGCCTGTTCGCGGTCGCCGAGCAGAACCGAATGGGTGGGGATGAGCAGCTTGTCCGGGCCGAGTATTTCGCGCGAGTAGGGCGTGTGCTCGAAGGGCTGGGCGAACGGATGCGCCCCGTCCGTGAGATCCCGCGCGAGTTCGAGCATCTTCGGCCCGACGGCGGCCAAGACCCGAGGGAAGGGGGCAGGGGAAGGGAATTCCTCCGCCGCCGCGGCCATGGCCGTGAGGTAGTCGCGGGTCTGTTCGAGCGGACGGTAGTCCGAGCCCGCCTTCGCCGCCTGGTACGAGTGGCCGATCCCGACGCCGAGCACGAAGCGGCCGGGGAACGCCTGCGCGAGGGTCCGCCCGCCGCTGTGGGCGGTGTACGCGGGCCGCGACCAGATGTTCGCGATCCCGGTGCCGACCACCACCCGTTCGGTGGCCGCGAGCGTGATGGCGCTGTAGGCGAACAGCTCCCGGTTGCCGGGCCCCTCGCCACCCCAAACGGTGCGGTAACCCAGCTCCTCCAGGCGTCGGATCGCCCGCCGTTCCTCGTCCGGTGTCGGCGTGAACATGCCGACCGGCAGCCAGACACCCACCGCTCCCAGCCGGTCCCGGGTTTCTTCGATCAAGGTCATTTCCGTCTCCCCAGCTAACATGAGGCTGCCTCCGCTTACGTCGCCGACTATACGGAGGCTGCCTCCGATTTGTCGAGACTAGGCTCGGGAGCGCGATGGACACCCAGAAGAAGCCGCTGCGGGCGGACGCCCGGCGCAACTACGAGCGCCTCCTCGAAGAGGCGAGGCACGCCTTCGCCGCGAACGGGGTCGAGGCGTCGCTGGAAGAGATCGCGCGCCGCGCCGGAGTCGGCATCGGAACGCTCTACCGGCACTTCCCGACGCGAGAAGCGCTGGTCGAGACGGTGCTGCGTGACGGCTTCGACGCGCAGGCCGAGGCGGCTCGCGAGCTGCTGGGCTCGCCGGAGCCGGTGGAGGCGTTGAAGGCCTGGTTCGCCGGGATGGGTGAACAGTCGGCGCGCTACCGGGGGCTGCCCGAGCTGATGGTCGACGTCCTCAACGACGAGACTTCGCCGCTGTATGCGTCCTGTCACGCGATGCGGGACCAGGTGTCCCAACTGGTGGAAAGGGCGAAGGCCTCGGGCGAGCTCCGGGCCGACGTCACAGTGCACGAATTACTGGTGCTGCTGCACGCGCTTTCCTGGGCCAGCGAACACCTTTCGGGTGACGAGGGCCTCGAACGGCTCCTCGAGCTCGTTTTCGCGGGATTACGGGCGAGTTAACAATCCCCTGTCACCAGGTCTAAACTGCGGCGCAACCGGGCACAACGGCGTGACCGTCAACAGTGAGTCGCAGGCACAGACCAGATAGTGGGAGCCGTATCGTGACCAAGCCGAACAAGCCCGTCGTCCTCATCGCCGAGAAGCTCGCGCCTTCCGTGCTGAGTGTCTTCTCCGACGAGGTCGAGGTCCAGCATGTGGACGGCACGGACCGCCCCGCGCTGCTCGAAGCCGTGAAGACGGCGGACGCGCTGCTCGTGCGGTCCGCGACCAAGGTCGACGCCGAGGTCCTCGGCGCCACCACCTCGCTCAAGGTCGTCGCCCGCGCCGGCGTCGGGCTGGACAACGTCGAGGTCCCCGCCGCCACCGAACGCGGTGTGCTGGTGGTCAACGCGCCGACGTCGAACATCGTCTCCGCCGCCGAGCACGCCGTCGCGCTGCTGCTCGCCGTCGCCCGCCGGGTCCCGGCCGCGGACCAGAGCCTCCAGGGCGGCGCGTGGAAGCGCAGCGCCTACTCCGGCGTCGAGATCCAGGGCAAGACCATCGGTGTGGTCGGCCTCGGCAAGATCGGCCAGCTGTTCGCGCAGCGGCTCGCCGCGTTCGACACCAAGCTCATCGCCTACGACCCCTACGTCTCGGCCGCCCGTGCCGCGCAGCTCGGCATCGAGCTGGTCACGCTGGACGAGCTGCTGGAGCGTGCCGACGCGATCTCCATCCACCTGCCGAAGACCCCGGAGACCAAGGGCCTCATCGGCGCCGACGCGCTCAAGAAGACCAAGCAGGGCGTCATCATCGTCAACGCCGCGCGCGGTGGCCTGATCGACGAGCAGGCGCTGGCGGACGCGGTCAGCTCCGGCCACGTCGGCGGTGCCGGTATCGACGTGTTCGTCACCGAGCCCACCACCGAGAGCCCGCTGTTCGGCCTGCCGAACGTCGTCGTCACCCCGCACCTGGGCGCTTCGACCGCCGAGGCGCAGGACCGCGCGGGCACCGACGTCGCGAAGTCCGTGCTGCTCGCGCTGCGCGGCGACTTCGTGCCGGACGCGGTGAACGTCGCGGGCGGCGGCACGGTCGGCGAGCACGTCCGGCCGTACCTCTCGCTCACCCAGAAGCTCGGCACCGTGCTGACCGCGCTGAACCCGAAGGCCCCGGCCTCGGTCACCGTCGTGGTCAAGGGCGAGCTGGCCGCCGAGGACGTCAGCGTGCTGCCGCTCGCGGCCGAGCGCGGCGTGTTCTCCGGCGTCGTCGAGGACCAGGTCACCTTCGTGAACGCGCCGCGTGTGGCCGAAGAGCTGGGCGTCCAGGTCGATCTCGTCACCGAGACCGAAAGCCCCAAGTTCCGCAGCCTGGTCACCGTCCGCGCCGTGCACGCCGACGGCACCACCCTTTCGGTGTCCGGTTCGGTCACCGGCAAGGACGAGGTCGAGAAGCTGGTCGAGGTCAACGGCCGCCACTTCGACCTGCGCGCCGAAGGCAACGTGCTGCTGCTCGAATACCCGGACCGCCCGGGCATCATGGGCCGCGTCGGCACGCTGCTCGGCGAGGCGGGCCTCAACATCGAGGCCGCGCAGATCAGCCAGACCACCGACGGCGCGGACGCGGTGATGCTGCTGCGCGTGGACCGTTCCGTCGACTCGCACCTGCTGGAGCCGATCGGCGCCACCGTGGGCGCGCACACGATCCGCGCGGTCAACTTCGGCTGACCTCCAAGTACATGAAGGCCCCCTTCCTTGCGCCTAGGTACAGGAAGGGGGCCTTCATGTACTTCTCCGCAATTAGCCGACTAACTGTGGTTGTTGTGTGTGCGGGGTTCGCGAGATCGCAGAGCAAGATTCAATAACGGTGAAAAATGCCTACTGAAGTCGGGCTGGTCCCCCGATAGGTTCTTCCGGCGAGGCCGAACCATCGCGCCGTCAAGGGCACGGCGCGGCGCCGGGGCTCACCGTCGGGGGTGTGTTCGAGCGGCAGGCAGGTTCCGAGTCAAGGCCTCGAGTGAGGGCACGTACTCATGAACAGATCCCGCGTACCCCGGTGGGCCATCCGCTCATCGGCCGCGGTCTTCGCCGCGTTGCTCGTGACGTCCGTGACCGGGGCGTCCGCGGCCGCGCAGGATGTCCCCCTCGCGGACGGCGTCACGCCGGCGAAGATCGACCGTAACGGATTCCAGGGGAAGGTCGAGCCGAAGCTCAAGGCCGCCCAAGGCAAGATCACCGCCTTCGTCGAGCTGGCCAAGCAGCCCGCCGTCGACGCCTTCAACGCCGAGCAGAACAAGGGCGCAGGCAAGGAAAAGGCGAAGAAGGCCGCGAAGGACGCCAAGGCCGACGCCGCCGCGACGGTGAACTCCGTCGTCGGGCAGCTCAAGGCCGCCGACGCCGGCACCCAGCTGGTCACGCAGACCGCCAACGCGGTCGCCGGAGCGGTCGTCACGGCCGACGCGGCGAAGATCCGCGAGCTGGCGAAGCGGCCGGATGTCGTCTCGGTCAAGAAGGTGGTCCCCAAGACCCGCACCAACTCCAGCGCGGTCCAGCTGACCAACACGCTCGCGTCGTGGCAGCAGACCGGCCGCTACGGCGACGGCATCCGCGTCGGCGTGATCGACGACGGCATCGACTACACCCACGCCACCTTCGGCGGTCCGGGTACGGCCGAGGCCTACAACGCGATCAACCGCGACCAGGCCACCCCCGCCTTCCCGACCGACAAGGTCGTCGGCGGTATCGACCTGGTCGGCGACGCCTACGACTCGGGCAGCGACGACCCGGCCCTCAACACCCCGAAGCCCGACCCCAACCCGATCTCGTGCGGCCACCACGGCACGCACGTCGCGGGCACGGTCGCCGGCTTCGGTGTCGACGAAGCGGGCAAGACCTTCACGGGCGACTACAAGAAGCTCAACAAGAAGAAGATCGAAGCGATGCAGATCGGCCCGGGCACCGCGCCCAAGGCCCTGCTGTACGCGATCAAGGTCTTCGGCTGCGACGGTTCGACCAACGTCACCTCGCAGGCGCTCGACTGGTCGCTCGACCCGGACGGCGACGGCGACTTCACCGACCACCTCGACGTGGTCAACCTGTCGCTGGGCGGCGACTTCGCCACCCCGGACGACCCGGACTCGCTGTTCGTGCGCAAGATCGCCGCGAACAACGTCGTCCCGGTGTTCTCCGCGGGCAACGGCGGTGACCTCAACGACGTCGGCGGCGCGCCGGGCAACACGCCCGAGGCGCTGACCGTCGCCAGCAGCCGTGACGCGTCCGTCCTTCGCGACGCGGTCGAAGCCGTCGCTCCCGACGGTGTCAAGGGCGCGAAGACCGGCCAGTTCAGCCAGAACTACGCGACCTACGACACGCTCGACGTCACCGCGCCGGTGGTCACGCTGTCGGCCGACAACGCCGCCGGCTGCAAGCCGTACTCCGAGGCCGACAAGGCCAAGGCCGCGGGCAAGATCGTGTTCCTCGAATGGGACGACAACGACGCGACCCGTGCCTGCGGTTCGGGCGCCCGGTCGAACAACGCGCAGGCGGCCGGTGCCAAGGGCGCGCTGTTCTCCTCGACGCTGGAGCACTTCTCGGCGGGCATCGCGGGCAACGCCGCCCTGCCGACGTTCCAGCTGACCGGCAGCGCGACCGCCTCGGTCCGTCCCGCGGTGGCCGCGGGCACGCTGCAGGTCCGCATGACCGGCAAGGGCCGGGTGTCCGTGCCGACCACCGACCAGTCCATTGTGGACACTCCGAGCTCGTTCACCTCGCGTGGCGGGCGCGGCCCGGCCGTCAAGCCGGACGTCGCGGCGCCCGGTGACTCGATCTCGTCCGCGCTGAGCGGCAGCGGGTCCGGTCGCCTGGTCATCTCGGGGACGTCGATGGCGGCTCCGCACACCTCGGGTATCACCGCCCTGATCCGCCAGGCGCACCCGGACTGGTCGGTCGAGGAGGTCAAGGCCTCGGTGATCAACACCGCCGGCCACGACATCCGTGACGCGTCGGGCCGGGTCTACGGTCCGCAGCGCGTCGGCAGCGGCCGGATCGACGCGAAGGCCGCGCTGGACAACCAGGTCCTGGCCTACGTCGTCGACAACCCCGGCTTCGTCTCGGTCAACTTCGGCGTCGTCGAAGCGGGCGGCCCGGTCACCCTGACCAAGACGGTCAAGGTGGTCAACAAGGGCATCAAGCCGGTCGAGTACTCGGTGGGCTACGAAGCCGTGAACTCGCTCCCCGGTGTCGAGTACACAGTGGACAAGCCGACGGTGAAGCTGAGCCCGCGCGGTATCGCGCTGGTGAAGGTGACCCTGAAGATCGCCGACCCCAAGGCGCTCCGCAAGGTCATGGACCCGACCATGGCGGCCACGCAGGTCGGCCTCGCCCGGCAGTTCGTGGCGGACGCCTCCGGCCGGATCGCGTTCACCCCGAAGAGCGGCACGACCGTTCCGCTGCGGCTCTCGGTGTACTCCGCGCCGAAGCCCGTCTCGTCCATCAACACCCCGGGCAACGTCAACTTCGGCGCCGGCCAGAACCAGGCCGTGCTGAACCTGACCGGCAAGGGCGTGGATCAGGGTTCCGGTGCGCAGCGGTACCGCTCGCTGATCAGCGTGCTCGAACTGCAGGCGGAATCCCCGCAGCTGCCGGAATGCGACGGCGACGTCACGACCGACTGCACGCTGAACCAGACCGCCAAGGGTGCCGACCTGCGCTACATCGGCGCGGCGTCGACCGCTCCGCTGGCCAAGGCGCAGGGTGAGCCGGAGAACGCGTTGCTGGCCTTCGGTCTCACCACCTGGAGCGACCTGGCCAACCTGGGCAGCAACACCTCGCCGTTCGTGGACATCGACACCACGGGCGACGGGCAGCCGGACTTCGAGACCTATGTGACCAAGGTGACGTCGACCGACGTCCTCGTGGCGGTCACCGTGGCGCTGAAGCCGGGCTTCCCGCAGGTGGACATCCAGCCGATCAACGGCCAGCTCGGCGACGTCGACACGAACGTGTACGACACCAACGTCGTCGTACTGCCGGTGAGCATCGCCGCGCTGGGCATCGACCCGAACGCCGCGTCGCACAAGATCAGCTACACCGTCGGGACCTCCGGGTTCTACGCGGCGCCGGGTGCGGACTCGTCGACGATCGACTACGTCGGCACGCCGCTTTCGTTCGACGCCTTGGCTCCCGCGTACTCGGTCCAGGGCGGCGGCGACTCCGCGCTGGGCTACGTCGCGAAGCCGGGCACGGCGCTGGTGGTCAACCGCAACGCGGCCGCGCAGGACACCGTGCTGGGCCTGCTGGCGATCGAGCACCACAACGCCTCGGGCAACCGGGCGAACGTGGTGAAGATCCAGACGAACAACGGTGGTGGCGACACGGGTGTCGACCGGCCGGGCAACGGCGGGCGGCACACCGGACGTCAGCCGATCGGTGTGGGCTGACGCGATAGAGCGATAACCCGCGTTCGATGAGGTGAGGGACGCCCTGGCGGCATGCTTTGCGCCAGGGCGTCCCTTCTTGTTTTCACTCTTTCGGCTGTCTCGCTCTGTGGGAGGTTCCGGCATAAGGGTGGTGCGGCTACGGCTACCGGGCTACGGCCGGTAACCTTCCGCTGCTGGCGTTTTCTTGCGGATGGGCCATCCGGACTGCCGGTGGCCTGGTCTACGGAGGTGTGTGGATGCGGCTCGCGGTGATCCCAGGAGACGGGATCGGGCCCGAAGTGGTCTCCGAGGCGCTCAAGGTGCTCGGTGAGGTCGTACCGACGGCGGAGATCACGAACTACGACCTCGGCGCCGCCCGGTGGCACTCCACCGGCGAGCTGCTCCCGGAGTCGGTACTCGGTGAACTCCGTCAGCACGACGCGATCCTGCTGGGCGCGGTGGGCGACCCGACGGTGCCGAGCGGCATCCTGGAGCGTGGCCTGTTGCTGCGGCTCCGGTTCGAGCTCGACCACCACGTGAACCTGCGCCCCGCCCGGCTGTACCCGGGTGTGCGCGGACCGCTCGCCGAGGCGGGCGAGATCGACATGGTCGTCGTGCGTGAAGGCACCGAAGGCCCGTACGCGGGCAACGGTGGCCTGCTGCGCAAGGACACCGAGAACGAGATCGCGACGGAGGTCAGCGTCAACACGGCGTTCGGCGTCCGGCGCGTGGTGACCGACGCGTTCAACCGGGCCGAGGCGCGGCCTCGCAAGCACCTGACGCTCCTGCACAAGACGAACGTGCTGGAGTACGCGGGCTCGCTGTGGTCGCGGATCGTCGAAGAGGTCTCGCTGGAGCACCCGGAGGTGACCGTCGCCTACTCCCATGTGGACGCCGCGACCATCCACCTGGTGACCGACCCGTCCCGCTTCGACGTCGTGGTGACGGACAACCTGTTCGGCGACATCATCACCGACCTGGCGGCCGCCGTGACCGGCGGCATCGGGCTGGCGGCGAGCGGGAACCTCGACATCACCCGGCGGAACCCGAGCATGTTCGAGCCGGTGCACGGCAGCGCGCCGGACATCGCGGGCCAGGGTCTCGCCGACCCGACCGCCGCGGTGCTCTCGGTCTCGCTGCTGCTGGACCACTTGGGACAGAAGGAGGCGGCGCGGCGGATCGAGGCCTCGGTGGCCTTCGACCTCGCGACCCGCGACCAGGCTTCGCCCGGTGCGACGCACGCGATCGGTGACCGGCTGGCGGCTCTGGTGTCGTCGAACGTGCGCCCGGTCACTCAGTAGTAGCTCTGGGACGAAGGGGCCCTTCACCGCATCTCACGCGGTGAAGGGCCCCTTCGCTGCGTTCGGTCTCGGTTCGAAGTCCGTGAAGGCCTCCTTGAGGGACCCAGAGTCCCTCAAGGAGGCCTTCACGGACCGGTTCGGGGATCGATCGGCGGCTCCCAGGAAGTGGGAAGTCTCGCCCGGCTTGTGGACGCCCGGCGAAGCGTGTGCCATGATGCGTCCGTGACCTCCTGCACCATCATTATCGCCGAGCGCGCCGGATAACAGCTCCACAAGAGCCCCCGGCGCGCAACCTCTCGCACCCATGCGGGAGGTTTTTTTGTTGCCTGAACACGTTTCGCCCCACCACGAGGAGATTCCCGTGACCCGCAAGGAGCCCGCCGATACACCGCTCGGCGACGCCTTCCACCTGTACGACACGACGCTGCGCGACGGCGCGCAGCGCGAGGGGATCTCCTACTCCGTCACGGACAAACTGGCGGTGGCGAGGCTGCTCGACGATCTCGGGGTCGGGTTCATCGAAGGCGGATGGCCGGGCGCGCTGCCCAAGGACACGGAATTCTTCGCCCGCGCCGCTTCGGGCGAGCTGAAACTGCGCCACGCCGCGCTCGTCGCCTTCGGCGCGACGCGGAAGGCGGGCACCAAGGCCGAGCACGATCAGCAGGTGCGGGCCCTGCTCGATTCCCAGGCGCCGGTGGTCACGCTCGTGGCCAAATCGGATCTGCGGCACATCGAACGCGCGCTGCGGGTCGACGTCGACGAGGCGTGCGAGATGGTGCGTGACACCGTCGCTTTCCTCGTCGGCGAAGGACGTCGCGTCTTCCTTGACGCGGAACACTTTTTCGACGGCTACGCGTTCTCCCCGGACACCGCGCTGAAGGTGCTCGACGCGGGAATGAACGCTGGCGCGGACGTCGCCGTGTTGTGCGACACGAACGGCGGCCAGCTGCCGCTCGGCCTCGCGGAAACCGTCCGCGAGGTCAAGGAAAGGACCGGATTCCGGCTCGGAATCCATTGTCAGGACGACACTTCCTGCGCGGTGGCGAATTCCGTCGCCGCCGTGCAGGCCGGCGTGACGCACGTCCAGTGCACCGCCAATGGTTACGGCGAACGGGCGGGTAACGCCGATCTTTTCGCCGTGACAGGGAATTTGGTGACCAAGCTCGGCATGGAGGTCCTCCCGACCGGAGGCGCCGCCGAGCTCACCCGGGTCTCCCATGCCCTTGCCGAAATCGCGAACCTCGCCCCCTACACCCACCAGGCTTACGTAGGGGCGTCGGCCTTCGCCCACAAGGCGGGACTGCACGCGAGCGCGATCAAGGTGGATCCGTTGCTGTACAACCACATCGATCCAGCTTCGGTCGGCAACGACATGCGGGTACTGGTCACCGAGATGGCCGGCAGGGCCAGCCTGGAGCTCAAGGGACGTGAGCTCGGGGTCGACCTTGCCGGCCAGCCCGAGGCGCTGACAAGCGCCGTGAAGAAGGTGAAGCGGCTCGAATCCGAAGGCTGGTCCTTCGAAGCCGCGGACGCTTCACTGGAACTGCTGCTGCGGCGCGAGGTCGACGGCCCGCAGAGCGACGTCCTCGACGAACCGCCGTTCGAACTGGAGTCGTACCGCGTCGTCCTGGACCACCGGTCCGACGGCGAGGTCGTCTCCGAGGCGACGGTGAAGGTGCACGTCGCCGGGCAACGCGTGATCGCGACCGCCGAGGGCAACGGCCCCGTGCACGCGCTCGACGCCGCCCTGCGCGAGGCGCTCAGCCCGCATCTGTCCTGGTTGGACAGTGTGGAGCTGGCCGACTACAAGGTGCGGATCCTGCCCGGCCATCCGGGCACGGACGCCGTCACCCGCGTGCTCGTCGAGACCAGCGACGGCGAACGCGAGTGGACCACCGTCGGCGTGCACGGGAACATCGTCGAGGCGAGCTGGCTGGCGCTGTGCGACGCGCTCGTGCACAAGTCCCTCAGGGAGGCCCCGGCGTGAGGAGTCGTACAGTGGGGGAGTGCGTCTAGCCCGAATTGCTCATCCCGGTGGTGTCGCGTTCGCTTCGATCGAAGGGGACGGCGACGACGCCCAGGTACTGGAAATCGCCGAGCACCCCTTCGGCAACCCCAACTTCACCGGCAAGCGCTGGCCGCTCGCCGACGTCCGGCTGCTCGCGCCGATCCTGCCGTCGAAGGTGATCGCGGTCGGCCGGAACTACGCCAAGCACGCGGCCGAGTTCGGCAACGAGGTCCCGCAGGACCCGATGCTGTTCATCAAGCCGTCGACCACGGTGATCGGGCCGAACGTGCCGATCCGCCGCCCGCGCGGCGTCGGCCGGGTCGACTTCGAGGGCGAACTGGCGATCGTCATCGGCCAGCCGGTCAAGAACGTGCCCGCCGCCCGCGCGGCGAGCGCGATCCTCGGCTACACCGTGGCGAACGACGTCAGCGCGCGTGACCTGCAGAAGTCCGACGGCCAGTGGGGCAGGGCGAAGGGTTTCGACACCTTCTGCCCGCTCGGACCGTGGATCGAGACCTCGCTCGACGCGGCCGATCTCGCGCTCAAGTCCGAGGTGGACGGTGAGCTCAAGCAGGACGGCCGGACGTCGGACCTGGTGCACAAGATCCCCGAGCTGGTCGAGTTCGTGTCCGGGGTGATGACCCTGCTGCCCGGCGACGTCATCCTGACCGGCACGCCCGAGGGCGTCGGCCCGATCGAGGACGGCCAGTCGGTCTCGATCACCATCGAAGGCATCGGCACGCTGACGAACCCGGTTCAGGACATCTGACCTCGAGTGTCATGAAAGGGTCGTTCAGGACGTTTTTCGTCCTGAACGACCCTTTCATGACATCTGGAACCTAGCTACCGGCCGGTTCCATCGCCCGCCGCGCGAAGGCCGGGGCGTGCTCGGGCCGCAGCCCCAGCCCCAGCAGCCGCGCGGGGACGTAGGACAGCATGGGGAACCGGCTGAACAGCTTCACCATCGGCGCGGGCGGGCCGTTGCGCTTGCCCGCCATCACCGGCCCCATGACGTTCTTGTGCAGCATCCGCTGCAGCCCCTGCACCAGCATCGTGGGCGCGAGACGACGCTTGCGGACCTTCGCCAGCTCCGCCACCGACGGCCTGCCCCGGCGCAGCGGTTCGGCGAGCAGGGTGGCGGCCGCGACCGCGTCCTGCACCGCGAGGTTGATCCCGACCCCGCCGACCGGCGACATCGCGTGCGCCGCGTCACCGATGCACAGCAGCCCGTCGAGGTGCCACTTCCGCAGCAGGTTCATCTTGACGTCGAGGAATTTGACGTCGTCCGTGGTCTTCAGCTCGTCCACGCGGTCGGCCAGCTCGGGCAGGATCGCGGCCACGTTCTCCCGGAACGCCTCGATGCCCTTCTCGCGCAGGTCCTGGCCCTTGGGGCTGAGGTACGCGATCTGGAAGTAGCCCTTGCGGGGCAGCGGCACGGCGAAGCGGCGATCCCGCATCTTCGGGGTCAGCATGCCCTCGTGTTCGCCCTCCCGCCGCGAGATCCGGAACCACCACGCGTCGAACGGGATGGGGTAATCCTTCGTCGTCAGCCCGGCCTCGCGGCGGGCCAGCGACCAGCGGCCGTCGGCGGCGATCACCAGGTCGGCGCGCAGTTCACCGGTCTTCCCGTCGGCGTCGCGGTAGCGGATCCCGCTCACCCGGCCGTGTTCGAAGATCAGCCCGGTCATCTCGGTGCTCTGCCGCAGCGTGAACGTGGGCTCCTTCGCGCCGGCGTCGGCGAGCAGGTCCAGGAAGTCCCACTGCGGGACCATGGCGATGTACGGATGCGCCACCTTCAGCCTGGTCAGGTCGGCGAGGCGCATCATCGTGCCGTCCTCGGCGGGAAAACCGGCGTAAGCGATCTGGCTGTGCGGCAGGCTGAGGAATTTCTCGCTGAGGCCCAGCTCGTCGAGCAAGGTCAGCGTCGACGGGTGCACGGTGTCGCCGCGGAAGTCCCTCAGGAAGTCCTTGTGCTTCTCCAGCACGGTGACCTCGACCCCGGCCCTGGCCAGCAGCAATCCGGCGACCATACCCGCGGGGCCACCGCCGACGATCACGCAGTTCGTACGTTCGTTCATCCGTCCCACCCCTTCGAAACCCTTATTCATCACTTGTTGAATAAGCTCAGGATGCACCTGTCCGACGAGCGCGTCAAGCGCCATCCGGGCGGATACGCTGTTCGGGCTATGGCCCAGGTCTCACCGGACCGTGTGAGCCGCCGGTCGATCGAGGTGAGTGTCCAAAAAGGACTCCAGGGGTCCACGACCGTCCCGGAAGGACGGCGATCGCGGAAATGCCCTTGTGGACGGTTTCGCGACTCCAAGCCGGGTAAGGATTTCGTTGTCATCACAGGGTGTGCGCGCCGCGAATCGGATGGGGTGCCGCGTATCGACATTTCACCCGGCCGCCCGCGTTAGCCGTTGGCCGGTAACTAAAACACGTCATCTCACCAACTGGGAGTAGAGTGCCCGCGCCGGAACAGACCAGCCTTAATCACCTCATCGGCAGAGTCGCGATCGCGCTGAGTGCCCTAGCCTCACTTGGTGGATTTCGCTCTCGTGCCCCGGACCTCGTCACGAACCACGCCGGACGCTCCGGATGGAGCCCCGTGGGAGCCTCCGGAGTTGCGGTTGGTGTGCCTCGACATCGATGACACGTTGATCGACTGCACCGCGGCGATCCGCCTCAGCCTGGGCGCCCTCACCGGCCGCAACGACCTTTGGCCACTGTGGGATCTCATCACCGAAGAGCATGTCGCGCTGGTGGTGGCGGGCGAAATCGATTACGCGACCATGCATTACCGGCGTACCGAATGCTTCCTCGCCGAGATCGGCATTTTGGCCGACGAAGACCAGGTCAGCGGCTTCGAAAGACGTCGTCGTGAAATTCTCACTCGTTCGTGGCAATTGTTCGAAGATGTCCTCCCGTGCCTGGAATGGCTACGGGCCGCCGGCGTTCTCGTCGCGGCGGTCACGAACGCCTCGGGCGCGCATCAGCGCAAGAAGATCGCCGATCTCGGCCTCGCCCGGTTCTTCGATCACGTGGCCATCGCCGGTGAACTCGGAGTAGCCAAACCCGACCCGGCGATGTTCCACTCGGTCTGCCTCGGCCTCGGCTGCGACCCGGCGCAGGCGGTCCACGTCGGCGACAAGCTCGACACCGACGCCATCGGCGCCCGTGACGCCGGCCTCGGTGCCGTCTGGCTCGACCGGGACGGCATCGCCGAGCGCGCCCCGGCGGGTGTGCACACCATCTCGGGCCTCGACGAGCTGCCTGAGCTGCTGGTTTCCGAGTTCGCGAAGCTCGGCGTGCCCGCTCAGCGCGCTACTGAGACCCCCGCTTTCACGGTGCGGAACAGCGTGCTCTAGTATTCTTTCTCGTGCGGCACCGAGCCGGTCAAGATCGGAACGGTACCTCACTGGGGTATGGTGTAATTGGCAGCACGACTGGTTCTGGTCCAGTTAGTCTAGGTTCGAGTCCTGGTACCCCAGCTGGAGAGCTCTCCGGAGTGAAACACAGAGTGACCCCCCTGCGAAGGCGGGAAACCCGGTCTGGTAAGTTTCTCCACAGCAACACAGCAGGTGAACAACTGAAAATCTCCTCCTGAAGGAGAAGATCCTAGCCCCCGTCGTCTAGCGGCCTAGGACGCCGGCCTCTCACGCCGGTAGCGTGGGTTCGAATCCCATCGGGGGTACAACGCGAAAAGCGCCGATCGAAATGATCGGCGCTTTTCGCTTTTTCGGGAGCTGAGCGTCGGCAACCTTTCGCTGCTGTCGTCCACAGTGGCCGGATCGCCGCGGATTCCGAAGTGGACTAGATGCGGGCGAGTCCGCGGTAGGGCCGCACGACCGCTTCGACGAACGCCGTGATCTGTTCGTCGATATGCGCCTTCTCGTCGGAGTCGTTCTCGACGAGGAACAACCGGCCGGCGATGTTCTTCTGTGCCTTCAGAAGCGCGAAATCGTCCCTGCTGTAGAGGGTGTCCGCGGCGTTGCTGGGCAGCCGATGGTCGTCGGACACCTCGAGGCTGATCGACTGTCCCGCCACCGAGATCTTCGGTGGCTCGCCCCGCCTGGCCAGCCGGGCGGCGCGTTCGGTGTCGGAGGCGCGGACGTGGATGATCTGCGACGCCGCCAGTACCTCGTCGCCGAACACCTGGAGCGCTCCGATCGTGTCGGCCCTGGCGAACTCGACGATCGTGATCGGGTTGCTCCGGCGGTTTTCCCAGACCCGGTGGCCGAGCGTGTGCAGGGCCGGCCGGAGATCGTCCTCGTGCTCCACCTGGAACGCGCCGCCCTCCTGGGCGCTGAAACCCGCGCCGCGGCCGTCGCCGAGGAGCATCAAGGCGTGGAGGAATTCTTCGAACGCGTAGACGTAGTCGTTGAGCTCGTCTACCCGCATCCGCCACCGGCGGAGCTCCTCGGCGAGCGCCCGCCGGACCAGTGACTTGCCTGCCCCCGGCAGTCCGGTGACGAAGACGACCGGTGCGCGGTGACGGAACGCCAGGTGCCGCAGGACCGCGTCTTGCGCTTCGGCCGACAGCTGGTACGTCGCGCGCTGCTCTCGGATCCGATCCGCGAGGCCAGCGTTGCTCCCGGCGAGGAGTTCGCCGGCCAGGAACGATTCGATGGGTTCGGATTCGCTCCACGTCTTGTCGAAGTGGCTGCGGAACACCTTGGCGGCGGAGATCTCGTCCAGCCGTTCGGGCCGGTCCTTCCCACCGTTGCGCCGGTTGAGCACCGTGTGGTGCTCCGAGCCGGAGAACAGGTGGTACGACAGGTGATCCGCGGTCAGCGCGCGGGACACACGGACCTCGATACCCGCGCCGAGCAGCTCCGCTCCGGCGGTGAGGGAAGTGGGCTCGGTCCGGGTGATCACCCGGACCCCGCGGCGGTCGTTGAGCTGCGACCACGATTCCTGGATCTCGGCGACCACCGGGGAGCCTTCCGCCGGAAGCAGATTCGGGACCAGGGCGTCGAGCCGGTCGACGTTGTCGTTCTTGGAGATGACGAGCATCTCCGCCAGGTAGTTCCGCCGGGTCATCCGCTGGGAGAGCCCGGTCGGCAGGCGGGTGCGACGCCACAGGAACCTGACGGTCGCCACGATGAGCGCGACGGCCACGCCGCTGGTCACGGGCACGAGGAGCTGGCTCCAGTTCATCGTGGTCACCTGTCCGGCGCTGTTGTCGGGATGCCTAAGCCGAAGTTTAGGCGAGCCGAACTTTGTTTTCAAGCGCGGCGCACTCCGGGCCGTGCGGCGGGTTCACGACTCGGTCGCGAGTTCCTCCTCGACCCTGGCCGCCGCGGTCTTGAGCAGTGCGACCCATTCCTGGACCGGGTCGGCGCGGAAGCGCGTGGTCGGCATGGCCAGCGCCATGGCGCCGCACGACGGCCCGTCCGGGCTTCGCACGGCGACTCCGATCGCCGTGAGGCCCTTCTCGGTGCGCTGGTCGTTGATGGCGAAGCCCTTGGCGCGTACCCGCGACAACTCGCGGTGGAGGCGGCGGCCGTCGACGTCCTCGTCGCGGTAGAGCTCGATGAGCTCCTCGGCGGTCTTCTCGGCCAGGATGGCCCGGCCACCGGCGGTGTGGTGCAGCGGCATGACGAAACCCGTGCGATCGGCGACGCGCAGGGTCCGGGTGCATTCCACGGTGGAGATGAAGCGGGCGTCGGTCCCGACGGGCACGAGCAGGGTGACCGTCTCGTCGACGAGCTCCATGAGCCGGCGCATGCGGGGCCGCGCGACCCGCCACAGCCGCTGGGCGCCGGGGTCGGGTGCCTCGACGGGTCTGAGCATCGGGCCGGGCCGGTAGAGCCGGTCGGCGTCCTGGGTCGCGAACTCGCGATAGACCAGCGACGTCAGCAGCCGGTGTGCCGTCGAGGGGGCGATCGAGATCCGCTGGGCGATGTCCACCAGCCGCAGCGGTCCCTCCTGCTGAAGCAGGATGGCGACCTGCAACGCGTGATCGACCGAGTTCAGCAGCGACGTCGGAGGATTCCGCATAGAGGAAAAGTATAGCTACCCCCATCGTCCTCGGAGATCGTTCCGGTCATGTCCTCCGCACTGGAATCGACCCCCGAGCTGGACCGGCTCTACTCCCGTTTCGAAGAGGAATCCCTCGTGCCACTGTGGTGCGAGATCGGCGACCTCATGCCAGCCACCCCCAGATCGGCGGCGCTGCCGCATCGATGGTCCTGGGACTCGCTCTCCGCGATGGCCGCGCAGGCGGGTGTCCTGGTTCCGGTGGGCCGCGGCGGGGAGCGCCGGGCGCTGGCACTGGCGAACCCCGGGCTCGGGGGACGTCCCTTCGCCACCCCCACGTTGTGGGCGGCGATCCAGTACCTCAACCCCGGCGAGGACGCGCCGGTGCACCGGCACACGCAGAACGCGTTCCGGTTCGTCGTCGAGGGCGAGGGCGAGGGCGTGTGGACCGTGGTCGACGGCGACCCGGTCGCGATGCGCCGCGGCGATTTCCTGCCGCAGGGCGGCTGGCACTGGCACGGCCACCTCAACACCAGCGATGCCCCGATGGCCTGGATCGACGGCCTGGACATCCCCTTCGCCTACGCCACCGACTCCACGTTCTTCGAGTTCGGGCCAGACCAGGTGGGCGACGTCGGCACCCCGGAGCGGTCGCGTTCGGAGCGGCTGTGGGGACACCCGGGGCTGCGCCCGCTGACCCATCTGGCCCCTTCGCCCAAGACGCCGCTGCTCGCCTACCGCTGGGAGCACACCGACCGGGCGCTGCGTGAGCAACTGGAGCTGGAAGCGGAGGGCCATCCGGCCACGCCGGAGCCCGGGCACGCGGCGGTGCGGTTCACCAATCCCACGACCGGCGGCGACGTGATGCCGACCCTGCGTACCCAGTTCCACCGGCTCGCCCCGGACACCGCCACCGCGGACCGCCGCGAGGTGGGCTCGGCCGTCTTCCAGGTCTTCGAAGGATCGGCCCGGGTCACGGTCGGCGACTCGGCCTGGCACGTCGACCGCGGTGATCTGTTCGTCGTCCCGTCCTGGCAGCCACTCTCCATCGCCACCGAACACGGGGCCGACCTGTTCGAGTTCACCGACGCACCGATCTACGAGCGGCTCGACCTCGCACGGGCAGGGAGCGCACGATGAGACTGGCCACGATCCTGGTCGACGGCACCAGCCGCGCCGCCCGCGTCGACGGCGGAACGTACACGGCATTGGCCGCGGCCGATGTCCGCGAGTTGCTCGAAGATCCTTCGTGGCGGACGAAAGCGCAGGAGCCGGGGAAGCGGTACACCGCCGCGGAGGTGCGGCTCGCGCCGGTGGTCCCGGCGCCGGGCAAAATCGTCTGTGTCGGCCTGAACTACCGGACCCACATCCTCGAGATGGGGCGCGACCTTCCCGAATACCCCACCCTGTTCGCGAAATTCGCCGACACCCTCATCGGCGCCCACGACGACATCGTCCTCCCGCCGGAATCCGATTCGGTCGACTGGGAGGCGGAGCTGTGCGTGGTCGTCGGTGCCACGGTCCGCCGTGCGACGTCCGGGCAGGCGGCCGCCGCGATCGCGGGATTCACGGTGCTCAACGACGTTTCGATGCGCGATTGGCAGTTCCGCACCCGGGAATGGTTGCAGGGAAAGAACTTCGAGGCCAGCACGCCGATCGGGCCGGTGCTGGTCACACCCGACGAGCTGCCGGGAGGCGTCCGGCCGGAGTTGGCCATCACCACCGCGGTGGACGGCGAGGAGATGCAGCGCGCCGACACCGGCGACCTGGTCTTCGATCCGGTCGCGCTGGTGGAGTACGTCTCGACGATGATCACGCTGCGCCCCGGCGACGTGATCGCCACCGGCACGCCGGGCGGCGTCGGCCACGCCCGGAAACCGGCGCGCTACCTGACCGCGGGAAGCAAGGTCGTCACCACGATCGAGCACATCGGCTCGCTGGAGAACACGGTGAGGTCCGAGTCGTGACGGCGTCCTCCGCCACGTACCTGGAGTGGATGAGGGCGGGAACCGAGCGGCTCCTCGGGATCGTCGACGGGCTGGCGGAACCGCGGTTCGCCGAGCCGTCGCCGCTGCCGGGGTGGACCGTCGGCCATCTCGTCGCCCACCTCCACTACAACGCGTGTGCCTTGGGGCGGCTGGCTTCGTGGGCCGCCACCGGGGTCGAGAGCCCGATGTACGACGGCGCGGGGCAGCGTGAGCGGGAGATCTCCACCGGGGCGGCCCTGCCGCCCGCGGAGCTGAAGGATCTGGTGCGCGAGTCGGCGGCCGAACTCGACGGACTCTTGTCCGCACTGACCGACAAGCAGTGGGCGCGCCAGGTCGTCACCGCTCAGGGCCGCACGGTTTCCGCCGAGGAGATCCCCTGGCTCCGGGTCCGCGAGGTCGTGGTCCATGGGGTGGATCTGGGCGGCACCTGGGAGTGGCCGGAGGAACTGCTGAGGGCGCTGGACTTCGAGATCGTCGAGCAGCGTCTCGCCCGGGGCCAGGCCGCCGCGCTCGCGGGCGTTCTCACGGGCCGATCGCGCGAGTCCCTCCCGCCTTGGCTCTAGGCCTTTCCGACCCCGAAACGAGGAACCGGCATGCAGGATCAGACCGTCGCCCCGGCCGGTCGCGCGGCGATGCGCGTGACGTTGCTGTGCTGGATCATCGTGGTGATCGAAGGCTATGACATCGTCGCCTTCGGCACCGTCGTCCCCGTGCTGCTGGAGAATCCGGGAAACGGCTTCACCCCGGAGAACATCGGCTGGATCGGCTCGGCCGTCTTCGTCGGCGCGATGACCGGGGCGCTGTCCTCGGGTGCGCTCTCCGATCGTTACGGCCGCCGGCCCGTCGCCATCGCGGCGGTCGCGGTCTTCACCTTGTTCACCGTTTTGTGCGGAGCGGTCGACAGTGTCTGGCCGCTGGCGCTGTTCCGGCTGCTCGCCGGACTGGGCATCGGGGCGATCATGCCCGCGGCGTCCGCGCTCACGCTGGAGTACGCGATCCCGCGGTATCGCACCCTGACCTACACGCTGATGCTGTCCGGCGTGCCGGTCGGTGGCGTACTCGCCGCGGTGACGGCGTTGCCGGTCATCCCGGTCTGGGGGGTGGGAGGCGATGTTCCTGCTCGCCGGCGCGCCCGGCGTGCTCTGCCTGGTCATCACCGCCAGGTACCTTCCCGAGTCGCCCAGGTTCCTCGACAGCGTCGGGCGCCACGACCACGCGTCGGCCGTCCGCGCCCGGTTCGGGCTGGACGTGCCCGCGGTGGTCACGCTGGAGAAGGCCGAGGGGATCTTCGGCCGGTCCTACCGGGGCGCGTCGATCGTGTTCGCCACCGCGACCTTCTGCGGGCTCTTCGCCTGGTACGGGCTCGCCACCTGGCTGCCCGGCCTGATGTCCAAGGCGGGCTACGCGCTCGACTCGTCCCTGGTCTTCCTGCTCGTCCTCAACCTCGGGGCGGTGGCGGGCTCGCTGGTCCTCGCCGCCGCGACCGACCGGTGGAGCAACCGGCCCGTCGTCGTCCTCACCTACCTCGGCATGGCCGCCGCTTTGCTGGTGCTCTCGATCAAGCTGCCGTCCGCCCCGCTGCTGGTCTGCATCGCCGTGGCAGGCGTCGGCGGGCACGGCGGTCAGATCCTGATCAACGCCTTCGTCAGCGCGTCGTACCCGACCGGCCGCCGTGCTCGGGCCCTCGGCTGGTCCCTCGGCGCCGGGCGCACCGGCACGATCGTCGGACCGATCGTCATCGGGTGGCTGGTCAGCGGCCGTGACCCGCTGACGGGATTCGCCGTCTTCGCCGGACTTGCCGTGACCGCCGCGATTCTGCTGGCGCTGTGTCCCCGGACGCCCGCTCTCCGTTCCCTCGGCGATTGACCTTTCCCTTTCACAGAACGGTTTTCGAGTATGACGACAGCACTCCCGCACGCGCGGCACTTCATCGACGGCGTCTGGCAGGACTCCACGAGCACCGGTACGTCCACCGGGCCGGCCACCGGTGAAGCCCTCGGCACCTTCGCCGATGGCGGTCGCGCGGAGGCCCAGGCTGCGGTCGAGGCCGCCCGGGCCGCCTTCGAGCGCGCCTCCTGGTCCCGCGACCGCCAGACGCGAGCGACCGCGCTGCTGCGGCTGGCCGATCGCCTGGAGGCACGCCGCGACGACTTTGTTTCGTTGCTGGCGAAGGAGAACGGCAAGACTCTCGGCGAGGCCGCGTTCGAGGTCGACATGTGCGCCCCCAAGCTCCGCTACGCCGCGGCCCTGGCTCTGGTCGACAGTGGCCGGTCGGCCGAGGTGCGGCCCGGATACTTCAGCAGCACCTTGCCCGAGCCGATCGGTGTCGCGGGCGTCATCGTGCCGTGGAACTCCCCGGTGGTGCTGGCCGTGCGGTCGTTCGCGCCGGCCCTCGCCGCCGGCTGCACCGTGGCGATGAAGATGCCCGGGCGGACGGCACTGGTCAACGGAGTCCTCGCCGAGGTCGTCGCCGAGACCCCGGAGTTGCCTCCTGGCGTCCTCAACCTCTTCACCGAATCCGGCGACGACGGCGCGCGGGAGCTGGTTTCCTCTTCCGGCACCGCGGCGATCAGCTACACCGGGAGCACCGCCGTGGGCCGCGTCATCATGGCCGAGGGGGCACGGACCCTGAAGCGCCTTTCGCTCGAACTCGGCGGCAAGACGCCGATGATCGTGTTCGACGACGCCGACCTCGATGCCGCCGTCCCGGTGCTGACCGCGGCGATCACGACCTTCGCCGGTCAGTTCTGCATGACCGGCAGCAGGATCCTTGCCCACGAAGCGATCGCGGGCGAGTTGCGCGAGCGTCTCGTCGAGGCGCTGTCGGCCGTCCGGCTGGGCCCGGGCGACGACCCGGACAGCCGGATGGGGCCCATGATCGACCGGGAAGCCGTGGACCGGGTCGACCGGATCGTCCAGGAGGCCGCCCGCACGGCCACGGTGCTGGTGCGCGGGGGCCCGGTCGAGGACGGCCCGCTCGCGGGAGGCGCCTACTACCGGCCCAGCCTGCTGGAGCCCCGAAGCCCGGACGACGACATCGTGCGGCGTGAGGTGTTCGGTCCGGTCGCCACCTTCGAAGTCTTCCGCACCGAGGACGAGGCCGTGAGGCTGGCGAACGGCACCGAATTCGGTCTCGCCGCGTCGGTGTGGACCACGAACGCCGACCGGCCGCTGCGGCTCGCGCGGGAACTGAAGGCGGGCACGGTGTGGACCAACGCCTGGGCGGTGGTCCACGACGAGTTCGAGGAGGGCGGCTTCGGGCAGAGCGGGATCGGCCGGCTCAACGGTCCGCGCAGCCTCGAGGCGTTCCAGGAGATCAAGCACCTGGTCCGCGTCGCTCCGGCGGTGGCACAATATATCGGATAGCGATATATTGTGCCCATGGTTGGTCGAACGATGACGGAGCAGGCGTTCTTCGTCCTCACCGCGCTTGTGGACACGCCACGTCATGGGTACGGGATCGTCGGCGAGGTGGGGGATCTCTCGGACGGGCGGGTGAAGCTGAAGGTGGGCACGCTGTACGGCGTGCTGGATCGGCTGGTCGCGGACGGCCTGGTCGAGCCGGACCGGGAGGAGGTCGCCAACGGGCGGCTCCGCCGGTACTACCGGCTGACCGAAGACGGCCGCACGGCGCTCACCGCCGAGGTCCGGCGGCAGACCGCGAACGCCCGCGCCGCCTCGGAACGGCTGCGCGCGTGGCGGCCTGCGGACACCGGCGGCCTGGCGTGAACCGCCTGGAGGAGCGGTACCGGCGGGTGCTGCGGCTGCTGCCCGCCTCTTATCGGCGGGCGTGGGAGGAGGACATGGTCGCCACCTTCCTGTATAGCGAGATGCCCGAGGACGCCGAGGACGCGGAGTTCGCCGCCGACCACGGCCGGCCGAGCCGGCCGGAGGTGGCGAGCGTCGTGGCGCTCGCGGTGCGGCTGCGGTTGGGAGGTGACGGCGCGCCACTCCGCTACCTCGTCTGGGGTGAGACGGTCCGGCGGCTGGCGCTGGTGGGGTTGCTCGTGCAAGCGGTGGCCGCCGTGGCGGGTATCGGGGCGCGGCTGTGGTTTCCCTCGGTGCCGAATCCCGTCGCGGCCGACGTGCAGGCCCTGCTCGGCTTGGTCTGGGTGGCGGCCTATCTGTGCCTGGTGACCGGCCGGTGGCGCGCGGCGCGGTGGCTCGCGGTGACGGCGCTGGCTCAAGCCTCGGTTTTCTTCGGCGTGGATCTCGTGGCCGTCGAGGGTGCGTACGGGCTGTCGGGGACCGTCGGACTCCTGCTGGAGGCGCTGCCGGTGGTGGCATTGGTCGCGTTCCATCGGCAGGCCCCACCGGTGAAAGCGCGGCCGTGGCTCGTCGCGCTGCTTGCCGGCGTCGGCCTCCTGACGGTCGCGACGCTGGTCACCTACGTCAGCGTTCCGGTGCTCGTGGACTGGCCGGGCGTGGTCTGTGTGGCGGTCTTCGCCGCCGTGGTCGTGTATTTGAGCGTGCCTCGTCTGGGCTGGCGGAGTGCCGCGGTGTCGTGGTCGACGACGCTCGCTTTGCTCGCGCTGGTCGCCCTCGTGCAGCGGGTCGTGACGCTGCTGGATTACCTCCGGCTCGCGGCCCGCACCGCGGAACTGGACCTCATGATCGCGATCGCCGCCGGGCAGACCGTGGCGGTTCTGGCGGTAGCGGTACCGCTCGCGATGCTCGCCGCCAAGGCCGTGCGCGCGTTGCCGCCGGTCGCCGCCCGGTGATGCGCGCGAAAGGCTGACTTGGCCGGTGAGTGACCGGGGTGAAGGCTCCCTTCACCGCATTAGACGCGGTGAAGGGAGCCCTCGCATCGTCGTTTCGAGGCCACGCGCGGACGGCTGTGACGAAGCCGATCACGCCGAGCGCGCCGAGGACGAGCCAGGTGACGGTGAATCCGGCGTCGGTGGCGAGCCGTCCGGCGATCGGGTAGGCGATCAGCCAGCAGGCGTGGGAAAGCGAGAACCGGGCGGCGAAGATCGCGGGCCGGTCGGCGGGACGGCTGGACCTGCGCAGCACCCGGCCCACGGGGGTGAGGACGAGCCCGGCGCCGAGTCCGATCACGGCCCACACGGCCGGCGCGGCGGCTCCGCGCCAGCCGCCGGAGTCCACTGTGGACAGCGCGATGGCGCCGGTCAGTCCGGCGAGCAGGGTGCCGCCGCCGGTGAGCATGACGGTGCGGTCGGGGATCCCGTCGAGTACGCGGGGGAGCAGGAGCGCGGCCAGGATGGTCCCGGCGCCGTTGGCCGCCAGCAGCAGGGCGACGTCGGCCTGTGATCCGCCGAGGGTGTCCTGGACGTAGTTCACGGTGTTGACCATGACCACGGAGCCGGCCGCCGCGACCACCAGGTCCAGGCCGAGTGTGCCCCGCAGGCGCGGGGTCGCGGTGTACAGCTTGATCCCGGCAGCGGTGCGCTCCCAGGCCCCGCCGCGGTCGCCGCGCGCCGCGTCCGGGATCCGGGTGCTCAGCACCAGCGCGGCGGACACTGCGAAACCGATCGAAGTGCCGGTGAACAGCCAGTGGAAGGACACGAGACTGAGCACGGCGGCGGCCAGGAGCGGGCTGAGGAGGCTCTCCGTCGTCGAGGCCAGCTGGGACAGCGAAAGTGCCTTCGTGTAGTCGCGTTCGTCGGGAAGGAGGTCGGGGAGCACGGCCTGGAACGCCGGGGTGAACGCGGCCGACGCGGACTGGAGCACCACGATCAGGACGTAGACGTGCCAGACCTGGTCGACGAACGGCAGCGCGAGCACCACCAGCGCGCGGACCACGTCCAGGGTGACGAGGAAGAAGCGGCGCGGCACCCGGTCGGCGTAGGCGACGGCGAGCGGCGCCACCGTGACGTAGGTGATCATCTTGACGGCCAGCGCGGTGCCCAGGACGGCGCCCGCGCGGGACCCCGCCAAGTCGTAGGCCAGCAACCCGAGCGCTACGGTCGTCAGTCCAGTGCCGAACAGCGCGACCAGCTGCGCCCCGAACAGATGCCGGTAGTCACGATGACCGAACAGCGACACGCTCCCCGGCTCCTCTCGCACGGCGTCCCTTCCATGATAGGTGCTCATGTACGCACATGACGAATCCGGCGACCAGTGGTCCCACCTGCCGCCGGACGACCAGGTCGAAGCCGCGTCCACCGCCCTGCGGATGCTGGCGGATCCCACCCGGATGCGGATGCTGTGGCTGATCAGCGGCGAGGAGTACGACGTCGCGTCGCTGGCGGCCGCGGTGGACATCGCACGTCCGGCGGTGTCGCAGCATCTGGCCAAGCTCAAGCTGGCCGGTTTGGTCACCCAGCGCAGGGATGGCCGCCGGATCCTCTACCGGGCCCGCGGCGGGCACGTCCGTCGCCTGCTGGCGGAGGTCATGAACGCGGCCGATCACCATCTCCACGGGATTCCGGACCACGACTGACCACAGTGGACGGTCAGGGCATGGTCCCTTTTACCCGCCGGATTCCAGCGGTATGGTCGGACGAAGGCGACCGCGGCTGCGGCGGGAGACGATTTGCTGGACATCATCGGGCTGAGTGAAACCGACGTCGAGGTCTACGATGCTTTCGCCGGCACCGGTTCGCTGACCGTCGCCGAAATCCGGCAACGCACCGGGATGGCCCGGCAACGGCTGCTCCGGGTCCTGCACGTGCTGACCGAAAAAGGTTTGCTCGTCAGGCTTCCCGGCCCGGCGGAGGCGTATTCGGCGGTGCGGCCGGAGATCGCGCTGGACGCGATGCTCCGGTTGAAGGAGCAGGAACTCGCGAGCGCCCGGCTGGTCGCCGACCGGTTGCGCGAACGGTACCGGGCGACGTCCGGCGAACGCCCCGTCGATCTCATCGAGGTGATCCACGGCGACGCGCTCATCGCCGACCGGGCCGATCGGTTGCTGCGCTCGGCCGAGCGGGAGGTCGCCTTCGTCGACAAACCGCCATACGCGCAGACGCCGAGTGTGCTCCATCCCGCCGAACGTGATCTTCTCGGCCGAGGGGTGCGCTTTCGCGGGGTGTACGAGCGCAGTGCGCTGGAGATGCACGACCTGTCATCGGACCTCGAGGCGGGCCTCGCGCTCGGCGAGGAGGCCCGGGTGGTCACCATCGCCCCGCTCAAGATGATCGTGGTCGACCGGCGCGTCGGACTGGTGCCGCTGCGTTCCGATCTCCCCGAGGTCGGCGCGGCGCTGGTGATCCGTCCGTGCGCCCTGCTCGACGCGCTCAGCGCGGTCTTCGACTTCCTTTGGCAGACAGGGCTTCCCCTGCGCCTGCCCGGTTCGGCGGAACTGGCGGACGTCGCGCCTTCCGACGACGCCCGCCTGCTCGCCCTGCTGACCACGGGGCTGCCGGACCGGAGCATCGCCAAACAACTCGGCATGAGCTACCGGACCTTCCAGCGACGCCTGCGCGATCTCATGACCACCCTCGGGGCGACGACCCGGTTCCAGGCCGGGCTTCAGGTCGCGACCCGGGGTTGGGTCACCTTGCCGGCGACCCAACCCACTCAGGACGAGGACGTCAGCGAACGCGAGGGTTCGCCTTCGCCACCTCCGTGAGCGCGTAGGCCCGCTGGACCGTCCGCGTCACGGTGTTTCCCGAGCTGTCCCGCGCTTCCGAGCGCAACCAGACGAACCCGTCGGTCGTGTCGAGTCGCGGGTGGGCCACCGTCACCGACCAGAGTCCGTTCCCACCCGGACGGACGGTCGCCGTCGCCCAGGTGCGCCCGCCGTCCGTCGACGACGACACCTGCAGCCGCGTCACCGGTCCGCCGCCCCGTGCGCCGCTGTGCGAGCCGGCGGACACGTCGAAGGTGAACGGCCGTCCGGCCGGTGCGCGGCCGCCGAGATCCAGTGGCAACCGGTGGTCCAGCTGGATGAGCGGCTGGAAGGAACACGACTTTCCCGAGCCGTGACAGGAGAATCCGAGCGGTGCCGCGGCATCGGACCGCGCCGAGGCGAACGTCCACGACGTATCGGTCCTCGGGGCGTGCTGGAACAGCGCGCCACTCGGGATGCCGACCTGCGCCTGGCCGGGCATCACGTCGGTCACGTCCAGCCGGTAGGTGGCCGGGGCCGGTGCGAGCCGGAACTCCGGGATGAGCGCGAGCGGATCGTCCGCATTGGATCGCGGGATCTCGACCCCGTCCCGGTACAACCGGGCCGTGGTCGCCGCGAAGTACCGCGCGTTCTCGTAGGGATTCGAGTAGTGCCCGCCCGAACCGGCGCCCGCCGTACCGTCCATCCACTGCAGGCCGGGCACGAACAGGTCGGGATCCGTGCCACCGCGGCACATCGAGCACAGCACCGCCCAGCCGGTGGCCGTCGCCGGATAGCGGGCCGGATGGTCGGCGGGCAGTTCCACCGCGCCGCCGTGCAGCGGTGCGCGGAACCAGTACTCGTCCGGCCTCGACCGCTCGCCCGCGCGGTAGATGTTCTGCGCGTTCATGCTCAGCGCGGCGCGACGGCCCGCGGCGTCGTTGCCGGACAGGGTGACGACCCGTTTCCAGACCAGCCGATCGTCCGCCGGTCCGGTGTACTCGGTCCACGAGCCGGGAACCGGGATCTTCGTGCCCTGCACCGCCTGCGTCTTCCACAGGCCGGTCGGGAAGGCGTACCAGTTCTTCTGTCCGGTCAGTCCCGGTTTTTCGGCGTGGTAGCCGGTTTTCGTGGCGACCAGGGTCTTCTGGTCGACCCGCCGGACGAGCTCCTTCGGCACCCCGTTGGCGTCGAGGTAGCTGAGGTTGTACATCACGTCCGGAGCGGCGCGCACCAGCAGGCGCACCGAAACGGCACCGGCGGTCCGCAGCTTTTCGCCTTCGTCCCAGCCGAGGGACAAGGTCGGCACCACCGCGCTGCTGAGACCCGGAACGCTCAGCGAACCCGGCGAACCGGCGTACGGGATCAGTGCCGCCCCACCAGCGGCGGACACCGCGCGTGCCGCGTTCGCGATGCCCGCGGAGACCGCGCTCACCGGGTCCGGTGCCCCGGCCGGGACCGGAATCCTCACCAGGACGGCCTTTCCGCGGACGTCGAGACCGGTCAGGTCACCCGCGCCGCCGAACACGACCGGCAGCGTTCGCTCACCGGGTGATTTCGCCGTCAACGTCGGCACGTCGTACGCCGGGTTCAGCACGGCCGAGGCGCCGCCGGCGATCCGCATCTCGACCGCGGTCTGGGCCAGTGTCGCGCTGTCCTGCAACGAAATCGCACCCGCCGACGTGGCCGCCGCCGGTGTCACACGCACTTCCCAGCCCGCGCCCGAGGCCAATCCGGCTTCGCCGACGTAGCCGTTCACCCCCGCACCGCCGGGGATCACGCGCCGCAGCATCACCGTGCGGTCACGCAGATCGGTGGGAGTGGGCGTGATCAGCCCGGCGGGGACGGCGCTCGCCGCGTTCAGCGCGATCTCCGCCGGGCCTGTGACGGCGACCTGCGTCGCGCTCATCGCCGACCATCGGCGCACCGTCAGCCCCCGCTCCATCACCCAGCCGAGCGCCGAATAGCGGCCGGCGGGCACGAGCACCCGGCCGACCCCGTCGACCAGGCCGACCTGCTGGCCGACCTGGTCGAGGAACGGGTCGTTGCGGTTGCCCGCACCGGCCGCGTCGTCGATCAGCTGGGCCGACGCGGACTGGGCGGGCCCACCCGCCGAATCCCGTACCCGGATCGTCACCGGGAACAGCTCGGCAGCGTTGTAGGTGCTCACGGGTGTCCGCACCGCGTTGGTCCCGTCCGCGGTCGTGGCCACGACGTCGCCGCCGTAGACGCCCGCCGTTCCTTCGTTCGGGTTCACGGCGAGATCGACGGTGGTGCTCGACTTCGGCGGGATCGACAGCTCCGTCTTCGCCAGGCGCATCCCGGTACCCGGAGCGGCGCCGCCGTCCCACGGCCGCACGGTCAGCTTCAGATTCAGGTTCAGCGGCCGGTCCCCGGTGTTGGTGTAGGACAACTGCCGGACGACCTGTGCCGAGGCGTTGGTGGTCCGCTCGTTGCGGCCGAAGCTCGCGACGGCGGTGCCGGTCGCCTTCTGCGACACGGCCCGCGCGACGTCGAGGAGTCCGGCGCCCTGCTCGAACCAGCGAAGGCCGACGTCCTTGGCCGTGGTGACGAGCGAGTTCTTCAGTGCCTGCCAGGTCAGCCCTGGTCGTTGCTGCAGCAGGATCGCCGCGGCGCCCGCGACGTGCGGAGTCGCCATGGAAGTGCCCGACGCGGCGGTGTACGAGCCGTCGACCGGTTCGCCCATGGCCGTGTCCGCGGCCCGGGCGGCGACGATCCCCACGCCGGGCGCGGTGATCTCCGGCTTGACCGAGGCGTCCCGCAGCCGCGGACCGCGGCTGCTGAACCACGCGATCTTGTCGTCCCGGTCGAGCGCCCCGACGGTGAGCGCGGACGTCGCCGCCCCCGGGGTCGTGACGGTCCGGTCGCCCGGCCCGGAATTCCCGGCCGCGACCACGAACAGCGTGCCGGACTTCGCCGAAAGCGAGTCGATCTGCTCGCTCATCGGGTCGGCCCCGTCGCTGACGCCGGCGCCCAGGCTGAGGTTCACGATCTTCGCGCCCTGCGCGACGGCCCAGTCGATCCCGGCCATCACCTGTGCGGTGTCACCCTCGCCGGAGGCGTCGAAAACCTTGGCCACCACCAGCTTCGCGTCCGGTGCCACACCTTTGTACCGGCCGTCCGAGGCCGCACCGGTACCCGCGACGATCGACGCGACGTGCGTGCCGTGGCCGTGGCGGTCGACGACGTCGCCTTCCCCGCTGAAATCCGCGGAGGCGACCGTCTTGCCCGCCAGATCGGGATGGTTCTCGTCGATCCCGGTGTCCACCACCGCGACCGTGGTCCCCTTCCCGGTCCAGCCGCCGCTCCACGCCGACGGCGCGCCGACCCGCGCGGTGCTCTTGTCCAGCGTCACCCGGACCTTCCTGTCCAGCCGGACTTGTGAGATCCCTTGGTTCAACACGGGTTTCCCGCTCGCGTCGAACGCGACGAGGGAACGCCAGAACTCCGCCGTCCCCGCCTTCTTGACCTGTACTCCCACCCCGTTGACCGTGACGAGCGGGGTGAGCCGCTGGGTTTGCGGAAGCGCCTTCGCCTTCGCGTCCAGAGTCTGAGCGGACAGCCCCGGCCGGTCGCCGTAACGCACGATGACGGGGATCGTGGTGCTCGCCGCGTCGTCGCGCCGGTCTCCGACGAGCGCGGTGACGTTGAACAGCTCCGGGCTCAGCAATCCCTTGCCGACGAACGGAAGCGCGTCCGACGGATACACCATCAGCCCTTCGGCCGTGGTCGTGATCTGGAACGCCGGGCTCGGCCGGTCCGGCCGTACCGCCGGTTCGACCTGTGCGGTGCCGTGCCCGGCGCCGTCTCGTTCGTAGGTCACCACGTCGCCGGTGAGCAACGTGACGCGATGGACGTCCGGCCGCCCGGTGACGGGAGCGGGGCCGGATACGGCGGCGGTCGCGACGGTCGCGATCACCGGTAGAGGGGTCAGGGCGACCAGTGCGGAGGCCGCCAGAATCGCCACCGGGTGCCAGGGGTGTCTCGTCAGGTGAGGGGAACGGGGGAACATCGAGCCTCACTCTCCTCGGATAGTGAGAAGCGGCCGTGGACACGGCCGCCGCGAAGATGGAGTTTCCCGAGGATGAGGCAGGAGTTCGGAGATGAACACAATTCTCGCTGGCGGTATGTCGCCGTTGGCGAGATACCGCCATGGAAGGGCCCGGACCGCCGACGGCGGCCCGGGCCCGGTCGAGACGGGTCGGTCCTGTGGGACTTACAGACCCGGGGTGCGCAGCTGCAGCGAGAAGTCCTGCCGGTTGTTGTCGGTGTCGGTGCTCAGGATGTTGCGGGTGTTCGCCGCGTTGAGCTGATCGGTGACGGCGTTCTCCGGGATGGCGGCCTGGCCTTCACGCGGGGTCACGACCGCGTTGCTGAAGGCCACACCGTCGATCTTCGCGCTCGCCATGTTCTGCAGCGAGAGGCCACCGGCGGTCGGGATGCCCTCGGCGCCGGTCAGCGTGAAGGGGATGACGTAGGTCTGGTCGACGATGGTGCCGGAGAAGTTCTGCCCGACCAGGACCGCGTACTGGCCCGCGTTGCCCTTCGGCTGCAGGATCGTGCCCGCCGGCAGGACGATCGTGTCGGTCACGACGTTCGACGGCGAGTAGATCCGGATCACGTAGCCGCTCACGTCCTGAGGCTGGTTCGAGACGTTGCGCAGCTCGATGAATTCGTCGAGCAGACCGTTCACGCCGCGGGTCGAAACCTCGTTGATGACCACGGTGGACGAGACGAGCGGCGCGGCCTCGGTGCCCTCGCTCTCGCCTGCCGCGTTCGCGACACCACCGGCCATACCCATCGCCAGCATCGCGAATACCGCCGAAGCGCCCAGAATTCGTCGCACGGGAAATTCCTTTCAGCTTGGTTTTCGGGGGGATTCGTCCGTCGGTCCGGAATTCTTTCCGCCGGTGCCGACATGACAATCATGCGAGAACCGCGGTGCCGCCGGGAAGGGGCCAATTTTCCGGTACTTTCGCGTCACGCGATAAATGTCCGGCGGCGCCTTCTCGCGACCGCGGCGGCGAGCTCGAGTTCATGGCTGGACGTGTCCAGCACATCGCCGAGCCATTGCCGCCAATAGGGACCGGGAATGCGTTTTCCCCGCTCCCAGCGGGAAATCTCCTCCCTGGTCACGCTGTCGTTGCCGGAGAGGGTGTGCAACCTCACGACCAGGTCACCTTGCGACCATCCTTTCGCGATTCGCTGTTCGGTGAGCAGTTCGCCCAGCGGGGTCCCGTCCCCGCGTTCGCTGTACGCGGTCACGACCGCACCTTTCTCGTACTGGCGGAGCGCTCTCAGTGGGGTGGTCGCACGCAGCCGAAGTCGGCCTTGTTGTTGTCGGTGTCGCGGCTGGCGGCGTCCCTCGCCTGGGCGAGCCCGGGACAGGAGACGGCGGCCTGGTTCTCGCGGCAGGGCGACGACGGCGCCCATCCGACACTGTCGACCTTGGCCCCGCGCCGGTCCAGCAGCATCTCGCCGTCCCCGGCGATCGTCTCGACGACCAGCTGCTGGACCGGCCCGCCGAAACCCTGCGCGGTGATGAGGAAGTGTTCACCGGCGGGGATCTCGCTTCCGGCGGGCATGGTGGCCAGCTCGACAGGCGCGGCTCCGCCCGTGCACGCCTGAACGGACCAGCCACCGATGTCGAGGGTGGCGGCGCCGGTGTTGTGCAGGTCGATGTACCCTGCCGGGCCGCCGAGCACCTCGTGGATCTTGACCGACGAAGCCCGCACGGTGTCCGGGGCGGGGGTTCCGGCGAGCGCGAGGAGCAGGAACAGGGAACCTGGCTTCGTCATGCAGGCAACGCTAGGAAAACGATCTCGGTGCCACAGGATACGGCGGGTACCGAACCTCATCCGGTCTCGGTACTTCCGGTACATCCCTCACCCGGGCGGGCCAGCCGCGGTGTGCAACTCGCCTTCGCACGAAGTCGTCTCCAGCCGTGGCAACGGGTTGCCGCCCGGCCGGAACCGCAGGGCGCGGAACAGGTCCCGCCTGCTGCCGAAGCCCAGCTTCTGCAGGATCCGGCTGACGTAGTTCTTCACGGTCTGCGTCGCGAGGTGCAGTTCTTCGGCGATCTCGTCGTTCGACCACCGGTAGAGGATCAGCGCGAGGATCTCCTCCTCCCGCCTGGTCATCGCGCTCGCGTAGTGCACGGCTTCGGTGACCGGCGGCGGCGTTCCGCCCGCCTGCACGCACACCCGCTGGCCGGCGAGCGTCGAGCGCACCGCCGACATCACCTGGCCGCCGCTGGCCGACTTGTGCACGAAGCTGTCCGCGCCCGCGTTCAGCGCCATGGCGATGGCCGATGGCGACGAATCACCGGCGAAGACCAGGACGGTCGCACGTTCGAACTGTTCCTTCACGAACCGGCAGATCGCGGTCCCGGCGGGCTCACCCCAGATCGACAGCTCGGTGATGACCATGTCGGGATGGCGTTTTTCGCACTGCCACAACGCTTCCGGCTCGCTCGCGGCTTCGGCCACCGCCCCCACCCCCGCCGAATCCCGCAACAGCCTGCTGAGCGCGTATCTGATGAGGGGTTGATCGTCTACTACGAGCGTGGTGACGCGGTTCATGGTTCCCCTTGGGGTATCGACGGGCGCCCGGTATGGCCCGGGCCGTGCGGTCGGCCCCGGGCCGGGCGGCGCTCGCATTCGCCGAGAACAGGTTCGCTCGCTCGGGCGATCCGTCGAACCGACCGTCGCGGCGACGTCGGTACTCATTTCTGGCCGAATCCTCTTTCGTCGCGGTCCGGCAGTGATCTTCCCGCTTATCCGCGCGAGTGAGGACCAGCAATCGGGTGACAACGGCGAAAAGCGGCCACGCGGGGCGCCGGATTTGGGCCGGACGGCGGAACGGGGACACAGATTCCGAACGCGCCGCACTCCGGACGTGGAAAGCCGGGCCAAGTTGTCCGATCGTGTGACATACGGACCGATATCGCCTTCGTGAAGTCGATTTCCCGGGTCCGGTATTCGGCGGGGTCCATTGTGGAGGCCGGGCTCCGCCGGGGCCCGGCCTCCGGACGCGCGCACCGGGTGGGACGCTGTAGGCCGTTGGTGTGAGAGAAAGGGCAAGCCCGTCATGGACGACTCCTACCTCCTGGAGGCAGGCTCCCCGTCGGTCGACGACTACCTACGGCTGCGTCGCGAGGCCGGGCTCAGCGAACCGCCCAGGGAGCAGGCGGAGCGCGGGGTCGGTGGCGCCTGGGCGTCGGTCCGGGTCGTCCACCGGGCCACCGGCGAGATCGTCGGGATGGGCCGGGTGATCAGCGACGGCGGGTGGTACTTCCACATCGTCGACATGGCCGTCCTGCCCGCCCATCAGCGTCGCGGCATCGGGGACGCCGTCCTCGAAGCCCTTCTCGCCGCGATCGACGCCGAGGCTCCCGGCGCGTACGTCAATTTGCTCGGCGATCCACCCGGATGGCGGCTCTACAAACGGCACGGCTTCGTCGAGACCGCTCCCGGGACCATCGGTATGCGGCGGCAAAACACCTGACCGGCCGTCGATGGGTATGCCGATAGGCGAAATGGGCCCATCGATTGCGCCTTTCACCGAGCGGTGGCGCGCATTCGGTAATTGCGGCGTACGCTCGTTCCCTTGCTGAGGTCGGCACCGTATACGTGCAAGGTGATGGCGACGGTGTCGCCCGCGTTGTGCACCTGGTGGATGTCGTCGGGCGGGGCGACGCCGCTCACCGAGCCCGCCGGGCGGCGCCGCTGGGCCGTCCGGACCAGCCTGTCGCCGTCGATGTCGAAGATGTTCTCGGTCTCGGTTCCTTGCAGGACAAGGAATGTACACCACACCAGGTGATCGTGGATCTCGGTGAGCTGGCCGGGCCGCCAGACCAGCGCGACGATCGAAAAGGCGGACTCGGCGTGCAGTGTGGTGCGGGTGTACCCCTCGGGGGAACCGGCGCGTTCCGCCGTGGTGAGCAGCCGCGGAGTCGGCCGGAGTTCGGTGAGAACGGTCGCCACGGCTTGTGCGGTGACCAGGGGTTCGGATGGCCTTTCGGTGCATTGGCTCAGACGTTTTATCAGCTCCGGGAGGCCGGGTCTGAGGGTGGTCACGGTCATTTTCGTTCCTCCTTCTCGTCACTTTTCATCGTGGCCCGCTGCCCGGCCGTCGTCCAATGACGACGTTCTTTCTTTTTCATAGGTATTCTTTATCCATGCTGAATCTGGTGCAGCTCACCGTGCTGGCGGCTGTCGCCCGGCACGGTTCGATGACCGCGGCGGCGAAGGAACTGCACTACACGCAGCCGGCGGTGAGCCACCATCTCGCGAGGTTGGAGGCGGCCACGGGCGCGAAGCTGGTCCAGCGGATCGGCCGCGGCATCCGGCTCACGCCGGAAGGGGAACTGCTCGCCGCCCGCGCGGCCGAGATCGTCGGCCGGGTCGAAGGCGCCGAGGCCGAGCTGGCGGCGCAGGTGGGCTTGCGCGCCGGGCGGGTCCGGATGGCGGGGTTCCAGTCGATCCTGAGCACCATCGTCCCCGACGCGGCGGCCGCGCTGGCCCGCGCGCATCCCGGACTCGAATTGGGGCTGGTGGACGAACATCCGGGCGAGGCGCTGCGCATGCTGCGGGAGGGACGGATCGACGTCGCCCTGATCTTCCGGTACGCGGACACGCCCCGTGAGGAGCGGGGGCTCCGGCTGGTGCATCTTCTGGAGGACCCGATCTATCTGCTCAGCAGCGAACCGGGGCAGACCATCGCCGACCATCGTGACTCGACCTGGATCGGCGGTTGCACCCGCTGCCAGGACGAACTCGTCACGATCTGCGGGCGGGCCGGGTTCGCCCCGCGGATCTCGCTGGTCAGCGACGACATCGTGGTCATGCAGGCGTTGGTCGCGGCCCGGATGGGCGTCACCACGCTGCCGCGGCTGGCGCTGCGCGCGCACCGGATGCCCGGTGTCCACGCCACCGAACTGGCCGAAGACCCTCGCCAGATCTACGCCGTCACCTACGGAGACCCGCCCGACCCGCCGGCGGCGGCCGCGCTCATCGACGCGCTTCAGGCCAGCATCCGGGCTTAGGGCGGGGCTTGGGAAGGGTGAGTTTCCTCGGTCGAGCCGAGGGAAGGGGGCCTTCACGCGCGGCCGCTGTGACTGCTGGGGCCGGCGGTGTTGAAGAGCCGCAGGTGGCGATCCTGAAGGGGTCGTGAGTGGTAAAAAGGGTTAGAACGACCTTTACCACTCACGACCCCTCGGCATAATCACCCATTTCGCCATGAATGGGACACGCGGTCGCCGAGAAGTGGCCACAGTGGACGGTTGGAGCCCGTTCGACTCCCGTCGACAGGGCAATCAAGCGCTTTACCTGCGCTTATGTGACTTTGCCGGGGCCCTGACCTTCAGGGTGGGCAAGGAGGCCTTCACGGACCTCTACAGAACCCGTTCGACGAAAGCCCCCACAGCCAGCAGTTTCCGGTCCTCGCCGACCAGCCCGTCGAGCGCCAGCCCGGCGGGAAGCCCGTCGCGTGCGTGCCCCATCGGGACGGTCATGCCCGGGAAGCCCGCGATGCTGCCGGGCTGGCAGTTGCGGATGAAGGTGGCGAAGGTCGGCACCTCGCGCCCGCGGAGCGCGAAACTCCCGACGGCCGAGAAGTCCCGCGCCGTCGCCGGGGTGGTGGGGAAGGCCAGTGCGTCGATGCCGCTTTCGTCGAAGATCTTCGCGTAGGCGCGGCGCAAAGCGGAGCGGGTGGCGAGGGCCGCCTCGTACACGACGGGCTCGACGCCCGGCACGACGGCCTCGGTGAAGATCGCCCGGACGTCGGGCGCGGCGATCTCACGAACGAGCCGCTCGAACGAGACCTCGGGTACGTGCTCGGCGAGGTAGGACCGGAGCCCGACGCCTGCTTCGTGGATCACCAGCGGCATTCCCTGATCGACGACGAGTTCCGCGAGGGGCGCGTCATCGAGCGGCACCAGGGTGACGCCCGCCGCGCCCAGCCGGGCGAGTGCGGCCTCCCAGAGTTCTTCGACGTCTTCGGATAGGTCGCCGGTCAGGAAACCGTGCGGCACGCCCAGCCTGATCGACGTGCTCTCGGTCAGGGGCGCCGGCTCTTCCGCCGCGAGAACGGCGTCGAGGAGCGCGAGATCGGCGACGGTGCGGGCGATCGGGCCTGCCGTGTCCCGTGTGCTGCTCAGCGGCGTCATACCGTCGGACGGGTAGCGGCCGGTGGTGGGCCGGAAACCGCAAACCCCGTTGAGCGCGGCGGGAACACGAGCCGAACCACCGGTGTCGGTGCCCAGACCGGCCGGCACGATGCCCGCCGCGACGGCGACCGCGGTCCCGCCGCTGCTGCCCCCGGCGAACCGGGACGGGTCGCGGGCGTTGCGCACCGGGCCGAGCGGGGTCGTGTCGCAGGTGATGCCGAGGGCGAGTTCGTGCATGGTCGCCTTGCCGACGACGACGGCGCCCGCGTCGGTCAGCCGCCGGACCACGGTCGCGTGCTCGTGCGGAACGTGATCCGACAGCGCCGGGGTCCCCGCGGTGTTCGGCATCCCCGCGACGTGGATGTTGTCCTTGACCACCAACGGGATCCCGCTGAGCGGGCCCGCCGGTGCGACCGCGTGATCGTGCGGCGCCAGCCGGGCGATCGCGTTGAGATGCCGCACTTCTTCCGCTCGCGCGCGGCTTTCCGCGGCGCCCCAGGGTCTGCTCACGGCCGCCAGCTTAGCGTGACAAGTGCCACACTCATCGATAAAGACAATCATTTTCATTAAGCTGCGGCGCGCCACCTTCCCACGAGAAAGGTCGATCGTTCATGAGCTCCGGTCCCTCGCTGCACATACTCACGCGCTCGGATCTGCACAGCCTCGAACTCACTCCCGGCGAGGCGATCACGATGGTCGAAGACGGCTACCTGGCCTACGCTGCCGGAGCCTCGCGGAACCCGGCGAAGCTGATGGTGCCGATGCCGGATCCCGCGCGGGACGCCGTCGCGTACTCGATGCTCGGCTACGACGGTTCCCTCGAACAAGCCGCGTTCAAGACGAGCTACCGCCAGGGCAGCACGTCGGCCGAGAAGTACTACACGACCATCACCCTGTACGACGACACCACGGGCCTGCCGTTCGCGCTCATGGACTGCCACCGCGTCGGCGCCACCCGTACACCGGCGAGCACCGCGTTGATCGCGCGGTCGTGTGCCCGGCCGGGAGCGCGATCCGCGCTCATGGTCGGCACCGGCGCGCAGGGGATCCGGACGCTGCCGTACCTGCTCACCGCGCTGCCGGAGCTGGAGCGGCTGCGGTTGTTCGGCACGCATCCCGACGGTCTTCGCGACAGCGTCGCCGCGGTGAAGGAGCGGTTCCCGGACCGCGAGGTCGAACTCGTCGACGACGTGGAGGCCGCGGCACGCGAGTCCGACATCGTGGTCGCCGCGTCCGGCCGGGCGGCCCACCCGAAGATCCGCCTCGGCTGGCTGCCGCCGGGCGGGCTGCTGATCTCGGTCGCCAGCAAGGGAGTCCAGGAGGGCACGCTCGCCGAAGCCGACTACACCGTGGCCACCAGCGGCGCGCAGGTCGAGGTGACCGGACAGCGGATGGCGGGGCCGGACGGTGTCTTCCGCATCGACGCCGAACTCCCGGAGATCCTCGCGGGCAAGGCTCCCGGCCGTCGCGGCGACGAAGACCGGGTGTTCGCCTTCAGCAGCGGCATGATCATCACCGACATCCCGGTCGCGCACGCGCTGGCCGCCCGCGCCATCGCCGCGGGCCGCGGCCGCGAGGTGGCCCTGTGGACCTGATCGACACCCTGTCCCCGCCCCTGCCCGCGCTCGAACGTCCCTGGGCGCACCGGCTGCGTGACTCGGAGACGTTGTGGGACATCGCCCGCGGTGTCGGCGGCGGCCCGTTCCATGTGGTCCATCCGGCCACTTTTTCCGAGAATCTCGGGGGAATGGTCGACGCGCTCGCCGCCGAACGTGTCGAAGGCACCGTCTACTACGGGAAGAAGGCGAACAAGGCGGCGGCCTGGCTGCGGGAGTGCACGCGTCCCGGCACGGGGGTCGACGTCGCGAGCGTGCCCGAACTGGTGCACGCCCTCGGAAACGGTCTGCGCGGCGAGTCGATCGGGGTCACCGGCGCCGCCAAACCCGACGGCCTCCTTTGGCTCGCCCTGCGGCATCGCTGTCTCATCGCGGTGGACGCGGCCGACGAACTGGAGCGCGTTGCCCGGCTCGCCACCGAGCTCGGGGAGACGGCCGAAGTGCTGCTGCGGGTGCGGCCGCCGTCCGCGCCGGAGAGCCGGTTCGGTTTCGCGCCCGACGCTTTGAATGCGGCCGTCCGGCAGTGCGGCGGCCCGGTCGTCCTGCGGGGTTTCTCGTTCCACCTCGACGGCTACGACCCCGTGCCGAGGGCGGAACTCGCCGCGTATCTCATCGACCTGTGCCACGACGCCCGCGCGCTCGGGCATCCGGCGTCGAAGATCAGTGTGGGCGGCGGGATCGCGGTGTCCTATGTGGACGCTGCTGACTGGGTGCGGTTCGAGTCCGGCAGGCACGACGGCTGGTTCCACGCCGGCCGCAATCCGGCCAGGACGTACCCGTACCACCAAGCGCCGACCGGGGCCGCGATGGTGACCGCGATCCTCCGGCACGAGATCGCCGGGAAGACGCTGGCGGAACGGCTGCGCGCGGCCGGGATCGAGCTGCTGCTCGAACCGGGCCGGGCCCTCGTCGACGGCGCCGGGTTCTCGGTGTTCCCGGTGCTGGGCTGCAAACCGGCCGAAGACCACCTGATCACCACGGTCGCGGGCCTGTCCATGAGTCTGTCCGAACAGTGGAAGGGCAGCGAGTTCCTGCCCGACCCGCTGCTCGTGCGCCGGGACGGGCCGGGCGGCACGCCGGTGCGGACCATCGTCGCCGGGTCGAGCTGCATGGAGTACGACGTGCTGACGTGGCGCGCGGTGGAGCTGCCCGCGCGGCCGAGGACCGGCGACCTGCTCGTGTACCCCAACACGGCCGGCTACCAGATGGACAAGAACGAGAGCGGTTTCCACCAGCTTCCGTTGCCGCCGAAAGTGGTGGTCGACGGTGACCACTGGCACCTCGACACCGACCACCCGATCCAGGAGATCCGATGACGATCGTCCGGCGCGCGTCCGACCTGATCGGGAACACGCCGCTGCTGGAGCTCGCGCGCACCGGCACCGGGACGCGCCTGCTGCTCAAACTCGACCACCTCAACCCCACCGGCTCGTGCAAGGTACGCATGGCCAGGCAGATGATCGACGAGGCGGAGCTCGACGGACGGCTGCGGCCGGGCGGGCACATCGTCGAACCCACCTCCGGCAACACCGGGAACGGGCTCGCGCTGGTCGCGCTGGAACGCGGCTACCGGTTCACCGCCGTGGTCGATCACCACGCCGCCCGCGAGAAGCTCCGGATGCTGCGCGCGCTCGGCGCGGAACTGGTGTTCGTCGACTGCCCGCCGGACGGCGGGGTCAGTTCGGTCCAGCGGCGGCGGGTCGCGGCCCGGATCGCCGCCGAAACCGGGGCCTACCACCCCGATCAGCACAACCATCCCGGCAACGGCAACGGGTACACCGGGCTGGCGCGAGAACTCCTCGGGCAGCTCGGCGACGTCGACGTGCTCGTCGCGGCGATCGGCACCGGCGGCTCCCTGTGCGGCACGGCCCGCGCCCTGCGCGCGGCGGGAGCGGCCACCCACGCGGTGGCGGTCGAACCCGTCGGCTCGATCATCTTCGGCGGCGCGCCGGGGATCTACCACCAGACCGGGGCGGGCAGCCCGGCCGGTTTCCCGATCGGGGACAACGTCGACCGGTCGGTGATCGGCGAAGCCCATCGCGTGTCCGACAGCGACGCGTTCGCCGGGGCGCGCGTCGTCGCCCGGCGCACCGGGGTGCTGGTCGGCGGGACCACCGGCGGCGCGATCCACGTCGCGCTCCGGCGGCTTTACGCGTATCCGGCCGGAAGCGTCGTCGTGGTGCTGTGCAACGACGCGGGGGAGAAGTACCTCGATTCGGTGTACGACGACGAATGGCTGCGCGCCAGGGGAGTGCTCGACGAACTGGCCCACCGCCGGATGGACGGCTGGTTCGCCACCTACGCCGAGTCCGTGCGGGTGGCCACGCGCGACCGGGCGGTGCGCCGGACGCCGGTGGCGGTGGGCGGATGAGCACGGCGGTGACGACCCGCGGCTACCGGGCGCTCGCCGGGCTGGCCGCGCCGATCGCGGGAATCCAGCTGGCGCAGGTCGCGCTCACCAGCGTCGACCTGGCCATGCTCGGGCTGCTCGGAGTGACCGCGGTGGCGGCGGGCGGGCTGGCGATCCTGCTCTACAACCAGATCCGCACCATGTGCGTCGGCATGGTCACCGGCGTCGGGAACCTCGTGGCGACGGCGGCCGGGGCCGGGGAACTCCGCACCGGCACCGGCGAACTCGACGAGCGCGCGCGGGACGAGATCCGGTCGCTCCTGCGGTCGGCGCTGCTCGTCGCGACCCTGACCGCGGCGATCGGCGCGGTCGTCCTTTGCGGACTGGCGGGCGCGTTGCCCTTGCTCGGCCAGAAACCGGAGATCGTGTCGCTCGCCTGTCCGATGATGTTCGCGCTGGCGGGCGGGCTCTTCCCGATGGTGTGGCTCAACGTGGTGCGCCAGTTCGCCGTCGGGCTGCGGCGTCCGGGTTCGCTCCTCGCCGTGACGCTGGTGTCGATCGCGGTCAACGCCGCCCTCAACGCCGCCTTCATCTACGGCTGGGCGGGCCTGCCCGAGCTGGGTGTCGCCGGTATCGGCCTGGCGACGACCCTGGTCCAGTTCTTCACGCTCGCCGTGTTCGCCTCGGCGCTCCGGCGGGATCCGCTGTTACGCCCCATGGTGTCGCTCGCGCTGTGGCGCGCGGATCCGGCGGTGGTCCGGCGCATCGTCCGGCACGGGACGCCGATCTGCTTCACCTACGGCTCGGAAGCGGCGATCACCTCGATCGCGACGATGCTGATGGGTGCGTTCGGCCCGGCGATGCTCGCCGCGTCGAACGTCGCGAACCAGCTCGCCTACATCGTCTACCAGGCCAACATCGGGCTGTCACAAGGATCGTCCATTTTGGTCAGCCGCGCGGTCGCCCGGGACGAACGATGGCGGGCGCCGGTGATCGCCCGCCAGGCGTTCACCCTCTCCTGGTCCCTGATGGCGGTGGTGAGCCTGGCGTATCTGCTGGTGCCGCAGGTGCTGCTGTGGCCGTTCCTGCACGACGAGGCCGACGCGGTGGTGCTCGGCACGGCGTCGACCCTGCTGGTGTTCGCCATCGCGCAGCAGTACAGCAAGGGAACGCAGAACATCCTCGTCGGCTTGCTGCGCGGGCTCGGCGACACCGTTTCCGGCCTCCGCTGCACGCTCGTGGGCTACTGGGCGGTGGGTGTGCCGGCGATGTTCTTGTGCGCCTACGTGTTCGCCTGGGGCGGTTGGGGGGTCTGGGCCGGTCTGTGTCTCGGATTCGCGGCGACCGCGGTCCTGCTCGGACGGCGTTTCGCCGGTCAAGGGCTCGGTTCGGCGCGATAGCCGTCGATCCGGGCGAGCAGGTCGCGCGAGGCGGGATCGGTGTGTCCGCGCAGGAGCGCCGCCAGTGGTGCGAGCCGGTCCTTGGTGCGGGTGGAACCGAGGCCGCGTGCGAGGTCCAGCGCTTCGGTGCCGGTGCGAACGGCTTCGTCGAAATCACCCTGGAGCGCGTGGTTCTGCGCGAGCATGATCAGGGTGAGCGCGAGGCTGCGGGACATTTCGGCGCCGTAGCCGCCGACGGCGTCGTGCAGCCGCGCGATCGCCTCTTCGCAGTGGCGGGAGGTGGCCGTCCTGGCCAATTCGGTCAGGACGGTCCCGCGCATCGCGGCCATGTCCGTGGTGCCGAAGAAGGCTTCCCAGGGGCGCGGCGACGGCCAGGTGTCCGCGCGCTCGAACTGACACTCCGCCTGGGCCAGGCTCGTGAGAGCGGCGCGCTCGTCGCCGGTCTTGGCCAGTGCCCACGCCTCATTGACCGTCAGGATCGCCTGTGCTCGAGGGGAATCGGAGCGGTGGGCGGCGGCCTGGCCCTGGCGGAGATGGTCCAACCCGCCCTCGATGTCGTCGTGGTGCAGCGCCAGCCTGCCGAGGCGATAACAGATGTTGGCCATGAGACTGTCGTTCCCGGCCGCGGCGGCGAGACCGAGCGCGCGATCGAACCGGAGCCGCGCCGGAACCGGGCGGCCGATGTCGAATTCGGTCCAGCCGAGCAGGTTGTGCAGATCCGCGAGCACGGTCAGCAGCCGTGCGCGGAGCCCACCGGGGACCGCGCCCCAATTGAGCAACAGGCTGACCGACTTCACGACGTGCACCGCGTCGCGGGAAAAGGCGCCGCCCTGGCGGTAATCCAGGGCACGCAGGCCGTCGACGGCGTTTTCGAGGCACTCGACTTCGGCGATACCCATCCGGCCTGTCGTTGTCATGAACTCACCTCACGCAAGTCATGGCTCGGTCCACGGCTACCCGGTGTCAACGCGTTCGAAACCGGCCGTCACTCCCCGGGGTTCTTGATTTGACCCGTTCCAAAGACGCTCTTATGGTCCTTGGTGATGTCCGACTTCGAGGCACAGCTGCGAGCGGTTTCGCTGCGCGTGACTCGGCCCCGGCTGGCCGTGCTCGCGGCGCTGCGCGATCATCCGCACGTCGACACCGAAACGGTGCTGAACCTGGTGCGGGCCGACCTTCCCACGGTCTCCCACCAGGCGGTGTACGACGTGCTGCGAGCGCTCACCGAAACCGGTCTGATCCGGCGTATCCAGCCCGCCGGCGCGCTCGCCCGTTACGAGACCCGGGTGGGGGACAACCATCACCATGTCGTGTGCCGTTCCTGCGGTGCGATCGCGGACGTCGACTGCGCTGTCGGCCATGCCCCCTGTCTCACCGCTTCGGGCGATCACGGGTTCGTGATCGACGAGGCGGAGGTCGTCTACTGGGGCCTGTGCCCCGGCTGCGCGGCCGAACCTGTCCAGTGATGAATTCGCCTGCTCGGAAGGAAAGAAATGACTGACAACCCGGAGAAGGGCTGCCCGGTGGCCCACGACTCCGTGACCGCGCACGGAAGCGAGAGCGAGAACCCGGCGATCGACTCGCCGACGCCGAAGTCGGGCGGCCGCCCGCGCACCAACAAGGACTGGTGGCCCAACCAGCTCGACCTCTCGGTGCTGCACGCCCACTCGTCGAAGTCGAACCCGCTCGGCGCGGACTTCAGCTACGCCGAGGAGTTCGCGAAGCTCGACGTCGAGGCCCTCAAACGGGACATCGTCGAGGTGCTCACCACCTCGCAGGACTGGTGGCCCGCCGACTTCGGCCACTACGGCGGCCTGATGATCCGGATGAGCTGGCACGCCGCGGGCACCTACCGCATCCACGACGGCCGCGGCGGCGCCGGTGACGGCGCGCAGCGGTTCGCCCCGCTCAACAGCTGGCCCGACAACGCGAACCTCGACAAGGCGCGGCGGCTGCTGTGGCCGGTCAAGGAGAAGTACGGGCAGCGGATCTCGTGGGCCGACCTGCTGGTGCTCGCCGGGAACGTCGCGCTGGAGTCGATGGGGTTCAAGACGTTCGGCTTCGGTTTCGGCCGCGTGGACACCTGGGAGCCCGAGGAGATCTTCTGGGGTCCGGAAGACACCTGGCTGGGTGACGAGCGCTACGCGAGCGACACCGAGATGGTCCCCGACGTCGGCGCGACCGAGATGGGCCTCATCTACGTCAACCCCGAGGGACCCCGCGGCAACGCGGACCCGGCCGCCGCGGCGCACTTTATCCGGGAGACGTTCGCCCGGATGGCGATGAACGACGAGGAGACCGTCGCGCTCATCGCCGGCGGCCACACCTTCGGCAAGACCCACGGCGCCGGTATCGCCGACGACCACGTCGGCCCGGAGCCCGAAGCCGCCCCGCTCGAGACGCAGGGCCTCGGCTGGCTGAGCACCCACGGCAGCGGTAAGGGCGCCGACACGATCACCAGCGGTCTCGAGGTGACGTGGACCGACAAGCCGACGCAGTGGAGCAACCGGTTCTTCGAGATCCTCTTCGGCTACGAATGGGAGCTCACCACGAGCCCCGGCGGCGCCAAGCAGTACGTCGCCAAGGACGCCGAGGCGATCATCCCGGACGCCCACGACCCGGCCAAGAAGCACAAGCCGACCATGCTCACCACGGACCTGGCGCTGCGCGTCGACCCGGAGTACGAGAAGATCTCGCGCCGCTTCCTGGAGAATCCGGACGACTTCGCGCTCGCGTTCGCCAAGGCCTGGTACAAGCTGCTGCACCGCGACATGGGCCCGGTCAGCCGCTTCCTGGGGCCGTGGGTGCCCGAACCGCAGCTGTGGCAGGACCCGGTGCCGGACGTCGACCACGAGCTCGTCGGGGACGCCGACATCGCCGCGCTGAAGACGAAGGTGCTCGAATCCGGGCTCACGGTCGAGCAGCTGGTCGGCACGGCGTGGGCGTCCGCCGCGAGCTTCCGGTCCACCGACAAGCGCGGTGGCGCCAACGGTGCGCGGATCCGCCTGGCGCCCCAGCGTGACTGGGAGGTCAACCAGCCCGAGCAGCTCGCGAGCGTGCTGGAGACCCTGGAAGGCATCCAGCGCGAGTTCAACGACGCCGGTGGCGCCAAGATCTCGCTGGCCGACCTGATCGTGCTGGCGGGCACGGCCGCCGTCGAGAAGGCCGCGCGCGACGCCGGCACCGAGGTGACCGTCGCGTTCCACCCCGGCCGCACCGACGCCACCCAGGAGGACACCGACGTCGAGTCGTTCGCGCTGCTCGAACCGCGTGCCGACGGGTTCCGCAACCACCTGCGTCCCGAGGAGAAACTGCAGCCGGAGGTCCTGCTCGTCGAGCGCGCCTACATGCTCGACCTGACCGCGCCGGAGATGACCGTCCTGGTCGGCGGCCTGCGGTCGCTCGGGATCACCGCCCCCGGCACCCGGCACGGCGTCCTCACCGACCGGCCGGGCGTGCTGACCAACGACTTCTTCACCAACCTCCTGTCGCCGGGTACCCGGTGGAAGGTGTCGGAGTCGGAGGAGAACGTGTACGAGATCCGCGACGCCGCCACGGACGCGGTGAAGTGGACGGCGACCCCGGTCGACCTCGTGTTCGGCTCCAACTCGCAGCTGCGGGCGCTCACCGAGGTGTACGCGGGACAGGCCGGGCGGGAGCGGTTCGCCGCGGACTTCGCCAGGGCGTGGACCAAGGTCATGGAACTGGACCGGTTCGACCTCGACTGACGGCGCCGCACTGACGTGACCGAAGGCGATCACGTGAGTGACGCCTTTGCGCGCGCCGCCGCCTGTGTGCCCAGTCCGTGAAGGCCTCCTTGAGGGACCCAGAGTCCCTCAAGGAGGCCTTCACGGACTTCGGGCCAGGAGGTACAGGGCCACGGTTGGCGCTGACCCGAATCCCCACTCAGGTCCCCGTTATCTGGGGCGAAGGCTCCCTTCGCCGCATCAGACGCGGCGAAGGGAGCCTTCAGCCCACGCGCATCAAGGGGTGTCGAGCTCCCCATGCCGGGTCGCCAAAGTGCGCGCGACTTCGGCGAGTTTGACGTTGAGGTCCTGAGAAGTCCGGCGCAGCAGGTCGAAGGCCTCGTCGGCGGTCAGGCCGCGGCGTTGCATGAGGATCCCCTTCGCCTGCCCGATGACGTCGCGCGACTCGACGGCCCGCCGGAGATGGTTCGCCTCCAGCTCGGCCCGGCTCACGGCGCTGGTGCCCGCCAGCGCGAGCGAGCCGTGGGTGGCCAGCAGGAGTGCGATGTCCTGAGCCTGCGAGTCGAGGGCGCCGGGGCGGCGGCTGTAGATGTTCAGCGCGCCGGGCACCCTGGGCGGGCTCGCGTCGGGCATCAGCACGGTGGACAGGATCGCGGTGTACCCGTGCCGCACGGCCGCCGCGGTGAAATCCGGCCACCGCTTCTCGGCGGTGAGATCCTCACTGCGGATGTAGCCGGGGCTTCCGCTGGCGGCCGCATCGACGCAGGGCCCCGTTCCGGCGCGATACTGCACCTGGTCGAGCTCCAGCGCCACCTCGCCGGTCGAAACCGGGGTGTGGAAGGTCCCGTCCGGGGCACGGAGGGTGACCGACACCAGATCCGCGCCCGGCACCACCCGGTACGCGGCGTCGACGACCTGTTCGAGGACCTGGGCCGGCGTCGAAGCGGCCAGGAGCAGGCGCGTGAGTTCGACGAACTGGCCTGCCAGCGGACCCGCCGAGGTGTACTCGCCGGAGCCGAATTCGGCCTTGTCGCGTTGCCACAGTCCTTCGTCCGCCATCAGCTGACCATCCCAGTCGGGTTCGGTGTCCTTCGCCGGATACCCGGCGGCGCCGACGGCTAATCAGTTGACCGTCCTAAGTGGACAGTCCTTATGGGTCCACCCGCTTGCGGAGGAGGCAGAACACGTTTCCTTCGGGGTCGGCGAGCACGTGCCACGACTCTTCCCCCGTCTGGCCGACGTCGGCCGGCCGTGCCCCGGCGGCGAGCAACCGCTCCAGCTCGGCGTCCTGGTCACGGTCGGTGGGGTTCACGTCGATGTGCAGGGGGAGTTTGCCCGGTTTCGGATCGTCGCTGCGGCTCAGGATCAACGTCGGCTGCGGGCCGCCGAAGCCGACGCCGGGCGGGCCGATCTCGATGTCTTCGCCGTCTTTGCCGATCTCGACGTATCCGAGTACTTCGCACCAGAACGCCGCCATCCTGACCGGATCGGCGCAGTCGAGGATGAGTTCGGTGATACGGCAGGCCATGAAGCGAGGATAGCCCGGTTGAATCCGGGCGCAGCGGGTATCCGGGGTCGTCGAGTTGATCCCGGACCCGAGGAGGCGGCCGTGGCGGGCGATGTCGTGGACTTGATCATGCAGGACCACCGTGAGGTGGAGCGGCTCTTCCGCGAACTCGAGCAACATCCCGAGAAACGGCCGCTGCTCGTCCCGGTGCTCTCGTCGCTGCTCACCGCGCACAGCCGCGCCGAGGAGGCCGAGGTGTACCCGGCGGCCAAGGGCGAGGCGGACGAGGCCGAAGACGTCGCGCACGGCCAGAAGGAGCACGCCGAAGCCGAGCAACTGCTCGCGAAGCTGAACGAAACCGAGCCTGAGTCGAAGCAGTTCGAAAAGGTGCTCTCCGACCTCGTCGAGGCCGTCACGCATCACGTGAAGGAGGAGGAATCCACCGTCCTGCCGAAGATGCGGCGCGAGTTGAACGAAGCGCGGCGGCGCGAGCTGGGCGAGGCCTTCGTGAGCAGCCGGACTTCGCATCTCGGCGATCGTCCCGGCGAGGCCACCAAACGAGAGCTGCTGACCCAGGCGCGCAACGCGGGCGTGACGGGCGCCTCCAAGATGGACAAGGACGAGATCGCACGCGAGGTGGCCAAGTCTTCCTGATCGCGACGGTTGCGGACCGGGCCGCCCGCTTCTACCTTCGATGAATGGCGATCGACTCCGAAGCCGCGCAGGCCTCTCCTCTAGTCGTGGCCGAAGCGGCTCGCTCCGAAGAAGCGATCACCGTCGCGGTGACGGGTGATATCGACATTTCGACCAGTCCTCGACTCCGGTCCGAGCTGTTCGAGTTGCTGGCGGACGGCCCCGGCGTAGCGGTGATCGACATGACCGGTGTCGGTTTCTGCGATTCGTCGGGTCTTTCCGTGCTGGTGCAGCTGAATCGGCACTGCCAGGAGTCCGGGATCGATCTGAGCTTCGCGCCGTCCAAGGTCGTGCACCGGGCCATCGAGCTGACCGGGCTGTTGCCCACGCTGAAGGTGGCCGGCGCCTAAGCGACGACGCGGACCGTGCCGAGCTCCGGATCCGCGGCGTCGTAGATGAACATGCCCGTCCGGACGCCGGAGTGGAGATAATCGATGATCGCGTCGGTGAACACCTCACCGGGAGCGATCGCCGGAACGCCTGGTGGATAAGGGCTGATCATCTCCGCGCTGACCCGTCCGCCCGCCTTGTCCAGCGGCACGTGCTCCGCCTCGGCGAAGAACGCGTCGCGCGGCAGCATCCGCATTTCCAGCTCCAGCTCCGCTCCGGACGGCAGGTCGACCGGCGGGCGCCGCTCGAAGTCGTGGTCCGTCAGCCCTCGCAAACCGTGCAGCAGCGCGGAAACGGTGTCCTCGTCGTCGGCGTGGGTGATCTGCACCGCGATCCGCCGGTGATCGGACAATCCCGTGTGCAGATGGCGTTCGGCGAGATGGTCGGCCGCCTGGTAACCGGTGATGCCGAGCCCGGCGACGTCGATCACGATCTTGAGCGGATCGTGTTCGAAGGCCAGCGGGTGGAACTCCTCGGCCAGCGCGTGGAGACCGGAGATGCCTTCGATCTCTTCCCGTGCCCTGGCGGCCAGTGTCAGTGCCTTGCCCAACAGGTCTCCGCCGTGCTCGACCATCTGCCTGCGCCAGCCGTCGAGGGAGGCGTACAGCAGCGCGGAAGTGCTCGTGGTGCCCAGCAGGTCTTCCCTGGCTTTGAGCAGGTCCGGGGAAACCCGGTCACCCCTCAGGTGGAACACCGAGGCCTGCTCCAACCCGCCGCCCATCTTGTGCGTGCTCGTGACGCACAGATCGGCTTCCCCGTCCATCGCCCAGGTCGGCAGGTCGTCGTGGAACGGGTAGTGCGCGCCCCACGCCTCGTCGACGATCAGCGGCTTGTCCGCGTCGTGGAGGGTACGGGCGACGCCCCGGATGTCGGCGCAGGTGCCGTAGTCGGTCGGCGTGATCAGCAGCATGCCTTTGACGTCGGGCGCTTCCGCCAGCGCCGCCTTGGTCTCCTCCGGGCCGGGAGGATGCGCCAGATGGTGCTCCTCGTCGTACCGAGGCCGCACCCAGACCGGGTGCACCCCGCTGATCACCAGACCGGCGACGACGGATTTGTGGGCGTTGCGGGACACCAGGAGCCGCTCGCCGGGGCCGGCGACGGCGAGCATGGCGCTCTTGACCGAGAGCGAACTCCCGCAGGTGGAGAAGAACGTGTGCTCCGCGTCCACCGCGTCGGCCATCAGCTCCTGCGCCCGGCTCAGGACGCCGCGCGACATCCGGCGGTCGTCCAGGCCGTTGAGGGTGAGCAGATCCGACGCGAACGCGTCGTGGCCGAGCAGGTCCAGCACGCGCGGGTCCGCGCCTCGGCCCTGTTTGTGGCCGGGCGGGGTGAAGGCCAGCCCGCCCGCGCGGCGGTAGGCCTCGATGGCTTCCAGCACCGGTGCGCGCGAGTGGTCCATCCTGCCTCCGATCAGCGGCCGAGGGCGTTCTGCAGTTCCTTCTTGGTCATGCTGGACCGGCCTTTGACGTTGCGCTTCTTGGCCTCGTTGTAAAGCTGGTCCTTGGTCGGCCCGCCGGGGCCCTTCCGGTTACCGGACCGCTGCCCGCCGCGCTTCTGCGGGGAGGTGTCCTTGGTCGAACTCTTGCTCGCCGTCTTCGATTCACCCGATTGCGCACGGTTCTTGTTGACCGTGCGCGCCGCGATCTCTTCGGCGCGGCCGGTGCTCGCGCCGCGTTTCTTCTGCGACGACTTGATGTGCTCGTACTGACGTTCGCGTTTGTCGCTCCAGCTCTGTTCAGGCACGGCTCCTCCTTCGTCGTGACCTGCGGATACCCCTTCCGGTCGCCGGTGAACCGAAAGATCACCCGTCCAGGGCAGAACAGGCCGATGTTTGCCCAGTCCGCTTGCCGGGTATCAGCTCGGCAACACACGGACGGCCCCAAGTCAGTCCACAAGGGACGGAGGATACTTCGATGAGCGCGCCGTTCCTCACGGAAGGCGTCGACCTGCCCGCCCCTCGGGACCGCCGGACCCGGCGGAAGGACGACTATTCGCATTGCCGCCCCTGGTTCGACGAGCTGGCGGCGTTGCCCGACGGTCACCCTGACCGCCGGCGCCTGCGGGAACGCCTGATCCTCGAACTGCTGCCGATCGCCGAGCACATCGCCGTCCGGTTCAGCGGACGAGGCCAGCCGAGGGAAGACCTGATCCAGGTGGCGCGCATCGGCCTGATAAAGGCCGTGGACCGGTTCGATCCCGCACAGGGCGGGGAGTTCCTGCCGTACGCGGTGCCGACGGTGATGGGCGAGGTGCGGCGGTTCTTCCGTGACACCGGCTGGGCGGTGCACGTCCCGCGCGGGATGCAGGAACTGCGCACCCGGCTTTCGCGGGCGACCACGGAACTGACCCAGACCATCGGCCGCGCACCGACCCCGTCCGAACTCGCCGCGCATCTCGACGTGGACGTCGACACCGTCCGTGACGGCCTGCTCGCCGCGAACAGCTACCAGACTTCGTCGCTGGACCGGCCGGTGAACGACGGTGAGAGCTCGCTTCCCCTGTCGGACGTGATGGGGGAACTGGATTCCCGGTTCGAGCACATCGAGGACCGGCACACCGTGGTCCCGCTGCTCCGGCGGCTGCCGGAACGGGAGCGGGCGATCGTCACGATGCGGTTCTTCGACGGGATGACCCAATCCCAGATCGCCGAACGCATCGGGATTTCACAGATGCACGTTTCCCGTCTGCTCGCGAAGATCCTGCAGGATCTGCGGGGCAGTCTCAGCGCCTGAACAGACTCCCGAGTCCTTGCCTGACCGGCGGGGTGCCCAGCGCGCGCAGGGCGTCCCAAAGGGTGACCGCGGTGGCCGTCAGCACGGGTTTGCCGAGGCTGGTTTCGAGGTCTTCGAGCAGCGGTGTCGTGTGCAGGGCCGTTTCGGGGATCAGTACGGCTTCGGCGTCTTCGTGGTCGGCCGCGGTCGCCAGGTCGGTGATCCGGCGGCGGTCCCAGGTGGCGAGAGCACGGTCCGAAGGCGCGTCGGCGGAGACCGAGTGAACGGTGTCGATTCCCGCCTCGGCGAGGAAATCGGCGAAAGTCGCGGTCGTGTCGCGGTGATAGACCGACGCGAGCGCCACGCGCTTGGTCCGTAGGTGGGCCAGCGCGGTCAGGTACGCCAAGGAAGTGCTGCGCGCGGGAACGCCGAGCCGTTCGCCGAGCACACTCGCCTGTTCACGCGCGCCGGCGAGACCGCGCGTGAAACTGCAGCTGGAGCAGGCCCAGCTGACGACGTCCGGCGCCGTGTCGAATCGCGCGGCGGCCGAGAGCCTCTCCGGCGACCCGAGTTCGCGGACGGCTTCGTGCTTCCCGGCCGGATCGAGGTCTTCGACCCTGCCGATATTCTCGCCCCATGGGACGTACGCGAAGTCCACGGTGAGGTCCGGATCCAGTTTTCGCGCGCAGGCGAGGAAATCGTCCTCGCCGCAGTCCCGCGTCGGGTACAGCAGGCCGATCAAGGCTCACTCCTTCCGGGTCGATGCCCTTCGGAGGTACCCGACGCGAGCCGCCCTCACGCGGCGCGGAAATCCGGCGGGGTGAGCTGCCCGACGCGATGGTCGTCCTCGCGGACGGCCTTGACGAAGCGCGCGACCTCGGCGGGCCGTGGCATGGCGGACTTCCCGCCCAGGTAGCGGAGGACGATGAGGTCCTCGCCGGAATGGGTCTCGATCGCCACGGCCCAGCCGCGGACTTCGTCCCACAGCAGGGCGACGTCGCGCTCCGGATGGGTGGCGAGCCGCTCGTCGAGCGCGACATACGCCGAGACCGGGTTGTCGACGTCGACGGTGCAGGACTCGAGGCCGACGCCGAGGGCCTCGGTGATCTCGGAGAGATAGCCCCACACGGCGTCCCGGGTGTGGGGGTGGCGGACAGGCATGGTGAGCAACGAGGATTTCCCTTCCTTCCCCTGTCTCGTCCGGTGCGGGACCCGGCGGCCCCGCACCGGAGGAGGACACTCAGGCCTGGATCTCCTTGCGGTCGGACGTGGCGCCGGAGATTTCGATGCGCCGCGGCTTGGCCTTCTCGGCGATGGGGATGCGCAGGGTCAGCACGCCGGCTTCGTATCCGGCCGCGATGCGGTCGGTGTCGAGGGCGTCGCCGAGGAACAGCTGCCGGGAGAAGACGCCGAGCGGGCGTTCGGAAACCTGCATCTGGACGTCCTTGCCGGGGGTGGGCCGCCGCTCCGCCTTGACCGTCAAGACGTTGCGTTCGACGTCCAGCTCGATGGCGTCCGCGGCCACGCCGGGAAGGTCGAAGCAGACGACGAACTCGTCGCCGTCGCGGTAGGCGTCCATCGGCATGGTGGCCGGCTTGGACCAGGTCCCCGGGGTCGCGGCGCCGAACATCTGCTGGGTCAGCCGGTCGAACTCGCGGAACGGGTCGGTGCGCATCAACATCGGGTTCCACCTCCTGGAGTCGTTGTCTCTGGTGTCAACACGCACTACTGTTCTAACATGTCATCGAAACGATGACAACCACCAAGTCGTCGATGGGATGACAAGATGGACGAAGACCCCGCTCGGACCGTGCGCGCGGTGCGCGAAGTCCTGGCAGAGGCCCGCTCCGGCGTCGCGGACTCGGAGCGTCTGCTGGCGGCTTTGGCGGCGCTGCGGGAGGTCCGTGAACAGCTGGCCGCGTGGGAGCCCGAACTGATCGCGGCGGCTCGCGCGGGCGGGACCAGCTGGACCGCGCTCGCCCCGGCGCTGGGGGTGGCGAGCCGTCAGGCGGCGGAGCGGCGGTTCCTGCGGTTGCGGCCGTCCGTCAGCGGTGAGAGCACGGGCGAGGCGCGAGTCGACGCGGAACGTGACCGGCGGGCGGGCGACCGCGCGGTCGCCGAGTGGGCCCGGCGTAACTCGGCGATCCTGCGGCAACTCGCCGGTCAGGCCGGCGCGCTGCCCGGGCTGGACGCCGAGGCCAGGGAAAGCGCGGACAGGCTGAGCGCCGTGCTCGGCGAGGACGACGTCACCGGTCTCCTCGCCCCGATGGCCGACCTGCGTGCCCGCCTGCCCCGCGAGCACACCGGATTCGCCGAACGGCTCGGGGAGATCGGCATGCACACCGAGCAGGTCCGGCGGGACGCCGTCGACGACCGGCGGGATCGCCAATCCTCCCGGTGAAACAGGGTGTGAAACCGGTGCGAAGCGGGTATCCGCGCCTGTCCATCGAGCGAGCCGGAGGTCTTCCGATGCTGGTCCGATCCGATTCCCCGCCGACCACCGACGTCATCGGGCTGGCGCTGCAAGTGCTTGCCGCGCAAGGACTGCGCGGGGAGGCCGCACGTGCGGCGCTCGACGCGATGGCGCGGGAACGGGGGCTGCCGGTCAAGCGGTGCGCCGCGTTGATCGTGGCGGCCGTCGACGGCCGGACGGGGTAGCCCGCCGACGCGTCCGAAGTGCGTGGGCCGAAGGCTCCCTTCGCCGCGTGTGATGCGACGAAAGGAGCCTTCGCCTCCGCCGGATGTGGTCGTGAGTGGTGTTTCTGGTTAGGGCGAGTGCCTTGAGTGGCTGTGGCTGATCACGGGTCGGGTCCGTGAAGGCCTCCTTGCCTACCCTGAAGGTAGTGAAGGAGGCCTTCACTACCTTCAGAGATCGTCACCTGCGGCTCACCTGCATCAGCAACCACAGCAATCACCGCGGCGGCGCGTGAAGGCCCCCATAACTCGGCTCAGCCGAGGAAACTCGGCCTTCACACCTGCCCCGAGTACATGAAGGCCCCCTTCCTTGCGCCAGGCGCAAGGAAGGGGGCCTTCATGTACTTCAGGGACCCAAGGCAGCGGTCGTGAGTGGCGTTTCGGCCTTCACGGCCACAGCGCTACTGGCAGGCTTCGCAGTCCGGGTCGTCGATGCGGCACGCGGCGCCGTCGGTCAGCGGGAAGTCGAAATCGTCGAGCGCGGGAACGGCCAGAGCGGTCTCTTCCGGCGTGGCGGTGGCGGACATGTCTCTCCCTCGGTACGGAACTGGTCTCATCTCTCTGTAGCGCTGAAGATCGCCGGTCATTCCGTGACCCGCGCCACAACGTTCAGACCGTCCGGAACAGTGCCTCCGCCTCGTCCACCGCCTTCGCGAGGGCATCCGCGCGCAATCCGGCGAGGATCGTGTCCATCTCGCGCAGGCCCGCGCGCCGCAGCAGCCGCTTCTCGTTGGTGACCCACTCGCCGCGGGCCGCGAGGACCGCGTGCGCCGTCTCCATGGCGGCGGTGGCCAGCGCACCCGCGACCTCGATGGCCTGCCCGCGCGGGACGAAGGCGCCGCGGGTGTACCGCAGCGTCAGTTCGGCGCGGCCCCGCCACATCGCCGGAGCCGTCTCCCGCAACGCTTCCGGGTAGTCCGGCCGGGGCAGGTCGCCGCGCAGCACACGGTTGACCGCGAGTTCCGCGACGGGCAGGTAGCTCGGGACGCCCGCGAGGTGGAACATCAGCGGCTCCCAGTGGAACCGGCCTTGCCGTGCTTCGGCGAGCTGGTGTTCGACGGCGTCCAGATCGCGGTAGTGGACGTCGACCTGCCTGCCGTCGATCGTGAGCCAGGCGCCGCCGTTGAACACGCCACCGCCCCAGGCGCCGATCTCGGAGACTTCGCCGTCCCAGCCGGTGGCGCGCAGGTCGGCCGGGTCGAAGCCGCCGCGGTAGTAGACGGCGAAATCCCAGTCGCTGCCGGGGCCGTGGGTGTCCTGGGCGCGCGATCCGCCGAGGGTGACAGCGTGCACGGCGGGCAGCGCCGCGAGGTCGTCCGCCACGTGGGTGAGAAAAGTGTCGTCGTTCATCGCGTGAAGATCGTAAAGCCGTATCCCGTGCGTAAACGACAGGTTTTGAGCGCGCGAGCCCGCCTCCGCGCCCGTACGCTCGATGGATGACCACGATCCCAGGAAGACTTCGCGCGCCGCTGGCGTTCCTCCCGTTCCTGGTGGCGGTCGCGGTGGTGGCGGTCGTCGGCGGGCTCGCCGCGGCCGGCGCCCGCTCTGTCTACAGTGGACTGGAGCTGCCGTCGTTCGCGCCGCCCGCCTGGCTGTTCGGTCCGGTGTGGACGGTCCTGTACCTCGCGATCGCGGTGTCGGGCTGGCTGTACTGGAAGTCCGGCGGCGATCGCCGGGGCCTGGCCTGGTACGCGGGACAACTGGTCCTGAACGCCGCTTGGACGCCGCTGTTCTTCGCGGCGGGCGCGTACGGCCTGGCACTGGTGGACATCGTCCTGCTCGACGTCGCGATCATCGTCACCGCGCTGTACTTCCGCAGGTCTTCCCGGGTTTCGGCCGCATTACTGGTGCCATACCTCGCCTGGACGCTGTACGCGACCGCGCTCACCGCCGCGATCGTCGTGCTCAACTGACCCCGATCGGCAGGGTGGCGGCCACTCCTTTGGCGTGCCTGCCGTCGAGCCGGTCCAGCGTGATCCCGCCCCGCCGCGCGGCGAGTTCCAGGTCCCGCACCGCGTGATCCACCGCTTGAGCGCCCACTGCCGCGATCCGGATCGCGGCGCCGACCCGGGGTTCGGTTTCGGCTGCGCTCCGGCGCGCGGTCACGGCCAGGGTCACCGCGGATCCGGGAGCCGCGGCGAGCAGACGACGTGACAGATCCGCCGCGAGTACCGGGGGAAGGGCGTCCCAGCCGTCCAGGCGGAACGTCGCCTGGCAGATCTGCCCGCTGTGCCAGAACCGCCAGTCTTCGCGGATCCGAGCCCGGCCCGCCGTGACGTGCGCCAGCGACGCGAGCGTGCCGAGGACCTCGTTTTCGCTGAGCGCGCGCACCGGCAGGCCGTCGCGGCGGAGCTGCCGCCGCACGCGCCTGACCGTGTTCCCGAGCGCCTGCCGCACGTCGGCGTCGCGGTGGACGTCGGCGGTGCGCAGGGCTTGCAACGCGACCCAGCCCCGCGGCGGCCGGGAGCGGTCCGCGCCGATGTGGTGGATGACCTGCGCGGCGACGTCCAGCGCCTGCTCGCGCGACGGTGGGAGCAAGGCGGTCGGCGACGGCATCGGCTGCTCGCGGGCGGCGGATTTCGGTTGCAGCACAGCGGTGATCCCGTCGGCGCGGCTGACCATGAACACCGTCTCGTCGCCGATCTCGCCGGTGATCCCCGTCGCTTCCGGCGACAGCAGCCCCAGCAGCGCCCGGCCCGCCTCGCCCGCGTGCCGGAGATCCCGTTCGCGGTCGCGGATCAGGTAACCCGACGCCGAACCGAGCCAGGCGTAGAGCCAGCGTCCGCGAAGCCGCACGGCCGTCAGCGCGAGGACCACCACGGCGGCGGTGACCACCGCGGCCGCGAGCGGCCAGGGCCGCCCCGCCACCAGGACGAGCGCGACGAGGACGAGCTGCCAGCAGACGATCTGCGCCACCCCGATCCCGCCCAGCCGCCCCGGCCGCCGTCCTCGGCCGGGCGACGGCGGAATCGGCCGCGGCGGACCGGGCACGGGGGCGGGGACGGGCGCCGCCGCGGACCAGCGCGGCCGCTGCTCCGCCTGGCGAGCCGCCGTGAGCGCGGCCAGCGCGGCCTCACGGGCGGATGCCCGCGCGGCGGGCGCGGCGTAGGCGAGCGGATCGGCCACGGCCTGGGCCCGCGGTACGGCCGGGGCGATTTGGGGAAGCGGCGGGGGCGGTGCGGGGTACCGCCCGTCGGTCCTCGCCGCGCCGAGATCGGTCATCGTCCTGCCTCCTCGAACCGGGTCGCCTCAGCGTCCCCGGCGAACATGAGGTTTCGATGACACGGCGCCCGCGAGCGCGAGACAGGCTGTTTCATCGAAATTTCATGGTCGCTCTCTAGCTTGATCGCGTGAACACCGACGAGCGCGGCACGAAGCGGTTCAGCGTGGTCGCCAGGACGAGAATGGCCGTGGCGCTGGTGGTCGCCGGCTGCCTGGCGCTCATCGGGCTGGCCGTGACCGGACAGGCGGCGACCCCGGAACGGCTGGAGTTCGTCCAGGTCGGCCACTGGGTCTACAACGACGCCGCCCAGGCCGCGTTCCACGTCGACGGCTCGACGAACCGCGTCGACGCGCGCGCGGACGTGCCGGGCGCGAACGGCAGCCAGGTCGCGCAGGGCGACGGTTCCGGTTACGTGGTCGAGCGGAACCGCGTCACCGAGTTCGACAAGGCCACGTTGAGCGTGGCGGAGTCCATGCCGCCGCCCGCGCCGGAAACGCCGTTCGTGATGGAGATCGCGGGTGGCCCGTACCTGGTCTACCGCAACGCCGGGCAGATCGTGCGGCTCGGGGACCCGGCCGCGACAGTGCCCGCAGGGGGGCCACTGTCCCGGCCGGTCGCGACCGCCGACGGAACGGTGTGGGCGCACCGCGTCGACAGCGGCGCGATCTGCGATCTGCCCAAGGGCGCCGCCGTCATGACCTGCCCCGCGCAGCTTCCGCCGGGGCACGGCGGCGGGCTCACGCTCGTCGGCGACCGGCCGGTGGTGCTCGACACCACCGGTGACAGCCTCCACCGCGTCGGCCCGGACGGGCTGGGCGACGGCCTTCCGCTCGGCATCAAGCTTTCGCCGTCGGCACAGGTCGCGAACAGCGCCGTCGGCGACCGGCTGGCCATCGCCGACCCCGAGCGCAACCAGCTCCACCTCATCGACATCAGCGGCCTCGACCAGGACCGCCCTTCCGCGAAGCCGATTTCGGTCGAGCTGACCAAGGGCAGCCGGTTCAACGGCCCGCTCTCCTCCTCGAACGTCGTCGCCATGGTCGACGAGACCCGCGGCGAGGTGCTGACCTACGACGCCGCGGGCAAGCTCAAGTCCACCGCGAAGGTGCCGGGCCAGGGCACGCCACCGAGGCTGGCCAAGGGCGAGGACAACCGCATCTACGTCGACAGCTCCGACGGCTCGCATGTGCTGGTCGTCAACGGTGACGACGGCACGGTGGTCGACGTCGACGTCGACAAGGCGGCCAACACCCAGACCGCGGGCGCGCCGTCGGCCGATCCGGAACCCTCCGGCGACCAGCCCCCGCCTCAGCAGGACCAGCGACAGCAGGCGTCGCCGAACACCCAGCCGGCGCCCCCGCCGGTGGCGAAGGCGACCCCGCCCGGCGCGCCGAGGAAGGTGAGCGCGAGTTCGGGGGACGGCTCGATCAAGGTCTCGTGGAGCCCGGCGGCGGACAACGGCGCGCGGATCACCGGCTACCGGGTGACCTGGAACGGCGGTTCGACCAGGGTGAGCGGATCGTCCCGGGGCACCACGATTTCCGGGCTGACCAACGGAACCCCGTACGTGGTCACCGTGGTCGCGGAGAACTCGGCGGGCCTCGGGGTCGGCGCCAGCGCCAAGGCGGTCATCCCGGGACCCGCGAACCGGCCGGCCGGGGCGCCGGCCGTCACCGCGAACGCCACCGCGGCCGGCAAGGTTTCGGTGAGCTGGACCCAGCCCGACCTTCGCGGCGGCACGCTCGTGCACTACCTGGTGAGCGTGACGGGCAAGGGCCAGCGCACGGTTTCGGCCACGTCCGCGGAGTTCACCGGGGTCACCGGCACCGCGACCGTCACGGTCCGCGCGGTGACGAAGTTCGGCTCGGGAGCGGCGATCAACGGTGCCGCGGGCAGCCGGAAGGTCACCGTGCCGGTGGCCTCGGGACCGCCGACGATCACGATCACCCAGGTGCGGAGCAAGGACAACGCGCTGTACGTTTCCGTGAACGCCAACGGAAAAGGTGTCTCCGCGACCTGCACGGCCGAGTTCTTCAGCGAGACCAAGCCGACGGCCTGTTCCGGGGCAACGACCCTGATCATCTCCAACGTCGCCTGGTTCGGTTCCATCACGATCACCGCGACCATCAAGACCTCCGCGGGTACCGCCACGGACACCTGGCGAGGTGTGCCCACGGTGAACGGCGGCGCGCTCGTCTGGCTCGGCCCGCTGGCGTTGGTAGGCCTGCGCCGACGAAAGGAAAAGGAACTTCTGTGACGCTCACACCCAGGGTCGCCTTCGAGCAGATCGCCGAGAACGTGCAATCGGTGGTGCGCGGGAAACCGGAGGTCGTCCGGCTCACCGTGGCGGCGCTGTTCGCCGAGGGGCACCTGCTGATGGAGGACGTGCCCGGCGTCGGGAAGACGACGATCGCGCGCTGCGTCGCCGCCAGCATCGGCGGCCGGTGGAGCCGCATCCAGTTCACCCCCGACCTGCTGCCCGGCGACATCACCGGCGTGATGGTCTACCACCAGAACAACGAACGCTTCCAGTTCCACCCCGGCGGCATCTTCGCCAACGTGGTGCTGGCGGACGAGATCAACCGGGGTACGCCCAAGACCCAGGCCGCGCTGCTGGAGGTGATGGCCGAACGCCGGGTCACCGTCGATTCGGTCGGCCAGGCGGTGCCGAGGCCGTTCCTCGTGGTGGCCACGCAGAACCCGATCGAGCTGGAGGGCACCTACCGGCTGCCCGAAGCGCAGCTCGACCGGTTCCTCATGCGTATTTCGGTCGGCTATCCGGATTTGGAATCCGAGATGCGGGTGGTGATGGGGGACTGCGCCGGGGTGACGCCGGACGAACTGAAGCCGGTGCTGGGCATCGCCGACGTCCAGTCGGTCATCGACGAGGTCCGGAAGTCCCATCTGGCACCGGAGATCGTCAACTACGCGGTCCGGCTGGCCGCGGCGAGCCGATCGCATCCCGACGTCCGCTACGGCGCGAGCCCGCGCGGCAGCATCGCGCTGATCCGGGCGGCGCAAGGACTCGCCGCCACCTTCGGCCGCGACTTCGTCACGCCGGACGACGTCAAGGACGTCGCGCATCCGGTGCTCGACCACCGGCTCGTGCTGACCCCCGACGCCGAACTCAACCAGCGGCGGACCGCGGACATCGTCGACGAACTCCTGGGCGCGACGGCCGCTCCCATGGCCGCGATGGGGAGGTAGGCGTGCGGCTCACCCGCCGCGGCGTCATCGTGCTGGCCTTCGCCGCCGGGTTCTACGCCCTCGGGGAGCTGGCCGGGTACACGTTTTTCCGTGCCTTCGCGGGGATCGCGGCGGGCGCGGTGCTGATCGCACTGGCCACCACCCGGTTCCGGCCGAAGGTGGAGATCGGCCGCACCGTCCAGCCGGATCGGGTCGAACGCGGGAAGCCCGCGCTGGCCTCGCTCGTCGTGCGCAACACCGATGCGCGGCGGCACGGCGGTTTCGCCGCGGCCGACGGCATCGGCGGGGAGACGCACAGCCTGCGGGTCCGCCCGCTCGCGCCGGGCGCGGAAGCGACGTACCACTACGAGCTTCCGACGACGACACGCGGGAAACTCCGGGTCGGCCCGCTCGTCGCGCACCGCCCCGATCTGTTCGACCTCGCGCGCGGCGACCAGACCGTCGGGGACTCCGCGTGGTTGTGGGTGCATCCGCGACGGCACGCGGTACGCGCGGCGCAGGCCGGTCATCCGCGTCACCACCACGAGGGACCGATCACCGACCCGCCGCTGCGCGGTTCGGCGGATCTGCGCGCGGTGCGGGAATACGTGGTCGGCGACGAGGTCCGGCATCTGCACTGGAAGGCGTCCGCCCGGACCGGACGGCTCATGGTGCGCGAATACGCCGACCCCGCCCAGCCCCGGTTCACCGCCGTGCTCGACACGCGGCCCGCGTCGATGAGCCCGGCCGTTTTCGAAGAAGCCGTCGAGGTGGCGGCCTCCCTGTTCTACGCGTCGGCGTCGGCGGGGCAGCACTGCCGTTTCATCACCTCCGCCGGCGCGGACACGCTGACCGACAGCGGGGTGCGCGCGGCGAGGACGCTGCTCGACGAACTCGCGCTCGTGGCCCAGGACGCGGCGGACGACGTGCCGCTGCTGCCCTCGGTATTGGCCGCCGCCGAACGCCCCGGCGGGGTGCTGGTGCTGATCACCGGCCCCGACGCCGATCTCGGTCACGCCGCCCGCTGGCGGCCCGACACCGTGGTCCGGCTCGGTGATCTCCGGCCGTCGGCGGGTTCCCGCGGCCTGATCGTCGCGGTCGACGCCGCCGGTGCCGCGGCGCAGTGGAATTCCTTGGTGGGTAAGTCATGAGCGACCGATTCGACCGGATCGCGGTCGCCGCGCTGCTCGCCGCGACCGCGATCGCCGGGCTGCTCTTCGCGCCCGTGTTCGGCTGGGCGGAGCTGCTCGTCCCGGTGCTCGTGGTCGTTCTCGTCGCCTACGGCTGCGCCGAACTGACCGCGAAATTCCCGAAGCTGACCCCGTTCCGGCCGTTGCTCGTCGCGCTGCTCGGCCTGCTCGGGCTGATCGAGACGGTGCTGACCTCGACCACGCTCGCCTTCCTGCCGACCGGCGCTTCGCTGCAGGGCCTGGCGCGCGGCCTCACCGAAGGCTGGCGGCTCACGCTGCAGTCCACCTGGCCCGCGCGGCCGATCCCGGAACAGCTGCTGTTCGTGCCGCTGTCGGTCCTGCTCGCGGTCGTGCTCGGATTGGAACTGTTGCTGCGTCTCAAGAAGCCGCTCGTGGCGCTCGTACCGAGCCTGGCCGTCGCCGGGCTCGCCCAGGCGTATCAGGCGTTGACGGGAATTTTCGCGGTCGCGGCGGCGCTGGCCTACGCACTGCCCGCCGGGCTCCTGCTGTGGTCGGGCCGTCGCGTCCGGTCGGTGAGCCGGGCGCCCGGTGGCCCCCGGTTCTCCTGGCGGGTGACCGGCTCGGCGATCTGGCCCGCTCTGTCCACTGTGGTCGCCCTCGTCGCCGGGGCCGTCGCACTCGCCGGACTCGACCCGGCCGGCCGCGATCCGTTGACGCTCAAGGACACCCAAGCCGCGCCGCCGCCGAGGAGCAGGGTCGGCAACCCGCTGGACGAGATCGCGCAGCGGCTCATCCGGCCGGGCGAGGAGGTGTTCCGCTACCGCGGTGACACCCCGGTCGATCAGTGGCGCCTGATCGTGCTGAACGGTTTCGACGGGGCGAACTGGCTGTCCGACTCCAAGCTCCGGCGGCTCGGCGCGGGCCTCGACGGCCCGCCCGGCGTGAGTGGCAGCGCGGAACTGAAGGTGCGCGGGCTTTCGGGACCGTGGCTGCCGAGCCATCAGGATCTGACCGATGTGGACGGTTTGACGCCGCTGGTGGACGAGGCCGCGGGCACCCTGATGGCGGAATCGCCGTCGGCGGGCGGGGAACGGAACTACCGGCTCAGCTGGTCGTCACCCGAGGTCGACCTCGGTGCCGGCGAGATCGACCCGCGGGCGCCGCTCGGCGGGCTCGGCACGGTGCCGCCCGACGTGGAGAACGTGGCGAAGGACGCCGTGCGCGGTCTGCGCCCGACGTTCCAGTCCGCCTTGCAGCTGGAACGCTTCCTCAGTACCAATTATCAGGTCGCGACGGGGACGGAGGAGCTGCCGACCGGGCACGGCTGGCCGCAGCTGAGGCACTTCCTGCTGGAGAGCAAGCGGGGGACGAGCGAGCAGTTCGCGGCCGCGTACGTCGTCCTGGCGCGGATGAGCGGCATCCCGGCCCGGCTCGTCGTCGGGTTCCGGGGTTCGGCCGAGACCGACGGCGGGATGCACGTCGTCCGCAACCGCGATGTCCTGGCGTGGCCCGAAGTCGCGGTCGCCGGGGCGGGCTGGGTGGCCCTCGACCCGACCGCCGCGGCGGGCAAGGCGGAGCGGGGCCAGGCGGGTCCCGGCAAGGCGGTCGCCCGCGCGAGGGCCCAGTTGCCCGCCGAACAGCAACTGCGACCGCCCCAGCTCCCGCCGGGCACGCCCGAGGAATCCGGCGAGGACCAGAGCGCCGAAGCGGGGATGAGCTGGTGGTGGCCGTCACTCGCCGGCGCGATCGTCCTTTTCGGACTCCTGTGGCTCGTCGGAGTGCCGGCGGCCAAGGTCGTCCGCGCGCGGCGGCGGCGTCGCCGGTCCGGTGCCGAGGGGGTGCTCGGCGCGTGGGACGAGATCCGCGACCGGTTGCGCGCGCACGGCGTGCCGTTCCGGATCGGGATGACCCCGCGCGATCTCGCCGAATCCGCCGGATCGCTGGCCGGAGAAGGGATCCGCGAACCGGTCGCCCGGCTGGCCAAGGTGCTGGACGTGACGCTGTGGTCCGGGGTCCCGGTGGGGGACGGTTCGGTCCGGCGGGCGTGGCAGGAGGTCGGCGAGGTGCGGCGGGGGCTCGCCACCAGACCGTTCGCGGCTCGGGTGCTGGCGGCACTCGAGCCGCGGACCCTGGTGCCGATCCGCGGCAGGGCCTCTCGCGAGGGGTGAAGGTTGGAGTGCCTTAGGTACCAACGGGTGTCCCCCGTGGGACGATATACGTGTCTGGACGGACGACACTCTTGCTGGGTGCCGGCCTTGACCGGTGTTGCGAAAGCCACTTTCGCAACGTTGAAGGTTGCGAAAGTGGCTTTCGCCACCCCGGCCCTGGCCGGGCCCGTACCGCCTTGGCGATCATGTCGCGAAAGCCACTTTCGCGACACACCTCCCGGCCCTTCACGGACCGAAGCAGGCCATAGGCGGGGGGGTCGTGTGTGATAAAGAGCGTTAGAACGACCAATTTCACTCACGACCCCCGCGCAAATCGATCACGGGTTGCAGCGGGCGCCGCGGATCGCGACCGGCTCGGTGGTGTAGATGTGCCGTCCGTCGGTCGCCCTGAGCTGGAAGCAGTACCGGCGCGCCGGGTCGACGGGGACGTCCAGGCTGCGCTGACGGTGGGCGACGAGCTGTTTCGTCTCGAGCCGCTCGCCCGCCATGATCACGACGAAGTCCAGCTCGCCTTCCGCGGTCCAGGTCAGCTGCACGTGATCGCTCTGGTCCTGCGGCGGCGCGAGCGCCAGCTTGACGTCCGGCGCCGGCGCGGAAGCCGATGCGGGCGAAGGGATCGCGGCCGCCACCGGGACGGCCTGACCGCCGATCTCCGCCGGGCCGAGGATCAGCGGCAGCACGGCGAGCCCGGCGGCCAGCACCCCGGCGCCCGCCAGCGCGACGGGCTTCCACGGAAGCGCACGTTCGGTTTTGAGCGGTCCGCTGAACTCGCGGATCAGGGTGCGGCCGCCCCTCGGCGACGCCTGCACCACCTGGACCGGCGACGGGGCCGCGTGGACCTGGGCGGCGGGCCGGTGGACCTCGGCGAAGTCGTCGAATTCGACTTCGGTCTCTTCTTCTTCGCTTGGCAGATCCGGGGAATCGCCGGTGACGACCTCGCCGCCGGGACGGCTCAGCTTCGTGAACAGCCGTGCCAGCGACGCGACGTCCTGCGGCCGGTCGGCCGGTTCCTTGGCCAGCAACCGCAGAATGGTGGCGGCGAGTTCACCCGGGACGGCCGGATCCTGGATCGGCGCGACCGGCTCCCGCAGCACCTGGAGGATGCGTTCGCCCGGCTGTTGTCCGGTGTGACGGGGAAACGGGGGCGCCCCGGTCAACGCGACGTACAGCACCGCGCCGAGTCCATAAAGGTCGGACGCAGGCGAAAGCGTGTCGTCGCGCAGGGTTTCCGGGGCGGTGTACTCGACCGCGTACATCGGATCGCGCGGGAACCGCCGCCGCAGAGCCACCCCGAAGTCGGCGAGCACGAACTCGCCGGACGCCCGGTACAACACGTTGTGCGGGCTCACACCGCCGTGCAGGACGTCCGCGCCGTGTGCTGCGGCGAGTGCCGACGCGATCGCGGCGCCGAGGGCGAGCACGTCGGGAACCCCCAGCCGGGCACCGGAATCCAGGACACCGGCGAGTGAACCCGGGCACAGTTCGCGGCGGATTCCGGACCGGCCGTCGGGCAGGGTCACGACGTCGGCGATCTGCAAAACCGAACGCGTCGAACGTACTGTCGCCAGCGCCTTGCGCTCTCGTTCGAGCCACGCGGAGGTCTCGCGGTCGAAGGTGCCGGGGAACATCTTGATCGCGAAGTCGTTGCCCGTGGCGGGATCCTTGCCCGCGTACACGGTCGCGATGGGGCCCTGGGCGAGCAGCCCTGTCTCGATGCTCATGACCCCATTGTCGCGCAAGAAGTCCGGTTCCGGAGTACTTTCGCGGCGGCAGGTTCCTGCCGCCGGTGCCCGGCGGACCCGTCGCTGGCCGACCCTTTTCCCATGCAGACTGCCGGCCTCGTCAGGGTCACCATCACCACTCCGCACCGGCGCATCGACATGGCGCTGCCGGAACACGCGTCCGTCGCCGAAATCCTCCCCGGCCTGCTCGCGCGGGCGGGTGAGGGAATGGCGGACGACGGGGTCGCCGGCGGCGGCTGGCAGTTGCGCCGCGCCGACGGGACGGCCTTCGATCTGGACCGGACGCTGGGTGCGCACCGGGTCCGGGACGGGGAGATCCTCCATCTGACGCCGCGCCGCGCCGAATGGCCGGAGCCCGAGTACGACGACCTCGTGGACGCCATCGCCACCGGCTCCGGCCGCACCGGCAAGGCCTGGGGACCGCGGCACACGCGGCAGGCCGGGCTGGCCGTCGGCGCGGTGGCGATGTCCTTCGGTCTGCTCGCGGTGCTGCGCGCCGGCCCGCCGTGGACGGCGCCGGCGGCCTGGGCGCTGGCGGTCTCGGCGTTGCTGCTGGCGGCGGGTGTCCTGCTCGCGCGGGCGCTGCGTGACGCCGGGGCCGGGGCGGTGCTCGCCGCCGTCGCGCTCCCGTTCGCCTTCGCCGGCGGTGGGTTGCTGCTGGCGGGCGACGACCCGATCGGTGAGCTGTCCGCAGGTCACCTGTTGCTGGCGAGCGCGTCCCTGCTGCTCGCGGCCGTCGTCGGTCACCTGGGGGTGACGGCCGCGCCCGCCCTGTTCGCCGGGGCCGCCACCGTCGGCCTGCTCGGGGTGTTCGGCGGCTGGCTGGCCACCTTCGACGACCTGGCGGGCTACCGGTCGGCGGCGGTGATCGGCGGCGGGGTGCTCGTGCTCTCGACGACATTCGCGCCGCTGTCGCTGCGGCTCGGCCGGGTGCCGATGCCGGTGCTGCCGCGGTCGACCGCGGATCTGGTCCGCGACGATCCCCAGCCACCGCTCGAACTCGTGCACGCCGCCGTCGCCAGAGCGGACGCGCTGCTCACCGGCATGCTGGGCGGGGCGGCGATCGTCGCCATGTACTGCCAGCTGCAGCTGATCCGCAGTGACAGCGAGGCCGCGGTCATCCTCGTCGCCCTGCTGGCGGCGGGATTCCTGGTGCGAGCACGGTTGTACCCGATCCTGCGGCAACGGACGCCGATCCTGGTGGCCGGGATCTTCGGTGCCGGATGCCTGCTGGCGGGCCCGCTCATGGCGGACCGCTCGCTGCTGCTCGTCCTCGCCGGACCGCTTTCCTTGGCGGTGGCGGCGGGCGTGATCGCCTCCGGTGTCGTGCTGAGCACCCGCGCCGCCAACCCGTATCTCGGCCGGATCGCCGAGTACTTCGAGATCCTGGTGACGATCGCCGTCGTCCCGGTGGCGTGTTCGGTGCTCGGCCTGTACGGCTACGTGCGCGGACTGGGGGGCTGAAACCATGGCGTCCAAACGGGATCAGCTGCAGGCGTACCAATTCCTGGTGCAGCGCGCCATCTCCGCGCTCGTGACGAGGGAGACAGACCCGGAACAGCCGCCGTTCCGCCGTCCCTCCGGTGCCGCTTTCGCCGGTGTCGCACTGGCGATCGTGGCGCTGGCGTGCGTCGGGGTCTACGGGATGATCGTGCCCGGCGGGAACAACGCCTGGCGCAAGAACGCCGCCGTCATCGTGGAGAAGGAGAGCGGGACCCGGTACGTCTACCTGGACGAACGGCTGCATCCCGTCGCGAACTACGCGTCCGCGCTGCTGCTGCTCGGCGAACACGGCACCACGGAACGGGTTTCGCGCGAATCACTCGCCGGAGTCCCGCGAGGGCCCCGGATCGGGATCGCCGACGCGCCGGACGGCTTGCCCGGCCCCGAAAAACTCCTCACTGGCTCGTGGTCGCTGTGCTCGGCGCCCGCGAGCGATCTGGCGGGCAGCCGGATCGAGGAATCGGTGCTGCTGGCGGGCGCCTCGCCGTCGGGCGGCGCGGAACTGGGGGACCAGGCGCTGCTGGTGGAATCGACGTCGACCGGCGACCGGTTCGTCGTGTGGCGGGGGCATCGGCACCGCATCACCGACTACGGCGCCGTCGGCACCGGGCTCGCGCTGACCGCCGAGCCGTGGGCGCGGGTCGGCCGGGCGTGGCTCGACGTGCTCCCCGAAGGCACGCCGATCGGCCCGCTGCCGGTGGCCGCGGCGGGCGAGGTGTCGACCGCGGTGCCGGGCCGGGCCGACATCCGGAACGGGATGCTGCTGATGGTGCAGACCTCCGGCGGGGGACAGCAGCACTATCTGGCCGAACGGGACGCCCTGCGGCCGATCAGCGAACTGCAGTACGACGTCCAGCGCGCGAGCGCCCAGATGCTCGCCGCCTATCCCGGCGGTGAACCGAAAACCGTGCCGTTGCCGCCATCGCTGGCGACCATGTCCCGGCAACTGGACCCCGTCCAGGCCGACGCCGGCGCCGCACCCGCCACACGCCCGGCCATCGCGCGCCTGCGCGACCAGGACACCACCGTGTGCGCGACCTTCGGCGACGGTTCCGCGGCCCCCGCCCTGACCGTCGATCCGGCGATGCCGCCCGCGGACCCGATGTCGACCACCGCCCGCCGGACCGCCTCCGGGACCCCGCTCGCGGACCGCGTCCACGTGCCTCCCGGCAGCGCGATCGTCGTCGAAGCGATGCCCTCCCCTTCCGCGGCCGTCGGAACGCTGACCGTCGTGACCGATATGGGACGCCGCTATCCGCTGGCTTCGCCCGAGGTACTGAAGATGCTGGGCTATCCGTCGGCGCGTCCGGTACGGCTGCCCGCCGGTCTGGTGGCGCGGCTGCCCGAAGGACCGAGCCTCGACCCCGCCGCCGCGCGGCGCCAAACCCTGGGCGGCTGATCCCCTCAAGTACGTGAAGGCCCCCTTCACTGCGTCTAGCGCAGTGAAGGGGGCCTTCACGTACAGCGGCTTAGCGCCGCCACAGATCTTCGTCGAGCAACTGCACCGAGCCCGTATCCGACTCATCCGACCGGCGACCGCGCACCAGGGTGAACCCGCCGTCCGGATTACCGCTGGCGGCCCGGCCGCGCAGCTTCGCCGGAACACCGTCGCTGCGGCCGGACGACTCCCTTCGCGCCGCTCCGTTGCGTCCGGTCGGCTGATCGCCCGAGCCGGGCCGCAGCGTGCCCGCGGTGGCCTGTCCGCCGCCGTGTGGTGGCGTCATCGGGGGTATCCCCGCGCTCGCGGACTTCGCTCCGGTGGGACTCGCCATGCCCGGCTGGACCTCCGACGCCAGGCTGGGGGCCCGTTTGCCGGCGACCGGCTTCGCGGAGACGGGAAGGCCGCCGGCCCCGGCTGCCACACCGATTCCGCCCAGCAGGCCCGTCGGCACGGGCGGAGCCCCGGTGCCACCCGGCAGCCCGCCGATCGGGGGGACGACGCCGGCCGTGGGCACCGCCGGCACGGAGCCGAGGCCTGCCAGCGAAAGGCCGGTCGAACCGGAGCCGGTCCAGTCCCCGGTCGACGGCAGGTCGATGGCTGACGATCCGCCCTCGGCGAACGAACCCGCGGTTTCGGCGAGGCTCTGGAGTTCGGTCAGCGCGGTCATCCCGGCTTCGGCGGCGGCGATGAAGTCCGCCGGTGAGTTGCCCTCCGCCGAGACGGCTTGCTGCGCGGGCAGCAGGTCCGCCGGTGACTGGATACCGGCTGCCGCGCAGACGCTGAGCATCGAGACGTCGAAATTCCCGCCCAGTTCGGTCATTTTCAGGCCCGACGCCTGCTGGAGGGCGAAAGCGGCCGCCGCGCCGAACGGGGTGAGGGTGGCGATGCGGTACTCCGCGTAAAACGTCGCCACCGCGGCCGCGGTCGCCGAGACGTCGGAGGCGAGCGTCGTCAGTTTCCCGGCGGGGTCGGCCAGATCGATCCGGTCTCCCCAGAACTTGAGTTCGGCCAGGGTCCGCTGGACCTTCTCTTCGTGCTTCCGGCCGGCGTCGTCCGTCCACTCCGGAGTGAGCTCGCCGACCCGGGTGCTGATCTCCGCGGCGGTGGTGTCGATCCAGCCACGCACGTCCCGCCACATGGTCGCGGCTTCGAGCAGGGCCGGGACCTTCTTGGCTTCGGCGCGGGCCATCACATCGTGCATCTCGATGGGGAGCAGCTGGTAAGGGATCATCGATCGCTCCTCACGCTTGGGTCTGCGAGCCGTCGGCCGCGGACGTGTCGGTCTTTTCCTCAGTGGATTCGGGTGTCTGGCCGATGGAATCCGACGCCTGCTTCAGCAGGCTCAAACCCTGTTGTGCGAGCTTGAAGGTCGACGTGGCGAGCGTCAGCGCGCTGGCCGCGTCCGCGGCGGTGTAGTCGGCGGCGATCGCCTTGACCGTCGCCGAATCGGTGGCCATGTCTTCGGTGATCTTGACGAGCAACGCCGTCATCTCGGCGGTGGCCGCCTTGTCCAGCAGGGACATCGCTATCCCTTCGAACATCCCGGCGACGTCCGCCGACCCCGGCCGGGCCAGTGACGACGGCTGGGCCGGAGCGGTGAGCTTGGTGGAATACGCGCTCATCGCCGCCGTGTTGCCGTTGATCTCGCTTGCGGGCATCTGCCCCTCCTCATCGTCCCGCGTGGAACCGCGGCTCTTCCTGGTTCTTGTGCACAGCCGGGTCCACCTGCCAGAGTTCTTCATCGAGCAACTGGACGCCGTTGTTCTCCGTGTCCCAATCCCGCCGTGCACCGGGCGGGGCGGACGGCGCCGCCCCCTTCGTCGCCCGGCCCTTTCCCGCACGCCCCATCAGGGACACACCTGGCGTGCCACCGGGCTTCCGCTCACGCTGCCTGCCGGTGGCGCGGTCGGCGTTCCCTGGATTCACACCGCCGCCGTTTCCCCGCGTTCCGCCCGGCTGTTGCGGTGGATACATCGGCGGCATGGCCCCGGAACCGCCCGCACCGGACGCGGTCCGCGCGCCCGCCCCCGCCGTGGTGGGCGGGAGTGCCGTCCCGACCGCACCGGCTCCCGACGGCGACACGGGGGTTGCCGTGGGAGTGCCCGCGCCCAGGCCGGAACCCGCCCCGCCGGCACCGCCACCGGGGAGATCGCCACCACCGCCTGCCAGGCTTGGCATTCCCGAAGGGTCACCGAGCCCGGACGGCGACGTGGACGACGGATCCCACGAGGGCAGTGCGCCCGTCGGATTCGGCAGCGCCGCCGGATCGGGCACGCTCTGCCCGCCACCCGCCAGTTGCTGCAACGATTCGAGCGCGCTGGTCAAGGCGTCCAGTGCTCCCGGCGCCGCCTCCAGCGCATCCTGCAACGGATCTTCGGCAGGACTTTGCGGTTGTTCCGGAGTCGTCGGCGTTTCCTCGCCGGGCGCCGGATTCGACGGCGAAGTGGGGGATGCCGGGTTCTGCGTGCCCGGGCCCGGCGGAGACGAACTGGGGTCGACGCCGGGGTCGACCTCGCCCCGTGCCCCGTTCCAGGGGCGGCTGCGGGCGGCGAGCATGGCATTCCCCGTGCGCAGATACTGCGTGGCCATTTCGTCGAGTTTCCCGCCGACGACCGACCTGGCCGTTTCCTCGTAGCCGGGATCGTTGGCCGCCTTCGTCGCTTCCGAGGCGAAGACGAAGGCGTTCAGGACGAGCATTCCGGCGAGCTTGTCGATGTGTTCCGTGACATGGGATTCCGCGGCAGCGCGTTCCCAGGGGCCCAGCGATCCGGTGTGGGTGTCGCGCAGCCATTGCACCATCCGACGCCCGGCTTCGTCGTCCCAGAACGGTTCCAGCGCGTTGGTCGACTCCCACAGGGAACGGCTCGCGGGGTTGAGCCAGGTTTGCACGGACTCCCACATCGCTTTCGCCTGTTTCAGCGCGGGATAGGTGTGGGCGATCTCGGTGCGAAGGATGTCGAGCTGGTCCTTAAGGGAAAATCTCTTGTAAGTTTCCATTTGTTTCGTCCCGGTCAGAGGCTGGGCGCGTAGGGGTTTCCGAGCAAAGGGATGTCCGGCACCGGGGCTGAAGGCGATTGCGGCCCCTGGTTCACTTTGTCGGACAATCCCTGGATCGCCGTCGCGGCCGCTTCACCCGCGCTCTGGTATTCGTTCGCGCATCGCCGGGCGAGGTCCTCGAAGGTCTGGAATCCTTCGGCGGCCGCGGTCATGAAGGCTTTGAGCTCGCCGGTCACGAACTTGTCCGCCGCGGTCAGTGCCTCGCATTCCCGCATGAGCGTGCAACCGGCCCCCGGTTCCCGGTCGATCGTGGGCGCCGGAATGGCGTTGACCTGCTGGTGCAAATTGTTGGCGAACGTCCGAAGTGCCGGTATCCAGGCTTCGACCCTGCCACCACTCATGTTCCCTCCCTTTTCCGTGCTCGCGTCGGTCTGCCGATCAAGCCCATCACCTCGGCCTGCCCGCTGGAGGTGAGCGGCCGGTTCCGGCCAGTGGTCTACGCCCGCGGCTCGAGCCAGGCGAGCTGGACGAGTCCCTTGCTGCCACGGCGATCGACCAGCCAGCCCCGGCCCGGTGGGAGTACCTGCGCGCGCATGCCGCCCAGCAACGGACCTTCGTCCCGGTCGCCCGACATCATCAGGCCGGGCGTGCCGACTTCGCGGAGGCGAGCCAGGAACGGCTCGAACAACCCGGCTCCGGCACCACCCGAGCGGCGCGTGAGCACCACGTGCAGCCCGATGTCGGAGCCCTGGGCGACCAGCGGGAGCAAGGGCATCAGCGGATGCTGTTTGTGCGTGGCGACCATGTCGTAGTCGTCCACCAGTACGAAGATCTCGGGTCCCTCCCACCAACTGCGCGCGCGCAGCTGTTCGGGCGTGACGTCCTTGCCCGGCAGGCGTTTGGTCATCGCCTCGGCCACTTCACCGAGCAGCTCGCGGCTGTGCGCGTCGTTGGTGCCACTGCCGAGAAGGTGGTCGTCACCGATCTCGCCGAGCAGTCCCCGCCGGTGGTCGACGACTACGATGCGGGCCTGGTCGGGCCGGTACGCGTTTTCGATCCGGCGGGCCAGTGCCCGCAGGAAGGCCGTCTTCCCGCTTTCGGTGTCCGCCAACAGGAAGAAGTGCGGGTCGGCGCCGAAGTCGAGACGCATCGGGGAAAGGTCGCGTTCGTGGATGCCGACTGCGAGACCGGCATCGGGGCCACTCAGCTCGTCCGTGGCTGGAAGTTCCTCGTAGGGAAGCAAACCCGGCAGGAGCCGCACCGACGGGGCGGGTGGCCCCGGCCACGCTGCGCCGATCGCCCTGACCAGTTCGGCCGTTCCCTCCGCGAGGTCTTCGGTGGTGTTCCGGCCGTCTGTTCGCGGCAGGGCAAGGAGAACCTGATGCTTGCTCATCGAGACCCCCCGCCCGGGTGCGTCGGCCGGGACGCTCATCGCGGCGCGCCGGTCGATGATCGAATCGATGGGATCGCCGATCTTCAGTTCCAGCCTGCTGCCGAACAGATCCCGGACGTTCATCCGGAGATCGAACGAACGGGCGGTGGCCGTCACGACGTGTACGCCGTACGACAGCCCGCGGGCGGCGATGTCGCTGACCATGTCTTCGAGGCCCTCGAAATCCCCCCGCAGGGTTTGCCAGCCGTCGACCACCAGGAACACGTCGCCGTGAGGTTGGTCGCCGAAGCGGCCCTCCGCCCGGAGCTTGCGATAGGTCGCGATGCCGTCGATCTGGTGTTCCGCGAACAGTTTTTCCCTGTTGGCCAGCACGGTGGCGACCTCGGCGATGGTGCGCCGCACCGCGCCGGTGTCCAGCCTGCCGGACACCCCCGCGACGTGGGGCAGGCCGCCGATCGAGGCGAGGGTGCCGCCACCGAAGTCCAGGCAATAGAACTGGGCTTCGCGCGGGGTGTGGGTGAGGGCGAGGCTGAGGATCAGCGTGCGCAGCGCGGTGCTCTTGCCGGTCCGTGGCGCGCCGAGGATCAGCACGTGCCCGGCCGCGCCGGAAAGGTCAAGGGTGAGCGGGTCGCGCCGTTGCTCGTACGGCCGGTCGACGATCCCGATCACCGGCCGCAGATTCGGGCCGGCGTCGGACCCGCCGGGGGACAGCCCGCGCCGGGGATGGGCGATCAGGCCGGGAAGCAGGCCGTCGAGCGTCGGCGACGCGTCCAGCGGCGGCAGCCACACCTGGTGTGCAGGTGTGCCGCGGCCCTCCAGCCGATCGACCAGAATGTCCAGCAGGGTCTCGCCGACGGCCGTGTCCGGATCCTCCGCGGGTGCCGGTTCTTCCTCGTCAGCGGCGAGTTCGGCGGCGACGTAGGTCGTCGTGTACTCGTTCAGCACGAGCTGTTCCCCACCCATCGCCACAGCGGCCCCGCCGTCCTTCCCGCGCTGGTACACCCCGGAGACGTAAGCGGAGCGGAACCGGTCCATCTGTTCGGTCCCGACCTTCAGGAAGCCGTGCCCCGGAGCCCGCGGCAGCTTGAACGCGTCGGCCACGCCGAGGACCGCCCTGCTCTCCATTTCGGAGAAGGTCCGCAGGCCGATCCGGTAGGACAGATGGGTCTCCAGGCCACGAAGCCTGCCCTCCTCCAACCGTTGCGAAGCGAGCAGGAGATGAACCCCCAGCGAACGGCCTACCCGTCCTATTTGGACGAACATGTCGATGAAGTCGGGTTTCGCGGAAAGGAGTTCGGAGAACTCGTCGCAGATCACCAGCAGGGTGGGGACCTCGGGCAGGGGTGCGCCCGCCGTCCTGGCCTTCTCGTAATCGCGCAGAGAGGAGAAGTTGCCCGCCGCACGCAGCAGTTCTTGACGGCGGATCAGCTCGCCGTTGATCGCGTCGGTCATCCGGTCGACCAGATGCAGTTCGTCGGCGAGGTTGGTGATCACCGCGCTGGTGTGCGGCAGCGCGTCCAGCCGGGTGAAGGTGGCCCCGCCCTTGAAGTCGACCAGCGCGAAGTTCAACGAGTTCGGGGGATGGGTGATGGCCAGACCCAGGACCAGGGTGCGCAGCAACTCCGACTTCCCGGAACCGGTGGCTCCGATAAGCAGCCCGTGCGGGCCCATCCCGTCCTGCGCGGACTCCTTGAGGTCGAGTTCGATCGGGGATCCGTCCGGCTGGATGCCGACCTTGAGCCGCAGGCGATCCCGGTTCGGCCTCGGCTCCCAGGTGTCGTCCGGGTCGAACCGGTACGGGTCACCCAGTTCCAGCAGCTCCGCCAGACCGAGCTCCGAGGTCATCGGGGTGTCGCCGCGCAGTCCCGCGGTCAGGCGGAGCGGGGCGAGCTGGCGGGCCAGCCCTTCGGCCGCCACCTGGCCCAGCCGATCCGCCTTGCCGAGGGTGGCCTCGCCGTCGATGGTCTCGCTGAGCAGTTCTCCTCCGGCGTCCACGGCCAGCACCACCGTGGTCCGGTCCAGCGCCCTCGGCGGCATGGTCGTCAGGTCCACGACGGTCACGCCTTCGACACCGCCTCCGGTCATCAGATGGTCCGAGCCGGCCACCGAACCACCGTCGATCACCACCACCAGATGCGGGCCGGGTACTCGACCGTCCGACTCCGGGTCGAACCTCGGCCGTTTGACCAGCTCCTCCTCCAGCATGGATTCCAGTGCCGGGACGGTGGCGGCCACCAATCGCATCGGGCCGAGCAGGTCGGTGCGTTCGGAATGCTGGGCATGCGGCAGCCACTTGACCCAATCCCAGTCCGCCCGGTGTTCCTCACCGGTGCACACGGCCACCCTCAGGTCGTCCGGTGAGTGCAGAGCGGCCAGCTGCGCCAGCATCGCCCGAAGCACACCGAGTGCCGCGTCCCGGTCGCCGCGCAGGTAGACCCGGCTGAACCCGTTGACCGCGATGGCGATCGGCAGATCGCGGATGGTGGAGTAGGTGGTGAGGAAACGGCGTAACGCCAGCGCGGACAGCGGTTCGAGCTCCTCGAGCGGTTTCGTGTCGGGCGCGATCAGCGTGGCGGCCGGGTTCTGCGGGCCGCGGCCGATCCGCGCGACGCCGAAATCGGCGTCGTCCTTGCGGCGTTCCCAAAGCCGGTAACTCGACACCAGTGACCACAGCGACGCCGGGTCCGGATGCAGATATTCCATCGCCTCCCGCTGACGGCGCACGGAACGCCGCAACCGCAGCCGGTGCTGAGCGAGGTGGCGCAGGTATTTGCGCCGGGCATAGGCCATCTCCCGCTTGCTCGGGCCGCCGCCTTGCAGGAATCCCATGACGACCATGCCGAGCATGGCGACACCCATCATCCCGTAGATGACGAAGCGCAGCGAGCCGGTCATGCTGCCGGAGTACATCAGCAGCATCGCCGCCATCATGGCCACCATCGGCAGCACCGTGAGCACCTGAGCCCACTGCCTGCCCGGTGGGGGCGGGATCTCCGGCGGGGCCTGCAGGAGCAGCTCGCCCGCCGGCATTTCCGGAGCAGGCCTGCGCATCGGTCTCTTCACCACGACTGTCGCCACCCACCCGATGGTTCGCCTACGGAGGCCGCGGAAGGGGACGTTGGCAGGAACGTGCCGTCCGCCAGGACGGGACCGCTTCCGGAACTAGCTTCGGTGACACAGGCATTCCACGTCAGAACAAGGAGGGGCGAAGAATGACCGAAGTCAATATCGATTTCGCGATGGCGCGAGGTGGCATCAGTTTCGGTGACACCAGTCAGAGCGAACAGCTGGCGGGGGCCGATTCTCTCGGCAGGCAGATCACCGAACTGGCCTCCGGCGGGATGGCGGGCGTGGTCCAGTCGGCGGCGTTCAGCACCAACGAGCTGACCGGCGACAGCCACCGGAGGCTTCTCAACTGGGGTCAGCAGGCCCTCGTCGACAACCCGACGACCGCGGTGAACATTCTCGGCACCGGTCAGGACGGCGCCCAGAACACACTGCTCAACAGCGGCTCGCAGGTCTCGAAGATCATCGGTAACCAGGCCTGAAAGGGGTAGGAAATGTCGGTAGACGGTCACTTCAAATGGGACTTCGCCAGCGGGGAAGCGGGCGGCCGGACGTATCGCGACGGTGGTGACAGCATCGAAAACGCCTCCGCCGAACGACTTCAGCGGGCACGTGCCCTCGCCACCGACGGCTGGTACGACGAAGGCGGCCAGCAGTACCTGCAGGTGAACCAGCGGAGCCACAACCAGAACCTCGAAACCGCCGACGGCCACCGTGCTGTGGGCCAGGGTTGGGGCAAGGCCGGCGTCGAATGCCAAGACGCGCTCGGCCGTGCGTGCAACGCCCTCGGCAACGCGGGTATGTGACAGGAAAGACCGAATGCCCGGCGCGTCACGGCGCCGGGCATTCGGCATGTCCGCAGGACGGAAGCCGCCCTACCGGCCGGAGATGAGGAAGACCTGCTCCGGTGGTTCGACGGTCGGTGGCTCGACGGGCACCGCCCGGGCCCGGCCCGCTCGCCAATGGCGACGCTTGCCGCGCGGCACCACCAGTGCCAACAGCACGGCCACGGCGAGTGCGCCGACCACGGCCGCGGTGCACCATTTCGCCGTTTCCGCGGTGCTCTCTTCCGCCGCGGCCCGGTCCAGCCGCGCCTGATCCGGCGGACGGGGGACATGGGCGGGCAGCGCGTCCGGTCCGCGGGTGTCGAGACCGTCGGTCACGGCACGGTAGGGATCGACCAGACCGTGACCATAAGCCGCACTACCGTTCCCGCCGCGCGACGGGGCGGCCGTGGCGATCAGCCGCCGGGCGACCTCGGGGGCGGACAGCCGGGGCCAGGCCGCGCGCACCAGCGCCGCGGTGCCCGCCACGAACGGGGTGGCGAAACTGGTGCCGTCGACGTAGGCGTGGCCGTCCACTCTCGCCGCGGTCAGCACTTTGGCGCCGGGGGCCATCAGGTCCACATAGGACCCGATCTGCGAGCCCGTCATCCTGGCACCGTCGATGTCCACCGCGCCGACCCCGAGTACGCCTTCGTAGGAGGCCGGATAGGACGGGAAGGCGACCGTCGTGTCCCGCTGACCGTTGCCCGCCGCGGCGACCACCAACGCGTCCCTGGAGACCGCGTACGCGACCGCGTCCCGGATGACGGCGAAGTCGTCGAAGCCGGCCAGCGAAAGATTGATCACCTTCGCACCTTGATCCGCCGCGTAGCGAACGCCGTTGGCGACGACCTGCGGGTCGATCCGCAGTTGTTCTCCCTGGTCACCGAGATCCCGGTCGCTCACCCGCACCGGCAGGATCTCCGCGTCCGGGGCCACCCCGCGAAAACCGATACCGGGCAAGGGATCCGCGGCGATGATACCGGCCACCCCCGTCCCGTGCGAAACGCAGTCGAAAGCGCCGGGGTGGCCTCCCGAAAGGTAGAAGTCCCTTCCCGCACGGACTTTCCCCGGCCTGCGCAGTTGCGGATGGTCGGCGTCCACTCCGGAATCGACCACCGCGACCAGGACACCGGCTCCCCGGCTGTGCGGCCAGGCTCTTTCGGGGGTGAGGACCTGCTGCGCCCAGGGTTGCGCGCGCACCTGGGCGCGGGCGGGAGCGGGGTCGTGGCAGGCCCCGGCGGGCGGAGCCGAGTTCGCCACGCTCGCGCCGTCGAGCGCCTGAGGGATCGTCATGGTCAGCACGGCGACGGCAGCCGCCATCCGAAGTCGTCTCATCGCCGTCATGTTCCGCTCGCGAAGCACCGGTCCAGGTCCTCGTGGCAGAAACAGGTCACTGGCGCCCCTGGCCCGGCCGTCGTGGCGACACTGGACCGGAACCGATCGAGGAGGGCCGGTGGACACATCTTTGCGCCTCGGCATGTACGCCGAGTACGAGCGGATGGCCGAGGACGTCAGGGCGATGAAGAAGCGTCTGGCCGAAATCCGGGCGACCGCGGAGTCCGACGACGGACTGATCAGCATCACCATCGGAGGCACCGGCGAGGTGCACGATCTCTGGCTCGACCCCCGGATCTACCGCACCCCGGATTCGGTGGCGCTGGCGCGGGCCATCGTCGAAACCTTCCACCGGGCGGTCGTACTGGCCAACGAGGAGGGGGTCGCCATCGCCGCGGACCACCTCCCGCCGGACGCCACCGCCGAGACGACGGATCTGCGGCTCGACCCCTTCCTGCACGAACTCGACCGGCAGGTAGCCGGAGACGCCCGATGACGGGCGTCGACCGGGACGGCGACGGGTTCATCGACATCTATCCCGGCGAAACGCTCGGCAAACTGGGCGAACTGAGCACCGCGAGCACGAATCTCGCGAACGGGTGGAAGAGCGCCCACGACCGGATCAAGGCACCGGGCGCGCTTTTCGGCGGTCCCATGGGCATCGCGCTGAAAGGCGTACTGGGGACGTCGTCGACCGAAGTGAGCGGAATCGTCGACAAGATGCCCGGCTTCTACCAGGGTGCGGCGGATGCGGGCAAGAAGGCCGTGGGGTTCTACCTCGACGGCGAAGCCGCGGCGACCGACGCGCTGTCTTCCTGAGGAACCACGGAGACCATGAGCGGCGACGGCGACATCCGCGAGCCGGAAGGCGACCTGTGGAACGCCGTCCTCACCGACGGCGGCTACGCCAAGGACAGCCTTTGGCCACCGGACAGTGAGCTGGCCGCTCGCGAGATGGAAAAGGCATGGAAGGACGGCGCGGCCGCGCTGAGAACCGCGGTCGACTCCTCGAACCTCGTCGCGCAAGGCCTGCGCACCCACTGGCCCGATCCCAACGGCTATGCGTTGTACGACGGCATAACCAGGGTCAACAACGGCGACCTGCAAGGCCAAGGGGGCGTCAAAGAGGTCCCGCCCGCCATGGAGGGGCTGGGAAACGCGTATGGCGGCTACGCGAAGATCCTCGAGTTCGTCAAGACCCAGATCCGGGAAACGATCTCCTATCACAGCTTCATCTACAGCCATCTGGACGATGGCGGCTCCATTCTCAATCCCGGCGGTGAGGCCGCACAGCGGTTTTTCGCAAGGGCCATCGCGAAGAACATCGCGGAGCTGGTGACGGCCGCGGCGGCGCTGATCACCGACCCGGACAGCGCACCCGCCGCCACCCCCAAGATCGCCAACCCGGGTTTCGTCGGCGGGATCTACGACGGGCTGGTGAGCCTGGCCAAGATGATGGGCGGCTTGATCGGCTACGCGGACGGCCCCTTCGGTGGATCCAGTTGGAGCTTGTCGAACGCCGTGCTCGCATGGGGCGGGATGGCCAAGCTCGGCGCGGCTGTGCAGGCGTACACCCATGGCCTCGGCTGGGTGGACCTCGCCGTCGGTCTGCCGGGCGGAAAACGCGGCGAGTTGGGCGGGGTGCTGCTCGACTTCGGGAAGCATTTCATCCATTACGGCGAGTGGGACGAGGACCCGGGGCACGCACTCGGCGGAACGCTCGTGAACGTCGCCGCCCTCGTCGGCCTGCGTGGCGCCGGATCCGCCACTCGTGCCGCCGGGGCGGGTATCTCGCGGGCGGGGGCCGCCGCCAGCCGGGTCTCCGGCCTCGCGGCCGTCGGCAAGGTGGTGTCGGGTGCCGGGGCGCGGCTCAGCCGGGGCGGGGAGGCTCTCGTCAAGGTCCCCACGGTCACCGAACTGGCCATCAGGAACGCGCCCCACGTTATCGAGAAGGTCCAGAGCGTCGTCAGAGGCGACCGGGGGATCAGCGCGGAGACCGCCGCGCAGGTGATCCGGAATCCGCTGGGACCGCTGCCGGGTTCGGTCGGGGAAAGCCTGGCGAGGCACGGCGGCCCCAGCCCTGACGTCCCGGCGGCCCGGCCGCACGACACCGGGGGGAACGGCACGCACGACACCGGAAGAAACGGCCCGCGCGACCCGGACACGGGCGTCGACGGCCCCGGCGGTCGCCCGCCCCATCCGCCGGATCTGCCCTCGACCCCGCCGAAACAGTCACTCGCGGCCGAGCCGCCGCAGGCCGGGCAACCCATCCGGAACGTCGATCTCACCGAGGCCCCCGGACCGGGTGGCCGTCCGGATCACCACCCTTCCGCCGGTCCGGGCGACAAACCGCCTCCGCCACCGCGACAGGAATCCCCGGTGAAGGCCGGGCAGCCGCCGACGAACATGTTCGACACCGTCGGCATGCACGAGCTGGCCAACGGCAAACTGGGCGAGGCCGGCCGTGCCGGTGCGGCGGAGGCCCACGCGAGCGGGAGATGGAAGGGCGACCCGACGCCCGAGGTACCTCGCGGTGTGGAACCGTCCACTCCGAACACCGGGAAGGCCGACAACCCTTCGGGGCCGCCATCGGACAGCGCCGTCGCGCATCCCGTGCACCGTGAGCGTCCCCCGGCGAGCACCGAGCGACCCGGTGATCAAGGCAAACAAGGGCAGCCACCGGCGAAGTCGCTCACCCCGCGAGGCGGTGACAACGGCAGGACCGTTCCCCAGCACAGCAGTCACGAGGGAAGCCGTCCGGCGGGGGAGCACGCCGACGGCGACGGTCCGCGCCACGGCGACGACGGGCCGCCCGTGAACCCCCGGGACGTCCTCCGCCTGGACGACCTCGCGCGAGGGAAACTGGGCGAAGCCGGGCACGTGGGCATCGAGGAGGCACGGGCGAGCGGACAGTGGAAAGGCGACGGTGAACCCGGGCCGCGCCGTCCTGGGGACTCACCGGAGGAAGGCACGCCGGGCGCGCTCGACAGGACGCCGGACGAGCCGCCACCCAGTGGCCCCGGTGATTCCGGTCGCGCTCGGCCCGACGACGGGTCGGGTCTGGCACCCGAACCCGGGGGAGGCGGCGTCGCGACCGCGGTGCGGCCGGATCCTGTCATTCCCACGCTCCAACGCGCGGTCGAGCCGTCGACCGCGGGTGTCCGTGCGGAGGCACCCGCCGCGCGGGCCGAGCACCCGCCGCCGGTCCACTCCACCCGGTCTTCACCGAGCCCGTCCACCGCCCGGCTCGCCGAACAGGTCACCATCGGCGATGTGATTTCGGGCGCTCCCAAGCCGCTTCCACATCCGGAGGCGGAGCCGCTGACGGTGAAGCCCGATCCGGACAAGGTGCGCTCTGGTGAAGTGGGTGGTCTCCCACGGGTGACCGATCCGAAGCCACCGTCCATCGGCCAACCTGTCCGTCCTCTCACGGGCGTTCCGCCACGGCTCGACGTGGGGTTCCCGCCCGCGCCGGTGGTGGGCTTCCCGCCACCGGCGACCGTGGACTTCCCTCGTCCTCCCGGTGAGGTGCGGAACCCACCCGGCCGGACGACCGTCCCGGCGGCGCCCGTCGGCCCGGACCGGCCGGTGTACCCCGAACCGTCGCGCGTACCGGAGTGGCCGCTGGAACTGCCCGCAGTTCCGGACCGGGTCGCCGATCCGGTCGCCCCGCTGACCCCCGGCGGGCCGGATCGCCCGCCCGTGGAGATCGTGCCGCCCTCCGACCCTCCCGACGTCACCGTTCGCCCGGTCGACCCGGCTCCCATCGAGCTGCCCCTGCTCCCGGACGAGGCGGTTCCCGTGCTGCCGTCGGCGGACCCGCCATGGCCCGGCGCGCCCGTCACCTCGCCACTTCCGCGGCCGTCTTCGGTACCCGAGCGCGCGGTGCCCGAATGGCCGGTGGAGATCCCGTCCCGGCACCAGCCGATCGCGCCGGATCTCCCTCTCGGCCCCAGGGAAGACCAGCCGAGCGCGATCCCGCCCGAAATCCGGGAAGTGCTGACCGAAACCGAACGCGACCTCCTCGACGCGCTCGCCGCCGCCGGGGTGAACATCGCGTTCATCCTGGAACGCGTTTTGACGGAGCTGACGGGGAAGCCCGGTGTCCCGGGCCGAACCGGCCTCCCGGACCGGCTCGCGTCGCTGACCGACGCGCAACGGGCGGCCTTCCGTGAACGGCTGGAGGGAATCCTCGGCGCACAGCCGGTCAGGCCACGGCCCGCGACCGAGGGAAAGCCCGAGCCCGAGTACCAGATCCTCGGTTCGCCCGAAGGGCTCTGGTTCCCCTACACGATCTCGCTGAACTCCGACACGATCACCGCCTACGGCAAGGCTGTCCGGGAGCACGAAGAACTTCTCGAGCAGCTCATGTGGGCGGGCGGATTCCTGCCACCTGAGGAAGTCGAAAAGCTACTCGAAACGATCGGGGATCTGCCGCGGCTCAAAGAACTCCTGCGGGACCTGCGGGACAGTGTGCAAGCCGCTCTCGTCGCGGCCTGGGAACTCGTCGCGCAGGGGCCGCGAGGGATGGAGATCGACGGCGTCCGGGAACCGGTGTACTCGGCCGAGGGCGAGCTTCTCGGCACCATCGACGCCAAGGCAAGGCTCGCCGACGGAACCGAGGTGTGGGTGACGGCCGGGCGGTTGGCCGGGCCCGGCGAGAAGGACGCCGCGAACTTGCTCGGCAGCGCGGCGAAGTCGATTTCACCATCGTCCGGCGCCGTCAAGCGGTACTTCGTGCTCAGCACCCCGGCGTCCATCGGAAGCCCCGCGACGATCGAGCGGATCGCCGGGAACCTGCGCGAGCTCGGCTTCGACGCGGTGCTGCACCACGGGAGGGAGCGCCGGGTAGCGGACGAACTTCCTTTGCTGGACCCCCTTTTCGCCCGCGACGCCCGGCCCCGGCACCCTCAGCGCCAGGAACCGCATCCGGCCAGGCCCGCCGCCCCCACCCGGCCGGCCGACCTGCCGGAGGCACTGGTCCCGCTCTGGGAATCGTTGAGCGTGCGGGAACAGCGCGCCCTCGCGAATCTCGCCACCGCGGGCTCGAACGTCGGCCGCTACGCCATGACGAACTTCGTGACCTGGCTGGCGCAGGAGAAGGGGTTTTCCCGGGAAGTCTCCGCTTCGCTGGCGGAGTGGCTGGCCAGGGTTCCGCCACCGGACATCCTGCCCCCCAAATTCGTTCCGGCCTGGCACAAGATGCCCGCGGACGTGCAGCAAGCGTTCGCGAAACTGATCGAGGCGCGAGGTCTGCAGGTCGCGCTGTCCGAGTTCAACGGCCGGATCGGTGAACTGACCTCGGTGCGGGGGACCCCACTACAGCGGGTCGAGGACCTGGACGCCGCCCGGTTCGACATCCTCCGCAGGCTGTTCACCGAACAGGTCACCCCGACTTCCCCCGCCGAGATGGGGCGCACGCTCTTCTTCCACGGCGTCCGTCCCATCCTCGACAGGTGGCTGGTTCTCCACCAGCTCATAGACAGGCTGGGCAGACACGGTGTCACCAACGTGGACGAGTTGTACGAGGATCTGCACCGCAGGCTGAAGCTTACGTTCCAGAAACTCACCGGGCTGGATCCGGCAGGCAAGATCGACGCGAAGGCCGTGGGTGGCAGCCCGGAGAACTTCAGAGGTTTCGAAGCCACTCTCCGCAGCGCGCTCCGGCTCGCGGACCTGCGTCATACGGATCCGGAAAAGCTGGTGCGACTCGGCCTGCCGGGGCTGAAGATCATCGCCTTGGACCGCAAGATCTACCGGCCGAACGGCGAAGAGCTGTCCGACATCGACATCCTCGGTGAGCTCGCCGACGGCACGAGGGTGTGGATCGAGGTCAAGCACAGCAAACTGGAGTACGGAAGTGCCCGGTACGAGACAGACCTGGCTGAAAAGATCCGGAAGCAGCGCGGGCACGAGGACTACCAGGCCGGTCAAACGAAGATCTTCGTGCTGTTCGCGACGAAGGTCGACGTCGATTACGCCAAGTTGGTGATGACACACGGCGCCCACGCGGTGCTGCACCTCGATCCTCTGCAGAATGTCGAACTCGTCGCCCGACGTGAGATGGCGCGGCTTCCCGTCCGGTGGAATCAAGGACGCCAGGAGCAGCTCTTCGCGACCGGTTCGGCTGATACGGAGCTGCCGCCGCCGTTCGGGCCGCTGGGCGGTAAACGGCAGAAACCTCCGCAGCGCCAGTGGCCGCACCCCGAACGTCCGCCCTCGTCGGCGAAAGCCGTCACCACGCCGGCGGTGAGGCCTCCTGAGCCGTCGCTTCCGTCGAGGCCGGCGCAGGTTCCGGCCAAGGTGTGGAAGCAACTCTCCACCGACGGCCAGGCGGGGATGGCGAAGGCGGCCGCGTCGGGGCATCCGGACATCGTCCGGCTGTTGGGTGCGCACGCGGCGGAACTGGCGGGGGCGACCGAACATCCGAGGCCGCGGCGAATCCCCAAGTTGCTCGCTTCCCTGACACCCGAACAGCATCGAGATCTCGCGTCGGCGCTGGACCGCGCGGCCACCGAGACGGCGAAGGCCCGCCCTGCCAGGCCGGCTCCGCCGCTCGGCGGCTGGGCGGCGATCGAAATCGGTGGTGCCGCACTGGCCGGGCCGAGACGACCGGAGCTGAAAGGCGAGCTCGCACGCGCCTTCTCCCAGGCCGTCGAGGACGCCGGGCTGGCGGTGCTCGCGGAGTACGTCCGTTCGTCCATAGTGGCCGGTGACGGCGATCAGCGGTTCACGGTCGTCGCCGAGATCGGAGACTGGCTCGGGGACCGGGCGGCGCTGTGGTCGGTATCCGCCAGAGGGCCGGCCGGGGACCCCGTGAGGAACGTACTCCGGATCGCGGTGTCGGCACGGCTCGCTCCCGGAGCCGTTCCCCGAGTGCTCGCACACGCCCTCGCCGCCGGTGCTGCCGATCTCGCCGGCGGCGGGGCCGCCATCCCGGCATATCTGGATCCGGCTGGGGATCTGGACCGCAGGCCGGAGCTGTCCCCCACCGACCGCGGACATCTCGCGCAGGTCGTCGTCCTCGACCGGGAATTCCAGCGGGCCGCGTTGAACCCACCGGCGCGTGCCCGCGCGCGCAAGGCGATCGTGGAACTGCTTGGCCGCCTCGGTCTCGATCCGAACCAGAGCGGGAGCGACTACCGCATCGCGGCGCTGGCGGGCGAACCCGGCAGATGGGAGGTCCGGCGTCACCTCCCGCCGAAGGTGACGGACGGCTACCTCGCGACGAAGACCCACGTGGCCACCGGTCTCTACACGAGTGTCCTTCCGTCGGGGATCTCGGCGGGAGTCTTCATGATGATGGGATCCGGGGGTGGTGGCGTCGCCTGGGCGGTTTTCGGACTGGTCAACGCGCTGATCGGTGCGGGAATGGCCCGGAAATGGGAGATCGCCAAGGACGAACAGGTCGCCAAGGGACGGGTGTACGACGCCACGGCGCGCAGGATCGATGCCGGCGCCGCGTCGGCCGAGCAGGTACGCGGGCAGTTGGCTCAGCTCGGCGTGCCCGCCCACCACGGGCCGTCCGCGCCCTCCGCACGACAGGCGGGTCTCGCCCGGCTGGGGCCGCGGCCCGATCTCGCCCAGGGCCTGGGGAAGCACTTCCGGCGGTTCGCCTTACCACCGTTGACCGGCGCGGCGGTCGGGATCGGCGTGGGCATCCCTCTCGGACTCACGGGGGCGCCCGTCCTCAGCATCATCGCTCTCGCGGGGGTCGCCGCTCTCCTGCAGCCCTTCGCCGAACGGCGGCGAACGCAGATCCAGAAGGGAGAAGAGCTCAGGAAGATCGATGACAACGCCAGGGAGCTGGACCACCTGCTGGCCACCTACGACGTCCAGGTCTACGTGGACCTGGCGAAGCGTCTCGGTCTCGACCCGGGCCCGAAGCCGAAGAGCCTCAGTCTCGCGCATCGCGAGCCGAAGCCACTCGGGCTGGGGAAGGCGGCGAACGCCCCGGACATCCTGCCCTACTTCAGTGAGATCGTCAGGCGGACGTTCCGGGGCACCGCCGCGGGGACACTCGACCAGAGTGCCTTCCTCGCCCGGCATCTGACCCTCTTCGAATCCATGTTCGCCTATGGTGCCGGCCGCAGTATCGCCACTCTGTTCATCGCGGTCTGGCAGCTGAACAAGCTCGACCAGAGCGAACTGGAGTACACCGTCGCCAGGCGGACCTTCGACGAGCGGCAATTGCGTTACCTCGCGAGTCCGCAGGTGGCGAAGGAACGTGAAGAGTTCCTGAAGGTGGCCGAAGCGGCGGTCGGCCCCCGTCCCGGTTTCTGGGGGCGGTTGCGTGATGCGGCGATTCGCTTCGGGTCGCCGAAGTCGCCGCCGGAGGCGGAGTCGCGATCGGTGTCCACATCGGACGAACCGGCGACCCGTCCGGGATTCGCCTCGAAAGCCGAGTTCATGAAGGCTTACACGAGGGTTTCGGCGGTCGGCGCCGCGGCCACCGTCGGGGCCGTCGAGCTGTCCGGTGCGAGTCCGGCACTCGCGGTCGCCGCCGTGGCGGTCGCGGCCGCCGGGCCGGTGATCGGCTGGCGCAAATGGTGGCACCGGAAGGCCGAACTCGAAGCGAGCGACAAGAACATCGCCGCGACCAACCAGCAGAAGGCGGACAAGAGGGCCGCGGAGCAAGTGGAGACGGAGCGGTTCGTCACCGCTCAGGTGACCATGTCCGCCGAGGCGGTCGCCGCGGAGGCACGACGAGCCGACCGGCCGGCGGTGCTCGGCATGGCCCCGAAGGCGTTCGACGCCATGCGGAAGGTCGCCGAGTTCATGGCGGCCAGACCGCCGGAGAAGCCGCCCGCGCCCCTCCGGTATCTGAAACCGCTCGAGATCGCCGAGTACCTGTGGCCGAACCTGGACTGGGCGGCTCCCTACGAGGCCGCTCTCCTCGAGGCGCGGCGCTCCATCGCGGCGGAATCCGTCCGGCTCGACACAAGGAAGAGCTGGGGCGACTACGAGACGATCGGTGCGCGGCGGCTGGCCGTCGCCGAGCTCGCCCGGCTCGCCGACCGGGTGGTCACGCTGCTGGAGCACTATCGCCGGAGTGGCAACGGAGAACCGGTCTGGGTGGGGAACGCGGAGCTGAACAACGCCATCGTGAGTTATCAGCGGCTGAGTTCGGCGGACTGGGCGAAGACGACTCAGGAACCCGCCCCGGACTGGCCGTCCGATCCCGGTAAGACCAGCGCCGCGGCGGCGCTCCCCGCACCGTGGAGTTCACCACCGATACTGAACACACTCGACTGGCCCGCCAGTACCGGATGGGGGACCGTGCCCCGGGGCGCGGGAAGCTGGCTGCCGAAGTGGCGGAACCGCACCGCGGCATCGGCGGCGTCATCGCAAGCGGACTTCTCGAACCTGGCCAAGGCGACGCCGCTCACCTCGTCGCCGTCGATCCACGACGGCTCCGTGCGACGGGCCGACGCGGAACGTCTCATCGCGTCGGAGTTCCCGGAACTCCCCAAGACGAATCCGAACGCCTACTCGGCCGACGCCGAGCGAGACGGCTATCGGACGAACTGCACCAGGGCGGTCGTCGCCTTCGTGCTGCGCCTGCGCGGTGAAGACGTGACGGCCGGTCCGGTCCGGCCGGAGGAATCCGAGACACTGGCGTACATCTCCGACCGCCTCGGAGGTCAGTGGGAGACCGGTCACGGCAGGAGCTACGACAGTGTCATCGCCGCGATGAACTCCCGCCCGATCGGTGCGATGGCGGTCATCGACATCGTCCATACCGGACACGACGGACTGACGGACGAGCACGTCGCACTGGTGGTCCGGCGGCCGTACGGGATCGTGTTCCTCGACCCGCAGACGGGCTGGTTGCTGAAACTGCCCGAGCGGCCGGTCGCCCTCGCCCTCCTGCCGTTCACCGACGTTCCCTTCGAAAGCGCGGCGAAGGGCTTGAGCGGGCTGAGCTCCCGGCGGCTGGCGGCGCTGGGCTTGCCCGGCCTGAGGATCGAGAAGACCGTGGAGATCGTGGCGGGGCTCGACCTGCACGGACGGCTCGCCGACGGGACCGAGGTCCGGGTCTTCGCCCGAGGTGCCGTCACGCCGGACTTTCGTCCCTTCGACCGAGGCGCCGTGCCACCCGGCGGCAAGGTGGTGTACCTGAACGTAGGAGCGGTGGGCGGCAAACCAGCGGAGGGGTTCCTCGAGGCCGGAGCCGACCTGGTCCTGAGATACGACGGGAGCTCGGACTTCGAGGTGATCGCGGACGCGGATCCGGCGCCGCCGGGCGCCCCGGCGCGATACGGTCCGTTCCATCGGCTGGAAAGCACGAGCCAGAACGCCGGCGTGGCCGGAATGCAGTCGGCGTCCCGCGAGATCTGGGGCAGGGCACCCGTCTACGGGGACCACGCGCCGGTGGTGCAGGCCTACCGCGGTCCGTTGCCGGAAGGACGCAGGGGAGTCGAGTTCTGGACCGACATCAAGCCCAAATGGCACGGCACCAATGTCGCGATGCGGTCCTGGTACCCGACGCAGGGAGTCCGGGTCGAGGACGACTTCGCGAAACTCGAGGTCGTGGTCACCAAGAACACGCAGACGGAGGAGTGATCGTGCACGCTGGTGAGGCGATCGCGAAGGTACAGGCGTGGTTGCGTTTCGGCACGCCCGTCGATCTGACGACGGGGGAGCACGCGGTCCGGATCGAGCACGAGCGGGTTCGCGAGGTTCCGGACGGCTGGCTGGTGCCGTACAACACGATCCGCGCGCTGGACGGCGGGGACCGGCTCGCCTCGCTCGTACCGAGACCGGTGCTGCTCGTACGGGAGAACGGGGAGCTGCGCCGTCCGGATCCCGAACCGGGTGGTCTCGGGCCCAGCGTCCCGGTTTCGTTCGCCGGGCAGGAGGACTGGCGGGAGATCCTGGAACCCGAGTTCGCGCGCAGCGAGGTGGCTTATCTCGGTGTTCCGGCGAGTGCCGTACTGGGCTGGCGGAAACACGATCCGGCGGGCGGGCCGACGGAAGAGGTCCGGGTCAATCCCGGCTATCGCCCCGGCCCCGAGCGGCTCGGACATCCAGTCATGGAGACTCCGCTCGAACAGCTCCTCGGCTGTCTCCAGGTCCGGCGCTTCAGCCGTGAGCATTACCTCGCCGGCCTGCTCACCGCGACGATTCTCATCCCGGTCGACCCGCGAACGGAACAACCTCTTTCCTCGCTGTGGCAAGAGAATCCGCGGACCTTGACGGTGTTCAGTTCCAGCAGGCGGCTCCCGGCGGGGACGGTGAAATGGGTGCGGATGGACGTGCTGTCGTTCGCCGCCGAGTTCCCCGGGACCGGCCTGGCCGTCAACCCCGGCTCGATTCCTTCGGACTCAGTCACCGTCGAGGAACTCACTTGGGCGCGAGCACGGTGGCCGGCCTTCCGTGCGACCAGACGGGTCGTGGAGGTCCGCGCCGAGTACTCGGCGCCGGTGGTGGCCATGATCGAACAGATCCGTGCGGGAACGGAGGGGATCGACCCCTCCACCGGGCTTCGTGACGCGGCGGAAAAGGCCAGAACGGCCGGATTCGAACTGTCCGTCGAGGAGTGTCAGCGGTTCGTGCTGGGCCGGGCGTGGGAGCAGCGCAACGGGGTGGAAACGGGCAGGATCCCCTCCCCGGGCGACGACATCGACGGCCAGTCCTGGCCTGAAGACCTCGACGCGAACGGTCTCGTTGCCGGATACGACGCCGCGGGCCGGGTCCGGCCCCATGTGTCGGCCTCCGGCAAGTTCTTCCATCAGGACACCGATGGGGTCCGGTTTGCCTGGCACCGTGTCGCGGGCGCGTTCGCCGGGTTCGCCGTAGGGGAGGCGTTGGGTTCGGTCGTGGACTCGGCGACCTGGCCCGAGATCAAGGCGAAGTTCGGCGAGGAAGGGATCGCCGAACCGGTCTCCGACGGACGGCTCGGCCCGCTGACCCGGCGACTGCTCTTCCAGACCGAGGGGTTGCTGCGCGCCTTGCCCGCACGGTTCGGCAGCGCCGCCCCAGGCAGGCTGATGGCCCTCGGCGCGCTGCTTTCGCGGCCGGCGCCGGCCGGTCCGGAAGGCTGGCTCTCCCATGTCCCGGATTTCCAGGACGGCCGGATGGAACCAGCTCCGGTGGCGAACGACGTCACCTTTCTGGTGCTGGGAATGGTGGCGGCGCTCTGTGGTGGTGGTCCCGAGTGCGATGCCGCGACCGCCGCACAGGTCGGCAGGCTGCTCGCGACGGGTGCCGGTGCCGACGAACCGACCGCCGAGGCGGCCGGTGTGACGGCCGAGCTGTTCACCGGGCTTTTCCACAGCGACGCGCCGCCGCCGCAGGTTGTCTGCCGACGGGTGGCCGAGCGCGAAGGCGCGCGCGGACCGGCGGTGGCCGCTCTCGCCGCCGCGGTGCGCGCTCATGCCGAACAGATCCGCCCCGATCCGGAAGAACTGGACGGCCTAGGAAGCGGTGACACCGCCGTCGAGGTGATGGGCCGTGCCATGATCGCGGTGTCGCGGAGGTTCTTCGATCCTCGCTGGGCGATGCGGGCCGCCGTCAACCATTCCGGGCGCAGTGGCATCACCGGGGCGTTCGCCGGCGCGGTAGTGGGGGCATGGGCCGGGATTCCCGGCCTGCCACAGGAGTGGCTCGGCGGTCTGGGATCGCGCGGCGTGGTGGAAACCGTCGCCGGTGACGCGTTCTGGCACTTCTCGGCTCGCTCTCCGGCTGAAGACGAGCGTTTCGCCGACGAGTGGGCGAAGCGGTATCCGCGGATCTGGCCGTCGTCGGGCTGAACGCCGAACTCAGCCCTGAGCAGGCATACCGTAGTGGTGCAGGATGGCGGCCATTTGCTCGTACGGAGGGCGCTGTCCGCCGTCAAGCCTGCACCACGCGGCCTCATGGCCGGCCCCACCGAAGATCGCCACCTTCGCGACCGGTGTCCGCTTGGCGTGCGCGACACCGTTCCTGGCGACCAGCTCGTGTCCGATGAGGACACCGTAGGGCAGCGCGGGCGGGGTCGGGCCGTTGACCCGTAAGCCGCCCGGCCTGCCGGGATGAGCGGCGACCACCATCATCCGGGCGAAACCCGCGGCTTCGGCGGCGAGCGTCTCGACGGCTTCCCGCGGAACCGTTCCCGCAGGAGGACCGCTGAGCTCGACCTCCTCGAGTACACCGGCTTCCGCCTTCCGCACGCGTAACCGTCCCACCACACCGGGGCCGGTCACGATCACTTCAGTCGGGGAGGGCAGCCGGTCACGGCAGAGTTTTGTGAGCGCCGCGGCAGACCACGGCTCGGTGACCGGTTCGGTACCGCCCCAGCCGGCAGGTTCGCCGTCGCCGAGGGCCGACGTCACGGTTTCGATCGCCCTGCCGAACCGGAGCGTCGCGCCGTCGCTGTGCAGGCTCGTGATCCGCACCTCCAGCGAGCCCGAGCCCGGTACCGGTTCCGACGGTGCCGCCGCCGTGGCATTCGGTTCGGGTGCGAACCGGGATCCGTTCCAGGACAAGGGGAATCCGCGCGTCCCGTCGCGATGGCCACCGCTGGAGTCCCGGACCACCCATTCGCACCGTCCCTCGCCGAGAAGCAGTTCGAGTGGATACGTGAGAGCGCTGTGCTCGGAGGTGACCACCTGGAGGAGCCGATCGCTCGCGGCCGCGGTCCCTGCTGCGGCGACGAGCCGGGGAGAAGCCGCGACGACGGACCGGAACTGTTCGACGACGATTGCCTCCGCCGTCTCGATGTCGGCGGCGGGTGTGCCGGTCAGCGGTTCGACCACGACAGTCCTCCGGTTCGTTCGACCAGTGCCCGGGTGAAGGCCCTGGCGACGGCTTCCGCTTCCGGATCGTCGTCCCGCGCGCGGCTTTCCACCCACCACACCGGGTTCGGCACTTCGGTCTCCGCGTCGATACCGAGCAGCCGGTGGGCTTCGCCCGGGACCTGGACCTGCCGGATGTCCTCGATGATGACCAGAGGCCGCCCGTCGGAACGCAGCAGTCGCGTGACGCCGTTCTCCGCCTGGTCCGCCACGAGCAGGTCCGGCCCCGCGGCCAGCAGCGCCTCGATGGTGGTCGCGGCATCGGGCTGCCGCTCGCACAGGCCGATGATGTCGAAGGTCATATCCCTCCTCAGTTCGGGCTGACCGGGAACCGCAGTTCGAAGATCGCGCCGCCCTCGTCGGCGTTGTACACCGCGAGCGTGCCGCCGTGCGCCTGCGCGACCCACCGCACGATCGACAGCCCGAGCCCGGAAGATCCGCCGGTGCTGGCGAACCGGTCGAAGGCGTCGCCCGCCATCGTCGTGTCGATCCCCGGGCCGTGGTCGGCGACGGTCACGGTGCCGCCGGCGACGGTCAGGTGTACGAACGCTTTCGCGCCCGGGTGGCGGCCGTAGCGCATGGCGTTGTCGAGGAGGTTTCCGATCGCCCGTTGCAGCAGCGCGGGGTCGGCGTTGACCTTCGTGGGCGCGGCGGTGACGGTGACTTCGGCGCCTTCGGTCGCGGTGTCCTCGACGATGCCCACCACCAGCTGGTCGAGCCAGATCGGCTGGATGCTCAGCTGTTCCACGCCCGCGGCCAGCCGGGCGCGGACGAGCAGATCGTCGATGATCCCGCCCATTCGCGCGGCGAGGCGGACGGTGCGCGGCAGGAGTTCCGCGGATTGCGCGGGGTTGGCCATCGCGGTTTCGGCGAGCGCGCGCAGGGCGGCGACCGGGGTGCGGAGGTCGTGCGCGGTTTCGGCGAGCAGGACCTCCTGCTGCTGCAGGGCCGCGGCCGCGGGGCGGATCGAGCGGCCGGACAGCAGGTGGCCCGCGAAGCCCAGTATCGCGACCAGCAGCACGGTGCCGCCGATCACCAGCAGCGTGAACTGGGTGTGCGCGGCGTCTTCGGCCTCGGTGGATTGCACCGCGACGACGGCCGCGAAAGTCTTGCCGTCGCTGTCGCGCAGCGGTTCGGCGCGGACTTTGACCATGGCGCCGTCGGTCGCCTTTTGGTGCCCCTGCACCAGCTTGCCGGACTTCACCGCCTCGGTCGCCAGGCCGTTCAACAGCTGCGTGCTCATCGGGACGCAGTTCGACCGGGAGAAGTGTGGCTGGAACGCGGGCGCTCCGCCGGACAGGATCGCGAACTGGGGGCAGCGGTCGTTCAGCACGTCGGTGTTGACCAGACCGAAGCCGATGGTGCCGTCGAATTCGACCAGCCTGCTGACCGACGACGTGACCTGGTTCAGCGCGGCGTCGATCCGTTCCTCGCCCTGGTCACCGTCCTCGTTGATGAGCAGCCACGCGAAGACGACCAGCCCGAGCGTGTTCATCGCGGTGAACAACGCGGTCAGCGTCCAGCGCAGCTTTCGCAGCCGGTCGGCCGAGGAGTGGGTGTTCACCGGGCGCCCAGCCGGTAGCCGAGGCCGCGGACGGCGTGGATCAGCTCGGGTTCCTTCAGCTTGCGGCGCAACCGCTTCACCACCACATCGACCACATTGGACATCGGATCGGCCTGCGCGTCCCAGCAGTGCTCGATCAGATCGGCCCGCTGCACGGGCAGGCCCGCCCTGGTCAGCAGGTATTCGAGCACCGCGTACTCCTTGTTGGTCAAGGTGAGCAGCACGCCCGCGCGGCGCACCTCACGCCGCGCGCAGTCCATCACCAGGTCTTCGTGCTGCAGCACCGAAGGCCGGTCGAACGCGGAGCGGTGACACAGGTTCGCCACCCGCTCGGTCAGCTCGGCCATCACGAACGGCTTCACGAGGTAGTCGTCGCCGCCGTGCTCGAAACCCGCCACCCGGTCGGCGAGCGCGTCGCGGGCGGTGAGGAACAGCACCGGCGCCCGCCAGCCCAGCTGCCGCCGCATGTGCACGTATTCGATGGCGTCGCCGTCCGGCAGCATCCGGTCCAGGACCACGCAGTCGTGGTGCGTTCCGCGCAGCAACCGGTCCGCGGTCGCGATGTCGCCCGCCTCGTCGACGACGAAGCCGGCCGCGCGCAGGTGCGTGACCAGTGCGAGCCGCAGATTCTCGTCGTCTTCGACGACCATCACCCGTGTCATCAAAACCTCATGTTCGGACAGCGAAAGTAGACGCGTGCAGTTCCCGGTGCCCCTGAACGCTAACGCGTCGGGTGCCCGTGACCGCCCCGGCGGCGGGGAACTGGCATGAACAGGACGTCGTCGGCGGCACCGCGCCGGGGGAAGAGGGAGGTACCTGCGATGACCGTGCAGACCGGCCAGCTCAGTCTGGTCACGGGAGCGGGCCCGGGCGGCGACCGGGCGGGGCTCGGTGAACTGCTCGCGGAAGCGACCGGCGAGGTGCTCGTCATGAGCACGGGAACGGACACCGCGTTCCAGCGGATCGCGCTCGGAGGCGTGCGCCCCGGCGTCCGCCACAAGGTGCTCTTCCCCGACTCCGCACGGATGTCCGGCGCGCTGAACCGGATGTCGCGGGCCGGTGCGGAGGTGCGGACCGACGCCGAGGTCCCGATGGACGCGCTGGTGATCGACCGGACCTCGGTCGTCCTTCCGGCGGAAGGCAGGCAGGCCGGTTCCGCGGTGTTCCGCCTGCCCGGCGTGGTCACCGCGACGGTCGGGCTGTTCGAGCGGATCTGGCAGACGGCCGCCCCGCTCGTCCCGCTGGATCTCCCCGAATCCGAGAACGCTTCGATCCTCACCTGCCGCGAACAGGAACTGCTGACGCTGCTCTTCTCCGGTACGACCGACGAATCCGCCGCCGCGCGGCTCGGTGTCTCGGTGCGCACGGTGCGCCGGATGGTCGCCGACATCATGAACCGGCTCGGTGCCCGCAGCCGGTTCCAGGCCGGCGCCAAGGCCGTCGACCGCGGTTGGCTGATGGCGAAGGCGGGCTGATGACCACCTCGACTTCCGGCCGGGTCCTGCTGGTCGCCCAGCGGCCGGGTGCGTATCCGACCATCGGCGACGCGTTGATGGACGCGTCCGACGGCGCCGTCGTCACCATCGCGGGCGGCGAATACGCCGAGACCGTCGAACTGTCCGGGCTCCGGGTGACCCTGGCCGCGGCGGACGGCGCCACCGTCGTCGTCGACGGCCGGGGCGCCGACCGGCCCGTTTTCCGCACCACAGGCGGAGCCCTCGCCCTCGAAGGGATCGAAGTCCTGGCGGGCGGCGCGTCCGCGATCCAGGCCGAAGACACGGAACTGTCCGTCCGGAACTGCACCGTCTCCGGCGGGCGCGGTCCGGCGATCGCGATCCGCGGCACGATGGCGTTCGCCGTGAGCGGTTGCGTGATTTCGGGGGCGGAGCAGGGGATCCTCGTCGACGGTTCGCCGGGGAGGATCGAGGACACCACCGTCGAAGACGTGCTGGGGGACGGGATCACCGTCGGACAGGGCGCCGATCCGGTCGTCACCGGATGCACAGTGACCGGCTGCGGGCTGAGGGGCGTCTACGTCTACCAGTACGCACGGCCGGTCGTGGAAGGCTGCACCGTCTCGCACACCGGTCACGAAGGCATCGCCGTGGCGCACCACGGAGTGCCGGTGCTCAACCGGTGCACGGTCACCGACACGCGGGGCCCGGGGATCTCGTTCGCGTCCGGTTGCGGTGGCGAGATCTCCGCCTGCCGGGTCTCGAACACGGCGGAACCGGGGATCGCGATCGCCGAGGGGGCGACGCCGACGATCGGGGAGACCGCGGATCCCGGCGCGGTGGGGGACGGCGTCTTGGAGGAGATGCTCGCCGAACTCGATTCGATGATCGGCCTTCCCGGGGTCAAGGAAGAGGTCCGTTCGCTGGTCGACGAGTTGCAGGTCAACGAATGGCGCCGCCGGGCCGGGCTGCCGGTCGGGGCGGCCGGACACCATCTGATCTTCGCCGGTGCGCCCGGCACGGGGAAGACGACGGTCGCGCGGATCTACGGCAAACTGCTGAAGGCGCTGGGAGTCCTGCCGGTCGGCCAGTTCCGCGAGGTGTCCCGCCGGGATCTCGTCGGGCAGTACATCGGGCACACCGCGGAGAAGACCGCGACGGTCTTCGAGGACGCCAAAGGCGGCGTCCTGTTCATCGACGAGGCGTACACGCTCACCCGGCTCGCCGGTTCCGGCGGCGATTTCGGCCAAGAGGCGATCGACACCCTGGTGCCGTTGATGGAGGAACACCGCGACGAGGTGGCGGTGATCGTGGCCGGGTACACCGGCGAGATGGTCGATTTCCTCGCCGCCAACCCCGGTCTCGCGTCGCGCTTCGGCAAGACGATCGAGTTCGAGAACTACAGCCCCGACGAGCTGCTCGCCATCTTCGGGCGGATGGCGTCCGCCGGGGACTACGAACTCGATCCCGCCGCCGGCCCGGTGCTGACCGGCCATTTCCGGCGTGTTTCCGGCGACGTCAACTTCGGCAACGCGCGAGACGCGCGCCTGCTGTTCGAGAAGGCGCGCACGGCTCAGTCACAACGTTTGCGGCTGCTGGGCAGGATGCCCGCCATCGAAGAACTCCGCGGGTTGCACGTGGCCGACGTGGAGGCGGCCATCGCACGATAACGTGCCAGTGTGCGGGTGCTGGTGACCGAGGACGACGAGAACTTGCGGGTGGCGCTGGAATTCGCGCTGCGCGGCGACGGCTTCGCGGTGGACACCGCCGCCGATCTGCCGGGCGCGGACGAGGCGCTGATGGTGAACGCCTACGACTGCGCGGTGTTCGACCGGATGCTGCCTTCGGGGGACGCGCTGGCCTACGTCCGCAACCGGCGCAGCGCCGGCTGGCCGATGCCGGTGCTGTTCCTGACCGCCCGCGACAGCGTCGCCGACCGGATCGACGGTTTACGCGTCGGCGGCGGCGATTACCTGGTCAAGCCGTTCGCGATGCCGGAACTGATCGCGCGGGTGCGCAGCCTGTGCCGCCGGGACATGGCCGGGCAGGCGGTGATCCTGCGCTGCGCCGACGTCGAACTCGACACCGGCAGGCACCAGATCTCGCGGGCGGGCGTGCTGCTCACCGTGACCCGCAAGGAGTATCTCGTCATGGAGCGGCTGATGGCCGCGACCGGGCGGCCGGTCTCGCGGCGGGAACTGATCCGGTACGCGTGGGACGAGATGGCCGATCCGGCGTCCAACGTGCTGGACGTCGTGATCGCGCGGCTGCGGCGGAAGCTCAAGGACCCGCCGCTGATCCACACCGTGCGGGGGTCGGGTTACCGCATGGCGCCGCTTCAGTAGGCCGCGCAGGATTCGTTGCCTCACCTGTCCCCGGCGCCTCGTGAGTCACAGCGGAGCCGCGGCGACGGGACGGCACGCGTGATCCGACGGACGACACGCGTGATCAGATGGACGACACGCGTGTCCGTGCGGACGGCTCGGCGCGAACCCGGCCGCGCCCCCGTGTCGCCCATCCAGTCACGCTTGTCGTCCATCGGATCACGCGTGCCGTCCCTCCCGTCACGGGAAACCGCCGCTCGAACCCCCGCCCGAATGAGACCGTCGACACCCCGCGCGCCCCGGATGTGCCATGCTCGACAGCGCACGAGGCGGCGAAACCGAGAGGTGACGAGGGTGTCCATCTGGGCAGGCGTGATCAATTTCGTCCGGGCGCGGTACGAGGTGCTCGAAGAGCGGGACGGCTGGCTCCGGTTCCGCGTCGACACCGGCGACGGCCGCGGCCAGCAGGTGTCCTTGCACCACTTGCCCGACCACGACGGCGCGGAGTGGGTGGAGATCTCGTCCCCGGTCGGCTGGGCCGACAAGATCGACCTGCGGCGCCTGCTCGAACTGGCAGGCGGCGACTCGGTCGGCGGCGCGGCGGTGGTGGACGGGGTCGCGCTGCTCAAGCACACGATCCCGCTGGTCGACCTGAACCTGGTCAACGAGTTCGAGCATCCGCTGAACTCCCTCGTCGCGCGTGCCGACACCCTCGAACACGAGCTCACCAAGGCCGACGAGTTCTGATCCTTCCGCGACGAAATCAATGAAGGCCCCCTGCGCCGCAGGGGGCCTTCACTCGTTTCGAGGGGTCAGAGGCGCTCCTGCAGCGCGTCCGCGGCGGCGAGGAGGTCCGCGGCCCAGCGCGCCCCCGGCTTACGCCCTATCCGTTCGATGGGCCCGGAAACCGACACCGCGGCGACGACGGTGCCCGTCGAATCCCGTACCGGCGCCGAGACACTCGCCACACCCGGTTCCCGTTCGGCCACGCTCTGGGCCCAGCCGCGACGGCGGACTTCGAGCAGCGTGCGTTCCCCGTACACCGCCTCGGTGAGGATCGTGCGCTGCGTGTGCGGATCCGACCACGCTGCGAGCACCTTCGCGCCGGAGCCCGCGGTCATCGGCAGCCGTGAACCGATCGGCACCGTGTCACGCAGCCCGCTCGGCGGTTCCGCCGTCGAAACGCAGACGCGCTGGACACCGTCGCGGCGGTACAGCTGAACGCTTTCGCCGGTGATGTCGCGCAGTTTCGGCAGCACCGAACTCGCCGCGTCGAGCAGCGGGTCGGTCGAACCGCCCGCCAGTTCCGCGAGTGCGGTACCCGGGCGCCAGCGGCCGTCGGGGCCGCGGCGCAACAGGCGATGCACTTCCAGGCCGACCGCGAGCCGATGCGCCGTCGCGCGCGGCAATCCGGTCCGCGTGCACAGTTCCGCCAGGCCACAAGGATCTTCGGCCACGGCCTGAAGCACGGCCACGGCCTTGTCGAGTACTCCGATACCGCTATGCTGTCCCACAAGCCGATACTATCTTCCCGAAGTTTGAGATGTCCAGATGGTGGGAAGCACCTATTCCATCGCATGTGAGGAGCCGGAAATGCCCCGGACACTGGCCGAGAAAGTGTGGGAGTCGCACCTGGTGCGGCGCGGCGAGGGGGCCGAGCCCGACCTGCTCTACATCGATCTCCACCTGCTGCACGAGGTCACCAGCCCGCAGGCGTTCGACGGACTCCGCCTGGCAGGCCGGAAACTGCGCCGCCCCGACCTCACCATCGCCACCGAGGACCACAACGTCCCGACGATCGACATCGAGCTGCCGATCGCGGATCCCGTTTCCCGCACCCAGGTCGACACCCTTCGCGCCAACTGCAAGGAGTTCGGCGTCCGGCTGCACCCGATGGGCGACGCCGAGCAGGGCATCGTGCACGTCATCGGCCCGCAGCTGGGCCTGACCCAGCCCGGGATGACCGTGGTGTGCGGCGACAGTCACACCTCGACGCACGGTGCCTTCGGCGCCATGGCGTTCGGCATCGGCACCTCCGAGGTCGAACACGTGATGGCCACGCAGACCCTGCCGCTCCGTCCATTCAAGACGATGGCTATCACGGTCGACGGGCAACTGCGCCCCGGCGTCACGGCGAAGGACATCATCCTCGCGGTGATCGCGAAGATCGGCACCGGCGGCGGACAGGGCTACGTCCTCGAGTACCGCGGCGAGGCCATCGAAAAGCTGTCGATGGAAGCCCGGATGACGGTGTGCAACATGTCCATCGAAGCGGGCGCGCGCGCCGGGCTCATCGCGCCGGACGAGACGACGTTCGCGTATCTGAAGGGCCGTCCGCACGCGCCGCAGGGCGCCGATTGGGACGCCGCCGTCGAGAACTGGCGCGAACTCCGCACCGACGACGACGCCGTCTTCGACGCCGAGGTGCGCCTGAACGCCGACGAACTCACGCCTTTCGTGACCTGGGGCACGAACCCGGGCCAGGGGCTCCCGCTGGGCGCCGAGGTGCCCGACCCGGAGCGCATCGGCGACGAGAACGAGCGCATCGCCGCTGAGAAGGCCCTGTCCTATATGGACCTGAAGCCGGGCACGCCGCTGCGCGAGATCGCGGTGGACACCGTCTTCCTCGGCTCGTGCACGAACGGCCGTATCGAGGATCTGAGGGCCGCCGCGGACGTCCTGCGCGGGCACAAGGTCGCCGATTCGGTCCGGATGCTCGTCGTCCCCGGCTCGATGCGCGTCCGCCAGGCGGCGGAAGCCGAAGGGCTGGACAAGGTCTTCACCGAAGCGGGCGCGGAATGGCGTCAGGCGGGCTGCTCGATGTGCCTCGGCATGAACCCGGACCAGCTCAAGCCGGGCGAGCGCAGCGCGTCGACCTCGAACCGCAACTTCGAAGGCAGGCAGGGCAAGGGCGGCCGGACGCATCTGGTCTCGCCGCTCGTGGCGGCCGCCACGGCCGTGCGGGGAACGCTGTCCAGCCCCGAAGACCTCCAGCCCGCCGTCGCCCGCTGACATCGCTGACATCCGCGAAGGAGTTCCCAACATGGACGCGTTCACCCACCACACCGGCGTCGGGGTCCCGCTGCGCAGGTCCAACGTGGACACTGACCAGATCATCCCGGCGGTCTACCTCAAGCGCGTGAGCCGCACCGGCTTCGAGGACGGGCTCTTCGCCGCCTGGCGGTCCGACGAGTCGTTCATCCTCAACCAAGAGCCCTTCAAGAACGGGTCGGTCCTGGTCGCGGGCCCGGACTTCGGCACCGGTTCTTCCCGCGAGCACGCCGTGTGGGCCTTGATGGACTACGGCTTCCGGGTCGTGATCTCCTCCCGGTTCGCGGACATCTTCCGCGGCAACTCGGGCAAGCAGGGCCTTGTCGCCGCTCAGGTCGAGCAGGCGGACGTCGAACTGCTGTGGAAGCTGCTCGAAAACGAGCCCGGGACGGAGGTCACGGTGGACCTCGAGTCGAAGACGGTACGGGCCAAGGACTTCACCGCGCCCTTCCAGATCGACGACTACACCCGCTGGCGGCTCCTCGAAGGGCTCGACGACATCGCCCTGACACTCCGCCACGCGGATGAGATCGACACTTTCGAGACCCGGCGCCCCTCCTGGAAGCCGGTGACCCTCCCGGCGGCCTCCTCCTAGGGCCCCTCGAAGGGGGCGGATTCCCTTGCTGAGCAGGGAATCCGCACCCCCGACCAGGGTCTTCCACATAGCCCCGAAACCACACCGAACGGCACTCCGAGAGGCCCCGAAGGGGTCCCTCGGGAGGCGGAACAGCCCCCGAGACAAGGGAAATTTCCGCGCGTCGTTTGGAATTTGTGCTGCATTGGTAATACCGTGTGCGCTAAGTCGGCCGACGGGGCCGTGTACAAGTAGTTCTTCTTGGAGGACTGGAATGGCCAACAAGGCCCAGCTGATCGAGGCGCTGTCGGAGCGCCTGGGCGACAAGAAGGTCGCGTCGGAGGCCGTCGATGGCCTTGTCGACATCATCATCCGGACGGTCAACAAGGGCGAGAAGGTGAACATCACCGGCTTCGGTGTGTTCGAGAAGCGCGCCCGCGCCGCCCGCACCGCGCGGAACCCGCGCACCGGTGAGACCGTTCGCGTCAAGAAGACCAACGTGCCCGCGTTCCGCGCCGGCACGACCTTCAAGGACGTCATCAGTGGTTCGAAGAAGCTGCCGAAGGCCACCGCTGTGAAGCGCGCGACCGCCGGCACCGCGACTCGTGCCACCACCACCCGCGCGACGACGACCCGGACGGCCGCCAGCCGCCCGGCCGCGACGCGTTCCACCACCACGCGGACCCGCGCCGCCGCCACGACGACGCGCGCCGCCGCGAAGCCGGCCGCCAAGGCGACCGCGACCAAGGCCGCGGCCAAGACGACCGCCGCCAAGGCCGCGCCGAAGACCGCCGCCAAGGCCACGACTCGCGCCACCACGGCCAAGAAGGCGACCGCCACCAAGGCAGCCGCGAAGCCGGCCGCCAAGGCGACCGCTGCCAAGGCCCCCGCGAAGAAGGCTCCGGCCAAGCGGACTTCGGCTGCCGCGAAGAAGAAGTAAGCTCCCTCTCCACGAGTGAGCCAACGGCAAGGCCCCGCGCACCGCGCGGGGCCTTGCCGCATTTTCGGGGCCGTGATCGGCTCTGACGCGCTCGCGCGCGACTCCTGGGGACCTTGCCCCAATAAGGAACCGCGGCCGCGCAGTGGGCGAATGTGATGCGATTCTCGTGCCGTCAGGCAAAGTCAGCGGAAAAGAATCCGCTTCGACCGTCACTCCGATGGACGCGTCGTCCCGCTGACTGGCTCCACAGTGGAGCGATGAGCTCCGGTTCGCGCCGACACCGCCGGAGTAGGCGCGTCACCCACGTGGGGGAGCCGCACGACGTTTCTTCCGTGCCTGAACACCGAACTCGCGTGATTGAAGCCGGAACTCGCGTGTTCGGAAGCGTTACGCCCCCAAACACGCGTGATCCGGCTTCAATCACGCGTGATCCGGTTTTCAGGGATGGGCGGGAGCGGGCGTGGGCAAAGGCGACGCGAAATAGTCCGCGGCCACCAACACCGGCCCGTCCTCAGCGGTCGGCGCCCGGAACGACAGCACCCAGAACGAGCCCTTCTTCGACGGCACCACACCGCCGCGCGCGGCGGTCAGGTCGACGCCGTCGCGGTCGGCCAGCGCGCTGACGACGTCCGGGATCACCCCGCCCTGGCTGGAGATCACCGGCGTCCCACCGTCTCCGGCGATGGCCAGCAGCCGCGCGACACCGAGCACCGGGTCCGGCCAGTAGCCCTCTTCCGACAGCAGCGGCTCGTGCCGGATCTCGACCCCGAGATCCTCGGCGAGCCCGTTCACCGTCTGGACGCACCGAAGCCGCGGCGCCGAAAGCACCCTGCCGGGCGCGTAGTGCCGCAGCAGCGAACGCAAAGCCTCGGCTTGACGCTGGCCCGCGTCGGAAAGCGGCCGCAGATCGTCGTCGCCGTTCCACTCGTCGCGTTTACCCGCTTTGGCGTGCCGCACCAGGATCACCGTGGTGAGTTCGGGCGGCAGCGCGGAGAACTCGCGGAGCACCCGGACGTCGCCCGGCCGCGTCAACAGTTTCTCCGCCGACTCCGTGTCGAGCCAGCGCAGCTCGTCGACCTCCTCGTTCGGCGCGAACGCGCCGGAAACCGCGTGCGCGGAGAAGTAGTCGACGGTCTTCGGCGCTCCCGCCACGGTGTATTCGGTCCGGACCAGATACCGGCCGAGGACCGCTTCGAATCCGGTCTCCTCCGCGATCTCCCGGACCGCCGCGCCCGCGATGGTCTCGCCCGGGTCCAGCTTTCCCTTCGGCAGCGACCAATCGTCGTAGCGCGGCCGGTGGACCAGCGCGACCTCGATCCGGTCTCCCTGACGACGCCAGAGAACGGCTCCCGCCGCCCGCACGACCCCGCTCATCCCGCGGCCCCGTGCCGCTTCGCCAGCTCGACCTGGTGGTCGCGGACGTCGTCGCCGGACGCGGGGAACGGCGTCCACTCGCCGGTGGAGTTCAGCACCCAGCACCGGGTCGAGGGGTGCAGCGCGGATTCGAAGATGTAGTCCAGCTGCGCCGTGAGTTTCGGATCCTTGACCCGGACCAGCGCTTCGATCCGGCGGTCCAGGTTGCGGTGCATCATGTCCGCGCTGCCGATCCAGCGCGTGCCGCCGGCGAGGAAGGTGAAGATCCGCGAGTGCTCCAGGAAACGGCCGAGGATGGAGCGCACGTGGATGTTCTCGCTCAGCCCCTCCACGCCAGGCTTCAGCGCGCAGATCCCGCGCACGACGATGTCGACCGGCACCCCGGCCTGCGAGGCGTGGTACAGCGCGTCGATCACCTGCTCGTCGACGAGCGAGTTGCACTTGATCCGGATCCCGGCGGTCTGGCCGGCCCTGGCGAGCTCGATCTCCTCGCCGATCGCGCGCACGATGCCGCGCCGGATCCCGTGCGGCGACGTGAGGATGTTGCGGTAGGTGTCCTGGCGGGAGTACCCGGTCAGCACGTTGAACAGATCCGTCAGGTCCGCGCCGATCGTCGGATCGGCGGTCAGGATGCCGAGATCCTCGTACAGGCGCGCGGTCTTCGGGTTGTAGTTGCCGGTGCCGATATGGCAGTAGCGGCGGATGGTCGAACCCTCCTGGCGCACCACCATCGACACCTTGCAGTGCGTCTTCAGCCCGACGAGCCCGTAGACCACGTGCACGCCCGCGCGTTCCAGCGTGCGGGCCCAGGTGATGTTGGCCTGTTCGTCGAAGCGCGCTTTGATCTCGACCAGCGCGACGACCTGCTTTCCCGCTTCGGCGGCGTCGATCAGCGCGTCGACGATCGGGGAGTCACCGGAGGTGCGGTACAGCGTTTGCTTGATCGCCAGCACCTTCGAGTCCGCGGCGGCCTGTTCGATGAACCGCTGGACGCTGGTGGAGAACGAGTCGTACGGGTGGTGCACGAGGACGTCGCCCTCGCGCAGCGTCGCGAACACCGACTTCGGCGTCTCGCGCTCACCGAACGCCGGATGCGTGGCGGGAACGAATGGGCGGTCCTTGAGTTCCTTGCGGTCGACGCCGGACAACTGGTGCAGGCAGGTCAGATCCAGCAGACCCGGGACCTCGACGACGTCGCGCGGGTCGACCTCCAGTTCGCGCAGCAGCAGTTCGAGCATGTGCTCGCTCATGTCCTGCGCCACTTCGAGCCGCACCGGCGGGCCGAACCGCCGCTGCGCCAGTTCACGTTCCAGCGCCTGGAGAAGATCCTCGTCCCGGTCTTCCTCGACCTCGAAGTCCGCGTTGCGGGTGACCCGGAACGCGTGGTGCTCGGTGACCTCCATCCCGGTGAACAGCTCGCCGAGGTGCGCGGCGATCAGTTCCTCCAGCGGCAGGAAGGTCGCGGTGCGGACCTCGCGCGGCTGCTGCTCGATGCGCATCAGGCGCGGCACATTGCTCGGCACCTTCACGCGCGCGAACCGCTCGGTACCCGCCTCCGGGTCCCGGACGGTGATCGCGAGGTTGAGCGAAAGGCCGGAGATGTAGGGGAACGGGTGCGCGGGATCGACGGCCAGCGGTGTGAGCACCGGGAAGATCTGCTCGCTGAAGTAGTTGGACAGCCGGAGCTGGTCGGCGCCGGCGAGGTCGTTCCAGCCGACGATGTGGATGTCCTCGTCGGCAAGCTGCGGCCGCAGGTGCAGCTCGAAGGCGTTCGTGTGCCGCTCGACCAGGTCCTGGTTGCGTTTGGCGATGTACGCCAGCTGTTCGCGCGGGGTGAGCCCGTCCGCGCTGCGGACCGGGAGGCCGGTCTCGTCGCGGCGTTTCAGCCCGGCGACCCGCACCATGTAGAACTCGTCCAAATTGGACGCGAAGATCGCCAGGAACTTGGCGCGTTCGAGCAGCGGCTGCGACTCGTCCTCGGCCAGCGCGAGCACGCGCGCGTTGAAGTCCTGCCATGACAGCTCACGGTTGAAGTACCGGTCGTCGGGAAGGCTCCCGGCGGCCGTCGGCGCCGCCGTCACCGCGGGCGGGGCGGCGGGCAGCGCGCGGAACTCCTGGGCGGGACGGCTCGCCGAACCACCTCGCGTCGCGCGGACGGCCGTGCGCGGGGTCGAACTGTTCGTCTTCCGCGCACGGACGGGTTTCGCCGTGCCGTTGTCCGGTTCCGGTTTCGCGGCGGAGGTCTTCCGCTTCCTTGCCGAGTTCGGGGTGCCGCCTTCGTTTGTGCTCACGGGCTTCATTGTTCACCACTCGGGGCGATTATGTGCGCCGCGCGCGGGTCGGCAGGGTGAACTCTCGTCACATCACCACGCAGGGTGTTCCCAGCAGCGTCGAAGTGCGTTTTCCGACACCGAGGGTGCGGACGTGAGCGAGATCATCCGCGGTGTCCACGTCGGCGCGGAGCGATTCCGCGGCGATCGTGAGCGGGGTCGCACCGGAGGCGGTGTGCGCCCGCGCGGAACCCGCGCCGAAAAGGGGTGCCAACGCCTGGCCGGCGCCCGCGAGCAAGAGGGTGGTGCCCGTTCCCTGCCGATCCGCGACGAACGCCCGATGTCCGGCGGCCGCGGCCAGCGCGGCGGTGAGGTCTTCGGTCCGCAGCGCGGGCAGGTCGGCCTGCAGGGCACCGACGAGACCGGACGGCGTGTCCCGGCGCAGCAGTTCCTCGCCGTGGCGCAGGGCCGCGTTCAGTCCGCCGCGCGACGGTTCGGTGACGATTTCGACGCCCAGCTCGGTGAGATCCGCCACCGACGCCGGGTCGGCGGCGACCACCAGCACCCGCCGGACCCCGTCCGCCGAGGTCGCCGCGGACAACGTGTCGTAGGCCAGCGCCAGCACCAGTTCGGCGTGCCGCTCGGGCACCACCGCGCCGCGAAGCCGCGACTTGCCCTCGGCGGGGCGTTTCATCGGCACGATCAGGTCAAAGCCAACACGGTCCACATCTCACTTCTTACCCGACCCTCCCTGGACCGCGCTCGTACGCGCGCGGCAGGATCAGTGGCCTGGGACGACACGTGTGACTTCGAGGAGGACCAATTGGCCCGGCGTGAGAAGGGCGGCATCTGGGTGGGCATCGCCGCCGCACTGTTCTACCCGGCGACGGCCATCGGCAAGCGGGTCTACCGCAACGCCGAGCGGATCCCCCGCGAAGGCGGCGCGCTGCTCCTGCTCAACCACGTGTCCCACATGGACCCGGCGGTGGACGCGGTGTTCGTGCACCGGCAGAAGCGGGTGCCGCGGTTCCTCGGCAAGGAGAGCCTGACCAGGGCGCCGCTCTTCGGCAAGATCTTCGTCGGCGCCGGGCAGATCCCGGTGTCCCGCGGTTCGGCCGCCGCCGGCGACAGTCTCAAGGCCGCCCACCAGGCGCTGGCCGACGGCAAGGTCGTGGTGATCTATCCGGAGGGGACGATCACCAAGGACCCCGACGGCTGGCCCAAGAAGCCGTTCACCGGGGCCGCGCGGCTCGCGCTGGAGACCGACGTGCCGGTGATCCCGATCGCCCGCTGGGGCACGAACCACATCTTCAACGGCTACACGAAGAAGTTCACGCCGTTTCCGCGCAAGAAGATCACGCACCTGGTCGGCGAGCCGATGGACCTCTCGGCCTACAAGGACGGTTCGACCCGCAGCGCGTCCAAGCTGCGCGAGGTCACCGACCTGATGATGACGGAGATCACCGCGCTGCTCGCGGAGATCCGCCAGGAGGAACCGCCCGCGAAGAAGCCGGAGGACGACGCCTGATGGCCGAGGTCCAGCGGGTGACCGTGCTCGGCGCCGGATCGTGGGGGACGGCGTTCGCCAAGGTGCTCGGCGACGCGGGGCGCGACGTGACCATGTGGGCCCGGCGGCCCGAGGTCGCGGCCGATATCCGGGAGCGCCATCTCAATTCGTCCTATTTACCCGGTATCGAACTGCCGGAGCGGATCACCGCGACGGCCGATCCGGCCGAGGCCCTCGACGGCGCGCAGGCCGTGGTGCTCGCGGTGCCGAGCCAGACCTTGCGGACCAATCTCTCGGAGTGGTCCGGTCTGCTGCCCTCCGGCGCGATCCTCGTGAGCCTCGCGAAGGGTGTCGAGCTGGGCACGCTCAAGCGGATGAGCGAGGTCATCGCCGAGATCGCGCGGGTCGACGCCGGGCAGATCGTGGTGGTGTCCGGGCCGAACCTGGCGAAGGAGATCGCGCTGGGGCAGCCCGCGGCGGCGGTGCTGGCCTGCACCGACCACGACAACGCCAAGGCGATCCAGCAGGCGAGCTTCAACCAGTACTTCCGGCCGTACACCAACACCGACGTCGTCGGCTGCGAGCTGGGCGGGGCGTGCAAGAACGTCATCGCGCTCAGCTGCGGCATGGCGGCGGGGCTCGGGCTCGGCGCGAACACGGTGGCCACGCTGATCACCCGCGGGCTGGCCGAGATGGCCAGGCTGGGCGCGAAACTGGGCGCCGACCCGCTGACCTTCGCCGGGCTCGCCGGCGTCGGCGACCTGGTGGCGACCTGCTCGTCGCCGCTGTCGCGCAACCGGACGTTCGGCGAGCGCCTCGGCCGGGGCGAGACGCTGGAGCAGGCGCTGGCGGCCACCGGCGGCCAGGTCGCCGAGGGCGTCAAGTCGTGCACGTCGATCCGGGAACTCGCGATGGGCCTCGGTGTCGACATGCCGATCACCGACGCGATGCACCGGGTGTGCCACGAAGGCGTCGACCCGCGGCGTGCGGGGGCCGAACTGCTCGGGCGGTCGCAGAAGCACGAGTGGTCCTAAGAGCCTGGCCGAAGGCCCCGCTATCGCGGTGGCAGGGCGCCGTTGTCCGTCAAGGTGAGAGGTTCGACCAGGCAACGCCGTGCCGACGTCGATCGCGGACGCGGGTTCACCGACAGACACTGGAAGACCGCAATATCGCGACAGACCGGGGCGGACCCGTGTTGCGAGCATGGACGCCAGGTGCAGAACTCACGGTCCACGGTATGAGATCTGTTGACCGACGGGCTCCGCACTGGTTCGCTGGGCGCATGTTCGCACGTGGGATGACTGTGTCGCGGGGCCTCTCGGGTCTTGGTGCGGTCGCGTGCGCGTGTCGCTGTTGTCGGTGAACCCAGCCCCGGCCCAGTTCGACACCTTCTTTCTTCTGCGAGGACACCTCCATGTTCGCCGTCCCGGACAACACGCTCGTCATTCCCGAAAACCCGGCCCTGCGCCACCCGGTGCGCGTCGCGCTCGAATTCGCCGCGGACCGTGACCGCTGGCGGCACCTGCTGCGTTACGACCCCGACGAGCGCTTCTCGGCACTCGTCGACGCGGACGAACTGCAGGAGATCTGGTTGATGAGCTGGCTGCCCGGCCAGCACACCGACCTGCACGATCACGAATTCGCCGCCGGCGCGTTCACCGTCGTCAGCGGGAAGCTGAGCGAGACCGTCGCCCGGCGCGCGGTCGACGGGCGGGCCGTGACCGAGCTGCACTCGCTGTCGGAAGGGCAGTCCCGCGTCTTCGGCCCCGGCTACGTCCACGAGGTGCGCAACGACGGACCGGATCCGGCCGTCAGCGTGCACGTCTACCGGCACCGGCCCCGCGCCATGCGGCCTTACCACCTGGACCCCGTCACCGGCCCCATCCGGGACTGACCCCCCTTTCCGCATTCAGAGGACTAAATGCGGGTGTCAGGCGAGGTCGCCGCGCAGGCGGAATTCGGCCTCGACGCGCTCCCGGGAGGCGCCGGTGGCGAGCAGGGTGTGCAGCAGGAGCCGGGATTTGCGCGGGTCCAGCCAGCCCGCCATCGTCGCGCCCATCGCGATCAGATCCGACTCCGAACCCCGGAAACCGTAGGTGCCGCGGAACGTCGGCCCGGCACCGGTGCGGCCGGCGACCACGATCGGCACCTCCGCCAGGGCACGCTCGATCACGTCGGCGGACCCCGCCGAAACGTGCCCGGCGCCGTTGGCGGCGAGCACCACTCCCTTGACCCCGGCCTTGACCAGCGTTTCCAGCAGCTCGCCGGTGTCCTCGACGCCGCTCTCGACGATCGGCACCAGCCCGGAGAAGTCCGCGTTCTCCAGCGGCAACGCCGCCGGACGGGCGGCCGCCGGGTGGAAGTAGTGCACCAAACCCTCGCTGACCAGCGCGAGCGGGCCCGCGGGCGCCGAGGAGAACGCCTCGACGTGGCTCGAATGCGTCTTCCGGACCCAGCGTCCGGCGTGGACGTCGTCGTTGAACGCGACCAGCGAGCCGCGGCCCCGGCTGCGGGGATCGGCGGCGACGGTCAGCGCGGCGAGGATGTTCCCCGCGCCGTCGGCACTGGGCAGGCTGGGGTTGCGCATCGCGCCGGTGACCACGATCGGCGCCTCGGAAGCCCACGTCAGCTCGAAGAAGTACGCGGTCTCTTCGAGTGTGTCCGTGCCCTGGATCACGACGACGCCTTCAGCGCCTTCGTCGACCGCCCTGGCGGCCCAGTCCCGTGTCCTGATCAGGGTCGCGAAGTCCATCGAGGCGCTGGAAATCCCCGCCAGCGTCTCCGCGCGGACGTCCATCTCGAGGTTCTCGCCCAGGTCGCCGAGCAGGTCGGCGGCGGTGAGCCGGGGGACGGCGTGGTCTTCGCCGTCACCGGGGACCATGGAGATGGTGCCGCCCAGGGCGGCGACGGCGACAAGGGGCCGTTTCTCAGGGGAGACGCTCATACGGGCATCTTCCCAAAACTTCGTGAGTGGTTAGGCGAATGTGGCGCGATGCCGGGGCGCGTCGCGAAAGCCACTTTCGCGACACGGCCGCTGGGTGCCCCGGCACGGACAGAAGCGACGCTATCCCTGACAAGACACGTGTGACCTGCTCGCCTCTGAAGTACATGAAGGCCCCCTTCCTGTACCTAGGCGCAAGGAAGGGGGCCTTCACGTACTTGGCAAGGGCGAGTTTCCTCGGCTCAGCCGAGGGAAGGGGGCCTTCACGCGCCGCCGCTGTGACTGCTGGGACCGGTGGTGTTGCTGGGGCCTTCACAAGACCTGCGAGCCCAATGGCTCACCGCGCCTTGACGGCCTCGATGGTGAAACTCGCCGCCAGCCGCTGCGGATCCTCGGTCAGCCGCCATTCCTCGGTCGCCTCGTTCAGGGTCATGAACCCCGGCAGCGCGTTCCACGGCACACTGTCGTGCTCCACCAGCCGCGTCAGCGTCAGCCCCGCGTCGAGCAGCGCAGTGACGATCTCGCCCAGCCCGTGGTTCCATTCGTGCGTCCGGTTGTGCTGGAACGAGACGTCGGTGTCCACATAGGTCCCCGGCTCGTCGAACACCAGCGGTTCGGCCTGCTCGAAGTACGGGTACTTCGGCGTGATCTGCGGCTGCGTCTCGTCGAGGGTGCCCAGCATCGGGTGCATGTCGCGGATGAACAGCCGCCCGCCCGGCTTCAGCAGTTTCCCGACGACCTCTCCCCAGCGGGCGATGTCCGGCAGCCAGCAGATCGCGCCGATCCCCGTGTAGACGAGGTCGAATTCCCCCGCGCCCAGCACGTCGGCGGCACTGTACACATCGGACTCGTGGTAGTCGATCTCCGCGCCGGTCTCGGCGGCCAGCCGTCGCGCGATCTCCAGCGCGGGCGCGGAAAAGTCGAGGCCGGTCATCCGGGCGCCGAGGCGCGACAGGGAAAGCGTGTCCGTGCCGATATGGCACTGCAGGTGGACCCCGCGTGCCCCGGAGACATCGCCGAGCAGCGGCTGGTCGAAGGTGACCACGCCGCTGAGATGCGTCGGGTCCGCGACGAACTTCTGGTAGCCGTAGTCGGCCGAAGCGGCGTGCGCGGGAGCGCGTTCGTCCCAGTTCGCCCGGTTGACCGTCACGTAATCCGTCACGACGTCGCGGCCTTCTCGGCGGCGCTGCGCAGAACGCAGAATTCGTTGCCTTCGGGGTCTCCGAGGACGGCCCACCCAGTGCCGTCGGGATTGCGCCGGTCGTGCAGGAGGGTCGCGCCGAGCTTCAGCAGGCGCTCCACCTCCTCGTCGCGCGGGATGTCCGGCGTGAGGCAGAGATGGATCCGGTTCTTCACCGTCTTCGGCTCCGGGACCTGCCCGAAGAACAGCGTGACACCGTTGTCCATCTCGATGATCGCCTCGGGGTCGCCGGGCACGTCGTCATCGGCCATCGGCTTGCCGACGACACCGCTCCAGAAACGGCCCAGTTCGTAGGCGTCAGCGCAGTCGAAGAAGAAGTTCTGTACGACAGAGGTCATGACGCCGCAGTCTGCCCGAGCCCGCGAAACCCGGCCAACGGTTTACGCCAGCCGCAGCCCCGGCGACCGGTGCACCTGCCGGTCCGCGTCGATGATCAGCACCTGGCAGCCCGGCCGCGAAGCGATCCACGCGATCCCTTCGGTCCCCATCGCGAAGGCGGCCGTGGCGAGGGAATCCGCGGTGACGAGGTCGTCGGCGGCGACCGTGACGCTCAGCAGCCCGACGGGCGGGCGCCCGGTCCGGCCGTCGAGGATATGCGCGCCGCGTTCGTATTCGGCCGAGGTCGCGACCGCGCCGCCGGACGATTCCACCACGGCGCAGACCGCGTCGGGCCGTTCGGGGTGCCGGATGCCGACCCGCCAGGCGCGGCCGGGTTCCGGTTCGCCGGAGGTGATCACGTCCCCGCCGGCGTTGATGCAGAACACGTCCAGTCCCTCGGCCAGCAACAGCGACGCCGCCTGCTGCACCGCCCAGCCCTTGACCACCGCGTTCGGATCGAGCCGCCGTCCGGGGAGCCGGGCGGTGAACGCCCCGCCGGACAGCCGTTCGTAGTGGTCGCAGAGCGAAAGCACTTCCAGGAGGTCGTCGCTCAGTTCCGAAGGCGAGAGTTCGCCGCGGTCGTAACGGCAGACCTCGCTGTCGGCCTTGAACGGACTGAACCGCGCGTCGACTTCCCGCAGCCAGCCGAAAACGCCGTCGATCGCGTGGTCGACGAGCCCGCCACCCGCCCGGACGTCGACCGAGACCGGCAGTCCCATCACCTGTTCGACGCGGTTCATCTGGCGTCCAGCGCCGCCTGCAGCGATTTGACGTACGACTCGCTCGTCGACGTCGCACCGGAGACGGTGTCGATGTCAGCGCTCTGCGCGGTCAGCGTCTCCTCCTGCAGGATCGGGATCGCGTCGACCCCGCGGCCGCTCGTCGGCCGTTGCAGCAGGCGGACTTCGGCGATCTTGTCCTCGGCCGAGATCACCAGCCGCACCTGCACGGTGCCGTACCGGTTGCTCTCCACCGAGCCGTCGATGGTGCGCTCGCTGCCTTCCGACGCGCCACCGTCCGCACTCGGCGACGGTGCCGGGGCGGGCGCCGCGACGGCCACGGTCTCCGAGCCGAGCGGACCCGGTTCGTACAGCCACACACCGAGGAAACCGGCGGCCGACAGCGCGACCGTGGCCGCGACGATGGTCTTCTTCATGATCGGGTCTCCCTGGTTCAGGCGGCGAGGCTGAAACGTTCGGCGTGGACCTGGCTTCCCGGCACCCGCAGCTCCCGCAGGCTGCGCAGCGTCACCGAGGTCATCCCGGGCGGGCCGCAGACGAAGACGTCGCGATCCGCGATATCCGGCACCAGACGCCGCAGATTGGGGGCGCCGAGCACCGGACCGGCCTGATCGGACGGTCCACTGAGGACTCGGACGACCGCGCCGCGCGCCCTGGCCAAGCCGATCAGCTCCGGCAGGAGGACGGCGTCGCGTTCGTCGCGGACGCGGTAGAGCACCACGACGTGCCCGGAGATCTCCTCCAGCAGCGCGCGGACCGGGGTGATCCCGACGCCGCCCGCGACCAGCAGCGCGTCCGGCTTCTGTTGGTGCATCGTGGTGAACGCGCCGTACGGGCCTTCGGCGAACACCCGCGTGCCGACCTTGAGCGACCGCAAGGACGCGCTGCCGTCGCCGGCGGCCTTCGCGGTCAGCCGCAGGGTGCGGCCGTCCGGCGCGGCGGAGAGCGAGAACGGATTCGCCTGCCACCAACGATCCCGCGTCATGAAGCGCCACAGGAAGAACTGACCCGCCCTCGCGGGCATCTTGTCGAGGTCCTTGCCGGAGATGTACACCGAGACGACGTCGTGGGATTCGGGCACCACGGCGACGACCTTCAGCCGGTGCCGCAGATTCCGCGCCAGCGGCAGCACCACCCGGCCGGCGACGACCGAGCCGAGCGCGACACCCCATACGGCCCACCAGTAGACCTGGGCCCCCGGCGAAGACGCGAACGATCCGCCCAGCGCGATTTGATGCGTGAACGCCAGCACGACCGCGGCGTAGGTGTAGAGGTGGATGAAGTGCCAGGTCTCGTACGCCAGCCGCCGCCGGGCGAACCGGGCGGAGACGGCGCCGACGAGCAGGATCAGCGCGAACGCGACGACCGCGCGCAGGATCCCCTCCAGTTTGGTGACCATCGTGACGAACTCGTCCACCACACCGTTGTCCTCGACCTGCGCGTAGCCGAAGACGATGAACACGAAATGGGCGAGCAGCGTCCACAGCAGGGCGAACCCGGTCCAGCGGTGCCAGCCGGTGAGCCGGTCCATGCCGAGGCGGCGGTCGAGCCACGGCAGCCGGGCGACCAGCAGCAGCTGGAACGCCATCGTCAGCGCCCCGTACAGCCCGGCGAGCCTGCCGATGCTGATGAGCACGTTGTCCGACGGCCCGGCGGCGAAGAACAGCATGGTCACGGCGGCCACGTTGGCCCCGAGGAAGAGGAAGAGCCCGGCGCGCGCGGCGATCCTGGGCCGGATCGCCGGGCGCGGTTTCACGGCGGTCTGCGTCATGGTGGTCACACGTGGCCCCTTCCAGGCTGGTTCAGTGACCGAGCCTGCTGGGCCAACCTGTGACCTTTCTTGGCGGAAGCTGTCGGCTTGCTGTCGTGTACGGTCCCGCCTCGCTCTCGCGCGCGCGTTCACGGAGGATGGCTACGTGAACACCGAGAACCCCGTGCGCCTGCTGGTGGTGGACGACGAGCCGCATATCGCCGATCTGGTGGCCACTGTCGCCCGCTACGAGGGCTGGCAGGCCGTGACCGCCGGATCGGGCGAGGCCGCGCTGGCCAAGGCGGCCGAATTCGTGCCCGACATCGTCGTGCTCGACCTGATGCTGCCCGGGATCGACGGGTTCACCGTGCTGGACAAGCTCCGCGAGGCCGGGACGGCGGTACCCGTGGTCTTCCTCACCGCGAAGGACGCGACCGCGGACCGCGTCGCCGGGCTCACCCGGGGCGGTGACGACTACCTCGTGAAGCCGTTCTCCGTCGAGGAACTGATGGCGCGGCTGCGCGCGGTCCTGCGGCGGAGCACCAACCAGGCGAAGGCCGCGGTGCTGCGGGTCGGCGACCTGACCCTCAACGAGGACACCCGCGAGGTCGCCCGCGACGGCAAACCGGCCGACCTGACCCCGACCGAATACGAACTGCTGCGCTACCTCATGCGGCATTCGCCCTCGGTGATGACGAAGGCGCAGATCCTCGACCACGTCTGGGAGTACGACTTCGGCGGCCGGTCCAATGTGGTCGAACTCGTCATCTCGCATCTGCGCCGCAAGATCGACACGGGCGACGAGCCGCTGATCCACACCGTGCGCGGCGTGGGCTACGTCGTGCGCCAGGCGGCGAGATGAAGATGTTGCGCCGGTGGTACGACGCCTGGCGCCGGTCGAGGCTCGGCACCCGGCTGGCACTCGGGCTCGGCGCGCTGGCGCTGGTCGTGTTCGCCGTGGTCGGCACCGTGATGGTCGGCATCATGAAGGGCTATCTGAACGACCGGCTCGACGAACAGCTCGCCAAGACCCAGATCAGCCAGGTGCCGTCGCTGCGCACCACGCACGGCGGGAAACCACAGCAGGCCTACGGCTGGTTCTCCGCCGTCTTCGCGGTGCAGAACGGCGACGCGCTGCCGCAGGCGGGCGGTTCCCTGCCGCCGGACACGAAAGCGCTCGAAAAGGTCGCCGAGGACGCGACGCGGACCGAGGTCCTGCGCACCGTCTACATCGAGGACAAGGGCACCTACCGGGTCCGGGCCTGCCCGATCGAACCGGCGCAGAACATCGTGCTGGTCAGCGCCGCGCCGCAGGCGGATCTGGACCGGACGGTCAGCCAGCTGATCATGGTCGAGGTGGTCGCGTTCCTGCTGGCGCTCGCGGTGCTGGTGATCGCGGGGCGGCTGGTGCTGCGGCGCGGGCTGCGGCCGCTGAGCGACATGGCCGGGACGGCGCACGACATCGCGTCGCACGACCTCACCACGAACGCCGATCTCCCGGTGCGCGCGCAGGCGAGTGGCGGCGGCGCTGAGGTCGAGGAACTGCGGACGGCGTTCAACGTCATGCTGGCGCATCTGGATTCCTCGCTGGTCGCGCGCCGGGAGGCGAACGAACGGCTGCGGCGGTTCATCGCCGACGCCTCCCACGAACTGCGCACGCCGCTGACGTCGATCCGGGGCTACGCCGAGCTTTTCCGCTACGCCGCGGCGAACGAGCCCGCCGAACGCGAGGCACATCTGTCGAAGATCCGGGAAGAGACGCAGCGGATGAGCGTGCTCGTCGACGACCTCCTGCTCCTCGCGCGCCTCGACGCGCCGGAGACCGAGGCGCCGCTGCGGCTGGTCGCCGTCGATGTCGCCGAGCTGATCACCGACGCGGGGGAGGCCTTCGCGGCCGGACGCCCGGAGCATCCGCTGAGCGTCGGCGCGTTACCGGAAGGTGTTGTCCTGCAAGCGGATCCGGTGCGCCTGCGGCAGGTGCTGGACAACCTGCTCGCCAACGCGGCGGTGCACACGCCGCCCGGGACCGCGGTGACTTTGTCGGCCGCGGCGTCGGATTCCGAGGTCGTCCTGCGGGTGAGCGACGCCGGGCCCGGGATCCCGCCGGAAGCGCGGGAACGGATCTTCGACCGGTTCTACCGGGTGGACACCGCCCGCACGCGCGGCAACGGCGGGACCGGACTCGGGCTCTCGGTGGTGCTCTCGCTGGTTTCGGCGCACGGCGGGACGATCGAGGTGGAGAGCGTGCCGGGGGCGACGACGTTCACCGTGCGGCTGCCGCGCCGCCGCTCGTGACCCCCCTTCCCGAGTGTCATGAAAGGGTCGTTCAGGACGAAAAATGTCCTGAACGACCCTTTCATGACATCCGTGAGCGCTACCCGACCCGCCGCTTCACGTGATCCGGCACCGTCCACTCACCGACGAGGTCCACCGACGGCTCCGGCTCCCCGAACACGGTCCGCACCGGCAGCACCCCCGCCCACGAGAGATCGGCCGCGACCTCGTCCTCGGGATCGTCCGGGCCCTCGCCGCGCATCTTCACCGACGCCTCGGTGAGGTCCAGTTCCAGCACCGAAACGGACGCGAATTCCTTCGCGTTGATGTCCCGCGCGTGTTCCCACGAACCGGGCGCGAGGTGGTCGGTCAGCACGTGGAGGCCGTGCATCTTCCGGTCGCGATCGGTGACCGCGGCCGCCTTCCCCAGGATCACCGCGCTGCGGTAGTTCATCGAGTGGTTGTTGACCGAGCGCGCGTACACGATGCCGTCGAGCAGGGTCACCGTCACGCAGACCTCGACGCCGTCGGAGTCGCGCATACTCCTCGCCCCGGTGGATCCGTGCAGGTAGAGCGTGTTCCCGTCGCGGCCGTAGCCGGTCGGGATGACCAGCGGGACGCCGTCGCGCACGACGCCCAGATGGCAGATCAGGCCTTCGTCGAGCACCGCGTACAGGGCAGAGCGGTCGGTGAGCGCGCGGTTCTTCTTGCGGCCGAGGGTGGTCCGGTCGGTGGGTGAGAGCGGGGTGGACATGCGATCAGTCTCACCCACGCGAGTGGCCTGTAATAATGTCCAATTCTCCTATACTTGAGAAGTCCACTTCAGGAGTACGCCATGTCCGACACCGCCCTGCCGGTCAGCCTCGACCGCGATTCGGTCGTCCCGCTCGCGGTCCAGCTGGCCGACGCGTTGCGCGCGGCCGCGGGCGACGGGCATCTGCGCGGCGGGGACCGGCTGCCCTCGACCAGGGCGCTCGCGAGCCGTCTCGGCGTCAGCCGCACGGTGACGTCTGCCGCGTACGAGCAGCTCCACGCGGAAGGCTGGATCGCGGGCCGTCACGGCTCCGGCACCTACGTCACCACCACGCCGCCCGCGGACAGGCCGTCGAAAGGCCCGGCTCCCGGCGCACCCGCCGCGCCGCCCACGCTGGTCGACCTCACCCCGGGTGTCCCGTGGGCCGACGGCGTCGAGAAGGCCGCCTGGCGCCGCGCGTGGCGGGCCGCCGCCGATCCGCGCCCGACCTACCGCGAGGACCGGGCCGGGCTGCTCGCGTACCGGGACGCCGTGTCCGAACATCTGCTGCGGCACCGCGGTCTCGCGGCCGGAACGGTACTCGCGACCGGCGGCACGACGGCCGCGGTGATCGAACTCGCGGGCGCGATGCTCTCGCGCGGGGACCGCGTCGCGATCGAGGAGCCGGGGTATCAGCGGGCCGTCCAGGCGTTCCGCCGGGCGGGGATGGAGGTCGTGCCCGTCCCGGTCGACGAAGAGGGCCTGCGCCCGGACGCCGTCCCCGGCGACGTGCGCGCGGTGTACTGCTCGCCCGCCCACCAGTATCCGCTCGGCAGCCGGATGAGCGCGTCGCGCCGCGTCGACCTGGTCGAACTCGCCCGCGCCCAGGGCATGCTGGTGATCGAGGACGACTACGACGGCGAGCTGCGGTTCGACGTCGCGCCGCTGCCGCTGCTGGCCGCGCTCGCGCCCGACGTCGTCGCGCATCTCGGGACCACCAGCAAGATCCTCACCCCGGCGCTGGGCGCGGGCTGGATGGTCGCGCCCGCCCCGGTCGCGGCCGCGGTGCTGGAGTACCGCGAGGCGACCGGCACGCGGCCGTCGCCCGCGGGGCAGCGGGTGCTCGCCGAACTGGCGCGGCACGGCGATCTCGGCAGGCATCTGCGAAAGCTCCGGCGGGAACTGTCGGAACGCCGGTCCCTCGTGTCGGCCGCGTTGACATCGGCGGGGATCCCGGTGCTCGGCGACGACGCGGGCGCGCATCTGGTCGTCCCGTGTGGATCCGCGGACGAGGAGGCGGTGCGGATGGCGGCGGCGGAACGCGCCGGGATCCGGCTCGACGGGCTGGCCCGGCACTTCGCCGGGACGCCGACGGTGTTCGGGAACCTCATCGGTTACGCGGGCTGCTCGCGCGAGGCGCTCCACTCCGCGCTCAAACCGCTGATCGCCGTGCTCGGTTGACCTCGACCAAGCTGGAGGTCATAGCTTGCGGTCATGCGTGAGATCAGAGTGTCGCGGTTCGGCGATCCCAGCGTCCTCGAACAGGTCGAAATGCCCACTCCCGAACCCGGGCCGGGGGAACTCCGCGTCGCGGTGACGGCGGCCGGGGTCGGCTGGCTCGACGCCTCATCCGGCGGGGTGACGGCCCCGAGGTGTTCGCCGTCGAGCCGCCGTACGTGCCGGGCGGATCGGTGGCGGGCACCGTCGACGCGGTGGGCGCCGGCGTCGACGAGGCTTGGCTGGGCAAGGTGGTCCTCACCCACGCGCCGGGTGGCTATGGCGGGGGATACGCGGACACGGTCGTCGCGCTGCCGGACGACACCTTCCCGATCCCGGAGCGGCTGGATCCCCGGCACGCGGTGGCCCTGTTCGACGACGGCAGTACCGCGCTGGCGCTGCTGGAGAAGACCCCGGTCGCCGCCGGGGAGCGAATCCTGGTGATGCCCGGGGTGGGCGGGCTCGGCAGCGTGCTGGTGCAGCTCGCCCGCGCGGCGGGCGCGACGGTCGTGGCGGCGGTCCGTGGTGAGGAAAAGGCGGCGATCGCGCGGAAACTGGGCGCCGAGCCGGTGGACTACTCGGCGGCGGACTGGACGGGCGACGTGCTCGCTCTCACCGGCGGCCATCGCCTGGACGTGGTCTTCGACGGCGTCGGAGGTGAACTCGGCGCCGCATCGCTCGCCTTGCTGGCGAACGGCGGCCGGTTCTCCGGATATGGCATGTCCAGCGGAGCGGAGACGGTGATCGGTGACGCCGACCGCGCCCGGCTGTCCGTTGTGGACATGGCGCAGCTGGTCGGGTTCTGGCCCGACAACCCGCGCCGGGTGCGGGAGATCCTGCGACGGGCGGCCGAAGGAACGGTGACCCCGGTCATCGGCCGGACGTATCCGCTGGCGGAGGCGTCCGCCGCGCACTCGGACATCGAGGCGCGGCGGTACACCGGGAAGAGCCTGCTCCTGCCCTGAGTGTTCAGAACCGCAGCGGCACCGCGGGGAGGTTGGCGGCGATGACGTCCGAGACCGTCTGGAGCGGCCCCGTCCCCGCGGTGTCCGGCACGGTGAGCGCGGTGTAGACGGGACGGTCCACCACGAACCACGTCGCGGTGCCCTCACCCTCGACCTGCAGCCACTGGACGGTGTTGATCGTCCGCAGCTGCGAGGTCCGGGTCAGCTCCGGCGGCTTGCCGAGACCGCACCGCAGGACCACCGGATCGCCGGTGCCCCAGCCGATCGTCGCCTCGGGGGCCGGATCGGCCAGCGTCCGCCGGACCAGCGTGGTGCCGGACGACGTGAGCTCGTGGGGGAGCGCGCCGATGAGTTTCGCGCATTCGGGTGACCCCGACTGCGGCGCCGGGACCGGGACGAGCGGAAGCGGGCCGTCCGCGGCCGGGGCGTCGGATTCCGCGCCGCGGGTCAGCCCGAAGACGGCCACGCCCGCGACGAGCAGGATCGCCAGGCAGGCGGCCGCGATCAGCAGAGGTTTCGGCGGAGCGCCGGTGTCCGTGTCAGCCACCGGACCACTACACCACCTCTTACAGATGCACCACCGGGCAGGTCAGCGTACGCGTGATGCCCTCCACGTTCTGCACCTTGGCGACCACTAGCTGGCCGAGCTGGTCGACGGTGTCGGCGGCGGCCTTGACGATGACGTCGTACGGGCCGGTGACATCCTCCGAACTGGTGACACCGGAGATGGTGGAGATCTCCGCGGCGACCGCGGCGGCCTTGCCGACCTCGGTCTGGATGAGGATGTATGCGTGGACCACGGCGCGCCCCTTCGTAAAAGTCGGCTCAAGGTAGGAACGTTGTAGCAACGTATCGCCAGCCCCGGGAAAAACCTAGGGCTTCCGACTATCGGTGATCGATATTTGTCCGGACAAGGGAAAGTGGAGGTGACGGGTGTCACCGAACGACGGCACGGTCGCCGGGACCGGTGAATTCCGGTTGATCGAAGCGGTGACGGCGGACCGGAAACAGCCGGAGTCGACGCTGCTCGGACCGGGGGACGACGCGGCCGTCGTGGCCACCCCCGACGGCCGGACGGTGGCGTCCACCGACGTCCTCGTGCAGGGCGTCCACTTCCGCCTCGACTGGTCCAGTGCCGAGCAGGTGGGCCGCAAGGCGGTCGCGGTGAACCTCACCGACATCGCCGCGATGGGCGCCCGCCCGACGTCCGTCCTCATGGGATTCGCCTGTCCCTCGGACACCCCGACGGCCCTCGTCACCGAACTCACCCAGGGCATGTGGCTGGAGGCCGATCGCGCGGGCGTCGGGATCGTGGGCGGCGACATGGTGCGCGCCGACCAGATCGTGATCAGTGTCACCGCGCTGGGTGACCTCGGCGGCCGGGAGCCGGTGACGCGGTCCGGCGCGCGTCCCGGCGACGTCGTCGCGGTCTGCGGACGGCTCGGCTGGGCGGCCGCCGGTCTCGCCGTGCTCGGCCGGGGTTTCCGGTCACCGGTCAGTGTGGTCAACGCGCAGCGCTGCCCCGAACCGGACTACGAAGCGGGTATCCGCGCGGCCGACGGCGGTGCGACCTCGATGATCGACGTGTCCGACGGGCTCCTGTCCGACCTCGGCCACATCGCCGAGGCATCGGGCGTGGGGATCGACGTGCGGACGGCGGATCTCGACGTGTCGAGCAGGCTCACCGAAGTGGGCACCGCGCTCGGCGCCGACCCGCTGAAATGGGTGCTCACCGGCGGCGAGGACCACGCGTTCGCGGCCACCTTCCCCTCGTTCGCCGAACTGCCCGAGGGCTGGACCGAGATCGGCGTCGTCACCATGCCGGATTCGGGGGTCACGGTGGACGGGAAGCGGTACGGCCACGACAGCGGCTGGCAGCACTGGCGTTAGGAGCGGGACGCCCACCAGGTCGACTCGCCGGCGACGGTGAACCCGAGGGATTCGTACAGCGGCCTGCCCGCTTTGGACGCGGTGAGGGTCACCGGCTTGTCCGCCAAGGGGACGAGAGAGCCGAGCATCACGGCTCGCCCGACGCCGCGGGAGCGGAAAGCCGGCGGCGTGCCGACCCAGTAGTGGCTGCCGAAGCCGTTCTCGACGACGGTGACGCACGCCCCGGCGACCTCGCCGTCGAGCCGTGCGATGAACACCTCGACACCCGGCTCGCCGAGCAGGGCCAGGGGGAACATCTCTCCCGCGCGGTAGGGCTCGAACCGGTCGAGTTCGAAGCCCGCGATGACCGCGCGTTCGGCCGCCCGCAGGTCTTCCTCCCCGTGGACCCGGACTACCTCCATCGAGGGTTCGGCGACCGGGGAGGGAGGCCGCAGCATGACGGGCATCCGCCAGCTGCGCATATCCCCGAGGTGGCTCAGATCGGTGACGCTGAAGGGATCCTCGGCGTCCACCGGACCCTTCGCCCGCCGAGCCAGCTCCGTGATCTCCGCCACCTCGTCGTCGGTGAGGCCGGGTTCCTGTATCAGGACACGCAATCCCGCGCGCTCGTCACCGGCGACGGCGAGAAAACCGTTGCGGCGGATCACTTCGTGACCGCGGGAGCGGCCCGTGGCGGCCCAGAAGGCGGCGGAATTGCGGGCCTGTCGGAGTTGCGCCTCGGCGAGGCCTGCTTCGATCGACATGGGCAGAACCTAGCGCTCGCTTCCCCCGTGGGAGGGCCGATCGCTAATCTCGCGCCCATGGACCTTCGTGTGCTGGCCTACGACCACCCCGACGCGGTGAAACTGCTGGCCGAAGCCCAGCTCGAGCTGGCCGCCCGGTACGGCAGCGAAGACGAGACGCCCATGGACGCGGCGCAGTTCGCCCCGCCGAAGGGGCTGTTCCTGGCCGCCTACCTCGACGACGTCCCGGTCGCCTGCGGTGCCTGGCGGGCGCACGACGGGCCGGATCCGCTGCTGCCCGGCGACGCCGAGATCAAGCGGATGTTCGTGATGGCCTCGGCGCGCGGCCGTGGCCTCGCGCGGGCACTCCTCGCTGACCTGGAACGGACGGCCGCCGAGGCCGGACGGCTGCGGATGGTGCTGGAGACCGGGGACAAGCAGCCGGAGGCCATCGCGCTGTACGAGTCGGCGGGTTACCGGGTGATCCCGGGCTTCGGGTACTACAAGGACGAGCAGGGAAGCATCTGCTACGGCAAGTCGCTGGTCTAGGAGGACGTATGCCGATCTACGCACTGGGTGACCTCGAACCTTCGATCCACCCGGACGCCTACGTCCACCCCGACGCGACGGTGATCGGCGACGTCCGGATCGCGGCTTTCGCGTCGGTTTGGCCGCAGACGGTGCTGCGAGGCGACCACGGTTACATCGAGATCGGCGAGCGGTCCAACGTCCAGGACGGCTGCGTGCTGCACTGCACCCGAAAGGAGCCGACGATCATCGGGAAGTCGTCCGCCGTCGGGCATTCCGTGCACATCGAGGGCGCGCGGATCGGGGAAGGCTGCCTGATCGCTTCGGGTTCGGTGGTGCTGAACGGAACCGTCGTCGAAGACGGCGGGATGGTCGGCGCGGGCGCGGTTCTCTCCTATGGGTCCTATGTGGACAGTGGGCATATCGCGCTCGGCGTGCCCGCGAAGACGCGGCCGAACACGTCGTTCGGGCCGGACAAGATCAAGCTCGTGGTGAACGGGTATGTCGAGCGCGCGGCACGGTTCCGGGCCGAACTCCGGCGGCTCGCGTGACGTGAGTAAGCTCGCACGCCGTGACCGCACGACCGCTGCAGGACATCGTCGAAGCAGGCTGGGCGCAGGCCCTCGAACCGGTGGCGCCGCAGGTCGCCGCGATGGGGGAATTCCTCCGCGCGGAGATCGCCGCGGGCCGGACCTATCTCCCGGCGGGTGAACACGTGCTGCGGGCGTTCCAGCAGCCGTTCCACGACGTGCGGGTGCTGATCGTCGGGCAGGACCCGTACCCGACGCCCGGGCACGCGGTCGGGCTGAGCTTCTCGGTGGCGCCGGACGTCCGGCCGATCCCGAAGAGCCTGATCAACATCTACAAGGAGTACTGCGAAGACCTCGGGCACCCGCTGCCGTCGAACGGCGACCTGACGCCGTGGGCCGACCAGGGCGTCCTGCTGCTCAACAGGTCGCTGACCGTGCAGCCGGGCAAGTCGAACTCGCATCAGGGCAAGGGCTGGGAAGCGGTCACCGAGCAGGCCATCAAGGCCCTCGCGGCGCGGGACGAGCCGATGGTGGCGATCCTGTGGGGCCGCAACGCGCGGAACCTGAAGCCGATGCTGGGGAAGGTGCCGTGCATCGAGTCGGCGCACCCGAGCCCGCTTTCGGCGCATGCCGGCTTCTTCGGGTCGCGGCCGTTCAGCCGGGCGAACCAGCTGCTGGCCGATCAGGGTGCCGGTCCCGTGGACTGGAAGCTCCCTTAAGCCCTCTTTGCGCGTGAAGGCCCCCTTCCCTCGGCTCAGCCGAGGGAAGGGGGCCTTCACGCGCTTCTGTGACAGCAGTGACCGCTGTGACTCCTGAGGTTCCACCGAGGTCCGTGAAGGCCTCCTTCACTACCGTCAGGGTAGGGAAGGAGGCCTTCACGGACTCCGCGTGAGGCGGTCGTTCCCCAGTACATGAAGGACCCCTTCCTGTACCTAGGCGCAAGGAAGGGGTCCTTCATGTACTCGGGAAGGCGTGAAGGTCGAGTTTCCTCGGCTGAGCCGAGGGAAGGGGGCCTTCACACGCCGCCGTTGTGACTGGTGGTGCTACTGAGGCGCGCGGGAAGGTTTCCGTTCCGTGAAGGCCTCCTTGAGGGACCCAGAGTCCCTCAAGGAGGCCTTCACGGACAGCGCGGGCGCGCGCTCGGTCACCGTGGTCGTGAGTGGCGATTCGGGTTAGAACCCGAATCGCCACTCACGACGCCGCCCGACGCCGCCAGAACACAAAAAATGGCGGGCGCTCCGAAGAGCACCCGCCATTCCCCAAAAACCCGGCTCAGCCGCGAACGACCTTGCCCGCCTTGATGCACGAGGTGCAGGCGTTCAGGCGCTTGCGCTGGGACAGACCGATCTTGGCGTGAACGGTCTGGATGTTCGGGTTCCACCGGCGGTTGGTACGCCGGTGGGAGTGCGAGACCGACTTGCCAAAGCCCGGTCCCTTGCCACAGACGTCGCACACGGCAGCCACGTCGAACTCCTCTGGATCTGGGACAAAGAATGATGCGCCCAGCATGCTGGGCAACTCGACCATAGTAACCAGTGGCTCAGAGCCCTCCGGCACCGGGTCGATACCCTCGCTGGAACAGGTAGGAGGTTACGGCGTGCGGGTGCTGGACGTGGCGGCGGTCTCGGCTTGGTCCGCGGCCTGTGTGCACAGCTTGGCGGTGCTGCGGCCGTCGATCGACGGCATCAACGTCTACCCGGTCGCCGACTCCGACACCGGCTCCAACCTGCTGTTCACCATGACCGCGGCCCGCGACGCGCTGGCGGAGGCCGAGCCCGAGACCACCGCCGAGGCGCTGGCGGCGTTCGCCAAGGGCGCGGTCGCGGCGGCCAAGGGCAACTCCGGGGTGATCATGTCGCAGGTCGTGCGCGGGATCGCCGAGTCGGCGGCCGCCAGGGAGCTCGACGGGCCCGGGCTCGCGGAGGCGCTCGGCTGCGCGGACCGGGCCGCCACGGGCGCGGTGAGCCGTCCGGTGGCCGGGACCATCCTGACCGTCCTCCACACCGTCGCCGCGGCCGTGCGCGACGCGACGGGCTCACTCGAAGAGGTGGCAGCCGAAGCGGCGAGCGTCGCCGCCGAAGCGCTCGAAGAGACCCCTAAGCAGCTGCCCGTCCTGGCGGTCGCCGGGGTGGTCGACGCGGGTGCCCGCGGCCTGGTCGCGGTCCTCGACGCCCTGCACGGCGTGATCTCCGGCGGTCTCACCGAGCCGGAACACCCGCTCGAAGCGCATCACCATCACACGATCGACGCGCCGACCGCGTGGGAGGTCATGTACCTGCTCGACGGCGTCGACGAAAGCAGCCTTCCCGGGCTTCGCAAGACCCTCAGCGGCCTCGGCGACAGCGTCACGGTCGCGGGGGACGGCGCGGGCGCGTACGCCGTCCATGTCCATTGCGCGGACATCGGCGCGGCGCTGGAGGCCGGGATCGAGCTCGGCCGTCCCCGCCGGGTCCGGGTCGAGCCGCTGATCACGCCCACCCCGGTCGAGGTCGGCGGCGGGATCGACCGGTCGGTGGTCGCGGTGGTCCACGGCGGGCCGCTCGCCGAGCTGCTGCGTGCCGAGGGGGTCGCGGTGCTGTCGGTCCCACCCGGGGCCTCGCCGACGGTCGAGGAGATGCTGGGCCTGATCAACGAGGCCGCCGGCCATCACGTCACCGTCCTTCCCGGCGGTCAGCGGCTGACCGCGGCGGCCGACGCGGCGGCCGGGCACGCGATGGCCGCGGATCGCGACGTCGTCGTCATCCCGTGCGTGTCACCCGTCCAGGTGCTCGCCGCGCTGGCCGTCCACGACAAGGACCGCCGCACCAACGACGACGTGGTCGCGATGGCCGAAGCGGCGGCCGCGACCAGGCGTGGCGAACTGCGGATCGCGCAGGAGGAGTCGCTAACCTGGGTGGGCCGGGCGCAGGCCGGTGACGTCGTCGGCCTCGTCGACGGCGAGGTCGTGCTGATCGAGCCCGCGCCCGCCTCGGAGACGAGCCTGGTCGCGGCGGCGGTCGGCGTGCTGAACCGGATGCTGGCCCTCGGCGGCGAACTGGTCACCGTGCTGACCGGCGTGGACGCGCCGGTCCGGCTGCCGGGTGAGCTGGCCGATCAGCTCCGCCTGGAGCATCCCGAGGTCGAAGTGACGAGTTACGCGGGCGGCCAAACCGACGCCGTGCTGCTGATGGGGGTGGAGTGACCGCATGACCAACCTGCGCGCGGACCTCAAGCTGGTCGTGGGCGCGGCGACGGCGAAGGCCCTCGCCAAGGGCCTCAAGATCGAGACGGTCAGCGACCTCCTGCGCCACTACCCCCGCCGCTACGCCGAGCGCGGGCAGCTCACCGACATCGCCGGGCTCGAACTCGGCGAGCACGCCACCGTGATGGCGCGGATCGAGCGGGTCAACAAGCGCCGGATGAAGGCGCGCAGCGGCACCCTGCTCGAAATGGTGATCACCGACGGCAAACGCCGCCTGCAGTGCACCTTCTTCAACCAGGCCTGGCGCGAGAAGGAGCTCGTGCCCGGCAAGAACGGGCTTTTCGCGGGCAAGGTCACCTCCTTCCGCGACGTCCTGCAGCTGGCGAACCCCGAGTACGAACTGTTCGACGCCGACCGGCAGGCCGAGGCGATGGACGACTTCCTCGCCGAGATCATCCCGGTGTACCCGGCGGCGCAGGGGATCCCGACGTGGGTGATCGCCAAGGCCGTGCGGCAGGTGCTGGACGTGCTTGAGGTCGACGAGGACCCGATGCCGATCGAGTTGCTCGCGCAGTACGGCCTGCCCAGCCTGGAAAGCGCGCTGCGCGGCATCCACCGCCCGTCGGGCTGGGACGCGCTGAACTCCGCGCGCCGGCGGCTCAAATGGGACGAAGCCATGGCGGTGCAGCTGATTTTCGCGCAGCGACGGCATTCCCTGGTGTCGCGGCCCGCGAAAGCCTGTCCGCACACCGAAGGCGGCATCCTCGACGCCTTCGACAAGCGGCTCCCGTTCGCGCTGACGTCGGGCCAGCAGGAGATCGGTGACGAGATCGCCCGCGATCTGTCCACCGAGCATCCGATGAACCGGCTGCTGCAGGGCGAGGTCGGTTCGGGCAAGACCGTGGTCGCGTTGCGCGCCATGCTGCAGGTCGTCGATTCCGGACGGCAGGCGGCGCTGCTCGCGCCGACGGAGGTCCTCGCCGCGCAGCACGCCCGGTCGCTGCGCGAGATGCTCGGCGACCTCGGGCAGGCCGGCGAGCTCGGCGGCGCGGAGAACGCGACGCGGGTGACCCTGCTGACCGGGTCGATGGGTGCCAAGGAACGCAAGAAGGCGTTGCTGGAGACGGTCAGCGGCGAGGCCGGGATCGTCGTCGGCACGCACGCGCTCATCCAGGACACGGTGTCCTTCGCGGATCTCGGCCTGGTCGTGGTCGACGAGCAGCACCGCTTCGGCGTGGAGCAGCGGGACGCGCTGCGCTCCCGCGGTTCCGACGAGACCAGCCCGCACGTGCTCGTCATGACGGCGACGCCCATCCCGCGCACGGTCGCGATGACCGTCTACGGCGATCTGGAGACGTCCGCGCTGCGCGTGATGCCGGTCGGCCGGTCGCCGATCAAGACGTCGGTGGTGCCGGTCGCGGAGCGGCCCGCGTGGCTGGACCGGGCGTGGCAGCGGGTCCGCGAGGAATGCGGCAAGGGGCACCAGGCGTACATCGTCTGCCCGCGCATCGGTGACGAGCCCGCTTCGGACAAGGGGGACAAGCGGCCCGCGCTCGCCGTCCTCGACGTGGCGCCGGAATTGGCCGAAGGACCGTTGAAGGGGCTGAAGATCGGCGCCCTGCACGGCCGGATGCCCGCCGACGACAAGGACGCCGTGATGCAGGCGTTCTCCAGGGGTGACCTGGACGTGCTCGTCGCCACCACGGTGATCGAGGTCGGCGTGAACGTGCCGAACGCGACCGCGATGGTCATCATGGACGCCGACCGCTTCGGCATCAGCCAGCTGCACCAGTTGCGCGGCCGGGTGGGCCGGGGCAGCGTGCCGGGGTTGTGCCTGCTGGTCACCGAAGCCCTGGACGGGACGACCACCCGCGAACGGCTCGCCGCCGTCGAGTCCACGACGGACGGTTTCGAACTGTCCAGAATGGACCTGGAGCTGCGCCGCGAGGGCGACATCCTCGGCGCCGCGCAGTCGGGGAAGAAGTCGACGCTGAAGCTGCTGTCGTTGCTGCAGGACGAAGAGGTCATCGCCGAGGCGAGGGCCCGCGCGTCGGAAATCGTCGAAAAGGACCCGGCCTTGGGGAATTACTTGGGACTGGCGCACATGATCGCCGACGTCGTCGACGAAGATCGCGTGGAGTACCTGGAAAAAAGCTGACATGAACATCTCTGCCCGATCGGACCTTGCCGCCGGACGGGCGCAGGGGTTTTCCTCGATCCGTACGGGCGAGGGAGGCCGGGATGACAGCAGCGGTGCGGATCCGGCTCGGCGAGGACGGGGCCGACGCGGAACGGGTCGACCAGCTCGCCGGGTACCTCCGAGGTGAACTGATCGAACGCGGGGTCGCCGACGTCAAGGCGTTGCCCGCCGGCGAGGCGCCACCCGGTTCGCGGGGCTTCGATGTGGCGACAGCGGGCGGCCTGCTGGTCACGCTGGGGAAGTCCGCCGACGGCCTGCGCTCGGTGGTGGCGGCCGTGCGGGAATGGCTTTCGCGCGGGGGACGGGTGAAGCGCACGATCCGGCTGGAGATCGACGGCGATGTGCTGGAGCTGTCCGAAGCGTCGCTCACCGATCAGGACAAACTCGTCGATCTGTTCGTGAGCAGGCATTCGCCGTCATGACCGGAGAGCGGCGGGCCCTGATCATCGCCAACGGGGAGTACGACAACGCCGGGCTGAGCGCGCTGCGGTCCCCGGCCGCCGACGCCGAGGCGCTCGCCGAGGTCCTCGCCGACCGGGCCGTCAGCGAGTTCGACGTCCAGGTGGTGCGCGACGAGACCGCGCACGTGATCGCGGGTCGGGTCGAGGATCTGTTCGCCGACAGCGCGCCGGACGACGTCCTGCTGGTGCATTTCTCTTGCCACGGCTTGAAAAGCGAGTCGGGCGAGCTGTTCTTCGCCGCCCGCAACACCCGGCCGGAGCGGCTCGCGTCGACCGCCGTCCCCGCCGACTTCGTCCAGCGCTGCATGCGGATGAGCCGGTCGCGGAGCATCGTCCTCCTGCTGGACTGCTGCTACGGCGGTGCTTTCAGCCAAGGCGTGGCCGTGCGCGCCACCGGTGAGGCCAATGTGCTCGACGCGTTCCCCGGCGGTGGTTTCGGCGGCCGCGGCCGGGCGGTGATCACCGCGTCGAACTCCATCGAGTACGCCTTCGAGGGCGATCATCTCGCCGACGGCCACGCGCGGCCGTCGGTGTTCACCTCGGCGCTCGTCGAGGGGCTGCGGACGGGCGACGCGGACCGCGACGAGGACGGCTGGATCGCGCTCAGCGAGCTCTACGACTACCTGTTCGACAGTGTGCGGGAGCGGAATCCGAATCAGACGCCCAGCCGCGACATCGAGATGCAGGGCGAGCTGTACCTGGCCAGGAGCAGGCGCCGCCGGATCAAACCGTCGCCGGTCCCGGCCGATCTCCGCGCGGCGAGCGAGGATCCCAACATGTTCACCCGCCTCGGCGCGGTGACCGAGCTCCAGCGACGGCTGACGAGCGAGAACCTGTCGGTCGCCATCGGGGCGCACGAGGTCCTCACCACGATGGCGCAGACCGACATCCGGCATATCGCCGAGGCCGCCGACCTGGCGCGGCGGGAAGCGCGGGTGCGGGCCGAATTCGAAGTGCTCCGGTTCGGCGAGGTCGTCCGGGGGACGCGGCCGGTGGCGCGCGTCCGGCTGGCCGGGCCGCCGATCGCGCGGGCGTGCCGCTTCGCCTCGTCGCATTCCTGGCTGCGGGTGACCGAAGACGGCGACGGCGCCGAGGTCGCCCTGGAGCTGTCGGAGCTCGGGGCGTTCGACGGGCGGATCACGGTGACCGGACCGACCGGCGAGCTCGTGGTGCGGGTCGAGGGCCAGGTCGTCGCGGAACCCGCGCGGGTGCCGGTGTCGCGCCCGGAGCCCGCGCCGAAACCCGCGCCGCCTGTCGAGACCGTGGCTCCGCCGCCGAAGTTCGAGCCGTTCGACGTCGCCGCGAGTGTGCTGGCGTTCGGCGCCGCGGTGTACCTCGTGCCCATCAGTTTCGCGCTCAGCGACAGCTTGGCGGAGTTCTTCGAAGACGGCGGCTGGACGGTCGTACCGCTCGGTGTCTTCGCGATCGTGGCGGGGATCCTGATGCTCGTGCCGAAGACACGCCGGATGGCGGGGCCGGGAGCGCTGTGCGGACTCGCGTTGCTTTCGGTCGTCCCGTCCGGCCCGGTGCTGCTGGTGCTGACCGACGGTTGCCTGCTCGCGGGGGCCGTCTGCGCGCTGATCGCGGTGCGGCGTGACCGGAGTTTCCGCCTCGGGCTGGGGAAGCCGAGGGACAGGCTCGCCATCGCGGCCCTCGCGGCCGGGACCGCCGGTGCCGCCGGGCTGGTGGCGGAGGCCGTCGAACTGCTCGACTACTCGTCGAGCCGGGCCGACGAGGCCGCGATCTACCTCGTGGTCTCGGTGATTCTCCTGATCGGGACGCTGCTCGGTGTGCTGCTGCGGCCGGCGGCCTTCGGGGTCGCCTTCCTCGGCGGGATGGCCGGAGGCGGCATCGTCATGGTGAGCATGCTCGTCCATGCGATCCCGAGCAGTTCGAGCGTCACCGGCGCGGGCTGGGGGATCGCGCTGGGGGCGCTGCTCGCGCTGGCCGTCGTGACCGGTTTCGCCGCCCGCGAAGTGAAGGACTGACGATGGCCACGATCCGCCTCGCGACCGTCGAGGACGCCTGGCCCATCGCGGAGGTGAACGTGCGGTCCTGGCAGTCGGCGTATCAGGGCCTGCTGCCCGAGCTCTACCTTCGCGATCTTTCCGTCGAGGGACGGGCCGCCCGCTGGCAGCGGACGCTCGCCGATCCCGCCAACCGGGGCGACATCCTGGTCCTGGTCGAGGACGGAACGCTCCTCGGCTTCACCGCCGTCGACCGGATCCGCGGGGAACTGCGCGCGCTCTACCTCGAACCGGCGCGCTGGGGTCGGGGACTCGGCAGGCTGCTGCTCGACACCGCCGTCGCCGCGCTGCGTGAGTCGGGGCACCGCGAGGCGACGCTCTGGGTGCTGGAGACCAACGAACGCGCCCAGCGTTTCTACGCGGCCGGAGGATGGGCCCCGGACGGGGCGACGAAGACCGACACCATGCCCGGCGAGGACGTCCCGCTTTCCGAGGTGCGCTACCGGATCGACCTCGTCAGCGCTTGAACCAGGCGCTTTCCTCGGGTTTGTTGAGGGTGACGATGATGCCGACGGCGATGCCCATCCCGATCAGCTGCGTGAGCGCCCCGCCGTTGACCAGGCTGATCAGGCCCATGACGACGGCCAGCCCTTCCACCGCGATCACCGTCGGCCGCACCCAGGGCGAACCGTGGGAAATCCTTGTCGCGCAAGCGATCAGCACCACGGCGACGACGAAACCGAGGATCGCCAGCGCCAGGGCGAGGCCGGCTTCCTCGTTGCCGTGGTCGAGTTCGTTGATCGCGAGGGCGGTCACGAGCGCGCTGACGAGGACGTTGAGGACCGCTTGCACCCAAAGGAAAACACGGACGATCTTGAGCTGGCGCGGCATCTCCCGCGGCAGGTTCCGGACTTCCCCGGTCATGACGGTCCCCTCTCGTGGCACGGAGAGCCCAGTCTGACCCCGGAATTTCCCGGCGCTGACGGTAAAACTGTCCTCAGCGCGTGACCAACCCGTCCCGCTTTCGGTCACCGTGGTCGTGAGTGGCGTTTCGGGTTCTAACCCGAATTGCCACTCACGACGACGCGACACCGCACTCACGCCGCGCTTGTGTTCCTAGCCCGTGAAGGCGCCCTCCCGCGCCGCGACCGCCACCGCCCGCGCGGTCACCCGCGCCTCCGCCACCGTGACGCGTTCCCGCGACAGGAAGAGCCGGTAGAAGATCGGCCCGCACACGGCCCGCACCAGTTCGTCGCCATCCGTGCCGGAGGGGATCTCACCCCGCGCGACGGCCCGTTCCGCGATCGGGGCCATGCGCACGTGCCGGTCGGCGTAGAAGTCGTGCAGTGCCTCGGCCGCTTGCGGCGACTGGAACGCCGCCAGTACCGACGCCGTCGGCAGCTCCTTCAGCGCGGGCTCGGTGAAGTACCGCACCACCTCCGCGGCCACTTCGTACAGATCGTCTTCGAGCGACCCGGTGTCGGGTGCCTTCCAGTCGTCCTCCGCGCCCATCTGCAGCGCGGCGGCGACGAGCCCGTCCGGTGAGGACCAGCGCCGGTACACCGTGGTCTTGTGCACGCCGGACCGCTCGGCGACCGCCTCCACGGTCAGTTCGCCGAACCCGCGTTCGGCCAGCAGATCGAGCGTGGCGTGCAGGACGGCCTGGCGCGTGCGCTCGGTCCGGCCGCCGGGCCGCTGGGTACCGGAGGTTGCCAATTGCTACTCCTGTTGCGTTAGTGTGGCCAGTATGTCAGACCCAGCGAAGATCGCCGAACTCATCGGGGACGCCAGGATCGTCGCCATCGGTGAGAACAACCACCACATCCACGAGTTCGGCGACCTGCGCAATCGTTTGCTCCGCCATCTCGTCGAGCGGCACGGCTTCCGCGTCGTGGCGTTCGAATCCGGATTCGCCGAAGGGAAGCTCGTCGAAGACTGGCTGAAGGGCGCCCCTGGGGCCGTCGCCGACATCGGTCGTGACGGCTTCACGTTCTCGCTCGGGGAGTCGCCCGAGGCGCACGAAATGCTGACGTGGCTCCGTGAACGGGGCGACGTCGCGTACTACGGCCTCGACGTACCGAGTTCCGCGGGCTCGCCGGTGCCGTCGCTCGACGCCGTCCGCGCCTATCTGTCCACTGTGGACGAGAACGCCACGGGCCTGGTCGACGCGGCCATCGAGGCGACCAAGGGATACGCGTCGGTCAGCAGCGCGGACGCACCCGCCAAGTACGCCGCCCTCGACGACGCGGCCAAGGACAAGGCGACCGCGGCGCTCACGCGGCTCAAAACGCACCTCACGTCGCTGCGTCCCGTCTACGGGGACACCGCCGTCGCGGAGCACCACGTCGAAGGCGCGCTGCGCGTCGACTCGTACCTCGCCGAGGTCGCCGCGATGATGTCCGGCGACGCGCCCGCCCGGCAGAGCGGTTCGCGCGACGCGTACATGGCCGACACCGTCCGGCTGATCCGGCGGCTTCACGGTGACGACACGAAGATCGTCGTGATGCTCCACAACGGACACCTCCAGCGCGTGCCGTTCTCGCCGTTCCCCGGCCTCACCTCGCCGTCGGCCGGTACGCATCTGGCCGCGGAATTCGGCGCAGACTACTTCGCGCTCGGCCTCACCGCGGTCGAGGGCGAGACCACCGGGCTCAAGCCGGATGCGACCGCGCGGCTCGGGTTCACCGTGTACCGCCAAGACCTCGAAGCACCGGTGGACGGCAGCGTCGAGACCGAGGGCCCCGGCCTGGTGGACCTCCGCGCGCGCCGCGGCACCGAGGGACCCCAGAGCATCCGGCACGCGCACCTGTTCAACCCCGTCGACGTCGTGGAGGCGTTCGACGCGCTTGTCTGCCTCCCGAAGTCGACGGTCAGTGCCCATATCGGCCAAGACCAGTCGAACGGGTGACACTCCGGGGTTGCCGCCCCGGAGGCACAGGCGTAGAGCCAAGGCATGATCATTCGACTGGTACGGATCATGGCCGCGCTGGCGCTCCTCGTGCTGGTGGCGCAGCCCGCCTCCGCGACGGAAGTCCAGCAGAACCCGCCGAACTGGGGGCTGGACCGGATCGACCAGCGAACCGGCCTCGATCAGCTCTACCACTACGAGACCGACGCCAAGGACGTCACGGTCTACGTGATCGACAGCGGAGTCGACGCGGCGCATCCGGACTTCGGCGGCCGAGTCAAACCCGGTAAGGACTTCCTGAACGGCGGCACGGACACCACCGACACCAACGGTCACGGCACGTACCTGGCCGGTGTCGCCGCGTCGAGGACCTTCGGCGTCGCGAAGGCCGCGCAGATCGTCCCGGTCCGGGTGATCGACGCACAGGGCGGCGGCGCGACGGACAAGATCATCGCGGGTATCGACTGGGTGACGCAGAACGCACAGCAGCCCGCCGTCGCCGTCCTCGGTATCGGCGGCGCGGCCAACGACCAGCTCGACGCCGCAGTCCGGGCACTCGCGGCGGTCGTCCCGATCGCCCTCCCGGCGGGCGGCGAGGCCACCGACGCGGGGAAGTTCTCACCCGGCCGGGTCACCGAGGCGCTCACCGTCGGATCGACCGACGCCAGTGACCAGGTCGGGTCGACGTCGAACTACGGCGAGGTCGTCGACCTGTTCGCACCCGGCGTCGACGTGCCGGGACCCAACGCCGGCGGGAGCGGCGGCCGGGTGCTCAGCGGCACGTCGTCGGCCGCCGCGCACGTCGCCGGGGTGGCCGCGCTGTACCGCGCCCTGCACCCGGACGCGCCGGCGCCGGACGTCGCGAAAGCACTCGTCGACCTCGCCTCGGTCGACGTGCTGACCGGGGTTCACGAGGGCACCGCGAACAGGTTGCTGCAGAGTCCCGGAGCGCAACTCAGCCAGGGATGATGTCCATCACCTGGGCAACAACTCCCGCCCTGCGGGAGCAAGCAGGTAACGTGCCTCACCTACCGATCCGATGATGGGAAGGACCGGCATGTTCCGCAAGGTACTGGTCGCCAACCGGGGTGAGATCGCCATCCGCGCGTTCCGCGCCGGATTCGAGCTCGGCGCGGGCACGGTGGCTGTGTTCCCGCACGAAGACCGCAATTCGCTCCACCGGCTGAAGGCCGACGAGGCCTACGAGATCGGCGAACCCGGTCACCCGGTGCGGGCCTATCTGTCGGTCGAGGAAATCGTGGCGGCCGCCAAGAAGGCGGGCGCCGACGCCGTTTACCCCGGCTACGGCTTCCTCTCCGAGAACCCGGACCTCGCGCGCGCGTGCGAGGACGAAGGCATCACCTTCGTCGGACCGAGCGCGGACATCCTCGAGCTGACCGGCAACAAGGCCCGCGCGGTCAAGGCCGCCCGCGACGCCGGTGTACCGGTGCTGGGTTCTTCCGAACCGTCCTCCGACGTCGACGCGCTGATCGCCGCCGCCGAGGAGATCGGCTTCCCGGTGTTCGTCAAGGCGGTCGCCGGCGGTGGCGGGCGCGGTATGCGCCGCGTCCAGGAGCCCGCGCAACTGCGCGAGTCCATCGAGGCCGCCGCGCGCGAGGCCGAGTCGGCCTTCGGCGACCCGACGGTGTTCATCGAGAAGGCCGTCGTCGAGCCGCGCCACATCGAGGTCCAGATCCTCGCCGACGGCGCGGGCAACGTGATCCACCTCTTCGAGCGCGACTGCTCGGTCCAGCGGCGGCACCAGAAGGTCGTCGAGCTGGCCCCGGCGCCGAACCTGTCCCAGGAACTGCGCGACCGGATCTGCTCCGACGCGGTGAAGTTCGCCCGCCAGATCGGCTACCGCAACGCCGGCACCGTCGAGTTCCTGCTCGACCGGGACGGCAACCACGTCTTCATCGAGATGAACCCGCGCATCCAGGTCGAGCACACGGTGACCGAGGAGGTCACCGACGTCGACCTCGTCCAGTCGCAGCTGCGCATCGCTTCCGGCGAGACCCTCGACGACCTCGGCCTGTCGCAGGACACGGTGTACCTGCGCGGTGCCGCGCTGCAGTGCCGCATCACCACCGAGGATCCCGCCAACGGCTTCCGCCCGGACACCGGGATGATCAGCGCGTACCGCTCGCCCGGCGGTTCCGGTATCCGCCTCGACGGCGGGACGGCGTTCGCCGGCACCGAGATCAGCGCGCACTTCGACTCGTTGCTGGTGAAACTCAGCTGCCGCGGCCGCGACTTCAAGACCGCCGTCGGCCGCGCCCGCCGCGCCGTCGCCGAGTTCCGGATTCGCGGTGTGGCCACGAACATCCCGTTCCTGCAGGCCGTCCTCGACGACCCGGACTTCCGCGAAGGCCGCGTCACGACGTCGTTCATCGAGGAGCGCCCGCATCTGCTCACCGCGCGCCATTCGGCCGACCGCGGGACCAGGCTGCTGACCTACCTCGCCGACAAGACGGTCAACAAGCCGAACGGCGAGCGTCCGCGCACCCTCGACCCGCAGGTGAAACTGCCGAAGCTGCCCAAGGGCCTCGAACCGGCGCCCGGCTCGAAGCAGAAGCTCACCGAACTGGGCCCGGAGGGCTTCGCCCGGTGGCTGCGGGAGTCGCCGACCATCGGCGTCACCGACACCACCTTCCGCGACGCGCACCAGTCGCTGCTCGCCACCCGCGTGCGGACGAAGGATCTGCTCGCCGTCGCGCCGATCGTCGCGCGGACCACGCCGCAGCTGCTCTCACTGGAGTGCTGGGGCGGCGCGACCTACGACGTCGCGCTGCGGTTCCTCGCCGAGGACCCGTGGGAGCGGCTGGCGAAGCTGCGGGAAGCGGTGCCGAACATCTGCCTGCAGATGCTGCTGCGCGGCCGCAACACCGTCGGCTACACGCCGTACCCCACCGAGGTGACCAACGCCTTCGTCGAGGAGGCGACGGCGACCGGGATCGACATCTTCCGGATCTTCGACGCGCTCAACGACGTCGAGCAGATGCGCCCGGCGATCGAAGCCGTCCGCGAGACCGGATCCGCCGTGGCCGAGGTGGCGCTCTGCTACACCTCGGACCTGTCGGACCCGGCCGAAAAGCTCTACACGCTGGACTACTACCTCAAGCTGGCGGAGCAGATCGTCGGCGCGGGGGCGCACGTCCTGGCCATCAAGGACATGGCGGGCCTGCTGCGGGCGCCGGCGGCGGTACGGCTGGTTTCCGCGCTGCGCAAGGAATTCGACCTTCCGGTGCATATCCACACGCATGACACCGCGGGTGGCCAGCTGGCGACGTACCTCGCCGCGATCCAGGCCGGGGCGGACGCCGTCGACGGTGCCGTCGCGTCCATGGCGGGCACGACGTCGCAGCCGTCGCTGTCCGCGATCGTGGCGGCCACCGATCACTCGGACCGGCCGACCGGGCTGGACCTGCAGGCCATCGGCGACCTGGAGCCGTACTGGGAGAGCGTGCGCAAGATCTACGCGCCGTTCGAGGCCGGGCTCTCGTCGCCGACCGGGCGGGTGTACCACCACGAGATCCCGGGCGGTCAGCTGTCGAACCTGCGCACGCAGGCGATTTCGCTGGGCCTCGGCGAGCGGTTCGAGGACATCGAGGCGATGTACGCGGCCGCGGACAAGATCCTCGGGCATCTGGTCAAGGTCACGCCTTCGTCCAAAGTGGTCGGTGACCTCGCGCTGCACCTCGTCGGCGCGGGTGTCTCGCCGTCGGACTTCGAGGCGGAGCCGAACAAGTTCGACATCCCCGACTCGGTGATCGGCTTCCTGCGCGGCGAACTGGGCGATCCGCCCGGTGGCTGGCCGGAGCCGTTCCGCACCAAGGCCCTCGAAGGCCGGGCGCGGCCGAAGCCGGTGCAGGAACTGTCCGAAGAGGACCGCAAGGGGCTCGCCGAGGACCGGCGCCGGACGCTGAACCGGCTGCTGTTCCCCGGGCCCACGAAGGACTTCGAGGCGCACCGCGAGCAGTACGGCGACACCTCGGTCCTGCCGTCCAAGGACTTCTTCTACGGCCTGCGGCCGGGCGAGGAGTACTCGGTCGACCTGGAACAGGGCGTCCGGCTGCTGATCGAGCTGGAGGCCATCGGCGAGGCCGACGAACGCGGTCTGCGCACGGTGATGTCCACGCTCAACGGCCAGCTGCGCCCGATCCAGGTCCGCGACACCTCGATCGCGTCGGACATCCCGGCGACGGAGAAGGCCGCCAAGGGCGACCCGAAGCAGATCGCCGCGCCGTTCGCGGGCGTGGTCACGCTGCAGGTGTCCGAGGGCGACGAGGTCGAGGCGGGTGCCACGGTCGCGACCATCGAGGCGATGAAGATGGAGGCGTCGATCACCGCGTCGACCGGCGGCAAGGTGTCGCGGCGCGCGATCAACGCCGTCCAGCAGGTGGAAGGCGGAGACCTGCTGCTCGTCCTGGAGTGATTCGCGCGTGAAGGCCCCCTTCCCTCGGCTCAGCCGAGGGAAGGGGGCCTTCACGCGCTTGCGGCCGTCGCTAACGTGGACCGGGTGCTGATCAACGCCGTACCCCAGTTCCAGGGCGCATTGACCGAGCGGGCGCCGGAGTTGCCCGAGGGCTGCGTCGCGCTCGCCGAGCTCGCGGGTCACGTGCTGGGCGTGCCGGTGCACCACATCCGGCAGACACGCGAGACCTCGCCCGCGGTCGACGGCATCGCCAACCGCGCGGTGCTCACCGGCGCGAACCGGGCCGCGCAGCTCGCCGCGCTGGAGGCGCCGGGCGGGCCGGTGCTCACCATCGGCGGGGACTGCGGAGTCGAGCTGATCCCGATCGGCGTCGCGCGCTACCGCTTCGGGCCGGGCCTCGGTGTCGCCTGGTTCGACGCGCATTCCGACCTCAACACCGCGGACACGTCGCCGTCGGGCGCGTTCCACGGCATGGTGCTGCGGTCGCTGCTCGGCGAGGGCGATCCGGAGTTCGCCGCGAACCCGCCGGTCGAACCGGGGCGCGTCGTCCTCGCGGGGACGAGGGCCTTCGACGACGCCGAGCGGGCCGTGGTCGAGCGCGGGCTCGTGGTCGAGACGGCCGACGTCGCCGCCGGGCTGGCCGGTTCGGACAAGGTGTACGTCCATCTCGATCTCGACGTGCTCGACCCGGCGGAGTTCGACGGGCTGAACTATCCGGAGCCCGGTGGCTTGACGATCGAACGTCTGGTGGCGATGCTTCGCGGGCTGAGCGGTTTCGAGGTCGTCGGTGCGGGGATCACCGAATGCGTGGGCACCGAGGTCCGCGTGCTGGAGCCCGTGCTCGAGGTACTAGGCGAATTGCTCACCGGGAAGCAGTGACGCTCCGTATTCATCGGCCGTTCGTACGTACCGCGCGAGGCGTTTGCCGGGCACTTGTCATCAAAATTCAGGGATGGCCCGTGATTTTGTCACGATGGTGACAAGAAATCGGTTTCTTCTGCGAAAGGTGACACATTCACGGGCGACTTCGCGATGTGTTCGTTGTCACCCCACGACGATCGTGGGATGTCAGGACGCTGGGCGGAGCAAAGGAGCTGCGATGTCGGTGGAGCGCGGAATCGAACACGCTGCGCAGCCTCCCGCGGCACTTCCCCGCAAACTCGCCGACATTTTGCGACCTGAGCTCGGCAGTCTCGCCAACGAGATCGTCGACGAGATCCGGGCGACCATCCCCGCGTACGCGCGCCCGCTCGACGGGCCCTACGGCAAGTCGATCCGTGCGGGCGTCGAGTACGCGATCACGCTTTTCGTCGCCCAGATCGCGGATCCCACCGTCTCCAAGGAACAGTCGCACGAGGTCCACCATCGGCTGGGGCAGAACGAGATGCGGGAAGGCCGCAGCCTCGACACCCTCCAGTCGGCGTACCGGGTCGGTGCCCGGGTCTCGTGGCGGCGCATCATGCGCGTCGGCCGCCGCAGCGGGCTCTCGTCCGCGGTGATGTCGCAGCTGGCCGACGCGATGCTCGCGTTCATGGACGAACTCGCGTCCGTCGCGCTGGACGGCTATCTCGAAGCGAAGGCCCGCACCGCTGGCGCGCTGGACACGTGGCGCCGCAAACTGCTGCACCTCGTGCTGGAGACGCCGCCCGCGCCGTCGAAGGCGATCGCGGAACTCGCGCAGCTGACCGGCTGGACGGTGCCCGAACGCGCCACCCCGGTGGTGCTGCACCCGATCGGCGAGACCGTCAGACCCCGGCGGCACAACGCCGTGGATTCGGACGTCCTCGCCGAACTCGACTGCGCTGAGCCGCGTCTGCTCGTCCCGGGCGAGATCTCGATCGCCCGCCTGGCCACCCTGCAGGCCGCGCTGCCGGAGTACCGGCTGTCGATCGGTCCGTGCCGTCCGCTGGATTCCGTCGCCGATTCCCTGCGCTGGGCGCGCGAGGCCCTGCTCCTTTCCGAGCGCGGCATCATCCAGGCCCGCCGCGTGATCCGCGCCGAAGACCATCTGGCCACCCTGCTCGTGAACGCCGACGCCGCGCTGACCTGCCAGCTGCGCGACCGCCTGTTCGCCCCGCTCGCCGACATGACCGGGAAGCAGCGGGAACGGCTGCTCGAAACCCTCCGCGCGTGGCTCGACAGCCAGGGCAACGTCGTCGAGATCGCCGAGCGGCTCCAGGTGCATCCGCAGACCGTCCGGTACCGCATGCGGCAGCTGCAGGCGACCTTCGGCGAGCACCTGCGCGACCCGGGGGCTCGGTTCGAGATGGAGCTCGCGCTGCGGGCCGGGGCCGGCCTTTCCGCTTCGCCCGAAGGCTTCACGCTCCCGGAGGTGCTGCCGTCGCCGCGCAAGAGTCCACAGTGGACGCCGAGCGGGTCGTAGGGGCGCGCCTGGATGTCATGAAAGGGTCGTTCAGGACGAAAAACGTCCTGAACGACCCTTTCATGACACGCGTCAGCGGCCCGCCGGCGGCTCGACGTTCGGACACTTGCGCTCGGGGTCCCAGGGCAACCCGACCTGGTTGACCCCGACACAAGCCTGGTTCCCCGGCCCCGAAGCCATCCCGGTCAGCAGCGAGTCGAGATCCTCCTTCGCGCCGCAGCCCGAGAACGGGGGGAGCGTGAAGTCCCGATAGGCGGGATCCGTCCACTTCGGATCGGTGCGCACCACGCCGCCGGTGAACATCCCGTACTTCTCCCCGCGGAGGTTGATCTTGATCGGCTCGGCGGTGAGGCAGTGGTCGCCGACGTCGAGGGCGACGCCGTTGACGGTGACCCCGCTCAGTTTCCCGTAGACCTTGAGCGGGGTGAGGACGGTCGAACTGCCCTCCGGTTCCGGGATCGAAACGCCGTCCACATCGATGATGTGATTACCGGTCGCGTAGTCCTCCGGCAGCAGTTCCATGGTCGCGGTGATCGGGACGAAGCCGAAACCGAGGAAGCTCAGCTTGCTCGGCGGCATCATGACGGAGCCGGTGATCTTGCCGGGCCCTTCGGTGTTCTCCAGGTCGACGTGCCACACCGCGTTGACCATGAACGCGGGCTTCAGCCGGGCGAAGGCGCCGAGCTTCGTGATCGACGACGTGCCCTGCAGTTCGAACGGCTGCAAAGCGATCGGGTAGAGGGCGCCGGCCTGGACGTCGTCCGCGGCCCGCGCGTCGGCACCGGGTTTCTTCTGCTCGCCGGGTTTGCCGGATTGCGGCTTGGGTTTTCCGAGCGGCAGGAGCGCGACACTGCCGAGCAGCGTGTTCTGGTCCGGCGTCTGGGTGCAGGTGACGGGTTTGAGCGGCGTCTCCGCGGCGGTCAGCGCGAGCGACGGCGCGCCCGTGCTCAGCCGCAGTTCGGAAGGCACCTTCAGCAGGATGTCGGGGACGGTGCCCTTCGCGACCAGCTTCAGTTCGCCGGTGGCGGGCACCTTCGTCGCCGGGATCGTCACGGACACCGGGATCGGGGTCTTCTTGTCCCCGTTCGCGGCCGTGAGTTCGACGGTCGCGCCACCCGTGACCTCGGCGACGGTGCCGAGCGATCCCTCGCCGATCGTGAAGGTCAGCGAGAAGTCCTTGATCTGAACGGGTTTCCCGGTCGGGACGACTTTCGGCAGCGTCGCCTGGACGTCCATGGTGACCGGCCGTTCCCCGGCGGGATCCGGGAAGACGCAGGTGTTCGCGAGGCTCTGACGCGCGGACGTGGTGCCCTGCAAGGGGGCCGGCGGCGGCGTGTCCGGATCGGTCGCGGCCGAAGAGGACAGTGCCCCGCTCACACCCACGAGCAGGATGACGCCCGCCAGAACGGGAAACCTCCCGAGTGCCCGGCGAACCTGCTGCGTCATGGATGTTCCTCTCGTGCCTCGCGCGGATGGAGACCGTGCGGGGCGGGCGTCCCCGCCCCGCACGGGTGGTTCATCAGGTGATCGGGATCGCCGGGCTGAACGCGCGGTTCTGCGCCGGGTTGGTGTTCTTCACCGTGCAGTTGAAGTTCCACGCCGTCCAGGTGCCGTCCTTCTTGTGGAAGTCCAGCGGAGCGTTGATCGTGGTGCCGAGGGAGATCACGCCCGAGCCGGGAGCGCCCGCGGTCAGCGTCGGAACACTGGTGCCGGCGTCCTGGACGATGTTGAACGACCGGGGGCCCGGCACGTACGGGTTGATCTGGGTCGGAACGTCCAGGTTGGTCACCGTCGCCGACGTCGGGGTGGCGTTGGTGGCGGTGATCGGCATGTTGGCCTTGCCGCGGACACCGTCGTAGTTGGCGGCGTTGAGCAGCGCGTTGATGGTCGCGTTGATCGTCGCGGTGCCGCCGACACTCGACGGAGTGGCGGTGCCGCCGGAGGCGACCGAGTCCGGCCCGACGAAGTTCGCCTTCACGTCCAGCTGCTGCTGGCCGATGCCGGGGAAGTTGCACATGTAGGCGACGGTGCCGGTGGCGTAGGTGGTCGCGGCGGCGGCCGTGCCGGCGGTGAGCACGGCGACGGCGCCGAGCACGATGCCGGTGGTGGCGACGCCTGCCGACAACTTGCCAAGTCTACGGGACATACCTGTCATCTCCTTTGATCCAGTTTACGTCTCGGGCGGCTTTCCCCATGCGCCTTTCGGCGGATTTTTCTGATCAAATATGCTCGACTCGAGCGGCTTTCTCGGTGGTGGGGTAAACCGAGGTTACCCGCGAGTTATGTACGTAACAAGGATTCATGTCGACATGTTTCGAAGTGGGTGAGGCGCCCGTTCTTTCTTGTCAGCGGGCGCTGAATGCGATTATGAAGTTTGTCCGTGGATGACAAAGAGGCGGCCGATCGGTGCAGCCGGGTTAACATTCGGCGCATGTCTTCCGAGAATCGACGATCGGCATCACGACGGGTAGCGGGCGTCGCGATTACCGTAATGATCGCAACGGTTTCCCTTTGCGGTACGGCGAGCGCCGCGCAGACCGGCGAAGCGCGGCCATGGGGGAGCAACGACTACGGGCAGGGGACCATACCGGCCGCCGCGCTCGGCGCCAGTGCGGTCTCCGCCGGCGCGATCACCCATCTCGCACTCAAGGACGGCGGGGTGATCGCCTGGGGGAACGACAGTTACGGCCAGTTGGCGGTTCCGGCGGCGGCCACGTCCGGCGTCTCGGCGATCGCCGCAGGCTGGGCGCACGAACTCGCGCTGAAGAACGGCGGCGTGATCGCCTGGGGCAACGGCTTCTACGGGCAGAACGTCGTGCCGCCGTCCGCGACCTCGGGGGTCACGGCGATCTCCACCAGCGCGTACTTCAACCTGGCGCTCAAAACGAACGGCAGCGTGGTGAGCTGGGGTTCGCGGACCAGTGTCCCCGCGACCGTCTCCTCCGGGGTCACCGCGATCTCGGCCGGTGGGGACCACGGGCTCGCGCTGAAGAACGGCGGCGTCGTCGCCTGGGGCAGCAACGGGAAGGGGCAGATCACCGTGCCCGCGGCGGCCACCTCCGGGGTTTCGGCGATCTCGGCCGGTTTCCGGCACAGCATCGCGCTGAAGAACGGCGGCGTGCTCGCCTGGGGTGACAACTTCTACGGCCAGGCCACGGTCCCCCCGGAAGCGCAGTCCGGCGTGGTCGCCATCGACGCGGGCTTCAACCACAACGTGGCGCTGAAGTCCGACGGGAGCGTCTTCGCCTGGGGCAGCAACGTGAAGTCCGAAAGCCGTGACACCAGCACGGAACCGCCGACGGACTTCTGGAAGTTCTCCGGCGTGTGCGCTCCGGTCTACGCCGTTTCCGCCGGTGACAGCACCGGCGTCGCGCTGGTCGACCCCGCGGCGCCGTACTTCTGCTGACGTTCCGTGAAGGCCTCCTTGAGGGACCCAGGGTCCCTCAAGGAGGCCTTCACGGACTTGAGCGTCAGGACAGGTTCGACTTCATGCTCAAGTTGATCGTGTTGTCGGGACCGGAGATCAACGCCCCCAGCGCGAGGTCGTTGATGAAGCAGTCCTTGAACTCGGGGATGGTGAACGTCCCCGAGGACGGGATGGTCGGCGCGAACAGGTCGACGTTCTTCGACACCAGCGTCAGGTCGAGCGGCTTGACCGTCTTGCACGCGTTCGGCACCGTCGGGAGCGGGATGACCGGCCAGAACAGGCCGACCACGATGTTGTCGATCAGCATGTTCGCCTGCGAGTGCGTGGTCAGGTCGCCGTTGGCCAGCGTGCCGGTGACCGGGCCGGTCGGCTCGATCCGCACGCGGGCCTTGATCTTGAAGACCCCCGAGACCAGCGAGATGTTCGCCGTCGACGGCGGCAGGGCCAGATCGCCGCGGATGCCGACGTTGTCACCGTCGATGACCAGCGCGCCGTTGAGCTGACCCGGGCCCAGGTTGAGGGTGCCGCCGGTCTTCTTCACCGTGGTCGTCCCGGTGACGGTGTAGGACACCGGGATCTCCACCGGGTCGTCCGCCAGTGCCGGGGTCGCGGCGAGGCTGCCCGCCATGGCGAGCGCGGACGTGAGCGCGACGACCGTGCCGAGACGGCGGCGGGCTGTTTTAGGGCGCGTTCGACCGAACATGGGATTCTCCTCGTTTTCTCTCCTGGTTTACAAAGCGGATTATCTGGGGACGAGATCGGTGATGACCCAGTTGTCGCCTTCGCGTTCCGCGGTGATCGAAAGCTGTGCCGCGGCCGCCGTCGAAGAATTGTTGTCGGCCCGGACGGCCGCTTGATCGAGGAATACCAGCAGCCTCGCTTTACCGCCGCCGAGTTCCTGGACGGCGGATGACGAGACCCGGGTGGTGAGGACCAGTTTCTGGGCCGGGGCCTTTTCCCTGACTTGGGCGAACAACCGGTTGTAGGACTCCAGTGCCTTTCCTCTGAGCACCGCGGCGGCCGCCTTTTCGGTGACGTCGGTCCGGTCGTAGGAATAGGAGAAGATCTTGTCCAGCGCCACCGTCACCGCGGAGTTCACCTCGGCCGTCGCGCCGACGTCGGTGAGCGCGGTGTTGGCCGCCGACGGCGTCGCCGAGATCGACCTCGCCTCCAGCGTGAACCACACCCCGGCCGCCACCAGCACGGCCGCCGCGACCAGCAGGATCAGTGGCAGGTCCGGCCGGCGGGACGGCTTCCGGGCGGCCTCTTCGGTGGTCTCTTCGGGCGTGGTCTCGGGCTCGGTCTCCGCAGTGACATCGGCGTCCACGTCGGTGTCGGCCGTGGCGGTCATCGCGCACCCACCGGCAGCTGGTCGAGCGCGCTGAGCTTCCAGCCCTCGTCCGTCCTGGTCAGCCCGGCGGCGAAGCGGTTGCGTTTCGTCGTCGGCGCCGCGCCTTCCTTCGCCATCGTGATCTCCACCGATGCCAGCATCTTGGCCGTTCCCGCGTGGTCGTCGAGTTCGCTGATCGCCGCGTCGAGCACCTTGCCCGTGGAGACCGTCGCGTCCTTGGTGAGCGTCCGTCTCGTCGCGTCGTCGGTCTTGCCCAGCTGATCGCGCAGCGGGCCGGTGGACGCGGCGAGCCAGTCGGCGATGCCCTGGTCGACGCGGTGATGGTCGAGACTGGTCAGCCGGGCGACGAGTTCGCGTCCGGACTTCAGTGCTTCGTCGCGGGAGTTGCCGTAGGACACGGCCTCGGAAGCCGTCGCCGTGAACCAGGTGTACCCGGCCCACCCCGCGAACGCGCAGGCCGCGGCGAACACCGCGATCGCGATCTTCAGTTTCGCAGCCACAACATCTCCTCGAGGCTGGTGGACGTCGGCTGGCCGTCGGCGCCGAAGCCGCCGGGGATCGCGGCGGGCGGGACGCCGCCCTTCGGCGCGTTCTGCGAGCCGCGGACCGAACTCGGGTTGCCCCGTTCGAGCGTGCACGCGGCACCGGTGTTGAACGGCAGCGGTGAGAGATCCGCGCTGTCTCGGATCTTCGTGCCCTCATAGCCCTTGGTGCACGGCATCGGGTCGAAGAAGGTCAGGACCAGCCCGATCTTCCCGGACTGCTCGTCGACGGCCGCGTCGACCGCGGACACCGCCTTCGGGGTGTTGATCAGCAGCTGCCGGAGGCCGTCCGTGCGGGCCGAGAACACGTGCGACGTGGTGAGCAGGTTCGCCAGCAGGATCGGCAGGCCCGGCTCGTTGTCCTTCAGCAGCCCGGAGAGCTGCGTCGCCGCGTCGGGCGCCGTCGCGATCAGCCGCCGCAGGTCACCGTCCGAACGGGACAGCTGCTCGGCGAACTGCTTGGCGTTGCCGCTGAACTGCCGCCAGGCCTGCGACGAGTCGACCTGGGTCTTCAGCACGGTCGAGCCGTCGGTGATCAGCTTCTCCGTCTGTGGCAGGTGATCCGACGCCTGTTTGGTGAAGTCGGTGGTGGAGTCCAGCAGCACCTGCAGGTTCGCGCCGGACCCGCGCAGGGCGTTGTCGAGTTCGTCGACCACGGTCCGCAGATCCTCGGTCGGCACGGACGCGGTCAGCGAGTCCAGATCGGTCAGCAGATTCTGCACCGGCAGCGGCACGGTCGTCGCCTCGCGCGGGATGACCGAACCCTCGGCGAGGAACGGCCCGTCGCCGGTGCGGGGTTGCAGGTCGACGAACTGCTCACCGACCGCGGACCGGTTCGCCACGACCGCCCGCGAGTTCGCGGGGATCGGCGGCGCGTCGTCGTCGATCAGCAGATCCGCCTCCATCCCGCCGTCGGTGAGCCGCAGTTCGCCGACCCGGCCGACGGCGACGCCCCGGTAGGTCACCTCGCCGTTGGTGAACAGGCCCCCGCCGTCGGTCAGCGCGAGCTTCACGGTGTACCCGCCCGCCCCGAAGAGCCTGCCGAGCCCCGCGTAGTTCGCCCCGACGAACGCCGTCGTCGCCAGGGCGAGGATGACGAACGCGAGCACCTGGATCCGGATACGGGCGGTGAGCATCAGCTACCTCCGGAGGACGGCAGCGGCAGGGTCGGGAGTCCCGGCGGGACCCCTTCGCCAGGGGGAGGGAGTTCGACGCCCGGCGCGGGGATCATCGTGGCGTAGACGTTCAGGTAGTCGCCCTTGATCCCGTCTCGGACGGCGTCGGTGAACGGGAACGTCGGCAGGATCTCCAGCGACTTGGGCAGGCTCTCGCCGGCGTCGGCCAGCCGTTTCAGGATCGGCGCGAGCGCGGTGAGGTCCGCGACGAGATCGGCACGGCTCTTCTTGATCACGTCGACGCCGACCCCCGAGAGCCGGTCCAGCGACTGCAGCATCGAGACGAGCTGGGTGCGCTGATCGGAGAGGCTCTGAAGGCCGGGGGTGAGATCGGTGAGCGCGCCTTCGACCTGCTTCTTCCGGTTCGCCAGCGTGGCCGAGAGCCGGTTGAGCCCGTCGAGCGCCGACGTGATCTCGGAGCGGTGGGAGTCCAGGTTGGACACCAGTTGCTCCACAGTGGACAGGAAGGAGCGGATCTCCTCCTCGTTGCCGTCCATCACCTTCGACAGCTCGCGGTTGATGGTCTGCAACTGGCCGATCCCGCCGCCGTTGAGCAGCAGGGACAGCGCGCCGAAGATCTCCTCGAACTCCGGGTTGCGGTTCGTGCTCGCGACCGGGATCACCCCGCCGTCGCCCAGCCTGCCCTCGGCCTTCGCCGCGCTCGGGGCGAGTTCGATGAACTTCTCGCCGAGCAGGCTGGACTGCCGCAGCCGCGCGATGGCGTTGGCGGGCAGCTGCACGTCGCCGTTGACCGCCAGCACGGTCTCGGCCGTCCAGCCGTCTTCGGCGAGCCTGATCGTCTCGACCCGGCCGACCGGGACGTCGCCGACCTTCACCGCGGCCTGCGGGACCAGATCGAGCACGTCGGCGAACTGCACGGTCACCCGGTACGGATGGTCCCCGATGTCCGCGCCGCCGGGCAGCGGCAGGTCGTAGACGCCCTTGAAGTCCGAAGAGCAGGCGGTGAGCGCGACACAGCACGCGGTGAGCGCGGCGATCGCCCGTTTCGTGGCCATCAGCGCCCCCCGGTGTAGGTGTCGCCGGCGACGGGCAGCGGGAGCGGGGCGTATTCGAGCATGTTGCCGCGGCTCTGCAGTTTGCCGGTCTTCGGGTCGACGGCTTCGAGCACGTTCGTCACCGCCAGCGGGATCGTGTCGAGGGTCTCTGCCAGCGCGGCGCGTTTGTCGACCAGTGTCCCGGTGGTCACCGCGAGCTTGTCCACATTGGACTTGATCAGCGCGCGGTTCTCCTTGATGAACTGCTGGATCTCCGCGAGCGCACTACCGAGGCCGTTGAGCGCGCGGGCGAGCTCGTCCTTGTTCGCGGCCAGCGTCCCGGTGACCGCGGCGAGCTGCTTGTTGACCTCGCTGACGTTGCGGTCGTTGGTCGCCAGCATCGAGGTGAACCGCTGCAGCTCGTCGACGGTGGCGAAGAGGTTCTGCGAGTTCCCGGACAGGGTCCTGGCGAGGTCGGCGAAGTTGCGCACCGACTCGTTGAACGGTTTGCCGTTGCCCTGCAGGTTCTTCGCGCCGGTGCGCAGCAGCTCCGAAAGCGCGCCGTCGGCGTTCGCCCCCTTGGGGCCCAGCGCCTTGGCGAGCGTGTCGAGGCTGGAGTAGAGCTGGTCGAGTTCCACCGGGGTGCCGGTGCGCTCGACCGGGATCACCGCGCCGTCGTCCAGCCGGTTCCCCGCGCGGGTGAGCTTGGTGAACTGGACGTACCGGTCCGCCACCACGCTCGGCGCCACGACCAGGACGTTCGTGTCGGCGGCGATCGGTGTCGAGCCGTCGACGGTCAGCACGACCTCGACCTGTTCTCCGCGTGGATTCACCGATTCCACCTGGCCGACCCGGACGCCGAGCACGCGCACGTCCGATCCACTGTAGACACCGACCGCGCGCGAGAAGTACACCGTGACGCGGTCGAGCCCACTGCCGGAGAAGATCCACCAGAGGCCGCCGACGACGGCCAGCGCCAGCACGAGCGCGAGGGTGACGAATCTGCTGATCACCGGCCGCCTCCCGGGATCTTCGGGGTGCAGGAGTCCCGGTTCTCCGGGATGAGGCCGCACAGATAGCCGTCCACCCAGCGCCCGTTGCCGAGCGAGTTGTTCACCACGCGGAAGTACGGCGCGGCGAGGTCGAGGCTCTTGGCGAGATTGTCGTTCTGCCGCTGCAGGATGTCGGTCACCTCTCCGAGCTGTCTGAGCGCTCCGCCGAGCTGGTCCTTGTTGTCCTTCACCAGTCCCGAAAGCTGGGCGGCGAGCTGCTGCGAGCCGGTCAGCAGGTCGTGGATCGCCTGCCGCCGGCGGTCCAGTTCGGTCAGCAGGAGATTGCCGTTCGAGAGGAGCTTGGCGAAGTCGTCGTTCGAATTCGCGAGCGTGGTGGTGAGGCCGTGCGCGTTGGTCAGCAGGCTGGCGAGCTCGCTGTCCCTGGAGGACACGGTCTTCGACAGCGACGTCAGCCCTTCGAGCGCCTTCTTGATGTGCTCGGGCGAGTTCTTGAACGTGTCGGACAGCGTCGTGAAGCTTTCCGCGAGCTGATCGGTGTCGATCGCGCCCGCGGTGTCGGCCAGCCCGTTGAAGGCCTCGGTGACGTCGTAGGGCGTCACTGTCCTGGTGCGCGGGATGATCTGCTTCGGGTTCTGCACCGTCTCGCCGGTCGGGCGCAGCGCGAGGAACTTCCGGCCCAGCAGGGTCTTGATCTTGATCTCGGCGGCGGTCTTGTCGCCGACCCAGGCGTCCTTGACCCGGAAACTGACCACCACGTGGTCTTCGGCGAGCCGGACGTCGCTCACCTCGCCGACCTTGATCCCGGCGATGCGGACTTCGTCGTCCTGCTGCAGGCCCGCCGCTTCGGAGAATTCGGCCTGGTAGGTGGTTCCGGAGCCGATGATCGGCAGGTTCTCGTAGTTGAGCGTCGCGGTCAGCACCGCGGCCGCCACGGCACTGCCGACGAGACCGACGACGATCGGGTTCCGTTCCTTGAAGGGTTTCACGACGTGCACCTCTCCGCCGTCGCCGGAACCCCGCGGGGAGGCGTGGTCTTGAGGACGGCCGAGCACAGGTAGAAGTTCATCCACGATCCGTACGAGCTGATCCGCCCCAGTTCGTTCAGCTTGCCGGGGAGGACGGTGAGGAAGTTGTCGACCTCGGCCTTGGCCTCGTCGGTCGTCAGCTGACCGGAGAGCAGGCCCAGGCCTTCGATGCTGTCCTTGAGCGGCTTCCTGCCCTGGTCGAGCAGGCCGGCCGTGGCGGTGGTGAGTTCCGCGAGCCCCGAGACGGCTTCCCCGATCTCGGTGCGGTCACCGGCGAGGCCGGTCACCAGCTCCTTCAGCGTGGAGACCAAAGTGGCCAGCGCGTCACCCTTGCCGTTGATGCTCTTCAGCACCGTGTCCAGGTTCGTGATCACCTCGCCGATCACCTTGTCGCGGCCGGCGAGCGTGGTGGTCAGCGAACCGGTGTGCGCCAGCAGGCTTTCCACCGTGCCGCCTTCACCCTGCAGCACCTGGACGATCTCGCCGGAGAGCTGGTTGACGTCCTTGGGCGAGAGAGCCTGGAACAGCGGTTTGAAGCCGTTGAACAGTTCCGTGAGATCCAGCGCGGGTGTCGTGCGCTCCAGCGGGATCTCCGCGCCGGGCTCCAGGAGTTCGCGGGTGCCCTTGCCGCGTTCGAGTGCGATGTAGCGCTGGCCGACCATGTTGCGGTACTTGATCACCGCGGTGACGTCGGCGGGCAGCCTGCGCTGGGAGTCGAGGGAGAACTCGACGCGGGCCAGGCTGTGGTCGGCGATCTCCAGCGCTTCGATCTGGCCGACCCGCACGCCGGAGATCCGGACGTCGTCGCCGACGTTCAGCGACGTCGCGTCGAGGAACTTGGCGCTGTAGTTCTTGGTGTCGCCGAGGCCGGTGTTCGTGATGGACACCGCCAGCAGCACCGTCGCCAGCGTCGTGACGACGACGAAGATCAGCCCCTTGATCAGGGGGCTCACGAAGTTCCTCATCGCAGGGTCACCTCCGTGCCGCGGTAGAGCGGGCCAACGAGCACGCTGCCCCAGGCGGGTACCTCGGCCGTCGGAACGCCCATGGACGGCGCGACCAGGGTGGAGATCAGTTCCCGCTCCTGCGGCGAGTTCGGCAGCCCGAGGTCACCCTGCACACCCGGCAGTGCGGCGGTCTTCCCGTCGGTCGCGGCGATCCCTTGGCCGATCAGCCCGTTCGACGGATAGCATCGTGGTTCACCGGTGGCGTTGTAGACCGGATCGTCCTTTCCCGGGACGTATTTGCCGCGAGGCTGGGTCACGACGATCTCCGCGTGCAGGCCGGGCTCGTCGGTTCCGGCACCCAGCACCTTGTCCATCTGCGGTTTCAGTTTGGCGAGCGCGTCGAGCGTGCAGGCGAAACTCGGCGAGTACTTCGCGGCGACCTCCAGCGGCGCGCGGCTGTCGGCGGCGAGCGCGATGATGTTGGCGCGGTTGTTGGCGAGGAACGTCGTGACCTGCTGGGACGACGACGTCACCTGCTGGTACACCGACGCCAGCTCCGCCCGTTTCTCCTTGACCGTGTCGAGCGTGACGGCCGAGGCACTCAGCGCGTCGAGCAGATCCGGTGCGATGTCGCCGTACAGCTTCGAAACCGTGGCGAGGTCGCGGATGTTGTCGTTCAGCGCCGGGAGATTCGGGTTGAACTCCTTCAGGTACGCGGCCGCCGTGGCGAGCGTGTCGCCGATCTGGTCGCCGCGGCCTTCCAGCGCGGTCGAGACCGTGGTCAGCGTGGTCGCGAGCTTCTGTGGCTGCACCGCCTTGAGCAGTGGCAACAGGTTGTCGAAGACGCGCTCCAGCTCGATCGCGTTGGCCGAACGGTCCTGGGTGATCACGTCGCCCGAGCTCAAGGGTCCGGCCTTCGGTCCGTCCGGAATGGACAGTTGCACGTACCGCTCACCGAACAGCGTCTTCGGCACGAGCAGCGCGGACACGTTCTTCGGCAGCTGGGAAACCTTCCCCGGCTCCATGGCCAGATCGATCTCCGCGCCGCCGGGCGTGGCGCGGACGTCGCGGATCTCGCCGACCACCACGCCGCGCGCCTTGACCTGCCCGCCCGCGCGCAACTGGTTGCCGACGCGGTCGGCCTGCAGCGTCACCGGCACGGAGTCGACGAAATCCTTGCGGTAGATCTTGATCGACAGCAGCACGAGGGCGGACATCACCACGAGGAACAGGACCCCGGCCGTCCTGACCCCGGCTTTGCGCAGCCCGCGCCGGCTCATCCGGCCACCTGCACCGTCGTGGTCGCGCCCCAGATCGCGAGGCTGAGGAAGAAGTCGAGCACGCTGACCGCCACGATCGCGGTCCGCACGCCACGTCCGACGGCGACGCCGACCCCCGCCGGGCCACCGCTCGCGCGGAAGCCGTAGTAGCAGTGGGCGAGCACGATCACGACACTGAACACCAGCACCTTGCCGAACGACCAGAGCACGTCACCGGGCGGCAGGAACAGCAGGAAGTAGTGGTCGTAGGTGCCCGCGGACTGGCCGTAGAACCAGACGGTGATCTGGCGCGACGCGAGATACGAGGTCAGCAGGCCGATCGCGTACAACGGGATGACCGCGAGGAAACCGGCGATGATCCGGGTGGTCACCAGGTACGGGACGCTGGGGATGCCCATCACTTCGAGCGCGTCGATCTCCTCGGAGATGCGCATCGCGCCCAGCTGCGCGGTGAACCCGCAGCCGACGGTCGCCGACAAGGCGAGCCCGGCCACGAGCGGCGCGATCTCGCGGGTGTTGAAGTACGCGGAGACGAACCCGGCGAACGCCGACGTGCCGACCTGGTTGAGCGCCGAATACCCCTGGAGCCCGACGACCGTGCCGGTGAACACGGTCATCCCGATCATCACGCCGATCGTGCCGCCGATGACCGCGAGCGCGCCGCTGCCGAAACTGACCTCGGCCAGCAGGCGGGTGATCTCCCGGAGATAGCGGCGCACCGCGCGCGGCACCCAGGCGAGTGCTTTGAGGAAGAAGAGGATCTGGTCGCCGAGCGTGTCCAGGAACCCGAACCGGCGATCGACGGCTTCGCGGACCCGCGTCGCGCGGGTGGGTGTGCTCGTGACCATCAGCTGCCCTTCGCCGGGACGAGCTGCAGGTAAAGCGTCGTCAGCACGAGGTTCAACAGGAACAGGAGGAGGAAAGTGATGACCACGGATTGGTTCACCGCGTCACCGACGCCTTTCGGGCCGCCTTTCGGATTGAGCCCGCGATAAGAGGCGACGATCGCCGCGACGAAACCGAAGATGACCGCTTTGATCTCGCTGATCCAGAGGTCCGGCAGCTGCGCGAGCGCGGAGAAACTGGCCAGATACGCACCCGGTGTCCCGTTCTGCATGATGACGTTGAAGAAATAACCGCCGAGAACGCCGACCACGCTGACCATTCCGTTGAGGAATGCGGCGACCCCCATCGCGGCGAGCACGCGCGGCACGATCAGGCGCTGGATGGGGGAGACCCCGAGCACCTCCATCGCGTCGATCTCCTCGCGGATCGTGCGCGACCCGAGATCCGCGCACATCGCCGAACCGCCCGCGCCCGCGATCAGCAACGCCGTCACGATCGGGCTGGCCTGCTGGATGATCGCCAGCACACTGGCCGCGCCGGTGAAGGATTGCGCGCCGATCTGCGCGGTCAGCGACCCGATGTGCAGCGCGATCACCGCGCCGAACGGGATCGCGACCAGCGCCGTCGGCAGGATCGACACACTCGCGATGAACCAGAACTGCTGGATCAGCTCGCGTGCCTGGAACGGCCGCCGGAAGGTCAGGCGGACGACGTCGAGGCCGAGCGAATAGAGCCTTCCGGTCTCCCGGATCGCACCCGCGCCGGGGAATGAGGGTGCGCCAGTCCGGACGCCCACGCCGACCCTCCCGTTTTCCGGGCACGGCGAATACACCCCAGCTTGCGCAATTCCTTTGCTCCGAATGGCGGAACGGAATCGTTGAACAGTATCAACGGGGTGTTACCGTGCTGTTTGCTACTGGTCGGTACGCTAATCACGCGCCTGCCTGGTGACAAGAACTTCGGTGTGATCAAGACGTCACGTCCTGGTAACCGGTGAATTCTTGTCTTTTTCTGACAAAGGCGGGCGGGGATCTTGTCGGTTCTTTCGTGTTCGGTGGGGCGTTGGTCCGTTCGGGGCGTGGGGTGGGTGAGGCCGGCCGATCGGTCGCGTGTCATGAAAGGGTCGTTCAGGACACCTTTCGTCCTGAACGACCCTTTCATGACACGCGCCGCGGTGCTGTCACGCGCACCACCGCCTCCGGCCCCGCGCCGCCCCGGATGCCATGAAAGGTCCTTTCCTTGCAAAATTTGCAAGGAAAGGACCTTTCATGGCACCTGCGGGAGCGGGCAGGCGAGACCGCCCGGCGTCAGCGCGCCAGTTCGGCGACCAGCTCGTACGACCGCACCCGATCCGCTTGGTCGTGCACCATCGTCGTGATCATCAGCTCGTCGGCACCCGTATCCGCCAGCAAGGTCTCCAGTCCCTTGTGGACAGTCTCGGGCGAACCGATGACACTGCTCGAAGCCCGGTCCTCGATGAACACGCGCTCGATGTCGGTGTACGGGTACGCCGCGGCCTCCTCCGGTGTCGGCAGCGGGATGGGGCGGCCCTTGCGCAGGCTCAGGAACGTCAGGCCGCTGGGCGCGGCGAGATACTGGGCGCGCTCGTCGGTTTCGGCGGCGACCACGGAGACGCCGAGCATCACGTACGGCTCGTCGAGGACGTCCGACGGTTTGAACGCGTCGCGGTAGAGCGCGACGGCCGGCAGCGTGTTCTCGGCGCTGAAGTGGTGCGCGAACGAGAACGGCAGGCCCAGTTCGCCCGCCATCCGCGCGCTGAAACCGCTCGAGCCGAGCAGCCACACCGGCGGCTTGTTCCCTTCGGCGGTCACGGCGTTGACGGCGCGCTGGTCGGAGTGCTCGAAGTAGGCCAGCAGTTCCGCGAACTGCTGCGGGAAGTTCTCCGCGCTGAGCCCGCCCGGGCCGCGCAGCGCGAGCGCGGTCCGCTGGTCGGTGCCCGGCGCGCGCCCGATGCCGAGGTCGATCCGGCCGGGGTGGAACGCCTCCAGGGTGCCGAACTGCTCGGCCACCACCAGCGGCGCGTGGTTCGGCAGCATGACCCCGCCGGAGCCGACCCGGATGCGTTCGGTGGCGGCCGCGACCTGGCCGATCATCACGGCGGTCGCCGAACTCGCGATACCGGGCATGTTGTGGTGCTCGGCGAGCCAGTACCGGTTATAGCCGAGGGCCTCGGTCCGGCGGGCGAGGTCGAGGGTGTTGCGCAGCGAATCCGCCACACCGCCTCCGGCCACGACGGGCGAGAGGTCGAGCACGGACAGCGGGATGTCAGGCAAAGAGGTCACGCCCCGGTACAACGCGCCGGGCCCTCGATCCCTTCCCGCGCCTGTCGATCGATCGAAATTAACCGCCCCGATGTGGCCGGTACTCGGCGGAGTTCCCCCGTTTCCACGGTACGGTTGCCCCCGAATGCGAGGGTGGGAAAACCACTGAAAAGAAAGGATTGAGAGTGCCGCGTCCGGAGAGACCTTTGGACCCCGGGGACGATCCGTTGCTGGGGTTCGCCGCCGATCTCCGGCGTCTGCGGGAGAAGGCCGGGAATCCGACGTACCGGGAGCTGGGCAGGCGTGCCCACTACTCCGCGGGAACCCTCTCCGAAGCCGCCGGTGGGAAGAAGATGCCCAGCTTGGCGGTGACGTTGGCCTATGTCCGGGCGTGCGACGGGCCCGAGGAGGAGTGGGAGGCCCGATGGCACGACGTGACCGAGCGCACGCGCGGCGGAGTCCGTGATTCACCGGTTGCCGCGCCGAATGGGGAATCGCCACCTTATATCGGCCTGACCGCATTCGGGCCGGACGACGCGAGCCGATTCTTCGGTCGCGAACGACTTGTCGGAAAACTCGTCACGAGGCTTTCGGATCAACGATTCTTGGCGGTTCTGGGGGCTTCCGGTTCAGGTAAGTCGTCGTTGCTCCGGGCGGGCCTGCTGCCCGCGCTCGCCGAGTCCTCCGTCACCATGCTGATGACCCCCGGGTCGCGCCCGCTGCAGGAATGCGCCGTCCAGTTCGGCGCCGCGCTCGGGCTCGCGCCGGGCGGCCTGCTGGCCGAACTCACCGGACATCCGCGCAACCTCGGCCTGGCCGCCCGCCAGCTGGTCGCCGACCGTGAGGGCGACGTCGTGCTGGTCGTCGACCAGTTCGAAGAGGTCTTCACGCTGTGCCAGGACGCCGACGAGCGGGCAGCCTTCCTGTCGGCGCTGGTCACCGCGACGACCGAGCCGGAGAGCCGGACGAGGGTCGTCCTCGGCATCCGCACCGACTTCTACACGCACTGTGCCAGGCATCCCGAGCTGGTCGAGGCCATGCAGGACGCGCAGATCCTCGTCGGCCCGATGAGCACCGAGGAGCTGCGGCAGGCCATCTCGCGGCCGGCGATCGACGCCGGGTACCGCGTCGAGAACGCGCTGGTCTCGCGGCTCGTCGCCGACGCGACCGGGCAGCCCGGCGTGCTGCCGCTGCTGTCGCACGCGCTGCTGGAGACCTGGCGCCGCCGCCACGGCAACACCCTCACCCTCACCGGCTACGAGTCCACCGGCGGGATCGAACGGTCGGTCGCGCAGACCTCCGAGCACACCTTCACCGCGCTGAGCGAACACCAGCAGCGGCTGGCGAACCAGATCTTCCTGCGGATGACCGCGCTCGGCGAGGGCACCGAGGACACGAAGCGCCGCATCACCCGCGACGAGGTGGACGCCGATGACCCGGACGTCGCCGTCGTGCTGGACAGGCTGGCGTCTTCGCGGCTCGTCACCCTCGACGACAACGGCATCGAGATCGCGCACGAGGCGCTGATCCGGGGCTGGCCGCGCCTGCGCGAATGGCTCGCCGAGGATCGCGAGGGCCTGCGCGTGCACCGCCAGCTCACCGAAGCGACCGACGCGTGGGAATCGGTCGGCCGCGACGACGGCTGGCTCTACCGCGGCGCCCGGCTGTCCATCGCCCGGGAGTGGGCGGCGGAGCACGAGAGCGCGCTTTCCCAGCGTGAACGCCGCTTCCTCGAAGCGAGCGTGGCGATCGAGAACCAGGAGCAGGCCGTCGCGCGGCGCCGCACCCGGCGGCTGCGCCAGCTGGTCGCGCTCCTGGCCGTCCTGCTGGTGCTGGCGACGGCGGCGATGGTGTACGCCGTCCGGGCCGAGCAGACCGCGACCGCCCAGCGCAACAGCGCGCTCGCGCAGAAGGTCGCCGGGCAGGCCGTCGCGATGCGGACGACGAACCCGGCGCTGGCCGCGCAGCTCGCGCTGGCGGCGTACCGCGTCGATCCGAGCGTCGACACCCGGGGCAGTGTGCTCGCGATGTTCGAGTCGCCGTACTCGACCCGCGTCCGGGGACACGGCAACCGTGTCAACGCGGCGGCCCTGCGCGGCGACGGTCAGGTGATGGTGACCGGCAGCTGGGACCAGACGGCCAAGTTGTGGGACGTCAAGGATCCTCACCGCCCGCGCGAGCTGGCCACGCTGACCGGGCACACCGGCAACGTCAACTCGGTGTCCTTCAGCGCCGACGGCGGCGCGGTCGCGACGGCGGGCTGGGACAAGACCGCGCGGCTGTGGAACGTCGCGGACCCGGCTAAACCCGGGCCGGGAGTGCTGGTCGGGGAGCATCTGGGACGGGTCAACGCGGTGGCGTTCAGTCCGAAGGCCGCGGCGCTCGCCACCTCGGACGGCGAGGGCACGGTGCGCCTGTTCGACGTCCGCGACCTCGCGAAACCGGTGCTGGCGGCCACGCTGACCGGGCACACCGGCAACGTCAACGGGCTCGCCTACGCCCCCGACGGGCGGACACTCGTCTCGACCGGCGCCGACAAGACCGTGCGGCTCTGGGACGTGGCCGACCCGGCCACGGCCAAACCCCTCAGAGTCGTGGAGGGACACACCGCCGGTGTCCATTCCGCGGCGTTCAGCCCGGACGGCCGGACGCTCGCCACCGCGAGCATCGACCAGACCACGCGCCTGTGGAACGTCGCCAACCTCATGGCGCCGTCACCGCTGGCGACCATCGACTCGCACAAGGCCATCGTGCGGTCCGTGGCGTTCAGTCCCGACGGGACGACACTGGCTACGACCGGTTTCGACCGGGCCGCGCGGCTGTGGGACATCACCGATCCGGCGAAGCCTCGCCAGAAACCGGCGCTCGTCGGGCACACCGCGGCCGTGGTCTGGGCGGTGTTCACGCCGGACAGCCGCACGCTGGTGACCGCGAGCGACGATCAGACGGCGCGGATGTGGGATCTGCCGGGGCCTGCGATCAGCGGCCCGGCGAAGCCGGCCTGCCGGGCGGTGTTCAGCGCCGACGGGAAGCTGCTGGCCACCGGCAGCCAGGACGGTGTGGTGCGCCTGGTCGACGTGTCCGACACACGGAACCCGCGGGAGGTGGGCAAGATCGCCGGTTTCGGCCAGGGTGTCTGCGGTCTCGCGTTCAGCCCGGACGGCAGGTCGCTCGCCGCCGGGTCCTGGGACCACACGATGCGGCTGATCGACGTCACCGATCCGCGGAAACCGGTCGACGCCGGCGTCTTCTACCGTCCGGCGGACGAGATCGACCCCGTCGCGTTCAGCCCGGACGGCCGGACTCTCGCGACCGCGGGGTCCGGGCACACGGTGAAGCTGTGGGACGTCGCCGACATCCGGCGCCCCGTCGAACTCGCGACCCTCACCGGACACGAGGACGACGTCCACTCGCTCACCTTCAGCCCGGAAGGCCGCACCCTGCTCACCGGCGGCTGGGACCACACCGCCCGGCTGTGGGACGTCTCGATCGCGAAGGCGCCGAAGCAGCTTTCGGTACTGAAGGGACACTCCGACACGGTGTTCTCCGTGGCCTACAGCCCGGGCGGGAAACTCGCCGCCACCGGAAGCGCCGACCGCACGGCCCGGTTGTGGGACGTGACGGATCCGGCGGCGCCCCGGGAGGCCGCGCTGCTGACCGGGCACACCGACAACGTCATCTCGGTGGCCTTCAGCGGCGATGGGAAGACCTTCTCGACCGGCAGCTACGACCGATCAGTGCGACTATGGGATGTCTCCGATCCGGGATCGGTCCGCGAATCGGCGAACCTGATCGACGACGTCGACCGGGTCAACGCCGTGGCGTTCGCCCCCGATGGGCACACGCTCGCGGGCTCGGTCGCGGACGGCAGCGTGCGGTTGTGGGAGACCAGCCCCGAGCGGGCGGCCGAACGCATCTGCGCGACGGTGTACCCGCGGATCACGGCGGACGAGTGGGAACAACACCTGCCGGGGCTCGATTACCGGCCTCCGTGCCCGTGACCACGGCCTCTTCGTTGTTCGGCGTTGTTGTTCGGTGGGATCGCCGTGACACCGAACAACGAAGAGGCGCTAGAAATACCCCTGGACGTGCGATGCGTCCCCACATCGTTCACTCACCGGGGGTCTGAAGGGCTCCTTCAGGGCATTCACCAGTGTCCTGAAGGAGCCCTTCAGCTTTTTTCGCCCTCCCTCACGCGAGTCACGCCCCCGATCACGCGAGTTACGCCTTCAATCACGCGTGTCGTCCGTCCAATCACGCGTGTCGTCCGCGGAGGCACGCCGGACTCGCGTGATCGAACGCCGAACTCGCGTGATCGGGGGCGTAACTCGCGTGATTGGAGGGCGAACTCGCGTGATCAGACGGACGACATGCGTGATCAGGCGGCGGGGATCCAGTCGGGGTTGGACGCCAGGACGGTCAGCTGCTGGGTCGCGCGGGTCAGCGCGACGTACAGCACCCGGCGGCCGGTGGTCGACTCCGTGATGAGGTCGTTCGGCTCCACCAGCACGACGGCGTCGTACTCGAGGCCCTTGGAATCGAGGCTGCCGACGACCTTGAGCCGCTCGTCCGAGAGTTCGGCGAGCCAGCCCTCGACCTCGGGCACCCGGTCCATGGCGGTGATCACGCCGACGGTGCCTTCGACGGCGCCCATCAGTTCCTTCACCGCGGCCTGCGTCGCCGCCTCGAGCCCGGACGCCTCGACGGGCCGGACCTCCGGGGTGACGCCGGTCTGCCGCACCGCGCGCGGAAGCTCGTCGGCCTCCGCGTGCCCCGCGACGACCTTCGCGGCCAGGTCGAAGATCTCCGCCGAGTTCCGGTAGTTGGTGCGCAGCGTGAACCGGCGCCGGGTCGTCTTGAGCCCGAACGCCTGGTCCCGCGCCATCGCGGCCTCGGCCGGATCCGGCCATGAGCTCTGCACCGGGTCGCCGACCACGGTCCAGCTCGCGTACTTGCCGCGCCGGCCGACCATCCGCCACTGCATCGGCGAGAGGTCCTGTGACTCGTCGACGACCACGTGCGAGTACTCGTCGTAGTGCTCGGGCCGGGTCGGGGCGCCGCCGCGCTCCGGGTTGACCTCGACGTTCTGGCGGGCCCGGCGGCTCTTGGGCGGTGTGCCGATGAGGACGCGAAGCTCGTCGAGGAGCGCGACGTCCGCGATGGTCCAGCCGCGCGAGCGGTCGGCGAAGTCGGCCGCGAGCATGCTGATCTCGTTGCGGTTGAGCAGGCCCTTCGCCGCGGAGGCGAGCCGCTTCTCGGTGCCCAGCCACCGCAGGATCTGCGCCGGGTACAGGATCGGCCACCAGACCACCAGGAACCGGTGGAACTCGATGCGCTCGCCGAGCTCGGTGATCAGCTCGGCCTTGTCGATCTGACGGCCGTCGTCCTTCGCGTGCTGCTCGGCCTTCGCGGCGAGCGCGTCGAGCAGCAGCTCGGCGGCGCGGATCCGCGACCGGTTCGGCGGCCCGCCCGCGGTGTGCACCTTGCGGCGCACCTTGTCGAGCTCGCGCGCGTTGAGCCGCAGCACCTCGCCGCGGTAGACGATCTTCATGTCCTCGGGCGCGTCTTCCGGCGTGTCCCGCAGGGCGCGCAGCAGGATCTTCCGCATCCGCAGCGAACCCTTGATCGCCGCCAGCGGAGCCGGGTCCTGCCGGGTGGCTTCGAGGCCGTCGAGGACCTCGCCGAGCGCGCGCAGTTCGACGTTCGTCTCACCCATCGACGGCAGTACCCGCGAGATGTAGCTGGTGAACACCCCGGACGGGCCGATCACCAGCACGCCCGCGCCGCCGAGCTGGCGGCGGTGGCGGTAGAGCAGGTACGCCGCACGGTGCAGCGCGACCGCGGTCTTGCCGGTGCCGGGACCGCCGGTGATCTCGGTGACACCGCGCCACGGCGCGCGGATGACCTCGTCCTGTTCCTTCTGGATGGTGGCGACGATGTCCCGCATCTTCTCGCCGCGCGACCGGCCGAGCGCGGCCATCAGCGCGCCTTCGCCGACGATCTGCATCCCCTCGGGGACCGCGTCGGCGATGAGGACGTCGTCGTCGACGTCGAGGACGTTCTGGCCGGAGCACCGGATCACCCGGCGCCGGACGACGTCCATCGGCTCCTCGGCCGTCGCCTGGTAGAACGCCGCGGCCGCGGGCGCGCGCCAGTCGGTGACGAGGTTGTCGAACTCGGCGTCGCGGATGCCGAGACGGCCGACGTAGATGTGGTCGTTGTCGAGGTGGTCGAGCCTGCCGAAGACCAGGCCCTCGTACTCCGCGTCGAGGGTCTGGAGGGTCTGATTGGCGTGGTACACCATCATGTCCCGTTCGAACAGCATGGACGCCTGCTCGAAAATGGCTTCCCGCCCGGCGCCATGGCCGATCTCGTAGCCCTTGGTACGCATGGCCTCAGCCTGGGCTCGCAGCTCGGCGAGCCGGGTGTAGACGGTGTCCACATGGGCTTGCTCGATGGCGATCTCGGCCCGTCTGACCCGAGGTTCGGACACGCAACGCTCCTAAACGCTTCTATCGCCTCCGAGGGCGAAGGACGACTCTACGCGAGCTGGGCGGAGGCTTCACCAAGTCCCGGCCAACGTCACGGCGGAAGGCGTTGAGGCACGATGCTCCAATGACCAGGATCGTGGCGGGGACCGCGGGCGGCAGGCGGCTGAAGGTCCCGCCGAAAGGCACGAGGCCGACCTCGGAACGTGTGCGCGAGGCGCTGTTCAACGCGCTGGAGGTCGCCGGCGAGCTGCAGGGGGCCCAGGTCCTCGACCTTTACGCCGGTTCGGGCGCGCTCGGGCTGGAGGCGTTGTCCCGCGGCGCGTCGGGCGCGCTGTTCGTCGAGTCGGACCGGCGCGCGGCCGAAGTGCTCAAGGGGAACGTCGCCGCGCTGGGGCTCGGCGGCACGGTCCGGGCGGGCGCCGTCGAGTCCGTCGTGGCCGCTCCGGCGCCGGAAACGTTCGACATCGTCCTCGCCGACCCGCCCTACGCTGTGGATTCCACCCGCCTGGGGGAGGTCATGGCCGCGCTCGCGGCGAACCGGTGGATCACGGACGGGGCGCTGGTGGTGATCGAGCGGGCCGCGCGGGACGGCGAGCCGGACTGGCCGCCGGGCTTCGAGCCGATGCGGACGAAGCGCTACGGCGACACGGCGCTCTACTGGGCCGAATATCAGGTGTGACGCAGGACGCGCAGAACGCGCAGGACGTTCCTCGCCTTGGTAGCGTCCGCGCATGCGGCGTGCGGTCTGTCCCGGGTCCTACGACCCGGCCACCAATGGACATCTCGACATCATCGAGCGGGCGGCCAAGCTGTTCGACGAGGTCGTCGTCGCGGTGGGGGTGAACAAGAGCAAGAAGGGCCTGTTCACCACCGAGGAGCGGATGGACATGCTGCGCGAGATCACCGCGAAGCTGCCGAACGTGCGCGTCGATTCCTGGCAGGGACTCCTCGTCGACTACTGCCGTGAGAACGACATCATCGCGGTCGCGAAGGGCCTGCGGTCGGTCAGCGACTTCGACTACGAGCTCCAGATGGCGCAGATGAACCGTGAGCTGACCGGACTCGAAACCCTGCTGATGGCGAACAACCCGGCGTACGGGTTCGTGTCGAGCTCGCTGGTCAAGGAGGTCACCGCGCTCGGTGGCGACATCGAGCACCTGGTGCCGCCGATAGTGTTCAAACGCCTCTCGGAAAAGTACTCCGAACGAGGTTGACCCGAACGGCCGAAGCCGTTGGTCGGGCGCTGGTGAGCGGCGATGAAGAGTTCATCTCGACGCCTTCTGGTGAATACACGATCGGGTTACGGTCCGAAAATGACCAACAAACGATCGCGGATCGCCGCCGCGCTGCTCGTTCTGCTTGTCACCTTCTTCGGCGGACTGAGCGCCGCGCAGGCCACGGCCGCCCCCGTCTCGGTCCAGCAGAACCCGTGCGGGGACCTCACCGGGTTCAAGCACGTGTCGTTGTCGTCGCTGCCCGCCGAGGCGACGACGACCTACGACCTCATCAAGAAGGGCGGGCCGTTCCCGTACCCGGACAAGGACGGCACGGTCTTCTCGAACCGGGAGAACATCCTCCCGAAGTGCGCTTCGGCCTACTACCACGAATACACGGTCCCGACCCCCGGCTCGCCGGACCGCGGCGCGCGGCGCATCGTCACCGGTGACGGCGGGGAGTTCTTCTACACCGCCGACCACTACAAGACCTTCTCCGTGATCGACGTCGACGGCACCCCGGCGCCGTCCTGCGGTGACACCTCGAAGCTGACGAAGATCGGCTACTCGACGCTTTCGTCCGCGGCCAAGTCCGTGGTGGACAAGGCCCGCGGTGGCGCGACCGGCACGGTCTACCAGAACCGCGAAGGAGTGCTGCCGTCGTGCGCCGCCGGCTACTACCAGCTGTTCCCGGTGGGCACGAACGACCGCGTGATCTCCGGCAAGGGCGGCGAGATCGTCTACACGCCGGACCGCTACGTCACCTTCAAGCTGGTGAACCTCGCCGGCTGATCCGCCCGTGCAACGTCTCGTGCCTCCCCGTCCGTGAGATACACCGGAACACGGACGAGGAGGCACGATGCGGTCTGGGGACGATGCGAGCTTCAGGGAGTTCGCCAGGGACAAGGCGCTACCGCTCAGGCGGACGGCGTACCTGCTCTGCGGCGACTGGCATCTCGCGGAGGATCTGGTCCAAACCGCGCTCATCCGCCTTTACCGGGTCTGGCCGAAGGTCCGCCGGAAAGGGCCCGTCGACAACTACACGAGGCAGATCCTGATGCGCTGCTGGCTCGACGAGCGGCGACGACCTTGGCGGAGCAGAGAGAACCGCGACGGCGTCGTCCCCGAAGAGCCCGCCGCTCCCGCTGAGGCCGGCATCTCGGATTCGCTGCTTCGCGCCCTCGCCGAAGTTCCCCCGAAACAGCGCGCCGCCGTCGTGCTGCGCTACTGCGCCGATCTCCCGGTCGCGGAGGTGGCCGTCGCGCTGCGCTGTTCGGAAGGGACGGTCAGGAGCCAGGCCGCGCGAGGACTCGACGTCCTCCGCGCGGCCCTGCAGAGGCAGCACGACGAGGCTGCCTCCGGGAGGAGCGTGTGATGGACGAACTCGAAGACAGGCTGCGCGGGATCACCTTGGCCGAGCCCCCGCTCGGTTTCGACCCGGACGAGGTCGCCGGGAAGGCGGCGAAGAAGGCGCGGAACCGGCGAGGAGTCGTGGCCACGGGGATCGCGACACTGGCGGTGATCGCGGCGGCGGTCGTGTTCGTGGCGCCGGGGAACGAGCCGGAAGAAGTAGCGCCGGCCGCCGCTCCGTCCAGCCGGGAGGAGCAGAAGGCGCGTGATCTCCAGCACCTCAAGGACGTGCTTCCGGGCATCCTGGTCGGCGCGACGGACATCTCCGTGCGGGATTTCATCCAGGTGAACGACTCGGACCTGATGACATCGGAGGTCAGGTACATCGACGCTGCCGGAGTGAAACGGCTGCTCAACCTCACCATCAGCGGCCCGGTGACCACAAAGGACGGTTATCGCCGGGAAGGCCGCTGCGACTTGGGCAACAGGGGTGACGCCATCGGCCCCGACCGGAAGCCGATGCGGTGCGAAGAGCTGGTCACCCCGGCCGGGATACCGGTGGTCATCTCCGAGACCACGCCCAAGAACCCGGATCAGGTGGGGGAGCCGGTCGTGCTCGGCCAGGGCTTCTCCACCGGGAAGGTGTCCGGCCGCAGCGCGATCGCCTGGCACTCGTGGGGAGGCTCGGTCAACGCGATCGACCTCGGTGCGTGGGATTCGCCCGACGCCGGACCGGCGCTCACCGACGGGCAATTGATCGAGCTCGTCACCGATCCGGTCTTCCTCTTCCGGTGATCATGGCGCGCGGTACCGGCGGGGACACGCCCGGTACCGCGCGCTTTCACCCCTTACGGCGGTGATGAGGGCAAACTGAACTCAGGGAATGTGGGGATCGCTGTAGGTAGGGAGTGGCCGTGTACCGGGTTTTCGAGGCGCTCGACGAGCTCGTCACCATCGTGGAGGAAGCCCGCGGCGTGCCAATGACCTCCAGTTGCGTCGTCCCGCGCGGGGACACCCTGGAGCTGCTCGACGACATCCGTGACGCCCTGCCGGGCGAGGTCGACGACGCCCAGGACGTCCTGGACAAGCGTGACCAGCTGATCCAGACCGCCCGGACGGAGGCGGCGGAGACGATCTCCACGGCGAACACCGAGGCCGACCGCACGGTCGCCGACGCGCAGGCCGAGGCCGAGCGCATCCTCGCCGACGCCCGCGCCCGCGCGGAGCAGATGATGAGCGACGCGCACGCCGAGGCGGAGCGCATGGTCGCCGCCGGGCAGGCCGAGTTCCAGAACCTCACCGACCGCTCGCGTGCCGAGTCGGAGCGGATGATCCAGGCCGGTCGCGACGCCTACGAGCGCGCCATCGAGGACGGCCGCGCCGAGCAGGCCCGGCTCGTCGCCCAGACCGAGGTCGTCCAGGCCGCGCACGGCGAGGCGGCGCGCATCGTCGACGAGGCGCACGTCGAGGCCGACAAGCAGCGCGGCGACTGCGACGCCTACGTCGACGGGAAGCTGGCCGAGTTCTCCGAGCTGCTGGCGACCACGCTGCGGACGGTCGACTCCGGGCGCAACCACCTGCGGTCGCCGGTCAACCTGCCGGGCAACAGCCGGACCTCGCTGTACGACTACCAGAGCTGATCGCCTGGCACCTCGAGTACGTGAAGGCCCCTTCATTGCGTCTAGCGCGGTGAAGGGGGCCTTCACGTACTTCCGAGCTCCGGCCGCCCGAAAGTGAGTGGCGGTACCTGCGTACCCTGGTCACCGATGTCTGAGAACAAGTCGCCGCAGGCCAAGCCTGCGCAGCTGGACGACCGGAACCCGTGGGTGCTCGACACCCGCGAGCTCGGCCGTCACGCCGGCCTGAGCAAGGCCGTCCAACGCTCGATCCCCGTCGAGACCGCGCTCGGAGTGCCCGACGTCATCACCATCGACGCCGGCTCCAGCCTGGAGCTCGACCTGCTGCTCGAATCCGTCGTCGAGGGTGTGCTCGTCAGCGGTACGGCGTCCGCCGTCGCGACGGGGCACTGCTCGCGGTGCCTCGACCCGATCACCGAGGACGTCGAGGTCGACCTGACCGAGCTCTTCGCCTACCCCGGCTCCGCGACCGAGGAGACCACCGACGAGGACGAGATCCCCCGCCTGGTGGACGACCGGATCGATCTCGAGCCGACGGTCCGCGACGCGGTGGTGCTGGCGTTGCCGCTGGCCCCGCTGTGCACCGAGGACTGCCGGGGACTGTGCACCGAATGCGGTGTCAAGTGGGCCGATCTCGAGCCCGGTCACGGGCATGAGAAGATAGACCCTCGGTGGGCCGCGCTGGTCGATCGTTTCGAGGACGAAACGGGCGATGACCAGGCCGATGGCCCCGGAAAGCAAGCCTGACGAGCACCAGCTCGTTCCGGAGAAGCAAGTTCGCTCGCGACCGCGGGCAGACCGTCTGAAGGAGATCTACTCGTGGCCGTCCCGAAGCGGAAGATGTCGCGATCCAACACCCGCGCGCGCCGCAGCCAGTGGAAGGCGGCTCCGGTTCAGCTGGTGCCCTGCTCCAACCGCGCCTGCAAGCAGCCGAAGCTCCAGCACATCGCGTGCCCGGCCTGCGGCCAGCACAACGGTCGCCAGGTCGTCGAGCCCGCCTGATCGGCAGCTGACGACATGGGGGGCAAGTCGGCCGGTGGACCACCCGCGGACCCCGCACCACTGCTCGAAGCACTCGGGATCACGATCGAACCCGAGCTGCTGACGTTGTCGTTGACCCACCGTTCTTATGCCTATGAGAACGGTGGGTTGCCGCCGAACGAGCGTCTGGAGTTCCTCGGGGACGCGGTCCTGGGCCTGGTCGTCACCGACCACCTCTACAACACCCATCCCGAACTGGCCGAAGGTCAGCTCGCGAAGCTCCGTGCCAGCGTGGTCAACATGCACGCGCTGGCCAGGGTCGCGCGCGGCCTCGGCGAGGGCGGGCTGGGCAGGCACCTGTTGCTGGGCAAGGGCGAAGAGCTCACCGGCGGCCGGGACAAGGCGAGCATCCTCGCCGACGGGCTCGAAGCCGTCATCGGCGCCGCGTACCAGCAGCACGGCATCGACGTCGCGCGCAAGCTCGTGCACCACCTGTTCGACGGCCTGCTCGCCGAGGCGCCGCTGCGTGGCGCCGGCCTGGACTGGAAGACCAGCCTCCAGGAGCTGACGGCGTCGGCCGGGCTCGGCGTGCCCGAGTACAAGGTCGAGGACACCGGGCCGGATCACCGCAAGGAGTTCAGCGCCACCGTCCTCGTCGGCGGGCGTGAACTCGGCTACGGCTCGGGAACGACCAAGAAGGAAGCCGAGCAGAAGGCCGCCGAGACGGCCTGGCGTCAGCTTTCGGCCGAGCTCGACATCGAGCAGCCGCCGAAGACGATCTGAGTCCCCTTCACCGGGACGGTTCGTTGACGCACGAGCCGGTGAATCAGTAACCTCATCGCAGTCCGCCGCCACTGACGCGACCGTTCAGGTCGCCTGTCGAGAGGTCGGCGGATGCGTCATTTCTGCCTGGTCACAGCTGCGATTCTGGCGCTCGTGACCGGTCCTGCCACGGCTTCGGCCGCCCAAGTCGTCCGGGTGACGTCGTTGAGCGCGTTGCAGGCGGCGATCGACAAAGCCGGTCCCGGCGACGAGATCAGGCTGGCCGACGGGAGCTATTCGGCGGGCTCGGCCATCGCGATCAAACGGTCGGGAACGGCGAACGCGCCGATCACCATCACCGCGGAACACGTCGGCAAGGCCGAGATCAAGGGTTCCGCGGGTTTCTCGTTCTCTTCGGGTGCTTCGCATGTCGTGTTGCGCGGGTTCAAACTCCGGCACGGTGGCTCGATGAGCGTGCCGGTGGGCAGCACGCACAACCGGCTGACCCGGCTCGACGTCCAGCTCTCCGGCGGCGGCAACTGGGTCACGCTCAACGGTGACGACACCGAGTTCGACCACAACGTCATGCAGAACCGCACCACCCAGGGCGTCTTCCTGCAGGTGCTCGGCCCGGCCAAGGACATGGCGAAACGGGTCAAGGTGCACCACAACTACTTCTCCAACCACAAGTTCACCGGTTCGAACGGTGGCGAGTCGATCCGGTTCGGGCTGAGCCACCACCAGAAGTATTCGGCGGGCGGCGTCGTCGAGTACAACCTGTTCGAGAAGGCCGACGGGGATTCCGAGGCGATCTCCGTGAAGTCGTCGGACAACGTCGTGCGGTACAACACGATCCGCGACAGCCGCGGCTTCATCGTGCTGCGCCACGGGGACCGCAGCGTGGTAGAGGGGAACATCCTGCTCGGCCGGTCCGGGATCCGGTTCCACGGCAACGACCACAAGATCGTCAACAACTACGTGCACACCACGGCGAACCGCGGGATCGTCTTCGGCTCGGGCAACGAGGCGGACAGCGGGCCGGACAGCAAACTCCACGACCGCCCCGACCGGGTCGTGGTCGCGTACAACACCGTCGTCGGGACCACCGACGGCATCCACGGCGACGGCGGCGACTTCAAGCCCAAGGACTGCGTGCTCGCGAACAACATCCTGCAGGGGACCGGGAAACTCGTGAGCATGCCGGGCGGTTCGGACGTGAAGTACGAGGGGAACATCGCCTGGGGCGGGCCCGCGGGAATGCCTTCGGGCGGCTATCAGGCCGTCGACCCCAAGCTGGTGCAGGACAGGTTCTACCGGCTGTCCCCGGGGAGCCCGGCGGTCGACGCCGGTGTCGGCTCCTACCCGTACGCCGGCACCGATTTCGACTTGCAGACGCGGTCCGGGAAGTACGACGTCGGAGCCGACGAACTGCTGCCGGGAGGGGCGCGGAAAGCCTTGACGAAGGCGGATGTCGGGCCGCTCGCTCCCTGACCCCCGGCGATGGGCTGAAAGCGTCCTTCACCGCATCCGACGCGGTGAAGGACGCTTTCGTCGCATGAGATGCGGGGAAAGTCCCCTTCAGCCACCACCTCGGAACCGTCCTCGCCACTCACGAGGCGCCCGGTGGGAGAATCGACGGCATGCCCGAACTCCCCGAGGTCGAGGTGGTCCGTGCCGGGCTCGAGGCGCATGTCTCGGGCCGGACGATCACCGAGGTCGAAGTCCTCCACGCCCGCGCGATCCGCCGTCACGAACTCGGCGCTGAGGATTTCAGCGGACGGCTCTCCGGCGTGAAGATCGCGGCCGCCCGGCGCCGCGGCAAGTACCTGTGGCTGGAGCTCTCCGACGGTCAGGCCATGCTCGCGCATCTCGGCATGAGCGGCCAGATGCTCGTCCAGCCTGGGGACGCCCCCGACGAGAAGCACCTTCGCGTGCGGTTCCGCTTTGCTGACAAAGGGCCGGAGCTGCGCTTCGTCGATCAGAGGACCTTCGGCGGGCTCGCGCTCGCGGAGCTCACCGAGGTCGACGGGACGGCGTTGCCGGGCACCATCGCGCATATCGCCCGCGACCCGATGGACCCGCGCTTCGACCTCGACCAGGCCGTCCGCGCGCTGCGGTCGAGGCGGACCGAGCTCAAACGCGCGCTGCTAGACCAGACGCTCGTCTCCGGGATCGGCAACATCTACGCAGACGAGGCGCTCTGGCGGTCCAAGCTCCACTGGGCCCGCCCGACCGACAGGCTCACCACGGCCCACGGCCGCACCGTGCTCACCCACGCCAGCGAGGTGATGGCGGAGGCGCTGGTCGTCGGCGGGACCTCGTTCGACGCGCTTTACGTCAACATCAACGGCGAATCCGGATACTTCGACCGCTCGCTCGACGCCTACGGCCAGGAAGGACTGCCCTGCGGCCGGTGCGGGACGGCCATCCGGCGCGACCCCTTCATGAACCGTTCGTCGTTCTCCTGCCCGCGTTGCCAGCCGAAGCCGCGCACGAGGTGAAAACTGTCGTGTACGGCGCGGGGCCCGCGTCAACTAGCATGAACGGGCACGAGAGGTAGGGAGTGGGATGGTGGCCGCGACCGAGCCCGGTAAGACGACGCTCGCCGAGAAGATCGACAAGCTGTTCCAGATCGTGCTGAGACCCGATCGCGAGCCGTACAGCCACGAAGAGGTGGCCAAGGCGTGCCGTGAGGCCACCGGCGAGAGCTTTTCGACGACGTACCTGTGGCAGCTGCGCACCGGCCGCCGCGACAACCCGACGAAACGCCACCTCGAGGCGCTCGCCCAGTTCTTCGGCGTCTCGCCCGCGTACTTCTTCGACGACGAGCAGAGCGCCAAGATCGCCGAGGAACTCGCGCTCCTCGGCGCCCTTCGCGACGCGGGCGTCCGCGACGTCGCGCTCCGGGCCGTAACGCTTTCCCCCGACGGACTCGACACCATCAGCGACATGATCGACGCGATCGCCCGCAGGGAATCCGGACGGGGCGGCCAGAAGAAGGAGTCGTGAGTGGATCGCCGCCGTAAGGAGTTGTGGCGCCGCTGCCGGAATCTCGCCGACGGCGTGGCGCTTCCCGAACCCTTCGACGCGGAGTCCTTCGTCGCGGAGCTGGCGGCAGAGCGCGGCCGCCCGATCGAATTGATGCAGGTCAGCGTCCCCTCCAGCGGCCCCTGCGGGCTGCTGATGAGCACCGAGCGCGCGGACTACATCCTCTATCCGACCAACACCACCGCCCTGCACCGGCGGCATATCCTGCTGCACGAGGTCGGCCACCTCCTGTGTGGTCACGTCGGTGCGGCCGCGGGAGCCGACGGGGTCGCGCTCGACGCGGCCGCCGGCAAGGCCCTCATGCCGAATCTCGCACCCGAACTCATCCGCCGTGTGCTCGGCCGCACGAGTTACAGCGCCGTCGAAGAGCAGGAGGCCGAACTGCTCGCCAGCCTCCTCGCGCAACGCGTCGCGCGGACGTCGGTGCGCGGGACGGCCCGGCACCACGAGGGCGGAAGTGATCTCGCCGGCGGATTGGCGAGGGTCGACGACCTCTTCGGCAGCCGGAAACGGCGTCTGCCGTGATCGAGACCATCGCGTACTTCTGTTGCGTGGTGGCGTTCGCGGGTTTCGGCTACAAGCTGATCCAGGCCAGGCACACCCAGCCCCGGCGGCGGATGTGGTTCCTCAGCGCCTTCGGGATGTGCATCGCGGGCGGCATCATGCTGCTCACCCCGGCCATGGAGAACGCCGTCGGCGTCGAAGAACCCGTCGGCAGTCTCCTGAACCTCGCGGCCGATCTGCTCAAGATCGGCGCGATGGCCTTCGCGGTCGCGTTCGCGCATTCGCTGAAACTGGGGGAGGGCAAGCGGATCGGCTGGCACGCGGTGCTGTCCTGGACCGTGGTGGCCGCCGAGATCGCGCTCTTCTTCCTCTCCGGCAGCTACCGCGTCGGCGAGCACACCGCCGCCGGACCGGGCGGGCTCGGCTGGTTCGTCGCGTACAACGTTCTTTTCCTCGTCTACGGTCTGATCAGCCTGCTGACGTTCTCGATCGTCTTCGCCCGCTTCGCGCTGCATGCCGATCCCGGCCCGCTTCGCACGGGGCTGTGGCTGCTCGTCGGCGGCGGGGTTTCCGCGCTGGGCTGGACTTTCTGGGACGTCGACGACATCTACATCCTCGCCACCACCGGCGCGGTCGACGCCGGGGAGGACACGCTCTCGGCGATCCTGGCGGCGCTGAGCGTCGGCCTCGCCGGGGCGGGCGCGACGCTCAGCGTGTGGGGGCCCGCGCTGGCCGCCCCGTTCCGGTTGATCGGCATGTACCGGACGTACCGGCGGATCGAACCGTTGTGGGCCGCACTGCGCGAAGCCGTCCCGGGAATCGCGCTGGACCCGGGCCCCGGTATGCCGGGCGGTGTCGAATTCGCCTTGTACCGCAGGGTGATCGAGATCCGGGACGGCCATCTCGCGCTGCGGCCCTACTTCGATCCGGACCTCCCGCCCGTCGCGGAAGCCGAAGCACGCAAGGCGAAGGTCCCCGAAACCCGTGTGGCCGCGACGGTCGAGGCCGCGACCTTGGCCGCCGCGCTCGCCGCCTCCGAGGCGGGCCGCCGGTACGCCCCCGACGACGTTCCGGCGACCTATCTCGACGAGCCCGACATCGCCACCGAAGCGGCGTGGCTGGTGGAGGTCACCCGCGCCTGGCGACGGTCCGCCGTGGTCGGGCGGGTTCGGGACCTGGCCCGTGAATCCGTAACTCGCGTGATTTAAGCCGTAACTCGCGTGATTGAAGGCGTCATACCCGAGTTACGCCCTCGATCACGCGAGTTCCGCCTCCAATCACGTGAGTTGCGGCTAGACGACCGCGGTGACGGCGGCCGCCGCCGAGACCAGCGCGAGCCAGACCGGCGGGGCGATGTCCTTGACCCCGTCGCCTGCCCGGGCGTGGGAGATCGCCGCCCCGATCAGCAACGCCATCAACCCGATCGCCGCGGCGACCCCCACCGGCGGCCAGAAGAATCCAGCCGCCAGGCCCGCCGCTCCGGCGATCTCCAGCGCGCCGATCCCCTGGATCCCCCGGACCGAGAAGCCGAGCCTCTCGGTCCGGGAGACCAACGCCGGCTGACGCAGGACCTTCGCCACCCCCAGTACGGCGAAGATCGCGATCAGCAGCACCGACAACACCACATGAGCCACGGCCATCACGGAACTCCTTGGTGTGGAAGGACTTTCAGACGGTGACGCGGCGCATCGTGGCGAATCCGCCCGCACCGGCGAGGCAGACCAGCAACGCGAGCACCCCGGTCATCCCGCCGACGGTCAGCGTGCTGAAGAACTCCCCGAGCTTCGGCCAGGAATCGGTCCAGCTGAGCACCAGCACCGCTCCCAGCAGCACCAGGACCTGGGCCGCGCCGAACAGGACGACACCCACCACCGCGGCGCGCCGGTAGATCAGGCCGTACCACATGCCGTAGACGAACATCAGCAACAGGAACACGAACGAGGTGAGCAGGGTCAGGTACCAGGGACCGTTGAGCAACCAGGGAACGCGGAAATAGTTGAGACCGAGCCCCCAGCCCCCGGTCCCGTCTTCGATCACCTGGAACACGGTGATCCCCACCGCGTACAGCGCGGAGAGCCCGGCGACCAGCAGGATCGTGCCGAGGTAGTAGGACCGCCTCGAAACGCCGAGCGCGAGCCCGAACGGGAGCGATTTCGTCATGCTCAAGGCGCCGCAGACGAACATGAACACGAATAGCGTGAACAGGCCGCCGGAGTAGTTCTCCTCGGGTGTTTCGGGAATCAGCGAGAAGATCGCGAGATTCACCCCGAAGGCGAAGAACGTGACGCCGACCGGGAGGACGACGTACTGGAGCCGGTCCACCAGGTGGTAGCGCGCGACGTTGACCAGGGTGTTCATGCGGACGCCTCCTCTGCGGTCTGTCCGTTGGAGGTGTGCACCATCAACTGCTGCAAGGAAAGCGGCTCCAGTTTCAGGTGCAGGGCCTTCGCCTTCGCCTTGTCGGCGGGGGCGAGCGCGTCGGCGACGGTGACCGAAGCGCGCGACCCGATCTTGCGGCGATGCAGCACCCGGCGGCCGGTGACGAAGTCGTCCACCGCGAGGGCGGGGCCGGAAACCGTGACGGCCGTGCCGCGCAGTTCGTCGGCGGGCGCGTCGAGGACGACGCGGCCCTTGTCGATCATCACCACGTGCTCCAGCAGATCGGCGACCTCGTCGATCAGGTGCGTGGAGAGCAGGATCGTGCGGGGATGGGCCGAATAGTCGTCGAGCAACCGGTCGTAGAACAGCTGGCGCGCCACGGCGTCGAGACCGGCGTACGGCTCGTCGAGCAGCGTGAGTTCCGCCCGGGCAGCGAGCCCGATCGTGATCGACAACGCCGAACGCATCCCTCGCGAGAGCTTCTTGATCGGGCGTTTCGTCGGCAGATCGAAATCGCGGAGCAGGCTTTCGGCCAGTTCGGCGTCCCAGTTCGGGTAGAACCACGATGCCGCCGTAAGAGCGTGCCGCACCTTGAAATCCGGGAACTGCTGGTCTTCGCGGACGAGCACGAGGCGCCGCAGCACCCGCTCGTTCTCGACCGGGTTCTCGCCGAACACGCGGACCGAGCCGGTGCTGGCGAACTCCTGTGCGGTGACGATGCGCAGGAAGGTGCTCTTGCCCGCGCCGTTGCGGCCGAGCAGGCCGGTGATCTTGCCTTCTTCGATGTCGACCGAGACATCGCCGAGCGCCAGGTGGTCGCCGTAGCGCCGGGTCAGGCCGGTGGTCGAAATGGTCGGCGTCATGCGGCGGGTCCTCCGTTCCGGTGTCCGTTCCCGCGGATGAGCGAGATCAGGGTTTCGTCGTCGATGCCGAGGCGCTTCGCTTCGATGAGCATCGGGTCGAGGTACTGCTCGGCGAACCGCTGCCGCCGGTCGGTGAGCAGCTTCTGCCGCGCGCCGGCGGCCACGAACATGCCGATACCCCGCCGTTTTTCGAGCAGGCCGTCGTCGGCGAGCACGTTGATCCCCTTGGCCGCCGTCGCCGGATTGATCCGGTAGAAGGCGGCGAGTTCGTTGGTTGACGGCACGCGTTCCCCCTCGGCCAGGCTTCCCTCGGCGATGTCGTCGGCGATCTGTTCGGCGATCTGCACGAACAGGGGTGTTCCTTCGTCGAGCACGACACCTCCGTCCCCAGTCTTCGAGCACCCTCTCGGGGTGCGATGGTTCATTACTGGACTAAGTAACCCATGAACCACCCGTCGTCCGCAAGTGGCTTCCGCCGTGCGCACTACTGTGCAATGCGTGGTACCTTCTCTTGCGTAAGACTGGGAGGGACGCGACTGTGGAGATCAGTCAGCTACTTAAAGGCGTGCTGGACCTCGCCGTTCTCGCGGTGCTTCGCGGAGAGGACGGCTACGGCTATGACGTACTCCGAAGACTCCGCGTCGCGGGGTTGCAGGAGGTGGGCGACGCTTCGGTGTACGGGACGCTTCGGCGGCTGTACAAGGCAGGCCTGCTGACGTCCTATGTGGTGCCGAGCGAGGAAGGCCCGCACCGCAAGTACTACAGCCTCAACGAGCCGGGTCGTCAGCGCCTCGAAGAGTCGGGGCAGACCTGGCGGACTTTCGCCACGACAATGAACAGCCTGTTGGGAGAGGCAGCATGAGCACGCAGAATCCGACCGCCGTGCGGGTGTATCTGGCGAGGGTCAGGAGCGCGCTCGCCGACCTGCCCGAGAGCGAAGTCGAGGAGATCCTCGAAGACGTCCGGCCGCACCTCGCCGAGATGGAGGCGGAACTGGGGGAGAACCCCAAGGTCGACGCCTTGATCGAACGTCTGGGGAGTCCGGAAGGCTATGCCGCCGAATTGCGGGCGTCCGGCGGCTATCCGCCGCGTCCGCCCGACGCGGGCGACAAGACCACCGTGCTGAAGGTGAAGACCGGGATCGGCGGAGCGCGGTTCGCGTTCTGGGGCTTGGTGTTCTCCGTCGGCGGCTTCGCGCTGTTCGGCTTCGCGGCCGCGGTGTGGGTGCGGGTGGAACCGTTGCTGGGCCTGCTTTTCGTCGCTCCCGTGCTCGCGATCAGCGTCGCCTATGTGGTGCGGAAGGGCGTCGCGCCGATCGCGGAACTGCCCGAGGTGGTCAAGCTCCGGGAGATCGCGACCTCGTTCCAGAACAACCGGAACAGCAAGGGAGTCAACTACTTCCGCACGCTGAAGCCGGCGTGGTGGGTGCTGTGCGCGGCGGTGCTGGTGATCTTCGGCCTGCTGCTCGTGCTGCGCGACACCGAGGCCGTGCTGTTGCTGCCGCTGATGCTGCTGGCCGCCGTCGCGGTGGTCTGGGCGGGGCCGAAGCTGAAGACCGACCGGCGGCTGCTGTGGCTGGCCGTGCCGATCTCGGCGTTCGTCATCGGCAGCATGCTCGGCGGGGCGGGCGCGGCGGTCGATCTGATCGCGAAACGGTCCTACGGCGGTGGTTCCTACCCGTCGAGCTACAACGGCGGCTACAACGACAACTACGGCAACCCGCAGTTGATGTACGGCAGCCAGGACGTCGAGAATATCTACGCGTTCGACGCGGAGGGCAAGCCGCTGACCGAGATCTACCTCTACGACGAGGAGGGCCGTCCGCTCAACACGACCCGGTACGCCTGCGAGCGGAGCACGGGCGAGAAGCGGAAGGTCGGCGACGACAACCGCTATCCGCGGCCGCGGCTCGAACGGGGGGTCCAGGACTACGACGGGAACCTCAACGGCTACAACGGTTCCCGCGCTTATTGCCAGGAGAGGACCGAGGTGCCGTTCAGCGCCGCGATCCCGAAGGGAGCGCCGGTGCCGCCTTCCACGACCGCGCAGGCGCCGCCTTCTTCCCCCGCGCCGCCGTCGAACTCCACCCAGCCGACGCGCTAGGTGGCCCGGGTGGAGGCGGACGCCGGGGGCCGCCTCCACCCGCGTTTCGTCCTCTGAATGCGGTGGTTCGCGTTGCCGACGACCGCATTCAGAGGACGAAATGCGGATGCGGCAAGTACCGAAGGGGACGTAACCTCCGGGGCAACGCGCTGACGGAGACGAGTAGCCGAGAGGGCACGCGAGCCAGAGAGCCGCCGGTAGCTGGGAAAGCGGCCTCGCGTCTTTCGGTGAAGACCCTCCCGAGTGCGGGGAGGAACGGCGCCCGCGCCCCATGCCCCGCCGTCCGGCCCTCGTCACGGGCCTTCGAGGCCGCCGTTTCGGCGGCGGCGAAAGTGCGGTGGTACCGCGAGTTCCCTTCTCGCCCGCACTCCCAAGGGGTCGCGCACATCCGTACTGGAGTTGTGATGATCTCGCGTGTCCTCGCCGCCGACCTGCCCCGGCACGTCGGCGGCCGTGTCCGTATCGCCGGCTGGGTGCACCGCCGGCGCCGCCTGAAAACCGTTACCTTCCTGGTGATCCGGGACCGCTCCGGGCTCGCCCAGGTGATTCTGGCCGAACCCGGTGGCCCGCCGGAGGAGACCGTCGTCGAAGTCGAGGGTCTCGTCACCGCGAACCCACAGGCGCCGGGCGGGCTGGAACTGACCGAACCGTCCGTCGGCCTGCTTTCCGAACCCGCCCAGCCACCGCCGTTCGAGCTCTACCGTCCGTCGGTGGCCGCCGCGTTGCCCACGGTGCTGGACAACGCCGCCGTCGCGCTGCGGCATCCGCGGCTGAAAGAGGTCTTCGCGATCGCGGCGGCGAGTGTCGCCGGGTTCCGGTCGGCGTTGGACGGGCTCGGGTTCACCGAAATCCACACGCCCAAGATCGTCTCGTCGGCCACGGAGTCCGGCGCGAACGTCTTCGGCATCGACTATTTCGGTCAGCGGGCCTTTCTCGCGCAGTCTCCGCAGTTCTACAAACAGGCGCTGGTCGGGGTTTTCGAGCGGGTCTACGAGGTCGGCCCGGTCTTCCGCGCGGAACCGCACGACACGGCGCGGCATCTCGCGCAGTACACGAGCCTCGACGCCGAACTCGGCTTCGTCGGCGACCATCGCGACGTGATGGCGGTGCTGCGGGAGGCGATCGCGGGAATGGCCGCCGCGGTTCCGGAGGCGGGCGTCGAGGTGCCCGAGGAGATTCCGGAGATCCATTTCGCGGAGGCCCAGGAACTGGTCGCGCGGCTGTCGGGTGAAGACCCGCGTGGTGAGCCTGACCTCGCGCCCGCGCACGAGCGGCTGCTTTCGGAGTGGGCGCGGCGCGAACACGGGTCGGAATTCCTGTTCGTCACCGGGTATCCGATGGCGAAGAGGCCGTTCTACACGCATCCGGACCCGGCGCGGCCCGGGTACTCCCACAGTTTCGACCTGCTCTTCCGCGGGCTGGAACTGGTGACCGGCGGGCAGCGGCTGCACCGGCACGCCGACTACCTCGCCGCGCTGACCGCGCGCGGGGAATCCGCTGAGCCGTATCGGGACTACCTGGCGGTCTTCGCACACGGGATGCCGCCGCACGGCGGGTTCGCGCTCGGGCTCGAACGCTGGACGGCCCGGCTGCTCGGGCTGGCCAACGTCCGTCAGGCGACGCTCTTCCCTCGCGACCTCCACCGGCTGACCCCGTGAAAGCCGCGAGCCGGCACCTCGCGAAGAGGTGCCGGCTCGCATGGGGTGAGGCTCAGTGGTTGAACGCGCTCCTGGCGGCCAGGTCGGCCAGCAGGGCGCGGCCCTTCTCGGCGTTGCGCGGCTGGGCCAGGACGTCGTAACGCCGGGCGACCAGCTGGCTCTGCGAGATGAACCCTCGCTTGTTCTTCGACGACGCGTACCCCAGCGCGCCGAACAGCAGGTTGAACCCGATACCGCCGACCAGGCCGACGATGATCGGCACCAGCCCGGCGCCGGGGTTCAGCAGGCTCAGCACGAGCCCGAGGAACACACCGAACATCGCGCCGGACAGCGCGGAGCTGGTCAGCACCTTGCTCCAGCCCATGCGTCCGGCGATGCGCTCCACCAGGATCGGCTCGACCCCGACGATGGTCACGTCCGTGATCGGGAAGTCCGTTCCCGCGAGGTGGTCGACGGCACGCTGCGCTTCGGAGTACGACTCGTAGGAGCCGATCGGCCACCCGCTGGGCATCGTCGGGAGCTGAGCCCGCCCCTGGGGCTCGGTGAACGTGGTCTGCTGCGTGAATGCCTGTGTCATTCCTTCTCACCTCTCTTGATCCGTACAACGTCCCGGATGCGCGGATCTCCTCCCGGTGCGGCGGGATTCACAGCATCTTCTCAGCCGGGCATCGCAGACAATCCGCCCAGGGATCAACTACGGTGAGCAATGGATAACGAACCAGACCATTGACCGAGTTGACCGGGTTCGGCCGACCCGGTAGGAAGAAGCCGCAAAGGTACCGCTTCGAACCTTTAGGTGAGGCTGATGGCGAACAGGCGCGGCATGCTCACGCTGGATCGGCTCCGGGAACTGGTCGAGGACGGCACCGTCGACACGGTGCTGGTGGCGATCACCGACATGCAGGGCAGGCTGCAGGGCAAACGCTGTGCCGCCGAGTACTTCCTCAACGAGGTGGTCGAGCACGCCACCGAAGCGTGCAACTACCTCCTCGCCGTCGACGTGGACATGAACACCGTCGACGGCTACGCGATGTCGTCCTGGGAGACCGGCTACGGCGACTTCGTCATGCGCCCGGACTTCGACACGCTGCGCCTGCTCCCGTGGCAGGAAGGCACGGCGCTCGTCCTCGCCGACCTCGAACGGGTACAGGGCGGCGCGGTCGCCCCCTCGCCGCGCCAGATCCTGCGCGGCCAGCTCGACAGGCTCGCCGAGCGCGGACTCGCCGCCTACGTCGGCACCGAACTGGAGTTCATCGTCTTCGACGACACCTTCGAGTCGGCCTGGGACAAGCGCTATCAGGACCTTCGGCCGGCCAACCAGTACAACGTCGACTACTCGATGCTCGGCACCGCGCGGATCGAGCCGCTGCTGCGCCGTATCCGCAACGACATGGGCGGCGCGGGGCTGTACGTCGAGTCGGCCAAGGGCGAATGCAATCCGGGCCAGCACGAGATCGCGTTCCGCTACGCCGACGCGCTGACCACCTGCGACAACCACAGCGTCTACAAGACCGGGTCCAAGGAGATCGCCGCGCAGGAGGGCAAGAGCCTCACGTTCATGGCGAAGTACAACGAACGCGAGGGCAACTCCTGCCACATCCACATCAGCCTGCGCTCGGCCGCGGGCGAACCGGTCCTGGCGGGCGACGGTCCTGGCGGATTCTCGCCGCTGATGGAGCACTTCCTCGCCGGTCAGCTGGCGGGCCTGCGTGAGCTGACCTACTTCTTCGCGCCGAACATCAACTCCTACAAGCGGTTCGTGCCCGGGAGCTTCGCGCCGACGGCCGTCGCGTGGGGCACGGACAACCGCACGTGCGCGCTCCGCGTGGTCGGGCACGGAGACTCGCTGCGCACCGAGAACCGCGTCCCCGGCGGCGACGTGAACCCGTACCTCGCGGTGGCGGCGCTGATCGCGGCCGGGCTGCACGGCATCGAGAACGAACTGGAGCTGGAGCCGGAGTTCCACGGCAACGCCTACGGTTCCGCCAAGCCGACCGTGCCGACGACCCTGCGGGAGGCCGCGGCCCTGCTGGACGGGAGCGCACTCGCGAGGTCCGCGTTCGGGGACGAGGTCGTCGACCACTACCTGAACGCGGCGAAGGTCGAGCTCACCGCGTACGACGCCGCCGTCACCGACTGGGAGAGGATCCGTGGCTTCGAACGTCTCTGAGCCCCTGATCGGGCTCACGTCCTATTTGGAACCCGCGAAGTTCCTGGTGTGGGAGACCGAAGCGGCGCTGCTCCATCGGGTCTACGTCGACGGGATCGTCGCGGCGGGCGGGATCCCGGTCCTGCTGCCGCCGGTGAGCGAGGCACACGATCGGCTGATGTCCGCCGTGGACGGTCTCGTGCTGGTCGGCGGCGCGGACGTCGAACCGGCACGTTACGGGCAGGAGCAGCACGCGACGACGTACACGCGGCCGAACCGGGACGCGTTCGAGTTCGGCCTGCTGCGGTCCGCTTTGGACGGTGGGAAACCGGTGCTCGGCGTGTGCCGCGGGCTGCAGGTGCTCAGCGTCGCGCTGGGCGGCACGCTCGTCCAGCACCTGCCGGAGACGGTGGACAGCGCGGATCACCAGCCCGCGCCGGGGGTCTTCGGCACCACTACGGTGAGGCTTGCCGAGGGCAGCCGCGTCGCGTCGATCCTCGGCGCCGAGACCAAGGTGCCGTGTTACCACCATCAGGCGATCGACAAGCTCGGCGACGGGCTGGTCCCGGTCGGCTGGGCCGCCGACGGGACCATCGAGGCGGCCGAACTGCCCGGCGACGGGTTCGTGCTCGGCGTCCAATGGCATCCCGAACAGAATCCCGACGACATCAGGCTTTTCGAAGCGCTGGTGAAAGCTGCGAAGGAGCGCGAATGACCACGTTCGAGGTGATCAACCCCGCCACCGAGGAGGTGGTGAGGTCGGTCGAGCTGACCTCGGCCGAGGAGACCGACGCGGCGATCGCCCGCGCGCACGCGGCGTTCCCCGCCTGGCGCGCGGTGGCCCCCGGCGACCGGGCACGGCTGCTGCGCCGGTTCGCCGACGCCGTCGACGCCGACATCGAGCACCTCGCCGCGCTGGAGGTCGCCAACGCCGGCCACACGATCGGCAACGCGCGCTGGGAGGCGGGCAACGTCCGCGACGTGCTGACGTACTACTCGGCTTCGCCCGAACGGCTGACCGGCAAGCAGATCCCGGTGCCCGGTGGCGTGAACATGACGTTCCACGAGCCACTGGGCGTGGTCGGGGTGATCGTGCCGTGGAACTTCCCGATGCCCATCGCGGGCTGGGGGTTCGCACCCGCGCTCGCCGCGGGGAACACGGTCGTGCTCAAACCCGCCGAGCTCACCCCGCTCACCGCGATCCGCCTCGGCGAACTCGCCCGCGAGGCGGGGATCCCCGAAGACGTCTTCCAGGTGCTTCCCGGCAAGGGATCCGTGGTGGGGCAGCGTTTCGTGGACCATCCGGCGGTGCGGAAGGTGGTGTTCACCGGCTCCACCGAGGTCGGCAAACGGATCATGGCGGGCTGTGCCGCGCAGGTGAAGCGGGTGACCCTGGAGCTCGGCGGCAAGAACGCGAACATCGTCTTCGCCGACGCCGACCTGGAGAAGGCCGCGGCCACCGCGCCGTACGGCGTGTTCGACAACGCCGGGCAGGACTGCTGCGCGCGGTCACTGATCCTGGTGCAGTCGAGCGTGTACGACAAGTTCATGGAGCTGCTGGAACCCGCGGTGAACGGCGTCGTCGTCGGGGATCCGCGGCTGGAGATCACCGAGATGGGCCCGCTGATCTCGGCGGGACATCACGCGAAGGTGTCGTCCTATGTGGACGATTCCGCGCCGGTCGCCTTCCGTGGCAGCGCGCCCGTCGGCCCCGGGTACTGGTTCGCGCCGGCCGTCGTCACCCCGCCGGACCTGCGGCATCCGCTGGCCTCCGAGGAGATCTTCGGCCCGGTCGTCGCCGTGGTCCCGTTCGACGGCGAGGCGGACGCGGTGACCATGGCCAACCGGACCGAGTACGGGCTGTCCGGCTCGATCTGGACCCGTGACGTCGGCCGCGCCTTCCGCGTCGCGCGCGGTGTCGAGGCCGGGAACCTGTCGGTCAACTCGCATTCGTCCGTCCGGTACTGGACGCCGTTCGGCGGATTCAAGCAGTCCGGGTTGGGCCGGGAGCTCGGCCCGGACGCCGTCGATGCCTTCACCGAGACCAAGAACGTTTTCATCAGCACGGAGGAATAATGGTTCAGCGTTTCGAAGGCCGCGTCGCCGTAATCACCGGTGGCAGCAGCGGGATCGGCCTCGCCACCGCGCGGCGGCTGGCGAGCGAAGGCGCGAAGGTCGTCATCGGCGACATCTCCGCCGAGACCGGGAAAGCCGCGGCCGACGAGGTCGGCGGTCTGTTCGTGCAGGCCGATGTCACCGACGCCGAGCAGGTCGAGGCCCTGTTCCAGACCACTGTGGACACTTTCGGCTCGGTCGACGTCGCGTTCAACAACGCGGGTATCTCGCCGCCGGAGGACGACTCGATCCTCACCACGGGCATCGACGCGTGGGAGAAGGTGCAGAAGGTCAACCTGACGTCGGTGTACCTGTGCTGCAAGGCGGTCTTGCCGCATATGCAGCGGCAGGGGAAGGGCTCGATCATCAACACGGCGTCGTTCGTCGCGGTGATGGGCGCGGCGACATCGCAGATTTCCTACACCGCGTCCAAGGGCGGCGTGCTGGCGATGAGCCGGGAACTGGGCGTGCAGTTCGCGCGGGAGAACATCCGGGTGAACGCGCTGTGCCCGGGTCCGGTGAACACGCCGCTGCTCAAGGAGCTGTTCGCGAAGGACCCCGAGCGGGCCGCGCGGCGGCTGGTGCACGTGCCGGTCGGGCGGTTCGCGGAGCCGGAGGAGATCGCCGCCGCGGTCGCGTTCCTGGCGAGCGACGACGCCTCGTTCATCACCGCTTCGCAGTTCCTTGTGGACGGCGGCATCTCGGGCGCCTACGTCACCCCGCTCTGACCCCGGCCCGCGTTTAGTCCTCTGAATGCGGTGAAGTACATGAAGGCCTCCTTCCTTGCGCCTAGGTACAGGAAGGGGGCCTTCATGTACTCGGGCCGGCCGTCGCGCTCGGTACTGGGGGCCGAAGGACGCTTTCCCCTCGTCTCATGCGGTGAAGGGCCCTTTCACCCCGGGCCGGGCTGACCGTCACTCGTCCCGGTGGCTGGGATGGCGGCCCGCTGACCTGCGCTGTAGTCCTGAACGCGAAGCCAGCATCCAGGACCACCCAGGAGGCCAGAGCATGACCCGGCAGATGAGCACCGCCATGCGTGACTGCATCGACCTGTGCAACGAGTGTCACGTCCGCTGCGAGGAGATGATGACGCGCTGCATGGAGATGGGCGGCGCGAAGCTCGGGATGATGATGGTGACCTGCGCGGACATGTCCCGCATGTGCGCCGACATGATGATGCGCTGCTCCGCGATGATCGCCGACCTCGAAATGATGCGCATGTGCGCGAAGATGTGCGGCCTCGCCTCCCAGATGATGCGCATGTGCGCCGACGAGTGCGCCAAGACCGGCGACGCCGAGCTCGCCGACGCGGCCGACATGATGAGGCGCTGCGCCGAGCTCTGCGGCACGATCACCGCCGAGATGATGATGGAGAACGCGTAACTCGCGTGATCAGGGCCGTCACTCGCGTGATTGAAGGCGTAACTCACGAGTGACGGCTCCGAACACGCAAGTGACGTCGTCGGCGGTGAGTAGACGCGCGCTGAACAGGCCAGGTACGGTGTGCGCACAACTACAGACAGGGCCGTCGAGCTGGAGCGGGAGAGCCCCCACGAACGTGGTGGGGCACCGAAGGAGCAAACTCCCCGGAATCTCTCAGGTACCCACTACCGCTTCACGCGAGGCCACTCTGGAAAGCAGGCGCGCAAGTGCGCCTCACCCAAGGTGAAAGCCACCCTCATCGGTGGTGAAACTCTCAGGTGCCATGACAGAGGGGGAGTTCCCAGCGCACCGGTCTATCCGGCGCCTGACCCAAGGAGCTCCCTTGACCAGTACGTCCTTCGACGACCGGCACATCGGCCCCTCGGAGTCCGAGCAGGCCAAGATGCTCGCCGAGGTCGGCTACGGCAGTCTCGATGCCCTGGTGCAGGCCGCGGTGCCGTCCGCGATCCGGGTCACCCGCGACCTCGAACTTCCCCCCGCCGCGTCCGAAGAGGACGCCATCGCCGAGCTTCGCGCGCTCGCCGCGCTCAACAAGCCGATGACGCAGATGATCGGCCTCGGCTTCCACGACACGGTCACCCCGGCGGTCATCCGCCGCAACGTGCTGGAGAACCCGGCCTGGTACACGGCGTACACGCCCTACCAGCCGGAGATCTCGCAGGGCCGTCTCGAAGCCCTCCTCAACTTCCAGACCATGGTCTCCGAGCTGGCCGGTCTCGCCACCGCGAACGCCTCCCTGCTCGACGAGTCCACCGCCGTCGCCGAGGCCGTCATGCTGATGCGACGCGCGTCGAAGGCGAAGTCGAACAAGGTCGTCCTCGACGCCGAGTGCCTGCCGCAGACCATCGCCGTCGTCCGCACCCGCGCCGAGGCCATGGGCGTCGAGGTCGAGGTCCGCGACCTGCTCACCGGCCTGCCGGAGGAGTTCTTCGGCGTCGTCGTCCAGTACCCGGGCGCTTCCGGCGTGCTGCGCGGCGCGGGCTTCTACTCCGCCATCTCCGAGACCGCGAAGGCCGCCGGCGCGCTGTACACCGTCGCCGCCGACCTGCTCGCCCTCACGCTGATCACCGCGCCGGGTGAGTTCGGCGCCGACATCGCCGCCGGTTCCACCCAGCGCTTCGGCGTCCCGCTCGGCTACGGCGGCCCGCACGCCGGGTTCATGGCCGTCCGCGCCGGGCTCGAGCGCTCGCTCCCGGGCCGCCTGGTCGGGGTCTCGGTCGACGCCGACGGCAACCCCGCGTACCGCCTCGCCCTGCAGACCCGCGAGCAGCACATCCGCCGCGAGAAGGCCACCTCCAACATCTGTACCGCGCAGGTCCTGCCTGCCGTGCTCGCCGCGATGTACGCGGTCTACCACGGTCCGGACGGCCTCAAGCGCATCGCGACCCGCGTCCACGAGCTCGCCGCCGGGCTGGCCGGGGCGCTGCGCGAGGGTGGCGTCGAGGTCGTCCACGAGGGCTTCTTCGACACGGTCCTCGCCCGGATGCCCGGACAGGCCGAAGCGGTCGTCGCGGTCGCGCGCGAGAACGGGATCAACCTCGGCCCGGTCGACGCCGACCACGTCCGCATCGCGGTCGACGAGGTCACCACGCCCGCGATCATCGCCAAGGTGCTCAACGCGTTCGGGATCGAAAACCAGGCCGGAAGCGCCCAGGCGCTGCCCTCCGGCCTCGGCCGCGAGAGCGAGTACCTGACCCACGAGGTCTTCCACTCGCACCGCTCCGAGACCGCGATGCTGCGCTACCTGCGCGGACTGTCCGATCTGGACTACGCGCTCGACCGCGGCATGATCCCGCTCGGCTCCTGCACGATGAAGCTCAACGCCACCACCGAGATGGAGCCGATCAGCTGGCGCGAGTTCGCGGGGATCCACCCGTTCGCCCCCGCCGACCAGGCCGAGGGCTACCACACGCTGGTCGAGCAGCTGTCGAGCTGGCTGGCCGAGGTCACCGGCTACGACAAGGTGTCGCTGCAGCCGAACGCGGGCAGCCAGGGCGAGCTCGCCGGCCTCCTCGCGATCCGGGCGTACCACCACGCCAACGGCCAGACCGAGCGCGAGGTCTGCCTGATCCCGTCGTCCGCGCACGGCACGAACGCCGCCTCCGCGGTGATGGCCGGGATGCGCGTCGTCGTGGTCAAGTGCACCGACGAGGGCAACGTCGACCTCGAAGACCTGCGGGCCAAGGTCGAGGCCAACCGCGACACGCTGTCCGCGATCATGGTCACGTACCCGTCCACGCACGGCGTGTACGAGAACGGCATCGACGAGCTGGCCAAGATCGTCCACCACGCGGGCGGCCAGGTCTACGTCGACGGCGCGAACCTCAACGCGCTGCTGGGGCTCGCCAAGCCGGGTGAGTTCGGCGGCGACGTCTCGCACCTGAACCTGCACAAGACCTTCTGCATCCCGCACGGTGGCGGCGGCCCCGGCGTCGGCCCGGTCGCGGTCCGCGCGCACCTCGCGCCGTACCTGCCGAACCACCCGCTGCTGGAGAAGGCCGGCCCCGAGACCGGTGTCGGCCCGATCAGCGCCGCCCCGTACGGCTCGGCGTCGATCCTGCCGATCTCGTGGGCGTACGTCCGCATGATGGGCGCGGGCGGGCTCACCGCCGCGACGCAGGTCGCCGTGCTCGCCGCGAACTACGTGGCCAAGCGCCTCAACCAGCACTACCCCGTGCTCTACACCGGCCAGGACGGCCTGGTCGCGCACGAGTGCATCCTCGACCTGCGCGGGCTCACCAAGGAGACCGGCGTCAGCGTCGACGACGTCGCGAAGCGCCTGATCGACTACGGCTTCCACGCCCCGACCATGTCGTTCCCGGTCGCGGGCACGCTGATGGTCGAGCCGACCGAATCCGAGGACCTCGGCGAGATCGACCGCTTCATCGAGGCCATGATCGCCATCCGCGCCGAGATCGACGCCGTCGCGCAGGGCAAGTGGGCCGCGGACAACAGCCCGCTGCGCAACGCCCCGCACACCGCGGAGACCCTCGTCGGCGACTGGGACCTGCCCTACGACCGCGAACTGGCCGTGTACCCCGCCGGAGTGAACCGCAAGTCCAAGTACTGGCCCCCGGTGCGCCGCATCGACGGTGCGCGCGGGGACCGTAACCTCGTCTGCTCCTGCCCGCCGCTCAACGCCTACGAGAACTGAGGCACTTGATGTCGAAAGAGACGTCCCTGCACGGAGTCCACAAAGGACTGGGTGCGCTGTTCACCGATTTCGCGGGCTGGTCCATGCCGATCCGCTATTCCAGCGAACTGGCGGAGCACAAGGCGGTCCGCGAGGCCGCCGGCCTGTTCGACCTCTCCCACATGGCCGAGATCGAGGTGACCGGCCCGCAGGCCGCCGACACCCTCGACTACGCGCTGGTCGGCAACCTGTCCGGGGTCAAGCCGGGCCGGGCGCGCTACACGATGATCTGCGACGAGAACGGCGGCGTGCTGGACGACCTGGTCGTCTACCGGCTCGCCGACGAGAAGTTCCTGGTCGTGGCCAACGCGGGCAACGCCACCGTGGTCGCGGAGGCGCTGGCCGAGCGGGTCTCGGGTTTCGACGCGGTCGTCGAGAACAAGTCCGAGGACGTCGCGCTGATCGCCGTCCAGGGCCCGAAGGCCGTCGAGATCCTCGGTGCCGTCACCGACGCCGACCTGGGCGCGCTCAAGTACTACGCGAGCGTCCCGGCCGTCGTGAAGGGCCACGACGTCCTGCTCGCCCGCACCGGCTACACCGGCGAGGACGGCTTCGAGCTGTATGTCCCGGCCGGTGAGGCGCCCGCCGTCTGGCGCATCCTCACCGACGCGGGCGAGCCGCACGGCCTGCTCCCGGCCGGTCTCGCCTGCCGCGACACCCTGCGTCTCGAAGCGGGAATGCCGTTGTACGGCAACGAACTCAGCCTCCAGCTGAGCCCGTTCGAGGCCGGTCTCGGCCGCGTGGTCAAGTTCGAGAAGCCGGGCGACTTCGTCGGCAAGGCCGCGCTCGAAGAGCTGTCCAAGAAGGACGTTCCCCGCGTGCGCGTCGGGCTCAAGGGCTCCGGCCGCCGCGCCCCGCGTCACGGCTACACCGTCCTGGCGGGTGACACCGAGATCGGCGAGGTCACCAGCGGTGCCCTCTCGCCGACGCTGGGTTACCCGATCGCCATGGCCTACGTGGACCGGGAGCACTCCGAGCCCGGTACCGAGCTTTCCGTCGACATCCGGGGCCGTATCGAGCCCGTCGAGGTCGTCGCCCTGCCCTTCTACTCCCGCGCCTGAAAGGCCCCTTTCTCATGAGCATCCCCCAGGACCTGAAGTACACGAAGGAACACGAGTGGCTGAACGTCGCCGACGGCGTCGCCACCGTGGGCATCACCGCCTTCGCCGCCGAATCGCTCGGTGACATCGTGTTCGTCCAGCTCCCCTCGGTCGGCGACACCGTCACCGCGGGCGAGGTGTTCGGCGAGGTCGAGTCGACCAAGTCGGTCAGCGAGCTGTACGCACCGGTGGACGGCGAGGTCGTCGAGGTGAACGAGGCCACAACGGACACCCCCGAGCTCATCAACTCGGACCCGTACGCCGAAGGATGGCTCCTGAAGGTGCGTCTGTCCGGCGACGTGCCCGCCCTGCTCGACGCCCAGGCGTACGCCGTCCTGACCCAGGAGAACTGAGATGTTCAATGCTGCCCTGTCCGAAGTGGACCCCGAGGTCGCCACCGCCGTCGCGGCCGAACTCGACCGGCAGCAGTCGACCCTGGAGATGATCGCCTCGGAGAACTTCGCCCCGGTGGGCGTGCTCGAGGCGCAGGGTTCGGTGCTGACCAACAAGTACGCCGAGGGCTACCCCGGCCGCCGCTACTACGGCGGTTGCGAGCACGTCGACGTGATCGAGCAGCTCGCGATCGACCGCGCGAAGGCGCTCTTCGGTGCCGAGCACGCCAACGTCCAGCCGCATTCGGGCGCGCAGGCCAACGCCGCCGCCATGGTCTCGGTGCTCAACCCCGGCGACACCATCCTCGGTCTCGACCTCGCCCACGGCGGGCACCTGACCCACGGGATGAAGATCAACTTCTCGGGCAAGCTCTACAACGTCGTCGCCTACCACGTCGACAAAGAGACCGGGATCGTCGACATCGAGGAGATCGAGCGCCTCGCCAAGGAGCACAAGCCGAAGCTGATCATCGCCGGCTGGTCGGCGTACCCGCGTCAGCTCGACTTCGCCGAGTTCCGCCGCATCGCCGACGAGGTCGGCGCGAAGGTCATGGTCGACATGGCGCACTTCGCCGGTCTGGTCGCGGCCGGGCTGCACCCGAGCCCGGTGCCCTACGCCGACATCGTCACCACGACCACGCACAAGACCCTCGGCGGCCCGCGCGGCGGCATCATCCTGTCCCGTCAGGAACTCGCCAAGAAGATCAACTCGGCGGTGTTCCCCGGCCAGCAGGGCGGTCCGCTGGAGCACGTCATCGCCGCCAAGGCCGTCGCGCTCAAGATCGCCGCGAGCGAGGAGTTCCGCGAGCGCCAGCAGCGTGTGCTCGAAGGCGCGAAGATCCTGGCCGACCGCCTTTCGCGCACGGACTGCAGTGAGGCGGGCGTCCGCGTGCTGACCGGCGGCACCGACGTGCACCTGGTCCTCGTCGATCTGGTCAACTCCACTTTGGACGGTCAGCAGGCCGAGGACCGGCTCCACTCGGTCGGCATCACGGTCAACCGCAACGCCGTCCCGTTCGACCCGCGTCCGCCGATGGTCACCTCCGGCCTGCGGATCGGCACCCCGGCGCTGGCGACCCGCGGCTTCGGCGCCGAGGACTTCGCCGAGGTCGCCGACATCATCGCCGAGGCGCTGCGCCCGGACTTCGACGAGGATCTGCGCCAGTCGCTGTCCGCCCGGGTCGAACTGCTGGCCAAGAAGCACCCGCTGTACGCGGACCTCAACCGATGAGCGCGCTCCCCGAGGGGCGCAAACTTCTCCGGCTGGAAGTCCGCAACGCGCAGACCCCGATCGAGAAGAAGCCGCCGTGGATCAAGACCCGGGCCCGCATGGGTCCGGAGTTCACGGAGCTCAAGGGACTGGTCAAGCGTGAAGGCCTCCACACCGTGTGTGAGGAGGCCGGTTGCCCCAACATCTACGAATGCTGGGAAGACCGTGAAGCGACCTTCCTGATCGGTGGCGACCAGTGCACGCGCCGGTGCGACTTCTGCCAGATCGACACGGGCAAGCCAGAGGCGCTGGACCGGACCGAGCCGCGCAAGGTGGCGGAGTCGGTGCAGGCCATGGGCTTGCGCTACTCGACGGTCACCGGCGTCGCGCGTGACGACCTGGAGGATGGCGGTGCGTGGCTGTACGCTGAGACGGTCCGTCAGATCCACGCGCTGAACCCGGGTACCGGTGTCGAGCTGCTGATCCCGGACTTCAACGCGGATCCGGATCAGCTGGCCGAGGTGTTCGGTTCGCGGCCGGAGGTTCTGGCGCACAACGTGGAGACGGTGCCGCGGATCTTCAAGCGGATCCGCCCCGGCTTCCGGTACGCGCGGTCGCTGGAGGTCATCACGAAGGCCCGCGAGGCCGGTCTGGTGACGAAGTCGAACCTGATCCTCGGCATGGGTGAGACGCCGGAGGAGGTGGCTCCGGCGATGAAGGACCTGGTCGACGCGGGCTGCGAGATCCTCACGATCACCCAGTACCTGCGACCTTCGCCGAGGCATCATCCGGTGGACCGCTGGGTCAAGCCGGAGGAGTTCGTCGAGCATTCGAAGGCAGCCGAAGCGATGGGCTTCGCTGGTGTGATGGCCGGGCCGCTCGTACGCTCGTCGTATCGGGCCGGTCGCCTTTTCGCCCAGACGAAGGCCCACCGCGGCGAAGCGCTGTCGGAGAATTTGGCCCATCTCGCCGCCGAAGGGCCCGCGGCCCAAGAGGCCAGCTCACTGCTGGCCAGATAGGAAGGAGGGCAGATCAATGGCGATCAGCGTCTTCGACCTGTTTTCGATCGGCATCGGCCCCTCCAGCTCCCACACGGTGGGCCCGATGCGCGCCGCACTGACCTTTGTGGACGGTCTGGCGGCGGACGGTGACCTCACCGCCACGGCACGCGTCCAGAGCGAGCTTTTCGGCTCGCTCGGCGCGACCGGGTTCGGGCACGGCAGCGACAAGGCCGTGCTGCTCGGGCTGTCCGGGGAGCGTCCGGAGGAGATCGACACCGACACCGTTCCGGGCAAGATCGCGGCGATCCGCGAATCCTGCCGGTTGAAGGTGCGCGGCGAGCACGAGATCGTGTTCACCGAGGACACCGACCTGACCATGCACCGGCGGAAGTCGTTGCCGGCACATCCGAACGGGATGATCTTCCGCGCGTTCGACGCCGACGGGAAGGTGCTGCGCGAGCGCACCTACTACTCCGTCGGCGGCGGCTTCGTGCGCGACGAGTCCTACGAGACCGACACCGTCGTCGTCGAGGACTCGACGAAGCTGGAGTTCCCGTTCCGCACCGGCGCGGATCTGCTGAAGCACTGCGAGGACACCGGGCTGTCCATCAGCGAGATCATGCTGCGCAACGAGCTTTCGTGGCGCACTCGCGAGGAGATCCGCGAAGGGCTGCTGGAGATCTGGCAGGTCATGGCGGAATGCGTGCGCAACGGCTGCGAGCACGAGGGCGTGCTGCCGGGCGGGCTGAAGGTGCCTCGGCGCGCGAAGGCGTTGCACGAGAAGCTGCTCGCGGAGGACGGCGTCGGCGACCCGCTGTACGCGATGGACTGGGTGAGCCTGTACGCGCTGGCGGTCAACGAGGAGAACGCCGCGGGTGGCCGTGTCGTCACCGCGCCGACCAACGGCGCGGCGGGGATCATCCCGGCCGTTCTGCACTACTACCAGCGGTTCATCCGGGGTTCGTCGGACGACGGCATCGTGACGTTCATGCTCACCGCGGGCGCGATCGGCTCGATCCTCAAGCAGACGGGGTCGATCTCGGGCGCCGAGGTCGGCTGCCAGGGTGAGGTCGGTTCGGCCAGCGCGATGGCCGCCGCCGGGCTCACCGAGGTCCTCGGCGGTTCACCCGCTCAGGTGGAGAACGCCGCCGAGATCGGCGTCGAGCACCACCTGGGGCTGACCTGCGACCCGGTCGGCGGGCTGGTGCAGATCCCGTGCATCGAGCGCAACGCCGTCGGCGCGTCGAAGGCGATCCACGCGGCGCGGATGGCGATGCGCGGCGACGGTTCGCACGTCGTGACGCTCGACAAGGCGATCAAGACGATGCGCGAGACCGGTGCCGACATGAGCGTGAAGTACAAGGAGACCGCTCGCGGCGGCCTCGCCGTGAACGTCATCGAGTGCTGAGACGAATTGCGGGCCGCCTAAACTCGAAGAGTGGAGTCGAGCACGGTCGCGAACGCGGGTGACGCGCTGTTCCGCCCGGTGCGCGCGGGCAACGCCTTCGAGGAGACCGTCGAAAGGCTGCTCCAGGCGATCCGGCTGGGCGTGGTGGGCGCGGGGGAGCGGCTGCCCTCGGAGCGTGAGCTCGCCGAGCGGCTCGGGGTCAGCCGGGTGACGCTGCGCGAGGCCATCCGCGCGCTGTCCGACGCGGGGTACGTCGAGTCGCGGCGCGGGCGGTACGGCGGCACGTTCGTCAACGACGTCCTGCCCGACCCGCCCGCCGCCGACGGCCGGAAGGTCGACAACGCCACGCTGGAGGACGCGCTCGGCCTCCGGCACGTCTTGGAGACCGGCGCCGCGGAGATGGCGGCCTCGCGTTCGCTCAGCCCGGCCGATCGCCAGCATCTGACCAGCACGCTCGCCGAGGCCGCGGCGGCCGACGTCGGCGACTACCGGCGCAAGGATTCGCGGCTGCATCTGGCGATCGCCGAGGTCACCGCGTCCGGCTCGCTGACCACGGCGATGGCCGACGCGCGGATGCGGGTCAACCAGCTGCTCGACATGATCCCGCTGCTCGAACCGAACCTGGAGCATTCCAACGCCCAGCACGAGGCCATCGTCGACGCGATCCTCGCCGGGGACTCCGAGGCGGCCCGCCGGGCGATGACGGAACACGTCGAAGGGACCGCGTCACTGCTTCGCGCGTTCCTCGCTTGAGGTCAGCAGCGCGTGCGTGAGATCGATGGCGTCACTCCGCGTCGCGCAGCTGGGTGAGCAAGGCGTTCTGGTCCGCCAGCAGCTCGGTGAGGATGCGCCGGGCCGCGCGCAGGAGCTCGACGACGTCGCCGCCGGCGAGCGCGTACACGACCGTGGAACCCTCACGGGTCGAGGTCACGATTCCCGACCGGCGCAGGACGGCCAGCTGCTGAGAGAGGTTGGAGGCCTCGACCTCGATCTCGGCGAGCAGTTCGCGGACGGCCTTCGGGCCTTCGGCGAGCAGCTCCAGCACGCGGATCCGGACCGGGTGGCCCAGCATGCGGAAGAACTCCGCCTTGGCCTGATATAGGGGGACGGGCATCTGAGCACATTATCAAATGAAGAATTCTTCAAGTCATGAACAGGAGGCAGTTCGGTGACTTTCCCACAACCTTTTCACTCGTTCGGGCGTCTAACCTGGCGTGGAAAACCCGGATGAGGCAGACGCACCCGAGTCGGAGACCACGGCCACCCCGGAGCCGAAAGGGAAGAAGCGCAGGTGGCGCAAGATCGCCGCCTGGACGCTCGGCCTGGTGATCGGCATCCCGGTCGTCGCGTTCGGGCTCGCGTACGTCCTGCTCGACGTCCGCAGCCCGCAAGAGGTCCTCGCCGACCTCGACAAGACCGTCGTCCTGCAGAACGCGGACGGTTCCGAACTGCTCAAGGTGATCCCGCCCGGCGGCGACCGGCTGTTCGTGCCCTACGACGCCGTCCCCGCGAAACTGCGCGACGCGATCATCGCGACCGAGGACCCGACCTTCTGGGACAACGAGGGTTTCGATCTCACCGGGCTCGGCCGCGCGCTGGTGACCGGCGTCGGCGGCGGCTCAGGGATCACCCAGCAGTACATCAAGAAGTCCACCGGCAACGAGGACGCCACCCTCACGCGGAAGTTCTCCGAACTCGTGCTCGCCACGAAGATCACCCAGCAGCAGACCAAGAAGGAGATCTTCGAAAGTTACGTCAACATCATCTCGTTCGGCCGCGGTACCTACGGCCCGGGTTCGGCGATGAACGCCTACTTCGGCCGCAAGCTCGACGACTCGATGACTTGGAGCGAAGCGGCCTTCCTCGCGGGGATGATCCAGTCGCCTTCGGTGCACGACCCGTACGCCTCCAGCCACGAGCATGCGATGAAGCGCTGGTCCTACGTGGTGAACAAACTGGTCGCGCGGGGCTACGTCAGCCAGGCCGAAGCGGTCGCCATGACCTATCCGGAGGACGCGATCCAGGCGCCGTCGGAGACCCGCGCCGGTCGCGTCACCTACGAGCAGTACCACATCAAGCAGCAGGTCCTCGCCGAACTCGAGCAGGTCGGCTACCCGCTCGACCGGCTCCGCGGCGGCGCGATGAAGGTCGAGACGACCATCGATCCACGTGCCCAGGCCGAAGCCGAGAAGGCGGTCAAGGAGCGGTTGAAGGGGCAACCGGAGCACTTCCGCGCGTCGCTGGTCGCCGTCGAACCCGGGACCGGGGCCATTCGCGCCTACAACGGCGGTGGCTGGAGCGTGCACGACTACGCGGGCACCCCGTACGGCACCGGCACGGCTTTTCAGCCGCTCATCCTCGCCGCCGGGCTCCAACGGGGGGTGAACGTGGACGAACCGCTGAAGGCACCCGCGTCGGTGGATTTCCTCGGCGAGACCTTCGAGTTCCAGGACCAGTGCGGTGAAACGGGGAAGTGCACGCTGCGCGAGGCGATGGGGCGGGGTGCTCAGGGCCCGTTCGTCGACCTGGCGAAGAAGCTCGGCGCCGAAGCGGTCCGGGAAGGCGCCCGCGCGGCCGGGATCCCCGAGTCCGTCGACGGCGCGGTGACCCTGCGCGAGAAGGACGGATTCCTGATCGGGCCGGGGATCGCGGTCGGCCGGTATCCCTTACGCCCCAGTGACATGGCCGGTGCCTACGCGACCTTCGCCGCCGGCGGCATGCGCGCCACGCCGCATCTGGTGTCGAAGATCCGGGACGAGAACGGCGAAGTCGTGTGGGAACGGCCGTCGGACAAGACGCCCGCGTTCCAGGGCGACGAGGCGCTGAGCCGCCGGATCGCGGGCACGATGAGCCAGGTGCTGGCCACCGGCCTGAAGGATCGTCCGGCGGCGCTGAAGACCGGTGACTTCCAGTTCAACGAGACGGACGACAACGCGGGCGGCTGGGCGGTCGGGTACACACCGCAGCTCGCGACCGCGGTGTGGGTCGGCTCCGACGAGCCGCGCCGGTTGCGGGACGCCGCCGGGGAGAAACTGACCGGCCGGACACTTCCGGCGGACATGTGGCAGCGCTTCATGAACGGTGTCCATCGAGGACAGCCGGCGCGGTGGCCGGACGGTTCCGAGCCGCGTCCCGCCACGACGGCACCGCGGTGATGCTTCGGTCCAGTGGGTCGTGAGTGGCGATTCGTGTTCTAACCCGAAACGCCACTCACGACCCACTGGACCGAGGCGGTTCCGTCAGGGCTTCACGAGCACGACGGTCAGCCCGTCGTAGCCCTTGCTGCCGACCGTCTGGATCGCCGTCGCGTCGACGCGGGGCTCGGCGGCGATCATCTCGTGCAGCCGCCTGATCCCTTGGATGTTCGGGTCTTCGCTGGCGGCGTCGGTCACCGCGCCACCGCGGACGACGTTGTCGACCACGATCACGCCGCCGGGCCGGACGAGCTTCAGAGACGCCTCGAAGTAGGCCGGGTTGTTGGCCTTGTCGGCGTCGATGAACGCCAGGTCGATCGGACCCTCGACCGACGGCAGCAGGTCCAGCGCCTTGCCGACCCGGACGTCGACCAGCCCGCCGAGCCCGGCCGCGTCGATGTTCCCGCGCGCGACCTCGGCGTGCTTCGGGTCGTATTCGAGGGTGACGAGCCTGCCCTGCGGCGGCAGGGCGCGGGCGAGCCAGATCGTGCTGTATCCGCCGAGCGTGCCGATCTCCAGGATGGACCGGGCGCCGATCATCCTCGCCATCAGGTTGAGCAGTTTGCCCTGGTTCGGCGCGACGGCGATCGACGGCAGCCCGGCCTCGTCCGACGCCTTCCGCGCGCCTTCGAGGGCGGCGTCGGACGGGACGAGAACCCCGGACAGATAGTCGTCCACTTCGGACCACAGTTGCTGTGACATGGCACCTCCGCCGCCAACCTACTCCGAGGCGATCAGGCGGCGCGGCGTCCGGCTTTCGGGATCACCAGCGGGGTGCCGGTCTCCGGGCACGGCATGACCCGGCAGGGCAGCTCGAAGATCTTTTCGACGTTGGCGGCGGTCACGACCTCTTCGGGCGCGCCGGTCGCGAGGACCTCTCCGCCGCGCATCGCGATCATGTGCGTCGCGTAGCGGGCGGCGTGGTTGAGGTCGTGCAGCACCGCGACCAGCGTCCGGCCCTGCTGCTGGTGCAGTTCCGCGCACAGATCGAGGATGTCCATCTGGTGTGCGATGTCCAGATAGGTCGTCGGCTCGTCGAGCAGCAGGAGATCGGTCTCCTGCGCGAGGGCCATCGCCATCCACACGCGCTGACGCTGACCACCCGACAGCTCGTCGACCAGCCGCTCGGCGAGGTCGTCGACGCCGGTGGCGCGCATGGACTCCGCGACCACGGTGGCGTCCTCACGGGACCACTGGCGCAGCAGGCGCTGATGCGGGTACCGGCCGCGCGCGACGAGGTCGGCGACGGTGATGCCGTCGGGCGCGATCGAGCTCTGCGGCAGCAGGCCGAGCCGCCGGGCGACCTCCTTGGCGGGGAAGGAGCTGATCACCTGACCGTCGAGGAACACCGAACCCTTGCGCGGTTTGAGCATCCGCGCCAGCGCGCGCAGCAGGGTCGTCTTCCCGCAGGCGTTCGGCCCGACGATGACGGTGAACGACCGGTCGGGGATGACCACCCCGAGGTCTTCGGCCACGGTCCGGCCGTCGTAGGCGAGCGTCAGCGCGTCCGCGTGCAGACGGGACGTCGTGCTCTGCTCGGTGAGGGTTTCCACGGTCTCCACGCAGGTTAGGCTAACCTAGGAGGCCGCTGTTGTGGTGTTCCGTAGGTCGCAGTCGGCTCACGACGTGCTTCGATGGCATCATCCCGAGTGCAATCGCGTGAATGCGCTCGGTGCGATCGAAGGGCGGCATGGAGGACTACCGGATAGTCGCGGACGAGATCTCCGCCGACGTCGAGGCGGGCAGGCTCCGGCCCGGCGACAGGCTGCCCCCGCAGCGGCGCTTCGCCAGGGAGCGCGGGATCGCTAACTCCACCGCCGCGAGGGTCTACGGCGAACTCGTCCGGCGAGGGGTCGTGGTCGGCGAGGTCGGCCGGGGGACGTTCGTCCGCGCCGCGCGGCCGCCGCTGGAGACCGCGCTCGCCGAACCGGGCGGTGCGACGGTCGACCTCGAACTCAATTTCGCCGTCCTCCCGGACCAGTCGGCGCTGGTCGGGAAGGCGCTGGAGCCGCTCCTGCGCGAAGACGTCCTGACGGCGGCGTTGCGGCCGGGAAGCGTCTCGGGCTCGAAGCAGGCGCGTGACGCCGTCGCCGGGCTGATCGCGAAGGAGGGCTGGACGCCGGAGATCCTCTTCGCCGGAAGCGGGCGCCAGGCCATCGCGGCCGCCATCGCCGCCTTCGTGCCGATGGGGGAACGGCTCGCCGTCGAAGCCATCACCTACCCCGTGGTCAAGGCGCTCGCCGGGCGGCTCGGCGTCCAATTGGTACCGATCGAGACCGACGACATGGGGCTCATTCCCGAAGCGCTCGAAGCCGCGTCCGTCCGCGCGCTGTACGTCCAGCCGACCCTGCACAACCCGCTCGGGTCCACAATGGACGAAACGCGACGGGCGGAGCTGGCGGAAACCGTGCGCCGGATGGACATCCCGGTGATCGAGGACGGGATCTACACCTTCCTGCGGCCCGAGGTCCGCCCGTTCGCGGCGTACGCGCCGGAACGCACGGTGTTCGCCGACAGCATGTCCAAACGGCTCGCCCCGGGGCTGACCACCGGCTTCCTCGCCGTGCCGGCGGCTTGGACGGAACGGCTCGCCGCGGCCGTGCGCTCGGGCGGCTGGGTCGCGCCCCGGTTCGCGGTCGAAGCCGCCACCCGGTGGATCACCGGAGGCACGCTGGAAACCGTCGAACGGGCGAAACGGCTCGACGCCGCGGAACGCCAGCGGCTGACGGCGGAACGCCTGGCCGGGTTCACCTTGCGCGCGGATCCGCAGGCGTACCACTGCTGGTGGGAGCTCCCGGAACACTGGCGCGCCGAGACCTTCGTCGCCGCCGCCGCACGCCGCGGGATCGCGGTCACCCCGGCGGCCGCGTTCGCCGTCGTCCCCGGGCACGCCCCGAACGCGGTGCGGCTCGCCGTCTCGTCACCGCCACTCGACACGCTCGGGTCCGCTTTGGACGTGCTCGCCGGACTCGCCTCCGGCCGCCCCGAGGACGCCGGCGTCGAGTGACCTCCCCGCATTCAGAGGACGAAATGCGTCAGGGGCGGGGTGCCCACTTGCCGATGAAGCTGCCGCAGGTGACGGTCTGCCCGGTGAGCCGCTCCCGCAGCGCGTTCTCCAGCCCGAGGTAGTCGAAGATCGGCGCGTCCCCGGCGACCTGCGCGGGTACCGGTCCGCCCTTGGCCAGGGCGGGCATGCTCACGGTCTGGAACAGCACCAGGTAGTCGCCGTCGCGGTTGAGCCCGTCGGCCGTCGCGAGCATGCGTTCCGGGGCATCGGCGACGATCTCCAGCGGCAGCGGCCATTCCAGCGGGAACGGGTTGCGCAGGCCGAAGGCGGGATAGGCGAACGGGTTGTCGGGCAGCACGGCCGTGCGCCCGGCGGGGAAACGCGTGACGCAGTCCTGGATCTGGGAAATGTAGGTGTAGGTGCCCGGATTCGTCCGGATACCGCGCATCGACGGCGTCACCGTGCCGAGGTCGCCCGTCAGCTTCTCGTGCGCCATGTCGAGGTACGCGGCTTCGTCGTGATGCGCGACCACGGCCCAGCCCGACGCCAGCACCGCTACCAGGCCCATCGCCGTGGCACCCGCCAGCCCGATCAGGCGAGGCGGTTCCGGCAGCGGCGGCAGCGCGTCCGCGAGCAGCAGGATCGCCGTCAGCGCCAGTGTTCCGGTGAACAACGTCGGGGTGTCGTTGCCCCACGACAGGCTGGTCATGAAGCCGGTCGCGAAGACCAGCGCCCCCATTCTCGGAAAGCGCCGCGTCGCCGCCCAGTTCACCAGGAGCGCGACGCCGAGGATCCACCAAAGCACGTCCGCCCAGCGCGACGCGCCGGTGAAATGCCCGTCGACGACGGTGCCGACCACCACCGCCACCCCCGCGAGGAGCAGCAGCCGGGCGAGGAGCGCTCCGGCGAAACCGGCGCGATCGCGGAAGATCCCCAGCAGCGCGAGAAACACGCCGGCGATCAGGAAGAAGGTCAAGCCTCGCACGGGCGGCCGCAGCAAGGACGCGGGATTTTCCAGCCACAGCCCGAGAAGCCGCTCGCCGTACGCGGGCAGACCGCCGGTGAGCTGCTCGGCCATCGCGCCGAGCCCGCCGTCGAGGGTGACGATTCCGACGTAGAAGACGAGGAAAGCGCCCAGCGCCAGCAGATCCCAGGCCAGCCGCCCCCACCAGCGGCCGGTGCGGAACGCTCCCTCGCGCAGCGACGGGTGCAGCAGCAGCCAGCACAGCGCGATCAGCGGAACCGGCACGAAACTCTGCTTGACGAACACCGAGGTGCCCAGCAGCACCAGGCCGAGCCGTCGTGGCCACGCCTTGCCGTTGCGCAGCCCCGAATCAAGCGCCCAGGCGCCGCACGCGGTCAGGAAGATCCCGTCGATCGTGTGCCACGCCATCAGCGGGAACGCGTTGAGGTTCAGCAGCGACGCGGCCGCCGTCAGCCCGGTGAGACCCGGCCCCCAGTCACGGACGCGGCGGCGGGTGACCAGGACCGCGAACGCGATGGTCGCCAGGATGATCTCCAGCATGCTGAGCACGCTGGAGACGAAGAACAGCGGCCCCGGCACCACGAAGTCGACGATGTGCAGGTACGCCGAACCCAGCGGCCGTGCGGAGATGATGTCCGAATGCGGCACCTCCCCGTGCCGCACCCGCCAGGCCTGGGCGAGGATGAAACCCTGGTCCGACGGGTGGAAACCGAAGCGCCCCACCCGGAGTTCGGTGGCGACGGCGAGCGTGAGCACCCAGGCCGCGTGCAGCGAAAGCCGCAGCACTGTCCTGGACGGACGTACCACCTCCGCGTCCGGTCCGGTCGACAGCGGGGGACTGGCGACGTCCACACTGCCCCTTCCCGGTCGTCCTGCCTCGGCCCGTGCCCGCCGACCCCCCGGCGTATCGGAAACCGATGGTAGCGGCCGGGGGCGTCCCCCGATCGAGCCCCGGCCGGGACGTCAGTGTCTATGGGTGAACCCGCGTCCGCGATCGACGTCGACAGGGCGCGACCTGGTCTTCCTGGTCGCGAAGGTGGTTAAGGGCGCCCTGCCACCGCGATAGCGGGGCCTTCGGCGGGCGGGTTCACGCGTATGGTCACTTTCCGGGAAAACCTCAGCTCCGCCCACAGGCTCTCAGGGACGACGGCGCCAGACCAGCCGGGTGACCGCGCCCGCCACCGAGGCGAGCGGGGCCTTCCGGGGCAGGCCACGGGATTCCGGCGCTGACTCGGGCATCGCGCGGTAGACGAGGTGGGCGAAGAACCGGGCCGTCTTCGGTGCGACGAGCGTCACCAGTTCGGCGGCCGTGCCCTCCGGCAGGTTCAGGATCTCCGGCCGTTTCTCCAACGCCTTCACCACGAGGGCGGCGGCGCGTTCGGGCGAGCTCGACGGCATGCCGCGGTAGGAACCGGTCGGGGCGATCATGTCGGTGCGCACCAGCGGCATCCGGACCGAGGTGAAGGTGACGCCGTCGGAAAGCGTTTCCCGCCCGGCGGTCAGCCCGAACTCCTCCAGCGCGGCCTTCGAGGCCAGGTAAGCGGAAAACCGCGGCGTGTCGGTCTGGAGTCCTTGGGTGGTCACGTTCACGACGTGGCCGAAACCGCGCGCGGTCATCGACGGCAGCAGGCCCAGCGTCAGCCGCACGGGTCCGAAGTAGTTGATCGCCATCGTGCGCTCGAAATCGTGGAACCTTTCGGTGGACAGCGAAAGCGACCGCCGGATCGAGCGGCCCGCGTTGTTGACCAGCATGTCGACCGCGCCGTGCGCGGCGAGCACGTCCTTGACCAGAGCGTCGACGGCGCCGCCGTCGGTGAGGTCGCACGGATACGCGGACGCCTTGCCGCCCGCCGCGACGATCTGCTCCCGGACCTCTTCGAGTTCGTCGGCGCGCCTGGCCACGAGGATCACTTCGCCGCCCTTCGCGGCGACGGCCAGCGCGGACGCGCGCCCGATTCCCGAGGACGCGCCGGTGATGAGGACCTTGCGGCCGTCGAGCGGTTCCGGCCCGGGACGGCGGCGGCCGCGGTCGGGATCCAGGTGTGCGAGCCAGTACCGGTAGAGCGGGCCGGCGTACTCCTTCAACGGGGGCAAGGTGATCCCGCTGCCTTCGAGCGCGGCCGTGGTGGCGCTCGTGTCGAAGTCGACCTCCATGCTCAGATGCGGCAGGACTTCGAGCGGGATGCCGAGTTCCGCGAGCACCGCCGCGCGGGCCGACCGTCCGCCGGGGACCCGGTCGAAGCCGGCGGCCGCGGACTTCGCCAGCCGGGTTCCCGCGCGCTTGAGCGCTCCGGAAGGCCGGGCGGGAAGGACGGCGGAGATCTTCGGCCCGCCCGCGGCCCGCGCGAACGCGTTGTAGACCTCGTGGAGCGGCTGGGGCCGGGGCGATGCGAGGTGATACGTGCTGCCGCTGGGCGCGTCGACGTGCATGAGGTGTTCCATCGCTTCGACGACGTAGTCGACCGGAACGAGGTTCGTGGCGCCGAGATCCGGGGCGGCCAGCGGAAGACGGCGGGGCAGCGCGGCGAGCCGCGAGATCGCGGGAAGGAAGTAGTACGGACCGTCGATCTTGTCCATCTCACCGGTGCGCGAATCACCGGCCACGGCGGACGGACGGTACACGCGGAACGGCGTTTTCCCGTGCCTCCGCACGAGTTTCTCCGCTTCGAACTTCGTCGCGTGGTACGGCGACGCGAAGCTCTGGCCGAGGTCGAAGTCGGCCTCGGTGAACCGCCCGGCGTACTGCCCGGCGACCGCGATCGACGAGACGTGGTGGAAGAGCCCGGCCTTCGCGGCGGCGGCGAACTCCAGGACGTTGCGGGTGCCGTCGACGTTGGCCGCGCGGTTCGCCGCTTCGTCCGCGGTGAGGTCGTAGATCGCGCCGAGATGCACGACGTGGTCAAGGGGGCCCAGGCGGGCGGGATCGATGCCCAGCGAGGGTTCGGTCAGATCGCCGGTGACGGGAACGAGCTTCTCGTGGCTCGGGAGCTTCCCGCGTGAGGTCTCCCTCACGAGTACGTGGACGGCTACGGTCTCGGGTCGCCGTAGTAGGCGCGCGACCAGGCGTTTTCCCAGAAAACCCGTCGCGCCCGTCACGAAGTAGGTGGTCATGGCCGGCTCCTTCCGAACGGGCCCGACTCTACCTACTCAGAAGTAGGAACGGTAGTTGTCATTCACTGTGGTCCGGATGTTCGGCCACCGCGACCACGGCGTCGCGGAGCGCGGCGCGCAGGCGCCCCACGTCCAGCGGCCCGAGTACGGCGGCCTCTCCGGGCGGCGCCACGAGCACGATCTTGTCGCTGCTCACGAACACCGTCACGTCCCTGCGCCTGCCCGCGAGATCCCGGCAGCCGACCGACCATTCGTCCCGGGGTGCCAACGTCCTCATCCTCCCGTATCCCATGATCTCCCTTTCGTCATCCGAGGCTGGGACGAGGCGCTTTGGGGGGCGTGACGCCGGTTACCCCACATTCCTACTGATGGGTTAACCGATACCGCGTTTCGTGATCGACTTCCGCTTTCGCTAGGCCGGACGGGGAGAGACGGGAGTAGCGTCCGGGGGAGGGACTGCTTGGGAGGTCATGGATGTCCGAACCCAGGAAGATCGTCATCGTCGGCGCCGGTCTCGCCGGGGCGACGGCCGCCGGAGCGCTGCGAGAACGCGGTTACGAGGGTGAGATCGTGCTCCTCGGCACCGACACGCATCGCCCGTACGAATTACCGCCCTTGTCCAAGGGACTTCTGCTGGGCAAGGCCGATGAACCCGACTGGGTGCACGGCGAAGGTTTCTACGGCGAAAAGGACATCGCGTTCCGGAGCGGCGTGACCGCGACCAAGATCGAGCTCGGCGCGCGGCTCGTGCACGACCACGCGGGCGGCGAACACCGCTTCGACCGGCTCGTGCTCGCGACCGGCTCCCGGCCGCGGTCGTTGCCGGTGCCCGGCGGGGATCTGCCGGGGCTGCGGACCCTGCGCACCCTCGACGACGCGCTGGCGCTCCGCTCGGCGTTCGAGGACGCGCGGCGGGTGGTGATCGTCGGCGCGGGCTGGATCGGGACCGAGGCCGCGGCGGCCGCCAAGGAACACGGCGCCGAGGTGACCGTGGTCGACCAGGTCGGCTCTCCGTTGGTCGCGGTACTGGGCGAGCAGGTGTCCGGCGTCTTCAAGGACCTCCACACCCAGCACGGGGTGAACTGGCGTCTGGGTGAAGGCGTCGACGGTTTCACCGGTGACGCCGATGGGGTGACCGGCGTCCGCCTTCGGAGTGGTGACGAACTCCCCGCCGACGTCGTGCTGGTGGCCGTCGGCGCCGCGCCGCGGGTCGACCTCGCGCACGCCGCCGGGCTGGAACTGTCCGACGACGGCGGTGTCTGCGCCGACGCCGGCCTGCGGACGGCCGCGCCCGACGTCTACGCGATCGGCGACATCGCCGCGCATTTCCACCCCCGCTACGGAAAACGTGTCCGCGTCGAGCATTGGTCGAACGCGAAATGGCAGGGGGAGCACGTCGCCGGGAACCTGCTGGGCGAGAACGAACCGTACTTGCGGAGTCCGTATTTCTTCTCGGACCAGTACGACCTCGGATGCGAGTACCGCGGTCTCGCCGATCCCGAAACCGACGAGCTCGTGGTGCGGGGCGATCTCGCGGCGCGGGACTTCACCGCGTTCTGGCTGCGGGACGGGCAGGTGGCCGCCGCGATGAACGTCAACCAGTGGGACGACGGGGACGCCTTGAAGGCTTTGGTGGAGGGGCGAGCGGCGGTGACCGCGGAGCAGTTGAGGACCGCTGACCTCACTTCGCTCGTGTGACCCCTTCGGATGCTAGGAAAGGACCGTTCCTTGCAAAATTTGCAAGGAACGGTCCTTTCCTAGCGTTTGAAGGCGAGTCAGGCCGCCTGGGCGACCAAGGCCCGCGAAGGCCGCGTCATGGTCCCGAAGGCCAGCAGCGCGAGCACGCCGAAGCCTGCCATCACGATCCCCATCGGGACCGCGGTGCCCGGACCGCCCAGCCCGACCAGCGGCGTCGCCAGCCCGCCGACGACGAACTGCAGCACACCCAGCAGTGCCGACGCCGAACCGGCGGACCGCGCCTGTTCGGCGAGCGCCAGCGAACTCGCGTTCGGCGCCACCATGCCGATGCTCGACACCAGGATGAACAGCGGGATCAGCAGCCCGATCAGCCCGAGGTCCAGCGCCGACGCGGCCAGCACGCCGAAGCCGGCCACCGCCGCGACGACCAGGCCGACGGTCAGCAGAGTCCGCTCCGGGAAACGTCCGACGATGCGCCCGTTCAGCTGCCCGACGGCCACGATGCCGATGCCGTTGAGCCCGAACACCAGGCTGTACGCCTGCGGGCTGAGCCCGTAAACGCCCTGGAGCGCGAAGGACGAGCCGGAGATGTAGGCGAACAGGCTGCCGAACATCAGCCCGGAGGCCAGCGCGTAGCCGAGGAAGCCGCGATCGCGGAGCAGGCTCGCGTACTTCCGCAGCACCGAGCCGAACCGCGCGGGCGTGCGGCGCTCCTCGGGCAGGGGCTCCGGCAGCAGGAAGAAGACGACGGCGAGCAGGAGTCCGCCGAACACGGTCAGGCAGACGAACACGCCGCGCCACGACGTCCAGTTCAGGATCTGGCCGCCGATGATCGGCGCCAGGATCGGGGCGAGCCCGTTGACCAGCATGAGCAGCGAGAAGAACTTCGTCATCGCGGTGCCGGAGTAGAGGTCGCGCACGGTCGCCCTGGCGATCACGATGCCCGCCGCGGCACCGAAGGCCTGGACACCGCGCGCGGCGATGAGCAGTTCGGCGGTCGGCGCGACGGCGCACAGGATCGAGCCGACCATGTAGAGCGCGAGCCCGGCCACGAGCGGTTTGCGGCGGCCGATCGCGTCGGACAGCGGTCCGAGGATCAGCTGGCCGATGGCGAGCCCGATGATGAACGCGCTGAGCGTGAGCTGCACGGTCGCGTCCGCCGCGCGCAGTTCGCCCGCCATCTGCGGCAGCGCGGGCAGGTACATGTCGATGGACAGGGGCCCGAAGGCGGACAGGCCGCCGAGGATCAGGACGAACCGGGCGCGTCCGGTCGTGAGAGGGCGCGCGACGGTTTCTTCCACTCGCTCGGGCGCGATGGTCATGCTCTTCCTTTCCCCAGCCAAGGTTCCGCGAGGAACAACTTGCTTAGAGTAGGTAACTATTCCCCCTGTGAGTCTCGCCACCCCCACTTCGCAAGACTGATCCGATCAATTTTCCGGACAAATCCGAGTGGGCCCTAGATCTCGTCGGAGGTCGTCGGGTATACATCGGATGTCTGTTCGTTGCTGTTGGAGCCGTTGATTGTTGACGGTTCGGCTGGAAGGGAAAATCCGTGCAGCTGTTGCGACTCGGGGAGCCGGGAAGTGAGCGTCCGTTCGTACGTGCCGGGGACGGCACGCTGCGCGACCTCTCGGCGCTGACCGCCGACATCGATGGCAGCTTCTTCGCGGGCGACGGTGTCGCCAGGGCCGCGGCCGCGCTGGCCGCCGGTGAGCTGCCCGAAGCAGGCCCCGAATTCGCGCAGGCCAGGGTGGGTTCGCCGATCGCGCGGCCGGGCAAGGTCGTCTGCATCGGCCTCAACTACCGGCAGCACGCCGAGGAGTCCGGCGCCGAAGTCCCGGCCGAGCCCGTCGTGTTCATGAAGGCCCCCGACGTCGTCGTCGGCCCGGAGGACGACGTGCTCGTGCCGCGCCGCTCGACCAAGACCGACTGGGAGGTCGAGCTCGGCGTCGTCATCGGCAAGACCGCGCGCTACCTCGAAAGCACCGAAGAGGCCCTGGAGTACGTCGCCGGCTACACCGTCTCGAACGACGTGTCCGAGCGCGAATTCCAGCTCGAACGCGGCGGCACCTGGGACAAGGGCAAGTCGTGCGAGAACTTCAACCCGCTCGGCCCGTGGCTGGTCACCGCCGACGAGGTGACCGACCCGCAGGACCTCGGCCTGCGGTTGTGGGTCAACGGCGAGAAGAAGCAGGACTCGTCGACCAAGGACATGATCTTCACGGTCGCCGAGATCGTGCACTACGTGAGCCAGTACATGGTGCTGCGCCCCGGTGACCTCATCAACACCGGCACCCCGCAGGGAGTCGCGCTCGGCCAGCCCGAGCCCAAGCCGTACTTGACCGAAGGTGACGTCATCGAGCTCGAAATCGACGGCCTCGGCCGTCAGCGTCAGAACGTCAGGCAGGCGTGATGGCGAAGATCGTAGGCATGGAGGTGCTCGACGTCCGCTTCCCCACCTCACGGGAGCTCGACGGTTCGGACGCCATGAACCCGGACCCGGACTACTCGGCCGCGTACGTCGTGCTGCACACCGACGGCGGCCCGGACGGCTACGGGCTCGCCTTCACCATCGGACGCGGCAACGACGTCCAGGCCGCGGCCATCCGCGCGCTGGAACCGCATGTCGTCGGCAGGGACGTGCCCACCGACGCGGCCGCGCTCGGCGACCTGTCGCGGGCATTGGTCGGCGACTCGCAACTGCGCTGGCTCGGCCCGGAAAAGGGTGTCGCGCACATGGCGATCGGCGCGGTGGTCAACGCCGCCTGGGATCTCGCCGCGCGGATCGCCGGGCTTCCCGTCTGGCGTTTCGCCGCCGGGATGTCGCCGGAGGAGCTGGTCTCCCTTGTCGACTTCCGGTATCTCTCCGACGCGCTGACCGAACAGGAGGCGCTCGACATCCTCCGCGCCGCCGAGCCCGGCCGCGCGGAACGGATCGCCAAGATCGAGCGCGACGGCTATCGCGCGTACAGCACGTCCCCCGGCTGGCTCGGCTACTCGGACGCGAAACTGGTCCGGCTCGCCGAACAGGCCGTCGCGGACGGCTTCGAGATGATCAAACTGAAGGTCGGCGGGAATCTCGAGGACGACGTCCGCCGGATGAAGCTCGCCCGCGAGACCGTCGGCCCGGACATCCGGGTCGCCGTCGACGCGAACCAGCGTTGGGACGTCTCGACCGCGATCACCTGGATGACCGCGCTGGCGCCGTACGACCCGTACTGGATCGAGGAACCCACCTCGCCGGACGACGTGCTCGGCCACGCCGCGATCGCCAAGGCGCTCGCCCCGATCCGGGTGGCCACCGGCGAGCACGTGCAGAACCGCGTGGTGTTCAAGCAGTTGCTGCAGGCCGGCGCGATCTCGGTGCTGCAACTCGACGCGGCCAGGGTCGGCGGGTTCAACGAGAACCTGGCGATCCTGTTGCTGGCGGCCAAATTCGGGGTCCCGGTCTGTCCGCACGCCGGCGGGGTCGGGCTGTGCGAACTCGTCCGGCACCTGTCGATGTTCGATTTCGCGGCGGTGTCCGGGAGCGACACCGACCGGTCCATCGAATGGGTCGACCACCTCCACGAGCACTTCACCGATCCGGCCGCCGTCGTCGACGGCCGCTACGTCGCCCCGTCCGCGCCCGGTTTCTCGGCCCGGATGCACGACGCGACGCTGCGCCGGTTCACCTTCCCCGACGGTCCAGAGTGGACGGAGACAAACCAGTGAGTGAGTTCGAAGGCCTCGTCGCCGCCGTCACCGGCGGTGCCTCGGGAATCGGCAGGGCCACCGCCGACCTGCTCGCCGCGCGCGGGGCGAAGGTCGCGGTGCTCGACCTGAATCCCGGCGACCTTCCCGAGGGCCTCACCGGATTCCGCTGCGACGTCGGCTCCGACGAGGAGGTCCGCTCGGCGATCGCCGCGGTCGCCGAGCGGTTCGGCGGGCTCGACGTCCTGATCAACAACGCGGGCATCGGCGCACAGGGCGACGTGACGGCCAACGGTGACGACGAATGGCACCGGGTGCTCGACATCAACGTCGTCGGCATGGTGCGGCTCGCGCGGGCGGCGTTGCCGCATCTGAAGAACTCGCGCTCGGCCGCGATCGTCAACACCTGTTCGATCGCCGCGTGGGCGGGCCTGCCCAACCGCGCGCTGTACTCGGCCAGCAAGGGCGCGGTGCTCTCGCTGACCCTGGCGATGGCGACCGACCACCTCGCCGACCGGATCCGCGTCAACTGCGTCTGCCCCGGCACCGCGGACACCCCGTGGGTCGGCAGGCTGCTCGACGCCGCGGGCGATCCGGAGGCCGAACGCGCCGCGCTCGCCGCCCGTCAGCCGATGGGCAGGCTGGTCACCGCGGACGAGGTCGCGAACGCGGTGGTGTACCTCGCCAGCCCGTTGTCGGCTTCGACCACCGGCACGGCGCTCGCCGTCGACGGAGGGATGTACGGGCTGCGTCCGCGCGGCCCGGTCCACCACCAGTAGTTTCGCTGCCATCAAGGAGGATGCGGTGCGTACGAGGGTGATCAAGGTGGCCGCCGCGGCCACCGTGCTCGGGCTGGCCCTGTCGGCTTGCGGTTCCACCAAAGACAACGCGCCGCAGCCCGGCGCGGGTGGGGGCGGCAAGGTCGGCGCGACTATCCCGTTGCTGACCTCGCCGTTCTGGCAGGCCTACAACAACTACGTACCGCTGAAGGCGAAGGAACAGGGCGTCGAGGCGTTGCCGACGGTCAACGCGGACAGCGACCCGGCGAAGCAGATCACCGACATCAACACCTTGCTCAACCAGGGCGTCAAGGGCCTGGTCGTGACCCCGCTGGACTCCGCCGCCGTCGTGGCGGGCCTCAAGGCGGCGGAGAACAAGGGCGTCCCGGTGGTGGCGGTCGACGTCGCGCCGGAGGGCGGCAAGGTCGCGATGGTGGTGCGCGCGGACAACAAGGCGTACGGCACCAAGGCGTGCGAGGCGATCGGCGCGAAGGTCACGTCGGGCAAGGTCGTGCAGGTCATGGGCGACCTCGCCTCGGTCAACGGCCGCGACCGCTCCGAGGCGTTCCGGCAGTGCATGAAGGCGAAGTTCCCGGGCGTCCAGGTGCTGGAGGTCGCCGCCGAATGGAAGGCGGACAAGGCCTCGTCCGGCCTGGACAGCCTGCTGACCGCGAACCCGGACATCAAGGCCGTGTACATGCAGGCGGGCGGCGTCTACCTGGCGCCGACGCAGCAGGCGCTCAAACGCAAGAACCTCTACTTCCCGGTCGGCGACCCGAAGCACGTGGTGCTGGTCAGCAACGACGGCATTCCCCAGGAGCTGGCCGCGATCCGCGCGGGCGAACTCGACGCGACCGTCTCGCAGCCCGCCGACGACTACGCCAAGTACGGCATGTACTGGATCAAGAAGGCGATGGCGGGGGAGACGTTCAAGGCGGGGCCGACCGACCACGGCAGCACCGTCGTCGAGGTGCGGCCGGGGATCCTCGAAGACCAGCTCCCCGCGCCCGTCGTCACGAAGGACAACGTGGACGACAAGGCGCTCTGGGGGAACAACCTGTGAGCGCGCTGCCCGCCGGGTCCGCCGCCGTGCCGGTGGTCAGCGCACAGGGTGTCGGCAAACGCTACGGACCGACCGTGGCGCTGTCCGACGTCAGCCTCACCGTGCACCCCGGCGAATCGCACGCGCTCGTCGGCCGCAACGGGGCCGGGAAATCGACGCTCGTCTCCATCCTCACCGGACTGTCCAAAACGGACAGCGGACACGTCGAGTTCGGCGGCGTCCCCGCGCCGCCCTTGTCCAAACAGGACGAATGGAAACGTGCGGTCGCCTGCGTCTACCAGCACGCGATGGTCGTCCCGCAGCTGACCGTCGCGGAGAACCTGTTCCTCAATCGCCAGTCGGGCAAGGGTTTCACGATCGGCTGGCAGCGGTTGCGCCGTCAGGCACGGGACCTGCTCGACTCCTGGGACGTGGGGGTCGACGTCGACACCCCGGCGGGCGAGCTTTCGGTCGAGGACCGGCAGTTCGTCGAGATCGCCAGGGCGCTCTCCTACGGCGCCCGGTTCATCGTGCTCGACGAGCCGACGGCGCAGCTGGACAGCCAGGCGATCGACCGGCTCTTCGCGCGGATGCGGCAGATGCAGGCGAACGGGGTGACGTTCCTGTTCATCTCGCATCACCTCCACGAGGTGTACGAGGTCTGCCAGGCGGTCACCGTGCTGCGCGATGCCAAGCACATCCTGACCGCGCCCGTTTCGGAGGTCGGCCGTGCCGAGCTGATCGACGCGATGACCGGCGAACAGGGCGGCCTTTCCGTCCGTGACGCCTCCACTCGCGAGGCGCTGGACGCGGACGCCGCCGAGGTCCTGGCCGTCGACGGGCTTTCCGGTGACGGGTTCGAGGACGTCACGTTCCGGATCCACCGCGGCGAGGTGATCGGGCTCGCCGGCAGCAACGCCAGCGGCAAGCATCAGGTCGCCGAAACCGTGTACGGACTGCGCTCGCCGTCTTCCGGCACGGTCCGGGTGGACGGGAAACCGCTGAAGCCGGGCGACATCCCGGCCGCGATCCGCGCCGGGATCGGCTGTGTGCCGAGGGATCGGCATCACGAAGGACTGGTGCTGGAGCACTCCATCGCCGACAACGCCACACTGTCCATTTTGGATCGCATGGGCAAGGGTGGTCTCGCGGCACCGGGCGCGCGGTACGGCCGGGCCGTGCGGGCGTTGCGGGACTACGACATCGTCGCGGCCGACGCGGACCAGCCGGTGTCCGACCTTTCCGGCGGCAACCAGCAGAAGGTCGTCCTGGCCCGCGCGCTGGCCGGTGATCCGCGCCTGGTGGTGCTGATCAACCCGACCGCGGGCGTGGACGTGAAATCGAAGGAGGCGCTGCTCGCGGTCGTCGACCGGGTGCGCGCCGAGGGCAAGGCGGTGCTGATCGTCAGCGACGAGCTGGACGATCTCCGGCTGAGCGACCGGGTACTGGTGCTGCGTGCCGGTGCCGTGGTCGCCGAACACCCGGCGGGCTGGTCCGACGGCGATCTGGTGGCCGACATCGAAGGAGTCGAGCGGTGACCGAACTGATGACCGATCCGAAGACTTCGACGCTCGCGGCCCCGCCGAAGCGCCGGAAGTTCCGCTGGCTGCGCGAACTCGCGCTCGTGCCGGCGCTCGTCGTGGTGCTGATCATCGGAGGACTGATCAGTGACACGTTCCTGACCTTCGGCAGCATCGTCGGGATCCTGTCCGCCTCGGCCGCGCTGTCGATGGTGGTACTGGGCGAATCGCTCGTGCTGCTGACCGGGAAGTTCGACCTGTCACTGGAATCCACCATGGGCATGGCGCCCGCCTTGGGCGCGATGCTGGTCATCCCGGTGGCTTCTTCGGGTTTCGGCACCGAAATCCCCGGGTTCGCGGGCATCCTCGCCGTACTGGTGGCCGGGGCCGCGGTCGGCTTCGTGAACGGTTTCCTGATCGTCAAGCTGAAGCTGAACGCCTTCATCGTCACGCTCGCGATGCTGACGGTGCTGCGCGGCACGCAGATCGGTTCCACACAGGGGAAGACGCTCTTCGACCAGCTGGACGTGTTCACCGCCCTGGCCACGACGACGTTCATCGGGCTGCCGATGTCGGTGTGGCTGGCCGCGGCGCTGTTCACCGTGTTCGGGCTGGGGCTGCGGTATCACCGGATCGGACGGTCGCTGTACGCCATCGGCGGCAATCGGGAAGCCGCGCGGGCCGCCGGTATCCGCGTCGACCGGATCTCCTGGGGTGTCTTCGTCGTGGCCGGTGTGCTGGCCGCGCTCGGCGGGCTCGCGTACACCGGCTACGTCGGCGCGCTCGGGGCGGATCAGGGCGACGGATTGATCCTTCAGGTGTTCGCCGCTGCGGTGATCGGCGGTGTCTCACTGGACGGTGGGAAGGGCACGCTGGTCGGGGCGCTCACCGGCGTGCTGCTGCTGCAGACCGTCACCAACCTGCTGCAGGTGGCGCAGGTGCCGCCGGAATGGCTGAAGGCGATCTACGGCGTGATCATCCTGGTCGCGTTGATCATTTCGCGCTACGCCGGTGGGAAGGCCCAGACCTAGCCCTCTCGCCGCTGCAATGAACGGTCCTTTCCTGACGAATTTTGCGAGGAAAGGACCGTTCCTAGCGCGCGAAGGGCCGGTTAGAGGGCGTGAGAGAGGAGAGAGCGGTGTCAGGAAGCTTCGGCGGCCGTGGTGGGGTCGTCGGCGGTGCCGAGCGCGTTGCGGAGCCATTGCTCCACCCCGGCCACGTGCACGGTGGCCCACGAACGCGCGAGCTCGGGTTCACGGGCCGCGATGGCCTCGTAGATCGCCGTGTGCTGCTCGCGGGTCTTCGCGACCGCGCCCTCCTGGGTGAGCCCGCGCCAGATGCGGGCGCGCGCGGTGGGGCCGGACAGGCTGTCCAGCAGGGAGCACAGCACCGGATTGCCGGAACCGTCGGCGATCTTGCGGTGGAACTGCAGGTCGTTCGCGACCAGCGCCTCCACCGTCGGCGAGTCGGCCAGTTCGTCGAGCAGGCGGCCTAGTTCCGCGATGTCCTCGTCGCTCATGTGCAGTGCGGCCAGCGCCGTCGCCGCCGGTTCGAGGATCCGGCGGACGGCGAGGAAGTCCAGCACGGTGTCGTCGCGGTGGAAGTCCACCACGAACGTCATCGCGTCGAGGAGGAGATTCGGTTCGAGGCTGGTGACGTACGTCCCGTCGCCCTGCCGGACGTCGAGCACGCGGATCAGGCACAGCGCCTTCACCGCTTCGCGCAGCGAACTGCGGGACAGGCCGAGCCGCTGGGCCAGTTCGGCCTCCTTCGGCAGCCTGTCGCCGGGAGCAAGCTCGCCGGAGATGATCATGTCCTTGATCTTGTCGATCGCGACATCGGTGACCGGCATGTTCCACCGCCCTCCCCGAAGACCTCGGATGTTTGAGTGTTAGTTGACAGAGTGCCATGTTTCGAATGAAGGAGGCGCGGTGACCCACGGTGTCGCACTACAAAGAGTGGCACTCCACACCCGGCTGAAGCCGGGCAAGGAGGCCGAATACGAGTCGGTCCACGCCGTCATCCCGCCCGATCTGGACGAAGCCCTGCGCGGTGCGGGCGTGCGTTCGTGGCGGATCTGGCGGGACGGTCTCGACCTGTTCCACGTGGTGGAGGTCGAGGACTACGCGAAGATGCGCGCGGTCCTGCGCGATCATCCGGCCAACATTCCCTGGCAGGCGCGGATGTCCGAACTGCTCGACGTCGAAGACGACTACTCGGGCAACGATTCGGGGATCGGCCTCGTCTGGGAGCTTCCGTGAAGATTCCCCTGTCCCCGCTGGGGCTCGGCTGCGCGCAGCTGGGCAACCTGTACCACGCCATCACCGACGAGACGGCCGAAGCGACCGTCCGGCGGGCGTGGGACGAAGGCATCCGGTATTTCGACACCGCCCCGCACTACGGTCTCGGGCTGTCGGAACGACGGCTGGGCGCGGCGCTTTCGGCGTATCCCCGCGCGGACTTCGTCGTTTCGACCAAGGTCGGCCGCGTTCTGGAGCCCGACCCCGACGGCGCTTCGCGCACCGACTCGCAGGGTTTCGTCGTCCCCGCCGCGTACAAACGACGCTGGGACTTCAGCCGCGACGGGATCCTCCGGTCGCTTGAGGACAGTCTGGAGCGGCTGGGGCTCGACCGCGTCGACGTCGTCTACGTGCACGACCCCGACGAGCACTTCGAGGACACCGTCGACGGTGCTTTCCCCGCGCTGCTCGAATTGCGCGAACAGGGTGTCGTCGACGCCATCGGCGCCGGGATGAACCAGGCGCCGATGCTCGCGGAATTCGTCCGCCGCTTCGATCTCGACGTGATCCTGCTGGCGGGCCGGTACACCCTGCTCGACCAGCCCGCCCTCGACGATCTCCTCCCGCTGTGCGCGGAACGCGGGGTGGACGTGGTGGCGGGCGGCGCGTTCAACGCCGGGATCCTCGCCACCACGGAGCCGGGCACGATGTACGACTACGCCGAGGCGCCGGCCGAGCTGGTCGAACGCGCCCAGCGGATCGCCGACGTCTGCGCGCGGCACGGTGTCGAGCTCCCGCAAGCCGCTTTGGCGCTGCCGGCCGCGCATCCGTCGGTGGTGTCCGTCGTCGTCGGCGCGCACGATCCCGGGCAGGTCCGGCTCAACGCCGAACGTTTCCGCCGCCCGGTGCCGCGCGAGTTGTGGACGGACCTGATCCATGCGGGACTGTTGCGTGAGGACACCGTGCTGCGGGAGGAAGGACAGCCGTGATCGACGCGCACCACCACCTTTGGGACCCGTCGCGACGGGACTACCCGTGGATGACCGGCACGGCGCTGGAACCGATCCGCCGTCCGTACACAGTGGACGATCTCCGCGCGGTGACGAAGTCGGCGGGGGTGAAGGGGACCGTGCTGGTGCAGACGGTCTCGTCGGAAGAGGAGACGCGCGAGTTCCTCGCGGCGGCGCGGGAAGAACCGCTGATCGCCGGCGTCGTCGGCTGGACCGACCTCACCGCCCCCGGCGTCGCCGAGCGCGTGGCCTCGTTTTCGGGGCCGTTGGTGGGAATCCGGCACCAGGTGGAGGACGAGCCGGACCCGTCGTGGCTGATGCGGCCCGACGTCCTGCGTGGTCTCGCCGCTCTCGGTGAGGCAGGGCTGGCGTACGACCTGCTGGTGAAACCGCCTCAGCTTCCCTCGGCCCTCGCCGCCGCGAAAGCGTTGCCGGACCAGGTTTTCGTGCTCGACCACGCCGCGAAGCCGCCGATCGCCTCGGGCGAATGGCAGCCGTGGGCGGACGGCGTCGCGGCATTGGGGGAGCTGGACAACGTGTACTGCAAGCTTTCGGGACTCGTCACCGAGGCGGACTGGGCACGGTGGAAGGTCGGTCAGCTGGCGCGCTGGGCCGAGCACGTGCTGGAGTCTTTCGGGGCTTCGCGGCTGATGTTCGGCTCCGACTGGCCGGTCTGCGAACTCGCGGCCGCGTACGAAGTCGTCGTGGACACGGCGTTTTCGCTGACGGGTTCGCTGAGCGATGCCGAGCGGCTGGAGTTCTTCGACGGGACGGCGCGGCGGGCCTATCGCCTTACGTGAGACACGACGAAATCCCGGCGGGAAACGGGGGAAAGGAAGAAAGTGGGCGGCGCGGGGACCGGGCGCCTGAGAACCGCTGATCGACGACCTGCGGCAGGGGGACGAAAGATCAGAACTCGTCCTGCTTGACCATCGTCCGCAGGCGGGCCAGTGCGCGGTGCTGCGTCACGCGCACGTTGCCGGCGGAGATCCCGAGCGCCTCGGCGGTTTCGGCGGCGGACAGGCCGACTGCGATGCGGAGGGCGAGGATCTCCTGCTGCACCCGCGGGAGGGTGGAGAGCAGGCGGTTGAGCCGGGCACCGAGGTCGAGGTGCAGGGCGTGGGTTTCGGGCTCGTTGTCGCCGATGGGCCGCTCGGGCAGTTCCGGGACCGGCTCCGACCGGTCACGGGAGACGGCGCGGTAGGCGTCGGCGACCTTGTTGGCGGCGATGGCGTGCACGAGATAGAGGAACGAACCGCCACGATCCTGGTAGCCGGGCAGCGCCTTCAGCACCGCCATGCACACTTCCTGCGCGACGTCGTCCGCCGACAGGTAGGACAGGTCGCGGCCGCCCATTCTGGCGCGGCAGTACCGGACCACGACCGGGCCGATCATCCGGAGCAGGGACTGGATGGCGGCGGGATTCCCGTCGCCCGCGTCCTTGACGAGGGGATCGAGGTCCTCCTTCGTCAGCCGTCCGCCCGGTCGAGGCAGGTGCTCCGGAGTCGTGTATCCGGGGACCGCATCGGGGGTGACGGTTCTGGACGCGCTTGAAGTTGCTTGCATGGTCGTCCTCCCCGGCCGACCCTGCGACCGTCGCTGTCGAGGGGTCAACACTCCGTAACGATTGAGGGCGGCAGATGCTCCGTAAGATCAGATTCATCTGCCGCCGTTGCGACGCAGCGTAATCGTAGGCGTCGATCGGACGGCAGTAAAGATTTCAACTAGAGATAGCCCATTCGCCGGAGTCGGCTTAATACAACCGAGACTCTGCGTCGCGAAAAGGGGCTTCGGCGTCGCTGGATGTGTGCGCGACTTAGCGCACCGCGATCAGCGCGGCCGCCGTCGCTACGACGAGTGCCGACGTTGTGACAGCAAGGATCGGGTTAAGAGGTTTCGGGGTTTCCGGACGGCGCAGTGCTCGTTCACGAATCGCGCCGGCGGCGGTCAAGGTGATCACCATGGCCCCCGCGAAGGCGACCGGGACGACCGCCGTGCCCCATCCTCGCCGGGCCGCGGTGTGCAAGAGCAGGAGTGTGCAGGCAGTAGCCGCGAGCGCGGTCCGGCGCCACGCGAGCCCGGTCCGTTCCGCTTGCGCTCCGTGATCGGACGGGTTCACGAGAAGACCACCAGTGCCGCCGCGGTCAGGGTGATCGCGAGGATTCCGGCGGTCAGCAGGAGCAGCATCCCGCTCTTCGGCAGCGGCCGTCCCGTGCGCATCGCGGTCTGCACCCGTCGCCAGCGTGGATACGCGCTCGCCGCGAGCACGGCGGCCAGTACGACGCACAACCCCGCCAGGACGGTGCTCAGCGTGCTCGGGTCGGGGACCAGTTGATGGACGGCGACGCCGCCGGCCAGGAGGCCCAGCGCCGTCCGGAGCCAGGCGAGGAAGGTCCGTTCGTTGGCGAGCGTGAAGCGGTAATCGGGTTCCGAGCCGCCGTCGTGCGGGCCGTTGATCTCTGCCACGGATCGAGACTAGGCGTTCCGGCGCGCGAAGACCCACCAGCGAAGGACCGCGAAGCGCGCGATGCCGCCCACGACGCTGGCCGCGAGCAGCGCGCCGGTCTGTTCCAGTGCGGTCGGCTCGGTGATCACCGCGTCGAGGGACGCGAGCACGATCGAGCCGTACACGGCGTAGAAGGCGAAGGTGACCAGATCCTGGAAATGCCGCTTGCCTGCGTGACTCTTGCGGGTGGCGAAGGTGACCCGGCGGTGGAACTCGGTGTTCCCGACGGTGGTGACCGCGAGCGCGACCAGATTGGCCAACTGGGGGCCGAGGATCGGCTGCAGGAGAAGGAACAGCACCGCCTGCAGGCCGGTGGCGGCGACCCCGGCGACGACGTACCAAGCGGCATGGTTGCCGAGTTCGTGGTGCCGCTCCGGCGCGCGCCGGATGATCCGGTGCCCTGGCGCCCACCTGGTGGTGGTCATACCGACGACGCTACTCCTTGTTTCACAAACTTGTGAAGCTAATGAACCACCTGAGAAACTGTGATCCCCGCGACAGCGCCGCCGTTTGGCCTGCGGAGACGCCGGGTAAGCCACCGGGACGGGGTCGAGTACAGCACGCCCCGGGCAACGTCCGACCAGGAGGGAGCGGCCGATGAGCGATCGTGAGAGCGCGGAGCCGGAAACGCTGGATCCCAGTGAGGCGCTCGACGAGGACGAACTCCGTGTCGACCCGCTCGAAGAAGGGGTCGAACCGCCCGAGCACTGGAGTGGTGCCGACCGGTTCGGGACCACGCCGGCGGAGATCCGCGAAGGCGAGTCGCACGCCATGCGGCTGGCCGAAGAGGAGCCGGACGTCGGTGAAAAATGATCTTCACTCAGACGGCGGGCCGTGCCGACACCCCCTAGCGTGGTCGGTCAAGTGCAAGACCGCGACGAAGGAAGGGCAGAGATGCTGACAGTCACCGAAGCCGCCGCCGAGGCGATCACCGCACTGACCGGGCAGGAGAACGGCCAGGATGGAGGCGGGCTGCGGTTCGCCATGCACTCCCAGCAGGGAGACAGTCCTCAGCTCGCGGTTTCCGTCGCCCCGGAGCCGGAAAGCGGCGACAAGGTCCTCGGCGCCGACGGCGGCCCGAAGGTGTTCTTGGAGCCGGAAGCAGCCGAGTTGCTCGACGACAAGGTCCTCGACGTCCAGCAGGACGAAACCGGCGAAGTCGCCTTCGCCGTACTCCCGCAGGCTCAGCCCCAGCCCGGCAGCTGACCCCGGCGGTCTCAAGCTTTACGTCCCGTCGCGTGCCGGTCCAGGTGGTCGTGAGTGGCGTTTCGGGTTCTAACGCGAAACGCCACTCACGACCCACAGCGGAGGCGTCGCTGCCCAGGCTCAACTATGGGCCCAAGCGCGGACCAGCTCGCCGGCCCGCTCGCGCAGGAGTTCCGCCGCGTGCGCACGTGCGTGGTCGAGCGAAGGCGCGTGGTCGATCAGGGCGGCGCTGCCCACGACTCCGAGGCCGGTGAGCTGGCTCTGGTCCAGTTGGATCCGCCCGGCCAGCACCATCAGCGGCACCGCGTGTTCCCGCGCGCGAGCCGCGATACCCGCCGGGGCCTTGCCGTCGAGACTCTGCTCGTCCAGTGAGCCTTCACCGGTGATCACGAGGTCGGCGTGTTCGATGGCGCCGGCCACGCCGGTGAGCCCGGCGATGAGCTGGAACCCGGATTCGACGCTCGCACCGAGTCCCGCGATCGCGCCCGCGGCGACCCCGCCGCCCGCGCCCGCTCCGGGAAGATCCGAGACGTCGGGCGACCCGGCGCTCCGCAAAGCCTGCGCCCAGCGGGACAGGGACTCGTCCAGCTGCTCGACTTCGCGCGGGCCCGCGCCCTTCTGCGGGCCGAAGACCGCGGCCGCGCCACGGGGGCCGAGCAACGGGTTCGTGACGTCGGTGGCGACGGCGACCTCGACGGAGCCTAGCCGTTCACGCACCGGGCCGAGTTCGGCCAGCGCGACCCGGCCCAGCGTGCCGCCGCCGAGCCCGACCGGCGCGCCGAACGCGTCGAAGACCCCGGCACCCAGCGCCGCCAGCATCCCGGCGCCGCCGTCGGTGCTCGCCGTCCCGCCGACGGTCAGCACCAGCCGTCGCGCGCCGTTGTCGAGCGCGTGCGCGAGCAGTTCCCCGACGCCCCAGGTGTGCGCGGCGAGCGCCACCTCCGGGCTCGGATCGACGAACTCGATCCCGCAAGCGCGGGCCGATTCGATGTAGGCAGTGCCGTCGAGGGTCACGTAGCGGGCGTCGACGGTGTCGTCGAGCGGCCCTCGGACGGGAAGTTCCACGAGGTGGCCGCCCGCCGCGACGAGGACGTCGAGGGTTCCTTCGCCGCCGTCGGCGACCGGGCAGGACGAGACCTCGGCTTCGGGCAGCGCGTCGCGGACGCCGTGGGCGATCGCCTCCGCGGCCTCGACCGCGGTCAAGCTTCCCTTGAACTTGTCGGGCGCGATGACCACACGAGTCATGGACGAACCTCCGTCAGCGGGTTTCCGCCGGTGAGCACCGACGCGACGTTCTCGGCCGCGAGCACGGCCATGGCAGTACGGGTCTCGACCGTCGCCGATCCGAGATGCGGCGTCAAGACGACGTTTTCGCGATCCAGCAGGCGCGGTTCGACCTCGGGTTCGGCTTCGAACACGTCGAGGCCGGCTCCGGCGATTTCCCCGGCTTCGAGCGCGTCGGCGAGCGCGGCCTCGTGGACGACCGGGCCGCGCGTGGTGTTGATCAGATACGCGCCCGGTTTCATCGCCTTCAGCGCGTCCGCGTCGACGAGATGCCGGGTTTCCGGAGTCAGCGGACAGTGCAACGACACGACGTCGGAGCTTCGCAGCAGTTCGTCGAAGGGCACGTACTTCGCGCCCAAGGTCTTCTCGACGTCTTCGGCGGCCCTCGATCGTCCTGAGTAGACGATCCGCATGCCGAAACCGAGCGCCCGCCGCGCGACCGCCTGCCCGATCTGCCCGAGCCCGACGATCCCGAGTGTCTTGTCCTGCAGCGAAGAGCCGAGCAGGAAACCGAGATGGAACGACCAGGGGGTGCGGGAGCGGAGCAGCCGTTCGCCCTCGCCGAGCCGTCGCGTGACCGCGAGGATCAGCCCGAACGCCAGATCCGCGGTGGCGTCGGTGAGCACCCCGGGGGTGTTGGTGACGGTGATCCCGCGTCCGGCCAGCGCCGGGACGTCGATGTTGTCGTAGCCGACGGCCACGTTCGCCACGACCTTCAGATCCGGGCCCGCCGCGTCGGCGACCTCGCCGTCGATCCGGTCGTGCAGCATGCCGACGATCGCGGACGAGCCGCGGACGAACTCACGCAGTTCGTCCGGCGTCAGCGGCCGGTCGGCGCGCGACAGTTTCACCTCCCCGGCCTCGGCGAGCACTTTCAGCGCTTCGTCGGGAATCCACCGGGTCACCGCGATCGTCGAGGTCACGCGCCCAGCCTAGTGTGCGGCACTTGGTATCCCAAATACCGGAAATCCCCGTTATGAGGGAGGCGCTTCCCCTGCGCGGGGGAGTCGTCACCGGCCGGCGCCCCGGGATGGTGAGAAGTGCGGAAAAGCTCCGCGACCAGGGGATTCAAGGGGTGGAACATGAAACGATCACGAGAACTCGCGGCCGTCGGTGCCGCGATGGTCCTCGCCACGACACTCGTCGCGGCCGGTCCGGCGTCGGGTGAGGAAGCGGGCAAGGGCAAGCCGACCGAACCGAGCCTGGTCGGCAGCGCCAAGATGCTGCGCAAGGACGGCCAGGACGTCCGGTTCGCCTTCGACGCGCACGGTCTCTTCCCGGAGAGTAAGGGGACTTTCCGGGTCAGCCATGTGGGCGGCGGGTTCTCCGCCTACTTCAAGGGCCGGATCGACTGCCTGGTCGTCGGCGGCCCGGTCGCCGTCGTCACCGGCATCGTCGAGGACACGGACGTTCCCGGCCTCAAGGACCGCCGCGTCGGGATGACGGTGTACGACAACGGCAAGCGCGACCGGCTCGGCTACAGCTGGGGGCCGGACCCCGAGCACAAGCAAATCGTTCCGCCGTGCCTGAGCAGCGCGACCTTCGAACGGGTCGAAAGCGGGGACTTCAAGGCCGTCGAATGGTTCCCGCCCGGCAGCGGGATCGGCTGATCACAGCAGCTCCGCCACCTTCTTCGCCGTCTCCTTCGCTGATCCCGGGTTCTGGCCGGTGACCAGATTGCCGTCGACCACCGCGTAGGAGACGAAGGGCAGCTTGGCCTTTTCGTAGCGCGCGCCGCGTTTCTTCATCTCTTCTTCGGCGTTGTAGGGCACGAGCTTGTCCACCTTCGCGAGGACTTCCTCGCGCCAGGCGAAGCCGGTGACCTTGCGTCCCGCGACGAGATACGAGCCGTCGGACAGTTTCGTGTTCAACAGGCCGCAGTAACCGTGGCAGACGGAGGAGACGATGCCGCCGCGTTCGAAGATCTCGCGGGTGATCCGCTGCAGTCCTTCGCTGTCGGGGAAGTCGTACATGACCGCGTGGCCGCCGGTGAAGTAGATCGCGTCGAAGTCCGCCGAGTCGATTTCGTCCGGGGCGGCGGTGTTCTCCAGCAAGGCCATCCGGTCCGGGTCGGCGCGCCAGGCCTTGGCGGTCTTGTCGTAGTTGGGGAACTTCAGCGATCGGGGTTCGAGCGGCGATCGTCCGCCCTGGGGGCTGACGATCGTCTGCTCGAACCCGCGCTCGGCGAAGACGTGGTAGGCGTGCGTGAGTTCGGAAAGCCACAAGCCTGTCGGGTGGGACGGATCGTCGTAGTGACCGACGTTGGTGACGACGGTCAAGACGCGTTTGGTCATTTGCGGGCCTCCTGTTCCCGGACGGAGGTGGGGACCGGCATGTGGAGCGCGAGCTGCCCCTCGGTCATCACGTCGAGGCGGATCGGCTTGCGCGGGTCGAGTGAGCGTAGGTCATCGGAGAGGCGCCCGTCGCCCAACCGGAGGTCGACGCCGCGCGGGAACGTCGTACTTCCGGCCGAGAGGAGGTTGGTCTGGCTCAGCGTCGCATGCCACGCGTCCCCGATGGTGGTGTACGACGTGAGGCTCGAGACCCGCTCGCCCGATTCGTGCGTGGTTTGGCGCGGCGTCGCCGCCGAAAGAGCGAGATCGGTCTCGCCGCAGTCGTTCGCCACGCGCGCTTCGGTGCGTTCGGCGTCGATGTCGACGTCGATGCTCGTCACCCATTTCGGGAATCCGTAGCCGTCGTGGCCGCGGACCCGGGCGATGTCACTGCTGACCGGAAGGGACAGCACGTACGAGTGAAGGTGTTCGTTCTTGAGCCCGGTCACGAGATCGAAGAAGCCGAGCCGTCCGTGCCGGGCGGGCCGGACCGCGACACCCACGGCGGCCTCGGTGTAGAAGTCGATGTCGCAGACGTCGTACCGGAACACCATCACCGACACCAGGCCGAGGCCCGGCGCGACCTCCAGCGGCGCGAGCTCTTCGGGGAGGCGGCGCCGGATCGCCCGTGAAGGCGCCGTCAACGTCAGCCGGGCCGTCGAGATCCGGTAGTAGAAGTTGGGCGTCAACGTCGGGCCGATCGGGGAGTCGACCCGCGCCTTGGGAAGGCGCCGGAAGAAGTCCTGGCGAGCGGCGTGGAACTCGTCGGCATGGGCACCGCCTTGGCCGTCGACCCGGGGCTGCCCGCGAAGTGGCGGCTCGACGCGGACGCCGCCGTGGAACTCGCGCCGGTCCGGATCGGCGACAAGGCGGTCGCGTCCGCTGCGAGCATGGCCCGCGTCCGGCGGCAGCTTCGCCGACTCGGCGCGGGACGGCGTACCAAGCCCGGCATCGATCCGAAGGCGGCGCTCTTGGTGGAGACGGTCCTGCAGGCCTTGGCGCTCCGCCGTTATCGCGCTTGGTTGCACGGTCGCGCCGGCTGAGCTATGTTCATATGCAGAACATGTGTGCGCGATCCGAACGCATCATGGACGGCCTGGGAGGGTGGGGATGGCGGAGCTGCTGTCGTTGAAGGAAGCCGTGGCACGGCTGGTGCACGACGGGGACACCGTCGCGCTCGAGGGCTTCACGCACCTCATCCCCGTGGCCGCCGGTCACGAGATCATCCGACAGGGCCGCACCGGCCTGACGTTGATCCGCATGACGCCGGACATCGTCTATGACCAGCTCATCGGCGCGGGCTGCGCGAGCAAGCTGATCTTCTCGTGGGGCGGCAACCCCGGGGTCGGCTCGCTGCACCGGTTCCGTGACGCGGTCCAGCACTCCTGGCCGGTGCCCTTGGAGATAGAGGAACACAGCCACGCGGGTATGGCGAATCGGTACGTCGCCGGAGCCTCGGGCCTCCCGTTCGCCGTCCTGCGCGGCTACACCGGCACCGATCTTCCCGCGCGGACCGACACGATCAAACCCATCACCTGCCCGTTCACCGGTGAGCGGCTGGCCGCGGTCCCCGCCCTCAACCCGGACGTCACGATCGTCCACGCCCAGCGCGCCGACAGGTCCGGCAACGTCCAGATCTGGGGTATCACCGGCGTCCAGAAGGAGGCGGTGCTCGCGGCGAAACGGTCGCTGGTCACCGTCGAGGAGGTCGTCGACGAGCTGGAACCCCGGCCTGGCGCGATCGTCCTGCCGTCGTGGGCCGTCACCGCCGTGGCCGAGGTGCCCGGCGGCGCGAGGCCGTCGTACGCGGCGGGCTACTACGAACGGGACAACGACGCCTACCAGGCATGGGACGCGATCGGCCGGGACAGGGAGAGCTTCACACGCTGGCTCGGCGAGCTGACGGGAGTGAAGGCATGACCGAGTACACCTCCGACGAGATGATGAGCGTCGCCGCGGCCCGCGCTCTCGGCGACGGGATGTCCTGTTTCGTGGGCATCGGCCTGCCCAGCACCGCTGCCAACCTGGCTCGCCGCGGGCACGCGCCGAACCTGACGCTGATCTACGAATCCGGATGCCTCGGCGCCAAGCCGAGCAGGCTCCCGCTGTCCATCGGCGACGGCGAACTCGCCGACACCGCGGACGCCGTGGTCAGCGTCCCCGAGGTCTTCAACTACTGGCTCCAGCCGGGGCGGATCGACGTCGGTTTCCTCGGCGCCGCCCAGCTGGACAAGTTCGGCAACATCAACACCACCGTCATCGGCCCGGACTACGCCAACCCCAAGGTGCGCCTGCCGGGGGCGGGCGGGGCCCCGGAGATCGCCGCGTCCTGCCGCGAGGTGTTCGTGGTGCTCCGGCAGAGTCCCCGCACGTTCGTCGAGAAGGTCGACTTCGTGACGTCGTTCGGCCACGGCACCGGCAAGGGCGATCGTGAGCGGCTCGGCCTTCCCGGCGCCGGGCCGACGCTGGTGGTCACCGACCTCGGCCTGATGCGGCCTGACCCGGAGACCGCCGAGCTCACGCTCACCGAACTGCACCCCGGTGTCGAGGTCGATCAGGTCGTCGAAGCGACCGGGTGGAAACTGAAGGTGGCCGGCGACCTGGGCACCACCCCGGCGCCGACCGAGGCAGAACTCCGCATCCTCCGAGACCTCAAAAGGGCGAGCGCATGACCGACGTCTTCCTGTTCGACGCCATCCGTACCCCGTTCGGCAAGTACGGCGGCGCCCTGTCCGGGGTGCGCCCGGACGATCTCGCCGCCACCGTGTTGCGGGCGCTGGCCGAGCGCAACGACCTCGACCCGGCCACCGTCGACGAGGTCGTGCTCGGCGACGCCAACGGGGCGGGCGAGGACAACCGCAACGTCGCGAGGATGGCGGCGCTGCTGGCCGGCTGGCCGACGACGGTGCCGGGTGCCACGGTCAACCGGCTGTGCGGCTCCGGCCTCGACGCCCTCATGCAGGCCAGCCGGACGGTCCAGGTCGGCGAAGCCTCGCTCGCCGTCGCGGGCGGGGTCGAGTCGATGAGCCGCTCGCCGCTGGTCATGCAGAAACCGGAGAAGGCCTTCCCGGCGGGCAACCAGACGCTGTACTCCACCGCGCTGGGCTGGCGCATGGTCAACCCGAAGATGCCCGAGCAGTGGACGGTCTCGCTCGGCGAGTCCACCGAGCAGCTCGCGGAGCGCTACGGGATCGGCCGCGACGAGCAGGACGCGTTCGCCGTCCGCAGCCACGTCAACGCCGCCCGCGCCTGGGACGAGGGGTTCTACGACGATCACGTCGTCCCGGTCGAGGGTGTCGAACTCACCCGCGACGAAGGTATCCGGCCGGACTCCAGCCCGGAGAAGCTCGCGAAGCTCAAGCCGGTCTTCCGTCCACAAGGGACGGTCACGGCCGCGAACGCCTCGCCGCTGAACGACGGCGCCTCCGCGCTGCTGCTCGGCGACGAGGCGGCGGGCAAGCGGCTCGGCAAGGCGCCGCTGGCCCGGATCGCCGGCCGGGGCGCGGCCGGTGTCGACCCGGACGTCTTCGGCATCGGCCCGGTGCGCGCGGCCGAGATCGCCTTGGAGCGGGCGGGGATCGGCTGGGAAGACCTCGCGGCGGTGGAGCTGAACGAGGCCTTCGCCGCGCAGTCGCTGGCCTGTCTGCGCGACTGGTCGAAGCTCGACCCGGAGATCGTCAACGTGAACGGCGGCGCGATCGCGATCGGGCATCCGCTGGGCGCCTCCGGCGGCCGGATCGTCGGCACCCTGGCCCACCACCTGCGCCGTACCGGCGGCCGGTGGGGTCTGGCGGCCATCTGCATCGGCGTCGGCCAGGGGCTGGCCATCGTCCTCGAAGCTCAGTGACCCACTGACCCGCGCTGGAGGGAACAGCATGTCGGCACCCGCAGAACTGAGGCTCCCAAGCTACCGGCGCGATCCGGAGGGCACGCATCCGCCGCTCGATTCCGCCGGATACCGGTCGACGGCGCTGCGGCACCCCAAGGAACCGTTGATCGTGCTCCCGCATCTGCTGACCGAGGTCACCGGGCCCGCGCTGGGCCCGGGCCGGATCGGCGAGTTCGACAACGACCTCACCAAGGGGCACGCGGGGGAGCCGCAGGGCCAGCGGATCATCGTCACCGGACGGCTGCTCGACGGCGACGGGCGGCCGATCCGTGACTCGCTCGTCGAGATCTGGCAGGCGAACGCGGGCGGCCGGTACCGGCACACCGGCGACCGCTGGCCGTCGCCGCTGGACCCGAACTTCGACGGCGCGGGCCGGACACTCACCGACTCCGAGGGGCGCTACACCTTCACCACCATCAAACCGGGCGCGTACCCGTGGAAGAACCACGACAACGCCTGGCGGCCGGCGCATATCCACTTCTCCGTCTTCGGCAGCGCGTTCACCCAGCGGCTGGTCACCCAGATGTACTTCCCGGAAGACCCGCTGTTCTCGCAGGACCCGATCTTCAACTCCATCCCGGACGAGAAGGCGCGGCAGCGGATGATCGCGCGCTTCGACCTCGACCGCACGGAAGCCGAGTGGGCGCTGGCCTTCCAGTTCGACATCGTCGTGCGCGGCCGCGAGGCTTCGGTCTTCGAAGACGAGGAGGACGAGCACTGATGCCGGAGACGACGCCTTCCCAGACCGTCGGCCCGTACCTGTCCATCGGCCTGCCCTGGCCGGACGGGCCGGACGTCGTCCCCGCGGGCGAACCGGCCGCGATCCGCATCCACGGCCGCGTCCTCGACGGCGCGGGCGAACCGGTGCCGGACGCGATGATCGAGACCTGGCAGGCCGACGCCGACGGCCGGTTCGACCATCCCGACGACCCGCGCGGAGCGGTCGCGAGCGGGTTCCGGGGCTTCGGCCGCTGTCCCACCGACACGAACGGCGACTACGAGATCCGGACGATCATGCCCGGCTCGCTGCCCGGCCCGGCCGGCGGCACGCAGGCGCCGCATATCGACGTCTCGGTGTTCGCCCGCGGGCTCCTGCACCGGGTAGTCACGCGGATCTACTTCGAGGACAACGACAACTCCGGGGATCCGGTGCTGGCGTCGGTCCCGGAAGCACGCCAGGGCACCCTGATCGCCACCAAGACCGGCGACGGCTACCGGTTCGACATCCGGTTGCAGGGCGAAGGGGAGACGGTGTTCTTCGATGTCTAGTTCTTCGATGTCCGAGCCGGTGAAGGTGCACAGCGTCGCGGAGGGGCCCGCCGACGGTCCGGTCGTGGTGCTCAGCGGATCGCTCGGCAGCGATCACCGCATGTGGGAACCGCAGGTGAAACCCTTGGTGGCGCGGGGTTTCCGGGTGATCCGGTACGACACTCGCGGGCACGGCGCGTCCCCGGTCCCGGCCGGGCCGTACACGCTCGCCGATCTCGGCGGTGACCTGCTCGCGCTACTCGACGAGCACGGCGCCGAACGGGCCCACGTCGTCGGGCTCTCGCTCGGCGGGATGACCGGGATGTGGCTCGGCGTCAACGCGCCGGACCGGATGGCGAGTCTCGTGCTGTGCTGCACGTCGGCGAAGCTCGGGCCGCCGAGCATGTGGGCGGACCGGGCGAAGGCGGTCCGGGAGCAGGGCACCGCGGCGGTCGCCGAGGCCGGCGTCGCCCGGTGGCTGACCACCGGGTACGCCGCCGCGTATCCGGAGCAGGCCGAGTACCTGCGCGAGATGATCGCGGGCGTCCCCGCCGAGGGCTACGCGGCGTCCTGCCAGGCCATCGAGCGGATGGACCTCGTGGACGACCTGCCCAAGATCGCGGCGCGGACCCTGGTCATCGCCGGAGGCCGGGATCCGGCCACCCCGGTCGAGCACGCCGAGGTGATCGCCGGCGGCATCCCGGACGCGCGGCTCGAGGTCGTCGAAGACGCCGCCCATCTCGGGAGTTTCGAACAGCCGGAGCGGTTCAGCGCCTTGATCCTCGAACATCTGGAGGCCGCCCGATGAGCGAAGACCCCTACGAGACCGGCATGAAGGTGCGCCGCGAGGTCCTCGGGGACGAGCACGTCGACCGGGCCGTCGCCCGGACCACCGAGTTCAGCCGCCCGTTCCAGGACTACATCACCCGCGGCGCCTGGGGGTCGGTCTGGTCGCGTGACGGGCTCGACCGCAAGACCCGCAGCTGTGTCACCCTGGCCGCGCTCACCGCGCTGCACGCCCACGACGAGCTCGCGATGCACGTCCGCGCCGCTGTCCACAATGGACTAACCGCGGAGGAGATCTCCGAGGTCCTGCTGCACACCGCCGTCTACACAGGTGCCCCGGCCGCCAACGCGGCGTTCGCCGTCGCGCAGCGGGTCCTGGCCGAACTCGGTGAGCCTGCCGCCCAGAGAGAGGGTGACAGTTAGGGTTCTCTTATGGACGAAGGCGAGGTGACCGAGCGCGGGGCGCATCATGTCCAGTCGCTGGAGCGCGGGCTGGCCGTGATCAAGGCGTTCAACGCGGACGCGGCGGAGCTCACCCTGAGCGACGTCGCCCGCGCGACCGGGCTGACCAGGGCGGCCGCCCGCCGGTTCCTGCTCACCCTTGTCGACCTGGGGTACGTGCGCACGGACGGCAAGTACTTCTCGCTCACCGCGCGGGTCCTCGAACTCGGCTACTCGTACCTGTCGAGCCTGTCGTTGTCGGAAGTCGCCCAGCCGCACCTGGAACGGCTCTCCGCCGAGGTGCACGAGTCGAGTTCGATCTCCGTGCTCGAAGGCCCGGACATCGTCTACGTCGCCCGCGTGGCCGTCTCGCGGATCATGACCGTCAGCATCAACGTCGGCACCCGCTTCCCGGCCCACGCGACGTCCATGGGGCATGTCCTGCTGGCCGGCCTGGATGACGACGACCTGCACGGCTACTTCGACGCGGCCAAACTCGAAAAGCTGACCGCGCGCACGCTGACCAGGCAAAAGGATCTCCTCGCCGAGCTGGAGAAGGTGTACCGGCAGGGCTACGCGATGGTCGACCAGGAACTCGAAGAGGGCCTCCGCTCGATCGCCGCGCCGATCCGGGACCGGCGGGGGAAGGTCGTGGCCGCGGTCAACCTCTCCACCCACGCCAGCCGCACGACGCCGGAGTCGGTCGAGAAGGAACTGCTGCCGTCGCTGCTTTCGGCGGCGCGGGCCATCGAGGCCGATCTGGCCTCGGCGCCGCCGACCAGGGCGAGGCATGGCTGAGGTCGCGGGGCTGCTCCTCGCGGCCGGTGCCGGGCGCCGGTTCGGCGGGCCGAAGGCACTGGCCGTCCTCGACGGCGAGCCGTTCGTCGTCCGGTCGCTCCGGGTGCTCGCCGAAGCGGGCTGCGTCCCGGTCCGGGTGGTGCTGGGTGCCTCGGCCGCGCAAGCCCGTGCGCTCCTGCCCGATCCCGGGGCCGCCGTCGTGGCCGAGGACTGGGAGTCCGGCATGGGCGCGTCATTGCGCGCGGGCCTGCGCGCGCTCGCCGCAACCGATGCCGAAGCCGCCGTCGTGCATCTCGTGGACCTGCCCGGGGTCGGTGCCGAAGTGGTTCGCCGGGTCGCCGACGGGGCCGACGGGAACACCGTCGCGCGTGCCGCCTACGACGGCGTTCCCGGCCATCCCGTGGTGCTCGGCCGTCGCTGGTGGCCGGAGATCATCGTGGGCGCGTCCGGGGACAAGGGCGCCCGCGACTGGCTCCGGGCGCGCGACGACCTGAGGCTCGTCGAATGCGGTGACCTCGGCACCGGGCACGACGTGGACCGCCGCGAGGATCTTCCGGGCTGATCTCCGGCCCACCGGGGCTTACCATCGGCGAGTGACCGTCGAATCGCCCGAGAAACTGGCCGAAGCCCTCGAAGCGGTCGGCTATCTCGCCGACGACGGCATCGCCACGGCCGGGTACCTCGCCGTGGCGCTCGGCCGCCCGTTGTTCTGCGAGGGCGAACCGGGAACCGGCAAGACCTCGCTCGCGCTGGGACTGGCCGAAGCGCTCGGCATGCCGCTCATCCGTCTCCAGTGCCACGAAGGGATCGACGCGGCGCAGGCACTGTACGAATGGGACTTTCCCCGTCAGCTGCTGCACCTGCGGGCACTGGAAGCCGCCGGTGACGGCGGCCTCGACGTCGAGGCCGCCGAACAGTCCCTCTACACCGAACGGTTCCTGCTCTCCCGGCCGCTGCTGAAGGCGTTGCAGACCGCGCCGTGTGTCCTCCTGGTCGACGAGATCGACCGGGCCGACGACGAGTTCGAAGCCTTCCTGCTGCAACTTCTCGACGAGAACGCGGTGACGATCCCCGAGTTCGGCGAGGTGCGCGCCGAGCATCCGCCGCTGGTGGTGCTCACCTCGAACCGGACGCGGGAGGTACACGACGCGCTGAAGCGCCGCTGTCTCTATCACTGGCTCGAACATCCGGACCTCGGCCGCGAGGTCGAGATCCTGCGCCGCAAGATCCCGCGTCTCGGCGAGGCGCTCGCGGCACAGGTCGCGACGGCGGTGCACCGGCTCCGCGCGATGGAGTTGCTGAAACCGCCCGGGGTGGCGGAATCCCTGGACTGGGCTCAGGCGCTCCTCGCGCTCGGGATGTCCGAATTGGACGCCGCGGCCGCCGCCCGGACGCTCGGTTCGGTGCTCAAGTACAGCGAAGACCTGGACAGGGTCCGGGCCAAGCTGGACAGCCTGCTGGCCTGAGGCGTCAGCGGCGCCGCAGCGACGCGTCGAGCAGCGCGGGCGGGGTGTCGTGTTTCTCCTCGGGGGCGAGGTCGGTGCCCGGGGCGACGATCTCGTCGATCGCGTCGAGGACGTCCGACGACAGCACCGTGTCCGCGGCGGCGAGCTGTGACTCGAGGTGCTCCAGCGTGCGCGGCCCGATGATCGCGCTCGTCACCCCCGGATGCGCGACGACGAAGCCGAGCGCGAGCTGGATCAGGCTGAGCCCCGCCTGGTCGGCGACCTTGGCCAGCCGTTCGACGGCCTCCAGCCGGGTCCGGTTGGTCTGCCGGGTCAGGTCGAAACGCTGCGGCAGCACGGCCGAACGGTTCGTGCTGATCTCGCGGCCTTCCCGGACCGCGCCGGACAGCCAGCCGGACGCCAGCGGGCTCCACGCCAGCACGCCCATCCCGTACTCCTCGGTCACCGGCAGCACATGCGTTTCGATACCGCGCTGCAGGATCGAGTAGCTCGGCTGCTCGGTGACGTACCGGCTCAGCCGGTGCTCCCGGGCGGCCCACTGGGCCTGCACGATGCGATACGCGGGGAACGTCGACGAGCCGAAGTAGCGGATCTTCCCCGCGCGCTGCAGATCGGTGAGCGCGGAAAGGGTTTCCTCGTCGCTGGTCTTCGGGTCCCAGCGGTGGACCTGGTAGAGATCGACGTGGTCGACCCCGAGGCGGCGCAGGCTGTCGTCCAGCTCGGTGACCAGCCAGCGGCGTGAAGCGCCCTGATGGTTGCGCTCTTCGCCCATCGGCATGCTCGCCTTCGTGGCGAGCACGATGTCTTCGCGGCGGCCGGCGATGGCCTTCCCGACCATCCTTTCCGACTCGCCGGCGCTGTACATGTCGGCGGTGTCGATGAGATTGACGCCGCCCTCCAGCGCGGCGTCGACGATGGCCGTGGCCTCGTCCTGGGTGGTGCGCCCGATCGCGCCGAAGTTCATCGCGCCCAGCGCGAGAGTGCTGACCTGGACACCGGTCCTGCCCAAGGTGCGGTACTGCATGACGGGGTCCTCCATGGCAAGATAAGCAAGCGGAACGTTGCTCCGCTAACGATACGGAGCACTGTTCCGTTTGGCAAGCCCGGTGGTGGAGGAGTGGTGTGATGAGTGAAGAGGGCACCAAAGGCAAGCGCGCGGACGCCCGGCGCAACGAGAAGACCTTGCTCGATGCCGCCGCCGCCGTCTTCGTCACGTCGGGGGTCGAGGCGCCGGTCCGCGACATCGCGGCCAAGGCGGGCGTCGGGATGGGCACGATCTACCGGCATTTCCCGACCAGGGCCGACCTCATCATCGCCGTCTACCGGCACCAGGTCGACGCGTGCGCCGAAGCCGGGCCGGAGCTGCTGGCGTCGAGCGATTCCCCGTACGAGGCGTTGCGGCGCTGGATCGACCTCTTCGTCGATTTCCTGGTCACCAAACACGGACTGGCCGCGGTACTGCAGTCGGACAACGCCGGGTTCGAGACGCTGCACGCCTACTTCCTCGACACCCTCCTGCCGGTGTGCGCCCGCTTGCTCGGCGCGGCGGCGGAGGCCGGTGAGATCCGTTCCGATCTGCAGGCGCTCGAAGTCATGCGCGGCGTCGGGAACCTTTGCATCGGCGCCGAAAACGATCCGCGCTACAACGCGCGCAAGATGGTCGAAATCCTTATCGCGGGCCTCAGGACCTAGGTCCCCTTCACAGCCGAATTCCTGGCGACGGCCCATTCCGCGCGCTACAACTCGGATATGGAACGTACACAGTGTTGTGTGGTGGGGGGCGGTCCGGCGGGGATGGTGCTCGGACTCCTGTTGGCGCGGGCCGGGGTCGAGGTGACCGTTCTCGAAAAACACAAGGACTTCTTCCGCGATTTCCGCGGTGACACGGTGCATCCGCCGACGTTGATGCTGCTCGACGAACTCGGCCTCGGTGACCGGTTCGCGGAACTGCCGTCGAAACGGCTGGAAAAGATGCGGATGGTGTTCGGCGGCGTCTCGATCGTCGCCGCCGATTTCAGCCGGGTTCCCGGTCCGCACAAGTACATCGAGATGGTCCCGCAATGGGATTTCCTGAACCTGCTCGCCGAAGCGGCGGCCGTCGAACCGACGTTCACCCTCCGGATGGGCGCGGAGGTGACCGGCCTGTGCGAGGGCGGCGGGGTGCGTTACCGCGATTCCGAGGGCGTGGAACGGGATTTGGCCGCGACGCTCGTGGTCGGCTGCGACGGCCGGGATTCCCTGGTGCGCGCGAAAGCGGGGCTCGTACCGGACGAGTACGACGTGCCGATGGACGTGTGGTGGGTCCGGGTGCCCAAATTCGAGGAGACGGGTGAGGTGGCCGAGGTGTTCGGCTGTTTCGCGAACGGCCTCGCCGGGATGACGATGGACCGCGGCGACTACTACCAGACGTCGTACCTGATCAGGAAGGGACAGGACGAGGCGCTGCGTGCCGAAGGCATCGAGAAGTTCCGCGAACGTATCGGCGGCCTGTTCGGCTGGGGGGAGCGCGAACTCGCCGAGATCCGCGATTGGGACGACGTCAAACTGCTGAAGGTCCGGATGTCCAAGCTCCCGCACTGGTATTCCGAGCGGGTGCTCTGCATCGGCGACGCCGCGCACGCGATGTCACCCGCCGGCGGGATGGGCGTCAACGTCGCGATCCAGGACGCCGTGGCGGCCGCGCGGATCCTCGCCGCCCCACTGCTGAGCGGCACGCTGACCGCCCGGCACCTGAACCGGGTCCAGCGCCGCCGGAACTTCGCCGTCACCCTGATCCAGCTGCAGCAACTGGGGGAGCACAAGATGCTCATCGAGCCCGCCCTCGACGGGAGGCTGAACGAGCGGACCATCCCCCTGCCCCTCCGGATTTCGGACCGGTTCCCGATGCTCACGGCCGTGGCCGCGTTCTTCGGTGGCATCGGTCCCCTTCGCGAGAAGACCCCGGCCTTCGCCCGCCGAGGCACAATGGAGGGGTGAGCGATCCACTGGCGGGCTTCGTCGGCTTCGCGGAGGCATTGCGCGAAGCAGGGTTGCCGTGCGACGCACACCGGACCCAGGCGTATCTCGAGGCCGTCGGCGCGATCGACCTCGCCGATCCCGAACAGCTGTACTGGGCCGGACGGCTGACGCTCTGCGCGGATCCCGACGACCTCCCACGCTACGACGCCGCGTTCGACGGCTGGTTCGCCGACCAGAAGACCGCACCACGGCGACGAGGCCGCGAGGCGGCTCCGAAGCGCGCCAGGATCGCGACGCTCGCCCAGGCGGGCCAGGGCGAATCCGGTGCGGAACCCGACGAGCTCCGCGTGACGGCGAGCGAGGAAGAGATCCTGCGCCACCGGGACCTCGCCGAGCTGAGCGTCGCCGAACGCGCTCACCTGCGGGAACTGCTCGCGAAACTGCGCCCGGCGCTCCCGCCGCGGTCGTCACCGCGCCGTCGCGCCGCCCGGCGGGGAGCTCTCGACCCGTCGCGCACGCTCCGGGCGATGCTGGCCGGCGGCGGCGAACCCGTACCCCTGGCGTATCGGCGGCGAAGCACCAGACCGCGCCGTCTCGTCCTCCTGATCGACGTTTCCGGCTCGATGGGGCCGTACGCCGACGCGCTCTTGCGGTTCGCGCACGTCGTCGCCCGGCGCGCTCCCGGCCGGGTCGAGGTGTTCACACTGGGCACCCGGCTCACCAGGGTCTCCCGCCAGCTGCGGTTGCGCGATCCCGAGCACGCGATGCTCGCCGCGGCCGCCGCGGTCCCCGATTTCGCGGGCGGGACCCGGCTCGGCGAGACCCTGCGGGCGTTCCTCGACCGGTGGGGACAACGCGGCGTGGCCAGGCGATCCGTGGTCACCGTGTTCTCCGACGGCTGGGAACGGGGCGACACCGCCCTGCTCGGCGAGCAACTCGCCAGGCTGCGGCGGCTCGCGCACGTCGTATTCTGGGTGAATCCGCACGCGGGGCGGGCGGGTTACGCTCCCGTGCAGTCCGGCATCGTGGCCGCGCTCCCGTACCTCGATCGGCTGCTCGCCGGGCACAGCTTGGCCACCTTGGAACGACTTCTCGTGGAGATCGCCGATGCGTGACGTACTGGACGAACTGCACCGCCGCTGGGCGGCAGGCGAGACGGTGGGGGTCGGCACGGTGGTGGCGACGTTCTCGTCGGCGCCGCGGAGCCCCGGCGCGGCGATGCTCGTCGCCCCGGACGGCACGGTCACCGGCAGCGTCTCCGGCGGCTGCGTCGAAGGCGCCGTCTACGAACTCGCGCGGCAGGTGGTCGCCGAACGCGCGCCCGTGCTGCAGCGCTACGGCGTCTCCGACGACGACGCGTTCGCCGTCGGGCTGACCTGCGGCGGGATCATCGACATCTACGTCCAGCACATCGACCGCGACTCGATGCCCGAGTTCGGCGACGTCGTCGACTCGGTCCACAGTGGACAGCCGGTCGCCGTGGTCACGGTGATCGAGCACGAACGCGAGGGCATGGTCGGCGAGCACCTGATCGTCTGGCCGGATCGCGTCGCCGGTTCGCTCGGTTCGTCACGGATGGACGACGCCGTGGCCGACGACGCGCGCGGCATGCTCGCCGGCGGCCGCACCGGCACGCTGCACTACGGGCCGGACGGGCAGCGCCGCGGCGAAGGCATGACGGTCTTCGTCAACTCCTTCGAGCCGCCCGCGCGCCTGCTGGTCTTCGGCGCGATCGACTTCGCGGCCGCGATGGCGAAAATGGGCGCCTACCTCGGCTACCAGGTCACGGTCTGCGACGCGCGGCCCGTGTTCGCGACGAAGAGCCGTTTCCCCGACGCGCACGAGGTCGTCGTCGACTGGCCGCATCGCTATCTCAAGGCGGAAGCCGAGGCAGGCCGGGTCGACGGCCGCACCGCGATCGCCGTGCTCACCCATGACCCGAAGTTCGACGTGCCGCTGCTGGAGGTCGCGTTGCGCCTCGACGTCGGCTACGTCGGCGCGATGGGCTCGCGCAAGACCCACGACGACCGCTTCGCCCGCCTGCGCGAAGCCGGGGTCACCGAGGCGGAACTCGAACGGCTGTCTTCGCCGATCGGGCTCGATCTCGGCGCGCGGACCCCGGAGGAGACCGCGGTGTCGATCGCGGCGGAGATCATCGCGCTGCGCTGGAACGGCTCGGGATCGCGGCTCGCCGAACTCAGCGGCCGGATCCACGGCTGAGCCCGGGCACGGGGATCGCCTGACTCGACTTGACCACCTCGAAGGCGGGCAGGGTTTCGAACCGTTTGACGTGCTTGTCGAACAGCTTCCTGGCCAGGTACCGGCTCGCCTTGAGATCCGGGGTGAGCAGCACGACGACGTAGTCCCACTGCCCGACGATGCTGTAGCAATGCTGGACGCGGGCCTCGGCCAGCATGCGCTCGCGGAAGGCCGTGTGGCTCTTCTCGTCATCGTCGGTCAGCGCGACCAGGATGACCGACGTCATCCCCGCGCCGAGCGCCTCCGGATCGAGCACGGCGACCTCGGCGCGGATCACCCCCTCGGCGCGCAGCCGGGTCAGCCTCCGCTGCACCGCGCTGGGGGAGAGGCCGACGGCGTCGCCCAAGTCGTGTAAGGGGCGGGCCGCGTCCGCCTGGACGAGGTCGAGCAGCAGGTGGTCGAGCTCGTCGAGAGGCACGCAAGATTTTTGCACGCGGGCGGGAAAATTTACAATCGGCGTGATCGGCTCCCGGCCTAGCTTGAGTGTCATGGACCTGCAGCTGGAGAACGTCGCCGAGGCGGCGAAGGTGATCGACCCCGTCTTCCTGAACACCCCGCAGTACAGCGACGAACAGCTGAACGGGCAGCTCGGCCGTCACGTGCTGGTGAAGGTCGAGACGCTGAACCCGTTGCGCAGCTTCAAGGGCCGCGGCGCGGACTATTACGCCGCCGGGCTGGAGCCGGGGACCACCATGGTGTGCGGGACCAGCGGCAACTTCGGGCAGGCCGTCGCGTTCGCCGCGCGGAAACACGGTCTGCGGGCCGAGGTGTTCGTCCCGGCCGACGTCTCACCGGTCAAACTCCGGCGGATGAAGACGCTTGGCGCGCGGGTGCGCCGGGTCGAAGGCGAGGCGAAGGTCGCCGCGGCCGCCTTCGCCGCCGAAGCCCCGGATCGCGTCTTCGTGGTCGACGGCCGCGAGCCCGCGATCTCCGAAGGCGCGGGCACGATCGGGCTGGAACTGGCGCGGGAGGACGGGATCGACACGGTCGTGTTCCCGGTCGGCGACGGCGCCCTGATCGCCGGGGTCGCGCTGTGGCTCAAGGCGCATACGCCGGACGTCCGGATCGTCGGCGTCGGGACCACGTCGGCGCCCGCCATGGCGAAGAGCTGGCTGGCTGGTGAGCCGATCACCGTCGACCGGGCCGACTCGTTCGCCGGCGGAATCTCCATCCGCACGCCGGAACCCGAATCCATCCGGCGGCTGCGGTCGCTCGTGGACGATTTCGTGCTGGTCGAGAACGACGATCTGCGGGCGGCCATGCGGCTGGGCGCGGAAACGCTCGGCGTCCTGCCGGAACCCGCGGGTGCGGCAGGCCTGGCCGCGCTGACCGTGCACGACATCCCGGGGGACCGGGTCGCCACCGTGATCACCGGGGCGAACGCGGTCTCACCGACGGCGTGGTCGTGAGTGGCGATTCGATTTGGCCGAAGTCCGTGAAGGCCTCCTTGAGGGACCCAGAGTCCCTCAAGGAGGCCTTCACGGACTGGGTACGGCGTGAGCGAAGGCGTGACTCGCGTGATCAGGCACGGAACTCGCGTGACTGGATGGACGACACACGTGATCAGACGGACGACACGTGTGTCTGGACGGCCGACTCGCGGTGGAGGCTTCGCCGCGGTCGTGTCGTCCATCTGGTCACGCGTGTCGCCCGTCGGATCACACGTGTCGTCCGTTCAAGCACGCTGAGCCGTCGTTGGGTACAGGTGGTCGTGAGTGGCGATTCGGGTTCTAACCCGAATCGCCACTCACGACCACCTGTACCGAATGGACACTCGCGCTTTCTCCGCATCTGCACCGTTTCTTCACTGGCAAAACCGCATCTGCGGACTCGGGCGCGAGTCATCCCCTGGTGGGGGTTGCCCTGGCAGGCGCTGAGTAGCACGCTCGACTGTGAGTCCGATCACGGTCGCTCCGGGGTCGGTCCGTGACAACCGAATGACCGGCCGCTCCCGAACGACCCCGGACCAGCGCGGGGTTTCTCTTGCTTTTGGAGGCCTGATGCGCATCACCGTCACCGTCGACGGCACCAGCTACACAGACGACGTCGAGCCCCGCACCCTCCTCGTGCATCATCTGCGCGAACGGCTCGGGAAGGTAGGCACCGTGGTCGGTTGCGACACCAGCAACTGCGGCGCCTGCACCGTCCATCTCGACGGGCACAGCGTGAAATCCTGTTCGGTGCTCGCGGTCCAGGCCGACGGCTGCGAGGTCACCACGATCGAGGGACTCGCCCGCGACGGCGAACTCCACCCGGTGCAGAAGGCCTTCCACGAGAACCACGCGCTCCAGTGCGGATTCTGCACGCCCGGCATGATCATGCAGTCGATCGACCTGCTCGCCGACAATCCCGACCCGGACGAGAAGGCCGTCCGCGAAGGACTCGAAGGCAACCTGTGCCGCTGCACGGGCTACCAGAACATCGTCCGCGCGGTCCGCGACGCCGCCCACGAGATGCGGCCCGGCGCCGGTCCCGAGGCCGAGCGGCTCGCCTCGGACACCGCCTCCCGTGTCGGCGCGGGTGGTGAGTGATGACCTCCACGATCGAACCGGAGGTCGGTAAGTCCCGCCGCCGCAAGGAGGACGAGCGCCTCATCACCGGCCGTACCCGCTGGACCGACAACCTGACCCTGCCCGGCATGCTGCACCTCGCCGTGCTCCGCAGCCCGTTCGCGCACGCCAAGATCGTCTCGATCGACGTCACCGAGGCGAAATCCGCGCCCGGCGTGGTCGCGGTCTTCACCGGGAAGGACCTCGACCCCGAGGGCGCCATCGGCATGCCGTGCGCGTGGCCGGTCACGCCGGACATGAAGTCGCCGAGGAGGCCCATCCTCGCCTCGGACACGGTGAACTTCGCCGGTGAGGGGGTCGCGGTGGTCGTCGCCCGCACGTCGGCCGAAGCGCACGACGCGCTCGAGATGATCGACGTCGACTACGACGAGCTGCCGGTCGTCCTCGGCCTGGAGAACGCGCTCGCCGAGGGTGCGCCGCTGGTGCACGAGGAACTCGGCACCAACCAGAACGCGGTGTGGGTCTTCGACTCCGCCGACGCGGGAACGGGTTCCAGCGTCGAAGACGCGATCTCGAACTCCGAGGTCGTGCTCAAGCGGCGGTTCCGTCAGCAGCGCCTGGTGCCGGCGTTCATGGAACCGCGGGCGTGCGTCGTGGACCCGACGGGCAATCAGCTGGTCATGTGGTCGGCCACCCAGGTCCCGCACATCCTCAAGACGATGACCGCGGCCACGCTCGGCCTGCCCGAGCACAAGGTGCGGGTGATCGCGCCGGACGTCGGCGGCGGGTTCGGCGGCAAGATCGCCGTGCTGCCGGAAGAGATGATGGCGACGCTCATCGCGCGGCGGCTCGGCAAACCGGTGAAATGGAACGAGTCCCGTTCGGAGACCATGGTCGCCGCGCACCACGGCCGCGACCAGATCCAGGACCTCACCATCACCGCGAACCGCGACGGCACGGTGACCGGCCTCAAGGTCGAACTGCTCGCCGACATGGGCGCGTACCTCGGCCTCGTCGGCCCCGGCGTGCCGATTCTCGGCGCGTTCATGTTCAACGCGATCTACAAGTTCCCGGCGTACCACTTCGCCTGCACCAACGTGTTCACCAACACCACGCTCACCGACGCGTATCGCGGCGCCGGGCGGCCGGAGGCCACGTTCGGGATCGAGCGGATGATGGACGAACTCGCCGTCGAACTGGGTATGGACCCGATGGAGATCCGCGAGAAGAACTGGATCAAGCACGAGGAGTTCCCGTTCACCACGGTGGCCGGGCTGACCTACGACTCGGGCAACTACGAGGCCGCCACCGCCAAGGCCAAGCAGCTCTTCGACTACGACGGGCTCCGCCGCGAGCAGAAGGAACGGCGGGAATCGGGCGACCCGGTCCAGCTCGGCATCGGCATCTCGACGTTCACCGAGATGTGCGGTCTCGCGCCGTCGCGGGTGCTCGGCTCGCTGGACTACGCGGCGGGCGGCTGGGAGCACGCGGAGATCCGGGTGCTGCCCACCGGCAAGATCGAGGTCATCACCGGCGCCTCCGCGCACGGACAGGGTCACGAGACGGCGTGGAGCCAGATCGTCGCCGACAAACTCGGCGTCCCCTTCGAGGACATCGAGGTCATCCACGGTGACACCCAGTCCTCGCACAAGGGCATGGACACCTACGGCTCCCGGTCGCTGGTGGTCGGCGGGATCGCGGTGGTCAACGCGGCGGACAAGGTGCTCGCCAAGGCCAAACCGATCGCGGCGCATCTGATGGAATGCGCCGAGGACGACCTCGAATTCTCGGCGGGCAAGTTCTCGGTCAAGGGCACGGATTCCTCGACGTCCATCCAGGACATCGCGTGGGCCGTGTTCTCGGCGCACAACCTGCCGGACGGCGTCGAGCCCTCGCTGGACTCGTCGGACACGTTCGATCCGGAGAACTTCTCCTTCCCGCACGGCACGCATCTCTGCGCGGCCGAGGTCGACACGGAGACCGGACGCGTGCGGTTGCGCTCCTACGTCTGCGTCGACGACGTCGGCGTGGCCGTGAACCCGCTGATCGTCGAAGGCCAGGTGCACGGCGGGCTCGCGCAGGGCATCGCGCAGGCGTTGTTCGAGGAGGCCGTCCACGACGAAGGCGGCACGCTGACCACGGGGACGTTCGCCGACTACCTGCTGCCGTCGGCGGCGGATCTGCCCAGCTTCACCACCGACCGCACCGAGACCCCGTCGACGACGAACCCGTTGGGCGCCAAGGGAGTCGGGGAGGCGGGCACGATCGCCTCGACCCCGGCGGTGGTCAACGCCGTGGTCGACGCCGTCCGGCATTTCGGGGTGAACGACATCGAAATGCCGTTGACCCCGATGCGGGTCTGGCACGCCATCCAGCACGGGTCGGCCGCCGCGGGCGGGCTGGGCTCGGAAGCCGGTGGCGGTCTCGGTTCGATCGACGCCACCGGAGGTGCCCAGTGATCCCGGCCCCGTTCGACTACGTCGCTCCGTCCACAGTGGACGAAGCGATCAGCGCGCTCGCCGAGGCAGGCGAGGACGCCAAGGTACTGGCCGGCGGGCAGAGCCTGCTGCCGGTGTTGCGGATGCGGCTCGCCACGCCGACCACGCTGGTCGACCTCGGGAAGATCGCCGAGCTGCGCGGCGTGCGCGAGGACGGCGACGCGCTGGTGATCGGCTCGATGACCACGCATTACGACGTCCAGCGAGACGCCATGGTCGCCGAGCACGCCGCGTTGCTCAAGGCCGCCACCGACACGGTGGCCGATCCGCAGATCCGCCATCGCGGCACCTTCGGCGGCGCCATCGCGCACGCCGATCCCGCCGGTGACCTGCTGGCTCCCGTGCTCGCGCTCGGCTGCGAACTCGTCGTCGCCGGGCCGGGCGGGCGGCGGACGGTGGCCGCGGCGGACTTCTTCCAGGACATGTTCACCACCGCGCTCGCCGCGGACGAACTGCTGGTCGAGGTCCGGGTGCCGAAGCACACCGGCTGGCACGCCCACTACGAGAAGTTCAACCGGGTCGCGCAGGCGTGGTCGATGGTCGCGGTCGCGGCTTGCGTCCGCACCGAGGCGGGCACCATCGAGGAGGCGCGGGTCGCGCTCACCAACATGGGCTCGACCCCGGTGCGGGCGGCCGGAGTCGAGGAGGCGCTGGTCGGCTGCGCGGCCACCGCCGAGGCGATCCGCGGTGCCGCCGAACGCGCGGCCGAGGGGACGAACCCCACGGCCGACGGCAACTCCGACGTCGAATACCGGCAGCACCTCGCGCGGGTGCTGACCGGCCGCGCGGTGCTCGCCGCGGCGGGTAGCTGAGACACAGAAGGGAGGTCGGCCCGTGCGGCTCGACCACGAATTCACCGTTCCCGCGCCGGTCGGCGAGGTCTGGAAGGCCGTCGTCGACCCGGAACGGGTGGCGCCGTGCATGCCGGGCGCCACCGTCACCGAGGTCGACGGGGACGCCTTCAAGGGCACGGTGAAGGTCAAGCTCGGGCCGATCTCCCTGCTCTACAAGGGAACCGGCCATTTCGTCGAGAAGGACGCCGACGCGAAGAAAGTGGTGATCAAGGCCGCGGGCAAAGACGCCCGGGGGGCGGGCACGGCGTCGGCGACGGTGACGCTCACCCTGACCGAGAAGGACGGCGTCACCCATGGCGCCGTCGCCACCGACCTGGCGGTCACCGGTAAGCCGGCGCAGTTCGGGCGAGGGATGATCTCCGAGGTCGGCGGCAAGATCCTCGACTCGTTCGCGGAATGCCTTTCCGGCAAGCTCGGTACCCCTGAGCCTGAGAAACCGAAGGAACGACCGCCGTTGAAGGCGGTGAAGCCGGTGTCGGAGGGCGAAGCCATCGACCTGATGGAGTACGCGGGTCAATCCGTGGTCAAGCGGGTGGCTCCGGTGCTGGTGGCCGTCGCCGGGGTGCTCCTGATCGTCGCCATCGTGCGGGCTGTGACGCAGCGGACGAAATAGCTGCTTCCGGGAGCCGTTGAACCCGGTATGAAGGCGGATCACGAAGTCGACGTGGCGGTGATCGGGGCGGGCCAAGCCGGTCTGTCGGCGGCGTATCACCTGCGCCGCGCGGGATTCGCCAACGAGGCGGGTTTCGTCGTGCTCGACCACGGCAAACGGCCCGGCGGCGCGTGGCAGTACCGCTGGCCTTCGCTGATCGTCGAGAAGGTGCACGGCTTCTACGACCTCCCCGGGATGGCCTTCGGCACCCCGGATCCGAAGCTGCCCGCCGCCGACGTGGTCTCGGACTATTTCGGTCGCTTCGAACGCACCTACGACCTCCCGGTCCATCGTCCGGTCGATGTCCTGTCGGTGAGCGCCGAGGACGATCGGCTGGTGGTGGCGAGCGCGACGGAAACGTGGGCCGCCCGGGCGGTGATCAGCGCGACCGGCACCTGGGACCGGCCGTTCTGGCCGCACTATCCCGGACAGGAGACCTTCCGCGGCCGCCAGTTACACACCGCCGACTACACCGGCGTCGAGACCTTCCGCGGGAAGCGGGTCGTCGTGGTCGGCGGTGGTTCGTCGGCCGTCCAGCTCCTGCTGGAGATCGCGCCGTTCGCGCGTTCGACGCGCTGGGTGACCCGGCGCCCGCCGGTGTGGCGCGAAGAGCCGTTCAGCGAGGACTGGGGCCGTGAGGCCGTCGCGAAGGTCGACCGTCGCGTCCGCGAGGGCCTGCCGCCGGAAAGCGTCGTCAGCGTGACCGATTTGGCCGTGACCCCCGAAGTGCGCGCAGGGCTGGACGCGGGCATCCTCGACCGCCGCCCGATGTTCCACCGGATCACGCCGGACGGCGTGGAGTGGACGGACGGCACCTTCGAGCCCGCCGACGTCATCCTGTGGGCCACCGGATTCCGTGCCGCGATCGACCATCTGGCGCCGCTGCACCTGCGCGCCGCCGGAGGCGGGATCCGGATGGACGGCACCCGCGTCGTCGCCGAACCGCGGCTGCACCTGGTCGGCTACGGGCCGTCCGCCAGCACCGTCGGCGCGAACCGGGCGGGCCGCGCGGCCGTCACCGAGATCCGGCGCCTGCTCGGACGCTGAGCGCGTCGAGGATCGCGGCCAGACCGGCGGTCCGCCGGAAGAACCCGGCGTGGCTGCTCGCGAGGTCGTGGACGTCGAACGGGTTGTCCGGGGTGAGCGCGTCGCCCTCGGCGATGTAGAGGTCCTGCGCGGCGAGCGGCATCGACCGGTCTTGGGTCAGCCTGACGAACGTGCGCGGGATCCGGCCCCAGGAGTCCTTGTCCGCGCGAAGATCCCATTCCTGCCCGGTCAGCCAGAACACCTCGTCCGGCTGGCTCGTGACCACGATCTGGAGGAACTCCTCCTCGGTGAGTTCGGCGGCGATGGCCTGCCGTAACGCGTCGCGCTGTGCGCGGTCGGCGCCACGCCAGTTGACCCGGACGAATCCCTGCCGCGACGGGTCGCCGACGAGGAGCGGTGCCGTCGCGGGGAAGAGCGCCGACGACGACCACGCGGGCGACGCCGGGTACTCGCCGGGCGCGCGGTCCACCGGGCACTGGGCGGCGATGTAGACGACACGGTCGATCAGTTCGGGGACCGCGTTGGCCGCGGCGGTCACCGGGAGCCCGCCGAAACTGTGCGCGACGAGGAAGACGGGGCCGTGATGACGCATCCGCTGGACCGCCTCGACGACCTGCCGGACGAAGTCGCCGGCGGTCACGTCGCTCATCATCGACGGCTCGGCCGCGAAGGTTTCGAGGTCCTGTTCGTGATAGGCCCTGGTGAATCCCGCGCCCCGGCCGGGAAGGTCGATCGCGAGCGTCCGATGCCCCCTGGCGGCCATTTCCCGCTGAATGGCCGTCCAGGAGTGTGCCGAACTTCCCGAACCGTGCACGAAGACGAAGGTGGGAATCATGCGTTCGATTGTGGCGGAAACCAGTGCGCGAAGTGAGCGGTCGCCCCAAAGGGTGGCAAAGAAGGGACGGCCGGGCGTTCTCGTTTATCGGCCGGTATCTCGCGAAGAGCGCGTCACTCCTTTGGCAAGGGAAACGAAAACCACGGAATTCGCACTGGGGGATGGCCATGCCACCGATCGACCACCTCGCACCGGCGCACCGCGTCCGCTCCGGCGCCTGCCTCACGGATCTGCTCGGGCATTGGGCGGAGAAACGGCCGGAGGCGGTCGCCGTCGTCGACGGCGAACGGGAAATGAACTTTCACGAACTCGAAGAAACGAGCGCGGGACTCGCCGCGTATCTCGCCGGGCTGGGAATCGGCGTGGACGACACCGTCGGCCTGCACGTCGAGCCTTCCGCCGACCTGATGACCGGCGCGTGGGGAATTCTCGCTTCCGGCGCGGCCTATCTGCCGTTGTCCCCGGAATATCCGGAAGACCGGCTGCGGTACATGCTCGAAGACAGCGGTACCGGCGTCGTCGTCACTCAGCCGCACCTCGCCGGGCGCCTGGCCGGGTTGGCGCCCGCCGGAACGCGGATCGTCTCGGTGACCGACTCCGGAGCGGCCGACGTACCGCGCGGCCCCCGGCCGGACTCGCTCGCGTACGTCATCTACACCTCCGGCAGCACCGGGAAACCGAAGGGCGTGATGATCGAGCACCACAGTGTCGTGTCGCAGCTGCGCTGGCTACAGGACTGCGGTCACCTCGGCCCGGACGTCACGGTGCTGCAGAAGACGCCGATGAGCTTCGACGCCGCGCAATGGGAGATCCTCGCGCCCGCCGCCGGCGCCCGCGTGGTGATGAGCGCGCCGGGGAGTTTCCGGGATCCCGAAGCGCTGATCGACACGGTGGTGAAACACGGCGTCACGACTTTGCAGTGCGTCCCGACGCTGCTGCAGGCCTTGCTCGACACCGAACGCTTCGCGACCTGCACCACGCTGCGCAAACTGTTCTCCGGCGGCGAGGCGCTTTCGCGGCGGCTGGCCAAGGATCTCGCCGGTGAGCTGCCGTCGGCACGGCTGATCAACCTCTACGGGCCGACCGAATGCACGATCAACGCGACCGCTCACGTCGTCGACCCGGACACGATCGGCGAGAGCGCCGGAACGGTCCCGATCGGCGTGCCGGCCGACAACACCGAGTGCTTCGTGCTCGACGCCGCCATGTCCCCGGTCGACATCGGGGAGACGGGAGAGCTGTACATCGGCGGTGTGCAGCTCGCGCGGGGTTACCTGAACCGGCCGGAGCAGACGGCCGAGAAGTTCGTGCCGAACCCGTTCGTGCCGACCGGACGGCTGTACCGCACCGGTGATCTCGTCCAGTGGAACCCCGATGGCACCCTTCAGTTCGTCGGCCGTGCCGACAACCAGGTTAAGCTACGCGGTTACCGCGTCGAGCTGGACGAAATCGCGGTGGCGATCGAGGAGCACACGTGGGTGCGCCGGGCAGCGGCGGTGGTGACCGACGACGCGCGGACCGGCTCGAAGGCGCTCGTCGCCTGTGTGGAGCTGAATCCCCGCGAAGCCGCGGTGATGGATCAGGGCAACCACGGCGGGCACCACCAGTCGAAGGCCAGCAAGCTGCAGGTCAAGGCGCAGCTGTCGAATCCCGGTGTCCGTGACCTCGCCGGTCGTCCCGCGGTCGCGTTGCCGGGCAAGCGGGAAACCGATCGGCAGCGACGGGAAGTCTTCGCGCGCAAGACCTATCGCTTCTACGAGGGCGGCGACGTCACCCGCGACGACCTCGCCGCGCTCCTGGCGTCGGAGCCGGTGCACACGCGTTCGCGCGAACCCGGCGAGCTCGCGTTCGCCGAACTGGGTGAGCTGCTGCGGTGGTTCGGCCGGTTCCGCAGCGACGAGCGGCTGCTGCCGAAGTACGCGTACGCCTCGCCGGGCGCGCTGTACGCGACGCAGCTGTACCTGGAGACCAGCGGTCTCGACGGACTCGGCGCCGGGCTGTACTACTACCACCCCATCGACCACACGCTGGTCCGGATCGGCGCGAGCACGGGCGCCGGGCACTCGGTGCACTTCATCGGCCGCACCGGCGCCATCGAACCGGTCTACAAGAACAACATCCGCGAAGTCCTCGAGTTCGAGACGGGGCACATGGTCGCGGTGTTCGAGGAGATCCTGCCCGGATACGGCCTCACGATCAGCCCGGTGGCGTCCGATCCCGCCGTCGCCGCGCGGGCCGGTGCCGCCGCCGAAGACCACTACCTCGGCACGTTCTCCTTGCACGCCGACGACGGTGTGCCCAAGCAGGACGACGTCGAGCTGTTCGTCCAAGCGCATCCGGGCCGCGTCGAAGGCCTGCCCGCCGGCACCTACCGCTGGCGCGGCGGGGACTTCGAACGGATCTCCGGCAAGCTCATCGAGGCCAAGCACGTGATCGCGATCAACCAGCAGGTGTACGGGCGCGCGGCCTTCGGCATCACGGCGGTGAGCCGCACCGCCGACGAGCGGCTGGCGTACATCGTCCTCGGCGCGAAGCTGCATCACTTGCAGCGCAACGGTTCGGGGTTCGGTTTCATGTCGTCGGGCTACAGTTCCAAGAGCGGTCACCCGCTGCCCGCCGCCCGGCGGATCGACGACATCCTCGCCGGGCAGGGGATCGCCCCAGGACCTTCGTACTTCTTCGTCGGCGGCAAGGTGAGCCAGGAGCAGGTGCGCAGCGAGGGCATGCGCGAAGACGCCGTGCACATGAAGGGACCGGCGGAGATCATCCGCGACGAACTCGCGACCACCCTGCCCGACTACATGCTCCCGAACCGGGTGCTGGTACTGGACGCGTTGCCGTTGACCGCCAACGGAAAGGTCGACGCGCACGCGCTGGCGGCGACCGACACCGTCCGGTCCGCGAGCACAGGCGCGCCGTATGTCGCTCCGTCGACGAGCCACGAACGGTGGCTGGCCGGGGTGTGGGGCAAGGCGCTGAACTACGACGACGTCTCGGCGCGCGACGACTTCTTCGCCGCGGGCGGCAACTCGCTGACCGCGGTTTCCCTGGTGAACCGGATCAACCGCGAGTACGGCACCCGGCTGCCGCTGCAGGTCGTCTTCGAATGCCCGAAGCTGGCCGATCTCGCCGCCCGCATCGGCGAGGACTCCGCCGGGCCGTCGTCACGGCTGGTCCCGCTGGCGACCGGCGAAGGTCGCCCGGTGTTCTGCTGGCCCGGCCTGGGCGGTTACCCGATGAACCTGCGGCCGCTGGCTTCGGAAAGCGGTCTGGGGCGGCCGTTCTACGGCGTGCAGGCCCACGGGATCAACGCGGGCGAGACGCCGTACGCCACCGTCGAGGAGATGGCGAGGGCCGACGTCGCCGAGATCCGGCGCGTCCAGCCGGAGGGGCCGTACACGCTGTGGGGTTACTCGTTCGGCGCGCGGGTGGCCTTCGAAACGGCGTGGCAGCTGGAACAGCAGGGGCAGCGGGTGACCGACCTGCTGCTGATCTGCCCGGGCAATCCCGAGGTCGGAGGCGAGCGGGTGGCGAGCTACGCGAACCCGGCGTACCTGACGATCCTGCTGTCGGTCTTCCTCGGATCGATCTCCGGGCCGGAAACGGTGGCCTGCCGGGAAACGGTTCGCGACGAAGACGGCTTCGTGGCCTTCGTGGCGAAACTGCTGCCCGCGCTCGGCGAGCAGCTGATCCGGCGGATCGTCCGGATCGTGGAGGAGACCTACGAATTCGACTACACCTTCCGTGAACTCGCGCGGCGGCGGATCGCGGCCCGGGTGACGCTGTTCAAGGCCGACGGCGACGACTACTCGTTCGTCGAGAACAGCTCCGGGTACTCGGCCACGCCACCGGAGGTGGTGACGCTCGAAGGCGATCACTACAGCGTCCTCAAGGAGAACGGGGTCGCCGAACTGGTGTCGGCGATCCGTGCCCGGGTGAGCTAAGGAGGAGCGTCCGTGCCCGACTCCCTCGGTCCCCGCCTCAAGGTCGGCGTCGTCGTCCCGTCCACCAACACCTCGGCGCAGCCGGAACTGGACGCGCTGCGCCCCGACGGTGTCACCAACCACACCGGCCGGATGGTGATCGAAGACGACCCGATGGTCGACGAACCCGGGTTCGACCACGTCATGCACGACATCCGGCGGTCGACGCGGCCGGCGATCCGCGGTGTCGTCGGCTGCGACCCCGGCTGCGTGATCATCGGGGTCTCCCCGGAAAGCCATTGGGAGGGGCCGGAGGCGCACGGCCGCGTCCTCGCCGCGATGCGAGAGGCCGCGGGCGGGCGGCCGGTGACGATGAGCCCGGACGCGATCAACGCCGCGCTCGCCACGTACGGCATCCGCCGGATCGCGGTCATCACGCCGTATCTGCCGGTCGGCGACGATCCGGTGCGGCGCTTCTTCGGCGACAACGGCTACGACCTGCTGCGCGTCCACGGGCTCGGCATGCCCAGCCCGGCCAAGATCTCGCACGTCTCCGAGACCGCGCTCCGCGACGCGGTCAAGGAGGTCGACCACGCCGACGTCGAGGCCATCGTCCAGGTCGGCACCAACGTCGCCATGGCTCGGCTCGCGGCGGCCGCCGAGTTCTGGCTCGGCAAACCGGTGCTCTCGAACAACGTCGTCCTGTATTGGCACACCCTGCGGCAGAACGGTGTCGCCGATCGCGTGCCCGGCTTCGGCTCCCTGCTGGCGGAGCACTGACCGGTATTTGACTGATCGTTACAGAACATGGGATGCTGGACGGCATGCCCCGCCCCAAGGGTTTCGATCCCACCGAGGTGCTCGACGCCGCGGTCGGCACGTTCTGGCGTAAGGGATACGCCGCCACGTCGGCCCAGGACCTGGTCGACGGCACCGGGCTCGGGCGGGGCAGCCTGTACAACACGTTTTCGGGCAAGCAGCAGCTGTTCAGCCAGGCGCTTCGGCGCTACGAGGAGACGTCCGCGACCCGGGTCGAGGAGATGCTGGCCGCGCCGGGGACCATCCGGGCGCGGATCAGACGCGTCCTGATGGACGTCGTCGACGACGAGCTGGACTCGTCCGCCGCGCATCGCGGCTGCCTGGCGGTCAACGCCGCCCTCGAACTCGGCGGCATCGACGACGAGGTCACCGCCCGCGTCCGCCACAACTTCGAGCGCGTGGAAAACGCGTTTCACGCCGAGTTCGCCGCCGCCCGGGAGCAAGGGGAGATCGGCGGCGATCCGCGGTCACTGGCACGGTTCACCCTCGCCGCGATGTACGGCCTGCGGGTCTTGGGCAAGACCGCGGACCGGCAGGCGCTCACCCAAGTAGTCGAAACCACCATCCAGGCGTTGTGATGTTCCAGGTTTCGTGACAGAACCCCCGCGCTCACCCGGGTTTCTTGCGTTCTGATTCTTTAACGAGCATTCCACTATCGGCAAGGAGCAGGTAACTCATGACGGAGACCGTCGCGGTGCTCGGCACCGGAATCATCGGTGCCCCGGTCGCGCGCAATCTGAGCAAGGCCGGATTCGCGGTCCGGGCCTGGAACCGCACCGCGGCCAAGGCCGAAGCCCTGGCCGAACATGGTGTCGAGGTCGCCGGGAGCGCCGCGGAAGCCGTCGACGGCGCGCGCGTCGTGATCACGGTCCTCACGGACGGCCAGGCGGTGCTGGAGGCCATCCGCGCGGCCGCCCCCGCCGCGGGCACGATCTGGGTGCAGCTCAGCACCGTCGGCGACGCCGTCGAGGAACTGGTCGAGTACGCCGGCGAGCAGGGGCTCGTCTTCGTCGACGCGCCGGTGCAGGGCACCCGTCAGCCCGCCGAACAGGGGCAGTTGATCGTGCTGGCGGCAGGCGCGGCCGACACGCGGGAGACCGTCCAGCCGCTGTTCGACGCGATCGGCAAGCGCACGCTGTGGGTCGGCGAAGACGGCCGCACCGGCGCGGCGAGCAGGCTCAAGCTGGTGCTGAACACCTGGGTGATCGCGCTGACCCACGGCGTCGGCGAGGCGCTGGCGCTGGCCGAAGGGCTCGGTGTCGACCCGCGGCACTTCGTCGACGTCGTCACCGGCGGCCCGATGGACAACGGCTACTTCCAGGCCAAATCCGCCGCGATCCTCAACGGCGACTACACCACCGCCTTCTCGGTCGACAACGCCGAGAAGGACGCCCGGCTGGTGCTGGCCGCCGCGGCCCGCGCGGGGGTCCGGATGGACGCCGTCGAGGCCGGGCGGGCCCGTTTCGCGCGCGCGTCCGAGGCCGGACACGGCGACGAGGACATGGCGGCCGGCTACTTCGCCAGCTTCACCGACCGCACTTAAGGGTCCTAAATGCGCAGGTAGCGCACCTGGGCCGCCTTGCCGCGTTCGATCCCCTCCCTTCCCGAGAGGTGTTCCGGAACGCCGACTTCCCACCACGCGCCGGCCTCGGTCCACGAGTCCGGCCGGGTCCGCACCACGACCACCGCCGGTCGCTTTTCGGCCATCGCGGCTTCCCGTGCGTTCGCGTAGGCGGCGCGCACATCGTCCACAGTGGACGCGGGGAACACCGCGCACCCCAGCGATTCCGCGTGCCGCGCGAAGTCGACCCGTGGGGGATCGGCGTGCGCGCTCCGGCAGTCTCCGAGGAGGTTGTTGAACGGTTTGCCGCCCTGCCCCTCCTGCAGCCGCGCGATGACCGCGTAGCCGTCGTTGTCGCAGACCACCGCCACGAAAGGATGCCCGGCGAAGGCGGCCGAGAAGAGTTCCGAGTTCAGCATCAGGTACGAACCGTCGCCGAGCATCGTGGTGACCAGGCCTTCGGTGCGCGCCATCGCCGCACCCCAGGCACCCGCGAGTTCGTAACCCATGCAGGAGAACCCGTACTCGACGTCCATGCTGATCGAGCCCGACCCGCGCCAGCCGCCGATGAGTTCGCCCGGCATTCCGCCGGACGCGGTCATCACGTAGTCGTGCGGCTCGGAGAGATCGTTGACCGCGCCGACGACCTGGGCGTACGTCGGCACTTCACCGGAAACGGCGCGCAGGGTGTCGATATGCGCGTCCCAGCGGTTTCGCTCTGCCGCGGCCCGCTCTGTCCACAGTGGATCAACGCGCCAGTTTTCGAGCTGGGCCGACAGATCCACGAGACCCGCGTCGGCGTCGCCCACGACGGCGAGCGCGCCGTGCTTGACCGCGTCGAACCGGGCGGCGTTCAGCGTGACCAGCCGGACGTCGGTGGAGAACACCGTCCAGGACGCCGTGGTGAAGTCCTGCAAACGCGTGCCGACGGCCAGCACGACGTCGGCCTCCGCGGCCAGCACGTTCGCCGAGGTCGACCCCGTGACGCCGAGCGGACCGGCGTACAGCGGATGACCGTGCGGCACGAGGGTGCGCCCCGCCGTGGTCTCGGTGACCGGGATGCCGTGCCGCCCGGCGAAGGCCAGCGCACGCTCACCCGCGCCGGAATACCGGACACCGCCGCCGAGCACCAGCAACGGTTTCCGCGCCGCCCGCAGCGCGCCCGCCGCTTCGGTGAGTGCCCGGCGATCGGGCCGTGGCCGCTGCGGGCGATGGGTCACCGGCGCGAACAACGCGTCCGGGAAGTCGTAGGTCTCGGCCTGGACGTCCTGGGGGAGCGCCAGCGTCACCGGCCCCGCGTCCGCCGGATCGGTCAGCACCCTGGCGACCTGCGGCAACGTCGAGAGCAGTTGCTCCGGCCGGGTGATCCGGTCGAAGTACCGGCTCACCGCGCGGAAGGCGTCGTTGACCGTGGCCGTCGGATCGCCGAAATGCTCCACCTGCTGCAACACCGGATCCGGGGCGCGGCTGGTGAAGGTGTCGCCGGGGAGCAGCAGCACCGGCAGCCGGTTCGCGTGCGCGACCCCGGCCGCGGTGACCATGTTCAGCGCGCCGGGCCCGATCGACGACGTCACCACGCCCACCTGGCGCCGATGCGTCGCCTTGGCGTAGCCGACCGCCGCGAGCGCCATGCCCTGCTCGGTCTGCCCGCGCCACAGCGGGAGCTCGTCGCGGTACTCCTCCAGCGCGGTGCCGAGGCCGAGGACGTTGCCGTGCCCGAAGATCGCGAACACCCCGGGGAACAACGGGACTTCCCGCCCGTCCAGGGTTTCCGACCGCTGCGCGAGCAGCCAGCGCACCAGGGCCTGTGCCGTGGTCAGCTTCATGAGACCCGCCCTTCCTGGCTCGTGACCGGGCAGCGCGGGTCGAGCTCCTGGTCGTTCCACGTGTCGCGGACCCAGCCGTGCGCGGGGTCGTCGCAGAACGCCATCGACCGCTCGTCGGCGGGCCCGGCCAGGACGTTCAGGTAGTACATCGGATAGCCCGGCGCGGCGACGCAAGGACCGTGATAGCCGCGCGGGATCAGGAAGACGTCCCCGTCCCGGACCGCGACGTCCTCGTCCAGTTCACCGTCGGAGGTGTACGTCCGGTGCAGGCCGAACCCTTCGCGGGAAGGGGTCACACCGTCGCGGCCGGCGATGCGGAAGTAGTAGATCTCCTCGTTGACGACCTCGCATTCGGACACCTCGTCGTGCTTGTGCGGCGGATACGACGACCAGTTGCCGCCCGGCGTGATCAGCTCGCACGCGTTCAGCTTGTCCGCGTGGTCCCAGACGCCCGGCACGCCGAAGTTGGTGACCTGCCTGGTCGCCTGCCCTGCCCCGCGCACCTCCACCGGCACGTTCTCGGCCGGCCCGTAGCGCGGTTCGAGACGGCGGCCGCAGCGGGCCATCGGCAGCGCGACCTCGATCCCCGCCGCTGTCGACAACTCGACTTCGGCGTCGCGTGGCACATAGGCGAAATCCGTGACCCGGGTGAACACCGAATCCCGCCCCGCCAGCTCGAAGACCTGCTCGTCGACCCGGACCGTGCACGATCCCGCCAGCGGCAGGACGAACGCCTCGTATTCGCCGGTGCGCACCACCCTGGTTTCCCCGGCGGCCAGTGAGAGGACCCGCAGACCGCTGTAGCTCCAGCCCGCCGAGTCCGGGGTGAGCCGGACCGGATCCCGCTCGTCCGAAAGCGTCCCGAGTGGACGGTGCAGCTTGCTCACAGCAACTCCTCGATCTCGTCGGCGGTGGGCATGGCGTCGGCGCAGGCGAGCCGCGAGGCGACGAGCGCGCCCGCCGCGTTGGCGTAGGTGGCGATGCGCACCGGATCCCAGCCGGACAGCAGGCCGTGGATCAGCGCGCCGCCGAAACCGTCCCCGGCGCCGAGCCCGCAGACGACCTCGACTCGCTGCGGCGGCACGGTCCAACGGCCTTCGGCGGTGGCCACCAGCACACCCTCCGCGCCCTTCTTGATCACCGCCAGCTCGACACCCCTGGCCAGCATCCGGGACGCGGCCTCGTCGGGATCCGCCGTGCCGACGGCGACCTCCGCCTCGGTGCGGTTGCCGACCGCGACCGTGACGTGGTCGAGCATCCAGCCGATCTCCGCGCGTGCCGTCTCGGTGTCCGGCCAGAACATCGGCCGGAAGTCGAGGTCCAGCACGGTATGCGACCGGCGCCCGCGCCGCAGGAGCATCTCGCGCTGGGTGGAGCGCGCCGGTTCGACCGAGACACCAGTCCCGGTGACCCACAGCAGCGGAACGGATTCCACGACGTCCCAGGGCACATCGTGCTCGCCGATGGTCAGATCCGGGGCGATCGGGGACCGGTAGAACAGCAGCGGCGGATCCGCGGGCGGGTCCAGCGAGCAGAACACCACCGGCGTCTGCAACCCTTCCGACGTCCCGACGTGCTCGGGGGAGACGCCGAACTCCCGCAGCGCCTGCCGCACGTACTCGCCGAAGCCGTCCGGGCCGACCTTCGTCAGCACCGACGTCGAGCGGCCGAGCCGCGCGGCGGCGACCGCGACGTTGGTCGCGGTGCCGCCGAGCGATTTGGCGAAGGTGCTGACCCCGGCCAGCGGCACGCCGCTCTGCTCGGGGTAGAGGTCCACCCCGACCCGGCCGACGGTCAGTGCTTCGAGAACGGTCATGAAGGGGACTCCGCGGCTCGCAATTCGTGTTCGAGGGCTTCCAGTTCCGCGCCGCCCGCCATCTGCCTGGTCAACTCGGCCAGGTCGATCTCGGACTTCTCGTAGGCACCGAGCGACGCGCCCCGTTTGAGCAGCAGAAAGCGATCCGCCACCGGATACGCGTGATGCGGGTTGTGCGTGATCAGCACGACGCCGAGCCCGCGATCACGGGCCTGCGCCACGTACTTGAGCACGACCCCCGCCTGTTTGACGCCCAGCGCGGCCGTCGGCTCGTCGAGGATCAGCACCTTCGCCCCGAAGTACACGGCCCGCGCGATGGCGACGCACTGCCGCTCGCCACCGGAGAGCGTGCCGACCGGCTGCTCGACGTCACGCAGGTCGATGCCCATGTCGGACAACGCCTTCTTGGTCGTCTCGCGGCCCTTCTTCCGGTCCAGCGCGCGGAACGGGCCGAACCCGACCGTCGGCTCGGAGCCGAGGAAGAAGTTCCGCCACACGCTCATCAGCGGGACGACCGCGAGGTCCTGATACACCGTCGCGATGCCGCGATCGAGCGCTTCACGCGGCGAGGCGAACTTGACCGGCTCGCCCTCGACCAGGAACTCGCCTCTGTCGTGCTGGTGGACTCCGGCCAGGATCTTGATCAACGTGGACTTCCCGGCGCCGTTGTCGCCGAGCACGCAGGTGACCTCGCCGGCGTTGACCACGGTGCTGACGTCGCGCAGTGCGATCACGCTGCCGTACGTCTTGCCGACGTCCTTCACTTCGAGGAGACGACTCATCGCCGGACCCTTTCCGCTCGCCGCCGGAAGGCGTTGTTGACCAGGACCGCGGACAGCAGCATCACACCGAGGAACAGCATGAACCAGTCGCTGTCCCAGCGGGCGAACACGATGCCCTGGCGGGCCATACCGAAGATCAGCGCGCCGATCGCGGCGCCGATCGCCGAACCGAACCCGCCGGTCAGCAGGCAGCCGCCGATCACGGCCGCGATGATGTACTGGAACTCCAGCCCGATGCCCTGGTTCGCCTGGACACTCGCGAACCGCAGGATGTTGATCGAGCCGACCAGCCACGCCGCGAGCGCGGTGGTCATGAACAGCATGATCTTGGTGCGCACCACCGGCACCCCGACCGCGCGCGAACTCTGCGCGGAGCCGCCGACGGCGAAGATCCAGTTGCCGAAGCGGGTTCGAACCAGCAGCCAGGCCGCCAGCACGGCGAACCCGATCCACCACACGATCGAGATCTGGAACGCCGTCCCGCCGATGTCCACAGTGGACGCGAAGACGAAGCCGGCGGACTCATAGCCGTCGGTCGAACGCATCCCGGACACCTGGACGGTGCCGGTGACCAGCCGGGTGACGCCGAGGTTGAGCCCCTGCAGGGCCAGGAAGGTGCCCAACGTGACGATGAAACTGGGCAACCCGGTGCGCATCACCAGCCAGCCGTTGAACGCGCCGACCGCGAGGGCGAAGACCAGCGACGCGAACAGCGCGAGCCAGACGTTCCAGCCCGCCTGCGTCGCCAGCGTCGCGGTGACGAGCGCGGTGGACGCCGTCATGACCCCGGCGGAGAGGTCGAACTCGCCGCCGATCATCAGCAGGGACACCGCGACCGCCATGATGCCGAGCGTCGAGGCGTCGTCCAGCCAGGTCGCCACGCCGCTGCCGCTGAAGAACTGGTCGGTGACGACGGTGAAGAACAGGAAGACCACGACGGCGCCGAGCAGCGCGCCGATCTCGGGCCGGACGACCAGCCTGTCCATCAGCCGCGGTTTCGCGATCCGTTCGTCGAGGGTGGTGGTTGTCATCGCGTGCCCCTTTGCACGTACCGGCCGACGGTGTCCACAGTGGATTTGTCGACCAGGTCGGGCCCGGTGAGCACCGGCTTCCCGCCGCCGACGACGTTCGCGTTGTCCCGGTAGAGCTTGAGGAACTGCACCGGGAGATAGCCCTGTTCGTACTGCTGCTGATCGACCGCGAAGACCACGTCGCCCGACTTGATCGCGCCGACCACGTCGGTGTTGAGGTCGAACGTGCCGACCTGCGCCGTCGAGCCGACCGACTTGATCGCGCTCACCGCACGGGCGGCGACCTGCGAGTTCAGCGTCAGGACGGCGTCGAGGGAGGAGTCGGTCTGCACCGCGCCCCTGATCCGGGATTCGGCGTCGGTGGGGTTGCTGATGTCGACCTGCAGGGTCTGCACGTCGCCCGCGAAGCCGGTCTTGGCGCCGTCGCAACGTTGCGCCTGCCCGACGTTGCCCGCTTCATGGACCACGCAGAGCAGCTTCTTCTTGCCGAGCTCCCGGAACTTCTTCCCGGCCTCCTCGCCCGCGATGGTCTCGTTCTGCCCGACGTGGGTGAGCGCGCCGTACGCCGCGCTCTTGTCCTCGCCGGAGTTGATGGTGATGACCGGGATCCCGGCGCGGACCGCGTTCTCGATCGAGGTCTTGAGCGCCTCCGGATTCGCCATCGACACCACGAGCCCGCCGACCCGCTGGGCGACCGCGTTGTCGATCAGCTTGGCCTGATTGCCGGGGTCTCCGTCCGAGTTGTACTCGACCTGGACGTCGAGCTGCCTGCCCGCCTCTTCGGCGCCGTTCTTGACCACGTTCCAGAACGCGTCACCGGCCGTGCCGTGCGAGATGACCGCGACCCGCAGCGGCCCGCTGGGCTGGGTCGTCTCCGGGCCCGCGCCCGCCGCGGGTTTCTCCTCAGCCTTCGGCCCGGTGCACGCGGACAGGAGCAGCAGCCCCGCCACGACCACCAAGGCCTTTTTCAGGGTCGTCTTGGGAACCCGCGACCGGAATCGCTTTGACAGAGCGGGTTCCCGTTTGGGTTCCTCTTCGCAAGCACTGTTGCGCCGCCATTTTTTCAAGCGATGGGACATCGTCGTCTCTCCTCGCTTCTTCCGTTACCTGGCAGCCGGGAGCCGGCTGACGATTCCGTCGAGATGCGCCAGGCTCCTGGCGACATCCCGCTTCGGCAGATCCTCCGGGCTCCCCTCGCTCAGCGCGGTGTCCTGTTCGAGCACATACCACCCGTCGTAGCCCGCCTCGTGGACGAACCTGACCATCGTTTCGATGTCGACGTCCCCGTCGCCCAAGGGGACATACAGACCTTTGCCCACCGCTTCGGCGTAGGGAAGCCTTCCGGCGCGGACTTCCTCGGCGAGTTCCCCGCGCACGTCCTTGAGGTGCAGGTGCCCGACCCGGCCGGGATGACGTTTCGCCAGCGCGACCGGATCGGTCCCGCCGATCAGGAGGTGCCCGGTGTCCAGGCACAGCGGGAGAGCGGAATCGGCGAGGAAACGCTCGACCTCCCGTTCGGTCTCCACATGCGTCCCCACATGCGGGTGCAGCACGGTGCGGAGGCCGTGCCGCGCGGCGATTTCCTTGATCTCGCCGGAGGTTTTCACGAGGGACGCCCATTCGGCGTCGCTCAGCTCCGGCCGATCGTCGTAACCGTCGAGCCCGGTCGCGGCGGCGAGCACGAGCATGCCGCCACCGCAGGCGGCGAACAACGCGGCGGATTCTTCGGCCTCCGCCAGCGCGGCTTCGCGATTCTCGTGCAGGACGACGGCGAGGAAGCCGCCGACCAGTTCGAGCCGGTGGCCGTTCAGTCGTTCGCGCAGCTCGGCCGGGTCTCGCGGCAGGTATCCGGGCGGGCCGAGTTCGGTGGCGCGCACTCCCAGCTCCGCCATTTCGCCCAGTACGGTCCCCGCGTCGAGCACGCGGCCCCAGCCGGGGACTTCGCAGACGCCCCAAGAGATCGGGGCGGCGGCGACGCGGATCCGGGGTGTCGTGACGGTCATCGGCGGCCTCCGGGGGATCGGGGTTAGAGCGCTCTATTGATTAGAGCGCTCTAATCATGTAGCGTCCGTCACAGTAAAGTCAAGGGCACGGAGAGGGTGGAAATGGCGCGACCGACGATGGAGGACGTCGCCGCGAAAGCGGGGGTGTCCCGCGCGCTCGTGTCGCTGGTGATGCGGAACGCGCCGAACGTCTCGGACGAGCGGCGCACGCGCGTGCTCTGCGCGGCGCACGAACTGGGGTACGAGCCGCACGCGATGGCCAGGTCGCTGGCGAGCCGGACGTCGACCGTCCTCGGCGTGATGGTCTCCGATCTCCGCAACGCGTTCTTCGCCGACGTCGTCGAAGGGCTCGACGCGGCGGCCGAGGCGGCCGGGTTCCACTTGATCCTCAACACCGGTGGCCGGAGCCCCGCGAGGGAGCGTGCCGCGCTGAAGAGCCTGCTGTCCTTCCGGCCCGCCGGGGTGATCCTGCTGTCGCCGGTGGTCCCCGCGTCGGCGATCGAGGAGGCGGCCGCGCAAAGCCCCGTCGTCCTGGTGTCGCGGACGTCGCGCGCGGCGGGCGTGGACACGGTGAACGACGACGGCGAGGCCGGGTCCGCGCTCGCCGTGGATCACCTGGTTTCCTTGGGGCACAAAAGCATCGCCCATCTGGACGGAGGGCTCGCCGCCGGCGCGGCGGCCCGGCGCCGGGGATATCTGCAGGCCATGCGGCGGCATCGGCTGCATCCGGTCGTCGTGCGCAGCGAGCACACCGACACCGCGGGCGAGAAGGCCGTGCACGAACTGCTCGGCGATCCGCCGGAAGGCGGAATGCCGACCGCGCTGGTGGCGGGCAACGACTTCAACGCCGTCGGTGCGATCTCCGCGTTGGAAGAGGCGGGCCTGCGCGTGCCGGAAGACGTCTCCGTGGTCGGCTACGACAACACCTCGCTCGCCGCGCTGCGCCATCTGTCGCTGACCACTGTGGACCAGCCGCGCACCGAGATGGGCAGGCTGGCCGTCGAAGCACTGCTCGAACGGATCCGGGGTGAACGCGCCGAACCGGTCCGCCATCTGCTGCACCCGTCGCTGGTGGTCCGATCGACCACCGCCGCTCCAGAAAGGTAACCACATGAGGTTGGGACTCGCCGGCACCGGCCGGATCGGCACTTCGCACGCCGAGACCTTGAAGAGCTTCGACGAGGTTACGTCCGTGGTCGTCGCCGACGTCGACGCCGCCCGCGCACAGGCCGCCGCGGCGAAACTCGGTGTCGAGGCGGCGGCGGACATCCCTGCGCTGTTCGCGTCCTCTTTGGACGGTCTGGTGATCGCCGCGGCGACGGACGCGCATCCCGAGCTGATCCTCAAGGCCGTGGACGCGGGGATCCCCGTGTTCTGCGAGAAGCCGGTCGCCGCCGACATCCCGGGAACGCTCGCGGTGATCGACAAGATCTCCGGTGCGGACGTCCCGGTGCAGATCGGTTTCCAGCGCCGGTTCGACGCGGGCTACGCGGCCGCCCGCGCGGCGGTGGCCTCGGGCGAGCTCGGCTGGCTGCACACCTTGCGCGCGACCACGCTCGACCCGGCACCCCCGCCCGCCGAGTACGTCGCGCACTCCGGCGGCCTGTTCCGCGACTGCGGCGTGCACGATTTCGACGTCGTCCGGTTCGTGAGCGGCCGCGAGGTCGTCGAGGTCTACGCCGTGGGGACGAACAAGGGCGAGCGCTTCTTCGTCGACGCCGGTGACGTCGACACCGCGGCCGCGACGCTGACACTGGACGACGGAACGCTGGCGGTGGTTTCGCTGACGCGCTACAACGGCGCGGGCTACGACGTCCGGCTGGAGGTGCTCGGCTCGGCGGGCAACGTCGTGGTGGGCCTGGACGACCGGGCGCCGCTGACCTCGGTGGAACCCGGCGTCCAGCCGTTGCCCGGCCCGGCGTACCCCGGGTTCATGGAACGCTTCCGCCCCGCGTACGTCAGCGAGTTGAAGGCTTTCCTCGACGTCGCCGCCGGTCGTGCGCCGAGCCCGTGCGGTGCCGCGGACGCGCTGGAGGCGTTCTACATCGCCGAGGCGTGCGAGGTCTCGCGCCGCGAACGCCGTCCGGTGCGGGTGGACGAGGTCCGCGTCTGAGGCACGGTCGCCGCCGCGAGTCGTCCGCTCAGACACGCGTGTCGTCCCTCCAGTCACGTGTGTCGTCCACCCAGTCACGTGAAACCGCCGATTGCGTAGTCCCTCTAACGGTCCGGAATCTTCACAGGGTTTCTGCCAAGTACATGAAGGGGTCCTTCACTGCGCCTAGCGCAGTGAAGGACCCCTTCATGTACTTGGGAATGTATGAAGATCCGTGCCGAACCCCCGACAGGTTCCTGCCACCGGTCACCGCCGAAGCGCCCCGCTCGCTAGGGTGATCGCGAACGACAGCGACCGAACGGGCGAGGAGAGCGAGAGCGGATGCAGCCGAATCCACCGGGGCCCGGCTTTCCTCAGTACGGTCGGCCGCCGATGCCCAAGCCGCGGGCCAACGCCCCGGCGGCGGTGATCGCCGGTGTCCTGGCGCTGCTCGCCGCCGCCATGCTCGTCTGGTTCGCGCTCTACAACGTCTTCGTCGCCACCGAGGCGAACGGCGGCTTGTCGGCCATCACGGTGCAGAACATGCTCAGCGGCGCTCTCTCCGCTGTCGCGCTGGTGGTCGCGGCGGGATTCACGTTCGCTCGCAGGATTCCCGGCGTGTGGACGCTGTTCGGGTTTTGCGTGTTCTACGTGGTGGCCGTGTTCGTGGGGATGCCGCTCGTCTGGGGAACGCCGTTCAGCAGCCAGGTCAAGTGGCTCTTCAGCTTCGACGACGGCGACAGCACCGCGATGGCGCTGATGATCGTCCTCTGCGTCCTGGCGGCGGTCGCGGCGGCGATCGCCGGCAGCGTGAAGTCCTACGGGAAGAACAGCTAGAGCGCCGAAGGGCAAATGTGTCTTGCCGGGAGTGTCCGGGACCAGGGCGCGCCGGGTCGTGAGTGTTTCGGGTCGTTCTAACGACCCAAAACACTCACGAGGCGACACCTGCGACCGAACCGCCGCTCCCCGTGGCCGACCGGGGACGAAGGCTCCTTTCGCCGCATCAGACTCGGCGAAGGGAGCCTTCAGCCCACACCACTCCGCTAGTGCCCACTGACGCGGGTTGGATCAGCCGCAGCCGCGCTCCGCGTAGGTACTTAAGACACCCTTGGCTCTGACGACCCGAAACACTCACGACCACCCGGCGGCAGAGTCGCGAAAGCCACCTTCGGGACGTCAGGCGTCGCGGAAGTGGCTTTCGCGAACTGCCGTGGCGTCACGACACGTTTGCCCTGCCCCTCGCTAGAGCTCGTCCAGGATCAGCTTCGCGCGTTCTTCGACTAGCCGGTAGCCGGAGCGCGCGGCGAGTTCGAGGGCCAGTTCGCCGTGCGTGCGGGCTTCGGTGAGCTTTCCCAGTTTCAGCAGGGTTTCCGCGAGCCCGGTCCGCGCGGCGGCCTCACACCAGAAGAAACTGGTCGTCCGCGCGATGGACAACGCGAGCCGATAGTGCTCGGCCGCCTCCTCGGGCAGGCCGAGCCGCAGGCAGACTTCGCCGAGCCCGACGAGCGTCCAGGCCTCGGTGCCCCGGTCGCCGATCTTGCGGGTGAGTTCGACGGCTTCGAGCGCGTCCGTGCGGTTCTGCTCGCTCGGGTCGCGCCTGCTTTCGAGCACGGCCCTGCCGGACAGGGCCGTCGCCTCGCCGTAGGTGTAGCCCAGTTCGCGGTTGGCCGCGAGCGCGCGGGTGTAGAAGTCGTAGGCGTCGTCGGGAAGGCCGAGGTCACGGTGCACGTTGCCGAGGTCGACCAGCAGCACCGCGACACTGAACCGCGCGCCGTCCCGTTCGGAGACCGCCAGCGCGCGGGTGAAGTTGGCGAGCGCTTCGTCGAGCTGACCCGTCTGCCAGTACGGGAAACCGAGGTTCGCCAGCGCCATCGAGACGGCGGGCATGTTCAGTTCTTCGCACAGCCGCAGGGATTCCAGCCCGCAGCGGATCGCTTCCTGCGGGTCGCCGAGACGCTGGTGCACCGCGCTCAGGTTGTTGAGCACGGCCGCGCGGCCGGCGTCCCAGCCGTCGAGGAGGTCGCCACGCAGAGCGCTGGTGAGGTGTTCGCGCGCTTCGTCGTAGCGGCCGCTGTTGACGCAGGCGAGCGCGATGCTCAGGTGCATCGCCGCTTGCGCCTGTCCGGCTTCGCTGCGGCGGGCGGCCTTGAGCGCCGTCGACGCGGTGTCGATCCATTCCGCGTGATGACCGCGCTGGTGGAAGAAGGCGCGGAGCGCGTCGGCGAGATGCCACGAGAACTCGGGCGGGCCGTGTTCGGCGCTGTGCTCGACGGCGGCGGCGAGGTTCGGCCACTCGGCGTCGAGCCACGCCAGCGCCTCGTCGGTGTCGGCGAACGGTGCGTCCGCCGGTTCTTCGCGTGGCAGGCGCAGGAAATGCGGGATGAGGGCGCGGCCCGCGGCGTCGGCCGTGGTCAGGTAGCTCTCGAAGAGCCGTCTCTCCGCGGCCTCGCGTTCGGCCTTCGTGTCCTCCGACAGGGTGCGGCCCGCCGCGAAACTGCGGAGAAGATCGTGGAACCGGTAGCGCCCCGGCGTGTAGCGCTCGACCAGGTGCGCCGCCGCGAGCGCTTTGAGCTGCTGATTCGCCTTCGAGCGGGGGACGCCGGTCAGCGCCTGGGCGGCGGGGGCGGTGAACGTCTGGCCGGGAACGAGCGCGAGACGGCGGAACAGTTCGCGGTGCTCCTCGGGAAGCGCCCGGTAGGAGACGCCGAACGCCGTGGTCACGGCACTTTCCTCGGCGCCGTCGACGGTCAGCTCCGCCAGTGGGTCGCCCCCCGCCAGCTCGCGGGCGAGTTCGGCGATCTCGGGTTCGCCGCTGGCGCCGAGGTTGGCCGCCGCGATCCGGAGGGCGAGCGGGAGATGCCCGCACAGCCGGGCCAGTTCCGCGGCCGCGCCTTCCTCGGCGGCGACGGTCTCGCTGCCGAGCACGGCTTCCAGCAGATGCCGCGCGTCCTCGGCGGGCAGCACCGACAGCGGGAGTGCGCGGGCGCCGGTGCGGGCGATGAGGTCGCCGAGCCGTTGGCGGCTGGTGACCAGGACGGTGCCCGACGGCGGCAGCAGCGGCAGCACCTGTCCGCTGTCGCGCACGTTGTCCAGCACCAGAAGCACCCGCCGGTCGGCGAGGAGGGAACGGAGCAACGCGGCTCGCGTGTCGATGTCCGGCGGGATCGCCTTGGGCGCGGTGCCGAGTGCCTGCAGGAGCTGGGTGAGCGCGACGGCCGGAGTGAGCGGTTCGTGGTCGGGATCGAAACCGCGCAGGTCGAGATAGAGCTGGCCGTCGGGGAACGCGTCGCGGACGCGGTGCGCCCAGCGGACCGCGAGCGCGGTCTTGCCCACTCCGGCGGTCCCGCTGATGACCCAGATATCGGTGCCTCCGCCCGCATGGGCCGCCTCGTCGAGCCGCTCCAGCTCGGCCGCCCGTCCGGCGAAGCCCCGGACGTCGTGTGGCAGCTGCGCCGGGCGGACCGCTTCGGGCCTGGTCGCGGGTTCGAGCGCGGGATCGGCGGCGAGGATGGCGGCTTCCAGCCGTCGCAGCTCGGGGGAGGGATCGAGGCCCAGCTCGGTACCGAGCCGGTCCCGCAGAGAACGGAAGGCGTCGAGGGCGTCGTCGGTCCGGCCTTCGCGGTGCAGCGCGAGCATGAGCTGCCCGACGAACCGTTGCCGCAGCGGATGTGCGGCGACCAGTTCGGTCAGCTCCGCGAGGACCTGCCTGCCGCGGCCGAGCCGCAGCTGCGCTTCGGCGCGATCCTCCAACGCCGTCCAGCGTGCCTCGTGCAGGCCGCCGCGGAGCCGTTGCGCGACCTCTCCGCTCACCACGTCGGACAACGCCTCGCCGCGCCACAGGCCGAGGGCCTCGTCCAGGAGTTCCACGGCCGTCTCGTCGTCGGCGTCGCGGGCTTGCGCCGTCAGCTCGGTGAAGCGGTGCAGGTCGACCTGGCGCGCGTCGACCTTGAGCAGGTACCGGGTGCCCTCGGAGACGATCTCCGGCCCGCCCGCGCCGCGGAACACCGCACGCAGCCTGGACACCAGCGCTTGCACGGTGTTCCGCGCGCTGGCGGGCGGTTCTTCGGGCCAGAGCAGGTCGATGATCCGGTCGCGCGGCACCGGCTTGCCCGCCTCCAGCAGCAGGACCGCCAGTACGAGTCGTTGTTTGGGCGAGCCGAGATCGACCGGAACGCCACCGGCCCACGCCTCGACGGCGCCGAGGACGCGGAACTCCACCCGGCCACCTCCGCTCACCCTCGTCAGAGCCTGCAAGCGTAGTGCAAGCGCCCTGCATCCGGACGGCGTGATCCTTGCCAGGTGTCCACCGAGGACCCGTCGCCGGAACCGTGCCCAACCAACCAGACGGGCAGGACCCCCCATTCGGTTCCGGTACGACGGTGGGCACCTTCAACTTGCACAGGCACCGCCATCTGACGGCGGTGGGGGTTGGGGGTAGTGCCAGCTCGACGTCTTCCCCCGTGTCGTCGAACTGGCGCTTCTTCTTGACTGGGGCTGGGGTTTTCCGTGAAGGCCCCCTTGAGGGATCCAGAGTCCCTCAAGGGGGCCTTCACGTCTTTCCACGTGATCACTTGACAGGGGCGGACGTCTGCCTGCACCCTTTCACTACTTAATTAGTGAAAGGGTGTTGCCAGTGGTCACCTTCCACCTGGACAAGGGCTCGGGCGTCGCGACGTACGTCCAGCTCGTCCAGCAGGTCAAGAACGCCCTGCGCCTGGGGTTGCTGGAGCCGGGGGACCGGCTGCCGACGGCCAAGGAGGTGGTCGCCGAGCTGGCGATCAACCCCAACACCGTCCTCAAGGCCTATCGCGAGCTGGAGCGCGAAGGGCTCGTCGAAGGGAAGCCGGGTCTCGGCACCTTCGTTCAGAAGACGCTCGGAGGCGCTTCGTTCGCGGAGCGCACGCGGTTGCGGAAAAGCCTGGGGGCTTGGGTCCGCGACGCGCGGGAATCGGGGCTGGATCAGGAAGACGTCGAGGCGCTGTTCACCTCAGTGGTGGTCGACGGCTTTCGAGGGGAGCGAACCGCGTGACTGAGAAACCCGTCCTCGAGGCGACCGGCCTCGCCAAGCGCTATCGCCGCAAGTGGGCGCTGCGCGACTGCTCCCTCTCCGTCCCGAAAGGACGCGTCGTCGCGCTGGTCGGGCCCAACGGCGCCGGCAAGACGACCTTCCTCCACCTGGCCGTCGGGCTCCTCGACGCGACGCTCGGCTCGGTCGCGATCCAGGGAACGGCCGCCTTCCTCGCCCAGGACAAGCCGTTGTACCCGGGCTTCAGCATCGCCGAGATGCTCAAGTTCGGCAGGCGCCTCAATCCGGGCTGGGACGACGAGTTCGCGCTCAAGCGCGTCGATTCGCTCGGGCTCGCCCTCAACCACAAGGTCGGCAAGTTGTCCGGCGGGCAGCGCGCGCAGGTCGCCCTCACCCTCGCGCTCGCGAAACGCCCGGATCTGCTGGTACTCGACGAGCCGCTCGCGAACCTCGACCCGCTGGCCCGCCACGAGGTCATGCGCGGGCTGATGGAGGCGGTCGCCGAAACCGGCATGACCGTGCTGCTCTCGTCGCACGTCGTCTCCGATCTGGAGAACACCTGCGACTGGCTGATCGTCCTCAACGGCGGCCGCGTCCAGGTCAGCGGCGACATCGACGAACTCGTCGCCGGGCACCGCACCCTCACCGGGCCGGTGGAGGAGGCCGACGCGCTGGCCAGGCGGGTCACCGTCGTGGACGAGGCCCGCGCGGGCAGGCAGGCGACCGTCTTCGCCCGCACCGAACCGGTTCCGCTGGGTCCACAGTGGAGCGAGCGGCCGGCGAACCTCGAAGAACTGGTGCTGGCGTACCTGCGGCGGCCCGAATCCGCGAGCCTGCCTCGCCCGACACTGGCTTCGGCGTAAGGGGAACGATGTTCTGGGTCACCTATCGCCAGCACCGGATGCAGCTGCTGATCACCGCGGGCCTGCTCGTCGCCGTCGGGATCCTGTTGCTGGTCAACGGGAACGCCGCCGCGGACAGCCCGGATCCGGCGAAGCTCTTCAAGGATCTGTATACCTATCTCTCCTGGCTCCAGGTCGTCCCGGTGGCGATCGGTGTCTTCTGGGGTGCGCCGCTCGTCGCGGCCGAATACGAACGCGGCACGACGAAACTCGCCTGGACCCAGTCGATCTCGCGGTTCCGCTGGCTCGGCGTGAAGCTGGGGTTCCTCGCCGTTCTCGCCACCCTCGGTGGGCTCGCGTTCGGCGCGATGATGCAGCGCTGGGTGGCGGCCTTTCCCGCCGACCGCGGCGACACCGCCTTCACCAGCCGGTTCGACAACCCGGTCCTGTTCACGATGACCGGCGTCGCACCCGGCGCGTGGTGGCTCTTCGGGTTCGTGCTCGGCACCGCCGCGGGCGCGCTCATCCGCAAGACCCTGCCCGCCATCGCCGTCACCATCGCGGTGGCGGTGGGCCTGATGATCGGCCTGAGCAACGTCCGTGACGGCTACGCGGAACCCGAACTCGTCCCGCTCGGCAAAGAGCCCGTCGGCCGGGTCGTGGAGATGATCAGGGACGCCGCCGGGGAGATCACCGCGCTCAAGGTCCTGCCGCAGGACTGGTACTGGCGCTTCCAATGGACCGAAGCCGCGATCCTGACGGGGTTCTCGCTGCTGCTCGCCGTCGCCGCGACCTTCGCTGTCCGGCGCCGCTCTTAGAAAGAGGTAAGTCAAACATGGCGTGATGGAGTTGGTGGCGAGAGCGTGCTCACCACGGAGACCTGGCGCGCTCTTGACTGTCCACAAGGGACACATTCAAAGGCAAAATGCCCGATTTGGCCGCTTTGCGCAGGGGTCGTGAGTGATTTGGGTGGTTCTAACCCTCATTAGCGCTCACGACCCCGTCCAGAAACGGACATGAAGGTATCAATTGGACGCCCGATTGCCGCGATATGTCCCTTGTGGACACTCGGGATCAGGCCTGTCCGCATCGCCAGTCCAGACTCACGTCGCATGGGCTTTCTTTTCGTCTGAAGCTGGCGAAGAACGTCTAGCGACTTGGTCGTCGGCTGGGCTGAAGGGGGCTTTCGCTGCGTCTGATGCGGTGATGGGCCCCTTCGCGTGACTGCACGGACGACACGCGTGATCAGACGGACGACACGCCATCTTTGCCTTACCCCTCAAGAGAAAGGCACCTCTCGTTGCTTTGGCTCACCTGGCGGCAGCACCGCACCCAGCTGCTCGTCACCCTCGGGTTCCTGGCCGTGCTCGGCGGGATCCTGCTCGTGTCCGGCCAAGCCGCCCTCGGCGCCGCGAGCGGCAAGATCGCCTCGTATTGCTACGGCGGCGGCGTGCCCTGCCGCGAGTACGACGCGGGGCTGGAAGACCTTTACCAGAAGATCTACCCGCTGATCGTGATCCTGCCGTTCGTCCCGTTGCTGGCCGGTGTCTTCTGGGGTGCGCCGTTGCTAGCCAGGGAGTACGAACGCGGCACGTATCAGCTCGTCTGGACGCAGTCGGTGAGCCGCGGCCGCTGGCTGGCCGCCAAGTTCGGCGTCCTCGCGGCGGCCGCGGCGCTCGCCGGGCTCGTTTCGGGACAGATGTTCGGCCGGTGGCTGGAGATCTTCCCCGGTAAGGCGGAGACGCTGAACGAGACGTCGTACTTCGGTGCCGTCGGCATCGCGCCCGCCGCGTGGTGGTCGTTCGCGTTCGTCCTCGGTGCCGCGGCCGGGGTCCTGGCGCGCAAGACCGTGCCGGCCATCGCGATCACGGCCGCGGTGTTCGTGGCGGCCTCGATCACCCTGATGCTCTTGCGGCCGCACTACGCCGAGCCGGTCCGGACGGTCGGCGTCGATCCCTCCGCAAAGGACGGATTGATCGTGCGGGCGGGCCGGGTCGCGCCGGACGGCCGGGAGCTGAGCCTGCTCGACGAGGTGCCCGAATGCCCTCGCGGCAAGGGCATGAACACCTGTGTCGAAGCGGCGGGCTACCGCGACTTCACCGTCTACCAGCCCGCCGGCCGGTTCTGGCGGTTCCAGTGGACCGAGGCGGGCATCCTGCTCGCCGCGACCGTGGTGCTCGGGGGTGTCGCGGCAGGGGGCACGGTCCGCCGCCGCTGAGTGCGGCGGCGGACCGGCTTCCTCAGTCCAACTGCAGTTCGGGCCGGTACAGGTCGAACCAGTGGTAGAGGTCCAGCGCCCGGTCGATCCCGGAGCGCTGGGCCGAGGACATCGTCACCGGGTCCACTTCGGACACCCGGTGCAGCCAGTCGCGGTCGACCAGCTCGAACACCGGGTTGTCCCGTTCGGTCAGGGCCTCCTTGGCCTGCTGCTGCAACGCCGCCGCGTAGCCGGGGTCCTGAGTGGACGGGTACGGGCTCTTGACCCGGTCCCGCACGGACGTCGGGAGCACGTGTTCGGTCGCGTGGCGCAGCAGGCTTTTCTCCCTGCCGTCGAACGTCTTCAGCGACCAAGGCGTGTTGTAGACGTACTCGACGAGGCGGTGGTCGCAGAACGGCACGCGCACTTCGAGCCCGACCGCCATCGACGCCCGGTCCTTGCGGTCCAGCAGCATCCGCACGAACCGGCTCAGGTGCAGGTTGCAGACCGTGCGCATCTTGCGGTCCTGCTCGCTTTCGCCGTCGAGGTGCTCGACCTGGGCGACGGCGGTGGCGTACTGGTCGGCGATGTAGCCGGGCAGGTCCAGCTTCTCCTGGACCTCGCCGCGCAGGAGGGCGCCCCGCTCACTGGTGAGCCCCATCCGGAAGGCGAGCCAGGGGAACGTCCCCGAGTTCACCGCGGCCTCGTCGTGGAACCAGCGATATCCGCCGAAGACCTCGTCGGCGGATTCGCCGGACAGCGCCACCGTCGACTCCGCGCGGATCGCCTTGAACAGCAGGTACAGCGACGTGTCCATGTCACCGAGCCCGGCCGGGATGTCCCGCGCGGCCAGCACCTTGCGGCGGACCTCCGGGTCGCTGAGCTCGGCCGGGTTCAGCACGACGTCCTTGTGGTCGGAGCCGACCAGCTGCGCGACGTCGCGGATGAAGGGCGAGTCCGGGGTGTCGCGCACCTCGTCCGGTTTGAAGTTCTCCTCCTGCCCCTGGAAATCGACGGAGAACGTGCGCAGCCGCTCGCCCTGTTCGGCCAGCCGTGCCGCGGCGAGACCGGTGACGGCGCTGGAGTCGAGCCCGCCCGAGAGCAGGACGCAGCGGGGCACGTCGGCGATCAGCTGACGGTGCACGATATCCGTCATCAGCTCGCGCACCCGCTCGACCGTGGTCTCCTGGTCGTCCGTGTGCTGCTTCGCGTCGAGCTTCCAGTACGTCCGCGTGCGGATCCCGGAGCGGTCGACCGTGACGATCGTGCCCGGGCCGACCTCGTGCATGCCCTTCCACAGCGACCAGCCGGGGGTCTTGGTCATGGCCATCAGTTCGCGCAGGCCGTCGGTGTCGACCACCTTGCGCGCCAAGGGATTCGCGAGGATCGCCTTCGGCTCGGAACCGAAGAGGACGCCGTCCGGGGTCGGGTAGTAGTAGAACGGCTTGATGCCCATGCGGTCGCGGATCATCACGAGTTTCTCGTCGCGCTCGTCCCAGATCGCGAAGGCGTACATGCCGTTGAGGTGGTCGACGACCTCGTCGCCCCACTCGAGGTAGCCGTGGAGCACGACCTCGGTGTCGCTGTCGGTCTCGAACTTGTGGCCACGCTTGAGAAGATCCTCGCGCAGCTCGGTGAAGTTGTACGCCTCACCGCTGTAGACCATCGCGGCCAGCCCGGCCTCGGCCATCGGCTGCCTGCCGCCCGGCAGGTCGATGATCGCCAGCCGCCGGTGGCCCAGCGCGACGTTCGGCCGGACCCAGGTGCCCGAGTCGTCCGGTCCGCGGCACGCCATCGTCTCGGTCATCGCGTCGACGACCTCGCGACGCTGTGTCAGGTCCGTGCCATAGGAGACCCACCCTGCGATTCCGCACATCGCTACCTCCCGGTGATTAGTTAGCGCATACAACTATCCGTAACACTGGTGTAACACGGTTCGCGCGGCTTGTCTGCCCGAATTGCACGCTCCGTCCGCAGTGCGTCACGGTCTGTGGGGCACGTCACCAGGCGTCAAGAAGTCGTAAAGGCACCCGATCGGGGCATCAAGAGGCCGTCAGGCCTCAACCGAATGCGGCTTGACCTGGCGCAGTGTTGCGGAGTCCTGGTCGCCGATGGGGTGACCTGTCCTGAGAGGTGCCTAGTGGCCGACTTGCTCTACGCCGTGCTCCTGATCGGCGTATTCGTGGTTCTCGCCCTGACCCTTCGCGGTCTGGAAAAGCTGTGACCGGCACGGGAACCGTGGCCAACGTCGTCGGCGGACTGCTGGCGCTGGGGCTGATCGTCTATTTGTTCATCGCACTGGTCAGGCCGGAGAAATTCTGATGTCAGACACCGCGGCCGGCCTCCTGCAGGCCGGCCTTTTACTCGTCGCGCTCGCCGTGGTCTACCGGCCACTGGGTGACTACATGGCGCGCGTCTTCTCGACCGAGAAGCACACCAAGGCCGAACGCGGCCTGTACCGCCTCTTCCGGGTGAACCCCGGATCGGAACAGCACTGGAAGACCTACGCGTCCGCCGTGATCGGCTTCTCGTTCGTCTCCGTCGTTCTTCTGTACCTGCTTCAACGGCTTCAGGCGATCCTGCCGTGGAGCCTCGGCAAGGAACCGGTCTCGCCGGCGGTCGCCTTCAACACCGCCGTCAGCTTCGTGACCAACACGAACTGGCAGTCCTACAGCCCCGAAGCGACCATGGGTCACTTCGTGCAGATGGCCGGCCTGACCGTGCAGAACTTCCTGTCCGCCGCCGTCGGGCTCGCGGTCGCCATCGCGGTGGTCCGCGGCTTCGTCCGCTCGAAGACCGACCGACTCGGCAACTTCTGGGTGGACCTGACGCGCGGCACGATCCGGATCCTGCTGCCGATCGCGTTCGTGGCGGCGATCGCGCTGATCGCGCTCGGCGTCGTGCAGAGCCTCAAGAGCGGCGTCGACGTCCTCAACCCGGACGGCAGCACGAGCAAGATCGCCCTCGCCCCCGCCGCGAGCCAGGAAGCCATCAAGGAGCTCGGCACCAACGGCGGCGGCATCTTCAACGCCAACTCGTCGCACCCGTTCGAGAACCCGAACGCCTGGACCAACCTGATCGAGATCTTCCTGATCCTGGTCATCCCGGTGTCGCTGACCCGCACGTTCGGCAAACTCGTCGGCAACACCAAGCAGGGCTACGTGCTGCTTTCGGTGATGGCCGGGCTGTGGACCGCGATGCTCGCGGTGACCTGGCTGGCCGAAGCCAACGCGAGCGGCCCCGCGTCGCTGGCCGCCGGGGCGAACCTGGAGGGCAAGGAACAGCGCTTCGGCATCGGCCTCAGTTCGCTGTTCGCCAACAGCACCACCGGCACGTCCACCGGCGCCGTCAACAGCATGCACGACAGCTACAGCGGACTCGGCGGCGGCGGAACGCTGCTCAACATGCTGCTCGGCGAGATCTCGCCGGGCGGGGTCGGCACCGGTCTCTACGGCATCCTCGTGATGGCCGTGATCGCGATGTTCCTCGCCGGGCTGATGGTCGGCCGGACACCGGAATACCTGGGGAAGAAGCTCGGCAAACGCGAGGTCACCTGCGCGGCGGTCTCCATGCTCGCCATGCCGACGGTGGTGCTGCTCGGCGCCGGGATCGCGCTGATGAACCCCGGCAACCTGGCCGCGTTGAACAACCCCGGCGCCCACGGCCTTTCCGAGGTGCTCTACGCCTACGCGTCGGCGGGCAACAACAACGGCAGCGCGTTCGCCGGGATCACCGTCACCAACGACTGGTTCCAGTCCTCGCTCGGCGTCGCCATGCTGCTCGGCCGGTTCATTCCGATCCTCGCCGTGCTGTGCCTGGCCGGATCCCTGGCCTCCCAGCGGAAGGTTCCGGAGACCGCCGGCACGCTGCCCACCACCGGGCCGCTGTTCGGCACGATGCTCGCGGGCACGATCGTGCTCGTCGCGGCCCTCACCTTCATCCCGGCGCTCGCGCTCGGGCCCATCGCAGAGGCACTCGCATGACCGTCACACAAGAACGCACCCCCGAAGAAACAACGCAGCACCACGTGGAGAACACCGGCCGGGTCGGCGCGGGGATCTTCAGCCCGCGCCAATTGCTGACCTCGCTCCCGGAGGCGCTGCGCAAGCTCAACCCCAAGCACCAGCTCGGCAACCCGGTCATGTTCGTGGTGTGGATCGGCTCGGCGCTGACCACGGTCTTCGCGATCACCGACCCGAGCGTGTTCACCATCCTCATCACGATCTGGCTGTGGTTCACCGTCCTGTTCGCGAACCTCGCCGAGGCCGTCGCGGAGGGCAGGGGCAAGGCACAGGCGGAAACCCTGCGCCGCAGCAAGAAGGAGACCGTCGCGCGCCGTCTCACCGAGGACGGCGACGAGGAGACCGTGCCGGGTGCCGACCTGCGCGTCGGCGACCTGGTGGTCGTCGAGGCCGGGCAGGTCATCCCGGGTGACGGCGACGTCGTCGAGGGCATCGCGACCGTCGACGAATCGGCCATCACCGGCGAATCGGCCCCGGTCATCCGCGAATCGGGCGGCGACCGGTGCGCGGTCACCGGCGGCACCACGGTGCTTTCGGACCGCGTCGTCGTGAAGATCACCACCAAACCCGGCGAGTCCTTTGTGGACCGCATGATCGCCTTGGTGGAGGGCGCTTCCCGGCAGAAGACACCGAACGAGATCGCGCTGACGATCCTGCTCTCCACGCTCACGATCATCTTCCTGCTCGCCGTCGTGGCGCTGCAGCCGATGGCGGGCTACTCGGGCAGCCAGCAGTCCGTGATCGTGCTGACCGCGTTGCTGGTCTGCCTGATCCCGACGACGATCGGCGCGCTGCTGTCCGCGATCGGCATCGCGGGGATGGACCGGCTGGTGCAGCGCAACGTCCTCGCCACGAGCGGTCGCGCGGTGGAGGCCGCCGGCGACGTCTCGACGCTCTTGCTGGACAAGACCGGCACGATCACCTTCGGCAACCGCAAGGCCACCGAGCTGATCCCGGTCGGCGAGTCCACAATGGACGACATCGCCAAGGCCGCCCGGCTCTCCAGCCTCGCCGACGGCACGCCGGAAGGCCGCAGCATCGTCGAACTCGTCGCGAGGGAGCACGGGCTCGCGGAGACCGCGTCCGCCGAGGAGAAGCTCGCGGACTTCGTCGAGTTCACCGCGCAGACCCGGATGAGCGGCATCGACATCGGCGGACGGCAGGTCCGCAAGGGCGCCACCGCGGCCGTCCGTGACTGGGTCCGCGAGCGCGGCGGCGACATGCCGGACGAGACCGAAAGCGTCGTCGACGAGATCAGCCAGCAGGGCGGGACCCCGCTGGTGGTCGCGGAGTACGACGGCGCGAAAGCGTTCGTGCGCGGCGTGATCCGGCTGTCCGATGTGGTCAAACCCGGGATGAAGGAGCGGTTCGTCCAGCTCCGCTCGATGGGGATCAAGACCGTCATGATCACCGGGGACAACCCGCTGACCGCCAAGGCCATCGCACAGGACGCGGGCGTCGACGATTACCTCGCCGAGGCCAAGCCCGAAGACAAGATGGCGCTCATCAAGAAGGAGCAGGAGGGCGGGCGGCTGGTCGCGATGACCGGCGACGGCACCAACGACGCCCCCGCGCTCGCGCAGTCCGACGTCGGCGTCGCGATGAACACCGGGACCTCCGCCGCCAAGGAGGCGGGGAACATGGTGGACCTCGACTCCGACCCGACGAAGCTGATCGAGATCGTGGAGATCGGCAAACAGCTGCTGATCACCCGCGGCGCGCTGACCACCTTCAGCGTCGCCAACGACCTCGCGAAGTACTTCGCCATCCTGCCCGCGATGTTCACCGGCATCTTCGCCCAGCTCGGCGCGCTCAACATCATGCAGCTCGCGACGCCGAAGTCGGCGATCCTGTCGGCGGTCATCTTCAACGCCCTGATCATCGTCGGGCTGATCCCGCTCGCCCTGCGCGGCGTCCGGTACAAACCGTCCTCGGCCTCGGCGCTGCTGCGCCGGAACCTGCTGGTCTACGGCCTCGGCGGCATCGTCAGCCCGTTCCTCGGGATCTGGCTGATCGATCTGCTCGTCCGTCTCATCCCTGGAATCGGGTAACGCCATGAACGCATTGCTCAAGCAGACCGCCGCCGGGCTGCGTGTCCTGCTCGTCTTCACCGTCCTGCTGGGCGTGGTCTACCCGCTGGGCGTGTGGGCGGTCTCCCGGATCCCCGGCCTCGAAGGCACCGCCGAGGGCTCGATCATCACGCGGGACGGGCAAGCCGTCGGCTCGTCCCTGATCGGCGTCGACCCGGTCGCGGCGGACCCGGCCAAGGACCCGTGGTTCCACAACCGCCCGTCCGCGGGATCGAAGGACGTCCTCGGCCCCGGCGACCCGTCCTCGTCCGGCGCGTCGAACAAGGGCCCGTACAACGAGGACCTGGTCGCCGCCATCGGCGAACGCAAGAAGCTGATCGCCGCCCGTGAGGGTGTCCAGGAGTCGCAGGTGCCCGCCGACGCGGTGACGGCGTCGAGCTCAGGGATGGATCCTGCGATCAGCGTCGCCTACGCCGACCTCCAGATCGCGCGTGTGGCCAGGAACACGGGCCTGCCAGAGGAGAAGGTCCGGCAGCTCGTCGCGGAGAACACGAGCGGTGCCGGGATCGGTGTGCCGGGCGTCAATGTGCTGAAGGTCAACTTGGCCGTGCGCGACGCGGCCGGAGGAGCACACTGACAGACGTGGACGAGAACACGACCAAGCCGCGCCGGGGTGAGCTGAGGATCTACCTCGGCGCGGCCCCGGGCGTCGGCAAGACCTACGCGATGCTCGGTGAGGCGCGCCGCCGCCTCGACCGGGGCACCGACGTGGTCATCGGCCTGGTCGAGACGCACGGGCGGAAGAAGACCGCGGAGCTCGTCGAGGGCCTGGAGACCGTGCCGCGCCGCCGGTCCGCGCACCGGGAGCACGAGTTCGAGGAAATGGACCTCGACGCGCTGCTCGCCCGTGCGCCCGAGGTCGCCGTGGTCGACGAACTGGCGCACACCAACGTGCCGGGCTCGCGCAACGAGAAGCGCTGGCAGGACATCGACGAACTGCTCGACGCCGGGATCGACGTCCTCTCCACGGTCAACGTGCAGCATCTGCAGAGCCTCAACGACGTCGTCGAGCGGATCACCGGCGTCACCCAGCAGGAGACGGTGCCCGACGAGGTCGTGCGGCGGGCCGAGCAGCTGGAGTTGGTCGACATCACGCCTGAAGCGCTCCGGCGGCGCCTGGCACACGGCAACGTCTACCCGGCCGAGCGGATCGACGCGGCGCTGGGCAACTACTTCCGGCCAGGCAACCTCACGGCGTTGCGGGAACTCGCCCTGCTGTGGGTCGCCGACCAGGTGGACGTCGCGCTGCAGCGGTACCGGGCGGAGCAGAAGATCACCGACACGTGGGAAGCCCGCGAACGGGTGGTCGTGTCCATCACCGGCGGCCCGGAGAGCGAGACGCTGATCCGCCGCGCGAGCCGTATCGCGAACCGCGCGGGCGCCGAACTGCAGGTGCTGCACATCCTGCGCGGCGACGGGCTCGCCGGGATGGGGCCGACGGCGGTCGGCAAATACCGGAAACTGACCGAAGAGGTCGGCGCCACCTTCCACACCGTCGTCGGTGACGACGTGCCGACGGCGCTGCTCGACTTCGCGCAGGGGGTGAACGCCACGCAGCTCGTCGTCGGGACCTCACGCCGGTCACGGGTGGCGCGGCTGTTCGACGAAGGCATCGGCGCTGCCGTGGTCCAGCGGTCCGGCCCGATCGACGTCCACATGGTCACGCACGCCGAAGCCGGCGGACGGTTGCGCGCCCGGTTCAACCGGAGCCCGCTTCCTTCCACGCGGCGGCTGGCGGGCTGGGCGCTCGCCTTCGTCCTGCCCGTCCTGTCGACCCTGCTCGGTGTCCTGCTGAAGGAACAACTCGACTTCTCGACCGACATGGTCGCCTACATGCTGGCGACGGTCCTCGTCGCGCTCGTGGGCGGGCTCGGGCCCGCGTTGCTGGCGGCGGTGCTTTCGGCGGGGTTGCTGAACTTCTTCTTCACTCCGCCGCTGTACACCTTGACCGTCCACGAACCGCGCAACGTGATCACGCTGATCGCGATGGTGCTGGTGGCGATCCTCGTCGCGGCGGTCGTCGACACCGCCGCCCGGCGTGCGACGCAGGCCGCGCGGGCGAGGACCGAGGCGGCGCTGCTGGCGTCGTACGCGCGGACCGTGCTCACCCACACCAACCCGATCGAACGGCTGCTGGAGAAGGTCCGCGAGAACTTCGGGATGACTTCGGTGACCCTGCTGGAAAAACGGGACGGGAAGTGGAAGCGGGTGGCGAACGCCGGCACGGATCCGTGCGCGGACCCGGATCAGGCCGACGCCGACATCGCCGTCACCGCCGACGTCCACCTGACGCTGCGCGGGCGCGCGCTGCCCGCGTCGGACCGGGGAGTGCTGGAAGCCGTGGCGGGGCAGGCGTTGCTGGCGTTGCGGCAGCAGCGGACCGCGAAGGCGGCCATCCGGGCCGAACGCAAGGCCGAGGCGACCGAACTGCGCACGGCGTTGCTGTCGGCCGTGGGACACGACCTCCGCACCCCGCTGACGTCGATCAAGGCCGCCATCGGCAGCCTGCGCGCGACCGACATCTCACTGTCCGAAGAGGACACCGACGAGCTGTTCGAAGCGATCGAGGAATCGGCCGACCGGCTCGCCGGGCTGATCGACAACCTGCTCGACTCGTCGCGGCTGGCGACCGGTGCCGTACGCCCGCACCTGCGTCCGGTCGGCTATGACGAGGTGGTCTCACACGCGTTGTCCAATGTGGACAATTCGGCCTCGGTCGTGGTCGCGATCGACTCGCGGCTGCCGTCGGTGTGCGCCGACCCCGGCCTGCTGGAACGCGTGGTGGCGAACGTGATCGACAACGCCCTGCGGCACGGCGCGTCCGGCGAACCGGTCTCGGCCCGCGCCAGCACGCATTCCGAATACGTCGAACTGCGCATCATCGACCACGGGCGCGGGCTCAAGAAGGGCACCGCGGACTCGGCGTTCGCGCCGTTCCAGCGGCTCGGGGGAGACCGGGACAGCGTGCCCGGCGTGGGACTGGGGCTGTCGGTCGCCAAGGGGTTCACCGAGGCGATGGGCGGGCGGATCCGGGCGGAGGACACGCCCGGCGGCGGGCTCACCGTCGTCATCTCGCTGCCCGCATATGTTGGTCAGGATCCGGAAAAGAGCCTCCTCGCTTTCGACGACGAGGGCCTCGAGAACGAAGAGGAGGAGCGAGTGCGATGAGCGCAGACACCGCGTCGGCGACCGTGCTGGTCGTCGACGACGAACCGCAGATCGTGCGAGCCCTGCGGATCAACCTGTCCGCCCGCGGCTACAAGGTGATCACCGCGCACGACGGGACGGCCGCGCTGAAGGCCGTCGCCGAGACCAAACCCGACGTCGTCGTGCTCGACCTAGGCCTGCCCGACCTCGACGGCACCGAGGTCATCGCCGGGCTCCGCGGCTGGACGACGGTGCCGATCATCGTGCTGTCCGCGCGCGGCGACTCGGCCGACAAGGTGCAGGCCCTCGACGCCGGCGCCGACGACTACGTCACGAAACCCTTCGGCATGGACGAACTGCTCGCGCGGCTCCGCGCCGCCGTCCGCCGGTCGGCGACGTCCAGTGTGGACGGTGCGGACGCGGTGGTGGACACGGGATCCTTCCGGATCGACCTCGCGGCGAAGAAGGTGCGCCGGGACGGCAAGGAGGTGCACCTCACCAAGACCGAATGGGGTGTGCTGGAGCTGCTGGTGCGCAACCGCGGCCGTCTGGTGGCGCAGAAGCAGCTGCTGCACGAGGTGTGGGGGCCGACGTACGAGACGGAGTCGCACTACCTGCGGGTGTATCTGGCGCAGTTGCGGCGGAAGCTGGAGCCGGAACCCTCGCGGCCGCGGCACCTGCTGACGGAACCGGGGATGGGGTACCGCTTCGAAATGTGAGCCCTCGTGGTCCTCGGGATGTCATGAAAGGGTCGTTCCTGACGTTTTTCGTCCTGAACGACCCTTTCATGACATCTTGGACGGCACCCCGCGAACGCTATGAAGGGACCTTTCCTTGCCAAATTTGCAAGGAAAGGTCCCTTCATTGCACGCGGGGAGGCTTACCGGGCGCTGCTCGTCGAGGTGTCGATGCCCGAGGTGCTGGACCGGCCCGGAGTCGACTCGCTGGGGGCGCCGCTGGTGCTGGAGCCACCACCTGTGGTGGTAGTGGTCGTCGGGCTCCCTGTCGAGGTTTCCGGTGGAGTGCTCGGCGGAGTCGTCGTCGGCTTCGACGAGCTCGGTTTCGGCGTCGTCGGCGGCAGCACCGTACGCGTCGGCTCACCGCCGCCAGGGGTCGTCGCGGGCGGCGGAGGCGGGGCGACGACGCTCGTCGTCTCCTTCCCGTCCGGGCCGACCGACGTCACCGTGGTCGGCGGCGCCGTCGAGCTGGACGGCGCGCCGGGGGTCGGTGAACCGCTGACGGTCATCGGGCCGCCGGGGACGGCGTTGCCCGGCACCAGCTGGACGCCGGCGGGGGCGACGCCCTGTCCGCCGCCGGGGATACCGGTGCCGCCCGCGGTGGCGGAAACGCCGGGACCCGCGAGTTCGGCGATCGCGGCGAAGGCCGTAGCCACCACGAGGCCGCTGACGCCGAGTACGGCGTAGCCTGCGCGGTTGAGCTTGCCGGTGGCGCCGCGCGGGGGTGCCACGGACACGCGTGCGCTCGAATCAGACCCGTCGGGACGGGGCATGTGCTGGCTCCTCGGATGGGGGGCTTCGGGGAGTTCGGCTACCCGGGCGAGGTAGCCCGAAGTGGGGACCCGGCGCGGAGATTATCACCGCCGCTTCACCGTCTGCGAACTACAGCGAGCGTCGTGTTCACCCTCCGCGTTCATCCGCATGGTGCACGATAGGGGTCGTGAGTGAAGAAGTAACACACATCAGGTTGACCGCGTGGGTGCACGGGCGGGTGCAGGGTGTCGGTTTCCGCTGGTGGACCCGCAGCAGGGCACTTGAGCTGGGCTTGGTCGGCAGCGCGGGCAATCTGGCCGACGGACGTGTCGAGGTGGTGGCGGAGGGTGATCGTGAACACTGTGAGCGGCTTTTGGCGGCTTTGCGCTCCGGGGAATCACCCGGAAGTGTGGACCACGTCGTCGAACGCTGGTCGCCCGCGAAGGGCGGGCTCCGCGGGTTCGTGGAGCGCTGAGGCCCCGCGTCCCACGATCACCGTGAGCACACAGGTAGCCTGGGCCGATTGAACGACCGGTTCCCGCAGCCAGAGGGGTCAGCACGACGTGCACCTGAAGAGCCTGACGCTCAAGGGCTTCAAGTCCTTCGCCTCGGCGACGACGTTGCGTTTCGAGCCGGGCATCACCTGCGTGGTCGGACCGAACGGGTCCGGCAAGTCGAACGTCCTCGACGCGCTTCGCTGGGTCATGGGCACCCAGGGTGCGAAGGACCTTCGCGGCGGCAAGATGGAGGACGTCATCTTCGCCGGGACCGCCGGCCGTGCCCCGCTCGGGCGCGCCGAGGTCACCCTGACCATCGACAACGCCGACGGCGCGCTGCCCATCGAGTACTCCGAGGTCTCGATCACCCGCCGGATGTTCCGTGACGGCGCGAGCGAATACGAGATCAACGGCGACCGCTGCCGTCTGATGGACGTGCAGGAACTGCTGTCGGACTCCGGTATCGGCCGCGAGATGCACGTCATCGTCGGGCAGGGGCAGCTTTCGGCGATCCTCGAATCCAAGCCCGAGGAGCGCCGCGCCTTCATCGAAGAGGCGGCCGGTGTCCTCAAGCACCGCAAGCGCAAGGAACAGACCCTGCGCAAGCTCGCGAACATGCAGGGCAACCTCGACCGCCTCGGCGACCTCACCACCGAGCTCCGCCGCCAGCTCAAACCGCTGGGCAAACAGGCCGAGATCGCCCGCAAAGCGCAGTGGGTGCAGTCCGAACTGCGTGACGCCCGGCTGCGGCTGTTCGCCCACGACCTGGTCACCCAGCGTGCGGGCATCGCCAAGGAAGAGGCCGACGAACGCGTCGCCCGTCAGCGCCGCGCCGAGGTCGAGCAGGCGCTGGAGATCGTCGCCGCCGAGGAGGCCGAGCTCGAAGCGTCGCTCGCCGAGGACGCGCCGAAGCTGGCCGCGGCCCAGGAGACCTGGTACAAGCTTTCCGCGCTGACGGAGCGGCTTCGCGGCACGGTGCGGCTCGCGCTGGAGCGTCAGCGGCATCTGTCGTCCGACGTGCAGCAGGCGAGCACCGGCCGCGACCCCGACGAGCTGCTGGCCGAGGCCGAGCAGGTCGCCGAGCGGGAGCAGGAGCTCAACGAGGCAGTCGCCGAGGCGCGCCTGGTGCTTTCGGAGACCGTCCAGCGGCGCGAGCAGCTCGAACACCTCGTCCAGGCGGCCGAGCGCGCGCATATGGCGGCCGTCCGCGCGATCGCCGACCGCCGGGAAGGGCTCGCGAAGCTCACCGGACAGGTCGAGGCGCTGCGGAGCAAGAACGGCGCGACTTCCGACGAGATCGACAGGCTCACGGTGTCGCTCGAAGAGGCCGCCGAGCGCGCGGAGATCGCCGTCGAGGAGCTCGAAGAGGCCAAGGCCGAAGGTGGTGTCGAGGAGTCCGACGACCTCGACCTCCAGGCACACCACGACCGTGCGGTGGAGGCCAACAACGCCGCCAAGGCCAGGGTCGAGGAGCTGGTCAAGGCCGAGCGGGCCGCCGAACGCGAGATCGCGTCGGAGAAGGCGCGTGTCGAGGCGCTGTCGATGGGCTTGCGGCGTAAGGACGGCGCGGGCGCGCTGCTCGGCGCGCAGCACGAGCTGCCGGGTCTTCTCGGTTCGGTGGCCGCACTGCTGACCGTCGAAGCCGGACACGAGGTGGCGCTGGCCGCGGCGCTCGGCCCGGTCGCCGACGCGGTCGCGGTCAACGGCGGCGCCGACGCGCTCGCCGCGCTGAAGTTCTTGAAGGACAACGATTCCGGTCGCGCGGGCATTCTGCTCGGCGGGCTGGAATCCACTGTGGACACGAGTGACTGGCCGTCGCTGCCCGAGGGTGCGCGCTGGGCGCGTGAAGTGGTCACGGCGCCGCCCGCGTTGCGCTCCGCCGTCGAGCACGCACTCGACCGGGTGGCCATTGTGGACGGTCTGGAGTCCGCGCGCCGTCTGGTCGAGGTGTACCCCGAGGTCAGCACGGTCACGCCCGAGGGCGACGTTTTCGGCGCGCGCTGGGCGGTCGGTGGTTCCGCGCGCAGCGAGAGCGTCATCGAGGTGCAGGCCGCGGTCGACGAGGCGGGTGACCGGCTGAACGCCGCCGAGCGCGCGCTGGAACGCACCGCCGCGGAGCTCGAAGGCGCCCGCGCCGGGCAGGCCGCCCGGCGCGAAGAGGTCAGCAGGGCCAAGGACGCGCTCGGGGACGCGAAGGTCCGCAAGGCCCGCTCGTCCGAGCGGCTGAACAGGTTGCAGCAGGCCGCGCGTGCCGCACAGGCCGAAATGGACCGCCTGAGCAACCAGCGCGCCAAGGTCGAGCAGAGCCGCGAGCAGGCGCTGCAACAGCTCGCCGAACTCGAAGAGCGGCTGGCCGCCGTCGCCGAGCAGGAAGTCGACGAGGATCCGGACACCGCCGAGCGCGACCAGGCCGCCGAAGACCTCGGCACGGTCCGCCAGGAGGAGATGGAGTCCCGGCTCGCGCTGCGCACCGCCGAGGAGCGGGCGCGGAGCATCCAGGGCAAGGCCGAATCGCTCCGCCGGGCCGCGCACGCCGAGCGTCAGGCCCGCGAACGGGCCGAAAAGTCCAGGGCCGCGCGGAAACGCGGCGCCGAGATCGCCAACGCGGTGGTCAACGGCGGCGAGATCGCGTTGGAGCGCATCGAGGTCTCCGTGCAGCGCGCCGCCCACGAACGGGACGAGGCACAGGCGCAGCGGCAGTCGCGGGAGACCGCGCTGACCCAGGTCCGTAGCAAGGTCCGCGAGCTGACCGGTGAACTGGAGAAGCTCACCGACGCAGTCCACCGCGACGAGGTACTGCGCGCCGAGCAGCGGCTGCGGCTCGAACAGCTCGAAACCAAGATCGCCGAAGACTTCGGTATCGGCCTCGAGGATCTCGTCTCCGAGTACGGCCCGGACGTCCCCGTGCCGCCGAGCGCGGGGGAGATGGCCGAATACGAGGCGGCCAAGGAACGCGGCGAAGACGTCACCCCGCCGCCGCCCATGCCGTTCGACCGCGACACCCAGGCCCGCCGGGCGAAGCGCGCGGAGAAGGACCTGAGTCTGCTGGGCAAGGTCAACCCGCTGGCGCTGGAGGAGTTCGCGGCGCTGGAGGAGCGCTACAAGTTCCTCTCGACCCAGCTCGAAGACCTCAAGGACACCCGCAAGGACCTCGAAGCCGTCATCAAGCAGGTCGACGAAAAGATCCTCGAGGTGTTCGCGTCGGCCTACGAGGACGTCGCGCGCGAGTTCGAGACCGTGTTCGGCGTGCTGTTCCCGGGTGGCGAGGGGCGCATGGTGCTCACGCAGCCCAACGACCTGCTCGCCACCGGCGTCGACGTCGAAGCGCGCCCGCCGGGCAAGAAGGTCAAGCGGCTCTCGCTGCTCTCCGGTGGCGAGAAGTCGCTCGTCGCCGTCGGCATGCTGGTGGCGATCTTCCGCGCCCGGCCTTCGCCCTTCTACGTCATGGACGAGGTCGAAGCCGCGCTCGACGACACCAACATGCGACGGCTGATCGGGCTGCTGGAGCAGTTGCGGGACTCCTCGCAGCTGATCATCATCACCCACCAGAAGCCGACCATGGAGATCGCCGACGCGCTGTACGGCGTTTCGATGCAGGGCGACGGCATCACGAAGGTGATCTCGCAGCGGCTGCGGACCTCCGAAGAGGAGCCGGTCACCGCCTGATCCCCGATGTCATGAAAGGGCCGTTCAGGACAAATAACGTCCTGAACGGCCCTTTCATGACATTTACGGGAGGGTGGCTAAGCCGGAGTGGACTCCTTCACGTCCGGCTCCGCCAGCGGGTCCACACTCCTGTGCCGCAGCGAAAGCAGCCCGCCCACCACGAGCGTGATCACCACACCGCACAGCGTGTACCACGGCCACGCCAGCGCCACCGTGTTCCCGGACGACTTGCTGAAGTCGATACCGATCAGGCTGCCGTCCGGTTTGTTGAACTTGACGCCCAGGATGATGAACGCCATCACGATCACCGTGGACACGAACGCCACGATCGCGTCCGCCTGCCTCGCCCGCTTGAACAGCAGGCCGAGGAGGAACGCGCCGAGCAACGCGCCGTAGGTGTACCCGGTGATGCCGAGCGCCTGCACCACGATCGGATCGGCCGAGGTCTTGTTGGAGGAGGCGAAGAAACCCGCGCACAGGATCAGCGCGCCCGCCCAGACGATCGTCCAGATCCGGCCGTGCTTCAGCCGTTCGGCTTCCGGGAGTTCCCGGCCGATCACCCGTTCGTAGACGTCGGTCACCGTCGACGACGCCAGCGCGCCGAGCGACGAACTCAGTGCCGCGGCGAGGATTCCGGCGATCACGAACCCGGACAGGCCGCTCGGCAGGTCGTTCACGATGAAGTTGGCGAACAGTTCGTCCTTGTTGGCCAGCCCGAGGCCTTCCGGCTTCGGCTTGGTCGGGTTGAGGCCGTTGTAGAGCGCCCACAGCAGCACACCGATGAACAGGAACAGCGCGAACTGCAGGAACACCACGAAACCGCTGGCGACCAACGCCTTCCGGGCGGCACGCAGGTCGTTGGTGGACTGAAGGCGCTGCACGATCAGCTGGTCGGAGCCGTGCGAGGCCATCGAGAGCACCGCGCCGCCGATCAGCGCGGTGAAGAACGCGTACTGCCCGGTGAGCATGTTCGAGGAGAAGTCGAAGATCTGGAACTTGTTCGCGTCGACGGCCTTGCCGAACCAGCCGTCCGGCAGCCTGCCGGAGATCGCCCAGATCACCACGACCGCGCCGAGGATGTACCAGAGCATCTGGATCGCGTCGACCCAGACGACCGCGCGGACGCCGCCGAAGAAGCTGTAGAGCACCATCGCGATGCCGAGCCCGACCACGATGGTCCAGTACGAGACGTTCAGGCCGTAGGCGGCCATCACCACCTTGATCGGGATCGCGGTGGCGAACAGCCGGATACCGTCGGCCAGCGTGCGGGTGAGCAGGAACGTCACCGACGCGGTGCCCTGCAGTCCGCTGCCGAAACGCTTGCCGAGGAAGGCGTACGCGGTGACCAGGTTGCCCGCCACGTAACGCGGCAACAGCACCATCGACACCACGATCCGGCCGGCGATGTAGCCGATGGCGAGGGCGAGGTAGGTCATCCCGCCGTCGCCGGGGGTGGCGATGTAGGCCACCGTCGGCACGGAGAGCACGGTGAGGGTGGACGTCTCCGCGGAGACCACCGAAAGGCAGGCCACCCACCAGGAGATCTTGCCTTCACCGACGAAGTAGTCGGAGCCGGATTTCTGTTTGCCGCCGATCCAGACGCCCAGCAAGGGCATGCCGACCAGAAAAAGCCCGATGATCGCGAGGTCAAGTGCGCGCATCCGTATCTCCTATCGCTCGCCGGTCTTCGCCGCTACCCGTAGCCGGGTCACGGTTGAGGTATGCGGGGCGGGGAGCCGCAGGGGGCCCGCGCCCGGGGTGATGCTGCCGAGCAACCGGTGGCCGCGGGCGCCGGTCGCCGACGGGAGGTTCCCCGGGACGCCGGACCACGTCAGCCAGCCGAGCAGAATGGTCAGGTATGCCTCTTTGCCCGCGCGCGGCAGCCCGTGGTCGTCGCTGGTCTTCAGCGCCGTGCCCGGCAGGTTCCTGGTGAGCGCGGCCGTCAGTGCCGGGTTGTCGGCGCCGCCGCCGGAGACGATCAGCGTGGTGATGTCGTGGCGGCGGCATTCCGCGGCGATCGTCACCGCGGTCAGTTCGGTCAGCGTCGCCAGGAGATCTTCCGCGCCGACCGGCGGGAGCCCGTCGAGCGCCGCGTCGAGGTACGCGCCGTGGAAGAGCTCCTTGCCGGTCGACTTCGGTGGCGCGGCCGCGTAGTACGGGTCGAGCAGGAGCTTCGCCAGCAGGTCGGGCCGGACCGTGCCGCGAAGGGCGAGCGCGCCGTCGATATCGGCATGACGGCCGGTGGCGCGATGTGCCGCGATGTCCATTAGGGCGTTGCCGGGACCCGTGTCGTAGGCCAGGACGGCGCCATCGGCGGGGACCACCGTGATGTTCGCGATCCCGCCGATGTTCAGTGCCGCGACCGGGCCGAGCATGGCCATTTCCCGTAGCCACAACGCGTCCATCGTGCTGGCGAGCGGTGCGCCGTGCCCGCCGGCGGCGACGTCGCGGACACGGAGGTCGGCCACCACCGGCAGTCCGGTGCGTTCGGCGATCCACGCCGGGTTCCCCAGTTGCAACGTGCCGCGCGCGGTGCCGTCTTCGACCCAGTGGAACACCGTCTGGCCCAGCGAAGCGACGACGTCCGCTTCGCCGCCCGCCAGCTCCTCGACGCCGCGTGCGGCCGCCTCGGCGAAGGCCTGGCCCACCAGGGTGTCGAGTTTCGTGAGCTGCTCGGCGTCGCAGGGATTCGGCGGGAGGGCGGCGAGCAAGTCTTCGCGGAGTGGTTCGGGATAAGGGATTTCGAGCTGGCCGAGCGGGGAGAGCACCACCGTGTCCCCGTCGGCGCGCAGTTCGGCGGCCGCCACGTCGATACCGTCGATCGAGGTGCCGGAGATGAGCCCGATGATCCGGACCCCAGTGCCGGAGAGAACCGTCATTCGAAGTGGTCTAGCCCTCGGTCCGGAGACCGCGCAAGCGCGACCGTTTCTTCTTGTCCGAAATGAGTCCTATCCAGTGGGTGCTTGACAAGATCGGCTTGCTTCCCGTGGGGCGTCTGAGCGCGGCGGGGTGCGGATGCGAGGATGGCGCCGTGTCGAGTACCCCCTGGTTCTGGATCGTTGTCGTTGCCGTCGTGGTCCTGGTCGCCGTTCTGGTGGCCGGGCTGCTCATCGCGCGCCGCCGCCGGATCAGCCTGGACGAGTCCAAGGCTGCCGACGTCGTCGAGAAGCCGAAGGGCGGCGGTTATACCGCGACAGGCGGGATCGCGCTCGCCCCCGGCGGCGAGGAGAAGACCGAGGAGCCGGAACACCCGGTCGAGGATCGCCCGGAGACCGACGGCCAGCCCGCCGTCGGGGACGACGCGGCGGTGCCGAGGGATTCCGCGCAACGCACGGTGCGCGATGTCGAACTTCCCGAACCCGCCGAGGCCCCTGAGGAAGCGGCACCCGCGCCCGCCGAGGAGATCGCCCCGGCCGCCGGACGTCTGGAGCGGCTGCGCGGCAGGCTGGGCAAGTCCCGTTCGGTGTTCGGGCAGAGCCTGCTCGGCCTGCTGGGTGCCGGCGACCTCGACGAGGACTCTTGGCAGGACGTCGAGGACACGCTGCTCATGGCGGATCTGGGCGCCGCGACGACCACCGAGATCGTCGAGCGGCTTCGCGACGAGCTGAAGCGCCGCGCCGTGCGGACGTCGGAGGAGGCGCGCGCGGTCTTGCAGGAGGTGCTGACCGCCGCCCTGTCGACCGACGCCGTGCGGGCCGTCCGCGCGCTGCCGCACACCGTCGACGGGAAGAAGCAGCCCGCCGTCGTGCTGGTCGCCGGGGTCAACGGCACCGGCAAGACCACCACCACCGGCAAACTCGCCCGCGTGCTCGTCGCGCAGGGCAGCACCGTGGTGCTCGGCGCGGCCGACACCTTCCGCGCCGCCGCGGCGGACCAGCTCCAGACGTGGGCCGAGCGCGTGGGCGCCGAGGTCGTGCGCGGCAAGGAAGGCGCGGACCCGGCGGCGGTCGCCTTCGACGCCGTCAAACGCGGCACCGAGGCGGGCGTGGACACGGTCCTGGTCGACACCGCCGGCCGACTGCACACCAAGACCGGCCTGATGGACGAGCTGGGCAAGGTCAAGCGAGTCGTCGAGAAGCAGGCGAAGGTCGACGAGGTGCTGCTGGTGCTCGACGCCACCACCGGGCAGAACGGGCTGATGCAGGCCCGCGTGTTCTCGGAGGTCATCGACGTCACCGGCATCGTGCTGACCAAACTGGACGGCACCGCGAAGGGCGGCATCGTCTTCCAGGTGCAGCGTGAACTCGGGGTGCCGGTGAAGCTGGTCGGCCTCGGTGAGGGGCCGGACGACCTGGCGCCGTTCGAGCCGGGCGCGTTCGTCGAGGCCCTGCTCAGCAGCTAGTCACTTGCCTTGGCCGGAGGGAACTTCAGCCGCATGGCGGTCATGACGATGTAGAGATGGTTTTGGCAAAGTCCGAAGTACAGGGCGGGGGCGCCGCACGAACAGCAGGTCGTGAGGTCCAGCGCCCGAGGTTTACCGGACGGCTGCCCGATCCGCCGGCCTCCGGGAGGCAGATCGGGCAGCGTGTGCTGAGGGGCCGCGGAGGTCTTGCGTGCAGGCTTGGGCGCTTGGACGAGCACCGGCACCGGTCGGATGCGGACCTTCTTGGTGCGATTGTGGCCCAGCCAGACCCGCTCTCTTCCGACGGCGTGCTGGGTCGCTTGGTCGCGAACAGGGGATAGTTCGAGCACTGTCGCCGTGATGTCGTAGGTACCCCGCTTCAGCCTGAGGCGGGCGGTCTCCTTGAGCACCATTCGCACGATCAGGTTCACGGCGGAGCCCTCGATCCGCCGCAGGATCACCTCCACCGGAGCCTTGGCGCCCCGCCAGTACGGCAAGGTGTAGTCCACGATGATGTCGAGATCGCTGGTCGGTTCGGCGCCGTCGACGCTGAGATCGTGACGCCGTGTCTTCCGGTCGCCCGCGGCCACCAGCCGGTCAGCCGTCGAATCAACGACCTTCTTCCCGATCCACGCGATCACAGGTTCGACCATCCGACGTCCCCTTCGCTCGGCCCATTTCGAGGCTACGGCGAAGGCCCCTCCTCCGGCTGAGCCGAAAGAGGGGCCTTCACGGGCTTTCGTCAGACGGAGACCGTCTCGTCCGGCGAAACCGGTGCGGTCTTCTTGTCCCGCATCACCAGGAACGCGACCACCGCCGCGGCCAGCACGCCTGCCGCGCTCGCCAGGAACGTCGTCGACATCGCAGAGGTGAACGACTCGCGGGCCGCGGCGATGAGGCCGTCGTTACCGGTCGCGAAGGCGTCGCCGATCGAAAGCCGCGCCTGCGCCGGGGCGGATTCGGGCATATGCGAGGTGAACAGGCTCGACACGATGCTGCCCAGGATCGCGATGCCGAGCGCGGCGCCCAGCTGCTGGATCGTGTCGTTGAGCGCGGAGCCGACCCCCGCCTGTTCCTCCGGGACCTCGCCCATCAGCGCCGCGATCGCCGCCGGCATCGCCACCCCGCCACCCGCGCCGAGCAGGAACAGCGCGGCCGCGGGCAGGAGGAAGCCTTCGTTCGCCGACATCGTCGCGAGCAGGCCGAAGCCGCCCGCCATCACGATCATGCCGACCGTGGTCAGTGCCCGGTTGCCGATCTTCTGGCCCAGCGTGGCGCCGAGGGTGTTGAACAGCAGCGACGCGACGGCCATCGGGATGAACGCCAGACCCGCCTCGGTCGGCGTGTAGCCGAGCACGAACTGCAGGTACTGGGTCAGGAGCAGCAGCAGCCCGCCGTTGCCGATCTGCACCAGCGTGAGCGACAGGCTGCCGCCGCTGAAGTTGCGTTTGCGGAACAGCTTCAGCGGGACCATCGGCGACGGCGTGTGCCGCTCCCAGAACACGAAACCGGTCAGGCACACGATCGCGACCGCCAGCGGGATCAGGGTTCCGGCTTCGGCGAAGCCGTGCTTGGGCAGCTCGATGATCGTCCAGACCAGCGAGACCATGCCCGCCGCGGAGAGGACGGCGCCGAGCGGGTCCGGCTTCTGCCACGGGCCCTTGGACTCCGGCATCAGGGTGAGCGCGGCGATCACCGCGATGACGACGATCGGCACGTTGATCAGGAACACCGCGCCCCACCAGAACCACGCGATCAGCACGCCGCCCAGCACCGGGCCGCCGATCAGGCCGATCATCGCGACCGCGCTCCAGGCCGCCATCGCCTTGCGGCGTTCCTCGTCGTCGAAGACGGTGATCAGGATCGACAGGGTGCTCGGCATGATCAGTGCGCCGCCGACACCCATCACCGCGCGGGACGCGATCAGTTCGAGCGGGTTCGTGGCGAACGCCGCCACGAGTGAGGCCACCCCGAACAAGAGGAGGCCGATGAGCATCACCTTCCGGCGCCCGAATCGGTCGCCGAGGCTTCCCGAGGTGAGCAGCAGCCCGGCGAACACCAGGATGTAGGAATCCAGGATCCATTGCGTGTCCTGGGCGCTCGCACCGAGATCTTCGGCCAGCGGCGGCACGGCGACGGTCAGCACCATGTTGTCGACGACCAGCACGAGCGTGCTCAGGCACAGGACGATCAGGATCCACCAGCGTCGTGGATCGCGGATGGGCACGTTCATCGGGAAACCCCCAGAAGTGTTTGCGTACGTTGTTCGGCTGATGCGCACACTGTACGCAAAACGAAACGGCGTACGCAAGGGGGTACTTCGTGCGCTAGAGTGGACGGCATGTCAGTCGATGAACAGCCGATCCAGTCGGTGTGGACCCGCCCTCGCCGGAAGCGGGATCAGCCCGCGTTGAGCCAGGCGCAGATCGTGGCCGAGGCCGTCCGGCTCCTGGACGTCGAAGGCGTCGACGCGCTGAGCATGCGCAGGCTGGGCACCGCACTGAACGCGGGCGCGACCTCGCTGTACCGGCACGTGGCCAACCGTGACGAGCTGATCGAACTGGTCGTCGACGAGGTCTACGGCGAGATCACCGTGCCGGACGGCGATGATCCGGCGCGGTGGCGGGAAGCGGCCGTCGTAGGGGCGGAAAGCGTCCGCGCGATGATCCTGCGGCACCCGTGGGTGGCTTCACTGCTCGGCTCGGTCGGCCTGTCGTACCTCGGGCCGAACGTCATGCGGCTCAACGAGCGGCTGCTGGGCGTCTTCGTGCGCGCGGGCTTCCCCGGAGACGAGGCGGATCAGGCGATCAGCGCGGTCATCTCCTACGTGATCGGCATGGGGACGACGGAGGCGGCCTGGCTCACGACCGTCGCGAGGAGCGGCCAGAGCGAGCGCCAGTGGGCGGAACGTCTGCGTCCCGCCGTCGAGGAGGCGGCGCGAGAACACCCGCACCAGCGGGAAATGCTGGCCAGGGGAGAGGTCGAAGCCGATCCCGTCCGGCTCCGCGACGAGAAGTTCCGCTACGGGCTGGACAGGATGCTCGACGGTTTGGAGACCAGGCTCAAACGGTGACGCCGTCCTTCGAAAGGGTCGAGCCGAGCGAGGTCGCGATCCGCTGGACGACGGGCGCGATCCGCTCGACGGCCTCCATCGTGAGCCGCCCCGAAGGCCCGGACACCGAGACCGCCGCCGGCACCGGCGCGCCCGGGACCGCGACGGCCACGCAACGGACGCCCAGTTCCTGCTCCGCTTCGTCGAGCGCGTAACCCTGCTGGGCGATCTTCGCCAGCTCGCGCAGCAGCGCGTCCTCGTCGGTGAAGGTGTGCTCGGTGTAGGAGGGCATCCCCGTCCGGGTGAGCAGCGCCGTGACGTCTTCGGACGGCAGATGTGCCAGCATCGCCTTGCCCACGCCGGTGCCGTGCGGCAGGAGCCGCCGCCCGACCTCGGTGAACATCCGCATCGAGTGCTTCGACGGCACCTGTGCGACGTACACGACCTCGTCCCGCTCCAGGACGGCGAGGTTCGCGGTCTCGCCCACCTCGTCGACCAGTTCCGCGAGCAGCGGGCGCGCCCACGAGCCGAACTGCATGCTGGCGTTCTCACCCAGCCGGATGAGGCGGGCGCCCAGCGCGTACCGGCGGTTGGTGTTCTGCCGGACGTAGCCCAGGTCCACCAGCGTCCTGATCAGCCGGTGGATGGTCGGCATCGGCAGCCCGGACAGGGTCGCCAGCTCCGAAAGACTGGCCTCCCCGCCGGTGTCCGCGAGATGCTCGAGGAGCTCGAAGGCCCGCTGAAGTGACTGGACGCCGCCATCGCGCCCGTTCTTCTCCGCTGCCACCGTGGTACTCCTTACGTCGGCGTTGATGTTCCGCTATGCAGAAACTATAGTCCGTCATGTAAAACCGTAGGGACGTTATTTATCCGAACTCGGGGTGTTACTCATGTCTGAAGCTCAGGTGCTCGGCGATCCGGTCGAGCGCGGGGACGAAATCCTCACGCCGGAGGCGCTCGCCTTCCTCGCCGGCCTGCACGAGGCCTTCGCCGCCCGCCGCGACGAGCTGCTGCAGGCCAGGAGCAAGCGCCGCGAGGAGGCCAGGGTCACCGGCAAGCTGGACTTCCTGCCCGAGACCAAGGAGATCCGCGAGGGCGACTGGAAGGTCGCCGAGGCCCCGCCCGCCCTGCGCGATCGCCGCGTCGAGATCACCGGTCCGACCGACCGCAAGATGACCATCAACGCGCTGAACTCCGGCGCCAAGGTCTGGCTCGCCGACCTCGAAGACGCCAACACGCCGCACTGGGCGAACGTCGTCTCCGGCCAGGTCAACCTGTACGACGCGGTCCGCGAGACCATCACGCTGGAGAGCGGTGGCAAGAGCTACGCGCTGAAGGACGACGTCGAGCACGCGACCATCGTCGTGCGTCCGCGCGGCTGGCACCTCGACGAGCGCGGCCTTTCCTTCGGCGGGCGCCAGGCCGTCGGCGCGCTGGTCGACTTCGGTCTGCACTTCTTCCACAACGCGCAGGAGCTGCTCAACCGCGGCAAGGGCCCGTACTTCTACCTGCCGAAGATGGAGAGCCACCTCGAAGCCCGGCTCTGGAACGACGTCTTCACCCACTCGGAGAAGACGCTCGGCATCGAGCACGGCACCGTCCGCGCGACCGTGCTGATCGAGACCATCCCGGCCGCGTTCGAGATGGAAGAGATCCTCTACGAACTGCGCGAGCACGCCTCCGGTCTCAACGCCGGCCGCTGGGACTACCTGTTCAGCGTCATCAAGTACTTCCGTGACGCGGGCGAGAAGTTCGTCCTGCCGGACCGCAACTCGGTCACCATGACCGCGCCGTTCATGCGCGCGTACACCGAACTGCTGGTGCGCACCTGTCACAAGCGCGGCGCGTTCGCGATCGGCGGTATGGCCGCGTTCATCCCGAACCGCAAGGACCCGGAAGTCACCGCCGCGGCGCTCGACAAGGTCCGCGCCGACAAGAGCCGTGAGGCCGGCGACGGCTTCGACGGTTCCTGGGTCGCGCACCCCGGCATGGTGGACATCTGCCGCGAGGAGTTCGACAAGGTCCTCGGCGACAAGCCGAACCAGCTCGACCGCACCCGCGACGAGGTGTCCGTCACCGCCGACCAGCTGCTCGACGCGGCCTCGACGCCGGGTGCCGCCACCGCGGCCGGTCTGCGCGCCGCCGTCGACGTCGGTATCCGCTACATCGCCTCCTGGCTGAGCGGAAACGGCGCGGCGGCCATCCACAACCTGATGGAGGACGCCGCCACCGCGGAGATCTCGCGTTCGCAGGTGTGGCAGTGGGTGCGCAACGGCACGCAGCTCGACACCGGCGACAAGGTCACCGCCGAACTGGTGCGCGGCGTGCTGGCCGAGGTCCGCGGCGAACTCGCGGCGGAGATCAAGCCGGAACTGCTGGAGCCCGCCGTCGAGCTGTTCGAGCAGGTCGCGCTCGCCGACGAGTTCCCGGACTTCCTGACCCTGCCCGCCTACGAACGGATCAAGTAGACAAATGGGAAACGGGCGGCTCACCGAGGACGTCTACACCGCCGCTGACGCGCGCCTCGCCGAGGCGGACGCGCGCGTCACGGCCAAGTACCCCGGCGAGCCGCCCGGCCGCCAGCCCGTGCACACCGTGTACGTGCCCGCGTCGCAGTACAAGACGCGGCTCGTGGCGGATTGGGGCAAGCAGGCGCTGCGGGTCTTCGGTGAGCACGCCGATCAGCTGGGCCTGGACGCGGACATCGCCGACCGGGTCCGGACCAAACTACTGACCGAGCCGATCGAAGATCTGCGGATCGATTTCGAGGACGGCCTCGGCAGGCCTGGCGACGAGGAAGAAGACGCCATCGCGCTCGCCGCGGGGCGGACGCTCGCCGTCACGGGCGGCACTCCGTTCGTCGGCATCCGGTTCAAGAGCTTCGAAGCCGCGACCCGTCGTCGCGGCATCCGCACGCTCGATCTCTTCCTGGCCGGATTGCTGGAAAGCGGGCCGCTGCCGGAAGGTTTCGTCGTCACGCTGCCGAAGGTGACCGCCGTCGAGCAGGTCGAAGTGGCGGCGGATGTCCTGGAGCGCCTCGAATCCGCGTACGGCCTGGCAGAGGGCGCGTTGCGGTTCGAAGTCCAGATCGAGACCGCGCAGTCCGTTGTGGACGTCGACGGGACCGTGGCGGTCCCGCGGATCATCGACGCCGCGCGCGGCCGCTGTTCCGGCCTGCACTACGGCACCTACGACTACAGCGCCGGGCTCGGGATCAGCGCCGAGTACCAGAGCATGGAACACCCGGCCGCCGATTTCGCCAAGCAGCTCATGCAGGTTTCGGCCGCGGGCACCGGTGTCCGGCTTTCGGACGGCTCGACGAACAAACTGCCCGTGGGCGACGCGATCCTCCCGGCCTGGCGCGAACATCTGCGCTTGGTGCGGCGCTCGCTGGAGCGCGGTTTCTACCAGGGCTGGGATCTGCATCCGCACCAGCTGCCCACCCGGTTCGCCGCCACGTACGCGTTCTTCCGTGAGGGTTTCCCTGCCGCGCTGGGCCGCCTGCGGGACTACGCCGACCAGACCGGGCGAGGCGTGCTGGACGAACCGGCGACCGCGCAGGCTCTGGCGAGCTTCTTGTTGCGGGGACTGGATTGCGGAGCCGTGGACGCGGGGGAGCTTTCGTTCTCCCGGGCGGAGCTGGACGGCTACGCGCGAAGGACCGCGTGATACTCGGCGAGAATTTCGTCCAGTGAGCCGCGAGCGCGGATCCGGCCTTCCTCCATCCAGACGGCGGTGGTGCACAGTTCGCGCAGCAGCTCGTCGGAATGCGAGGCGAACACCAGGACACCCGAACGGCGGGCGAGGTCGACCAGCCGTTCGCGTGCCTTGGTGAGGAACGCGGCGTCGATCGCGCCGAGACCCTCGTCGAGAATGAGGATCTCGGGGTCGATGGTGGTCACCACGCCGAGCGCGAGCCGCACCCGCATGCCGGCGGAGTAGGTGCGCAGCGGTAGGTGCAAGTAGTCGCCCAGCTCGGTGAACTCGGCGATGTCGTCGACCCGCTTCTCCATCTTCCTGCGGCTCATGCCGAGGAACAGGCCGCGGATCAGGATGTTCTCGTGGCCCGAGACCTCGGGATCCAGCCCCACCCCGAGGTCGAACACCGGCGCGATCCGCCCGACGACCCGCGCGCTGCCCCTGGTCGGCTCGTAGATTCCGGACAGCAGCCGCAGGAGAGTGGACTTCCCGGCGCCGTTGTGCCCGACCAGGCCGACGCGATCGCCCTCGCCCAGTGACAGGGAGATGTCCCGCAGGGCCTCGATGATCGGGACCTTCGCGCCGGTGCCGATCTTGCCGCCGACCTTGCCGAGCACCTGTTTCTTCAGCGACCGGGTCTTGGCGTCGAAGATCGGGAAATCGACGTAGGCGTCCTGTACTTCGATGCTCACCACGGGCCGTCCTCCTCGCGCTCGTCAGATGCGAACGGAAGTTATCATTCGCGTTTGTGGTAACGTCCGGCCGGTGAGTCAGTCATCCGTCGATCAGGGCTTCCGGCCGCCGCAGCAAGCCCGCAGCCGGGAGTCACTCCAGAAGGTGCTGGCCGCCGCCGAGCACGTCCTGGCAAGCCAGGGCTTCGAGGAGCTCACCGTCGCGGCGGTCGCCGAGCAGGCGGGGATGTCGGTCGGCGCGATCTATCGCCGGTTTTCCGGTAAGAACCAGCTGCTGTACGCCGTGAAAGACCAACTGCTCGGACAGCTGGAATCCGGTGTCGGCGAAGCACTCGGCTCCGCGGAGCCCGGGTTGCGCGGGGTCGTCGGCGCGTTCACCCGCGCTCTGGCGGGGACCTTCGCCCGCCACGACCGGATCTTCTCCGAGCTGCTCGACAACCAGCGCGCCGAAGGACGGGACCGCGGCCTCCAAGCGCTGGCCACGATCCAGCGCGATTTCGTGGAGGCGGCTCGGCCTTGTCTCGACGAGGTCCGCCGGGCGGACGGGGAGCGGGCGATCCGGATGGCGAGCCGGACCATCATCGGATCCTGTGTGCACCGGGCGGCCAGTGGGCGGTTCTGGTCCGATGGGCTGAGCTGGGATGTTTGGGCGAGTGAGACGACCGAGATGGCTTTGGCTTATCTGGAGTCGGCTTAGGCGGGATCCGGGTAGGCCGTCCGGTGGTGGGTCTTTCTGTGGACGGAGGTTTTCGTCGCCGAAGTATTGAGGGGTAAGTCAAATGTGGCGCCTGGGGCCTTTTGGTGTCCACAGTGGTCACTTCCGGGTGGCATGTGCCTGTGTTGTGCCTGTATGTCCGGTTTCGCGGGCAGTCGTGAGTGGCAAAGAGGGTTAGAACGAGCATCGCCACTCACGACCCCGGGTCGAAGGCTCCCTTGGCCGCGTCGGACGCGGCCAAGGGAGCTTTCACCCCGGCGGAGGCCTCGATCACGAACACGACACGTTTGACTTGCCCCTCAACAAGTCCTGAGGATCTCGGCTCGGTCGAGTGCCGGTCTTTGGCGGTGGACTGTGTGGATTTTGGGGCGTTGGATGACCAGAAATCCACACGGTCACCGGCGCTGGGCATGCCGAGGGGCCCGTCGCCTGGGTGGCTGGCGGGCTCCTCGGGGTTCAGACGTGATGCAGAGTGTTGCGCCGGGGTTGTCGGAGCGGATCTCGGTATTGGGGTGGGATGAACTCCGGTAACCCGTCGGCGGCCATGCGTACTTCCCAGTCGCCGTGGTGGATCAGCCGATGATGGAAACTGCAGAGCAGCACGAGATTCCGGAGGTCTGTCGGTCCGCCGTCTGCCCAGTGCTCGATATGATGAGCGTGGCAGTTCTTGGGTTTCCGATGGCAGCCGGGGAAGGCGCAGCCACCGTCGCGGATGTTCAACGCGCGTCTCTGGCCCGGCGTGACGAACCGTCTCAGCCGCCCCATATCCAACGGCTCACCCGAGCCGCTCATCACGACCGGCAACATCAGGCAATCGCAGGCGGCCAGCCGCGCCTCGCGGGCGGTCATCGTCCCGACGAAGTCGAGGCACGCGGTCCCGAGACCCGATTTGAGTTCCTCAAGTCCGATGGTGACATGGACGAGGGTGCGATAGCCGCTGGTACCGGGCTGGTCCGGGCAGGCGATGGCCAGGTCCAGGAGCTCAGCCCAGGCGTCTCCCATGCGCTCGCACTTCATCCGCAGATCCGCTTGGCCGAACTCGTTCACCGGCCGTGGTTGGGCGTGTGCTTCCAGGGCGGCGGCGGTGCGGGTACCGGTCTCGTCGTCGAGGAGGCCGGTGAGTTTCCAGAAGCCGTCCCGGCGGCGTTCCAGGGTGATTTCCCGGCGTGGTTCCTTGGGCTCTGGATCTTTCGGCTCGTTGCCGTCGGGGTTGAGCCAACCCATCAGTTTCGTCTCGGCGTTGGAGAGTTGCCGGGGTCCGGCGTTCGGGGCGAGGTTCGCGAGGATCTTCTCCGCGACCGCCCGATCCTCAGCCGAGGTGTCGGCGGGGAGGTTTTTCAAGATCTCCAGGATCTGATCGATCCGCTCATCCCCGACCAACCCCTGAGCGGCGACCGCGGCAGTAGCGGGAGCGACAGGCGGAACCTCCGTGCCATCCAACGCCCGGGTGGGATTCAGGGCGATCGCCCGCTTCACCACCGCGCCCGCTTCGCCGCGCGACAGCCCGGCCATCTCCGCGAACCAGCTGGCCGTGCTGCCATGCCCGTATAAGTCTTTGACGCCACGAGACTCGATCTCCGCCAGAAACTGCCCCAATCCGGCAGTGGCCATGCGAATCACCTGCAAGAACTGCTGCACGCCATGAGCAAGCTCCAGCTTGCCGGCGCGCCACAACTCCTGCGGCAGTTCGGGGAGAAAGGTCTCGGACACCCCTCAATAATACCGCAATACGTCGAACACGTGTTCGTAATTTTAAGCAACAAGCCAAACTGTACGAACAACACTGACGGGTGATAACGCCCCGCATGAAGCTCACGCAAGGCGAACGCCCGCATTTAGTTCTCTAAATGCGGAACTCAAGCGAGAGGCTTCGCGTAACGCAGGCAGGGAACCGAAACCAGCCCATCCGGTCCGGCGACCCGATTGTCGAACTCGCCCTCGTCAACCCATCCGCACCGTTCGTAAAACCGCCGCGCCCGCGCATTCCCCGGCGCCACCGCGAGCCAAGCGCGCCCATGTCCACCCGCCCGCACCAGCCGTTCCGCTTCGGCGAGCAGAGCCCCGGCCACCCCGCTCCCGCGATGGCCCGACGAAACATAAACCTGTTCGACTTCATCCCCGACGACCATCACGAAACCCGCCACCTCACCGTCCAGCACGGCGACGGTCGTGTCGCCGACCCGCTCCGCGGCCCGGGTCCAGAACGACTCGCGGGTGCGGATCCGGACGAGCGCGTCGGGCACGTTGCCGAGGTGACCGTCCTGCCAGCCCTGGTGCCAGATCTTCGCGACGGCGTCAGCGTCCGCGGATGTAGCCGGTCGAAGCGTCATGCGCGAAGTCTAGGAAACCAGCGCGCCGATCCGCCGCTCCACTTCGTCCGCACTCGCGTTCCCGGCGACCAGCGTCACGATCCGTTCCCCGGGAAGGTCGGCCAGTAGCGTCGGATAGCCCGTGACGCCGAGTTCCCGCGCGCGCCGGAAGTCGTCCGCGGCGGAAACCCGGTCCAGTGCGGCCTCGACGGCGTCGCCGTCCAGGCCCGCGCGCTGCGCGACCACGCGATAGGTCGAGACCTCGGAAAGGCTCAGCCCGTCGAGGTAGAAGGCTTCCTGTAGCAGTGCCGCGAGTCGCACCGCGCGGTCCGGCGCGACCTCGCGCAACGCCGCCATCCCGCAGGCGGCGGCCTCGGAGTCCATGACGAACTCGCCGTCCGCGATCAGCCGTTCGTAGCTTTCCCCGAACGGCGCGCCGGTGCGGCGGGTGATCTCGGCGTTGGCTCCCTGGACGTAGCCGAACTGCCGGATCGGCACCCGGCGCCCGCCGAGGAACAGGCCGCCGGAAACCACTTCGACCGGCAGGTCCGGATGCCGGTGCGCGACGTCGGCCATGGTGCGGGCGAACCCGTAAGACCAGCCGCAGTACGCGTCGAAGACATAGATGAGCTTCATGTCGAGACTCAACGATATCTGACTCGTCAGGTATTCCTAGCGGAGCTTGGGGAGTGCGTCACGTGCCGAGTGGCTCAGCGTCCGCAGGTCCTGGGCGAACCGTTCGCGGTGGTCGGCGGGCAGCGGGTCGAGGAAGAGCCGCTGGATGTTCTCGACGTGCACCCGCGCGGCCCGCACCGTCGTCTCTTCGCCGTGCGCGGTCAGCCGCACGAGCTGGACGCGGCGGTCCTGCGGATCGGAGGAACGCACGACCAGACCGTGCGTGGTCATCCGGTCGACCAGCCGCGTCGCGCCGCCGGTGGTCAGCACCTGCTCCTGCGCGATCGCCCGCATGCTCATCCCGGCCTCGCCGGCCCTGCCGACGATCAGGAGGACCTCGAACATCAGGTGCGAGATCCCGCATTCGGCCTCCAGTGCGCGGCCGAGCAGGTATTCGAGCCGGTTCGCCGCGCCCATCATCCGGCCGAAGGCGAGCACACGCGGGTCGTAGGCGGCTTCTTTCGCCGTGGTGATGCCCATTTCAGCTCCCTGCCGACAAGGCCAAATAGACGTCGAGCTGTTCGGTGAACTCGGTCAGATCGGTGCCGAGCAGTTCGCTCGCGCGCCCGATCCGGTACCGCAGCGTGTTGACGTGGACGTGCAGCTCTCGCGCGGCCCGCGTCGGCGAGCCGGAGCATTCGAGGAAGACGCGCAAAGTGTGCACCAGATCGGTGCCCTGCTCGGCGTCGTAGCTCAGCAACGGCCCCAGCACCCGTCGCCGCAATGCCGCCCGCAGGTCGTCGGGGGTACCAGCCAGCAGCAGCCGGTGCATGCCGATCTCGCCGCCGGGGACGACCTCGATCGTCCCGGGTCGTTCCGCCGCCACGGCCAGCGCGTAACGCGCGACCTCCTTCGCGCCCCTCAGTACCGAGACAGGGGAACGGTCGCTGATCCCGATCAGCACCCGGCGGCACGGCAGTAACGACTCCACTGTGGACAGTGCGGCGGTCACGGTGGCGGGCCACTCTTCCGGCCACTCGCCGTCGTCCTCGGCCACCGCCCAGGTGGTTTCGCCTGCGGGACCGACCAGCGCGCCCGGGGGCAGGAGTTCCGTCAGGACGCCGCGTGCCGCTTCGGATCCTTCGGTGCGCGCGACGACGAACCGCAGATCGCCGCGCAGCCCGGTCGCGGTCAGCGCCGCGTGCGGATCGCTTCCCTCGTCGAGCGCGGCGAGCAACGGTTCGACCACCCGGTCGGTGACCGCGCGGACCTCATCCGCCCGCGTGCGCGCGAGCCCGATCAGCCCGGCGAGTTCCTCGGCGATGTCCGCCTGGGCGGCGGTCAGTGCGCCGCCGATCGCGAGCAGCCACGGCACCGCGTGCCTGCCCCCGACGGGGCGGACCGAGACGTCGTCCGCCTCCAGGGAACGCCCGCCCGCGGCGACGAACCGCCGCACGAGTTCCGACGCCGTGCCGGCGGGTTCCACCCAGCAGGGGAGACCGATCTCGGCGCGCGCCCGCTCCAGCAGCGTCTCCACCGACGCGTCTTCCGTCGCCGCTGAAAGCAAACGTTTGCGCGCGCCTTCCGCGGCCGCCGCCAACGCCAGCACCACGCGTTCGGTGACGACCGAGAACGACAGATCCGCCGGCACTTCCAGCAACGGGATCCCGTGCCGGGTACAGGCTTCGACGAGATCCTCGGGAATGCCGTCGGAATCCGCACCGGACGCCGCCAGCGCCGCGGCCCCGGCCTTCGCCAGCGCGGCGACGAAGGCCTCGGAATCGCCCGGCCCGCGCCACCACAGCAACCCGCTCAGGACGAATTCACCCGCCGACACGTACCGCCCGGGATCGGGCAGCTCGGTGACGTAGATCCGGGACACCGGACGGTCGAGCAGAGCCGTCCCGGCGCGCACGCGCAAGCGCAACCCGGGCAGCGCCAGCAGAGTTTTCACGGTCGTCATCAGGTTTGTAGGAAAGCACAAATCGACCGGCGTGTGCAGGGGAGATTTCATGCTTCGGCACCGTTGCCGCCATACGGGCGCAGGGCGTCTACTGAGTCAGCCGTCACAGATCGCCGCCGAACCGAGGAGCCCGAGAGTGGATTTCCTGCGCCCCAGCTCGCTGACCGAGGCGCTCGCCGTCAAGGCCGAGCGACCCGACGCGGTGCCCATCGCGGGTGGTACGGACGTCATGGTGGAGCTCAACTTCGACCACCGCCGCCCCGGCGCGCTGCTCGACCTCAACCGCGTCACCGAACTCGCCGAGTGGACCGAGACCGACGGCAAGATCCGCCTCGGCGCCTCGGTGCCCTACGTCCGGGTGATCGCTGAGCTGGGTGAAGTTCTGCCCGCGCTGGCGATGGCCTCCCGCACCGTCGGCTCGCCCCAGATCCGCAACCGGGGCACCGTCGGCGGCAACCTCGGTGCCGCCTCGCCCGCCGGTGACACGCATCCCGTGCTGCTCGTACTGGGCGCCGAGGTCGAGGTCGCGTCGGTACGCGGGATCCGGCTGATCCCGGCCGAGGAGTTCTACCTCGGCGTCAAGCGCAACGCCCTCGAATCCGACGAGCTGATCACCGCGGTGCACCTGCCCGCCGAGGCCGGCCCGCAGCAGTTCGCGAAGGTCGGCACGCGCAACGCGATGGTCATCGCGGTCTGCTCGTTCGCGCTGGCACTGCACCTGGACACGCGCGAGATCCGCGCGGCGGTCGGCTCGGCGGCGCCGACCCCGCGTCGCGCGACGGCGGCGGAGGAGTTCCTCGGTGCCGAACTTCCCTGGTCCACCAAGGCTTCGATCACGGATTCCGTCAAACGCCGGTTCGGCGAGCTGGTGTCGGAGGCGGCGTCGCCGATCGACGACGTCCGCGGCAGCGCCGATTACCGCAAACACGCGTTGTCCGTCCTGGCGCGGCGGACGCTGACCTGGGCGTGGAACGACTTCCAGAAGGGTGAACGCGAGTGCGCGTGAACGTGACGATCAACGGCGAGTCCCGCCAGGCCGACGACGTCTGGGAGGGCGAGAGCCTGCTGTACGTGCTCCGCGAGCGGCTCGGCCTCCCCGGCTCCAAGAACGCCTGTGAGCAGGGCGAATGCGGCTCCTGCACGGTGTACCTCGACAATGTCCCAGTGTGTTCGTGCCTGGTCGCGGCCGGCCAGGTCGAGGGCCGCGAGGTCCGCACGGTCGAAGGACTCGCCGACGGTGACGAGCTGGACCGCGTCCAGCAGTCCTTTGTGGACGCCGGAGCCGTCCAATGTGGCTTCTGCACCCCCGGCCTCGTGGTGGCCGCGCACGATCTGCTCAACCGGGTCGAAAACCCCGCCGACGAGGAGATTCGCGAGGCCCTGGCGGGGAACCTCTGCCGGTGTACCGGATACGAGAAGATCCTCGACGCCGTCCGGTTGGCCGCGACCAGGGGAGAGACCACGTGAAGACCGTCATCGAGAACGCCGCGATCGCCACCGTCGACGGTGCGGGCACCGAGCACGCTTCGGGCCACGTCGTCATCGAGAACGACCGCATCGCGTCGGTCGGCGCGGGCAAGGCGCCCGACGGCGAGTACGACGAACGCGTCGACGGGTCCGGCTGCCTGGTCACGCCCGGCCTGATCAACACCCACCATCACCTCTACCAATGGGCCACGCGCGGTCTCGCCGCCGACCACACGCTCTTCGAATGGCTGGTCGCGCTGTACCCGGTGTGGGGCAGGCTCGACGCCGAGATCACGCACGCGGCGGCCACGGCCGGGCTGACCCGGCTCGCGACCACCGGCTGCACCACGGTCGCCGACCACCACTACGTCTTCCCGCGTGACGGTGGCGATCAGGTCGAAGCCCTCGCCGCCGCCAGGATCCGCGTCGGCGTGCGGTTGCACGTCGTGCGCGGCTCGATGGACCGCGGCGAGTCACAGGGCGGGCTCCCGCCGGACAACCTCGTCGAGGAGACCGAGGCCGCGCTGCTCGGTACCGAAGCCGCGATCGACCGTTTCCACGACGACTCCGCCGGCGCGCATCTGCAGATCGCGGCCGGCCCGTGCTCGCCGTTCTCGGTGAGCGAGCGGCTGATGACCGGCGCGGCGGAATTGGCGCGCCGCAAGGGCGTCCGGCTTCACACGCATCTCGCCGAGACGGTCGACGAGGAGAAGCAGTGCCTCGCCGAAGTCGGCTGCACCCCGGCCGAATACGCCGACAAACTCGGCTGGCTCGCGGAGGACGTCTGGCTCGCGCATTCGATCCACCTCGCCCCGGAGGCGATCCGGCGGATGGGCGCCACCGGCACCGGCGCGGCGCACTGCCCGACGTCCAACGGGCGGATCGGCGCCGGGATCGCCCCGGTCCGGCAACTGCTCGACGCCGGGGTGCCCGTCGGCCTCGGCGCCGACGGTGCTGCGTCCAACGAATCCGGTGGCCTCGGCGAGGAACTGCACCAGGCGCTGTTGCAGGCGCGGCAGCGCGGCGGACCGCGCGGGCTGACCACGCGGGAAGCGCTGTGGATGGGCACGATGGGCGGCGCCCGCTGCCTCGGCAGGCAGAAGGACCTGGGCTCGATCGAGGCCGGCAAGCTCGCCGATCTCGCGGTCTGGAACCTGAACGGCCTGAACTACGCCGGGATCACCGATCCGGTCGCCGCCCTGGTGCTCGGCACGACCCCGCCGGTCGAGCGGCTGTACGTCGGCGGCGCGACCGTCGTCGAGCGCGGAACCCTGCGCGAGGAATCCGAAGACGAGATCGCCCGTGAGCTGGCCGTGGCCAGTGCCCGGCTGAGGGAGACGGTATGACCACCACTGAAGTCTCCAAGCAGACCACCGAGAACGGCGTGGGGTCGAGCCCGCGCCGGCCCGACGGCACGGTCAAGGTCCGCGGTGAGTTCGCCTACTCCTCGGACCTGTGGCACGAGGACATGCTGTGGGGCGCGACGCTGCGCAGCCCGCATCCGTACGCGCGGATCACCGGTATCGACATCACCGAAGCCCTTGCGGTGCAAGGGGTGTACGCGGTGCTGACGCACGAAGACGTGCCCGGCGTGAACAAGTACGGCCTGGAGCACGCGGATCAGCCGGTGCTCGCCGTCGACGTCGTGCGCTACCAGGGAGAGCCCGTCGCGCTCGTCGCCGCGGACCACCCCGAGACCGCGCGTCGTGCGATGAAACGGATCAAGGTCTCTTACGAGGTCCTCGAACCGGTGACGGATTCCGAGAAGGCCGCCGCCGGTGAGGGCGCCGAACTGCACCCCGGCGGAAACGTCGTGCGGTACGCCAAGATCCGCCACGGCGACCAGTCGGTGAAGGCCGACGTCGTGGTGTCCGGCGTCTACGAGGTCGGCATGCAGGACCAGGCCTTCCTCGGGCCGGAGTCGGGGATGGCGATCCCGGACACCGAAGGCGGAGTCGATCTGTACGTCGCCACGCAATGGCTCCACGTCGACCAGCAGCAGATCGTCGCCGCGCTGGGCCTGCCCAAGGACAAGGTCCGGCTGACGCTCGGCGGGGTCGGCGGCGCGTTCGGCGGCCGTGAGGACCTCTCGATCCAGGTCCACGCGTGTCTGCTGGCGCTGCACACCGGCAAGCCGGTCAAGATGGTCTACAACCGCGAGGAATCCTTCTACGGCCACGTGCACCGCCACCCCGCGAAGATGTACTACGAGCACGGTGCCGACAAGGACGGCCGGCTCGTCTACGTGAAGGCGAAGCTGTACCTCGACGGTGGCGCGTACGCGTCGTCCACCGGTGCGGTGGTGGCGAACGCGGCCACCCTCGGCGTCGGTCCGTACAATGTGGATAGTGCTTCGGTCGATTGCTGGGGCGTGTACACCAACAACCCGCCCTGCGGTGCGATGCGTGGTTTCGGCGCGGTGCAGGCGGGTTTCGCGTACGAGTCCCAAATGGACAAGCTCGCCGAGGCGTGCGGCATCGACCCGGTGGACATCCGGATCCGCAACGCGATGGCCGAAGGCAGTATCATGCCCACCGGCCAGATCGTCGACTCGGCCGCACCGGTCGCCGAACTGCTGGAACGCCTGCGCGCCAAGCCGTTGCCCGTCGCGCACGAGGAACTCGACCTGCGCCGCATGCCCGGCGGCGTCTCCAACACCACGCACGGCGAAGGCGTCGTCCGCGGTGTGGGGTACGCGGTCGGCATCAAGAACATCTGTTTCTCCGAGGGTTTCGACGACTACTCGACGGCCCGCGTGCGGCTGCAACTCGTCGGCGGCGAACCCGCGGCGACCGTGCACACCGCGGCCTGCGAGGTCGGCCAGGGGCTGGTCACGATCATGCAGCAGATCGTGCGGACCGAACTCGGCATCGAACAGGTGACGATCCTGCCGATGGACACCAACATCGGCAACGGCGGTTCGACGTCGGCCTCCCGGCAGAGTTACGTCACCGGCGGCGCCGTGCAGGCCGCGTGCGTCGCGGTGCGCTCCGGGCTGCACAAGCACCTGGCGGGCAAGCTCGCCGCGGACGGGAAGCTGAACGTCGTCGCGAACAAGGTCGTCTCCGCGGACGGCAGTGTGCTCGCGGACCTCGCCGACGTCCTCGGCGACGAGGTCTTCGACGAGACCGTCGAATGGCGGCACCGGCCGACGGTGCCCATCGATCCCGAGACCGGGCAAGGGAACGCGCATGTCCAGTACGGTTTCGCGGCACACCGCGCGGTCGTGGACGTCGACACCGAACTCGGCCTGATCAAGGTCGTCGCGCTCGACTGCGCGCAGGACGTCGGCAAGGCGCTGAACCCGCAGGCGGTGCTCGGCCAGATCCAGGGCGGCTCCGCGCAGGGGCTCGGGCTCGCGGTGATGGAGGAGATCCAGACCGACGGCGGGAAGATCCGCAATCCGTCGTTCACCGACTACCTGATCCCGACCGTGCTGGACATGCCGCCGATGGACGTCGACGTCCTCGAACGGCCCGACCCCAACGCCCCGTATGGTCTGCGCGGGGTCGGCGAGCCGCCGACGATCTCGTCCACCCCGGCGATCGTCGCGGCCATCCGCGCGGCCACCGGGCTCGCGCTGCCCCGTGTCCCGGTGCGGCCCGAACACCTCACCGGCACCTGATAATCCGTACTTTTCCGAGCTAGGAGCACATCCGTGGGTACCCGTTTGTCCATTTCGGAGTCCGACGAGCAGAAATGGCTCGCCGAAGCCGTCCAGTTGGCCACCGCGAACGTCGAAAACGGCGGTGGCCCGTTCGGCGCGATGATCGTCCGCGACGGTTCGGTGCTGGCCACCGGGACCAACCAGGTGACCCCGACGCTGGACCCGACGGCGCACGCCGAGGTGGTCGCGATCCGCGCGGCCTGCCAGGCGATCGGCGACTACAAGCTCGACGGCTGCGTCCTCGTGACCTCCTGCGAGCCTTGCCCGCTCTGCCTTTCCGCCGCGCTCTGGGCGCGTGTCGGCAAGGTCGTCTACGCCGCGGACCGCCACGACGCGGCCGAGGCGGGCTTCGACGACCGCGAGTTCTACGACCTCTTTTCCCGCCCGCGCGAGACCTGGTCACTACCCGTCGGCCAACTGTCCCTTCCGGACTCTTTCGCGCCTTTCCAGGCCTGGCTGTCGAAACCCGACAAGAAGGCTTACTAGTCTCTTCCCGCCCCACAACGTTGTGGAGTAGGCATGACCCAATTAGGTACAGAGCGTCCCCACCTGCCCTCGTCCGAGCCGAGGCGGCTGTCCGGGCTCGACCGCTGGTTCAAGATCTCCCACCGCGGCAGCACGATCGGCCGCGAGGTGCGCGGCGGGATCACCACGTTCGTCGCGATGTGTTACATCGTGTTGCTCAACCCGCTCATCCTCGGCGCGTCGGCCGACATCACCGGTGCCAAGCTGACCACCGAGGCGATCACCACCGCGACCGCGCTGGCGGCCGGCGTCACCACGATCCTGATGGGCCTGGTCGGCAACGCGCCGCTGGCGCTCGCGGCGGGCCTCGGCGTGAACGGTGTCGTCGCCTTCCAGATGGCGCCCGCGATGACATGGGCGCAAGCCTTCGGGCTCGTCGTCCTCGAAGGCTTCTGCATCGTGCTGATGGCCGTTTCCGGGGTCCGGGAACGGATCATCAACGCGATCCCGATGGCGCTCAAGGTCGCGATCACCGTCGGCATCGGGCTCTACATCGCGCTGGTCGGCCTGGTCAGCGCCGGATTCGTGACCAGGACACCGGATTCCGCGCAGTCGACGGTGCCGGTGCGGATGGGGATCGCCGGCCACCTCGAAGGCTGGCCGATCGCGATCTTCTGTCTCGGGCTGCTCCTGATGATCGTGCTGGTGAGCCGCGGGGTTCCGGGCGCGGTGCTGATCAGCATCGCGGTCGCGACCGGACTCGCCGTGCTGGTCAACAGCGTGTTCCACGTCGAAGGCTGGGGGCTGGTCGAGCCCAAGGTGCCCGACCAGGTCGTGGCGCATCCCGATTTCAGCCTGCTGGGCGACATCGATCTCTTCGGCGGGTTCGGCTCGGCGGGCGCGGTGACCGCGGCGGTCTTCCTGTTCACGCTGGTGCTTTCCGGCTTCTTCGACGCGATGGGCACGATCACGTCGGTCTCGGAGGAGGCCGGACTGGTCAAGAACGGCAAGGTCGAGGGGATGGGCCGGATCCTGCTGGTCGACGGCGCGGGCGCGCTGGCGGGCGGCGTCACCGGATCGGCGCCGAACACCGTGTTCCTCGAATCGGCGGCAGGCGTCGGCGAAGGCGCGCGGACCGGGCTGGCGAGCATCGTCACCGGCGGGTTGTTCACCGCGACACTGTTCCTGACGCCGATCGCGGCCATCGTCCCGGCACAGGCGGCGGCGCCCGCGCTGGTGGTCATCGGCGGGATGATGATGGCGCAGTGCGCGCGGATCCCTTGGCGGGACCTGGATTTCGCGATCCCGGTGTTCCTGACCATCGCGCTGATCCCGTTCACCTACTCGATCACCAACGGGATCGGCGCCGGACTGGTCGCCTACGTGCTGATCAAGATCTGCAAGGGCAAGATCCGCGAGATCGGCTGGATCCTCGGGATCCTGGCCGCGGTGTTCGGGGTGTACTTCGGGATCGAAGGGATCATGTCGTGGTTCTGATGTTCCTCAACGGCGGCGGGATGCGCGGCGGACCGCTGCACGAACAGTTGCAGGGCGCGCCGCTGTGCTGCGTGGCCCGCTCGGCGCCCAAGTATCACTACTTCTCCGTGGGCGACCGGTTCCCGGCGATGCGCGAGGGCGGTTCCGCGTCCGTCGTGGGCGAGGTCTACGACCTGCCACTCACGGTACTGCGGGACCATCTCGTTCCCGCCGAACCGCCGGAACTGGAACTGGGCGTCGTCGAACTGGAGGACGGCGCGGCCTGTCTCGCCACCGTCCTGCGTTCGTCCTATGTGGACTCACCGGACCTGACGGACATCTCCGCGGTGGGGGACTGGCGGGCGTATCTGGCGTCCCGCTAAGGGTTCTGTGAAGGCCTCCCCGCGGGGAGGCCTTCACAGAACGTCAGAGCACGAAGACGAGATCGCTCACCGCGGAGTGGAACATCTCGGGCGAGCCCGCGTAGAAGGCCCGCCAGGCACCCGGCTTGCGGTGTTCGGCCGAAGCCGCGAAGGCCCAGGTGGTCCCGTTCCAGGTGGCGGTCACCGTCGCCGCCGTGGTCCAGCGGTAGGTGCTGAAGGAGAAGTACTGGAGCTCGACCGGGATCGGGTTCGCGGTGTACCGGCCGGGGAACTCGATCGTGCCGGAGCCGGTCACGGCCTTGGCCGCGTCCCGCCCCGCCGCGAACGACGTGATCTTCGCCGGGTGGAGCACGACGATCTTCGCGGTGTCGGCGCCCGAGTTCGCGATCGACGGGTCGGTCGAGAAGAAGTCGGCGCGGTAGTTGCCGGTGCGGATCGGGGTCAGCGTCGCGCTGTAGGCACCGGCGGCGTCGGTGATCGGCTTGGCCTGCGCCTCACCGCAGAAGCCGTTGAAACAGAACGAGATGCCCACCTCGGCGCCCGCGATCGGGGTGGCGTCGGCCTTGGTGAGCTTCCCGGAGATCGTGACGGTCTTCCCGGCGTCGATCTGCGTGGTGCTGGTGGTCGTGGTCAGGGTGGACGGCTGCACCTCGGCGGCGGTCGCGGGCAGCGCGCCCGCGGTGAGCAGTGCTGCCACGGCGATGGTGCCGATCACGAGCTTCCTGATGATCATGGGCTCCCCAAACGGATTCCGGTGTTGGCGACGGCTAGGTCGGCCGGAAGCCGCCGTCCGTTGCGGGGAAATCCCTGTGTTCAGAAGCCCGCCGTCGGTGCTTCACGCATCGGCGAGCAGCGTTCGCGCGAAGGCCACGGACGACGCCCCCGCCACCTCGAGCGCCTCGGTGTCACGCAGTGAACGGCTCAGCACGAACGCCCCTTCGAGGCTGTTCACCAAAGCGATCGTGAGCCGCCGCGCGGACTCGGGTCCGAGGCCGTACTTGCCCAGTTTCTCGGCCCCGGTCTCGATCCACGCCGTGAACACGTCGGCCGTGGCGATCCGCAGCTTCTCGTTGGTGCCGGCGACCTCCAGCGCGACCGTCGCGATGGGGCAGGCGTCGGCGTAGTCGGTCGCCTTCAGAGTCTCGGCGGCGCTGGCGAAGCAGGCCTCGATACCGTGGATCAGGTCCGGCTCGTCGGCGAAGAAGATCTCGAACAGCGCGAGGTACATCATCCCCGAGGTGCGGATGACCTCCTCGCCGAGCTGTTCCTTGCCGCCGGGGAAGAAGTGGTACAGCGAGCCGAAGGGCGCGTTCGCCGCCTCCACGATCTGCTTGACCCCGGTGCCGGTGTACCCGTTGCGCCGGAGCAGCTCGGCGCCGGCGTTGACGATGCGTTCCCGCGTTCCAGTCACGCCCTCCATGATAGAGCGTTCTATCAAGTTCGGGTGGCCCCTTCGACCTTGGTCCACCTTCCGGCGCTACCTGCGGTCGATGTTCGCGTGGTGTACCCGGCCCTAGCGTCTGGAGCCGTTGGGAATCCAAGGAAGAAGGGGGAAGAACATGAAGCGGCTCTTGGCCGTCGGGTTGCTCCCGGTGATCGTGGGCGGGTTGCTCGCCGGGGCCGGCCCGGCTTCGGCGGGCGTCCCCGCCCACTACGCCGAGCAGAAGCTGGATTGGCATCCTTGTGCGGCGGAGGAACTGGTCACGTTGCCACCGGGCACCGATATCAGCGGGCTCGAATGCGCGACGTTCCGTACTCCTCGCGACTGGGATCGCGCGGGCGAGCGGCAGGACCTGACCATCGCGGTCAGCAGGCTGAAGTCCACCGGGCCGTCGACGGCCTCGCTGCTCACCAACCCGGGCGGGCCGGGCGGTCCCGGGCGCTGGTTCCCGGTGACGTTCCGCGGGCAGGAGAAACTGCGCGAGCACCAGGACATCATCGGCATCGACGTGCGCGGGACCGGCAAGAGCACGAACGTCACCTGCCGGGGCGCGGCCGACCTCATCCGGCAGCTGGATCCGCGCGATCGCGATCCGCGGAATCTGAACCAGATCCTGGCCAACGCCGAGTACGTGGCCAAGTCCTGCCAGAGCGCCGGCGGCGAACTCGGACCGCTGATCACCACGTATCAGACGATCCGGGATTTCGATCTGCTCCGGACGCTGCTCGGCCGGGAGAAGATCAACTGGGTCGGCTACTCGGGCGGCACCTGGCTGGGAGCGCATTACGCCCAGCAGTTCCCGCAGCGGACCGGGCGGTTCGTGCTGGACTCCTCGACGGAGTTCACCACGGACTGGCAGAAGACGTTCGACCGGCAGCCGGTCGGTTTCGAACGGCGCTGGCGGCAGGACTTCCTGCCGTGGATGGCGCGGTACGACGCCAAGTACCACTTCGGCACCAACGGTGAAGAGGTCCGGCAGGCCTATGAGCGGGTCCGCTACGCCTTGTCCCGCAACCCGATGGACGGGAAGGGGCCGATGGAGTTCGATACCGCCATCGTCTACATGCTCTACAAGAAGGCGACCTTCCCGGCGCTGGCCGAACTGCTGGTCAAGGTCAGGGACGCGATGGAGAACCCGGGGGCGAAGGCCGAGGCCAAGGCCGCCGTCGAGGCCGCGGGTGACCATCCCGACGCGCAGGACGCCACGTTCTGGAACACCCTCTGCGGGGAAGGACGGTTCATCGGCACCCGCGAGTCGCTGATTCGCGCTTCGCAGCGGAACCTGGACCGCGGCCTGCTCCTGATGGGTGGCGGCACGCTGAGCGCCTCGGTCTGCCTGTTCTGGGACAAGGAACCGCGTCCCCTGCCGAAGCTGGACGGCAAGGGCGTTCCGCCGGTGCTGATCGTGCACTCCGAGCACGACCCGGCCACGGCGATCGAGGGCGCTCGAAAGGCTCACGCGGGGTTCGCGAACTCGCGCATGCTGACCGTGACCGGCGAGGGCGACCACGGGCTCTACGCGGACGGGAACCCCAAGGTGGACGAGATCGTGGACGCCTACCTGGTCGACGGGGTCGTCCCCGCCGACCAGAGCGTCCCCGGTATGCCGCTGCCGGTGCCCTAGTGTCCCGAGTCGTTGGTTCGCGTCTTGAGTTCTTCTGGTTCGGAGCGGATGAAGGGGACTTTCACCGCATGCGATGCGGGTAAAGCGCCCTTCACCGCGCGAGATGGGGGACCCATCGCACCAGGCGCGCCACGGCCGGATGCCGATACGGACTCACGACGCGAACTCCTGACTCATGGCACTAGAAGGCGGCGAGGGTGTGCCAGGCGAGGCCGGCGTCCTCGGCGTCGTCCCGCAGGACGACACCCTCGATCAGGCCGTACGGGCGGTCGGCGGCGTAGAAGACCTCGTTGTCGTTCTTCAGCCCGAACGGTGACAGATCCACCAGGAAGTGGTGCTTGTTCGGCAGCGAGAGCCGGACTTCGGCGACCTCTTCGCGTTCCTTGAGCACAGCCTCTCCCATGGCGTACAGCGTCTGCTGCAGGGAGAGGCTGTGCTTGTCCGCGAAGGTCTCCAGCATGATCCGCCGGACCTCCGCGTGGCTCGTGGCCCAGTCGATCCCGTCGCCCTGGTAGCGCCAGCGAGCGGTCACGGCGGTGGCGAGGATCCGGTCGTTCGTCTCGGCCAGCGTCGTGTACTCGTCGCGGGGGAACCCGTGGAACTCCGAACCGGTCGACTTGAGCACCACGAGATCGTCCAAACCGGACACCACCCAGGCCTGGTCACCCTGGACGGTCACGGCGGTCGTCCGCTTTTCACTGCCCGCCTGGGAGAACGCGTGATCGTGGCCGGAGATGCGGTTCCAGCCGTGTTCGTCGATCAGGATCCGGGCGCCGGTGATGTGCTCGAACGAGCCGACGAAATGGCGTCCGAGCCGCAGCGCGAAGTCCTCGATCTCGCCGACCGGGGCTTCCTTGGCGAAGGCGTAGACGGTGTTCTTCTGCGTGTCGGTCGCGACGACGTCGGCGTTGTCGCCGGTGAGGTGTGTCGCCGCGAGGTCGCCGCGAAGCGAAGTCGAAACGGTGAGGTCCTTGAGGTGGTGGACGGTGCCTTCGCGCTGAACGGTGACGAGCCGGACTTCGGCCTTGCCGTACTGGTTGGGGCCCAGGGTGATGGCCACGGGCGATCAGCTCCCTCGATAGGTGGAATAGGCGAACGGGCTCAGCAGCAACGGCACGTGGTGGTGCTCGGTCCCGTCGGCGATGCGGAAGGTCAAGGTGACTTCGGGGAAGAAGGAGTCCGGGCCGAGGTAGGCGCCGGTGTCGAAGACCAGCCGGTACACCCCGGGTTCGAGGGTGTCCGGGCCGAGGTCGCGGATCCGGCCGTCGGCGTCGGTCCGTCCTTCGGCGACGGGGCCGCCCGCGCCGGTTTCGAGCCGGACGCCGACGTCCGCGGCCGGCCGTCCCGCGGCGGTGTCGAGGATGTGCGTGGTCACGAGGCTCATGCCGTCACCGCCTTCTCCAGCCGCAGCGCGGCGATCTTGGCCAGCTCTTGACCGGCCACTTCGAGTTCCTTCCCGGGGTCGTTCGAAAGCCTCGAACGGAGGTTCTCCAGCAGCTCCGCGCCGCTCCGGCCGCTCGCGCAGACCAGGAACACATGACCGAACGTCGCTTCGTACTCGGCATTGGCCGCGGCGAACTCGCGTGCCGCGTCACCGTCCACACCGGACTGTTCCGAGCGGGACCAGCCCGCTTCGGTGCTCTGCCCGCCGGCTTTCTCCCCGATCCGGGGATGGGCCGCCATGGCGCGCCGGACCTCTTCGGGACGCAACGGGGTGAGCGCCTCGGACGCGGCGAGCAGCGCGGCGAGATCGGCGTACGGGCGCCTGGCCAGCAGGGTTTCCACCCAGCGCGGGACGTCGAGGCAGGCGGTCAGCGCCGGCCGGACGTCCTGTGCGGGCGCCTCGTTGAACTCTCGAATGGTGAGCGGCACGGGAACTGACGGTACGGCGACGATTCCGCCGTCGTCAACATTTTGTTGAAACGACTCTTCAGTCTTGGTCGCGGTTGAGGTAGTTGTAGACCGTGAACCTCGTGACCCCCAGTGCCTCCGCGACGGTCGACACCGACTTGCGGAGGCCGAACGCGCCGCGTTCCTTGAGCAGTCGCACCGCGCGCTGCTTGGCGGCGCGGTCGAGGGTGTCGAGTTTCCCGCCGAGTTCGCGTTCGACGTCGCCGATGAGGCGGGCGAGGGCACTGTGCAGTTCGACGGCCGGCTCGCTCGTGTCGTCGCCGACCTGCCGGAGCTGGAGGGTCACACGCGTCGCGCCGCCGTCCAGCGCCGCCCTGGCGATGGCGGGAAGCGCATCGAGGAGGGTGTCGGCGTCGCCGCGGACGAGGGTGCCGAGCGGGCCGAAATCGGCGGACAGGCCCGCACCTTCCGCGGTGTCGCGGGCTTTGACGGCGTGTTCGGGTGGCGGACCCTCGCCGTGGAACGGTTCGCTGGTGAACTCGGCTTCTAACTGCACGAAGCGAAGGTAGCGCCGCCAAGGCTCGTTGACGAGCAGGGTGGCCGGAGTTAATGTCGGAGTGCGAAACCTCGATTCCACCCAGTGGAAGTTGGAGGCTTTTAGATGGACTTGGTGATCAAAGCCGCCCGAGCCGTGACGGCCGCCGGAGAGGTACCCGCGACCATCGGTGTCGACGGCGGTCGCATCGTCGCGGTGGAGCCCGCCGGAGCCGATCTGGACGGTGATCGGGTACTCGAACTCGGCGAGGACGTCGTTCTGCTGCCGGGGCTCGTCGATACCCACGTGCACGTCAACGACCCGGGCCGCACCGAATGGGAGGGTTTCGCTTCGGCGACCCGCGCGGCCGCGGCGGGCGGGGTCACCACGATCGTGGACATGCCGCTGAACAGCCTGCCGCCGACGGTCGACGTCGCGTCGCTGGAGGTGAAGCGCAAGACCGCCGAGGGGAAGGTGCACGTCGACGTCGGGTTCTGGGGCGGCGCGATCCCCGGCAATCTCGCGGAGCTGCGCGGCCTGCACGAGGCGGGCGTCTTCGGGTTCAAGTCCTTCCTGCTGCATTCCGGCGTCGACGAGTTCCCGCCGCTGGACGCGCGCGGGCTCGAAGAGGCGATGACCGAACTGCGGACCTTCGACGGCATGATCATCGTGCACGCGGAGGACTCCGACGCGATCGACCACGCGCCCGACCCGCACGGCGAGAAATACGAAGACTTCCTGCACTCGCGGCCGCGCGGCGCGGAGAACGTGGCGATCGCGCAGGTCATCGAGCTGGCGAGGAAGACCGGCGTCCGCGCGCACATCCTGCATCTGTCCTCTTCGGACGCGCTGCCGATGGTCGAGAGCGCGCGGCGCGACGGCGTCCGGCTGACCGCCGAGACCTGCCCGCACTACCTGAGCTTCACCGCGGAGGAGATCGGCGACGGCGCCACGCAGTTCAAGTGCTGCCCGCCGATCCGCGAGGCCGGGAACCGCGAACTGCTGTGGAAGGGGCTCGCGGACGGCGTCATCGACTGCGTGGTGACCGACCATTCGCCGTGCACTCCCGAGCTGAAACGCTTCGACAGCGGCGACTTCGGGCTCGCCTGGGGCGGGATCGCCGGTCTGCAACTTGGCCTGCCCGCCGTCTGGACCCAGGCGCGGCAGCGCGGGTTCGCCCTCACCGACGTCGTCCGCTGGATGGCCGAACATCCGGCCGCGCAGGCGGGGATGCGCCGCAAGGGGCATCTCGCGCCGGGCTACGACGCCGACTTCAGCGTGTTCGCGCCCGACGAGGCTTTCGTCGTCGACGTCGCGAAATTGAAGCACCGCAACCCGGTCAGCGCCTACCACGGACGGCCGCTGGCCGGTGTCGTCCGGAGCACGTGGTTGCGGGGCGAGGAGATCACCGGTGAAGACCCGGCAGGCGTTCTGCTGACCCGGGGTGATTGCTGAGATGGAGGATGCCGTGAACGACCGTCCTGAGTGGACAGCCCTGCCCGACCTGGCTTCGCGCAAGTTCGGCGGGACCGTGATGTGGGCGACGGACGAGTTGTTCGCCGAGAAGGAGAACCTGGTCAATCCCTGGGTGCCCGCGCACCAGACGGAGACCTTCGGCCCCAAAGGGCAGGTCTACGACGGCTGGGAGACCCGGCGGCACCGCGAGCCCGGCGACGACCAGGCGGTGATCCGGCTCGGCCTGGCGGGCGCGATCACCGGCGTCATCGTGGACACCGCGTTCTTCAAGGGCAACTACCCGCCGTTCGTCTCGGTCGAGGCGTGCGCCGTCGACGGCTATCCCAGCGCGGCCGAAGTGGCTGAAGCGGACTGGGACGTGCTGGTGAAACGCGGCGCGGCGGCGGGGCACACGGAGAACTTCTTCGAGATCGGCGGGAGCAAGCGCTACACGCACGTCCGCCTGACCATGCATCCGGACGGCGGCGTGGCCCGGCTGCGCGTGCACGGCACGCCGATCCCGGACCCGCGCCTCCTCGACCTCGGTGCGCTCGACCTGGCCGCGCTGGAGAACGGCGCGGTGGTCACCGGGTGCAGCAACATGTTCTATTCCTCGCCCAACAACCTCTTCTCGCCGGGGCTCGCCGCGCATCAGGCCGAGGGCTGGGAGACCGCGCGGCGCCGGGACGACGGGAACGACTGGGTCACGGTGCGGCTCGCCGGCGCGGGTGTCGTCCGGTTCGCCGAGTTGGACAACAGCAACCTCAAGGGCAACGCGCCGGGCTGGGCGTCGCTGAGCGGCCGGGACGGTGAAGGCGAATGGGTCGAGCTGCTGCCCAAGACGCGGTTGCAGCCGGACACGCGGCACCGGTTCGCCCTCGCCGAGGGACCCGAGGTGACCGAAGTCCGTCTCGACATCTATCCCGACGGCGGGATGGCGCGCCTACGCCTCTTCGGCGCGCTTTCGGAGCGTGGCCGCGCCGACATCGCTTCACGTTTCGAGGCGGCTCAGGACTGAGCGTCGCGCCGGTTCAGGTACGCGGAGAACAACGAGAGGACGATGCCGACCGAGAAGATCGCGGTGAGCCACCAAGCGCCGCCGATGGACAGGTTCCACACCAGGGCACCCGCCATGAGCAGTGCCATGACGATGTTCCTGATCTGCAGCGGCGTCGGTTTGGCCATGCCGCCACCCTCTCACGGGCCGGGGCAGGCCCTGGTCAGGGGGAGGACTGGCGACGCGAGCTGATCACCCCGGTATTGAACCCGGCGAGGTGGAGCCCACCGGCGAACCGGGCGTGCTCGATCTTCACGCAGCGGTTCATCACCACGTCCAGCCCCGCCTCCTTGGCGAAGTCGGCGACGGGCTCGTGCCACAGGCCCAGCTGAAGCCAGAGCGTGCGCGCCCCGGCCTTGACGACCTCCTCGGCCACGCCGGGGAGGTCGTCGTGCTTGCGGAACACGCTGACCAGGTCGGTCTCGCCGGGCACGTCGGCCAGCGACGGGTACACCGGCCGCCCGAGGAGCTCGTCCAGCCGCGGGTTCACGAAGTTGACCTCGTACTTGCTGGAGGAGAGCAGGTACGTCGCGACGAAATAGCTCGGCCGCGCGGGGTTGTTCGAGGCACCGACGATGGTCACCGACCTCGTCCGCGAGAGGATGCGGCGCCGCTCGACCGCGCCGACGTCGTAGCTCATCCCGCCACCGCCTTGCCGAGCGCCTGATCGAGATCCCACAGGATGTCGTCGACGTCCTCCAGCCCGATCGACAGGCGGATCAGGTCCGGGCCCACCCCGGCCGAACGCAACTGGTCTTCGGAGAGCTGCTGATGGGTGGTGGACGCCGGATGGATGACGAGCGTCCGCGCGTCCCCGACGTTCGCCAGATGCGACAGCAGCTCGACCGAGTTCACGAACGTCTCCCCGGCCGCGCGGCCGCCGTCGACGCCGAAGGAGAACACGGCACCCGGCCCGGCGGGCAGGTACTTCTTCGCGCGGTCGTGGTGCGGGTGCTCCGGCAGGCCCGCGTAGTTCACCCAGGCCACCCGGCTGTCGTTCGCGAGGTACTCCGCGACGGCTCGCGCGTTGGCGACGTGGGCGTCCATCCGCTGCGGCAGCGTCTCGACCCCTTGCAGCAGCAGGAAGGCCGAGTGCGGCGAGAGGACGGCGCCGATGTCGCGCAACTGCTCGGCGCGGAGCCGGGTGCAGAAGGCGTACTCGCCGAAGTTCTCCCAGTACTTCAGGCCGCCGTAGCTCTCAACGGTCTCGGTCATCCGCGGGAACTTCCCGTTGCCCCAGTCGAACTTCCCGGACTCGACGACCACCCCGCCCAGCGTGGTCCCGTGCCCGCCGAGGAACTTCGTCGCCGAATGCAGCACGATGTCCGCGCCGTGCTCGATCGGGCGGCAGAGGTATGGCGTCGCCAAGGTGGCGTCGACGACCAGCGGGATGTCGTGCGCGTGCGCGAGCTCCGCCAGCCCCGCGATGTCGGCGATCCCACCGCCGGGATTGCCGATGACCTCGGTGAAGATCAGCTTCGTCCGGTCGGTGATCGCGGCCGCGTAGTCCTCGATGCCGTCTCCGCTGACGAAGGTGGTCTCGATCCCGAAGCGGCGCAGCGTCCCGGTGAGTTGCGTGACCGTGCCGCCGTAGAGCCCGCCCGCCGAGACGATGTGGTCGCCCGACTCGGCGAGGGCGGAGAACGTCAGGAACTCCGCCGCCTGGCCACTGCCGGTCGCGACCCCGCCGATCGCGCCTTCGAGACTGGCCAAGCGCTCCTCGAAGGCCGCGACCGTCGGGTTGCCGATGCGGCTGTAGATGTTGCCGTACTTCTGCAGCGCGAACAGGTTCGCCGCGTCGGCCGCGTCCTCGAAGACGAAGCTCGTGGTCTGGTAGATGGGCACGGCGCGGGCGCCGGTCGCCGGGTCGGGCGTCCCGCCCGCGTGCAGGGCGCGGGTGCGGAAGCCCCAGGTGCGTTCACTCATCGTGCCCGACGCTACCTCGCGTCCCACTCCGTGACCATCGATCCCAGCACGTGGCTACTTGCGGTCCAGGGTGATCACGGTGCCGGGACGGTGACCGTTCCGGCGCGGGGTGACCGGACGCGGTTCACGCGACACCGCGACCCCGGCGGGCCGGTGCCGGTCCACCGGCAGTACCTCTCGCGAGTTGGTCCGGTCGGCCAGCCGCAGGGACTGGGCCGAGGTCAGCCACTCCTCGGCGGGTTCCGCGATTTCGAGCAGCAGCGCCTCGAACTCCGACCGGGTGGTCTCGAGGATGTGCGGAGCCGCGAGCCACCGCAGCACCTGACGTCCGGTGACCGCCATCCGCTGCCGTGGCGAGGACACCAGCCGCTGGTCGAAGTAGCGGATCAGCACCTCGTCCACGGTGTCCCACGCGTTGGCCGCGCCGAACAGGTCCAGCACGTCCTCCGAACCGAGGATCTTGAAGGCCTCGGTCAGCAGCTGCATGACCTCGACCCGCAGTACGTTCAGATGACCGTACGAGGTGAACTTCAGGTTGTTCCGCAGGTCGAGACCGCTGCGCCGGACGACCGCCACACTGCCGAAACTCGGGTCGTACGCGCGTTCGCGGACGACGTCGGAGATCCGCTTGTCCCGCCAGAACAAGGCGACCTGGTTGCTGAACTGGGTGAACAGCTGGTGGAAATCGGTGTTCGGCCGCGAGTTCGCCGAGCCGAGCCCCTTGCCGTAGCCCAGCACGCGCCGGTACGCGCTGACGCGATCCCGCCGGGTGTAGCGCAGGACGTCGCGCCGGTCGAACCGGTACAGCCCGAACGCGCCGGGACCGTCCGAAAGCCGGATGGCGCCACCCTGGAACAGCTCCTGCAGCTTCTGCACCACACGGAACACGCCGATCCGTTCGTGCTGGTACAGGTAGTACAGATCGCCGACCGCGATGACCCGTTCCGAGGCGACGGTCTCGTCGTAGGCGTCGACACCCGGTGGCATCGCCGTCGCGCCGAGGTCCGCGGCCGAACCGTCGCCGAGCCCGACGAGCTGCGCGATCCCGCCGTCCGCCGGCCCCGGTTTGCCCCGCTGTTCGGCCTCGACGGCGGTGAGCATGTCGTCGAGCTGTTTGAGGACCGCGTCGACGAGTTTCGGATCGCTGCCCAGTTCGTTCGCGAGCTTCCCGGCGACCTGGCCGCGCAAGGCCGCGACCCGGTCGAAGAGTTCCCGGTATTCCTTTTCCGTGCCCATCGTCTTCCTCCCGTACGGGTCCGGCTACTGCCCGGGCCGCTTGCGCGTGGTCCTGGGTTTCGGCGGTTCCTCCGCCTCGGGTGGTGCCTGGCCTTCTCCGGCGCCGTGCCCCTCACGGAGTTCGGCGACCGAAGGCACCGGCGGCGTCCGGCCGGGCGGCGGCGTGAGCTGCGGGGTGGGTGGCGCGGGCGGGTTCGGGTCGGACGACGACGGCGAGCCGTCCCGACCGATCGGCTCGGCGATCCGGACGACCTCCTGGAGGTGGTCGTCGAGTTCGTCGATGGCCCGCTGCACACGGGAGCTGAAGAACCCCGGGGGAAGCGACGCGCGGAAGTTGCCCGGCACGTCGCCGTTCGAACCGCCGGCGCTCTGCCGGGGAAGGTTCGCCACGATCCGCTGCAGCCTTGTCGCGATCTGCAGGAACGACGTGCCGACGCCTTCCTTGCCCGCCGATTCGATGAGCTTGCCGCCCTCGAAGGTGGCGAACTCGCGGATCCAGCGCAGCAGCCCGCCGAGCGACATGGTCCCGCCCTGCGGATCGGGGACGCGGAGCACTTCGAGGTCCTCCTGCTGGACGAACACCGACCGCAGCATCGCGACGACCTCGTCGACCTGCGACGCGGTCGCGGACAGCAGCCGGGAGAGCGCGACCACGGCCGGACCGAAGAACGGCTGGCCGCCGGCCGGCTGCGAGAACGGGTCGATCTTGTCGCGTGCGTCCTGCCAGCCCCTGAACAACGAGACCACCCAATCCGTCAGCGTGATGAAGGAGGTCTGGATGCGTTCCTCCTCGATCGTGTTGACCTTGCCCGAGACCAGGCCGAGCTCGTCCCGCAACTGACCCAGGTGCCCTTGCGTACGGTCTCCGGCGCCGACCGCGAGGCCGCCGTTCCCGAGGAGCAGCAGGAAGAGCTGATCGACCCGCGCCACGCGGATCAACGGGCTCTCCAGCTCCTGCCGGATCTGTTCGAGGTCGTGCCGGACGAGTGCGCGGAAACCCTCCGCGTTCTCGGGATCCGAGTCCGTCCTCAGTGGACGGAGCGAATCGAGCAGCGCCAGCGAGTCCTTGACCGCGCTCCTGGCCCTCGCCGCGAGTGAGGCCTGTCCGCCGGTGACGGCGCCGAGGTCGGCCTGGATCGCGTATCCGCGCGGAGTCCATTTCGCCTCGGTGCGGCCCTGGACCTCGTTCAGTTCGAAACTGCCGGTCAGCGCGGCCACGAAGCCTTTGGTGTCGCCTTCGCGCCACTTCCAGCCGAGCATGTCGCTGATCGTCTGTTCGGCGAGTTTGCCGGGGGCCGCCGCCTGCGGTGGGTACTGCCCGGTCGACAGCGGATACGCGCTGTCGATGTCCTGTGCGCGCGGCAACGTCGCGCCGCGGTCGTCGTTGATCGTCATCGGGTCGCCCCACATCCCTTGAATTCGGCCAGTTCCACTGCTTCACGCCAGCACCGCACCATCACGTCCTCCGCCGAGGACAAGGCGGCGGCGCATTGGTCCACCCCGGCGTGGAAGCTCTTCGCCCAGCCCCGCCATTCCTGTTCCCGTCCGTGCACCGCGCGCAGCAGCCCGGAGACCGCGTGGTGCGAACGGCAGTGCCCGTCCACCCGCCGCCGCAGGTTCAGCAGCGACGACGCCGTGGTGTGCAACGACTCCGCGCTCACCGGGCCCTGTGTCGCGCGCGTGGCCGCCTCGACCTCCCCGGTGCCGTCCAGGACGACCTCGGCGAGATGATCCGCCGCGGCCAGCCCGACGCCGGCGGGCCGGTCTTCGGCGACGCTGATCTCCAAGGCCCGCCAGCACGCGGCCACCTGGTTCACTTCCTTGCCCAGCCGGGAGAATTCGGTGTCGAGCGTCATCTCGCCCTCCTGCCGAGCTCTTCCATGAAGAAGCCGGAAAGCCGTTTCGGCGGGGCCATCCGTTCGTCGAGCGCGAACCGGACCGCGCCGATCAGGAACCGTTCCGGCACCACGCCGGGGGAGACCCCGTCGGCCAGCCTTCCCGCGGCTTCTTCGATCATCGCCTGTTCCTTGGCTTCGAACCGCAGCACCTTCGCCAGGGGACGGTGCCCCAGCGAGGGGAACGAGGTGAAGCACATCGCGTCCACCACCACGGGGATCGCCTTGTCCGCCGTCCTCAGCAGCGCCGGTGGCGCGTTCACCAGCTTCGCCCGCGGGTACAACTTGTGCCACATCTCCGCATACGCGTCCGCGTGCCGGGTGAAACCCATGCGGCGCAACAGCTCCACCGAGATCTTCGCGCGGAGGTACGGCACCGGGTGCACCGCGCGCGGGGCGAACCCGGTCGTTTCGAGCTCGGTGCGCCCGATGACGTCGAACAGCGAACCGACGACCGCCGGGCCACCCAGCAGCAGCGCGGACAGATCGGCGAACGTCTCCCGGTTCCACCTGACCCAGACGCCGGTCACCTCCCTCGGCACCCCCGCTTCGACGAGCCTCGCCGCCACCTGCAGCGGGATCGCCCTAGCGAGGCCGAGATCGTTCTGCAGGTTGTGACTCACCTCGTGCAGGACCGCGCCGAGCGTCCACGGGTTCACCAGCCGGTGGTACGGAAGCTGGATCAGCGGAAAGGGATTCAGCCGGTTCCCCAGGCGCCGCAAGGGAATCCCGCGGCGCGAGGTGGCCGGGCCGGATCCGGTGCGCAGGTAGCAGAACGGCGGCGGGGTCGGGATCGACCGCCAGCGCCCGATCCCCAGATAGGCGTACTGATAGCAGTCGAGCGCCACCCGGTCGCACGCCACCAGCCACGGGGCGAACGCGCCTTGCCGCTGGTTGAACAGATCGAGGTAGAAGTCCCAGACCCCTTCGGTGGTCTTGACCCAGCGCTGTGCCCGGGACTTCGCCCGCAGCAGCCGGGCGAGTTCGGCGCGTGCCGGCCGTTCCACCGCCTCGTCCGCGGCACGGCGCACCGCACGGGTCGCCGAGTACAACGGCTTCCGCAAGGTCGCCATCGTCTCGTTGACCGCCGCGAGATGCGCCCGGCTCGGGCCGGTGGCCGGGTCGCCGAACTCCGACCAGCGGAACGGCCGCAGTGCCTCCAGATGCCGTTCCACGTTGGTGGCCTGGGACAGCACCCAAGCCGTCAGCTCGTCGTCCCCGGACGGCCTCGCCCGCCGGAACCCGGTGGACGAGGCCGATTCACCGGATGCCGCGGGCAGCGCCTCAGCGGCGGCGCGCACGGCCGCGCGCCTTGCCACGACGGGCGGCACCCGCCCTGGCCCGGGGCTGTGCCCTGCGCCCGCCACGGGCGGCGGGACGACGGCGGCGCTGCTGCGGACGGCCGCGGCGGCGCTGCTGCTGGTTCCGGCGGTTCGCGGGCGCGTTCTGCGCGCTGTTCACGGTGTGGCCGACCAGCCGGCGCGTGATGTACCGGGCGTTGATCGGGCGGCCGTCGGCGTACCGGCGCCCGACGTCGCGCGCGGTGCGGCCGATGATCTTCGGGATGTGCCGGACGGCACGGCGGGTCGCCGGGTTGCGCCACAGCTTGCGCCCGAGGTTCACCGCGCCGCGGATCAGCTGCGGACCGTGTTTGATGATCTTCGGCGCCGCCCACTTCGCCGCCTGGAACGCCAGCGGTGCGAGCGCGCCGAGGAAGGCCTCCGCCTCTTCCTCGGTCTCGGCGTTCTCGGCCTGGAAGGCCAGCTGCGCCATCATCTCGGCGTCGGGATAGACCCGCCGCGCCGGATGCGTGAAGTCCTCGTCCTCGGATTCCAATTCGAACTCGTCCTCGAGCTCGCGGACGACGGCCTCGAACTCGGACTCGAATTCGTCTTCGTCCTCGTACTCGCCGTAGACCTCGTCCTCCAGCTCGTCTTCGAGCTCCCGGGCCAGGCCGCCGAGCTCGTCTTCGAACTCGTCCTCGTCCTCGAATTCGCCTTCCAGTTCGTCCTCGAGTTCGTTTTCGAACTCGGCCTCGAGTTCACGGCTCAGCTCGTCTTCCAGCTCGCCGTCCACTGCCGCATAGCCACGGCTCATAACCGTTCTCCTCTGCTCCGGTGAAAATCCGCGATCGCCGGCGCGGTGCGTCGGTGAGCACTGACCCGACACTGCCCGCGCACCGGGGTGCACCGGTAGTCACACGTTCTCGCGTGACATGAATCGACTAGTTCGTACTTGTCACACAAACCGACGATGCGCTTTTCCTGTCGGAGGGGTTTGCTAGAGAAGGAGGGAGACCTAGAGGGGGGAGGCCGGTCTATGTCCACGAGCCCGGTGATGGGATTTCCTGCGTCGTCGCTACACGATCTCGCGCGGCAGCGGGCGACGGTCGTCACGGAGGACGAAGCCGTACGAAACCTGGCGAGATCACTCGTCAGACGTGTCATGGAACTGAACGACGGAGGCTCCGTGCAGCGGAAGCCGCTGCTGGACGTCACCGAACACGGCGTCAGATGCCTGCTCGTCCCGGTGGCGCCGGAACCGCACGACCTGCTCAGCCCGCGCGAACACGAAGTGGCGCGCATGGTCGGGCGTGGCTATACGAACAAGCAGATCGCCGGCGTACTGGAAATCAGCCTGAACACGGTTTCCGCGCATATGCGGCGGATCTTCACCAAACTGGGGGTCGGTTCCCGCGCGGCGATGGTGGCCGCGTTGACCGGTGAGAATCTCGCCGCCGGATGAGGCGGGATGTCTCACGGGCCCCATTGGTCACGAAACCGCTTCGCCGGGCCTGGAGCGCGCAGTCAGGTTGGTCGTGAGTGGCGATTCGGGTTCTAAGCCGAATCGCCACTCACGACCACCTGTACCGATCGGCTTCGGCCCCTGCCGACGTTGCGAAAGCCCAGTCGATTCGCCTTGTCCCGTAAAGAAACCGCGCGCTAACCGAGAGCGGCGCGAAGCCGCCGGTCCCGTTCCGCCGGGGTCTGCCGAGGGCAACTGGTGCACTTCGGATTGCCCGCCTCGTAGATCAGGCAACAGGAAGCACGGCGCACCACCGTGTTCCGTCCGACCCGGGTGAACCGCGGCTCCGGCAGCCCGATCCCGATCGCGGCCACGAGCGGCGCCGCCAGCGCGATCGCCCGTTCGGTGTCGCCGGTCCACAGCAGGCGGTTGCCGATGGAATCCGTCGCGATCGCGCCCAGGGCACGCGGATTCGCCTTGGTGACAGCCGAAATCGTGCCGATCGCGGTGCTCAGCGTTCCGGCGAACGCGGCACCGAGTTCGGCCAGGCCGCCGTCGAGGGCCCGGGACGACCTGGCGCCGGTGAACCGGCCGTCCGGGACGAGGTCGATCGTGACGGCGTCGAGTGACGGGTCCAAGGGTTCGCCGCGTACGAGGGATTCCACCGAGGGCGCGACGAGGACGGAGGAGAGCGAGTACCACCAGATCGTGCCGAGCACTTCGGGCCGGGAGCAGCCGTAGAGCTTCGCGGCGCCGCCGATGCGGGCGCTGACCCAGGCGGCGTCGGCGAGCAGGGTCGCGGGCGCCTCCATCAGGACACCGGCCGGTAGAGCGTGACGCTGAACGAAAGGGTGACGTCGACCGGTCCGGTGATCGCGTCGAGACGTTCACGCCTGCCGTCGCGGTGGAGGTGGTGAGCGCTCGGGCCCATCTCCACCACCTGGCGGATCCGGTCGGGCGCCAACGTCACCCGCTGGGTGACCTCGCGCCGGTCCACCCTGGTGAAACGTTCGCCGAGCGTGTCCTCCAGCCGCGCGTCCTTGCCACCGTCGACGGAGATCACCAGATCGCCCAGTTCCCGGAGGTGACCGTGGTTCGGGGTCGCGACCACCAGCAGCCCGTCCTCGGTCAGGACGCGGTGGAATTGCGAGGCGTTGCGGGGCGCGAAGACGTTGAGGATCAGCGACGCGCTCGAATCCGCGACCGGCCAGGGCTCCCATAGATTCCACACGGCCGCGCCCGCGCGCGCGTGCGCGCGAGCGGCCCGGCGGAGGGCGACGGCGGAGACGTCGAGCGCCAGTCCGTACGCGGCGGGGACGGCGTCGAGCACGTGCGCGAGGTAGTACCCCGTGCCCGCGCCGGCGTCGATGACCATCCCGTTCTCGACATGCTCCGAAGCCACCTTCGCGAGAGCGTCGGCGAGGGGCAGGTAAACGCCCGACGACAGAAGGTCGGCACGGGCCGCGACCATCGGCGCCGTGTCCGCGGTCCCCGCCGGGATGCGTGCATGCAGAAGGTTGACATAACCCTGCTTCGCCACGTCGAAGGAGTGGCCTCGATCGCAACGCACCGTGCGCTCGGTTAACCCGACCGGGTCACCGCAGACCGAACACCGCAACGACCGGACGATCGCCGGTGGCAGAGGGTCATGGCCGGATACACGCGCGTTCATGGCCCTATTCGACCATGAGGTTTCGCAACCGGACAGAACGCACCAGGTCACCGGAAACCTGGCCGTAACAACGCTGTACCGACAGTTCACGCGGGTGAAACCTGAATCGCCGCCCGAGGAAACACCCCGGTCCAAAAATTCCTGCGCAGTACACCCCAGGCACGGGAGGAAGATTGTGCTGAACGCAGGAGACACCGCATGGGTGTTGATCAGCGCCGCGCTGGTCATGCTCATGACACCGGGATTGGCGTTCTTCTACGGCGGCATGGTCCGCGCGAAGAGCGTTCTGAACATGTTGATGATGAACTTCATCGCGCTCGCCGTGGTCGGCGTCCTCTGGACGCTGTACGGCTTCACGATGGCGTTCGGCAACGACGTGGGCGGCGGGTTGCTCGGCAACTTCGACTTCGCGGGGCTCTCGACCATCTCCGGCAAGCTCGCCGGGTTCGCGACCGCCGCGACCAGTACCACGCCCGAGGTCGCCTGGCCCGGCGCGGACGCGCTGCCGCTGTTCGCCTTCGTGATGTTCCAGCTGATGTTCGCGATCATCACGCCCGCGCTGATCTCCGGTGCCATCGCCGACCGCGCCAAGTTCTGGGGCTGGACGCTGTTCGTCGCGGTGTGGGTGACCATCGTGTACTTCCCGGTCGCGCACTGGGTGTTCTCGTTCAACGGCTTCATCAGCGCCGATTCGGTCGGCGGCTGGATCGCCAACCAGCTCAAGGCGCTCGACTTCGCCGGCGGTACCGCGGTTCACATCAACGCCGGTGCGGCGGGGCTCGCCCTCGCGATCGTGCTCGGCAAGCGCAAGGGCTGGCCGAAGGGCACCGGACGCCCGCACAACGTGCCGTTCGTGCTGCTGGGCGCCGCGCTGCTGTGGTTCGGCTGGTACGGCTTCAACGCCGGTTCGGCGCTGGCCGCCAACGACCTCGCCGCCGTCGCGTTCACCAACACCACCGTCGCGACCGCCGCCGCCGTGCTCGGCTGGCTGATCATCGAGCAGATCAAGGTCGGCAAGCCGACCACCCTCGGCGCCGCCTCCGGTGCCGTCGCGGGTCTCGTCGCGATCACCCCGGCGGCCGGATTCGTCAGCCCGCTGGGCGCCATCGCCATCGGTCTCATCGCCGGTGCCCTGTGCGCCCTGGCGATCAGTCTCAAGTTCCGCTTCGGTTTCGACGACTCCCTCGACGTCGTCGGCGTCCACCTCGTGGGTGGTCTCGTCGGCACGCTGCTCATCGGCTTCTTCGGCACCACCAGCGTCAACTCGCTCGGCGTCGACGGCCTGTTCTACGGTGGCGGCCTCGGCCAGCTCGGCAAGCAGGCGCTCGCGGCGGCCGTGGTCCTCGGCTACTCGTTCGTGCTGACCTTCGTCATCGGCTGGGTGATCAAGAAGCTCGGCGGATTCCGTGTCAGCGCGGAAGACGAGGTCAGTGGTATCGATGAGGCCCAGCACGCGGAGAGCGCGTACGACTTCACCGGTTCGGGCGGCGGCCTCGGCCAGCCGAGCTCCATCCCGGTCAAGACGTCAACCGCGGCCACGAAACTCGAGGAGAGCAAGGCATGAAGCTGATCACCGCGATCGTCAAGCCGTTCACGCTCGACGACGTCCGCTCCTCGCTGGAGCAGCTGGGCGTGCTCGGCATGACGGTCAGTGAGGTACAGGGCTACGGCAGGCAGAAGGGCCACACCGAGGTCTACCGGGGTGCGGAGTACTCCGTGGACTTCGTGGCGAAGCTGCGGGTCGAGGTCGTCACCGACGATGCAGGCGTCGAGAAGGTCCTCGACGCGATCACCACGGCCGCCCACACCGGCAAGATCGGTGACGGGAAGATCTGGGTGACGCCGGTGGAGACGGTCATCCGGGTACGCACCGGCGAGCGCGGCTCGGACGCCCTATAGGCGCCCACGATGGCCGACGGGGGTGAACTGGTCAAGGCCACCGAGCGGTTGCTCGAGGGCAGGCACGGGAGGCTAGGGGCGGCCGCGTTGCGCGCGGCGTGCGTCGACCTCTACGAATTCTGGTTGGGCAAGGGCGCTTCGGCGGCCGGCGTCGACACCGCTGAACCCGGTGTCGCGCTGGCCGCCGTCGGCGGCCTGGGGCGCAGCGAACTGGTGCCCTTCTCCGACCTCGATCTGTTGTTGCTGCACAACGGCAACTCGCGCGTCGGCGAGATCGCCGACGCGATCTGGTACCCGCTGTGGGACGCCAAGATCGGCCTCGATCACTCGGTCCGCACGCCGGGTGAGGCGCTGAAGGTGGCGTCGGAGGATCTGCGGACCGCGATGGGGCTGCTCGACATCCGCCACATCTCCGGGGACGCCGAGATCACCGCCAGGCTGGCGGCCGCGGCACGGGACCAGTGGCGGAGGACCGCCCGGAAACGGATGGGCGAACTGTCGGACGCGGTGCGTCAGCGCTGGGCCCGCAGCGGCGAGATCGCGCAGTCGGCCGAGCCGGATCTCAAGCACGGCAGAGGCGGGCTTCGCGACTTCGCCGTTCTCGAAGCGCTGGCGGCGGCACAGCTGACGGCGAGGCCCGGCGAGGAACTGCTAGCGGCCAAGAGCCTGCTGCTCGACGTCCGGACGGAACTACGGCGTGAACTGCGCCGGGAGCGGGACATCCTCAGCGCGCCGGAAGCCGAGACGGTCGCGGGCGAGCTCGGCTTCGGCGATCGGTTCACCTTGGCGCGCAAGCTTTCCGGTGCGGGGCGGACGATCGCGTACGCGGTCGACGTCGCGCTCCGGTCCACTGTGGAACCACCGAAGGCGCGGTTCGGCCGCCGTCCGGTGCGGACGCCGCTCGACGAGGGTGTCGTCCTGCACGGGAACGAGGTCGCGCTGGCGCGGGACGCCCTGCCCGCCAAGGATCCGGCCCTGCTGCTGCGGGTCGCCGCGGCGTCGGCCCGGATCCGCAAGCCCATCGCGCACGGGACCCTGCGGGCGCTCGCCGAAACCGCGCCGGAACTGCGCGCGCCGTGGCCCGCCGACGCCCTCAAGGCGCTGGTGGAACTGCTCGGCGCGGGCGAGGGACTCGTCGATGCCGTGGAGGCGCTGGACCGCACCGGCCTGTGGGCGCGGCTGTTCCCCGAATGGGGTGCGGTGCGGGATCTCCCGCCGAGGTCGCCGGTGCATTCGTGGACCGTCGACCGGCATCTCGTGCGGGCCGCGGTCGAGGCGTCGAAACTGACGACCACCGTTTCGCGGCCGGATCTGCTGCTGATCGGCGCGTTGCTGCACGACATCGGCAAGGGCCGCGACGCGGACCACTCCGAACTCGGCGCGAAGATCAGCGCACAGGTGGCGGCCCGGCTCGGGTTGCCGCCTGCCGACGCGGCGCTGGTGGCGGCGATGGTGCGGCATCACCTGTTGCTGCCGCACACCGCGACGCGGCGGGACATCAGCGATCCCGCCACGATCCAGCGGGTCACCAAGACGCTCGACGACAACCTCGTCCTGCTGGAACTGCTGCACGCCCTGACGACGGCCGATTCGCTGGCCACCGGGCCGGGCGTGTGGACGGACTGGAAGGCGCGCCTGCTCGCCGAACTGGTGTCCGGCTGCGAAGAAGCGTTGCACGGCAAGGGTTTCGTGCCACCGGAGCCGATGGGTGCCGAACAGCGGGAGCTCGTCGCCGAAGCCGTCGCGTCCGGCCGCGGCGAGGTGCGCATCACCGCCGCCGGCAAGGTGGTGACGGTGGTGCTCGCCGTCCCGGCCCGCGCGGAACTGCTGGCCCCCGCGGCCGGGGTGCTCGCGCTGAACTCGCTCGAAGTCCACGCGGCGGTGCTGCGCGGGCACGACGGGGGACGGGCGGGAGTCTTCACGGCGTCGCCGAAGTTCGGCTCGCTGCCCGACGTCACGCTGCTGCGGGAGCAGTTCGCACGGGCGGTCGCGGGGACGCTGCCGCTCACCCAGCGGCTCGCGGCGAAGGAACGGGACTACGGCGGAGGGGAGGCGCCGCCGGCCGGGGCGAAGGTGATCTGGTTCGACGACGAGACCAGCGGGCGCGACACGGTCGTCGTCGAACTGCGTGCCGCGAACCGGATCGGGCTGCTGTACCGGGTCGCGGGCGCGTTGCGCCGGTGCGAGGCCGAGGTGCGGTGGGCGAAGGTGGCCACGCTCGGTGGTGCCGTCGTCGACTCGTTCGCCGTGGCGCCGCGGACCGGCCGGGTCGACCAGGCGTGGCGGTCGAAGGTCGAAGCGGCACTGCTGACGGCCGCTTCCTGACCTCGGGTTCGGGGTGTCGCGCGAGTCGCGGTGGGTAGCGGTGGCAGGATGTGCGCGGTCGAGACCCGAAGGATCCGGAGGGCGGTGAGCGCGTGCTGGAGCACGAGCAGAACCCGCCCGGACCGCAGCGGATCACACTGCCGCCGACCGTCGTCGCCTCCCATCTCCGCGCGTGCGCGGACGACCTCGCCGTTTCCCTCACCGCGTCCGGTACCGCCGCGACCGTGCCCGAACTGCTCAAAGTGGTCCGGCACCTCGTCGCGGGCCAGCAGGCGCTGGCCATCGCGCTCGAAGGCATGGCGGGCCGCGTCGAAGGGGGCGGCGAAGGCGCGCTGGCGACCGCCCCGACGGTCGACGTCGAGGTGGTCGCCGAAGTGCTCCGTGCGGCGGCCACCGCTGTCGACTGTTCGGCCGAGGCGCTCGCCGAATCGCGCCCGTCATTCGAATGTGTGAGCGAATCGGTAGCCCCTGACACCCGTTTGTAGCTGTCCCGCCGCTTCGGCGCGTGGATACGCTGACCAGGCGGAGGTGGGCCATGCGCGCGGTGTGGAAAGGCACGATCGGATTCGGGACCTACGCCATTCCGGTGAAGGTGTACAGCGCGACCGAAGAGCACAACATCCCCCTCCACCAGGTGCACGAGCCGGACGGCGGCCGGGTGCGGGTGAAGTGGGTCTGCGAGGTCGACGGCGCCGAGGTACCCCCGGCCGAGATCGCGAAGGGGTATCCCGTCCCCAACGGCGACGTCGTCCTGCTGACCGCCGGTGACTTCGCGTCGCTGCTCGCACCGACCACCCAGTCGATGGACGTCGTCGGCTTCACCCCGGCCGACCAGGTCGACCCGATGTACTTCGCGCGCGGCTACTACCTGGAACCGGAGCCGGCGGGCACCAAGCCGTACGTGCTGTTGAGCGAGGCGCTGCAGCAGTCCGGGCGGATCGCGATCGTGAAGGTGACCTTGCGGCAGCGCGAGACGCTGGGCGCGCTGCGCGTGCGGGACCAGGTGATCCTGCTGGAGACGATGCTGTGGCCCGACGAGATCCGGCGGCCGGACTTCCCGTTCCTGCACGAGGACGTCGACCTGCGGCGCGGGGAACTGCGGAACGCGGTCTCGCTGATCGAAGACCTCACAGAGGATTTCGAGCCCGGCCGGTACACCGATCACTACCGTGAGGCGCTCGAAGCACTCATCCAGGCCAAGCTGGACGGCGACGACGTCCTCCAGCCCACCGCCGCCGAACAAGCGGAAGGTGTGACGCGGCTGCTCGCCGCCTTGCAGCAGGGCCCGGTCGAGAAGGCCAAGGAAGCGGCGGACAAGGCACGCCAGGCGCGGACGCGGGCGAAGCGGGCTTCGTCGTCGGCGTCGTCGGCCAAGACCAGTTGAGTAGATCTACTCAGGGGGAGTTGGGGGTCTTCACGCTGCCGTGACCCCAGGGTGACCGGGCATGGTTATGCCATCGCGCGGCGAGAGCGCGGGCAGCGAATCGCCTGGTACTGGGGGGCCGGCGATACCGAGTCCCGCGAAGCTCGCCAAGTGTGCTTACGGTCGGCTCGCGGGGAGGCGAGCCTTCCGTAGGGGCTCCGGTACCGGTCTGCGAGGGGCGACCGGTCCCGGAGCCCTGTTTTCTGCGCTAGTAATGACGCATGGGCGAGGCTTGGCCGTCATGCGAGCGCGAGGACTGCCGCGGCGTGCGCGTCCTCGACTTCGACCACTGTCTCGAGCATCTCGAACCCGGGCAGCAGGACGAGTACTTCCGTGGTCTCTCGCTCGGTGCCGAAGTCGATCTCCGGGGGACCACGCTTTCCGGGGAACTCGTCGGGAGGCTCGTCGACGCCGTCGGCAGCATCGACGGCCGTCGCGCGGAGTTCGGCCGCGCGGATTTCGCCGAGACGCGCTTTCCCGGGCTCGCGGTTTTCGAAGACGTCACGTTCTTCGACGCGGACTTCACCGACGCCGTGTTCGCGAGCGCCGTCAGGTTCGACAAAGCCGGTTTTCGGGACAGTGCCTCGTTTCTTCGCAGTCGGTTCGCCGGGTCGGTGACGTTCGAGGGTGCTTCGTTCGAGCAGACCACGTTCGAGGACACGCGGTTCGGCGGGCGTGTCTCCTTCGAGAACGCGAAGTTCGAAACCGACCTGTCATTCTCGCGCGGATTCCCCGATCTCGTTTCGTTCGAGGGAGCGGAATTCGCGGGCGAAGCCGGGTTCGGCTCGTTGCGGTTCGATGGCCGCGCCGTGTTCAGGGGCGCGAAATTCCACGGCGGGGCGAGGTTCGCGGAGGCCCGTTTCCTGGACTGCGCCGACTTCCACGGGGCCGACTTCACGACGGCGGAGAGCTTCGGGCCGGTCACCGCCGAGCAGCTGATCTTCGGACGCGCGACGTTCCGCAGACGGATGCTCGTCGATGCCGAAGCGCCGGTGATGGACTGCTCAGAAACCAGGTTCGAGGAAGGGGCCACGCTCCGGCTGGGCGCTCGCTCGGCGGTCGCCCTGCAGAGGACGTTCTTCGGCAAGGCTTCGACGGTCATGGGAACCGCGTCGGTGACATCGGTCGAGGGAACGGACGTCGCCGACGTCGTGTTCACCGACATCGACCTCGCGAACTGCCGGTTCACCGGCGCGCATCACCTGGACAAACTGCGGCTGGAAGGCGCCTGCACGTTCGGCTCGTACCGCAACCGCCAGGTCCTCGCCGAGGAACGTGCCTGGCGGGCCGACAGAACCGCCCCGGTCGGCCCCCGCCGCATCGCCGACCTCTACCGGCAGCTCCGCAAGGCACAGGAAGACAGCAAGAACGAACCCGGCGCCGCGGACTTCTACTACGGCGAGATGGAGATGCGCCGCCACAGCCCGGCCACCCCGTGGTCCGAGCGTTTCATCCTCCACCTCTACTGGCTCGTCTCCGGCTACGGCCTCCGCGCCCTCAGGGCCCTCGCGACCCTGGCGGTCCTCATAGCCGTCGTGAGCACGAGCATCTGGTTAGGCGGCTTCAAGACCACGCCCGCCTTCGGGGACACCCTCATCTACGTCGCCCAGAGCACCGTTTCGCTGGACACGAAACTGGCGACGCTGCCGAAGGAGCTGACCCCGTTCGGCGAGGTCCTGCGGCTGGTCATGCGCGTCCTCGGGCCGCTGCTGCTCGGACTGACCCTGCTGGCCGTCCGCAACCGCGTCAAACGCTGACCTCGGACACCGACTACCCTGGGAAGCCGCCGGTTCGTACCGGCGAGCCACAACGACCCAGCTGGAGCGTGCACACCCGTGTTCGACACCCTCTCCGATCGGCTCACGTCCGCCCTGCAGACCCTGTCTCGCAAGGGCAGGCTCTCCGACGCCGACATCGACGCCACCGCGCGCGAGATCCGGATCGCGCTGCTCGAGGCGGATGTCGCGCTGTCTGTGGTCAAGGACTTCATCGCCCGGATCAAGGAGCGCGCCAAGGGCGCCGAGGTGCACGGCGCGCTGAACCCGGCGCAGCAGGTCATCAAGATCGTCAACGAGGAACTCGTCACCATCCTCGGCGGCGAGACCAGGCGGCTCACGTTCGCGAAGAACCCGCCGACGGTGATCATGCTCGCGGGTCTGCAGGGTGCCGGTAAGACGACGCTCGCGGGCAAGCTCGCGATGTGGCTGAAGAAGCAGGGCCACGCGCCGATGCTCGTCGCGTGTGACCTCCAGCGCCCCAACGCGGTCACGCAGCTGCAGGTCGTCGGTGAGCGGGCCGGGGTCGCGGTCTTCGCGCCCGAGCCGGGCAACGGCGTCGGCGACCCTGTCGACGTCGCCCGCCGCGCCATCGACGAGGCCAAGCGCGCCCAGCACGACATCGTCCTGGTCGACACCGCCGGCCGTCTGGGTGTCGACGAAGAGCTGATGAAGCAGGCCGCGGACATCCGCGACGCCGTTTCGCCGGACGAGACGCTGTTCGTCGTCGACGCGATGATCGGTCAGGACGCGGTCACCACGGCCGAGGCGTTCCGCGACGGCGTCGGCTTCACCGGTGTCGTGCTCACCAAGCTCGACGGTGACGCCCGCGGTGGTGCCGCGCTGTCGGTCCGCCAGGTCACCGGCCAGCCGATCCTGTTCGCCTCCAACGGCGAGAAGCTCGAAGACTTCGACCTCTTCCACCCGGACCGGATGGCCAGCCGGATCCTCGGCATGGGCGACGTGCTCAGCCTCATCGAGCAGGCCGAGCAGCACTTCGACCAGGAGAAGGCCGAGCAGACCGCGGCCAAGCTCGGCAGCGGCCAGCTCACCCTCGAGGACTTCCTCGAGCAGATGCTCGCGGTCCGCAAGATGGGCCCGATCGGCAACCTGCTCGGCATGCTGCCCGGCGCCGGGCAGATGAAGGACCAGCTCGCGCAGGTCGACGACAAGCAGCTCGACAAGCTGCAGGCGATCATCCGCGGCATGACCCCCGCCGAGCGGGCCGACCCGAAGATCATCAACGCCTCGCGCCGCGTCCGGATCTCGAAGGGGTCCGGTGTCGCCGTCCGCGACGTCAACGACCTGGTCAACCGGTTCTTCGAAGCGCGCAAGATGATGGCGCAGATGGCGGGCCGCTTCGGCTTCGGCGGCGGAGGCGGCGGCAGCAAGAACCGCAAGGGCAAGAAGGGGAAGAAGGGCAAGGGGCGCGGCCCGACGCAGCCCAAGGTCCGTGGCGGTTTCCCCGGCGGCATGCCGATGCTGCCCCCTGGCGGCGGGATGCCCGGCGGAATGCCCGATCTCTCCCAGCTCGGCGGCATGAACGACGTACCCGGGTTCGACCCGAAGAAGTTCAAGCTGCCGAAGGACAAGTAGCCCGTGGAGGCGCTGCACCTGGCCGGCGTCGTCCTGCCGGACGGCGAGCACCGTGAGCTGTGGGTCACCGGCGGCCGGATCACGACCGAACCGGTGGCCGGAGCGGAAACCGTTGTCCGGGAAGGCTTTCTCGTTCCCGGCCTGGTCGACGCGCACTGCCATCCCGGGATCGGGGTCGGCGGCGCGACCACCCTCGAAGAGGCCGCCGAGCAGGCGATCACCGACCGCGACGCCGGGACGCTGCTGATCCGCGACTGCGGGCTGCCCATCGACGTCCGGCCGTTGCAGGAGCGCGCCGATCTGCCGCGGATCATCCGCGCCGGACGGCATCTCGCCTTGCGCAAGCGCTACATCCCGGGCCTCGGTATCGAACTCGAAGACCCTTCCGAGCTGCCGAAGGCGGTCGCCGAGCAGGCCCGTGACGGCGACGGCTGGGTCAAACTCGTCGGCGACTGGATCGACCGCGGGGTCGGCGATCTCGCGCCGCTGTGGCCGGACGACGTCCTCGCCGAGGCCATCGCCGCCGCGCACGCCGAGGGCGCCAAGGTGACGGCGCACGTGTTCGGCCAAGCCGCGTTGCCCGGCCTGATCGACGCGGGGATCGACTGCCTCGAACACGGCACGGAGCTCTCGTCGGACCAGCTGGGCGTCCTCGCCGAACGAGGCATCGCGCTGGTGCCGACCCTGATCAACATCGAGAACTTCCCCGGCATCGCGGACAAGGCGGGCAAGTACCCGGTGTACGCGGACCACATGCGGGCGCTGCACGCCGGCGTGGGGGAGATGGTCTCGACGGCGATCGAGGCGGGTGTCCGGGTGTACGCGGGAAGCGACGCGGGCGGCATGGTCGAGCACGGCAGGCTCGTCGACGAGATCGAGGCGCTGCACAAGGCGGGCATGTCCGCGGAGCAGGCGCTGGCTTCGGCTTCGTGGGCGGCTCGCGACTGGCTCGGCGTGCCGGGGATCGCCGACGGCGCTTCGGCCGATCTGCTCGTCTACCCCACCGATCCGCGTGAGGATCTCGCGGTGCTCCGGCATCCGAGCCACATCGTGCTGCGTGGCAAGATCTACGCCTGACCCGACTCCACCTGTGACCGGAGCGGTACCTAGCGTGGAGGCGTGGTGGACGACGGGCAGGCTCGCGAGCGTCTGGTGCTCGGAGCGCACTGGGGATTCGTAGCGTTCTTCGCGGGCATCGCCGGATACCACCTCGTCACGCTCGTCATGAGCTTCCTGATGTCGGGCCGCTTCGGTGGCTACGACCCGCTCGAACTCCGTGACGTCGGCCCGCTGCTGATCCTCGCCTTCCTGCCGACCCTCGTCCTCGGGCTCGGCCCCGCGGTCGGTTCGCGCGTCTGGGGGCAGGGGCTTCGTACGGACTTCGGGCTCAAGCCCACCTGGCGCGACGTCCGGATCGGGCTCGCCTGCGGAGCCGCCGCGCTCGCCGCCGGCTACCTCCTCAACCTGCTCCTGCTCGCCGTGTACGGGACCGACAGCGACGAGAGGACCTTCTCCGACGTCTCGCCGGGGCCGATCACCGAACTCTCGGGCACCACCGAGGGCGACACGATCTGGCTGGTGCTGGCCGCGGTCATCGTCGTCCTCGCCGCTCCGGTCACCGAAGAACTGCTCTTCCGCGGCACGCTGTGGAACGCCATGGGTTTCCATCGCCTGCCCTCGTGGGTGATCCTGCTGGTCACCGCGCTCGTGTTCGCCCAGTTGCACGGCGAGGCCGCGCGCACGATCGCGTTGTTCGGCCAGGGGATCGCCATCGGCCTCGCCCGTTATCTGTCCGGCCGGGTGAGCGCGTCGGTGATCGCGCACGCGGCCAACAACCTCCCACCGGCTGTATTGCTCTTCGCGGCGAGGTGATCGCCGCTCCAGGCGGTTAGAGTCTTTGAGTAACCGAACGATCACCGGAGGATCGGCGTGACCGTATCTCAGCCCAGGGAGCCGATCCCCGAGGCGGCGCCGCCGGACGAACTCACTGCCGGAGGTGAGGTGGCCGCGCCCGACACGCCACCGCCGCATCGCTGGGGATTCGGGGCCTTCCTCCTGGTGGAGGCCGTCCTGCTGGCGTCGGCGGCGTTCATCAGCGTCCTGCTCGGCGACGTCCAGCCCGGCCAGCCCCTGCCGATGCGCATGGTGCTGCTGGGCACCATGGTGCCGACGATGGTCGCCGCCGGGGTCGCGCTGCTGATCACCCGGCTGCGGGGCAACGGCCCGTTCACCGACCTGCGGATCGGCTGGAGCTGGGCCGACGTCAAGGTCGGGCTCAAACTCGGCGTGCTCGGGCTCGGGTTGACCTCGCTCGCCGCCTACGTGTGGACACAGGCCGTCGGCAACGAGAACGCGACGTCGGCGATCAGTGCGCTCGTCGAAGACCGGCGGATGTCGGTCTCGGCGGCCGTCGTCATGTTCATCTACCTGTGGCTGGTCGGGCCGATCTGCGAGGAGATCATCTACCGCGGCCTGCTCTGGGGCGCGGTGGAGCGATTGACCTGGCGCACCGAACGCTGGGGGAGGATCGCGGCGTTCCTGGTCTCCACGGCGGTTTTCGCGGCGAGCCACCTCGAACCGCTGCGCACCACCCTGCTGCTGGTGATCGCGATCCCGATCGGGCTGGCCAGGGTGTTCACCGGGCGGCTGCTCGGCAGCGTGGTCGCCCATCAGGTGAACAACTTCCTCCCGGCCGTGACGATCCTGCTCGCCTCGCTCGGGATAGCCGCGTTCTGACAGCCAACTAGCGTCTGGCAGAATGTACGCTTGCCTGCTTTGGCCGGACCCTCTCACCGCGCCCGAGCTCACCCTTCGGGTGTGCGCAGCCGTGTCCCCACTCGGCTGGCGTGCGCCTTCCACATGCATCAGAGAGAACTGAGGAGTACCCACACCCGTGGCCGTCAAGATCAAGCTGCAGCGTCTCGGCAAGATCCGTGCGCCGTACTACCGCATCATCGTCGCCGACGCGCGCACCCGCCGTGATGGCAAGGCCATCGAGACGATCGGCAAGTACCACCCCAAGGAAGAGCCGAGCTTCATCGAGGTCGACACCGAGCGGGCCCAGCACTGGCTGTCCGTCGGCGCCCAGCCGACCGAGCCGGTCCAGCGCATCCTCGAGATCACCGGTGACTGGCAGAAGTTCAAGGGCCTCCCGGGCGCCGAGGGCACCCTGAAGGTCGCCGAGCCGAAGCCGTCGAAGCAGGACCTGTTCAACGCCGCGCTCGCGGCCGCCGGTGACTCGGCCTCCGCCGAAGCCACCACGCCGAAGAAGAAGTCCGCCCCGAAGAAGGCCGAGGCCGACAAGGCCGAAGCCGCCGAGGGTGACAAGGCCGAGGCGTGAGCTTCCTCGCTGACTCCCTCGAGCACCTGGTGCGCGGGATCGTCGACAACCCGGACGAGGTCCGGGTCGAGCTGCTGACCACGCGCCGTGGCCGCACGCTCGAGGTGCACGTGCACCCCGACGATCTCGGCAAGGTGATCGGCCGGGGCGGTCGTACCGCGACCGCCCTGCGCACCGTCATGGGCGGCATCGGTGGCCGCGGCGTCCGCGTGGACGTCGTCGACACCGATCGCTGACCAAGGACAGAACGGGATGGACGTCGTAGTCGGCCGTATCGCCAAGGCGCACGGAATCCGCGGGGAACTCGCGGTGGACGTGCGCACGGACTCGCCGGAACAGCGGTTCGCGGTCGGTTCGGCCGTCACGACGAAGCTGCGTGACGGCAGCAGCAGAGACCTCACCATCGCAGCCGCCCGCGAACACAGCGGGCGGCTGCTGGTGCGTTTCGAAGAGGTGCTGACCAGGGACGTCGCGGAGACCCTCCGCGGCGCGCTGCTGATCGCCGACACCTCGGCGCTGCTGCCGACCGAAGACCCCGACGAGTTCTACGACCACGAACTCGAAGGCCTGCGGGCCGAACTCGCCGACGGCACCGTCGTCGGCAAGGTACGCGAAATCGTGCATTCGCCCGCCGGGGAACTGCTGTCGATCGACCACGACGGGCGCGAGGTGCTGGTGCCGTTCGTGAAGGCGATCGTCCCGGCCGTCGACGTCGCCGGCGGCCGCGTGGTCCTCGACCCGCCGGAAGGCCTGCTGGACGCCTGATGCGCCTCGACGTAGTCACGATCTTCCCCGAATACCTCGACCCGCTCCGCGCCGCGTTGCTCGGGCGCGCGATCGACCGCGGCCTCATCGAGGTCGGCGTCCACGACCTGCGGAACTGGACGCACGACGTCCACCGCGCCGTCGACGACGCCCCGTACGGCGGCGGGCCCGGCATGGTGATGAAACCGCAGATCTGGGGCCCCGCCCTGGACGACGTCTGCGGCGAGAACACCCGCCTCGTGGTCCCGACCCCCGCCGGGCGGCCGTTCACCCAGGCCATGGCCCACCAGTACGCCGCGGAAGAGCACCTCGTGTTCGCCTGCGGTCGCTACGAGGGCATCGACCAGCGGGTGATCGACGACGCCGCGCGGCGGATGCCCGTCGACGAGGTCTCAATCGGCGACTACGTCCTGGTCGGCGGCGAGGCCGCGGTCCTGGTGATGGTCGAGGCCGTCGTCCGGCTGCTGCCCGGAGTGCTCGGCAACGCCCGCTCCGCCGAAGAGGACTCGTTCTCCGACGGTCTCCTCGAAGGCCCCAGCTACACCCGGCCGGAGGTCTGGCGCGACCTGGCCGTCCCCGACGTCCTGCGCTCGGGGAACCACGCGCTGATCGACCGCTGGCGCCGCGACCAGGCGCTGGAACGCACCGTACGGCGCAGGCCCGAACTGATCGGCCTGCTGCCGGAGGGTAGTCTCGACAAGCACGATCTCAAGGTCCTCGACCGGTTGGCCGAGGGCAGCGACCAGGCCGGGTCAACCACCTGAGACCTGGTCTGCAATACTTGACAGGTTGGCGTGAGCAGACGCGCGAATTTGTACTCCGGACACTGGCTCGGGTCAAAGCGCGAAGTCGGCCGGAACGCCATCAGCCCCCGGGTAGGTCGCAGTGCCCGACACTGCGCGCCCAAGCTGCACGTAAGCCATACGAAGACGAGGACGGACCACCGATGAACACCCTGGACGCGCTGGACGCGCAGTCACTGCGTTCCGACATCCCGGACTTCCGACCGGGCGACACGCTCAAGGTTCACGTCCGCGTCATCGAGGGCAACCGCGAGCGCAACCAGATCTTCCAGGGCGTCGTGCTGCGTCGCCAGGGCGGCGGCATCCGCGAGACCTTCACGGTCCGCAAGGTGTCGTTCGGCATCGGCGTGGAGCGCACCTTCCCGGTGCACTCGCCGAACATCGCCGAGGTCGAGGTCTTCAAGCGCGGCGACGTCCGCCGGGCGAAGCTGTACTACCTCCGCGAGCTGCGCGGCAAGGCCGCCAAGATCAAGGAACGCCGCGAAAACCGCGAGACGACCTCCGCCAAGTAGGTAGCCACTCGGTTACAGGTAACCTGGCGTCGTGGTCGAACCCGTGTCCCAGAACACCTCCGAAGACGAGCCCGATCGCCCCGAAGAGGAGCGCCCCACCCGGGCCTCCCGCCGGGGCCGGTCCGGTTCCAAGAAATTCGGCAAGGTCAACAAGAAGCGGTCGTTCTGGAAGGAACTGCCGATCCTGATCGTCGTCGCGCTCGTGCTGACGATCTTGATCCAGCAGTTCCTCGCCAAGGTCTACATGATCCCCTCGGGATCGATGGAGACCACTTTGCACGGCTGCTCGGGATGCACGGGCGACCGGATCCTGGTCGATCGGATCACGTACGACTTCACCGATCCCGCCCCGGGCGACGTGGTGGTCTTCAAGGGCCCGCCCGCCTGGGTCGGCGAGATCGACACGCCGGAGTCCAGCAACATCTTCGTCACCGGATTCCGCACGCTGGGTTCCCTGATCGGGTTCGCGCCGCCGGACGAGCGCGACTTCGTCAAGCGGATCATCGCGGTCGGCGGCCAGACGGTCCAGTGCTGCGACAACAACCGCGTCGTCGTCGACGGCAAGGCACTCGACGAGCCGTACGTCCACTGGGAAGAGGGCATGGCCCCCACCGAGCGGACGTTCGAGCCGGTCAAGGTGCCCGCCGGCTACGTCTGGGTGATGGGCGACAACCGCAACAACTCCAGCGACTCCCGTATCCAGGGTGGCGGTGGGGTCAACGGCGCGGTCCCGGTGGACAACATCATCGGCAAGGCACGGGTCATCGTGCTCCCGCCCGGCCGCTGGGGTGGCGTTTCGGACCACAACCCGCAGGCGAACGCTCAGCCGCTGGCGCTCGGCGCCCCGGCTTGGCAGCAGGGGCTCCCGCTGGGAGTCGGTATCGCCGCGGCGTGGCCCGTGCTCTTCCTCGGCAGGCGGATGTCGGCCGGAGTGCGCAAGGCGGTCGACCGGAGGCGGTAAGGCCTTGAGAGTTCCTGTACCGCTCACACCGGCCGAGCCGCTTCGGCCGCCGCGGGCAGTGGTGCGTGGCGACCTCTTCTGGGGTTTGCAGGGTGCGCTGGACCGGCGGGGCCTAGGGCCCGTCGCCGGAGTCGACGAGGCAGGGCGCGGTGCTTGCGCCGGCCCGCTCGTCGTGGCCGCCTGCGTCCTGCGTCCTGGAGACGCCGCCCGCCTGCCCGAGCTCACCGACTCGAAGGTGCTCACGGCCAAGGCCCGCGACCGCGTGTACGACCGGGTCGTCCAGCGTGCCGTCGACTACTCGGTCATCGTCATCCCGGCGGCCGAGGTCGACCTGTTCGGCATCCACGTCATGAACCTCGAAGGCATGCGGCGTGCCGTCTCGGCGCTGCGGAACACGCCCGGGTACGTGCTGACCGACGGATTCCGCGTGTCCGGGCTGCCCGCCCCGAGCGTCCCGGTGATCAAGGGGGACAAGGCCGTCGCCTGCGTGGCGGCTGCTTCGGTGCTGGCGAAGGTCACCCGGGACCGGATCATGGGCGACCTGCACGACGTCCACCCGCATTACGGTTTCGACGTGCACAAGGGGTACAGCACCACCGACCACAGCGCGGCGCTCGACACTCACGGTCCGAGTCCGGTCCATCGCTGGTCGTACGCCAACGTGGCCACGGCGGCCGCCGCGCACCGGGTGCGGCCGCCTCACCCGGTCGTGCTGACCGTCGCGGCGCTGGAAAACCCGAGCGTGCCGATACGTGCCCTCGGCCCGCACGTGGGTAACAATGAACGCTCCGCCGCTGGAACAGCAGCAAAATCGCGAGGAGGGGCGCGGATTTCATGAGCGCAGAGGATCTCGAGAAGTACGAGACCGAGATGGAGCTCTCGCTTTACCGCGAGTATCGCGACATAGTCGGCCAGTTCTCGTACGTGGTGGAGACCGAGCGGCGGTTCTATCTGGCCAACGCCGTCGACGTGCAGGTGCGCGACGGTGGCGGCGAGGTGTACTTCGAGGTCCGCATGTCCGACGCGTGGGTCTGGGACATGTACCGGCCCGCCCGGTTCGTCAAGCACGTCCGGGTCATCACGTTCAAGGACGTCAACGTCGAGGAGCTCGACAAACCGGATCTCCGGCTGCCGGAAGACGGACCGTTCTCCGGCTGATCTTTCCTAAGTACGTGAAGGCCCCCTTCACTGCGTCCAACGCAGTGAAGGGGGCCTTCACGTACTTGCACCGGTCCCCATAGCACAGCCCACCGCCAATTCCGGCCGATGAGCTCCCCTGACGGCCCAACCATCCACAACACCCCGGTTGTCCACAGGCGCCGAAATCGGGCCTGTCCGCCACCCCCTCACCCTGGCAGCGTTGATCACACACGCACCGTGACGATCGCTGAGGGGGATCGAGATGACGAGCATTGCCGAGCGGCCACCCGCCGGGGCACCTCGGATCGAGCTGGGCCGCTGGGGCGAGGACCTCGCGGTCCGGCATCTGGAGAAGAAGGGCTACGTCGTCCTGAGCCGTAACTGGCGTTGCCGTGACGGCGAGCTGGATCTCATCGCGACCGACCGGAAGGTCCTCGTCTTCTGCGAGGTGAAGACGAGGACGGGAGTGGAGTTCGGCACCCCGGCCGAGGCGGTGACACCGGATAAGGCCGATCGCATCCGCCGTCTCGCGTACCAGTGGCAGCGCAAGTTCATGATCCGCTGGTGCCCGGTCCGCTACGACATCGTCGCGATCGTCGCCGCGCCCGATGCCCCGCCCCGGGTGCGGCATATCAAGGCGGCGTTCTGAATGGCGCTGGCGAAGGCCTGGTCCGTCGCGCTGCTCGGCGTCGACGGCAAGGTGATCGAGATCGAGGCCGACATCGGCGGCGGATCGCCGAGGGTGACGATGGTCGGGCTGCCGGACACCGGGCTGAAAGAGGCCAAGGACAGGGTCCGTTCCGCCGTGCGCAATTCCGGGCGGACCTGGCCGGACGAGAGGGTGATCCTCGGCCTGTCGCCGGCGAATCTGCCGAAGGTGGGGTCCGGCTACGACCTGGGGATCGCGGCGGCGGTCCTGGCCGCCACCGGCTCGGTCCCCGCCACGAAGCTGCTGAACACCGTGCTGCTCGGCGAGCTCGCCCTCGACGGCCGGGTACGGCCGGTCCGCGGGGTGCTGCCGGGGCTGCTGGCGGCGCGCAACGCCGGGTACCGACGGGCCGTCGTTCCCGCCGAGTCGCTGTTCGAAGCCGCTCTCGTGGACGGCCTGGAGGTCGGCGGGGTGGCGCGGCTGAGCGAATTCGCGGACTGGCTCAAGGGCGAAGGCGAGCTCACCCGCCCCGAGCCGGGCGTCGTCCAGGAGCCGCCGCGGGTACCCGACCTCGCCGACGTGGTGGGACAGCCGGAAGCGCGATGGGCGCTGGAGGTGGCCGCGGCCGGAGGGCATCACCTGCTCATGACCGGCCCACCCGGGGTGGGCAAAACCCTGCTCGCGAAACGGCTTCCCGGCCTGCTTCCCAGGCTGACCGCCGAAGAGTCGCTGCAGGTGACAGCGGTGCATTCGATCGACGGTTCGCTCTCCCGCACCGAACCGCTGGTCACCGTGCCACCGTTCGTCGCGCCGCATCATTCGATCAGCGTGCCCGCCCTGATCGGTGGCGGAAGCGGCCTGGCGGTCCCCGGCGCGATCAGCCGTGCGCACCGGGGAATCCTGTTCCTCGACGAGGTCTGCGAATTCGGCCCGGAGCGGCTGGAGTCGCTGCGCACGGTGCTCGAAGAGGGCGAAGTGCGGATCGCGAGGGTCAAGGGCGCCGTGCGGTACCCGGCACGGTTCCAGCTGGTGATGGCGACCAACCCCTGCCCTTGCGCCCCGGCGAAGGACGCCGACTGCACATGCTCGTCGACCGTGCGAAGGCGCTACTTGGGCCGGCTGTCCGGGCCACTACTCGATCGGGTGGATCTGCGGGTTCGGCTGCGTCCGCTGTCCGCGCTCAACGCACACCTGAGTGAGCCGCCCGAGGCGTCGGCGCCCGTCCGGGAGCGGGTGCTGGAGGCACGCGAGCGGGCCACGAAACGCTGGGCGGAGCACGGCTGGCTCACGAACGCGGAGGTGCCCGGCCCCGCGCTGCGCCGTGAGTTCGCCCTGCCGTCGCAGGTCACGGCCCTGCTGGACCGCGCGTTGGAAAGGGGCTCGATCACGGCGCGCGGCGCCGACCGCTGCCTTCGCATCGCTTGGACACTCGCCGATTTGAAGGGGGCCGACAAGCCGGAGGCGGATGAGGTCGCGGCGGCTCTGAACTTCCGGGAGAGGTCATCCGGATGAGTGAACTCGAAGCCGAACGTCTCGCGCGGTCGTACCTCCTCCGCGTGGCCGAGCCCCCGGCACCCGCTTTGGCCGGTTTCGTGGACGAAGTCGGCCCGGTCGTCGCCGCGGAACGGGTGCGGCGCGCCGACTGCCCGCCGAAGGTGCGTGACGAGACGGCCGCGCGGCGAGCGCACGACTACGCCGAGCGGGATCTGGAGCGGGCCGCGGCCGACGAGACCAGGCTCGTCATCCCGGAAGACGGCGAATGGCCGGCCTGGCCGTTGCTTTCGCTGGCCGTGGCGCAGCGCAGGGGAGTTTCCGGTGTGGCACCTCCGCTGGCGCTGTGGGTCCGTGGCCCGGCCAGGCTCGACGAGGCCGTCGACCAGGCGATCGCGATCGTCGGTGCCCGCGCGGCGACCGGGTACGGCGAGCACCACGCGGCCGAGCTGGGCTATCACCTCGCGAGCCGCGGGATCCCGGTGTTCTCGGGAGCGGCGTACGGGATCGACGGCGCGGCCCACCGGGGCGCGTTGAGCGCGGACGGGACGACGGTGGCCCTGCTCGGCTGCGGAGCCGATGTCGGATACCCGGCGCAGCACGCGACCTTGTTGCGCAACATCGGAAAGGTCGGCGCGGTGGTCAGCGAGTACCCGCCGGGTACTTCGCCCGCGAGGCATCGGTTCCTCGTCCGGAACAGGCTCATCGCGGCGCTCACGGAAGGGACCGTCGTGGTCGAGGCGGGCAGGCGCAGCGGCGCGCGGAACACCGCGAGTACGGCCGGAGCCCTGGGCAAGGTCGTGATGGCCATGCCCGGGCCGGTCTCGTCGGGGATGTCCGCCGGCTGCCACGCGCTGATCCGCGAAGGCGAGGCCACGCTGGTGACCTCGGTCGACGAGATCCTCGAGACCGCCGGACGCCTCGGCGCGCCGGGCGCGGATCCGTCGAAACCGCGCCGCCGCACCGATCGGCTCGGTCCGGAGGCGCTGCGAGTGCACGACGCGCTGTCCGCACGGTCGGCGAGACCCGAGGAACGGCTGGCGGCCGAGTCGGGCGTCCCGGTCGAGCGCGTCCGCTCGCTGCTTCCCGAACTGGAGCTCGACGGCTTCGCGGAAAGGAGTGACACAGGGTGGCGAAGACGGGCCGCCAAGACCTGACTGGCCTACACCTGAGACGCCATCCCGGCACGATCCGACCACGGACACCACAACAGGGTGCGGCGATACTTGACCATCCGCCGTACATCGCGCAGCGTGATCGGCATGCCGTCGACCGAAGGTGCCCACGGCACGGGGAAACGCGCCCGCAGACCCGATCTGCGCGCCGCCCGTGCCGCGCTGCCGGAGCCTGTCCGGAAGCTGATCGACGACTACGAGCGGCACCTTTCGCTGGAACGCGGGCTGTCCGCGCACACCGTGCGTGCCTACCTCGGCGACATCGTGTCGCTGATGGGTTTCGTGGACGGGAACGGCGGCCGGTTCGAGGATCTCGACATCGGGACCCTGCGTGGCTGGCTCGCCCGGCAACGGGAGGAGGGGGCCAGCCGCACGACACTGGCGAGGCGCGCCGCGGCGGCACGCACCTTCACCGCGTGGGCCCACCGGGGCGGGGCGCTCGCCTCGGATCCGGGCGGCCGGCTGGTGGCGCCCCGCGCGCACCGCAAGCTCCCCGGGGTCCTCCGCGCGGAGCAGGCGAGCGACGTCATGCGCTTCTCAGCCGCCGGTGCCGAACAGCGCGACCCGGTGGCTTTGAGGGACAGTGCCATCGTGGAACTGCTCTATGCGACCGGCGTGCGGGTCTCGGAACTGTGCGGGCTGGATGTGGGCGACGTCGATTTCTCCCGCCGGGTCGTGCTCGTGCTGGGCAAGGGCGGCAAGGAACGTGTCGTGCCGTTCGGTGTCCCCGCCGAAACTGCCTTGCGGGCCTGGCTGGACGAGGGCAGGGGAAAGCTCGCCGTCGAAACGAAGGAGCCCGGGAAAGTGGCGCTCTTCCTGGGGGCACGTGGAGGCAGGCTCGATCCGCGGACGGCCCGGCGGATCGTCCACGACGCCGTCGGTTCGGTGCCGGGCGCGAACGACATGGGCCCGCACGGCCTGAGGCATTCCGCGGCCACCCATCTGCTCGAAGGCGGCGCTGATCTTCGAAGCGTTCAGGAACTGCTTGGTCACGCTACGCTGGCTACCACGCAGCTCTACACTCATGTGACCGTCGATCGGCTGAAGGCGATCCACGACCGCGCGCACCCCCGGGCCCGATGATGCCGGGGAGGACTCGGCAGGTGACCCGGCGGCCCGCACCGGCGGCGCACGCGCATCCGCACGAGCACGGAGACCACGCTGAGCCGCATGCTGAGAACGGCGGTCCGATGACCGCCGACCCACATGTCACCGAAGCCGCCGGGAAACATCGTCCCGGCGGGGACGGTCCTGCCGTCGCACCCGAAGCACGGACCGGCTATGAGGTGGACGCCGGGATCCAGGCGCTGTGGCGGGAGTTCACCGAGTCGCCGGACCAGGTCGTGCGCGACCGGCTCGTGCTGCACTACGCCCCGCTCGTCAAGTACGTCGCCGGCCGGGTCGGCACCGGGCTGCCGACCCACGTCGACGTCGGTGACCTGATCCAGTCCGGGATCTTCGGCCTGGTCGACGCGATCGAGAAGTTCGAACCCGCCAGGGGCCTGCGGTTCGAGACCTACGCCATGCAGCGCATCCGGGGCGCGATCCTCGACGACCTCCGTTCCCAGGACTGGGTCCCCCGGGCGGTCCGCAGCAAGGCCCGCGAGGCCGAGCGCGCCCTGGAACGCCTCGGCGCCCGGCTGAACCGCACGCCGACCGACGCCGAACTCGCGGCCGAGCTCGAAATCAGCGTCGACGACCTGCGCGAGTTCTACGGGCAGATGCAGCTGACCAGTGTCATCGCGCTCGAAGACCTCGTCGCCGCGGGCAAGGACAGCGGCTCGCTGGTCGACACCCTGCCCGACGACGGCGCCGTCGACCCGGTGGCCGTCCTGGTCGACCAAGACAACCGCCGCCAGCTGGCGCAGGCCATCGCACAGCTCACCGAACGCGACCGGATCGTCGTCGGTCTCTACTACTTCGAGAGCCTGACGCTCGCCGAGATCGGCAAGGTCCTCGGCGTCACCGAGTCACGGGTCAGCCAGCTGCACACCCGTGCCGTCATGCGGCTGCGCGCCAAGCTGGTCGAGCAGGCCTAGCCCCCAGGCGCGGCGGCGAGTTCCGCCTCCGATCACGTGTGTTCGCTCCCCAATCACGCATGTGCGCTGTTCGATCACGCGTGTCGTCCATCAGGACACGCAGATCACGGCACCTTGCGTTGCGGAAGGGCCAGGCGCCGGACGCTGCTAGGCCACTCGAGCAGTTCCGCACCGGCCACTCAGTCTCCTTCCCACGGTTTGAGCCGGATCTCGGACGGTTCGCCGATCAACGCGAGCGGATCGACGTACTCCTCGCCCCGCCGGACGCCGAAATGCAGGCACGCCGGATCCGGGCAGCCAGGGTGGCCCGCCGCGAGCGTCCCGAGCACTTGCCCCCGATAGACCTGATCACCCGCGGTGACCGTCGGGGCGAGCGGTTGGTAGGTCGTGCGGAGCCCTCCGTCGTGGTCGATCGACACCACGCCGCGGCCCGCCACCTGCCCGGCGAACATCACCACGCCTTCGGCGGCCGCGAGCACGTTCGTGCCCGGTGCGGCGGCGAGGTCGACGCCCCGATGACCGGGGCCGTACGGAGTCGAAGGCGGCTCGAAGTACCTGGTGACGCTCGGTGCCGGCGAGAGCGGCCAGGAGAGGCGCCCTTGCGGCGAGGGCGCGCCTCTGGCCGTGCCCGGCATCGCCGCCGACGCGAAGATCGCGAGCAAGGTCGCGAGGATCGCGAGGCGGGGGAGGCGCCGAGGGCGCCCGGGGCGGCGGTGCCTCCCGCCGGTGCGGTCGAGAGCGAAGGAGTGCCTGGTGACAGGGCGGGAACAGGTCGTCATGGTCATGTGTTCCAGGCTGGGGGACCGGCGTGGCGTGCGGGGCGCGCCGGGGGAATCTGTGGATAACCGAGGCGGTTGTGGACAACCCCTCTCATCAGGGGCTGCCGGTGCGGTACCCGGTGGCGACAGGGAGTAGACTCTTTTGCGCGGTCCGCGGCAGCGGACTGACTTCGCGTGCACGTGCGCGCTCCCGATGGCCGATCTCCTCACGGAGGGTCAGGACAGGCGGGGGCACACGGCCCGGCGGTCCTTGAGGTCACTTCGCCACAGGGTCCGGGCCCGAGCATCGGCACCAGGGCGATCGGCCACCCGGCCGAGAGCGACGAACCGAGCAAGCGCGTTCCGGCGGAGCCGGGCGCGCACGACACAGAAGAGGTTGATTCCGGCAATGGCCGTCGTCACCATGAAGCAGCTGCTCGACAGCGGCGTGCACTTCGGGCACCAGACCCGTCGGTGGAACCCGAAGATGAAGCGCTACATCTTCACCGAGCGCAACGGCATCTACATCATCGACCTGCAGCAGACGCTGACGTACATCGACCGTGCGTACGAGTTCATCAAGGAAACCGTCGCGCACGGCGGCACCATCATGTTCGTCGGCACGAAGAAGCAGGCTCAGGAAGCCATCGCCTCCGAGGCCTCGCGCGTGGGCATGCCCTACGTGAACCAGCGCTGGCTCGGCGGCATGCTGACCAACTTCCAGACGGTGCACAAGCGTCTCCTCCGCTTGAAGGAGCTCGAGTCGCAGGAGCAGACCGGTGGTTTCGCCGGCCTGACCAAGCGCGAGATCCTCACGCTCACCCGTGAGAAGGACAAGCTCGAGAAGACCCTCGGCGGTATCCGCGACATGGCCAAGGTGCCGAGCATCGTGTGGATCGTCGACACGAAGAAGGAGCACATCGCCGTCGGCGAGGCTCGCAAGCTGAACATCCCGGTCGTCGCGATCCTGGACACCAACTGCGACCCGGACGAGGTCGACTACCCGATCCCGGGTAACGACGACGCGATCCGTTCGGCTGCGCTGCTGACCAAGGTCGTGGCCGAGGCCGCCGCCGCCGGTCTGATGGCCCGCTCCAGCCGCAACGGTTCCTCCGCCGACGCCAAGCCCGAGGCCGGCGTCGCCACGGACGAGCCGCTGGCCGAGTGGGAGAAGGAGCTGCTGGCCGGCTCCGAGACCGCCGCCGCGGACGCCAAGGAAGCCGCCGCGGCGACCGACGCGGCCACCGAGGCCCCGGCCGAGCAGGCCACCGCCTCCTCCTGATCCACCCGCTCGTGGGGCCGCCTCCGGGCGGCCCCACGAGTGAATTCCCCAAAAGACTTTCTCGTACCTGAAAAAGGACGGACACACCCACGATGGCGAACTACACCGCCGCAGACGTGAAGCGTCTCCGGGAGCTCACCGGCTCCGGCATGATGAACTGCAAGAAGGCGCTGGAGGAGAACGACGGCGACTTCGACAAGGCCGTCGAGTTCCTGCGCATCAAGGGCGCCAAGGACGTCGGCAAGCGCGCCGAGCGCGCCACCGCCGAGGGCCTCGTCGCCGGTGACGGCGGCGTGCTGATCGAGCTCGACTCCGAGACCGACTTCGTCGCGAAGAACGAGGACTTCCAGGCCCTCGCCGCGAAGATCGTCGAGGTCGCGAAGGCCGAGAAGACCAGCGACGTCGAGAAGCTGAAGGCCGCCTCGCTCGACGGCAAGACCGTCGAGGAGCAGGTCCAGGAGCTGGCCGCCCGCATCGGTGAGAAGCTCGAGCTGCGCCGTGTCGCCGCTTACGAGGGCACCACCACCACGTACCTGCACCGTCGCGGTGCCGACCTCCCGCCCGCCGTCGGCGTGCTCATCGAGTACACCGGTGAGGGCGAGGAGGCCGCCGAGGCCGCTCGTGGCGCCGCCATGCAGGTCGCCGCGCTCAAGGCGAAGTACCTCACCCGTGACGAGGTCCCGGCCGAGGTCGTCGAGAACGAGCGTCGCGTCGCCGAGGCGACCGCCCGCGAAGAGGGCAAGCCGGAGCAGGCCATGCCCAAGATCATCGAGGGCAAGGTCAACGCCTACTACAAGGACAACGTCCTGCTCGAGCAGCCGTCGGTCAAGGACAACAAGAAGACCGTCAAGGCCCTGCTCGACGAGGCCGGCGTGACCGTGAGCCGGTTCGCCCGGTTCGAGGTCGGCCAGGCCTGATCCAGGCGCGGAACACAAGAATCACCACTGTGCCCCGTCTCCGTCCATCGGGGACGGGGCACAGTCGGGTTTCAGAGCATTAGGGAGGGCGACATGGGTGTCCGGGTCGAAGGCGGATACCGGCGGGTGCTGCTGAAACTGGGCGGCGAGATGTTCGGCGGCGGTTCCATCGGGGTTGATCCGGATGTGGTGCACTCGGTCGCCCAGCAGATCGCCGACGTCGCGCGGACGGGCGTGCAGATCGCCGTCGTGATCGGTGGCGGCAACTACTTCCGCGGCGCGGAACTGTCGCAGCGCGGCATGGACCGCGACCGCGCGGACTACATGGCGATGCTCGGCACCGTCATGAACTGCCTGGCGCTGCAGGACTTCCTGGAGAAGGAGGGCCTGCCCACCCGGGTGCAGACCGCCATCACCATGGGACAGGTCGCCGAGCCGTACATCCCGCGCCGTGCCGAGCGTCATCTGGAGAAGGGCCGCGTCGTCATCTTCGGCGCCGGGGTCGGCATGCCGTACTTCTCGACGGACACCGCCGCCGCGCAGCGCGCGCTCGAACTCGGCTGCGAAGCCGTCTTGATGGCGAAGGCCGTCGACGGCGTCTACACCGCGGACCCGAAGAGCGACCCGACCGCTGAGATGTTCCACGAGATCAGCCACCGCGAGGTGCTGGAACGGGACCTCAAGGTCGCCGACGCCACCGCGTTCAGCCTGTGCATGGACAACAACATGCCGATCATCGTGTTCAATCTGCTCACCGAGGGGAACATCGCCCGTGCGGTCAGCGGCGAACGGATCGGCACCCTGGTCGACACCCCCGCCGACGGGGTGTCCGCGTAGTCCTGCTCTGATCTCCGTAATCGGTACGCATACACAACAACGGGAGTTGCCGTGATCGACGAGACCCTCCTCGACGCCGAGGAGAAGATGGAAAAAGCGGTGTCCGTCGCCAAGGAGGACCTGTCGTCGGTACGCACCGGCCGGGCCCACCCCGGGATGTTCTCGCGCATTGTCGTCGAGTACTACGGCGCGCCGACCCCGCTGAACCAGATGGCGAGCGTCAACGTGCCGGAGGCCCGGATGGCGTTGATCAAGCCCTACGACCAGACGCAGCTGAACGCCATCGAGAAGGCGATCCGCGAGTCCGACCTCGGCGTGAACCCGAGCAACGACGGCAACGTGATCCGCATCGTCATCCCGCAGCTCACCGAAGAGCGCCGCAAGGAGATGGTGAAGGTCGCCAAGTCCAAGGGCGAGGACGCCCGCGTCTCGATCCGCAGCGTCCGCCGTAAGGCCAAGGAAGAACTCGACCGCATCAAGAAGGACGGCGAGGCGGGCGAGGACGAGGTCGTCCACGCCGAGAAGGAACTCCAGAACCTCACCGACACCTACACCCACAAGGTGGACGAGCTGGTGAAACACAAGGAAGCCGAGCTACTCGAGGTCTGATGAGCCAGGTGAGCGAGGAACGCGAGGACCGGGTGGAGAACCCGGAACCGGTTCCGGCCGAGAAGCCGGAACCGGCGAAGAAGGTTTCCCGCGCCGGCCGTAACCTGCCCGCCGCGATCGGGGTCGGGCTGCTGCTGGGCGCGGCGATCGTCACGTCCCTGCTCACCGTGCGCTTTCTGTTCATCGGCATCATCGCGATCGCCATCGCGGTCGGCACGATCGAGCTGGCCGGGGCACTGAAGCGCGCGGCGGGTATCCGGATCGCGCTGGTCCCGGTGCTCGTCGGCGGTCAGGCGATGATCTGGCTCGCGTGGCCGTACGGCCGCGAAGGCGCGTTGACGGCGTTCGTGCTGACGGTGCTCGTCTGCCTGCTGTGGCGGCTGCCCGGCGGCGCGGACGGGTATCTGCGCGACATCAGCGCGTCGGTCTTCGCCGCCGCGTACATCCCGCTTTTCGGTGCTTTCGCCGCCATGCTCGTCCCGCCGGAGGACGGCGTCGGCCGGGTGCTGGCGTTCATGATCGGTGTCGTCGCCTCGGACACCGGTGGCTACATCGCCGGTGTGCTGGGCGGCAAGCATCCGATGGCGCCCACCATCAGCCCGAAGAAGACCTGGGAAGGTTTCGCCGGCTCGCTCGTGGCCGGTGTGGTCGCCGGCGCGCTGACCCTGAGCCTTCTGCTCGACGGCCACGCCTGGCAGGGTGTGCTCTTCGGTGCGGCGATCGTCTGCACGGCGACCCTGGGTGATCTCGTCGAGTCGCTGATCAAACGCGACCTCGGGGTCAAGGACATGGGGAACATGCTGCCGGGGCACGGCGGCTTGATGGACCGGCTCGACTCCTTGCTTCCGTCGGCCGTCGTCTCATGGTTGCTGCTCTCGGCGTTCGTTCCCGTTTAGCCGAACCCGTGTGACAAGCCCGGAATGCTGGGCCAAGGTCGGAATATGCGAACTCGACGGATGAGTAAGCGAATTCTGGCCATGGCACTGAGCGTGGTGACGCTCGGCGCCCTGACGACGACCGTGGCGGAGGCGGGCGAAAGCCCGGTCGTCCGCACGGATTCCGGTCCCGTGCGTGGTGTGAGCGCCGACGGATACCGGAGTTTCCAAGGCATTCCGTTCGCCGCGCCCCCGGTCGGCGACCTGCGCTGGTCGCCGCCGCGGAAACCCGCACCGTGGTCCGCCGTACGGGACGCGAGCAGACCGGGGCCTCGATGCGCCCAGGGTGCGGGGCTCGGTTCTCCGCCGAGCGAGGCCGAGGATTGCCTGTATCTCAACGTGATCAGCCCGGCCAAGACGGCGCGCAAGCCGCGTCCGGTGCTGGTCTGGGTGCACGGTGGCAGCTTCACCTCCGGGGCGGGCAGCGACTACGACTTCAAGCGCATGGCCCTCGGCGGGGACGTCGTCGTGGTGACCGTGAACTACCGGCTGGGAGTCTTCGGCTTCTTCGGGCATCCGGAGCTGGGACGCGACTCCGGCGTCTTCGGTCTTCAAGACCAGCAGGCCGCGCTTCGCTGGGTGCAGCGCAACGCGCGCGCCTTCGGCGGAGATCCGCGGAATGTCACGCTGTTCGGTGAATCCGCCGGTGCGATGAGCACCTGCGCCCAGCTGACCTCGCCGTCGGCGGCGGGGCTGTTCCACCGCGCGATCATCCAGAGCGGTCCGTGCACCCTGACCTGGCCCGACGGCGGGTTCTTCCCCGGCGTGCCCGCGGGTTCGCCGTACCTGCCCCGCGCTGACGTCGAGGCGATGGGTGCCGAAGCGACGAAGAAGCTCGGCTGCGCCGACGTCGCCTGTCTCCGGCGGCTCCCGGCCAAGGATCTGGTGAGCCAGCCGTTCTCGACGCCCGCGTTCGGCACCGGCCTGCTGCCGGAGCATCCGGCCGAGGCGCTGAAGGCGGGGCATTTCGCCCGCGTGCCGGTGCTGACCGGGGTCACCAGGGACGAGGCGAGGCTCTTCGTCGCCTTGTTCCCCGGCCATCCGTTCACCGAGGAGCACTACCGGGGACTGCTGCGCACGGCGTTCGGGGAGAAGGCGCCGCTCGTCGAGGCCCGGTATCCATCGGCGAAGCACGGCGGCCCGGCGATGGCGTTCGCGGACGCGATGACCGATCGGATCTGGGGTTGCCCGCAGGTGGGGACAGAGCGGTTGCTGCGTCAGCGCACGCGGACCTTCGGTTACGAGTTCGCCGATCGGGCCGCTCCGCCGCTCGTTCCCGCGCCACCGGGCATGAATCCCGGCGCCGCCCACGGAAGCGAATTGGCTTATTTGTCTGATTTACCCGGCTTTCCGGCGAAATTGACGCCCGCGCAGCAGGAACTGGCGGGGCAAATGATCCGGTATTGGACCGCGTTCGCGCGCACCGGTGATCCGAACGGCGAGGAACTGCCGAAGTGGCGTTCCTCGCCGCGGACGCAGTCGCTGGCGCCGGGTGCGATCGGCCCGGTCGATCTCGGGGCCGTGCACGACTGCGGTTTCTGGGCCGGCCTCTGACCGAAGAGCCGGGGCGGCCTCGTCGCCCCGGCTCAGTCGTCGTACGGATCGTCGACTTCGGCGGTGCCCCAGCCTTCGACGGCCCTGGAGTGGTCGATCACCGCGAAGACGGAACCGTCCGGGTCGGCGAGGATCGCCATCCGGCCGTACGGGGTGTCGTAGGGCTGGACCACGACGGCGCCGCCGAGCATCAGGGCCTGTCCGGCCGCGGCGTCCGCGCCACGAGCCGGGTCGAGGGCGAGGTAGACCATCCAGTGCGGGGGAGTGTCCGGCCGGTACTCCGAGCCCATCACGTACCGGTACAGCACCGGTTCGTGCTCGATGAGCCATTCGGCGTAGTCGAGCGAAGCGCCGTCGCCGATCTGGTGGCTGGTGTAGTTGAAAAGGCGGCAGTAGAAGTGATCCGCCGCCGCGCCGTCGTGCGTGTTGAGGTCCGCGCCGCTGAAGGTGTTCGGCACCCCCGTCGCGAACTCCCAGGTGGCGGGCGGCTCCCAGAAGACGACATGCGCGCCGCACGCGTCGATGGCGTGCACGATGTTGCCGCGATGGGGGATCGCCATCGGTCCGAGCGTGACCCGGCCACCGAGACTGTCCACCCACTCCGCGGCGGCGGCCGCCTGCTGCACCGAGATGTGGACGCTCCAGCCGGACGGCCCCTCCGCGCCCGCGCGGTACAGACCACCGGTCGGGACGCCGTTCAGTGTCGCGATCGAGTACCGGCCGGTCGGCGTCGCCGGATCACGCTGAACGGTGAACTCCCAGTCGAAAAGCCCGCCGTAGAAGGCTTGTGCGGCCGCTTCGTCTCTGCACGCGAGCTCGATCCAGCACGGGATTCCCGAAGGTATGACGGAAGTGTGGGCGGCCGAGCCAAGCGACATGCGGTTCTCCCTTACCGGTGGGAGTAAAGTCTAGTCGCTGACCGCATTGTTTCCGTTAAAGATTTCGACCCGGATACCCCGGAACCCGGCCCGGTGTCCCTTCGTTGGAGCTTCCGTGCGCTGGTTTCCCCGAGCCCTCTCCTCCGCCCGCCGCGGCGGCGAGGAGGTGCTGCCGAGTCCGAACATCTGGTACTACCAGAAGGCCTACGAGGTCGAGAACCGCGCGCAGGACGTCGAAGACGAGATCTGGCGCGTGCTCGCCGAGTCTCGCGATTGGTCTGGGGCGGACGTCCTCGACATCGGCTGCGGTGACGGTTTCCACCTGCCGCGGTTCGCCGCGACGGCGCGGTCGGTGGTCGGCGTCGAGCCCCATGAGCCGCTCGTCCGCGACGCGCGGAATCGGGTGGCGCGGCTGGCGAACGTCGAGGTGCGGCAAGGCCGTGCGCAGCGGCTTCCCCTGCCGGACGCGGCTTTCGACGTCGTCCACGCACGCACCGCGTACTTCTTCGGCCCCGGTTGTGAACCCGGTCTTCGCGAAGCGGAGCGGGTGTTGCGCCCGGGCGGGCTGATGATGATCGTGGATCTCGATGTGACGAGTGAGCCCTACGGCCGCTGGATGCGCCTGGATCTCCCGCACTACGACCCGCCTGGCGTCGAGAAGTTCTTCGCCCGTCAGGGATTCGACTGCCGCAAGGTGATGACGCGGTGGCTGTTCGAAGACGCCGCCGCGATGGAAGCGGTGCTGAAGATCGAGTTCAGCGCTCCGGTCGCGGCGAAGGCGATCGCGGAGGTCCGGCGGCTCAACGAGGTTTCGTCAAGTGCCGGGGAGGAGCGGGTGACGCTGCCGGTGGGCTATCGCGTGCATACGCGCACCAAGCCCACCGGCCTCGTCGTGCCGGATCACTCCGTGTCCTCGGCCTCGCCGAGGATGCCGTAGATCGTCCGCCGTGCCTCGTTGAGCACGTCGACGGTGCGGGCCTGCTGGCTTTCGCTGCCGGCGTGCATGACCTGCGCGACCGCCGCGGCCAGGGTGGCGCCCGCCTTGCGCAGGTTCACCTCGACCGGGTCGACGTCGTGGGCGATCTGCTCCCAGGGCGGGACGGCGTCCTGCTGTTCGGCCGCGGTACGGCCGGATTCGGTGAGCTCGAACAGTTTCTTGCCGTTCTCGTCCTTGCTGATCACCAGGCCTTCGTCGGCCAGCATCTGCAGGGTCGGGTAGACCGAGCCGGGGCTCGGCTTCCAGAAGCCGCCGCTGCGCTCGCCGATCTCGCGGATGATCTCGTAGCCGTGCCTCGGCTGCTCGGAAAGCAGCGCCAGGATCGCGGCGCGGACGTCACCGCGTTTGCCGCGCCGTCCGCCGGGGCCGCCGCGACGGCCGTGCCGGTGGCCCGGTCCGCCCGGACCCGGCGGGAAGTCGCCGAAGCCGCCGCGAGCCCAAGGTCCGAAGGCGGGCCGGCCGTGTTCTGGAGGGAAAGGTCGTCGTCGCATGATGTGAATCCTCTCTTCGTAATGTTCCGACTCGTTCACGATATATCGGAAACGGTCGGACGACAACTCCTTTCGTGTGAGTTGGGTCTCAGTGGCTTGTGCTGTCGTGATCTGGGGAACAGGGATCCGGGGCGGCTCGGGTGTGGGAAAGGTGGACGTGGGACACTGGGTGAGCTATGACTGCCCTCCCTCTCGTCTTCGACGCGCCCAAGCGCGGCCTCCCGCCGCGCCATCTCGCCGATCTCACCGCCGCCGAGCGGGCCGCGGCCGTCGCCGAGCTGGGCGAGAAGCCGTTCCGCGCGAAACAGCTTTCGAACCACTACTTCTCGCGGCTCACGGTGAACCCGGAGGAGATGACCGACATCCCGGCGGCGTCGCGGGAGAAGCTCGTCGGCGATCTGATGCCGACGCTGCTCACCGAGATCAAGGCGCTCGCCTGCGACGACGGGACCACCCGCAAGACCTTGTGGCGCGCGCACGACGGGACGCTGCTGGAGAGCGTGCTGATGCGCTACCCGGACCGCGCGACCCTGTGCATCTCGAGCCAGGCGGGCTGCGGCATGGCGTGCCCCTTCTGTGCGACCGGGCAGGGCGGCCTCGACCGGAACCTGTCGACCGCGGAGATCGTCGACCAGGTCCGCTCCGCCGCCGCCGTGATGCGCGACGGGCTGATGCCCGGCGGCCCCGGCCGTCTGTCGAACATCGTCTTCATGGGTATGGGCGAGCCGCTCGCGAACTACAAGCGGGTGGTGGCGGCGGTCCGGCGGATCACCGATCCCTCGCCGGAGGGGCTCGGGATCGGTCAGCGCTCGGTGACCGTGTCGACGGTGGGGCTCGCGCCGGCGATCCGGAAGCTGGCGGACGAGAAGATGCAGGTGCGCCTGGCGGTTTCGCTGCACACGCCGGACGACGAACTGCGGGACACGCTGGTGCCGGTGAACGAGCGCTGGTCGGTGGACGAGGTCCTGTCCGCCGCTCGGTACTACGCGGACACCTCTGGTCGCCGGGTGTCGATCGAGTACGCGCTGATCCGGGACGTCAACGATCAGCCTTGGCGTGCCGAGCTGCTGGCGAAGCGGCTTCGGCAGCACTTGGGCCAACTGGTGCACGTGAACGTGATCCCGCTGAACCCGACGCCGGGAAGCAAGTGGGATGCCTCGCCGAAGCCGGTGGAGCGGGAATTCGTCCGGCTGGTGAACGCGGGCGGTGTGGCGTGCACGGTGCGTGACACGCGTGGTCAGGAGATCGCGGCGGCGTGCGGACAGCTCGCCGCCGAGAACTGAGTTCTTCCTTTCAGTGATGGAGATTTTGTCGTGATGTATGCCCCCAGCCTGCTGGATCCGGCTGCGGAGGAGCTGAAGCTCGCGGACGTGCTCGGCCATGGTGCGACCGGTGTCGCGCGCGAGGCCAGGACGCTGCTCGGTGAGCGGTTCAGCTCGGTGACCTTCATGTACGTCCTGATGCGGGCGTTCGAGGTGGAGTACACCGCGGCGCGGGACGCTTCGCGGTGGCACGAGTTCCACGGCGGACCGTACGCGCTCTCGGACGCCGACCTCGAAGCCCTGCTGGCGCCCTGGCTCGGGACGCCGGCCGCGTCGATCACCGCATAGGCGGGATCGACGCGACCGTCCTTTGTGGATGGTCAGTGCGGAGTCGGCCGGTAGACGAGTTCCTGGATACGCCCGTCGAAAGTCCGGCTCTCGAGCAGTTCGAGGTCGAAGTCGGCCGCACCCAGGAAGATCGGGCCTGCCCCGGTCTTCCCGGTGATCACCGGGAAGACCGTCACCTGGACGCGATCCACCAGACCGGCGGCCATCAGCGTCCGGTTCATCGACAGGCTGCCGTGCGAGCGCAGCGGCACTTCGGACTCCTCCTTGAGCCGGGCGACGACGTCGACCGCGTCCCCGCTCACGACGGTCGCGTCCGGCCAGTCGAGCGGCTCCCGCAGCGTGGTCGAGACGACCGTCGCCGGCAGGTGCTTCAGCCGGGAGACCCACGGATCCAGCGCCTCGACGTCCGGGACCTCCGCGTTGAGCATCTCCAGGTTCGTCCGGAACGTGGTGGCGCCGAAGACCATCCGCTGCTCTTCGGAGTACAGGGCGAGGCGGTGTTCGAGGAATTCGGGGCCCTGCTTGCCCCAGTAGCCGCCCCAATCGCCGGTGTGGGAGCCGAAGCCGTCGAGGCTGGAAAAGACGTCGAACGTGTAGGTCGCGGTCATGATGCTCCTTCGGTGAGTTCGTCTCTCACCTTGGCTACGAACGCGGCCGGCGCGGATAGACATCGACGGCGGAAAATCTTCACAGGACGGCGAAATGGCAGGATGCGGGCATGTATTGCCTGCAAGCCGTCATCGTCACCGAGCCCGCGCGGAGCCGGTTGCTCGATGCGTTCGAAGGCGCAAGGCTCGTGTCGCTCGGGCAGAACCTGTCGCTGATGCCGGTGACCGAGACGCGGTTCGACACCGGGCCGCTCGCCGCGTGCTCCGCGCACGGAGCCGTGGCGTACGTCGAAGCCGAATACTTCGGTGGCGCCGGGACGCAGTCCGCGCAGGTGTGGGAGCGCGGCGAGACCGTCCTCGGCCCGCTGCACGTCGACGAAGACGAACCCGACCCGGCCGATGGCAGCCCGATCTCCCAGGCGCTTCGGCGGCTGGGCGTGCTCAAGGGTGACCACTTCGACGAGTTCGACGCCGTCGGGCTCGGCAGACATCGCTACACCGACGACTGGCTGTCCGCTTAGGCGTCCTTCGCGCTGGGCCGGACGGACCAGTCACACGGCGGTCTTCATCGTCGGCGGCGACACTCGATGAAGACTCGAAGGAGGTGGACCGGATGTCCGCGACCAAGGCGAGACAGGTGCGCCACAACAAGGCCGTCCAGGTGTTCGGACGGATCGGCATGGGCTGCTACGGCCTGGTGTATCTGCTCATCGGGTACTTGGCGGTGCGCGTCGCCGTCGGCGGTGGCGGCCAGGAGGCCGACGGACGCGGCGCGATCGCCGAAGTCGGTTCGACGCCGGTGGGCGGGGTGCTGTTGTGGGTACTGGCGGCAGGGCTGGTGGCCTACGGCCTGTGGCAGGGGTTGCTGGCCGCGGTCGGCTACACCTGGATCGACAAGCAGCGCACTCGCACCGTCAAGCGGGTGACGTCCGGAGTGCGGTGCCTGGTGGGGATCTCGCTGGGCGTGTACGCGGCCAAGGTCGCCTTGGGGGCGGGGGAACAGGGCAGTGGCGACCAGAAGCAGCAGGAGTTCACCGCGTGGCTGCTCGGGTTGCCGGCCGGCCCGTTCCTGGTGACCGTGGTGGCCGTCATCGTCTTCGGCGTCGCGGTGGGCTCGGCGGTGAAGGGGATACGCCGGACCTTCGAGCAGGATCTCGACCTCGCGAAGCTCCCGTCGGGGACTCGGCGATGGGTAGAGCGGCTGGGCAGGATCGGTTACGTGGCAAGGGGTTTCGTCTTCGGCGTGGTCGCGGTGCTGGTCGGGTACGCGGCGCTGACGCACGATCCGTCCCGGTCCGGCGGGCTCGACGCCGCCCTGCGGACCTTGGCCGCCCAGCCGTTCGGCACGGTGCTGCTCATCGTGGTGGCGATCGGGGTCGCGGCCTTCGGTGTGTACTGCGTCGGGGCGGCACGAGCGCAGCGTGGGTGAGCGCCGTCAGGCGGGTTTGTCGAGTCTCACTTCGAGACACCGGGTTCAGAGCGTGGACGCGGCGCGGTAGTCCCTCGGCGAGGTGCCGAGAAGCCGGGTGAACATCGTCGAGAACGCGGCGGGGCTCTCGTAGCCGAGCGAGGCGGCGATCGCGGCGATGGGCAGGCCGTCCGACAGCAGTGACAGGGAATGCAGGACGCAGGCCCGCTGCCGCCAGCGGGCGAACCCCATCCCGGTCTCCGCGGTGAAGAGCCGGTTCAACGTCCGCTCGCTCACGTGCAGCCGTTTCGCCCAGGCGCCGGCCGGATCGTGGATATCCGGAGCGTCCAAAAAGGACTCGCACAGGGCGCGCAGCCGTTCGTGCCTCGGTAGCGGAAGGTCGAGCGGGACCGGGGCGGAACGGCGGATCTCGTGCAGGGTCAGGCCGATGACCGCGGCGTCCCTTCCGCGAGGGGTGTACAGCTCCGGCACGCCGACGGCCTCGTTCAGGAGTTCACGGAGCAACGCGGACACTTCGACGACCTGGCAGCGGCGCGGGAACCACGGCACCGCCTTCGGCTCGATGTACAGGCTCCGGGTGCTCACGTTCGTCGTGAACACCTGATGGACGGTCTCCGGCGGGACGAGCACCGCGCGCCGGGTCGGGATGGTCCACGTGCCGTCGGCCGTTTCGACCCGCATCGATCCGGTCGCGCTGTAGAGGAACTGTGCCCGCCGGTGCCGATGCGGGAGGATCCGGTGCCCCGGTGGGTAATCGGTGCGGATCGCCACCACCGCGCGGTCGAGGTGGTCGACCTCGTCGATGGGGATGTCACGCACCTCACCGAGGCTACGCCGGCTGTCCGATCCGCGAAAGAAACTGGCGCCCTTTCGAATGCCCGCCGTGCCGGTCAGGCCTACCGTCGAGGGAGTGCTGATCGAGATCTCGGTGCTCCTCGGGTTCGGTTGCCTGAGCGGCGTCACCACCGTCCTTTTCGGATTCGGAGGCGGATTCATCACCGTGCCCGTCGTCTACGCGTTCGCGCTCGCCGAGCCGGAACACGCGATGCACGTGGCGGTGGCCACGTCGACCGCGGTGATGGTGGTCAACGCCGGGAGCGCGACCCTCGCCCAGTGGCGGGCGGGGCGGCTCCGCCGCGACTATCTGTGGCCGCTCGTCGCCTTCATCGGCTTGGGTGCCGTGCTCGGGTCCTTCGCCGCCACCATCGCCGACGAGAGCGTCCTGCGCTGGCTCTTCGTCGCCTACCTCGCGCTGACCATCGCCGACAGCGTCGTCCGGAAGGGTTTCGTGAGCAGGCGGGACGACGACCGGCCGCGTGCTCTCGGCGGGATCACCACCACCGCGGGCGGGACCGGGATCGGTGCCGTGGCGAGCTTTCTCGGCGTCGGGGGCAGCGTCCTCACCGTGCCGCTCATGCGGCGCAAGGGATTGCCGATGGCCGACGCGACCGCGCTGGCGAACCCGCTGAGCCTGCCCGTGGCGGTGATCGGCACGGCCGTCTACGCCTTCGCGGCGACGGGCACGGCTTCGGGCAGCGTTCATCTCGGCTACGTCGACCTGGTGGCCGCGGGCGCGCTGTTGTGCGGGTCGCTGCCGGCCATCGCCGTGACCCGCCGGGTGGTCGGCCGGATCCCGGACCGCGCGCATGCGATCGCGTACCTCGCCCTGCTCGTCGCCGCGCTGATCGCCATAGTCATCCGATGAGTTCTGGGTAAGTCAAGTCTTGACAAGGCATAGCTAAGATGGGAAGGGGTTATCGCCAGGCAAAGATCCGACGAATCCTCTATCTCTTTTTCGGAACTTGCGCCAAGATCTCCCGCATGAAACTGAGATCGATCACCAAACGCATGTTCGTTCTCGGGCTGCTGACGGTTCTCGGCACCACCGGGGCGACGTCGGTGGCCACCGCCGAACCCCAGTCACCGCCCGCCGGCGTCAACGCGACCGGGCAGCCGCGCGGCGGCTGGGAACCGATCGGCCCGAACAGCGTCGGCGGGCTGCTCGCCGCTTCGCCCGCCGGGCTGGCGATGATGCAGCCGAGCCCGCCCGCCCTGTGGCTCTCCGGCGACCGCGGAGCCTCGTGGAGCGTGCGCCGCGGACTGCCTCAAGACACCTCCATCCAGGGATTCTTCGTCGATCCGGCGAACCCCGACCGGATGCTCGCGGTGGGCAACAAACCGGCGGGCTTCCTCGGTGAATGGCGCGGCGTGCTGGTGCGGACCACCGACCGCGGCCAGACCTGGGAGACCCTGCGCGAGTGGTACCCCGACGGCGCGTTCGGCATGGCCACGGACCCGACGGGCCGGGTCGTCGTGGTGCAGAACCTCGATTCGCTGAGCGTCAGCACCGACGGCGGCGAGCACTGGAACGACGTGCCGAGGACCTGGCCGCGCGAGGGCAACGCCGCACCGGTCGGCGCGCTCAAGCTCACGATGGTCGGCGACGACGCCTACCTCGCGACGGTCTACCCGGAGTACGCGCTGTGGGTGGTCCGCGGGGTCAGCGGCAAGGAACCGCAGGCCGAACTCGTCTACCGGACCAACGGCGAGATCAACCAGGTCGCTTCGGACGGCAAGCGCTTCGTGGTCACGATCGGCCCCGAACTGCACGGCTCCACCGACGGTGGGAAGACCTGGACCGTGCTGCGCCACGATCCCGGCGAGCAGACCCTGCGCGAACCGCGCTTCCTCGGCGGACGTCTCTACGTGTCGACGTATAACGACATAGACGTCACCGCGGACTTCGGCCGCACCTGGACCCGCAAACCGGTGCCCGCCGCGGGCGAAGGCGTCAGCGACATGATCGATCTCCCCGCCGGGCCGGGCAAGCCCGCCACCACGCTGATCTCCTCGCTCTACCGCGGGGTGTACGCGGACGAGGGCAAGCGGGGTTACCGGCAGGTCGGTGTCCCCGGCGAGTCCATCCGCGACCTCGTGACCACCGGCAACCTGGTGCGCGAGAGCGTCGTCGCGGCGGGTGTGCAGGAGATCTACAACACCCCGCTCCCGCGCGGCAAGGTGGCCGCGGCGGACCGCGTCTGGCAGTCGCACCCGACCGACCGGCTGCACGAGGACGCGCGCCTGTCCGTCTCACCGAGCCGTCCGGACGTCGTCTGGCAGGTCACCCGCAACGGATTCTCGCTCGACGTGCTCCGCAGCGGTGACGGCGGGCGGACCTGGCAGTTCGCGGCGAAGGCGAAGGAAGGCCTTCCGAGGATGATCTTCGCCCACCCGGCCGACCCGGACCGGGTGCTCGTCTCGGCCTTCGCGCCCACCGGCTACGTGCTCTACCGCAGTAACGATGCCGGGAAGACCTGGGAAAAGCTCGCGGTCGACAACGGCTTCATCGCGTTCGCCGGTGATCCGTGGAACCCGGACCGCGTCTGGGGTGGGGACACCGACGGCTTGTCCCGGTCGGACGATGGCGGCAAGACCTGGACCCACGTCACCAGTGACCCGGTCAGCTCGATCTCGATCAGCCGATGGGGTGGCGGGCGCATGCTCGTGGGCGGCGCGGGCATCCACCTGAGCGAGGACGGCGGCAAGACGTTCCGCCGGGTCCTCGACGGCGAGGACCCCCGTGAGATCAGCCGGATCCTGCCGCATCCGTTCGACTTCCGGGTGTGGTTCGCGAGCAACGCGACCGGCGGCGGGGTGCTGCGCAGCACGGACTTCGGCCGCACCTGGTCGCCCGTGCCCGGCGCGCTGCCCGATCCCAGGGTGCTCTCCCTGGCGGTCAGCGCGGACGGCCGGTATCTGTTCGCCGGCACCGCGCAGTCCGGCGCGTACCGCCTGACGCTGTACTGAGTCCGAGACGCTTCGTGGCCGGAGGAAGTTCCGGCCACGAAGCGTTTACGCGTGCCTCGATGGATGTCAGAGTCGGGGACATGGCCATCGATGTCGCCGCCCTCCGGCTCCACTTCCCTTCCCTCGCCGACGGAACCGCCTTCTTCGACGGACCCGCGGGTACCCAGACGCCCCGGCCTGTCGCCGACGCCATCGCCGGGACGCTGACCGGTCCGTTGTCGAACCGGGGCAAGGTCAGTCCGTCCGAACTCAACGCGGAGAACGCCGTGTCGGGTTTCCGCGCCGCCTATGCGGACTTCCTCGGCGTTCCTGCCGAAGGTGTCGTCCACGGCCGCAGCGCCACCCAGCTGACGTACGACTTTTCCCGGCATCTGGCCAAAAACTGGCGCGAGGGCGACGAGATCGTCGTCAGCCGTCTCGATCACGACGCCAACGTCCGGCCGTGGGTCCAGGCGGCCGCACGCGCCGGGATGACCGTCCGCTGGCTCGACATCGACCTCGAAACCACGGAACTCGACCTCGATTCCCTCGTCCTCACCGAACGGACGAAGCTGGTCGCGGTCACGGCGGCCTCGAACGTCCTCGGCACCAAACCGCCGATCCGCCGGATCGCCGACCTCGCCCACGACGCCGGCGCGCTGGTGTTCGTGGACGGGGTGCACTACGCCGCTCACGAACTGGTCGACGTGCCCGCGCTCGGAGCGGACTTCTTCGTCTGCTCGCCGTACAAATTCCTCGGCCCGCACTGCGGAGTGCTCGGCGCGTCTCCCGCCCTGCTCGAAACCGTCGAGCCGGACAAGCTCGCGCCGTCGCCCGACGCCGTGCCCGAGCGGTTCGAGTTCGGCACGCTGCCCTACGAGATGCTCGCGGGCGCCACGGCTGCGGTGGACTTCCTCGCCGTGCTGGACCCCGGGCCGGGCGCATCACGGCGAGAACGGCTCGCGCATTCGATGAACTCGTTGCACGAGCACGAAAGCGCGTTGCGCGCCAGGCTGGAGAACGGACTGGGCGATGCCGTCACCGTGCACTGCAAGGCGGCGGACCGGACTCCGACCGTCCTGATGAGCCTCGGCGGTCGCGAGCGCGAGGCGCAACTGCTTCTCGCCGAAAGGAACGTCGTCGCACCGGCGGGATCCTTCTACGCCTACGAGGTATTCGCGGCCTTGAAGCTGGAGGACCCGGCACTCCGGGTCGGGCTGGCACCGTACACCAGCGCGGAAGACGTCGACAGGTTGCTGGACGGGCTTTCGACGTTCGGGTGAGGACCACAGTGGACAGTCGGGCGTAACTCGAACAGGTTGGATTTCCACGCCGTCACCAGGAGCCGTATTACCGTTCGGTCATGATCGACAACGGGAGGTTCGCGATGCGTTTCCGGTCGGTGGCCGCTTCTGTTCTTCTCGGTTGCGCGCTGTGCGTGGCGCCCGCGGCACTCGGGGCGGGGCCCTCGTCGCTCGCGATCCAGCCCTGTCCCGAGGTCAACGACCCGCCCGACTACAAGATCTCGAACGGTGCCAAGGCCTGGATGAAGACCAACCTGCGCAGCGACTATCTGCGCGGACCGGGCACGATCACCTACAACAAGACGACGACCTCCTCGGTCAACGCCTCCATCACCGGCACGACCAGCGCCGAGGCGGGCGTCATCTTCGCGAAGGCGAGTGTCTCGCTGGCGGTGAGCGTCGGCGCGAGTTACTCGAAGGCCGATTCCTGGTCCTACGCCGCGACCGTGCCCGCGCGGGGAAGACGTTGCGGCTGCAGCAGTACAAGGAAGGCCGTTCCTTCACCGTGCAGAAGTACCGGATCGTCCCGCCCTGCAAGGTGAAGTACCTCTGGAAGAAGAACGCCGTCGCGCCGGTGAAGAGCCCGAGCTATCTGTGGCAGCTCGTCGGCTGATCTTCGCTTTGGGGCCGATCACAAGACTCGTCCGCCCGATCTTGTGATCGGCCCCATGGACGTACGGTGACCGTACCGACACCCTGGGATGGCACGCCGAGGGCGACGGGGCCCTGGCAGGACGGGACGGTGACCACCATGGGGAGACTTCGCACACGGACGCTGATCGCCGGCATGGTCGCGCTCGCCACCGTCGGCCTCGCGCCCGCCGCGTCGGCCGCGACCGGCATCGACACCCGGTGGAGCGAACCGGGCCCCTACGCGGTGACCGTCGAAGCCCTCGACAGCGCCCACACCGTGTACCGGCCTTCGCGGCTGGAGAGGCATCCGGTGATCCTGTGGGGCAACGGGACCGGTGCGAACCCGAAGATCTATGACGGCCTGCTGCGGCATCTGGCCTCCCACGGTTTCGTCGTCGCGGCGGCCGACACCCCGAACGCCGGTTCGGGGCAGGAGATGCTGGCCGGAGCCACGACCCTGATCGCCGAGAACTCCCGTCCCGGCAGCCGCTACGAGGGGAAGATCGACACCGCGCACATCGGCGCCACCGGCCATTCCCAGGGCGGAGGTGGGGCGATCGTCGCCGGAGCCGACCCGCGCGTCACCACCACGATCCCGATCGAGCCGGGACCGCAGGGCTCCGCCACAGCGCTCAAGGGCCCTTCGTTCTTCCTCGGCGGCCAGTTCGACACCATCGTCATTCCCGCGCTGCTGGTCGTCCCGCGATACCGCCTCGCGGACCAGATCCCCGCGATCTACGGCGAACTCGGCGGGGCGACCCATTTCACGCCCGGCGGCGACGGAGGCGGGTTCCGCGGCGCGATCACGGCGTGGTTCCGGTTCTGGCTTTCCGGTGACGAGCGGGCCCGCGCGGAATTCTTCGGCCCGTCCTGCGGACTGTGCGGTGACGGCGCGTGGTCCGATGTCCGGCGCAACGCGAAGGCGCTGGCCGTTCCGGGGGCTTGATCGCCGGTTCTTGTCGGTGCTCCGGTCTAGGGTCTGCCTCAGCAGCCTGACCTGGAGGGATACCCGTCATGACCACTCTCGACAACCGGCCGAACACCGCGCTCCTGGTCGTCGACGTGCAGAACGCCGTCGTCGAAGACGGATACGAGCGCGACGCCGTGGTCGCGAAGATCGGCGGTCTCGTCGGCAGGGCACGGCGGGAAGGTGTCCCGGTAGTCTGGGTGCAGCATTCCGACGAGGAGCTCGTGCGAGGGAGCGAGGAGTGGCGCATCGTCGGCGAGCTGGACCAGGAGGACACCGAGCCGGTCGTCGAAAAGTCCTACGGTGACTCGTTCGAGGACACCGATCTGGAGAAGGTGCTGGCCGAACGCGGTGTCGGACGGCTCGTGGTCGTCGGTGCCGAGACCGACGCCTGCATCCGTTCGACGCTGCACGGCGCCCTCGTCCGCGGGTACGACGCGACGCTGGTCGGCGACGCGCATACGACGGTGGACAAGACCGAGTGGGGCGGAATCGCGCCCGAACTGGTCATCGCGCACACGAATCTGTACTGGCGGCATCAGGCCGCGCCCGGCCGTAAGGGAGGGACGGTGATGACCGAAGACGTCGATTTCAGCGGCTGAGCCGCTTCACGGCGTTCCCGGCCAGTGAGCGAGCAGCAGGCCGACGTCACCGGCGAAAGTGTTGTGGCAGTGGGATTTCGCCGCCTGCAGCACGCGACGGGCGATTTCGGGCGGTACGTGTCCGGCATTGGCGTCCAGGCATTCGGCGAGTGAGAATCGCGCGCCGTCGGCGGATCGCGCTTCCGAGAGGCCTTCGGTGTGCAGGGCGAGAAAATCTCCGGGCCGGAGGCGGGTGGTCGACACACGGCCGGGCGTCCCGGCGCCGAACGGCGATCGCGGTGCACTGTCCACTGTGGCCGGACCAGGATCGCTGCCGAGCACGAGCGGTGCTTCGCCGCCCGCTTCGAGGTGGCGTAGGCCCCCGCGGGCGAGGTCCACTTCGGCCAGGGTGCCACGGACCCTCGCGCCGGCTCCGAACTGCGCCGAAAGCGCTTTGTCGACAGCGCTTTCCTGGCCGTGCAGACCGTGGCCTTCGCGGCGGGCGGACCGGTAGGCCGCGAGTGCCGCCGACACCATCAGACCCGCGGACGTGGTGTCGCGGCCCGCGTCGAAGATCGCCAGCCACGCCGTCGTTTCGGAGAGGGCGTAGTCGAAGGTGACGCTGCGAACGTCGTAGGCGGGCTCGACACCGCCCGCCACCACGACGTCTCGTGTCGCCGCCGTCAGCGGCGGTAGATGCTGCCAGAGCAATTCGGCGGTGGGATCACGCCGTCGGCTGCGGCGCGTCACGTCGAGACCGTCGCCGTAGCGCATCGCGGCGGCGATGAGGTGGCCGGACAGCGACGCGAGCCAGTGGCACTGCGTACGCAACGCGGGGTCGTTGAGGTCGGTGTCCGCACCCGCTTCGACCTCGAGCACGCCCACGCGCTCGTCGCCGTCCAGCAGCGTGGCCCACAGGCGCTGCCCGGTGGAGTCTTCGGCCAGCGTGGTGCCCGCGTTCCGGTACGCCTGCCCGGCGGTGGTGTTTTCGATGGACAGCGGTACCCGTCCGGGTGGCTGCTCGGGAAACGGGATGAGCCGGTGCTGGTCGTAGTCCGCGAGATAGACGGCTATCCGGAGGTCCAGCGCGCGCCCAGCCGCGGCGATGACCTCGGGCAGCCGCTCCGGGGGGACCCGGTGGGCACCGTCGAGGAGTTCCACCAGCGCGGCCAAGGGGCCGCGAGGGCGAATGTCGTCGTTGGTCTCGCGGCTGTACGGTGCCCGTCGTGCGCCGGCGATCTCGTCGAGGCGCTCGTTGACCGCGTGGGCCACCATGTCCCGCTGGATCCTGGGCAGGGGAAGCAGCCCCTGCAGGAACGCCTCCAATTCGACTTCGCTGACGTCACCGCCGAGGGCGAAGTACCTCAGCCACAGTTGCTCCACCGTGAGCCCGGTGCGTGCGAAGCAGGCCGCGACGATCCGTCGCTGCTCCTCGGCCTGGAGCGAGGACACAGTGACCACCCCCGGGGTTCTCGGCTATACGTCGCCCGGGTACCAACCGTGGCCCCGGTTGAAACATCGCCGGGAGGACGTCGCGTTACGCCAGGTGGCCGAGCGATTCATCCGCGGTGCGGCCGGAAGAGGCGATCCGGGGCGGGCCGAACGTGGGTCGCGGTAGGCGGGGTGATCGCATTCGGCTAAGGTCGGCTTCCGAAAGCGGTTCTGAGCGTTGAGAAGTTAGCGCCGATCCGCCGGTAACCGGGTTGGTTGCGGCGGTTGATGGTGCGCGCTCGGCGCCGGTTCCCGCCGGTGGCTCCCGTGGTGCATCACGCCGATGTGCAGAAGTGGGAGAGGCGGGCTTTGGACGATGAAATCGACTGGCAGCGGGACAAGGACCGATTCGTCGAGGATGTCGGCGACGGCGAACTGCCGGTGACCTCTGAAAACGGCGCCCGGCTCCTCGCCGGGCCACTGGTCAACCAGTTCGTGTCCCTGACCAGGGCCTTGCTGGATTCCGGTTCGATCGCCGCGGTACTCGAACGAGTGGTCTTCGCGACGCGTGACCTGGTGCCGGGAGCGGATCTGGTCAGCGTCACCCTCCTCGATCCCGACGGCGGATTCCACACGCCGATGGCGACCGACGAGATCGCCGGCGAACTCGACCAGCTGCAGTATCAGTACGGCGAGGGTGCCTGTGTCGAAGCGGCGCGGGTTTCCGGGCCGGCGGCGGCCTTCAGCGACAACCTCGCGGAAGACGCACGGTGGCCGCGTTTCGGCCCCGCCGCCGCGGCGCTCGGGTTCCACTCGCTGGTCTCGACGGCCTTGCTGCCGGAGGCGTCGAGTTCACAGCTTTCCGGCGCGCTGAACGTCTACTCGCGCCGCCCGCACGGCATCGCCAGAGCCGACCGCGACGTACTGTTGCTGCTGGCGACGCACGCGTCGCTGGCTTTGGCGACGACGCACGCGGTCACGCGCGGTCAGCTGCAGGAGGAACAGCTCCAGCAGGCGCTGGACAGCAGGGACGCGATCGGGCAGGCCAAGGGCATCCTGATGGCGCGGCGCGGGATCGACGCCGCGGAGGCGTTCGAAGTGCTGCGGCACACGTCGCAGAACATGAACGTCAAACTCCGCGAGCTGGCTGAGATGCTGTCCAAACGGCATACGGAACTGCAACTGCCCGACTGACCGGACTGCCGCCGCTACCATCGCGATCATGGGTTTAGGCGAGCTGGAGTTGTCGCGGACGTTCGAGTGGCGTGGCCGTTCGGTGGCGTGGGAGCGCCTCGGCGAAGGCGCCCCGGTGGTGCTGTGCCACGGGACACCGTGGTCGGCGCAACTGTGGGCGCCTTTCGCGCGAGCGCTCAGCGAGGAGTTCACCGTCCACGTCTGGGACATGCCCGGATACGGCGGTTCGTCGAAGGATCCCGGCCATGCCGTCGATCTCGGCACGCAGGGCGAACTTTTCGCCGACCTGCTCACGCACTGGGGGCTGACCGCCCCGCACGTGATCGCCCACGACTACGGCGGGGCTGTCTCGCTGCGCGCGAAGCTGTTGCACGGCGCGGAGTACGCTTCGCTCGCCCTGGTGGACGTCGTCGCGCTGCGGCCGTGGGGTTCCGAGTTCTTCCGGCTCGTCGCCGAGAACGCCGAGGTCTTCCAGGCGCAGCCGCCGACGGTGCACAGGGGAGCGCTCGAGTCCTACATCGGGACGGCCTCCCATCGTGGTCTCACCGGCGCGCAACTGGCCACGCTGACCGGGCCTTGGCTGGACGAGGAGGGGCAACGCGCCTTCTACCGGCAGATCGCCGAGGCGGACGTCCGGTACACCGACGAGATCCAGGACCGCTATCCGGAACTCGCGTTGCCGGTGAAGGTGATCTGGGGAGCGGACGACACGTGGATCCCGGTGGATCGCGCGGAACAGCTCGCCGACGCGATTCCGGGTTCCCTCCTCGACGTCATTCCCGATGCCGGGCATTTGATCCAGTACGACGCGCCGGTCGAACTGGCCTTTTCCCTGCACCGGTGGCTCACCGCGGAAGTGGGCCGGTGGGGACCAGCCGGGAGCGGACGCTGAAAGGCGCCGCCAAGATCAACATCGTTTCATTCGGATATTAGAAGTCGTCTACGTGATATCCGGCCACGTAGGCGCTCGAAAGCAGGGCGCCGTGACATTCCGCGGTCGAGGGCCCGAAACCGATCGGCACCCAATGTCCGACCGTGTACCAAAAGGAGGATCCGGACGCGCAGTGGGCGACCACCCGGTACGTTTCCGAGTGTCTGGGCAGGGAGAAGCAGGTCATCGAAATGCCCTCGCCGAAGAGGATTCCGTAGCGATTGCTGTCGCATCCGTATGGCGGGAACTGGCCTTCTGTCGCCGCGGCGGCCGGCGAGGCGGCCAGGAATCCGGCCGCCGAAAAGGCGGCCATGGCTAAAGCGGCGATTTTCTTCTTCATTGTTTCTCCCGCGTCTGGTGCCCAGTGGAAAGGCCAGATTAGCCGCACGGAAGAATTGTCGTGAATTCATCGGGCAGGTGAAACGAGAACGCGTGCGGTGAACCGCGCTGCTCCGAAAGGGCGTCGCCCGCCCCCCTTCTGAGTTCCCCGCGCCCCTTTTGGCCTAGTGGCGCCGGTACTGTGCCGGAGACGTGCTGGTGGACCGGTCCTCGTAGGACCCGGGCCTGCCGCGGTCGACGTGGAACGTCGTCAGGGTGCTCACCGGGGAACGCGGGTCGCGCCGGTCGCCGATCACCCGCATGTGCGTACTCCAGCGGCGCGGGGTGACCTCGTAGACGTCGTAGCCGTACCGGTCGCCTTCGAAGTACTTGAGGTGCGGGTTCGCCGCGCCCATCTTCGGCCCGTTCGTGGCGTTCCACTCGGGGGAGTAGGCACCGGAGGTGATCGAATGCGCGGTGAACTCCGTGCCGATCACCGGGGTGGCGGGGTCCGCGAAGTCCGGGCGGATGTCGTCGACGAACGCGGAATGCCAGTCGCCGGTGATCACCACGAGGTCTTCCAGGCCGCTCTGTGCCACGTGGGTCAGCACCTCCTTGCGTTCGGCGAGGAAGCCGTCCCACTGGTCCGTGAACATGTAGCCGCCGCCGGGCTTCGCCAGCTGGCTCAGCATGATCGAGTTCACCCAGCAGTGCCAGGCCTCGCCCGCGCCGGTCACCTGGTCCTTGAGCCACGCCTTCTGATCCGCGCCGAGGATCGTGCCGTCGGGCAGGTTCTGCGCCGACCGGTACTGTCGCAAGTCCAAAATGGACAGATCGAGGAGGTCGCCCCAGTGGCGCTGCCGGTGGATCCTCGGCGTCGAGGGGTGATCCGGGCGCACCGGCATGTGCTCGAACCAGGCCTGATACGCCGCCGAGCGCCGCGCCCGCAACGACGGGGTGGTGCCGCTGTAGTCGTTGACGACCTCGTGATCGTCCCAGGTGATGAACCAGGGGTGGGCCGCGTGGGCGTCCCGCAGCGAGGGGTCGGATTTGTAGAGCGCGTGCCGCCGCCGGTACGCCGGCAGGGTCAGCACCTCGGGCCCTTCGTGGTCGCGCAGCGGGTTGCCGCCGACCTGACCGTGCTCGTAGACGTAGTCACCGAGGTGGACGACGAAATCGAGCTCCTCCCGCGCGATCCCGGCGTGCGCCGCGTAGAACCCGTCGTGGAACGCCTGGCAGTTCGCCGAGGCGAACCGCACCCGCCGGACCGGCCCGACCGGCGCGGTGCGGGTGCGGCCGACCCGGCTTACCTTGCCGAGCGCGTGGAAGCGGTAGTAGTACTGCGCGCCCGGCTCCAACCCGGACACCGGGACGTGCACGCTGTGCCCGAGCCCGGCGGTGGCGGCCGTCGTCCCGCGCGCCACGCGGCGGCGGAAGCCGCGGTCGGTGGCCACCTCCCAGCCGACCTCGACGGTGTCGTCCAGTGGCTGCTCGAACTCCATCGGCTTCGGCGCGAGCCTGGTCCAGAGCGCCACGCCGTACGGGACCGGGTCGCCGGACGCGACGCCGAGCGTGAACGGCGCCTCGTCCCAGGTCGCGCCCAGTGCGACGGCGGCCTCCTCGGCCTGCGCGACCGTCATCCGCGAACTCAACGGCCAGGCCAGCCCCAGCGCACCGGCGGTGGCGGCGCCTCGCAACAGGTCCCGGCGGTTCACGGACATCGGTGGTCTCCTCGGCACTCGGCTGATCGCTCTCCGACACCGAACACCGCCGAGATGACCGCAGGCCGACGCGGGGAAGAACAGTACGGTTCACCTCAGACGGTGATGACGACCTTGCCGCTCGTATGTCCTTCCCGCACGTGGCGGATGGCTTCGGGCGCCTCGGCCAGCGGATAGGTCCGGTCGATGACCGGTGTCACCTTCCCCGCGTCGATGAGCGCACGCAGCGTGTCCAGATCCTCGTGGTTCTCCGTGGCCAGCAGGCCACGGAGCTTCTGCTTCACGAACGGCCCGAGCACCAGCGCCCGCAGGGTGCGGCCCACCGCGCCGATCCATTTCCCCTTGGTCTCGCCGCCGACGAGGACGAGAGTGCCCCGCGGGGAGAGCGCCTTCCGCAGTGAGGTCAGCGACCGGTTGCCGGCGGTGTCGACGATGAGGTCATAGCCGCCGCCGAAGTCGTCGCGGGTGTAGTCGAAGACCCGGGCCGCGCCGAGCGAGCGCACCAGGTCGACCTTGCCCGTGCCGCAGACGCCGTCCACCTCGGCGCCGAACGCCTTGGCGATCTGCACCGCGAAGGTGCCCACCCCACCGCCGGCGCCGATGACCAGGACCTTCTGCCGGGGAGCGACCCGGCCCTTGTCCCGGAGTGCTTGGAGCGCGGTGGAAGCGGAGACGGGGACGGCCGCGGCTTCGTCGAAGCCGAGCCGTTCGGGCTTCCGCGCGATTTTGTCCACTGTGGTCAGTGCGTACTCGGCGAAAGATCCCTGGCAGATGCCGAAAACCTCGTCGCCGGGGCGGAATCGTGTCACGTCTCCGCCGACGGCGTGCACGACACCGGCGAAGTCCATCCCGCGCACGCGGGTCTTCGGTCTCCGTACCCCGAAACCCATCAGCCGCACCAGATACGGCGAGCCCTCCATGAGGTGCCAGACCCCGGGATCGACCCCCGCCGCCCGGATCCGCACGACGACACCGTCCGGCCCCGCTTCCGGTTCGGGCAGATCGGCGGGTTTCAGGACATCGGCGGTGCCGTACTCGTTCTGGACGATCGCCCTCATGGCGGCCTCTTTCCTAGTCTGGGTACTGGAAAACATCGTCGAGCCCGACGCCGAACACCCGGGCGATCTGGAACGCCATTTCGAGCGAAGGCGAGTAACGGCCTTGCTCGATCGCGATGACCGTCTGGCGCGTGACGCCGATCCGGTCCGCGAGTTCGGCTTGGGTCATCTCGCCCTTGGCGAACCGCAGGGCGCGGATGGAGTTCGTGACCTTGGTCGGTTTCACCACGGCTGGAATCCCTGGCGGTATGCGGCGATCTTCGCGAGCGAGCCGAGCAGGGACGAGCACACAAAGGCGAGGTAGACGGTGTTGGCGATCCAGAAGTGGTCGAGTTCCGCCATCGCCATGACGAGGGCCGCGACGCCGCCGATCACGACGAACGACTGTCCGATGTGGTCACTGAACCGGCCGATCTCCCGGTCTCGCTCGTCTTTCCGGTCGTCGTCACGCGGCGAGGCGATCGTCACGGCGATGTTCAGCACGATCGTGGCCGCGATGGCCGCACCGATCGTCCACAGCAACGTCGCGACGTAGGGGACGTCGACGAGCGGGGCGGAACCTGCTCGGCCGAGGACGACGATCAGATATGCCACGTAGGCGCAGATCGTGACCACCGCGGTGATCCATGCGCGTTTCTCTTCCAGGGCCACGAACGCCAAGGTAAAGAGTTCTAGACATCATGTCAAACATTCTTTACTTGGACAGCCGAAACTAGTTCGTGATACAAATAGTGCGTACTACGAACTTAAGGAGTGGTGATGGCACTGTTCGGATTCGGCCTCGAGACCGGCGTCGGCGAGGTGGACGAGCTTCTGCGGCACGCCGAGCAGGCCGACCGCGCGGGTCTCGACCTGGTCAGCTTGTCCGATCATCCGTACTTCGCCGACCGGCTGGACGCCTACGCGGCGTTGGGTGTGATCCTCGGCAGGACTTCGCACGTGACGGCCGCCGTCAACGTCACCAACCTGCCGAGCCGTCCCGCGCCGATGCTGGCGAGGACGATCACGTCGCTTTCGGCACTGTCGGGCGGTCGTGTCGCGCTCGGAATCGGTGCGGGCGGGCTCTGGAAGGAGATCGCCAAACTGGGGGTGGAGCACCGGACGCCCGCCGAGGCGGTGCGGGCGATGGGCGAGGCGATCACCCTGGTCAAGGCGCTTTCCGGCGGCGGGGGGCCGGTGACGTTCGAGGGGGAGTTCTACTCCGTCGACGGCCTGGTGCCGGCGGCCGCTGCCGCGCCGCCGGTGTGGACGGGCGCGGTCGGGCCCAAATCCCTCGCGGTGACCGGGAAACTGGCCGACGGCTGGATCCCGGGGCACGCCGCCGACTGGCTCAGCCCTCGGTTCGCCGAGTCGCGTCCGGTGATCGACCAGGCGGCCGTCGACGCGGGCCGCGACCCCGGTGAGATCGCGACCATTTACAACTTCCCCGGCCGTATAACGGAAAACCCGGTGGCGTCCTCGCGTGACGGCGACGGGCGCTGGATCGGTGGTTCGCCGGAGCAGTGGGTCGGGGAACTGGTCTCGGCGGTGCGCGACCACGGCGCGGCGGGGTTCATCTACTTCCCGGTCGAGGACGGTACTTCCACCGACAGCGCGCTCGGCCGCTGGGGGAACGAGGTCGTCCCCGCGGTGCGCGAGGAACTGGCCCGAGGCTGACCGCGTCAGGCGTTGACGGTGAGGGTCTCTTCGAGGGTCGCCCGGTGCGTCGGCTTCGCCTCTTCGTAGCGACGACGCCCCTCGTCGGTCACGACGACGAAGATCCCGCGCCGGTCCGATTCGCAGAGCGCGCGCTGGACGAGGCCCTCGCGCTCGAGGCGGGCGACGAGCCGCGAAGTGGCGCTCTGGCTCAGGTGCACGACCTCGGTCAGGTCGGCCGCGCGGCATTTGCCGACCACGCAGGTGACCAGGCGTTCGAGGGCTTCGAACTCGGTGACACCGAGCCCGTGGCGTTCCTGAAGGCGGCACTCCAGCCGACCGAAGACCGCCGCATGCCGGGCGGACAGGTCGTGCCACTCCCGCAGCAGGTCTTCTTCGGCGACGTCGCTCACGCGGCCCAAGATAGCATGCACGTGAATTTTATGCAAAGTCATTAAATGCACTTGCATTAGATGCGTGTGCATGTACTGTACGGATCATGAGTTCTTCCGTGCAGCTGTCCACCAGCTCGACAAGGTGGGACGCGCGCCTCTGGGGTGTCCTGCTCACTGTGTCCGTTGTCGTCGGCCTCGACGCGCTCGACGTGTCGATGGTCGCCGTCGCCCTCCCGTCCATCCAGGCCGACATCGGCCTCTCCACCGGTGCCCTGCAGTGGATCATCAGCGCCTACGTGCTCGGCTACGGCGGCCTGCTGCTCCTCGGTGGCCGCACCGCCGACCTGCTCGGCAGGCGCCGGGTCTTCCTCGTCGCCGTCGCGGTCTTCGCGCTCGCCTCCCTGCTCGGCGGTCTCGTCGACGACGGCGCGCTGCTGATCGCCACCCGCTTCATCAAGGGGCTGGCCGCCGCGTTCACCGCACCGGCCGCGTTGTCCATCATCACCACGACCTTCCACGAAGGCCCCGCCCGCAACCGGGCGATCAGCATCTTCGCCGTCTTCGGTGCCAGCGGTTACTCCGCGGGCCTCGTCTTCTCCGGTCTGCTCACCGAGGTGGGCTGGCGCTGGACGTTCCTGCTGCCGGTGCCGATCGCGATCGCCGCGCTGGTCGCCGCGATCAAGCTGATCCCGTCCTACCGGCCGCAGACGGGCGGCGGTTACGACTTCCCCGGCGCGATCACCGGTGCCGCCGGTTCGCTCCTGCTGGTCTTCGCCGTGGTCGAGGCGCCGGAGATCGGCTGGGCCGCGCCGCGGACGCTGATCTCGTTCGCCCTCGCACTCGCCCTGCTCGTCACCTTCGTGTTCATCGAGAAGCGCAGCAAGCACCCGCTGCTCCGGCTCGGCATCCTGCGCTCCGGCCCGCTGGCCCGCGCGAACCTCGGCGGCGCGACGTTCTTCGGCGCGTACATCGGTTTCCAGTTCGTGGTCATGCTGTACCTGCAGAACGTGCTGCACTGGTCCGCGCTGCAGACCGCGCTCGGATTCCTGCCCGCCGCGCTGATCGTGGCCTTCGGTTCACCTCGGATCGAGCCGCTCATCGACCGGCTCGGCACCCCGCGCACGATCCTCGCCGGTGTCGTCGCCCACGTCATCGGGTACGCGCTGTTCCTGCGGATCGATGAGAGCTCCGGCTACGCCGGTTCGGTGCTGCCGAGCATGATCCTGCTGGGCATCGGCTTCATGCTGGCCTTCTCGTCGCTGAACATCCAGGCGACCAACGGCATCTCCGACGACGAGCAGGGGCTCGCCGGCGGGCTGCTGAACACGTCGATCCAGGTCGGCGGCGCGATCGGGCTCGCCGTGGTGACCGCGGTCCTGACCGGCAACTCGGGCGGCGCCACCGGCCCGGCCGCGCTGCTGAACGGGTTGGCGCCCGCGCTGACCGTCGTCACCGGCATCGCCGTGATCAGTGTCCTGGTGGCGCTGTCCGGAGTCGTCGGCCTGCGCAAGGCCGAAGCCCGCTCCGCCATCGCCGAACCGGAGTACGCCGCGGCTGAATGATCAGGGGGTGAGGTGCCCCTTCCCGCGCTCGGGGGCGGGAAGGGGCCCTTCGCTACCAGCGGATCGGCAGGGATTTCAGCCCGTTCTGGAAGTTCGACCGCAACCGCACGGGTTCACCGGCGAGTTCGGCCTCGCCGAGCAGATCCAGGACCGCTTCGAACATCGCGCGCAGCTGCACCCGCGCCAGCTGGGCGCCGAGGCAGAAATGCGGACCGTGCCCGAAGGTCAGGTGATCGTTGGGCGTGCGGCCGATGTCGAAGCGGTCCGGGTCTTCGAAGACGGTCTCGTCGCGATTCGCGGCCGAGAACCAGACGACCACCTTCTCACCCGCGCGGATGTCCACATCGGACAGGACGACGTCCTCGGTCGCGGTCCGGCGGAAATGCATGACCGGCGTCCAGAAGCGCAACATCTCTTCCACCGCACCGGGAAGCAGTGAACGGTCGGCCAGCAGCCGCCGGTACTGATCCGGATGCGACAGCAACGACAGCATCCCGCCGGGGATGCCGTTGCGCAGTGTTTCGTTGCCCGCCACGGAAAACAGCCAGAACAGGTTCTCGAACTCCGCGATGGACACCCGGCCGCCGTCTTCCACGTGGCCCATCAGGTTGCTCATCACGTCGTCGCCGGGATGCCGCCGCTTGTATTCGCCGAGCGCGGTGGCGTACGCGTAGAGATCCGGCATCCCGGCGCGCGTGCGCGGATCGGGCATCGCGCCGTCCGGTCCGGGAACCGGCCGCACCGCCAGCGCCGCCCGCGCGAGATCGGTGACGTCGTCCGCCTCGACGGTCGCGCTCACCGCGTAGTCGGCGTCCTGGTAGCCGATCACGCGATTGCTCCAGTCGTACATCAGCCGCCGGTCCTGTTCGGGGATCCCGAAGACCTCGGCGAGCGTCAGCAACGGGAGATCCGCGGCGAGGGTGGCGAAGTCGCACTCGCCGTCGTCCCGGACCCCGGCGACCAGTTCCCTGGCCCAGCCCTGGATCCGCTCGGTGAGTCTGCCGACCGCGCGCGGCGTGAACGCCTTGGTGAGCAGGCCACGCAGCCGGGCGTGCTCGGGCGGATCCATGTTGAGCATCATGCGGCGGACGTAACCGAGGTCCTGCTCGGTCGCCGGATCCCGGATCTGTGTCCCGCCGAGGTGCGACGAGAACTGCTTCGGGTTCCTCAGCACGTGCTTGACGTCCGAATGCCGCAGCACGGCCCAGAAATCGTCCACGCGCACGACCGGCGATTCCCGGCGCAGCGCCGCGAGGTGCTCGTACGGCACGCCTCGGGTGTATACGTCCGGATCGGTGATCACGGCGTCGACACTAGCCCGCGCACCGGGACCTGAGGAAAGATCCGTCCGGTGGACAAGCTGAAGATGCGCACCGCCGGAACTGAAGGCCCCGCCGTGCTCCTGCTGCACGGCCTCGGCGCGACGGGCGCGGTCTGGGAAGGCCTGATGCTGCAACCCGGTTACCGCTGGCTGGCGCCCGACCTCCCCGGTCACGGGGCTTCACCGCACTCGACGCATTACTCCTTCGGCGGTCTGGCGGCGGCGGTCGCCGACGTGCTCCCGGAACGTGGTCCGCTGCTGGTGATCGGCCACTCCCTGGGTGGGGTGGTCGGGCTCGCGCTGGCCAGCGGCTGGTTCGGGCTCCGGGTCGACGGGTTGCTCGCGGTGGGTGTCAAGGTCGAATGGAGCGAGTCCGACCTCGCGAAGGCCGCCGACATGGCGGCGAAACCGCCCAGGGTGTTCGCGACCCGCGAGGACGCCGAACGAGCCTTCCTCAAGATCGCCGGGTTGACCGGTCTCGCCGAAGCGGACCCCGACGGCATCGTCGAAACCGAGGGCGGCTGGCGGCTGTCGCTGGATCCCCGCGCGTTCGCGGTCGGCGCTCCCGACATGCCCGGACTGCTCGGCGCGGCGCGCTGTCCGGTCGCCCTCGCCGCCGGTGAGCACGACCCCATGAGCCGCCCCGAACAGCTTCGCGCGCTCAACGAGGCTTCCGTCGAACTTCCCGGGCTGGGCCACAACGCCCATGTCGAAGACCCGGCCGTGCTCCTGGCTTTCCTCGGGCAGTTCGGCGGCTAGCGCCTGATCTTGCCCAGAACGGCGATGCCCTCGGCGATGTCGCTCGCCGGGCTCGCCCCGTAGCCGAGCACGAGGCCCGGATTCATCGGCCGCTGACAATGCCACGACAGCGGCTGTACCTTCACCCCTTGCTCCAGCGCGGCGGCGGCGAAGTCGAGATCGGAGAACCCGCCGTCGAAGGTGATCGTCAGATGCAGCCCGGCGGCGGCGCCGTGCACCACGGCGTCCGGGAGGTGCGTCCGGAGCGCGTCGATCATCGCGTCCCGGCGGCGGCGATGCCGCTTGCGCACGAACCGCAGCTGCCGTTCCATCTCGCCGGACTCCATGAGATGCGCGAGCACCAGCTGCGGGAGGACGGCGTTGCCGAGGTCGGCGAACCGTTTGGCCGCGACCACCTCGTCCCGGTACCGCGGCGGCACCAGCATCCAGCCGACCCGGAGCGCGGGCGCGAGCCACTTCGACACGCTGCCCGCGTAACAGACCTGCTCGGCGAGCATCGAGCGCAGCGCGGGGACCGGCGGGCGGTCGTAGCGGTGCTCGGCGTCGTAGTCGTCCTCGATGATCAGCCCGCCGTCCGCGGCCCAGCGCATGAGCTCGCGACGGCGTTCCCCGCCGAGTACGACACCGGTCGGGAACTGGTGCGCGGGCGTGAGCAGCACGGCGGGCGCGCCGCTGCGTACGAGCTCGTCGACGTCGATCCCGTCTTCGTCGACCCGGATCGGCGGTGTCGCCAGCCGCCGGTCGTGCAGATGCTGCCGCGCGCCCAGTGAACTCGGATCCTCGATGGCGATCTCGGACATCCCGTTGTCGTGCAGCACCTGCGCCAGCAAACCGAGCCCCTGCGCGACACCGGCGACGATCAGCACATCGTCGGCGTCGGCGGTGATGCCCCGGGTGCGGGCGATCCAGTGCGCGATGGCCAGTCGCAACGCGGGTGCGCCCCGTGGGTCGCCGTAGCCGAAGGCGGCCGCCGAGAGGTCGTTGAGCACGGTGCGTTCCGCGCGTAACCAGGCCGTCCGCGGGAACGCCGTCAGATCCGGCACGCCGGGGGACAGGTCGATCCGCGCTGGGGTCGACCGCAGCGAGTCGAAAACGCCGATCCCGGGAGCGGGCTGGAAGATCGTGCCCGCGGCCGGGGGACCGGGTGCCGCCTGCTCCTTCGTCCGCGCGGGCGCCGCGACGACCACCGTGCCCGCGCGGCCGCGACCGGCGACGTGACCGTCTTCGACCAGCCGCTGGTAGGCCTCGGTGACCACCCCGCGCGAGACCCGCAGGTCCGCGGCCAGCGCCCTGGTCGCGGGCAGCCTGCTGCCGACCGGCAGGCGGCCGTCGGAGATGGCGTGCCGCAACCGCGACGCCAGCCAGTCCGACCGGCGCCCCGGCGGCGCGTCCCCGATGTCCAGCTGCAGGAAGTCCGAGCCCTCGGCAGTCACGCGGTCATTGTGTCATTCGGGATCGTAGGCGAGGTTCGGGCGGAGCCACTGTTCCACAGTGGACAGTTCGAGGCCGCGGCGCACCGCGTAGTCCTCGATCTGGTCCTTGCCCAGCCGCCCGACGGTGAAGTACCGCGAAGCGGGGTGGGCGAAGATCAGCCCGCTGACGCTCGCCGCCGGCGTCATCGCGAAGGACTCCGTCAGTGCCATGCCGAAGCTGCCCGCGTCGAGCAGGTCGAACAGCTCCTGCTTCTCGCTGTGATCCGGGCTCGCCGGGTAACCCAGCGCCGGACGGATGCCACGGAACTTCTCGGCGTGCAGGTCTTCCAGCTTCGGGTCGGCGTCCGGTTCGAACCAGTCCCGCCGCGCCTGGAGGTGCAGGTGCTCGGCGAACGCCTCGGCGAGCCGGTCCGCGAGCGCCTTCACCATGATGGCGCGATAGTCGTCCTGCTTCGCCTCGAACTCGGCCGCGAACTCCTCGGCACCGAGGATGGTGACCGCGAACCCGCCGAGGTGATCGCCCGCGCCCGCCGGGGCGATGTAGTCGGACAGGCAGCGGTTCGGTCGCTCCAGCGGCTTCTTGGTCTGCTGGCGCAGCATCGGGAACTTGACGCCCGACTCGAGGATGATGTCGTCGCCCTCGGAGTGCGCGGGCCAGAACGCGTACGCGCCCTTGGCCTGGAACCGTTCCTCGGCGACGATCTGGTCCAGCAGGGTGTTCGCGTCGTCGAACAGCTCGCGCGCCACCGGGTTGTCCAGGATCGCCGGGTACTTGCCCTTCAGCTCCCAGGCCAGGAACAGGAAGGTCCAGTCGATCATCTCGCGCAGTTCGGTGATCGACGGCGAGACGTACCGGACGCCGGTGAACGCGGGCGTCGGGATGTCGTCGAAGGAGACCTTCTCCGGGTTGGCCCTGGCCTGCTCGACCGTCAGCAACGGCGTGCGCTGCTTGTTCGCGTGCTGTATGCGCAGCTCTTCCTGGTCCTCGCGGTTCTTCTTGTCGAGGATCTCGGCGCGGTCCGCGTCGAGCAGGTCGCCGACGACGCCGACGACACGGGAGGCGTCGAGGACGTGCACGGTCGTGTGTTCGTACGCCGGCGCGATGCGGACCGCGGTGTGCTGGCGTGAGGTGGTCGCGCCGCCGATCAGCAGCGGCAGTTTCAGCCCGCGCCGCTCCATTTCGGCGGCGACGTTGACCATTTCGTCCAGGGACGGCGTGATCAGGCCGGAGAGCCCGATGGCGTCGGCGCCCTCGGAGACGGCCGTGTCGAGGATGACCGAAGCCGGGACCATCACGCCGAGATCGATCACCTCGTAGTTGTTGCAGCCGAGGACGACGCCGACGATGTTCTTGCCGATGTCGTGCACGTCGCCCTTGACCGTCGCCAGGACGACCTTTCCGTTGCCCTGGCGGGTTTCGACCCGGCCTTCGAGGCGCGCCTTCTCCTTCTCGGCCTCCATGAACGGCTCGAGGTAGGCCACCGACCGCTTCATCACGCGTGCGCTCTTGACCACCTGCGGCAGGAACATCTTCCCGGACCCGAACAGGTCGCCGACGATCTTCATGCCGTCCATCAGGGGGCCTTCGATGACCTCGAGCGGCCTCGGCAGCTTCTGACGCGCTTCCTCGGTGTCCTCTTCGATGTAGTCGACGATGCCGTGCACCAGCGCGTGGCTCAGCCGCGCCTCGACCGGGTTCTCCCGCCAGGAGAGATCGACCGTGCGCTTGGTTCCCTTGCCACTGACCGTTTCCGCGAACGCGACCAGCCTGTCGGTGGCGTCCTCGCGGCGGTCGAAGAGCACGTCCTCGACCAGTTCCAGCAGATCCTTCGGGATGTCCTCGTAGACCGCGAGCTGCCCGGCGTTGACGATGCCCATGTCCAGCCCGGCGCGCACGGCGTGCAGCAGGAAGGCCGAGTGCATCGCCTCGCGCACGACGTTGTTGCCGCGGAAGGAGAACGAGAGGTTCGAGATACCGCCGCTGATGTGCACGCCAGGGCAGCGTTCCTTGATCCGCGGCAGCGCGTCGATGAACGCCTTGGCGTACCCGTTGTGCTCGGAGATACCGGTGGCGACGGCGAGCACGTTCGGGTCGAAGATGATGTCCTCGGCGGCGAAACCCGCTTGCTGGGTGAGGAGGTCGTAGGCGCGGGCGCAGATCTCGACCTTGCGGTCGGCGGTGTCGGCCTGGCCTTCCTCGTCGAAGGCCATCACGACCACGCCGGCGCCGTAGTCGCGGATGCGGCGGGCCTGCTGGAGGAACTGTTCCTCGCCCTCCTTGAGGCTGATGGAGTTGACGACTCCCTTGCCCTGCACGCATTTCAGCCCGGCTTCGAGGACCGTCCAGCGCGAGCTGTCGATCATGATCGGCAGGCGGGCGACCTCGGGTTCGGTGGCGATGAGGTTCAGGAACGTGGTCATCGCCTTTTCGCTGTCGAGCAGGTCGGCGTCCATGTTGACGTCCAGCAGGTTCGCCCCGCCGCGGACCTGCTCCAGCGCGACGTCGACGGCGGCCTGGTGGTCGTCGGCCTCGATCAGCTTGCGGAACTTGGCCGATCCGGTGACGTTGGTCCGCTCGCCGATCATGACGAACCCGGTGTCCTTGCCGATCTCGAACGGCTCCAGCCCGCTGAACCGGGTGTGCGCCTTCGGATCCGGGACGGTGCGCGGTGCCATCCCCCGGACGGCGTCGGCGATCTCCTTGATGTGCGCGGGCGTCGTGCCGCAGCAGCCGCCGACGACGTTGACCATCCCGGCCGTGGCGAAGTCGCCGAGCAGCCCGCCGGTCTCCTCGGGCGTCTGGTCGTACCCGCCGAACGCGTTGGGCAGGCCGGCGTTGGGGTGACAGGCCGTGTACGTGCCCGCGAGGCGGGACAGCTCGGCGATGTGCGGGCGCATCTCCTCGGCGCCCAGCGAACAGTTCACGCCGACGAGCAGCGGATCCGCGTGCTCGATGGAGCTCCAGAAGGCCTCGACCGTCTGCCCGGACAGCGTCCGGCCGCTCAGGTCGACGATCGTCACCGAGATCCACAGCGGCAGATGCGGCGCGACGTCACGGGCCGCGGCGATCGCGGCCTTGCAGTTGAGGGTGTCGAAGATCGTCTCGATGAGCAGCAGGTCCACGCCGCCTTCGGCGAGCGCCTTGATCTGGTCGGCGTACGCGGCGTACACCTCATCGAAGGTGACCGCGCGGAACGCCGGGTCCTCGACCTTGGGGGACAGCGACAACGTGACGTTCAGCGGCCCGACCGACCCGGCGACGAACTTCCCGCCCGCCGCGTCCGCCGCCTCGCGCGCGATCTGGGCGCCGCGGAGGTTCATCTCGTAAGCGAGATGCTCCAAGCCGTAATCCGCCTGGCCGATGGTCGTGGCGGTGAACGTGTTCGTCGTCGTGATGTCCGCGCCGGCGTCCAGATACTGGCGGTGGATGTCGAGGACGACGTCCGGCCGGGTGATGTTCAGCAGGTCGGGGTCGCCGGTGATGTCACGAGGGTGATCCTGGAACCGCTCGGTGCGGTAGTCCTCGGGTTTGAGGCCGGCGTTCTGGAGCATCGACCCCCACGCGCCGTCGAGCACCACGATGCGCTCATCCAGCAGCTTTCGCAGGGCGGTCGTTTCCATCCAGCGCTCCTCCCATGTCGTGGGAGGCGCCCTTGCGGTGAAGTCCGGGGCCGAGCGTGGCGGACCCCGCGGTCCGTTGCAGCGCCTCTCGACCTTGGCGACCAGACTACCGGACCCGCACAAGGGTGATCCGCCCGAATCGCTCAGCCGCTGGCCAGGGCGGGTTCGGCTTCCCGGATCGTGGGACGGGGCGGTGCGGGCCTGCGCCGGGCGACCAGTTTGCGGCCGACCTCGATCATCGGCACCTCGACCCAGCGGTAGAGGACGTCGGAGATGACGAGGGCGACGACGGTGACGGCGATCGCGGTCAGGGTCCGGTGGGTGCTCAGCTGGGGAATCGACAGCGCGACCACGGTGGCCGCCACCCCTTGCAGGAGGTACACGGAGTACGACCGCTCGCCGATGAACCGCATCGGAGGGGTGGAGAAGAGCCAGGCGATCGGGCCGCGAGGGATCAGTGAGGTGATGAACAGCGCGACCAGCACCGCGTACGTGGTGCCGCCGATCGTGCCGCCGTCTTGGAAGGAGGCCTCGATGTCGGTGATGTGGATCTGGAGGACGACGAGGATCGCGAGCAGGACGAAGCAGGCGATGGGGTGCGTGAAGACGCGGAGGACCGCGAAGCCCTTGCGGTAGTGGAGGCCGATGGCGAGCGCGCAACCGATGATGATGGGCGAGTAGGCGCCGGCGTACGGCATCACCGGGATCAGGGCGATCATGAGTGCGATCAGGCCGATCGCCAGGCCCAGCCGCTTCGGGAAGCTCAACGCCGCGATACCGAAGGCCAGGAACGGCCAGACGAGGTAGAACTTCTGCTCGACCCCCAGCGTCCACGATTGCCCGAAAGGTGCGTTGTGGGCGAATTCGTTGGTGAAGGTCAAGAAGTACGGCATCGCTCCGGCGAGCCCGCTGGATGTGTACTGGCCGCGCAGATAGGTGAACACCACGATGATGCCCAGGACTGCGAAATACACCGGAAGAATGCGAAACGCGCGACGGATATAGAAGTTCGCGAGCGAGATCCTGCCGTTTCGATCTTCTTCGCGCAGTGCCAGCGTGGTGATCAGGAAGCCGGAAAGTACGAAGAAGAGGTGGACGCCGATCCACCCGTTGGCCATGGCCCACGACGGTCCTCCGTAGTGGAACACCACCACGAGGAGCGCGGCGATCGCGCGCAGCCCGTCGAGGGCCGGGAATCTCTTCGTGGACAGGTACTGCTCGTGCGTCATCATTCTGAACCCCCAGGAGCGTCACCGGTAGTCGGGCCGATGCGGACGCGTCACTCTAAAGGGTGAAATACTGGTTCCTGTGAGGGGGCTGTGTGTTTTCTGTGTCCGCCGGTCTCTCGTGGCGGGCTTATTGTTGGAGATTTTCCAGCTTGCGTGACTTGCTGCTCTTGAATGCCGGGAAGGGAAGTGACTTATGGCGGTCGACTATGAGGCGTGGTGTGTCGACGAACCGCGAATGGCGTCGGTCGCTCGTGTGGCCACGGTCACTGCCGAGATCCCGGGGCGGTGGTCGGTCTTCGCGGAGGCCCGCTCTCGTGCACAGGTGCTCGATGAACTTCTGTCGCTGGTGGTCGTCATGGCGGCCGGGGTCGTTCACGGCGGCGAGGTCGTCGACGAAAGCGGCAGGCTCGGGCAACGTGTGAACGAGTCCGGTGAACTCATGCTCAAGCTGTTGAGGTCGGGGGAACGGGAGCCCGTGAGACTGGTCGAATGTGTGAAGTCGTGAGTGGTCGGCAAGAGGTGGTGGACGGTTATGGAGTTCGGTGAGTTCGATGCCCTGGTGCTGCGGACCAGGGAGGGGTTGCGGACTCAGGACTACCCCGAAGGCTTCTTTCCTTTCGATTCATGGCGTTCGTCCGAGGAGGAGATCGAGCGAGTCGAGCAGGAGCTCGATGTTCGCCTTCCTGGGCAGTACAAGGAATTCATGGTGCGACATGGCGGCGGCGCGTTCCTCTTCGTCGATCTGCTGCCGGTCGTCGCGCCAGGCCCGAGAGCAGAAGACCTCGTCTCGGTCAATCGCGACTCCCTGCGGGAGACCGGATTCCTCGCGGTGGCCCCGGTCGGTACCGGGGATTGGTGGGGCTTCACCTTGACGGGAACCGAGTGTGACGAAGCGGTCGATCTCCGATCGCACGACGATGGCCTGCGCGAACGTGAGGCGCCCGGTTTTCTCGATTTCCTGGTTCGGCACGGGCTTGGGTGTGACTCGTGAACCAAGTTGCCCTGGGTGTCCATGCCATCGTGCGAAAGGTGTCGTCGCCGGATCTCGGCAACGGAACCCTCGTGCATCTGTCGCGGGATGTAGCCGCAGGGTTGTGCGGAGGCACCTTCGTGTCCGACAACGCTGAGGTGGGGGGCCAGGTCATCGAATGAGTGTCGAAGCGAGCGAGCGGCTGATCGAACTGATCCGCGCGAATGAAGACATCTCGAACCATGCCGACGGTTGGGACGAGGCGACGATCAGCGCCGCGGAACGAACTCTGGGCGCCGCACTCCCTCACTCGTATCGCCGCCTACTCCAGGAATTCGGCACCTGGGACGTTGCGGGAGAGGAGTTCATCGGGCCCCTCACCGAGACCTTGGAGATGCGCCGGGACTACGGGATGCCCGCCGAACTGATCTTGGTGGCGTTCGACGGGATGGGCGGGGTGGTGGCCCTCGACTCCTCGCAGCCGAATGACGCCGGCGAGTACCCGGTCCTGGGATGGGTTCATCACAACGAGCCTTCGGAGAAGCTGGGTGACGATTTCGGATCTTTCGCTCTCGCGTTGTGTGCCCGATCTCTGTACCGAGGAAGGGTGAAACTTCCCGTCGGCTCTGCGGGCAGCGTCGCGCAGGACCTCCTCGGACTACCCGGAGCACGCCGCAAGCCCCCGACCGTCGACGAGGTCGTGGCAGCCGTCCGTTGCTTCGAAGCCATCGGGTTCGCCGTACCCGATGGCGTTGATACCGACGGTTTCCTCTTCCAGTACGGCGAAGTGAACTGGGGCTCCGAGCCGATGTTCGCGGTGGGGTTCGTGCGGCAGATGGAGATCGTCGACGCCGACGGTGAGCACGCAGAGTACTCACAGGTCGGCTTCGAGTTCCGCTGTCGTGTGGATGCGGACCTGCGGTCACTCGGGAGCCGTGCGGTGTGGTGGTTTCGCGGCGACGGTGTCGATTTCGCGGATTGGCTCGCGTCGGTGACGGGGGATCCGGTTTGGAGGATACTCCGGAAGAAGGAGATCGCCGAGTTCGTCCTTTCTCAGGAATCTGTCTGAGCTCGGCCGAGCAAGTGGTCTGGAGAGGAAGACGGTGATCGAACCGTTCGCAGGTGAGGACATGTTCACCGGCCCGGCTGTCGACGATGCGTTGATCAGCAAGGCCGAGGAACGACTCGGGTATCGTCTCCCGTCGTCCTACTTGGACATCTTGCGTCGGATGAACGGCGGGCTCCTCCGCCGCAGACTGTGTCCGACGTCGTTCCCGACTTCGTGGGCGGACGATCATTTCGAGGTGCGATCGCTGCTCGGAATCGGTGGTGACCATGGCATCGACTCAAGCGGCGGGCGCGGCAGCCGGGACTTGATTTCGGAGTGGGGATACCCGGATATCGGAATAGTGCTCTTCGATATGCCTTCCGGCGGGCATGACGCGGTCATGCTCGACTATCGCGACTGTGGAAGCGGCGATGAGCCTGCTGTCGTTTACATCGACGAAGATCGAGTCCCCCGCCGGGTCGCCCGCGATTTCGGAGAGTTCCTCGGGCTCCTTGGCGGCCAGGAGTGACGTGGAGTCAAATGAGTGAGGGTGGCCAGGTTGTAGATCTGAAGTTCGCTGCGGCGCAAGGGGAAAGCGCCGAGGTGTGCTTCGAACCGGTAGGAACTACCTTCTCCCTGAGAGATGGTGAGGCGGTCTTCCTCCGGACCGCGATCGCCAACGTGGCCTCGCTTGAGATCGTCTCTTGGTCCAACGGGATCGGGGTGTGGGTTCCCTATCCCGGCGACTACGCGATCATTGACTCAAAGGGGATCGAAATCGATCGGCTCTGATCCGCTTCCGTAAGACTGGACGGCAGCCGCCTCAGAATCCCACGGTCGCCTTCTGGATCTTCACCGGCTTCGCGGGCAGCCCGTCGGCAGGCCCGTTCGGATCCGTCGGGATGATCCCGGCAGCCACGATCCGGTCCAGCACCTCCATACCCCGCACGACCTTGCCCATCACCGAGTAGTTCTTCGGGATGTTCGCGAACGAGTGCACGATGAAGAACTCGCTGCCGTTCGTGCCAGGGCCCTGGTTGCCCATGGCGATGGTGCCGCGGTCGTAGGTCTCGGTGCCGTCGACCTCGTCCGCGAACTTGTAGCCCGGTCCGCCCTTCTCGGCTTCGTAGATGTCGCCGCACTGCAGGACGCCGAGGCGCGAGGAGTTCGTCAGGCGCCAGCACTGGCTGCGGTCGTAGAAGCGCTGCAGGGCCAGGCTCGCCAGGTTGTGGACGGCGCACGGGGCGGCGCCGGCGCGGTTCAGGCGCACGGTCACCGGGCCGTAGTTGAAGCGGAAGGTGACGTCGACGGTGCCGCGGGTCAGGGCGAAGGGGAGCGGGCGCAGGACCGGACGGGCCGCGGGGTTTTCCGGTGTCGGCGTGAACTCGCAGCGCACGATCGGCAAGGACGCCGAGGACGCGGGCGCGGCGGTGGCGACACCGGGCAGGAACACGGCGGCGAGAGCGGAAACGACAGCGGTGACACCCCAGCGCAGCTTCATGAGGGGGAACCTAACCCAAAAGGATGGTCGTCGGGTAGCCGTTCACGCGGGGGTGCCGTCCGGGTGGTCGTGAGTGGCGATTCGGGTTAGAACACGAATCGCCACTCACGACCACCTGCACCGAACGGTCACCGCACATGCTGAGCTCACTCACCGCCGCGTACCTCGCCTTCTCGCTCGTCGCGCTCCCGCCCACCGAGATCCGGCCTGACCAGGTCGAACACATCGCCCTGCCGTGCGCCCAGGCGGGCGCGTCCGCCGACGACACCGACTCAGCCCAAAGCCTCAACCAGCAGCTCGCCACCAAGATGCGCGGCTACATGAACCCGTACAACACCTCGTGCGCCAGAGTGATCGTCGAGACCGTGCAGAGATCGGGGCTCAACGATCGCGCGGCCGCCATCGCGATCGCGACGGTGATCGTCGAGTCGAGTATCGCCAACCTCGACGGCGGCCTCGGCGACTCGGTCGGGCTCTTCCAGCAGCGCGCGAGCTGGGGCTCCTTCGAGCAGCGCACCGACCCGGTGTGGGCGACCGGCCGGTTCCTCGCCGTGATGCGGCAGTTCTACCCGAACGGCGCTTGGAACAACGTCGCCATCGGGGACGTCGCCGCGGCGGTCCAGCGGCCGGCGGCGAAGTACCGGCACCGCTACGGGGTCGAGGCTGGTGACGCGGTCAAGATCGTCAACGAGCTGTGGGCCCAGAACGGCGAATGGCCCCTGCCCACGAAGGTGGACAAGGGCCATTGAGCCGTGAAGGACCTACTTGCGCCAGGCCGTGCGCTGCTTGCGGATGTCGAGCACCAGCCCGAACATCATCAGCAGCGACAGGCCGATCAGCCACAGGTTCTCGGTCCAGCCGTGGTGGTTGCCGTACAGCATCACCAGCAGGATGATCGCGCTCAGCCAGCCCGCGATCCGCGTCGCCTTCGGGAAGGAACCGTGCCAGCCCCACTCGGCCGACGGCTCGTCGCGGGGGTCAACGGTGTCGACGCCCACCCGGCCGCGCTTTTCGACCGCCTTGCTCGCCACGATCAACTCCTCAAAACCCGATGGTTCGCTTGCCCGCGAATGATCCCACACCTGGCTGCACGCGCCCGACGGGCCCCAAGCGACAATGAGCCCCGATGACTACCTCGCGAAGTGTGCTCGTGCTCGGTTCGACCGGATCGGTCGGCGCCCAGGCCCTCGACGTCGCGGCCCGCAACCCGGAGCTGTTCCGGGTCGCCGGGATCGCCGCGGGCGGCTCCGACCCCGCCGCGCTGGCCGCGCAGGCTCTGGCGCACCAGGTCGACGCCGTCGCCATCAGCAGGCCGACGGCCGTGGAAGACCTCCAGCTCGCGCTGTACGCCGAGGCGCAGAAGCACGGCTACTCCAGCGGCGACTTCAAGCTCCCGCGCATCTTCGCCGGGGCCGACGCGGTCGTCGAGATGATCGACGCCACCCCCGTCGACGTCGTGCTCAACGCGCTCCCCGGCTCCCAGGGGCTCCCGCCGACCCTGCGCGCGCTCGCCACCGGCGCCACGCTGGCGCTGGCCAACAAGGAGTCGCTGATCGCGGGCGGGCCGCTCGTGCTGGCCGCGGCCAAGCCGGGCCAGATCGTCCCGGTGGACTCCGAGCACTCCGCGATCGCGCAGGCCCTGCGCGCCGGCCGCGAGTCCGAGGTCGCCCGGCTGGTGCTCACCGCCTCCGGCGGGCCGTTCCGGGGGCGCAAGCGCGCGGAGTTGGCCGACGTCACAGTCGAGCAGGCGATGGCGCATCCGACCTGGTCCATGGGCCCGCTCATCACGATCAATTCGTCCACTTTGGTCAACAAGGGACTGGAGCTGATCGAGGCGAAGCTCCTGTTCGACATCGAGACCGACCGCATCGACGTGGTCGTCCACCCGCAGTCGATCATCCACTCGATGGTGACCTTCGTGGACGGTTCGACGATCGCCCAGGCCAGCCCGCCCGACATGCGGCTGCCGATCGCGCTGGCGCTGCACTGGCCGGACCGCGTGCCCGGCGCCGCGGCCGCGTGCGTCTGGGACCAGCCCGCGAGCTGGACTTTCGAGCCGCTGGACAACGAGGCGTTCCCGGCCGTCGAGCTGGCGAGGCACGCCGGGACCGTGGGCGGTTGCGTCCCGGCGGTCTACAACGCGGCGAACGAGGAGCTGGTGGCCGCCTTCCTGGCACAGAACACCGGCTTCACCTCGATTGTGGACACTATTGCCCAGGTGGTGGAAGCCGCCGACGAATGGCGTCGTGAACCTCGCGACGTGGATGACGTACTAGCTGCCGAGCGCTGGGCTCGCGCGCGTGCCGGTGCGCTGATCGGTAAGGGGAAGTAGCGCGTGCTCTGGTTCATTCTCGGGATCGTGCTGTTCGCGCTGGGTATCTGCCTGTCCGTCGCCCTGCACGAAGCCGGTCACATGTGGGCGGCCAAGGCCTTCGGCATGAAGGTCCGGCGCTACTTCATCGGCTTCGGGCCGACGATCTTCTCCTTCCGCCGCGGCGAGACCGAGTACGGCGTGAAGTGGATCCCGCTCGGCGGGTTCTGCGACATCGCGGGCATGACCGCGCTCGACGAGGTCACCCCGGAAGAGTCGAAGCGCGCGATGTGGCGCTTCAAGACCTGGAAGCGCACCGTCGTCATGTCGGCGGGTTCGGCGATGCACTTCATCCTCGGTTTCGTCATCCTCTACCTGATGGCCGTCACGATGGGCCTGCCGAACCCGGCCGCGCAGGCCGCGCCCACCGAGGCCGTGATCAGCGCCACGTCCTGCGCCCGCGCGGCCACCACGGTGGAGCAGCTGAACGACACCACCTGCCCGCCGGACGCCCCGACCCCCGCGAAGACCGCCGGTCTCCAGGCGGGCGACAAGGTCGTCTCCGTCGCGGGCAAGCCGATCAAGACCTGGCGCGAGATGCTCGCGGCCGTCCAGGTCGCCAACGGCCCGACGCCGTTCGTGGTCGAGCGGAACGGGCAGCGGCTGAACCTGACCGTCGACGTGCCGCGCGTGCAGCGGCTGGTCGCCGACGCCTCCAACAACACCACGGTCAAGGACGTCGGCATGATCGGCGCCTCGCCGATCCAGAACACCGCGCCGCCGTTGCTGACCTACGGCCCGGTCGACGCGATCGGCGGGACGCTCAGCTTCACCGGCACGATGTTCTCCGAGACCGCCAAGCGGCTGATCGAGTTCCCCTCGCGGATCCCCGCGGTGGTGGAGTCCATCTTCGGCGGCGAGCGCGACCCGAACACCCCGGTCAGCGTCGTCGGCGCCAGCCGGATCGGTGGCGAGGCCGCCGAGCGCGGCCTGTGGGAGATCTTCGTGCTCCTGCTGGCGAGCCTGAACTTCTTCATCGGCGTGTTCAACCTGCTGCCGTTGCTCCCGCTCGACGGCGGGCACATCGCGGTCGTCTGGTACGAGCGGGTCCGCGACTGGATCCGGAAGCTGCGCGGCAAGGCGGCGGGCGGACCGGTCGACTACACGAAGCTGTCCGCGGTCACGATGGTGCTCGTCTTCATCGGCGGCGCGGTGACTCTGCTCACCGTCACCGCCGACATCGTGAACCCGGTCAAGCTGTTCCAGTGACGCCCGACGGCGGTGACGGAGCGCGCTGTCAGCATCATTGGGCTGCCCAGGTAATGCTGCTCACCGTGACGGCTGACGTCGTGGATGTCCGCCGATCGGGGTAGGTACGCTTGACGGCGTGACTGTCGCTCTTGGTATGCCAGCGCTTCCTCCTCCCGTCCTCTCCGAGCGTCGCAAGACCCGACAGCTGCAGGTCGGGCCGGTGGGCGTCGGCAGCGAGCACCCGATTTCGGTGCAGTCGATGACCACCACGCTCACTTCCGACGTCAACGCGACGCTGCAGCAGATCGCCGAGCTCACCGCTGCGGGCTGTGACATCGTGCGCGTCGCGTGCCCTTCGGCGGACGACGCCGAGGCGCTGCCCGCGATCGCGAAGAAGTCGCAGATCCCGGTGATCGCCGACATCCACTTCCAGCCGAAGTACGTCTTCGCCGCGATCGAGGCGGGCTGCGCGGCGGTCCGGGTGAACCCGGGCAACATCCGCAAGTTCGACGACCAGGTCAAGGAGATCGCGAAGGCCGCGAAGGACCACGGCACCCCGATCCGGATCGGCGTCAACGCGGGTTCGCTGGACAAGCGGATCATGGACAAGTACGGCAAGGCGACCCCGGAGGCGCTGGCCGAGTCGGCGCTGTGGGAGGCGTCGCTGTTCGCCGAGCACGACTTCTACGACGTGAAGATCTCCGTGAAGCACAACGACCCGGTGGTCATGGTGCGCGCGTACGAGATCCTCGCCGAGCAGTGCGACTACCCGCTGCACCTCGGGGTCACCGAGGCGGGTCCGGCGTTCCAGGGCACCATCAAGTCGGCCGTCGCGTTCGGCGCGCTGCTGCGGCAGGGCATCGGCGACACGATCCGCGTTTCGCTGTCGGCGCCGCCGGTGGAAGAGGTCAAGGTCGGGATCCAGATCCTGCAGTCGCTGAACCTCAAGGAGCGCAAGCTCGAGATCGTCTCCTGCCCCTCGTGCGGCCGCGCGCAGGTGGACGTCTACACGCTCGCCGAGCAGGTCACCGCCGGTCTGGAGGGCATGGAGGTCCCGCTGCGCGTCGCGGTCATGGGCTGCGTCGTCAACGGCCCCGGTGAAGCGCGTGAGGCCGACCTCGGTGTCGCGTCGGGTAACGGCAAGGGCCAGATCTTCGTCAAGGGCGAGGTCATCAAGACCGTGCCGGAGCACGCGATCGTCGAGACGCTGATCGAAGAGGCCATGCGGATCGCCGAGGAGTCGGGTCAGACGATCGGCGAGGGAGAGCCCACCGTCACGGTCGGCTGACTGGTCGAGACCACGCTAGGAACGGTCCTTTCCTCGCAAAATTTGCGAGGAAAGGACCGTTCCTTGCACTTGGCGGCCCCGACCTGCCGAAGTTCTCTCAGCGTGTCGTGAAGCTTGCGTTCCGTTTACGCCGCTCATCTGGCACCCTGGAGTGGTGTTGCGGCTTGCAGGTGCACGGCTGCTCGATGATCGGGACTATCCCGCGGTCCGTGCCGCGCTCGCCACAGACCCGGTCGGCAGCTGCATGGTCAGTGCCAGGGTGGAGACCGCGGGTCTCGACCCCTGGCGGCTCGGTGGCGAGCTCTGGGCCGCCGACTCCCGTCCCGTCCGGGCGGGCAGGCTCCAAGGGCTGTGCTTCTCCGGGCCGAACCTGATCCCGTTGCGCGGCAACGCCTCCGCTCTGCGTTCCTTCGCCGATCGCGCCCTGCGCCGTCAGCGGAGCTGCTCGTCGCTGGTCGGCCCGGCCGAGCAGGTGCTGGGGCTGTGGGACGAACTCGAGCCGGAATGGGGCCCCGCCAGGGAGGTCCGGCACGACCAGCCGTTGCTCGCGCTCGACGGGATCCCGTCCGTCGCCGCCGATCCGCTGGTCCGCGCGGTGCGCCCGGAGGAACTCGACCGCTATCTCCCGGCCGCGATCGCCATGTTCGTCGAGGAGGTCGGCGTCGACCCCCGCAACGGCGACGGTGGCGCCGGGTATCGCGCCCGCGTCGCGGAGCTGATCGCCGGCGGCCGGGCGTTCGCGCGCTTCGAAGACGGCGAGGTCGTCTTCAAGGCCGAGATCGGCGCGATGTCCTCCACGGTCGGCCAGATCCAGGGGGTCTGGGTGCATCCGGAACGCCGCGGCGGCGGTCTCGGCACCGCCGGGACGGCGTCCGTGGTGACCAGGCTCGTCCGCGGGATGGGCCGCACGGCCAGCCTGTACGTCAACGCCTACAACAGCCCGGCGCTCGCCGCCTATCGCAAGATCGGCTTCCAGCAGGTCGGGCAGTACGCGACGGTTCTGTTCTAGATCGGCGTTGCATCCCGGTGGACGGTGCCCGGGCTGGCAGGATCCGGGGCATGCCTGCAGGTCGTCGTGTCGCCGTCGTCGTGCTCGCGGGGATGGTGGGCCTCTCGGCCGCCGGGTGCGGGCTCTTCGCCGATTCCGGGCCCGAGGACGCCATCACGGGTTTCCTCGGCGGGCTCTCCTCCGGTGACGTCGCCGCCGCGGCCTCCTTCACCGATTCGCCCGACGCCGCGCGCGAGTCGCTGGAGATGGCGCGGAAGGCGCTTTCCCCCGAGTCGATCAAGATCGTGGACAAGCAGGTCCGGCACGCGTCCGGCGCGGACAACGGGACGGCGACCTATCAGCTCAGCTGGAACCTGCCGCGCGGCCGGGTCTGGACCTACAAGGCCGACGCTCAGGTCCATTCCACGCAGGACGGCTGGAAGGTGCGCTGGCTGCCCACCGCGCTCCATCCGCAGCTGGCCGCGCAGCAGAGCATCGCGCTGAAGGCGGACCCGCCGGATCTGGCGCCGGTGCTGGACCGCGACGGGACGCCGTTGCTGCGCCCGCAGACGGTCGTCAGCGTCGTGCTCGACCCGGCGAAGGCGGGCGATCTGGTCGCCGTCACCGACAAACTCGGCGCGGCGCTCAACCGGTTCGAGGCGTCGGTGACCGGCCAGTCGATCCGCGACGGCGTGAAGACGCTCAAACCCGGCTCCGGCTATCCGGTCGTGAGCCTGCGGGCGAACAGCTACCAAGAGGTGAAGCCCGAGATCTACGACCTGCCCGGGGTCCGGTTCAGCCAGCAGGAAAGGCTGCTGCCGGACGACAAGAACTTCGGCAAGCAGGTGCTGCCCGCGGTCCGGTCGCTCGTCGAGGACCAGGTGGAGGGCTCGGCGGGCTGGCGCGTCGTCACCCTCGACACGGGCGGCGGCGAGATCGTCGACCTGCACTCCGAACACCCCAAACCGGCGCCCGCGGTCGTCAGCACGCTCAGCGTGAAGGCGCAGGGTGCGGCGGAGCGGGCGCTCGCCCCGGTGCCGACGGCGTCCGCGCTGGTCGCGATCCAGCCGTCGACCGGCGAGCTGCTGGCGGTGGCGCAGAACGCCCCGGCGGACCCGCAGGGCGCGATCGCGCTCACCGGCCGCTTCCCGCCGGGCTCCACGTTCAAGATGGCCACCGCCGTCGCGGCGCTGTCCGCGGGCACGGTGCGGGCGGACAGCCCGGTGGATTGCCCCGGCACGGCCACCTTCGAGAACCGGACGGTGCCGAACGAGGGCAAGTTCGCCCTGGGCGTCGTCCCGCTCTCCACTGCGTTCGCCAAGTCCTGCAACACGACGTTCGCGAAGCTCTCGACCGACCTGCCTCCCGCCGCGCTGACCGACGCCGCGCGCGATCTCGGCATCGGCGCCGACTTCGTCATCCCCGGCCTGACCACGATCACCGGTTCGTCGCCGCCGGCGAACACCGTCGCGCAGCGCGCGGAGAACGGGTTCGGCCAGGGGACCGTGGTGGCGAGCCCGTTCGGCCTGGCCGTCGCCACCGCGACGGTCCAGTCGGGCAAGGTCCCGGTGCCGACGCTGGTGCGGGGGATGGCCACCACCTCGTCCGGGCTCGGCAAACCGATCAAGCCGGAGGTGCTCGACGCGCTGCGCGGGATGATGCGCGAGGTCGTCACCGACGGCACGGCGACACTGCTCAAGCCCCTGGCGGACGTCCGGGGAAAGACCGGGACGGCCCAGTTCGGCGACGGCACGCATTCGCACGGCTGGTTCGTCGGCTACACCGGGGACCTGGCCTTCGCGGTGCTGACGACCGACGCGGGGACGTCCAGGCCCGCGGTCGAGGCCGCCCAGCGCTTCCTGACGGGGCTCGGTTAGCCACCAGGTCGTAGGCTGGGCCCATGTCCGTTCGCTCCCCCTTGAAGCCCGGCGTCCAGACGCCGCGGCGAGCCGTCCCCGCCAGCATCGCCCGTCCCGAGTACGTCGACCGGCCGGCGCCGAAACGCGACACGGGCAACGGGGTCCGCACACCCGAGGTGATCGAGGCGATGCGGGTCGCGAGCCGGATCGCGGCGCAGGCGCTGGAGGAGGGCGGCAAGGCCGTCAAACCCGGCGCGACCACCGACGACATCGACAAGGTGATCCACGAGTTCCTCCTGGACAACCACGCGTACCCGTCGACGCTCGGCTACCGCGCGTTCCCGAAGTCGTGCTGCACCTCGCTCAACGAGGTGATCTGCCACGGCATCCCGGATTCGACGGTGATCGAGGACGGCGACATCTGCAACATCGACGTCACCGCGTTCATCGGCGGCGTCCACGGCGACACCAACGCGACGTTCCTGGCGGGTGACGTCTCGGAGGAGGCGCGGCTGCTGGTCGAGCGCACGCGCGAGGCGACCATGCGCGCCATCAAGGCCGTCCGCCCCGGCAGGCAGCTCAACGTCATCGGCCGGGTCATCGAGTCCTACGCGAAGCGGTTCGGCTACGGGGTCGTGCGGGACTTCACCGGGCACGGGGTCGGGCCGGCGTTCCACACCGCGCCGACCGTGCTGCACTACGAGGAGCCGTCCGTCGAGACGGTGATCGAGCAGGGCATGACCTTCACGATCGAGCCGATGATCACCCTCGGCACCATCGACTACGACATCTGGGCCGACGACTGGACCGTCACCACCAAGGACAAGAAGTGGACGGCCCAGTTCGAGCACACCCTCGTGGTGACCGAGGACGGCGCCGAAATCCTGACGCTGCCGTAGGCGGGCTGAAGGGGCCCTTCACCGCATGCGATGCGGTGAAGGGCCCCTTTGCTGCGTCCTATGCGGGGAAAGTCCCCTTCAGCTCTCGTCCTGCTCCACCCTGGCCAGGAGTTCGTCCAGGAAACCGCACGCCTCGCTGGCGGCCCGGTCGGCGTCGCGGTCGGCGATGGCCTCGGCGAGGCCTTCATGCCCTATCTCCGGCAGATACTCGCGGCCCGGTGTCACGTTCGACGTGGCGGCCACGCTGGCCGTGATCACCTCGGTGAGCCCGCGGTACATCTCGGTCAGCAGGGTGTTATGTCCACTTTGGACGACCGCGAAGTGGAATTCCGCGTCGAGGCGGGCGAAATCCTCCCAATGGCCTTCGCGCAGCTCGGCGTTGCGGCGTTCGAGCAGGGACCGCAGCTCGACGACCTCCTCCTCGGTCCGCGCCACGGCCGCGAGCCGGGCGCCCTCGACCTCGAGGATGCGCCGCACCTGCAGCACCTCGCGCAGTTCGGAACCGCACAGCCGCCGGATGGCGCCCGAGACCTCGCTCGTCGCCCGCACGTAGGTCCCGTCGCCCTGGCGGACTTCGAGCAGCCCCGTGTGCGCGAGCGCGCGCACGGCCTCGCGGACGGTGTTGCGCCCGACGCCGAGCTGCCCGGCCAGCTCTGGTTCCGTCGGAATCCGCTGACCGATGGGCCATTCTCCCTGCGTGACGGCGTCACGCAGCTGCTCGATGACCTGATCGACCAGGCCGGCACGGCGCGTGGTGGCCAATGGCACAGCGTTGTCCCTTCATCCAATCATCCTATGTATGTGATACTAGCCGACGTGCGTGTCGACTCTCGAGAATCCGTGTCCCCGTTCGATGAAAGCCTTGAACTCGAAGGTTCGATCGAAACGGAGTGGCGGCCGGGAGTGATCACCGGCGGTGTCCTGCTCGGTGTCGCGGTGATCCTGGTTGCCCTCAACCTGCGGCCCGCGATCACCAGTATCGGCCCCATGCTCGGCGAGATGCGCGACGACCTCGGCGCCACGGCGACCTGGGCGGGCGTGCTCACCACGCTCCCCGGCCTGTGTTTCGCCGCCGCCGGGCTCGCCGCGCCCCTGCTGGCCCGCCGGTTCGGCATCGGCGCGGCCATCGCGTCCGCGCTTTCGGTGCTGGCCGTCGGCCTGGTGCTACGCGTGATCGACGGACCGTACGTCGTGCTCGGGGGAACCCTGGTCGCCACGGCGGGAATCGCCTTGGCGAATGTACTGATCCCGGTCGTCATCAAGGACTCCTTCCCGGCGCGTGTCGGCATGATGACCGGCGTGTACACCGCCGCTCTGCAGGGCGGGGGCGCCCTGGGGTCCGCGCTCACCCCTCCCTTGGAGAACGCGTTCGGCGGCTGGCGCCAAGGTCTCGGCGCCTGGTCGGTACTGGCGGTGCTCGCACTCCTCGTCTGGATTCTCGCAGCCCGCGGTGCGGGACGTGCGCCCGTTGCCGAGGCAGGCAAGCAGGGTAGCGGGCGATCGCTCCTGCGTAGCCCCCTTGCGTGGATGGTCACGCTTTTCTTCGGCACTCAGGCCTTTTTGGCCTACGTCGTGATGGGCTGGCTGCCGGAGGTGATGATCGACGCGGGGGTGAGCAAGGGTGATTCCGGGCTGCTGCTCGGGCTGATCTCGCTCATCGCGGTCCCGATCAGTCTCGTCGTGGCGCCGATGGCCGCCCGGCACAAGAGCCAGAGCCCGTGGATCGTCGGGCTCGGCGTTCCCGGCTTCGTCGGCATGGTCGGCATGATGGTCGCCCCCGCCGCCTCGCCGCTGCTCTGGTGCCTCCTCATCGGGCTCGGGATGAGCGTGTTCTCGCTCGCGCTGACGGTGATCGCGCTGCGGGCGCGCACCGGCGAGGACACCGCGCGGCTGTCGGGGATGGCGCAGGGCATCGGTTACCTGATGGCGGCCGTCGGGCCGTTCCTCTTCGGGCTGCTTCACGATCTCACCCACGGCTGGACCGTGCCCTGGATCATGATGCTCGCGGTCTTCGCCGCGCAGATGACCTTCGGTGCCTTCGCCGGCCGTCGCCGCTTCGTCTGAACGCGTTCAAAAAACTTCTTGACCCGTCCCGGGGCGGAGCCATAGCCTGAGCGAGTTGAACCTGTTCAAAAACTCGGTTCTGGGGGCGGCGTGGTCGAGGGACTGGCGTACGGGACGGCGTTGGCGTGTTTCGCCGCGGTGTGCGTCACCTTGGTGCCGGAGCGGGCGCCCGCGGCGATCTCGTCGCTGGAGTTCTACCGCGCCGTGGACCGGGTGTGCGTGCGGGTGTGGAAGGACAGTGGCGCCGAGATCCAGCGTTACTGGCCGGATCCGGAGGGGGAGGCCGCGACGGAGCTGCGCAAGTGGCAGCACTACGTCGCGGTGAAGGTGGACGACGCCAAGGACGTCCTCAAGGGGGCGACGGGGGTCCGCGCGGTGCCGGGAGGGGCGGCATCGGCGCGGGAGGAGTTCTTGGCGGCGATCCGCCGCTACGTCGAGGCAGCCGAGCGGTTTTCAGGGGATGGGGCCCGCTCGGCCGCCTTGATGGGTGCCTCGGACACCGAGATGAACGCGGTGAGCGCGCTCGCGGCGCGGAACGGCGCCCGCGCTTGCGACCGCGTCGTCTAAGAGGCGCATTTAGAGAACTAAACGCGGTTGGGGGTCAGTCCAGCGGAAGGTTCAGCAGGGCGTTCTCGACCAGTTCCGGCATCGCCGGGTGGATCCAGTACTGCCCGCGCGCCATGCTCTTCGCGTCCAGCCCGAAGCTCATCGCCTGGATCAGCGGCTGGATCACCGAAGACGCCTGCGGGCCGATGATGTGCGCGCCCAGCAGCTGCCCGGTAGCGGGGTCGGCGAGCAGCTTCGCGAAGCCGGTGGTGTCCTCCATCGCCCAGCCGTAGGCGATACCGGCGTAGTCCTGATGCGACGTCACGTACGACACGCCACGCTCGCGCGCCTCGCGTTCGGTCAGCCCGACGGAGGCGACCTGCGGCGAGGTGAACACCGCGTGCGGGACGAACCGGTGGTCGGCCTCGATCCGCTCGTCCGGGTGCAGCAGGTTGTGCTGCACCACGCGCTGCTCGTGGTTCGCGACGTGCTTCAGCTCGAAGACCGACGAGATGTCGCCGAGCGCGTAGATCCCGTCGACCACGGTCTGCTGGTACTCGTCGACCACGACGTGCCCGCGCTCGCCCGTGGTCACACCGGTGGCGGCGACGTCCAGGAGGTCGGAGTTCGGCGTGCGGCCGGTCGCGACCAGCAGCACGTCGGCCTCGACGGTCTCGGCGCCCTGCGGGCCTTCGAGGTCCAGCGCGACACCCGACGCGGTCTTGCGCGCGCGCACGGTCTTGCGGTCGAGCCGGACGTCGAACCGCTGCGCGGCCAGCTCGGTGAACCGGGCGCTGACGTCGTCGTCCTCGGAGCGCAGCAGCGCGCCGGAGCGGTTGACCACGGTCACGTCCACCCCGAACGAGGCGAAGACGTGCGCGAACTCGGCCGCGATGTACCCGCCGCCGAGGATCACGATGCTCGACGGCAGCTCGTCGAGCCGCATCACCGTGTCGGACGTGTGGTAGCCGGTGTCGGCGAGGCCGGGGATGTCCGGGATCACCGGCCGGCCGCCGGCGGCGAGCACGAACTTGTCGGCGGTGATCGTCTCGGCGGGGCGGCCGTCGGGGTAGCTGACCCGCAGCTCCTTGTGCCCGGTGAAGCGGCCTTCGCCCTCGTACACGGTGACGTTCTTGTTGTCCTCGTGCCCGGCGCGGTATTCGCGGCCGCCCTCGGCGATGGGGTCGATCCGGCCGAAGATCCGGTCGCGCACGTCGCGCCAGCGGACGCCGGTCAGCTCCTCGTCGACGCCGAACTTCGACGACGTGGCGGGGGTGGCCGCGACGTTGGCGGCGTGCACGAACATCTTCGTCGGGATGCAGCCCACGTTCAGGCAGGTGCCGCCGAACGTGCCCTTCTCCACGATCGCCGTGTTCCAGTCCGCGAAACGCGGGTCGAGGATCGAGTTGCCCGATCCGGTACCGACGATCACCAGGTCGTAGTGGGGCACGCTGTCTTCCTTTGCGGCGGGAGCGGGGGTGGTTCCGACTCTAGCCAACTTGTCACGGCGGCCGGTTGTTCCCGGTTCAGCGGCCGGTGGAGCTGAAGTGCATCCGGTCCGTCGGCGTCGTCCAGGAGCCGCCCCAGGTCCAGCCGATCGCGGCGAAGGCGGCCACCGTCGAATCTCCGGCGGTGATCATCCCCGGCCGCCGGTTTCCCCGGTCGAGGTACGCCGACGCGAGCTCGGGCAGGACGACGTCGTCCTTGGTGTACGGGTTGCAGAACGGGTCGACGTCGATCGCGAGCCCGTAGGCGTGCGCCGACCAGTTCGCCAGGCCGCGGGCCGGACGGCAGACGAAGGCGGTGGTGTTGTTCCCGTCACCCGTCGGGGGAGCGGTGAGCTCGGCGGGAGCGGTCACGCGCATTTCCTCGATCGGGAACTTCGCGGCGAACAACCGCCCGAACACGGTGACGACGGCGTTCGCGACCGACGCGTTCACGAGCATTTCCCCGGTGTGCGCGCGGCCGTCGAAACCCCAGAACGACAACGTGAGATAGCGCAGTTCGCCCGCGGTGACCGGGCAGGCCGCCTGCCAGGTGCTGCGCGCGAGAACCTCGGCGGGGACGGGATTCACCGTGCCCGCGAACCGGTTCCCGGCGGGTGGGGGAAGCAGGTCGGTGGTCGGCAGGGAACGGTTCGCCAGCACGGGAGGAGTCGGGAGGATCTGCCCGAAACCGTCACGGCGCAAGGGAAGCGGCTTCGCGCCGACCTGCCAGACCGGTGCCGGCGGCGGGGCCGACGTGGCCGGAGCCGTTGTGGCGGAAGAGGTTTCGGCGGGAGGGCCGGCCACCGGGCTCGAACACGAGGAGAGCAGAAGGGCCGCAGCCGCCAGAATCGTCGCCGTAGCCCGCACGACGTCCAGGGTGACAGATGCGTTCGGTGAGCACAGTTCCACCCGTTTCAGTGACACCGCATCGGGCTTTCTCCGATTAGGGTATTCGCGATCGCTTGTGTACGCGCTGGAGTCGAATGACTTCCCAGGGTTTGACCGTACGTACGCCCCGGTGAAGGGACAGAACATGCCCAAGAAGTCACGTCGCACGCTGCTGCTCGCGGTCGGAGCGGTGCTCGCGACGGCGGTGATGGTGCCGGTCGCGGTCAACAGCGCGTCGGCGGACGACAGCGCGGTGAGCGGCCCGGAGCAGGCGGCCCAGCCGCGGATCGTGGGCGGTGGCAAGGCCTCGGTCTCGCAGTACCCGTACGCGGTCTACCTGGCCGACCGGAGCGGCAACCAGTACTGCGGCGCGGTGATCGTCAGCTCGACGACGGTCGCGACGGCGGCGCACTGCGCGGTCGCGGTCAAACGCGCCGACGTCCGCGTGGTGGCGGGACGTGAGGACAAACGTTCGCGGGACGGCGTCGAGCTGCGTGTCTCGCGGATCTGGGTCAGCCCCGACTACAACGGCGATCCCGGCAAGGGTGACGACATCGCGGTGATGACGGTCAGCGGTCAGCTGCCGTACCGGCCCGCGAAGGTCGCGGACAACGGCAACGCCGACCTGTACGAAGAAGGCACGAAGGCGACGGTCCTCGGCTGGGGCCGGGTCGCCGACGGCGGCGCGCGGTCGGACTACCTGCGCAGCGCGGTCGTCCCGGTGGTCAGCGACAAGACCTGCCGCACCGCGTACTCGGGCTACGACCCGAGCGACATGGTGTGCGCCGGCTATCCCGAGGGCGGCGTCGACGCCTGTCAGGGCGATTCGGGCGGGCCGCTCATGGTGGGCGACACGCTGATCGGGATCGTGTCGTTCGGCGAGGGCTGCGCGAAGGCGGGCAAACCCGGCGTCTACACCCGCGTATCCCACTTCGCGAACGAGATCTCCCAGCAGAAGAGCCGGGGCCTGATCGGCTGATCGGTGCCTTCTTCCCGTCCGATGTGCTAACAAGTGGGCGTGAGCACCGACACCCCGATCATCGAGACCACGTCGTTCCCGCTGTCCGTCGCCGGTGACGAGATCACCGCCGCACAGCTGCACGGCATCCTCCGCCTGCGCGTGGACGTGTTCGTCGTCGAGCAGGACTGCGCCTATCACGAGATCGACGGACGTGACCTCCTGCCCGGCACGCGGCACCTCTGGATCGGCGGTTCCGTCGCCGTCGACTCGTATCTGCGGGTGTTGCAGGACGCCGGCGGCACCTTCCGCATCGGCCGGGTGTGCACGGCCGTGCGCTCACGCGGCAAGGGGCTCGCGGGACGGCTGATGGAGACCGCCCTCGCGGGGATCGGGGACGCGCCGTGCGTCCTCGACGCGCAGACGTACGCGACGAAGTTCTACGCCAAGTACGGCTTCGTCGTCGAGGGCGAGGAGTTCATGGAAGACGGGATCCCGCACCTCACGATGTGGCGCCGGGAGGCGCCGCGGCCGTGATCACCGCGACCGCGCGGTCCACGTCGGCCTCGGTGAGGTCGGCCCGCGCGGTCAGGCGCAGGCGGGAGATGCCGTCGGGCACGGACGGCGGCCGGAAGCAGCCGACACGCACACCCTGATCCGCGCAGGCGGCCGCCCAAGCGACGGCGGATTCCGGCGACGGCGCCTGCACCGAGATCACCGCGGCGTCCGGGAGACTGACCCGGAAGCCGGCCGATTTCAGTTGCATCGCAAGGTTTCCCGCGGCTTCGGTGACCTTGGTGGCCAGCTCCGGCTCGGCCTTCAGCGCGGTGAGGGCGGCGAGCGCGGCGGCGGCACTGGCGGGCGCGAGCCCGGTGTCGAAGATGAAACTGCGCGCGGTGTCCACGAGATGCCTGATCACGCGACGCGGCCCGAGCACCGCTCCGCCTTGCGCCCCAAGGGATTTCGACAACGTGATCGTGGTGACGACGTCCGGCGCGCCGGAGAGCCCCGCCGCGTGGACGGCGCCGCGGCCGCCCTCGCCGAGGACGCCGAAACCGTGCGCGTCGTCGACGAGCAGCGACGCGCCGTGCTCCCGGCAGACACCGGCGAGCTGCTCCAAGGGGGCGATGTCGCCGTCGACGGAGAACACGGAATCGGTGACGACGAGGGCACGCGGTTTGCGGCGGGTCGCCAGCGCGTGCTTGAAGGCGTTCGGCTCGCTGTGCGCGACGGCGGCGATGTCCGATCGGGACAGGCGGCAGCCCTCGATCAACGAGGCGTGGATGTACTTGTCCGTGACGATCGCGGAATCCGCGCCGGACAGGGCCGTGACGGCGCCGAGATTCGCGGTGAACCCGGACGAGAAGACCAGCGCGGCCTGCGTACCGCAGAAGCGGGCGAGTTCGTGCTCGAGTTCGGCGTGGACTTCGGTGGTGCCGGTGACGAGCCGGGAGCCGGTCGCCCCCGCGCCCCAGCGCAGCGCGGCCGCGGCCGCCGCACCGGCGACGCGCTTGTCCCTGGCGAGCCCGAGGTAGTCGTTCCCGGCGAGGTCCAGCTCCGGCTCCTGTGCCTGCCGGATGCGCAGCTTGCGCACCAGCCCGGCCTCGGCCCGCTTCTCCGCCTCCACGTCGAGCCAGTCGAAGACCTGGTCGGGCGGGAGGTTCTGGGAGGCGGGGCCGGGAGAAGTCACGTCCCGCAGTCTCCCATCCGCCGTTTCCCGATGGACGTGGTGGTCCCCACTCCGAACGCCATGAAAGGTCCTTTCCTTGCAAATTTTGCAAGGAAAGGACCTTTCATGGCACTAGCCGCCGGAGGAACCGGCTTCAGTCACTTCAGCTGTCGTAGCTGCGACGCGGGCGCCCGCCCGGACGCTGCGGACGGCCGTTGCCGCCACCGCCCTCGCCACGACGCGGACGGCCGCGGAAGCCACCGGGACGGCCGCCTTCGCGGTGACCGTGACCCTCGCGCGAGCCCTGGTAACCGCCGCGGTCGCCACCGTAGCCGCGGCCACCGCCACGACGCGGGGACTCACGACGGCGCTCCACGACCGGCTCGCCGCTGGGCTGCTGCGCACCGGTGATGCGGGCGAGCTCGGCGTCACCCGGGCGGATGGTGGTCTGCTCGGCGCGGACACCGGCGCGGTCGGTCATCCGGCGCACCATGCGGCGCTGGTCGTGGGTGACCAGCGTGACCACGACACCGGACGCCCCGGCGCGCGCGGTGCGGCCGGCGCGGTGCAGGTAGTCCTTGTGGTCGGCGGCCGGGTCGACGTGCAGCACCAGCGAGATGTCGTCGACGTGGATACCGCGCGCGGCGACGTCCGTGGCGACGAGGACGGGCGCGTAGCCCTCCTTGAAGTCCGCGAGGACGCGGTTGCGCTGGCCCTGGGTCTTGCCGCCGTGCAGGGCGGCCGCGTGGACGCCCTTCTCGCGCAGACGCTCGGTCAGGCGGTCCACGTGGTGCTTGGTGCGGACGAACATGATCGTGCGGCCCTCGCGGGCGCCGATCTCGGTGATGATGTCCTGCTTGTCCTGGTGCGACACCTGGAACACGTGGTGGTCCATGGTGGTGACGCTCGCGGTCGACGGGGCGACCGAGTGCGTGACCGGGTCGGTCAGGTACGCGCGGACCAGCCGGTCGACGTCACCGTCGAGGGTGGCCGAGAACAGCAGGCGCTGCCCGCGGGCCGGGGTCAGGTCGAGGATCTCGCGGACCTGCGGCATGAAGCCCATGTCGGCCATCTGGTCGGCCTCGTCGAGCGCGACGAAGTTGACGTCGGACAGCGACGCGGTGCCCTGGCGGACGTGGTCCGACAGCCGGCCGGGGGTGGCGATCAGCAGGTCGACGCCGCGGGAAAGCGCGTCGGCCTGGCGGGTGAAGGCCATGCCGCCGACGGCGGTGCGGCACCACAGGCCCAGGGCCTTGGCCAGCGGGGTCAGCGAGTCGGCGACCTGCATGGCCAGCTCGCGGGTCGGGACCAGGATCAGCGCGCGGGGGTGCTTCGGCCGGGCGCGGCCGCCGTTGAGCCGGGTCAGCATCGCGAGGCCGAAGGCCAGGGTCTTGCCGGAACCGGTCTGGGCGCGGCCGAGCACGTCGCGACCGGCGAGCGCGTCGGGGATGGTCGCCGACTGGATCGGGAACGGGGAGGTGATACCGGCGTCGGCCAGCGCCCGCAGCAGCGGGTCGGGAAGGCCGAGTTCCGCCCAGGTCTTCGCCTTGACCGTCTCGACGGCGTCTTCGCGCAGCATCGCGTCACCCGCGGGGCGGGTGCGCGGCTTGCGGTGCTGACGCGCCGACGGTGAGACGTGGCCGGAGTTGAACGTGACTGTCACAAATGCCTCTCGGACGTGGCACGTCGCAAGGAGGCCCGGGCTGCCCGCACGCAGGCAGGGCAAGATGGTGTGCACAGATGGGCGTTCACAGGGACGAACCCGGCACACCGCGTCTGCGTGACACCGCGCGCCAATGGATTGATACGGATACCGCGAGCCATTCGGTTGGCTTTGGAGGCGACGGACACCAACTCATCCACGCCGCCGGTTGCGGTCTGTCACTACTGTACCGGACCGTTATCCGGCCTCCCAACTGGAGGGACCGATTGTGGGCAGGGTCTCCACCGCGGGGTCTTTCCCGGCGTGATCGTGCCGGGAAAGACCCCTTCGAGACACTGTGGACGGTCAGCGGAGTCCGGCGATCTCCTGCAACTCCTCGATCAGTTCCGGCACCGCCGTGAGCCGCTCCGGCAATCCGCGCGAGTGGAACCACGTCGCGATGTTCCGCACGTCACGCGCGAGGAACTCCAGCCCGCCGGGATTGGCGACGATGTCGACCACCTGGGGGAGGTCGATCACCATGATGCGGTCGTGGTGCACGAGCAGGTTGTACGCCGAGAGGTCACCGTGCGCGAGCCCCTGCGACGCCAGCAGTTCCAGCATCGCCGAGGTCTGGAACCACAGTTCCCGCAACTGTTCGGGCTCCGGCCGGACCTGTGCCAGCCGAGGCGCGGCGGTCTCGCCCTCGCCGAGGAATTCCAGCAGGAGTTCGGTGCCGTCGCGCTGCACCGGATACGGCACGGGCGCGCCGACCGACCAGAGCCTGCTCAGCGCGCCGAACTCGGCCACGGCCCACTGTTCGGCGATGAGGTTGCGGCCGAAGCTGCTGCGCGACTCCATCGCCCGCATCTCCCGCGAACGCCGCATCCGCCTGCCTTCGAGATAGCCGGCGTCACGATGGAACAGCCGGTGCTCTCCGCTGCGGTACCGCTTGGCGGCGAGCACGGTGCCTTCGGTGCCGGGCAGGTTGCGCCGGACGAGGTGGACGTCCGCCTCCTTGCCGGTTTTGAGGATGCCGAGTTCGGTGTCGACCGCGGCCAGTTCGGTGATCACCCAGTCCGGGCGCGGCAGCGGTCCTTGCTCCGCTTCTCCCCAGGTGCTCCAGCGGTCGGCGCCGTCGGGGATGGCGGTCTCGGTGTAGGCGTCCTCCCGCAACCGGGCGAGGCGGACACGTTCGGCTTCGGTGAGCCGTCCGCCTCGGGTGGGTTCGGGTTCGTCGTCGAAACGGGCACGACGGGTGCGGCGAGGACGTTGTTCGTAAGACTCTTCGAGATCGTGCTTGCGCACTGGTGGGTTCTCCTAGATCAGGGATGCCCCACCGGGCGAGCGTCGTGGCTCCGCGCTCAGCCGCGAGGGGCGAGTGGATGGGGGCGGCCAAGGCCCCGGACAGTCATCAGCACGAGGCACCTCCCAGTCGCATCCACCGGCTCCCTGCCGGATCGCGGACGATCATCCCCGACCCCTTCGGGCCACGCAACCGATTTAATTCTGGTACGTGTCTCGGGCACTTCCGGCCGGTGCGCTGGTGGCGGTTTCGCGTGACTGGATGGACGACAAGCGTGATTGGACGGACGCCGCGATCGTGACGTCCCTCCAATCACGCGTGGCGTCCGCTGGATCACGCGTGTCGTCCGGTCGATCACGGGTAAACGCCGGTGCTGGGCGCCTCGTGAGCGGTAAAGACGGTTAGAACCGTCCTGACCACTCACGACGCGCCTAGGCTGACCGCAATCCCGCCAGCTCGCTCCGCGACCGCACCTTCAGCTTCCGCAGCACACTCGCGACGTGCTGTTCCACCGTGCGCCGGGACAGGAACAGCACCTCGGCGATCTCCCGGTTGGTGTGCCCGGCGGCCAGCAGGCGGGCGACGTCGCGCTCGCGCGGGGACAGCTCGTCGCCGTAACCCCGGCGGCCGCGCCGCGAGGGGGCGACGGCGCCGGTGGACCGGAAGGCGTGGCGGCAGCGGGCGGCGTCGCGTGTGGCGCCGAGGTGGTCGAAGGTCTCCGCGAGTGCCGCGAAAGTCTCGGCGACGTCCTCGTTGCGGGCCAGGCGGCAGCGCGCGGCCCGTTCGGCGATCAGCGCCGCGTGATAGGGCGCGGGGAGCGCATCGAACCGGGTCCGAGCCTGCTCGAAGGCCTCGATCGCCTCCTCGTGGTCGCCGCGGGACGCCGCGACGAGCCCTCGGTTCGCGGCGAGCGCGGCCCGGGTCGACGGTGCGTCGAGGCCGCCGACCTCGGTTTCGAATTCGTCGGTCAGCGCTCGCGCCTCGGCGTCCCGCCCGGTGGCGCAATAGGCGTCGACTGCGGCCATCACCAGATCGGCGCCCCAGGCCCAGACACCCTTGGCGCGCAGGAGTTCCAGTCCCTTCTCGGCCTGCGTCACCGCGGCCTCGCCGAGATCCTGCGCGAGCAGCATGCCCGACATCCCGGCGTGCGCGGCGATCGCGACCGGCGTGAACGCGTTCTCAGGCTGATCGGCCGCGGTACCGGCGAACCTGGCCGCGGCCTCGTCCCATTCGCCGCGGGCGGCGGCGAGCAGGCCCAGCACCAGGCACAGTTCGCTGGTCACCGGCAGGAGGTCGCGGTACTCGTCGATCAGCGCGTCCGCCCGTTCGGCGAGGCCGTCCCAGTTCCCGGTGAGCCAGTCGGTGTGTACGGCGGTCGCGCGGGCGGTGCTGACGACGTACGGCGCCCCGCAGTCGGCGGCGAGCTGCATCCCGCTGCGCAGCAGGCTCCTGGCCCGCCGGTGGTGACCGGTCCAGGCGCAGGCGTCGGCGCTGTTGCAGTGCAGCCGCGCCAGATGCCGTTGTTCGTCGGCGGAACCGACGGTGGTGGGCGCCCGGTCCAGCATGTCCCAGCCGCGCGCGTCCCCGATGTGCAGCCGTGACGCCGCGTTGTTGGCCAGCAGGATGATCTTCAGCCGCCGGTCGGTGGCCCGGTCGATGAGTTCGTCCACCCGGTCCATCCAGCGCCGGTGCTCCCGCAGCGGGGTCGCGCCGACCCACGGCTGGGCGAGGACGCCCATCCCGCGGCCTGCCAGGTCCGGCCGGTCGGAAAGGTCGTTGACGGCGATCTCGATCTCGGTCCTCGCGGCCTCCAAGCCACCTGCCTGGCGCACCAGCAGGAGCCCGAGTCCCAGCCGGACCTCGCCGCTCAGGCGCCCGGACAGCCTGCCGTCGGTGAGCAACCGCTCCAGCGCCGGGACGACTTCGGTCTGCGCGAGTCCGTTGCACGCCACCGAGCTGAACTTGACCGCGATTCTGTCCACATCGGACGGTTGGAGGCCCGGTTCGTCGAGCAGGGTGCGGAGCAGATCGGTCGCGGTGGCGAGATCGCCGACCGTCGACGCCTGATCCGCGGCGGCTTCGCCGTACTTCAGGGCACCGGCCCGGTCACCCGCCTTCCGGCAGTGTTCGGCCAGCCGTACCAAGGACTGCGGGAGCCGGTCGCGCAGCAGCCGTGCGGCCCGCCGGTGCAGTTCCTGGCGATCGGGGCCGGGAATGGTGAGGTACGCGGCTTGCCGGGCGAACGCGTGCCGGAAGTCGTACAGACCTTCGCCGGACTCCACGAGGACGTTGCGTTCGAGCGCGAGGACGAGCGCGCGGCGGGCGCGTTCCGGGGCGAGCGCGGCCGCGGCGGCCAGCAGGTCCGAAGTGGACGGTGTGCCGAGGACGGCGGCGGCCTCGGTGATCCGCCGGGCGGCGGGCGGCAGCGCCATCAGGCGTTCGACCGTCGCTTCCCGTAGCAGCGCCGGGACTTCGACCGTGTCGAGCAGACGCCGCGCGGTCGCGCCGTCGGCGTGCACCGCGCCTTCGACGCCGCCGATCGCGTGCACGATCTCCTCGACCACGAACGGGATCCCCGCGGTCCGCTCGTGCAGTCGCGCGGCGAACTCCGCGGAGACGCTGGTCTCGCCGAGCAGTGCCGAAACCAGTGCCTGGACGCCGTCGCGGTCCAACGGCCGGAGGGTGACGAGCGCGTGCGCCGTGCCGGGCACGGGCCGGTAGGCACTGCCGAGCGGGATGCCGCCGGGGGTCTCCTCGCGACGGTAGGTGAGCAGGAGCGTCAGGCCGGCGGGCGGCTCGGTCATCAGGAATCGCAGCAGGCGGCGGGAACCGTCGTCCGCCCAGTGGAGGTCTTCGATGAGCAGGACGTGCGGGCCCAGCGAGCCGAGCAGTTCCCGGACGGCGCGGAAGAGCTGGTGCCGTTCGGCCCTCGGGTCGGCCGGGCGCGGTGGCGGCTGGGGCAGGAATGCCGCGAGCTCGGGCAGGTAGGGCGCGAGGACACCGGTCACCGGGTTGAGTTCACGCGCCGGGCGGACGTCCTTCAGCGCGTCGAAGACCACGCCGTACGGAAAAGGCTCACGCAGCGGCTGGCAGGTCGCGGTGAGGACCGGCCGTCCGGCCAATTCGGCACAGGACAGCAACTCGGTGGCGAGCCGGGTCTTGCCCACCCCCGCTTCGCCTTCGAGCATGATCACCGACGGCGAGCGCAACGCGCCGTCGAGGAGCTCGCGTAATTCCGCCTCACGGCCGACGAGTACCGGCGAACTCGTCCTGCGTCGGCAGCCACCGATCACCATGCCGGGTCACCCCCGCTTCACGAACCACACCGTTCGAGTGAACGCAGCTTAAGCGCGGTTCCGATGATCACGGAACCCGCTCGGACGGTCACCCGACTTTCGTAGGGACGGTGTATTCCGCCATTAGATACGTAGTCCTACGGACCGTTGCCTCGCTTGTTCGCGCAGGTCCCGCCACCCGAAAGTGATTCCAGCGTGACTGCACGTCACGGCGCCGGTCTGGACCTTCGCCGGCGCGAACCACCTGTTCGAGTGAACGGAGCTCAGGAAATGCGTGGAGAACTTCGACGTCACCGGATCGCGGGTGCGGTGCTGGCCGGGGCCTGCGCGGCGGCCACCGTGGCCTTCGCCGGACCGGCCGCGGCCGCCGAGGGACAGATCCGCGGTGCCGGTGTGCCGGGGGCCGTCACGGACGGGTATATCGTCTCACTCAAGAGCGGCGACGCGGGCCTCGCGGCCAAGTACGGCGGCCAGGTGAAGGCGACCTACACCGCCGCGCTGAACGGCTTCTCGGCGAAGATGACCGAGGCGCAGGCCAAACGCCTCGCCGCCGACCCGAACGTCGACTTCGTCCAGCAGGACGCGGTCGCGCATCTGCTCGGCACCCAGACCAACCCGACCTGGGGCCTGGACCGGATCGATCAGAAGAACCTGCCGCTGGACAAGAAGTACACCTACCCGAACACCGGTTCCGGGGCGACGGTCTACGTCCTCGACACCGGGGTCGACTACCGCCAGACCGAATTCGGCGGCCGCGCGACCAGCGGGTACGACTTCATCGACAACGACAGCGACGCCCGCGACTGCCAGGGGCACGGCACGCACGTCGCCGGCACGGTCGGCAGCGCCACCTACGGCGTGGCCAAGGGTGCCAAGATCGTCTCGGTCCGCGTGCTGAACTGCCAGGGCAGCGGCCAGTACTCGCAGATCATCTCCGGGATCGACTGGGTCGTGAAGAACGCCAAGGGCCCGTCGGTGCTCACCATGAGCCTCGGTGGCCCGGCCGACTCCGGGGTGGACTCCGCCGTGCGCCGCGCGGTCGCGGCGGGCATCACGAACACCGTGGCCTCCGGCAATTCCAACACGGACGCCTGCTCCACCAGCCCGGCCCGGGTGCGTGAGGCCATCACCGTCAACGCCACCCAGAGCGACGACCGCCGGTCCTCGTTCTCGAACTACGGCAGCTGCACCGACATCTTCGCGCCGGGCACCAGCATCACCTCCCTGCGCAACGGTGGCGGCACGCAGCAGATGAGCGGTACCTCGATGGCGACGCCGCACGTCGCCGGCGCGGCCGCGATCTACCTGACGTCGAACCCGTCGGCGACCCCCGCCGCCGTGGCCTCCGGTCTCGCCAACGCCGCCACCAACGGCGTCGTGACGAGCCCGGGCTCCGGTTCGACGAACAAGCTGCTGAACGTGGCGGGTCTCTGATGCGCCGCGGCGTGCGCGCCGGTGTGGTGGCCATCGCGGCCACCGCGCTGGCCGCGCTCGCCGCGGGCAACGCCCTCGCCGCTCCGGCGGAAGGCGTTGTCGTGCAGGCGAAGCAGCACTACGGCGGGCAGTACATCGTCGTGCTCCACGATGTCGGGACCATGGCGGTCGAGCAGTCCTCGGCCGCGCTGACCGGCCGCTACGGCGGTGAAGTCCGGTCGGCGTACAAGAACGTGCTCCGCGGGTTCTCGGTCAAGGGAATGTCCGAGCAGCAGGCCCGGCGGCTCGCGGCCGACCCGGCGGTCAAGGCGGTCTACCAGGACGGCACCGCGCGTGCCGTCGGTACGCAGACCAACCCGACCTGGGGTCTCGACCGCGTCGACCAGAAGAACCTGCCGCTGGACAAGAGCTTCACGTACCCGAACACGGGCGAGGGCGTCACCGCGTACGACCTCGACACCGGGATCAACCCGGAGAACCCGGAGTACGAGGGGCGCGCGTCCATCGGCAAGGATTTCGTGGGCGGCAACGGGAAGGACTGCAACGGGCACGGCAGTCACACGGCGGGCACCATCGGCAGCAAGACCTACGGCGTGGCCAAGAAGGTCAAGTTGGTCGGGCTGAAGGTGCTCGGCAACGACTGTTCGGGCAACGGGCCGGACTCCGCCATCGTCGACGCGGCCGAATGGATCACCGCGAACGGCACCAAACCGGCGGTGGCGAACCTGAGCCTGCGGATGGACCAGGTCGGGCTCGGCGACGACGTCATCAAGAAGTCCATCGCGGCGGGCTTCGTCTACGTGGTGGCGGCGGGCAACGAGAACCAGAACGCCTGCAACGTCAGCCCCGCTCGCATCCCCGAGGCGATCACGGTCGGCGCCTCGGACAGCAGTGACAACAAGTCCTCGTTCTCCAACCACAGTTCGTGCGTGGACATCTTCGCCCCTGGCAGCAACATCACGTCGCTGTCCACGTCCAACGGTGGTTCGGCGAACATGAGCGGCACGTCGATGGCCACGCCGCACGTGGCCGGGGCGGCGGCGCTGTACCTCGCCGCGAATTCCGGCGCCACCGCGCAGCAGACGCGGGACGCGCTGGTGAACAACGCCTCCGACGGCGTGCTCAAGGGACTGCCGTCCGGCACGGTCAACAAGCTGCTGAACGTGTCGTTCATCGGCGGCGGTGGCCCCACCCCGGCGTGCGGGGCCAAATCCAACACGACACCGGTGTCCATTCCGGACGCGGGTGACGCGGTGACCAGTTCGGTGACGCAGGAAGGCTGCGACGGCAAGGCGTCGGCGACGCTGCCGGTCAAGGTCGACATCGCGCACACCTACACCGGTGACCTGGCGATAGACCTGATCGGGCCGAGCGGTGCGGTGTTCGGCCTCAAGCAGGCGGGAGGGATCGGCGAGGCGGGCGGCGTGCACACGTCGTACACGGTGAACGCCTCGTCCGAACCGGCGAACGGGACCTGGAAACTGCGGGTCCGCGACGTCTACCGGTTCGACACCGGGACGATCGAAGGCTTCTCCATCACCTTCTGAGTCCTTGCGAACGGCGGTGTGCCGCGGTCACGATGGCCGCGGCGCACTGTCGTTTTCGCTGGGAGGTCTTGGATGGAGTCCTACGATGCCGTGATCGTCGGAGGCGGGTACAACGGCCTGGTGGCGGCGGCGTACCTGGCCAGGGCCGGCCGCTCGGTGCTCGTGCTGGAACGGCGCGACGAGGTCGGTGGCGCGGCGGTCTCCTTCCGGGCGTTCCCCGGCGTCGACGTCCGGCTGTCGCGGTACTCGTACCTGGTGAGCCTGCTGCCCCGCAAGATCGTCGCGGAGCTGGGGCTCGGCCTGGATCTCCGCCGGCGGCGGATGTCGTCGTACACCCCGGTCGGCGACGGCGGTCTCCTTGTCGACACGGGCGACGACCGCCGGACTTCGGCGTCGTTCTCCGCGCTCACCGGGTCCACAAAGGACTTCGAGGCGTGGCAACGGTTCTACGCGATGACGTTCCAGGTCGCGAAACGGACTTTCCCCACTCTGACCGAGCCGCTGGTCTCCAAGGAGGAACTGCGGTCGGGCATCGAGCGCCATGCGTGGGACGCGCTGTTCGAACGGCCGATCTCGGAAACGCTCACCGGGATGTTCGGCGACGACACCGTGCGCGGCGTCGTCCTGACCGACGCGCTGATCGGCACCTTCGCCGGCGCCGGTGATTTCCGGCAGAATCTCTGCCTGCTCTACCACGTGATCGGCAACGAGACCGGCGACTGGGACGTGCCGGTGGGCGGGATGGGCGCGGTGACCGGGGCGCTCGCGTCGGCCGCGTCTTCCGCCGGAGCACGGCTGACGACCGGCGCCGAAGTGTCGTCGATCGACCCCGATGGCACAGTGCGCTACCGGCTCGGCGACGACGAGTTCGTAGTGCGTGGCGGGCACGTGCTGGCGAACGTCGCGCCGCGGGCGCTCGCGCGGCTGCTGGGAGACGAGCCGCCGGAAGCGCCGGAAGGCGCGCAGCTCAAGGTGAACATGGTGCTGTCACGCTTGCCGCGGCTGCGCGATTCGGGTGTCGATCCGCGGGAGGCGTTCGGCGGGACCTTCCACGTCAACGAGAGCTACGAGCAGCTGGCGACGGCCTACGCCGAGGCCGAGGCGGGCCGGATCCCGTCGCTGCCGCCGTGCGAGATCTACTGTCACTCGCTGACCGACCCGTCGATCCTCGGCCCGGCCGAACGAGCCGCCGGGGTGCAGACGCTGACGCTGTTCGGGCTGCACATGCCCGCGCGGCTATTCGAGGGGCGCAACGATGCCGCGCGCGACGAGGCTTTGCGCGCGACTTTGTCCTCTTTGGACAGTGTGCTGGCCGAGCCGATCGAGGACTGTGTGCTGCGCGCGCCGGACGGCCGGTTGTGCGTCGAGGCGAAAACGCCGCTGGATCTCGAAGCCGAGCTGGGGCTGCCCGCGGGACACATCTTCCATCGGGACCTCTCGTGGCCTTATGCCGCGGATGCCGATCAGGTGGGCCGCTGGGGCGTGGAGACCGCGCACGAGCGGGTGCTGCTCTGCGGTGCGGGCGCCGTGCGGGGCGGTGGCGTCTCCGGTATCCCCGGGCACAACGCGGCCATGGCGGTGCTGGCCCGGTCCTGAGATGTCATGAAAGGGTCGTTCAGGACGAAATATGTCCTGAACGACCCTTTCATGACACTCGCTACTGGACCGTGAGGGTGTAGGTGGCGGTGGCGGTCTTGCCCGCCGAGTCCGTCGCGGTGACAGTCACCGGATACGTGCCCCGTTGGAAGGGCGCGACCACCTGCATGGTCGAACTGCCGCCGCTCGAGATCGTCTTCGGGTTGAAGAACGGGGCGAACGGCAGCCCCTGCCCGGACGCCGACAGCGTGATCGTGCCCGTGCCGCCGGTGGCGGAAACCGTGACATTGCTGAAGAAACCGGGTTGTGAAGTCCCGCTGGTGGGGCTCAGGCCCACCTTCAGGTCACCGGGTTGCGGCGCGCCGTCGCCGACGGTCAGGGTCAGGTTCGTGGTCGCGGTGTCGGTGGTCCCCTTGCCCGAGATCGCGACCGCGTAGTCCTTTTCGGCCGTCCCGGCGGGAACCTCGATGCTCACCTTCGCGGACTCACCCGAGGTGATGGACGAAGGCTGGAACGTCGCCGTCGCGCCTTCCGGAAGCCCCGAAGCGCTGAGATCCACCTTCTCCGCGCCGTTCTTGCCCGGCTTGCTGGTCACCGTGGCCGACACGTACTTGCCCGGCTCGACCTTGAGCGAGGACGGCGTCACCGCGAGCGAGAACGTCTCCGGGTTCTGCGGCTCGCCGATCTGCTGCTTGACCCAGTCGCCCATCTCGTTGTTGAGCCTGCCGTACACGCTGTACCACTTGAAGTCGCTGCGGCTCCACGACGCGACGCCGACGATCTTGCCGTCCACGATGAGCGGCCCGCCGCTGTCACCCGGAAGGATCGTGACGCGGCCGTCGCTGTAGCCGCTGCAGATCATCGTGGCGTCTTTGAAGCCCGCGCCGACACCGTTGCAGTTGCTGCCCTGGACGATCGGCAGGGTGAACTTGTGCAGTTCGACGTTCCGGGTGTCGTCGTTGTGGTCCTTCTTGCCGTAACCGAGGCCCAGCCCGGACTTGCCCGGCTGGTTCAGGCCCGTGTCGGCCGACGTCGCGACCTTCGCGTACTGGCCGCCCGGCACCGGGATGTCGGCGTCGGTGGTGACCACCGCGACGTCGTAGCCCTGGTCGAAGTTGACGTACTTCGGGTGCTTTTCGTAGCTGACGACGCCGATCCGTGTTCCGCCACCGGAGTTGAGGTCGTCGAGCCCGTAGAGGAACGACTTCTCCCCGGCCGCGTCCTTGCAGTGCGCGGCGATCAGGATCTTGCGCGGCGCGACGACCGAGCCCGTGCAGGTCTGCCCCTGCGGTCGCGTCCCACCCTCGCGCAGGCCCGCGATGATGAACGGGTAGTCCTTGACCGAGGCGGGGGTGCCGCCGATGGAGTTCGTGTGCAGTCCACCGGGGACGACCGCTTGATCCGTCGGGGTGACGGCGGGCAGGTTCGCGGCGGCCGCCGGTGCGGGCAGGAGGACCGAGAGGCAGCCGAGGGTGGCGGTGGCGATCCCCAGTAGCCGTTGTCTTCTGTTCACGGTGGTTCCTTTCCAGGTGGCTGGAAATCACTTTCCGCATCCGCGCCTGGAGGAACAACCGAGGAAGAAGCCCGTAGGGGTACGGAACTAATGCGCTCCGTCGCCGGTCAACAGCTCGATACTGTGGTCGCCGGTGCGTTCGACGTCGAGCCCGGCCTTCGACAGCACGCGCATCAGTTGCTCCACAGTGGACGGTTCGCTGCGGGACTTCACCAGCTCGGCCGCCAGCCGTCCCTTGTACGCCTTGTTGAAGTGACTCACCGTGGTCCGGTTGCCCTTCGCGTCCTCGGTCACGACGCGCACGGTCACCGCGTCCGGGCGGAGCTTCGCCAGCGCCGAGTAGGTGCCGGAACGGAGGTCGACTACGAGACCGTCGATGCCCTGGAGCACCGGTTCGAGGATCGGCTTCCACACGCTGCGGACCGTCCCCAGCGACGGCAGGGCGTTGCCGCCGGAGAGCCGGTACGCGGGGATCGGGTCGGTCGCCGCGACCACCCCGAACAGTGCCGAAGCCACGGCGAGGCGCTTCTCGGCCTTCGCCAGCGTCGCCTTGGTGAAGGACTTCACGTCGAGCGCGTCGTAAAGGACTCCGGTGTAGCGGCGCAGCGCGGGCATCGTGGGCGAGGTCCACAGTTCGGCGTTGCGCGCGACCTCGTCGGCCTGCCGCGGCGTGATACCGAGCGCGGCGACACTGGCCGGGACGTCGCCCGCCAGGTCGGCCAGCGCGTCGGCCAGCTTCGCCCTGGTCGGGTTCAGCTCGGGGAACGACAGCGCGTCGAGGTCCAGCGGCGCGCCGGTGCCGCCGGCGGCCTTGGTCTCGGAAGGGGGGAGGAGCACGAGCACCACGGAAGCGTAACTAAATGGGGTGCGTCACCCCGAGGCGCGGGCTTAGCCTCGTCCGCATGAGCCTGACCTGGCGCCCGCTGACCATGGACGACATGCCCGCACTGGCGGAGACCTTCGCCGAGGCGGAGCGTGTCGAGCCGATCGAGGAGCACTACAGCGCGGAGGATCTCGCCGAAGAGATCGGTACGCCGACCGTCGACCTGCCGACCGCGTCCACGAGCGCGTGGGACGGCGACACGCTGGTCGCCTACGGTCTGCTCCGCAAGCGCGACGCGGCGGATCCGGTGCACATGATGCGGGTCGAGACGCTCGTCCACCCCGCTTACCGGGACGGCGCGATCGCCGCGCACCTCATCGGCTGGTTCGAGGAAGCGGGCAAGGCGCTCCACGCGAAGTCCCATCCGGACGTGCCGCTGGAACTGCACGCCGCGGCCAACACCAAACAGCGCTGGCTCTCCGAGGTACTCGTGGACGGCGGGTACGAGCACGCCCGGTGGTTCGTCGACATGCGAGCGGACCTCGGCTCGATCCCGCCGGCGAAACCGCTGCCCGAGGAGTTCCCGCTCGTCGCGTACGAGCAGAAGTACGAGGCCCTCACGCTGCGGTCCCGCAACGAGACCTTCGCCGACCACTGGGGGAGCACCGAGCAGTCGCCGGAAGCGTGGCGGCATCTGGTGGTCGGCGCGAAGGACTTCCAGCCGGACCTGTCGTTCCTCCTGCTGAGCCCGGAGCGGGACAGGGTGGTCGCGATGGTGCTGAGCGCGTTCTTCGCCTCCGACGAGGCCGCCACGGGCGTGAAGGATCTGTACGTCAGCCACGTCGCGACCGACGCGAGCCTGCGCGGGCGCGGGATCGCGGGCGCGCTGCTCGGGCACACGCTCGTCCAGGCGAAGGCCAAGGGTTTCCAGCGGGCCTCGCTCAACGTCGACCAGGACAACACGCACCGCGCTCTCGGGGTTTACGAACGGGTCGGGTTCAGCGAGTTCCAGCGCTGGGCCGGGTACGTGAAACCCGTTCCGACCTGACCGGTTGTCACCCGAAAGGGTGGATTTCGGTACAGTCGATCTTCTCGGAGAGATCGCTGGGGGTGGTAGGGCGTTGCCGGTTTCCGCACGCCTCGGCTGGCACGACCTCCCCTCGGCGACGCGTGACGCCGTCGAGCGTGAGCTCGGGTCGGCGGTCCGTCGTTCGTTGTGGCAGACCCCGGAATTCGACGGCGGTGTCTCGGCGCGGCTCGAACTCGAACGCGGTCACCGCTGGGTCTTCCTGAAGGCGATCCCGGCGGGCAGCCCGCGCGCGGGCGGCTACCGGACGGAGGCCGCCATCGCGCGACGGCTTCCCACGGAGGCGCCCACGCCGAAGCTGCTGTCCTTTGTGGATGGTGAATGGCTGGTGCTCGTGTTCGCCGACTTCGACGGCACCAGGCCGAACCTGCGCCCCGGATCACCGGACCTCTCCGCGGTGCTGGCCACCTTCGGCGCGCTCGGGCGCACGCTCACCCCGTGTCCGCTGCCCGACGTGCCGGACGCGCTCGACGATCTCGGCCCGCTCCTGCGCGGCTGGCACGAACTCGCGAAGGAACGTCCCGACGACCTCGACGAATGGGCCGTCCGCAATCTCGACCGGCTCGTCCAGCTGGAGACGTCGTGGCATCCCTGGTCGGCCGGAGACACGTTGCTGCACAACGACATCCAGCCCGAGTACCTGGTGCGGACCGGGCCGGGCCGGGTGCTCGTCACCAACTGGCGCTACCCGGCGAGGGGCGCGGGCTGGCTCGATCTCGTCGCGCTCGTCCCGTACCTGCTCGACGCCGGGCACGAGCCCGCCGACGTCGACCGGCTGCTCCGCCGCCGCCCCGTGCTGACCGGCGTCCCGGTCTGGGCGGTCACCGCTTTCGGTGTCGCGCTGGCCGGGCACGCCGAACGCGCTTGCCGGTTGCCGGAACCGCCCGCGACGACGGGGGTGCGTGCGGCGCAGCGCCGTCTCGCGGGTGCCATGCGGGAGTGGCTCGCTTACCGGACCCACTGGCAGTAGCTGCCCGGGCTGCTCGTGAGTGGCTCGGCGGCGGTTCTGGACCTTGATCAACGGAGGATTCGGGACATTCAACGTCCCCGATCTTCCGTTGATCAAGCTCCTATACCTGAGCAACCCCTCGACGATGCAGGAATTAGGACACTCAACGTCCCGATTCCTACATCGTCGGCACCTGGCACGCCGAGCCCCGAGACCCGCGCGAAGCTCGACAGTCGCCCTGCTCAGGAGTGGGTGGACAAATGCCGATCCGCTCTAACCGTCCTTAACACTCACGAGAGTGGCGTGGTCGTCGGCTGGGCTGAAGGGAGCCTTCGCTGCGTCCGATGCGGCGAAAGGCCCCTTCGCGTCTTGTTGGTGGTGCTCTGTTCGCCTTACTGCCCCGGATTGGCGAGGCATCGGGGCACCGATCACGACGCGAAAGCCGCTTTCGCAACCTTGAAGGTTGCGAAAGTGGCTTTCGCAACGCCTCGGGCGCGGGGTGGCGGCACTGCGGGACCGACCTAGCCCCTCACGAGGTTGAGTGGCTCTTCCCCGGCGGCGTACCGGCGCAGCTGCTCGGCGACCAGCCGCTTCGCGCGCGGGTAGAACGACGCCGATCCGCCCGCGATATGCGGCGTGATGATCACTCCCGGCGAACTCCACAGCGGATGCCCGGCGGGCAGCGGTTCCGGGTCGACGACGTCGAGCGCGGCGCGCAACCGCCCGGAGGCGGTCTCGGCCGTGAGCGCAGCAGTGTCGATCGCCGAGCCTCGCCCGACGTTCACCACCAGTGCGCCGTCCGGCAGCGCGGCGAGCTCCGCGGCGCCGAACAGGCCCATGGTCGCGGGCGTTTCGGGCAGGATCAGCACCACGATGTCGGCGGACGGCAGCAGCTCGGCCAGTTCGCCGACGCCGTGCACCCGCTCCGCGGGCCGGGCCGTGCTCGCCACCCTGGTCACGATCGCCTCGGCCGCGACCAGCTGCCGCTCGATGGCCTGGCCGATCGAGCCGTGGCCGACCAGCAGCACCCGGCTGTCGGCGAGCGAGCGCGTGTGCTCGCGCTGCCACGACGCCGTCGCCTGCTGCGCGAACCAGCGCGGCAGATCCCGCTGCGAAGCGTGGATCAGCGCCAGCGCGTGCTCGGCAACGCTGAGGTCGTGCAGGCCGCGGCCGTTGGCCAGCTTCACCCCCGCCGGCACCAGCGGGATCAGCTTCTCCACCCCGGCCGACAACGCCTGCACGAGCTTCAGCGACGGAAGCCGCGAGAGCAGCTTCATCGGCTCGGCGCCGGTGTCGTACGGCAGCACGTACACCTCGACGTCATCGAGGCCCGCGTCCGGCAGCGGGCCCAAGCCGTCGTAGAGCCGCGCGCTCAGCCCTTCGGGCAGCTCGATGTCGGACCAGGGCAGGATGGCTCGCTCCGTCATGCCGCCATTCTGGCCATCGCGACCTCCGTCAGCCCTCGTGGGTCGCGACGCAGAATTCGTTGCCGACGGGATCGGCCAGCACCGTCCAGGCGAAACCCGGCATCTTGTGCTCGTCCAGCTTCTTCGCGCCCAATCCGATCAGGCGTCCCACCTCCTTCTCCATGTCGTCGGTCCCGAAGTCCACGTGGACCCGGTTCTTGCCGGCCCGCTCCTCCGGCACCCGCTGGAAGGCGAACACCGGCCCGTTCTCCTTCTTGGCGCGCAGGATCAGGAACTCGCCGCCGTGGTCCTGATCCACCTCGACCTCCAGCGCCTTCGTCCAGAACGCCGCGAGCCCGCGCGGATCCGCGCAGTCGATCGTGATCATGCCCAGTTCGATGCCCATGACGGCACGTTAGCGGCGCCCACCGACAAAACCGGGCGCCCGCGATAACCGGTTGAACCGGCCCGGGGCGGGGTGACTACGCTGCGCAGAACGTCTAAGCACGTAATTCCAGCGAGGAGCCCAGAAGTGATCACCAGGATGTCGTCGTTGTTCCTTCGCACCCTGCGTGAGGATCCGGCGGACGCCGAGGTACCGAGCCACCGGCTCCTGGTACGCGCCGGCTACGTCCGCCGGGTGGCCCCGGGTGGCTACTCCTGGCTGCCGCTGGGCCTGCGGGTGCTGCGCCGGATCGAGAACGTCGTCCGCGAAGAGATGAACGCGATCGGCGCGCAGGAGATCCAGTTCCCCGCGCTGCTGCCGAAGGAGCCTTACGAGGCCACCGGCCGTTGGACCGAGTACGGCGACGCGTTGTTCCGCCTCAAGGACCGCAAGGGCGCCGACTACCTCCTCGGCCCGACGCACGAAGAGCTCTTCGCGCTCACCGTGAAGGGTGAATACAGCTCGTACAAGGACTACCCGGTCGTCCTGTACCAAATCCAGACGAAGTACCGCGACGAAGCGCGCCCCCGCGCCGGGATCCTGCGCGGCCGCGAGTTCGTCATGAAGGACTCCTACTCCTTCGACCTCGACGACGAGGGTCTGAGCAAGTCGTACGAGCTGCACCGCCAGGCCTACACCAAGCTGTTCGACCGCCTCGGCATCGAGTACGTCGTCGTGAAGGCGACCTCCGGCGCGATGGGCGGCTCGGCCTCCGAGGAGTTCCTCGCCGTCGCCGAGACAGGTGAGGACACCTACGTCCGCAGCACCGAATCGGGTTACGCGGCCAACGTCGAAGCCGTCACCACGCCCGCTCCCGAGGCGAAGCCGATCGAGGGTCTGCCCGAGGCGAAGGTCCACCACACGCCGGACACCCCGACCATCGAGTCCCTGGTCGCGTTCCTGAACAATGCCGACCTCGGCCGCGCCTTCACCGCCGCGGACACGCTCAAGAACGTCCTGGTGAAGACCCGTCAGCCGGGTGCGAAGGAGTGGGAGCTGCTGGCCATCGGCCTCCCCGGCGACCGCGAGGTCGACCCGAAGCGTCTCGAAGCGTCGCTCGAGCCCGCCGAGTTCGAGCTGCTCGAAGAGGCCGACTTCGCGAAGAACCCCTTCCTCGTCAAGGGCTACATCGGCCCGAAGGCGCTGAAGGACAACGGCGTCCGCTACCTGCTCGACCCGCGCGTCGTCGACGGCACCGCCTGGGTCACCGGTGCCGACGAGCGCGACCACCACGTGGTCGACCTGGTCGCGGGCCGCGACTTCACCGGTGACGGCACGATCGAGGCCGCCGAGGTCCGCGAGGGCGACGCGTCGCCCGACGGCAAGGGCACCCTGGTCGCCGCGCGCGGTATCGAGATCGGGCACATCTTCCAGCTGGGCCGCAAGTACGCGGACGCGTTCGAGCTGGACGCGCTGGGCCCGGACTCCAAGCCCATCCGCATCACCATGGGTTCGTACGGCGTCGGCGTCTCGCGGCTGGTCGGCGTGCTCGCCGAGCAGAACCACGACGACCTCGGCATCGTCTGGCCGCGCGAGGTCTCGCCGTTCGACGTGCACGTCGTCATCGCGGGCAAGGACGAGACGGTCGCCGCGGGCGCGGAGAAGCTCGCCGCCGAACTGGACGCCGCCGGGATCGAGGTCGTCCTCGACGACCGCAAGGCCACCCCGGGCGTGAAGTTCGCGGACGCCGAACTCGTCGGTGTGCCGACGATCCTCGTCGTCGGGCGCGGCCTGGCGAACGGTGTCGTCGAGGTCAAGGACCGCCGCACCGGCGACCGCGAGGAGATCGCCGTCGACGCGGTCGTGGAGCACCTGGTCAAGCTCGTCCGTTCATAGCGTCCACCGTCGGGACTTCGGCACGTATCTCGGCGGCCCAGCTTCCTGCCGGCTGCGTCGCCGGTCCGCCCGAGTACGACCCGGTACGAGGACGAACCGGCGCCTTGCCGGCAGAAACCTGGATCCCCCGATATACGCACCGCAATCCCGACGGAGGACGCTGTGTTCGGCAAGAAGCGCGGGGACTCCCCGGGCTACGAGGACAACGCGGCGCTGGACGGGTTCGGGGGCTATCAGCCCTCGGACTCGTCCGGCTACACGCCCGCGTCCGAGCCCCCGGCTCCTGAGCCAGAGCCGGAGAAGCCCGCGAAGCAGCCGATGTCGCGCAGCGGGCGAAGGGCCATGTACGGCTTCTTCGCGACGATCGGCGTCATCGCGGTCGCCGCGCTCGCGAACAACGGTGACCGGTCGTCGGAGAGCAGCGCGCCCACGACCAGGGCCCCGGTCGTCTACACGCCTTCGCCTCGGGTCGTCGCGCCGCCGGTGACCGCGGGCTGGCAGTCGGTGGCCGGGAAGGACGGCGTCTACGCCTACGACGTCCCGCCGAACTGGACGCCGAAACCCGGCACGATCCACGGCTGGGAGAAGGGCACCCAGGTCCCGGGCATCACCATGGTCGCCAGCGCCTTCGTCGGGGAAGGCTATTGCCCGCAAGAGAAGCGAAGCAGGCTCGGCGGCAGCGGCGTGGCGAACATCAAGCTAGCCGACCCCGCCGCCGCGGCGAAGAAGGCGGTCGACGACCTCGCCGTCAGCGCCTACAACCCCGAAAACGGCCCGCTGACGGCCAAGATCACCGCGGAACCGCCCCAAGCGACCGAGTTCACGCTCGGTACCGGCAAGAAGGTCCCCGCGAGCATCGTCCTCGCGGAGGTCGTCACCCCGCCGGGAGCGTGCGGCGCCCACCGCGCCTTGGTCGGCGTGATCGCGCCCCAGCTCGGCGAAGCCTCGGCGGCCCTGGCCGTCTATTCGGGCCAGGACGCGCCGGGCGGAGCGGACCGGGAGCTGATCCTGAAGATCCTCAAGACCTACCGCGGTGTCCCGGAAGCCGACCGCAAGACCATCACGCCGCCGCCTTCGACCCTGCGCTGAGGCTTCTTGCCCGACCTCGCGAGCTTCGCCAGCCGCAGCAGGCCGGTGTTCGGCAGGTAGGCCCGGCCGAGCGCGATCCCGATCCGCGGCAGATCCGCCTCGTCGCGGAACGCCAGGTACAGCGGCACGTGGCGCGGCTGGAACTTCGCCTTGAACGCGTGCAGGGAACGGAAGCCGTAGAACGGCTCCATCATCGTGCCGAGCGCGTCGAGCACCCGCTCGACGGCGTGCGCCGGTTCGCCGGAGCTCGCCAGGGGAGCGCCGGACAGCGAAACGAACTTCGCGCCTTCCTCGCGGAAGGCCAGGCACGACGACGCGATCAGGAACTCCATCGACGGACGGAACCCGTCGGCGCGTTTGCGCATGACGTCGAGCGTCCAGCCGCCGATCGCGCCCGCGCCGGTGTACACCGGCAGCCACGACGTCACGCCGTGGACCACGCCGTCGGCGTCCACCGCGAGCCCCACCCGGGTCTCGGGGTCCATCGCCTCGTCGACGCCGCCGAGGGTGAAGCCCATTTCCGGCATGCCCTTGTCGCCGATCCACTCCTCGGAAATCGCGCGGACCTGCGAGATCACCGCGCGCGGCTGGTCGGCGAGCCGGACGAGCCGGAACTCGATGCCGTCCTTCTTTGCGCGGTTGAGCGCGGTCCGCACGTCCTGCCAGCGCTTGCCGCGGAATTCCAGCGTTTCCAGTTCGATCAGGGTGTCTTCGGCGACCTGGACCTGCTTCCAGCCGAGCTCGTCGGTCTTGGCGGTGGTGTCGCCGGTGGCGGAGAACAGGCACGGCACGAGACCGGTGTTCTCGCACATCGCGATGAACTCGGCGATCGTCCGGTCGGCGGCGCCGTCCGGGGCGATCGGGTCGCCGAGGGCGATGGCCACCCCGGCGTGGCGCCGGTAGGCGAGGTAGGACTTGCCGTCCGCGGCCACGAAGTACGAGTTCTGCGGCCAGGTCGTCATCCACGAAAGCGTGCTCCCGCCGTGACGGCTGAGCAGTGTGCGGGCCAGCGCGGGGTTGCCCATCCGGCCGAGACGGCGGCGCTTCCGCCGCGACGGCACGCGGAACGCGCCGCGCGAGGAGACCAGCAGCGCGAATTCGACCGTCCACAGCAGGTTGTCCACGAAGAACAGCGGCGGGTCCACCACGCCGGCGTCCTCGCCGAAGATCTCAGCGAGCGTCAGCACCCCGCCGTAGACCATCACTTGGAGGATGACGAACGACGTCAGGATCATCGCGCACCACCAGGCGACCTGGCTGCCCTTGCGCAGACCGTTCATGATCGGCACCACGATCAGGCACAGGACGACGACTTCCCAGGTGGACAGCGAAAGTTCTTCGGACGAACCGAAGGGGCCGTTGCCCGGCACGAAGGACATCACCAGTTCGGCGACCGTCAGCACCAGCAGACCGGCCATCACGTAGAACCGCCACTCGCGCAGGCTCGGCCGCCGTTCGCGCGAGGATTCCTTGGCACCGACGAACTTCCGGCCGAACGGCAGCGCGAGGACGAGGGCGAAGAAGTGCACGAGGTCGGCGAGCGTGCCGACGAAGATGATCGCGACGCCGGCGTAGACGCACAGCCCGGCGCGCAGGCGCAGACGCCACGGCGGGCGCAGGGTGGCGCTGGCGACCGCGACCGCGGCGAGCGCGCCACCGGAGAACCCGACGTCGAGGCTGCCCGCGACGCGTTCCGCCCATTCCCAGCCGGAATTGCGGCTCAGGGCCAGGAACTGGACCGCCACCAGCACGCTGACGAACTGGCCGCCGATGGCGACGGCCATCGCCCGGCGCGTGCCGAGCCGCCATTCCGCGAACCCGGCGAACAACGCGAAGCTGAGCACCATCGGCAGGTAGTACAGCGGGACGACCGCGAACAGCGGTCCGGTGAACAAGGTCCACCACCGGCCTGCTTCGAGCGACGGCAGCCCATACGCGATGTACGGGTACACCGCGCGGTCCTCGGCGGCCGACCAGAGCGCGCCCGTGGCCAAGGCGAGCGCGAGCATGGTCAGCGTGACGAGGCTCGTGAAAGGCAGCCGGTGCCTCAGCACCGTGGCGATCTTGCGCGTCCGGCCCGGCGCGGCCGTCCCGCTTCCCCCTTTTGGCATGGAACTCAAATTAAGGGCGGGAGGCCCCCGGACACATCCGGCACGGGACCCATATTTCCCTTAGGGGAGTGCTACTCGCGACGGATGCTCTCACCCATCTTGAGGACGACGCCGCTGGCTATCGCACCGGGGATCCCCTGGTCCGCCAGTACCAGAAGGACGTGGTAGCGGCCCGATCCGGGCAGCGCGCGCAGCGGGAGGGCGATCGCGGTGATCGCGACCGAAGGCGCCGGGCACGGCCCGTCCGGCGCGGGGACGACGGTGGTGGTCACGGCGGTGGCGGTCGTCCCGCCGTCCAGGACGGGCACCGGCCCGGCCTTGCCGATCTCCGTCTTCGGGCCGTGTCCGTACGCCGCTTCGGCCCAGCGGATCGTCGTTTCCTCGGCGGCCTGGGTGAGGCCGCCGACCTCGCCCTCGTCGATGGTGGTGAACCCCGCCATCGCGCGCGCCGAGAGATCGGAGCCGGGGCAGAAGGCGTGCCGGTACCGCGCGACGCCCTGCAAGGTGAGGAGATCGCCGGACGGGGTTTCGTAGCCGATGGCGACGTCGGGCTCTTCGAGTTTCCAGTCCGGCGGCACGTCGTAGACGAGCGGGTGATCGTCGGACAGCACCGGTTGCCAGCCCGCGATCACGGGCTCGATCCGGGTGGCGGGCACCGGGTCGGGCAGGACGAGATCGTGGGCGGACGGCGGCGGGGGCGCGGTCTTGGCCTGATACGTGGCGATGGTGCCGACGGCGAGGACGAGTACCAGCCCGAGGATCCCCAGCGTCGGCCTGAGACGCAGGCGACGGCGTGGCGGAACGGTGTCCCGGACGACCGGGAGCGGCCTCGTCTGTTCGGATTCGGTTTCGAGCGGTTGCCCGGTGAGCGGATCGACGAACCACTGCCGAGGTTCGTCGATGCGCCCACCGGGGCCGGTCATTGCCGAGGCCTCAGACTCGCGAGGATCTTCTGGGCGTCCGCCTCGGTCAGCGCGTCCGGGGTGCCCTGGTCGATGGCCATGACGAAGCAGATGGTCTGGTCGCCGGATTTGAACGCGGCGGAGGTGACTTTCACGCTCGGGGCGCGGCATTCCTCGGTTTCGGCCGGGGTGAACGTCCCGGTCGAGCTGACCGCCTGGATCGAGCCGCCCGCGATCGGCACCTGCGTGATGTCGGGCAGCGGGACTTCGGGCTTGCCGGTGGCGGCCTGGATCCAGAGCCGGACGGCGCCGCGGGCGGCGTTCTCGACCGGGATCTGGTCCGCGGTGGCGAAGCCGACGACACCGCGGTTCGACCCGCGGACCTCCGGGCAGGCGCCGAGTTTGTACGTCGACGCCTCGTGGATGACCATCTTGAATTCGCCCTCGTTGTAGCCGACGATCTGGCCCGGCTCGGTCTCCCAGCCCGACGCGGGCAGGTCATAGGCGGTGTTGTCCTTGACCGACAGGATCCCCTGCCAGCCGGGCGTCGTCGAGGGCACTTTGTTGTCTTTCGGCGCACCGCTGCTCGACGACGGCGGTTTCGTCGTCGAGGACGACGGCGGCGGCGGCGCGGGCGCGGAGGAGGACGGCGGTGCCGCTTGAGGCTGCGGCTCTTCGCCGTCACGCAGGACGAAGAAGAGCGTGGCGCCGACGGCGATGACCAGCACGAGCGCGCCGAGGCCGATCCACAGGCCCTTCTTGCCGCCCTTCGGCGGCTCCGGCGCGAAACCCTGGTACGTCTGCTGCGGGAACTGCTGGAACCCCTGCTGCTGGTAACCCTGGTACTGCTGCTGGGGATCCTGCGGGTAGCCCTGCTGCGGTGGGTACTGCTGATAGGGCTGCTGCGGTTGCTGCTCCGGCCAGCCGTTGCCGCCGCCTGGGTATGCCATGAAACGAGCTTAGTTGGCGCCTCCGAGCACGGCCGCACGCACCGCTACCAGGTCGGATAGGTCGCCGAGCACGGTGTGCGCGCCCGCGTCGGCCAGTTCCTCGGCGCTGAACTGCCCCGTCGCCACGGCCACCGCGACGGCGCCGTTGTCGAGCGCGGCACGCACGTCGTCCGGGGTGTCGCCGATGACCACGACCGACTCGGGCGCGAACTCGGTGCCGTGTTTCGCCGAAGCGTGGCCGACGGCGGCGGGCACCAGATCGGGCCGGTGCGCCGAGAGCGAGCCGTAGCCGCCGATCTCGAAGTCCACGTGCTCGTGCAGATCGAACGCGGTCAGCTTGTGCACCGAGATCTCCGGCAGATTCCCGGTGACCAGTGTCTGGACTATGCCGCCGTGCGTGGCGAAGGCGTTCAGCGCGTCTTTGGCGCCGGGGAGCGCCCGGCCGCTCGAAGACAGGGTCGGGGCGTGGCTTTCCGAGACCGCGATCAGCGCGAGCCACAGCTTGCGCACGTTCTCCTCGGTGGGCTCGACGCCGTGCGAGGTCAGGATGTCCGCGCTGATGGCGCGTTCGGTGCGGCCGCCGAAATTCGGCAAGGCGCGCAGTTCGACGCCGGCGACCTCGGCGAGCGCGGTCGTGTACCAGGCGGCGCCCACGCCGCGCAGGTCCACGAGGGTCTGGTCGATGTCCCACAGCACGAGCCGATGCGGAGTAGTCACGCGATCGACGGTACCGGTGAGCTTATTCAACGTCTGTTGACTTCTTTGCGGCCGAGGCTTACCTTGGCAGCTAATTCAACAAGTGACGAATAAATGGAGGACGGTCATGTCGAACCGTCGCCCCGCCGGGGCCTTCGCCTTGCTAGCCGCTGTGGCCGGTGCGCTGGTCGCCGCCGTACTCGGCTTTCTCACCTTCGGCGCGCAGGCCACCGTCGCGCCCGACGGACTGCCGCTCGCCGTGGCCGCGCCCCCGGGACCGCTCCAGGCGGCCGCGAACGGGATCGCCTCCCATGGCGGAGGTCAGGTCTCGTGGCGGGTGACCTCACCCGAGGAAGGCCGGAAACTGCTGGAGGACAAGGAGGTCTACGGCGTCCTCGAACTGCCGTCGACGGTCGTGCTCTCCGGGGCGGTGAACCCGTCCGGGACGCAGATCGCGCAGCAGGCGTTGACCGGCGCCGCGCAGGCTCTCGGCGGGACGCCGAAGATCGAAACGTTGCATCCGGCCGGCGCGGCCGCTCGGGTCGCGCCGCTCGCACTGAGCGCGCTGGCGTGGGTCGGCTGCCTGATCGCGGGAGCCGTGCTGGTGCTGGCCGGACGGCGGATCGGCCGGGACGCGGGACCCGCCGCGCGTCTCACGCAGATCGTTTCGGCGGGTGTGCTGGTCACCGCCGTGCTGGCCGGGTTCCTGAAACTGTGGGACTCCGCGCTCCCGCTCGGCTGGGACGTCCTCGGCTTCCTTTTCCTGGCCTCCACCGGATTCGCCGCCCTGCAGACCGGGCTGCTGAGGCTGCTGGGGGTGCGGGCGATGGCGATCCTCGGCCCGCTGTACCTGGTCGCGCCCGCCGTCGCGGGCCAGGTGCCGGAACTGCTGAACCCCGCGTACCGCGCGGTGCTGTGGTCGTGGACGCCGTTCCGGTTCGCGGCGGAAGGGCTCCGGAGCCTGTTGCAGGGCGTGCCCGGCGCGCCGGACGTCGCGACCGGGGTGTGGGTGCTCGCCGGGCTGCTCGTGGCGGGACTGGTGCTCGCGCTGTGGCCGGGCCGGTCAACCCTCCAGCAGGCTGAAGCGGACGCGCCGGACCGGGTTGTCCAGGTTGGTGTCCACTAGGCAGACCGACTGCCAGGTGCCGAGCGTCATCACCCCGCCGATCACGGGGATCGTCGCGAACGGCGGCAGCAGCGCGGGCAGGACGTGGTCACGGCCGTGACCGGGACTGCCGTGCTGGTGCCGCCAGCGGCCGTCGCGGGGGAGCAGGTCGTCGAGCGCCGTGAGCAGGTCTTCGTCGCTGCCGGCGCCGGTCTCGAGGATCGCCAGCCCGGACGTCGCGTGCGGGACGAAGACGTGCAGGATCCCGTCCTCGGCGTCGGCGTCGCGCAGGAAGGCTTCGGCGTCCTTGGTCAGGTCGTGCACCACGGCCACGCTGCCGGTGCGCACCTCGATCTCCGTGGAGTACATGCTCTTCACGGTAGTGCCCCGAAGCGCGCGACGTAGTGCCAGACGCGTTTGAGGGCTTGCGGGTCGAGGTGCCGGGCTGCGCCGAGGACGCGCGGGTCGAGGTGGCCGTCTTCGGCCAGCGACCGGCCGAGTTCGACGAATTCGGCGCCGCGGTGGCTCGGGTCGAGAACCAGGGCTTCGACGTCCTTCGCGAGGTCCACCGGGCCGTGGACGTGCGCCTCGATGTAGTCGTCGAGCAGATCGGTGTCGTCTCGGGCCGCCAGTTCGATCAGTGCGGAAACCCTTGTGCCGTAGCCGAAATCCGTCGGATTCAGCACGCTGTCCGGATAGCAGAACGTCGTCCTGCCGAGGGTGTGCGCGGCCATGCGGAAATGGGCGGAGCCGAATCTCGGTGCGCCGCCGGTCGGACGGCGGCGGAAGTTCAACGCGCCGTACTTCGGCCGTTCGGCCGCGGGCGCGTCGTCGTAGGCGCCGCCGAACATCCTGCTCTCCCAATGCCAGCGGTCTCCGCCGGGCCGCGCGGTGAGCCCACCGTTGCTCGTCCCCGTTTCGAACTGGTTGCGGTAGAAGCCGTCTTCGGCCATCGCTTCGAGCAGCGGACGTCCGTCCACTGTGGATCTGTCGGGGTGGAAGTGCAGGGTCACCGGCAAGCCGGCCTCGTGCCCGCCGCGTGCTTTCGCCGCGACGTACGCGAGGGCCCGGGACCGCATCGTCCGAGTATCAGGCGTGGCGCCGGGCGAGCGCGACCAGATATCGGACCGGTTCCCCGGTCGGGTTGACGTAGGCGCAGGGCTGCGGGGTGCCGAGCTGCAGGCAATCACCCGCGTCGAGTTCGTGTTCGACGTCGCCCTCGCGGAACCGCAGATGTCCGTCGAGCACCCAGATCTGGTGATGGGTCAGCACGTAGGTGTGGGCGGGGAAGGCGACCTCGGCGCCCGCGGGCAGCACGACTTCGACCAGCTCCAGCGGCCCGCCGAGCGAAGGCGAGACCGCGCGGCGCACGTACCCGGTGTCAGGGTCGGTCCAGGTCGGCTGATCGGCGGCGCGCACGAGCCGCCGGTCGCCGTGTTCGGCGCGCGCGATCAGCTCGGACAGCGTCATGCCGAGCGCGGCGGAAAGCCTGCTGAGCAGGACCGCCGTCGGCTGCGCCTCGCCGCGTTCGATCTTGCCGATCATCGCCCTGGACACCCCCGAGGACTCGGCGAGGGCGTTGGCCGAAAGATTCTGATCGAGTCTTGCGGACTGGAGCGTCGCAGCGAGCGACGCGGACAAGGGATCCGACATGCCGCTCACTATAGTGGCAGCCTCGGTTACTATGGTCGACATGGTGATCAGGGAAGCGACGGAAGCCGACGCGACGGCGTGCGCGGACATCTACGCGCCGTATGTCACCGACACGGTGATCTCGTTCGAAACCGAGCCGCCCAAGCCGGACGAGATGGCCGAACGCATCGCCAAGGCGCAGCGATCACACGCCTGGCTTGTGCTCGAAGACGACGAAGGTCGCGTCGTCGGCTACGCCTACGGAGGCCCTTTCAGTGGCCGGCCGTCGTACCGCTGGTCTTGCGAGGTCAGTATCTATCTAGAGCTGGGCCGCCGGAGGACCGGCGGCGGGCGCGCGCTCTATCAGGCGCTGCTGGACGAGCTGACGTCGCGCGGCTTCCGGAACTTCTGCGCGGGGATGGTGCTGCCGAACGACGCGAGCGCCGGGCTGCACCGCGCGCTGGGCTTCGAGCCGGTGGGGACGTACCGGCGGATCGGATACAAGCACGGGGCTTGGCGGGATGTCGCGTGGGTGCAGCTGTGCCTGCCCGAGCCGGACGGGGTTCCCGTGGAGCCGCGGTAGTGGCCTTTCGCGCAGTAAAGTCGCCGACGTGACAGTGATCCTGGTGACCGGTATGTCCGGCACCGGTAAGTCGACCGTCCTCGAAGCCTTGTCCCGCAGAGGTTTCCGCACCGTCGACACCGACGTCGGCGGTTGGATCGCCGAGGAGCCGGGCGGGGAACCTCAATGGCGTCCCGGCCGCATCGACGCTCTCATCACCGAGCACGAACGCTCCCGGGTGCCGCTCTTCCTCGCCGGGACCGTCTGGAACCAGCAGGACTTCTATCCGCGCTTCGACCACATCGTCCTGCTCAGTGCCCCGCTGGAGGTCATCCTCGGCCGCGTCGCGACCCGCGGCGCCAATCCCTTCGGCAAGCTCCCCGAAGAGCGTGCGCGAATCATCGCCGACACCGAAGAGATCGAGCCTTTGCTGCGGGAGTCGGCCACCGTCGAGATCGACACCAGGCGGCCACTCGCGGACATCGTCGCGGAGCTGGAAGCCCTCGTCTAGGACTCCAAGTACCGCAGCACGGCCAGGACCCGCCGGTTGTCCCCTTCGGACTGTGGCAGCGCCAGCTTCCCGAAGATGCTCGACACGTACTTCTCCACCGAGCCCGCCGAAAGGAACAGCGCCGCCGCGATGGCCGAGTTCGATCGCCCCTCGGCCATCAGGCCCAGCACCTCACGTTCCCGCGGCGTCAGTCCCTCGAGCGCGTCCGTCTTCCGGGTGGCGGTGAACAGTTGGCTGACCACTTCCGGGTCGAGCACGGTTTCGCCGTCGGCCACCCGCCGCAGCGCGTCGAGGAAGTCCGACACCTCCGCCACGCGGTCCTTCAGCAGATAGCCGACGCCGCCCGCGCGATCGGCCAGGAGCTCCGTCGCGTATTGCGTCTCGACGTACTGCGAGAACAGCAGGATCGCGCATCCCGGGAGCTCCGCGCGCAGCGTGATGGACGCGCGCAGCCCTTCGTCCGTGTGCGTCGGCGGCATCCGGATATCCACAATGGACACGTCCGGCCGATGTTCGCGAACCGCCGCGCACAGGCTGTCGCCGTCGGCGACGGCCGCGACGACCTCGTGCCCCCGCAGGTTCAGCAGTTCGACGAGCCCCGCCCGGAGGATGGCCGAATCCTCCGCGATCACGACGCGCACGCCGCCCCCTATTTCCGTAATGGTATTACCGCGCTGATCACCGTAGGCCCTCCCGGAGGGCTGTCGATGTCGAGCCCGCCGTCCACCGTCGCGAGCCGTTCGGCGATCCCGGCGAGCCCTCCGCCGCGTACCGGCCGGGCCCCGCCTTCGCCACCGTCGCGCACCACGAGCCGCAGGTCGTCGTTGACGATACCCACGTCGACCTCGATCGCGGAGGAAGTGTGCTTGGCGGCATTCGTCAGCAGTTCGGCGACGGTGAAGTAGGCGATGGTCTCGATCGACGGGGACGGCCTGCTCGGCAGGTCCACGGTGATCCTCGCGTCGATACCCGAGCCCGCGGCCAAAGTGGACAGCGCGACGTCGAGGCCGGCGTCGAGCGCGGCGGGATGGATGCCGCGGGCGAGGTCGCGAAGTTCGACGAGTGCCTGTTTCGCGTTGGCGTGCGCGGCGGTGACCAGGGCGGTGACCTGCTCGATGTCGCCGTCGCCCGCCAGCTCGTCCTTCGCGATGCCGAGCTTCATCGCCAGCGCGACCAGCTGCGCCTGCGCGCCGTCGTGCAGGTCGCGTTCGATCCGGCGCAGCCGCCGCGTCGCGTCGTCGACCGCGGTCGCACGGCTGCGTTCGAGGTCGCGCACGCGCTTCGAAAGGTCCTCGGCGCCGAGGACGCCGCGCACCAGCAGCCGGTCGAACTCGGTGAGACCGCGGACCACCCACGGCATCGCCAGCAGCACGGCCAGCCCGGTGACGGCGAGCGGCAGGGTGAGGGGCCAGGTGTCGACGCGCAGGTCGAACGTCGGCATGGCCTCGCCGTTCAGGGTGAACCAGAACAGCGGATAGCTCAGCGTGCTCACCGCGTACACGAACAGGCTCGCGACCAGGAAGAACTCGATCACCGACAGCGGCAGCCGGATCACCAGATAGGCGATCGACCGCCAGCCGAGCGGATCCCCGAGCCTGCCTTTGACGCCGTTCCAGAGGCCCGGCCGCAGCTCGGGCCGGGCGGGTGGGGTGACCGTCGTCCCGAGCAAGGCGCGCGCCAGGCCGATGTGGGCGATGCCGATCAGTCTCGCGCCCGCCAGGACGCCGATGAGCACCGGGACCCCGATGGTCAGCAGGCTCAGGCCCGCACCGAGGACCAGCCCGAGGACGACGAGCACCGCGAACGCCAGCGTCAGCGGCGCGCCGATGATCACCCAGGCCAGCTCGCCCCAGTACGCGCGGTTCAGCTGTGCGCTGAGGACGCGTCCAGGCAGGGCGAGGCGGGTGATCACGGCTTCAGCTTGCCGTGGCCACCCGCCTCGTGCCCATCCAGGTTTCCCTAGTCTTCGCGGCTCTCGGTACCGGTGGTCGTGAGTGGCGATTCGGGTTAGAACCCGAATCGCCACTCACGACCATCCCGACCCACTCGGGACCGGCTCACACGCGGCGGGTACTTCTAATCCGAATCGCCGTTCACGACCCGGTTCTCGTCCGCCTGCGCCCGCTGGGACGCCTCACGCATCTCGATGACGTCCGTCAGCCAGTCGCCGGTCTCGCGGGCGATGTCCCGGATCGCGCCGGTGATGATCGTCGCGATGTTGCCGATATGGGTGGCCGCGGACTCGGTGACCTCTTGGACCACGTCCTTGGTGCTTTCGAACTGACCGACCATGTCAGACACCTTAAGCCGCTCGGAGGGTCTTGTCGCTCTCCACGGTAGCCGCAGTCCGGGGTTCGCCGTTCCACGGAAGGGCCAGTTTCACGATCTTCTTGGCCACCGAGAACAGCTGCTTGTGCAGGGGACCGGTGTTGTACGGCAGGCCGTACCTCTCGCAGATCGCCCGCACCTCGCCCGCGATCTCCGGGTAGCGGCGCGCCGGGATGTCCGGGAACAGGTGGTGCTCGATCTGGTGCGAGAGGTTCCCGGTCATGATGTGGAACAGCTTTCCGCCGGTGATGTTCGCCGAGCCGAGGATCTGCCGCAGGTACCACTGGCCGCGCGACTCGTTCTCGGTCTCCTCCTCGGTGAAGCTCTCGACGTCGGCGGGGAAGTGCCCGCAGAAGATGATCGAGAACGCCCACAGGTTGCGGGTCAGGTTCGCGGTGGCGTTGCCGAGGAAGGTCAGCGGCGCGAGCGGACCGGTCAGCAGCGGGAAGAGCACGTAGTCCTTGCCGACCTGGCGGCCCGCCTTGCGCACGATCTTCCGCAGCACCGGCTTGTTCTCGGCCCAGGTGCGTTCACCCTTGGCGACCCGGTCGACCTCGAGGTCGTGCAGCATGACGCCCCACTGGAAGAACAGCGCGAGCAGCGTCGCGTACACCGGGTTGCCCAGGTAGTACGGGTTCCACTTCTGCGCCGGGTCCATCCGCAGGATGCCGTAACCGATGTCGCGGTCCTTGTCGAGGATGTTGGTGTAGGTGTGGTGGATGTAGTTGTGGGAATGGCGCCAGTTCTCCGAAGGCGCGACGGTGTCCCATTCGAACTGCTGGGAGCTCAGGGCCGGGTCGCGCGTCCAGTCGTACTGGCCGTGCATGACGTTGTGGCCGATCTCCATGTTGTCGAGGATCTTCGCCACCGAGAGCGCGGCGACGCCGGCGACCCAGGCGGGCGGGAAGAAGCCGGCGAACAGCAGCCCGCGCCCGGCGACCTCGAGCGCGCGCTGGGTCTTGATGACGTTGTGGATGTAGTCGACGTCCACCTGGCCGAGGTCGGCGACGATCCGCTGCCGGATCGCGTCCATCTCGCGGCCGAACTCCTCGACCTGTGCCGGGGTCAGCTTGTCCTGCAAGCCGGTCATGGCCTGCTCCTTTCTAAGCGTTGATCTCGACGTCCCCGACCGGGACGGAGATGCAGAGCTGGATCTCTTCGTTCTCTTCGCTGGAGGTCTCGCCGGTCTTGGCGTTGCGCACGCAGCCGGAGGTCTTGATCTGCGTGCAGGAGAAGCAGATGCCCATGCGGCAGCCGTGTTCCGGGCTCAGCCCGGCTTCTTCGGCCTGCTCCAGCAACGGTTTCCCGGAGTTGGCGAACTCGCGGCCGCTGCGGGCGAAGCGCACCTGCCCTTCGGCGTTCTCGGTGTCGAAGGTGAGCGCGGGCGGCGTGAACTCCTCGGTGTGCAGATGTGCACCCAGGCCGTCGGCCCCGAAGACCTCGCGGACCGAGTCCATCAGCGGCTTCGGGCCGCAGAGGAAGGTTTCGGCGTCGGGGTACCACGGAGCGGCCTGAGCGAGGTGCTCCTTCGAGAAGAACCCGTGCAGGTCGCCGCCGGTTTTCGCGTGAGTGAACGCGTGTACCACCCGCAGGCCGGGAAGGCGGCGGGCGAGGTCGGCGAGTTCGGCGCGGTAGAGGGCGTCTTCGGCGCCGTTGGAGTAGTGCAGGAAGGCGAGATCGCCCTCGTACTTCTCGTCGGCCAGCGTGCGCAGCATCGACAGGACGGGCGTGATCCCGCTTCCGCCGCTCAGCAACAGGATCCGCCGCGGCCTCGGCGAAGGCAGGGTGAACTCACCGTCCGGAGTGGACAGTCCGAGGACCGAGCCGACGGTGACCGTGCGGTTCAGGTGGCGCGAGACGAGCCCCTGCGGGTCGGCCTTGATGGTCAGTTCCAGTGATCCGTCGTGCTCCGAACCGGCGGGTGAGTAGCAGCGGGTGCGGCGGACGCCGTCGATCTCGACGGTCACCCGCACGTACTGGCCCGCGAGGTGGCCGCGCCAGGCCCGGCTCGGCCGGATGGTCAGCGTGACCGTGTCGGGTGTCTGCCGCCGGACGCCGGTGACCTGGCCGCGGATCTCGCGGCGGACCAGCATCGGGTCGACGAGTTCGAGGTAGCGGTCCATGCCGTGGGGCGTGAGCAGGGCCTCGGCCAGCGAGGCCAGCCGCCTGGCCCTGCGCGGTACCAGTGCCGTCATCACTTCTCCCAAATTCAGTGAACGCTTGTACACTGAATAGTGAAGTGGTGAAGATCCCGCTTGTCAACGCGAGAGGACGGCGATGTGACGTGGGTGATAGCGCGGAGGCGATTACGCTGTCCGTCGTGACAACCGAGCCCGTTTCCCGGCAGGAACGCAAGCAACGCACCCGGCAGGCACTGCTGGACGCGGCGCTCGACCTGGTCGCGGAACGCGGGTTCTCCGGGCTCAGCCTGCGGGAGGTCGCGAAACAGGCCGGCATCGTGCCGACGGCGTTCTACCGCCATTTCGCGTCGATGGACGAGCTCGGCGTGGCGCTGGTCGAGGAGTCGATGCGCACCTTGCGCACGATGATCCGCTCCGCGCGCACGAGGCCGTCGGCGTACAACGACATGATCCGCTCGTCGGTGCGCATCCTGCGTGAGCACGTGCGGGCGCACGAGGACCATTTCCACTTCCTGACCAGGGAGCGTTACGGCGGCACCGGCCCGGTCCGGCAGGCGATCGGCTTCGAACTCAAGCTCTTCGTCAGCGAACTCGCCGTCGACCTGGCGCGCTTCGACTTCCTCCGCGACTGGAGCACCGAGGATCTGCACCTGCTCGCCGACCTGATCGTGACGACCATGCTCACGACGGTGCTGGAGCTGCTCGAAACACCTTCGCGTGACGACGAGATCGTGCGCACGGCCGAACGGCGGCTGCGGCTGATCTTCCTGGGCGTGCCGAACTGGCGCAGCGTTCCATGATGCGGAAACCGTTGCCATAGCGCGCATATGACGTCGCGCACCTGGATCGATGGCTGGATCGATCGTGATGAGTGATGTCACGGAAAGATGCCGTCCGGATACGTTCAGCCAGGAAAGTTGTCGGCCGGGCGTGGTAAGAAGTGCGGGTTCGTGTGGTCCTCTCCAGCGAGGAGGTCGCCTGTGGCGGCAGAGAACGAGCAGCTCACGGTCGGCGTGGTCCGGGAAACCGGACAAGGTGAACGTCGCATCGCGCTGGTACCGAAACTCATCGAGCGCGTCTCCGGACGCGGGCTGCGGGTGGTGGTCGAGCCCGGCGCGGGCGCCGGCGCGCTGCTCGCCGACGAGACCTTCGAGCAGGCGGGCGCGGTGATCGGCGATCCGTGGGATGCCGACATTGTGGTGAAGGTGGCGCCTCCGAGCGCGGCCGAAGTCGCGAAGCTCAAACAGGGCACCATCCTCATCGGCTTCCTGAATCCGAGGGGTGATCCCGACGGGATCGCCGCGCTCGAAGCGGCGGGCGTCCGCGCCTTCGCCGTCGAGGCGATCCCGCGGATCTCCCGCGCGCAGGCGATGGACGCGTTGTCGTCGCAGAGCAGTGTCGCGGGCTATCGCGCCGTCCTCCTCGCCGCGGAGAAGCTCACCCGGTTCTTCCCGATGCTCACCACCGCCGCCGGAACCGTGCCACCGGCCAAGGTGCTCGTACTCGGCGCCGGTGTCGCGGGGTTGCAGGCCTTGGCGACGGCGAAACGGCTCGGCGCGCAGACCACCGGATACGACGTCCGGCCCGAGGTGGGCGAGCAGGTGAAGTCGCTCGGCGCGAAATTCCTCGACCTCGGCATCGAGGCGGTCGGCGAAGGCGGGTACGCCCGCGAGCTGACCGACGAGGAAAAGGCCGAGCAGCAACGCAGGCTCACCGAGGCGATCACGAAGTTCGACGCCGTGATCACCACCGCGCTCGTCCCCGGCCGCAAGGCGCCGGTCCTCGTCACCGCCGACGCGGTGAAGGGGATGCCCGCCGGCGGGGTCGTGGTCGACCTCGCGGGTGAGTCCGGCGGCAACTGCGAGCTGACGAAGCCGGGCGAGGAGGTCGTCGAGCACGACGTCACCATCTGCTCGCCGCTCAACCTCGCCGCGGAGATGCCCGCGCATTCCAGCGAGCTCTACGCGCGCAACGTCACCGAGTTGCTGGAACTGCTCGTCGACAAAGAAGGCAAGCTCGCGCTCGACTTCTCCGACGAGATCGTCGCCGGGGCCTGCGTCGCCGGAAAAGAAGAAGGAGGCGAGTGATGCTCGTAGGCAGCCTGGCGATCCTCGTACTCGCCGGATTCGTGGGTTTCACCGTCATTTCGAAGGTGCCCAACACCCTCCACACCCCGCTGATGTCGGGGACCAACGCCATCCACGGCATCGTCCTGCTCGGCGGGCTGATCGTGCTCGGCCTCGGGGTGGACGGCGTGCTGAACAAGGTCCTGCTGGTGATCGCGATCGCCTTCGGCACGATCAACGTGGTCGGCGGCTTCCTCGTCACCGACCGGATGCTCTCGATGTTCAAGGCGAAGAAGCCGGAAGACGGTGGTGACAAGTGACGACCTTCATCGCCGTCCTCTACATCATTTCCTTCGCACTGTTCATCTACGGCCTCATGGGCCTGACCGGTCCGCGCACCGCGGTGCGCGGCAACTGGATCGCCGCCGTCGGCATGGGCATCGCCGTGATCGCGACGCTGCTGACGCCGGGCATGGGCAACTGGCTGCTCATCGCGCTCGGCGTGGCGATCGGTGTCGTCGTCGGCGTGCCGTCCGCGCGCAAGGTGAAGATGACCGCGATGCCGCAGATGGTGGCGCTGTTCAACGGCGTCGGCGGCGGGGCGGTCGCGCTCATCGCGTGGGTCGAGTTCCGCACCACCGAGGGCTACGCGCACGAGCCGGCGTACGTCGCGATCGCGTCGTTGTTCGCCGCGATCGTCGGGTCGGTGTCCTTCTGGGGCTCGAACATCGCGTTCGGGAAACTGCAGGAACTCATCTCCGGCCGCCCGATCACCCTGGGCAAACTGCAGCAGCCGGTGAACGCGCTGGTGCTGATCGCCGCGATCGTGCTCGCGGTCGTCATCGCGAGCGGCGGCGACGCCGAACTGCTGATGATCGGCCTGCTGGTCGCGGCGGGCATCCTCGGCGTGGTGGTCGTGCTGCCGATCGGCGGCGCGGACATGCCGGTCGTCATCTCGTTGCTCAACGCGCTCACCGGTTTGTCGGCCGCGGCCATGGGTCTCGCACTCGACAACACCGCGCTGATCGTGGCGGGCATGATCGTCGGCGCCTCGGGTTCCATCCTGACGAACCTGATGGCGAAGGCGATGAACCGGTCGATCCCGGCCATCGTCGCCGGCGGGTTCGGCGGCGGCACGGCGGTCGCGAGCGGCGGATCCGGCGAGGCCCGGCCGGTCCGCAGCACGAGCGCGTCCGACACCGCGATCCAGATGGCGTACGCCAACAAGGTCGTGGTGGTGCCCGGGTACGGCATGGCCGTGGCGCAGGCGCAGCACGTCGTCCGCGAGATGGCGAAGTTGCTGGAGGCCAAGGGGATCACGGTCGCGTACGCCATCCACCCGGTGGCGGGCCGGATGCCGGGGCATATGAACGTGCTCCTCGCCGAGGCCGACGTCCCGTACGAGCAGCTCAAGGAAATGGACGAGATCAACTCCGAGTTCGCCCAGACCGACGTCGCGCTGGTGATCGGCGCGAACGACGTCACGAACCCGGCCGCGGAGACCGATCCGGGCTCGCCCATCTACGGGATGCCGATCCTCAAGGTGAACCACAGCCGGTCGGTGATCGTGCTCAAACGCGGGATGAGCTCGGGCTTCGCCGGCATCGACAACGAGCTCTTCTACGATGCGAAGACAAGCATGCTCTTCGGCGACGCCAAATCGTCGGTGGGCGAGATCGTGGAGGAACTCAAAGCACTGTGATCGGTCTCTCGGAAGTCGTCGCCTCGTTCGACGACCCGGCCGACAACCTCGCGTTCGACGAAGCCCTGCTGCGCGCCGCACCGGAGGCGCCGGTCCTGTGGATCTGGCGCAACACCGACTGTGTGGTCGTGGGGCGGGGGCAGAAGATCGAACGCGAGGTCAAGGCCGACGTCTGCGCGAGCGACGGCGTCCCGGTGCTGCGCCGGGCCAGCGGTGGCGGCACCGTGTTCCACGATCCCGGCAATCTCAACATCACGCTCGTCCTGCCGGGGCCGTCGGACAGACCGCTCGAAGCGCTCGGGGAACTGATGACCGCGACGGTGGCCGAACTCGGGCTGCCGTCGCGGCTCGGTGATCGAGGTCTGTTCGTCGGTGACGCGAAGCTGTGCGGTTTCGCCGTGTTCCGGACGAGAACGGGCTTGCTCGCGCATTCCACCCTGCTCGTTTCGACCGCCGCCGAACGGGTCGGCCGCTACCTCACCGCGGCACCCGCGGATCCCCGTCCGCTCGACTCCCATCGGAGCCGGGTCGCGTCGCTCGCCGAGCATGGCCTGCGTAAAGGTGTTGCCGACGTCACGGCCGCCGTCCGCGTGGCGGCGGCCGCGCAACTGGGTGAACTCGCCACCCGGAAGCCCGCGGACAAGGAGCTGGAGTGGCACCGCTCGCTCCAGCACACGCGGTACCACTACCCGGAATGGCATGCCGAGGGCGCTCAGCGTAAATGATCCTGAAAACGAAAAGGCCCTTTCGCGAATATCGCGAAAGGGCCTTTTCGATGCATTACTTTTCGGTGGCCGAGAAAGTGACCGCGGGCACCTTGCGAGTGGCGCGCGTGGTCTTCTTCGGCTCGGCGGCCTTCTTCGCCGGAGCCTTTGCCGCGGCCTTCGGCGCCGCCTTGGTGGCGGTCGTCTTCGCGGCGGCTGCCTTCGGAGCGGCCTTCGTGGCCGTCGTCTTGGTGGTGGCCTTCGCTGCCGTCTTGGCCGGGGTCTTCGCCGCAGCCGCGGCCTTCGCGCGACCGGCCGGAGCCTTGGCCGCCGTGGTCTTCGCCGCCGCGCCGCGGGTGGTCTTCGCCTTGGCCGCGGTGGCTTTCGCCGTGGTCTTGGCGGGGGCCTTGGCCTCCGACTTGGGAGCGGCGGCCTTCTTGGCGGCGGCGGGCTTGCGGCCGGCGACACCCTTGGCGGCGGGCTTGCGGCCCGGCTTCGCGGCCGTCTTCGCTTCGGCCTTCGCCGCGGTGGCCGCGGTCTTCGGGCTCGACTTCGACACCCGCGCGCCCTTGGGGCGCTGCACGACCCGCGGCCGCAGTTTGCGTCCGCCGATCCGGCGGCCGTTCTCCACGTAGGCACGCAGGATTTCCCGGAGTGCGGTGGCGTTGTCGGCCGAAAGGTCGATGTCGTAAGCGATTCCGTCCAAACCGAAAGCGACCGTTTCCTCGGCCGCCTCGCCGGTCAGATCGTCCAGCAAATGCACAGCAGTGTTCCTGGCCATGAAAAAACCTCCCGCGCTCGATCGTTCTACTGCGTAACCGGCACGGTGAAACCTGACCCGCGGCTATGACTCACGCAGCGACACGAGGATAGCGGCAGGTTGCGCGAAGCTGCGCGGTGGTGTGCGCTGAATGCATGTCAGCACAGACTTTTGACGTGATCGTGATCGGAGGCGGCCCCGTCGGCGAGGTCGCCGCCGAACGGGCGGCACGAGGCGGCCTTCAGGTCGCGCTCGTCGAACACGAACGCTTCGGCGGCGAATGTTCTTACTGGGCCTGCATTCCGAGCAAGGCGCTGCTGCGGCCGGGCAACCTCCTCGCCGCCGCCAAACGGGTCCCCGGTGTCCCGGTGGGCGACAAGATCGACCCGGCCGAGGTGTTCGCGCGCCGGGACTGGTTCACCGGCAAGGGAGACGACACCGGACAGGTCAAGTGGGCAGAGGGAGCCGGGATCGTCCCGATCCGCGGGCACGGCCGGATCACCGGTGAGCGGAAGGTCACGGTCGACGGGGGTGACGAGCTGACCGCCCGGCACGCCGTGATCATCGCCACGGGCAGTGTCCCGCGGACGCCGTCGATCCCCGGGCTGGACACGATTTCCCCGTGGGGATCGCGTGAGGCGACCTCGGCGGAAGTGGTCCCGCGCCGCCTCGGCGTACTCGGCGGCGGCGTCGTCGGAGTCGAAATGGCGCAGGCCTTCGCCACGCTCGGCGCCGAAGTCCACTTGATCATCTCGGGCGAGCGGCCCTTGCCGCGGCTGCCGGAATTCGCGGGCGACGCTGTCATCGCGGGGCTCCGCGAAGCCGGCGTCACCGTGCACACCGGCTCCGGACTCGACTCCGTGTCCGCTGTGGACGGTGGTAAGGAACTGGCGCTGAAGGGTGGCGACCGGTTGGTCGTCGACGAACTGCTCGTCGCCACCGGCCGCCGCCCGGCGACCGACGGACTCGGCGTGGAGACGGTGGGGCTCGAAGCGGGCGCGCCGCTCACGACCGACGACAACGGCCGTGTGTCCGCTGTGGACGGTGACTGGCTGTTCGCCGTCGGGGACGTCACCGGCCGCGCGCCGCTGACCCATCAGGGCAAGTACGCGGCCAGGGCCACGGGTGACTCGGTGGCCGCGCAGGCGGCGGGCAAACCCGTCGACTCCGCCGCGTGGAGCGCGCACAGCGCCACCGCCGATCACCACGCCATCCCGCAGGTCGTGTTCACCGATCCGGAGGTCGCTTCGGTCGGGCTCGCCGGACCCGAGGAGGGCAAACCGCATCGCGTCGTCGACATCGACATCGCGGTGGCCGGTTCGTCGCTGCACGCGGACGGTTACGCGGGCAAGGCACGCATCGTCGTCGACACCGAACGCGACGTCCTGGTCGGCGCGACCTTCGTCGGGCAGGACGTGGCCGAGCTCCTGCATTCGGCGACGATCGCGATCGTCGGCGAGGTCCCGCTGCCGAGGCTGTGGCACGCGGTCCCGTCGTTCCCCACGATCAGCGAGGTGTGGTTGCGCCTGCTGGAGGCGTACGGGCTCTAGCCGTTGACGGGTAGTTCGAGCGCGGCCTTCGCGCCGCGGACGAGGCCGGGATCGTCCGGAGTGGACGGTCCCGGCAGCCATACGACCTGGATCAACCGGACCGACTTCCCGTCCAGGCTGCTCTGATAGGCGGCGCCTTCGAACACGGGCACTTCGCCCTGCCACTGGTTGGTCTCGGTGGCGAGATCGAGGATGCCGCCACCGCCGGGGTTGTCGGCGATGGCCTTGAACGCGCTCGCCTGCGCGGCGTTGGGGAATTCCACGACGGCGATCGTCACCGCCGCGGCCCGGCCGTCGATGGAACTGGCGAAGCTGGCCCGTTTCACCGCCGAGCAACTCGTCTGCTGGAGGCTCGACTGGACGTCGCCGTACGCGTGGGACGCGCATTTCTGGTCCGCGGCCGACGCCCGCGAGGTGAACTGGATGTTCTCCACCGCGCTGCTGCTCGGCGGCGGGGGACTGGTCGCCGCGGTCGGCGGCGGGGGAGTCTGCGTGGACGCGGTGTCGTCACCGCCGGAAGCCACGCTGATGGCCGCCACCAGCAACACGATGAGCAAGCCGATCGCGGCGACCGGAAGCCACTTCACCGTCTTGGACTGTCGCGAAGGCTTCGGGGCGGCCTCGGCGGGCGAGGGAGCGGCGGCCGCGGCCGGCGGCGGGGTCTGCCGGACCGGGGGAGCGGGCTTCGCGGGAGCGGCCTGCTGAACGGGCGGAGCGGGCTTGGCGGGAGCAACGGGCAGCACGGGCGGTTTCGCCGGTCTCTTCGCCTTCCCCGGATGCTGGACCGGAACCGTCGGCGCGATCGCGACGAGCGGGTTCTCGCGGATCACCGTCGGCTCGTCGTCGGAGAAAGCGCTGAACCCTTCGCCCAGCAACATCTCCTCGGGCATCGGCGGCGCGTCCGGGGCGAGCGCGGCGATCAGGTCCCGCGCCTGCTGGACCGAGCGGGGGCGGGGCGCGGTGGCGAGGGAGACCGTCGCGGCGAGCATCGTCGTCGCCGTCGGATAGAGGACGCGGACCGAACCGGCGAGATCCGCTGCGGGCTGGTCGACCGTCTCCACGTAGGGGCCGACGGCGATGATTGTGCCGATCGGCCCGGCGCCGGGGGCGACGTCCGCGATCTTGTGCGTGCACGCGGCGGACAGCGAGAGCGCGTCCGTGGCCGGGTTGATCGAGGTGTCGCCGTGGACCAGCGGCCAGCCGTCGGCCTTCCACGGTCCGCCGAGCGGGGCTTCGAGTTTCAGTGCCGGGTCCGGCAGGTCGACACCGATGACGATGAGGACACCCTTCGGCATGACCACGACGGCTTCGACGGGCCGTCCCTCGACGGGGCTGGCGCCGATCAGGGCGACCCCGCCGACGACGTTGCTGCCCCGGCCGAGTGAAGCCAGCGCGGCGCGGACGTCCTCGGCCACCCGGGACGGCTGTTGAGCGAGGCGAACGAGTCGCACCGAACCCCTCCCCATCTCGTCGGTCTCGGTGCACAAACTAGCGCCTCCATCCGTCCATCCATGCCCCCGCCACCACCCTCAAAGGTGGCGCTCCGCGCCGCTGTACCGATTCAAGGGGAGACACGTCCCAGGTAGGCGCCGTGACGTTGCTCCGAAAAGTTGTAATGCACGTGAGCACCGTCACCCGTCCGGGTGGTACTCGTTGGTAGGTGACAGTTCCTTGCCCCCTGTCACCAGGAGAAACGCAATGGCCGTATCCCGACCCTGGCGTCGACGTGCCGCACTCGTCGTCGCCCTGCTCGCCGTCCCGGCCGCGGGGATGGTCCCCGCGCAGGCCGCGGGACCGTCGGCACCCGTCGCCCCCGGACTCGCCCGCCTCCTTTCGGCCGTCACCGGCACCGCGGGGGTGACCGCGCTCGTGCACGCCGACGACGTCGCCACCGCCGAACGCGCCGCCCGCTCGGCCGGGCTCACGAAGATCACCTCGTTCGGGAAAATCGGCGTCGTCGCCGTCCGGGGCACCGCCGACCAGGTGCGCGCGGTGCGCGAGGCCGCCGGGGTCACCTACGTCGAAGGCAACGAGAAGCTCAAGGCGCATGGCAGCGCCGGCACCACGGCGACGCGGAGCCTCCAGACGCAGGCGCAGCTCAAGGACGCCGGTGGCGCTCCCGTGGACGGCAGGGGCGTCTCCGTCGCGATCATCGACACCGGGGTCGACCCGACGCATCCGGCCTTCAAAGGCGCCGACGGCAAGACACGGGTGGTACGCAACCTCAAGAGCCTCTGTCTCGACGGCACGGCGACGAACTGCATCGTCGACGTCCCCACCTCCGTCGACACCGACACCCTGTCCCTGGGCGGCCACGGCACGCACGTCACCGGTATCGCCGCCGGCAACCGGCTGACGCTGACCGACGGCACCAAGGTCGGCGGCTCGGCGCCGGGCTCGAAGATCGTCTCGGTCTCGACCGGGGCCGCGCTGCTCGTCCTCGGCACGGACGCGGCGCTGAACTGGGTGCTGGAGAACCACAAGGCGCCCTGCGGCGCGGGTGTCGCGGCGTCGGTGTGCCCGCCGATCAAGGTGACCAACAACTCCTACGGTCCCAGCGGCGGTGGCGCCTTCGACCCGAACTCGGCGACGGTGAAGCTGCAGCGCGCGCTCGCCGCGGAAGGCGTCGTCACGGTGTGGGCGAACGGGAACGACGGCGGCGACGGTTCGGCGAACCTCTCCAACCCGCCGGGGCAGGACCAGACACCGGGCGTGCTTTCGGTGGCGTCGTTCAACGATCAGGGGACCGAAACCCGTGACGGCACGGTCTCCGACTTCTCGTCGCGTGGTCTCAAGAGCAGCCAGTCGAGCTGGCCCGACGTTTCCGCGCCGGGGGAGAACATCCTGTCGTCGTGCCGGCCGACACAGCCGATCTGCACGCAGGGCCTCCAGCCGAAGAACGGCCCTGGGCTCCTGGATCTCGCCACCTACAACGTGATCAGCGGGACCTCGATGGCGGCGCCGCAGATCACCGGGATCGTCGCGCAGCTGTTCCAGGTCGCGCCGAACGCGAGCCCCGCCGAAATCGAGGCCGCGATCAAGGGCACCGCGTACAAGTTCGCCGACGGCTCGCCGTACGTGGCGGCCGGGCCGTACACGTCGAGCTTCGACAAGGGCACCGGTCTCGTCGACACCTTCGCCGCGGCGAAGTCCCTCGGCGCCCAGGGCTGAGCCAAGTCCGTGAAGGCCTCCTTCCCTACCCTCAAAGTAGGGAAGGAGGCCTTCACGGCGTGGGGGCACAATGCCGTCCCCGGGTTAACCCGCGTGAAGGGATCTTTTCTTCGGCTCAGCCGAAAGAAGGGGGCCTTCGCAGGAGTCCCGCGTCCCAATCAGGTGCGACTTGTGGTGTTCATGTGGCCAAACAGCACAGATGGGGTGCACAATGTGCTCACGCGTACCGGGAGGCGGCACGAGCCACCTGGCCAGCGCAGCTCGCGAGGTCGTAGGGGAAGACGCCCCTCGTCGAGTAGCGGAGGTCAGCAGTGAGCACCCGTGGCAACACCCGTGGCGTGGTGTACGTCCACTCGTCGCCGTCTGCGGTGTGTCCGCACGTCGAGTGGGCCATTTCGGGCACCCTGGGTGCCCGAGTCGAGTTGAAGTGGACGGCGCAGCCCGCCAGTCCAGGACAGCTCCGCGCCGAATGTGGTTGGCGTGCGCCTTCGGGCACCGGCGGAAAGCTGGCGTCCGCGCTCAAGGCGTGGCCGATGATCCGGTTCGAAGTCACCGAAGAGCCCAGTGCGGGGGTCGACGGCGAGAGGTTCTGTTTCGCTCCGGGCCTCGGCCTGTGGCACGGCAGGACCAGTGCCAACGGCGACATCGTCGTGGGCGAGGACCAGTTGCGCGCCCTGGTGAGCAAGGTCCGCTCCGGCGAATCGCTGGCGCACAAGCTCGACGAGCTCCTCGCCGCCAATTGGGACGAAGCGCTCGAACCGTACCGGCACGCCGGTGACGGCGCCCCGGTCACCTGGCTGCACCAGGTCGGGTAGACGCCGGTGATGACGGAAGAGGCGGGCGGCTAACCTTTCAGGGTGACCGCCCAGCCTCGCCCCCTGTCTCGCCAGCGGTGGCTGATCCCCGTCATCGTGGTCGTGATCTCCCTGACCGTCGGCGTGGGGTTGCTGGCACGCGATCTCTACACGCGCCCGGAGGCCGAGCCCACCGAGCCGGTCGTCAGCGAGTCGCCGACTTCGGTCGCCCCGGAGCAACAGCCCGGTTCCCCGGTCGTCGAGGTGACCCCCGACGTCTTCGCGCATCCGCAGTACCAGAGCGTCCGGCAGGTGCTGCAGGGGTATTTCGACTCCATCAACGAGCGTGACTATCCGAAGTGGACATCGGTGGTCAGCCGTGACCGGGCCAAGACCAAGACCTCGGCGGAGTGGAAGAAGGATTTCCAGTCCACTCGGGACGGCAGCATCCTCGTCTATCGCATCGAGCCGGGCGCGCCGGGCACGTTGCGGGTGCTCGTCGCCTTCACCAGCACGCAGGACGTCGAAGACGCGCCGGTGTACCTGCCGGAGGCGTGCATCCGCTGGCGGCTGGTGCTGCCGCTGCGGCTGGAGAGCGGGTCGTGGCGCGTCGACACGACCGACGGCGGCACCAACCCCGAACACGAAAGATGCTGAAGTAAGGGGCGACATGGTCCCCGAGGCTGACGCGGGTATGGGCCGGGCGGAATAGAGTCGCGGGCATGGCAATAGATCAGCCGGCCCTGCTGACCGACGCCTCGAGGGGGCTCACCAGCGAAGAGGTCGCCCAGCGGGTGGCCGCGGGCCAGACCAACACGGTCTCGACGAAGACCAGCCGGACCACCGGCGAGATCATCCGTGCGAACGTCTTCACCCGGATCAACGCGATCTACGGCGTGCTGTTCGTGCTCATCCTGTCGACGGGCTACTTCATCGACGGCCTGTTCGGCGGGCTGATCATCGTCAACAGCGCGGTCGGCATCATCCAGGAGCTCCGGGCGAAACGGACCCTGGAACGGCTCGCGATCGTAGGGCAGGCGAAGCCCACCGTGCGCCGCGACGGGCAGAGCACCGAGATCGCCCCGGAGGACGTCGTGCTCGGCGACCTCGTCGAACTGGGGCCCGGCGACAAGATCGTCGTCGACGGCCCGGCGCTGACGGCCGACGCGCTGGAGGTCGACGAGTCGCTGCTGACCGGTGAATCCGATCCCGTGGTCAAGCAGCCGGGGGACAAGGTGCTCTCCGGTAGCTTCGTCGTCGCCGGCAGCGGCACGTACCGCGCGGACATCATCGGCGACGAGTCCTACGCGGCGAAGCTGGCCGCGGAGGCCAGCAAGTTCACCCTGGTGAAGTCGGAGCTGCGCCAAGGCATCGACAAGATCCTCAAGTTCATCACGTACCTGCTCATCCCGGCGGGCGCGCTGACCATCTACAACCAGCTCGCGGGCGATCAGGCGTGGCCGGACGCGTTGCGCGGCATGGTCGCGGCGCTCGTGCCGATGGTGCCCGAGGGCCTGGTGCTGATGACCAGTGTCGCGCTGGCGGTCGGCGTCATCCGGCTGGGCAAGCGCCAGTGCCTGGTGCAGGAACTCCCGGCCATCGAAGGCCTCGCCCGGGTCGACGTGGTGTGCGCGGACAAGACCGGCACGCTCACCGAGAACGCGATGCGGCTTTCCGAGGTCCGGGAGATCACGCCGGGCCATCCGGTGGACGAGGCGCTGGCCGCGCTCGCCGCCGCCGATCCCCGCCCGAACGCGAGCCTCCAGGCGATCGCGGAGGCGTACCGGACCGATCCGGGCTGGCGGGTGACCACGACGATGCCGTTCTCCTCGGCGCGCAAATGGAGCGGTGCCTCGTTCGGCGGCGACGGCGACTGGGTGCTCGGCGCGGCAGACGTCCTGCTGCCCGAGGGCGAGCACCGGGCGGAGGCCGAGAAGATCGGCTCGCGCGGCCTGCGTGTCCTGTTGCTGGGCCGTGCCGAACGGGCCGTCGACGCGGACGAAGGCCCCGGCGACATCGAGCCGGTCGCGCTCGTGGTGCTGGAGCAGAAGGTTCGCCCCGACGCGAAGGACACTTTGGACTTCTTCGCGCACCAGGACGTCGCGGTCAAGGTCATCTCCGGTGACAACGCCATCTCGGTGGGCGCCGTCGCGGGCACCCTGGACCTGCCGGGCGCGGACAAGCCCATCGACGCGCGGAAGCTGCCGGAGGACGCCGAAAAGCTGGCCGACACCGTGGAGGATCGCGCTGTCTTCGGCCGCGTGACGCCGCTGCAGAAACGCGCGATGGTCGGTGCGCTTCAGTCGAAGGGGCACACCGTCGCGATGACCGGCGACGGCGTGAACGACGTCCTCGCGCTGAAGGACGCGGACATCGGCGTCGCGATGGGCGCCGGCAGCCCGGCCACCCGTGCGGTCGCGCAGATCGTGCTGCTGGACGACAAGTTCGCCACCCTGCCGCACGTCGTCGCCGAGGGGCGGCGGGTGATCGGCAACATCGAGCGCGTCTCGAACCTGTTCCTCACCAAGACGGTCTACTCCGTACTGCTGGCGCTGATGGTCGGCATCGCGCAGGTGCCGTTCCCGTTCCTGCCGCGGCACATCACGATCACCGCGTGGTTCACGATCGGCCTGCCCGCCTTCGTGCTCTCGCTGGCGCCGAACAACGAACGCGCCCGCACCGGTTTCGTCGGCCGGGTGATGCGGATGGCCGTCCCGGCCGGGCTGGTCATCGCCACCGCGACGTTCGTGAGCTATCTGCTGGTGTACAAGGGATCCGGCCAGTCCGAACTGGACAAGATCCAGGCGGGGACGACGGCGCTGATCACCCTCATCACGATCGCCCTGTGGGTGCTCGGGATCGTCGCGCGGCCGTACCGGTGGTGGAAGATCCTGCTGATCGGCGGGATGGTCGTGCTGACTCTCGCGCTGTTCCTGATCCCGTTCACGCAGAAGTTCTTCGCGCTGGATCCGAGCGTGAGCGCGTACACGCTGTCGGCCTTCGCCTGTGCCGGGGTGGGGATCGTGCTGGTGGAGATCGCCTGGTGGGCCGGGCGGCATCTGGTCAAGCGCCAGGAGGCTTGACCGTCACGCGGGCCCGAAATACGTGAAGGCCCCCTTCACCGCGCTAGACGCAGTGAAGGGGGCCTTCACGTACCGAAATCAGGCCGCCGGGGTGAACAACAGTGCCGTGTTGTGCCCGCCGAAGCCGAACGAGTTGCTGATCGCCGCGCCCAGCTCCACCTTGCGAGCCTCACCGGAGACGACGTCGAGCTGCACCTTCGGGTCCAGGTCCTCGAGGTTCAGCGTCGCCGGGATGAGCCCGTGGTAAATCGCCAGGATCGTGGCGATGCCCTCGACCGCGCCCGCACCGCCGACCAGGTGGCCGAGCGCGCCCTTGGGAGCGGTCACCACGACGTGCTCGCCGATGGCGTTGCGGATCGCCGCGGCCTCGCCGACGTCGCCGACGACCGTCGAGGTCGCGTGCGCGTTGACGTGGCCGACGTCGGACGGGGAGACCCCGGCCATCGTCATCGCCTGCCGCATGGCGGCGATCTGGCCGACGCCCTCCGGGTGGTTGCCCGTGATGTGGTAGGCGTCCGAGGTGATCCCGTACCCGCTCAGCTGCGCGTAGATCCGCGCGTTGCGGGCCTTGGCCCGGTCCGCCCGCTCCAGGATCACGACGCCGGAGCCCTCGCCGAGGACGAAACCGTCACGGTTCACGTCGAACGGCCTGGACGCCTTGGTCGGGTCGTCGTTGCGGGTGGAGACCGTCCGCGCCTGGGCGAAACCGGCGAGGGTGATCGGGTGGATGCACGATTCGGCACCACCGGCGATCACGACGTCGGCCCGGCCCGAGCGGATCATCTCGTAGCCGGCGGCGATACCTTCCGCTCCCGACGCGCAGGCCGACGCGGGCGAGTGCACACCGGCACGCGCCTTCAGGTCGATCCCGACGTGCGCGGCGGGGCCGTTCGGCATCAGCATCGGCACGGTCAGCGGGGAGACCTTGCGGAGTCCCTGCTTGTGCAGAAGGTCGTTCTGGGAGATCAGGGTGACCGGACCGCCGACACCGGTACCGATGGTCACCCCGAGGCGCTCGGGTTCCACATCCTGATGCTCGTCGGTCGGCTGCTCGAAGCCCGCGTCCGCCCAAGCCTGGCGGGCGGCGATCAGCGCCACCTGCTCACAGCGGTCCAGCCGCCGGGCCTGAACCCGCGGCAGGACTTCGGACGGGTCGACGGCGAGCATGGCGCCGATCTTCACCGGCAGTTCGAGTTCGTCGACCCAGTCGGCTTCGATGCGGCGGATCCCGCTCGCCCCGGCGAGCAGGCCGTCCCACGTGGACGCGACGTCCCCGCCGAGCGGCGTGGTCGCGCCCATCCCGGTGATCACGACGTCGTTGTTGCTCATTGGAGTCTCCCCAAGGTCGGCGCCAATCAAGAAGTCGGACTTACTTGGAGTTGGCCGACACGTAGTTCACCGCGTCGCCAACGGTCTTCAGGTTCGCCAGCTCGTCGTCCGGGATCTTGACACCGAACTTGTCCTCGGCCTGGACAGCGATCTCCACCATGGACAGCGAGTCGATGTCGAGGTCGTCCACGAAGGACTTCTCGGCGGTCACGTCGTCCTGCGCCACACCGGCGACCTCTTCGACGATCTCGGCGAGGCCGGCGAGGATCTCTGCGTTGTCTGCCACTGGTTGTTCCCTTCTCGGTGATGCTTTCGGCTGCCCTGCGGACACGGTGCCCGCAGGGGAAGTATTCATCACGGGCAGACGAAGGCCTGGCCCGCGTAGGAGAGTCCGGCCCCGAAGCCCACGGCGAGCACGACGTCGCCCGTCTTGACGGTGCCTGCCTTGCGCATGTGGTCCAGCGCCAGTGGAATCGACGCGGACGAGGTGTTGCCGGAGTACTTGATGTCGTCGGCCACGACCATTTCCTCGCGGGCGCCCTTGGCACGCAGCTTCTTGGCGATGGCTTCGACGATGCGCAGGTTGGCCTGGTGCGGGATCAGGACGTCCACATCGGACGGTTCGAGCCCGGCCAGTTCCAGCGCCTGCATGGCGATCGGCGCGATCTGCGTGGTCGCCCAGCGGAAGACCGACTGGCCCTCCTGGTAGATCCACTTGTCGTCGCGCATGTAGATCAGGTCGACGTGCTCGCCCGCGCTGCCCCAGGCGACCGGGCCGATCTGCGGGGTGTCGGCCGCGCCGACCACCGCCGCACCGGCGCCGTCGGCGAAGATGATCGCGTTCGCGCGGTCGACCGGGTCGACGTGGTCGGTGAGCTTCTCGGCGCCGATGACGAGCGCCTTCTTCGCGCTGCCCGCCCGGATGAGATCCGAAGCGACGCCGATGCCGTAACAGAATCCGGCGCACGCGGCGTTGAGGTCGAACGCGGCCGGGTGCGTGATGCCGATCCGGTCGGCCACCTGCGCGGCGGCGTTCGGGATCTGGGTGGGCATCGTGCAGTTGGGCAGGATGACCGTGTCCACTTCGGACGGATCCACACCGGCGTCGGCCAGCGCGGCGGTGCCCGCCTTGACCGCCATGTCGACCAGCGACTCGTCCTTCTCGGCGAACCGGCGCTCGACGATGCCGACCCGCTCGCGGATCCACTGGTCGTTGGTGTCCATGATCTTCGAGAGATCGTCGTTGGTCACGATCTTCTCGGGCTGGAAGCTCCCGACACCGAGGATGCGGGTCCCGGCGGCGCCCGGCGCCTGCCGCAAAGTGGATCGGTCGGTCACGAAGCGTCCTCCTGCCCCTGAAGCTTCGCCAGCTCGGCCGGCGTCTTCAGAGCGATCGTGGTGGTCACGGTTCCCTTGAGCTGCCGCTTGACCAGCCCGGTCAGCGTGCCCGCCGGCGGGAGTTCGAGTGTCGAGGTGACACCCGCGGTGACCAGGCCGTCCATGGTCAGATCCCAGCGAACCGGGCTCGTGACCTGCTTGACCAGCCGGTCGAGGTACTCGGCCCCGCTGGTGACGATCTGGCCGTCGGCGTTCGACAGCAGCGGACGCGTCGGGTCCGCCGGGGTGATCTTCGCAGCGTGGGCGGCCAGCGCTTCACGCGCGGGTGCCATGTAGGAGGTGTGGAACGCGCCGGCGACCTTGAGCGCGCGAACCTTGGTGCCCTCCAGCGGCTCGGCCACGATCTTCTCGATCGCGTCGGCGGCGCCGGAGGCGACGATCTGGCCGGCGCCGTTGCGGTTCGCCGCGGCGAGGCCGTGGCCCTCGAGCCACGCGACGACCTGCTCCGGCTCGCCGAGCATGACCGCGGCCATGCTCGTGGGCTCCAGCGCGCACGCCTTCGCCATCTCGGCGCCGCGGACGGCGGCCAGGGCGACGGCGTCTTCGGGGCTCAGCACCCCGGCGATGGCGGCGGCGGCGAGCTCGCCGACGGAGTGACCGGCGACCGGCGCGTCCGCGGCGACCGGGGCCTCACGCTGAAGGTGCTCGAACGCCAGCAGTGACAGCGCCACGATCAGCGGCTGGGTGATCGCGGTGTCCTGGATCTCTTCGGCGTCCGCTTCGGTGCCGAGGCGCACGAGGTCGAGACCGGCCCGCTCGGACCAGGCTTCGACGCGCGCGCGGGCGCCGTCGAGCTCGAGCCAAGGGGTGAGCATGCCTGGGGCTTGGGAACCCTGACCGGGGGCGAGGACTGCAACTGTCACCCCACTAGAGAACACTCTCGGCCACCATGGTCGTGATGCCGACGCTCACCAAGTCCGGCCGACGTAATTGTCGGAACCCTCCAAAAGCGCCTTCCTGATCTCCGCGCTTAACCCAAAAGCCTTGTCGGGTTCAACCAGCTTTCCCTATGAAGTCCGTCACTGCGCAGAGTTACCAACCGGTTTACCGCTCGGGTCGCGTGGGTCGTGAGTGGCGATTCGGGTTCTAACCCGAATCGCCACTCACGACCCACGCGAGCCGGTTCTCACGCGACCGGCCGGACGGCACGCTCGCGGCCGGGGTCCCACCGTGTGCCGTCCGTCCAGTCACGTGTGCCGTCCACTCGGTCACGTGTGTCGTCCCTCCGGTCACGCCGCCCGACCGCAGGTACCTGAGACACGCTTTGCTCACCAGAGCCCGCGGGCACGGGCCAGCCGCCCGACCGTCAGCGCCACCTTCAGCACCCAGGCGTCACGCGATTCGGCGGCGTGGCGGCCGGTCAGTTCGGCGGCCTTCCGCAGCCGGTACCGGACGGTGTTCGGATGCACGAACAGCGTCCGCGCGCAGGTCTCCAGGACTCCGCCGCTGTCGAGGTAGGTCTCCACCGTCCGCAGCAAGGCCGGGCCCGCTTCTTCGAGCGGTCGCGCGATCTGCTCCACGAGCAGGCGTTCGGCCTCGGGGTCGCCGGACAACGCGCGTTCCGGCAGCAGGTCGATAGATCTCGCGGGCCGGGGCGCACCGGGCCAGCCGACGACGGCCCGCAGGCCGGAGAGTGCTTCGGTCGCGCTGTGGTGCGCTTCGGCGAGGGTGGGCACCGTCGGGCCGGCGACGACCGGGCCGTCGGCGAAGGCGACCGACAGCTTGGCGAGGATCTCGCGGTCCTTGACGCTGCCGTCGGTGGGACCGGCGACCACCACGACCAGCCGGGATCCCTGCACCGAAAGCAGCACGGGGCGCCCGACCCTGGCGGCGCGGCTGCGGACCTCGAACACGACGGCGGGCGGATCATCCGATGTCGGAGTGCCGACCACCGCGGTGGCGGGAGCGGCCGGATCCCACCCAAGCGCGGCGGCGCGAGAGAGCACCGCTTCCTCGGCGTCGCCGCGGACGATGCCGTCGACGACCAGCGCCTCCAGCCGCGCGTCCCAGGCGCCGCGGGCCTCGGCGGCGGCCGCGTAGGAGTTGGCGGCGGCGAACGCGATCTCCCTGCCGTAGCGCAGGATCCCCTCGATCAGCGCGGCGCGCTCGGCCTCGTTCGCGGCGAATTCCGGCAGCTGCTCCTCGAACACCTCGATCGCCAGCCGCACCATGCCGACCGCCTGCCGCAGGCTCACCCAGCGGGAGAGTTCGGCGGGTGCTTCGCGGAACGCCTCGGTGGTGAGGGAGAGCGCCTCCTTGGCGTCGCGGAGCCAGTCGACGAAACCGGCGGCACCCGCCTGGGTGATCAGCAGAACGCTCGCGCGCTGGTCGGCGGGAAGGCGGGCGAACCAGGTCAGCCGCTCTTCCATCACCGCCACGCTCGCGCTCGCGAGCCGGCCGGAGGCGTGCTCGAGCCGCCGGAGGGTCTTGGCGGACAGCCCGTGGTGCTTGGGCACACGCCGTCCGGAAGTCGCATCAGCCATGGTCAGCCGATCCTAGTCCGGTGGGCAAAGGTGGCCCTCATCCTGCGGCCACTCGCCCATGGAGTCCGAAGTGGACGGTAATTGGCGGCGAAATTGCGAAAGGTCTCGGCATAAAACTCGAGGCCGCCCGGCGCTCGCGTTTTTCGCTGCGCCGGACGGCCTCGTCTCCCCGGTCCCCACCGGTAGGACAAGTATGGGACTTGTCGATCTTTTCCCGCTAGCTCACTCACTCGATCGTGGGTCGCCGAGTTGCCGGTGCGGTTCCGGTGATCAACGATCCCTCGCAAGCCGCACCGGGTAGGTCGCGGATGCGCAGAGGAGGGAGTTCGCCGTGGGCGAGCAGCTGAAAGACGGTCTGGGACAAGCATGGAACCTTGTCGCCACCTTCGTGCCGAAATTGATCGGTTTCCTGATCATCCTGCTGATCGGCTGGTTGATCGCGAAAGCCGTGTCGAAGGCATTGGGACTGGTTCTGTCGAAGATCGGATTCGGCAAGCTCATCGAGAAGACCGGGCTCACCGGAACGCTCAAACAGGCGAATGTCGACGCGGGCGGGATCCTCGTCAAACTCGTGTACTACTTCATTCTCCTGATCGCGCTGCAGCTCGCGTTCGGCGTATTCGGTGAGAGCAATCCGGTCAGCGCGCTGCTGAACGACATCATCGCGTTCCTGCCGCGGATCCTGGTGGCGCTCGTACTGGTGATCGTCGCGGCCGCGGTGGCGAAGGTCGTCCGCGACCTGGTGACCGGGGCGCTGTCGACCCGGCCCGCGGGACGGCTGCTCGGCACCATCGCCTACTGGATGATCATGGCGTTCGGCATCATCGCCGCGCTCGGCCAGGTGAACATCGCGACCGCCATCACCGGACCGGTCCTGATCACCGTCCTCGCCACCATCGGCGGCGTGATCGTCGTCGGCTTCGGCGGCGGTCTGATCAAGCCCGCGCAGGACCGCTGGCAGGGCTGGCTGGCCAATCTGCAGGGGCAACTGGAGGCCGGGGACCACAAGCAAGAGGTCCGTTCGGAGCCGCCGACTTCGCCCGTGGGCATCGGTCGCGTAGATTCCTGAGCATCCGCGCGGGCCCGGTGATCGAGGAAGGCACCGGGCCCGCGTGGAGCCGAAGGGCCCATCGCCGCGGAACACGCGGTGGAGGGCCCTTCAGCGTCTCTCGAGCCACCTGGCTGTTCCGCACCTCACACTCCCTAGGGAATGGCGTCGGTACGGAGCATGTTGGAGCGGTAGACGGAGAGGGGTGCGGACGTGGACTTCCTGCTGCACAACGGTGTCACGGTGCTCGGACAATGGATCTCCTTCGCCGAGCTGGCGGGGCAGATCTTCGCGCTCGCCGTGGTCTTCCTGGCGCAACGCCGCACGTTGTGGACGTGGCCGGTGCAGGTCGGCGCCACCGTGCTGTTGTTCTCGGTCTACGTCTCCGCGCATCTCGGCGGGCTCGCGACCAGGCAGATCGCGATCCTCGCCATCTCGATCTACGGCTGGTGGGCCTGGTCCCGCCGCAGCGACCCGGTCTACGGCGTCGTCGTCCGCAAGGGCACGCTCCGCGAGCGCCTGGCGATGATCGGCGCGTTCGCGATCGGCACCACCGCGATGGCGCTGGTCCTCGACGCGCTCGACGCCTCCTGGGCGCCGTGGCCGGACGCCGCGATCTTCGTCGGCACGCTGGTGGCCTTCGCCGCGCAGGGTGCGGGTCTCGTCGAGTTCTGGCTGGTGTGGCTGGTCGTCGACGCGATCGGCGTACCGCTGCAGCTCTCCTCGGGCCTGTACTTCTCGGCGGCGGTGTACATCGTGTTCGCCGGGCTGGTCGTGCACGGCTGGTGGAGCTGGAACCGGACGGCGAAGCAGGTCAGCGCCGCGCCGTCCGGGGTCTCGGCCGCGGTCTAGCGCATGGTGGCGTGTGACGGCTTGAGGTCGGCGAGGGTGCGGACACCCAGCAGCTGCATCGTCCGCACCATCTCGGCGCGCAGGATGTCCACGCACCGCTGAACCCCGCGCTCGCCGCCCGCCATCAGGCCGTAGAGGAACGCGCGCCCGATGAGCACCGCGTCCGCGCCGCGCGCGATGGCGGCCACGATGTCGCCGCCGGACAGGATGCCGGTGTCGACCCACACCTCCGCGTCGCCCTGGATCTCGTCGAGCACCGCGGGCAGCAGCTCGATCGGCGTCGGCGCGCGGTCGAGCTGACGGCCGCCGTGGTTCGACAGCAGCACCGCGTCGGCGCCGTGCTTGACCACGTCACGCGCGTCGTCGACGTTCTGGATCCCCTTGACCACGAGCTTGCCCGGCCAGGTCTGGCGGACCCAGTCGAGGTCGTCGAAGTTCAGGGTCGGGTCGAAGAGCTGGTTGAGCAGCTCGGCGACGGTCCCGTCGAACTGGCTCAGCGACGCGAAGGTCAGCGGCTCGGTGGTCAGCAGGTTGAACCACCACGCCGGATGCATCGCGCCGTCGACGAACGTCTTGAGGGTGAGCGCGGGCGGGATGGTCAGCCCGTTGCGGACGTCGCGCAGCCGCGCGCCCGCGACCGGGGTGTCCACCGTCAGCATGAGCGTGTCGAAGCCGGCGGCCCAGGCGCGATTCATCAGATCTTCGCCCGCTTTGTGGTCGCGCCAGACGTAGAGCTGGAACCACTTGCGGGCCTCGGGGGCGGCTGCGGCGAGGTCTTCGATGGACGTCGTCGCCATCGTCGACAGCCCCATCGGGATGCCGTTGCGCTGCGCGACGCGGGCCACCGCGGACTCGCCCTCGTGGTTCATCATGCGGGTGAACCCGGTCGGCGCGAACGCGAACGGCAGCTCCGAACGCTTGCCGAGGATCTCCTTGCCGGTGTCCACATCGGACACGCCGCGCAGGACGTTCGGGTGGAATTCCACGCTGCGGAAGGCCTGCCGGGCGCGGCGGAGGCTGTCTTCCAGCTCCGCGGCGCCGTCGGTGTAGTCGAACGCCGCCCGCGGGGTCCGCTTGCGGGCGAGCATCCGCAGGTCGGCGATCGTGTGCGCGCCCGCCAGCCGCCGGTCGGTCGGGTTGAGCACGATCGGCTTCGGCCGCAGGATCTGCTTCAGCTCACTCGGCTTCGGCAATCGACGCTTGGTCACACTCGCTCACCCTTTCCGCAAACATCCGATGTCTCACCCTAGCTGCTCCGCCGCCGGACGCAATGAAGGGACCTTTCCTTGCGAAATTTGCAAGGAAAGGTCCCTTCATCTCAGCGTCAGGCGCTACCGGAGTCCGACAACTGCGGACCCGCGGCCGCGACGTCGTCGAGGCGGTACTTGCGCGCCGCCTCCGCCGCCTTCGACTGGTCGATCTCGCCGCGCTTGGCCAGCGCGCTCAGCGTGCCGACCACGATCGACTGGGCGTCGACCAGGAACTTCCGCCGGGCGGCGGGGCGGGTGTCGGAGAAGCCGAACCCGTCGGTGCCCAGCGTCAGCATGTCGGTCGGCACCCAGGGGCGGATGAGGTCCGGCACGGCCCGCATCCAGTCCGAGACCGCGACGACCGGCCCGTTCACGCCGGACAGCTTCTGCGTGATGTACGGCACACGCGGGGAGTCGCCCGGGTGGAGCAGGTTGTCGTGGTCGACCTCGACGGCCTCGCGGCGCAGCTCGGTCCACGACGTCGCCGACCACACGGCCGCGCGCACGCCCCACTCCTCGGCCAGCATCTGCTGCGCCCGCAGCGCGTCGGGCATGGTGACGCCGGAGACCAGGATCTGCGCCTCCGGGCCGTCGCCCGACGGGGCGTCCGCGTACTTGTAGAGACCCTTGAGCAGGCCGTCGACGTCGAGGTTCTCGGGCTCGGCGGGCTGCTGGTAGGGCTCGTTGTAGATCGTCATGTAGTAGAAGATGTTCTCGCCGTTGCCGTCCGGCCCGGTCTCGCCGTACATCCGGCGAAGACCGTCCCGCACGATGTGGGCGATCTCGAACGACCACGCCGCGTCGTAGGCCACGACGGCCGGGTTGGTCGCCGCCAGCAGCAGCGAGTGCCCGTCGGCGTGCTGGAGGCCCTCGCCGGTCAGCGTGGTGCGGCCGGCGGTGGCGCCGAGCACGAACCCGCGGGCCATCTGGTCCGCCGCCGCGTAGAGGCCGTCACCGGTCCGCTGGAACCCGAACATCGAGTAGAAGATGTAGATCGGGATCATCGGCTCGCCGTGCGTGGCGTACGAGGTGCCGACGGCGGTGAACGACGCGGTCGAGCCCGCCTCGTTGATGCCCTCGTGCAGGATGACGCCCTTTTCGGACTCCTTGTAGGCCAGCATCAGGCTCGCGTCGACCGACGTGTACGTCTGGCCGTGCGGGTTGTAGATCTTGGCCGTCGGGAACATCGAGTCGAGGCCGAAGGTGCGCGCCTCGTCCGGGATGATCGGGACGATCCGCTTGCCGATCTCGGAGTCCTTCGCCAGCTCGCGGACGAGCCGGACGAACGCCATCGTGGTGGCGACCTCCTGCTTGCCCGAGCCCTTCCGGATGCCTTCGTAGACCTTGTCGCCGGGCAGCACGAGGGCCTTCGAGGCCTTCGGGCGGCGCTCCGGCAGGAACCCGCCGAGCGCGCGGCGGCGGCCGATCATGTACTCGATCTCCGGCGATTCCTTGCCCGGGTGGTAGTACGGCGGCAGCTTCGGGTCGCGCTCGAGCTCCTCGTCGCTGATCGGGATGCGCTGGGCGTCCCGGAACAGCTTGAGGTCGTCGAGGGTGAGCTTCTTCATCTGGTGCGTGGCGTTGCGGCCCTCGAAGGACGGTCCGAGGCCGTAACCCTTGATGGTGTGGGCCAGGATCACCGTCGGCTGGCCGTGGTGCTCCAGCGACGACTTGTAGGCCGCGTAGACCTTGCGGTAGTCGTGCCCGCCGCGCTTGAGGTTCCAGACGTCGGCGTCGGTGAGGTCCTTGACGAGTTCCTTGGTCCGCGGGTCGCGGCCGAAGAAGTGCTCGCGGACGAACGCGCCGTCGTTGGCCTTGTAGGTCTGGAAATCGCCGTCCGGCGTGGTGTTCATCAGGTTGACCAGCGCGCCGTCACGGTCCGCGTGCAGCAGCGAGTCCCACTCGCGGCCCCAGATGACCTTGATGACGTTCCAGCCGGCGCCGCGGAAGTACGACTCCAGCTCCTGGATGATCTTGCCGTTGCCGCGCACCGGGCCGTCGAGCCGCTGCAGGTTGCAGTTGATCACGAAGGTCAGGTTGTCGAGGCCCTCGCTCGCGGCCACGTGGATGAGGCCGCGCGATTCCGGCTCGTCCATCTCGCCGTCGCCGAGGAACGCCCAGACGTGCTGGTCGCTGGTGTCCTTGATGCCGCGGTCGCGCAGGTAGCGGTTGAATCGCGCCTGGTAGATCGCGTTCATCGGGCCGAGGCCCATGGACACGGTCGGGTTCTCCCAGAACTCCGGCATCAGCCGGGGGTGCGGGTACGACGGCAGGCCGCCGCCCTCGCCGGCGTGCGAGAACTCCTGGCGGAAGCCGTCCAGCTGGCTCTCGGTCAGCCTGCCCTCGAGGAACGCGCGGGCGTAGATGCCGGGGGAGGCGTGGCCCTGGATGAAGATCTGGTCGCCGCCGCCCGAGTGGTCCTTGCCGCGGAAGAAGTGGTTGAAGCCCACTTCGTACAGCGCCGCGGACGAGCCGTAGGTCGAGATGTGCCCGCCGACGCCGACGCCGGGACGCTGCGCGCGGTGCACCATGATCGCGGCGTTCCACCGGATGTAGGCGCGGTACCGGCGTTCGATCTCCTCGTCACCGGGGAACCAGGGTTCGTTCTCGGTGGGGATGGTGTTGACGTAGTCCGTCGACGTCAGCGCCGGGACGCCGACGTGGCGTTCCCTGGCCCGCTCGAGGATGCGCAGCATCAGGTACCGGGCGCGCTGCTGACCACCCCTGGCCAGCGCCTCGTCGAAGGAGTCCAGCCATTCGGCGGTCTCCTCCGGGTCGATGTCGGGCAGGTGCGCCGCCAATCCGTCACGGATGACGCGGACGCGTGCCGGGGTCTCCTTGCCGGAGGCGCCGTCGTTCTGCGGGGCCAAGGGGTCTCCTTGCGAAAGGTGGTAGCTGGTTGTGCTCGTACGCGGGCGTGTTCGCCGTCCATCGTCGTCCTCCGGTTCCGTTCGCGTCACCGCTACTGATCGGTAACGTTCGCGGACCCGATTGCGACACGCCTCGCACGCGCCTGTACTCGCGCGCGCGTTTTCTCTCCCACCCTAAAGCAGGCCGTTCGGAGGTGCCCAGGCGCGCCCGAAATGGCCCCCCGGGAGTGGGCTGAATGTCCGTACGCCGCGACACGAGTTGTTCAAGATCCGGTGTGGACGGTTGCGCGGAACGCTTCACCAGTGTTCGCTAACGGGCATCGTGTACCCGAGTGTGGTGCCCGCCCGGCCGTCGAGGCCGACGCGACACCACGCTCCGTCGTAGTTGGAGGAGTGACAGCAGTGGTCGCCGCGGGAGACGCTGATCAGAGCAGCGTCGCCGAAAGGCTCGGGATCAAGCCGGACATGGTGGTCCAGGAGATCGGCTGGGACGAGGACGTCGACGACGACCTTCGTGCGGCGATCGAGGAACAGATCGGCGGCGACATCCTCGACGAGGACGCCGACGAGGTCATCGACGTGGTGCTGCTGTGGTGGCGCGAAGACGACGGTGATCTCGGTGACACGCTGATCGAGGTCCGGACTCCCCTGAACGAGAACGGCGTGATCTGGGTGCTGACCCCGAAGACGGGCCAGCCCGGGCATGTCGAGCCGAGTGACATCGCCGAGGCGGTGCCGCAGGTCGGTCTGGCGCAGACGGCCAACATCAGTGCCGGCCCCAAGTGGGCGGGCACGCGGCTGGTTTCGCCGAAGTCGTCCAAGACCAAGCGGTGACTTCTCCAGGCGCGCGATCGACACGATAGGGTTGTCGTCGCAGGCCCCTGTTCGCTCTTGAGAGGAAACCGCCGGTATGGCCGTCGAGGTCGGATCGCAAGCCCCGGACTTCACGCTCAACGACTACAACAAGCAGTCCGTGACGCTGTCGTCCTTCAAGGGTGACAAGCCGGTCCTGCTCGTGTTCTACCCGTTCGCGTTCAGCGGCATCTGCACCGGTGAGCTGTGCCAGCTCCGCGACGAGTTCGCGGACTACGACGGCCAGGGCGTCCAGGTGATCGGCGTGTCCGTGGACACCCCGTTCTCGCTCAAGGCGTGGGCCGAGCAGGAGGGCTACCAGTTCCCGCTGCTTTCGGACTTCTGGCCGCACGGCGAGGTCGCGAAGGCCTACGGCGTCTTCAACGAGGCGGCCGGCCTGGCCACCCGCGGCACCTTCCTGATCGACAAGGACGGCGTCGTCCGGTTCGCCGAGGTCAACCAGCCCGGTGAGGCGCGCGACCAGCAGGCGTGGAAGAAGGCCGTGGCCTCGCTGGCCTGAGTCTTCACGGTGGCACCCGTGCGCGGGTGCCACCTCCCGGGCGCATAGCTCAGCGGGAGAGCACTCGGTTTACACCCGAGCGGTCGTAGGTTCGATCCCTACTGCGCCCACCGAAAACCCGGCGACACCCCGCCCTCATGGGACTACCTTGAGCCGGATGCACGACCTCACGTGGCGGCCTCTCGCCCCGCAGGACGCCCAGGCGTCGGCCGATCTCCTCAACGCGATGGAGACCGTCGACGGGATCGGCGAGAACTACACGGCGGAGGACACCCTCCAGGAGCTGATCGACCCGTACGCGGACCTGGAGCGGGCGAGTCTCGCGGCTTTCGACGGCGACGTGATGGCCGGCTACATGAAGATCCGCTTCAAGCCGTCCGCGGAGGAGATCCACCGGGTTTTCCTCGACGGGGGAGTTCATCCCGCTTATCGCCGCCGGGGGATCGGCGGGGCACTCGTCGACGCGGGGGTGGCGGCGGCGAAGGTGGTGCACGCGCTGCACCACCCTGACGCGAAGCTCGTGGTGGACGTCAACCGGCCGGAGCGGATCGCCGGGCTGGCGGAGCTCGTCCGGTCCCGGGGTTTCGTGCCCGTGCGCTACTTCCAGCGGATGGAGCACTCGCTCTCAGCGTTGGATGCTTCGGAGCTTCCTGACGGGTTCGTGGTCGAGCCGTGGTCGGAGCGGAACGACGAGGACTTCCGGGCGGTCCGGAACGCGGCGTACCGGGACTACTGGGGCGCGGTGCCGATGCCTGTCGAGCTTTGGCGGAACAAGATCACCAACCAGACCTTCCAGCCTGAGGCCAGCTTCCTGCTTCGGGAGGAGGGCGTCGCGGTCGGGATGCTGGTGACCATGTGGTGGGAGGCCGACACGGAGGCCACCGGCGTCCGCGACGCGCACTTCATGGCGATCGGGACGCTTCGGGAGTACCGGCGGCGGGGTGTCGCGAGCGCGCTGATGGGGCACGCGCTGCGGGCCGCGGCCGAGCAGGGCTACGACCGCGCGAGTTTGAACGTGGACTCGGCGGATCCGTCCGGGGCGTTCGGGGTCTTCGAGAAGGGGGGCTTCGTGCCGACGATGCGGTACGTGCGCTGGGCACTCGAAGCCTGACCTTGCGTTGTAACAGGCAAATCTCGGCAGCCGACCCTTAAACGACGCAGACGAGGAGCCGTGATGATCCCCTCCGCCGACGACGGCCGCCGAACAGCCCTGGCTCAAGAGTTCACTGACGAGATGTACACGGCCTACCGTCATCTCGCCAAAACGATCAACTACCGCGCTAAGCAGTTCCTGGAAATGGTCACGATGCACGGTGGTGTCGGCGCCGCTCAGATCCTGTTGCAGCGAGGGCGAGGTACTTCCGACGGCTTCGCTCGTCTCTGGGAGGCCCAGATGCTCCAGTGGAGTGTCGAGGCGTCAGTACTCAAGGAGAAATACGTGGACCTGTTCACCGACGAGGAGCGTGAGACCGCTAAGCAGCGGCTCGAGGATCACGGATTCGACGTCAAGTCCGTGGCGGGCTGATCACAGGTCCGTGAAGGCCTCCTTCACTACCTTCAGGGTAGGCAAGGAGGCCTTCACGGACCTGAGCCGCGCCCCCGCCCCCTGACGCAGTTAGTCGGCTAAACGCACGAGACACGTGAAGGCCTCCTCCACTCGGCTCAGCCGAGCGAAGGAGGCCTTCACGCACCCCCAACACCTGTGGAACGTCTTCGGTTTTCGGCGGTCTGGTCTGCCCCCTCGGCAGGCCAGACCGCCGGTGCGCCGCGCCGCGGGTGGCGAACTTTCGGCTGCACAAGACAGGAGACGGTCGGGACTGCCCAGATACATCAAGATCGGCGGCCATTGGAGTGATCCGGACCGCGAGGGGTGATCACGCTGAGCGACTAGGCGCGGATGAGCCTGTTCGCCAGCGTCGACATCGTGTAGGCGCCGATGCCCATGACGACTTCGAGGGCGTTCCGTTCGGTGTATCCGTGCCCGAAGAAGGTCCGCAGCGTCTCGTCGTCGACGGCGCCCGCGGTTTCGAGCACCGCCAAGGTGAACTGCCGGACGGCTTCCAGTCGCTCGTCGGGGACGGGCTGCTGCGAGCGGAGCGCCGCGATGACGTCGTCGTCGGCGTGGTGACCCTTCAGCTTGCCCGTGTGGATCTCGACGCACACCTCGCAGCCGTTGCGGGTCGCCACGGTCATCACGACCGTTTCCCGCGCGAGGGGATCGAGTGTCGTCCGCTCGAAGCTCGCGCTGAGTTTCAGGAATCCGTCGAGCAGTTCGGGTGACGACGCCTGCCGGGCGACGGCGGTGGGGAGGTGCCCGAACTTCCGGATGGTCGCTTCCATGGCGCGACGCGAGGCTTCGGGCGCGGTTTCGACGGTGTGATCGGTGAACAAGGTTCCCCCTAAGATGGTCAACGTGGTTGACGAAAAGGTAAACCAGGTTGTCGAATCTGGCAAGCGAGTTCGCGAAACCCCCGGCTTCGAGCTGCCGCTCCTCCTGTTCGCGGGTTTCCGCACGATCATCGACCGGCTGCACGCCGAGCTCGCCGAGCAGGGACATCCGGACGTCCGCCCGGTGTACGGCTTCGCCATGCAGGCGATCGGCCGCGAAGGCGCGACGGCGAGCGAGATCGGGCGGCGGCTCGGGGTCAGCAAGCAGGCGGCGGGCAAGACCGTCGACAAGCTGGAGCAGCTCGGCTACGTCGTGCGCGTCGACGACCCGGCCGACGCGCGGCGCAAGGTCGTCCGGCTCACCGGTCGTGGGTTCGACTCACTCGGCCGGTCGGCGGCGATCTTCGAGGAACTGCGCAAGGAGTGGGCCGACGCATTGGGTATCGACAGGGTCCGCGCGCTCGAAGCCGACCTCCGCACGATGGCGCCGTCGGACGGCTTCCGCCTCGACGTCGCCGGCTGGTTCGGTGCCTAGAACGGGCAACCGGGATTCGGCGCGTCCTGCGACAGCGGGCTCCCGTGCGGCAGTACGTAGAGCACCTCCAGCACCACCGGTGTCGTCCCGAGGTTCCGTCCGATGTGGACAGTGTCGCTCGGCTCGGTGAAGACGGCGCCCTTCCGGTACAGGCCGTCGAGCCCGCAGTCGGCCGAGTTGTGCGTCAGCGTGCCTGCCTTGACGAAGGCGTACAGCTTTCCGTCGTGGTAGTGCCAGCCGGTGTAGCCGCCGGGCTGGATGACGACCTCGCGCAGCACGTAGTCGGTGTTCCCGACCGTCTTCTGCGAGAAGATCGTCCCGGTCACCCCGGATCCGGGAGTCGCCTCGGCCGTCGCGGGCACGGCGAGCGCGAGAACGAGGGTGGCGAGCAGCGTGGTCACGGACCGCAGGCGCATGAGCGAACGGTACCGCGATCGGTACTGCCCGAAAGGGTCGTTCATTCCGCCCGAAGCGTCCGCCGCAGCATTTTGCCGCTCTCCGTCCGCGGCAGCCGCTCCCGGAAGTCGAACCGGCGCGGTGTCTTGAACCCGGCGAGCTCGGCGCGGCAGTGCTCTTCGAGCCGTTCCGCCAGCGCGGGATCCCCGGTGACACCCTCGGCAGGCTGCACGACGGCGACGACCCGTTGGCCCCATTCGGGATCCGGCTCCCCGATCACCGCGACGTCGGCGACGTCGGGATGGCTCAGCAGCCGCGCCTCGATCTCGGCCGGATAGATGTTCACGCCGCCGGAGAGGATGAGATCCGTCCGCCGGTCGCACAGGAACACCCGTCCGTCGGCGTCGAGATAGCCGACGTCCCCGACGGTGACGAATTCCCCGGAGCGCGCGGCGGCCGTCTTGTCCGGATCGCCGTGATAGTCGAATTTCGTGTGCGCGGAACTGAAGTAGAGCATCCCGGCCTCGCCCGCGGGGAGTTCACGGCCGTCGTCGTCGAGAACCTCGACCCGTACTCCGTCCAGCGGCTTGCCGACGGTACCCGGCTCGGCGAGCCATTCGCGTGCGTGCACCGCCGTGATCAGGCCCTCGGACGCGCCGTAGTACTCGTGCACCACCGGACCGAGCCAGGCGAGCATGCGCTTCTTGACCTCCCGGGGGCACGGGGCGGCGCCGTGGATCACCGAGGTCAGGCTCGACAGGTCGTGGCGCGTACGCACGTCCTCGGGCAGCCGCAGCATGCGGTGGAACATCGTCGGCACCAGATGGGTGCTCGTCACGCGGTGCTTTTCGGTGAGCCGCAGCGTTTCTTCGGCGTCGAACCGGTCCATCAGCACGAGGGTGTGCCCGAGATGCAGGGCCGCGGTCGAGAACATCCCCGGCGCCGCGTGGTAGAGCGGGCAGGCCACGAGGTGTACGCCGTGCCCCGGCCGGACGTCCAGGCGTTCGAGGGTGTGCGCGTGGATCGGGTGCAATGCGGGCGGCTGCCCGGAAAGGGCGCGTCGGACGCCTTTGGGGCGCCCCGTGGTCCCGGAGGTGTAGAGCATCGTCTGGCCGGCGGTCCGCCGCTCCGGCGTGGTCGTGGGCTGGTCCGTTCCCCAAGCCTCGTACTCGGCCCAGCCGGGCGTCTCGCCGCGCGAAAACCGGTGCAGGTCACCCAGTTCCGCGGTGCACGTGGCCGCGATGTCCGCGTCCGCGACGGCGACCTCGGCGCCGCTGTCGGCCGCGATGTAGGCGATCTCGGCAGGCGAAGACCGGTGGTTGACCGGCGTGAAGTACATCCCCGCCTGCAGGGTCGCCAGCAGGAGCTCGTAGTAGGTGAGTCCATTGTGGATGATCGCGACAACGCCGTCGCCTTTGCCGAGACCGAGCGTCCGCAAGGCGTGGGTCAGCTGGTTCGCCCGCGCCGAAAGTTCGCCGAAGGTGGTCGCGCTGCCGTCGACGTCGATCACCGCGACGCGGCCGGGGTCCTGGGCGGCGATCTCGTAGAAGGTGCTCATCCCGGGCGCCTCAGGGATTCCAGATGTCGCCGGAGCACCGTGCGCATCAGTTCCGGCGAGGTCCGGCCGGCCGACAACGCGAGCCCGTCCAGCAGCGCGGCGAGCCGTTCGGTCTCGACGGCCACATCGAGGTCGCCGAGCAGGCCGCCCGCTTCGTCCGCGCCCTTGAGCACCCGGCGGACGAGGAACCGGACCCCCTCATGCATGCGGGTGGCCTCCTCGGCGAGGTCGGGGCGGTTCTTCGCGGCGGCCGAGAACGCCAGCCAGACGTCGGCTTCGGCCCGGGTCTGCTCGGTGAGCGGGAGCAGTTCGCCGAGGAACGCCTCGGTGACTTCCTGCCGCCGCGAGCGGGGTGTCGCCGGGTCGAGCAGAACGGGGATGTGTCCCGCCAACCGTGCCTCCAGCCGGTCGCCGAGCGCGCGCATGGCGAACACGATCAACTCGTCATGGCCGCCGAAGTAGTGCCGCACCGAACCGATCGCGAGACCGGCCTCTTCGGCCACGCTCCTGAGTGACGCCTGCGCGAGGCCGTCCCGCTGGATCACCCGGAAGACGGCTTCGGCTATCTCCAGGCGGCGGGCTTCCGGGTCGACGATCTTGGGCACGTTGCCTTTATAGCACGACCTTGCTATTTTATTTGGCACACTCGTGCTACAAAGGGGGAGTTCATGCGGACCTGGTTGCTGATCGCGCTCGTGGTCGCCGTGGTGATCGTGCTCATCGTGCGCAGGCTGCGCGGGGAGCCACTGGTGGCCCGGGAGGTGTTCGGGGCGCCGGTGATCCTGCTCGCGATCGGCGTCTACGGCCTGGTCAAGCTGGAGATCTTCACCTTCGCCGACGGTCTCTGGCTCGCCCTGGGGTCCGCGGTCGGGTGCGGTCTCGGCGCGGTGCGCGCCACTACCACGAAACTGTTCGAGCGCGACGGCGTGCTGTGGCTGCGCTACACCGGCTGGACGTTCGGCGTGTGGGTGCTGTCGCTGCTGGTGAACTTCGGGATCGGTTTCCTGGCCACCACGGCGGGGGCGCATCCCGACGCGCGTCCGGTGACGCTGTCGATCGGTGTCAGCCTGCTGGGGGAGGCGCTGGTGATCGGCAAACGGGCGAAGACGACGGGGCTGCCGTACGCCCCGCCGTCCGATTCGCTGCTTTCGCGCCGTTAAGCCAGTTTCCCGACTTCGTCGACGAGGAGGGCGATGTCGTCTTCGGTGTTGAAGTAGTGCACCGAAGACCGGACCATCGGCGGCAGCCCGCGCTCGGCGAAGTCGAACTGGGCGGACGTCGCTTCGGTGACGCTGACGTTGATCTTCGCCGCGGCCAGGCGCTGCTTCACTTCCTGCGACGGCGTTTCCGCCACGCTGAACGTGACGATCCCGCACTGCCGCACGCCCTGGTCGTGGACGCGGACGCCGGGGATCTCTCGGAGCGCGTCACGCAGTTTCGCCGCGAGCGCTGCGACGCGGGCTTCGATGGCGGGCATACCCCATTCGAGGGCGTAGTCGATCGCCGCGCCGAGACCGTGCAGGGCGGCGTGATCGCGTTCCCAGACCTCGAACATCTTCGCCGTCGGATCGACTTCGTAGCTTTCGGGCGCCGTCCACACCGCCGAATGGAGATCGAGCATCGCGGGCTCGACGCGTTCACGCAGCCGCGGGTGCGCGTAAAGGAATCCGGTGCCCCGCGGTCCGCGCAGGTACTTGCGGCCGGTCACGCTGAGCGCGTCGCAGTTCAGGCGTGCGACGTCAAGGTCGATCTGGCCGGCGCTCTGGCACGCGTCCAGCAGGAACGGGATCCCGGCCGCCCTGGCCACCGCGCCGATCTCCTCGGCCGGGTTTACCAGCCCGCCCTGGGTCGGCACGTGGGAGACGGCGATCAGCTTGACGTCGCCGTCGACGCGGCGCTTGAGGTCCTCGACGTCCAGCTGTCCGGACTCGTCGTTGTCGACCACCTCGACGACGGCGCCGGTGCGCTTCGCGATCTGCAGGAAGGAGATGACGTTGCTCGCGTACTCGGACTTCGCCGTCAGGATCCGGTCTCCGGCGGCGAACGGCAGCGCGTAGAAGATCGCCTGCCAGGAGCGCGTCGCGTTGTCGGTCAGGGCGATGTCGTCGGGGGCGGCGCCGACGAGGCGGGCGGCCGAGGCGTAGACGCCCCGCATCCGTTCCACGGTCGCCGCGGCCTGCTCATATCCGCCGATCAGGGCCTCTTCGCGCAGGTAATCGACGACGGTGTCGGTCACCCGGGCGGGCGGAAGCGACGAACCGGCGTTGTTGAGGTGGACCACCTCCGCGCAGCCCGGGGTTTCGGCGCGGGCGCGGTGCACATCGAAGTCCGTCATGCCTAACTGAATACAGTACGGCCGAAGTGCATGCAATACTGCACCGATGACGAGGAACCTGCTCCGCCGCGACCTCGCGGAGGAGATCACCGCTCGCGTGCTCGACGGCCGGATCGCCGCGGACAGCCGCATCAACGAGGTGCACCTCGCCCGCGAGCTGGGCGTCAGCCGCACCCCGTTGCGCGAGGCGCTGATCGGGCTGGCCGACCGCGGCCTGCTCGTCTCGGCGCCGAACCGGGGCTTCCTCGTGCCGCCGTTCGATCCGGAGGAGGCCCGGCAGCTGTACCCGCTCGTCGCGGAGCTGGAGTCGCTCGCGTTGCGCTGGAGTTCGCCGCAGGACCTCGCCGGGCTCACCGGCGGCCTGGACCGGATCGCCGGCGAGATGGCCGAGGAACTCGGGCGGCAGGGTGATCTGTCCACTTTGGATGATCGTTGGCACGCGCTGCTCGTCTCGCGCTGCACGAATCCGCATCTGCTGCGGTTGCTGGAGCAGACGAAGCCGCTCCTGAAACGCTATGACGCGCGCTATTTCGGTGGCGCCGAGCGTTCGAGGGAGAGTATCGACGAGCACCACCGGATCGCCGAGGCGATCCGCGCCGCGGACCTCGATGCCGCCGTCGGGCTGCTCGGGCGGAACTGGGTGAAAACGTTGGCATATCTGGAAGACATGGGGTGACACGATGTTCGTGACGGCACATCTGAGCGACAACCATCTCGACGGCGGGGAGCGCGCCGACGAACGGACGGCGCGGGTCATGCGGTACCTGGAAGGCCTGGCGACACCGGTCGACGCGATCCTCGTGACCGGTGACATCTCCGACCACGGCACCGTCGAGGAGTACCGGCGCGCGGCCGAGCTGTTCAAGACCGACACGCCGCTGTTCACCTGCCCCGGCAACCACGACAAGCGCGGCCCGTTCCGTGAAGGGCTGCTCGGGCAGGCGCCGGACGAATCGCCGGTCAACGTGGCGCACACCGTCGGCGACGTCACGTTCGTCATGGCCGATTCGAGCATCCCTGGCAAGCCGGACGGGCGGTTCGACGACGAGACCATGGCGTGGCTGGACAGCGTGCTCGCCGACGGGGACGGCCCGGCCTTCATCGCCTTCCACCACCCGCCGGTCCCGCTCGGCCTGCCGCTGGTGGACGCGATGCGCCAATACGGCGAGGACAAGCTGGCCGAAGTACTCGCCCGCCACCCGCGCGTGGCCGCCCTGCTCTGCGGGCACGTCCACACCGCGGCGTCGACGACGTTCGCGGGTGTGCCGCTGCGTTCGGCGCCCTCGGTCGGGTCGAGCATCCTGTTCCCGTGGGAGGAGAACGGTCTCCGGCACTGGAGCGATGGTGGCCCGATCGACTACGACCTGCCGCCGTCGCTGCTGTTCCACGTGTTGCACGACGACGGCAGGCTGACCACACATCAGCGGGTGGTGCCGTGATCCGACGGCTCACGATGCTGGCTGCCTTGGCGATGCTGCTGAGCGGATGCGCGCTGTTCATTCCCGAGAAGAGCCAGGCTCCCGCCCCGACGGGCGCCATGACCACCGTCGGCCCCGTCGCCGACGCGGTGCGGACCGCGCGTCCCGAGTTCCTCCAGGTCGAGGTGGGTGAGAACCGGGACGGGGCGACGACGGGTGTCGTGGTCGACGCCGAAGTCCCCGTCGGGTACGTGGTCACGGGTGAGGTGCTCGGCACCGTGCTCGTCTCCGTGTGGAAAGCCTCGGATCCGAAGCCGGCCTTCGTGAAATTCAACCCGTGGTCGACTTACGAAGGCAGGAAAGGTGCGATCAAGGCGCAGCGGGCCGCCGAAGAGCTCGGTATCGATTGGAGCCCGAGCCTCGCCGTGGGCGTGAACGTGCCCGACTACGAGATCAAGAAGCTCGCCGGTGGCTGAGCCGCGCCGGCCTACCCCGCGAACACCGGCAGCGTGATCCGGGACGGACGCGCGGGGTCGTGGAAAATCTCGAACCGCGCGGGTTTCCCGTCCACCGCGCGGAAAACCGGTTCGTCGGTGCCGTGGTTGCGGGCGAAGCGAGGGAACGCTCCGCCCGCGACCTGCACCCGTAGCCGGTGGCCGCGGCGGAACCGGTAGGCCGTCGGGTCGAGCAGGATCTCGGCCGCGACCACACCGTCCACATCGGACTCGGGGCCGCCGGGTCGCAGGCGGAGGATGCCGTCGGTGACATTGCGGGAAACGCCGCGACGGTCCACATCGCACAGCCGGACGAACACGTCGCCGTGCCCGAGGTCGGTCCGGACGTGCACGAGGGCGGAGATCTCGCCGACGACGTCGAGATCTTGCTCCAGCACGTCACCGGTGAAGAGCAGCACGTCGGGCCGCGCCTCGATTTCCTTGTTGTCCTGTTGTTTCTGCACGCCGGACAGCAGCGGGCCGCCGACGGTCGGCGTCGGATCGGCCGGATCGAAGGTGAACGTGCCCGGCTTCGACTCGACGGGTCCGGCGACGGAAAGCCCGCCAGGGCGCAGGAAGTACGGGGTGGCGTCGGATTCCGGCGGCCAGCTTTCGAAGTCCAGCCAGCGTCCGGAGCCCTGGAGGTACAGGCGCACGGGCGACTGCCTGAGCGGCGCGCGATCGCCGAGGAGATGCGCGGACAGGAAGCCGATCTGGTCGGTGATCAGCGTTTTCAAGCTGGCGGGCTCGCCGTGCGCCCACGGCCCGATGGTGATCCGCGGCTCGCGGCCGGCCGCGGCGAGTTCCTTGAAATCGCGCAGCTGGGCGGAGATGAACAGGTCGTACCAGCCGGTCACCATGCTCACCGGTGTCCTCAGCGCGGCGACCTCGGCGCTGTGGTCCGACGGCGCCCAGAAGTCGTCGCCGGGTTCGGCGTGCCGGGAGACGTCCTGCAGGAACCGCACCTGCTTGCCGATGGCCGCGACGTCCGCGCCGGACACCGGCAGGTGCGCCATGGCCCGGCGGGTCTTCTTCGTCTGCCAGGGATTCGGCAGACCGGCGAACCGGCCTTCCTGCCGTCCGATCAGCGCCGACCACGTCACCATGTTGTCGACCGCGAGGATCCCGCCGGGATAGAAGGTCGAGACGAATTCCGACGCGGTGACACCGAGACAAAGCGCTTCGAGCGGCTCGTCGAGGTACGGCGCGACGGCCCATTGCGTGTGGCCGAGATAGCTCGCGCCCGCCATCGCGACCCGGCCGTCGCACCACGGCTGTGCGCGCAGCCAGGCGACGGTGGCGAGGCCGTCCTCCTTCTCCAGGTGGAACGGCCGGAATTCGCCGCCTGAACCGAAGGTCCCGCGAGTGCTCTGGACGACCACCTGCAGCCCGTGCCGCGCGAACGTCTCGCCGAAGACCTTGCCCATCACGCCTTTGCGGCCGTACGGCGTGCGGATCAGCACGACCGGCCGGGGCTCGTCGCCCGCGACTGCGTAGCGATCCGCCAGGAGCCGGACGCCGTCGGGCATCGGGACGGGGATCGCCTTGGTCACCGAGGGAGCGGGGCCTTCGGCGGGTGGGAGGCCGAGGTACCGGTCGATGAGTCGGTCGAGCACGCTGGCCGCCTTTCGGGTGGACGATCACCTTCCGCTTACGACCGTACCCGCATGTCAGGAAAGTGGCTTTCAGGACGAAAAATGTCCTGAAAGCCACTTTCATGACACTGGCGCGGGGCGGACCGCCCGGTACCGCCCCGCTGGTCTCAGGAAAGCCGGGCGAGTGTCTCCGGCTTCAGCAGTTTCGCCAGCTCCTCAGCGGGCAGAAGGCCCTTCTCGACGACGAGTTCCGCCACGCCGCGCCCGGTTTCGAGCGCCTCCTTGGCGATCTCGGTCGCGGCCGCGTACCCGATGCTCGGGTTCAACGCGGTCACCAGCCCGATGGAGTTCTCGACGTAGCCCCGCATCACGTCGGCGTTCGCCGTGATCCCGGAGACGCACCGCTCCGCCAGCACCAGGCAGGCCGACCGCAGATGCGTGATGCTCTCCGAAAGCGAGTGCAGGATCAGCGGCTCGAACGCGTTGAGCTGCAGCTGTCCGGCCTCGGCCGCCATCGTGACCGCGACGTCGTTGCCGATGACCTCGAACGCGACCTGGTTGACCACCTCGGGGATGACGGGGTTGATCTTGCCGGGCATGATCGACGACCCCGCCTGCACCGGCGGGAGATTGATCTCGTTGAGCCCCGCCCTCGGTCCGGAGGAGAGCAGCCGCAGATCGTTGCAGCTCTTCGAGAGTTTCACCGCGATCCGCTTGAGCACCCCCGAAAGGTGCACGAACGCGCCGCAGTCCTGCGTCGCCTCGATGAGGTCCGCGGCGGATACGACGGGCAGGCCGGTGATCTCGCGCAGATGCGCGACGGCGGCTTCGGCGTACCCGGGCGCGGCGTTGAGCCCGGTGCCGATCGCGGTCGCGCCGAGGTTGATCTCGTGCAGCAGCGTCACCGCTTCGGTGAGCCGCAGCCGGTCTTCGCCGAGCATGACCGCGTAGGTGCCGAATTCCTGCCCCAGCGTCATCGGGACGGCGTCCTGCAACTGCGTGCGGCCCATTTTCAGCAGATCGTGGAACTCGACGGCCTTGGCCGCGAAGGCCTGCTCCAGCACGACCATCGCGTCGGCCAGTTCGTGCACGGCGATGATCGTCGCGACGTTGACCGCGGTCGGGTACGCGTCGTTGGTCGACTGCCCGAGGTTCACGTGCTCGTTCGGGTGCACGCGGGCGTAATCGCCCTTCTCGTGCCCGAGCAGTTCGAGCGCGCGGTTCGCGATCACCTCGTTGGCGTTCATGTTCGTCGAGGTGCCCGCGCCGCCCTGGATGACGTCGACGACGAACTGGTCGTGCAGCGCGCCTTCGCGGATCTCACGGCACGCCCGGCGGATCGCGTCGGCGACGTCCGGCTCCAGCAGCCCCAGATCGGCGTTGGCGCGGGCGGCCGCCTCCTTGACCGAGGCGAGCGCCTCGATCAGATGCGGGTACGCGGAGATCGCGGTGCCGGTGATGGGGAAGTTCTCTCTGGCCCGTGCGGTATGCACGCCCCAGTAGGCGTCGGCGGGGACATTCTTGTCCCCCAGCAGATCGTGTTCCACGCGGTGCATCGAAGGCTCCTCAGGCGGCGAGGTCGAGTTCGGCCAGCGCGCCGGTCACACGCAGGCCGGGGGTGGGCTCCAGCACGTTCGGATCGACGCCGCACAACGCGAGCGCGGCGGCGAGCACCGGACGGCGGGCGCGGTCACCGCCGTCGGCGATCTTGATCGCGATCGCCGTCCCGTCCGGGAGCGCGGCGACCTGGACGGCTTCGAAACCGTCCTTGGCGATCAGGCCGGGGACCGCGCGCATGAGCGCGGTGACGTCGCGACGCGTGCCGGCGACCAGTTCCGGATGCTTCCGGATCCCTTCGGCGACAAGGCCTTCCGGCGTCCCCGGCGCCGCTGCGGCGATCTTGCCCACCGCGCGGGCGAGCCCGCGCAGCGAGACCGCGAACAGGGGAGCGCCGCAACCGTCGACGGCCACCTTCGGGATCCGCTGCCCGGTCAGGTCTTCGACGCACTCCGCGATCGCACGCTGCAGCGGATGCGCGGCGTCCAGGTAGTCCTTTGTGGACCATCCGTGCAGGCGGCAGGTCGCGAGCATGGCGGCGTGCTTGCCGGAACAGTTGTGCGCCAGCCTCGACGCGCTCCGCCCCGAAGCGACCCAAGCGTCGCGCTCGACCGGGTCGAACGGCAGGTCTTCCGGCGTCCGAAGGTCTTCCGCGGTGAGCCCCGCGCCGTCGAGCGTCCTGCGCACCTCGGCGAGATGGATCCCCTCGCCGGAGTGGCTGGCCGCGCCGACGGCGAACCCGGCGGGGCTCAGCTCGACGCCGAGCCGCGCCATCGCCGTGGCCTGCAAGGGTTTCGCCGCCGAACGCGGATAGAACGCCGCCTCGATGTCGCCCGCGGCGAACAGCACTTGGCCGTCGGGCGCGAGCACCACGGCCGAACCGTGGTGCACCCCCTCGACCATTCCGTCGCGAAGCAGGTGCACCAGCGGTTCGTGCGCGGGGACGCGGATCTCCGGGCTCACAGTTTCGTCTTCTCGAAGACGTCCATGTTGATCCGCTTGCGGACCCCGAACCAGCCCGCCACCAGCGCGAGCCCGATGACCGGCAGGCAGTACAGGGTGATCCGGCCGACCTCGTCGAAGCCCATCAGCACCACGACGGCGACGAGGAAGATCAGCGTCGCGATCTCGGTGTAGGGCGAGAACGGCAGGCGGTACGACGGACGCTCGACCTCGCCGAGCTTGGCCTTGCGCACGAACAGCAGATGCGAAAGCACGATGATCGCCCAGGTGCCGAGGATGCCGATCGCGGCGAAGTTCAGCACGATCTCGAAGGCCTGGCTCGGCACGACCGCGTTCAGGCCGACACCGACCACACAGACCGCCGAGGTGAGCAGGATCCCGCCGTAGGGCACGTGGTTCTTGTTCATCACGCCGGTGAACTTCGGCGCGGAGCCTGCCAGCGACATCGACCGCAGGATGCGGCCGGTGGAGTAGAGGCCGGAGTTCAGGCTGGACAAAGCCGCGGTCAGCACCACCAGGTTCATCACGTTGCCCGCCTGCGGCACACCGATGTGCGAGAGCACGGTGACGAACGGGCTTTCCTGCTTCGAGTAGGCGTCCCACGGCATCAGCATCGCCAGCAGGATCACCGAGCCGACGTAGAAGATCCCGATCCGCCACATGATCGAGTTGATCGCCTTCGGCATGATCTTGCGCGGGTTCTCCGTCTCGCCGGCGGCGACGCCGACCAGCTCGACCGAGGCGTAGGCGAACACGACACCCTGGACGATCAGCACCATCGGCAGCACCCCGGCCGGGAAGATCCCGCCGTGGTCGGAGATCAGCGAGAAGCCAGGCGTGTTGCCGTCGATCGGCTGCTGCGTGACCAGCAGGAAGATCCCGATCCCCATGAACGTCACCAGCGCGGCGACCTTGATGATGGCGAACCAGAACTCCATCTCGCCGAACAGTTTCACCGAAACCATGTTCAGCGCCAGCACCACCGCGAGCGCGATGAGCGCCAGCACCCATTGCGGGATCGGGGTGAAGAACGACCAGAAATGCGCGTACAGCGCGATCGCGGTGATGTCCGCGATACCGGTCGTCGACCAGTTCAGGAAGTGCATCCAGCCCGCGACGAAAGCGCCCTTCTCGCCCATGAATTCCCGGGCGTAGGAGACGAAGGCGCCTGAGGAGGGGCGGTACAGGATGAGTTCGCCGAGCGAGCGCACCACGAAGAAGGCGAAAAGGCCGCAAACCGCGTACACGATCGCGAGTGCCGGGCCCGCCTGCGCGAGCCTGCCGCCCGCGCCGAGGAACAGGCCGGTGCCGATGGCGCCGCCGATCGCGATCATGTTGACGTGGCGGGGTTTCAGCGCCTTGTCATAGCCGGCGTCACCGGCGTCGGCCGGCACCGGCGCGGCTTTGCCGTCCGCGCTGAGGGTCTGTTCGGTCACGGTGTCAGTCGTCCTTGTTCTGGTGCGTCGTGTGGCCCGGCCGCACGATGGTGGTCAGCGCGTCCTCGACGTGCTCGAGATGGGAGGTCATCGCCGCGATGGCGTCCGCTTCGGAACCGGAGGCGATGGCGGTGACGATCTCACGGTGCTCGGTGTTCGAGCGGGTCCGACGGTCCCCCAATTGGTTGAGAAAGGACGACTGACGGGCCAGCGCGTCCCGGATCTCTTCGATGACCTTGCCGAAGACCGGATTGCCGGAGGCCTGCGCGATGGTGATGTGGAAGAGCGAGTCCAGCGCCACCCACGCGGTGTTGTCGGTTTCGAGATCCATGCGCTCGACGAGGTGACCGAGCAGGTCCAGGTCGTCGGTGCTGCGGCGCACGGCCGCGTACCCGGCGACGGGGATCTCCACGTGCCGCCGGACCTCGAACAGGTCACGGGCCGAGTAGGTGCCGAAGGTGGGGTTCTCGACCGGCCCGGTGGCGGTCACGAAGGTCCCTTTGCCCGTTTTGGACACGGTGAGGCCGAGCGCCTGCAGCCCCCGCAAGGCTTCGCGGACGACCGAGCGGCTGACCTCGAACTCCTTGCCGAGCGCGGATTCCGACGGCAGTTTCTGGCCGACGGGGTACTCGCCACGCTCGATGGCGCCGCGGAGATGGGCCAGAACGGCCTCCATCGCGCTGACGCGTCGTGGACCACCATGTCCGGCTGTCTGGCTGTCAGACAGGTTCATGAGACGAGATCGTGCGGTCGGCCCCAGGCTTTGTCAAGAGATCAGCCGAGCGCCTCGATCCATCCTGCGAGCTCCTTGTCGACGGTGTATCCGCCCAGGAATTGGAAGCCGTGCTGGGCACCTTCGTAGACGCGGAGTTCCGTGGTGACACCGGATTCCCTTGCCGAGGTGGCCAGTGTCACAACGTCGTCGAGCAGGACTTCGGCGGTACCCACCGCGAGCCACAGCGGCGGTGACCCGGCGAAGTCGCCGTGCGACGGCGACGCGGGTCCGGCCACGCCCTCGCCGAGGTACGCCTCCACCGATCGGCGGAGCGCGTCGCGGGTGATGATGTCGGCGCCGTCGTTGGTGACGAACGAACCGCCCGGAAGGGTCAAATCCGCGACCGGGGAGATCGCGGCGGCCCCGGCCGGGAGGGGTTCGCCCTCGGCGAGGAGCCGCAAGAGCGCCGAGAGCACGATCGTCCCGCCCGCGGACTCGCCCAGGAACACGACAGGACCCTTGACGGACCGGTAGACGTCGAGGACGTCGTCGACCTGCGCCGGGTGACGGTGCGCCGGGGCCAGCCGGTACTCCACCGGCACGACCCGGAGCCCGGCGGCCTGCAAGGCGTCGGTCCGCAGCCGCCCGATTTCCGGGTCGTACGAGGTGAAGCCGCCCCCGTGGGCGTAGACGATCGTGGACGTCATGCGCGGCTGAGCGCGATCACCGGGAACGGCCGCGTGGTCTTCGACTGGTGCTCGGCCAGCCTCGGGAACGCCTTCGCCTGCTTCGCGAACAGACGGTCCCGAGCCGCTCCGGTCACTTCCGTCGCGTGAGCGGCGAAGGCCTCCCCCTCCGCCTCGACGTCGACGGACGGCTCCGCGACCAGGTTGCGATACCAGTCCGGATGCCCGGGCGCGCCCCCGTTGGCGGCGAAGACGATGTAGCGGTCGTCGTCGGCCAGGAACAGCATCGGCGTCACGTGCCGTCGCCCGGTGCGGGCACCGGTGGTGGTGAGCAGCAAGGTCGGGAGACCGTCGCCGTGGCGGCCGTTCGCGCGGAACTCCGCGATCACGCGCTCGTTCATGGCCTGCAGGTCGATCATCAACTCTCCGGGCGTTCGGTTGATCTTGGCGGCTGGTCAGTCTGCACATCCACGCCCAGGTCGGCAAGCATTTTCCGATCGGCGCAGCTCACGACCCCGAAACTGTCGGTGCCGCTGGCGATACTGATCCCGTGTCCCCCGTCAGCCGCGGCCGCAAGCCCGCCAAACGACCGAAGCACCGGCGCTCCCACCGGACGCGGGCGCCCTTGGACGTGTCCAGGGTGGAGCGCTGGCCGAAGCTGCTCCACGGACCGATCGAGCTTTCGGGCTGTGTCGTCCAAGGCCAGGTGGATCAGGACCTGGTGGTCTTGGCCGCCACGCTGACCGCCGGCAAACGCACGGTGGGCGTCGAAGTGGTGGTGAACGGTCGCGAGGTCGACGTGATCGAGCTCCACCCCGAACCCGAGGACGCGCTGGCGGTGCTTCGCAACGGCTTCGAGGTGGTCGAGGCCCCGCTGACCCCCGAGGAGTTCCGGAGCCAGGTCGAAGCGGCCTTGATCGCCAAGGCGGATCGCGACGCCTGGATTCGGGAGCGGGTCCCTCGGCTCTTGGCACTGGGGAGGGATCCGAGACCCGATCTGTCCGCGCGAGCGGCTCAGTTGTGCCGGTGGCTCGGCCTTCCCGCCTACGAACCGTTGCCTCGTATACCGTCGGCCGAGCCGCTGCCGCTCGTCCTGCCCCGGTCCGCGTCGGTCACCGGGCTCCGCTTGGCGGTCGCCCTGTCCTCACCGGACGACGCGATCTGGCGGCGGCTCGAAGTCCGCTCGGACGTCACCCTCGCCGGACTGCACAGGATCCTCGCGGCCGCGTTCGACCGGGACGAGCGGCGGCAACACCGGTTCGAGACCGAGTACGGAAGCTTCAGCGCCGACGCGCAGAGCGGTGAGGGCGAACGGCTGGACGACGAAGTGGAACTCGGCCAGATAGCCACGTCACCCGGCCACCGGCTCCTCTACGAGGTGGAGTACTGGAAGCACTGGATCCGCGTCGAGCAGCTGGTCGCCCTCCCCGAAGCACCGAGCTGCCTCGACGGCGAACGCGCCGCACCTCCGGCGGAATGCGAAGACGAGCAGAGCTACGAGATGTTGCTGGAGGCACGGCGTGATCCGTACGACGAAGAGAACGAGGATCTGCTCGAAGAGCTCGGCGGCGTCGGGTTCGATCCGGAGTGGTTCGACAGGGAGGTGGTCAATGAACGCCTGGCCCGGCTGAGCTGACCCCGCGCCCCGATCGGGCGAACCGAGGCCGCCGCGAACCCGCGCCGCGTCGGTGCTTGGCGGTGGCCGGTCGGAGGGGGAGACTGGCCCTCGCCGGGGTGCCAGCCCGCCCGGGCGCCGAGATCCTTCGCCGCATAAGGTGGGAGGACCGGCCCGCGTCAAGCAGCCAGGGATCCGTCTGCCTAGGGGAGGTTTTCGCTGGTGTCGAACGATTCCTTCGTCCACCTGCATGTGCACACCGAGTACTCGATGCTCGACGGTGCGGCGAAGATCGCCCCCTTGTTCAAGGAGGCGGCGCGCCTGGGCATGCCCGCGGTCGGGATGACCGACCACGGCAACATGTACGGCGCGGACGAGTTCTACCAGCAGGCGGTCAAACACGACCTCAAGCCGATCATCGGCATCGAGGCCTACATCGCGCCGGAGAGCCGCTTCCACAAGAAGCCGGTCTTCTGGGGCCAGTCGAACCAGCGCGGCGCCGACGAGTTCGGTGAGGGCGGTGACGTCTCCGGTGGTGGTGCCTACACCCACATGACGATGCTTGCCGAGAACTCCACCGGCCTGCGCAACCTGTTCAAGCTCTCCTCACTGGCGAGCATGCAGGGCTACTACCGCAAGCCCCGGATGGACCGCGAGCTGATCGCGGAGAACCACCACGGCATCATCGCGACCACCGGCTGCCCCTCGGGCGAGGTGCAGACGCGGCTCCGGCTGGGGCAGCGCACCGAGGCGATCCAGGCGGCGTCGGACTACAAGGACATCTTCGGCGCCGACAACTTCTTCCTCGAGCTGATGGACCACGGGCTGCCGATCGAGCGGTCGGTCCGTGAGGGCCTGCTCGAGATCGGCAAGCTGCTCGACCTCCGCCCGCTGGCCACCAACGACTCGCACTACGTCACCAAGGACCAGGCCGACACCCACTCCGCGCTCCTGTGCGTGCAGGCGGGCAAGACGCTGAACGACCCGAACCGCTTCAAGTTCGACGGCGACGGCTACTACCTGAAGTCGGCCGCCGACATGCGCGAGTACTGGGACAAGGAGGTCCCCGGCGCCGCCGACTCGACGCTGCTGATCGCTGAGCGCGTCGAGTCCTACAAGGACGTGTACACGCACAAGGACCGGCTGCCGTTCTTCGAGGTCCCCGAGGGCTACGACCAGGGCACCTGGCTGCGGGAAGAGGTCGCGCGCGGCCTCAAATGGCGGTACCCGGACGGCGTGCCGGACCCGTACTACAACGAGCGCATCGAGATCGAGCTCGACGTCATCATCGGGAAGGGCTTCCCCGCCTACTTCCTCATCGTCGCCGACCTCATCAACTACGCCCGTAAGGTCGGCATCCGCGTCGGCCCCGGCCGTGGTTCCGCCGCCGGCTCGCTGGTCGCGTACGTCCTCGGTATCACCAACCTGGACCCGATCCCGCAGAAGCTGCTGTTCGAGCGGTTCCTGAATCCCGAGCGCGTCTCGATGCCCGATATCGACATCGACTTCGACGACCGCCGTCGCGGCGAGATGATCCGTTACGCCACCGAGAAGTACGGCGTCGACAAGGTCGCGCAGGTCATCACCTTCGGCACCATTAAGACCAAGGCGGCCATCAAGGACTCCGCCCGCGTCCACTTCGGTCAGCCGGGGTACGCGATCGCGGACCGGATCTCGAAGGCGCTCCCGCCGCCGATCATGGCGAAGGACATCCCGCTTTCGGGCATCGTCGACTCTAAGCACGAGCGCTACGGCGAAGCGGCCGAGGTCCGCGCCCTCGTCGAGACCGACGAAGAGTGCAAGACGATCTTCGAGACCGCCCGCGGTCTCGAAGGCCTGATCCGCAACGCCGGCGTCCACGCCTGCGCGGTCATCATGTCGTGCGACCCGCTGACCGACGCCATCCCGCTGTGGCAGCGTGACGACGGTTCGATCATCACCGGCTGGGACTACCCGTCGTGCGAGGCCATCGGCCTGCTGAAGATGGACTTCCTCGGCCTGCGGAACCTCACCGTCATCGGTGACGCGATCGACAACATCAAGGCCAACCGCGGGATCGACATCGACCTCGACACCCTCGGCGTCGACGACCCGGAGACGTACAAGCTGCTCTCCCGCGGTGACACGCTCGGCGTGTTCCAGCTGGACGGCGGGCCCATGCGTGACCTGCTCCGCCGGATGCAGCCGACGGTGTTCGACGACATCGTGGCGGTGGGCGCGCTGTACCGCCCCGGCCCGATGGGCATGAACGCGCACAACGACTACGCCGACCGCAAGAACGGGCGGCAAAAGGTCAAACCGATCCACCCCCAGCTCGAAGAGCCCCTGAAGGAGATCCTGGCCGACACCTACGGCCTGATCGTCTATCAGGAGCAGATCATGCACATCGGTCAGAAGGTGGCCGGCTACTCCATGGGCCGCGCGGACGTGCTCCGCCGCGCCATGGGTAAGAAGAAGGCGGAGGTCCTCGAGAAGGAGTTCGTCGGCTTCGAAGAGGGCATGAAGTCGAGCGAGCTGGTCCCCGGCGGCTTCTCCTCCGAGGCGATCAAGGCGCTCTGGGACACGATCCTCCCGTTCGCCGGCTACGCGTTCAACAAGAGCCACGCGGCCGCGTACGGCCTGATCTCGTACTGGACCGCGTACCTCAAGGCGAACTTCACGCCGGAGTACATGGCCGCGCTGCTCACCTCGGTGGGTGACAACAAGGACAAGTCGGCGGTCTACCTCTCGGAGTGCCGCCGCCTCGGGATCAAGGTGCTCCCGCCGGACGTCAACGAGTCGGCACTGAGGTTCGCGGCCGTCGGGGAGGACATCCGCTTCGGCATGGGTGCCGTCCGCAACGTCGGCGCGAACGTCGTCGAGTCGATCATCAAGACCCGCGAGGAGAAGGGGAAGTACTCCTCCTTCACCGATTTCCTCGACAAGTCGGAGCTGGTGGCCTGCAACAAGCGCGTCATCGAATCGCTGATCAAGGCGGGTGGCTTCGACTCGCTCGGCAACACCCGGCTTTCGATGATCCAGGTGCACGAAGACGCGGTCGAAGCCGTGGTCCCGCTCAAGCGCCAGGAGGCGATGGGCCAGTTCGACCTCTTCGGGTTCGGCGGGGACGACGACGCGGAGGCCGCGGCGTCCTCTTCACCGCTCGCGCATCTGAAGTTCGGCGAAGAGGAGTACCCGCGCAAGCAGCTCCTGGCCTACGAACGGGAGATGCTCGGCCTGTACGTCTCGGCGCATCCGCTGGACGGCGCCGAACGCATCCTGCGCAAACACGCGCCGCGGCCGATCGCCGCGATCCTCGCCGACCCGCCGAAGGAAGGCGAGCTGGTCGTCTCCGGGCTGATCACCTCGCTGGAGCGCCGGGTCAACAAAAAGGGCGAGCCCTGGGCGATCTGCACCATCGAGGACATGGACGCCTCCCTCGAGGTGCTGTACTTCCCGAAGTCCTACGCGATGTTCTCCGCCGACCTCATCGAGGACAACGCGGTCCTGGTCAAGGGCCGGGTGAACTGGCGCGAGGACAAGATGTCCATCTTCGGCGGCGGTCTCGTCCCGCTCGACCTGTCCGAGGTCGGCAACGGCGACGACGACCTGCCGCTGGTCCTGCTGGCCGCGGCGGAGAAGATCGACCAGTCGGTGGTCAGTGAGCTGAAGCAGACCTTGCTGGCGCACAAGGGCGAAACCCCGGTGCACCTCAAGCTGGTCGGCAAGAACCAGACGGTCTTCGCGCTCTACGACTATCCGGTGAAGGTGACGTCGATGCTGATCGGTGAGCTCAAGGGCATCCCCGGGATCGCCGCCAGCACCTGATGACCACCTACGAACCCGACCCCCGGCGCTGGAAGGCGCTCGCCGTCTCCCTCGCCGCCGGGTTCATGGGCCTGCTCGACGTCAGCATCGTCAACACGGCACTGCCGTCGATCCAGAAGGATCTCGGCGCTTCGAGCGGCGGGATTCAGTGGGTGGTTTCGGGCTACGCGCTGGCCTTCGGGCTGGTGCTGGTGTCCGGAGGCAGGCTCGGCGACGCGCTCGGCCGCCGCCGCATGTTCCTGTTCGCGCTCGCCGCGTTCGTGCTGACCAGCGCGTTCGCCGGCGCGGCGCCGAACGAGACGACGTTGATCATCGCGCGGCTCCTGCAGGGTTTCGCCTCGGGCATGATGACGCCGCAGAACAGCGGGATGATCCAGGACCTGTTCCGCGGCGCCGAACGCGGTCGCGCGTTCGGCATGTTCGGTGCCACCGTCGGGATCTCGACCGCGGTCGGGCCGGTGCTCGGCGGCGTGATCCTCGCCGTCTTCGGTGACCCGGAAGGCTGGCGCTGGGTCTTCTACGTGAACGTGCCGATCGGCATCCTGGCGTTCGCGCTGGCCCTTAGATGGCTTCCGAAACCGGAGACACCGCCGAGAAGCCTGCGGGGCGAGATCGACTTCGTCGGCATCATGCTGCTGGGTGTCGCCGTACTCGGCGTCCTGCTCCCGTTGATCGAATCCGAACAGGGCGGGCTCAGCAGCCTGTGGTGGCTGTTCGTCGTCGCGGTGGTCTTCGGTTTCGCTTTCGTGCGCTGGGAACGTTCGATGGTGCGGCGCGGTCGGCCGCCGCTGCTGGACACCCGCCTGTTCACCGGGACCCCGGGCTACGCGACGGGGGCGGCCGTCGGCGCGCTGTACTTCAGCGGGTTCACCGGGATGTGGCTGGTCTTCGCCATCTTCTTCCAGCAAGGCCTCGGTTACACGCCACTGCAATCCGGGCTCGCCGTCACCTCCTTCGCGCTCGGCTCGGCCGTGTCGGCGGCGATCGCGGGACGGCTGGTGCCGAAGTGGGGCCGCAAGCTGACCGTCACCGGGCTGGTGATGGTGATCGCCGGGATGGTCACGGTCGCCGTCCTAGCCGGTCAGGATCCCGGCGCCGCGGCGGGCTGGTGGTTCGCGTTGCCGTTGCTCGTCGCCGGTGTCGGCGGTGGCATGGTCATCTCGCCGAACACCACGCTCACCTTGGAATGCGTCCCGACGTCGATGGCCGGAGTGGCCGGGGGAGCGTTGCAGACCGGGCAACGGATCGGCACCGCGATCGGCACCGTCGTGCTGGCCTCGGTCTTCCACGCGGTACTCGGCGCGAACGGCGGCTACCCGTCGGCGCTGACCGCGGCGATGCTGTGCGCCGCCGCGTTGACGAGCTCGGCGCTCTTACTCGCCGTGATCGAACTTCGCGCACGCCGGAAGCGGCGCTCGCTCACTGAGCGGGAGGAAGCCGAGCGGGCGGCCGCCGACAGTCAACGCGGCTGAGTCTTCCGTACGTGCCGACGACTACGTTCGGCAAGATCGGATGCTCCATCCGAGTGACGGAGGCAGTCATCCTCTGGTGCTACTCAGAGCAACCGGGTACACCTAACGGAGCCTTCACCGCTGTGACTCGGCTACCGACAGTGGTATTTCTGTCGATCGATCGGGGATGGATCGATCGGCTGGAGCGATCGTGGTGAGTCCGGAGTTCTCAGGAATGGACACCTACGGTCACGAGCCGGTGGACAGCCGTCGGCGTCCGCGGGGGACCGTTCGGCGGCGGCCGGTTCGACACCATTGGCGAGCCGGGTCGCGGTGAGGCATTCGCGCGGGTGGGTCCGCGCGGGGTCGCCTGGGGAGGTGCACCCGGCCCGGGCCCACCCGCCGCGCGTTTCTCCGAGTGTGTCATCGCCTCCCGGCTGCGAAGATCTCCGCAGATCGAGATTGCGAGGAGCACCGATGGCGGAGAGTTCTGTTCGGCGGAATCGGCTGCGGGTCTGGTACCGGCCGATGACCATGCGCGATTCCGGTGAAGGGCACCGGGTCGCGACCCCGCTGGAGCTGTTGTTCGACCTGTGTTTCGTGGTCGCCGTCGCGCAGGCCGCCGCCGGTCTGCACCACGCGATCGCCGAGAACCACATCGGGCACGGCGTGCTCAGCTTCGGGATGGTGTTCTTCGCGATCTGGTGGGGCTGGCTGAACTTCAGCTGGTTCGCGTCGTCGTTCGACACCGACGACGTCCCGTATCGCCTGGTGACGCTGGTGCAGATCGCGGGCGGACTGACCGTCGCCGCCGGTGTCTCGTCGGCCTTCGACGGCGACTTCAAGATCGTGGTCGCCGGTTACGTCCTGATGCGGCTCGCGATGGTCGTGCAGTGGCTGCGCGCCGCGCGGACCGATCCGGACTGCCGCCCGGCCGCACTGCGGTACGCCATCGGCATCACGGTCGTCCAGATCCTGTGGGTCGTCCGCCTCGGTCTCCCGGAGTCGCTGGCGCTGCCGTCGTTCTTCCTGCTCCTGCTGGCGGAACTCGCGGTCCCGGTGATCGCCGAACGCAAGCGCTGGACGGGCTGGCACCCGCACCACATCGCCGAGCGCTACGGCCTGTTCACGATCATCGTGCTGGGTGAGTCCATCCTCGGCGCGACCACCGCGATCAAGGAAGGCCTGGACGAGGGCAAGCACACCGGCAGCCTGATCTCGCTCGCCGCCGCCGGGCTCGTGCTGGTCTTCTCGCTGTGGTGGCTGTACTTCGACCAGCCGGGCCACGTCAGGCTGGAGAAGGCGAAGAGCCTGTTCACCGTCGCGAGCTGGGGCTACGGGCACTACCTGATCTTCGCTTCGGCGGCCGCGCTCGGTGCCGGCCTCGAAGTCGCGGTCGACTACGACACCCACACCGGGCACGTCGCGTCCCTGCCCGCCGCCATGGCGACGACGGTGCCCGTCGCGATCTATCTGGTGAGCGTCTGGCTCATGCACATCGGCCCCACCAACGAATGCCGTCCGATCGCGATCGGCTTCCCGGTTACCGCGGTGCTCGTGCTCGCCGCGTCGTTCACGCCGGCGCCCATCCACATCACCGCGGGACTCGCCGCCGCCCTCGTCGTGCTGACCGTCGTCGCGACCCACGGCGAGCCGGTGCCGGGGGAGAGTCAGATCGATGCAGGTCAGAGCGTCGGCGCGAAAAAAGGGACCCCCCTGTAAACGCCGGTTTCGGGCCGTGTAATGTTCTCTTCGTCGCCAGGGAAACCGAGCGGCCGCCGGGAACACGAACCAAGCTCCCACCGGATGGTGGTAGAGTGGGTGGTCCCGAACCGGAGAGGTAACTCTACCCCCGCTGAAACGGCAGTTTCGAGCAGGTGCTAGGGTGTGCTCCGGACAAAAGCCAAGAAATAACTGCTTCGGATAAGGCCGCTGTGATGGTGGTGCTATTCGGGGTGTGTTGCTTGAGAACTCAACAGTGTGCTAGTGAACTAAGCCAGTAGAGCTTATATTTGAACCTCGTTTGAGGTTCCTTTGAGAGCAATTATATTGCCTCGATTGAATTCGAAGACATTGTTGGAGAGTTTGATCCTGGCTCAGGACGAACGCTGGCGGCGTGCTTAACACATGCAAGTCGAACGATGAACCCGCTTCGGTGGGGGATTAGTGGCGAACGGGTGAGTAACACGTGGGCAATCTGCCCTGTACTTTGGGATAAGCCTGGGAAACTGGGTCTAATACCGGATATGACAGGTTCTCGCATGGGAACTTGTGGAAAGCTCCGGCGGTACGGGATGAGCCCGCGGCCTATCAGCTTGTTGGTGGGGTAATGGCCTACCAAGGCGACGACGGGTAGCCGGCCTGAGAGGGTGACCGGCCACACTGGGACTGAGACACGGCCCAGACTCCTACGGGAGGCAGCAGTGGGGAATATTGCACAATGGGCGCAAGCCTGATGCAGCGACGCCGCGTGAGGGATGACGGCCTTCGGGTTGTAAACCTCTTTCGCCAGGGACGAAGCGCAAGTGACGGTACCTGGATAAGAAGCACCGGCTAACTACGTGCCAGCAGCCGCGGTAATACGTAGGGTGCGAGCGTTGTCCGGAATTATTGGGCGTAAAGAGCTCGTAGGCGGTTTGTCGCGTCGTTCGTGAAAACTCCACGCTTAACGTGGAGCGTGCGGGCGATACGGGCAGACTTGAGTTCGGTAGGGGAGACTGGAATTCCTGGTGTAGCGGTGAAATGCGCAGATATCAGGAGGAACACCGGTGGCGAAGGCGGGTCTCTGGGCCGATACTGACGCTGAGGAGCGAAAGCGTGGGGAGCGAACAGGATTAGATACCCTGGTAGTCCACGCTGTAAACGTTGGGCGCTAGGTGTGGGCGACATCCACGTTGTCCGTGCCGTAGCTAACGCATTAAGCGCCCCGCCTGGGGAGTACGGCCGCAAGGCTAAAACTCAAAGGAATTGACGGGGGCCCGCACAAGCGGCGGAGCATGTGGATTAATTCGATGCAACGCGAAGAACCTTACCTGGGCTTGACATGCGCCAGACATCCCTAGAGATAGGGCTTCCCTTGTGGTTGGTGTACAGGTGGTGCATGGCTGTCGTCAGCTCGTGTCGTGAGATGTTGGGTTAAGTCCCGCAACGAGCGCAACCCTTATCCTACGTTGCCAGCGCGTTATGGCGGGGACTCGTGGGAGACTGCCGGGGTCAACTCGGAGGAAGGTGGGGATGACGTCAAGTCATCATGCCCCTTATGTCCAGGGCTTCACACATGCTACAATGGCTGGTACAGAGGGCTGCGATACCGCGAGGTGGAGCGAATCCCTTAAAGCCGGTCTCAGTTCGGATCGCAGTCTGCAACTCGACTGCGTGAAGTCGGAGTCGCTAGTAATCGCAGATCAGCAACGCTGCGGTGAATACGTTCCCGGGCCTTGTACACACCGCCCGTCACGTCATGAAAGTCGGTAACACCCGAAGCCCATGGCCCAACTGCTTGCAGAGGGAGTGGTCGAAGGTGGGACTGGCGATTGGGACGAAGTCGTAACAAGGTAGCCGTACCGGAAGGTGCGGCTGGATCACCTCCTTTCTAAGGAGCAACACATCCACCCCGCCGGGATACCCGGACCAACGGTGGTGGAGTGGCCAGGGTTTCAGCACCGAATGTGTGTTGGCACTGGTTGCTCAAGGAATTGTGGAACTACTGGTTAGGGTTCGGCCGGCTTCTGCCGGGACGCTCTAGTACTGCACTTTTGGTGCGTGGAACGGGTGCTCCTGGGAGGTCGGAAGAATTGTTCACTCAGCACGCTGTTGGGTCCTGAGGCAACACGCCGAGGGGCTTACGCCCTGGGAGCTGTTTGTTTCTGGTGTGGTGTTTGAGAACTGTAGAGTGGATGCGAGCATCTTTGTGGTCAAGTTGTTAAGGGCACATGGTGGATGTCTTGGCTTCAGGAGCCGATGAAGGACGTGGGAGGCTGCGATATGCCTCGGGGAGCTGTCAACCGAGCTGTGATCCGAGGATTTCCGAATGGGGAAACCCAGCACCAGTTATGTGGTGTTACCCGCATCTGAATATATAGGGTGCGTGGAGGGAACGCGGGGAAGTGAAACATCTCAGTACCCGTAGGAAGAGAAAACAACCGTGATTCCGTGAGTAGTGGCGAGCGAAAGCGGAAGAGGCTAAACCGTTTATATGTCAAGCTGTCAGGCGTTGTATAAGCGGTGTTGTGGGACCCAGCGTCGAGGATCTGACAGTCCTCGGAACGATTACGCGTGTTAGTGGAACGCCTTGGGATGGGCGACCGGAGTGGGTGAGAGTCCCGTACGCGAAAACACGTTGTGGATTGTTTGTCTGGTGTTCCCGAGTAGCAGCGAGCTCGTGGAATTTGCTGTGAATCTGCCGGGACCACCCGGTAAGCCTAAATACTTCCTGAAGACCGATAGCGGACTAGTACCGTGAGGGAAAGATGAAAAGTACCCCGGGAGGGGAGTGAAAGAGTACCTGAAACCGTGTGCCTACAAGCCGTCAGAGCCCGAGCACATCCTTGTGATGTTGAGGTGATGGCGTGCCTTTTGAAGAATGAGCCTGCGAGTTAGTGCTGCGTGGCGAGGTTAACCCGTGTGGGGTAGCCGTAGCGAAAGCGAGTCTGAATAGGGCGTCATAGTCGCGTGGTCTAGACCCGAAGCGGAGTGATCTACCCATGGCCAGGCTGAAGCGTCGGTAAGACGACGTGGAGGGCCGAACCCACTTAGGTTGAAAACTGAGGGGATGAGCTGTGGGTAGGGGTGAAAGGCCAATCAAACTCCGTGATAGCTGGTTCTCCCCGAAATGCATTTAGGTGCAGCGTCACATGTTTCTCCACGGGGGTAGAGCTACTGGATGGTCTAGGGGCCTTACCGGGTTACCGAAATCAACCAAACTCCGAATACCGTGGTGTGAGAGTGTGGCAGTGAGACGGCGGGGGATAAGCTTCGTCGTCGAGAGGGAAACAGCCCAGAACACCAGCTAAGGCCCCTAAGTGTGTGCTCAGTGGGAAAGGATGTGGGATTGCCCAGACAACCAGGAGGTTGGCTTAGAAGCAGCCACCCTTGAAAGAGTGCGTAATAGCTCACTGGTCAAGTGGTCCTGCGCCGACAATGTAGCGGGGCTTAAGCACACCGCCGAAGCTGTGTCATTCGTGCATATAGATCGGCGTCTCTCTTGAAGGGATGTCTAGTCGCACGGATGGGTAGGGGAGCGTCCTGCATCCAGGGAAGCGGCGGCGGAAGCCAGTCGTGGAGGGTGTGGGAGTGAGAATGCAGGCATGAGTAGCGAATGCAGAGTGAGAAACTCTGCCGCCGGATGACCAAGGGTTCCTGGGCCAGGCTAATCCGCCCAGGGTAAGTCGGGACCTAAGGCGAGGCCGACAGGCGTAGTCGATGGATAACGGGTTGATATTCCCGTACCCGAGCACGTGCGCCCAGGATGAGGCGGTTGATACTAACCACCCAAAGCCTCGTGTTGAAGCCTTCGGGTGGATACGCGAGTGTGGAGCGTGGGATCTGATTCCGTAGTAGTCGAGTGATGGGGTGACGCAGGAAGGTAGCTCCGCCAGTGAGTGGTAGTACTGGTGTAAGCGTGTAGACCGAATGGTAGGCAAATCCGCCATTCATATAGGTTGAGACGTGATGCGTAGCCGATTGAGGTGAAGTAGAGTGATCCTATGCTGCCGAGAAAAGCCTCTAGCGAGTGCGTGCACGGCCCGTACCCCAAACCAACACAGGTGGTCAGGTAGAGAATACTAAGGCGATCGGGTGAACTGTGGTTAAGGAACTCGGCAAAATGCCCCCGTAACTTCGGGAGAAGGGGGGCCAAACACTCTGAAGTCCCTTGCGGACTAGGGGTGGGTGGCCGCAGAGACCAGCGGAAAGCGACTGTTTACTAAAAACACAGGTCCATGCGAAGTCGCAAGACGATGTATATGGACTGACGCCTGCCCGGTGCTGGAACGTTAAGAGGACCGGTTAACCCCTTTGGGGGTGAAGCTGAGAATTTAAGCGCCAGTAAACGGCGGTGGTAACTATAACCATCCTAAGGTAGCGAAATTCCTTGTCGGGTAAGTTCCGACCTGCACGAATGGCGTAACGACTTTCCGGCTGTCTCAACCACAGGCCCGGCGAAATTGCACTACGAGTAAAGATGCTCGTTACGCGCGGCAGGACGGAAAGACCCCGGGACCTTTACTATAGTTTGGTATTGGTTTTCGGTTCGGCTTGTGTAGGATAGGTGGGAGACTGTGAAGCCGGCACGCTAGTGTTGGTGGAGTCGTTGTTGAAATACCACTCTGGTCGGATTGGGAATCTGAACCTCGGACCATGATCTGGTTCAGGGACAGTGCCTGATGGGTAGTTTAACTGGGGCGGTTGCCTCCTAAAGAGTAACGGAGGCGCCCAAAGGTTCCCTCAGCCTGGTTGGCAATCAGGTGTTGAGTGCAAGTGCACAAGGGAGCTTGACTGTGAGACAGACATGTCGAGCAGGGACGAAAGTCGGGACTAGTGATCCGGCACCACCTGGTGGAAGGGGTGTCGCTCAACGGATAAAAGGTACCCCGGGGATAACAGGCTGATCTTGCCCAAGAGTCCATATCGACGGCATGGTTTGGCACCTCGATGTCGGCTCGTCGCATCCTGGGGCCGGAGTAGGTCCCAAGGGTTGGGCTGTTCGCCCATTAAAGCGGCACGCGAGCTGGGTTTAGAACGTCGTGAGACAGTTCGGTCCCTATCCGCCGCGCGCGTAGGATACTTGAGGAAGGCTGTCCCTAGTACGAGAGGACCGGGACGGACGAACCTCTGGTATGCCAGTTGTCACGCCAGTGGCATGGCTGGTTGGCCACGTTCGGAAGGGATAACCGCTGAAGGCATCTAAGCGGGAAGCCTGTTCCAAGATGAGGTATCCCACCCCATGTGGGTTAAGGCCCCCAACAGACCATTGGGTTGATAGGCCAGAAATGGAAGCACAGTAATGTGTTGTCGAGTTGACTGGTACTAATAGGCCGAGGACTTGCCCACAAAGATGTTACGCATCCACTCTACAGCTCTGAAACACCACACAACCCCCTCGTTGTGAGGTTGTGGGGGAGTGTTTCATAGTGTTTCGGTGGTTATAGCGTCAGGGAAACGCCCGGTCCCATTCCGAACCCGGAAGCTAAGCCTGACAGCGCCGATGGTACTGCAACCGAAGGGTTGTGGGAGAGTAGGACACCGCCGGACTAACATTGAAGAAAAGGGTCTGGGACCTGGTCGAGAACCGAGAGTTCTCCCAGGTCCCAGACCTTTTTTCATACCCGAAACCCGCCACACCCGTGACCAGACACGCGACACGCGTGATTGGGGGCGTATCTCGCGTGATCAGACGGACGACACGATGACCCGCTCGTGACGTCCCGCCACACACACGTGACGTCCCCCTGATCACACGTGTCGCCCGTCTGATCACGCGAGATCGGTCCTCAATCACGTGAGTTGCGGCCTTGGTCACGCGAGTGACGGGGGTCGGGCACGTGGGGGAGGGGCGGGGGCCCGAGCATTTAGAGGACTAAATGCGGGAAGGGGCGAGGGCGGGGAGGGAGTCGGCGAGCGGGCCGCGGACGACGGCGGTGGCCATGTGGTCGTAGGGCGTTTCGGAGCCATTGCAGATGACCACGGCGGCGCCGGCGCGGGAAGCGACGCTCACCAGTGAGGCGGCCGGCTGCACGCTCAGGGAAGAGCCGGCCACCAGCAGGAGATCGCCGTCGGAGACGGCGGCACGTGCGGCCCGGAGCAGGTTCTGGTCCAGGTGCTGACCGAACGACACAGTGGCCGACTTCAGGATGCCGCCGCACACCAGACAGGGCGGGTCGGCTTCGCCTGCCCGGACGCGTTCCAGTGTCGAGCGCATGTCCCGGTGATCGTCACAGGACAGGCAGACGGACTCGAACATCGTCCCGTGCAGTTCCAGCACCCGCTCGGGCGGAGAGCCCGCCTTCTGGTGCAGCCGGTCGATGTTCTGCGTGATGATCCACGTCGGCGACAGGCGCTCGAGTGCGTAGTGCGCCGCGTTCGGCACGGCGTCCCAGCCGGGATGTACCAGCCGCGCCTGCCACGTTCGTTCTCGGACCTCTCGGCTGCCTTGGTACGCCTTGAGGTTCGACATCTTCTCCGCGGCCGGGTCGCGGGTCCACAGGCCCTGGGGGCCGCGGAAGTCGGGGATCCCCGAGTCCGTGGAGATCCCGGCGCCGGTCAGTGCGACGATCCGGCCGGCGCCGGCCACGAGTGAGCGGGCCGTGCTCAGGGTGCTGGTCACCGGCCCATCATCCCTCTATTTGAGCGCGCTGCCCGCCTGCCAGTCCGCCCACGACTTCGACCAGTCGCCGTAGAGGTCCCACACCGGCAGCTGCGGGCCACCGGAGTTGGTCACCTCGACGACGTCGCCGAGCCCCATGTTCTGGTAGAACCACTGCGCGTTGGCGGCGTTGAGGTTGATGCAGCCGTGCGACACGTTCGAGCTGCCCTGCGCGCCGACACTGTTCGGGTTCTCGTGGACGAACTCGCCGTCGTTGGAGATGCGCAGCGACCACTTCTCGTTCGACCTGTAGTACCCCGGCTGGCCCTGGCAGACGCCGTAGGTGCACGAGTCCATCGTGTAATTCTCGTGTTTGTCCGAAATGACGTGCGCGCCCAAATGGGTGGGCGTGGCGTCCTTGCCCATCGAAATGGGCATCGATTTCGCGAGCTGGCCGTTGTGGAAGATCTGCATCTGTTCGGTGTTGCCGTCGGCCTTCGCGACCCAGGAATCGTGCACTTTGTACGTTTCGGTGCGATCGGTCGCGCCGTACACGCCATTGCCGAAATCGACGCCGTAGATCATCGCCGACACCTTGAGCGTCGTCCCCGGTTGCCAATAGACCTTGGGGCGGTAATGGACGTTCTTGTCGTCGATCCAGTACCAGGAGCCCTCCTGCTTCGGCGTGGACTCCACGGACAGCTTCTTCTCCACGTCGGCCTTGTTCTTCACCGGCTGGCCGAAGGCGAACACGATCGGCTGTCCGACGCCGACACCGCCGGAAGCGACCGCCGAGGGTGCCGGGATCAGGTTCGGGTTCGCCTGCTGCTTCGGGCTCAGCGTGGAGACCCGGCTCTGTTGCTCCACGGGCTTTCCGTCGGTGCCCTGGGCATGCGCCACGATCTTGTAGGTGCTGCCGTAGCCGAGCGGTTCGGTGGTCTTCCAGCTGAGCCCGTCGCTCGCCAGTTCGCCCTTCACCTGGTTGCCCTTGTCGGCGTTGCTGACGGTGACGTCGATCAGCTTGCCGTGCTCGGCCTTGACCACCACCGGGGTCGCTGGATTGACGTTCGTCCCGCCCGCCGGATCGATGGTCACCGAAACCGGGCTCGTGTCCGACTCGGCGCTCGTGCCGGGTGAATCGGTGCCGCCCGAGGGTGAGCAGGCCGAGATCACCAATACCGCGGCGAGTATTCCGGCCGTCGAAAGTAATGTCTTCTTGGGAAACATATGGTTCTCTTTTTACGTCGCTCGATCAGCGGAAAGTTCTCTTTCAAAACTACGCGACGAAGAAGACGTGATCGATGCCGGTTGGTTGCTTCTCAGTCCACGACGAGACCGGGTGCACCATAAAGACCGGGGCCATCGACACTCAATTCACCCAAATAGGTCTTCGCGGCGTCGTAGGCCTCCGCGGTCAGTGCCGCGGTGTGGCTGAAGTCCAGCGGGCTGACCCGCACCGGCTTCGGCCCCGGCACGTAGACCACGGGCACCTCGGCCGCGGCGATCGGCGCCTCCAGGACCGCCTGGTTCCGCATGCTGATCATCGCGGTGAACATCATCACCTCGGCGAAGGTCTGCGGCGTGCCGGGCATCTTGCCGGGGAAGGCACAGTCGAGGACGACGAGCGATTTCGCGCCCATGGCGAGCGCCTGCCGCATCGGCACATTGGCGACCAGGCCGCCGTCGTAGAGCATGCGCTCCCCGTAGGGCACCGGCGGATAGATCCCCGGAATCGCGCAACTGGCCAGCAGGGGCGCCAGAACGGGCCCGGAACGGATCAGCAGCGGCTCGGCGGTGTCGACGTCCGTCGCGACGACACCCAGCGGCAGCGCGAGATCTTCGAAGCGGACGCCTTCGCCGATGTGCTCGTCGACGATCGCGGCGAGCCCGGTGTTGGGGAACAGGTTGGTCTTGCTGTGGCGCAGGGTCCGCACCTGGCTGAGGACGCCGCCGGGGAACGCCTCGTGCCGCGTCATCCGGGACCAGATCCGGTCGAGCCTGCCGCTCGATTCACCCCCGAGGGCGAGGACGGCGGCGTTCAGTGAACCCACCGAAGTGCCGACGACGAGGTCCGGCGCGACGCCTGCTTCCGTGAGGGCCCGCAGCATCCCGACCTGCATCGCTCCGAGACTGCCGCCGCCACCGAGGACGAAACCGATCGGCTGGGGCAGGTTCAGGGCGGTCATGCCCGGAATCTAGTCGTCCGCGCCGACCTTCGCCGGGGCGGCTTCTTCGGCTGTGACCGCGAGCGCCTTCTTCTTCTTGTAGCGCAGCAGGAAGAACACCGCGACGCCCACGAGCACGCCGACGATGACCAGGCCGCCGGTGTTGAGCGCGCCTTCGACCTTCTTGGCGGCCTCGCCGAGCGCGGCACCGATACCGATGTGGATGGCCGACCAGCAGGCCGCACCGGCCGCGGCGGCGGGCAGGAACTTGCGGAAGGGCAGGCCCGAGGTCCCGGACGCGGCCGGGGTCAGCGTGCGGATCACCGGGAGGAAGCGCGCGAAGAACACCGCCCACGCGCCTCGCCGTTCGAGCACGCCTGTCGCCTTGTCCCAGGCGTCGAGGCCGTACTTGCGGATCAGCTTCGTCTCGCGCAGACGCGGGCCGAAGCGTTTGCCGATCGCGTAGCCGAGCGAGTCTCCGAGTGCGGCGCAGACCGTCACGACGGCCCACAGGGTCAGGAAGCGCGAGACCGACGTCGCCGTCGTGGCCGCGACCAGCAGCCCCGATTCACCGGGGGCGATGAAGCCGAGCCCGATGGTGCATTCGGCGAACACGAGTCCGCCGGTCGCCGCGACCAGTCCCGGTTCCGGGAGTCCCTGCAGCCAGTTCAGAAGATCGGTTACCAACGCCACCAGGTCACTTTACTGATTCGTGACCTGGTGGGTGGCGATGTCGCGAAGAGGGTGACCGGAGTCACCTGGCCAGCAGCGAGCTGGCTTCCTGCGCGGCGGGACCTTCGGCGGCGAGGTGGGCCAGGTTCTCCGACAGCGGCTCGCCGCGGTGGGCCTTCGTCTGGGCGAAAAGGCGACCGGCGCGGTACGAGGAGCGTACGAGCGGCCCGGCCATGACGCCGGCGAAGCCCATCGCCTCGGCCGCATTCGAGTGCTCGACGAACTCTTCCGGCTTGACCCAGCGATCGACCGGGTGGTGCCTCGGTGACGGTCGCAGGTACTGGGTGATCGTGAGGATCTCGCAGCCCGCGTCGACCAGGTCCTTCATCGCGGGCGCGACCTCTTCGGGGGTTTCGCCCATGCCGAGGATCAGGTTCGACTTGGTCACCAGACCGGCCTCGCGGGCCTTCGTGATGACTTCCAGCGACCGCGCGTAGCGGAAGCCGGGGCGGATTCGCTTGAAGATCCGCGGGACGGTCTCGACGTTGTGCGCGAGCACCTCGGGGCGGGAGCCGAAGACCTCGGCGAGCTGGTCCGGATCCGCGTTGAAGTCCGGGATCAGCAGCTCGACACCGGTACCCGGGTTCAGCGCGTGGATCTGACGGACGGTCTCGGCGTACAGCCACGCACCGCCGTCCTCCAGGTCGTCACGGGCGACGCCGGTGACGGTCGAGTAGCGCAAGCCCATCGCCTGGACGCTTTCGGCGACCTTGCGCGGCTCGGTGCGGTCCAGCTCGGCGGGTTTGCCGGTGTCGATCTGGCAGAAGTCACAACGCCGGGTGCACTGGTCGCCACCGATCAGGAAGGTCGCTTCACGGTCTTCCCAGCACTCGTAGATGTTGGGACAGCCGGCTTCTTCACAGACGGTGTGGAGGCCTTCGCGGCGCACCAGGCCTTTGAGTTCGGTGAACTCCGGACCCATCCGGGCGCGCGTCTTGATCCACGACGGCTTCTTTTCGATGGGAGTCTGGGAATTCCGGACCTCGAGCCGCAACAGCTTGCGGCCATCTGGGGCAGCACTCACACCGTCACCCTACGCCCGCCGGAGCAGTGGTCGCCGCTCACGCGGGGTCGGGGGTGACGCCCGTCAACTTGGTGGTCAGATCCCACAACGCGGCCCCGAGTGATTCGCTCCTCGCGGCGGTCAGTGGGCGCACCTTGACCGGGGCGCCGCGAAGTCCGCCGAGCCCGCGCGGGCCGATGTAATCGCCGCCTTCGGCCTCCGGGGACGTCGCCGCGAACAGCTGCGGGAGCGTGCCCTGGCGGGCGTTCTGCGCGATGAAGATCTCGCCGATCCGGTTGCCCCCGGCGACGAGCGCGCGCACGACGGGGTTGCGGTACGAGCGGGCCATCCCCGAACCGAGTCCGGTCCACGTATAGCCGGGGTGCGCCGCCACGCTGATCACGCCGTCGCCCGCGGCGCGCAGCCTGCGGTCGAGTTCGAGCGCGAACACCTGGTTGGCGAGTTTCGACTGGCCGTAGGCCGAGCCGGGGTTGTACATCCGGCGTTCGAAGTTCGGGTCGGCGATGTCGATGCGGGCGCCCGTCGCCGCGACACTCGACAACGTGACGACGCGCGCTCCCGAACCGTTGCGCAGTGACGGCATCAGCAGCCAGGTGAGCACCGCGTGCCCGAGATGATTCGTGCCGAACTGGGTTTCGAAACCGTCCTTGGTGTGGCCGCGCGGGGTCGCCATCACGCCCGCGTTGTTGGCCAGGACGTCGAGCTTGCCGCCCGTCAGCTCCTGGACCTTCTTCGCGGCTTCGCGGACCGAATCGAGGTCGGCGAGGTCCAGCCGGACGAGCTCGGGTGCCTCCCCGGTCGCGGCCGCGCGCACCTGCTCCAGCGCCTTGGCGCCGCGCTCCGGCGACCGGCAGCCGAGCAGCACGCGGGCCCCCTTGCCCGCGAGCACCTCGGACATCCGCAGCCCGAGCCCCGAGTTCGCGCCGGTGACGAACACGGTCCGGCCGGTCTGATCCGGGATGTCGGCCTCGGTCCAACGCGCGTGAGCAGCCATGTCGGTCACCTAACTACATCGTCGGCGGGGCCGCTACGCCGGATCAGGCGCTCGGCGCGAGCAACCGGAGCAGGTGACCCATGGGGCTGCGGCGGCGAGCGGGCTTCGCGTGCCGTCCGTGCCGGAGCAGGGCGGCGAACGCGCTGCCGACCTTGGTGATCTCGTCGGCCGGTTCCTTGCCGTCGGCCAGCCCCGCCGTCAGCGCGAGCATGCGCAGTTCGGCTTCGTGCGACGGGATCAGCGCGGGGCACCGCTCGAGGGCCGCGTCGAGAACGGCGCGGAGGGTCTCGTGTTCGGTGGTGGCGCTGTTCCAGGCGCGGGTGACGGCTTCGACGCGGTCGAGTGCGAGGTCCTGGTCGGCGTAGTCCGGATCGGTCATCTCGGCGCGGAGGTGACCGGCGAACACCTGGTTCCACTTGTACCGGAGCGCGACCAGAAGCTCCTCTTCGGTCGCGAAGTACTTGGTGGCGCCAGGGATTTCTTCGAGTGAGATCGCGTCGGACGGGTGGTGACCCGCCTGGCGCAGTGCGGCTTCGAGGATGTCGCGCCGCTGGTAGAAGTCGTTCCAGCTCATGATGTGGGCTCCCCTCCGTGACCCGGTTCATACCGCAGGTTTGCGGCATACTCCCGGTACGGACCTGACAGCAGTCAACATACCATGGGTATGGAGCGGGACCGGCGGCGTAAAGTTGTGAAGGTGGCGACAATGAGGTCAAGGCGGCTGGACTATTCCGAGTCCACCCGGTCGGCGCTCGTCGAGAGTGCCGTTGAGCTGTTCACCAAACGCGGGTATGCCGGCACGTCTCTCGACGAGATCGCCAAGCGGGCCAGGGTGACGAAAGGCGCGCTATACCACCATTTCAGTGGGAAGCAGGCGCTGTTCGAGGCCGCCTTCGACACGGTCGAGAGCCAGGTCTTCGACCGGCTCGAAAAGATCATGAACGGCCCGGCCTCGCCGTGGGAGCGGGCGCTCGCGGGGTTGCGCGGCTTCCTGCAGAGCTGCCTCGACCCGGCGTACCAGCGCATCGCGATCCACGAAGCGCCGGTGGTGATGGGCTGGGAACGCTGGCGCGAGGCGGAGGAGCGGTGCAGCTTCGGCCTGGTCCGCACCGGGATCCAGTCGCTCATCGAGGTCGGCGAGGTCGACGACGTCCCGGTGGACGTCACCGCGCGGCTGCTGTTCGGCGCGCTGTCGAGCGCCGCGATCGAGATCGCCTCGTCTCCCGAGCCGAAGAAGGTCAGCGCCCAGGTCGAGGAGGTCCTGGTGCGGCTGCTCGTCGGGTTCCGCCGTGTTCCGCCCGCCGAGCACGGGAAAGCGAGCTGAACGTCCCGTAGCTAGGGTGGCGTTCGTGGACCTCAGGATCTTTACCGAGCCCCAGCAGGGGGCCAGTTACGAAGACCTGCTCCGGGTGGCGAAGGCCACCGAGGACGCGGGCTACGACGCCTTCTTCCGCAGCGACCACTACCTGAAGATGGGTTCGGCGACCGGGCTGCCGGGGCCGACCGACGCGTGGATCACCCTCGCGGGTCTCGCCCGCGAGACGCGCCGTGTGCGGCTGGGCACCCTCGTCACCGCCGCCACCTTCCGGCATCCGTCGGTGCTCGCGATCTCGGTCGCGCAGGTGGACCAGATGTCCGGCGGCCGCGTCGAGCTCGGCCTCGGCTCGGGCTGGTACGACGACGAGCACACCGCCTACGGCCTCGACCTGCCGCCGATCAAGGAGCGCTTCGACCGCTACGCCGAGCAGCTCGCCGTCGTGACCGGGCTGTGGGAGACGCCGGAGGGGAAGACGTTCTCCTTCGACGGCGAGCACTACAAGCTCGTCGACTCGCCCGGCCTGCCCAAGCCCGCGCAGCGGCCCCGGCCGCCGGTGATCATCGGCGGTGGCGGCAAGAAGCGCACCCCGGCGCTCGCCGCCCGCTACGCGGACGAGTTCAACCTGCCGTTCGTGGGCCCGGACGCCGCCGCGGAGCAGTTCGGCCGCGTCGACGACGCCGCGCGCGAGATCGGCCGCGACCCCAAGGAGATCATCCGGTCGGCCGCGCTCGTCGTCGCCGTGGGCCGTGACGACGCCGAGGTCGCCAAGCGTGCTTCGGTGCTCGGGCGCGAGGTGTCCGAGCTGCGGGAGAACGGGCTGGCGGGGACGCCGTCGGAGGTCGTCGAGAAGGTCGGACAGTGGCGCGAGAAGACCGGGATCACCCGGCTCTACCTGCAGCTGCTGGACCTTTCGGATCTGGACCAGATCGAGCTGATCGCCTCCGAGGTCGCTCCTCAGCTGGACTGAAGTACATGATGGCCCCCTTCCTTGCGCCAGGCGCAAGGAAGGGGGCCATCATGTACTTCTCAGACGTATTCGACGTCCACACTGGCGATGGAGCCGCCGGGGCTGAACGAGACCCCCGAAGGGTTGCCGTTCACCGCCGGGTAGCCCTCTTCCCGGGTGCAGTGCACCCGGCAGTACTGGACGACGACCTTGTAGGTCCCGCTCGGACAGAAGCCCGCGGCCCAGGTCGAGCCGTTGGTCTCGGTCCAGCAGCCCGGTGGCACCGCCGAGGCGACGCCGGGGGTGGCCAGCAGTCCGCCGACGGCGGCCGCGACCGCCGCGGCATACGCGATTCTGCGCATGATTCCTCCCAGTGGGGCCGCGGCGCTTCCACGGCCCTACCAGGAGCTTGGCACAGGAATCAGTTCTGCAGAGCGAAAGTGACGCCGGGGGCGGCCGGGGCCTCGGGACGCGGCAGCCAGCGCTCGTCGCTCACCGGCAGCTCGCCTTCCAGCGCCGCGAGCACGGCTTCGCGCGCCATGGGCAGCACCGACGCGACGGTGACCTCGCGGTCGAGCTCGTAGGAGAGCGAAGTCACGCCCGCGTCCCGGATGCCGCACGGGACGATCTTGTCGAAGGCGCCCAGGTCGGCGTTGCAGTTCAGCTCGAAACCGTGCATGGTCACGCCCCGCTGGACGCGGATGCCGATCGCGGCGATCTTCCGCTCCGGGCCGCGGTCGTCGGCGGGAATCCAGACGCCGCTGCGGCCCTCGACCCGGCCGGTGTGCACGCCGAGCTGGTCGCACACGGTGATCAGGGCCTCTTCGAGACGCCGCACGTAATGCACGACGTCGATCGGGTCGGCGAGTTTGATGATCGGATACCCGACCAGCTGACCAGGCCCGTGCCAGGTGATCTTGCCGCCGCGGTCGACGTCGATCACCGGGGTGCCGTCGGTCGGCCTGTCCTCGGCTTCGGTGCGCTTGCCCGCCGTGTACACCGACGGGTGTTCCAGCAGCAGCATGGTGTCGGGGCCCTCGCCGTCGGCACGGGCTGTCACGTGCCGGCGCTGGAGTTCCCAGGCTTCGGTGTAGTCGATCGTCCCGATCTCGCGGACGTCGACGGGCTCGGTGGCGGCACGGCATGACGTGGTCGAAGAGCTCACGTCAGCGACACTACGCCGGGTCTTTCGGCAGGGGGAGCAGGCCCAGCCCGGCCGCCGAAATCAGGCCGACACCCCCCACCGCGAGCACGGATCCCGCCGTGTCGGTCAGCCAGTGCACACCCAGCACGATGCGGCAGAGGGCGCCGAGCACCGTCGCCGCGGCGGCGATCGTGATCGCCAGGCGCGTGAGACGCGGACGCGTCCACGCGCACAGCAGCACCGCGACGAACCCGGTGCACGCGACGGCGACCACGTGCCCGCTCGGATAACTCAGATCGGGGAATTCGCGAGGTCGCTCCCGGTAGAAGGCCGGTTTCGCGATCAGGCTGGTCATCCGGCACAACAGCAGGACGACGGCCAGCTTGACGCACAGGACGGTCAGGTCCCGGCGGCGCCACGCGACCACCACCAGCACGGCGCCCAGCGCGAACGGCAGCACCGGGCCGAGGACGTGCGTGACGAGGCCGGCCACCTGCCCGGCGGGCCGGGTGTACTGGTCGCGGAACGCGTCGGCGAGGACGACGTCCACCGGCGGCGGCCGCTCGTCGACGGACAGCCCGAGTGTGACGAACCCGACCAGCAGCAGGAAGCCGGCGAGGGTGTACAGCCCGCGCTGCAAGGTCATGTCGCCGCGGCCAGCGCGTCCTCGAGGGTCGGATGGCGGAACGCGTATCCCGCCTCCTCCAGCACCCGCGGTATGGCGCGCTGCCCGAACAACGCCATCTCCTCGGCTGCCTGCCCGAGGGCGATCTTCATGGCGAACCCGGGCACCTGCCAGATCGCCGGCCGGTGCACGGCGCGGCCCAGTGCCTTCGTGAAGGCGGCGTTCGTGGCGGGCTGCGGCCCGGAGAGATTCACCGCCCCCGACAGGGATTCGTTCTCCAGCGCGAAAACGATCGCGCCGACCTCGTCTTCGAGCGAGATCCAGGGCATGTACTGCTTGCCGTCGCCGAGTTTCCCGCCGAGCCCCAAGCGGAACAGCGGCCGGAGGACGTCCAGGAGCCCGCCCTTGCGCGCGAGCACCAGCCCGGTGCGGATGCGCACGACCCGGGCGCCCGCGGTGGCCGCGGCCTCGGTGGCGCCTTCCCAGGCGGTGCAGAGCTCGGCGAGGAAACCGCGTCCCGCCGGACTCGTTTCGTCCACAATGGATGGACCTGGATCGCCGTAGTAACCGACGGCGGATGCGTTGACCAGCACGGGGATCCCGTGTTCGGCGACGGCTTCCGCGAGGACCTCCGTCGGTTCGACCCGGCTGTCGAGGAGTACCTGTTTGCGGGCCGCGCTCCAGCGTCCGGGCAGCAGCGGGGCGCCCGCGAGATTCACGACCGCGTCGACCCCGTCGAGCGCGCCGTCGGCGATCTCCCCGGCAGGGGGATCCCAGCGGCGTTCGTCGGCCGCCCGCTCCTCCCGGCGGACGAGGCGGACGACCTCGTGCCCGGAACGGCGTAACCGTGTCGTCAGGGAGGTGCCGATCAGTCCGCTCGCGCCCGCGATCAGAACTCGCATGATCCGATCGTGTCCTATCCGCGATCCGGGCGCACGCTCAGGTTCTTCAGTTGCCCCGCGACGTCCGACGCGGCGGTGAGCAGTACCAGCACCGGGATCGTCGCGGTGGGACGAAGCCGGTAGCTGCCGCGCTTGTCCTGCTCGACGATCCCGGCGCCGGTCAGCGCCTTGAGGTGGTGGTACAGCTGGCCTGGTGAGCCGAGTTCGGCGGCCTCCTGCAGGGCGGGCGCGGTCTGCGCGCCCTTCTCGGCCAGCGTCCGCACGAGCGCCACCCTCGCGGTGCTGGACAGGGCCGCGAGCACCTCGACCCGCGGCCCGTCCTCGAACCCCAGCATCGGACCGGGTGTGACGGTGATCGCCCAGCTCAGTTCGAGGGGCTCGGTCAGCTCGCCGTGGTAGCCGACGAGCCCGCCGGGGCTCACCGGCTGCTCGGCCTGGTGGTCGCCGTGCCGGTCTTCGAGCGCCGCGACCCGGGCTTCGAGGGCGGTGATCCGGTCGGCGAGCTCAGCGTCCATGCCGGTTATCTATACCGTCGCCTCAGCGGAGCGCGCGTTCCAGGGCGGTGAAGCGCGCCGGATCGGACAGCGCCGCGAGCACGAGGTCGACGAGCGGCAGGGCGTTCTGCATGTCTTGATCGCTCACGCCGGTGAGCAGGACGGCAGCCGTGCCCGAACGCCCGCCCGGCCAACGGACGGAAAGACCGATGGTCAGTGTTCGAGGCAGGCTTCCGCCCTTGAAGAGGACTTCGCTCGCTCCGGGTGGCACGCGGTCCGAGAGCGGCTTCGCGAGGATTTCGCGCGCGGGCGCGTACAGGCCCTTCGCGATACTGCGGTGCAGCGCGAACAGTTCCGACGCCGAGCCTCGGCCGTGTCCCTTGATCCACGGCCATTGGGCGTCGGAGGTGCCCGGCATGTCCGGCCACCGCTTGAACGCTTCGGCGCGGAACGCCGGATCGCGGACGAAGCGGCGCGCGACCGCGTCGCCCATCGCCCGCCGGACGGCGACCGGGCTCCCTGGCGGGGGCGCGTACTCCGGCATCATCAGCATCAGGACCTCGCCGCCGAGCGAGCGGGTGTCCGGCCGGAACCAGCCGCCCCGCGCCGCCGCGCGCTGGAGAGCGGGATCGCCGAGGCGGGTGCGGAGATAGTCAGTCGCGGCGTTGTCGCTGAAGAGGATCATCGCTTCGGCGAGCCTGGCCAGTGGCACGCGCTGCTCGGGGTCCTTGGCGATGCCGTAGTCGTCGCAGGGGACGCCCAGCCAGTTCAGGGCTTGGAAATGCGCGCGGCCGTCGGCGACGAACGGGTGGTGGGCGTCCCAGTCGCCCACCCGGATCTGCTCCCGCGGATCGAGCCGGCTCTCGGCGTACGCGCTGAGGTGCACGACCTTGATCGACGAGGCCAGAACGCGCCGGACGTCGGGGTTGCGCGCGGCGCGGCGGCCGTCACCGTCGTCGATCAGGACGGAGACGTCTTGCCGGTGCGCGGCGATCCAGTCGAGCCAGCCCTGTTCGGTCGTCGTGTCCGGCTGGGCGGCGCTCGCGGTTCCCGGCAGCAGCAGCGCGGCCGATCCCGCGGCGGCACCCGCCAGCAGATGGCGTCTGGTCAGCATGGTCGATACCCTCCCTCTTGTTTTCCGTAATTCCGGAATACTAGAGTTCGAGATGGCTGTCAAACGGCCGCTTTTCGTCCTCTGGATGCGGCCGGGTTACGTGAAGGGGTCCTTCACGTACTTGTGAGGAGACGGAATCGGTGCTGGATGTCATGAAAGGGTCGTTCAGGACGAAATGTGTCCTGAACGACCCTTTCATGACATCCAGGAGTCGTGAGGGTCGAGATCGCTGGGGTGAGCGGCGTGAAGGGGCCCGTAGGGCTTCCGCGACCTTGAGGGTAAGGAAGGAGACCTTCACTGCCGCACGAAATGCGAGGGGAGGGGAAAGGCGAAGGCCCTCGCCCCGCCGAAGCGGGACGAGGGCCTTCACGGACCACCGGAGGATCAGAGACCGAGCTCGTCCTCGAAGTTGCCCTCTTCCAGGCGCTGCTTGATCGTCGTGACGAAGCGGCCCGCGTCGGCCCCGTCCACCAGGCGGTGGTCGTAGGTCAGCGGCAGGAACGCCATCGACCGGACGGCGATCGTGTCGTTGCCGTCGGCGTCCGCGATCACGACCGGGCGCTTCACGACCGCGCCGGTACCGAGCATGCCGGACTGCGGCTGCACGATGATCGGCGTGTCGAACAGGGCGCCGTTGGAGCCGATGTTCGTGATCGTGAAGGTGCCACCCGACAGCTCGTCCGGCTTGATCTGGCCCGAACGCGCGCGGCCCGCCAGGTCGGCGATGCGGTGCGCGAGACCGGCGAGGCTGAGCTCACCCGCGTCGTGGATGACCACCGACAGCAGACCCTTTTCGGTGTCCACCGCGATCCCCAGGTGCACCGCACCGTGGTAGGTGATCTCCTTCGTGTCCTCGTTGTAGGACGCGTTGACGTTCGGGTGCTGCTTGAGCGCCTCGACGGTGGCCTTCGCGAAGAACGGCAGGAACGTCAGGTTGACGCCCTCGCGCTCCTTGAAGGCCGCCTTCGCCCGCTGGCGGAGCTTGGCGATCTTCGTGACGTCCACCTCGTGGACCTGCGTGAGCTGCGCGGAAACCTGCAGCGACTCGCGGGTCTTCGTGGCGGTGATCTGCCGGATCCGGCTGGCCTTCTGCACGGTGCCGCGCAGGGCCGCGAGCTCCGGCGAAACCGTGGCCTTGCGCGGAGCCGACGGGGCGGCGGGCGCCGGGGCGGCGGCAGCGGGCTGCGCGGCCGGAGCCGGGGCGGCCTTCTGCTTGGCCTCGGCGGCCGCGAGCACGTCCTGCTTGCGGATACGGCCACCGACGCCGCTGCCGGACAGCGACGACAGGTCGATGCCGTGCTCCGAAGCGAGCTTGCGGACCAGCGGCGTCACGTACGGCGCGTTGTCCGAGCCGTTGTCGCTGCTCGCCGCGGGCTTCGGCGCCTCGGCCTTGGGGGCCGGGGCCGCCTGCGGAGCCGGGGCGGGCTTCGGCGCGGGAGCCGCTTCGGCCTTGGGCTCGGGCTTCGGTTCCGGCTTGGGCTCCGGCTTCGGCTCGGGCTTGGGTTCCGGCTTCGGCTCGGCCTTCGGGGCCGGGGCGGACCCGGCGGCACCGATCACCGCGAGCACGCCGCCGACCTCGACGGTCTCGTCCTCGCCCGCGCGGATCTCCAGCACGGTGCCGGCGACCGGGGACGGGACCTCGGTGTCGACCTTGTCCGTGGAGATCTCGAGCAGCGGCTCGTCGACCTCGACGCTCTCGCCGACCTGCTTGAGCCATCGGGTGACGGTGCCCTCGGTGACGCTCTCGCCCAGCTCGGGCAGCTTCACCTCGGTGCCTTCGCCGCCCGAAGCCGGCGCGGTGTCCGGCTGGGACGGGGCGGAGGCCTCTTCCTTCGCGGGCTCCGGCTCGGGCTCGGGCTGCGCCTCTTCGGCGGCCGGCTCGGCCGAACCGGAGGACTCCGGCACGCCGCCGGTCCCGTCGTCGATGACGGCGAGCTCGCCGCCGACCTCGACGGTCTCGTCTTCCTGAGCGCTGATCTTCACGACCTTGCCGGCGACCGGGGACGGGACCTCGGTGTCGACCTTGTCCGTGGAGATCTCGAGCAACGGCTCGTCGACCTCGACGGTGTCGCCCTCCTGCTTCAACCACCGGGTGACGGTGCCCTCGGTGACGCTCTCACCGAGCTCCGGCAACGTGACGGAGTAGGCCATCGTTCGCTGACTCCCTTGATATGTCTTGCTTGGTCTGGTTCTTCGACGGTGAGACGTCAGCTGTGGACGTGCAGCGGCTTGCCCGCCAGGGCGAGGAACGCTTCACCGAGGGCCTCGGTCTGCGTGGGGTGCGCGTGGATGAGCGGGGCGACGTCCTCGGGGAAGGCCTCCCAGCTGTAGATCAGCTGCGCTTCGCCGATCAGCTCGCCGACGCGGTCGCCCACCATGTGCACGCCGACGACCGGGCCGTCCGGAGCCTTGATCAGCTTGACCCCGCCGGAGGTCTTGAGGATCTGGCTCTTGCCGTTGCCGCCGAGGTCGTAGGTGAAGGTGGTGACGTCGGAGCCGTACTTCTCCTTCGCCTGCGACTCGGTCAGGCCGACCGAAGCGACCTCGGGGTGCGAGTAGGTGACGCGCGGGATGCCGCTCTCGTCGATCACGCGCGGCTCCTGGCCGGCGATCTCTTCCGCGACGAAGATGCCCTGCTGGAACCCGCGGTGCGCGAGCTGCAGGCCGGGGACGATGTCACCGACGGCGTAGACGTTCGGCAGGTTGGTGCGCAGGCGGTCGTCGGTGAGGACGAAACCGCGCTCCATCTTGACGCCGGCCTCCTCGTACCCGTGCCCGGCCGAGTTCGGGCCGCGGCCGACGGCGACCAGGAGCAGGTCGGCTTCGAGCGTCTCGCCGGACTCCAGCGACACGCTGACGCCGTTGTCGTCCTGCTTGGCACCGGTGAACCGGACACCGGTCTTGAAGGCGATCCTGCGACGGCGGAAAGCGCGCTCGAGCTGCTTGGACGCGTACTCGTCCTCGTTCGGGACCAGGCGGGGCAGCGCCTCCACGATGGTGACGTCGACGCCGAAGGACGCCCAGACGGACGCGAATTCGACACCGATGACACCACCGCCGAGGACGATGGCCTTCTTCGGGATGTAGTCCAGCGAAAGCGCCTGCTCGCTGGCGATGATGCGCCCGCCCAGCTCCAGGCCCGGCAGCGTCCTCGAGTACGAACCGGTGGCGAGGATGACGTTCTTGCCGGTGTAGCGGGTGCCGTCGACCTCGACGGTCGTGCCGCCGACGAACGTCCCGGTGCCCTCGACGAGGTTCACCTTGTGCGCCTTGGCCAGGCCCTGGAGGCCCTTGTACAGGCGCGAGATGATCCCGTCCTTGTACTTGTTGACGCCGGCGATGTCGATGCCTTCCAGCACGGCCTTCACACCGAAGGTCTCGGCGTCCCGGGTCTCGTCGGCGACCTCCGCCGCGTGCAGGAGGGCCTTGGTCGGGATGCAGCCTCGGTGGAGGCACGTCCCGCCAAGCTTGTCCTTTTCGATCAGGGTGACGGAAAGGCCCAGCTCGGCCGCGCGGAACGCGGCGGCGTAGCCGCCCGATCCGCCACCCAGGATCACAAGGTCGGCGGAGGTGTCGGTCACTTCAATAACTCCTCGGCAAGCGGTAGGGGTGGTGCTCTGGCGCCGCTCCGCGCGGTATACGCGCGCGCGGACACTTGCCATCTTGTCACTACGTGCGGAGAGGCTGCGACCTAGGCCGCGTGCTGTGACCCACGGGACACGGTCCACGCGGACCGCCACGCTGAGCACACGCCCGCGTCGGGATAATGGACATCGGACGCGAATGGGAAGTGAGGTGGTCGGAGTGGGTCTGTTCGACTCGCTGCGCCGGCGCTCTAAAGGCGGGCAGAAGCCCGGTACGCTGCGGAAAGCCTCTTCAAACGACTTCAAGCATCTTGAGGAGTGGGCGTCTTCACGGACCGGTGTCGAGGCGTACGTGGAGCCGAAGACCAACGTCACGGAGACCACCGTCGTCCTGATCGCCCATGACGGTGAGTGGACCCGTCGCCGGATCGAGAGCCTCGACGCGGCGCGGCAGTTCGGCCACAAACGGTCGATCCCCGTGTACGAGGTGGCCAGGGTCGGCTACCCGAAGCGGATGCGGGAGTACACCGAGCGGAAGAAGCGCGGCGAAGCCTGACGCGGGGTCAGAGGTCGATCCTGACCGGGGTGAAGGACGCTTTCGTCTCATCTGACGAGGCGAAGGGCGCCTTCGTCCCGTGTCGATCGGGCCCCGCCACTCACGTCCAGGACGGCATCACGCGGATTGCGCCAAAAGGAGCAAGTGCCGCTCCAGCAGCGCCCGGAACGTCGGATGCACCGTCGTGCCCAGCGCCGGGTCGATCTCGACCGTCCGCCACTGCTCGCCCGCGGCCGTCAGCAGCACGACGGCCGGATCCGCGATCACGACGACACCGCCCTCCGCGCGCAGTTCCGCCGTCCCGAGCAGCCGGGGGAAGACGACGTCCGCGGGCAGGCCGTCGCAGGTCCGGAGGAATTCGCGGTAGTCGTCGGGCAGCCGGAGCCCGAGCCGCGCCTCGGCCGCTTCGATGGTGCGGGGCGACGCCGCCGGGGGAGTGGTGCCGCCGCCGCGCAGCCGGAGGATCCCCTCGACCATTTCGCGCCAGGAACCGGTGTCGGGCGGGTAGCGCTCGTACAGTGCCGCGACCAGCGCTCCCGCGCAGAGTTCCGTCCAGTCGCCGAGCCCGAGCGGGTCCGCGCCGGCGGCGAGCCGCGGCGCGAGGCGCCGGTTCGCGGCGAGCATGGCGACGTCCGGGCGGCCCTGTCGCGACGCGATCTCGGCCCAGGCGTCCAGGTCGCCTCGCGCGACGGCCTCGCGCAGCCGATCCGGCCGCGACGGCCCGAGATGCGACACGGCCTCGCCGATCGGGGAGCCGCCGAGGAGGCCGTCGAGATCGGACACGCGCCGGGCGAGGTAGTCGTCGTGGGCGCGTTCCTCGGCGTCGAGATCGAGCGGGATCATCGCCGCGGCCCAGTCCGGGTGCGCTCCTCGCGCTTCGAAGAGCATCGCCCACGCGCGGGCCTGCACGGCGCTGGGGATCAGCGTCGTGACGGGACGTTCGGTGAGCGCGTGCCAATGCGTGACCAGCCGGTCGGCGTCCGCCATCGCCCCGGACGCGGCGAACAGCAGCGCCGCGTGCGCGATCCGGTCGTCGAGTGTCGCGTCGTCGCCGCTGAGCACGTCCCTGATCGCGCCTTCGAGATACGCGTCCCTGTCCACGGCACCGACCTTGCCACAAAGCGCGTGAAGGCCCCCTTCCCTCAGCTCAGCCGAGGGAAGGGGGCCTTCACGCGCGAAAAGGATCAGCCGTTGGCGGCGATGTCCGCGAGCACGGCGGCGATGGTGCGGACCGGGACGCCGGTGCCGCCCTTGCCGGTGTAGCCCCACGGGCCGGCGGTGTTGAACGACGGGCCCGCGATGTCGATGTGCGCCCAGGGCAGGCCCTCGGTGACGAACTCGCGCAGGAAGATGCCCGCCGCGAGCATGCCGCCCCAGCGGTGCCCGGTGACGTTGGCCAGGTCGGCGAGGCGCGAGTCGAGGTCGGCGCGCAGTTCCTCCGGCAGCGGCATGGCCCAGCCGCCCTCACCGGTGGCCTGCGCGATCGAAGCGATCCGGTCGCGGAACTCGTCCGAGCCCATGACGCCCGCGGTGCGGTTGCCGAGCGCGACGACCTGCGCGCCGGTCAGCGTCGAGGTCTCGATCAGGTAGTCGGGGTTCTCCTCGCCCGCGCGCACGATCGCGTCGGCCAGCACGAGACGGCCTTCGGCGTCGGTGTTGAGCACCTCGACGGTCTTGCCGCCGTACATGCTGAGCACGTCGCCCGGCCGGTACGAGGTGGCCGACGGCAGGTTCTCCGCCAGCGGGATGTGCGCGACGACCTCGAGCGGGTACTTCAGCTTCGCGGCCAGCACCACGGAGGCGAGCACGGCGGCCGCGCCCGACATGTCCGAGGTCATGTGGTCCATGTTCGCGGCGGGCTTGATCGAGATGCCGCCCGAGTCGAAGGTGATGCCCTTGCCGACCAGCGCGACCTTCTTCGACGCCTTCGCGGGCTTGTAGGCGATGCGCAGCAGGCGCGGCTGCCGCGACGAACCGCCGCCGACGCCGAGGATGCCGCCGAAGCCCTTGCGCTTCAACGCCTTCTCGTCGAGGACCTCGAAGTCGAGGTTGTTCGCCTCGGCCAGGGTCTTCGCGCGGTCGGCGAAGGAGGCCGGGAACAGGTCGTTCGGCGGGGTGTTGATCAGGTCGCGGGCGATGATGACCGACTCGGCGATCAGGCCGGCGGCCTTCAGCGTCGCCTTGTGGTCCTTGGCGGTGCCCTCTTCGGGGCTCACGAAGTCGACCTTGGCGACCGGGCCGTCGCCCTTCTCGGAGCGGTACTCGGTGAAGTCGTAGGCGCCGAGCACGGTGCCCTCGACGGCGGCCTGCAGGTCGATCGCCGACAGCGTGACGAACGCGCGGTCGGTCCCGCTCAGCGCCCGCGCGGCGGCACCGGCGCCCCGGCGGACCTGCTCGGCGGTGACGCCGTCCGCGCCGGCCTTGCCGAGGCCGACGGCCAGCACGACACCGGCGGACAGCTTGCCCAGCGTCGGCACCTTGACGACCTCGTCGGCCTTGCCGGAGGCGCCGAGGGTGCCGAGGACCTCGGCGAGCTTGCCGTCGAAGGCGGTGTCGGCGACGGAGGAGCCGGCGGCGAGCGCCAGGCCGTCCTCGCCCTGCAGGGTTCCGATGACGACGACGTCGGCGCGCGTCTTGGCAAGCGCCGCTTCGGCGTTCTCGGTCAGGGCAAGCTTCGGCACGGTCACTTCTGGCTCCTCGCGCGTTCGCGGTGGTACCGGGCGGCCGCCCGGTTGGATCGTGAGCCATGCTAATGACAGTGGGACCTGGGGGAACAGCGGGGCCGACCCGGTAACTGGACGAACTGGAAGGGAGACGGCGTGCGACTGGCTGGCGGTCTGCTCATCGCGCTGGCGGTGGGCACCTCCGGAGCGGACTACTGGGTACTCGTGGCCGTCGTGGTCACGGCCGTGCTCGCGGTCGCGGTCGAGGCGTTGCTTCCGTCGCTGGGGGACACCCGGCCCGAGCGGATCGCTGGCTCCGTTTCGCGGCTGGGCCTGGTGCTGGTCTTCGCGACGACGTTCGGGCAGTACCTCTTCCCGTCCGCGCCGGGTGCCGCCGCCGCGGTGTTCGCCGCCGTCGTGACCGTCGCCGACCTGGCAGGCGTCCGCCTCGGCGACTACGCCGCCCGCTGGGTCACCGGGCTGCTGCTGGCCGCCGCCGCGTCCCTGATCGCGATCTGCGTGGGCATCCCGCCGTTGGCGCAGTTCATCGCGCCGGATCCGCCGTCCGTACCCGGTCTCGGCCTCGCCGTGCTGGCACTCCTGCCGTTCCTGCTGCCCCGCCGTCCGGGCCCGGGCCGGGCGGCCGCCGTGGGTGCCGTGGCCGTCGCGATCACGGCCGTCGCGCTCTACCAGCTCGGACCGATCCGGCTGGGGCTTTCGGCGACCTCGTTCCGCGAGCTTCTCGCCGCGGCGGACGCGGTCTCGCTGCTGCCGGTGCTGACCGTGGTGGCCGCCGTCGCGACCGTGCCCGTCGCGGTCGACGCCTTCACCGATGGCAGGGAACGGCTTTCCCCGGAACGTCCGAAGGCGACACTCGCTTGTGGACTGATCGTGGCCGTCGCCGCCGCCTTCGCTGGGCCGGTCGTGGCCCTCTCGCTCGCGGGAGTGGGAACGCTCGCCGAACTGGTTCTGCGGGTCCGCGCCCGTCGGTACCGTGCAAGGCGTGCGTGATCCTCTCTGGACCCCGGGCGACACGGTCGTCGAACGCTTCCTGCGACCGGACGGCTCGATCGGCCAGCATCACCCGCTGCGCGTCATCGCCGACGATGGCACCGTGCTGCTCGGCTGGCTGCCCGCGGACACCCCGATCGTCGGCAGCAGGCTCGCCGACGGGCGGCTCCTCCGCGAGGCACCCCTGGAGGAGCGGTTCCGGGTGCCGCGGGTGCGCGTGGCCGATTTCTGGCGGGACACGTCGACCCTGCGGCGCATCGCCGACGACGAATGGTCGTCGGTCTGGTGGTTCTTCGACGCCGACGGCGACTTCCTGAACTGGTACGTCAACCTCGAGGTCCCGCTGGGGCGCACGCCGTCCGGGCCCGACCGGATCGACGGCATCCTCGACGTCGCCGTGGAGCCCGGCGGGCGCTGGCAGTGGAAGGACGAGGACGAGGCCGAGGAGGCCGTCCTCGCCGGCCGTCTCACCGCCGGTCAGCTGGAGCGGCTGCGCGCCGAGGGCGAGCGGATCGGGGCACTCGCGGACGCCGGGGCGTTCCCCTTCGACGGGACGTGGACCGACTTCCGGCCCGACCCGGACTGGCCCGCGCCCGGCCTTCCCGAGGGGTTGCTCTAGCCGACCTGCAGCAGCAGGAGCAGCACCAGCACCACGTTGATCACCGTCAGGAGGACCACCGATTTGGTGGACAGCTCGCGCGGGAACACCTTGCCGTGGATGCTCTTCCACCAGAAGATGCCGAAACCGCCGGCGACCAGGCCGAGGAACGCGCCGAAACCGCTGTCGAGCAGGGCCCAGCCGTCCATCATCAGCACGCCGGTGCCGAAGGTGAGCAGCACGGCCGTCGCGAAGGTCTTGACGTCGGCCCCCGCGCCGGGGGTGGCGGACTTGGCCGGTTGCGCCGGGGTGGCGGGCTGCATCTGGTTGTACGTCACGCCGCCATCCTAGGGGCGCGACCCCTCCCGTGTTCGTCGTGACGGACAGATCGCGGGAGGTAAAGATATGCGGACGTCCGACTAACGTGGGTCCGACCAAGCGTTATCGTCTTGGGTATGACGACCTCGACGCAGTTCAACCACCTCCCGCACCCGAGCCCCGCGAGCCCGGAACGCGTCGCGGACGTATTGGCCGCACCCGGTTTCGGGTTGCACTTCACCGACCACATGGTGACCGTGAAATGGAGCGCCGAGCAGGGCTGGCACGACGCGACCGTCGGGCCGTACGCGCCCTTCTCGCTCGACCCGGCCACCTCGGTGCTGCACTACGGCCAGGCGATCTTCGAAGGCCTCAAAGCGTACCGCCAGCCCGATGGCACGATCGCGGCGTTCCGCCCCGACGCGAACGCGATCCGCTTCCGCAACTCGGCCGAGCGCCTCGCCATGCCGCAGCTGCCGGTGGAGACCTTCCTCGACTCGATCCGCGAGCTGATCGCGGTCGACAGCCGCTGGGTCCCGACGAAGCCGGGCGAGTCGCTGTACCTGCGGCCGTTCATGATCTCCACCGAGGCCGGGCTCGGCGTCAACCGGCCCGCGAACGAGTACCTCTACGCGCTGATCGGCTCGCCCGCCGGCTCGTACTTCTCCGGCGGCGTGAAGCCGGTGAGCGTGTGGCTCTCGACCGAGTACGTGCGCGCCGTCCCCGGCGGCACCGGCGAGGCGAAGTGCGCGGGCAACTACGCGGCGTCCTTCGTCGCGCAGGCCCAGGCCGTGGAGAAGGGCTGCGACCAGGTCGTGTGGCTCGACGCGGTCGAGCGGCGCTGGGTCGAGGAGATGGGCGGGATGAACCTGTTCTTCGTCTTCGGCTCCGGTGACGAGGCCCGCGTCGTGACGCCGGAACTGACCGGTTCGCTGCTCCCCGGCGTGACCCGCAAGTCGCTGCTGGAGCTGGCGAAGTCGTTCGGGCACCAGGTCGAGGAGCGGCGGATCTCCACCGACGAGTGGGAGAAGTCGGCGGCTTCGGGCGAGCTGACCGAGGTGTTCGCCTGCGGAACCGCGGCGGTCATCACCCCGGTCGGGCACGTGAAGCACGCGGGCGGCGAGTTCTCCGTCGCGGGCGGGCAGCCCGGTGAGCTGACGATGAAGCTGCGTGGCGCGCTGACCGGGATCCAGGAGGGCACCCGGCCGGCTCCGGAAGGCTGGATGTACCCGCTGGGCTGAGGCACGTGTCATGAAAGGGTCGTTCAGGACGAAAAACGTCCTGAACGACCCTTTCATGACATCTCGGGGGCGGAGGGGGTCAGGAAGCCGGGGCCTCGATCAGCGGGCCGCTCACCCCGGCCTGCTCGTGCGTGGCCATCTCCGCGAGCACCCGCGTCGCCATGAAGACCAGCGGCAGCGCCGCGACGGCGCCCGTTCCCTCGCCCAGGCGTACGTCCAGGTCCAGGATCGGCTCCAGATCGAGGTGCTCCAGTGCCAGCGCGTGCGCGGGTTCTCCGCCACGCTGGCCGGCCGCCCACCACTGACGCGCGCCGGGGACGAGTTCCTCGGCGACCAGCGCGGCCGCGGCGGCGACCAGCCCGTCCAGGATCACCGGCGTCTTGCGCAGCGAGGCCTGCGCGAGGAAACCCGCCATCGCGGCGATGTCGGCGCCGGCGGCGGTGCGCAGCAGCGCGACCGGGTCGGCCAGCACGGTCCTCGCCCGCCGCAGCGCGTCACGCACCGCCGCGGCCTTGCGCATCCAGGCGTTGTCGTCGATGCCGGAACCGCGGCCGACCACGGCCACCGGTTCGCTGCCGGTCAGCGCCGCGACCAGCACCGAGGCCGGGGTGCTGTTCCCGATCCCGAGGTCGCCCGCGATGAGCAGGTCGGCCCCGCCGTCGACCTCGGCGTCGGCGATCGCCCGGCCCGCGCGGACGGCGGCGCGCGCCTCGTCGTCGGTCAGCGCGTCCTCGACGTCGATCGAGCCGGATCCGCGCCGCACCTTGAACTCGCCGATCGACCGCGTCGCGGGGGCGTCGCTGTCGACGGCCATGTCGACGACCCGGACGCTCGCACCCGCAGAGGCGGCAAGGACGTTGATGGCCGCGCCACCGGTCAGCATGCTTCCGACGAGTTGCGCGGTGACTTCGCCCGGATAGGCCGAGACACCCTTCGCGGCGACACCGTGGTCACCGGCGAACACCACGACCCGGGGCCGCGTGAACGGCCGCGGCGGCGACTGGCCTTGGCAGGCCGCGACCCATACGCCCAGTTCTTCGAGCCTGCCCAGCGAACCGGCCGGTTTGATCAGCTTCGAGTGCAGGGCGATCGCCGCCGAACGCGCGTGTTCATCAGGCTGCTCGACTTCGGCGAACTCGAGGATTTCGTCGTCCAACGCCCTGCCCCTTCGGATCACTTTGGTGGCCGGGCCCAAACCTACCCACCCGGCTGTGCCAGAGTTGCCTGTGGCTCAGACGAAGGCCGCCGGAGTGGTGCTCGCGAGCGGAGCGGGTACCCGGGTCGGCGCGAAGCTCAACAAGGTCTATCTGCCGGTGGCGGGCAAAAGGGTCGTCGCGTGGTCGCTCGACGCCTTCGCGCGGGTGCCCGGAATCGAAGTGCTCGTACTGGTGATCCGGCCGCAGGACACCGAACTCGCGCACGAGGTGCTCGCCGCGCATCCGGGCGAGGTCGAGCTCGTCCACGGCGGCGCGACGCGGCAGGGCTCGGAGCTGAATGCCTTGCGGCACATGGCTTCCCGTATCGAGAGCGGCGAGATCGACGCGGTACTGCTGCACGACGCGGCCCGCCCGCTCGTCACCCCGGAACTGATCGCGGACGTCCTCGCCGACACGAGGCGCCATGGGGGAGCGGTGCCCGGCGTCGCGGCCGACGACATCGTGCGTGTCGACGGCGGCACCGTTTCCGGTGCGCTGCCCGGGGCGATCAGGGTGCAGACACCGCAGGGTTTCCGCGCCGCGCCGTTGCTGGAGGCGTACGAAACGGCCGAGCGTGAGGGTTTCGTCGGCACGGACACGTCTTCGTGCATGGAAAGGTTCTCCGCGCTGCCGGTGCGGTGGGTTCCGGGCAGCGCGGAGAACCTCAAGATCACCTACCCGCACGACCTCGTTGTCGCCGAGCAGGTGATCGGCCGAGGTTAGGGATCTCCCTGGTCGGCCTTGGTCGGTATGGCGGGCAGGACGGTGACCGGACGGCGCGCTTCCATCGGGATCACGCAGTCCGGATGTGGTTGCAGCAGCTGGATCGGCGCGCCGGTTTCGCCGGGCGGCGGGATGGTGAGCACGGCGCGCAGGGTCCAGTCGGCCGTCGAGTGGTACTGCCAGGACACGAGTGCCGGCCGGAAGACGTCGGTTTCGGCGACCGTGGTGACGCGGAAGGCGCTCGCCCGTTCTTCCCCGCGGAGGATGAGGACGTCGGCGCAGGTGTCCCACTGGAAGACCGCGGCGCAGACCTCCGGCTCCTCCCGGGGGCCGAAGATGTAGACGACCCACCGGCGTCTTCGAAGCTCTTCGAGCAGTTCGTCGATGCTCAGATGGTTCATCGAGCCCCCCAACGGGTTTCGGGAACTCTGCGGAGAGTAACAGGTGTACTAGAGCACCGTCCAGAATGTGTACTAGTACGTAATAATGGGGTGTGAGCAGGATCCTTGGTGCTCGCCCATTGGTGTGCTAGAACGCTTGTGCGCACCGCGCGACCTTGTGAGGAGTCACCTTGCCCGCCGTCGATCGACCCGAACCGCCGTATCTCCAGATCGCGGGGAACATTCGCGACGACATCGTTTCGGGCAGGCTCAAGGAAGGCGACGCGGTTCCGTCCGCGCGCGAGATCGCCAGGAACTGGAACGTCGCGATGGCGACGGCGATGAAGGTGCTCTCGACACTTCGCGCCGAAGGTCTGGTCCGCGCGGTACGCGGGATCGGGACAGTGGTGCAGACCAGGGCGCTGCATCGGTCCGCGCACGATCGGACGATCTCGATCGCGCGAACCGGCAAGGTCTATCCGCCGGGCCACTACGCGAAAATCCGCGAAGCCGGCCTCCTGCCGGCGCCGGACAGGGTGGCGGGCGCGCTCGGAATCGATGAAGGTGCTCCGGTGATCCGGCGGCGAAGGACCACGTACGCGGGCGAAGGCCGTCCGGTGTCGACGTCGGTTTCGTGGTTCGACGGCGCTGTCGCGTCCAAGGCGCCTTTGCTGTTCGAGCCGGTGCGGATCGTCGAAGGCACGGTCAAATACGTGGCGGACCGGACAGGCCGGGTTCTGACCTCGACTCATTCTCAGCACGCCGCGGGGCTGGCGGGTGCCGAGGACGCGGCGGAACTCGGCGTGGCCGAAGGTTCGGCGATTCTGTTGAGTCGCAACAGGTTCTTGTCCGCCGAGGGTGACGTACTCGAGTACGGCGAATCGGCGGCATTGCCGGACCACTGGATTTTCTACGAATACAACATCGAGGACGGGGCATGAAGCACATTCACGCGGGTAAGGTCCGGGACCTTTACGAAATCGACGGCGACATTCTGCTCGTCGCGTCGGATCGCGTTTCGGTCTACGACGTCTCGCTGCCGACCCCGATCCCGGACAAGGGCGCGCTGCTGAACCAGCTTTCCGCCTGGTGGTTCGAAAAGATGGCCGACGTGGTGCCGAACCACGTCGTTTCCACGACCGACGTGCCCGCCGAATTCGCCGGCCGCGCCATGCGCTGCAAGCCGCTGAAGATGATCCAGGTCGAATGCATCGCGCGCGGTTACCTCACCGGTCTCGGGATGCGCGAATACCAGCGCGACGGCAAGGTTTCCGGTGTCGAACTGCCCGCCGGTCTGGTCGAGGCGGACAAGCTGCCGGAGCCGATCTTCACGCCCACCACGAAGATCTCCGACACCGGTCACGACGAGTTCATGACCTTCGCCGACGTCGTGAACGAGATCGGCCAGGAGACCGCGGACCGCATCCGCGATCTGACGCTCGAGATCTATACCAAGGGCGCGGAGCACGCGGCGAAGAACGGCATCATCATCGCCGACACCAAGATCGAATTCGGCTTCGACGCCGACGGCGTGCTGACGCTCGGGGACGAGGTCCTCACGTCGGACTCGTCGCGGTTCTGGCCCGCCGACGAGTACGAGCCGGGCCGGACGCAGCACGCGTTCGACAAGCAGTTCGTCCGTGACTGGTCCACCACGACCGGCTGGGACAAGACGCCACCCGGACCCGCCATCCCGGCCGAGATCGTCGAGGCGACCCGCAAGCGCTACACCGAGGTCTACGAAAGGATCACCGGGAACACCTGGATTCCCGGTGGTGGTCATGCCTGAACAGCAGGTCTACGACCCGTACCGGCTGATCGACGACGTCGAGGGCCTGCTGATCCAGCGGGGCCACGCGCCGGTGCGGCTCGACGGCCGGACCGGTGACCGGGTCGCCGGCGCGAGCAGGTTGTTGCGGGGCTTGGGAATCGATCCCTTGCGCGCGCCCGGTGACGCGCTCGACCTCGACGGTCAGATCGCGTACCAGTCCCGCGTGCACGGCGACTGACGCTGAAGGACGCTTTCCCCGCATCGCACGCGGTGAAGGACGCTTTCCCCCCCATCGCATGCGGGGAAAGCGTCCTTCAGCCACGTCAGGGGGAGCGGGTCAGCGTCGGGTCGGTCTCGGTGACGCCGTCGAGGGCCTCGTCGATCGCGGCGAGCAGATCCGCGTCCAGCTTCACGCCGGCCGCCTTCACGTTCTCGTGCACCTGCTCGGGCCGAGAGGCGCCGATGATCGCCGAAGCGACGTTCGGGTTCTGCAGCACCCACGCCACGGCCAGCTGGGCCATCGTCAGGCCCGCCTTCTCCGCGATCGGCTCGAGCCGCTGCACGCGCTCGAGGACGTCGTCGTTGAGGAAGCGGGCCACCATGTTGGCGCCGCCCTTCTCGTCGGTCGCGCGGGAGCCCTCGGGCAGCGGCTGACCGGGCTTGTACTTGCCGGTGAGCACGCCCTGCGCGATCGGCGACCAGACGATCTGGCTGAGGCCCTCACGCTCGGAGGCCGGGACGACCTGCGCCTCGATGACCCGCCACAGCGCGTTGTACTGCGGCTGGTTCGAGATGAGGGGCACGTTGAGCTCGCGTGCGATCGCCGCGCCCTGGGTGATCTGCTCGGCGGTCCACTCGGAGACGCCGACGTAGAGCACCTTGCCCTGGCGGACGAGGTCGGCGAAGGCGAGGAACGTCTCTTCGAGCGGGACGGTCCGGTCGAACCGGTGCGCCTGGTAGAGGTCGACGTAGTCGGTGCCGAGGCGCTTCAGCGAAGCGTGCGCCGACTCCATGATGTGCTTGCGGCCGAGCCCCTGGTCGTTCGGGCCCTTGGGGCCGGTGGGCCAGTAGACCTTGGTGAAGATCTCCAGGCTTTCGCGGCGCAGGCCCTTCAGGCCGCGGCCGAGTACCGATTCGGCGGCCGTGTTCGCGTAAACATCGGCGGTGTCGAAGGTGGTGATGCCGACGTCGAGCGCCGCCTTGATGCAGGCCTGGGCCTGGTCCTCTTCCACCTGGGACCCGTGGGTGAGCCAGTTGCCGTACGAGATCTCACTGACATTGAGGCCGCTGCGGCCCAGTCGTCGAAACTCCATGGGCGCGACTCTACCCCAGGCCGTTAGCGTCGCTAACGACCTGGGTTTCGCCGGTTCTCAGACCTTGTCGCCGGGGCTGACCCGCGGCTTCGGGACCCGCAGCTTGCGGATCTGGCTCGCCCGGATGAAGGAGTACCAGCCGACGGAGGTGCCCTTGATCGTCTCGTTCGGGAACTTCAGGCGGACCATCTTCGCGATCCGGCGCCCGCTGAGGAAACCTTCGACGATCATGCCGAGCAGCATCACGGTGCACAGCAGCGTCGCGTACCGCTGGACCTCGGGGTACGGCAGGATCAGCGCGACGAACACCAGGATCGCCAGCGGCATGAACAGGCCGAGCAGGTTGCGCCGCGAGTCGACCAGGTCACGGATGTACGCCTTGACGGGGCCGCGGTCACGGGGGAGCAGGTACTTGTCCTCGCCCGCCATCATCCGCTCGCGGCGTTCCTTGGCGGCGTTGCGCTGCTTCTGCTTGTACTCCGGGTCGGCCTTCGCGGACTTGCGGAGCTCCTTGTTGCGCTTCATCGCCTCCCGCATGGTGGTCGGCGGGGGCGCCACCGGGCCGCGGCGCTTGGCTTCGGCCTCACGACGTTTGGGCGTGGCCTTGCCCTTGCCCGGCGTATACGCCTTGGCCTGGACCTCGACGGCCTGGGTGTCGGGCGTCTCGGTGTCCGTCGTGGCGGAGTCTGTGGTGCTACGGCGCAGGAACCTCACCTCACCAGGGTAGTTGCAGGCGTCACGGTGCCACGCACCAGGCCGAGCGATATGTCACCATGGAGGGGAACAGATCGGGACTCCGACGTGTTGGACCATGTGCAAGACGAGTACCCGCAGCGAGTTCGACCAGAGGGAGAACCATGACGACCGCTGAGCAGGCAGCCGCAGCTCAGGCCGAAACCGCCGAGGAGACCCACGGCGTGACGTTGACCGACGCCGCCGCCAGCAAGGCGAAGGCCCTGCTCGAGCAGGAGGGCCGCGACGACATGCACCTGCGCATCGCCGTCCAGCCCGGTGGGTGCGCCGGCCTGCGCTACCAGCTGTTCTTCGACGAGCGCACGCTCGACGGCGACCTGTTCCGTGACTTCGACGGCCTCCGCGTGGCCGTCGACCGGATGAGCGCGCCGTACGTGTCGAGCGCCGTGATCGACTTCGTCGACTCGATCGAGAAGCAGGGCTTCACGATCGACAACCCCAACGCGACCGGCAGCTGCGCCTGCGGCGACAGCTTCCACTGATCCGCGTCGAGGCATGAAGAAGGGCCGCGAACCTCACCCAGGTCGCGGCCCTTCTTCATGCCCGGAGCGGATCAGACGTAGGCGTCCAGATCGGCGACCTGGGCGAGACAACGCTCGTCCACGGTCCAGGGCGGAGCGCTCTCCCGGGGCAGGGGCATGTTCTCGGCCTGGAGGGACGACGGGATACCGGCACAGTCGGCGATGAGTTCGCCGATCGATTCCGGTTCGAGGTGATACGCGGAAGTGGTCACGAACGACAAGCTAATGACTCATCGTGCAGTCGGACACCACTACCAACCGGTAGTGTTGATGGCCGTGCCTGAAGCAACCCGTATGGGGCATGACCTGCGGGTAACTTAGCCGTCCTCGCTCCCGCGGGGCCGACCGAACAAGGAGAACCGGTGGCAGCCAGCGCCAGGATCGCGGTATCCGGCAGTATCGCAACCGACCATCTCATGCACTTCCCGGGCAGGTTCGCCGAGCAGCTCATCGCCGAGCAGCTGCACCGGGTCTCACTGAGCTTCCTGGCCGACGATCTCGTCGTGCGGCGGGGCGGGATCGGCGCGAACATCGCCTTCGGTCTCGGGGTGCTGGGCAAGCGCCCGATCCTGGTCGGCGCGGTCGGCTCCGACTTCGCCGACTACCGTTCGTGGCTCGAGCGGCACGGCGTCGACACGGCCGGGGTGCTGGTGTCCGAGGTCGCGCACACCGCCCGGTTCGTCTGCACCACCGACGAGGACCTCTGCCAGATCGCGACGTTCTACGCCGGCGCGATGGCCGAATCCCGCAACATCGAACTGGCGCCGGTCGCCGCGCACGCCGGTGAACTGTCGCTCGTCCTGATCAGCCCGGACGACCCCGAAGGCATGGTCCGGCACGCCGAGGAATGCCGCCAGCGCGGCTACACCTTCGCCGTCGACCCCTCGCAGCAGCTGGCCCGCATGGACGGCGCGCAGGTGCGTGCCTTCGTCGAGGGCGCGAAGTACCTGTTCAGCAACGACTACGAGTGGGAGCTGCTGCTCCAGAAGACCGGTTGGACCGAGGCCGAGGTCCTCGACCGCGTCGGCATGCGGATCACGACGCTCGGGGAAAAGGGCGTCGAGATCATCGGCAAGGACGGCCTCGCGCTGCAGATCGGCGCCGTCCCGGAGCGCGGCAAGGTCGACCCGACCGGCGTCGGCGACGGCTTCCGGGCCGGGTTCATCGCGGGTATCGACGGCGGGCTCAGCCTGGAGCGTTCGGCGCAGCTGGGCTCGCTGATCGCCGTGCTGGTGCTGGAGACCGTGGGGACGCAGGAATGGTCCTTCGACCGCACCGACGTCCTGGGCCGGCTCAAGGAGGCATTCGGCCCGGAGTCCGCCGAGGAGATCGCGGCGATCCTCCCGTAGTGAGCTGAAGGCATAGCGCGTGAAGGCCCCCTTCCCTCGGCTCAGCCGAGGGAAGGGGCCTTCACGCGCGTCCGGTCAGGATGGCGGCGAGTTCGGCGGGCCGGGACAGGTGCGGGCAGTGCCCCGCGTCGATCTCGATCGGGGTGACCCCGAGCCGTTCCCGGCCGGCCCGCCGCAGCCAGTCCGGCCGGAGAGTGCGGTCCCGGGTGGGGACGATCACCGTCGACGGGACCTCCGGCGCCGCCCCGGCGGGATGCGCCGCGAGCACAGCCGGATTGAACAGCCGCAGACTGTCCAGCGCCGGCCGTTCTGTCTCGGGATCGCAGTCGTGGAAAAGGAATTCCGACGCCTTGGCGGGATCCGCCGTCGGGTCCACGCCGATCCAGTCCGGTTCGAGCACGGCCGATGCCTCGTCCCGCAGGCTCCGCCCACCGGCGAAATCGGGGATGTAGGCGGCGACCCACACCAGCGCCCGCGCGTCAAGGGCTTCGGCGATCGCGGGCAGCAGGACCCCCGAGCCGGAATGCGCCACGACCACCGGCCGCTCGCCGTCGTACTGGTCTCGCGCGTGCTGCGCGTAGCCCTCGACCGGCAGATCACGCGGGGTCAGCAGATCCACCGCGATCGCGCGGTGCCCGGCGGCGGTGAGCAACTTGGCCACCCGGTCCCAGCCCGCCGGGCTCTGCGTCGTGCCGTGCACGAGGACGAAGTCCATCCCTCCATGCTGGCCTTCACCAGATGACCGGTGAAGGCCAGAACGGAGTCGTGACTAGAGCTTCACCGGGTAGACGGGTTCCGGCACCTCGGGCTTGATGCGGTTCTCGACGAAGATGCCGTGCCACAGCATGAACACCAGCAGCGCCCACAGCTGACGGCTGCGGTCGAGCTGCCCGGCCTTGTGCTCTTCGAGCAGCGCCAGGACGGCCTTCTTGTCGAGCAGCGCGTCGGTCTGCGAGTCCGAGATGATGCCCTTGGCCCAGTCGTACATCTCGTTGCGCAGCCACAGCCGGATCGGCACCGGGAAGCCGAGCTTGCGCCGGTTCAGCACGTGGCCGGGGATGATCTTCGCCAGCGCCTGGCGCAGCGCGTACTTCGTGGTGCCGTGCGCGAGCTTCTGGTCGAGCGGGATGGTCGAGGCGACCTTGAACACCTCGGCGTCGAGGAACGGCACGCGCAGTTCCAGCGAGTTCGCCATGGTCACCTTGTCGGCCTTGACCAGGATGTCGCCGCGCAGCCAGGTGTAGAGGTCGACGTGCTGCATCCGCGCGACCGGGTCCCAGTTCTCCGAGATCTTGTACCAAGGCGCGGTGACGTCCTTGAAGCCGATCCCGTCCTCGTACGTGCGCAGCACCTTGCGGAGCTGGTCGTCGCGGAAGTTGCGCGCGTTGCCGTAGTAGCGGTCTTCCAGCGGCAGCGCCCCGCGCCGCAGCAGGTCCTTGCCGCGGGTGCCTTCCGGGATCTTCGTGGAGACCTTGCCGATGATCTTCCGCATCCCGCCCGGGATCTTCTCGAACGGCGCCAGCGAGATCGGCTCGTTGTAGATCGTGTAGCCGCAGAAGAGCTCGTCGGCGCCTTCGCCGGACAGCACCGCCTTGACGTGCTTGCGGGCTTCGCGCGCGATGAACCAGAGCGGCACGAGCGCCGGGTCCGCCACCGGGTCGTCGAGGTACCAGACGATGAGCGGCAGCGCTTCCATCATCTCGTCCGCCGAAACCGTGCGGACCACGTGCTTCACGCCGATCGCGGCGGCCGATTCGGCGGCGACGTCGACCTCGGAGTAACCCTCGCGCTCGAACCCGGTGGTGAACGCGATCAGGTTCGGGTTGTGCTCCTTGGCCAGCGTCGCGGTCGCGGTGGAGTCGATGCCGCCGGAGAGGAACGCGCCGACCGTGACGTCCGGGTCGGAGATCATGTGCTTGCCGACCGAGTCGCGCATCACATCGGCGATGCGCTCGTACAGCTCGTCGGCCTCGGCCTGGCTGTTCACCGGCTTCGCGTTGAACGTCGGGTGGAAGTACCGCGTGAACCGCACGTCACCGCCGGGGACCACCCGGAACGACGTGCCGGACTCGACGCGGCGGATTCCGGTGTGCATGGACTCGGGTTCCGGCACGTACTGCAGCACCAGGTAGTGCTGCAGGGCGGTCTTGTCCAGCTCGTCCTGCACGCCGAGCACGCCCGAGAGCTCCAGCAGGCTCTTCTTCTCGCTGGAGAAGGCGACCTTGCCGGGGCCTGCCGAGTAGAACAGCGGCTTGATGCCGAACGGGTCCCGCGCGCCGAAGACGACCTTCTCCTGCGAGTCCCAGATCAGGAAGGCGAACATGCCGCGCAGCTTCTTGACCGCCTCGTCGCCGAGGTAGTGGTACGCCGCGACGATGGCCTCGCCGTCGCCCTCTGTGGCGAACTTCGCACCATGCCCGGCGGCCAGCTCGTCACGCAGCTCTTTGTAGTTGTAGATCTCGCCGTTGAAGTTCAGCGTGTAGCGCTCGGGAGCCTCCGGCGGGCCCCAGACCAGCGGCTGGTGGGCGTGGTCGACGTCGATGAACGCCAGCCGGTTGAAGCCGTAGACCACCTCGGCGTCGGCCCAGGTGTCGTGCTCGTCGGGGCCGCGGTGCCGCTGGCAGCGCATGGCCGCGTCGACGGCGTCACGGGCGCTCGCAGCGTCGGCTTCGGTCGAACAGATCAGTCCAAGCAGGCCGCACACGTCTAGTTCACACACCTCTTGTTGGCCGAGCGGGGAGAAGGGCCCAGTATGCCGGTGGGCGTGTACACCCCGATGTGGTGGGGGATACGCGTGTTGGGGTTACCCCTTAGTCAGCGCGGCGCCGCAACTCGGCTAGGCTCCGGCTGTCACAAAGATCGGTCGAGGAGGCTCTGGGTGAAAGGGCAAGGCGCAGTGGGAAATCCAGAGCGCACCCCAGTTAAGCGGGCTGGTCGCGTCGCAGCGCTCGCCGCGCTGGTGATGCTGACCGCGACGGGCTGTTCCGGGGACGAGATCCTCCGCTTCGGCTGGCCGGTCGGGGTGACCCCGCAGGCGCACGACATGCGCACCTTGTGGACGTGGACCGTCATCGCCGCGCTGGCCGTCGGTGTCATCGTCTGGGCGCTGATCTTCTGGACCGCGATCTTCCACCGCAAGAAGAAGACCGCCGACGGCGCGGAAGAGGAACTGCCCCGTCAGTTCCAGTACAACATCCCGCTGGAGATCTTCACGGTCGTCGTCCCGACGATCATGGTCTGCGTGCTGTTCTTCTTCACCGCGACCACCGAGAACCGCGTGCTCGCCGAGACGGAGAACCCGGACGTCACGGTCGACATCGTCGCGTTCCAGTGGAACTGGGAGTTCAAGTACAAGAGCGACTCCAAGAACCAGGCCGACCCCGAGATCACCACGGTCGGCAGCTCGACCGAGATCCCGCTGCTGGTCCTGCCGACGAACAAGACGATCCAGTACAACCTGCGGTCGGCCGACGTCATCCACTCGTTCTGGGTGCCGGAGTTCCACTTCAAGCGGGACGTCATGCCGGACCCGGAGAAGAACAACCAGGACTTCACCTTCCAGAACTCGATCGACAAGGAAGGTTCGTTCGTCGGCCGCTGCGCCGAACTGTGCGGCACTTACCACTCGGGGATGAACTTCGAGGTCAGGGCGCTCTCGCCGGACAAGTACGCGCAGTACATCCAGCTCCGCGGCACCGTGAACCCGAAGAGCGGCAAGCCGAACACGGCGTCCGAGGCGCTGACGGCGATGAACTGCGGCGAACTGTGCTCGCCCTACGCCGTCACCACCACCCCGTTCAACACCGACCGCACCGCGCGGGTCGCGTCCAACTGACCCGGCTGTTCGAGCCCGAAACAGGAGTGAGGCAACGTCCATGAAGGTCGAAGGACGGATTTTCTTCCTCGTCGCGGTCTTCTCCGTCATCGTCGCGGGTATCTACGCGTACATGACCGGAACGATGACCCGGGACGGCGTCGAGCCGGTCGGTGTGGTGGCCCTGATCCTCACCGGTGGCCTGGCCTTCCTGGCCGGGAGCTACCTGCAGTTCGTGGCGCGGCGCATCGAGCCGCGGCCGGAGGACCGGGAAGACGCAGAGATCAGCGACGGTGCCGGTGAGCTGGGCTTCTTCAGCCCGGGCAGCTACTGGCCGGTCGGTCTCGCGGCCGCCGCCGCGCTGACCGGTGTCGCGCTCGCGTTCTTCCACATCTGGCTGCTGATCATCGCGCTGGGCCTGGTCATCATCGCCATCGGCGGGCTGGTGTTCGAGTACCACACCGGCCCGAACCACGAGTGACGTTCTGACGCCGGAAGCGGCGCCTCGGTCTTCGGACCGGGCGCCGCTTTTCGCATTCAGAGGACTAAACGCGGGCGGGTTGCCGTGCCGGCGTGCGCTTCGGTGCCAGCGCGGCCGCCAGGACGGCCAGCATCCCCAGGCCTTCCGGCCAGGTCGGCCGGTGGCCGTAGGCGAGGACGTCGACGACCACCGCGACCACCGGATAGACGTAGGAGAGCAGCGCCACCGTCGTGGTCGGCAGCTTCCCGATGCTCGCGTACATCAGCACGTACATCAGCGCGGTGTGCACGGTTCCCAGCAGGACCAGCCACAGGAGGCCTGAGGTGTCCGTGGGCAGTGGCGTGACCAGCAGGGCGGGTGCGAGCACGATCGTGCCCGTGACGAGCTGTACGGCCGCGAGGACGTGCGGACGGACATGCGTGAGCTGCTTCGCGACGAACGAGGCGCCGGCGTAGAGCGCGGCCGCGCCGAGGGCGAGCGCGATTCCCGCCAGCCGCACGGGCTTGCCGTCTGCGCCGTGCGCGGACAGGGAGATGAGGGTCACCCCGCCGAACGCGATCAGCGCACGGACCAGCTGGCTCTTCGCCATCTTCTCGCCGAGGAACGCCGCGGCGAGACCGACCAGCATCAGCGGCTGCGTGTGGTAGACGACGGTGCTGACCCCGATCGACGACAGCGAGTACGAGGCGAACAGCAGCACCCAGTTCCCGACCAGGAACAGGCCGCCGAGCACGGCGAGCAGGAGGTCGCGGCGGCTGAGCGTCCACGGGCGGAGCCAGCCACGAGCCGCGCTCCACACCAGGAGCAGCAGACCGCCGACGAGGCTCCTCGCGAACGCAACGTCGGGGGCGTCGGCGCCGCTTTCGAGGACGACGGCGCCGATCGTGCCGGACAGCGCCATCGCGGCCGTCCACTGCAACACGGGGTTGTTCTTGTTCATGGCGACCACTTTCGCCGTCGTGTGCGCGTTCAACCAGTGTCAGAGATGACATCGACCGCAAAACTTGTGACACACTGCCCGGATGGATGTGAAGAAGGTCGCGGTGGTGCTCGCCGACCAGGTCTCGCCGTTCGAACTCGGCGTCGCGTGCGAGGTCTTCGGCACCGATCGCAGCGCCGACGGCATCGAGGGCTGGGACTTCGCGGTCTGCTCGCCCGGCGGCGCGAACGTCCTCAGCTGGTCCGGCTTCGGGCTCGACGGTCTGCGGGGACTGGATTTCGCGGCGTCCGCGGACCTGCTGATCGTCCCGACCTGCGCACCGCGCAGCGCGAGCCCGCCGGAGCCGGTGCTCGAGGTCCTGCGCGACGCGGCGAGCCGGGGTGCCTGGGTCGCGGGCTTCTGCGCGGGCGTCTTCTCGCTCGGCTACGCGGGGCTGCTCGACGGGCGCAACTGCACCGTCCACTGGGTCTACGAGCAGGAGTTCCGGTCGCGCTTCCCGACGGCGAAGGTCGATCCGAAAGCGTTGTACGTCGACGACGGCGGCGTTCTCACCAGTGCGGGCACCGTCGCCGCCGTCGACCTGTGCCTGCATCTGGTGCGGGAGCTGCGCGGTGTCGCCGCCGCCACGACGCTGGCCAGGCGGATGGTCGCCGCGCCGCACCGGGTCGGTGGGCAGGCACAGTTCGTGCAGGCGCCGGTGCCCGAGACCGCCGCGCCGGACGACACCGTGCTCGCCGAAGCGCTCGAATGGATCGAGCGGCGGCTGGATCAGCCGTTCACCGTCGCGGAACTCGCCCGCCGTAGCGGGTTGGGGGAGCGCACGTTCCTGCGCCGGTTTTCGGCGGCCACCGGTACGACACCGCACCGGTGGCTCACCGAGCGCCGCCTCGACCGCGCGCAGTCCCTGCTCGAAGAAGGTCGTCTGTCCATTGAGGACATCGCGGTCGCCTGCGGATACGCCTCGGCCGCCGCGCTGCGGCATCAGTTCGGCAAGCTGCGGGGGACCAGCCCGAGCGCGTACCGCAGGACGTTTTCCGCCGGCTAGATCTCCTGTCCGACTGTCACTTGGACGTGGGCGGGGACCTCGTCGTGCCGATCGCCGACGGAGAGCGTGCCGGTCGGTTCGAACAGCAGGAGCGACGCACCGTCCACTGAGGACGGTTTGTGGAAGGTCCCGCGCGGGACGACGAACACCGAGCCGCGGGGCAGTGTGACGACGCGTTCACCGTCTTCTTCGCGCAACGCGATGTCCAAGGTGCCGTCGAGTACGAGGAAGAACTCGTCGGTGTTCTCGTGGACGTGCCAGATGTGCTCACCCGCGACCTTCGCGAGACGGACGTCGTAGTCGTTGACGTGGGCGACGATCCGCGGGCTCCAGATCTCGTCGAACCCGGCCAGCGCGGTGTGCAGATCGATCGGTTTCTTGCTCATGCCCCGATCCTCGTCACTGGACCGGCGGAGGAGTGAGTGCTAGGAATCGCATATGTCGCAAGATTCCTCGCACAAGGTCGCCGTCCTGGTCGACGAGGGCTCCAACCCCTTCGAAATGGGCGTCGCGACCGAGCTCTTCGGCCTGCGACGGCCGGAGCTGGGCAGGCCTTGGTACGACTTCACGGTGTGCGCGGCCGAGCCGTCCGTGCGCATGCACCTGGGCATGTTCACCCTCACCGGGGTCGCCGGGCTCGAAGCGGTGGAGGCCGCCGACACGGTGATCGTGCCCAACCGGCCCGATCCGGAGAGCCCGGCCAGTGAGCCGGTGCTGAAGGCCGTCCGCGCCGCGTCCGAGCGAGGCGTCCGGCTGGTGAGCTTCTGCACGGGCGCCTTCACCCTCGCGCAGGCGGGGGTCCTGGACGGACGGCGCGCGACGACGCACTGGAAGTGGGCCGGACGGTTTCGCGCGCTGTTCCCCGAAGTGCTGCTGGAGCCGGACGTGCTCTTCGTCGACGACGGCGACGTCCTGACCGCGGCGGGCAGCGCGGCCGCGCTCGATCTGGGGCTGCACCTGATCAGCCGCGACCACGGCGCCGAGATCGCCAACGCGGTGAGCAGGCGGCTGGTGTTCGCCGGGCACCGCGACGGCGGGCAGCGGCAGTTCGTCGAACGTCCGCTGCCGGCGGTGCCGGACACCTCGCTGGCGCCGGTGCTCGAGTGGGCGCGTGAACGGCTGGACCGGCCGCTCACCGTCGCCGACCTCGCCGCGCGGGCGGCGGCGAGCCAGGCGACGCTGCACCGGCGGTTCCGTGCCGAGCTGGGGACGACGCCGCTGGCGTGGCTCACCACGGAACGGATCGCGCTGGCGTGCCGGCTGATCGAGCGCGGGGAGCAGCGGCTGGACCGGGTGGCGCGGGCTTCGGGATTCGGGACCGCTGCGAACCTGCGTACGCAGCTTCGGCGGGCTACGGGGTTGACGCCTACGGCTTACCGGGCGCGGTTCAGCACTGCTTCGTGACCGGCCGCCGATGCCATGAAAGGTCCTTTCCTTGCAAAATTGGCAAGGAAAGGACCTTTCATGGCGCTCTCTGGTGGGGGCGGCGTCCAGTGGGGCGTCAGCGGTCGCGAAGTGTCATGAAAGGGTCGTTCAGGACGAAAAACGTCCTGAACGACCCTTTCATGACATTTGCGAGACCCAGGGGTCAGGCGAAGGCGATCCACCGGTTCAGCAGGTCCGCCGCCGCACCCGAATCGATGGCCGAGGCCGCCCGTTCGAGCCCGGCCGCCAGATCGTCCTCCAGCGACCCGGAGAACCCGGCGAAGGCCGCCAGCGCGGCCGCCGAGTTGAGCAGCACCGCGTCCCGCACCGGCCCGGTCTTCCCGGCCATCACCTGACGGAACACGTCGGCGTTGTGCGCGGCGTCCCCGCCGCGCAGGTCGTCCGCGGTCGCCCGCGCGATGCCGAGGGCCGAAGGATCGAAACTCCGCTCGGTGATCTCGCCGCCGGAGACCACCCACACCGAAGTCGTGGTCGTGGTCGTGAGCTCGTCCAGCCCGTCGTCGCCGCGCACGAGCAGCACGGTCATGCCGCGCCGCGCGAACACCTCCGCCAGCACACGGGTCTTGTCCTCGTAGGCGCAGCCGATCAGCGAACTGCGCGGCTGCGCCGGGTTGGTCAGCGGGCCGAGCAGGTTGAACGTCGTCGGCACGCCCAGCTCACCGCGGGTGGGGCCGGCGTGGCGCAGGGCCGGGTGGAACTTCGGCGCGAAGCAGAAGCCGATGCCCAGCTCGTTCACGCTGCGCTGGACCGTCTCCGGCGGCAGGTCGATGGTGACGCCCAGCTCCTCCAGCACGTCCGCCGCCCCGGACTTCGACGAAGCGCTCCGGTTGCCGTGTTTGGCCACCGGGGCACCGGCCGCGGCCGTCACCACCGTGGCCATGGTGGAGATGTTGACCGAATTGGACCGGTCGCCCCCGGTGCCGACGATGTCCACCGACGGCCGGTCGATCGTCACGCGCCGGGCATGCGCCAGCATCGCGTCGGCCATGCCGGAGATCTCCGCCGGTGTCTCGCCCTTCGCACGCAGCGCGACGGCGAACCCGGCGATCTGGGAGGGCGTCGCCGCCCCGCTCATGATCTGGTCCATCGCCCACGCGGTGTCCTCCTCGGACAGATCCGCGCGCGCGATCAGCTGGTTGAGCAGGGACGGCCAGGTCTTGGCGGTCACCGGCTCAGCCGTGCACGGCCGGCACCCGCCGGGCGCGCAGCACGTCGGCGACGGTCTCGGCGGCGGTCAGCGGGTCGAGCGGGTGGACCAGCACCGCGTCGGCCTGCGACCAGGTCGCCAGCCAGCGGTCGTCCTTGCGCCGCACCGACACGACGATCGGCGGGCAGTCCTCGATCTCGTTCTTCAGCTGACGGGTCAGCCCGATGCCACCGGTCGGCTGGGCCTCGCCGTCGAGGATGGCCAGGTCCACGTTGCCCGCGTCCATCTCGACGAGGACCTCGGAGATGCCGGACGCCTCGGTGTAGTCCACCCGGCCGAGGTCGGCGGCGGGCCTGCGGCCGACGGCGTTGATGATCGCCTCGCGCACCTCCGCCTTGTGGCTGAACACCAGGATCCGCATCGCCTGCTCGCCCATGAGCGCGCCTCCGCCTCGTCTAGTCATGTCGACCCCGCGATGTTATCCGCCATGACCGACATCACGTGGACGCACCCGACGGCTGGAGCGCGTCCCAGCCCAGCGAATCGCCGCCGAGCCGTTGCGCGAGCCCCGCCATCCGCGACCTTTCCTGCGCGCAGTGCAGTGCGTCGAGGGTCTGGACCCGCAGCGCGTGCGCGAGGGCGAACTCCCCGTCGGGACCCTGTTCTCGCAGCTCCCAGCCGTCCTGGGCGAGGATCGAGGCCGCCTCCGCCACCTTTTCGGGCGGCAGTTTCAAGTGATGGCGCAGGATCGCGGGCGCTTCGGCGACCCAAGAGGGTGATCTCGCCAACGCCGAGGAATCCGCCTCGGCCGGATCGAAGGCCGTCACGACGATCTCCACGCCGGGCGTGTCGACCGTCAGGCCCGGTACGGAAGGCTTCCTGACCAGGTCACGAAGCCGATCTAGTAAACCCATGAGTAGCCCGGTTCCCACTTTCGTTCAGATGTGACCCGACACGCACGCGACCCGCCGTGGACCCACCCGGCGGGCCCCATGCGTGAGAGGACATAATGCGACGCGTGACAACGGCAGCTCCCACCATCAGCCAGCGGGTCCACTCGCTGAACCGGCCGAACATGGTCAGTGTCGGCACCATCGTGTGGCTGTCCAGCGAACTGATGTTCTTCGCCGGACTGTTCGCCATGTTCTTCACCGTGAAGGCGCAGAACGCGTCCGGCCAGTGGCCGCCGCCGCTGCACGGTGAGCCCTTCCACCTGAACATCGCGCTGGCGATCCCGTTCACCGTGATCCTCGTGGCGTCGTCGTTCACCTGCCAGTTCGGCGTGTTCGCCGCCGAAAAGGGTGACGTTTTCGGCCTCCGCCGCTGGTACATCATCACGTTGATCATGGGCGCGATCTTCGTGTTCGGCCAGGGCTACGAGTACCTGAACCTGATCCACGAGGGGCTCACGATCCCGTCCGGCGCGTACGGCACGGTCTTCTACCTCGCGACCGGGTTCCACGGCCTGCACGTCATCGGCGGGCTCATCGCGTTCGTGTACCTGCTCATCCGCACCAAGCTGAGCAAGTTCACCCCGGCCCAGGCCACCTCGGCGATCGTCGTGTCGTACTACTGGCACTTCGTCGACATCGTGTGGGTGGGTCTGTTCGCGGTGATCTACATCCTTCCGTGAACGAAGCCGCCACCACGACCTATCGGCCTGAACTGACAGCAAGGGTTGCCGCAAGATGACCTCCAGCAAGAACAACACGGAGCGCCGCTTCCGCAAGCGGTCGAAGGCGCGCAGGCGGTTCGCCGGCGCGCTGGCGCTCGGGATCGCGCTGCTCAGCGTGGGCGGGTTGTACGCCGTTTTCGCCCCGGAGCCGCAGACCGCGCAGGCGCAGGGCGAATCCGCCCTCCTGCGCGAGGGCGAGAAGCTCTACAACAACACGTGTATCGAATGTCACGGGCCGAAGCTCGAAGGTGTCACCGACCGTGGCCCGAGCCTCATCGGCATCGGCGACGCGGCCGTGTACTTCCAGACCTCCACCGGCCGTATGCCGGCGGTCCGCCAGGAAGCCCAGGCGCAGCGGAAGCCGCCGAAGCTGACCGAGGCCGAGATCAACGCGCTCGGCGCCTACATCCAGGCCAACGGCGGCGGCGCGCAGCGTCCGGCCGAGAAGGGTGACGCGCTGCGCGGCGAGGACGTCGCGCGCGGCAGCGAACTCTTCCGCCTCAACTGCGCCTCCTGCCACGGCTTCACCGGCCGCGGCGGCGCGCTCTCCTCGGGCAAGTTCGCCCCGAACCTGGACCCGGCCACGGAAGAGCAGATCTACACCGCGATGCTCACCGGGCCGCAGAACATGCCCAAGTTCTCCGACCGGCAGCTGTCGCCGGAGGAGAAGAAGGACATCATCGCGTTCGTGAAGTCCGTGAGCGACGGGAACAACGCTCCCGGCGGTAGCTCGCTCGGCGGACTCGGCCCGGCTTCGGAGGGCGCGATCGCGTGGATCGTCGGGATCGCCGCGCTGATCGGCGTGACGTTGTGGATTGGATCGAAGGCATGAGCGCCGAAGGGCCGAAGCCGCCGACAGAGGCGGAATTGGCGGACATGGATCGCGACCAGCTGGTCAAGCTGGGTACCGCGCTTGACGGGGTCGAGATCGTCGAGTACCCGCAGCCGTGGCCGGTCGAGGGGACCCGGGCGGAGAAGCGCGCCGAGCGCGCCGTCGCCCTCTGGTTCGTGCTGGCCGCGCTGTCCGGCCTCGCGTTCGTGGTCCTCATCGCGTGGCCGCACTGGTTCGAGTACAAAGAGCCGGGCAAGCACGGTTACACGATGTACACCCTGTACACGCCGCTGCTCGGGGTCACCCTCGGGCTCGCCGTGCTCAGCCTCGGCATCGGGGTGATCCTCTACACCAAGAAGTTCATCCCGGCCGAGGTCGCGGTCCAGGAACGCGGGGACGGCGGTTCCAAGGAGGTCGACAAGGCCACCATCGTCGCCCAGCTCGCCGACTCGGGCAGCCGCAGCACCATCGCGCGCCGTTCGATGATCAAGCGGTCCGCGGGTGCCGGTGCCGGTGTGCTCGGCCTCGCCGTCGCGGCGCTGCCGGTCGCGTCCTTCATCAAGGACCCGTGGAAGGACACCGAGAACCGCGACTCGCTGTGGCACTCGGGCTGGAAGAAGAACTTCCCGGAGGAGAAGGTCTACCTCCGCCGCAACACCGGCCGTCCGCACGAGATCTCCCTGGTCAAGGCCGAGGACCTCGACGCGGGCGCGATGGAGACGGTGTTCCCGTACCGCGAGTCCGAGAAGAACGACGAGCACGCGCTGTCGGCCGCCTTCAAGCGGGTCGACAACCCGGTCATGCTGATCCGTCTCCGCCCGACCGACGCCGCCAAGGTCGTCAAGCGTCAGGGCCAGGAGGACTACAACTTCGGCGACTACTACGCGTACACGAAGATCTGCAGCCACGTGGGCTGCCCGACCTCCCTGTACGAGCAGCGGACCAACCGCATCCTCTGCCCCTGTCACCAGTCGCAGTTCGACGCGCTCCACTACGCCAAGCCGATTTTCGGGCCGGCGACGCGGCCCTTGGCCCAGCTTCCGATTACAGTGGACTCTGAGGGCTACCTGATCGCGCGCGGAGACTTCAACGAGGCCGTCGGACCGGCCTTTTGGGAGCGTAAGTCATGAGTTCACTCACCACCCCGACCAAGGGGACGAACCCGGTCGAGAAGGCCGCGGGCGCTGGTGCGAAGTGGGCCGACGACCGGTATCACCTGGCCAAGGGCATGCGGCACCAGCTCAACAAGGTGTTCCCGACGCACTGGTCGTTCCTGCTCGGCGAGATCGCGCTCTACAGCTTCATCATCCTGTTGCTGTCGGGTGTCTATCTCACGCTGTTCTTCGACCCCTCCATGGAGGAGGTCGTCTACAACGGCAGCTACACCGGTCTGCAGGGCGTCGAGATGTCGCGGGCCTTCGCGACCACGCTCGACATCTCGTTCGACGTCCGGGGCGGTCTCTTCGTCCGCCAGCTGCACCACTGGGCCGCGCTGATCTTCGTGGCTTCGATGATGGTGCACATGTTCCGGATCTTCTTCACCGGCGCGTTCCGGCGCCCGCGTGAGGCGAACTGGGTCATCGGCGCGCTGCTGCTGGTCCTGGGCATGTTCGAAGGCTTCTTCGGCTACTCGCTCCCGGACGACCTGCTCTCCGGTACCGGTATCCGCGCGACCCTGTCGGGCATCGTGCTCTCGGTGCCGGTCATGGGCACCTGGATCCACTGGGCGCTGTTCGGCGGGGAGTTCCCCGGCAACGAGATCATCCCGCGCCTGTACACGATCCACATCCTGCTGCTGCCGGGCATCATGCTCGGCCTGGTGGCCGCGCACCTCGCGCTGGTCTGGTACCAGAAGCACACGCAGTTCCCGGGCGTGCGCCGCAAGGAGACCAACGTCGTCGGCGTCCGCATCATGCCGGTCTTCGCGCTCAAGGGCGGTGCGTTCTTCGCGCTGGTCACCGGCATCATCGCGCTGATGTCGGGCCTCTTCCAGATCAACCCGATCTGGAACATCGGCCCGTACAACGCGGCGCAGGTCTCGGCGGGTTCACAGCCCGACTGGTACATGGCCTGGGCCGACGGCATGCTGCGGATCTGGCCGGCATGGGAGCTCTACCTCGGGAACTACACGGTCCCGGCGGTGTTCTTCCCCGGCGCGATCGGGATGCCGCTGCTGATCGGGTTGCTGGTGATGTACCCCTGGATCGAGCGAAAGCTGTCCAAGGACACCGCGCACCACAACCTGCTGCAGCGTCCGCGCGACGTCCCGGTCCGGACCTCGCTGGGCATCATGGCCCTGACCTTCTTCGCGGTCATCATGCTGTCGGGCTTCAACGACATCATCGCGTTCGCCTTCGACATCTCGCTGAACGCGACGACGTGGGCCGGCCGGATCGGTGTCCTGCTGCTGCCGCCGATCGCCTACTACATCACCTACCGGATCTGCCTCGGCCTCCAGCGGGCCGACCGCGAGGTGCTGGAGCACGGTGTCGAGACCGGCATCATCAAGCGCCTGCCGCACGGTGAGTTCATCGAGATCCACCAGCCGCTCGGCCCGGTGGACGACCACGGCCACGCGATCCCGCTCGAGTACCAGGGCGCGTCGGTCCCGAAGAAGATGAACAAGCTCGGCTCGGCCGGACACGCCGTCGCCGGTTCGACCTGGTCCCCGGACCCGGTCGAGGAGACGATCGCGCTGGAGCGCGCCCGGGCCAACGGGCACGGCAACGGCAAGGTCGACGACATCGGTGGCGAGCCTTCGGAGGAGCGCAAGGAGATCACCTCCGGGCACTAGCTCGTCGGATACGTGTGAAGGCCCCCTTCCCTCGGCTCAGCCGAGGGAAGGGGGCCTTCACACGCGTTAGGGGTCCGCATTTCGTGCCGTGAAGGCCTCCTTCCCTACGCTCAAGGTCAGGGCCCCGGTAAAAGTCGTCTGCCCGCTGGTCAAGTTGGTGACGGAGGGCTCGTCGGGTTTTATGAAGAGGTCGTGAGTGTTTTTGGTCGTTATTGAGGAGTAAGTCAAATGTGGCGCGTTGTGCCGCCTGGGGCCTTTGGTGTCCACAGTGGTCACTTCCGGGTGGCATGCGCCTGTGTTGTGCCTGTATGTCCGGTTTCGCGGGGAGTCGTGAGTGGCAAAGAGGGTTAGAACGAGCATCGCCACTCACGACCCCACTTGAAACCGGACAAATATGAATCAAACGGACATTTGCCTGCCGGTTGGTGTCCTTTGTGGACATCATCCGGTCAAGCGTCCGGTCGTCCGTCCGTTCGGAGATCGAGTCCGAACCGCCTGGAGTGGCACTGACCAGCGCTTATCCGACTTTGCCGTGACCCTGCGTTCAAGGTAGGGAAGGAGGCCTTCACGGACCCTGCCACGCGTGGTGGATCGTCAGCCGGTGACCTTGAGCTCCAGGGGACGCGTGTCGTCGTCGCTCGGGACGACGGTCAGGCCCGCGGCGGTGAGGACGGCGGTGAGCGCCGTCCGCATCGCCGCGTGGACCGCGATCTGCCGCCGCACCTGGGGATTCTCCTTGTCGCCTGCCACCAGGAGCCGAAAGGCCTCATCACGCCAAGGCCTTGCCACCACCCAGTCGACCCAGACCCCGCACGCGCCCTCGAAGACGTCCACCTCGATCACGGCACCTCCGGCGTCCCGGTGATCGTCCGGATCGGGCTCGACGATCACCGGGAACCCCGCCGCCCGCAACACGGCTTCGGTCCGGTCGCCCAGAGCGAACAGCCGTTCTTGTTCGGCGGGGTGGACGCGGCGGAGCGAGGTCATCCGCCTGCTCCGCTGCCCACCAAGACGCGCTGTTCCGCTTCGGCGGCCGTCGCCGAACCGGCGAAGAGGCCGCGCCTCTTGTAGGACTTCTTGATCATGTCGATCAGGCTCCCCTTGTAGATCTTGTCGATCTCGGGATCACCGGTCCACGGTACCGAGAAGGACGTTTTGAGGTCGGGCGCCATCTTGCTGACCCAGTCCCGTTTGCAGTCGGGGCACGGTTCGCGTTCGCTGTAGAGGCCCTTGATGTTCTTGGGATCGAAACCCTGCTCGATGACCTGCTCGACGATGTGCTGCTCGGAGTGGCGGCCGGCGTCGTTGCTGTTGCCCGCCACGTAGCCGTCGGGGAGCTTCCCGTTCGGGTCCTTGTAGCCGGGGAGATAGGCGACGGCGACGTTCCGGCTCGTTCCGTAGCCGTTTCCGATCCGGTAGTCGAGCGCGATGCTCGGCAACGTTCCCCCGTTGTCACCGTGATCCACGAGCCCACAGGTGAAATCGGGGATGTCCGCGGCTTTCGCGGTGGCCGGTACCTGGCTGATCCGGTTGCACCATTTGCGGATGGCGTTGAAGAGCGGTTTGACCTTGTCCGCGACCTTGCGGAAGATCGCGGACTTGTTCAAGAACTTGGAAATGTTCTGGATGATCTTCACGACCGCCGAAGCCACCTTGGGCAGCTTCAGGAAGACGACGACGATCGACGCGACGTTGACCACGGTCCAGATGCAGGCCTCGATGTTGCCTTCACCGAAGCACCGCTCCGCGTCACGCCAGCCGATCACCTCGAGCAGGACTTCGGCCCCGATCTCCACCAGGAACGACGTCACACTGCCGCCGTTCTTGGACTGCTCCGCGGCCTGGCGGTACTCGTCCAGCAGCATCCGGCCGAATTCGGTCGCCGAGAGCATGGCGATTTCTTCTTGAGTCAGATCGGGCAGCCCGGCACCCGTCTCCTCGGCCGCGCGGCGTCTCGCCTCCTCTTCCTCCTTGCGCTGCTGGTCTTCCGCGCGGTCGGCGGCTTGCTGGGCCTCGGTCGCGCTTTGCCGTGCCCGTTCCGCGGCGGCGGCCGCGTTGCGCGCGTGTTCTTCGGCCCGGTCGGCCGCCGCCCTGGCTTCCGCCGCCGAGGCTTCGGCTGCGGTCGCCGCGTCCCTGGCGAGTTGAGCGTCCCGTTCGGCACGCGACGCCGAGTCCCTCGCCGCCTGTGCCTCGCGTTCCGCCGCCGCGGCGCTCCGGCCGGCGATGGCGGCGTCGGCGTTGGCCTCGTTGGCCGCCGCACGGGCGGTCTGCGCGTCCGCACGGGCGGCCGCGTCCGACGCGTTCGCCCGTTCGCCCGCGGCGCGAGCCAGCGCGCCTTCGGCCGCGGCGACGGCCGCCGCTTCCTGCGCCTCGGCCGCCGAGTTCGCCGCTGCGGCGGCTGATGCCGCTGCCCGCGCCGCGGCTTCGAACGCGGGTTTCACCTCTTTCTGCGCCCGAGCAGCGGCTTCGGCGGCCCGATCAGCCGCCAGCCTCGCTTCGGTGGCCCGGTCGCGGGCCGCTTGCGCCTGCTCGGCTCCGACCGCCCTGGCCTGGTTGGCGACCAGGATGACGAAATCGGCGTCGAGGTCCGAACCCGCGTACGGCGCGACGACGATGATCGCCCGGTTGGCCGGATCGGTGATCGCGCTCGACGACGCCCGCGCGGCGGTGGACGCCCGCAGGGCGATATCCGCTTGCGTGGCCGCGGAGACCGACTCGTTGAACGCCGCGTCGGCCTCGGCGCGGGTACGCTCCGCCGCCATCAGCGAACGCATCGCCTCGCCCGCCGCTTGTTCCGCGAGCTGAACCGCGTTCCGTGCCGCCTCGGCCGCCTTGGTCTCCTCGGCCGTCGCCTCGGTCGCCTTCACGTTGGCCTGGGTGGCGTGGTGATGGGTCTCCGCCGCCGAGGACTCGGCCCGGTTGGCCGCGTGGTTGGCCGCGGAGGCGGCGGCGCGGGCTTCCTGAGCCGCGGCCCGGGCCCGTGCCGCCGCTCGGGTCGCTTCGCCCGCCGCTTGCCTCGCGACCACGGCGGCGCCGGTCGCCCGGTTGGCGGCGTCGCGGGCCGCGGTGGCCGCGGCGGTCGCGTTGTCGGCCTCGTTCCGCGCCGCGGCGGCGGCGTTCTTCGCGTCGGTCTCCGCCGCGGTGCCCCGTGCGGCGGCTTCGGCCGCGTTCAGCGCTTCCGCCTTCGCCTGCGCGGTCTGCTTCAGCCGTTCCGCGGTGAAGGCGGCGTCGCGAGCGGTTCTCGCCTTCCCTTCTTCGCCCACCGCCCGCTGTTCGGCTTCCCCGGCGAGCCGTTCCTGTTCCTGCGCACGGAGGTTGGAGTCGTTGGCGATACCGGCTTGGCGCTGGGCTTCGCCGCGGTGACGACGTGCTTCCGCGGCTGCCTGGTCGGCACGCTGACGGGCGGCGGCCGCGTTGGCCCGCTCGGCCTCGGCGACCCTGCGGGCGCTCTTCGCCCTGTCCCGCTGCCGTTCCGCTTCCTCGCGATGTGCGCGGGTGCGTTCGGCCGAGGCCCTGGCGGCGTTGGCCGCGGCTTCGGCCGCTTCGCGCGCCTGCTTGGCCCGGACGGCCGCGTCCTTGGCCGCCACCGCCTGCACTCGTGCCGCTTCCGCCACCTGTGCGGCAGCGGTCGCGTGCTCTTCGGCGTGCAGTCCCCACTGGCGAGCCTGCTCGGCGTGTTTCTCGGCGCGTTCCTGGGCGTTGCGCGCCTGGTCGGTGGCTTCGGTGGCGTCGATCGCGTGCTGTGCGGTCTCCGAGGCGTGGACCGCCGCCTGCCCGGCCGCGCTCATACCCCTCGCCATGTCGGCCCACTGAGTGCCGTAGGGGAGTCCGACGGCGACCAGTTCGGCGGCCTGGACGCCGGCCTGCTCGGCGGCGCGCACGGCATCGGCCGCGGCGTCGCGGGCGTTGCCGACCTGACGGGCGGCCTCGGCCTTGACCAAGGTGAAGGAGTCGGGCGGGTGGTTGCCCGCCGCGTCGTTCGCGTCCAGGATCTGCTTGGCCTTGCGGGCTTCGTTCCCCGCGAGCACCATCGCGTTCGCGATCCGCTGGAGCGCGCGCAGCGCGTCACCGTGCGCCACCATCAGGTTCCGTCGCGCGGTCATCGCCCGCACGGCCCGTTTGGCGAGGTCGCTCAGCTGCTCGGCGGCCCGTGCCGCGGCTTCCTGATCACGGATCTGCTTTTCCCGCTCTTCGGCGTCACGTTTCGCCGCGGCGAGGTAGCCGGTGTTCAGGAACTCCGCGATCGCCGCGTCACCCGCGTCGAGCGCGGCCTGTGCCGCCGTCTTCACGTGGTGCCCGGCGACGCCGAGCAGTGCCGTGACCCTGGCGCGCAGCTGCTCGGCACGTGCCTGGCCGCCCGCCGCGACCTGTGCGTCGCGCTCCCTCGCGATCTCCTTGCCGTAGGCGAGGAACTGCTCGCGGTCGGTATCGCTTCCCGCGAGGACCCGCTGGACCTCGGCGTTGAAGATCGGCCCGCCGGTGCCCGCCATCGCCTGGATGGTGGCCCGGTTCTGGCGCGCGGTCTCGGCTTCCCGCGCCGCGGCCCTCGCCTTGGCGGCGTCGAGGCCGGTTTCGAGGAATTCGTGCAAGGCGGCTTCGGTGCCCGCGTCGAGCGCCGCGCGCGCGGCCTCACGTACTTCGGGCTCCTCGGCCAGCTCGGCGTGATCGGCGATGATCTGCCGGACGACGGGACTGCCCACCAGGGCGGGTACGCCCGCCTGGCCGTCCCAGTTGCGGTACGGGTCTTCCGGCAAGGGACGGGCCGGGGACGTCGGTGGCGGCGTGGCCGGTGGTGGATCGTCGGCCGCGACCGCGGGCGCCGGTTGGATCAGTCCGGCGAGTACGGCGGTCGCCAAGAAGACAAGGAACGTTCTCAGTAGATATCTCGTTCTCGACATCAGAACCCCCAGGTATCGGTGAAAAGAACTACTGCGGGGTGAATGAGGTGCCTTGCCGGTGTACCCGGCAAGGCACCTCGGGCTTGTCAGTTGTAGTACTCTTTCGCGCCTTCGGCGGCGGTGTGTTCGATCCTTCCGTTCTGGAAGTAGCTCACGCGTTTACCGGGTACGCCGGGGAAATCCATTTCGTCGGAAGTGGGATAGCCGAGCCTGCTCCGTTCGTATTGCAGTGCCGCCCACCGATCGAAAATGGCCCCGTAGATCAGCTTCGGGCCGATGTTCGGGTGGTACCAGATGCCTCTGGGGCCGGCGAACAGGTTGCGCATGCCCTTCCCGTCGGGCAGGTATCCCGTGTCCCCGCTGGGGATGAATCCCGGAATGTTCCGGCCGCCGGATTCGAGGTACTTGTTGAGCAGCGGGTCCATTATCCGGACCACGCCGTGCTGGGCCGACCAGAAGGCGCCACCCTTCTGGAAGCGTTTGTACCGGATGCCGTTCAAGATGTTTTCCGGCTGGGTCTGCGGGCCGAGGCCGTTCCAGCCCCACCAGTCCTCGTTGAGCCAGCGCTCGTCGATCTTCGTGGTGATCGAAGGGTTGGGGCCGACGGGAATCCAGCTGATGTCGGCGGAGAAGTTGCCGTCGGTGTCGAAGTTGTTCTCCTTGCTCAGGCCGTTGGCCGCCCAGAGCTCGCCCCAGTACTGCCGCAGATAGCGGCCCGGATGCGCCTTCGCCTCCAGTGTCACGTTGGTCGGATTGCCGTCCCTGCCCGCCTTGGCGCACCAGGTGGCGTTGAGTTTGTAGACGTCGGTGCCGTCGTTGCCCGCCAGCTGCACCCGCAGGTTCGGCGCGATGCGCAGGTAACTGCCGACCCGGGTGGCCGATTCGAGCGAGAAGCAGTTCGCGTCGGCGAGCCCGGGGACGATCTTCCAGGTGGCGTCGCCCAAGGGCGCGGTGACGACATTCGACGGCTGGGTTCCCGGGGTGGCCCAGGCATCGCCGCCGGCACTGCGGACGTGCCAGCCCCGCCGTCCGGCGGTGACTCCGGCGAACGCCTGTTCCAGCACGGTGTACTGGCCCCTGGCGAGGAAGTCCTTGACCTGGTCCCAGGTCCCGTTCGCGGCGACGTCGCCCGCCGCCGCGGCGAGCCGGGGACGGAGCCTGCTCGCGTCGGCCTTGGCCTTGATGTCGCGGACCTTCTGCCGGTCGGCCTCCTCCCGTTCCCGCAGGATCCGGGCGTCGTCCCTGGCACGGGCCTCGGCGACCCCGGTCCTGATGTAGCGGTCCCAGTCGGCCGCCACCCCGGCGAGGGCGACGGTGGCCGCGTCCTTGATCTCGCGGTGCGCGGGGTCGGCGAGTTCCGGGGTCTTCAGCAGCTCGCGGATGAAGTCGTCGTCGGCGAGGTCGAGCCAGGCCGCGACGGCGATGACGGGAACCTTGTCGCAGGCGTCCTTCTTCGCCATCCTGGCGGCTTCCCTGCGGGCGGCCTCCTGGTTCTCCTGGTTCAACCGGTCGAGGTAGTCGAGCTGGTCCTGGTGATTCAGCGCCCGGATCTTGTTCTCGATGAAGTCCTTCCACACCGCCGCGTCACCGCCGAACGCGTCGAAGGCGCCCTGCTTGAGTTTCGGCTGTTCCGGCCTCGCCTTCTGGTACACCTTGTAGATGAACATCTGATCGTTGTCGTTGAGCATGACGTCGTCGAAACCGACGATGTCGGCGTCGATCAGGATCTCCCGGCGCAGCTGGACGGTGCGGTCCCACGCCTCCTGGCGACGCTGCCGTTCGACGCGGTCGCGGGCGGCGAAATCGAAGACGCCGGTGCGGATGAACGCCGTGGCGTCGGGGGCGGCGTTGTTGTCGAGCATGACCTTGTAGACGCGGTAGGCCTCGGCCTTGGTGACCGGGAAGTTCGTCGCGTTGATCTTGTCGTAGACCTTGAAGACGAAATTCATGTCGGTGGCTTCGCGCCATTCCTTGGTGGCCTCACCGACTTCGATCTCGAAAACCGCCCGCACCTTTTCGGTTTCGGTCGCGCTGGGCAGTTCGGCCGCCGTGGCGTCCGGGCTTTCGCGGGGAACCGGTGCCTCGGGGGCGGGCGGGGCGGGCGCCTCGACGGTCGGGCTCGACGGTGCCGGGGGAGCGGCGTACCCGGTGGCCGGGGTGAACAGGCCGCACAGCACGGTCACGGCGGTCAGGACGGCGATACTTCCGGCTGGTCGTCTGCCGACGATCAGTGATCTTCGCATTTCGCATACCTTTGTTCGGACGAAAGGGTCAGCCGGGGGCCAGGGAGCGTTTCCCAGGCCCCCGGCTGGAGCAGGACGAATTCGGTCAGCCGACGGACATGTACACGAGGATTTCGTACGTGCTGGAGTTCCAGGTCATGTAGCCGTGCTCGAAATTGCTCTGGCGGCCGATGGGGATGGTGAACTCGTCGCTGGTCGGAAAACCGAGCTTGCCGTTTTCCGCGCCGAGCGAATTCCACCGGTCGCGAATGGAGCCCATCACGAATTTGGCTCCGGTCGCCGGCGTCCAGTAGATCGCCATGTTGTGGCCGTGGAAGTTGATCATCGACCGGTTGACCCCGTTGAGCTGGTTGGTACTCGGCAGCAGCCACTTGTGCCCGCCGAGGCTCAGGTACCGGGTGAGGATCTCGCCGGTGATGAACTTCGCGCCGGTCTCCGGGCCCCAGTACAGGCGGCCGTTGGTGAATTCGCGGAACCGGACACCGGCGTCGTAGGTTTCCGCCGCCTTCGGATTACCGGCGAGCCCGCGCAGGCCGTCGTTGTTGAACCAGTCCAGCATGAGCGGCGTCGACACCTCGGGATTCGGTGCGACCACCCGCCAGTGCGAGTCCTCGACGAAGAGCCGGTCCGTGTCGAACCAGTTCCCGCCACCCTGCTGGGCGATCCAGAGCTGCGCGTCGATATGCCGCATGATCCGGCCCGGGTGCGCCTTCGACTCCAGCTGGACCTCGCCGCCGTTGCGCCGCGGGCACCAGGTGGCGTCCTTCTTGAACTGGTCGGTGCCGTCGTTGCCGTGCAGTTTGACCCGCAGATCCTGCTGCCGCAGGTAGTTCCCGGCGCGGTCGGTGGACTCCAGGGAGTAGCACAGCGGATCGGCGAGCCCGCTCGCCACCTTCCAGGTCGCGTACGGCAACGGCTTGGTTCCGTCGGTGCCGGGGTTCCCCGTGGTGATCCACGCGTCGCCCCCGCCGGTATGGACGTGCCAGCCCCGGACGCCGGGGGTGTAGGTCCCGAACGACTGGGTCAGCACCTCGTACTGGCCCGTGCGCAGGAACGTGACCACCGCGTCGCGGTTGCCCGCGAGCGCCACGTTGGCGGCCGCGACCAGCCGCGGCCGGAGCCCGCTGTTCTCCGCGCGGACCTTGAGCTGCCGGACGGCGTCCCGGTTGGCCTGGTCTTCCTGCGCTTCACGGCGGGCCTTGTCCCGGCCGGCCGCCGCCTTGAGCCCGGTGTCGATGAAGGCCTTCCACACCGCCGGATCCGTGCTGCGGGAGGCGCGTTCCGCCGCGTCCTTGATCTCGATGTTCGCCGGGTTGGCCAGTTCGGGCAGCCGCAGCAGCTCACGGACGAAGACGTCGTCCTCGGCGTCCAGCCAGACGTTCTGGAAGGGGGCCGGGATCTCGGCGACGGCGGTGCGCCGCTTGATGTCGCGCTCTTCCCGTGCCGCCTTCTCGGCGTTCTCCTGCCGGAGGCGTTCCAGGTGTTCGATGATGTCCTGCTCGGCGAGGTCGAGGATGGTGACCTCGATGAAGGTCTTCCACACGGCGGCGTCGCCCTTGTACGCGGCCATCGCACCGCTCTGGACCTTGGAGCCGCTCTTGGCCCGGCTGGCGACCTGGAAGACGAAGTTCCGGTCGGTGAGGTCGAGCAGCACGGGGTCCAGCGGGATGATGCGGGCGTTCTCCAGCGCCTTCATCCGCGCGCCGATCCGGTCCCGCCGTTCGATGTCGCGGAGGATCTTCTCGTCGTGGTCGCGCTGGACGAATTCGTGGATACCGGTCCGGATGAACGCCGAGGCGTCGGCGACGGTGAGACCGTAGATCCGTGACGCTTCCGCCTTGGTGCGGGGGAAGGCGTCGATGCTGATCTTCTCGTAGACCTTGAAGACGAAGTTCTTGTCGGACAGCCTCAGCCAATCGTCGGTCGCCTCACCGACTTCGATGGCCTCCACGGCCAGCACCTTGTCCCGCTGTGACGCCGGGGGAACCGTGGTCGACTCGAGGTCGGGTTCCGCGGTGGGCACGGCGGGCGGCACACCCTGGCCGGGTGGTGTTTCGGCCGCACCCGCCGGTGCGCCCATCAGCCCCGCGAACACGGCGGCGACGGCGGCCACCGTGATACCACGGCTGAGCCATGGCCTTGACATGGACGTTCTTCGCATACCCCAGTCACCTATTCTCGAGAGGAAGCCGCCGCGGGAAACCGGGCGGCGGAATGATCAGCTCGGGTTCTTGATCCGCTGCTCGCCTTCGAGGGCCTTCCGCAGCAACGACTCCCAGTACTCGACGTTTTCGCCGGAGAGGGACCGGTTGTCCGTCCAGTCGCCTTCCACCGTCTTCGCGGGGTCGATGATCGCTTTCCAGTTGGGGTTCTGGGCGGCTTGCTGCGCGGCGAGCAGGATGGCGTGCCAGGTTTCCGCCTGCCGCTGGGCGAAGTCCCTCGCCTCTTCCCATTTCGACCGCACCGGCGAAACCTCGGTGCCGACCTTGCGCCAGGCTGCAGCGGCCCGGTCACGGGCCTCCTTGCCTGCTTCGCCTTCGATGTCCCGCGCGGCCTTTTCGGCGGCTTCGGCGTCGACGATCAGCTGGGTGATCGTCAGTTGCCACTGGCGGTTCTGGCGCAGCATCTCTTCGCGGAAGGTCTCGATGTCCAGCCGCGCGCCCTGTGCCCAGCCCCAGGCGAAGAAATCGGTCAGGTCGTCGTCGGTCGCCCCCTCGCGGACCGCGTAGGCCGCGGCGAATCTCACCTGGGTGCCCGGATCCCGCTCGGCGAGCATCCGCACGTATCGGCGGTCCTCCTCGACGAGGGCACGTTTCTGCTCGCCGAGGTCGGCGCGGAACTTCTGATCCCGCGCCTTCGCGGCTTCGTAGCCGCCGCCGTGACAGAACTGCTCCCGTTTGGCCGCGGTCGCCGTCAAGTGGTGGTTCGCCGCGTCGTAGACCTCCGGCGAGTAGGCCCGGAGGTGGGTCTCCAGCAGTCGCCGGAGGAACCGCTTGTTGCCTTCGTCGCGGTTGAGCGCCCGCTGTGTCGCGTATTCGAGCCCGCCGCCGGGATAGCGGAGGAACTCGATGGACGCCGCCTCCGGGTCTTCGCTGAGCAGAGCGATCCACGCGTCCGTCTTCACCGTGCTGTGGACGCTGTACCTGGCGTGGGTCAGGACCTCCCAGCGGGCGATCTCGCCGGGTGTCATCGCCGCGGCCGTGGCGTGTACTCCGGTTTCGGCGGCGAGCCCCGCCGGAACGGCGACCGTCCCGGAGAACAACGCCGCGGCGCAAAGCGCGCAGGACAAAATACGCTTGTACACTCCAAGCCCCCAGTCAGCTTCGGTGCAGGTTGAATTAACGGAGACCCTTCCCGGACGGTGCCGGGAAAGGTGTCGGTGGCAACGGCGTCCGGAATCGAGACCGGAGCCGGCGATGAATTCGAATTTCTTCGAATCCTTGTCGGGAAAACGCCAGCGCTTTCCCGGCGACTGTTTCAGTCACCGGGAAAGGGTTCGGGTTTCGTCAGTGGCCGCGTATCCGGCGGCTTCGGTGATGGATCGGCGAGCCGCTCCCGCCTACGGGCGGTGCGGTGGCTCGCGTGGAGTGAATGTGGCGGCAATCGCCGCGATCCCATGACGGATCGATCATCGGTACATACCCCGGAATCCCCAGTACCGGAATTCCCCCAGTGAAATTCCGATTCTGATCCCAGCTAACCGCGAATGGGCGGTTTGCGCAAGATGCACCCCGAAGGTTAAAAAGTCACCGACGGGGCGAGGTTCTTGTTTGTCCTCAAGCTCCTTCGACGCCGATGTCGAACGCGGACTCCTTGTCGGCCTTCGAGTACGAGCGGAACGCGATATGCGTGACGGTGCTCAGCACGCCGGGGACCTTGCCGATCTTCGCCGGGATCAGGTCCGCGAGGTCTTCGTGGGCCGTGACTCGGACCGAAGCGACCAGATCGACGTCGCCCGCGCAGGAGTAGACCTCGCGGACACCCTCGATGTCCGCGATCGCCTGCGCCGCCTCGGGGATGGCATCGGCCTCGACCTGGATCAACACGATCGCGGTGATCACTACAGCGCCTCCTACGTCAATGAATCCGGTGTGCGAATCCTAGCCCGCCACCCGTTCCAGCGCCGTCGCGCTCGCCGCCAGGTCGAGCCACTCCTGCCAGCCGCCGGCGACGGCCGCCGGCTCCGCCCAGGGATGTGTCGTGCGCACGAGCCGGACACCCGGACGGGTCAGCCAGCGCAGCAGGATGCCGATCTCTTCGGGGATCGCGCCGAAGAGCGGGCCGGGCCCCGGGATCACCGTCTCCGCCGAGGCCACGAGCATCTCGACGACCGGCATCGGCGGCACCCCGCGCCGCGCGACCCCCGCCGACGCGAGCCTGCCGTGCCGGATCACCGCCAGTTCCCAGCCGCCGTTCCCGTCCGGCCCGGCGGCGATCAGCTCCGGGATACCCGCCAGCGCCGACTGCCGGTGCGCCCGGCCGACCGCGCGGATCAGCCCGGCCAGCTGATCGCGATGCTGGGCGGCCTGCTCGTAATGCTCCGCCGCGGCGAGCCGGGCCAGCTGGTCGGCGGCGGCCCGCAGCGGACGCCCGTCCGTCCCGGCGATGAGGCCGGACACCGCCAGCACTCCCGGCCGGTACGCCTCGACCGTCTGCTTCCCGGCGCACGGCGCGCCGCAGCGGCCGAGCTCGGCGAGGACGCAGGGGGTCCCGTTCGGCGAGGTCGCCGAGATGCGCTGGGTGCACGTCCGCAGCCCGGAGGCGCCGGCGAGGGTGTCCGCGGCGGACCGGGCGTCGGTCTGGGTGCGAAAGGGCCCCAGCATCCCGTCTCGCGGCATGCGGACCACGGAGAGGCGCGGGAACGCCTCCTCGGTCAGCGCGACCCACCACGAGTGCCGGGGGTTCTTGGAACGGCGGTTGTACATGGGGCGGTGGGCGGCGATCAGCCTAAGCTCGCGGACGGCGGCTTCGAGCGCGTGCGCGCATTCCACCGCGTCGACCCGCTCGGCCAGCGCGACCATCTCCCGGATCCGCCCCCGGCTCTCCGAACCGGTGAAGTACTGCCGGACCCGGCGGCGCAGATCGGACGACGTCCCGACGTAGAGGACCTCGTCGCTCGGGCCGCGGAAGAGATAGACCCCCGGCCTCGACGGCAGATGTTCGGCCAGCGACCGTTTGCGGCGCTGGACCGCGGTCACCTCGGGCAGGTAGTCCAGCAGCTCTTCGAGGGTGTGGACGCCGAGGTTGCCCACCCGTTCGAGCAGCGCGTGCAGGACGTCGACGGTGGCGCGCGCGTCCGCGAGCGCGCGGTGGTTCGGCGTCGTGCGCGCTCCGAACAACGCCGCCAGCGCGGAAAGCCGGTAGCTGGGCGTCTCGTCGCGGGAAATGACCCGGCGGGCGAGCCGGACCGTGCAGACGACGGCCGTCTTGGGCCAGTGGTAGCCGTGGCCCTCGCAGGCCGCGCGCATGAACCCGGTGTCGAAGGCGGCGTTGTGCGCCACGAGCACGGCACCGGAGATGAATTCGAGGAACGCGGGCAGCACGCGCTCGATCCGGGGAGCGTCGTAGACCATCGCGCCGGTGATGCCGGTGAGCTCGACGATCTGCGGCGGGATCGGCATCCCCGGGTTGACGAAGGTGGCGAACTCGCCGACGATCTCGCCCGCGCGGATCTTGACCGCGCCGATCTCGGTGATCCCGTCCGGGCCGGGTTTCGTCCCGGTGGTCTCCAGGTCGAATACGACGAAGGTGATGTCCCGCAAAGGAGTTCCCAGCTCGTCGAAGGCGAGTTGCGCCGCGCCGGGCCGCCGTCCGGTGTCCATGGTCGGGCACAGTAGGGGCGGGCACCGACAATCCCAGGATGCGCGCACGCCGTCCCATCGAGCGCGCCCCGAGGCCATGGGGCCTACGCTGGAGCGATGCAACCGCAGCCCGCAGTGCCCGAAACGCCCGAGGACGCCACCGGCGGCCCCTCGGGTGTCGTGGCGTCGGCGGATGCGCCGGAGCCGTCCGAAGAGGTGCCCGTCGAAGGCTGGACCGCGTTGCCGGAGACCGTGCGGGAGCGGATCGCCGAGCTGGCGGCCGCCGCCGTCGGCAAACTGCCGGTCGCCGACGTGCCGAGGCAGCTGCGCCCGGTGGCGAAGTTCGCCCCGGCGAAACGCGCGAAACTCGGCGGGACGGCGTTGCTCACCGCGTTGGGGGAGTCTTCGCAGTTCCGCGTCGCGGTCACCGAATGGCTGCGTGACCACCGCAAGGACGCCCTGGACCCGAACGCCCCCGATTCCGTCGCCGCCGCGGCGGCCGCCGTGCTGCTCGGAGAGGCGGGCGCGGCCGGACGGGTCCGGCTGGTGGCGAAAAACGCCGAGGAGACGGCGTTGCGTGCCGAACGCGACGCCGCGCTGGCCCGTAACCAGCGGCTGGAGACCGAACTGGCCCAGCTGCGCGAAGAACTGCGCGAGGCCAAGGAGATCGCCGGCAGCGCGCGGGGTGAACGCGACGCCGAGGTCGAAAAGCTGTTGAAACGCCTGCGGGAACAAGGTGTCCAACTGCGCCAGGCGAAGGACGCCGTCGCGGAGGCGCACGCTCGGCTGGAAAGCGGAGGCGCCGAAAGCGCCGAAGAGATCAAGGCGCTGAAGGCCCAGCTGGACCGTGAGAGGCAGCGAGTCGCGGCAGAGCGGGCTCGGGCGGAAAAAGCCGTCACGGACGCCGAGATCGCCCGTCAGTCCGCCCGTGAGGCGCGTCAGGCCGACGAGGTCAGGCTCGGGCTGCTGCTGGACACGATCGAAGGCGCCGTCGGCGGGCTTCGCCGCGAGCTTTCGGTGAGCGCGCGGGGGCAGCGTCCGGCGGACATGGTGCGCGGCGCGACTTCGGGCCTCGGGGCGGGCGGCAAGATCCAGGACGTCACCGCGCTCGACCGGCATCTCGCGCTGCCCAACGTGCACCTGATCGTCGACGGCTACAACGTCACGAAGACCGGGTATCCGGAGCTGGCGCTCTCCGACCAGCGAGACCGGCTGATCCACCAGCTGTCCGCACTCGCCGCGCGGACTTCGGCCGAAGTCACCGTCGTGTTCGACGGCGCCGGTGTGCTTTCCGTGCCCGCCGCGGTGCCGCGCGGGGTGCGGGTGCTGTTCTCCGAACGCGGCGTGCTCGCGGACGACGTCATCCGGTCCCTCGTCGCGGCCGAGCCGCCGGGGCGGCCGATGGTGGTCGCGAGCACGGACCGGGCGGTGGCGGATTCGGTGCGGGGCAAGGGTGCGCATCCGGTGCCTTCGGCGGTGCTGGTGTCGCGGCTCAGCCGGGTGTGAAGTGTGTCGTGAGTGGTAAAGACGGTTAGAACCGTCCTTACCACTCACGAGCATCTCGGGCAGGTGACCCGCTCGGCCGTCGGTCGCCACCCCTCCCGCACCAGGACCGTCCGCACCTCGGCCGCGACTTGGCACGGCGAATTCCGGACGTCCCGCCAGCCGTAGACCAGACGGGCCCGGCCGGCGAGTTCGGCCGCGTTGTCCCGCCGGCGGTCCCGGAACGCGACGGCGGCCATCGCGTGGGTTGCCCGCCCATCCAGACGGACGGTCAGCGCCGCGCCTCGTGAGTCGTAGGTGACGTCTTCCCACAACGTCTTCCCGTCGACCTTGACCGCTGTCTGCCGGTCGCCCGGCGGCAGGCCGTGCTTTTCCTCCACCTGCTCTTTGAACTCCACTTCGAGCGCCGACATGAGGCCTCCGGCAACCAGTTCGAGACCTCGCTGGATCTCGGCGCGGAAGCGGAAAGGCGGACGCGTCGAGACGCACTCCCGCATCGCGGAGACCGGGACTTTGCTCCGGCTGACGAGGTCGACGACGACGTTCACCGCGTCCCGTGCGCTGGCCTGGGAGACCGCCAGATCGACGATCGTGTCCGTGGGTTTGGTACGCGGCGGCCATGCCTCGGCGGCCGCGTACGGGAGCGCTCGCGACCTGTGCACCTTCACCAGTGAAGGCTGGGAAATCGCGGAACTGGAATAGGGCACCGTGATCTCGATCGGACCTTCCTCGACCGGCACGAGCCGCCATTCCTCGGCGGCGGTGCGATGGCTCAGCACCGCGTGCCCGCCTCCGTAGCGGAGCGCGGCATGAATCCTGGCCTGCCTCGGGAGAAGGCCGGTGAAAGTCGCGTAGACCCGCGGTAGTACACGCTGCCAGCGCCCTGCCTCGAGGTTCGCGACGATGGCGGCCTTGCTGTGTCCATAGGCCAGAAGCTGCGCTCTGGTCACGATGCCGTGCTGTTCCTGAATCAGGACCGGCCAGCTCGGTCGTTGTTCGGCCGGGATGGCTTCTTCCGACCAGCGTCTGTGTAGGGGCACACGTCCACGGTGGCCGGGCGACAGGGCGACAAGGAAACGCTGCCGAAAGTTGTGGATGGAAGGACTGGTTGTGGACAAGGCCCGAAACTGTCGGTGGTCGCTCTTAATGTGCGCCTCACCACTGAAAGTGAGGAGCCCGAGATGGACGACAAGGCCATCGCCGATATAGCGGACATAGAGACGCTCGTCATCGATTGCGACCGCTGCGCGGTCCGCGGTGACGCATGTCATGACTGTGTCGTCAGCGTCCTTCTCGGCGCGCCGCCCGCGCTCGAATGGGACGCCGACGAGCGGAAAGCGGTCGACGCGCTCGCCGAAGCCGGGATGGTGCCGCGCCTCCGGATGGTCGAGATCGTCGGGCAGGAGCGCCGGAAATCGGCCTGACGACACACCTCGACCGGGGCATTCGACGAGTGGTCGATCCGATCGGGTGAACGGTAGGTAGTCGTGACCAGCCCCAGGATGTAACGCCCGTCACACCTTTCCGCTCATGCTGGTCCGAAGGTGTTTCGGCGCATCACGGAGAGTTTTTGCCCTTCCCATGGTGGACGCGGTGCCCCTGGTTTCGTAACCTGTCCGAGATCTCGTGGCCGGAAGCCGTCGCCGGACGGCGACACGGGATCGCCACTGAGGCAGCTTTGTCGGGGAGCTGCACCGGAACCAGCCAAGCGCCAAACCTGTTGCGATAGCACTCGGCCAGGCGCGAGGCGGGCAACGCGGGGAACCGCGCGGACCTCACGGTCGGCGTCGCGGCTTCGCGGAAGAGGGCCCCCGACCTCTTCGTCCCGGGTTCCGAGTCGGTGGCCGACAGCAAAGGAGACACGCGCGACCGTGCAGTCGCATCCAGTCAAGCGCGTGGTGTCAGGAGCTCTGGCCGCGGCCGCGGTGATCACCGCGGTGACAGTGGCCCAGCCTTCAGCCACCGCTGCCCCAGGCCCCGCCCTCCAACAGCCCCCGTCCGGCTCGGACGCGCTCGCCAAGTACCGCGACCTCGCGGCACAGGCCGAGAAGGCGAACGAAGACCTCCTCAAGGCGAAGGACGACCTCGCCGCGAAGCAGGGTGAGCTCGACAAGGCGACCGCCGACGCCGCCGCGGCCAAGGAACTCGGCATCAAGGCGGCCGGTGACGAGAAGACCTTCCAGGCCGAGGTGAACAAGTTCGCCGGTGCCTCCTTCACCAGCGGTGTGCAGCTGAACAAGCTGTCGTCGCTGCTGTCGGGCGCGTCGACCCAGGACTTCCTGGAGCGTTCCTCGGCACTCGAGGTCCTCGCCGCGAACAAGAACACCGCTCTGACCAACCTGAGCGGTGCCGTCGCCCAGGCCGCGGCCGCGGCCAAGCAGGCGGCGGACGCCCAGAACACCGCCACCTCCGCCCGTGACGCGGCCGCCAAGCTGACCACGGACATCGAGGCGCGCCAGAAGACGCTGAGCGACCAGCTCAAGGAGATCGAGCGCGCCGGCGGCAACCTGAGCGCCGCGGATCGCAACGCCCAGAAGGACAAGGGCGGCGCGTTCCCGAACCTGCCCGCCCCGGGTCCCGCCGCGGCGGCGGCCCTCGCGGCCGCGAAGAGCAAGCTCGGCAGCCCGTACGGCTGGGGTGACACCGGACCGTCGTCCTTCGACTGCTCCGGTCTGATGCTCTGGGCGTATAAGCAGGCCGGTCTGACCCTGCCGCGGTCCAGCCGTCAGCAGTCGACCTTCGGCGCCCCGGTGCAGAGGTCGCAGCTCCAGCCGGGCGACCTGGTGTTCTACAACTCGCCGGTCTCGCACGTCGGCATGTACGTCGGCAACGGCATGATGGTGCACGCGCCGACCACCGGTGACGTCGTCAAGGTGTCGCCGCTGCAGAACAACTACGTCGGCGCCCGTCGCCCGACGGCCTGACGAACAGACGACAAGGGGCGGTACCGCGCAGGCGGTGCCGCCCCTTTCGCACGCGGAGGGCCAAGTAGCCTGCAGGGGTGCTGAGGACCCTGCTGGTGACCAACGACTTCCCGCCCCGGCCGGGCGGTATCCAGAACTACCTGAACTCGCTGGCCACCCGCCTGCCCGCGGACGACCTGGTCGTCTACGCCCCCTCATGGGAGTCGAGCACCGGCTCGCACGGCGAGTTCGACGCCGCCGCCCCGTTCGAGGTGGTGCGCCATCCGACGTCGCTGATGCTGCCGACCCCGGACGTGCTCAAGCGGGCGAAGGAGATCATGCGCGCCCGCGACTGCGAGGCCGTCTGGTTCGGCGCCGCGGCGCCGCTGGCGTTGCTGGGGCATCCGCTGCGGGCGGCGGGCGCGCGCCGGGTGCTGGCGTCGACGCACGGACACGAGGTCGGCTGGTCGATGCTGCCGGGCTCACGGCAGGCGCTGCGGCGGATCGGCGACACCGTCGACGTGATCACTTACGTCAGCAAGTACACGCGTTCCCGGTTTTCGGCCGCCTTCGGCCCGATGGCGGGGCTGGAGATGCTCCCGTGCGGCGTCGACACCGCGCTCTACCGGCCGGATCCGGCCGCCGGCAAGGAGATCCGCGAGCGGCACGGGCTCGCCGACCGGCCGACGATCGTCTGCGTTTCGCGGCTGGTGCCGCGAAAGGGCCAGGACATGCTGATCAAGATCCTGCCCGAGCTGCGCAAGCGGATCCCGGACGTGGCGCTGCTGCTCGTCGGCGGCGGTCCGTACCGCAAGACGCTCACCGGACTCGTCGAAGCGCTGGGGGTCGAGGACAGCGTCGTCATCACCGGATCGGTGCCGTGGAAGGAGTTGCCCGCGCACTACAACGCGGGTGACGTCTTCGCGATGCCGGCGCGGACGCGCGGGAAGGGGCTCGACGTCGAGGGCCTGGGCATCGTGTACCTGGAAGCGTCGGCGACCGGGCTGCCGGTCGTCGCCGGGAATTCCGGTGGTGCACCGGAAACGGTGCTGGACGAGGTCACCGGGCACGTCGTCGACGGCCGCGACGAGCAGCAGCTGAGGGAGACGCTGGCCGCGTTGCTGGCCGATCCGGTGCGGGCACGGCGGATGGGGGCCGCCGGTCGCGACTGGGTCGGCGAGAACTGGCGGTGGGACACCATGGCGAGCCGGCTTTCCGGCCTGCTCGACGGCGACCCCGTCGCGGCGGTGCGTTGAGGAATCAGGGTTCGTAACGCGCCGGATGCTTCGGATCGTCGACGCGGATCACCACGTCCGACAGCGCCGACGGATCGACTTCCTGTTCGTAGCGCGCGTAAGCGGGGAGTGCCCAGGCGTCGGGCACGCGCCGCTTCAGCGCGCCGGGCGAGAGCCACAGGTGCACGCTCAGGTCGAAGGCGAGCCCCGCGCCGAACAGGAACTCGCCGTCCAGCAGGACGACGCCGCCCTCGGGCAGTTCGACGCGTTCGGCGCGGGTGGCGCGATCGCGGACGGGATCCCACAAGGACGGGAGGACCAGGCCGCTTCCGTCCTCGGCGAGCGGGTCGAGCACTTCGCGGCGCAGGGCCCCGAGGTCGAGCCAGTCGCTGTAGCGCGAGTCCGGGTCCTCCTTGCCGCGTTCGAAGCGCAACGAGGCGGGGCGGAGGAAGTCGTTCGCCGAGATCCGCAACACCGCGTGACCGGCGATCCGCAGGGGATCGACCAGGGCGTCGGCGAGTTCTGTGGTGTTGGTCGCACCGGCCGCGCCGTCGATCGCGACCGCGATCCGGCGGCGGCCCGTGATCGCCGTGATGCGCTCGGTCAGTTCGGAGACCAGCAGAGCGGGAGAAATCGGACGGTAGCGCACGGGAAGACATCCTCCACCCGGACCGGTGACTGTCGCACGGTACACCCGATGGGATGATGGCCCGGTGACCAAGACAACGGCCAAAACAGCCGGAAGTGGTTGGCAGGTAGGCGTTTCCCAGACGGTGCCGTACAGCGGCACCCAGGTGTGGGACTTCCTGGTCGGACGCGAGGGCGTCGGCATCTGGCTCGGTCCGGGCGCCGAACTCGGCCACGAGCTGGGCGCGGCGTACGAGACGGCCAACGGGACGACCGGCGAGATCCGCGGCCGCTCCGAAGGCGACAAGCTCCGGCTGACCTGGCGCCCGAAGGACTGGGACCACGATTCGACCCTGCAGATCACGGTGAGCGGCACCGACCAGAAGACCACGCTCCGTTTCCACCAGGAATGGCTCGCGGGCGCCGACGAGCGCGAGGAACAGCGGGCATACTGGACCGAGGTGACCGAGCGAGTGGTGGCCGCGCTGGCCGAACGCTGACCGGCGCGCCGGGGGAGGCGTACCGATGGGGGAACCGAAGAACCTGGACTGGGAGCTCGTCCAGGATCCACACCGGGTTTCGGCACTGCTGCGTGAAGAGGGCCCGGCCCGCAAGGTCCGGTTGCCGCGCGGCCTGAACGTCTGGATCGTCACCGGATACGCCGAAGCCCGCGCGATCCTCGCGGATTCCCGGGTGGGCAAGGATCCGGAGGCGATCCGGCGGCTCTTCGAACGCGACGGTTTCGAATCCGCGGCCGACAACGCCGTCCGCGCGCTCGGCGCGCATATGCTCAACTCGGATCCGCCGGACCACACGCGGTTGCGCAAACTGGTCAACCAGGCCTTCACCTCCCGTACGGTTTCCCGTCTGCGGCCGAGGATCGAGCAGATCACCGCGGAACTGCTGGACGGCATCGGCGACGCCGAGCGCATCGACCTCCTGCCCGCTTTCGCCGTCCCGTTGCCGATCCGGGTGATCTGCGAACTGCTCGGCGTCCACGCGGGCGACCAGCCGGCGTTCGCGACCTGGTCGAACACGATGGTCGCCTGGTCGACGCCGGAGGAACTCCAGGCCGCGGCCGCGAAGATGCACGCGTACCTCGTCGACCTCATCGAAGAGAAGCGCGCCGAGCCCGCCGATGACCTGCTTTCGGCCCTGATCCACGCCAGCGACGAAGGCGATTCGCTCACCGCGGACGAATTGCTGGCCATGGCGTTCCTGCTGCTGGTGGCGGGATTCGAGACGACGGTCAACCTGATCGCGAACAGCGTCTTGGCGCTGCTTCGGGAGCCGGACCAGCTGGCCGCCCTCCGGTCTGATCCCGCCCTGATCCCCGGCGCGGTCGAGGAGTTCCTGCGCTACGACGGCGCGATCCACCTGGCGACCATCCGGTTCACCAAGGAGGCCGTGCCCGTCGGTGACGTCGAAATCCCGGCAGGCGAGTTCGTGCTCGTCTCCCTGCTGGGCGCGAACCGGGACGCCGGACGGTTCGAAGACCCGGACCGCCTGGACGTCACGCGTTCGGCGTCGGGGCATCTCGCGTTCGGCCACGGCATCCACTACTGCGTCGGCGCCCCGCTGGCTCGGCTGGAGGCCGAGATCGCCTTGCGCGGGCTGCTGGAGAGGTTCCCCGCCCTCGGCCTGGACGCCGAACCGGAAACCCTGCGGTGGCGGGAAAGCACCCTGGTCCACGGTCTGGAGACCCTCCCTGTGCGCCTGCGCTGAGGAGGGCGTGTCGTAGGGTCGCCGGATGGACGCCGCCGAACTCCTCGCGCTCGACGCGGAACACGTCTGGCACCCGTACGGGCCGATGCCGAGCACGATCGACTCCCTGCTGGTCCGCGAGGCGAGCGGGGTCCGGCTCACCCTCGACGACGGCCGCGAACTGATCGACGGCATGTCGTCGTGGTGGGCGGCGATCCACGGCTACCGGAACCCGGTGCTGGACGCGGCGCTGGCGGAGCAGGCGGGCCGGATGAGCCACGTGATGTTCGGCGGGCTCACCCACGAACCGGCGATCAGGCTGGCGAAGACCCTCGTCGACCTCGCGCCGGAGGGGTTGCGTCACGTCTTCCTGTGCGACTCGGGGTCGGTGTCGGTCGAGGTCGCGGTCAAGATGTGCCTGCAGTACTGGCAGTCGGTGGGGCGCAAGGAAAAGCGGCGCCTGATGACCTGGCGCGGCGGCTACCACGGCGACACGTTCACGCCGATGAGCGTCTGCGACCCCGAGGGCGGGATGCACTCGCTGTGGCGCGGGATCCTGCCGGATCAGCTGTTCCTGCCCAGGCCGCCCGGCGGTTTCGCCGACGAGCCGGATCAGGACTACCTGGAGCTGCTCGCGACCGAGATCGGGCGGCACGCGGGTGAGCTGGCCGCGATCATCGTCGAGCCGGTCGTGCAGGGCGCCGGCGGGATGCGGTTCCACCCGCCCGCGTACCTGCGCGCGCTGCACGAGATCACCGAGGCGAACGACGTCCTGCTCATCTTCGACGAGATCGCCACCGGTTTCGGCCGCACCGGCCGGATGTTCGCCGCCGAGCACGCCGGGGTCACGCCCGACGTCCTGTGCCTCGGCAAGGCGCTGACCGGCGGGTACCTGACGATGGCGGCGGCGCTGTGCACCCCGGAGATCGCCGACGGGATCTCGCGCGGTGAGCTGCCCGTGCTGGCGCACGGCCCGACGTTCATGGCGAACCCGCTGTCCTCGGCCGTCGCCAACGCCTCGCTGGGGATCCTGGCCGAAGGCGGCTGGAGGTCCGACGTCCCGCGGATCGAGGCCGCGCTGAAGGCCGGGCTCGAACCGGCTCGCGAACTCCCCGCGGTCGCCGACGTGCGCGTGCTCGGCGCCATCGGCGTGATCGAACTGGACCATCCCGTGGACATGGCGGTGGCGACGGAGATCCTGACCGGGAACGGGGTCTGGCTGCGCCCGTTCCGGAACCTGATCTACACGATGCCGCCCTACATCTCCGAGGCGGACGACCTCGCCGCGATCACTTCCGCAATGGTGTCGGCCGCACAAAAAGCGTAAAAACGGCAAAATTCAGCCCAAAGAGTGTGACAGCGGCCACAGCATTCCGGAGAGGCCACGCTCGGTACAGAGCGTGGTCGCGAGTTGATCTTGGTCAAGCGAACGGGCGAGTCCGATCGGGGTCCTTCTCGGGTGCTTTGTCGCGAAAGCCGGGTATGTCCTAGTTCGCTGGCGCACAAGCAAACCTGAGAAACCTTTGCGTAGCGGACTTTTGCGCGCCGATCCGGTTTCCTGCCCCCATGATCGACATCGTTGGTGACGAGCACGACACCGGGCCTCCGGGCCGCCGCAATCCCGCATCGACCCTCCTGAAGAACCTCCGCCACGACGTCCCGGCTTCGGTCGTCGTCTTCCTCGTGGCCGTCCCGCTTTCGCTCGGCGTCGCGCACGCCGCCGGAGCCCCCTTGCTCGCGGGACTCGTCTCCGCCGTCGTCGGCGGGATCGTCGCGAGCCTCTTCGGCGCCTCTCCCCTGCAGGTCAGCGGTCCCTCCGCCGCGCTGACCATCGTCATCGCGGAGAGCATCGCCACCTTCGGCTGGGCCGCCACCTGCGCGATCACCGCCGGGGCGGGCCTGGTCCAGATCCTCTTCGGCCTCTGCCGCGTCGCCCGCGCCTCACTGGTGATCTCGCCCGCCATCGTGCACGGCCTGCTCGCCGGGATCGGGTTGATCCTCGTCCTCGGCCAGCTGCACGTCGTGCTCGGCGGCACGGCGCGGGGTTCCACGATCGAGAACGTCCTCGCGCTGCCGGGCCGGATCGTCGGGCACCACGACCAGGCCGCGCTGATCGGTGTCGTCACCGTCGGTGTTCTGCTGGCCTGGACGCGGATGCCGCGATCGGTGCGCCGCGTCCCCGGGCCGCTCGCCGCCGTCGCGCTGGCGACCGGCCTTTCCGTCGCGGCGGGGATGGACCTGCCGCGCGTCGACCTCCCGAACGGCTTGCCGGGGCTGGGTTTCGTCCCCGAGGTGCCGTCCGGGTCCTGGGCCGCGATCATCGGGGCCGTCCTCTCCATCGCGCTCATCGCCAGCCTGGAGAGCCTGCTTTCCGCCGTGGCCATCGACAAACTCCGCGACGGGCAGCGCACCGACCTCAACCGCGAACTGGTCGGCCAGGGCCTGGCGAACGTCGCCGCCGGGTCGCTCGGCGGGTTCCCGGTCACCGGCGTCGTCGTGCGCACCATGACCAATTTCGAAGCTGGCGCCCGCACCCGGATGTCGGCGACCCTGCACAGCGTCTGGATCCTCGGCTGCTGTCTGTTCCTCGCGGGCGCGCTGCGGCTGATCCCGCTCGCCGCGCTCGCCGGTCTCCTCGTCTACGTCGGCGCCAAACTGGTCAACCTCACCAATCTCCGCGAGGTCCGCCGTCACGGTGATCTGCCGGTCTATCTCGCGACCCTGCTCGGCGCGGTCGCCGTGAACCTGCTGACCGGGGTCGCCGCGGGGATCGCGGTGGCGCTCGCGCTGATGCTGCGCCGCATGCTGTTCTCCGGGATCCACGTCGAACGGGACGGCTCGCGGACCCGCGTCGTCATCGAAGGCGCGCTCACTTTCCTTTCCGTGCCAAGGCTCACGACCGTGCTGGGGGAAGTTCCCGAGCGGGCGGAGGTGACGCTGGAACTGTTCGTCGACTACCTCGACCACGCCGCTTTCGACTGCCTGCGCGGCTGGCAGCGCGCGTACGAACGCGCCGGGGGAACCGTGATCGTCGACGAGATCGGGCATCCGTGGTTCGAACGCGGCAAGGCGGGTGTGCCGACCGTGCGCCGCGGCGTGGCGTCCCGCGTGGTGCCGCGCTGGCTCGCGCCGTGGTCGCAATGGCAGGCCGAACATCTCGAACTGCCGAGCCAGCGCGGCGGCAGCGTTCCGTTGTGCCGCGGTGCTTCGGAGTTCCAGCGGCGGACGGCGCCGCTGCTGCGGAGCACCTGGGACGGGCTGGCGAACGGGCAACAGCCGCATACGCTCTTCATCACCTGTGGCGACGCGCGGATCGTCCCGAACCTGATCACCACGAGCGGGCCGGGTGACCTGTTCACCGTGCGGAACATCGGGAACCTCGTCCCGCGCGCCGAAGCGGACTTCTCGGTGGGGGCGGCGATCGAGTACGCCGTCGGGCTGCTGCGGGTGCGGGAAGTGGTGGTGTGCGGGCATTCCGGCTGTGGCGCGATGAAGGCGTTGCTCGGGGACGCGCCCGCCGGCCTCGCGCATCTCGGCGGCTGGCTCCGTCATGGCGAGGCGACCATGCGGCGCAGGGAAAGCGAAGGGCCGGTGCTGCTCGACGGCGTGCGGCCGTCGCACGAAGGCGATCGGCTCGCGCTGCACAACGTGGTGCAGCAACTGGAAAACCTGCGTTCGTACCCAGTTGTCGACGCCGCGCTGGCGCGCGGGGAACTGCGGCTGACGGGGATGTACTTCGACGTCGGGAAGGCGAACGTGTACCTGCTCGACGAAGCGCTGCGGTCGTTCACCTCGGCGGCGGCCCCGGTGAAGTCCTGACACGTCGTGAGTGGCGAGGACGGTTCTAACCGTCCTCGCCACTCACGACGATCTTGGCCGGGCGGCCGACCGATAGTTCCCAGGATCCGGGACAGGACAAGGCTTTTCGCAACACTGGAGTCATCTCCAGGCAACGAATCGAGGCGAAAGTGGGCCACGCCACCCGTTCGTAGAGTGATGTTCACTCGATCAGGTGGTGCGAATCGGACAATTCACCAGTTTCCTGGTGATCATGCTCGCCAGTTCTAAGAAGCCCAAACCTCTCGCCGTGCTTCGTCACGACCTGCCCGCCTCGTTGGTGGTGTTCCTCGTCGCCGTCCCGCTTTCCCTCGGGATCGCTCTCGCGTCAGGGGCGCCGATCGTCGCGGGGCTGATCGCTGCCGTGGTGGGAGGTGTGGTCGCGGGAGCCCTCGGCGGCTCCGTGCTTCAGGTCAGCGGCCCGGCCGCCGGCCTGACGGTGATCATGGCCGAGACCATCGCGACCTTCGGCTGGGCGACCACCTGCGCGATCACCGTCGCCGCGGGCGCGCTGCAGATCCTGCTGGGGCTGAGCCGGATCGCCCGCGCGGCGCTCGCCATCTCGCCCGCCATCGTCCACGGCATGCTGGCCGGCATCGGCGTCACGATCGTGCTCGGCCAGCTCCACGTCGTGCTGGGCGGAGCGGCGCAGAGTTCGGCGCTCGAGAACATCGCGCAACTGCCCGCGCAGATCGTCGGCCACCACGACACCGCCGCGCTGATCGGCGTGCTCACGATCGGCATCCTGCTCGTGTGGCCGCGGCTGCCCAAGGCCGTCCGCAAGGTGCCCGGCCCGCTCGCCGCGATCGCGCTGGTGACCGTGCTGTCCGTCGCCACCGCGATGACCCTGCCCCGGGTCGACCTGCCGGGCGACCTGCTCAACATCCGTTTCGCGCCGGAATTCCCGGACACCGGCTGGGGCGCGTTCGCCGTCGCGGTCGTCACCATCGCCCTCATCGCGAGCGTGGAAAGCCTGCTTTCGGCCGTCGCCGTCGACAAGATGCACACCGGGCCGCGGTCGAACCTCGACCGCGAACTGATCGGCCAGGGCGCCGCGAACATGACCTCCGGCGCACTGGGCGGTCTCCCCGTCACCGGCGTGATCGTCCGCAGCTCGACCAACGTCGCCGCCGGTGCGCGCACCCGGGCGTCCGCGGTCCTGCACGGCGTCTGGATCCTGGTGTTCGTCGCCGCGTTCGCCGGGCTCATCCAGAACATCCCGCTCGCCGCGCTGGCCGGTCTGCTCGTCCACGTCGGCGCGAAACTGGTGAACCCCGGCCACATGAAGCAGGTCCTCAAGCACGGTGACCTGGGGCTGTACCTGGTGACGCTCGCCGGTGTAGTCGTCTTCGACCTGCTCACCGGCGTCCTGCTCGGGATCGCGCTGTCGGTGCTGCTGATGCTGCGGCGCACGGTGTGGTCCGGGATCCACGCCGAGCGCGACGGCGACGAATGGCGCGTCGTCGTCGAAGGCGTCCTGACGTTCCTTTCGGTGCCGAGGCTCAGCCGTGTGCTCGCGACCGTGCCCGAAGGCGCGAAGGTGACCTTGGAACTGGTCGTCGACTACCTCGATCACGCCGCCTTCGAGAGCCTGTCGAACTGGCAGCAGGGCCACGAACGAGCCGGCGGCACGGTGACTGTCGACGAGGTCGGGCATCCGTGGTTCGCCAAGGGCAAATCCGGAGATCCCACGCTGACCCGGACGGCCGCGGCGCGTTCGGTGCCGCGCTTCCTCGCCCCGTGGTCCGACTGGCAGGCCAAGGACGTCGAACTGCCCGGACAGCGCGGCGGGCCCACCCTGCGCGGGGCGACCGAGTTCCAGCGGCGTACCGCCGCGCTCATGCAGCCCGCGCTCAGCAAGCTGGCCGCCGGTCAGTCGCCGCACACCCTGTTCATCACCTGCGGTGACGCGCGGATCGTGCCGAACATGATCACCACGAGCGGTCCCGGTGACCTGTTCACCGTGCGCAACATCGGGAACCTCGTGCCCGCCCGCCGGGCCGATCCGTCGATGGGCGCCACCGTCGAGTTCGCCGTCGGCGTGCTGAAGGTGCGCGAGATCGTGGTCTGCGGTCATTCCGGCTGCGGCGCGATGCAGGCGCTGGCCACCGGAGCCCCGGACGGCGCGCCGATGCTGGCCTCCTGGCTGCGGCACGCCGAGCCGAGCGCGCATCGCGAGGCCACGGTGACCCTCGATGGCGAACGCCCGGGCAGCGAGGTCGACCGGCTCGCGCTCAAGAACGTGCTCCAGCAGCTGGAGCACCTGCGCCACTATCCGCTGATCGCCGAGGCGGAGGCGCGCGGCGAGCTGCACCTGACCGGGATGTACTTCGACGTCGGGGCGGCGCAGGTCTACCTGTCGGACGACGGGAGCCCGTCGTTCACCCCGGTCGGGGTCGTCACCGCATCCGGGGGCTAACGGAAGCCGTTCAGCGGGACTCGATTCCGACCCACTAGATTCAACGCACGTGAGCATGCTGGTCATGACCGGCACCGGTACGGGTGTCGGCAAGACGATCTCCACCGCCGCCATCGCCGCTCTGGCCGCCGGTCAGGGCCAGCGTGTCGCCGTGCTGAAACCGGCGCAGACCGGAGTGGGCCCGGACGAGCCGGGCGACCTCGCCGACGTCCTTCGCCTCGCCGGCCCGGTCACCACCCGTGAGCTGCGGAGGTACCCGGATCCGCTGTCGCCGGAGGCGGCGGCCAGGCTTTCGGGACTGCCGACGCTCGCCCCGAGCGAGATCGCCGCCGCGGCGAGCGACCTCGACGGCGAACACGACCTGACCCTCATCGAGGGCGCGGGCGGGCTGCTGGTGCGTTTCGACGCCGACGGGGCCACGCTGGCCGATGTCGCCTGGTCGCTGGGCGCGCTGGTCATCATCGTCGCCGAGGCCGGGCTGGGCACGCTCAACGCCACCGCCCTGACCGCCGAGGTCGCCACCAAACGCGGGCTGACCGTGGCCGGGGTGATCATCGGATCGTGGCCGGACGAGCCGGATCTGGCGGCGGTGTCGAATCTGCGGGACCTGCCGGTCGCCGCCGGGGCCCCGCTGCTGGGCGTGCTGCCCGCAGGCCTGGGCACGGCCGGGCCCGAGGAGTTCGCCGACCGGGCCAAGACGGGTCTTTCGCCGTGGTTCGGTGGTGAATTCGATCCGGAATGCTTCGTCGGCCGGGCCTCGGCACAGAAGTGACCTGCGTCGCTGTGGCCGAGCCGCCCGGTCGTGCACGATGATGTGCCTTCGCTTCACCGCCCCACCTCGAACAGGAGCCGCCTCGTGACCACTGCCCCGGAGACCGTCGACATCCTCGCCGTGGCGCGTGACCAGGTCCTCGAGCGCGGTGTCGGGCTCGGCGAGGAGCAGATCCTCGAAGTCCTGCGGCTCGACGACGACCGCCTGACCGACCTGCTGGCGCTGGCCCACGAGGTCCGGATGCGCTGGTGCGGCCCCGAGGTCGAGGTCGAGGGCATCATCAGCCTCAAGACCGGCGGCTGCCCGGAGGACTGCCACTTCTGCTCGCAGTCCGGCCGGTTCCCGACGCCGGTGCGGTCGGCGTGGCTGGACATCCCCGGCCTGGTCAAGGCCGCCCGCCAGACCGCCGAGACCGGCGCGACCGAGTTCTGCATCGTCGCCGCCGTCCGCGGCCCCGACAAGCGGCTGCTCTCGCAGGTCCGCGAGGGGATCAAGGCCATCCGCGAGGACGGCAACGACATCCAGATCGCGTGCTCGCTCGGCATGCTCACCCAGGAGCAGGTCGACGAGCTCGTCGAGATGGGCGTGCACCGCTACAACCACAACCTGGAGACCGCGCGCTCGCATTTCGCGAACGTCGTCACCACGCACACGTGGGAAGAGCGCTGGGAGACTCTCCGCATGATCCGCGAGGCGGGCATGGAGGTCTGCTGCGGCGGCATCATCGGCATGGGGGAGAGCGTCGAGCAGCGCGCCGAGTTCGCCGCGCAGCTGGCCGAACTGAACCCGGACGAGTGCACGATGAACTTCCTCATCCCGCAGCCGGGCACGCCGTATGAGGACTACGAGGTCGTCGAGGGCAAGGACGCGCTGCGCACCGTGGCCGCGTTCCGGCTCGCGATGCCCCGTCCGCTGCTCCGCTTCTCCGGCGGACGTGAGCTGACCTTCGGCGACCTGGGCACCAAGCAGGGCATGCTCGGCGGCATCAACGCGATCATCGTCGGCAACTACCTGACCAACCTCGGCCGCCCGGCCACCGCGGACCTGGCGATGCTCGAAGAGCTGAAGATGCCGGTGAAGGCGATCAGTGACGTCCTCTGACCCTGCGGCGTACTGCGTCCACTGTGGACAGACGTCCGACGGTGGCGCGGAGCATCCGGCTTGCCACAATCCCAGAACGGCACTCGAGCCGCCGCGGTACTGCACGTACTGCGCGCGGCGGATGGTCGTCCAGATCACCCCGGTCGGGTGGACGGCCCGGTGCAGCCGTCACGGTGAACTAGCCGGCTGACACTTTCCCGCCATTCGGTGCCGGGTTGCGTGCGCTGGGGGCGTCATTGGTTACGCTCTGCACAAGCAGCACGAGGGAGGAGTCCGGGGTTGGGCGAGACGACGGGTAAACCGGCGCACCTGTCTTCCAGCGTGCCCGACCCCTGGTCGGTGCCCGTGCTGCCGAGGCCTCGCCGCCCGTACCCCAAGGTCGTCGTCAAGGCCGATCTGCTGCCCGCGGTCAGCGTCCTGTCCACGGCCGGCCTGCTCGGTTTCCCGCTGGCCTGGCTGTGGGCGAGGCTCGCGCCGCCCCAGCGGATGCGGGTGATCAACGACCAGGGCGGTCTCGCCCCGCTGGAGCTGGAGAGCTGGCACCGCTTCGACGACCTCGCCGTCTACGGTTTCCTCGCGCTCGGCGCCGGGCTGCTGATCGGCATCGTGACCTGGCTGCTGCGGGAACGCCGCGGCCCGGTCGTGCTGATCGCCGCGACCGGCGGCGCGACCCTCGCGGGCTGGCTGGGGACGACGATGGGCGTCGCGTTCGCCAACGGCCGCTACGAGATCGGTGCCGCGCCCGCCGTCGGCGACGTCATCGCGAAGGCGCCGCAGATCGAATCGACGTGGATCATGCTCGCCGCGCCGTTGATGACGACGCTGGCGTACACGCTGCTGACCGCGTGGAACGGACGGGAAGACCTGGGCCGCCGCCTCGGCTGACGAATTTCCTCTAGGGTGGGCGGCAACTTCTCTAGGGGGCTTTCTCTTGACCGACGACATCGAGGTTTCCCGGCACAACGCCGTCCGCTTCCCGGGTATCAGCCCGCGCGCCTACGAACACCCCGTCGATCGCGGCGCACTGGCCACCCTGCGCGCCGTTCCGGGGTTCGCGCAGGTCGTGAAGGCGGTTTCCGGTTTCTACGCCGAACGCGGTGAGCGGCTCATGGCGCTCGCGTCCGCGATCCGGGTCGGCCCGACGCAGTATCCGGAACTGGACAGGCTGCGCCACGAATGCGCCGAAACGCTCGACCTCGACCGCGTGCCGAACCTGTTCGTCGCCCGCAGCCCCGAGGTCAACGCGCAGACGATCGGGATGGACGAGCCGTTCATCGTGCTCAACACCGCGGCCGTCGAGGCGATGGACCTCGCGTCGCTGCGGTTCGTGATCGGGCACGAGATGGGGCACGTGCTGTCCGGGCACGCGGTGTACCGCACGATCATGATCCGGCTGATCGGCCTGCAGATGTCGATGTCGTGGACGCCGGTGAGCGCGATCGGCATCCGTGTCGTCATCGCGGCGCTGCGCGAGTGGTACCGCAAGGCCGAACTGTCCTGCGACCGCGCCGGGCTGCTGTGCTCGCAGGACCCGACGGCGGCGCTGCGCTCGCAGATCCTGGTCGCGGGCGGGATCGACCCGTCGAAGATCGACATCCCGGCCTTCCTGCAGCAGGCTTCGGAGTACGAATCGGTCGACGACATCCGCGACAGTTACCTGAAGCTGCGTTACGTCGAGACGATGTCGCATCCGCTGGCCGTCGTGCGCGCCGCCCAGCTGCAGAAGTGGGCCGCGTCTGAGGAGTACCGGGGGATCCTGGCCGGCGAGTACCCGCGCCGTGACGAGGACGCGCCTTCGTCCACCTGGACCGACGACCTGAAGTCGGCCGCGAAGTCGTACAAGGACTCCTGGAACAGCTCGACCGACCCGCTGACGAAGGTGTTCAGCGACGTCGGCGAGGCGGTGTCCGGGGCTGCGGGGAAGGTGTGGAGCAAGTTCGGGACCGGCAACGGGTCGGACGACGGGGGTTCTTCGGAGGCCGGCAAGTAGCGCTTCGCGGATGTCATGAAAGGGCCGTTCAGGACGTTTTTTGTCCTGAACGGCCCTTTCATGACGCGGGTCGGCACCTCACGCGCGCTATGAAAGGTCCTTTCCTTGCAAAATTTGCAAGGAAAGGACCTTTCATAGCATTCGGGGCAGGGGGAGGGCGGGCTAAAGGGACCTTCGCCGCGTCTCGCGTGGTGAAGGGAGCTTTCGTCGCGTCGCATGCGGGGAAAGCGCCCTTCGGCCCCCGGCGAGGGAGCGGCGGCCGGCAGGGAGCGAGGGGCCCGGCGCTTCAGTTCAGGTTCGAGGGGCGCGTGAACTCGCCGAGTTCCCCCGGCGGCATCGGCACCGCGCCCAGCGTGCTCAGGAACCCGGCCTCCCGCGTCAGCAGACGGCACGCGATCCGCAGCCGCCGCAGCGGGTTCGTCTCCTCCAGCAGGCGCTGCCGGTCCTCCAGCGGGAGCAGGCAGTCGGCGGTGAGCCGGTACGCGAGTGCCGCGATGTCACCGTCCTCGGGCGGGGTGGTCCAGTCCTCGTCGTTCCAGGCGGACTCGCAGTAGCGCCGGTGGGCGGCCTTCGCGACGTCGGCGAGCCTGGTCACGGTGTCGCCGTGCACCGTGGCGATGCGGTCGTCGGGCACCCATTCGACCGAGCCGATCAGGTACGGCGCGGAGACGCGGTCGATCTCCAGCAGCCGGAACCGGCGCCGTGCGGTGGTGACGACGTCGAATCTGCCGTCCGGCAGCCGTTTCGCCTCGCGCAGCACCGTGCTGCAGCCGAACTCGTGGACGTGTTCGGGCCCGCTGACCTCCCTGATCATCGCCGAACGCAGCGCGACGACGCCGAACTCGCGGTCCGGGACCACTTCGGCGACGAGGTCCGCCATCAGCTGCCGGTACCGCGGTTCGAAGATGTGCAACGGAAGGTGTGTTCCGGGCAGAAGCACGGTCTGTAGCGGGAACAGCGGCAAGATCGCCTTCCCGGTGGACTCCTCGCTCGGCTCGGTCACCCGTTCAAGGTACGGGGACCGGGAGGAGTTCGCAGGGCGGTCACTTCCCGGTGGGCGGACGGAACACCGCGAACGGGTCGGTGATCTGCATCCCCTTGCCCGCGAAGGAGAACAGCGCCGCCGGGCGGCCACCGCTGCGTCCGGGCGGGGCGGTGTGGCCGGTGGGCAGGAGCAACCCGCGCCGGGACAGCACACGTTGCAGGTTCGTCGCGGACACGCGGTAACCCAGCGCAGCCGAGTACAGCCTCCGCAACGCCGAAACGGTGAACTCTTCCGGGGCGAGCGCGAAGCCGAGGTTCGTGTAGCAGAGCTTCGAGCGGAGGCGGTCCCGCGCGCGCAGGACGATGGACTCGTGGTCGAACGCCGTCCGGGGGAGCTCGGAAACGTCGTGCCACTCGGTGTCTTCGGGGATCTCGGGGTCCACATCGGACGGTACGAGGCCGAGGAACGCCGTCGCGACGACGCGGGGGCCCGGCACCCGGTCCGGGGCGCTGAAGACGGCCAGTTGCTCCACATGCTTCAGCTGGCGTACGTCGACCTTCTCCGCGAGCTGCCGCCGGATGGACGCCTCGACGTCTTCATCCGGGCGAAGCCTGCCGCCGGGAAGGGACCAGCGGCCCAGGTGCGGATCGAGCGCGCGCCGCCACAGCAGGACCCGGAGTGTGTCCGAGCGCACTTGAAGGACCGCCCCCAAGACCTCGTGGGCGAGGGGGGTCTGGGTGTTAAGATGACTTCGCACGGTTTTCGATTATAAGGCGAAAACCGGAGACAGGTCCAGGAGGGCCAGAACGATGACGAGCACTCTGCAGAACGACTTGACCCCGTACGGTGGCGTGGTCGCCGACGCGGCTTGGGCGGAGGAGGTGCGCAGCCTCGCGCGCAAACGCGACGCCGTCCTGCTCGCGCACAACTACCAGGTCCCCGAGATCCAGGACATCGCCGATTTCACCGGCGACTCCCTCGCGCTCAGCCGCATCGCGGCGAGCAGTGACGCGTCCACCATCGTCTTCTGCGGCGTGCACTTCATGGCCGAGACGGCGAAGATCCTGGCGCCGGAGAAGACGGTCCTGATCCCGGACGCGCGGGCCGGCTGCTCGCTGGCGGACTCGATCACCGGCGCCGAACTGCGCGCCTGGAAGGCCGAGCACCCCGGCGCGGTCGTCGTGTCGTACGTGAACACCACGGCCGAGGTCAAGGCGGAGACCGACATCTGCTGCACGTCGTCGAACGCCGTCGACGTGGTCGCGTCCATCCCCGCTGACCAGGAGGTTCTCTTCCTGCCGGACCAGTTCCTCGGTGCGCACGTCAAACGCGTGACCGGCCGGGAGAACATGCACATCTGGGCCGGGGAGTGCCACGTGCACGCCGGGATCAACGGCGCCGAGCTGGCCGAGCGGGCCTCGGAGAACCCGGACGCCGACCTGTTCATCCACCCGGAATGCGGCTGCGCGACCTCGGCGCTGTACCTGGCGGGAGAGGGCGCCGTCGCCCCCGAGCGGGTCAAGATCCTCTCGACCGGCGACATGGTCCACGCCGCCCGCGACACCAAGGCGACGTCGGTGCTCGTGGCCACCGAGATCGGGATGATCCACCAGCTGCGCAAGGCCGCGCCGGAGATCGACTTCCGCGCGGTGAACGACCGGGCGTCCTGCCGGTACATGAAGATGATCACGCCGGCCGCCCTGCTGCGGTCGCTGCGCGAGGGCGCCGACGAGGTCCACGTCGACGCCGAGACCGCCGCCCGTGCCCGCGCTTCCGTGCAGCGCATGATCGAGATCGGGCAGCCTGGCGGCGGAGAATGACCGACCCGGTTACCGCTCTCCAGGCGAAAACCCACCCGGTCTGGGAGGCCGCCGCCGATCTCGTGGTGATCGGCAGCGGGGTGGCCGGGCTCACCGCCGCGCTGCGCGCGCACGAGCTCGGCCTGCACGTCCTGGTGGTCACCAAGGCGACGGTCTCCGACGGCAACACCCGCTGGGCGCAGGGCGGCATCGCGGTCGTGCTGGAGGGCGAGCACGAGCGAGGCGACTCGGTCGGCAAGCACGCCGAGGACACGCTCACCGCCGGTGCCGGGCTGTGCGACGAGGATGCCGTCCGGTCGATCATCGCCGGTGGCCCCGCCGCGGTGGCCCGGCTGCGGGCGGAGGGGGCGCGGTTCGACCCGGCGGCCGAAGGGCGGCCCGAGCTGGCCCGCACGCGGGAAGGCGGGCACAGCGCGTTCCGCGTCATCCACGCGGGTGGCGACGCGACCGGCGCCGAGGTCGAGCGGACGCTGGTCGCGACGGCCGGTGACCGGCGGATCCCGGTGCTGGAGCACCACATCGCGGTCGACGCGATTCGCACGCCCGCGGGCGAGGTCGTCGGGGTGACCGTCCTCGACCACAACGGGGTGCCCGGCGTCGTCCGGGCGCCCGCGGTGCTCCTGGCCAGCGGCGGGCTGGGGCAGCTTTATCAGGCGACGTCGAATCCGGAGCTCGCCACGGGGGACGGGCTGGCGCTGGCGTTGCGCGCGGGCGCGCAGGTCGCGGACGTCGAGTTCGTCCAGTTCCACCCGACGGTCCTGTTCACACCCGGCGCGCGCGGCCGCCTCCCGCTGGTCACCGAGGCGGTGCGCGGCGAGGGCGCGACCCTCCACGACGCGACGGGCGCCTCGGTGATGCGCGGCGTCCACCCGCTCGGCGATCTCGCGCCCCGGGATGTCGTGTCGGCGGCCATCACACGCCGGATGGGGCAGGCGCCCGGCGGTGTCGACGACCACGTCTTCCTCGACGCCACCGGGATTTCCGGCTTCGCCCAACGGTTCCCGACCGTCCACGCGGCGTGCGCGGCGATCGGGCTGGACCCGGCCGAAGACCCGATCCCGGTCACCCCCGCGGCGCATTTCGCCTGTGGCGGGGTGGTGACCACTGTGGACGGACGGTCCGGTGTCCGCGGGCTCTACGCCGCGGGCGAGGTCGCGAGGACGGGCCTGCACGGCGCGAACCGCTTGGCCTCCAACAGTTTGCTCGAAGGTCTGGTGGTCGGGCAGCGGGTGGCGGAAGCGGTCGCCATCGACCTCGCCGCCGGCCTGCTGGGCGACCCGCGCCGCGGTGTGCTCCTGCCGCCGGCGAAGGTCCCGGTGGCCGATCGGGACGCGTTGCAGCGGGCGATGAGCCGGTACGCCGCCATCGGCCGGGACGCAGAAGGTCTCGCGGTCGTGGGTTCGGTGCTCGATCTATCCGTGACCGAGAGTCCTTTGTGGACACCGAGGATCGTGGAGGACGCGGCGCTCACCCTGGTGGCGGAGGCCTTGGTCGCGGCGGCGGCGCGCCGTACGGAGTCCCGTGGCTGCCACGTGCGGACCGATTTCCCCGAACGCGACGACGACGTCCGGCAGCGCGGTCAGCTCATCCGGCTCAGCCCCTCGGGGCAGCCGGTGCTGGCCGATCCGATCGCTTTGGAGGGTGTGGCATGACCGAATTCTCCCCGTGGGTCGTCAAGGCACTGGCCGATCACGGCCTCGACGTCGCCGACGTGCACCGGGTCGTCACGACGGCGCTGGCCGAGGATCTGCGGTACGGGCCCGACGCGACGACGAACGCCACCGTCCCCGAATCCGCGCGTGCGCTGGCCGAACTCACGCCGAGGTCGGCCGGGGTGGTCGCCGGGATCCCGGTGGCGCTGGCGGTGTTCGACGTCGTGCTCGGGTCGGATCTGGAGATCCTGGCCGCCCGTGACGACGGCGACCGGCTGACCGCCGGCGAGCCCGCGCTGGTCGTCCGCGGCCCGGTGCGTGGCCTGCTCACCGCCGAACGCACCGCGCTGAACCTGTTGTGCCACCTGTCCGGTATCGCCACCGCGACCGCCGCCTGGGTGGCCGCGGTGGAGGGGACCGGTTGCCGGGTCAGGGATTCCCGCAAGACCCTGCCCGGGCTCCGGCTGCTGGAGAAGTACGCCGTCCGCGCGGGCGGCGGGGTGAACCACCGGCTCGGGCTCGGCGACGCGGTGCTGATCAAGGACAACCACGTGGTCGCCGCCGGTTCGGTGACCGCGGCGCTCGCCGCCGCGCGCGAGCACGCGCCCGAACTGCACTGCGAGGTCGAGGTCGACGACCTGGCCCAGCTGGAGGAGGCGCTCACCGCGGGTGCCGACGAGGTGCTGCTGGACAACTTCACGCCCGACGAATGCGCGAAGGCGGTCGACCGGCGTGACGAGGTTTCCCCGAAGACCCGCCTGGAATCCTCGGGCGGCCTGCGGCTCGACGTCGCGCGGGCTTACGCGGAGTCCGGTGTGGACTTCCTCGCCGTCGGAGCGCTCACGCATTCCTCACCCGCGCTCGACCTCGGGATGGACCTGCGCTGACGTGGCGCACTAGAATTCCCTTGTGTGACAAGGGGATTCTGGAGGAATGGTGGGCTTTGCCGGTAAAAGTGCCGTCGCGGGATGCGTCGGTTTCGTGGCACTGCTCGGCACCCCCGTCCCGTCGACGGCGGTCGCCGAGCAGTGCGCCAACCCGACGGGTACCTACACCGCGGCCGTCCCGTGGGGACAGCGGCTGATCGATCCCGTGCGGCTCTGGCCGCTGTCCCGCGGCACCGGCCAGCTGGTCGCGGTGATCGGCACCGGCGTCGACGGCGGCAACGGCCAGTTCGCGCCGGGGCAGCTCCTCGGCGGGCAGGGCACCGAGGCCGAAGACTGCGACGGCCGCGGCACGATCGCCGCCGGGATCGTCGGCGCGCAACCGGATCCGTCCACGACGTTCACCGGCATCGCGCCCGGCGCCAAGATCCTGCCGATCCGCTACACCCAGGTGAACGGCGGCGGCGATCCCGGACAACTCGCGGGCGCCATCGAGACCGCGCTGAACCGCGGTGCCGGGATCATCCTGATCGCCGTCCCGGCCGCTTCCGACAGTCCCGCGCTGACCGGCGCCGTCTCGCGCGCCAGGGAGAAGGGCGCGCTGATCGTCTCGCCCGCCGCGGGGACCCAGCAGGGCCAGACGTCGTACCCGACGGCGACACCGGGCGTGCTCGCCGTGGGTTCGACCAACCAGGCAGGCGAGGCCGTGCAGACGGAATCCGGTGCCTACGTGGGGATTTCCGCGCCCGGTGCCGAACTGGTCAGCACGTCCGCCGGAGCGGGCGGGACGGTGGCGCACCGGTGGCCGGTGAGCGATCCGAGCCTGGCCGCCGCGCACGTCGCCGGGGTCGCCGCGCTCGTGCGCGCGTATCACCCCGGGCTGTCGCCGGAGCAGGTCGTCGCGCGGCTGACGCTGACCGCGCACCGCGGTCCGAGCGGTGGGCACGATCCCCGCCGGGGCTGGGGCGCGATCGACGCCTACGCCGCCGTTTCCGCCTCGATCCCGGCCGGTACGCCCGGCCCGGGAGGACCGCCGAGCGTCGGCCCGGACACGTTCGTCGTCCCCGCGGCGGCCCCGGCCCCCACCAAGGCGGACAAGGTCTCCGGTGTGCTCGCCATCGCCGGGGTGGCCCTCGCCATCGCGGCCGGCGTGGTGGTGGCCGCGGTCCGGCGGGGCAAACGACGGGGCTGGAAACCTTCGCGATTCCGCGCCTCGTGAGCGGCAGCGGTGTACTGGGGGACACCGCCGCCGCTCACGAGGTCTTTCGCGACCCCCTGGGTTTAGGGGACGGATACGCAGGCCGTCGAGCCCACGATGGCCACGCCGTCGCCGGCGCGGGAGACGTGCACGTTGAAGTCGGCGCCGTCGCGGCTGAACTGCGCGATCAGCTCACGCGGGTTGCTGCGGTCGCGCCACCGCCAGCCCTGGCCTTCCAGCATGGGGAGGACGTCTTCGACGAGTTTGCGGATCGCGTCGGTCGCGTCGTCCACCCGGAGGCCGTACTGCCAGCAGAGCGACCGGCCTGGCTGAGTGGGGTCGCAGTCCAGTTCGCCTTCCACGGTGCGCTCCGCGGTGGTGCCGAAGGTGCCCGCGACACCGTCGATGACCGCCGTGAGGTCCTCGGCCAGCGGGTCGAGTCCGGTGTGCCTCGTGATCATGAACAATCCCTCACAAGCCTCGTCCGACGCCTTCGATGACCATCTCGCGCAGCGAGCCGCCGGTGAAGCCTTCGTGCGTGACCGCGCCGCCCGTGATCACACCGTAGATGTTGTTCCACGAATCGGAACCCGGTTTGAGCACACCGCTGTGGGAATCGAAACCCCACTGCAGATCGCCGTTCGCGTCGCGGCCGGTTTCCAGTTCGACGACGCCGGGGAAGCGGTCGGGGTCCGCTCCGTGCCCGGCGCCGAGCCATTCGACCAGCCCCGCGTTGCCCTGTGCGATCACGATCGGGTCGAAGGGAGCCGTCATGGAGTACCGCTGCACACCGGCCTGGCTGGCCGGCAGGTCGCTCGGGCTCCAGATCCCGTGTCCCATGCCCGCGGATTCGACGTGCAGCACCTGATCGGCCCTGAGCCCGAGCTGCTCGGCGAGCCCCACGGTGGCGCCGCCGTAGCTGTGCCCGACGGCGGTGACCACGACTCCCGGTCCGGCGTGGCTGTCGATCTGGCCGCGCAGTTCGTCGCCGAACGCCTTGAGATCGGGCGCCATCGTCTGCGCGTAGTGCGCTGCCGGGCCCTCGGTGACGACGTTCTGGGGGAACACCCCGTCGGCCCAGACCACCATCGCGGTCCGGCCGGTGGCGTCCGCGGCGACCAGGCTCTTGCCGAGGTCGGCGTAGCTCTGGAAGTTGTCGAACGAGGTGTTGACGCCGGGGACGAACAATCCGACGTTGCGGGTGCCCGGCTCGATGCGGCCGACCAGTTCGACGATGCGCCCGTTACCGGACGGGTCGAACCGCAGGATCTGCCGGTCGTTGGCGAGGATGTCCTCGTACAGCGCGATCCGGGTGCGCGCGCTCGCGATGTCGTCGGCTTTCCCGCCCTGTGCCAGGAGATTCGCGAGCCGCTCGCGTTCGGCGGTCAGCGCGTCGGTGACCTTCGTGCGGTTCTCGGCGATCGCGGTGGCCCACGATCCGGTGTCGGCCGCGCCGCCGACGCCTGCCGGATTCCCGGCCTTGGGCAACGGGTTCTCCGGCATCAGCGACCGGTACGAGGCGGCGACCTGGACGTCGGCGCGCCGGTAGCCGCCACCAGCGGCCGTCAGCCCTTGATGGATCACCGTCGCCTTGGTGATCTGGCCGTCGAGTTTGCCCGAGACGTCTTTGATCGTCTTGGTGTACGTGGCCGAAGCCGCGCTGGAAGCCGAAACCTGGCCGAACGCGGTGGCGGGGACGTTCTCGCCCGCCAGCGCGGTCTGCGCGGTCTTGAGCACGCCGGCGCGCTGTTCGAGTTCGGCCGCCGCCGCTTCGAGCCTGGCGGGGGCGACTCGGTAACCGCCCGCACTGGATGCCATCACCGAGCCGCCTCTCCTGGTCGGGAAAATCAGTACTGTTCGGGTTCTTCGCCGAGCACGGCGGGAGCGACCGGGGACGACTGGCCCCAGACGTTCTCGGTCTCCACGAGCCACGGCGGGATCCGCCGTCCGGAGCCCATGTCGCCGCCCGCACCCATGCCCATCGGCATCATGGGCATCATCGGCATCGCGCCCTTGGCCGCCGCCGCGCCCGCGGCACCGGCCGCTCCGCCCGCGAGGCCGCTCATCGCGCTGCCCGGGCCACCGTCGCCGGCCAGGCCGGAGAACGCGGCCGGAGCCTCACCGGGGCCGGAGAACCCGCCGCCGCCACCACCGGCGCCGATCGCGCCGCCGTCCAGCGAGGGCGCTCCGCCACCGCCGATCGGGATGCCGCCGCCGGCACCACCCGCGGTCGCGCCGGCCGCACCGGCGCCGCCGCCCGCGGGCTCGCCGTTCTTGTCCTTGTCGTTCTTGCCGTTCGCCCACGCGGGCACCCGCGGCATGATCGAACCGAACCGGCCGAACGCGGCGGCCGAAGCCGCGGCGAGACCGGCGGTGAACATGTCGCCGAACAACGGGTTCGACTTGGGCGGCTGACCGGGCTGTCCGGTGGTGGGCGGGGTGGAGCCGTCCGAGGGCAGCGGATGCGTGTTGTCGCCCGGAACGACGCCGACGCCGGGCGTCCCGCCGATGTTGTTGCCGACCGAACCGCCAGGGGCGGTGCCGCCACCGGTGACCGGCGGCGGGGCGACGGCGTTCGGCGAGGCCGGGATCGATTCCTCTGCCGTGGAGTATTCGCCCGCGAGCTGGGTCATCACCACGATCGCCTTGCTGTGCGCCGCGCTGGCCGCGCTCGCCGCCTGCTGCTGCGCTTCGACGTTCGCGATGGCCTGCTGCCGCTGCTGGGCGGCGTTGATGATCGTCGCCTGCGACGAATCCGGCGGCAGGAGCGGCGGATTGACGGCCAGCGCGAGATCGGCGGGGGAGACGTCCGGCACCGCGACCGGCGGCGGCATCTCCTTCTTGGCCTTCACGAGCGCGTCCGCAGCGTCCTCGAGAAGGTTGTTCATCGCGTGCGCGGTCTGGGCGACCTTGCGGATTCCGCCGACGAGATCGGTGATCATCGTGTGGTACTTGTCGGCCGCTCCGCCGGTCCAGTTGCCGGAGAAGTCCTTCAGCTCGCCGGTGAGGTTCTCGGCCTGCTCGAACAGCCCGGAGCCGGTGGACTGCCATTTGTGGGCCGCGTGGCGGGCCGTGTTGGGGTCGCCCGCCTGCAGCATCGCGTAGAGCTGCTGGTGCGAGTACGCGGCGAAGTTCGTGTGCGCGGTGTCGGTCATCCCTTGTTCCCCCCGCCGTTCGAGCCGCTGTTACCGCCCAGCACGCCCCCGAGGACGTTGAGCAACGGATCGAGCAGCCCGGTCTGCTGGCTCGAGTGGTTCATGTCGCCCGCCACCGAATCGTCGGCCGCCGCGTAACCGTCGGCGACGGTCGTCGTGACGTCCTGCGCGAACGTGATCGCGCCCTTGACCTGATCCAGCAGGCCCTGCATCTCGGCGACGGCCGCCTGGTGCGCCTTGTTGAGTGAACCCGCTTCCCCGAACTCGCCGAACAGCAGTGGCTGTTCGCTCAGGGTCAGCAGGAAGTCGTTCGGCTTGGACATCGCGTGGATCTGGGTCTCCAGTTCCCGCACGAAGTCCTTCAGTGATTCCAGATGGACGTAGTACGAGTGGTCTTGCATTGATCCCGGCTCTCTCGTGAACGGCCACGCCGACAAGGGGGACGACAACACGCAAAGCCGGCCGGCCGGTGCCGAGGGGGGTGAAAGCACCGGCCGGCCGACGGATGGGGATCAGCCGGCGAACAGGCCCTGGTTGCGGTTCTCCAGGCTGTGCTGGAGATCGTGGGCGTCGCCGACCTTGCCACCGAACTGCGCGATGATCGCCACGATGTCCGCGGTGGCCTGGCGCAGGCGGGTTTCAGACGCACGGGCGGCCTCACCGGCGGAGCTGCCGGAGGCGTACCAGGTCTGGGTGATCGGCTGCAGGTTGGTGTGCAGCTGTTCGAGCTGTGAGGTGAGCGCCTTGGCCTTGGCGGCCAGCGAGGCCGAGCTGTGCTGCAGCGCGGCGAAGTTGATTTCGACGACGTCAGCCATGATTGGTGGTCCTCTCGCGGATCAGGGGTTCAGCCGGTGGATCACGGTCTGGTCGACGACTCCGCTGACCCCGGTGAGGCTTTCCCGGACCTGCTCGTCACCCGAGTTGTAGTTCCGGTTGCTCTCGTGCACGAGGCGCGACATCGTGTTGAGCTCGTTCACGGCGATGGTCATCTTCTCCTGCAGGCGGCGCTGCAGGTCCCAGAACGCGACCGCCTGGTCACCCTTGTAGTTGTGCAGGGTCTGGGTCAGCTCGCTCTCCAAGCTGGCCATCGTGGTCTTGGCGTTCGACGCGGTTTCCTCGAACCCCTGGACGGCGCGCGCCATCGCAGCTGCGTCTGCCTGATATCCCGTACCGGTCATTGATGGGCCACCTCCTCTCATCTCGCTGGAAATCCCGGTGAGCACCAGGGGACGCCCTGTCTGCTCTTGTGAAGGACACGCTAGAAAAGAGGGGAGTGCGGTCAAACGGCACAACTGCCGGTCGCGGTGACGGCACTATTACCCACAGGTCGGCGGTAGGGCTCTCCCCACCCCCGATCAGGGGGAGTACTCCAGTGTCCGGATCGGAGCTTCCCGGCACGCTCGAATCCATGGTGGACAAGGGATCCAGGACAGTACCGCATCGCCCGTTGATGATCTTGGCGGCGGCGATGGCGGTGCTCGGCGTGATCGCGCTCGGGGGCCTGGTCTTCGACGATCGCAGCCTCGTGAACGCGCCCATTTGGCTCAAACCGCTCAAGTTCACGATCTCCGTGGGGCTCTACGCGGTGACACTGGCCTGGCTGATCGGTCAGCTGACCCGGGGCAAGCGGCTCGGCTGGTGGCTCGGGACGGTGTTCGCGGTCGGCCTCGGCATGGACATGGCGCTGCTGTTCTGGCAGATCGCCGTCCGCGGGCGGACGCTGCACTTCAACCGGGAGACCCCGGTCGACCAGTGGATCAACAACATGGTCGCGAACGGCGCGTTCACCGGCTGGGCCGCGACGGCGGCCATCGCGATTCTCCTGCTGTTCCAACGGCTTCCCGACCGGGCGATGAATTCCGCGTTGCGCGCGGGTGCCGCGTTGTCGGTCGCCGGGATCGGGATCGCGTTGCTCATGTTCGGGCCGAACGAGCAGCAGCTGGCCCAGTTCCGCGCCGGCGAACGGCCGTCGATCGTCGGCGCCCACGCGGTCGGCGTGCCCGATGGCGGGCCGGGGCTGCCGGTGCTGGGGTGGAGCACGGTGGGCGGGGACATGCGGATCCCGCACTTCTTCGGGATCCACGCGATCCAGGTGCTGCCGCTGGTCGCTTTCGGACTGCTCAAACTCGCCCGGCGGTATCCGGTGCTCGAATCGGAATTCGTGCGGCGGAATCTGGTGCGGACCGCTTCGGTGGGCTTCGCGGCGCTGCTCGTGCTGCTCACTTGGCAGGCTCAGCGTGGACAGTCCATTGTGCATCCGGACTTCTGGACGCTGGTCGCCGGCGCGGGGATCATCGCCGTCGTGGCGGCGGGTTCGGCGCTTTCGCTCCGGCCGATGCATCAACTGGCATAGTGCTCAGTGCGTCCACTTTGGACAGGTGGCCGTTCGCGCGCGAACGGCCACCTGTCGGTCGTCTCAGACTCCCGCAGTGGCGCGGATCCAGTCGCGGCTCGCCGCGACGCTCGCGTAGTTCTGGGTGCCCTGCGGGTTCGTGCCGGAGTTGCTGCCGGTGGAGCAGACGCCGACCTGGACGCCGTTCGCAAGCTGCGGACCGCCCGAGTCGCCGTGCCAGGCGGAACCATTGATGCCGACGCTGGCGATGGCCTGGCCGCCGTACGCGTCACTGCTGGTGCCGGTGATGCGGACATCGGCCGTCTTCAGGACGCTCGAAGGCGGGTTGCTGCCCTGCGTACGTCCCCAGCCGTAGATCTGGTTCGTGGTGCCGTTGGCGGGGTTCGCGGTGCCGAGCTTCATGTACGTCGTGCTGACCGCGGTCGTGAGGTGCAGCAGGGCGATGTCGCCGCTAGGCGCGGCCTTCTGCTGGTCGACGTCGGCCTCGGTGCCCTGGTTCAGGTTGACGTTGCCGACCTTGACGTGCATACCGGGCTTGTTGAGGCAGTGTTTCGCGGTGAGGACCCATTGCGGCGCGATGATCGTGCCGGAGCAGTTGAAACCGCCGAACGCGGTGGCGTCGTCCCAGTAGATCTGGGCGCCCCACGGCGCGGAACTCACGGTGCCGCCGCCGATGATGTCCTGGCCCGCGTTCGCGGCGGGGGTGGCGGCAAGGGTCAGCGCCGCGGCGGCGCCCGCCACCGTTGCGACGATCTTGGACATACGCATGAATACGCCCTTCGGCCTGCGTCGGGGGAACCGCTTCGATTCGAAACGGTTTCACCAAGTTAGGTCGCGGTAAGGGTTTTAGTAACCTACCGAAGTCGGTAAACGTCGTGAGGAATGTATTGGCACGTCCCTTGTATCCGTTTTGCTGGAAAAGTGTTCGTCTTTAGGCTGTCAGCGTGACGACCAGGGTGATCGTGTTGAACGGCGGCTCCAGTTCCGGCAAGTCGGGGATAGCCCGGTGCCTGCAAGCGGTGTTGCCGGATCCCTGGCTCACCCTCGGTGTGGACACCTTGATCGACGCCATGCCTGCCGCCGTGGACGAGGGGATCGAGTTCGCGGGGGACGGCGGGGTGAGTGTCGGATCCGGTTTCCGGCAGCTCGAGGACGCGTGGATGGCCGGTGTCGCGGCGATGGTGCGGGCGGGGGCCCGGGTGATCATCGACGACGCGTTCCTCGGTGGGGCCGCCTCGCAGCGGCGGTGGCGTGACGCGCTGGACGGACTCGACGTGCTGTGGGTCGGGGTCCGGTGTGACGGCGTCGTGGCCGCCGGGCGGGAGATGGCACGGGGAGACCGGGTCACGGGGATGGCGGAGGCGCAGGCCGAGGTCGTGCATCGGGGCGTGGTTTACGACTTCGAGGTGGACACGGGGGTGAACGAGGCTCTGGCCTGTGCGCGGGAGATCGCCGCACGGGTCTTGACCGCCGGGGCCGGTTCGCCGGCGGTGGAGTAAGCGCTGCCGGCGAATTCGAATCACGGCCGATTTGGTGCTCTCGTTGGGGAGTCTCTTCGTTGAGCTTGGACTTCAGGTCGAGGTCGACGTTCCGTGATCGTGTCGCGCATTGCGAAGCTGGGCTCTCAACTCGCCGCCGGTGAAGGACGTTTCGACGGTGTCGTCGACTTCCGGCGACGCGGGTGTGGTGCCCAGGGCGTGCCCACCGGATGGCTTTTCAACTAGACCTGGTCGTGGGCGCGGCGGTGTCCTACCCGTCGCGTGTCCGGGTAGCGGCGGGGTGGTCCGCGCCGGTCAGAAGGGTGGGGTGTCGTCTTCGGGTTGGGGTCGTGGGTCGTGGAGTGGTTCGGGGGTTGTGGTGTAGGTGCGGCCTGTGGGGGTGGTGATGGTCATGCCGCCGTTGCCGGTGGGTTCTGCGGTCCAGCCGGGTTCTTCTTTGAGCATGTTGTGGATTTTGCAGGCGGCGTGGCAGTTGTGGTGGTCGGTGCTGCCGTTGCGGGCCCAGGTGGTGATGTGGTCGATTTCGGAGAACTCGGCGGGGCGGTGGCATCCGGGGTGGGTGCATTCCCGGTCGCGGGCTTTGATCAGGCGGGCGAGCGACGCCGGGGATCGGTAGGTGCCGGGGCTGGCTTCGAGGAGTTGCCCGGTGAGCGGGTCGGTGATCAGCCGGGACCAGGTGGAGCCGGGATCGGCGGCGATCTCTCGGGCGAGCCAGCCAGGAATCGGCCCGTAACCAGCCAGGGTCGCGGGATCCTCCCGGGCGCCGGTCAGGGTCAGCAAGTCGACATAGACATGGACATGCGCCCGAGGCGCACCACGACCGTCCTCGGCGAGGAGTCGTTCGGCGAAGATGTCCGCACGATGCTGGTCAAGGGTGCGGGTCTTGTCGGATGCGCGGCGGGCTTTGGCCGCGCGGGACAGGGACGCGTAGACCGAGCTGGCGACTTCGGCGGGAAGATAACCCGACAGCTTCGACATGGTCTCGTGCTCGTGGTCCAGCGACACATGCCGCAACGCGCGTTTCTGCTCGGCGCGGTCGCGATAGCCGTCGGGGTCGAATTTCTGTACCGCGTGATCCACCGATTTCCGGATCGCCGTCGGGTCACGCCCGGCCAGACGGCCCGCCATCCAGGCATCCACCAGGGCGGCGACCTCATCGGACACCTCCCGGGTCAACTGGGACACCTTCGACGCCTTGTACAGATCGATATCACCGTTTTCCAGCGCTGCCAACGTGTTCGGCAACCGGCGAATCAGCGCGCACGAGGTTTCGACCAGCAGATAGGCCTGATTACGAGAGACCGAGAAGGCCAACGCGACCTCCTCGGTCACCGATCTTCGAGAGCCACCCACCCTGGCGAACTGGGCTATCGAGTGCACCTGCCGTCCCTGTGCACGGCGAAGCACCACCTCCTCGTCGTAGGCGGCGTCGAGAAAACGAGCGGCTTTCGGATTAAAAGCAAGAGATTGGGTCATGACAAAGATCATACCCGAACACGCGTTCGAGTTCTACTGAATCGGCGGTGAGGGGTAAACCATCTAACGTGCCCGAGAATCTATTGGTAGGCAAGGAAAGTGCGACTTCGATGAGTCGGGACGGCTTGTCGTAAGGAGAATCGGCCACCTCGCGCCAGGAACAGTATCCGAAACAGTTCCCCGCCCGGAAACGGTGACGAGATCGCGACCCCGACGACGGCCGATACGACGCACCTCACATTTTCACCTGGCTCGCCAGATGCCGGCGTGACGCGCTCGACCTGCGCCGCCGCCGCGGCGTGGAAAGCAAGTGCCAGGGCCGGCGACGCTCAGTCCTCCACCGGCTTCGTCCACGCCACCTGCACCAGCCCGGTCCCATGCCGCCGCGACACCAGCACACCCCGCCCGGCGGGCTGCGGTCCCGGTTTCACGTCCCCGAGCAGTGCCCCTTCGTCCCGCGAGCCGGACATCACGAGCCCGGGCGAACCCAGCTCCCGGATCCGTTGCAGCACAGGCTCGAACAGCGAACGCCCGGCACCGCCGCTGCCGCGTGCGATGACGAGGTGGAGCCCGATGTCCCGGGCCTGCGGCAGGAATTCCAGCAGCGGCTGCAACGGGTTCCGGCCCACGGTCGCGACCATCTCGTAGTCGTCGACGAGCACGAACAGCTCCGGGCCACGCCACCAAGACCGGTTCCGCAACTGCTCCGGCGTGACGTCCGGGCCGGGCAGCCGGTTCCGCATCGCCTGCTGGCATTGGTCGATCAGCCCGCCCAGCACAGTTTCCGAACCCGCGTAGCCGAGCAGATGCGAATCAGGCACCGCGCCCAGCATTCCTCGCCGGTAGTCGGCGACCACGATCGCCGCTTCCTCCGGCGAGTACTTCGACACGATGCCCTGCGCGATCGCGCGCAGGAGCGAGCTCTTGCCGGATTCCACGTCGCCGAAGGCCACGAAATGCGGTTCGGTGGCGAAGTCGAGATGCACCGGCCGCAGATTCGATTCCGCGATGCCGAGCGTGACCTGCTTGCGCGGCCCGGCTTCCAGCGAGTCCAGCGGGACCTCGGGAGGCAGCAGCCGGACCTGCGGCGCCGCCGCACCCTTCCAGGCCGCCGAGATCCGGCGATTCAGGTCCAGTCCACCCGCGCCGACGGTGTCCGGCCGCTGGTCCGAGTCGATCCGCGGGAGCGCCGCGAGGAAGTGCAGTTTGTCCGCGGTCAGGCCGCGGCCCGGCCGGTCCGCCGGGACGTTCTGCGCGATCTTGCGGTCGATCAGCGAGTCCGCCGGCTCGCCGAGCCGCAGTTCGAACTTGGTGCCGATCGCGTCCCGCAGCGGCGCGCGCATCCCCATCCACTGGTTGATCGAGACGACGACGTGGATGCCGAAGCCGAGCCCGCGTGACGCGAGGCTGGTGATCTGTTCCTCCAGCTGTTCGTATTCCTGGCGGATCGTGGTCCAGTTGTCCACGAACAGGAAGACGTCGCCGAATTCGCGCCCGTCGGTGCTCTCCTGGTATTCCGAACGCCGCTGGCGGAACGTCGTGATCGACTCGATCCCGTTGGCGGAGAAGAACTCCTCACGCTGTTCGAGCAGGGTCGTCAGCTCCGCCACCACCCGGCGGCACCGCTGGGCGTCACGCCGGGTCGCGTAGCCGGACACGTGGGGCAGCCCGGCGATCGGCGCCAGCGCACCACCACCCATGTCCAGCACGAACAGCTGGACCTCTTCCGGCGTGTGGGTCAGCGCGAGCATGGCGGCGATGTCGCGCATCAGCGTGCTCTTGCCGCTCTGCGGCGCCCCGACGATCAGCGCGTGCCCGGCGGCACCGGAGAAATCGGCCCACAGCATGTCGCGCCGCTGTTCGAAGGGCTTGTCCACCAACGCGACCGGGATCATCAGCTTGCCGTTGCCGCCCCAGCCCAGCGGGCACAAGCCGCGTGCGGGGTCTTCGCCGAGCGGCGGCAGCAGCTGATCCAAGGTGGGCGGTTCGGCCAGCGGCGGAAGCCAGATCTGGTGCGCTTCCGGTCCCTTGCCTTCGATCCGCGAGATCATCGCGCCGATGATCGTCTCGCCGGTGCCCTTTTCGACCGGCTCTTCGGCTTCGACGGTCACCGGGATCTCGACCGGCGCCAGCGTGAACGGCATCAGGCCGAGACTCTGGCCGTCCTTGCGCACGATCTTGCTGCGCGGAGGCAGTTCTCCGGAGACGTACGCGGCCTTGAGCCGGATGAGGGTGTCGTTGTCGGACTTCAGATACGCCGAACCCGGCACGGGCGGCAGCTGGTACGCGTCCGCGACGCCGAGGACCGCGCGGCTCTCCGACGCGGAGAACGTCCGCAGGCCGATCCGGTACGACAGATGCGAGTCCAGCCCGCGCAGCCGCCCTTCCTCCAGGCGCTGCGAGGCCAGCAGCAGGTGGATCCCGAGGCTCCGGCCCAGCCGCCCGATCGCGACGAACAGGTCGATGAACTCCGGCCGCGACGACAGCAGCTCGCTGAATTCGTCGATGATCACCAGCAGCGACGGCAACGGCCGTAGGTTGGCACCCGATTCCCTGGCCTTTTCGTAGTCCCGCACCGACGCGTAGTTCCCGGCGGCGTGCAGGAGTTCCTGACGCCGCAACAGTTCGCCGTTCAGCGCGTCCGCCATGCGGTCGACCAGCGCGAGGTCGTCGGACAGGTTGGTGATCACAGCGCAGGTGTGCGGCAGCCCGGTCATCCCGGCGAACGTCGCACCACCCTTGAAGTCGATCAGCGCGAGGTTCAGCTTCTCCGAAGAATGCGTGACGGCGAGCGCGGTCACCAGCGTCCGCAGCAGCTCGCTCTTGCCGGACCCGGTCGCGCCGATGACGAGCCCGTGCGGCCCCATCCCGCCTTCGGCCGATTCCTTGAGGTCCAGGTCGACGGGCCTGCCTTCGGGGTTGACGCCCAACGGGATCCGCAGCCGGTCTCGCGCCGAACGCGGTGCCCAGGTGACCGCGGTGTCGGTGTCGCGCGGATCGCCGATGCCGAGCAGCCCCGCCAGCCCGAACGTCGCCGACATCGGGGCCTCGCTGACCACCGCCGCTCCCTGGAACAGCGGCGTCAGCATCCGGGACAGCGCCTCGGCGGCCCCGCGGTCCAAGGTGTCCGGCTTGCCGAGGAACCCGAGCCGCTGCTCCGTGCCGTCGCCGACGACCATGCCGAGCTGATCGGGACTCATGTGCAGGCTCAGCAGCCGTTCCGACGAGACCGAACGCGGCTGCTCGGTGCCGATCTCCACCACGGTGACGCCGAGCCTGCCCTCTTCGGCGACGAGCCGCGCGTCGGCGTGGACGTGCCCGCCGTCCACGATCACGACGACGTGCGGCAGATCCAGCCGGGCGTCCGGCCGCCGGGTGAACGCGGGCCGGTCGCCGAGGTCGGGGCCGAGGAGGTCGGCGAGCTTCCCGGAGTCGGCGTCGACTAGCCGTCGCGGTCCCGCTGCGTCGGCCGCGGTCGAGGCGACGTGCGGCAGCCACTTCGCCCATTCCCAGTCGTGCAGCCGGTCGTTCTTGACGCACAACGCGATCCGCAGGTCACCGGGTGAATGGAAGGTCGCGAGCTGGGTCAGCAGCGCCCGCGCCGTCCCGAGCGTGTCCGGGCGGCGTCCGGACAGGCTGACCTGCGCGAACGACCGCAGCGAGATCGCGACCGGGAGTCCGTCCACCGTCGAGTAGGTGCGGATGAAGTGCTTGAGGTTCGTCGAGCACACCGGGTCGAGGTCTTCCAGCGGCACGGTCTGCGGCGCCTTCAGCGGTGTCGCCAGCCGCTGCGGCCCCGTCCCGACGCGCACCTGCCCGAACTGCGGATCGGATTTGCGGCGGTCCCACAGCTTCCCCGTCTCGATGTACGCCCACAGATCCGCCGGGTCGGGCTGCAACGCCGCCATCGCCGCGCGCTGGTTGTCCGCGATCTCGCGGACCTGGCCGCGCAGACCGGTCAGGTACCGCTGGTAGTCGCGGCGTTCCTCGTTGATCTGCGCCTTCTTCTGCGCGCCGCCGCGGCCGAGCGACATCACCACCATGCCCACCATCGCGGTGAGGAACAACGCGCCGAAGATGTAGGTCATCACCCCGCCGTCGCGTCCGATGTAGACGAACGACATGGCGCCCATGCCCAGCATCATCGGCATGAACATCAGTAGTTGCATGGCTCCGCCGGAGGAGCCTTTCGGCAGCATCGGCGGGGACTGCAGGACGATCTCTCCGGGCTGCTCGCCCAGGGCCGGCAGGCGGTCGCGAGTGGCGCTCATCAGGGTCTTTCTGGCCGCTTGTGGGTAATCCTGCCGATCATTCTGGCCACTCGTGCCGCCCTTGCGGTGGGTACTTTTGCCGTCCGCTCACGTCTGGTGGCGAACTTACGCTGCTGGTCACGCAGACGTGGGGGAACGAGAGAAGGAGAGCCATGGTCGGCACGGGCGAGTACCGGGCGGAGCCCGAGGCCATGCGCTCGGCGGTCGGGAACCTGGGCGGCATCATCATGCAGGGCATCAACGTCGTCGCCGACCTCGAACGCACCGTCCTGCAGCCGATGTCGTTCGCCACGTTCGGCAGCGCGGTGGCGGCGGCCAACACGGCGATGCAGAGCCAGCAGGTGGTCGCGGTCCGCACCCTGTTGCAGCTGCTGCAGCAGATCAACGGCTTCATCAAGAGCAGCGCCGACGCGTACCAGGCCGCCGACGAGGCGGTCGCGGGCGGATACGGCGGCCGCCCCGGCGGCGGTGCCGGATCGACGTCTTCGTCGATCTGGGGGAACTCGCACGCTTCCGAGCTGGCGACGCTGGCCATCAACGACAGCGCCGGCGGCACCGGCGAGCCGTCTTCGGTCGGCAACGTGCTGCGCTACCTGCAGGACGCGCGGCTGGGGCAGCTCGGTGACCACCCGATCACCGACACGCGCTTCCACGGCGTCTCGGACTTCAACGACTGGCTGGCCGGTGACGCCGACAACCAGGCGCGGGTCGGGGTCATCGAGGTCTACGCGGGCACGGCGCGCAACTTCGGCGACGTGCCGGGCGGTGTGCACAGCGGTGACGTCGTCGTGGTCGAACCGCTCCTGTTCTCCGACAGCAAGCCGATCATCGCCATCGCCGGAGAGGGCGGGCTGCTCTACAACCACGGAATCGTCGAAGCGGACATCAACGGCCTGGCGAAGGTCAGCGTCTACCGCCCGGCTTCCGTCTGACTTCCGGCCTGAGGAGCGACCATGCTGACTTACCCCAATTCCAGCGCGATGGACGCCACGGCGTCCTCGGGCGGGCCGATCACCATCCTGCCGCAGATCCTCACCGGCCAGCCGGAGCAGATCGCGAAGCACGTGCTCGAGGTGCTCAAGAAGGCCAACGAGTTCCTCACCATGTACAACGAGGTGACGAAGGCCGCCGAGCAGCTGGGCAAGATCTGGTCCGGTGGCGCGTCGGACTCCGCGCTGAAGAAGATCACCGATTCCCTGAACTCGCTGACCAAGATCATCCAGGTCGTGCAGAAGGGCGCCGAGCTGCTCGGCATCGCGGGAACGCTGATCAAGACCGCGCAGACCGCGTACAAGGCGGTGGTCTCGGCGGTGAACCCGACGGTCGCGGGCCTGATGTCGAATCCGTGGACCTACGGTGCCGCCGTCGCGCTTTCCACCGCCACCAGTGCTTCGCTGCGCGCGTTCATCACCGCGATCGGCGCGCTGCTGAAGGCGCTCGGCGTGGTCGACCTCGCCAACCAGATCACCCAGATCGCCACCATCATCGGCGAGGTCCAGAAACTGTTCGGGCACAACGACGCCGGCGACAACGGCGCGGCCGGCAACTCGGCGGTCTCCGGGACCCCGGTCACCAACCCGCAGGCGCCGGGTTCGGTCGCCAGCGGTTCCGGGCAGGCCGCGATCGGTGGTTCCGGTGGCGGCGCGGGCGGCGGTTCGACGCCGGGCGAGACGCCGCCGTTCACCCAGTACCGGCCGCCTGCCTTGGGCGGCAACGGATCCCAGGGCAACTGGCCGGGTGGCGCCGACGCCTGGATCCCGGTGGACAGACCCTCGGGCGGCGGCGCGGGTTCGCCGGGCTCGTTCCCGGGAGCGGGCGCGGGCAACGGGAACACCGTCACCATCACCACCGACCTGAGCACCGGCAAGTCCACCGTGCAGGCGCCGGGCGGCCAGGACATCGATATCGACATCGACATGAACTACGGCGGGAAGCACTTCGAGCAGCACATCGACATCGATGCGGGTGCTGACTCACCGGCGAAGGGCAGGTAGCCGTGTGGGGGAGCGGTGTGGTCGACGCTTCGGGCGTCGTCAGCTCGATCCTGTCGAATTACCGGCGGCTGGTGGTCGAGTACCAGCGGCGGGTCACCGGTGACCCTTCGGCGCTGACCGCGGCCGGTCAGCGGTGCGGCGACCGGGCGTCGACGGTTTCCGGCCGGGCGGACGAGATCGGCAAGGCGTCGAAGGCGCTCAACGCGTCTTGGGAAGGCGACGCCTACACGGCGTTCTCCGTCTCCGCCACGAAACTGTGCCAGGAACTCGGCGAGCTCGGCGCGAAACTGAGCGACCAGTCGAACCGGCTGCGGGCCGGGGCGCAGGCGCTGCAGGGCGCGAAGTCCTGTGTGGACTCGATCCTCGCGCAGTTCGACCAGTACGCCGCGCAGCTCACCAGCCAGGCACGGACGGCGAACGCGAACGCCGTCAACGCCTTCATCTCCGCCGCCCGTCAGCTCGGCGAACGGGCAGCGCAGGCGGCACAGGAGATCGCCGACGAGCTGAGCGAGGAACTCGCGCGGCTGTTCCCGCCGGAGGGCACCGGCCGGATCGAGCACGAGCTCGGCAAATGGGGCCGCGGCCCGTTGTACTGGCTCAACGGCGAAGCGCTCGACGGCCGCAAGCGCCCGCGTTCGCATCCTTCGTGGTTCGGCAATTCCGGCTGGAAGAAGCTCACCTGGGACGGGCTCGAAGGCACGCGCGCCCCGCGTGCCGGCGACACCCCGTTCGGCAGGCCGAAGCCGGAGACCCTGGGCGAAAAGGCCTGGGGCAACACCGAGATCACCTACGCCAAGTGGAAACAGGAACAGGACGGTTTCACCCCGGGGTGGGACGCCAAGATCTCCACACAGGGCTGGGACTTCAAGGCGGCCGGCCACGCCGAATTGGCCGCCTTCAAGGAAGAGCTCGAAGGCAAGAAGGAATGGGGCGTCGCTTCGGCCAGCGCCAAGGGGACCGCGTTCGTCGGCGGCGAGGTGAACGGATCGCTGCAGGCGGGCGCGCACGGCGTCGGCGTGCACGCCAACGCCTTCGTGGGCGGCAAGATCGAAGGCGAGCTCGCGGCGGACGTGGCGGGTGTCGGCGTCGGCGCGAGCGGCACCCTCCAATATGGACTCGGTGCGCAGCTCGACGGCCAGGCCGTCTACGACGCCGGGCACATCAAGGTCAACTTCAAGGCGGGCGTCGCGCTCGGGCTCGGTGCCGGGATCGGCGCGAAGATCGACATCGACCTGCCGAAGATCGCCGACACCTTCGGCGAGTACGGCGGCGCGGCCGTCGACGCGGTGAGCGGCGCGGCCGGCCAGGCGGCGGACGCCGTCGGCGAGGCGTGGGACGACGCGATCTCCTACGTGGGCACGTGGTGACGGGGATGAACGACATGGCGACGCAGGACCGGGTCTCCCTTCCGCTCGGCTTCGACATCCCCGACGGCTGGGTGCCGGTCGAGCCGTCGTCCGTCGGCGCCGAGGGCGCGGTCTTCGTGGCGGTGCACCGCGGGACCGCGTCGGAGTTCACCCCGAACATCACCCTGAGCGTCGGGCAACGCCCGGACCAGGCGCAGATCACCGACATCGCCGACGAGGCCGTCGAACGCCTCGGCCGCACCATGGCCGCGCTGGAAGTGGTGCGGCGCAGGGTGATCGGCGCCGGGGTCGCGCCGGGTGTGACGCAGGTGCTGCGCATCCGCACCGGCGAAGGGCAGGACCTCGTCCAGACGCAGGTGCTGCTGACCGTGCCGGGGGCGAACCCGGCCGAGCGGCTGATCCTCGAGATCGCCTGCACCGCGACCCCCGAGGCGGCCCGCGGCCTCGGCGACGACTTCCGGCGGTTCGTGGGCAGTGTCCACGTCCGCCGGGATACCACCGCAGATGAAGGAGAAGACTCGTGACCACCGACCCCTACGCCATGCCGGACATGGACGAGTTGCTGGACCAGGTCCGCAAGCAGACCGAAGAGGTGCAGCGCATCCAGCGTTCGGTCGAGGCGATGGAGGTCAAGGCGCACTCCCGGCAGAACGAGGTCACCGTCGTGCTGCGCGGTGACGGCCGGTTCACCTCGATCGACATCGACCCGCGCGCGGTGCGCCAGTACGACGCGCGCAACCTCTCGGAGATCGTGCTGGAGGCGGTCAACAACGGGCTGCAGAAACTGGCCGAGGCCAGCAGCGCCAAATTCGCCCCGGTCATCGAGTCCGCCAAGTCGATCGAAGCATGACGGCCGCGATCGCGGGCTCCACCCGGCGCGTCACGGTGGTGACACCGCGGGCGCGCGTCGATGTGGCGCTGCCGCAGCAGAGCACTTTCGCCGAACTCGTCCCGCAGCTCGTGCGGCTCGCGGGTGCTTCGGGGCAGGCGTCGGCCGAGCATCCCGGCTGGGTGCTGTCCCGGCTCGGCGGCGCTCCGCTCGCGCTCGGGCTCACGGTGGCCGCCGCGCAGGTGCGCGACGGCGAAGTCCTCCATCTGACCCCGCGGGAACGCCCGCGGGGTCCGCTGCTGTTCGACGACGTCGTCGATTCGATCGCCAGCGTGGCCGAGTCGGGCACCGGCCGCTGGGGTCCGTCGGTGGCGCGCAAGGCGGGCATCGTCGCGTCCGTGGTGCTGCTGCTCGCCGGCGGGCTGCTGGTGCAGGCGGCGGCGTCGGGGAGTGTGCTGGCGCCGATCGGGACCGGGCTGCTCGCACTGGTCCTGGTTCTGGGCGGTGGCGCGCTGAGCCGCGCGTACGGCGACGCGGAGGCCGGTGCCGCCGGTGCCCTCGCCGGGGTCGGCGCGGCCCTGCTGGCCGGGATGTCGATCCTGTCGCCGCATCCGCTGTTCTCCCTGTCGGCGGGACCGCTGGCCGCGGGGCTCGCGGTGGTGACCGTGTACGGCGTGATCGCGGCCGTTTCGGTGGCGGACCGGCTGCCGTGGTTCGTCGCGGTGACCGTCGCGGCCGGGCTCGGCGCGATCACCACCGCAGTCGTGCTGCTGGCCGACGTCCGTCCGGTCTCGGCGGCCGCCGTCGTCGCCGTCGTGGCGACCGCTCTGGCCGCGGTGGCGCCGATGATGGCGCTGCGGCTCGGCAGGCTGCCGCTGCCGCGGGTGCCGGACGACATGGACTCGTTCCGCGCCGACGAGAACCCTTCGCTCGGCGAGGACATGGTCGGCGGCACGACTTACGCGCAGGCGTTGCTGACCGGGCTGCTCGTCGCGCTCGGGCTCGTCGTGGTCTCGGCGTCGGTGGTCCTGTCGTCTTCCGGCGGTGCCTGGGAAGCCGGCCTGAGCGCGCTGCTGGGCCTGGCGCTGATGCTGCGTTCGCGTGCGTTCGCCGGCCGTTCGCAGCGGCTCGTGCTCATCGGTTTCGGTGCGGCGGCCCTGGCGGCGGCCGGTTTCTGGCTCGCCGCGGACGGTCCGCGCTCGTTCGTCTTCGCCGCCGGTTGTGCCGTCGTCGTCGCGGCGGGCGTCTGTCTCACCTACGCGACGCGTGTCGCGAAGGGACGACGTTCCCCTTACTGGGCAAGGACTCTCGATATCGTCGAGTTCCTGGTGCTGCTCTCGCTGATCCCGTTCGTCGGCATGATCGCCGGGGTCTACGAAGCCGTGCGGGGCTGATCCCCTTTGCCGAAGGATCCCGTCCACAAGGGACATCTCTTGGCGATCATGTGTCCGATTGATCCATATGTGCGTTTCCGCGCGAGGTCGTGAGTGGTAAAGAGGGTTAGAACGACCCGAATCACTCACGACCCCCGCGTTGAACTGGTCATGTCAGTGCTCGCGCCTTGCCTTTCGGCTCGAATAGATCTCTGACTTCGGCGTGGTGCGGTCCCTTTCGCGACGTCAATGCGTCACGTCCGTGGAGGATTCCTTCCCTACCCTCAGAGAAGAAAGGAACCCTCCACGGACCGTCCCCTCAGTTCTCCAGCGCCAGCGGCAGGGTCCGCCGGACCGCCGCCGCGTGCCGTCCGTGCAGCGGGGTGACCGCGATCCCGCCCGGCCGCACCGTTTCCGCCCCCGGCCGCCCGCCGACCCGGATGGTCACCTCGGACTTCTCGCGCCCGCCAGGGGAGCGGTACAGCGTGTACGAAGTCGCGGTGAACGCCGAGCCGGGGACGTGAAGATCCAGTGTCCGCGTGAGATCCCGCTCCGAGCGGGGCCGGTAGCAGACCTGCGACGCGCCGCCCCAGTCCCAGGAACGCCAGCCGTCCACCGGCGCGCCCTGACCGCTGCCGAGCGCGACGCGCAGGTTTTCCGCCACCTCGCCGGCTTCGAGCACGGTGCTCTCGAACCCGGCTTCGGCCAGCGCGCCCATGAGCGACAGCGCCGCGCAGGCGGTGCTCCGCAGCGCGCCCAGTTCCCCGCCGCCCCTGGCGAGCGCCGCGATCGGCGCGTCCTCAGGGCGGTACCGGACGGTGAGCCAGCGGACGCGCAGCACCGACTGTCCATTGGGGACGGTCCAGGTCAGCAGTTGCGCGCTGGACAAAGGGATCCCGGTGCTCGCGTACGCGTCGCGCAGGATGCCGACGAGCAGGTCCGGCGCGGGCGCCATGGCGCCCGGGGTGAGTCGGACGATCGCGCTCCATCCGTCGCTCACCTCGGCGACACCGAACCGGTTGCCCGCGCGGTCGACGTGCTGACGCACCCGGACCGGGCCGGCGATCCGGTGCAGCGGATCGGGGACTTCGGGTTTGGTCCGGCGCTTCAGCCGGTAACCGGCCCAGGTGAGCACCCAGCCCGCGGCGTGGCGTCCGGCGAAGCGGACCGACGTCGTCAGCACGAGGACGCCGGCGACGGCGGCGACGCTGATCCGCGCGGCCTGCGGGATCCCGTCGACGGTGAAGGCCAGCAGGATCGCGATCCCGGCGATCTCCCAGAGCGCCGCCTGCAGCGGGCGGACCGGCAGCAGCCAGGGCAGGGGAGCCGCGCCCGCGACACCTCGCGCGGGAGCGTGTTCCTGGACCGGGCGGGCCGGGGCATCAACCGACAAGGAATTCCCCTTCTCCGTGCACGCGCCCGACGGTAGCCCCGCCCCGCGCGGGGGAGGGGCGTAAAAAATACCCTCACCGCGAACCGGGGCCGGACCTAACGTGAGCACCCTCGAAACGGGTGGGCACGAACGGCGGGGGACGGGAGCGTGTGGACGCAGCGGGACCAGATCCAGGCCTACCAATTCCTCCGCAGGAGACTGGTTTCGGCACTGGTCTCGGCTGACGCCAACCACCCGGTCGCCCCGAGCCGCAGGCTCGTCATCGGCACCCTGTGCGGGCTCGGTGTGGCGTTGCTGGTCACCGCGGTGTTCGGCGTGATCGGCCTGCTGAACCCCTCCGGCGGCAAGGACTGGCTTGCGGGCGGCAAGGTGATCGTCGAGGAGGGCACCGGCGCGCGCTACATCCTCGGCCAGGACGGCGCTTTGCATCCGGTGCTCAACTACGCCTCCGCGCGGCTGATGGCGGGCGGCAACGGCGAGGCCACTGTGACCGTCCCTTCGGACAAGCTCGCGAAGGCGCCGAGGGGTTCGCAGATCGGCATCCCCGGCGCCCCCGATTCGCTGCCCGCGGCGGCCGCGCTCGTGAAAACCCCGTGGACGGCCTGTTCGCGGACGACCCAGGACGCGCCCGCGTCGGCCGAACCGGAGACGACGGTGCTCCTCGGCGCGCCCGCCGCCGGGATCGACCTGCCGAGGGATCAGGCCGTCGTGGTCCGCGTCCCCGAGGGGGAGCGTTATCTCGTGACGGCCGGGCGCCGCTACAAGCTCACCCCGGAAGCCGCCACGGCGTTGCAGTTCGACACCTACCCGGCGATCGCGGTGTCCTCCCGGTGGATCGGCACCGTCGCCGCCGGACGCGATCTCGCCTACCGCGCGGTCGAGGACGCCGGGCGGCCCGGCCCGAAGGTCGGCGGCACCGCGACGAAGGTCGGCTCGGTGCTCGGCGTCATCGACGCGATGGCGTCGCCCAACGACGCGACGTCGTACTACCTCGTCCACGCCGAAGGGCTCGAACCGATCGGCCAGACCGAGGCGAGCCTGCTGATCAACACCCCGCAGAACGCCGACGCCTATACCGGCGTCCCGGCGCCCGTCGCGGTGCGCGCGGCCGACGTCGCCGTGGTGGCGAAGGTCGGCACGGCACGGGCGGGCGGGGCCGATCCCGCGGAGTATCCCGATCGGATCCCGCGAAAAGCGCCCGTTACCGGACAGTCCGTGACGTTATGCGCACAGGGTTCTCGAATCGTTATCTCCGCACAGGTCCCGTTGCCGCAAGGTGCGAAGGCGATCCCGGTGACCGCGCGGACGGACGCGTTGGTCGCCGACGCCGTCTTCGTGCCCCCGTCGGGAGGCGCGGTGGTGGCGGAATCCGGTTCCGGCACGGTCTACGTCGTCACCGACACGGGCCAGAAGTACCCGGTGGCGAGCACTGAGGCACTCGCTTCCCTCGGCTACGGCCAAGCCGAACGGCAACCGGTTCCGAATGGATTGCTGGCACTGGTTCCGCGCGGTCCCGCGCTGGATCCGGCGCAAGCGGGCCGTGCGGTGTCCGCGGCGGGTGGGACGGGGTGATCGGGAACGTGCAGAGGACCGAAGACAGGCCGGAGACCGACCGGGTCGACGTCGCGGTGATCGAGGACCATCCGCTGTACCGGCACGCCGTGGTCCGGGTCCTCACCGAGGCCGACGGCATCGAACTGGGCGCGGTGGTCGATTCGGTCGCCCGGTTCCACGTCCACCCGCAGCCGCCCGGCAGCGTGGTGCTGCTCGACCTCGGCCTGCCGGGGATCGCCGGGGCGGCGGCCGTGCTCCAGGTGTGCGAACTGGGACATCACGTGCTCGTGGTGTCCGCGCAGGCCGAGCCCGAGCAGGTGCTCGGCGCGATCGCGGCCGGTGCCAAGGGTTTCCTGTCCAAGGACGTCGACGTCGACGAGCTGCTGACCGCGATCAGGACGGTCGCGCGCGGCCGGGCCTACGTTTCCGCGGTGGTGGCCGGAATGATCATCAAGGACAACGCCGACCGTCCCGCGTCGGCTCCGGACGTCGCGCTCTCCGCACGGGAGAAGCAAGTCCTGCGGCTCGTCGCCGCGGGCGAACGCGACGTCGACATCGCCCGCATCCTGGGCATCGGAGTTCGGACGGTCCGCGGTTACCTGGACCGGATCCGTGACAAACTCGGAGAGAGAAGGCGGGCCGGTCTGGTCCGCAAGGCCATCCAGCTCGGGCTCGCGTCTCCGCCGGAGGTGCCCGGTCCGTCTCGGCCGGTCGCGCCCCGCGCCGACGCGGGCGGATTCGAAGGACGCCGGTGAACGCAGACGAGCAGCAGCCGAAACGCAGTACGCCGATCAACGTCGGGGTGATCGAAGATCATCCGCTGTACCGGGACGCGGTCGCACGTGTCCTCACCGAGGCGCCCGACATCGAGCTGGGCGCCGTCGCCGACTCCGTCGCGCGGTTCGCCGTCCAGGAGCAGCCTCCCGGCAGCGTCGTCGTCCTCGACCTCAAGCTGCGGGGTGTCCAGGACGCCGCCGCGGTGCTGGAGGTGGGACAGATGGGGCACAAAGTGCTCGTGGTGTCCGCGCACGCCGAACAGCCCGAGGTGCTCGGCGCCATGCAGGCCGGGGCGAAGGGCTTCCTGTCCAAGGACGTCGACGGCGACGAGCTCCTGCGCGCCATCCGCACCATCGCCGAAGACAACGCGTACGTGTCGCCGACGCTGGCCGGGATGATCATCCAGGACAGCGAAGACCGCCACGCCGGGCCCAAGATCGTCCTGTCCGAACGGGAGAAGCAGGTCCTGCGGCTGGTCGCGGCCGGCGAGCGGGACGTCGACGTGGCGGAGATCCTGAACATCAGCGTGCGGACGGTGCGGTCCTATCTCGACCGGATCCGGGACAAGACCGGCGAGCGGCGGCGCGCCGGCTTCGTCCGCGTGGCGATCCGGGAAGGCCTGCTGCGCTAGCCCCCCACGCATTTCGTCCTCTAAATGCGTGGAGCGGAGAAGTTCACCCGCAGCGTGTACACCGAACTGGACGCGGTGATGAACAGGTCGTTCCGCCGCGGCCCGCCGAAGGTCAGGTTCGAACAGACCTCCGGTACCCGCAGCTTCCCGATCCTCGTGCCGTCGGGCGCGAAGCAGTGCAGGCCGTCGTGCGCAGCCGCCCAGAGCCGCCCGGCGGCGTCCAGCCGCATCCCGTCGAAACCGCCGGCGTCGCTCGTCGCGAAGACCTCGCCACCGGAGAGCCGTCCGTTCTCCACCGAGAAAACCCTGATGTGGCTGGGTTTCTGCCGCGTGTCCGCGATGTAGAGCAGCGACTCGTCGAGGGAGAACGCCAGCCCGTTCGGGCGCGAGAAGTCGTCCGCGACGATCCGCACCGAACCGTCCACCGGATCGACGCGGTAGACGTGACAGGCGCCGATCTCGCTCTCGGCTTGATGGCCTTCGTAGTCGCTGTCGATGCCGTAACTCGGGTCGGTGAACCAGATCGCGCCGTCCAAGGACTCGACGACATCGTTGGGGCTGTTGAACCTCTTGCCCTGATAGGTCTCCGCGAGGACGGTGGTCGTGCCGTCGTGCTCGGTACGCGTCACCCGGCGGCCGCCCTGTTCGCAGCTGACGAGCCTGCCCTGCCGGTCGACGGTGTGCCCGTTGTGGAATCCGGCGGGCTCGCGGAACACGCCGACCGCGCCCGTCGTCTCGTCCCAGCGCAGCACCCGGTCGTTCGGGATGTCGCTGAACACCAGGTACCGCCCGGCGGGGAAGTAGGCGGGGCCCTCGGTCCACCGGCAGCCGGTGTGCAGCCGCCGCATCCACTCGTCCCCGTTGACCCGGGCGAATCGCTCGTCGAGCACCTCGAACTGTGCCTTGACCATGTCCATGAGAACCCCAGTGCTCCGAATGAGATATTGCGATCATCCTGAACCGCCGAACTTGATATGGTCAAGCCATGGATGACGTAGATCGCATGTTGCTCACTGCGTTGCAGCAGGACGCGACGCAGGCGTACGCCGCGCTCGGCAAGGCGGTCGGGCTGTCCGCGGGCGCCGCGCACGAGCGGGTCCGCAAACTGCGCGAACAGGGCGTCATCCGGCGCACGACCGTCGACGTCGACCCGGCGGCCGTCGGCCGGGGCGTGATGGCGTTCGTGCTGGTCGAGGCGGGCTCGTGGATGGGCGACGCGCCGACCAAGGCCGCGCTGGAGGCGCTTCCGGAGGTCGTCGAGGCGCACATCATCGCGGGCCCGGCCTCGCTGCTGGTGAAGGTGCGCACGCCGACCACCGAGGAGCTTCAGGCGTCCTTGCGCAGGCTGTACGCGATCGAGGGCGTCACCGGGACTCAGACGATCGTGGTGCTCGAATCCTTCTTCGAGCGATCGGTGGACGCTACAGGCGACGGTTCGCCAGAACGCCCGTCGCCGCCCGCGCCTTCCCGCTGATCGCGGGGTCGAGATCGACGACGACCAGTTCCGCCCCGGCGCCCAGCTGGGTGTGGACGCGGCCGAAACCGTCGGACACCGTGGAATAGCCGATCCCGGTCGGCGCCTTGGGGTTCACCGGGGTCGACGTCGTGGCCGGATCGGCCTGCCCGCAGCCCAGCACCCAGCAGCCGGAGTCGAGCGCGCGGGCGCGCACCAGCACCTCCCACTGCTCGCGTTTGCCCTCGCCCGCGCCCCAGGACGTGGGCACGAGCACGATGTCGGCGCCGTCGTCGGCCAGCTTCCGGAACAGTTCGGGGAAGCGGATGTCGTAACAGGTCGCGAGGCCGAAGGTGACCCCGTCGACCTCGAAGGTGACGGGCGCGGTGCCCGGGGCGACCGTGTCGGACTCGGCGAACCCGAACGCGTCGTACAGATGGATCTTGTCGTAGCCGAAATGGTGTCCGGCGCCGGTGACGAGCAGCGTGTTGCTCACGCGCCCGTCGGGTGACGGCGTGAACATGCCCGCGACGACCACGACGCCCTGCTCGTCGGCGAGGGCCGCCACTGTGGACGCCCAGGGACCGTCCAAGGGTTGCGCGACCGGCGCGAGCGGGATGCCGAAGCGCGCCATCGCCGCCTCGGGGAACACCACGATCCGCGCGCCCTCGGCCGCCGCGGCCGTCACGCCTTCGCGAATCAGCTTCAGGTTCGTTTCGGGATCCTCGGCCGCCGTGAGCTGGCACAACCCGATTCGCGGCACGGAGGCCTCCCTCATCGTGGGATCGCTGGTCACCACCCCAGTGTGCCTGCTCGGGGCGATCCGGCCACCTCGTACCCTTGACCCATGCTGAACCGTACCGACCTGCGTGGACAGGTCCCGTCCGTTGCCGAACTCAGGAGCACGCTCCCGCGTGCCGAGTACGACGTGGACGCGGCGCTGCATCACGTACGGCCGGTGGTCGAGGCGGTCCGCGATCGCGGCGTCGAAGCGGTCCTCGAGTACACCGAGAAGTTCGACAAGGTGCGTCCCGGCGGTGTCCGCGTGGCCGCCTCGGAGCTCACCAGCGCGCTCGCGAACCTGGACCCGGCCGTCCGCGAGGCGCTGGAGGAGTCCATCGTCCGCGCCCGCAAGGTCCACGGCGATCAGCGCCGTCAGGACGTCACGACCGAGGTCGTCGACGGCGGCACCGTCACCGAGCGCTGGATCCCGGTCGAGCGCGTCGGGCTGTACGCGCCGGGCGGGCTCGCGGTGTACCCCTCGACCGTGGTGATGAACGTCGTCCCGGCACAGATCGCCGGCGTCGGCACGCTCGTGCTGTGCTCGCCGCCGCAGGCCGCGTTCGGCGGGCTCCCGCACCCGACGATCCTGGCGGCCGCCGAACTGCTCGGCGTCGACGAGGTCTGGGCCGTCGGCGGCGCGCAGGCCGTGGCGCTGCTCGCGTACGGCGGCACGGACACCGACGGCGCGACGCTGGAGCCCGTCGACATCGTCACCGGGCCGGGCAACATCTACCTCACCGCGGCCAAGCGGCTGCTGCGCGGCATCATCGGCATCGACTCCGAGGCGGGCCCGACCGAGATCGCGATCCTCGCCGACGAGACCGCCGACCCGGTGCACGTCGCCGCCGACCTGATCAGCCAGGCCGAGCACGACCCGCTCGCCGCGAGTGTGCTGGTCACCACGTCCGAGGGGCTCGCGGACGCCGTCGACAAGGAACTCACCGGGCGCGTCGCCGCGACCAAGCACTCCGAGCGAGTGACGGAGGCCTTGGGCGGCAAGCAGTCCGGCGTCATTCTGGTGTCCACTGTGGACGACGGGATCCGCGTTGTGGACGCGTACGCCGCCGAGCACCTGGAGATCCAGACCGCGGACGCGCGTGCGGTGGCGGCTCGCGTGCGCAACGCCGGTGCGATCTTCGTCGGGGCGTACGCGCCGGTCTCGCTCGGCGACTACTGCGCCGGGTCGAACCACGTCCTGCCGACCGGCGGATTCGCGCGGCACTCGTCCGGGCTCTCGGTGCAGAGCTTCCTCAAGGGCGTGCACGTCGTCGACTACAGCCAGGACGCGCTGCGCGAGATCGCCGGCCGCGTCGTCGCGCTGGCGAACGCCGAAGACCTGCCCGCGCACGGCGAGGCCATCACGGCACGGTTCGAGGGAGAGCGGGCATGAGCATCGGCGAGGAGATCACGCTCGACGCGCTTCCGCTGCGGGAGGACCTGCGGGGCAAGACCCCGTACGGCGCACCGCAGCTCGACGTGCCTATCCGGCTCAACACCAACGAAAACCCGTACCCGCCGCCGGACGCGCTGGTGGCCGACGTCGCCGAGGCCGTCCGCGCCGAGGCCGCTTCGCTGCACCGCTACCCGGATCGCGACGCCGTCGCGCTGCGCCAGGACCTCGCGGACTATCTCGCGGTGTCCACCGGCGTGCTGGTGTCGGAGTCGAACGTGTGGGCCGCCAACGGATCCAACGAGATCCTGCAGCAGATCCTGCAGGCCTTCGGCGGTCCCGGCCGGTCGGCGCTGGGCTTCGAGCCGTCGTACTCGATGCACCCGATCATCTCGGCGGGCACCCGCACCGACTGGCTGCCGGTGCCGCGCCGCGACGATTTCACGCTCGACACCGAGAAGGCGGCCGCGCTGGTGGGCGAACGCCGTCCGGACATCGTGTTCGTGACCAGCCCGAACAACCCGACCGGCGGGTCGATCCCGTTCGGCGAGTTGCGCGGGCTGCTCGAAGCGGCGCCGGGCATCGTGGTGGTCGACGAGGCGTACGCGGAGTTCTCGTCGCAGCCGAGCGCCGTCGAGCTGATCGAGGAGTACCCGGCGAAGCTGATCGTGTCGCGCACGATGAGCAAGGCGTTCGCCTTCGCGGGCGGACGGCTCGGCTATCTGGCTGCCGCGCCCGCGATCGTCGACGCGCTGCAGCTGGTGCGCCTGCCGTACCACCTCTCGAAGCTCACGCAGGCCGCCGCGCGCGCCGCGCTGCGGCACGCGGACGCCACCCTCGCCTCGGTCGCCAAACTCGCGGCCGAACGCGACCGCGTGGTGGAATCGTTGCTGGGCTTGGGATTCACGCCGGTCCCGAGCGACGCGAACTTCGTCCTCTTCGGACGGTTCGCGGACGCGCCCGCGACCTGGAAGTCCTATTTGGACAACGGTGTGCTGATCAGGGACGTCGGCATCGCCGGGCACCTGCGGGTGACCATCGGCACGCCGGAAGAGAACGACGCCTTTCTCGAGGCCAGCAAGGAGGTGCCGCGATGAGTCGCGTCGGCAAGGTGGATCGCACCACCAAGGAATCGTCCATTTCGGTCCAGCTCGACCTGGACGGCACGGGTCAGGTGGAGATCGACACCGGTGTCCCGTTCTACGACCACATGCTCACCGCGTTCGGTGTGCACGGCTCGCTCGACCTCAAGGTGCAGGCGACCGGTGACGTGCACATCGACGCGCACCACACCGTCGAGGACACCGCGATCGTGCTCGGCCAGGCGCTGCGGCAGGCGCTCGGCGACAAAAGCGGTATCCGCCGGTTCGGCGACGCGTGGATCCCGATGGACGAGACCCTCGCGCACGCCGCGATCGACGTCTCCGGGCGCCCGTACTGCGTTCACCTCGGCGAGCCGGAGCAGTTCAACAGCTTCACCATCGGCGGGAACTACCCGTTCGTGCTGACGCGGCACGTGTTCGACTCGCTGTCGTTCCACGCGCAGATCGCGCTGCACGTGCGGGTGCTGCACGGCCGGGACCCGCACCACATCGCGGAGGCCGAGTACAAGGCCGTCGCGCGGGCACTGCGGGCCGCCACCGAGCCGGACCCGCGGGCGGGCGGCATCCCGTCGACGAAGGGCGTCCTCTGACTACCGCATCCAGAGGACTAAATGCGTCCGGTGGGGCGGTAGGTAGTGAGCTGGACACCGGACGGGGTCGTCGTGGACCCGACGAAGTCCAGGGTCTGGGCAGGCGTTCCTTCGGCGAAGAAACGCTTGCCCGTGCCCAAAAGGAGCGGATAGACGGCCAGTACGACTTCGTCCGCGAGCCCGTTTTCGAGCAGGGGTGACGTCAGCGTGGAACTGCCGGACAGGATGAGGTCGGGGCCGTCCTGCGCCTTGAGGCGGCGGACGCTTTCGACGACGTCCGGGCCGACTCCCTCGAACGGACCCCATTTCAGGCTTTCCGGTCGATGGGTGACGACGAACTTCGTCGCCGCCTTGAGCCGGTCCGCGAACGGCTCGCTCGGCGCGTCCGGCCAGGATTCCGACCAGAGGTCGTAGGTGTGACGGCCGAGCAGCAGGTCGAAGCTGTCGGTGTGCGCGGCCAGGAGGGCTTCCCGGCCGGCGGGGGTCCGGTAGGGCATGTTCCAGCCGCTGTACGGGAAGCCGTTCTCGTCGGCCGAATGCTGGATCACGCCGTCGAGCGAGATGTGCTCGATGATCTTGAGCCTTCTCATCAAGCCTCCAGCAGTGCGTCGAGCTGGGGCATCGCGGCGCGGAAGCCCTCTTCCATCCCGGGGATCGTCTTCTCCATGGCTTCGACGCTGGAAAAGCGCGTCACATGGATCATCCGGGATCCCGTGGAGGTCGTCTCGAAGGTGAAAGTCATCGAGGTGGGCATGTCCTCGTCGTTGTCGTCGCCGTCTTCCGCCTCGAAGAAGCCGATGGGGTTCACCTCGGTGAACTTCCAGGAATTGGGCCACTTCTCCCCGTTGGGCCCAGTCAGGAAGTACTCGGCGCGGCCGCCCGTCCGGAAATCGTGATGAGTGAACGTGGCGGGCGCGAACGGCGGCCCCCAGAAGCGTTCCAATTGTCTTGGATCCTCCCAAGCCGCCCAGAGGCGCTTTTGCGAAACGGAAAAGTCCGCCACGACGGTGAGGTGGAGTTTCTCGGGATCTTTGGTGACCGAGGTGATCGGCATCGTCATTCCCCTTCCCGGAGGACATCGTCGAGCTGCGCCACCCGTTGGCGCCAAAGGACTTCGTAGGAATCGAGAAGCTCGGTGGCGCGCTGGAGCCGCTCGCGGTCGGTCGACACCAGCTGTTCGCGCCCGTGGGCGCGCTTCCGCACGAGACCCGCGCGCTGGAGCACGGCGACGTGTTTCTGCACCGCGGCGAAGCTCATCTCGTAATGCGCGGCGAGCTCGGAGACCGACGGCGCTTCCGCGATCGCCCGGGCCAGGATGTCGCGGCGGGTGCCGTCGGCCAAGGCGCGGAAGAGCTGGTTGAGCGACTCCTCGTTCTCCTCGCGAAGTACAACCATGTGGTTGTACGTTAGCCGGGTCCGGTCCCGGCGGCAAGGTGCGAGCCCGGCGCGATCCGGCTCGCTGGCGTGTGGCAGGGTGACGGTCGTGAGTAACACGACCATCGCTGTGCTGCTGTTCGCGCTCGGCGGCTTCCTGATCGGCGGCGTCTACGCGACCTGGAAGAGCGTCAAGTTCATGGCCGTCGTGCTGGGGATCGGCGCGCTGCTGGCCATCGGCGGCGCCATCGCCTGGCTGGCCTGACCGGCCTGGTAAATCGGCTGCGCGCCGCGACGTCGGCGAGCATGCTGTCCGGCATGTCCGGAAACCCGCGCTCGGTCGCCGAGGTCGTCCGGCTCCAGCGATCGGGGAGCCGCGTCAAATTCCTGTACTTCTGGGGTCATCAGCCCCGGCGTGACGGCACGGTCGGGCCCGAATGCTTCAGTCAGTGGTGGCCTGCCCGGTTCGCCGCCGACGGCGAAACCTTCCCGACGGCCGAGCACTACATGATGTGGCGCAAAGCGGTCCTGTTCGACGACGCCGAGAGCGCGGCGCGGATCCTCGGCGCCCGGCATCCGCGCGAGGCCAAGGCGATGGGCCGCGAAGTGCGGGGATTCGAGCAGGCACGCTGGGAGGACGAGCGCTACGGCATCGTCCTCGACGGAACGGTCGCGAAGTTCGGACAACACCAGAACCTGCGGGACTTCCTGCTCGGCACCAGGAATCGCGTGCTGGTCGAGGCCAGCCCGCTGGACACCGTGTGGGGGATCGGGCTGGCGGCCGACCATCCGCACGTCGAAAACGCCGAACGCTGGCGCGGGCTGAACCTGCTCGGCTTCGCGCTGGGAGAGGCCCGCGCGGCACTCGCCTGAACGCCGTGAAGGCCTCCTTGAGGGACCCAGAGTCCCTCAAGGAGGCCTTCACGGACGGACCTACTTCGTGGCGTCGACCAGCTCTCGCTCATCAGGCGCATCAAGCTGCTTCGCGAGCTTCTCGCCTTCGACGTCGACATCGGGCAGCACGCGGTCCAGCCACTTCGGCAGCCACCACGCACCGCGGCCGAGCAGCGACATCAGCGCCGGCACGATGGTCATCCGGATCACGAACGCGTCCACCAGCACCCCGAAGGCCAGCGCGAACCCGATCGACTGGATCAGCGAGGACTCCGCGAGCACGAATCCGGCGAACACACTGATCATGATCAGCGCGGCGGCGACCACGACGCGGGAGCCGTGCCGGAAACCGGTCACCATCGCCTGCTGCGGGTCGGCGCCGTGGACGTATTCCTCCCGCATCCGGGTCACCAGGAACACCTGGTAGTCCATCGCGAGCCCGAACAGCACACCGATGAGCAGGATCGGCAGCATGCTCATGATCGGCCCGGTCGTCTTCACACCGAGCAGGTCGGTGAGCCAGCCCCACTGGAACACGGCCACCACGGCACCGAACGTCGCGACCACCGAACCGAGGAAGCCCAGCGTCGCCTTCAGCGGCACGACGATCGACCGGAACACCAGCATCAGCAGCAGGAACGCGAGCCCGACGATCAGCGCGAGGTAGGGCAGCATCGCGTCGGCGAGTTTCTCCGAGACGTCGATGTTGGCCGCGGTCTGGCCGGTCACCGCCAGCGACGCACCGGTGGCCGTGCCCAGTTTCGCGTTCAGGCCGCGGATGTCGCTGACCAGGTCTTCGGTCGCGGTGCTGCTCGGGCCGCTCTTCGGGATGACGGTCAGCAGCGCCAGGTCACCGTCGCGGTTGGTCCTGGGCGGCGTGACGATCGGGCGTTCGGGGAGGCCGCCGATACCCGCGGCCGCCTGCTGGAGCGCGGCTTGCCGGTCGGCGCTGCCGCTCAGGTCGACGACGATCACCAGCGGGCCGTTGGCGCCCTCGCCGAAACTGCGGGCGACGGTGTCGTAGGCCTTGCGCTGGGTGGTGTCCGGCGCGGCGGTGCTGTCGTTCGGCAGGCCGAGCTGCATGCTCGCGGCGGGCACGGCGACGATCGCGAGCCCGGCGATCGCGGCGATCAGCACCGGGATGCGGTGGCGGGCGACGAATTTCGCCCAGCGCTCGCCGTGTGTCGTCTCGCTTTCCTTGCGGCGCAAGCGGATCTTGCCGCCCGCCAGTTTGGCGCCGGCGAAGCCGAGCACGGCTGGCAGCAGGGTGAGCGCGATGACGACCGCGATCGCGACCGTGATCGCCGCCGCGATGCCCATCTCGCCGAGGAACGGGATGCCGACGACGGTCAGGCCGGCCAGCGCGATGATGACGGTCAGCCCGGCGAACACCACGGCGGAGCCCGCGGTGCCGGTGGCGCGGCCGGCGGCTTCCTCCGGATCGCGGCCGACGGTGAGTTCGTGGCGGTAGCGGGAAACGATGAAGAGCGCGTAGTCGATGCCGACGGCGAGGCCGATCATCAGCGCGAGCACCGGCGTGTTCGTGTTCAGTTCGAGGAAACCGGACGCCGTCGTGATGCCCGCCATGCCGATGCCGACGCCGATGAGCGCGGTCAGCAGCGGGATCCCGGCCGCGAGCAGCGAGCCGAAGGTGATGATCAGGACGACCGCGGCGACGGCGACCCCCAGGCCTTCGGTGGCGTTGGTCGCGGGCATCGCCTGCACGGCGTCACCGCCGAATTCGACGGTGTACCCGGCCGCCTTGGCGGAATCGGCGGCGGCCATCAGGCCGTCGCGGTCGGCGTCGGTGAGCTCGAAACCCGGCACGCGATAGCTGACCTGCGCCAGCGCCACATGCTTGTCGGGCGAGATCGCCTGCACCTGCAACGGGTCGACCACCCCGGCGACCTTCGGCGCGTCCTTGAGTCCCTTGACGAGGCCGGCGATCGCCGCTTGCCCGTTCGCGTCGGTGATGTCGCCGGGCGTCGAGATGACGACGCGCCCCGTCGCGCCACCGGCGGCGGCCTCCGGGAACCGGTCGGCGAGCTGGTCGATCGCCTTCTGCGACTCGGTGCCGGGGATGGTCACCGAGTTCGAAAGCTGGCCGGACAGGGTCAGCGCTCCCGCGCCGAGGGCCACCAGGACGGCGGCCCACACCGCCGTCACCAGTGCCCGGCGCCGGAACGAGAACCGGCCCAGGCGGTAGAGGAAGCTGGCCACGAAAGTCTCCCGTTCACTCGATCAGGTTCATTCCAAGCTAGCCGATCGGCTAGGGGCCTACAAGCCGATCGGCAAGTGTGTGACTAGCCGCACGGCTAGTACTCGTTTGGCCACGCGGGCACGCTTGACGTAATCTCCGACGGCTGAACGAGGAGGGAACATGGACGTCGTCCACGCGGAGGACACCCGCACGCGACTACTGGGCACGGCGTTGCGGTTGTTCACCGAACACGGCGTGGAAGGCACCTCGCTGCAGATGATCGCGGACGCCCTCGGCGTCACGAAGGCCGCCGTCTACTACCACTTCAAGACGAAGGCGGAGATCACCGAATCCGTCGCCGAGCCCGTGCTGCGCGAGCTGGAGGGCATCGTCGACGACGCGCGCGCCCAGCGCACCCGGGGCGCGCAGATCGACCACCTGCTGGACGGTTTCGTCGATCTCGTGGTGCGGCACCGTTCGCTGGTCGCCCTGTTCTCCAGCGACCCCGGCATCGCCCGCGCGATCGAGAAGTCCGTGCACAGCTCGGACAGTTTCAAGAACCGGCTGCTGGAGATCCTGGTCGGCCCGGATCCGGATCTCACCGCGATCGTCACCGCGCAGGTGCTGCTGGCGGGGATCGCCGTCGCCGGCGGCTCGCCCGAGGTCGCCTCGCTCGACGACGAGACGCTGCGCGAAACGCTCTTGGCCGTCGGGCGCAAGCTCTACAACCGTCCGCGCCGCCGCTCGTGACCGATGTGTTCAAGACAGCGGCCGCGATCCACGCGACCCTGTCGGTATGAACATCGATCTGAAGACGGCGGCCACGTTCATGGCCACCCAGGCCCGGCTACTCGACAGGCGGCGCTTCGAGGTGCTGTTCCGCGACGGTGATCCGGCGGCGGCGCTCGCCGCGCTGGAGGCGTATCGCAATCCCGACGGTGGTTACGGTCACGGGCTGGAACCCGATTGCCGCTCGGCGACGAGCCAGCCGGGTGGCGCGCTGCACGCTTTCGAGGTCTTCGCCGACGTCGGCCCGGTGATCAGCCCGCGCGCGGCCGGACTCTGCGACTGGCTCGACTCGATCACCCTTCCCGACGGCGGGATCCCGTTCGCGCTCCCGATGCCGGATCCGTTCGGCAGCGCGCCGTTCTGGGCGAACGCGGATCCGTCGGTCTCCTCGCTGCAGATCACCGCGATCGTCGCGGCCACCGCCCATCGCGTCGCGGCGCACGATCCCGCGGTCGCCGCGCATCCGTGGCTGGCGAAGGCGACGGGCTACTGCCTCGGCGAGATCGAAAAGCTCGATGAGACACCGCACGCGCTCGTGCTCGCCTTCGCGATGAAGCTGGTGGACGCCCTGGGCGACACGCGTCTGGTCGAGAAGCTCGGCCGGTTCCTCCCGGCCGACGGGGTGGTGGCCGTCGGCGGCGGAATCGAGGGCGAGGCCATGCGCCCGCTCGATTTCGCCCCGGAACCCGGCGGCCCGGCACGGAAGCTGTTCCGGCCCGAGGTCATCGAAGCGGATCTGCGGCGGGTGGCGGGCGGCCAGCACGAGGACGGCGGCTGGCGGGTCGACTACGCCAGCTATTCGCCCGCGGCCGCGCTGGAGTGGAACGGCATGTTCACCGTGGGCACGCTGGGGCTGCTGCGGGCCAACGGCCTCGTTTAAGGGAGCCGCCGCAGGAACTCCGGCGGAACGGCGGCGGTGAGCCAGACACCGTTGGCGCTGACCTGGAATTCGTGCCCGGCGGCGGTCATCTCCCGTGCGCCGACGGCGAGCAGCACCGGGACGCCACGCCGGGCCCCGACGGCTCGCGCGGTGTCCACGGTCGCCGAAAGATGCACGGCGTGCCGGTTCATCGGCCGGAGTCCCTCGTGCATGATCGCGTCGAGGAACCGGGACACCGTGCCGTGGTAGAGCACGTCCGGCGGGATCGCCGCGGGCAGCGCGAGGTCGACCTCGACACTGTGGCCCTGGCTGGCGCGGATCCGAAGCCCGTCCTCGTCGAAGGCGAAGCGCCGCTTGTCGTTGCCCTCGACGACTTCGTCGAGTTCGGCGCGCGTGAGCTTCAAGCCGTTGCGCCGCAAGGCCGCCAAGAGCGTGTCGACTTCGACCCAGCCGTCGGGGGTGAGGGTGATCCCGATGTCGCCGGGTGCGTGCCGCAGATGCCGGGAGAGTCGTTTCGAGACCCGGATGAGGTGTTTCTTGTCCATTTCGAGTCCTAGTGACCCACAGCCGGCCCCCGCGTGGCAACGGAATTCAGATGCCGCCCTCGGAAGCCGGGCGCAGTTTGCCCGCGCCGGGGCCGAACCGCGACATCTGGTCGTCGGCGTTGTAGAGCCCGCAGCTGCGCAGGGAAAGGCAACCGCAGCCGACGCAGCCGGTCAGCCTGTCGCGCAGGCGCTGCAACGCGTCGATCCGCGCGTCGAGCTCGTCCTGCCAGCCCCGTGAGAGGCGGGCCCAGTCGGCCTTGGTGGGGGCGTGGTCCTTGGGTAGGGTCTCCAGTGCCGAGCTGATGTCGTCCAGGCTGAGGCCGACCCGTTGCGCGGCGCGGATGAAGGCGATCCGGCGCAGCACCGAACGCGAGTACCGCCGCTGGTTGCCCGCGGAGCGCTCGGAGCTGATCAGCCCTTTGTCCTCGTAGAAACGCAAAGCCGTATGGGGCACGCCGCTGCGGTCGGCGACCTGCCCGATGCTCAGGTGTTCAGCCAGTCTCGTCACGTCGCCAGGCTAGCCTTGACTTCGACCTAAGTCGAGGTTGCAACCTCGGTTCATGACCACTGACATCAAGACCGGCTACGAGGATCTGCCGCGGCTGATCTCGCTGATGACCGGGGACGAGAAGCATCAAGCCGCCGCCGAGTCCACTGTGGACGTATTGTGGGTGCTCTACGACCGTGTGCTCGACATCACCCCGGAGAACGTCCGCGAGCCCGGCCGCGACCGCTTCCTGCTGTCGAAGGGCCACGGCCCGATGGCCTATTACGCGGTGCTGGCGAAGAAGGGCTTCATCCACGAGGAGGAACTCGCCGACTGGACTTCGGCCGAGTCCCGGCTCGGCCACCATCCGGACCGGGCGCGGCTGCCCGTGGCCGAGATCTCCAGCGGTTCGCTCGGGCACGGCCTGCCGCTGGCCATCGGCACGGTGTTCGGCCTGCGCGCCAAGGGATTCCGTGACGCCAAGGTCGTCACCCTGGTCGGCGACGCGGAACTCGACGAGGGCTCCAACCAAGAGGCCATCGCGGTCGCCGGCCGCATCGGCATGCCGCAGCTGACCGCCGTCGTCGTCGACAACTCCTCGGCCACGCACGGCTGGCCCGGTGGGATCGCGCGCCGGTTCGAGGTCGAGGGCTGGACCACGCGCACCGTCGACGGCCGTGATCACGACGCCCTCCACGAAGCCTTCACCACCCCCCATCCGGACCGGCCGCTCGCCGTGGTCGCGACCGTCGAGCGAAAGGCCTGAAGCCGTGAACATGCGTGACACGTTCCTGGAAGCCGCCGCCGAAGTGCTCGACACCGACCCGAACGTCGCCGTCGTGCTCGCCGACATCTCCGCGGCACAACTCGCCTTCGCCGCGAGGAAACACCCCGACCGGGTGCTCAACGTCGGCATCCGCGAACAACTGATGATGAGCACCGCGGGCGGGCTGGCGCTGGCCGGGATGCGCCCGATCGTCCACACCTTCTCGTCGTTCCTCGTGGAGCGGGCCTTCGAGCAGGTCAAACTCGACCTCGGGCACCAGGACGTCGGCGCCGTGCTCGTGTCCTCGGGCGCGTCCTACGACATGCCGACCGCCGGGCGCACGCATCAGGCGCCCGGGGATGTCGCCCTCATCGACACGCTGCCGGGCTGGACCGTGCACGTGCCGGGACACCCCGAGGAAGCACGGCGGCTGCTGCTCGAGTCCATCCCCGGCACCGGGCGCGTCTATCTCCGGCTTTCCGCGCAGGAGAACGCCAAAGCGCATCTGGGCGCGGGACTCCAGACGCTGCGCGAAGGTACGCGAGGAGTGGTGGTGGCCGTCGGGCCGATGCTCGACAGGGTGCTGGAAGCGACCGCCGGCCTCGACGTCACCGTGCTCTACACCTCGACGATCCGGCCGTTCGACGCCGCCGGGCTGCGCTCGGCCGTCGAGGCCGCGGACAGCACCGACGTCGTCCTGGTCGAGCCCTACCTCGCGGGGACCTCGGCGCACGCGGTGGCGGACGTCTTGTCCGGAACGCCGCACCGGCTGCTTTCCCTCGGCGTCCGCCGCGACGCGGAGGTCCGGATCTACGGCGAAATGGCCGACCACGACCTCGCGCACGGTCTCGACGCCGGCTCGATCGCCTTGTCGGTCAAGGAATTCCTCCGCTAGCGTCACCGGGATGACGAAGATCCGCCCGCTCGCGCTCGGGGTCATCCGCCGCAGCGAAGACCTTCTCGTGTTCGAAGGCCGTGATCACACCAAAGGCGTAACCTACCACCGGCCGCTCGGCGGCGGGATCGAGTTCGGTGAGACCGCCGCCGAGGCGCTGCACCGCGAATTCCAGGAGGAACTCGCGGCGGAGCTGACCTCGGTCGAGCAGATCGCCGTGCTGGAGAACGTGTTCACCTTCGAAGGCAGGCCGGGGCACGAGATCGTGTTCCTGTTCACCGCCGACCTCATCGACAAGACGTTCTACGAGCGCGACGAGGTCGGCGTCGTCCTCGACGACGGCGCACGCGTGCACTGGCTGCCGATGGCCGACGTGGCGAGCGGCAAGGCGATCCTCTACCCGGACGGACTCGCGGACCTCCTTTCAGCGCAGGACTGAGCGCGCGGTCGGGGCCAGTTCCAGTTGCTGCCAAGGGCGTTCGAGCTTGTCCGCGAGTTCCGCGCCCACCCCGGCGAGGACTTCCCGGTGCTCTTCGGCGGGCTTCGAGAACCAGACGAACACCGTCTCGTCCTCCCGCACGGGAAGCCGGGGGAAGGTGTTCTCCGCCGGCTCCGTTTCGAAGTGGCCGAACGTGTCCACACCGGAATCCCGCAGCCTGGGGGCCACGGTGTCCGCGAAGTACGCGGAGAACTCCTTGACCGGGACGGCCGGATGGCACACCGTCGCCAGCACCCGGGACTCCCCGCCGCCGCCGGGCGCGGGGAAGCCGGGCCCGGACGGGCGCAGCAGGAGGACGTCCGAGGCGTCGATCATCGTCTCGTTCGCCGCCGGGCCGTGCGCACGCCAAACCGGCCCGCCGTAGAACGCCTCGAGCGCGGCCCGCCTGGTGGCCATGTCTCGGAAACCGCGCAGCCACACGAACTTGTCCGGCTCCGCCGGTTCGCGGAAGAGGCCGAACAAGCGCATGCCGCAGGCTTCCTGGCTCTCCACGAACTCGCGCTCGAAGAGCTCGATCAGCTCGTCCCGGCGGCCGGGGTGCAGGGTGTACCGGCGCAGCTCGACGACGGACTGGAACTCGGGGGAATCGACCATGTGCGGACCATAAAGGCCCGCACCGACAGTTTCCGGCGGACGGCTCAGCGGAAGGCGGCCAGCCCGGTGACCGACTGGCCGAGCGAGAGCGCGTGCATCTCCTCGGTGCCCTCGTAGGTCAGCACGGTCTCCAGGTTCGACATATGCCGCATCACCGGGTACTCCAGCGAGATCCCGTTGGCGCCGAGCATGCCGCGCGCGGTCCTGGCGACCTCCAGCGCGGAGCGGACGTTGGCGAGCTTGCCGAAGCTGACGTGGTTGTGGTGCAGCGTCCCGGCGTCCTTGAGCCGCCCGATCCGCAGCGCGACCAGCCCGGCGCGGTTGACCTCGACGACGAGGTCGGCGAGCTTGCGCTGGGTGAGCTGGAAACCGGCCAGCGGTTTGCCGAACTGTTCCCGGCTCAGCGTGTACTCCAGCGCTGACTCGTAGCAGGAACGAGCGGCGCCGACGACGCCGAACAGGATCCCGTAGCGCGCCTCGTTCAGGCAGGACAGCGGCCCGCGCAGCCCCCTGACCTCGGGGAACGCCGCCGAATCCGGCAGGCGGACGCCGTCGAGCACGAGTTCCGCGGTCAGCGAGGCCCGCAGCGAAAGCTTGTGCTTGACCTCGTTCGCGGTGAAGCCCGGCGTGTTCGTGGGGACGACGAAGCCGCGCACGCCCTCGTCGGTCTGCGCCCAGACGACCGCGACGTCGGCCACGGTTCCGTTGGTGATCCACATCTTCGTGCCGCTCAGCACCCAGTCGGAGCCGTCGCGCACCGCGCGCGTCCGCATGCTGCCGGGGTCGCTGCCGGCGTCCGGTTCGGTCAGGCCGAAGCAGCCGAGCGCCTCACCGGCGGCCATCCGCGGCAGCCACTCCTGCTTGTGCTCCTCGGTGCCCCATTTGTGGATCGCGTACATCGCCAGCGAACCCTGCACCGAGACGAAGCTGCGCAGCCCGGAATCGACGGCCTCCAGCTCACGGCAGGCGATGCCGTAGGCGACGGCGCTGGTCCCGGCACAGCCGTAACCCTCCAGGTGCATGCCGAGCAGGCCGAGCTGCCCGAACCCCTTGGCGAGCTCGGCGGCGGGCAGGGCGCCCGATTCGTACCATTCGGCGATGTTCGGCAGCAGCTGATCCTGCGCGTAGGAGCGCACGGCGTCCCGCATGGCCCGGTCCTCGGCGGAAAGCTCGGCGTCGAGATCGAGGAAGTCGCGCGGATCCGGGCTGCTGCTCATGCGTCACTCCTGGTCGGCTCGGTGGGCACCTTCCCAAGAAGAAAACCACACACTGGACCGGAGTCGGGTGTCAGCGATCGCGCCATCCGGTGGTCTTCGTCACCTGAACCGATGCCGTGGCCGTCCGGGCGGGGGCGGAGCGCCGCTTCTGCGCCGGGATCAGCAGCTCCGCGAAGGTAGGGAAAGGCACGCTGTCGATGTCCTCGCGCCACGCGTTGAGCAGGCGGGTCAGGTCGTCGGCGTCCTGCATCGTTCCTCCATAAGTGCAGGGCGGTCCTGCGCCGGCCTTTCACTCGGAGTCGCTATTACCCAGAAGAGTGAAGGTCGAAACAGGGAATCCGGGAAAAATCCGGTCCGCTAGCCTGGATGGCGTGGCTACTCCTCGCGTGGTGATCCTGGACTACGGGTCCGGCAATCTCCGGTCCGCCGAACGCGCCGTCGAGCGCGCCGGCGCCGACGTCGAGGTCACCGCCGACCCGCATGCCGCGCTCGAGGCGGACGGCCTGGTCGTCCCCGGTGTCGGCGCCTTCTCCGCCTGCATGGAGGGGCTGCGGTCGGTTTCGGGGGAGAAGATCATCGGCAAGCGCCTCGCCGGCGGCCGCCCCGTGCTGGGCATCTGCGTCGGCATGCAGATCCTGTTCGAACGCGGGGTCGAGCACGGTGTGGAGGCCGAAGGCGCCGGTGAGTGGCCGGGCACGGTCGACCGGCTGGAGGCCGACGTCCTCCCCCACATGGGGTGGAACACCGTCCGCGCGCCCGAGGATTCGCGGCTTTTCGCCGGGCTCGACGCGGACACGCGGTTCTATTTCGTGCACTCCTACGCCGCGCGGACCTGGGATCTGGATTCCGGCCTCGCCGGGCAGCAACCCAAGGTGACCTGGGCGAACCACGGCCAGGACTTCGTCGCCGCCGTCGAGAACGGGCCGCTGTGGGCGACCCAGTTCCACCCCGAGAAGTCCGGGGACGCGGGTGCGCACCTGCTGCGCAACTGGCTGAACACCCTCGCTTAGAGTGGGCGCGTGACTTTCACGCTCCTTCCCGCCGTTGATGTGGCCGATGGCCAGGCCGTGCGACTCGTCCAGGGCGAGGCCGGCACCGAGACCTCCTATGGCAGCCCGCTGGAGGCGGCGCTCGCCTGGCAGCGTGACGGGGCGGAATGGATCCATCTGGTGGATCTCGACGCCGCGTTCGGCAAGGGCTCCAACCGCGAGCTGCTCGCCGACGTCGTGGCGAAGCTCGACGTCCAGGTGGAGCTGTCCGGCGGCATCCGCGACGACGCCTCGCTGGAGGCCGCGCTGGCCACCGGCGCCCGCCGGGTCAACCTCGGCACGGCGGCGCTGGAGGACCCGGAGTGGACCGCGAAGGTCGTTTCGTCCTACGGCGACCGTGTCGCCATCGGGCTGGACGTGCGCATCACCGAGGCCGGGCACCGGCTGTCCGCCCGCGGCTGGACGCAGGACGGCGGTGACCTCTGGGAGGTCCTCGACCGGCTCGACCGCGACGGCGCGCAGCGCTACGTCGTCACCGACGTGAGCAAGGACGGCACGCTCCAGGGCCCGAACATCGACCTGCTCCGCGAGGTCGCCGCGCGTACCGACGCGCCGGTCATCGCCTCCGGCGGTGTGTCCAGTGTGGACGACCTTCGCGCGCTGGCCGCGCTGGCCCGCGACGGTGTCGAGGGTTCCATCGTCGGCAAGGCGCTCTACGCCGGCGCGTTCACCCTCCCCGAGGCGCTCGCGGCCGTCGCGGAGTTCTGAGCTTTACCTCCGGGGTAATCGACGCCACGCGCCCGCTCGGTCAGGATTCCTTCCAGGACAACGAAACCTGGGAGGACATCATGACCGCGTACGGAATCGCCCACCTTCGCCCCGCCGCCGTGCTGGCCGAAGAGGTCTTCGAGTACATGGAACGGATCCAGGCCACGCTCGATCCCTTCGGCGGCAAGTTCCTCGTGCACGGGAACGAGATCGAGGTCGTCGAGGGGGAGTGGCCGGGGGCGCTGGTGATGATCGGCTTCCCGAGCCTCGCCGTGGCCCGCGAGTGGTACGCGTCGGCCGCCTACCAGGAGATCCTGCACCTGCGGGCGGACCACATCCCGGGCGATCTGATCCTGGTGGACGGCTGCGGGCCGGACCACGACTCGGCGGCGATGGCGGCGGAGCTGCGGGCGGCTCAGCTCACTCGGCCAGCTTGACCGCGATCCCCACGGTCCGGTCCTTCGGCCCCCGCAGCCTGCTGAAGAACATCGTCACCCGGCCGGTGATCCCGTACTTCCGCGCGATCACCTTGCGCACCCGTTCGGTCTCGTCGAGGTCCAGCAGCCGCGCCTCGCCCGCGACGACGTCGCCGTGGGTCTTGTTGCCCCGGAAGTCGCAGGCCTGGACCTCGACCCGTCCGCTGTTGCGGATGCGCTTGACCTTGCCCGCCTTCCGCTCGGACCAGAGCACCAGTTCACCGCCGTCGCCCGCCGCCCAGACCGGCGTCGGCACCGGGGTGCCGTTCTTGCGGAAGGTGGTCAGGACGACGTACTTCTCGGCGGCGATCCGCTCGAACTCCGATCCCATGTGGAAAGTCTAGGCCGTCCGCCTGCGCAAGGTCGCCGCGCCGAGGACCAGCGCCGCCAGGGCACACGCTCCGACGATGATCAGATTCCGGATCAGCGTCGCGTCCACGGTGCCCGACGTGGTGACGCGGGTGAGCGCTTCGACGGCGTACGAAAGCGGCATCACGTTCGAAAGCCAGTTCAGGAGCCAGCCCATCTCCCCGCGCGGCACGAACAGGCCGCACAGCAGGATCTGCGGCAGCACGAACAGCGGCATGAACTGCACCGCCTGGAACTCCGTCCGCGCGAACGCGCTCACGAAGAGGCCGAGCGCCATCCCGAGAAGCGCGTCGAGGACGGCGATGAGCAGCAGCATCCCGATCGAGCCCGCGATGTCGAGGCCCAGCCAGGCGAGCGACACCCCGGCGGCGACGCCGACCTGCACGATCGCGATCGAGCCGAACGCGAGCGCGTAGCCGAAGAGCAGGTCCATCCTGCCGATCGGCAGGGTCATCAGCCGTTCCAGGGTGGCGGTGGTGCGCTCGCGCAGTGTCGTGATCGAGGTGATCAGGAACATGATCAGGAACGGGAAGACACCGAGCAGTGCCGGGGCGACGCGGCTGAACACCGCTTCGGAGTTGAAGACGAAGCGCAGCAGCACCATCAGCAGCGACGGGACGACGATCAGCATCGCGACGGTGCGCGGATCGTGCCGGAGCTGCAGGAGGATGCGGCGGGCAGTGGCCAGGGTCAAGGCGGGGTTCATGAGGGGCTCACCTCGGTCTCGCGGACCAGCCGCAGGAACGCCTGCTCCAGATCGGTCGTCCCGGTGCGCTCGCGCAGCCCGGCCGGGGTGTCGTCGGCGAGGATCCGACCTTTGCGCATGAGCAGCAGACGGTCGCATCGCGCGGCTTCGTCCATGACGTGGCTGGACACGAGCAGCGTCGCCCCGCCCTCGGCGAGACGGCGGAAAAGGGCCCAGAGTTCGTCGCGGAGCACGGGATCCAGGCCGACGGTCGGCTCGTCGAGGACGAGCAGTTCGGGCTTTCCGAGCAGTGCGACGGCGAGGTTGGCCCGGCTGTGCTGGCCGCCCGACAGGGCGCCGACGAGCTTGCCCGCGTGCTCGGTGAGTCCGACCTCGCCGATCACTCTGTCCACATCGGACACCGGAGCGCGGAGCACGGAAGCGAAGTAGCGCAAGGCTTCCGTGATGGTGAGGTCGGCGTAGATGGCCGGGTTCTGGGTGGCGTAGCCGATCAAGCGGCGCAGCGGCGGGCTGCCCGCGGGGTGGCCGAGCACGGTGACCTCGCCCGCGGCGACGATCTGCACGCCGACGATCGAGCGCATCAGCGTCGTCTTGCCGCAGCCACTGGGGCCGAGTAGGCCGGTGATCCGGCCGCGCGGCGTCGCGAAACCGATGTCCCTGACGACCTCACGGCCGCCGCGGATGACCCGCAGGCCGGTCACGGAGATCGCAGAATTAGTCATGTGTTTAATTCTGCACCCGTTGAGAAGCGAGAGTCAAGGGGTGCGGCGTTCAGGACAGCCGCACGGCGATGCCCGGGTAGTCGTGCACCAGCAGGTGCCGGTCGTAGCGCAGCACGCAGGAGAAATCGAAGACCGGTGCGGTATAGGCGAAATCGCGGTCACCGATCCGCTCGTAGCGCTGCTCGAGCCGCTCCACGGCGAGATCGCTCGCCCGGACGTACACGGCGGGCGCCCCGGCGGCGGCACCTGGCGCCAGGCCGAGCCGGTGCACCGGCAGCGTGTTCGTCATCGACGACGACTCGAGGTCCACGTCGAAACAGCCGTCGAGCCGTGGATTCGCGACCCCGTCCACCCGCCATCGTCCGTCGCCGCCGGATTCGAGCACCGTGCGCCGGGCGCCGCTCGCCGACCGGCCCGAGATCTCCGCCGACCGCGTATGCCAGCCGGCGTCGACGGTGATCGCGTACTCGACGAACCAGGATTCACCGTCCTCGACGGCCGTCGTGGCCCCGCTTATCCTCCAGCCGCCTTCGTGTTCTTGGAAGAACGCGACCTCGAGCCCGGTCCTGGCGTCCCGATGCAGCCAGCTCGCCGTCGCGGGAAGGCTCATGGGACCAGGACGAGCTTGCCCCGGACGTGGCCCGCTTCGCTCTCGTCCTGGGCCGCGGCCGCTTCGGCGAGCGGGTAGACACGGGCGATCGGCAGGTCGAGCTTGCCTTCTGCGGCGAGCGCGGCGCCTTCGGCCAGCGAGCCGGGCACCTGCTCGGCCGGGGATCCCGAGGTGAAGCGGACGCCGTGCTCGGCCGCGTCCGGCGCGGCGATGGTGATGACCCGCTTCGGGCCACCCGTCAGCTCGACGAGGGTGGCAAGCGAGCCACGCCCGGAGGCGTCGAACGACGCGTCGACCCCCTGGGGCGCGACGTCGCGTACGCGTTCGGCGAGTCCTTCGCCGTACTGGACCGGGACGGCGCCCAGCGAGCGCAGGTACTCGTGGTTCCCTTCGCTCGCGGTGCCCACCACGGTCAGCCCGCGCGCGACGGCGAGCTGCACGGCGATGGTGCCGACACCACCCGCGGCGCCGTCGATGAGCAGGGTCTCGCCCTTCTCGAGATCCAGCAGGTTGAGGGCGCGATAGGCGGTGTTGACGACAGCGGGCAGCGCGGCGGCCAGTTCCCACGAAAGCGACTCCGGTTTGGTGATCAGGCGCGCGGGATCCGCGAGGACGTACTCCGCGTATCCGCCCGCTCCGGAGCCGAGCACTTCGTCGCCGGCCGCGAAACCGGACACGCCCTCGCCGATCGCGTCGATCACGCCGGCGATGTCGCCACCGGGGACGGCCGGGAACTCCGTCGGGAAGGCGTCGGCCATCAGCCCGGAGCGGATCTTCCAGTCGATGGGGTTCACGCCCGCGGCCCTGACGGCGACCCGCACCTGACCGGGGCCCGGCTCGGGCAGCTCGCGCTCGAGGACGCGAAGGACCCCGGAGTCGCCGTATTCGGTGAACGCGATGGAGCGGTAGGTGTCCGTCATGCCGTCGACAACCCGCGCCCCTCCGTCACTATTCCGGTGCCTTCCCGAACCAGCCGAAGTCGCCGGGGATCAGCTGGATGTCGTTCGCGATGCCGAGCAGGGTGGCCTGGTCCCGTTTGCCGGACACGGTGAGCCAGCGCCCGCCTTCCACCTGGACGGCGACCGTTTCGTCCTCGTGTCCGAGCCGCCCGGTCCGTTCGGGCAGGGAGAAGCCGTCGGTCCCCCTGACCTTGAGCGGCACGGGCGCGGCGTCGCCCGAGTCCGGCCGTTCGGCGCGGAGTGACGCCCTGACGACCGCCGCCGCGGTGGGTTGCCCGGTGCGGGTGGCTTCGAGTTCGGTCGCGGCCCCGCCGACGGTCATGAACAGGTTCACGCCGGACAGTTCCAGGTCGGCGGGCAACCGGCCGAACCGCAGTTCGCCCGACACCCGGGCACGGTCGTCCCGGACCATCTCGTCCGCGATCCGCTGACCGACGTCGCGCGGGTTCTTCACCCCGATCAACGTCAAGCTCAGCAGATACGTGTCGTCGGGCGACCAGGTCAGCATCGTCCCGTCGCCGTAGACCTCCGCGACCATCCCGACGCGGCCGTGCACGATGATCTGGTTCGGCGCGGGCGCGATGGTCCACGGCCCGCGCCGGTCGTCCAGCGGTGTGGTGGTCAGCTGCACCTGCCCGGCCTCGCCGCTGCTCCACGTCCTGGTCTGCGGTCCGGGATAGGCCTTCGCGCTCCGGGTCAGCTCCTTGAAGCCGTCGGGCAACCAGCCGGGCTTGTACGGCAGCACCGTCCAGTCGGCGTTTCGCGGCGAGGCGGGGGTGACCGTGGTGTAGGCCCGCAGGCCCAGCGGGACGGCGAGCGCGATGATCGCGACCGCCGCCGCGACCAGTGCCAAGGCCATCGTCGGACGGCTCGACGGCCGTTGGGCCAGCACCTCGCGGATCTCGGCCCCGTCGGGCGCCCGCGTCGCCAGATGTTCGAGGCTCTCCCGGATCAGGTCCTCGGTGTGCTCGTCACTCAGTCGGGTCATTTGCGGGCTCCCGTGGGCTGCACGGACGGGGACGGCCCGGTTTCCCGCAGCGTCGCGAGCGCGCGCGAGATCTGGCTGCGCACGGTCGACGTCGCGCAGCGGAGCACCGCGGCGATCTCCTCGTCGGAGTAGTTCTCGTAGTAGCGGAGCACGATCGCGGCGCGTTGTTTGCGCGGGAGCTTCGCGAGCCGGTCCAGCATCGCGTCGCGTTCGTCGTACTCGATGGAGTGATCGGAGACCGGCGGGCTCACCAGGTCGAGCACTTCCGGCGACGACGGTGTCACCCGGCGGACCGCCAGCCGCCTTCGCCACGAGAGGTACTCGTTGGTCACCATCCGGCGGACGTAGGTCGGTGGCGAGTCGATCTTCGGCCAGCGTTGCTGAGCACGCAGCAGCACCTCCTGGACGATGTCCTGCGCCAGATACGGATCGTCGGTCAGGACGGTCGCGTAGCGCAGGAGCCCGTCCAGGCGATCCGCGACGAACTCGTCGAAGGTCGCAGGCACGTGTCCCCCTCAGCCGGTGGTCTCCCTCTAGGGACGCGCGAGACCACCCGGCTGATGCATCGGGAACGGAACTTTCTCGGTGAACACGATCACCGCACGGCGGTCTCCAGGCGGACGAAGGCGAATCCGGTCGTCGCGAGCTCTTCACCGGCGGGGTCGGTCGCCGCCGGGCGGCGTTCGCCGTCGTGCACCACCAGCAGGCCGTGCGGGAACAGCGGCCCCAGGGACTTCGTGGAGATCGCGGCGCCGTCGGAGTGCTCGACCGAGTCGGTCCCGTGTCCGGCGACGACCCGGAAATCACGCCGCGGCGTGCCTTCACGGTCGTAGACCACGAACCGGGAGTCGCCCTGGCTCGACGCGAGCAGCTTGCCGTCGGCCAGCGCCAGCCCTTCGGCGTCCGCCGTCAGCCACTTGCCGCCGAAACCGGGGTCGGGGCCGTCTGCGACGCATTCCTCGGTCGCCTCGTCGAACCGCTGCGGCACCCCGAACGACCGCACCTTGTCGATCAGTACCGGACGGCCGAAACCGGCTCCGTCCACCGGGATCCGCCAGATCCCGACGTCCTCCTGCGCGGTGTAGAGCACGCGGTTCGCGGTGTCGAGGATCGAACCTTCCAGCTGCGGCCGCTCGTCCGGTTCGCCGCAGGGCGACCACGTCTTCCCGTTCGGCAGCCGGAACTCCGACGGCAGGTCGATCGTGCCGATCGGCGCCGTGCCGACGGTGCCGTCCGCTTTGTCGACAAGTCGCAAGAGCGCCACCCGGGTCTCGTGGCGCCGGGTCACCGCGACCCAGCGCGCGCCGGTGCGCGGGTCGCGTCCGGCGGTGAGCCCGTACGCGGTCCGCTGTTCGTCCACTTCGGACTCCGACGCGGAGAAAACCGGTGGGGCGGCGGGATCCGTGACGTCACGCAGCACCCGCGAGCCGGCCGCGGCACCGGCCGGGTCGATCCGGTAGACGCGCACGCGGTCCCGGCCGCGGTCGCTCACCACGGCGAGATCGCCGACGACGTCGACGTTGTTGAACCGGCCGCCCGCGGGAACGGCGAGATGCTGCAACTGCCGCGCCTTCAGGTCGAACGCGGCCAGCCCGCCTTCCTTGAGCGTGCCGAGCACGACGCTGGCCGACGGATTCTTCGGGTGGACCCAGATCGCCGGGTCGTCGGCGTCGGCGTTCGCCGGGTCCGCACCGGCGTCGTCGACGTACGCCCTGGTCTGCGCCACGGGCGAGGGGTTCTGGCCCGCTTCGGCGGGCGCGGCGGCGAGCAGTGAGGCCGCCAGCAGGGGGAGGGGGAGGAGAGCAGCTATGCGCATCCTCGGGAAGCTAGCCGCGCGGAGTGACCGGGTGGTGAACGTCGGGGGTCAGGTAGTACTGCGCGACCGGCGCCAGCATCGCGACGATCTCGTCCTCCGAGGCGGCGGCCAGCGGCGGGAGCCCGATGACGTAGCGCAACAGCGCGAACCCGATCATCTGGGCGGCGATCCCGGCCACCCGGACCTTCGGCACGCCGCGTGCCTCGGCGACCCGCGCCAGCACCGCCCGCTCCAGGAACTGCCGCATCATGGTCGCGACCTGCTCGTTCGTGGTGGCGGACCGGATCATCGCCAGGAACGGCGCGCGGCCCTCCGGGGCCCGCCAGAGACCGAGGAACGCGCGGACGAGGCGTTCGCCGATCTCGTCCTCGGGGCCTTCGAGGATCCGGGGGACCAGCTCGCCCGGATCGACGGGCAGGTTCATCGACATGGCGAAGAGCCGTTGCTTGGTGCCGAAGAAATGGTGCAGCAGCGCGGCGTTGACCCCGGCGTCGGCCGCGATGCCGCGCACGGTCGCCCCGTCGTAGCCCTGTTCGGCGAACCTGCGCCGTGCCGCTTCGAGGATCACCTCCCGCGTCTCGGTCTGCCCCGGACGCCGCCCCGCCTGTGCCATTCCGCGAGCTTAGAACGCGCTTGACTACGCTTGTCCCCATGTCAGTCGCAGTCAGGGTCATCCCGTGTCTCGACGTCGACGCGGGCCGTGTGGTGAAGGGCGTCAACTTCGCCGACCTGCGCGACGCCGGCGACCCCGTCGAACTCGCCCGCCTGTACGACGCCGAGGGCGCGGACGAGCTCACGTTCCTCGACGTCACGGCCTCCTCCGGGGACCGTGAGACCACCTTCGACGTGGTCCGCCGGACCGCGGAGCAGGTGTTCATCCCGCTCACCGTCGGTGGCGGCGTGCGCACGAACGACGACGTCAACCGGCTGCTGCGCACCGGTGCGGACAAGGTGAGCATCAACACCGCCGCCATCGCGCGGCCGGAGTTCCTGCGCGAGGCGTCCCGCCGGTTCGGCGCGCAGTGCGTCGTGCTGTCGGTGGACGCGCGCCGGGTCCCCGAGGGCACCGAACCGACCCCGTCCGGCTTCGAGGTGACCACTCACGGCGGCCGTCGCGGCACCGGGATCGACGCCGTCGAATGGGCCGCGCGCGGCGAGGAACTCGGCGTCGGCGAGATCCTGCTCAACTCGATGGACGCCGACGGCACGAAGAATGGCTTCGACCTCGAACTCCTCACCCAGGTGCGCGCGGCCGTCCGCGTCCCGGTGATCGCCAGCGGCGGCGCCGGCGCGCTGGAACACTTCCTGCCCGCCGTCGAGGCCGGTGCGGACGCGGTGCTCGCGGCGAGCGTGTTCCACTTCGGACAGTTGAAGATCGGCGAGGTCAAGAGCGCGCTGCGCGCCGGGGGAGTCGTGGTCCGGTGATCCCGAACCAGTGGAAGGCCGCCACCGAGGTCAAGGTCGTCTGCGCGCTGCTGCTCGGGCTCGCCGTCGCGTACCTCGCGATGGCCGGGATCCTCATGTTCGCGCCGTATTCGTCCGCGCGGACGTTCCTGCTGCCGGGGACGTCGCTCGTGCTCGGCGGTCTCGTCGTGGCGGGGCTGGTGCTGAAGATGTCGTCCGCGCGGTTCGCCGGGTTCGCGGTCAGCTTCCTCTTCGGCTTGCTGCACGCGCTGTCGATGCTGGCGGCGGAACTCTTCTGGGTGAAGATCGTCTCCGGGATCCTCTTCGCCGGGTACATCTACACGGCGGTCCTGCTCAACTCGATGCCGGTGAAACGGCACCTTCTCGGAGCCACGAATGACGCTTGACCCCGCCCTGTCGGATCGCCTGAAGCGCAACGCCGACGGGCTGATCGCGGCCGTCGTCGTCGAACACTCCACATCGGACGTGCTGATGATGGCGTGGATGAACGACGAGGCGCTCGAACGCACGCTCACCACGCGGCGCGGCACCTACTACTCGCGCAGCCGCAAGGAACTGTGGGTCAAGGGCGAGACGTCGGGCCACGTCCAGCACGTGCGCGAGGTGCGGATCGACTGCGACGGCGATACCGTCCTGCTGCGCGTCGACCAGACCGGCCCGGCCTGTCACACCGGCACGCACACCTGTTTCGACACCGACGAACGGCTGCTGCTGGCCGACGAGAGCGAGTAATCCGTGAATGTCGTCGCCAACGTGCTGGTCGGCATCGTCGCGCTGATCCACCTGTACATCGTCGTGCTCGAGATGTTCCTGTGGACCACCCCGCGCGCTCGCGCCTCCTTCGGCACCACCGAGGAGTTCGCGAAGGCGAGCTCCGCGCTCGCGGCGAATCAGGGGCTGTACAACGGTTTCCTGGCCGCCGCGCTGATCTGGGGCCTGAGCGCGACCGGAAGCACGGCTTGGCAGTTCAAGATCTACGGCCTCGCGTGCGTGATCGTGGCCGGGCTCTACGGGACGGCGACGGCGAGCAAGAAGATCTTCTTCGTGCAGGTGGTGCCGGGCACGCTGGCGTTGATCGCGGTGCTGGTCGCGGGCTGACGCGCCTGCTCACTTGTACGCTCGGCCGAGGCTTGCGGTTGCCCTGGAGCGACACTGAACTCGTTATCCGGAAAGGCCGCTCTTCTCGATTAACCTCAGTGCATGAAACTGGGGCGAGGGAAAAAGAAGACCGACCGTCCGAGACGACGTCCAAGGGTCGCCGGGCGACCTCCCTTCGCCGAGGACCACGACTTCACCGAAAGCTTCGAGGCGCCGACGGTCCACGAAGAAGTGGCCAACCCCTTGATCGAAAAACTGTCGCTTCTCGAACAACGGGCGGCGGCTTGGGCGGTCTTCTGGATCGCATACTTCGTCGTGTGCCAGATAGTCTCCGAAGATCGCCGATTCGAGGTGCTCGCCCCGCTGTCCTTGGCGGCCGTCTACGGCATTCCGGCGTGTCTGTACGCGGCCTGGCTCTGGAAGAGTCGCCGCCGCTCCGCTGAGAAGACCGGCTTGCGCGAGGCCACGGCGACGGTCCGGCCGGGCTGGTTGTACCCCAGGATCGACGTCTATCTCGAGCGCGACTACAAGCTGCTCCAGACGCGCCGGTCACTGCGGATCGCTCCCCGTTTCAAGGGACTTCAGAAGGTCCCCGTCTTCATCGGTGGCGAGGACACGGACATGATCGTGATCTTCCCGCGGGGCCGGTTCTCGAAGGACACGCTCTACACGGTCCCTGTCAAGGAGATCGAACCGGACACGGCGTGAGCGAAGGCGTAACTCGCGTGATCGCCCGAAGGGTCAGTCGATGTCGCCGGTCAGGTAACGCTGCACAGTCGGTGCGATCGCGGTGACGAGCGGCTCGATCTCGCTCGAAGCCATCGGCTCGAATTTCGCGACGTAGCGCACCAGCCCCATTCCGACGAGCTGGGAGGCGCAGAGCGTGGTCCGCAGTTCGACGCGGTCCGAGCCCAGGCCGCCGATCACCTTCGTGAAGAAGTTCTGGAAGAAGCCGCGCAGCACGGCCGCGGCCTGCTCGTGCCCGGCGACGCTACGGACGAGGGCCTGGAACACCTCGCCGCCCGCGCCGTCCCATCGGGTGAGGAAGGTACGGACGATCCGCTGGCCGAACTCGTCGTCGGGTCCGTCGCGCAGCACCACGAGCAGTTCGTGCGGGTCGAAGGGGAGCTTCAGGATGGCTTGGGCGAACAGCCCTTCCTTGCTGCCGAACCAGTGGTTCACCATCGCCGCGTCGACCCCGGCCCGGGTCGCGATCGCGCGCACGGTCGCGCCGTCGAAGCCGCTCTCGCCGAACACCGCGCGCGCCGCTTCGATCAGCGCGGTCCGGGTGTCCTGTCCGCCGGGCCGCCGTCCCCGTCGCCGCACGGTAGTGTCTTCACCAGCCATGGCGTCATCATGAACGGACCCGGCCAGAAATTCAACAAACTTTGAATTCATCCCCCCGTCCCGGTCCGCCCGGCCGTTGCAGCACAATGAGCGACATGGTCAGCGCCGCAAACGCCAGCCCGTCGGGGCTCGGCTCGGTCAGCCCTTCGCGCGACGAGTTCCGCGCGCTCGCCGAGGGCCGTCGCGTCATCCCCGTTGTCCGTCGCGTGCTCGCCGACGGTGAGACCCCCATCGGGGTCTACCGCAAGCTCGCCGCCGACCGGCCGGGGACGTTCCTGTTCGAATCGGCGGAGAACGGCGCTTCCTGGAGCCGATGGTCGTTCATCGGCGTCGACAGCCCCGCCGCGCTGACCGTGCGTGACGGCCAGGCCGTGTGGACCGGCACCCCGCCGGTCGGCCTGCCGACCGAGGGCGACCCGCTCACCGTCCTGCGCGAGACCGTCGCGGCGCTCCACACCGAGCAGCTGCCCGGGATGCCGCCGCTCACCGGCGGCATGGTCGGCTACATCGGCTACGACGCCGTCCGCTGGCTCGAACGGCTCCCCGAGCTAGCCGAGCGTGACCTCGACATCCCCGAGCTCACCATGCTGCTGGCGACCGATCTGGCCGCCTTCGACCACCACGAGGGCACCGTCACGCTGATCGCCAACGCGGTCAACTGGGACGACTCGGCCGAGCGCGTCGACGCCGCGTACGACGACGCCGTCGCGCGCCTGAACGCGATGACCAAGCAGCTGCACGTCGCCGCCCCGGCCACGGCCGCGGTCTTCGACCGTCCCGCGCCCGAATTCACGCGCCGCCGGTCCAAGCCCGACTTCCACGCGGCCGTCGAGAAGGCCGTCGAGGCGATCAAGGCGGGCGAAGCGTTCCAAATCGTGCCGTCGCAACGCTTCGAGATCGAGACCCAGGCCGACGCGCTCGACGTCTACCGGGTACTGCGCACGTCCAACCCGAGCCCGTACATGTACCTGCTGCGCCTGGACGGTTTCGACATCGTCGGATCCAGTCCGGAGTCGCTGGTCACCGTGCGGGACGGCCGCGCGACCACGCATCCGATCGCGGGCACCCGCTGGCGCGGCGCCGATCCGGAGGAGGACGCGCAGCTGGCCAAGGACCTGCTCGCGGACGAGAAGGAGCGCGCCGAGCACCTGATGCTCGTCGACCTCGGCCGCAACGACCTCGGCAAGGTCTGCAAGCCCGGCACCGTGCGTGTCGTCGACTTCTTCGACGTCGAGCGCTACAGCCACGTCATGCACATCGTCTCCACGGTCACCGGGGAGCTCCTCGACGACAAGACGGCTTTCGACGCCGTCACCGCCTGTTTCCCGGCAGGAACGCTCTCGGGCGCGCCGAAGGTCCGCGCGATGCAGCTGATCGAGGAGCTGGAGCCGACCCGCAGGGCGCTCTACGGCGGCGTTGTCGGCTATCTCGACTTCGCGGGCGACGCCGACACCGCGATCGCGATCCGCACCGCGCTGATGAAGGACGGCACCGCGTACGTCCAGGCCGGCGGGGGAGTCGTCGCCGACTCGGTGGCCGACTACGAGGACAACGAGTCGCTCAACAAGGCCCGTACGGTGCTTTCCGCCGTCGCGGCGGCGCAGACGATGATCGCGGCGGACGAACTCGACCCGGCGGGTGACAGCACTCGTGTCTGACGCCCCGGCGAAGAAGGCCAAGCGTCCACTGTGGATCGCCGTGGTGGGCCTGCTGCTGGGCGCGGTCGCGCTGTGGGGTTCCTCGCGGCTGGTCTGGTTCGCGGAGTTCCGCGACGGTGGCGTGCGCGGCACCGTGCTGTACACGGAAACCGGTTCACAGCGCGCGGTTGCGCTGATTCCTCTCGCGTTGCTGGCGCTCGCCGGCACGGCCGGGCTGATCGCCACCGGTGGCTGGCCACGCCGGGTGCTCGGCGTGGTACTCGCCGTGTCCGGCCTCGCGGCGGTGTGGATCGGCGTGGCGGGCGGCTCGTTCAGCGGATTCGCCGACGGACTGCCCGTCGCCCAGATGCTGGGAGCCCGCGGTCTCGCGATCCTCGGGGGAATTCTCGTGACCGCGGGCGGGTTGGCAGCGATCAAGGGCGCGGGCCGGATGCCGCGCCTCGGCGCGAAGTATTCGGCGCCGGGGGCGAAGAAGAAGGCCGCGAAGGATCCGGAGACCGAGCTGTGGGAGGCGCTGTCCGACGGCGAAGATCCCACCGCGACACGGTGACGACGGCGGAATTCGCGGGTTTCGGAGATCTACGCCGGGAAAGATGACACGGTGGGCATTCGGAGTAACGGACATACCCGGAACCAGGCCGTATCCGTGCGGGGGTTAGCATCGTTTCGGCGGGAAGGGGAAGGTTTTTGTGAGCGACCTTGCGAAGGAATCCGTGAGTACGACGGCCGGTGAGGAACTCCGGTGAGCGTGCTCGAAGACATCGTCGCCGGCGTCCGTGCCGATCTCGCCGAGCGCGAGGCGGCTCTGCCGTTCGACGAACTGAAGAAGCGCGCGACCCAGGTCGCGCCCCCACGTGACGTCCTCGCGGCCCTGCGCGAGTCCGGTATCGGCGTCATCGCCGAGGTGAAGCGGCGCAGCCCGTCCAAGGGCGATCTGGCCGAGATCCCGGATCCGGCCGCGCTGGCGAAGGACTACGCCGACGGCGGCGCCCGGGTGATCAGCGTGCTGACCGAGCAGCGGCGGTTCGGCGGCTCGCTCGCCGACCTCGACGCGGTCCGCGCGGCGGTCGACATCCCGGTGCTGCGCAAGGACTTCATCGTCAGCCCGTACCAGGTCCACGAGGCGCGGCTGCACGGCGCCGACATGGTCCTGCTGATCGTGGCCGCGCTGGAGCAGAACGCCCTGATCGCGTTGCTGGACCGCGTCGAATCCCTCGGGATGACCGCGCTGGTCGAGATCCACAACGCCGAAGAGGCCGACAAGGCACTCGAAGCCGGCGCGAAGGTGATCGGTGTCAACGCCCGCAACCTGCACACCCTCGAGGTCGACAGGGACGTCTTCTCGCGGCTGGCTCCCGGCCTGCCGATGGACGTCTTCAAGATCGCCGAGTCCGGTGTCCGCGGCCCCGGCGACCTGATGTCCTACGCGGGTCACGGCGCCGACGCCGTCCTCGTGGGCGAAGGGCTCGTCGCTTCGGGAGACCCGAAGGGCGCCCTGGTCAAGCTCGTGACCGCCGGTTCGCACCCCGCTTGCCCGAGGCCTTCTCGATGAGCGTGGAGTACACCGAAACACCGCACGGCGAGCACGACCCGGACGGCCGGGGCTACTACGGCCCGTACGGCGGCCGGTTCATGCCCGAGGCCCTGATCGGCGTCGTCGACGAGGTCGCGGCGGAATACGACAAGGCGAGGACCGACCCGGACTTCGTCAACGAGTTCCGGCGCCTGCTGCGCGAGTACGCCGGCCGCCCGTCGCTGCTCACCGAGGCCAAGCGCTTCGGCGAGCACGCCGGCGGCGCCCGGATCTTCCTCAAGCGCGAGGATCTGAACCACACCGGTTCGCACAAGATCAACAACGTGCTCGGCCAGGCGCTGCTCACCAAGCGGATGGGCAAGAAGCGGGTCATCGCCGAGACCGGGGCCGGACAGCACGGCGTGGCCACCGCCACCGCCTGCGCGCTGCTGGACCTGGAATGCATCGTCTACATGGGCGAGGTCGACACCGAGCGGCAGGCGCTGAACGTCGCCCGCATGAAGCTGCTCGGCGCCGAGGTCGTCCCGGTGAAGACCGGTTCGCGCACGCTCAAGGACGCGATCAACGAGGCGCTGCGCGACTGGGTCACCAACGCCGACACCACGCATTACCTGTTCGGCACGGCGGCGGGCCCGTACCCGTTCCCGATGATGGTGCGGAACTTCCACAAGATCATCGGCGAGGAGGCCCGCGCCCAGATCCTGGAGCAGGCGGGCCGCCTGCCCGACGCCGTCGCGGCCTGCGTCGGCGGCGGGTCGAACGCGATCGGGATCTTCCACGGCTTCATCGACGACGAGTCGGTGCGCCTGGTCGGTCTCGAACCGGGTGGCGAGGGCATCGAGGGCAACCGTCACGGAGCCACGCTGACCAAGGGCACGCCGGGCAACCTGCACGGCGCGATGACGTACCTGCTGCAGGACGAGGACGGCCAGACCGTCGAATCGCACTCGATCTCCGCGGGCCTCGACTACCCGGGCGTCGGCCCGGAGCACGCGTGGCTCAAGGACAGCGGCCGTGCCGAGTACCGGCCGGTGACCGACGCCGAGGCGATGGACGCGTTCAAGCTGCTTTCGCGCACCGAGGGCATCATCCCGGCGATCGAGTCGGCGCACGCGCTGGCCGGCGCGCTGGTGCTCGGCCGTGAACTCGGCCCCGAGGGGCTGATCATCGTGAACCTGTCCGGTCGCGGCGACAAGGACATGGACACGGCCGCGAAGTACTTCGGCCTGGTGGAGAACGCATGAGCGCGCTGGACGACATCTTCGCGAAGACCCGGGCGGAGGGACGCGGAGCGCTGATCGGCTACCTCCCGGCCGGTTTTCCGACGGTCGACGGGTCCAAGGACCTGCTGGCCGCGGTGGTCGACGGCGGCGCCGACCTGGTCGAGGTGGGCGTGCCCTACTCGGACCCGGTGATGGACGGCCCGACCATCCAGGCCGCGTCGGTGAGCGCGCTCTCCGGCGGCTTCAAGCTCAAGCACCTGTTCGAGGTCGTCGAGTCGGTGTCGGCGCGCGGCGGCAAGGCCGTCGTGATGACCTACTGGAACCCGGTGCACCGCTACGGTGTCGACCGTTTCGCGCGGGACCTCGCCGCCGCGGGCGGGCTTGGGATGATCACCCCGGACCTGATCCCGGACGAGGCCGACGAGTGGATGGCCGCCTCCGAACAGCATGGTCTGGACCGGATCTTCCTGGTCGCGCCGTCCTCCTCGGAGGAGCGGATCGCGAAGACCGTCGCGGCCGCTTCCGGCTTCGTGTACGCCACCGCCGTGATGGGCGTGACGGGTGCTCGTGACCAGGTCGGCGTGCACGCCGAGGAGCTGGTCGAGCGGACCCGCGCGCATACGGAACTGCCGATCGGCGTCGGGATCGGCGTCCGGTCCGGCGAGCAGGCGGCGCAGGTCGCCGGGTTCGCGGACGGCGTCATCGTCGGCTCGGCGCTGGTGACGGCCGCGGCGAGCGGGACCGATGCGGTGCGCGAGCTTTCGGCCGAACTGGCCGCGGGTGTGCGGAAGGCCGTCGCCCCCGCTTGATCCTGACGTGGGCTGAAGGGGCCCTTCACCGCATGCGACGCAGTGAAGGGCCCCTTCACTGCGTCTGATGCGGGGAAAGCGTCCTTCAGCCCCTCGCTCAGTGCCGCCACCGCTGCGCTTCGGTGATCTCCTCCGGGCTCGCGTCCGCGAACCGCTCGATCTCCGCCCGTCGCACGTCCACGATCGTCGTCGCCAGCGGAGCGCCGAACGCGGCCGCCAGGTCCTTGTCCGCCTCGAACGCGGCGACGGCCTCCTCCAGCCGCTGAGGCAGGCGCTCGACCCCGCGGGCGGCGCGCTCCTCCTCGGTCAGGGTTCCGGGATCGACGTCGAGCGGCTCCGGCAGTGACGCGTCCTCGTCGACACCGGCCATCCCGGCGAACAGCAGCGCGGCCGCCAGCAGATACGGATTCGCGGTCAGGTCGAAGCATTTGACCTCGAGATTCGCCGCCGTCTCACGGTTCCCGGCGACGCCGCGCACCAGCCGCAGCGGCGTCTCCCGGTTCTCCAGCCCCCACGCGGTGTACACCCCCGCCCAGTGGTGCGGCTCCAGCCGCAGGTAGCTGACCACCGACGGAGCCCCGATCGCGAGCAGCGCGGGCAGCCGCTCCAGGATGCCCGCGCTGAACGACTCGGCGACCGGTGTCAGCCCGAAAACCCTTTCCCCGCCGGAGAAAAGGTTCCGTGCACCGTCCCAGACGCTCAGATGCACATGCCCGCCGTTGCCGACGCCGGCGGGCGCGAACTTCGGGGTGAAGGACGCCTTGAGCCCGTGCCGGTGGCTGAGCGCGCGGATCGTCTCCTTCGTCAGCACGGCGACGTCGGCCGCCCGCACCGGATCGGCCGCGGCGACGGACAGCTCGAACTGGCCGTCGGCGTATTCGGGATGGATCTGCTCCACTCCGACACCCTGTTGGTCCAAAGTGGACACGAGGGCGCGAAGATAGTCGGCGCGCTCGGAAAGCCTCGCGTAACCGTAGGCCGGGCCCGCCGTGGCCGACTTCGCGTCGTCCGGGGCGTCGGCGCCGGTGATCACCCATTCGATTTCGAAACTCATCCGCGCCCGCTGACCGCGTGCGGCGAGCCGGTCCACCGCGGTCGCGAGCAGGGCCCGCGGATCCTGCGGATGCGGCTCGCCCTCCTGGTCGAGTTTCGTCACCGGCGCCCAAGCCCAGCCGGGCTGCCCGGCGAGCACGGTCAGCGCGTCGAGATCCGGATGCAGCCGCAGGTCGCCGACCGGCCCGAGGGAATGCTCACCGCCGGTGATGACGTCGTCGAAACCGAAGAAATCGAAGGAATTCGAAGCGCCGACACCCCACGCGGCCGCCGACGGCAGCTTCCGCAGCGGCACCGCCTTGACCCGCGCGATCCCGGCGTTGTCCACGAAGGTCAGCGCCACGAGCTCGACACCCCGTGCCCGGAGTTCCCCGGTGAGGGCGGTCGCGCGGGCCGTCAGTGCTTCCCGGTTCACCATGGTTCCTCATCCTGGCCTGTTCTCCAGCCCCTTGCCACGCCCGGATCCGGCCATAGGGTGAGGCCGCACTCGTCGATCACGAGAAGGGACGCGCTCATGCCGGGAACCCCGATCCTGCCGTTCGTGGCCCGGACGCGGCTGGTGGACCACCACTGCCACGGCGTCGTCACCGGCGACCTCGGCCGGATCGAGTTCGAACAGCTGCTCACCGAGGCCGACACCGTCTCGTCACTGGGCACGACCCTGTTCGATTCGCTGATCGGGCTCGCCGTGCGGGCCCGCTGCGCTCCCGTGCTCGACCTGCCGCCGCACGTCCCCGCCGAGGTTTATCTGGCCCGCCGCGCCGAACTGGGCGCCACGGAGGTCAACGCGCGGTTCCTGCGCGCCACCGGCACGACCGAGTTCCTGCTCGACGGCGGTTTCCTGCCGGACACGCTGACCACGACGGAGCAGTTCGCGGCCTTGTCCGGCGCTCGCGCGCGGGACATCGTCCGCCTCGAACAGGTCGCCGAAACGGTGATCGGAGCGACCGGCGCCGCCGGATTCGCCGAAGCCTTCACCGGCGAACTGGCGAAACGCGCCACGACGGCCGTCGGGTTCAAATCCATCGCCGCCTACCGGGTCGGCCTCGACCTGGCGGAGGAGAGGCCCACGGACGCCGAAGTCACCGAAGCGGCGGGCCGCTGGCTCGCGCGGATCGAGGCGGGCGAACCGGTCCGGCTCGCGGACGAGGTGCTGCACCGGTTCCTGATCTGGACCGGGATCGACCTGGCGTTGCCGATCCAGTTCCACGTCGGGTTCGGCGATTCCGACGTCGACCTGCATCGCTGCGATCCGCTGCTGCTCACCGCGCTGCTGCGGGCCACCCGGTCACACGGGGTGCCCATCATGCTGCTGCACAACTATCCCTTCCACCGGAACGCCGCGTATCTGGCACAGGTGTTCGAGCACGTGTTCGTCGACGTGGGACTCGCGACGCACAACGCCGGTCATCGTGCGCCCGCGATCATCGCGGAGACAATGGAGATCGTGCCGTTCGGGAAGCTGCTGTTCTCCACGGACGCGTTCGGGCTGGCCGAGCTGTACCACCTCGGTACCGCGCTGTTCCGGCAAGGACTGTCCGACTTCCTGTACGCGGGGCTCACTGCGGACGTACTGTCCGAAGTGGACGCGCATCGGATAGCGGCGCTGGTGGGGCACCGCAACGCCGAACGGGTGTACGGGCTGGAGGGGACATGACGGAGCTGGACGAACTGCACGACCGGTGGGAGGCCGCGGTCGAAGCGGAGCTGCCATCCGCGATCGAACTGCGGCACCGGGTGCACGCCGACCCCCGGGCGTCGGGGGACGAGGAGGACACCGCGCGCGTCGTCGTCGAGGCGCTGGGCATCGACGACGGGGTCCGGGTCGCGAAGACCGGGCGCGCCGTGCTGCTCCCCGGGACCCGGCCGGGACCGGCCGTGGCGCTGCGTACCGAACTGGACGCGCTGCCGGTCAGCGAGCGCACCGGGATCCCGTGGGCCTCGGAGACGCCGCTGATGCACGCGTGCGGACACGACGTGCACATGGCCGCGCTCGTCGCCACCTGCCGCGCGGCCGCCGCCGTCGGGGTGCCGCGGCCGCTCGTCGCGCTCCTGCAGCCGCGTGAGGAGACGTCGCCGTCCGGCGCGCTGGACATCGTCGAGTCGGGCGTGCTCACCGAGTACGGCGTCGAGTCGGTGATCGGCGCGCACGTCCAGCCCCGGCTCGCGGCGGGCGTGGTGTCGGCGGTGCCGGGACCGGTCAACGCCTCCACCGACGAGTTCGACATCGTCGTCCGCGGCCAGGGCGGGCACGCCGGGTACCCGCATCTGCTGCGGGACCCGATCCTCGCGCTCAGCCAGATCGTGGTGAGCCTGCAGCAGCTCGCGAGCCGCCGGGTCGACCCGGTGTTCGGCGCGGTCTGCTCGGTCGGCCGGATCGAAGCCGGGACCACGGCGAACGTCGTGCCGAACGAGGCCCGTCTGTCGGGCTCGCTGCGGCTGATGCGTGCCGAAGACCGCGACCTCGCGCTGGAGGGGCTCGCCGAGGTCGTCCACGGAACCGCGAAGGCGCACGGCTGCCGGGCGGAACTCGAGATCAGCCCGTGCGAACCGGTGCTGCACAACGACGCCGGGCTCACCCAGCGCGCGCACCGGCGGCTCGTCCGGACCGGGGTGGCCGTGGACACCGAATTCCGGTCGTTCGGCGCCGACGACTTCGCGCACTACTGCGGGATGTCGCGCGGGCTGATGATGTTCGTCGGCCTCGGCGACACCGCGGGCGCGCCGAGCCTGCACGACGAGGTGTTCCTGCCACCCGACGCCGCCGTCGGGCAGGTCGCGTCGGCGCTGATCGCGGGCTATTTGGCCGCCGTCGAGGGCTGACGCCCCCAAGAAGTCGATGAAGCGCTACGGTGGCCGACGTGAATACCGCCTCGGCAGCGTTCCTCGCGACCATCCCCAGCCCCGACCAGGGCGTCTGGCATATCGGGCCGATCCCGATCCGGGCCTACGCGCTCTGCATCATCGCCGGCATCATCGTGGCGATCTGGCTGGGCGAGCGACGCTGGGTGAACCGCGGCGGCACGAAGGGCACCGTCATCGACGTCGCCGTCTTCGCGGTGCCGTTCGGCCTGGTCGGCGGCCGGTTGTACCACGTCATCACCGACAACCAGCTGTACTTCGGCGAGGGCAAGAACCCGCTCAACGCGCTGAAGATCTGGGACGGCGGCCTCGGGATCTGGGGCGCCATCGCGCTCGGCGCCGTCGGCGCGCTGATCGCCTGCCGCCGCCGGGGCATCCCGCTGCCCGCGATGGCGGACGCGCTCGCGCCGGGGATCGTGATCGCGCAGGCGATCGGGCGGCTCGGCAACTACTTCAACCAGGAGCTCTACGGCGCGCACACCGATCTGCCGTGGGGCCTGGAGATCTACCAGCGCTACAACCCGACCAACCCGGACGACTTCCTGAACGGCGTCGCGATCGGGCACGTCCCGCTGCCGGACAGCCCGGTGCACCCGACGTTCCTCTACGAGCTGCTCTGGAACCTCGGTGTCGCGCTGCTGGTCATCTGGGCGGACAAGAAGTTCCGCCTCGGCCACGGCCGGGTGTTCGCGCTGTACGTCGCCGGGTATACCGCTGGCCGGTTCTGGATCGAGATGATGCGGACCGACACCGCGAACCACATCCTCGGCCTGCGGGTCAACGTGTGGACCTCGATCCTGCTGTTCGCCGCGGCGATCGCGTACTTCGTCCTCGCCGCCAAACGGGGGCCGAGGGAAGCGCCGGAAACGCTGTGGAGCAAGGACGTGCCGCGCGAGGACGCCGACTCCGACTCCGCTTCGGCCTCCGCTTCGGCCGACTCCGGTGAGTCGCACGCGGAGGTCGCCGCGGCTCCGGACACGGTCCGGGACTCCGCCGCCGACAAGGCGACCGAGGACCCGAAGCCGGACGCCGAGAAGTAGCGCTCCGCCCTCCGTCGCGAGTGCCATGAAAGGTCCTTTCCTTGCAAATTTTGCAAGGAAAGGACCTTTCATGGCATCGGGGACTCGCCGCGGTGAGTCGCGTGACCAGACGGACGACACATGTGTCCAGACGGACGACACGCGTGATCAGGTGGACGGCACGCGCCAGGACCTGGCTACGGCCCGTGCCGTCGATCCCGTCACGCGTGTCGTCCGTCTGATCACACGTGTCGTCCACGCAGTCACGTGAAAGTGCCGCCGCCTCAGGGAGTCACCAGGCCCCGGCCAGTCACCAAAGGCAGGTCCAGCGCCGTCAGCAGCCCGGCCGGAGCCGCCACCACCGCCGGGATCGCGTTCACCAGCCGCATCGCGGTCGCCTTCAGCCCGGCGGTGTTGTGGTCACCGTCGGTCCCGACCAACCGCAGGTCCAGTTCATACCGAGGCTCGCCGGTCACCTGGACGCGGTAGCAGCCCTGCCCGGTCGGCTGCGGCCAGTCCGGCCCGAGGTCGCCGCGCAGCCGCGTGATGTGCTCCAGCACGCACACCGCCCGCCCGCCGCGCATTCCGCGCACTTCGAACCGCAGTGCCGCCGCCGTGCCCTCCTTGATGGTTCCCGAGGCGATCTCGAACGTCTCAGGCGCCGGGAGCCGCTCGTAGGCCTCCTCGACGGCGTCGAGCTCGACGTCCAGCCCGGCCGCGAGCTGCCGTACGACGCTGCCCCAGGCCAGCGACAGCACGCCGGGCTGCAGCAGCAGCGGCAGGTCGTCCATCTCGCGGCCGAAGCCCATGATGTCGAACAGCACCTTGCCGTTGTCGTACGTCGAATAGTCGAGGATCTCCAGGCAGCGCACCTCGTCGATCCGCTCGCACACGCCGGTGAGCACCAGCGGTAACCAGTCGTTGGCGAAGCCGGGGTCAACACCGTTGACCCACAGCGAAGCGCCGCCTTCGCGGGCCGCTTCGCGGATCGGCTCGATCATCTCCGGCGGCACGACACCTTCGGGGTACTGGAGGAACACCGGGCTGCTGGACACCACGTTGATCCCCGCGTGCAGGAAGCGTTTCAGGTCCTCGACGGCCTCGACGAGCCTGTCGTCGGCCATCGCCGTGTAGAGCACGCAATCCGGCTTCAGCGCGATGAGTGCGTCCGCGTCGGTGGTGGCCGCGACGCCGAGCAGGCGCCCGAGCCCGGCCAGTTCCCCGGCGTCCACGCCCGCCTTGGCCTCGCTGGAGACCCAGACCCCGGCGAGTTCGAGATCGGGCCGAGCGGCTATCCCGGCCAGCGCGTGGCGGCCGACGTTCCCGGTACTCCACTGGACCACGCGCAAAGCGTTCGCCTCCTATAGATCGGGCAGACCGAGCTCCAGATTCGGCGCCTGCAGCCCACCGTCGACTTCGATGATCTTGCCGGTGACGTACCGGCCCGCGCCCGACGCCAGGAACACGACAGTGGCCGCGATGTCCTCGGCCTCGCCGATCCGGCGCAGGGGAGTGGCGGCCTCCATCCGGGCGCGCAGCTCGTCGTTGCCCACCACCACTTCGAGCGCGGAGGTCGCCACCGAGCCGACCGAGATCGCGTTCACCCGCACCTTCGGCGCGAGGTCGGCCGCGGCGAGCCGGGTGTAGTGCGCCAGCGCGGCCTTCGCCGTGCCGTACGCGGCGAAACCACGGCCGGTCACGCGGCCCATGACCGACGAGATGTTGACGACCGAGCCGCCCGACTCCAGTAAGGACGGTGCCGCCGCGACGGTCAGCGCGTGCGCGGTGGAGACGTTGAAGCGAAAGGCTTCTTCGAGGAAGTCCGCGGTGGTTTCCAGCAGCGGCCGTGGATACGTGCCGCCGACGTTGTTGACGACCAGGTCCAGCCGCCCGAACTCCGCCTTCGCGATACGCGCCAGCTCGCCGGCGGCGGCCGGGTCGCTCAGATCGGCGGGCACCACGTGGGCGCGCCTGCCGGTGGCGGCGACCAGGGCGGCCACGTCTTCGAGCTGGGTTTCGGTGCGGGAGGAGATCACCACGTCGGCGCCGGCCTCGGCGAGCGCCACGGCGGTCGCCGCGCCGATCCCGCGTCCGGCGCCGGTGACCACGGCGACCTGGTCGGTGAGCCGGAAACGGTCCAGGATCATGGCCGGAACTGTAACACGTTCTATTTCCGGTGTCCTGGGCTCGCGCCGGGCGCCGTGAGTGACTAGGGTCGCCTCACCGCTTCTCGTGACATCCCGGAACAGGACATATACTTAGCGGAACGAACTACTGTGACCTCATCAGGAACTGTGTCGTTCCGGGCGTCCAGATCGTTACCCATCGGCGGGCTTTCGCGCCCGCCGAATTGATGCCTACGTGTTTCACAGGTGTTAAAGTCGCGCTAACGAACGGGCCATCGTCGTCCCGTGCGCATCCCCCGGCCGGTCCGCCCGGCCGCTGAGCACAGACGACGAAGGAGGTCCCTTCATGATCTTCTCCGCCATTCCCGGCAAACAGGGTCTCTACGATCCCGAATCCGAACAGGACTCCTGCGGTGTGGCCATGGTGGCCGACGTCCGCGGGCGGCGCTCGCACGGCATCGTCACCGACGGCCTGTCCGCGCTGACGAACCTCGACCATCGAGGGGCCGCCGGAGCGGAGCCGACCAGTGGCGACGGGGCGGGCATCCTGCTGCAGCTCCCGGACGAGCTGCTGCGGGCGGAGGTGGACTTCCCCCTGCCCGAGGCGGACGCGGACGGTCACCAGACCTACGCGACCGGGATCGGTTTCCTGCCCTCGGACGTCGAGGAGCGGAACAAGGCCATCGCCCTGATCGAGCGGATCGCCGGCGAAGAGGGCCTCGACGTCCTCGGCTGGCGTGAGGTACCGGTCGACGCCGACCGCGCCGACATCGGCCCCACGGCGCGTTCGGTCATGCCGCATTTCGCGATGCTGTTCGTCGCGGGCGCCGAGGCCGACGGGCGATGTCCGTCCGGGCTCGAACTGGACCGCCTGGCCTTCTGTCTCCGCAAGCGCGTCGAGAACGAGAGCGTGACCGCGGGCTGCGGCACCTACTTCCCGTCGCTGTCCTCGCGGACCATCGTCTACAAGGGAATGCTGACCCCCGAGCAGCTCCCGCTCTTCTTCGCCGACCTGACCGACACCCGGCTCACCAGCGCCATCGCGCTCGTGCACTCCCGGTTCTCCACCAACACCTTCCCGTCGTGGCCGCTGGCGCATCCGTTCCGGTTCGTCGCGCACAACGGCGAGATCAACACCATCCGGGGCAACCGCAACCGCATGCGCGCCCGCGAGGCGCTGCTCGAATCGGACCTCATCCCCGGCGACCTCACCCGGCTGTACCCGATCTGCTCGCCCGACGCGTCGGACTCCGCCTCCTTCGACGAGGTGCTGGAGCTGCTGCACCTCGGCGGGCGGTCGCTCCCGCACGCGGTGCTGATGATGATCCCCGAAGCGTGGGAGAACCACACCGGGATGGACGCACAGCGCCGTGCGTTCTACCAGTTCCACGCCAGCCTCATGGAGCCGTGGGACGGCCCGGCCTGTGTCACCTTCACCGACGGCACGCTCGTCGGCGCGGTGCTCGACCGCAACGGCCTGCGGCCCGCCCGATGGTGGCGCACCGCGGACGACCGCGTCGTGCTGGCCAGTGAGGCGGGCGTCCTCGACGTCGCCCCCGCCGACGTCGTGGCCAAGGGCCGTCTCAAGCCCGGCCGCATGTTCCTGGTGGACACCGAGGCGGGCCGGATCGTCGACGACGAAGAGGTCAAGTCGGCGCTGGCCAAGGAACTCCCGTACGAGGGCTGGCTGCACGCCGGTCTCCTGCAGATCGCCGACCTGCCGGACCGCGACCACATCGTGCAGAGCCACGATTCCGTGCTGCGGCGCCAGCTTTCCTTCGGCTACACCGAAGAAGAGCTGAAGATCCTCCTCGCGCCGATGGCGGTCAAGGCGGCCGAGCCGATCGGTTCGATGGGCTCCGACACCCCGCCCGCGGTGCTGTCGCAGCGTTCGCGGCTGCTCTACGACTACTTCAAGCAGAACTTCGCGCAGGTCACCAACCCGCCGCTGGACGCGATCCGCGAAGAGCTCGTCACCTCGATGAGCCGCATCATGGGCCCCGAGCGCAACCTGCTCGCCCCCGGTCCGGCCTCCTGCCGTCACGTGCAGCTGCCGTATCCGGTGATCGACAACGACGAACTCGCCAAGCTGATCCACATCAACGACGACGGCGACCTTCCCGGCTTCGCGTGCAGTGTCCTTTCCGGACTGTACGAAGTGGACGGTGGTGCCGAGGCGCTGGCGTCCGCGATCGAGCGGGTCCGGCGCGAGGCCTCCGAAGCGATCGCGGCCGGCGCGCGCACACTCGTGCTGTCCGATCGCGACTCCGACCACCGCATGGCGCCGATCCCGTCGCTGCTGCTAGTGTCCGCGGTGCACCACCATCTGGTGCGCACCAAGGAGCGGCTCCGCGTCGCGCTGGTCGTCGAGACCGGTGACGCGCGCGAGGTCCACCACGTCGCGCTGCTGCTCGGCTACGGCGCCGCGGCGGTGAACCCGTACCTGGCCTTCGAGACCATCGAGGACATGATCTCGACCGGTGCGGTCACCGGGATCGAGCCCGCCACGGCGGTCCGCAACTACGTCAAGGCGCTCGTGAAGGGCGTCCTGAAGATCATGTCGAAGATGGGCATCTCGACCGTCGGCGCGTACACCGCGGCGCAGGTCTTCGAATCCTTCGGCCTGGCCCAGGATCTGCTCGACGAGTACTTCACCGGGACGTCGTCGAAGCTCGGCGGGGTCGGGCTGACCGTGCTCGCCGAAGAGGTCGCCACGCGTCACCGCCGGGCGTACCCGGACAACCCGACCGATCGTGTCCACCGTGGACTCGAGACCGGCGGAGAGTACGCGTATCGCCGCGAGGGCGAACTGCACCTGTTCACCCCCGAGACCGTCTTCCTGTTGCAGCACGCGACGAAGACCGGCCGCGAAGAGGTCTACAAGAAGTACTCCGACGAGGTGCACCGCCTGTACCGCCAGGGCGGCGCGCTGCGCGGGCTGTTCGCCTTCCGCGAGGGCGTCCGCGAGCCCGTCCCGCTGGACGAGGTCGAGCCCGTCGAGGCGATCTTCAAGCGCTTCAACACCGGCGCGATGTCCTATGGCTCGATTTCGGCCGAGGCGCACGAAACGCTCGCCATCGCGATGAACCGCATCGGCGGACGGTCGAACACCGGCGAGGGCGGGGAAGACCCCGAGCGGCTCTACGACCCGGCACGGCGCAGCGCGATCAAGCAGGTCGCGAGCGGCCGGTTCGGCGTCACGAGCGAATACCTCGTCAACGCCGACGACATCCAGATCAAGATGGCGCAGGGCGCGAAGCCGGGCGAGGGCGGGCAGCTTCCGCCCAACAAGGTGTACCCGTGGATCGCGCGCACCCGGCACTCGACGCCGGGCGTCGGGCTCATCTCGCCGCCGCCGCACCACGACATCTACTCGATCGAGGATCTCGCCCAGCTGATCCACGACCTCAAGAACGCCAACGAGAACGCCCGCATCCACGTGAAGCTGGTGTCCTCGCTCGGCGTCGGCACGGTCGCGGCAGGCGTGTCCAAGGCGCACGCCGACGTCGTGCTGATCTCCGGCCACGACGGCGGCACCGGCGCCTCCCCGATGAACTCGCTCAAGCACGCGGGCACACCGTGGGAGATCGGCCTCGCCGAGACCCAGCAGACGTTGCTGCTCAACGGTTTGCGCGACCGGATCACCGTGCAGGTCGACGGCGCGATGAAGACCGGCAAGGACGTCGTCATCGCCGCGCTGCTCGGCGCGGAGGAGTACGGCTTCGCGACGGCGCCGCTGATCGTCGAAGGCTGCGTCATGATGCGCGTCTGCCACCTCGACACCTGCCCGGTCGGCGTCGCGACCCAGAGCCCGGATCTGCGCAAGCGGTACACCGGCCAGGCCGACCACGTCGTGAACTACTTCCGGTTCGTCGCCGAAGAGGTCCGGGAAACGTTGGCGGCACTCGGTTTCCGCACTCTCGACGAGGCCATCGGGCACGCCGAGGTGCTGAACACCGACGAGGCGATCGAGCACTGGAAGGCCTCCGGTCTCGACCTCGCGCCGATCTTCGAGATGCCGACCGAAACCCCGTACGGCGGGGCGAAGCGGCGCACGCGGGCGCAGGACCACGGCCTGGAGCACGCGCTCGACCGGACGCTGATCCAGCTCGCCGAGGCGGCGCTGGAGGACGCGCATCCGGTGCGGCTGGAACTGCCGGTACGGAACGTGAACCGGACCGTCGGCACGCTGCTCGGTTCCGAGATCACCCGTCGCTACGGCGGTGAGGGGCTGCCCGAGGACACGATCCACGTGCTGCTGACCGGTTCCGCCGGGCAGTCGCTCGGGGCGTTCCTGCCGCGCGGCATCACACTCGACATGGTCGGCGACGCGAACGACTACGTCGGCAAGGGCCTTTCGGGCGGGCGGATCATCGTGCGCCCGCATCCGGACGCGAAGTTCGCCGCGGAAGGCCAGACCATCGCCGGGAACACGCTGGCCTACGGTGCCACCGGCGGCGAGATGTTCCTGCGCGGCCAGGTCGGCGAACGGTTCTGCGTGCGCAACTCCGGCGCGGTGGTGGTCGCCGAAGGCGTCGGCGACCACGCCTTCGAGTACATGACCGGCGGACAGGCCGTGGTCCTCGGCCCGACCGGGCGCAACCTCGCGGCGGGTATGTCCGGCGGCGAGGCCTACGTGCTCGACTTGGACCGCGGCAAGGTCAACGAGGAGATGGTGAACCTCCAGACGCCGTCGTCCGAGGACCTCGCCTGGCTCAAGAAGACCGTGCAGAAGCACTACGACCTCACACGTTCGGCCGTGGCCGCGTCGCTGCTCGGCGACTGGCCGCGTCGCTCGGCGGCGTTCACCAAGGTGATGCCCCGCGACTACCAGCGTGTCCTTGACGCGGCGAAGGCGGCGCGTGCCGCGGGCCGCGACGTCGACGAAGCGATCATGGAGGCCGCTCGTGGCTGATCCGACGGGTTTCCTGAAGTACGACCGTGAAGAGCCGAAGAAGAAGTCCAAAGAGGACCGTCTCGCCACCTGGGGCGAGGTCTACGCCGACGTGGAACCCGGCGAGCGCAACGAACAGGTGCGCAAGCAGGCTTCCCGGTGCATGGACTGCGGTATCCCGTTCTGTCACTCCGGTGGTTCCGGCTGCCCGCTGGGCAACCTGATCCCGGAGTGGAACGACCTGGTGCGCCGCGGCGACTGGGCCGCGGCGAGCGACCGGCTGCACGCGACCAACAACTTCCCCGAGTTCACCGGGAAGCTGTGCCCCGCGCCGTGCGAGGCGGGCTGCGTGCTGTCGATCTCGCCGCTGTCCGGCGGTCCGGTGTCGATCAAGCGGGTCGAGCAGACGATCGCCGACCAGTCCTGGGAAGCCGGTTACGTGCAGCCGCAGGTCTCGGCGGTTTCGTCGGGGCAGCGGGTCGCGGTCGTCGGCTCCGGTCCGGCCGGGCTCGCCGCCGCGCAGCAGCTGACCCGAGCCGGCCACGAGGTGACCGTCTTCGAGCGGGACGACCGGCTCGGCGGCCTGCTGCGGTACGGCATTCCTGAGTTCAAGATGGAGAAGAAGGTCCTCGACCGCCGGCTCGCGCAGCTCCGCAAGGAGGGCACGAAGTTCGTCACCGGCTGCGAGGTCGGCGTCGACCTGACCGTCGAGGAACTGCGGGCGGAGTACGACGCGGTGATCCTCGCGGTGGGCGCGCTGCGCGGCCGTGACGACAAGACCACGCCCGGCCGCGAGCTCGCCGGGATCCACCTGGCGATGGAACATCTGGTCCCGGCCAACAAGTACGTCGAGGGCGACGGCCCGTCGGCGATCGACGCGGCGGGCAAGCACGTCGTCATCATCGGCGGCGGCGACACCGGGGCCGACTCCTACGGCACCGCGACCCGGCAGGGCGCGCTTTCGGTGACCCAGCTGGACCAGTACCCGGCGCCACCGTCCACAAGGGACGACGAACGCTCGCCGTGGCCGACCTGGCCGTACATCCTGCGCACCTATCCGGCGCACGAGGAGGCGGGCGAGCGCAAGTTCGCCGTCGCGGTCACCCGGTTCATCGGTGACGACGAAGGCAACGTGCGCGCCGTGGAGCTCCGTCAGGTCCGCGTGGTCAAGGACCCCGAGACCGGCAAGCGGATGGTGACCCCGGTCAACGACGAGGTCGAGGAACTGCCCGCCGACCTCGTGCTGCTCGCGATCGGGTTCGAGGGTGTCGAGCACATGCCGCTGCTGGACGGGCTCGGTCTCTCGCTGACCCAGCGGGGCACGCTCTCGTGCGGCGCGGACTGGCAGACCTCCTCGCCCGGCGTGTTCGTCTGCGGCGACGCGCACCGCGGTGCCTCGCTGGTGGTGTGGGCGATCGCCGAGGGACGTTCGGTGGCGAGTGCCGTCGACGCGTACCTCACCGGCGCTTCGGACCTGCCCGCCCCGGTGCACCCGACGGCGCTGCCGCTCGCGGTGGTCTGAGCCTGGTGGAGATGTCAGGAAAGGGTCGTTCAAGACGTTTTTCGTCCTGAACGACCCTTTCCTGACACTCGGGGTCGACGAACGACAGGGTGAGACCCCACCCAAGGCGGAGGTCCGGGATCAGGCCGTGGTCCGACGCGGTAGAGCCTTCCGCCCGCCAAGCTCGCCGCATGAGAAAAACGTTGGCGGTACTGGCTTTCCTGCCACTGACCATGGTCGTCCCGGCGACCGCCGAAGCGGCTCCGGCGCTGCGCTGGACGTCGCCGTGCCCGGACTACGGCATGACTCCCTCACCGACCGAGGGCCTCGAATGCGCGAAACTCCGGGTGCCGCTGGACTACGCCGATCCCGGCGGCCGGACCATCGAGCTCACCATTTCCCGCAAGGCGAGCAACTCGCCGAAGCGGCGAGGCGCGCTGCTGATGAACCCGGGCGGCCCAGGGAGCCCCGGCCTCGCGATGCCCGCGCAACTCGCGCAGCGACAGGGACAGTCCGGCCTGCTCGACAGTTACGACGTCATCGGTTTCGACCCACGCGGGACCGGCTACAGCACGCCGGTGACCTGTGACCTGAGCGAGGAACAGCGGTTCATCCTCGTCGGCCCGTACGCGGAGGGTCCACGTGACGTCGCCGAGAAGGCGGTGAAGTCGCGTGCGGTGGCGAAGCAATGCGCCGAGTCGAAGACCGCGGATCTCCTGCCGCACATGACCACCGCCAACACCGCGCGCGACCTGGACCGGATCCGCGCGGCGTTGGGGGAGCGGAAGATCTCGTACTACGGCGTTTCGTACGGGAGCTATCTCGGCGCGGCGTATGCGTCGATGTTCCCCGCGCGCACGGATCGGATCGTGCTGGACAGCCTGGTCGGCCCCAACGGGCTGGATGTCCAGGCACATCAGCGGTTCGCGGACGGCTTCGACGACCGTTTCGGTGACTTCGCGGCTTGGGCGGCGGCGCGGGACGACGTCTACCACCTCGGGCGGACACCGGCCGAGGTGACGGCGAAGTTCTTCGAGCTGGCCGAAAAGCGCCCAGGAATCCGCACCGACACCTGGGGAGCGCTGTACGACGACGCGAACTTCCCCGGCCTGGCCGAGCGATGGGCCGCTCCGGCGGCGAAGGCACAAGGCGGACCGCCGGACACCGACAATCACGCCGCGCTCCAGCTCCAGGTGCTCTGCAACGACTCCGACTGGCCGGAAAGCGTTCGCCACTACCAAAAAGCAGTCGAACGGGCCCGCGTGACGCAGCCGATGTTCGGCCCCGCGGCCGCGAACATCACCCCGTGCGCGTTCTGGCCCGTCGAACGCCGCGAACCGCCCGTGCGGATCCACGACCGCGGACCGACGAACATCCTGCTGGTGCAGAATCTTCGCGACCCGGCGACCCCGCTTGTCGGCGCCCGCGAGATGCGGTCGGCGCTGGGCGCACGGGCGAAGTTCGTCACCGTGGACGCCGGCGGGCACGGTGTCTTCACCATGGGCAACGCCTGTGGCAACGACTTCGTGATCCGGTATCTGCGGGACGGCGTCCTCCCGGCGGCCGACGCGCACTGCCGCTAGACCGAACGGCCCATACGCCACCCCGGATGCGGCCGAACGGCCGCTTGTACCCCTGGTAGCAGGACAAATACTTTCGAAATGTCGTGCAAGTCATACGGCAATTCACCGGTGGCGAAAGGTGGTACGCCATGAAGAGGACGGCTTCCCGGGCGGGGATACTGGCGGCACTCGTGGGGCTGGCGGTGACGGCGCTGACGGCCGTCGCGAACCCCGCCCACGCCGGGCCGGTCCAGCATCAGGCAGCGACCGGCGCGCAGGCGGTCGCGGCCTACTGGACTCCGGAGCGGATGCGGTCGGCGGTGCCGATCGAACAGCTGGTCCAGGCGCCCGCCTTCACCCCGAAGGATGTCGCGAAGGGTACGAGCACGATCATCCAGAGCATCCCCAACGGCGGGGGCGCGTGGACCGGCGCCGGCAAGGTCGTGCAGACCGCGGGCCGGGTGTTCTTCACCATGGGCGGGCGGAACGCGTCGTGCTCCGGTGACGCGGTCACGAGCACGAACGGCAGTGTCGTGATCACCGCCGGGCACTGCGTGAAGTACCAGGGCGCCTGGCACACCAACTGGACCTTCGCTCCCGGCTACAACAATGGCAACACGCCCTACGGCACCTGGGCAGCGAAGAGCACGCTGACCACTCCGCAGTGGGAAGCGAGCGAGGACATGAACTACGACATCGGCGCGGCCGTGGTGAATCCGCTCAACGGGCAGAAGCTGACCGACGTCGTCGGCGCGCAGGGGATCGCGTTCAACCAGGCGCGCAACCAGTCGATGTACACGTTCGGGTACCCGGCGGCGGCGCCGTACGACGGCTCGAAGCTGATCTACTGCAGCGGGAGCACCTTCACGGACTTCCTGCTCACCAAGGACCACGGGATGAACTGCAACATGACCGGTGGTTCGAGCGGCGGCCCGTGGTTCCTCAACTTCAGCGAGGCGACCGGTGCCGGCATCCAGGCCTCGGTGAACAGCTTCGGGTACAACTTCCTGCCCGGCTACATGTTCGGCCCGTACTTCGGCACGGACGCGCAGAACCTCTACAACAAGGCCCAGGCCGCCTGATCTCCTCCGCCGCCCGTCCACGTTCTGGGACTTTCGTCCCGGTGGGCGGGCGGCTTTCGGCCCGGCATATCCTGGTGCCCGTGAACTGGACAGTGGACGTTCCCGTCGACACGCTCCCCGAACTGCCACCCCTGCCGCCCGGGCTGCGTGAGCGGCTCGACGACGCGCTTTCCCGGCCCGCCGCCCAGCAGCCCGAGTGGCCGGACGCCGAGTTGACGAAGCGCGTCCGCGGTGTGCTGGAGAGCGTGCCGCCGATCACCGTCCCCGCCGAGATCGACCGCCTTTCGGACCGGCTCGCCATGGTCGCCCGCGGCGAGGCGTTCCTGCTGCAGGGCGGCGACTGCGCGGAGACGTTCGAATCGAACACCGAGCCGCATATCCGCGCCAACCTGCGCACCCTGCTGCAGATGGCCGTCGTCCTCACCTACGGCGCGAGCCTGCCGGTGGTGAAGGTCGGCCGGATCGCGGGCCAGTACGCGAAGCCGCGTTCGGCCTCCACCGACGCGCTCGGCCTGCCGGTGTACCGCGGCGACATCATCAACTCGCTCGTCGCCAAGCCCGAACTGCGCGTGCCGGACCCCGGCCGGATGATCCGCGCCTACGCGAACGCGGGCGCCGCGATGAACCTCGTCCGCGCGCTCACCGGCGCCGGCATGGCGGACCTGCACCAGGTGCACGACTGGAACAAGGACTTCGTGAAGTCCTCGCCCGCCAGCGAGCGCTACGAGGCGCTGGCCTCGGAGATCGACCGCGGCCTGCGGTTCATGTCGGCCTGCGGCGTCACCGACACCTCGCTCCAGTCCACCGAGATCTTCGCCAGCCACGAGGCGCTGCTGCTGGACTACGAGCGCTCCATGCTGCGGATGGACCGCGCGGACGCGGCGAACCCCAAGCTGTACAACCTGTCCTCTCACTTCCTGTGGGTGGGCGAGCGGACGCGGCAGCTCGACGGCGCGCACATCGCCTTCGCCGAACTGCTGGCCAACCCGATCGGTCTCAAGATCGGCCCGACGACCACGCCCGAGCAGGCCGTCGAGTACGTCCGGCGGCTCGACCCGCGCAACGAGCCCGGCCGCCTGACGCTGATCGCCCGGATGGGCAACGGCAAGGTGCGCGAGGTGCTGCCCGCGATCGTCGAGAAGGTCGAGGCGTCCGGGCACAAGGTCATCTGGCAGTGCGACCCGATGCACGGCAACACGCACGAGTCTTCGACGGGTTACAAGACCCGGCACTTCGACCGGATCGTGGACGAGGTGCAGGGCTTCTTCGAGGTGCACCGCAAGCTCGGCACCTACCCGGGCGGCATCCACGTCGAGCTGACCGGCGAGGACGTCACCGAATGCCTCGGCGGCGCGCAGGAGATCTCGGATCTGGACCTTTCGGGCCGGTACGAGACCGCGTGCGACCCGCGGCTGAACACGCAGCAGTCGCTGGAGCTGGCGTTCCTGGTCGCGGAGATGCTGCGCGGCTGACCGACCCTGGATGTCATGAAAGGGTCGTTCAGGACAAAAGATGTCCTGAACGACCCTTTCATGACATTTGGGTGCTAGGCGGTGTCCAGCAGGCGCGAAGCGGACTTGAGCACCCCGTCCCGCAGCGAACCCACGTCCGAGACCGCCGCCCCGTTCGCCTGAAGTCCGATGTGGACCGAGTCGCGATAGGTCGCCACCGCGATCCCGATCGCCTGCCGCGGCGCCAGCGGCACGAACGGGTACACGCCCGAAACCTTCGTCCCGTCCAGGGTGAGGCGGTTGGGCGGCACCGGCACCGTGGTCACCACGAGATCGAACAGCAGCGGCGCGGCCAGCCCGGCGGCCTTCGAACCGAGCCGGTGCAGCATCGGCGGCATCCGGTCGGCGAGCAGCGGGAAGGCGCCCGCGCCCCGGGCCGGGCCCGCCGCCTTGTTCCGGCTCATCTCACGCTGGACGGCCAGCAGCCGCTCCACCGGATCGTCGAGGCCGACCGGCAGCTCGCAGAGGTACCCGGACAGCTTGTTCCCGCCGAGCTGCTCGGCGGACCGCCCGCGCACGCTGACCGGGATGAGCGCCCGCAGCGTCCGGTCGTCGGCGCGCTGGCCGCGGTTGATCATCCATTCGCGCAGCGCGCCGCTGAGGATCGCCAGCACGACGTCGTTGGCGGTCCCGCCGTGGGCCCGGCGGATCCGCCGGATCTCGGCGGTCTCCAGCCGGACGAGGCCGAGCCGTCGTTCGGTCGACGGCGGCGCGCTGAGCGGGGACAGCGGCGAACGGGTCGCCCGGACGACCGAAGAGGCGATCCCGGCCTGGGCCAGCGTCGAGCCGACCGCTTCCTTGACAGCGTCCACAGGGGAGCGGGGCGAGGGCGGCAGGGACCCGCTGTGCGGACGCCTCGGCGCGCGGGGAAGCTCGTCGAGCAGGCCGACGGCGACGGCGTACGCGCCGGCCCCGTCGGTCAGGGCGTGGTGCAGTTTCAGCAGCAACGCGAACTCGCCGTCCGGCAGGCCGGTGACGAGATGCAAGTCCCACAAGGGTTTTCCGGTGTCGAGCGGTCGTCCCATCCAGCGTGACGCGTAGGCGGAGAGCGGGTCCGGTTCGTACAGGGAGCTCAGGTGGTGATGTGAAATATGTTCACTGGCAACGAAATCCGGGTCTTCGGCCCAGATCGCGGCACCGGGCGGGAACAGCGCGGTGCGGGGACGCTGACGCAGCTTGGGGAGCCGCGCCGCCCGCTCGGCGAGCAGCGTGGTCAGCTCGCGCGCGTGCACCTGCCCGTGCGGGCGGAAGGTGACCACCGCCCCCATGTGCATGGGCGTCGTTTCGCTTTCCAGGCAAAGGAAAGCGACATCGAGTGCGCTCAGCTGCAGGCCTGACATCAGTGACCTTTCTCGGGTGCTCCGGCTATGGGCACAACTGCACCAGCCTGACATGACGGGCGGGTGGTCGTCATGTTTCCTCGGCGCTAACTACCGCCGGTTTCACTCGAACGATGGGATCACGTTCGGACATGGACCACGGCTCTGCGACAGATGGTGGACAGTGCGTCCCGGGGTAACTCGTTAGCGGATCATCCGAGGAAACCGGCAGACTGAACGACCATGACCGACGAACCGAAGCGCCCCGAACCGCCGCTCACCGGCGACGAGCGCACCCAGCTGAACGGCTTCCTCGACTTCCTCCGCGCCACTGTCGTGTGGAAATGCTCGGGCCTCACCGACGAACAGGCCCGGCGGCCGCTCGTCCCCAGCGAACTGACCACCGTCGCCGGTCTGCTCGGGCACCTGACCCTCGTCGAGCAGTACTGGTTCAACGTGGTGCTCAACGGACAGGAGGACGTCTGGAAGGAGGCACTGGAGGCCGATCCGGACGCCGAGTTCCGGGTCGCCATGCAGACCCCGATCGAGCAGCTGATCGCCGCCTACGAGGCCGAGTGCGAGCGGAGCCGCAAGATCGTCGAAGCGATGGGGCTGGACGACGAGGTCCCCTTCCGCGGCGACCGCAAGGTCAACGTCCGGTTCGTGGTCGCGCACATGATCGAGGAGACCGGCAGGCACGCCGGCCACCTCGACCTGTTGCGCGAGCTGACGGACGGTCTCACCGGGGAGTGAGCTTGCGAGGGGGCAGCGGGAAGAACCCGCTGGTCCGCTCGACGTACGTCGCGTATCCCGGCCGCGAACGCCGCAAACCCTTCTCCAGCAAAGGTTTTCCGGTCCCCTTGGCCAGCGTGTACGTCATCGCGACCGGCGACAGCACGGTCGCCGCCCCCACCCAGCTCGAACACGCCAGTAGGTACAGGCCCCACCACACGCACGCGTCCCCGAAGTAGTTGGGATGCCGGGTGTAGCGCCACAGCCCGCTGTCGAGCACCTTCCCCTTGTTGCCGGGGTCGGCCTTGAAGCGGCGCAGCTGCTCGTCGCCGATCGCCTCGAACCCGAAGCCGACCAGCCACACCGCGACGCCCAGCCACGCCGTCACCCCGAAGGTGTCGCCGTACATCGCGAACTGGACCGGCAGCGAGACGAACCAGAGCACCACGGCCTGGACCAGGTACACGCGGACGAACAGCTTGAGCGCCGGATTCGGGCCGGCGCTCTCGGCCATCCGCACGTAGCGCGGGTCTTCGGGCAGCTTGTGGTTGCGCAGGTGGAGGTGGACGCCGAGGCGCACACCCCAGACCGCGGTCAGCAGCGCGGCGACCACGCGCAGCGCGACCGACCCGTCCCCGAGCGGGGCCGCCACCAGCGCGACGAGCGCGAAGCCCGGCCCCCACAGCGTGTCGACGGTGTCGTACCGCTTCCGCCACCGCGCGATGCCGAAGGTGACGACGAAGGCCAGCAGCGTCGTGCCCGCCGTGACCGCGAGCGTCCCGCCGAGGGGCATCAGGACCACTCCCGGGTGGCGGGCAGCGCGCTCAGGCCGTCTTCCGAGGTACGGACCGCGAGGATCTGGTCCACGCCCATCCGGTTCTCTTCGAACGCGAGCGCACCGCCGACCAGATACAGCCGCCAGACCCGCGCGCCGGATTCACCGATCAGCGCGACGACGTCGTCCCAGTTGCCTTCGAGCGTCTTCTCCCAGGCGCGGACCGTGCGCACGTAGTGCTCCCGCAGCGCGTGGACGTCGCGGATTTCGAAGCCCGCGGTCTCCAGATGCCCGAGGGTGCGGCTCAGCGGCCGCATCGTCATGTCGGGGGCGATGTAGCGCTCGATGAACGCGCCGCCGCCGGGCGCCACCGCGCCGCGGGACATCTGCTGCAGGACCAGCCGTCCGGTGGGCTTGAGCATCCGGTACAGCGTCCGTGTGTACTCGGGGTAGTTCTCCTCGCCGACGTGTTCACCCATCTCGATGGAGGCGACGGCGTCGAAGGGCTCGTCACGCAGTTCGCGATAGTCCTGCCGCCGGACCTCGACGCGATCCTCCAGATCGTGCTGGACGAGGCGGCCGCGGACGTGCTGGAGCTGTTCCGCCGACAGCGTGATCCCGACGGCGGTCACGCCGTGATGTTTCGCGGCGTGCACCAGGAGCGAGCCCCAGCCGCAGCCGACGTCGAGCAGCCGCATCCCCGGGCGCAGGCCGAGCTTGCGGCAGATCAGTTCGAGCTTGTCCCACTGGGCCTGTTCGAGGTCGTAACCCTCCTCCTCAGACGTCCAGTACGCCGACGAATAGGCCATCGATTCGTCCATCAACAGCTGGTAGAAGGCATTGCCGAGGTCGTAGTGGTGCGCGATCGCCGACTTGTCGCGGAGCAGGGTGTGCAGCTTCCCGGACAGCCGGGCCTCCTCGGCGGGCGGTGCGGGCGGCGGCCCGACGACACCGAGGCGCACCGCGAGGCGCAGGGCCTCGGCCCAATCGCGCGGGCCGAGCTTCGCGCCGCGCACGGCACCCGAACGGGTCAGCGCCCAGATCCGGCGGAATCCGTCGGCGAGATCGCCCTCGACGTCGAGATCACCCGAGACGTATGCCCTGGCCAGGCCCAATTCGCCGGGGGCGTAGAGGAGACGGCGCAGGGCCCGGCGGTTGTGGAGTACCACGGTCGGGGCATCCGGCGGACCGGCGCGTACGCCATCCCAGGTACGCAAACCGACCGGAAGGGCACCACCGAGGAGCCGCTCGACGAACGGGGCTAGGCGGGACACAGGACTGTTCGGCATAGTCGTCATTCGCTCCCGGACCGGAAAGGGATGGGTCGGATGCCGAGCCGGTTCACGAGATCCAATCCTCGCCCGATCCGGCTCCGAATGCTTCACGTGCACACCAAGGGTCAACGCATCGGAGTCATCGGCAGCGGCGTGGCCGGCCTCACGGCCGCCTATCTGCTGCAACGCCGCTACGAGGTACTGCTGTTCGAAGCCGAGGACAGGTTGGGCGGGCACGCGCACACCCACGACGTCCCGAGCGCGCACGGCGGCACCGTCGGCGTCGATTCCGGGTTCATCGTGCACAACGAGCGTACCTACCCGAACCTGCTCCGCCTGTTCGCCGAACTGGGCGTCGCCACCCGCGACACCGAGATGTCGATGAGCATCCGCTGCGACGGCTGCGGGCTCCAGTACGCCGGCGCGAAGGGCCTGAAAGGCCTGTTCGCGCAGCCGCGCAACGTCGCACGGGGCCGCTACCTGCGGATGCTCGCCGACGTCAAACGCTTCCACCGGCACGCGAGGCGCGTCCTCGAAGCGCCCGAGGCCGGAGACGTCACCCTCGGCGCCTTCCTCGCGATCGGCGGGTACACGAAGTACTTCGTCGACCACTTCATGCTCCCGGTCGTTTCGACCGTCTGGTCCGCCGACCGGACCGACACGCTCAGGTACCCGGCGCGCTACCTGTTCGAGTTCCTCCGCAACCACGGGATGCTGTCGGTCGGCGGGTCCCCGAAGTGGCGCACCGTCGTCGGCGGCTCTCGCGAGTACGTCGAGCGGGCGGCCAAACAGCTGACCGCGGTGCACCTGTCGACCCCGGTCCGCTCGGTCAAGCGCACCGCGCGGGGGATCGAGGTCCGCGACGACGCCGACACACGGCACCGGCTCGACAAGGTCGTCCTCGCCACGCACGCGGACCAGGCGCTGAAGCTGCTCGCTTCGCCGACCGCGGCCGAGCGCGACGTCCTCGGGGCCTTCCGGTACTCCAGCAACGAGGCGTGGCTGCACACCGACACCGGCGTGCTCCCGACGGCGGAATCGGCGCGGGCGGGCTGGAACTACGCGACCCCGTTCTGCGGCGCCCATCACGGCGCGGTCCAGGTGTCCTACGACATGAACCGCCTGATGCGGCTCGACGAGCCGACCGGCTACGTCGTCACGCTCAACCCGGGCACCGGCCCGGCCGACGGTGCGGTGCTCGCCAAGATGACCTACGAACACCCGGTCTACACGCCGGAATCCGTGGCCGCCCAGTGCCGTCTGCCCGAACTGAACGACGCCACGGTCGCCTTCGCCGGCGCGTACCACGGCTGGGGTTTCCACGAGGACGGCTGCGCGTCCGGCGTCCGCGCGGCCGAGAACTTCGGGGTGCGATGGTGACCGTCATGGCCGTGCTCTACGACTCCACGGTGGCGCATGTCCGGCGCCTCGATCCGCCGATCTCGTTCGCCCACCGGATCTACCTGTGGTTCGTCGACCTCGACGTGCCGCCGAAGCTGCCGTGGTGGCTTCGCACCTTCGCCCGCTTCGACTCGCGAGACCACTTCGCGCCCGAGGACACCTCCAGCATCCGGTCCAAATTGGACCACTGGCTCGCGGCGCGCGGTGTCGACCTCCGCGGCGGCCGGGTGCTGATGCTGGCCGGCGCGCGGATGCTCGGCCACAACTTCAACCCGATCACCCTGTACTGGTGCCACCGGCCCGACGGCGGACTCGAATGCGTCGTCGCCGAGGTGCACAACACCTACGGGGGCAGGCACGCGTACCTCCTGCGGCCCGACGCGGACGGGAACGCCTTCGCGGACAAGGAGTTCTACGTCTCGCCGTTCCAGTCGATGGACGGCGAGTACCGAATGGCGGTGCCCAGGCCCGAGTCGCTGCTTTCGGTCAAGATCGCCCTCCACCAGGACGGCCGGACACCGTTGATCGCGTCGCTGCGCGGTGTGCGACGCCCCGCCACCGCCAAGTGGCTGGCGCACATGCTGATCACCCGTCCGCTCATGCCGCACCGGGTCTCCGCGCTGATCCGGCGGCATGGGGTCAAACTGTGGTTGAAGAAGGCGCCGATCACCCCACGGACGCCGCGGACGGCCGGAGGCAGGCTTGATGGATGAATCGGCACGCCCGCGCCGGATGGCGCCCGTCCCCGGTGACGGCGAACCGGCCGGCCCGACGGCCGAGGATCTGCTCGTCCGGGTCGCGAAGGGTGACGAGCGGGCCTTCGACGCCTTGTACGACCAGCTCGCCGGGCCGGTCCTCGGCCTCGTGCGGCGGATCCTCCGTGACGCCGCGCAGTCCGAAGAGGTCACGCAGGAGGTCATGGTGGAGCTGTGGCGCACGGCCACGCGCTACTCCCCGGAGCGGGGGAGCGCGCTGAACTGGGCCATGACGCTCGCGCACCGCCGCGCGGTCGACCGCGTCCGCTCGGCACGCGCCAGTTCGGACCGCGAGGTCAAGGCGACCTTCGAGGCCGCCCGCGCGCGGCCCTTCGACGAGGTGGCCGAGGCCGTGGCGGCCCGCTGGGAGCGTTCGCAGGTACGCCGCTGCCTGACCACCCTCACCGAGCTGCAACGGGAATCCGTGCTGCTCGCCTACTACCAGGGCTACACCTATCGCGAGGTCTCGGAGGTGCTGCAGACGCCGCACGGGACCATCAAGACCCGTCTCCGGGACGGCCTGATCAGGCTCCGGGACTGTTTGGGGGTGACGGCATGACCATGCCCGAGATGCACACGCTCACCGGCGCGTACGCCGTCGACGCGCTGTCCGAAGTGGAGCGAGCGCAGTTCCAGCGGCACCTCGCCGAGTGTGCTTCGTGCGCGCAAGAGGTCCTCGAACTGCAGATGACCGCGACCCGGCTCGGTGCCGCGCTGGCCGAGGACCCGCCGCCCGAACTCAAGCGACGCGTGCTCGCCGAGGCGATGGCGACCAGGCAACAGCCGCCGAAGACGCGCTTCGGCGCGGGGGAGCGCGTCAAGGACCGGCGTCGCGCCCCGCGCTGGGCGATCGCCGCGGTCGCGGCGGCCGTCGTCGGGCTCGCGGGCACCGCCGTGTTCGGCGGGATCGCCTACGACAACCACTCGCAACTGACGGCCGCGCGGGAGCGTGCGGCGCAGTACGCGGAGCGCTACGCCCCGGTCGCCGACGTCCTTTCGGCGGCCGATCTCCGGACCGGGCACGCCGAGACCTCGGCCGGCGGTGGCGGGACCGTGATGATGTCGCGCGCCAAGGACCGGCTGGTGTTCATGGCGGCGCAGCTGCCGGCGAACGAACCGGGCCGGGTCTACCAGGCCTGGCTCATGTTCCCGGGTGCCGCACCCAAACCCGCCGGGCTCATTTCCGGTGGTCAGGACGGTGCGCTGCTGGTCGCCGACGGGCTCGGCGGGGCGGAGAAGTTCGCGCTCAGCGTCGAACAGGCGGGCGGATCACCGACCGGGACGCCGTCGAAGGACGTCGTCATGGTCATGTCGATGCCGACCTGATCTTGCTCTTGCCGTCTGGCAGTGAACCCGCGTCCGCGATCGACGTCGGCAGGGCGCTGCTTGGTCGAATCTCTCACGTCCGTGAGTAAGGCGCCCTGCCACCGCGATAGCGGGGCCTTCGGCGGGCGGGCTCACGCGTCATGTCCCTTCACGAGTTCGTTCTCAGCTCCGCCAATGGCCCCTTTACCAGGCCGCCGTTCGCCGCCGCGACCGGGTCTCGCTCTTGCGCCCGCGAACATGTTGTGGCAAAACACCTTTGCGACACACGGCGTGGCTACTGGATTCGAGCCAGCCTGGTGCATACCGTCCTGCTTCAACGTCGGCAGTTGACATAACTCTCAATCTGAACTTCAGCTCGAGGGTTCGGCACAGGCTCAGCGACCGGCGGGCAGCACGGGCACACACGATCAGGAAGGCGGCCCCGATGACGCCCCCGCACAACTACCTTGCGGTGATCAAGGTCGTCGGTATCGGCGGCGGCGGCGTGAACGCCGTGAACCGCATGATCGAGGTCGGCCTCAAGGGCGTCGAGTTCATCGCGGTGAACACCGACGCGCAGGCACTGCTCATGTCCGACGCCGACGTCAAGCTCGACATCGGCCGGGAACTGACCCGCGGCCTCGGCGCCGGCGCCGCCCCCGAGGTGGGGCAGAAGGCCGCCGAGGACCACCGCGAAGAGATCGAAGAGGTCATCAAGGGCGCCGACATGGTGTTCGTGACCGCGGGCGAGGGCGGTGGCACCGGTACCGGTGGCGCGCCGGTCGTCGCCCAGATCGCCCGCAAGCTCGGCGCGCTGACCATCGGCGTCGTCACCCGCCCGTTCACCTTCGAGGGCAAGCGCCGCAGCAAGCAGGCCGAAGAGGGCATCCAGCAGCTGCGCAACGAATGCGACACGCTCATCGTGATCCCGAACGACCGGCTGCTGCAGCTGGGCGACATCGGCGTCTCGCTGATGGACGCCTTCCGCTCGGCGGACGAGGTGCTGCTGTCCGGTGTCCAGGGCATCACCGACCTGATCACCACGCCGGGACTGATCAACCTGGACTTCGCCGACGTCAAGAGCGTCATGTCCGGCGCGGGTTCCGCGCTGATGGGCATCGGCTCGGCGCGCGGCGAGGGCCGGGCGATCCAGGCGGCGGAGAAGGCGATCAACTCGCCGCTGCTGGAAGCATCGATGGACGGGGCACACGGCGCGCTGCTGTCGATCGCGGGCGGGTCGGATCTCGGCCTGTTCGAGATCAACGAAGCCGCGTCGCTGGTGCAGGAGTCCGCGCACCCCGACGCCAACATCATCTTCGGGACGATCATCGACGACTCTCTCGGCGACGAGGTCCGGGTCACCGTGATCGCGGCCGGGTTCGACGCCGGCACCCCGACCCACAAGAAGCTCGACCCGCCCGCGTTCGGCTCCCGCACGAACTCGACCGCGTCAGCGCAGGCAGGCCAGGTCAACGCCGGCGGGGCGACCCCGGTGCAGAGCCCGCCCTCGGGTGCCACTCCGGTGCCGTCGACCGGGTCGAACGGCTATCCGGTCGCGCCGCCGCGCACCCACACGCCGATGCCGTCCGCCCGCAACGAGGGCAACGGTTCGCTGAGCGGCGGGCTCCCGCAGCCCGGCGGCGGTTCGCGCGGCTACTCGCCGATCGGGTCGAACACGAACCACGGCAGCCTGCCCGGCCGTGCCACCCCGGTGCACGACGACCCGTCGGACGACGAGGTCGACGTGCCGCCGTTCATGCGCCGGTAGTTCGCCAGTACGTTCCGTGAAGGCCTCCTTGACTACAGTCGAGGGGGCCTTCACTCAGGTCTAGGAGGAAAAGCGTGCGGGTACGGCGGGTCGTCACGACAAGGGCGGGCGGGGCTTCCCGCGCGCCTTACGACACCTTCAACCTCGGTGATCACGTCGGCGACGACGCGGGCGACGTCTACGCCAACCGCAAGCGCCTCGCCACCGAACTCGGCCTCGCCGAGGACAGGCTGGCGTGGATGGAGCAGGTCCACGGCCGGACCGCGACCATCGTGGACGGTTCGGAGACCTCCGCCGCCGAAGCGACCGACGCGCTCGTGACGGCCGAGCCCGGCCTCGCGCTCGTGGTGCTCGTCGCCGACTGCGTACCTCTTCTGCTGGCCGACGCGGAAGCCGGTGTCGTCGCCGCCGTCCACGCGGGCCGCGTCGGCGCCAGGGTCGGCGTCGTCCCCGCCGCGGTCGAGGCGATGCGTTCGCTCGGCGCCGAACCGGCCAGGACCGAAGCGCTGCTCGGTCCCGCGATCTGCGGCGACTGCTACGAAGTCCCCGCCGACATGGCCGCCGACGTCGAAAAGCACGTGCCGGGCAGTGCCTGCAAAACCCGCAAGGGCACGCCGGGGCTCGACCTGCGTGCGGGTCTTTGGCGGCAACTGGCCGACCTCGGCGTCGGCAAGATCGGCGTCGATCCGCGCTGCACCAACGAAGACAAGACCCTCTTCAGCTTCCGTCGCGACGGCACCACAGGCCGGATCGCGGGCATCACGTGGCTGGACGCGTCGTGAGTGACACCCGCAAGGGGGAACTCGCCGCCTCCCTCGCCGAAGTGGAAGAGCGGATCGCGGCCGCGTGCAAGGCCGCCGGCCGGGCACGCGACGAGGTCAAGCTGCTCGCGGTCACCAAGACCTTCCCGGCGCTCGACGCCGCGCTGCTCGCCGACCTCGGCGCGCTCGACCTCGCCGAGAACCGCGATCAGGAAGCGGGCGCGAAGGCCGAAGAGGTCGCCGGTCTGCGGCCGGACGCCCGGATCCGCTGGCATATGGTCGGCAGCCTGCAGCGGAACAAGGCCAAATCCGTCGTGCGCTGGGCCGACGAGGTCCAGTCCGTCGACTCCGAACGGCTGGCCGAGGCGCTCGCGAAGGCGACCAAGTCGGCCCTCGAATCCGGGCAACGCGAGCACCCGCTGGACGTCCTCATTCAAGTAAGTCTCGATGACGATCCGAAGCGCGGGGGCATTCGGTTGAGCGAAGTGAGCCATTTGGCGGAGCGGATAGCCCATGTGGGTGATATTCGCCTCCGAGGGCTTATGGCGGTCGCCCCGCTGGGTACTGATCCCGCGGAGGCGTTCGGGAAACTCGCCCGAGCGTCGGAGCGTCTACGGGAAGAACACCCAAATGCCCGTGAGATCTCCGCCGGAATGAGCAATGATCTCGAGCAGGCGATCGCGCACGGGTCGACCTGTGTGCGTGTCGGAACCGCGTTGCTCGGTGGACGCGGTTTAGCCTCGCCTTAGGGAATACCGTCCCGTCGTTACGGGGAGTGGCGGCGAGGGCGGGGGAGTACGTGCGGGACGCGGCTAAGGCTAGGGAGAGGCATGAGCGCGCTGCAGAAGCTGAAGGCCTACTTCGGGATGGTGCCCGCGGACGAAGACGGCTATGACGTCGAGGATGACTACCGGCGAGGCTACGCCGACGACGAGTACGACTACGACGACGAGCCGCCGGCCCGGTCACGGGGTGGACGTTACCGGGACGAAGTTGACACTTATGACGAGCCCGCACCCCGGCCTCGGTCACGCTCCGTGGCCAGCCCGGAGCCTGCCGTCCACGGAGCGCTGGCGATGGACCGTCAGCCGGAGCCGGTCGCGCGGCTGCGGCCGGTCACCGAGCCGGTCCGTCCGGCGGTGCGTGACCCGTTGAGCCGGATCACGACGCTGCACCCGACGAGCTACGCGGAAGCGCGCGCGATCGGGGAGCACTACCGGGAGGGCATCCCGGTGATCATGAACCTCACGGAGATGGAGAACGCGGACGCGAAGCGTCTCGTCGACTTCGCCGCGGGGCTCGCTTTCGCGTTGCGCGGATCGATGGACAAGGTCACCAACAAGGTGTTCCTTCTCTCACCGCCCGATGTGGATGTCACCGCGGAGGACCGTCGGCGGATTGCCGAAGGCGGATTATTCCTGCGCGGCTGATCACCCGGTGACCGCTGAGCGCAGCCGGATGTGATTTTGTCGACTCATCGGCATCCGTGGCCCGTCAACTGCGTCTTTTGACGCGAGGCATGGCAGAGTGGTTACGTGAATGCTGTGTTGCTGGTCGTCTGGTACGTGCTGTTCGCCTTCTGGCTCCTGCTGACGGCACGGATCGTCGTCGAGCTCGTGCGTGCTTTCGCTCGCGAGTGGCGTCCTGCCGGAGGGGTTGCGGTAACGCTCGAGACCATCTACACAGTGACCGACCCACCGGTTCGTCTGTTCAGACGAATCATCCCGACCGTACGAATCGGCGGCGTCGGACTGGACTTATCGATTATGGTGCTGCTGTTGGTTGTGTTCTTCGCGATGCAGCTGGCAACGCCAGGGTGATTTTCGGGGAAGCCCCGGTGGACCTGCAGGCCATGGAGTGCGTGAGGTGATCTGATGTCGTTGACCCCCGCTGACGTGCATAACGTCGCGTTCAGCAAGCCGCCCATTGGCAAAAGGGGCTACAACGAGGACGAGGTGGACGCGTTCCTCGACCTGGTGGAGACCGAGCTTGCCCGGTTGATCGAGGACAACAACGAGCTGCGGCAGCAGGTCGAGCAGCTCGACAACGAGCTCGAGACCACGCGTGGTGAGCTCGAAAACGCCAAGGCCGGCGCCGTCGGCCCGCCGCCGCAGGTACGCGACGAGCCGTCGCGCCGCCTGGCGCCGGTGCCGCCGCCGCAGTCGGCGATGGAGCAGACCCAGGCCCACTCGATGGTGCCGGACAACGGGGAGCCCAACGTCCAGGCCGCGAAGGTGCTCGGGCTGGCGCAGGAAATGGCCGACCGGCTCACCGCCGAGGCCAAGACCGAGTCGGACGGCATGCTCGCCGAAGCCCGGACCAAGTCCGAGCAGCTGCTGTCGGACGCGCGGTCCAAGTCGGACTCGATGGTGAACGAGGCGCGCACGCGTGCCGAGACGATGCTGAACGACGCGCGGACCCGTGCCGAGACCTTGGAGCGCCAGGCGCGCGACAAGGCGACGACCATGGAGCGCGAGGCTCAGCGCAAGTACACCGAGACCATGAACAACATGAACGCGGAGAAGGGCTCGCTGGGCAAGAAGATCGAAGAGCTGCGCACGATCGAGCGGGAGTACCGCACGAGGCTGCGCGGGTTCCTCGAGTCCCAGCTGCGTGAGCTCGACGACCGTGGTTCGGCCGCTCCCGCATCGGCGTCCTCGTCGACCTCGGGGCAGTCGTCGTCCTCCGGTAGCGGACAGGGTTACTCGTTCGGCCCCCGGGCCGAAGCGGGCTGATTTCTACCCACTGGAACGGCCTCGGCACTCTCCGGAGGGTCGGGGCCGTTCCGCTGTGCGCTCGTGTTGTAATTCACCGTGCTCTTCATCGTCCTGGTACTGGTACTGGCGGCTCTGGGGCTGCTCGTCGCGGCGCTCATCACCGCGAACTCCCTGTGGGCTTGGATCTCCATCGGCCTCTCCGTCGTCGCGGGGTTGCTGCTCCTCTTCGACTGGCTGCGCCGCCGGAAGAAGCGCGCGGCCGCGGCTCCCGCGGAGGAGGAAGACCCGGCCGAAGAGGATGAGCCCGCCGAGGATGAGGAAAAGACACCCGAGGACGTCGAGCAGACCGTCTTGATGCCCGCCGCGGGTGAACTCGGTGACGCGGAAGACACCCCGGAGCCTCAGCAAAGCGGCGACCCCGGCGAGGAGAAGAGCGACCCCGCGGATGTGGCGGTCGTCTCCGAACTCGAGGTCGAGGTCGTCGTCGTCGACGAGTACCCGCGCTATCACGTGACTTCGTGCGAGTGGCTCGAAACCAGGGACACCATCCCGCTCGGCATCGGTGAGGCGCGGCAGCTCGGGTTCACCCCGTGCGCGCTGTGCACACCCGACGCCGAGATCGCCGGGAATCACCGCGAGAAGGCTTAGAGCTTCAGCGCCGCTTCGCCGACCGCCACGACGTCGGCGGCGATCGTGTCGAGCACCAGGCGCTGTTCCTCGTCCGCGTCCCGCGGCACGGTGATCTCCGCGGTTTCTTCGGTACCGAGTGTGCGCGCCGCCTCGTCGACGGCATTCGCCGCTTCGGCCGATCCGGGCCGCAGCAGGAGCGATGACGCCGTGACGGACAGGCCGCGCAACGCTTCGGCGGCCTTCTCCAGCGCGTCCTGTTGACCGGGCGCGGGTTGCTTCGTGCCCGGCTCCGCCGCGAGCAGACCGTGATGGGCGATGGTGGCGGCACGGAACTCGCGGCCGAGCGTCCGCGGGTCGACGTCCTCCCCGCGTAGTTTCCGCGCCACCGAACCGAGCAGCTCCCGGGTGGCGCAGACGGCGTTCTCGAACCGTTCCCCCGGGCCGGGTTTCGGCACCCCGGGGATCGCGGCGAAACCGAACAGCAGCGCGATGGCGCCGGCGAGGACCATCAGGAGCAGGTACTCGACGAGCACGTAACGCGGGTCGAGATGCCGGGTGGTCGCGTTCATGCCGACCGACATCAGGACCATGCAGCCGTTGAACACCGCCGGCCGCGTCTGCATGAACGAGAACCCGCCGAGGAGCGCGACGAGCCCGATTGGCAGCAGAAACCCTTGCGGCAGAAGCCAAAGGACGAGACTGAGCACGACGGCGCCGCCGAGCGAGCCGCCGATCCGCTGCCAGGCCTTGCCGAGGCTGTCCCGCCATTCCGGTTGCAGGATGGCGAACGTGCCGAGCAGGAACGACACGGTGAGCGGGTCACCGGGCCGGAAACTCGCGACCACCAGCGCCAGCCCGACGCCGAGCCCGCAGCGGAGCGCGTGCCGGAACTGCGCCGACTGCCAGGAAAACGCGCCACTCAGCTCGATCCGGCGCAGTTCCTTGCGCAGTCCCTTCGGAACGTCCACACGAGACTCGTCGCGTTCGGTCGCCGCGGTCCGGATGGTTTCGAGCGCCTCCCAGAGCGCGGTGACGAGCCTCGCCGTGGCGCCGGGCAACCCGCCGGGCTCGTTGCGCCGCACCGGTTCGACGTCGTTCGGCGCGGTGGGACTTCGGACGGCTTCGGCCAGTCTCGCGGCTTCTTCCTTGGCGGCGTCGAGTGTTTCGCCGATTTCCTTGCTGTCCAGCCGTTTCCGGCGGATCTCCAGCAACCCCGTGGCCGCGCGATACCGGAACAGGCCGCCGAGGACCCCGCCGGTCCAGCGACGGGGCCGGTCCGCGAGCCAAAGCCTCGCCGCACGCACTTGGGTTTCGGAAGTATCCGTCGAGAGCGCGTCGGCCAGCGCGTCACGGGTCGGCTTGGCGGGATCCTTCGCGCCCATCAGCACCCGCAACAGGATCACGACCCCCACCGCGAGCGCGGGCGCCCCCAGGATCTGCCCCGCCGACGCCGTGCCCGTCAACTGGAAGCCGTACCCGAACAGCGACGCCATCCCGAGTCCCAGTCCGACGGTCACGAACCGAGGCCCGAGCACCGGCAGCAGGCCGGCCACGACCACGATCGCCACCAGCAGCCCGATCGCCGCCCACTGCGACACCGCGCCCAGCAACCGCGGCACCCCGACCGCGAGGATCAGCGCGGGCGCGAACCACGCCAGCAACCGCAGATCCGCCCACAGCGGCCCGCCGACCGCCGCGATGAGACAGAAGAGCGCCGTGAGGGCGGCCAGGACGGCCGCGTTGCCCAGTCCCAAGAGGAACCCGAGCCCGCTGACGCCACCGAGGACGACCAGCAGGACGATGAGGAGTCCGGGCCCTTTCATCGGGCCCCGCAGATCGGCATACCGTCAACCTAGATGCGGTGGCGGGGACGGCAACTCGGGGGCTGCGTGGTGGGCCGGCGTTGGCCGCGCTCGTGACCTGAATTCGGCCTAGTGCTTAAGGCGCCTTCGTGTCCTTAAGGTGCTTCGCCGCTTTAAGACTTACTTCGCTGTCGCCATTTTTCGGCAATTCTCTTCGTTGGTCTGTTTGGGCTAGCGCATGCGTTCGGTTCAGGCTAGCTTCGGTGTCGTGGCCAGCAACGATGCACCTCCGAGGACGTCCACCGAGTGGTGGCGCGTCGACACCGCGACGCTGCACGCCCGCAAACAAGAACTCGAAGTTCTTAAACGCCAGTTGGATGCCGAGCAGAACGCCATCCTCGCGGAGATCAATTCTCGCGGGATCCGTGGCTGCAGTGGTCATTCAACGCTGGCGGGGTTGATTTTCGAGGATTTCCTGGTGTCGGACAAGGAAGCCGGTGCCCGCGCCGATCGGGTGCTGGCTCTGCATCCCGGCCCCTCGATCGGTGGGGACCCCGAGCCGCCGTTGGCGCCGTTGACGGCCGAGGCTGCTGCGGAGGGTGCGATCGGTGGTGGCCAGATCGACGCGATTATCAAGACTCTCGCCAGGATTCCGTCGAGTGTCCCGGACGCGGATGTGCGGGCCGGGGAGAAAATCCTCGTCGAACTGGCCAGACATGCGGGGCCACGCCAGATCGCCCGCGCCGGCCGCCGCCTGCTCGACGAACTCGACCCCGACGGCAAAGAACCCCGCAACGACGACCCCAAAGACACCCGCCCCGAACTACGGTTCGTTAAGCACCGCGACGGCACCCTGGGCCTCAAAGCGCGACTCGACCTGGAAACCTACGCCCGCTTGAAGTCCGACCTGGATCCGATGGCCAAACCGCACAAGGCCATCGACGGCATTCGGGACTCCCGCACCCAGGACGAACGCTATGGCGATGCCTTCACCGACTACGTCCGGTTGAAGACCACCAGCCGCAACCTCCCCGGCCAAGCCGGGGAAGCGACCCACATCCTCATCACCATGTCCTACGACGACCTGATCCGGGACATCGGCGAAGCCCACCTCGACCTCGTCGGCCCGATCAGCGCCACCGACGCGAGGATCCTCGCCTGCGACGCCCGCGTCAGACCCGGCGTCCTCGGCACCGCAGGCGAACCACTCGACATCGGCCGGTCCAAACGCACCGTGTCGTTGGCCCAGAAGTACGCGCTCACCCTTCGAGATGGTGGCTGCGCGTTCCCGGGCTGCGACATGCCCGTACCCCGTTGTACGGCTCACCACATTGTTTTCTGGCGGCATCACGGCGAAACGAAGATCGACAACCTCGTACTCCTGTGCACCAGACACCATCGGCTGATCCACCGCAGCGAATGGAAAGTCCAGATCGCCCAAGACGGACTCCCCGAATTCACCCCACCCACCTACCTCGACCCCACCAGCACGCCAAGGAGGAACACCATGCACCTCAGGACATAGGCCGTTTCGTGACTGTATAACGACCTACACGGCTGCGCTCAGGGCCGTCGGCTCGGCGATCGGGGCGTGCTCTTAGGCGCGCAAAAGGTAAGCCCGATTCCGCAATGCCCTTGCCCGCGCCGTGGGAGTCAGCCGGACGGCCTCTTCCGCGGCATCGGCGGCGTCCTCGAAACGCTCCATCGTCAAGAAGAGCTCCGCGAGATCGGCGCGGGTCCAGCCGAGCGCGTCGGTGTTCTCGGCGGACTCGAAGCTTTCGGCGGCCATGAGCAGCCGGAAAACCGCCTCGTCGAGATCGCCGAACGACTGCGAGAGCTTTCCGTGGGTGTACAGCACCTCGGCCTGCACCTCGGGGTTCCCGCCGACGGGGTCGGGCTTGTCGATCAGGTCGAGAGCGGCCTTCGGATCGCCTGTGAACGCCAGGATCCACACCGCCATCAGCCGTGCGCGGGCGGCGTTCGTGTAGTCCGACTTCGCCAGGAAGAGGTCGATGGCATCCCGCGCGAACGTCAAGGCTCGCAAAGGGTCCTCTTCCAGAGACGGCGCAGCGCCCCAGAACGCGCGCGCCCCGGGATCACGGTCGGTGGCTCCGGCACGTTCGCGGGAACCGGCGAGGCGGCGCGCGAGCAGTTCACCTTCGGGGTTCGGCAGGAGCTCGTCGAACCGTTCCCACATGACGGCGGCGAACTCAGGATCGTCTTCGTTGCGTTCGGCCAGGGAAGCCAGTTCCTCCACGGTCGTCGGATAGATCACGAGGCGCGACCCCATTTGCTTGGTACGGGGCAGCAACGCCGAACCCAGGTCCACTGCGACCGGGGCCGGATCCTCGGCGAGCGACGCCCGGATCCGCTCGCTTTGCACGGGGTTGCCGTTGCGGGCGTCGAACCGGGCGGCGATCTCCAGCGTGAGGGACGCGTGGGAGTCCGTCACCAAGGCCGCCGCGGCGTGGAACTCCATCGTCGCGAAGGGCGTCGATCGCCACCCGCCGTGCCGGGCGACCAGTTTCCGGGCGGCGGCGTGATTCCCCGTGTGCGCGCAGAACTCGACGTGCCGGGCCAGCGAGCCGAACTCCGCCGGTTCGGTCCAGAAGGCCGAATAGGATGCCCGGAACGCTTCCACCGCGTCGTCGAGCCGCCCGGCTCGGGCGTACGGGAGCATCAGTGCCGCGAGCATCGCGTGCGGCTGGCGGGAGCAGCGGTCGTCGTCGGAGAAGAGCTCGACGGCGTCGTCGAAGCGGCCGATCCGGAGCAGGTGGTCGATCCTCAAGCCGGTGTCGCACTGGCCGCACCGCGAGCTTTCCGCAGGAGCTTCGTACCCGACGTCCGCATCGGTGCCGAGATGCGACGCGATGATCAGGCGGTTGTCGGGCATCGGGCCGAAGAGCCGTTCCCCTTCGTCGAGCGCGGCGAGGGTGTCCGCGAGCGGAACGCGCGGGTCTTCGGTGAACGCCTCGGCGAGGTGGTCGAACACCGGCCTGAGGTCGGGGTCGCCGGAGTCCAGGCACAGGGAGAGGGGCTCGAACGCCTTCGCGGGCTCGCCGCCGAGCAGGTAAGCGGTGGTGAGCCGGACGCGCGCCTCGTTCCGATGCGCGATCAAGCCGAGCGCGTCCACGCGACGAGTCACCTTCTCGAGCGCGGCGATCTGCCCCGGGCCTTCCCGCATCCGGTCGGTGACGCGGATCTGGCGCCAGAGCTGTTCTTCGGTGTCCATCACCCTCCTCGGGCGGGAGCCTAATCACGGCCGCCGGCCGCCGCCTCCGGGTTTCCGCACACCCCGGACAACCCGGTTGCCCTCGCGCGCTACCCTTGACTCAACTGGCACCGATCCGGCCATCACCGGGGAGCCTCCGGAAGAACAGGGCCCGCGCCCTCAGTAGAACCGGACGGGTACGGCCCGTCACAGCCGTCGAATGAGCGGCCCAGCCGGAAACACCGACCGGCCGGGCAAGCGGGGTGGTACCGCGGAACGCGCCGGAAACGGCCGTCTCGTCCCCGTGTGGGTGGAAGCCCGTACACGAGACGAGCAGTGTCGGATCTGAGGAGCACCGAAGATGTATCCCAAGGCACAGGTGGACGGCGAGACCGGCGTCCCGTCCCAGCCTTCGTTCCCCGAGTCGGAAAAGCGCGTCCTCGCGTACTGGGAAGCCGATCGGACCTTCCAGGCGTCGATCGACGCCCGCGACCCCGGCGTCAACGGTTCGAACGAGTACGTCTTCTACGACGGCCCGCCGTTCGCCAACGGTCTCCCGCACTACGGTCACCTGCTCACCGGGTACGTGAAGGACCTGGTGCCGCGTTACCAGACCATGAAGGGCAAGCGCGTCGAGCGCCGCTTCGGCTGGGACACCCACGGCCTGCCCGCCGAACTCGAGGCCATGCGCCAGCTCGGGATCACCGAGAAATCCGAGATCGACGCGATGGGCATCGACGTCTTCAACGACGCCTGCCGCGAGTCCGTGCTGCGCTACACCGGCGAATGGCAGGACTACGTCACCCGTCAGGCCCGCTGGGTCGACTTCGACAACGACTACAAGACGCTCGACCTGTCCTACATGGAGTCGGTCATCTGGGCGTTCAAGCAGCTGTGGGACAAGGGCCTGGTCTACGAGGGCTACCGCGTCCTGCCCTACTGCTGGCGCGACGAGACCCCGCTGTCCAACCACGAGCTGCGCATGGACGACGACGTCTACGCCAGCCGCCAGGACCCGGCCGTCACGGTCGGTTTCCGCTTGGAGGGCAACGACAACGAGCTCGACGGCACGTACCTGCTGATCTGGACCACGACCCCGTGGACGCTGCCGTCCAACCTGGCGACCGCGGTGCACCCGGACGTGCGGTACGTCGTGGTGGAAAGCGACGGCAAGCGGTTCCTGCTCGCCGAAGCGCGCGTCGCCGCGTACGCCCGCGAACTCGGTGAGGAGCCGACGGTCGTCGGGCACTACACCGGTACCGAGCTGCTCGGAACCCGTTATGCCCCACCGTTCCCATACTTCGCCGGGCACGAGAACGCGCACCGCGTGCTGTCCGCGGACTACGTCACCACCGAGGACGGCACCGGTGTCGTCCACATCGCGCCCGCCTACGGTGAAGAGGACAAGGTCGTCACCGACGCGGCGGGCATCGTCCCGGTCACCCCGGTGGACGCGCAGGGCAAGTTCGACGCGACCGTCTCGGATTACGAGGGCCAGCAGGTCTTCGACGCCAACCCGAACATCATCAAGGACCTCAAGAACGGCACCGGTTCGGCCGGCCGTCAGGGCGCGGTCCTGCTGCGTCACGAGACCTACGAGCACCCGTACCCGCACTGCTGGCGCTGCCGGAACCCGCTGATCTACCGCGCCGTCTCGTCGTGGTTCGTCGCGGTGACCGAGATCAAGGACCGGATGGTCGAGCTGAACCAGCAGATCACCTGGTACCCGGAGAACGTCAAGGACGGCCAGTTCGGCAAATGGCTGGAGAACGCCCGCGACTGGTCGGTCTCCCGCAACCGGTACTTCGGCACGCCGATCCCGGTGTGGCAGTCGGACGACCCGGCGTACCCGCGCACGGACGTGTACGGCTCGCTCGACGAGATCGAGCGCGATTTCGGCGTGCGGCTGGAGAACCTGCACCGGCCGTTCATCGACGACCTGACCCGGCCCAACCCGGACGACCCGACCGGGAAGTCCACCATGCGCCGGATCGAGGACGTGCTGGACGTCTGGTTCGACTCGGGCTCGATGCCGTACGCGCAGGTGCACTATCCGTTCGAGAACACCGAGTGGTTCGAGCACCACTACCCGGGCGACTTCATCGTCGAGTACATCGGGCAGACGCGCGGCTGGTTCTACGTCCTGCACGTGCTGGCGACCGCGCTGTTCGACCGGCCGGCGTTCCGCACCTGCATCTCGCACGGCATCGTGCTCGGCTCGGACGGCCAGAAGATGTCCAAGTCGCTGCGCAACTATCCGGACGTCAACGAGGTCTTCGACCGTGACGGCTCCGACGCGATGCGCTGGTACCTGATGGCGAGCCCGATCCTGCGTGGCGGGAACCTGGTCGTCACCGACAAGGGCATCCGCGACGCCGTCCGCCAGGCCGTGCTGCCGCTGTGGAACTCGTACTACTTCCTCGCGCTCTACGCGAACGCCGAGGGCGTGGAAGGCCAGTGGCGCACGGATTCGAAGCACATCCTCGACCGGTATGTGCTGGCGAAGACGCACGAACTGGTGACCGACGTCGAGCACGCGCTCGACACCTATGACGTCGCCGGTGCCTGCTCGACCGTCCGCGACTTCCTCGAGGTGCTGACGAACTGGTACGTGCGCCGCTCACGTGACCGGTTCTGGGCGGGCGAGCAGGACGCGATCGACACCCTGCACACCGTGCTGGAGGTGACCTCGCGGGTGGTGGCGCCGCTGCTGCCGCTGACCACGGAGGTCGTCTGGCGCGGCCTGACCGGCGGCCGTTCGGTGCACCTGACCGACTGGCCGAACGCGCTCGACCTGCCCGCCGACGCGGCGCTGGTGACGGCGATGGACCGGGTGCGCCAGGTGGCGTCTTCGGCGCTGTCGCTGCGGAAGTCGAACAAGCTGCGCGTGCGGCTGCCGCTGGCCAAGCTGGTCGTCGCCGCGCACGAGGCCGACTCGCTGCGCGACTTCACCGACATCCTGCGCGACGAGGTCAACGTCAAATCCGTCGAGCTGACCACGGACGTCGCCGCGCACGGCGGGTTCGAGGTCGCGGTGAACGCCCGTGCGGCCGGACCGCGGCTGGGCAAGGACGTCCAGACGGTGATCAAGGCCGTCAAGGCCGGTGAGTGGACGACGTCCGAGAGCGGCGCCGTCGTGGCGGCTGGGATCGAACTCGTCGAAGGCGAGTACGACCGGCGTCTGGTCGCCAAGGGCGGCGGCGCGGCCGCGGAACTGCCGGGCGGTGCCGGGCTGGTGCTGCTCGACACCGAGGTGACCGACGAACTGGCGGCCGAGGGCCTGGCCCGTGACCTGGTCCGGGTCGTGCAGCAGGCCCGCCGCGACGCCGGGCTCGACGTCGCCGACCGCATCGCGCTGACGGTCGACGCGCCGGAAGACGTGGTCACGGCCGCGAAGACGCACGAGGAGTTCATCGCTTCGGAGACGTTGGCGACTTCGGTGGCGTACGGCACCGTCGCCGACGGCTCGGCCGGGACGGTCGGGGAGGGCACCAAGGTGACCGTGGCGGTCACCAAGGCCTGACCCTGCGCTGGCTAGGAATGTCATGAAAGGGTCGTTCAGGACAGAAAATGTCCTGAACGACCCTTTCATGACATCCAGAGCGGGTTACCGATCACCGGGATCACGAAACGGATTCGGAACAGCCGCTTTCCCGCCCTAAACGCGCCTTGCGCGGGGGAAATCGGCAGGCTGGCGCCCGGGGGCGCGCGAGGGGCGCGCCGCACTGGGGGAGAGCGAATCCATGAGTCCTGCCCGGAAAAGAGGGATCCTGATCGGCGCCGCGCTGGCGGTGGTCGCCATCGTGGTGGCCGCGGTGGTGCTGCTGGTCAGGGAGGACCGGGCGCCGGCGGCTTCCGGCGGTGGCCAGGGCGACGCCACCGAGAGCGCGCAGGAGAGCCCGGCGCAGGTCGCAGGCCGATTCCTGCGGCTGTTCGACACCGGTGACCTGACCACCGCCCCGGTCGACGATCCGGCGGCGGCCACGACCGCCCTGTCCGGAACGCGCACGGCGCTCAACGGGGCGTCGGTCAAGACGTCGCTCGGCGAGGTCCCGACGACACCGGGCAACGCGACCACGACGTCGGCCACCTTCCACGTCGCGTGGACCTTCGCGGGCAACAGCGCCTGGAAGTACGAGGGCAAGCTTGAGCTGGTGCGCAACGCCGGGAAGTGGGTGGTCCGCTGGGCGATGTCGGTGATCCACCCGAAGCTCGAAGCGGGCCAGCGGCTTTCGCTCGCCCCCGTCGCGGCCAAGCCGATCGTGGCCGACCGCGACGGCAAGGCACTCGTCGGCGGTGACGCGACGGGCGTCGCGCCGATCCTGCAGGGAGCGTTGTCCAAGGTCGCCTCGGGGGAGAACAGCGGCACCGGAGCGACCGTCACCGTGTCCCGTGTCGACGTCTCCGGCAAACCGGTCGAGACGCTCTTCGGACAGGCGGCCGAGACGGACAAGCCGCTGGTTTCGACCTTGAGCGTGGCGTCCCAGAACGCCGCCCAGAAGGCCGTCGACGGCTTCGCGGGACCGGCGATCATCGTCGCGATGAAGACCTCGGGCGAGCTGCTGGCGGTCGCGCAGAACGGTGCCGCCGGGAACCAGCCGAAGGCGCTCAACGGCCTGTACTCGCCGGGTTCGGCCTTCAAGATCGCCACGGCGACCGCGGCGCTGCAGCAGGGCGGGGTATCCGCCGACTCGCCGTTGCCCTGCCCGGGCAGCGAGCAGATCGGGACCCGCACGCTCAAGAACGACAACGGGTTCGACCTGGGGACCGTCTCGCTGAAGACGGCGTTCGCCGCGTCGTGCAACACGACCTTCGGGCGGCTCGCCGGGCAACTGCCCGCGGACGGCCTCGCGAAGGCCGCGAGCCAGCTCGGCCTCAACGCCGACTTCGAGATCCCCGGACTGGCGACGGAGGCCGGGAAGGTGGAGCCGTCGGGCAGCGGTGACGAGCAGGTCGAGGCCGGGATCGGCCAGGGCAGGGTGCAGGTCAGCCCACTGGGCGCGGCGCTCATGGCCGCGACGGTCGCGACCGGGAAGCCGGTCGTGCCGAAGCTGTGGCAGGGGCTGGAGACCAAGGTCAACGCCGGGTACCAGGCTCCGCCTGCCGGGGTGCTGAACCAGGTCCGCGCGATGATGCGCGAGGTCTGCACGACGGGGACCGCGAAAGCGTTGAAGGGCAGCGGAGCCGTCTTCGGCAAGACCGGTACGGCGCAGTTCGGCTCGGGCGCCGACGCCAACGGCTGGTTCGTCGGCTATCGCGGCGACGTCGCTTTCGCCGTCATGCTCGAAGGTTCCAACGACTCCAAACCCGCGGTCCAGCTGGCGGCGAAGTTCCTGGCGGGCTGACGCTTCGGCCGCCGCCGAACCATGCGTCTTCTACGGTGAGGGCATGGAAACGATCGCACTGGCCGAGGTCGCGGCCGTGCTCGCCGATCCGAGCCGCGCGTCGATGTGCCTCGCGCTGCTCGACGGGCGCGCCTGGACGGTGACCGAGCTGGCGGGTGCGGCCGAGGTGGCCGCGTCGACGGCGAGCGAGCACGTGACGAAGCTGACCGACGCCGGGTTCGTCGTGCGCGTCAAGCAGGGGAGGCACAGTTACGTCCGGATAGCCGACCCCCGGGTGGCGGAGCTGATCGAGCATTTGGCACAGCACGCCGAGCATCGGCCGGTGAAGGGACTGCGGTCTTCGGTGCGGGTGAAGCGGCTGGAGTTCGCCAGGACCTGCTACGACCACCTCGCCGGGACGGTCGGGGTCGCGCTACGGGACGGGATGCTCACCACCGGGCTGATCGACGACGCCGGCGGATTGACGCTGACCGGCCGAGGACGCGAAGTGCTCGACGCGCTCGGGGTGGAGATCGACGACGGCCGCCGTCCGATGCTGCGTGACTGTCTGGATTGGACAGTGCGCCGTGATCATCTGGCGGGCCGGGTCGCCGCGGCGTTACTGTCTCACGGAGTGAGCGCCGGCTGGTTGTCCCGTGAGGGCAACCGCGCGGTGAAAGTCCTGCCCGCGGCGGAAGAACCGTTCGCCGAACTCGGTGTCGACCTGGTGGCCCTGCGCAGTCCCTAATGGACAGTCTGTAACACAGGTTATCCGGACGCTTTTCGGCCGGTACACGAACGTGTGACGATCACCGCCTCACTATTCTGGAGCCCTCACGGCGACCGGAACGGGAGGCGACATGGAGCAGCTCCCGCTCATCCTCGGTACCGGTGGCGCGGTGCTTCTCGTCGCCGTGATCGCCGTCCGGGTGTCGATCCGGGTCGGCCTTCCTTCGCTGCTGCTGTACCTGGGGATGGGGGTCCTGCTCGGCGAAGCCGGGTTCGGCATCCAGTACGACAACCCCGAGCTCACCCAGTCGCTCGGCCTCGCCGCGCTGGTGATGATCCTGTCCGAAGGTGGCCTCACCACCCGGTGGACGGCCGTGAAACCCTCGCTGGGCATCGGAATCGCACTGTCCACAGTGGCCGTCGCGGTGAGCATCGCGGTCACCGGCGCGGCGTTGCACTGGCTGCTGGGCCTGGACTGGCGGATGGCGTTGCTGTGGGGCGCGGTACTCGCCTCCACCGACGCCGCCGCGGTCTTCTCCGTGCTGAGATCGGCGGGGATCGGGAAGCGGCTCGTGGGCGCGCTGGAGATCGAGTCCGGCATCAACGACGCCCCGGCCTACATCGCGGTCGTCGTCCTCGCCGAGGGGGCGACCATCGACTGGTCGCTGCCGCTGCTGGTGGTCTACGAACTCGCCGCCGGCCTGGTGATCGGCCTGGCCTTCGGCTGGGGCGGCGCGTTCGCGCTGCGCCGGGCGGCGCTTCCCGCCACCGGCCTGTACCCGCTGGCCACGGTCGCGGTGTGCGTCGTGGCGTACTCGAGCGGGCAGCTCGCCCACGCGTCGGGACTGCTCGCCACCTACGTCGCCGCCTTGGTGCTGGGGAACTCGAAGCTGCCGCACCGATCGGACACGCTCTCCTTCGCCGAAGGGCTCGGCTGGCTCGCGCAGATCGGCCTGTTCGTGCTGCTCGGCCTGTTCGCCTCGCCGAGCAGGATCTTCGAAAGCCTGGTCCAGGGCCTGGTCGCGGGCGCGGTCGTGTTGCTGCTGGCCCGCCCGCTGTCGGTGTTCCTGTCGGCGCTGCCGTTCAAGATCCCCTGGCGGGAACAGGTGTTCCTGTCCTGGGCCGGGCTGCGCGGAGCGGTCCCGATCGTGCTCGCGCTGATCCCGCTGTCGTCCGGGGTGCCCGGCGCGCAGGAGCTGGTCGACGCGGTGTTCGTGCTGGTCATCGTGCTGACGCTGCTCCAGGGGGCGACGCTGACCCCGCTCGCGCGAGCGCTCGGGCTGGCCCAGCACGCCGAGGCGCACGAGATCGACGTCGACTCCGCGCCGCTCGACGAGATGGGCGCGGAACTCCTGCAGGTCCGGATCAACACCGGATCGAAGATGCACGGCGTCTACCTGGCCGAGCTGCGGCTGCCGGTGGGGGCGACGATCAGCCTCCTCGTCCGCGACGGCACCGGCTTCACGCCGAACAAGAACACGCGGCTTCAGGAACGCGACCAGTTACTCGTCGTGACCACCGCCGAGGTCCGTGACGCGGCCGAACGACGCCTGCGGGCGGTCGACCGCGCCGGCCGCCTGGCCAGGTGGAAGGGCGAATCCGGCCAGTAGATCACGAACCGGCACCAGCTGTTCGTCGGTTGATCTCAGAAAATTCTTCCCTTTTGTACTCCCTTTGGATTACTTTCCCCGCAATCGACTCCATCGAATGGGTGAGTGTCACGGGGTAAGGAGTACGCAAGGTGACGAAACTTCCTGCGCGGTTCGCCGGTCTGGGGGTTACCGCGACCCTCGTCGGGGTGGTTCTCGCGGCCCCGACGGCGACAGCGGCCGGCGCCTTTCCCGCGTTCGGGCTGCCCTTCGACACGGGCCAATCCGTCTACTCGGCAGGCATTCACTCGGACAACGGGAACTCCGGCGTGAAGAACGCCATCGACTTCAGCCCCGGCGACAAGACCGTTCGCGCCCCGCTGGCGGGCACCGTCCGGATCCAGCACTGCTCCGGTGGCGACTGGGTGACCGTCGACCATGACGGCGGCTGGCGCACCGGGTACTACCACATGGAGAACATTTCGGTCACCGACGGCCAGAAGGTCGCCCCGGGCGACGCCCTCGGCCGGACCGGCAACGCGCTGCCCTGCGGTGGCAGCAGCACCGGCGCCCACGTGCACTTCACCTTGTGGACCCTGCCCACGGTCGCCGCCCAGGGCGGCGACTCGCGCGACTTCGGGGTCGGCGCGGGCAACTGGGACGGCAAGTCCTACGACGAGGTCTCGACCAAGGTCGCCGAGGCTTACGGCGAAGCGGTCGACGGCAAGACCTTCGGCGGCTGGCAGTTCACCGCGGGCGCCGATCAGTACTCGGGTACCGCGACCGAACTCTCCTCCCGCGCGACCATCGGGCTGCCCGGCCGATTCCGGGTCTGACCTGCCGTTGCCCGGCGCGGCGCGGCGCCGGGCAACGGTGTTTCCCGCTCACCGGGCACGTGAGCGGCGTCTCAAGATGCGGACGAGGGCTGGCTCGATCGGCCGCTCATCCGCTAACTTCGTCCGTAGGTCACGAGTGTCAGCGTCAAGCCCCGGCTAGCTGACCGGCAACCCTCCTTCCGCGGTGGGGTGCCCCGGGTGAGGACCTGGCTCGTCGCGCGGTGCGACGGGCAAGCGCGGGATCCTCGTCGGGTCCCCTGGCCCGGAGGATGACGATGACCCTCGCTCTCGAACGCACCAGCACCCCTGCTGAAACCGTTGCCACGCACGAAATCCCGGCGGTCGCCTGCGCCGATCTGCGGGTTCCGCTGGTCACCGGCGGCGACATCGGCTACGCCAACCTCGATCACGCGGCGAGTGCCCCGTGTCTGGACAAGGTGCGCGCCGCGGTCGACGAGTTCCTGCCCTGGTACGCCAGCGTGCACCGCGGCGCGGGGTTCGCCTCGCAGGTCTCCACCAAGCTCTACGAGCGCACACGCGGAATCCTGCGGGACTTCGTCGACGCGCGATCGACCGACACCGTCGTGTTCACCCGCAACACCACCGATTCCTTCAACCTTCTGGCGCGCAGCCTGCCGAAGCACACGTCGGTCGTGGTGTTCGACACCGAGCACCACGCCGCGCTGCTGCCGTGGAAGGGCCCGAACGTCCGCCGGATCGAGACGCCGCGCACCCGCCTCGCCGCGGTGTCTGCTGTGGACGAAGCGCTCGCGGACTGCCCGCAGGGACCGCGGCTGGTGGTGCTCACCGGCGCGTCCAACGTGACCGGGGAACTGTTGCCGGTCAAGGAGATCGCGGCCGTCGCGCGGCGGCACGGCGCCCGCATCGCGCTCGACGCGGCCCAGCTCGCGCCGCACCGGAAGATCTCGGTGCGCGAACTCGACGTTGACTACGTCGCGCTGTCGGGCCACAAGCTGTACGCGCCTTTCGGTGCCGGCGCGCTGATCGGCCGCGCGGACTGGCTGCGCGCGGCCCAGCCGTACCTCGCCGGCGGCGGCGCGACGAAGCTCGTCAGCCGTGAATCCGTGGTCTGGAATTCCGGACCTGAGCGGCACGAAGCCGGTTCGCCCAACACTGTCGGCGTCTACGCGCTCGGGGTCGCCTGCGAGACCCTGGCCGCGAACTGGGACGGCATCGTCGCCCACGAAGAGGAACTGCTCGCGCGGCTGCGTCGCGGCCTCGCCGCCATTCCCGGCTTCGCCGAATTGCGGCTGTTCGACGCTCCGGTCGACCGCGTCGGCACGCTCAGCTTCGTCGTCGACGGATTCGAACCCGGCTGGCTCGCCGCGGTCCTGTCCGCGGAGTACGGCATCGGCGTGCGGGACGGCGCGTTCTGCGCGCACGTGGCGACCAAACGGCTGATCGCCGTCGCCGGTTCGTCGGGGCAGCAGGCCGTGCGCGTGAGCCTCGGCCTCGGCAGCACCACCGAGCACGTGGACCGGATCGTCCTGGCGCTGCGCCAGATCGTCGCCCGCGGCGCGCGCTGGCAGTACGAGAAGCCGGAAGGCCGCTGGGTGCCGGAAAACGATCCGCGGGAGCTTCCCCCGTTCTGCGCCTGAGCCACTACCCTCACCCCGCATGGGGAACGAACGACCGCGTTACTGGTTCCCGCTGGCGTTACTGGGATTCGCCCAGCTGCTGGTGGTGGCCTTTTCGCTGGGCGGGATCCGGTCCGGGGGTTGGTTCGCCTACGCGCCCGCGACGGGCGATGGGCAGTTCCTGACCCAGAATCTGTACGCGGTCGGGGACGGCGGGGTCTTCGGTTCGGTGAATTCGGTGTCGTTCTCCGGTCTCGGCCGGAACGACGGCTGGCTGTTCGCCGTGTTCGCGGTCTACCTCGGCACGGTGCTCTTCTACGCCCTTCGGACGAAGACCATGCGGTGGTGGAAGGTCGCCGCGATCGCGCTCGGCGGCCTGGTCGCCATCGCACTGGCCGACCTGGTCGGCTACTGGGAGTTCGACCTCGGCGGGGACACCCGGAGCGCGATCCTGCTGACGATCGGCCTGCTCCTGCTCGCCTGGCTGGACCGCAGCGTGCTGGTGCTGGCCGTGGCCGCGGCGTTCGTGCTCTGCGCGGTCGTGCCCGCACGAGGACAGCTCGCGCTGGTGCTGTCCTCGCTGGTCGCGCTCGCCGGGGCGTTCGCGGCCCTGCTGAGCAGGCCGAAGGCGGCCGCCGAGGAGGCCTGAACACGCTCAGTGGACAATGGGGGAGTGAGTACAGAGCCCGAAACGGCGCCACCGTCGCCGCCGCTGCCCAAGAAGCGCGTCGCCGTGGTGTTCGCCGTCGCCGCGGTGCTGTGGGGGATCGACCTCCTCACCAAGCAGATCGCCGTGTCCACGCTGGAGGGCAAGCAGCCGGTCGAGTTCCTCGGCGGGCTCGTGTACTTCCAGCTGGTGCGCAACCCCGGTGCCGCCTTCTCGATGGCGACCGGGCTGACCTGGGTGCTCGCGCTGGTCGCGATCGCCGTCGTGATCGCCATCGTCTGGCTGTCCCGGCGGCTGCGCTCGGTCGGCTGGGCGATCGGCCTCGGCCTCGTGCTGGCCGGCGCGCTCGGCAACCTGACCGACCGGATCTTCCGCGCCCCCGGCCCGCTGCAGGGGCACGTGGTCGACATGATCTCCGCCTTCGCGCCGAACGGGCAGGGCTGGGCGATCTTCAACGTCGCCGACTCCGCGATCTGCGTCGGCGGCGTGCTCATCGTGATTCTTTCCTTGCTGGGCAAGGACTACGACGGAACATCCACAAAGGACAAGAAGAAGGCGGCGACCGAATGAGCGCGCGCATGCTGCCCGTCCCCGACGGGCTCGACGGAATGCGCGTCGACGCGGGGCTGGCGAAGCTGCTGGGACTTTCCCGCACCGTCGTGGCGGAACTGGCCGAATCCGGTGAGGTCTTCCTCGACGGCAGGCCCGCCGGGAAGTCGGACCGGCTGACCGCCGGCGGGCTGCTCGAAGTGACGCTGCCCGATCCGGCGTCGGCCGTCGAGGTCGTCGCGGAGCCCGTCGAGGGGATGAAGATCCTGCACGACGATGACGACATCGTGGTGATCTCGAAGCCGGTCGGCGTCGCCGTGCACCCGAGCCCAGGCTGGACCGGGCCGACCGTCGTCGGCGGGCTCGCCGCCGCCGGGCTGCGCATCGCGACCTCGGGCGCGGCCGAACGCCAGGGTGTCGTGCACCGGCTGGACGCCGGCACCACCGGCGTGATGGTCGTGGCGAAGAGCGAGCACGCGTACACCGTGCTGAAGCGGGCGTTCAAGGAACGCACCGTCGACAAGGGCTACCACGCCATCGTCCAGGGCCACCCGGACCCGACGCGCGGCACCATCGACGCGCCGATCGACCGGCACCCCCGGCACGACTACAAGTTCGCCGTCGTCCAGGGCGGACGGCCGAGCGTCACGCACTACGAGGTCGTCGAGGCCTTCCGCGCCGCTTCGCTGGCGCAGATCAAGCTGGAGACCGGCCGCACGCACCAGATCCGCGTGCACTTCTCGGCGCTCAAGCACCCGTGCGTCGGTGACCTGACCTACGGCGCCGACCCCGTGCTGGCGCGCAAGCTCGGGCTTTCGCGGCAGTGGCTGCACGCGAAGACGCTCGCCTTCGCGCACCCGGCCGACGGGCGCTGGGTCGAGTTCGAGTCGGAGTACCCGGACGACCTGGCGAACGCGCTGCGGATCCTGCAGGACGAGAACTAGCCGCTTGCCGCATTTAGTCCTCTGAATGCGGCCGGGGTACGTGAAGGACCCCTTCATTGCGTCTAGCGCAGTGAAGGGGTCCTTCACGTACTTGAGGGGGTGCTTGGATGTCATGAAAGGGTCGTTCAGGACGAAATATGTCCTGAACGACCCTTTCATGACATCCGGGGGAGTCGCGAAGGCCTAGTTCCCTCGGCTGAGCCGCGTGAAGGGGTCCTTCACGCGCAACCGTTGTGGCGTGTGGGTCTTCCGTGACCGTTGAGGCGATCGGCGGGCCGTGAAGGCCTCCTTCACAACCCTGAGGGTAGGAAAGGAGGCCTTCACTACCGTTGCCTCATTGCGTCCTGAAGAGCCGCATTTAGTCCTCTGAATGCGGAGACAGAGGGCGCGTCAGTCCTCGATCGACCAGGTCAGCGTGCGCTCGTCCGGTTCCGGCCGCGGTGACCAGCGCACGGCGACCACGCGGGTGGCGTCCGGCAGCACGTAGACGGTGTGCCCGCCGAGGGTCTCACCGGGCCGCACGCCGATCTTGTGCGGCGGCCGCGACGTCAGCGAGACCGGAGCTTTCGCGATCGGCTTGCCGTCCGCGGTGAGCAGTTCGAGGTAGTTGTCCGGAAGCGACACGAACGGGATGTTCCCGCGGTTGGTGATCTCGGTGTGCACCACGACCGACCGTTCCCCGGCCTCCAGCGAGTAGCCCGCCGCGCTGAACAGGTAGTCCGCCGGGTCCTGGACCTCGAGCAACTGGACGGTGAGCTGTTCGCCCTCCAGGCCCTGGGTCTCCATCACGTCGCCGGTCCGGCCCTTCTTGCCCTCCGGGGCGGCTTGCGGAGTGACCTGCTGCTCGTCGCCGCGCGCCCAGGACGCGGTCTGGGGGACGCCCCAGGTGCTCATCACCGGGTCGGCGGGCGCCATCGGCGGCGGGGCGAACTGCTGCTGCGGCGGGGCAGGCGGACGCGGCGGGGGCTGCGGCGGCGCCATCGGCTGGCGCACCGGGGCCGACGGCGGACCCGGGTAGCGGCCCGAAGGCGTGCCGTGCACGTTGTACGCGCCCGAAGGCGTCCCCTGGACGTTGTACGGCCCCGAGGGCGTGCCCTGGATGTTGTGCGGCCCGGAGTGTCCCGGGGGACGCTGAGGTTGTTGCGGGGGCTGTTGGGCCCAGGAGGGCGGGGCGCTCGAGATCGCGGCCCGCAGCCCGTTCGGGTCGCTCTCCACGCCCACGAGCAGCGGCAACCCGCTGCCCGAGAGGGCGACCAGGCGGTACGCGACCTCGCGCGGATCCATCCCGACCTTCGCCGCGAGTTCGTGTACGGCCGCCTTGCCCAGGTCCGCGAGGGCGGCGAGCAGGCGGATGTCCACGGGATCGGTCACGGCCACGTCGGGGAACGCTACCGTCTCGCCTCCGGCGCCGCGGGGAGAGGCCGCAAATCCCGGCTTCGGTAGTACTCGCTCTCCATTAGGGTCGGGGATACCGCCTCCATCGACCACTGGGGAAAGCAAACATGAGCCAAGTCTCCGCCCTCGCCGACGAGTTCGTCGAAGCCCTCTTCGACGCCGAGCCGGTCATGCCCGCTTTGCAGGGCTTCCGTCCGGAATCGACCGGCCTCACCGATCTCAGCGAGGCCGCGGGAGACGCTTTCCGCGCGCGGCTGGCCGGGCTCGCCGAGCGGGCCGAGGCACTCGCCACGGACGGGTTGAGCGCGGAGGAGAAGACCACCCGTGACGTCCTGATCGCGATGGCGCGGGCGAGGATCGCCCTGCTGGACTCGCGGTTCGTCGAGTTCACCATCAGCGACCTGTTCATCTCGCCCGCCGCCGAGGTGCTCACCGTGCTGCCGATGATGTCGGTCGGGACGGGCGCGCAGGCCGACGCCCACCTCGGGCGGATCGCCGCGATCCCGGAGTACCTGCGGCAGGCCGCGCAGCGGCACCGGGACGGCGTCGCCCGCGGCCTGGTCCCGGTCGCCTACCTGGTCGACGCCGCCGTCGCGTACCTCGACCGGCACCTCGCCGACCCTTCGGCCGATCCGCTGCTGCGCCAGCCCGCGCCCGACGAGGACTTCGAGACCCGCCGCGCGGAACTGCTGCGCGACGTCGTCCGTCCCGCGATCGCCGAGTACCGGGAGGTGCTCGCGAAGGAGATCGCGCCGCACGGCCGTCCCGAGGACAAGCCCGGCGTCTGCTGGCTGCCCGACGGCGAGCGCCTCTACGCCCTGCTCGCCGAGATGCACACCACGACCGTCCGCACCCCGCGTGAGCTGCACCAGACCGGTCTCGACGTGATCGCCGGCCTCGCCGACGAGTACCGCGAGTACGGCTCACGGGTCTTCGGCACCAGCGACCTGCAGGAGATCTTCAGCAAGCTCCGCAGCGACCCGGACCTGCGCTGGTCCAGCGCCGAGGAGATGCTCGACTCCGCCCGCGCGGCCATCACCAGGGCCGAGGCCGAGGCGCCGAACTGGTTCGGCCGGATCCCGCCGCAGCCGTGGACGGTCGAGGCGGTCCCCGCCGAATCCGCGCCCGGCGCGCCCGCCGCGTACTACATGTGGCCCGCCGTCGACGGCTCCCGCCCCGGCATCTACTTCGCCAACACCCACAAGGCGGAGGAGCGGTTCCGGCACGCGGCCGAGGCGACGGCCTTCCACGAGGCCATCCCCGGCCACCACTTCCAGCTGAGCCTCGCGCAGGGCCTCACCGAGCTCCCGTTGCTCCGCCGTGTCGGCGACTTCACCGCGTACGCCGAGGGCTGGGGCCTGTACACCGAGCGCCTCGCCGACGAGATGGGCCTGTACTCCGACGACGTCGCGAAGCTCGGCATGCTGACCATGGATTCGATGCGTGCCGGACGGCTGGTCGTCGACACCGGGTTGCACGCGCTGGGCTGGAGCCGCCGTCAGGCCATCGACTTCCTCACCGAGAACACGCCGATGGCGCTCGTGGAGATCGAGTCCGAAGTGGACCGGTACATCGCGTTCCCCGGCCAGGCGCTGTCGTACATGGTGGGACGGCTGGAGATCCAGCGCATCCGCGCCGCGGCCGAGCTGACGCTGGGCAGCCGGTTCGACATCAAGGCCTTCCACGACGTCGTGCTCGGCGGCGGGTCGCTGCCGCTTTCGGTGCTGGACGGCGTGGTCCGCGACTGGGTGAAGGGCCACGGCGACACCCCGAACGGCCTCGCCGAGGAGCTGATGGAGCTCAAGTTCGAGGAGCTTCCGCTGTGGCGTTCGCTGCTCGGACTCCCCGGCGACGAAGGCGCGTTGCCCGACCCGAGCGCGGAGGCCGCGGCCGCGCAGCGCGCGTCGGCGGTCGCCATCGCCGAACGGGCCGAAGCCCTTGCCACCGAAGGACTTTCCCCGGCCGAGGCGGTCACCCGCGAAGTCGTGATCCAGCAGGCGAAGGCGATGGTCGACGTCATCGATTCGCGGGCCTCGGAGTTCTCGGTCAGCGACGGGCTCGCCTCGCCCGCGCTGTTCATGCTCAACGAACTTTCGGTGCTGTCGCTGAACGACGAGGAAAAGGTCCGCGGTTACCTGAAGCGGCTGGAAGGCCTGGGCGCCTACCTGGACGCCCTGATCGTGCGCCAGCGCGCGGCCGCGGCCGACGGTCTCGTCCCGCCCGGCTTCCTCGTCGAAGGCGGGATCGCTTACGTGGAGCGCTATCTCGGCGACGAGGCGGGGGATCCGCTGGCGCTCACCGCGTCCGTTTCCGTGGACGGCTACGAGGCCGAACGTGACCGGCTGCTGGCCGAGGTCGTCCGGCCCGCCTACAAGCGGTATCGCGATTTCCTCGCCGACGAGCTGCGTCCCGTGGCGAAGCCCGAAACCGAGCCGGGTCTCTGCGCGCTTCCCGGCGGGCAGGAGAAGTACGCCGCGCTGATCCGGGCGCATACGTCCACCGAGCGCACCGCGCGGGATCTGCACGACACCGGCCTCGACATGATCGCGAAACTGGCCGACCAATACCGCGAGCTGGGCGAGAAGATCTTCGGCACCAAGGACCTCGACGAAATCTTCGAACGGCTGCGCACCGACCCGGCACTGCGCTGGCGGGACGGCGACGAACTGCTCGACGCCGCGCGTGACGCCATCACCCGCGCCGAAGCCGTCGCGCCGGAGTGGTTCTCGACCGTGCCCGAGGAGCGGTGCCAGGTCGAGCCGGTCCCACCGGCGGAGGCGCCCGGCGGCACGCTGGCGTACTACATCGAGGCGGCGCTCGACGGTTCGCGGCCGGGCACCTACTACGCGAACACCTACGAGGCCGAGCAGCGCCCGAAGCACACGAGCGAGGCGATCGCCTTCCACGAAGCCGTTCCGGGGCACCACTTCCAGATCTGCATCGCGCACAAGCTCAAGGGCCTGCCCATGTTGCGCGGGCACGCCGACGTCAACGCCTACGTCGAAGGCTGGGGTCTCTACTCGGAGCGCCTCGCCGACGAGATGGGCCTGTACTCGAGCGACCTGACCAGGTTCGGCATGCTCACCCAGGATTCGATGCGCGCCGGACGGCTGGTCGTCGACACCGGGATGCACGCGCTCGGCTGGAGCCGTCAGCAGGCCGTCGACTATCTGGCCGAGAACACGCCGATGGCCAGGGTGGAGATCGAGGCCGAGATCGACCGCTACGCCGCCGTTCCCGGGCAGGCGCTGTCGTACATGGTGGGACGCCTGGAGATCGAACGGATCCGCGCCGAGGCCGAGGCCGCGCTCGGGGACCGGTTCGACATCAAGGGCTTCCACGAGGTCGTGCTGAGCAACGGGATCCTGCCGCTGGCGGTGCTGGACGACGTGGTGAAGGGCTGGGTGGCCGCGCAGTGAGCCGGAACACACGCGAAGTAGGCGCTCCCGGCGCATACTGTCGCTAAGCGAGCGCTCAGTAACTCGATGAGGAGATGCGGATGAGGATCGGGACCGCGATCAGCTACGCCGGCGGGTTCGCCGAGAGCGTGGCCGACATCGTCGAACTGGAGAAGGCCGGGCTGGACATCGTCTTCGTCCCCGAGGCCTATTCGTTCGACGCGGTCAGCCAGCTCGGCTACGTCGCGGCGAAGACCGAGCGCGTCCAGATCGCGTCGGGCATCTTCCAGATCTACACGCGGACGCCGACGCTGACCGCGATGACCGCCGCCGGGCTCGACTTCGTGTCCGACGGCCGGTTCACGCTCGGCATCGGCGCCTCCGGTCCGCAGGTCATCGAGGGTTTCCACGGTGTGAAGTACGACGCGCCGCTCGGGCGCACGCGCGAGATCATCGACATCTGCCGTCAGGTGTGGCGGCGGGAGAAGGTGGTGCACTCCGGTACGCACTACTCGATCCCGCTGCCACCCGAGCAGGGCACGGGTCTCGGCAAGCCGCTGAAGCTGATCAACCACCCGGTGCGCGAGCGGATCCCGATCCTGCTGGCGTCGATCGGCCCGAAGAACGTCGCGCTCACCGCCGAACTCGCCGAGGGCTGGGAGCCGATCTTCTTCCACCCCGAGAAGGCCGCGGACGTCTGGGGCGCGTCGCTGGCCGAGGGCAAGGCGAAGCGCGACCCGTCGCTGGGCGAGCTGGACACCTTCGTCGGCACCGCGCTGGCGATCGGTGACGACGTCGAAGGGATGCTGGACCACCTTCGCGGCATGCTGGCGCTCTACATCGGCGGCATGGGCGCGCGCGGCAAGAACTTCTACAACAGTCTCGCTCAGCGGTACGGCTACGAAGCCGAAGCGAAGCTCATCCAGGATCTCTACCTGGACGGCAAGAAGGAAGAGGCTGCCGCGGCGGTGCCGAAGGAATTGATCAGGGCGATCTCGCTGATCGGTCCCGAGGGTTACGTCAAGGAGCGGCTGGCCGCCTTCCGCGAGGCCGGTGCGACCACGCTGGTGGTCAACCCGCTCCTGCCCGGCCGGGAGGCCCGCGTCGCGCAGGTTTCGAAGCTGCGCGAACTCATCGACTAGGCGCGCAGGGGGAGGCGAACCTCTCACCTGTATCGATACGGTATACTTGACCTGCGCCGGTGTAACCCCTTCGTGGTCAAAAAACGGCCTCCCGGTGGAAAGAGAACGTGAATCACGCCTGAACGGCGGGGAAATCCGCCATTATCAGGAGTGAAAGCGAGACCTCGGGGGAATCCGTTCGCGACGAAGGTGAGGTGCCTCGCGTGCGCAAGCAGATCGGCGAGCCGTCCGCCGCGGTCCTGGACGTCGGTTCGTTCAGTGCGCGGCTGGTGGTCCTGGCCAAGGGTGGTTCGCCACTCGATCCCGTGCTGAGCCACCAGACGCGGCTGCGGTTGGACCGGGAACTCGACGATGACGGGAACCTGACCCGGCGTGGCATCGACGCGGTCTCCTCCGCGGTCAAGGCGGGGATGACCATTGCCGCCAAGCACGGTGTCGAGGACGTGTACCCGCTCGCCACGTCGTCGATCCGCGACGCGGCCAACGTGAAGCAGGTCGTCTGTGACGTCGCGAAGGCCACCGGGGTCAAACTGCGCTTCCTCACCGGCCGCCGCGAGGCCGAGCTGGCCTACGTCGGCGCGCGCCGCTGGTACGGCGCCTCCGCCGGGCGGCTGCTCGTGCTCGACATCGGCGGCGGGACCGTCGAACTCGCCGCGGGCGACGCCGAGGAAGCCGGGTTCGCGCATTCCCTGCCGCTCGGCGCGCGTTCGCTGACCCGGGACTGGTTCGCCACCGAATGCCCGTCGCCCAAGGTCGTGCGGGCGATGCGGGAACACGTGCTCGACGAGGTCCGCGACGCGATGCAGGACGTCCTGCCGCATATCCGCGACCATCGCGCCGTCGGCTGCTCCAAGGTGCTGCGGCAACTCGCCCGGCTCGCCGGCGACCGGCCGTCCCGCTCCAGGGAACTGCACCTCGACGACCTCCGCGCATGGATCCCGCGGCTGGCGAAGCTGCCCGCGAAACGCCGCGCCGAACTGCCGGGCATCTCGCGGCAGCGCTCCCATCAGGCGCTCGCGGGCGCGATCGTCGCCGAGGCGCTGCTGACGCTTTCGGGTGGTCAGGTCGCCATCTGCCCGTGGTCCACCAGGGACGGGCTGCTGCTCGGCATGCTCGACGGGCTGGTCACGCTGGACGGCAAACCGGCGAAAGCCGCCTGAGGACTGGCGCATCCGGCCGCGAGCGGGTACCCCGGACACATGAGGGAAAGCAAGAAGAGCTTCGGGCAGGACGACGAAGAAGACCTCGACGACCTCCGCGGGATCCAGCCGAAGACCGACGTGCCGAGCGCGCCCAACCGTGACATCGGGCCGCACGGCACCAAGGAGGTCGACGACGTGCCGGGCGGCGGCGAGGCGCCGGTCGAACCCCCGGACTGACCGGTATCACGCGTCCTTCGGCCGCCGTCGCGCCGGAGCGCGGCCCGCGGGCTGTGTCGGCGCCGGCCCCGGATCGATCGCCGGGATCGGCAGCCGCACCGGTTCGGCGGTCACGGTGAACGTCTCGCCGTGGTGCGCCAGTTCCAGCGGGTCCCCGGTGATCACGTGGTACGTCGCGCTCTCGCCGTCGATCTCGACCTGGAACCGGGTGCCGCGGAAGGTCAGCCGGAACGCGATCCGCCGCAGCTGGGGCGGCAGCCTCGGCGCGAAGGTCAGCCGCCCGCCGTGGTCGCGCAGCCCGCCGAATCCGGCCACGGTGCCCTGCCACGCGCCCGCGAGCGACGCCAGGTGCAGCCCGTTGCGGACGTTGTTGTGCACGTCGTGCAGGTCGGTCAGCGCCGCCTCGGCGAGGTAGTCGTAAGCCAGGTCGAGATGCCCGACCTCGGCCGCCACCACGGCCTGCGTTCCCGCGGACAGCGAGGAATCCCGCACGGTGATCGCCTCGTAGTAGGCGAAGTCGCGAGCCTTCTGTTCAGGGGTGAAGGAATCCCCGCACAGGTGCAGCGCGAGCACCAGATCGGCCTGTTTGACCACCTGCTTGCGGTACAGGTCGAAGTACGGGAAGTTCAGCAGCAGCGGGTAGAAATCCAGGTCCGTCGCCTCGAAATCCCACTCGTCGTGCTCCAGGAACCCTTCGGACTGCGGATGGACGCCGAGGTCCTCGTCGTAGGGCACCAGCATCGCGTCGGCCGCCTTGCGCCACAACGCGACCTCGTCCTCGCCGACCTCGAACCGCCGGGCGATGTCGTCGTGCTGGCCGACGATTTCGGCGGCGTAGAAGAGATTCCGGCGGGCCATCAGGTTCGTGTAGACGTTGTTGTCCGCCACCGCGGAGTACTCGTCCGGTCCGGTGACACCGTCGATCCGGAAGCGGCCTCGCCGGTCGAAATGCCCCAGCGAAACCCACAGCCGCGCGGTTTCGAAGAGCAGTTCCGCGCCGCAGGTCCGCATGAACTCGTCGTCACCGGTGGCGTTGAGATAGCGCACGACGGCGTCGGAGATGTCCGCGCTGACGTGGAACGCCGCCGTGCCCGCCGGCCAGTACGCCGAACACTCGGCACCGTTGATGGACCGCCAGGGGAACGCGGCACCGCGTAAACCCAGCTGCGCCGCCCTTTCCCGCGCTTTGTCCAAAGTGGAGTGACGCCAGCGCAGGGCGTCGCGGGCGGCGTCCGGGATGCTGTAGGTGAGCACGGGCAGGACGAAGGTCTCGGTGTCCCAGAACGCGTGGCCGTCGTAGCCGGGGCCGGTCAATCCCTTGCCCGCCAGCGCCCTCGTCTCGCCGCGGGCCCCGGCCTGCAGGAGATGGAAGAGCGCGAACCGCACGGCCTGCTGCAGTTCGGGGTCGCCGTCGATCTCGATGTCCGAGGTCTCCCAGAAGTCGTCGAGGAACGCCTTCTGTTCGGCGAGCAGTCCCTTCCAGCCGGTCTGCCGGGCCCCGGCCAGCGCGGCCTCGACCTGCGCGCGCACGGCGGGCACCGAACGCTGCGCGGACCAGCCGTAGGCGAGGAACTTGGTGATCCGCAGCCGTCCGCCCTTGGGCACGTCGACGGCGATGGTGAGCCGCGCGAGATCGTCTTCGGCCTCGATATGCGTGCGCACGCCGTCGGAGACGTCGATCTTGTGGTCCATCGCCGCGGCCATCCGCAGCCCGGATCGCCGGGTCTGGTGCACCAGCACCGCGTGATACGCCTCCGCGTGGTGATATTCGCCGACCAGCGGCGATTCCAGCGCCGCCGCGACCCGCGGATCGCGCGTGTCGGACTCGATCGGCTCGTTCGCCAGCAGATCCGACTGCACCACCAGCTGGAGATCGTCGTCGAGCGGTTCGACCTCGTACCGGATCGCGGCGACGGCGCGCTGGGTGAACGAGACCAGGCGTTCGGTCTTCACCCGGACCCGGCGCCCGGTGGGTGAGGACCAGACGGTGTCGCGCGCGAGGGTGCCCTTCCGGAAGTCGAGCACGCGGTCGTGTTCGGTGGCCTGGCCGTAGCGCATGTCGAGTGGTTCGTCCTCGACCAGCAGCCGGATTATCTTGCCGTCGGTCACGTTGACGACCGTCTGGCCTTCTTCGGGGTAGCCGTAACCGCTTTCGGCGTACGGAAGGTCGTGCTGTTCGTAGAAACCGTTGAGGTAGGTGCCCGGCAGGCCGCGCGGCTCCGCCTCCTCCAGCGTGCCGCGCAGGCCGATGTGCCCGTTGGACACCGCGAACGCCGATTCGGTGCGCTGCAACGCGTCGACGTCCATCCCGTGCCAGCGCAGCTCCCAGGGCGCGACCTCGTAGCCGCGGAAAAGCGCTTCGCTCACTTGCGGTCCTCCAGGAGTTCGGCGAGGTCGTCCACCACGACGTCGGCACCGTGCGCGAGCAGTTCGCCCGCCTGGTGCGCGCGGTTCACCCCGACCACGTAACCGAAACCGCCGTCCTTGCCTGCCTGTACGCCCGCGAGCGCGTCCTCGAAGACCGCCGCGTTCGCCGGGGCGACACCGAACGCCTCGGCGCCGGCGAGGAAGGAATCGGGCGCGGGTTTGCCGCGCAGGTTCTTCTCGGCGATCACGATGCCGTCGATCCGCGCTTCGACGAACTTGGTCAGGTCGGCGGCGTCGAGCACCTTGGCGCCGTTGGCCGACGAAGTGACGACGCCGATGCGCAGTCCGGCCGCCTTCGCCGCTTCCAGATACCGGACGGAACCCGGGTACGGGGTCACGCCCTCCTCGTCGATGATCTTCAGCACCAGCTGGTTCTTGCGGTTCCCGACGCCGTTGACGGTGGCGGCGTCGATGCCGTCGCCGGGATTTCCCTCGGGCAGCTCGATTCCGCGTGAGGTGAGGAAGGTGCGGACGCCGTCGGCCCTCGGCCTTCCGTCGACGTAGGCCGCGTAGTCGGTGTCGGTGAACGGCGAGAACGCGTCGCCGTCGCGGGCGCGCAGGAACTCGTCGAACGTGCGCTTCCACGCTTCGCGATGCTGGGCCGCGGTTCCGGTCAGCACGCCGTCGAGGTCGAAGAGACAGGCCGTGATGGTGTCGGGCAGACCGATCATGTCTGGCAACGCTACCCGGGCTCGACGGTACTCGCTCGGCTCTCAGGCGGCGCGGACCACGAGCGCGACGTGCCGCGCGGCCCGCTCCAGCGGTTCCGGCGACCGGTGGACCCGGCTCACCAGCAGCGCGCCTTCCAGGTTGTTCATGATGGCCGTCGCGACGTCCTCGGGATCTTCGGCCTCGCCGAGCAGTTCGACGAGCAGCTTGTGCCAGGCGGCGAACGCGTCCTGGCACGCCTTGGTGATCGCGGGGGAGGCGTGCGCCATCTCCAGCGTGATCGTGGCGAGCGGGCAGCCACCGCGGTAGTCGTCGGCGGCCAGCGCTTCACCCGCCTTGCGATACCACCAGGCCACGGCGTCTTCGACCGTCTCGTTGCGCTCGAAAGCGCGGCGGACCGTCTTCGCCACGACGGCGGTGCCGAGCTCGATCGCGGCGACCGCGAGCTGCTCCTTGCCGCCGGGGAAGTGGTGGTACGCCGACCCCCACGGCGTGCCTGCCTGCTCGACCAGCCGCCGCCATGAAGTCGCCTGGTAGCCCTCGCGGCGGAAGAGCGTCATCGCGGTCGAGATCATCCGCTCGCGAGTGGTGGTGTCGGACACGTGGCCCAGCATAGTCCTTGACTAGGACGACCGTCTTAGGAAAGCCTAGGACGATCGTCTTAGGAGGCAGCCATGACCATCGACGTCACCGGGCAGACCAGGCAGAAGACCGTGACCTGGCAGGATCCGCTGCCCACCGCCCGGCTCGGCCGGGAGCTGTCCGGGCTCGACTACCTGACCGGGATCGCTGAGGGCCGGATCCCGCCCGCGCCGATCTCCGCGCATTTCGGCATGCGCTGGGTGAGCGTGGCCGAGGGTGACGTCGTGATCGCCGCGACGCCGGACGAGTCGCTCTACAACCCGATCGGCACCGTGCACGGCGGGGTCGCGGCGACCCTGCTGGATTCGGCGGTGGCGTGCGCGGTGCACTCGACCCTGCCCGCCGGCGTCGGGTACACCTCGGTGGAGCTGAAGGTGAACTACCTGCGCGCGATTTCCGGTTCGGTGGGGGAGATCCGCGCGCACGGCTGGATCGTGAAGGCCGGTTCGCGCGTCGCGTTCGCCGAGGGCGACATCCGCGACGGGCAGGGCAAGGTGCTCGCGACGGCGTCGAGCACCTGCCTGATCATCAAGCCCTAGAACATCCCGGCGCCCGGCGGCACGGGCTGCTTGACGTCCCAGTGCTCCACGATGAGCCCGTCTTCCACGCGCACGATGTCGACGATGGCGGCTCCGAGCTCCTCACCCGGCCGGACGACGTGCAGGTGCACGACGACGTGCTCGTCGTCGGCGATCACGCGTTTCACCGCGACGTCCGCGTCCGCCAGCGGTGAATTCCGCATGGCTTCGACGAAAGCGTCACGGCCGGAGGGGAAACCCGGGCTGTGGGTGACGAAATCCGGGTGCACGTCCCTGCCCGCGGCGGCGAAGTCCTTGTGCACGAACATGTTCTCGAAGCAGTCGAGGACGATCTTCTTGGCTGTGGTCATAGGAACAGCGTGCACCCGCTGTCGATTACCGCGGAGGTAATGCCTCAGGCCGCGCCGACCTTGCGTTCGAAGACCAGGCCCTCCGCGGCGCGCAGCCCGACGCTGATCGCGCCGGTGAGCACTCCGTCGTCGCCCAGTTCGCCCTGGACGACCGCCGGGACCAGGGGCGTGAACGAGCGCAAGGCGCGGTCGATCGGGTCGAGCAGCAGATCGGCCGCGGTGCCGATGCCGCCGCCGAGCACGATCAGCTCGGGGTCGATCACCGCCGCCACCGACGCCACGGTGTACGCGAGCCTGTCGGCCTCCGCCTCGACGGCACGCAGGGCGAGCTCGTCGCCGTCGCGGGCGAGCCGGAAGACCTCGCGGGCGGATTTCGCCGTGCCGAGGCCGAGTTCACGCGCGCCGCGCACGACGGACTGTGCCGCCGTCGCCTCTTCGAGGTGGCCGCGGACCGGTGGGGCGTCCTCGCCCTCGCCCGCCGCGTGCGACTGGCCATAGGGCAGGTAGCCGATCTCGCCCGCCGCGCCCGTCGCGCCGCGGAAGACCTGACCGTTGACCATCACGCCCATCCCGACGCCGGTGCCGATGGTGATGCAGCCGAACACGGACGCGCCGCGCGCGGCCCCGCGTTCCCATTCGCCGACGGCGGTGAGGTTCGCGTCGTTCTCGACCATGAGGTCCGGGCCGAGGACGCCTTCGAGTTCGTCGAGCAAGCCCGCCTTGCCCCAGCCGGGCAGGTTCGGCGCGTGCCGGAAGCAGCGTTTGTCCGGGTCGGCGACGCCGGGGGAGCCGAGGACCCGCACGACGATGTCCGCCTGGGACAGTCCCGCTTCGCGCACCGTCGCCGAGGCGAGGGCGCCGACGGCGCTGACGAGCGCGGTGCCCGAACGCGAGGTGTTCCGCTCGTCACGGCGGGCGACCACGGTGTGGCCGAGATCCGAGACGGCGACGCGGAGGTGCTCGCGTCCGATGTCGACACCGAGGACGTAGCCCGCCGTGGGATCCGCTTCGTAGAGCACGGCGGACCGGCCGGTGCCGGTCGAGGTGTGGCCGGTCGCCCTGGCGAGACCGGCGGCTTCGAGCGCCAGTAACGCTTGGCTCACCGTGGGTTTCGAAAGGCCGGTGTCCTTGGCGACTTGGGGCCGCGTCGCCGGGCCGCTGCGGCGCAGGAGGTCCAGCACGGCGCGCTGATTGATCTTCCGCATCCCGGCGGGGGTGCCGACGGGTGGGTTTTCTGCGCCAACCACGAGCTTCGCCTCCTGTCGAACCAAGGTGTTCCACCAAAGTTATCCGCCTCCGGCCCGAAATGGGCAAGAAGGTTTACATTCGGTGGTCCCAGGCGACGATAAACGTGTCCGCGCCGCGAATCGCGCACGCCGCGCGCGAAAAACCGTGATTCACCCGGTATCCGGGCGCGTGCTCCCAGTGACCGGTAATGGTCTAGACCAGACGGCTTCAGGCGACGTGGCGGCTCGCGGGCCGCCGGAATCCCCTGTGCTGCCGGGGTCGTTCGGGGGTTTCGCCGGTCTCGTGGTCCGTTTCGGCGCTGTGGGCACCCGGGTGATCGGCCGTCGTCGCCGGGCTGGGGCGGTTGCGCAGCCGGTGCTGCCGGTTCACCACGTACAGCAACATCAGTCCGGCGACGACCAACCCGTGGGTGAGCACGCGCCCGGCGGTCACCTGCCCGGTGACGAGGTCACCCGCCGACAGTGCCAGGAGCAGCGCGACGAAACCGGTCAGCGCGGGCAGCTGGCCGGCCGCCGCCTTCGTGCGGACGGCCGCCCAGCCGAGTCCGACGCCGACGGCGAGGTTCCACGCGCTGCTTTCGTGGGAAAGGTGCCCGATCAGGGATTCCGTGCCGTGGCCCGCGGTGTGGTCTTCGACGCCCAGCAGCTGGGCGAAGGCGAGCCCGAGCTGCGCGATCGCGACCAGCGCGAGCGCTATCCTGGCTGGCCAGCCCTCGCTCGGCGGGGCGGGTGTGCGTTCGAGGATGACGGCGGTGAGGTCCGGGACCGCGGGAGCGGGCCGCAGCAGTATCGCCCGGTGCATCCGCTCGGCGCGCGAAAGCCACGACCGGCACGCGGCGCAACCGGCCACGTGCCGGTCGACCACCTCGGGTGGGGCGGGTTCGGTTTCGCCGTCGAGCCGGGCCGACAGGGCCTCGCGGCAGGTCTCGCACTTCACGTCTCACTTGTCGGGCGCGGGCCTGCCCCGGTTCCCGCGACGCTGCTACGTTTCTCGTATGGCCGGGGCGCGCAACCACGACGACGAGCGGGTGACCGAGCTCGCCCTCGCCGCCGCTCGCGGCGACCGGCGGGCGCTCGAGGACTGGGTGCGTGCCACCCAGGCGGACGTCTGGCGTTTCGTCGCGCACCTCGCCGACGTCGGCGCCGCCGACGATCTCACCCAGGAGACGTACCTGCGCGCGTTCGGCAGCCTGCGCCGGTTCGCCGGCCGGTCGTCCTCGCGGACCTGGCTCCTGTCGATCGCGCGCCGCGTGGTGGTCGACCGCATTCGCGCGGCTTCGGCGCGCCCGAAGCTCGCCGACGTCGACTGGGAGGCCACCGCCGAACGCCGCGGTGCCCGTCAGGCCGAGGGCGTCGCCGGGTTCGAAGACCTCGTGGAGCTGCGGATGCTGCTCGACGGGCTCGACCCGGAGCGGCGCGAGGTCCTCGTCCTCACCCAGGTGCTGGGCCTTTCCTATGCCGAGGCCGCCGAGATCTGCGGCTGCCCGGTCGGCACCGTGCGTTCGCGCGTCGCGCGCGCCCGCGAAGACCTGCTGGAAGCGGGCCGGGAGCGCGACTCCATCTGACGCCCGCCTGTGGCGCGTCACACATTTGAGCCCTTCCGCTGTCACCTCGTCACACAGATGGGGCGACACGACTACTCCGCGTTGACTAGGCCGAATGCCGATGCCTAGCGTGTCGCCATCCAACCCCAGGCCGCGCGAGGGTCCCCGCCTGCTCCGCGCGCTCTCGAAGGGATCTTCCCGATGGCCAGTCCCACCACCGCTGAGGGCCACGGCAGTGAGGCTCCGGACCCCGGAGGCCTCGGCCGCCGCCGGTTCCTGACCTTCCTCGTCGCCGCGCCCACCCTCACGATCGCCACGAAGATCGGTATCGACACCGTCTCGCCCGAAGAGGCCGAAGCCGTCATCCCGACCCCGCCGGGCCCGGCCGAGATCCTCGACCTCGGCGACGTGCTGATCCTGTCGAACGCCCCCACCGCCAACCTGCTCGTCCTCGAAGTCCGCGAAGACGGCCGGGTCCGGCTGGAACTGCCGCGGACCGAGGTCGGCCAGGGCATCACCACGGCGAACGCGATGCTGGTCGCCGAAGAAATGGACCTCCCGCTCGATCAGGTCGACGTCGTCCTCTCCGACGCCCGCTCGGAGCTGCTGTTCAACCAGCTGACCGGCGGCTCCAACACGATGCGCTCGCTCTACACCCCGGTGCGGACCGCGGCGGCCGCCGCGCGCGCCCGCCTGGTCGCGACCGCCGCCAAGCAGTGGGGCGCCAAGGCCGACCGGCTGTCCACAAGGGACGGTGCGGTGATCGCCCCCGACGGCCGCCGCGCGGACTACGGCGCGCTGGCCAAACCCGCCGCCCGCGCCGACCTCGGCAAGCTCACCGCGACCCCGAAGGCCGAGTCCGCGCACAAGCTGGTCGGCACGCCGCAATCGCGCAAGGACGCCCGCGCGATGGTCACCGGGCAGCTGAAATACACCCTCGACCTGGACGTTCCCGGCGCGAAGCCGGTCATGGTCCGCCGCCCGCCGACGATCAACGGCACGGTCGCGAAGGTGAACAACGAGGCGGCCGTCCGCGCCATGCCGGGCATCATCGACATCGCGGTCATCAAGACCGGGGTCGCGGTGATGGCCGAGACGTTCGGCCAGGCGCTGGACGGCAAGAACGCCCTCGACGTCAGCTGGAACGGCGGCACCGTCGACGGGGAGAACAACGCGACGATCAAGAAGAAGCTGCAAGCCGCGGCGCTTCCGTTCGTCGTCCCGCCGCTGCTGACCCAGTACGTCGACGGCGAGTTCGACTTCGCCTTCGCCAGCCACGCCCCGCTGGAGACCAACTCGGCGGTCGCCGACGTCCGCGAGGACAGCGCGACCATCTGGTCCGGGATGAAGGTGCCGATCCTCGCGAAGCAGAACATCGCGCGGGAACTCGGTCTGCCCGAGAACAAGGTCACCGTGCACGTCCAGCAGGCGGGCGGATCGTTCGGCAGGCGGCTGTTCTCCGACGGCGCCATCGAGGCCGCGCGCGCCTCCAAGGCGTTCAAGCGGCCGGTGCGGCTGATGTGGAGCCGCATCGACGACATGCGCCACGGCCGCGCCCGTGCCGCGAGCCACCACAAGATCCGCGCCACCTTCGCGCTCGGCCAGGTGCTCACCTTCGAACACCGCGTCGCCAGCGTGGAGACCGACTGGAGCCACGGGCTCGGCGAGGTACTCACCGCGTTCGCCGCCGAACTGCCGGTCGGCGGCAACCTGAGCTTCGCGCAGACGGTGTTCCTGCTGACGGTGAAGTCGCCGTACAACTTCGGCGTCACCACGCAGCTGCTCAACGAGGTGCCGGTGGACTTCCACACCGGTGCATGGCGGTCGGTTTACTCGTCGAGCACGCGCGGCGCGGAAGAGATCATGGTCGACGAGATCGCCGCGAAGCTCGGGAAGGACCCGGTGGAGTTCCGGCGCGAGTTCATCAAGGACGACCGGCAGCGCGCCGTGCTGGACAAGGTCGCGGAACTCGGTGAGTGGGGCAAGAAGATGCCCAAGGGCTTCGCGCAGGGTGTCGCCGTGCACGGCGAGTACAAGTCGTACACCGCCTGCCTCGTCGAAATGGACGCCCGCGACCCGAAGAAGCCGCGTGTCACCAAGGCGACCATCGCGGTCGACGTCGGCAAGCCGATCAACCCGCGCGGGATCGAGGCGCAGATGCTCGGCGGCCTGACCGACGGCATCTCCACCACGCTGACCGCGGGCCTGCACATCGACAAGGGGCTGCCGCTGGAGGGCAGCTACTCGCAGTTCCACTACGCGCGGCAGAAGAACTCGCCGATGGACGTCAAGGTGTTCGTCATGCCGGAGACGGGCGAGATCGGCGGTGCCGGGGAACTCGGCGTGCCCGCGCCGGTCGGCGCGATCGGGAACGCCTACGCGCGGGCGACCGGGATCAAACCGCGCAGTTTCCCGATCAACTTCCCGATCGACTTCGACCCCTTCCCCCGCTGACTTTCCTTCCCCGCCAAGGAGTTCCGATGCCCAATTACACCTTCACGGTGAACGGGAAGACCGTCACCGTCGACGCGCCCGCGGATCTGCCCATGCTGTGGGCGTTGCGGGACAAGCTCGGCGTCCGCGGCCCTAAGTACGGCTGCGGGATCAACGTCTGCAAGGCCTGCACCAGCCACCTCGACGGCGAGGCGTTCAACCCGTGTGTGACGCCCGTGTCCGACTGCTCGGGCAAGGAGGTCACCACGATCGAAGGCCTCGCCGACGGTGACGACCTGCACCCGGTGCAGGAGGCCTGGCTGGAACAGGACGTCGCGCAGTGCGGCTACTGCCAGCCGGGGCAGATCATGGCCGCGGTGGCGCTGCTGAAGAAGACGAAGAACCCGACCGACGCCGAGATCGACGCGATCCAGAACGTCTGCCGGTGCGGCACCTACTTCCGGATCCGCGAAGCCATCAAGAGCGCGGCCGCGAAGATGTGAACCACCGCCGGTGCGGCGGGAATCCCGATTTCCCGCCGCACCGGCGGAGTCTTTCCGCTTCGACAGGCCGCCTCCGGGCAAGTCGTGTTAGATGACGGCCCCAGGGACTCGACGAGGAGTCCCTGCCCCGGAGGACGTCCATGCACTACGAAACTGTGCTCCGCGAAGGCTCGGCCGTCATCGTCGCCGAACTGGCCGTCGAGGTCGAAAAGCAGCTTCCCGGGCTCATCGACGGCACCGTCGAGCAGATCCGCGCCGAAATGCCGGTGTACCGCGACGCGCAGTTCGTCAGCCTCGCCGAACTGCGGACGTCGGTGCGGAACAACCTCGAGTTCGTCATGCGGACCTTGCGCGGCACGGAGAAACCCGACCTCGCGCAAGCGCGGGCGACCGGGCGCGCGCGGGCGTTGCAGGGCGCGCCGCTGCCGGAACTCCTCCGGGCCTACCGGATCGGGCTCACCGAGGTGTGGAACCGGTTCGTCGAACTGACCGCGTCGGGCGAGCACCAGGACCTCCGCGGCCTCGTCGCCGCGACGTCGGCGATCTGGGCGCTGATCGACGACTATGCCGAGGCGCTGACGACGACCTACCGCGACACCACCGCCGAAGTCATGCTGGCGCACCAAAGCCGGCGCTCGGCGTTGGTCGAGGCGTTGTTCGCGGGCGGCGCGGCCACCGAAGGCACGCTGTGGGACATCGCGCGCGTGCTGGAGCTCTCGCTCGACGGGACCTATGTGGTCGTCGCGGCGGAGACCCCGCGCGTCGGGCACGAACCGTTGCCACAGATCGAAAACCGGCTTCGCGAACGGCATCACGCGTCCGCCTGGCGGCTCACCCCGGACCTGCAGGTCGGCGTGGTCTCGATGCGGGATCCGGCGGCGTCCCAGGTGATCATCGGGCTGCTGAGGGAGAATCAGACCGGCCGGATCGGCGTCAGCCCGGTGTTCACCGGACTCGGGAACACCTCGCGCGCCCTGCACCTCGCGCGGGTCGCGCTGTCCAGCATGATGCCGGGGACGACGGGAATGGTGCAGTTCAACGAATCCCCGCTCGCCGGTCTCGTCGCCAGCGCGCCGGAGGCGTCGGTCCAGCTCGCGCATCACGTGCTCCGGCCGATCCTCGACCTGTCCGGCGACGACCGCAACGTGCTGCTGCTGACGTTGCGGGCGTGGTTCGAATGCCAGGGCTCCACGAAGCTGACGTCGGAGCGGATGTTCTGTCACCCCAACACGATCCGGCACCGGCTGAAGCGGATCTCCGAGGAACTCGGCCGTTCGCTGACCGATCCGGCGGACATCGCCGAACTCGGCGCGGCCCTGCGTGCGCTCCACATGTTCCCGGATACCTCGCATCTGCCCTCGCCGCGGGATCCGCTGCGCTAGGTTTCCCGGCATGGAACAGTTCGCCATCGGCGGAGACCTGCCCGTACGCCGTCTCGGTTTCGGCGCCATGCATCTGCCCACCGACGCCGGACCCGCACGCGAGAACGCGATCGCCGTCGCGCGGCGCGCGGTCGAACTCGGCATCACGCTGATCGACACCGCGCACCTCTACGGCGGCGGGGCGAACGAGGAACTGCTCGCCGAGGCGCTTCACCCGTATCCGGACGACCTGGTGGTCACCACGAAGGTCGGCGTCGTGCGGACCGGCGACGACTGGAAGTACGACGGGCGGCCGGAATCCCTGCGCGTGCAGGTGGACGAGGGACTTCGGCGGCTGCGGGTCGAGCGGATCGAGCTGCTGCAACTGCACCGCATCGACCCGGAGACCCCGCTGGCCGACCAGCTCGGCGCGCTGCGGGACCTGCGCGACGAGGGCAAGATCGGCCGGATCGGGCTGTCGGAGGTCACCGTGGACGAACTCGCGCGGGCGCGGGAGATCGTGGACATCGCGAGTGTGCAGAACCGCTACAGCCTCCTCGACCGCGAGCACGAAGCGGTGCTGGACGCGTGCGAGGCGGCCGGGATCGCTTTCCTGCCTTGGCGTCCGGTGCTCGGTGCCGCGTCTTCCGGTGGTGCCGAGCTCACGGCCGTCGCCGCGGAGCTCGGTGTGACCACGGCGCAGGTCGGGCTCGCATGGCTGCTCGCGCGGTCGCCGGTGATCCTGCCGATCCCGGGGACGGCGAACGTCGCGCACCTTGAGGAGAACTTCGCCGCGGCGGAGGTCAAGTTGACCGGCGAGCACCTGGAGCGGCTGGGCGCGTGAGTGGTGCCTCTGAGGTACATGAAGGCCCCCTTCCTGTACCCAGGCGCCAGGGCCCCGGGGTCGTGAGTGTTTTTGGTCGTTCTAACGAGCAAAAACACTCACGACCCCACTTGTGCAAGCCTCCCCGCCAGGCGCTTATGCGACTTTGCCGGGGCCCTGACCTAGGCGTAAGAAAGGGGTCCTTCACGCGCACCACCGTGACTGCTGGGATTGGTGTTGTTGCTGAGGCTGCGGGCGGCGATGGCCTAGTCCGTGAAGGCCTCCTTCCCTACCTTCAGGGTAGGCAAGGAGGCCTTCACGGACTCTTGGTTCTGAGAGTCCGTACCGCTCACGAAGGCTTGACGGCCTCCACCAGCACACGACGGGAGTGCGCGACGAACTTCCCGTCGGTCTCGATCACCCGATGGAGTTCCGCGAGCTTGTCTCGGTACTTCCCTACCTCGAATCCCGGCACGATCCAGATCACCTTCCGGAGGAAGTGGACGACCGCGGCGAGGTCGAAGAACTCCATCCGCAGTTTCGCCGGTTCGAGCCGATCCACCCGGAGCCCGACGGCTTCCGCCTCGATCCGCAGAACGTCGGGCGTCCAGCCGCCGTAGTCCTGCGGGCCGAGGAAGAACTCCTTCAGCTCCCGCACGGTGCCCGCGCCGATCTGCTGCGACAGGAAGGTGCCGCCCGGACGCAGCACGCGGGCGATCTCCCGCCACGGATTCGCGATCGGATGACGGCTGCTCACCAGATCGAAGGACTCGTTGGGGAAGGGAAGGGGCGCGTCGTACTCGGCCTCGACCACCTGGCCGCCGAGGGGCGCGAGGTTCCTCCGCGCGACCTCGACGTTCGGCGGCCAGCCTTCGGTGGCGGCGAGGACCGGCGGCGGTTCCGGGATGCCCGCGAGCACCTCGCCGCCGCCGGTCTGCAGGTCCAGCCCGGCGGCGGCCGCCGCCATCCGCTCGCCGAGCAACCGCGAGTAACCCCACGGCGGCCGTTCCTCCGTGGCCCGTCCTTCGAACCACGAGAAGTCCCAGCCTTCGACCGGGACGGCCTCTCCTTCGGCGAGCTGATCTTCGAAAGTCATCTCCGCAGTCTCGGCTCCCCGGCCCGGTGGGGCAACGCGATTAGCTAGCCGGCGTCGGTCGAGCGCTTCCAGAGGTTGATGTCGGCCTCGGTGGCGTAGCGGTCGATCTCGGCCAGCTCCTCGTTCGTGAAGTGCAGATTCTTCAGCGCGCCGACGTTGTCCTCCAGCTGGGCGACGCTGCTCGCGCCGATCAGCACCGACGTCATCCGCGGGTCACGCAGGCCCCACGCCAGCGCGAGCTGCGCCAGCGTCTGGCCGCGGCGCTGAGCGATCTCGTTCAGTGCCCGGATCTTGCCGAGGGTGCTCTCGGTGATCGTGTCCGGGTTGAGTGACTTCCCCTGCGCGGCACGGGAATTCTCGGGAACGCCGTCGAGGTAGCGGCTGGTCAGCAGCCCCTGTGCCAGCGGCGAGAAGGCGATGCAGCCCGCGCCTTCGGCTTCGAGCGTGTCGAGCAGCTTGTCGCCTTCGAGCCAGCGGTTGAACATCGAGTACGACGGCTGGTGGATGAGCAGCGGGGTGCCCAGCTCGCGAAGGAGCCGGGCGGCCTCGGCGGTCTTCTCCGACGAGTACGACGAGATGCCGACGTACAGCGCGCGTCCGGACCGGACGGCGGTGTCGAGCGCGCCGACCGTCTCTTCGAGCGGCGTGTCGGGGTCGAAACGGTGCGAGTAGAAGATGTCGACGTAGTCCAGGCCCATCCGGCCGAGCGATTGGTCCAAAGAGGACAACAGGTACTTGCGCGAGCCCCATTCGCCGTACGGGCCCGGCCACATGTCGTACCCCGCCTTGGTCGAGATGACCAGTTCGTCCCGGTACGGCTTGAAGTCCGATGCCAGCAGCCTGCCGAAGTTCTCCTCCGCCGAGCCGTAGGGCGGGCCGTAGTTGTTGGCGAGGTCGAAATGGGTGATGCCCAGGTCGAACGCGCGCCGCGCGATGTCCCGCTGCGTGCCCAGCGGCTTGTCGTTCCCGAAGTTGTGCCACAGGCCCAGCGAGATCGCGGGCAGCTTCAGGCCGCTGCGCCCGGTGCGGCGATAGGGGATGCTCTCGTATCGGCCCTCGGCCGCGACATAGGTGCTCACGGCCCGATGCTAGCCGTCGTGAAGAGGGCGGCGACGGACGCGAGGTGGTCTTTGAACGCCGAAGGGCTCTCGACCTCGAAAGGCGCGCCGATGGCGGCGAGGATCAGGACCGGCCAGTCGAAGGTGTCGACGTTCATCGTCAGGCGGCACGACATCTCGTCGATCGCTTCGAGCGCGCCGCCGAGGTACCGCACCGCCGATTCGACCCGGTCCTTCGGCGCCTGCACCCGGACGACCAGCGTATGCGTGGTCGGCCTCGCCTTGATCTGCGCCTCGACGAACTTGACCGCGTCGCCGCCGGGGATCTCGCGCGGCCGGTAGCGGGCGCCGGTGGTGCGCGGCTCGCTGAGCCTGTCCACGCGGAAGGTGCGCCAGTCCACCCGGTCGAGGTCCCACGCCACCAGGTACCAGCGCCGTCCGAGCGAGACGAGCCGGTGCGGCTCGACCAGCCGGGCGGACTCCTCGCCACCGCGTGCCGCGTAGTCGAACTTCAGCCGCTCGTCGTCCCGGCACGCCTGCGCGATCACCGTCAGGCTGGCGGCGTTGACCCGGGGACCCGTGACGGCCGCCGGCGTCGTGTACGCCTGGAGCGCGTCGACACGCCTGCGCAGCCGCGGCGGCATCACCTGGACGACCTTCGTCAGCGCCCGGACCGAGGTCTCCTCGATGCCCTCCACCGAACCGCTCGCCGCCGTCCGGAGGCCGACCGCGATCGCCACGGCCTCCTCGTCGTCCAGCAGCAGCGGCGGCATGACCGTGCCCGACCGCAGCTGGTAGCCGCCGGCGACGCCGCGGCTCGCGTTGACCGGATAACCCAGCTCGCGGAGCCGTTCGACGTCGCGCCGCAGCGTCCGCTCACTCACTTCGAGCTTGTCGCTCAGCTCGATCCCCGACCAGAAGCGGTGTGTCTGCAGCAGGGAGAGCAACCGCAGCATCCGTGCACTCGTGTTCGCCATGAATCCAGATTCGCTCGCATTCCGGTCAGAAAGTGGCCGGAATTGACTTTAGCGTTGTTCCCATGACGATGACACTGGACACCCCGAGCGGTGTGACCACGGAAAACGTGGAGAAGTCCTACCGCTGGCGCTGGCCCGCGCTGTTCGTGATCCTGACCGGCTCGGTGATGGAACTGCTCGACATGACGGTCACGAGCATCGCCGGACCGGTCATGCGGGAGTCGCTCGGCGGCGGCACGGCGATGATCCAGTGGCTCGGCGTGGCCTACACCCTCGCGATGGTGTCCGGCCTGCTCACCGGCGGGCGGCTCGGTGACATCTTCGGCCGCAAGCGCATGTTCCTGATCGGCGCGATCGGTTTCGTCGTGGGCTCGCTGTTCTGCGCGATCGCGGTGAACCCCGAGATGATCATCACCGCGCGGGTGGTGCAGGGCCTCTTCGGCGCCGCGATGGTGCCGCAGGGCCTCGGCATGATGAAGGAGATGTTCGCGGGCAAGGAACTGCAGTCCGCGTTCGGCATGTTCGGGCCGGTGATGGGCCTCGCCGCGGTCGGCGGCCCGATCCTCGCGGGCTGGCTGGTCGACGCCGATCTCTTCGGCACCGGCTGGCGGATGATCTTCCTGATCAACCTCCCGATCGGCGCGCTGGCCGTGCTCGCGGCGCTGAAGTTCCTTCCCGAGTCCCGTCCCGGCGGTTCGCTCACCCTCGACATCCCCGGCGCGCTGCTCGCGACCACCGGCGCGCTGCTGATCGTCTTCCCGCTGGTGCAGGGGCGTGAGTACGGCTGGCCGCTGTGGACGTTCGCGATGATGGCCGCCGCGGTCGTGGTGTTCGGTGTGTTCGCGTGGTTCGAGAAGCGCAAGAGCCGCCGCGGCGGCGACCCGCTGGTCGAGCCGAGCCTGTTCCGCAAGCGCAGCTTCCTCGCCGGGATGGCGACCGGGACGATCTACTTCGCGGCGTTCTCCGGCTTCGGCCTGGTCTTCACGCTGTATCTGCAGCTCGGGCTCGGTTTCTCGCCGCTCAAGGCCGGGCTGACCGGGGTGCCGATGTCGCTGGGGATGATCGTCGGGATGGGCCTGGTGCAGGCGGTGCGCAAGCACGGCCGCAAGGTGCTGCACACCGGCGCGCTGATCATGACCGCCGGCGTGGTCGCTCTCCTGCTGCTCCTCGGCCCGGAGACCGGTCCGTGGCTGATCGCCCCGGCGTTGCTGGTGGTCGGGATCGGCTCCGGACTGATCATGGGGCCGTACTTCGAGATCGCCCTGTCCGGGGTGGAACCGGCGGAGGCCGGATCGGCGTCGGGCGCGCTGACGTCGCTCCAGCAGGTCGGCGGCGCGCTGGGGCTCGCGCTGCTGGGCACGGTGTTCTTCGATGCGGGGACCGCCGACCCGACCGGCGCGGCCCAGCGGACGTTCTGGGTGGTCGCGGTGATGGTGATGCTCACCTTCGCGGTCGGGTTCCTGCTGCCGAAGCGGATTCGCGACGTAGAGTCGGCCGGGTAGGCGATCGAGCTGGGAGGCCGCGTGGCTGGGACCGGGTACTTCACATCAGTCGAAGACGTGACGGCGAAGCTCGCCGACACCGGCTACCTGGCCTCCGCGGCCGTCGCCACCACGGTGTTCCTCGCGGACGCCCTCGGCAAGCCGTTGCTGATCGAGGGCCCCGCGGGGGTCGGCAAGACCGAGCTGGCGAAGGCGGTCGCGCAGGCGAGCGGCTCCCGGCTCGTGCGCTTGCAGTGCTACGAAGGCGTCGACGAGTCTCGCGCGCTGTACGAGTGGAACCACGCGAAGCAGCTTCTCCGGATCACCGCCGGCAAGGACGAGACGTGGGACGAAGCCCGCAACGACATCTTCGGTGAAGAGTTCCTGCTGGCCAGGCCGCTTCTGACGGCCATCAAGGGCGACGAGCCGACCGTCCTGCTCATCGACGAGACCGACAAGGCCGACGTCGAGATCGAGGGGCTGCTGCTGGAGGTGCTCGGCGACTTCCAGATCACCGTCCCGGAACTCGGCACGATCACCGCCGGACGCAAGCCGTTCGTGGTGCTGACCTCCAACGCGACGCGCGAGCTTTCGGAGGCGCTGCGCCGCCGGTGCCTGTTCCTGCACATCGACTTCCCCGACGCGGCGCTGGAGCAGCGCATCGTGCGGCTCAAGGTGCCGGGCGTCGACGACGCGCTCGCCGCGTCCGTGGTCAAGGTGATCACCGCGCTGCGGGCGATGGAGCTGAGGAAGGCGCCGTCGGTCGCCGAGACCATCGACTGGGCGCGGACCCTGCTGGCGCTCGGCGCGGACAGCCTCGGCGAGGACGTCGTCCGCGCGAGCCTCGGCGTCATCCTCAAGCACCAGGACGACGTCGTGAAGGCGGACGCGCGGCTGGAACTCGGCAAGGTCCTCGACTCGTGAGCGGCGTGCCGGGCAGGCTCGTCGAATTCGTGGAAGCGTTGCGGGAACACGGAATCCCGGCGGGGCCCAGCGAGACGGTCGACGCCGCCGCGGCACTCGAAGTGCTGGGCCTCGACTCCCGCGAGCAGATGCGGGAAGGGCTCGCGGCGGCGCTGGTCCGGCGCGGCGGCCAGCGCGCGGTGTTCGACGCGACCTTCGACATCTACTTCCCGCTCGGTGTCGGCGCGCCGTCGCAGGACCCCGTCGACGATCTGGCCGCGCTGCGCGACCGGCTCGCCACCGCGCTCGCGGCGAACGATCAGCCGGAGCTGACGCAGCTGGCCGGGCTCGCCGTCGACATGCTGGGGGAGTACGGGGGCACGGCGGGCAGCGGCGGCTGGTCGGCGCACCAGACGCTGGAACGGCTCCAGCCGCAGACGCTCGTGGTCCGGGTGCTCGAAGCGATCCGTGCGGGCGGCCAGGAGGAGTTCACCGACCGGCTGGATCGCGACGACGTCCGCCGCCGCGTCGAGGGTTTCCGCGGTCTCGTGCGGACCGAAGCACGGCGGCGTGTGGCGGAAGTCCGTGGCAGGGAAAGGGTTTCGCGGCACGCGGTGGCGCCCGCCGCCGACCGCGTCGACTTCCTGCTCGCCAGCCGCGCGCAACTCGCCGAACTCCGCCGGGTCGTGCAGCCGTTGTCACGCAAGCTCGCCACGCGCTTGGCCGCCCGGCGACGGCGGCACGCGCGCGGGCGCATCGACCTGCGCCGGACGCTGCGGCGCTCGCTGTCCACCGGCGGCGTCCCGATGCGGCCGTCGTACCGGCGGCATCGGCCGGGAAGGCCGGAAATCGTGCTGCTGTGCGACATGTCGGGGTCGGTGGCCGGCTTCGCGAACTTCACCATGCTGCTGGTGCAGGCCCTGCGCGACCAGTTCAGCAAGGTGCGGGTGTTCGCGTTCATCGACGCCTGCGACGAGATCACCCACCTCGTCGACACCGGCGCCGCCGATCCCGAAGACCTCGGCGCGCGCATCCTCGCCGACGCGGAACTGACCCGCTGGGACGGGCACAGCGACTACGGGCACGCGCTCGGCGAGTTCGTCGAGCGCTACTCGGACGCGGTGGGCCCCAGGACGTCCATGCTCATCCTCGGTGACGCCAGGACCAACGGCGGTGACCCGAACCTCGACGCGGTGCGCGGGATCGCCGCCGCGGCAAGGCATACGTACTGGCTCAACCCCGAGCGGACCGAGCTGTGGTCCACCGGTGACTCCGAGGCGCACGCGTACGCGGAGGTCGTCGAGATGTACGAATGCCGGAACGTGCACCAGCTGACCCGGCTGGTGACCCGTCTTCTGCCCGCTTAAGGCTTCAGTGCCGCTTTCCCATAGGCGTCGGCGTTGCTGAACACTTCCTGCCCGTACTGGGTGGAGTTGTTGTAGGTCAGCACCGCGGTCCACCAGCCGGAGGGGTCGCCGAGGTCGCCGCCCCGCGCGCACATGTACCGCGCGGTCGTCATCGCGGCGTCGTCGATGTTCTGCGGGTCCGGCGCGGCGCCGTCGCCGCTCGCGCGGACGCCGTACCGCTTCCACGTGGCGGGCAGGAACTGCATCGGCCCGACCGCGCGGTCCCATTTGGGGTCGCCGTCGAGTGCGCCCTTGTCGGTGTCGACGACCGCAAGCACGCCGGGGGAGCCGTCGAGCGGGATACCGATGATCGGCGGCGTCACGACACCGTCCTCGCCGGCGCGGGAACCGTCGTGCCGGGCGTGCTGGGACTCGGTCCGGCCGATCCCGGCGATGGTCGCCCAGGTGATCTCGCAACGCGGAGTGGTCTTCGCGGTCTTCTCGGCCGCGTTCACGTACGCCCGCAGCGCGCGTGAGGGGATGTCCGTGTTCTCCGACACCTTCGCGATCCAGGCGTCCTTCGCGGGCTCCGCGGGCAGCGGTCCCGCGTCGCCGGGGATGGCCGAACGCGGGGCGGGCTTGAGCGAGGGGACCTCGAATTCCGGCTTGACCGGCACCGGCTCACGGTCGTTGAGGCTGACCACGACCCAGACGGCACCGGCGACCAAGGCGCCCACGACCAGGAGCGCGAGCATCACGCAGCCACGCGGGCCACGTTTCCTGGGCGCCTGCTGCCACTGGTCCATCAGGTCCAGGGTCGAAGGGGACGAAGCGGTCACCGGTTCCACGGTACGTGACGAATGTGGAGAACTTGTGTGGCCCGCCGTCCGGGTGATGCGGACCACGACCCGCATTTCGTCCTCTGAATGCGGTACTTGCGCGTGCAACTACCGCAAGTAGAGGACCGACTGCGGGGTGCGATCGCCCCCTTTGCCCTGTTGACAGCGCTTCATCCGGATGGTGAGACTAGTCCGCGTTAGGAAGGTTTCTTAACAAGGGCTCGCCGCGCCCCCGCTTCACGGAACGCAACGACGCTTCTGAAGGAGACACAAAGTGGTACGCCCAAGATGGCGGGCGGCGCTGGTCACGGTGCTCGCGGCCGCCTCGGTCCCGATCTCCGCCCAGGCCGCTTCCGCGGCTCCCGTCCGATACGAGTCCGAGAACGCGACGATCTCGCGCGGCGTGGTCGAAGCCAATCACACCGGCTTCACCGGATCCGGCTTCGTCAACTATGACAACGTCACCGGTAGCTACGTCGAGTACACCGTCAACGCGGCGCAGGCGGGCCCGCACACGCTGACCTTCCGTTACGCCAACGGCACTACCGCCAACCGCCCGCTCGACATCACCGTCAACGGCTCCATCGCCGTCGACGACCTCGGGTTCGCCGGCACGGGCGCGTGGACGAGCTGGAGTACCGTCACCACCACGGTGAATCTCGCCGCGGGCAGCAACAAGATCCGCACCACCGCCGTCACGTCGAACGGCGGCCCCAACGCGGACTCGCTGTCGGTCGAAAGCGGCGGCGGTCCGGGCGCCGGGACGCCGGTGTCCATCAACGGCAAGCTCCACGTCTGCGGCGTCAAACTGTGCAACCAGTACGGCAAGCCCATCCAGCTGCGGGGGATGAGCACGCACGGGATCCAGTGGTACAGCCAGTGCGTGAAGACCGCCTCGCTGGACGCGCTGGCCAACGACTGGAAGGCCGACATCCTGCGGGTCGCCATGTACATCCAGGACGACGGCTATGAGAGCAACCCGCGCAAGTTCACCGACATGATGCACAACTACATCGAAGAGGCGACGAAACGCGGGATGTACGTCCTCGTCGACTGGCACCAGCTCGACCCGGGCGACCCGAACGTGAACACGGACCTCGCGAAGACCTTCTTCACCGAGATCGCCCAGCGGCACAAGGACAAGGTCAACATCATCTACGACGTCGCGAACGAGCCGAACGGCGTCAGCTGGGCGGACGTGAAGCGGTACGCCGAAGAGGTCATCCCGGTGATCCGTGCCCAGGACCCGGACAGCGTCGTCTTCCTCGGCACGCACGGCTGGTCGACCTTCGGCGTCTCCGACCAGCGCGACGAGACCGACATCCTGAACAACCCGGTCAACGCCACCAACATCATGTACACGTTCCACTTCTACGCGGCGTCGCACCAGGACGAGCACTACGACGCGCTGGCGCGGACGGCCGACAAGCTCCCGGTGTTCGTCACGGAATTCGGCACCCAGACCTACACGGGTGACGGCGGGAACGACTTCACGTATTCGCAGAAGTACCTGGATCTGCTGGCCGCCAAGAAGATCGGCTGGACGAACTGGAACTTCTCCGACGACTTCCGCTCCGGTGCCGTGTTCAAGACCGGAACCTGCGCCGGGAACTCCTTCACCGGCACTTCGATGCTGAAGCCCGCCGGTGTCTGGGTGCGGGACCGCATCCGCACCCCGGACGACTTCCCGACCGGCTGACCCCCTCGCGTTTCGTCCTCTGAATGCGGTGCTTGCACGCGCAAGTACCGCATTCAGAGGACTAATTGCGTCAGGAGAGCCAGGCGTCGATCTCGGCGTGGAGGGAACGCTTGAGCTCGGCGGGCGCGAAGGACGCGTCGACGGCGGCGCGGGCCAGCCCGGCGAGTGCGTGATCGTCATAGGCGAACGCTTCCCGGGTGCGCAGGAATTCGTCGGTCAGCGTCGTTCCGGTGATCGAGGGGACGTCGGTGCTGAGGGTGACCACGAGTCCGGCGTCGACCAGCCGGGGGAGCGGGTGCTCCTCGAACGACGGCACGAGTCCGAGCGTCACGTTCGACGACGGGCAGACCTCCAGCGCGATTCCGCGTTCCCGCACCTCGGCGACCAGCGCGAGATCCTCCAAGATCCGGATGCCGTGGCCGATCCGTTCGCTGTGCCCGACTTCCAGCGCCTCGCGAATGCTGGCCGGGCCTGCGTCCTCCCCGGCGTGGTGGATCAGGTGCAGCCCCGCCTCCTCGGCTTCGTCACAGATCCCGGCGAACGGCGCGAGCGGGTACTTCTCCTCCCCGGCGAGGCCGATCGCGAACACCCCGTCCGGGGCGTACCGGCGGGCGAGGTCGAGGGTGAGCCGGGCGCGTTCGACCGGACGGCGGCGCGAATGGTCCAGGATCATTCGCCAGTGAAGGCCGTGTTCGGCGGCACCCGTCGACAGTCCTTTGAGGACGGACTCCAGCGGCATGTCCGGCTCGCCGAGCCGTTCGCCGTGCGAAGCCGCCGTGAAGGTGACTTCGGCGTAGCGGACGCCGTCCGCGGCCTGGTCCTCGCAGAACTCCCGCGCCACCCGTTCGAAGTCCTCCGGTCTCCGCAGGCAGGAACGCAGCAGCCCGTTGTAGTCACCGAACGCGCGGAACCCGTCGAACACGGGTTGTTCCGCAGGGACGGCGATGCCGTTCGCCTCGCCGATGTCACGGAGCGTGTCCGGCCGGATGGTGCTCTCGAGGTGGACGTGCAGATGGGCCTTGGGCAGCAGCGAAAGATCCCGCATGAGCACGAATTTAGTGGTCGTGACCGTCGGCGCGCGCCCCGTTTTCCGGCGGTCATCATCCGAAATGAGTGATTCGGCTCGCCGCGGGGAACCCAGGAGCCATCACCGGTCGTTGAGCAGGACAACCAGACGACCCCGAGGAAAGGGACCACAGTGCCTCTACTGCGGAAGTTGACCGCCCTGGCCGGCACCGCCGGGGCCGTGCGCGCCTACGTGCGGAAGAACCCCGAGAAGGTCTCCAAGGTCGTGAACAAGGCCGCGACCTTCGTCGACCACAAGACCAAGGGCAAGTACCACAGCCAGATCGACGGCGCGGTGCGCAAGGTCGACGGGATGACCGGACGGCCGCCGCGCCGACCCTACGAGCACTAGGCGTCGGCTAGCGTCTCGAGGATCTGCTCGCCGTATTTGGCGAGCTTGTTCTCGCCGACGCCGCTGACCGTGCCCAGCTCCTGCAGCGTGGCCGGCCGTTTGGTGGCGATCTGGCGCAGGGTCGCGTCGTGGAAGATCACGTACGCGGGCACCCCCTGCTCCTTCGCCGCCGCGGCCCGCCACGACCGCAGCAGCTCGAACACCGGCGCCGCCTCGGCGGGCATGTCGGCGGCCGCGGCCTTCTTCGCGCTGGAGCGGGCCGCGGCCTTCGCCGCTCGCTCCGGCTCACGCCGCAACTGGACCTTTCGCGACCCGTTCAGGACTTCAGCGCTGCCCTCGGTCAGCACCAGCGAGCCGTAGTCGCCCTCGACCGCCGCCAGCCCTTGCGCCAGGAGCTGCCGCACGACGGCACGCCACTCCGGCTCCTTCAGCTCCGTGCCGATCCCGAAGACCTTCAACGTGTCGTGCCGATGCTGGTTCACCTTCGGGGTGGACTTGCCGAGCAGGATGTCGATGATCTGCCCGGCGCCGAACTTCTGCCGCCGCTCGTTCTGCAGCCGGACGATGGTGGAAAGAAGCTTCTGCGCCGGGATCGTGCCGTCCCAGGTCTCCGGCGGCGCCAGGCAGGTGTCGCAGTTGCCGCAGGGCTCGCTCCGCTGCCCGAAGTAGCTCAGCACCTGCACACGGCGGCATTCGACCGTCTCGCACAGCGCCAGCATCGCGTTGAGGTGCGCGCTCAGCTGCCGCTTGTGCGCGTCGGACCCCTCCGAGGTGTCGATCATCTTGCGCTGCTGGACGACGTCCTGGAGGCCGTACGCCAGCCACGCCGTCGACGGCAGCCCGTCGCGGCCCGCGCGACCGGTCTCCTGGTAGTAGCCTTCGACGGACTTCGGCAGGTCCAGATGCGCCACGAACCGGACGTCCGGCTTGTCGATGCCCATGCCGAAGGCGATCGTCGCGACGACGATCAGCCCGTCCTCGCGCAGGAACCGCGACTGATGCTTCGCGCGGGTCCGCGCGTCGAGCCCGGCGTGATAGGGCACCGCCGGGATCCCGTTCTCCACCAGGAAGTCCGCGGTCTTCTCGACCGAATTCCGTGACAGGCAGTAGACGATGCCCGCGTCGCCCTTGTGCTCGGTGCGCAGCAGCTCCAGCAACTGCCGCTGCGGCGAGTTCTTGCCGACGATGCGGTACTGGATGTTCGGCCGGTCGAAGCTCGCGACGAAATGCCGCGCGTCCTCCAGGTTGAGCCGGGACGCGATCTCGGCGTGCGTCGCCTTCGTGGCCGTCGCGGTGAGCGCGATCCTCGGCACGTCCGGCCAGCGCTCGTGCACCGCGGACAGCATCAGGTAGTCGGGGCGGAAGTCGTGACCCCACTGGGAGACGCAGTGCGCCTCGTCGATCGCGAACAGGGAGATCTTGCCGCGATCGAGCAGCCGCACCGTCGACTCGACCGAAAGCCGCTCGGGCGCCAGGTACAGCAGGTCCAGCTCGCCGGAGAGGAACGCGGACTCGACCTTGTTCCGCTCGGCGTAGTCCTGCGTCGAGTTCAGGAACCCCGCGCGCACGCCGAGGTTGCGCAGCGCGTCGACCTGGTCCTGCATCAACGCTATCAGCGGCGAGATCACCACGCCGACGCCCGGCCGCACCAGCGCGGGGATCTGGTAGCACAGCGACTTCCCGCCGCCGGTGGGCATGAGGACGAGCGCGTCACCGCCTGCGATGACGTGTTCGACGATGGCGTGCTGGTCGCCGCGGAAGTCGTCGTAGCCGAAGACGCGGTTCAGCGTTTCAAGGGCTTCCGAGACTTCCGAGGTACCGATGTCGGGGGCTGCCACCCGCACGATTCTAGGGGCGGGGTCCGACAGTCCCCGCGCGCCTAGTCTTCGGCGGCCTTCCGCCGTTCACGGCGGCCGCGGGCGATCTCGGTGGCGAGCGCGTCGAGCGGCCCGGTCCAGAATCGCCGGTACTGCTCCAGCCAGCCGTCGATCTCCTTGAGCGGGCCCGGATCGACCGAGTACAGCCGTCGCGCGCCCTCGGCGCGGACCGTGGTGAAGCCGTTTTCGCGCAGGACGCGCAGATGCTGGGAGACCGCGGGTTGCGAGATCCCGAACTCGGCGCGGACCACGGTGGTCACGTCGCCGGAACTCTGTTCCCCGCCCGCCAGCAGTTCCAGGATCCGGCGGCGTACCGGATCCCCGAGGACGTCGAACGCGTGCATCCGGCAACTATCACGGCCTGGGCTTATATAAGTCAAGGTTGCAAGGCCGGGGTCACCTCTCGGTGGCATCGTGGGGCTGGAGACGCCGGAAGGGGAATCGATGAAACTGGCCGAAGTGGTGGCCGACGGGTTCGGCCGCGTCCGGGAAGTGGTGCACGCCGCCGTCGAGGGGCTGGACGCCGATCAGCTGATCGCGAGCCCGGCGCCGGGTGCGAACACGATCGCGTGGCTGGTCTGGCATCTGGCCCGGGTGCAGGACGATCACGTCGCCGACCTGATGGGCACCGAGCAGCTCTGGACCGCGCAGGACTGGGTCGGCCGCTTCGGGCTGCCCTTCCCGGCGTCGGACATCGGGTACGGGCATCGCCCCGAAGACGTCGAGGCGGTCCGTGTCGGCTCCGCCGACCTGTTGACCGGGTACTACGACGCGGTGCACGAGGCGACGGCGGCCTGGGTCGCCGGACTCGGTGAGGCCGATCTGGACCGTATTGTCGACGAGGCGTGGGACCCGCCCGTCAGTCTCGGGGTTCGCCTGGTCAGCGTGCTGTCCGACGATCTCCAGCATGCCGGGCAAGCGGCGTATGTCCGGGGGCTCGTACTCCGCGATACGTAGCCGAGGTGCCGCTCCACGACGGACGACGGGAGCCTCGCCCGCGGAAACACTGGTCGCATGAGTACTTCCACAGTGTGGCGACCGCTCACCCCGCGGTGGCGGAAACTCGTCCTCGTCGTCCATGTCGTTTCGTCACTCGGCTGGCTCGGGATCACCATGGTGAACGCGGTCCTGACCTTCACCTCGGTGTTCACCGACGACGCGCGGCGCCAGCACGCCGCCATCCTGATGATGGAGCAGATCGGCGGCTACCTGCTGCTGCCGGTCAGCCTGACCGCCCTGGTCAGCGGGATCGTGCTCGGCGTCGGCACGAAATGGGGGCTGATCCGGTACAAGTGGGTGGCGATCAAACTCGTGCTGACCCTGATCGCCGCCGGGCTGACGTTGTTCTCGCTACTGCCGGGGATCAGGGAGCTGGCTGCCGCGGCGGAGTCCACTATGGACGGTGTGTTCGTGGAGGCGGGGCGTCGCGTGGACGGGTTCTATCCGATCATCGTGTCCACGACGATGTACGTGACCATGACCGTGCTGTCGGTGTACAAGCCGGGCGGCAAGACACCATACGGACGGCGGGTGGCCGCCACGCGGCTTCGTGACCGGCAGCCTGCCTAGAACCGTTCGAGGGCGTCGTCGATACGCGCCGCCTCGGCGCGCAGATCGTCCAGGACGGTCTGCGCTGACGCGGTCTCGCCGTTCGCCGTCTCTTCCTCGAGTTCGGCGTCGGCGAGCCGCCGCCGGAGGTCGTTCGCCTTCTCCGTGGCCTTCTCGGCGCGGCGTTCGGCGCGGGAAAGGTCGATCTCGGCCTGCTTGCGGGCCTTCGCGAGGTCGGCCGCCTCGCGCCGGAGCCGGTTGAACTCCGCCACCCGCTTCTGTTCGCGTTCGGCCTCTTCGCGGGCCTTGTCGATCCGCTCCTGTTCGGCCTTCTCGGCGGCCGCGCGCTTCGCCTTCCTCCGATCGTCCAAATGCGACACGGTGGCCGGCTTTTCCCGTTCCGGTGCGGGTTTCCGCTTCGGTTGCGGGATGAACCCGCTGGTCAGCCATTGGTCACCCGAGCTGTCCGCGCCGCTGCTCAGCCGTCCGGCCAGGGCGAGCGCCGCCACTTCGGGATCGGCCACGACGGCTTCGAGGGTGGCTTCGACTTCGCGGCTGACGGACTCGCTCATCGAGCGTTCGTCCCGCAGGATCCGGTTCACCAGCTCCTGGCGCCGCCGGGCGAGCTTGCGGAGGTCTGCACCGGCCAGCGCCGAATGCGCCTTGCGGAGCTCATCGCCCAGCTTGGCCAGCTCCGCCAGCTCGGGGGACCCGGCGCGGCGGTTGAGGATCGTGGCGGCGAGCGTCGGCTTCCGCAGGGCGCGGATACGTTCGGCCAGGGCCGCGTCACCCGCCGCCTTGGCCTCTTTCGCCCGTTGGTTGCGCACCGCGACGAACTCGGCCGGATCGCCGGCGTAGAGCTCGTCCGCGACCTCGTCGAAGTCCATCGTCCTCCGCAGGTTTCAGTGGCCGTACACGTCCGCCGATGATCCCACGAGACCCGGCGGCTTTCACCTTTTCGGAATTACCCGGAGCCGGACGGACCAAGGGGAGATCGGCACTTTGGAGGTGGCGCGACCCGGGCGGCGGAACAACGATGAGCAGCGGGGGAAGCCAACAGCCGCTGGAGGTACGAATGTCCGTGACCGAACGCGCTCCCGTTTCCCCGCAGGCGGATTTCCTCGGCTCGGGACCCTATCCGGAACACAAGGGGCGCGTCGTCCTCTGGTCCGTCCTCGCCGGCTTCGCGCTGACGGTGATCTGGTCGGCTCCCTTTGTGGACAGTGTGATCGGCGACAGCGTCGCCAACACCCTCCTGGGACACGACGCCAAGGCGACCCCGATCGGCGGGGTGCTGGCCGGAACGTTCTTCGCGTTCGTCTCGGGCCTCGCCGGAACCTTCACCGCGTGCAACATCGCCGCCTTCGGTGCCGTCGCCCCGCTTGTCGGCGGAGGAACCACCGGACGACCGAAGTTCACCCACACCTTGAAACCGCTCGGCTGGATCGCGGCGGGAATGCTGACGGTTTCCGTGGTGTACGGCGTCATCGTCGCGCTCGTGGGCACCAGGATGCCGCAGTTCTCGACCGTCTCGTCACCGGGCGGGCTCACGCCGCGCAACATCCAGTCGATGATCGTCTATGGCGTGATCGGGATCGTGTTCATCGTGTTGGGCTTGGCTTCTGTCGGCCTCATCCGTAATCCGATCGCCGGTCTCACCCGCCGGTTCCCGCCCGCGCCGCTCGTCCTGATGGGCGCGCTCATCGGCGGTTTCCTGGTCGGCAGGCCGTTCCCGCTGTTCCGGATGATGTTCCGCAGCGCGGCCGAGAGCCACAACGTCTTCTACGGCGCAGCCGCGTTCGCTTTGCAATCGGTCGGGAACATCCTGGTGATGGCGCTGTTGTTCCTGGTGCTCACCCACGGCACGGGCGGGCGGTTGCAGCGATGGATGCTCGCGAAGCCCACCAGGATCGCCGTGGTGACCGGCGCCGCGTTGCTGGTCGCCGGCACGTTCACGCTGCTGTACTGGGATCTGCGGGTGCTCGGCCGGACCGGCGTCATCTGGTATCCGACCATCAAGTGGTGAACAGCCGCGCCAGTACCTGCTCGACCGAGTCCTGAAGGCACCTCGCCGCGTCCTCCCGGCCGGCGAGGTGTTTCAGCAGGCCTTGCTGGAACAGTCCGTCGAAGAGCGCGTATGTCGTCGATGGTGCGAAATCCGCCGGTTTGCCCAGCAGTTCCGCGTACCGGGACACGACCCGCCAGATCATCAGTTCGAGTGTCTCGTCGATGGCCAGCACCTCGGCCTGGAACAGTTTCTCGAACAGGCTCTGGTTGCGCAGGTCGTACCAGAGCCGGTGCAGCCGGGCGTTTTCACGCAGCGTGGCAGCCGTCGCGGCGCCGAATGCGGTCTTCAGTTCTTCGGCGGTCTCCGCGGTCTCGACCATCCGGTCGTATCTCGTGACGCATTCGGCCTTGTACTGCTTGACGCAATAGGTGATCAGCTCGGCCTTGTTGCGGAAGTAGTAGTGCAGCACCCCGTGGGAGAACTCGGAGTTCTGCGCGATCTCCCGCAGGCTCGTGCGCGCGTAGCCCAGTTCGGACAACGTGACCAGCGCCGACATCGCCAGCTGCGCGCGCCGTTGGTCGAATCTGTCCACCTGGCGGGTTTTGTCACCACTGCGGTCCGCCACGTCGGTCACGATTCCCGGTTCCCGTCGCCTCGGGTGCCCGCCGTCCACGAGCACGTCGTCGGATTCTAGACCCGGGAAGGGTTTTCTGGCGCCCGACAGAATTACTCGAGCCATTCGGTGATGAAATGGTCGCTTTCGTGGATGTGGACGGCTTCGTAGACCTCCGGGCCGATCACGGCGAACTTGTGCGGTGTCTCCGCGGGCACGACCAGGACGTCGCCCGCCCCGCCTTCGCGCTCGGAATCGCCGATGGTGAACCTCACCCGGCCGCGGATGATGACGAAGGTTTCCGGATACGGGTGCTGGTGCAGCCTCGGCCCGGAACCGTCGACGTCGGTTCGTTCGCGGATGATCGAGACTCCGGAACCGATGTCGCGGCCTTCGACGTTTTCCAGGGTATCGGTGGTCATTCCGCCACTGTAACCCCGCTCACGGGCACCGTGGGCCTATTCGCCGCGGTCGACCACGAACGCCGAAAGGCCGACGAGCAGTGCTCGGGCGGGCCGGTCGGGGAGGCTGAGCGCGAGGTCCTTCGCCTTGGCCGCGTACCCGTGTGCCTCGGCGAGGGCACGCACGACTCCGGCGGAGTCGCGCAGGAGCCCCAGCGCCTCCTGGCGGACCGCCGGATCGGAAACCGGCCCGTGCCCGATGATCTCGCGCAACCGGGCCGCGCCCGGTCCCTCGTCGTCGAGCGAGTGCAGCATCGGCAAGGTGACGATGCCTTCGCGGAGATCCGTACCCGCGGACTTGCCGAGGTCGGTGCTGGACGCCGAGATGTCGAGGACGTCGTCGGAGATCTGGAACGCCACGCCGATCAGTTCGCCGTACTGGCCCAACGTTTCGATGGTCCGCTCATCCGCGCCCGACACCTGTGCGCCGAGTCTGCCCGCCATCGCGATCAGCGAAGCGGACTTGTCGGCCATCACCTGGATGTGGTGCTCGTAGGGCGCGTGACGGCCGCAGTCTTCGAACGGCCCTGTCGTCTCCAGGAACTGACCGCGCACGAGCCTGCCGAACGTCTCCGCCTGCGAGCGCAACGCGTAGTCGCCGAGCCCGGCACCGACCCGCGCCGCGCAGGCGAGCACGTAATCGCCGATCAGGACGGCTTTCTTGTTGCCCCACAGGGAGTTCGCGCTGGCGACCCCGTGCCGCATCGGCGCCTCGTCCATGACGTCGTCGTGGTAGAGCGTCGCGACATGGACGAGCTCGACGAGTACGGCCGCCGAGATCGCCTCGTCCCGTCCGTCGCCGAACGCGGCTCCGGCCAGCGCCATCAACGGACGCAGCCTCTTCCCGCCCGCGCGGACGAGATGGGTGGCGGCTTCGGTGAGCTCCGGCTGCCCTGGGCTGTGCAACACCTCCTGAAGTCTCTCTTCGACCCGGGCGAGCCCGGTGCGGAGTTCGGCGGCGAACCTCCTGTGCCGCTCGAGGGCCGGGTCCAGCCCGAGTTCCGTGACGATCGTGGTCGTGTTCACGACCTCCAGCCTCCGGGCCGGAGGTGCGCGACCGCCTGACGCGCGGGAGGGAGATCGCTCCCTCCCGGGAGGGAAACCGCCCGGTCAGAAGGGCGGCTCCGGATTTCCGGCGGCCACCGGCGTTCGCTCCCACGCGCCGTCCGACGGCGTGCCCGCCGAGCTCCGGCCCGCCTTGTTCACCTTCGCCGTGGCGTAGCGCAGCGACGGGCCGATCTCGTCGACGTCGAGCTCGACCACCGTGCGTTTCTCGCCCTCCTTCGTTTCGAACGATCGCTGTTTCAGCCTGCCCTGCACGATCACCCTGGTCCCCCTGGTGAGCGATTCGGCCAGGTTCTCCGCGGCCTGCTTCCACAGCGCGCAGCGCAGGAACAGCGGATCTCCGTCACGCCATTCCCCGCTCGCGCGGTCCAGGACGCGTGGCGTCGACGCGACCGTGAAGTTCGCTACCGCGGCGCCCGACGGGGTGAACTTCAGCTCCGGGTCGGTCGTCAGGTTGCCGATCACCGTGAGCACCGTTTCTCCGGCCATGGGACTTTCCTCCTCTGCTCCGCGCGCGGCCCCGGACGGGCCCGCTGTCGCCTGGGAACAGGAGACCACCGGGGTACGACAGTTTTCGGCGTCCCGCGGCGACCGGATGTCAGGAAAGGGTCGTTCAAGACGGAAAGTGTCCGGAACGGACCTTTCCTGACATCCCGGCGGCCGAAACGCACTCGCCGAGCCGGGCGAGCCCTTCGTCGATGCGGTCGGAACCGACCAGTCCGTAGCCGATCACCAAGCCGCCGCGCGTTCCTCCATACGTGGAAAGGCTTTCGACGGCCACCCCGGCCCGGCCCGCTTCGGTGACCGCGTTGTCCACAGTGACTGTCGCATGTGGAGAGACCGGTGCGCACAAGTGAAGCCCGGCGCTGGAAGGGACGATCTCCAGCGCGTCCCGGAGCTCGTCGCGCACGAAGGCCAGGATCCGGTCCCGTCGTACCGAATACTCCCGGGTGGCCTTGCGTACGTGGCGGGCGAGCAGTCCCTCGTCGATGAAGCTCGCCAACGCCGATTGGGTGACGAGGTCGCCGTGCCAGTCCATGAGCTGCTTCGCCTGGCGCAACGCCGGCCGCAGCGAGGCGGGCGCCACGAGAAAACCCAATCGCAGCAACGGAAGCAAGGTCTTCGAGAAGGATCCGACGTAGAGCACCCTGCCGTCGTGGTCCAGGCTCTGGAGCGGTTCGAGCGGCCGGTCCGAGAAGCGGTACTCGCTGTCGTAGTCGTCCTCGATGATCACCGCGTCGTTCCGTTCCGCCCACGCGAGCAACGCCGTCCTCCTGGCGAGTGACATCGGCGTGCCGAGCGGGAACTGGTGCGAGGGCGTCGTATAGATCAATCGGATGCCCTTCGTCAGGGCAGTGACGTCGAGACCTTCGGCGTCCACCGGCACCTTCACGATCCGGGCGCCATGGGCGGTGAAAAGCCGCTCGGCCGGGGGATAACCGGGGTCTTCGACGGCGACACGCGTGCCGGGTTCGATCAGGACCCGGCCGATCAGGTCGAGGGCCTGTTGCGCGCCTTGGGTGACCAGGACGTCCTCGGCGCCGGCGCGCACGGATCGGGCGGCGCCGATGTGCCGGGCGATCGCCACCCGCAGTGCTTCGAGCCCGGCCGGGTCGGCGTACCCCGATGGCGGGAGCAGTGACGGCCGGAGCGCCTGGCTGACCAGCCGCCGCCAGGTCCGCAACGGGAACAGGGCCGGATCGGGGGCGCCGACCCGGAAGTCGAACGCGGGCCGGTCGACGCCGGGAGGGGCCGGCAGCGAACTCCAACGCGCGATGGGCCGCACCCCGGTGCCCGCGGGCGCGGCGCGCTTCGAACGCGCCACGAAGCCGGGGCTGACGAAGGTCCCGCGTCCGACATGGCTGTCGAGGAAGCCTTCGGCGGTGAGCCGTTCGTAGGCGACCGCGACGGTATTGCGCGAGACGTCGAGTTCCCGGGCCAGGTCCCTGGTCGGGGGAAGGCGTTCCCCGGCGCGCAGGCGACCGTCCAGGATGCCGTCGCGGAGCTGGCGGTAGATCCGCGCGGCCAGGTCGGTGTGCCCGTCGAGGCTGATGTGAAACGGCACGTTCCGAGCCTATATTGGCCCAATCCGATCGGCGGATATTGGAGCTGGGATGTGGCCAATCCGGTGCTTAGTTTGAGCATATGAAGCGACTGACCTCGGCCCAGCTGATCAGCTCCGTCGGCGACGGCGCCTACTACGTCACCTCGGCCCTGTACTTCACGCTGATCGTCGGGCTTTCGCCCGCGCAGGTGGGGCTCGGCCTCACCGTGGGCTGGGCGGTCGGCTCGGTGTCCGGGGTCGCGCTGGGGCAACTGGCCGACCGCCGGGGACCGAAGGGCACGGCCGTCCTGCTGGCACTGGGCACGGCCGCGTCGGTCACGGCGTTCTTGTTCGTGGACTCGATCATCGCGTTCGTGATCGCGGCCTGTGTGTATGCCTGCTGCCAATGCGGCCTCGGCGCGGCACGGCAGGCGCTGCTCGCCGGCCTGATCGACCCCGCCGGGCGCACGACGTTCCGCGCCCGGTTGCAGGCGATGTCCAACGCGGGGATCGCGATCGGCGCGGCGCTCGGCGGGATCGCCCTGGCGATCGGGACGCGGGAAGCGTTCCTGACGGTGTTCGTGGTCGACGCGCTGGCCTTCGTCGCCGCGGCGCTCGTGCTCCGCAAGGTGCCCCCGGTGGCTCCGGTGCCGATGCGCGCGGGCGAGCCCTCCGTGGCCGTCCTCCGCGACCGCCCGTATGCGCTTCTGGCGCTGCTCAACATGATCATGCTGCTCTACATGCCGCTGTTCAGCCTGGTCCTCCCGCTGTGGATCTCGACCCGGACCGCGGCACCTAGCTGGCTCGTCTCGGCGATGCTGGTGCTCAACACGGCGAGCGTGGTGGTGTTCCAGGTGCGGGTGGCGCGCGGCGTGACCGGCCTGCGCGGCGCCTCCCGCTACGTCCGCCACGCGGGACTGCTGCTTTTCGTCTCCTGCCTGATCTTCTCGTTCTCCGCCATGGGCGACTCCGCGTGGGCGGCGGCGCTGGTCCTGCTGGCGGGCGCCGCGCTGCAGGTGGTGGGGGAGATGGCGCAGGCGGCGGGCTCCTGGGAGATCGGCTTCGGTCTCGCCCCCGACGGCAAACAGGGGCAGTACCAAGGACTCTTCGGCGCGGGGACGGCCATCGCCCGCATGCTCGGCCCGGTACTGCTGACCGGTCTGATCCTGGTCGGCGGCACGGTCGGCTGGGTGGTGCTGGGCGGATTGTTCCTGCTGGCGGGGACGCTCACCGCGCCCGCCGTCCGCTGGGCGGAGCGGACGAGGCCGCGGCAAGGTCTCGAGGTCAGTCCTCCAGTGCCCGCCTGAAGTGCTCGGCGAGATCGAGTCCCGCGGTTTCTTCCGGGGCGCACCACACGAAGGCGTCGTGCTCGTCGGGGTCGAGCACGACTTCGCCCAGCTCCTCCTCGGCGAGCGCGTACACCGCGGCGTGGATCCGCATCGGCCTGCCCGCGACGTCGTCCCAGCTGTGGGTGCCGCGTTCGCCGGTGACGTGAACGGTCAGCCCGGTCTCCTCGGCGAACTCGCGGACCACGGTCTCGGCCGGTCGCTCGCCCGGCTCGACGGTCCCGCCCGGCAGTTCCCAGCGGCCGCCCAGGAACGACGACGGCTGCCGCCGGATGAACAGGATCTTCCCGTCGCGGATGAGCCTGCCGTACGCCAAGTACTTGTCCGTCACGAGCGAATCTTCCCGCACTCGGAATATCCTCTCGATCGAGGACCAAACCTGTCCGCAATGGCTCGTAACGTGGGCTTTATGGAAAACACCGAGCTCCGCCCCTTCCGCCTCGACATCCCCCAAGAGCAGTTGGACGAGCTGCACGCGAAGCTCGACGGCACGCGCTGGCCCGCGCCGCTCCCCGGCGACGGCTGGGACACCGGAGTGCCGGTGGCCTGGCTGCGCGGACTCGCCGAATACTGGCGCGACGGCTACGACTGGCGCGCCGCCGAACGCGAGATCAACCGTCACCCGCAGTTCACCACGGTCATCGACGGGCAGCGGATCCACTTCCTGCACGTCCGCTCGCCCGAAGCCGGCGCGACGCCGCTGATCCTCACGCACGGCTGGCCGGGTTCGGTGGTGGAGTTCCTCGACGTCATCGGGCCGCTCACGGACCCGAAAGCGTACGGCGGCGACCCGGCGGACGCGTTCCACCTCGTGATCCCGTCGCTTCCGGGCTTCGGTTTTTCGGGCCCTGTCTCGGATTCCGGGTGGACCATGCCGCGGATCGGCCGGGCATGGGCCGAGCTGATGCGCCGGCTCGGCTACGAACGCTACGGCGTGCAGGGCGGCGACCTCGGCGCTTCGGTGTCGCCGGAGGTGGCGAGGTTCGCGCCGGACAAGGTGATCGGCGTGCACGTCAACGGCGGGCTGACGCCGATGCCCCCGATGTCGTTGTCGGACGAGGAACTCGCTTCGCTGAGCGACATCGAACGCGATCGCATCGACCGGATCCGTGCTTTCATGCGGGAGGAGGCCGGCTACATCTCGATCCAGTCCACGCGGCCGCAGACCCTCGGCTACGGGCTCGTCGATTCCCCGGTCGCGCAGCTGGCCTGGATCATGGACAAGTTCCGCGAGTGGACGCATCCGCGTCCCACCCTGCCCGAGGAGATCATCGGCAAGGACCGGTTGCTGACCAACGTCATGTTCACCTGGCTGACCGGGACCGCGGCTTCGTCCGCGTACGTCGGCTACGCGCAGGCTGAAACCTGGGGAGCCGTCGAGAAGAACTCCGGCGTGCCGACGGCGGCGCTGATCTTCGCGCACGATGTCGGGATCCGGCGGTATTCCGAGGACGCCCACACGATCGTGCGGTGGACCGACGTCGATCGCGGCGGGCATTTCGCGGCGATGGAAGAACCCGAGATCCTGGTCTCGGATGTGCGGGAGTTCTTCCGGTCCCTCAAATGACGAGGACGGCCGTCTCGCCGAGGAAGCGACCGTAATCGTCCACTTCGGACTCCAGGCCGGTGATGGCGGACCGCGAAAGCATGGCGAAGGGCTCCACGACCACCTTCGTCTGCTTCGCGGTCCGCTTGGTGTGCCAGGTTCCGGCGATCCGGCCGTCGACCAGCACCGTCGGCGCGATCATCCCGCCGCCGGCGTTGACGCGTTTCGCCTCGGCCGGGTCTAGGAGCAGATCGCGGTCGCGGTAGCCCAGCAGGTACGTGTCGAAGGCGCCGAGCAGACGCGGAGGGCATGGGGGAGCGGACAACTCGGTCTGCGCGAGGGCGAAGCCGCCGCCGGCGGAAACGAGGTCCAGCGCGTCGAAAGCCTTGCGGCAGAGGCCGAGCGGGAGCCCGGACCAAACGACGAAGTCTTCGACGGTCGCGATGCCGTACGCGGTCAGGTACCGGTGGGCGAGTTCGGTATGCGGTTCCGCCGGGTCGTGGCCTTCGGCGGCCCATTCGTCCAGGAGTACGTACGTCGGCTCCGTCCCGGCGTCGTGGCCTCGGCACAGCAGCCCGCGATTGGCCGCGTACGCCAGGAGATGGGCCGGGGCCTGGGACTTCGCGTCGAGCGCGATGCCGTCGGCGGCCAAGCCGTCGAGGATCTCCTGGCGGGTGAGTGCCTTGCCCCGCAAGAGATCCTGGAGTCTCTCGAGAGCGCGTCCGCAGAGCTCGTCGGTGAGGTCAAGCTGCCTGCGGCGTCCCTGCCCCGCCTGGACGTTGCGCGGTCCGAACAGCCGGTTCAGCCAGCGGAGATCCACCGTCGGCACCAAGTGGAGCGTCTTGCGCATCAACCAGGTGCGCGTCACGTCACGGGATGTGTCGATGTCGTGGGCAGTCAGGCCCCGGCTACGGGCCCGGAACGTGAGCCGCGCGGCGGGCGTCGACTGCGCCTGGACGGCCGCGATGGATCCGGCGACGGCGAGCACGTCCGCGGCCGGAGCGGTCAGCAGTTGCGCGCGGGCACGGACGGCGCGGATGTCGTTGTCGGACGGCGTCACCCGCTGACGATCTCATGGGCGTTCACCGGCTCGGTGTGCACGACCGCTTCCGCGAGCCGCGGGAGGACCTCGCGCAGCCGCGCCTCGACACGATGGGCGAGGCGGTGTGCCTCGGTGACGGTCAGCCCGGCCTCGACCGACACCGCCAGCTCCGCGCGCAGGCTGTGCCCGATCCAGCGCATCCGCAGGTCCCGCGTGCCGAGCACGCCGGGAACCTCGGCGGCCGCGTGTTCGGCACGATCGACGTCGGCCGGGTCGACGGCGTCCATCAGGCGGCGGAAGACCTCCTTGGCCGCGTCGCGCAGGACGAACAGGATCGCGACGGTGATGGCGAGACCGACGATCGGGTCGGCCATCGGGAAGCCGAACGCGACACCGGCGGCGCCGAGCACGACCGCGAGCGAGGTGAACCCGTCGGTGCGGGCATGCAGGCCGTCCGCGACCAATGCGGCCGACCCGATCTCGCGACCGACGGTGATCCGGTACCTGGCCACGAGTTCGTTGCCCGCGAAACCGATGACACCCGCCGCCGCGACCACCCACAGATGCTGGACCGGACGAGGATCGAGCAGCCGCTGGACGGACTCGTACCCGGCGAGGAAGGCCGAGGCGGCGATGAGCAGGACGACGAGCACACCGGCCAGGTCTTCGGCGCGGCCGAGCCCGTAGGTGTAGCGGCGGGTGGCGGCGCGGCGGCCGAGCAGGAAGGCGATGCCGAGCGGGAGCGCGGTCAGCGCGTCGGCGAAGTTGTGGATCGTGTCGCCGAGCAGGGCGACCGAACCGGTGATCAGCACGAGCGCGAGCTGGGCGACGGCGGTGACGAACAGGGCGGCGAACGACCAGATCAGCGTCCGGACGCCGCGTTTGCTGGTCTCCAACGCGCTGTCGACACGGTCGGCGCTGTCGTGGCTGTGTGGAGTCAGGAGGTGCCGGAGACGGCTCTTCGCCGCCTGGTGGCCATGACTGTGTCCATGCCCTGGCATCTTCCACCTCACTGTCATGCTACCTGCGCAGTCATGCAGGTACGCAGGCAGAAGGATAGCGGCTATCCTCCTGGCATGCACGAGTCGGTCCCGGATTTCGAGATGCCCACCGAGGAGCAGGTCCACCTGGCCGCGGAGACGTTCCGGCTGCTCGCGGATCCGACGAGGGTCAAGGTCCTCTGGGCGCTCCTGCAGGGCGAGTCCTCGGTCGCCTGTCTCGCGGAGCTGGCGGGCGCGGCGCCGACGGCGGTCAGCCAGCACCTCGCGAAACTGCGGCTCGCGGGCCTGGTGAAGGGGCGCCGTGAGGGGACGTTCGTCTACTACTCGGCGGCCAACGATCACGTCCGCGGCCTGCTCGCGCAGGCGCTGTTCCACGCCGACCACCTCGATCGCGACATCCCGGCAGTGCATTCGGCGGCGAAACCCCACCGTCCGGTGGCGCACTGAATCCGGCTACGGTGGAGCCGTGACCCAGTCCTCGCGCCCGGCCGTCCTGCGGTGGCTGCTGCTGTGCGTGGTGGCGCTGGGGCTCGTCGGCATGCACCACGTCGTCGCCGGGTCCGGCCACGGCGCGGAGCACTCCGCCGTCGCGATGGCGGATCCGTGTTGCGCGGACACGCCTTCGCACGACGACGGTGGACACAGTGGACTGCACCTGTGTCTCGCGGTGCTCGCCGCGGGGGTCCTGCTGATCGTCACCTGGCTGCTCGTCCGCAATGGACGGACGGTGGCGACGTGGAAGTCTCGGCGGGCCGGTGGTTCGGCGTCAGGCCGTGATCCGCCGCGCTGGAGACCGGTGCCGGAGAAGTTGTCCCTCCTTTGCGTGTTGCGGGTGTGACAGGCGGGTTCGTCCGCCCTACCCGAAACCGACTCGAGGAAGAATCATGACCAGCAGCAAACTGGTCGGAGCGGCGCTCGCCGCTCTGGCCTCCTTCGCCGTGCTCACCGGATGCGCCAGTTCCGACACCGCTTCCACCGGGCACGACATGTCCACGGTGAAGGCACCGGATCCCGAGCAGGCAAGCCACAACCAGGCCGACGTCACGTTCGCGCAAGGGATGATCCCGCACCACGAACAGGCGCTCGCGATGGCGAAACTCGTCGAGGGCCGCACCCGGAACGCGAAGGTCGTCGACCTCGCCGCCCGGATCCAGAAGGCGCAGGATCCGGAGATCCAGCAGCTGAACGGCCTGTTGAAGGGCTGGGGTGTGGCGCCGTCGGGCGAGCACTCCGGGCACGGCTCGGCGTCCGGCATGATGACCGAGGACGATCTCGCGAAACTCGGCAAGGCGAAGGACGCCGCCTTCGACAAGCAGTGGCTGGAGATGATGGTCAAACATCACGAAGGCGCGCTGGAGATGGCGAAGACCGCGCTGCAGCAGGGCAGCAACGCCGAGGTGAAGGCCTTGGCGCAGAAGGTGATCGACGGTCAGCAGGCCGAGATCACCGAGATGCGCACACTGCTCGGCTGAGTGGGGTGGTGGCGCGGGTCCGGATCAACCGGCCCGCGCCACCGCCTCCCGGAAATGCGCGCACTGGGTGAAATCGTCGTGCTCGCACCCGAGAGCGCAGTCGACGATCGCGAGTGAGGCCTGTGCTGCCGCTATCCGTCGTTCGAGCTCTTGCTTGTGCTGCTTGAGGATCGCTTCGCGATCGCTGGGCTTCTGGAACATCTCGCGGATGCCGTCGAGGCTCAGCCCCGCCTCTTTCGCGCGCAGGATGATCGCGATCCGGTAGAGGTCGTTGTCGTCGTACCGCCGCCGATCGCCCGTCCGCGCCGGCTTGAGAAGGCCCACGGATTCCCAGTGGCGCAGAACGTGCGTCGCCAGGCCGAAGCGCTCGGCGACCTCGCCGACGCTCAAGGTGCTTGACTTCATGTCGACATTAAGTCGGACGATCCCGGGTATGTCCATGATGCAGCGGCTCGACGCCGCCGATGCCCTGCCGGGAGCCGCCGAACTGCGTGCCCGGACCTACGAACTGCTCCGGCTCGAACCCGGCTCCGCGGTGATCGACGTCGGTTGCGGTGCGGGGCTGGCCGTCTCGGAGTTGTCGGCGCGGGGTCTTCGGGCTGTCGGCGTCGACCTTTCGGGCGAGATGATCGACGAGGCCCTTCGACGTTGGCCTGAGCGGGATTTCCTTCTCGGGGACGCTTACGCGCTGCCGGTGGACGGTGGGTTCGCGGGCTACCGGGCGGACAAGGTGTTCCATGAACTGGCGGAGTCGGAACTCGCTCTCGCCGAGGCGCGGCGGGTTCTGGTCCCAGGTGGACGGGTCGTGCTTTCCGGGCCCGACTGGGAGGGCCTGATGATCGATTCCTCCTACCCGGCGCTGACACGGGAGATCGTGCGTGCCCGGGCTTCGGTGATCGCCGCGCCTCGGATCGCGCGTGGGTTTCGGCGGCTGCTCACCGGGTGCGGATTTCGCGACGTCTCGATGGAGGGGCTCATCGGGTTTCTCGGTGGGGAGTCGTTTTTTCGCGGGCTGGTTGAGGTTGCAGTCCGGGTGGGGGCTATTTCTGTTGAGGAGGGGGAGGTTTGGCTGGCGGAACAGGTTGATGTTGTTGCTGTGCCGCAGTTTCTGGCTTCGGGGGTGGCTTGAGTCTTTGTGTTTCGAAAACTGTCGGTGGTCGGTTGTACGTTCTGGGTGTGGACACTCTCAACGCCACTGTGGCGCTCTTGAAGGAAATCACTGCGTCGGAATTTTTGAGGGAGGTTAATGGTTCGCTGGATACGTTGGGGGATGACGATGCCGTGGCTGCTGCTGTTGCGGCGTCGGAAGGGATCGCGCGGTTGGAGGCTGTTCGGTTTCGTGCTTTGGGGCGGTTGAGTCGGTATCGTGATGGTGTCTCCAGTGTGGTGCAGGAGGTCGCGTTGGCTCTGTCTGTTGTGGACGGTCATGCGGCTGGGTTGGTGTCGACGGCTGAGGCGTTGATGACCCGTCTGCCTCGCACGCTGGGGTTGCTGGATGCCGGCAAGGTGGGTGGTTTCGGGGCGATGAAAGTCGCTGCGGCCACGGCGTGGTTGTCGGATGACGATGCTCGCGCGGTGGATGCGGTTCTGGAGGACCGGTTGCCGGACCGGAACTCTGATCAGGTCCGGAAGGCGGCTAGTCATGCGGCGATGATGGCCGATCGGGACGGGGCGGCTCGGCGGGCTGAACGGAATCGTGGTGGGCGGCGTTTGTCTGTGCGTCATGGTGAGACTGGGGTGGCGTCGATCGAGGTCGAGGACGGTCCTGTGGAGAAGGTGGCTGCCGCGTATACGCGGATCGATCGTGAGGCGCGGGCGCTGCGGGCTGGTGGGGAGACACGCACGTTGGATCAGCTTCGTGCGGATGTCGCTCTTGATCTTTTGCTGGGTGGTCAGGGTGGGAAGAGTGAGCGGTCGGAGGTGTTTCTTTACATGGACTTGAACACCTACCTTGGGCTGAACGATGATCCGGCGGAGATGGCGGGGCATGGGCATATTCCGGCGTCGTTGGCGCGGGAGATCGCTGGTGGGTCGAATACGGTGTTGCGGCGGATCATCACGGATCCGTTGTCGGGGCAGGTTCTCGATCTAGGGCGGGATCGCTATCGGCCTACCGCCGGTCTCGGTGAGTTCGTGCGGGTGCGGGATCGTGAGTGCCGAAGACCGGGGTGTCACCGGGTGGCGCAGGCCTGCGATCTGGATCATTCGGTGCCGTGGCAGTTCGGTGGTCATACCGCGGATACCGAGTTGGTCGATCTGTGCCGTCGTGACCATCGGTTGAAGGACGAGCTTGGTTGGAACTATCGGTTGGGTTCGGATGGGACCTTGACGATCACCACGCCTACGGGGCAGAGATACGACAGCTCGCCTCCGCCGCTGCATGAACCTCGGGCGGAGGAACCGCCGCCGTTCTGAGTAGTTGCCGGAAAACGGCCAGGGTGTTCACGAGGTTGCGATTCCGGTAGCGGCCCTTGCTGGAGCCGCGTCATGATCGGTGGGCGTCGCCGGAAAGTGGCAACGGCTTGCGGACAGCCCGGCTTGCTTAGGACAGTGTCGCCGTCTTGAGCCGCGCCATGATCAGTGGCGACGCCGGAAAATGGTGAGAACCGCATGGCCGCGTGAGAGCCGACAGAGCAGCGTCACCGGGACTTGGTGCCGCCAAACGGTAACGGCTCATGAGCGTGAGCCTCCCGGAGGGATCCGATACCAAGCTGGCCGATCGCGACGACCCGTTGAAGACGAGCCCGGCCAACCTCGGACGGCACTTTCACGAGCGCGACGCTTGCTGGGCAGAGTTGCGTCAGCTCGCGTTCGCCGCCGTTTCGAGTTGTCGTCGGAAAACGGCAACGGCCCGCGGCTGCGGGTACCCGTCCGAGGAATTGATACCGAACTGGTCGATCGCGACCACCGGTTGAGGACGAGCCGGCCAACCTTCGACGGCTCTTTCACGGTCGCGACGCCCGTTGAGCAGAGAGGCTTCAGCTGTATGAATCTAGTGCTGGGGAGGCGAAGTCGTTGCCGGGAAACGGCGGGAACCGCAAGAGGCTCGCGAGCGCTGGCAACCACCCAAGGCCTCGATCGTGGGACCAAACCCTGCCCGACGTTAAAGCAGCACACCACCCTCGCTGCACGAGAAACCACCACGGTTCCAGGCCGTCGCCGAAATCCGGCCACGCCTCCACCGCCGGACCGGATCAGCCGCCGTCACAAACGATTGCCCACCACAGACATACCGAGCACCAGCTCGTTCGCCGGATCACATCCAAGGAGGTCCTCGACCAGTTCGTCGCGGAGCGCGGCGGTGAACGTGACGTTCAGGCCCAGCGCGGTCGCCAGCAGGTACACGGTTTGGCTGAGGTGGCCGACGTCCATCAGCAGCACGCGATACGTGCGGCTCACCGGGTACTTCCACTGGTTCCGCTCGATGACGCTGGTGTAGATCAGCAGCGCGCCGGCGTTTCCGGTCCACTGCTGGTCGCCGGCGAGCGCGATCAGCTGGTCGTCGTCGATCTTGCCGTCCAGCGGCGTGAGGCCGTGCCGGAAGCCGTCGTAGTGGTAGGCGCCGCGGGCCAGGCCCTCGACGTTCCTCGCGTAGACGTACACCTCTGTCGGATGCCGCGCGCCGCCCGACGGGCTCGTCTTGAAGACGTTCCCGGTGGCGGGGATGTCGGGATGCGTTTCCGGCCTCGTCGGCCTGGCCGCGGTGAGAAGCGCGCTCAAATCGCGCAGCCGTAAGGGTTCTTCGCCGAACTCGCGGACGCTTCTGCGCCGGCTCAGCGCGTCGCCGAGCCCGATCGTGTTCAGTGGTTCCGGTGACGGTTCGGGCAGCGCGATCGTGTGGCGCTCGCCCGAAGGCCTCACCGGAGAAGGCGGAGGGCTGACCTTCGCCTTCTCCAGCAAGGTTTTAGCCGTCGTTTCGCTGGTCGTGAACTCGGTCTCGCGTAACGAGCGCGTGCCGAAGTGAAACGCCCGGGCGGACGTTCCCCAAGGGCCCCAATCCCGAAGGATCTCTTCTTCACGTCGTTGCCGGTGAGAACCTTTGACCACCAGTACTTCGTACCGGATCATCGCTCGCGCGATACGGACGAGCCTTTCCCCGATCTCGGGATTCTCATCCGCTTCGTGGACCGATTCCGGTTCTCGCCAAGAACTGAACCAACGCAGGACGCGTTCGGTTCCTTCGGCGAGTTTGAGCTGGCGATGACCGAGGTGATCGTCCCAGACGACGTCACCATCGGACCAATAGAGCGTTCCGCATGAGGAAACCCTGACCAGCATCGAATGTCTTGCGCCCCAGTCCCCAGTAAATACTTTCCGAATACGTCAGGTCATTCAGCGTCGCGAGCGGAAAGGAGGCCCGCCGTGCGGCGGCGGCTCGAACCCGCCCCAGGTGCTCTGCGCCTTGTACTCCGCTTCGAGCTCGTACAAGAACTCGTCTTCATCCTCATCGTGCATGCCGCCGATCCTCTCCGTGAACGGTTACTCCGGTCAAGCGAATATACCTACGCCAACAGGGTACCGGAGCAGAACGGCTAATTACGCCTAGTAATCGTTCAGGCGCTGTTTGAGTTCGCGAACCTCGGGCGACTCCGAAATGCCGAGATCGGTGTAGAGGCGCAATGCGAACCGGCGATGACGGTCCGCATTCAGTCGCTCACCGAGAATGTCGAAGGCGAACGCCATCTCCTTGTGGGCGATGGGCAGCATGCTGCGATTCCCGGTCGATTCCAGCACTTCCACCGCGGTCCTCAACTGGCTGACCGCGAGCGCGCCGTCACCGAGTCCGCGCGAATTGATACCGAGGGCGAGAAAGCATTCCGCCTCGAGATCGGGTGATTCGTTCTCCTGCGCGAGCCGCAGTGCCTGGTCGAGTTCCTCGGCGGCTTCGGGATAGCGCCTGCTCTCGGTGTGGATCAGCCCGATCCGGTGCCGGGCGCGGGCCTCGATGAGCACGCTGCCGTGGGCATGGGCGGTCTCGCGGACCCAGCCGAGATGTTCGATCGCCTGGTCCGGCTCGCCCTTGAGCCAGTGGGTGACCCCCGAGTTGCCCCTCGCCCGGCACTGCATCCGGACGTCGCCGGTGGTCGACGCCAGCTCGAACACCTCGTTGAACAGCCGGTTCGCCTCGGTGAACTCGTTGAGCCGCCACAGGGTCAGCGCGTACATGTGCAGGGCCTGGTATTCGAGGACCACGTTCCCGGTGACCCGCGCGGCGGACAGGGCGAGGGTCTCCAGCTCCCTGGCCTGCCGGTAGTAGCCGCGGTTGTCGAAGTAGCGCCACACCGCCGAACAGAAGGGCACGAGGTCCGAGTACTGCTGATGGTTGTTCATCGCGACGGCCACCGGCAGCACGTTCTGCCATTGCGCGTCCATCCAGTGCGCGGCCTGGTCGTAGTCCGCGAAGGACTGTCCGAACTCGCTCTTCGGGACCTCGAGGCCGCCCGGCTCCTCTTCGGAATCCGGGTCGATGAACTCCATCGCGGCCGCGACGGTGCTGCGGTAGTAGTCGAACAGCCGCCGCATCATCGCCTCGCGCTGGTGCTCGGGCTCCTCGGCGAGCAGGAGCTCGCGACCGTAGCTGCGGAGGAGGTCGTGCATCTCGTAGCGGTCCATCGACGGCTGGCGCAGGAGGTTCACGTCGACGAGGCGTTCGGCGAGCCGCCGGGCCTCGGCGAGGTCGACTTCGGCCAGGGCCGCCGTGGAGTGGAGATCGAACGCGGCACCGGGATGGTGGCTCAACCGGCGGAACACCCGGCGTTCGGTTTCGGACAAGTTCAGATAGGACACCCGGAACGCGCCCGCGACGTCGCGTTCCCCCGCGGTGAGCTCGCCGAACCGGTTCCGCTCGTCGCGCAGCTGCCTGGCGACGAAGTCGAGCGTCCACGACGCCCGCGCGCGCAGCCTGCTCGCCGTGACGGCCAGCGCGAGCGGGAGATCACCGCACAGGCTCGCGACCTGGTCGGCCGCGTCCGGGGACTCCCGCTTCAACCGGGACGGCCCGACGATCCGGCCGAGCAGGTCCACCGCGTCGGCCCGGCTGAACGGTTCCAGCGAGAGCAGCTCGGCGCCGTCGAGGTCCACGAGCCGGGTGCGGCTGGTGATCAGCACACAACAGCTCGCCGCACCGGGTAGCAGCGGGCTCACCTGCGTCGCCCCGATGGCGTTGTCCAGCACCAGGAGCACACGTTTGCCGGCGAGGCAGCTGCGGAACAACGCCGCGCGCTGCTCGGTGCCGGCGGGGATGTCCGAACCCTGGATGCCGAGCGACCGCAGCAGCGCTTCGAGCGCGGCTCCCGGATCGACGGGGTCTCCGGCCGGGGAGAACCCTTCGAGGTTCACGAACAGCTGCCCGTCCGGGAAGAGCGGGGCGAGCCGGTGCGCGGCGTGGACGGCCAGCGCGGTCTTCCCGACGCCGGGCATGCCGTCGATCGCGATCAGCCGCGGCCCCGCCGAGGAGTCGTCCTGGCCGATTTCGAGGACGGTCCGCAGTTCGGTGGCGCGGCCGCCGAACGCGGGGAGGTCCGCGGGAAGCTGTGCGGGACGGGGGAAGAGCGCCTTCTGCGCGTCGGCGTCTTCGCGGCGCCCGCCGGTGTCCATTCCGGTACGGAGCCCGCCGACGCCGTACCGGACGAGGGCGCCGTCCTCCATCAGTTCGGCGTCGGCGCGCAGGATCTGCTGGTGGAGCGCGCTCAGCTCGGCGCTCGGGTCCACGCCGAGTTCCTCGGCGAGCGCGATCCTGGTCCGGTCGAACGTCCGCAGGGCGTCGGCGCCGCGACCTGCCCGGTAGAGCGCCAGCATGGTGAGGCACTGCAGGGTCTCGCGGGTGGGATGCCAGGCGGCGAGGTCGAAGGCCTCACGAGCCGCCGCCTCGGTCTCGCCGAGCCGGAGCCTGGCGCCGATGAGGAGTTCGCAGGCGGCGAGGCGTTCTTCGTCGAGGCGCCGCGCCGTCTGCTCGATGGCGTCGCCTTCGAGACCGTCGAACGCCGGGCCGCGCCAGAGCGAGAGCGCGTCGGCCAGTTTGGCGGCCGCCTGGGAGATCAGCCCGGCCGCCAGGAGCTCGGCGCCCTGGTTGTAGTCGGCCTCGAAGCGGACAGAGTCGAGCGAGGCGCTGCTGATGACGACGCGGTACGCCGAACCGGTGGTGACCACGGCGGACCGGGCCACCCCGAGGTCGTGCCGCAGCCGCGCGATCGCGTTGCTGACCTGGCGGACCGCGGTCTTCGGCGGATTTTCGGGCCACATCGTGCCGATCAGGTACGACACCGGGACGAGCCTGCCCGCGTTGATCAGCAGGGCGGCGAGGAGGCGCTGTTCACGGCGTCCGCCCAGCCGGACGGGGACGCCGTCGACCTCGGCTTCGAGCGGGCCGAGAACGGAGAAGCCGAGCTGGGAACTCTGGACGGCGGTTCGAGGCGATCCCGCCGAATCGGGTAGACGATCAGCGGTCATATGCCACTATGTCGTCCGAGGCCGTGAGCGTGCTCACGCACTACCTCCAGTCCGTTCGCCGGCTGATCGGCACCCTAGCCCACCGCTTCGGCCTCCAGCCAGGTCGGCGCGGGGCGCGCCGTACTGCATTCGGCCTAACGGGCGTGCGCGGGCCTGCCCTGAAACCTTCCCGATTCTACGCCCCATGGCCGCTGATCTGCGCGGATGTCCGCCGGTGGAGAGCCGATGTAATTCCGATGCAGGCCCTTGGAAAGCTGAAGGCACAGCTGGCGGGTCGGAGCGACGGGGCAGCGCGCCGAACCGTGTGTAGGGGCTCCGCGGCGGTTGGCCTTCGTACTGGGGGTGGCCAACCGCCCTGGTAGCCCTTTCTTCTCGTCACAGGTCGCTCCCAGCTGAGCACGGCACACTGGACCGAAGAGGAGTGTGCCGTCATGAGTGCTCTTGGTGATATCGCAGGTGTCCTGCTCACCCTGTTCCTGGTCGTGCTCATCGTCCGGCTGGTGCTGGACTGGGCCGTCAATCTCGCCACGCGGCTGCCCGCCTGGGCGTTCCGGGTCCGCGACTTCGCCCATCGGCTGACCGAGCCCGTCCTGGCGCCGGTCCGCCGCGTGCTCCCTCCCGTGCGGACCGGTGGCGTGGCGTTCGACCTCGCCTTCACCCTCGTGTTCCTCGGGGTCGTGCTCCTGCAGTCCCTCGCCTTCAGTCTCTGACCAGGTGTGATCCGCCGCGATCACGGGTACCAGATCGCTGGAGGAGAGGAGTGTGCCCATGCGCCCGGTCTGGAGCGGTTCGCTTTCGCTCGGTCTGGTGACGGTGCCGGTCCGCCTGTACAGCGCGGTCGAAGACCATACGGTCCACTTCCGCCAGTTCCAGCGCGGCACCGAGGACCGCATCCGGTACCGGCGGGTGAACGAGCGCACCGGCAAGGAAGTCGGCTACGAAGACATCGTCAAGGGTTACGAGCTCGACAGCGGCGAGTACGTCGTCGTCGAGCCGGAGGAACTGGACGAGATCGCGCCCGGCCGGTCGAAGTCGCTCGACATCGAGAGCTTCGTCGAGCTGGACGCCATCGACCCGATGTTCTTCGACAAGACCTACTGGCTCGCGCCCGCGAAGGACGAGTTCGAGCGTCCGTACGCGCTGCTGCTCGAGGCGATGGACTCGTCGGGGAAGGCCGGGATCGCCAAGTTCGTCATGCGCGGCCGCGAGTACCTGGCACTGGTGCGTTCCGGCGACGGCGTGATGGTGCTCAACACCCTCCATTTCGCGGCCGACCTGCGGGATCCCGCCGAGCAGCTGCCGGACCTGCCCGGCAAGGCGAAGGCGCGCGGCAAGGAACTCGACATGGCCGTCAACCTGATCGACGCGATGAGCGACGAATGGCGGCCCGAGGAGTACCGCGACACCTACACCGACCGGGTCCGGGAGCTGATCAAGGCCAAGAAGAAGGGCGACACCATCACACCGGCCACCGAGCCCGGGGAGCCGACGAAGGTCGTCGACCTGTTCGAGGCGCTTTCGAAGAGCGTGGAGAGCGGAAAGGCCAAGAAGAAGTCCGGGGCGAAGAAGAAGCCGACAGCGAAGAAGGACCTCTCGTCGCTGTCGAAGGCCGAATTGGACAAGCTGGCGCGGGAACGCGACATCAAGGGACGGTCGAAGATGACCCGCGCGAGCCTGGAGAAGGCGCTCAAGGCCTCGTGACGACGCCTGCCGCCGCGAGTTCGCCCGCGATGGCCTCGATCAGGAGCCGGACGTCCTCCGCCGCCGTCGCGTGCAGCCCTTCGGACACGATCAGTACGTCGGACGTCGTGGCGGAGACCGCGGAATGCCCGCTCTGCCGGTTCGTCCATCGCCGTGCGTGGGCCTGGCCGTCCTCGTCCGCGAAGATCACCTCGCCGGGGTTCGGCTGCTCGACCGTGCCGGCGAAGGTCACGTACTTCTCGTCGCCGCGAGCGTGACGGACTTCCAGCGAGCCGCTGATCTTCGCGACGTCGAGCACGGCGACCGGGATGGCGTAGGCGACCGAAACCGCGTTGCAGAGGTCGATCACCGGATGGATGCGGGGGAGCGTGCCTTCTTTCCGCAGCCTGCGCAGCAACGATTCCGACGCGCAGCGGTACTGCGTCGGCTTCAGGCCCATCTTGGCGAACGCCCGCCGCCACGCCTGGATCTCGGGGAACTCCGATTCCGGGCCGTCCGCGAGCCGCCGCGTCGCCCGCGCGACGAACTTCTCGAGATCGACCGGCAGGTCCGGGGTGATCCCGGTGGCTTGGAGGGTGCCGACGGCGAGGCCAGGGTGGCCGGAACGGACGTCAGGGTGGTGCTGGAGTCGCATGCTGGACCTGTCTACTGGGTGGTGAACGCGAGTTTGGCGCCGAGCGCGGCGAAGGAACCGGCGAAGACCCGCCGGAGCCAGGCGAGCACGCGCGGCCGGGAAAGAACGTGGTGCCGCACGCCGGCGGCGAGGATGCCGTACACGCTGAACACCACGAACGTCGCCAGCATGAACACGCCGCTCAGCAGCAGCATCCGGGGAATCGAACCGGGCTCGCCCGCCGGGACGAACTGGGGCAGGAACGCGAAGAAGAACAGCGTCAGCTTCGGGTTCAGGACGTTGATCAGGACGCCGGACGTGATCGTCCGCAGCGCGGACGTGGGTTCGGGATCGCCCTCCACGACGATGGCTTCCCGGTCCTTCAGCGTCGCCCACGCCATGTAGAGCAGGTACGCCACACCGAGGTACTTGAGAATCTCGAACGCCACCGCGCTCGCGTGCAGCAGCGCCGCGAGGCCGGTGATCGCGGCGATCATGTGGGGGACGATGCCGAGGGTGCAGGCGGTCGCGGCGAGGACGCTCGCGCGTCTTCCGCGGGCCAGCCCGGCGGAAAGGGTGTAGACCACGCCGGTGCCGGGCGTGGCGACCACGACCAGCGTGGTGATCAGGAAGGCGATGCTCACGCCGACCACTGTGCGCGCCGTTTGGCCTCGTGGACAGAGCCAAACCCGTGCCACTCCACTGGACCAAAGGGTTGATCGACGGGTTCACCGGATGGAGTGGCATGATGCACGCTCGCACGTCGACGAGGAAGGCCTTGGTTTGAGCGCGCGCACTTCCCAGATGGACGACCTGCGGCTGGTGGCACAACCGAACGCCGTGTTGTGCTCCGAGCTCTTCGTCCGTCTCATCTTGTCGGATTGGTCCTTGCGGCCGTTGCTCGATCAGGCGAAGACCGCCGCCGCCAGACTGGTGGGCACGCTGGTCGACGCGGCCGATCCGAAGGAGCCGCCGTTCCTGACGCTGAGGTTGCGCCTGCGCTCGGACGTGCTGGTCATCGAGGTCGACCACGAGCTGGACGGGCTTCCGGTGCCGACGCCCGCGCCGGGCGAGCGGACCGGGGTGGCGCCGAGCGCGACCGGCGGGGTGACCGTCTGGTGCGAGCTTCCGCTGCCCGGCGGCCTGTCCGCCGGACAGGTCCGGCTGCCGAGGCGAGGCGACCGGCGCACGCTGGTGGACGAACCCGTGTCCGGCGAGCCCGTCGGCGCCGATCCCGAAGTCCTGGAACGGCTTTTGACGAGGCTGAGCGGCTGGTCCGGCTGATGGCGACGAAGCGCGTCACGACGCCGGTCCTCGAGATCGAATACGAACACCTCGGCGAGGCGGGCGGGCCGCCGGTGGTCCTGCTGCACGGGTTCCCGTACGACGTCCGCGCCTACGACGAGGTCGCCGCGCTCCTCGCGGCGGGCGGTGCCTCGGTGTACGTCCCGTATCTCCGCGGCTTCGGAGGGACGCGGTTCCTCGACGACGCCACGCCCCGCTCCGGGCAGCAGGCCGCGCTCGCGCAGGACCTGCTCGACTTCATGGACGCGCTGGCGCTGGAAAACGCCGTCGTCGCCGGATACGACTGGGGTGGCCGCGCGGCGTGCATCGTGGCCGCGCTCCGGCCGGAGCGCGTGCGCGGACTGGTGTCGGTGGACGGTTACAACGTCCAGAACCTCGCTTACGCCGGGGAACCGGCGCCGCCGGAATGGGAACGCACCTACTGGTACCAGTACTACTTCCATTCCGAGCGCGGCCGCCGAGGGCTGACGGAGAACCGCGACGAGCTGTGCGCGTTGTTGTGGCGCACCTGGTCACCGACGTGGACCGGCGCCGACGCGGCGTTCCCGGCGAGCGCGCAGAGCCTCCACAATCCGGACTTCGTCGACGTCGTCATCCATTCGTACCGGCACCGGTTCGGTCTGGCGGAGGGCGATCCGCGGTATCAGGCGCTCGAAGACCTGATCGCGCGGGAGCCTGCCATCACGGTGCCGGCGGTGGTCCTGGAAAGCGGGGACGACGGCGTCGGCGGGCCCAGCGCGGCGGGCGATCGCGAGTACTTCACCGGGCCGTACGAGCATCGGGTTCTGCCAGGAGTGGGCCACAACGTTCCTCAGGAGGCGCCTGAAGCGTTCGCCGCCGCGGTGACGTCTCTGCTCGGGTGAGCGCGATCACCCGTCCGTGTGCGTGACGAATCCTGATCTTCGCTTGTCCTTCGGAGGTAAGGCACACGATCCGGAGGAGGAACGATGTCTTTGGGTGACAAGATCAGCAACAAGGCGGAAGAGTTCGGCGGTAAGGCCAAGGAGGCCGCCGGTGACGCCACCGGCAACGACGAACTGCGCGCGGAAGGTCAGGCGGACCAGGCGAAGGCCGGCCTCAAGGGCGCCGTCGAGAACGTGAAGGACGCCGTCGGCGACGCGGCGGACAAGATCCGCGACACCTTCAAGAAGTAGCGGTCCTTTCGGGCCGGGGCGGTGGGTTTCCGCGCCCCGGCCCGGTTCATCCGTGCAGTCGCACCGGCAGGCTCGTGAGCCGCGTGCCCTGGATGCCGCCGAGGAACGTCTGCCGAAGTTCCCCGTACGGCACGGCGAGCCGGGCTCCGGGGAACTCCGTGCGCAGCACCGTCGCCACCGCCCGCAGTTCGAGCTGCGCGAGCTGGGCGCCGACGCAGAAATGCGGCCCCGCCCCGAAGGTCAGGTCCGGACCCGGTTTCCTCGCCGGGTCCGTGTTGATGCCCTGGATGTCGACGAGCACCGGTGCCCCGGCGGGGAGCCGGACCCCGGCGAGGTCGAGTTCCACGGTGGTGAACCGCCACAGCGTGAACGGCGCGGGCGGATGGTCCTTGAGCGTTTCGCGGACGAGGTCGTTCACGGATGCCTTGTCCCCGTTCAGCAGCCGCGAAATCAGGAAGCCGATCGAGGCGTCGGTGGTCAGCTGCCCGGCGAAGATCAACGCGAACAGGTGATACCGAAGGTCCTTTTCGGACGTTCCGGGCGGGAGGCTGTCGCGTAGTTCCGTCGCGAGCCCCGTCCGGTTCGGCGTCAGCCCCGCGGCGGCGAGATCCGCGATCGCGGCGATGGCCTTGCCCTGCGCACCCGGTTCCGGATCCGACATGCGGCGGCAGGCGTCGACGGCGGTGTCGAGCAGGTGGAGCGGGATTCCGAGCAGGTCGAGCAGCACCGTCAGCGGAAAACGGGTGGAGAACCCGTCCATGAGGTCGACGGTCTCGCCACCGAGGTCCGTCAGCAGGGCGCGCGCGATCCGGTGGATCCGGTCCGCCTGCGCCTGGATCCGTTTGGCGCTCAGCAGTGGTGCGTGCGCACGCCGCAAACGCGTGTGTTCGGGCCCGTCCAGCGTGGTGAGGGACGGCTGTTCGGCGGCGGTCTGTTCGAGCGCCGTCCAGCCCGCGGGGGCCAGCGCCGGATCCTTGGCGATGCGGGGATCGGAGAGGACTTCGCGGGCCAGGCCCTCCTCGATGACTATCCACGCGCTTCCGCCCTCGGGGGCGGCCACTTCGACGAGGGGACCGGCGGCTCTCAGCGCGGGACGGACGGGATCGGGTTCGGTGATGCCGCGGGTCGACGCGGCGAACGGATCGGGGAGCACGGGAACTCCTTCATGAGAAAGTAGCTTCACCATGAAGGTATATTTGCGGCCGGTAGGTTGTCAAAGCACGGAACCGAGGAGGGGTGATGACGGACGATGTCGCGGCGCGGAGCGCGTCGCTCCTGGACGGCCTCCGGAGCTTCGGGGCGAACTACACCGAATTCACCCGCCGGTTCGCGGACTGGCTCGGCCTGCACGCCACCGACGCCGCCGCGCTGGTGGAGATCCTCTACGCCGAAGACACCGGATCGCCGTTGTCCCCGGCCCGGCTCGGCGAACGCATCGCCCTGACCTCCGGTGCGACCACGAACCTGCTCAACCGGCTGGAGAACCTCGGCTACGTGGTGCGGACCAGGGAGAACACCGACCGCCGGGTGGTGACCCTGCGCAGCGGCACCGACATCCAGGCGCCCGCGCGGGAGTTCTTCGGCCCGTTCAGCGCCGGGCTCGCGGCGCTCGTGGCGGAGTATCCGCCCGAAGAGATCGAACGCTTCGAGGGCTTCCTCCGGCAGCTGAAGTCCACAATGGACAAGGTGCTCGAAGAGCAGGCATGACTGGCGGACCAGTCCGATCCGCTCTCGGCACCGAATACCTCCCGGACGCCCTGGTAACCGCGTAGCCGGGCGTCGGGTGAGGTGGAGGCAGCTTGATGGTCGAGGGTGTGCGGACGAGTCCGCGCGGAAGCGGCGGCACCGGAACGGAGCCCGCCGAGACGAGTTTGATGCAACGCGTCGCGGCCGGCGACGAACAGGCGTTCGCCGACCTGTACGACGTCGTGGCGGGACCGGTGTGGGGTGTGGTGAACAGGGTCGTGCGCAACGGCACGTTCGCCGAGGAGGTCACCCAAGAGGTCCTGGTGGAGGTGTGGCGGACGGCCGCGCGGTTCAAACCGGGCAAGGGGAGCACGCTGGCCTGGGTGCTCACCATCGCGCACCGGCGGGCGGTGGACAGGGTGCGGTCGCATCAGGCCGCGCTCGACCGGGACGACCGCGCGGGCAGACTCGATTTCCGGCGCCCCTTCGACGAGGTCGCCGAGTCGACGATCAGCAACCTCGAGCAGCAGCGGGTGCGCCAGTGCCTGTCCGCGCTGACCGACCTGCAACGCGAATCGGTGGTGCTGGCCTATTACAACGGCTACACCTACCCGGAGGTCGCGGAAGTGCTCGACACCGCTCCCGGCACGGTGAAGACCCGCATCCGCGACGGCCTGATCCGGCTGCGCGACTGCCTGGGGGTGGGGCAGTGACCGCCGAACTGCACACGCTGACCGGGGCTTACGCCGTGGACGCCGTCCCGGCGGAAGAGGCCGCGGCGTTCGAACGGCACCTGCGGGGTTGTCCCGCGTGCAGCCAAGAGGTCCGTGAACTCCGGGAGACCGCCGCGCGGCTGGGCAGGGCCCTGGCCACCGCGCCACCGCCGAGGCTGCGGGAAGCGACGCTCGCTCGGGTCGCCCACACGCGTCAGTGGCCGCCCTCGATCGCGCGTCGCAGCGGGGTCGTGAAGACCCGCGTCGCCCTTTGGGGTGCCGCGGCGGCGGCCGTCGGAGCGCTGGTGTTCGGCCTGGTGACCACGGGCACCGATCCCGCGCGACCGCAGCCGACCGGCGTCGACGCCGTGCTCGCCGCGCCCGACGCCTCGACGGTCAAGAGCGCCGAACGCGGGACGACCACGGTCGTGACCTCGCGGAGCCAGGGCAAGATCGTCGTACTGGCCGGTGAACTCCCGCCGTTGGCGGCGGGCAAGGCGTATCAGGTGTGGCTCATCGGGGCGAGCGGGGTGCATTCGGCCGGTCTGCTGGCGCCGGACGGTCCACATCGGACTCGTCCGGTGCTCGCGCGGTTGCCGGACGGGATCGACCGGGTCGGCATCACCGCGGAACCCGCCGGAGGATCGCCCGCGCCGACGGTCCCGGCGGTGGTGATGGTGGATCTGACCTAGAGCCCGGTCAGCCGCTCGCAGGCCTGCCACAGTTCTCGGCGCTGCGCGGCGGTTTCCCGGGTCTTGCCGAGGTAGTGCGTCGGGCGCTGGACGCGGTCGTGCCAGAACATGCCGTTGTACCGGCCCGGTTCCTCGGCGGCGGCGAGCCACACGAACGTGTCCGCGCCCTGCTCGGGGTTCCGCAAGAGCGGGCCCGTCAGCTTCCGGAACGTCGGCAAGGAGGTCGCGACCCCGGGCGTGTCCGCCCAGCCGGGGTGGGCGCTGTGCACGGTGATCCCGGAGCCGTCCAGCCGGTCCGCCCACAGTTCGGCGAGCACCACCTGCATCCGTTTGGTGCGCGCGTAGCCGGCGGCCGGTTTGTACTCGTCGCGGCGGTACTGCAGGTCGTCGGCGCGCAGCGGCTGGCCGTACATGCCACCGGAGCTGACCCAGATCACCCTCGCGCCGTCGGAGAGCTTCGGCCGGAGCGACGCGGTCAGCAGATGGGGGCCGAGTACGTGCGTGGCCAGCATGAGTTCGTTGCCCTCGGCCGTCTCCGTGCGTTCCGCCGGCATGACTCCGGCGTTGTGCACGAGCACGTCGACCTCGCCGTCGAGATTCTTGACGTAGTCGCGCACCGACGAGATCAGGCTGACGTCGCAGTGGTCGGCGATGATCCGCGAACCGGGCGCGGCGCGCTCGATTTCGGCGCGGGCGGCGTCCCCGTCGCCGCGGATCGCGATGCGGACGGTCGCGCCCAGCTTCGCCAGGCCGATGGCCGTCGCCTTGCCCAGGCCCGCCTTCGCCCCGGTCACCACGGCGACCTTGCCCGTGAGCGCGTCCGGCGCGGGATCCCCGGGCCACCACATCCGGCGCAGGAGGTAGCCGATGTTGCCGTACCCGAGCAGGGTCCGGTCGAGCACGGTGTCGGCGGCGCGGGTCACGGTGGACATGCGGATGCTCCTCCTCGGTCGTGGTATCCGTCTTCCCGGCGAGCCCGCGGCGGAAACGTCTTACCGGATGCGGGGCCCGGCCTTCGCGGAGAAGCGGAACTCGATGGTCATCGGAAGGTCGTCGAGATCCAGCGCCTGACGCAGCCTCGGCAAACCCTCTTCGGTGATCCGTTCACGGATCGCGGCCAGATCGCCGTCCTGTTCGGCGCTCAGCACCACGGCCAGCACCGGTGCGTCCTGGGTGCCGCCGAGCGTGGCGTGCGCGGCGTGGACGCCGGGATAGGTCGCGACCTCCGCCGTGAAGGGTTCCACCGCGGTGCTCGCGGCCAGCGCGGTCCGGCCGGTGTCCTGCTCGAAACGCCAGGTGTGGGATTTGGGTTTGCGGACCGGCTGCGCGATCAGCCAGCGCAGGGCAAGCAGCCCGAGGATCACCGCGCCCCCGGCGACGGCGTACCAGACCCAGCCGGGTGGCGTGGCGGTGCCGGGGACGAGCGTGGTGGCGGGATCCAGCAGCGGGATCCGGCCGAAATGGGTGCCGACGGCGAACCCGCCACCGGCGATCAGCACGAGCCCGGTCAGCACCAGCAGGGTGCGGTTCAGCCGGGCGGGACGGTTGAGGTCGGTCATGACGCGCTCCTGGTGGCCTTGACCCGGACCCGCACGGCGGGAACGGTGGCGGGACCGATCTGGGCGAGACGGTGCTCGATGGCGGCGCGGACGGCATCGGCGAGCCCCGCGGTGTTCGTCCGCCCGGTGGTCACCACGGAGACGACCGAGCGCCGCTTCACCTTCAGCTTCGCGGCCGAGACACCGTCCACAGTGGAGGCCGCCGTGCGCAGGGTCGACCGGTAGCTGCGCCGGGAGGCGCCCGAATCCGGGCCGCCTTCGAGTGGCAGCACGGTCGGCCTTCCCGGCACGATCGCGCTCACGAGGAGCAGCAGGCCGAGAAGCGCGACCACGCCACCGGCGATCGCCGGAAGGGGATCACTCCACCGGAGATCGTGCAGCGCGGACGCGACGGCGTCGTAGCTGATCCACGGTTTCTCCCCGACGATCGTCTGGACCGCGACGGCGGCGGCCAGGACACATCCGGCGAGCACCACGAGGGCGACCAGCACGGCCGGGACACTGCGGCGGGGGCGCCGTTTCATCGGACCCTCCTCGTCTCGGTCTCCCCGGAATGCAGGGCGGTGACGGTGATGTCGACCCGCGTGACGGTCAGGCCCGAGAGCCCGCCGACGCGGCGGATCAGATGCTCGCGCACGGCCTCGGTGGTGGCGCGCACTGAAAGCGGGTACTTCACCGAAAGCCGGACGTCCAAAGTGGTCGTCGAACCGGTGACGTGCGCGCTCACCTTGGCGCCCTGGTCGAGGTCTTCGCCGCCGACCGCGATCCCGAGCACCCGGGAAGCCGCGCCGCCGACGCCGTCGACCTCGGTGATCGCCCGCGCGGCGATCCGTTCGACGGCGCCGTCGGCCACGGTCAGCCCGCCGCGCCCGTCCGTTCCGGGCGCGGCGGCGGTCATGGTCGTCATGGCGATCAGCCCCTGTCGCGGCCCGCCAGGGCCGAAAGGTCGAGCTTGCCGTCGAGGAACCTGCCGACCAGCAGGCCGAGCGCGGCGAGCACGAGCACGACGAGGAAGGCGCCGAAGCCGCCGAACGCGCCGGCCACGCCGAGCACGAGACCGGTCAACAGGCCGAGTTGGGTGGCGTTCATGAACGTTCTCCTTGCTGTCTGGCGCGGACCGGCGCCGATGGTCACTGGACTCGGCCGGACTCGGCGTTGTCGTCGGCGTCGTCGTCGCCCGGGATGTGCACGTCGGACACGTTGATGTTGACCTCGACTACCTCGAGCCCGGTCATCTGCTCGACCGCGCCGATCACGTTGCGGCGCACCGATTTCGCGAGGTCCGCGATCGCGACGCCGTATTCCACGACGATCTGCAGGTCGACCGCGGCCTGGCGCTCGCCGACCTCGACGGAGACGCCCTGCCCGGCGGACGCGGTGGCGCCCGGGATGCGCTCGCGCAGCGCGTTGAACGCGCGCACGGCGCCGCCGCCCAGCGCGTGGACACCGGTGATCTCCCGGGTCGCGAGGCCCGCGACCTTCTGCACGACGGTGTCCGCGATCGTGGTCACGCCCTGGGTGGAGACGAGCGCGCTGTTCTCGGCGGTGGAGTTCGAGTTCGGCTTGGCGGTGGTGGCGGTGTTCGTCATCGCGATCTCCTCAATTCGGATTCCGTTGCCTGCGGTGGAAGTTCTTCGCTCCCACACTCCATAGACCCAGCCGCGCGGAGATCGTCACGACCCGATCGTGTGGTCTGGATCTCATCGTTCGCGGGTATGTCTTTCGGCCTAGTCCCCGCGGCCGACACCGCCGTCCTTTTCCCTCCCGTGGAGGGTCGTGCGCGCGGTGGGCGGCGGGGTTGGATCGTCCGGTGTCCCGAAGGCAGGAGTTACGAGTGAGCTGGAAATGCGTGATGCTGTCGCTCGCGCTGGTCGCCGGATGTACCACCTCGCAGGGAAGCCCGGCGCCGGAGACCAAAGTGGACGAACCGGAGCGCGAGGCGGCACTGGCGTCGTTCTACCGGCAGACCCTGGACTGGCGCCCCTGTGACGCCCTCCAGTGCGCGAACCTGACCGTGCCCGTGGACTACCGGCGGCCGGACGGGCCGAAGTTCACGCTGCCGGTGATCAAGGCGGCGGCGACCCGGCCGGGGGAGCGGCTCGGCACGCTCGTCGCCGGCGCGGGTGGCCCCGGGCAGTCCGGGGTCGCCATGGTGAAGGACATCGCGGGCACGTGGCCCGCCTCGGTCCGGGCCCGCTTCGACCTGGTCGGCTTCGATCCGCGGGGGATCGGAGGCAGCGAACCCCGGCTCCGCTGCGAGACGGTGGGGGAGCCCGATTCGAAGGCTCCCGAGGGCCTGCCGCTGATCGGCGCCGAGGTCCCGAGTACCCGGCAGTACACCGAGGCGTGCCTGAAACACACCGGGGAGAACGTGCTGCGGCACCTGGGCACCGACGACGTCGTCAGCGATCTCGACGTCCTGCGCGTGGTCACCGGACAGGAGAAACTGACCTATCTCGGCTACTCCTACGGCACGCGGATCGGGCAGTTGTACGCCGACCGGTTCCCGAAGAAGATTCGCGCCATGGTGCTCGACGGCGTCGACAACACCTATCTCGACTGGCGGGCCGACACCGTCGAGCAGGCGAAAGGTGTGGAAGACACCCTGCTGACCTACGCGAAACAATGTGCCACGAGGACCGGCAAACCGTGCCCCGGCCGCGACGAGACCGAAATCCTGGCCACCGTCGACCGGGTACTGGCCAAAGCGGACAAAGCGGGTGACGGGAGCGCTCTTCGCTCGGAGATCTCCGCGAAAGTCACTTTTCCGGCGGACTGGCCGGAGCTGTCGGAAATCATCCTCGGCGCCGACGCTCCCTCGGACGGCTCGTCGGACGAGCCCGCCGACGAGCCGGAACCCTCGACCGACACGACCGACGCGCTCACCGTCGTCAACTGTCTCGACCGGACCCATCCCACCGATCTGGCGGCCTACGAGGACGCCGCGCGAGAGCTTCGCCGCGTTTCCCGGCTCTCGTCCGGCACGGAAGCACTCGGCTGCGCCTTCCTGCCCACCGGCGCGACGCCGTCCCGGACGGTCCGTGCGGACGGCGCGCCGCCGATCCTGCTCGTCGGGACCACGAAGGACGCCGCGACACCGTATGGCTGGGCACGGCGGCTGCCGGAAAGCCTCAAATCCGCGGTGCTTCTGTCCAATGAGGACGTCGGGCACGCCGTCTTCGGCGGTGGATCGTCCTGTGTGGACGATGCGGTCGGCCGGTATCTGGTCGACTTGACGATTCCCGCCGCCCCGGCCCGCTGCACCACCGGTCCCGTGTGATGCTGGACGCGTGAAGATGCTCGACCGGCTGCTCGCCGAGGTGCTCCTCGGCGGATTCGTCGCGGGCGTGACGGTCTTCCTCGCCGATCTGCTGCCGTCGTGGGGCTGGCCGGAGGTGTTCTCGCCGTCGGCGCCGGTGCTGACCGCGGTGATCGCCTGCGCCGTCGTGCTGGTGCTGCTGCGCCGCCGGTTCACGGTGGCCGCGCTGCTCGCCGCGACCGTGCTGTTCGGGCTGTTCCCCGCGACCGGTGTCGCGCTCGCGGTCGTCGCGCACACGGCGGGGACCCGGGGACGGCGGTGGCCGGTGTTCGCCCTCGCCGCGCTGCTGCCCGCCGCGGTCGTGCTGCTCACCCAGCCCGCCTTCCGCTGGCAGTACGTCCTCGTGGTGATCGCCGTTTCGACGGTCTCGTGCCTCGTCCTGCCCGCGCTGGCGGGGGCGATGCAGGCGCAGCGGGCGAGACTGGTGGTGGCGTTGCGCGACCGCGCCCGGCTGGAGGAACGCTCGCGGCTCGCCGAGGAGATGCACGACCAGCTCGGGCACCGGCTCAGCCTCATCACGATGTTCTCCGGCGCGCTGGAGGTCGCCGCCGAGGGCAAGGATCCCGAGTTGCGGCAGGCCGCCGGGCACGTCCGGTCGACGGCCAAGCTCGCGCTCGAAGAACTGCGGGAGTCGCTCGGCATCCTGCGGCCGGGCGGTGAGCCGGCCGAGCCCGCCGAAGCCACCGACGCCGCCGGTACGAAGGCCGACATCGAGGGCCTGGTGGCGTCGTCGCGCGATGCCGGCCTCGACGTGGCGTTCGACTGGCGTGGTTCCGACCTCGACGGCGTCCGGCCGCCGGTCCGGCGGGCCGTGCACCGCCTGGTGCGCGAGGCGCTGACCAACGTGCACAAGCACGCCGCCGGGGCTTCGGTCACCGTCGTCGTCGACCACGGCCCCGATTCGGTGCAGGTCGTGGTGCGCAACGGCGCCGAGCAGGTGACGGCGGAGCGGCTGCCCGGTACCGGGCGCGGGCTGGGCGGCCTGCGTGAACGGGTCCGTCTCCTCGGCGGGACGTTCACGGCCGGACCGGATCCGGAAGGCGGCTTCGCCGTCACGGCCGGCCTGCCGAAACGGGTGAACGCGCCACTCGCCGAAGAGCCGGGCGAGGAGCGGCCGGGCCGGATCCAGTCCGGTCTGCTGCTGACGACCGGTCTGGCGGCCGTCGCCGCGTTGCTGCTGACCACGCTCGCCTTCGTGCCGCCACTCACGCCTGCCGACCACGAGGATCCGCTGGCCAGCGTGAAGATCGGGATGACGCCGGAGGAGGTCGAGGCGTGGTTCGGCCCGAACGAACCCGCGGCGCACGCCGCCGCGGAGGGGTACGAGCCGCCGATACCCGGCGACAGCTACTGCGTCTACGTCGCGGCCGCCGATCCGCCCGACGCGGAAACCGCCGCGATCTTCCGGTTCTGCTTCGGCGACCGGGGTTTGGTGGACAAGACCTGGTTCGAGGTCCCCGTACCGGAGGAGACGCCGTGATCCGGGTCCTGCTCGCCGACGACGAACCGCTGCTCCGCGCGGGCGCGCGGCTCCTGCTGAACCAGGCGGGCGACATCGACGTCGTGGCCGAGGCCTCGGACGGCGCGGAGGCGATCGACGTCGTGCGGCGGATACCCGTGGACGTCGCGCTGATGGACATCCGGATGCCCGGGACCGGCGGGCTCGCCGCGGTCGAGGAGATCGCCCGTGAGGTGCGGGTCATCATGCTCACCACGTTCGGGGACGAGGCCTACGTGGCCCGCGCCCTGCGCGCGGGAGCGGCCGGGTTCCTGCTCAAGGACACCGATCCGGCGCAGCTCATCCAGGCGGTGCGGTCCGCGGCCGCCGGCGAGGCGGTGCTGTCACCCCGGATAGCGCAGCAGGTCATCGACCGGTTCCGCGACGCCGACGCGGCGGACGCCGACAACGCCGCACGGGCCAGGCGGCGGATCGAGGCGCTGACCGGCAGGGAGCTCGACGTCCTGGTGCGCGTGGGGCGGGGGCTCGGCAACGCGGAGATCGCGGGGGAGCTGCGGCTGTCGAACGGCACGGTGAAGATCCACGTCAGCCGGATCCTCGCCAAGCTGGGCTGCGCGAACCGGGTCCAGGCCGCGATCCTCGCGCACGACGCGGGCATTCTGCGCGGTTGAACGAGCTCCCGTTCTCTGTTAGGAAAGGTTCCTAACTAACTGGAGGCGATGTGCGCGGACGTGGTCTTGCGGCGGCGACGGTGCTGGTGGTCCTGTGCGGTGGCTCGGCCGCCGTCGCGGACACGACGACGGCGGGGTCCGGCGCGCGGAACATCATCTACATCCAGGGCGACGGTCTCGGCCTCGGCCAGCGGGATCTGCTGCGGCTGGCGCTCAAGGGCAAGAACGGCAGACTCGCGATGGACGGGCTCGCGGCCACCGGTCTCGTGCGGACGGCTTCGGACGACCCCGACGAGATCGTCACCGACTCCGCCGCGGCGGCCACCGCGCTCGCGACCGGGCACAAGACGCGCAACGGCGCGGTCGGCGTGGACGGCCACGGGCGCCCGCTGGAGACGATTCTCGAACGGGCGAAGCGGGCGGGGAAGTCGACCGGCCTGGTCACCACCGCGCAGGTGACGGGCGCGTCGCCGGCGGCCTTCGCGGCGCACGTGCCCAGCCGGGACTCGCAGAGCGACATCGCGAAGCAGTACATCGAGAACAGCCGCCCGGACGTCCTGCTCGGCGGCGGCGAGGACTGGTGGTATCCCAAGGGGAACCCCGGGCTCTGGCCGGACAAGCCGGGGGAGGAGAGCCGCAGTCCCTACGGCAACCTGGTCGAACGCGCGCAGCGGACCGGCTACACCTACGTGCGCGACGGCGACGAACTGCGGGCCACGCGGGCGAACCGGATCCTCGGCCTGTTCGCGAACGAGGACATGGTCGACTACGGCCCCGACGGCGTCGGGAAGTACGCGCCGCGGGTGCCGCTCCAGCAGATGGCGCGCAAGGCGCTGGACACCCTCTCGAAGAACCCGCGCGGCTTCTTCCTGTTCCTGGAGGAAGAAGGGACCGACGGGATGTCGCACGAGAACAACGCGCACGGCGTGATCGACGCGGGCCGCGCGCTCGACGACACCGTCGCCGAGGTCCTGCGCTTCGTCCGCACGCACCCCGACACGCTGGTGATCATCGGCGGTGATCACGAGACGGGCGGATTGAGTATCGAGAACTACGACGCCTCCGACACCGACCCGGGCCAGGACGGCCCCTTCGACGTACCGGGTTCGAAGCTCCGGTTCACTGTGGACTGGACGACGCATGACCACACCGGCGCCGACACCCCGGTCACCGCCGAAGGCCCCGGCTCCACTCGCTTGGGTGGCACGGTCCAGAACACCGACGTCCATTGGGTGATGCGGCTGGCGAGCGGTCTCTGAGCACGATGCGCGCTTCGGTTACGGTTCCCCCATGGACCTTGTGCGCCGCATCGACCGCGCCGCGGGTGAATTCCTGCTGTTCGCTCTGACCCCACCGCGCCTGGCCACCGCTCACGAACGCGTTCAACAGATCGCCGACGCCACCATGGCCCGCTTGCGCCCGTTGGATCTCGACGGCCTGATCCTCTACGACATCGATGACGAAGCGGCCCGGAACCCCGCGCGGCGCCCGTTCCCGTTCGTGCCGACCCTCGACCCCGCGAACTATCTCGCGGACAACTTCACGAGCTGGCAGACCCCGGTCATCGTGTACCGGGCGGTCGGGAAGTACGCGCCGTCGGAGCTGCGGACCTGGCTGGCGGCCCAGGATCCGGCGCGCGTGATGACGGTTCTCGTCGGCGCGTCGTCCAGCAAGATCGACACCATGACGTCACTCGCGGATGCCCAGGCACTGCGGCGTGACGCCAATCCCGGCCTGTCACTCGGCGGCGTCGCGATTCCGGAACGGCACAGCCGCCGGGACGACGAACATCACCGGCTGCTGGCGAAACAGGACGCCGGTTGCCGGTTCTTCGTGACCCAGGTGGTCTACGACGTCAACGCGGCGAAGAACCTCGTTTCCGACTATCACTACGAATGCGTCGCGCGCGGACGAGCACCCGTGCCGATCGTCTTCACCTTCTCGGTCTGCGGATCGTTGAAGACACTCGACTTCCTGCGGTGGCTGGGCGTCGACGTGCCGCGGTGGATCGAGAACGACCTCAAGCACGCCGCCGACACCCTCGAAGCGTCGTATCAGCTGGCCCTCGCGGCGGCCACGGAACTGATGACCTACTGCCGCGGCCTGGACGTCCCGTTCGGCATCAACGTCGAAAGCGTGTCGATCAGGCGGGAAGAGATCGAGGCGTCCGTACGGCTCGCCGAACGGCTTCGGGCGGAGATCAAGGGCTGAACCCCGGCCGCGGCGCGCCGGGGATCAGGACTGCGTTCGCGGTGGATGGGTGGTGTCGTAGCGGCGCCGGTTGTCGGTGATCTCGTGCCGGTGGGTGGTGGCCCATTCGCCGAGGGCCACGGCCGCGTCCAGCAGCGTGGTGCCGAGTGCGGTGAGGGTGTAGTCGACGCGCGGGGGAACGCTGGGGTGCACGGTGCGGGTCACCAGGCCGTCGCGTTCGAGTTGCCGCAGGGTCAAGGTGAGCATGCGCTGGGAGATGCCGGTGATCGCGCGGTGTAGCTCGCTGAAGCGCAAGGTCCGGTCGCCGAGTCGCCCGACGACCTGGATCGTCCACTTGTCGCCGATGAGGGCGAGGATCTGCAGCACCTGACGGCACGCCTCGTCGTCCGGTTCGGGGTTTCCGTGGGTTGCCAAGGGTTACCTCCGTGTGCGTCACCGACATGAATGTGCCGTCTTGCCGGCGGCAGCTCTGTGACAAACCATGGCTCTACGAACAAAGAGTAACCGCCGGCGGCCGAGGAACTCGTCCTGGCCGGGGTGGTCGGAAAGGAGTCGAGGTGGCGAAGACCCTTGTCGTCGTCGGTGCCGGCCCGGGGCTGGGGATGGGCGTGGCCCGGAGTTTCGGCCGTCAGGGTTTCCGGGTCGGGCTGATCGCCCGGAACGAGGACGTGCTCGATGGTCTGGTCGGCGAGCTGGCCGAACTCGGTGTGACCGCCGGGGCGTTTCCCGCCGACATCCGTGATCGTGACGCGCTGGTCGATGCCCTCACCGCGGCCAGGCGGACGCTGGGACCGGTCGACGTGCTGGAGTTCAGCCCCAGCCCGACCGGCGCGATCACCCACGCCGCGCAGACCACGGCCGGCTCCGCCACCGAGCAGTTCGAATTGCACGTGCTGGGTGCGGTGACGGCCGTGGGACAGGTGTTGCCGGACATGCGTGCCCGTGGCGACGGAACGCTCCTGCTGACCACCGGCGTTTCCTCGGCCATCCCCGCACCGTTCCTGGCCAACGTGGGCCTGGCCATGGCCGGTTTGCGGAACTGGGCACACGCCCTGCACACCGAACTACGGCCCCAGGGCATCCACGTGGCTACGGTGACTATCGCGTCCGGTGTCATTCCCGGCGACGTGGTGGCCGACCCCGACGTGATCGGTGCCCGCTACTACGAGCTCTACAGGCAGCGGGACCGCGCCGAAGAGGTCATCGGCGACCTCGATGCGTTCCGCGCCCTCGTCGCCGGAGGAGTCGGCGATCCCGGTAGGGCCGGCGCATCGACGGCGGGCTAAGCCACTCCTGAACGCCGCTGCCCGCGGCCAAGCAGGCTGCCCGCCCTCCAGGGCGCAACGCCGAGATCGGTCAGCGCCACCCTTTCCGGGGTGTTGACCTGCGCGTATCCAGCGCGGTTACGCCAAGCGGGTTACGGTCGAACCGCGGACGACTCGCACGGTGTCCGGTGCGGTCGGCGGTGACGGGAGCTCGTGATGGCGCGGGAGGCGGTGCGCGGTGTTCCGGGGTGGGTGAGCCCGATGCTGGCCAGTCCGGACGGTGGCCGGTTGCGGGAGGGGCCGGAGTGGGCGTACGAGTACAAGCTCGACGGCTACCGGGCGTGCATGAGGATCGCCGCCGACGGCACCACGGTGTTGACCAGCCGTAACGACGTCGACTTCACCGACGAGTTCCTGGATCTGACCGGTGTCCTGACGGAGGCGCTGGAGGGGCGGAGCGCGGTGCTGGACGGGGAGATCGTCGTCTACAACGACGCGGGTCAGATCGACTTCGGGTTGCTGCAGGAACGCCGCGGCCGCTACCAGACCCATCGCGGCTCTGCTCGCCGTGACGAGCCGTTCGCCGACGACGTTCCGGTCCGGTTCCTGGCGTTCGATTTGGTGCAGCTCGGCGGTGTCTCGCTGCTGCGTGAGCCGTATGACGAGCGCCGGCGGCAGTTGACCGCGCTGCCGATGCCGGATCCGTACCGGGTGGAGGTGGTGCGCGGGTTCACCTTCACCGATCTGGCCGCGGATCGCCGGACCCCGTGGCACCTGCTCGACCACGTGAAAGCCAGTGGTCACGAGGGATTGGTCGCGAAGCTCCGCACCGCCGCCTACACCCCCGGGCGCCGCAGCAACGCCTGGCTGAAACATCCGCTGATCCAGACGGCCGAGGTGATCGTCTGCGGTTACCGGCCCGGGCAGGGACGGCTGGACGGGCTGATGGGCGGGCTCCTGCTCGGTGCCCACGACCCGGACACCGGCGACCTGGTCTACATCGGTGACGTCGGCACCGGCTTCACCGAAGCCGAACGAGCCCGCTTGCAGGCCCGGCTCGACGCCCTCGAGCGGAAGCGGCATCCCTTCGCTGAGACACCACCCAGGGCCGACACCGCGAGGGCGCAGTGGGTGGAGCCGGAGCTGGTGGGCGAGGTGGTGTTCCGGCAGTTCACCCGCGGCGCCGGTCGCCTGCGGCATACCGCGTGGCGGGGTCTGCGCGATGACAAGGAGCCTGCCGACGTCCTGGCCCCGCAACGACGCGAGCCCGCCTCTGCCCGAAAGACCACGCGTGAGCAGGCACAAGGTGATCCGGTGGCCGAGGATCAGCCCACGGCTTCACCGGGGGCGAAGATCACCGTCCAGGCCGGTGACCGGAGACTCGTTCTGTCCAATTTGGACAAACCTTTGTATCCGGACGGGTTCACGAAGGGGGAGGTGATCAACTACTACTCGCGTATCGCCCCGGTGCTGCTGCCGCATCTGGCCGGGCGTCCGGTGACGTTCATCCGCTTCCCGGACGGTGTCGGCGGGGAGCAGTTCTTCGAGAAGAACGTCCCGCACGGCGCGCCGGCGTGGCTGCCGACCGCCCGGATCGCTCGCAGCGGCAGCCGGGGCTCGACAGAGCCGGTCACGTACGCGTTGCTGGACGAGCTCGCCGCGGTGGTGTGGGCGGCGAACATGGCCGCACTCGAACTCCACGTTCCACAATGGACCGTCGGCGACGACGGCACGCGCCGCCCGCCGGACCGGCTGGTGTTCGACCTCGACCCCGGGCCGGGAACCTCGATCGTGCACTGCTGCCGCGTCGCCGAACGACTGCACGAAGCCCTGACGGACAACGGGTTGACGCCGCTGGCGAAGACGTCCGGCTCGAAGGGCATGCAGCTCTACTGCGCCATCACCACCGACGACCCTGCGGCCCCGTCGGCGTACGCGAAGAAACTCGCCCAACGCCTGGCCCGGGAGACACCGGGCAAGGTGACCGCCGTGATGGCCAAAGCCCAGCGCACCGGGCGGGTGTTCATCGACTGGTCCCAGAACAACCCCGCCAAGACCACCGTCGCCCCGTACTCGCTGCGCGGCCGCGACCACCCCACCGTCTCCACCCCGGTCACCTGGGACGAAGTCCGCGCCTGCCGCCGCCCGGCACAGCTGGTGTTCACCGCCGACGACGTCCTCGACCGCGTCAACGAACACGGCGACCTCCTCGCCGGACTCGACGTCACACGCGCTCCATTGCCCTCCGGCTGACGGCCGTAGGCCCGATCACGGCTTCTCGCCGTCATCGGAGCCTGGACGCCACCGGAGGTAGGGCGACGAGCTCCGTCGCTTGTGGACACGGACGGGAATGGCGACGCCGCGCGACCCGGTCGTCCGCGGCGCTTTGGCGCGAAGCGTCCGGTAGGCCGCCAGGACGGCGGCGAGGCGCTCGGGATCAGGGAACCGGCCATCGGGGTGCAGCCTGCGAACGAGACGGCGATACGCCGTCGCGATATCGGCCGGGGTCGCGTCGCGAGCCACCCCGAGCACTGTGTACGGATCGGCCGTCATGATCCATCACCCGCCTCCGGAACCCTGTCAGTGCCAGGGTTCCCGGTCCGCGAGCGCGGGAACACCACGTCGATGGTCGGCCACGTCCGCCACGGGCTTTCGTCGTGGAGCATCGCGGTACTCCTGCGCTGAGGGGCGCGGCCCGCCCCGCGGAAGGGCGGGCCGCTCCGCGTCGAGTGGAACTCGGGAACGGTCAGGGGTTGATCTGCTCGGCCTTTTCGCCACTGGTGACGGCGATCTTGCGTGGCTTGGCCTGTTCGGCGATCGGGATGCGCAGGGTAAGCACCCCGGCGTCGTAATCCGCGCTGATGTCGTCGGTCGTCAGCGTGTCTCCCAGGAACAGTTGACGGCTGAACACCCCGCGAGGCCTCTCGGCCACCTGGACCTCGGCGTTCCCGCCCGGTTCGAGGGCGCGTTCGGCCTTGACCGTCAGCACGTGGCGTTCCACGTCGATTTCGATCGAATCCGGCGAGACCCCGGGCAGGTCGAACGCCACCACGTATTCGTTGCCGGACCGGTAGGCATCCATCGGCATCATCACTTGGCGGGAAGCGGTGCCGTTGGCGCCCAGGAACTGCTGGGTGAGCCTGTCCAGCTCACGGAACGGATCGGTTCGCATCAACATCACAATTGCCTCCTTCCTCGTATCGCCACTTCTTCGTGGCGAAAGCGTGTGCCTTCGTTCTTTTCAGCGGCGGCTCGCCGCTTCGTGTTCCTGTCCGGCCGCCGTGGCGCCCGGCGAGGAATCGCCGAAGGAGCGGAAGCGGAAACGAATCCGGCCGGCGCCGTCCGCGACCCGGTCGGCCATCGGTTCGATGATCCCGGCCGTGCCCGGCTCGTCGAGGCGGGCCAGCAGGCGGGCGAGTTCGTCGGGTGCCTCGACCGGTTCGACGGGTGTCTGGATCAGTGTGCGATGCAGGATGCCGACGTCCCAGCCGCTGGTGTTGCCGCTGCCCGCGGGGACCGCGACGGTGGCGTCGAACAGCCAGCGCGGGGATTTGCCGGGAATCGACGGGGTGGCGTGCGCGGTCAGCCCGATGACCTGGTCGGCACGGAGAAGACCATCGCTGAGAGTGCGTATCCAGACTTTGTTCAACCCCATGAATGCTCCATCGGTTCGTGAGCGGGAGTCCGTGGTCAGTCGCGGGTGAGATCGTCCAGGTGGTGTCTGCGGGCGGCGACGGCGACCATCGCGACGATGCCCGTGACCACGGTGCTGAAAACGATCACAGCTGTCATGCTTTCCGTCCTTGTGGAGAGGCGTGGTCCGTTAGCACTCTCGACCGCCGAGTGCTAATTCTCTCATAGCACGTCGAGCGCGGGTCCGCAAGCGTGCGGGGCTTGACATCCTCGGCAGGGCGGGTTACATAGTTTTTCAGAGATGACTTGACCTGGCTTCGGTCCCGACGACGTTCCGGGGAGTGATCGACATGCGGCACGGTATCCGCCGTACAGCGGTGAACGAAGCGTTCGCCGAGCTGGTGTACGCGGACCCGGTGTGGCTGCGCACCGAGTTCGAGTCGATCATCGCGGCCTCTTTCGCCGATGTCTCACGCATTCCCCCTCGGCGTTCGTGGGGCCTGGCCCCGTCCGAGCGATCGCGGGCCGCTCGGACCGCACGGCCTGCCCGTTCACCGACAGCGCGACCGTGTCCCGCGGTCCACGTCGGTGAGCGCTGGATGCGGCAGCGTTCACCTCCGGTACCGGTTCGTGAGTCCGGCACGGCTGAGTGAAAGGCAGGTGATGTCATCGAGCGCGACTTTCAGGACTGTGACACTCCAGCGACCCCGCCGCGCGCCGCGGCGGGGTCCTTGCAAGTGGCCGTTGGCCGCCTGGAACGGACGAACACCGTTGCCGCCAAACAGGTCGGCGGCGGGACCGTCGCTTGAACGACGCCTGTGAAGACGGACGCCCACCAACGGCCGGCATCCCGGCAAGACCCGGTGTTCATCGGGTCCCGGCGGGGGAGCGGGACGAGCGTGAGGTCAGCAGGCCTGCTGTCACCAGGACGGCTCCGAGTGCAAGGAAGCCGAGGTCGTAGGCGAGTTGGTACGGGCCTGGGCGGACGTGGTGCACGCCGAGGATCAGGTGGTCGACGGTGCCTTCTACGAGGTTGAACACGCCCCAGCCTGTCGCCATGCCGCCCCAGAGGGTCCGCGCGGCCAGCCGGTCACCCCGGTTCAGCAGGACCACACCGGCGATCACGAAGATCAGGCACAGGAGGTGGAATAGTCCATCGCCGACCATGTTGAGGTGAAGGTCGTGCGGGGTGGTCGGCGGGTACCAGCTCGACAGCATGTGATGCCAGCCCAGAATCTGGTGGGCGACGATACCGTCGATGAATCCGCCGAACCCCAATCCCAGTAGCAGCGTCGCCCGGTTCACCGAACGCTTCGTTCTCGAGGAAATTCCATACCTGCCCGGGTATCCGCCAGATGGGTACTCAAACGCCGGTTGGCGCGAGCCGACGGCGAAATTGCGGTAGGAGCCGGCGCCCGTGCTGCAGTTCGCCCTGGCGCTGGGTGCGCCCGGTGTGGTCCTCGAGACGCTGGCTTATGCCGATTCGTCCTTCGTCACCGAACTCCGTGAGCGTTTGCGGTACGGGACCGATCGGGGACTGGCCACCGAATCGGCGTGAAGAGGCTTGCGGCCATGGTCGAGGGTCAACGCCCGCGAGGGTCGCGGCTGGGCCCTTGGTCGTCGGGTTGAGTGGCGGAGGCGGCGACTTCGGCCGGGTCCGCGGCGTTCCCAGGATGGCCGGTCGTCCGGTGGGCTTCGTCGCGGATTCGTTCGATCATGTGCGGGTAGTGCAGTTCGAACGCGGGGCGTTCGGAGCGGATCCGGGGTAGTTCGAGAAAGTTGTGGCGGGGTGGCGGGCTGGTGGTCGCCCATTCCAGGGAGTTGCCGAAACCCCAGGGATCGTCGACGTCGACGGGTTCGCCGTAGCGGTAGCTTTTGAACACGTTCCACATGAACGGCAGTACGGACAGGCCGAGCAGGAAGGCGCCGACGGTGGAGACCATGTGCATGCCGGTGAATTGATCGCTGTGCAGATAGTCGGCGTAGCGGCGGGGCATGCCCGCGTTGCCGAGCCAGTGCTGGACCAGGAACGTCGTGTGGAAGCCGAGGAACGTGGTCCAGAAATGCCATTTGGCGAGCCGCTCGTCCATCATCCGTCCGGTCATCTTGGGGAACCAGAAGTAGATCCCGGCGAAGGTGGCGAACACGATGGTGCCGAACAGCACGTAATGGAAGTGCGCCACCACGAAATAGGTGTCGTGGATGTGGAAATCCAGCGGCGGCGAAGCGAGGATGATCCCGGTCAGCCCGCCGAGCAGGAACGTCACCAGGAATCCGACCGACCACAGCATCGGTGATTCGAAGGTCAGCTGCCCCTTCCACATGGTGCCGATCCAGTTGAAGAACTTGATCCCGGTCGGCACCGCGATGAGAAAGGTCATGATGGAGAAGAACGGCAGCAGCACCGCGCCGGTGGCGAACATGTGGTGCGCCCACACCGCCACCGACAGCGCGGTGATCGCGATCGTCGCGAACACCATGAGTTTGTAGCCGAACAACGGTTTCCGGCTGAACACCGGGACGATCTCGCTGACGATGCCGAAATACGGCAACGCGACGATGTACACCTCGGGATGGCCGAAGAACCAGAACAGGTGCTGCCAGAGGATCGCCCCGCCGTTGGCCGGGTCGAAAACGTGCGCTCCGAGATGCCTGTCGGCCATCAGACCGAACAACGCCGCCGTCAGGATCGGGAACGCCAGCAGGATCAGGATGCTGGTGAAGAAGATGTTCCAGGTGAAGATCGGCATGCGCCACATCAGCATCCCCGGGCAGCGCAGGCAGACGATCGTGGTGATCATGTTGACCGCGCCGAGGATCGTGCCGAGCCCGGTCACGATCAGCCCGGCGATCCACAGATCCCCGCCGACGCCCGGTGAGTGCACGGCCGTCGACAAGGGGGTGTAGGCCGTCCAGCCGAAGTCCGGCGGCCCGCCCGGCGTCAGATAGCCGCCGAGCACGATCATCGCGCCGAACAGGTACAGCCAGTAGGAGAAGGCGTTCAGCCGCGGAAACGCCACGTCGGGCGACCCGATCTGAAGCGGTACGAGGAAGTTGGCGAAGGCGAACACATTCGGCGTGGCGTAGAGCAGCAGCATGATCGTGCCGTGCATGGTGAAGAGCTGGTTGTACTGCTCTGGAGACAGGAACTGCAGTCCCGGCCGGGCCAGTTCGCCGCGCATCAGCAGTGCCGTGAAGCCACCGATCAGGAAGAACCCGAACGACGTGACCATGTACATCACGCCGATCGTCTTCGGATCCGTCGTCCTCATCAGCTTCAGCAGGGTGTTCCCGCGCCTGCCCTTCCGGCGGGGCGCGTGCGGAACCTGGAGGGGCCGTGCCGGCGTCTGGGTCATCGCGCTGCCTGTTCTTCCGGGGACGTCGCAGGCGTGTACCCGGCTTCTCGATCGTCACACCTGTTCGCGGTGATGTGTGAAGCACGGCGAGGCGGGAATCCGGGGGCAACCGCATGTTCCCGCCGGACAGAGGAAGAAAAAGTGCCCGACAACGAAAACGAAGACGTCATCGCCCTGTTGCACCGTCAGCACGACGAGATCCGGCTGCTGTTCACCGAACTGGAGACCGCGGAAGGAGAACAGCGCCGGGACCTGTTCCGTGACCTGGTCCGGCTGCTCGCCGTGCACGAGACCGCCGAAGAAGAGGTGGTTCACCCGGAAGTGCGCGGCTTGCCGGACGGCGAACACGTAGTGGAAGCCCGTATCGGCGAGGAACACCGCGCCAAGCGGCTGCTCGTCACCTTGACCGAGATGGGGCCGGAGGCCGAGGGCTTCGACACCCTGCTCGTCCAGTTGCGCGAAGACGTTCTCGCGCACGCGGAACACGAAGAAAAAGAGGAGTTCCCGCTGCTGCGGGCGGCGCACGGCCCCGAACGGCTCCGCGCCATGGCCGCGACCGTCCGGGTGGCGGAAGCGATCGCGCCGACCCGCCCCCATCCCGGGGTCGAAAGCGCGACGGCGAACCTCCTGCTCGGCCCGCCCATCGCGATCATGGACCGCGCCCGCGACGCCATCCGCGACGCCCTCGGCCGCTGATCCGCGTAGCACGAAAGGTGAATCATGTCCGAGCACGATCAGGCTTACGCCGCTCCGCAGGACACCGGCGCGCCCGACCCCGTCGAGACCGACCCCGCGGCGCTGAACAGCGCCGAAGATCTCGACGAAGACCGCTTGCGTGTCGACCCGCTCGAAGAGGGAATGGATCCGCCGGAGCACTGGAGCGGGGTGACCAAACACGGCATGACCCCGTGGGAACAAGCGCATCCCGCCCCGCTCGGTGAGCGTCTGGCCGAGGAACGTCCCGACGTCGACGAGACGGCGGAAGCCGCCGACCGTGAGCGGGAGGAAAGACCGGACAGCGTCGACTACGCCGAAGACCTCGGCGTCGCGGCCGATTTCGCGGGCGGTTCCGTGCCCGACGAGATCCGCACCCCACCACCCCCGGACTGAGCGAGTCCGCCGAGGAAAGGCGGACGAATGAGAACAGCACGAACAGTCGCCGCGGCCACCGGGGGAGGTGCCGGTGTGGTCGCCTTGACCGTCAACCGCGCGCCCGACGAAGTGGGGCCGAGCGAGGCGAAGTCACTCATCGAAACGGGGATCGTGCTGGAGGCGGATCCTCCAGCCACGCATCCGGGGCCTTCGGCGAAGTGCTGTGGAAAGTGACCCGCAACGCCCAGAAAGGCGGACGGCTGTCAGGAATGGATGCCTCGGTGATCACCGACCGGCCCCCTCGACGCCGAGAACCGCGGTATCATCCTCGGTTACGCCACGACCTCAACCACTCTGGCAAATCCGGTCGTCAGATGGTGCGCAGGAGATCTGTCCAGGGGTTGACCACTTCCCGTTCGCCCGTCCCGGCCGGCTTCCGGGAGCGCATAGTTCCCGGCGCCGGGGCTCACCAGACGCATAATGGCACCTGAACTTCCCTCCGTGGCTTCAGCATGCCCGTACTGCATACCTGCGGTTGTCCTCACCCGTCTGAAGCGCTACCGAGCCGGTACGTGCGTCACGGCCCGCATCCGAGTCGTTCGCGATGTGCTGGCAGGTCTTGACACCGCCCATAGCTCGCACGTAGTCGTCTGACGGATACCTGGGCTTGGAGTGCATGTTGAAGGCGCACAAGCTCCGCTGCACGTACACCTGGTCCTTCCTGGCCACCTTTCCTGCGATCGTGGCCTGAGCAATGCCACATCGACCGGCGGAAGCCTGGTGCGCAATTCGGTCCGCACGAGGGGCACGGCGATGGCGGGCAGTCCGGCGAAACCGGCGATCGGGGTGTAGCCGTAGATCGGCTGAGGGAGAGGGGTCCAGCGGAGGCTCGGGCTGTCCACTACGAATGCTCAGTGCGCGGGAGCCGACCACGACTTCGCGTCTGGCTGCGTCCGGATCGCGTGGGGGTTCGGCCTGTTCCGGCGTTGTCCGGCGAGCAGGTATTCCATGAGATGTGACCCGAACTGCCCGAATATCGGCCCGGGTTGCCCTGATTGCCCTTCGGCTCACGCCGCGTACAACAAGGTCGGGCGGTCGCATCCACAAAGTGACCGAAGAGGCAACGATCTTATGCGGGAAGTCCAATTCCGCCCGGTCGTGTTGGACATTTTTATTCCGCATACCGAAGATGGTGCCGGAATTCTTCTGTTCGGCTGACCTCCGCGAAGCGGGAAATCGACTCCGGGTAGGGGGCACCACCATCAGCGAGATCTTCTGCGGATTGAAGCTCACCCACGACGGCTCCCTGGCCGCGATCGAAGACGATCGATTGCTTTTTTCGATCGAGGCCGAAAAACTGGAGAACCGGGCCCGGTATTCGGCGCTGAACACGTGGTGCGACCTCATCGCCGTGCTCGACGGGCAGGGGCTGCGCCCGGAAGAACTGACTTCGATCGCGGTGGACGGCTGGGGACGAACCGCGGGGGAGGACACCCACCAGGTCCACGTGATCGACGACGCGGGCGCCCGGCGCCCGGTACCGGTCGCCTCCTATCGCGACTCGCCCGGCACCGGCATCGACCCGCTCAGCCGTCCGTTCGAAACGGCCGAACTGTTCGGTGACGGCCTGGTGAAGTTTCGCAGTTTCAGCCACGCGACCGGCCACGCGCTGGCGGGCTACTGCAGCAGCCCGTTCGCCCAGCGAGGTGAATCCGCGCTCATCGTGGTGTGGGACGGCGGCATGGCGCCCTGTCTGTATCACTACGACCCGGTCCGCCGGTCCTTGCGGCCGCTGCGCTGGCTGTCGGACGTCTTGGGTGGCCTGTACCCCATCTTCGCCACCCACCTCGAACCCTTCCGTACCGGGGACGGCGCGCTCGACACCGATGCCCGGAAACTGGAGACGGTGATCCTGCCGGTCTCCGGCAAAGCGATGGCCTACGCGGCATTGGGGAGCCCGGACGACGACGTCCTGGCCGCCATGGCGGCCGCTTCCAGCAGGCACCGGCCCAACGACGTCGTGCCCATGTATCTGTGGAGCCGCTCCGTCCTGCGCGACCTGGCGCCGAAGAAGCTTTCCGACGCCACCTTGATGGCGTCGATGCAGGAATACCTTGGGGGGCTGCTGGTCGAGGCGCTCCGCCGGTTCGTGATCGAGCACGAAGAGTTCCGCGGCACGCCGCTCGCGTTGTCCGGTGGATGTGCCTTGAACATCAAGTGGAACGCCCGCGTGCGTGACTCCGGCCTGTTCTCCGAGGTGTGGGTACCGCCGTTCCCCAACGACGCGGGTTCGGCCATCGGCGCGGCCTGTGCGGAGATGATCGACCGCACCGGGAACAGTGCCCTGCACTGGTCCGCCTTCGCGGGACCGGAGGTCGTTCCCGGCGCCGAAGTGCCGGAGGGCTGGTCGTCGACGCCGTGCACGCTTGACGAACTGGCCGAACTGCTCGCCGTCGAAGGCGAACCGGTGATCGTACTGACCGGCCGGGCCGAGATCGGTCCCCGCGCGCTCGGGCACCGGAGCATCATCGCCCCGGCGATCGACGCCGGGATGCTGGACCGGCTGAACGAGCTCAAGCAGCGCGCGTCCTACCGGCCGGTGGCACCGATCTGCCTGGAGGACGCGGCTCCCGACGTGTTCTCGCCGGGCACCCGCGACCCGTACATGTTGTTCGAGCACCAGGTCCGTCCGGAATGGCGTGCGCGGGTCCCGGCCGTGGTGCACGTCGACGGCAGCGCCCGGCTGCAGACCGTCGGTGCGGAGAACCCGGTGATGTACGAACTGCTGACCGCCTACCGGCGCCGGACCGGGGTACCGGTGTTGTGCAACACCAGCGCGAACTTCAACGGCTCCGGGTTCTTCCCGGACGTCGCCTCCGCCGCCCGCTGGGGAAAGGTCCGCTACATCTGGTCGGAAGGCGCCCTTTACCGCTCCGAGGCCGGCCGATGACCACCGACCTCGGAGAGGTCTTCACCCGCTTACCGGAGGTCCTGCGTGAGCGGGAGCCCTACCCGGTTCTCGCCCACCTGCGGGAATCCTCGCCGTATCCCGCTTCGGACGGCGTCGTGGTGGTGGCGAAACACGAACACTGTTCGGCGATCCTGCGCGACCCACGCGTCAGTAGCGACAGGAGCCGGGCCCGCATCTTCCATGAGGACGTCCACCCGGCGAGCCGGAAGCTCGTCGACCTCGATCCGCCGGACCACACCCGCCTCCGCCGCCTGGTGTCCAAGGCCTTCACCGGGCGCGCCCTCGCGCCACTGCTGCCGCGGATCAGTGCGACGGTGCACGACCTCCTCGACGCGGTACCCCCGGACGGTCTTTTCGATGTCATCAAGGATTTCGCTTCGCCGCTGGCGTTGTCGACGGTCTGTAACCAGCTGGGTGTTCCCGCCGCGGACCACGAACGGGTCGGCGACTGGTCCAGGACGCTTTCCCGCGGGCTGTACCCGCTTCCGCTGGGATCGGTGGACCAGGAGGCGACCGGCGACGCGGCGCGGGCGGGCGGGCGCCTGCTCGTCTACTTCAAGAAGCTGCTCGCGGAACCACGTTCGGCGCCGTACGGTCCCGTCCTCGACGTCCTGCTGAACACCGGAGACGAGGGAAGCGGGCTGAGTGAAAGCGAAGTCCTCGGTATCTGCGTGCTGCTGATCAACGCCGGCTACGAGACGACGGTCGGTCTCGTCGGAAACGGCGTCCGGGCACTGCTGGAGCATCCGGAGCAGTTGCGGCGTCTCGCCGGGGATCCGGACCTGGCGCCCGCGGTGGTGGACGAGGTGCTGCGATACGACTCGCCCGCACAGATCACCACGAGAGTGGCCATCGCCGACCTGACCGTCGGTGGACTGCGGATCGCGGCAGGGGATCTCCTGGTCCTCCTGCTGGGTGCGGCCAATCGCGATCCCGCCGTCTTCACCGGGCCGGACGAGTTCGACATCGGCCGGACGGGAGCCGGGCAGCACCTCGCTTTCGCGTCGGGTCCGCATTTCTGCCTCGGCAGCGGGCTCGCCCGGATCGAGGGAGCCGCCGCGTTCGCGGCGTTCGCCGGTCGCGTGATCGAGCCGAAGATGACCGATCGGCTCACCTACAAGGCGACCCCGAGTTTGCGTGGGCCGGAAAGTCTCGTAGTCGCGTTCAGCGGTGTCCGTGCTGCGCCACCGGTGCTCAGCAGAGCGACAGCCGACCACGGAGTCGGCCAGGAAAGGAGGCGGACGTGACCGGTGTGACCACGGGCCCAGGCGTGGCGCGGGTCTTCCAGGAGCGGGTCCGGGAGCACGGTGAGCGGGAGGCCGTGGCCTTCGTTCGAGACCCGGACGACCCGGCCTCCACCGTGTCCTGGAGTTATCGACGGCTGCACGACGAGGCGAGCGCCGTCGCGGCACAACTCGAACGACTGGCCCGGCCGGGAGACCGGATCCTGCTGACCTATCCGTCCGGACCGCATTTCGCCGCGGCATTCCTCGGCTGTCTCTACAGTGGACTGATCGCTGTTCCGGCGCCGTTGCCCGTGCGCTCAAAACAGCAGAAGCGGCGGTTGACGGCCATCGCGGAGGACGCCGGTGTCTCGGTGGTGCTGGCCCACTCGGGCGACCGCGACGTCGTACTGGACTGGGTGTCCTCGGAAGGGCTCGACGATCTGGCTCCCGTGTTCACCGACACCGTGAACCCCGCCCCGGCGGCGGACTTCTCCGCGCGGGAAAGCGGACCCGACGCCCCCGCCTTCCTGCAGTACACCTCCGGGTCCACGGGTGACGCCAAAGGTGTCGTGCTGACCCACGACAACATCCTGACCAATTCCCGGATCCTGTTCGAGATCACCGATCTGCCGCCGGAAGAGATCCGCCTGGTCTGCTGGCTCCCGCTCTACCACGACATGGGGTTGATCGGCCAGCTGCTGAGCCCGCTGTTGTTCGGTGGAACCTCGTATCTCCTCGATCCCGGCACCTTCGTCCGGCGTCCCTATTCCTGGCTGCGCACCATCGACCGGTACCGCGCCACGGTTTCGGCGGCCCCCGACTTCGCCTTCGGCCTTTGTGTCGACCGGATCTCCGACGAGGAGGTCTCCCGGCTCGACCTGTCGACCTGGAAGATGGCGACCAATGGTGCCGACTGGCTCAACCTGTCCACCATGCGCGGCTTCGCGGACAAGTTCGCCCCCGCCGGGTTCAAGGCCGAAATGTGCCCGGCTTACGGCCTGGCGGAGGCCACGCTGATCGTGGCGAGCCGTCGTTCGTCCACCCTGCGGGTCCTCGACGCGGACCGGAACGCGCTCGACGGCGGGGCCTTCGAGGTCGCGGATCCGCCCGAGACCGGCAAGCAGATCATCAGCTGCGGGTACCCGCACGAGATCGATCTGGAACTCGTCGATCCGGACACCCTGGAGCCTCTCGGCGAAGACCAGGTCGGTGAGATCTGGCTGCGCGGACGCAGCGTCGCCAAGGGGTACTGGGGCAAGGCCGAACAGACCAGCCAGTTGTTCCACGCGACCACGGCCCAGGGCGACGGACCGTATCTCCGGACCGGCGATCTCGGGTTCCGCCACGACGGTGAGCTTTATGTGACCGGGCGGATCAAGGAGGTCATCGTCGTGCGGGGGCTGAAGATCTACCCGCAGGACATCGAGTCCGCCTTGCGGGCGGAATTCCCGGAACTGCCGGGGATCACCGCGGCCTTCCGCCTTCCTGGACCCGAGGACGAACCGGACCGGGTCGTCATCACGCACGAGGTCCGCGAAGCATCGGCCGAACACCTGGCGGAACTGGCGCAGAAGGTCGTGCACCTGGTGGCTCGCGAGTTCGGTGCCCAGGTCGCCGGGGTGTCATTCCTCCGCCCGGGCGGCGTACAGCGGACCACCAGCGGGAAGGTGAAACGCGTCGAAATGCGCGAACGCTATCTGGCCGGCTCGTTGCAGCCGGTCTATCAGTACACCCGCTGAACTCGAGGACTGGAGAGCAGGAAATGAGCATCGAGCAGAACGGTCTGCAGCAGATCGACGAAGAAAAGCTGCGTGAGTGGCTGGTCTCCCAGGCCGCCAAGTACGCGAAGCTGGACGACGCCGAGATCGACGCCGACACGCCGCTGTCCCAGTACGGCTTGGATTCGGTGAGCGCGGTCGCCCTCGCCGTCGACCTCGAGGACGAATTCGGGATCGTGCTCGGCGTCGACACGCTGTGGAAGTACCCGACCGTGAACCTCGTGGTCGAGATGCTTCTCTCGACCCCCCGACGAAGCCAGCGGGATTAGCGGAGGAACTTCGGTGGATGACCTTTCGACCGCCCGCACCGTCCAAGAGCGACGGTGCCCCGTCGGCACCTCTTTGCACAGCAAGCTCAGGACACCGGAGTTCGCGGCGAATCCGTTCGACCTGCTCGGCGAACTGCGGGAGAGCGGGCCGGTGCACCGGTGCGAACCGCCCGGCGCGGCCCCGATCTGGCTGATCACCCGACACGCGGAGGGGGCCGCCGCGCTCACCGACCCTCGGCTGGTGAAGGATCCGACCGCGGTCGGTCTGCCCGCGGGCTGGCAGCCCGGCACGGAAACGTCCCAGCTCTGGTCGAAGGATCTGGCCGGCAACGACCCGCCGAACCACACCCGGCTGCGCAAGCTCGTGGCCCGTCCGTTCACGAAGCGCCGTGTCGAGGCGATGCGGCCGGGCATCGAGAAGGCGGCCCGGGAACTGCGCGAGACCATGGTGCGGCACGAAACCTTCGATCTGGTCACCGAGTTCGCCGGCGGTCTGACCACCGCCACGATCTGCGATCTGCTCGGTATACCCGCCGCCGACCGGGACACCTTCCAAGGGTGGGCGGACACGTTCTTCACCGTCACCGTGCCTGGGCAGGCGGACAACGACCTGTTCGTCTCGATCACCAAGTATTTCGCCAGGCTCATCGCCCGCAAGCGCGACGATCCGCAGGACGATCTCCTGAGCGCCCTGATCAAGGACACCGGAAACGACAAACTCGACGGCCACGAACTGATCTCGATGGCGTCGTCGCTGCTGCTCACGGGGCACGAGCCCGCCGTCCGGCTGATCGGCAACATCCTGTTCAGCCTGCTGCGGAGGCCCGAACTGGTCCGGGAACTGCGAGAGGACCCGTCGCTGATCCCCGCCACCATCAGGGAGATCATCCGATTCGACAGCCCGGCGCTGACCTCGTTGGTCCGCTTCGCCGCCGAAGACATCGAGATGGGCGACGTGGTGATCCGCCGCGGGGACGCCGTGCTGGTCTCGTTGCTCTCGGCCAACCGTGATCCGGCGAGGTTCGAGCAGGCGGACGAATTCCTCCCGGCCCGGGACACCGCCGGTCACCTCGGTTTCGGTCTCGGCATCCACTTCTGCATCGGCGCACAGCTGGCCCAACTGGAGGCGGAGGTGGCGGTGCGGGAACTGCTGCCGCTGCTGCCCGAACTCAGCCTCGCCGTGCCGGAAAGCGAACTGCCCTATCACCCGGGGCTGCAGATGTACGGGGTGCAAAGCCTGCCGGTGCGCCTTCACCGGACGTGACGAACCCGCTTGGCTCTATTCGCCGAACTAGTGGAGATGAGGTGCCATGTCCCCTGTGACAAGGGAAACGAACCGTGAGAAGACGGCGGAGCGGCTGCTCAAGTCGTCCGCCGGAAAATTCTACGACCCCGAAGTCGACATCGACTGGAACGCTCCACTGGTCGAGGGCAAGTCCTTCATGCTCCCTCACCGCTCTTCGCTCTACGGCACGAAGCTGTGGGACACGCTATCGCATGAGCAACGCATCGAGCTCAGCAAACACGAGATGGCCAACGTCGCGGGTTTGGGATTATGGTTCGAAAACCTCGTGATGCAGATGCTCCTCAAAGAGCTCTACACAGGGGATCAGATCAGCTCGCACGCCCAGTACGCGCTGACCGAGATCGCGGACGAATGCCGCCACTCGACCATGTTCGCGCGGCTGACCGTCTGGATGGATTGCCCGGTCTACGGCCCCGTACCGTGGATGCGCCAGCTGGGGAAGCTCCTGCCCACCCTCAGCTACGGGCCCGCCCGTTATGCCGCGATCCTGGTCGCGGAAGAGGTACTCGACCGCATCGGGCGTGAACAGATGAACAACCCGGACATCCAGCCCCTGGTGCGGATGGTCAACCGGATCCACGTGCTCGAAGAGGCCCGTCACGTCACCTTCGCCCGCGAAGAGCTCACCCGCGGGATGGCCCGGCTGTCCAAGGCGGAATTGCTCTACCAGCAGGCCATGGCCGCACAGATCTCGTTCCTCGTGGTTCGCGCGTTGGTCAACCCGAACTTCTTCGCGGCCGTCGGGATCCGGCCTCGTGACGGAGCCAAAGCGGCATGGAGCAACCCGAACTGGCACGAGACCATTCGTTGGGCGGGAGAGAAGGTCATGCCGTTCCTTCTGGATTCGGGCCTGGTCGGCAAACCCGGCATGTACTTCTGGCGTAAGTCCTTTCTTTTGTGAAGTGTGGAGGAGCACGGCGTCGCGGGCCGGCCGACGGGTGAGCCCGATCCTTGACGGGTAAGGGCGACCACGGCGCGTCCGTGAAGGCCTCCTTCCCTACCTTGAGAGTAGGGAAGGAGGCCTTTATGTCTTTCACGCCTACAAAGCCGCGGGCCACGAGTAGGTACCTGAGAGAGGGTTCGGGTTCTATTGAGGAGTAAGGCAAAGGTGGCGTGGTCGGTACAGGGGGCGTGAGTGGCGTTTCGTGTTCTAAGCCGAAACGCCACTCACGACCAGCGCACGACCAGGGCCGAAGGCTCCCATCACCGCATCAGACGCGACGAAGGGAGCCTTCACCCCGCCGCCTGCCCCGCCCACGAGCACGACACGTTTGCCATACTCCTCAATAGAATCCGAAACGCCACTCACGACAGCGGCTCGGCTAGGCCGCATTCGCCTCACCCGCCGTCGACCCGCAGCACCACACGTCCGTCCGCCATCGCGAGTCCTCCGCCCGGCTCCATGTGCACGGCTGTGGCGCCCCTGGCTCCTGGAAGGGCGACGATCCGCGCGATCTTCATCTGCCCCCCGGTGGACTCCGCCGGCGCCAGGATGGCGGCCAGCGCCGGATGCGGCAGGCAGGCGGCAGGCGTCGGCGTACCGCACCAGAGGTCCTCGTCCGCGTGGGCGCGCACCCCGACGAGCCCGCCGACCGGGGCCTCGGGCGCCTCGGGCGGGCGCTCGCCGTAGTTCACCACCGCCGTGGCCACCGTGCCGGCGTCGTCGTTCACCGTCACCTGTACTCGCCAGACCTCACCGTTCCAGCCGCCGGCCGCGTCGAACTCCAGAGCCAGGGAGTTCCCGTCATGCCGAAGCCTGTCGAGGTGGATGTCCACCTCGGAGATCGATTCCAGGTGCTGGCGCGGATGTCCTTCCGGGCGTACCCAGTCACCGGCGGCGAGGACGTATTCGAGCAACATCGGCACGGAGAGCGCGCCGGTGGATTCGCGCAGGTGGGGGTCCTCGGCGAGGGTCCATCGGTGCCGAGTGCGGAATCGCTCGTGCTCGACGAACCGGCTGACCTCGCCGAGGAGCAGCCTGCCGGTGTCCACTCGTCTCCGGTCCGGGCTCCCGGCGGGCCACGCCGTGCTGCGCAGATGATGCGGCCGGGCCATCACGCCGAGCCTGCCGAAGTAGCCGGATTCCCCGCTGTGGTCAGGGTTCGCGGTCAGTGCGGCCATTTCCGAGAGCCAGTTCGCGACGCCGTTCGCGGGTGACATCGTGGAACCGTAACGGGCGGCACCGACGTAGTGCACGATGTTGCCGGTGCGTTCCCAAGTCGGCCAGTTGATCGTGTGCACAGGCACGCCACTACGCCGCGCCGTCCACAGTCCGAGCCTGCTCAGCGCGCCGCTGCCCGCCGCGTAGGCGGTGTGACCGACCATCCCGCCGCTCGCGGACATGGATCCCGCGCAGGAGACGAAGCGCAAGGGCCGGTCCACCGACGCCCGCGCGGAGACCGCGTCGAACAGGGTCGCGAAGCCGGTGACCTTCACGTCGACCGCCCGCACCACTTCCTCCGGCGTCAGCCGGGAGAACCGGACACCGCGGTAAGTGGCGGCGTTGTGCACCAGCACGGTCGGGCCGGCGTCCAGAGAGGACAGAAGTCGTTCGACCTGAGCCCGGTCGGTGACATCGCAAGGCTCGTAACGGATCCGCAGGCCGTTATCGGCCGCGGCGGCGAGGTTGGCCAGCGCGGTTCGGACGAATTCGGCGTCCTCGACGGCGCGACGGCCTTCGGCGACTCCGCCGGGTTCACCGGCCGCCTCGATGAGCCGCCTCTTGCGCCAGTCGGTGAAGGTGGCGTCGTCCGGCTCCGCACCGGGTCCGGTCAGAGGGCGTCTTCCGGTGACCACCACCTCCGCGCCGAGGGCGGCGAGTCGCCGCGCGAGGGCGAAACCGACTCCTCGCCCGCCACCGGAGACGAGTACGCAGTCTTCGGGGCCCACCGGCGACGCCGAGGCCGGGTCCGATGGTGCGGAGGTGATCCGGACACGCTGAACGTGGCGTACCCCGTCCCGGTAGCCGACCTCCTGATCGCCGGGCAGTCCGGCTTCGGTGTCGAGCACCCTGGCGATCGTGGCGGCGTCACCGCGGTCGAGGTCGATGCTCCTCGTGCGGACCCCGGGAAGTTCGACCATCAGGTTCTTCGCGAGTGCGACCCAGGCCCCGCTCAGCGGTTGGGGGACGGGACCACCGGAGCGACCGAACAGCCCGTCGCCATGGCCGACCGTCAGATACTGGAAGCGGTCCGCTTCCGCCGATTCGAGCCAGTGGTCGTACACCGCCTGGAGTGCCGCGGTGGTGGTCTGGAGAGCTTCACGCCAGGCCTGATCACCCAGCTCGTAGTCGGTGAGACCGGTGAGCGTGAGATCCGCGATGACATCCCACTCGGCCGTCAGTTCCGCGACACGCGCCGGGGAATCCGCCGTGACGACGACAGCGCCTCGTGCGGCGAGTTGTTCCGCCACCGCTTCCGTAGTGGGTCCGTGCGCGCCCAGCACCAGCACCCGCCGGTCCAGGAGCCCACCCGGAGCGGGCTCCGCCGGACGCGGCACCGGCTCGGCCACCCAACGCTGCACCGGCCTCGAGAAGGAGGAACCGTCGTAGGCGAGGAGCTGCGGGCGCACCGCCGGTTCGTTTTCCGCGCCGTCCGCGGGTGCCCGCACCGCCGGTGGGGGCACCGTCAGAGGATGTGCCGCACGCTGCTCGTCGACCGTCCGCACCTGTCCGCTTTCCTGATGCACGTAACCCAGCGGTTCGCCGGTCGCGCCGGTCATCCGCAGCACGAGCCGTCCGTCCGAGGTGAAGACCCCGCCCCAGTCACCGGTCTCCGGGCCGGAGGTGGCCCTCAGCGTCAGTTCCTCCCCGGCCAGCGCGACGTCGTCGAGTCCGCCGTAGAAGTCGATCCTGCGAACCGTCCGCGGCACCGCGATCGGGCTCCACCCGTCTTCGGCGGCCACCGCCATCACCTGCGCCAGCGCGTCACAGACGACGGCGGGGAACACCGCGTCCTCGAACCAGCGCGTCACCTCGACGCGGTCGAGTGTCAGCGTGGCCAGTTTGCCCTCGTGACCGAAGTGGACCCGTTCTGCCGCCGCGAAGATCCCGGACAGCGCGACGAACGGGTTCGGCAGTTGATAAGGGTTCGCCAGCTCCACGGAGCCGGCGGTGACGGGAAGCCGATCCGGTCGCGGCCGCGGGCACTCGACCTGCCGGTCACGCAGGACCACCGACATCCTGCCGTGCTCCCGGTCGGTGGCCAGCACCGTCCCGTCCGGCGCGACGACATCGGTCAGGATCCGAACTCGCACCACGGTTTCGCCGTACTCGCCAGGCGTGTCCTCGACGACCTCCGCCACGATCTTCTTCCGCTGCGGCTGGGCGGAATCCCGGAAGACGCGGACGAAGCGGTCGAGGGAGAGGTCGCGTACGCCGACCGGCACCCGGCCGGGCACCAGCGCTTTCGCCGCCTGTGCGGCGATCTCCACGACGAGCATCCCGGGGACGGTGGGATGCCCGCCGACGAGATGGTGCCGCAGGTAGGTGTCACGGTCGACGCTGAATTCTCGGTGGGCGACCAGCCTGCCCGCGCCCGCTTCGGTGACTTCGCCGAGCAGCGGTTCCGCCTTCGGCCCGGGGCCGGGGGCCCAGACCGCGATCCGCTGCGGATGCCGCTCGCTCATGATGCGCCGTTCGACCGCGCCGAAATAGCCGAGGGTGGGGGCAGCGCCCGGCCTGCTCAGCTCGGCGAGGAAGTGCGCGATGCCCTCGGCGGCGGGCATCCGCGACAGATGCCGGTCCAGCACCTCGGCCACCAGTGGCTCGGTTGAGCGGGTCGTGCCGTCCCACAGTCCCCAGCCGAAGGTGGTTTCGGTCGAATCCGTCGCCGCGTCCGCGGCGGTGTACAGGAAGTCGTTGGCCGCGGCATAGTCGGTCTCGCCTTGGATACCGAAGAGCCCGGCCAGCGAACCCGCGTTGACCCAGCGCCGCGGCGGGTTCGCGGCGAAGGCGTGTTTGAGCGCGTGATAGGTGTCGACCTTGATGTCACGCACGGCGCGGAAGTTCTTCAGCGGTTTCGCGGGCAGTTCCGCGGAGCGGGTCAGCCCGGAGAAGTTCAGCAACAGATCCACGGGCCTCCCGTCGTGCGCCGCCACCACCTCCGCGCACACCCGCCGGACCTCGTCCGGATCACGCGTGTCACACACGTGGTAGTGCACCTTGCCCTCGCCGCAAAGCGCGGTGAGCCGGGCGAGATCGGCGTGCACTTCCCGGGCTTGGGCGAGTTTTCGCAGCCTGGCGTTGGCCATCGGTACACCGCCGGCTTCACGGGCGGCCGCCACCAGGGCCGTCCGGCGACGAAGCCGATGGGCTTCCTCGTCCTCGACCAGTTCTTCGTGGTCGTAGGCGGAAAGGTCGTTGGTGCCGAGGATGTGGACGACGGGACGGCAGTTCTCCGCCAAGCCGAGCAGGGTGAGCATTCCGATGCCCCGGCTCGTGCCCGCACCGAGGACGACGGAGCCCTCGGCCAGTACCGGTCCCCGCGCCGGCGGCACGGGGGCGGGCCGCGCGCGCCGTACCCAGCGCTCACCGCCTCCCAGTACGACTCCCGGCAGGGCGTGCCGGACCCGCATCTCTTCGGTGAGCTGCGCGGGAGCCGCTTGATCGTCCGCAGCGGTCAGGACCACGCAGAACCGTGCGTCGGCGACCACCGGTTCCAGCTCCAGCACCTTGACCAGTCCGGTGAACAATCCCGCGTAGGGGTGGACCGCTCCGTCTTCGCGTGCGCCGCCGGAAAGGGCGATTCCGTAGGTTTCCAGCTCCCTGGCGGCCTTCGCGACGAGAAAACAGGCGTCATGCAGCCGGAGTACATCTGCGGGGGCCGAAACACGGTCCAGCCAGTCGTGCCAAGGATCAAGGGTCGCGAGCACGCGTACATGCCGGTAGGACCGTTCGGCCAGCATCGCGAGCAGTTCCTCGTCGTCGCTCACCCGCCGGCCGCCGAGCCGCCAGCCCACGTCATCGAACCGAAGGACGGTCGCGTCGTCCGACAGCCCCTCCGGCACCGAAGCGCCATCAGCGAGCACCGCCAACGTGTCGGCTGGGAACAGCGGTCCGGCAGGGAGCACAGGGACGCGCTTTTCCCGCTGCCAGGACAGTTCGTACCGTTGCAGCACGGTCGTGGGCGAGGCCGGGGCCCTGACCCGCAACCGGGCCGTCCGGCCGTTCGACTCGCGGGCCACGACCTGTTCGGGCACCTTGCCGGTCAGCACTTCCAGCAGTTCCCGCGCTCCCTCGGCGCCGAAGAGATGCGGTGAATCGACGCCATCCGGAATGCTCATGACAACTCCAAAGCAGTGTGCGTCAGGGTTCGATGTGCGCGAGCACGGGTAGGGACCATTCCTCGGCCTTCTCCGCCGAAGTGACCGCGAAGAGGTAAGCGCCTTCGACGTCGACGGAGTCACCGGACGGTTTCTCCCGTAGCGACCGGACCCAGGCGGGGTACGGGTTGGCGCTCATCCCGCCCACCAGGGCCAGGTCGAGATCGCCTTCTTCGAGGAACCGGGCCGCGGTCTCGAAGGATTCGAGCAGAGCCGCGTTCCCGGCGTCCACCACCAAGTTCAGCCCGCGGAGGTCGAAGTGGTTGGCGATCCTGGAGGCGATGACGTTCGGCATCACCCCGGGCTGGGTGTCCGGGTTGATCGCGGGCCAGGTGCCTGCCACCTCGGACCACATCCGGTCGAGGAAGTCCGCCACGGCGGGGGCAGGATTCCCGCCCACCGCGGCCCGGATGTCGTCGAAATGCACCCGCAGCTGGGCGCCGTGCATCGCGCCGGTCTGGCCGGTCACACCGAACAGGACGCCCGTGGTGTCGCGGTGGGTCTCGCACTGTTTCCGCACCGGGGCGGGAAGCCGCGCCATGCATTCGAGGGCCAGTAGCTGTGCCCTGTCGATCCGGCGCATCATCGGCGGTGGCAACGCGACCCCGTCGATCGGGTGGACCGGGTAGACCGCACCGAAGGAGGCCGCGCCGTCGTCCGGCTCGCAGGCCGACCAGCCGACGATCACCAGCGGCCGGGACCGGACGGCGACCGGGGCGGCCCCACGCGGCTCCTCGGACGTCCTCGAATACAGCTCGGGAAGATACTCCGACACCACGGCTGTCGCGTTCGTGCCGCCGAAGCCGAACGCGGCCACCGCGCCGGTCCGCGCTCGATCACGGGCACTTCGCCGCCAGTCCGTGGTCCGGCGTGGCACCTCGATGTTCGTGGTCTGCTCCGTGACCCGCGCGGGCAGGCGTGCGAACCGGTGCTGGGGCGGGATCCGGTCGTGGCGCAGACACAGCAGGAGGTGGATCAGGGACACCACGCCCGCCGGCCACCCGGTGTGCCCGATGACGGATTTGTTGGACACCACGGTGACCGGGCGGTCCGGCGCGTAGACCTCGGCGATACCGAGCAGTTCGGCGGTGTCGCCCGTGGGGGTGCCGGTCGCGTGCGCGATGACGAGGTCGATGTCCCGCGGGCTGGTGGCGGCCTTGGCCAGCGCCCGTCGCGCCGCCATCACCTGGCCGGTGGTGGCGGGTGCGTTGATGGCCTTGCCCTTACCGTCCGCCGACAGACCGACTCCACGGACGATGCCGAGCACGGTGTCGCCGTCCGCCAGCGCCCGGGACAGCTTCTTCAGCACCACGAGTCCCGCGCCGTCGGCGAACAGCACGCCGTTGGCGCCTTCGTCGAGCGATCGGACTTCGCCGGTGGGGGACAGGCCGCCCATTTTGGCGAACGCCACCATATAGGTGACCTGCATGACGGCCGAGCCACCGCATACGGCGACGTCGCAGCGGCCGGAATTCAGTTCGCGGATACCCCGGTCCAGTGCGTACAGCGAGGACGAACAAGCCGTGTCCACCACGTGCACGGCGGAATCACGGGGGAGGATCCCCGCGATGGCGTCCGACGCGATCGCGTGCGGCAACGACCGGGCGGCATCGCCCGTGCCGCGCGGGAAACGGGCCAGGACGCGCTGCTCGACCTGATGTTTCTCCTCAGCGGTCATGCCCTGCGCGTGTGGTCCGTCAAGCGCTTCGCGTACCGCGGCCACCACCTGGGCCTCGGAAAGGTGCTGGCTGCCGTCGGCGGTGAGCCCGACGCAGAAGGCGACTCGGTCGCGCGCGCCCACACTGGTGCTCTCGAGCGCCTGATACAGGCTGTGCCGCAGCCACAGGGTGCTGAAATCGACGTCCGCCGGTGCTTCCGCCGCGAGCCGGGGATGCGGACGGAAACCGGTGATGAGACCGGAAACCGGCTGCGATCCCTTGTCCGGCACGTCGGTGCGGTCAGGGGTGAACGCGGCGGTCACCCAACGATCGGGGGTGGCCTCGGTGAACAGGTTCGGTCCGTCGACCAGCACGTCCCAGAACTCGTCCGGACTGGACGCGCCGGGAACCGCCATGCCCATCCCCACGACGACGATCGGATCTTCGGTGTCCGGCTCCGCGGGCGGAGTGGACTCGGGTGCCGGTGGTGGAGCGACTTCCCGCACCGCGCGGGGGTTCTCGATCCGGCGCTTCGCAACGACGGGCTCGGGGGTGGACTCCGTTTCCTGCTCGGGAAGATTCCCGCACATCAGGTCGACACCGCCGTCCGCGCTGACCGTCTGCCCGGTGATCCAGCGGGAGCGGGACGAGGCGAGGAAAGCGACCAGCTCGGCGAACTCGTCGACCTCACCCAGCCTGCGGCCCAATGGCGTCCGGTCCCGCATCATCGAGGCGAAGTCGGCGTAACCGGGGAACATGCGACCGCCCGCGGTGTCCAGCAGCCCGCCGGAGGCGGTGTTGACCCGGATCCCCGCCGGGCCCAGCTCCACCGCGAGATACCGCGTCATCGCCTCGAGCGCCGCCTTGGTGACGCCGATGGCGAGGTAGTCCTTCAGCACCGAGCGCGCCCCCACCGAGGACACGTTGACCACACTGGCCTGACCGCTCGCGGCCAGCAGCGGCCGGGCCCGTTGCACGCAGCGCAACGGTGCCTTGAGGTTCGTCGCCAGTGCCCGGTCGAGCTCGTCCTCGCTGATCCCGGCGGCGGTGCCGAAGATCCCGAGTGCGGCGTTGTTGACCAGGATGTCCAGTCTGCCCTCGGCCTCCAGGATTTGCCCCATGATCCGTTCGACGTGCTCGTCCTTGGCGACCGAACCGCGCGCGAGCCGGACGTCCAGCCCTTCGGCGGACAAGCGCCCGGCGATCTCCTTGCCTCGCTGGAAGGAGTGGAAGCAGTTGAGGTAGACGACCGCCCCGCGGCGCGCGAGCAGTTCCACCACCGCGGAACCGACGCCGCCCGCGCCACCGGTCACCAGCGCGACGCGGCCTTCCAGTTCCCCGGTCGCCGGGTTCACCCGCGACTGCCGATCACATAGTCGGTGACCTTGGCGAGCGTGTCCAGGTCGGTACTGCGGAAACCCGGCGCGGGCGCGGGAAGATCGAAGATCTGCCGGGCCTTCGTCAGCAGTTCCGTCTGGCGCATCGAGTCGACGCCGAGGTCCGCCTCCAGCGCCGCGTCCTCGGTCAGCACCTCGACCGGGTATTCCAGCGCTTCGGCGTACAGTTCCCGCAACTGGGAGAACACCTTCCCCCGCGCCGGGATCGAGCCGGCGGCGACCAGGGCCGGAGCCGGCACCGTCTCCTGCGCAGGAGGCGCGGCGGGAGCCGGGACGGCGACCTCCTGCCGTGTGCTGCGGGCAGGGGTGGTTTGCCCGGTCTGCGTGAGGGCGCTCACCGCGGAGGCGAGCGGCATGGCGGCACGGACGAGTTTGGTGAGCGTCTCACCCGCGCCCAGCTCGATGAACGACCGCCTTCCTTCGGCGTAGAGGCCGGAAAGTGTCTCCCGGAACTGAACCGGCTGGGACAGATGAAGCCCCAGCAGGGTGGCCAGGTCGTCGCCATCGTGATACCGGCGCCCGAGGATCGGGGAATACACAGGGACGGCGAAGCCGCCCGCTTTGTACTCGGCGGCCTTGGTGGCCAGTTTCCGCCCCGCCGGAACGAGAGCGTGATTGTGGAACCCGTAAGGCGAAGAGACCGCGCCAGTGCCGATTCCGAGCGTTTCCGCCACCGTGCGAGCCGTGGCCAACTGCGCCGCGGGACCCGACAGCACGCTTTGTTCGTCGGCGTTGTCGACCGCGAAGGCCAGGCCTGGCAGTTCCGCGAGCGAGAGCAGAAGCTCGCTGCGGGCCCGGCCGCACCGCAATGCGAGCAGGCCGCCCTCGGGAGCGTGTGCACGCAGGACTTCGTTGCGGTCACAGACGAGGGAAGCACCGTCCGCGACGGAGAACGCCCCGCCGATCACGAGGGCCGCGATCTCCCCGAAGCTGTGCCCCACCACCAGATCGAGGATCGTGCCGCGGGCGGCGAGAATCCGGTACGCGGTGACGGAGGCGCCGTAGATCGCCAGCTGGAGTTCGTCCGGATGCCGGGTGAGCATTTCTTCGAGCGAGGGTGCCTCGGCCGCGAACACCACCGAACTGACGGTGCGGCCGGTCCGTGCGCGATACACCTCGTCGATGGTTTCGAACACTTCGTGCACCGATTCGTCACCGCGTGCCCAGGGAACGGCCAACGTGCCTGGCCGGTACGCCCCTTGTCCGGGAACCAGTCCGACTTCAGTCTGTCCGAGGTCCATCGTTCGGCCCACCTTCTGTCCGGCTTCTGTTTTCTGTCGTGCCAGGAAATATGGGGAAGCTTTCGATTTCCGGACGGTATCGGCCGACCTCGCGTCAGAAGGTGAAAAGTGCCCGAACAGTGCGCGGGGTAGCCCTTTTGTCACCGGTGCCGGGGTACGCGTGAAGTTCACCTGCGGCCGACCGGCTCATGATCGAGGGGTTGCCCTTTCGGGCAGGGTCGTTGGACGAAGGAGGGGGACCAAGGGTGGCCTGTCACGGCCGCCGGTCACCGTCGCCCCGCGCGCAGGTTCATGGGGCAGACCCGCTGTCCGAAAGTCCTCGCGTGATGGTCTTTTGGAGTGTATCGGGGGTTGCATTGTTGCCGTAACGGTACGTGACTGGGTACATCTTTCGGTGTTGCGCTCCGATGACCTCGGAAACTGGGGAGTTTCCCGTCTGAGGCGATTTCTGGATCGGCAGGTAAAGGTCGATGTCCGTTAGTCTTTCTTTTCTCGAGTGGGACCATGAATTGGCGGCTGCCGAGGGTGACTTCTATTCGGCGGCGATGGAATGGCACTTCGGTCCGGAGACAGGGTCGCCGTTCTGGCTGGCCAAGGCGGACTCCCTCGGGTTCGATCCGCGCCGGGACGTCCGTACCCACGCCGATCTGCGCCGGTTCCCGAATGTGGTCGGCGAACTGCGGAACGTTCCGGTCGAAGCCCTGATACCGCGGGGATACGGTGACCGACCGGATGTGATCGGCGCCTTCGACAGCGGTGGCACCACAGGCGCGCCGAAACGCGTCCTGCTCATGTCGGACTGGATGCGGCATTCCTTGACGTGGAAGTCGCTGCGCATGGACGACCTGGGATTCCCGTTCGACGCCAACTGGCTGACGATCGCGCCGAGCGGACCGCATATCTTCGGCAGGTTGATGGCCGAGGTGACCCGGATGCGAGGCGGCATCTGTTTCACGATCGACCTCGATCCGCGCTGGGTACGCAAATCGCTGGCGCTGGGGCGCACCGAAGAGGCGAACAGGTACGCCGACCATGTGGTGGACCAGGCGCACTCGATCCTCGAACAACAGGACATCGGCGTTCTCGTGGTGACCCCGCCCTTGCTCGTCCGGATGGCCGAGTCCGACCGCCTGGTCGACCTTGTCAACGAAAAGGTGTCGGTGATCATGTGGGGCGGAGCGCATCTGGACGCCGACACTCGCGCGGTCCTGCAGGGCGAGGTTTTCCCGAAGGTAAGGCTTTGCGGCCAGTACGGGAGCACCATGATCTTGGGTGGGAGCATGGAGCGCGCGGGTTCCGGTAAGCCGGCGGGACAATGCGTGTTCGATTCTTTCTCGCCCTACACGACGTTTTCGGTCGTCGATCCCGACTCGTTGAAGGAGGTCGCCGAGGGCGAGCGTGGGCAGGTCGTCATGCATCACGTCAGCAAGTCCTTGTTGCTGCCGAACAACCTGGAGCGGGACCTCGCCACCAGGGTCGCCGCGCCGGCCGGAGCCTTGGGTGTCTCGGTCGCCGACGTCACACCCGTCGCCGTCTTCGAAGAGGCCCAGGTCATCGAAGGTGTCTACTGATGGCCGTCATTCCGCGCCTGGACGCGCTCGGCCCTTCGAACACCTTCCGGTCACACCGTGCCGACGAGGTGACCGGTGTGGACGGGACCGCGCTTGCGGAGCTCAGCTTGGCGCCCGGTCTCTACGTGAAGCGCAGTATCGCGAGGATGCGGGAAGCGCGTCCGATGCCCTTGTCGGTACGGATCGACCGGATCGCGGCCGCTGGCGCACGGTTCTTGCGAACGGTCGGCGGGGTCTCGCTGGACGAACACGAGCGACAGGTGTCGCAAGCGTCCGGCGTGGCGTTGTCCGTGGTCAGAGAGGCCTCCCAGGCCATCGTGCGCAGCGCCGCGGCGGTGGGGGAGTCGGTGCGGCTCGCGCGCCCGCTCGGAACCGGTGACGATTGGCACGAGGTGTCTTCGACGGGAGCGGTCTGGACGCGCCGAGGTGACGTGCTCGCAGTGCAGGCACCGGGAAATCATCCCGCGACCCACGCCGCCTGGCTCGAGGCGCTCGCGTTGGGATACCGGGTCGCCGTACGGCCTTCGCGACGGGAACCGTTCACCCCGTATCGCCTGGTCCAGGCTCTCCGAATGAGCGGATTCGGCGCTGAGCAGGTGACTTTCCTGCCCACGGACTACACCGTGGCCCGGGAGTTCGTTGACACCGCGGATCTGGCCTTGGTCTATGGCGGAAGCGACGCCGTGGCCAGGTATCGGGACCGGGGCGATGTACTCGTGCAGGGGCCGGGCCGCTCCAAGGTCTTGATCGCCGACGGCGACTGGGCCGAGCATGTCGACACCGTGGTGTCCTCCGTGGCCGGCTTCGGGGGAACCGCCTGCGTGAACGCCTCCGCGGTCCTGGTCGACGGCGAAGCGGCCGCATTCGCGAAAGAGCTCGCCCGCCGGCTGGCCGAAGTCGCCGTGGCGCCACCGGCGAGCGAAGCCGCCGTTCTCCCCGCGTTCCCGTTGGAACGCGCACGCGAACTCGAGACCTACCTGCGGAGCGAGCTGGACGGTGGCGAGCTGCTGTCCGGCGGTGAGCTTCTCGAACCGTTGCCCGGTGGCGGTGCGGTCCTGCGACCGGCTGTCGTCCTGCTCGACCGTCCGAATCCGTCGCGGCTCGGTATCGAGCTTCCGTTCCCGTGCGTGTGGGTCGCCCCGTGGTCGCCCGCGGACGGGATCACGCCACTTCGCCACAGCCTGACCGTCACCGCCATCACCGGCGACGAAGAACTGTTGGCGTCGTTGATCGAGGAAACCACCATCGGCAACCTTCACATCGGTGACCGGCCGACCCACGAGATGCGGCCCGGCCTGCCGCACGACGGGCACCTGGCGGAGTTCCTGATGCGAAGCAAGACCGTGATCCGGGGCGACTTCGCCCACCACTGAGACGGCTTTGGTCGATTCGGGAGGACCGAAAGTGCTGAGCAGTCAAGACGAACTCCGGTTGTACAGGGCTGCCTCGCTGGCCGCCCGGTCGACCGCCCCAGGTGCCCTAGCCCGCCTTCTCGGGAATCCTGCCGCCGCTGACATCGACGATCGAGTCGAGTTCGATCACGTCGCGGTCCTCGTCTTCCCGGATTCCGAGACGGACGTCCGCGATTTCCTGGCCGAGGCAGGCTTCGAGACGAGGCCTTCCGTGCCGAGCCGGGTGGTCCGGTCCAGGCTCGCCGAGCGCCATCGTGTTGCCGAGGATGATCTGGACGTCACCATCGTCCACGCGTCGCCGATCACGGGCCTAGGCGGCGACCTGGAGATCTTCGTCCTCCCACGCGGCTCGGCCGAGAGGGTCGCGCCGGGGCTCATCGAGCGTGAGCGCGCGAGGGAGGAAGAGTCCCACACCGGTTGGCTGGTCGCGGAGGGGCAACTCGAGGGAATCCGGCGGACCTGCCGGGACGCTCTCGGGATGGAACCCGATGGTGGTGGCCACAATCCCCACGAAGACACCGGTACGGGCGGCCGGTCGGTGGTGTACTTCAAGGCTCCGGCAGGCGACAACGAGTACCGCCCCCGGTTCGAACTGACCGCGAGAGGACACCACGCGGAGGTTCTCGCCGCGCACGTGGGGGAACCGGTGTCGATGCCCGACGAGCACACCGCTCTCCTGTCGCTCCTCGCCGGCCACTGGTCGGCACGTGCTCTCCACGTGTCCGTCGAGCTGGGGATCCCGGACGCGGTCGGCGACGAAGCGCTCGAGCCGGCTGAAGTGGCACGCCGTATCGGTTGTGATGCCGGCGCCACCGCACGTTTTCTGCGATTCCTCGTGCGGGTGGGCGTGGTCCGGCTGCGAGCGAACGGTTGCTACGAGACGACGGAGAGGGGAAGACTTCTCCGTGCGGCCAATCCCTTCAGCGACTTGACCCGGCTCTACGGTAACGAGTTCTACGACGCCTGGAACGAGCTCGCCGCAGCTCTGCGAACGGGTCGCACGGCCTTCAGTCATCACTATGGGATGGAGCATTTCGACTATTTCGCCACCGCCCCGGAATCGTCCCGGACCTTCGACCGCGCCATGCAGGCCGTCACCCGCCTCGTCGCGGAGGAGCTCAGTCACTCCTGTCCTTTCCCCGCCGGAACGACCGTGGTCGACATCGGGGGTGGCAATGGCACGTTGCTACGCACGATCGTGGACGAGCATCCCGGCGTGTCGGGCGTGGTGTTCGATCGAGCGCACGTCATCGGATCGGCGGTGACCGAACCCGGCGGTAGGGTGCGCTTCGAGGCAGGCGACTTCTTCGAGGAAGTACCCGCGGGTGCGCAGACGTATCTGCTGTCCCGGGTGCTGCACGACTGGGATGACGAGGATTGCGACCGCATCCTGCACAACTGTCGCCGTGCTTGCGATGCCGGCGCCAGGCTTCTCGTGGTGGAGCGCCTGCTTCCGAGCGGCTCGTCGAGCCGGCCGGTCGATCTCGCCGAACCCTGGGACTTGCAGATGCTCGCGGTCACCGGTGGCCGCGAGCGCGATCGGACGGAGTACGAAAAGCTCCTGTATGGATCGGGTTTCCGTGTCGATCGGGTTATCGCGATGCCGGTGGATCTGAACCTTCTCATCGCCACCGCGGTCTGACCCGTCACAGAGCTGACATTCGCAGGCCTCCGTCGTCGCCGAGCTCGTGAATACCCTGCTCGGCCCAGGTGAGGGGCAGCCTCGCCAGGGGTTTACGTTGCACTCACCCGAATACGTCGGCTGATGTCGGCAAGACCTCGTCACACCTGCTGGCTCAATCCTCCAGGTGAGGGGCACGGCGGACGGTGCCAAGAGTCAGCCGGCGGGGCGCTGCACCATGTCCGAGGTGTACTTGACCGAAGAAGGTTCGTGTCGCGAGGTGAACGGACACTTCCAGTCCTCTTCGGTCATCCGTCCGGAGAAGTGCCGGGACGGCATCTGGTACTCGTAGGTGGTGAAGCTCGGGTTGACCGAGCCGTTGTTGGTCGTCTCGCGTTTGCGGATCGCGTCCTGCATCGAGAAGAACTTGTCGCCCAGCAACATGAATTGCAGCATCGAGTTGAACGCGATCGCCGGCCGGGAGAACCGGCGGCTCGCCCGGGACGAACCGGGGTGCATGCCGATGGCGAAGAACGAGTGCCCGCCGACGTGGAAACCGAAGTTCGGTTCGTTGGGATCCGAGGTGAAATCTTCGTCGAGGCCGTAGGTGCGGCTGTCGATGTCGTGCATGAGCTGGAGATGGCGCCACATCAGGCGTTCGTACTCCTCCTCGTGGAGGATCCCGCCGGGTTCTTCGAAGGTGGACACGAACGTGCGGAAGCTCTTGTCCGACAACGTAGGCCGGATGTCGCGGGCGTAGCCGAGCATGTCGCGGTAGTGGGCACGCGCCGACTCCGGATCGCCCAGCGTCGGATAGTGGCCGTGGACGATCGAGCCCTTCTTCAACGCGGCACGAGCTCCGAGGCAGCTGAACTCCGTGGTCTGGATGAACGCTTCGAGCTCCGCTTTCGGGTCGCTCATTTCACTCCACCTTTCCGATACTTCCCGGCCGATCGATGCCTGCCGGGGAAGCCAGTCGAAAGCGCGCGCGGGGGCCGGGCGCGCCGGGAGGGCCGGAGCGGTCACGTGGCCCGCGCCGACGTCCAGTGCCGCGATCGTACACTCAGGACGGTGGTCGACTTCGATGTCGCCGGTGAGGGAAAGCGAGGGCGCGGAAAGTCCGGCCAGTCGGGTGCCGTCGACCTTGAGGTAGGCCTCCTTGCAGGTCCAGTACCGGAAGAAGGTCAGGGGCTCGAACACGGCGTCGGCCTCTATCGGTCGCAGCGCCGCGTGGTCAGGCCGTCGTGGTCGACTTCCCGGACCTCTTCGACGACGATACCGACCCGGAACCCGGCCGCGACCAGCGCCAGCGCACTGGATCGGACAAGCTGAACTCGATCCCCGTCGCGCCGTCCAAGGCCGGGCGGGCACCGTCGCGGCATCATCACCCAGAGTCGGCGTGTAACAGCCGTGACCACTTTGTGTCACTCTCCAGCGGGTTCATTCTTTTCCCTTTCGGGCAGTTTCACCGGAAACTTCGCCCTGATTCATTGAACGTCGATCGGCGTCAAAAGGCCGCCCGGTTACGGTACAGCGGTCGTGATCTCAACCTCACAACGGCGACAGCGTCCGTCGGCAGCCGATGTCGGTACCGACCATGAGTGCAAGTCCTACAGGGAACGGAAGTTCGGCCGTGCAGATCGTGAACGCCACAGAAAGCGACGCTCCGGCAATCGGCGAACTCGTCGCCGAATCATTCGCGCAGTTGGACCTGGCGCGCTGGCTGATCGACGACAAGGACGATTGGAAAAGAATCGCTCCGCGATACTTCGAGGCGGAGGTCAGGGATGCCGTGACCAACGGCGCCGTCTACACGTTCCCTGATCTCTCTGCCGTCCTGGTCATGTTCGACGGCGACGCAACGCACGAACCTGATCCAGGCCGGCAAAAGTGGCTCGAGGAAACTACTGGGCCATACTATGACAGGTTCGTGCGGCTCGAAGAGGCTTTGAAGGATCGCCGGCCGAGCAGGCCCCATCAATACGGTGCGATCGTTGCCGTCCGCGCTGGAGATCGCAGCAAGGGAGCCTGCTCCCTGCTGCTCGAACATTTCCACCGCATTCTCGACGAACGCGGGCAAGACCTTTACTGCGAAGCCGCGAGCAAGAATCTGGAAGGTTTCTTCGCCCGGCATGGCTACACCACGTTCGGGCCGCCGGTGATCCTTGACGGCCGCGAGCTTGTGCATCCGATTTGGCGCGATGCCGGCCGCCCTGCCGACGAGGTGCATTCATGAATCAGCGCATGCATCGACACGATGATAGGCTTTTCGACCTGATTTCGAACCATGTGCACGAACAGTTGCACAGCGACGACATCGCTTTGGACTGCCCGGACTCGGGTGAGGATCTCGGCGAGGTATTGGACGGCCTGCTCTGCGCGTCCGGGAACGATCCGGAACACGTGCTCAAGCTGTACCAGCGAGAGTTGTCTCGAACGATCATAAACCAGGCAAGCCCTCGGTTTTTGTCCTTTATCCCGGGAGCGCCGACCAAGGCGGCCCAACTGTTCGACATGGTGGTGTCCAGCGACGCGCTCCTGGGCACGTTCTGGCTGGAATCAGCCGGGGTGATCGCGGCGGAGAACCAAGTTCTCCGGCTGATCGCCGATCTGGCCGGTCTTCCCGCGACAGCCGGTGGCTGCTTCGTCTCCGGCGGCTCGGCAGGAAATCTCTCGGCTCTCGTGGTGGCGCGTGACATAGCCCGTCGGCGACTGGGGCTTCCCGTGGGTTCCCGGCTCAGGGTCGCGGTCAGTGACCAGGCGCACTCTTCGGTGGGGAGCACGCTCAACGTCATCGGGGTGGAGGCATTGGTCGTACCGTCTGTCGACCATCGTTTCACCGGAGCGGCATTGCGCGCGGCGCTGGAGGACGACCGCGACCCGAGCCCCGTGATCGCCGTCGTGGCCACGGCTGGAACCACCAACGCCGGAATCATCGACGACCTGGCGGGGATAGCGGATGCCGCCGAGGCGCACGACCTGTGGTTCCACGTGGACGCCGCCTACGGTGGGGCCGGGCTCTTCGCCCACTCGGTCCGGCGAAAATTCGATGGCATCGAAAGGGCCGACTCCTTCATCGTCGACTCGCACAAATGGCTGTTCGGCCCTTTCGGTTCCGGCGCCCTGATCTACCGGGATCCCCAGGTGGCCAGATCTGTGCACAGCCAGGTCGCGCCGTATCTCGATGGCGTGCAGACCCACGCCGGACAATCGAAATGGAATCCTTCGGACTACGCTCACCACCTCACCCGCACTCCCGGTGGCATGCCTCTCTGGTTCTCCCTCGCGGTCCACGGAACCGATGCCTACCGCAGCGCCATCGAGAGCGGAATCTCGATCGCCAAGGAGACGGCCGATCTGATCCGCGCCGAGTATCCGCATCTCGAAGTGATTCGCGATCCCGAACTGTCCTGCCTGCTTTTTCGGCGGCACGGCTGGTCCGCAGGCGACTACTACCGCTGGTCGAAGGAGTTGCTCGCCGACGAGATCGGCTTCATCCTCCCGACCACCTGGGAGAACGAGGTCGTCGGCCGATTCGCCTTCGTGCACCCGGGAACCACCATCGAAATGGTTCGCCAGGTCCTGGACAGCACTACTGAGCCTGCAAGCTGAAGTTCGATCGCCGCTGATGAGAATTCCGCGCCGGTACCGCTCGCTTCCGGTGCGCAGCCTGTTCCGGCAGAGCGCCGACGGCCTGCGGCAACCTCAGTGCCGCCCACAAAGTGGAAGCCGATCTCGCCGCCCTTGATCTCCGGCTGCCCGGTTTGGCATCTCCGGCCGGCCGCTACCCGCCGACACGAGCCACTGGCGAAGCCTGGGACGAGGGGGGTAAGCACCCTCACCGCCGCGCTCGGCGAACTGGTCGTGCCCCGCCCGATTCCGTCGATGCCGCTGTGTGAGCAGTTCTCGCAGACGGCGGTGGTCGGCTCCGTCGGTGTTCAGCACGTGCCGGCCCGGCACCGCTCAGCTGTCCTCGGGGTGCCGGCCCCCGTCGAACAGGAGCGCGGGATCGGACAGTGTCGCCGGATCCTTTCTCAGCCGACTGTCCAGCAGGACCGCTTTCGCCTCGGCGTAGCGAGTCACGACCCTGCCCCGGAGCTCGGTCGACAGCACGACCTGCTGGACCGCATCTCCTTCGCACAGCGCAGCCAGCATCAGGTCGTTGTCGGCCTGATCCGTACTCGGCTCATAGCTGGCGAAGAGCCGCTCGCGCACTTCGCCACGACGCCACTTCCCGCTGCTGGTCCGCGGCAGCATCGGTGCGATTCCCGGCGGCCCGCTCCGCCGACGACTCCTTTGACACGTGGCTTTCATGTGGCCGTGTCCGTCAGTGCGGGTCTGATGCCGACGGCCTTGCGAAGGGCGGCCACCTCGTCGGCCCAGAGAGCCGACAGGTCGCGGGTCGCGCCTACTCCCGTATCGGTCAGCACGGAGAGCGACGCCCGGTGGCCATGCACGGCCAGGATCGTGAAGCAGCCGTGGCCCAGCGGCAGCCAGGGCAGGGCGAACACGCTCTGAACAGCGCTTCCGAGCACAGAGGAAGGCGACGACGGCCGGAAGATCGAGGCGGTGAGTGCGACGGCTCGGCGATCACCGAGCCGTCGCATCGCGGCTCCGCTCCATCGGGACGGCACGTCGTCGACGAGCGCTCGGGCGGCGTTCCGCGCGGCGGCCATACGGCGTCGCGACAGTCGCCGGGCGACGATTCGCAGCCGCTCGGCCGGGTCGGCGGTCCCGGTCGGCAGCACCGCGCGATGCAGACCGATATGGACACCGAGAAGGTCGCGCTCCCCACTTGTCCTGGTGTCGACGGGCACGCACACGGGAATGTCACGGACGTGCGTTCCGGCGGCCGACCACTCGCGAACGGCTCCGGAAAGTGCGGCCAAGTGCACCTGGCCGACAGTGGTGCCCGTGGCCTCGGCGACCGCGCGGAGGTCGGCGAGCGCGACGCTCGCGTGGTCGAGGCGGCGCTCGCCGGTCAGGGCGCCCATCACAGGCAGGTCGGGTGCGGGGCGAAGCGTGCCGAAGACGTTCGGCAGGGCGCGCACGGCCGCCAGCGGGCGGGGAAGCCTGGCGGCCACCGGTGCGGGTTCCTGGTCGTCGAAAAGCACTCGCAGCGCGTGCAGCAACGCGGTGCCGTCGAACACGGCGTGGTGCACGACGAAGGCCAGCCCCCAGGAATCGCCGCTCCCGGGCTGCAGCAACCACGCGCGCCACAGCGGGTGGTCGTGGTCAGGTGCGGTTCCCATCAGCCGCCGCACGGGAACGGGTTCGACCGGGACGCCGGGCGCCAGGTGGACATGGTGGGCGATGTCGAAGTGCGGGTCGTGCTCCCACTCCGCCTCGCCGGTCAGCCGGCTGGTGAGCGCGGGCAGCCGGTCAAGCCGCTCACCGATACGGGCACGGACGTCGTCCAGGGTGGGAACGCGACCCGTGCAGCGGAGCAGCACGCCGAAGTAGACGTCGGTAGGGTCGGGACCGAATCGTTCCATGGCCAGGAAGGTGTGCGTGAGCAGGTCGGTCCTGGGACCGGCGGCGATCGGATCTCTCATCGGGTGACGTCCTTTTCACGGGCCGAAGTCAGCCCATCGGCGATGGTGAGCAGCACGGACTCGCTCCGCTCGTGAGCGAGTCCGTTGGTGGAGGGCTGGTCGTCGACGATCGCACGCATCCCTCCCCAGAGTCGGACGAAAAGTCGTCTAAGAAAACCCGGTCTGAGAAGAAGCCAGTGTTTCCACCCTGTCGTGAAGCCGCGGGATGAAGTGTTCGAACTCCGGCTTCATCAATACGCTGCGGATGATGCGCGCCTCGGAGGCGTCCGCGACAACGCCGGAATGCCGGCCGGTGAGTGCCCCCGAGGGCACCTTCAAAGTGCTCAAGAACACCGGATCTGTGCCTTTCGCGCCGTTCTCCAGCATTCTCGCTGAAGTCTGATCTATGAGCTTCATGCTCGCGGGCCGGACAACCGGGAAGTAGGTGACGATATCCAGTTCGGGCTCCTGGTACAGCTCCAGGACCTCCGACGAGGCGATCCTCGCGGACCAATCCAGAGCGGCCCGCCTGCCGGCGGCGAGTACCCGGCCCAGCCCCGAGGGGGTCGGTGGCAAGACCTGGAAGGTGAGCCAAAGGGCTGCCGCCGCCGCACCGGAACGCGAGCACTCCAGGCTCGTCTCGCCGGGGTTGAACTCCGCGGCGGCGCAATAGGTGTAAGGAGAGTCGTGGGCATAGAACCGGTCGACGTCCGGGTCGTTGAAGAGCACCGCGCCGCAACCGTAGGGTTGCAGGCCGTGTTTGTGAGGATCGACGACCACGGAATCACACTGGGAGACCGCCAGCCACGGTTCCGGTGGGACAGCCTCAGCGTTGTCCAGCCCCTTGAGCAATGTGAAGAAGCCACCGTAGGCGGCGTCGACATGGATGCGGATGTCATAGCGTTCCCGCAGCGCGAGGACCTCGTGGATCGGGTCGACCGCGCCCAGTCCGGTTGTGCCGGCCGTCAGTACGACTGTGCCGATCTGTTGTGTCCGCAACAGCTTCTCAAGGGCCTCCACGTCCATCCGGCCGCGTCGATCTGCCGACACCGTGTGACCTTCCAAGCCCAGGACACGACACATCCGGCTGTGTGTGAAATGGGCTTCTTCGCTGAAGGCGACGCCGCGGCCCGGCCGGAGCTCTCGCGCGACATAAAGAGCTTCGAGGTTCGCGATCGTGCCACTGGTGGTCAGGTGGCCGAGCGAGGCGTCGAAACCGAACATGGCGGATAGTCGGGCGACGACCTCCTTCTCCATCTCGACGGTTGCCGGGCCGCCGTCGAACGCATGGTTGTTCGGGTTGATCAACATGGTCGCCAGATAGCCGACCGTCGCAGCGAAGTGTGGTGGACGAACCATATGTCCGGCATAAGATGGATGAAAGAAGGGGTAATTCTTCCCCAGCCGCTTGGTGAAGTCCTGGAAGACGTCACTGAATGCGTCGTCTTCGACTTCCATCGATGAATGCGGTGAAAACGGAGCAAAAGAGTCTTGCCACTTCGCGTTTTCTTCGATTGCTCGGGTCATCCACTTCGACAGATCCACGGTTCTCCTTGGTCGCCGCTGGTCATCCTCATCGTGGGTCACGTCTCACGATGAATTCAATGCGATTGATTGCGCATTTTAGGAACAAGACCCTGGTGCGGGCACTGCTCGCCGATCGGCCAGAAAAGCCGGGCTTCCGTGCGCTTCCGGAGGTACTCGACGCCCTCGGTGCCGCCGGTTCCGCCGCTGCTTCCGATCATGGATTTCGCGATGGAGTAGTGAGTACGCTTCCATTTCTGGTGACTCGTTTCCAGTCGCTCCAGTGCGTTCGCCATCATCTTGCCTTCTACGTCGCTCCATCGGGCCTGTTGGCGGCAGTGCCACGAGGCAAGCGAGTCTTGGTCGGACAAAGCGCGTTGTCGCACTCTTGGCACGGAAAGAAAGGCGGGGGAGTCGATGCGGGCCCTTCTCGGCAACGCGCAGAAAATCTCCACCAACTTGTACGCTTCCGACTGGATGGCGCTCGACCCGTCGGTTTGCATGCGAAACGACCGGAAATTCGCGGGTGGCATGGTCGCCAGCAGGCTGAACAGTCCTGACGCTTGGTCCAACGTGGTCGCAGCCGACTCCATACGACTGGTGACGTCGGAAACCTCTCCCGACCCGGTGGCCACAATTGCTTCTTCCAGTAGCATCGCCATCATTGTGAAGATAGTCTCATAGCATTGGAGAACTCGAATGAACAGGTACTCGTCATGCTGATCCGAGACCGGGAGGACACTGAAGTGAAGAATACTTTCGACCGGCCCGTTCATGTAATCAGGCGCTTCATGCGATGGGTTCGTGGATTCCCGTAGATCACCTGCCTTGCGAATCCTCTTGAGTGCCACCTGGCGGCTGGGGCGGCCGTGTGGAAGCAAATCGCCGCCGCCATTCTCCAGAGTCATCCGCTCGAATTCCGCAAGATCGCCCAAAAGGTGGGATACCAGATCTCGCCCGGTCTGGATGCGGCCTTGCGTGGGAAGCAGGGGTTTCAGCACGTCCATCGCCAGATAGCTCCGGTAGGAGTATCGGTTTTCCGTCTTGTCCAGGACGCAGTGATAGAATCCGGCTATCTCCGGTCTGATCGCGACGTCGGCGCGGGCTGCTCTGACCTGATCCAGGTCGTGATCCGCAAGCCGATCCTTACCCTTTTTCAGTATCCGCAAGCGAACCGAGTTGGCCAGGCTCAGCGCCGCCGTGTCGGCCTGCCGGTCACCGGCGATCGAGGTCGTCTCGCGCTCACTTGCTCTGCCGATAGCGGTCATGGGAATCCTTCGTGCCTCGTCTTGATCACTGCGGAGTACGGTGAACCTGGCTTTGGTGACAGTCAGATATCATTCCGAAGATTCGGTGGAACCACTGCGCCCATTCTTGTCAGTGCATAGGCTTGATACGGCCCGGAGTAGACGTTGATCGCATGGTTCAATCCGGCATGTGCGTCACGCCAGAAACGCTGCATCGGCCGATCCGAACGCAAGGCGTTCCCACCTGAATGGCTGTAGAGGCGGTCGAGTGCCTCGACGGCGCGTCGGCTGCCGCGAACCTGATCGCAGCGCGCTGCCGCGCGAATCTCGAACGGGACTTCTTTTCCGGAATCGACGATATCCCACATTCGGCGCACGTTGGCCGTCAGTTGAGCTCGTGCGGATTCGACCTCGGAGTGGCATTCGCTCAGTTGTGCCAGCAGAAATTTGTCTTCACGGACCAGACGGCCGGCCTCGTCGACCCGATCGCGCTGATAGTCGAAGGATGCCGCGAGCGCGCCACGGCACATGCCGATGATGGATGCGGTGATCGCGTTGGGGAAGATGGCGGACCAAGGCATGCGGAACAGGTTCTCGCTTCGCCCTGCTTCTCGGGCGGCGGCGCCGCTGACGACCTTCTGTTCCGCTATCACGCGCTCGAGGGGTACGAACGCGTCGGTGACCGTGACATCCTTGCTGCCGCTGCCGCGCAGTCCGACCGCATTCCACGACCCGTCGATGATCGTGTAGTCGCTACGTGGCAACAGCATGTGCAGAGTGCCATCGGCACCGACGCGATTACCCTCGTCGTCGACCACGGTCGCGCCCAGCCATGCCCATTCGCAGTGGTCCGTGCCCGACGAGAATGCCCACCTGCCGCTCAGCAGGTAGCCTCCTTCGACCCTTCGGGCCTTGCCGAACGGGGAGAAAGGGGAAGCTATCCAAGTGTCCGGATCCGCCGCCCACACGTCGTGCTGAACAGACTCCGGCATCAATGCCATCTGCCAAGGGTGTGAACCCAGGACGCCCGCGACCCAGCCTGTGGCGCTACAGGACTCGGCGGCCAGTATGACCGCATCGAAGAAGTCCCATGGATCAGTTTCGAGGCCACCGTGCCGACGGGGCTGCAACATTCTCACCAAGCCGGTCTTCCTCAAGATGTCCGCAGTATTGCCGGGAAGGGAACCCAGATCCTCAGCTTCAGCTGCTTGAGCGCAGAGCTGCAGGCGCAAACCTTCGAGGTTCTCAAGAACATCGTTCGCCATGTCAAGTGGTCCTTTCGTCGACTCGTTTGCTCGTTTATTTAATGGCGATGGCGGGCGTGGAAGCCTGCCCTGCAGTCAAGAAGCCGGTAATTGTTCCTGTTTTGTCTTCGATTTAATCCGAGAATTCAACAGGTGTGCGGTGGCGGCGGCCGACAGTGCGCATAGCGCGGGGAGAAAGAAGGTCGGCCGGGCACCCATTTCGTCAGCGACCTTGCCGACGGTGGCGGTTCCTGCGCCGAAGCCGAGCGAGAGACTCGACCACACCCAGTTCATTCCCTCGGTCCGGATCGCCACCGGAACAAGCTCGTCGAGCAGATGAAAAGCGTTGATGACGGTCGGTGCCATGCTCAGGCCGTTGACCGCGGACCAAATCATGAGGGCGGGCAGGCTGTTCGCGGTGAAGTAGAGGAGAGGGAGCAAGCCGAACGCCGAGGCGCTCAAGGCGAGCCGGAGCGACGTTGGCCCACTTCGTGTCCGAGAGCCGTACAGGATGGCCGAGACGCCACTGCCCACCGCGAAGCATGCGAGGACGAGGCCGGAGCCGCCTGGTGTGCCCAGGTCGTCACAGCGTGCGACGAGCAGCACTTCGGCCGCGCCGCAGGTGGCCCCTACCGCGGTCAGCAGGACCAGCAGGAATGGCATGCCCGGGTATCGTGCGGCGAGGCGCCGATGCCCCCGAGCGACCGGGGGCTGCCTGGGTGGCTCGGTATGACGCTGGAACAGCAGCCAAGTCGCACCGGCGACGGTGATGACAAGTGCTGTGGCGACGGCCAGGTACGGTGAAACCTGGACCGCGAGGATCGCTGTCGCGAGGGGGCCGACGGCGAAGACGACCTCGTCCAAAACGGTCTCGACCGAGTAAGCGGCCGATCTCTCAGGGGTGTCGTCCGGCCACATTGCCGCCCATCGCGCTCGCGTCATCGGGCCGGTGTTGACAACCGAAGCGCCAAGAAGAAACGCCGACGGCAGGATGATCAGCAGAGATGACCCGAGGGCGACTGACCCGAGTAGCGTCGCGGCGAGTGCGGCATGTGCGAAAATGGACAAGAGCAGAGTTTTGCGCTGTCCGAAACGGTCTGCGATCATCCCGACGGCGGGACTGCTGAGTGCGTTTCCGATCGTCCAGCAGCCGCTCACCAGCGCAGCTTTTCCATACTCGCCGGTCGGCAAGGCCAGCAGAAGAAGCAAGCCCAGCGGGTAGATCCCGACAAAAAAACGAGACAATACACCCGCGATGCAGAATGACGCTGCGCCGCGCCTGGCGAAGGCGCTGCGGTAACCGGCAAACACAGCAGACCTCCAAGATCGGTCGTATGTGTCGCCGCATAAGGGGCGACAGTCCGCCGCGGTGACGGTTTCAATGGGCTTGACGGACGTCAATCGTGCTCGATCACGTCGCGATAGCGGGACAGCGGTTTTAACGCCTTGTGGACTCGGGGCCGTCGCGGAGACAGATGCTACCCACGCGAAGTGCGCTGAAAGCGAGCTTTGTTTCACCAGGCGGAACAGTTTGGCGCCGAGTTGGTCGGCAACGTTGTCACCGGCGTCCGATCGGGAAGCTTGCCCAGGCGAACGGGCAGATCACCTTGGTTTGGGGGGGGTGATGGCCGGAGTAGTACCGGCCGATCTCGCGGAACTCGGGCGCGGCCCACCGCGGTGACGGCGGTCTTCGGGTCGAGGCGAAAGGGCTGTCGGGGACCACGGCAAACGGAGGGCGTGCGATTCCCAGGGCGGCCACGCTTCCTTGAACAAAACTGCAAAGGATACGAAGCGGGGCTCATCGTGCCCGATATGAGATTTTCGCGCAGATACCGCGGTGCTGCGTTGCGGGCGCGGTGATGTCGGGGCGGTGTTCGGATGCGACGCCGCGGTCACCCTCTCGGCTATGAAGCCAGGACTCGGGTGGTCCCGGCTTCTCCCGCCGTGTCGCATGCCTAGACGGCGGCTATCGAGCTTCAGTCGCTTCTGGACGCCGTCGGATGCGAACGGCGAGCACGATGTTGAGCAGGGCAGCCGCGGTCATGAGTACGCAGGTGTAAAGAACTATGTCCCGGGAAGAAACCCGCATGGCGGCGAGCGCGCCGGCGTAGGCGGGGCCGATGACGCCGCCGACGCGGCCGAGTGCGACGGCCCATCCGACGCCGGTGGTACGAAGAGGACCGGGGTAGGTCGACATGGCGACGGCCATGGAGCCGTTCGCGGTGGCGATCAAACACATTCCGATACCGCACAGGGCGATCAGCAGTCCGGTGTGAGTCAACGGCGCCCGCGCGGCCACGAACAGGATCAGCGCACCGAGCATCGTGGTCGAGGCGACCACATTGATCGCCCGGAACCGGGTCGTCAACAGGACCAGAACCGCGCCACCGAGCATGCCGCCGAAACCGAAGGCGGCGATCCCCATCGGGGCCTCGGTCGGGCTCAGCCCGTAGTCGGCCACGAGTACGGGCGCCCAGGTGGTGATGACCCCGATGGTGGCCACCACCAGGAGGAAGACCGCCCAAAGCAGCAGTGTCGCCGAACGACGGTCTCGAGTGAAAAGGAACCGGAACGCCGCCTGAGCCGGCTCGGACGGCGGTCGTCGATCGTCGGCAGGCTCGCGCATGCCCCACCACAGGACAGGCAGCAGCAGCACGGGGAGCAGGGTGCCGACCCAGAGGACGGAGCGCCAGCCATAGGAGCCGATGAGCGGGCCGGCCAAGATCCCGCCGATGGTCGGTCCAACGGCCAAGCCGAGGCTGACAAGGACCGTGATCAACTCCCTCCGGCGGGGAGGACCGTTGTCGGCGGCCAACGAGGCCGCAGGGGGCACGATGACCCCGAGACCCACACCGGTGAGCAGTCGTGCCACGGACAACGGCGGAATGGTCGTGACGACAGCCGTCCAAGCCGAACCGATGGCGAAGAGTGTCGTACCCCAGAGGATCACACGACGGCGCCCGAAGCGGGCACTGGCCCACCCTGAACCCGAGTAGCCGACGGCCGTTCCGATGCCCGTGAGGACCAGCGGAAGCGTGAAGGCGGACGCGTCGACACCCCACTCGATCTCGAGGGTGGGGATCACCAGACCCAAGGTGACGCCGTCGAAACCGTCGAGGACGATGAGCAGGAAACCGAGTATCGCCACTCGCCATCGGACGACTTCGCCGCCACGAGGCGCCGTGCCGCGCACGTCTTGCCTGGATGCCGCGCTATCCAATGCGGCAACCCGGTGCATGCAGGCGGGTGCCCCGCGACGTCTCCGGGACGTTCCTCTCAAGCAAGGCTTTGACCTCGAGAAACAGGATGACGGGATCGGCGGTGCCCACTCGCCCCAATGACAACCTGACCACGATCCGCTCCTCTCCGAGTCCCTGTCCGGATTAGACCAGACAAGCCCAGGCGACGCTGCCCGAAACTCTGCTCCGGGTCGGAGAGAGTGCGTGCCCCGGCAGCGCCGGTCCGCCCCGAAGTCAGGCCGTCGTGTATCCGGAGGAACCGGCTGGGGGCATCGGCCCGCTCCCCGCTCCGGTCTCGGGAACGGGCGACCCCATCCCGGGATGTCAACCATGATCGGCTTCCCCGAGGCGGGCCAAGGCAGGTTCGTTAGCCGAAAGACTCGGCCGAAGTTGGCCGTGGTTCCGGGAATCCGGGCGGCGGTTGATACTGCTCGTCAGTGGACAAGAGAATGCCGTTGGCCGACCCGTTGGATTTCCCATGAGCGCTTCTTTGGCAAGTAAGTCGGCGGAGTACGGCTTCGACGGCGGCACGGGGCGTACTGCCGTGGACAAGGCGATGGTCGTTCTGGCGGCATTGATCACGAGCGAAGTCACGCTCAGTCTTACCCAGCTCAGTCAGCGCACCTGCTTGGCGAAAGCGACTGTGCACAGGATTCTCGCGGCGCTGCAGTCCCACGGTATGATCGTCAGGACGGGGGACAAGTACTCGGCCGGCGTTATGGTGCAGCCGCGCCGCAATAGCGAGGACGGTATTTTCACGTCGCTCCAGCAGCACTCCACGCCTTATCTTGTGGAGCTCCACCAAATGACCGGGCACACCGCGAGCGTCAGCGTATTGATTGGCGAGTCGGTGCAGCACGTCAATCAGATATTCGGGCACCGGACCCCAAGGTTGCCTGGTATGGCCTCGGCTGGGAAAGACCTTCCCGCGACTGCGATAGACCAGGTGCTTCACGCTTATCAGGTCGGGCACGGCACCAGACGGCTCTCTGCCGCGGCTACCGATGAATTATCGGAGATTCGCCGTATCGGCCTCGCGCATGTGGACGACGCCACACGAAAGGTCACGAGTGTCGCGGTTCCGCTCACGGGGGTCCAGCACCCCGCCGCGTTGGCACTGGCCGGTCACTTCGGGCAAGTGGACGTGATTTCAGCGGCCAGGGTGCTCAGGCGGACGGCCTTCGAGTTGAGCAGGGCGTTGATGGCATATCGGGCAGCCATGAACTATCCGGTTCAGCGGTCCGTATCCCACGGTTGATCGACAATCTACCTCTTTGTGGCCGTAAAGCGGCACGTCGGAGGTCAGGATCCACGGGGCCGGCGCGGCTCGGTTGTCGTCAGGGTGTGGCTTCTTCCTCGAGAGTCTCGAGGAGCGCGCGGGCCACGTCGGCCTCTTCTCCGTCGAGGTCGATGAAGATCTCCAGCGCTCGCAGCGCATGCTCCCTCGCGGTGTCGTATTGAGCGATTCGGCGACGAAGTTCCGCCAGTCCTAGTAAGGCGAGGGCTTGGTGATAGCGGTCTCCCAGGTCGGCACACAGTTCCAGTGCTGATTCGTACATGCGGGTCGCCGTCGCCATGTCCGCCAGATCCCGGTGCGCGTGTGCGACATTCACCGTCAAGTTCGCCTCGAGTAGCCCCGCGGCGCAGGCGCGCGCGGCCTTCAAGCCGAGTTCGCCATAGTGCAGTGCCTGTTCGGGTTGGCCGGATTCGACGTACAACTCGCAAAGTGCGTCTATGCTGCCCGCCTTCTGGTAATGCGGCGAATCGGGCTTCGCCAGCTGAACTGCCTCGCGGGCGTAAACAATACCCTCTTCGTATCTTTTCATTTCGCGCAGCGTGGACGCCAGATTCGCCAACATGCTCGACTTCAAATGATCGTTTTCCATCCGGCGAGCCAAGGCGAGGCCTCGTTCGAGGTACTCGACCGCGACCTTGTTCCGGCCCAGTCGCGAGTACGCGATGCCCAGGAACATCAGAATACGTGCTTGGGGACCCGGATCGGCAAGCTGCTCAGTGGAGGACAGCGCGGTGGTGAGGATCGGGATCCATTCCGAAATCAGTCCCGAGGAATAAAAGCTGTTATAGGTGCACCAGGTCAATTGCCAGGCGATCTCGTGTTCGCCGAGTTCCGCCGCATGTTCGATCAAGGCTGTTACGTTCTTCGTTTCCTCTTCGTACCAGCCCCACATCGCCTCGCGTGTATCGAAATCCGGCAGCGGATGCGTGGTCTCCGGAACTCCGCTGTGCGGCAATGGGTAGTCTTTGATCAGACGCCGAAGCGTCGCCCGCATGCTGGACAGGTACCAGATCATCAGCTCCCGGATCGCTTCGCGACGGCTGTCCGGTGACTCTTCACTGTGCGCCATTTCGCCGGCATAGACCTTGATGAGGTCGTGGAAGGTGTATCGGTCGGATTCGGGTTCGAGCAGATGCTGTTCGCTCAAGATACGGAGGAGTTCTCCGGTCTCGGCGACGGGACGGTCGATGAGCGCGGCCACGGCCGAAGCGCCGAACTTCGGGGCGCGGACCAGGCCAAGCATGCGGAACGTCCTCGCCAGTTCCCGGTCGAGGGAGGTGTAGGACCAGGAGATGACACTGCGCACCGAGGTCATCTCGTCGTCGTCGACATGAAGGTTGTCCAATCGGTCCTGGACGGCATGCAGGCTCTCGACGAGTTCACGCAGGCTCGCATCCGGACTTCCCGAGATCTTTTCGGCGGCGACCCGCAGGGCCAGGGGAAGGTAGCCGCACAGCCGGACGAGTTCGGCCGCCGCGGCCTCCTCGTCGTCGACCCGTCGCCGGCCGACCGTGTTGCGCAGCAGGTCCAGCGCTTCGGGTTCGGTCAGTAGGCCCAAGGTGAGCCTGCGTGCCCCGTCCCTGGCCACCAGGCCGCTGAGCCGGTTGCGGCTGGTGATCAGTACCAGGCTGTTCGACGTGCCGGGGAGCAGATCGCGCACCTGCTCGGTCGATGCCGCGTTGTCCAGCAGGATGAGCACTCGTTTGTCGGCGAGCAGAGTCCGGTACATCGAGGCGAGAGCGTCCGGTTCTGCTCGTTGTCGTGCGCTGCCCAGCGCCCAGAGCAACTGGCCGAGGGCATCGGTGGTACTGAGTGGCACGCGGTTCGGATCGAAACCACGAAGGTCCAGGTACAGTTGGCCGTCCGGGTAATTCGGCGCGACCGACCTGGCGAACCGCACCGCGAGTGTGGTCTTGCCGATTCCCCCCGCGCCGTCGATCGCCGAGATGACCAGTGCCTTGTCACTCGACCGTTCCGTGACACACCACCTCGACAGCTGTTCGAGTTCGCTGGTCCGGCCGACGAAGTCCGGTGCCTCGTGCGGTAGCTGGGCCGGTTTCCGCGAGCGTGGCGGTGCTACCGCTTTGGCCGGCGAATCCAGTTCGGGATCGGAGCGCAACATGCGCAGGTGCAGATCGGTCAACGCGGCTTCGGGATCGAGCCCGAGCTCGTCGGCGAGCAACCGGCGTACCGCTTCGAACTCCGCCAACGCGTCCGCGCGCCGCCCACTCCGGTACAGCGCCAGCATGAGTTGCGCTCGGAAGCCTTCCCGGAAGGGCTCCGCTTCCACAGCTTCGCCGAGGTCCGAGATGAGCTCTCGATGCCTGCCTGCCGCAAGCATCAGTTCCGCCCGCTCCTCGACAAGCCGGTAACGGAGTTCTGTCAGGCGTACGCGCTCCGAGTCCGCGAAGGGGCCTGGTAACCCGGACAAGGGAATGCCACGCCACAACGCGAGGCATTCACCGATCAGATCGGCCGCGGCCGAGCCTTTGCCGGCTCGCGCCAGGCCGCGTGCGTCACTGAGCTGTGATTCGACCACCGTCAAATCGAGCTGCTGTGGGCCGAGGGCGAGTCGATAGCCCGCTCCAGTGCGCGTGAGCACGGCATCGCCCGCTACGGACAATGCACGGCGGAGACCGTGGATGTAGGTGTGCACACTGCCTTCGACGGACGCCGGTGGCGCGTCACCCCAGACACCATCGATGAGTTCCGAGCGCGTGACCGTCTGGTTGGCACGTATCGCGAGAATAGCGAGGACGGCACGCTGCCGAGGAGCACCGAGAGTGACCTCGTTCACGCCCACACGGGCCCGCACCTCGCCCAGCAACTCTACCCACATGGTCTGTTCAACTCCGCCACCGCGCTCCAACCTCCAGCCGGGACCAGGATCGCGTACTCGGCGTAACCCGGCTGAACCAGCCTGGTCGGATCTGCCCTTTTGCACTCGGAGCTCTGGACATTCGCTCGCCGGTACGGCTGATCAGGTGAGCTGCGCCACGCCATGGCGGGGTTGTCGCACGACACTTCGGCGCTCACCCCAGGGCAAGCCGGCATTCGGAACTGCCGATGGACGGGCCCTCGACCTGTTGCGGGCCTTGGAACTCCGCTCGCCGCCCAGTCCTGTGAAGAAGGAATGAAGAACTCCGGCGCACGCTTTCCACCCAGGAAAGCCGAGTTGGGACGGTGATCGTGATGACCGGTATCCGAGTCGAATTGAACCGGCGAGAGCGAGCGATACTGCGTGCTGTCGCGGCCGGGCGTGCCGTGCTCGTCTGGAGTTGCGAACCCGACCTCACCGTCGACGGCTGCTGGTGTGATCACTCAGCGGTGCACAACCTCCTCGAGGCCGGGCTCATCGCGGGAGCGCGGCAAGTCGGATTCGGGCAGCCCACGCCCGCGGTGGTCACGGATGCGGGGGCGGTCGTCCTTGACGAAGCCACGGAATTCGTCGCCTGAGCGGAATCCTTGCCAGGATTACACGTCATCCTTCTCCGGAAGAGCCCCTTGCTCGCCAAGTTCGTGCCGACGGTGGCATACCGGCGAAATTCGAACAAGCTTTCCAACCTTGGGGGCCATCGATCGGCTCTGGGATCCCGAAATCGTCCGGACGTCAGGTTTACAGGGAGATTCCTCTTGTTCGGTAAACGACTCGCGTGCGTTCTCGCCGTGACCGCCGGAGTGCTTTCGCTCGCGGCCTGTGGTTCGTCGTCGCCGGAGTCCGCACGGACCTGGTCGGCGCCGGTGCGGACGGTAGAAGTGGGCAGCGGCCTGGTCGTGCTTCCCGGTACCGCCAAGTCGAACAACGCGCAGCCGAAAACAGGCGACTGGGCCACCGGACCGGACGGGACTCCGAACACCGCCGAGCAGACCACCGCCCGGGCGTGGGTCCAGTTCAAGGTGTCCGAGGCAGGCGGGCCGGATCCGATCCTCGTGAACGGCGCGGGACTGACGCTTTACCGCTTCGACAAGGACACGGTCAAACCGTCGAAGTCCGCATGCGGCGGTGAGTGCACGAAGATCTGGCCTCCGGTTCTGGTGGCCGGAGGAAGCAAGATCTTCCTCGCCGGCGTGAAAAAGTCCTCGATGGGCTCGATCGAGCGGAGCGATGGCTCCCGGCAGGTCACGATCGACGGCTGGCCGGTGTACCGGTTCGTGAAGGACGTCAAACCAGGTGATACGAAGGGGCACGGGGCCGGAGGAACCTGGTTCGGTGTGACCCCGGATGGCCGGAACGGCTCGGCCGCTGAGACCACGGCACCGTCCGAGGAGCGGCAGCCCGCCACCAGCGCGGTTCTGTTCGATGGCAAAGACTTCAGCGACAACGAGGCTTCGCAGGGACTGTCCGGAGATGGCTGCGAGAATGTGGCCCGCCCTGGTGTGACCTCGTCGATCGCGGCTTCCGGTTCCGTGAAGATCTGGAGCGAGCGCGATTGCAAGGGTAGGTCCCTGGTCGTCGACGGCGATGTCACCGATCTCGCCGAAGTCGGATTCGACAACGCGGTGGTTTCGATCTTCTTCGGATGACCTGAAAAGGCGGCCGACCGTCACGTTCGAGGACGTCCGGGTCAGGACTGTTTCGGTCGAGTCCGCGCCCTCGCGTTGCGCATGGCTTCGATCGCCGGGCCCAACGCGGCCGAAGAAGACGAGCCGGCGAGACGCAAGAGAGGGGAAGTCCGTTCGGTCGGAGGGCCCGGTGAAGTGGAGACGGGGTAGTTCGAGGCAGGGCGTCGCAGATTCGCGAGCAAGGCCGGGCTGGGTTTCGCGCGAGCCGCCGCTGTCGCTCGCGGTGCCTCCCGGACTTCCTCGACCGCGGGGTGGGCACCGTCCAGGGGACCGGCGTGCGGGTCCATGCCACCGTGCGAGGAGCCATTGGCTCCGGTGCGGTGAGGACGCAAGGACGAGGTCAGTGCACGAACGGCGGCGAGCGTGTCCGGATGCACGATATGGCGTTTTCGCCTGATGGGTACGGGAGGATTCTTCCGCCGTTCTTCGACGGTTGTCACCGTGACTTCGGATTTGATCTGCTGGCTCTGGGCGTACTTGGCGGCCGACCGTCGATGCTTTCGTCCCGCGCCGAAAGGCCTGAGGCGCATCAGCCGGTCGAGCTGGGCGTCGAGTTCACCTTCGAGGTCGTGATCGGGACATGTGCCGCGCCAGGCGCATCCGTCGATGGCACAACGGCGTAGGTGTCGAGTTGATCCCCTGGTTTCCGTGGCCATGTCTCATGCTAGGCCGGGAGCGTGGGCCGCGTCTGGTGGTGTGCCTCGACGACCAGTGTTCGTGCCCCTATTTCCTTGCTTCCCGCGTACTCCCCGTCGATTGGCGGGTCCGCCCGGTCGTACTGGTTCACTTTTGTCCAAGGATGCTGCCCCATAGGGCATGCGTTTCCAGGTAGCGTATTTGCTGCAGGACGTTCGGAAGGGCTCCGCGGCAGGTCATCGTGTGGGCCTGCATCAGCACGGCTTCCGTGAAATGAATACTCGGTCTCTTCCGAATGCGAAGCGGCGGAGGTCTGCTCCTAGGCACCCCGACCCAAGGAGCAGGCCGCCGTTTCGATGGTCGGCGTGAACCGTTGTTCGCCGGGCGTCGGCCGGTGCCGAAAGGGCTTCCCTGTGTTACGGTGCCTTCAAATCCGAGGGTTCGCTCCTTGCCCTAGGGTTTATCGGCACGTTCGCGCTGCCTGCGACGGCTTCGGATCCGTCAGCTCCGCGTGACACCGAAGGGGGAGTATCGGTGAACTTGGCGAGTATTGGTGTGCACGGCGCGATCGGCCGATGAAATCCATGATCATCCAGCACGGATTGCCCGCTACGATGCGCGCGGTCCGCTTCGATTCCGTTGCGGGGAAACTGGAACTGATGGACGTGCCGTTTCCGGCGCCGCAGCGGGACGAAGTCGTGGTCAAAGTCGCTGTCTGCGGCGTCTGCCGATCCGATTTGGCCCGTATCGACAGTGCGGTCCAGCCTCGGATGCCGGTCTACACGCCGGGACATGAAGCGGCCGGCGTTGTCGCGGCGGTCGGGGAAGACGTGCGGTCGTGGGCGCCCGGTGACCGGGTCGTCGTCGCGGCCGGCCGGGAGTGTCACGACTGTCCCGAGTGCCGGGAAGGACTCGGATCGGACAGGTGTTCCGATCTTCAGCTGATGGCTGTGCACTACGACGGTGCGTGGGCCGAGTACCTGGTCACCTCCGCGACCGCGTTGGTCGCTGTCCCCGACGCCGTTCCGCTGGAGCACGCTGCTGTTCTGTGCGGGGCGGTGTCCATTCCGTACGGTGCCATCGACACGGCGCGGCTGCGACCCGCCGAAGCCGTCGGCGTTTGGAGTTCGGGCGGGCACGGCGCCCATTTGGTCCAGGTGGCCCGGATCTGTGGGGCTTCGCCGATCATCGCCCTTGACGGCAGTCCGGAGGTCCGTGAGCGGGCACTCGAATGGGGTGCGGACGTCGCTCTCGACCCGGCGAACAAACGAGTTGCCTCTTATATAGGGGAAATCACGAGGGGCCGGGGTCTGGACGTGGCGTTCGATTTCGTCGGGCGCGAGTCGACGTTCGGGCAAGCGAATGCCGTTCTCGGTGAACGGGGCCGTCTGGTTCTGGTGAAAGCAGCTTCGGAGGGGCCGGTCGAAAATCTTCCTTCCGGCGCCGAGGAAGGCCGAACCATCGTCGGCCACACCGGGTACCGAGTTCGTCATCTGCGGGATCTGGTGGAACTCGCCGAGCGTGGGCGGCTGGACGTCTCGGCGTCGATAAGTTCGATCCTTCCCCTAGCGCGCGTCGCGGAAGGACTGTCCAAAGTGCGTGAGAGTGAGGGCGATCCACTCCTGCTGCTGCTCCGGCCCTGAAGTGGAGGCGCGCTGAACGGGAAACGCCGTGCCTACCCGCCCCGACCCCGGGGAACCATGATCACAGTTCACCCGGACCGATCGACCAAGAGACCTGGCGGCCCTTCTTCCTCGCGCTGACCCGCCGGAGTCGTTCCAGGTCGTTGAGCAGTTCGGATGCGCGCGTCTGGTGGATCCGCATCGCGCTGGCCACTTCGATCGTCCGCAACGGAGGCAGGTGGTTTCGTTCGGCCTGCCGGAGCAGCCAGATCACCTGCCCGATCGAGTTCCACAGAGGGTCTTTGTCGAAAGCTTCCCGCTCCTCGGGGGCCATGTGCTGCCGGCAGGAGGGCGCATACTGGCGCAGGGGCGCTGAATAGCTGACTATGCCCTTGCAGGAATCCCCGGATCGTGATTTGCGTTTGCAGCGTGGTCTGGCGGCTTTCAAATCGCTCATGAACAGGCCTGTCGGATGATTCGTCGTGAGAACGGGTTTCGATGTTGCCGGAAAAGTTGGGTATATTCCAATCTTCCGGGCGGCTCCGTTCTTGTCGAGGCAGAAGACCTGTGACTTATGGCCCTTGACTCGTCACGCTTGTGTTTCGCCGTGGACAACCTGCCGCTATGTCGGTCGCCTAAACTTCTGCCCTTTCGTACCCGACCTCCCGGAAACCGCTTTGCCTGGGTCGCCGGCAAATGCAGTGTGTGGTGCGTACTCGTTCGTTCCTGGTCCATGGGAGTGTCTTGCGTCAACAGAGAGAAACGACGGCGAGAACGATCTCGGGTATGATAGCCGCGCAGATTCGCCGTCGCATCGATGACGGCGAGCTGAAGCCAGGTGATCGGGTGCCATCGATCCGGAAGATCGAGGTCGAGTGGCAGGTGGCGCATGCCACCGCCACCAAGGCCCTGTCCATTCTCCGTGCGGAGGGGTTGGTCGAAGGCATCGCCGGTTCGGGCACCGTTGTCGCGGGTGGGCCCGGAGACAGGGTCGCGCGAGGCAATCCCCGGGAAAGAATCGTTCGCGCCGCGATCGAGATCGCGGATGCCGATGGACTGGACGCGGTGTCCATGCGAGCTATCGCGGACCGGTTGCACGGTGCGGCGATGTCGATCTACCACCACGTGAAGGGTAGATCCGAGCTGGTCGTCCTGATGGCGGAAACCGCATTGGCGGGGGTCGTGCCAGTCGACGACGCTCCCCACGGGAGGTCCCGGCTCGAGTCGGCGGCACAGTCGCTCTGGAGGGCCTATCGGCGGCATCCGTGGTTGGCGCGGCTTGGTCTCGACGCGTTGCGATCGGTGTCTCCGATGGTCGAATACAAGGAGTACGTCAAGTGTGAGCTGATCGGCCGGGGGGCGGATCCTGTGGCGGTCTTGCGCTACCACCTTCTGCTGCACGGGCTTGTCCGAGGGCTGGTGGCGAACCTCTTCGGCGAAGAATCCGCATCCGGTGCGTCGTGGTGGTTCGACGGTGAGGAGAAGGACTTGGCGAACGAGGCTGACGACATCTTCGCCCTGGGGCTCCGTGGCCTGCTCGACGGGTTGGCTTCCGGCCGAGTGAACAAGGCGAAGGGCCGCGAAACGCGGTGAGTTCCGGCTACCGCTAGGCGGTTCTGCGTCAGAGGCCTTTCACCGCATGCGACGCGGGTAGAGCGTCCTTCATCGGGTGAGATGTGTGGAGGTGACAGGAATGTCCACAAGGGACGTTGTGCCGAGGGGGTCGTGAGTGAAAATGAGGGTTAGAACGACCTTTGCCACTCACGACGCCCGGGCAAAATCAGGCAAGGTGCTCACGTCGGGCGCCGTTGTCTCGAGGATCGTCCCGAAGGGCGGTCAAGGGCCCGCCTGCATCTTACGGCCCGGCTCAGGCGCAAACGGCCGGCTACCGATACGGACTTACGGCGCGAACTTCCTACTCGCCGGCACTGGGTGGTTCCATTGAACAGTTTGAAGTGCGCAAAACGGACATCTTGATCAGGTCTGTTGTGCCGCGATGCGCGACCCCGCACGTTCGCCTGGTCTCAGTAAGCCCCGCGGCGGCGCACGGTCGCTCACCGGGTGCGAACGGGCACTCTTCGTGACTTCCCACCCGTCGGGGGGAGGCTGGCCTGGGCATTGAGAGATCGTGAAGTCCGGTTCCACATCCTCATGGCTCACTGGGTACCGAGCTCGGGAGGACACATGACGGAACCGGTACGTGTCGCGGTGCAGGCGACCGACACGATCATGCAAGTGGGTCTGACCAGTTTCCTGCGAAGCCGTCCCGAGCTGGCGGTCGTCGACCGAAGCGAACTGACCGAACGGGACGTCCTGGTCGTCCACGCGGACCGGATAACCCAGCACATGGCCACCGATCTTCGGGGCGACGCCGTCACGGCGCAGGTCCCCAAGGTGCTCGTCACGGGTGAGCTGCGGGAGAACGACATCCTGGCCGCGGTCGAATGCCGGGTGGTGGCGGTGCTCGCCCGGGCACAGACCTCCGGAGATCGCTTGGTCGAGACGATCCTGTCCGTCGTGCCCGGACGCGGTTTCCTGCCCGCGGATCTTCTTGGAAGGCTGCTCGACGGTGCTCGTCGGCTCCAGTGCGAGGCAGTCGCCTCACAGGGTCTGGACTCCTCCGGTCTGACGCCGCGTGAAGTCGACGTCCTGCGACTGATGGCCGAAGGTCACGACACCGTCGAGATCGCGGACAAGCTCTGCTACTCGGAGCGAACCGTGAAAAACGTGATCTACGGGCTGACCAATCGCCTGAACCTGCGGAACCGCCCACATGCGGTCGCCTACGCGATGCGCGCCGGGGTGATCTGAAGCTCTTTTCGGGTGGCGTCATGGTTGACGTCCTGACAGGAAGGATCGGAATGGCTTCCGGTTTGCGCAAGAGTCTGCTCGTGATCGCCGCCCTGACAGGCCTGGTGGGCGCCGGGTGCGCTCCCGCCGAGGACCAGGGGATCGAACTGAGCATCGCCACCTTCGGCGAGTTCGGTTACGACTCCCTTCTCAAAGAGTACGAGGCGGCGCACCCCGGGATTCGGATTCAGAACCGGGTCGCGGACTTCGAAGCCCATCACAAGGCCATCGCCACACAGTTGGCGGCGGGGCGTGGTGCGGCCGACGTGGTCGCGATCGAAGAGCAGTACATGCCGCAGTTCCGGCAGTCCGCGGACAAGTTCGTCGACCTGAACGGCTTCGGGGCGGGCGGTCTGCGTGCCCAATGGCCACAGTGGAAGTGGGAACAGGGGCTCGCGGACAGCGGCCGCGTCGTGATGGGCCTCGGCACGGACATGGGCGGCCTCGCCATGTGCTTCCGCAAAGACTACTTCGCCCAGGCGGGACTGCCGACCGAGCGCGCCGCGGTGGCCGCGTTGTGGCCGACCTGGGAGGACTACGCCAAGATCGGGGATCTGTTCTCCGCCAAGGTCTCTTCGGCCAAGTTCGCCGATTCCGCGGGCGGCATCTACACCGCCGTGCTGAATCAGTCGCCGGAGAACTTCTTCTCCGCCAAGGACGACTCGTTCATCGCGGACCGGAACCCCGCCCTGCGCCGGGCGTTCACGATCGCGGGACAGATAGGCGCGAAGGGACAGACCGCGCGGGTGACCCCGTTCACCCAGCCGTGGAACGTCGCCATCAAGCAGGGCTCCTTCGCCACCATCGCGTGCCCGGCGTGGATGCTCACTCAGATCCAGGAAGCGGGAGGCCCGGAGAACGCGGGCAAATGGGATGTCGCGGCGGTGCCCGGTGGGGGTGGCAACAACGGTGGCTCGTTCCTGACCGTGCCCACCCAGAGCAAGCATCAACGTGAGGCCTACGACCTCGCGAAATGGCTGACAGAGCCGGCGCAGGAGGTGCGGCTGTTCACCGAGTCCAACATTCTGCCCAGCGAACCGGCCGCCTACGGCGCGCCGGAGGTTCTCTCGAAAACCGACCCGTACTTCAGCGGAGCGCCCATCGGCCGGATCTACGCCGCGTCGGCCGACAGCCTGAAGCCCAACTACCGCGGCTTGAAGGACGCCAAAGTGCGTCCGACGTTCGGTACCGCACTGGGCCGGGTGGAATCAGGCAAGCAGACACTCGACGCGGCTTGGGATCAAGCGGTCACGGAAGCCCGTGCTGCGGCTTCGTGACCGGAGGGTCTCGGCTCGATGGGATCGGCGGGTCACGCCGTTCCTCATGGTCATGCCCTTCTTCGCGCTCTTCACGGTGTTCGGGCTGTTCCCGCTGCTCTACACGCTCTGGGTGTCGCTGCACGACTGGCAGTTGATCAACGGTGACGAAGGTTTCGTCGCGCTGGACAACTACTTCGAGCTTTTCGGCGACCCCAAGTTCTACAACGCGCTCGGCAACACGCTCACGTTGCTGCTGCTGGCCACGGTGCCGCAGATCGTGCTCGCGCTCGGCATCGCCGCCCTGCTCGACCGTCCGCTGCGTGCCAAGACCTTCTGGCGATCGGCGGTCCTGTTGCCGAACGTGGTTTCGGTGGCCGCGGTCGCCTTGGTGTTCGGGCAGCTGTTCGGACGCGATTTCGGTGTCGTCAACTGGCTGCTCGGCCTCGTCGGTGCGCCACGGCTCGACTGGCACGCACAAGGCTGGTCCGCTCAGGCGGCGATCGCCCTGATCGTCGTCTGGCGCTGGGCGGGCTACAACGCGCTGCTCTACCTGGCGGCGATGCAGAGTGTGCCCGCCGAACTGTACGAAGCCGCGGAGCTCGACGGGGCCTCCCGGCTGCGGCAGTTCTTCTCCGTCACGCTGCCGGCGATCCGTCCCACGATCCTGTTCACCGCGATCGTCTCGGCCATCGGCGGAATGCAGCTGTTCGTCGAACCGCAGTTGTTCGACACCAACGGCGTGGCGGGCACCGGCGGCGACGACCGGCAGTTCCAGACCATCGTGATGTACCTGTACGAGAAGGGGTTCGGGCAGTTCGACGCCGGTTACGCGGCCGCGATCGCGTGGGTGGTGTTTCTCGTCTGCGCCGCGCTCGCGGCGGCCTGCGTCGTCCTCGCCCGCCGGCTCCCGGGGAGGTCGTGATGGTGGAACGACGCCGTCGGCCCGGCTTTCTCGTCTACGGCGCGCTGCTGGCGGTCGTGGCCGGCTCGGTCTTCCCGCTCTACTGGTCGTTCGTGGTGTCCACCAAGGACGGTTCCGCGATCGCCGAGCGGACCCCGCCCCTGGTCCCGGGTGGCCATCTCTTCGACAACGTGCGCGAGGTCTTCGACAAGGTCGATTTCTGGCTCGCGATGCAGAACTCGCTGATCGTCTCGGGCACGTTGACGGTGTCCAACGTGCTGCTGGCGAGCCTCGCCGGGTTCGCCTTCGCCAGATTGCGGTTCCGGGGCCGCGACACCCTGTTCCTCCTTCTGATCGGTACCGTGATGGTGCCCGCACAGCTGGGGATCATCCCGTTGTACATGGTGGTGAGCGAACTCGGCTGGTACGGCGAACTGCCGGCGGTGATAGTCCCGGGCCTGGTGAGCGCGTTCAGCGTGTTCTGGATGCGCCAGGCCTGCGAGGAAGCCATCCCCGCCGAACTGCTCGACGCGGCCACCATGGACGGTTGCTCGATACTGCGGGCCTACTGGCATGTCGCGTTGCCCGCGATCCGGCCTCAGGCCGCCGTTCTGGCGATGCTCACGTTCATGGCCGCCTGGAACGACTTCTTCTTCCCGCTCGTCGTCCTGGACCCGCATGACAGCCCTACCGTCCAGGTGGCGCTGTCGGCGCTCGCCAGCGGCTACTACACCGACTACGCGCTGATGCTCACCGGCGCCACGCTCGGGGTGATCCCGGTGATCGCTCTGTTCGTCCTGCTGGCGCGTCACGTGGTCCAGGGAGCACTTCGCGGCGTGCCGAGCGCCGATTTCAAGCGATGAGAGGAACGCGATGAACGACGCGCAGCCGTACCGATTCCCGTCCGGTTTCCGTTGGGGGGCGGGGACTTCCGCTTTCCAGATCGAGGGAGGCGTCGCCGAGGACGGTCGTGGCAGATCGGTCTGGGATACCTTCGCCGCGATCGAGGGCAAGATCCACTCCGGGCACACCGCGGACGTGGCCTGTGATCACTTCCATCGCTACGAAGAGGATTTCTCCCTTTTGACCAGGATCGGCGTGCCCTGGTACCGGTTCTCGGTCTCGTGGCCGCGCGTGATGCCCGACGGGCGCACCCTGGAGGCGCGCGGTCTGGGTTTCTACGACCGGATGGTGGACTCCCTGCTGAGCCGCGGGATCACCCCGTCGGTGACCCTCTATCACTGGGATTTGCCGCAGGCACTCGAGGACGAAGGCGGCTGGCCTGCCAGGGACACGGCTTACCGGTTCGCCGACTATGCCGCGCTGGTCCAGGAGCTGCTCGGCGACCGGGTCGATCACTGGACGACGGTCAACGAGCCCTTCTGCGCGGCTTTCCTCGGCTACGGCACCGGTGTGCACGCTCCCGGCCGCACCGACGAGGTGCTCGCGATGCGGGCCGCGCACCACCTGATGCTCGCCCACGGCCTGGCCATGAAGGCGCTGCGGGCAGGCGCCCGGCAAGAGCAGGAGTTCGGTCTGGCGCTCAACTTCGCCCCGGCGCTCGCCGACGTCGACGACGAGCGGCATCGTGAAGCCAGGCGCAAGTTCGACGGCCTGCACAACCGCTTCTTCCTGGACCCCGCCCTGGGAAGGGGCTATCCGGAGGATGTCCTGGCCGACTCCCGCCACCTCGACTGGACGTCGGTCGTCCACGACGGTGATCTCGGGACCATCGCCCAGCCGATGGACTGGCTCGGGGTCAACTATTACGCCCCGGCCAGGGTGGTCCCGCTGGAGGACGCCGATGCCGTGAGCAACTGCGGACTGCCGAGCCTGCGTGGGATGGACGTGACTTCGCCGCGAGGACCGCTGACGTCCTTCGGGTGGGAGCAGGCGCCCGGATCGCTGACGGATCTTCTCGTCTGGCTGCACGAGCACACGGGCGGCCTGCCGACGCAGGTCCTGGAGAACGGCGCGGCTTTCGAGGACCGCGTCGAGGAAGACGGCCGGATCCGCGACGGCGAGCGCGAACGGTACCTCCACGACCACCTGCACGCGGTCCTCGCCGCCATCCGCGCAGGGGCGGACGTACGCGGCTACGTCGTCTGGTCGCTGCTGGACAACTTCGAATGGTCGCTCGGGTACACGCAGCGGTTCGGCCTGGTCAGGGTCGACTTCGCCGATGGACTGCGCCGGACGGTCAAGGACAGCGCCCGCTACTACGCGCGCGTCATCGAGAAGAACCAGCTACCTGTCTGAGCGGCGTGTCCCAGGACAGCCCGGCGAGCTCGTTGCGCGACGTCAAGCCGAGTTCGGCGAGCACGCGGGTGACATGTGCCTGCACGGTGCGGCGGGGCAGCGCCAGCGCGGTGGCGATCTCAGGGTTCGAGCGGCCCTGTCCCGCCAAGGTCGCGATCACGCGCTCCATCGCGGACAAAGAGGACCAACCCGCCCCGGCGACGGTTCTTTCCGGTCGGCCCGGAACGATGCCGTACGTCCGCAACCGCTGTTCGAGTGCCCCGATGTCCCATTGCGCGCCGAACCGGTCCAGCCCGGCGACTGCGTCGTCCGCAGCGGCCTGCGCCTCGTCCCGTCTGCCGTTCGCGGCGAGCAGAACCGCGGCATCGCCCAGCGCCGAGGCCAGTTCGACCCGGCGGCCGACCTTGTCGTAGTGGTCGACGGCCTGGAGCAGAGGCTCCGGATCGCCGAAGACGAGGGCTTCGCACCATCGCGCGGCAGCGGTCGCTCTCGCGGGTATGACCTCCTTCGCGGCCTCTTCCCGGCAAACGTCGAGAGCCTTGGCGGCGATCGGATCGCCGCCCTGCGCCAGAGCCAGCCGGATGAGCCACGGAAGCCATTGATGACGCAGCATCATCGCGGCGTACGTGGGATCCATGATGGGGCTGAGGAGGGCGACCGCCTGGTCCGGGTCGCCTTGCTGTTCCGCCTGTTGAGAGCGGGCGACCAGGAGGAAGTCGCAGCTCTCCCGCTCGGAGTCGGTGACCGGGATGTGCTCCTCGGCGGCGTAGAGATGGGCCGCGGCCTGTTCGGCTTCGCCGCGGCGGCCGTGGATCAGACCGGCGACGCCGTGCAGCAGCAGCGCGGCCGCGCCAGGCTCGCGGTGGCCGTGGAAGGTGATCGCCGGCCCGTCCTCGGTGACGGTGTCCAGCTCCGCCAGCGCGTCGTCCCATTCGCCGGTCCAATAGTCGTGCACCGCCGAAGAGACCTGCAGCCCGTGGGGAAGCGAGTACTTCGCCGCCGCGCGCTGCGCGGTGCGCAGCGTCGTCCGCGCCTCGTCCAGCCGATCGAGGTTCTGCAGAGTGAAAAGGCGGTTGTCGAGCAAATCGAAGTAGAACCCCGCGTGCTCTTGGTGTCCTTCGACGGCGTCGATGGCGTGCTCGACATGGCGCAGCGCGCTGCCGTGGTCGCGTTCGATCGACTTGACGAGCCAGAGCGTTTGCAGCGCGTGCCCGATCGGATAGGGCTCGCCTACCGCGAGCGCTTGGCTGTAGGACCGCAGGGCCTTCCGGGTGGCTTCTTCGAGATCATCGAGGGTGCCGCGTTCGAAGTTCGCCAGCAGGGCACGCCGTCGCTCCCGCCAGATCGGTGGGGTTTCGGGGGAGTCGTTGCGCTCCAGCAGAGTCGTCGCGGTGTCCGTCTCTCCGCGTCGGTGCGCCATCGCCGCCGCGAGATGGCGCATCTCCGCCGCCCGTCCCGGGTCACGGCTGATGAGCATGGCTTCCTGCGCCAAGTCGAAGGGCTCCTGATCGAGCCGGAACAGGACCAGGACGTACGCGGAGAGCAGTACTTCCCGGCGAGGGTCGTCGGCCGGGCATTCGTCCAGTACCCGGTGCAGAAGGACGGCGGCGATCGAGGGGGCGCGATTGGAAAGAGACTCGTGGTGGTCGGCAAGCCAGCCGATCACCCAGTCGTCGACCGCCGCCGGAACGGCGACGAGTTGCTGGGCGATGTGTTCCACACCCGAACCGATACCCGCCAGCGCCTCGGCGGCCCGCCGATGCCATTCGGCCCGGATGTCTTCGGGGATCTCGTTGTACAGCGCCCAGCGGAGCATCGGATGCCGGAACGCCAGTTGCGTCCCGGCATCCACGACGATCCGCATCTCCATCACCTGTTCGAAGACACCGAGCAGTTCGGACGGCATCTTGCCCATCGTGGCGGCCACCTGTGCCAGGCCGAATTCCATTCCCAGCACCGCCGCGCGGCGCACCGTCTCCCTGCTGAGCCCGTCGAGCAGAGCCAACGACCGGGCGACGGCGTCGAGCAGCGACTCCGGCGCTTTCAGGTCAGTGCCTTCTCGAACACGCGCGACGCCCTCGACGACTTCGATCGCGTCCTCCCTCAGCAGGGCGCTCGTCACCTCGCGGAGGTAGAGCGGATTGCCCGAGGCCTTGGCGATGAGCGAGCGCAGTTCGTCGCCGGGAGGGGCGCCGATCAGGTCGCCGAGGAGATCTTCGGCGGCGGACACGGCGAGTGGCCCGAGCGTGATCGCTTCCAGCCCGCGAGCCTCCGCCGCCTGACGGGCCTGCACCAGCTCTTCCCGTCGCGGCACGGGCCGGGACGCGGCGATCAGCAGCAGCGGAAGCTGCCGCGTGGCCGCGGAGAGCCGGTTCCACATGAGCACGCTCGCCTCGTCCGCCCACTGGAGGTCGTCGATGACCATCACCAGCGGCGCGGTGGCGCACAGCCGGTCGACGTGCGCGAGAATCCGGTCGGCGGTGGCGGCCACCGGGTCGGTATCGCTCGCCGACGACTCCGACTCGGTGCGCTTCGCGTCCAACCCCAGGCAGTCCAGGACGACCTGCAGCGGGAACAGCTGCTCGAGTTCACTGGCCGCGGCCCAAGCGACGTGGCAGCCGCGCTCGCCGATGTCCGCGAGCGCACAGGTGAGCACTTCGGACTTTCCGATGCCGGGCTCGCCTTCGATCCACACAGTCCGGCCTCGGCCTCCCAGCGCTTCTTCGGCGAGACCTTGGAGGACGGCGACTTCCTCTTCGCGGCCGTGGCAGACGGGCGGGGTCGTACGGCGGGCCTCCAGGGCGTGGATCACGGGGCCGGGGAGCACCGACAGCGTCTCGACGACCGCCGTGGGCGCGGTGGTCGAAAGCAATTCCGGATCGTTGGTCAGAATGCGCTGGTGGGTCTCTGCGAGCTCCCGGCCCGGTTGGATGCCCAGCTCGTCGCGGAGGATCCCGCGGGCGGTACGGAAGGCTTCCAGCGCTTCCGTGGTCCGGCCACTGCGGTGCAGGGCGATCATCAGCGACTGCCAAAGCGCCTCGCGCAGCGGATGCTCGCGGACGAGGACGGTCAACTCCGAGACCAGATCCTCGTGGGCCCCCAAGGCCAGCAACCCGGCCGCCCGCATTTCGAGCGCGGCGATCCGTTGTTCGGCCAATCCGGTGCGCAGGGCTTCGGCATGGGGGCCGGGGACGCCGGTCAGGGCCTCGCCGCTCCACAAAGCCAGGGCGCGGTCCAGCGTTTCGACCGTGTGGGCGGCGTCATTCTCCTGCCACTGCGCGCGGGCCGTTTCACGGAGCCTGTCGAACTCTCCGATGTCGAGCGCGGTGGGGGCGAGCCGGAGCCGGTACCCAGCGGAGTCCGACACCAGCAGGCCGTCGGTGGACCAGCGGGTCCGGCTCGGTTCGAGGATCCGGCGCAGTCCCGAGATGTAGGTGTGCACGCTGCCGTTCGCGCTGGCAGGCGCGGCGTCACCCCAAACCGCCTGGATCAGGTCGGCCCGGCTGATCGGCCGTGTCACCGCACGGGTCGCCAGCGCGGCGAACACGGCACGTTGACGGGCCGGCCCCAGCTTGAGTTCGTCGTCGCCCAGCCAGGCACGCAGCGGGCCGAGAGCCTGGACCCTGAAAGGTTCTTCGCTCATCGGCACGCCCGCTCACGTCCGCGGACGAACCGCCGTTTCGCTCTTCGGATGTCAGTGAGCGCACCCAGCTCGCCGTAGCCGTTCAGCGCGACCTGTAAAGCCTCTTCGGCCTTGACCGTCTCGCCTCGCCCGGCGAGAAGAGCGGCGGCGTCTTCCATGGCCTGTGCCTCGCCGAAGCGGTTTCCCGCCGTCCGCACGTACTCGGCCGCATCGAACGCGGCCATCGGGTCGCCGGCGAGGACGGCCCGGCATCGGAGCGCGGCCGCTCGGTGCTCCGATGTGTTTTCACACCGCGACGTCGCCAGTTCCGCCTCCGCGTACTCACCCAGCTCGACCGCGATCCGCACCAGACCGGGTAGCCAGGGGCACGCCACCTCGTCCTCGAACTCCAGCAGGCCCGACAACATGTCGAACGCCACCGCCTGCCTGTCCTCCGCCTCGGCGAGCATCGCGTTGGCCACCAGCATGAAGTCCGTGCCGTCCTGACCCGGCCCCCCGGCGGGAGCCGAGGCCCATACGGACATCAGGTGTGTGCGCGCGTCGTCCGGCCTGCCCTGGTGGGCGGCGATCACCGCCGTTACGCCGCTGAGCCGTCGCAGGGCGCCGGAACGGTCGAGGGTGTGCCGCGCGAGGGTCAGCCCGCTGCGCAGCCGCCGGGTGAGGTCCTTCTGTGGCGAGTCCCAGTGGCCGAGCCAGTAGGACTCCGCGGGGTCGAGGGCCGGCATCGTCCGCTGGGGCGGGATCAGGGTCGGGTGCGGTTCGCCGGCGGGTTTCCCGTCCACCGGCCAGCCGCCGGTCTGGACACGCGTGAGCAGGGCTTCGTTGAGAGCACGCCAGCCCGAGGATGCCCCTTCGGCCTCGAGCGTCTCCTCGATCTCTTGCCGGGTCTGATCAGCGCCGCCACGGAGAAGACGCGAGAAGGCGAGCAGCCAGCAAATCTCCGCCAGCACCTCGGGGTCCTTCGTCCGGGCGGCTACTTGGCTCGCCTCGGCGGTCAGGTCCCGTTCGAGCCAGAATTTGATGCGCGCCGTCGCGATCCCCAGCTCTTCACGAAGCGCCAAGGGAACCACGCCGGAGGTGGTCACCCGCTGGAGCAGCCGCAGCGTCGCCAGAGGTGATCGTGGCGCCAGCTGGTAGACCTCGCGCGCCAGCCAGGCGCAGAACCATTTGTCGACCGGGATCGGGGCGGCGAGCAGTTGGAACGCGACGCGTTCGACAGGGGCGCCGACGTCGGCGAGTGCTTCCGCCAGTTGCCGGTGCAGAGCCAGCCGGATCGCGGTCGGGGTCCTGGCGTAGAGCGCCTCGCGGACTACAGGGTGCCTGAAGGTGAGTCTGCCCCGGACCCGGGTCACCAGACCGGCCGCCTCCACCTCGGCGATGACGTGATCGAAGTCCGCCGTCGGCCTCCCCAACGCCGCCGCGAGGTCGTCGGGTGTGAAGAACCGGTCCAGCAGAGCCGCCCACCGGAGCAATTCCGAGGCCGCGGCGGAGAGGAAGCCGAGACGGCGGCCAATGCTCTCCAAGGCGGGCTGAGGAACGATCGTGCGACCTTCCGCGGTCACCACGTCTGGCGGCTCGTTCCCGCCAAGAGCACTGACGAGGTCCCGGACGAAGAGCGGATTCCCCGCCGCGCCGCGGGCGAGTTCGACCAGAGCCGGGCTAGGGACGTCGCCGGTCAGTTCGACCAGGAGAAGGTGTGTCTCTTCCTGCGAAAGCGGCGCGAGGTTGTGAACCTGCGTGCCCGTCGTGACGATCTGGGCGCGGACCGCGTCGAGCCGGTGATCGGCGGGTACACGCCTGCTCACACCGAACAGCAGTATCGGAAGCCGCCGGGTCTCGATCGCGAGCCGTCTCCAGGCATCGAGACTGGCCGGATCCGCCCACTGGAGGTCGTCCATCACGAGGATCAGGGGGCGTTCACGGCACAGGTCCGCGACAAGTTCGACGACGAGGTCGATCGCCGCCGCCACCGCGGTTTCGTCGTCCGCGGCGATGGTGCGGACCGCACGCGCCACTTCACGACGGCGGGCGTCGGCCGAGTTCGCTTTGACGTCGAGGCAGTCGAGCACGACCTGCAGCGGGCCGCGCTGCTCCAGCTGATCGGCGCCGGCGGTCGCGGGCGCGCAGGCTCCGGCCTGCGCGAGACCCGCGGTGATCAGTGCGGACTTGCCGATGCCCGGTTCGCCCTCGAGCCAGAACGAGCAGCCACGGCCCTCGTCCAGCCCGCGCACGGCGGTCCGGATCGACGCCAGTTCGCAGTGCCTGCCGACGATGGACTCCTGCGCTTTGGCACGAGGCGTCCGGGTGGCGGTCACCGGCGGTCCGGTCACCTGTCCGTGCCACAGCGCCGGGTCGTCGGCGCGGATCTGCTCGTATCGTGCCGTCAGGTCGGTGCCCGGTTCGACCCCGAGCTCGTCGATCGTGGCGGAACGGAGCCGCTCGAACGCGCCCAGCGCCTCGTCGCGCTGCCCACAGCGGTAGAGCGTGAGCAGATGGAGGCTCTGCAGGCCCTCTCGAACCGGATACGCGGCGGCGACCGGCGCCAGTTCGGCGAGGACCTTCTGGTGCTCGCCGGCGTCGAGCATGATCTTGGCGCGGCGTTCGACGACCTCGAGCCGCAGTTCCTTCAGCCGCTCACGCTGAGTCTCGGCATAGGGACCCGACAGACCGGCCATGGGCTCGTCCTGGAAGAGCTCGAGCGCGTCGTCCAGGGCGGCGAGCGCGCCGGTGACGTCTTGTCCCCGCAGGCACAGCCGAGCCTTTTCGCGGAGATTTTCGAACCGGACGACGTCGATCGCTTCGGCTTCGACCCGAAGGCAGTAGCCGGGTCCACTCGAAGCCAGAACCGTGGCGGCGTCACGCAGCGTGCGGGTGGGGTCGAGAGCGGAGCGCAGGGAGGAGACGTAGGTGTAGATGCTGCCGTTGGCGCTGGCCGGCGCCTTGTCGCCCCAGATCGCGTCGATGAGATCCGAACGCGTGACGACCTGGTTCGCCTGGAACGCCAGAACGGCCAGCAGGGTCCGGCGCTGGGCGGATCCCAGCACTACTTCGTCGCCGCCTCGCCAAGCGCGTACTGGACCGAAGAGGTCAAGTTGCAAGCGCATCTTCGCCTCCGCGGTGTTCGCAGTACCAGATGGGGAATCACTGAGCGCTGATCGATCTGACTGATGGAGCATCCGAATCACCCGAACGGTCTTGCTGGCTTGTGTGGATAATCTGCCGATTACGCCCTGTGCGCGAAACGCTCTGCCGAGATACTGTGGTTCGACCCCAGGTTCGCCGGTGAATCCGTAGTTCTTTCAGCTTCTGGACTGGGCCGGCGGTCGAAAACGCCGCTGATCGACGGGCTGACCGGTGGACCCACGGCCGAGTGGTATCGATGGGGCGAGGCGACCACGCGGGCGGCTGTGCTCACTCGTTGTGCGAATGCCTGGATTCAGGGGCCGGTTCGGGCATTCACCGCGTCCAGGAGCACGTCGCCGTCGAAGAGCGCTTGGCCAGGGATCGGTTCACGTACCCAGGCGACGCCGTGTGCCGGAAGCGGGCCATGGGGGAGGGGTATGTCCGTTCCCTCGCTGAACACCCATACCCCGCAGGTCGGGGCCCGTCGCTGCTCCGGTGGGGTGACGAGGAAGGCCCACCACCGTTCGTTGTCGCCGCGCAGGCTCACCACTCCGCCGCGTGCTCCCGACGAATCCAGCATCGAGAGCAGTGCCGCACCGCGGCCCGCGGGTATGGCCACGGCGAGCAAGTCGGGTTGGAGGGAGAGTACGACTTCGGCTTGGGTGGTCCTGACGGGCCAGCCGAAGTCGCTCCAGTAGCGCAAGGCGGCGTCGCGGATGTCCCTGCCGGGTCCGGCCAAAGAGAGTGCGGAACTCGTCATGGTGGGCACACCTTTCTCGTGTGGTCCGGCCGGTGGACTGGAGTGAGAAGTAGGTAACCCGCCCGGTCTTCAGACTTTCTTAATGTCGCGGGGACGAGGAGAAGAGAGGTGCCTCCGAACGGAAGGTGGATCTGAGTCAATGGTGAAATGCCGACTCCACCCGATCGGGTGACACGGGTGGGAATGTCAACCCTGATCGTGTCGCTGCCTTTCCTTGTGCGGCGCCAATTCGCCGGTTGATCACGGGTGGGATGCTCGCGACGCGAGGAGACTGAGCCTGGCGGCGTGAAGTCAGAGGTGTGGTGTCGGACACAGGCCCGGTCCTGCGTCCAACATCGGGGATGCCGGCTTTCCGGTTTTCGGATGGGCGGCGAGGCCGGGTGGCCGTCTCGGCGCTATGAGTGAACGCGGGGCCCGCGTTGCGCCATGAGCGGTTTGCGATCTCGTCCGGCGCTTGCGGGAAAGATGCGATCCGTTCCGGTAATGGAGGTGGTCGCCGGGCGGTGCGCCGAGGTGGTCTTCGGGAATGGTGCGGACGAGACCATGACGCCGAATGGATCGCGGGCGGCGGCCTGTATCGAGCGCGCGATCGAATTCCCTTCGTCTCGCCTCTGTCCGATGCTTTCGTTTCGGTGAACGTATGAGGAGGACGAAATCGCCGGCGGGAAATGTTCGGTACCGGCGGGTTCGCACGGGTGGCCGTTGGTCCGTCACGGTCTCGGCGATCGACCCGGGAGGTGAACTGTGCCCGGGAAACCTTGGTGGCGCCGAAGGAATGATGTGCTCAGCGCTGTTTGAGCCGTGGCGCGGGTGGGGTGGACGGCCGGCCCGCAGGCTTCCGCTGGGGGCCGCGTGACGCATCCGCGGCCATCGGAGAATCGAGATTTTGTATCGACATAAGAGGTGACCGCGTTCGGGTGAACGATTCACGATTTAGGTTGACTCGACCTGTTCGTGCGCTCAGGGTGTTCTCGCTCTGCTATCCTGAAATGACATTTGTGCTGCGGGCGGCTCATCGACCTCGGGAAAGCGGCAAATGTCACCCCGAGACGAGGGTTTGAAGCAGGCTGTCACATCGACATCAATGAGAGCGAGTCATCGTGAGATCAGAGGGGTTCGGCAATCGGTTTGCGGAAAGCAAGCGGATTCCGCCGGTGGGCGGCGCCCCGTCCGGGTCCTTAGGCGTCCTGCTGCCGCACCTGGAACTGGCCAGTCTGCTGGATCAGTGTGTCGATCGGCTGGTGCGGGTCACCTCCAGAGCGCATGACGTACAGGACGAAGAGCAGCGCGTGGATCTCATGGTCGGTTTGACGAAAGCCGCCGAGGCCCTTCGTGCGTCCGAGCGATGTGATCACGAACCCGCGGAACGGTTGCTCCGATCGGCGCTCGACCTCATGCGGGGAGTCGACCTGAACCGATTCGCACTGTCCGATCGTTAGGATCCGCACCGGTGCTGAAGAACCGGGATCGGCATGCGGCTTATTGAGGGGTGAGTCAATGTGGGGTGACCGAGTCTCTGCGGTGAAGGCCCCTTCGCTGGGTCAAGGCTGAGAGTCGGCCTTCCTGGCTGTCGTTCTGGACCGGCCGACAGAGTCAGCTGCGCTCTGATCGTCCACAGGGGACACTTTTCCGGCGATGAATTGCCTAGTTTAAGGCCGTATGTCCGGTTTGGCGAGGGGGTCGTGAGTGGCAAGTAGGGTTCTAACCCTCTTTATCACTCACGACCCCCTGGCCAAACCGGGCAAATCGCTAAACTCGGGCACTGTCGCCGCAGAAAACGTCCTTTATGGACAGTCTGCGAGTCCTGCTCCTGCCTGCGACTCCGGCACGCCACATTTGCCTTACCCCGCTATATGTATCGACCAGGGAAGAGGCGTGGAAGCCTGCGCCACACGAGAGCCACCGAAACTGCCTCGGACGTAGGCGAATTCGGTGATCTGCTCACTGGGGAATGGGGAGATGTCCCAGCTCCGGGTACCCGGCAGGCGTGAGCTGATCACCAAGGGCCCGGAGGGGCCGATCTCATGGTCGACGTCGTCGAGGGAGAACGGCACCGTCTCACCGGATCAGATGATTCCCGCCTGCATGGCGTAGGCGACCGCGTGCGGCCGGTTGCGCAGGTTGAGCCTGCTGGTCAGCTCGTAGATCACGTTCTTGACGGTGCGCTCGGAGTAGCACAGCTTTTCGGCGATCTCACCGGTGTCCCAGCCATCGGCCATGAGCCGGAGGACGTCGACTTCCCGCGAGGTCAGACCGGCGGCGCTCAACCCCCGCGGGGAGAGCACGTCGTGCTGCAGCCGGCGTACGCTGTCGAGCAGCTTGCCCAGCAGGTCCGGGGGCATCAGGCCGCGTCCGGAACCCGCCGCCACGATGGCCTCGAGCAGCCGGTCACCAGACGTGCGGCTCCTGGGGAGAACCGCGACCACGCGGCACTCGACAGCGCTGAGGACGTCGTTCTCCCGCAGGTCGCCGACCAGCAAAACCTTGGGAACCATCGCGAGGTCACCCTGGCGGAGGCTCGCAACGATCTGTGGAGTCATCCGGTCCGCCTGGACCAAGAGCACGTCCTGCTCGGTCACCATGTCGACATCGAGCACCGCCACCTCGGAGCGCGTCCGTAGGAAGCTCGCCAACCCGGTCTGCGTGATCGAATCCGTGGCTTGGACGGCTACCCGTATCGGTTCCATTTCGACCCTCCACCATGGCCGCGACCTTCATCGGGGCGCCGGCCGTAACTCGAGCACCTGTGCAACTACTTCACAGCGACGCCGCTTCCAGCGTGGCTGGTCAGATCAATCCCACCCGCATGGCATAGGCGACCGCCTGCGAACGGGTGTTGAGCCTCAGCCGGTTCATCAGCCCGTACAGCACGTTCTTGACCGTTCCCTCGGAGTAGGTGAGCTTTTTCGCTATCTCGTCGGTCTGGTAGCCCTCGGCGATCAGCTGGAGGACATCACGTTCGCGCGTTTCGAAGCCGAAGAGCGTCAAGCCGGCCGGCGCCAGCACCTGGAACCTGAGCTGGGTGAGCTGGTCGAGAAGAATGCCCTGCAGCCGGTGCGGCATCAGCGCGGCGCCGCGGCTCACCGCGAGTACCGCCGAAGCCAAGGAGCCTTCTTTGAGCTCGTTACGGGCGAGCAACGCCGTCACTCCGCACTCGACGGCGACCAGCAGGTCTTCCGCACGGAACCGATCGGCGACGATCACCGCGCGCGGTGCCGACGTGACACCGGTGCCCTGGAACTGACGCAGGAACGCGAAGGTACTGCTCCCCACCACTCCGTCCACGACCACCAAGGCGACATCGGGAGTTTCCGTTCGGGTGTCCATCAGCAGCCGGAACTGCTCGCCGGCACCCAGCATGGCCTTCACTCCGGCCTCGGTGAACTCGTCACTCGCGTGCACCAGGACTTTAACCGCAGCCACGGTACGAACTCCTCTCCCGTCCATCTCGGGACGTGAAGAAGAGTGACGGTGACTACTTAATAATCGCTCTATTACCCTTCGCGACCTTGATCGTCACGCTGTGCCGGGAGCGAAAACCCGCAGGTCGTTTCGTTACCCCTGCTCGGTCGGGTGCCTGGTGAGAAGCCTAGACCGCTGATCAACGCCTTCGCCGCTCCGAGACGCAGGCGAGGGATCTTCGGAGCTCCTTCTTGCCTCGAAGACTCTGACGACCCCTTCAGTGGTCACGGAGTGTGATCATTGCTGCTGGCTTCCCGCATCACCCGATGGCCCCGTGGGCCGTGCCGCCGCGCTGAGGGGCGGCACGGCCCACGTGGACTGTCATCCGGTCAGTCCGCGTCGTCGTGCACCCCGGCGAGTTCGTGCCGCTTACGTCGGCTGGTGAACCAGCCCACGATCAGGGCGGCGGCGATGAGCGGCAGGCACAGCAGGGTCACCCGTCCCGCGCCTTCGTCGAACCACATCAGCACAAGCACGGACGCGAGGAAGGCGAGGGTGACGTACTGTGTCACCGGCGTCCACGGCAGCCGGTAACCCGGCCGTTCGACCAGGCCCGCCTTCGAGCGCTTCACGAAGACGAGGTGACAGATGATGATCAAGCTCCAGGTGGCGACGATCGCGACCGCGGAGAAGTTGAGAATGATCTCGAACGCGCTGGCCGGGACCAGGTAGTTCAGGCCGACACCGAGGACGCACACGCCACCGGTGAGCAGGATGCCGCCATAGGGCACCTGACTCTTGTTCATCACGCCGGTGAATCCGGGGGCGGAACCGGTCTTCGCCATCGAACGCAGGATGCGGCCGGTGGCGTAGAGGCCCGAGTTCAGGCTGGACAGGGCGGCCGTGAGCACGACGAGGTTCATCACGTCGCCGGCGGCGGGGACGCCGATGCTGGACAGGACGGTGACGAACGGGCTTTCGCCGGCGCGGTACTCGTCCGATGGCAGCAGCATGGACAGAAGCACGACCGATCCGACGTAGAACACGCCGATCCGCCACATGATCGAGTTGATCGCCTTCGGCATCACCTTGGCAGGCTCGGCGGTCTCACCCGCGGTGACACCGACGAGCTCCACCGCCGCGTAAGCGAACACCACACCCTGGACGACCAGCACCAGCGGCAGGAGACCGTGCGGCATGATGCCGCCGCCATCCGCGATCAGTTGTGGTCCTGGGGTATGTCCGTCGACCGGCGTACCGGTGACCAGCAGGAAGATCGCGATCGCCATGAACACCACCACGGCGCCGACCTTGATGATGGCGAACCAGAACTCCATCTCGCCGAAGATCTTCACCGAGACGAGGTTCAGCGCCAGCACGACGGCCAGCATGATCAAGGCAAGGATCCATTGGGGAATGGAAGAGAACATCGCCCAGTAATGCGCGTAGATCGCGATCGCGGTGATGTCGGCGATACCGGTCGTCGCCCAGTTCAGGAAATACATCCACCCGGCGACGAAGGCGCCTTTTTCACCCAGGAATTCCCGTGCGTAGGAGACGAAAGCGCCTGATGAGGGGCGGTGCAGTACCAGCTCGCCGAGGGCGCGGACCACGAAAAAGGCGAACACGCCACAGATGGCGTAGACGATCGCGAGGGCGGGACCCGCCGAGTTCAGCCGACCGCCGGCGCCCAGGAACAGACCTGTGCCGATGGCGCCACCGATCGCCATCATGCTGATATGCCTTGGCTTCAAAGACTTGCTGTAGCCCTCATCGCCGGCGTCGTGGGACACGCCTGCAGTGGCCACTTCCTCTGTTTCTGAAGGTCGCATCAGGATTTCAGCCTCATGTCCTGTGATGGCGGACGGCCACGCCCCCCCACAGAGCTTCGAAGGCGTCAAGCCGGCGAGCGCGTCAGTGGGCTCGCGAGGGGAACTGTGCTGACGGCGAGAGTTCCGGTCAATGGAAGCTGCACTCAGTTTGAACTTCTGGACAACAGACGGCGCTATTCCGGGAACCACTTGAACTACTGTTGAGTTCGATTTAAGGAAGATTTGATGTGGGCATAGTGAGCCAGATCGCATTCCGGGAGTTTCGGGGAAATCCGCGCGAGGTCAGGTCGATTGTCGTGAGTTCGCCACGGGAGGCGCCGTGATGTGACGCCCAGCACAGGGGCCGGGAGTCATCCCGGTGGGAAGACCACAGGCCCCTGCTCAGTGTCATCTGCCCGTGGTCGTCGCTCTCCTCTGTCCGAAGACGGTCGGAGCGGCGCGGATGAAGAATTCGTTGAGTCCCGCTTGCTGAAATCGACGGCATTCCAGAGAAGCCGAGGCCGGAGGGATGGCGAAATGGCGCGACGACGTGGCGGACTGGTGGGGCGCAGAGCGGAACTCGCGACCATCGTCCAGGACCGTTGTGCCGCCGGCCCGACCGTGGTGTCCGGTCTTCCGGGCGCCGGTAAGTCGGCGTTGCTGGACGAGGTGCGCCGGACGCTGGTCGACAGCGGGGCCCCGGTGCTCAGCGTGTCTTTCCCCGCGGAACGGCCGGAGTGGGACCTGTTCGGTTTCCGGTCCGTGCTGGCGGCGATCCGCGAGCAGTACGAGCAGTTCGCAACCGATCCCCGCCTTCCGGAGTCCCTCGAACGCGTGAGTACTTCGTGCACGAAAGAGGCCTACGCCGATCCGTGGTCGCGCTTCTGCCTGCTGCACGCCATGAGCACGCTGTTCACCCGTCTCGAGACGACAGCGCCGGTCACGGTCGTGCTGGACGGGATCGACCACCTTGCCGATCCCGTGCTCGCAGTGGCGCCGATGCACCGTGCGGGCCACCGGGTCATCGCTTCGTATCGCACGCCGCGGTCCGGCCGGGCGGACCCGTTCCGCGGGACACAGGGCCGGACGATCGAGCTGGGCCCGCTCTCCTCGGATGAGGCCTCCACCCTGTTGCGGCGCGCGACGGGCATGCGGGTCACGCCGGCCCTGGAGCAGGCCGTCCACTGGGCACTGGGACCGCTGTGGGGGCATCCTGCCTCGATGATCTCGACGGTGAGCGAGTTGCGTCGCGGCGAGAAGCTCGAAGTCGTCGACGGTCTCGCCCACCTGCGTGCGGGGGAAGCGCCCATCGCGGTGCCGGCCGGCCACCCTTTCTCCGAGGTGATCGAAAGCTTCGGGGAGATCGGAAGGCGTGTGGTACTGCTCGCGGCGAGCACTCCCGGGCTCCTGATCGAGGAGACTTCTTACCTCGAAGTCGGTGATCAGCCGGGCAGGATCGCGGGCCGGGCGACCGACGCGCTGATCCAGGCCGGGTTGCTGGACTGCGATCCGGACGGCCGGATCCGGTGCCGGGTGCCCGGGATCGGGGCGGCGATGGAGCAGGGTGGGCTGGACGTGCGGAAGCTGCACCGCACTGTCGCCGAAGGCATGCTGGACGCAGGCAAGGTGACGGGGCCGTACCGGCAACCGCTCGCGAGTCACATCGCCGCCGCGGGAAGCGAAATGCCGGTTTGCGGGGACTACGTCGGCCTCCTTCGCTCCTCGGAGTCCGCTCTTGCCGCCGATTCCGTGGAGCGCACCGCGTATCTTCATGCGATCTGGTGGCACACCGGCCGCACACCCGACCGGGCCGGCCGTCAAACCGAGCTCTTCCGTCACCTGGTTCGCACCGCCGACTACGCGACGCTGGAGGGGTTCACCCACGAGGCGCTGGCCGACCGCCCGGGAGCGGGCGAACGCGCCGAACTCGCGGTGGCTGCGGTCCTGTCCGCCGTGCACCTCGGGCGGCCGGTGCCCCAGCAGGTGCGGGACATGCTGGTGGGTGACGAAGTGACGTTGAATTTCGCCGACCGGTGGTTCGCCGGCCGACGGATCGTGCCGGAGGACGTGGAGTTGTCCCTCCTGCCGATCTGGCGTCAGGTCAGCTTCGCGGCGTGCCACCCGGGCCGGCGCGGCGATCTTCCCTGCGAAGAAGTCACCGAAGCCTGCGCCGTTCGCGATCTCGTGCCGGTGTTCCGTGCGGTGCTCGGCCGGGACTACCGGACTCCGTCGGCCGGGCCGGTGGCCGCGCACCACCGCGCGCGGATCGCGTACGCGGAGGGCGACTGGACCGGCGTGCTGGACGCGGTGTACGAGCTCGAAGCACACGCTTCAGTGGACGAGCTGGTCCGCGAACACACCCGTCTGCTCGCGGCCGAAGTGTTCGGGCGTCGGAACGAACTCCGCCGCGCGGCCGACTGGCTGGCCAAGGTGCCCGAGAACGGCCACCTTCCCCTGCTGCGGGCTTGGGTGGAGATCGGAGCATCCGCGGAGACCGGGAACGACCGCGAGGCTTTCGAGTCCGGTTGGCGTGCCCTGCGAACCCACTTCGAGTCCGACGACGAGGTCGGTGCCGCGCGGCTGTTCCTCCGGCTCGCCCGCCACGAAAAGAGGGATCCCATGCTCGACGAGGTCGTCGACGCCGCGGAGAAATGGTTCGCCGGCAAGGGATCTTCGTATACCTGCAAGATGGTCGCCTTGATACGTTCCCAGCCGAATGGCGAGGAGACGAAAACCGCCTCCACGGAAAGGGTGCTGGCCGAGATCGGCCGGCTTCCCGCCGATCGCCGGTCGAAGAAGGCCGGCGGCGGGGAAGTGCCCGGTCGCGAACCGCTGACGGAAATCGAAACAGGGATTCTCGAACTGGTACGCACCGGTCGGACGAACCGGCAGATCGCCCGCGCGGTCCGGATCAGCGAGAAGACGGTCGAGAAACATCTGACGAGATTGTTCGCCAAAGCGGGTTGCCGCACCAGGTATGGCTTGGCGACGTCGAATCTGGGGCGACGAGCAGATGCCGTCGGTGCCTGAGGAGTCCGGCTGCCGCCGGAGCCGGCTTCCCGCCGAGGACGCCGGACGCGGGTTGCCGCCCCGCCACTCGGTTCATCGCCACCGAGCGGATTTCACGCTGAGGTCCCACCTCGGCGAAGCGATCGCGATCGAGACGAACCTGTCCTACGACACCAGGGATCCGCTGGCGGTCACCCTGTCCTTCCAACGCGCCGGGGGCCAACCGGCCGAGTGGGTGCTCGGGCGTGACCTCCTCGTCGAAGGCCTGGTGTTCCCGGTGGGTGACGGAGACGTCCGGATTCATCCCGACGACGAAGATCCCGGACTCGTGTGGATCCACCTCGAAGTCCCCGTCGGCCGGGCGGAACTGACCGGCTGCTGTCGTCAATTGGCGGCGTTCATCGGGTGTACGGCCGCGGTGGTGCCCTTCGGCCGGGAAATGGAGTGGATGGAGATCGACGCGTCGATCGCGCGGCTGTTCACCGAAGACTGTGATGACCTCCCCGAATCCTGACCTCGAAAGGCGAACCCGATGCCGGTCCTCAAAATGCCACGCCTCGGCCGACGGAAGTCACAAGTGGCGTGCGTGCGCATCGGCACGTCACTGGTCGTGCACAGACCGGATGCGATCACCGCGCCGGCCCGGGAACTGGCCTCGTCGATGCCGGCCGATCCGGAGTACGTCGTTGTCGTCGTGGACCAGCCTGACACCGGAGGCTCTGCTCTCGGAGAGGCCGTCGGGACCGCTCTCGGCGAGGAGGTACGGCCTGTTCGGCTGATCCCTTCGCAGGATGCCGGGGCCATCAGCCTCGCCACCGCGCAGAAGCTCGCGGATCGGATCGGCCGGACGGTGGTCTACCCCGACGGTGTGGTCCTCGCGAACGCGTCCGGCCTGTCTTTCCTGCCTCCTTTCGAAGGCAACGGCTGGGTCGCTTGCGGGCCGGGAAGGGAACCGGCTCGGCTCGGCAGGCGTTTCCCCGAACCGGAGTGGGAAGGCCCCGCCACCACCGACGTCCAGCGGGCAGGGCAGGCCACGGTCGTCGAACCGTTGCCCGCCGGAGTCTGGCTGCGTCCCGACGGTCCACCGCGGTGGCTGGAGGCCGACCGCGCGAAGCTGTCCCGATGGCTCACCATGCGTCCCCGTGACCTGACTGTCGTACTCGGCGGACATGGGATACCTCCACTCGCGCTGGACGACGTCGCCGAGTGGTGGGCCGTCGTACCTCCGGAAACCCGCGCGAAGACTCGTTTTCTGAGCTTCGGGGACGTCCGGATCCCTTCGCGCACCGCGCTCGGGCACGCACTGGCGGACGCTCTCGGCGAAGAGATCGTGCTTTACGGCGGTCTCCCGGTGGGAACGTCCGAGGCGCCCAAATTCCTCACCCTGCGCGAGGACGGCTCACATGGCTTGCGGACCTTCGCCGAGGAGATCGTCTTCTCGCCACGGCGCGGCTCGGCGAAGGCCGCCGCACCGCAGATCCGCCGGGGCCGCGTGCCGTTCAAGGGCCTGATCGAGGTCGGGCCCGGGGTTTACCGGTACGAAGGGGATGCGGTCGTCGAGGTCGTTCAGGCCGGACTGTGGCTCCGCACCATCCGTGAGCCCGGGATGGCGACCGAAGTCCGGACGATGCCGTGCGACCCGGGGTCCATCCTGATTTTCCACGACCCCGCCGTCGACGGGCACGACGCGCTCGTCGCCAATCTGCTCGACCGGCTGGACGGCTCGACCCGGGCAGGGGCGAAGCTCTTCCCCGTCCCCGCCGCGCCGGAAACGCGGCGGGCGGAGCTTCCGTTCGCGGCCGATCTCACCGCGCCGCTCACGCCGTTGCCGCGGCTTTCCCGGCTCCTGCGCGAGCATTTGAAGGAGACCGCGGTCGCGGAGCCCGCGGCGGCGGAGGTGCCTTATCTTCCGGTGGAACTCGGCGGCCAGGATACGGAGCCGGCCGAAGCGGATCCCGTTCCGGCGCGGGAGCCGGAGGTCGGGCCGCGGCCGGAACACGAACTCGTGGCCGTCCAGGCCACGCCGCGACCGGAACTGCGTGCGTGGCCACTCATCCCCGGCTTCGCCCCTGACCAGGAGCTCGTCCGTGCGGGCCGCGAGGAGGCTTTCGACAGGCTGTCGGAACAGGTCTTGGAGATCTGGCGTCGCTTCTCACCGAATCGGCCCATGTCGGACGGTGGCCTTGCCGAGGCGGTGGCGGCCGGACTGTACCTGGCCGGCGACGATCCCGACGTCGATGGGGGATTGCGTGCGGGCGTGGAGGGCCCGCACGTGGATTTCGCCCGTTGTGTGGCCGCTGGTCTGCAGAAGCTGCCGGTGCATCGCAACGTCGCGGCGACGGTCGTGAGCCCCGTGCCGGGGGTGTGGGAACTGCTCCGTGGCAATCCCGTGTTGCGGGAGTGGGGCTTCCTCAACCTGCTCACCGTGCCGGAGGAGGCAGCGGATGGTTCGACGGACCTGGTCGTCTGGTCGGTCACCGGGCGGCTGACCGCGCTGATCGAGCCGAAGGACAAAGGCCTTCCACATCGGGTGGTCTTCTTGCCAGGCACGGTCTTCAAGGTGATCGAGGTCGTCGAGCCCACCGAGAAGGAGCGAGGACGTATCTTGATGCGCGAAATGGTCGAGTCGGAATCCGGGGAAGGTGGCGGTGCCGCGGCCAAGGCCCGGGACGATCTCATCCGGTCGTCGTTGCGGCGGTTCGCTCGCCGCTCGGACAGGGCGAAGTCACGGCGACCTGGTGAGGCCAGGATCGTGCGCCTGGGCAGGGTCCCCGGAATCGCGGACCCGCCCAGCCGAAGGAACGAGCTTTGACCAGGCGGGGCCTGGATCCAGGGTCCCGCGAGATGAATGTGCCCGATTCGGGCGTCTCACGACCCCCATCGAAACCGCACTAATATGTATCAAACGGACATTTGCCTGTCGGTTGGTGTCCTGGTCAAGTCGAGGCTCCTGTCGTCTGCCCCGTCCGGAGATCGAGTCTGCGCGGAGCATCGCGCCGAACGACCTCCAGGTGCTCGCCGTGACGGCGCGGGGATGTCGCTCATGCGCCGAGTACGGCACCGCTCAGTGGCCTGGTGCGACGGCTTCCGGCTGAAGCTCCCAGGTGAAGAGTGATCGGCTGGGGGCCGGCGGCCTACAGAATGGGAACCAGAATGGACCTCAGCTCGCTTCGGCCGGAAATCGCGAGCTTGCGGTAGACGTTGGAAAGATGGAATTCCACCGTGGATGTGGTCAGGTGCAAGCGCTTGGCTATCTCTCCGTTGCTCAGCCCCGCCTGGGCGAGGTTCGCGACCTTGCGTTCTTTCACGGACACCTTCGCGGTATCACCGGTCTCGGACCATCGTCGCATCGTGTCGTCGGCGCGCTCGATCCACGATTCGTTGCCTGTCGCCACCGCTGTTTCCCGGAAGTCCCGTAGGGCGAGCTGGACTTCGTCGTGACGACCTTCGATTTTGAGTTTGACGGCGAGTTCGTATCGAGCCTGCATCAGAGTGCTCCGCGCGCCACTTCGGGCCAGCACGTCGATCGCTTTTTTCAAGAGGTCGATGTCCCTTCCCCCGATGTCCACGAGGCCGACGGCGCGCAAAGCGGTGCCGATCGCGCGAGCGGTGCCCCAGCGTCGTGAGCTGCTGAGTTCGTCCTCGGCCAGTGGGAGAGCGACGGTTGCGCGCCCGGTCGCGGCGGCGCTGAGGGCCGCCCTTGACCGCCACGGGATGACGGCGGGATTGGTGACGCCCCACCTGGCGAGTTCCCGGCCGCACGCGATGAAGTCGTCGTAGGCCGATTCCGGGTTTCCGATCGCCATGCTGAGAAGACCGCGCGCCGCCAGCACTTCGGCACGATCGAAGACGGCTTCCAGACCGCCGCTGAGGGAGTGTCCGCGCAGCAGGTCGTCCGCGCGATCGAGCTCGCCGAGCTCGACCAGCGCTTCGATGGCCCAGGCCACCGCGACCTCGGTGAACTGGTCCGGGCCACCCTGGGTGACGAAGGGGACGAGCAGCTCGGCGGCGGTGACAGGGTCACCGTTGACGGCCGCGACCCGAGCCCGTAACACGGGCACCGCGGTGGATTTCGCCCATCCCGAGCGCGTCGTCGCGCGGTCGAGGTGGAACTGAGCCGCCTCGCCCTCGTCGAGATAGACGAGGGTGAGGATGGAGTACCAGAAGCTGCCGACATCGCGCCAGTTGAAAGACTTCAGTGCCTGGTGTGCGAGTTCGGCCGCGAGCTGGGGTTCCGTTCCGTGATTCACCAGCTGCATCGCTTGAGTGGCGCTCAGGCGTTCCGGTGGAACCGGGTGCCCATGCCTGGCGGAATGCTGGATACCGGGCCGGGGACTGCCTGCCACGTAGACCAGCCCACCCAGGTCTGGTCCGACGATGTCGGGGGAGGCACAGGAGAGGACCTGGCGCAAAGTACCCAGCGCGGCTTCGCCGGCTTCGCTCCACCGGCCCAGTTCGCCCAACCTCGCCCGCTCGATTCGTGCGGCCTCCAGGGCTTCGAGAGCGGCTGCGGCGTCATGCGGCTGGTCCAGTTCGGTCATCCCGGCCACCGTCCTCTCCACTCGTTCGTACACCGGACGGCGTGATCACGCCGTCCGGATGGTCGCTTCGGGTCGTTCCCTGCTCGTGACGGAGGGTGACCTTGCTTCCATCGTACTTTCTCTGGCTCCACCGGAACCCCAGTAGTCACGTCCTGAACGTCTCACCTGCTCCGTTGCGCTTTCGAACGCGCCGCTCGGGGATGGTTCCCAGGCTCACCGATGACCGTACCTCCGTCGGGACGGCCGAACGCGTGTCGGCTCGCTCGCGGTGAGTGCGGCGTCCCGGCCCGTGGCAGCGCGGGACTCCACCTCAGGCACCCTCGGGTCCTCCAGCCCCCGGCGCCCCGCTCTCGGTGCCGAGGGCAGGACACACCAGGTGGTTTCGTCCGAGTTGTTGCCCGAAGTTCCCCAGCGTTGCCGCCCTTCGTGTGTTCGATCGGGTTTGACGCCATCGTCGAATAAAGAATTCGTTGAGGCATCAGTGATGCTCTTGAGTTCTGCACTCGGGACAGGTCGGACGATGGTCGAAGGAGGAAGCCGGAACGTGGGCCAGAACGTCATCATGGTCACGCAGACGCCGGGGCACGGTTACCGGCGCATCGGCGACGCGGTGGCCGGCGCCCCTGAGGGCGCCCTGATCGTGGTGGCGCCCGGCCGGTACAGCGAGAACATCGTGCTGTCCAAGCCGGTGACCATCACCGCCGAAGAGGGCATCGGGACGGTGACCATCCTGACCGGATCCGGCGTCGCGGTCTCGGCGGCCACCTCGTCCGCCGCCTTGTCCGGCATCTCGGTAGTGTCCACCGACAAGGACAACCCGGCCGTCTTCGTGGCGCAAGGGCAACTGAGTCTCACCGAATGCGCGCTGGAGGGATCGGGCTGGTCCTCGGTCTTCGCCTCCGGCGAAGGCCAGATCCTCATGCGTGGTTGCGAAATACGCAATGGCGCCGGGGCTGGAGTGGTGGTCACCGCCGCCGACGGGGGAGTGCTCGAGTCCTGCCGGTTCAACGACCTGGGCACCTCCGCCGTGGTCGTCGCCGACGACGGCGCGCTGATGATGCGTTCCTGCACTGTCGACAAGGCGGCGGGTAACGGCATCTGCCTCAACGGCCGCGGCGCCCTGACCGTGGAGGACACCACCATCACCGGTACGGGCAAGCCCGCGGTCGCCGTCGAACAGCAAGCGGCGATGAAGGCCAAGCGGCTGTCCGTCTCTTCCGGGGACGGGATCGGGTTCTACCTGGCCAGCACCGGCAGCGTCCACCTCGACGACTGCTCCGTCGAGCACGTCGGCGCCGAGGGCATCTTCGTGGCCGAGGGCTGCAAGCCCGAACTGCGCGGCTGCCGCGTCCGGGCCACCGGTTTCCGGGGTGTCCACTTCGCCGCTCGCTCGGGCGGAAAGATGACCAACTGCGAGGTCGCGGACGTGGACGGCATCGGGGTCCAGGTGACCGAACGCTCCACACCGGAATTCGACCAGCTTTCCGTCGCCGGGAGCAAACGTTCCGGCATCCGGGTGTCCGAAGCCGCGGATCCGTTCTTCCGCCGGTTGCGGGTGCTCGGCTCGGACGGCGCCGGCATCGAGGTCGACGAGGGCGGCCGCGGAACGATGGAAAACGTCGAGATCGAGGGCGGCGAAGTCGGACTGCGCGTCTTGGGCGGTTCCCGGCTGACGGCGAACGGGCTGAGTGTGCGGAACACCAGGGCCTCCGGGGTCGAGGTCGTCGACGCCGCGCTGGCGCTGGCGGACAGCGCGATCACCGGTTCGGGTGGTGACGGTATCCAGGCCGGTGCCGGCGCGAATCTGTCGGTTCTTCGTTGCCGCGTGCACGACAGCGGCGGTATGGGCTGCCAGTTCGCCGAAGGCGCGTCCGGCAGTGTCACCGAATCCGAATTCTCCGGCGGCAAGGCCGACGGCATCCGGCTCGAGACCAAAGAAGCGGTGCGGGTCTCGTCCTGCACGGTGCGGGACAACCACGGCAGCGGTGTGCGGCAGACCAGGCCAGGCACGGCGATCGAGGTGCTGGACCTGATCACCAGCGGCAATCTCCGTCCCGACGCCTTCGGGACGTCCGCCTCGGCCGAAGCGGCGGGTCCCGGGGCCGCCACCGCGCCCGCTCGCCCCAAGTCCGCCGGCGACCCTTTGGAGGAACTGCAGGCGCTCGTCGGTCTGGACGGGGTCAAACGCGAGGTGACCTCGCTGATCAACCTCAACAAGATGGCCAAACGGCGGCAGGACGCCGGGCTGTCGGCGCCGCCGATGGCCCGTCACCTGGTGTTCGCGGGTGCCCCGGGAACCGGTAAGACCACAGTCGCGCGCCTCTACGGGCAGGTTCTCGCGCAACTCGGTGTACTGCGAGAGGGGCATCTGGTCGAGGTGGCCAGGGCCGATCTGGTCGCCCAGATCATCGGCGGCACCGCGATCAAGACCACGGAGGCCTTCACCACCGCACTCGGCGGCGTGCTGTTCATCGACGAGGCGTACACCTTGAGCTCGGGTTCGGGCGGTAACGGGCCCGACTTCGGCCGTGAAGCCATCGACACCCTGGTCAAGCTGATGGAAGATCACCGCGACGACGTCGTCGTGATCGCCGCCGGCTACTCCAACGAGATGGCGAAATTCCTCGAATCCAACCCCGGTATGGAATCGAGGTTCAGCCGCACCATCGAGTTCGCCAACTACACGGCGGACGAACTCGTCACCATCGTCCGGACCCAATGCGCCAAGCACGACTACCGCCTCGACGAGGAGGCCGCGGACAGCCTCCTCGGCTACTTCGAGGCGATTCCGAAGGATGGCACCTTCGGCAACGGCCGGACCGCCCGACGGGTGTTCGAGCGCATGACGGACAGACAGGCCTCACGCCTCGCGGAAGCCCCCGAGGTGACCGCGGCCGACCTCACGCTTCTGACGGCGGACGACCTGGAACCAGGTGCTCGATGACCCATGTGCTCGAGGGAACCGCCCCGTCCACCCGCACCGCCCGAGCAGGAGGCAAGATGAACCACGGCACCGTGGATCAAGGAGCCGGTGATTTCCTCGTCGAACGGCGCGGTGCCCATGTGCTGGTCCGCCGGATCGGTGAAGCGGCCGCCCACGGTGATCCCATCGGCTGGCCGGAGCCCCTCGCCGGTCACGTTTTCGTCCTGGTTTCTCCCGCCGCGGCAAGGGAATCCTCGTTCGTCACCGCGCTGCCCGCACTGCTGCACCGCTCCGTGGTGACAGAGGAGGTCAGGGCCGTCCGGATCGCGCTGCCGGGTTTCGGCCGGGATCCGTTCGTCCCGCAGGCGCTGGCCGACGCGCTGAAGATCGAGGTTTTCGCCCCGGACGGCGCTTTCGTCACGAACCCGGGTGCGTTCCTTTACGCGGGTCACGGGACAGGCGGTACGGGATGGCTTCGGTTCCGCCCGGGAGTGCCCGTCCGGCCCGGCGGACGACGATATCCGGTGCCGGCTTGGGAAACGGCGATGCCGGGCGCTCCCTCCGACTTGCCTGGCGCGATCGTCGAACCCGTGCCTGCCGGTCTGCTGGTGCGGCGTCCGGAGGGGCGTCCAACGGCTCCCGGCGATGTGGCCTTCTCGGTGCCCGCCGATCCTGCCGCCGCGAAAATCGTCGTGGGCGCGGATGATCTCGCGCCTGAGCCCGCTGTCGTGGCCGCGGTGATCGGTCAGTTGCCGCCGGTTCCGATGCAGCTGGTTTCACTGTCCACAGTGTCCAGTGCGCATCCCTGGTTGAGCGAATTCGCGAAGTCACTCGGACGTGATGTCGCCGTGACAGTCTCCCCCGTGGACGTCAAGAAGCGCTATAGGCCTTTCGTGGCTGAACTTCTGCAGCGTGCAGATGGCACTCAGGAAGTACTGGAGTTCGTCGCCCCACCCCGGGGATGGCAGCGGCGTGACGCCCTCGGATACAGGCTTGGCCAGGTCATGGCCGACGTCGTGCCGTCAGGTCTCGTGCTGCGCACCGGCGCCGGTGATCCCGCGGCGTCGACGCTGCCGTTCGACCCCGAAGGCTGGACGCTGCACCTGGGATCGCCCGGCACGCCGATCGGCCCGGATCTGCTTTCCGCCACGGAAGCGCTGCTCGGCGAACTCGCTCCGGAGATCCGTAAGGTCGCCCGTCTCCGGTTGCTGGGACGGCTCGACGAGCGGACCCTGGACCTGATCGATCCCGGACCGGCCGTCGCCGAGCGGATCACCCCTGCCGGGCCAGGGCAAGCCGAACCTCCGCGGACGGGGTCCGAACAGGACGGATCGGTTCAGCGACCGGAAGCACGACCCGGCCCGGCGGCCGCACCTCGGCCGGGTACGGCCGAAACGGCCCGCCCGAGCGCCGAGGCATCGCGTCCGCGGGGCGGGCCGGTCATGCCGGCCGCGCTGATGGTGTCTTCGGCGCCGGTACCGACGGTGTCCGGCTCGGCGTTCGCCGCCCCCGCGCAGGAGCCGGTCGCGGAGGTTCCGCAGGCGCCTTCGACTCCGGCCACACGGCCGGAAGCTCAGCTCGCGGCGGTGGACGTGAGGCCGGTGCACCGGGAAGCAGGCCTGGAGGCTTCGCCCGTCACCGGCTTACGTCCGGATGACACCGCTCCGATGCCCATGCCGGTGGTGGAAGAGACCCGCACGGAGATCCTGGCCATCGCCGCCGAAACGCGGGAACCTGGCCCCTCGGCCGAACCTCGGTCGGTGCCGGGAACCGCGCTCGCCGTCGCCGACAGGTCCAGCACGACGGCCGAGCAAGCTCGTTTCACCGCTGCGGCGGGCGAAGAGTACGGCGAAGCACTCGCCACGGTGAACGCGGCTTTGGCGACTTGGCCGTCCATGCGCGGCCAGGCCGACTCCGGAATCAAGGCCGACTACGTCGCGGTCTGTCTGTACCTGGGGCGTGGACGCGGAGGTTTCGGGAATCTCCACACCGCCGTGCGCGGTGGAGGCGCTGGAGAGATCCCCGATCAGATCACCTGCCTCGCGTCGGGACTGCGGCGGCTTCCGACACACCGGCGTGCGGTGCTCCGCCAGAGCAAGGACCCGCAGGCGCTCGAGCGCACGCTCGCGCCGGGCTCGATCCTGACCGAGCCGGGGTTCCTCGTCGGCAGTATGGATCTCGACGTGACCGTGCCTGACGCGGATCTCGATGTCCTCATCTGGCCCGCTTCGGCCCGCCGGACCTCGGAGCTGATGATCGGCCAGCCGGTGAACGAGGTCGTTTTCTTCGCCGGTGCGAGGTTCAAGGCGCTGGCTCTGCGGGAGACCGAGCCCGCCGAAGGCGAGCCGGACGACGAGCCGACGGTGCCCCGGGTGGCGGCGTTGTTCCGGGAACTCGGGCCCGATGAAGCCGTTCCGGCCTCCGATGAACTGGACGAGCACGATCTGGCCGTACTGGCGAAGCTCGACCGGGCGCTCGAACGGCGGCGCCGCGGTGCTCTGCGGTTGGTCGAGGAACCCGATCTGATGAACCGCCTGACGAGCTCGCTCTATGAGTGGCGCGAGGAAGCGTCGTCCACGGCCGACAGGGGCCAGGCGATCACGATGGCTTCATAACAGGCCGGGCATCAGATCTGCCGAGGCAGGAATTCCATCACGGAAAGGTGACAACGATGGCGGACAAGTTTCGTCTGGATCCTGCGGGGATGCAGGAGATGCTGGCCAAGCTTCGTTCCGAAAACGCGGATTTCTCGGCTGCCTTGACACAGTTGAATCACACCCTGGACAGGTACGAGGGGTGCTGGGGTGAGGACAAGGCGGGAAAGCAGTTCGCCAATGGCTACGTGAAAAATGCGACAGATGTCCGAAAAGGACTGGGCGATATTTCCAAGGGGGTGGGCGAGCTGTCCGATGGGGTGAACACCACGGTCGGTGAGTTCCGTGATTTGGATGAGGAGAACGCGAAAACTTTTGATCACCGACTGGCGGAATCCATGCAGCAACAGCAGAATAAATCCTGAGCTTGATCGACTGAGTCAGCCGGAATTTTCTGTGGTGATGTGACTTTTCTGTGAAGGGAGTGGGTGGTGTTCGAGTCCGGCGATGGGCCTGCGAAGCCGCCCAAAGCCCTGCAGAATTTCTTGAAGATCATGGTGGGGATGGAGTGGCCTGAGGGCAATGTCCGGAGTATGCGGGCGATGTCTCAGGCTTGGTCCGATTTCGCTCCGGTGGCGGAGGATTTCGCGGCGGGGGTGCGGTCGCGGGCGGCTGATCTGGATCGGTCGATGGACGGCGAGTACGCGCAGGCGATGGTGGAGTACTTGAACGCGACCATCGCCAAGTCTTTGGATCAGCTGGCGGCGTACGCGCGGGAGTTGGCCAAGACGACGAAGACCGCTGCGGCGAATGTGGAGAAGGCGCAAATTCTGTTGATCGCGGCCGCGGTGTTCGCGGTGGCGCAGATCGCGTTTTTGGCGGCTTCGCTGATTTTTTCGTGGATGATCCCGGCGGTGAAGGCCGCGACGCAGTTGACGATGCGGATGATCATCCAGCAGTTGCTGGCGAAGTTGTCGACGTTGGGGCTGGAGAAGCTGTCGTGGGAGGGGTTGAAGCAGGCGCTGGTGAGGATCGCGCCGTTCGCCCAGCAGGCGGCGATCGATGTGGGTACGTCCGCGGCGGTGGGTGCGGGCTTGATGACGTCGATCGACTACTTCACGCAGGTGGGCCAGCAGAACAACGGTCAGCGGGACGAGATCGACGGGAAGGCGGTGTGGCAGGCGGCGGTGGGTGGTGCGATCGGCGGTGCGGCGTCGGGGGTGATGACCGGTGGTGCGCGGGTGGTCGTGCATGTGGCGCAGTCGGCGGCGAGGGACCTCGGGGCGAAGATTCCGCGGGGGATGGTGATCTGGGGGCAGGTGGGGTATGCGGGTGGTCAGGTCGCTTCGGTGTTGTGGAGCACGCCGATCATCAACACGGTGCTGAACAATCCCGACGCGTTCTGGGGTGGGGCCCTGGGGGCATTGTCGGGATTCGGGCGGCCCCGGATGCCGGAGGGGGCGGGTGGCGAGGGCGGGATGCGGGTCGATGTCCCGGACGTCGATCTGCGTTTGCCCGGTGCGCCGGAGAAGCCCGCATCGGGCGGGTCGGAGAAGCCGGGCGATGTCGGTGATGAGGGGCCGGTGTCGTCGCGGCCACCGTCCTATGTGGAGTCCGAGGCGCCACCGCGGTATTCGGAGGAGCAGGGAGTCCCGGATGCGGGTGAGAAGAAGGACGTCCGGCCGGCGCTGGTGATTCCGCCGGCCGCTGAAGACGCGGCGGCCCCGGTCACCGAATCGGCGGGGGGTCGCGGCCCGGTGGCGGGGGCCGATGAGGCACAGTCTCCCGGCACCCAGACGACTCCCGGCACTCAGACGGACACCGGGCAGCCCGCTGTCGTGCGGCAGCCGGTCAGCGGCAGCGGTGGAAGTCCACTCGGCCAGCTGTTCACCGCCGATCCCGGCGCCACCATCGCCCCTCCGGCCACCTCCACCACCGGCGGGCCGGTCTCGACGAGCCCGGCCGGTACGACCACCGGCCCGGCTTCGGGATCCGGCACCGCGCAACCCGCAACCGCTGCCGGCAATGGCCAGGTCACGGCGGGCAGCGACGGCCGTGCCACCACCACCAACGGCGCGCAGGGAATGCCCGGCGCGCCCTCGTCGAACGCGACCGCACAGCCGGCCACCTCGGCCGGTCCCGCGCAATCGGGTCAGCCGGTCGCGGGTGAAGCCGGGCGCGGGCAGGCCGCGAACCAGCCTTCCGGGAACACCGTTGGCGGCCCCGGACAGCAAGGAAGCACTACGTCCGGCACACCGGGTGCGGGCGAGAACGGGCGAGTGCCGGGTGTCACGCAGCCTGCGTCCGGCCAGCCGGCGAATACCACCGGCGGTCCTGCTCAGCCGGGTACGGGATCACAGAGTCCGGCGGCGGGGCAATCTTCGGTGGTTCAGTCGCCCGGGAACACCACTGGCGGTCCTGCTCAGCCGGGGGCTGGAGCCCCAGGCCAGGCCGGTACGGGTGAGGGCAGGGGGCCGGTGGCCGGGCAGGCTGGTGCGAACCCGGCGGGTGGTCCGGTGCAGCCGGGAAGCGGCACGCCCGCCGCGGGCGAGAACGGGCGAGTGCCGGGTGTCACGCAGCCTGCGTCCGGCCAGCCGGCGAATACCACCGGCGGTCCTGCTCAGCCGGGTACGGGATCACAGAGTCCGGCGGCGGGGCAATCTTCGGTGATTCAGTCGCCCGGGAACACCACAGGCGGGCCTGCTCAGCCGGTTGTCGGAACCCCAGGCCAACCCGGTACGGGTGAGGGCAGGGGGCCGGTGGCCGGGCAGGCCGTCACGAACACGGCCGGTGGTCCGGCGCAGTCGGGAAGCGGCACGCTCGCCGCGGGTGAGAACGGTCGAGCGCAGGGTGTCACGCAGCCTGGGGCCGGCCAGGCGAACACCACCGGCGGTCCGGCAGCGCCGAAGCCGGGGGAGTCTGGAGCGATCGGGGAACAGCCGCCGGTGGGACGTCCGGGAGAGGGCACGCCCTCGCCGTCCGTCCCCGAGACGGACGGCCCGGCGCCGAAGGCCGAGAGCCCGACGCCACCTTCCGGGCCGAAGACCGATCCCGTGCCCGATTCGAATACGCCGAAGGTCGACGAGAGCGGACCGGCCAAGGAACAGCCCACGGAGAGCAGGCCGGCTTCCGGCGACGCCGACCAGCGCGTGCGTCCGGACACCGACCAGCCTGTCGTGGTGGAGAACGGTCGTCCGGCGCCCGTTTCCGGTCAGCCGGCGGCGAACCAGACACCTCGTCCGGATGCCGCAGCGGCCCAGCCGGGGGCCGGCGATGCCGCGCGCCCGGCGTCCGGACAGGGTGCCCGCCCGGAGGCCGCCGGGGTGGAACGGATACCGGGGCGCGATGCCGATGGGCGTGGCGGGTCTTCCACCCAGCAGTTCTTGCGGGGTGACGCGCCGGCCGCCGGGAGCCAGGCTCCGAGGACTGAGTCGGGGCCTGCTGCGCAGCCGCCGAGGGGTGAAGGTTCGCAGGCCGCCCGGACGGAATCGGGGCCCACGGCGCAGCCACCCAAGGGCGATGGGCCGCAGCCTCCGCGGACTGAGTCGGGGCCTGCTGCGCCGCAATCGAAGGGTGATGGGCCGCAGCCTGCGAGGCCGTCCGGTGAGAGTGTCCGTCCTGGTGCGGAGTCGGTCGCGGCGCAGCGTGGCCTGCGGGCCCCGGGTGACGTGCCACAGGTCGTGGGAGCACCGGAGAGCAAGCCGGGCGGCAGGGCAGGTGATGATCGGTCGCGGGCAGGCTCGGGCGTCGACACGGGGGACGTCCAGGCCGCGCTGGTGGCGGCCCAGCTGGGATCGACCCGACCGGACCAGGTGATCAGGTCTGCTCAGGACGGACGCTTGGACGGCCCGGCGGAGTTCGTGACGGCCGCGGACTGGAATGCGGTGCGGGAGTCGGTTCCGCCGACGAGGCATCGGGCCGAACGACGGGATCTCTCGACCGCGGCGGACACGGAGCCCCTGATCTCACAGATCCGGTTCGACATGCGGCGAGCCGAGGTGGCGCCGGGTCGCTGGGTGAGCGAGCTGTCGGTGCCGGTGGAACTGGTGTCGAAGCCGGACGAGGTGGACGCGGGTGCGCGCCGGGGTCTGGCACGCGACATGCAGCGGATGCTGGACGAGCGGATCAACGGCAGGCACCGCCTCCCCGGCGGGGAACAGCTGCATGTGGTGATCGACGCGCGGACGTCGGAGGCGCCACCCCGTGCGGGATGGGAGCGGGACGGATCGCGGCCGGTGCCGGTCGAGGTGGGCACCACAGCGGAGCGGGGGCAGCTGTCCTGGCGGGCAGGGGACACCGACGCGGCGGTGGGGAAGCTGCTGCGGTTCATCGGGGTGGAGGGGCGGCCATCGGAGCCGGTGCGGCTCGGCGGCTCCGTCGAGGGCCCGGGCGCCCGCCTGGATCCGACGGATCTGGTGGGGATCGAGGAAACGATCCGGGAGACCGTGGGTGAGGCGGGGGTGGCGCCGCCGGGGGTGGATCCGGTTCGGCCGGTGGTGGTGTCGGGTCCGTCGGGGACGGTGGTGTGGCCGGAGCGGTTGGCGGGGTTGGGAACGTCGTGGGCGCGGGGTGAGGACGGGTGGTATCGGGCGGAGAGCCCCGGGGAGATACAAGGCACCGGGGGGCCGGTGGTGGTGCCGGGGGGCGCACGGGCGGTGTTCGACGGGGGCGGCGAGGCGCGGTATGTGGCGCTGGACGAAGGCGGCAGCGTCGAGCGGGGTTTGGACGGCACGTGGTCACCTGTGCGGTCGCAGCCGGGCGAGGTCCGGGCGCAGAAGATGACCGAGGCCGAGGTGCGTGAGGCCGGTGTGATGACCCTTGCCGACGGATCGAGGGCGATGTTGCCGCCGGAGAGCGAGCGCGTGGTCGATCACCACGGCGGTGCGGAGGAGGTGGTGGCGTACCGGCAGTTGAAGGACGGCGACGGGAAATGGCTGAGCGAGCCACGGGTGTTCGTGCCGGATGGCGGCGGTGGATGGGTGCAGCACGCGACGGACGCGGTGGCGTACGAGGGCTGGTTGGCGAGTGCGAACAAGGCGTCGGAGGCGGCGCGGACGTTGTGGGACATCGCGGCACGGTCGGGGCCGGAGGTTCCGCGGCACCGGCGGCTGACCGAGTTGTCGGAGCCGGAGCTGAAGGACCTGTACGGGCGGGGGCCGGAGGCGGACGCGTTCGCGGCGGTTTTCGAGTTGATCCGGCGGAGCAAGGGGATCGCGTTGCGGTGGACGCAGGTGTCGGCCGTACATGCCTTCGGTGAGGGCCGGGTGGTGAACATGGCCGCGGGAGAGGGAAAGTCCTGGCTGTTCTTCGCGCATGCGGCGGTGAACGCGATGCGGCCGGGGGTGGACGGGGTGCAGGTGACCACGACCCGGGGAATCCTGGCGGACCGGGAGATGCCGGTGTACGTGGACCTACTGCAGAACCTCGGGGTGGATGTACACCGGCTGGACCAGGACAACCCGCCGCCGGGGCCGCGGGAGGGGCGTCCGACGGTGTATCTGGGCACCGCCGAGGACGTCGGGTTCACCTATTTGCGGCACGACACGTTGCCGGGGCAGCAGGCGAAGGAAGACCCGATGCTGTTGACGGTCAGCATCGACGAGATCGACGAGGCGCTGGTGTACTCGAACGCGCAATACATTCTGAGCGATGGAGTGCAGGGAGCGGCTTCGCCGGAAGCTATCGGTCAGGTGCAGGCGGCGCATGATCTGGTGCGGGACGGAATCGACAGTGGCTGGTTGACCGAGGCCGATTTCGGGCGCAGGGAAGGGCAGGCGGGTGGTCAGGCCCGGCTGACCGAACCGGGGCGGGAAAAGGTGGAACTGCTGCTGGGACGGACCTTGTCCGACGACGAGGTGACCCGGTTGAACATGGCCGCCGCCGCTCGCTGGGAATACCAGGAGAACGTGCATTACGTCCTGCACGACGGAAAGATCTACATCATCGACCAGACGACACATAACGTGATGTTCAATCCGGCGACGAGTTCGGAGAGCCGGTGGAACGGCGGGCTGGCCCAGGCGGTTGAGTTCAAACACGGCCTGGAGGTCCGGAGTGACTCCGCCGGGAACAAGGTCGTGACGGCGCACGAGTTGCTGGCGAAGAAGGAGTACGGACAGAAGACGGGCGCGTCGGGGACGGCGAACGGGCACGGGGACAAGTTCGCGGAACAGGGGATGTCGCCGGTCGTGCAGGACATTCCGCGGTACTACCAGTCGCGGCTGAAGATCTCCGATGACGTGGTCGCCGCGGACGAGGCCGCGAAGCTGCGGCAGCTGGCCCAGGACGTCCAGGCGATGCAGGGCCCCGAGGGTACCCGCCAGCCACAGTTGATTCTGGCGACCCGCAACGACCAGGTCGCGATGGTGTCGGGCATGTTGAGTGAGCTCGGTGTCACCCACGAGGCGATCGACGCGAAATGGCAGCTGGAGAAGGGCGTCGATTTCGACGACGAGTTCAAGCGGGTCATCGACGCCGCCGGCGCGAAGGGCAAGGTCCTGGTGATCAACATGCAGGGCGCCCGCGGGGTCGACATCACCACCACGAAAGAGGCCAAGGACGCCGGCGATCTGGTGGTGCGGATCACCGCGCACTCGGAGATCTCCCGCGACATCGACGTGCAGGCCCAGAACCGGGCCGGACGCTCCGGCGGCGGCGGTGAGGTCGTGTACTACTCCTCGCCCAAGGACGAGTTGTTCCAACTGTCGCACAACCCCGACGTCCAGCTGGCGATCACCAAGTACACCGACGCGGTCACCTCCGGGGACACACGCGCCATCACCGTCGCCGAGCAGGGGCTCCGCGATCTGGTCGAAGAACTCCACGACGTCCACTCCGGACACCCCACGCGCGATCAGCACGTCGCTCAGGCCAACGCCCCGCCGGCAGGCCCCGACACGCGCTTGCGAACCTCGGGCGAGGAACCCGAAACCCGCCCCCCGGCCGAGGCGCTCAGCGCCGCGCAGCGGGCCTTCACCGAGCAGTTCGACGCCTGGCGTGCCGCCCACCCCGGCACGGTGGCTCCTGCCTCGGTGACCGCCCGGCTGAACGAGGAGTTCCTCACCGAATTCCGGGGCGCGTACGCGGCTCCGGCCGGTACCTCGCGGCAGAACTGGCGGGCTTGGCTCGATCAGGCCGCCACGGGCCTGCACGACACGTTCGACCACACGATCCCCGCCGGATCCGCGGACACCACCCCGGTTGGGGCGTGGCCGTCGATTCCGCCGGATCCTGTGGGTGCGCGTGCCTGGGTGGACAGTGGTGGTGGGCTTTCACCACAACAGTTCGGCAAGAGACCCGCCCGGGAAATTCGGTCTTTCGAGGAGCGGGCGACGCGTATCGTGTCGCGGTTTCATCGAGTGCCGGTCTGGATCGAGAGCCCGGCCCCGGAACATGCGGACGCTGTCCGGCTGAACAATGCCGTGAAGGATCTCGTCGCGGGGTATCTGGCGAACGGGTTGTCCGAGCAGGACGCTGAGAGGCTGGCTCAGGAACTCGCGACGAAACTCGGCACCGCGCGAACCTCGCCTGCCGCCCCGACCGCCCTCCCAGGCGGCGCCGAAACCGGCCGCGCTCTCCCCGGCGAGCCGGGTTCCGCTGGTCGTGACGAGCCGGCCAACCAGCCGGGGCCGTCTTCTGCTGTCGCGACGATGGACGATGTGGTGCGGTGGCGGCCGGGCTCGGACGACGAGTTCGGTCCGGAAACCTTGCGGGCTTATCTGGACACGTTGACTCTGCCCAGGGGCGTTTTCTTCGACAGGACCGCCACGAGGTTGAACGATGCTGCTCGGGACTGGCTGCGGGCGTGGGTGCAGGGCCTGGCTGTGGAAAGGGACAGCGAAGGCCGGTGGCGTTACTCGGCTGGTGACATTGTCGCTCTTGGTGGTGAGGGGCTGCTCGCACGCAGGTCGGTCCAGAAATGGATCAGCGCGGTGCGCCAGCCTGTCGCGCCCGCTCAGCCCCTTGAGGAACCGGGTGGGCTTGCTTCTCCTGCGGATCGCGATGTCATCGGTGACGTGGCGCACGGTTCGGGTGTTCCTGCCGATGTGAGGCAGGAAGCGGAGGATGCCTGGGCGCGGGGGCGGGAGGCTTCTCGTCGTGACGCGAACGAGCCGGATGACTTTGAAGACCTTCCGCATCTGTCGGCGCGAGCGAACCGGCGGGATGAGACGACGGCGGACCGAGTGTCGCGGGTGCCGGAAATCGGTGACGAGCGTTCTTCCGGCTGGGTGGGTGATACGGCTGATCCGTATGGTGTTGGGCCGTTCGACATGGGGGATTTCGATTTCGACAATATGTTGGAGACCTTGCCGGAGTGGCTTTCGTCGACGCGGTCGGGTCTTTCCGGTTCCGCGGATATCGGTCCGGTGCCGTCGTGGCCGTCGATTCCGTCGGATCCTGAGGGTGCTCGTGCCTGGGTGGAGAGTGGTGGTGGGCTTTCGCGGCAGTTCGGCGAGGGTTCTGTCCAGGAGGGTCGACCTTTCCTCGATCAGGCTGCGCGGATCGTGTCGCGGTTTCCTTGGGTGCCGGTGTGGAGTGAGAATCCGGGTCGGGAGTATGCGGACGTTGTCCGGCTGAACGATGCGGTGAAGGACGTCGTCGCGGGGTATCTGGCGAACGGGTTGTCCGAGCAGGACGCTGAGAGGCTGACTGAGGAACTCGCGAGGAAACTCGGCACCTCGCCGGCTGTTCTTCCTGGTAGCGCGGAAACCGGTGCTGGTCTTTCCGATGAGTCGCGGCTTGCTGATTTTGGTGAGTCGCCGCGTCGGTCGGAGTCAGAGTCGTTCTCTGCTGTCGCACGGATGGAGGATGTGGCGCGGTGGCGGCCGGGTCCGGTCGATGAGGCCGGGCCGAGAACATTACGGGCTTACCTGGAAACCCTTGCTTTTCCTGAAGGTATTTATTTCGACAAGGCTGCTGTGTTGCAGCTGAACAACAATTCCATGGCTTGGCTGCGGGCGTGGGTGCAGGGCCTGGCCGTGGAAAAAGACAGCGAAGGCCGGTGGCGTTATAAGCCGAAAGAAATTCTCGCTCTTGGCGGTGACGGGCTTTTTTCCCCGCACACCGTCGCAGGTTGGATCAGAGAGGCGCGCGGGGCCGCGGTTGAGGCCGAGGCGGCGCGTGCTGGGGTGGGAGGGGCCCGCCTGACGCCGGCGGCTGCCGCGAAAAAGGAGGATGTGGCGGGGTGGCGTCCGGATCCGGTAAATGCGGTCGGCCCGAGAACGTTGCGGGCTTATCTGGACACGGTGACCCTGCCCAAGGGCGTTTTCTTCGACAGGACCACCACGAAGCTGAACGATGCTGCTCGGGACTGGCTGCGCGCGTGGGTGCAAGGCATGGCTGCGGAAAAAGACGGCGAAGGCCGGTGGCGTTACCCGAGTCGTGACATTCTCGCTCTTGGTGGTGATGGGCTGCTCGCACGCAGGTCGGTCCAGAAATGGATCAGCGCGGTGCGCCAGCCTGTCGCGCCCGCTCAGCCCCTTGAGGAATCGGGCGGCCTTGGTTCTCCTGCGGATCGCGACGTCGTCGGCGACGCGGTACCTGGCTCGGCGGACCGAGTGTCGCCGGTGCCGGAAATCGGTGACGAGCGTTCTTCCGGCTGGGTGGGTGATACGGCTGATCCGTATGGTGCTGGGGTGTTCGACATGGGGGATTTCGATTTCGACAATATGTTGGAGACCTTGCCGGAGTGGCTTTCGTCGGCGCAGTCGGTTTCTTTCGGTTCCGCGGATGTCGCTCCGGTGGGGGCGGTGTCGTTGTGGCCGTCGATTCCGTCGGATCCTGAGGGGGCTCGTGCTTGGGTGGATGGTGGTGGTGGGCTTTCGCGGCAGTTCGGCGAGGGATCCGTCCAGGAGGTTCGGTCTTTCCTTGATCGGGCTACGCGTATTGTGTCGCGGTTTCATCGGGTGCCGGTCTGGACCCACAGTCCGGGGCCGGAGCATGCGGACGCTGTCCGGCTGAACGACGCGGTGAAGGACGTCGTCGCGGGGTATCTGGCGAACGGACTGTCCGAGCAGGACGCTGAGAGGCTGGCCGAGGAACTCGCGACGAAACTCGGCACCGCGCCTGCCGTTCTTCCTGGTGGCGCGGAAACCGGTGCTGGTCTTTCCGATGAGTCGCGGCTTGCTGACCTTGGTGAGTCGCCGCGTCGGTCAGAGCCACAGCCGTTCACTGCTGTCGCACAGATGGAGGATGTGGTCCGGTGGCGGCCGGATCCAGTCGATGCGGCCGGACCGAGAACATTTCGGGCTTACCTGGACACGCTTGTTCTTCCTATAGGCATTTCTTTCGACAGGGCCGCTGTGGCGCAGCTGAACAACAATTCCATGGCTTGGCTGCGGGCATGGGTGCAGGGCCTGGCTGTGGAAAAAGACAGCGAAGGCCGGTGGCGTTACTCACCTGGCGAAATTCTCGCTCTTGGTGAGAAGGGGCTTTTCAACCCCCACACCGTCAGAGTTTGGACCAAAGAGGCGCGCGAGGCTGTGGCGGATGCCGGAGCGGCGCGTGCTGGGGTGGGAGGGGCGCACCTGGCGCCGGCGGCTGCCGCGAAAAAGGAGGATGTGGTCCGGTGGCGGCCGGATCCAGACGATGCGGTCGGCCCGAGGACATTGCGGGCATATCTGGACACGGTGACCCTACCCAAGGGTGTTTTCTTCGACAGGGCCCTCACGAAGCTGAACGATGCTGCTCGGGACTGGCTGCTTGCGTGGGTGCAGGGCCTGGCCGCGGAAAAAGACAGTGAAGGCCGGTGGCTTTACTCGACTAGCGGAATTCTCGCTCTTGCTGGTGGGGGGCTCCTCAAGCGCAGAACAACCCAAAGATGGATCGACGCGGCGCGCAAGCCTGTCGTGCCCGCTCAGCAGCCCCCCGGGGAATCGGACGGTCTCGATTCTCCCGCTCTTGACGAAGTGGTGGGCCGGCCGGAGTCGTCCTCTGCTGTCGTGGCCGGTGTCGCGAAGATGGAGGATGTGGTGCGGTGGCGCCCGGATTCAGTCGATGCGGCCGGGCCGAGAACATTTCAGGCTTACTTGGGCACCCTTGTTCTTCCTGTGGGCATTTCTTTCGACAGGGCTGCTGTGGGGCACCTGACCAATCATTCCATGGCTTGGCTGCGGGCGTGGGTGCAGGGCCTGGCCGCGGAAAAAGACAGTGAAGGTCGGTGGCGTTATGAGCCGGAAGACGTTCTCGCTCTTGGTGGAGAGGGCATTTTTGTCGCGAAGACCGTCAGAGTTTGGATCAGAGAGGCGCGCAAGGCTGCGGTCGATGCCGGGGTGGAGAGCGTTCAGGTAGGAGGGTCGCACCCGGAGCCGGGCGAATCCGGCCTGGCGGCTGTCGCGACGATGGAGGATGTGACGCGGTGGCGGCCAGGCTCGGACGACGACTTCGGTCCGGAAACCTTGCGGGCCTACCTGGACACCCTGGTTCTTCCTAAAGGTATTTCTTTCGACAGGGCCGCCACGAAGCTGAACAACAATTCGGTGGCTTGGCTGCGGGCGTGGGTGCAAGGCCTGGCTGCGGAAAAGAGCAGCGAAGGGCGGTGGCGTTATCAGCCGAAAGACATTCTCGCTCTTGGTGGTGAGGGGCTCCTCAGGCGCGAATCGGTCCAGAACTGGATGAAGGCGGTGCGCCAGCCTGTCGCGCCCGCTCGGCCCCTTGCGGAATCGGGCGGCCTTGGTTCTCCTGCGGATCGCGACGTCGTCGGCGACGCGGTACATGGCTCGGCGGACCGAGTGTCGCGGGTGCCGGAAATCGGTGACGAGTATTCTTCCGGTTGGGTGGGTGATACGGGTGATCCGTATGGTGCTGGGGTGTTCGACATGGGGGATTTCGATTTCGACAATATGTTGGAGACCTTGCCGGAGTGGCTTTCGTCGGCGCAGTCGGTTTCTTTCGGTTCCGCGGATATCGCTCCGGTGGGGGCGGTGCCGTTGTGGCCGTCGATTCCGTCGGATCCTGAGGGGGCTCGTGCTTGGGTGGATGGTGGTGGTGGGCTTTCGCGGCAGTTCGGCAAGCTGCCCGTGCAGGATGTCCGGCCGTTCGTTGATCGGGCTACGCGTATTGTGTCGCGGTTTCATCGGGTGCCGGTCTGGACCCACAGTCCGGGGCCGGAGCATGCGGACGCTGTCCGGCTGAACGACGCGGTGAAGGACATCGTCGCGGGGTACCTGGCCGACGGGTTGTCCGAACACGACGCCGGGAGGCTGGCCGAGGAACTCGCGACGAAACTCGGCACCTCGCGAACCTCTGTCACATTGCCGGTCACCTTGCCGGGCGGGAGCCGGCCCGAGGCTCCGCCGCGGGTGGGGGAATCCTCGGGCAGCGGACCGGTGCGTGCGCGTGTCCCGAGCTCCGCTCACGGTGTTCCGCCGGACGTCGTGGGATGGCGGCCCGCGACGCATGAGTCCGGGCCGCGGACGCTGCGCGAATACCTGCTGCAGCGTGGGATCGCGAGGTGGCTGAGTTTCGGCGAGCTGCGAAAGAGCAAGCTGAGCGAGGAAGTCAAGATCCTTCTTCGCGAAACGCCTTTGGGGCAGCTTCCGGCGGAATTACTGGAATTGGTCCGGCAGCAGGTGGAGCTGGATCCGGCGCCCGTGGAGTGGGTACGCGCCTGGACCGACACCGTCGCGAATGCCGTGGACGCGCAGGGGGAGTACCGCTATCTCGAGGAAGACGTGGCGTCGATGTCCGGCGGGTTGGTGGACGGCTGGGTCGTGCGTCAGCTGCGAGGGGTCGCCCGGACGGAGTGGGAAGGGCGGTTGAGCGACGCCGGCATGTTGTCGCGTTTCGACGGCGGAGTCATCGGCTCGATGCTGGAAGGGTTCGTCGATGCCGCGGTACAGGCTCGGCGCGGGGCGTTGCCGAGCGTGCGAGGAGTGCTCTACGTCGCGGAGGGAGATCCCGGCACGGTGGTGAGCCAGGTGCGCTCGCTCGCGGAGTCGGCGGTGCGATCCCGGCTGGCGGAATACCGGTCGGGCGCGGGCGCGGTGCCGGCGAGGAAGCTGCTGGCGAGGGTGGACATCGAGGCTCGTGCGGTGCCGTCAGGAGACCCCAGGATCGGTACCGCGCGGCTCCGCGTGGCCGGGCAGCGGCCTCCAGGTGGGTTGTTCGGTCCGGTCGTCCACGAGGATGTCGACGATCCGCGGTGGGCGTGGCGGTCCGATCTCCAGGAGGCGCGTGCGGGGTTGGCCGGGCTGGATCGCGCGGACGCGGTCTTCGGGCGGGCTCGCGAACTGGTGAACAGGCACAGCCAGGAGCCGTTGCGATCCACCGGGCCGTCCCCGCGGGAGCATCGCTTGCACCAGGCCCGGTACGAAGCAGCGATCGATCTGGTCGCTTGGGAACTTCGCCGCTTTTCCCGGGACCCGCAGGGAGCGGAAGTCTTCGCTGACGAGCTGGCCTCCGTTCTGGCCGACGCGGTGGGCCCGCGCCGCGGGAATGGCGTCCTGGGTGGCGGATCGAAGCCGGTCTCCGGGCGAGGTTCGCGCGAAGTCGCGAACACGCCGGAGGATCGCACGCCCGAGCAGGAAGCTCGGCCGCGGTCCACCGTGAAGCCGGGGAGCCTGGTGCCGGTGGGCGATCGTGTCGGACGTGTCCAGGCCGGGCTGGTCCTGGGCGACACGGCTTCGGTGACGGGGCAGGCGGCACGGTGGCTGCCGCGCGAACCCGGGGTGTTCGGCTTGGTGATCACGGATCAGCGCGTGCCGGACGCGGAGACCGTGGTGGAGGCACTCCGGGACGCCGGGTGGAACGGGACGGACGCGATCCGGTTGTTCCTCTGCGCCCTGCCCGGCCTGCCGGAGCTGGCCGCGCGCCTGGCGGACCAGCTGAAAGTCCGGGTCGCCTACCCCCAGGATCAAGTGTGGTTCGGGACGGCGGCCGACCAGCAGCCCGATCGTCCCGCCGCGCGGGTGGGCAGGCTCGTGCATCTCGACGGTGTCCCCATGCTGAGGCTGGCGAAGGACGGTGCGGGGTGGTTCTGGAAGGAACCCGGTGGAGCGGAGAAACCTGCCCCGTACGTGTTGCCGGCTCCTTCCCGCGCTCCTCGCCTGGGGCTGAAACAACCGGTCCACCTGGGCCCACGAGCCGCCATGGCGTCCACCGCCGTGGAACTGGAAGACCTCGGACCGCGCCTCGCCGAGCCACCCGTGGTGTCGCAGACACAGCCGCAGGCGGGGCTGACAGGTGCTCCGGTCGCTTCGGATTCTCAAGCGCCCGTCATCGACGCCAGCGGTGCCCCGGCGCCGCAGCCCGCTTCCGGCACGGAAACCCGCGCGCTGCCGGGGATCGCGCGGACGATCCCCGGATATTTCCGCCGCGGCAAGGCACCGGGGATCTCCACGCAGTTGAACCGGACCGAGGAAGTGGAGCAGGTCGTCGAGTCGGCCCGCTCGTTCGCCCCGAAGGCACCCACGGCGGCGGAGCTCGCCGACCTCGAGCACGCGTTCGGCACCGACGCGGCCTCCTTCTTCGGAGAGGGCCGGGTGTTCACCATGGGCGGCAGGCCCGTCCGGATCAGGGTCGACGAACTCCATTGGCCCAAGCAGACGACGGCGAGCCGGACGGGGACGACGAAAGCGGCGACCCGTGCAGGCGCCGGAAGCAGCAGCGCGCGCACCGAGACGAAGACCAACCCGCGGACGACCTGGATCTTCTTCACTCCCATGGTCCCCGGCCTGTTCGCCACGGGTGTCGTCTCGGCACCGACCGCCGTCGCCACCAGCCGCCGGCACGGCCACGATCTGAGCGCATCCAAACAGCTCAGTGTCTCGCTTCCGGCGCGACCGGCGAACGATGAGAGCGGCTACCGGGGAACGCGCTCGGTCAGGGTGCCGATGACGGTGATCGTCGAGCCGGAGGAGCACCGGAGCGATGACGGCAAACTGAGCGTCAGGCACCCGGGTGACAGCTCGCTGCGCAAGCCCATCGCGGCCGAGTTCAGTGTTCCGGAAGGACTGCGCGAAGAAGCCCGTATCGTTCCCATGCCCGACGCCTTGCCTCCGTCGGCCACCGAATCGCTCACGGTGAAGCGGGGATCGTCGCGGCAGATCTTCGATCAGGTGCTCGCCCGGCTCGGCAAACTGAACGACGAATCGCGAGAGGTGCTGCGGGAGTTCCTCAGCACGGGCAGCATCACCACCCATCTGGCGGACATCGCGGTGACTCCGCACGCCGACCCTGAAACAGGCTGGGTGACCTCACACGCGTTGGTGCGAGGCGGGAATCCGATCAAGCGCCTCGTCTCCTCGCGATCGCAGAAGGTGCAGATGCGTGCCGTCGCCCGCAAGGTCGCGTACCTGGAGACGATCGAGGACGCCGAGTTCCGCGAGCACGAAGCCGAAACCGGTTCGAAGACGGCGTCGAGCACCGTCGGCCGGGACATCGCCGCTTCCCTGGCCGGTGGGCCGGGCTTCGACTACGGCATGGTCAGCGCGGGAGGCGGCCCCGCCATCGGAGTCGGCTACGGCAAGAGCCGGACGGCCACGAGCGCCCGGGAGTCCGGTCTTTCGGTCACCCGCTCCTACAAGGACAGCGTGGTCCGGTACCGCACGGTCTACGACCTGCAGGTCCGCACGCCCGGCCGGTCGCCGCTCACCTTCGCCGGGGTCGCGGAAGGAACTCAGTGGGCTCAGCTCGACGACGCGCGGCGGGCGGGTCTTCTTCCGGACGAAAACACCGGCACCGTGACGAACGGGCAGCCCGGTCCGGGCATCGCCACGGCAGGTTCCCCGCTTCAACTGAGTGAAGCCAGTGCCCGGCTGAAGAAGATCCTGCGCGAGTCGGCGAAGATGATCCCCGGGCACAAGCGCTGGGGCTGGCGGGACGCCGGGCTGGTGACCCCGTTCGACGACCCCAAGCTCAAGAAGGGCTTGACGGGAAAGCTGGAACGCCAGCTCGGACGCTGGGACGACATCGACTCGGCCGTGTCGGCGGACAATCTCGCCCGGCGGCTGCCGGACCTGCTTTCCGACAAGTCACAGTTCCTGGAGCTGGCGCCCGAGGCAGGCTGGGGACACGACTATCGGACGGGATTCCGGATCGACGCCCGGCTGCTGGCGCCGCTCGGCGAGCCGCTGGGGCCGGTCAAGGGCGGCGCGGGCACCAGGACGCTGACCGACGCCGAGCGCGGCGGGGACACCGCCAACACCGGAATGGACCTCTCCGCCGGGTTCCGCGCCCGGATCTACGGAGCGTTGTCGGGCAACACCGTCATGTTCACCGGCACGCACAAGTTCTCGTTCAACCGGAGCAGGGCCACCGGACGGGCGCGTGACATCGAGCTGGCCGCCGGCGGGACCGCGGGCCGGGAACTGGACGAGTCCGGTGCCGTCGTCCCGGAGCCGAAATACCGCTATGCGGCGAAGGTCGAATTGAAGGTCTCCGGTTCGTACTACTCCCGGTACAACGAACTCGCCCAAGGGCTCACTGTCGGCAAGCGGGGCGAACACGTTCCCGAGGGCTTCCAGCTGCCGATCATCGATTCGCAGGCCGCCGCGGACGGACGCGCTCCCCACACGATCGTCGCCGACGTGGTGCTCGAGCTGACGGAGGCGGAGCGGAACGCCCTGCAGTCGGTGTCGGCGACCAGGGAAACCCGGCTCCCGTCGCAGCCGTTGAACAGGGCCGACTACCTCCGGACCGGCACCTCCCGTGTCCTGGACGGCGTCCAGGTCCTTTCGGCGAGCGGACTGGACCAGGTACGCGAGCGGGTCAAGAGAACGCTCAAGCGCGCCTCCGGAGACCCGATCTGGACCTACCGCGACGGCGACAACTCCACGCTGATCGACCAGGCCATCTCGGCAGAGGCCCTGCGCTTGGACCCGCGGGCGTTCAACCGGCCGACGCGGATCGACGGGTTGCGATGGAAGCGGCGCAGGGCGATCAGGACCGCGGCTGTGGGGGTCTCCTACCGGCTTCGCGACCCCGAAGTGCTCGACACCTTCTGGCAGCAGCCGCAACAGGGCGCGGGAACTTCGACGTCGACCTCGTCGGAGAAGGGCCGCGCTTGGGGATTCGCGAACGAGTTCGAACCCGCGGTCTTCGGTGTCAGTGACGGGACCGCGCGTCCGGAGGGAACCGTCCTGCGCGGCGTGGCGCCGGTCCTCGCGGAACTGAACCTCTGGCGCTCCAGCATCAGTAAGATCACGAGCCGCAAGACGCGGGTGTCGACGAACAGTTCGCAGACCCTGGAGCCGCGTCGCGTGCACGTGGTCGAAGCGACGCTCGAGACGACTGTCTCGGTGGAAACAGCCAGGCGGGGTCTCCTCGACCGGTGGCATTTCCGCAAGACACGACCCCCGAAGACGGCCGCGCACCGGGCAGAGCTGCCCAGGGCCGCGCGCGTCCTGCTCACCGACGAGCAATTGCACGAGGTGCGGATCCAGCAGGCGGCGGAGGACGCACGCCGTGGCATCGCGAGTTCCGCGCTGGTGGCGCCCCTGCCTGCCAGGGGAGTCGAAGGTGTTCCTGCGGGGCACGAGCTCGGCGGGTCGAACTGGGCCGACGGGGTCAGCGAGCCGGTCGACCTCAGCGGCTCGCTGTACCGAGCCGACAAGCCGGACGGGGCTGGCGGCTCCGCCGGGCTCTACGAGCGCCTGGAGAACGCGCTCACCAAGGAGAAGGCCGATCAGCTGCTGAACAGCGCGGCCTCGGACACCGGGCATGACAACCACAGCGCGATCGAGCGGTTCCTCTCCGACTTCCAGGCGTCGATGGTCGATCTGGCCAACGGTGGCGTCAGCGCCGGCCTGCGGCTGGACAACAGGATCAGCGGGGAGACCTACGACCTGATCGTGGAGGCTCGGCCGAAGAGCGACCCGAAGCCCGTCGGCGTGGTGCACGGCGAGCTCACCAAGACGTCGGTGGCTTCGGTCTGGGCGGCGACGACCCGCACCGTGAAGCGAAGCTTCGTCGAGCTGATGACCGTTCCCGCCGGGGCCATGATGTTCCAGTCGGAGTCCGACGTCCAGGAAGCGCAGCAGAACCCCGGCAGGCACGGCGCGCCCGCCGCCACGCTCGGCTACGGCGCCGGTCACCTCGTCGACTGGCTCAACCAGTTCCGCAGCCGCGTCACCACGCGCGCCGCGGACCTGCTGCAGTCCGAGACGGTCAGCGGAACCTTGGCCGAGCGCAGCGTCGAGCTGGAATTCGACATCCGCTTCGAACGGCACGGCGAGCGCATCGCCGACATCGCCGCCGAACGCACGGTGCGCACCCGGTCCGCTGTGGAGGACCGCGGCGCGGACGACGGTCCGCGCGAAGGCACCGTGATCCGGCGCCCGGAAACGGAAGCCGCCAAAAACAGCGTCGACAAATGGCGGAAGCCCGCCGGCGCCGCGCGGCTCCCGGACGACCCCGCGGACTTCCGGATGGCTCACTTCGGCGGCAGCGTCGACTCCCTGCGCGACGCCGCCCAAACCGTGCTGGAAGCGGCGCTCGGGAAGAAGCTGGACGCGCGGACGCTGGCGATGCTGCGCGAGCAGCTCACCCCCAGCCAGTTGAACGCCTTGGCGCGGTCGCACTTCGGCGCCGGCAGCGCTTCGAGTCTCCCGGCTGAAGCCGTCGTGCCGGAAAACGATGACACCACCGGCACCGAACTGAACCTCCCGTCGGAGCTGGGCGTGAAACTGACCCTGCACGCCATGATGGACGGCCCCGGCTCCCTCGAGAACGTGAGCGGGCGGATCACGATGAACGGGCACACGGACGCCACCCGGACCAAGGAATCGAGCGGCGGAAGTGAGACCGCCAACGTGGTCATGACCATGCCGGTCTGGGGTGCGGGCGTCCCCCAGGCTCCCGGGCACACCACGTACGAAGAAGGCAGGCAGATCTTCGGCAGCATGACCGCCCTGTTCTTCGGATCCGAGCCTCACGGCGCCGTCGGCGTGGGGCACGAGCACGAGAGTGCCGAACGATCAGGCGGCCGGGCGCTGGCGAAGCCGGGAGCACCCGCCGCAGCGGATCCCATCACCAGTACCTGGTCCTATCCCACCCGGTTCCGGTTGGTGGCCGAGCCTCTCTCCACCGGCCCGCTGGCCCGGCGTACGAAGCAGGTGGCCGATGTCGACTACGACAAGGGCTACCACGTCCGCCGCAAGGACCAGAACCACCGGCTGCCCGCATCGCTCAAGGACAGTGCCCTCGCGCTGGCCGCGCGTGACCGGGAATGGACCCAGGCCCGGGGGAAGGCCAGGGTGCTGGCCGCCAAGAACCCCACCAGCGCCGGTGTACAGACCGCCTTCGAACGCCGCGCCGCGGCGAAGTTCTGGAAGGCGAAGCGCGACTACGACAACGCGCTGGCCGCCGCCCGAGCGAACCCGGCCCTCCACGGCGGGCGACGTGTCGTGCGGATGGAGATCCCGCCGGGCGCCGAGGGCGTGCCGGTCGAATACTGGAAGCCGCTTTCCGAGCTCGCTCGCGACCTGCTCGCCGCGCATGCGGAGGGCCGGAGGCCCACGGTGCGCTACCGCGTGATCGGCGACTCCGTCACGGCCCTGCGGGACTTCAACGGTTTGGTCATGGCCAAGCTGGACTCCCTCGTCAACCTCGAGCAGTTGTCGGTCCCCTTGCTGCAGCGGCTCGGACGGCACCAGGTCGGGTTGGCGGCCACGCCCGAGGTCGTGCCGGACACCGGAGCTTCGGTGATCGAGATCTGGGTCGACGAGAACACGGATCGTCTGCCGATGCGTCAAGGCGACGACGGGAACCTGCCCCCGATCTGGGAAGAGGACGAGCCGGACCCGCAGGGGACGGACGACGGTGCCGGGAAGCCGGGAGATTCCTCGGAGGCGCCGGCCCTGCCCGGTGGGCAGCGTCTTCTGCGCGTCGAGCTGTCCCCCGAAAACCGGGACGGGGATGCCGCACTCCAGAAGCAGGCGCGTGACGTGGCTCGTTTCCTTCTCGACAACCCGGGTGCCGAGCTGCAGGTCCGTGTCTTCGGTGACGAAGCCGAGGACACGTACCAGGCACTGGTCGAGCCGGCCCTGGACGCGGCGGTCCACCTCGAACAGGTGTCGCTCCCCGGCTCCGCACCCCGGACCGGGAAGGCCGCGCTCGGCCTGCCGGAGGCACTCGTGGCCGTTCCCGGCGACGGACACCCGGTCGTCGAGATCTGGGGCAAGGCAAGCGAGGACGGCGCCGCCGCCGGATCCTCGCACCCGGGCAAGGGGGAATACCGCCGCCTGAAGACGATCGCCGAGGAGGACGAATCGGGCTCGTCGGCGGAGGCCGCACCTTCAGGTGGACAGCGCCCAGGTGACCTGGGAGACGGCGCGCCTCCCACGATCGCGGCGACGGGCAAGCCCGGTCCGTCGTTCCGGGAGGCGATGCCGGAGTATGCCCGCGACGGGAAGGCTCTGGGCCTGGTCGTGGTGAGCGACGTGAAGGATCGTGACAAGGTCGGCGACCGGATCACCGAGCTCCTGGCCCCGTTCGGCACCGCGGCGCCGGAGGGCATCAAGGCCATCAGCGGAAAGCTGAATCGCGCGAGGTTCGAGAGCTTCCTCGGGGCGAAACCGGGTACGGAACAGGCGGCCGAAACGGCTGCCTCACCGGCGCGGGGCGGCCGGAGCTTCCAGGTCCGGGTCGGGGAGAAGTGGTTCGAGGCGCATGTCGTCGCGGTGATGGACCTCGATGGAGCCACCCCCGGGGAGGGCAAGAGGGAACCGTCCAGGGCCGTCCGCGAAGTCCGTGACGAGCACGTCTTCGGCCACTCACACAGCCGTGCGGAGAATTCCGCCTATCGGCTGGGGCTTTCCGGGGTCTCACTGATGAGCAGTGGTTGGCCGGTGCTCGCTGGAGGCAGCGTGGGGCTGGCCCGGCCGGTCGGGGTACGCACCTCCGACACCTCAACGAACACGCAGACCATCTGGAGGCCGAAATCCGAGGCCCAGAGCGCGAAAGTCCCGGTCAAGTACTACATCACCCTCACGGGCGAAGACGGCGCTGTCACCGGAGGCACCACCGACGGCGAGGTCACTCTGCTGCTTTCGGATTCGCTCAGCGAGATCACGAAACCGGAGGGCGTGTCGACGGGCAAGCCGTATCGAGGCTGGGAAAAGCGGATGGGTTTCGTGGCCGTCGACGCGGTGCTGATCGACGAGCTGTCGTTGGTCGACAAGCTCCAGCGGAAACTCCACCCGTCGGTGACCAAGCTGGGCGCTCCCGGCTGGGCGGCTCTGCGTGAATTCGTGTCCTCCGCGAACATTCGCGCGTTGTCCAGGCGGATGTGGCCGGGTGAGGCCGTGCCCTCCGCGGACCTGGTGAGTCGTCACGGCGCCTATCGCGAAGCCGCCCGCATGAACTTCCGTCCGCAGGAAGTGGAGTTCGTCGGCGTGGTGTCCGCCAGAGGTGAGTCCCGTACGCAGGACACGGTGACAGCGGAGGAATCGGTCGCGTACACCACCAAGGCCGGGCCCGAGCTGCGCGGTGGAATCGGTGGTGGGGCCGGGGTGCCCGGCGTCGCGGCGGCGTACGGCGGGGCCGCGGGGAACGTCAACGCGAGCATCCCCGACATCGCCTCCGGAGGACGCTCGGACACCACGGGGACCGGCCTGTACGTCCAGGGCGACGTCGGTCTCTATCGCGTGACGGGCGAGGTCGCCGTGCAGACTTCGCACGGTCAATGGGTGACGGAACCGGCGACGAAGTACGTCCGGCTGGACCTGCACGAGGCGGCGGCCGAGAACCTTCCGGTCCCGCCGGGCTACGAGAAGCGTTTCATCGACGTGGGTCCGCGTTTCGAACCCCCTTACCTGGCGGCCGCCGCGGCCGGTGGCCACATCCGCGCCGGGGTCACGCCCGCGGCCGCGGGCATCCTCCCTCGGATCGAGAACGCGTTGCGGCGGGCTCCCGGCTTGGAGGATCTGCTGCCCAAGTGGAGCAGCCAGGAGGAGAAGACGGTCCGAGGCAGCGGCGACAAAATGGAGCGACGCCTGTCCAACCAGCGGAAGCTCGCGTCGGTGTTCTCGGCGACCGCACTGATGAACCGTTTGGACAGCCTGCTCGGACCGGGTGTCTCGACACAGCTCAAACGTCGTGGCTTCTTCTTCGACGAGTTCATCAGCGTGCGGGTCAAAGCCACCCTCGACGACGGCCGTCATCTCGGACAGGTCGACGGGCGCACGGTGGCCGGAATCCAGGCCACGGGGGCGACCGTCGCCGGCGGCGCCGGTGTGAATCGTGGCTGGGGCGCCGGGCCGGAGGCACGCGGGCGGGTCGGTTTCACCGGCGCGCTGGAGACCGGCGCGATCGTCAACGTCGCGGCTACACCGGTCAAGTTCGCTGATGGCCGAGCGTGGAAGAACACCGGTGGGAGCGGACGCACCCTGAGCGTCGAGCAGGTCGGTACCGACCGCTCCCATGTGTTCGCCCATGGAATCACCTTCGACATCGAGATCGTCAGCCACCGGCGCCCCCGCCGCTGGGTGCGCCGGCTGACCCCCGGATCCCCCCGGCGCTCGATCCCGAAGGTGCGCACGCTCGCCGGTTCCCGTCCCGGCGCCGAGATCACTCTCCCGAAGGTGAAGGGGAGGACAGAGTTGTGGGTGAGCGAATCCGCGGTCTACGAGACCGATCCGTCGGAGTTCGCCCCGGGGCCCTCGAAGGTCGTCCACCTCGATCCCGGGCAGACACCTTCCATCGACGAGCTGGCCGCGTCGGCCGGTCCCATGCCGGATTTCCTCTACGTGGAGGCTTTCGCCCACGCAGGGGAATTGGGTGAGCTGGCAGTCGATCTGTCCAACCGTGCCACGAAAGACGACGAGGTACTGGTGCTTCCGGGAAGCAAGGGACACCAGCTCGTGCACCAGTGGTTCGCCCCCGAGACGCTGCGTGGGCTGCTCAAATCCGTCTCGATACCGGCCTTCCGGCGCAACGGCCTCAGCTACGGGCGTCGCGCCACGAAACGGATCGGAGCGCTCGGCATGCGGCTGGAACTCACCGATCCGGTCGTGGTGAGGACCTCGGACGTCGGCCGGGACAAGACGACTTTCAGCGGCACGACCAAGGCGGCGTCGGAGTACATCCGGGTGAAGGCGCTGGGCCCCAGCGCGACCATGAACTTCTTCGCACCCGACGCGACGTCGACGTCGGTGGCGGGTGGACGGATGGCACTGGGTGGGGCGGCGAAGTTCTGGGGCAGGAAGCGGGGCCGGGCGAGCGAACAGACCGTCATGGTCGATCACAAGGAAAAGGGCTCGGAGCACAGCCGGACGGTGCTCGTCCGTTACGACGTCCGTTCACGGATGGTCGTCGAGAGCAGGCAGAAGCGGGTCGTCGACGGCGAGGTCTCCGTCGCCGGTGCCGACAAGTACCTGCCGGGTTCGCTTTTCGTCCGGATGAGTGAGCGGCAGGCCAGGGCGCAGGGACTGCTTCCCCCGGCCGAACCTCGGGAAACGGTGCCGAATCTCGGCGCGCCGGAATTGTCGTTCGGCGCGTCGGGCTCGCTCGGCGCCTACGTGGCCGAGGATCTACCGGACCTCTCCAGCCTGCTGCCCACCCTGCGCGCCGGCCTCCCGGGCAAGCATCGGGGCCTGATCCCGGAGTCCGTGCTGGAGGACGCGATGGGGACGGCCGAACGGCTGGGCGAACTGGTCAATGACGCGAACGCGACGTCCTTGCTCGACAACGCGCTGGACGGCGGCGTTCCCTTGCGTGTCCACAAGCCGGGAGTGCTGTGGTCGGACGACTACAACGTCGTCCTCAAGGCCACCGCGGAGACCGTCGAGTTCGACGGTTACGTGAACGACGGCAGCGAGATCGAGCAAGCGATCACCAACACGGCCATGAGCAAGACGGTCGAAGAACGCTCGAAGTCGAGGGGAGGCTGGTTCCGTCCCGGCTGGCGGTCCCTGTTCTCGTCCGGTGACGCGACTTCTGGCGCGATGGGCGGCTCCGCGGGCTTGGGCGGGACTCGTGAGCGCACCGATCGCCGCGTCACCGGCTCGGGGCTGACCTCGATCCGCGCGACCACCGGGTCCGGTCCGGGTGCCCGCTACCGGGTCGGGTTGAAGTGGGAGCTGAAGATCGAGCGGGAAGGCCGCGAGGTCGCGTCCAGCGCCCTAACCGATCACATCACCATCCGGACCAACGCAGACGACCAGAGGCTCGGTGGCGGTGCCGCCCCGGAACACCGGAGCCTGACGGTCCCGGTCGGACGGCACACCGACGCCAGCGTCAAGGAATGGCAGAGCGAGGGCGTGAAACTGCCGGTGGACGTACTCGTGGAGGGGTTCCGAGGCGCCGCGGACATCCGGGACGGTGTGGTCCGCGCGATGAAGGACGCCGGAGCCAAAGCGGGGTTGACCAGCAGCGAAACCGGCGCGATGAACACGCTCGCGTTGTCGGTGACCAACTCGGCCATCCGGGCCAATCTGGTCAAGACGTCCGCGGCCTCACTGCCCCTCCCGGACCTGTACACCATGTCGCTCACCGGTGGCCAGGAAGCGAAGGTCAAGATCTACTCCCGGCTGACCGGGGTACAGATCGCAGGCCTGAGCGACACCGTCCGTTTCGACCAGTCCGCGAAGATCCTGGAAAGCTTCACCTCCGACACCGCCCAGTCCGGGAGCTCGGGCACCCAGCTGGTCGGTGGTGACGGTGGCATCACGGATCGAGCCGGCAACCTGCACATCCCCGGAGGAGCCGACTCGCAATCGGCGACGGCGAGCGGGCAGCTCGCCGGTGCCACCGCGGGACAGCGGTCGGTCACCCTGCAGGACACCGGCCGGAGCGGGTTGACGAAGTTCGACACCGAGCACTTCATCGTGGCCGAGGTCGACGGCGTCACCAGCGCGGTGGTCGTGCGGCTCCCCGCCTCGGCCCTTCCCCGGGTGATCAACGCCGGCCTGGCCAAGGTCCTGGGCGCGCCGCTCCCGGAGACGGCGGTGCGAGCCCAGGACAGGGTTACCCAGGCCGCCGCCTTGTGGCGGGCCAAGGAGACGATCCTTCACCGGAAGCAGGGCGTCGCCGACCGGAAGTGGTTCGACGAGCAAGGTGCGGAGCAACGGCTTCGCGAGGTGGCGGGAGTGCCGGGCGAGGTCGGACTCGATCCGCGGATCGCCGCGCAGCGGGCGCGAGCCGCCGCGAGTGTCGCCGCGTTGCGGGCGGACGGCACCGATATGCGGGACGAAGCGAGGGAACAGAGCAGGAGCCTGGCCGCGACGCTCGCTCAAGAAGAAGCGAAGCTCGACGCCGCCGCGGAAGAGCTCGCCCAGGCACGCGCCGAGCTGACCAAGGCCACCCAGGCGGCCGACGCGGCTCGGGCCGCCTGGGTGCGCGCCAAGGAGGAACTGGAAACCGAGCTGGCGAAGATCAACGCGAGATTGCGCGAGCAGAACGGCGCAGCCTCGGATTCCGTGGCCGACCGAGCACCGGCGGATTCCGCTGACGAGCGGTCTCGGATCTCGTTGCCGGACTGGGTACGGCGGAAGGCGATCTGGGCGCGAGAGTTGCTGGAGACCGAGCCGGTCTCCGTGGACGTGCTCGCCGGTCTCACGGAGGAAGCGCGGCAGACGCTGTCCGGGTATTTCCCCCGCCTGAGCTCCACGGTGCCGGGGACAGGGGAACTGCGGGAAGTCCTGCACACCATCCTGGCGGCCGAGCGGGTGCACTACCACCTGGACGGTGAGAGCCCGGCCGCCGCCGGGGCCATGCTCAGGGTGCTGGCGCAGGAGCTGGCCACCGAGGTGAAGGTGCCCGAAGCGGTGACGGCGGCAGGTGAGCGGGGTGACCGGCCGCCTGCCGAGGTGACGGACTCGAGCCTGCTCTCGAATGCCGTGCCTCCGAACAGTTCCGTCCCGGACAGCGCCGCCGGAAATCCCACCGGCTCGGACGAGGCCGGACAGATCTTCCTGGACAGCGACAGCGAGTCCGGTTCGTCGGCGTTCGAACCGGATGCCGGGCGTGCTCTGGTCACTTGGGAGGGCCGTTCGGACGGTTCGGGCCGGTTGACCGGTGCCGACCACCGCACGGTCACGTTGATGGTGGAGGGTTTCGTCGACGCCGCGGTGGCCGCGCGGCCGGGAGCGGAACCGACGTTGCGCGGTGGAGTGTTCGTGTCCCCGGATTCCCGGGAGGGGGTCTCAGGGGTGTCCTCGCTCGTGGAGTCGGCGGTCCGGGCCAGGCTGAACGCGTATCCGCCGGGGGCGGCGGGCATCTCGGCCGAGAAGCTCTTGAGCCGGGTGCGGGTGTCCGCGATCGAACGGCCTTCGGGTGACCCGTCGGTGGGCGCGGTGCAGCTTCAGGTGTCGGGACAGCGTCCTGTCACGGGCTTGTTCGGTCCGGAGGTCTTCACGGCCCCTGCGAACCCGTTGCCACGCCGTGCGGAGGAACTGGCCCGGGCGCGCGCCGCGCTGGCCGGGCTCGAGGACTCGGACCCGGTGCTCGCGCTGGCGCGCGAAATCGTGAGCCGTCATCACCAAGCGCCCCGGCCGTTCGTCGAGACCGCTTCTTGGGTGGACCGTGCCCACCGCGCACGGTATCGGGCAGCGGTCGACCTGGTCGCCTGGAACCTGTACCGATACGACGACGAGCATTCGGCGGACGCACTTTCGGGCGCACTGGTGAGCGAAGTCATGTGGCCTCGTGAAAAGGGCCTACAGGGTGGCGCCCCGCCCCGGCGGAGTGAGACCGCACGGGTGTTCCCAGTGCCGGAGGATGTGGCGGGCTGGCGGGCCGGCGACGACAGCACCGGACCGCAGACGCTGCGGGAGTACTTGGTCGAGCGGGGGCTTCCCGCGGGTTTCGTTCTCAAATCGGACACGAACAGGAGGTCGAACGCGGCTGCCAGGACGTGGATCCGGGCCTGGGCGGCGAGATTCCACGGTGTGAACGACGTGCTGGGTGAGCCCTTCACCCGCACCGAGGTCGCCCACCTGTCGGGAGATCTGATCGACGCCAACGAGATCGGCCGGTTGTGGAACGACCTCGACCAAGGCAAAACGCTGGAAGAGCTGGGCTTGGTGGCACCCGCCGTCACCGAACCGGAAGTGGGACAGGCAAGTGCCGCGCAGGCGCGACCGGTGGCAGTTCCCGCGGACGTGGTGGGGTGGCGGCCGGAGGAGGGCGGGCCGGAGACGTTGCGCGCCTATCTGGAGGCACGTGATCTGCCTGAGGGTGTTTCGGTCACGCCTGCCTCCGGCAGGCTGAACGCCGCCACCATGCACTGGGTGCGAGCCTGGGTGGAGGGTATGGCGAACGAGGTCGCCCCCAGCGCCGGACAGCGTTACTCCCACAGAGCCCTGGCGGCACTTGCCGGTGGCCTGGTCAGCGAGCACTCAGTCGGCATGTGGCTCAAGGAAGCGCGATCCCGCGTCGCGCAGCACGCGGAAGCAAGCGGTACGGCTACCGGGCGAGGGCGGGCGCAGAGGACACGTACCGATCTTCCGCCTGACTCGGAATTCCTCTACGCAACGCCGGAGATCCACTGGACGGGGCAACCCATCGCCCATCGAGCGGGCTTGACGGTGAGCACGCCGGACCTCCGGGAACTCGAGAGGGTCGTCAACCTCATCGCGCCGGAGATTCTGCTGCGACTGGGCGAGGGTGCACAGGCGCCCGATCTTCGGCTGCGTCTCTATGTCGACCACAAGGACATGCGTAAACCCTTTCAATGGGAACGGCTGAAGTCGCTCAGCTCGGTGCTGCAGAGAATGATCGATGACGAGATCGTGCGCCTTTCGGCCGAGGTAGGCGTCGAAGTCGCGTCTTTCGCGCCCGAGCTGAAGGCGAAAATCGATCTCAGCACGCACCGTGTCGCTGTCGGGGATCGGATGCGCTTCGAGCTGCTCCGGTACACCGATCGCGAGCTGAAACCCGGTGATTACCGTGGAATGACGCGGCTGGCCGTCGCGTTCTCGCAGCATTCGGAAGCCTTGCCGCTGGCGCACGCCGATCAACTGAGGTGGGTCGTCCAGGGCGAGGCGCTGCGAGCGCTGCTCGCGGGGGAAAGCAGGATGAGTCCGATCGCCTTCGTCCTGGACCCGGCCTTCCATGGCACGCCGCAGTTGCTGGAGCAGAGAAAAGCGCACTTGATCGACTCGGTCAAAGCCGCGGCGACGACGGTCCTGGATGTGTGGAAGCCGGCGGGATCCGATATCGATCTTGACGGTTTGCTCGGGGAGGTGAAGATCGAACTTTCCCAACGCCACGCCAAGACGAGTGGCCCGGATCTGGTCGATATGACCGTCGAGAAGAGCGCCGTCGAGTCTCCCGGACACGTATCCGATGAAGAGCCGCAGGAAGATCCTGCTCTCAGGGAATTCCTGCTGCGCGAGCTCGCCAAGGTCGAAGGCGCGGAAGTGACCATGCCGGTCGAGGTCGGCAATGTGGCCGAACCTCGAGTTGCGGAAAGCGACGAGTCGGACAGTAGTGCGGAGGCATCGGCCGGCTTGCCGGGGCTGGAGTGGTCGGCACCACTGGACGCGGAATCCGGACACCAGCTCGCGCTGGATGACCTGCAGGCGTTGCACGCGGCGGTGAGGACTTTGGTGCCCGAAGTGCTCCGGCGTCAGCAGGCCGGGTTGCAGGCCCCGGACATCAGGATCGTCCTGGTCATCCGAAGCGAGGCGGACCGTCTCCGCACCGTGCACGCGGTGAGACTGCAGGGGGTCGCGACGCTCGTGCGCGAAGAGCTGGAACGAGCGGGTGTGGTTCAAACGGGGCTCAACGAGTCCCTGAAGCTCAAGATCAGTACGGGAACGCGTACCGCCAAGGGAAGAATGCGCCTTGAAATGTTGCGATACGCGGATGAGGGAAAGGTGCCGTCGGAATATCAGCGAGCATCTTCGATCGGTATTTCTTTCCCGGTGAAAAAATCGGATCCGACAATGGCGCAAGCGGATCGGATAAGATGGATGGCGCAAGGGGAGGCGCTGCGATCCCTGAGCGCGGGACAAGCGAAAATGCGACCTTTCACACTGGTGCAGGCCAGGTCTCAGCACGAGACGGACGACGTTCGGGAACAACGCCGGACTCTCGTCGAGAGGCTGGTCCGGGACGGTGTCAGGACAGTGGTTCTGGGTCTGCGCGCGCGAGGCTGGACCGGCGCCGTCGATCTCGAGCGGTTCGCTGCCGACGTGCTGGCCGAATACTCGGGTTCCGGCCCTCGTCTGGGGCCGGACGCCCATGTACGGGCCAAGGTTTACGTCGGTGATGCGCGAAGTGTCAGCGAGGCTGAGGTCGACGAAGGCGATGTGGGAATCCCCAGTCCGCTGGCGAGGGAAGCGGAAGAGGCGCGTCAGCGGGGTCGGACGGCTTTGCGTCCTGATCAGGAGGAAAGCGAGGAAAGTGGGCAGGAGGCGTCGGCCGATCCTCAGGCCGGTGTCGATTGGCAGGAGCCGGAGACGATTCCGCTAGCGTCAGGTGAACCCACCGCTTTCATTGAAGATGGCATGGATCTCATACCGGAACCCGCGCCGGACCTGAACTCGCCTCTGGATCTGTCGCCTTTCGAATTCGAAGCGATGCTGGAGACCATGCCGGAATGGCTCTCCTCGGTCCAATGGGATGAGCCGCTGAATTTCGACTTCGAAGATCTTTGGGCAGCCGATGAGGCTGAAATTCATGCTGAACCGGCAGGCGCAGAACAGGCCCGTGCCCAGGAACGAAGCATCTCTCGCCCGCTTTCGGAGGAGAGGGGAGACAGCGGGCCGGCCTCGGGAGCGGTCGAGGTCCAATTCGGTGTGGGACGGGACGGTCGTCCGGTGGTGTCGTCCCCCACGGGCGAGCCTTTGGTCGCGGGTGGGGAGTTTTCGCGGCAGAGGGAGCCTGTTGACGATGGGCCGGCGCGGGTACCCCTGGATGTGCTGCGGTGGCGTCCCGCGGTGGACGGATCGGGTCCGCGGACCCTGCGCGAGTTCCTGATGGGGCGGGGCCTTCCGGCGGGGGTCGTGCTGAAGTCGGCGGCGAACAGGTATTCGAGCAAGTCTGCTTTGGGATGGATCCGTGCCTGGGCGGCCGGGCTGCGCGAGACGAAAGATGCTTCCGGGAAGCCCGTGGTCCTGGCGGATATCGCGAAGATGTCCGGGGGTTTGATCGCCCCTGAGACCCTCAGCCGGCTGTGGCGAGACCTTCGGGCGGGGAAAACGTCCGCGGAACTGGGAATCGCTGCGCCTGCCGAGCAGGTGACCGAGGAAGTCGACGCGTGGTCGGTAATGCCCGAGGATGTGCTGAGGTGGCGCCCCGCGGTGGACGGGTCCGGTCCGCGGACGCTGCGGGAGTTTCTGATCGGCCGCGGTCTTCCCCAGGGTTTCGTGCTGAAGTCGGCGACGAACAGAACTTCGAGCAGGGCCGCTTTGGCTTGGATCCATGCCTGGGCGGAAGGGATGCGTGAGTCGAAAGACCCGGCGGGTAACTCTTACGACGCGCTGGAAGTTTCGAGAATTTCCGGGGATTTGATCGGTCGTGATCAGGTCAGGCGGGCGTGGGAGGGGATAAGCGGCCGTGGTGAGGGGGCTTCCCGCAGGGAAAAGCCGGCTGGGGACGAACGCTCGGTGGTGCCCGATGACGTCGTGGATTGGCGTCCCTCGGTGGACGGGTCCGGTCCGCGGACACTGCGGGAGTTTCTGATCGCGCGGGGCCTTCCCCAGGGATTCGTCTTGAAGTCGGAGGGAAACCGGCTTTCGAATGAGGCTGCTTTGGCTTGGATCCGTGCCTGGGTGGCAGGGATGCGCGACGCCAACGACAGCTCTGGAAATGCCTTCACGCAGGCGAAGGTCTCCGAGCTGTCCGGTGGGCTGCTCGATCGCAGCCAGATCAGCCGGCTTTGGAGGAATCTGGGAGCGGGGAAGTCGTTCGCGGAGCTGGGGGTCGGTGTGTCCGCCAGGCAGGCGGGCAAGGCGGCCGAGTTCGTCGGCGGCGGACAGAATGTTCCGGAAGAGAATTTCCCGGCTCAGCCGGATTCGGGAACGGGTGATCCGTCTCTGTGGGACATGCCGAATCGGGTCGGTGCGGCTTACTCGGTGACGCCGGCCGGCGTGGGGGTGTTGATCGGTGACGCTGACTCAGCCCTTGGGCAAGCGGCCAGGTGGTTGCCGAGAGAAGAAAACGTGGTCGGTGTGGTGTTGCTCGATCACGGGTCGCGGGATCTCGACGTGATCGAGCAGGCCGTGCGGAACTCCGGCTGGAACGGCGAGGACGCGGTCCGGTTGTACGCCTGTGAGACCGGCGATTTGGAGCCGTTGGCCATCGCCTTGCGGCAGCGGTTGGGTGTCCCGGTGGGGCATCCGACAGATCTGTTGTGGCTGGGTGTGCCCGGAGCCGGTACCGCGGTCCGGGTTGGCTCTCTCGGCCTTACCGAGGACGGAAGGCCGATCCGGCCCGACGCCGACGGTGACGGCTGGGTCTGGCAGATCGAGCCCACGGCGCAGAACCGTGACGGCCGAATCGACGGAAGCTATCGCCTGCCCGTCCCGCTCAACGCACCGTTCGCCCTCGGTCTCGGCGAACCACGGCACCTGGCTCGCGAGAAGAACGCGGCGCGGACGCCGGAGAGTCCTCCCGCGGACGTGGTGGAGTGGCGCCCCGGCGCCGGCGGGGCGGACACGTTGCGGGAGTTCCTGGCCGCGACGGGCCGGGCGGAGGCGGAGCGGCCGGAATGGCTGCGCGCCTGGGTGGTGGGCATGCAGCAGGAGGCCGTGGGCCAGACCGGCATGCGGATGCCCGCGGCGTTGCTGGAGATGTTCTCCGGCGGTCTGCTCACCGTGAAATCCGTGCGGGCGTACAGCAAGAAGGGCCCCGAGCCCACGCCTGAGGCGATGCTCTCGCTGGTCCCCGACTGGGTCCTGGCTTTCCGGGCAGGCTCCGGTCCGGGGTCCTTCGGCGATTTGCTGTCGTTCCTGAAGGCGAACAAGGACCGGTTGCCGCTGAACATCTGGCTGGAGCCGGACGGCAAGAACAAGTATTCGGCGCCGCTGGTGCGGTGGGCCGGCGTATGGGTGCGGACGGTGCAGGAGGAGGCGCTGCGGAAAACCGGCTCCGGACTGAAGGTGCAGAAACTCGTGTCGCTGACCGGGGGCCTCGCGCACCACACGTCGGTGTCGGACTGGGTGGCCGCGCTGACCGGGAACGACGCGGACGACTCTGGCGGCGAGGCGGCCACCGGCGAGCCGGATGGTCTCGGCGAGGGAGCTGCCCGGCCGGCGAAGAACGTGCCGGAGGATGTCGTGTGGTGGCGTCCTGGGGTCGGCGGGGCGGACACCCTGCGGGAATTCCTGGAAAAGACGGGCAGAGCGGAGGAAGAACACCTGGATTGGCTGCGCGCCTGGGTCATGAGCGTGCAGCAGGAAGCCGTGGAGCAGACCGGTATGCGGGTGCCGACGATCCTGTTGGGCGTTCTCTCCGGTGATCTGGTCACCCGGCCACGGGCACGGTCGTACAACGAAGGCGCCGCCGCGCCTCGCCCGGAGCTGGTCGCCTCGCTCGTTCCCGGCTGGATCCTGGCTTTCCGGGCAGGCTCCGGTCCGGAGCCCTTCGGCGATCTGCTGTCGTTCCTGGAGGCGAACAAGGACCGGTTGCCGGTGAACATCTGGCTGGAACCGGTGGGCAAGGCCGGGTACACCTCGCCGTTGCTGGAATGGGTCCGTGCCTGGGTGCGGGAAGTGCAGTCGGAATCGCTGCGGCTGACCGGCAAGAAGCTGGCGCTGACCGAACTCGCGAAGCTGACCGGCGGGCCCTCGGCGGCTCTGTCGAAGTGGACGTCCGATTTGACCGGGGGCTACCCGAATCCCGCCGACGACGTCTTTTTCGAGCGGGTGGAGGGGCCTTCCGGTGTCCCCGAGACGGCCGGAGTCCAGCCGTCGCAGGGATCTTCGGACTGGGAACTGTCGGTCCCGAGGCTTCTTCCCGGAATACCGGCGGACGTGGTCCAGTGGCGGCCGGGCATCGGTGGTGCGGAGACCTTGAGCGCTTTCCTGGAGAACACCGGACGGTTGGCGCAGCATGAAGCGGCCTGGCTGCGCGAGTGGGCGATCGACATGCATCGGGAGGCGGTGCAGCGAACCGGCATGCGGGTGCCCGCCACGGTGCTCTCGCACATCGCCGGCGATGTGCTCCCGGTCCGGAAGGCTTTCGAATTCAACGCCGAAGCGATCGCACCCAGGCCGGAGTCGGTGCCGTCGCTGGTGCCGGAGTGGGTGATGAGCTTCCGGCCCGGGACGGGGGAAGGATCGTTCGGCGACATTCTTTCGTTCCTGAAGGCCAACCGGCACCGGCTGCCGTTCAACATCTGGCCGGAGCCGGTGGCCTCGGGGAACTATCCCGAGCCGTTGGTGCGCTGGGTCGAGCTGTGGCTCCGGGGCGTGCAGGAGAAGTCGCTGCGGGAGACCGGGTACCGGCTCAAGGTCCGGGAACTCACCGAGTACACCGGGGGAGTGGCCGGCACGACGGCCGTTTCCCGGTGGACCAAGGATCTGTCGGCTTCCACGGTCGGCCGCGAGTTCGGCGCGAGCCCGGCCCCGAGGATCGCCGGACCGTCCGGTGCGGAAACCGGCGACGGGGCGCCCGCAGACGTGGTGGACTGGGTGCCCAGCGAAGAGCAGCCGACGCTGCGGGATTTCCTGGACGCGACCGGGCGCTCGGCCGAGGCGAACCCGAAGTGGCTGCGCGCGTGGGCCTCGCGGATGCAGGAGCGGGCCGTGGAGCAAACGGGTATGAGGGTTCCGGTGACCGTGCTCGCGGCTCTTTCCGGCGATCTGTTCACCGCGAAGGCCGCGGGCCGCGCCAGCGCCGACTGGGCCAAGCCCCGGCCTGCCGAAGTCCCCTCCCTGATGCCGGCCTGGGTCAAGGATTTCCGGCCGGGCAAGGGCGCGGATCCGCAGCCCGACTTCCTGGCTTTCCTACGGGCGAACAAGCGCAGGCTGCCGTTCGCCGTCTCGTTGGACCTGCAGGAAAGGAGCGTGTACTCCGAACCGTTGATGCGGTGGGCGCAAGTCTGGGTCCGGGGCGTCCAGCAGGAATCGGTGCGGGAGACCGGGCGGCGCGTTCCGATCGAACTGCTCGCCTCCTACACCGGGGGACTGGCCGGTACGAGCACTGTCTCCAGCTGGGTCAGGGACCTGCCGAAGGGCGAGGCGCGCTCGGCGCTGACCCAGGCGCCGGAGTGGATCAGGGACTTCCGGCCGGGCAAGGGCGCCGACCCGTATCCGGACCTGTGGTCTTTCCTGTGGCTCAACCGGGACCGGCTGCCGCTCGACATCTCCCTGCAGCCGAGGACGGGGCACCAGCACGCGGAGCCGTTGACGCGGCTGGTCCGGGTGTGGGTGCGCGAGATCCAGCAGGAATCCGTCCGGCTGACCGGCATGCGGATCTCGAACGACCGGATCGCCTCCTTCGCCACCGGTCTGGTCAGCCGCGAGTCCGTGGCGACCTGGACCGAAGACCTGCCGAAGAGCGACTTCACCGCCGCGGCGGCGCTGGTCCCGTCCTGGGTGACGGATTTCCGGCCGGGCCGGGGGCCGGAGCCGTTCCCCGACCTGTTGTCGTTGCTGCGGGCGCACAAGGACGACCTGCCGCTGGCCATCGCCTTGGAGCGCGCCGAGAAAGGAAAACACCCTCAGCCCACGATGATCTGGGTGCGTTCGTGGTTCCAGGCCGTGCAGGAAGAGTCCGTGCGGCTCACCGGCCTGCCGGTGCCGACGGCGATGATTTCGCTGCTGTCCGGCGGGATGGTCAGCACGACCACCGCGGCGAGGTGGGGCGCCGAACTGGAGCGGCCGTCCCTGGACGAGGCGTTGTCGCTGGTGCCGGACTGGGTGACCGGGTGGCGCCCTGATCCGTCGCCCGGTTCGCCCGGGACGCTGATGGATTTCCTCGCGGTGCACGAATCGCGGCTTCCCTTCACCGTGTCGCTGGTACCCGGGCCGCAGGGCTTGGTCCCGGAAGCGACGTCGATCTGGATCCGCGCCTGGGTGCTGGACATGCTGCGGGAGGCCGGCCGCGCCGGGAACGAAGAACTCCGGGAAATCCGGAGGCTCGTCACCGCCGGGCCTTTCCGGGGCACGCTTCCGGACGGAACCGGCGTGCTTTCGGTTCCGGAATCGCTGTCGCTGCCCCACCGCGGCACGTCGGCGGTGCCCGACGCACTCCGGGACGAGGCGCAGGAGGCGATGCTGCGCGGCCGGGCGGGCTCGCGGGCTCGCCTGAGCGAGGAGGGAGACCACGACGCGGAGATGGCGGACGCGCCGCCGATGACGGAAACGGCGGACTCACCGATGCCGGACGCCCCGCCGGTGCGCGAGGAAGTGCGCGACCTGGATCAGGGACGGCGCGAAGTGGTTTTCCACCGGGACGGCCAGGACGCCGACCTCCAGATGACCCGAGTGGTGGAGCATGCTCTGCGGTGGAATCCGGAACTCGGTATGGATTACAGGTTCCCGTGGCGTGATGCGGCCGATCCGGTGAACCGGGTCTTCGAGCCGTTCGCGGACGAGGACGGTCGAGTGCATCCGATGGTGTTGGCCGGCCTTGATCAGGTCACGGCCAAAATGGCAGGCGGCAAGCAGGTGCTCAAGAGCATGGCGGCGAGCCCGGAGTACCCGCACTTGACGGGTATGTCCTCGAAGGACTTGGAGGCACTGTGGCCTCGGTTGGAGCAGGATGTCGCGGAATTGGTCAGGTCGCTGGCACTGGAAGATCCGGAGCGGGGGCCGGAGCCGCGCGCTGTTCCGGTGACGATGGAGGGGAGGCATCTGCCGGAGCACGAGCGGATGTTCCTCGTCGGCAAATGGGGTGCGCGCTTGTCGAAGGCTCCGGCCGAGACGGAGCCCCACGAACGGATGTCACTGCGCAACGGACGGGTGGTGGGTCTGTACCTGGGCGCGGTGCTCACCAACAATGCGACGGCCAAGACGTGGGAGGAGACCTATCGGCTGTACCCCGCTTATCACATGGACCTGACCGACAGGGTGGGATACACGATGAGCGCGGAAGGCGCGGCGAACGCGATCCCGTTCGCCAACACGGCGCTCAAGAACGGCGAGATCGCTTACGATGAACCTCGAATCAACGCCATTTTCGTTCCTTTCGAGGTGAGGATTCCGGACAAGACCGGAAATCTGAAGAAGATGATGATCTCCGCGATGATCGCCTTGGACAACGCGTTCGACCCCATCCTCAACCCGTTCGGCATCCTGACCGTCAACTACGGCCCCCTGTATCTCGACATCTTCCGTGACATGGACATCATCAAGTCCGAGCCCGAGGAGTGAGCGGTGCTCGCCGCCTGGGGGATGAAGATTTCCTTGAGCCGGGTCTGGTCGACTCTGCACTGGGCCGGTCCGCCCTCCGGACCGGCACGGGAAGCGCGGATCCGGGAGGACTTCGGATGGGCAACGGAATGGTGAAGCGTCACGGCGTCTTGGTGATCACCCTGGTCATCGGCATGCTCTGGACGTCGTCCCCGGCCGTGGCGCAGCAGGCGCCCGCCCCGCTGCCGACCGGCCAGAAGGGCTGTCTCCCGCCTCCTGCCGCCACCGAGCCCGGCGTTCCCTGGGCCCAGCAGCGCATGGCCGTCGACCGGGTCTGGTCGTTGACGAAGGGAGCCGGGGTCACCGTCGGGGTGGTCGACACCGGTGTCGACGGTCGCACGCCACAGCTGTCGGGCGGCCGCGTGAAACCCGGTCTCGACGTCACCACGCCGGAGCGCAAGCCGGCGGACGACGACTGTTTCGGCCACGGCACTTTCGTCGCGGGGATTATCGGCGCGGCCGTCCTGGAGGGGACGGGTTTCGCCGGCGTCGCACCCGAGGCCACGATCCTGCCGATCCGCTGTGCGATCACGACGCCGGACGGCTCCCCGCCGGTCCTCACCGCGGCCGAGATGGCCGAGGGCATCCGTGCCGCCGTCGACGGCGGTGCCCGGGTGATCAACATTTCGGCCAGCACCGACACCCCCGACCAGGGACTCGCGGACGCCGTCCGGTACGCGGCCCAGCGCGATGTCGTGGTGGTCGCGTCCGCGGCGAACTCCGCCCAGCAGGGGGATCCGATCACCTACCCCGCGTCGTACCCCACCGTCATCGCCGTCGGCGCGATCGACATGACCGGCAAGAAGGCGGACTTCTCCCAAACCGGGAAGTTCCTCTCCCTGGTGGCCCCGGGTGTCGGGATCACCAGTATCGGTCCCGGCGGTGGCGGGCACTGGGTGGGCAGCGGGACCAGCTACGCCGCGCCGTTCGTGGCGGGCGTCGCCGCGCTCGTGCGCGCCTACCGGCCACAGTTGTCCGCCGAACAGGTCAAGCACCGGCTGGAAGCCACCGCCGACCATCCGGCCGCGGAGCTGCCCGACACGCGACTGGGCTGGGGCACGGTCAACGCGATGGCCGCCGTGACGACGCTGTTGCCCGAAGAAGCGGGCAGTGGGGGGCCGGTCGTCGCCGGCGAACCGGCACCGGTGCCGGTGTCCGCCCGCCCGGACGGTCCCGGCGAGGTCATCGCGGTCGCCGCCACGATTTCGGTGCCGATCCTCGCGCTGCTCGGATTGCTCGTGTTCCGTCTGTGCCTGGGGGGCAGGCGCCGCCGCTGGAAGCGGGCGCGGGTGGTCGAGCCTCGCGAGAGGTAAGGACGGTTCTAGTGAGGGGTAAGTCAAAGGTGGCGTGTCGCGTGCCTGAGGCCGGCCGATCGCGATCTCACCGTCCACAAGGGACACCGAACTCCTCCGCGTGCCCGATTTGAGCGGTTTTCGCGGGGGTCGTGAGTGGCAATGATCGTTCTAACCCGCTTTACCACTCACGACCCCTGCGAGAACTGGACATCAGGACATTAACCAGGCACACAATCCGCGCGATGTGTCCCTTGTGGACACATCGCGCCGGGGGCTGTGCGGCAGGGGTTCGAACACGCCATTTTTGCCTTACCCCTCAATAAGTGACGCTCTTGTGAACCTGTGTCTGCCGGCCCTTGCTTCGCAGGCGCAGGTGAGGGCGTCCACAGTCCCTGACTTCACGACGACATCCTGAGCGCCACAACCGCGGTGAAGGTCCGCGCGTCGTTCACCTGCTCGATGTATCTCCGCACCACCCGGGGCCGCCCCCACCGCGATCTGTCCTCCTCGCGGCAGGAGCGGAACCTGTCCTCGCCGGGACCGGACCGCGGCAGCGCGGTCCGGTGACCGTCAGGCCGACGGCCGCGTGTCCTCCACCAGCGGTGTCTGCACCAGCTTGATCGACCGTCGGCGATTGATGAACTGCGCGCGTCCCGGCGGAAGCACCCGCGGCCGGAGGTTGCCCAGGAAGCTCCCTTCGGTCTTGGGGCAGGACAGCAGGAGGGCGGGAGTGCCGAGTTCCCACATCCGCCGGATCGCCGGATTGCTCATCGACCTGCTCGCCCCCGCTGTGCTGCGCGCGAGGATGATGTGGATACCCACGTCGGCGGCCTGGGCGAGCAGGGGCATCACACCCTGCAGCGGGCCCGCGCTTCCGGCGGATTCCGACAGTTCGAAGTCGTCGATGATGATGTACAGCCGTCCGCCCGTCCACCAATCGCGCAGCGGAAGCCTGCTCGGGCTGATTTCCGGCCCTGGGATGCGCTTCTCGATGACTGAGGCCGCACCGGCGATCGATTTCGCCAGTGCTTCGGCGCCCACGGCGTATTCCAGCTGGTATTCGGCCGGGATCGAGTCGTGCAGTTCACGGCGGAAGTCTCCGAACATGATGCGCGCCTCGTCGCTGGTGTGGTGCGCCACGATCGAGCGGGCGATGTGCTTGAGGATGTTGGTCTTGCCCGACTCGGCGTCTCCGTAGATCAGCAGGTGCGGTGTGACGTCGAAGTCGTGCCACTCCGGTTCGAGAAGCTGGTCCTCCAGGCCGAGTGCCATGCGCATCTCGGCCGCCGCGGTCGGCGCGTGCGGGGCGGGCAGCTCCCGCGCGTGCAGGGTCTGGGGCAAGAGCCGGACCTTCGGTGCGCGCGGCGCTCCCGGCGGTGCCAGCGCCTCGGCGAGTTCCGTTGTCGCCTCGGCGAGGTCATCGGTGCGTGAGTCGCCGTCGATCCGGGGGAGGGCCGCGAGGAAGTGCAACCGGTCGGGGGTGATACCGCGGCCGGGGATCGACGGGACGGTGGCGGCGAACCGGCTGTTGATCTCCGAGTCGACGGGATCGCCGAGCTTGAGCTCGAACCGCGTGCCCATGACGTCCCGGAGCCACGGCCGCATTTCCGACCACCGGTTGGACGCGACGACGAGGTGGATCCCGAAGCTCAGCCCGCGCGCGGCCAGCTCGTTGAACTTCTCCTCGACCTCCTCGAAGTCCTGGCGGATCGTGTACCAGCCATCGACCACGAGGAAGACGTCACCGTAGGGGTCGAGATCGTGGAATCGGCCCTCGGCACGGGCACGACGGTAACTGGCCATCGAGTCGACGTTGTGCTCGGCGAAAATACCCTCACGCCGCGCCATGAGGTTGGTGACCTCCAGTACGGTCCGGGTCACGCGGTCGCGGTCGAGCCGGTTGGCGATGCTGCCGATGTGCGGCATCGCCGCGAGCGAGGAAAGAGTCCCGCCGAAGTCGAGGCAGTAGAACTGGACCTGTTCGGCGGTGTGGGTGAGGGCGAGCCCGCAGATCAACGTACGCAGCATCGTGCTCTTGCCGCTCTGCGGTCCGCCGACCACCGCCACGTTGCCCTTGCTGCTCGACAGGTCGGCGATCAGCAGTTCACGCCGTTGCTGAGCGGGCAGGTCGATGAGCCCGACGGCCACGGTCATGTTCGCGGTGTTCAGCTCGCCGACCGGACGCGGACCGTACGTCGGGTGATCCACCAGCGGCGGCAGCAGCTGGTCCAGGGTGGCCGACGTCTTCAGCGGCGGCAGCCAGACCTGGTGCGCTCGCGGGCCGATGCCGCGCAACCTGCCGATCAGCACGTCGATCATGGTCTCGGTGGTGTCGTTGGACTGGTCGTCTTCTTCGGGTTCGGGCTCCGGGGCGGCCGAAGGCTCGATGTAGCGCTGCCCGAAGGGGACGATGTGCTGCTCGACGGCGAGTCCGGCGCGCTGTCGCTTCGGCCGATAGGGCGCCGAGGAGAACGCGCCCTTGAAACGCACCAGGGTCTGGGTGTCCGGCCGGAGGTAGCCGTTACCCGGGCTGTTGGGCAGCTCGTAGGCGTCCGGGACACCGATGACGCTGCGGCTCTCCATCGCCGAGAAGGTACGCAGGCCGATCCGGTAGGACAGGTGCGTCTCGACCTTGTGGATCCGGCCTTCGTCCAGCCGCTGGGACGCGAGCAGCAGGTGGACCCCGAGGCTGCGGCCCAGCCTGCCGATCATGGCGAACACGTCGATGAACTCGGGCTTGCTCGAGAGCATCTCACTGAACTCGTCCACCACGATGAACAGCGCGGGCAACGGCTCGAGTGGCACGCCCTGGGCGCGAGCTGCCTCGTAGTCCCGCCGGGAGGCGTAGTTGCCGGCCGCGCGCAGGTGTTCCTGACGCCGGTTCATCTCACCGGTCAGCGCGTCCTGCATCCGGTCGACCAGTTCGAGTTCTTCGGCGAGGTTGGTGATCACCGCGGAGGTGTGCGGCAGTTGGTCGAAGCCGAGGAAGGCCGCGCCACCCTTGAAGTCCACCAGCACGAAGTTCAGATCCTCGGGGGAGTGGGTGGTGGCCAGCGCGAGCACCAATGTGCGCAGCAGCTCGCTCTTGCCGGAGCCGGTGGCGCCGACGCACAGCCCGTGCGGCCCCATGCCGTCCTCGGCGGATTCCTTGATGTCGAGTTCGAGCGGAGCGCCGGCCCCGGCGATGCCGATCGGCACGCGCAGGCGCCGTTTCCCGGTCATCCGCTCGCGGCGGTATTTCACCGGGTCGAACGTGGCGACGTCGCCGATACCGAGCAGGGTGGCCAGGTCGTAGTCGACGGCGAGCGGCTCGTCGTCCTCGGAAACCTCACCGATACGGAACTGGGCCATCGTGCGGGCGAGCGCGTTCGCGGCGGTCACGCTCATCCGGTCGGGACGGCAGAGCCGGGCGGTCTGCTGCTTGCCGACCCGGTCGAAGGAGACCGTGCGGACCTCGTCCTCGTCCACCTCGAGGAACAACGCGCCGGCCCGCTGCTGCCAGGGCAGAGAACCGGAGACGTCCAGCACCACGGTGTTGCGGTAACCCTCGTCGGCGACCCGGTGGTCGGCGGGCACCTCCACCCCGTCGAGCACGAGGACGACCAACGGCTCGGACGCGGTGATCGGTGTGTCGGCCTCGAACCGCGGCCGCCCGGTGAACGAAGGGCCACCGAGCAGAAGTTCGGCCTGCGTGACGTCGTCGGTGGCGAGCCGCCGGGCCCCGGCGGCGTCGCGGCTTTCGGTGTCCTGGTGATGGGGCAGCCACTTGAGCCAGTCCCACCGTTCGATGTGCGCGTCGGAGGCGCAGACCGCGATGCGCACGTCACCGGGAGCGTGCGCGGTGGCCAGCTGGGCGAGGATCGCCCGGGTCAGGCCGAGGACGGCTTCGTCGTCACCGGAGAACTGGATCTGCCCGAAACCCCGCAGGTAGACCGCGATCGGCGCGTCCGGAAGCGTGTTGTAGGCACGCATGAACCGGCGCAGGGCGTGCGCGGCGAGCGGCTCGAGGTCCTCGATCGGCTGGCTGCTCGGGGGGACCAGTTTGAAGGTCGAACGCTGGGTGCCCAGACCGAGCCTGACCTCGCCGAAGTCGTCGTGAGCGGGACGGCGCTCCCACAGCCGGTACCCCAGTGCCATCGACCACAACGAGTTCGGGTCGGGATGGAGCCAGCGGGCTGCCTTGCGCTGGGCGCTCAGCGCGTCACGGGCCTGCTTGCGCAGCTGGCCGAGGTAACGGATGTAGTCACGACGATGACCGTTCAGCTTCTGCTTGTGGGTGACGGAGTTCCGCAGCATCTGCGTGACGAGCATCCCCAGAGCCGACAGCACCATGAGGCCGCCGCCGATGTAGGCGAAGGCGCCCGCACCGGGCCGGACGAACATCATCACCATGGCGAGCGAACCCAGCGCCATGGGGGCGTACATCAGGACGCTGCTGATGCCGCCGCCGGTGTTCTCGGGCACACCCGGGGGCGGCTGGAGCTCGGTCTCGATCTCGGGTGCGGGCGGTTTGGGCCGTCGCGCGCGCCGGGCGAACAGCGTCGTGCTCATAGGCTCTCCCTTGGTGAGTGGTTCTCCCCGTTTTCGGGGATCTCGGTCCGGAACGGGCCACCCGCGGCGCGGCCGGGGCTTAGCGTGATCGCCGGGACAAGGGCCTGGACGTGGAAGGAAAGGCCTGTCATCCGAGGAAGAGCAACCACAGCATCGCACAACGAACGCGACGAAGCTACCGTCCATTTCGGACGATCGGACAAGACGACCGGGACCTCCGGCCGAACCGAAACCTGTGCTGACCGAGGGGCTGATCCGTGACGGCGTCCGAACCGGTACCGATCCTGGACCCGGAAATCGAAGTGATGACCTTCGAGCAGCTGGCCCAGCTGGTCAACGAGGTCGATCCGCGAACCTTCTACGACCGTGCACAGGTCTTCGACACGGCTCTGGCGCAGTTGGAGCAGGTACAGGACAATCTCGAGCGCGGCACCCGTGAACTCTGGGACGCCTGGCGGAGCGAAGGTGCCGAATCCTTCGCCGACGTCGTCCGGAACGTCGCGGTAGCCGGCAACGCGGCGATCCAGGCCATGGCCGCTCCGGGATACGGCGCCACACTTCGGCGGGCCGGCGACGCTCTCACGCTCGCCCAGCAGCGCATCCGTGAACTGCAGGCGCAGAAGCGGGAGAGCGACCTCCTGGCCGCGCGCCAGGTGGTGCACGAACTCGGTACCGCCTACCAGGAGATCGGTTCGGCCATCACCCCGTTCCCCGGTGCCGAAACCGACATCCCGGTGAACGGTCAGGGCGCGGCGGTGAACACGGCTCCGCCCCAGGGGGTGGCCCCAGGGGCGGGCACGGTTCAGCTCCCGGCCGGTGACCGGACGAGCCAGTACGGCTATGACCAGGGCACGCACGGTGGCGGTGTCATGCCCGCCGCGGCGCTGGTGGGCTTGGGCGGGCCGACGGCACAGGGGCAGCCCGGCGGACGGGGGGATTTCTGGGCGGACCTGATGGGAGACCCGGACCAAGACCGGACCGGGCCGGTGCTGCCCGCCGCGCTGGGCAGGGCGACGCCGGTCGAAATCGTGCAGCCGGAAGTGAGTGGAGGGACCTCCGACGGTCAGCAGAACGGTCTGTTCCTCGCGGTACTGGGCCGGGCGCCGGGGATGCGGGCCGAGTCGCGGGAGACGGAACCCGAGCGAAGGCACAAGCGAGAGGACGCGTGCGAGAACGCGACCTCCGAGCCGCACTCGGCCCCGGAGGTTCCGAACGTGGACCTGACCTCTCCCGGTGCTTCGGCGCGCGCGGACTCCAGCGTCAAGTCCGACCTCACGGCCGGCATCGACACGCCAACGCCCTCGGTGACGACGGTGTCCGCGGCTGAGCCTTCGTCCACGATCGTCCCCGGTCCCGGACCGGCCGAGGCCCGGACCCCTGTCCCGGAGGGCGCTTCGGCTTCGGCGGCGGTGTCTTCGCCGCCGGAAACCGCCGGGCCGCCGGAAACCCCGATGCCTCCACCGGAGATCCCCAAAGTGCCTTCGCCACCGCACGGCTCGGGTGCCGGGCTTCCCGGCGGTGCCACGCCGATGTCGATGGGCGTTCCGGTGCAGCCGGCCGTCACGCCGGTCGCGGGAGAGCCTTCCTTGCCGGGCGCGCTGCCCGCCTCGCCTGCTTTCCGGCCCGTCACCGGCAGCTTCGACGCCAGCGTCAACCCCGGGCTCCCGCCGGTGGTTCCCGGCGGGGCCGGTACTGCGCGGCTGCCCGGAGAGGCCACGCATGGCAACGGCGGCGGTTTCATGCCGCCGATGCACGGCGGCGGATTCGGTGGATTCAGCGGGGACAACGACAGCGAGAAGGAACGGCAGCCGGGTGGCCTGCTCGGCGTGGACCCCGAGGTCTGGGACGGTTCCTCGAACGCGCCTCGGGTGCTGGGCCGCTCCGCGGCGGTACCTGAGGCGCCGACGCCGGATCTCGACGACGCGAAAAAGAAGGCCGTGGATGCGATGGAATCCATACTGGGGCGCACTGATCGGAAAGAAGAAGATCGAGCCGCCGAGTAAGGAGGGTGGACACCCGGCGCGCGCGATTTAGGCGGCTTTCGCTGGGGTCACCCCCGCGATCCAGTCCGGACCCGCTGTCCGGGGTGACCGTCTCATCACGAGCCGGTGAGGACGGCTTGCGCGGCAGGAGTTCGATCACGTGAAATGTGCCTTACCTCTCTGAAGATCGTGAAGGACGTCTCCTTGCATAAGATGCGGGGAGACGCCTTCCGGCGAGTCTCACTGTGACGGTTTCCCTCGATGTCGGAAAACAAGTTCGGGAGTGTTGCGACAATGGCTGAAAGCCTTCGGTTGGATCCGGAAGCCCTGGAGCAGGTGGCTTCGAGGCTGAAGGGGGCAGGGGAGCGCTTTGCGGAGGCGGTCACGGAATTGAGCTCCGAACTCGCCGGAAGTGATGGATGCTGGGGTGACGACGAAATCGGCAAGTCGTTCGAGAAGAAATACCGTGACCCTGCCGGGCAGGGGCAGCGCTCCGCCGGTGAATTGGAGAAGGTCGTCGCCGATCTTCCCGCGGTTCTGCGAGCGGTGGCGCAAGGCCTCCGCGAGGTCGATCAGGCTTCGGCGTCGAGGCTGGATCACACCCTGGCGGAAGAACTCCGAACCTGAAGATCCACGAGAGCATCGACACATAGCCCCGCCGTCGTTGTTAGCCTAACCTAATTTTCATGTGCTTCCGATGTGAACCAGCAGGTCGGCGCGAGTAGATGGCCGGCGTGTACGAAAGCACGGAGCTCCCGGCTTCGCTGCAGAAGTTCTTTCTTGTCGTCCTGGGAATGGAGTGGCCGGAAGCCAGTGAGGGCGGATTGCGCGCCATCTCTCGGGCATGGTCGTGCTTCGCCGACAGCCTTGAAGACCTCGGTGAAGCCATTACCGTTTCGGCTTCGGGGCTGGACTCCGCAATGGACGGTGAATTCGCCGGTGCCGCGGTGGAATTCCTGCGGAAAGACCTGGTGGCCAGCGTTGCGGACATGATCGACAACGCACGGGATCTCGCGAAGGCGGCCAAGACCACGGCACTGGACGTGCAGAAGGTCAAAATCCTCCTGATCGCCATGGCGGCGATGGTCTTCGCGATGATCGCGCACTTGCTCGCGACCGTCATTTTCTCCTTTCTCGTCCCGGCCGCGAGACTGGCGGCACAGATTTCGATGCGTGAGGTGCTGCGTCATCTGGTGACGAAGGTTCAGCAGCTCACCATCCGGCAAGCGGGCACGGCGATGGTGAGCCTGGCCGGGAAGACGGTCAAGTTCGCGGCCATCGGTGGAGCGGTCATGGGCGGGCTCGATCTCGGAATCCAAACCGGGCAAATGGTCTTTTCGGACCGGGAAAACCTCGACTGGTCTTCGGTGGGCGGTTCGGTACTGGGGGGTGTGACCGGGGGAGCGGTCGCGGGACTGGCACACGGCGCGGCAGTGGGCCTGAGGTTCCTCGGCCGGTCCGCACAGACGCGATCGAAGACCTTCGCCCCGCACGTGATCGCGGCGGGACATACCGGCTACGCGTTCGCGCAGGTGCTCGTGACCCCGCTCGGCACCGTGTTCTCGAATCTGTCGACGGGTGTCAAAGGCGGCGCCGCGGACGGCATGCTCGGAGCCTTGGGGTCGGTGGGTGGCGCACGTGGCGTGTCCGGTGCCCACGGCGAGGGCCCCGTGGGTTCGGTGCCGGTGACGATCCCGGACCTCAAGATCGATTTTCCGGCCCTGTCGGAGAAGGTACGGAGCATCGGCCCGCAGGAACCGCCGAGTGTGCCCGCGGAGATGCTTGAGCAGGTCCGCCTCGCGGCGGACGAGGCGGCGCTGTCACTGGGGAAGGTCAGCGAATCGCGCTACGACGGCTTGCTGAGCGACGCGGCGCGCATCGTCTCCCGGTATCACCGGACCCCGTTGATCCGCTCCGAGACGGATCCCGCGCTGGTGAGGTGGCAGAACCTGATCGGAGACCTCCGGCTCGTCGTCGCCGCGGACGTGCATCGCCGCGGCGAGGCCGTGGCACGACAGCGGTCCGCCGAACTGGCCGAGAAGCTGGGCACAGCGCGGCCCGGCGGTCTGCCGGGAGGTGCGCCGGTGGCACCGGCGGGAGTGGGCCTTGTGGCCGTCGCAGACGGACCTGCCGAGGGAGAGGCCGGTCCCTCTTCGGTCGCCCCCGAGCGCTCGGAAAGCCCGTTCACCGAGAACACCTCGGTCGGGCAGCAAGCGTCCTCGTCGCCCATGCAGCAGAGCACCGACGCGAGTTCCGCTCCAGTCCCGCAGACGGTGTCCGAAGATCTGTCGGGAGCCCCTGCCGAGACCCAGCCGTCCGAAACGGATCCGATGAGCTTCGCGGCGATGGCGTTCCTGCAACCGGCCATCGAACTCGCCCCGCTCACCCTCCCCGGGCAGCCGAGCGCCGAGACCCAGCATGTCCGCAGGCTCGCGGCGGCGAACAGCGTGCTCGCGACCGCGGTCGACGGCTCGGCGATCCGGGCCGACGTCAAGGCGATGCTCGAGGCCGCCCAAGCCCCGCCCGCGCAGGTGACGAGGATCCTCGGTGCGTTGACCGACCTGGCCCTCAAGGACAACTACAAGCAGTTCGCTCACGAGGGCTACCTCGTCGTCGACGGGCATGGCGAAGACGCCGTCGAAATCGTCGTGCGGGGCGAACCCGGCGACAACACTTCGGCCGACACCACGGTCACCACCGGACCGCAGGATCCCGCGCGCAAGTCCGACCAGGTCGCCACGGGCAACCGGGGCGCGGCGACGAACGACGCGGCCTCGGCGCCGCGCAGGCAGGGCGCCTTCGGGCACTACCTGTCGTTGCCGATCTCCCAGGATCCCGGAGCCTTCCGCACGGTCGATCCGGCCGTCGGCATCAAGGGGATCACTTCCACACCCTCATGGCGGACGTCGAGCACCACCGAGACCCAGGCCTCCGAGTCGGTCACCCCGCCGGACAAGTGGACGGGCAAACCGTTCGACCTACAGCACGAAATCGTCCTCGCGCGGACCGGTGAGCCCGCCGCGCACCGGCGAGGCAACCAGTCCGGCGGCGTCCGGTTGAGCAGCCCGGAGATCCTCGGCGACCTTCGTGAGATCGAGGCGCCGCCTTCGGTCTCGACCGGACCACGAGCGACCTTCCTGCGCGGCGACCAAGGCCTGCTCACCGCCGTGGGCGGTGTGCTGCACCGGCATTCCGACTGGGCCGGCGCCGCGAATGTGATCGGCTCTCCGCTGCGCTCGTCGCTGCAGGACATCACCAGTAGCGGCGCGCTCTCGCGAACCGGCACGGAACTGGCCGGAGGCGCCAAGGTGGTGACGAAGGTGCAGCTGCCGGACTCGCTTGGCCGCTTGCGGAACGCCACCGTCGAACTCAGCGCCACGATGGGCAACCACCGCCATTTCGCCACCGGAGAGAGCGAGGAGTCCTCGTCCGTCAGCAAACAAGGGCGCGGACATCGTGGCGAAGAATCGGTCACCGCCGCCAGCCGGAGCCCCTTCAGCGTCAACGCCTCGCTGGGATTGGGCTTCCTGTGGAGCATTCACGAGCAACCCAGTGTCGTCTTCGGGAACCGGCTGGATCTCAGGTTCGACGCCATGGCGTTCCGCTCCGCCTCCGAGTCGCGGGAACTCACCGCCTCCGACGAGGTCACCGCTTCCACTTCCACATCCGAGTCCGGCGACCTGCGGATGAGGATCAGCGACGTCACCTACGAGATCCACGCACGCTTCGACGACGGCAAGGAGTTCACCGGAAGTCACACGGTGACGGACGGGGCGACCAGATGGTCGGTCCAGCCCAAGGACACGGCCGAGGTGTCCGAATCGCGTGTCACCGCGCCGTTCGTGGCGGGCAAGGTACTGGGCGCGGCGGAAACCCGGTACCCGCAAGCCGAACGGTTGAAGGCACAACTGCGGGCGCAGCTGCCCAAGGGGGTGCTGCAGGAGCCGGAGCAGAAGGACGGCCATGGCGCGACCGCCGACAACGAGGCACTGGTCGACGCGTTCCTGTCCCCGGCGGGGCTCACCGCTCGATCCCCGGACCTCAACGGTGACGGCCTTTCGTTCCTGCTCGTCCGGGAGACCCATCGGGGCAGCAACCGATCGAACGAACTGCTGCACGTGGTCATCGAGACCGTCCCGGCGCCGAGGGCAGGGCGGACACCGGCCGGCGGCCCCACGTTCTCCGCGACAGGGCTCAGCGGTGAGATCGCCGCGAAACGCAAGGCTCAGCACAACGACTCCGTCGAGGGGTCGGTGACCCTCGGCGGGAACGCGGGTGTCCGGGTCGGTGCCGGCTCACGGGAAACCGTCCGCAGCTACGAGGTGAGCGGTGGTGCGAACCGTTCGTTCGCCAACTCGGCGCGCACTCTGGAAACCGTCGACACGCAGGCGCAAGGGCAGAGCTGGTCGGCCGACGGCAGCACGACCCACCGGCGTGACGTCGACTACAAGGTCTCCATCTTCGACGACCAAGGCTCGAAGACCTTCCACGTCACCGGCGGCGAAACCGAAACAGTCCTGAGTGGACAAATCTCCTTCACGCCACCGAGCACAGAAGGCAACACCTCGTTCACCCATGTCGATCGTGCGACAGCGAGCCGGCCTGCCGGCTGGACGTCCGCGAACCTGCCGGATCACTTCGCGGTCCACGGTCTCGACCTGCCTCCGGGCATCGCCCGCTTCCTGTCGGACGATCTGTTCGGCGGCCTGGGCAAGGGCCAGCATCTCGCCTCGCATCAGCTGTTCCGGTTCGCGGGGCCCGACCGGGTCGCCGCGAATCTCGACCGCGCGGTCAGCGGGACCTACCACGCGCCGCTGCACCGCTACGGCCGTGGTGAGGGGCAGCATCTCGGGTTCCGCGATCGTATCGGCGACGTCGGCATGGCGATCGTCCTCGGCAACGCGCGAGCGGCCGGTCCGCCGCGGAAGATGAAGCTGACGTTCACCAGCACCGCGGGCGGCGCCCGCGCCCACGGGGGCTGGAGCACGTCCGGTGGCTACACCTACGGCAACGGCAGGCTCGGCATCGCGGCCGATCGGCAGGCGAGCACGTACGCGTTTCCGCAAGGCGGCTACGGGTTCTACGGGAGCACCGCCGACGGGCATTCGCTGCGCGTGGAGCACGAACAGACCAGGCGAACCACCTATGACGGCGACGCCTACCTCGTGACCTACGACGCGACTGTGCTCCTCGCCGGCCGGGACTATCGCCATCTCGGCGTCGGACCCTACGACGGGACGACCGACGGCGGCTGGAACTACGCGCAGGCGCATCGGCGCAACGCGGTGCAGGTCTGGGTGCCCGCCGCCGAGATCGACCGGCTCGGCCTGCCCCACGGCTGGGACGACGGCTTCCCCGCCGTTTCGGAGCCCGCCACGCCGTCCATCGCACCGCCTCCGTCCCTGGGGTACGACGGGCGGTCGCCGGTCAGCCTCGGTACCGAGGTCACCGGGCAACTCGTTTCCGCCGTGGAGCGGGAGATGAAGTCGTTCCAGGCGCCGAGCGCGACCGCGAGTGGCTGGGCGGCTTTCGCGACCGGCATCGGCGACGTGGCGCACCGCCTGGTGTTCGGCGCCGGTGACGAGGTCGCCGGGGCGCGCCTGCTCGACCAGGTTCGCGCCGACGTTTCACCGCGTGCGCTGGAAAGCCTGTTCCGGACGCTGACCCTCGGCGGGAAGACGTGGTCCGCGTCGTTCACCGGTCCTCTGGGCACCATCACCCATCAGCTCACCGCGACCGCGAAACCGGCGGACGGCACCGATCCGCGACCGGCGGGCGGCTGGTCGGAGCAGCTCACCACCAAGTCGACCAAGACCGAGGAGAGCTTCCATGAAGACGTGAGTTCGCACAGCGGCAACGCATCCTTCCGGATGCCGTTCTACCTGTCGCGGCCGACCGTGCGCGGGCTCGGGATGTCCGGCCAGAGTGGACTGTCCGCCGGTACGACGCTCCGCCGTACCGACACCGAGACGGCCGAAGAAACCAGGACGGTCTCGTCCGCCGGAGAGGCCGTCGTCTACCGTCACGACGTCGTCATCGAACTGAAGTTCACCAGGACAGCCCACCTGGCACGTTCCGTCCGGTCGCTCACCGGCGGTCTCACGGATCTGGTGACCCCCGCCGCCATCCATCACCGCGCGCCCGATCTGCTGTTGCCGGACGCCGCGCGCAGCAGGGTTCAGCTGGACACCCTGATGGAAGGGCAGTCGCAGGGACGCGTCACCAGGCTGCCGGACACGGCATACCTGGACGTGCCGGGTGGTGCGGTCGCCCGGGTCGTAGGTGACATCCTCGAAGGTGTCCCTGTCGCCGAAGAATCCGGGCCACGGCCGCCTTCGGTGCCCGTGGAAGCGGCCGCCGCCAGACGGGTCGTCGAAGTCGGGACGTCTTCGGCGGCTCTCACGACCGGCCTTCCCGCCGCGTTGACCGACGCGGGCCATCGAGTGGACGGCCTGGCGGACGACGGCTTTTACGCGGCGGGCTTCCTGCAAAACCATCCGTTGTCCGCACTGGTGTTTCACGTCGATCTGTCGGACACGTGGGTGACCCCGCTGAAGGGCACCGACGACACCACCCCGGAAGTCACCGTCAGCGGGGAAACCGCGAAAAAGACCCTTCAGGACCGCACGGCCGGTCCGTCGTGGAGCACCTTGTTCGCGTCGTTCCCGCTGAGCATCTTCCCCCGGAAGACGACCAGGCCGGCGGGGCAGAGTCTCGCCCAGGGGCTGGTACCCGGAACGTCCGTCGTGGAACTGCCGGAGGTGCGCGGAGTCGGCCCGATGCTCGCCTGGCAGCAGTCGGCGTCGACGGGCTCCGGCGGCAAGACCGGGGAACACACGCTGCGCTCGGAAGGGCAGCTTTACCTGGTGCGGGCGCGGGCGGACTGGCGGATCACCCCGGAGTACCGGGGCACCGTACCGCCCGCCTGGACCCGCTCGCGGACCACGTCCGACGTGATCTACTTCCGCACGGACTCCGACGGCCTGGGCGCGATCGGCCTGCGGCCGCCCGACGAGGAAGGGGACGTCTTCTTCGACGCGCGGTCGGCCTTCGGGGACGAGTCGTGAGTGTTTTGGGTCGTTCTAACGACCCAAAACACTCACGACCAGCTGCGCCGCCCGCCTCCGCCGACGTTGCGAAAGCGGCTCTCGCAACACGCCACCTTTGCCTCGCCGCTCAAGAATGGAATGCGGGTAGTTCGGATACGGCGTTTGTCCACTTCGGGCAGAACACGCGCGGTATGCCCCTTCCCAGGCCCGTCGTTTCCTATCCTCGGAGGCATGGGCGTGGCGTACCGAGAGAAAAGCGCACCGGTCGCGGTGTTCGAATCCATTGCCGAGTACAATATCGCGTATCCTCATGCGCAGATGCCGTATCTCGGTGACGCCCATCCCCGGCTGCGCAGCTTCACCTGTGCGGCCTCCGGCTTGTGGGACGATCTGACCGTCAGCGGCTACAAGTACACGCTGACTTTTCTGCCCAGTGGTGAGCCGGGCCCGGAGCGCGAAGGTGTCGTCGTGGCCACCCGTTGGGGGAATCCGCCGGTCCTGCTGCTGGCCCGGCAGGTTCCGCTGCGGTGGGCCTGGGAAGTCGTCACGAAGTCTTGGCCCACCACACTGGACAGCGCGGCACGGCTTCTGAACACGGCTTCTCGTGACAGGCAGAGTCCCGGCGAAGTCGAGGTCGGGCAGGCCTGATTCCGGACACCGAGGCCGAGGAGGTCTCAGTGTCCGCAAGAGACACTTCCTGAGGGAAGAGTGGCCGGTTGACGCTCTTTGTCCGATTTTACCCGGGGTCGTGAGTGACAAAGAGCGTTAGAACGACCATCGCCACTCACGACCCCCCACGCAAAGCGTGCAAACCGGTCACGGATGACGAGGCAGCCGTCCTTTATGGACAGTTATAGGTGCGGCTGGTCCCACAGGCGAGTCCTTGGCAGGCAACACGCCACGTTTGCCCTACCCCTCAATAGAACGAGCATTGCCACTCGCGACCCCGGGTCGAAGGCTCCCTTGGCCGCGTCGGACGCGGCCAAGGGAGCTTTCACCCCGGCGGAGGCCTCGATCACGAACACGCCACGTTTGACTCGCCCCTCAATAGAACGCTCATTGTCACACACGACCCCGGCGGATCGGCCACTGTGCCGGGGTCCCTCAAGGCGCGGGCCGGACACGTCCACTCCGTCGGCTATTCGCGCACGCTGTCCACGATGGCGCGCAAACCTTCGACCACCACGGTGTTGTAGTTGAACAGAAGGACACTGGCGCCGCGGTCTCGCCATTCCTCGACCTTGCCGGGATGATCCACCAGGGCGCACAACGCGCACTGCGGTGCCGACCCCACCGCCTCGACGATCCGGTCGACGGCCGATCGATACTCCGCAAGGTCGAAATCCCCTGGTATGCCGAGGGAAAGCGACAAGTCGGTCGGGCCGATCCACACGGCGTCGACGCCTTCGGTCGCAGCGATCGCCTCGCAGTTCCGGACGGAGTCCCGGTCTTCGGCCTGAACCACGACGACGGTCTCGCGAGCGGCCTTGGCCAGGTGCTCTTCCAGAGTGACCGTGCCGTGCCGCCCCGCCCGAGTGCTCACCGCGAGGCTGCGAGCACCACGAGGCGGGTAGTGCGCGGCGCGGACCGCGGCTTCGGCGTCTGCGACGTCCGACACGTGGGGCACGACGATTCCCGCCGCGCCGGCGTCGAGTGCGTGCAGTGCGGAGGCGGGATCCTTCCCGGCGAGGCGCACCAGCACGGGGATCCCGGCTGCCTCACCTGCCCTGACATGGTGCTCCACTTCGACGGTCTCGGCGGCCGAATGCTCCGTGTCGAGCAGCACGAAGTCGAAGCCCAGATGGCCGGCCAGTTCCACCGCGGAATGAGCGGGGATCTTGAGGATCAGGCCGAGCAGCGGATCGCCGTCGACCATGCGGGAACGTAAGCTCACTCGCCGCCACCCGACAGCGGTCGGTTCCATCCACGCGCTTCGTCTCCGGGGGCTTCCCAACCGTCCTCCGTGACGATCAGGGTGTCCTCCAGCTTGACTATGCCGACATCGGGATTGGACAGCGTCGTCTCCAGGGACAGGACCATGCCCACTTCGAGCGGGGCTTCCGCGTGATCCGCGGGGTAGGGCACCGGGCCGGTACCGGTCAACCGGGGGACCTCGTGCGTGATGAGACCCATGCCGTGACCGACGAAGAACATCTCGTCCGCGTGCGGACACGCCGCCAAAGCCTTGTCGGCAAGATCGAAGATGTCCCCGCCCCGCCGGCCGGGCGCCACCGCGGCGCGCACACTCTGCTGCACCGACTCGACCTCGGCGAGCAGATCGCGCATCAAGGCGGTGGGCTCACCCGCCACCGCCATGCGGGCCAGATCCCCGATGTATCCCTGGTACATCCCGCCGGAATCAAGCGAGAGTGCTTCCCCTTCTCGCCACACCCTGGACGACGGCGCACGATTGAACTCACTGCCGCACGACACCAGGCAGTAGTCGAAAACCAGTCCCCGGTCAGTCTGTGCACGGCGAAAGCGCTCGACTATGTCGATCTTGGTTTCGCCGGGCCGGGACGCGGCGAAGGTGGCCGACATGGATTCGATGATCCCGACGGAGGCGGTTCGCACCAGTTCGAGCTCTTCGGGGGATTTGATCGCGCGGATGGCTTCGAGTACCGGATGAGCGTCCACGAAGGCCGCCTCCGGAAGCGCGGCTCGCAGTACCTCGGCCGCGTCGAACGGGAGAAAGGCCTTTTCCACCGCGATGGTCGAGCTGTCCAGGCCGTGCTCCCGCAACCCGGTGACGATCGAGTTCGCGGTGTCCACACTCGACCACGACTGGTTCCGGATGTCGGTGACCCACAGCGGGAAGACGGAAGTGCCCCATTCCTCGTTGCCGCAGCCGATGTAGAACGACTTCTCCGGTGAGCCCTTGATGTAGACGAGGGCCGGAAGGTATCGGGACACGCCGATCGCGTCAAGGTTGGCGAAGAAGAAGTATCGGTATCCACCGAGCAGGTGCTGGATGGAGAAACGAGTGGTCGCGATCACCACATCGGCGCCGGAATTTTCCATCAGCGTGTCCATGCGGCTCTGGTCGAACGGTAGGTCCATGACGCTCCTCGAATGAATTCCTGTCACTGTGCGGCCAAGGTAAGTATAGTGTCGAACGGCTGGTTTTCCTTTGGTCCAGAAATGAGTGAAGACATGAACGAAAATCTTGGCGGCGCCCAGGCTTCCGCCACCCGTTCGATTTTGGACCGGTTCCGACTGGATGGCAGGACTGCCCTCGTGACCGGTGGTGGGCAAGGAATCGGGCGCGCCTTCGCGCACGCCCTGGCGGAGGCGGGTGCCAAGGTGGCGGTCATCGATCTCAGCGCGGACCGTGCGGACGAGGTCGCCCGCGAATTGCGGGAGAAAGGCGCGGAAGCGATCTCGGTCCAGGCTGATGCCGCCGACGAAACTTCTGTCGCGAGCTTTGTGCGCACGACGGTGCAGACGTTCGGCCGGCTCGACATCGCAGTGAACAACGCGGGAATAAATCTCAATTCCGCGGCCGAAGAAGCGACGCTCGAAGAGTGGGACATGGTGCACAACCTCAACTTGAGGGGTGTGTTCATCGCTTGTCAGCACGAAGCGAAGGTGATGTTCCCGAAGGGGTACGGAAAGATCATCAATACCGCCTCGATGGCGTCGATGATCGTGCCTCACCCCCAAAAGCAGGTGTCGTACAACGTTTCCAAGGGGGCGGTGGTGAGCCTGACCCGGACGCTGGCCGCCGAGTGGGCCGACCGCGGGATCCGGGTGAACTGCATTTCACCGGGAATCATCAGGACCGCCTTGATCGAGGAGTCCGAGGCGCTGGCACCTCTGGTCGACGAATGGATTTCGAACATCCCGGCCGGTCGGCTGGGTGAGGTCGGCGACCTCCAGGGCGCCGTGGTCTACCTGGCCAGTGAGGTGTCCGACTACATGACCGGCCACAACCTCGCGATCGAGGGAGGGCAGACCTTGTGGTAGGCCTTGTGACGCCGGGCTTTACGCGACCTCCGTCGAGCTGCACGTGGCCATTTCCCGCTGGAATTCGATGGCCGCGACCAGTTCCTCGTCCGAGACGTCGTTGACGAAGACGGTGTTCCCGATGCCGACGGGCAGCGGCAGCCGCTGCTGCCCGTCGCGCCGGCGGACCGTCGCGTGCAGTGCGCTCCCCAGAACCTCCGGCGTGTGCAAAGGACTCCAGGTGGGCAGCTCGAGATCGGACATCACCGCGAACACTCGTCCGCACTCGTCCTCGTTCACGAGTCCGCGGCGGCAGGCGAGCGCGGTACTCAGCGCCATGTCGAGACATACGGCTTCGCCGTGCAGCATCGAGGGAAGGCCGAGCATCTCGACGGCCGGGCTGAAAGTGTGCCCGTAGTCCATGCTGCGTTCCAGTGTTTCTTCCCAGAGATTCGGTTCGAGCTCCTCCAGCATGCCGGTGATCGCTGCTTCGAGGATGGCGGTCGCGGCGTCGGCTCCCTCGGGTGAGCGGCCCTGGAAGTTCTCGTTCAGGACCAGCCGGCCGTGCCGCTCGAGAAGGTCGAAGAGTGCTTCGTCCTTGATCAGGCCGACCTTCAGGATCTCGGCGAGCCCGTTGCTGATGTGCCGACGGCTCAGTGTCGAGAGAAAGCCGCGGTCGAGCAGGGTGAGCGTCGCCGCCGAATACGTGCCCAGCTGGTTCTTGTGACCGTTGAAGTTCACTCCGGTCTTGACACCCACCCCGGCGTCGATCAAACCGACCAGGGTCGTCGGAACCCTGACGAACGGCGTTCCGCGGCGGTAGAGACTGGCGGCGAGGCCCACGATGTCCATCACGACACCGCCACCCACCACGATGACCGGCTCGCGCCTGCGATCGATCCCGAAGGCGTCGAGTCGTTCCACGAGACGCAGCACGACGTCGATCTCCTTGTGTACGTCGCCTGCCTGGATCACCATGATCTCGTAGGTGACGCCGTGGTGATCGAAATACTGCCTTATCGCCGGTCCGTACAGGCTGTCGACGGTCTCGTCCACGACGACGAACCGGCGCTGTGTCCGGTTCCCGCCGGAGCCGCCCGCGTCGAGGAGGTCTGTTCGGTTGGGATCGAAAACGTCCTGGCAAACACGGACTTCGTAGTTGACCGGCTGGGAAGCCTTGACATGCCAAGAGGCCCCGTCCGTCGCCGGTGCGATCTTCCTTGGCGTGATCGGTTTTCGCGGCGCGGGTGGCGCGATGGCTTCCGGCGCGCTGTCCTCTTTCGCGTCACCGGCCGGAATCGGCGATTTCGGCATGCTCGCCCTCTTTTCTTGATCAGGTAACGATGATTTCTGCCCGGGTGGCCTGTTGAAGGGTCAGTGCCGGACCAGGTCGCTCGCGGCCGCCAGAGTGATCAGTGAGCGGGCATAACGTTCCGCCGCCGCCGGATGAAGGTGGAAGAACTTCACGGGTGCCACCGATTCGATCTCCAGCAGCAGCAACCTGCCGGTGACGGGGTGGCGAAGGAAATCGAGCCGTACCGATACCGGGTGGACCGGAACTGTCTTCAGGTAGGCGTCGTATGCGTTATGGATGTCGGTGAGGTCCTCGCCGTGTTCGGTGTAGCCGGCACGGGCGTTCGGATGGAATTGTGTTCCCTCGCGTCCCGGCGCGAGGATGGCGTCCTTGGTGATCGCGTGGGAGACGGCGCCGTCGATCATGATGATTCCGTGTTCTCCCAAGGAATCGATCGACGACACGTAAGGCTGGACGCAGGCGGTGACGCCGGCTTCGTCGAAGGCCGCGAGCCTGGCGACCAGGTCCTGCTCCTCGGTGACGCGAGCGGCGCCGAGCGTGCCTCCGGACGAGATGGGTTTGACGACGACGGCGGCCTCTCCGAAATCACGTTCGGCGCGCGCGAGCGTTTCCGCCGCGACAGCGCCGATCCGTTCTCCCGGCCGGACCACCGTCGTCGGGATCGTCCTGGCACCGTGCTGCTCCACCTCGGGGAGGTATTCCTTGCTCATACCGCTCACGATGACGGGGTGCGGGTTCGCCAACCGCACACCCTGCCGGTGCAGGGAATCCACCCATTCCCGGAACTGCGTCAGTTTGAGCCACATGCTCCACGGGGATTGCACGGCGACCACGTCGAACACGGTCCAGTCGATCCCGTCGGAGTCGTCCCATTCGAGAATCTGCGTTGTGCAGCCCTGCTCGTTCAGGCTGGCACGCAGGATGGGGGTGTCGCGATCCGACCAATCACTGCCCGGAAAGGCGCTGGAGGTCACGAGTGCGATGTTCACGGAATGCCTCTCGATAGTTCACAAGCGCCGATTCACGAGCGCCAGGCCAGGGAAGCCGAAGGTGATGCGCGAACGAGAACCGTCCACGACAGCGATTCCGCGAACCGGAGACGTCGGTCCGCGCCGAGTACTGAAGTTTTTTGCTTGCAGGAGTTTGCCCCACGGGAACCCGAAGGTCCAGTGTGGCCACACGGCGTGGACGTTCGGGCAATCGCGTTGGACGAAGCGCGCGGATATGCGCTGAGGTCGGCTCTGCTGGCAGAGGATCGGTCGCAAGCTACTTCGCCAAGCCACCTCGAGCGACGGGGACGATTGACCAGATGAGCCCGACTCAGATCGCAGCCACAACCCTTGATCCTGCCGCCTCCCTGGACTTGAAGCTCTTGGACCTGGCGGGGCATCCCCTCGATGTCGTGTTGTCGGACGACGCGATCGCGCGGATCACGCGTGGCCGCCACTTCGTCGAAGACGTGCTCGGCGGGGACGGACGGCCTGTCTATGGAGCGACCACCGGATTCGGCCCTCTCGTGATCTTCGAAGGCCGGGACAGCGCCACCGAGCAGTGCGACAACGTTCTGCAGCACCTGACCGTCGGACAGGGCGCCGATCTGCCGGTCCCCATCGCACGGGCCTCCGTGCTCGTGCGTGCTTTGTCACTGGCACAAGGCTTGTCGGGCGCTTCGGTGTCCACGGTGGACGCTTTGTGCCGGATGCTGTCCACGGGGTTCGCCCCGGCCATCCCGACCTGGGGTTCGGTCGGGGCGAGCGGGGATCTCGTTCCGCTCGCCCACGCGGTCCAAAGCCTGCGCGGAGTCGGGCACGCCTTCGTCGACGGCGAGCGGATGCCCGCGGCCGACGCCCTCGCCGCCGTCGGGCTCACGCCGCTCGAACTGGATGGACGGGACGCGCTGGCTCTGGTCAACGGCACGTCGGTGACGACGGCCGCCGCCGGTCTCGCGGCGCTGTCCGCGCAGCGTTCGGTCAAGGTCGCCATCGCGCTGACGGCTGCTCTCGCCGATCTGCTCGGCGCCGTGCCCGCGTTCTTGGCACCCTCATTGCTGAAGGCTTTCGGTCACCCCGAAGTCGCGACCACCGGGGAAGATCTGGCGTGGTGGCTGAATGAGACGACGCCGTCCCAGGACCGGCCGCTCCAGGAGCCGTACAGCATCCGGTGCGCGCCGCAGTTGCTGGGAGCCGCGCGTTCGGCGATCGGGTGGTCCACCCAGACCGTCTCGCAGGATCTGCGCGGGGTCAGCGACAACCCGCTGTTCTTCCCCGACGAAGACCTCGTCGCCCACGGTGGCAACTTCTTCGGCCAGCCTTCCGCGTTCGCCTCCGATCTTCTGTCCTCGGCGGTCACGCAGATCGGCAACCTGGCGGAACGCCAGATCGACATGCTGGTGGACCCCGGTCGCAACGGCGGGCGGCCGCCGATGCTCGCCGCCGAACCGGGTAGGCACCACGCCATCCAGGGGCTGCAGGTGCTGTCGACCTCGCTGGTGGTGGCGATGCGGCGGGCCTGCACACCCGCGGCGATGCAGAGTGTCCCCACCAACCTGCACAACCAGGACGTGGTGCCCTTCGGCACCCAGGCGGCGTTGACCGCTTATGAGCAGGCCCAAAAGCTGCGCCTGTTACACGGAGCCCTTGGTGTCGCGGTACGGCAGGCCGCACACCTCGACGACCGTGCTTCGACCGCTTCACGCTGCACCGGTCTGGTGGCGGCGCTGTCGGAAGAGATCGACCCGATCACCCGTGATCGACCGCTCGACGAGGACATCAGGGTCGCCGCGGACGTGCTCGATCGCCATACCCAAGAGGTGAGTCCATGACCGCCCAGGTGATCCCCCGAATCGTCATTCCCCTGCCGCAGGAGCGACTCACCCCGTGCTCCGAGGGGGAGCAAGCCGGTCCCGGGGCGTTGCCGCGTCAGTCTCACGCGTCGTGCGCGCGGCGGGAGAACACCCAGCCAGTGCCGCCTCCGCCGGCCCATTCGGAAATCGAGCGTGCCTGGTACCGCTGGATACTGGGACATCACGGCTCTTTCGTCACTTGGCGATTGCTTTCCTCCGCGCTCTACCACCGTGATTTCGACGAGGCCGCGGCGCTTTTCGACGCGTACTCGGCGTTGCTGCTCTACGCGGGAAGCTGTACGCCCGAGCTGTACGGCACGGTGGTGCGGCCGAGGATGGTGGCGCGGGATCCGGCGATGAGCGGAACCTGGGCGCGGGATTACCGCCACATCAATCAGCAACTCGCGGACATCGTCCCTGCCCGCGGTTCGGCGCTGAAGGAGGCGATGAAGATCAACCGCCTCGTGCACATGTCGGTCGCCTGGCGGCTCGTGCCCGCCGGTGGATCACTCCTCCGCGACTCCGGCCACGACGTCCACGACGAGCCGACCCTCGAAGAGCAAGACATCGTCGACGACTTCTTTCTGCTGGACAGGGGCCCGAACTGCACGAGTGGATTCCTGGTCGCGCTCCGAGCCCGGATCACGGCGATACTCGCCGACACGCACACCAGGCCGGTTCAGGCGGGTTACAAACATGAGGCGGTGAACCGCTTCCAGGAGGACCTGCCTGTCCATATCGCTCGCGTGGTCTCGATCGCCGAGGCCACGCTCTTGGAAGGAGTCAACGCTTGACGAACACGGAGACACAGCCGGCGAAGGCGGTGCCGCTCACCTCGGAAGTGCTCGGCTACATGCGTGATCAGCTCCCGCCGTTCACCGAGGTGCAGCAGGAGCTGATGGACGCCACCCTGGCTCTCGGCAGCGTGGCGGAGATGCAGGTGCCGCCGGAGCAGGGTGCCCTGCTGACACTGCTGGCGAGGCTGATCGGTGCGCGCGTGGCCGTCGAGGTGGGCACGTTCACCGGATACTCGACGCTCGCCCTGGCCGAGGGAGTCGGCCAGGACGGGAAGGTGATCACCCTCGACATCACCGACCGCTGGCTGGACATCGCCTCGAACGCCTGGACGAAAGCCGGTGTGGCCGACCGCGTGGAGCCCGTCGTCGGACCCGCGGCGGAGAGCATCGAGAAGCTTCCCGAAGAGCCGTTCATCGATCTCGTGTTCATCGATGCCGACAAGGTCGGCTACCTCGGCTATTGGGAGGCGCTCGTGCCGAGGGTCAAGCCGAACGGTCTCATCGCGGTCGACAACGTGCTCTACGCGGGTGAAGCGGCTTCACCCGACGCCGAAGGCAATGCCCGGGCGATCCGTGAGTTCAACGAGCACGTGCTGCGCGACGACCGGGTCGAGTCGGTCATGCTCACCGTGGCGGACGGTTTGACCCTGGCGCGCAAGAAGAATTGAGTCGTCCGATGGAGCCAGCACAGTCGGCCGTCGCGTGGGACGTTCCCGCCGAGGTCAATGTCCACGACTATGTCCTGCGCTCCGCCACCGCGAGGGGTGATCACCTCGCGGTGGCGGACCTTTCCCGGGGTGACCGTCGTGAATGGACCTACACGCAGCTGCGGGCGGCCGTCGCCGGACTCGCGACCTGGTTGCGGCTCAACGGGATAACCGACGACGACGTCGTGGCGGTGCTGACGGAGAACAGCGCGGAGTTCGTCGTGGCCTACCACGGGATCCTGGCGGCGGGCGGGGTGGTGCTCGCGCTCGAACCGCGCGACACCGGCGAGCACTGGCGGGGGAAGATCGACGCCGGTGGCGCGAAAGCGCTGATCGCCGAGACGGCCTTGCGCCCACCGGAGGTCGAGATGCCGGTCGTCTGTGTCGGGGCGGTCACGCCGGGTGGTGCGGCGTGGGAGGAGGCTGTCACGATCGAGCCGCGGCTGACGCACCCGCCCGGAGGCGACCGGACCGCGGTGCTGATGAGTTCCAGTGGCACGGAAGGTGTGCCGAAGCTCGTCCCGGTGACCCATCGCAACCTGACCTCGAACCTCGGCCAGATCGACTACCTGCACCGGGTGCGCGGTGACGACGTGGTGTTGTCGGTGCCGCCGCTGCGGCACATCTACGGCATGCAGATGGCGATGAACCCGGCGCTGCGGGCGGGGGCGACCCTGGTGATCGGGGCGACCCCTTTCTCGGCCGAAGACTTCCTTCGCGACGTGACCGAGAACGAGGTATCCCTGTCGTATCTGGTGCCCAGCGTCATCACCGAGCTGGGGAAGGCCGGGCGGCGGCTCCCGTCGCTGCGGATGATCGTCTCGGGTGGAGCGCCGCTTCCCACGACGGACGGCGCCCGGTGCGCCGAAACCCTCGGTGTGCCGGTGGTGCAGGGCTTCGGGATGACCGAAGCCGGGTGCGTGAGTTTCAGCCCGGACGGGGTCGAGGTGCCGCCGGGTTCCGTCGGCAGGTTGGTTCCCGGGACGGAGGTCAAGTTCCTCGGTGGCGAGGACGGAACCGAGGCCGGTGAACTGTGCCTGCGCGGACCCCAGATCGCCTCCGCCGCGGCGGACGCGGACGGCTGGCTGCGCACCGGCGACCTGGTGGCCCGCGACGCGGACGGGTTCCTGCGGATCACCGGAAGGGCGAAGTCCCTGATCAAGTACAAGGGACATCAGGTCTCGCCCGCCGAGCTCGAAGAGGTGCTGACCAGCCATCCCGCCGTGTCCGAGGCCCACGTCACGGGTCTGCCCGACCCGGTCGCAGGGGAGATACCGAAGGCGTTCGTCGTCCTCTCCGAAGGCATCGCGCTCGCGGAAATCACGGCGTACGTCGCCGAGCGGGTCCCCCCGTACAAACGCGTGCGGGCGATCGAGCGGGTGGGCGCCATCCCGCGGTCTTCGACCGGCAAGCGGACGCGGCCGCCTGCCCTTCGCGTGCTGGTGACCGGGGGCGGAAGCGGGCTGGGCCGGGCGTTCGCCCTCGCGCTCGGCGCCTCGGGCGCGAACGTCCTCGTCGCAGGCCGCGACGAGGACGCGCTGGCCAAGACGGTTCTGGACATCCGGCAAACCGGTGGAACCGCGACGCCCGTGACCTTCGACGTCACCGACCAGGCGTCGGTGACCCGCGGGGTCGCCAGGGCGACGGAGGAGTACGGCGGCCTCGACGTCCTGGTCAACAATGCGGGCATCGCCGGTCCTAAAGGTCCTTTGTGGGCAGTCGACGAGGGGGAATGGCGGCGGACGGTCGAGGTCAACCTGTTCGGTTCGACGAACGTGATCAGGGCCGTCTTGCCCGCGCTCACCGGGCGCGTGGTGAACGTGGTGAGCCGGGCAGGCCGGGTCGGTTGGCCGAACGCGGGTGCCTACGCGGCGTCCAAAGCGGCGTTGATCTCGTTGACCGCCAGCCTGGCTGGCGAGTTCGGCGAAACCGGCCGGGTGGCGGTGGCGTTCGATCCGGGGTTGGTGGACATCGGCATCACGAAGGCGCATCTCGATCGCGGTCGGACGGGAGTGAGCTGGGAGGACGAGATCCTCGCCTGGACGCTGAAAACCCGTGAAGCCGGCCGGTTCACTTCGGTCGAGGACGCGGCCGGAGCGCTGGTCGCCGTGGTGACCGGGGCGGCGGATCACCTGAACGGGCGATATGTGTCCGTGGAGGATGTGGCGCCGCTGCCGAGTTCTCGCCTCGTTCGCCAGTGAACCCTGCGCGATCAGGTGGGAACGCGCTCCTATGACTGGGGAGGCGGCAGAACCTCGTTGGCCAGCGCGCGCCGACCGGAGATCCCGAGTTTGCGGTACACGTTGGAGAGGTGGAACTCGATCGTGCGTACGGTGAGCACCAAACGCTCCGCGATCTGTTTGTTGGTGTAGCCGTTCTGTGCCAGCTCGGCGATCTTCAGCTCCTGCGCGGTCAGGGAGGCCTGCGGGGCCGGTGAGGTGAGCGCGCACAGCAAGTTCTCGATCTTGCCGCTCAACGCCTTGTCGCCGATCCGCCGGGCCGCTCCATCCGCTCGCAGGAGCAGGGCTCGTCCCGCCTGCTCCTGACCGGCTTCCAGGAATCTCCTGCCCTGCTCGAAGCAGAGTGCGGCGAGGCCGACCGGGGACCGGCCGAGCTCCATCAGGTCGATGGCGTCCCTGAGCCGGTCGGACGGACGGCCCTCGCCCTCGACCATCTCAAGGACATAGAGCGCCCAGGCGATATGGGAATGCGACCGCCACGCCGTGGCGGCCTCGTACTCGCGCGCCGCCGCGGGACCGGCGATGTCGGGGCGTCCGGCGGCGGCCGCGGCCAAGGCGAGCAAGCCCCTGCGGTGTGCGACCGTGAAATGGGCGGCCACTTCCGTGACAGGAAGCCGCGAACACTCCAGCGCGTCCTTCAACGCCTCGTCCGCCCGGCCCGCTGCCAGGTGGAGGTAGCCGCGAACGGCCAGCAGAAACGGGCGCAGGGCCTGCCGTCGCATGAGCCGACCGAAGTCGTGGTCGCGAAGGACCTGGTCGCCGATGTCGGGTTCGTTCGCCGCGACGAGCACTTCGAGATAGCAAGGAACCGCCAGCTCACGGACGGTGGGCGGGGACGCCGTGGTGGCCAGTCGCTCCAGCGCCTCCCTCGCCCCCATCAGGTCCCCGACGTATTGGGCGTGCTCGGCCCGCATCAGGGCGACGAGATCGGCGAGCCCGTCGTCGCGACGGCTCTCGAGTTTCCACAGATGCGCGTCCACGCTCTCGAACTCGCCGGTCCGCAAAAGAATCGTCACGCCGTGCCACAGACAGCCCGCATGCCGCAGGCACACCTCGTCGGCGAGCACCATCTCGGCCTGTGCTGCTGTCGCGAGCCGATCGTTTCCCTGCATCAGCAATGCCAGGGCCGTCGTCACCCGGCATCCCTCGTGCGAATCCGGGAACAAGGTCCGCGCGAACCCGGATCCCGCGGAAGACCGAGTGGACCGGATAGGCCGAGCCGCCCGGTCCCGCTCCACCTCGTACCTCCCACGCTGTCCTCGGACATTCTGCACGACCGCTCTTGCTGAGGTCTCTGTCCGTCGGGGGGAGACTACGTGGAGCAACATGATCGAACGAATGTTCGCATCATCGTGGTGTTCGATGCGTCACCACGCCGTGTGGCGAACGAGGCCGGCTGCGACGGGCTGCTGCGTCCGGCTGCCTTCGCGGGAGGGCGCGGTGGATGCGTGTCCTCGTGTCGAAAAGTGTCATCAAGGCATTCGCGGACAAAGTCGGATGAACAATCCGTGGTTCTGGTCCGTGAATTGATTGGCCGGAAGAGGCCGCTTGCGAATGATTACCGTTCGTCATCGTCGCGGCGCAATGTCGGCCGGTTCCGGCGAGACGAACCCTCGTCACTGCAGGTGGCGCCCGGTTTTCGTATCGTGAAAAGTTCGATCACCTCACTCAAGGTGACGACACTGCATGTTTTTCGGTTATCACTGTAGGAAAGGGTCGAAATTTTTCGACCATCACGCGATCGTGTTAGTCTGCTTTCGCCTGAATCGCAGATCACCTTGGCGTGAAACGCCTTAAGGACCGAGTCTCCCGGAGTCCCTGTGCAGCATGATTCGCTTACTTCGACGTTTCTTTTCCCGGGGCAGGGTGCCTACCTGGCTGGTGTGTTCAGCGCCTGCAGGGAGGCTTTTCCCGTTATCGCCGACGAATTATCGCAGGTGGACGAATATTCGCTGCGGGCAGGCGGTCCCGCTGTGGCGTCTCTGCTCACTGATCCCGCGTCGCCCACCTTGGACCGTCTTCTGGAAAATGACGTCCCGGCATTGAGCCTGGCCATCTTCGCCTCCCAGATCGTGGCCGCACGGCTTTGTCGAGAAGAGTTCGGCCTTTCGCCGGCGTTGCTCGTCGGACACAGCTTCGGTGAATTCGCCGCCTTGGTGGTTTCCGGGGCCTTGACACTGGAAGAAGGGGTCACGCTCGTGGTCGCGCGTGACCGGGCGTTGAGGGCTTCGGGGGCGTCCGGGGGAATGGTCGCCGTCGAAGCCGGTTTCCGGCGGGTGGAACATCTTGTCGCAGCGGTGGCGGATCGCAGTCTCTCCATCGCCGCGGACAACGCCTACGATCAGGTCGTGGTCTCCGGGACCACTACGGCCGTCGCCCATCTCGCGGCCGTCGCGGGCGCGCTGGGTGTCAAGGCCACCGTCCTCCGGGTGCCTTACCCCTTCCACAACCACCAGCTCCTCGGCCGGGCCAACGAGCTGTTCGCCCGCACGGTGACCACGATCACCCCGCGCGTGCCGCGGATCGCGGTCCACTCACCCGTTCTCGGGCGCCGGGTCGAAACCCCCGGAGACGTCTTGGAAGTGCTGTCGAGCCATCTGGTCCGGCCCGTGCGCTTCCTCGACGCACTGCACACCATCCGCGGGGAAGGCGAGACCCGATTCGCCGAGTGCGGCGCACGTTCGACATTGGTGGACCTGGCGACGACGACCCTGGCCGGGATCAGCACCAGCGCGCCGTTCCGCCGTCGTGCCGATGACACGGGCGTGCTGGCCGAAGTACGCGCTCTCGACGCAGGTGCCGAGACCGCCCGGCCCATGCCGGACCCGCAGCCTGCCGCCCCGGCTCCGGTTCCCGCCGCGCAGGTACCCACTCCGGCTCCTGTCGCGGTGACTCCTGCTCCCGCCGAGCCTGTCGTCGAACCGGTGCCCGCCCAGCGGGCCACCTCGGCCTCGGGCGAACCGGCCGGCGAGGAAGGAGGCCTTGTCGAGACCAAGGTCCTCGGTGAGCTCAAGACCCTTTACGCCGACGCGGTCGGATACCCCGCCGATGTCTTCGAGGACAACGTGGAACTCGAGGCCGATCTCGGCATCGACTCCATTCGCCAGACCGAACTCCTGCAGCGGGCGAGGAAGCGCTACGACGTCCCGGAGGCGGACCACATCCGGATCACCGACTACACGACTCTCGAGTCCATCGCCGGGTTGATCGTCGAGCTGAGTCACCAAGGGGCGCGAGTGTGAGTGACCAGGACTTTCGCGACAAGATCTGCCTGGTCACCGGCGGTTCCAAGGGGCAGGGCCGGGCCATCTCGTACGAACTGGCCGGACGGGGCGCGCACGTCATCGTCAACTGGTTCCACGATCAAGAGACGGCCGAGGAGACCGTCCGGGCCATCGTTTCCGCCGGCGGCTCGGCGGAGGGCTTGCGCGCGAGCGTGGCGAAGGCCGAAACCGTCGACACGATGTTCGAGGAGATCGGACATCGGCATGGCAGGCTCGACGTGCTGGTCAACAACGCCGCCCGCGGGGTCTTCGTACCGCCGGAGGTGCTGACCGAGCACGACTGGGAGCGCGCGTTCAACACCAATGTGCACGGTCCGCGCCGTTGTTCCATGGCGGCCTTCCCGCTGATGCGGGAACGCGGCGGCGCCATCGTGAACCTGGGTTCGCTCGGCACGAGCGTGGTGATCGACAACTACCTCTGTACGGCCGTGTGCAAGGGTGCGCTGGAACAGCTCACCAAGTACCTCGCGGTCGAATTCGGGCCGTATGGCGTCCGGGTCAACATGGCCTCCGCCGGGATGCTGGAGAGCGAGACCGTCAAGCTGTTCCCGGACAGCGAGCGGGTGCTCGAAGCCACCGTCGCGGGTACCCCGCTGAACCGGCTGGGCACCCTCGAGGAGAACGCGAAGCTGGTCGCGTTCCTCGCGTCGGACCAGTCGTCGTGGATGACCGGTGAACAGGTCGTCAACGACGGTGGTCTCCGGCTGGGTGGCTCGCTCATCCGAGCCGGTGGCACCTGGGGTGGCCGGGAGCGGGTCGTGGCCGCGACCACGTCCGCCCCCGCACCGAAGGCCACCACCGCGCCCGCCGCCGAGCCGGTGACCGACGACGAGGACGCCTGCGTCGCCATCGTCGGCATGGGCCTGGTCGTTCCCGGGGCGGAGTCCCCGGAAGAGTTCTGGAATCTCCTGCGGACCGGCGATCCCGCGTTCTCCGCCCCAGGGGATCGCTACCCGGCCGAAACGTTCTGGGCCGCCTCACCCGGTCAGCAGGACCGCACCTACGCCGGCGTGTCCGGCTTCGTCCGTGCCGGTCGGTCCGACGACGTCGCCCCGGAGGCGAGTCTCTCCGCGTCCTGGCTGCGCCGGGCCCTGCGTCAGGCCCTGCCTGCTTCCGCCGGTCGGGGCCTGCGGACCAGTTGCCACATCGGGGCCTGCTCCGACGGTGACCAGCACTTCGAACAGGCGATGGTGGTCGAGGGTTACGCCCGGCGGCTCGCCGAGCACTGGCCTGGCGAAGACCCGGTTTCGCTCGATGAGCTCCGTGCCGCGTTGCGGACCCGCTACGACCTCGACACCGGGCAAGCGGCGGGGCATCTTCCGGACGGGATCGTCCGGCAAGCCATCGAAGGCCTGCTGCCCGAGAACAGCCCGTTCACCGTCGTGGACACCGCCTGCTCGTCGTCCTTGTACGCCATCGACCAAGGCATGGACGCGGTGCTCGACGGCCGGGCCGACCTGGCTCTCTGCGGGGGCTACTTCATGGTCACCCCGCGGTTCAACGTGCTGTTCGGCAAGCTTTCCGGGCTCAGCAAGACGGGCAGGGTCGCCTCCTACCAGCGGTCGGCCGACGGGACCCTGTTCTCGGACGGCGCCGCCGTCGTCGCCCTGCGCCGACTCTCCGACGCCCGGCGCGACGGAGACGAAGTGCTCGCCGTCGTCGCCGGCTTCGGTGCAGCGGCGGACGGCCGGGGACGCGCCATCGCCGCGCCGAACCCCCGTGGTCAGGGCCTGGCGCTGACCAGGGCGGCCACGGTGTCGCAAGTGCCCGCCGAAGAGATCGGCTGGATCGTCGGACACGGCACCGGCACCGCGGCGGGTGACGCCGTCGAACTCGCCGCCCTCGACGAAGTCGCCCCGGCCGTTCCGGTGCTGTGCACCTCGAACAAGCCCCTGATCGGACACAGCGGGTGGGCCGCGGGCGCGGTCTCGGTGATCCATGCCGTGCTGGGTCTGCGCAACGGTGTCGTGCCCGCGCAACGTCCCGTCGCCGGCGAGGGGGAGTTGCTCGAATCGCGACGGGTCACGGTTCCGGTGCAGGACACGCCGCTGCCCGCGTCGTCACGCACCGTCGGGGTCTCCGGGTTCGGCTTCGGCGGTACCAACGGACATCTGTTGCTGCGGAAGGAGCCGGCATCGGGCGAACCCGTGGTCCGGAGCAAGCCGGAGTCCGCCCATCACGAACCGATCGTCCTGGTGGGCTGGTCGGCGCACCTTCCAGGATCGCCGGACGCCGCCACCGTGCTCGACCGGCTCCGCGCGGGGAAGCCGCCGGCCGAAGCCGCAGCCTTCCCGTCACCGTATCCCTCTCCGTCGGTCCGCGTCACGAAGATGCCACCGGCCGCCTCGAACGCCGTGGACCGGACACAGCTGATGGCACTGGAAGTCGCCGACCGGTTCGCGACGGAAAACGGCGCCCTCTGGCGCGGCATCGAGCCGACCACCGGCGTGATCGGCGCGCACTACGGCCCGGCGACATCGTGGCTGGAAACCGCTTTGCGCTGCTATGCCGACGATCTGCTGTCCTGGACCCCGCCAGGGCTGGCCGCGGACGACTATTCCGTGGCGGCCGAGACGGCCGTCAAGCTGGTCCGGGAGAACACCCCGGTCACCACTCAGGACAGCCAGCCCGGCCTGATGGGCAACGTGATCCCGTCCCGGATCGCCAACCACTTCGATCTCAACGGTCCGGTGCTGCTCGCCGACGCGGGCCCCGCCGCGACCCTGCACGCCGTCGACATCGCGCGCCGGTATCTCCGGGACGGCACCCTCGATCTCGCCCTGGTGCTGGCGGTCAACGGCAACAGCACACCGGAATTGGAGACACTCCTTGGCCGGGAAGCGCTGGGGGAGGGCGCCTTCCTCATGGCGCTGGCCCGCCGCGGCGACGCTGTCGCGGCAGGCTGGCCGGTGCTGTGCGAGGTGTCGACCGAGGATCCGGCGACGTCCGGCGAATCCGGCACACCCGAGCGGGACTACCTCGGCGCACAAGGTGCGATCGACCTGCTCACCGCGCTCGCCACCCTGGATCGGACGCCTCGGCAGGAGATCACCGGTGCTTTCCCCGCACCGGCGGTGACACTCACCGCCTCCGCCACCCCTCAGCGCGTCCGGCGCAACGATCGCTATGTCTGTTCGCTGGCCGAAGACCTCGAACCGGCAGCCGGCGGATGGACGATCCCGCCGGGGCCCGACTGGCTGGTTCTCGTTCAGCCGGGGTGCGCGGATCTGGTACCCCAGGCCGTCCGCGAGGCGGGAGCCGTCGTCCGGGAACTGGACGGGGCCGTGCCCGTGGAGGAACAGGTGTCGCTCGACGAAGGCCGGTTCCCCCACGTCCGGATAGTCGTCTCGACCCGGAAAACGGGGTGGCCGACTTCGGCTGACGACAACCTCGTGCTCACCCACGAGGCGCTTTTCCTCGCCGCGAAGGCCTGTCGTGACCGCATCGACGCCGGCGGGTCGCTCGGAGTCCTCATCGACGACGCTCTCGCGGGTGGTGTGCCACACCCTGACACCGGGCTCTTCTCGGCCCTGGTGAGCAGCCTCGCGTGGGATCTGCGCGGTGCCCGGCTCGCCGTGGTCATCGGCACGTCGGACTGGGACGTGGTCAACCGGGAACTGGCGAACTTCGGCGGGAACCCCGTTGTGATCCACCGTGACGGAAAGCGGCTGAGGACGACCCTCGTGGCCACCCCGTCGGATCTCGACGAGATCGCTCCGGTCCTGCGTCCCGGCGCCGTCGTGGTGACCACCGGTGGAGCCCGCGGGATCACGGCGGCCTGTATGAAGGAACTCGCCGCCGCGCAGCGAATCCGGCTCTGGCTGCTCGGTTCTTCGCAACTGCGGGATGTGCCCGGACACATCCTCGACGCGCCGGACGCCGACCTGAACCGCCTCCGCGGCGAGTTCATCGCGGCCGAACGCGCGAAGCGGCCGGACCTGTCGGTGCGCGAGCTGAACGCCCAGTTCGCCAAACTGCTCAATGCCCGTGAGTCGTTGCTGAACCTGCGCGAGCTGCGCGCGTTGTGCGGTGAGGACGCGGTGCACTACCTGTCCTGCGATCTCAACTCCGCCGAGGCGGTCTCCGCGGCGGTCCAGCGGATCCGGGAGGCGGATCCGCAGGTGGACCTGCTCGTACACGGCGCGGGCCTGCACAACGGCGGGGACATTTCGCGGATCACCCTCGACGGCTTGCGGCGGATCCGTGATGTGAAACGGCGCGGATACCACAACCTCAAGGAAGCCTTCGGGGACGCGCAGCCCCTTTCGTGGTGCAACTTCGGTTCGGTGGCCGGTTTGGTCGGCCTTCCGGGTGAAACCGATTACGCGCCGGGGAACGACTTCCTCCATGGGGCGGCCCGGGCGAACACTTTCGCGCGGGGTCTCGAGGAACGCACGCTGGTGTGGCCGATCTGGTCCGAGGTCGGCATGGGCGGGTCGGAGCTCATGCAGGGCAACAACGAGCGAGCCGGGATCATGGCTCCGCTCCACCCCGCCGAAGGGGTGCGCCACTTCGTCGCGGAGCTGACCCGGTTCCCGGCTTCCGAGCCGTTGGTCGCCTTCCTGAATCCGCGGGAACGGGACACCTTCTCCCAGCAGTTCCCCGGATTCGTGCGGAACCGTCCGGCACGGGCGCCGTGGCTGCTCGGCACCCCGTACCGGTTCGACGCCGAATCGGCGGAGTGGGTGCTCGAACTCGGGGAGCGGACGGCCGGATTCCTGGCCGAACACCTGGTGAACGACAAGCGCACCCTGCACGGCACCGGCCTCGCCACGATCGCGGCCGAAGCGGCGGCGGAACTGTTCCCCGACCGCCCGGTGAGCGCTTTGCGTGATCTGCGGTTCCACGCGTTCGTGGCTCCGAAACCCAGGCCCGGAAGCCCATACCGGGTGACGGCGGCGGTCACCGGGCACGAAGGCGACAACGTGCTGGTGGAGGTCCGGATCACCAGTGACGTCGTGGACCGGCGTGGCCGGGTGCTGCGCCGCGACCGGCCGCATTTCACCTGCGTCGCCGAACTGGGGCCCCTCCAGCCGATGCCGAGGGCGGCGGAAAGGGTCACCGGAAAGCCTTCGGACGACCCTTACTACCAGGCCGGCAGCGGCGTCTACCTCGGTGGCGTCTTCCGAGCCACCACCGAATCGGTCGAAGGTCCCCGCGGATCGAGCGCCCGGTGGGTGTTCGTGCCCCCGTCGACCGAGTCGGAGCGGACGCTGCAGGAGAACCCGCCGGTCCCGTCGGTCCTGCTCGACGCACTGGCCCGGACACGGATGCTGCGGACGGACGAGAACGGTGTCCACCTGATCGCCGTCCCCCGCGCCATCGGGAGGATCGACTTCTTCACCGCGGGCGGTGACGGCCCGGTGTCCCGGGCGAATCGCGACGGCATCGTGCTCAACCACGTCGCCGCCGAGAACGTGGACGAAGCGTCCACAATGGACGGAAGGGTGCTGATCCGGATCATCGGCTGCGAAATCTACGACGTGGACGACACCGAGGCGCACTAGGTCCGGTCTGGACCGGTGGAAACCCACAGCGACATCCGCGGCCCGAAGCCGACGATGTCGCTGTGGGTTTTCTCTCGTCATCGTGACTGACGTCGCATCTCGGCGAAGTCAAGCGCCGGCCGCCGAATCACAGTGAAGTCGCTCTCGTCGATTCGGCTGGGACAGAGGTGAAATCGGGCAGCTTTTCACCGGATCCCGGTTCGTCGCTTGACAGCCCGTGGCCTTTGATCGAGATTCGAAAAAAGAATGACTGAACAGAACCCGAGAGCGGCAGACCGTGCCCAGTCCGCGTTCCACGCGTTGCTGGTGGATCCGAATCCGGACAGGCGGTGGAATCTGGCGTGCGGACTGAAAGCCATGGGAGCCGAAGCCGTCGCCGAGATCACGATGACCCACAGTGCCCGCATGGAGAAGTCTGTGGTGGCGGAATGTGACCTCGTTCTCCTCCACTCCGGTCAGGCAACGGACAGCGCGGCCGAAACGGTGGCGGATCTGCGCCGGCACGGCGGGGAGCGTGTGCTCGTGATCGCGTCCGAGCGCGAACCGGCACCGGCGATCGCCGCTTTCGCGGCGAACGCGGTGGGGTATCTGATCGACAGGTCCGATCCCGCGCAGGTAGACGGTCCCGTGGCGCGGCCGTCCCCGCGGGACGAGAAGCTCGTCCGGGGCGAGCACGACACGCCCGCTCAGCGTCTGTCCGCGCGCGAGATCGAAATCCTCTCCTTGGTGGCGGAAGGCAAGTCGAATCGCGAAATCAGTGTCGACCTCGCCTTGTCGGCGAACACCGTCAAGGGGCATCTCGCCAGGGTGTCCAAGAAACTGCAGACCGGCGACCGGTCGCGGATGGTGTTGCTCGCGCTCCGTGCCGGAGTGATCAGCTGAGCCTGCCGCGCATCGCCTGGACGACGGGATACCGGAGCACTCGCCGCTGCGGACGGGACAGCGCCGCGATGAGACCGGAGGCCACCGGCAGCCAGCGATCCTTCGGTGACGGTTCACGCAGCCACTGCACGGAACCGCGTGAAGTGACCGTCGGCGGGAGCAGGGCTCGTGTGGGGGACCTGTGGAACAGCACACCGCTGGGCAGCTCCTCGTCGGAGACGACGCAGTCGTCCGATTCGACGAGCGCCAACGCCCGGAACGGGGCGCCGGGAACCAGGATCAGCGGGCCGCTGGGAAGGGCGCCGGTCGTGGCGAAAAGGTGTTCACCACCCCGGAACGGCACGGAAACCGCCGCCATGCCACCGGTCAGGCACAGCTGCAGGGAATTTCCCTGAATCTCGACGTCCCAGGCGAAATTGGCCTTGTAGAACTCGGCCGCCGCGAGCAATCTCGGCGAGATGCCACGGTGGGCAGCCTCTCGCAGTCCGCTCGATCCGTTGATCATCTCGACGCCGGCGCCGGAAGGGGTTGTGCTCATGGAAACCGCCATTCTGCTCGTGCTCCCGTCGTTTCCTCCGCATCCACTCGGCTGCGTGGAATTGATTCTCCGCGGCGCGTCTTCATGAACTCTCTATGGAGAAGTAAGGTAAATGTGGCGTGTTCGGTACAGGGGGTCGTGAGTGGCAAGTGTCGTTAGAACGACCCGAAACACTCACGACCACCCGCACCGGCCACTCACCTGCCTTTGTGACGCTTCCGCCCCCTGCGGACTGCAAGACCCGAGGTGAAGGGGACCTTCCGCTCATGCGACGCGGGGAAAGTCCTCTTCACCTCACCCATCCCCGCAGAGCAACGATCCGACATCCGGGCAAGGGACCGAACCAGCCATATTCGCCTTACCGCTCAATATGTACGGGAGCGTTCGCGGCCGGAAATAGTCAGGAACCGGTCCAGGCGGGCTCGTCGTCGGCAGCCGGTGTCAGTACCTTCAGCACACGGCCGAGCGCCACGGTGTCCGGGAGCGGAGGCGGGCCGTCGACGTCGTCGATGTAGGCGAGAAGCTCGGGATCCGGCGCCAAGTGGTGTTCCCGGAGATAATAGGTCACCGAGTCGGTCCACACCCAGACACCGTCGGTGTAGAAGTTCGTGGGCACCGTCGGACCCCGCCCGGGATCGACGATGTCGTCCAGCATCGCCGAAGTGACGAGCAGCAAGGTGGCCGATTCGAGGTATGCGCAGATCCTCTCCCGTTCCTCCTCGTCGTCGATCTTCGGCCGGTCGGGAGCGAACGCGGGGCCCTTTTCCGGGTCGACGTTGTCGAAGATCCTGGCCACCTTGATCTCGGAGTCGTTGTCGGCGGCCCACAGCAACTTGCCGTTCTGCTGCACGGCCCGCTGATAACGGAGGTCACCGCTGCCCAGGGGGACCACCTCGACCTGCGGGTCCCGCTCGCCGGCGGCGATCAGGCTCTCCTGGAAGCGGCCGGCCAGCTCGGCGGGCGCTGTGGCCTCTTCGTGCTCTTCGTCGATTTCGGCCACATAGACCACGCGGGGCGGCGGATAGGGCGCGTCGTCGACGGGGCTGCGCACGGCGCTCCAAAGGCCGCGCAGGCCGGGTTCGTCGGTCGCGGCGGCGAGCAGATCCTGCTCGGCGAGCGCGGAGAGCAGCATCGCGTTGCTCACGTCTTCGTCCTGCTCGCTGTCGTCGGGCTGGACTCGATCGGCGGAGAACCGCCACGGCGGCGGGGTGTCTTCGGAGATGAGTTCCATCGTGGCCAGCGAGGCGGGGTCGCCCCCCTCGGACGCCAGTAGCTCACTGAGCACGTCGAGATCGTCTTCGGTCAGTGGAAGTGTGGTTCGCCGCCCCGCGAACACCAAAAGCCGGGCGACCTCCCCGCATCGATCCTCCGCCAGCATGCCCCGGGCGCTGGTTAGTGAGTCGTCGGACAGCCAGCCGGCGGTACGGAGAAGCATGCCGTGCAGCTCGGAGGTGAAGAGGTGGTTCATGCGTCGCTCCCAGTGCGGTCGCCGGTCGCGGTTATTCTGACGCCAACGGGAATCGGAATCGGGGAAGCCGCCGTTGTAGTGCCCTAATGTGCACCCTTCGCCGACGATCGGCACCCCGGCCGTCGCGCGCGGGACGCCTGGCGGGCCCCCGGGTTCAGGGAACTTCGGGCATTGTTGGCTGCCGGAAGCGCCCTGACGGTGTACTCGGAAGACGTCACGTCGGCGACGGTGACAACGTGGGGCGATACCGTTACGCGTGCTGGTCGGAAGATCAGCCGGAGCGCCCGAGAGTCCGCCGGCCCGACACCGCGGAAGACAGTCCAGGAGACAGCGATGCTGATGACCGGAAAAGTGATTCGTTACGACGAGCTGCGAGGTTACGGCTTCGTGGCGCCGGACAGCGGCGACGAAGACGTTTTCCTGCACGTCAACGATTTGACCTTCGACAAGCGCCTGCTCGCGGCCGGCGTGCAGGTCCAGTTCACCACGGAAGAAAGCCCCCGTGGCTTGAAGGCGTCGGACGTCACGTTGCTCGACCGCGGCACCCAGGACGTCCCGAGCCGCGCCGAACGAGGCCCTTCCGTCCGCGCCGGAGACCATGACGTGCTCACGGCGCAGGATCTGCGCGAAGAGGTCACCGAAGTACTGCTGCTCGGTGCGCCGATGCTGACGGGGCAGCAGATCGTCGAGATCCGGCAAGGGTTCATCGCGCTGGCGCTGTCCCACGGCTGGGTCAGCGACTGAGCCGCAGCGCCGCACCGGTTCCTCCGGCCGTTTTCCCTGTTCATCGCCCCTTTGCGGCACGGTGAGCGGCCAGGAACGCCATCGATGACTCATCGTGATGGCTGTCTTACCCGATCGGCGGTTCCGGGGCCGCGACCGGCGTGTTGAGGGGAAATGAAGTCTCCGTGTCAACACTGGGGACATGAACAACGAGTCAACCCAGTCAGTGTCCGAGAACATCCCGGCCAAGCACGTTGCGCACAGTCACGATGTTGTCTTCGCGCGGGTGGTCGAGGGTGGCGAGGACGTGCTCCTCGATGTCAAGTTGGACTACGACACCAGCGACCCGTTCGCGATCAGGGCCTGTTTCCTGCGGGATACCCCGAACGAGATCGACTGGTTGTTCTCGCGTGAACTCCTGGTGGCCGGCATGATCGTGCCCGCGGGGGAGGGTGACGTCCGGATCAGCCCGACGGCTTCCGACACCGCCACCGTGCAGATCGATCTGAAGACCCCGGACGGCGCGGCCACCTTCACGGTCGCCGCCGAAGATCTGAAGAGCTTTTTGGACTGCAGCGAAGAGATCGTGCCGCGCGGCGAAGAAACTCTTTGGGTCGACTTCGACTTCGAGCTTCACCGTCTCGTGTCCGGCTGAGACGGCCGGTACGGTTCGCGAGGGTTACCCGGGGTTTCCGAACCCGGCAGTAGCCCTCGCGATAGCCGAACCGACGCGGTCCGCGCAGGCTGAAAGAGCCGAATAAGACTTCACGATTCCGAAGCACGCTCGACCGAAGGCGACTGCGCCGCGTAAAGCCGTTCGACAGCTTCCTCGTCCATGTCCAGACTCGACCGCAGGAAATCCGCGTTCAGCCGCACCGCGGTGGCCCCACCCGGATTGAAGTAGACATCGACGTCCTCGGCGAGCTGCTCCACGAGCTCGCCGAGGTCGACCCGACGCCAGTCCGGAGAGCTGATCCGCCGCCGATGAGGCTCCCCGGTCGCGATCACGACACAGGGAATGTCGTCCGGGGACTTCATCACCAGCGGCTTGCCGTCCCCGTTCATCGCGATGTCGAAGAGCGAGTCACGCAGCATCACCTGGATCTGCTCCGGGCCGCCCTGCCCGCGCGAGACCAGTCGCAGCGCGGCGTCCAGGAGATCGGTCGGGGAGTTTTCGTCCGCGGGGACATAGCCGGGATTGGCCCGGAACTTGCCCGCCCGCCCGTCCTCGATCGGCCAGAGGCCGACGATCGCCTCGATGGGTGGCCGCTGGTCCTCCGTTTCCGGCTCCCAGCCGGGATCCATCAACAGAACCCAATTCTCCAACCCGTCTTCGTCCGGCGGCGGTTCCACGGTTCCGGCCATGGTGTGCTTCTCCTGATCTTCTTCGTCGAGTTGCCGTTCCCGGCAAAACGTGCCCGCGCCACCGCGGGGCCGGCGTCCCGGTCAGCCGATCGGTCGCTCGACGAGATAGCGCGACACGCTTCGCAGCTTTTCGCAGGTTTCTTCCAGCTCCCGTTCCGGAGTCGATTCGCCGACGACGCCGGCGCCCGCCCGCAACCAGGTCCGACCCTCATGCCTGAAGACACTGCGCAGCACGAGTGCGGCGTCGAGTTCGCCGTTGAAATCCAGGGCCAGCACGGCCCCGCTGTAGAGCCCGCGCGCCGGTTCGGAGCGCCCGATGAAGTCGCAGGCGGCGCGTTTGGGGATGCCCGACGCGGTGATCGCGGGGAAGAGCGCGGCGAACGCGCCCCATTCCGATCCGCCTGTCGCGAGCGTGCCCGAGAGGCGGGACGCGAGATGCTGGACGCTGCCGCGCTCACGCACGTGCATGAACTCCTCCACCGCGACCGAGGACGGGGTGCATACCGTGGTCAGTTCCTTGGCGGCCAGCCGCACCGAGATGGCGTGCTCGAAGACCTCCTTGGGATCACGATAGAGTTCTTCGCGATTCCGCTCGTTCAGCAGTTCGTCCGCGCCGAAGGCCCGCGTACCGGCCAGAGGTTGTGCGAACACCTCTCCCGACGGGGTCACCCGCGTCACGATCTCGGGGCTGAATCCCGCCACCTCCCAGCCGCCGAGTGAGAGGAGGTAGGACCGTGCCGGCGTGTTGCCCGCCCGTCCGGCCAGATAGGTGCGGGCGAGATCGATCTCGAAGGGTACTTCGACCACACGGGAGAGAATGACCTTGTCGAAGACGCCGCCCCGGATCGCCTCGACGCCCTTCGCCACCAAGGCCTTGTACCCCTCGGCGGAAGCACCGTTCAGGAGCGGCTCCACGAGATCCTGCCCCACGGGCTCCTGGGGCCCCAGCGGGATCAACCGCCGTTCCAGCCGGTCCAGGTCGTCCTCGGTGAGACCGCGCAGTCGAGCGATCCCGTCCCGGATCCGCACCTCCCGGCGAGGGATCATGAGCCGCAGCAACGCGTCGTCGGCTGGCGTATCGTCCCGCGCTGTGATGGCCAGCTCGAACTTCGCCCAGCCGTACGCGCGCCATTCCTCGATGTCTACTTCGGACAGTTTCTCGGAGGCGCGAGCAACCTCGTCGGCGTTCGAGAAGGCGAAATCCCGCAGGGGGTCTTCGGCGAAGCTCATTTGATCCGGTTCTTCGTAGGCGACGTGGTCGCATTCCGAAGTCGCGCTCAAGGCCGCGGCCGTGGCCGGCGGTGAGTGCCGGAGCGGGATCAGGCGTTCGAGATACTGCATCGAGGGCTCCCCTGTGTGGCTTGCGCATGTGCCGGGTGTGTTCAAGTCGGATAATGGCTCGCCGGCCGGAGGCAGAGGCCTACCTGGCGTGCCAGGTGCTCTTTCGCATGAAAGAGCCCGCTCCCGAGGTCGTCGCCGCTGCTCCTCCATCACTACGGCCTGGTTCCTGCCGCGGTAGCGGAACTGGCCGAAACCGGGGCGGGAAGAAACGGCTTTCCGGATTATGGGGATTCCTCACCGGATCGGACGGATCCTGGGGAATGGTCGGTGCGCTGAGTCAGCGACCGTGCCCAATCGTGCACGCGCCTCTCCGGGCGGCCGGGGAAAAGGCCCTCGCATCCTGCGCACGGCGTTCGTGAGGGATAACCGGCAGAAAACCCCGGCCCGGCCGTTTCCCGTCCAGGTTCCTCGAAGAACCAGCACAGTGGAGAGGCGTTCGGAAGGGGAGAACATGAGTGAACAACCCGGGCGGACCGAGGCCGCGGAAGCCTCCGGTGCCAGGTTGCTGTTGTTGCTCGATCCCGAATTCACCCTGAGTGAAGAGCAGGATCACCTGCCGCCTCAGGTGATCCTGGGTGCCTGGGTCGTCGACGAAGAGGGCGAACCGAGCCGCTTCCACCCGAACCCGGAGTACCGGCCCAGCACTCCCGGCTCCCCGCTCGACCCCGTGGACGCGGTGCTCCGTGCCCTCGCCGACGGTCAGGACGTCGCTGACCAGTTCTCCGTCGTGCTCCGGGACACCGTGCTCGGGATCGCCACGGACGACGAGGGCGTCGCGGTGATCAAGCCGGCTCCGGACGGGGTTCCCTCGGTCCAGGTGACCACGTCCTACGGCCACCGCGAGCGTGTCGGGACCGGTGTCCGCTGGCTGGACGTCACCGTGGAAGAGCTGGCCGCGGCGTTGCCTCGGCAGGGTGTCGACGTGCTGCTCAACCCGGGTTCACCGGCGTCGATGCGAGTGCTGGCGGACGCGATCCGCGCGGCCGCCCAAGACGCCTGACCGCCCGGGTCGTTCACCGGTCAGAGCTGGAGTTCACCGTTGGCGATCGCGGTCGCCAGTTCGATCCGGGAGCGGTAGCCGCTCCGGACGAACAGCCGGCTCAGCCGGCCTTCGACGCTCTTTTCGCTCGTGATCAAGGCCGCGGCGATCTGCTTGTTACTCAGTCCTTCGGCGGCCAGCGTCGCCAGAAGCCGTTCGTTCTCCTCCACCGTGTTCCGGCGGCCGGGAACGACGATGCCGTGCTTCTGCATGAGGGTGCGGGTCTTGGCGCGATGCATCAGCGCGCCGAGACCCGCCATCAGCTCGTAGGCCTCGCTGAGCAGCGCGGGGTCGGCCATCCCGTGTTTGACCAGGCGTGCGATGAGGACCGACAACTCGAGCGGCTGACCACGTTCGTGAGCCACCCGCAGGGACTCCGCTGCCGCGTCCGCGTCCTTCTCGACCACGGCACGCACGAACGACGCGAGCAACCCCGCCCTGCCCGTGGGCAGGTCACGCGCCAGTCGTTCGGCGTTCACCAGGCATTGCGCCGCGGTCTCCTTGTCCTCGAGGTCGAGGGCCAGGTCGGCCAGCTCCGCGTACGCGGTGTCGCAGCCGATCACCAGGCCGCGTTCTTCGGCCGCGCTCAACGCCGTGGTGAGCCGATCGGCCGCCCGTCGCGCGTCGCCGAGGGCGCGGTCGATCAGCGCCTCGGTGAAGTCCAGCAGATGGGCGAGGACCGGGGTGCCCTCCGCGGCCGCGGAGAGCAGCTCGCGCGCGGTGGCGAGCCGTCCCTGACAGACGAGAGCGGCGACCGTCGCGTTGAACATCCCGGTGGTCGCCGCGGCGAAGCCGGGAACCGATCGGCGGGCCACGCTCCGGCAGGCCAGCTCGGTGGCGTACCGGAAGTCGCCACGCAGCACCGCGGCCGTCGTCCGGTTGGCGGGCCCCACGTCGTCCCACGAAAGCCCTTCGTCCGCCAGCAGGTTCTCGGCGCGGGCGAGCTCTCCGTTCAGGAGCAGGCCGGTGAGGTACGCGTCGATCTGCTCGGCGCGGTATCGCGCGACATCACTCAGCGGCCACTGTCCTCGTTCCAGCAGACTTCGCTCGAAGAACCCCGCCCGGCCCTGCCACAGGCCGCCGAGCGCTCCGATCAGACGCGCGACGACGGCTTGAGGATGCCCCTTGCGGACCGTCGACGTCGCGGTTTCCGCCCACCGCCCGGCTTCCCCCCAGCGGTCGAGCAGCGCGCACGCGATCGCCCGGATCACCGCTCGTGACCCGGGATCACCGGCCAGGCGGTGGTCGCCGTCCGCGATGTCGCGCAGCGGCTCGGTGTCACGCCTGCCACTGAGGCCGCAGAGGAGCAGCGAGTGCACCTCGAACACGGCATCCGGGTTCAGTTCGTTCGCGAAGTCGCTCAGCACCAGCCGGATGGTGCGCAGACTTCGCTCGTAGTCACCGTTCCGGTGGTAGGTACCGACGAGCAGCAGGAGCACCTTCGCTCGTTGTGCCCGGTCGCCGGCGAGTTCGACGGCGGCGTCCAGCCAGCGAAGCGCCGGCACGGTCTCGTCCTCTCCCGCTTCGACGGCACGACGGAGCAGTTCCTCCAACGCCCGTTCCGGATCCACCATCCGGCCGGCCTCGGCCAGGAGATTCGCCCGGTGCGCCGGATCGCGGCAGACCGCTGCTCCGGACCACAAGGCTTCGACGGCGGCCGCCGCCAGCACCCGGCGTTCGTAAGGCCCGCAGGCCTCGGCCAACGTGACGGCGTGGAGGGGGAGGACGAAGCGCCAGGACTCGTCCCCGCGATGAAGGACACCGGCGGCGCGCAGGCTTTCCAGACGACGAAGGACCTCGTCCTCGGATAGGCCGATCACCTCGCCGGCTACGCGAGGTGCCGCGCCGCCGAGCGGAGACAGGAGGGCCATCGCCTTCGCCGTTTCCCATTCCGCGGGGCCGAGCGCGTGAGCCGACAGGAAGTACTCACTGGGCTGGGATGGTTTCCGCGTGGCCATGGCGGGCACGAAGTAGGCGGACCGGTTCACGATCCGGATCGCGCCGCGCCGGCGCAGTGCCTCCACGGTCTCGGACACCGCGGCGCGCACGCCGCGGCTGAGAGCGTGCACGTGATCGACGAGCGCGGGCTCCGGCCTCGCCCCCAGCGTGCTTTTCAGCTCGCCCGCCAGCTTCTCCTTCGTCAGCGGACGCAGCCGAAGGGTGTGGACCAAGTTCGCCTCGCGGAGTCGGGCCAAAGCCGCGGGGCCATAGCGGGCGGCCGCGTCGCCGGCGGGGACGCGGAGCGCGCCGACACACCTGATCTTGGTCCCATCGAGCATCGGGACCAGCGCTTCGAGCACCGCGAGGGAGTCACGGTCGATCCAGTGCAGATCGTCGAGCAACAGGACCGTGCCGTCGCCACCGCGACGCAACGCCGCGGCCGCGGCGTGGGCCGCCCGCAGCGCCGCCGCAGGTTCCTCGGCCGCACGGGCGACCGGGCCGATCGTCGCCCAGGCCGGTTCGCCGGGCACCGGGCCCCGTAGCCGGGTGGGCGCATCATCACGCGGGCTGTCGGACGGGAGATTGAAGCGGGCGGGAGCGACGTCCCCGCTCGGGGTGAACCGCATCGCCGAGACCTGCCGGCCGTCCGTCTCGAAGTGTTCGGAAAGCCGAGCGAGCATGGTCGTACGACCGGTGCCGGTGAGCCCGGTGAGCAAGACCAGTGGTTTCTCCGCCTCGAGAACGGCGCCGAGAATGTCCTCCACGTCGTCATCATCGGCGCGAACAGGGAAGAAGCCCATCGGGAAGGCGAGTTGGCCCGACATCGTGCCCGAAGGTCCCCACCGGCGAAATGCCTCACGGTCGCCGCCCGTGACGGCCGGCTCCGGATACTCGGCGTCGAAGGTGATAAGGGCACGGATCACAGCAAAAGAGGCCGTGTACCCCGCGCGGGGATCGGTTCGCCACGTTGTCCCATGCACCATGAGGGCGAACGCGTGACGCCGGATTGTTCGGGCTGGTCATGAGTAGTGAGGAATGGTGTGATGACGGATTGGGCTTCGGCTTTCGGCAACGCGGACTTGGGTGTCGAGCAGGCGCTGGCGGATCTGGAGCGGGAGAAGCAGAAGCTACGGGAGGTGAGCAAGATTTGGGAGGAGAGCACGACGACCGTCCGCGCCAAGGACAATTCGTTCTCGATGACCTTCGACGGACGCGGCGAATTGACCGACGTCTCGTTCCAGGGATCGAAGTACCGTTCGTTGCCTCCGGCCCAGTTGGCTCATCACATCGTGGAAGCGGTGCGACAGGGCCGTAACGAGGCGATGGCCAAGGTGGAGAAGGTCATGGGCACGGGGGCGACGGGGCTCGACTTCGCCGGGGTCGCCGGCGGCAAGGTCGATCCGATGGAGATGATGAACTCGTTGCTGGGGCCGATGCTGGAGGGCCTCGACGGGCTCGGCATGAGCGTTCCGGATCCGTCGGACAAGGGCAAGGACAAGAAGAGCGAGTGACGGCGGTCCGGTCGTTTTCCGGGATGGGTCGTTCACGGGCAGATTTCAGTCCCTTGTGGACAACTTGAGCGCGGACGGCCGTCGGGTCGATCCGGCCGTGCCACTTGCGGACCCCTTGCCGGGGTGATCTCCACAGTGTCACCTTCGCCGCCGCGCACGTTCTCCCTTGGTGAGTGGTTGTCCCCGTTTTCCGGAGAACACCGTGACTAGGTCTCCGAGTCGCCTCACCCGTGCTTAAGGTCTCGGCCAGACACGGGTCTAGACCTGGAAGGAAGGGCCTGGGTACCTGATGGAAGAGCAGACTCAGCATCGCACAACGAGTTCGGCGAGGCTACGGTTCGTCCTGGGTGGACAGGCGAGGGATCTGGCGTTGCCCGCCGAGGTCCCGCTCGTGGATCTGCTGCCCGCGATTCTCACCCAGTTCGGTGCCGAGACGATCGAGCAGGGAGCCGAACACGAAGGCTGGGTCGTACAACGGATCGGCGAAGCTCCGCTGAACGAGGATCGCACCCTGCTCCAGCTCAGCGTGGTCGACGGGGAAAGCCTGCACCTGCTGCCCCGCGCCGAACAGCTCGCCGCGATCGACTACGACGATCTCGTCGACGGCGTGGCGGTGCAGGTACGGGAGCACCCCGGCGCGCTCACCCCGGCAAGGGTGGGCTGGATGTTCCGGCTGGGCGCGGCGGCGGTCATGCTGCTCGCCTGCCGGCTGCTGGTGGCCGATGTGGCGGTGGCGGCCCAGGTGCTGCTCTCGACCGGGCTCTCGGTGACACTCCTCGCCGTGGCGGCCTTGGTGGCCCGCGGTGCGGCGAAGCCCGTACCCGCGGTGATCCTCGCCGGCACCGGCGTCGTTTTCGCCGCGCTGGCGGGCTGGTATCTGGTGCTCCTGCTCGATCCCGCGGCGATCGCGATGATGAGCCTCACCGGTGCGGCAGCGGCGGCTTTGCTCGCCCTGTTGATCGGGGTGATCGTGGTCGCGGACGGCGCGGCGGTGTTCGCCGGGGCGATCCTGTTCACCATCGTGCTGCTCGTCACCGGCCTGATCGGCTCGGTCACTCCCGTCGACCCGGCCCAAGCCGCAGCCATCGGCCTGGTGATCTCCCTCATCCTGGCCTTGTTCATCCCGACGACGGCCTTCCGGCTGTCCGGGCTGACCCTGCCGATGCTCCCGACGGGCGCCGAGGAACTCCACGAGGACATCGACGCGGTGTCCCACAAGGTGGTCGTGGATCGCGGCAACGCGACGTTCGGATACTCGACGGCGTTGCACGCCGGCCTGGGCTTGGCCCAGGCCGTGCTCCTGCCGGTGCTCGACATCGGCGGCGACGGCTGGCATCTCACGTTCGCACTCGTCCTCGCTCTGCTTCTGGTGCTGCGCTCCCGCCACCCGAGCGGGATGATCCAGCGCTGGTCCGTCCTGGTGCCCGCCGCGGTCGTGGTGCTCTTGGTCGCGGCAGGCCTCGGCCTTGCCCAGCCGATGGAGAGCCGCTTCGTGGTCGTGATCCCGTTGGTCCTCGTGGCGGGGCTGCTCTTGTTCGGTGGCGAACGCTTGCCGGGTAAGCGGTTCCGGCCGTACTGGGGCCGTACGGTGGAGATCTTCGAGCTGATCACGGCGATCGCGGTGCTGCCGATCCTCCTGCAGGTCCTGCACGTCTACAGTTTCATGCGACACTTGGCCGGCTGATGAAATCACGTAAAGACCAGGTACAGGCCTACTTTTTCGTGGTCGGGCGGCTGGCGGCCGCCGTGACGCACGGCAAGCCGGACGCCTTGGAATCACCGAGCAAGCGGATGACCACCGGGACGGTGCTCGGGTTCGTGCTCGCCGCGGTGATCATGGGCGTCTTCGGCATCTTCGGCATGTTCGTGCCCGCCACCGGCAACTCGTCCTGGAAGCAGGACGGGGCGATCGTGATGGACGAGACCAGCGGCGCGCGTTACGTATACCTCGCCGGGCAGCTCCGTCCGGTGCTCAACTACTCGTCCGCTCGTCTGGTGGCCGGGCAGTCCGGTGGCCAGATCGCCTCGGTTTCTCCGGGTTCGCTGGCCGGAACCCCGGTCGGCCAGCCGATCGGGATCGCAGGCGCGCCGGATTCGCTGCCCGCCGCCGACAAGGTCAAGGGCGGGCCGTGGACGGTGTGCACGAGCGGGCCGGGGGGCGTCACCACCGCTCCGGGCGCGGTGGTGACCGTCCTTTTGGGACATTCGCCCGGCTCTGTGCTCAGCGAAAACCAGGCTTACTACGTGTCGGCTCCGAGCGGTGAACTCTACCTGGTGACGCGCGGGAAGCGGTTCAAGCTGCCGAGCAGCTCGGTGGCCATCGCGCTCGGTTACGGGACGGCACGCCCCATCGAGGTCCCGGCGTTATGGCTGAACACGATCACGCAGGGCCCGGACTTCGTCGCGCAGGCGGTACCCGGTCTCGGCCAGCCGGGGCCGGTGATCGACGGGAAGCAGAGCCTGGTCGGCCAGATCTACCAGGCACGGAACCCCGCCATCGGCACCGAGCAGAACTACCTCGTGCGCCGGGACGGGCTGGCCGCGCTCAGCCGGACCGGGGCGGCCCTCCTGCTGACCACGCCGAGCACCCGGCAGGCCTATCCCGACGGGCCGATCGAAGCCGTCCAGGTCACCCCGGACGCTTTGAGCGGCTTGGCGATCTCGGCCACCGCGGGGATCGCGAACGACCTGCCTCCCGACCCGCCCGAAATCGTGACTCCGTCGCCTGGTGCGCAACCTTGCCTCCGTCAAGACCCGTCGGCGGGGCCGGGGCAGCCGATGGTGGCCGAGTCGCTACCCGACGCCCAGGTCGCCCAGGCATCGGTTCCCCTGGGCACGCACCAGGCGGGAACAACGGCCGACAGGGTCGCGATACCGGCGGGCCAAGGCGTTCTCGCCAGGGACCAGCCGGCCCCGGGCGCGGCCCCGGGTGTGACTTACCTGGTCACGGAAGTGGGGGAGAAGTACCCCCTGGCCGATACGGAAACCGTCACCGCGCTGGGCTATACCGAGTCCGCGGCGGTCCCGATCCCGATGCGGTTGCTCGATCTGCTGCCGACCGGGCCGGTACTCAGCGTGAACGCCGCACGGCAGACCCAGACCGTGCGGTCGTGATCGCGGCCCTGCCGCTCGTAAGGGGAATCCCTACCCAGGGCCCCAGGTTTGTGAAAGGCCGTTCCGGGCAAGGTTTTCAATTTAATCTTGAATAGTGGTCGTGCTACTACGAAAACGTAGAGCTCGCCAAAGTCGTAGCACTCATCGCAGGAGGAAGCACAGTGGCACACTCCACTCAGCTAAATGATTCGGAAATCAACGCCCAGGCCGCCAGGCACGAGGAGACGGCGGACAACGTCAACAACGAACTCGACAACCTGAAGCGCGAGGTCGAAGCCACTCTCGCGGCCAGCGGCAGCGCGGCCACCAGGGCTCTCAGCTCGGTCACCAACGACTGGGTGGAAGCCGTGCGCAAGACGGTCCTGGACAACATGCGCGCCATGGCGGCCAGCATGCGCAAGGAGGCCGGTGCCCAGGTGGACGCCGACTCCGACAACACGCAGTCGATCCTGAACGTCCCGATGGACACCGCCGACTTCCTCCGCTAGTGATTTCGGCCACCGCGTAAAGACCACCGCGTAAAATCTTAGGAGTATTGATGTCCGACGGTACGATTCTCTACGACTACCCCGTCATCGAACAATGCATCTCGATGATGATGAAGAAGGCCAACGAGATCGACAATCAGGCGACCGCGTTGAGCAGTGACGTGAAGACGATCATGGTGGGCTGGAAGGGTGAGACGGCCAACGCGTACGAGCAGCGTTCCACCAACCTGCAGCAGGGTCTCGACACCCACCGCCAGAACCTGCTGAACCTTCGCAAGTCCCTGTCCGACGCGGCCGAGCGGATGGCGAACGCCGACAAGAGCGGCGGCCGGAGCATCGCCAACTGATCTGCACGGTGTGCCGGGTGAATCCGCTCGGCACACCGTGTTTCCATGAGCAGCTGAACGGTCATTGCCGTTCGAGAAGAAGGAGTCGTCGTGTCGACTAAGTTCGATGCCGAAGCCATCGCGACCGCCGGCAAGAACATCGGTCAGCTGATGGATGACATGAGTGCCTTCGAGGCGCTGAAACAGAACTGGCCCAACGCCGGGAAGTTCAAGCTCGCGGTGTGGCTCGAGCGCGTCGTGGACGATCGGCGCAACGCCGTCGTGGCGCACGCCGAGCATCTCAAGATCGCTTTCGAAGAGATGGAAACGAAGCTCAAGGACATCGCGGAGCGATTCAAGAACACCGACGGGCAGAACGCCGAAGAGATCAAAAAGGTGATGGCCGGCCTCGAGGGCGCCGTGGTGCAGGCCGTCGGCGCCTACGACACCAACACCGAGAACCAGCAGCACAACTACACCGCGGACCCCGTCGGAACCGGGCCCAACGCCAACAAGCCGACCGACGGTGACGGATACAACGACAACCTGAACGACACGGTCACCACCTGACAACAGAGCCGGGAAAGGAACCGGGCGGTCCGCGCGGATTCGCGTCTGTCGACCTCGGTGCTGGCTGTCTAGATAGGAAACTCTGGCATGTCCGAATCCACTGTTAGGCCTACGCTGGTCGGTCAGTACGCGGTCCCGGCGCCCGTGCTCGACCCGGCCTATTTCTCGACGCTGGAATCGCTCGAATCCGCCGTCAGCGACCTGGTCAACGCTGCCGACGGTTCGGCCACCACCGCTTGGTACGAACTCGAGAAGGACATCAAGGCCGCCGAGGTGGCGCTGGCGTCCGTCAACGAGAAGTTCGCCAAACAGATCAAGGCGGTCGGGGATGCCTTGGAAGGTGACACGGGTGAGGCGTTCCGGAAGTACGCCACCGCGATCCTCGACACCAGTGAACAAGTCTATGACACGTTGATGGGCAAGCAGTTCGGCACGAACATGGGCAACATCGGCCGTGCCATCCAGAATTTCGTCACCACCTGGTGGCAACTGCAGAAAATCGGAAAAGAGGTCTACGAGCAACGGGTCTCCGCCTTGCGGGCAGATACCCAGCGGAAGATCCAGGCCGCCGAGTCGACCGCCGAGATCGCCGCGCACACGGCGAACCTGGCGACCGGGCTGGTCACGATCAAAACGACTTCGGACGCCGCTTTGTTGAAGGATCTGCAAAACGCGTTGGGTACGCTCGGAAGCGCCTACAACGCGCGTGCCGCGGACCTGGTCCCGCTCTACATCTCCGATGGTGACACGACCACCGCGGCGCCCCAGGACAGCTATCAGGCTCAGGCGGGGCAGCCCCAGGCTGAGGAGAAGCGGACCGCGTACCTTACGAAAGTGCCGGATCGTCGTGATCAGCCGGCCTCGCAGCAGCCGACGCAGACCGGGGACGCGGAGCAACAGGCTCCCGGAGACCCGACGGAATCGCAGAACAACGCGGAACTCGCTTCCGGCACGCAACCCGATTCCGGACTGAAGCCCTCGCTGGAGACGATACCCACCGAAAGTGCCGTTCCCGGTTCGGGCACTCCTGGGCTGACTCCGGCCACAGGCGGAAGCGATGGGCTCGGCGGGCCGGGTCAGGCCGACGGTTCGCAGGCAGGCGGCGTGTCTCCTGAAGCGCAAGCCGCTTTGGGTGACGCGAAACAGGCGGCGGGCGATGCCATCGACGACCTGACCTCACAGACGGAGGACCCGGCCCGCAAGGAAGCCCTCCAGGACGCCAAGGAAGCCGCCCAGGGCGCCATCGACGGCCTCACGGATGGAGCGCCGGGCGGCGAGACCGGCGGCCCCGCGGGCACCGAAGGCGGGCTCGATCCTGGCGCCGGCTCCGGCGCCGGGGCGGGTGTAGGCGGCGGGCTCGGTTCGCCGATGCCTGGCTTGGCGGATGCGAAGAAGGCCGCGGGCAAGGCGATCGACGAACTGGGCAAGAAGACCGACGACCCGAAGCGCCAGAAGGCGCTGGACGACGCGAAGAAGGCCGCGGAAGACGCCATCGACGGGCTCACCAGCCCGACGGCGCCCGGTGCACTCACCGGCGGGCCGGGTGAACCCTCCGCAGACGAGGCCAAGGAGGCCGTCGGCGGCGCGATCGACGACCTCGCGAAGGCCGGTGATTCCGAGGCACGTCAGCAAGCCCTCGAAGACGCCAAGAAGGCCGCATCGGATGCCGTCGACGGCATCACCGGCGGGGGAACCGGCGCGGAGATGCAGGACGCGGCGGGCAAGGCGATCGACGACCTCATCGGCGGCACCGACGATCCCGAGCGCAAAGCAGCCCTCGAAGAGGCCAAGAACGCCGCGAACGACGCGATCGACAAAATGACCCCGCCGGATCTGGGCGACGCCAAGCAGGCCGCGCAAGACGCCATCGGCGACCTGGCTCGACCGGGTGATACCGAGGCGCGGCAGCAGGCACTCGACGACGCGAAGAACGCCGCGTCGGATGCCGTCGACGGCATCCTGGGCCAGGACGGAACCGATCCCGCGGCCGCGGCCGACCGCGCGCAGCTGCTCGACGCGAAGGAAGCGGCGGGCAAGGCGATCGACGACCTCATCGGCGACACCGACGATCCCGAGCGCAAAACAGCTCTCGAGGACGCCAAGGACGCGATGAGTTCGGCGATCGACGAGATGGCCGCGCCGGAGCACTTCCAGCAGGTGCAGGACGCGAAGCTGGCCGCGGAGCGGGCGATCGACGGCCTCGGCACTTCGAGTGACGATGCTCAGCGACAGCAGGCCTTGGACGCGGCGAAATCGGCCGCGAACGAGGCGATCGACCGGATCAACGACTCGCCCGACCTCACCGGCCCCGAGCACGACCAGGCGCTGGCGCAGGCGAGGGAAGACGCGGCCAAGGCGATCGACGGTCTGGCTCGGCCCGACGACACGCCCGCCGAACGCCAGGAGCTCGCCGATGCGAAGGCGGCCGCCAACAGAGCCATCGACGCCATCGGCGGCACGCAGGGCGGCAGTGGTGGCGGAAGCGGTGGCGGCAGCGCGATGCGCGACTTCCTGGAACCGTCGGCACCTGGCCAGGGGAACGTGGCAGGCGGAGCGGGCGCCGGAGGGGCACCCGCCACCGCGGGCGGCCCGCCGCCGGGCAAGTTCGACACCCAGCCTCTCTCCGCCGGTGTTCCGGTCAACACGCAGGGCGGCCCGCCCCAGTCGGCCGTGCCCGGCGGGCTCGGCGCCGGCCAGCAGGCCGGTATGCCGATGGGCCCGATGGGCGGCGCTCCCATGGGCGGTGGCGGTGCCGGCGGCGGCCAGGGCGAGAAGGAACGGGAACCGCAGATCTGGATCCAAGCCGAGCAGGGCGCCTGGGGCGAGAACGACGACTCGCAGAATCCCGTTCTGGGCAAGAACTGATCCCGATCCCCGGCCTCCGGGCCCTCACGACGGCGGAGCCCGCCCGAGTTGTTCGACTCGAGTTCCGAAGGCCACCTCTGCGGCACCGCCCAGAAGGTGGCCTTCGGCACGTTCCGCTCGACCCGGCACATTCGCCTCTCGGCCACAGCGGAACGTTCTGCGCAAGTGTGCGGTGACCGATCTTGATCAGTCACCGAACGTCGCCGAACCCACGGAATCCTCGCGTATTTCTCGCCGTGAGTGACGAATTGTGTGCTTATGGGCAAGTCGGGGATGTCTTCGAGGGAGGTAAGGGCAACAAGCGCGAGAAAAGGGCTTCGGGACGCGCCTTGCCTTGGTACTGGGCCGAACGTGTGTAACCGTGGGTTTTCGGCCACCGTCTGTCCCGACGGGCCGCAGGTGCGGATGCCGCGGCGGACGACTGGACACAAAGGACAGAAAAATCGAGGAGCGGAGGAAGGATGCCTGAAACGTTCCGGCTGGACCCGGAGGGGGCCTCCGCCGCCGCCGCGCGACTGGGTGCTCTCGGGGAGATGCTGCAGGACTCGCTGCGCGTTCTCGAAGGCACGCTCGATGATCACCACGGGTGCTGGGGTAAAGACGACATCGGTAAGGCGTTCGCCAACAATTACGTGGCGCCTTCGGACGAGGCCCGGCAGGGGGCGCACGCGGCGGCCGAAGGCACTGTCCAGCTCGAAGACGGTATCAAGAAGAGCGTCGAGGTTTTGAAGGATCTGGATCAGGCGAGTGCCGCGCGGATCGACGCGTCGACCGGACAGGGCAGTTGATCCCGGCCGGGTAGCCACCGGTGGGTCTCCAGTTCGCGGAGGCGTGACTCGGCTGTTTGAGGGAAAACCAGGGGAGATGAGGTGAAGGAGAGCTCAGGCGCAGGCGGTGGTGATCAGCGGCCGATGCACGGCGCTGACGAGACCACCCAGCTGCCGCCGAGTCTCCAGCACTTCTTCAAGGTCGTCCTGGGTATGGAGTGGCCGGAAGGCAGCGAGGGCGGGCTGAAAGCCATCAGTCACGCCTGGTCGGTGTTCCATGCGGATCTCGACAGAGTCGTCGATGAGCTCCCTTCGGTGGCGGGCCGGCTGGATCGGTCGTTCGACGGCCAGACGGCGTCGAAAATCCTGGGGTTCATCCAGGGCGATCTGGCGGCCGGTCTCGAGCAGTTGAAGGTCCAGGCGGCGGCGTTCGAGAAGCAGACGAAAAACGCCGCCGCCGACATTCAGAAGAACAAGATCATGTTGATCACGTTCGCGGCGTTGACGCTCGCGGCGATCATTCAACTGCTGTCGACGTTGTTCGGCGCGATCTTCGTTCCCGTGGTGCAGGTGGCTGCTCGTCTCACCATTCAGGGGATCCTCCAGCTGTTGAAGGCGAAGTTGAGTCAGCTCACCGTGCAACAGGTGGGTAGTCAGTTGTTGAAGCTGAGCTCGACGGCGGCGAAGTGGGCGGCGGGCGGTGCGGGGCTCATGGTCGCGGTGGACGGGGGTATCCAGGGTGGTCAGATCGCGACGGATGGCCGGGACGGGTGGGATACCGAGTCGCTGAAGGGGTCGGCGATCGGTGGCGCGATCGGCGGTGTGGCGGGTGGCGTGTTCCACGGTGCGGCCAGGGGAGTGGGGAGCTTCTTCTCGAAGGAGATACGGCACCAGCTGCCGCAAGGGTGGCAGAAGACGTTCGATATCGCTGGCCCGTCGGCTTACGCGCTGGGCCAGGTGGCCATGGTGGCCTTCAGTAATCCCTTGGTGTTCCTCGCGCTCAAGGACGACGAGGGGGTGATGTGGGAAGGCATTCTGGGCGCGCTGTCCGGTCCCGGGGATGGGGGGAAGGGCGGCGGTGTCACCGGCCAGGGTGCCACGGTGATGGGGCAGTCGTTCTTGGACAAGCTGGATCAGCTGGGACTCGGGTGGCTCAAGCCTGCCGCGGCGTCGTTGCCCGGTAATGGTGAAACCACCGCCGAGGGTGAGGACAAGGCCGCTGTCGCGGCGGAAGAGGAGCCGGATCCCGAGAACGGGCGGGACTCGGAGCAGTTGCCGCCCTATACCGAGTCGGCGGATGAGGCGTCTCAGGTCGCCGGGGAATCGCAGAAGCGGCCGCTGGTCATTCCCGAGCCCGGTGCTGCCCCGGCCGCGCAAGCGACCGATGGTGTCGCGGATGGCGCGCGTGAGATCACGTCTCCTGCCCGGACTCCATTGGGGACGGTGTTCGGTTCCGAATCTGCTGCACAGCAGGCTGTTCCGACCGAGAGTGCCGGTCAGCCGGACTTGCGGGAGTTTCTCGGGGAGGCAGCGACCGCGCAGGCCGGAGAGGCGGCAGCGCATGGTCCCGCTGGGGCGCGGGTTCCGGCCACGGGCCCAGAACCCACGGTCACGGCCGGCGGGCACACCGGTGACACGTCGGGTCCTGGGGTGACCGAGGGCGCCGCCCCGGGGGCGCGCGGGGACAGTGTCGCGCAGGATGCTCGTCAGGGGCAGACGGCCGGTTCGGCCCAGCCGTCGACGCCGCCCTCGAACGTGACCGGCCAGCCGGATGCGGGCACTGGGTCTCCCGGGAACGCCGAGGCCGCGCCGGTGGGTCAACAGGCCGGCGGGGACACGCGTTCGTCCGCGGCGCCGGCGAACCGGCAAGCCGGTGATGATCCCCGTGACGTGACGGGTGGAACGCCGTCGACCCAGGAGCGAGCGGCCGGCTCTTCACAGCCGGCGGTGGTGTCGGGCGGCCAGCCTGCCGGAACAGCCAGCACACCTCCTTCGGGCCAGAGTCAAAGCCAGCCGCGCGCGGAGTCGGCTGCTGCCGGTCAGCCTCAGAATCAGAATCCGGCGAACAGCCGGGCGGTTCGTCCGGACGTCGCGGTGGAGAGCCGGCCGCAGACCCAGTCCCAGGCGGGCGGCGCGCCGTCGTCCCCGGCCGCGGCGCCGGATCGTGCTTCGGTGACCGCATCCGGAGCCTCGGCGCCGTCGGGCCGTCCGGCGGCGACGGCAGGTGCTCCGGACGTCACCGTGCCGTCGCGGCCGGGCGGCGAATCGTCGTCTGCCGTGCGTGTCTCGGATCGGCCGAGTGCTGCGTCGTCCGTGGCGCCGGATCGTGCTTCGGTGGCCGCATCCGGGACCTCGGCGCAGCCGGGTCGTCCGGTGACGGTGGCAGGCGCTCCGGAGGCCACTGTGCCGTCGCGACCGGCCGGCGAGTCATCGCAGGCGGCATCCGCAGCGGGAACCGAAGACCGGCGAAAGCCCGCAGCCGGGCTGGAAAAGACGGAGACGAGCCCTTCAGGGAACCGGACTCGTGCGAGCGGCGACGACACTTCCCCGCAACGGCCGGACACGTCGAAGTCCGCGGCCGCGCAGACGCAGTCTCGCGTGGGCGAAGACGGAGCGTCCCGCCGCCGGCCGGGTGTCGTGAAACCCGAGGCGCCCTTGTCGTCGCGGGACGGCGTGGGTTCGGGGCTCGCGCCGGAAACGGCCACGCCTCGGACGACGGCCGGGCCTCGATCGGGCACCGCCGAATCGGTCACCCCGAAGGAATCCGCTCGTGCCTCGGCCGAGACCACGACATCGCCGCGGATTCCCGAGCGCTCGACCGGCCCGGCGGCGACGGTCGTGTCGGGTGTGGGGTCGGTGGGGGATCCGGTGTTGTTGTCGGATGTGGTGGGGGTGGGGTTGGAGGAGGTGGAGTTTGTTGCGTTGGAGGATGGTGGGGGTGGTGTGGTGGGGGTGTTTTTTCCGTTGGTTGTGGGTGAGGTCGAGGTGGTGCGGTCGGCGTTTGTGGCGGGTGCTGGTGGGGTGGGTGTGTATTCGGTGGTGGGTCATGGTGGGGATGGTGGTGGTTTTTCGGTTCGGCGTAGGTCGGATGGTGTGGTGGTGGATTTGGATGGGGCTGGGGTTTATCGGTTGTTGAGTAGTCGGGTGTTGCCGGGTGGTGGTGGGTGGCGGGTTTTGCCGGAGTTGGTGGTGGTGAGTTGCCGGGTGGATGATCCGGTGGCGGGTGGGTTGCTCGGCAGGGTGCGGGAATTGGCGCGGCGGGAGGGGTACGAGGGCGGTGTTTCGGGTCCGACGGGCCGGGTTCGGGTATGGGACGACGGCCGGGTCGAGAACTTGGACAGCGACACTTCCGGGGATGGTAGTGAGGGGGCGCGGTATGTGGATCTCGCTTCGCCGGAGGGGCTCCGACAGGAAACAGTGGCCGGGCCGAGCCATGCCCTCGAGGGCCCCTTCCCGCTTCCGGAAGCACGAGCCGATTCACGGGTGGCGCCTGGAAAGAACAGCACTGTGCCGGCCCCCACGGCGGAGGCGCGTTGGTCCGCGAGTCCGTCCATGTCCGACGGGCTGGAGTTGTCGGAGACGGATCGGGCTTCGCTGCATGGTTTGGCGGAGCTTCTTGTCCGGGACTTCCCGCTTCAGCCTGGCGTAGAGCCATGGGATGTCCGGTTGCGGGTGACAGCCGGCGTCTTGTGGCTTCAGCGGCAAGGCCGGACTTTGTTCGCGCTGATGGAACAGGGTTTGCGAGCGGCCTTGATCGAGCGTGGTGTGGATCCGGAGCTGCTGCGATTCGACTTCGATCACATCGAAGACGCGGCGCGGGGAAACAGTTCTTCCAGTATCGAGATCGTCGTGCACGAGACGTCGAAGCAGCCGATCGAGGCTTATCGCGCCGCCCGGAGTTTGGACCTGTTCTTCTTGCCACGTGACAAGGTTCTGCCGTGGGTTCATCGGCGTCGCCTGCGCTGGATGGTGGAGGGGCTGGCTCGCCGGGTGGCCGGCGACAGCGGCGACCAGAGCCGTCTGACGCTCCACCTGCGCAGTACGAAGAGCATGCTCCAAGACCGGAAGGACACGGTCACCTCGGAGGTGAACGCGGCGGTCCGGCAGGCGCTTCCCGGGGCCGCCGCCGACCAGATCAAGACCTTCATCGATCAGCGCATCGAGTTCGTGCAGGAGGTATCCCTCAAGAGCACCGCGCTTTTCGCGAGGTTGACCGAACCCGGCCTTGTTCCTGCTCCCGCGTCCACCGCACCCTCGGCCGGAGGCTTGGTCGCCTTGCCCGCCGCCACGGCTGTCGACCGGCCCAGCTGGGGCGCCGACGCCTATCACCAAATCGTGGACGATTGGTGGGCCGGTCTTCCGGCGGTCGGTGAAATACGGTGGTCGCCGGAGGACGAGTGGAAGCTTGGCGCGTTGGTGGACCGGATCGCGCGGACCTCGGCGGAACTGGAGCGTGACGGGCGCGAGCCGGCGGATGTGCGGTTGCATCTGACGGACACTCCGGCACGGCGGGCGCGGCTCGGTCCCAGGTTGTTCGAGTCGCTGGCGAGGCGTCTGCGTGAAGCCATGCGGGCTCAGGGAATGGACGTGGACGCGGAGCGGTTCCCCTTCGATCGCTTGCAGAGCAGCGTACCCAAGGACGCGATGCCCAGCATCGCGATAACGGTGCACCTGTCACCGAACAGGCCGGCGTCGAACTATCGGGCGGCACGAAAGCTCCAGGTTCCCTTCTTCGCGCACAGCGCCGAAATCTCACAGGCGTCGAGGCGCCGGCTGAGGTGGCTGGTGGAGGGCTTCGCCGCGCGGGTGAGGGACAACGCCGATCCGGGGAAGCCGTCCAGATTGCTCATCGAGCTGCGTTGCACGGAGAAGGGGAGCGAGGAGCGGGTCTCCACGATCACGGCCGTGGTGAACGAGGCCGTGCGGGCGGCGCTACCGGACGCGTCCGACGAGATGATCAAACGATTCATCGAGGGCCACATCGGACTCGCTCGGAGTACGTGGCGGAAGAGCCCGATGTTCCTCCTGGACATCGAGGGCCCGGAGCACGCCTTGGATGACAGTGGGGACCGGCAACCCGCGCGTTCCTCGAGCGGTGAGACTCGCGTGTCCGGCGCGGAGTCCGCCACCCGCCCGGCGGAACATCCGCCGACGAGGGAAACGGTGTCCGAACAGCCGATGCGGGACTGGGAGCCCGCACTGTTCGAAGAGAATATGGACTTCGAGCACACGCACGTCGGGCAGTGGGAAGAACCTGGGCAGGATGTTTCGGCAGAGCCGGTCCATGAGGACTTCGGTGCGGCGGAATCGTCGAGGGACGCGCCGGTACCGCCGGGCTCCGAGGGTGCGGTCCGTTTCGGAGAGCCGATTCCTGACGATCCTGATATGGCGTTGTCGGTGGAGGAAAGCGAATCGTCCGAAAACGACGTACCCGTGATTCCGCTGCCCGCCTCCGCGAGGCCGCTCCTGCACAACACCCGCCTGGGCATCGAAACCTTGGAGAAGGCGCCGCTGGTGGGTCGTTGGGCCGTACCGGCGGACAGAAACAACCCGATGTCGTTGTCGGAAGCGGATCAAGCCTCCTTGGCAGACTTGGCCGAGAACCTCGTTGGTGAGCTGTCACTCCTGCCGGGACAGGAGCCCTGGGACGTCAGGCTGCATGTGCACGACACCGTCTACTGGCTCAAGAACCACGCCGAGGCGTTGTTCGACCTGATGGATCGGTCGTTGCGGACCGCGCTGCTCGATCGTGGGGTCGATCCGGAGCTGCTTCGGTTCGAATTCGATCGCATCGAGCACACCGTCATCCAAAAGCCTCGTCGTGGTTTGTCGATCACGGTGCACCGGACGCCGAACCGGTCCGTGCAGTCCTATCGGGACGCTTCCAGTCTCGCTCTCTCCTTCCTCCCTCGCGGCAAGGCGCTCTTCGCCGTCGAGAGCCGCCGGCTGCGATGGATGGTGGGCGGCCTGGTCCAACGAGTGACCGAGAACGGCAGTGATCCGAGCCGTCTTGCGCTGGAGCTGCGAAGTACCACGGCCGCGCGGGCCCATCTGGCGGGAACGGTCGCGGACGAGGTGAACGCCGCGGTGTGGTCCTCGCTTCCGGAGGCCACCGCGGAGACGGTCAAGAAGTTCATCGAAGAGCGCATCGAATTCCTGCAAGGTCCGTCGAGGGCTCACACGGTGGTGTTCGCGGACCTCATCGACACCGGTACCACCGAGGCGCCACCACCTGCGCCGGTACCGATGATCGGGGCCGTCGCGTTGCCGGCCGAGGCCGGCGCTCCCCGCGAGCAGGCCGGGTCGAGCGCGACGGACGCGGTGGTGGAAACACGATGGCGGGCCGAACTTCCGGCGACGGGTGAGCCGCGGCTGTCGCCCGAGGACGAGGCCTCGCTGGCCGTGTTGACGGATCGGATCGCGCGGAACGCGGCGGAGCTGGAGCGGAACGGTCGCGAGCCGGCGGACGTGCGGTTGAACCTGGTCGACACCGCCGAGCGCCGGGCGCAATTCGGTCCGTCGTTGTTCGGGTTGCTGGAGGGGCGTCTTCGGGACGCCATGCGGGCTCATGGCGTGGACGCGGACGCGGCCAGGTTCACCTTTGATCGGCTGCATGGCGGTGTGCCGAAGAATGGGACGCCTGGTGTCGAGGTCACGGTGCATCGGTCGCCGAACCGGCCGGTGCGTGGTTACCAGGCGGCGCGAAGTCTTCGAGTACCCTTCCTCGCCCGCGACAGCGCTTTCTCGCGAGCCGCGCAGCGCCGGTTGGGCTGGCTGATCGAGGGGCTGGCCGAGCGGGTGCGGGACAACGCCGATCCGGTGCGGCGGCCCCGCCTGATCCTGGATCTTCGTAGCACGGAGCACTGGATCACTGTTCGAAAGGCCACGGTCACGGTCGCGGTCAACGCGGCGGTGCGAGCGGCATTGCCGGACGCGCCTGGAGAGGCGATCAAGCAGTTCGTCGAAGAGCACATAACTTTTCGACAGGAGGTCTCACCGAGCTATGGCTGGCTCTACTCGGAGATCGAAGGGCCGGAACACGCTCTGGATTCAGTGGCCGCCCGGCCCGAGCCATCTGAGGCGCCGCTGCCTGAGCCGCCCGATGCGGGCCGAGACGAGTCTCTGATCGCGCTGCCGTTGGCTCCGGGACCGCCATTGCGTGATTCGGCGGCGGGCGGCGTGGCAGCACCGGACGCGCCCGAGGAACGGAGCTGGTCCGCGAAGGTGACGAAGACCGATCCGCCAGGGCTGTCGCCGGAGGATCAGGCCTCGTTGACCGAACTCGCGGACAGCGTCGCCCGCGAGACAGCGGCTTCGGCAGGGCGCGAGCCCGCTGATGTGAGGTTGCACGTGTTCGACACGTCGCAGCGACGCCGGCGCTTCGCACCGGCGCTGTTCGACATGCTCGAAGAGAAACTGTCGTCGCTCCTGGAGCAGCGTGGTGTGGCTCGCGATGCGCTGCGGTTCGCGGTCGATCGCATCGAGCACGAGTTGCGTGAGGGGGAGTCTCCCTGGGTGCGGTTCGCGGTGCATCGATCTCCACATCGGACGGTGCGGAGTTATCAGGCCTCGCGGAGGCTGGATCTGCCCTTCCCGCCCCGCAGTAGCGGGTTGTCGCAGGCTTCGCGGCGCCGGCTGGGGTGGTTGGTGGAGGGGCTGGCCGAGCGGGCGCGCGACAACGCCCAACCGGACGACCGGCCTCGGCTGGTACTCGATCTGCGGTCTTCGGAGACGGTGCTCCCGCGACGGTTGAACGCGATCACGATCGAGATGAACGCGGCGGTGCGGGCGGTGCTGCCGGATGCGACCTGGGAGGAAGCCGAACAGTTCATCAAGGACCATGTCGAACTCCGCCAGACCATCGGGCCCAACAACCCGATGCTGCGCATGGAGATCACGGGACCTGATCACTTTCTCGACTCGGAGCAGGAAAGTACTTCGGAGCAGGGCGCACCCGTGGAGCACGACGGTTCCGCGTCCAGGACCGGCCTCGTTCCGTTGCCCGCCGCGACCGCCGACGCGCCGATACGATCCGCGGCGGACCAAAAAGCCGCCACGGGCGCCGCGGTCGAGGCGGCGTGGCGAGGCACTCTGTCCGGCGACTCCTTGGTCTTGCCGCCGGAGACCGAAGCCGAGCTGAACACGCTGCTGGATCACATCGCACGGAACGCCGCGGAGTTGACGCGACTCGGACTGGAGCCACTGGACATCAGGTTGCAGGTGACGGATACGCCCGCGCGTCTGAAGCAGCGGGCTCCGGAGTTGTTCGATTCGCTGGAAGAGCGGGTACGGACCGCGTTGCGGGACCGGGGAGTCGCCCTCGAAGAGTCACAGCTCCCCTTCGACCGTATGCAGCACACCATCAGCGAAGGACAGCCGGCACGCGTCGGCGTGTCCGTGTATCGATCGCCGAACCGAGCTCGGCGGGCTTATCGCGCCGAGAGGGAACTGGTCCTCGCTTTCCTCCCCCGCAGTGACCGTCTTCCGCAGGTCTCGTTACGGCGGTTGGGGTGGCTGCTGGAAGGCCTGGTCGAGCGGGTGCGAGACGCCGGTGACTCCGGGCAGCGGGTGCGATTGAATCTGGAGTTGCACGCGGGGAAGCGCTTCCCTCAGGCCCGGGAGTTCGCGGTGCTGAGGGCGGTGAACGCGGCCGTGCGGGCAGCGATGCCCTCGGCCCAGGAAGAGGAGATCCGACGATTCATCGAAGGCCACGTCGCATTCCGGCAGAACTCGCAGGAATCGAAGGCCACGGTGCTGTACCTCGATGTCGAGGGTCCGGAACACATCCTCGACCAGGCATCGGCCGAGCCAGTACCCGAACTTTCCTGGCCTGCGCTTCCCTGGCTTTTGAAGAAACTGTCAGAAGACAAGTCGAAGCTGGCGTTCGACGGCGACTTCAGCGTGGTGAACGAGCGATCCGTGAAAATGTTCACCGACGACGAGAACAAGCTGATCGCTCTCGGAAGGTCACTGGGGCAGCGCATCCTGGCGCAGGCGCCGGGCACGGAGTACCCGGACGTGCGGATTCTTTCGGAGATCAGGGTCAAATCGGGTGACGAGGTGATCCGGCGGGCAATGCGGGACCACCTCACCAATCTGCTGAATGCCGGAATGCGGGATGCGGGCATGGCCGAGTCCGCGCTTCAGAAGCTCGATATAACGTGGTCGTGGCGTAAGGGTGGCCGAGGTTTCGACGGTCATACCGCTGTGCGGGTTCATCTCACGCCCGGTAAAACGCCGGAGCAGTACCGGCAATCCCGGGTGTTCACCAGCCCGCTCCACAGATCGCAGACCCAGATTCCGGTGGCTGTGGCACATCGGCTGACCTGGGTGGTGGAGGGCTTCTTCGACCGGTTCGCCGCCGCTTCGGGTGCCCGGCCGAGCTTGCACATCGACGTCACCGGAAGTTCGAAAGTGGGCCCGGATCGGCAGGCACGGGTGGAGGAGCTGGTCCGTGAGGCGTTACTGAGCCACCGGGAGAGGAGCTCTGGGCAGTGGAGGCTGCCGTCGGTCGACGAGATCATGCGTGAGCACGTGCGGATCGTCTGGGACGCGGAACTGCAATTGCCCGACAAGATGGGTTTGTCGGTCCGGGAATCGGTGCCGGGGGGAGACGGCGTGCCAGAGGCTTCGCCGGAGGTCGCGGCGGTCGAGACCCCCGCGCCTGCGGGTGGTGTCGCTCCGGAGGCGGTGGTTTCGGGTTCGTCGCCTGATTCTCCGGAAACCGACGGTGGTGTGCCGCCCGAAACGCGTGCCGAGTGGGAGTCGCAGATGGCGCGCGCCCGCGAGGCGTCGCGGGCGGCCAGGGAGGGCGAGGAGCCCGACGGGAGGCGGGTGCCTGACCCGGCCGAGGAGGCCTCGGGAGAGAGGCTGCCCGAGTCGTCGGCTCAGTGGTCGTGGGAAGAACAGGAGACGGCTTGGGGCACCGGTGTCGAGCCTTTCGGCGGCATGCGGGAGTGGGGTGCGGAGCCGAATAACGGGTCGTGGGCCGGTGGGTTCGATCCGGAGATTTTCACGTCGATGGGGTTCGATCCCGCGGACTTCGCCGGTTTGGCGGAGGTCTTCGGACACACCGGTGAAGTGGGGTCGGTGGGGGATCCGGTGTTGTTGTCGGATGTGGTAGGGGTGGGGTTGGAGGAGGTGGAGTTTGTCGCGTTGAGGGATGGTGGGGGTGGTGTGGTGGGGGTGTTTTTCCCGTTGGCTGTGGGTGAGGTCGAGGTGGTGGAGTCGGCGTTTGCGGCGGGTGCTGGAACGGGTGCGTATTCGGTGGTTGGTCATCGTGGGGATGGTGGTGGTTTTTCGGTTCGGCGTAGGTCGGATGGTGTGGTGGTGGATTTGGATGGGGCTGGGGTTTATCGGTTGTTGAGTAGTCGGGTGTTGCCGGGTGGTGGTGGGTGGCGGGTCTTGCCGGAGTTGGTGGTGGTGAGTTGCCGGGTGGATGATCCGGTGGCGGGTGGGTTGCTCGGCAGGGTGCGGGAGCTGGCGCGGCAGGATGGCTACCGCGGCACTGTGCGGGGGCCGGCCACCCTGGTGGAGATCCGGCGGGATGGCACGATCCGTGTTCCCGACGGCAGTTCGCCTTCTCCGGATTCGGTCGTCCTTTCCCGCGAAACCGCCCTGCCGGAAATCGATCAGGAAGCTCGGATGTTCACCGAGGAGGTGCTGGCCGCGATCGACGGCAGGCCGACTCCTGAGGACGGTTCAGAGGCGGAAAGAAGCTCGTTCGCCGAGTCCGAACGTGTGTCCGATGAAGCGCCGAAACTGCCCGAGATCGAACGTGAAGCAGCCCGTTTCATCGAAGAGCTTTTCGACGAAATCGACGAGCACGTTTCCACCGCGACGCCGCCGACGCAGCTTCGCCGGAACAGCTGGGTTTCGGTCCAGTCCGCGCATTCGGATTACGTCAGTGAGCGGACACTTCAAGCCCAGTACGGGATTCCGCGACAGGATCAGCGTCGTTTCCAGAAGATGGCAGACCGGTTCGGCGTGGTGTTCGACGTCCGGCCCGCCAACCCCGCCTCGGTCGAGTGGCGGGCCCGGGGAGCGGTGCCCAAGCCCGTGGAGATCAAGGCCAAGACGCTCAACGAGCTGGACGTTCCGCTGGGAATGCCGCGCGAGCAGATCGGCCTGGTGGCCTACTTCGAGCCGAGGCGGCCGGATGTCGCCAAGATGCCGGAGGAGCTCCGTGAACGGGTGATGAAGCGGTACGAGGACCGTGCGACGGAGTACGCGCAGTTGGCCGAGTCCATGCGCGGGCTGGAGGAGTCCGGCCGTTTCCGGGTGATCGACGGCATCGTCCAGGAACGCGGGGAGTCCGGTTACCGCGATGTCACCGGCGACAACGACCTCTACGACATCCGGCTCCCCGAGGACGGGGCGAGCCTGCATGACACCGACTACGACCGGATGGTCTACCTGCTCACGGGGCGGGAGATGGGAGTCGAGCACGGCGCGCTCAAGTACTGGAAACCGGAGACGGACTTCCAGCGCAAGATCCGCGACGACATCGACGAACAACATCGGACCGTGCCGCTCATCCGCTTCGGGCCGGGCCTGCGCCCCACCCTGATCCACCTGGGCGACAACCAAGACGAACGGCGGCCTTCCGTCGCTCCTGTCGCGGCTCCCGCGCCGCAGCCGAACCTCACTTTCGGCTACCAGCCCGAGCCTGTCGGAGCGAAGCATTTCGAATCCCTCCGGCCGCTTCAGGCCGAGCAGCGGACCGACGATGCCTTCCCCGCCTTCGGCCGTCCTGAGAGCGGGACCAAGGCGGCGTACCGGCCGCCCCTGCGGATCGCGAAGGACAGGACGCTGGGCATCAACGGCGCCCGGTCCGTGGACGACGGTGGAGGCGTTGTCGGGGCGAGGGAGTTCTTCGCGACCGAGGAGGTGCTGGAGCAGGCTCGTGAAACGTTGCGCCGCACCGGCTCCGGCATCGAACTCGAGGTGCGGGATTCCCGGATCGTACTCGACGACCAGGGCCGGGATCAGGTGCTGCATCGGGTGGTTCCCCGGATGCCCAGGCAGCTCACCGATGTCTCCCGTGATTTCGCCGGGATCGTCCACGGAGCCATACCGGACACGCTGTTGTTCGACGGTTCGGGAGAACGACCGGCGACGGCTCGGGTCAACGCGGGGAACGACACGGAGGTGACAGGCGCCTTCCACCTCGCCGAAGGACTGGCCGAGATCGTCGAGCACGGCGCTCCCTCCACTGTGGACGCGAGCAGAGCCGCGGAGATCGCCGGACGGGACCAGCGCGACATCGGCGGGATCCCGGGGCGCCCGCTTCCCGGGCATCGTTATGGGCAGATGCTGAACCATGCCCCGGAGATGCGGAAACAACGGGTGCGGCTCGACGAAGCCGCCCAGCGGATGGGGGTGAACCAGTTCGCGTGGGCCAAGCCCGGGCAAATGTACGTGCTGTCCTCGATCCCGGGGGAGGGCGCCGACGGGCGTCCTGACTACACGAACATGGCCCGGGCCGGTACGCGTGACAACACCGGGAACCGGTTCGCCACCGTGATCGCGGAAAGCGCCGATGGCCGGACGCAGGTGACCTTGGAGAACCACTCGCACACCGCGGAAGAGGAAGCCGCCGTACGAGCGGCGATCGAGCGCAATCTGCTGCACCACAACGTGGAACTCGAGAACCTCGCGGCGGATCTGGCGCGCCGGGTGGAGCGGGCGAGGAGCGGCGGTCACGTAGCGGAAACGGCTCGACTCGAACGTCACCGCGAACTCGCGGAAGCACTTCACGGCATCGGGAAAACCGGATACGACGGCGCCACGGCATCGGCCCGGCGGCGGGCTTGGCTGGCGATGGCCGACGAACTCGGCATCCTGCCGGGACCTGAGCGCTGGTTCTTCCGGATGTACACCCGGGAACCGGGCGAGACCTTCTTCGAGCAGCAGGCGCTGTTGTACGCGTCCGACGGCACAGCCGCGAGCGTCAATCCCTTGGTGACGGTCGCGCTGGGGGGAGTCAGCGAGATACCGCCGGTGAAGGTGCGCTTCAAGCCTGGCCTGTCGACCGCGGGCAAGCGCGCTTTCACCGGTGCCCGCGTGCTCGCTCGAGACGTCGCTCGCGCGTCCGTGCTCCGGAAGGACCTGGGGCTGGGCGGGGTCAAGGTGACCATCACCGGGTACGGAAGCGGTCGTCCCCGGCTCCCCGGAATGTCCGACACGATCGCCCGGAAACGAGCCGGCCGGGTGCGGGATCAGATCCGCGAGACTCTGGCCGAAGAACTCGCCCTGCTCCAAGAGGACAACCAGACCGTCCGAGCGGAAGACGTGGAACTCCACATCGAAACCGGCGGTATCCCGGAGGGACACGCTCCGGGCGACGGCCACTGGGCGATCGTCGAGGTCACCCTCGACGACGGTCAGAACAACACCCCGGAGCGTCAAGCCGCCGCGGGCTACGATCGGGTGATCCACGGGCTGCCCGAACTCGAGCTCCCCCGAGCCGAGCTGCGGGCCAAGATCGCCGAATACACCGCGCTGGCAGGCGAAGGCAAACTGGAGTACTACGCCCTGCCGCACGGCACGAGGACACGGCTGATCGCGATCGAGCGTTCACTCGACGCGTTGCCCGAGGCCAGCCGGGCACAGGTCCGCTCCTTCGTCAACGAGGCCTTGCTGGCCGCTTCCCTGGTACCCACTCAGGAACAGCCCCACCGTCCGAAGCGTTCCCATGGCGGTTCGGAGGTGGACCGGCGGGCCGTCCAGCCGGTGCCGCCCGCACGACTCTCGAACCTGCTCGACGTGCTGAGAGCGGAAATCTCGGGTGGCGCGGATCCGTTCACGTCAGGCACTTCACCGCTGCTGAGCCTGGCCATCCCGGCGGACGCCGGCCTGCCGGTGCGTCTGGCCATGCTCGGCTTGGCGAACCTCGGGACGACCGCCCGGAGGGCACTGCTCGCCGATCCGTTGTTCAGCGCACTGCTGAACAACGGATCGGCGCTGGCGGAAGCGTTGTTCGCCGCCACCGGCCATGAGGAGCAGTACTTCCTCAACACCGCCGCTCCGGCCGCGATCGACATGCGCGTCCGCGGCATGGTGCCGACGGTGGCGGGGCTGCTGAGGGTGGGCCGTGCGGTGGCCGATGCCACCGAAGACGCTCTCGCCATGACGAGCGTGGAACGCCGGTCCAGGCCCGACCGGCCCTTCGGCCGGACCCACGAGGAGATGGTGCGGAAGCGGGTCGCCGACGCGCGATCCGAGTTCTCCGCGCTCGAAAGCCGGGCACTGCGTCTGGTGAACGCGGTACAGGACGCCGGTACCGTGCGCCGGGAATGGCGAGCGCTGACCGCCCGCTGGGCCCGCACCATGCAGAAACTCGCCGCCGCCGAGCCGGACGTCGATCAGGCTCCGGTGCTCACCAGGAAGACACTGGGTGAGAACCGGTTGAGCGGCGTCCTGGTGTCGCCGCTGCTCGTGGACCGGGGAAGCCGCCGCCGCAGCCGGGTCGATCACGAGTCCTACGTGGCGATGATGGGCAACCAGTTCGCGCCGGAAGCCGATGGAACCCCCTTCGGTTCCAGCATGCTGAGCGAGGAAACGCGGCCGGATCCTGCCCTGGCGGAGGCATTGCGAACCACGGACGACCTCGTTTCCTTCTGGGGGCACGTGTCGGCTCGCGGTGGTGCCATGGTGTCCGCTCCGGGCCACTCTGTCCATGTTCAGGCCACCACGGTGGACGGCCGGCGGGTGTTCGTGCTGCACGATCCGAGGACCTCGTACCCGGCTTTGCTCACCCTGGACGAGTTCGGCGAATGGGCGACTCTCGGGAACGTCCGTGCGAACGCGAAGTTCTTCACGCCGCTGGACGACGACGCGCCGGCAGCCGAGGTGAACCCGGGTGCGAGCGAGGACGCCGGTTTCGCCGAGCACGAGACCACTCCCTCGAAATCCGCGCACTCGGACCGGAGTGACCACGTTCCCCCCGTGGGGCAGGCACGGGGTCGGAGCCGGGCGAGTATCGCTCCGTCGAGCCGGGAGATCTCGCCGTTCGACACGCGCCGCACGGCGAGCGAGGCCGGGCCGAGTGGCAAGCAGACGCCGAGCCTCGAGTCGTCGCGCAGCCAGGAGAGGTTGCGTAGCCGAAGCCCGGACTTGATCAGGCGCACCGGGCGACTTGCCTCGCCCGCAGGGCGGTTCGGCCCGAACGACACCTACCTTCAGGTGCCAGTGCACCGCTCGTCCGGCGGGTTCGCCGGCGCGTTCTTCCCGACGCACGACACCCCGCTCGAGACGTTCGCGCACTGGCGTTCCGTCTTCGACGTCACGCACGGTCTGCACCTGCCCGAGACGATCCAGGAGGTGCCGGAGGACGCGGAGAACCTCCCCCGGGTGCGGGTCGACGCCGCACCCGCCGACACACCCGCGGTCAGGACTCGTTCCGGGAGCGGGTCGCTCACCGACGAACCTGCCCCCTCGTCTTCACCAGGCCCGTTCCCCGGTGTCGACGTGTCCGACACGGATTCCTTGTCGGTGGTTTCGCGTTCGGGTGTGCAGGTGGGGACCGGCTTCGTTCTTCCTGATCCTGATGATGCCGTGTCCGATGGGGACGGTGGGGGACCGGAGCAGGCGGATATGGCGTTGGCGGTGTGGGCCGAGGTGCTGTCGGAGATTTCGGGCCGGGTCGCCGAGCGGGAAGAGGGTTTGGTGCCCTCGGTGGTGCCGGCGGAGCGGGCGCGGGCCGAGGCTGAGGGGCTGGTGGGTGAACCGGCGCCGGCGTTGCCGGGTGTCGACGAGGACACGGTTCGGTTCTTGCACGACGGCCTGGTGGCGATGGTGGCCGATTTGATCGCCGAGGGTGCGGTCGCGGAGGTGGCGTGGGAGCACGCGGACGTGGTGCGTCTGCGGGGTGATCTGGAGGGGTTGCGGGGTCTGGAGGGGGAGGTGCCCCGCACGCCGGGAGCGGCGATTCCGGAGCCGTCAACGGAAGCCGGTGCCGGCCCGGGTCCGGATGCCGAGCGTGCGTTGGAGAACTGGCTGGGGCCGATCATGGAGGCGTCGGCGAGGGTGGAGGAGTGGGAGGAAGGTTCGCCGGAGTCGGCGGGCGCGGTGTCGCGCGCCCGAGGGCAGGCCGAGGCGTTGGCTCGAGGGTTGCCTTCCGCGGTGGACGGCGCGGACGAGGAGGCGCGGCAGCTTCTGCACGACGGTCTGGTGTCGATGCTGACCGAGGCGATCATGACGGGTACCGACCAGCGTTTGGCGTGGCACAGCCCGGTGGTCGCGGGGTTGCGCGCGGAACTGGAGGCGTTGCGTGGTCCGGCGGAGGAGGCGCACTACACGGCGACCGCGGTGCAGATTCTCGGGCCAGTCCGTTCCGTGGCGGCGTCTGCGGCGGTGAGCCCGCCCGAGTCCGGGCCGGTGGGGCGGGCGGGCGAACCGGCACCGGTGGAGGGCCGGTCGCGGGCCGAGCGGGTGTGGGAGCGGTGGGCGGAGCGGGTGGAGGGGGCCGCGGAGCGGGTGCGGGAGCGGGAGCGGGCCGAGGCGCGGACGGTGGAGGCGGCCCGGCGGGTGGTCGAGTCCTTGCTGGGTGGGCTGCCCAGGGCGGCCGAGGGCGCGGACACCCCTGCCCGGCAGCTGATCCACGACGGACTCGCGACTCTGTTGACGGACCTGGTCTCCGCCGGGGCGTCTCTGCGCGAGGCGTGGGACGACCCGGCTGTCGTGCCGCTGCGTGAGAGCGCCGAGGCGCTGCGGGACCTGCCCGGCGCACGCTCGCATTACACCGGTGTGCCGCTGGAACTCATCCGGCTGCAGGCCACCCTCCCGCCCACCGCGCCCCCACGCGCCGGACCCGTCGTGGACGACGCGTTCGACGGCGACTCGTTCGCCGACGAGGACTTCGCGGACGATCCGTTCGCGGACGAGCCCTGGAGCGGCGGGACGTGGAGGGGTGGGGTGGGTTCGCCGTTGTCGCCGGTGCAGACCGAGAGTCCGCGCGGGGACCGCTACACGACCGGGGATGCGGACGAGTCGGTAAGTGACAGCGAGAGCGTCTATGCGAGCGCGTATCCGGTGGACCGGGCCGACGGCATGCACAGGGGAGATGTCCAGGGGCCGGCCGGGTGGGTGGAGGAACCGCTCGCCGGGGACCTGCCTGCCGAGCCGGGGCGGTTGTCCGCCGCGGTGGCCGAGTTCGAATCACGGCTGGACGCCGACGTCCGGCAGCCGTCGCCGGAGCTGGCACTCTGGCGTGCGGAGGCGGCGGCGCTGCTCGGTGAGCGCCCCCGGCCCCGTGGGGGCTATGGCCCGAGCGCCGGCGAGCAGCGGCGGTTGTGGCAGGCCATGATCGGCTCGGTGGCCAGGGCGCTGTCGCAGGGCGCGGACGCGGAAGGGGTCGCCACTGATCTGCGGGCCGGATTCGAGCGGCTGCGTGAGTTCGACGACCTCGCCGCCTGGGCCGACATCGAGCTGGAGCGAGTGCGGGAGCGGATCGACCAGGCGCGGGAACGTCTGGAGCAGCGGCGGCACGACGAGCCTCCCGCCGGTGACGGACAGGATCGCCGTCAATGGCAGGAACAACTGCACTGGCGGGAACAGTTGCGCCGCCAGGAGGCGGAGGACCTGCTGGGCCCGCTGCCGCCGTCGGTGCCGGGCGGCGTGCCGGAACGGATCCGGGCGGCCTTCCACGAGGGCCTCACGACGATGCTCACCGACCTGCTCCTGCACGGGGAGGACCCTCTCTATGCCTGGACTGAACTGAGCTCCGTGCGGCAGGCGGCCGAAACGGTCCGGCTGAGCAGCCGCCACTTGCGCGACGCCACGCCGGAAACGCCGTTCGGCCGGTTCCCCGAGCCGGGACGCGGCGCCTACAGCGAGGATCTGTACGAAGCCGAGCTGCCGAACTACGACCACGTGCGGGATCCGGACGGCACAAGGCATTCCGACGGCGCACCCGCCTACAGCGAGCACCCGATCGAGGATCAGCCCCCGAGCTACGAGGACAGCCAGGAACCGGTCGACCAGGAGCTGCAATCGGCGCTGCCCCAGCAGGTCGCGCAGATGGCGAACCTGCTCGCCCAGATCCCGCGCACCGAGGCCACCGCGCTGCGGACCCGCCTGCTGCCCCTGGTGGTGCCGCCGGAAGGGCTGACACCGGAGGAACTCGCGCGCCGGTTCCCGCTGCACGACATCGTCTTGAGCGCACTCGCCTACCACGCCTATCTCGAGGGCGAGAATCCCGGCGCGGCCTGGGAGCGCGGGCAGATGACCGCACTGCTCGACAGGCCCGGCCTCGACGACATCCTGGGACCCGACGCCCGGCGACACGAAGTCCTCGACGACGCCCATCACGCACTGCGGACCATGTTCGCCGTCGCGCGGTCCTACGCCGAGCCGGCCGCGGCCGCGCCGGAACCCGCGCCGGAATCCGGATCCGGGCTCTCCGACGTGGACTTCGTCCCGCTGCGGTCGCGCTCCGGCGCGGTCGTGGGAGTGGGCTTCCCGCACTCGGACCACGAACGGGGAGTGCTCCTGGAAGCGTTCCGGAACCGCCCCGAGACCGGGGACGAGTTCACCGTTCCGCTTCACCACGACCACAACGGCTTCTCGGTCCGGACCGGGAACGGGCGGCTCGTGACACTCGACGAGCGCGCGGTCGTCCAGCTGCTGTCCAGCATCGCCCTGCCCGGGGAAACGCACTGGCGGCAGCACTCCTCCCTGGTCTTCCTCAGCTGCCGGGTGAGCAGCCCTCACCACGGCAACCGGGTGATCACCCTGACCGAACTGCTTCGCGACACGGGGTTCCGGGGCGGTGTCACCGGCTTCGACACCCGAGTCGAAGTCAGACGCGACGGGACCGTACGGCCACTGGCCGATGGCGCCGAACCGGAACAAGGAGCCGTGGTCTTCGCCACGCCCCACAACGCTTCCGCAGGGGCGCTCGGGATGGGCAGCACCCTGTCGGTGAACACCGGATCCGGCCCTGGCGGCTCTTTCGGCAGCTCTTGGAGCGACGACAGTTCGATCGCCTCCGACGAGGACTCGGACGCGGCCAGCATCGACTCGGACGCGGTCAGCGAGTACTCGCTCTCCTCCAGCGCGAGCTCGTTCGCCGTGGACGAAGCGCGACGCGAAGAAGTAAGGGCGGAACTGTCCGGACACCTGACGTTCACCGTGGAGGCCGACACGCCGGCGTCGGCCGATGTCGACGATCGGCCTGCTTTGCGGCGGCTCGCGAACGCTCTGCTGGAGGCTCACACGTTTCAGCGAGCCGATGGTCTGTCCGTGCGTGTCGAGATCACGGGCACTCCGAGAGACACACGGATCTTCGCGGACCTGCTGCGGACGGAACTGGGGGACGATCCGGCGCAAGCGATGCCGGAGATCGCGCTCCGCACGGTGACCGCCGAGACGGTCACCGTCGAGGTCACCTTGGACGAGGTCCCCGAGGGGTCTTCGTACGAACCGACCACGAACTCGTCCGGTGGCATCAGCTTCGATTCCGGTCGCGACTCGGTGGATTCCTCCTGGGAGGCCCTCCACGCCGGCATGCCGTCCCTGCCCGGGCTGAATCGGCCCTTTTACGTCTACGTGACCGGTCACATGGGCAAGTTCGTGGTGGGCGGCGTGCGGATCGACGGCGCCACGCTGGCCCGGCACGTCCGGAACTCACCGATGTTCCGGTTGCACGCGGCCGACGACCCCTCGGTCCCGGTCGTCCTGATCGGCGCGGATCCGACGCGGCCGGACTTGACTTTCGCCGCCGCACAGGAATTCGCCAAGGCCCTGCGCGGCGACGGGCCATACCGGTCGGTGGCCGCGGCGAACGACCTGGTGGAATCGGACGCCACGGGGACGACCGTCGTGAGAGACGGCGGAATCTTCGGCAACGTGGCGGAAATTCTGCCGGACGACGTGCAGTGGGCGCCGCTCACCGACGTCGACGGCCGGCAGTTCGGCATGGGTTTCGTGCACGGCACGAGCTACATCAGCAATTTTTCCGCGCAACTGGAGAACACCACCGACCACAGCCTGCGGTCGGTGATCGAAACCTCTGTCGATCAGAACGGGAAGAGGCACGATGAGCCGGCCACCCAGGCATGGGCCGATGCCACGGACGGTGCGCGGAGGAGGCCGGTGGCGCTGCATCTGGACGGCGAAATGGGCCGCTTCAAAATACCGCTGAGCAACGAAACCGATGTCTTCAACACCCCCGAGGCCACCGCGGAACTGATCGCGAAGGCCGGCATCTTCCAGGCCGCGACCGCCGGTGCCGTTCGCCCGCCGTTGCTGGTGTTCACCTACTCCAACAGCACCAGTGAAACCACGACGAGCGACGCGAACCGGCGACTGCTGAGCAAGTTGCGCGCGTTGACCGGGCATTGGCAGAGCTACGATTACGCTGGCTTTTATCGCTTCAGCGACGCCGCCATGCTGCAGGTGCCGCGTGGCGCGGAATTCAGGAAGGGACCTCCGCCCTCGCTGGCGGAGATCGCGCACGTGGCTTCGGACGAAGTGTTCGGCTTCCCGGTTTCCGGCGGAACCCGCGCCCCCGCGGACGAGCAAGCGGTGCTGGACGAGTTCCGTGAAGCTGTCAGGGCCGGCACCGCGGACCTGGCAGGCCCTTGGGGATCGAAGGAACCTCTGGTCGTCTCGGTGGACTCCCCGGACGGGAAGTTCGCGCGCATCGAAACGCGAGACGGTGCTGTGCTCGAGCTCAACGGGCAGGAACTGGGTGAGATGCTGCTCGCCGACCCGGACTTCGTGTGGCAGCTCAGGAGCGAACCGGAGCGGCCGGTGCTGCTGGTGGCGCGCCACGGCGGAAGCCGGGTGAACTTCGGTCGGCTGGGCTTCGATTTCGCCGGAGCCTTGCGGGCGCACCGGTTCTACCCTGACGTTTATTCCACGCCTGGAGAGGCGAGAATCGAAGCGAACCGGATCGTCACCAGCGGAGAGCCGGGCTTCGTGAAGGTCTCGGAGCTGCGCGCCGGCGACTTGAAGACCGACCTGTTGCACAACGATGACGGCGAGCCGGTGGCGCTGTTCGTGCGGTACCCGGGGGACGAAGCCGATTTCGCCCGAGCCGAGGCTTGGGCGAAGAACGTCACCGCCGGCACCCTGGAGACCTACTGGTCCGATACCGCCGCCGGCCGGGTGAACGTGCCCTGGGACGCCGGTGTTCTGCCGATGTTCCTACTCCACGGCGGTGGGAAGCGCGGTTCCCGAACCGTCCGGAATGACGGAGCGGCGGTGGAACTCACGCCGGCGGAACTGGGCCGGATCGTGCGGAACGACGAGGGCTTGCGCAAGGCGCTCAACCGGAGCAAGCGCCGTCCTTGGACGCGGCCCTTGGTGTTCGCCGCGCTGGACGGGGAAACCAGGGGAGTGGAGGAATTCGCCCAGACGCTGGCCGCCGGAGGTTATTCGCGCCTCATCCATCACCCGGCGGGCAGAGTGAAGCTCTTCGAGAGCGGAGGCTTCGCGACGAGCGGGATGGGGCTGAAAACACAACCCGTTCCGTCCACTGTGGAGGAGCGGTTCATCAGCCATGCGATGGCCAATGATGCCCTCGGTGTCCACGGCGAGTTCTTTCCCCTGACCGAAAACGACGCCCAGCACATGTTCCTTGCCGCGCGCAACAACGATCCGGCGGGGCTGCGCTACTACTTTCGTGAAGTGGCCGATGCGGCGACAGGCAGCGGGACCAGGTTTTATGAACCAGTCCTCTCCCCTTGGGCCGACAGCACGGTCCCGGTGTGGTTCTTGGACGGGCACGGCAGCACCGAGGGTCTCGCCTTCGGGATGGGGACGGACCGGCCCCTGCAGTTCGGTGACACGGTGGTGCGCGATGGCGGCGATGCGGCACGGGTGATCTTCGGCAGCAAGGTGTTCCAAGACGCGGGCTTCGACCCCACGGTCCGGGCCGTCCTCGGTCACTGCAAGTCGATGGTGACCGTGAACGCCACCACGATGACGCCGGCGGAGGAGCTCAAGTTCGCCCGTCAGTGGCTCACGGAGGGGACGGGCCAGGTATTCGGTGCGACCGAGATCGTCCGCGTGAGCACTCACCAGGGTTTTCGGGCGGTCGTCGGGACCGGCGAGTTCGTCGAGGCACTTCCTGCGGGGCGGCGAGTCCCGTCGATCCCGCTCGCCGACCTGGCGGCGAACCGGATCGACCCCGTCGAGGTGACCTTCCCCACCGCGGCCGCCTCCATACCGAAGTCCTCGGAAGCGCTGGTGCGAGAGGTGGCGCGAAAAGTCGCGAGAGCGGCGGCGTGGCGGCTGCGCAACACCGTGGGCCTGCCGCGGGTCACCATCACGGGCTGGGGCAAAGCAGGCATCCTGGGCGCCAAACCCGCACGCAAGCGGGGGCTGGAGCGGGCGGAAGCCCTGAGCAAGCTGTTCCACGTGGAGCTTCGTGCCGAGTCCGGGATGCTGCGTTCGCTGGGCCTGGCGATCCGGCCAGAGGACGTGCTGGTGGACGTCATCGGTTCGGAGACGACGTCCGGCACGGGACCGACCGGCAGGATCGACATCACGTTGCCGTGGCACGACCTCGGCGAGGAGGCTGCTCGCCCGGTCTCAGACACCTTCGTGGACGCCGACGTGCCCGCGCTCAACAAGGCCTTCGCCCTGCTCGCCCCGGATCACGCGACGAAGGCGGCCTCGAACACCACTGCCGCATCAGACGCCGGTCCGGCGACGGACCTGCTTGCCCGTGCCCTGCCCGAAGGTGGTTCGGCGCTTTCCCGGCCCTCGCCGGACCTGGACGCCGCCGTGCCTGCCGGTCCGATCGTTTATCTTCCGTCGCACCCCGCCGCTTCGGGCGGGGTGCTCCTGCTGGCGAACGCCGCGGAGGCGCAGGTCTGGGAACAGGTTTACGCCTCCTTGCCGGTGGGGCCGGACATCGGGGCCCGGCCGTTCTACGTTTTCGCGACCGCGCACCGGCAAGGGTTCGTCGTCGACGGCGAGGTGTTCGACGGTGCGTCGATGGTCACGCTCGTCCGGAACGCCGGCAGTTACCAGGACATGCTCGTGACCGACCCGGACGCCGAAATCGTGCTCGTCGTCTCCGGCACGATGGAACCCGCCACGTTGTGGTTCGAAGCCGGCCGGTTCGCCGAAGGGATGAACAGCGAAGAGACCTATTGGCTCGTTTCGGCGCTGTACGGCTTGCCCGTCACCGATCAGAACGGCGTTCCGCACCTGCCTTATCTGTCCGAGCGGGTCGTCGTCTCCTCGCCCCGTTCGCGCTTGCGCGCCAGACCACTCATCGACGCCTACGGCAGGGAGCGCGGCGCGGCGTTCTTCCTCGACGAGCACCAGGCCGCCGCCGTCTCCAAGGCCATGAGGCTGGCCACCGACGTCTCCTCCCGGGCCGTGGGGCGGCTCGGATTCGACGCCTCCGGCAAGCCGATGATCGTCGAGGAGATCCAAGAGTGGGCACCGGCGACCACCGGTGATCGCACCCGGCCGCGTTTCCTGTTCCTGGAGAACGGTGAAGTGGGGAGCCCGGCCTTTTCGGCCAAGGACACACAGGGGCACGGATCGCTGCTCGGCCCGGTCGAGATGGCGCATTCGGTGGCGGCCGGCGGATTCTTCTCGCAGGCGGCAGGAGGCGTGCGCCCGCAGCTCGTGCTGTTCACGGTGGCACGGGCACCGTCGGCCGCTGATCAGCTCAACCAGCGTTTCCTGGCGGCGTTGCGCCGGCTCGCCGGACCCCTGCACGCCTTCACCACGTCGGGCCCCTTCTCGACCGTCGGGTTCGGCGCGTACATCCATGCCATGGGAGCAGGCTTCGCTTCCCACCCTCTTCGCGCCTCCGACGTCCGCATCGAGCAGTACGGGCCGGTGTTCGGCTTCCCGAACGACGCGAACCCCGGGCAGGCCGAGGCATTGCGGGCGTTCGCGGCGGGGCTGCGGGCGGGGACGACTCCGGGTACCGGGCCATGGGGCGACCGGGTACCGGTGTTCGTACTCCCCGACGCGTACGCCAAGTACGCCAAAATCGGCACGATCGACGGGATGCTCAGTGAGGTCGGCGGTGCCTCGGCGGCGGACATCCTGCTTGAGCTGCCCGGCTTCCGCGAGCTCGTGCAGAATCCGAAGCGGCCGGTCGTTCTGCTCGGGTACGGCACCGGACGCCGGGTCAGCCACGGTGGCTTCGGCTTCGACTTCGCCGGTGCGCTGAGGAAACGGAAGCTCTTCAACGATGTCTTCGCCCCGGCCTCCGCGGTAGCGGTGGACGCCGGTGGACTGCACCTGCCCGCCGGCGGCGGGTTCGCCCGCGTCTCCACCCTGCGTGCCGGCGATGTGCGGGTCTCCACGCTCGCCGGCGCGGACGGCGAGAACTTCTTGCGGGTCGTTCACTGGGGGACCGACCAGGCCGCCATGGAGCGGCTCGCGGCGTGGGCGAGGAACACGACGGCGGCGAACCTCCGTCTGGTCGGCCCCGATGGCAACCCGATACCTCTTCCGTGGGCTGGCGGCGAGCCGCCGGTGGTAGTGGTGGCCGCGCGGAACCCTCAGGCCGGATATCTCTTCGTCCGCGCGGACGGGGAGCCCGTGGCACTGCCTGCGGGCGCACTGGCCCGCGCGCTGCGCGACGATCGCGAATTGCGGGCCATGCTCGGCAGGGAGGCCGGTCCTTCGGGAGGGAAGCGCCCGGTGCTGCTGATCGATCAGGGCACGGATCGTGCGGATCTCGTCGCGTTCGCAGACGGGATGGTGCCCGGCGGCTACCGGCGGGCCTTCTACCGGATCACCGGACCGATCTCGCTCACCCCCGCCGGGCGGCTCCGCGTCGACGGGGAGATTCAGACGTACCTGCCGGAGATCCCAGAACCCCCGGCTTTCGCCAGCCATCCGCTGACCAATTCGCGGCGGGGCACGTTCGGTGAGTACTTCCCCAGCCTGACCTTCGACGCGGCGACGATGGAACGGGTCGGCTTGTACAGCCAGACCCCCGAGGTGCACGACCACTACACCAGGATCACCGCACGGGTCGGCCAGACCGGTTTGGTTCAGCAGCACCACAAGCGCTTTCGCTCTCCCTGGATCGGACGCCGTACCTGGACCTCGATCGGACATGGCACCGCGCTCGGCTTCAGCGTGTCGCTGAAGACCGATTTCGAGTTCGTGCTCGGCGACGTGCTCATGCTCGCCGGCGACCGCATGGCACGCGTGCTCTACCAGAGCGAGATCTACCGCGCCGGCAACCCGTCCCCGGCGAGCGACCTGGTGTTGTTCCAATGCTCGGTGCACTCCGATGAGGCCGCGCCGGACGGCAGGACGCCCGCGTACTTGCTGAGACTCGCCTGGGAACAAGGCCATGGGCCGGTTTCGGTCTTCGCGGGGACCAAGCCCACCGGGCAGCTGCGAGTCGCGGAGCTCTCGGTCCACGGCGGGGATTTCGTCGAGGTATTGCCGCCGGGACAGGTCCCGTCCCCGCCGGTCGAGTATCCGGGTCCGGTGCACCCCGGCGAGGGAGGACTGGGGTACGACGCCGGTGGCCGGATCGAGGAATTGCCGGATGACCGTGAGACAGGTGACGCCGCGGTGGGCGCGAAGCTCGACCCTCCGGCCACCGACACGCCTCGTTCGGCACCGGTGGAGGCGTTCGCCGACCTGGACCTGATCTCGACTGCCGGGCCCGTCCCGGTCCTCACGGGTCCGGTCTCCGAGCCCGAGTCCTTTGTGGACGTCGAACGGGAACAGCGCGACGCGGTGCACGCCGAACTCGGGCGCCGACGCATCTTCGAGGTTCACGGCCGGCCGCCGCGTCTCGAAGGGCCGGAAGCCGAGAACGGACCTGTGCCGCACATCGAAGCCGTGCGTGCCCCGCAGGGCACGGTCACCGTGGACGTGTCGGTGCGAACCGCGCCCGCCGGATCGGTGCACGGGCCGACGACCTCGTCCGTGGGCGCGATCGGTTTCGATCCGGCGGGCACCTCACGCCACGCCCATTGGGAGACCCTCCACCAGGCGATGCCCGCCGAGGAGCCGCGCAAGACGTTCCGGGTGTTCGCCGAGGGACGGGACGGCGGTTTCCTGCTCGACGGAACCGTGGTCGACGGCACCACCCTCGCCCGGCACGTGCGGAATTCGCCGGAGTTCCGCGCACTCGCGTGGAGCCCGAAGGTACCGGTGACGCTCATCGGCGCGGATCCGGCGAATCCCGAAGCGGCCGAGCGGGCGGCCAGGGAGTTCGCCGAAGCCCTGCGGGGCGACGGACCTTTCCGTACCGTGCGGGCGGTGCCCGTGTCCGGCGGGAAGGTCTCCTTGGTGGCGGAGGTCCGGCCGGACGACGTCGCGTGGATTTCGCTGGAATCCGCGAACGGCCGCCGGATCGGTATGGGTTTCGCGTCGGAGAAGCGCCTGGCGCAGAATCTGCGAAGCCGGGCTTTGCTGGTGAACGATCACACCCAGCGGACCACATTCGAATCGTTCGGCTTAGGTGACGACGGCCTCCCCCGGCGGAAGTACACCATGCAGGCGTGGGCTCCGGCGACGGACGGGAGCCGTACCCGCCCGGTCGGGCTCCTGCTCGACGAGCAAGACGGCAGGTTCGACGCACCGCTGACCGACGGCAGTGTGCGGGACTTCGGTCCTGCCCGGATGGCGGAGCTCGTCCACGGCTCTTCGATGTTCGGGCTGATGACCGGAGGGCCGGTCCGGCCTCCCTTGCTCGTGCTCACGGAGAACCCGCGGGTGAAGGACGCCAACCCCAGCGCGAGCAACGCCAGACTGCTGGTGAGATTGCGTGAACTCGCCGGACCGTGGGAGGCCCACGACTACGCCGGCAGATACAAGTTCACGCCTTCCATGATGGTGAACTTGGTGCGAGGCGGGAGATTCACCGAAAGCGGCGTGCCCACCTGGCAGGATGTGTCGCTCCTGGCCTCGGAGTCGGCGTGGGGTTTCCCGGTGGACGGCGGGGGACTGGACTCGGGTGTGGTGCAGAACTTCTTCGACGCCCTCGACAACGGTACGGCCGCTCTGAACGGTGCGTGGGGCGGGGAGAAGCCACTGGTCGTGGTGGTGGACTCGCCGGACGGGACATACGCGAGGATCACCGGTAAGGCCGGTGTCCTCATGGAACTGGACGGTCACCGGCTCGGCCTGCTTTTGCTGAGCGATCCGCTGTTCCGGGTCACGTTGAAAACGAACCCGGGGCGGCCGGTGGTCCTGGTGGCACGGAACGCCGGCGCACGCGTCAACTTCGGTGGTCTGGGCTTCGATCTCGCGGGGGCTCTGCGCGCCAACGGGTTGTATTCCGACGTGTACGCACCCTCGGGGAACGCTTGGCTGGAGCCGGACCGGGTCGTCGCCGACGGCGAGCCAGGCTTCGTCCTCGTGTCCGAACTGCGTGCCGGCGATCTACGGACCGAGGTGCTGAGAAATTCCGCGGGCCAGCGAGTCGCCCTGTTCGTGCGCTTCCCGGGGGATCAGCTTCACCGTGCCCGTGCCAAGCAGTGGGCCTTTCACGCCACCGCGGACAGAGTGCGGCAGTTCTCGGTGGACAACGGCTATCAGTCTCCCTACGCGGTGCAGGCTCCTTGGCACGGGCTCCCGGTGTTCCTGCTCACCGGGGCGGGCCCGCGGGGCTACCACGCCGTCCGCAAGGACGGGGCGCCCCAGTCGCTCACTCCGTCGGAGCTGGTGAAGATCGTGCGCGCGGACCTCGACCTGCGGGTGGTGATGCTTCGTGGCGAGGGGACGGCCGCGGACCGGTCACTGGTGGTCGCCGCGCTGAACGGAGCGGGCGCAGGGCTCAGCGAGATCTCCAGTGGCCTGCAACGCGGGGGGTATTCGCGGTTCGTGTATCTGCCTCCGGGCCGGATCCGGCTGTCCTCCGACGGCGGGATCACCATCGACGGCGACACGTTCCGAGCCGCCACGCCCCTGCCTCCCAAAACCGACAGTGTCCTCAGTTACCCCATGGCCAACGACGTCCTCGGTGTCCACGGGCAGTTCTTCCCGCTCGACGAGGGCGACGCGCACTCCATGTTCTTGCCCGCCTTCCGTGATTCCGCCGTGCGGCAGGCCTACTTCTTCCAGGAGACGACAGAGCAGGGCTCCGATGGCGCGGTGGTCACGCGTCTGACGCCTTACCTGTCACCGTGGGTGGGGAGTCCTCATCGACCGTGGTTCCTCGACGGTCATGGCGGAGCGGACCTGATGAGTGTCTCGTTGAGGACGGACCGGCCATTGCACATCGGGGACAGGGTGACGCTCGCCGGGCGGTCGGGGGCGCGGATCGTGCACGGTAGCGAGATCTATCGGACGGCCGCTCCCCACCCCTCGAGCCCGATCGTGCTCGGACAATGCAGGATGAACGCGCCGGTGGAGGGAGCGGCCCGGAATTTCGCCGAGACCTTCACGGTGGCCTGGCAGGAGCTGGTGAAAGCACCGGCCGCGGGTTTCGCGGCCACGGATGTCGTCAACGTCACCGACGCCACGGGCAGACGCGCGGTGGAGAACAGCGGCCTCTTCGCTCAAGCGAGGACGGATGGCAGGCCGGATGATCCGCCGATCCCGCTGGGTGATCTCGCGGCGAGCACGATCGCGCCGGTACTGATCGACTTCCGCGACGGTGGCACTCTGTCCGACGCCGGCTACCGAACCATTCGCGAGACGGCCCGGCGCGTGGTCCGGGCGGCGGCCTGGCGGAAACGGAACAGTGTCGCCCTGCCCGAGGTGACGATCAGTGGGTTCGACGGCAAGGACAGCGCCGAGGCCGTCGCCGCGGTTTTCAAGGACGCGGTGAACGCGGAAGCGGTGCGGATGGGCGGTCGCGGGCTCCCCGTGGACCCCGCGGACATCGTCGTCCGGGTCGTCACGGCAGAGCACGTCCAGGAGAAGGGGCTGGACGCCGCGGCCCCACGCCAGGTGACCATCGAAATCGCGCTCGAACCGGCGGAGCTGGGGGAGAAGGAGATCGCCCGGACGGCCACCGACGGGAGCGCGAAGGCGATCAACGCGCTCAACAAGGTGTTCGCCCCTCTCGTGCCGGGGCAACCGGCGCACGATGCGGTGGTGACCGGGCTGGTGCAGACCGAACAAGCCCGGGGCTCGGGGCAAAGCGCCAATGCGGTCATCGACGCACCGGAAGCGCCCTCGTACGGCCAGGACACGGATGTCTCGGGCGATGAGGCCCAGCCACCGCCGAAGAAGCTCAAACTTTCCCCTCGGATGATCGTCTTCGAGGGCACACCGCGGGCGATCGGTGCGGTGGCCTTCCCCGCCGACGCGGCCGAATTGACCCTGTGGCGCGAGATCTACGACGAGCTGCCTCCGCTGCCGGTCAACGGTTTGCGCAATCCGTTCTATGTTTTCATCACCGCGCGCGACGGCGGGTTCGACGTCGACGGGCGGCTGGTCGATGGGGCGGAGCTGGCCTCGTATGTGCGGTCGAACCCGGAGTACCGGCGTGCGCTCGCGGCGGAACCCGACCTGCCGGTGAGCGTGATCGGTGTCGATTCCTCTCTCCCCGGTGACTTCGCCCGGGCGCTGCGCGAATTCACCGACGCCCTTCGTGGCGACGGTCCCTACCGGGAGATGTTCGTGGCGGACCTCCCCGCGTCGCAGCAACCTCAGCACGGCGGTTTCCGCCGTATCGCCCCGCCTCGCCTGGAAGACCTGAACTGGACGCCCCTGACCGACGCGCACGGCCGCGACTACGGCGTGGGCTTCCCGAGCGACGCGTGGCCGTCGGAGGCGATGGAGTCCGGCGCACGTCAAGCCACTGATCCCGCCCAACGCGTGATCGCCGGACGCCCTGAAGGGGATGACGCCTCGTACGGCGACCGTGCCGAGCAGTGGGACGAGACGATCGCGGACTGGACGGGGGCCACCGAGGATGGCCGCGCGCGTCCGCTGCATCTGTTGCTGACGGCCGTCGGGGGCGTCGTCGTGCAGTTCAAGAACGGGATCGAGCTGGAACTGACCGAGGGCGAGGTCGCGGAACTGGCGCTGGCCACCGATGTGTTCGCGCGGGCGCGTGCGGAACAGATCCGGCGACCGCTGATCGTGGCCATCGCCGAGACGACCGGAGTTCCCGGTACCGACGACTTGGCTCCCGCCCTCTTGTCGGAGCTGAAGGCCTTGTCCGGGCCCTGGCAAAGTTACTCGTACCACGGCCAGGTCACACTCGACGAACATGTCGGCTTCTTGACAGTGCCGCAGGGTGAGCGGTTCACCGAGACGCCCCTGACCCTCGGCGACGTCGATCACGTGTCCTTCGGTCCGGTCTTCGGCTTCCCCACTGGCCCCGACCGCGCCACCGCGGCCGATACCCTCCGGCGCTTCGCCCAAGCCGTCGCCGCGGGAACGGCTGGGCTCCCGGGCGAGTGGAGCGACCGCGAGCCGATTTTCGTCTCCGCGGACGGCGCGACCGGCCACGCGACGATGGGGCTGCCGAACGGGATCCACGCGGAGGTCGAGGGAGGCGATCTGGGGAAGCAACTGCTGTCCGACCCGGATTTCGTACACCTGCTGCGAAGTGAGCCGAAGCGGCCGGTCGTTCTGGTCTCCTCTCACGGGGCCGCCCGGAAGACCTTCGGCGGACTGGGCTTCGACGTGGCCGGCGCCCTGCGCACGGCCGGTCATTTCACGGACGTCTACGCACCGACCGCGGGCGCTTGGATCGAGTCCGACGGGGTCACCCTGCAGAAGGGATCGGAGTTCGAGCTGGTTTCGGGCTGGCGTGCCGGCGACCTCATGATCGGCACGCTGCGGAGCGACGACGGTTCTGTCGTGATCAAGCTCTTGCGTTCACCCGACGACGGCGACCTCGTCGAGCGGCTGCGGACATGGATCCGCGGGGCGAGCGCCGGCGCCCTCGGACATTTCTCGGACCCGCACGGTCAGCAGCGGGAAGCCCCGTGGGGCGCGGTGGACAAGCTGGTGTTCGTGGTCGGACGTCGTGGCCAGGACGACACCTACTCGGTTCTTCGCCATGATCGGGCTGCCGTCGGGGTCTCGCAGGAATCGCTCGGCGAGGTATTGCGCGACGACGAGGGACTGCGCACCGATCTGGGCGACTCCGTCTTGATCCCGCTGCTGCTGGTCGGTGTCGGCGGCTCGCCGTCCTCCCTCGGCAGCTTCGCCACGGCTATGGCGGACGGTGGCTACGCCCGTGACATGTACCGCTCACTCGGTGACGTTTCGTTCGAGAAGCCGGGCACGATCATCGTCGACGGTAAGGGGTTCGAGACACACGACGCGATCCCACCCACGCGAGACCGGCTGGCGACTTATCCGCAAGTGCGGTCCGACGGTGTGGTGCACGGACAGTTCTTTCCCAGCAAGCCTCTGGAAACCCCCTTGATCACGCTGCACGGTATTCACCACGTCGGGGAAAAGCAGCGAACGTATCTCAGGCAGCTTCCGGGTGACGGGGTGGGGGCCGCCACCCAGGACCTGGAGGTGGAGGCGCCCTGGGCCGGAAAAGACCCCTGGTTGATCAATGGCCACGGTTCCCTGCGCGGGCTGTTCTTCGCGCTTATGACCGGCCGGCCACATGTGCGGGGTGACGTGATCGTCCTGGACGAGTCGTCGGCGGCGAAAACCTTCTACGCCGGGGAAATCTTCGTAAAGGCGGGAGTGGAACCGGACCGGCCGGTCGTGCTGGGTCAATGCTGGAGCAACGGCATCTCGCCGGACCAGCCCGTCTCGACGGCATTCCTGATCAAGCAGGCGTGGGAACGAGACTTCCGGCCGGTGACGATGTACGGCTCGGACACGCGCGTGCAGTTGGGCACCACAGGCGGGTTGTGGTCGGCGGACGGTGGCCGCTTCGCCGAAGTCGGTACCGCTCCCGGCGCGGAGCCGCCGATCGTCGGTTCCGCGACGGCCGGTTCCGGGCCGATCTTGCCTCTGGGGGGCGAAGCGAGTTCTCGGGACGCCGGCGTCGGGGACGGCTCGAATCTCGCGGTGGGCCTTGCCGGAGTTCCGGAGCTGCTCGGGCAGCTGTCCGAGCAGATCGCCCAGATGAAGCGGCATCTGGCGGCACTCCCGCCCGGCTTGGTGCCGGAGATCCGGGCGAGGATGGAGGTGTGGGACCGGCTGCAGGCGACGCTCACGGTCACCGAACGGCAAGTGCCCGAGCTGGTGAACAGGGTGTCCGCCGCGCGGCAGCTGACGGCCCACCTCCGCGACGTTCGCTTGAAGGCACTAGTCGGACTCCTCGAGGCGGCCGCGATCGAGGTGGCGGACGAGGAAAACCCCCTGACCTTCCATCCTGACGGGATTCCGGGAGGGGTGAGTAGCAGGCCGGACGTCAGATTCGGCTTCGAGATCGAGGCACAGCTGATGACGGGTGACTTCGATCAGCTCGTCCAGGCTCTCGGAGCGAAGCTGGAGTCCGCCGGGTACCTGAACTGGGAAAACGGACGGCTCTTCACCGAGAAGGAAGACACCACCACCGATGCCTGGTGGCTCAAGGAGGAACCGGCCCACGACTCCGGTATCGAGATCGTCTCGCGGATCCTGCGTGGGGACCCTGGCAGCTGGCGGGAGCTGGCTGATGTGCTGGAGATCATCCGCACGCATGGAGGTGACGACGCACCGGACGCCGGGTACACCGGTGGGCACGTGAACTTCAGCTTCGAACAGCAGCTCCCTCTCCCGGTGTACGGGCGGTTGGCGCAGCTGAACAAGGCCTTCGAAAGTGTGCTCTACCGGCTGGGCAACCACTACGGCACGAAGGCTCTGCAGAGAAAATTGTGGGCGGTCGGTCCGAATCCGATACCTCCGCCGGTCGACCAGCTCGCCACGATCGGTGATGTCCAGGGGCTGAGCGACGGCAAGTACGACGCACTCAGTTTCGCGGCCGTTCTGGGGGACGCCGACGACAGGCTGGAATTCCGGTTCTGGGCGGGAAGTCTGGACCCGGCGGTGTGGCAGGTCCACGCCGAGATCTCGGCCGCGATGGTGCAGGCCGCCCGGGACCCGTCGATCTACCGCCGTCTCGACGAGCTGATGACCGAGCCACGACTGCTCGGCCACGATCCGGAATCCGGCACCACAGAGCAAGAGCTGGGTCTCTTGCTGGACTTCCTGGAGCTCCTGCCGTTGAGCCCGGCCGCGCAGAAGCTGATCGTGGGGATGTTCGCCTGGACGGCGCCGTGGAACTTCGAGGGCGACAACGATCACCAGCTGCGGGCGCAGATGATCACGAGCCATGGCGGAATGGGGTGGCTGTACCCGACGTGGGGCGAAAGCGTGCGTGAAGCCCTGCGCACTCTCGATCAGTTCCCGGTCTACGCCGGGGCACAGATCCTCTCGGCCACGATCACGCCCGGACAGGACACGGTGGAAATGTGGCTGGGTGATCCCGTGTCCTTCGAAGGCTTTGCCAACGTTCTCGCGGTGCGCGGCGTGCTCCGCGCGGTCCGCGACTTCCTGCCGGAAGACGAGGACGTCGACCCCCATCTGATCCTGGCGGTCCACAGCGGAACCCGGCTGGGTGAAACGATCGTCAAGTACCTGGGGCGACCGGTCCTGGTGACCAACGGCCGGGTACGGATCACCGAGGACGGCCGCCTGGAAGCGGAGACCGGTTGGATCCAGCTCAGCAAAGCAGAACCGGCCGTGGTGCACACCGGGCTCGGTGACGCACAGCAGGCGCTGGAGTCACTGCGGACGCTCGCGGAACAGGCCGACTCGGTGCCGACCCGGTCGATGTCGAGCAGTGGATCGAGCCCGTCCTTCTCGCTCGCTTCCGCCGGCCCGGTCCCGGCGGAGGTGAGCGCACCGCTGGCCGAGCCGTCCACGGCCGCGGCGCCGGTGCCCGCGGACCAGGTCGCCGCGGACGACATCGAGTGGGCCACGCCGAAGAACGCGCACGGCAAGGAAAACGTCATGGCGAGCTTCGATGGTCAGACCGCCCGGGAGACGCATCGTGCGCTCGGCCGGAGCACCGAGCACACCGAGCGGCTGCTCGGACTGTGGTCCGAAGACGGGAACGGGGTCCGCCGGATCAGCGAGTCGAAGGTGGACTGGCCCGGCGATGTCAGCCCACTGCGGCTGTTGCTCACCGCCCACGACGGCCGGTTCCGGCTGCCGCTGCGGGACGAGCGTTACACGCTGCTGACGCCTGAAGAAGCAGCGGAGAAGGTCGCCGCGAGCTCCACGTTCCGCCGGTTGACCGCTGATGTGGTGCGCCCGCCGCTCGCGGTGATCACCCGGGCCACCACCGCGCAAGCGGGGGATCGCTCACTCAACGAGGCTTTTCTGGCGAAGCTGATCGAGCTGACCGGTCCGTGGCAGTCCCGTCACTACATCGGCGAATACGGTGTCGACGAGTTCGGTGTCCTGGTCGTCGACGAACCTTTCACGGCCGGCCCGCCGTTGACTCTGGCCGCTGTCCGGTACTCCAGGTCCGGTTCCGCGTTCGGGTTCGATGGGCTCCCCTCCTACACCGATGAACGGGACCCGGTGGTGGTCGGCTTCCCGGGAACCGAGTTCGCGGCGCGGCTGGAATTGTCGAACGGCAGGGTCACGCACGTGGATGGCACGGAGCTGGGCCGGATGCTGCTGGAGGACGAGGATTTCCGGCGGTACCTGGAGGAGGGCAGGCCGGTGGTGCTGGACAGCACCGCCTGGGATGTCCGCGTGAACTTCGGTGGGGTGGGGTTCGACTTCGCCGGAGCCTTGCGTGAAGCGAAGTTCTTCAACGATGTCCAGGTGCGGGCCGGGGACGGCACGCTGACGCTGGTGTCCGTCCCGCGCGCGGGAGACCTGCGGACGGTGCCGATCACGGGCCCGGACGGGGAGCGGATCGGGGAATTCGTGCGTTTCCCGGGCGACGGCCATGCTCTCAGGCGAGTGCGGCGCTGGGCCGAGAAGTTCTCCGGTTCCTTCACTGTTTTCCTCTCCGCGCAAGGGGAGTACTCCTCGTGGCAAAAGCGCCCGGTCTTGCTGTTCGCGCGGCGCAGCGAGACCGGATACCTGGCGCTTCGCGCGGACGGCCAGGAGTTGGACCTGACCTCGAGTGTGCTGGCCCGCTCGCTGCGTGACGGACAGGGCCTGCGTGACATGCTGGGCACCGAGGGCGCGTCCCTGGCCGGCGAAGAGACGGAGATCCCGGTCATGCTGGCGAGCCTCGGTGGTCCGGTGATCGGCTTGGCCGAGTTCGCCGACGGTTTCGTCCCGGCCGGGTATTCGCGCGCTTTCCACGGCCCGCGAGGCGAGCTCGAGTTCGGGCAGGACGGCGTGCTGAAGCTGGCGGGTACGGGGTTCGAGCGGATCGCGCCGATCGTGCCCGGCCCGCAGCACCTGGTCAGTTACGAACGGGCGAACGCGAAGCTGGGCACGAGCGGGCGCTTCTTCCCGTCGCAGGACTTCGACCGTGCCAGATTCTCGGCGCAGGCGTCGCACGAGGAGCCCGTCCACCGGTATTTCTACTACTCCGTCACCGAGGTGCCGGACGGCCAAGGAGGCACACGAAAGGTCTCCGTCCCGTATCTGATGCCGCTCAAGCCGGACACCGGCCGGATGTGGACCACCGCGGTGCACGGCAATTCCGGCACCGGTTTCGATTTCTCCATGCTCAGCGGGCATCGCGATGTCTCGGGTGACCGGGTCCGGCTCGCCGGGGCGCCGAACGCCGCCGCTCTCCACAGCGAGATCTTCCGCAGGGCTCAGCCGGGTGAGCGCACCCAGCAGGTGCTCCTCAGCTGCTGGGCCGACGCGACTCCCGGGCCGGACGGGGACAGCTCGGCCCTCCAGCTCAAGAAGATCTGGGGCCAGGGCCATTCGCTGGTTGCCGCGGACAACGTCGTCACCCTCGACCTGGCGGGCAGCCGATCGGTCCAGAACGGCGGGCACTTCCGCGAGGTGGGAAGCCAGGCCGAACCGATCCCCTTGAGCGATCTGGCGGCCAGCCACATCACGGAGGCGGCCGCGTTCGGCGACGGGGTGAACGCGGATGTGCGGAGGCTGGCCCGCCAGGTCGCCAGGGCGGCCGCGTGGCGGGCGCGCAACGCCGCGGCGCTCCCTGTCGTCGAGATCGTCGGTCACGGCTACGACATCGAGGAAGGGCGCGAGATGGCCGACAAGATCGCGTCGGCGTTCCGGGAGAACTATCGTCAGGAGCAGGCGCGGTTGGCCGAACTGGGATTGCCCGCTCCCAGTGTCGAGGTTCGGCTCGCCGGAGCCGCCTACCCGGAGCTGCCCGACCGCCTGTGGGAGGCAGAGGGAGCGGTCAGGGTCGAACTGCCGGCACACGAACTCGGCGAGCAGGCGTTGATCGCCGGAGATCACCTCGCGATCACCGCGGCGTTCAGCGCGCTCGCGCCGGACCGAGCGCCCTCCACCCCGGACGTGGCGGGAGGCGAACCCTCACCGGTACTCGCCTCGGGGCTCTCTGCGGAACAGACGGTCGAGCTGATCCGCCGGTCGGACATGACCGGCACACTGCGTGCCGTGGTCGTGGACCGGGAGAAGCCCTCGGAGGAGCGTCGCTACAGCTGGGGTGGGCGTGGGCGGACGTCGCCGTTGCCGCCTCTGCTGGCGTCGCCCCGGTGGGTACATGCGGTCTGGGTGCCCGGTGGTCTGCCTACGGTGGAGGCGGTGGCGAGGTTCCGGGAGCAGCTCGAGCATGCGGTGCGGGTGGCCGGTGATCGGTGGCGTGTGGTGTTGTGGACCACCGTCACCCGGGAGAAGCTGGTGCGGGCACTGCGACCGCTGACCGCTGTCCGTCACGACGTGGATGACGACGACGAGCCGGCCGAGATCGCCGACACCTATGACTGGGCGCGGAACGCGGGGATCGCGCTGGTGAACATCCAGCAGGGGATCGAGGCCGCGGAGTTCGCCCGTGACAGCGCTCTTCCGGCGGCGTCCGAGGATCTCGCCGGTGCGATCCTGTCGCGCTTCGGTGGCGTGTACCTGCCCGCGGACCATCGCGTCGATGACCTGGAGCCCGCCGAGAACGTGGTGCGGGCTCCCGCCGCGTGGGCGGGCCACGGCGGGGTGCTGGCGATGCCACAAGGACACCCGGCGGCCTGGCTTCACTCTCTGCCGCGACCGGAGGTGGAGATGCCTGAGCTGCGCGGATTCACTCCCATCGGCCCGGCGACACCGGCCATTCCCGGTCCGGCGACGCCCGCGATCGAGACCGGCGTGCCCGAAAGCGAAACTCCGGCCGGCTCGGCGGGGGACTCGGTGGCCGATTCGAGTGAACGGGTGCTGCAGGTGCTTCTCGACGGCCTGCGGGATCACCCGGGTCATCTGGACCTGGCCGCGGTGGCCGCCCTGGTGGAGGGTGCTCCCGACGCCGACGAGGTGTGGATCACCGTGCTCGCCTTCCTCGCGGCGGATCCCGAGCTGGCCGCCCAGATCCACACCGTCACGCTGCAGTCGGTCGACGAGGCGGGCGTGCCGCGCCGCGTCGTCCTCCCGCCCTTGGCGGACGAGCTTCTGCACCTGTCCGAGGAACCACCAACCTCGCCGGAACCCGGCGAGTTCACCTACCGAGCGGAACTGACTCGACCGGCCTGGCTGCCGGTGAGCCGCGAAGCGCATCCGACGACGAAGGAGGATCATGGTCACCATGACTGAGACCACGGACGACACAGAGGCGAAAGGTCCGCTGGAGAACTGGTTCCTGCTGATGGACCCGTCCTGGCGTCCGGCGACGGAGAACGACCCGCCACCGATCGAGGCCGTGGTCGGCCTCTGGCCGGTGGAGGAGGAAGGAAAGCTCGGCAAGTTCCGGGCGAACCCGGACTACGTGCCGACCGACGACAACTCGCCGTCGGACCCCTTGGACGCGGTGCTGCGGCTGGTCCTCCAGGGGCGGGCCGAGGCCGAGCACATCCAGCTTTTGTTGCGCGACACGCTGTTCGACATCGCGATGAACGGCGACGGCAACCCGCTGATCACCAAGTCGCCCGACGACATCCTCTGCGTCATCGTGGCCACCGGTGAGCCACACCGCCGGCGGCTCGCGTCGCCGGACTGGCGCCGGATCGACCTCGGTGAGCTGATCGAGCTGCTCGCCGACGGGGTCGACGTGCTGTTCAACCCCGCCGGCCCGGCGGCGGTGCGCCTGACCGGGGATTTCATGCGCGACACCCTGGAACTGGACGAGGAGCAGGTCGCCGGGCTCTACGCGAAGAGCAACCAAGACGCTTCGGGGCTGCGCGTCGTCATGTGGGAGCCCTCGGCGGAGGGTGCCGCGCCCTCGGAGGCGCGCGAATCAGGACCGGGGACCAAGTCCGAATAGGACCCACGCGCCCTGTCCGGCACGGGGGTGCCGCCCCCGCGCCGGACAGGCCTCAACGACGTGGCACCACTTCGAACTGGCCCATCATCGAGTGGGTCGCATGGTCGAGGAAATGACAGTGGAACGGGTACCGGCCGAGGTAGGAGTCGAACGTGGCCTGGATCCGGACGACGTCGCCGGGGAACAGCCGGACGGTGTCCTTCGGGTACGCGTCGTAAGCGGGCTCGGGTCTGCCGTTCCGGTCGAGCACCCTGAACTGCACGAGATGCAGGTGCATCGTGTGCTGGATGCCGAGAGCGACGTCGTCGTTCACGATCTCCCAGATCTCGGTCGAGCCGTGCTCGATCGTCGCGTCCACCCGATCCGGGTCGAATCCCTTGTCGTTGATGACGAACCGGCCGCTCCCGAGATCGAGCCGCATGACGAATCGCCGCGTTTTCGTGGCCCGTCCTCGCAGCGGATCGTTCGACGGCCATCCCGGGATCTCTTCCCTCGCCGAGGGAACCCGTGCACGGGGCCACCCGGGAATGGCGATCTCCGGTTTGGACCACGAAGCCCCGCCGCCGACCCGGAACTGGAGGATGTCCCGCTTGTTCTCGGAGAGGGCCGCCGCGTTCTGCAGGGCGATGGCGGTGCCCGGCGGAACCGACCGGAAGTCCACCAGGACCTCGGCGCGCTCCGCCGGCCAGACGTCGATCTCGTGCCGCGCCACGGGCACGCGCAGGAAGCCGCCGTCGGACGCGATCTGCAGGAACGGCGCTCCGGTGGAGAGCCGGAACTTGAACATCTCCAGGTTCGAGCCGTTGATCAACCTGAGGCGGTACAGCTTCCGCTTGACCTCGAAGTAGGGCTGCGGACGTCCGTTGACGAGGATCGTCGGCCGGTTCAGGAAGTCGTCCGGCACGAAGACGAGCTGGCCTCCGCTGTCGAACTTCGCGTCCCTGAGGATCAGTGGCACGTCGAATTCGCCACTGGGCAACGGAAGCCGCGCGTCCACGGGATCCGACAGCAGATACGCGCCGGAAAGGCCGCGGTAGACCCGTTCGCCTTCGAGGTGATGCGTGTGGTCGTGATACCAGAGCGTGGCGGCCCGCTGGTCGTTCGGATATCGGTACACCCTGGCCTGGCCCGGCGCGATCGGGTCCATCGGATGCCCGTCACTCGACGGCGGGACGTCGGCGCCGTGCAGATGCACCGTGGCCGGGCCGGGCAGGCCGTTGAACTGCCTGATCACCGTGTTGCGACCACGCTGGGCCCGAATGGTCGGCCCGGGGAAACTCCCGTTGAAGGTGAGTGTCCTGGTCCGGATGCCGGGGAGGATCTCCAGTTCGGTCTCCGCGATCCGCATGTCGTAGAAATCGGTGTCCGCCGTGCTTCGCGTGGGCTTGAGCACCGGGGGGATCGACAACGGCACCGAGAAGGGCCGCACTTCCGGCGGGTCGTCAGAAAGCGCGGATGCCAGCTGTTTCGTCGGAAAGATCAGTGCCGCGCCGGCGACGGAACCGAGTTTGATCGCATCTCTTCTGTTCAGCACTTCGATCACCTTCGGGGAATCGGGCAGCGGGCCGCCGGTGCAGGGCGACCGCGACCAGCAGGGAGAGCACGAACGAGTACTGCAACACGGTGATCGCCGCGGACAGCGTGTTACCCGGTGAGATCGCGTTGCCGACGGTGAACCTCGTCAGGGGGATCGTCGCCGACGCGCTGAGGACGGCCGACGTAGCCGCGAAGATCAGCATGGCAGGGATATTTCCCGTCGCCCACCGCCGGGTGACGGCACCGGCGAGCAGCACGCTCGCCGTGGTCGCGTGCGCGGCGAGCAGCGTGATGCCCGCGAAGTTGAGGATGGCGCGCGCGGCGATCGCGGGGGGAGGGGTACGCGCCCCGCTCGCTCCGGTGTGGTGTCCGGCGCCGGCCGGCAGGAGAGACGGTGACCGTGGCCTCACGTCCAAATAGGACGACCAATCCCGGATCTGCCACGCCATGACCGCCGCGAGGGCGATCGCCAGTAGGACCAGGGGAGTCGTGGGCCAGGAACGGCCCGGTGAAGACGGGGACGCGGGCCGGGCTGCGACCTTGGTTTGCATAGAGCCACCTTTCCGGCCCGCGCCCCCTCGGTCATCGGATCAGTACATCGTGTTCGGATTGGCCGATGTCGGCGGAATGGGTTCGATGACGGCCCAGTGCTCCAGCAGTTTCCCGTCTCGGACCCGGTACAGGTCGACACTGACACTGTTCTCGATGTCGAAGAGCTTCTCCAAGTGGGCGACGACCGCGACCAGATCTCCCTCGGCGACGACGGTCTTCACGTTGGCGCGGTAGTCCGGCTGCGCGGCGTACGCGTCGTGCAGGAACTGCTGCAGTGCCTCGGTTCCGTTCGGAACATTCGGGAAATGCTGGTAGTAGGTGTTGTCCCCGATGTAGCGCTCCAGTGCCTGAAGACGGAGTTCGTCGTCGGGCTGGTTGACGATCTCGGCGAAGGCGGCGCGGCCGACGCGTTCGCTTTCGGCGTCCGTGGCGAACGGGAGCGACTTGGAGATCCTGGGAGAGCTGAGCGTGGAGAACATGTCGTTGCCGATGCCCCGTGGCTGGACGGCCTCGTTGAATTCCCAGTGTTCGGCGATCTTGCCCCGGTCCAGACGGAACAGGTTGACCTTGGCGATACCGGCGTCGCCGGCCTTTCCGACGAAGTGGCTGTGCACCACGACCAGGTCGTTCTGGGCGATGGTCCGCTTCACGATGAACCGGAGATCCGGATTCTGATCACGCAGGCCCGCGTGGTAGGCGCGGAACGCGGACCGGCCGTTGGCGATCGTGGGATAGTGCTGGACGAGGTCGGGGCGCACCATCTTGTCGAGGTAGCCGAGGTCCCCGCGGTTCAGCGCGGTGTAGAAGCCGAGGACGACCGCCCTGTTCGCCCTTTCCTGCGGTGTGGCGATCGACTCGAACGCGTTCGGCTGGGGGTGTCGCGGTGCGGCGGTGGCGGACGGGCTGAGGGCGGCGATCATGGTGACGGAGAAGATGAGCGACATGACCACACGCGAGTAGCTTCGGGATCGATAAGTCCTTTTTGACATCTGACTCCCCGTTTCCTGGGATTGTCGAAGACTTGACTGTGCTTGGCAGAAGGCGGTTTTCGATGTGCTAAGGCAGCACGAGCACCTTGCTGGCCGTGCGCGCGTCCATCGCCTCGTAGCCGGACACGATGTCGTCGAGAGCCACCGTCTTCTCGAAGATCGAACCGGGGGCGAGTGTGCCGGCCAGAACCCGTTCGACGAGTTCAGGAAGGTAGGCGCGGGCCGGGGTGAGCCCGCCGGTGAGGGTGATACCACGGAGGAAAACCGGGGTGACGTCGCCGATCGGCGGGCTGCCCATCACACAGACGGCGCCGCCGGCCCGGCACATCGCGAAGGCCGTGTCCTGTGCCTGAGGGCCACCACCGCACTCCACCACCACGTCGGCGCCGACCCCTTGCGTGGCCGTGTGGACGTAATCGACGGATTCGGCGACGCCTTCGGATCCTTGGGCGTTGAAGGTGTCGGTCGCACCGAACTCCTTGCCTTTGCTCAACCGCGCTTCGTGCCTGCCCACGAGGATGATCCGGGCGGCGCCCGCGTCGCGGGCCGCGAGCACCGCGCACATCCCGACCGGCCCGTCGCCGACGACGGCGACCGACGAGCCCGGCGCGACCCTGCCTGTCTTGATGGCGTGCAAGCCGGTCGCCATCGTGTCGGTGAGCGTGAGGAGCGAGGGCAGCCGTTCGTCGTTCTCATCCACCGGGACCGCCACCAGGTTGGCGTCGGCGAAGGGCACCCGGACCGCTTCGGCCTGTGCACCGTCACCTTGCACACCGAACATGCCGCCCGCCGCGCAGGCGTTGTGCGAACCGGTCAGGCATGCGGAGCAGGTTCCGTCGGCGAAGTTGAAGGGCGCGACGACCATCGTCCCGGGACGGAGCGTGGAGACCTCGCCACCGATGTCCTCGACGACACCGACGAATTCGTGCCCGCAGCGTGGGCCGGTGACCGGACCGGGGAGCCCGCGATAGCCGTGCAGATCCGTGCCGCAGATCCCGGCGACGACCACGCGGACGACCGCGTCGCCGGGCGCCTGGAGCGCTGCGTCTGGGACTGTTTCCACGGTCAGCGCATGCTTTCCGTGTAGGATGGCAGCCTTCATTAGGACACCTCTCGCCAGGCCCCCTGATCGAATCCGGCCCTCCCGGTCCGACTGAACAGACCGTCCATCATGGCTCTCGGCAAGGCAAACAATCTGTAGAACCGGCTGTCTGTTCGGCTATTATGCTTGCCTCTTCGTCCCCGCGTCACACTTTGCGGCAGGACGATGAACTACGTGATGGTATTTTACCGACTTTCTCCGCTGGGTGATTCCGGTCAACCGATCAGTGCGCGCCGTTCGGCGCCGACCTGGGCTTTCCGGTAGGTCGCGGTCTCAGGGAATCTCGCGGCCGTGTGCGGCCTGGGGTCGGCAGCAGTTTCGAAGTGGTCTTCGTGTGCAAGGGCTTCGATCCGAGGTGGCCGCCGGGTGGCGATGATTCTCGAGATCGCGCGTCTTCTTTCGTGGCACTGGCTTTCCGGTCGGAAAGACGGCGGACTGGGGGCACGTGTGTCTTCTCTGTCCACTGGGGATCGGATCGCGTTCAGGAACCCTGCGGCTTGACGCCGAGCTTGGTTTCCCGGCATGGCGTGAGGGGAAGATCACCGATTTTCCGGTGCTTTCTATTCGACGCCCTTCCCGGTGAACCGGAAAAGCGATTTCCGGCCAGTGGTGGCGCTGAGTGTTCTTCGGATCACTAAAAGGATTGCGAATGCGTCTGAATGGCGGTGGACTACGCTCGCGTGTTACGAAATCATGGGTCGCCGGAAACGCGGGCTCGCTCGGTCGGCCTGCGCACAACGACGACAAAGCGGGGGCATCGTGCGATCAGGGGAGTACGGCCATCGGCCTGCGGAAAACGCATGGTCGGAGTTGACGGGTGGCAACAGCGAAGGGGGCGCTCCGCCCATGCCGCCGGGTGTGCTCATGCCGAGTCTGGAACTCGCGAAGTGGCTGGACCGCTGTGTGGACCGGCTCCTTCGTGAGGGCAACGAAAACAGCGACCCGGTGAGCGGTGGAGAGCGCGTGGACCTCATGGTCGGCCTCTCGAACGCCGCCGAAGCCCTTCGTGCTTCGGAACGCTGCGATCACGAATCCGCCGAACAAGAGCTGCGGTCGGCCCTGGAACTGATGCAGGGGATCGATCTGGATCGGTACGCGCTTTCCCTCGGTTAGGGCCGGTAGCAGCCGGCCCCGGTTCGCAAAGGTCTCCTTCTCGCGCGCAACGTGGAAAGTGAAGAGGACGATCACTAGGGCAGCTTTCGCTGACGGAAGTCCCGTGTTGTTTCCTGGCTGCTGCGTAGCGAGGGCCGACCGCAGTAGACATGGAAACCATGGCAGCCGGCGACGTCACCACAGCGCACCCCGAGCGGGTCGACTGCGTACTCGATGCGCAGTACCCGTACTTCTACCTCAGCGAGAACACCTCGTTGATCAATCCCGGGCTCTCGACCTGGACCGGGATGGTCACCGCAGCGAGGGGAAAGCTGCAAATGCAGGTGCCGTGGACCGCCGAGCGGGTACACGTCGTCACGGAGATCCACCCTGGTGAGCCGGATGATGTGATCGAGGCCTACGACGACGTCATCGAGTTCGGTTACTCGTCCGCGACCGGGCTCGCCGCGGTGCTGGACTGGTCACAGACGCTGGCCGGTCCGGTGGATCTGCTGCCGGGTGATCATCGTCTGCGCTATCACGTACGGGAAGCCGTGGAACCCGGCGCCGGGAGTGCCGTGGTGGCGGAAGCGTTGATTCAGCTCTGGCCTGCGAAGCTCGGTGAAAAAGAGGAGCTGCGGATCACCGGCGCACTCGGGAATTTCTGGCATCCGGGGGCGCGCTTGAGAAGCGTGTGGAACGGCCTGTAAACGCGGCGCCGCTGCCCGAGCACACCCCGGCGATAAGCAGTTCGGACATAGATGACGGATTTCGGTGGCCTTCGTCCGGGCCACTCCACAGACTGCGAATATTCGCTCGAGTGGAGTCCGGAGGTGACGTGATGCGTGGAACGGCGTGGTTCTCCCTCCTGATCGCCTTGTGCTGTACGGCATGTGGAACCACGGCTCCCTTCGGCGCCGGCCCGGCGAAGCCCGAGAATTCCACTGGAGTCACACAGATCCCGGTTGGTTCCGTCGCTCCGCAGACACCGGTGCGGACCGTTCCCTCCGCGGTGGTGCCGCTGTCGACCGTCGAAACTCCACGGCCCGGCGGCCTCGCGCTCTTCGCCGATCCCGCGGCGGTGAGCACCGAATGGCTGAGGGCCTGGTGCACGCTCGATTGGCGTGAGCCGATGAACGGGAATCTCGATCGCGCGGCACGGTATCAGACTCCGTCGGCGGCCAAGGCCGACCGCCGTGAAGGCGACACCGAAGACACTTACCGGAGTATGCGGGAACAACAGTTGAGCAGCGGTTGTGACGAAGTGACCGCGACGCCGAGTCCTGAGGCACCGCAAAGCGCCGACGTGGCCTATCTGGTGCTTTCCGCCCGCCGCGTCAACTCCGCGGCGGGCGTGGCTTTCGAGATCGAGCAGATCCGTTCGGTGCGCCGGGTCCTCCGGCAGACCGACGGACGCTGGCTGGTCGACACCCGGGTGGAGGCGGGCTGATGCGGGTGAAGGCCCTGTTCGCCAGTGTGGTGCTCGTCGTGGGCGCCTTGCTGCTGGTGCTGCCCCGGCCCGAGAAGGCGGAGGCGTTGAGCTGCACAGGTGCGGCTCCGGAGACGACCGCACGGCCCGCCCCGGACGGAAGCACCCCACCCGACCTGTCCCTGCCGCAGCTCGAAGTCGCCAAGAGCATCGTCGCCACCGCGAAGGGCATGGCGATCACCCGGCGCGGCGTCGTCATCGCCCTCCAGATCGCGAGGCAGGAATCCCGGTTCGAAGCCGACGTGGTCGTCGGCCGGGCGACCGGCGCTTTCCAGCAGATCGCCCCGGGACCGGACAACGCCTACACCGGCTACGACCGGAAGAACGCGAGCATGGCGGCGAAGGGTTTCTTCACCGTGCTGCTCGCCAGGGTGCCCGGTTACGACACCGATCCCCGTTCCAACGCCGACATCGGCCAGGTGGTCCAGGCCAGTGGTGCCGGCGCGGGCAAGTACGAACCGTGGCAGCCGCTGGCCGAGTCGCTGGCGAACGTGCTCTACGACGGCACCGCGGCGATGACCTGTCAGACCGGTCAAAGCGGGCCGAGGGCCGTGCGGGCCGACGGAGTCGACGTCCAACTGCCGCCGGAGGCGGGGCTCGCCGGCACGGTCAAGGCACCTGGCCCGGAGACCGCGCGGGTGCTGGCTGCCGCGCTGTCCTGGCTGGGCACGCCGTACGCCTGGGGCGGAGGGACCGCGTCCGGGCCATCTCGTGGCATCCGTGACGGCGGTGTCGCCGACGCGAACGGCGACTTCGCCAAGGTCGGTTTCGACTGCAGTGGCTTGATGCTCTATTCCTACGCTCAGGTCGGCGTTTCCCTCCCGAGGACGTCACGCGCGCAGCACGCCGGCGGCGGCGCGGTCGTGCCCTGGAGTGCGGCTCTCCCCGGCGACCTGGTGTTCTACGGCGCCGTCGTGCACCACGTGGCGATGTTCCTCGGTGTCGTCAACGGCGTCCCGTACATGGTGGAAGCACCGCAGAGCGGCGATGTCGTCAAGGTCTCCCCGGTGCGCACCGGTGGGGACTTCCGGGCGGAAGTCGTCCGGCCCATTCCAGGAGGAGGGGCTGATCAGCATGTCTGAGCACCCGCCGGGCTACGAAGCCGAACAACCCGTCGACCTCAGCAAGCCGGTCGCCTACGTCCCGATCACGGAGCGGGCCGCGACAGCCGACCGTTCCGAGGGGCGCGGGGAAAAGCGGGAGAAGGCCCCGGAAGAGGCGGCACCAGCTGCTCCTCAAAGCGTCTACGGGCTCGTGACGGTCGCCAACGTCCAGCCGCGGACGTTCAAGAGCACCGTGGCCCGGAAGCTCTACGCCGGCCTGGAACCCCGCTATGCCGGAGTGCGGCTGTGGAACGGCGTCGGCTCGATCCGGCTCGACGGCCTCGTCATCGCGGACATGCCCGCCGACCCGCGCGGCACAGACTGGCGACGGCAAAGCTGGACCACCGATCAGCTGGTGCTCCCGGTGCATGACGATCTCCAGGCGGCCCGGGCGGCGTGGTGGATGCTTGACCGGCTGGAGGCCGAAGGCCGCCCCGATCTGGTGAGTACGGCGATCGTCGTCGGCATCCAGACCGGCACGCACCGGATGCTGGGCCGCAAGATCGCCAAGACCTTCGGGGCGCGGACGGCCGGGGTGATCCGGGTCAAGCTACCCGGCGGGGTCGTCCCCGCCGACGACGAAGCACGGTGGGAGCCGCTCGTGACCGCTGTGTCTCACACAGTGACGCAACTGTCGTCGCGAAGCCGCCCCTCAATGCTCCCGCCGAGGGCTCCACATCAGGTGGTTCAACTCGACAGCCGACGTCACGGGAAGGCCGCGAACCAATGATCCTTCAGTACCTCGCTCAGTCACCGAATCCCTTCGACGGTGTCGTACCCAACTTCGACGTCTTCGGGGTGGACTTCAACGCCACCTGGAAGAAGCTGCTCGGCGGGGCCTGGGGGCTGGCGTTCGTCGTGATCGCCTTCGGCACGATCCGCGCGACACTGGAACTGCAGTCCGCGAAGCGGCACGGATATCACACCTCGGTCGCCGAGCATTCGGCCTCGCTCAAGCGTTCGGTGATCGGCCTCGTGGTGCTGGCGAGCCTTGGCCTGATCTTCGGCGCCATTCTGTCGGTCTTCTGAGAGGCACGACATGCCTGGAATCGATCGCGGCGGCCACCTCGCGGAGTTCGTCGCCGACCCCTCGACCCCGCTCGACGACCTCGTGAACTCGGTGCACGCGTCCGCGTTCGATCTCGTCAAGCAGGTGGTGAACGGTCTGGGAGACCAAGGAAACGTCAATCCCGCGGCACCCGGTTTCCTGACCCAGTACGCGGCCGCCGCCGGTCTCGGACTGGTGGTCATGGCCTTCGCCGCCATTTTCGCGGTCTTTCATGGCCTGCGGCGCGGCGGGCGGGACGACCTGCGCGAGTCGCTGTTCAAGTATCTTCCGCTGGCGGTACTGCTGATCGTGTTCTTCCCCGCGATCGGGGTTCTGGTGTCGAACGTCGCCAACGCCGCGGGCGAGGGGATCGCCGGCTGGGGTGCGACCACGATCGGCCAGACCGGCTCCCGGATCGAGAAACTGGCCGGGATATCCGCCGACAAGCTGCCGGGTGGCGCGTTCGTGGGCTTGATCGTCTCGCTGCTGATCGTGGCCGGCGCGCTCGGGGTCTTCCTCGTGCTCGCGGTGGAGAAGATCGGCTTGCCGGTCGCCGGGGTCATCGCCGGGATCGGCTGGGGAATGCTGGTGCATCCGGTGTGGCGGCCGAAGGCACTGCGGGTGCCCGCCCTCTGGCTTGGCCTGATCTTCGCCAAGCCGTTGCTGTTTCTGCTGCTCGCCGCCGCGTTCGGTGCTTTCGGCGCGGCCGAGGGCGATCCTTCGGGCGTGCCGGGGCTGATCCAGCTGTGCCTGCTGGCCGTCGCCCTCATCGTGTCGAGTGTGGCGCCCTTGATGGTCCTGCGCAGGCTCCCGGCGACCCGCGCCGGGGCCGCGGACCGGTCGAGCACACGGCCCCCGGCCCCCGTCGGGGTACGCGAATCGGTCGCCGTCTCCCTGGAACGGGGCCCGGTGCTTGCGGCGCCGTTTCCCCATCGGAATCCGGCGGAGTCACGTTCCATCGAGCAGGCGTACGAGAACCGGCAACGGGAGCGCCGGAGTTCACAGCGTGACCGGGGGCGGGCCCAGCCGCGGCAGGACCCTCCCGTGCCGTCGGGAGGTCACCTCGAAGCGGACAGCCACACCGAGAAGATCTCCGCTCCGATCCGGGGACGTGCCTGATGCGTACTTCGATCCTGGGAGGCGAGGTCGTCGGGCGCGGCCTGCTGGGCAAAGTCGACGGTCGCACCGCCGTCGCCCTCGGCGTGACCGGCCTGCTGGCCGGATGGCTTTGGCTGGGGATGGGCGGTGTCGCGGGCACCGTCGTGGGCGTCGTGGTCCTCGTCCTCGGTGTCATCGTCCTGTACCCGTGGAGCGGGCAGCGGTCCATCGCGGCGGGGTGGGTCCGCCGGTGGCGGTTCGGCCTGCGCCGCCGTCAAGGGGTCACCGCGTTCGTCGCCGAGCCCGGCAGCGAACAGGCGATCCTGCCGCCTCCGCTCGGCCGGGTGGCGCCGCTCGACCTGGGCGGCACACCGCACGAGGACATGTTCATCCTGCGGCACTCCAACCCCGGTGAAACCCCTTACCTGTCCGTGGTGATGGAGGTCGACGGCCAGCCGCAGGGGCTGCGCACCGTCGCGGAGTTCGAGGTGGCGTCGGCCCGGTACGGCGTGATGCTCTCCCAGCTGGCCCGGGACGGTTCCTTCCTCCGCGGCCTTCAGCAGATCAACCGGATCCTGCCCCACGACCCGGCGCGCCACCGTGCCTTCGTCGCGGCGAGGGTCTCCGACCGGCCGGGTATCGAGGCACTCGTCAAGTCCTATGAGGATCTGATCGACCTCACCGCGCACACCGCCGAGCAGCACCGGAACTACCTCGTGGCCCGATTCCCGCTCAACGGCGAGTTCGCCGTCGCGGCGCGGCGGCACGGGCAGGGCGAGACGGGCTGGGCCGGACTGGTGCGCGAGGAACTGGCCAGGCTCGCCGATCTGGTGAGCCGCGCGGATCTGGTGCGGCCGCGGGTGCTGGGCGAGCAACGCACCTGTGCGGTGCTGCGTTCGATGCAGGATCCGGCGTTTCCGGTGGATCAGCACGAGGGGGTCCGCTGGCACAACTGCTGGCAGGACTACCGGGCCGAGCGCGGGCACATGACGGTCAACGACCGCTGGCTGCACCGGGTGGCGGTGGTGCCCAGGGACGGCATCGGTGCCGTGCCGCTCGGCCCTCATTGGCTCGCCCCCCTGCTGGTCGAGGTCAACCCGGCGGTGATCCGGACGCTCAGCGTGCGGATGGAGTTCGTCCCGGCGCGGATCGCCAGGGCCCGCGCGGTCCGCGACGTGACCGTCGATGGCGCGAGCAGGCACAACGCCGCCGAAAAGGGGCAGGTCGGCGACGGTACCGGAGACCTGCTGCTGTCCGCCTCGCGGCGACGACTCGACGATCTTTCCCCGGGCAGCGGGCATCACGGTGTGGACTGGTCCATGTCCTTGTCGGTCACCGCCTCCGACGAAGGCGAGCTGGCAAGGGCGTCCACGCGGGTCGGCAACGCCGCGGCCAACTGCGCGATCGGCAGGCTGGAATGGCAGGACATGTGGCACGACGCGGCGGCGATCACCACCTATCCGTTGGCGCGGGGAATGGCGGTGCCGAAATGACGGTACGGACGGCGACGGCATTGCCTGGTACTCCTGGCGAACAGCAGGTCCCATCACCGGGGGCCGAACCGGAACCGCGGCGGAAGAAGCGCCGCGATCCGCGCCGCACCCGCTGGCTGGACCGGGCCGGATGGTACGAGCCCCGCGAGACCGGCTCACGGTCGACGACGCGGCAGGCGGAGGCGCTGAACCTCGCCCTGTCTTCGCCGCCGACGACGCACCGCGGCCTGATCCTCGGCACCGACAGGCTTTCCGGGCAACTGGTGTGCCACGACCCGTTCATCGCCTACGACGACAAGCTGGTCTCGGCGCCCAACGTGGCGGTGATCGGCGACGTCGGCAAGGGCAAAAGTTCCCTGCTCAAGACCTGGGGAACGCTTCGTCAGCTGCTGCTCTCCGGTCGTCGTGTGGTCGTGCTCGACAAGAAGACCCAAGCGGGGCAAGGGGAGTACACCCGGCTAGCCCGCGCGGTCGGCGCGCCGTCGATCCGGTTCACCGTGGACGGCACCGGAAGCAGGCTGAACCTGCTCGACCCGGTCATCTCACTCGGCGAGGCGGGCGAGGGAGGCAAGCAGGCGGGCCGGCCCACCGGCCAGATGATGCTGCTCCGTGCCGTCCTGGCCGAAGCGCTCGGCAGAGAGGTCAGCGAACGCGAGGGCAAGGCGTTACGGATCGCGTTGTTCGCCGCGACCGGTGACGCGCGGGAGCGCAACCGCGTCCCGGTGATCGGCGATGTCGTCCATCACTTGATCAAACCCGCCGCGGCGGCGGCGAAGGACATCGGGATCCCCGTGTCCGAGCTGCGTGAATGGGGTTTCGACCCGGCCTTCGCACTGGAACGCATGATCGAGGAGGACCTGGCCGGTCTGGTGGACGGTGAGACCTCTCCCGACGTCCAGCTCGACCATCCCAGCGGCCTGGTCCACTTCGACATCTCCGCCCTGCCGGTGGAGGGGCCCGCCCTGCGGATCGTGATGACGGTGATCAACACCTGGCAGACGAACATGCTCGCGCGACGTTCGCGGCAGCTGACGCAGACGGTGAACATCGTCGAAGAGGGCTGGCACGTCGCGGAGGGCGCGCTCGGCAAGGTGTTCCAGCGCAACACCAAACTCGCGCGCGGGCTGGGGCTGGCGACGATGGCGGGGTTCCACCATGTGTCGGATCTGCCCGCGGACTCCGCCGCCCGCTCGTTGCTGCAGGAAGCCGAGACGGTGTTCATCTTCGGACAGTCGTTGCGCAGTGACGCCCTCGCTTGTGTTGACCTGTACGACCTGCCGGCAGGCACCGAGGACACCATCATGGGGCTCGGCAGGGGCACCTTCCTCGCCAAGATCGGCTCCGAAGCGCCGCTGCTCGTCCAGCACATCCGCTCACCGGCCGAGATCGAGCTCACCGAGACCGACGACGCCATGACCGGCAGGCGATGACGGGCGGGCGGCCGTAGCAGATCGCATCAGGCCGGGCTGATGGGTGGATCACCGCTGGTGGTGGCCTTGCCAGACGCGGTGGTGTCCGCGCCGATGCGACGGTGGAGCTGTCTTGACAAGGAGCCCCGGGCCGCCGAGGCTGTGTCGAGTGTCATGCCCTTCAACGGCTGCGGCACGATCTCGAACAGCCACCAGTCCAGTACGCTGCGTGGCGTGACGTGTCATCGGCGATCGGCGGAGTGGCCGGCCGAGGATGCTCCGTCCGCGCAGCGTGTCCGCCGAGGGCAGGGAGGCGCCAGTTGAAGCTGGATGAGAGGGCGTTCGGGGAGACCCGGGTGGTGCCGGACCCGGAGTTCATCGGCCCTCTGTGGCCAGCGTCGCACGTGGGCTGCAAAGCGAGCCCCGCGCTGGCGTTGCTTTCGATGGGGGCCGACCGGCTGTCGGTCACGGCGCAGGCCGAACTCGTGTTCACCGACCCGGCCTGTCTGCGAGATCCGCGCTGTCTGTGGCATGGAATGATGATCCTGCTGCGGACCGGCGCTCTCGAGAGTGTGGACGCACATCTTTGGAAGCTCGAGCACGACCGGCACGGCGGATTCCCCGATCATGTCGCCCTGATGCGGGCAGAGCACGCGAAGCACGCCGGGGACCTGGTGGGCTCGCTGGACACCCTGGCCCGGCTCGCGGACACGGCGTCGCCCGCGTGCCTGAGCGATCTGGCGGCCCCTCTCTATGTCGAAGCGCTTGTCGCGGTCAACGAGGTCAAACTGGGCGACCGGGTCCTTCGCGAGCACGATTTCGATCGACTTCTGCGGCAATGGGAGCCCATCCGCTCGCTGGTGCTGGTGGTACGTGGCGGGCTTCATCTGATCGCGGGCAGGGTCGACAAGGCCTTCGAGGATCTACTTGAATCTTCGCGAGTCCCCGCCAGGGAGGCCGTGGCTTCTTCGCCGATCGCGCGCCGTGACGGTTTGCTGGCCCTGGCCGCGGCCGCCGCGGGACAGTCCGATGTCGCCACCGCCGCGGCGACGCAGGCGTACGAGGCCGCGATGGCGTGGCGGTCGTATGCCGACGTGGCCTGGGGGCTGTACGTCCTCGAAACGATCGAGGATTCCGAACGACCGTCCGACCGGCTGAGGGACGCCATCGATCTCATGGAGCTTGCCCGGTCACCGGTCGGGATCGCCACCCTCTGCCACGAACAAGGCAAGAGGTTTCTGGCGTCCGGGCAGCTACGCGAAGGGAAAGCTCAGCTTCGTCGAGCCAAGGAAGCGGCCCTGCGGATCGGTGACGCGACCTTGACGGAGAAGATCGACAAGTTGCTGCGAGAACACACCACTCGGCCGACGTCGCGGCCTTCGCTGACCGCGCAAGAGCTGCGGATCGCCGAATTGGCGAAAGACGGCTACAGCAACAAGCAGATAGCGAACCGCCTGGTGCTCACCATGCGGACGGTCGAATTCCATCTTTCCAACGTGTATCGCAAACTCGGGGTTTCCGGCCGCCGGGCGCTGGCCGGCGAGACATTGCCGCCGCGCCGGGCCTGAGAGTGACGACGGCAACGGAAATCAGCCGAGAATCGCCGGTAGGCCATCGAGGCGGCGCATGAACGAGCCGGGACGCCAAACCAGGTCTTCGGACGCCACCGCGAGCCGGGTTCGCGGGACTCTGGTGATCAGTTCCCGCAGCGCGATTTCGGTTTCCAGCCTGCCGAGGGCGGCGCCGAGACAGCGATGCGCGCCGTGGCCGAAGCCCAGATGCCCGCGCGTCTCGCGTTCGATGTCGAAGACATCCGGGTCGGGGAACCGGGCCGGGTCACGATTCGCCGCACCGGGTGAGACCGCGATCATCTCGCCGGCCGGGATCGTCACACCGTTCACGTCGACAGGCTTTTCGTAGAACCGAGGGGGTAGAAGTTTGAAGGGCGACTCGTAGCGCACGATCTCTTCGACGGCCGCGCCGAACAGATCCGGGGTGGCGAGCAACTTGCTCACCGCGTCCGGCCGGTCGAGCAGCAAGGCGAGCCCGGTCCCGATGCTGCTCGCCGGCTCCGAGCCACCGATGAGCAACACCACGTAGGTGGAGGCGAGTTCGTCGGCGTCCATTCCGCCGTCCGCTTCGTGGACCCGCAGCAGCCTGGTGAAGAGGTCGTCTCCCGGCTCGCGTTTCTTCTCGTCGATCATGCGCAGGGCGAGTTCGTACAGGCGATGAGCGCCATCCTCCGCCTCGGCGACGCTGTTGCCTGTCAGCATCGACATCTGCCAGTCGGAGAATCCTTCCCGTTCGTGGTCGGGAAGCCCGAGGAAGTCGGCCAGCACAGTGGTGACCAGCGGCCGCGCATAGGCCTTGACCAGGTCGACCGGCTCGCCAAGGGGCAGCCGGTCCAGCAATGCCGTGGCCGTGCGTTCGATGGCCGGCTTCAACCGCATCACCCGCGCGGTGCTGAACTCGCCGCTCAACTGTGCCCGGAGCCGGCGATGGTCGGGTCCGTCGCGATCGAGCAGGCTGCGTCGCGACCTGTGCGCGAGTTTGGCGCTGTGATCAGGGCGGAGAATCGATTGTGGAACGACTCTTTTCCGGTGCTGCACGATGTCCTTGCACGCGTCGGCATCGGCAAGGATCCTGCGCACTTCGGCGTACTGGGTGACCGCCCACATCCTGAACCCGTTGACCTGCACGGGTACGGCGGGCGCTGTATCCCGCAACCCGTCGAACACCGAATAGGGGCAGGCCGTGTACTGGGATGTCGCGAGGTACTTCGGTGGTCTCTCCGCCATGACAGCCTCCTGACGGCAGCTCAGATACTTACTTCCGGATAGCCGCGACGAGGTGCGGACACCTCGTCGAGCCTGCGCCGGTGCTCCTCGGGCAGGTGAAGATCCAGGCCTGCCAGAGATTCTTCGAGCTGCTCGACGGTCCTCGCGCCGATCAGCGGGGCGACCACGCCCGGACGGTCACGAAGCCACGCCAGGGACACCGCGACCGGCGTCGTTCCCAGCTCGTCGGCGACGGACGCCACGACCTCGACGATCCCGGCGGCGCGGTCGTTGAGATGCCTGCCCACATACCATTTGAAGAACCGGTTCTCCGCCCGCTTCTCCGGTACGCCGTGCCGGTACTTCGCGCTCAGCACACCCCTGCCCAGAGGCGCCCACGGAAGGATGCCGAGGCCCAGGTTCGTCGCGGCGGGCACCACTTCGCGCTCGATGCCTCGTTCGAGCAGGGAGTACTCGACCTGCACGCTTGCCAGCGGACGACTGTTCCCGCCCGCCTGCCGGACGGCGGCGACCGCGGTCTGCCAACCCGAGTAGTTGCACACACCGGCATTGCGCACCTTGCCCGCGGCGATGGCGGTCTCGATGGCTTTGAGGCTCTCGTCGATGGGGACGGTCCTGTCCCACGCGTGCAACTGCCACAGGTCGATGTGATCGGTGCCAAGCCGGGAAAGAGAAGCATCGAGTGCGTTCAGCAGGTAGCCGGACGAGGCGTTCGCGGTGGGCTTTCCGTCGACTATGACCGCCGCGGATTTGGTCGCCAGCACAAGGGATTCCCGTGGTATTCCCGTACCGAGCAACCGGCCGATGATTCGCTCGGCCTGGCCGGCGCCGTAGACATCGGCGGTGTCCAGCAAGTTGCCACCCGCGTCGAGATAGGCGGCCAATTGACTCGCTGCGGCGTCGTGGTCGGTCGTCGTACCCCAGGTCGAAGTGCCCAGGCCGAAAGGGGAAACGATCAGATCGCTTTCGCCGAGGCGGCGTGACTCCTTCATCGTGCTCAAACCTCTCGATCGGAAATGCGCGCGTCGAGGTCGTCCTCGGCGTGGATGACGTGCCCGGTGAGGACGTCGGCGTCCCCTCTCGCCAAGCGCACCAAACAGGCGACGGCGGTTTCGAGTGGGACGAAGGCACCCGAGTCACGGGCGTCGATCGCCCAGCGGCCGATCCTGTCCAGCCAAGGATCGTCGGTGTTGCCGGCGAACCGCATGCCTGCGCGAGTGAGCCCGGCGTCGACGATTCCGGGGTTGTAGCTGAACACGGTGACACCCGTGGAGCGCAATTCGGTTGCCAGGTTCTCGGAAAGCTTGAGCAGTGCCGCCTTGGACACCGAGTAGGCGGTGGCGTAGGGCCAGCGTTTGATCCCGGCAGGACTGACGAGGTTGATGATCCGGCCGCGGCCTGCCGGGAGCATCACCGCCAGGGCGGCCTGTGCGCCGATCAGCGGACCGGCCACGTTGACCTCCTGGGTACGCCACCAGGCGCCGAAGTCGATATCGGCGGTGGGCCCGACCGGGCCGGGATCGACGGCGTTGTTGACGAGCACGTCGAGCCGGCCGCTGACCTTCATGATCCGTGCTACGACGTCCTTCATGGCGTCACGGTCGACGACGTCGGCGCGGATGGCCTCGACGAGGATTCCGTCCCCGTTCAGTGTTTCGGCGGTTTCTTCCAGCGCCGAGGCGTCCCGCCCGGTGATGAAGACCCGGGCGCCTGCCTGCCCCAGCGCTTCAGTGAACGCGCGGCCCAGTCCCTTACCGCCGCCGGTCACCAGAACCGTCGAGTCCCGCATTACGTCCGACCTCCCTCTGTGCCGGTTACTGACACAGGGTCACGACATCTCGGCTGACCTTCACAGTGGTCGAAGTCCCGGTCAACGATCCGGGGGGAGAACCTGCCCGATGATCAGGGCCGAAACGTCTTTCGGGCACGACCTGTGGCACCGGATCAGGCGTTCACCCGCGAACGCAGCGAGGACTCGATCGATGCCATGACCTGATCCATCTCTTCGGGTTTGTGGTAAGCGAGGTCGTAAACCGCGTCGAGAGTGAGCCGACCGCTCACCGTCGCCACGAACATCGCGGGTACCGGACCGTTCAGCGTCGCGGCGAAACGGCTACCGGTGACACAGAGGCCTTCGGGCAACACGGGATCCTCCACGACACCGATGTTCGACACCATGAAGGTCATGGGCGGTGGGGGCGCCGGCGCGAGGCACTGGGCCAGCAAGGCGCGTTGCGGTTCGTCCCGTTCGAGAGCCGTACGCAGCTCCGCGGCCACCCGATGGCCGATCTCGAGCGGTTCGTCGCTCGCGGCGACCGGGACGGTGACCGTGCACGGAAGGGCTCCACACAGCTGGGCGTCCGAGTCGACCGGTGGATCAAGCCGTCGGCGGAGATCCACGGGGAGGCACAAGGTGACCGGTAGCGGGCCGTCGGTTTCGGGGAACCGCGCCCTTACCGATCTCGAAATCGCTCCGGACAGCAAGTCCGTGACCGACATCCGGTTGGCGCGGGCGAAGGTGACGAGCTCGGCCGTTGGCTCGGGCTCGAGTTCGAGGTGATGCACGCCGAAGCCGGACGACGGTTCACCGGAACCGCGCGAAAGGGCCAGCGGCTCTCCTGGCACCTTGGGTGGGCCGGGCCGCCCCGGGGCGTAGTGCCCGGAGAAGAGTTCTTCCAACCCCGGCTCGAAAACCGGCCGCGGCTTCGAGGCCGGGGTCTCGCCGCGGAGCAAGGTGGTGTAGATGCGGAGCAGGACGCGTACCAGTATTTGCACGAGACGTCCGTCGGAAAAGGCATGATCGACGGCGAGCGTCAGTACCGCTGTGCCGTCCGTCTGGGACAGTGACAATCGGCTGACCGCACCGTCTCCGATCCGTTGGGAGATGTCTTCGTCGAAAGTGTCCACACCGGCTTCTACCTTCGGCATGCTGTCTCGCAAGCTCAGCAGGAATCCGCCCTCACTTCCGAGTATTCCGCATCGCAGCAGCGGGTATTCGCGACCGAGCAGCTGCCACGCGGTCTCGAGCAGCTCAAGGTCGAATCGGCCGGTGAAGGCCGTGCGGACCACTACCGGGCCGAACCCCGCGAGGATGAAGGCCGTCTCGCTGATCGTCAGCGCTCGTTCGGTGGTCTTCATCGGTCTCCGTTTTGCTTTGTGAGGTCGGCGGCTTCAAGCTGCAACTTCTCCCACCGTCTGAACGGCGGTCAACGCGACCGGGGAGAAAGTTGCCCGGTTTTCCCGCAGAAGTGGACGGCCGGACGTGGGGTGCGCGCACGCTCCATGTCGAATTGTTACTGCCGGTGACACTGGCGTACCGCGGACCTTGAGCGGTCGCCTGATGGGTAGCTACGACGAGAGCCTCTTGGTCATCGACAAGGCCGCTAGCGCGGACGTGGTGTCGGTGCGGTGGCGTGAGCGGCGATTCGTGTTCCACCGGGGTGGGGGGCGTGTCGTGACCGACTTCTGTCCTTGGCTTGGCGGTCGGTGGCGACGAAGGGGGTCCGGCGCAGAGCCGGCAGATCTTGGCGATGGTCTGGGTGCGGTTGTCATGAGACAGGTGCGCTCTCCGCTTTGCGGAGTTTGCCGGAGGTTTCCTGGTGAGTCCGGAGCGGAGCCGGTATGAGGGGCCGTCGAGGCCGTTCAGGTTCGGGGGCGCGAACAGTCTCGGTGCTGATCGATGTTTCAAGGTCATCAACCGGGGCTGGGGCTGGGTCGTTTCGAGGGGGCGAATCACACGATGGAGTGGTGGGCATCGGGGCAGGCGTCTTGATGTGGCCGAGGACGCCGCCTGGGGCCGCGGTCGGGATCGACCGAGTCACGCCCAGAGCCGTCGGCTATCACGTTCTGTCGGACGCTGATTTCCTCGGCGGACATCGGCATGGATGGACGGCGCGGAATCTCCGGGGGGCAAACCGACGCAGTTTGAGCTGGGGCGCGCTGACATCGCTGGTCAGCAAGTGTGCTCCCCGCCGGCGCGGGGCTGGCCCGAGGGCAGCGCGTGCGGTACGGGCACGCGCAGTGCTCCCGGTGGAGCGGCAGCATTAACGCCACCGACACGCAGCTTTACTCGCATGGACGAATGCGGGCACCTACATACGCTAGGCGTCCGCTGCCGTGGAGATCATGCGAGCGTTCTGGGGAGGCGCACGCGAAGGCCGTGGAGGTCGCTCGTCATAGTGATCTGACAGCCGAGGCGGGACGTCTGCTGCCGGTCGAGCAGCGCGTCGAGCAGGTCGGTTTCCTCGCAACCAGGCGGCATGAGCCGCCCGGCCCACGCCGGGTCGACGATCACGTGGCACGTCCCGCAGTACATCGAGCCACCGCACTCGCCTCGTACCGGAAGACCCGCCTCCCGCGCGCGCTCCATGACCGTGTCGGTTCCGCTCCCGCTGAGAACGTGTTCGCCGCCGGCGGACGCCGCGATGATCAGGTCAGCCACGGAGCCCTCTCTCCCATCGTCGCCAACGCCCGGGCGAGGAACCTCATCGACGGCGTGATTGTCGCGACGAAGTTGCCTTCGCGCATTCTCCGGTCAACCGGAGAACCCTGCATGAAGGCCGGCAGTCCGGCCCGCAGCATGGCCATCTGCGTCGCCGCCAGGGTGAGCTCACTGGCCCTGAACCGCGTCTCGAAAACCGACCGGAGGTACCCGGGCGAGTCGTCGAGTGGCGTTTCCGTGAGCCGTGCGATCCGATCCTGTAGCTCGTCGCGGTCGGCCGCGAAGTCGTCCGGGTGGCGTAACAGGTGCTGATTGCTCTCGGATTGCCCGGCGTCGAACTCGCGCATCAAGGCGATGCTGGCCCCGATCACTCCTAGCGCCATTCCAGTCTGCAGCAGCACGATTCCTGGGTAGGCACGGGTCAGCAGGCCCTTGGCAGGGGACGCCAAAACCTGCTCTGTGGGGATGAAGGCCTGCTTGAACAGGACCGTCACCGTCGCGCTGCCGCGCAACGACGTCATCTGGACGTTCGGGCGGATCGTCACGCCGGGCTGCCCGCAACGCACCATCGCCATGGTCCAGTGGGACTGGTCTGCCACGTCCGCGAAGACCGTGGCGAACCAGTGCCCCTCGTCCATGTTGGATATCCACGGCTGGGCGCCACTGACCAGGTAACCGCCCGGGACACGTTCGGCGCGCAGCTTGAACTGCTCGATGCCGCTCATGGCCTTGACCGGATTCGCGAGCCCAACACCGGCCATGACGGTGCCGTTCGCGACGTCGGGCAGCAACCTGGCGCGCAACTCGGAGTTGCCACTGTTCGCCAGGAGCCAGGCCGCCGAGTGCTGGCACCAAGCGCAGAACCCGGTCGTCAAGCAGGCTTTCGAGATGACCGCCGTCGTCGCGATGGCGACGTCGAGGCCAGGCGGTTTCCCGCCTTCACCATGAAGACGGAAAGCACCCGCCTGCCCGAGGCGGACGAGTGCCGTGGCGGGATAGACGCCGTCCTCGTCGACACGCTTCGCAGCGGGGGCCACCTCCGCGTGCACCAGTTCGCGAACAGTCGTGGCGACCATCGCCGGGGAACTGATCATGACGTAACGCTACACAACGAGCACGGCGTGCGAGTGGCCGGCAAGAAGGCGGCTGGGGCTTTCGTCCACAATTCCTGCCCGTTCGGCCTGGACTCTCCAGGGGCCGGGGCGCGCCGATGAGCGGTGCCACGCTCGGAAGCTCAGACACGTGGTCTTCGATCCCGTGGGTGTCATCGTCAGCATTCCAGGCAGCGAGACCCTCACGACGAGCCCGCTGCGCGGGATACCGGGCTATCGCAGGGTGGCTGTACGTGGCCACCCTGCGCACGGCGCCGTCGATGAGGACGGCGGTGTGTTCGGGCGCGTCGTCCGGGTGGGTTCCCCCGAGGGATTCGCTCGGTCCGTCGTGCACGCGGACGCCCTCGATTTAAACAGCGAACTAGAAGGCTCCGGCGGTGTCGTATCGTCGATCGATCGCCTGTTCTCTGCGTCGGTGCGGTCTCCCTTCTCCTGCCTAATTCGCTATGTCCGCAGGGACGGCGCCCTGTCCGCCGCGCCTGAGGTGGCCCGCTTCGCGACCAGCCGTTCGGTCAAGTGGCGGGCCAGCGCGGCAGGCGTCGGATTGGTCCACAGAACAGTGATCGGCAGATCCAGTTCTATGGAGCGTTGCAGCCGGCTGCGGATGGCGATGGCCATCACCGAGTCCAGGCCCAGGTCGGCGAAAGGCACGTTGTCCTCGATCCGTTCGCCCGGAAGCCCCGTCTCTTCGGCGATATGACGGGTGATCTCCTCCACGATCGTGACCGCGAGTGTCTCCGGATCCGCCGAACGCAGTGCGGCACCGGCAGGGGAATCGTCCTTGAGCTCGACTGACTTGGGGCTCTTGACGTGCTCGAAGATCGGGCGCCGCTGCATATCCGGAAGCTGGGTCGGGCGAACGATGATCGCTTGGGCGGCATCCATGGCGTCCGCGTATTCCCAGGCACGCAACGCTTCCACGACTGTGATGTCGCCGAAGCCCTGCGAATCCATGGCGTCCTGCTCCAGGGCGCCGAAGGAAGCGCCCATTCCCGTGTTGCGCCAAGCCGTCCAAGCAAGCGCTTTGGTGTCCGGCGCCTGGGCACGCCGATAGTGCGCGAGGGCATCGAGAAAACTGTTGGCGCCGGCGTACGCGGTACAACCGGGAAGTACCACCAGAGGCGCGGTGGATGAGAAGAACACCAGGAAATCCAGGGTTCCCGGCGGGAACAGCTCGTGGAGCACGTAGGCACCCGCGGCTTTGGCATGAAGGTTGGTGTGTATGGAGGTTTCGTCGAGTTCGTCGATGACGCCGCCGCTGAACACACCTGCGGCGTGCACGATCCCGCGCACAGGGGGGAGCCCCAGCGCATCCGCTCGCGTCAAGATCCGTGCGGCGTCGGGATCGGCGATGTCCAAGGAGTAGGGCTGAACAGTGACACCGAGCTGCTCCAAGGACGTGATGACGTCGATCGCGTGGCGGATCGCCGGATCCGTCTGCTCTGCCCAGAGACCGCGTTCGGGAAGTCCTCGACGCCCGATGAGCACAAGCCTGCGAGCACCGTGCGCGACCAGGTAGCGCGCGGCTTCCAGCCCGAGTGCTCCCAGCCCACCGGTCACCACGTAGGTTCCATCCGGCGCGCACCTTAGCGGGGCCGGAGCGATGCCCGAAACAGGAACCATGCGGGCGGCTTCCGGAGCCGGCCCGTCGAGGGCGACCCAATCCTCCGCGGGAGGATGGTGCAGCAGCCGCAGGAGCCGCCCGATCGCTTCGTCGGTGCCTTCCGCACCGAGATCAACGGTTCCACCCCACAGATCCGGGTGCTCCGAGGCGATGACCCGCCCGGCCCCCCAGAGCGGCCGCTGTGACAAGGCGCGATCGTCCCGGCACTCGCGGGCACCGGCGGTGACCGCCCACAACCGAGCAGTGCCCTCGCCCCTGGACAACAGAGCCTGCGCCGTACGGGCCAGCAAGCCGAGGTTCAGCTCGGTCTGCCGCACTGGAGCCTCTGTGTCTCCCGGGAATACGAGTACGTGATCAGCGCCGGTGAGCGCGTCGAGACAGTCTGTGGTGATGCAGGTGATGTCCTCGGCCGCCGCGCGCTGCGCGATTCGATCTACCAGCGGGGAGGGCCCGGGCGCGACCAGGGCGATGACCGGTGCCCTGCCGGTGACGGCGAACTCGGCCATCGGCTGCCAGTCCAGCCGGTGCAGCAGCCTCCGGGGGTCGGAGAGCAGATCGTCGGAAGCGTCCAGGATGCCGAAACGCAGCCCGCGCACCTGAGCCGTCGACGCGCCGTCCCGGCTGATCACATCGACATCGACGACGTCGGACGTACCACTCCGCAGCCTGGCGTGGACCTGCACGTCACGGGGAACGGGGCCGCAGACGCGGACGCTTTCGATGAAAGTGGGCATCCGGCGAACCCCCTGCCTGGCCATCGGCAGGGCCGCGAGTGTGGTCGCGGCGTCGAAGAGCGGTGCCCAGGTCTCGGCGTCGGGGGCGAGGACATGTGCGTCGACTTCGGCGGCGTCGTGCTGGAGAGCCCGCACCTCCCAGGGAAAGGCGACCCCGGTGACTCCCAGCGGCGCGAGAAGGCCGAGGAGTTCGTCCTCGGAGAATGACTGCGACCCGGCGAGAGGTTCGCGGTACGGATCCGGAGCACCGGCGCCGGTGGGCTCGGCGACGTGGGCAGTGGTGTGGACGATCCAGTTCCCGCCGCTTTCCTCGTCCGCCAACCGGGACGAGAGGGTCAGCTGTCCTTCGTGGGAGAGAATCTGCACGGCACGCCGCTGGTCCGCCGGAAGCGGCGTGCGCAGCGAGATGTCACGCAGGTGGTAGCCACCGGCAATGTCGCTCCGGCCACCGGCCGCCGCGCCAAGCGTTCCCATGAGGACTGCCGCCGGCACGATGTCCACTCCGTGAACGACGTGGGGAGTGGGATAGGGGCGGGATTCGGGAGCCAGCGAGGTGGTCCAGACCGTCGTGGGCGGAACCGAGCTGACGTCGATGCGGCGGCCCAGTAGCGTGTGCCCTGCCGGGTCGTGCGCGTCGGTGTCCTCGGGCCTGGCCGGGGGCAGCCAGAACCGTTCGTGCCGCCACGGCTGGGTGGGCAAGTCGACCAGACGGCCGGGAAGCGCTGCGGCCCAGTCGATGGCGGCGCCCCCGCAGTACAGTTTCCCGGTTTGGGCCAGGAATTCCTGGAGTTGCGAGCGGCGACGGCGCAATGTGTGGACCACCAGCACCGGTTCGGAGTCGAACCGCGCCGCCGTCTCCATGATCGAATGTGTCACCACCGGATGCGTCGAGACTTCGATGAAGGTGCGGTACCCGTCTTCGAGCGCGGCCTGAATCGCCGGTCCGAAGCGCACCGGTTCGCGCAGATTGGCCCGCCAGTACAGGGGATCGCGGGGCGAGTCGCTTCTGGGGTCCCGCAGGGCGGTGCTGTAGAGGGGCAGGCACGGTTCGCTGATGCCCAGTGGCGCGGCAGCCGCGCCGAGATCGGCCAGCAGCGGCTCCATCTGCGCACTGTGGAAGGCCACGTCGGAGGCGATCCTCCGCACCGTCAGTCCTCGGTCCTGCCACTCGCGGACCAGCTCGTCGATCGCGGCGGGATCGCCGGAGGCGACGGACCAGTCCGGAGACGGATGGATCGCCGCGGTCACGTCGGTGCGTCCGGCCAACCGATCGCTGAGCTCGGGGAAGGGCAGAGCCACCATCACCATCGCTCCGGCCCCGGCTACGGAACGCAGCAGAGAGGCCCGGCGGCAGGCGAATCGGACCGCGTCCTCCTCGCTCCACACCCCGGCCACCGCGGCGGCGGAAATCTCTCCCACGGAATGGCCGATCACGGCGGCAGGCCGGACACCGCGCGCCCGCCACATCCTGGCCAGCCCCAGCTGGATACCGATCAGCGCTGCCTGGATGCGGTCGACCTCGGTGAACTCGCCGTGCCGGATCTCCTCCAGCAGGGAGAATCCGGCTTCCTGCCGGAAAACGGGGTCCAGCCGTTGGCAGGACTGTGCGAACTCGGCGCTGTCCCGGAGGAGTTCCCGTCCCATTCCCGCCCAGTGCGAGCCATGTCCGGAGAACACCCACACCGGGCCAGGTCCCGGTTCGTTCGCCCGGCCGACGACGACACCGTCGTCAGGCTTCTCCGCGGAGACCGCGTCGAGCCGTTCCACCGCCTGATCCCAGTTCTCGGCCACTACGGCGAGGCGGTGCGGCAAGTGCGAGCGGCGCACCGCGAGTGTGTGGGCCGCGGAGCCGAGGTCGGGCCGGTCATCTCCGGTGCGCACCGCGTCCGCCAGCCGTCCAGCGGCGTCCCGGAGCGCGGGCGCGGAAGCGGCCGACAACACCAGCACCTGAGTCGACGGTTTTCCCGTCGTGCGCGGGGGAAGCGGAGACACGGCCGGTTCTTCCAGGCACACATGGGCGATCGTTCCGCCGTATCCGAAGCTGGACACTCCCGCGCGCCGCGGACTTTCACCCCGTGGCCATGGCGTGGGCGCGTCGACCACGCGGACGCCAGGCATGGTGGTGATGTCGGGCAATACCCCAGCCGGACCGTCGGGGCCGACAGTGGATGGAAGCAGTTCATGCGTCATCGCGAGAACCGTCTTCATCACGCCCGCGATACCGGCACCTGCCTCCAAATGCCCGATATTGCCTTTGATCGAGCCGATCAGGACCTCGCCGTCGGCCCGGCCGGTTCCGAGGACCGACGCGATGGCTCCTGCCTCGATCGGATCGCCGACCGAGGTCCCCGTCCCGTGTGCCTCGACGTAGTGCACACTCGCCGGGTCCACACCGGCCTTCTCATAGAGTCCTCGCAGCAGCGCGGCTTGCGCGGTACCGTTCGGGGCCATGATTCCGCTGGTGCGCCCGTCTTGAGCCACCGCCGAGGCCACGATGGTGGCCAGGATCCGGTCACCGTCACGGAGTGCGTCGGACTTCCGCTTAAGCACCAGCGCCCCGGCGCCTTCACCACGCCCGTACCCGTCGGCCTGGGCGGAGAAGGGCTTGCTCCTTCCGTCGGGAGCCATCGCTCCAGAGGCGGCCAGGGACATCGACTGCCCCGGCGCGGGAATGAGGTTCACTCCGCCGGCCAACGCCAGGTCCGCCTCCCCGGATCGCAGGGCCTGGCTCGCCGCGTGCACTGCGACCAGCGAAGAAGAACAAGCGCTGTCCACCGCGTAACTCGGCCCGAGCAGGTCCAGCGCGTAGGAAACGCGGTTGGCCACCGCGCAATATGCGCCTCCGATACTGCTGTACGGCCCGATGCGGGAGGCATCGGACAACAGCAGCTGGCCGTATTCGTTACCGCCGACTCCCATCACGACCGCGGTGACACTACCCGCCAGGGACCGTGGCGGGATGCCGGCGTGCTCCAGACTTTCCCAAGCCACTTCGAGCACGATTCGCTGCTGTGGGTCCATCTGCTCGGCTTCTCTCGGGGTGATTCCGAAGAATCCCGCGTCGAATCCCGCGGTATCGTCGAGGTAGGAGGCCCGCTGAATCATCCGGCGTACCGCGCCGGAGGCGGCCTCGCTGGGCGCGGGATAGGCGTCCCAGCGTCCCTCGGGAAGGTCGGAGACGGCGGAGCGGGCCTCCTTCAAATGAGCCCAAAGCGCATCAGGGCTGTTGATCCCGCCCGGGAATCGACAGCCCATTCCGATAATGGCGATCTGGTCGGAAAAGTCTGATGGTCGTGCTTTCATGGGTATTTCCGATCTGCATTATTCCTGTAATGCGAAAGTCTGGTCGTATAACCGGCGGTCTCGACGCGACCGCTCTTGCCGGGCCTAACGCTCGAGCTGGATATGCCAGAGTGTCCTCGATGGCATAAGGTATCGCGCGCTGTCGGTTCTATCGCTGCGCTGGGACCGCGATCTCGGGTTTCGCAGAGCAGGGCCCAGGTGACTCACGGTGGGTCTGTGGTCCGAGGTTCGCAAGGACCTTGTCCAGCAGGGCTGCCGGTTCGGCATCGACGTGCATCGTTTCCCGGCTGTGCTGATGCAGGAATCCCTCGGTCACCATGTGGTCGGTGAACTGCAGAAGTAGCCGGTAGTAGCCATTCGTGTCCAGGAGGCCGACAGGTTTGGTGTGCATGCCCAGATGTGCCCAGGTCCAAACCTCGAAGAGATCCTCCAAAGTTCCGGTCCCGCCGGGAAGAGCGATGAATCCTTGGGAAAGCTGAGCCATCCTGGTCTTGCGCGCATGCATATCGTCGACCACCTGAAGCTGGGTGATGCCGTGATGTGTGGCCTCGTCGCGGACGACATTCCTGGCTATTACGCCGATGACCTCGCCGCCTGCGGCCAGAGCCGCGTCGGCCACCGCTCCCATTATGCCGTGGCTCGCGCCACCGTAAACGAGTCCGAAACCCCGCTCGGCCAGCAGAGTGCCGAGAGCCGTAGCGGGAAGCAGATACCGCGGGGCGTTGCTCGCCGAAGAGCCACAAAAAACACAGATGCGCTTCTTCATGAGGACGCCTCCTGAAGCCCTTGTCGCCCCCCAGCGGTTGTCTTTCAGAGGCACTGACGGTTGCGTGAACCTGTGCTCTCGGGATGGACGATACGCCTGAGTGGTGGCGGCACGGCAATCAGCGGAAAACCTTGCACGTTGTAGCATTTGTGCCCGACGTCAGGACCGCTTTTGACGAAATACTTGACAATGTGTCCACATGTTGCTAACTGGCTTCTGACTGAGATCTCGGAGTGATTGTCGAGTGAGGAGGCAGAAGTGGCGTGTTGCCGAACGGGCCGACCTGAAGCGTGCTCGGGGTGGTGAGTGACAATGGTCGTCCTGATGTGGGTAAGCCGAAAGGCGCGGTGGGCAGATCGACGACCCGGCCGTGCTCAGCGTGTCCACCAGGGCTCCGGCAAAGTCGGATAAGCGCTGGCCGGCGCCGCTCTTGGTGGTTCGGGCTCGATCTCCGGGCGGGGCAGGCGACAGGAGGCTCGACTTGGCCGGTTGGTGTCCACAAAGGACACCAACCGACAGGCAGATGTCCGTTTGATGCATATTGGTGCGGTTTTCGATGGGGGTCGTGAGTGTTTTTGGTCGTTCTAACGACCAAAAACACTCACGACCCCTTCGTAAAACGCCCGAATCGGGAACGTTCACCTCGAAAGTATCCCCTGTGGACAGTTGAGAAGAGGCCAAGTGGGTGACGAGCCCCTCTGTCAACCACTTGACCAGCGGATAGACGACTTTGCCGGGACCCTGGCGTGTCCACGAAGGGCGGTCCGCTTCACTGTGATGCCCGTTCGCCCTGATACTCCAGTTGTCGTTCGTGACTGTGCTGGTGGCCTGGTGTGGTGGGTGCGGTCACGATGGTGATCACGGGTGGTGTGAGGACCGCTCGAGATCCTGTGGTGGCTTCTTGCCAGAGTGGGGTCGCGTCGGCGGGCGGGACGATTGGTGGCGGGTTCGCTGGCTGGGGCGCCGCGGGTGAATCGAAGTCGGACGATTCCCATCCGCTTCGCGCTACCTGTTCACTCGACGGTAGCGTGCGTCTGTCACTGGTGTGGTGGCTGGCCGACGAGGATGTGGACGAAGGTGCCGGACAGGCCGTAGGTGCTGACTCCCGCGATGGCGGATTCGCTGTCGGGCCAGTCGATCGTGCGGGGGACCGGTGCGATGCCGAGTCCGGTCCAGTCGACCTGGGAGGTGGGCTGATCGCTGTGTAAGCTGGCGGGCACCGTTCGATTCCGCACAGCCAGGGCTGCCTTGATCAGTCCGGCGATGCCGCCGGCAGCTTCGGGATGACCGATGTTGGTCTTGATGGAGCCGACCAGGCACGGCCGGCCGGTCGGGCGGTGAACGCCGATGGCGGCGCCGATGGCGTGTAGTTCCGTGCGGTCGCCGGCCGGAGCGGCGTTGCCGTGTGCCTCCACGTAGGCGATGCGGTCGGGACTGACGTCGGCGACGGCGCACGCGCGAGTGATGACGTGGAGGTAGCCCTCGAGCGAGGGGGCGATGATCGCTTTGGCGGTGCGGCCCTTGCTGGCCTGGGCGCTGCCGAGGATAAGGGCGTGGATGGTGTCGCCGTCCGCCTGGGCACGGGAAAGCCTTTTGAGGACAAGGACTCCGGCGCCGTCGCTGCGGACGAAGCCGTCGGCGTCCTCGTGTCCGAAGCGGCAGCGGCCCGAAGGGGAGAGCATGCCGGCGGCCGAGTAGCCGACGGTGTGGTGGGTGTCCAGTACGAGGCTGACGCCGCCGGCCAGCGCGATGTCGCACTCGCCGGTGCGCAGGCTTTGGCAGGCGAGGTGGACGGCGAGGGTGCCCGAGGAGCATGCCGCGTCGACCGTGGCGCACGGGCCGCGCAGGTCCCAGGCGTAGCTGATACGGCCGGAGGCCATGCTGCGGGCGGCAGCGGTGGCGATGGCGTACATGTCGGTGGTCGTGTTGCCGTGCAACCGGTCCCAGTGCTCACCGGTGCTCTGGCCCATGAAGACCCCGATGTCCTGGCCGGCGGTCTCGGTCAACGCGGCGTCAGCCAGTGCGTCGCGAGCGCACTGGAGCAGCAGGCGGTGCTGGGGGTCGAGCGTCGCGTTCTCCCGTTCGGTCACGGCGTAGTCGCCGGGCACGAAACCTGTCGTGTGGTCCAGGAAACCGCCGTCAAGGCTTACGACGCGGCCGGCCTTACGAGGTGTCGGGTCGTAAAGCGGGCGGGCGTCACACCGGTCCGCTGGAGGCTCCGCGGTGACCGCGTCGACCTCCCCGCACACCAGGTCCCACAGTTCCTGTGCGCCACTGGCGCCGGGGAAACGCGCTCCGATACCAACGATCGCGATCGGCTCATACGCGGTCATCACGCCTCCACTGGCTCACGGGATCGGGGCGCCGTGACGGTGACCGCCCCCGAGTCCGCGCGGTCCCCAAGCGACCTTGTCATGAAAGATGATCTGAATCGGCACTCTTGATTACCAGGCTGATCCAAGAGGATCCCCGGTGAACAGGGCCACCGGTTCGGACGAATCACCGGCCTTTCGGGCAGCCGTCTTGGAAGAAGGTCGCCGGAACGCCGCTGACCCGGCCGTCGTGGCTGAGGATGATCACCAAACGCTCGGCAGATCATTCGAAGGGTTTGTGAAGCTGATGTGCGGCATTGCAGGCTGGGCAGATCTCGGGTGTTTGCCGGAGGACAGGGAAAAACGGGTCCGCCGGATGACCGACGCCATGGCGAGCAGGGGGCCGGACGGCGCGGGCGTGTGGACCGGCACGCATGCTGTTCTGGGGCACCGACGGCTGGCCGTCATGGATCCCGAGCACGGTCAGCAGCCCATGATCTTCACCGACGACCGCCACGAGCCGCTGGTCGCCATGACCTACAGCGGTGAGGTGTACAACCATCCCGAGCTCCGTGAGGAGCTTCAACAACGGGGGCACAAGTTCCGGACCGGTACCGACACCGAGGTCGTTCTGCATGCCTACCTCGAGTGGGGCATCGACGCGGTGGAACGGCTCAACGGCATGTACGCCTTCGCGATCTGGGATGAGATCCGCGGCAGGCTGGTGCTTGTCCGCGACCGGCTGGGTGTCAAGCCGCTGCACTATGCCCGCCACGCGGGCGGCGTGCTGTTCGCTTCCGAACCGAAGTCGTTGTTCGCCAGCGGTCTGATCGCCCCCGCGGTCAGCGTCGACGGCCTGCGCGATCTGTTCGCCTCCGCGCACACGCCCGGCGCGACCCTGTTCCGCGACGTGCACGAGGTCAGGCCCGGGACCATCGTTGTCCTCGATGCCGCAGGCCTGCGCGAGCGGCACTACTGGCAGCTCACCGCTCGGCCACACGACGACGACGTGCCCGCCACCGTCGGGCGGGTACGTGAGCTGCTGAGCGACATCGCCGCCCGGCACGTCCGAGCCGACGTCCCACTCGGAGCCCTGCTTTCCGGTGGCCTGGATTCCAGTGCACTGGTCGCCCTCGGTCAGCAAGCTGGCCCGACTCCGTTACGCACCTTCTCCGTCGACTTCGCGGGCAACACCGACCACTTCGTCGGGAACAGCCTGCGCGCCACCCCGGATACCCTGTTCGTGCGCGCCGTCGCCGAGCACTGCGGCTTGGACCACCGCGACATCGTGCTCGACGCGGCCGAGTTGGCCGATCCGCGGCACCGGCAGGCAGTGGTCGCGGCCAAGGACGCACCCGCGCTCGGGGACATGGACACCTCGCTGTACCTGTTGTTCCGTGCTGTCCGGGAGCACACCACCGTGACCATCTCCGGCGAGAGCGCCGATGAGGTCTTCGGCGGCTACGCGTGGTTCCACGACCCCGAACGCATCGGTGCCCAGACCTACCCGTGGCGGTACTTCACCGGCCACAGCGGCACTTATCAGGCCCTTCTGCGCCCCGAGGCCGGCGCCGAACTCGACATCGCGGCACACCGTGAGGCGCAGTACCGTGACGCTCTCGCCGGCGTCCCGCGCCTCGATGGCGAGGCCGGGCTCCAGCGCCGCATGCGCGAGGTGTTCCACCTGCACCTGACCCGCTGGCTACCCCATTTGCTGGACCGCAAGGATCGGCTCAGCATGGCGGTAGGGCTGGAAGTACGTGTGCCGTTCTGCGACCACCGGCTCGTCGAGTACGCCTTCAACATCCCCTGGGCGCTTCACACCGTCGACGGCCGGGAGAAATCCCTGCTGCGCGCGGCGGTAGCGCCGTTGCTGCCCGCCAGCGTCACCGCCCGGACCAAGGCGCCGTATCCGGTGACCCACGACCCCGCCTACCACCACGCCATCAGCGAACAGGCACACGATCTGCTGGCCACCCCGACCGCGCCGGTGTGGAGTTTTCTCGCACCGCAACGACTCCGGGACCGCCTGAACCGCCCTGCCGCCGACCATGCCACCCGCGCGGGCATCGACTTCGCCCTCAATTTCGATCTGTGGCTACGCAATCACACCGGCCACAATGGCAGGCTGGCCGGCCACGCCCCTGCCTCGTGGTCCTAGGTCAGGGTCCACAAGGGAGTCCGCGTCGGAGTCGGGCGAGCCAGGTCAGCGGTTTCCGGGAGTCGGCGGGCACGGGGAGTATTCTCGCTGCCGGCCGCCTCGCCGGGAGAACGTGTCGGCACCCGCAACAAGCTGCGCCGGTTCGACAGCCACACCACGCGCGCATAGGTTCCCTGCGGCGTCGACGGCCGACGGGAACAGGAGGTTCGCGAATGTGCCTACAGGTGCGGGAGATGGCCGCTCCTGGCCCCCGCCGCACTTTCGATCGTGTCCAGCCCGAGCATCGCCAGCAGGTTCGCCTGTTCGTTCGCATCCCTTGCCAGCCTTCGGACCGCCCGGGCCGCGCGTTCGCGAACTTTGTCGTCAGGAGGGTTCGCGGACACTTCGCCGCTGGTTCCCGGTAGCCGGTAGACCGGATTTCGACGTGATTCGCCTGGCATCGATCTGTGTGAAGCATTCGGCATGATGACGCCTTCGGTCGCGGCAGTACGTCGTATTCGGTCGACGCCATGCCGAATCTGGTTCGGTTTACCTTGCGGGAACTGTACGTTCGGCGTGGTGCCGAGGGCATATTCGTGGAGTGAACATGCCCCTTTGGGAATCCTGGCAGCATAATTGGGCAGTCCGCCGCGACCAGGCCGGTGGGTTCCCGCAGGGTGAGTAGGAGCCGTTGACGTAGACCGACATCGGCGGGTTGATCAGCCGACGTGTACGGATCACTGGGCCGCCGGCGTGCGGCTCATCAGCGTACCCACGCCTCGCGAGAGGCGATCACGTTGACGCCGCGGCGAGCATGCGGTCGACCTCGTGCCTGATCCGGGCCAGGGTGTCGTTGGCCCGGTATTCACGTTGGATTTCCTTTGCCCTGGAACGGTAAGCCGGTTCCCGCAGCACCCGTTCGACCGCGTCGCGCACACTCGAGCCGGTGGGGAGCCCCGTGCGGAGGTTGACCCCTGCTCCCGAGTGCTCGACGCGCATCGCGACCTCCGGCTTGTCTTCGGTGTCACCCGCGACGACCATGGGGATGCCCGCCATCAAGGCGGCCTGAACGCCGCCGAAACCGCCGTTGGTGACGAAAACGGAGGTGTACGGGAAGATCATCTCGTACGGCAGGTACGAGATGACCCGCGCGTTGGCGGGCACCCTGAGATCGCGCGGTACCGGCCGGCCGCCGAAAGTCGCCACCACGAGGACGTCGGAGCCGGCGAGCGAATCCAGCGTCGGTCCGATGAGAGCGGCGTGGTTCACATTGTTCAACGTGCCTTGCGTGACGAAGACAACACGCTCAGCCGTCAAGACGTCCTGCCACCACACCGGCGGCTCGAAGGTCGCCGTGGGAGTCGGCTCCGGGCGGCCGATCAGCTCGATGTGTTCCGGCAACTGCGACCGGTCGTACTCGAGACTCGGCGGCGACAGCTGGAAGAAGGTGTCGCACAGCATTGAGAAGCCATCCCAGTAGTACGGGGCCGGCTTGATCGTGCCCAGGCCGGCCAGAACGTGGTCCAGACGGCTCTGTACCGGCTCGAATTCCTGACGCAACTGGACGCGGAGCCGCTCCGCACGCTCGATCCCGGCCGGCGACGAGTCGGGAGCGACACCGAAACCGAAGGGCGCGAGGCACGGGTCTTCCAGTGTCAGTACGGAGACGCCGATACCGATCGTCCCGGCCGGTCGCAGCCCCGGAGCTCCGAGCAGCGAGGGCCACGTGCCGTGGAAGAACGACTCGTGGACAACGACGGTCTCGGCCGGATTCCCAGTCCGGAGGATCTCCTGAACGGCGGCGAACTGCTCCGGGATCGGCGGGATGAACATCTCGTGGGGGGCGTCCACGACCTGCCGGTGCCCGGATGGCGTGTCCTTCATCGCCGGAAACTCCGCCAGGACACGGTTCCCGTCGAACGCGGCCTTGCCGCGCAAAGGATGCAACCGGCAACCCGGCGTCGTCACGATGTCTTGCGCCAAGTGCTCCAGGGCAGGCGACGTCAGAACTGTGACGCCGTAACCTTTCTCGGCGAGGTACCGGCCGATGGGAAGCAGCGGAATCAAGTGTCCCGGCATGGGAATGGACGCCAACACGACCTGAACCATGGTTCCTCCGTAACTCGGCACACCGCCTGTCAGGACCCTCTCCCGTCCCTCCACCCGCCGGCAAGATCACGTTCCGGCTCGCGGAACCCAGCCGGCCGCAGGGAGACTCGCGCACCCAGCGCCTTCGGACGCGCTCCATGACGACGGCGCTGGGGCACCGTCCGACTGGCTCAGACTCGGCGCACGGCCCTTCGCCGATCAGCACGGATCCCACGGCGCATTCCGCCTCCCCGAAGTGCTGACACGCGTACGTGGACGGCTGACGCACCAGGTCGCGTAATGCGGTCAGACAGTCGGAGAAATGAGTGATTGACGACCAAGGTCGAACAACCGCCGGTAAACGATTTCGTTCACCGCCGCGACCAGTTCGTCCGCGACCGTGAGCGTCGCAGCCACCCGAAGTACCTGTGGGCCGTTGCCGTCGACCGCCGAAGACGTGGTGACAGACTGGGTGTGCCGTCGCATTCCCTGACTGCTGAGTATCGAGCCGAGCGCCACCTTTTTCGAATCGAGGGCCTGCCGGGCGTCCCGACTCAGGCGGTGATCGACCACGACGGCACTCACCTCGGCCACCGGCTGTCGTGCACCCAGCGATCGGACTTCGAGGTATCCGCGCCGGAACAACACGGTACTTCCCACCGGAATACCCAGCTGCGAGGCATGCTCCGCTGTTACGGGACGATACTCGTGGCGCAGTGACGAATATTCGACCGGGGACTGCAGCCAGCGGGCGATGGTCCCGGTGAAGGTGTCCGTATCGCGAAGCCAGGCGGCGAGGGTCCGCACCTTGCTGTCGACATCGTTTTCGCAGTGCACGAGTGGAACCTCTCTATTCTTCGACCGCGGACCACGGCTTCGTTCCACAGGTCGGCGATGACGAACTCACAATGTCGCTTCGAGCCACTCCCGGATCACCTGGCTGGTCCGACCTGATTCGGCCCCGACTATGGTGAAATGGTCGGATCGCACGGTCCGCACCGCGTGCGCCGGCTCACCGGGCTCGGCCAGCGAGCGGGACACGTCGCAGGTTTCGCCGGAGAACGGTTCTGTGGCTTGGATGAACAGCGCCGGCGCGGCGACCGGGCCGAGCCGCAGGCCGGACATCACCGCGAGCCAGCGACCCATGGCGGAGAGCCGCTCGGCGGTGATCGCACCGAATGTCGGCTCGGCCGAAAACATCCGACGCAGGATTTGGTCAAGGGGCACCGAAGGGTCGTCGAGCCGGAACGTGTCGATGAGAATCACCGCGGCGGGTTGGATCTGCCCTCCGGTCCGCAGGTAGTGGGCGGTGGCGTAGGCCAGTGCTCCGCCGGAGGAATGCCCCAGCAGTACGAACGGGTCACCCGCGCTCGCCCGCAGCACGCTTTCGGAGACCACCCGTACCGCGGCCTCGCCGGTGGCGGGCAACTTCTCGCCCGGCCCGAACCCGGGGAGGGAGATCGCCGACACGGGCATGACGCCCTGGAAATGCGCGGCGAGCCGCGCGTGCTGGTGGACGCCTCCATCGGCCATCGGTGAACTCAGGGTGATCAGCCGAAGGCCGGGCGGTCCCTCGGCCAGAGTGGTCGGCTCAGGCAACGGTCCCAGCTCGACGACCGAGTCGAAGGACGGGCGGAGATCCGCGACCGCGCGCATGAGGCCGAAGGCTTCGCCGACCCTTCCGGCATCCGCCGCACCGCGGATCAAGGAACAGACCGAGTCCGCGTAGCGAGGTTCTGGTGCGGGCGGCGCGGTTTTCCCAACGCCCGATCGCTCGGCCATCGCACGGCACACCGTCGCGGCCAGCCCGATCGGGGTCCTGCTCTCGAATACGGCCATCGCGGGCAGCTTCAAACCGGTGACCTGGTTGAGTTTGTTTCGCAGCTCCATCGCCGTGAGCGAGTCGAATCCGCTGTGCAGGAACTCCCGGTCCGGATCCACCTGGGCCGGATCGCTGTAGCCCAGAACCGCGGCGGCATGAGATAGCACCAGGTTCTGGACGCGCCGCGTCCGCTCGATTTCGTCCATCCCCGCGAGCTCCCCGCTCAACAAGTCGTCGGCGGTCGCAGCGGCCGCGACCGCTCTGGTCGCGACGCTCAGCCGGGTGGGCGGCCGGACGATACGGTGCCATACCGGTCGCGCCGAACCGCGCCGGATGGCGGGCAGGTCCACGCGCATCGCCGCGAGCAGCGCGGGACCAGCGGCGACCGCGGCGTCGAAGAGACGGAGTCCGTCCTCATCGGACAGCGCGTCGATGCCGGCGCGCGAAATCCGAGCGCGGTCCGTCGCGGTCATCATGCCGGTCATGCCGGTATCGGATTCCCACAGGCCCCATGCCACCGACACCGCCGGCAGGCCACGAGCCCTGCGGTGAGCGGCCAGCCCGTCCAGGTAGGCGTTGGCCGCCGCGTAGTTGCCCTGGCCGGGACCGCCGAGCAGGCCGGCGATCGAGGAGAAGAACACGAACAGCTCCGGTGGGCGGTCGAGAGTGAGTTCGTGCAGATGCCACGCCGCATCGGCCTTGGCTCGAAGCACGTGGTCGAGACGGTCGACGGTCATCGAGCCGATCACCCCGTCGTCGAGCACCCCCGCCGCGTGCACCACTCCGGTCAATGGGTGCTCGGGGGAGATCGCGGTCAGTACCTCGGCGAGGGAAGCGCGGTCGCCCACATCACAGGCGACGATGTCCACTGTCGCACCGCGACGGCTCAGCTCGTCACGAAGCACGTCCGCACCGGGGGCGTCCGGTCCCCGGCGGGAAAGCAGCAGGAGACGACGCACCTCGTACCGCTCGACCAGATGCGTGGCCAGTAGCCGGCCCAGCGTGCCGGTTCCACCGGTGATCACCACGGTGCCGTCGGGGTCCAGCGTCACCGGCCTGCTTTGCGCCGGTTGCCTGGCGAGCCTGGGTACCAGGATCGAGCCGGAGCGGAGGGCGACTTCGGGTTCCCCCGAGGGGAGGATCGGCGGGAACGTCACCGGGTCATCTGTGTCGACCAGGACGAACAAGCCCGGATTCTCCTGCTGGGCCGAACGGACCAGACCCCATACCGCGGCCTGGACCGGATCGGTGTCCTCGTCCTCCCCGGTGGACACCGCGTGGCTGGTCAGAACCATCGATCGGGTCTCGGTGGCCGCACCGTTCCGCATGGCCGTGACCACGTCGGCAAGAATGGTCCGCAGGTCCCGTTCGGCCCTCAGATCCAGCACGGCGAGGTCGGACGGCGAACACTGATCATGCCGTAAGGCGGTCCAGTCGATCCTGAACAGCGACTCCCGCGCCGCGTCCGCCCGGGAAAGACCATCGGCCAGCCGGCGAAGGGCCAGAGATTCCACCCGCGCGACCGGATCACCCCGGTCGTCGGCGATGTCGATGGCGAAATCACCCGTCGCGTCGTCACCGGGTCGTAGCCGGACCCGAAGCGCCGTCGCGCCGGTGGCGAACAGGCTGACTCCTCGCCATGAGAACGGCAACAGCGGGCCACCGGAATGGTCGCCGAGCAACGCTGCCGGATGCAGCGCCCCGTCCAGCAGCGCCGGATGGAGCTGGAAGGCGGACGATTCGCCAAGCAGCCTCTCCGGCAGCTCGACCTCGGCGAACAGTTCGGCATCGCGCTGCCAGGCCGCGCGCAGGCCACGGAACATCGGCCCGTGTACCACGCCGGCGCCGGCAAGCGCGTCGTAGATGGTGTCCGGATCCACCGCGTGGGCTCCCGGTGGTGGCCAAGCGGCGAGGGTGAATCCGGGCGAGGCCGTATCCGGTCCGAGCTCTCCGGTCGCGTGCTTCGTCCACGACTCGTGACCTTCGGCCCTGGAATGAATGCTGAACGCGAGGCGGCCGTCTTGTTCGCCGCCGACGCGAACCTGAAGCTGGACACCACCTCGATCAGGTACCACCAGCGGGGCCAGCACGATCAGCTCGTTCACTCGCTCGCGGCCGAACCGGTCACCGACTTGGAGCGCCAGCTCCAGCAGGCCCGTTCCCGGAATCACCACCGTGCCGTTCACGCGGTGATCACCCAGCCAGTCGAGCTCGGCCAGGCAGACCCGGCCGGTGAACACCGAGCCGTCCTGCTCGGGGGCTTCGACGAGGGCCGAGACCAGCGGGTGGGTGACGCCCTCCTGACCGAGCCCGGCCGCACCCGCCCGCGTCGTGCGGCCACGCCAGAAACGACGTCTTTGGAAGGAATAGGTGGGCAGGTCCGTGTGCCGTGCTCCGCTGCCGTCGAACAGACGTGCCCAGTCGACGGCCAAGCCGCGCACGTAGCCTTGGGCCATCGAAGTCAGAAACCGGCGGACACCACCCTGGTCGCGTCGCAACGTTCCGACTGCCGATCCGGCCTCTCCCACCGTCTCCTGGATCGCCGGTAACAGCACGGGATGCGGGCTTATCTCGATGAAGTGCGCGAATCCCGCGGATACCAGGGTTTCCACGGTCGAGGCGAACCGCACCGGTCGACGCAGATTCTCGTACCAGTAGTCGACGCCTGCCTCCTGCCCGCGCATCGACCTGCCGGTAACAGTGGAGTACCAAGGGATGTCCGCGGGCTGCGGGTCGATACCGGACAGGTCTTCCAATAGCCGGTCCCGGACGGACTCGACGTGCGCGGAGTGCGACGGAAAACTGGCCGGGACGACGCGGGCCCGAACACCTTCGGCTCGGTATTCCTCGGCCAGCTCGGTGATGGTGACGGCATCCGCGACAAGAACCGCCGAAGACGGCCCGTTGTAGGCGGCGACGGTCAGGCCGGGCCGTTCCGAGATTCGTCGCTCGAGGTCCCCGGTCGACTCGACCGACAGCAACAGGCCGGTACCGATCAGCGAGGAACACAGCGCGGCACGACGCACGACCATCTGGACGGCGTCGCGCAACGAGAGCACGCCGGCGACATGCGCGGCGGCGATCTCACCCTGGGAATGGCCCACGACAGCATCGGGCATGACGCCATGGGACTGCCACAGCCTCGCCAGCGAGACCATGATCGCGAACAGGACCGGCTGGACGACCTCGACGCGCTCCAGCGCGGATTCGTCCTCGATGACCTCGGTCAACGACCAGTCGACGAACTCGTTCAGCGTCTTCTCGCACTCGCGCATGGCATCCGCGAAAACCGGGGCGGAGTCGAGCAGTTCGAGCCCCATCCCGGCCCATTGCGCACCTTGGCCGGGAAAGACGAACACGGTCTGGCCAGGCAAGTCCGAGCGGCCGGTCACCGCCGCGCCGGGCTCGCCGGAAGCCAGCGCGGCCAGCTCGGCGCGGTCGGCGTCGACGACCACGGCACGATGCTCCAGCCTTGCCCGTGTCGTAGCCAATGAATACCCCGTGTCCATGGGGTCGGCACCCGCGTCCAGGCCGGCGAGCAGCCGCGCCGCCTGATCTTTCAGAGCCGCCGACGTCGCCGCCGAGAGGATCAACGGCACTGCCGGCAGCGGTGACCGCGCGATGGACGCATCACCCTCGACTGGTGCCTGCTCCAGGATGACGTGGGCGTTGGTGCCGCTGATGCCGAACGCCGAGACACCGGCGCGCCGCGGCCGTCCGGTCTCGGGCCATGGCACCGGTTCGGTGACCAGGCGCACGGCTCCCGCGGTCCAGTCCACGTGCGGCGACGGTTGGTCGACGTGCAGGGTCATCGGTACCGATCCATGGCGGATCGCCAGGATCGTCTTGATGACGCCGACGACACCGGCGGCGGCCTGGGTGTGACCGAGATTCGACTTCACCGAGCCCAACAGCAGTGGGTGGGTCCGGTCCTGTCCGTAGGTCGCCAGCACCGCCGTCGCTTCGATCGGGTCGCCGAGCTTCGTGCCCGTGCCGTGCGCCTCCACCATGTCCACATCGGACGGTGAGAGCCCGGCGTCGGCCAGCGCCCTGCGGATCACCTGTTGCTGCGCCAGACCGTTGGGTGCGGTCAAGCCGTTCGAGGTGCCGTCCTGATTGACGGCGCAGGCCTTGATGACGGCGAGTACTCGGTGACCGGCGCGACGTGCGTCCGAAAGACGTTCGAGGACGAGCATGCCGACGGCTTCGGACCACGCGGTACCGTCCGCCGATGAAGCGAAGGATTTGCACCGTCCATCGGCGGAAAGCGCCTGTTGCGCGGCGAACTCCACAAAGGTGGCCGGAGTCGACATGACCGTGGCCCCACCGACCAGCGCAAGCGAACACTCACCGTCGCGCAGTGAGCGCGCCGCGAGCTGGATGGCGACCAGCGAAGATGAACAGGCGGTGTCGACGGTGAGCGACGGGCCCTGAAGCCCCAGCACGTAGGAGATCCTGCCGGACGCGACACTGCTCTGGTTGCCGGTCATCGCAGCGCCGTCGAAGCCCTGCGTCGTCTCGTTCGGGCGGGGCAGATAGTCCGAGGCCATCATGCCGACGAAGACCCCGGTGTCACCGTCGCGCAGGGAACGCGGATCGATCCGGGCATGTTCGAGCGCTTCCCAGGATGTTTCCAGCAAGAGCCGCTGTTGCGGGTCCATCGCCGCGGCTTCGCGTGGCGAGATGCCAAAGAACTCGGCGTCGAACCAGGCCGCGTCGGTCAGGAAGCCACCGCCGCGGGCGTTCGCCGCGACCGCGCCGAGGTCCCAGCCACGGTCGGCGGGCAAGTCGCCGACCGCGTCCCCGCCTGACGTGAGCAGGTCCCACAGCCCGGCCGGTGAGGTGATACCGCCTGGCAACCTGCAACCCATACCCACGACGACGATCGGGTCCTCGTCGCTCGGTCGTGCCGGTCGCGGCGCGATGACCCGGTCCGGACCGGGTCGGCCGGTGGCGACCAGGCTGATCAGATACTCAGCCAGCCGGCGGGGCGTCGGCAGGTCGAAGGCAACGGTGGTCGGCAGGTCGAGCCCGGTCGCGTCGACCAGTTCCGAACGCAGCCTGACCGCGGTCAGTGACCGTAAGCCGTAGTCGGTGAAGATCTGGTCCGGTCCGATCTGATCGGCGCGTCCGAGCACCGCGGCGACCCGCGTCCGCACCAGGTCCAACGCCGCGGTGAACTGCTCCGCGGGGCTCAGCGCCAGAAGTCGCCGGGCCCACGTCGACGCCGCGGGCGAATCGCCGCTGCCGAGCATCGCGGCCAGCCGGCTCTTCGCGATCTTTCCGGTCGGTGTGCAGGGCATCTCCTCGACCACGATCAGCTCGGCGGGGATCTTGTACTCCGCCGTTCCCTTCGCGACCAGATGCTCGACGACCTCTCCGAGGGTGACCGACGCGTCGTCGAGGACCGTCGCGACCAAGCAGGGGTACTCGCCGAGCCGATCGTCTTGGCGCCCGACGATCCCGACCTGCCGCAAGCCCGGGAGGTCCGCGAGCAGCGCCTCGACTTCCGTCGCACTGAACTTCACGCCGCCGACGTTGATCAGGTCCGCGTCGCGACCACGGAAAGCGATCGTGCCGTCATCGTTCAGGCAGGCCCGGTCGCCGGTGCGCAGCCAGCCGTCGGAGGTGAACGCGGCGCGTGTCAGTTCCGGATCCGCCAAATACTCCTTGAACAGAGACCGCCCGCGATACTGCAAGTGACCGGTCTGTCCGATGCCACAACGGCCGCCGTTGTCCCCGACGATCCGTACTTCACCGTCGGAGATGGGACGGCCGACGCTCCGGCTCGCGGTCTCCGGCGGGTCGGCGGGCCGGGTGAACAGGCCCCCGCCCAGTTCGGACATGCCCCAGTGGACGATCACCCGCGCCTTCATCAGGCGGCGCGTCTGCTCGACGAGGGTGGGGGGCACCGCCGCGCCACTGATCCGCACCTCCCGCAGCTCGCATTCGTTCGCGTGCCCGACAGTGTCCAGCCGCGACACGACATCCCGGATCTGTGTGGGCACCGCGAACAGCACCGTCGGATCGGCCTGCCGCGTCAACCGCAAAAAGTCATCGACGTCCCAGCTGGGCAGCAGCGCTTGCCTGCCCCCGGTGACCAGACTCAGGTGGACGGAGAGCAGACCGTACAGGTGGGTGAGCGGGCTGGCGCTGATGATTTCGTCGGTACTCGACGCCTGGCCGTCAGCGGCGGTCGTGGCGGCATTGGACAGAAGGCCGTCGTGGGTGTGCACGCAGATCTTCTGGCGTAGCGAAGTCGTCCCCGAAGAGGGCAACAAGACGAACGTGTCGTCCGGCGAAACGCGTACCGGCAGCGGTGCCGCACCCTGCCATTGTCGTTTCAGGTCGTCGAGCCGGCGCAAGTCGCCGAGTGCGCCGTCCGGCTCTCCTGAGATCAGCACCTGCCTGAGCGCCGACGAGTTCTCGAGCAGCTGCCGGCCGAGCTCGATGCCGGATCGCCCCCGATTGTCGGCAGGGAGCACGATCGTGCCGGCGCCGGTGCGTTCGAGCAGCGAACGCAGTTCGGCCACCCCGAGGCCGAGGTGCAGCGGAAGCATCACCGCGCCGGCGGTGGCGATAGCGACGTGAAGAGTGAGGAAATCCCAGCAGTTGGGCAGATGGACGGCGATCACGTCGCCCTGCTCGACTCCCGACTCCTGCAACCCCCGAGCCAGCTCGTCCGCCTCCGCATGCCATTCTGCCCAGGAACGGTAGCGTCCGTCTGCGAACACAGCAGGCTCGTCCCGCCCGGCATCAACGGATTCGGCGAACAACGAGGGAAGTGTGTAGCGCATGCTCACTCCTAAACGGGTTTTGTCCTAACCACGTCGATTCCGCATGCGTGCCGAATAGGAGGTGCGCTCGCCGTCGCCGTAGCGTAGGTGGACCTCGGACCTGGCTATCTTGCCCGACGCGGTGGTGGGCAAGGAATCGACGAACTGCACGTACTTCGGCACCTTGTACTTGGCCAGCCGGAGTCGCAACCGAGCAAGTACCTCGGCGTCGGTGATGCGGGCATCGGGATCGGCGACGACCAGCGCCTTACCGATCTCACCCCATTTGTCATCCGCCACGCCGATCACGACACAGTCGGCGATACCGTCCATGTCGCGTAACACGGCTTCGACCTCCGCGGGGTAGACGTTCTCGCCGCCGGAGATGATCACGTTCTTGGACCGGTCGACGATGAAGAAATAGCCATCTTCATCGAAGACACCCACATCGCCGGTCCGAAACCATCCGTCCTCGAAGACTTCCTCCGTGGCATCGGGTTTCCCCCAGTAGCCCCGCATCACATTCGGACCACTGACCACTATCTCCCCTGGAACTCCGCTGGGGACCTCCAGTCGATCAGCGTCGACCACTCGGACATCAGTGAAGAACGAGGGCACACCAACAGATCCGGCCTTGGCGTGAAGATGCCCGCTGTCGAGCATCAGCACGCCGGCCGCCGTCTCGGTGAGACCGTATCCCTGGGCGAAGTGCAGTCCACGGTCGAGATATCGGCGGAGCGTCGCCGACCGTATGGGCGCGCCACCGCACACCAGTCTCCGGACACTGGAAAGATCGGCGTCCGTCCAGCGTGGCTGCCTCGCCATCATCTCGAACATCGTCGGCACACCGAACATCACCGTGATGCGTTCGCGCTCTATCAATTCGAGCACCGTGTCCGGGGCGAACGAGGGGACAAGGAAGACTGCGCCCCCCTTCAGCAGAACCGGCAGGCATGTCATGCCCAGTGCGGCCGCGTGGAAAAGCGGCGCGACGATCAGCGCCCGCTCATCGCTCGCCACATCACTTTCGACGATGGCGTTGAAACAATTCCACGTGAGATTGCCGTGCGTCAGCATCACGCCCTTTGGCTTTCCCGTTGTGCCAGAGGTGTAGAGGATCAGGCACACGTCCTCCAGGCTCACGTGCTCGTCGGGGGGAAGGTCGGCGCGGCCGATGCCGTCGAGTTCGGTGCAGGCCAATGGCCGAACAGCACACCGTTCCCGGTCGAGTCCGGCGATCTTCTTGTCCATGCCTTCGCCGTAGATCACGATCTTGGCCGCACAGTCGGCAAGAATCTCATCGAGTTCACCGACGGTGAGCCTGAAGTTCAGTGGAACGAATACGGCGCCGAGCACTCCGGCCGCGAACAGTACTTCGAGGTACGAGGGATGGTTCGGACCGAGATAGGCGACCCGGCCACCCCGGCCGATACCGAGTGCGCGCAGCCGGCCCGCCAACGTGGTGACCCGCTCATCGAGCTCGGCGAACGTGGTGACTTGATCCTCATGCCAGATCGCCACGTTCTCAGGACTCATTCGAGCTCGTCTGGCGGGCCAGGAACCTAGGCCTTGATTTCGCACCGTTCCTCCCTGAGCCATGGTCGTTCCACCAGCGAAGCCCGCATCGCGACCGGCTCAACGAATGTGTCACGCCGCCGGTAGCTAACTCGGCACCGATCAGAAGTGGCCGCGCGACGCAGATTCAATCAGACGAACCCGCTTCGACCCTCGCTTCAATCAAGGGGTGCCCGAGTTCACCCTGAGGTTTTTCCAGTTCAGCCAATCCACGCCCGCAGTATTGACTATTCACTCTGGATGTGATAGGCGCGGCTGTTCGGGGGATGGCCTTTTTCTCATCAAGGAACGTTGCCGTCGTAACCGGACCGGCCGCCCGTGACCACATCTGCCGCGTTGCCGGACGGTGAACGGCTTGCGTCTGACAGAAGGTTCCAGGGATGTCAACCAGGCCTGTCGATAGAGAGGGAAAAAGGGGCAACCATCCACATCGAACGCCTCGGTTCCCACTCTGCCCCATTGCGCGTTTCCCCTGGAAAAATCACGTTATGGGGGTCTCGAACGAGTTCCCGGTCACGCATGCCGAGGGGTTGATCACTGTGGACAGCGCGACGACAACCCCTTCATCGACTCGATCACTGGCACCTGTTCCATCCGCATCGACGGAGGGGCCTGGCTCGGAGCGGATCACCCTTGACTGGCGACTTGGAAACGTCCCTGTCACCAGCGAGTGGATCCCGGCCGAGTCCTATCGGGACATCGTGGAATGGATGCCGCTGGTCTGTGTCGACACACTCGTCGTCCGGGGCGGCTTCGCCCTGCTGACCCGGCGCCGCCAGGAGCCACAGGCCGGTTCGCTGTGGCTGCAGGGCGGGCGAATGCGGAAGGGCGAGACCCTGGAGAGCGCTGCCCTGCGGACGGCGGAGCAGGAATGCGGTCTGCGGTTGACGTTGTCCGTACCGCTGGGCACTTTTTCCACCGTGTTCGACGCTTCCGCCCACGGTGGCGCGACGACGCACACGGTCAACACGACCTTTCTCGCCCACGCGCGGTCGGATGACGACCCCAGGATCGACACCGCACACGAGGACTTCATCTGGTGGTCTCTCCGACGAGCCACTGGGAACGCCTATCTCGACCAGGTTTTCAAGCTCGCCCGTACTCACCTCAAGATCGGGGAAAGCTGATGCGACAGGCCTTTTGGGACGGTAAGAGGGTTCTGGTCACCGGTGGTTGTTCCTTCATCGGCTCTCATCTGGTGGAGTACCTGATCGAAGCCGGTGCGACGGTAAGGGTCGTGGACGACCTCAGTTCGGGCAAACTGTCCAATCTGGACGACGCGCCCGCGGGCTGGGAGTTCGTTCACGCGGATCTCCGTGATCCTCAGGTCGCGGCCTCGGCGATGGACGGTATCGAGATCGTCTTCCATCTCGCCGCGGTTCACGGTGGGCGTGGCTTCATCGACCTGCATCAGACGGCCTGCTCCAGCAACTTCGTGCTGGACGGAGTCGTCTCGCAGGCCGCGATGGGGGCCGGCGTGGACAACTTCGTCTACGCGTCGTCCGGGTGTGTCTATCCGGTCGAGCTTCAGGGCGACGTCACCGAGGAGGTGCGGCTCACCGAGCCGCAGGTAGGTCCGCCCTACGAAGCCGACGGTCTGTACGGGTGGGCCAAGCTCATGATGGAACTGCGGCTCGCGGCGATGCACGCCGAAGCAGGGTTCCCCTCCGTTTCCTGCCGATTGTTCACGGTCTACGGGGAACGCTGTCCGGAAAGCCACGCCCTGACCGCGATGGTCGGCCGTGCCTTTCTGCGGCAGGCGCCGTTCGAGATCTGGGGCGACGGCACGCAAGTGCGAAACTGGACCTACGTCACCGACATCGTCCGCGGACTGGCGCTGGCCGCCGAGCATGTTCGTGACGGCAGCGCGATCAACCTCGGCACAGAGGAAGGCATCCAGGTCCACGAGGCGGCGCAGCTCATCCTCGACATCACCGGCCTCGACTCGCGGATCAAGCCACTTCCCGACATGCCTACCGGACCGTACAACCGGGTCGCGTCCGCCGCCATGGCGCGGGAGAGGCTCGGCTGGGTGCCGGAGATGCCTTTTCATACCGGTTTGAAGCGACTCGCGAACTGGTACTTCGAGACGCGGTCCAAGGATTCGATGTCCTCGGCGGAGTTCGCCGACAAGCTGATCACGAGGTAGTCCGCAGAACCCGGCTGGAGGCGTAGGCCATGGCTGTTCCACGTACCACCTCGGCAGGCCGTCGGCAGACCTCATGGGAGAACTGGAGCGGGACGGTTCGAGGTGTCCCGGAGCGGCTCGAGATCGTCCACGGCGAGGATGAGATCTGCGAAATCGTGCGCGACCGTGGGAACCGAGCCCAGGGGATCGGTGTCGCCGGAGCCGGGCATTCCTACGCCGGTCTGGTCTCGCCTGCCGGTCGTACCCTGCTTGATCTGATACGCCACAAAGGAATCGTCTCCATCGACCGGGCGCGGATGACGGTCACCGTGAAGGCCGGGACCTCACTGCGGGCGTTGAACCGGCACCTGGCGGCCGAAGGGCTCGCGCTGCCGAACCAGAGTGCGATCGACGAACAGACCGTCGCGGGAGCGGTCGCCACCGCGACCCACGGTAGCGGTCCCGCGATGGGGACCCTTTCCAGCCATCTCCGGTCCGTCCGGCTGGTGGCGGCCGACGGCGCCGTCCGCACCGTCACGGACGACGAACCCGAGTTCGACGCCGTTCGCGTGCATCTCGGCTGTCTTGGCGTGGTCACCGCACTGACCCTCGACGTCGTCCCCGCGCACACCCTGCGCAAGACGATCGCCCGGACGCCGCTGAAGAAGATCCTGGGTGGTTTGGACGAACTCCGCAAAGCCCGGTACGGCGGGTTCTGGTGGTATCCGCACACTTCGCAGGCGGTGGTTTGGCGTGCCGATCCGACCGGTGAGGCCGCGCCTCCGGTCCCTTCCGGTTCCCGCGGGCTGCCCCAGGCCTTCACCAACAACCGGCTCAGTCCGGCCGCGGCTCGACCGGTTCACTCCTTGGCCGCCCGCATCGAAGGCCGAGCCCGGTCCGGTGTCTTGCGTTGCGACGAGGCCCTGCTCGGTTCGGTGCCATCCCGGCTGCAAGGGTTCGAGTACGGAATTCCGGTAGCCCGGGCCGCGGAAGCCATCACCGAACTCGCGGACACCGTGACCCGGCGCGGGCTGCGGATCAACGCGCCGGTGGACGTCCGGTTCACCGGCGCCGACAGCGCGTGGCTGAGTCCGAGCTACCAGCGGGACACCTGTTACCTCGGGGTGACGTGCGCCTTGCCTGCCCGGCGGATGTCCGACACCTGGTCCCAGCCGTTCTCCGTCATCGACGACCTGCTGGCACGCCACGAAGGACGACCGCACTGGGCGAAGGTACATTTTCGCGAACCCTCCGACCTGGCCGCACGATACCCGCGCTGGCGCGACTTCGTCGAACTCCGCCGACGCTGGGATCCGGACGGTGTGTTCCTCGGCGACTACCTCCGGGCTGCTTTCCAGTGATCCCATCGGCCGAACCCGGCCGCACGAACGTCCGGCCGTTGGCCGTCCTCGTCGCCGGCGCGTTCTTCATGGAGATGTTCGATGGCACCGCCATCATCCCCGCCCTGCCCGCCATCGCCGAAGCGTTCGACGTCAGCCCGGTCGACGCCGGTCTCGGTGTCACCGCCTATCTGCTGACGGCCACCGCGATGATCCCGCTCAGCGGGTGGCTGGCAGTCCGCTACGGGGTCCGGAAGGTGTTCTGTGCCGCGATCGCCGGATTCGTTCTCGCCTCGGTGCTCTGCGTGGTGGCGCTGACGTTATGGCAGTTCGTCGCGTCCCGGGTCCTACAGGGCTTCGCCGGGGCGATGATGGTGCCGGTGGGCCGCACGCTGGTCCTGCGGATCGCGCCGAAGGCGGATCTGATGGCGGCCACCGCCATCTTCACCTGGCCGGGACTGGTGGCGCCCGTTCTCGGCCCGCCGATCGGCGGTTTGGTGACGACCTATGCGTCGTGGCGGTGGGTCTTCCTGATCAACGTGCCGCTCGGGCTGGTCGCCTTCGTGTTCGCCCTGCGCATGGTCGAAGAGTCGCCAACCGAGCGCCGGCCGTTCGACGGCAAGGGTTTCGCGCTCGGCACCATCGCGATCGCCACTCTGATGTACGGCCTCGAGTCCACCAGCGGCGGGCACGCCCAGTGGTCCCTCGCCGGCGGGTTGATCGTGACCGGGCTGGCGATCGGCGCGCTCGCCGTGCGACACGCTCGCCGCCACCCGACACCGTTGATCGACCTCTCGCCGCTACGGATCACCACCTATGCCGCGTGCACCTGGCAGGGAGGCCTGCTGCGACTGGCGATCAACATGGTGCCGTTCTTGCTGCCCTTGCTGTTCCAGGTCGTATTCGGGATGAGCGCGGCCGTATCAGGCTTGCTCGTGCTGACCGTCTTCGCCGGCAATCTCCTGGCGAAGACCGTCACGACACCGATCATGCGGCGTTTCGGGTTCCGTCCGATCCTCGTTGTCTCCGGCCTGCTCTCCGCGGTTTCGCTCGCCGCCTGCGTGCTGTTCGACCCATCGACCCCGTATGCGACGATCGCGGCCATCTGTTTCCTGGGTGGTGTCTTCCGGTCACTGGCCTTCACCGCGACCAACACGCTCGCCTTCGCGGATGTACCTCCGGCGACGATGAACGCGGCGAGCACCTTGTACGCCACCACCACGCAACTTTCCATCGGTTTGGGCGTCGCCGTGGCCGCGACCACGGTACGCCTGGCCGCGGACGGCTCGGCAGCGACCGCGGCCGACTTCCGCGCCGGCTTTCTCGCCGGTGCGGTGATCGCGCTGGCCGGCGCCTTGCTCTTCCTTCGTATCGCTCCCTCCGCCGGTGCCGAGGTCAGCGCCGGACGGAATCCCCCTCGTCAAAGGAGAGCCGCATCATGACGATCAAGTTCGGTTACCACACGTGGTCCTACTCCGGGTTCGGTGCCTGGGTTCCCTCCTACACCTTGGACGAGACGATCAAACGTCTCGGGAAGATCGGGTTCGACGGGATCGAGATCGGCGCGGCCGCCCCGCACGCCTACCCGCCGGATCTCACCTCCGCGCGACGCCGGGAGATCCGTGGCCTGCTCGACGACCACGGCTTGGAGCTGGCGGGAATCGGAGCGGCCCCCGGAGGCGGGCCCGGCTACAACCCGGCTTCCCCCAGCATCGAGGAGCGGCGGGCGACCGCGGAGCATTACAAAGAGCTGTCCGAACTGTGCGCCGAATGGGGCGGCCGGACAGTACTCTACGTCCCTGGCTGGACCGTCTTCGGCACCCGGCGGAGGCAAGCCAGGGCTTGGTCGCTCGAGTGTCTGACGGAGATCGCCGTCGACGCCGCGCAATACGACCTGACGGTCGTCATCGAGCCCCTCGCGCAGCATTCGAACCTGATCGACGACGGCGAGGACGCCATGGAACTCCTCGAGGATGTCGGGCTGCCGAACGTCAAGGTCATGTTCGACTGCAACCACGTGTCGCATCGGCAGGAGTTGTTCGGCGACTACGTCCACCTCATGGGCCGGCAACTGCATCAAGTACACATTTCCGATTCGACGGCGACAGAGGTCCGGTTGCCGGCGGGCAAGGGCGACGGTGACTGGGAAGGACTCGTCGACGCACTGATCGAGACTGGGTTCGACGGCTATCTCACGGCGGAGACCGGATTCCTCCGCCGCGGGATCAGCCCGGATCAGGATGCTCGCGACGGTCTCCGCTTCCTCAAGACCTTGGTCGAGCGGAAGCTGGCCGAACGAATGTCTCCATCGAGCTGATTGCCGATCGCGTTGGAGCGCACTTCAGCTCAGGCTCGAAAGCATGCGATATATCGAACTCGGAACGACCGGGCTGGAAGCTCGGCCATCACGCTCGGCTGCACGAGTTTCGGCGAGCCGGAGTGGGGCGGCGAGCAGCGAGGAGATCGTGGGCCAGACGGTCAAGGACTATCACCCGGCGCGAGGAGGCGGTTCTCGCCACCAAGGTGGCTGCGGACGCGATCCCGGCCCGAATGGTGCGGGTCTGTCTCGTAAGGCGATTCCCGCCGAGCTCGACGCCTTCCTGAAGCGGCTGGAGACGTGCCCAAAAGTCTCCCGGTCACTGCCTTGCAGGCAAGTGGCCTTCAGCCGCCGGAGCTCGGCGTCGACTTGGCCGGGTGCCGATCCTTGGCCGCATCCGGCGGGCCGGCCATTGCGTCGGACGCGGCCCGACGCGAGCTGGTGAACGTGCCGCGGCCGTGCCGGCGCGTCACAAAACCCTCCGCAACCAGCTCCTCGATCGTCGCGCGAACAGTGGAGCGGGACAAACCCGGTTCGCCTACCAGGACTCGCTCAAAGGCATTGGCCAAGCCGGGAGGCATGTCGTCGACGAGCCGCACGACATGGCGACGCACCCGTTCGCGCTTCTTGGTGCGGCCGATCCGATCGGTGGTTGCTGCTGCGTAAAAGTACACACTCGTGGAGTTCTTCGGGCACATCGAGGCGCGCGACGTAGCGCGTCGCTGAACGAAACAGCAAACCTTTGCTTGGCGTCACTGCGGGCTTGCCCGCAGAGGAAACACCTCTCAGAGGCGTAGCCACTCGCGCAGGGAGGCCTGGGCGAGAACCACGACGCCCACGTGTGGTGACCGCTCTGCGAGCACACCTGGGAAACTCTGGCGCTCACGAGCGCACGCTCGAACGGAGTGGACGATGAACACCACCGCAGTCGCCCGAGTATCGATGCCTTCCGTCGGAAAGCCTTTGGGGCTCACCTTCCCGGCATTGTTCGCCGCGGCGTCTACCCCGAGCCCGTTTTCGGTCGCCGTGACCGATGGCGACCGTTCGTGGACTTGGGCGCAGTGGAAGTCCGACGCGGACGCCGTCGCGAAAGGGCTTCAGGATCGCGGGGTCAAGTCCGGCGACCTGGTGGCGGCACGGCTGTCCAACAGCTGGGAGTTCCTCACTCTGCACGTAGCTGTCGCACAGCTGGGTGCCGTCCTGCTCCCCTTGCACCTCGCGCACGGACAGGCCGATCTCGATGCTCTCATCGCGCTCGGGCGGCCGGTGGCGGTCGTCGACCGGGACGAATGGAAGCGGATTCACGCCGAGGGTGCGGGCGGTGTGCCCCTTCCCGTCGAGATCTCACCATCCATGCCGTTCGTGGCGCTGCCGTCGTCGGGCACCACGTCGGTCCGGCCGAAGATCTGCCTCCACAGCCACGACGGGTTGCTTTCCAACGCTTCCGAACTGATCTCGAGTAGTCCGTTGACCCGCGACGACGTAGTGGTCAGCGCAAGCCCGTTCTCCCATCTGTTCGGCCTGCACTCAGTCCACCAGAGCCTGCTCGGCGGGGCGGTTCTCGCCCTGCTGCCGAGCTGGGACGCCGACGACTTCTTGGCACTGGCGGACAACGCCGAGGTCACCGTCCTCTGCGCTGTGCCCGCCCAGTTGCACGACCTGCTGTCTCGTCTCGGCGGACGGACACTGCCTGCGCTGCGCACCGTCCGCACCTCCGGGGCACCAGTGCCTGCTCGTCTGGTCCGCGATGTCCGCGCGACTGTGAACGCTCCCGTGCTGGTGACTTGGGGGATGTCCGAGATAGGGGCCGGTACGTCCACCCGGCCGGACGACCCCGACGAGGCCGCGTCGTCCACCGTGGGCCATCCTCTTGCCGGCGCCCAGGTCCGCGAGCAGGACGGCGAACTGCAGTTCCGTAGCGCCACGATGTTCCTCGGCTATTTGGGGGATCCGGACCTGACCCGAGCGTCCTTCACCGACGATGGCTGGCTCCGCACCGGCGACCTCGCCCGGCTCGACGACGACGGGCGGGTCGTGCACCTGGGCAGGACCGGCGACCTGATCAACGTCGGCGGTCGTAAGGTCGTCACCCGCGAGATCGAGGATCTCTTGGCGCATTGCGGACGTATCGCGGTCGTGGGCGTGCCCGACGATCGGCTCGGCGAATACCCGTGCCTCATCACCGACGACCCACGTCTTACGCTCGACGACGCTGTGACGATCCTGAGGGATGCCGGTGTAGCGGAGCACAAGCTGCCGCTGGAACTGGTCAAAGTCGACGCGATTCCGTTGACGCCGTCCGGCAAGATCCGCCGCGGCAAGCTCGTGGAGCTGCTGGCCTCGCGCACCGCCACTCGTGGGCAGGGCGCGGCTGCGGTAGATCTGCTCCGGGTCGTGCGCGAGTGCGCGTCGCGCATTCTCGACGATGCCGAGCTCATCGACCCGGACAGGACGTTTCGCGACTACGGTTTCGACTCCGCATCGTCCGTGCGGTTCCGCAACGAGCTCGCCTCCGAGACCGGCCTTCGCCTGTCTAGCGGCATCGTGTTCGACTATCCGACCCCGGCAGCGTTGGCGCGGCATCTGACGGTGGAGGCGGCGAACACCCTGCCCACCGGGTTCGAACAGCTATACCGCCTGCTGTGCAAGAAGGAACCGGCCGCCGCCGCGGACATGATCCGTGCCGCGTCGCTGTCGCGACAGGTGTTCACAGCAAGCGATCCGGTTGCGGTCGAGGTGATTTCGCTCGCGAGCGGGCCGGGTCCCGTCGCGGTCGTGTGCTTCTCGTCGATGCTGCCCATGACCACGCCGACGAAATTCACCGAGTTCGCTCAAGCTTTCGCCGGCCTCGCGGACGTGCATGGCGTCGCCCACCCCGGTTTCGCGGAGGGGCAGTCACTCCCCGCGGACGCGGAAGCCCTGGCAGCTGCGCACATCGCCGCACTGAACTCATCGGTGGGGGAACGACCCTATGTGCTGTGCGGCTACTCATCCGGCGGCTGGATCGCACACCTCCTCGCCGAGCGGTTAGCGAACGACCCCTCCGCCGGTCTGCGCGGTGTGGTGCTGCTCGACTCGTCGTGGCCGTCACCGGACCACGTTCGCGACAAGGCTCCCGCGGCCCTCGCCGGCTCGGTGGAACGGGAGGAGGCCCTCGGTATCGACGAGGTGGGTCTGACCCGGCTCACCGCCACGGGCGCGTATCTGCGCCTGCTCGACAAATGGACGCCCTGCCCGCTCGGCGTTCCGGTGCTGCATGTCGGAGCCGAGGTGGGGGGCGCGATCTGGGAGCTTCCCTGCGAGGCCGCCACGGCGTCCGGCGACCACTTGACCATGCTGCCCGCCGCCGGACATGTTGTGGCGGCGTGGCTGAACGAACTTCCGGGGAGGTGATGCACGATGCGGCAGGTACGGATGGGTAAGAGCGGTCTCACCGTGTCGGGAATTGTGCTGGGCTGCATGGGTTTCGGCGACCCCGGCGGCGGAACGCACCGGTGGGCCTTGGGGATCGACGATGCGCGGCCGTTGTTCCGGCAGGCCGTGGAGTCCGGTATCACGACCTTCGACACCGCGAACGTGTACTCGCACGGCGCCAGCGAGGAGATCACCGGCGAGCTGGTGCGTGAGTTCGCCCGGCGCGACGACGTGGTCATCGCGACCAAGGTGTTCGGCAACATGACGCAGGGCCCCAAGGGCGGCGGTCTGTCCCGTAGCGCGATCCTGACCCAGCTCGACGAGAGCCTGCGTCGCCTCGGCACCGACTACATCGACCTCTACCAGGTGCACCGGTTCGACCCCGACGTCACCGTAGAGGAAACGATGTCCGCGCTGCACGACGTGGTGCGCGCCGGCAAGGTCCGCTACATCGGCGCCTGTTCCATGTCTGCGTGGCAGTTCGCCGAGATGCAGCACGCGGCGGACCTCCACGGCTGGACGAGGTTCGTGTCGATGCAGAACCAGTACAACCTTCTGCAGCGCGAGGAGGAGCGGGAGATGTTGCCCTTCTGCCGCTATCAGGGGGTCGGTGTCATCCCCTGGAGCCCGCTTGCCCGAGGACGGCTCACGCGGGCCGCTGACGCCGAGACCACGCGCAGCCGTGTCGACGAGTCGGCCCGTCGCCTTTACGACGCTACGGCGACGGCCGATGAAGCGATCATCGATGCGGTCGCCACGATCGCGAAGTCCCGCGGGGTCACCCGTGCCCAAGTGGCTTTGGCGTGGGTGGCGGGGCAGCCCGGCATCACCGCGCCGATCCTGGGAGTGACCAAGCCACACCACCTCGCCGACGCCATCGCCGCCCTGGGCCTCGAGCTGACTCCTGCGGAACAGGCCGATCTCACAAAGCACTACACCCCACGCCTCGCCACGGGCATCAACCGGTCGCGCACGGGAGAAGCGGTGCCGGCACCCCGTCCTGAGTCCGACACGGCCCGGCGTGCGGCTCGAAGCGGGGCGGAACAACGGTTCTATTGAGGGGCAAGTCAAACGTGTCGTGTTCGTGATCGAGGCCTCCGCCGAGGTGAAAGCTCCCTTGGCCGCGTTCGACACGGCCAAGGGAGCCTTCGACCCGGGGTCGTGAGTGGCGAGGCTCATTCTAACCCTCTTTGCCACTCACGACCCCCCGCGAACCGGACATACAGGCGCATACCACCCGGAAGTGACCACTGTGGACACCACAGGCCCCAGGCGGCACGACGCGCCACCTTTGACTTGCCCCTCAATGACGGACGCCGCACACCCACGCTTCGCGGAAACGGCCGCAACACCCTTGGTGCCTCATCAAGGAACGTCGACGTGGAAACCGTGCCTTGTGGACATCCGGGTCGGTGATGGCCTTGACCCTGATATTCGTGCGGCCGTTGGAGCGAGAAGAAGCTCATCGGCTGGTGAAGAAAACGAACAGATGCACACCGCCGCGTGTAATATTTCTCGGTGGTAGTGGAGGAGTCCTTCACTACGATCATGCGGAGGGCGAATTCGTGCCTCTGCCTGGTAACAAGACGAACGCGGGTTTCACAGCGTGGAACCTGCCGATACCCGGGCCGCAGGGTTTTCTATATTCCTGGTATCACTCCGAGTGTCAGCTTCTTCGCGAAAGAAGATCATTTACCCCCCATGACTTCGATCGACCCGTGAACCGAAAACCGTCCTCCAGTTGCGCGTTCGCCGGAGCGGCAACTTGCGATGACCGGCCGGTCTGCTCGTCGTCGACGGCATCAATCCTCGCCCATGAGGATTCAACGGAGGTTCAGGAGGCAAGACCATGAGGGCAGCGGTATTGCGTGGACCCGGCCGGGTGACCGTGGACCAAGTACCCGATCCCAAGATCGAGCAGCCGACGGACGCCGTCGTGCGTGTAGTGGCTTCCGGGATCTGCGGCACCGATCTTCGCGGATATCTCGGCAGGCCCGGCCCGGTACGGGGACCACGTTGCGGACACGAGTTCATCGGTGTGGTGGCCAATGTGGGCTCGTCGGTCCGGTCGATACGTCCGGGAGAGCTGGTGGTGGCACCGTTCATGTTTTCGGACGGTGAATGTCACAGCTGTGTTCACGGCGCACAGAGCTCCTGCGCTCGCGGCGGGATGTTCGGTGTAGCGGCGGGAGGCGCGCAGGCTGAGGGCGTGCGTGTGCCGTTCGCCGACGGCACTTTGGTGCCTGTGCCGTTCGACGAGTACGACGAGCGGATTCCGGCTGTGCTGACTCTCGCGGACGTGATGGCGACCGGCCAGCATGCCGTGCACACCGGTGGAAGGCCCGTACCCGAAACGATGGCCGTCGTCGGCGACGGCCAGGTGGGTTTGTGCGCCGTCCTCGCGGCGAGCCGCCTGGGCATCGAGCGGATCTTCCTGCTGGGTCACCACGAAGACCGGCTGCGGATCGGGCAGAAGTTCGGCGCTACTGATCTCGTGAGCTCGAGAGGCGCCGAGAGCCGGGCGCAGGTGATCGATGCGACCGGGGGCGCCGGGGCCGGTCTGGTGGTGGAAGCCGTCGGTGAGCAGGACGCGCTGGACACCGCGTTGGCCATCTGCGTCGACGGCGGCGTCGTCAGTGTGGCCGGAGGGCCGCACGGGAGTCTGGATTCGACGGCCTGCTCTTCGCGGAACATAACCGTCAGAAGCGGCCCAGTGCCCGTCCGCGCCTATCTCCCGGCATTACTCGGCGAAGTCATCGCCGGCAAGCTGGATCCGAGCGCGATTTTCGACCGGACTCTCAAACTCGCCGATGTCGGCCACGGCTACCAGGCAATGGTGGACCGTGATGCGACCAAGGTGCTGATCACCTTGTGAGCGTGACGAACGCGCCGTGGCGTGACGAGGTGGAGAGCGTTCACCGTGTCATCGCGAGTGGCTGACTTCCTTGCTGTCCGCCGTCGTTCCGTCCCGTGGAACCGCGATTGAGGCGGTTCCACGGCGGACTTAAGATCAAGATCGTTCACCACGCTGATCTTGCGAAAGATGTCAGGCGCGTATCGCCAATTCGGCAGCGAGGGTCTGTCGCCCATATCGAGCCGCGGCTGGACGTCGGTCGGTGATTTCCCAGCCGGATTCGAAAGGAAGTGCCTACTGTGGGGCTCATTCAAGAGCAGACTTGCGTTCCTGTCATCTCGGTCGCCGAAGCACGTACGTTGGCCGATCTCGAAGCCGCCGCGGGCCCCGTCGAAGTCGTCCTCGACCCCGCCACCAGGAACCGGGTCGCGGAAGGTCGGGAATTCGTGATGCGGTGCCTCGCCGAAGGCCGTCCTATCTATGGCGCGACGACCGGGTTCGGTCCCCTGGTGGGCTTTTCCGGGCGAGACGAGGACACCGATCAGTGTGAGAATCTGCTCTCCCACCTCACCGCGGGGCAGGGGCCCGATCTGCCGACGTCCATCGTCCGCGCGGCAACGCTCGCCCGGCTTTCCTCGCTGGCGCGAGGACGGTCGGGGGTTTCGGTCTCGGTGCTCGACGCGCTGGCGGAAATGCTGAAGACGACCTTCGCTCCAGCCGTACCCCGGCTCGGCTCGGTCGGTGCCAGTGGTGATCTGGTCCCGCTCGCACACCTGACGCAGGCTTTGAAGGGTCGTGGGTACGCGTACGCCGATGGAGTGCGGCAAGACGCCGGTGACGCACTCGCGTCCTGTGGGCTGCGGCCTCTCGAGCTCGACGGGCGGGACGCACTGGGCCTGGTGAACGGCGTCTCGCTGACCGCGGCCGCTGCAGGGCTGGCGATGGCGCAGTTCATCCGGTCACACCGGATCGCCGGACTTTTGTCCGCCATGCTCGCCGATCAGCTCGGATGCGGTACCGACTTCTGCGATCACCACCTCCTTGAGGCTTTCGGGCATCCCGAAGCGATCGCCGAGGCCGCTGATCTCCGTGCCCGTCTGCGAGGTACCCGGCCCACCGGGGACCGGCCACTGCAAGAGCCCTACACCATCCGTTGCGTTCCCCAGCTCCTCGGCGCGGTGAGGGCAAGCCTCGGCCAAGCGAGAGATGTCATCCTGCGTGATTTGAACGGCATCAGCGACAACCCGTTGTTCTTCCCGGAAGACAACCTCGTCGTGCACGGCGGCAACTTCTTCGGCCAGCCTGTCGCCTTTGCCGCAGATACGATGACCACTGCCGTCGTACAGACGGGCAACCTTGCCGAGCGGCAGCTCGATCTCCTCGTCGATCCCCACCGCAACGGCGGTCTGCCGCCCGTACTTGCCACCGAACCCGGGCGACAGCACGGAGTGCAGGGAGTCCAGATCGCCGCGACCGCGATCATCGCCGACATGCGCCGTTCTGCCGTCCCCGCGTCGCTGCAGAGTCTGCCCACCAACCTGCACAATCAGGACATCGTCCCCTTCGGAACGCAGGCCGCGTTGAACGCGTTCGATCAGGTTCGTTCGCTGCGGCTTCTGCACGGGTCCTTGGCCGTCGCCCTGCGCCAGGCGATTCACGTCGGTGCGCGCAGGCCCACCGCTCCTGCCTGTGCGGATGTGATGGAGAGGCTGATGGACGCGATCGCCCCCATCGAACCGGACCGGCCTCTCCACGAGGACGTACGACGGGCCGCCGACGTACTCGACGATGTCGTGGCCTCCCAACAGGACAATGACTGAAACTGGGCTTGTCTGACAGCAAGGAGATCGACCGCGAAGATCGTGACCGCTACAGAAGACGATGCCCCGTGATCGGGGAGCTGATTGCCGACTCGTTCGGTCAGTCGGATCTCGAACATCGGCTGGCGGACGATCAAGACGACTGGAAGAGGATCACCGCGCGGTACTTCGAAGCGGGGTCAGCGACGCTGTGACCAGTGGCGTGGCGACGCGTTCCTCTCTGCCGGCCTACTGAGGTAGGGCAGCAGAGAGGAAGCCGTCGGCGATGAGTGGCCAGATGGCGGCGGTGGTGTGGTCGGCACCGAAGTGGAGGGCGAAGCCTCGTCCGTGGCAGTAGGTGGTGACGAGGGCGGTGCAGCCGCACTGCACGGCAAGACCAGGTTCGCGCCACTGGCCGGACGATGTTGCTCCGTTGAGGTGGCTCATGACGGTCACCGGACCTTGCGGCGATGCCGCTCGAGCATGGTCGTCGCGGAGATCCGCAGCTCACGGGCAGGTAGGTGATGTCCCCGACGAATCGCTGACCAGGGTGCTCGGCGGTGAAATCGCGGTGGATCAGATCCTGGACCGCCGCGGCCGGCGACGGATCGGCCTTGGTCAGCGACCGGCGTTTGCGGCGGGTGATCCCGGCCAGGCCCTGCTCGCGCATCAACCGCTCCACCCGCTTGTGGTTCACCACCCGCCCACGCCGGCGCAGCTCGGCGGTGATCCGCAGGATACCGTAGGCGCGCCGGTGCTCAGCATGGATCGACGCGATCACCGCCACCAGCTCCCGCTGCCGCGCCGCCGCGGCCTCACGAGCGGCCTCGGCCGAGACCCACTCGTGGAAACCCTGCCGCCGCAGGCCCAGGACCTGACACAACCGCTTCACACCGAACTCGGCCCGATGCTCGGAGATGAACCAGTAGCGGTAGATCATCGATCCATCTCTTTGGCAAAATAGGCGGCCGCTTTACACAGAATCTCCTTCTCTTTCTGCAGCTCAGCGACCTGCTTCCGCAACCGCTGCACCTCATCGGTGACCGCGGGATCCTCCACCGGCGCGGCCGCTTCCTCCTTGGCCTTGTTCACCCACGACCGCAGCGTCTCGTGATTGACGCCCAGCTCTCGCGCGATCTGACGCAACGGACGATCACTGGACTCCACCAGCTCCACCGCATCCCGACGGAACTGCTCCGGATACTTCGACGAACGCGACACCAAGACATCCTCCCTCCAGACCCATGTCTGGAATCAAGATGTCCGGCCCCAAGAGGCAACTCCAGGTTGGCTGGCTGTGTCGAACGATTCGAGGCCGGAGTCGTCGACGAGACGGGCGAGTAGCCCGCCCACTTGGCGGTGCTCGCCTGCCGATGGGGCGTGTGGTGCCGCTCCCCGCAGGGCTACCCGTTGCGGGCCTGCCGGTGGATCATGGACACCAGGGTCGAGACGAGTTCCTCGGCCGTAATGTGCCACTTGTCCGCGGACAGGTGCCCGTTGACCTGCATGTCCGTGATCCCGTGCGCGCTGGTCAGCAGCAGCGCCGCAAATCGCCGGGCGTGCTGTGCGCCGACCAGATCGCCGACGATGGTGAGGAACTCGTCCATGGCGCGGTCGGCCGCCTGGACCGCTGCGTGGACCGTGGCCGCGGCGCCGACCGGAGAGGCGAACATCAGCCGGTACAGGTGCGGTTGTCGGCGGCCGATCGTCATCAGCGCGTCCAGGGCGCGCTGCAGCGTGTCGGCCGGAGGCACCCGCGAATCGGCCCGCACGACCTGCACCTGATCCGCGAGCTGATCCAAGGCCTCGGCTGCGATGGTGGTCAGCAGGCTGTCTTTGTCCGGGAAGTGCCGGTACGGCGCTCCTCGGGTGACCCCCGCACGCGCCCCGACCGCGCGCAACGTCACCGCGTCTGGACCGCCGACGTCCAGCAGATCGGCGGCCGCATCCAGCAGAGCGCGTCGCGTTGCGGCAGCGGATTCCACACGACTGACCATGCCGATCACTATACAGTTGACACCGTCATCTGAGATGTCTACCATCAGTAAGATGACAATGTCATCTGAAATGTCGTCGCAAACCCGGGGCTGTGTCGTCGTGACCGGAGCCTCGACCGGGATCGGCGCGGCGTCCGCACGTGAGCTGGCCCGCCGGGGATTCCACGTCCTCGCCGGCGTCCGCCGCGATCGTGACGCCGATGCGCTCCGTGCCCCGGGCGTCGAGCCGATCATCCTCGACATCACCCAGCCCGACCACATCGCGAGGCTGGCCTCCCGCTTCGACGATGACTCGAAGTCAGGTGCGTTGCGGGCGCTGGTGAACAATGCCGCCATCCAAATCAACGCCCCCGTCGAGACTCTGCCGTTGAGCGAGTGGCGCCGGCAGTTCGAGGTCAACCTCTTTGGTCACATCGCGGTCACCCAGGCGCTGCTGCCCGCGCTGCTGCGCCACTCGGGCCGGGTGGTCAACATCAGTTCGGTCGGCGGAAAGGTCGCCATGGCCACCTACGGGCCCTACGCGGGCACGAAGTTCGCCCTCGAGGCGGTCAGCGACTCGCTGCGCCGGGAACTGGCGCCGCTGGGCGTGCGGGTGGTCGTCGTCGAGCCTGGAGCGGTCCGCACGGAGATGGCGGACCGGGTGATCGCCGCCACGAACCGGGTGGCCGCTGCCATGTCACCGGAGCAGAGTGACCGCTACGGAAGCCTGATCCAGGCGATTAACGCGCAGTCCGCCGCCCACACCCCAGGTGGCACGCCCGCCGCCGACGCGGCCCGTGTGATCGCGAAGGCCGTAACCGCCGGGAAGCCTCGCACCCGCTACACCATCGGCCGTGACGCAGGCGTGATCACGCGCTTGTCGCGGGTGCTACCTGACCGGATGCTCGACCGCATCCTCGTGGACAGCCTCCGTCCGCACTACCCGAAGACCACCACGACATGAGACTCCAGTTCGTTCAAGTCAGTATTCGATCAACCGAATCCGCAGGGCCGCGACCGTCCCACAGGTTTCCGCTGGACCGGACATCAGACGAGGAAATGGATCGGTCAGATCTTCAAACACTTCCCCGATCCGAAACCGTCCTACGTCGCTGACCAGGGCGACTTGCCCGAGTGGCAGAAGGCCACCGACATCGGCATCTTCGAGCGCATCGAATAAGACACGGAGGCATTGAGCTTTGGTGAGCGCCGATACCGACGCCTCCGGCATAGGTATCGGCCGACAACTCCGATCCGTTCCTACCCACCCATTCGGTGCTCCAGAGGTCGCAAGCCTATGCGCGCAGGTGCCGGGAACGTGGGCTGCTACGGCGTCGTGGCGAACGTCTGGCCGCAGACCATCGTTCAGACCTGCGTCGTCCGCCTGATCCGCAACACTTTCCGGCTCGTTTCCCGCCGGGACTGGGACGTGGTGAAACGCGACATCAAACCCATCCACACCGCACCCGGCCCGGATGTCGCGATAGCCGCTCTCGATGAATTCGAAGGGAAATGGGGAGCACAGCATTCAGCGGTGATCCGCCTATGGCGCAACGCCTGGGACGAGTTCGCGCCGTTCCTGGACTACGACATCGAGATCAGGTGCATGATCTACTCGACGAACGCGATCGAATCGGTGAACGCCCGCTATCGACGGGCGATCCTTGCGACCCGCAGCCTGGACCCGACCGGGGCAGGCCGCGCCCGATGGACGATGCGCTGGAAACCAGTGATCAACGCCTTCGTCATCACGTTCGGTGACCGCTGGCCGGGAGCCGAAACCTGCTGATCGACAACGCCGGAAACACCGATCACGGGACAGACCTCAGTCAAGCTGTGTCCGCACATGAGCACATCGGTCGAGGGTGGCGGGTTGTCCAGCTAGTAGGCCACCGCTGCCCAGAGGCTGGCCAGACCGACCAGGCCGGCCGTGTTGACGCTGGCGACCCAGTTTGAACCCGCTCGGCTGGTCCACTCTGGACATCAACGTGCGGATGTCACAGAAGGACTGGGAATGCTGAGGCACGGCGCCGATAGAACCGGACGTGCACCGACGCCGGAACCGTATTCACCGGTGCGCTTTGCCAGAACGGCGCCCGTGCAGCGGGCACGGCCTGTAGGCCGTTCGACGAGGAGCGTGGAACGCTCACGGGCCGCTGAGAAGCGGCCCGTGAGGACGGCTCGGAGCGCGGGGTCAGTACGGGAACTGTCGTCGCCCGCGGTGGACAGAAATCCACTTGAGGGTGGTGAACTCGTCAAGGCTGCGGTCACCATTGAGGCGCCCGAACCCGGACTGCTTCTCGCCGCCGAAGGGGACGATCGGCTCGTCGTGGATGGTCGTATCGTTGATGTGGACCATGCCGGTGTGGAGCCGCTTCGCGATCTCGACGCCGTGTTCGAGGCGGCGAGTGTGGACCGCACCGCTCAGGCCGAAGTCGGTGTCGTTGGCGATGTCGATCGCCTCGTCCTCGGTATCGAACGGGATCAGGCACGCCACCGGACCGAACATCTCCTGCTGCATCACCGACATCGCAGTTGTCACGTCCGTCAGTACTGTGGGGCCGAACAGGTTCCCGTTGACCTCGCCGCGCAGCGCGACCGTCGCACCCTCCGCGATGCTCTGCTCGACCTGCGCGGCGAGTGCGGCGGTTTGCCGCTGGTTGATCAGCGGTCCGAGGATCGTCTCCGCGTCACGAGGATCGCCGACCTGCAGCGACTTCGCCTTCGCCACGAACTTCGCCGTGAACTCCTCACACACCTCCCGGTGGACGAGGATCCGGTTCGCCGACATGCAGATCTGGCCCTGGTGGGTGAAGCGGGAAAAGGCCGCCGCGTCGACCGCGAGGTCGATATCGGCGTCCGCCAGCACGATCATCGCGCTGTTTCCGCCCAGCTCCAGCAGCGGTTTCTTGAAGTGCCGCACCGCGACCTCGGCGACGTGCCTGCCGACGGCCGACGACCCGGTGAACGAGATGACCCTCGGTGCGGGGTGTTCGAGGAACGCGTCGCCGATCGCCGGGATCTCGGTCACGACGACGTTGAGCAGGCCCGCGGGCAGCCCGGCCGCCTCGAAGATCTCGGCGATGAGCGTGCCGCCGGTGATGGGTGAGTCCTCGTGCGGTTTGAGGACAACGCCGTTGCCGGCGCCGAGTGCGGGCGCCACCGACTTCATCGACAGGAAGAACGGGAAGTTGAAGGGGCTGATGACACCGACGACGCCCACCGGTTCGCGGTAGACGCGGTTCTCCTTGTCGTCTATCGGGGACGGCAGGATGCGGCCCTCCATGCGCAGCGGGAAGGTCGCCGCCTCCTTGAGCATGTTCAGCACCAGGCCGATCTCGAACATGGCCTTGAGCCGGGTACCGCCGAGCTCGTCGACGATGATCTCCACGATCGCGTCCTCATGCTCCTCGACGTACCGGACCGCTCGCTCGAACACCGTCCGCTTGGCATAGGGGTTGATCCGATCCCATTCGAGCCTGGCACGCGCCGCCGCCCGGTACGCGTCGTCGATGTCGTCGACTCCCGCGATCCGGAACTCGGCGACGGTGGTGCCGTCATACGGGTTCCGGTCGACGAGGACCTTGTCCATCGAGCCGTCACGCCACTCACCTGCGATGAATTGGTGGCGCCTGGGCGAACCTGCGACAGGTGATGTCGTCGGTGTCTTCGCTGAGCGTCTCCCTGTATCGGTGCCTGGCTGAGCGAGATTGACGCGGGGCGCGGCGCCGTGAGCGGGTGGTGTGGGCGACGCGGCCTGGGCAGCCCGCTGTGCTGGGGGCTGAGCGAGGTGCGCGGCGACCGCGTCGGCACCGTGGAGCCGTTCGAGCGCCGCACGGCCGCGCTCGGTCGCGGTCGGCTGCAGCTCCGGGATCTGGGGGTTGTCGATGAGCACCGTCGGCTGGGAACGGAATTCGTAGGCGCGGATGGACTTGTCGGGGCTCAGATTCTGCACGGTGTGCGCGTACTTCCGTCCCTTCTTTATGGGCAGGAGATCGCCGCGGTACTGCACGGCATCGTGCTCGAGGTGCTCGCCGTGCAGGGTGAGTGCCCCTTCCTCGCCGCAGTCGACGACCAGCACGATCACATCGGTCCGGGGGTGCATGTGCGCCTTGGCGAGGAACCAGGCAGGGACCTCGAGCCCGCCCACGGAAATGCCCACCCCGGAGGGATCGTCGACCAGAGGCCGGATTCGGTGTCCCTGGGGAGTCAGGACCGGGTCGACGGAGTCGAACGGGACAACAGTGCAGCTACCGTTCACGGAGCGTGTTCGAGATGGGTTCTTCCGGCGGGCGGCCGCGTGGCGCTGTGCCACTTCTCGCAGGTCGGACCGGACGACAGTGTCGGCGAACAGGTACTCGTCCGAACGCACCACGTAGCCGGTGGCGCCGCGGTCGAACCCGGTGCTGACCGCGTAGGGCGTGCCACGGCGGATGCTCAGCAGGTCGCCCTGCTCCTGGACCGCGAGATAGCGCAGGTCATCGCCGTAGAAGACCCACACGGGGTCGCCCTCGGTGAACAGCAGCACCGTGTCGGTGTTGGGATGTTCCTGCGGGTCGCTGAGGAAACCGGCCGACAGCTCCAGTCCGCCGGCGGACAACGCGAAACCGGGAACGTTACCGGTGGCGGTGCCATTGACCAGCTCTCTGACTTGCCCCCACCCCGGTGCGCGGCACGGATCGACGGAGGTGAACGAGATCGGGCTCAACTGCGCGCTGATGGGGTGGGTCGAGGTCACGGTCGGCTCCTTTCACGAGCCTTGCCTTGGAGGATGGAGCGCGCGACGTGACCGGTGCTGTGGTGCTCCTGCCGAACGCTGGCGTTCTCGGAAACTGTCTTCGATATCGGCTCAGTGGTCCTGGCGCGCCTCGTCGCGGGAAATAAGACGCCTGGTCAGGATAGTGATCATGGCGCCGTCGCCAATGTCTCGGAGTGTTCGGGGGAGACATTCTTAGCCGGACGTAGCAGCGGGCTTGTGTGATCCCGGGCGCATGGGTAAAGAGCCAAGGCAATGCCGTCCCCCCGCTGGGGCGGCGAGTAATTGCGAATATTCGGTTACGATCTTCCCAAGTTGCAGACATATCGCCGGTGTGACAGAGGATGATTGGGTAGCCGAGCGGTCGGGGGAGTTCGCGTCGAGTCGTGGACTGTCGTGACGGGCGGTGGCCCTAAGTTCACAAGTCCGTGGGCGCACTGTTCACGGGTGTTCGGCTTGCCAATACGGCTGGAGGATGACGCCGTGTGGACTGTCGATACTCACGAAGACGGCACCGCGTCCGGAAGCGAGGTTTCGGGACATGGGGCGGTGGGGCGGAATCCGCCGATGGAGAGCGTTGGCCGAGTTGCCGCTTGGACAGGTCGAACATGTGGCTGTCTTCGCTGACGAGGGCGTTCTGGCCCAGGCAAAACCGGAAATCGGCGAACGGCCACTGCTGCTGATCGCAGGCGCACTCGATGAGAAGGATGCGAAAGAGCGCTTATTCCACGCGCTGGACGAATCGGCGACTGGTCGCTCGCCGTTGAATCGTGAGAGCGGCTAAAGATTGTCCCTTAATGAGCAAATGCGTTGGTGGTACAGGTGATGGCGCCGCGGGGCGGCCGGTCACTCCGTGTCGGCCAGGTTGCGCATGAGGGCGATGCCGCTGGTGGCGTGTGTGGCGCCGTCGCGCGTGCTGCGGGAGTGCGCAGGGTTTCACCGCGGCAACGCCGGTTGTCCGTCACGGGGTTGCCCCGGTAGCCGCCGTCGGTCATCGCCTGGGCGCCCGGCATTGCTCGTCGACGTCGGAGTCCGTGCGGGCGCGGCAGTGGACGAGGAAGTGGTGACCCGGCGTCGGAGAAATCGATCCTGGGGCGCGAGGTCAGGCAACTCGTTCGCCGTACCCTGTATGCGTTTCGAGGTTCTTGGTGCCGCGCATGAAGACGAAGGCAGTGAGAACCGCGACCAGTGAAGCTCCGGCCCACATCGCGGACTGCCAACCCGCGACGAAGGACTCCCGCGCTGCCCTGGCCACGGCCTGCTCCCGTTCGCCGGCGCTTGCGATTGCCTGGGCGATGCCTTTTCGAGCGGCTTCGGCGGCCGCGGTGGGAACGCCGTCGAGTCTGGAGCCGATGTTGCTGCGGTAGCCCGCTGATAGGAGCGCTCCGAGCAGTGCGATTCCCACTGCGGCACCGATCTCTCGTGCGATGTCGTTGAGCGCGGAGGCCACGCCTTGCTGGTCCTGCGGCAAAGCACCGGTAATGGACTCTGTCGCGAGCGGCATGGACACGCCCATTCCGCTGCCCGCGGCGACCATCCCGGGCAGGACGGCGAGGTAGCCGGAATCGGCGGAGACGGAGGTCGCGAGTAGAACGAGGCCCGTCCCGGTCACGATCAGTCCGGTTGTCATGGTGGCGCGCGATCCGATCCGCTCGGCCAAGCGCGTGGACAAGCCGGAAGCGATCGCCATCAGGCCGGCCATGGGGAGGAGTGCCACCGCAGAGAGCACCCCTGACCAACCCAAGACGTTTTGGAAGAACGGGAAGAGGAGCACGGCGGACCCGGCGTGAACCGCGAAGACCGCCGCGAGCGCGACGGACCCGCTTGCCAGGCGACCGTTTCTGAACAGGCGCATGTCCAAAAGCGGAGCCGGGTGGCGAAGATCCCAAACCACGAAACCGGCGGTGCCGAGGATTCCGCAGGCCAGGCTGATGGTGGTGCCGACCGCCCACCAGCCCCGCTCCGGGCCTTCGTGCAGGAACAGAACGATCCCGACCACCCCCAGTACTGATGTCAGGGAGCCGATCAGGTCGAAGGGGCGTTTCGAATGCGCACGGGAGCTGGGGACCGAGTGCCACGCCGGGGCGAACGCGAAAAGCACCAGAACGACGGGAAACACGAACAGGAAGCGCCAGCTCGCCGCGTCGACGAGTACACCGGAAAGGAGCATGCCGAGCACCGCTCCGACCCCGGCGACCCCAGTCCACACCCCGATGGCACGGACTCGCTCCTGCGCGGGGAAGGTCGAGGTGATGACGGCCAAGGTGACCGGCATGATCATCGCCGCGCCCACCCCGCCGAGCAAGCGCGCCGCGAGCATGAGCCCGGCGGACGGGGCGAGACCGGCCCCCGCGCTCGCGACGCCGAAGACGGCGAGGCCGACGAGAAGCACGGGCTTGCGGCCCTGTCTGTCGCCGACTGCGCCGAGCGGCAGTAGTAGCGCGGCCAGGGTGAGGACGTAACCGTTCATGATCCAGAGGACTGTGCCTTGTGATGCGTCGAAGTCGGAGGCGAGGTCCGGCTGAGCGACGTTCAGTCCCGTGACGGAGGCGACGACAGCGAGCAAAGCCGCGCACATCGCGACCAGGATCGAGCGCCGTTGCCGCGGATCGGAGACCAGGGCTTCGGCAGTCGTGCTTGATCCGGATCGCCTCGGGTGTGGCAGATTTGCGGTCAAGCTGGCCTCCGGGGATGAGAGTGTCGGCTCGCCATGCGACTGGCCGTAGGTCAGCTTGCGCAGGTGCTCTGTTCGAGTTCTCGCTGCTTCGGAGGGCACCACCCTCGCCGAAGCCTCGATCACGCCTGAAGCTCCGCTGGTCGGCACCTCGCTCCACGGCAACCCGGGGCAGGGGAGACCTCGCGTTCCTTCGTCACCGGGTGTGCGCTGACCCGAATCTCCGTGCGATGGCGTAATAGCGGCCGCCTAAAACGAGATCTGGGACTCCACTCCGATTCGTCCTGCCTCGGCCTTGGCGCGGTGAGCACATCCTCTCGCGGCATCGCCGTACGAAAAGTGAATGGTCAACGCTGCGCCGGATGGTAGAAGAGTAGAAAGCCCATCCGCCGGAGACAAGCGACGTTCCGTCACGTGGAATGGCGACGCGGGCCGGTCCCTGAGGTGCCGCGGTGACCGACCTGCAGCATGCGCAAACGCAAAAACCGGGGACGGCGGACGCCGTATTGCACACGTGGCCGGCGTTCGCACCGGCAGGAGTTGCCGGCCGGTCGTCAATGAGCGGCCAGTCCGTTCGACGGTCGAGGGACGCGAGCGCACGGTGCGGGTGTCCTCTCGCTACGGCAGCGTTATGCCGTGGCGGGTGAGCGAGCAGGACAACGCTGACCGTCGGGCACCCGTGCCGCGTCCTCTTGTCGCGCGGTGATTGATTCCGTCACGGACCCGCGAACGCACGACGTCGATCGGCGCCGGGGGAAGCGGGCAGGCCCGAGAGTGGGGCACGGTCGGCTCCGGGCTGCTCACTGGGAACCTCTGCGGGACCCGTATCTGGCGGCGCAGGGGCCGGCGGGGTGCTTGCGGCTCGAACCTGCTGGACGCTCGACCTGACACAGCCATCCTGCCCGCCGACCCGGACTCGATCGCTTCCATCGGCGATACCGCTGCGCAGGTGGCGACGAATGTGCATCCTGCGAGTGCCCCCGGTGAGATTCGAACTCACACTGGACGGGTTTTGAATCCGTTGCCTCTGCCAGTTGGGCTACGGGGGCGGTGCCCGGTGAACTTTACGGGATCACGGGTGCGCGCCTTCCGCCGGGCCCGGAGTGTGACGACCGTCTGACGTGGTGAACGCCATCTAGCCGTCTGGATCGTTCCCGGTAGGCTTCAGGTTCGCGGACGGACCGCGAGCCGAACTGCCCGACGACCTTCAGGAGGACCCCGGTGACCGAGCAGGCTGCCGAGGCCAATGGTGCCGTCGCCGCACCCCAGCGGCGGGTGCTCGTGGCCGAAGACGAGGCCCTCATCCGTCTGGACCTCGTCGAGATGCTCCGCGAAGAGGGCTACGAGGTGGTCGGTGAGGCCGGGGACGGCGAGCAGGCCATCAACCTGGCCACCGAGCTGAAGCCCGACCTGGTGATCCTCGACGTCAAGATGCCGAAGCTCGACGGTATCGAGGCGGCTTCCAAGATCACCGGCGACCGGATCGCGCCGGTCGTCATCCTGACCGCGTTCAGCCAGCGCGACCTCGTCGAGCGGGCCAGGGACGCGGGCACGATGGCGTATCTGGTCAAGCCGTTCGCCAAACGCGACCTGGTGCCCGCCATCGAGCTGGCCGTGAGCCGGTTCGCCGAGCTGCAGGCGCTGGAATCCGAGGTCGCGGGCCTGACGGACCGGCTCGAGACGCGCAAGGTCATCGACCGCGCCAAGGGCCTGTTGATGAGCCGTCAGGGGCTCACCGAGCCGGACGCGTTCCGGTGGATACAGCGCACCGCGATGGACCGCCGGACCACGATGAAGGCGGTCGCCGAGGCCGTCGTCGAGAGCATCGGCTGACGAAGCCCGCGAAAGCACGCCGGCGACTACCCTGCACGGATAACCGGACGAGGGGGGCGCATGATGACGTTGCTGGTGCGGGTGTCGGGGGACGAGGAGCTGGACGCGGAGACGCGGAAGCTCCGGAGAGCCTTGCTGGAGCTGGACGTCGAGGACGTCCGCCTGCCCGAGGTCGTCGCACCCGACGGCGCGAAGGGCGCCGGAACCGACATCGGGGCGATGGTCGTCAGCCTGGGTGGCTCCGCGGTGCTGACCGCGCTGGTCACCGGGGTCTGCCAGGTTCTGCGGACCTGGGTGACCCGTGACAAGGACCGGCGCGTGGTGATCGAGGTCGGTGACCACAAGCTGGAGCTGACCGGAGGGAACGCCGAACAGCAGGCGAGCGCGATCGAAGCCTTCACGAAAACGCTGGAGCTGGAAGCGGACTGACGACATGGGCGTCCGCGACGCGCTTCTGATCGCCACCGGCACGTACAGCAGCGGGCGGCTCGCCGGGCTGCGTTCGCCTGCCGCGGACGTCGTCGAGCTCGCCGGCGTGCTTTCCGATCCCGCGATCGGCTGGTTCGAGACCCGGCAGGTCGTCGACCCGCCGGCGCATCAGGCGATGCGCGCCATCGAGAGGTTCTTCCGCAACCGCGGCACCGACGATCTGCTGGTACTGCACATCTCTTGCCACGGCGTCAAAGACGACGACGGCCTCCTGTACTTCGCTTGCGCGGACACGGATCCGGATCTGCTCGCGTCCACATCGGTCCCGGCGGAGTTCCTGCATGCCCAGATGGGCCGATGCCGCGCGAAGTCGATCGTGTTGTTGCTCGACTGCTGTTTCAGCGGGGCGTTCGTACCGGGGATGAAGGCGACCGCCGGAGTGGACGCGAAAGAACAGTTGTCCGGCTACGGACGCGCGGTCCTGATGGCCACCGGCCGCACGGAGTACGCGTGGGAAGGGAGCCGGTTCCGGGAGCTCGAACCGGAGCCTTCACGGTTCACCGAGGCCATCGTCCACGGTCTGCGCACCGGGGAAGCGGATCGCGACGGCGATGGCAGGGTGGCGGTGGACGAGCTGTACGAGCATGTCTACGAGCGCCTGCGGGAATCCGGGGCCAAGCAGACACCGCAGTGGTCGTCGGAACTGGTGCATCGCGTGTACCTGGCGAATCGCGCGATTTCGCTGCAGTCGGAGCGGTCGCCGCAATCCCGGACCCGGCCGCAGCGCCGTGCTCGCCGCGGGCAGGACGCGTTGATCCTGCTCGACGTCCCGCTGCGGGACGCGGTCCTGGGCGCCGTCGAAACGGTGCAGGTCGAGACCCCGGTCACGTGCGAAGAATGCCTGGGGCTCGGCACCGCCGCGGATTCTGTCGTCGAGCGGTGTTCCGGATGCGGCGGGGACGGACTCCGGGACGGGGAGGACTGCGGGACCTGCGACGGTTTCGGGACGCTGATCCACGATCCCTGTCAGGTCTGCGCCGGCGACGGCCGGGTCCGCATGCGGAAGGGGCTGACGGTCAAGATCCCGCCTGGGGTGGCGACCGGTATGCGCATCCGGCTGTCCGAGCAGGGTGAAGTCGGGCTTGGTGGCGGGCCTGCCGGTGATCTGTACGTCGAGATCAACGAACTGCCCGACGACCGGTTCGAACGCCGTGGCACGGACTTGCACTGCACGACCAGGATCCCGGTCGCGATCGCGCGGAAGGGCGGGATCATCGACCTGGACACTTTCGACGGCACCAGAAAGGTCCGGATACCGGCCGGGGTGAAGCGCGGCAGCCTCGTCCGGCTCGCCGGGCTCGGGGTTCCGCTGCTCCGCGCGTCCGGCGAGGTGGAGGACCGGGGAGACCTGATGGTCACCCTCGAATGGTGACCCGGCTCAACGCTCCGGGGGATCTTCGAGAATCCGATCGTCCTGGTGCGCGCCGTAGAACCGGGTCTGTCGTGCCATGATCTCGCGCATGGTGGTCCCTCTCGGGACGCCGTACACGACTTCCGGGAATTCCAAGGTGCGTTGCAGTTCCCAGAGTTCGTCGTGCCGGTCCGGCGAGAACAGCGTGGCCGGGTCCCCGGCGGCGATCCACCCGATGGGGAGCACCGCACCGGGTTCCAGCCGGGAAGCGACGTGCAGCACGCTGTTGATCCGCAGCTCGGCGCCGGTGCCGGCGACCGATCCGGGGAACAGCGACGCGCCGGTCGCCACGAACACCTCGTCCTCGATGGTGGCGCCGTTGACATGGGAGTGCGGACCGATCAGCACCGCGTCGCCGACGGTCACGGGATGCCGGGCGCGGCCGCGGATCAGCGCGTGCTCCATGATGACGACGTCCGACCCGACGCGTATTTCCCCGTCTTCCGCGCTGAGCACGGCACCATGCAGGACCCGGGCGCGCTCGCCGAGAACCACCGCGCCGCTCAGCACCGCGGACGGCGCGACGTACGCCGATTCGGGTACCACGGGGCGTCGTCCTCGATGTTCGATCAACATGGCCCCACGTTATCGGCTCGAACGGGCTCAGCCGAGCCGGAACCGTTGTGATCCGGCCCGTCCGGCATCGGGAACGTGGTAGGTCACGCCATTCGACGACATTCGTCCAAGACCGGTGGCCGTCGACCGTGCACGATCCTCGTATGAGCGAGAACGGTGCTGAGCAATCGCAGCGGATACACGTGGTGCGCGACGGTCCACGGGAGGCGCCGCCGCTGCTGCTCATCCACGGATCGGGGGCGTCGAGTACCTTGTGGAGCCCGGTGGTCCCGGCCCTGGCCTGCCACCATCACGTCATCCGGGTCGACCTCCCGGGCTGCGGCCAATCCCCGCCCGCACCGCCTTACGACGTGCCCGCCCAGGCGCGCCGGGTGGCGGCGGTGCTCGGCGAACTCGGCCTCGGCGACGTCACCGTCGTCGGGCACTCCAGCGGCGGCTACGTCGCCACCGCCCTCGCCGAACAGCGCCCCGGCCTGGTGCGGTCGGTCGCGCTGATCAGCTGCGGCCCGCAGCCGAGCGCGCTGCTTTCCCAGCCGTTGATCCTCCGGATGCTGCTGAGCCCGCCGTTCGGCCCGCTGATCTGGCCGAGACGTTCGGATGCGTTGATCCGCAGGGGAATCGGGGCGACGGCCGCTCGTCCGGTGGAGGTTCCCGACGAAGCGGTCGCCGATCTCAAGCACATCTCCTATGGCACGTTCAGGACGATCTTGCGCCGCAACACCGAGTACATCGCCGAGCGCGGCGTGCCCGACCGCCTAGCCGCCCTCACCGTTCCGGTGCTGGCGGTGTTCGGTGGCGCAGACCCTCGCTGGGACCCGTCTTCGGTGCGCCAGTACGAGGTGGTGCCCGGTGCCCGGATCGAAATGCTGTCCGGCGTCGGGCACCTTCCGATGCTCGAGGCGCCTGAGACGATCAGCGAGCTGTTGCTGAGCTGGGCCTCGCGGGAGCGGACGGCGAACACCCCGCCCACGGTCCCCGATCACTAGACTGGTCGTGTGCTGCCGACTGGAACACCGGACTGGGAAGCGGTGGACATCGCGGTTCCGCGCCGGTCGAACCGGCTGCCGGGCGTCACCATGGCCGGGTTCCGCCAGCGGCTCCCCGCCCCCGTGGACATCGCCATGGTCGCGCATCCCATGGTCACCGTGCTCATCGATCTGAGCGAGGGTGAAGGCATCGTCTCCGAGAGCCACGGCCGTCGCGAGCGGGGCAGTGTCGTCATCGGGCTCATGCCCGGCGAGCTACGGGCGGGCGGCCGCGTGGGCGAATGCCTCCAGATCCGGCTGGAACCGGACGTGGCGGCCGCGGTGCTCGACGCGTCGCCCGATCTCAACGGGACGATGGCGCCCCTGGCGGACGTCTGGGGCCGCGACGCCGAGCGGTTCGAAGACCGGTTACGCGCCACCGCGTCATGGGACGAACGGTTCGGGATCGCGGCCGAGGTCGTGGGCCGGCGGATACACGCCCGCACGCCGGTCGCGCCGGAAGTCGCCCACAGCTGGCGGCGGACGCTCACGAGCCGGGGGCGGATACCGGTCGACAGCCTGGCGGACGAGGTCGGCTGGGACCGCAAGCGCCTGTGGTCCCGCTTCCGGTCGCAGCTCGGCATCAGCCCCAAACGCGCCATGCGGCTGGTGCGGTTCGACAACGCCGCCCACCTCCTCGCCGCCGGTCACCCCGCCGCGGGCGTCGCCGCCGAGTGCGGCTACGCCGACCAATCCCACCTGAACCGCGAGGTCAAGGCGTTCACCGGGCACACGCCCTCGGCCGTGGCCGTCGCGCCGTGGCTCGCCATCGACGACGTCGCGTGGCCCGCGTCGTCCGGTCGAGCTCACGAGCGGTCGGCGTAGATGGTGGCGCCCGTGGTGGGCGCGAAGCGGGCTTGGAAAAAGCGCAGGTGGGGTGGCTCGTGGGTGAAGGTGAGTCCGTGGGTGATGTCGTGGCGGTTCTTGTGGACGCGCACGAGGCTGTCGGCGACGTGATCGATATGGCTTTGGGTGTAGACGCGGCGGGGGATGGCGAGCCGGAGGAATTCCAGCGGCGGGTAGCGGTTCTCGCCGGTGGCCGGGTCGCGTCCGGCTGAGACGGTGCCGCGTTCGACACCGCGGATCCCGCCTTCGAGGTAGACGGCGGCGGCGAGGGTCTGGCCGGGGAGTTCGGTGCGGGGGAGATGGTCGAGGACGGCGGTGGCGTCGACGCAGACGCAGTGTCCGCCGACGGGATGGACGATCGGGACGCCCGCGGTGTCGAGCCGGTGGCCGAGGTATTCGAGCTGGGCGATGCGGGCGCGGATGTGGTGTTCGTCCACGGATTCGCCGATGCCTTGGGCGATGGCTTCCATGTCCCGGCCTGCCATGCCGCCGTAGGTGTGGAGGCCTTCGTAGAGCAGGACGAGCCCGCGTGCCTGTTCGGCGAGGCCGGGATCGCGGAGGGCGATCCAGCCGCCGATGTTGGCGAGACAGTCCTTTTTGGCCGACATGACGGCGCCGTCGGTGGGGGCGCACAGCGCGAGCAGGATGTCCGCGATCGAGCGGTGAGCCCAGCCCGGTTCGCGTTGTTTGACGAACCAGGCGTTCTCGACGGCGCGGGCGGTGTCGAGGAAGACGGGGATTCCGTGGGCGTGGGCGAGGTCGCAGGCGGCGGTGAGGTTGGCGACGCTGATCGGCTGGCCGCCCGCCATGTTCACGGTGGCGGCGAGCGAGACGTAAGGGATGGTGGCGCCGTGTTCGGCGATGACGGCCCGCAGTTTGTCGAGGTCGACGTTGCCCTTGAACGGATGTTCGTCGCGCGCGTCGTGTGCTTCGTCGATGATGACGTCGTGGAAGGTGGCGCCGTTCAGTTCCTGGTGGGCGCGGGTGCTGGGGAAGTACATGTTGCCGGGGACATGGGAACCCGGGCGGATGAGGCAGCGGGAGAGGATGTTCTCCCCGCCGCGGCCCTGGTGGACGGGGATGACGTGTTCGTAGCCGTAGTGGGTGCGGACGGCCTGTTCGAAGAGGTAGAAGCTGCGGGCGCCGGCGTAGGCCTCGTCGCCGCGCATGAGCGCCGACCACTGCCGGTCGGACATCGCGCTAGTGCCGGAGTCGGTGAACAGGTCGATGTAGACGTCTTCGGAGCGGAGCAGGCAGGGATTCCAGCCCGCCTCCCGCAGGGCTTCTTCGCGGTGTTCGCGGGTGGTGGTGCGGATCGGTTCGACCATCTTGATCCGCCAGGGTTCCGCCGGGTGGTCAGGCATTTCGGATCACCTTTTCTCGTTCGAGGTGGTTGAGGAGCGGGCCGGTCATGGCCGTCGTCACGAGGGCCATGACGACCATCGCGGTGTAGAAGGCGCTGTCGATGACGCCGAGGCCGAGCCCGATGCTGAGGAACACGAGTTCGGTGACGCCGCGGGTGTTCATCAGGGTCGCGAACAGCGCGGCCGGACGCGGCGGCTGTCCCGCGAGGCGGGCACCGAGGTAGGCGCCGCCGCCTTTCGCGACGACGGCGACCGCGATGATCGCGAGGGTTTCGGTCACCAGGGCGGCATCGAGCCCGCCGAGGTCGACCTTCCGTCCGATGAGGACGAAGTACAGCGGGACCAGCAATGACGCGACGGGCGTGATCAGCGCGGCGGGTTCGTGCCGAGACGAGGGCCGTCCGGCGGCCATGCCGACCAAGAACGCGCCGATCGCGGAATGCAGGCCGATGGCGTCGGTCATCGCGGCCCCGGCGCAGGCGAGGGCGACCATGGTCACGGCCGCGGTCGGCGCGGACAGGCGGTCCGTCGTCCGGCCGAACCACGGCCGGGCGAGGACGAGGAGGCCCGCTAGGAACGGCACGGCCACCAGAAGCTTCCAGAACTGGGTTCCACTGTGGACGGACGCGACGACGGCGAGTGCCGCCCAGGCGATGGCGTCGGTGAGCGCGGCGGCGGTGAGCGCGCAGCGGCCGCGGTCGTCGTCCAGCATCCGTCGTTCGGCCAGAATCCGCGCCAGTACGGGAAAGGCGGTCACCGCCATGGCCGCGGCGGCGAAGAGGACGAACGGCGTGCCCCCGGCCGGGGCGTGACGGGTGGCCAGCCAGAGCGCCAGCAGCGCGCCGAGGGCGACCGGGACGACGGTCGCGCCGAGGGCGGGGACGAAGGCCGCCTTGATCCGTGCCGCCGTCATCGACGGTGCGAGGCGGGCGCCGACCCCGAACAGGAACAGGATCAGGCCGAGCTGGGCGAGCGCGTCCAGCGTGGTGTCGACCGGGCCGGGCAGACCCGGCCCGGTCTGCAGGGCGAGGCCGACGACGAGCCCGCAGGTGATCTCCCCGAGGACGGCGGGCTGCCCGGCCCGGGTGAAGACCCAGCCGAAGCAACGGGCCAGTGCCAGCAGGACGGCGAGCGCGGCGAGCAGCAGGGCCAGGTCAGGCATCGGGCACCCGCCACCGCCTGCCGTCCGCGGTGGGGACGAGCCCGCCGGGGAACATCGGCGGCTCGTCGCCCGCGGCCTCGCCGAGCAGGCCACGTAACTGGAGCTGCACCCCTTCGGCGAGCACGTCGCCGAACATCGCGCGGGAGAAGTCCTGTGAGGACACTCCGCCGACAAGCTCGGCGAAAGCCTCGTCGGCGGTTCCGTGATGGCCGGTCAGCCGACGTGCCTGCCGGAAGTAGTCGTCTTCGCCGGAGTCCAGCCGGTAGAAGGTGATGAGGAAGTCCCGGAACAGCGCGAATTCCCGGCGATAGCGGGCCTCGAACTCGGCGAAGCACCGCTTCTCGTCGGAGAAGCCCGCGAGAGTGCTGTTGATCGACCGGGCGGCCAGCAACGCGCTGTAGGTCGCCAGATGCACACCCGAGGAGAACACCGGGTCGATGAAGCAGGCGGCGTCGCCGACGAGCACCATGCCCGGCGCCCACAGCACGGTCCGGTCGTAGGAATAGTCCTTCCGTACCCGGAGGCGGTCGTACGGTGGTTCGGTCGCGCGCCGCGCGTCGCGGAGGAAATCCTTGACGAGCGGGCAATCCTCGATCAGCGCCGCATAGGCGGCATCCGGATCGCCCTGCACCCGGTCGGCCGCTTCCTGCTTGACGACGGCGCCGACGCTGGTCAACGTGTCCGACAGCGGGATGTACCAGAACCAGCCGTCGGGGAAGGAGACGCACAGGATGTTCCCGGCGTCGGGCGCGGGCATCCGGCGGCCGTCCTCGAAGTACCCGAACAGCGCCAGGTTCCGGAAATGCGGCGAATATTCGCGGATGCCGCCGACGTCGTGGTGGAGCCGGCTGCCGTGCCCGGAGGCGTCGACCACGAACCTGGCCGTCGCGTGCCGTTCGTTCCCGGTGTCGTCGAGGTAGCGGACGCCGCCGATCCGCTCGCCCGCCCGGAGCGTGCCGAGTGCCCGATGTCCTTGCCGGATCTCGGCGCCGAGCCGCCGGGCGCCGTCGAGCAGCAGGGCGTCGAACCGGGTGCGCTCGACCTGATACGCGTACGACGTGGGCCCGGCCATGCGGTCGGACGCGGCGAAGGAGAACGTCCACGGTTCGGCGCCGCTGCCCCATTTGAAGGTGCCGCCCCGTTTGCGGACGAAGCCGGCGCGTTCGATCTCGTCGCGGACCCCGAGCATCGCGCAGATCCCGTGGATCGTGGCGGGGAGCAGGGATTCCCCGATCTGGTAGCGCGGGAAACGGTCTTTGTCCAGCAGCAGCACCCGGTGACCTTCCGCGGCGGTGAGGCCGGCGACGGTGGAGCCACCCGGTCCGCCGCCGACGACGATCACGTCGTAGTCGTCCATCACGGCGTCCTTCCTTTCTCTGTGACGGGAACGAGTTCGGCGAGCCGGGCAACGGTGCGGCGCAGCAGGACGTCCCGCAGCGAACAGGGCACGCCCCGTGCCCGTAACCGGGCGGCGAGCGCCGCGGCGGAGAGACTGTGCCCGCCGAGGTCGAAGAAGTCGCTGTCCGCGTCGACCGCCGGGATCTCCAGCTGGACGCGGAACGCGGCGGCGACGAGCTCCTGTGTGGAGGTCAGCACGATCGTCCGCCGTACCGCGACGGGAGGCTTGAGAGCGGCCCGGTCGATCTTCCCGGTCGGTCCGAGCGGCATGGCGTCGAGCGGGATCACGGCGGAGGGCAGCAGATACGACGGCAGCACGGCCCGCAGCCGTTCCCGCAACGTGGTGACGCTTCCCGTGTCGAGCACGACGTAGGCGACCAACCGCGGCTCGCTGCCTTCGGCCCGGACGACGGCCTGCCGGACGCCGGGAGAGGCGAGCAGGGCCTGCTCCACCTCGCCGGGCTCGACCCGATGACCGCGGATCTTGACCTGGTCGTCCAGCCTGCCCAGCCATTCCAGATGACCGTCGGCCGTGAGACGGCATCGGTCACCGGTCCGGTACCGGCGTTCTCCCGTGGTGACGAACCGATCCGCGGTCAGCTCCGGCCGCCCGGGATAGCCCAGCGCGAGGCAAGAGCCACCGATCACGAGTTCGCCCGGTTCCCCGACCGGCACGGGCCGCAGGTGTTCGTCGACGACCTGGGCGGTGGTGTTGCCGATCGGCCGCCCGATCGACGGTGTCGCGCGGTCATCGAGCCGGCAGGCCGTGGTGAACACCGTGCACTCGGTCGGGCCGTACAGGTTCACCGCGGTGACGCCCGCGGCCCCGCGCAGCTGTGCCCAGAGATCCCGCCCGACGGCCTCCCCGCCCATCAACAGCGTCCGCGGGCGGCTCCGTCCGTCGAGCAACCCGGCCTCCAGCAACGCCGACATCTGCGCGGGCACCGCCTCTACGACCGACAACCGGTGCTCCCGTACGAAGTCCACATAGGACCCCGGATCCGCGCGGACGGGATCGGGAAGCAGATGCAGCTCATGCCCGCCCGCCATCCACAGCAGCGGATTCCACGACGCGTCGAAGACCAGCGGCAATCCGTGCGCCACCCGCTGCGGACCACGGCCCGCGGGGAAGAACGCGCTTGCCAGTTCGCCGTACAGGTTGACCAGGCTCCGGTGCCCGACCAGCACCCCTTTGGGCAGGCCCGTCGAACCGGAGGTGTAGATGAGGTACGCCGGACCGGCGACGTCGCCGGGCGGCCGGTGCCCGGCATACCCGGCGAGCTCCGCCTTCCAGGCCTCTGTGGACAGGACCACGTCCGCCCGGTGTCTGAGGCGCGCCACGTCCGTAAGCACGACGGCGGGACGGGCGTCGGCGAGTATCGCGTCGATGCGTGCGGCGGGCAGGGCGGGGTCGACCGGAAGGTGGACCGCTCCCGCCTTCGCCACCGCGAGTACGCCCAGCATCGCTCGCACGGACCTCGTCATCGCGCAGGCCACCACCGTCCCCGGCGACGCGCCCGCGTCCTGGAGCGACCGGGCGAGCCGGTCGCCCCAGAGGTCGAGTTCGTGGAAGGTCCAGGGGACCTCGTCGGCCACCAGGCAGACTCGGTCCGGCGACCGCCGGGCCCGCTGCTCGAACAACCCGCACCAGGTCACGTCGGGAAGCCGGCGTGTCACGCCGTTCACCGAGGACATCGCCGTGTCAGTCATCGCCCGGCTCCAATCCGGACCGGACCAGCTCCCAGAAGCGGGTTTCCTCACCTGGTGTGAGAACCGCCAGATGGCCGCCGGGCACGACATGGCCGGTGAACCGCCCGGTCGTCCATGCCCGCCAAGCCCGGATCTCCTCGTCACCGGTCGCGAAGTCCGGGTCGTTCGCGCCCCGGATCGCGACCACCGGGCAGGACAACGGCACTTTCGCGGGGCCGGGGTAGGCGCTGGTCAGTCGCAGGTCGCCGAGGAACAGATCGAGCGCGTACTCCCGGAGTTCGGGGGAGTCGCGGTAGTCCGCCGACGAGCGTTCCAGCAACCGTCCCGCCTCGGCCGTGTCCGTCTTCGCGTATTTCCCGGGAACTCGCCGCTGCGGCGCGCACGCCCCCACGACGACCAGTCCCGCGGGGCCCGGCCGTCCTCGGCCGACGACGCGCTGAGCCACCTCGAGTGCGACGAACGCGCCCATGCTGAAACCGATCAGCACGGTTCGTGAAAAACCTTCGGCACCGAAGCGGGCGAGGCATTCCAGGGCGATTCCGTCGGCGAGGCCGGCGAGCGATTCGCCGGGAGCCTCGGTGAGACGCGCGCCGTGTCCGGGATATTCCACGCCCCATACCGCCGACGCCGCCGAGGTGCGAGCGAGCCCGCGCAGGCCGAGAACCGTGCCTCCGGCGGGTGGAAAGCACAGGTACGCAGGACTATGAGCGAGGTCATTGTCTACTGTGGACAGTGGGCTGACGGCAGTGTTCATTGCCACGTTCTCTCCGAACCGTTCGTCAACGGGGGGTTGCCGCCCGTTGAAGACGAAGCCGAAGGCACGACGCATCGCCTCGGCGTCCATATCGGACGGAGCGGGCCGGTGCTGTGCGCTACGAGCGAATTTTCACGATGTCGCGCCATCCCGGTGAACGTCCGGGCTCCGCGCTGATGACGCGCCTTGGCGAAAGTGGGATTTCGCCTCGCCCGCACCTTTGGGGTGCTTCCGCGACCGCGCCGACCGCGGGAAAGATGCGGGCTCCTTCTTGCGTCTCTTCCGTTAGGTGGTAACCGTCAGAGGTGGTGGTCCGAAAGATACGACGCCGTTAGACCGTTCGGGGTAACAGTTTGATGGCGAGATCAAACCGGCTGCATGCGGCGATCCCCGGAGGGGGCCGCTCACCCGGGCGGGCTACCTCAGAATGAGTGGCCACCTCACCGGATTGATCACAGCCTGGTCGATCGGACGGCCGGTTTCAGGGGTGGTCCGGGGCGAAGCGGCCGTCTTCCCGATACAGCCAATACCGGCGCAGCATGCGCAGCACCACGGAGACCTGCAACGCGGTGATCCCGGGTAGTGGCGCGAGATCCCTGGTGAGGAAGTCGGCCATTTCGTCCTCGTTCCGGAACACGCCCTGATGGATGACCGAAGCGGTGCCGGCGACGATCGACACGTACCGCGCCGACGGATGCCGTGCCAGTTCCCCCGCCACGGCCTGGATAGCGCCCGGGGTGATGGTCAGCGCGATGACCGCTTCCAGTTCGTAGCCGAGTTGCGCGGGTTCCACCTCGACGCGGGGCCGGACGAGACCGCGCCGCAACGTCGACTGGATCAGCCGGTAGGCGGTGGACTGGCTGAGGCCGAGGCTCCGGCCCGCTTCGGCCGCGGTGATCCGCCCGTTCCCGGCCAGTAGCCCGATGAGCCGCCGCTCGTCCGGGCCCACTTCGGCGGCGTCGAAGCCGTCCGGGACGATCTGTTCGCGGGACAAGATCCTCTGCTGGTCTTCGCTGAGCCGGTGCAGGCGCCAGGAGTCGGCCCTGGTCGGCGCCCGCAGCACCAGCTCCGAATGGGTGCCCGCCACGCCCGGCACGCCGGGGATGCGCTCGGCGAGCAGTTCGCGCGCCTCGGCCCGGTCCGGAACATGCACGGCCAGGTAGACGTCCGACCGGCCCGCCGTCTCCGCGGCGAGCTGGACCTCGGGAAATCGCGCGAGCGCCTTCGCCGCCGACCCGGACGCGCCCGGTTCGGTCGTGACCCAGACGTGCCGCGGGTTCCCGCGAGCCCTCGCCGTCCACTCGACCTGGCCGATCACCCGGAGGATCCGCTGTTCCTCGAGCCGGATCAGCCGCCGTCCCACCGTGCTCGCGGAGACGTCGAGCGCTTCGGCGAGCGTGGCGACCGAGGCACGCGGGGCGATCTGGAGCGCCGCGATCAGGTCGAGGTCGGGTTCGGTCAGCACCCGCTGAATGTATCAGTCATTTTGAGCGCCCACCTGACTGATCCGTGCAGAATCCGAATCGAGGTTGCACTATTCGTTCGCTTGAGTTTGTAATGAGCCTCCGATCAGGAAGGAGCCGCGCCGGTGAGTTCCAGCCAGGCCAGAACGACCTCACGTCCGATGAATCTCCTGCTGCGCGCGCTCGACGGCGTCGAGCGGCTCGGCAACAAGCTGCCGCATCCGTTCTGGCTGTTCGTCATCCTGAGCGGAGTGCTGGCACTGGCCAGCTGGGGGCTCAGCGCCGCCGGGGTGTCGGCGGTGAACCCGGCGACGGGCAAGACGGTCGAGGCGAAGAACCTGCTGTCCGCCGACGGCGTGCGGATGATGGTGACCGACGCGGTCAAGAGCTACACGTCGTTCCCGCCGCTCGGCACGATCCTCGTGGTGATGCTCGGCGTGGCGGTCGCCGAGCGGTCCGGTCTGCTCGCGGCCGTGCTCCGCTCCGGTGTTTCGAAGGTTTCGCCGCGGTGGGTGACCTTCGCGCTGGCGTTCACCGGAATGGTGTCCCACGTCGCGTCCGACGCGGCCTATGTGGTGCTGATCCCGTTGGGGGCCTTGGCTTTCCGTGCGGTGGGGCGGAGCCCGATCCTGGGCATCGTGGTCGCGTTCGTGTCCATCTCCGCCGGGTACGACGCGAGCCCGCTGATCACGCCGACCGACGCCATCCTGTCCGGGCTGACCACGGCCGCGGCGCAGACGATCGATCCGGCCTATTCGGTCACCCCGCTGGCCAACTACTTCTTCTCGCTCGCGTCGTCGGTCGTGCTGGCCGCCGTGATCACGCTCGTGACCGAGAAGGTCCTCGCGCGGCGAGCCGAGGCGATGCCCGTCGACGCCGACGCGGAGGAGGACGATCTCGGTTCGCTCAAGCTCAGCCGCGAGGAACGGCGGGGCCTGCTCGCCGCGCTGATCGCGCTGGCCGTCTTCGTGGTCGCCCTGGTGCTGGCGGTGCTCCCGGCGTCGTCGCCCTTGCGCGGCAAGGGCGGAAGCATCATCGAGTCGCCGTTGCTGACCTCCATCTCGATCTTCCTCGCGCTCGGCTTCCTGGCCGCGGGCTGGGCCTACGGCAAGGTCGCCGGGACGGTGACCAGCAGCCGTGACATCCCCGGGTTCATGGCACACGGTTTCCGTGAGATGGCGCCGATCCTGGTGCTGTTCTTCGCCATTTCCCAGTTCCTGGCCTACTTCAAATGGACTGGGATCGGTGAGATCACCGCGATCAACGGCGCCGGTCTGCTCGAATCCGCCGGGGTCTCCGGGCCGGTCATCATGCTGGGCATCCTCGTCGTGGTGACCCTGGTGAACCTGATCGTCACCAGCGGCTCCGCCCAGTGGGCGCTGATCGGCCCGGTGTTCGTGCCGATGCTGATGCTGCTGGACATCCCGCCGGAGACCACGCAGGCGCTGTACCGCATCGCGGACTCGTGCACGAACGCGATCACCCCGATGAGCCCGTATTTCGTGATGGCGCTGGGTTTCCTGCAGCGCTACCGGCGCTCGGCGGGCATCGGCACGCTCTTCTCGATGACGGTCCCGCTCTCGTTCGCCCTGCTGGTGGTGTGGACGTTGCTGTTCTTCGTGTTCTGGGTGTTCGGCATCCCGCTCGGCCCCGGTGCCCCCGTTCGCTAGGAAAGGATTCTCTTGTCACACAAGGATTGGTCCCGGCAGGCGCTGCCCGCCATACTCGACGATCTGCGGAGCATCGTCGAGCTGGAGACGCACAGCTACGACAAGCCGATGCTGGACGAAGGCCTCGACACCATCCGGGCGTGGGTCTTCGACCGGCTCGGCGCACCCGATACCGAGGCCCGGCACACCGACACGGTCCGGGGCGACGTGCTCGAACTGGGCTACCAGGGGACGGCGCCGGGCACGGTACTGCTGCTGAGCCACTACGACACCGTCTGGCCGACGGGCACGCTCGCCGGATGGCCGTACACCGACGAGGACGGCCGCATCACCGGTCCGGGTGCGTTCGACATGAAACTCGGTCTGGTGCAATCGGTCTGGGCCCTGCGCGGTCTCCGCGAACTCGGCCTGCCGCATCCGTCGGTCAAGTTCCTCTTCAACGGCGACGAGGAGATCGGCAGCCCCCACTCACGGCCGTACATCGAAGCGGCCAGTGAAGGCGCACTGGCCACCCTCGTCTTCGAGGCGTCGCTGGACGGCAAGCTGAAGACCGCGCGCAAGGGGGTCGGCCTGTTCGACGTGACCGCCGCCGGCGTCGAGGCGCACGCGGGCCTGGACCCGTACGCGGGAGCGAGCGCGATCCACGCCCTCGCCGGGATCGTCGGGCAGCTGGCGGCCGCCGGCTCGCGCGAACTCGGGACCACGGTCAACGTCGGCACCATCTCCGGCGGCACCGGCCGGAACGTCACCGCGGGCGGCGCCGGCTGCGGCGTCGACGTCCGGGTCGCCGAACCGTCCGAAATGGACCGGATCGACAAGGTGTTCGCCGGTCTGGAAGCCGCCGATCCCCGCGTGACCGTCTCGGTCGAAGGGGAGTGGAACCGGCCGCCGATGACCCCGAACGACCCGTCCCGGGCGCTGTTCGCGACCGCGCGGAAGGTGGCCGCCGAAGCGGGCTGGGAGCTGGAAGAGACCGCGGTGGGAGGGGCGAGCGATGGCAACTTCGTGTCCGCGCTGGGCCGCCCGGTGCTCGACGGCCTCGGTGCCGTCGGAGGCGGCGCGCACGCACGCGACGAACACATCCTCGTGAAGCACATCCCGGAACGGACGGCGCTGGTGATCGGGCTGATCGCGGCACTCGCCTGACGAGGGCGGATCCGAGGTTTCGGCGACCGCCCGGCGTGGTAGCCCACATGGTGTCAAAGCCCGCAGTCGGGGAGTGACACCATGACCGTTTCGATGGACAAGGGAGCCGTCGTCGCAGGCTATGACGGCTCCGAGGAAGCGCGGAAGGCCGTGCGCTGGGCGGCGGAGGAAGCCGCTGTCCGTGGCCACGAACTGGTTATCGCCCATGTCGTCGGGTTCCCGCCCGTGCCCGAAGCCCTCCCGGGCGGCGGCGCTTGGCCGCGGCCCGGGTTCCTCGAAGCTGGTCAGGAAACAGCGCAACGGCACGCGGAGGCCATACTCGGCGACATCGCGCAGGAATGCCGCCGGGCATGGCCGGAGCTGACCGCGTCGACGCGGCTGTTGTCCGGCCGCGCGCCCGACGAGCTCGCCCGCGCCGCGGAGGCCGCGGATCTGCTGGTGATCGGGTCGTCGGGGCTCACCGCGCTGCCCAGGCTCCTGGTCGGCTCGACGGCCAACGAACTCCTGCACGACTACCACCGGCCCATCGTGGTCGTGCGCGCCGTCGACGAACCGGCGGCGGACGGCGACCGGAAGGTCGTGGTCGGCGTCGACGGATCCGAGACCAGCAAGGAAGCCATCGGGTTCGCCTACGACTTCGCCGACCGGCACGACCGCGCGCTGGTGGCCATGCACGTCTGGTCCGATCTCCCGCTCGAAGCGATGGCGGTGACTCCCACCGAGCACGACCGGGAGCTCATCGAGGAACGCGGAAAGCCCGTACTCGACGAAGCACTGGCCGGATATCGGGAACGGTATCCGGACGTCCCCGTCCACCGCGTGATCGCGGTCGACCGGCCCGCTCACGCGCTGGCCGAGCAGGCCGAGGGTGCCGCGCTGCTCGTCGTCGGCAGTCACGGACGCGGACCGCTACGCCGTGCACTGCTGGGCTCGGTCAGCCGCGCCATGGTCCATCACGCGCCCTGTCCGGTCGCCGTGGTCCGTCACCACAAGGAACGCCACGCCGGCAACCGCTGAGCCCGGCGATAAGTGTTGTGCGCCCACACGAGCGCGCTCGCGGCGGCGACCCCGGCCAGGAACACGAGGCCCCTGTCGCTGAAGAGTCCCACCGTGATCATGAGGAGCGCGGTGATCTCGGCGACGAAGAGCACGGCCCACCAGGCCTGGACGCCCGGGGCCCGCTTCACCTGGTCGAAGGCCGCCGCGAGATCGGGGTCGCTCGCGGTCAGGTCTTCTTCGATCTCCTGCAGGATGCGGCGGTCTCGGCGTCGCACGATGCCTCCTTCGTCGGCCTTGTACCCGCGCGTACCCGCCGAGGCCCGGGACAAACGGTGCGACTACCCGAAGAAGCGCGGATGAATCCCGCGAGACCGGGTGAACGGCCAAGTCCACGCTTCCCGGTGACCGTGCCCGGGTGACGCTGCCGCCCGCGCCGCCCCGTCCACAGAATCGGTCATGAAGTTCATGCACCGGCTCCTGATCCTCGCCGTGGCCCTGACACTCGTCCTCTCGCCGCCCGCCTTCGCGATCGGCACGCCGAAGCTGCTCATCGGACAGGACTTCCCGGATCCCGACATCGTCAAGACCGACTCCGGTTACCTCGCCTTCTCCACGAGCACCGGTGCGGTGAAAGTGCCGTACGCGCACGCTCCGGCAGCGGAAGGCCCGTGGCGGGTGGGCGGTGACGCCCTCGCGGCCGTACCGAAATGGGCGAAACCCGACGGCGGATTCTGGGCCCCCGACGTGACCCGGCTTTCCGACGGTACGTTCGTGCTCTACTTCTCCGCGGCGGTGGCGCCCGGCGGGGAGATGTGCATCGGCGTCGCGACCGCCGCGAAGGCCGAAGGGCCGTACACGCCTGCCGGAGACGGTCCGCTGATCTGTGTCCCCGGCGACGGTGGTGACATCGACCCGCAGACCTTCTTGGACTCGGACGGTTCGCGCTACCTGCTCTACAAGAGCGACGGCGCGGCGGTCGGGCCCCCGGCCGCGATCTGGTCCCAGAAACTGCTCGCCGACGGACGGACACCGGACGGTCCGCGGATCGAGCTCCTGCGCGCCGACCTCGCATCGGAGAACGCCGTCGTCGAGGCGCCGTCGGTGGTGAAGACGCAGAGCCGGTACGTGTTGTTCTATTCGGCCGACACGTTCCAAAGTTCCGGCTACCACACGGGATATGCCACCGCGCCCTCGCTGAGCGGACCGTTCGTCAAAGCGGGCACGCCGTTCCTGTCCACCGATCTGGTCGGCGGCAAGGTCGACGCGCCGGGCGGCGCCGACGTCGTCGACGGCCACATCCACTTCCACGGCTGGCTCGGAGGTGGCCGCACCGCCCGCGGGATGTACCAGCTGCCCATCGCGTTCCCGAACGACGTTCCCCAGCTCGGCTGAAAGGGTTTCGTCGCCGTCGTTCGGGTACTCGATGGGGAAGACCGACCGAAGGAGCACCGGCGATGACAGCCCAGCCGCCCGACCCGGAACCCGAGAAGACCCGCCGCGAACCGGGAGGCGGTGTCACGCCAGGCGACACGCCGCCCGACTCGGCTCAGACGTCCGGACTCTCGCACCCGCAACCGATGCCGTCCAAGGCGATGCCTGTCGCGTGGCTGATCCTCATCGGCGTGATCGTGGTGTTGGCGAGCGGGTTCGTCGTCGCGCTGGCACTGGGGTGGCTCAAGCTGGGCTGACCACTGAACTCAACTTCTGACCCGCGTGGATGGCGTAAGTGGCGTTCGGACTCTGGGTCGGCTTTCCTGTACATGGAGCCCCTTCCTAGCGTCTGATGCGAGGAAGGGGCTTCCACGGGCCTGAGCCGCGATCAGCCGCAGCCAGATCCAGCAGGATCACCGCTCGCGACCGAGTCGAGTGCGCGGCAAGGTAAAACGGAGTGCATGCTAGTTCTCTTTGGGCGACACAGGGTATCGGCGACGCGGACAGCCCGCGGAGGCACTTGCGGCCGAGCCGGCCGGCGGGGTGGCTTCCGCTGGGATATTCCCACTTGCGATCGAGCTGAATTCGGAAGTCGTCGATGTTTCCCTGCGTGGCAATTGAATTCGTAGAAGACGACGTTATATAAACCGAAAGTCGTAATGTCGCCCCGGTGAGGGTTCGGGGCGGCGAAGAAGCATTGGACCATCGGAGACGCCCTCGTGGTCGCGGCGCATCCCGGCGGTCGGCAATCTCGGTTGCATCACGGTGTGAGTCGACTCTTGGATCCTCAATTACCTGTCTGTCCTGCGGAAATACTGGCATCGTCCGGGCTTCCAGTGCTAAGGTTTAAGTAGTGTGGATCAGCGTGTGGGAGGATGCGAATGGGGGAGGGGCTAAATTTTCGTATCCTGGGTCCTCTCGAGGTGGTTGTCGGCGGAGTTGCCGTTCCTGTCAATGCGTCGAAGCAACGCGTCCTGCTCGCCAGATTACTTCTTGCGCCAAATAAGATGGTCAGTGCCGATGAGTTAGTGGACCTGCTGTGGGATCAAGGCCCTCCTCGCGGCGCCCGTGCGACGTTGCAGACCTACGTTCAGCGCCTGCGCCGGGTGATCGGCGATCCTGGGCGGATAGCGACCTTGACCGGGGGCTATCGAATTTCTGTCGAACCCGGTGAATTGGACCTGGCTCGATTTCGTGAACTGTCCGAACTGGCGCGGCACGCTTTGGATTTCGAAGACAAAGCCCGAATTTTACGTGACGGCCTTGCATGTTGGCGTGGCGAAGCATTAGCGGATGTCTCATCGGACTCGCTTCGAACGATCTACTTGCCGCGGTTGGAACAGGAGCGACTGATGGCCTTGGAGCTCCTGTTCGACGCAGAGCTCCGCCTGGGACGGCACCGCGAGCTGATCCCCGAACTTCATGCGGCCACTCATGCTGCTCCGCTACGTGAGAAGTTGCACAGTCAGCTCATGCTTGCGATGTACAGGTCCGGTCAGCAGGCCGAAGCGTTCGCTGTGTATCACAGAATCAGGGAATCGCTCGCCGACGAGCTCGGCGTCGATCCCGATGCCGAGCTGCAGACGTTGTATCGGCGGCTCTTGGCGCGTAGTTCGGCTGTGGGCCCGTCGACGGCGGATGCTGCTCCTGAAAGCGACGCCGATGATTCAGCGCCGCACGAGTTGCCCGCGGATGTGCCGGACTTCGTCGGCAGGGAGCTGTTCGCGAGCCAGATCAAGAAGGCGCTGGGCAAGTCAACCACCGGCGTACCCGTCGTCGTGATCACCGGGTTACCGGGCGTCGGCAAAACCGCCCTTGCCGTGAAGGTCGCGCATGAGATGCATGACCAGTTTCCAGACGGCCAGCTATACGTCGACTTGCGTGGTCACGCATCCATGCCGGCGTTGACGCCGACCGACGTGTTGGCTCGCTTTCTGACCTCGTTGGGTGCGAAGGCGGCGCAGCTCCCGGCCAATCGAGAGGAATTGGTCGGACTGTATCGTACCTTCCTGCGCGGCCGGAAGGTCCTTGTCCTGCTGGACAATGCCGGCAATCCCGGCCAAGTTCGCCCGTTACTGCCGAGTGCACCGGGATGCGCCGTCGTGGTGACCAGCCGTAATGACCTACGTGGACTGGTAGCGCTGCAAAGTGCGGAGCTGTTCCAGCTCGGCGTGCTCACCGACGAGCAGTCACTCGAACTATTGGTCAACATTGTCGGAGCCGAGCGGGTAAGGAGGGAGCAGGCCGCCGCAATGGAATTGGCCAGTCTGTGCGGATGGCTGCCTCTGGCGCTGCGAATCGCGGCAGCGAACGTGGTCACGCAGCCAGGCCGATCGCTGGCAGACTACGTCGCAGGGTTTCGTCAAGGTAATCGCTTGACATCATTGGAAATCGACGGTGACGAAGAAGCCACTGTCCGTACGGCGTTCCAGCACTCCTATGCGGCGTTGGAGGATGCCACCGCCGAGGCGTTTCGCCTGCTGGGACTAATCTGGGGAACTGATTTCTCAGTCGCCGCTGTCGGCGCCCTCCTCGGTGTGACCGATGTGCGCGCCGAGGCTCTGCTTGACCAGTTGACGGTGGCGAACCTGGTGATGAGGGGGGCCGGGGGGAGATACCAGTTACATGATCTACTGCGCATGTTCGCTGAAGAACGCTGCGCCGAAGAGCCCGTAGTGGCAGCCGAGGCCGCAGAGCGACTGCTCACTTTCTATTTCCGGCATACGGAGGCGGCTGCGGAGATCCTATATCCCACCTACGTGCGGCAGCCTCGACCGGAATTCCTTGCGGCCAAGATCGAGCAGGGCTTCGCTGATTCCAGCGAAGCCGTGGCTTGGATGAACGTCGAATGCGTCAACGTGCTCGCCGCCGTGGTGGGCGCGTTGGAAAGTGACTTCAACCGGCTGGCATGGCTACTGGTCGAGACTCTGCGCCCGTACTTGGTGGCGAGTGGACGCAATCGCGAAGAAGGGTTGGCCGTTTTTGCGGCCGCGCTTCGTGCAGCGATTGCAGAAGACGATCTTTCGGCGATCGCCGCCATACATTGTTGCCTGGGCTCGCTCAATTTTCGGCATGGCGAGCTCAAGGCATCATTGCACCACTTCAGTCAAGAACATTTGGCCTACCGGGCGGCGCGGCACGTCGAAGGGCAAGCGCACGCGCTCGTGGCGCTAGGGGCCACACAGCGCGAAGCGGGTCGGATCGACGACGGGGCAAGCCTGATATACGAGGGCTTGGAGTTGGCTGAGCAGACCGAGAACGTGCCCCTGCAGCGGTTCGGCTGGCTCTGCTTGAGCTATGCGGAACTTTTGCGTGGTAATTTGAATGATGCGGAGAAGGCCGCGAGGCGGACCATCGAGTTATGTGATCCCGCCGGCGAGCAAGCTTCAGAGGGCGACGTGCGAGGAATTCTTGGGGAGATCCTGTTGCTTCGCGGGCATTGCGGCGCAGCCATCGAACAGTTCACCAGGTCATTGGAACTACTTCGTAATGGCTCCGTCGGCCATTTTGAAGCAGACGTACTCGGACATCTTTCTCATGCTTACCGAGAATGCGGCAATCTGGAAGCGGCCGGCCAGAACGCAAGGCTGGCCCTGCGGATCTCCCGTGACAGCGCCGCCAAAGACGACGAGGCGGAAGCCTTGATCGCATTGGCTGCCTTGCGTCAGATGAACGGCGATCTGGACGAGGCACACCGATTGTATCGTGCTGCGCTCAGCCTATGTCAGGAAATCGGATATACACGTGGTGAAGTCTCGGCGCTCGTCGGGCACGCGGACATCAGCCGGGTGACCGGTAATGCCATGCTCGCGGTATCGCAGGCCCGAAGGGCCATCGCGTTATGCGAGGGCGCCGGACTGAAGATACTGGGTATGCGAGCGAGGGTGACCTTGGCGCATGCGGAACTCGACGGCGGCAACTTCGAGTCGGCCGCGGTGCAAGCGGGATCGGCGTTCGCAGCCGCACAGGGTTTCGGCGCACAACTGGATCAGGCACGCGCATTGCATGTCCTGGCATTGTCCCGCCGTGCAGGCGGCGATCCGGCGGCCGCGGAAAGGTACTGGCGTATGGCCGATGAATGTCTGGAGGAAACCGCGATACCGGACTCTTCAGGTATTCGCCGGTCATTGGCCGACGTTCGTTGCAGGTAACTGTGTTCGCGCGTCGACGCGCCGCCAAGTGAGTCCGATCCAGCAGGAGACGATCAGTCCGAGCAGCCCGGCTGTCGCGATGACCGTGGACGCTGAGACGATTTCGGCGAGCAGCCCGTAGACCAGAACTGCTATGCCCTGGCTCAGGCGCAGTAACGCGAAGACCAGACCGCTCATTTGACCGCGCATCGCATCGGGTGTGGTCTGTACGACACCGGTGGTGACCGGAACCCAAAAACACGTCGCGGCGCCGTTGACCAACCATATTATCGCGGTGACGGTGATGTCCGGATTCCAGGCGCACAGCACGAATGGTGCAGCCGATGTCGCGGCGAGCACACCCAGCAGCCGCATTCTGACCTCGGGCCGGACCCATCTGGCCAGTGCCCACACACCGACGACCATGCCGACCGAGCCCAGCGCCATCAAAAGCCCGGCGGTGGCCTCATCACTGCCGGACTCGATCGCATATGGCGCGGCCAGGGTGGTCGCGACCATACAGATCCCAGGTATGACGGCGAACGACATCAGTACGCGGAGCCGCCGGTCGGTGCGGATCAGTCTCGAACCGGCGGCCAGCGAGCTCCACCAGCCGGAAGAAGGGGAGGTCCCGCCCGGACCGGTTGCCGGGCGGGACCGAACACCATGCCAGATCAGCAACGCGGAACATACGAAGGTGGCCGCGTTGATGTAAAGAGCAGTGCTCATGCCCAATTGCTGGACAACCGCGCCGGCTCCCGCAAAGCCGACCCCTACCGCCAGGTTGGCCAGCATGGCATTGGCGGATGTGCCGACGACGTAGCGGTCGCCGGTGAGCACCACCGACAAAGTCGCGGTCTGAGCACTGCGAAACGGTGAGTCCAGCAACCGCACTGCTATGAACAGCAGCCACAGTACTGCCAGCGGTAGTCCGGCAGTCGCCATCACCGCGACCAGCGCGGCTCTCGTCAGATCGGCTACGATCATCACGGTTTTGCGGCTGAATCGATCCGCGAGGCCGGACAGTAACGAGCCACCGACCAGGTCGGGCAGAAAAGTCAGCGCGTAGGTGACAGCCATCAGTCCTGTCGACTGGCTCGCGGTGTAGACGCCGATCGTAACCGAAGCTCGGGCGAGGAAGTCGCCGGCTGTCGACAAGCCGAGTCCGCAGAAGATCGCACGGAACTCGGTGTTCGCGAAGACTTCCCGAAATGTCGTCACTGACTCGTCCTCCGATGCGCCCTATTCGTTATTGCGCGGCGCGTGCGCGTGGTCGGCTGTGTCAGTGAGGAAAGTGGGAGTCGTCGTGTTCCGGGATCCTGTGTGTGATCCGTATGAAGCGACGGACAGTTCGGTCGAGGTGGTGAACTCGTGGTACGCCGCGAACAATTCTTCAGAGTGCATCGAGGAACCCCTCCGGATGCTTGATCGATATCTTGCGAGGTCAACAGTGCACGCCTTTGTGCGCCGAGGCAACCGTCCAACTTGTGTGACTCGTATCACAGATGCGGCGATGTAGCGTTTCGGAAGATTCCCGATGGGTCGATGTTGCCCAAGGCGAACGAATCCTTTAACTCTTTCTTTCGAGTGCCGGAAGCGAGTAGTGCGTCGACGATGGCGAGCGATCGGTGCTCTCCAAAACTCAAGTCTCTGTAGCCTGGCCTGGCGTCATCGGGATTCCAAGCCATTGCGACCCCGTCGGTCAGCCGGTTCGCATAGGTGGAGACGGGCGTGCCGAGTCCGGGGGAGTCCGATAATGCTTCGATGATCTTCGGCAGGGCCCGCCAAGCGTGGCGTCCGAGGTAGAGGACCAGCGCGTCACGGCGCGGCAAGTACAGGCTAATTTTCGCCCGGTAGGGAACCTGGAGCCGCTCAAGGAGAATCAGGATCGAATGCCATATCGCCGTCGCGGTGATCGGTTCGACAAGATGTGCGTAGAGCCGCAGCGTGTCGCCTCGGCTGCTGAGGCCGTGGCCCAAAGAACCGTCGGCAAGGAAAAAGCCGGGTGACAGGTTGGGGCGGGTACAGCCGATGTCGATCGAGATGACCTCGCCGATCTCCGAAGACGCGATGTTCGTGTCGTGAATCCGAACGCGGACGCCATCGATCTCTACGACCGCTTCGCCTGCGTTCTCGACGGACCATACGCGGCCGTGAACGCGAGTGAACTTGTGAGGTACCGTCGCGGCCAGTTCGGCGGAGAATCCCGGCGGCTCTGTTTCGTTCGAGTTCCCGCCTGTGTGCAGATGGTCGTAGAGCGCTGCCACGAGCTTTGACCGCAGATCGATTCTATCAACTGCTTCGATGACGTGACCTGCGATGGTGGCTCGGTTCTTGTCGAGCTCGACATCGACGTCTTGTAACATCCTGACCACGTCGGCGAGTGAGCCTGTTCCCGATGAAGAATGCTGGCTCATCCGGCCAGTCCTAGCGTGGCGATGAGCCGCTCAGGACTGAGCAGCACCGCTCGGCCGATCCCCGCCGCGGCCCGCTCGATCGGGAGAAGCCGTGATTGTCCATACGCGGCTCCGAGTGCCCGATCGAATTGATGCCAGCCTGCGAACGCTGTTGCACGAAGTGCGAGGTCCGCATCGGGGCACTGGCGGGTAGTCACATACGAATTCCAGAAGGCGGTAATCAATGGACGTACGGAAGAAAATTGCTTCGTTCCTTGTGAAACGATTGCATCATGGTCCATTTTTCCTTTATCGGATGTAATTCCGAGCACGCTTCGGAACAGCCACTCGCCGACGAACGCGCCGACGTCTCGTGCTGGATCCGCAAGCCTGAGTTCCTCCCAATCGGCAAGGTATACATCGTCCCCGGCGATGATGAACTGACTGAGCCGGAGATCGCAATGGGTGGGTGTGTGCGGTGCCGGTACATCGCACAGCCAACGGATCGCCTCGACCAACTGCTGATCCTTCTGCACCAGTTGCCACAACTCGAGTTCCCCGGCATGCGCGTTACGGAACGCGTCCACTGGCAGAGCTTCCAGCTCGGCCGAAGGGGGAAGCCGCGGCCTGGACGTGTCCAGCCACGGGGGACAAGGCGCGTCGTGCAACTTGGCGACCAGTCGACCCAGCTCGCCGGCGGTAGCTTCGTCGAGAGCGTCGTTGTCCGCGAGTTGGCCGCCATCGAATGCGGGGGTCACCAGTTCGAACACCATAAGCCCGGTGTCAGCTTCCCAACCGAGGCATCTGGGCCTCGCGACTGGAGACCATCCGGCCGACTCCAGAGTGATCAAGCGATGGAGCGCGGCAGTACTGTCCGGTGAGTCGGGCGGCATATACTTGACAAAGACTTCTATGCCCGACTCGGTGGTGCCGACCCAGTTGTGGTGCCGGCCGTGGTACGTGGTCGAGGCTGGGCTCAGAGTGCCCAGGCCGAGTCGTGTCAACAGGGAATCGATAACCATTCGGCTTGGCGGGCGCGTGTCCGGAGAACTGTTTTTCGTCACCACGCCTCATGTTAGCCTGACCGGAGGGGGCGACGTTGGGGAGTCATGTTGCGTGAGATTCGCGCCAATGCCGATGGGGCGCCTGCTGTTTCCTACATTCGACGGGAATACGCGGACCGGCCTTGGGCGGACCGGGTTGCGGTTGTCGGTGCCGGTGCGGCGGACGTCGTGCTCCGTGAGATGTCGGGCTGGACGGTTACCGCGCCGAAGGCGTTCGCCGAAGAACTGGTGAGGCGAGGTGCTCGCTTGGGCAGGGCGACCCATCGGATGACCTGTGACCTGTCCGTACGGCGGCCACCTGCGGAGTGGGCGAACCCGGCATTGCCGTCGCCGTTGCGTTTCGAGTCGTTCGACCGGTCCATTGACGACCTGCTTCCGGCGTGGCGTGCCGCGTATGCTCCCGGTCATCCCGACCACCGGCAAGAGTACGACGACGATTCCGTACTCCGTGATCGGTTCGGAATGATGGTGGCCGGTGCTGCCTTCGGGGCATTGTCGTCCCTCAGTTGTGTGGTCTGCGACAGCGGTGCTGTCGTAGCCGGCCTGGTTCTCAACCATGTCCCGGGAAAGATCCCCTGGGGAGGCCCGTTTATTACAGACCTGTTCCGGCATCCGTCCTACCCGGGTACGGGGACGGCGTTGCTCCGGCGGACGCTGACTCGCGCGGCGGCGTCGGATCTTCGAGTGGTGGGACTGGTGGTCACCGACACCAATCCCGCCCTTCGCGTCTATACGCGGCACGGCTTCGAGGTGTTCGATAGCCCGGTGACCGTCACTATTCCCTGACTGTGCACCTGTACCGGCCAGTGCGACATCGAGTCGGTCCGATGGCGGATGGGCCACACAGTGGTACCACCGCACCCGACAGATCGGGCGTCGATCCGGACCGGCATGCGGCGCTCACCGGGTCCGGCATCAACGGTGGTGACCAGCGCAGACGTCGACGTCTGCGAAACGTCTGCGGCTTGCGCAAGACTCGGTACGTCCGCTGGGGAGGACAGTCGCCGACCTCTGCCACGACCATGACCGGGGTCGGCGACTGGCCAGCTTGACTGGGTGAGGGGAAGGGCTCCGTGAAAGGACTGCTTGCCGAACGGTGCGGACTGTCCGCCACACCGGAGAAGGTGCCGATCACCGATCTTTTGACCGGGGACTCGCCGCGCGTGCACGGAGAGCGGGTCGAGCACACGAGAATGCTCGCCGCGATGGATACGCCGTTGCCCCCGATCGTCGTTCACCGTCCCACGATGACGGTCATCGACGGGATGCACCGCCTGCGTGCCGCCGCGTTGCGGGGTGATGACTTCGTCGAAGTGGTGTTTTTCACCGGAGGCGCGGCCGACGCCTTCGTACTGGCCGTCGAGCTCAATCACGCACACGGTATGCCGTTGTCGATGGTCGATCGCAAGGTTGCCGCAGGTCGTATCGTCCACTTGCACCCCACGTGGTCGGATCGACGTATCTCAGCGGTCACAGGTCTGTCGGCGAGCACGGTCGCCTCGATCCGTGAGTGTTCGAGTGAACGGATCGGGCAGTCGAACACTCGCGTCGGACGAGATGGCCGCAGCCGGCCGATCGACAGCACCGATGCGCGTCGTCGTGCGGGTGAGCTGATGCTGGCAAACCCACGGGCGTCGCTGCGTGAAATCGCGAAGGCGGCTGGAATTTCACCGTCGACCGTCCGCGATGTACGTGCCCGGCTCGCTCGGGGCGAGAGTCCGGTGACGCGACGTCAGCGTGGATTCCGTGAACCCCGGCGGCCCGAGCTCGCCGACGCGGTCTCGAAGACCGGCGTGGCGCGATCCGCCCGCCGTGCCGCGGTGACGCCGTCATCGTCAAGCGGCTCTGATGCTGAGCGGCCGGAGGGATCCGCGTCCGCGGTACATCGGACGTTCTCTCCGGCCGAGTTCATCGGGCTTCTCGCTCGGGACCCCTCTTTGCGTTCCAACGAGCCTGGACGAGTCTTGCTGCGGTTCCTCGGGTGTGTCATGGTTGAGGACGACCAATGGGAGGACATGGTGCGACATGTTCCCAGTCATCAACGGGATACCGTGGTCAAGCTGGCGAGAGAATGCGCGGCTACTTGGCGCGGCTTCGCTGATCGACTCGAGCGCCGTGGCGAGCAGATGCTCGCCCGATGAAGAATCGTATGCCCGGCCCTCGTAAAATAAGCACTTGAAATTTATTTGTTTGCTCGGGTAGGTTTCAGTGCGCCAGGAAGTGTGCTGGTTCACTGTCATTGTTCGGCGCATATAAGGATGTCGTGTCGACGGTGGGCTGCCCGCCAGTCTGGTAGGTGGCCGGAAATCTATTGCCTGGAGGGAATATGGACGGAAGGCTCCCTGTCTGCGAAGGCAGAGATTCTCCTTGTTGGCGAAAGGGGAGATCGCTGGCTCAGCAGGTATTTCTGAGGGTCGTGACGCGATTTTGACCTCTACCATTGTTTCCCGCTTTGAACGACAGGTTTCCACTTTTCCGGGCCATACGGCGCTCACCTCGGACGGAAGCAGGCTGACCTATGCGCAGCTGCACGAGCGTTCATCGAACCTCGCGCAGGCCATTTTCGAAGCGGGCGTCCGGCGTGGTGATCGGGTCGGCGTGAGTTTACGTCGAGGCCCCGAACTCGTTATCGCTTTGCTTGCGGTGATGAAGACTGGCGCCGCATACGTTCCACTCGACCCCGAGTATCCACTGGAACGTACGCGTTTCATAGCCGAAGACTCCAAAATCAAAGTGATGGTCACTCAGAGTGGAACGTCCGGCTTTGCCGGAGTACGCGCGATCGATATGGGCTCCCGGCTGAGCATGAACGAGCCCACGTTTGAGGGGCCCGCGCCTGAAGATGTCGCCTACATTATCTATACGTCAGGATCAACTGGAAAACCTAAAGGTGTACTCGTACCGCACCGGTCCGTGGTTGCGCTCTTCGAAGCCGTCGAGCGAAATTTTGGATTCTCCGACGACGATGTGTGGACATTGTTCCACTCTTTCGCTTTCGACTTCTCGGTGTGGGAAATGTGGGGATGCCTGTCGACCGGAGGTCGGCTGGTCGTGGTTCCTTATTGGACGACGCGAGATCCTGCGGAGTTCCATGCACTGCTGGTGCGTGAGCGGGTGACCGTGCTCAGTCAGACGCCCTCGGCCTTCACGCAGTTGATCGCCGCCCCCGCCTTTCCGGGCGGGGGTCTTTCCGTACGGCTGCTCGTGTTCGGCGGCGAAGCGCTCGATGTACGCGCCCTTCGCTCATGGTTCGCTCGCTACCCGGAGGTGCGAGTCGAGAACATGTACGGCATAACAGAGACGACTGTGCACGTGACGACGAGGACACTGACTTCCGTGGATGTGGAGTCGGGTACCCGATCGGTGGGTGTGCCCCTGCCGGGTTGGACCGTGCGTCTTCTCGGCCCTGATGGCAAGCGGGTTCCTGTCGGTGAACCCGGCGAAATCTACGTGGGCGGCGCTGGTGTGACACTGGGATATCTCGATCGTCCCGAGTTGAATGAGCAACGGTTCTTGCCCGATCCGGACGGAAATGGAACGATTTACCGGAGTGGTGACCTGGCTCGTGAGCTTCCCGGCGGTGAGATCGAATACCTCGGCCGCCTCGACGACCAAGTGAAAGTTCGCGGCCATCGAATCGAACTGGGTGAGATCCGGGCGGCTCTGACCGAGAATCCCGCGGTCAGAGCCGCGGTGGTCGTTGGCAATGGTTCGCGTGGCCTCGATGCTTATGTGGTCACCTCTGAGTCGTACGGCATGGCGAAGCTGCGACGGCATTTGTCCGAGCGTCTGCCGGCTTACCTGGTTCCGGACACGATAACCGTGATACCGGAACTGCCGCTGACAGTGAACGGGAAGGTCGACATATCACGGCTGCCTGCCCCGGGAAAGAAATTCCCGATCGAATCGTCGGCCGGGTTACCGGCGGAGCCGATTTCGATTCAGGTGGCCGCCATTTGGGAGGAGATACTCGGCGTCCCGGTCGCTGCCGACGACAACTTTTTCGAGGTGGGTGGAAACTCCTTGGCGGCCGCCAGGCTCGCCGTCGAGTTGGCTAGATCCGGGCTGGCGGATATCACGATGCGCGAACTGTATCTGCACGCCTCGCTGAAAACCATGACCGAACTTGTCCGATCGAAACAGAAGGATGACTAGGTGAGCGAGACGAGACTGGTGTGCTTGCCCTTCGCGGGGGCAGGGGCTGGTTTGTTCCGGCAATGGCATGAGCGCGTCGGTGGCCGTGTTTCGCTGGTGCCGTTGCAACTGCCTGGCCGGGAAGAACTATTTTCCGATGCTCCGCTGGTCACCATGGACGCTTTGGTCGACTTTGTGACAGCGAAGATTTCGCGTACCGTCGGAAAGTGTCCGTTTGCCTTGTTCGGCCACAGCTTTGGCGCCTTGGTGGCCTACGAAGTCGCGCAAGAACTCGTAGCGAGCGGATTACCCCGGCCTGCCACACTGGTGGTCAGCGGCGCCGCCTCGCCGTGGGTGGCCCGGCCCCGGTTGGACCTCGCATCGATCACCGACGCAGAGTTCATCGCGCGGTTGAGCGAGCTGGTCGGATACGTGCATCCGGCACTCGCGGACCCCGGCCTGCGCGAAGTCCTCCTGCCGGCATTGCGTGCGGACATGGCCATCGTCGGCGACTACCGGCCGAGTTCGCGCAGCCCGCTCCCGATCCCGATCACGGTACTGCGTGGTAGCGAGGATCAACTCGTGTCTGATCGTGACGTGTCGGGTTGGGCCGAAGTCGGAGCAGCGAACGTCGAATTCATTCGTTTCCCCGGGCCGCATATGTACTTCGTCGACGACCCGGAAGCTTTACTCGTCGAGCTGGAGCGGATTGTCGCGCGCTCCGCTGACCTGAAACCCGATGTCGGGGTCTCCGGGACCACTATGTCGGGTTGAGCCTGCCGAGCGTGGTGTCGTGGATATCGGTGGCCTTCCCGCTTCGAAACGCTCGTACCGTTTCTCGAGGGCCGGACTAGCGAGATATCCAGTTTGAAACGCGGAAACAGAATATCGAGGGGGTATTGTGGGTTTCACCGTCCTGCCGGAACTCGGCCGTGATACCGAGTCGTCGGACTGGCCATGGCTTCGCTGATGACCGACAGCAGCCAGAAGATGGCGATCGAGTCGCACGCGGCCGCCGCGGTCTATTTCGCCGACCGTTGGCTGGCCAGGCCGGGGATCTGGCACGGTTCCGTCGGCCTGATGCTTGAAGGTCTGGTGCAGCCTGATCGGCTGGGCGCGCGGGCCACGGCGGTCGTGGCCCGACATCCCGCGTTGCGGACGTCCATCGTCTTCGACGAGAACGGTGTGTCCACGCGAACGCATATGTCCGCCGAGGTCGACTTCGATGTCCGTGACGTCACCAGCCTCCCCGTCGTGGAAGTGGATCGGCTGGTCGCGGAAGACTGCGCGGCGCCGTTCGATCTGGCAGCAGGCCCGGCCACGCGGTGCCGGCTGTACCGGCTCGGGGATCAACGGCACTTGCTCGTCGTGACCGCTCACCGCGCTGTCTGCGACATGGGATCGCTGCGTCTCGTCGCGGCCGGGATCGCCGGCGGCGAGGATACCGTCGGCCCGGTCGCCGAGGACGTCGGTGCGGATCGTCAGGATCCGGATGCCGTCGCTTTTCGGCGCCGGACGCTGGTCGGTGCGGCGGATGAGATCGTCTGGACAACGGACCGGCCGAGGCCGCCGCGGCGCCGTGGTCTCGGTGGTGTGGTGCGTCGTGTCATCGCCCCGGCTACGGCAGATCGTCTCGCTGAATTCGCCGCGGCTGTCGGCGGCAGTGAAGAAGCCGTGCTGCTGATCGCCTTGCGCGTGCTCGTGTTACGCCACACCCGGCAGGGTGACGTGCTGATCGGCCTGTGGGCGGACGGACGTCCGGCGGATGACGCGGTGGGAGTCTTCGAAGACCTGGTGCCGCTGAGGAACCCGCTCTCCTTGGCTCTCACACCACGAGAGGCGATCCGCGCCGAGGCGTGGGAACGCGCGTCGGCGTTGGCTCAGCGGATTCCGTACTTCACCTTGACGGAGGGCTTCCGGCACAACCGGTCCACGCCTCTGCCCGGGATGGTGCAGGTCGTCTTCGGTCACCGGAAAGCGTCACCCGATCCGGCTCCGGCTGCCCGGTGGCACGCACTCGCCCATCAGGCGTTCCCTTTCGACCTCGGGCTTGACGTGTGCCGAGGTGAAGAGACCGTGGTCACTTGGAGCTATGACGATGACTTCCTCGACGCCGGGATGGTTTCCGCGTTGGCGGACCGATTCGCGGTCTTGCTCGATCAGATGCTCGCCGAGCCGGACCGCGCGATCGCGGACACCCCCTGGCTGACCGAAGCCGATCGGACCGCGCTACCGGCATCGTCGTCACAGGGGGCCGCCCCTTGTGTACCGGTGGTCGACCGTGTGGACGAGTGGGTCAAGGCGACGCCGGAGGCGGTCGCTGTCCGGCAACACGAGGAGACGCTGACCTACTCCGAACTGAGCACGTTCGCCGGCCGGGTGTCCGCTTGGCTGGCGGCGCTGGACTTCCCACGGCAAGCGCGTATCGGCTTGCTGATGGACCGGTCCGTGGACGTGGTGCCGGTGATCCTGGGGATCGCCAAAGCTGGGTTCGTCTGCGTGCCGATGGATCCGACGCACCCGTCGGCCCGGCTGGCTCATGTCGTCGCCGACGCCGGTGTGCGGTTGATCCTCACGGACCGGCATGACGGCTTGATTTCCACCGGCGTTCCGGTGCAGCGGGTCTCCGATCTTCCGGATGTGGCCGGCGGTGCGCTGACGGAGCCACACCCGGACGATCTCGCGTACGTGCTCTACACCTCCGGGTCCACCGGCCTGCCCAAGGGCGTCGAAGTGACCCTCGGCGGGCTCGCCAACTGCCTGCGGGCCACAGGTGCGGATCTGGACTACCGGCCAGGGGAACGGCTGCTGGCGGTGAGCACGATCGCCTTCGACATCGCGATGCTGGAGTTGCTGCTGCCCGTGACACACGGCGGTGAGACGATTCTGTCCACTTCGGACGAGAGCCGCGACGGTGAACGCCTGCGCGCGGCCTTGGACGGCTATCGGCCCCGGTACCTGCAAGGGACGCCGATGACCTGGCAGATGCTGCTGTTCTGCGGTTGGCCAGGTGATCCAGGGCTTGTGGCGATGTGTGGTGGTGATCTCGTCAGTCCTGCGCTGGCCGGGCGTTTGCTAGCGAGTTGTCACTCGTTCTGGCACACGTACGGACCGACCGAAACAACGCTGTACACGCTTTCAGCCAGGTTGCGACCCGGTCCGCAACCACACGTGCTTTCGGTCGGCAAGCCGATCGACGGCACGAGTGTGTCCATTGTGGACGAAATTGGGCGAGACGTCGCGCCCGGTGTGGTCGGCGAACTGTGCGTCGGCGGGGCGGGAGTCGCCCGAGGGTATACCGGGCGACGCGCCGAGACGGCCGCGCGGTTCGTACCGGATCCCGGCATGGGTGGCGGAGCGCGCCGGTACCGCACCGGTGATCTCGCCCGCTTCCGCCCCGACGGCGCGGTCGAACTGCATGGTCGCGGCGACCGGCAGGTGAAGATCCGGGGCCAGCGCATCGAGCTGGGCGAGATCGAGACGGTCCTGCAGGGCTGTGCCGGCGTCGCCGCCGCGGCCGTGATCGTGGCCGGTGCGGGCGAAGAGCGGAGCATTGTGGCGTTCTTGCAACCCGAGCGTTCGGAGCTGTCTCCACGGGAGATGGTGGCGAGGGTCGGCGCGCATGCCAGGGATCGGTTGCCGAGGTACATGGTCCCGGCCTCCTGGGCCACGGTCGCGGCCTTGCCGCTCGGGCCCAACGGCAAGATCGATCGCGCGCGGCTCGCGCGCGCTACGCCACCGAGACGGACCGGCGAGTACCTGATGCGGCCAGAGGACATCGAGGTGAGCGCGATCTGGGCCGAGGTCCTCGGCCGTGCGGCGATCCCGGCCGAAGCCGTCTTTCCGGATCTCGGTGGTGATGTCGTCGCGGCGTCGAGGGTGCTGGAACACGTCTCGCTGCGCTTCGGTGTCCGTCTGTCGCTCGCCGACTTCGTCGAAGAACCGACGGTGCGGACACTCGCGGACCGGATTCGGCGGGCGAAGGTGCTCGCCGCCGCCGGAGCCCAGCCCCGTGACCACGACCTCCGCCATTCGGCTTTGCTCTTGGTCGCCGCGAAGGGGCAGACGGACGGGGTTTTGGCGGCGATGGAGCCTTCGCGCGTGACACGGATGTGCGCCGCGGACACTGTGTGGACAGAGGCGGTGGGGCTGCTAGCGGGCTTCGGTGCCCGGATGGTCGTGGCGGGCTGGGGCGACGAGGCGGTGCCGGCATTGGAGACCGCTATCCGGCTACGCGAGGAATTCGGCTGCACGGTTCCCGTGGTCGCGGTGCGGCCAGGGCCCCTTCCGGCCCACGTGGCGGCGCGGGCAGGGGGACCGGTCTTCGTGGTGGACACCAGCTTGCGGGCGATGACGTCGAGCTGGGACCGGATTCCTGGCGGTGCGGGCCCGGTGCTGCTGCCAGGCGGTGCGGACGACGATCTCCGCCTGGCAGGGTTGCTGGCCGTGGCGGGGTGAGGTTTCCTCAGTCCACCACGGTCAGCAGCCGTTCGACCTCGTCGTCGGACAGCGTTTCGATCAGGTCCACCAGAGCGCCGTCGTCGAGCCGGGCGGCTCGTCGGCGGTCGATCCGCACGGCGAGGCCGCCGATGGTCGGGGTGCGGAAGAACTCCAGGACGGTCAGCTCCACGGCGAACCGCTCGCGGATCGCGGCGATGAGCTGGGCGGCCTGAAGGCTGCTCCCGCCCGCGCGGAAAAAGTTCGTACGCGTTCCCACTCCGGACCGCGCCAGTACCTGTGCGAACTCCTCGGTGAGTTCGTGCTCGGTGGGGCATTCGGGGGCAACGTAGTCGTCCTCGTCGTCCACGACGCGGATCTCGGCCGCCTTGGTCACCGTGACGCTCGTGGGCACGTCGGGTTCGGACAGCCGGGATCGCAGGAGTTCAAGGTAGGACTCGATCATCGTGTCGACGGTCGCGGGGTGGTAGAGGTCTGTGCTGTACTCGACGACCACCTCCCCGGAAGAGCCCAGCGTCACTGTCCAGTTCAGGTCGAAGCGGGCGGTGCCCAGATCCTGGTGGACCTCCTCGGCGTGGACTTCGCCGAACGAAGGTGGCGCGAGTTGCTCGGCGGCCCCGAAGCCGACCTGGAACAGCGGCGAACGACCGAGATCGCGGTCGGGGGCGACGGCGTCCACCAGTAGTTCCCACGGCAGGTCCGCGTGCGCGAGCGCCTGCCGGGTGGTTGCGGCCGCCCGGCTGACCAGCTCACGGAAGGTCGGTGTGCCACCGAGGTCACCGCGCAGCACAACCATGCTGGCGAAGTAGCCGAGCACTTCGGCGACCTCGGCCACCGGCCTGCCTTCGGTGGCGGTGCCGACCGCGATGTCGTCCTGGTTCGCGTGTCGGCCGAGGTGTAGCCAGAACGCCGCGAGATGGACCGTGAAAGGGGTCGTGCCCTCGGTTCGGGCCAGCCGCAGCACCGCGGCGGCGGTTTCGGGCGGCACCGGCGCGGTGCGGATGCCGCCTGCGCCCGTGGGCGCGGACGGCCGCGGGCGGTCGGTGGGCAGCGCAAGCGTAGGAAGGTCGTGGAGGTTCTCGAGCCAGTAGCGGCGGGAGCGGCGCCATGCGCTTGAGGTGACCCTGTCGTGCTGCCAGGCGGCGAAGTCGGCGTAAGTGATCGGCGGGACGGGCCGTGGCCCGCCGGCTTCGTTGACGTCGACTTCGGCGCGGTAGTGATCCGCGAGGTCGCGCCACAGGATCGCCAGCGATGTCCCGTCCAAGATCGCGTGGTGGCCCGCGAAGGTGCATACATGCTCGGCCGGGCCGATCCGCCACAGCTTGGCCCGCCACAGCGGCGCCGAGGTCAAGTCGATGGGCCGCGCACCGAGTTGCGCTGCCTGTTCGAGCGCGGTGGCCGTGTCCGGCGCTTCGGCGGTCCGCAGGCCATGGGGCACGTCAGGGATGACCTCCAGCTGCGGCTGCCCGTCTCGCTCGGTCAAGCGCGTGCGCAGCGCGTCGTGCCGGCGGACGACCGCGGCGAAGGCTCGGCGGAGTGCGGTCACGTCCAGCGGCCCGGTGAGCCGCAGGTGCACGGGCATGTTGTAGGCCGTCGAGGTGGGTGAAAGGCGGTCGAGGAACCATAACGCGCGTTGCTGGAAGGTCGCGGGCGCCGAGTCCAGCCCGCGCCGGACCGGGCGGTCGCGGCCGCGCAGTTCGGCCAGCAGCGCGGCTCGGTTCCGCATGGACAGCTCGGCGATCGTGGTGCGTACCTCGGACACGGCAAGCCTCCCTGATTGACTGTAGTCAATATTGAATATTACTCTAGTAATTGCCAGTGAAGGTTAGCCAGGGGGAGGCGATGATGTCGTCCGAGACGCTCGATCCCGAGACGGTGCGCGCCGCCCGGCTGTCCGGTCGTCGTCGCGCGCTGTACGACCTCGTGCGTGCCGAGCGACGGGCGCTGGAAGACGCCGCGGCGGTCGACGTGCTGAGGACCGGGGCCGGCGCGCCAGTGGTCCTGGTCAACCCGCTGAGCGGGCAGCTCTTCGCCTACACCCATCTCGTCAGCCACCTCACCACGGAGCGCCCGGTACTCGCTCTTCCCGCCGACGTCGTGCTCGGTCGCGGCGAGGGACTGACATTCCAACAGCTCGCCGCCCGCTACGTGGATCGCCTGCGACTGGCAGGCACGCGTCCTGCTGTCTTGGCGGGCTGGTCCATCGGCGGAGTGCTCGCCTACGAGATCGGCTACCAGCTGTCCGCCCACGGCACGCCGTGCCCGGTATTGCTCATCGATTCCGCGGTGACACCACCGGAACACCTCGGTGCCGTCCGTCCGGCCGCGATGCTGGTCCGCGAGTTCGTCGAAAACTTCGCGATCTCCGCGGGGCTGGCCGTCCCGGCAGTGGCCGACTGGTCCGAACCCTGGCCGGTGCTCAGCGGGCTGGCTGAGGCCGGCGGGGCCGGCCTCAGCCCAGATGACCTGCTCGGCCGTTACCGAACACACGTTGACGCCATCGCGGCCCTCGACGACTACGCCCCCAGCCCCGCGGTGATGCCCGTGCACGTGGTGCGGGCCTCCCGGACGTCCGCGGCGATCGCCGCTCGCTGGGCCGGCTTGGTCGCCGGTGAGCTCCCGCTCCGGACCGTCGACACCGACCACCACGGTCTGCTGCACGCGCCCGCAGTCGCCGAGGTGGCCGAAGACCTCGACCGTCTCGCCGACTCCGCGCAGGAGGACCGATGACCGACGCACTCCCGCTCAGCCCGGCACAGGATGTTTGGTACCGCGCCGAACTCGCGCGCGGTCCGCGGCCCGAAGACACCGTGGTGGTGCGAAGCCCGCTCGACGGCCGAGACCCGGCCGAAGTGGTCCGCGCGCTCGTCGCCGCCCACCCGCCATTGACGTCCAAAGTGGCCTTGGTCGAGGGGATCCCCTGTTTCGTTCCCGGCCACGTAGTCGGCTTGGGCGCGCCTGCTCCCGGCGCGTGCCTGTCCCTGAGCGAAGGGCGGCTGTTGGCGGCCTGGGCCGACGAGAACACGCTCTTCTTGGCCGTGCATCGCGCGTGTTTCGGGCTGGGTGCGCGGCATCTGCTGGGTGCGCCCGGTTCTTACGTCCCCGACTACGCAGGGGCCATCGCCGCGGCCCGCGCCCGACTCGACCGCGGCGCCGACACCGCTATCGCACACTGGGCCGCCAGGCTGGGCGGGACACCCCCGGCGAGTACCTGGCCGCAGGACCATAGGTGTTCCGACCTAGGGCACGTCACCGCGAGCCGTCTGTTTCCGGGCGCCGCCCTCCGAGAGCTGGCCGGTGAGCAGCCGGTGTCGCACGCGGCCGCCGCGTTGGTCCGAACGCTGCTCGCCCGTGTCACGCAGGCGGACGACGTGGTGTTCGCCGCCACGCTCGACCCGGTTCGGTCGGAGCTGCTCGTACCCGACGACATCGTGGTCCTGCGCGGCGGCTACGACCCGGAGGAACGGGCGAGCGCCGCGCTGGTGCGAGCGATGGCCGAGTGCGCCACGGACCTCGCGGCGCCACGCATACCCTACGCATGGTCGCCGGTCGAGTGCCGTGTCCTGCTTGTCGCCGACGACCGCCCGCTCGAGTTCGAACTGCCGCCTCCGCCGGGGTTCGACGTGGTGCTGACCCTGACACAGGAGGGCGCCGACTACCGATGTGTGGTGACGGCCGCAGCCGCCCGGTACGTCGAGGGCACTGCGGCACGGATAGCCGAGTGCCTTGCCCGGCTCCTCGACGGTGACCGCGCCGGTCCGGTCGGCGACCTGCCGATCAATGCGCCGGCCGACCGGAGGCCGGGGGGCCGGCCGACCGGGATCACCGTGCACGGGCTGGTGGACCAGGTGGTCGCGGAGCGGCCTGATGCCATCGCCTGCAGCTGGGACGGCGGTCAGTGGACCTACGCCGAGCTGTCCGCCGCTGCCGACCGGGTGGCCGGCCTTGTGCGCGGCGTATCGCGGGTGGCCTTGTGTCTTCGGCGAGGACCGGATCTCGCGGCCGCCGCGCTGGGGGTGCTGCGGGCAGGCGCAGCCTACGTACCTCTCGATCCGGACTTACCCCGAGCCCGGCTGGACTACCTGCTCGCCGACTCCGGCTCGGAAGTGCTGCTCCACGACTCGACGACGAAGGACGCTGTCGAGGCTATCGCCGGAGTCGTGGCCGTCGATCTCGATGCGGACGAACCCGGCGGCCCGGTCCGGGCGGCCCGGCGGCCCGATGTCGCCTACGTCGTTTACACCTCGGGCTCAACTGGTCAGCCCAAGGGCGTGGTCATGCCTCACGAGGCGCTGGTGTGCCTGCTGGAGTGGCAGGCCGCAGCGCCGGCGGGCCGGACGCTCCAGTTCGCCGCCGTCGGGTTCGATGTCGCCTTCCAAGAGATGTTCACGACCTGGGCGGCGGGCGGGACGCTCGTACATGTGTCCGACGACCTGCGGCGGGACACCTACGCCCTGGTGCGGTACGTGGACCGGCAGCGCGTGGAGCGGCTCTTCCTGCCGTTCGTCGCTCTGCGCCAGTTCGCCGAGGTCGCGGTGGAGATCGGGGTGTACCCACGCCGCCTGCGCGAAGTCGTGACGGCGGGAGAGCAGCTCCAGGTCACCGCTGCCATCCGTGCCTTCTTCGAACGGACCGGCGCGGTGCTGGAGAACCAGTACGGTCCGGCGGAAAGTCATGTGGTGACAGCCGAGCGGCTGTCCCCGCCGGTCGCCACGTGGCCGGACCTGCCTCCGATCGGGCGGCCGGTGGGGCGGGCGGCGGTGGACGTCCTCGACCGGCGGGGGCAGCCGCTGCCCGTGGGCGTGCCCGGGGAGATCTGCATCCGGGGGCCGGTGCTGGCGCACGGCTACGCCAACCTGCCCACTGAAACGGCGGCCCGGTTCACCGACTCGGCAGGGCGGGGCCGCACTTACCGCACCGGTGACCACGGTCGGTTTCGCCCGGACGGGCGGCTGGAGTTTCTTGGCCGGCTGGACGCGCAGGTCAAGATCCGCGGGCATCGGGTCGAACCCGGTGAGATCGAGGTACGGTTGCGAGCCCTGCCGGGTATCGCGGACGCCGTGGTCGTCAAGACCGACAGCACGGGGGGTCCCCAGCTGGTGGCGTGCCTCGTCATCAGTGGCGAGACGCAGCTCAGCACGGGGGACATCCGGACGGCGTTGCTGGCCGAACTTCCCGAGCACAGTGTCCCCGTCCGCTACGCGGTCCTGCCGGTGCTCCCGCTCACCTCCACCGGCAAGGTCGATCGCCGGGCCGCGGCCGACCTGCTGGTCGGATTGGCCGACGACCGGTGGCTGGCCGACCGGTCAGGTGTGCCGCCGGAGGGTGAGGCGGAGACCATGATCGCCGAGATCTGGGCCGATCTGCTCGGCGTCGAGGTCACCCGCGCCGACGTCGATTTCCTGGCGCTGGGCGGGCATTCACTGCTGACGGCTCGGCTGGGTACCCGTCTGGAGGACGCGTTCGGCGTCGAGGTCCCGCTTATGGAGCTGTTCGCTCACACGACCGTCGCCGCGCAAGCGCGCTTGGTCGGTGACCTCGTCTCCGCCGAGCTGGAGGAGTTCGACGACGCCGAGACGGCCGCCGTCCTGGACCGGCTGCTTGAATCCAGTCGAGACCCGTTATGACAGCAGTCGTCGACTGCGCCCGGTGCCCTTTACTGTGGTTTGGTAAAATCCGGCGTCGGGACAGCACAGTCGAAGCGGGGCGAACCTATGGCGGCGCTAGAAGTCGCACAGCCGGAATTCGGAAGCCGGCTACGTGACCGGAGGCTGGAACTGGGCCTGTCCCAGAAGGCTCTGGCGGACAGCGGGCAGGTCACCGCCAGCTATGTCTCCCTGCTGGAAAAGGGCACACGAGTACCGACCCTCGACGTCGTCGTCGGCCTCGCCCGCGTCCTCAACACATCGATCGAGAGCCTACTCGGGGTCTCCGCGGCCGGACTGATCGGCGCTGAAGCCGGTGGCACCGACGGCACCGCGAGCACTCTCGTCGAAGCGCGGCAATGCGTGGAGGCGGGGGACGTCGAGCGGGCCGTGAAGCTCCTGTCCGCGGCACGCGCCATCGGTGGCCTCGACGAACGCCGGTTGTTCGACATCGACGTGCTGCTGCAGGAGCAGCTGGGCGCGCTCGACCGGCATACCGAGCGGCTGGCTTTGTTGGACGAACTCGACGGGCTGGCCTTGGTCGCGGCGTCCCACGAGATCCGGCTTTCCCTCGGCGTCGACCGGGCTGTCGCCTTGCGCGAGTCCGGCAGGCTCGGCGCGGCCTGGGAAGTGCTCGAACCGCTGATCGGTCAGGTCGGCGCGCCTCCGTACGCTGGTTCGTGGGTCCACGTGCGGCTGCTGGGTGTCGTCGTGTCGGTGCTGGTGGAACGCGGGGAGTTCGAGCCGGTCAGGGCGTTCGTCCCGGAAATGCTCGACCACGCCGGGAAACTCGGCTCGGGGGGTGTCCTGGGCCGGGCATACTGGGCTGCCGCTATGGCGTCTCATCGCCTCGGTGATCTCGAGCGGACCCGGGACTACCTGACTGAGGCACATCGCGAGCTGACTCACGCCTCTATCAAGCTGGTCGACTGGCTGCGTTTCTGCCGGTTCTACGCCACCGCCCTCCTGGATGTGGGCGAGGACCTCGACGCCGCGCGCGACTGGCTGCTGGCTGCCGAGACGCTGACCAAGACCGTCCGGCTGCCGGGCGAGTGGACCGCGGCCACCGCCCTGCGCGCCCGGTTCGAGCTGGCCGCCGGCGACATCGCGCGTGCCGCGGAGCTGTTCGAGGAAGCTGTCGCGCAGGATGCCGGGCTCACCGGGGCCACGCTGATCTCCGTACTGCTCGAGTGGGCCACGGCGCTTCAGCGGCTCGGTCGGCCCGCCGAGGCGATCGAGGTTCTGCGTCGTGCCGCACGGCAGTGCGAGCGGGACGGCAACTATCGGCAGGCGGCCGAGGCGTGGCGGCGGATCGACGACGTCCGGGGCACTGACGAAGAGCGTCGTTGACTGCAGTCAATCTGCGATTGACTTTGGTTATAGTCGGTGGGGTGCGTGGCCATGGTCGCGCGCTTTTCGTCCATCCAAGTCTGGAGGAACGCCGATGTCCGTGCGCGATGGTCTGCCGTCCTGGGTCCGGCCGGAGGCCCGGATGCCGTTGTCCGGGCCCCAGGAGCGGATGTGGCTGCTGGATCAGGTCGGCGACGATCAGATGCCGACGAACTCCCCGCTCGCCTTCCGCGTCCACGGTCCGCTCGACGTGGCCGCGATGAAGGACGCCGTCGCCGGCGTGCGGCGACGGCACGACGTCCTTCGGACGCGGTACGCGATGACGGCGTCCGGGCCGGTCCAGTGGGTCACGAGTGCCGACGATCTCGACTGGTCCGAAGTGGACTTGAGCGGTGAGACCGATCCGACCTGCCGGATCACCGCGGACGTCCTGGCGCGGTTCGACTTGACCTCGAGTGATCCGCTGCGCGTGCGGGTGTACCACCTCGGGCCGGACGACCACCTGCTGCTCGTGGTCACCCACCACATCGTCTCCGACGCGCGCGCTGACGAGATCCTCGTTCGAGAGCTCGCCTGCCACTACCGGCACGCCGCTTTCGGCACGATGATGGATTTGCCGGAACTTCCGGTGCAGTACACGGATTACGCGGTGCGCGAGAGTGAGGCGGGGGCGGCCTCGGGAGAGGACTACTGGGCAGCGGCGCTGGCCGGAGTACCGGTGGTGCGGCCACCAGGGCAGGGCGGGGCGGGGGCGAGTCGGGTTCACCATGTGGTGCTTCCCGATGAGCTGGTTCGCGCGGTGGGTGAGCTGGCGCGAGCTTGTCGAGTGTCGCCGTTCATGGTGCTGCTGGCGGCGTTCCGGTTGGTGTTGTGGCGCGCTTGGAGCCAGCCGGACGTCGTGGTCGGCACGCCGATGAGCTGCCGGACAACGCCCGAAGTCCAGGACCTGATCGGAAACTTCCTCGTCATGGTCCCGCTGCGCACCGCCTTGCAGCCGGTCGGCACCTTCCGGGATCTCGTGGCCAGGGAACGTGCCACTGTGCTGGGGGCTTACGTGAACCAGGGTGCCCTCCCGCAGCGCGTGCCGCCGTTCTCGGTCACGTTCTCCTACGAGCCGGACGTTCCGCTCCTGCTCGATCTCGGCCCGGGAACTGCTGTCGAACCGCACGACCTCGGTGGTGCGCTGGTGCAGTACGACCTGATGGTCAAGATGGTCGGACGGCGGATCGAATGGGCGTACCGCGACGAAGCGGTCGACGGTGGTGCCGTGGTGGCCTGGGCGGACGAGTTCCTCCGGGTGCTGGGTCAGGTGTTGGGGAGCCCGAATGAACCGCTCGCTGGCCCGGCTGGGGCGTTGCCTGCCGAGCCGCAGCCGGAGACGTTCGAAGTGACCTGGGTGGGGAACTCCGAGCCCGAGCAGGAATGGACGCAGGTCGAGCGGATCGTCGTAGATCTCTGGGAAGAACTGATCGGGACGCGGCCCCGGCGTGCTTCGGACGGTTTTTTCGAGCTTGGCGGGCATTCGCTGTCCGCGGCGCGGCTGGCGTTTAGGCTGACCGAGGAGCTCGGGGTGCCGGTCACGGTCGCCCAGTTGCTTGAGCATGCTCGGCTCAACGAGCAGGCAGAACTGGTCGAAGACCTGCTGCGCGCCGAGCTGGGCAAGCTCGACCCAGCTGAAATCAACTAGAGAAATATCTGTTGTGACTGCAGTCAATATTCGTTAAGGTTGACTGTGCGCCGCGAAAGTCGCGGCGCAGTGGGGGATCGGCGTCCCGGCCAGGCCGGGACAACCGCCTCCGTGTCCTCGAGCGCCTGTGGACCGACTCGAATTCGGTGAACCTGCGCGGGCAGGCGGGCGTCGGCGTATCTGGACTGATCGCAACCAGCGGAGCGGAAATCCTTGTGACTGAACGCACCTATCCGGCCAGCGCGCTCGAGGCGTGGGCCGACCACCTCGCCGGGGCTCCCGTCGGACTCGACCTGCCTGCTGACGGCCGCCCACCCGCCCGGGTATCGGTTCCCGCCCACCCCGGGGAACTCGCCGATGCCTTGGGCGAGAGACCGGAGCACGTGCTGCTCGCGGCTTTCGCGACCACGCTCTTCCGCTACACCGAAAGCACCGACCTGGTTTTCGGGGCGCCTGGCCGCGCCTACCGCGTCAAGGTTGACGGCGACCCGGCGTTCGCCGAGCTGGTCGCCCGCGTAGCCGCCGAAGTGTCGTTCGTGGACGAAAAGCTTCCCGTCGTGCCCGCCGCCGAGCTGCTGAACGTGTGGCAGGGGACCGAGAAGTCGATTCCGTTCGTGGCCGGGTTTGCCCGTGACGTGGGCGAAGTGGATGCCGCGGTCACCCTGGTATGGCGGGACGGCGGGGCCGAGCTGGTCTACCGGGAGGGCGCGGCCGGGGCGGCGAACATGGCCCGGCACCTGGCCACCGTGCTGGACACCGCCGCGCCGGAGCGCCGGATGTCCGAAGTGGACCTCATGACCGCCGACGAGCGGCACCGGGTCGTGGTCGCCGCGAACGACACCGGGGTCGCGTTCGACGGCGCCCGGACCTTGTCCACCCGGATCGCCGAGTTCGCGCTGACGACGCCGCACGCACCGGCCGTCGTGGATCCGGTTCGCCGGCTGGATTTCGCCGGGCTGGACGCCGCGGCGAACCGGCTCGCCCGGCACTTGGTCGACCACGGCGTTCGGCCTGCCGACCGGGTGGGTGTGCTGCTGGAACGAGGCGTGGACGCGGTCGTCGCGCAACTGGCGGTCCACCGCGCGCAGGCGGCCGCCGTATTGTTGGACCCGGCGCTTCCCACCGGCCGGTTGCGTTTCATGCTCGCCGATGCCGCAGTCGTGGTCGTGCTCACCCACAGTGCGCACGCCGCGGTGCCCGAGACCGGTACGGTGATCGAGCTGGACCGCGACCGGGAGCTGATCGGTCGCGCGTCCGCCGGGCTGCCGTCCGGCCCGGCCGGGCCGGACGACATCAGCCACGTCGTCTACACCTCGGGCTCCACAGGGAAACCGAAGGCCGTGCTGCAGAGGCACCGCGCGGTGGCAAACCTGATCGACTGGGCGGCACGCGCCTACGCGCCACGTGCCGGCGATCGCGCGAGCTGGGTGTCGGCGCCTGGGTTCGCCGTCGGTCTGATGGAATGGATGCCATTCCTCGGCAACGGCGTCCCGGTGTACATCGCCGCCGACGCGACCACCCGCTCCCCGCACGAGTTGCGCGACTGGCTGGTCAGTTCGGCCATCACACACGCGGTGGTGGTCACGACGATGGCCGAACGTGTTTGGTCCCTGCCCTGGCCGGAGACCGCGCCACTGCGGTGCCTGATCGTCACCGGCGAGCCGGTGCGCCGGTGGCCACCCGCGGACCTGCCGTTCGACATCATCGTCAGCTACGGCTCGACCGAGACGACCAACGTCGCCTCCTGCTACCACGCCGGCCGAGGGATCAGGCTCACCTCGGCGACGGTCGACCCGGTCGACCGCAAGGGACTGCCGCCGGTCGGACTGCCCATCGACAACGTGCGCACCTACTTGCTGGACCCCCGGGGCGAGCCCGTCCCCGACGGCGTCATCGGCGAGCTGTATGTGGCGGGCGCCGGCCTCTCCGCGGGTTACCTCGGCCGGCAGACGGAGACGGCGGCCAAATACGTGCGGAGCCCGGTACCCGAAGAACCTGACCGCACGGTCGTCCGCACTGGCGACCTGGGCAGGCGGGGCGTCGGCGGCGCACTCGAGATCGTCGGCCGCGCGGACGCGCAGGTGAAGGTGCGCGGGTTCCGAGTCGAGCTGGGCGAGGTGGAGAACGCGTTGCGCGAGCGCACCTCCGCGCAAGAGGCCGCGGTGGTGGCGATCGGTGACGATCAGCCGCGGATCGTCGCCTATGTGACCGGCACCGCCGAGCCGGCGGCCGACCTGCACGGCAAGCTGGCCGAATTCCTGCCGCACTACATGCTGCCCGCCGCCTACGTCCGCCTCGGTGAACTGCCGAAGCTGCCCAACGGCAAGCTCGACCGCGCGAACCTGCCCGCGCCGTCGACCGCCGAGAGCGCGGTCGGCCCGGACCACGTCGAACCTCGCACCGAGACCGAGCGTGCGCTGGCCGACCTATGGCGGGAGCTGCTCGGGCTGGACCGCGTGGGCAGCGGCGACGACTTCTTCAAGGTCGGCGGCCACTCGATGGCCGCCGTCGACCTGGTGGCCCGGATCGAGCACCGGTTCGGCGTGGTGATCAGCCTGGCGGCTCTGCAGGCCGCGCCGACCGTGGCAGGCATCGCCGCCTTGATCGAGGACGGCGGCGCCGACCCGTTCGCCGCGCTGCCCGCACTGGTGCCCGATCCGGCGCGGGCGCACGAGCCGTTCCCGCTGACGGACACCCAGCACGCGTACTGGATCGGCCGCGGCGACGCCGTCGAACTCGGCGGGGTCGGTTGCCACGGTTATTTCGAATGGGAGAGCACCGACCTCGACGTCGATCGGTTTCGGCACGCCTGGTGGCGATTGGTCGAGCGGCACTCGGCGCTGCGGACGATCATCCGGCCGGACGGCACGCAGGAGGTGCTGACCGCCTTGCCCGACCACGACATCGCCGTCCTCGACCTCACCGGCGAGCCGGACGACGTGGTCGAAGAACGGCTCGACTCGCTGCGGGAGCTCCTGTCGCACCAGGTGTTCCCCGCCGACCGGTGGCCGCTGTTCGACGTGCGTCTCACGCTGCTGCCCGGCGGCGTCGTCCGCCTGCACCTCGGGTTCGACCTGCTGATCACCGACGCGTGGAGCTATTTCCAGATCCTGGTGCCGGATCTCGTGCTGCTCTACGACCAGCACGAGAACGAGCTCGAACCGCTGGAGCTGACTTTCCGCGACTACGTCCTCGCCGCCGAGGTCGAGCTGGAGCGCTCGCCGGTCTACCGGCGCGCCCGCGATTACTGGCTTCGCCGCCTGGACACCCTGCCGCCCGCGCCTGATCTGCCCAAGGTAGCGAAGGCCGCGAGCCGCGGTCCGGTCCGGTTCCACCGCCGGGCGCATCAGCTGGCGCCGGAGCGCTGGAACGAGCTCAAGAAGCGAGCCCGTGAACGCTCGATCACGCCGACCTGCCTGCTGGTGGCCGTCTTCGCGGAGGTACTGCGGACGTGGAGCGCGAACGAGCGGTTCACCATCAACTTCCCGCTGTTCAACCGGCTGGCGCTGCACCCACAGGTCAAGCGGATCGTCGGTGACTTCACCACGACCTCGCTGCTGGCCGTGGACAAGGTGGATGGCACCTTCGCCGAGCGGGCCACGGCGCTGCAGCGTCGCATGTGGACGGATCTGGAGCACCGCCACTTCGGCGGGGTGCGGGTGCTGCGGGAGCTGGCCCGCCGGGGTGACAGCGGTGTGCGTGCTGCCTTCCCCGTCGTGGTGACCAGCCTGCTCGGCCATCCACCTCGGCACACCAGCGCGTCGTTCGGCGAGGCTATCTACACCATTTCCCAGACTCCGCAGGTTTCGCTGGACTTCCAGATCTTCGAGGTGGCCGGCGAACTGCGGTTCAACTGGGACTCGCTCGACGCGCTGTTCCCGGAGGGCGTGCTGGACGACATGTTCGGCGCCTATCGCCGCCTGCTCGAGCGGCTCGCCGATGACGAGCGATCCTGGGACACCGAGTGGTTCGACCTCGTGCCCGCCCACCAACGGGAGGTGTGGCGCGAGGTCAATGACACCGCCGCGCCCGCGCCCACCGCGCTGCTGCACGCCGCGGTGGCCGAACATGCGGCCACCGACCCCGGCAGGCCGGCCGTCGTTGCCGTGGATCGGACGTTGACCTACGGCGAACTCGACGCCGAGGTCAACCGGGTCGGCCGGCGGCTACGGGACTTGGGCGCGCGACCTGGTGAGCTGGTCGGCGTCGTGCTGGAGAAGGGCTGGGAACAGATCGTCGCCGTGCACGGCGTGCTGGCCTCCGGCGCGGGCTACCTGCCGATCGACCCCGGCGTGCCCGCCGAACGGCTACGTCATCTGCTCGACGACGGCCAGGTCCGGTTCGTGCTGACCAGCCGGGTGCTGGACGGCGGGCTCGATTGGCCCGGCGCGGTCCGCAGGCTGGTGGTGGACTCCGATTTCGCCGACGTCGACGCCGGTCCGCTACCGCCGGTGCAGCGGCCGTCCGATCTCGCCTACGTCATCCATACCTCGGGGTCCACGGGCGTGCCCAAGGGAGTGATGGTCGATCACCAGGGCGCGATGAACACCATCGCCGACATCAACGCCCGGTTCGACATCGGTCCCGCTGACCGCTGTCTGGCGGTGTCGGGCCTGCACTTCGATCTGTCGGTGTACGACGTGTTCGGCATGATCGCCGCGGGCGGCACGGTGGTCGTGCCGCCGCCGTCGGCGACGCCGTCTCCCGCTGTATGGGCCGACCTGGTCGTCGAGCACGGCGTCACCTTCTGGAACTCGGTGCCGCAGCTGGCCGAACTGTGCGTGCTCGACGTCGAAGGGCGCGGTGAGGGGCTGGGCGACACGCTGCGGCTGGTGGTCCTCGCGGGTGACTGGATCCCGCTGTCGCTGCCGGACCAGATCCGCGCCGTGGCGCCGTCGGCGGACGTCATCGGCTCGGGCGGGCCCACCGAAACCTGCATCTGGTCGGTCATCCAGCCGATCGGGACCGTCGACCCGGAGTGGCCGAGCATCCCCTACGGCAAGCCGATGACCAACCAGCGCCACCACGTCCTCGACGCCCAAGGGCGGCCGCGGCCGTTCTGGGTTCCGGGAGAGATCCACACCGCGAGCGAAGTCGGCCTGGCCCTGGGCTACTGGCGGGACGAGGAGCTCACCGCGCAGCGGTTCGCCCCGCTTCCTGGTTCTGGGGACCGGGCCTACGCGACCGGTGATCTCGGCCGCTACCTGCCGGACGGCACGATCGAGATCCTCGGTCGCGTGGACCTACAGGTCAAGATCCAGGGCAATCGTGTGGAACTCGGGGAGATCGAGGCCGTGCTCACCCGGCACCCGGCTGTGCGGGCTGCGGCCGTGGTCGCCGCAGGACCGTCGCACGGCGCGAAGACGTTGCGCGCCTTCGTCGTGCCCCAACCTGGCTCAGCGCCGGCCGAGCTGGATCTCCGGACTCATCTCGCCGACCGAATGCCCGGCTACCTCGTCCCGGCCTCGATCACCGTTGTGGACAGTCTTCCGTTGACCGGCAACGGAAAGGTCGACCGGGCCGCCTTGACCGACAGGTCGACGGACACCGCGGTGGGCCGGTTGCGGAAGACCCCACCGAGCACCGACCTGGAACGCGTCGTCTGCGCCGTGTGGGCGGACGTGCTCGGCCTCGACGAAGTCGGGGTCGACGACGGCTTCTTCGCACTGGGCGGCGATTCACTGAACGCGACCAAGGTCGTCTCCCGGATCCGTGAGCTGTTCGAGATCGAACTGCCGATCCGGGTCGTCCTCGAGTCGCCGACGGTGGCCGAACTGTGCGCGGAGATGACCGAAGACCCCGCCAAGGCCGACGAGGTCGCAGAGCTGGCAGGCCTGCTCTGCGGCCTGTCGGCATCCCTCGTCGACGACCTGCTCGCCGAACTGGAAAGCGCCTCATGACCAGCACACACGCACAAGTCCCGTACGCCGATCGGATGCGAGGCCTGGTCCCGTCGGGGATCCGGAAGGCGCTGATCGCGGCCAACCAGCCCGGACTGGTGTCGCTCGCGGGTGGTGTCCCCGCCACGGAGTCTCTACCGGCCGAACGGTTCCAGGCCGCCTTCGCCCAGGTGCTTCGAGCCGATCCAGGCCGCTTCCTCCAGTACGGTCACACCGAGGGATACGCACCGCTGCGTGAGCTGATCGCCGAGCGCACCAACCGGTTCGGCAGCACTTTCACCGCGGACCGGATCCTGGTGACCAACGGTTCGCAACAGGGGCTCGACCTCGTTGGCAGGCTCCTGCTCAACCCTGGGGACAAGGTTGTCGTGGAGTCGCCGAGCTACCTCGGCGCTCTGGAGACGTTCCGCCAGTACCAGGTCGGTTTCGAGGTGATTCCTTCCGACGACGAAGGTCCTGACGTCAATGCGCTGGCGGCGTTGCTCGCGGCGGATCGCGATCACCGGCTGCGTCTCTTCTACACGATGCCGAACTTCGCGAACCCGACCGGCGTGACCATGAGCCTGCCCCGCAGGCGGGCGCTCATGAACGTCGTCACCAGATTCGGGATCCACGTCCTCGAGGACGACGCCTATGGCGAACTGCGCTACGGCGGCTCTACCTTGCCCAGCCTGGCCAGCTTCGACACCGATGGCCTCGTAATCTATTCGGGGAGCTTCTCGAAGGTCCTGTCACCCGGCCTGCGTATTGGCTGGCTGGCGTCGTCCGAAGCGCTGGTGGAACCGTTGCAGAGCCTCAAGGAGCGGTCCGATTTGCACAGCGCGACCGGTGCGCAGATGGCCGTGGCCGAGTTGCTGTCCGACGGTTTCCTCGACACCCATGTGCCCGACCTGATCTCCCTCTACCGCGCTCGGCGGGACGCGATGCTCACCGAGCTCGGCCGCGGCCTGCCCGCCGAGGTGCGCCATACCCGGCCCGACGGGGGGTTCTTCGTATGGTGCGTATTGCCCTCTCAGCTGGACGGCGGTGAGCTGCTCGCGCGTGCGGCCGCCCATCGGGTGGCCTTCGTCCCGGGTGCCGAGTTCCACGCGGGCGGCGGCTCGCCCAACACCGTCCGGCTCAGTTTCTCGGGCCTGCCCCCCGACCTCGTCACCGAGGCGGTTCGCCGCTTCGGCGCCGTTCTCGCCGACGCGGTCGCTCTGCCCGCCGTCCGGTGAGGTCGTACCCATCCATTGACCAGCAGGAGGCCATTGTGTCCATCGAACAGTCCGGTACCACTGCTCGTTGCCGAGTAGTCCGCGCCGAGGAGATGTACGAAGGGAAGCAGCGCGCCCAGTTCTTCGCGGGGATCTCCGCCGAATCGGTGGGCGCCAAGGGGCTGTGCATGCACCTGGTCACCATCCCGCCTGGCGCGGTGGGGGAAGTGCATCTGCACGAGGAGCACGAAACCGCGCTCTTCGTGCTGGAAGGCGAGTCCACCACCTACTTCGGGGAGGGCCTGACCGACTCGGCCACCGTGCGGGCAGGGGAGTTTCTCTTCATCCCGGCGGGCGTCCCACACCGCGCGGAGAACAACGACCCGATCAATCCTGCCCGTGCCGTTCTGGCCAGGACCGATCCGAACGAACAGGAGAGCGTCGTGCTTCTCGCCGCCGACGGGTCTCGCCGCGATGACGCGGGCTGAATCGGTTCCCGGCGGCCTGGCCAAGCTGCTCCAGTGTGACCGGGAGAGCAGGCTCGCCGTGGTCGCCCGGCTGCGCGGACGGGACGTGGCTGCGACGTTGTGCCGCCGGGAGGACACGTCGGTGCCGGCTCCCGCGTCGTACGTGCAGGAGCAGTTCCTGTTCTTCGACCGTGTCGACCCCGGCGCACCGACCTACAACATCTCCTTCGCCTTCCACCTGCGCGGCGAGCTGGATGTCGGTGCGCTGGAAACCGCGCTGACGGAGGTGGTGCGTCGGCACGAGGTACTGCGCACGGTAATCGACATCGATGTCGCCGGTGCGGTCCAGCTCGTACACGACTCCGTGCCCGTACGGCTGCCCGTCGTCGATCTTTCGGTGTTGCCGGTGGAGGAGAAGGAGCGCAGGTTCGCCCAGGCGTCGTACGCCGCGGCGCGGCGGGGCTTCGCGATCTCCAGAGGACCGCTGTACCGTGCCGAGCTGTACCGGCTGTCCGACGACCTGCATACCCTGCTGTGGGTTACGCACCACGCCGTCGCGGACGGCCAGTCGCAGGCGGTCCTGATCGGGGAACTCGCCCGGCTCTACCGTGCGGCGCGGGCGGGTGAACCTGTTGTGCTGCCGGAACCGGCGGTCCAGTACGGCGATTACGCCGCGTGGCATCGCGGGCACCTGAGCGGGCCGCGGCTCGAAGAGCTGTTGACGTTCTGGCGCGGGACCCTTGACGGGGTGCCGGACTTAGAACTGGTACCGCACCGGAAGAGGCCGCGTATGGCGACCTTTACCGGCGCGTCAGCGCAGTTCGTCGTGCCGGGCAAGGTTTCCGCGGAGATCCGTGCGCTCGCCCGGCAGCGGTCGGTGACGCCGTTCGTGGTCTTGCTCACCGCCTACCGCCTGGCGCTCTACGCGGCGACCGGCCAGCCGGACCTTGCCATCGGCACGTCCGTCGCCGGGCGGCTGCGGCCGGAGGTGGAGGCCGCCATCGGGCCGTTCCTCAACGTCATCGCCGTCCGGATCGATGTCTCCGGCGCGGAGACGGCCGATGACGTGTTCACGCGGACCAGTACGGCGATGTCAGCCGCGTTCGCCCAGCAGGAACTGCCCTTCGGGCTGTTGGTGAGCAAGCTCGGCGGTCGGCGCGACAGCAGCCGCAACGCGATCTTCCAGACCTTGTTCGAACTCGGCGGGGCCGGCGTCGCGCATTCGAGCACGCCGCTGGGCGCCGACCTGCGGCTGATCCCCGAGGGCATCCTCAACGACGTGGCACCGGTCGACCTGCTGATGGCGATGGAGGACGACGGCACGGTCTTCACCGGACGACTCGACTACAACACCGATCTCGCCGACGCCACCGAGGCGGCCAGGCTGATCGACCACTACCAGGCGGCACTCGCCACGCTGACCGCGCACCCGGGGACCCCGGTCGCGGCTTTGATCCCGGACAGGCAGGCGACGTGCGGCCGTCCAGCCGACAGAGGAGAGTAATCGTGGACAATCGCATCGAGAACGTGCTGGTCCTGGGGGGCGGCACCGCGGGCTGGATGACCGCGGCCTACCTCGGCAAGGCACTCGGCGAGACGGTCACCGTCACCGTCCTGGAGGCGCCCGGCATCCCGCGCATCGGCGTGGGTGAGGCGACGGTGCCGAACCTGCAGCGGGTCTTCTTCGACTTTCTCGGGATCGACGAAGACGACTGGATGCGGGAATGCAACGCCAGCTTCAAGACGGCCGTGCGCTTCGTCAACTGGCGCACCCCAGGCCGGGGTGAGGCCGAGGCGCGGGACCTCGAAGGGCGGCCGGATCACTTCTTCCACCCGTTCGGATTGCTGCCCACGCACGACGGCGTGCCGCTGTCGCACTACTGGGCGCGCGACCGGCTTCGCGGTGTCACCGAGGAGCCGTTCGACTACGCGTGCTTCCGGGAACCGCCCATGATGGACGCGTTGCGCGCGCCCAAGTGGTTCGACGGCACTCCGGCCACCCGGTACGCCTGGCATTTCGACGCCCAGCTCGTTGCCGAGTACCTGCGCCGGTTCGCGATCGAACGTCTCGGTGTGCGGCACGTCGAGGACGAGATGACCGAGGCCGAAATAGACGAACGTGGCTTCATCACCCGGCTCCGCACCCGTTCGGGCCGGACGCTGGCCGCCGACCTCTTCGTCGACTGCTCCGGCTTCCGTGGCCTGCTCATCAACAAGGCACTCGACGAGCCGTTCCTGGACATGAGTGACCAGCTGCTCTGCGACAGCGCTGTGGCCACCGCGATCCCGCATGACGACGAGGCTCGCGGCGTCGAGCCCTACACCTCGGCGATCGCCATGAGCTCGGGCTGGTCGTGGAAGATCCCGATGCCGGGCCGATTCGGTACTGGTTACGTCTACTCCGCGCGGCACACCGACAAGGACGACGCGACCGAGGAGTTCAGCCGCATGTGGGGGCTCGACCCTGAGCGGACCGCGTTCAACCACATCCGTTTCCGGGTGGGCCGTAACCGCCGCGCGTGGGTGAACAACTGTGTCAGCGTCGGCTTGTCCTCGTGCTTCCTGGAACCACTGGAGTCGACCGGCATCTACTTCATCACCGCCGCGCTCTACCAGCTGGCCAAGCACTTTCCCGACCGCCGCTTCGACCCTGTGCTCGTCGACCGGTTCAACCGCGAGATCGAGCTGATGTTCGACGACACTCGGGACTTCATCCAGGCGCATTTCTACCTGTCCCCGCGGGTCGACACCGAGTTCTGGGCCGATAACAAGAAGCTGACCCTCCCGGAGAACATCCAGGAGAAGATCGCGATGTTCCGCTCCGGCCTGCCGATCAACGAGCCGGTGACCGACGAGGCCACCTACTACGGCAACTTCGACGCCGAATTCCGGAACTTCTGGACCAACGGCAGCTACTACGCGATCTTCGCAGGGCTCGGACATACCCCAGACCGGGTTCTGCCTGCGCTGAACTACCGGCCTGAGACCGACGCGGGGCACCTGTTCGACGAGGTTCGCAAGCGCCAGCGGGACATCGTCGAAACGCTGCCGTCCAACCACGAATTCCTGGTGAAGTTGCACGGCCGCTGAGGTCGGTCGCAGCAGGGAAAGGAAAGAACCGCATGGTCGGCACACTGCCCGGTACCGCGTACGCGACGACCGACGAGTTCCGCGGGCTGATGAGCGGATTCCCCACGGGCGTCGCGGTCGTCACCGCGATCGACCACCGGGGAGCGCCGTGGGGGCTGACCTGTTCGTCGTTGTCCAGCGTGACCCTGGACCCGCCGACACTCCTGGTCTGTCTGCGTGAGGACAGCGGCACGCTGGCCGCGCTCGCGGCGGGTGGCCGGTTCGGGGTCAACCTTCTGCACACGGACGGGCTGGCAGCCGCCGGGGTGTTCGCTACCCCGGGCGACGATCGCTTCGCGCGGGTCTGCTGGGAGCCCGCCGGCGGCGCGGGCATGCCGTGGCTGGTGGACGACGCGCTGGCGTTCGCCGGATGTGCCGTTGCCGGCACCATCCCTGTCGGCGACCACACGATCGTGCTCGGCGAGGTGACCGACGTGCGTCTGGCGTCCGGTGACCCTCTGCTCTACGGGCGGCGCCGGTTCGCCGTTTGGCCCCACGCCGGGGAGGCCCGGCGGTGACCGCTACCGAAGACCGGGCGCCCGCGAAGAGGCGGCAGGCGGGGCGCGTCGCCGGGGCGGTGGCCGCTGTCGCGGCCGTCGCCGCGGTGGCGGTCTTCGCCATGCCCAGGCTGCTTGGCGCCGTGCCGTCCGGGCCTCTCACCGGCTTTCTGCTCGCCATCACGGTCATCTTGGCGGTTTGTCATCTACTCGGCACGCTATGTGTGGCGCTGCGGCAGCCGCCGGTGGTGGGCGAGATCATCGGCGGCCTCGTGCTGGGCCCCGGCGTGCTCGGGGCGTTCGCGCCGGGCGTACGCGAAGAGTTGTTCCCTCCCGATGTGCTTTCGGCCGTGGGAGCGACCGCGCAGCTGGGCCTGATCGTGTTCATGTTCCTGATGGGGCGGGAACTGCGTTCGGCGGGCGGCGCCGGAATCCGTACCCGCGGAGTCGGCCTTGTCGTGCTCGGCGGCGGAAGCCTGCCTTTCCTCGGCGGCGTGTGCGTCGCGTGGTGGGGTCAGTCCCTGCTCGCCGGCGACGGGGGCACGACCTTGACCCGGCTGGTGTTCTTCGGGCTCGCGTTGTCGGTCACCGCGCTGCCGGTGCTGGCCCGGCTACAGGAGGACCTGTCCTTGGCCGGTACGCCACTCGGCAGTCTCACCCTCGCCGCGGCGGCGCTCGGTGACGGGCTGACCTGGTTGGTGCTCATCCTGGTCGTGGCGCTCGGTTCCGGTGGGCAGCTCGAGAACGTGCTGGTCGTCGCGGCGACCGCGCTGGTGCTCCTCGTGGTTTCGCTCGCTTTCCTTCGTCCGCTGTTCGCGCGGCTGGTGCGGAGGCTGGAGGCGCGGGCGCTGGGTCGCCGACTCCTTTCGCCGCTGTTGATCACTGTCGCGCTCGCATACGCCGCCACCACTCAGGTGATCGGGCTGCACCCGGCGATCGGCGCCTTCCTGGGTGGCATGGTCCTGGCCGGTGATTCGCCCGCCCTTCGCCGGTTCGACGAGCAGGCGCACGAGTTCTCGACGATCGTGCTGCTACCGCTGTTCTTCGCGAGCATCGGCATGGTGGCCCCGATCGGGCTGCCGGGCGGTTCACTCGCGCACTGGTTGTTGCTGGCCGCGGTCCTCGCGGTGGCGGCTCTCGGCAAGGTACTCGGCGCCGGTGGCGGCGCGAGGCTGGCCGGTCTTCCTGCTTCGGAGGCGTTGCGCGCCGGCTTGCTGATGAACTGCCGGGGTGTGACCGAGCTGGTGGTGATCGGGATCGGTTGGCAGTACGGTCTGATCAACGGCTATGGGGTGACCGTGCTGGTGGTGATGACATTGGTGACCACGGCGCTCACCGGCCCGGCGATGCGGTGGGTGGCCAAGACCGGGCGGTGAGAGACCCGGCCCCGGCCTCACGCGCCGAACGCTACGGCGAGCTCGCGCGGCCCCGAGTAAGGCTCGCGCCCGGTCGAGGTCAACGCCGGGTCGATCACCAGGACATCGCCCCGTTGCCAGCGGACCGGCCGGCTGAGGTCGGCGTAAACCTCATCGATCGTGGCCACGGTCCTGGGTTCCAGGGGCTCGTCCGCGCCGAGAAAGGTATCGAACGGCAGGCCGTCGACACCGTAGGCGGACACCAGAACCTTCCGTTCGTCCGCGCGGAGGCTCCAGCGGTTCAAGAAGGCCAGGTGGTTTGCCCAGCAACTCTCGCCCGTAACCGGGTGCGTGCGCACCGCGGCGCGTCGCTGGCTCGTCCGTAGTCCGCTGCCAGGTAGAATCTCCAGGCCGACGTCGTGGGCGGAGCAGTAGATGGCCATCTCGTCAACGGTCGCCGCGTCGAACGCCTCGCGCCAAGAGAGCCCGATGCGGTCGCGGAACATCCTGGTCAGCGTCCAGCCTTCAGCCTGTGCCGCGGCTACCAGTTCTCGCGGCAGCGCGTGGAGCGCCGCGCGGTTGTCCGCCAACAGGGTCGCGCCGCCCTCGGCCGGTGGCGCAAGACAGCCGATCAACAGCAGTGCGGGTGGAGTGTCCACATAGGACTGCTCGGGCTGTGGGCAGAGGATCCGATCGGCCGCCCAGCCGAGGGCCGAGTAGACGCCCGGCCCCAACGTCGTCCTGGGTGCGAATCTCTCGCGTGCGGTACCGGGGGCATCGGCCAGTGCGTCGCGGATGGCCGCGAGCTGGTCGGCCGACCGCAGCACCCCTGGCAGCAACACCGCGCCGTCGCGGTACACGTGCCGGAGTATCTGCGCGCGTTGGGCCGAAATCTCGGGCTCTGAAACCGGGAACACCGGGGCGGGGGTCATCGGACGGCTCCGACGAGGTCGGCCGTGGCTACGGCCGCCGCGGCTACGGCCGCCGCGATGTCGGCGTCGGTCGTGCCGGAGTGGGTGACCGCGCGCACCTTGAGGCCGCCGGGGGACAGGACGGCGAGCCCCGCCCGGGCGGCGGCGTCGATGAAGTCCTGTGCCGTGCCGACGGTTACGTCGAAGAGCACGATGTTGGTCACGACCTCGGCAGGGTCCAGTTCGAGCCCGGGAACACCGGCCAGCCCCTCGGCGAGCTTCCGAGCCCGTCGGTGATCGTCGGCGAGCCGGTCGACCATCGTGTCCAGTGCGACGAGGCCGGCCGCGGCGATGACGCCGGCCTGGCGCATCGTGCCGCCCAGCATCGTGCGGACCCGTCGGGCACCGGCGATGAAGTCGGCATCACCGGCGAGGATCGACCCGATCGGTGCGGAAAGTCCCTTGGACAGGCAGAACTGCGCCGAGTCGGCCCCGCGCACCAGCTCGGCGGCGGGGACACCGGTCGCGATGGCGGCGTTGAACAGCCGTGCACCGTCGACATGTACCCGGGCGCCGTGTTCGTCGGCCAGCTCACGCACGGCGTCCAAATAGGACAGTGGCAAGGGCTTGCCGCCGCAGCGGTTCTGGGTGTTTTCCAGGCAAATCAGCCGTGGCTCACCTGCGGTCTCGGCGAGCGCGGCCCTGAGCGCGTCCAGCGGGAGCGTGCCGTCGGGGGCGGTGGTGACAGGGTGGTAGACCAGTCCGCCGCAGATCGACGCGCCGCCGTGCTCGTGCCGGTAAATATCGCTCTCGTCCCCCACGAGCAGCGAGCCCCCGCGAGGCAGGTGCGTCATGAGCCCCGCCAGGTTGGCCATGATGCCGCTCGGCGTCAGGCAGGCGGCGGCCTTGCCGAGCTCATCGGCGGCCCGCTGTTCCAGTTCGAGCACTGTCGGGTCTTCGCGGTAACCGTCGTTGCCGACGGCCGCGAAGGACATCGCCTCGCGCATCGCGGCGGTGGGCAGCGTGAACGTGTCGCTGCGCAGTTCGATCATCGGTGTTCTCCCTCGTGTCGTCCAACGCACATGACTATAGTTATAGGTGCAATAGACAGTAGTTGATTCCGGGGCAGGTGGTTGCTTGTGTCCGATGGCGTCCTCAGCCGATTCCTCGCCCTCTCGCCGGAGCGACGGCGGGGCCTGCTCGGCCGGTCCGCCGAGGAGCTCCCGCGATTGCCTCGTCCGCCGCTTCCCGCCAGGTTCCCGGTCTCGCCCGGTCAACGCTCGCTTTGGTACCTGTGGCGACTTGCCCCGAGCGGTGCCACCTACAACGTGCCGTTCGCCTATGACCTGCATGGCGATCTGGATATCAGCGCACTGCGCACGGCACTGGCCGGACTCGTCACCCGCCACGAAGCGCTGCGCACGACGTTCACCGACCGTCCGGAGGACGGCAAGCCGGACGACGGCGACCTGGCCCAGGTCGTGCACCCGCCTCGCGCGGTCGAACTCACCGTCGAAGCCGTGCCGGACCTGCGCGGCGCGCTCACCGCCGCCCTGCGGGCCGGCCGCGGCCCGTTCGACCTGCGCCGCGGTCCGCTCTGGCGCGCCCGTGTCTGGCGCTACGCCGACCGCCGCCACCTGCTTTCCTTCGTCTGCCATCACATCGTGGTCGACGACCGGTCGAGCGCGCTGATCGAGCGGGACCTCGCCGCCCTCTACGCGGCGGCCGTCACCGGGAGCCCGGACGCGCTGCCGAATCTGGTGGTCCAGTATGCCGACCACGTGGCCGGGCGCCGAGAGAGTGAGTCGGACCTCGGTTACTGGCGCGCGCAGCTGGCGGATCTGCCGGTCGTCGACCTGCCCGCGGACCGGCCGCGGCCGGTCCGCGCGACGCAGGCCGGGGCGACCGTGGACGTGCCACTGGCGGCCGGAGCGCGGGAAAGCCTCGACTTCCTGGCCGCGAGGTTCGGCGTTTCGCCTTTTGTCGTCGGGTTGGCCGCGTTCGCCGAGCTGCTCGCCGCGGAGACGGGCCGATCCGGTCTCGTGATCGGCACGCCCGTGGCCGGCCGGGACCACCCGGCGGTCGAGAATGTGGTCGGCTACTTCCTTGACACCCTCGCGCTCCGCCTTGATACGGGTGGGCGCGACTTCGCCGACCTTGTCACGCACGTGCGCACCGTGCTCGCCGACGGCCTGGCCCACCAGGGGGTCGCCTTTCCCGAAGTGGTCCGCGCACTCGGCGTGCCACCGTCGGCCGCGCGCCATCCGCTCTTCGACGTGCTCTTCACGCTGGTCGACACGCGTGAGGGCCCTCGCTCCTGGGCTGGGCTCGACATGCACGCGGTGCCTCTGCCTGCCGCGGGTGCCCCGTTCGACCTCACGGTCGCGCTGGTGCGCAGGAGTGCGGGTCTGACAGTGGGCCTGCGCTACGCCTCGGATCTGTTCGACGAATCGAGAGTGCTCGGCTGGGGGCGCCGGTTTGGCGAGATTCTGATCTCGAAGGCTGAACTCTTTACCTAATCAACTACAGTCACTATTGTTGACTGTAGTTGATGACGGGAGGGTGGGCATGACCGCGGAACCGCACGCCGGTGTCCGGCTCGTCGGAGTGGGCACCGCGACCCCATCGGCGTCGTACACACAGGACGAGGTGCTGGCGCTCAACGACATCCAAGACCCGAGGGTCCGGTCGGTCTTCGCCAATAGCGCGATCGACCGGCGGCACCTGAGCCTGAACGTCGACGCGGAGACCGGCCGAGTCCGGTCGGAGACCCAGGGCGAGCTTCTGGCCAAGCACCGCGCGGTCGGACTGGACCTCGGCGGCGCCGCGCTCGCCGACTGCCTGCGCGGCCTCGACGCGGGGCTCGCCGACATCGCCCACATCTCCTGCGTGACGTCAACAGGGCTCTTGACGCCCGGACTGAGCGCGCGGATTTCCGCCGAGTTCGGACTTCGCTGGGACATAAGTCGTCTCGACGTCGTGGGCATGGGCTGCAACGCGGGCCTGAATGCGCTCAACACCGTGACAGCCTGGGCGAGCGCGAATCCCGGCGAGCTCGCCGTTCTGCTGTGCGTCGAGGTCTGTTCCGCGGCCTACGTTGTCGACGGCACCATGCGCACCGCGGTGGTCAACAGCCTCTTCGGTGATGGCGCGGCCGCGGTGGCCGTGACCACCGATCCGGCGGCGGAGAGCCGGGGCCCGGAGGTGCTCGGTTTCGCGAGCTGCCTCATCACGGAAGCGATCGAAGCCATGCGTTTCGACTGGGATGACGACCACGGCAAGTTCAGCTTCTATCTCGACCGCGAGGTGCCGTACGTCGTCGGCGCGCACGCCGAGAAGGTGGTCGCCGCCCTGCTGGACGAAGCCGGGTTGCAGCGTTCGCAGATCGCGCACTGGGTCGTGCACTCGGGCGGGAAGAAGGTGGTTGACTCCGTCCGGGTCAACCTCGGACTCACCCGCCACGACGTACGGCACACGATCGGGGTGCTGCGTGACAACGGAAATCTCTCCAGCGGGTCCTTTCTCTTTTCCTATCAGCGGCTGCTCGACGAGTGCGTGGTCTGCCCGGATGAGTACGGCGTGCTGATGACCATGGGGCCCGGCTCGACGATCGAGACGGCCCTTGTCCGGTGGTAACGACTGACGGAGAGCGCTGAAATGGCTGGCATTGACGATTCAACCGGGGCGATCGTGCTCGACCTGCGGGGCCTGAGCGAGCTGACGGGGGCGTTGATCGAGCGGATCAACACGGCGTGTGACGGCGCCGGGTCGGCCGGGGATATCGCACTGGTGCTGGTACTCGGCGGCGAGGGGACCGGCCCCGCCTGGCCGGGGCCGGTGGGCATCCACGCGGTCAACCGGTGGGAGAAAGCGCTACGCCGGGTCGAGCGGCTCGGCGCGCTGACCGTCGCCGCCGTGTCCGGACGGTGCGTCGGCCCGGCGGTCGAACTGCTGCTGACCACCGACTACCGGGTCGCGGCTCCCGACACGGTCCTGCGTGTCGCGGCGGACTCCGGTGGCGCGTGGCCGGGCATGGTCCTGCACCGGCTGGCCACCCAGATCGGCGCGGGCCGAGCGAGAGGGCTTGCCCTGTCCGGCGCGACGGTTTCGATGGCCAAGGCTACGACCCTCGGATTGGTCGACGACGTCGCCGAGGACCCTCACACACACGCACTGTCGGCGGTGAAAGCCGGAGGCCTGGTCGCCGGGCCGGAGCTGGCCGTGCGGCGGGGGCTCGTGCTCGACGCGGTGACGACTTCGTTCGAGGAGGCACTGGGCGCGCACCTCGCCGCGTGCGACCGGGAACTCAGGCGCACCATGGCCATACCCGGAGTGGGAGTGTGATCGCGCCACCGTGCTGGACCGAGCGAGCACTTTCGCTCGTCGGTGACCTCGATACCGACGCGAGCGCATTGGCCGGATTCACGGAGGCCGGGGAACGGGTGCTGGGCGCGTTGCCCGCCAAGGTGCGACGCGATGACGAAGAGCGGCACATGGCCAACGAGATCCACCAGGCGTGCCGCCGTGCTCGGATGGCGTTTCTCGCGTTGCACGCCACCGCCGTGTACGACCGGCTGACCGCCGACCGAACCCGGTTCATGCGCGTCCGCGAGCTGGCTGACGTGGCAGCCATCGCTTTTCCCGGACTGGCGCCCACAGCGGCGCAGCTGTTCGCGGAGCGCGCGGTTCTCCAGGTGAACAAAGAAGGTCGAGAAGTCGACCAGGGCATATTGTTCGCCGCGTTTCTTGCTTCACCCGGCGTGGGCACGCACTTGATCCGGGCGATGCTACGGCCCACCGAGCGCGCTGAGCGGTTGCTCGGAGATTTCCGTCGCACTGGTGAGGCCGACCTCGGCAAGGTGACCGTGCGGCGCATCGGCTCGGCAGGGCATGTGACGCTCCACGACCCGCACCACCTCAACGCCGAGGACATGCGCCTCGTCGACGATCTCGAGGTTGCCGTCGACCTGGTCTTGCTGGACCCCGGTAGCCGGGTCGGCGTGCTTCGCGGCGCACCCGCGACCCATCCGAAATACGCCGGACGGCGCGTGTTCAGCGCGGGCATCAACCTGATCGACTTGTGGCACGGCCGCATTCCCTATGTCGGTTTCATGCTGGGCCGTGAGCTGGGCTGCGTTCACAAGCTGTTGCGCGGCCTCGAACCCGAGACGGGCACACCGGTCGAGAAACCGTGGGTCGCCGCTGTCGACACGTTCGCCATCGGCGGTGGGACCCAGCTGCTTCTGGTCTGTGATCACGTGATCGTCGCCGACGATAGTTACTTGAGCCTGCCGGCCGCGCAGGAGGGCATCGTCCCCGGGCTGGCGAACCTGCGCCTGACCAGGCACGGCGGCGCCCGTATGGCCAGATCGTTACTCCTCGGTGGGGCGCGCTTGGCCGCCACCGATCCGGTGGCCATCGCCTTGGTCGACCGGGTGGTCCCGGCCGCTGGAGTCGACGATGCCGTCGACGACGCGGTCGCGGCACTCGGCTCCCCGGCGATCGTGGCCAACCGCCGGATGTTGCGCGCGGCGGAAGAGCCCTTGGACCTGTTTCGCGCCTTCATGGCCGAGTTCGCCCGACTGCAGGCCGAACGGTTGTACTCGGACGACGTGCATGCTCGGCTAGAGCGCTCATGGGCGCACCGATGACCCGCGTGGTGTTCGCCGAGGACGGTCTGCACGGCTCGGTCGGCGATCCAGTGCTGGGCGGGGTGACCTTCCTCAACGAGGTCATGTCCCGTTACCCGGACGCCATTTCGTTCGCCCCAGGAGCTCCGCATCCCGACTTCGTGTCCACTGTGGACGTCGCTGCCAGCCTGCGCCGCTTTGAGCGCCACATCCAGGAGACCCGGCACTGGTCGCCGGCCCGGGTGCGCACGTGGCTGCACCAATACGGGCCAAGCAGGGGCCTGATCAACGACCTGCTCGCCGACGCACTACGCGCGGATGTCGGCGTCGATGTCGACCCCGAGGCGATCGTGGTCACCGTCGGCTGCCAGGAGGCGATCCTGCTGACGCTGCGTGCCCTGTTCGCCGGGCCGCGTGACCTGTTCGCGGTGGCCGACCCGTGCTACGTCGGGGCCGCGGGTGCCGCGCGGTTGTTGGACATTCCGGTCGTACCCATCCCCGAGACGGTGGCGGGCCTCGACCTCGATGCGCTCGCCGGAAGCTGTGCCGCCGCACGCCGGAGAGGGGAGCGGGTGCGTGCGCTCTATGTGGCGCCGGACTTCGCCAACCCATCGGGTTCGGTGCTCGGCCTCGCGGCACGGGAACGATTGCTCGACCTCGCCGAGCGCGAGGACCTGATGATTCTCGAAGACAGCACATATGGCTTCACCGCCAGGCCCGGCGCGGTGCCACCGCCGTTGAAGGTCCTTGATCGGTATGGTCGGGTACTCCATCTGGGCACCTTCGCCAAGATCGGCCTTCCCGCCGCCCGGGTCGGCTACGTCGTCGCGGACCAGACCGTGGTCGGTCCCTCCGGAACCAGGATGCTCGCCGAGGACTTGGCGGCGATCAAGAGCATGGTCACGGTCAACACCTCACCGATCGGGCAGGCCGTCGTCGGCGGTCTCCTGCTGGAGTACAGCGGGTCCATTGCCGCCTTGGCTGCGGAGAAGGCCGAGCGTTACCGGCATTCCCTCGATCTGTTGCTCGCGGAACTCTCAGAACACCTGCCGCCGACGGTGTCCTGGAACAACCCCGTCGGCGGGTTTTTCGTCCGCATCAGCGTGCCGGTCCCGGCTGACACCGCATTGCTGGATCGCTCGGCCCGTGAGTATGGCGTGCTGTGGACCCCGATGCGCCAGTTCCACCTCGCCGGCGGCGGCACGCACGAATTGAGACTGTCCTGCAGCTTCCTCGACGACGACCGGATCGTCGAGGGCGCTCGTCGCCTCGGCCGTTTCCTCACCGACCTTCCGCACCTGTGAAAGGAAGAATCCATGCTCCCGCTGACCGTCATGCTGAGTGTCGCGACCGCGCTGACCCCGATCCAGACCGGTTCTCCGGCCGCACCCGACTGCGGCTTCCACGAGATCTGCGTGTGGTCGGGCACCGACTACACCGGGACCAAGGCCTTCGTGGAGTCCGTGGGCACACCGTGCCTGACGGCCTCCTCACTGGGCCTCCCCGCCATCCGGTCGGTCGACGACAACCATGAGTACAAAGTGGTCACCCTGTTCAGCGACACCGCTTGCGCGGTCGCTGCCACGCCGCACTACGTGGGACCGACCGACTCGGCTCGTTCGGTCACCCCCGCGGCGCGCAGCGTCCAGCTGATGCCTTTGCCGTCCGTGCGCTGAACCGCCACCGCACCCGTTCCGTATTGGGGGTAAAGATGACGAATGGCGCACCCGTCGCCGATCTCGCCGCCGCGCTGATTCCGCGTTGGCAGGCGGCTGAGGCAGTTCGCCGGTGGGAGAACTGGGGCCCTGCCGTGACCGTGGACCTCGCCACTCGAGTCCGCGCGCTCGCCGCCGAGCTGGAGGTGCCGGCGGCGGTCCTGTCGCTGACCGCGCACGTGGCCGTGCTGCATGCGGTGTCCGGTGAGATGGAACTGCTCGTCGGCACTGATGGCGACGTGCTCGCTGTGTCCGCAGCCGACTGCTCATGGCGCGAGCTGGTCGCCAGGGTGCACGCGGCGGTCCCGGTGCCAGGCGCCAAGGCGGAGACGGTCTTTTCCCACTGTGGCCACGACGATCTGATCGCCGACGAGGTGGTGCTACGCGTGCGCGTGGGCGAAGCGCTCGGGTTGGCGTTCGACTATCGAGCCGACCTGTTCGCCCGTGAGCACGTGGTCAGGCTGGCCGGCTACCACGTCGCGGCCTTGACCGCGCTGGCCGACGGGCCAGATGCGGCGCATGGTGACGCAGAGTTGTTGTCTGCCAACGAAAGTGCCTATCAGTTGGACGACTTGGCCGGCCCCGTAAGGTCGTTGCCCGACCGGCGTTTCGCGGATCTCGTCGCGGAGCAGGCCGGTCGAACCCCGGACGCGGTCGCTGTCGTCGCGGGTGATGACGAGTTGACCTACGCTGAGCTCGACCGGCGTGCCGACCGGATCGCCCGCGGCTTGATCACGCTCGGTGTGGCGGACGAGGACGTCGTCGCCGTGGCCAGCAGCCGCACGATCGACTGGCCGGTGGCCGTGCTCGGGGTGTTCCGCGCCGGTGGAGTGTACCTGCCTATCGACCCGAAGTATCCCGAAAATCGCGTCAAGACCTTGATCGAGCGCAGCGCCTGCCGGATCGTGGTGGCCGACCCGGATGTGACGGGGGTCTTCACGACCGGGGGCATGGCGGTCACCGTGACCACGGTGCCCGATCTCTTGGACGGAGATCATCCGGACGGTCCTGTCGAACGGACGGTCACCGCCGGGCAACTCGCATATGTCTACTTCACTTCCGGCTCCACCGGGCAGCCCAAGGGCGCGCTGTGCGAGCACGGCGGGATGCTCAACCACCTGCTCGCCAAGATCGAGGACTTCACCGTCGGCCCGGCCGATGTGGTGGCGCAGAACGCGCCGCTGTCCTTTGACATCTCGCTTTGGCAGCTCATCGCCGGATGGGCCGTGGGCGCCAAGACGATCATCGTGCCCGACGCAGCCATTCGTGATGTGACCCGTTTCCTCGAAACAGTGCGCGGTGCGGGCGTTACCGTTCTGCAGGTCGTACCGTCCTATTTGGACCTCTTGCTGCGCCATCTCGGTGAGGACGATGAACGCCTCGACAGCCTCCGCATCGTCAGCGCCACCGGTGAAGCATTGCCGATCAAGTTGGCCGACCGGTGGTTTCAGCGGTTCCCTGGTGTGCCGTTGGTCAATGCCTACGGCGCGACCGAAGCCTCTGACGACACCACGCACGCGGTGCTGACGAAACCGCCAGAGGGGGGTGTCATGCCCTTGGGCGATCCGATTCGCAACGTGCACGTGCGAGTCGTCGACGAGCGCTTGCGGCTGCGGCCACTCGGTTCGTCCGGCGAGATCGTCTTCGCCGGCGTCTGCGTCGGCCGGGGTTATCTCAACGACATTGAGCGCACCGAGGCCGCGTTCGTCGCCGACCCGGTCCGCCCGGGTGAACGCCTCTACCGCACCGGGGATATGGGCCGATGGGGGCCAGGGGGCACACTGGAATTTCAAGGCCGCCGCGATGAGCAGGTCAAGGTCCGCGGTCTTCGGGTCGAACTCGGCGAGGTCGAGAGCTGGATGCTGTCCGCGCCCGGCGTGCGTGGTGCGGCCGTGGTGGTCAAGGACGGGAACCTGGCTGGGTTCTACACCGCCGAGACCGAAATCGACTTCACCACTCATCTGGCTACCGGGCTGCCCGCCCACATGGTGCCCAGGTCACTGCGCCGGCTCGACGTGCTTCCGTTGAACGCCAATGGAAAAGTGGACAAGAAGGCCCTTGCCGCGCATGCCGCTCCGAGCACCACCGATCGTGTCGCGCCGCGCACGGTGCTCGAGGAACGCATTGCCGCGGCGTGGTCGCAGGCGTTGAAGGTGCCCATCGAGCGGATCGGTGTCCACGACGACTTCTACGATCTGGGCGGTAACTCACTCGCCGCGATCTCGGTGGTCGCCGATTTGGACGGCCTGATCACCTTGCAGGCTCTCACGACCACCCCGAAGCTGGGCGACCTCGCTGTGCACGCCGCCGGACCGGCCTTGCCGATGTTGGTGCACGACCTGTCCGGCGGCATGACCGACGCCGCGGCCGGCACTGTTCTGTGCCTGCCGCCGGCGGCAGGCAACACCATCCATTACCGGCCGCTGGCTCACGTGGCGGCCCAGCGAGGACTACGGGTACTGGCCGCTGAGCTGCCTGGCCACGACCTCTGGAGATCGGCAGAGCCGCTGGCCGCACTCGAGGCCACCGCGGACCGGATCGTCGCCGATCTTCAGGCCACCACCGACGGGCCACTGGACCTGTGGGGGCACAGCGCGGGCGCCGCGCTCGCGCTGGCTTGTGCGCATCGGCTCACCGCCGAAGGTCGTGAGCCACGCCGAGTCTTCCTCGGCGCGCCACCCCCAGCCACGGCCGCCGCTCTCGCCGGCTACCGCGCCGAGATCGCGGCCACCGGCGATGAGGCCCTCTTCCAGACGCTCGTGCGTCGGCATGGTCATCGGGACCTCGTCACCTTCTCCGAGGACAAGCGCGCGGCCTTGTGCGCGATGTTCCGTCACGACGTCGACAACGCCGCGCGATACCTCGCCGAGCAGCATCCCCGCCTCACCATGCCGGTCACCCTGGTGGCCGCCGCGGACGACGACAGCGATACCGGCCCGGCGGGCTGGTCTCGGTTGGCCACCTCTGTCACCCTCCACGAGCTCCCCGACGGTGGGCACCTGTTCCTGCGGACCCGCTCGGCCGATGTCGTGGACTTGCTCGTCGGGGGTGTGCTCCGATGAGCGCGTTGACCGGCCGTCTTGCCGAACCGCCCGCGGATCTGCTCCTCCACGAGATCTTGGAGCCGCAGTTCAGATTCGAGGCCGCGTCGCTGCTCGACGGATACGTCCATGCCGAAAAGGCGTTGCTGGTCGAGGCCCGCCGTTTGAGGCTGGTGACCCCGGAAGCCACGGCGCGGATCGCCGCTGTGCTTCACCGGCTCACTCCGGACGAACTGTCCGCCGATCCGGGCGCGAACGCGGCCGATCTCGCTTTCGCCATAGAACGCCATGTCCTCGCGGGGCTCGCCGATATCGCCCCTGCCTGGCGCGCTGACCGCAGCCGCAACGATCTGCAAGCCGCGGCTCATCTTCTTTACCTGCGCACCGGTGTGCTGGATCTCGCCGACCGGCTGTTGCGTTTGGCGGCGGCCGCCCACGACCTCGCCGCGCGTGGGATCGACCAGGTGATGCCCGGGTACACCCACGGCCAGGCTGCCCAGGCGATCAGCCCGGGGTTCGCCTTCGCCGCGATCGGCGAGCAGATCCTCCGTACCGGACGTGCCCTGCTGTATCGCTACGACGAGGGCAATCTGTCCCCGTTGGGAGCGGGCGCGATGGCGGGCCAGGAGCAGCCTTGGGACCGGGCGGAGCTGGCCGACCTGCTCGGCTGTGCGGGCCCGTGTCCGCATGCGCTGGTGGCCGTCGCCGGCCGCGGGTGGCCGCTGGAGGTCACCGCTGAGCTGTCACTGTTCGGGCTCGTACTCGGACGGCACATCACCGACTTGATGACTTGGACCGGAGCCGGCCACGGGTTCTTCGAACTCCCGGACCGGCTGAGCGGGATTTCGTCGGCGATGCCGCAGAAGAAGAACTACGTGGTGCTCGAACGGATCCGCGGTCGTACCGCCCATCTGTCCTCCCTGCACCTGTCGATCGTGCTGGCCCAGCGCGGCACGGCCTTCGCCAACTCCGTCGAAGTAGGCAAGGAGGCCATGGCATTTATGCCCCAAGCGCTGGCGACGGCACGGTCTGTTCTGGCCCTGACCGAGGCCGTGTTCAACAACCTCACCCCGGTGCCCGAGCGGATGGCCGCCGCCGCCCGCACCGAGTTTCTCGGAGCGTTCTCACTGGCAAACCGGATGACGTTGACGGCAGGCATACCTTGGCGGCCCGCGCAGGTCATAGTCGGCCGGTACATCGTCGCCGCGATGGCGCGCGGCCTCGCTCCTGACACGGCAGACCCTGCCTTGCTGGCTGAGGCCGCCGACGCCGAGGGCTACCCCCTGCCCGATCCGTCGGCTCTGCTGGCCGGGGTGTTCGAAGCGGAGGCGAATCTCCTGAGCCGGGCCACCTCCGGCTCCACCCACCCAGACGCGGTTCGCGCGCTACTAGCTGACCAACAACGTGAAGCCGCGCGGCAGCGCGAGCTGTGGGCGGACAGGCGGGCCCAGGTCACCGACGCCATGGCCCGTACCGATGCGGCCCTCGGCCTGGTGCCCGATGATCGGAAGGAAACCCGGTGACCAAACCCAGCGTGGTTGCCGGACGCGACCTCAACCGTCGGACGGCCGAAGGCACCGCGTTCGGCACCTTCGGCGAACTACTGCAGGGCGCCATCGACGAACCGGGTGTGGATTTCCTGGTCACCCTCCCCATCACCCTGAGTGCCACCGCGAGCTTCGAGCACGACCCGGCGGGTACCGAACTGTGGGTGCAGCCGTCGCATAAGGTCAAATCGCGTCTGCTGGCCCAGCGAATGCTGCAGCGGTGGGGCGCGGTGCCCTCGGGCACACTCCGGCTGACCGGCAACTTGCCCGAGGGTAAGGGCCTGGCCAGTTCGTCGGCCGACCTGGTAGCCACCGCGCGCGCGGTGGCCGCGGTGTTCGGCAAGTGGATCTCCGGCGCGGACATCGAAGACCTGATCCGCGGCATCGAGCCTTCCGATGGCGTTATGCACCACGGGGTCGTTGCCTTCCACCACCGCCGCACCGAGCTGCGCCGACCGTTGGGCACACTGCCGCCGTTGGCGATCGTTGCCGTCGATGAGGGCGGCATGGTGGACACGATCGAGTTCAACCAGGTGCGTAAGCCGTACACCGCCGAGGACCGACACGAATACGGGCTGTTGCTGGATCGGCTCACCCGGGCCATCGGCGAGCGAGATCTGCGGGCCGTCGGCGAAGTCGCCACCCGCAGCGCGGTGCTGAACCAGCGGCTGCGGGCCAAGCGTTCGCTCGGGGACATGGTCGACCTGTGCGCCCGCGTCGGCGGTCTGGGCGTTGTCGTCGCGCACAGCGGCACGATGGTCGGGATCCTCCTCGACGAGGGTGCGGAGGGCTTCGCCACCCAGACGGCCGAAACGATCACCGCCGTGTCGGCGAACTTCGGCTACGCGTCGTTGTTCCGCACGTGGCGTCCCGGCGACGGGGAGGGCTGACCAGTGCAGTACGAGGACATTGTGGCGGCAGTAGGCCACACGCCGCTGGTGCGGCTCGCGACGGACGATGTCGGCGGCACGGAGCTCTACGCGAAACTGGAGTTGCGAAACGAGTTCGCGATGAAGGACCGAGTCGCCAGGGAAATCGTGCTGTACGCCCGGCGCACCGGGGAACTGTCGCCCGGAGCGCCGATCGTGGAGAGTTCGTCGGGCACCATGGCGCTGGGCCTGGCGCTGGTCGGCGGCAGGCTGGGGCACCCGGTGCACATCGTCACCGATCCCCGGATCGACCCGATCACCTTGGCCAAGCTCAGCGCGCTCGGCTGCTCTGTGCACGTCGTGGACTCGATGGTGGGCGGCAGTTGGCAGAGTGCCCGGCTAACCCGGCTCGCCGACCTGCGCGCCGAGCTTCCGGGGGCGTTCTGGCCCCGGCAGTACGCCAATCCCCGCAACCCTGCCGCGTACCGCGCGTTGGCCGACGAGCTGCTCGCCGACCTCGGCGGTCTGGACGTGCTCGTCGGGGCGGTCGGCAGCGGGGGCTCGCTGTGCGGCACCGCGCGGGCACTCCGCGAGACCTTGCCCGGGCTGCGCGTCATCGGAGTGGACGCCACCGGCAGCGTCCTGTTCGACCAGCCGGACCGGCCGGGCCGGACGCAGAGCGGGCTGGGCAACAGCCTGCGGCCGGACAACCTGGACCCGACGGTCATCGACGAGGTGCACTGGCTGGGCGACCGCGAGGCGTTCGCCGCCACTCGCGAGCTCGCCGCAGAGCAACAGATCTTCGGCGGCAACACGTCAGGCTCGGTGTACCACGTCCTGCGGTGGCTGGCGCGGACCGCGCCGGGCGTCCGGGCGGTCGGCATCCTGCCCGACCGGGGAGACCGCTACGTCGACTCCGTTTACAACGACGGCTTCTGGGCCGAGCGCGGGCTGCTGGCCGAGGACGTCTCCGCGGAACCGGCCGAAGTACCCTATGGCACCGTCGTGCGCAGCTGGTCCCGCTCGCGGCTGCCCGTGCGGGAGCGGCTGGTGTTCATCGAGTCGAACACCACCGGCACCGGGATGCTGGCGCTCGCCACCGCCAGGGAACTCGGGTACGAGCCGGTCTTCTTCACCGATGACCCCGCGCGGTACCCCGAACTGACCGATGCGCGGATCCAGGTCGTCCGTTGCGACACCGGCTCCCACACGGCCCTGCTGGACCTCGTGTCGCGATGGGCCGAGCGGACCACTGTCGCCGGAGTCACGACCACCAGCGAGTTGTACGCCCAGGCCGCGGCCGAGGTCGCCGAGGCCCTCGGCTTGCCCGGCCCGCGTCCTTCGGGGGTCGCCGCGTGCAGGGACAAGGCGCGCACCCGAGAGATCCTCACCGCGGCAGGACTGACTCAGCCTCTCTACGTCGAAGTCGACGATCCGGCGGAGGTGGCCGCCGCGTGCGCCGTCGTCGGGCTGCCCTGCGTGGTCAAGCCCGTCGGCGACACCGGGTCGATGAACGTCAGGCTCTGCGACGACCCGGACGAAGCGGCCGCGCACGTGGCACACATCCTGGGCGTCACCCATAACGTGCGCGGCCAACCTGTATCGCGTCGGGTTCTTGTCGAGGCGTTCGTTCCCGGTCCCGAAGTGAGCGTCGAGACGGTCACCTTGGACGGCGTGACCCAGTGGGCCGGCGTCACCGAGAAACGGACGACCGCCGGCCCGCACTTCGTCGAGACCGGCCACGTGTTCCCAGCGGGGCTCGCTCCGAAGGCCGCGGCCGCGGTCACCGATGCCGTCACCCGCGCGCTACAGGCCGTGGGTCTGGACCACGGTGTCGCCCACACCGAGGTGCGGCTTGGCCCAGCCGGGCCAGCCGTCGTGGAGATCAACCCGCGCCCGGCCGGCGGGATGATCCCCGAGCTCGTCCGCCTCGCGGCCGGAGTCGACCTGCTCGACCTGCACCTGCGGCTGTCCGCCGGGCAGCGGGTCGGACCGGTTGCCGCCGCCGTGGACACGCACACCGCGATCCGGTTCCTCCTCGCTCCGGAGGAGGGTGTGCTCGTCACAGTGGGAGGTACGGACCGGGCGTGGCGGGTCGCCGGCGTGCGCGACATCGCAGTGGGCGCCACGGCGGGAGCACGGGTGCGCCCGCCGCGCAGCGCCTACGACCGTCTCGGCCACGTGATAGCCGCGGCCGGCGACCGTGCGGGCGCGCTGGCCGTCGTCGACGCCGCACTGCAGACGCTGACCGTTGTCGTCGAGCCTGACTCAAGTACCAGCCGATCGGGAGATGCCATGTCCATACCGTCCGAAGTCGTCAAGAAGCAGGTTCTCGGCTGCTACGCCGTGGTGTTGCCGGGGATCGAGGTCGGGGATGACGACGACTTCTTCGAGCTCGGTGGCGACAGCCTGGGGCTGATCCGAGTCGCCACGCTGGCCCAGCAGGAGGCTGGCGTCGAGGTCGACGTCAGGACGTTCTTGGAGAAGCCCACGCTGGCCACTCTGGTCCAGGTGCTCACCCGCGTCGACAGCGGCGCCCGGTGACGGCCGGGCTCGTCCGGTCCCGCACGCACCAATGGATCGGTGGCGCCTGGACGTCCGCGGCCACCGAGGAGGAACTGGCCGTCGTCGACCCCAGCTCGGAACAGCCGCTGGCCACAGTGCCCGACGGCGGCGCCGTCGACGTCGATCGCGCCGTCGCGGCGGCGACGGCGGCGTTTCCCTTGTGGGCGGCCGCTTCCGGCGAGGTCCGCCGCCGCGTGCTGGCGAAGTTCACCGAGGGCCTTCGGGACCGCGCGGACGATCTCGCCGCGGTGATCACCGCCGAGGTCGGTGCCCCCGTGGTGATGGCGCGGCAGGCCCAGGTCGGACTGGCGGTCGCCTTCGTCGAGAGCTTTCCCGAGGTGCTCGACCGATTCGTCCAACGTGAACAGGTCGGCAACTCGTTGGTGCTGCGCGAGCCGAGGGGCGTGGTCGCGGCCATCACGCCGTGGAACATGCCACTGCTGCTCGCCCTGCAGAAGGTCGTGCCGGCGTTGCTGGCGGGGTGTACCGTCGTTCTGAAACCGAGCGAGCTGACCCCGTTGCACGCCTATCTGCTGGCAGAGGTCTTCGCCGAGGCCGACCTTCCACCGGGCGTGATGAACCTGGTCGTCGGTGGACCCGCCGCGGGTGCCGCGCTGGTCTCCCACCCGCTGGTCGACATGGTCACCTTCACCGGTTCGACGGGTGTGGGCAAGGAAATCATCCGCGCCGCGGCGGACACCATCAAGACCGTCCAGCTCGAACTCGGCGGCAAGAGCGCCTCCGTCGTGCTCGACGACGCGGATCTGGGCACCGCCGTGCGGGCGACGGTCGACCAGATGTCGTTCAACTCGGGACAAGCCTGTCTGGCCTGGAGCAGACTCCTCGTACCGCACGACCAAGTGGCCGACGCGGTCGAACTGGCGGCGGCGACGGCCGACGGGTACCAGGTCGGTGATCCGCGCGACGCCGCCACGGAGATCGGTCCGCTGGTGTCCGAGCCGGCACTCGAGCGGGTGCGCGACCACATTCGCCGCGCCGAGCGCGCAGGTGCCCGCTTGGCCGCGGGCGGCGCGGACCCGGTTCCGGGTTTGACCAGGGGTTACTATTTGCGTCCCACCGTATTCGGCGGCGTCGACCCGCGTTCCGCGCTGGCGCAGGAAGAGGTCTTCGGTCCCGTGCTGGCGGTCGTCGGCTACGACACTGAGGACGACGCCGTTCGCATCGCCAACGACACCCGGTACGGATTGCATGGGGCGGTGTGGTCGGGCAGCACGGATCGGGCGGTTGCCGTCGCAGCCCGATTGCGCACGGGCCTGGTGGACGTCAACGGAGGCCCGTTCAACGTGCTCGCGCCGTTCGGCGGGTACAAACAGTCCGGCACCGGCCGTGAATGCGGCTTGCCGGGACTGGAAGCGTTCTACGAGACCAAGTCGGTGCAGCTGCCCAGGCACCTCTCACTGCCGGTGGGCCCGCGATTGCGTGCCGACGGTTAGGTGCATGTCGTGGTCGGTACCGACGGGTCTGTGCCGAATTCCGCGATCGCGGCCGCGACATTCGATGGCAACAGTCGCCTGAGCGCGGCCGGCGACGGCTTTCCCTCTCGGGTCGTATCGACTTAAGGTAGGTTGGTGTGAAAGATGTTCAGTATGGTGAATCCGCAGCTTTGATCTATGATCGGCTCTTGGGTGAGCCGAGTTACGTCACCGGTATGCTTGCCCGTTTGCCTGAATTGGTGACCGGCGCTCATGTGCTCGAACTCGGTGTTGGAACCGGGCGCGTGGCGACCTGGGTATCGTCCATGGCGGCGAGTCTGGTCGGTGTGGACAATTCCGCTCCGATGTTGCAGGTATTTCGGCGCAAGGGTGTTCCCGGCAATGTCACGCTGGTCGAAGCGGATTTCCGTGACCCGTTGCCTTTTCGGATGTCCTTTGATGTCGCATACAGCGCCTTGGGTTCCTTCGCGTACTGCGCCACCAAGGAAGAACTTGTCGCGGCGCTGGCCGGTGTCGCCGACCGTGTTTCCCCCGGATCGCCTCTGTGCTTCGAGTATTACTCGGCCGAAACCTATCGTATGCTCTTGCGGTCCGGTGGCTTCACCATTTCTTCGTCGAGCGGGAACCCGGTGAGCATCGAATTGGCCCAGCCCTCCGGGGGGGATGTGATGACGATGCGCACTACCACGTCCACCGAGGCCGGGGCCGTGACTCTCGACGAGAACGTCCTTCTGCTCGGGCCGGATGAGCTGGCCGATGGTCTCCGGCGGGCGGGCTGGGAACTATCCGAATCCCATATTCAGCGAGGCCATCCGTTCGACTGGTTCATGGCCAGGAAGAAGCAATAGTCCGATTCCGGATACGCGCCGTGATGGTGCGGTGCGGGTGGCACGCCGATTCCGGGCACCCGCACCGCCGGCCTCAGCCGACCGCGTTGGCCATTGGTTCGTGGGCTCCGTCGCGGATGGCGCGCAGGGGGCTGGCGATGACGAACACCGCGCCACAGCAGATGATCGCGGCCGCCACCACAAGCCCGGGCAGAGTGCCGAACACGGTACCGATGAGACCGCCGGTGAGCCCGCCCAGCGTTCCGGTGCCCCACACGACGGAGAGCGCGGTCCCGTTCACCCGGCCCATCATCTCCGGCGGGGTGATCCGCTGAACCAGGCTGAGGGTGTGGATGTTGAACACCGAGTCCGCGAACCCGGTCAGAAATTGGCAAACCAGCATGGTGACCAGTGCGGCGTCGCGTCCGCCGATCGGCAGCAGCAGATAGCTGAGCCCGGTGAGCAGGATCGCCAGCGTCAACGTTCGGCCTACGGTGAGCTTCCGGGAGATCGCGCCGGATGTGATCGCGCCCAGGATGAGGCCGACCGTGCCGACCGCGAACGCGAGGCCGACCACACCCGGGCTCAGTTTCCCGTAGTCGTAAGCGAACACCAGCATGATCGCGGCACCGGACGCCACTCCGAGGTTCACCGTGGTCGTCGCGAACATCAGGTTGCGCAGCCGAGGGTCGGCCATCAGCATCGCCAACCCTTCCCTGGCCTCCCGTAGCGCGGAGCGTGGCTTGTCCTGCGCCGGCGCGGGATCCTCGCGGTGACGCATCAGCAGCAGTGAGATCAGCGAGGCCAAAAAGGACAGTGCGTCGGCCAGGATGGCCAGCGCGTTGCCCAGGAACTGCATCAGACCGCCCGCGGCCGCCGCGCCGCCGACCTCGGCGACGGCGCGCGAGGTCTGCATGCGTTCGTTCGCGGCCACGATCCCGTCCGGTCCGGCGAGGGCCGGGATGTAGGACTGGGCGGCCACTTCGAAGAACACCGTCAGCGTTCCGACCACGCCGGCGACGACGAACAGCTGGCCGAGCGTGAGGATGTCGAGCAGGTAGGCGAGTGGGACGTAGCCCATCGCCAGCAGTCTGCCGACGTCCGCCCAGATCATGATCTTCCGGCGTGAAGTCCGGTCGACCCACACACCGACCACGGAGCCCAGCAGCACGAACGGCAAGAAGCGCAGAGCGGCCAGTACTCCGACATCCCATGCCGTTCCGCCGAGACTCAGCAGCGCGACAGTGGGCAGGGCGACCCGCGACGCCTTGTCACCGAAAGCGCTGATCGTCTGGCCGATCCACAGCTTCCGGAAGTCGCGAGGGTGGGCGAAAAGTGACTGCATAACCGTCCAATCATGCGAAGAAGGCGAGCGTACGATCGGATAGACGACAGAGCGGTGTCGGTTGTCGGACTTCGATCGGAGGAAAATGAGCCAGCGGCGTTTGGTCGGATCCGGCGGGATCGCGGGCATGACTCAGCTGCACCAGGCGGTGCCCTTGGTCGAACGTCAGCACGCGATCATCGAACTTTTGCGGGTGCGTGCGCCGCGCCGTGTACAGGGTGCGGATCTCGCGACAGCGACCGGTGTGAGCCAGCGGACGGTGGAGCGGGACATCATCCGCCTTCGCGAGGCCGGCGTGCCCATCTCGATCCACCGCGGGCCCGGCGGCGGTTACAGCATCGACGCGCGGACCGTGCTGCCGTCGATCTCGCTGACCCCTGGTGAGGCTTCCGCGCTGATCGCCTCGTTGGTCGCGGTAGGTCCGTACACATCCGCCGCGGCGCAATCCGCGCTGGGCAAGGTGTTGACCGCGCTCGCCGACCGATAGTCACCTCTACTAAACTGTAGATGATACAGTTATGACTCCAGTCAAATTGAGGAGTGGGGTTGACTTCTCGCGTTCTGTACGAAAAACGTGGGCGAGTCGCGTACGTGACCCTCAACCGCCCGGAGGTGCTCAATGCGCTGGACCTCCGTGCCCACGCCGAGCTGACCGAGGTTTGGGACGACTTCGAGGCGGACGGCGACTTGCGCGTCGCAGTGCTCACGGGCGCCGGGAAACGGGCCTTTTGTGTCGGACAAGACCTCAAAGAGCTGGCTGAGCGTCGTCGTGCCGGGCACGATGTCAGAAGCACGATCGGCAGTCTCGGTCGTCCAGGCTGGCCTCGTTTCACCGAGCGGTTCGACTTCGTGAAGCCGGTCGTCGCCAAGGTGCGCGGTCATGCGATAGGCGGTGGTTTCGAGCTGGCGCTGGCCTGTGATGTGGTTGTGGCGGAGGTGAGAGCGAGTTTCGCGTTACCGGAAGTCCGGCTGGGCCTCATCGCGGGGGCGGGCGGCGCGATCCGCCTGCCCAAGCAGATCCCGTATCGAATCGCCATCGGACATCTGCTCACCGGCCGGGCGATGAGCGCGGCCCGGGCGTACGAACTCGGGTTGGTCAACGAGGTCGTCTCCGAACCTGAACTGGACGCCTCCGTTGACGCCTGGGCGGACGAGATCGCCGCGGCCGCCCCGCTGTCGGTACTCGCCACGAAGGAGGTGGTGTCGAAATCGCACCACCTTGCCGTCGACGAAGCGTTCATGACCCGCTACCACTGGGAGGAGAGGCGGATGTGCAGTGCGGACGCGGCCGAGGGCGCGGCGGCGTTCGCGGAGAACCGGCCACCCCATTGGCGGGGCTGCTGAAGGAGCTCTGCGATCTCGGTCGGCTGTGGGCGCGACGCGGCCGGCTCATGGACTCGGTCCATGACGTTGACGTGGTAGTTGCCTTTCGGTGGCAAGGAATCGCTCAGCGTGCGGCGGCCAAGACCAGTTCGAGGTAGTCACGCGAAGCCCGCCGCCACGATTCCAGTTCCAGCTTCTCGTTCGCCGCGTGCATTTCCCCGGGATCTCCCGGCCCCCAGATCACGATCGGCGCGCCGCCCACGGACCCGGCCAAAGCCGAGGCGTCCGTGAAGTAAGTGGCGGCGGGCGCGGGCGTCTGGCCGGAGAGAAGCTCCGGCAGCCGCGCCGTCCGGACGGCGGGCAGATCGAGATCCACCTCCGCGCTGATGTGCGGATCGAGTGACGAGGCCCAAGCGATCGACGGCGCTCCACCGTCCACAGTGCGCACATCCAGTGTCAGAACCGCCGACGCGGGCACGATGTTCGTCGCGGTCCCGCCCTCGAAGGTGCCGACGTTGACGGTTTCCTCGCCCAGGTAGTCGTCGGCGGCCAACGGCAGGGAATCGAGCGCGCCGAGGGCCCGGTCGGCGAGCAACCGGATCGCGTTGCGGCCGAGACGGGGCGTGGAACCATGCGCCGCCTTCCCCTCCGCGGCGAGCCGCAGCCAGGTGGCGCCGCGGTGGCCGAGCGAGACGCGGTTCCGGGTCGCCTCCGGCACCACGACGATCCGCGGCGTCAGCTCCAGCGAGGCCGACGCCTCGGCCGCGCCCCGGCAGCCGATCTCTTCGTCGCTGGTGATGAGGACCTGCGCCGGCGCACCGGCTTCCGCGGCGTTGCGCAACGCGGCCAGTGCGGCGACCAGCCCGCCCTTCATGTCGACGCTGCCGCGGCCGTGCAGGAACTCCTCGTCGACGTCCGCGGAGAACGGGGCGCGGTCCCACAGCGCGGGGGAGCCGACGGGGACGGTGTCGATATGGCACACGAACAGCGGCCCGTCGCCGGATTCGGTACCGACCAGCACCCAAGGTCGCCCGGAGGTGGAGCGCCGCAGCACGCGGACACCCGGGGCGGCGGTGGCGTAGGAGACGGCCAGTTCCTGCGCGGCGGCCTGTGCGGCGCTGTCGCCGGAGGTGGTGTCCTGGCGCACCAGATCGCGCAGCAGCGCGAGGGCTTCGTCGGTCATGCGGAGTACTCCTGGGTCGATTCACGGACGACGAGCCGCATGGAGAGCACATGATCGCCCGCGTCGCGGCCGGCCGCGAGGCGGGTGATCTCGTCGACCGCCTTGCGGGCCATCTGTTCCGTCGGCTGCGCGACGGTGGTCAGCCGCGGCGACGTCCATTCGCCGAGGGTGATCCCGTCGCAGCCGATCACCGAAAGGTCTCCCGGCACCGAGATCCCGGCGCGGCGGGCCGCTTCGAGCAGGCCGACCGCGGCGATGTCGCTGGCGGTGAACACGGCTGTCGGCGTCGCGCCGGTCCGCGCCATATGCGCGAAGAAGTTCATGCCGAACGCCGAGCTGAAGGCGCCGCGCACGATCATCGCTTCGTCCGCCTCGATCCCGTGCGACTTCAGCGCGGCCCGGTAGCCCGCCTCGCGCTGGTCGGCCGTGCGCAGCCCGGCCGGTCCGCCGACGTGGGCGATCCGCCGGTGGCCCTGGGAGAGCAGGTGGGTGGTCGCCTGGTAGGCGCCGCCGAAGCTGTTCGCGGTGACGTGCGCGATCCGCGGTCCGGCCGCTTCGACGTACTCGTCGAGGAAGACCACCGGGAAATCGCCTGCCAGGCGGCTGGTGAAGGCTTCGTTGGTGGAGTTCATCCCCAGGTAGATCAGCCCGCCCACGTCCTGCACGCGCATCAGGCGCTCGACGGCGGCGCGCTCCCGTGACGGCGAAGACCCGGTGAGCGCGGTGAGCACGTCGACGCCGTCCGTCGCGGCGGCGTCGACCACGGCGTCCGCCAGCGTGGAGAAGTACGGGTTGTCCAGCGACGGGACCACCAGGCCGAGGCTGAGGCCGGTCACCTGTTTCCGCACGGGCGGATGCCCTTCGGCCGACAGCGCGGCGTCGATGCGCCGGGCCGTCTCGGAGGCGACGTTGAGCTCCCCCTTGACATACCTCGACACCGTCGACACGGCCACTCCGGCCTCTCGGGCCACCTTCGCCAGCGACATCCGGCTCCTCCCCGTTGAGCGTTGACGGCGACTGCGACCGCATCTTATATTGGCGGCGTTGCGCTAAGTTGCGCAACATACGCAAAGGCTTTTCGCCCGAAGGAGTCGTCGATGGTCAAGGTCCTGCTAGCCGGGGAGTCGTGGGTCAGTGCGACCATCGATCACAAGGGATACGACCCGTTCGCGCACACCCAGGTGGAGATCGGGTGCGAGCGGCTGCTGGCGGCGCTGGCGGCGGAAGGGGTCGAGGTGACTCATCTGCGTTCGCACGACGTGGCCGAGAAGTTCCCGCAGACGCTGGAGGAGCTCGACGCCTACGACGTCGTCCTGCTCTCCGACATCGGCGCCAACACGCTGCTGCTGCACCCGGACACGTTCACCCGCGGCCGTCCGACGCCGAACCGGCTCAAGCTGCTGCGCGAGTGGGTCACGAACGGTGGCGGCCTGATGATGGCCGGCGGCTACCTGAGCTTCCAGGGTTTCGAGGGCAAGGCCAATTACCACCGGACGCCGATCGAGGAGATCCTCCCGGTCGACATCGACCCGTACGACGACCGCGTCGAGACGCCGGAGGGCGTGCGTGCCCAGGTCGTGCGGCCCGGGCACCCCGTGGTCTCCGGCCTCGACCAGGAGTGGCCGATCCTGCTGGGCTACCAGCACACCACGCTGAAGCCGGACGCGGAGCTGCTCGCCACCGTCGAGGGCGACGTCATGCTGGCCGCGCGCCAGGTCGGCCGCGGCCGCACCCTCGCGTTCACCTCGGACATCTCCCCGCACTGGGCTCCGGAGGAGTTCATGGCCTGGAGCGGCTACGGCAAGCTCTTCGCGCAGGCGATGAGCTGGCTCGCCGGTCGCGAAATCTGAGCCGCGCGCACTCGGGATCAAGGAGGATTCGATGAGTACGTCACCCACCGGCCGCGCGGCTTCGGTCGTCGTCCTGACGATTGCTACCGTCTTCGCCGGAATGCTCGGCCCGTTGCAGTCGCTCGTCAACGGACATCTCGGCACCGCGCTCGCCGACGGGCACGCCGCCGCGCTGGTGTCCTTCGGCACCGGCCTGGTGCTGATGCTGATCCTCGTGCTGGCACGCACCCGGACGCGCGACGCGTTCTTCCGGCTGCCCGGTCAGCTGGTGCGCGGGGAGATCCCGCGGTGGAACTTCTTCGCCGGCCTGTGCGGCGCGGTGATCGTGCTTTCCGAAGGTGTCACGGTGGGCTTCCTCGGGGTGGCGATCTTCCAGACGTCGCTGATCTCCGGCATGGTCATCTCCGGCGTGGTGTGCGACCGCCTCGGCATCGGCGTCCCGTTCAAGCAGGCGATGAGCGCGCCGCGCGTGGCCGGGGCGATCCTGGCCATCTGCGCCACGGTGCTGGTGGTCTCGCCGAACTGGTCGGCCCCGCACATGATCGCGCTGGCGATCATGCCGTTCGTCGGTGGCCTGCTCGCCGGCTGGCAGCCCGCCGGCAACTCCGAGGTCGGCCTGCTGTCCGGCTCGATGTTCGTGTCCATCACCTGGAACTTCCTCATCGGCTTCGTGGCGCTCGGCCTCGTGTACGTGGTGCGGATGGCGGTCTCGGGCGCGCACTTCACGTTGCCGGGCACCTGGTGGATGTACTTCGGCGGGCCGCTCGGCCTGATGTCGATCGCGTTGATGGCCTTGCTGGTGCGCGGGCTGGGACTTCTGTTGCTGGGGCTGGCTTCCACGGCCGGTCAGCTCATCGGGTCGCTGCTGCTCGAACTCGTCGCCCCCGCGGCCGGGTCCAGCCTCCACCTGGTCACCGTCATCGGTGCGGTCGTGGCCCTGGCGGCCGCGGCGATCGCGATGATCCCGTCCCGGCACACGGCCGAACCTGCGGTCCTCGCCCAGCCCGCCGAGGTGCGCCGTGGCTGAGGTGCGCGGTGTTCTCGGACCGGTCGACGCGGCGGACCTCGGGCTGGTGCTGCCGCACGAGCACCTCTTCAACGATCTGTCCTCCGCGGTCGCGGAGCCCTCGTACGCCTCCACACGGCCGCTCGCCGAGGCGGAAGTGGGACCCGGGTGGCAGTTCCTGCTCCGCCAGGATCCCTACTGCTGCGCCGACAACGTGGCGGCGAAGGACCGGGCGAGCGTCGTGCGCGAGGTGACCGCCTTCGCCGCGGCGGGCGGCGGCACGCTGGTCGACGCGACCGGCAGTGCCGCGATCGGCCGGGATCCGCTCGCCCTGGCGGCGGTGGCCGAGGCCACCGGGGTCACCATCGTCATGGGCACCGGTGCGTACCTGGAGAAGTTCGAGGGGGAGCGCATCACCGCGGTCACCGTCGACGCGCAGACCGAGCGCATCCTCGCCGAACTGGACGAGGGTGCCGGCGAGACGGGGATCCGGGCCGGTGTCATCGGCGAGGTCGGCGTCTCGCCGTTCTTCACCGACGGGGAGCGGGCGTCCCTGCGGGCCGCGGCGCTCGCGCAGGCGGAGCGGCCCTCCGTGGGACTGAACATCCACATGCCGGGCTGGCAGCGCCGCGGGCACGAAGTGCTCGACCTCGTGCTGGAGGAATGCGGTGCGCTGCCGGGCAAAGTCGCGCTCGCGCACAGCGATCCGTCCGGTGAGGACCCGGGATACCAACGCGAGCTTCTCGAACGCGGCGTGCTGCTGGAGTTCGACATGATCGGCCTCGACATCTCGTTCCCCGGCGAAGGGGTCGCCCCGACGGTTTCCCAGACCGCTCGCGCCGTGGCGAGATGGGTGCACGAGGGCTTCGGCGACCGGATCATGCTGTCGCACGACCTGTTCCTCAAGCAGATGTGGACGCACAACGGCGGGAACGGACTCGTGTTCGTACCGACGATCTTCGCCGATCTGCTCGAAGCCGAAGGCGTGCCCGCCGAGGCCGTGGCACGGATGATGCGAGACGTCCCGGCCCGGTGGCTGACCGCATGAGCCGGGCAATAGCCGTGATCGCGTCGCTCAACGTCGATCACATCGTCCACGCGCCGCGCATCCCGGAGCCGGGGGAGACCCTGATGGGGTTTTCGACGAGCCGGGAGCTGGGCGGGAAGGGTGGCAACCAAGCGGTCGCCGCCGCCCGGCTCGGCGCGGAAGTGGCCGTGATCGGCTGCGTCGGCCAGGACGAGGACGGCGACGAATACCTGGCAGCCCTGCTCGCCGAGGGCGCCGACGTGACCCATGTGCGCCGGTCGGCGCTGCCCACCGGCCGCGCGGCGATCACCGTCGACGCGGAGGGCGTCAACTCGATCGTCGTGGTCTCCGGGGCGAACGCCGACATCCCGGCGGCCGCGGCCGAAGCGGCGATTGATGAGCTGCCGGGGCTTCGCGTCGTCGCAGGCCAGTTGGAGGCGGCTGCCGAAGCGACGGAACGCGCTTTCGCTGCCGCTCGCTCCCGTGGCGCGTTGACCGTGCTCAACACCGCTCCCGTCGGCGACGCGGCCGAAAAGCTGTTGCCGCTCAGCGATGTGGTGGTGGCGAACGAAATCGAGTTCCGGCAGCTCACCGGTCAGGATCCGTTCGACGGCAACGGTTTGCGGCGCGGCGGGGCCGAACTGTCCGCCGTGGGATGCCGGTGGGTGATCGTGACGCTGGGGGCCGCGGGCTGTGCCGTCCTCGACGCGTCGTCGTCCACGCACGTCCCGGCCGTCGCGGTACGGGCGGTGGACACCACCGCCGCGGGGGATTCGTTCGTCGGAGCGCTCGCCGCCCGGCTCGCGGAAATCCCCGGTGAGCCGACGACCGCGGATGTGGTGGCGGCTTGCGGTTTCGCGGCGAAAGTGGCCGCGGTCGTGGTGACACGGCACGGAGCGCATCCTTCGCTGCCGACTGCGGCCGAGGTCGCCGGATTCTCTTGAGGGATAAGGCGAACATCGCGTTCATGTCGCGAAACCCACTTTCCCGACCTTCAACGTGAGTAGTCCCCGTTCGTCCTGACGACCACACCCTCCACTCCTTCATGTGAACGGCGCGTTCTCGACTGTCACACAGGGAACGCTTGACGCCACCATCCGGATGACCCTGTCCGAGCGGCCGCAACCTGCGCGCGTGAAGATCCGCCGTGAGCAAAAGTTTGACACGGAGTGACTGTTAGCGTGCGGAGAGAAGTCGTGATCTTGGATGTGGGAGGCATGCGATGAACCGTTTCTTCGCCGCGGTGTCGAGCGCGGCAGCCGTCGGAGCACTACTGATCGTGCCGAGTCCGCCTGCTCTGGCGGCGGCGGGCGAGGTGGTGGTCTTTTCCACCGAATTCCAGCGTCTGGACAACTACCGGAACCCCGAAGGCTGCAACAAACTTCCCATCGCCGCACACGTTCTGCTCAACCTGAGCTCGTCGGAGGTGGTCGTCCACGCGGATCCGCTCTGCCTGACACCGGGCATGGTGGTCGGTCAAGGGTTCGGCTCCCATGTCGCGCCGGGCAGCGGCTCCTTCTCGGTCAACCGTTGACTGAGAAGGTTCCCGTGACCGTCGACGTTGTCGTGGTGGGAGTCGGCTACGTCGGGCTACCGCTGGCGGAAGCCGTCGCCGGGGCGGGGTTGTCGGTGATCGGATACGACACTTCGCCCCGGGTGGCGGCCGAGATCGCCGCGGGCAGGCCACATGTGCCCGACGTGTCCGCGAGCCGGCTACGGGCCATGCGCGCGAACGGCTTCACGGTGACGACCGACCCTGAAGTCCTCGGTGGCGCGGAGACGATCGTGCTGTGCGTGCCGACCGGGTTGACCACGGCGGGCGGACCGGATCTGGCCGCCGTGCGGCGCGCGGTGGAGACGGTCTCCGAGCGCTTGGCGCCGGGCATGATGGTGATCGTCGAGTCGACGAGCTTTCCGGGCACCACCGACGAGATCGTCCGGCCGATCCTGGAAAAGCGCGGTCTCACAGCGGGAACCGATTTCTCGCTCGCCTATTCGCCCGAGCGGGTCGACCCGGGGAACAGACGGTTCGGCATCAGGAACACGCCGAAGGTGATCAGCGGCCACACCCCGTCCTGCGCGAAGCGGTGCGCGGAGTTCTACGAGCGTTTCGTCGACACGGTGGTGATCGCGCGCGGCACCAGGGAAGCGGAGATGGCCAAGCTGCTGGAGAACACCTACCGGTACGTGAACATCGCGCTGGTCAACGAGATCGCGATCTTCTGCGACCGGATCGGCGTCGACGTGTGGGACGTGATGCACTGCGCGGCGACCAAACCGTTCGGCTTCACCCCGTTCGCGCCGGGGCCGGGTGTCGGCGGGCATTGCATCCCGGTCGATCCCAAGTACCTGCTGGACAAGGCCGAGCGGGAAGGCGCCCTGCTCGGCGTGGTGCACGCCGCCCGGCTCGTGGACGACCGGATGCCGGAGCACGTGGTCGAACGCGTCACCCGGCTGCTCGCCGAACACGGAAAGCCGTTGCGGGGCGCGAAAGTGCTGCTGCTCGGGGTCTCGTACAAGGCGGACGTGCCGGACACCCGCGAGTCCGCCGCGATCCGGATCGCCCTTCGGTTGCGAGCGCTCGGGGCGGACCTGTCCTACCACGATCCGGTGGCGGAGACCGTGCCCGAACTGGGGCCGCCGGTGGCCGATCTCGACGCGACGCTGCGCACCGCGGACGTCGCCGTCCTGCTGGTGGCGCATCGCGCCTACGACCACGGGCACCTGGCCTCGACGGCCAGGGTGCTGTTCGACGTGACGGGACGGGTTCCCGGAAAGGAGGTCGTCCGGCTCTGAACGTTCTGCCTGGTCGAGAGCAGGGCAGGCACGCGTACCGCAATTCTTCCGAGCTTTCGCGAAAAGGAGAGTGCACGAATGACCACGGCGATCAAGAACGACAGGCTCAAGAAGCGTTTCGAGAAGTGGGACGTCAACGGCAACGGCAGGATCGAGAAGTCCGACTTCGAGGCCGAGGCCAAGCGGATCATCGGTGCGTTCGGTGAGGATCCGGCGTCGCCACAGGCGCGAGCGGTGAAGGACTCGTTCGTGACGATGTTCGAGTTCCTGGCGGGCAAGGCGGGTGTCGGCCCGAACGGCGCACTGGACGAGCGGCAGTTCACCGAGGTGATCGAAGCGCAGATCTTCCAGGAAGGCGACGCGGGATTCGCCAGGGTGGTCCGCCCGACCATTTCGGCGATCGTCGGCCTGTGCGACACCGACGGCGATGGCGAGGTCGATCAGCGGGAGTTCGCCAAGTGGCTGAACGCCATCGGGGTCGAAGCCTCGGCCGTGGGCCCGGCGTTCCAGGCCATCGACGTGAACGGCAACGGGAAGCTGACCGTCGACGAACTCGTGCACGCGGTTCGCGACTACCACCTCGGCAAGAGTGACGTGCCACTGCTGGGCAAGTGACCGCGCGGTGGTGAGTGGCCCGCCCGGCGCCGGGGAGCCACTCACCACCGGCCCCGGAAGGGTTGGGGGTACGGCAAACGTGTCGTGTTCGTGAGCGAGGCCGCTGCCGGGGTGAAGGCTCCCTTCGCCGCATCCGACGCGGCCAAGGGAGCCTTCGGCCCTGGCCCCGCACCGGGTCGCGAGTGGCGATTCGGGTCAGAGCCAACCCTGTCTCGCGACGGAAGCTTCGCCACGGCCGTGTCGTCCGTCTGATCACACGTGCCGTCCGTCTGATCACACGTGCCGTCCGATCGATCACGCGAAGCCGCCGTTCGGCACGACCCACCTGTACCGATCGCTGTGACCGCCGCCAGCGGGTTGACGACTTTGCCGGACCCCTCACCACCGGCCCCGGAAGCAGACCTCCCGCTCCGGCTTCAGGCCGATCCCCTCACCGGTGACCGGCAGCGCGGTGTGGATGAGAATGTTGTAGTGGTTGGGGAAATGGCAGCCGTCGAAGCCGAGCACGGTGCCGACGAGTTCGCCGCCGATCCACACTTCGTCGCCCCGGTCGATCACGCCGGCGCGGTCGATCTCGGCGAATCCGAGGAAGCCGACGTGGTCGATGCGTGCGCCCGGCTCCGTGTCGTCGTGGCTGGTCGTCACGAGTTCGTGCACCTCGCCGGCGCGGACGCACCGGCTGGCGAACGGTTCGAGACTCATGCCCCGGTCGTCACGCCGATGCACCAGCACCTTCACCACCGTGCCGATGATCTCCCGCTTCGGCCCGTCTTCCCGCATCGTTCTCCCTCCGATAGCAATCGTCCACTATGGACAGAGCGGTCAGGCCGTTGTCGCGCCAGGAACCGCCCTCGCGTACGGCGTCCTCGAACTCGCGCAGCAGCCCGTCGTACTCGTGCCACAGCGATCCTTTGAACTCCGGGTAGCCGTCGAGCAGATCGGCGTGCAGGATCGTGCCGTCCGCCAACCGGACCTCGACGTCCTTGACCTCCCCGGGGAACGACCAGTCGAGTTCGACGACCGCGCCGTCGAGCAGGAGCGTCGCCTGCCGGTCGATGCCGTCCGCGTCGCGGCTGATCCGGACGTCTCGCAGCGTGAGCGTGCCGAGGAACAACTGGACGAGGTCGAGGGCGTTCGGTCCGTTGTCCGCCACGCACCCGCCGCCGCATCGCGCCGCGTCGAGATACCAGCGATCCCCGCCGACGTGCTCTTCGATCCGTTCCAGGTAGCGCACCGTCACGGAATCGATCGGCGGCCCGCCCGCGATCTTCTCGCGCAACGCCCGCACGTTGCCGTTGTACCGCCGATGGAAAGCCGTGAACAGGGCGACATCCCGCCGCGCCGCCCGCTCCACGAGATCCTCGCCGTCGAGGAGGCTCGTGGCGATCGGTTTCTCCACGCACACGGGCAGGCCCGCGTCCAGCACGTCCCGGCACACCGTGGCGTGCACGTCGTTCGGAGCCGTGACGATCACCGCGTCGAGCCCTCCGGCGGCGAGCATTTCCCGATGATCGCGGTAGCCGGGCACGGTGCTTTCCGCGAGTTCCGCGGGATCGAGATCGCAGACCGCCGCGAGGTCGAAGGACGGCGACCGCTCCACCGCGGAGAGGTAGAACCGCGAGATGACCCCGAGCCCAACGACACCGACCCGGATCACCTCGCCGTCCTCTCCGCCGCGGCGCGGAGTTCCCGGTAGACCGCGTCGGCCACGGGCACGCCGTGCGCACGGTGGTGGGCCGCGCGCTCACCCTCGTGCCAGCCGGGATAGACCACCGGGACCTCGGGATCGCGGGCAGGCCACTCCCGCACCGCGGTGAAGAGCGCGGACGCGTCGGCGGCGAATCCGGTGCGCAGCACTTCCGGAGCGATCGCGAGCGCCAGCACCCCGATGTCGTCGTCGCGGTTCCCGTCCGCCGAAGTCGCGCCGAGCCTGGCGCCGGGTACCAGCGCGCCGAGGACCTCGACGAGCAGGCCGAGCCCGAATCCCTTGTAGGCGCCCGTTTCGGGGCCGCCGCCCAGCCATTGCAGATGAGCCTCGCCCCGGTCGAACGCGGCGGGATCGGTCACCGGGGAACCGTCGTCGGCGGCGAGCCAGCCCGGCGGGATCTCCCTGCCTTCGCGCGCCGCGGCACGGATCCGGCCGGTCGGTACGACGGTGGTGCTCATGTCGAGGACGAACGGATGCGCGCCACCGGCGGGACAGGCCAGCGCGAGCGGGTTCGTGCCGAGCATCGCGGCCGTGCCGCCGGGCGGCGGGGCGATGCGCTGCCCGCCGCAGTTCGAAGCGACGAGACCGATCATGCCGTGCGTGACGGCACGTGCGGCGTGGTGGCCGGCGCAGCCGATATGCGTCGCCCCGCGCAGTGACACCATGCCGATGCCGTGCCGGGAAGCCCTGGCGCACGCCAGTTCCATGGCCTGCGACGCCGACCACAACCCGAAGGTGCGGCGGGCGTCGGCGAGGACGCACGCGCCAAGGTCCGTCTCCACGGCCATGTCCGCCTTCGGCTCGGCGCGTCCTTGATCGAGCAGGGGCAGGTACAGCCGGGTCAGGTTCACGAGGCCGTGCGACGTCACTCCGGTGAGGTCGCCGTGGCACAACGCGGTCGCGGCGATCGCCGCCCGATCCTCGGGCATCCCTCGATCCACGAAGATCCCGACGACCAAGGAAAGAAGCACGGGATAGGGCACCAGCACGGTCATGCTCCTCCGTCGCGGGCGAACCGCACGACGATCTCGCGGACGAGATCGCCGAACCGGTCGAGTTCTCCGACATCGGCGTATTCCCCGCGCGAGTGCGCGTTGTTCGCTCCCAGCGAACCGGGACCGAGGACGGCCGTCTTGGTGCCGGGAACGCCGGCGAGCCAGAGGGCGTCGCAGGTGAACCCGGGTTCGTCGTCCGGCCAGCGGGGAACGAACGCGTCCAGCAGCGGGATGTCCTGCGCCGGCAAGGCAGGCAGATCGCGTTTCAGCCAGCGCAGGCCGGTGATCCTCGCCGCGTCGGTCGCGGTGCGGGCGTACGACGGGGACCGCCGGAACCTGGCCTCGAACGCGGTGATGCCGGTCCTCAGCCCGTCCTCCAGCGCCGCGGCCATCTTCGCCGCCGCTTCCGGCGAGTCGTAAGGGATGTTGAGCAGAAGCTCGCCGCGGCCGTACACCCTGTTGTGCATCCGCCCCGTGTGCAGGCCCGCGACGCAGAGCTGGCCGTGCTTCGGCAGGTCGTCCGCGAGGTGCTGAGCGAGGAAACCGAGCAGGACCGTCGCGTTGTGCCCTCGGTGCGGCTCGTCGTCGATGGCGTCTTCGCCGTCCACTCGTACGCACGCGGTCATCGACGCCGAGCAGCGGGGGAGGTACCGCAGTCCGGTCGGCTCGCAGAAGACGTTGAGTTCGCCGTGGAATCCCGCTTCGACGAGCGGCCGTGTGCCGAAGGTGCCCATCGCCCCGCCCTCTTCACCGGAGACGGCCTGGATGAGGACGCCGACGTCCCGGCCGACCGACGGCTCCGTCGCCAGCGCGGCGCGGACACCGGCCAGCAGGGCCACCGCGGGCCCCTTGGCGTCGATCGCGCCGCGGCCGACGAATCTGGTCCCGTCGAAACCGGCCGGTTCGAACGGGGCCACCGTGTCGAGGTGCACGTTGAACATGACGGCGGGAGCGGCGGGGCCGATCCGCAGCACGAGGCTCGGCTGGCAGGCGAGGAATCCGGGCCCGGTGTCGCGGAGCAGGACGGGAACACCCGGACGGTCCAGCACCGACGGATCCGGGGCGGCGAACCGCAGGACGTCGAAACCGATGTCGGTGGCGGCGTCGGCGTACGTCCGCATCGCGTCCCACAGGCGGACTTCACCCTTCGTTTCGAGTGGACCGGCCGTCGGGAGATCGAGCAGCTTCAGCAGCAGGCTCCGGTCCGCGGGCATCATCGGAGCAGCCCGGCCATCGCCCGGCCAGCGGCGACGAAGGTGTCCGCCGCGCCACTGGCGAGCACCCCGTCTTCGTGCGGTGCGATCGCGAGATGCGGCTCCAGCGACCACGCGCCCTGATATCCGTTGGCCCGCAACAGTTTCACGCAGTCGGCGACTCGCGCGGTGCCCTGGCCGGGCAGGGTGAATCCGCGCTCGTCGGCGTCCTTGACGTGCACGTGTTCGACGTGGCCGACGATGTCGGCGAGCAGATCGAACCCGTCGTAACCGTGGGCGACCCCGTTGCCGGTGTCGAACAACAGCTTCAGCGCCGGGCTCGCGACCTCGTCCAGCAGGTCGAGCATGCGCTCGGCCCGCGTGCCCGCCCAGCCCGAGCAGTTCTCGTGAAGCAGCGTCACCCCATGCCGCTCGGCCCGCTCGGCGAGCACGGTGATCCTCTCGATGGCCAGCGCGCGCCAGGATCGATCACTCAGCCCGTCGTTCGGATAGGACATGATCCTCACGTAGCGGGTGCCGATCGCCCGTGCGCGTCCGGCGAGCACGTCGAGCTCCCCCAGGTCACGCCGGAAATCGGTGCCTGCCGGCCGGGACCAGCCACCGATCCGGGACGCCAGGCAGACCACGCGCACACCACTGTCCGACAAGGCGGTCGCGACGGCGTCGAACCGTTCGTCGGTGAGGTCGGCGACGGCCTCCCGGTCGACCGTGCGCAGCTCGATCGCCTTCCAGCCCAGTTCGTCGAGCACTGAGAGCTGCCCACCGATGTCGTACGCCGCCTCGTCGGTGATGCCGGCGAGCACCGGGTCATCCGGCATGGGTCGCCACCACGTCCGGTTCGGGGCTGGTGACCGGTTCCGCGCAGATGTTCTTGGCCACCGAAAGCAGCCGCACCACCTCGGTGGCGAAGGTGAAGCCCTGCGTCTGCTCCCCGTCCAGCTGGAACTTCCGGTAGGCCTCGAACATCCATTCCGTCATCGCGTCGTCCCGCAGTACGACGTGCTCGGACCGGCCGTTCGAACGCAGCGTCAACTGCGAGTGATGGTCGTCGCCGCTCACCGCGAAATGCCCGACCGCGCTGCCCTGCTCGAACTCGACGGTGACCCGCCGCTCGCGGACCGGGGAGGTGAGATCCGAGCGGATCTCCGTGTGGACACCCGAGTTGTGCCGGAGACCGACGGTGGCTCCGCCCATCCGCGGGCCGATGTTGCCCTCGACCTCGAGATCGGTTCCCGACGCGTGGGTGACCCGGGCGGCGCCCGCGAGCCGCAGCGCGAGCGCGACCCCGTGCGGCAGCTCGACGTCGAAGGCGGTGGGGTGGCCGGGCCGCACGAGCGACCGGCGGAATCTCGGCTTGTTCTGCACGACGTCGATCGACTTCGCCGCGCCGAACCGGCCACCGCGGAAAAGCTCGACCAGCCGTGCCGTGAGGCTGCTGGCGAGCCAGGGTTCGACGACCTCGATATGCAGTTTGTGCTTGCGGCGCAGGCGGACGATCCGGGCGAGGTCGTCGATGTCGGTGGTGAGGGGCTTCTCCACGATCATCTTGCGGAAGCCCAGGGCGGCCAGATCGGAGAGCACCGCCAGCCGCTGGGTCGGTGGCGTGCACACGTGCACGATCGTGTCGGCGGGGCAGAGCCCGTCGGCCGCGGCGTCGAGGGTCGGCGCGACCACCAGACCCGGCCGGGAGACGACCGTCTCCCTCGGTTCGCAGGCCACGACGGGATGGTCGTCGAAGAGCTTCGGGTTCCGTTCACGCAGTTTGGCCAAGACGGGGAGATGCAGACCCGCGCCCGCCCGGCCGAGTCCAACGACGAATGATCGCACTGGCGAGCCCGCTCCTCGAGTTTCGCAATCAGAAATCCAATTCGAAACTGACATCACCAAGATCAACTGTCAACAGTTCGGCCACGGGTTGACCAGGAAGTGCGAACGTGGCGGACGGGCGGATTTCCTGTCCTACGCTCGGAAACGGTTCCTACACCACCGGAGGTGGGTACGCTGTCGGTGTCCTTCTTCAATCAATCGGCCACATTCGAGCGGACGTGGGCCGGCACCAGGCGACATATTCTCGACGTCATCGAAAATGGCAAGTATTCGCACGGTGCCAAGGTGGCCGAACTGGAGTCCGCGCTGGCCGCGTACACCGGCGCGAGGTTCGTCGTCGGGGTGAACAACGGAACGGACGCGCTCGTCCTCCTGCTGAGGGCGGCGGGTCTGGAGCGCGGCGAGGAGGTGATCGTTCCCGCCTTCTCCTTCGGGGCCACGGCGACCTCGGTCGTGCTGGCGGGCGGCAGGCCGGTCTTCGCCGACATCGAGGCGGACGGGTACGGCGTCGACCCCGCCGCGGTGGCGGACACCGCCGGGGAGCGCACCCGGTTCGTCATGCCGACGCATTTGTTCTCGCGGCTCGCGGACATCGACGGTGTGCTTCGCGTCGCGCGACGCCTCGGCCTCACGGTGGTGGAGGACAGCGCGGAGGCCATCGGCATGCGTCACCGCGGCACGCACGCCGGCCTGTTCGGCGCGGGCGGGGTGCTGTCGTTCTTCCCGACGAAGACACTGGGCGCGCTCGGTGACGCCGGCGCCGTGCTCACCGACGACGCCCGGATCGCCGCGATCGCCGGCGCGCTCCGCCACCACGGCCGCTTCGGCGTCACGATCGCCGACTTCCCCGCGATCTCGACGGCGACCGGCCTGCCCGGCGTGAACAGCAAGATGGACGACATCCAGGCCGCCGTCCTCCTCTCGAAGCTCACCACACTCGACGGCGACATCGCCCGGCGCGCGGAACTGGCGTCCCGGTACGGCGAAGCGCTCACGGGCGTGGCGGGCGTGCGCAAGCTGCCGGAACACCGGCCGGACAGCGTGTTCTACGTCTACGTGGTCGAGGTCGACGTGAGGGACGACCTGGCGGCGTATCTGTCGGCGGTGGGGGTGGAGACCGAGATCTACTACCCGGCCCCGCTTCATCTGCAACCCTGCTTCGACGGCCTCGGCCATCGGAAGGGTGACTTCCCGAACGCCGAGCGCGCCTGCCGTCACACGCTCGCGCTACCGCTGTATCCGGACATGCCCGCCGGAGACTGCTACCGGGTCTGCGACGCGATCCGCGACTTCTACCACGGGCGGCGAGGATGACCCTGCCGTTCTTCCCGGCCGATCTCTTCGACGACGACCGAGCCGAACTGCTGGACATCGTCCATCGCGTCGGCCTCGCACCCGAGCAGAAATTCATCCTCGGCGAGCGCACGGCCCGGTTCGAGGCGGCCATCCGTGACTCGGTCGGCGCCGCGGACGCGGTCGCTTGCGGCAGCGGAACCTCGGCATTGACGCTGGTCTTGCGCGCGATGGACGTCGGCGCCGGGGACGAGGTGATCGTGCCCGCCTTCGGCTGCGCTCCGCTCGCGGCGGCGCCCGCGCTGCTCGGCGCGACGCCGGTGTTCGCCGACATCGACCCGTGGACCATGGTCGTCGATCCGGCCGCGGTCGCCCGGCTGGTCACGCCGCGCACCAAGGTGATCATGCCCGCGCACATGTTCTCGGTCATGGCGGACATGCCGGAGTTGCGCCGGATCGCCACCGCGCCCGGCGTGCGGTTGCTGGAGGATTCCGCGGTCGCTCAGGGCGGGACGCTCGCGGGCCTTCCCGCCGGGATGTGGGGCGACGCCGGTGTCTACTCGTTCGTGCAGGTCAAGACGTTCGGGATGCCGGGCGAGGGCGGCATGGTCGTCACCCGCGACGCCGGGCTCGGCTCGGCGGTGCGGATGCTGCGCAACCACGGCCAGGACGGCAAGTCCAGGTTCCGGTATCACCGCATCGGCTACAACAGCCGGTTCGACGAGATCATGGCGGAGTTCCAGCTGTACCGGCTCCCGACGTTGCCCCGGCGGCTCGAACGCCGGGCGCGCATCGGCGAGTACTACACCGGACGCTTCGCCGAACTGGCGGGCTGTGGTGTGCTCGCACCGCCTCCGGCTCGTGATGGACGGTGCTACTACGTCTATTCGCTCCTCTGCGAGCGCAGGGACGAACTCCGTGAGTACCTGGCGACGCGAGGTATCGGCTCGCACGTCTACTACCCGGCGCCGTTGCCGAGGCAACCCGCGTTCGCCCCCTTCACCCGGCCTGGCGATGCCTGGCCTGCGGCGGAGCTCGCCGCGCGGCGGACGCTGGCCATCCCGATCTACCCGCAGCTGACGGACGGGCAGGTGGAACGCATCGCGGACGCGGTGTGCCGATTCGCGAAGGAGTCGTGATGCAGCAGGTTACCCGCACCCCCGCGCCGAGCGAGGTCGCCGACGAGTGGCGCAAACGCGCGGAGCGGACCGGGCTGACCCGGGTCATGCGTGCCTCCCAGCCCGCCGAACTCGCGGCCGGGACGACCGCCCGCACCATCCGGCTCGTCACGACGTTCCTGGAATCGCTCGGCGAGGTGGGAGCCGCGCTGGAGATCGGCTGCGGGATGGGCAGGCTCACGCCGTCGATCGCGGCGCACGCGCGGGCGCTGACGGCCATCGACATGACCCCGCGCATGCTCGCGCTCGCCAGGGCGAACTGCGCACATCTGTCCACTGTGGACTTCATGCGGACGACCGTCCAGCGGCTGCCGTGGCGGGACAAGCGTTTCGACGTCGCCGTTTGCGTGTGGGTGCTGATGCACGTCCTGGACGAGGACGAGATCGCCGTAGCGTGCAGGGCGATCGCCGCGGCGGCACGGCATCTCGTCCTGATCGAGTACGAGGAAGCGGAGATCCCGGTCGGCCGGTTCTCGAGATTGCGGACCGTGGAGGAGTACTTGGCCCTGCTCCCCGGCGCCCGCCTGCTCGACCGGCGTGAGCTGGACTATGGCGGCGACCGGTCGTTCGCCGCCTTGATCGCCTTGGACGACCCGCGATGACCACCCTCGCCGTCTCCCGTGGCAAAGCGTATTTCAGGCTCGCGAAGCTCGACATCGTCGACTACTACCTCGGCGTGGTCGTGGTGTGGACGTTGCTGGCGCCGATGTCGAGGTTCGATCCGGATGTCTTGGCGACCGTCGGGGTGTTCCTGCTCGGCGAGGTGTTCGTGATCGCGGCGATGGTCGCGCTGGACGATCTCACGGGGTACCGGGACGGCAGCGACATCACGAACTACTCGCCGGACGACGCGCGGCGCAAGCGATACCGCAAGCCACTGGTGGCGGGAACGCTGAACGAGAACCAGGTGCTGCGGTTCGCGTGGGCGACCGGTGTCGTCGGTGCGGCACTGTGGCTCGCGGCCATCGCGATGGCCCCACACCGTCCTGTGTGGACGGTCGTGCTGATCGTGGTCACCTACTTCTTCTCGTTGCAGTACTCCTGGGGAGTGAAGCTCAGCTATCACGGTTTCCAGGAGTTCTTCATCGCGGCGCTCGGCTGGTCGCTGGTCCTCGCGCCGTACGGCCTCGCGACCGGCGAGTTCACCGGGTTCGCGCTCGCCCAGGCGCTGCTCTTCGGCCTGGGGCCGCTGCTGTTCGGCGTCTACTCCAACACCAACGACGTCGACGGCGATCGCCGCGTCGGCAGGCCGACGGTGGCCGCCCTGACCTCGGCGCGGGGCAACATGTTCTTCGTCATCGGCGTGTCGGCGGCCGAACTCGCGCTGATCCTCGCCGTCCCCGCCCTCGGCGGCCCGTGGTGGTTCCCCCTCGCGCTGTCACCCACGATCGTGTCCCGCGGATGGCAGCTGTGGCTCGGTTTCGCGGTGGGGGACATCCTGCGGGCGCGCATGCTCGGCATCCGGATCCACCGGCTCACCGTGCTGACGCTCGTCCTGGTGAACCTGGTGGTGATCACGTGACCGATGTCGACGTGGCGGTCGTGGGCGCGGGCGTCGCCGGGCTCACCACCGCGTACCAGCTCGGCAAGGCCGGATGCGAAGCGCGGGTTTTCGAGGCGGCCGACGTGGTCGGCGGCCGGATGACCACACTGCGCGAGGACGGCTACCTGATCGACACCTGCGCTGAGCAGATGGCCGAGCGGGGTTACGGCGAGACCTGGCGATTGCTGGCGGAACTGGGTGTCGGTCCCGCCGCGGCGCCCCCGATCGGACGCGGCATCGCGATGTGGCGCGGCAAGGCCAGGCCCGGTGTCGCGCAGACCCGCGGGCTGCTCACCGGGGCCGGGTTGTCCCTCCGGGCGCGACTGGACGCGGCACGGCTGATCAGGGGCGCGTTCGACACCGGACGACCGGAGAACTCGGCGCTGGGCGGCACCACCGTCGCGGAGTTCGCCGCACCGCATCACCCGGACCTGATGAACTACCTGCTGCAACCGATCGTCTCCGGCTTCTTCGGCTGGGATCCGGCCCGGTCGGCCGCGGCGCCCTTGCTGGCGCTGCTCACGGCGGTGGGACCACCGCCGACCTGGCGGGCGTATCGCGACGGGATGGACACCCTCGCCCGTGCCCTCGCCGCGAAAACGGACGTCACCACGGGGTTCCCCGTCGATCAGGTCGTCGACGACGGTGCCTCGGCGCGCGTTCTCAGCGGCACGCGGGAGATCACCGCCCGCGCGGTCGTGCTGGCCGTCCCCGCCCCGGTGGCGGCCCGGCTCCACCCCGGGCACGGTTCGGCCTTTCTCCGCGAGTGTTCGTTCACCCCGGTGGTCAAGGCGCACCTGCTTCTCGATCGCCCGCTCGGTGGCCCCGACTACGCCTTGATGGTGCCGGCCGCCGAGAACGGCACCGTGTCCACGGTCATCTTCGACCACTTGAAACATCCCGGCCGCGCGCCTGAGGGCCGCGGTCTGGTCACGCTCATGGCCCATCCGGCCGTGGTGCCGGAACTGCTGGACGCCTCCGACGAGGACGTGGCGAGCCGGTTGACCGGCGCCGCCGAGGCACTCGTTCCCGGTCTGCGGTCGGCGACCCGCCGCGCGATCGTCCGGCGGGTACGCCACGCGGCGCCCGAAGCGACACCTCGGGCGCTGGCCCTGCGCGCCGGGTTCGAGGCGGACCTCGGTCGTGGCGTCGTCGACTACGCGGGTGACTGGGTGTTCCTGAGTCCGTGCAGCGAGGCGGCCGTCCGCTCCGGCCTGCGGGCGGCGCGACGGCTGGCCGGTCGCGTCGTGCGGCCGGTGGAGGAGGGCGGCGCTCGATGAAGCCGCACGACATGGGCACGTTGTTCGACGAGTGCGCGGGCGCCCGGACGTGGGTGTACCTCGACCGGCCGTTCGACATCGCTCCGGAGCGCGGGACGGCGTACCCGGTCGCCGGGCTCGCCGGGCTGGTGCGGGACGTGGCGGGATGGCTGGCCGAATCCGGCGTGGGGCCGGGGGACCGGGTGGCCATCGTCAAACGCGGCCACTGGGACTACGACCTGCTCGCCTGCGCCGCGGTACGGATCGGAGCCGTTCCGGCGAAGCTGTCCGGAGCGCTGCCGGACGGCACCGTGCAGCTGCTGCTGCGGCGTCTCGGCCCGGCGGTGCTGGTGACCGACCGGCCTTCCCTGCGGGCGGACCGGGTCCTGCGCGTCGAGGACTTCGCCCCCGCGCCACCGCCCGCGATACACCGGAGGCACGCCGACGATCCGCTGCTCATCTGCCACACCTCGGGGACGACCGGGACGCCGAAGCTGGTGGTCCACACGACCCGGACGATCATCGACCGGCTGGCGCGGCCGGAGGCGGTCCGCTGGCCCGTCCTCGGTCTCCGGCGGGACGACGTGCTGGCCAACGCCAGCGCGTACGCGCACGGCCGGACCTTCTGCTGGACGGCGTCGGCGTTGTGCCTCGCGCCGCGGGAGATCGTGATCCTGAGCGATCCCTCCTCGGCGCCGTCGATGTTCGGGCGTCATCGGCCGACCGTCGTCGAAGCCCTCCCGGCGGCGTACGCGCGCTGGCGGCCGCTCGCGAACTCGCCGGAGAACCCGTTCTTCCGGGTGCGGAGGTTCGTCAGCACCTACGACGCCGTGCATCCGCCGGTGATCCGGACGATGCTCCACGCCAGCGGCCGGAAGTGTCCACTGTGGATGCAGGGCTGGGGCCAATCGGAGACGGGGCCGCTGTCGTTCCGGTTCTTCACCAGGCGTACCGCGCACACCACCCGTGATCTCGGCAGGCCGTTGCCCGGCCTCGCCCGGCTGCGGGCCGTCGACCCGGAGACCGCCGAACCGGTGCCGCGTGGCACCGCCGGGCTGTTGCTGGCCCGGACGCGCGCGCGATGCGTGGCGTACGTGGGTGAACAGGACCGATGGGAGGCCAAGGTGCACGGGCGGTGGTGGAACACCGGTGATCTCGGCGTGGTGGGCCGCGGTGGTGCGGTGACGCTGCTCGACCGTGAGGTCGACAGCGTGCCGGGGATGAGCTGCCTCGCGGTGGAGGACGCCATCGAGGACCGGCTCCCGTCCATCGCCGAATGCGTGGTGCTCTCCGCGGCCGGGCGCGCGCCGATCCCGGTGGTCGTGACCGACGACGGACTGGACGCGGACGACTGGCGGAAGGCGGTGCTCGGCCTGCCACCGCTCGGGGAGCCCGTGGTGCTCCCGTGGGACGAGGTCCCGAGAACCGGGACGGGGAAGGTACGGCGCCTGGAACTGCTGGCGCGGCTGACCGGCACGGCCGAAACGAACGGTTCGGGAAGGTGGACGTGAGTACGGCCTACGCGTTCGACAACGACAGCGGGCACGCCGTCGAGCAGCATCGCTGTCTCTCCGAGGCGTACGACCCGGTCACCTTCGCGCGGCTGGCGGGGACCGGGGTCGGCGCGGGCTGGTCCTGTCTCGAGGTCGGCGCGGGCGGCAGCGGCGTGGCCCAGTGGCTCGCCGCCAGGGTGGCGCCGACCGGCACGGTGCTGGCGACCGACATCAAACCCCACCACATCGCACCCGCGCCGGGGCTGACCGTCCTTCGGCACGACGTCGTGCACGATCCCTTGCCCCGGAATGAGTTCGACCTCGTCCACACCCGGTTGGTGTTGCAGCATCTGCCGGAGCGGGAGGCCGTGCTCCGCAAACTGGTCCGCGCGCTGAAGCCCGGCGGGTGGATGCAGATCGACGAGTTCGACATCTCCTACGGCCCGGTCCTGCTCGCGCCCGATGCGAGAGCCGCGAACCTTTACGAGACTTTCTTGGCGGCCAAGGAAAAGGCGTTCTCGACGGCGGGCGGGGACGGCACGTGGGGCCGCCGCGCCGCCGCGTCCATGGTCGCCGCGGGGCTGGTCGACGTCGATCCGGTGCCCGCGGTCTTCCCGTGGCGGGCCGGATCGCCGGGGCTGGAGCTGCTGATCCACCACACACATCACCTGCGGGACCGGTTGGTCGCCGCGGGGATGACCGACGGCGAGCTCGCCGAAGTGCGTGCGGTCATGCGGGATCCGGGGTTCCGGGCGTCGTCCTGTGTCGTGTACTCGGTGCGGGGCAGGCGGCCCGCGTGAACACCGCGCTGGACACCGTGACGGTGGCGGGGCCACTCGATCTGCCGCTGGACGGCGAATTCGACGTGCAGGCCGCCTGCGGCATCATGCATGTGCACGGCCGGAGCCTCGGCGAGCCGACCCGGCTCGGTCTCGACTACGCGTCCATCCTCGCTGCCGAGCTCTCCGCGCTGGGCGCCGTCTCGCTGAAGCTCGCGCGTGGCCGCGGAATTCCGCTGCGCGGGGTATCCACTTCGCTGGCGCAGGCGGCGTTGCTGGCGATCTCGCAGTATCTCGCGGCGGCGACGGCCGAGGACGAGTACCGGGAGACGTTCGTCCCCGGCGGGCCGCCCTTCCGCGCGGCCGACGGTGTCTCGTTCGAGATCGAGACACTCGAATCTGCGGTCTGGCAACGGTTCTGGACGACGCTCGGAGTCGGCACGCACGCGATTTCGAGCGGTTGGCACCCTTTCCTGCACCGCTTCGCGACCGCGACCTGCCCGCTGCCGCCACAGCTGTGGGAAGCCCTTGCCGCTCGGCCGATCGGGGAGCTGGAACAGGTCGCCCTCCTGACGGGTATGACGCTGGTGCGGACGGCGGAGCGGCCGCTCGACCGGGCTCCCGCGTTCGTCGTGAGCGGGGAGGGCCGCGGCTACCGTCCGGTGCGGGCGGTGGAGCCGCTTCCGTTGTCCGGCTTGGTCGTACTCGAATCCTGCCGCCGGGTCCAGGGCCCGCTCGCGGGTCACCTGTTGCGCCTTCTCGGCGCGACGGTGCTGAGGATCGAGCCGCCGGGTGGTGATCCGCTGCGGTGGGTTCCGCCGGTCGCCGGCCACACGTCGGCCCGGTTCCGCGCGCTCAACGACGGCAAGGAGGTCGTCGAGATCGACCTGAGCACACCGGACGGGAGACAGCATCTGCTCGAACTCGCCGCCGGGGCCGATGTGTTCCTGCACAACTGGGCGCCGGGCAAGGCGGAGCGGTGGTCGTTGAGCGCGCTCGATCTCGCGCGCGCCCGGCCGGGGATCCTGTACGCGCACGCGTCGGGATGGGGAACGGAGCTGGGGCCGGAACCGCCGGTGGGCACGGATTTCGTCGTCCAGGCCTACGCCGGGGTCCCGCCGTCGCTGATGACGATCGTCGATGTGTTCGGCGGGATCGTGTGCGCGCACGGGATCGTGACGGGCCTGGCCCAAGGCGCGACGCGGGTCGCGTCGTCACTCCTGTCCGCGGCGTACCGGCTCAACGCGGGCGCCCGCCGCCGATGCGACCGGCCGCTGTCGGTGCCGGTGTGCGACGACCTCGCCGCACTCGCCGCGGATCCGCGATTTTCCCGCGCCCTCATCCATGCCGACTGCGCGCTTGTCGCGTCGCCGTGGGAATTCACGTCATGATCTGGGAGTCGGAGACCGGGATCGTCCTGCGTGACCTCGTTCCCGCCGGATTGCGCCGCGAATGGGTCCGGTGTGGACATTGCCCGGGCCGCGATCTGTATTCGTTGTTCCGTGACCGGGTTCGTGAGCATCCGCTTCGCACGGCGGTGATCGACGACGAGGGCACGCTCGACTACGCGATGGTGGATGTCGCGGTGCGGGCGATGGCCGCTCGGTTGTCGGCCGCCGGATGCGGCTCGGCGGATATCGTCGGGGTGCGGGAACCCGACGGACGGGCCGCGGTGGTCGCCGAACTCGCGATCCTCGCGCTCGGCGCCGTGGTCTTGCCCCTGCCACGCGGGGCGGACGGTCTCCTCGAACGCGCCGGTGTCCGGTTCGTCATCGAAAACGGAAGAGTGTCAGGCTCGTCGAAGCCGAGCCGCGTCGGCGACGTCCACCCGGATGCCCCGGCCCGGATCCTGGTGTCGTCCGGCTCGGAATCGGAACCGAAAATGGTCGCGTACTCGCACAACGCCTTCGCCGGTGGCCGGGCGAACTACGTCCGTGCCGTGCACGGCGGGACCGAGATCCCGCGAGACCTGGTCCTCGTTTCACTGACGTCGGGATTCGGCTCGTTCGGTGTCGCGGTGACCCTTTGCCGCCTCGGCGGCACGCTGATCTCGACCCGCCGGTTCGAGGCGGGTGCGGCCCTCCGGCTCATCACCGAGCACCGGCCGACGCACGTGTTCGGTGTGCCCGCGATGTGGCGGCGCATGGTCGAGCACCCCTCGGCCGTGGACACCGCCGGACTGGCGGCCATCGTGTCGAGCGGCGACACCCTGCCACCTTCGACGCGCGCCGCCTGTCGTCGGCGGTTCGGCGTGGAGATGATCGACATCTACGGCTCCTCGGACGGGGTCAACTGCCACACGGCGAAGCCGGAAAACGGCGTCGGCGTCCCGGATCCCGCGGTCTGCGAAGTGCGCCTCGTCGACGGCGAGATCTGCGCGCGGGGCCCGATGACGCCGCTGTGCTACGTGGGCGCGCCCGAACTGGACGCGGCGTACCGGCTCGACGGGGGCTGGGTGCGGACGGGGGACAACGGCCGGTTCGACGACGAGGGCAGGCTCCACGTCACCGGCAGGCGCAAACGCGTGGTGATCCGCGGCGGGTACACCATCAGCCCGGCCGAAGTGGAGCTCGCGCTGGGTGACCACCCCGCGATCAGCGAGGTCGCCTGTGTCCCGGTGCCGGACAGCGTTCTGGGGGAACGGCTCTGTGCTTGCGTTTCCGTCCTTGGCGGACGATCGGTGGGCTTGCCTGAGCTGAAGGCTTTTCTTGCCGATCGGGGCTTGGCTGTCGCCAAGATGCCGGAGTTCTTGATCGCGCTTCCTGAGCTGCCGCTGGGGCGTACGGGGAAGGTGTGCCGTCGTACGTTGACGGAGATCGCGGTGAGGCGAAGCGAACTCGCCTCTGGGGTTGGTCAGGGGTAACGCTGATATCGGTGAGCGGGGAAGATTTGGGACGTTCAACGTCCCAAATCCTCCACGCTCGACCTGGCCGGGAACCCACTCCAGAAAAAGGGCTGAAGGCTCCCTTCGCCGCATAAGACTCGGCGAAGGGAGCCTTCAGCCCACCATCGGACCCGAAGAAGGATCAGCGGTGCCCGTGGATGGTCCGGTGGATCCACCCGGCGTAGGCGGGCACGCTGGTGTAGAGGCCGGGACCGTTGGCGCACGGCACGTCGTCGTCACCAGGGCCGGACGTGACGCCGATCAGCTCCCAGCGGCCGCCCCAGCCGCGCTGGACCTGCGGTCCGCCGGAGTCACCCATGCACGCCATCGCGCCGGGCTTGCGGCTCACCGTGCACAGCCGGGTCGAGTCCGCGTAACCGGGCGAGCATTCGGACACGGCGCCGATGCGCGTGTCGAGTTGCTGGAGCCGTTCCGGGAACACGACCTTGTCCAAGTCGGGGGTGTCGACCGTGGTGCCGAAGCCCATCAAGCGGGTCGGCGTGCCGGGGCGGCCGGGACGGTTGGCGATGCGGATGGGCCGTTCGGAGACCGGGCGGTCCAGGCGCACCAGCGCGATGTCGTTCTTGTTCGGCGCGCCCGGCTGGTAGCCCGGGTGGCGGACCCAGCGGTCGATCGTGCGGACGGTGCCGCCGGTCGTCCGCCGCTCGCTGCCGATGCGCACGGTTCCCTCCGGCCTGGCCGGATTGTTGTCCGGGTCGACGCAGTGCGCCGCGGTCACCACCCATTGCGGATGCACCAGCACGGCACCGCAGACGCCCTTGGCGTTGTTCATTTCGGGCACGACCTCCGGGATCGAGGCCATGAATTCGTAGCGTTCGGTGGAGTTCTTGCCGTTCACCACCGCGCCGGCGCTGCCGGGCACCGCGATCGCGCAGAACACTCCCGCCAGCGTGACAGCGGCGGCACGAACCAGATTGCGGCGCAGGGTCGCCACCTTCGACATGCTTTTCCTTTGTTCGACGACTTCGGATCGATCAAGTCCAGCTTTGTCGTTCAACTCGCCCGTGACCATCGGGCAAGCCCCCCGAACCACGGTGGTGGCTGCCCGACGCCGGCCGGTAGCGCAGGTACCACCTATGTCATGAAAGGGTCGTTCAGGACGTCCGCCACGGGTTGTGCGACCGCGGTGGCCGCTGTGGCTTCGGTCGAGGTGGTCGTGAGTGGCGTTTCGGGTTAGAACCCGAAACGCCACTCACGACCACCTGTACCGATCGGCGGAACTCGCGTGTGCGGCCGGAGCCGGTGCTAGCTTCTTGCCTGTGAGCCTCGATGGCGTCGAGCAGCGCCCGTCCGATTCTCCCTACGTGGAGCGGGTCTACCGTGCCGGGCAGGCCGCTATCGGGCCGTCGCGCATGCGGTCCATCGCGAACTCGAACTGGGAGCTCGTGGTGTGGCGCGACCGGGGCGAGACGCATGTGGCGGTGCGCGGGCCCGAGACCAGCCCCACGGTGCTGGACCTGGGGCCGGGTGAGGGCGAAACGCTCGGCATCATCTTCCGGCACGGGGCGTACCTGGCGCCGATGCCGGTGCGGGGGCTGGTCGACACCGCGGTGCCGAGTCCCCACACCACGGCCCGTTCGTTCGTCCTGCAGGGCGAGGAGTGGGAGACCCCGGGCTACGACAACGCCGACGTCTTCGTCGAGCGGCTGGTCCGTGCCGGGTTGCTGATCCGCGATCCGCTCGTCACCGACGTGCTCCGCGGCGAAGTGCCCACTTTGGTCACACCGCGGTCGGTGCAGCGGCGGGTGGCCGCGGCGACCGGGCTGACCCAGGGCGCGATCCGGCAGATCGAGCGCGCCAGGCAGGCCGTGATGCTGCTGGGGCAGGGGGTGGCGGCGATCGAGGTCGTGCAGCGGGTCGGGTATCACGACCAGCCGCATCTGGCCCGCTCGCTGACGCGGTTCACCGGACGCACGGCCACTCAGCTCAGGCGCACGAGCGAGGACGAGGTGCTGTCGCTTCTGTACAAGACCGAGGTCGCGGTGCACCCGTAGGTTTCGTGGTGACCACAGACCTACTGGAGGACAAGTCATGGCAATCTCGCAGATCTACGTCAACCTGCCGGTCTCCGACCTCGAGGCGAGCACGAAGCTGTACACGGCGATGGGCGGAACGGTGAACCCGGACTTCAGCGGTGACACCTCGGTGCAGGTGGCGCTCGCCGACACGATCCTGGTGCAGCTGATGACGCGCGAAACGTTCGCGTCGTTCACCAAGCGGTCCATGACGGACGGTCCGATCGAGGTGATCAACGCGTTGGCCGCCGGGTCGCGCGAAGAGGTGGACGGCCTGGTCGACGCGGCACTGGCCGCGGGCGCCACCGAGCCGCGCGCGGCACAGGACATGGGCTGGCTGTACAACCGGGCCATCGACGACCTGGACGGCCACAGCTGGGAATTCCTCGCCTACGACCCGACCGCGATGGGCGACGGCCAGGAGTGACCGCGGGGCCTCACCGATGAGAAATCCTCCGCCGCGTCGTCGATTCAGGTGACCCCTCGCACCAGTGGAAGGATCGACGACCATGACCGACGCGGACGAGGCCACGTTCATCGAGGTGGCCCGCTCCGGCGATCCGGCGCGGTTCGCGCTCGTCACCGAGCGCCACCGGCGTGAGCTGCAGGTGCACTGCTACCGGATGCTCGCGAACTACGAGGACGCCCAGGACATGACGCAGGAGACGTTCCTGCGGGCGTGGCACCGGCGGGAGTCGTTCAAGGGGCACGCCGCGCTGCGGACCTGGCTGTACCGGATCGCGACGAACGCCTGCCTCGACTTCCTGGAGAAACGCGAGGATCGCACCCCCGTCCCGGCCGGGCTGCAGGACTCCGAGGTGCTGTACCTGCAGCCGTACCCCGACCGGATGCTCCCCGAGGACCCGCAGGAATCGGTGGTGGCGCGGGAGACGATCGAGCTGGCGTTCATCGTGGCCGTCCAGCATCTCCCGCCGCGGCAGCGGGCGGTGTTCATCCTGCGCGACGTCCTCGGCTGGCCGGCGTCGACGGTGGCCGACGCCCTCGAGTTGACCGTCGCATCGGTGACGAGCGCTTTGCAGCGGGCACGCGTGACGATGCGCGGGCGACTGCCCGATCGCCGTCTCGACTGGCGGGGCGCGGAGCTGTCGAAGGACGAGCGTGGCGTGGTGAAGGCGTACATCGAGGCTCATGAGCGCAACGACCTCGACGGGCTGGCGGCCTTGCTGCGCGAAGACCTGCGCTTCGCGATGTTGCCTGAGGCCGGTACCACGACCACGACGGCCAAGGACGCGGTGGACGGCTGGGTCTCCGGCGGGCTCTTCCAGCGGGGCCACGACGACTGGCGCGGTATCGCCACGACGGTCAACCGCATGCCGGCCGCCGCGCTGTACCTGCGCACCCCCGGAGAGCCGGAGTACCGGCTGTTCGCCATCGCGGTCCTGCGCGTCGCCGACGGGAAGATCGCCGAGCTCACCGGATTCGACGCCACCGGCAAGCCGTGGCTGGACTTGCCCCCGACCCTGTGATCGTCCAGGTCCGTCGTGTCGCGAAAGCCGCTGGCGCTCTGGTGGGGGTTGTCTTGCGGAAGATCTGCCGGCTCTGTCGTGGTCTCCGTTCGTGACTTGATAGGAGCCTGTGCCACCAGGACACCCGTTCAACGGATCGAGACACAGATGGGCAGTGACCGGGATGACCGGTCAGCAGCACATCGTCACCCCTTGACATCGCTAGGAGCATCTCTCGCAACCTTCAACGTTGCGAAGTGGCTTCCGCAACGTCCGGACCGGCACCCGGGCGCCCGGCGGGCCGAAGAGCGTCAGGAGTTCGGCTGGTCCCGGTACCGCGCCAGATACCGCTCGGTCACCTCGGCTTCCGCGACCGCGGTGGCCTCAGCGCGGGTCCGGCGCCCGATGCCCGGCGGGAAGCCGTTCTTGGCGAGCCGGTGCTCGATGCTCTCCTCCATGTAGGCCATCGAGTAGAAGTACGCCACGAGCGCGGCCATCAGCACGATCGCCAGCCGCAGGGTGAGCGGGCCGGGCAGGAGCAGCCACACCGCGCACAGCGGGGCGATCATCACCGTGCTGCGGGCGACGTGCCGCCAGCGCCAGCTCCCGGTGGTCGCGTCGTGGAGGATCCAGTCGTGGTAGCGCTCGGGCAGCCTGCCGCCGAGGGAGTACCACAGCCAGCGGAACACGTCCGGGCGTTTGCGGGGCATCGGGCGACTCCTTCCGTCGATGCCATCACAGTACACTAATCATTAGTACGCTAAATATTAGCGTCAACACTAGGATCGACGGTATGAACTCGGAGGGGCCGGAGATGAAGGCGATCGATCTGGGCGAGGATCCGCTCGCGCTGGAGCGTCAGGTGTGTTTCGCGCTGTCGGTCGCGTCGCGCAGCGTCATCGCCATCTACCGGCCGCTGCTGGAACCCCACGGGCTCACCCATCCGCAGTACCTGGTCATGCTGGCGCTGTGGGAGCGGGGCCCGCAGGCGGTCAAGGAGCTGAGTGTCGCCCTGCGCGCCGAACCCGCGACGTTGTCACCGCTGCTCAAGCGGCTGGAGACGATCGGTTACGTCACCCGGCGGCGCAGCGCCGAGGACGAGCGGCTGCTCACGGTCGAGCTGACGGAATCCGGTCGCGCGTTGCGCGCGGAGGCCGAGAAGATCCCGTATCGCGTCGTGGAGAAGCTCGGAATGGAGGTCTCCGAGCTGGAGGCTCTGCACAAGGCGCTTACCCGGGTCATCGAAGCCACGGCTTGAGCGAACCGAAACCGGGGTGTGACGAAATGAGGGTGTGAAGCCGCTCCGGGGTGGGTAATTCCCGTCACGCCAGTACAAAGTGACAGGAAGATGAGGGACCGTGACCACCTCGACCCCCGCGCCCACGGAAGCAGGTCTGGAGCTCATGACCAGGCTGAACGCCTACCTGGAGGACGTGGCCGCGGCACTGGGGATACCGCGGGATTCGGGCACGGTCGACCTCGCCGGTCCGGTCACCGCCCAGCTCAGGCTGAACTGGCGCCTCCCCGGCTTCCCCGAGCGCGACGTCGACCTGATGTGGCACGAGGAGCACGGCTGGTCGGCCGCCGTGGCGACGCATTCGGACGACGACCACCACGTCGTCGTCGCCTACCTCGGCGGCCGCACGGTGGCGTCGCATCCGCGCCTGGTCGCCAGGTTCGCCGAGAGCCTGCGGACCGGCGACCACCAGGACTGCTGGCCCGGCCCGCCGGCGTTGCGCACCGCCACCGGACCTTCCTCGCTCGCCAAGGAGCTCGCCGCCTGGGCCTGATCAGCCCGGCGGGGCGAGCACCACGTCGAGCGCGATCGTGATCTCCCTGCCGATCAGGAACCTCGGCGCGCGGAGTCCGATCGCCCGCCGGTCGAAGACGGCACCGGCGAGCACCCGCCAGGTGCCGTCGCCGTCGTCCGCCGGCCCGGTCGCGGTCACCGTGAGGGGACAGGACTCGCCGCGCGCGCCGAGGGTGCCCTCGACCAACCATCCGTCCGGGCCCTCTTCGATCCGGTCCGCCGCGAAGGTCAGCACAGGATGCGCGTCGATCGCCAGCAGACCGGGTTTACGCAGGTCGGCGTCGCGTTTGGCGTTGCCGGTGTCGATCTTGTCGAGGTCCAGCGCCGCTTCGACGGCGACGACGCCGTCGGCCGAGACCCGCACCGAGCCCAGCTCGACCGGGATCGAGCCGTGGACCACGCGGAACCCGAAGTTCCGGACGGTGAACGTGGCCGAGGTCCGGTCGGCGAGCACGGTCCACGTGCCGACCCGCGCGGACGTCCCGGCGGTCATCGCGGCTCACCCACCAGGCCGAGCGAGGGCAGGGACGTGTGGAGCACACGGTGGACGTCGATCCGGTCCGGACCCGGCAGCAGCGCCGGATCCTCGCCGGGCAGCAGTTCCGTGGCCATGATCGTCTTCTGGACCGCCTCCATCGCCTCGATCGACTCGGTGAAGCCGAGGATGAGGCTGGACCGGTCTTCGGCGGTCAGGACGTAGAAGCCGCCGACCCCGTCGAGCCCTCGTACGGCGGGCCGGATCCGTTCGTGCCCGCCGAACCGGGCTGCGTCGGCCTCCGCCTGGCTGAGCGGCCGGTCGAACCAGGTCGCCTGCGCGATCCTGGGCTCGGCCGCGCCGCTTTCGACGTCGGTGACCGCGTAGACACGGGCGTCGAAGACACGGGAGACGCGGCGGTCGGCGGCGGCGAGCGCGGACCCGCGGTCGCGCCACAACGCGACGACGAGCCCGGTCAGGCCGCCGACCTGGGCGAGGGTGCAGGTGCCCGGCGAACCGGTGCCTGGGTGGAGTTCGGCGGCGAGGGCGTGGCCCCAGCCCGCGGACTCGTCGGCGTGCGAACGCCGGAACTGATGGACGGTGGCGTACATGGGCTTTCCTTTCCCGTCGGACGTGCCGACTCTGCGCTCCCGGCGGCCGCCGGACATCAGTGCCAGTACGCAGGGCGGTACGGAATCGAGCCCGGAGAGCGATACTCCTTGCGTGAACCGGGAACCGTTCGTGGGCCGGGAGGGCGAACTGGCGAGTCTGCGCGGCAGGCTCGCCGACGCCGCCGCGGGGTCCGGCGGGCTGGTGCTCGTCTCGGGGCCGCCCGGGATCGGCAAGACCCGGCTGGTCGAGGAGGCGACGGCCACCGTGTCCGCCGTGGTGTGGGGCCGGTGCGCCGACGATCCGGGTGCGCCGCCGCTGTGGCCGTGGCGCCGCGTCGTCGAGGCGCTGCCGTCGGTCGATTCGGCCGTGAAGACCGCTTTCGCCGAGGCCGAGGGTGCCGGCGACGTCCACGCGGCGCGGTTCCGGCTGGTGGCCGCCGCGGCGGACGCGCTGGTGGCCGCGGCGGAACCGGCGGGTCTGGTCGTCGTCCTCGAAGACCTGCACTGGGCCGACGAGGCGTCGTTGCGGCTGTTGCGGCATCTGGCGGGGGAGTTGCGGCGCTCGAAACTGGCCGTGGTCGCGACGCATCGGGACACCGGGCACACTCCCGCACTCGACGCGGCCCTGCCGGATCTCCTGCGCCGTCCGGGCGCGCGGAGCATCTCGCTGCCGCCGCTGGCCGAGTCCGACGCGCGGGCGCTGCTCACCGGACTGGCCGAAGACGGAGTACGCGAGGCTTATCGCCGCTCCGGCGGGAACCCGCTCTATCTCGGCGCGATCGCGCGTTCTGCCGGGGGAGCGGAACTCGGCCACCTCGTGCGGACCGCGGTGGCCGCCCTCGATCCAGAGGTGCGGCGGCTGCTCGCCATCGCGGCGGTGCTCGGCGAGGACGTCGACGCCACCTTGCTCTCGGAGGTGTCCGGCCTGCCGGCCGTCGAGGTCGCGGACGGGCTCGATCAAGCCGAAAAGGCAGGGGTACTGGGTTCCGGCCGGTTCGCGCACGCCGTCGTGCGCGACGGGATCTACGCGGATCTCGGCCAAGCCGAACGGGAAACGTTGCACGGGCGGGCCGCGGCCGCGCTCGAAGGGCACGCCCGGCGTGAACCCGCGCTCGCCGGAACGGTGGCCGGGCATTGGTTGCGCTCGGCGACCGAGCCGGAGAAGACGGCCGAGTGGGCGGCGCTCGCGGCCGCGGAAGCGAACCGGGCGCTGGCCTTCGACGAAGCGGCGCGCTTCCTCGCGATGGCGCTCGACGCGCGCGCGAAGGCCGGACTGTCCGAAGTGGACCGTGCCGCGCTGTTGCTCGACCTGGCCGTCGCCGAATACCGGACCGGCCGGTTCGCGCGAAGTCTCGACCATGCCCGGCGCGCCGCCGACGCGGGGCTGCTCGCCCGTGCGGCGCTGGTGGTCCGCGACGTCGCGGCGCCGGATCTCCTGCCCGGCATCCGCGACCTCGCCGTCCGCGCGCTCGCCGCCGGCGGGGTCGACCGGGCGACGCGGGCACGCCTGCTGGCGCACAGCGCGTCGGTGGAAGCCGACTACGGCCGGTTCGCCGACGCGGAGAAGCTCGCCGACGAAGCGTTCGCGCTCGCCGAGGGATCAGGCGATCCGGAGGCGCTGGTCGACGCCGTCCGCGCCCGGATGAAGGTCGCCCCGGACAGGCTGCCGCTGTCCGAACGGCTGCGGCTCGGCGCGCTCGCCGCCGAACTGGGCTCGCGCACCCGGCAGCCGCTGGTTTCCTTATGGGGCCACAAATGGCGGATCGACACGGCCTTGGCGGACGGGCGGATGGCGCTCGTCGACGACGAACTCGTCGCGGTGACCACGCTGGCGCGGCTCACGAGGCTCCCGCTGGTGCGCTGGCACGACCTGCGGCTGCGCAGTTCGGTGCTGGCGTTGCGCGGAGATCTGGCCGGGGCGCGCGAACTGGATCTCGCGGCGGAGGAACTGGCGGACACCGAACTCGCGGACGATTTCTCCGCGAAAGGGATGTCGTACGCGTTCCGCACCCAGCTCATGCTGCTCACGGGCGATCCCGGCGACCTGCCTGAGGACTACGCAAGTTTGCTGGACCGGGCACCGCGTCTACCGGTCACCTTGGTCTCGCGCCCGTTGCTGAGCCTGCTCGCGGGCGACCTCGACGAGGCGAGGGTCCGCTACGAACAGCTGGTCCCGCTGGTACGGAGCCCGGAATTCGCGCTGCACGCCACCGGCGCGCTGCCCAACCTCATACCGCTGGTCGAGGCCTTTCGAGACGTCGAGATGGCGGAATACCTGTTGCGGCGCCTCGAAGAGGTGCGGCCGATCGTGGCAGGCGGCGCGGGTGTCTTCTGCACCGGATCCAGTCTGGAACACCCCGCCCGGCTCAACGCCCTGCTGGGCCGCCACGACGAGGCGGTGCGGCTGTCCGAGCGGGCCATCACGATCAACGAAGGCATCGGCGCGCGGCCCGGCGTCGCCCAAACGAGGTTGCTGCTCGCCGAAGCCCTGGTCGCCAAAGGCGATTTCGTTCGTGCGCAAGGGATCGCGCGCGAGGCCCTCGACGAATTCCGGCGGCTGGCCATGCCGGGACCGCTCGCGCGGGCGGCGGCGCTGCTCGACCGGATCCGCGCCGGACGCCGCGCCGCGGACCCGCTCACCGGGCGGGAACGCGAGATCGTCACCCTGCTCGCCGACGCGCTGAGCAACCGCCGGATCGCCGAGAAACTGGTGCTTTCCGAACGTACGGTGGAAAGCCACGTCCGGAGCATCCTGGCGAAACTGGGTCTGGCGAACCGGACCGAGGTCGTCGCGTGGGCGAGCAGGGAAGGCCTCAGGGACTGACGGTCAGCTTGCCGAGGATGTGCGCGACGACGGCGTCCAGGTTGTCTTCGAGGAAGAAGTGCCCGCCTGGGAACACTTCCAGCTCGAAGGAGCCGCTGGTGTGTTCGGCCCAGTTTTCGACGTCCGGCAGCTCCAGGACCGGGTCCGCGTCGCCCGCGAGCGCCACGATCGGGCAGCTCACGTCGGGTCCGGGCCGGTACCGATAGGTCTCGACGGCCTTGTAGTCACCGCGCAGGGCGGGCAACGCGAGCGCGCGGATGTCCGGGTCGTCGAAGATCGTGGGATCGGTGCCACCGAGACGGCTGACCTCCTTGAGGAAGGTGTCGTCGTCGGCGAGGTGGTGCGCCCTTTCCTTCTGCACGTCCGGGCCTCGGCGGGCCGAGACGAACAACGCCGTCGGCACGATGCCCCGCGCTTCGAGCCGCCGCGCGACCTCGAACGCGGCGATGGCGCCCATGCTGTGGCCGAAGAGGGCGAACGGTTGCCGGAACGCGGCGACGACGTCCACCAGCTGCTCGGCGAGGGCGTGCAGGTCGTCGATGACCGGCTCGCCCATCCGGTCCTGCCGTCCCGGGTACTGGGCGGTGTGCACCTCGACGGTGGGTGAGAGCGCGGCCGAAAACGAGCGGAACGCGCTCGCGGACCCGCCGGCGTGCGGGAAGGCGAGGAGCCGCATCCCGGCCGACGGCGCCGGATGGAAGCAGCGCGTCCAACTGCTCAGAGCACGTCCTGCCATCGAAAATCCCCCAATCCGTGCGGGAACGACCCGCACGACACTGGAATGTACGGGGGATCCGCGGAATGAGTCCATCCTTGTGCGGGGTTGTTCACGCTGGGAACACTGGACACCGGGGCTCGGCGGATGGGAGCGGATGTGGCGGAGGACCTGAAGATCAGGATCGGCGTGGGGCTGGGGACCGGGACGGCGCCGGAGGAGTTCGGTGCCGCGGTCGATCTGCTGGAGCGGGCCGGCGTCGATTCGCTCTGGCTGCCCGAGGCGGTGTACTCGCCCAGGATCGATCCGGTCGTCGGGCTGACGCACGCGCTCGCCCGCACCACGAAACTGAAGGTCGGCACCGGGGTGATGGTGCTGCCGGGCCGTGATCCGGTGCTGGTCGCCAAACAGCTCGCCTCCCTCGCCGCGCTGGCGCCGAAAAGGGTGCTCCCGGTCTTCGGCCTGAAGCCCGCGCGTGCCGCGGAACTGCCCCTGTTCCCGGTGCCGCGAGGCCGCCGCGCCGCGGTGTTCGACGAGTCGCTGCTACTGGTCAGGGCCTTGCTGGAACAGAAGGAAGTGACCTTCGAGGGCGAGTTCTTCCGCGTGGAAGGCGCGGGTTTCGGCCTCACCCCGGTCAACCGGCTCGACCTCTGGCTCGGCGGGAAGGCACCCGGCGCGCTGCGGCGGGTCGGCAGGCTCGCGGACGGCTGGCTGGCCAGTTTCCTCACGCCGGAGGAGACGAGGGCCGGCCGCGAGACGATCCAGGAGGCCGCCGCCGAGGCGGGCCGGGAAATCGAGGCCGACCACTTCGGGATCGGTCTCTTCGTCGCGGAGGACGGGATCCCTGACACACTCGCGGCTTCGGTCACGGCGCGGTCCGGCGCGGACCCGTCCCGGCTGATCGCGGACGGCTGGAGCGCCGCCCGCGACCTGATCGCCGAGCACATCGACGCCGGGCTGAGCAAGTTCGTGCTGTACCCGGCCGGGCCGGAGCCGATCGAGCGGTTCGTGGAGAACTTCGTCGAGCACGCCGTCCCGCTGCAGAACTGAGTGGGTCACCGTGGTCGTGAGTGGCGTTTCGGGTTAGAACCCGAAACGCCACTCACGACCCACCGCACCGAGGCGCTAGTCGAACTTCAGCTCTTCGGTCCGCCGCGGCATCAGCAGCAGCGCGCCGACGCTGAGCACGGCGACCACCAGCATCGCCAGGAAGACGTGGTGCGTGGCGTCCGCGAGGGCGCCCCGCACGAACGTCGTCGTCGGGGTTTCCGGGCCGTTGCCCTCCAGGACGACACTGGTCGCGTCGACGCCGGACGGCAGGCCGGTGACCCCGGCAGGCGGGCTGGCGAAGCGGTTCGCCAAGGTCGCGTTCGCGATCGCGCCGAAGATCGCCACGCCGACGGCGCTGCCCAGCGAGCGGCTGAACATGTTGGTCGCGGTGACGACGCCGCGGCGTTCCCAGCCGATGGTGGACTGCACGGCGATCAGCGTCGGGCTCGACGCCAGCCCCAGTCCCAGCCCGAGGACGAACGCGGCCGCGGCCGCCAGCCAGATCGACGAGCCCGCGGCCAGGAACACCGTGAGCGCCGCGCCCGCGATGACCGCCCCGCTGCCGATCAGCGCGGTGTCCCGGAACCCGATCCGCATGTAGATCCGGCCCGCCAGCGACGCCGAGATCGGCCAGCCGACGGTCAGCGCCGCCAGCGCGAATCCGGCGACGAGCGCGCCGGTGCCGAGCACGCCCTGCGAGAAGGTCGGCAGATACGACGTCAGGCCCATCAGCAGCATGCCGACCACGACGGCGACCAGGTTGCCGCCGATCAGGGTCCGTTTGGTGAAGATCCACAGCGGCAGCACCGGCTCTTCGGCCTTGCGCTCCACGAACACGAACGCCACCAGCAGCACCGCCGCGGCGGCGAAGATCCCCAGGCTCGGCGCGGACGCCCAGCCCCAGGCGACGCCGCCTTCCAGGAGACCGAGGATCAGCAGCGAGCAGCCGAGGGTGAGCAGCGTGGCGCCGAGGTAGTCGATGCGGTGCGAGCGGCGTTCGACGCGTTCGCTGAAGTTCCGGAACAGCATCCACGCCGCCAGCGCGCCGAGCGGCAGGTTGATGAAGAAGATCCAGCGCCAGTCCAGGTACTCGGCGAACACCCCGCCCAGCGTCGGCCCGACCACCGACGAGATGGCCCACACACTGGCGAGATAGCCCTGCACCCTCGCGCGTTCCTCGACGGTGTACATGTCGCCGACCATGGTCAGCGCGATCGGCTGGATGGCGCCCGCGCCGATGCCCTGCACCGCGCGGGCGGCGATCAGCACCGGCATGCTCCAGGCCGCGCCGCACAGCACCGAGCCCAGGAGGAACGCCGCGATCCCGAAGAACATCACCGGGCGCCTGCCGAGCACGTCGGCGAACTTGCCGTACAGCGGGACGGTGACCGCCTGGGTCAGCAGATAGATCGAGAACAGCCACGGGAACTGCGAGAACCCGCCCAGATCGGCGACCACCGAGGGCACCGCCGTGGCGATGATGGTCGAGTCCAGCGCGATCAGGCCGGAACACAGCATCACGGCGATCAGGACGGGGCCGCGTTCGGACCGGAAACCGACCCCTTCCTTCGCGGTGACCGGGGCCGGGGTGGTCATCTGTGACGGTCTCCTCAGGCTCATGAACGACGTCAACTACTTCGCATGGGTAAGCATTCCATGGAGACACCCGGTCATGGGACCGATTTATCCCGTGAGCCATCCCGCAAAATGGATCGGATGAGCACCTGGATCCGCCCGATCGACCGTGGCTGGGTAGTCCGCGACACCGTCCCGGGGCCCGACGTCGACGAGTTCGCCGACCCGGACCGCGTGGCCGCCGCGCTCGCCGGGGCCCGCGGCGACAGCCTGCTGGCGGTGCAGCATCCGGCCCGAACCCCGGCCGCGCTGGCGGGCGGGCTGTCGATCGAGGCCGCGTTGCCGCAGGCCGGGGCGACGTTCGAGCGGATCCGGGAGCGGCACTATCGCCCGGTCTCCTCGGTGGTCGCCCCGTATCGCATCGACGGGCCGGACGGGGTCGCGCTGGGCGTGCTCTGCCTCGTCGACCCCGCCGCGGTCCGGGACGACGGCGTCACCCGGGTCCGGCACACCGAGGACGTCTATCCGGACGTCGTCGCGGAACGGGCCGCGATGCTCGCCGGGCTCGGTGTCGCGACGAGCGCCGCGATGCTGGTCCCCGCGACCGGCGGCCGCGAGCTGACCGCGCTGATCGAACGGACCTGCCGCGGCCGGGTGCCCAGCCTGTCCACAGTGGACGGCACGGGCCGCAAACACGAACTGTGGCTCACCGGTCCCGGCGAAGACCAGGACGGGCTGCTGGCGACCCTGGACGGCCTGGATCTCCTGGTCGCGGACGGCAACCACCGTGTCGCGGCCGCCGCGGCCTCCGGGCGCGGCGCGCTGCTGGCGCTGGTCACCGGCGGGCCGGGGTTGCGGATCGGGCCCATCCACCGGGTGCTCGCCGGCACCGGCCTCGACGCGGACACCCTGGTCCGGCGCTGGACGGAGGCGGGATACGACGTCCACCCCGGCCCGCCGGAGCCGCCGTCCGAGGCGGGCGAGGTGACCGTGGTGGCGGGGACGTCGGCATTCCGGGTGTCGCTCGGCAAGGCGGGTGGTGACCACGCGGTGGTCGAACAGGAGCTGCTCCGCGGGGCGCTCGGGGTCGATCCGGAAGGCCCGAACGTGCGTCCGCTGCTGCCCGGCGTGCCGGTGCCCGAAGACGCGGACGCGGTGCTGCTGCTGGCCCCGGTCCCGTACGCGGAGGTGCTCGCCGTGCACGCGGCCGGGGCGCGGATGCCGAGGAAGGCCACCTACTTCACCCCGAAACCGCGCAGCGGACTCCTCCTGGCCGGGCTCTGACGTCGCGCTTTTGTCGGTGGCGCGGCTTAGGATCGCCTCGTGGAACTGCCCGTGATGCCGCCCGTCAAGCCGATGCTGGCCAAGGCCGTGCACGAACTGCCGCGCACGCCGGGGCTGCTGTACGAGCCGAAGTGGGACGGCTTCCGCTGCGTGGTCTTCCGCGACGGCGACGAGGTGGTGCTGGGCTCGCGCAACGACCGGCCGTTGACGAGGTACTTCCCCGAGCTGGTCGAGCTGCTCAAGGACGCGCTGCCCGAGCGCTGCGTCGTCGACGGCGAGATCGTGCTGGTCACCGAGGGCGGGCTCGATTTCGAGGCGCTCCAGCTGCGCCTGCATCCGGCGGCGTCCCGCGTGAAGAAGCTGGCCGAGGAGACACCCTCCAGTTTCGTCGTGTTCGACCTGCTCGCCCTGGAAGACCGGGATCTCACGCCGGAACCGTTCGGGGAGCGGCGCAAGCTGCTCGAAAGCGTGGTCGACACGAAATTCGCCCGGGTGCACCTCACCCCGCTGTCCGAGGATCCCGACGTCGCACAGGACTGGTTCACCCGCTTCGAGGGCGCGGGCTTCGACGGCGTGATGGCCAAGCCCGCCGACGCGCCGTACGAGCAGGACAAGCGGGTGATGTGGAAGGTCAAGCACCAGCGCACCGCGGACTGCGTCGTCGCCGGTTTCCGGTGGCACAAGGACGGGGCCGGGGTCGGGTCGCTGCTGCTGGGCCTCTACGACGACGAGGGCGTCCTGAACCATGTGGGCGTGGCCAGCAGTTTCACCGCCGCGAGGCGCCGTGAGCTGGTGGACGAGCTCGCGCCGCTGCGGGAGAACGCGCTGGAGGACCATCCCTGGCGCGAGTGGGCCGTGGCCCACGAGGAGGCGGGCGGCCGGATGCCGGGCGCGGGCAGCCGGTGGGCGCCGAAGAAGGACCTGAGCTGGGAGCCGGTCCGCATCGAATGGGTCGCCGAGGTCCGCTACGAACACGTCGAGGGCACCCGGTTCCGGCACGGCGGGAGGCTCGTGCGCTTCCGTCCCGATCGCGAGCCGGCCTCGTGCACGTACGCGCAGCTCGAAGAGGTCCCGCCCGCCGAGCTGGCCACCTTGTTCACCGAGCTGGGGGAAGCATGAAAGCGGAGCCGGTCACGCTGGATCTCGACGGCGTCGAGTTCACGGTGTCCAATCCGGGCAAGGTCTACTTCCCGGAGCGCGGTGAGACCAAATTGGACCTCGTCGAGTACTACCGCGCGGTCTCGGTCCCGCTGCTGGCCCAGCTCGGCGACCGGCCCTTGCTGCTGGAGCGCTATCCCGACGGCGCCGGTGGGAAGTCCTGGTTCCAGAAGCGGGTCCCGAAGAACGCGCCGGGCTGGTTGACCACGACGGTGGTGTCCACTCCGAACGGGACCACATCGGACGCGCTGGTGGCGAGGGACCTGGCGCATGTCATTTGGGCGGTGAACCAGGGCTGCCTCGGTTTCCACGTCTGGCCGAACCGGGCCGACGCGCCGGACATCAGCGACCAGCTGCGCATCGACCTCGACCCGTCGCCGGGGATCGGGTTCCCCGAGTTGCGGCATGGCGCCGTCCTCACGAAGGCGTTGCTGGAGGAGCTGGGCATCACGGCGCAGCTGAAGACCTCGGGCTCGCGCGGCCTGCATCTCTACGTGCCGCTGGAGCCGAAGTGGGACGGCTACGAGGTCCGCGCGGCCGCCGTCGCGCTCGCCCGGGAACTCGAACGCCGCCACCCGGACGAGATGACGGCGCAGTGGTGGAAGGAAGAACGCGGTTCCCGCGTGTTCGTCGACTTCAACCAGAACGCGCCGCACAAGACGGTGTTCGGCGCGTGGTGCGTGCGCCCGCGGGTCGGCGGGCAGGTGTCGACGCCGATCGGCTGGGACGAACTGGAGACCGTCGAGCCGGACAAGCTCACTCTGTCCACTGTGCCCGCTCGGCTCGCCGAACGCGGAGACCCTTGGGCGGCAACGGAACCACAGTCGATCGAGCCGCTGCTGGAGATGTCCCGGAAGGACATGGCGAACGGGCTCATGGACGCTCCCTGGCCGCCCGTCTACCCGAAGATGCCGAACGAGCCGCCCCGGGTGGCGCCGAGCAGGGCGAAGAAAGAAAGCATTTAGTCCTCTGAATGCGGTCCTTGCGCGCGCAACTACCGCATTCAGAGGACGAAATGCGGTCAGAGTGGCAGGTCGAAGGCGAGTTGCGTGTTCACGGCGGGTTCGGCCTTGCGGCTGGACCGGTGGCCGGGCAGGGTCGCGGCGCAGCGCGGGCACGGGGCGACCTCGGTGGTGGTGAGATCCACCGGCGTCCACAGCCGGGATTCCTTGTCCCCGCAGGCGGAACGCCGGTACCGGAGGTCTTCGGAGCGGGTCATCAGATGCGCGGCGGGGGAGTCCTCCGGCAGCGCGCCGACCAGGTACCAGCGTCCGGCGGTGTTCGTCATGGAACTGTCCTCCCGATACAGGTGGTCCAGCTCGAGATTCCTTCCGGAAAACAGTGTCAAGCAGACGCGCCGTGATTCCCGGTATTTCGGCCTTCGGCGTGTCTCGCGATCCCTGTGCCCGAACAGAGGACACGCGTGTCTGGAGGCGTAACTCGCGTGTTTGGAGGCGTAACGGGCCCAATCACGCGAGTTTCGCCTCTGATCACGTGAGATGCGGGCCCAGACACGCGAGATCGGCTGGTGAGCGAGCGAGGCGGGTAGCGTGGCCCTTCGGCGTTTCAGGCCCGCTTCAGTCCTGAATGAACCGCAGCACCCGCAGCATGCCGCGTTCGTCGACGACCTCGGGGTCGTCCGCGACACAGGCCTCGAGGCGTGCGGTGACGGCCTCGGTGTCGATGCCCGAACCGATCAGCACCAGCTCGCTCCGGCGCGGCCGGCCTGAAGGCCACGCCGACCGCTCCAGCTGGATGAACGAGCCCACCGTGTGCAGGCCGAACCGGGACCGCGCGCCATTCGGGCCGAAGTCGAGAAAACCCTTGATCCGGTAGAGCCCGCCGGGGCGCTGTTCGAGGAAGTCCATCAGCCGTCGCGGGTCCAGCGGACGCTCGGTGGTGAAGGCGACGCTGTCGTACGCGGTGTGGAAGTGGTGCTCGTGGTCGTGCTCCTCCTCGCGGAGGTCGTCGAACGACATCTGGCCCACCCGTTCGCGCGGCCGGGCGTCGAAGAACAGGGTGGGGTCGATCCGGCCGTGGGAGGTCGCGATCACCGGCGTGCCGGGTGCGATCTCGTCGATCGTGCCGCGCAGTTTGGCCAGGGTCTCCTCGTCAGCCCGGTCGGTCTTGTTGAGCACGACCAGGTCGGCGAACCCGAGATGCTCGTCCAGTTCCGGGTGTCGCTTCCTGGTCGACTCGAACTCGGCGGCGTCGACGAGTTCGACCAGGCCGCCGTAGGCGATGACGGGGTTCTCGCTGGCGATCATCAGACGGATGAGGTCACGCGGTTCGGCGAGCCCGCTGGCTTCGATCACGATGACGTCGATCCCGGCCTCGGCCTCGGAAAGCTTCGCGAGCATGGCGTCGAGGCCGCTCGCGTCGACGGCGCAGCACAGGCAGCCGTTGCCGAACGACATCATGGTGTCGACCTGGCCGGAGACGGCCATCGCGTCGACCGCGATGCTGCCGAAGTCGTTGACCACGACCCCGATCCGCGCACCCTGCCGGTTGGCCAGCAGATGGTTGAGCAGGGTGGTCTTGCCGGAGCCGAGGAAGCCCGCGACCAGGATGACCGGAATCCGCCTGTCGACCACGATTTTCCTTTCCGTTGGACCTTCCCGCACTCTAGCGACGGCGGAAGCGGGCCAATACACCGGTACGGGGAAAGAGTAGAAGGGCTGGCGGGTGAATACGCTCGAAAGAGTGATTAATGACGATCATAAAGTGATCTTGGCCGCCTGTGATCATTTCGTTCGAAGAAATTCGGTGAATATCCCGCGAAGTCTTACGCAATTCCAAATATTGTCGCCAGCAAGCTTTCTACCTGGCGAAATGTCATCGCGGTCGAAGCTTCTGCCATTTGGTGGATCGTGGCCGTCTTTCTGTGGGGTATCGTCTTTCGTCTGGTCCGGACCCGGCCAGCTCGCCGATCGGGCATGAGCCTCCGGGCATTTCCGAGTGCAGGAGGAATGGTGATCTTTCCCGCCGCCGGTGCCGGCGTCGAATTCGGAGAGTGGGAGGCCGAGGTGGCGACGGCGTCCATGCGAGTGACGGATATCCCTCGCTTGCCTCCGGAGGTGCGGCCGCGGGAACGGAGCGTCGACGTGGCGGAGGCCGAGGAGTTCCTCCGGCTCTTCCACGCCGAAACGGAGGGCGGGCAGGCGCGACTGCACGCGCGTCTCGACCGGGTCCGTGCCGAGATCGGCGCGACCGGTACCTACCGGCACACGACCACCGAGCTCGAATTCGGCGCGCGCGTGGCCTGGCGGAACTCCGCGCGGTGCATCGGCAGGCTGTACTGGCAGGGGTTGAAGGTGCGAGACCGCCGCGACGTCGACGGCGCCGCCGCCATCGCAGACGAGTGCGTCACCCATTTGCGGGAGGCGACCAGGGGTGGCCGGATCCGCTCGACCATCACCGTGTTCGCGCCGGACGGCCCGGCGGGGCCCGGTCCGAAGATCCACAACGATCAGCTCGTCCGGTACGCGGGCTACCGGCTCGGCGACGGCTCGGTGCTGGGCGATCCGCGCCACGCCGACTTCACCGAGACCGTCCGGGAGCACGGCTGGCGTCCGCCGGAACGGAAGGGGTCCTTCGACATCCTCCCGCTCCTCATCGAGACCGAGCCGGGGGAACGGCGCCTGTTCCGGCTGCCCCAGGACGCCGTGCTGGAGGTCCCGTTGTCGCATCCCGACCACCGGTGGTTCGCCGGGCTCGGCCTGCGCTGGCACGCGGTACCGGCGATCAGCAACATGCGGCTGGTCATCGGCGGGATCACCTATCCGGCGGCGCCGTTCAACGGCTGGTATCTCGCCACCGAGGTCGGCGCGCGCAACCTCGCCGACGCCGACCGCTACGACCTGTTGCCGGTGATCGCCGATCTGATGGGTCTGTCGACGGAGTCGGAGCGCACCCTGTGGCGTGATCGCGCGCTGGTGGAACTGACGCTGGCCGTCCAGCACTCCTTCGACGCGGCGGGCGTGACCGTCGCCGACCACCACACCGAATCGCGGCGGTTCCTCACGCATATCGCCAAGGAGGAGCGCGCGGGACGCCGTTGCCAGGCCGAGTGGAGCTGGATCGTCCCCCCGCTGTCCGGCGGGCAGACCGCCGTGTTCCACCGTTACTACGACGAACCCGACCCGGCCGTGCGGCCGGCGTTCCTGCCTCCCGGGTAGCGCTCCGACGGGTGAAGAGGTGAGCCGAATGCGGCGTGTCGATGGGCTGAACGGCGGCACGGGTTGCGGCCGCGCGGACAATGGTGACATGACCGCAGTGCTCGTCGTCCACGCCGGCAGATCCGGTGGGACAAAGGAGATCGCCGAGGTGATCGCCGCCGAGCTGCGGGAAGGCGGGCTGACGGCCGATCTGCTGGACGCGGCCGAAGTCGAGGATGTCGAGCCGTACGGCGCGGTGATCGTGGGCAGCGCGCTGTATCACCGGCGCTGGCGCCCGGAGGCGGTCCGCCTGCTCACCGAGCACGAAGAGGCGCTTCGGAACCGCCCCGTCTGGTTGTTCCACAGCGGGCCTTGCGGGCCGCTCGCCGCGGGCAAACGGGTGAGCCTGCCCGCCGGGGTCGCCCTGCTGGCCGCCAGGATCGACGCCGAACGCACGGCCACCTTCGGCGGAAAGCTCACCCCGGACACCGCGAGCGGCCTGTTCTGGAAGATCATGGCCGCGGGCCCGTGGGCGGGCGATTTCCGGGACTGGCCGTCGATCCGGGCGTGGGCCCGCGATGTCGGCCGCCGCGTGCGCATCCGGGTCACCCTCTGAGCGTTTGCAGGTGAACCCGCGTCCGCGATCGACGTCGGCAGGGCGCTCGCTGGTAAAAGCACGTCACGACGGCGGATCGGGCGCCCTGCCACCGCGATAGCGGGGCCTTCGGCCGGGCGGGTTCACGCGTATGGCACTTTTCCGAGTGCACCTCCGCTCCGCGGTCACCCTCTGAGTGTCTGGTTTCGTCGGTCCACTGTCGTAGGGTGGATCCATGGACAAGAAACAGTTCACCGCGAAGCTGCTCAAGAGCCCGGAGAAGGGCGGCTGGACGTACGTGATCATGCCCGGCTCCGCCGAGTTCTTCGGCACCAGGGGACTGGTGAAGGTGCGCGGGACGATCGACGGGCACCCGTTCCGGAGTTCGTTCATGGCGCTGGGGGACGGCACCCACAAGCTGCCGGTGAAGGCCGACGTGCGCAAGGCGATCGGCAAAGAGGAGGGTGACACCGTCGACATCGTGCTGCTCGAAAGGCTCGAGGGCTGAGTTGGCCACCGCATGGAAGCCGTCCCCGGTCATCAAGATCTACGAGGCGCTCGGCGCGGTGGCCGACGGGCGCGTCGAGATCGACGGTGACACGGCACGCGTGACGTCGTCGGACAAGGCCAAGACCTACGACGTCCGCCACGATCCGGCCGCGGGATCGATCACGGCCAACGACAACGGGTCCTACTGGCAGGGATACCTCGGGTACCCGGGCATCGCGTATCTGATGGAGCGCGGCGTGCTCGCCTACGACGACGGCCTCACCGCCGGGCTGGCCGGTGTGCCGTGGAAGGAACTCGCCACCCGGTACCGCAACGACTGGGCGAAGGTGGAGAAGCACGTTCGCGAAGACCTGTCCGAGAAGGGGGTGGATCTGGACCGGTTCGACGCCGGGCTCGCGGAGATCTCGAGCCGGCTGGAGGAATTGGCGCTCACCAAGCTTTCCCCGCGGCTGCGGCCGCCGAAGTGATCGAGGTGTTCTTCACTTGACCTTGAGTTAAGTCGAGGTCTTAGCGTGAGCCGGGTCAAGATCCCCGGGCACGTGAGGAGAACATCCCGATGGCTGTTTCGCTGGAACGGCGGGCGAACACGGTCCCGCCGCCGGACAATGTTCCGGCCGAGGCCTGGCGGATGGCCTGGGTGATCGTGCTCGGCGCGTTCATGACCATGCTGGACACCACGGTCCTCGCGGTCGGAGCCGAGACGCTCACCCGCGAACTCGGCGCCGGAATCGCTTCCGTGCAATGGGTTTTCACCGCGTACCTGGTCGCGCTGGCGGTCGCGTTGCCGTTGTGCGGCTGGCTGAGCCGCCGCTTCGGTGCGGGCCGGGTGTGGCTGGTGTCGCTGGCGGCGTTCACCGTGGCTTCGGTGCTGTGCGCGCTGGCCGGGAACGTCGGCTGGCTGATCGGGCTGCGGGTGCTGCAAGGCCTCGCCGCCGGTCTGCTGCTGCCCGCCGGGCAAACGGTGCTCGGCCAGGCGGTCGGTCCCGCCCGGCTCGGCCGTGTCATGGGGACGCTGGGCATCGTGATGAGCGTCGGCCCGACGTTCGGCCCGGTTCTCGGCGGGGTCCTGTTGCGCGGCCTCTCCTGGGAATGGCTGTTCCTGATCAACATCCCGGTCGGCGCGATCGCGCTGGTCCTCGGGCTGCGCTTGGTGCCTCGCGGTGAGAAGGGCGCGGCGACCCGGCCGGACTGGCTCGGCTTCGTCCTGGTGAGCGCGGGAATCCCGGCGTTGCTGTACGGGCTCACCACCTGGGGTGAGGGTGGCGAGGAATTCGGCGCGGGAGTGCTGGTGCCGCTCGTCGCCGGGGTCGTGCTGCTGGCGGTGTTCGTGCGGCGGTCGTGGGGCCGGGAGAACCCGGTCATGGACCTGACGTTGTTCTCCAGCCGCGTCTACACCGCGGCGGTCGCGCTGTCCTTCTTCGCCGCGCCCGCGTTGTTCGGCGCGCTTTTCCTGCTGCCGCTGTACTTCCAGGTGCTGGGCGGGAGCGGGGTCGTCGAGACGGGGCTGCTGCTGATGGGGCTCGGGTTCGGTTCGGCGATCGCGTTGCCGATTTCCGGCAAGCTCACCGACCGCTACGGCGCGGGTCTGGTGGCCGCCTGGGGGAGTGTCGCGACGCTCGCCACCACCGTCCCCTTCGCCATCGGCGGTTTCCCGCCCGACGGTGCGGTCGTGCAGATCCTGTTGCTGGCCAGGGGAATCGCCGTGGCCTTCCTGCTGATGCCCGCGACGACGGCCGGATACGCGGCCGTCACCAAGGACCAGTTGCCCGACGCCGCCGCGCAGATCAACATCGTCAGCCGGGTCGGCGGCGCCGCCGGGACCGCCCTGTTCGCCGTCGTACTGGCGAATCTGTTGCCCGCGGGCGGGGATGCGGCCTTCCGCGCGACGTTCTGGTGGCTCACCGCCGCGGCCGCGATCGCCGCGCTGCTGGGCACGAGGCTCTGGTGGGTGACGCGCCGCGCGTGAGTTCGGTCCGTGAAGGCCTCCTTGAGGGACCCAGAGTCCCTCAAGGAGGCCTTCACGGACGCCCGGCTCAGCCGCAGTGTTCGGACGGGCTGTCGTACTTGATCCCGCCCGCGGAACCGCCCCATTTCACGCATTTGCCCGCCGCGGCCGTCCGCACCGGACCGGCGAACCACGAGAACGAGCCCGAGTCGGTGATCCGGGCCGACCCCGACACCTCGAGGTAGGCCGACGTCGCGGTCGCGGTGCCCGCGGCTTCGCTCTTCATCGTGCTGACACAGTTCTGTCCGTTGGAAGCGTTGTAGGACAGGTAAACCGTGCCCGCCGTCCCGAGGGGCGCCGAGTCGATCACGCCGTAACCGCCACCGCACACCGGGGCGCCGAGGGTCGTCTCGGTGACGGTCGAGAAGCGGATGGTCTCGTTGGCGTTGCCCGCCGGGCCCGCTTCGTACAGCACGCCGACCGAGCCCGACGAAAGCTGGACCATGTCGGAGTACGCGGCATCACCGCTCCACACCAGGGTTCCGGCGGAGTTGCCCTGCCAGTTCGCGCCCTCGTCGAACGACGACCGCACGACGAGTTCCTTGCGGCGGTCGCAGACCGACGGCGCGGCGAACAGGATCCGGTTGTACTTGCCCGCCTTGTCGGTCGCGGTCATCCGCGCGGTCGAAGCCTGCACCACCGGCGTGATCAAGTCCTCCTCGAAGGTGAACTTGGTGGAGAAGCTCGCGCCACCGTCGGAACTGATGGCGTAGGCACGGTTCTTCGCGCCTCCGCTCAAGCATTTGTCGTCGTTGTTGGCCTGGTTGCGCGCCGCGGCGTAGACCCGCCCGTCGAGCAGTTCGGTGACGCTGATCTCCTGCGGGTTGAGCCCGGCCGTCGTCGCCGGGGTGTCGGTGGCGCCGCGTTTCCACGTGACGCCCTGGTCGTCGCTGTAGACGAGCGCGCCGCTGTTCTTGCCGTCGATGGTGTAACTCATCCCGGCGACGATCCGGCCGGCGTGCGCGCCGCGCGTCAGCACGATGCCGTGCGACGGGCCGGTCGCGAGCCAGCCCGGCGCGGTGGCGAACCCGAGCTGCGTGGTGAGCACCTTCGGCGCGGTCCACGTCTTGCCGTGGTCGTCACTGATCGAGACGCGCGGAATCCGGTTGCAGTCCGGGTTCTTGACGCATTCCATCACCGAGAGCAGCACGATCCGCCCGGTGGAGGGGATCACGATCGGTGTCGGGTTTCCTTTGGTGTCACCGAAACCTTCGATGACGATCTTCGGGGCGCTCCAGGTCTTCCCGTTGTCGGCGGAGCGTTTCACGACGAGATCGATGTCACCGCGGTCGTTGCAGAAGCCGGCGCCGCCGTTGCGGCCTTCGGCGAAGGCGAGCAGCTCACCGTTGTTCGCTTTGACGATCGCGGGGATTCTGAAGCAGTCGTAACCTTCTGTTTTCTGTTTGTACACCACCGTGTTCCCGACGGCGGCGGTCGCGGCGAATGAGGTGGCCGGGAAGGCGCCGACCGCCGCGATGGCGACGAGGGCCGCGAACAGGCCCTGTGCGACGCGAGAGATCTTCAAGGGATTTGCTCCGTCCTGGATGGTTTCCGGGTGACGGGGCATCAGCGTCCTTTTCGGTCGTACAAGGCGCGTACAACCGATCTCGCGTTCTGTGTCAGGTGACGCAGAACGACGCTGTTTTTCCTGCCAAGCTCGATCCCGCCGACACGGGGCGAGATCGAGAGGGGGAGGGCGATGAAGGTGTTCGATCCGGAGGGGCGCGAATGGGCGGTCGATCGCCGGTTCGCCCCGTGGCGCCGGTGGGTCCAGCCGTTCGCTGGGCTCGCCGGCGGCTACCGGCACTACAAGCTCACCCCGGACTGGGGGCTCTACCTCGACGACGAACCCAAGGCTCGAGACGAGGCCGAAGACAACGGACCTCTGGACAAGGTGGCGACGGGCGCTTTCGGGCTGCTGGTCTTCTTGGAAGCACTCGTGCATGTCCCGATCTACTTGCTGCTGGGGCTCTTCTTGATGCCGTTCCTGGTGCTGGAATCGCTGTGCCAGGGTGTCGCGGGGCTCGTCGCCATGGGCGTGCGCCGGTTCCGGAGGGCGCCGGTCCGCGTCGACGTCCTGGCCTGGCACAAGAAGCAGAGCGGTCTGGCTTCGCTGACGATTCTCAGGGTCCATGACGACCTGGCGGGGCCGCTGATCATCGAACTGGGCGCCCTCGTGCGCGACCGCGTCATGTTCGACCCCGGCGACCCGGCCGTGCACGAAACGCTCACCCGGTTCGGGGCGCGGGTGGAACGCCATCGGACCCTGCTTCGCTGGAGAGCCGTGCGCCGATGAGGGCGCTGCCGCGGCGGCTCAGCGGTCGTCGGGTGCCAGCTGCCTGAGGTCGTTCAGGCTCCGGACGACCAGCCGCTGGCGGCCGGTGCTGAGCAGCCCGTCGGCGCGCAAGGCCCGCAGGGTGCGCGCGACGGCTTCCCGCGACGCGGACGCGAGTCCCGCCAGGTCGCGTTGGTTGATCTTCAGGGCGATCAGGGTGCCGTCGGCGACGGGCACACCGTAGCGCTCGGCGAGGTCGACGAGGATGGCGGCGATGCGTTCGGCGGCGGTGCTGTCCCCGAATTCGGTGCGGCGCGAGTTGGCGTAACGCAGACGTGAGGTGATGATCCGGAGCAGGACCACGGAGATACCGGGCTGTTCGCGGAGCACGGAGTTGAACGCCCGCGCCGACAGCCACAGCCCGGTGACCGGCTCGACGGCGATCGCCGTCGCCGAGCGCAGGCTGCCGTCCATCGACGCCATCTCGCCGATGATGTCGCCCGGATCGCGCACGGCCAGCACGGCGTCGTAGCCGCCGGTGGACACCGACGTGATCTTGACCCGCCCGGTCATCAGGATCAGCACCCAGTCCGAGCGGTCACCCTCGCGGATGATCACCGTTCCCGCCGGGTACCGGCGCAGTTCGGCCTCGGCCCGCAGCGCCTTGCGCTGGCCGTCGTCGAGCAGCTCCCAGAGCCTGCCGGGTGAATCGTGCGGCTCCGCCGCGGGCTGAGTCATGCCTCTCGTCGCCTCCGTGCGCGATCGTACGAGACGTCAACCGGGGAGCTCCTGGTACGCCTGGGATAGGCGCTGGACCCCTTCGCGCAGCTGCGCGCCTGTCGCGGCGCTGACGTAGCTCAGGCGCAGATAGGGGCCCGGAGCCTCGGCCGCGAAGTACATCCTGCCGGGGGTGACCGCTACTCCCGCACGGAAAGCGGCACTGGTCAGCGCTACTTCGTCGACGAAGCCGGGAAGCGGCTGCCACAGGTGGTAGCCCCCGGTCGGGACCGGGACGGCTCGCCAGGACGGCAGGAACTCCCGAAGCGCCGAGACGGCCACATCGCGGCGTTCCCGCAACGAGGCCGCGAGAGTCCGCAGGTGCCGGGCCCAGGCCGGAGAGCTCACCAGTTCGAGCGCGGTTTCCTGCAACGGCCGCGGCACGAAGAAGCTCTCGACGGCGTGGAGGCCGCGCAACCGTTCCAGCGCCGGGCCGCGGGCGGCCAGCGCGCTGATCCGCAGGCTCGGCGACGCCGGTTTCGTCAGCGAGCGGATGTGCACCACGACCCCGTCGGGATCGTCGGCCACCAGCGGCGGCGGGGGCGCCGGGCTGCCGGGATGCGCCATCAGGCGGGCGAAATCGTCCTCGATCACGAAAGCACCCGCGTCACGGGCGATCCGCAGCACCTCGGCGCGGCGCTCGGCGCACAGCACCGCGCCGGTCGGGTTCTGGAACGCGGGCTGGCAGACGAACAACCGGGCACCGGTGTCGCGGAAGGCGTCCGCGAGCAGTCCGGGCCGGACGCCGTCGCGGTCGATCGGCACCGGGACTGGCCGCAGCCCCGACGCCCGCGCGATGGCCAGCATCCCCGGGTACGTCGGGGATTCCACCAGCACCGGCGCGCCGGGGGCGCCGAGCGCGCGCAACGCCGTGGTCAGCGCGCTCTGCCCGCCCGAGGTGACCAGCACGTTCTCGACGTTCACCGGGCTGCCGATGTCGCGGGCGAACCAGGCCCGCAGTTCGGGCAGACCGCAGATCGGCGGCCGCGTCCACGCGCCGGGACGGCGGCCGGCGCGGGCCGACGCCGCCGCGAGTTCGCGTTCCGGCTGGAGGCTCGGATGCGTGTACCCGCCGTTGAGGTCGATGACGCCCGACGGCGGATCGCTCAGCGCGGTGAGCACGCCGCTCGCGTCGATCGCGCGGGTGCCGGACCGCGAGCTCAGCGCCACCTCCTGCCACGACACGTCGCCGGACACCGCCGCTTCACGCGGCGGCGGCGCGCGGAAGACGCCGGCCCCGGGGCGGGTGATCACCAGTCCTTCGGCGGCCAGCGCAGCGATGGCGCGCGACACCGTCACCGGGCTCACCTTCAGCTCTCGGACCAGCTCCCGGCTGGACGGGAGCTTTCCATCGACCGGATAGCGCTCCAAAGTGGACCGCAGCTGTGTGACCAGGCTGGTGACGCTGCTACCATCGGACATGAGACTGGATGATAGCGCTATCGCGGACCGGGCAGTAGCGGTCCGCTCCGGGACCGCGCTGGCGGCGCTGGGTGTCCTCGCCTTCTCGTTCACGTTCCCCGCCACCGTGTGGGCGCTCAAGGGCTTCGACCCGTGGACCGCCACCGGGCTGCGCAGCGTCCTGGCCGCGCTGGTCGCCGGCACCTGTCTCCGGGTCTTCCGGGTCCCGCTGCCGAGGCGCGACCAGTGGCGGGGCCTGGCCGTGGTCTCGCTCGGCTGTGTCCTCGCCTTCCCGATCCTGACCACGCTCGCGCTCAAGACGTCGTCGACGGCGCATTCCGCGGTGGTGATCGGGCTGCTGCCGCTGGCCACCGCCGTCATCTCCTCGAAGCTGACCGGGAACCGGCCGTCCCGCCGGTTCTGGCTCGCCGCCGCGGTCGGCGCGAGCGCGGTCGTGGTGTTCACCGTCGCGCAGAGCGGCGGCGGACTGTCCACAGCGGACCTCTTCCTGTTCGGCGCGCTAGTGCTGTGCGCGTTCGGGTACGCCGAGGGCGGCAGGCTGGCCAGGGAGATGGCGGGCTGGCACGTGATCGCCTGGGCGCTGGTGATGGCGCTGCCGGTCACCGGCGCGTTCGCCGTCTTCGGGCTCGCGACCGAGCCGCTGCACATCACCGGCGAAGGGATCGTCGGCCTGCTGTACGTCGCCCTGATCTCGCAGTTCGGCGGGTTTTTCGCCTGGTACCGGGGAATGGCCGAGATCGGTGTCGCGCGGGCGAGCCAGCTGCAGCTCGCCCAGCCGCTGTTCACGCTGGTCTGGGCGGTCCTGCTGCTCGGCGAGCACCTCCCGGCCGCCGCGCCGGTGACCGCGCTGATCGTCGTCGCCTGCATCGTCGTGACCCAGCGGTCCCGTACCTAGACCCGTGGGCTGAAGGGGCCCATCGCCGCATGCGACGCGGTGAAGGACGCTTTCGTCGCATGTGACGCGGGGAAAGTCCCCTTCAGCCCCCGCAGCTAGATCAACGTCGCGAATCCGCCAGACCGCGGTGCCCGCGCGGTGATGGGCTGGAGCACATGACCGCTTCGACCCTCGACACCTCCGCGCGGACCCCGCTGAAGGGATGGCTCGCCGTCCTCGCGGTGACGCTCGGGATCTTCTCCCTCGTCACCACGGAGATCCTGCCGATCGGCCTCCTGACCCCGATCGGCGAGGACTTCCGGATCACGCCGGGGACGGCGGGCCTGACCATGACCCTGCCGGGCTTCCTCGCCGCGCTCGCGGCCCCGGCGGTCACCGTCGCCGCCGGACGGCTCGACCGCAAGAACCTGCTGTGCGCGCTGATGGTGGTGCTGGCCCTGTCCGACGTCCTCGCGGCGACGGCGCACGCGTACTGGGCCGTGCTCGTCTCGCGAGTCCTGGTCGGGCTGGTGATCGGCGCCTTCTGGGCGATCGGGTCCGGGCTCGCCGCCCGGCTCGTCGGCCCGGAACGCGCGGGCACGGCGACCGCGGTGATCTTCTCCGCCGTGCCGCTCGGCTCCGTGCTGGGCGTGCCCGCGGGCACCTTCCTCGGCGAACTTTTCGGCTGGCGGGCGGCTTTCGCCGTGATGGCGGTGTTCACGGCCGGTGTCCTCGCCGCGCTGGCGTGGGCCTTGCCCCCACTGCCGTCGACGGGCGCGACCCGGCTCGGCGTCCTGCGCGAGATGACCCGTCAGCGGGCGACCCGGCTCGGGCTGGCCGTCACGGTGCTGGTCGTGCTCGCCCATTTCGGGACCTACACCTACGTCACGCCGCTCCTGCGCCAGGTGACGCAGGTGAGCCCGGAGCTGATCACCGTCTTCCTGTTCGTCTACGGCACCGCCGGGATCGCCGGCAACTTCGTGGCCGGCGCGGCGATCGCACGCGACCTCCGGCTGACCTTCCTCACCGCGGCGGGCCTGATCGGCGTGGTGACCTGCGCGTTGCCGTTCCTCGGCGACACGGAACCGGGCGCGCTCGCGCTGCTGGTGATCTGGGGTTTCGCCTACGGTGCCGTCCCGGTCTGCTCGGGAACGTGGTTCGCGAGGGCGGCTCCGCAGGCGCCCGAGGCGGCGTCGGTGCTGTTCACCTCGTCGTTCCAGGCGACCCTTTCGGCGGGCGCGCTGCTCGGCGGGCTGGTCGTCGACGCGGTGTCCGTCCCGGCCGTGATGGTCACCGGCGGCGTGGTCGCGCTGCTCGCGGTCGCGGTCCTCAGCCGAGCACGGTCAGCGTGACCAGCGCGGTGGTCCCGACCAGCAGGGTGGAGAGCAGCCCGAGCACCAGGGCCCGGCCGCCGGTGCGGACGAGCGTGCCGATCCGGACCGCGCAGCCCAGCCCGAACAGCGCTCCGGCCAGCAGCAGGGTGCAGGCGATCTTGGCGACGTCGAGCGCGACGCCCGGCACGATCCCGGTGCTGCGCAACGCGGCCATCGCCAGGAAGCCGAGGACGAACAGCGGCACGAGCGGCGGCCGCTTGCCGTCGACCGGACGCTTCCGTTCGTGCACGCCGACCGCGGCGACCATCGGCGCGAGCAGGACCACCCGGCTGAGCTTGATCACGATCGCGACCGCGATGGCGGCGCCGCCCGCGGGAGTGGCCGCGGCGACGACCTGCGCGACCTCGTGCACGCTGAGCCCGGCCCATTCGCCGACGCGGGCCGCGTCGAGCCGCAGCCAGCCGCCGATCAACGGGACCGCGGCGATGGCGAGCCCGCCGTAGAAGGTGACCAGCGCGACCGCGGTCGCGACGTCGGAGTCCTCGCGTTTCACCACGCCTTCCATGGCGGCGATGGCGGACGCGCCGCAGATCGAGAACCCGGTCGCGACCAGCATCGCCAGGCCACGCGGCACACCGAGGAGCCTGCCGAGGCCGATCGTGCCGAGGAACGTGATGCCGACCGTGAGCACGACGGCGAGCAGGGTCCCGGGGCCGAGCGCGAGGACCGCGGGGAGCGAGAGCTGGAGACCGAGCAGCACGACACCGGCGCGAAGCAGCTTCTTGGTGATCCCGGACATGGCCTTCCGGGTCTCCTCCGACACCGACGACAGCGAGCCGGTGAGGATGCCGAGCACGACGGCGATGGTGAGCGCGCTGACGACCGGGAAAGCGGTGCCGGCCAGGTACGCGGCGGCCACCCCGGCGCCGGTGACGGCCAGGGCGGTGAGGTAGGGCTTCGTCGGTCTCGCGTGCGTGGTGCTCATGGTTCGAGCTTCGCCCGGCCGGGATGGCCTCGGTAGCCGGGAATACCGGGGGTAGGTCATACACTTGGGCTATGACCACACCCGATCTGGACTCCCTGCGCCTGCTCGTGCTCGTGGACGAGCTCGGCAGTATCGGGCAGGCCGCGGCCAGTCTCGGGATCGCGCAGCCGTCGGCGAGCAAACGACTGTCCACAGTCGAGCGACGGCTGGGACTGGTGCTGGTCGACCGTACGCGGCGCGGCTCCGCGCTCACCCCCGACGGCCGGGTCATCGCGGGCTGGGCGCACCGCGTGCTGTCCGAACTCGACGGTCTGCTCGACGGCGCCGAAGCGCTGCGCACTCAGCACGAGGCGCATCTGCGCGTCGCCGCGAGCATGACCTTGGCCGAGTATCTGGTGCCGGGCTGGATCGGCGAGCTCAAACGCGGCGACCCCGGGCTGTACCTCGGGCTGGAGGTCACCAACTCCGATCAGGCCGCCGAAATGGCGCGAGAGGGCAAGGTCGATCTCGGGTTCGTCGAGTCGCCGGGTTCGCTGCCCGGCCTTTCATCCCGGCGGGTGGCCACCGACCGCCTGGTCCTCGTCGTGCCCGCGAGCCACCCGTGGGCGCGCAAACGCCGCCCGGTGACCGCGGCCGAACTGGCGATTACGCCGCTCGTGGTCCGTGAACTCGGTTCCGGGACCAGGGAGACGGTGGACGCCGCACTGCGCAAGGCCGGGGTCGGACCGGCGAAACCATTGCTGGAACTGGGTTCCGCCTCCGCCGTCCGCAACGCGGTGATCGCGGGCGCCGGACCGGCGGTGATCAGCGAACTCGCCATCGCCCGCGATGTCGCCGACCGGCGGCTCGTCGCGGTCGCGGTGGACGGCGTCGACTTCGGCCGGGAGTTGCGCGCGGTGTGGCCGGCCGGGCGGCGGCTCGCCGGTCCGGCCGCGGAACTGCTGAGCATCGCCGTCCGTAATGCGAAAGCCCGCTGATTCCCGGTGGTCCGATGAAGGCGGAATGGTGAACTCCGGGTAGCAGGCCGGATGGCGTATCGACTGTAGGGGGCGGAAAGAAGAATTCTCGCGACGGAATTCGCGTTTCGGCAAGGCGAAACCCGAACGGATCGCGGCGGCTAGGAGATCGCGGCCGAGACCTCGTGCAGCAACCCTCCGGCGTCCTCACCCCAGCGGGACACGATGACGAGGTCGCGTTCGGGATCGACCCACAGCAGGTGCCTGCCGCCGTTCCCGCGGGCACACCGGCCAGTCGGCGGAGCGGCGGGGAAGACCCGCCGACGGTCGTTGAGCCACCAGAGGTAGCCGTAATCCGGGTTGTGGTCGCACGGGCTCCAGGTGCGGTCGATCCACTCGCGGCTGAGCAGACGGCGGCCGTGGTGTTCGCCGTCGCGAAGGTAGAGCAGGCCGAGCAAGGCGAGGTCGTCGGCGGAGATCCACAGGCCGCCTCCCCAATGCGCTCCGCCGCTGACGACGGGAACCTCCTCGCCGCCGATACGGGTCGTCGCGCCGCGGTAGCCGTGCCACGACCAGGTGCCGGACGCGCCCATCGGCCCGAGGACGCCCTCCCGCAGCACCGAGGGCAGCGGCCGGGCGAACAGGCGGGTGAGGGCGAGGCAGAGCAGGTTCACCCGGACGTCGTTGTAAGCCCATCCACCGCCCGGTGGGGCGTCCGGCGGCGCGCTTCCCGGACCGAGGCTTCCGGCGTCCGCCCACGCCGGTTTGCCCCAGAGCTCACCGTCCCATTGACTGGTCTGCTGGAGCAGGTGGTGCCAGGTGATCGTGCCCGCGCGCGGGCCCGTCAGTTCGGGCATGTCGAGCGTGTCGCGCACCGGCTGATGGACATCCGGGAGCAGCCCGCCGTCGAAGGCGAGACCCGCGACGGTCGATACGACGCTCTTGGTGGCACTGAACGCCATTTCGGGCACACCGGGATCACCCCAGGACGCGACGCGTTCCCCGCCGTGGACGATCACCCCGCTCGCTCCGGAGCCGGGCAGTGCCGGCCCGATCACCTCCCGGTGGGAAACATCGGCCACCTGGGATTCCAGGTAGCTCTTCATATCCTCGATTCCCGGCGTGACACGCGACTGCTGTGCCATCGAGGCGGCACGGATTACGGACATTTTCAAAGGACGCCCCCTTCACTCACCGTGTCCAGGTTCCTCTACTCGGCCGGCCCTTGAAAAGCGCGCGTGTAGGGACTCTCCTGGAGGGGTACCAGCCTTCAGAAGGTGTGTCCTCGTGCTGGGAGTCGCCATGACCGCCGTGAAGCCCTCTCCGCGACCGGAGGCCGTCCGCTTCGGCGGGCGGATCCGTGCCCCCAAGGGGAGTGTCTTCCTCAGCGTCGTCCGCACCACCGACCACAAGACGATCGGCGTGCTCTATCTGAGCACCTCGTTCGGGTTCTTCCTCGTCGGCGGCTTCATGGCGCTGCTGATGCGCGGCGAGCTGGGCAGGCCGGGGATGCAGTTCCTGTCGCAGGAGCAGTACAACCAGCTGTTCACCATGCACGGCCTGATCATGCTGCTGCTGTACGCGACACCGAATCTTTTCGCCTTCGCCAACTACATCCTGCCGCTGCAGATCGGCTCCCCGGACGTCGCCTTCCCGCGGCTGAACGCGTTCTCCTACTGGCTCTACCTCTTCGGCGGGCTGATGGTGCTCAGCTCGTTCATGACGCCGGGCGGTGCGCCCGACTTCGGGTGGACGATGTACACGCCGCTGTCCAACGCCGCGCACACCCCGGGCGTCGGCGCCGATCTGGTGATCATGGGCCTGATCGTGTCCGGGCTCGGGACGATCCTCGGCGCGGTCAACATGGTCACCACGATCCTCTGCCTGCGCGCGCCCGGGATGACCATGTGGCGGCTGCCGCTGTTCACCTGGAACATCCTGTTCACCACGATCCTGATCCTGGCGGTCTTCCCGATCCTCACCGCGGCGCTGTTCGGGCTGGAGGCGGACCGGCGGCTCGGCGCGCACGTCTTCGATCCGGCCAACGGCGGGGCGATCCTGTTCCAGCACCTGTTCTGGTTCTTCGGGCATCCCGAGGTGTACATCGTCGCGTTGCCGTATTTCGGCATCATCACCGAGATCGTCCCGGTGTTCAGCCGGAAACCGTTGTTCGGCTACAAACTCATGGTGTTCGCGACGATCGCGATCACCGCGCTGTCGTTCGCCGTATGGGCGCACCACATGTTCGCCACCGGCGCGGTGCTGCTGCCGTTCTTCTCCATCATGACCTTCCTGATCGCGGTGCCGACCGGGATCAAGTTCTTCAACTGGATCGGCACCATGTGGAAGGGGCAGCTGACCTTCGAATCACCGATGCTGTGGTCGATCGGGTTCATGGTGACGTTCCTGCTCGGCGGGCTGACCGGGATCATCCTCGCCGCGCCGCCGCTGGACTTCCACATCCACGACACCTATTTCGTGGTGGCGCACTTCCATTACGTGCTGTTCGGCACCATCGTGTTCGCCACCTTCGCCGGGATCTACTTCTGGTTCCCCAAGATGACCGGGCGGATGCTCGACGAGCGGCTCGCGAAGCTCCATTTCTGGACCACCTTCATCGGCTTCCACATGACGTTCCTCGTCCAGCACTGGCTCGGCAACGAAGGAATGCCGCGCCGCTACGCCGACTACCTGAGCTCGGACGGTTTCACCCTGCTGCACACCATTTCCACGATCGGCGCGTTCCTGCTGGGCGCGTCGGTGCTGCCGTTCATCTGGAACGTCGTCCGCAGCTACCGGTTCGGGGAGGTCGTCGAAGTCGACGACCCGTGGGGACACGGGAACTCCCTGGAGTGGGCGACGACCTGTCCGCCGCCCCGCCACAACTTCTTCGATCTGCCGAGGATCCGGTCGGAACGGCCGGCGTTCGAGCTCCACTACCCGCACATGATCCCCCGGCTGCGCGCCGAGGGGCACACGACGCCGTTCCAGCGGCGTGACCGGCCCGCCCCGTCGGAGGTGGTGGCGGACAAGGCACTCAAGGACGACGACGCCTGAGGCGAGGGAATGAGGTACCGCGCATGATTTCGATGGACGTCGAGGGGATGGCAGTCCTGGCCCCGGAAGCGGCACCGGTGATGTTGCTGCGGGAACGGGAGGGCGAACGCCGCTGGCTGGCGATCACGATCGGCGGCCCCGAGGCGAGCGCGGTGGCGCTCGCGCAGGAACGGATCCGGCTGCCCCGGCCCGGCACGATCGAACTGATCGGCCAGGTGGTCGAGTCGTTCGGGCACCGGGTCACCGGGGTGCAGGTCACCGCGCTGCGGGACGGCATCTTCTTCGCGGATCTGGTACTCGATTCCGGAATCCGCGTCTCCGCCCGGCCGAGTGACGCGGTCGCGATCGGCTTGCGGGCCGGGGTCGGGATCGAGGTGGCGGACGCGGTACTGGAGGTCGCTTCGGTGCGGGTCGAGATCGTGGGGGCCGGGCCGGACGCGGAACTGCCGACGGTGCCGTCCGACCCGGTCGCGCAGGAACGGGAGGTCGAGGAGTTCCGGGCGGCACTGGACAAGATCGCGCCGGAGGATTTCGGGGATCAGCCGCCCGATCCACCTTCACGCTAGCCTGCCCTGGATGTCATGAAAGGGCCGTTCAGGACATTTTTCGTCCTGAACGGCCCTTTCATGACATTCCGGAGGGGGTGGCGGTTACTGCTTCGCCAGGCCCGCTTCGATCGCTTCGATGATGCGCGGCCGCATCTCGGCGGCGCTGATGATCGCGTCCACCGAGCCGACCTTCACCGCGCGCTCGATGCTGTGCACGCCGTCGAACTCGGCCGCGACCGCGCCCAGCTTCTCGGCCCGCACCGACGACTGGACCTCGGCCAGCTCTGCGGCCAGCGCGGCACGTTCGGCACCCACCGCCCCGCTGAGCTTCTCGGTGAGCGACCGCACCCGCTGATCCGCCGCGGTCCGCGCGTTGACCTCACCGGCGAACACGACCGCCGCGGCGGGTGCTCCGCCGAGCACGGAGGCGAACGAGCCTTCCAGCGCCAGCACCGTCATGTTCGGGTTCAGCGCCTTCGAGAAGACCACGAACGCGCCGCCGTGGTACCGCGAGATCACGGTGAACACGATCGGGCCTTCGAAGTTGACGATCGCCCGGCCGATCTCCGCGCCGTACTCCAGCTGCAGCTTCCGCATCGACTCCGGCGAACCGTCGAAGCCGGACAGGTTCGCCAGCACCACCAGCGGCCGGTTGCCGCTGGCCGCGTTGATCGCCCGCGCCGCCTTCTTCGACGACCGCGGGAACAGCGTGCCCGCGGTGTAGGTGTCCGGGCCGTCGGTGGGCGGGAAACCGCGGCGCGGCACCGAACGCGACTCGATGCCGAGCAGGCACACCGGCCGCCCGCCGAGGTGCACGTCCTGCACGGCCGCGGTCTCCGCGTCGGCCATACCCGGCCAGCGCTCCAGCACCGGGTGGTCCTGATCCGACAGCGCGCGCATCACGGTGCGGATGTCGAACGGCTTCTTGCGGTCGGGGTTGGCCTCCCGCGAGAAGATCTGGCCGACCGTGGTGAAGTCGCTGTCGACGGCCGCGTGCGGGAACGACGAGATGTCCCGGTCGATCGGGTCGTTCGTGACCGCCTTGCGCGGACCGGGCTCGCCCGGTGCCACGTAGGTGTGGTCGTAGTGCGACATCAGCACGTCGCGTGCCGCGGCGAGGTTCGGCGCCCAGTACTGCGCTTGGCCGTTCGGGCCCATGACACGGTCGTAGCCGCCGATGCCGAAGTTGTCCTCGGCCGAGACGCCACCGGAGAAGTCGAGGGACTGCTTACCGGTCAGCACCATCGCGGAATCCGGCGTCATCACCAGGATTCCCTTGGTGTGCATGAGCATCGTCGCTTCGGCGTTCCAGTACGGCTGGGCGCCGACGTTGATTCCCGCGACGACGATGTTGATCTCGCCGCCGTTCTGGGTGAAGTGCACGATCCGCTTGAGCGCGGCCGCGACCCAGTCCATGTTCTCGGTACCGGACTCCATCGAGATCCGCGCGCCCGCCGAAAGCGCGTACCACTCCAGCGGGACCCGCAGCCGCTCGGCGAGGTCCAGCGCCGCGATCACCCGCGAGCACTCCGGCTCCGACAGCGCGCCGAGCGCCTTCGTCGGGTCGCCCAGCAGCACCACGCGCTTGACGCCCTCCGGGTGCCGTTCGGTCGGCGTGGTGACCACCCCGGCGACGATCGCCGCCTTGTTGCGGCCCTTCTTCCGGTCGACCGGGACGAGGGTGTTCGTGTCGTCCATGTCGTACTCCGTGAACGAACCGAGCATCTCGGTCAGCTCGTACGGGTACACGGTGTCGCGGCGACGGGCGCGCAGCACGTTCTGGCGGTAGTCGTCGAGCGGGAGGATCGGCTCGGTGGTGGGCTCGGACAGCGACATCTGCACGCCGCCGCTCACGTCGTAGCCGATGCGCACGGCGACCTCTTTGACCTCGCCGGTCGCGCGGTCGCGCTGCCTGCCGAGGAACTGGACCTCTTCGAGCCCCGCACCCGCGGTCGACGGCTGCACCCGCTGGGCGACCGTGTCCAGCTCCTCGCCGGTGAGCTCACTGGTCGGCCAGACGTACAGCATGATCCGGTTGGTGTCGAAGCGCTTCTTCGGCGGAAGCTTCGCCTGCACCTCGCGGATCGCGTCGAGGCAGCCCGCCAGCGTGCCTTCGACCGCGGGCAGGGCCAGCAGCTTGCCGTCGTTGTCCCGCAGCGGGGTCAGGTCGCGGACCTGGGCGAGCGCGACCAGCCGCTGATCCGACGGGTTCATCGGCGAGACGCACTTGAACAGGTACACGTCCTCGTCACCCGACGGCAGGCGCGTGAGGTCGAAGTTCGCCAGCCGCTGCAACTGCATCCGCTGGGCGATCAGCGGGTGCAGGCCGCGGATCAGCCGCTCCTCGCTGAACCCGGTCGAGGACGGGCGGAAGGTGAAGTGGTGGTGCATCACCGCACCGCCGTGCCCGGCGACCGTGGTGGTGATCCGGCGGATCCGGCTCGGCAGCGACTCGGCCGTGAGGACCTCGCGCAGCCCGGCGGCCATCGTGTCGTCGTCGGCCGACTCGTCGTCCCAGGTGAGGTACAGGTCCGCCTCGACGTCGGTGTCGGCGGGCAGCTGCGCGGCGAGGCCGGCGACCGCCTTGATCGCCCCGGGCAGCCCGGCGCGGTCGACGGCGGTGGTGACCATGTGGAACCGCTCGTTCGCGTCGGCGTAGTCGCCGGTGACGAAGGTGCAGCCGCCGACGGTCACCTGCTGGACATCGGTGAGCGCACGGTTGCCGTAGTAGCGGCGGCTCAGCACCTCCAGCAGCGGGCTGTGATCGGTGCCGGGACGGCCGATCCGCTGCCCGAGCAGGCGGACCAGCGGCTGCGCGCTGGCCAGCATGCTCGCGATCCGCTCGGCGCGGTCCGGCGAATCCGGGTGCAGGTCGAGGTGACGCAGGTGTTTGCGGACCTCGCTGTAGGCCTCGGCGCGGGTGCGGCGCAGCAACGGCTGGGCGAACCACCGGAACACCACGCTGCGCGCCAGGTCGCCGACCACCGGGAAGCGGAGCTGGGTGGCGGCGATGAGCTGCTCCAGCGCCTTGCCCGCCGGTTCGCGCATCGACTCGAACGGCTGCGGCTCGGTGAGCCACTGCCGCAGCAGCGCGGTGACGACCGCGACGTCGGACGAGGTCCGCTGCTGGGCGAGGAAGATGCGGAAGACCGCCTCCTCCAGCTCCGGCGTCCGCTCCAGATCCTTGATGCCGTAGTGCGCCAGCACCTTCTTCAGCTTGTTCTGGAACGACTCCGACAGCCCGGCGCGTTCGACGTCGAGGCTCTGCAGGTAGGTGTGGAAGAACTCGCGGGAGCTGTGCACCCGGGTGTCCGTCTTGGCGTCTTCGCGCGCCGGCTTGTTGCGCATCAGCTCGGAGAGGTCCGCGAACACGGTCAGCAGCTCGACCTCGCCCTCCAGCGGGCGATCGCCGTTGCCGTCCAGTTCGGCGCGGGCGGCCAGGTACGCGCTGAGCGTGCGGCGCTCGTCGTGCGGGTCGACGTCGAAGCCGAGCAGGAGACTGCGCAGATCCTGCTGTCCCCGCGTGATCCGCTGTGCCGCCGACGTGCCGTCCGGCTCCGCGGGCAGCTCGATCTCGACACTGCCGGTGTCCTCGGCGACCTCTTCGCCTTCTTCGGCCACCGGTTCGAGCCGCAGCAGGGGAGCTCCGGTCTCGACCTGGCTGCCGACCGAGACGACGCACTCACGCAGCTTCGCGCGGAACGGCGCGCGGAGCACCGTCTCCATCTTCATGCTTTCCAGCACCAGCACGGGCGCGCCTGCCTCGACCTCGGCGCCGACCTCCAGCGGGGTCGCGACGACGAGCGCCGGCGCGGGGGAGCGGACGACGCCGCCCTCGTCCCGGCTGATGCGGTGGGTGATGCCGTCGACCTCCACCAGGTGGATCGGGCCGTGGGTGCCGGTGACCAGGCGGAACCGGCTGCCGTTGACGGTGATCTGGCCGGTGTGCTCGTCGAACCGGTCGACCTCGACGTCGGCGGGGTGGATCTCGCCGCCGCCCGCCGAGACGCCGACGCGGAACCGGCGGTGGCCGATCCTGGCGACGCTCACGCGGTACGCGGCGCCGCGCAGCTTGAGGTCGAGCGGACGGCCGCTTTCGTGCTGGACCTGCGGGCGGCCACCGTGCGCGGTGGAGAGGAGCCGCTGACGCTCGACGGCTTCCTCGTCCTCGTACGCCTCGATGGCGGCGGCCGCGAGCGCGATCGCCGAATGGCGGTGGGTGACCAGCTTGCCCTCGCCGCGGACGCGGTCGATCCAGCCGGTGTCGGCGCTGCCGTCGATCACCTCGGGCTGGTCGAGCAGGTCGAGGACGAAGCTCTTGTTGGTCGCGCCGCCCTCGATGATGACCGTGGTCTGCGCCATCGCGCGGCGCAGACGGCCGAGCGCCTCGTCACGGTCGCGGCCGTAGGCGATGATCTTCGCGATCATCGAGTCGAAGTCGGCCGGGATGGTGTCGCCTTCGCTGACCCCGGTGTCGACGCGGATACCGGGGCCGGCGGGCAGGTCCAGGCGGGCGATGCGGCCCGGGGACGGCGCGAAGTCGCGGTCCGGGTCTTCGGCGTTGAGCCGCGCCTCGACGGCGTGCCCGAACTCGGCGGGCTGGACCCCTTCGAGCTTGCCGCCGGAAGCGACGTGCAACTGGGCCTTGACCAGGTCCATGCCGGTGGTCAGCTCGGTGATCGGGTGCTCGACCTGGAGGCGGGTGTTCACCTCGAGGAACGCGAACAGCTTGTCGCCGGGGTGGTAGAGGAACTCGACCGTTCCGGCGCCGCGGTAATCGACCGCGAGCGCGAGCCGCTCGGCGGACCGCTTGAGCTCGTCGGCCTGCTCGGGGCTCAGCACCGGGGAGGCGGACTCCTCGATGATCTTCTGGTTGCGGCGCTGCACCGAACAGTCACGGACGCCGAGCGCCCACGCGGTGCCCTGACCGTCGGCGATGACCTGGACCTCGACGTGCCGGGCGCCGGTGACCAGGCGCTCCAGGAAGACGACGCCGCTGCCGAAGGCGCGCTCGGCCTCCAGGCTGGTGCGCTCGTAGGCGTCCTTGAGCTCGTCGGCGGAGCTGATGACGCGGATACCGCGACCGCCACCGCCGGCGGTGGCCTTGAGCATCAGCGGATAGCCGATCTCGTCGGCGGCCTTGATGGCGGCGTCGAGATCGGAGACGGCGCCGCGGCTCCACGGAGCGACGGGCACCCCGACCTCTTCGGCGATCAGCTTGGCGCCGATCTTGTCGCCGAGCTTGCGCATCGCGTCCGCGCTCGGACCGATGAAGGTGACGCCCAGCCGCTCACACAGCTCGGCGAAGGCCGGATCCTCGGCCACGAACCCCCAGCCGACCCAGGCCGCGTCGGCCCCGGTCTCGGTCAGCGCCCGCTCCAGCACGGCGAAGTCGAGATAGGGGCGCGCCGACGCGGGCCCGAGGTTGTAGCTGATGTCGGCTTCCCGCACGAACGTCGCCGACCGGTCCGCGTCCGTGAAGAGCGCGACGGTCTCGATCCGCCGTCCGGTCTCCGCCGAAAGCTCGCGGACGGCGTGGATGAGCCGCATCGCGGCTTCCCCGCGGTTGACGATGGCGACACGACTGAACACCGACTGAGCCTCCCAAGTGAGCGGCACCGTCCCGCCGGATCACGTGCGGGACAGTCTCCTGATACCTGTCTAACAGCCTGCCTCTTACCGGCCGGTACGAGAATGTCGCCGGTGGCGCATGCCGGGGGCCGGGGATTGTAGGAACCCGCCAAAAAGTGTCGTGGAACACCTAGCGGTGGGGCCGGATGACGTCATGAACTGGACAACTGGGGCCTGGGGTTGCCGGGTGGGGTCGCGAGGTGTCACCGGGTGTTCACGCCGGTTTCACCGGGGCGCTTGGGGTTGTGGCTGCCGGTGGTGGGGGTGGTCGGTTTTCGGCGACGGTGTTAGGGGGCGGGGCCTTGTCGTGCTGCGGTGGGTGCTGCCGGGGTTGGCCGTTTTTCGGCGACGACGCCGAGGGTTGTCGGCCGACGAGTGAGGCGGCGGTCGGTCGATGGCTGTCGGAGGTGTGGCGCCGTTGTGATGCGTAGGGCGCTTCCGGGCGACCCTCGTGTGGAGGTTGCCGGGTCTCGCCGTTTTTCGGCGACGGATGGAAGCCGGGTCGGGCGTTGGTGGCTGTCGTTGCGATGCGCCATTGCCGTTTTCCGGCGACGGGTCAGAACGGTGGTGGTTCTTCGGCGCGGGGTTCGTGCAGTGGCGGAGGCGTGCTGTCGTAGCGCTGCCCGGTGGGCGTGGTGATGGTGAGAGTCCCCTCGGAACCCAATGCGTAGTTCCAGCCCGGCTCGTCCTTCAACCGATGGTCGCGGCGGCACAGATCGACCAGCTCCGTGTCCGCGGTGTGGCCACCGAACTGCCAGGGCAGTGAATGGTCGAGGTCGCAGGCTTGGGCGACGCGGTGGCAGCCGGGTCTTCGGCATTCTCTGTCCCGGACCCGGACGAATTCGTCGAGTCCGGCGGTGGGCCGGTAGCGGTCGCGTCCGAGGTCGAGGACTTGTCCGGAGAGTGGGTCGGTGATGATCCGCCGCAGCACCGTGTTCGACCCGCTAGCGATCTCGCGGGCCAGTGATGCCGGGATGTGGCCGTGTCCGGCCATCTCGGCTGGGTCGTCGTTCAGTCCGAGGTAGGTGTGCAGGTCCATGTAGAGGAACACTTCGGATCGTTCGCTCTTCCCACCCTGGCCACCCAGCAAGAGATCGAGGGCGACATCGGCACGAAGCTGATCCAGCGTGCGTGTCTCTCCACCGGCCCGCAGGGCTCGGGCTTCACGGTCGATCCGCGTGTAGGCAGCGGCGACCTTCTCGACGGGGCCGTCTTCGACTTCGATGGAGGCGACCCCGGTCTCACCGTGCCGCACCGACAAACGACGGCCACCGCGATTCCGTTCGGCCCGGCGAGCCGCGCCGTCGCGGTCGGCCATCATCGCGGCGTGGTTGGCGGCTTTCCGGATCTGGTCGGAGTTCCGGTCCGGCAGACGGTCCTCCAGAACGGTATCCACCGCGCGGGCGTCGTCGTCGGAGAGCCAGGCGGTGGCCGCGGCGACTTTCATCGCCCCATAGCCGCCTACCTTTCCGGAATCCAGCAACCCGAGTGTGCGGGGCAGGCGGGTGGTCAATGCCTGGGCGGTGGAGACCAGCGCGGCAGCGTGTCCGTCTACAACGGACAGAGCGAGCGCGACCTCCTGTGCCACGCTGGAGGCGCCATCACGATGTCGGCTTAACCGGCCCAGGGCGCGGAACCGGATGGCTTCCAGTCGTGCGATTCCTTCCGTAGCTGCGATAGCGGCATCCACGGCATCGTTGTCCCCCAATGTATCCAGTGAAGCATTGACCTCCCGAAGAGCTTCCAGTGCGGTGATTTCCTTGAGTAGCGCCACAGTGGCGTTGAGTGTGTCCACACGGAGAACATACGACCGACCACCGACAGTTTTCGGCAGCAAGCGGAAGCGGCCGCTAAAGACCGTTGCGCGCCACCACATCCGCATAGAACAGGGCGCTGTCCTTGAGTACCCGCTCCTGGGTCTCGAAGTCGACGTGCACGAGCCCGAACCGTTGCGTGTACCCCATGGCCCACTCGAAATTGTCCAGCAGCGACCAGGCCATGTAGCCGCGGACATCGGCGCCGCGCTCGATAGCGGCGTGTACGGCGGCGAGATGCTCGGCGAAGTACTGTACGCGCTTCTCGTCGTGTACGCGGCCTTCGACGACTTCGTCCTCAAAGGCCGCTCCGTTCTCGGCGATCACGAGCGGCAGGCCGTCGCAATGTTCGTGCAGCCACAGCAAAAGTTCGGTGAAGCACTCCGGCCGCTGCTCCCAGCCGAGCGAGGTCAGCTCGCCGCGGGGCGGCTGGACGTCCATCCCGCGCAGGCCCGGCAGGGGGCAGTTGCTGTCGGTCTCGGGGTCGTCGAGGGGGACCGCGCGGGCGGGCGCGTAGTAGTTGACACCCAGGACGTCCAGCGGCTGCGCGATGATCTCCAGATCACCGTCGGCGATCGCCGGTTCCAGTGTGCCGACGTGTGCCAGATCTGCCAGCAGCTCAGGCGGATAGCCGCGGCCCAGCAGGGGGTCGAGGAAGAACCTGTTGTGCAGGAAGTCGAATTTGCGCGCGGCCTCGCGGTGCGCGGCGTCGTCCGCATCGGTCAGCACCGGGGCGAAGTTGAGTACGATGGAAACCTCTTGCTCGCCGCCGGCAGACCGCAACGCCTGTGTCGCCTTGCCGTGCGCCAGAAGGAGGTTGTGCCCGGCGACCAGCGCCGCACCCTCGTCCTGGATGCCCGGTGCATGATCGCCGTTGCCGTAGCCGATGAAGGAGGCGCAGAAAGGCTCATTGATCGTGGTCCATTGCCGCACCCGATCGCCGAGTACTTTGTGGACGGTCAGCGCGTAGTCCGAGAAGAGGTCCGCGAGCTCGCGATTCGGCCAGCCGCCTTCCGCTTGCAGCGCCTCGGGCAGGTCCCAGTGGTAGAGCGTCACCATCGGGGTGATCCCGTGATCCAGCAACGTGTCGACGAGACGGTCGTAGAAGGCGAGACCGCGTGGCTCGACCGTGCGGCCGTCCGGCATGACCCGCGACCATGCGACGGAGAACCGGTAATACGGCACGCCGAGTTCGCTCAGCAGGCGGACGTCCTCGCGGTAGCGCCGGTAGTGATCGCAAGCCGGGTCACCGGTGGCCAGGCCGGGTCTCGCGGTGAAGGTGTCCCAAATGGACGGTCCACGGCCGTCCGCCGTCGTCGAGCCCTCGATCTGGTACGCCGCCGTGGCCGTACCCCACCGGAACCCGTCCGGAAACCCCAGTGTCACGCCGTCCCCGCTCAGTTGGCGGCCGCGGCGCGGCCTTCGGTGGCGGCCTGGTTCCAAGCCTCGTCGAGCGATTGCTTCCCCTCTTCGACGCGGCCGAGCGCGTGCCCGTACACCGGCCGCACCTCACCGTCGCGCAGCCCGCGGTAGTTGGGCCGCAAGGCCTCGGCGGATGCGGCGAAGATCTTGCCGATCGGCGCACCGCTGAAATACGGGCTGGTGTGGGAAAGCACGGCACTATCCTGGTAGGCGCCCAGCGCGCTCGGCAGCAACCCGCTCTCCAGGAAGATCCGTTTCTGCTGTTCGGGGGCGGTGAGCCAGACGGCGAGGTCGTAGGCCTCCTTGCGGTGCGCGCCCTGCTTCGGGATGGTCAGGAACGAACCGCCCCAGTTGCCCGCCTTGCCCGGAACCGAGGTGACGTCCCATTTTCCGGCCAGCTCCGGGCCGCCCGCCTCCTGGATCTGGGTGAGCATCCAGGCGGGACAGGTGATGGCGGCGAACCGGCTCTGCTTGATCGCCACCGTCCACGGCTGGGTGAACGTGGTGACCGCGGCGGTCTCCTTCTTCAGCGCCATCCCGCCCGCGAGCTCGAAAGCCTTGCGCACGTTGGGATTCGTGTCGGCGATGAACTTGTCGTCCGTGGAGAAGTAGTTCTCCTCCGCCTGGTTGAGCATCGCCGTGTAGACGGTGCCCGCCGAGTCGGCGAACTTGACGTCGTCCGGTGCCTTGGCGCTGAACCGTTCCCCGGTTTCGGCGAACTTCTCCCAGGTCGGCCACAGCGCGGCCACCTGGTCGCGGTCGGTCGGCAGGCCGGCGTTCGCGAACAGGTCACGGCGGTAGCAGAGGGCGAGACTGCCCATGTCGGTGCCGAGGCCCATCACGAATTTCCCGCCCTCGGCGGTGCCCTGGTCCCATTTCCAGGCAGGCCAGTGCTCGCGGAGACCCTGCGCGCCGAACTCGGACAGATCGCTGAACTTGTCCGTCGACTGACGGAACTTGGGGAGGTACTGCTCTTCGATCGCCACCACGTCGGCACTGCCGCGTCCGGCGCCGAGCCCGGTGGCGAGCTGCCGGTGATGCGTCTCGAAGTCGGCGACCCGGCCTTCGACGGTGATGCCCGGGTGGGCCTTTTCGTAGGCGTCGAACAGTTTCTCGTACCCGAACTCGCCGAAGGTGGCGACGGTGAGCTTGATCGGACCACCGGCTTCAGGCGTGCCGGAACAGCCGGTGAGCAGCAGCACGAGGGCCGTCAATCCGGCCAGTACGCGGGTCATGGTTCTCCTCGGTCGTGCGGTCACGCGAGTCGTCTCGGCAGCTGGTCGCCGACGGTCAGCCGGGAATCGGCGTGCAGTTTGGTCAGCACCCTGGACACCAGCGACTGCACCGTCCGCCTCGGAAGGCTCAGCTCCGCGGCGATCTCCGGGTTGGACAGCTTCGCCGCCACCAGCCGCGCGACGCGCAGTTCCAGCGGCGACAGTGCCGCGCTGTGCCGGGGGCCTCGTTCCGCGCGGCTCAAGACGCCGTAGCGCCGCAGCCTGCTTTCCGCGCGGCGGATGCTCCAGGTGGCGCCGACCGGCCCGAGCACTTCGCACGCCTCGGTGAGCGAGCGGGTGGCCTCTTCGAGGTAGCCGGCGCGGCCGAGCAGTTCGGCGGTGTCTTCCAGAGCGGCCGCGAGTTCGATGGGACGGCGGACCTCGCGGTAGTGATCGGCCGCCGCGCGCATACCTTCGGGATCGCCGTCGATCAGCGCCCGGCACCGCAGGGCGGCGGCGGTGGCCCTGGCCGGGACGGTCTCCTGGCTCGCCTCCTCGGCGCAGACGGCGAGCGCTTCGTGCGCGACGGCGTCGTTCCCGGCGGCGAGCGCGACGCGGACGACGTCGGGAAGCCATTGGTGGCGCAGCATCATCCGGGCGTAATCGGGGCGCAGCACCGGCGCGATCAGGCGTAACGCGTCGTCGAGTTCGCCGCGTTGTTCGGCGGCCATCGCCAGTGCCGCCAGGTAGAAGTCGCAGCTCTCGCGTTCGGACGAGTTCGACGGCGAATGCGCCTCGGCCGCTTCCAGATGGGCGCGGACGGCGACGCGTTCGTCGCGATGGCCCGCGATGAGCGCGGCGACCCCGTGCAGCAACAGGGCGGCGGCACCCGGCTCGCGCACGCCGTAGAACGTGATCGCCGGGCCGTCCTCGGTGACCGAATCGAGCTCGGCCAGTGCCTCGTCCCAGCGCCCCGTCCAGTAGTAGTGCACGGCCGCCGAGACCTGCGGACCGGTCGGCAGACCGTGCCGCGCCGCGGTCTCGTAGCCGGCGTGCAGCGTGGCGTCGGCTTCGCCGAGCCGGTCGAGGTTCTGCAGCGTGAAGAGCCGGTTGTCGAGCAGATCGAACCGCAGCGTCGCCAGATCGGCCTCGTGGCCGGCGGTCTCCAGCGCGGCGTCGATCGCGGTCAGCGCCCGGTCGTGCTCCCGGCGGATCGAGTGCACCAGCCACAACGTCTGCTGCGCGTGCGCGGCGGGGTAGCGCTCACCCGCTTCGGCCGCCTCGGCGTGCAGGCCCCGCGCGATCCGTTCGGTCTCGTCGAGATCGGACAGGTCTCCACGGCGAAAGTTGGCGAGCAGCGTCCGGGTGCTGGTGCGCCACAGTTCCGGGATCGACGGGTCGTCCGCGGTGTCGCCGAGCGCCTCGATCGCGCCGGGCGTGTCGCCCCGGCGGTAGCGCAGCGCGGCCAGGAAATGCCGCATCTGCGCCAGATCCGCCTTGTCCACGACGGTCTTCACCGCCTCCTCGGCTTCGGCCTCGGGCGTGAGTTCGAGCCGGAACAGCACGCGGACCAGCGCGGCGATCAGCGTCTCCCGTTGCTCACGGGTGGGCACCGCGCTGTCGAGCGCGCCGCGGAGCAGGTCGGCCGCGATATGCGGGGCGCGGTTGGACACCGCGACGTGGTTCGCGGTGAGCCAGCCCGCCAGCCACGGGTCGAACGGCACCGGCCCGGCGGCCAGCTGCTCGGCGACCCGTTTGACCGGCGCGCCCGCCCGCGCGAGCGATTCGGCGGCGCGCCGGTGCAACTCGGCGCGGACCGGTTCGCCGATGGCGCCGTAGAGCGCCTGCCGCTGGAACGGATGGTGGAAGGCGAGTTTGTCGCCGGCGTACTCGATGACGCCCGCGGTGATGGCGGGCTCCAGCTCCTGCAGCACCTCGAGCGGGCTCTTGCCCGCCAGCGTGGCGATGTCCTCGACGGCGAACTCCGCGCCCAGCAGGGAGGCGGTGCGCAGGATCCCGGTCGTGGCCTGGTCGAGGGTCTCCAGCGTCCTGGCCACCGCCGCCAGCAGCGAACGCGGCGCGTTCTCGGTGCCGTCCAGCGTCACCTCGGCCACACCCGCCGTGATCCGCACCGCGCCCGTCCGGACCAGGTCGTGCGCGACTTCCCTGGCGTAGAGCGGATTCCCGGCCGCGCGCCGGACCAGCGGGCGCAGGCTCGGCCCGAGCTTCGCCGTGAGGATCGCCTCGAACACGGCGGCGATGTCGTCGTCGGTCAGCACCTCGACCGGCATGATCACGCCGTCCCTCGCTTCCACCCCGCGACGCAGCTGGGCGAGGTCCCGGCGGCCGTGCCCGGCGCGCGTGGCGGCGACCAGCAGCAACGGCAGCTGGCGGGTGGCGGCGGCCAGCCGCTGCCACAGCAGCACACTGGCCTCATCGGCCCAGTGGAGGTCGTCGATCACCAGCACCAGCGGGCCCGCCGCGCAGGTCTCGTCGACCAGCGTGAGCAGTTTGTCCACAGTGGACAGGATCGGGTCGGCGGGGCCCCAGTCGCCGTGCGCGGGTTCGGCGTGCAGCTCACCGGCCAGCTTGGCCTTCGCCGGATCCGCCGCGCCGTGGTGCACGCCGAGACATTCCATGATCACCTGCAGCGGGAACCGTTGCTGCAGCTCGTCGGCCGCGGTCCAGGCGAGCTGACAGCCGCGCGCCGCGGCACCGGCCAGCCCGGCGATCAGCAGTTCCGATTTGCCGATACCCGGTTCGCCTTCGAGCCAGACCGGGCGGCCGCGGCCGGCCAGCACGTCGGTGACGAAGCCGTCGAGCCGCTCCACCTGCCGGGCACGGCCGGGCAGGTGGCCGTGGCCGCCGCGTTCGATCGCCTTGGCCACCGGCGGCGGCACGACCCGGACCGGAGCCGGTTTCGGTGCGGTGGCGGGTTTTTCGCTGCCGTCGAGGATGCGCTGGTGCAGCTCCCGCAGCGGGGCGCCGGGTTCGACGCCGAGTTCGTCGCGGAGGATCCGCCTGGCCTCGCGGTACGCGCCGAGCGCTTCGATCTGCCGCCCGCTGGCGTGCAGGGCGCGCATGAGCGTCTCGTGCAGGGACTCGCGCAACGGATGCCGCTGCACCAGCGCGGTCAGCTCGGCCACCAGCTCCCGGTGATCGCCGGTACCGAGCAGGGCCGTGGCGCGCAGTTCGGCGGCGGTGAGCCGGAGTTCGGCGAGCCGGACGCGTTCCGCTTCGGCGAACGGGCCGGGCACGCCGGAGTAGGCCTCGCCGCGCCAGAGGCCGAGCGCGGAGGTGAGTCGCGCGGCCGCGCCCCGCTGATCGGCGAGCGCCGCCCTGGCGGCCGCGACGTCCTTTTCGAACCGGTGGACGTCGAGCGCTTCACCGTCCAGCCGCAGTGAGTAGCTCGATCCGGACGAACGCAATATTTCGTGCGCGTCTCCGCCCGCCTTGCGAATCGCCCCGCGCAGACCGGAGACATAGGTGTGGACACTGCCGGTGGCGCTGGCGGGCGCTGAACCGCCCCAGACATCGGAGATCAGTTCGCCGAGGGAGATCGCCTGGCCGCGCCGCGTCGCCAGGGTGGCGAAGACCGCGCGCTGGCGGGCGGGCCCGAGCTTCAGCTCGACGTCGTCGAGCCAGGCACGAGGCGGCCCGAGCAGCTCGACGCGCAGCCCGTTCGTCACGCCGGCTCCATTTCTCGTCATACAGCGGAAGTGGCCGGATCACTGGTCTGTGTCCCGCGCAGTTTAGGACGTCCTCGGCGCGGTCGGGTTGCGCACCCGGGTGAGGGCGTGCAGCGGCGTGCACCAGGGCTGGGTGGGCCAGGAGGGCGCGGCGTCCGCTTCGGGCAGCAGGAGCGCGGCGAGTTCACCGGTCAGCTCCTGGTGCTGCTCCTCGGTGAGATTCCGTTGGTGGGAAAGCACATCGAGCAGTTCGACGGCGGTGCCTGCGGACAGCGCGCGGACGTTGTCGAGTACCCAGCGGGGGATCCAGGGCGCGGTCAGCTCGTCGCCTGCCTGCAGTAGCTGCTCGGCGACACGATCCGCGGGCGCGCCGGAGTCCGCCATGGTCGTGGCGATCTCCTGGTGCAGCACGGCGCGGATGGCGGGCGGGGTGTTCGCGGCGAACACCGCTCGAACGAGCGGGACGCGGAACCGCAGACGTTCTCCGTCGGCTTCGAGCACGTGCGCGGCGAGCGCCTCCTCCACCGGTCCGGTGAGCGATGGCGGTTTTCGGCCGGTGACCCCCGCGAGGTCCGCGATGGTGAACGAAGAGCCGAGCAACGCGGCTGAATTCAGCGTTCGCTTGCCCGGCACGGAAAGCGTGGCGAGATGATCCTCCACCACGGCGGCGAGCCTGCCGTGCGGCGCGGTGTCCGGCTCGTGGCCGTCGGCGAACTCGGCGAACAGCTCACGCAGGTAGCCGGGGTTGCCGGCGGTGTACTCGGCGGCGAACCGGAGGAAGTCCTCACCCGGATCCCTGGCCAGGGTCTCCTCGGCGAGCGCGGCGACGGCCGGGCCGTCGAACGGCGGCAACGGGATGATCTCGCCGTCGAACTCCGAGCGGAGGACGTCGAGCGTGCGGCGCCGGGGGAGCGGCCGCGCCGAGCCGATCAGCAGCAGCGGCAGATGCGCGGTCAACCGGTGAAGCCGCTGCCAGGCGAGCAGGCTTTCCTCGTCGGCCCAGTGCAGATCTTCGAAGACGAGCACCTGGGGCCCGGCTTCGCACAGCTCGGTGACCGTTTTGCCGAGATCGGCCAGCGCCTCACCACCGAGGCAGTCGGCGACGATGCTCATCGGGACCGCGCCGCTCAGCTCGTCGGCCTCGACCCAGCGTGTCCGGCTCCTCGCCGTGACCAGCGCCTCGGCCAGGAACGTGCTCTTGCCGCTGCCCGCCTCGCCGTCCACCCAGATCGTCGTGCCGCGACCTTCGTCCAGCAGCGCGGACAGGGGCCGTCGCACCCGCCCGAGCTCGAACTCACGGCCGACGAAAGCGGACGGCCGGGCGGGGACGGCCTGCGTCCGCTGGGGAGGTTCCGGCCGGCCGTGCAAGGACGGATCGCCGGCCGAGATCCGTCGCCGCAGGTCCAGCAGGTCCGGGCCGGGTTCGAGGCCGGATCGCTCGATGATCGTCTCGCGGGCACGGTCGAACGCGGCCAGGGCCTCGGCCTGCCGCCCGGACCGGAACAGGGCGGTGATCAGCACGCGGTGCAGGCCTTCGCGCAGCGGATGGCGCTCGACCAGGACGGCGAGCTCGTCCACGAGTTCGCGATGCTCACCGAGCCGCAGCGCGACCTCGGCCTGGCGTTCGAGCGCGCTCAGACGCAGTTCGTTCAGCCGGGCACGCTGGGTCTCGGCGAACGGGCCGGGGATACCGTCGAGCGCGGAGCCCCGCCACTGCCCGAGCGCCGACCGCAGCGACTCCAGCTCCCGCCGGTGCGCGCCCTCGAGCCGGTGCGCGCGGGCGCGGTCCAGCTCGGCTTCGAAGACGTGGACGTCGACCTGCGGCTTCGGCAAGTCGAGGCGGTAACCGGCGCGGCTGGCGACGAGCGGTTCGCCGGCCGGCTCCAGCGCGCGGCGCAACGCCGAGACGTGGGTGTACACGATTCCGGTGGCACTGTCCGGTGGCCGCTCGCCCCAGACGGCGTCGATGATCTCCCGGCGCGAGACGAACTGGCCGGCGTGCAGCGCGAGCGTGGCGAACACCGCCTGGCGCTGGGCAGGACCCAGCGCGATCTCGCCGTCGCCGTGGCAGGCGGGGGAACCGCCCAGCAGCCGCACCGTCAGCGAGGAAACCTCGTCCATGACCTGCCGCCTGTGCGTCCGACCGCCGAAAAGAGTGTCCCGCTCGGCGAAAATCCTAGTGGCGCCGATGTGGGCTTCGCAATCAATCGGACACTCACCGTGTGGGTTTGCGCGGCCATGACCGGATTTCGCCGGCCCACGGACCATCGGATGTCCGTTCATGTGGTTTTCGCTCACCGGACGGGTGACGGGCGAGTGGGCAAACCCGGGCGTGCGCAGGGGCAAAGTGTCGGCCGGTGCTGGTGGCGGGCATGCGCGGCTGTGCATGCTGTGCCGGTGAGCCAGGATCAGGAGCTGTTCGCCGGTGATGTCCTGCTCGGTCTCGCCCAGAACGGCAGGCTGGTCCTCGACGCCGACGAGGCGGAAGCCCGCGTCGCCGAACTTCGCCGGACGCTGGCCTACGGCTACGCCCTCCTCGCCGACCCGGACTACACCGGCCCCGAGGGCAGGCTCCGCGAGCTTCTGGACGAGCTCCCCAAGTACGTCGAGGCGTTTCAGCAGGCCACGAAGTTCTTCACGCCTCGTTGAGGTCTCGCGGAGACTTCGTGAAGAGCTCTTTCGCAGACTGTGTCCCATCCATCCGACTGGGGCCGCGGACAAGCGGAGGGGACGAAGTGGACACGGAAACCCGACAGATCACCGTGGCGGTGCACGCGCCCGACCCGATCACGACGGCGGGGCTGGCCAGCCAGCTGGGCACGCAGCAGGGGATCGACATCCGGGACTGGGATCGGCGCGCCGAGACCGACGTACTGGTGTTCGCAGCCGAATGCCTGACGCCGGAGATCGTGCTCTGGCTGCGGCGGCTCGCCGCCGAGGACGGCAAGCCGGTGGTGCTCGTGGTGAGCCAGATCAGCGAGGCGGAGCTCGTGCCCGCCATCGAATGCCGGGTGGTGGCGGTCCTGCCGCGGTCGGCCACGACCGGCGAACGGCTGGCGCACGCGGTCCGCGCGGCGGCCACCGGCGGCGGAGTGCTCCCGCCGAGCCTGCTCGGTGAACTGCTCAAACACGTCGAACGGCTGCAACGCGAGGTGCTCGACCCGATGGGCGTCAACACCGCCGGGCTCACCACGCGGGAGATCGACGTGCTGCGGCTGATGGCCGAGGGCAAGGACACCGTCGAGATCGCCGGTGAGCTCAGCTACTCGGAACGCAGCGTGAAGCACATCATCCAGGGCATCACCGGACGGCTGAAGCTGAAGAACCGGCCGCACGCCGTGGCGTACGCGGTCCGGGCCGGGGTGATCTAGCTCCACGGCTCGCCAGGCGTTCGGCGACGACGGCCAGTTCGAACGGTTGGTCGCGTTCACGGGCCAGCCAGAGGCACTCGTCGGCGGACTCCTTGCCGAGGCAGGCCCGGACCAGATGCCGATGCAACAACACCCGTCCGGTCGGCATCGCGGCGGCGAGAGCCTCCAGCGCGTCGAGGGCCTGCTTCGCCGACGCCCGGTCGTTCCTCCGTAACGCGAGGTCGGCGAGGTCGGCCCAGGCGATGTCCGTGCCGACGACCAGCCCGCGGGTGGCCGCGTGGAGGAGCCGGGTGGCGCGGTCGGTTTCGCCCTCCGCGAGGTCGACGCGGGCTTCGGCGATGTCGAGCAGGTGCGCCAGCGCCGGTGCCGTGGCGCGGGCGGCGGTCAGCAGTTCCCGCGCTTCGGTGGACCGTCCCTCTGACAGCAGGACCGACACGGTCGACAGGTGCATCGCGGAGGCCCCGATGTCGTAGCCGGGCCCAGCACCGTCGGTCAGGCTCCGGTGCGCGAAGTCGATCGCCGGACCGGGCCGGCCGCGCATGGCCGCGAGCAGCGAACGTTCGCTGTCCCGCAGGCGGGATTCGGGGAAGGCCTCGTCGGCGAGCAGCTTTTCCGCGCGTGCTCGTTCGCCCAGCACCAGCAACGCGGCGACGTACGAAGCGATCTGATCGTCCAGGCATCGCGGTACCGCCCTCGACGGCCACCGCTCGCGCTGGGTCAGATTCGCGCCGAACCGCGCGGAACGGCCGTCCCAGAGCTCGGCCAGTCCGCCGAAGAGCTCGCCCAGCCAGGAATCGTTCTCCGCCAACAGTTCGGCGGCTGCCTTCCACCGGTCCCGCAGGCACAGCGCGATCGCACGCGAGACCATCGAGTCGGCTTCCACGCGTGCCATCCTGAGCGGCCAGGACGGTGGCGGCGTGCCGAGTGGCCGGGGTCGGCCCGTATGGACGCGGGGTCCGCCCGAAAGCCGTCAGACCGCCAGCGGGCCGAAGACGAGCGTGCCCGGTGCCTCCGCGTCGTCACCGGCCCAGAACTCCAGCCACAGCGCGGCGAACTCGTCCCGCGACAGCATCCCGTCGCCGTCGGAGTCCAACAGCGGGAAGGTGGCGTCGGTGTCGGTCGGGCACCCGTTCCACACCTCGATCAACTGGTGGTACTCCGCCGCGGAGATCAGGCCGTCGCGGTTCTCGTCGACCGCTTCGAACATCGCGTCGGCCGTGGCGGTCACGGCCTCGGGCGTGTCCGGGAGCTTGTCGACCACCATCAGCACTTCGTCGAGGGTGACCTTGTTGTCGCGGTTCAGATCCGAGGCCGCCAGCAACGTCGTCCACCAGCTCAGCATGATGCCGGTCAGGCGCCGTTCGTCACCCGGCCCGCGCCGCCGCGCCCAGCGGTCGGCCAGGGCCTGGAAATCTTGCTCCTCAAGGAAACCGTCGCCGTCGACGTCCATCGCGGCGAAGACCCCCGACACCTTGCGCCGCTGCAAGTCGCTTGCCATGCGCCGAACGATAGAACCGGAAGCAGTAGCGGAACAGCGGCCATTCAGGGCCCCGGGCCGCCACGATCGGGGGACGTCTCGGAGAACGCGGAGCGAGGACCGCCGTATTCTGACCGGGGAACGGCCTATCCACCAGGAGGTGGAGCATGACAGCCGGAATCGAGCGGGCGGCACACGCCTACTGCCCCGCCTGCAACCCGGACCCCGCTCTTGGAGAGCCGGTCACCGCGCTCTGCGGAGCCACTCATCCCTACTGGGGCCGGCGGGAACGGCCGGTCAACAACTGCCCGGTCTGCGAAGCCGTCGCCGCCAGGACGGAGTACCCCTGCGGTCACACGGGCGGCGAGCGATGACTGTGACGAACGCGCCGTTTTCGGGGCCGTGAGCCGGGTATTCGGAGGCGACGGACAACGAAGGAGGCTCCGATGAACGACAAGGCCGAGAACAAGATCGACGAGCTCAAGGGTAAGGCCAAGGAAGCCGCCGGGAACGCCACGGACAACGAGCAGTGGCAGGCGGAAGGCAAGGCCGAGCAGGGCAAGGCCAATGTCAAGCAGGCGGGCGAGAAGGTCAAGGACGCGGTGAAGGGCGTCCGGGACTGACCTCGTGACCGGCGGGGCCCGCCTGCCGAGGCGGGCCCCGGTACGGTCCGGGGCATGGAGTTCCGGGATTTCGACGGCATCAAGGTGCGGCGGCCTTCGGTCGAGCGCGAAGACCTCGGAAGCGAAATCGCCGTGTTCCGCGGCGATTTCGACTTCGACTCGGTCCACCTCGACGGCGGTGAGCAGGACGGCGCCCGCGGTGGCGGCGAGATCGCGCACTCCCTTGTCTCGGACGTGAGTTTGGCGAACGCCCGCCTCGACCGGTTGACGCTCTCCAACGTGGTTTTCGAAGGCGTCGACCTGTCCAACGCGGCGATCCGCGAACTGTCGGCCCGGCGGGTCGAAATCCTGCGCTGCCGGGCGATCGGGCTCGGGGTGGCGATCACTTCCGCCACCGATCTGTACGTCGAGAACGCGCGCTTCGACTACGCCTCAGTGACCGTCGAGCGGGTTAAGGGTTCGGTCGTGTTCTCTGGATGCTCGTTCCGGGAGACGGTGTTCTCCGGCGATCTGTCGCGGCTCACCTTCGTGGACTGCGATTTCACCGAAACCGAGTTCGCGGCGACCGCCGCGGTGGGCTGCGATCTCCGCGGCTCGCGCCTGTCCGGGGTCCGCGGTCTGCTGACCCTGCGCGGCGCGAAGATCACCGGCGAACAGGCCGTCTCGGTCGCGGGGATCCTCGCGACCGAGAGCGGCTTGTCGGTTCAGCCCTCGGGGTAGAAGACGAACAGCGTGCACCCGATCGCCGACGCGGGCACGTGCCATGAACCGGCCGGGGCGTGCAGGAAGGTCCCCGTCGGATAGTCGCGCGCGCCGTCGTTGAAGGTGCCGGAGACGACGAAGACCTCTTCGGGGCCGGGTTCGTGGACGTCGCGGTGCGGCCACGAACTCCCGGGATCCATTTCCAGCAGGTTCGCCTGCGCGCCGTCCGTGCCTGTCCACAATGGACGAAGGCGGATTCCGGGGAAGAGCTCGCGCGCGGGGGATTCCTTGACGGAGACGGAAGTGTAGCCCTCTTGGGCGAGGATCTCTGAGTGCATGTCCCCATGCTGCCTCGGCCGTCGGGCCGCGGACAGTGTCAGGGAAGACACCATGGGGTACTTTCTTGCCATGCATCGCGTGAGGGCACTGGTGCGGCCGGTGCAGTCGACGTTCGAGCTCGGGATCGCCGCCGAGGTCTTCGGCACGGAGCGGGCAGGGGTGCCGAAGTACTACGAGTTCGACGTCTGCACGGAGAAACCCGGCCCGGTGCCGACCACGGCCGGGTACGCGATGTCCGTGACGCGGGGCCTTTCCTCGTTGGCGGACGCCGACACCGTGCTCATCCCCGGCTGGTCGCCGGTCGAGGCACCGCTGTCGGCCCCCGTGCGCCGGGCGCTCCTGCGCGCGCACGCCAGGGGAGCGCGGCTCGTCACGATCTGTTCCGGTGTCTTCGCCCTGGCCCGCACCGGGCTGCTCGACGGCAGGTCGGCGACCACGCATTGGGCGCGCGCCGCCCAGCTGCGGGAGGAGTTCCCGCTGATCCAGGTGGAGCCGGACGTGCTCTATGTGGACCACGGAGACGTCGCCACGAGCGCCGGGGCGGGCGCCGGGATCGACCTCTGCCTGCACCTCGTCCGGCGCGACCACGGCGCCGCGCACGCCGCCCTCGTCGCCCGGCACATGGTGATGCCGCCGCATCGCGACGGCGGGCAGGCGCAGTTCGTCCCGGCCCCGCCGCCCGGCGACGAGCTGGACGGTCTCCTCGAATGGGCGGGCACGCGCCTCGGGACGCCGTTGTCGGTGGCCGATCTGGCCGCGCACCTCAACGTCTCGCCGCGCACGCTGGCCCGGCGTTTCGCCGATCAGCTCGGCACCACGCCGGGCGCGTGGCTGCTGACGCGCCGGGTGACCGAGGCGCGCACCCTGCTGGAGGAGACCGGCCTGCCGGTGGAGGTGATCGCGTCCCGCGTCGGGCTGACATCGGCTGTGAACCTCAGGCGCCGCTTCCGAGACCAGGTCGGCACGACGCCGGGCGCGTACCGGCGCGCGTTCCGTGACCCGGTTTCGCCTTGAGCGGAACGGCGCACGCGGGCCCCGGCCCGATGTCACGATGACCGTATGGCGGACATCCTTCCTTTCCAGCAGAAGCGCCCCGAACCGGAACCGCTGTGGCGTGACGTGCTGGGCCGGAGCCTGCGCGCCGCGCGGGAGGAACAGGGCGGCCGCCTCGTCGACGTCGCGGAACGCGCGGGGATCTCGCCGCAGTACCTCTCGGAGATCGAGCGCGGCCGCAAGGAGCCGTCGAGCGAGATGATCGCCGCGGTCACCGGTGCGCTCGGGCTCGACCTGGCGGAGCTGCTCTTCGGGATCGCGGGCACGATCAGCCGGGGCGGCAGCACGGGCCTCGCGGTCGGCCGCCGTCCGCGAGGGCCCGTGCTCATGGCCGCCTGAGCGGTCGAGCCCGAGTGTCGTCCACCCAATCACGCGTGTCGTCCGTCTGATCACACGCGCCGTCCGCCCAGTCACGAGATGAAGAGAGCTTTACCCGCATCGCATGCGGTGAAAGTCCCCTTCAGCCACCTCCGGGACCAGACTTCGCACTAGGCACGTTCGTCGAGGACGCGGTCCGCCAGCCCGTAGGCGACGGCGCCCGCCGCGTCGAACACGCGGTCCCGGTCGGTGTCGTGCCGCAGATCCGAGACGGCGCGGCCGGTGTGGGCGGAAAGGATCTCCTCCAGCTGCGTCCGCACCCGCACGACCTCGTCGGCCTGCAGGATGAGGTCCGGGATCGTGCCGCGCCCCTGCGCCGCGGGCTGGTGCAGCACCACCCGCGTGTGCGGCAGCACGAACCGGTGCCCCGCCTCGCCCGCGGCCAGCAGGATCGCGCCCGCCGCGACGGCCTGGCCGACACAGGTCGTCGCCACCGGCGCCTTGATGAAGCGCATGGTGTCGTACAGCGCGAGCATCGCCGACGGATCACCGCCCTCGGTGTTGATGTAGAGGTTGATCTCCTGCTCGGGGTTGTCCGCCTCCAGGTACAGCAGCTGCGTGATCAGGGCGTTCGCCACCCCGGAGTCGATCGCGGTCCCGAGGTAGATGATCCGCTCCGACAGTAGATGCGAGTAGACGTCCATGATCCGCTCGCCGGCGGGACTGCGGGAGATGACGTTGGGGATGGTGTAGGTGCTCATTTGCCCGCACCCCTTTCCGTGCCGAGGCCGAGTTTGTGGGTGCGGACGGGGACGACCTGGTCGAGGCTTTCGACGATGTGGTCGATGAAGCCGTATTCGCGGGCCTGTTCGGTGGTGAACCAGCGATCGTGCAGCGAATCGGCGAAGATCCGGTCGATGGGCTGCCCGGTGTCCTCGGCGATGAGCCCGAGCACCGTGTCGCGCGTGTAGCGCAGGTCGTCCGCCTGCACCTCCACCTCGACGGCCGAGCCGCCGATGCCCGCCGAACCCTGGTGCATCAGGATCCGCGCGTGCGGCAGGGCGAACCGCTTGCCCGGGGTGCCCGCGGAGAGCAGGAACTGCCCGGCACTGCACGCCAAGCCCAGCGCGAGGGTGGCGACGTCACACGGCACAAGCCGCATCACGTCCCGGATCGCCAGCATCGACGGGACGGAACCGCCCGGCGAGTGGATCCACAACGCGATGTCCTTGCGCGGATCCTCGCTCGCCAGCGACAGCAGCTGGGTGGTGAGGACCGTTCCGTTGTCGTCGTCGAGCGGGCCGTCGAGGACCAGCACACGCTGGCTGAAGAACCGTTCCCGTTGCCGTTGGTCGAAGAGTGGCTGCTTCTCGTTGTCGCTCATGCCCCGACCATGCCGCCGGGGCCCGGCCGCCCGCCGGTTTCTCTGCTGTGAGCGGATCAGCCCACAGCAGGGCGTTTCGCCGGCACGAACCACACGGTGATGGTCAAGAGCATGGCGAAGACGATGGCGAGGAGGTCGAGGGTGAGCCCCGGTTGCAGGGCGAGGCCGAGGTAGTCCGCTTCACCCAGCGCCTTCAGCAGAAGCAGGCTGAGCAGCGTCAGCCCGCCGCCGACGGTGATCATGACCTGCCCACGGCGGACGTTGGTGAGCAGGAGCCCGCCGCCGGCCACCGAAAACACCCCCGACAGGACGAGGGCGACATGACAGAGCAGCAGTGGCACCCAATGCCAGTGCATCAGGTACACGTAGTGGACCAGCATCGCGTCCGCCAGCACGAAGAAACCGAAGAGCATGCTCGCCACCCCGGTCAGTACCGCGAAGACCGACGGCGGTTTCGGGCCGGGACGCGTCGGCGGGATCGGCGCGGGCGTTTCGATCCCGCTCGCGGCCTGGGCCAGCAACGGGAGCGCTTGGCCCGGCAGCATGCGCGCGTGCGGCGCTTTCGCCAGCAGCCCGCGGAGCACGTCCGCGAGCGGGCGGGGCGTCCGGTCGATGGCGGGCTGCTCGTTGACGACGGCGTACAGCGTGGCCGCGACGTTCGCCCGCTGGAAGAAGTTCCCGCCCTCGGTCGCGCTGAGCAGTGTCACGCCGAGCGACCAGAGGTCGGAATGGGGCGTGCCTTCGTGTCCCGCGATCGTTTCGGGGGCGAGGAACGCCGGTGTGCCGGCCGGGTCGAGGGCCTTGGCGATCCCGAAGCCGATCAGCTTCACGGCGCCGTCGGGACCCACCAGGATGTTCGCGGGCCGCACGTCCCCGTGCACGACGCCCGCCGTATGCGCGGCGGTGAGCGCGCCGAGGACCTTCCCGCCGAGGTCGGCCACGAACCGCGGCGGCAGCGGCCCCGCGGACGCCAGGTCCTTCAGGGTCCGTCCCTCCACCGGATCCATCACGACGAACGCGCTTCCGTCCGCGATCACGACATCCCGGACGGAAACCACCGACGGGTGATCCACCGCGACGCGGGCTTCCTCCTGGAGCCGCTCCACGCGGGCGGGCTCGTGCGTGGGAAGCGGCAATTGCTTGATCGCGACCTGGGGCCCGTCCGGCCCGTCCTCGCCGCGCCACAGCACGGCCGTCCCGTCGCCGCCCAGCTTCTCGAGCAGGGTGTAGCGCTCGGCGATCGTGCTCGAAACTGCCGTCACAGTAGGGCTCCTCGAATCCTGAAGGGTCTCCGAGGCACGTTAACCAGGGCTCATGACAAAACGATGAAATGGCCGTTCATCCATATAGGACCGGCGCGGCTGGATATATTCACAGCCATGCTGACCTTGGCGGCGCTGGTCGAGGACCCGGCCCTGGAACTGCGGGTGGTCGTCCCCGGCCGCGACGGAGCACTGGCCGGGCAGGTGTTGTGGGTGCACAACACCGAGCTCCCCGATCCGGGGCCGTACGTGCGCGAGCACGAGGTCGTGCTGACCAACGGCCTGTGGCTCGACCGGGTCGATCCGGCGGATTTCGTCGCGAGGGTGGTCGGCGCCGGAGCGGCGGGGATCATCTTCGGCCTGCGCGTGGAACAACGCGACACCCCGCCCGCGCTCGCCGACGCCTGCCGGGAAGCCGGGTTGCCGCTGCTGGAGATCTCGGTGGCGGTGCCGTTCACGGCGGTCACCCGCGCGGCCGCGGCGATCCAGGCCACCGACCGGCAGAACGCGCTGATGTCGTTGGTGCGCCGAGGCGACGAGCTGACTTCGGCGCTGTCGAGGGGCGCGGGCGCGTCCGGGGTACTCGCGGTCCTCCGCCGGGAACACGAACTCCCGCTGGCGGTCGTGGACCGGATGGGCCGGGAACTGGCGTCCGCCGGCGCCGAACTGGACGCCGGGCAGACGCGCGCCGCGGCGGAGGCACTGGCCGGGCATCCACCGCCGCTGGAGGCGGATCTCGGCGCGGGGACGCGGGCGGCGTTGTTCCCCGTCGGCGCGATCGGCGATGCGGACGCCGCGCTGTTGTGCCTGCGTCCTGCGGCGGAGCTGACCCGCGGAGAGCGGGACGCGCTGGAGCAGACCGCGCGCTACCTCAGCCTGGAGGTGGCCCGGCACCAGGCGGTGCAGGCGATCGAGATGCGGTTCGCCGTCGAACTGCTGGACATGGTGCTCTCCGGCGCACAGCGAGCCGCGGAGGTGCCCGGCAGGTTACGTGCCTTCGGGGTCGACCCGGACGGGCCGCTGGCGGTGATCGCGCTGGCGTTCGCCGGTGAGGAAGCCGCGACCCCGCCGGGAATGGCCGAGGCCGTCACGGACTTCCTCTTGGCGGACGGGCTGCCCGCGGTCGTGGCGGCGGGCAGCCAGGACGTCGTCGCGGTGCTGCCGTTCCGTTCGGGCAGGCAGTCGCCCGCCGTCTTCGCGCCGCGGCTGGCGGCGTCGGTTTCGCACCGGCTCTCCGGTGGGCGCGTGGTCGTCGGACTCGCCGACCCGGTGCCGGGTGCGGCCGAACTGCGGACGCCGTTGTCGCGCAGCCGCGAAGCCTGCCGCGTGCTCCGTGGCAGGCGCGGCGGGCCGATCGCCGCGAGTTTCGCCGAGCTGGGCAGCTACCGGCTCCTGCTGGAGTCGCACGACGAACAGTGGCGGCACACCTTCGCCGACGCCCTGCTCGGTCCGTTGCGCGAGCACGATCGCCTCCGCGACGGCGAACTGGAGACCACCTTGCGGGCGTTCCTCGACCACGACGGCCACTGGGCGGCCACCGCCGCGGCCCTGTTCGTGCACGTCAACACCTTGCGCAACCGGCTGGCCAAGGTCACCGAGCTGACCGGCCGCGACGTCGGGCGGACCGCGGACCGGGTCGACCTGTTCCTGGCGCTCGAAGCGGCTCAGTCCGGATAGACCGCGGGGTCGACTTCGAGGCGCCGCAACGGTTCCACGGGCAAGGCGGGGTCGGCCAGCGCCGCGGCCGCCACGTCGCGGCAGCGCGCGAACCGGACGTCGCCGAGCCCGAGTCCGAATTCGATGAGCGCGCGCACCGCCTCCAGCCGCCCCGGCCTGCCCGAAAGGAACGGATGCAGGCACAGGTTGAACAGGCACCGATAGCGGCGCATCGCGTCCAGCTCGGCGCGCCACATCTCGAGCACCTTCGTCGGTGAGGTGATCACCGAGCCGATGTGCGGCGAGGGAAGAAACGCGTACTGCTCCCAGTCGTCGAGCGACCAGTGCACCGGCAACTCGGCGATCCGGCCCGCCCCGGTGTCGATCAGGTACGGCCGGTCGTCGGCCATCAGCGACGAGTCGTAGGTCAGCCCGTGTCCGGCCACCAGCGCCGGAGTGTCCCAAGTGGACTCCCAGCCCGCCGCGCGATGGCCGCTGATCTCGATGCCCTGTGCGGCGAAGACCGCCATGCCCCGTTCGAAATCGGCCCGCTGCTCGGCCGCGGTCATCGCGGTCGGCGGCCGGTGGCTGTAGGAGTGGTGGGCCACCTCGTGCCCCCGCTCCACGATCGCGACGGCGAGGCCGGGCCGCTGTTCGGCGACCCAGCCCGGCACGAAGAACGTCGCGGGCACGGCCAGTTCGTCGAGCAGATCGAGGACGCGCGGCACCCCGACCCTGGGCCCGTACGCCTGATGGGACATGGTCGACAGGTGGTCCGCGTAACCCCGTCCTCGGGCGAGGATCGGGGATTCCGCGTCGACATCGAAGGTCAGGGTCGCGACCGCGGCCGCGCCGCCGTGCCAGCTTGCTTCCGTCACGCCTGCCGACTCTCCCGCCAACGGCGCGCGTTCGCCACCGTGACCGTCGGGGAGACCATCGCGCGGTCGAACTCGGCCAGCGGTTCCGCCGCCGCGACACGGGCGGGCAGATCGGGGTTCGCCAGCGCGCCGTGCCCGATCGACAGCAGGTCCGCGTGCCCGCCGGTGAGGACCTCGTGGGCCTGCGCGAGGTCGTGCATCCCGCCGTTGGCGATCACCGGCAGCCCGGTGACCTCCCGGGCGAGCGCGGTGATCGTGCCGCCGTCGGCCAGCTTCGCCGTCTCCAGCCAGTTCCGGCCCTCGCTGGCGATGTGGAGATACCGCGCGCCCGCCTCGGCGACCGCGGCGAAGATCACCTCGGCGTCGGCGCGGCCGCCAGGCCAGCGATAGGTGAAGTCGTTGACCTTGGTCTGCGACAACCGCACGCCGGTCACCAGCTCCGGCACCGCCTCGGCGACGGCGGTCACGACCCGGGCGGTCAGCCGGATCCGGTTCGCGACCGGTCCGCCGTGGGAATCGGTGCGGTGATTGGTGTAGTCGGTCAGGAACTGGTCGAGCAGATACCCGTTGGCCGCGTGCACCTCGACGCCGTCGAAGCCGGCCTGACGGGCGCGCACGGCCGCGGCCGCGAAACCGTCGATGATGTCGTCGATCTCGGCGGTGGTCAGTTCGCGGGGGACCGGCCACGGCCCGGAACCGCCGTACGCGCGCATTTTCTCCCCGCGCGGCTGGACGGCCGACGGGCCGACGGTGTTCGGGTTGCCCTGCGCGATGGCCCCGGCGTGCATGAGCTGCGCGATCATCCGGCCGCCCGCCGCGCGGACTCCGGCGGTGACCACCCGCCAGCCCGCGACGTGCTCGTCCCGCGCGAGGCCGGGCTGGTTGAGGTAGCCCTGGCTGGCCGCGCTGTCGGGGTAGGTGCCCTCGCTGAACACCAGCCCGAAGCCGCCGCGGGCGAATTCGGCGTAGTAGTCGGCCATTTCGCCGGTCGGGGTGCCGTCCGGCCGCGCGGAGACGCGGGACATCGGGGCGACGGCGTAACGGTTGCGCAGCGCGAGACCGCCGAGGGTGATCGGGGCGAGCGCGGGGTGTTCGACGGTGGTCGTCATGACCTGGTTCCTCCATTGTGGACGGTTTCGATGGCGAGCGGGGAGAGTCCGGCGTCGCTGATCCGGACGAGGTCTTGCGGGCAGGCGGAGACCACGACGACGCAGTCCATCTCGGCCCGCAGGGTCACCGCGTCGCCGGGGCGCGAGTTCGCGGTGAGCCAGTTCAGGCGTCCGCCTTCGCCGACCGGGATGCGCATGAAGACGTTGATCGGCTGCGGGGTCGGACCGGTGAAGCTCAGGCCCTCCGCTGCCAGCGCCTCTAGCAGATTCGCGGCGCAGGACCGGTGGTCCGGTACACCCAGCGCCTTGTAACGGGCCGGGTCACACGCCGGGATGAGCATGTCGTGCTCGCCGGGTGAGGTGTCTTCGACCAGCGTGAGGATCGGGCGGCGCAGGTTGGTCAGGAAGGCCTCGCCGACCGCGGGGAACAGCCTGTCGACGCCGGCGCGGGTGTGCGCGGCGCTGTGGTGCTCGGTCAGTTCGGCCCCTCCGCTGTCGCGGAAGGCGAACACGTCCCCGACCTGGCCGCCGTCGACGTCGATCACGCGGATCAGGTCGCCTGCGGCCACGCGGACGGCCTTGGCGGTGCCTGGTGGCACTTCCGTTCTGCTCATGGCCCCAGCAAACAGGGCCGGGTCGAGGTCTCGCCATGGAGAAACCTCCATGATCAAGCACCCCAGATAGACAAACATCCAAGTGCCTATGGTTACTCGTCGAACCCTGGAGGTAGTGAAGGCCTCCTTTCCTACCCTGAAGGTAGGGAAGGAGGCCTTCACGGACCGGGCGATCGCGGCGGCCGCGGTCGAACGCAGGTACGGAGGTCGCGCGTATGGCAATCATCTAGTCCGTGAAGGCCTCCTAGAGGGACTCTGGGTCCCTCAAGGAGGCCTTCATTTACTTCTGCCGGCCCCAATGTGACATCACCCTCCTGCCAAGCCTGCCGAAAGTAGTTTCGACTTTGACCATTTTCGCAGGACCGGGTTAGTGTTCGCCGATGGAAGACGTGGACGCTGTGGACGCGGCCGGGCTGGACTTCTGGTCGTTCGTGGCGCTGGCGAACCGGCGGCTCGCCCAGGAGTACGGCTTCCGTCACCAGCTGGCGACCGAGGTGCTGCTGACCCTCAACCGCGCCTCCGACCTGGTGACCTACGACCTCGAAGCCGCGGTGCACCGGCCGCGCGGGCGGTCCTGGTCGGCGTTCCGGCTGCTGTTCGTGGTCTGGCTCGCCGGACCACTCGAACCGACCAGTGCCGCCCGGCTGACCGGGATGAGCCGGGCCGCGGTGTCGAACCTGGTCAAGACGCTGGTCGCGGAGGGCATGCTCGACCGGGCCCCGGACGAGCGCGACGGTCGTTCGGTGCGGTTGTCGCTCACCGAGGTGGGGCAAGAGGAGATGGTGTCGGTCTTCCGCGAGCACAACGAGCGCGAATTCGGCTGGACGAACGCGTTGACCGAGACCGAACAGCGCATCCTCGTGATGCTGCTGGGCAAGCTGATCACCAGCCGCGCCGAGTTCGGCACCCGGAGCCGCAAGTAGGCCTTCCCGTCGCCCGGAAGACCGGACTACGCTGCCCGATGGATAGTCAAAGTGTGAACTAAATCGGCGAGGAGGAGACCATGGTGGACGGCGGACGGATTCCCGCGCTCTTCGCCGGGCTGTGCGACGACGCCGCGGTGTTCCCGCCCGGTCTGGCCCCGCTGCCGGACGCCGTCGCGGCGCACGACGAGCACGTCTCCGCCTGGTACGCCGGCCTCGTCGGCCCCTTGGTCATCGCCGCGACCGCGCTCGGCGACCTCGCCGAGGTGCTGGACGGCCGGGAGACCCCGCTGCCGGTCTCGGTGACCCTGCCCGGCGGACCCGCACAGCTCGACGGCGTGCTCGACGCGGTCGCCAAACTCCCGGTGAAGCTCGAAGCGCTCGAGATCGCCGTCCCGGACGGGATGGGTGCGGACGAGGTGCTCGCCGCGCTTTCCCGTGCCACCGCGCCGGTCTTCGTCGAGATCCCGCGTGACGAGCGGCGAATCCCGCTGCTGAAGGCCCTTGCTGGCACCGGTCACCGGGCGAAGTTCCGCACCGGCGGCGTCCGCGCCGACCTGTACCCCGACGAAGCCGAACTCGCCGCCGCGGTCCGTGCGGCCTGCGACACGGGTGTGCCGTTCAAGGCCACCGCGGGGCTGCATCACGCCCTCCGCAACACCGATCCGGAGACCGGCTTCGAACAGCACGGTTTCCTCAACCTGATGCTCGCCACAGACGCCGTCCTCACCGGCGGAGACGCCGAAGCCGTTCTCTCCGAACGAGACGGCGCCGTCATCGCCGAGCGCCTCCGCGCACTGGACGCGGATCGTGTCGACGCGGTCCGCGCGGGCTTCACGTCGTTCGGCACCTGCAGCATCACCGACCCCCTGACCGAACTGGCCGGACTCGGCCTGCTCGAGGCGCCCCGAGGAGAGGCATGACCACGATCGACATCCCCGCAGGCTCCCTGTTCGGGATCGACAACCTGCCGTACGGCGTGTTCTCCGTCGACGGTGATTCCCCGCGCGTCGGCGTGCGCGTCGGCGACTCCGTCGTCGACCTGGCTGCGGCGCTCGGCGACGACGTGTTCGCCGCGCCGACGCTGAACCCGTTCATGGCGCAGGGATACGACCGCTGGGTGGCGGTCCGCGAGCGGATCCGCGACCTGCTCTCCGGCGAACTCCCCGACGGCGCGGTCCATCCTGTCGGACGGGTGACACTGCACCTGCCGATCGAGGTCGCCGATTACGTCGACTTCTACGCCTCCGAGCACCACGCCTCGAACGTCGGCAGGCTGTTCCGCCCCGACGCGGAACCGTTGCTGCCCAACTGGAAACACCTCCCGGTCGGTTACCACGGCCGCTCCGGCACGGTCCTGGTCTCCGGTACGGACATCGTGCGCCCGAGCGGTCAGCGCAAGGCCCCGGCCGACACGGCGCCGGTGTTCGGCCCGAGCGTCCGGCTCGACATCGAAGCGGAGATGGGGTTCGTCGTCGGCACCGGGACGCCGCTGAACAGCCCGATCACGCCGGACGACTTCCCCCGCCACGTCTTCGGCGCGGTCCTGCTCAACGACTGGTCGGCCCGCGACATCCAGGCGTGGGAGTACGTGCCGCTGGGCCCGCACCTCGGCAAGAGCTTCGCGACCTCGATCTCCCCGTGGGTGGTGCCGATCCTGGCGCTGGAAGCCGCGCGGATCCCGCTGCCCGGGCAGACCGATCCGGAGCCGCTGCCGTACCTGCGGGAGAGCGACCCGTGGGGGCTCGACATCGACCTCGTCATCGAATGGAACGGCGAGGAGGTCAGCCGCCCGCCGTTCCGCGAGATGTACTGGTCACCCGCGCAGATGCTCGCGCATCTGACGGTCAACGGCGCTTCGTCGCGCACGGGTGACCTGTACGGCTCCGGGACGATCTCCGGACCGGAGAAGCGTCAGCGCGGTGCGTTCCTCGAATTGTCCTGGGGCGGTAAGGAACCGCTCACGGTCAAGGGGGAGGAGCGCACCTTCCTGCAGGACGGCGACGAGGTCGTGATCACCGGCACCGCGCCCGGCGCGAACGGCTCGCGGATCGGGTTCGGCGAGGTGCGGGGACGCGTGCTGCCCGCACGGTGACTCAGCTACCGGCGATCCCGTTCGGCGGCGGCGCGTCGTTCGCCGCCGAATCGTTCGCCTCGATGGGGGCGTCACCGAGGTCTGTCACCAGTACCGGGGTCAGATCCTTGCCGACGCCTCCCTTGAGCTCGACCACCGACATCCCGGAAATGCCCAGGTGGTTCTCACCGGTGTAACGGAACGGCGCCAGGCCCGGTCCCGCGAAGGTCTTCCCGGACTGCTGGAGCACTTCGACGATCCGTTCCCGCGTCAGGTCCTTTCCGGCCGCCTGCAACGCCTGGACGAACGTGTACGCCTGCGCCATCCCGTAGATGCGGTAGTTCGTCAGGTCGCCGCCCTTGCCGTGCGCCTTCCAGACGTTCTGCCACAGCTTCGTCCACGCGTTGTCCGGCGCGTCGACACCGGGCAGGTATTCGGTGGTGACCACGCCGTCGATGAGCGACGCGCCGTTGGTCACCTTGCCTTCGGAGAACCGCGCCAGCAGGGAGCCGACGAGCGCGGGATCGGAGCCGACGTTGCTGTAGAACCACTTCGGCTTGAACCCGATCTTCAGCGAAGCCAGCTGCGAGAGCGCGGTGTACGACGGAACGGTGAAGCCCAGCACCAGATCCACGCCCGCGGCCTTGAGTTTCGCGATCTGCGGCGCGATGTCGGTGTTGCCCGGCGAGTACTTCGCGACCTCCACGATCTGCTCGCCGAGGTAGCGCCGCGCGCCCTTCTCGCCGTCGCGGCCGAAGTCGTCGTCCTGGAGGAACAGGCCGATCTTGGCGTTCGGCAGGTTCTTGCGCACCCAGTCGCCGATGATCTTGCCCTCGATCTCGTAGTCCGGCTGCCAGCCGAAGGTGAACGGCGCCTTCTTCGGGTCGTCGCCCCAGCGCAGCGAACCCGACGACACGAACAGGTCCGGCACCTTTGAGTTGTTCAGGAAGTCGACGACGGCGCTGTGCGTCGGCGTGCCGAGGCCGCCGACCATCGCGAAGATCTCTTCCTTGAGCACCAGTTCGTTGGTGACGGCGCTGGTCGTGGTCGGGTTGTAGCCGTCGTCCTTCACCACGAACTCGATCTTGCGGCCGTGGACACCGCCGTTCGCGTTCACGTAGTCGTAGTACGCCTGATGTCCGCTGGGGATCTCGCTGTAGCCCGGCGCGGCGACGCCGGTCAGCGGGAAATGCGCCCCGATCTTGATGGTCGTGTCGGTGACGCCGACCGTCGAGCCCTTCTGGTCGCCTTCGGGTCTGCCGCCCGCACCGCAGGCGGCGGTGACCGTCACGGCCAGGAAGACGGCCACGGCCTTGGTCCAGCGTTTCATGAACTTCGCCTCCAGTGGATGAGTTTCCGCAGCCCGCCGGCGAGGCCCGCCGGTGCGAGCAGCACGATCAGGACGGTGACCAGGCCGTAGAGCAACGGCGCCAGATGCGCGGCCTGCACGTCGGACAGGCCGAGATCCGTTCCCGCGCCGGTCACCAGCGGCGGCAGGAAGGTCAGCAGCGCGGCCCCGGCGAGCGCTCCGGTGAGGCTTCCGAGACCGCCGAGCACCACCGCGGACACCAGCAGCAGCGAGAGCGTCAGCGCGAAACCGCTCGGCGCGGCCAATCGTGCGGACAGGGCCATCAGCGCTCCGGCCAGCCCCGCGCAGCCCGCGCTGACCACGAACGCCCGCACCCGGGTGCGGGCGAGGTCGATCCCGGCCAGTTCGGCGGCCACGTCCTCGTCGCGGACCGCCCGCCAGTCGCGTCCGACGCGGCCGCGCGACAGGTTCGCCAGCAGGACGAACACGGCGATCACCGCGAACCACGAAAGGTAAGCGAGGTAACGGATCGACGTGAGGTCCTGGCCGGTGACGAAGTACGCTGCGTCCGCCAGCCAGGCGGGGATCTCCGGCATCCGTACCGGCAAACCCTGCTCGCCGCCGAGCGATTCGCCGAAGAACAACGGAATCCCGGGGACGGCGACGGCGAGCGCGAGCGTCGCCCCGGCGAGATACGGTCCGTGCAGCCTGGCGGCGGCGACACCCACGAGCGCCCCGACCGCGAGGGTGATCACCATCGCCAGGAGCAGGATCACCAGGAGCGGCAAGGCATCCGACCGCAGCAGGAGCGCCGTCGAATAGGCGCCGACGGCCATCAACGCGCCGTGTCCCAAGGAGAGCTGCCCGTTGAGTCCGGTAAGGACGGTCAGGCCGCCCGCCGCGATCGCGAGATACGCCATCGTGGTGAACTGCGCGGTGAGGTACGGCCCGGAGTTCTCCAACGCGAGCACGACGACGATCAGCGCGGCGAGCGCGCCCAGCAGATGACGTCGCAGCACGTCAGACCCTCCGTTCGCGAACGCTCGTGAACAGGCCGCCGGGTTTCAGGAGCAGCACCGCCATGAGCAGCGCCAGCGCGGCGAGGGGCACCAGTTCCGCGCCGACGTAGCCGCTCACCAGGCTCAGCGACAGGCCGAGGACGACGCCGCCGACGACCGCGCCGACCGGGCTGTCCAGCCCGCCGAGCACCGCGGCGACGAAGCCGTACACCACCACACCGTCCATATAGGACGGATGGACGAGGCCGCCGCCGGCGATCAGCAGGCCCGACAGCGAACCGGCGAGCGCGGCCAGCGCCCAGCCGAGAGTGAGCATCCGCCCGACCCGCACCCCGAGCAGGCGGGCCACCTCCCGGTCGAAAGCCGCGGCGCGCATCCGCAGGCCCAGATCGGTACCGCGGAACAACACCACGAGCCCGATCAGCACCACGCCGACGGCGGCGATGGTGAACACGCCGAACCCGGTCAGCGCGATCGTCGTGCCGCCGACCTGGAAACCGGTGAGCCCGAACGGCGCCGGGAACGACCGGTACCGCGAGCCGAACACCAGCGCCGCCAGCGCGTGCAGCACGATGAACAGCCCCAGGGTCAGGATGACGGCGTTGATCTCGGGTTTCCCGGACACGAACCGGATCACGAACCGTTCCACCAGCGCGCCGAGCACCAGGCCCGAAAGCAGGGCGACGGCGAAACCCGCCCAGTACGACCAGCCCGCGTCGATCAGGACGAGCGCGACGTACGTGGTGATCATCGCCATCGGCGCCTGCGCGAAGTTCACGATCCGCGTCGCCCGCCAGATCAGCACGAGCGCCAGCGCGAACGCGGCGTAGACCGCGCCCAGCGTCAGGCCGGTGAGCGCGGTGGTGAGCAGTTGCTGCACGAAGCTCCCTTTCAGAATCCGAGGTAGGCGTGCCGGAGCGCGTCGTCCGCGACGAGCGCGGCCGCGTCCCGCCGGACGACGACCCGCCCGAGGTTGAGCACGACACCGTGATCGGCGATGGACAGCGCGCTGCGGGCGTTCTGCTCGACCAGCACGACGGCCAGGCCTTCTTCGTGGACGAGACCGCGCAGCAGGCCGAAGATCCGCGCCACGATTCTGGGCGCGAGACCCAACGACGGTTCGTCGAGCAGCAATACCTTCGGCCGGGAGAGCAGCGCGCGGCCGATGACCAGCATCTGGCGCTCGCCGCCGGAAAGGACGTGCGCGAGACCGTTCTTGCGCTCGGCGAGCACGGGGAAGAGGTCGTAGATCCGGCGCAGGTCGGCCGTCTTCACCCGGCCGCGCGCCCCGAGCGCGCCGAGCCGCAGGTTCTCCTCGACGGTCAGTTCGGCCAGTACGCCGCGGCCTTCGGGAACATGCGCGAGGCCCAGCGCCGGGAGGTCCTCTGTGGACACTCGGCTCAACTCCCTGCCGCCGAGACGGATATGGCCGCCCGCGGGCCGGACGAGGCCGGAGATGGTGCGCAGCAACGTGGTCTTGCCCGCGCCGTTCGCGCCGAGCACCGCGGTGATCTCGCCCTCGGCGGCCGAAAGGCTCACCGAATCGAGCGCGCGCACCGGGCCGTAGCTCGCCGAGAGCCGTTCAACGGTCAGCACCGGCCACCTCCTCGCCGAGGTAGGCCGCCTGCACCGCCGGATCGGCGCGGATCTCGTCCGGGGTGCCGCGGGCGATGACCCTGCCGAAGTCCAGCACCACGATCTCGTCGCAGACCCCCATCACCAGATCCATGTGGTGCTCGACGAGCATCACCGACATGCGTTCGGTCAGGCCGCGGACCAGCACGCCGATCTCGTCGATCTCGGCCGACGACAGGCCGCCGGCCGGTTCGTCGAGCAGCAGCAGGTCGGGTTCGCTCACGAGCGCTCGCGCCAAAGCGACCCTTTTCCTTGTCGGGTAAGGAAGACTGGTGGGGTAGCGATGGGCGACGTCGGCGATGCCGAAGTCCTCCAGCTGCTTCATCGCCCGCTCGGTCAGGGCTTTCTCGTCCTTCGTCAACCCCAGCAACGAAGACCAGAAGCCGGATTTCGCGTGCCTGCCCGCGCCCACGAGGACGTTCTCCAGCACGGTCATCCGGTCGAACAGGCCGAGTTCCTGCAGACCGCGCGCGATGCCGAGGCCGGCGAGATGATGCGGGCGCAGCCGCCGCAGTTCCGTGCCGCGCCAGGACAGCGTGCCGGTGTCCGGGCGGACGAAACCGCACGCGACGTTGAACAGCGTGGTCTTGCCCGCCCCGTTCGGGCCGATCACCCCGAGCACCCGGCCCGGTGCGACGGTGAGGGAGACGTCCGACAACGCGACGAGACCACCGAAGGTCACCGATACGCCGGACATCTCGAAGGTCGACAGGGTCACGCAAGAACTCCCAACGGCGGAAGGGGGCCCCGGCGCGGGCGCGCCGGGGCCGAGGACACTCAGGCGTGCGGACACGTGTCCCGGTAGTCGCTGATCGCGCGGTCGTCCGGGGCGGGGCAGAGGAACTGCTCGTAGCGGGTGTCGTTGTCCACGAACCGTTTCAGCCACGAGATCGTGTACTTGGCCATGGTCGTGTTCGCCGTGTTGGGGAAGAAGTGGCTCGCGTTGTCCAGCTCCATGTACGCCTTCTCCGCGGTGGCGGGAATGCTGGTGTAGAACGGGATCGAGTGCGACGCCACCGGCGCGACGGAGTCGGACTCGCCGCCGATGATGAACGTCGGCACCCTCAGCGAGGACCACGACTTCTGCGTGTTCCATGGCGCGAGCGGCACCGCGGCCTGCAGTGACGGCCGGTCCTGTGCGGCTTCGAGCGAACCGCCGCCGCCCATCGAGTGCCCGGCCACGGCGAGCCGGGAGGTGTCGATGCGGGAGCGGACGGTGCTGCGCTGGGTCAGGTAGTCGAGTGCGGCGAGCAACTGGTCGCCGCGGCTGTCGGGCTGGTCGTAGATGGTGTTGGTGTCGATCGTGAACACGACGAACCCCTGCGACGCCAGCCGCGGGCCGATCCACGCGATACTCGACTGTGTCGCGGTGAACCCCGGCGAGATGGCGACCGCGCCGAACGTGCCCTGCGCGGTGCTGGTGGGGTAGTAGATGGTTCCGCCGCCGAAGCCGGTGACGGCCAGGCTCGACACGGAGGTCTGCGACACCGCGAAGGAGCCGCGAGAGGCTTCGATGCTACTTTCAGTCGGGTCCGGTCCTCGTTCGTAGGGGTTCTCGGCGGCGTAGGCCGTGGGGGCGACAGTGAGTGCCGCGACGGTGGCCAGTCCACAAAGGATCCGGGTCGTACTACGCATGGTGCCGTCTCCGTTCGCCGTTGAACACAGTCCGTGGTGATGGACTCTGACAAACGGACGGAGGCGCCTGCATCGGTGAAATCGCCGGTCTTGCTCCGCGGTCGCCCTCGCCGGCCCGGGCGCCCGTACGATCGGCGATCGTGAATCCCTCAGCCGAGGACATAGTCCGGGCGGCGGCCCGGTGGATCGATCGCGGCGTCCGCGTCGACACCTCCGCCTTCGCCCAGGATCTGGGCATCTCGCGCAGCACCCTGTTCCGTCGCGTCGGAAACCGGGAAGACCTGCTCGGTGATGCCCTCTACTACCTGTCCGAGCGCACCCTGACGGCCGCCGCGCGCACCTGGGAGCGCGAAGAGGGCGACGTGGTGCGCAACGCGGCCGGCGAACTGCGCTGTCTCGCGATCATGCGGGAGTACCGGTCGGTGCTCGCGGCGAGCGCGGGGTTCCGCCGCTTCCTCGACGACGAGCCGGTGCTGGCGATCAGGCTGCTCACCGATCCGCACGGCCGGGTCCAGCCGAGGGTGATCGCCGCGCACGTCGAGCTCCTGCGCCGCGACGTCGACGCGGGTGGCTTCGAGCCCAGCGTCGGGCTGGACAGCCTCTGCTACGCCATCGTGCGGCTGGGGGAGGCGTTCCTGTATTCGGACGTCCTCGCCTCCCGGACCCCCGATCTCGACGCGGCGTCGACGCTGCTGGGAGCGCTCGTGGAGGGACGGGTGCCGAGCAAGACCTTGTGAAACACTTGCGCCTGGTGTTTCATCGAGAGGGATCTCGAGGAGGCGCGGATGCCTGTGTACCCGTTGCGGGGCAGGGACGACCTCTTCGGTGGGCTGCGCTCGGCCGCCGGGCGCGCGGTGCTCATCCGCGGCACGGAGGGCCTGGGCAAGTCGGCTCTGCTCGCCGAGCTGCGTGCCACCCTCGGCGTTCGGCTCGTCGGAGTACGGGGTCTGCGGGCGGAAAGCACGCTGCCGTACGGCGCCCTGCAGCGGATGTTCGGCGCGTCGGTCTCCAGCGGGGCGGAAGCGCGGGACCGGCTCGGCGCCGTGTCGGCTCCGACGATCTGCTGGGTCGACGACGCGCACTGGATCGACCCGGAGTCCTTGGCCGCGCTGGGTTTCGCCGCCCGGCGCCTGGCGGGCGCGCCGGTCGGGATGGTGCTCGCGTCGCGATCCGGGTCGGACGAGTTCGACTCCGTCGAGCTGCCACCGTTGAATGAGTCCGCCGCCGATCAGGTGCTGCGCGACCGCGGTGTGCCCGCCGGTGTCCGCCCGCAATTGGTCGAGCTGGGCGACGGGAATCCCGCCGACCTGGTCGCGCTGGCGGCCTCGCTGACGCCCGCGCAGGCGGCCGGACGGGAGCCGGTTTCGCCGATCCTGCGGGACCGCCTGTCTCGGTACACGGCCGAGCTCGACGCGATGCCGCTCGACGAGCGTCTGCGGTTTCTCAGCACCTGCATGGACTTTTCCGCGCGGAAGGCGACTTGGTACGCGGCGGCGTCACCGGCCGACCGGCGGGCGGCGCACGCGCGGCTGGCCTCCGTCGAGGAGGGACCGGACGCGCTCTGGCATCGCGCGATGGCGACGTCCGCGCCGTCCGAGCCACTCGCGGACGCGCTCGCCGCGGCACCCGCGGCGGATCACGCGGCCGCGGCGCGGCATCTCGAACGCGCCGCCGCGCTGACCGCCGATCCGGGCGCGCGGGCGGCCCGGCTGGTGGCGGCGGCGGACGCGGCCTGGCAGGCGGGCAGACCGGGATGGGCGCGGTTGCTGCTGTCGAGAGCCGACGCCGAACCGGGTGCGGTCGCGTTGCTGCACGGCGAGATCGAGCTGCGCGACGGTGATCCCGCCGTCGCCACCCACGAACTCGGCACGGCGGCGCGGCTGCTGCCCGATCCGGCCGCCGCGCTCCTGCTCGCGGGCGAGGCACGGAGGCTCGGCGGCGACCTGGGTGGCTACCGGGCCCTCGCGCGGACGGTCCCGGCCGGAGAAGGCCTGGCCTTCGCGCATTTCCGCGGCCTGACTTCGGTTTACGCCGGACGGCACGACGCCGCGGTCGCCCCGCTGGAGGAAGCCGTCGCCAAGGGGATGGCCGACACCGACGTCGCCGGAGCCGTTTGGGCCGCCGAAGCGGCCTTCGCCCGCGGGCACGCCGAACAGGCGCACGAGTACGCGGCGGCCGCGGTGAGCCGCGCGCGGCTCGGCAAACGGCACGCGGAACTGCCGTGGGCGCTGGTCTACCTTTCGCTTTCGGCCATCGCGCTCGACCGGATCCCCTGTGCGCGGGCGGCGTCGCGCGACGGCCTGCACGCGCCGCACAACCTGCGGATGGAACATCTGACGCTGCTGGGGCTGGCCGCCGCGCTCCTCGGCGACCGGGCGCCGGAACTGGACGAAGCGGCCGAGGGCATCGCCGAACGTGGCCTCGGCAGGCCCGCCGCCGTCGCCGCGTGGGCGTATGCCTGCCTGGACCTGGCCGAGGACCGGCCCGACGACGCGCTGAGCAGACTCGAAGATCTCGCTTCGGGCGTCTCCGGCGACCAGCCGGTGATCCGCGTGCTGGCCACTCCGCAACTCGTCGAGGCGGCCGTCAGCACCGGGCAGCCCGAACGCGCCCGTGCCGCGCTGGAGGTGTTCGACCGCTGGACCTTGGCCGGGGCGGAACCCTGCTGGCTCGCGCTGAGCCACCGGTGTCACGCGCTGATGACGTCGGATCCCGGCGTGGCGGAACGGCGTTTCCGGCTGGCCGTCGAGGCACACCGGCGGGCGGGCGGCGCGGTGGAACTCGCCAGGACCAGGTTCGCGTACGCCACCTTGCTGCGGCGCCATCGCCGGACCCGCGACGCCCGCGACCAGTTCCGCGATGCCTTGCGCGGCTTCGAAAACGTCGGCGCGACCCGGTTCGCCGAACGGGCCCGGGCCGGGCTGCGGGCGGCGGGCGAGACCGTCGACGCGCCGCACCGCTCGCTCGCCGGCCTCACCCCGCAACAGGACGCCATCACCCGGCTGGTGGCGGCGGGGGAGACGAACAAGGAGATCGCGCGGCGGCTGGTGATCAGCCACCGGACGGTGGACCACCACCTGCGGAACATCTTCACGGCATTGGGGGTGCGGTCCCGCGTGGAACTCGCGCGCCGTGTCGCCGCCGGCGAGTGATGCTGCCCGTGACTCACGTGATTGAAGGCGCGACTCACGTGATTGAAGGCGTAACACGCGAGTTTCGCCTTCAATCACGCGAATCACGTCCCTGATCACGCGAGTCGCACTTCCGCTCACGCCGCACCCTGGGTACCCAGTCCGTGAAGGCCTCCTTGAGAGACCCAGGAGGGGTAACTCAAAGGCGGCTTGGTGTCCACAGTGGTCACTTTCCGGGCAGCATGCGCCTGCTTTATACCTGTAAGTCCGGTTTCGCGGGGAGTCGTGAGTGGTAAAGAGGGTTAGAACGACCATCGCCACTCACGACCCCCGGGTGAAACTGCGCAAAGTGCCCGAATCGGACTCTTTGATCTCAACTGAGCGTCCTTTTTGGACAGTCTGAGGGAGGCGCACCCCACTCACGAGCTCACGTCACGGGCAGGCGAGTACCGGCGCCTGCGGACGCCCGCCGCCGTGCAGGTCGCTCAGCGGAACCCTGGCCAGGCCCAGGATCGCCTGCGCGGTCGCGCGCGGGGCGGTCGAAGGGTTCAGGCCGGTGGCGTCGTAGGCGATCGCGCCGCGGTCCGGCTCGGCGCCGGCGCAGCCGGTCTGCAGTGAGCGCAGGAATTCCCGCGCCTTGCTCGCGGCGGCGGGACGGTGCCTGGCCAGCGCTTCCGCGGCGAGGCCGGTGCTGTTGGCGTTGGGCGCGTTCGTGCCGACGCCGAAGCCGCCGTTCGCGTGCTGCTTCGTGACCAGCCACGAGATGCCCTCGCGGGCGTTCACCGGGTCACCGGTGGCGCGCAAGGCCTGCACGGCCGTCGCGGTCGCGTCGACGTCGCTCGTGCACGTCGCTTCGCCGAAGTTCAGCGGGAAACCGCCGTCCGCGCACTGGGTGCCCGCGAGGAACGTAACGGCCGGAGCCGGGGCGCCGCCGGGCGTGCGGTCCAGCGCCAGCAGGGCGAGCGACTGCGAGAGGGCGTTGGAGTAGTCGCCGTATTCGGAGCGGTCGGAGAACCGGCCGGACGGCGTGAGCAGTGAGAGCAGGCCCGCCTTCAGGTCGACGCCGCCGAACGACGCCGGATCCTTGCCCCGGATCTGCGCGGCGAGCATCAGTTTGGCGTGCGCGCCCGCGTAGGACTCGGTGCCGCCGCCGACGTAGGCGGTGGTGATCTCCGGTTTCGCGAGCCAGGCGATCGCCTTGCCGGCGTTCGTGTCCGACACCCCGGCCGCGGCGAACGCGAAGATCGCGTCGATCGTCAGGCCCTGGTCCGGGAACTTCTGGCCGCCGAAGTCGGCCTCGAACCGTTCACCGTCGGTCATCTGCCTGGCGAGCCAGCCCGCGGCGGCATCGGCCTTGTTGTGGGTGGCCGCGGCCGCCGCCGGGGCGGTGACCAGCCCGATGCCGCACAGCAGGGCGACAGCGAAAACCAAACGTCTCATGAGAACCCTTTCCCGCATTTCCACGACAGGAGTCGGTGACATAGCGCGACATGGGTGACCGGGCTCGCCTGGAAGGCATACCGTTGCGGGACAGCGCCGGACTCTCACCGGACTTCCCCCACGACCGCGCGAGAAGACTCTCACCCCGGTCGAGTACGGGATACCGCCGGGTGCCGATGTGATCCTGGCAACCGACCTGGTCAGCGGTACCTGCCGGAGGTGAACGGGTGTTAACCTCGGCTGGCTCGACAACAGAACATCGCCGCCCGTGACGGGGAAGCCGGTCGAAATCCGGCGCTGTCGCGCAACCGTGGGCCCTCGCAGGGCAAGCCGGGATACCGAACGGGCGGATGAACGAACCACTGTCGCGATAAACAGGGGTGACCGCGGCGTCCCGCGCTGTCCTCCGTCACGCCGCAAGGAGGAGTCATGCGCCGCGGGTACCTGGCCGCGTCGGCGTTCGCCGTCGGTGCCGCCCTGATCGCCGCACCGCTCGCCGGGACGGCGACGGCCGCGAACGATCCCGGCGCGGCGAAGGCGAATTCCCACTGGCTCGCGACGAAGCTGAAGCCGGACGGCACGCTCGACAACCCCAGCGGCGGCTCGCTGCCCGACCACGGCCTGATGCTCGACGTGCTCTTCGCGATGCACGCCGCGGGCGAGGGCACGCGGGCCGAGCCGATCGTGAAGTTCCTCGACGACCAGGGCCACGCCACCGACTACTTCACCTGGGACGGGCTGGCTCCCGGCGCCGGCTACGACAAGATCATCGTCGGCGGCGCCGTGGCGAAGACGCTGGTCGCCGCGCAGGTCTCCGGCCGGAACCCCCGGGCCTTCGACGGCTACGACCTGGTCGCCGAGACCCAGGGCGCGATCATGCGCAAAGGCCCTGACAAGGGCCGGATCAGCGACTACTCCAAGGATCCCGCACTCGCCGACGCGGTGAGCAACAATGCGAACATGTTCGGCCAGGCGCTCGGGGTGATCGGCCTCGCCGCCGCGGGCGCGAACGACCGGCTCGCCATCGACAAACTGCTGACCCAGCAGTGCTCCGAGGGCTACTTCCGCGTCCTCTTCTCCTACATCCCGACGAAGGAGACCGGCGACCACGTCACCCCGGACGGCCGCAAGGTCTCGACCTGCGACGAGGGCAAACCCCTCGGCCTTTCCCCGACCGACGGTGACGCCACCGGCCTCGCCCTCTCGGCGCTGCTGGCCGCGAAGAAGGCGGGCGCGGCCGGTCTCGACGCCCCGATCGCCAAGACCGTCTCCTGGCTCAAGGCGAACCAGAAGCCCGGCGGCGGCTGGGGTGGCGGTGTCGGCACCGAGGCGCCGAACACCAACAGCACCGGCCTGATCGTCCAAGCGCTCGTCGACATCGGCGGCGCGGACGCGGCGGTGGACAAGGGCGTGCGGTACCTCAAATCCGCGCAGGCGAACGCCGCGGCCGATGCCGGGAACAAGCTCGCGGGCGAACTCGGCGCGATCGCCTACGACCCGGCTTCCTACGAGGCCGCCCGCTCCTCCGGCATCAGCGGTGTCGACACCTGGATCCGCGCGAGTGCCCAGGCTTCGCTCGGGTTGTCGCAGGTCGGCTTCTATTCGCTCGCGAAGGGCGAAACCCTGCCGCCTGCCACCGGCGTCCCGGAAACCCCGGCCCCGACGACGCAGCCGCACAAGCCTGCTCCGAAACCCAAGAAGTTCGTCACACCCAGGGCGTCCACCGGCGCCCGGGTGTCGACGGTGGCGGCGATCACCACCCCGGTCGCCGCGACCCCGGCCGCCCGCCTCGGTGCCTACCTGACGAACCGGCTCGTCGGCGGCGACCACGTCGAGGTCACCGAGGACGGCAAGACCTACGTCGACTACGACGCCACCGCCGATGTGGTGCTGGCCCTGCGGGCGCTGGACCAACAGCCGGATTCGGTCGCCCGCGCTTCGCAATTCCTTCTGAAGCCGGAATCCGTGCAGGCCTACGCCCACGGCGCGCCGTACGAACAGGGCGAGGCGTCGTACGCCGAACCGCTCGCGAAACTCGTGCTCGTCGCCCAATTCTCGAAGTCGGACGCTGCCGGCCCGTTGCGTGCCGACCTGGTGAAACTGCGCGGTGCCGACGGCGAATTCACCGACACCGGATCGTTCGCGGACGCCGACCGCACGGTCGAGCGGCACGCTTGGGCGGTGCTCGCCACCGCCGCCGATCCCGGCCCCGCGGTCGAACTGCTCCTTTCCCGCCAGTGCGCGGACGGGACCTTCCCGAAGCACCTCGACACCGCGGAGTGCGGTTCCGGCGATCTCGCCGCGACGGCCGCCGCGGTCACCGCGCTGGTCGCCCGTCCGCATACGGACACCGCGCCGCCGACCAGACGCCCGGACGCCTGGACCGAGCGGCGTGTGTCGGCGTTCGTCTCCGCGGTGGGCGCGCTCGGCGTCCGGCCCACCGGCGAAGGTTTGGTGACCGGGGAAGGCGGCGAGACGGACGTCGCGCTCAGCGCCGCCGTCGCCGCCGCGCGGCAGACCGCCGGGCTCGACGCGAGCGGAACCGCGCGCTCGCTGGGCAAGCTCGTCCAGGCGGACGGCGGGTTCGCCAAGGCATCGGGTGGCGAGACCGATCTCCCCACCAGTTCGGCCGCCGCCCAAGGGATCGCGGGCCGGTCCTGGCTCACCGCCGCGGATTCGCCGCTGTCACCCGCGATCCGGCTCCCGCTGACCACCGGCACCGATACGCCGGTGCTGGCCGCCGCCCAATCCGACGACCAGCCGGCCTGGGTGATCTGGGGGCTCGCGGGGCTGGCCGCGCTGCTCCTGCTCACCGCGATCGCACTCGTCTTCGTCCTTCGCCGTTTCACCAAGAAAAAGGGGGTAACACCATGAAGAGACTGCTCGCCGTCACGACCGTCCTCATCGGACTGATCGGGCTGTCCGCCGCACCCGCGAACGCGGTCGACACCACGAAGGGGTACAACGGGATCTGCACCGGCGCCGACGCGCGAACCGGGGTCACGGTCGTGATCGACTTCCAGGAGCTCGCCGCGCCGACGATCACCCGCTGCTCGCCCAACGCCACGCCGGGCACCGCCCGCACGGGGATCAAGGCGTTGCAGGACGCGGGGATCGCGGTCGCCGGCACCGCACGCTGGGGCCTCGCTTTCGTCTGCCGGCTGGAAGGCCGCCCGTCGGCGACGGAGACGCTCCCGCTGACGACCAACCCGAACTACAAGGAAGCGTGCGTCACCACCCCGCCCGCGGGCGCGTACTGGGGTTACTGGCACGCCGACGGTTCCGGTTCCACCTGGACCTACAGCAGCTCGGGGGCGCTCAACCGCAACGTCGTCCCTGGCGGGTTCGAGGGCTGGTCGTTCTCGCTGAACAAGTCCGCGACGACCAACCCGCCGCCCGGCGTCACGCCGAGGAACCCGGCCATCCCGTGAAAAGGCTCTTCGGAGTGGTGGCGGCGATCGTCTTGATCGCCGCCACGGCGCCGTCCGCGCACGCGGTCGACCAGGGCAAGGGATATCCCGGGTTCTGCAAGGACGCCACCGGGGTCACCGTGGTGGTGGATTTCCAGCAGCTCGGCGGCACGACGATCGTGCGGTGCAATCCGCAGACCACCCGCGGCACCGGGCTCGACGCGCTCAAGGGCGCCGGTTTCCAGATCGCCGGGGTCCAGCGCTGGGGCGAGTCGTTCGTCTGCCGGGTCGAGAACCGCCCGTCCGCGGCCGAGAACGTCCCCATCACGGGCCGCGGTGACTACCGCGAGCCGTGCGTCGACACGCCACCGGCTCAGGCCTATTGGTCGTATTGGCACGCCTCGAACAACTGCGCCTGGGACTACAGCCAGTGGGGCGTCAAGAACCGTGACTTCATCCCGGGCGGTTTCGAGGGCTGGTCGTTCTCCCTGAACGCCACCACCCAGAGCAACCCGGTCCCGCGGGTCTCCGCCGTACGGCCGGGTACCGAGAGCCAGCCCTGTGTGCCGCGCGAGGAGGCGAAGCCGGTCACCGGTGACCCCGGCGAGCGGCAGCAGCGACCGCCGTCGGGGAACGGACAGCAGGCCGACGGACCTCAGCCGACGACAGGGGCCGGAGAGGTTCCGGCCGCGGGCCCGGGTTCCGGCGCGCTGCCGCCGCCCAAGCCGCGTCCGAGCGCTTCGGCGCGGCCGAAGGCGCAGGACCCGTCGATGAACGTCGCGTTCACCGGCGGCGAGAACGCCGAGGACGTCAACGCGGTCATCGAACGCGAGTCCGGAGCTGCGGGCTGGGCGCCCTGGGCGGCGGGCGCCGCGGTGCTCGCGCTGTGCGTGGCCGGATTCCTGATGGCGCGCAGACGCAAACGCGCACAAGGAGTCTGATGACGTCGTACTTCCTGCCGCGCGATCTGCATCCGGCCGCGTGGTGGGTGTGGGCGCTCGGACTCGCCGTCGCCGCGACCCGGACGACGAACCCGTGGCTGCTGCTGACCATCGTGGCCGTCGCGGGGTACGTCGTCGTGGCCCGCCGCACCGAGGCGCCGTGGGCGCTGGCGTTCCGGCTCTACCTGTACCTCGGCGCGTTCATCGTCGCGATCCGCGTGTTCTTCCGCGTCGTCTTCGGCGGCGCCGAGGGCTCCACGATCATCCTGCGGCTGCCCGAGATCCCGCTGCCGGAATGGGCGGCGGGCATCCGGCTCTTCGGCGACGTCTCCGCGGAATCGTTGCTGGGCGGGCTCTACGACGGGATGCGGCTGGCGACGATGGTGATCTGCCTCGGCGCGGCCAACGCGCTCGCGAACCCGAAACGGCTGCTCAAGGCGATGCCGCCGGCGCTGTACGAGGTGGGCACGGCGGTGATCGTCGCGCTGTCGGTGTTCCCGCAGCTCGCCGAGAGCGTGCTGCGGGTCCGGCGGGCCCGCAGGCTGCGCGGTGGTTCGGGGAAGAAGAAGGTGAAGGCGCTGCACACCATCCTCATCCCGGTGCTGGAGGACGCGCTTTCCCGCTCGCTGCAGCTGGCCGCGTCGATGGACTCACGCGGTTACGGCCGCGCGGGAGCGGTCGAAGCGCGGGCCAGGCTGATCACCGGAACGCTGATGATCACCGGGCTGCTCGGCGTCTGCGTCGGTGTTTACGCCACTTTGGACGGTTCGACGCCCCGATACCTGGCCGCACCGGTGCTTTCCGCGGGGGTCGTCATCGGCCTGATCGGGTTCTGGTCTGCGGGCAAGCGGGTCCGGCGCACCCGTTACCGGCCGGATCGCTGGCAACCGCCGGAAATCGTCGTCGCCCTCAGCGGGATCGCCGTCGCGGCCGTCCTGTTCACGACGTCGGAGGTGAACCCGATGAACATGAACCCGTCGCTGATCGGCCTGTCCTGGCCGTCGCTGTCGTGGGTACCGTTGCTCGCGGTGCTGATCGGCGTGCTGCCCGCGTTCCTCACCCCCGCCCCCGAACCGCCTTACGCCGCACTGGAAGAAGAAGCCCGGGCATGATCGAACTGGACCACGTTTCCTTCACCTATCACGGCCGCGCCGAACCGGTGCTGTCCGACGTGACGCTGTCCATCGGTGAGGGCGAGCTCGTGCTGTTCGCGGGCCGGACGGGGGCGGGCAAGTCGACGCTGCTCGGCACGATCAACGGTCTCGTCCCGCATTTCACCGGCGGTCACCTCGAAGGCACGGTGTCCGTCGACGGCGTGACGACGCGGTCCCGGCCGCCGCGCGAGTTCGCGCATCTGGTCGGCGTCGTCGGCCAGGATCCGCTCGCGGGCTTCGTCACCGACACGGTGGAGGACGAGCTCGCGTACGGCATGGAGCAACTCGGCCTGAGCCCGCAGGTGATGCGCCGCCGGGTGGAGGAGACCCTCGACCTCCTCGGCATCGCGGAACTGCGCAGGCGCGCGCTGCGGACGCTGTCCGGCGGACAGCAGCAACGGGTGGCGATCGGCGCGGTGCTCACCACCCATCCCAAAGTGCTCGTGCTGGACGAACCGACGTCGGCGCTGGACCCGACCGCGGCCGAGGAGGTGCTCGCGACGCTGGCCAGGCTGGTGGAAGACCTCGGCACCACGGTGCTGATGGCCGAGCACCGGATGGAACGCGTGATCCCGTTCGCGGACCGGATGATCCACGTCCCGGGCACCGGGGAAGTGATCGACGGAACGCCGCCGGAGGTGTTGAAGGACATGCCCATCGCGCCGCCGATCGTCCACTTGGGACGGTTGGCGGCCTGGGACCCGCTCCCGATGTCGGTCCGTGATGCCCGGCGGCGCGCTTCTTCGCTGACGCTGGGGAACCCGCCCGCGCGGAACACGGCCGTGGGCGAAGAACTGCTGGCCGCGTCCGGCGTCGTCGTGCGGTACGGGCCGAAGGTGGCGGTGCGGGAGGTCGACCTGACCCTGCGCGCCGGCGAGGTGCTGGCGATGATGGGGCGCAACGGTTCCGGCAAGTCGTCGCTGCTGTGGGCGGTGCAGGGTTCCGGCCCCGCCAGGGTGGCAAGGTCACCGTCGAGGGCAAAGACCCGAAGACGCTGAGCAGTGCCGCGGCCCGCGCCCTGGTCGGGATGGTGCCGCAGACCGCGAGCGACCTGCTGTACCTGCAGACCGTCGCCGCCGAATGCGAAGCCGCCGACGCGGAATCGGACGCGCAGCCAGGGAAGTGCCGGGAACTGCTCGACAGGCTCGCTCCGGGCATCGATCCGGCGTCGCATCCCCGTGATCTTTCGGAGGGACAGCGTCTCGCGCTCGTGCTCGCGGTCCAGTTGTCGGCGGCCCCGCGGATCATGCTGCTGGACGAACCGACCCGTGGCCTCGACTACACCGCGAAGGCGGCGCTGGCGCGGATGATCGCTTCGCTGACGGCCGAGGGCAAGGCGATCGTCGTGGCCACCCACGACGTCGAGTTCGTCGCGACGATCGCGGACCGGGTACTCGTGATGGCGGAGGGGGAGGTCGTCTCGGACGGCCCGACCGGTGAGGTACTCGGCGGCTCCCCGGCGTTCGCCACGCAGATCGCGAAAATCCTCGGCGAGCCCTGGCTCACCGTCGAAGAGGTCCGGGCGGCGCTTCCGCAGGAGGTCCCGTGACCACGGCGGCCCCGGCGGTCCGGCTCGGTCCCCGCTCGGCGACGGTGCTCGGCCTCGCGTCGCTGGCGGGGCTGATGATGTTCGTCTGGCCGCTGCTGGTCCGCGTCGAGCCGCAATCGATGCAGCACGGCCCGGACGCTCCGTTCGTGTTCATCGGGATCCTGCCGATCCTGATCGTCATCGTGCTGGCCGAGATGTCCGAAGGGGGCATGGATTCCAAGGCCCTCGCGATGCTCGGTGTGCTCTCCGCGGTGAACGCCGCCCTGCGGCCCCTCGGCGCGGGGACCGCGGGCATCGAGACCGTTTTCTTCCTGCTGGTGCTGGCCGGGCGGGTGCTCGGTCCCGGCTTCGGTTTCGTGCTGGGCTGCACGTCGATGTTCGCTTCGGCGCTGCTGACCGCCGGGGTGGGGCCGTGGCTGCCGTTCCAGATGATGTGCTCGGCGTGGATCGGCATGGGTGCCGGGCTGCTGCCCCGCCGTGTCACCGGCAAGGCGGAGATCGCGATGCTGGTGGCGTACGGGATCTTCGTCGCCTACGTCTTCGGATTCCTGATGAACCTGTGGTTCTGGCCGTTCATCACCGACGCCGAAGTGCCGTACCACGACGGGCACATCTCCTACGTGCCCGGCGCCCCGCTGCTGGAGAACCTGCACCGCTTCGCCGTGTTCACCCTGCTGACGTCGACGGCGGGCTGGGACACCGGCCGGGCGATCACCAACACGGTGGCGATCCTGGTGCTGGGGCCCGCCGTGCTCGCGACGTTGCGCCGGGCTTCGCGGAAGGCTTCCTACGGCGTGATCCCCTCGTTCACCGATGAGCCCGCTTCCGGCGCAGGACGTGGAAGGACACGGCGAACGCCACTCCCGCGGCCACGATGATCGCGGCGAAGACGGGATGCATGTCCTTGGACAGGCTCTGCGCCCGTTCGGGGCCGATCGCCCACAGCGCCAGGGGAGTGGCGTAGGCCGCGGTGAGAGCGATCGCGCCCCAGCGGAGCGTTCTGAGCCGGGCGTCGCGCAAAGTGCCGATCAGGACGAGCGCGACCGGGACGATCGCGAGCATCGCGAACTGGCCGGCGACCATGATCGGCACGGCCCAGGCCGAGACGATGACGGTACGCGAAGCGCGGCGGACGGTGGTTTCGCGGTCGAGCGTCTGGGTGGACATCGGTTCCTCCGAGGTGTTATCGAGGGGTAAGTCAAAGGTGGCGTGATGGAGTCGGCGGTGCGAGCGGGCTCGTCACCGAGACCCGGCACCGCGCCCTCAGACTGTCCCAAAAGGACAATTCCCGAGATCAAGGCGTCCGATTTGAGCACTTTGCGCAGTGTTGCCCCAGGGTCGTGAGTGGTGATGGTCGTTCTAACCCTCTTTATCACTCACGACTCGCCGCGAAACCGGACTTAAAGGCACAAAGCGGCCGCATGCGGCCCGCGAAGTGACCACTGTGGACACCAATGCCTCAGACGGCACCACGCGCCACATTGGGCTTACCCCTCAATAAGTGCGGTCAGCGGTGGGATTCGGCGGTCGCCTTGAGGTCCTTCAGCCAGGCTTCGAGGCTCCAGCCGAGGAATTTGGTCGCGGTGGGCACGTCGGCCTCCACCTGGGCGCCGGACCAGCTCTCTTCGGTGCGGACGAGCACCCCGCCCTTGACCTCGGTGAAGTTCCAGACGTGGATCCCGTTGTCGATGCCGTGGTCCAGGCGTTCGCTGCTCAGCACCGGCTCCTGCCAGGACGGCCGGCGTCCGACGTCGGTCTGCAGGCGCCAGATCTTGCTCAGCGGGGCCTTGATCAGGGCCTCGGTCCGGTAGTGGATCGGGGCCTTCGTGTCGATGGTCTTGCCTTGGCACGAAAGCGGGGCGGGGGACGTGGTGGTGGCGTGCGCGGGTGCCACCGCACCACCCAGCAGGCCGATCGTCACCGGGAGGGCGAGCGCGGCGGTGCGGTAGAGCGGCTTCACGAGGACTCCTTGTTAGCAGTGATTGCAATAGTTAGAAGCTATAACTGTACTGAGGTGAGTGTCAATAGGGAAAGTGATAGCTTCTAACTGAACGGAAGGGGTGGCCGGTGGAGACCTCGCGGGAGCGGTACCGGGCCCAGGTGCGCGCGGAGATCAAGCGGCACGCCTGGGAGCAGCTGGCCACGACCGGGGTGTCCGCGCTGTCCCTCAACGCGATCGCCAGGCACGTCGGCATGAGCGGCCCCGCGCTGTACCGGTACTTCCCCAGTCGCGACGACCTGATCACGGACCTCGTCCGCGACGCGTATCGAAGCCTCGCCGATGCCGTTCAGGCGGCAGTCAGCGTGACTGAAGTCGCCTACGCGATCAGGGAATGGGCTTTGGCGGACCCGCAGCGATACCTGTTCGTCTATGGGACGCCGATCCCCGGGTATCACGCGCCTGGCGACACCACGAAGATCTCGGACGAGATCATGACCGTATTGCTCCGGGTGTACGCGGCGGAGCCGGACGACGGCCGGGCGCTCCGTCGTGCCGTCACCTTCTGGACCCGTGTTCACGGCGTTCTCTCGCTGGAGCTCGCCGGGCATTTCCCGGCATGGGGTTCGACCCCACCCTGCTGTTCGCCGCCGAGGTCGACTCTTTGTCCATAAAGGACGGTTTCCGCTGAGTGGGGCATCGTCGGCCGCTTTCGGCGCTGTACGGCGGTTTTCGCGTTCGCTGTGCTAGCTTCCGGGAATGCGCGGAGGATCCAGGATTCGTACGCTCGCGGTGCTCTCGTCGATGCTCCTGGCTTCGCTGATCGGCCCCGGTGCCGTCGCGAACGCGTCCGGCGGGCACGGCTGTGAATGCGCCACCCCGTCGATCGACCGATTGCAGCAGTGGCTCGCCTCCGGTGAGGGCACCACCCTGCCGCCGACCGGCAGCCTGCTCGTCCGCGAACGCGGCGGTTACGCGGCCAAGGTGACCTTCCTCAACGCCGAATGGCACGTGGTCGTCGTCTGGCTGGGGAACCGGTTCGAAGCACAGGCCGATCTCTCGAAATCCGCCGGTTTCTGGATGACCTACAGCGCGACCGACGACCTCTACGTCCAGTTGCGTCCCGCCTCGAAGTGGAGCGGCGGGGACAAGTGGCTCACGAAGGTGCCGTCGACCGGCGGGAAGAGGGTGAAGAAGTTCTTCAGCTTCAAGCCCGGCGCCTGGACGACGCTGCCCGAACTGGGTACGCCCGGCTACTCCTTCGCTTCGGCGCTCACCGAGGCGCGGGGCCTGGTCTTCGTCGGCAAAACGCCGAACGAACTCGACTTCCGCGGCCTCTCGATCGACCGCTACCGGCCGCCCTGTCTCTGAACACTCCTCGGTATTTCACCTGTCCGGAGCGACGGCCTTCGCGCACCGTGCCCGATTTGTCCTGTACGGTGAACCTTCAGCCGCCTTCGCAAGACCGATCCGAGGAGTACCCCTGATGAGCCTGTTCGACTCGCTCAAGGAAAAGGCCGCCGAACTGCTGGGCGGCGCGGGCGACAAGGTCAGCGAGCTGACCGGTGTCGACCTTTCCGGCGCCGCCGACCAGGTCACCCAGGCGACCGGCGGGCTGGCCGAGACCGGTCAGGGCCTCGCCGAGAGCGCCACCACGGCAGGCCAGGACGCCGTCGACTCGGCCACCGCGGCCGGTCAGGGCGTCGTCGACTCCACCGGTGCGCTCGGTGACGCCGCCACCGGACTGGCGGGCGACGTGATCGACCCGAACGCCCGGGGCTGACCGCCCCCGGACTCCCCGGTATCCCGCGGATACCGGGGAGTCCGTCATTTCGGGCCCGGGTGCTCCGGTGTGACGACGTCCGGTTTTCGGCATGACGATCTTCGGTTTTCCCTATCCCACAAGGGAATTCTCGCCGGACAGGCGGATGCGGAAACGGTTGTGGTAACCCGTCCGCGGCCGCGAAGCTCGGTCGGTGATCATCAACCGACTGAGGCCCGTCGGCCTGTGCGCCGGGCTCACCGTGCCCGCGCTTCTCCTGCGGTTCACCGGCACCGACCCGGGTGCGCCGGCCGGTCTGCTGCTGTTCGGCCTCGCCGTCGTGGCGGCGTCGTTCCTGCTCGCCTGGGCGGCCGAAGCCGCGCAGGTGGACATCTCCGGCGGCCTCGCGATCGCCGTGCTGGCCGTCATCGCGGTCCTTCCCGAGTACGCGGTGGACCTGTACTTCGCCTACACGGCAGGCTCGAACCCCGAGTACGTCGCCTATGCCGCGGCTAACATGACCGGCTCCAACCGGCTGCTGCTCGGCCTGGGCTGGTCCGCCGTCGTGCTGGTCGCGCTCGCCGTCGCGAAGAAACGCGGCGGCATCACCGTCCGCGAGCTGGTCCTCGACGCGCCGTACCGGATCGAGCTCGGATTCCTCGCGATCGCCTCGATCGTCGCGTTCGTCATTCCCGGAACGGGGCAGATCTCGCTGGTCCTCGGCTTCGCGTTGCTCGGTTTCTTCGTGTTCTACCTCTGGAAGGTCTCCCGCGCCGAACCCGGTGAACCCGAACTCGTCGGTCCGGCCGCCGCACTGGGCGCGCTGCCCCGGCGATCCCGCCGGACCCTCGTGGCCACGCTGTTCGTGTTCGCGGCCGTGGTGATCCTCGCCAGTGCGGAACCGTTCGCGCACAACCTGATCGCCGTCGGGACGGAACTGGGCGCCGACCGGTTCCTGCTCGTGCAGTGGCTCGCGCCGCTGGCGTCGGAGGCGCCGGAGTTCATCGTGGCGATCCTCTTCGCGCTACGGGGCAAGGGCGACGCGGCGATCGGCACCCTGCTTTCCAGCAAGGTCAACCAATGGACGTTGCTCGTCGGCAGCCTGCCGATCGCCTATGTCCTCGGCGGCGGGGGAGCGGCACTGCGCCTGGACGGCCGTCAGATCGAGGAATTCCTCCTCACCGCGACCCAGACCCTGCTGGGGGTCGCCGCGCTGCTCGCCCTGCGTTTCCCGCGCTGGGCCGCCTGGACGCTGCTCGGCCTGTTCGCGGTGCAGTTCGCGTTGCCCGGCCAGACCGCGCGCTATGTCCTTTGCGGGGTCTACGCGCTCATCGCGTTCGCCGCTCTGATCCGCAACCGCCACCACCTCCTGCCGACCCTGACCGCCCCGTTCCACCGCACACCTGGCCGGAAAAATGAGGTCCGCCCGAGCGCCGTCCGCCGTTAGTCTGGTCGGAACCGACCGATCTGCGGGGGAGCGGACCATGGCCGTGATCTGGATAGTGCTCGGGATATTGGTGCTGGTGATCGGCATCGCCGTCGTCACCGACATACGCGATCGAGGGCGGGGCGGGACACGCAAGATCATGTTGCCTGGCTGGGCTTCACGGCGCGCCGATTACACGGAGAACGACCTCGTCCACGGTCGCTGGTCGGAAAAGTCGCCGCGTGAACAGGACGAAGAACTCCAGCGCCGGTACAAATCGGGCGACGAATAAGGGGTCAGGCGGCGGGTCTGGTCCAGCGCCAGGCGGCGTGCAGGGCGGTGATCAGCGCCTCGTCGTCGGCGAAGGTGGGTTCTTCCCCGACCGGTATCCAGGTGTGGTCGACGATTTCGCCCTCGGTCCGCCGGACCACCGAGATCCCGGGGTAGGACAAGGCCGCGCGGCCGCCGTCGCCGGCCACGTGGCGGTGCTCCCAGCGCAGCTGGACAACGCGATCAGCGCTCATCGACCACAACTTTCCGTACTTGCGTATCGGGTATGTCGTCTGTCGGCGTCCGCGCGTTTCACTTCGCCCTTGTGATCTGCGCCCTTCGCACTGCGGAATCCCGCACCGGATCCGATTCTTTTCGTGAATTCCGTGGAGAGTGACCCCGATCACAAATCCACTCCCCGATCGTGAGAACATGAGGGCCAAGCAGCCGGATCCCGGAGGGTGAATGCTCCGCAGAATGCGTCGCTGGCTCGAATTGCTCAGTCTCGGCGGGTTGGCGGTGGCCGGCTTCGCGGTCGGGATCGCGGAACAACTCGGCCTGCTTGACAAAGTCGCGCCGAAAGGCGTCACCACGCTGACCTTGATCATGGTCAGCGGGGTGGTCGTGGTGCTGCTCGTCGAGCTGACCCCGTTGCGCGCGCTGGAGGACATCCGCGATCGGCTCGCCGGTCTCGACATCGACACCATCGCCACGAGCCTCCGCCGTTCGCACTACGGCGGCGTGGTCGAAGTGCACAAACGCTTTCCGGACGACGAGTTCGCGGCACACGTCGCGAAGGCCAAACAGGTGACGATCCTGAACACCTGGATCCCCAACCTGCAGCGCCTGGAAAAGGAACTCGAAGCCGCGATCGTCGACCGGCGCGCCGAGGTGCGGATCATGCTGCTGCACCCGAACTCGATGCTGGTGGGGCTGCGGGAGGCGGCGCTGGGCCGGAACGACGGCGCGGGCAACCCCTTCGTCAGCACGGGGATCGCGGAGTGCCTGGAGATACTCTCCCGGCTGCACCGGCGGCTGGCGAAGCGCCAGGGCAACCTGAAGGTGCGGGTGTTCAACTCGCAGGCCTCGGTTTCGGTGTACCGGGCCGACGGGCGCTACCTGGTCAGCATGTTCCTGCACGGCCAGCTGGCGGTCAATTCGCCGCAGTTCCAGATCGAGGGCACGCACGACACCGTGCTCGGCGAACAGATCCAGCGCGAGCTCGACACGTTGTGGGACATCGGCCGCGACGTCGACCTCGCCGACTGGAACCGAAGCATCGACATGATCCGTTTCTGAGCAAGAGGTGTACTGATGCGCGAGCTCGACGAGTTCGAAGACGGTTTGATCGAGCGGTTCAGGAATCACCCCGCGCTGCGGGGCGTCACCGAGCTCCCGGTGGAGGACCTCCATGCCGTCCTGTTGCAGCGCCGGTTCCTGTCGCTGGCGTTCACCATGGCCTACGACCTGGCGATCGACCTGCTCACCGACGAGCAGTCCAAACGGATCGCCCGCGTCATCGTGCGCGAGGAGTACCCGGACAACACTTCGCCCGGCAGCACACCTTCGCACCGCGAGGATCTGATGACGGACATCCTCGCCCTGGGCGTCCCGCGCGAAGTGCTCGTACGGTCGAGGAAGTCCCTGGCCACGTCGGCCTGCCTCGACACCACCATGGAGCTGATCGCCTCGGCGGGCGACTCGAAGTACGCCGATATCGAACTGCTGACCATTCTGCGGTTCTGGGGCGAGGTGCTGGTCTCGGTCGAGTACGGCGAACTCTGGCGCCGGATCGGCCCGGTGCTCGGCGACAAGTCCGTCTTCTACTACCCGCACCACGTGCACGACGCGAAGTCGCGCCCGCTCGCCGCGGCGTCCCCGCTTTCGCTGACGCATTCCGACCAGCTCGGACTGCGGCTGGTGCAGCTGATCGACTCCAGTGAGGCGCGGGAGCGGTTCCGAGAGACGGAAGAGGCGGTGGTCGCGGTCAAGACGGCGTTCTACGACCAGTTCGTCCCCGCCTCGTGAGTGGTAAGGACGGTTCTGAAGTACGTGAAGGCCCTTCATGTACCTAGGCGCAAGCAAGGGGTCCTTCATGTACTCGGCAAGCCGTGAAGGCCTCCTTCCCTACCTTCAGGGTAGGCAAGGAGGCCTTCACGGACTTCAGTCGAGCAAGGTCACGAGTCACTCACCCACGAGACCGGCGAACCGGCTCAGCGTCTCCTCGCGTCCCAGCGCCTGGGTGATCGAGTGCAGGTCCGGGCTCCGGGTCGAGCCCGTGATCGCGATCCGGATGATCTGCGAAGCCTCGCGGATGGAGCCCGGGAAGCCCTCGGGGTTCTTCTTGAACTCCTTGGCGTTCTTCGCGAAGCCGTGTTTCGCCGCCACGTCGCGGATCTGCTGGAACCACTCCTGGCCGTCGTCGAGCTGCTGGTAGTTCTCGACGAAGTCCCGCACCACGGCCTGGACGACGGCGGGGTCGACGCCGAGGGCGGTGATCCGCTCGTCGCCGGGGCTCGCGACGGCCGCGTGCAGCTGCGGGAAGAAGAAGCCGTAGACGGCGCGGAACTCGCTCCACTTCTTCAGGTCCTTGCGCGGGTTCTCGGCGTCGTCACGCTCGACGGCGAGCGCCCGGAGCGCGAGGTCCGGCTCGGCGTCGAGGACGGTCCGCAGCTCGGGGTCGAACCGCTCCGCCCAGCCCCGGACCTCCTCGAGGATCTCGGCGCCGGACAGCGTGGCGATGTGGTCGGCCGAGATGTCGTCGAGTTTGACCAGGTCGACCAGCGGGCCGGCGACCCCGCATTCGTCGAGGTTGATCGGCTCGGCCAGCGCCTGGTCGAGCGGCATCTCGGCGAGACGGCCGTTGGCGAGGCCGCGCAGGTAGTAGAGGACGGCCTTGGTGGGATAGCCGGACTCGATGTAGAAGTCGACGCTGGCTTCCGGGTCCTTGCGCTTCGACAGCTTGCGCTTGCTGCCGCCCTCCTGCTTCATCAGCGGCGCGATGTGCGCGTACGTGATCGGCTCGAAGCCGAGCGCGTCGAACAGCTGCTGGTGCACCGGCACCGACGAGATCCACTCGTCGCCGCGGATGACCAGGTTGACCCGCATGAGGTGATCGTCGACCGCGTGCGCGAAGTGGTAGGTCGGCAGCCGCGGGCTCTGGTCGGAGCTCTTGAGGATGACGACGTCGTTGCGGTTCGCCTCGGCCTCCAGCGGGCCGCGGATGGCGTCGGTGAACCGGGCGCGGGCGCCGGTGTCGTCCGGGGCGCGGAACCGGACGACGTACGGGTCGCCGGCGTCGAGCTTGGCCTGCACGTCGGCGGGGTCGGCGTCGCGCCAGATGGCCCACGAGCCGTAGTAGCCGGTCGGCAGCTTCGTCGCCTGCTGCCGGGCGGTGATCGCCGCCAGCTCGTCCTTGGTGGCGAAGTCGAGGTACGCGCGGCCGGAGCGGAGCAGGTGGCGGACGTAGGTCAGGTAGATCTGCTCGCGCTCGGACTGCTGGTACGGGCCGTAGTCGCCGCCGCGGTGGATGTCCTCGTCGGCGGCGAGGCCGAAGTAGGCGAACCCGCGCTCGAACTGGTCGATGGCGCCTTCGACCTCGCGGGAGCGGTCGGTGTCCTCGACCCGGACGAGGTAGCGGCCGCCGCTGCGGCGGGCGACGTCCTGGTCGATGGTGGCGACGTAGACCCCGCCGATGTGGACGAACCCGGTCGGCGAGGGGCCGAACCGGGTGACCAGGGCGCCTTCGGGCAGCTCGCGGGCGGGGTAACGCTGTTCCCAGTGCTCGGGCTCGGGCAGGTCGGCGGGGAAGAGGGCGTCGATGACTGCTCGGTCCAGCATGGCGGTTCAGATCTCCCGGCGTCGTGGTGCATGGCGGTTTTCGCCACCGAAGAGCCTAACCGTCCGGCCTCCGGGCCTGGTGAGGGTGGTCCCGAAGCCGGATCGAGACGTGCTTTTCCGTCGGTGCTCCCCGGTAAAATGGGCGTGCCGGACATTCGGGGAGGAAATCGGTGACCACCGATAGCTCGCTTCGTGAAGAACCCCAGCTCACCATCCGACCAAAACCCTCGGCGTTCTTTCTGCGCCGTCGCTTTCTCCGCACTTTTGGGCCCGCGCTGGCCCTGGCCGTCGGCGGCCTGATCGCCCTGCTCCTGAGCGGGACGATCGTGGTCCCGTTCCAGCAGACGCTCGTCCTGCGCGGCAAGATGGGCTCCAAATCGGATCTCTTCGAGGACGCGAAGATCCAGGAAATCCTGATGCGCCACCACATCCGCGTCCATGTGACCAGGGCGGGTTCGCGGGACGTCGCCACCCACGACCTCAGCCAGTACGACTTCGTGTTCATGTCGGGCGAGCCCGCCGCGAGCCTCGTCCGCCGGTCGAGGGCCGACCAATGGACGGGCAGCGCGCGGCAGCCCTTCACCAGCCCGATCGTCCTCGCCACGTATCGCCGCTACGCGGAAACGCTGGAGAGCAACAAGATCGCCACGAAACCGCAAGGAGAGCGGGATCCGCTGTACTACACGCTGGACACCCAGAAGTTCATCGAGACGATGAGGCAGGGGCAGACCTGGGACTCGCTGGGCATCAGCCGCTTCGGCGCGCAGAACGGGAACAGGGTGCTCGCCCAGACCTCGAACGTCTGCGACTCCAACTCGGGCGCGACGTACCTGATCCTGCTGGCTTTCCTGGAGAACGGCCGCCATGTCCCGGTCGCCGACCCGCAACCGGCGGGCGCGCCCGCCGGTCCGCCGAACCTCTCGTCCGCGAAAAGGCTGGCCAACCGGATCAAACCGCTCGTGGCGGCACAAGGCTTCTCGTCGGCGGATCTGTCGGAGTCGTACGCGAATCTGGCCGAGGGCGACAAGCCGATCGTCGTCATCTACGAGCACCAGTATCTCGCCATGCAGTTGCGGGCCAAGGCGCAGAGCGGGCAGCCGGATCTCGACCGGGTGCTGCTGTACCCGAAGGACGACATCCTGACCAAACCCCAGTTCCTGGCGCTGAAACCGGAAGCGGAACGGCTCGGCGAGCTGATCACCTTCGACCCGGAGCTGCAGCGCCGCGCGATGGAGCTCGGCTTCGGCGTCGCGACGCCCGCGGGCAGCACGAAAAGCGCGCGGCTGTACGACTTCCTCCGCGGGCAGGGGCTGCCCGCGCCGCAGATCGCCGGTGACGACAGCACCACGCCGTTGCCGGACAGCCCGGTGCTGGAGGAGATGATCAAGACGGTCGGGGACTGCCCGTGAAGCGGCTCCTCGCGATCCTGTGCTGCCTGCTCCTGGCGGCCGCCGCCTGTACGAGCGGCGGGCAGAAGGTGAAGCTGCGCGTGCTGGCCAGTTCGGAGCTGGCCGATCTCGGACCGATTCTCGAAGACCTTCGCGCGGAAACGGGAATCGAACTGGAAATGGATTTCCGGGGAACCATCGACGCCGTCGCCTCCCTCACCCCGGGAAAGGCACAGCACGATCTCGCCTGGCTTTCCACCGACCGGTATTTCCAGCTCAAGCACCGGCAGTCGGGGGACAAGGGGGAACGGCCGCTCGCGACCAAGACCATGGTGTCTCCGGTCATCGTCGGGATCACCCCGGCGAAGGCGGCGGAACTGCGCCGCGGCAAACCGGACGGGAAGCTCTCGTGGGCGGATCTGGCGGACGCGGCGGCGGGCGGCGGCTTCCGGTTCGCGATGGCGGATCCGGCCAAGTCGACCAGCGGGCTCACCTCGCTCGTCGGGGTGGCGACGGCCGCCGCGGGCACGGGCGCGGCGCTGCGCCTCCAGGACGTGAAATGCGACAAGCTCCAAGGCTTCCGCACCGGGCACACGCTGACCGCGGACACTTCGGCCGCCGTGGCCGATCGGTTCACCGAGCGCCAGGACGTGGACGCGATCATCGGATACGAGTCCACCTTGCTCTCCCTCAACGCGAGCGGCAGGCTCAAAACCCCGTTGGAACTGGTGTACCCGCGCGACGGCATCGTCCAGTCCGACTATCCGGTCCTGCTGCTCGACCCGGCCAAACGGGAGGTGTACGACAAGGTCGTCTCCTGGCTCAGAAGCCCGGCGACACAGAAGAAACTGATGGAGCGGACGCTCCGCCGCCCGATCACCGGCGAGGTGGGGCTCGATCCGAGGCTGCCCGCCTCCATCGGGAACTCGCTGTACTTCCCGGACGAACAGGCCGTCGTGGACAAACTCCTCGAAGACTACGCGGCCTCCGCTTCCCGCGCGCCGGGACGCGTGATCTTCGTGCTGGACTTCTCCGGTTCGATGAAGGGCTCGCGTATCGCCGCGCTCCGGGCGACCTTCGCCGGGCTGAGCGGCGGTCCGGACGGAGGGTTCGACCGCTTCTACCGCGGCGAGCGCCTCACGGTCCTCCGGTTCGGCGGGAAGATACTGGGGGACAAGGAGTTCACCATCGACGGGCCGGGTGATCTCGACGCGTTGCGGGCCTTCATCGCGGCCGACGAGTTCGACGGCAACACCGCGGTCTGGGCCGCGCTCGGCGAGGCGTACGCGAAGGCGAGCGCCCATCGCGGCGCCGAGCCCGGCAGAGGCGTCTCGATCGTGTTGATGACCGACGGGGAGAGCAACACCGGCCCCGGCATCGAAGAATTCCTGCGCGCGCCAAGGGATCCGGGCGTGCACACGTACACCATCCGGTTCGGCGAGGCGAATCCCGCCGAACTGGAGCGCGCGGCCGTGGCCACCGGTGGCCGGATGGTCGACGCGAACACCACCTCCCTGCTCGACGCCTTCAAGGAGATCCGTGGCTGCCGATAATCTGTGGTGGGAAGTCTGGGGCTGGTGGATCGCGGTCTGGGTGCTGACCGTGCTCGCCTTCCTCGTCGCGATCGTCGTCTTCGTGAAGCATTGGCGCCGCGCGCGCTCCGACGGCGATCAGGGCATGATCCGGGGCATCGCCTTCTACCTGCACACGAAATCCGTGATGGGTCTCTACCAGTTGCATCGCTACAACGAGGCGCTGGAACAGGAGGTCGAGAAACGGAAGAGCCGGGGCTGGCGGTTCTGGGGTTCGGGTGGATTCGGGCCGCTGAGAGGGGAATCGGAGCGCACCGACACCGACGAGGAGTTCCGGCGGTACATCCGCAAGGCCGAACCGATCACGGTGATCGGTATCGTGACGAAGGTGCTGGAGAAGCACCACGACATCATCTACGTCGATTTGACGAAGCAGGAATTGGTCCACAATCGGGCACTGGTCAGGGAACTCGGCTGGGCCGACGGCCCCGAGAGCACCCGGCAGCTCAAGACCAGGCTGCGCGGTTTCGAGGCGTTCATCTCCGTGAAAGGCCTGTTCCGTCAACGGTCCCAGACCGACACCGAGACGGTTTTCGTGGCGCCGTACGGGAATCCGGACGATCCGGAGCGGAGCAGGCGGATCCGGTTCACCTGTGTGACCAGCGACCTGCGCGACTCCGCGCCCGCCGGCGCGTTCCGGGCGCGCTGCCTCGGCAAGGTCGAGGACTGGGATCCCGAAACCGGGGAACTCGTCGTCCACCCCATCGCCATCTTCAAGTAGCAGGCTGCTCCACTCGCGTCGTCCGGTTGACGCGAGTGGAGCAGTCGAAAGCCACACGTCGCCCGTGTCGCTTCGCACTGTCGACACCGGGGCCCGAACCTGCACGATTTCGGTATCCAACACCGCAGGTTCGAGGGAGATCTTCGATGAAGACCACCGTTTCCGACGATATCCGCAGCTTCTTCTCCGACGCCGGCATCGATGTCACCGCGGCCGGGCAGGCCGAGGTCGAACTCGTGATCGACCACTTCGACAACTGGAAGAACGCGTCAAGCGGAGGCGCCTTCGGCTGCTTCACCGGCGCCTGCTGTCTCATGGCCTGAATGGTCGGCGCAGAAGCAGCCGACCCCCTTCGCGATCCAGTCCCGCCCCTCCCACCCGGGGTGGCGTTCGATCATCAACGCTTCGACCTCCGCGGCGATCGTCTCTTCGGGAAGCGCCGAGTCACGCCGCTTCCAGGTCTCGTCGCGCAGCAGTGCGAGGTATTCGCGGACGTCGGTCAGGATCCGGCGTCCGGAGACGTCGCCGTGACCAGGGACGACGAGGTCCGGTCCGGCGGCGGCCAGCCGTCCCAGCACTTCGATCCAGCGCACTCCCGAGACATCGGTGTCGTACGGCGGGAACCACGGGAAGATCGAGAACTGCCCGGTCTCGACCAGGTCTCCGGTGAACAGCACGCCGGCGTCGGGCACGGTCACCACCTGATCGCCCCTGCTGTGGGCGCGTCCGGTGGCCGCCAGGCGCACGACCCGCCCGCCGAGATCGAGGTCGTACGCGTCGTCGTAGACCACGTCGGGGGTGGCGAGTTCGACACCGTCCAACGCCCGGGCGACCGGAGTGCCGAGGCCGCGGAACATGTCGAGATAACCCGGTCCTTTGTGGACCAGATCCGCGGCTTGGACGCTGTTGACGAGGTAGGTCGCGTCGTCCGCGAAGACCTGCGCGCCGAAAGCGTGCTCGGGGTGGAAATGCGTCGTCGTCAGGTAGAGCCTGCGGCCGCGGGCGAGTTCGGCCGCGAAGGCGAGCACCTTCTCGGCGTTACGAGGGCCGAGTCCCGTGTCGACGACGAGCACCGAGTGCGAGCCGCCGATGACGCCGATGTTGGGGACGAGGTCGACGCCGAGATTCGGGATCACCACGACGTCGCGGGCGATCTCCCTGGCCTGGGCCGGGTCGACGGCGGGTTCGTGGGTGAGTGGTTCGAAGGGCATGTCCCCACCTTCGCGCCGGGCTCCGGACGTCGTCCAAGACCGATCTCCACACCTCGATACCTGATGGGTATCATCGCTGGTGATGGAGCTACGCCTGTTGCGCTACTTCGTGGCCGTCACCGAGGAGCGGCACTTCGGCCGGGCCGCCGCGCGGCTGCACATGACCCAGCCGCCGCTGAGCCGGGCCATCCGGCAACTGGAGAACGACCTGGGGGTCGTCCTGCTGCTCCGGTCGGCCGCCGGCGTCGAGCCCACCGCGGCCGGAAGCACCCTGTACGCCGAGGCCCGCACCCTGCTGGACCAGGCCGAACGCGCCCGCGCTCGGGTGGTGGAGGCGGCAGGCCCCGCGACCCTCACCGTCGGCACCCTGTCCGACGGCGCGGGGGAGGCGGGCACCCGCCTGGCCGCGGCGTTCCGGCGACGGCATCCCGAGGTCTCGATCCGCTTCCGTGAGGCGGATTTCACCGACCCCACCACCGGCCTGCGCCCCGGGCTGGCCGACGTCGCGCTGACCCGGTCGCCGTTCGACGAAACCGGCCTCACCGTCCGGATTTTGCGTGAGGATCCGGTCGGGCTGGTGCTGCGTACCGGCGATCCGCTCGCCGACCATGCGACGCTCCGGCTGGACGACGTCGCCGATCGGCCGTGGTTCCAGTTGCCGGAGGGCACGGATCCCCGGTGGCGCGAGTACTGGCACGGGGCGACACCCGTCGGCGGGCGGCCCGCCGGGCCGGTGGTGCGCACGGTCGGCGAATGCCTGCAAGCCGTCCTGTGGAACGGATCGGCCGGGATCGCGCCGATCGGGCACGCCCTGCCCGACGGGCTCACCTGGGTGCCGCTGGCCGACATGCCACCGAGCCCGCTGGTCGTCGCGTGGGTGACCGAGCGGGAGAACCCGCTGATCCGCTCGTTCGCGCGGATCGCCGTGGAAGGCCATCGCTAGACCGCACTTACAAGTGCGTACTTCCCTCCGGAGAGCGGCTCCCCGAAAGTGAGTACAGCTTCGCTCACCATCCACAAGGGAGTCCACGACATGTCCAGACCTGCCGCCAGGTCCCAGATCCGGGTCGGCCGGACCACGGTCACCTACCTGCCCGACGGGCACGCCTGGCTCAACCCCGCCGTTTTCCTGCCGTCGAGTGTGCCGTCCGGCTGGGCGGCCCACGACGCGTTCCTCGACGAACGCGGCTGGTTCCCGGTCAGCATCGGTTCCTTCCTGATCAGGACGGACGACCGCGTCATCCTCGTGGACCTGGGGCTCGGCGCGGCCGACTTCAGCCTGCCCGGTGCCGCCGAGTTCCATGGCGGGGGCCTGCTCGACGCCCTGGCCGCGGAAGGCCTGAGCCCGGAAGACGTCGACACCGTGATCTACACGCATCTGCACCACGACCACGTCGGCTGGACGACGAACGTCCCGCCCGCGCCGGACGGTCCGGGCGGGCCGGTGACCGGGCTGACCTTCCCGGCGGCGCGGCATCTGGTCAGCGAGGCCGAATGGGCGCACTGGTCCGGCACGAACGACCCGGTCGGCCCGGATCCGCTCGCCGTGCAGGAGCCGCTGGCCGAGGTGATCGGGTTCTTCGGTGACGGCGACGTCGTCGCGCCGGGTGTGCGGATACTCGCCACGCCGGGGCACACGCCCGGCCACAGCAGCCTGGTGGTCACCGATCCGGACGGGGAAGACCCCCGCCGCGTCGTCGTGCTCGGCGACGTCATGCACTGCCAGGTGCAGATCACCGAAAGCCACTGGACGTTCGCGTTCGACGTCGATCCGGCGGAGGGCGTCGCCACCCGCGAGCAACTGCTGAAGGAGATCGAGGACGACCGGACGATCCTCGCGGGCGGGCATTTCGCCGGCCAGGTGTTCGGCCGGGTCCTGCCGCCCGCGCTGCGCCGGATCTGGGCCGCCGGCCAGGCCACCGGATAACGTCGCGGGTATGCCGGAACCACACCGCCGCCGTCCCCGTCCAGGCACTCCGGGCCAGGTGCTGGCCTGGTTGCCGGACGGGCGGCCGGCCGATGTGTACAGCGCGCCGTGTCCCTCGCGACAGGTACTGGATCGCATCGCGGACAAATGGACCGCGCTGATCGTCGGCTGCCTCTCCACGGGGACCAAGCGCTACAGCGAACTGCGCGCCGCGATCGACGGGGTCAGCGAGAAGATGCTCACCCAGACCCTGCGCGGGCTCGAACGCGACGGTCTGGTCACGCGCACCGTTCATCCGACGGTGCCGCCGAAGGTCGAGTACACGCTGACCTCGCTCGGCCAGACCATCACCGCACCGCTGGCGGTGATCCGGGACTGGGCCGAACTCCATATCAACGAGATCAACGACGCCAGGACGCGGTACGACGCCGGGGTGTAGGAACGCCGCGTCCGGGGCATTCCCCGGCATGCCGGACACATCTCCAGAACCCGACCAGGCGACCGTCGACGCCGTCGGGAAGCTGACCTTCGCCCTCGAAACGGTCGAGCAGGCGCGGGGCCACCTGTATGCCTTCCACCACCTCACCGGAACCGCCGACTTCGCGCTCGGCGAGGCCGTCGAAGCACTCCGGGAGGCCGGGCACGCCGAGTGGGCGGAGCGGATCCAGACCGAACTGGTCGGGCTCAACGTGCTGCCGGAGCGGTGGACCTTCCAGATGATCGAGGAGTACGACGAGGGCTACTACGCGGCCTACCGCGAGATGGCGCGCGACGTCACCGGTGACCTGACCGGTGGGCGGCGGCACCTGCACGAAGAGCGGATCAAGCGCCGGCGGCGTACCGAGGGACGGCCGGGGCACGAGATGGGGCGGCCGTCGAGCGGCTGACTACTTGCAGGGGTCGTGGCCCCAGTTCATCAGCGAATACCGCCAGGTCGTGTCCGTGACGTCGCCGGACGGGCGCTGCGCGAGATGCCGGTGCACGTAGCCGACCACCTTGCGCATGTGCCGTTCGTCCTCTTCGGAGAGTTCCGCCTTCTTCGTGCGCAGGATCGTGACGATCCGGCGGCCCGACTCGTGGCCGACCGACTCGCCTCCGTCCTTGTGCTGTCCCGCTTCGCGAGACTCGTCGGTCTTCAGCCACTTCTCGAGTTCACCCGCGGTCATGTTGACCGCTTCGCCGAACTCGGCGTGGACGTCCTTGTCTCCGCTCACAGCTTCTCCAGTGCCTCGGGCTTGTGGACCGCTTCGCCGCCGCTCTTGTCGCTGCGGACGAGGTACTGCGGCTGCTCCTTGGACGCGCGAACCGTGCGGCCGCCCGCTTCGGTGTCCGAAGTGATCTCCTTCAGGACCTCGCCTTCGGCGTGCCCGCCATGGCTGTTCCAGCGGACCTTGTCGCCTTTGCGGAATCGCTTGCTCATCGCACTCCTTCTCGTCGTGGACGGTCCGACGCGGGCCAGACGTAGGGCAGGTCGTCGGGGACGTCCGGGAAAATCGGGCGGTAATGCCCCGGCTCCTTGCGGACGAGCGCGGACTGGTGGCTGCGGTGGAAATCCGGGTCGCCGAGCCAGGGCGGCAGTTCCTTCGCGTCGGCGAGCCGGTCCTGGGTGCGGACCTCGTCGAGCCCGGTGGCGCGGAGCAGATCGAGCCGGAGCGTTTGCCGGCAGGTGTCCTGGCGGCCGGTCTCGCACCAGACCTCGCAGATGTCGAAGCCGTACCGGACGAGCGCCTCCTCGTAGCCCGCCCACATCGCCGCGGCCGGGTGATGCCGCCAGCCGTATCCCGGCACCGTCAGCGCGCGCAGCACCTGGATGGTCTCGACCCGCTGCTTACCGAGCCTCCGCTGGTCGAGGACGGAAGCGGAGGCCCGGAAATCAGCGCACGGGAGAAACGTCTGCACACCGGCGGCTTCCCCCGCCGGCGCGGATCCAAACCGCTCAGAAGATCGACCAGCCGGTCAGGGTGGTGAACCTGTCCAGCGCCGCGACGCCCGCGACGGAGTTGCCGCGCGGGTCGAGGCCGGGGCTCCAGACGCAGATCGCGCACCGGCCGGGGACGATCGCGACGATGCCGCCACCGACCCCGCTTTTGCCGGGAAGCCCGACGCGATAGGCGAATTCGCCCGCCGCGTCGTAGGTGCCGCAGGTCAGCATCACCGCGTTGACCCGCTTGGCCGCGCTCTGCCCGAGCAGTCGGCTGCCGTCGTTGCGCACGCCGTGCCGGGCGAGGAACACCGCCGCTCGCGCGACGTCGCCACAGTTCATCGCGATCGAGCACTGGCGCATGTACTGGTCGAGGACCGCGGGCACCGGATGCCGCATGTTCCGGTACGACGCCATGAAATACGCGAGCGCGCGATTGCGGTCGGCGTGCGCGGCCTCCGACGCGGCGACCTCGGCGTCGATTCCGATGTCCGCGCGCCCGCTTTCCTCCCGGAGGAACCGGATCAGTGTTTCCGCCGCGTCGCCGTGATGCGCCAATTCGTCGGTCACCACGAGCGCGCCGGCGTTGATGAACGGATTGCGCGGGATTCCGTCCTCGTTCTCCAGCTGGACCAGCGAGTTGAACGGGTTCCCGGACGGTTCGCGGCCCACCCGTTCCCACACCCCGTCGCCGTGGGAGAGGGCGAGCGCCAAGGTGAAGACCTTCGACATGCTCTGGATGGAGAACGGCACCTCCCAGTCGCCGACCCCGTGCAGCCCACCGTCCACTTCGGCCACCGCCATGCCGAACCGGCCGGGATCGACCCTGGCCAGGGCGGGGATGTAGTCCGCGACGGAGCCGCGGCCGATCTCCGGCGCGACGTCGTCGGCGATCCGGTCCAGCAGCGCTGCGAGGTCCACGGCCGTAGCGTAGAAGCGCCTCTTCGCGCGCGACCATCGGGGTTCGCGGGTGAATTTGTCAAATCGAAAAGGGAAATTCCCGTAAAACCGGCGGAGTGACGTCCCGCACACCTTAAGTCTTCCTTAGCAATGTTGGGTGACGTGCCGCACACGCTCTAGCGTCTGGCAACCATGGATTCCTCGCTGCTCACCGAAAAAGGTGAAAGCTACTCAAAAGCACTGGGCAACCGCCAAGTGCAGATGATCGCCATCGGCGGCGCGATCGGCGTCGGGCTGTTCCTCGGTGCCGGTGGCAAGCTCCACCAGGTCGGGCCGTCGCTGGTCCTGTCGTACGCGCTCTGCGGTATCGCCGCGTACTTCGTGATGCGCGCCCTCGGTGAGCTCGTGCTGCACGAGCCGTCCTCCGGCAGTTTCGTCACCTATGCCCGCAAGTTCATCGGGCCGTGGGCGGGTTTCGCCTCCGGCTGGATGTACTGGGTGAACTGGGCGATGACCGGCATCGCGGAGATCACCGCGGTGGCGATCTACGTGCACAAGTGGCTGCCCGACGTGCCGCAGTGGATCACCGCGCTGGTCGCCCTCGGCGTGCTGCTGGCGGTGAACCTGCTTTCGGTGAAACTGTTCGGCGAGCTGGAATTCTGGTTTTCGGTGGTCAAGGTGCTGGCCATCGTGGTCTTCCTGGTCACCGCGGCCGGGCTGGTGCTCACCAGCGCCGACATCGGCGGCACCACGGCGGGCGTGCACAACCTGACCGCCCACAACGGCTTCTTCCCGGCCGGTGTCGGCATCGCGCTGATGACCTTGCAGGCGGTCATCTTCGCCTACTCCGCGATCGAGGTCGTCGGTATCGCGGCAGGCGAGACGAAGGACGCGCGCAAGGTGCTGCCGAAGGCGATCAACGGTGTCGTCTGGCGGATCGGCGTGTTCTACGTGGGATCCGTGCTGCTGCTGGCGATGCTGCTGCCGTGGCCGTTCTACAACGGCGGCGAGAGCCCGTTCGTCACCGTGTTCAGCCGCCTCGGGATCCCGGGTATCGGTGACGTGATGAACGCGGTCGTGCTCACCGCCGCGCTGTCGAGCTGCAACTCCGGGCTCTACTCGACCGGCCGCATCCTGCGGGCGCTCGCCGACAAGGGCGAGGCACCGAAGTTCGTCGGCCGGATGAGCAGCCGTCACGTGCCCTATGGCGGCATCCTGTTCACGTCCGGTGCGTACGTGCTGGGCGTGGTGCTCAACTACCTGGTGCCGAAGGACGCCTTCGACATCGCGATCGCCATCGCCTCGCTCGGCGTGATCACCACCTGGGCGACGCTGATCTTCTGCCAGCTGCGGCTGCGTCAGGCGGCGCTGCGCGGGGAGCTGGAACGGCCGTCCTACCGGATGCCGTGGGCGCCCTACAGCGGCTGGGCGACGCTGGGCTTCCTCGCGCTGGTGGTGGTCCTGATGGGCTTCTCCGACGGTGCCGAGAAGATCGCGTTCTACTCGATCCCGGTGCTGGTCGTGGTGCTGGCGGTCGGCTGGCGGATCGTCGGGAAACGGCAACGGCAAGAGGTGCGGTGACGATCCGCGTTTCGTCCTCTGAATGCGGTTGCCGCATTAACTGCGGCTCGCCTCAACGGTTGCGCGTGAAGGCCCCTTCACGCGGCTCAGCCGAGGGAACTCGGCCTTCATGACATCCAGCACCCCCTCAAGTACGTGAAGGACCCCTTCACTGCGCTAGACGCAATGAAGGGGTCCTTCACGTACCTGACCGCATTCAGAGGACGAAACGCGGTCGTTCAGCTGGACGTCGGGAAGTTGAAGCCCGCCGCGCTGTGCGGCCACCGGGTCGTGACGACCTTCGCCCGCGTGTAGAACCGCACGCCCGCCGGGCCGTGGATCGGGCTGTCCCCGATGAGGGAGTCCTTCCACCCACCGAAGGAGTAGTACGACATCGGCACCGGGATGGGCACGTTGACCCCGATCATCCCGACCTTCACCTCCCGCTGGAACCGCCGCGCCGCCTCGCCGCTGCCGGTGAACACCGCGGTCCCGTTGCCGTATGGGTTCGCGTTGATCAGCTCGATCGCTTCATCCAGTGTGGACACCCGCACGATCCCGAGCACCGGCCCGAAGATCTCGTCGCGGTAGGCGGCCATCCCGGTGGTCACGTGGTCCAAAAGGGACGGTCCGACGAAGAATCCGTCCTCGTGCCCGGCGACCCGTAGCTCCCGCCCGTCGACGACCACGGTCGCGCCCTGCTCCGCGCCGAGGGTGACGGAGTCGATCACCCGCCGCCGCGCCGCCTCGGTGACCACCGGGCCCATGTCGTTGCCCGCCTCGTGTCCGGGCCCGACCTTGATCTCGGCGGCCTTGCGTTCGAGGATCTCGATCAGCCCGTCACCGGCGGATCCCACGGCGACGCCGATGGAGATCGCCATGCAGCGCTGCCCGGCCGAACCGAACGCGGCCGCCGTGAGATGGTTCGCGGCGTACTCCAGGTCGGCGTCGGGCAGGACGACGGCGTGGTTCTTGGCCCCGCCCAGTGCCTGCACGCGTTTGCCGGTGGCCGTCGCGCGTTCGTGGACGTACTTGGCGATCGGTGTCGACCCGACGAACGACACGGCGGAGATGCCGGGATGCTCCAGGATCGCGTCGACCGCGACCTTGTCCCCGTTGACCACGTTGAACACGCCGTCGGGAAGCCCCGCCTCGGCGTACAGTTCGGCGACCAGCCGGGACGCGGACGGGACCCGTTCGCTCGGCTTGAGGACGAACGTGTTGCCCGCCGCGATGGCGATCGGGTGCATCCACAACGGCACCATGATCGGGAAGTTGAACGGCGTGATCCCGGCGACGACGCCGAGCGGCTGCCGGAAGTCGTGCACGTCCACGTCCCGCGAGACCTGGTCGGAGAAGCCGCCTTTCAGCGCGTCGGCGATCCCGCAGGCGTACTCGACGATCTCGCGGCCGCGGACGATCTCGCCACGCGCGTCGTCGATCACCTTGCCATGCTCGGCGGAGATGATCCTGGCGAGTTCGTCCTCGTGCTTCACCAGCAGCTCGCGGAAGGCGAACATCACCTTCGTCCGCTGCGACAGCGACGAATCACCCCACGCCTCGAAGGCCTTGGCCGCGGCGGCGACCGCGGTGTCCACATCGGACGGTTCCGCGAGGAGCACCTCCGCCCGCGCCTGTCCCGCGGCCGGGTCGTACACCGGGGCCGTACGGGTGGAGCCTGCCGTGGTCGCGGCGCCGTTGATCCAGTGGTCGATGGTCTTCACGCGTTGTCCTCCACAGGTGTTCACAGCAGTCCGACGGCCGTGTCGACGGCCTTGGCGACGTCGCCGTCGTGCGGGTAGAGCAGGGACCGGCCGACCACGAGGCCCTGCACGGTCGGCAGCGCGAGCGCCCGCTGCCAGGCGGCGAACGCGGCGTCCGGATCCTTGACCTCGCCGCCCAGCAGGACCGCGGGCAAGGTCGACGCGGCCAGTACGCGCTCCATGTCCTTCACCACCGGAAGCTTCAGCCACGTGTACGCCGACGAGCGGCCGAGCGCGGAGGCGATGGTGATCGAGCGGATCACGGCGTCGGGGGAGAGGTCGTTGCGGAGGCGTCCGTCGACCCAGTCCGCGAGGAACGGCTCGACCATGGCGATCAGCTTGCGGTCGGCGAGGTCGTTGACCGCCTTCGCCGTGTTCTCGAGAACGCTCGGTGTCGCCGGGTCGGTCAGGCAGATCCTGGTGAGCGTCTTGCCGCCGTCGAAGCGCATCCGCTCGATCGTTTCGGCGTCGTAGCAGGCGAACCGGTCGTCGATCTCGAAACTCGATCCCGCGAGCCCGGTGCGGTTCATCGAGCCGATGACGGTCTTGCCGTCGAGTACGCCGAGGAGCAGCAGGTCGTCGATGATGTCCGGCGTCGCCAGCACGCCGGTGACCCCGGGGCGTTCCAGCGCGAGGCCGAGGCGGTCGAGCAGTTCGCCGCGGTCGGCCATCGCGAGCGGGTCGGAGCCGACGCCGTTGGCGCCGCGGGCCGGGTGGTCCGCGGCGATGATCATCGTGCGGCCCTTGTCGTTGAACGGCGACTTCGCGCGGACCCGGGTGGCGGCGGCCACCGCGACGGCCCCCGGATCCCGCACTCGCGCGGCGACTATCCGGCGCACTGTGTCCGACACGTTCGTACCTCCCGGCTCGCGTGATCCTTCGACCATCGCAAGCACCCGGAGACTTTGTCAAGACATATGGACATAAGGTCATAGTCGTCGAGCGCGGTAGGCTCCGCGCATGAAACCCTGGGCACCCGGCGAGATCGTGGTGGATCCGAACGGCCCGGAACCGCTGTACTCCCAGGTCGCCCGGCAGATCGGCGCCGCCATCGAAGACGGCAGGCTGCCCAACGGTGCCAGGCTGGACAACGAGCTGGATCTGGCGGCGCGGCTGCACCTGTCACGGCCGACCATCCGCCAAGCGATCCAGTCACTGGTCAATCAGGGGCTGCTCGTCCGCAAACGAGGTGTCGGCACGCAGGTCGTCCGCACCAAGGTCGCCCGGCCGCTGCGGTTGAGCAGCCTCTTCGACGACCTCAGCGAACTCGGGGACAAGCCGGAATCCGTCGTCCTCGTGAACCGCGTCGAGCCGGCGGGAGACGAGGCGATCGAGCATCTCGAGACGCCGGGCCTGACCCACGTCCGGCGGTTGAAGCGGGTGCGCTCGACCGGCGGCGAGCCGCTGGCGGTCATGAACAACTACCTGCCCGACGGCCTCATCGATCCGGCCGACGACGAACTGCGGGACAAGGGGCTCTACCAGTTACTGCGTTCGGCGGGGGTCCGTCTGCACGCCGCCCAGCAGAACGTCGGCGCGCGGCAGGCGACCGAGGAGGACGCCGAACTGCTCGACGAGAAGCCGGGTGCGGCACTGCTCACCATGCGCCGCACCACCTACGACGAGTCCGGCAAGGTCGTGGAATACGGGTGGCACGTCTACCGCGCTTCGCGGTACTCGTTCAACCTCTCACTGACCAACAACGTCTGACGGTTCGCGTTCCAGGTCGGTCTCCAGCGCCTCGTACACCGAGGGGCGGAACCGGCGCAGCCAGACCGCGAGCGCGAGCCCGGCCAGCGCGACCACCAGCAGCAGCCACGGCAGGTGCGGGACCACGCCGTTGCTCGACCCGGCGAGCGTCGGGAAGTTGAGGATCGCCAGCGTCACGATGAGCCCGAGCCCCACCGCGCCCAGCCCGGGGGCGATCAGCGTCTTCACCACCCGGCGGTCCCGTGTCCGGCGGAAATAGACCAGGATCGCCACGGCCGCGAACAACTGCAGGGTGAGGATGCCGAGGGTGCCGAAGCCGGTCATGCTCGCGGTGAGGTCGGCGACCGGGTCGAGCCCGGCGAGCCGGAACGCCAGCGCCACCAGCGAACCGAAGGCTAGCTGGACGATCGAGGCGTAACGCGGGGCGCCGTTGCTCGGGCTGGTCTTGCCGAGCAGCCGCGGCAGTACGCCGACCCGGCCCAGCGCGTACAGATAGCGGGTGGCCGAATTGTGCAGCGCCAGCAGCGCCGCGAACAGGCTGACCACCAGGAGCAGCAACATCAGCTTGGTCAACGGGCCGCCGAGGTACTCCTGGGCGACCGAGAGCACGAGATCCCCGCTCGACAGATGTGCGGCGGCCACGTCCTGCGCCTGCTCGGCGCCGATCGCGCTGACCACGGCCCAGGTCGTGAACGCGGCGAACACCCCGATGAACCCGATGGCGATGTAGGTCGCGCGCGGGATCGTCCGCTTGGGATCCTTGGCCTCCTCGCCGAACAGAGCCGTCGCCTCGAAGCCGATGAAAGCGTTGGCGGCGAACAACAACGCGAGTCCGCCCGCTCCCTGGAACATCACGGACGGGCTGAACGCGGCGAACGAGAAGCCGTGCCGGAACAGCACGCTGAAGTCCATGATCAGCAGAATCGACACTTCGAGGATCAGCGAGACACCCAGTACCTTGGCGCTGACCGCGATCCCGCGACGGCTGAGCAGGAGGACCAGCGCGACCGAAAGCGCGCTCCAGAACAGCCAATCGAGTTTCAGGCCGAAGACGTCGTCGATCGCCGTGGAGGTGAAGAACCCGCTCGTACCGATCGCTCCGGCGACGAAACAGTTGTAGCCGAGCATCGCGATGAAACCGGCGACGAGACCCGGTGTCCTGCCCAATCCCTTGACCACGAAGGCGTAGAAGCCACCCGCGCTCGTGAGGACCCGCGACATCTGCGCGTACCCGACCGCGAACAGCAGCAGGACGACCGTCGCCAGCAGGAACGCCGCGACCATGCCGCCGCCGTTGCCGACCGCGATGCCGATGGCCGCGATCACGATCATCCCGGTCAGCGGCGCGACCGCGGCGAGCACGAGGAAAACGATGCCCGGTACGCCCAGGACGTTCTTGGCGAGCGACGTGTCGTCACGGCTCATTCGGTGCTCCTCGTCTCGGCTGGACGGCCAGTATGGGAGCGGAGGCGGGCTCGGGCTTTGCCTTTGCGCGCGCGGCGCTTGTTCGGCAGCGCCCGGTCTTTCGGGTCACGCTCCCAGCGCGCGATTTGGTTGTTTGCGCGATCTCGCGCGGGGGTCGTGAGTGATTTGGGTTGTTCTAACCCTCATTGCCACTCACGACCTCGCGCGGTCGTCACTCACGACCGCGGTCCGGGAAAGGAAGGCCATCCGTGCGGCTTGTCCAGGATCTCGATCGTCGCCTGGTCGACCAGGAAATACTGGCCGCCGTCTTCACGCGGATTCGTGTAGGCGGCAGTCGCGATCAGACGGCCGAAGTCGGCCAGCACCGCGATGGGATAGCCACCGTCGAAGATCTCACCGTGCGCCGCCGTCGCGACGGTCCCGGATTCGTACCAGGTGACGAAATACTGCGCCGGGCCGGTTTCGAAGACACGCAGTGTCGATTCCTTCTGTCGGACACCGGCGAAGTCGCCGGACACGCCGGTCCAGATCATCGTCGTCCGGTCCGCGTAATGCTGCTCCAGCACGTTTCCCGAGCCGTAGTGGAAGTTCGCGCGGAGCCCGACGAGGTCGGTGCTGAGCCGATGGGTCCCGGTCACGGGGAAGAAGCGGACGTCGAGTTGCACGGGCTGAACCTCCGGATCGCTGGTATCCGCAGGTTTAGCAGCCCGTCGCACATCGATCGTTGTCCGGCGAAGCGATCCTGTTGTCGATGAACGCGAGGATCAGTCGAACATGCCGGGCTGGTAGTCGCCCGCCGGTGTCCGGGCGATGACGTTGAGCCGGTTGTACGCGTTGATCGCGGCGATCAACGCGATCAACGCGCCGATCTGCTCGTCGTCGTAGTGCTTGCGCACCTGCGCCCAGGTGTCGTCGCTGACGCCGTGGTGCGCGTCGGCGATCCGGGTGCCCTCCTCGGTGAGCGCGAGGGCCGCGCGCTCGGGCTCGGTGAACACGTTCGCCTCCCGCCAGGCGGCGACCAGGTTGAGCCGGACCGAGGTCTCACCGGCGTGCGCGGCGTCCTTGCTGTGCATGTCGGTGCAGAAACCGCAGCCGTTGATCTGGCTGGCGCGCAGCTTCACCAGTTCCTGGGTCGCGTGCGGCAGCGAAGACTCCTCGATCGGGCGGTTCGCGGCGCCGAGACGCTTGACGTACTTGAGGACGACTTCGTTCTCGAACAGGTTGACGCGCGGTTCCATGATCTTTCCTCTCGGTCGATTGCTGCCTACATGACGAGCCGGGCGGAGCGGTTGTGACAGCTTTCGGAGTGACGCCGGTCACGCATGTCGAGGCCGCGGCCATCACGCACATCCGAACGCATCAAATGCGTGAAAGTGCGCTAACAGAGCATTGACGTTGCACAAAACTGCACCTAACGTGACAGCTATTGCGCACAACTGGCACGGATGGGGAGTTCATGAGCGGGACCTTCATGGCGGCGGAGATCGCGAGCCAGCCCGGCCGCTGGCGGGACGCGGCGGCGCTGGCCTCGGCGAACAGTGAGCTGCTGCCGCCGCCGGGCGCGCGGGTCGCGATCGTCGGCTGCGGCACTTCGTGGTTCATCGGCCAGGCGTACGCCGTCCTTCGCGAGTCCGCCGGGCTCGGCGAGACTGACGCCTTCGCCGCGTCGGAGTTCCCGGAGGGGCGCGGATACGACCACGTCGTGGCGCTGACCAGGTCGGGCACCACGACCGAGGTCCACGCCCTGCTGGCGAAGCTGCGGGGCAGGACGCCGACCATCGCGATCACCGGCGTGCCCCGCGAGATCGAGGCCGCCGCGGACACGATCGTCGACCTGTCCGTCGTCGACGAACGCTCGGTCGTGCAGACCCGCTTCGCCACGACGGCGCTGGCGATGCTGCGCGCGCACCTCGGCGAGGATCTGACCGCGGTCGCCGACCAGGCCGAGCGCGTGCTCGCCGAACCGTTGCCCGACGAACTCATCGGTGCCGAGCAGTTCAGCTTCCTCGGCACCGGCTGGTCCGTCGGCATCGCGAACGAGGCCGCGCTCAAGTTCCGCGAGGCGTGCCTGCTGTGGACCGAGTCGTACCCGGCGTGGGACTACCGCCACGGGCCGATCAGCATCAGTGAACCCGGCCGGGTGACCTGGATGTTCGGGAAGGCGCCGGAGGGGCTGGCCGAAGACGTCGCCCGCGCGGGTGGGCTGTTCGTCGAAAGCGGCCTGGACCCGCTGGCGGACCTGGTCCGCGCGCAGCGTGTCGCCGGGGCGATCGCCGCCCGCAAGGGGCTCGACCCCGACAACCCCCGCAGCCTCACGCGTTCCGTCGTCCTGACCTGAGAACATCATGATCGTCACCGTCACGCCGAACACCGCGCTGGACGTCACGTACACAGTGGACGGTCTCCGGCCCGGTGACGTGCACCGGGTGCGGGAGGTGCGGCACCGGGCGGGCGGCAAGGGCGTCAACGTCGCCCGCGTACTGCACACGCTCGGGGCCGACGTCCGTGCGCTCTTCACGGCGGGCGGTGCGACGGGCGCCGCCGTCGTGGGTGATCTCGCGGCGGCGGGCATCCCGGCCACCGCCGTTCCGATCGGCGGCGAGACCCGGCGCACCATCACGGTTCTCGCGGACGACGGATCGGTCACGTTGCTGAACGAGCCCGGGCCACGGCTCGCCGGAAACGAGTGGCAAGCGTTTGCGACGGCCGTCCAGGCCCGCAAGCCGGACGTACTCGTCTGCTCGGGCAGCCTTCCTCCGGGTTCCGGGGGATACGCCGGGCTGTTCGGCGGCGCACCGTCCATCTTGGACACTTCCGGCGAGGCGCTGCTCGCCGGGCTGGCCGGGAAGCCGTCCGTCGTCAAGCCGAACGCCGACGAACTGCGCGAGGTCACCGGCCTCCGGGATCCGGTGGCCGCCGCGGCCGAACTGCGCAAGGCCGGGGCCGGCGCGGTCGTCGTCTCGCTGGGTGCCGAAGGGCTGCTGGCGGTGACCGGCTCCGGCGCCTGGCACGCGGCACCGTCCACTGTGCTCAGTGGCAACACGACCGGCGCGGGTGACGCCGTCGTCGCCGCGCTGGCACTGGGGCTGAGCCGTGCCGAATCCTGGCCGGACATCCTGCGCCGCGCCGTCGCGTTGTCCGGGGCGGCCGTGCTCGGCCCGCTCGCCGGGGACGTCGACCTCGAGCACTACCGAGCCGAACAGGGGCTGGTCGCCGTGCGCGCCCGCCCGGACTAGGAGAACAGTCATGCCTCTGGTGGGAACCGGGGAGATCGTCGGTGCCGCCGCGGCGGCCCGGCACGGCTGCGGCGCGTTCAACGCGATCCAGCTCGAACACCTCACCGCGATCATCGACGGCGCCGCCGCGGCGGAAGCACCGGTGATCGTGCAGCTGAGCCAGAACGCCGTGAAGTACCACGGCTCACTGGCGCCGGTCGGTGCCGCGGCCCTCGCAGCGGCCAGAGAAGCCGCCACGCCGGTCGCGGTACATCTCGACCACGCGGAATCGGCCGATCTGGTCCGCGAGGCGGTCGCACTCGGCTTTGGCTCCGTCATGTTCGACGCGTCCAAACTGGACTACACCGACAACGTGCGCGCCACACGGGAAGTCGCCGCGTACTGCCACGACCACGGCGTATGGGTGGAGGCCGAACTCGGCGAGGTCGGGGGCAAGGACGGCGTCCACGCGCCCGGAGCGCGCACCGATCCCGATGAGGCGGCGCAGTTCGTCGCGTCCACCGGTGTCGACGCGCTGGCGGTGGCGGTCGGCAGTTCGCATGCCATGCTCACCCGTGACGCCGCGCTGGACTTCGAGCTGATCGCGCGGCTGCGGGAGACAGTGCCGGTGCCGTTGGTGCTGCACGGATCGTCCGGCGTGCCCGACGACGGGCTGGCCGAAGCCGTACGAGCCGGGATGACGAAGATCAATATCGCCACCCAGCTCAACAAGGTGTTCACCGCGGCCGTGGCGGAGGACTGGCGCGCGCATCCTGAGCGCGTCGACCCGCGAAAGTACCTCGGTGCCGGGCGCGCCGCGGTCGCCGTCGAGGTGCGGCGGCTGCTGGGAGTGCTCAAGCTTGATCATGTTGAACCGGTCAAGGTGACGATTGAGCAGACTTTGCGCGATTGAGTGTTGACATGTGCGTGAAACCTCACAAAACTGCGCAAGAACAAGCAGAACTTGTGTGATCTTCGATCCAGGTGGTGGCGGATGCGGGTAGGCAGGCTCACGGCATTGACGGCAGGGGCGGCGCTCCTGCTCGCGGGATGCGGCGGCGGGGACACGGCTGGTGGCACCGGCGAGAACGCCCTCCCGGGCGTCGATCAGTTCCTCAACGCGCCCTGTCCGGAGGCGGGGGTGAAACCCGTGACGGACAAGGAATTCACGTACTGGTCCATGTGGACGGCCGACGAGCCGCAGGGCAAGGTCCTCCAGAAGGCCTTCAAATGCTTCCAGGAGAAGACCGGCGTCAAGGTCGACGTGCAGTGGCTGGGCCGCAAGGCCTACACACAGAACCTGGTGCCCGCGCTGAACACCGACGCCGTGCCGGACCTGTTCGACCAGGACGTCAGCAAGGTCGGCGCGGCGGTCATGACGCCGGGCGGCACGCAGAGCGTCGACGACGTGTTCGCGATGAAGGTCGGCGAGGGCGACAAGACCGTCAAGGACGTGCTTTCGCCCAGCTCGTACGACTTCCCGCAGAACAAGGACCGCGAGGGCCACAACTTCATGGTCCCGTACACGATCCAGTCGAGCGCCTGGTGGTTCAACAAGGACACCGCCGGCGACATCCAGCAGCCGAAGACGATGGACGAGCTGATCGGCCTGTTCGACAAGGCGAAGGCCGACGGCAAGGCCGCGATCAGCCTCGACGGCGACATCCCGTTCTACAACATGTACTTCTACACCCAGCTCGCCGAGCGCTACGTCGGCGCGGGCGGGCTGTACAAGGCCGCGACCGACAAGACCGGCCAGGCGTGGAAGACCGACCCCGGTTTCCTCAAGGCCGCCACCGAAACCGCGAAGCTGCCCAAGTACTTCATCGACGGCTGGGACGCGGCGAAGTTCCCGCAGGTGCAGCAGCGCTGGGCCGACGGTGACTCCCGGTTCCTCTACGTCGGCAGCTGGGCGCCGAGCGAGACCCGCGAGTACCTGGACAAGCAGGGCGCCGGGACGAAGATCAACTACGGCTCGTTCCAGTTCCCGATGCCCGAGGGCGCCACACACGACACCGTCGAGCAGATGTCGATCGGGTTCTCGGTGACCAAGAAGGCCAAGCACGCCGAGGCGGCCAAGGCGTTCATCGCCTACTTCCTCAACAAGGACCTGCTCGCCGGGATCCCCGTGGTGGCCGACAACCTCGTGCCGCGCGCGGACCTCGCCGTGCCGGACGACCTGAAGCAGGTCAAGGCCGCGCTGGACGACCCGAAGAAGGAGCACGTCCTGCAGTACGACGGGATCGACGGTATCGCCGGCGGCAAATGGCAGACCGACGTCTTCGACCCCGCCGACATCGCGCTGCTGAAGGGCCAGATCACCCCGCAGCAGTTCGTGGACCAGCTCGCCACCAAGGGCGCCGAATTCTGGAAGAACCAGGGCTGATGACGGTCACGACACCGCCGGCGCGGGCCGTGAAGGCCGGGGCGCACCTGAGTCGCAAGAAACGGCTGTTCTGGCCGTTCGCCGCGCCGGCGCTGGTGCTGTACCTGGCCTTCCTGGTCCTGCCGACGATCGCGACCGTCGTGCTGAGCTTCACCAGCTGGGCCGGGGCGGGGGACACGCCGGAACCCAACGGCGTCACCAACTACACGCAGATGTGGGCGAGCGACTCGTTCCAGTACGCCTTTCGCAACACGCTGATCTACGTGTTCCTCGGCGGGATCGGCACGTTCGCGCTGGCGTTCCTGTTCACCATGGTGCTGAGGGACATGAAGGGCGGCAAGATCGTCCGCGCCATCCTGTTCTTCCCGAACATCGTGGCGCCGGTGGCGCTCGGCATGTTCCTCGGCTTCGTCTTCAAGTACCAGCCGGGGAAACAGGGGCTGGCGAACTACGTGCTGGAAAGTCTCGGCGCGGACGCGGCGAAGTTCCTCGCACCGTCCAATGTGACCGGTGTGGTGACGGCTTCGCTGATCTGGGCCAGCTCGGGTTTCTACATCACCATCCTGATGGCCGCGGTCGACCGCATCCCGCCGTACCTCTACGAGGACGCGGAGCTGGGTGGGGCGTCGCCGTGGCAGAAGTTCAAGAACATCACGCTGCCGATGACCTGGGACGTCGTCGGCGTCGCGGGGGTGCTGTGGACGATCAACGCGCTCAAGATCTTCGAGCTGGTGTTCGTGCTGGCCGGGCCGGGCACCTACGCCCCGCCCAACGAGGCGTGGACGCTGGGGATCTACGTGTTCGACCGGACCTTCGGCTCGAACGGCACCCCGGACTTCGGTGCCGCCTGTGCCTGCGCGGTGGCGATGATCGTGCTGGTGTCCGTGCTCGTCGTCCTGCTCCGCCGGCTGATGCGCCGTGACGCGATCCAGTTCTGAGGGAGATCCCATGTCCGTCACCGACGTCGAGGCGCCCGCGCGGCGAGCGGCGAAACCGGTGCGCAAGCCGCCACGCAAACCACGTCCGGCACCCGGCGCGAAACGGTTCAGCCCGTTGCGCGTCCTGGGTTCCACGATCGTGTGGCTGTTCACCGCAGGTAACATCCTGGTGCTGTACTGGCTGCTCACGGCGTCGTTCAAGACACCGGTGGAGATCTTCACCAGGCCGTTCGACCTGCCGTACCAGTGGTTCAAGGTCGGCAAGCCGTTCCGGAACTTCATCTACGCCTGGAACAACGCCGGTTTCGGCGAGGCCGTGCTGACCACGGTGGTCCTGGTCGGGCTGGCGACGGTCGTCACGGTCGCCGTCTCGGCGCCCTGCGCGTACGCCCTGACCCGGCTCGGCGTCCGCGGCGCGGGACCGATGACGAACGTCGTCGCGATCGGCATGGGCGTGCCGTTCCAGACCGTGATCATCCCGCTGTTCGTGGTGCTCAGCAAAGTGCACCTGGACAACGAATACGGCCTGTTCGTGCTGTACGTGGCGCTGTCGATCCCGTTCACGGTGTTCCTGATGACCGGGTTCTTCCGGTCGCTGCCCGACGAACTGGAGGAGGCGGCCGCGCTCGACGGCGCGTCGCCGATGCGCACGTTCTTCTCGGTCATGTTGCCGCTCACTCGGGGCGGCATGATCACCGCGCTGACGTTGAACGCCATCGGGCTGTGGAACGAGACGCTGCTGGCGATCGTGTTCCTCAAGGACCAGGCGCATTTCACGCTGTCGCGCGCGCTCTTCACCTTCTACGGGGCCGCGAGCTATCAGTCGGAGTACGGCGGACTGATCGCCGGTGTGGCGATCGTGGTGCTCCCGATGCTCGTGCTCTACCTCGTGCTCGCCCGCCGGATCATCACCGGCCTGACCCTCGGCGCCGGAAAGTAGGACCTGATGGCCACCGTGACCTTCTCCGACACCACCCGGTTCTACGCCGGGGTGGACCGTCCCGCGGTCGACGGCCTCGACCTCGAGGTCGCCGACGGCGAGTTCCTGGTGCTGGTCGGCCCGTCCGGCTGCGGGAAGTCGACCACGCTGCGGATGCTCGCCGGGCTGGAAGGCGTCGACGACGGCTCCATCCACATCGGCGACCGCGACGTCACCGAACTGCCGCCGAAGGACCGGGACATCGCCATGGTGTTCCAGAACTACGCGCTCTACCCGCATATGACGGTGGGGGAGAACATCGGCTTCCACCTGAAGCTGGCCAAGATGCCCAAGGCCGAACGCGACCGCAAGGTGCGCGAGGCCGCGGCCGTGCTCGACCTGACCGAGTACCTGGACCGCAAACCCGCGAAGCTGTCCGGTGGTCAGCGGCAGCGGGTCGCGATGGGGCGGGCGATCGTGCGCGAGCCCAGTGTGTTCCTGATGGACGAGCCACTGTCCAACTTGGACGCCAAACTCCGCGTGCAGACACGCACCCAGATCGCGTCACTGCAGCGGCGGCTGGGCATCACCACGCTCTACGTCACGCACGACCAGGTCGAGGCGATGACCATGGGAGACCGGGTCGCCGTACTGAAGGACGGGATCCTCCAGCAATGCGACACACCGGTCGGGTTGTTCGCCAAGCCGGTCAACGTGTTCGTCGCCGGGTTCATCGGCTCGCCCGCGATGAACCTGCTGGAGACCACTGTGGACAGTGATGGGGCCGTCGCCGGTGGGACGCGGCTTCCGCTGACCCCGGCGCAACGTTCGGCACTGACCGGGCCCGGTATCGTCGTCGGCGTCCGGCCCGAGGGCTGGACGATCGGCGACGGCGGTTTCGAGGCCATCGTCGAGGTCGTCGAGGAACTGGGCAGCGACCAGTACCTCTACTGCCGTGACGGTGACCGCGTGCTGACGGTCCGCACCCCGGGGATGGCCCCGTGGCAGCGCGGCGAGCCGATCTCCCTCACCCCGCAACCGGGTGCGGTGCACCTGTTCGACGCCGCGACCGGTGACAGGCTCCCGGACGCATGACCAGCCTGTACCGCGCCGGGCTGGTGCTCCCGGCCGCCGAACTGGGCCCGGAGAACCCGTTGCCGCCACTCCGGAAACCGGAGGCGGTGGCCAAGGTGTCCAATGTGGACGAGCTGCCACCCGACCTGGCGGAGAACGTCGGCTACGGCCGCCTGGACACCACGCTGCCGTGTCTCCTGCAGGACGGCTACACGCGCGAACGTGCCGAACGCGAGCTCCCGGCGGTGGTGCTGGAGAACGACAAGCTCCGGGCCACCGTGCTGCCGTCGGTGGGCGGGCGGCTGTACTCGCTGGTCCACAAGCCGTCCGGGCGTGAGCTGCTCTACCGCAACCCCGTGTTCCAGCCCGCGAACCTCGCGCTGAGGGACGCGTGGTTCGCCGGTGGTGTCGAGTGGAACCTCGGCAGCACCGGGCATACGACGCTGACCTGCGAGCCGATGTTCGCCGCTGAGATCGAGGGGCCGGACGGCACGCCGGTGCTGCGCCTGTGGGAGTGGGAACGCACCCGCGACCTGCCTTACCAGGTCGACTTCTGGCTGCCGGAAGGGGCGGAGCACCTGCTCGTGGCCGTGCGGGTGCGGAACCCGCATCCCTACGACGTCCCGGTGTACTGGTGGTCGAACATCGCGGTGCCGCAGAACGAAGGCACCCGCGTGCTGGCGCCCGCGACGCAGGCTTGGCACTACGGCTATTCGGGACGGCTCGACCTGGTCGACGTACCCGGCGAGCTGACGTATCCGGCTCGCGCGGAGGCCGCGGCGGACTACTTCTTCGAAGTGACCGGGCGACCGTGGGTCGCGGCCGTGGAGCAGGACGGGACGGGGCTCGCTCAGCTGTCCACCGGCCGGTTGCGCGGCCGGAAACTGTTCCTGTGGGGCGAATCCACGGGCGGCCGTCGCTGGCAGGAGTGGCTGGCCCCGGGCGCCGGTGGCTATCTGGAGATCCAGGCCGGGCTGGCCCGCACCCAGTTGGAGCACCTGCGCTTGCCGCCGGGGGAGAGCTGGGACTGGCTGGAGGCATACGGCCCCGTCGCCGCCGATCCTGTCGCGGTGCACGGCGAAGACTGGACGGCGGCTCGCGAAGCCGTCGCCGCCGGTCTGCCGTCGGCGGAGACCATGGACGGGTTCCACGACGCGTGGCGGAAGATCGCCGACGTCACCCCGGAATCCTTCCTGGCCACCGGTTCCGGCTGGGGTGCCCTGGAGAACCGGCGGGCGCCGATGTGTCTCCCGGGCACGCCGTTCCCGGACGAATCACTCGGGCCGGACCAGGAGCCGTGGCTCGCGTTGCTCGAAGGGACGCCGCCGGACGGCGATCCGCTCGCCGTCCCGCCGGCGACGCTGGTGAACCGGTACTGGGCGGATCTCATGGAGTACGCCCCGAAGAACTGGCTGACCTGGTACCACCGCGGCGTCGCGCACTGGGCGGCCGGACGGCAGTCGGACGCGGTCCGCGCCTGGCGCGAGTCCGTGTCGGCGGCCGAGAACCCTTGGGCCCTGCGGAATCTCGCGATCGCGACGGCCGGGCACGAGGCCGCCTGGCTGTACCGGCGGGCGGTCACCCTCGCGCCGTCACTGCGTCCACTGGTCGTCGAGGCCATCGCGGCGCAACTGGCCGCCGGGCTTCCGGACGAAGCGAGTGTGCTGCTGGAGGGGCTGCCCGTGGAAGGGCGGATCGCCCTCCTGACCGCCAGGACCCGGCTCGCCCTCGGCGACACCGCCGGGGCCAAGGCCGTGTACGACAGCGGTTTCGAGGTCGCGAACATCAGGGAAGGGGAAACGTCTTTGTCCGACACCTGGGCGGCGGTTTCCGACGAACCGCTGCCGGAACAGCACGACTTCCGGATGAAGTGACCGGCCGGGCCACTCGACCGGCGTGCCGCTCGCGGCGGACAGCCGCGATGCAGCATACTGCTCGAAACAGTGGCCAACAGCGCACCGGTATGCGCGATAGGCCGCAGCGAGCTAGGAGTGGCGCCGATGGCCCGGCACGAACGGCTGAGCACCCTGCTGGACCTGCTGGGGCAGCGGGAGAAGATCGACGTCGAGGACGTGGCGGAGGAACTGAACGTTTCCGCCGCCACGATCCGGCGCGACCTCGATCATCTGGCGGAGCAGCAGTTGCTCACCCGCACCCGAGGTGGCGCGGTGGCCAACGACCTCGCCTACGACCTGCCGTTGCGCTACAAGACCGCGCGGCACGTGCCCGAGAAGCAGCGGATCAGTGTCGCCGCGGCGGCGCTCGTCGCGCAGGGCATGGTGGTCGGCCTCAACGGCGGGACGACGACGGCCGGGGTCGCGCGCTCGCTGGCCACCCGGTCCGATCTGGCCGGACGCGGTGATTCGCCGGGGCTGACCGTGGTCACCAACGCGCTGAACATCGCGCACGAACTCGCGGTCCGGCCGCATGTGAAGATCGTGGTCACCGGCGGGGTCGCGCGTCCGCAGTCGTTCGAGCTCAGTGGGCCGCTGGCCACGCGCGTGCTCAGCGAACTGACGATCGACCTGCTGTTCCTCGGGGTCGACGCGTTCGACGCCGACGCCGGCGCCTTCGCCCACCACGAGGGTGAGGCGAGTATCAACCGGCTGATGGTCGAGCGCGCGGAACGCGTCGTCGCGGTCGCCGACGGTTCGAAGCTGGGCCGCCGGGCGTTCGCGCGGATCTGCGCGACGCCGCAGGTGCACGCGCTGGTCACCGATTCGAACGCCGATCCGAAGGTGCTGCGGGCCTTCGAGGCCGCGGGCGTCGAGGTCCAGGCGGTCTGACCTCTCCGGTCCCGAGTGTCATGAAAGGGTCGTTCAGGACAAAAGATGTCCTGAACGACCCTTTCATGACATCCAGGGCACGAACACCCGTTGCCGCATAAGGATCTTCGGCCGACCCGACGAAAGTCGGCAGCACCGCTTCGGCGGATGACTTTGCGCGAACCGTGCGCTATACAGAGACTCTATTGCGTATTCATGCGCGAAAGGTGTCTCGAATGAGCAGAGTTGCGCAATCCTTGAGTTGTTTGGCCGCAGTGGCCCTTCTCGGGCTTTCCCCGGTCGCCGCCCACGCCGACCCGACCGCGGCGGCGGCAGGCAAGCTGGGCGATCTGACCGGCATCTCCGCCGAAGGCCCCACGGTGACGCTGAAATCGGGAAGCGCCGCGGTGCGTGTCGGCTTCCCGGCAGAAGGCGCCGTCAGGGTCTGGCTAGCGCCGGACGGCACGTTCACCGATCCGGCCGGGAGCAAGATCGTGCTGCCGCGCACCGGCGCCCCGGTGACCCCCAAGACGGCCGACAAGGGTGACTACTGGGCGGTTTCCACGGCCAAGGCGACGTTGCGGGCGTACAAGCATCCACTGCGCCTCGCTTTGTACGACGGCGCGGATCGCAAGCGGCTCTGGGAGGAGTCGGCGCCGCTGTCCTGGACCGACAAACAGACCACGCAGACCCTGGCGCGGACGGCGACCGAGCAGTTCGTCGGCGGCGGTGAGCAGAACGGCCGCTTCAGCCACCGCGACCAGACGATCCGGATCTTCGCCGACTACAACTGGAACGACGGCGGAGCCCCGAATTCGCAGCCGTTCTACGCTTCCACGGCGGGATACGGCGTGCTGCGCAACACCTTCGCGCAAGGCACCTACGCCTTCACCGAACCGGTGCGCACGACCCACGACGAGCGCCGCTTCGACGCGACGTACGTCGTCGGCGACGGGCTCAAGGACGTCATCACCGGCTACACCGATCTGGTCGGGAAGCCATTCCTGCCACCGCTCTACGGCCTCGAACACGGTGACGCCGACTGCTACCTGCACAACGCCAACCGCGGCGAGCGCCACACGCTGGACGCGGTGAAGATCGCGGAGGGCTACACCGAACACGGGATGCCCAACGGCTGGATGCTCGTCAACGACGGCTACGGCTGTGGCTACGAAAACCTCCAGCAGACCGGCGAAGGCCTGCGCAAGAACAACATGCAGCTGGGCCTCTGGACCGAAAACGGCGTGCCGAACCAGGTCGAAGAGGTCAAGGCCGGGGTCCGCGTCCGCAAACTCGACGTCGCGTGGGTCGGCCCGGGCTACCAGTTCGCGCTGGACGCCTGCGACACCGCGCACAAGGGCATCGAGGACAACAGCGACGCGCGAGGCTTCGTCTGGACGCCGGTCAGCTGGGCGGGCGCGCAGCGTTGCGGCGTGCTGTGGAGCGGTGACCAGGCCGGTTCCTACGACTACATCAAGTGGCAGATCCCGACCTACGCCGGCGCCACGACGTCGGGGATCGCGTACAACACCGGCGACATCGACGGCATCTTCGGCGGCAGCCCGCAGACCTACGTCCGAGACCTGCAGTGGAAGGCCTTCCTGCCGGTCTCGATGACGATGGACGGCTGGGCCGCGTCGGACAAGCAGCCGTGGCGGTACGGCGAGCCGTACACCTCGATCAACCGCAAGTATCTGCTGCTCAAGGAGCGGCTGCTGCCCTACACCTACAGTCACTCGGTGGAGGCGCACAAGTCCGGCGTCGGCCAGGTCCGCCCGCTGGCGCTCGAATACCCCGACGACCCCAACGTGTGGGGTGAGAAGGCGAAGTACGAGTTCCTGTCCGGCAAGGACTTCCTCGTCGCGCCGGTGTACGAGAACTCCACCGTCCGCAACGGCATCTACCTGCCGAAGGGCACCTGGGTCGACTACTGGAGCGGCAAGAACTACACCGGTCCGACCACTGTGGACGGTTACGACGCGCCGCTCGACACGTTGCCGTTGTTCGTCCGCGCCGGTGCCGTGGTGCCGATGTGGGCCGAGGGTACGAAGTCGTGGCAGACGCGGGACAAGGGCGTGCTCGACCTCGACGTCTACCCGCAGGGCAAGGGTTCGTTCACGCTCACCGAGGACGACGGCGTGACCAGGGCGTACAAGAACGGTGACCAGGCGAAGCAGACGTTCACCGTGGACGCGCCGACGTCCGGGCTCGGTACGGTGACGGTCGGGATCGGTGCGAGCTCCGGTTCCTACGCCGGGAAACCCGCGGCGCGGAACTACCAGCTGACCGTCCACACGGGAAGCAAGCCCGCGACCGTACTGGCCGGGACTTCGATCCTGCGGCAGTACGGCAGCAAGGCCGAACTGGACGCGGCGCCGTCGGGCTGGTGGTTCGATCCGGCCACCGGCGGGGTCGCGCGGGTCAAGACCGGCAAGATCGGCGCCGGTGACCGTCAGGACGTCCGGCTGTTCGGCACGAGCGCCGTCGGCGGGATCTTCCCCGAGGACCGCAACGGCTCGGTCACCCTGTCCGTCCCGGCGGTCGCCGGTCCCGGACAGGCCGCGACGGGCACGCTGAGCTTCACCAACGGCACGCCGCTGCCGGTCCGGGACGTCTCGTTCTCCTTGCCGGCCAACGGCTTCCGTGCCGAGGTGCCCGCCGGCCCGCGGCTGGTGATGCCCGGCGCGACCGTGCGTGTCCCGGTCAAGGTGACGCCGGACGCGGGCATCAAACCGGATGACTACCAGCTCACCGCGTCGGCGTCGTACAAAGCGCGGCTCGGGGAGAACCGGGTCACCGACTCGGTGACGGTCACCGTGCCGCACGGTTCGCTGGCCGCGGCCTACGGCAACGTCGGCGTCACCGACGCGGCCCACGTCGCGGTGGGGGACCTCGATGGTGGCGGCAGCAGTTTCCGGGCGGAAGGCCTAGCCGAGGTGGGGCTCAAGCCGGGTGCGGGCTTCTCGGCGCTCGGTGCACAGCTGACGTGGCCGCAGACCGGTTCCGGGCAGAAGGACAACGTCCTCGCGTCCGGCCAGACCATCGCGGTGCGCGGTACCGGGGCGAAGCTCGTGCTGGCCGGAACCGGTACCGGTACGGCGAAGGGGACGGTCGTCGTCCGCTATGCCGACGGCAGCACGAGTCAGGCCGAACTCGGCTTCCCCAACTGGTGCTGCGCCGATCCCGCCCAGTACGGCGCGACCACGGTGGCGACCGTGCTGGGCAAGCACACCCGGGCCGGGGTCGCGTATCCGACCACGCCGTACCGGGTGTTCGCGAACTCCGTCCCGCTGACCGCGGGTAAGGAGGTCGTCGCGGTCACCTTGCCGTCGAACAGCGCGATGCACGTGTTCGCGGCGGGCATCGGCTGAAGCCTCGTGAGTGGCAAGGACGGTTAGAACCGTCCTTGCCACTCACGAGTCAGGCGGCCACGGGAGTCCACAAGGCGTCGATGGCGCGTTCCGCCTCGGCCTGGCTCTCGTCGGCCAGCGGGATGAGGTCCGCCATCGCCGGGTTGGTCTTCGCCATGGTCAGCTCGGCGGTGACGAACCGCGGCTCGAGGCCGGTCAGCGAGAGACCGTGGGGGATCCAGGACTGCGCGTGATCCCAGCCCTCGCGTGGCGTGCCCGCGCCGTATCCGCCGCCGCGTGCGGCGAGGACGATGAAATCGCGCCCGCCCAGGAGGCCTTCCCTGGTCTCCATGTCGATCGACAGCCCGGGCGCGATCAGATGGTCGACCCAGGCCTTGACCGTGCTCGGCGGGCCGAAGTTGTACAGCGGCAGGCCCAGCACGATCGTGTCGGCCGCCTTCACCTCGTCGACGAGCTCCTTGATCAGCCGCCAGGCGGCTGCCTGCTCCGGGGTGTGCTGTTCCGGCGGGACCGTCCTGGCGACGTTGGTGACCGCGTCCAGATGCGGCAGCGGGTCGGCGCCCAAGTCGCGATAGGTGACGGTGCCTTCCGGATTGGCCGCACGCCAGGCCGCGGCCGCCCGCGCGGTGAGGCGGCGGCTGGTGGAGTGCTCGCCCGTGATGCTGGAGTCGATGTGCAGCAGGTTCGTCATGCGTACTATCTTGCATAGATAGTTTGTGTAACGCAAACCATTGATGCTGTGGCGGTCATCATGTGGGAACGTACACTTGACGAGTGTCCGAACTCCCGGTCGTGAACCAGCCCCCGCATCGCTGCGGTGCGCTGCTCGACCACGTCACCCGCCGCATCCGGCTGCGCAGCGAGTCGGTCCTGGCCCCGCTCGGCCTGCGCCCCCGGCATCTCGTCGCGCTGACCGTGCTGCGCGACCTCGGCGGCTGTTCGCAGCAGGACCTCGCGAAGACGCTGGAGATGGACAGCACGAACGTCGTCGGGCTGCTCAACGACCTCGAATCCGCGAACCTCATCGAACGCAGGCGATCACCCGCGGACCGGCGCCGCCACATCGTCGAACTGACCGACGTCGGCCTGAAGCAACTCGTCAAGGCCGAGTTCGCCCTCGCCGCGGTCGAAGACGAGGTGCTCGGCGCGCTCGACAAGGATCAGCGCGAGACGCTGTACACCCTGCTGTACCAGGCGGCGGGCCATGCCGAGCCCGCCGCCTGCGTCGAATCCGCGCATATCGACGACTGCTAGCCGCCGAACAGGTCGTGAAGCTGTTCCGTTGCTTCGGCGCCGTACATGACACTCCCGACCGGAACCTCGCTGCCCACCGCCTCGATCACCCGTGCCGTCCAAACGGGACCGAACGCGCCGCACAGCTCGATCAGCTGCGCCCCTTCGCCGACCAGTCGCCGGGCCGCGGCGACGACCTGCTCCACGCGGCCGACCCCGATCAGCACCGTCAGGCAGTTCCCACTGTCCACACGGGACACGTCCCGCGTCGGGTCGCAGCCGTCGGCCAAATACACGAAACCCCACTGTCTCATGACGATTCTCCTTCGTTCCCGGACACCGTGAGGTAATCGCGAACCGAGGGGCGCCGTCCACGAGGCGGATCCGAACGGCCGTCCGGCGTCACCGAACAGGAGAGGTCGAACGGCCGGCGTGGAAATCCGTTGTGGGCGCCGTCATACCAGCGCCGCGATCCGATCGGAGGACTCGTGCGCCGGATCCCACACGAGCGCGTGCCGGACGACAGGCGCCTCCCGCAGCGGCAGCCGTCGCAGTCCTTCGGCAGGTTCCTCCTCGGGGCGCAAGGCGACGACGTCGCCGCCGTACCGCAATTCGCCGACGAACAGCGACCGCCGGGGTGGCCCGGACCGCACGTGAGCAGGCCGCCAGCCCGCGGCCGCGCAGTCCGCGAGCAGCGCGTCGTGATACCCGGGGGCCAGCTTCCGTTCGTACAGAAGGAGGTCCAGTCCGGCGAGGTCCTCCCAGCCGACGGTGTCCAGCCGGGCCAGCGGGTGCGTGTCCGCGACGAGCACACCCAGCGGCCGCTCGCTCACGACGACCACCCGCAGGCCGTCCACGTCCTCCGGCAGGGCGAGCAGACCGGCGTCGAGCGCGCCGCGGCGGAGGAGTTCGAGCTGCCGTGCCGCGGAGAGGTCGTCGATCTCCACCCCTTCCGCGTGAAGGGCGGGAAGCACGTTCGCCGGCGCGCCCGGTGTCAAGCCGACGCGGAGCGGCCTGCCCACGGTGTCGCGGACGGCCCGCGCGCCGAGATCGGCCTCCTCCAGCATCCGGCGGGCGTGGGGGAGCAGCGCCAGCGCGGCGGCGGTGGGTGTCATCCCCGCTTGGGTGCGGACGAACAGTGTCGCGTCAAGTTCCCGCTCCAGCGCGATGATCTGCTGGCTGAGCGACGACGCCCGGATGCCGAGGCGTTCCGCGGCGCGGGTGAGATGGCCTTCCTCCACCACGGCACACAGATAGCGAAGACGTCGTAACTCCACAGCCGCACAGTAGCCCTGGACCGGGCAGAATCGACGGGGTGAGTGAATGGCGCAACACCACGCACGACTGGGCCGGTTCCGTGGACCTCGACCACCTGGCGCGTATCCGCCGGAACCCCGGGGAGTTCGCCCCCGGCGGGGTCGCGCACCTCGTCCTCGAAGTGCTCGCCTATGCGGCCGAGGAGGCCGAAAGCACCGGCGGCGGGCGTGCCGTCGTCACGGTCCATTCCGACGGTTCGGTCTCCGTGGCGGACGACGGGCGGGGCACCACAACCCGCGCCGACGGACACGGCGGGTTCGTGAAGAAGCCGGTCATGTCGACCAAGGATCTGCGTTTCTTCGATTCCCCCGAGCCAGAAAAGCTGCCGGACGGTCATCCGCGCCGCGGTGTCCCGGTCACCGAACTGTCGCCGATCGCCGACGACGGGACGACCGGCACGACGGTTGCCGGAGGTCGACGGCTGAACGTGGAGGTCGTCCGATGAGAAAGCGCCTGACAGCGGCGGCTTCGGTCCTGGTCCTGCTCACCGGCTGCTCCGCCGGGCAGGAACCGCCGTCCGCCAAACCCGTCTACGACCTCCCAGCGCGAGAGGTCCGCCCGGACGAGACCGCGCTGCACCTACCACCCGCGCTCAACGGGGAGACCGAGTTCTCCCTCATCGGGCTGGCCGCCGGGCTGCCCAGTCTCACCGGCAGCCACACCGAGTTCGAGGCGAAGGGAGGGTTCGTCCGCCTCCGGCTGGTGGTCACGGGCAAGGGCGTGTCCGGCATCCTCTTCGACACCCGGCGCCAGCAGCTGGTCACCGATTCCGGCGCGGTGATCGCGGTCGACAACCAGGCGATGACGATCAAACGGCAGCCGGACAAGTTCGAGCTGGGGCGCGGTGTGCGGGTCGAGTTCGACCTCTACTTCGACCTGCCCAAGGAGGCGAAACCCGTGGTGCTGCGGGCTTTCGGCGGTCCGACGCTGACCGACATGAAGAACCTCACCGGAACCGACATCAAGCTGGCATGAGAAAGGGCCCCGCCGCGGAAGCGACGGGGCCCTTCCTGAAAGGCGTCAGACGCCCAGATCGCCACCGAGGTAGGCGGCCCGCACCTGCGGGTCGTCCAGCAGCTCGGCACCGCGGGCGCTCTTGACCACTTCACCGGTCTCCAGCACGTACGCGCGGTCGGAGAGCTTCAGCGCCTGCTGCGCGTTCTGCTCCACCAGCAGGACCGTGGTCCCGCGCTTGTTGATCTCGCGGATGATGTCGAAGATCTGCGCGATCAGCATCGGCGCCAGGCCCATGGACGGCTCGTCGAGCAGCAGCACCTTGGGCTTGGTCATCAGCGCGCGGCCGATGGCGATCATCTGCTGCTCGCCACCGGACATCGTGCCGCCGAACTGGGTCTTGCGCTCGTTCAGCCGCGGGAACAGCTCGTACACCTCGTCGAGGTCGGCCTTCAGGTCGTCCTTGCGGGTGTAGGCACCCATCAGGAGGTTCTCCTGCACCGTCATACCGGGGAACACACCCCGGCCTTCCGGTGACTGGCCGATCCCGAGCTCGACCCGCTTGTGGCCGGGCGTCTTCGAGATGTCCTTGCCGTCGAAGAGGATCCGGCCGCTGGTCAGCGGACGCAGGCCCGAGATCGTCTTCAGTGTCGTGGTCTTGCCGGCGCCGTTGGCCCCGATGAGCGAAACGATTTCGCCCTCGCCGACCTCGATGCTCATTCCCTTGAGCGCGGCGATCTTCCCGTAGTGGACGTTGATGTCCTGAACCTCAAGAAGCATCTTCCGCCACCCCCAGGTAAGCCTCGATCACCTTCTGGTTGTTCTGCACCTCGTGGGGGAGCCCTTCTGCGATCTTCTGGCCGAAGTCGAGCACGGCCAGCCGGTCGGCGATCTGCATGACCAGGCCCATGTCGTGCTCGATGAGGAGCACGGTCCGGCCGTCGTCACGGATCTTGCGGATCAGTTGCTGCAGCGAGTTCTTCTCCGCCGGGTTCATCCCGGCGGCGGGCTCGTCGAGCAGCAGCAGCTTCGGGTCGGTCGCGAGCGCACGCGCGATCTCCAGACGGCGCTGGTCGCCGTAGGAGAGGTTCTTCGCGGTGTTGTGCTCGACCCGGCCGATGCCGACGAAGTCCAGCAGATCCCTCGCCAGTTCGCGGCCCCGCTTCTCCTCCTTGCGGTGGACGGGCAGGCCCAGCGTCGCCGAGATCGCGCCGGTCTTGTGGTGCGAGTCCGCACCGACCATGACGTTCTCGAGCGCCGACATGTTGTGGAACAGCCGGATGTTCTGGAACGTGCGGGCGATCCCGGCCTGGTTGACCTTGAACCGCTTCATCCCGTCGATCCGGGTGTCGCCGAAACGCACCTGGCCTTCGGTCGGCCGGTAGACGCCGGTGATCACGTTGAAGACCGTGGTCTTCCCCGCGCCGTTCGGGCCGATCAGGGCGAAGATCTCACCCTGGTTGATGGCGAGGTTGACTTCCTTCAACGCCGTGACACCGCCGAAGCGCATCGTCACGTTGTCGAATTCGAGCAGCGCGCTCATTTCGTCACCTCCGCCGAAGCCTCGGAATCCGGACCCGCGACTTCGGCGCCCATGGCACCCATCCCGCCCGTTCCCTCGTGTAGTTCCGCCTTGCGCTGCCGCGACGGCAGCAGACCCTCCGGCCGCAGCGCCATCATCAGCACCAGCACGCCGCCGAAGATCAGGATGCGGTACTCGGACAGGAACCGGAACCGCTCCGGAAGCCAGGCGACCAGGAAGGCACCGAGCATGACGCCGGGCAGGTTGCCCGCGCCGCCGAGCACCACGGCCGCGAGGATGGTCGCGGACAGGATGAACGGGAAGTTGTTCGGCTCGATGAAGACGGCCTTGCTGGCGTAGACCACACCGGCCATACCGCCGAGCATGGCGCCGATGGCGAACGCCAGCAGCTTGAACTTGAACGTCGGGACACCCATCAGCTCGGCGGCGTCCTCGTCCTCGCGGATGGCCGCCCACGCCCGCCCGACCCGGCTCTTGTGCAGCCGCACCGAGAAGATGATCGCGATCACGATCGCCGCGAGGATCAGGTAGTAGTACGGCGCCGGGTCGAGCAGGAACTCGGTCCCGAACATGGGCTCCGGGTGCGGGATGTTGGTGATACCGCGGGCGCCGCCGATGGCGTCGGTGTTCGTCGCGGTGATCCGGACGATCTCACCGAAGCCGAGGGTCACGATGGCCAGATAGTCACCGCGCAACCGCAGCGTCGGAGCACCGAGGATCACCCCTGACATCGCCGCCAGGAAGATACCGAGCACGAGCGTGCCCCAGAATCCCCAGCCGTGCAGGGTGCCCATCACGGCGAGCGTGTACGCGCCGATCGCGAAGAACGCGACGAACCCGAGGTCCAGCATGCCCGCGTGGCCGACCACGATGTTCAGGCCGATCGCCAGCAGGATGTACACGCCGACCGGGAAGATCAGGACCGTGGTCCAGTCCGATTCCGGCGACATGAACGACCCGATCGCGGGCGCGGGCAGGATCAGCGCGCCGATGATCAGGGCGATGTACACGCCATAGCGTTGCCAATGCGGAGCGCGTGCCCACCAATCCCGCATACCGTCCACGGGGTGGAAGCCGGCGCGCGTCGGCTTTCCGTTCTCTGGGGACTTTTCAGCCACTTCTTCGTTGCCCTTCATGCGCGTGCCCGCTGCAGCGATTCACCGAGGATGCCGGTGGGACGGAACATCAGGACGAGCACCAGTACCACGAAGGCGGTGACGTCCTTCCAAGCCGAACCGAAGAAGATGGAACTCCAGTTCTCCACCAAACCGAGCACGATGCCACCCAGCAGAGCGCCGCGCAGGTTGCCGATACCTCCCAGCACGGCCGCGGTGAACGCCTTGATGCCGAGGAGGAACCCGATGCGGTAGTCGGTGTTCTCGTACTCCATCACGTACAGCGCGGCGGCGACACCGGCCATCGCGCCGCCGAGCAGGAAGGTGAGGCGCACGATCTTGTCGATGCTGACGCCCATCAGCACGGCGGCTTCGGGATCCTGCGCGGTGGCGCGGATACCTCGGCCGATGCGGGTGCGGCTGACCAGCTGGTCGAGTACGACCATCATGATCACGGCACCGACGACGACGAACACGTGGTCCGTGCGGACCACACCGTTGCCGATGCGGAACAGCTCCTCGTGCGGGATGAAACGCGGCGCGTTCTGTTGCACGCGGCCGGACTTGTCGGTGATCCATTCGATGATCTCGAGGCCGAACAGTTCCTGGAGGAACAGCGAGGCGCCGATGGCGGAGATCAGGGCGGCGAGCCGGGTCGCGCCCTTCTTGCGGAGCGGCCGGTAGGCAACTTGCTCCAGAAGGACCGCCGCACCACCGGATACGGCGGCCGAAGCGATGATGATCAACAGCAGTACGGCGATCATCCCGAACACGCCGAGCGTGATCGGGGCGGTGCCACCCGCGATGGTGATCAAGACGAACAGGGACGTGACCGTCCCGATCATGAAGATCTCGGAATGCGCGAAGTTGATGAGCCGGAGCACGCCGTAGACCATTGTGTAGCCGAGGGCGATGAGGGCGTAGATGCTTCCGGCGACCAGTCCGCCGATGGTGCTACCGAGGAACTGGGCTTGCAGGTCTTGAAGCATGACGTGGATGCCTTACGGGACGGGGCGAGGATTTCTTTCGCCACATTTGCGGGAAGCGGGGGTGCTGTGATCGCACAGCGCCCCCGCTTCCGTTAGGTGTTCCTATCTGCTCCGTCAGCCGTTGAGCTTGGCTTCGGTCGAGACGCCGAGGTTCTTCAGGACACCACCGGTGACCTGGTAGATGTTGATCGCTTCCGTCGACGGTTCGCCGTTCTCCTTGAACTTGATCTGCTTCGAGGCACCCTTGAAGTCGATCGTCTTGAGGGCCTCGTTGATCTTCTCCGAGGTGTTGGCGCCGGACTTGACCGCGTTGATGATGGCGGTCGCGGCGTCGTAGCCCTCGCTCGAGTAGATCGCCGGGTCGACGTTGAACGCGGCCTTGTACTTGGTGCTGAACTCGTCGGTGGAGCCGGCGTCCGGGATGTTGCACGGGCAGCCGACGACGGCCTTCTCGGCGGCCGCGGCACCGGCACCGCTGATCAGCTGGGCGTCGAGCGAACCGTCACCGGTCGCGAAGGTGGCGGTCACCTGGCCGTCACGCAGCTGCTTGAGCAGACGGCCACCCTGGGCGTAGTAGCCACCGAAGAGGATGATGTCCGGGTTCGCGGCCTTGACCTTCTGCACGGTCGAGGAGTAGTCCGACGCGTCCTTGGCGAACTTGTCGCGCTCGGTCGGGACGTTCTTCTCCTTCAGGGTCTTCTCGAAGTTGTCGGCCAGGCCGACGCTGTATTCCTGGTCGTCCGAGATGATGTAGGCCTTCTTGGGCGACTTCGCCGTGACGAGGAAGTTGGCGATCGCCGGTCCCTGGCTGGCGTCGCTCGCGACGACGCGGTGCCAGTACTTCCATCCGTTGGAGGAGAGGCCCGCGTTGGTGGCCGAGGGCGAGACACTCGGGATCTTGTTCTGCTCCAGCTGACCGCCGATGGCCTTCGACTCACCGGAGAACGCCGGGCCGATCAGCGCGGTGATCTTGTCCTGGCCGACGGCCGTCGCGATCAGCGACGTCGCCTGCTCGGGCTTGCCCTGGCTGTCGTATTCCTTGAGCTCCAGCTTGATCGCCGGGTTCGTCTTGTTGTACTCGTCGATAGCGAGCTTGGCGCCGTTACGGGGCGGGATCACGATCCCGGAGTTCTCACCGGTGAGGTCACCCATGAACCCGATCTTCAGCGTGCTGCTGTCACCGCTGCCGGACGAGCTGCTGCCGCCTGCACAGCCCGCCAGCGCCAGCGACGCAGCCGCCGCGACGGCGAAAACCCGTCCAAAACGCACTCCTGACACCGACTACCTCCCATGACCAACCAGCCGCCGGTAGGCGTTGCCCCCGACACAGGGGCTAGGTTAGGGCAGGAAGATATCCCCCTCCGCCATGATCTGGACAGACGCCCATCACTCTGTGTCCACATCGTGACGGTCGAAACCAGAACGAATTGCACGAAAAGGCGAATGTTGCCGGTTGACAGGTCTTCGCTGGTCACGCTGGGGATTCACCGCTACCACGTCGATCATGCTCGTGGGTAATGATCATGTTTCGGCCGCGTATCTTGCGGTTTTCAGCTCCTTCGTAGGCGGCCTTTCGTCGTAGCAAGGCTGCCCCAAAGGGCGCCAACGGTGCCCCGTCTTCCTTCGCGCCTTGACAACCGATGGTTGTCGTCGCGGTCCGAACGGCTGTTGGATCCCGGCCCTGACCTCGCGATTAGCTGTTCCCATGACGATGAGTACCGAAGCGATCGAAGGCGTGGCAGCAGGGGTTCCGTTCGTGGCGTTGCCGCCGTCGGACGGTAAGCGCCCGGCGCCACTGGTGCTGACCTGGCATCTGCTGGGCGCGCCGTTCAGCGAGGCGGCCATGGCGGCGGCGCTGCCGATGCGGGAACTGCACGCGTGGCGGGTGCACCTCGGGTTGCCACTGACCGGGAAACGTTTTCCCGAAGGCGGTTTCGAGGGCTTCTTCCGGCTGGCGAGCGAGGACAACGTGCTCAACGTCGTCGAACCGCTCACCAAGCAGGTCGAGGCGGAGTTCCCGGCGGCGGTGGCGGAACTGCGCTCCCGCTTGTCCATTGAGGACGGTCCGGTCGGGCTGGTCGGCGGTTCACAGGGTGGCGGGGTCGCGCTGCAGATGCTGACCCACCCCGAGATCGAGGTCGCGGCCGCCGCGCTGGTGAACCCGGTGACCCAGCTGGCGCCGGTGATCGCGGCGAACGAGCGGGTCTACGACGTCACCTACCCCTGGTCGGACCGCTCCCGCGCGGTCGCGAACGAATACGACTACGTGCGGCGGGCGGACGAACTGACCGCGCCGGTCCTGCTCGTCATCGGCGAGGAGGACGACGTCTCCATCACCGAACCGGCCGCGGCCCTGCACAAGGCGCTGGGGGAGCGGCGATCCGAGCTCGTCACCATCCCGGGGATGGCGCACGAATTCGCCGAGGCGCCCGGACTCGAACCCGCTCCGCAGACCGAACACGCGAAGCTGGTCGACGCCGAGCTCACGCGCTGGTTCGCCCGGCACCTAGCTGTCTGAGGTCGTCGTCCGGCAGCCAGGACCGGTCGGGATCGTAGGCGCACCAACCTTCTTCGTGGCTGGTCCGGCCCGCGAGCGCCAGCAGGCGCCGCAGGGCCGGGCCTTCGCCGCGGCGCCAGACCACCGACCACGGGAACAGCGGCGACGGCTCGAACGGCAGGACTCGCAGATTGAGGTCGGAAGCGAGGTCCATGTCGGCGCCGGCGAGCGTGACCCGCTGCTTTCCGTAGCGCGTCTGTTCCAATGTGTGCCGGAGGTCGTAGCTGACCCCGGAGTCGTCGATCGGGACGTCGAATTCTTTGCATAGGCGTTGCAAATAAGAAAGCCATTCGATCGGCCCGCCCAATTGCGGAATCCAGATGCCTTCTTGCCGGAGATCGGACAATTTCAGGACATCAGGGGCATCACCGCCCGCCAGTGGGTGCTCCGGCGCGAGAAGGGCGACCAGCGGTTCGAGCCGGACGAGCCGGTGTTCGAGTTCGGCCGGCACCTCGCGGCCGAGGTCCGCGACGCGGCCGAACGCGAGATCGATCTCGCCGCGGACCAGCGGGTCGAGGGCGTTGGCCAACCCGCGCCCGGCGACGCGCTCGACCGCCAGCGCCGGGTCACGCTGGGCGATGCGCCGCAGCATGTACATGGGGGAGAGGCGCGGGTCGATGATGTCGAGACGGGGCGGGCGGTCCTGCAGGCCCATCGCGGCGACGGCGGCGTCGGCCGCGCGGATCAGCTCGCGCGCGTGCGGGAGGAAGCGGTCGCCGTCGGCGGTGAGCTCGACGGATCGGTTGGTGCGCCGGAAGAGCTGGACGGACAGGGCGTCTTCGAGCTTCCGGATCCGCTTCGACAGCGCTTGCTGGGTGAGGAACAGGGATTCTGCCGCGCGACCGAAATGACCGTGGTCGGCGGTGGCGACGAACGCGCGCACCTGGGCAGTGTCGAGATCCACGTCGCTCAAAGTACGTGAAGGCCCCCTTGCCCACCCTCAAGGTAGTGAAGGAGGCCTTCACGGACCTCCGGTGCACGCCCACGGCGGTCCCGAGTGTCATGAAAGGGCCGTTCAGGACGCAAAACGTCCTGAACGGCCCTTTCATGACACTTCAGAGGGCCGGACGGCTCAGGCGCCCGGCGGCCGCTCCCGCACCACACAGGTCAGCCGCGCCGTGCACGACCGGCGTCCCTCGTCGTCGGTCAGCACGATCTCGGCGGTCACGGTCCCGCGTCCGACGTGCACCGGCGTCGCGACACCGGTCACCCGCCCCGACCGGACCGCCCGGTGGTGCGTGCACGAAAGCTCGAGCCCCATCGTCGCCTTGTCGGTGCCGGCGTTGAGCGCGCAGACCATCGAACCGAGCGCCTCCGCGACGACGGCGTTCGCACCGCCGTGGAGGAGGCCGTAGGGCTGGAGGTTGCCCTCTACCGGGATGCTGCCCACGACGCGTTCGGGACCGAATTCGCTGATCTCGAGCCCGAGCTTGTCGTTGAGCTGCTGTCCGGCGAAGGCCGGGTCGATCCCGGCGAAGGTTTCGAGGGCTTGTTCGGTCACGCAGAGCTCCTTAAACATTCGTGAACCCGCGACCACGATCGCGTCGCCAGGGCGCACGTTATCGAGTTTTACTCACGTCCTGCCCAAGGGCGCCCTGCCGCCGCGATCGCGGGGCCTCCGGCCAGGCGGGTTCCTGCGCCAAGGGGGTCTGAGCAGCTCCGCCGACAGGCCGCAAACGACACGACAGGTAGGACTGTCAGACCCTCACCCTAGACTCGCTCCCGTGAGCCCGAGTGAGAACACGACCGTTGCCAACGCCACACCCGCCACCGCACAGGCCGAGCGGCCCAAACTGCTGCTGATCGACGGCCATTCGATGGCGTATCGCGCCTTCTTCGCGCTGCCCGCGGAGAACTTCAAGACGAAGACCGGGCAGACGACGAACGCCGTCTTCGGGTTCACCTCGATGCTCATCAACCTGCTGCGCGACGAGGCACCGACCCACCTGGCGGTGGCGTTCGACCTCTCGCGCAAGACGTTCCGGTCGGAGACGTTCGCGGAGTACAAGGCCAACCGCAGCAGCACCCCGGACGAGTTCAAGGGCCAGGTCGGGCTGGTCGAGGACGTGCTCAAGGTCCTCGGCATCCCGGCGCTGACCAAGGAGAACTACGAAGCCGACGACATCATCGCCACGCTCACGACACAGGCGACCGCCGAAGGTTTCGACGTCCTCATCTGTACGGGCGACCGTGACGCGCTCCAGCTGGTGACCGACCAGGTCACCGTGCTGTACCCGAAGCGCGGCGTGTCCGAGATGACCAGGTTCACCCCGGAGGCGGTCGAGGAGAAGTACGGCCTCACGCCGGCGCAGTACCCGGACTTCGCCGCGCTGCGTGGCGACCCTTCGGACAACCTGCCGAGCATCCCCGGGGTGGGGGAGAAGACGGCCGCGAAGTGGATCAGGCAGTTCGGCTCCTTCAACGAGCTGGTCGACCGGGTCGACGAGGTCAAGGGCAAGGTCGGCGACGCGCTGCGCGAGCACCTCGGCGCGGTGATGCTGAACCGCCAGCTCACCGAGCTGATCCGCGACGTCGAGCTGGAGCTCGGCCCGACCATGCTCGAGCTGCGCCCGTGGGACCGCGAGGCCGTGCACGCGCTGTTCGACGAGCTCGAGTTCCGCGTCCTGCGGGACCGGCTCTTCGCCACCTTGCAGAGCGCCGAGCCCGAGGCCGAGGAGGGTTTCGAGGTCAGCGGGTCGAAGCTCGCGCCGGGCGCCCTCACGGAATGGCTGTCCGCGCACACCGGCACGGACAAGCCGGTCGGCCTGGCGTTCCGCACCACCGGCGCCTCGGTCCGCTCGGACCTGAAGGCCATCACCTTCGCGGCCGCGGACGGCGAAGGCGCGTACGTCGACGTCACCACGATGGACGCCGAGGACGACAAGGCCCTCACGGCCTGGCTCGCCGACGAGAAGATCCAGAAGATCGGCCACGAGCTCAAGATCCCCCTGCACGCCGTCAAGGCCCGCGGCTGGGCGTTCGCCGGGCTCGTCATGGACACCGCGCTCGCGGCGTACCTGGTCCGCCCCGGTCAGCGCACCTTCGAGCTCGACGATCTCGCCCTGCGGTACCTGCACCGTGAGCTGCGGTCCGAGGCCGACACCGGGGACGGGCAGCTTTCGCTGCTCGACGGCGGCGCCGAGGACATGGAGCAGAAGGAGATCCAGGCCGAGCTGGTCAAGGCCCGCGCGGTCTTCGAGCTCGCCGGCGCGCTGACCAAGGAGCTCGAAGAACTGGGCGGCGCGCAGCTGCTCGCCGAGCTCGAACTGCCGCTGCTGCAGGTGATCACCGGGCTCGAAGCGGCGGGTATCGCGGTCGACATCGAGCACCTCACCGATCTGGAAGCGCATTACCTCAGCCGGGTGACGCAGGCCGCGGAGGAGGCGTACGCGGTCATCGGCAAGCAGGTCAACCTCGGTTCGCCGAAGCAGTTGCAGGTCATCCTGTTCGACGAGCTCGGCATGCCGAAGACCAAGCGCACCAAGACCGGTTACACCACCGACGCCGAGGCATTGCAGAGCCTGTTCGAGAAGACCGAGCACCCGTTCCTGCAGCATCTGCTGGAGCACCGGGACGCGACCCGCCTGCGCACCACGGTCGAGGGCCTGATCAAGTCGGTCGCCGACGACGGCCGCATCCACACCACGCTGCTGCAGACGATCGCCGCCACCGGACGGCTCTCGTCGGTCGATCCGAACCTCCAGAACATCCCGATCCGCACCGAAGAAGGCCGCCGCATCCGCGACGCGTTCGTCGTCGGCGACGGGTACGCCGAACTGATGACGGCGGACTACAGCCAGATCGAAATGCGGATCATGGCGCACCTTTCGCAGGACGAGGGCCTGATCCAGGCCTTCAACAGCGGCGAGGATCTGCACACTTTCGTGGCGTCGCGCGCGTTCTCGCTGCCGCCGGAGGAGATCACGCCGGAGCTGCGGTTCCGGGTCAAGGCGATGTCGTACGGCCTGGCGTACGGGCTTTCGGCGTACGGCCTTTCGCAGCAGCTGCGGATCTCGACCGAAGAGGCCAAGGAACAGATGGAGGCGTACTTCTCCCGGTTCGGCGGCGTGCGCGATTACCTCCATTCGGTCGTGGGCGACGCGGCGAAGGTCGGCTACACCGAGACGATCTTCGGCCGCCGCCGTTATCTGCCCGATCTCAACAGCGACAACCGTCAGCGCCGCGAAATGGCCGAGCGGATGGCGCTCAACGCGCCCATCCAGGGCAGCGCGGCCGACATCATCAAGGTCGCCATGCTCAACGTGCACAAGGCGCTGACCGAGGCGAAGTTGAAGAGCCGCGTGCTGCTGCAGGTCCACGACGAGCTCGTCCTCGAAGTCGCCGATGGCGAACGCGAGCAGCTGGAAGCCTTGGTGCGCCAGGGAATGGGTTCGGCGTACGAGCTGGCCGTCCCGCTCGAGGTCTCCGTCGGGTACGGGCGGTCCTGGAACGACGCCGCGCATTAGGCCTCGTGAGTGGTAATGACGGTTCTGACCGTCATTACCACTCACGATCGGTAGGGTCTTCCGCGTGACTTCCGAGCGCAGACGCTGGCGGGTGCGGCTGCGCGATCATCGTGGGCGGATCCTGGGCGCCGGGACCATGCTCGACGGCGAGCATCTCCTCACCTGCGCTCACGTGATCGAAGGCCAAGACGGTGTCACGGTGGATTTCGTGGCGCTTCCCGGTGTGGAGCCCGGAATCGCCACGATCGTCGCGCAGGCGGCGCCCATCGGCGACGACGGCGGGGACATCGCGCTGCTCCGGTTGCGTGACCCCGAGGAACAGATCGTCGGCGCCCCGCTCCACCGGACCGCTCTCGAAGACGACCAGCGTGTCCGGGCCTACGGCTTCCCGTGCGGTTCGGACGGCATGTGGTCGCTCGCGACCGTCGTCGGCGACGGCGGGCACGGTCTCGAACGTGTCCAGTTGCACCGCGACCCCGACGCCGAGCCGATCACCCACGGCTTCAGCGGTTCCGCGGTGATCGCCGACAAGACCGGCCACGTCGTCGGCATGGTCGCGACCCGGTACGCGACCGAGGCCGCCCGCGTCTCCTGGATGATCCCGGTCGAGACCATGCTCGGGTACCTGCCGGAACTGCGCCGCTGGGCCGAAGGCAGCCCCGCGATCGACCCGAGTTTCGTGCGGTACCCGGAGCCGCCCGCGCTCGATCCGCGGTTCGCGCGCGAATTCGCCCGATGGCTCGGCGGGCACGGCGGGGACGACGTCCGGGTGATCATCATGGGACAGGACGATTCCGCCGTCGCCGGCTCGTTGCGGCGCGCCGTCGTCCTCGCCGACCGCGAACGCGGCGCGGGCCGGGCCGACACGGGGCCGACGGTGCCGCCGGTGGGCAGTGTCGTGCTCGCCGTCGACGCGATCGGCAAGACCGCCGACGAGGTACGCCGCCGCATCTCCGACCGGCTCGACGTCGCCGCGGATTCGCCCGCCGGCCGTCACGGTTCCGGCCGCACCGTGGTCGTCTACGGGATCGACGAAGCCGCCGAACCCGACGAACTCGTCGGCGACGTGCTCGTGCCGCTGGCCCAGCGCGCGCACGAACTCGGGCTGCGGCTCGCGCTGGCGTTCCGCGAGGCGACCTCACCGGGGGTGAGCGTGGTCCGGTCGAGTACGGACGTGCTGCCCGCGGACGAGGACGACATCGAGGGCCGGTTCGGTCTCCTGGAAACCCGGTTGGGTGAACTCGCCAAGCTGGAGAAGAACAATGCGAGCGACTCACCCCGCTTCTCCGACGCCCCGCACGTTCATCCGAAGGAGCGGCGGCTGCGGGGCGCGTTGACGCAACTGCGTTCGGCGGAGCGGGACGGAGACACGGATTGGGTGAAACGGCAGCTTCCGGTCTGTGAGCGTGCCGTGGCCAAGACCCTTGACCGGGCTCGCGACCTTCGCCGTCTTCTCGACGAGAACCTCGCCCGGCGTGCGGAACTGCGCGCCCGGCTCGACGCGTACGGGGAGATGGCCCGTAACAGCGGGCTCGTCGAAGACGTCGAACTGGATGCCGCCTACGCCCCCGCCTGGCGGATGCTCTTCGAAGGACCGTGCGACCTGACGGCCGCGGCGGCCGCCGTCGAGCGGTACGCGGACACCGTACGGAAACGGATCGACGGATGACGGCCTGCGGACAGGACGGCTGCCCCGGCGTGCTCGGCAAGACCGGCTTCTGCAAGATCTGCGGATTGCCGCCCGGCGCACCGGAAGAGCCCGCGCCGCGGGGGAAACCGACCCTGGTGATCCCCGGCCCCGGTGAGCTGCCGACCAGGATCACCAGCACGATGGTCACCCGTTCCCAGCAGCTCGCGGGCCACGCCGGCACGGACGACCGGGTCCCGCTGCCGGTCGTCGAACTCCCGGACGTCGCGGGCCGCCTGCTCACCGAGCCGCATGTCCCGGAGGAGGAGCGGTTCTGCGGCAAGCACGGGTGCACGGCCACTCCGGTTGGCCGCTCGATCGGCGGCGGGCCCGCGCCCGCCGAGGGGTTCTGCCCGGTCTGCCGGACGCCGTTCTCCTTCTCGCCCAAGCTCGCGGCGGGCGACGTGGTCGACGGCCGCTACCACGTGCTCGGCTGTGTCGCGCGCGGCGGGCTCGGATTCGTCTATCTGGCAACGGATTCCGGGCTCGGCGATCGGTACGTCGCGCTCAAGGGCCTGATCAACACGAACAACACCGCCGCCGTCCGGATCGCCGAGACCGAGAGCCAGGTGCTCACCGCGCTGGATCATCCGAACATCGTCCGGATCCTCGACGTGGTGGAGCACGACGACTTCCGGTACATCGTGATGGAGTACGTCGACGGCCTTTCGCTGCGGGAGGTCAAGAACCGCGGCCGGGCCGGGCTGGACTCCAGCGAGGGACGGCTGCTGGTCGAGCACGTCGTGGCGTACGGGCGCGAGATCCTGACCGCGCTCGACTACCTGCACGGCGAGGGCCTGCTGTACTGCGACATGAAGCCGGACAACGTGATCCACGGCGAGAAGCGGATCAAGCTCATCGATTTCGGCGCCATCCGCAAGATCGACGACGACGAAAGCCCGATCGTCGGCACCGAGCACTATCAGGTGACCCCGCGGGAACGGGCGACCCACGGCCTCACCGTCCGGTCCGACATCCACACCGTCGGCGTGACATTGCGGGAACTCTTCCAGGCCAGCGACGGCTGGTCGGTCACCACAGACGCGCGGGGCGTGCGGTTCGGCATCGAATCGTTCCTCCGCGTCCTCGACCGGGCGACCGCGCCGTTCGAACAGCGGTTCGCGACGGCGCGCGAGATGCTGGTCCAGCTCGACGGCGTGCTCGGTGAGATCCTTTCCTTGCGGGACAAGCAGTCCCGGCCCGGTGCGTCGACGTTGTTCGCCGAAGGGGCGGTGCTGCTCGACGCGGGACTCGGCCAGGCGCCGCCGCTGGAGCACTGGACGCGGGGCACGGCCGTCTCGCTCGGCGCGCGGCCGTCCGCCGAGGAGATCGCCCTCGGGCTGCCGGTGCCGCGGGAGGATCCGGACGACGCGCAGGCGAACTTCCTCCGCGCCGTGCGCGCGCCCGACGCGGCGCGGTTGCTGAAGAAGCTCGACAAGGTGCCCGGTTCGCCGGAGGTCGGATTCCGCCGGTGCCGGGCGCATCTGGAGCTCGGGGCCGTCATCGAAGGCACACTGGCGGTGGCGGAGGCCGAACGGCTGCTCGGGGAACGCGCCGCCCACGACTGGCGGGTGGCGTGGCACCGGGGCCTGCTCGCGCTCGGCGAGGGCGACTTCGCCGCGGCCAAGGAGAAGTTCACCGCCGTGTACCGCGACATCCCCGGCGAGGAGCCGCCGAAACTCGCGCTGGGGCTCTGCGAGGAGCACCTCAACGGCGCGGCCGCCGCCGAGCGGTACTACGACGCCTTGTGGGTGCGGGACCGGGCGCAGGTGAGCGCGGCGTTCGGGCTCGCGCGGGTCCGTTTGTCGCGGGGCAATCGTGCGGCTGCCGTCGAGATCCTCGACCAGGTCCCGGAGTTCTCGCGTTACGACGAGGCGGCGCGGATCGCCGGGGTGCGGGTGCTGTCCGCGCCGATGCCGGGGACGGGTGACCTCCCGGCGTCGGCGGAACTCGACGACGCCGTGGTCCGGCTGACCGCGTTGGACCTCGACGGCGACGCCTTCGACCGGCTGGTGACGGCCGTGCGCGAGACCGGGCTGGCGGGGGTGCTGCTCGGGCAGGACGGGATCACCGACGGGGAGATCCTGCGCGCGGACGAGACGGGTGCCCGCACCGTGCTGGACAAGTCGTACCGGCGCCTCGCCCATCACGCGCCCTCGCCGGAAGCGCACGACGTGCTGATCGATCTCGCGAACTCGGTGAGACCGGTGACCTTGGTGTGAAAGGGAAGCGATGAGCGGGGAACCGGGTCTGGGCCTCGAAGTGCACCAGAACAAGTTCCTGGCCGAGGGGGACCGGACGATGACCGCGATCGTCCGGGTCGTCTCCCGCGGCGGTGAAACGTCCGCGGCCAGGACGGCCGCCGAGGTCCTGATGATCGACTGCTCCAGTTCGATGCGCTTCCCCAGCACCAAGATCGGCGAGGCCCGGCGCGCGGCCGCGGCGGCCATCGACGTCCTCCCCGACGGCGTGCGGTTCGCCGTCATCCAGGGCACCGACCGCGCGAAGACGATCTACCCGGCCGAGGACGGTCTGGTGACCGCTTCCGACCGGACCAGGGCGGAGGCACGCGCCGCCGTCGAGCATCTCGCGGCCGTCGGCGGCACCGCGATGGGCGCCTGGCTCGCCAAGGCACGCGACCTCTTCGACGGCGTTCCCGACGCCGTCCGCCACGCGATCCTCCTCACCGACGGCCGCAACGATTCCCAGACCAGGGCCGATCTGATGGCCGTGCTGAACAGCTGCGAAGGCCGGTTCGTCTGCGACGCCAGGGGGATCGGCGACGGCTGGGAGCCCGCCGAACTCACCCAGATCGGCCGGGTCCTGCGCGGGAACGTCGATTCCGTCGTCGAGGACGACAAGCTCGCCGACGATTTCCGGCAGCTGGTCGAGAGCGCGATGACGAAGGTGCTGCCCGAGGTCCGGCTGCGGATCGGCACCATGCCGTTCAGCAGGCTGCGGTCGATCAAGCAGGTGTTCCCCGACGAGTACGACCTCACCGACCGGTGCCGGGAGGTCGGCCTCCGTGAGCAGGAGCTGTCGCTCGGTTCGTTCGCGAGCGACGAGACGCGGGATTACCAGCTGATCCTGGATCTCGACCCGGACCTGGAACCCAGCCACGGACAGGACCGCCAGCTGGCGTGGACGGAACTCGTCCCGGTGCCGGGAGCCGCGGTCGAGGAGGACGCGCTGGCCATCGCGGGGCGGTGGACACGCGATCCGATCCCGCCGACGCTGATTCACCCGATGGTCTCGAAGTACGCCGCGCAGGCCGATCTCGGCGAGGCGCTGACCTCCGGCGGTGACGCCTATGCGGCAGGTGACCGGGCCGGGGCCGAACGGAATTGGGGACGCGCAGTCGCCCTGGCCACCGCCGCGGGCGACGAAGAGACCCTCAGCCGCCTTTCGGGGGTCGTGGAGATCGTCGACGCGGAGAAAGGCGTGGTGCGGCTGCGACCGGACGCGACCCGCAGCCACGCGTTGCACGTCGTCATCCCGTCGAGGGTTTCGGAAATCGCCCTTCCGCAGGAAGATCGGCCGATGCCCGACGGAACACCGGTCGCCTGCCCGGCCTGCCCCGCGCTCTCACCCGCCGGGGCGAACTTCTGCGTCGGCTGCGGAAGACCGTTCGGCGAGGCGGTTTCGTGACGGCCACCCGGGTGCGGCTGGTCCGGCTCCGCACCGCCCTGCTGGCACTCACCCTCGCGGTACTGGTGGTCTCGCTGTGGGCGTTCCAGAACGTCCAGAATACGGCGGAGACCGTCCGCGACCGCACCGCGCAGGCGGTGCTCGAAGTGACCGCCGCGCGGGCCGCGCTGGTGGCCGCCGACGCCGCCGCGATCGCGAGTTTCGCTTCCGGTGAGGCGAAACTCGCCGGGCCGGGGCAGGAGTACACGAATCAGCTGGCGCTGGCGAGCCAGAGCCTCGCACGGGTCGCGGAGTTCAACCAGGCGGGTGAGGCGGGCGGTAACGCGCTTCAGGTGATCGAAAGCCAGGTCGCGGCCTACTCGGGCTCCATCGGACAGGCCGACGTGCACTTCCGCCAGCCGGACGCCGCCGTGCTGGGCGCGGTCGATCTCTGGCACGCCTCACGGCTGCTGCACGCTTCGGGCGGGGTCCTGGAAGAGCTGGAAGGGTTGCAGGGCAGGCAACGTGACGCGCTGAACCGGCAGCTGTCGGACACCGGGATGAGTCTCGCGATGCTCCCGCTGTGGCTGCTGCCGGTGCTGGCCCTGCTGGCGCTGCTCGTCTTCACCCAGCTGTACCTGCGGAAGCGTTTCCGGCGCGTGGCGAATGTCCCGCTGCTCGTGGCGACCGTGCTGATCGCCGCCATCGGGGTCGCCCTGGTGCTCACCCTGATCAGCCGCGAGCGGCTGGATTCGGTCGGGGAGCGGCTCGACGGTGTCGCCGCCGCGCGATCGCAGCAGATCAGGGCGGCCGACGATGCCGGTCAGCGACAGCTCGCCGAACTGCTGACCGGGTACTGCGACGAGGAGCAGGGATGCGGGGTGACCGTCGACGAGTTCCGGGCACGGGCGCTACGGACCACGACATTGGCGACGGACAACACCCGGGTGGCCACCGCCGGCGCGAAGGCGGTGGCGGCCGACGCCTCCGCCGCGGCCGAATCCGGCGGACGGGAGTTCCTGATCCCGGCGGGCACCCTGCTCGCGGGCGGACTCGTCCTGCTCGGGCTGCACGCCCGGATCGACGAATACCGGTATCGCCCATGAAGCGCCTGATCTCCGTGCTGACGGCGCTGTCGCTGGTCGCGGCGGGCTGTTCGGCGTCGGCGGAAGACGAACCGGTCGTCGTCCTCGCGTCCTGGACCGACGGCGAGGAAACGGCCTTCCGCCAGGTGCTGGACGCGTTCACGGCCGAGACCGGGATCGGTTACCTCTACGAAGGCACCCGGGCCGTCGACCAGGTACTCGCTTCGGACGTCCAGCGCGGCACACCGCCGGACGTGGCCGTCCTGCCGAACGCCGGGGTGCTGGCGAAATACCGGAAGTCGGGCGACCTGCTGCCGCTCGACGAAGACCTTTCCGCCGGCGTGACGCGGTCCTTCAGTTCGCCATGGGTCACCCTGCAGAAGATCGGCACGGAGCAGCTGTACGCGGTCGCGGTGAAGGCCGATCTCAAGAGCCTGATCTGGTACGACCCGGCGCGGATGACCGGGATCCGCCCGACGACGTTCGCCGCGCTCCGCGAGTACTCCGCCGGCCTGACGGCGGCGGGCGGCACACCCTGGTGCGTCGGGATGGGCGCCCCGCCCACCTCGGGCTGGCCGGGGACCGACTGGATCGAGGACATCCTGCTGCATTCGGCGGGGCCGGAGAAGTACTGGCAGTGGGCGTCCGGCGGGCTGCCGTGGAACTCGCCCGAGGTCAAACAGGCCTGGCTGGACTGGGGTTCCGTGCTCGAACCCGCCGCGATCCGCGGCGGCACCGCGGCCGCGCTGCTGACCGATTTCGGCGACGCGGGCAAGCCGATGTTCACCGACCCGCCGGGCTGCGCGCTCGAACACCAGGCTTCGTTCATCATGAGCCGCTACCAGAACTTCAAACGCCCCGACGGGACCTTTCCCAAGCCGGGTACCGATTTCGACTTCCTCTCCTTCCCGGGGCGCGACGTCTCCGAGGTCGCGGCCGACCTCGCCGGGATGTTCCAGGACACCCCGCAGGCGCGAAGGCTGATGGAGTTCCTCGCTTCGGAGAAGGCACAGCGGATCTGGCCGTCGATTCCGCGCGCGAACGCGTTCTCCGCCAACCGGAAGCTCGGTCTCGACGTCTATCCGGACCAGGTGAGCCGGAGGGTCGCGGACACGATCACTTCGGCGTCCGCGCTGTGCTTCGACGCCTCGGACCTGATGCCCGCGACGATGACCGGCGCGTTCCATCGCGCCGTCCTCGAGTACCTGAGCAACCGGGACCGGCTGGACATCCTGCTGAAACAACTCGACGACGTCCGGAAGAGCATCCAACCCGGCGAATGGTTGGAAATCCCCTGTGGACAGTGAGGAGCATCGGTGAACGACCTGGCACGGTTCCCGCTCGAAGGCGGCGGTTCGGTGGTCGTCGAGATCGACCCGGTCCCCGGTACCGCCCGGGTCTCCCGGCGCGACGACCTGATCGAGGACACCAAGGGGTCCTTCGAAGCGGCGCTCGCGAACGTGAAGGACGCGGCCACGGCGGCACTGGACGCCTTCCGGTCGATGCCGAGGGGACCGGACGAGGTCGAACTCAAGTTCGGCGTCAAGCTCACCGCGCAGGCGGGCGCCGTCATCGCGAAAACGGGCTTGGAGGGGAACTTCGAGGTCAAGCTGAAGTGGGCCCGGGAGACAGACAGCTGAAGGATGTTTCGACACCCACGCTCCGCGATGGGCACTTGAAGGACGTGATGCTGAGGTACGTGAAGGCCCCCTTCCTGTACCTAGGCGCAAGGAAGGGGGCCTTCATGTACTTGGCAAGGTCGAGTTTCCTCGGCTGAGCCGAGGGAAGGTGCCCTTAACGCGCGACACCTGTGATGGCTGTGGCTGCCGGTGTACCTGGGTCGAGTGTGGCGATTCGCGAGTCCGTGAAGGCCTCCTTGAGGGACCCAGAGTCCCTCAAGGAGGCCTTCACGGACCTAACCCGAAGCGCCGCTCCCCGTATCCGGCCGGGGGCGTCCTTCAGCTAACGCCCGAGGCCCCGGATCAGCACCATCACCGATTCCCGCACATCGGCCCTGGTCCGTTTCGGCTGGAACACCTGCCAGTCGAGCGCGACCACCAGCATCGTGCCGAACAACCCCGCCGCGGCGGTCTGGATCTGCACGCCGTCGGGCAGCCGCCCGGCGGCGTCCAGCCGGTGGAGTTGTTCGCGCACGATCGAAATGATCTCCTCGCGCAGCAGCGTCAACGTCTCGTGCCAGGTGCCGGGCGTGCGCCACATCTCGCTCACCAGGATCTGCGAGAAACCGGGGTATTCGGCGATGAACTCCAGCGCACCGTCCACTTGCGACTCGATCACGTCCATCGGGTCGCCGTCGCCGGTCGCCGTGCGCAGCCGGTCCGCGAGCACGCCGACGCCGTAGCGCAGCAGTGCGTCGACAAGACCGTCCTTGCTGCCGAAGTTGTAGTAGACGGTGCCCTTCGCGACCTTCGCCTCGGCCGCGATGTCGTCCACCGTCAGCCCCACGAGGCCGCGGCTGGCGGACAGCCGCAGCGTCGCTTCGAACAGCTTCTGCTTCGTCGCCTCGCCCCGGGGGCTCACAACGCCAGCTCGGGTTTCAGCGCCGAAACCGTCCAGGTGCGCCGTTTCCGCGCGGCCAGCGTCGAGACCAGGATCCCGCCGACGAGATAAGCGAGAAGGACACCGATGTCACCGAGGATCTCCATCGAGGCGCCACTGTAGAGCAGGTGCCGGAACCCGTCGATCGCGTAACCCATCGGCAGCACGATGTGCAGCGGGTACAACGCGTCCGGGATGGTCTGCCACGGGAACGTGCCGCCCGCGCTCACCAGCTGGAGCACCAGCAGAACCAGGCCGAGGAACTTCCCGACGGCGCCGAAGAACGCGTTGAGCGCGTGCACCACCGAGGTGAACGTCAGCGACACCAGCACCGCGAACCCGATCGCGCCGAGCGGATGCGCGACGTCGATGCCGACCAGCCAGGTCACCGCGCCGAACAGCACGATCACCTGCGCGATCCCGAGCAGCGCCGAGGACAGCCAGCCGCCGAGCGCGACCTTGAACGGCGACGCGCCGGCGGTCAGCGCGCGGGTCGAGAGCGGGCGCAGCAACAGGAACAGGACGAACGCGCCGATCCAGGTCGCGAGCGAGATGAAGAACGGGGCCAGACCCGCGCCGTAGGTCCCGGCCGAGGCGACGCCGGAGGAGTTGACCGCCACCGGGTCCGCGATGGTGTTGGCGGTCGCCGCCCTGGTGGGGTCGTCCGGGTTCGGGATCTCCTTGAGCCCGGCCGCGAGCCCGTCGCGCAGCTGCACCGCGCCGTCGGCGAGCTGGTTCGTGCCGTTGACCGCGGTCTTCTCGCCGTCGTTCAGCTTCGCGGCGCCGTCGCGGATCTGCACGGAGGCGTCGGCCGCCTGCGCGATGCCGCTGGTGAGCTGCGGGGTGGCCGAGGCCAGCTGGTGCGCGCCGTCGGACACCTGGCGGGCGCCGGACGCGAGCTGGGCGAGCTGGCTGTTCGCGCCCTGGATCTTCGTGTTCGCCTGGTCGACCGGCGACCGGAGGGTGTCGAGGCGGCTCAGGATCTCCTGCACTTTCGCCTCGGGGACTTCGGCGGCACGCAGGTCCTGCGCGAGCTGGGTGCGGTAGCCGTCGAGTTTGGCCTGGATGTCCCCGGAGGCCGTCGCCGCGAGCGAGGCGGCGTCGGCGACCTTCTGGTTCCCGTCGGCGACCTGACCGGCGCCGTCGGCGAGCTTCTGGGTCTGGGCGGGGAGCTGGGCGGTACTGGATTTCAGCGTGCCGAGCCCGGTCGCCAGCTGCGAGCTGCCGGAGGCGAGCTGATTGGCGCCGTCGGCCAGCTGCTGCTGTCCGGTCTTGAGCTTGCCCGCGCCGTCGGCGAGCTGCGAAGCACCCGTCGAGGCCTCCTGGATCTTGCCGTAGATCGTGGAGAAGCCGACCAGGAACTTGTCCGCCGCCTCGCTGCCGACCTTCTCCGCGATCGTCTTGCGCACCTGCTCGGCCACCTGTTTCGCGATGGTCCCGGACAGATAGTTGTTCGCGTCGTTGGTGGTCAGCGTGATCGTCGCCTGCTGGGGCTGGAAGTTGCCCGAGGACAGCAGCGCCGTGGAGAAGTCGCGCGGGATGCCGATCGCGAACGAGTACTTGTCGTCGCGGACGCCCTTCGCGGCCTCGTCCTGGGACACCTCGTGCCACTGGAACGTGCCGGATTTGACCAGCTCGTCGGTGACCTCACGGCCGACGTTGCGCTCCACGCCGGCCGAGTCCTTCGCGCCGATGTCGGAGGTGAAGACCGCGGCGGGCAGCTTGTCCAGGCGCGAGTACGGGTCGTAGTTCGCGTAGAGGTAGAAGGACGCGTAGAGCAGCGGCACCAGGACGAGCGCGGCCATGGCGAGCTTCGGCAGGGTGCCACTGCTCAGCCGGCGCAGCTCGTTGGCGGCGATCCGGACGGGATTCATTCCTGGTCTCCTGAAGTCTCTTCGATCTCAGCGGTTTCGACCGGCGCGCAGCGCACGGGGTCGGGCTGCTCGAGAGCGCCGCAGCGGGCGGGCTTCTCCGGCAGGGCCGAAACCGGGGTGGTGGCGGTCAGCACGATCACGGCGAGGCCGCGCTCGGCGTGCTCGCGGGCGAGCCGCGCCCAGCTGTCGACGTCGCTGGTGTGCCTGTCCGGGGTGTCGAGCACGAGGACACCGACGCCCTCGCGGCCCGCGGCGAGCGCGGTGAGCAGCCGGGTGCGCGTCACCGGTTCGATATTCTCGAAGCGGGTGGTGGCGAAGGCGGCGGCGCCGTGTTCGGCCAGCCAGCTCGCGACGGCGGCCTTGTTCGCCGGGCGCTTCGCCAGTTCGAGTTCCTCCCCGACGACGACTTGCAGCGACAACGCGCCGTCCGGCTCGCTCACCCCGGGGGAGTCGACGATCGCCACGACCTTGCGCGGGTCACCGCCCTCGACGGTCACCGTCCCGGTGGCGGGCTTCAGCCTGCCTGCCAGCGCCAGCCCGAAGGCGGTGACGCCGACCCCCGGCTCGCCGTGCACGATCGCCAGCTCACCGCCCGAAACGGTGAGCGAAGTAGGCGACAGCAACGTGCCGTGGGGTCCGGTCACGGACACCCTGTCGGCTTGAACCCGCACGAAGAACTCCCAGGTCGGTGACTCGCGGAACTTTTAAACTGACTGGTCAGTTCAAAAGTTAGCCCTGACCTGGGAGGCGCACAACCTTGGGGGGCTCACGTCACACACAAGAGTGACGAAACCTCCGCAAACCGGACGACTAGCGCAGGGCCGAAGCCGGATGGACCTCCCAGGACGTCCACAGTGGACGATAACCCTGCCGGTGCCAGAACACCGAGGAGAGCGGGTTGGTCGGGTTGTAGTAGAGGTAGGTGCCGTCCGCGCCGTCGGCGGCGAACTCCTTGTGCACCACCGACATCAGTGTGCGGCCGAGCCCGTTCCCGCGCAGGCCGGGCACGGTGACGACGTTGTTGACGTAACCCCAGCGGCCGTGGGGGAGCAGTTCGGCCTCGGCCGACCCCGGCGACGAGGTGATCCACGCGCCGTGCGCGAACGCCGCGATGCGGGCGTCCCGTTCGGCCAGCCACAGCAGGGGGACGTCCTTGTCGAGCGCGCGTTCCAGTGCCGGGGCGAGCAGTTCGGCCGTGTTCGGGCGGTGCCGGGTGGCGACCTGGCCGATGTAGTCGTGGGTCGACACGGCCATCGCGAGCACGGTGTCGAAGTCTTCGCGTCGCGCACGGCGGACGGCCACACCTTCGGCGGCCGGGGAGTCCCGGTGGCTTCCGGTGCGCACGGCGAGCGCGGACATCGGCACCAGCCCGTGGTCGAGGAAGGCGCGGATCGCCTCGGCGTCCCGGCTCGGCCAGTTGACCACGCAGGACGAGTCCTCGCCGGGGGATTCGGCGTCCATCCACGTCCGCCACGCGCGCAGCAGCACGTCCATGCCCTCGGTGCCGGTGTCCCCGGTGAACGGGAAGAGCTGGCGCACGTCGGCGGCCGACCACAGCAGGGGGACGTCGTCCGGGCCGTGCAGCTGGCGCTGCACCACTCCGGTGACCTGGACGCCCGCCGCGGTGGCCGCGTCCACGCGTTCGCCGACGACCGGGGGCGGCGCCGCTTCGGGCAGGAGCCTGTCGATCGACGCGAACCGGGCGCGGTGCGCGTCGAACAAGGTCTTCTCGATTTCCATCCCGTCCCCAGGGTCGACGCGCCGGGCACCGCTACCGAAGGGCCGCGGCCGGGGCGGCCGCCCACGTCGTCCACAGAGGACGATAACCCTGCCGGTGCCAGAACACCGGGGACAGCGGATTCGCCGGATTGTACGAGACGAAGGTACCGCGCAGCGACGGCGAGAACAGCTCGTCGTGCACGACGGCGGTCAGCGCGCGCCCGATCCCGCGTCCCCGCGCGGCCGCGGTGACGGCGAGCGTTCCGACGTAACCCCATTCGCCCGGTGGCAGGCGCCCGGCGAGCGCGTCGCCGGGGATGGGGGAGCGCTTTCCGCCGGTCACCATCCCGACCGTGAGCCCTTCCTCCTCGGCGATCCAGACCCGGCCGCCGAACTGCAGGCCTCGCCGGACCTCTTCCGCCAGCAAGGCCTTGGCGCCGGGACGGACGACACCGTGGCCGACGAGCGAGGTGTAGCGGAGTTCCTCGAACCGGAGGCCGACGATCTCCTCCAGGTCGCCCCGCGTCGACTCGCGGACGGTCACGCCGGGGACGGAATGCGCTTCCCCCGCCGCGGGCGCGCGGACGGCCAGCGCCAGTTGCGGCGCGAGCCCGTGGTCCAGCAGCGCCCGCGAGACGGCGACGTCACGGCTGGGCCAGGTGACCGTGCACGACGAATCGGGTTCGGCGTCGGCGAGCGCGATCCGCTCGCGCCAGGCGGACAGCAGCGCGCTCATGCCCGCGACGGCGTCGAGCGGGAGGACGGCGGACAGGATCTGCAGATGCGCGGGGCTCCAGAGCCGTTGCCAGGATCCCGCCGCGAACCGCACGTGCGTGATCGTCCCTGTCGCGCCGCCCGCTTCGAGGGGTTCGCCCGGCGGGAGCGGGGGTGGCGGCGGAAGCAACGGGTCGAGCGCGGCGAACCGCGCCCGCTGCCGTTCCGCCGCCGGGGTCATCCCCGCTGGGTGCAGAAGATCGCGGTGCCGGGGAAGAGCTTGCCGCGCAACGGGCTCCACTGGCCCCAGGTGCGGGTGTGACCCTCCGGCCAAGCGGGCTCGATGAGATCCGTGAGCGCGAAGCCAGCGTCGGAGAGCGCGCGGACGTAGTCGCCGAGGGTGCGGTGATACTCGACGTACGTCGCGACGCCCTCTTCGTCGACCTCGACGTACGGCGTGCGGTCGAAGTACGGCTGGGTGACGGTGAGGCCCTGAGGTCCGGGATCGTCGGGGAAGATCCAGCGCATCGGGTGGGTCACGGAGAACACCCAGCGGGCACCCGGCCGGAGCACCCGGCGCACTTCGGCGAACACGACGTCCACCGACGCCACGAACGGCACCGCGCCGAAAGCCGAACAGGCGGCGTCGAAGCTCGCGTCGGCGAACGGGAGCGACTCCGCCGTCGCCTGCACGAGCGGGACGGGGGTGCCGGTCCGCTCGTTGCCCTCCCTCGCGTGCCGCAGCATGCCCGCCGACAGATCGGTCGCCACCGCCTCGGCGCCCTGCGCGGCGAGCCAGCGCGAGCAGGCCGCCTGCCCGCAGCCGACCTCGAGGATCCGCTTGCCGGCGACTTCACCCAGAAGCGCGACATCGGCCTCGCGGACGCCCTCGGGGCACCAGACGAAGTCCGCGTCGCCGAGGAACCCGCCGTGGGTCGCCTGGTAGTCGTCGGCGTCGGCGTCCCACCAGGCCAGGTTCGCGGCGGTCGCTTCCGGCGCCGAGACCGCCCGGTAGGCGACCCCCGCGGTGCCGAGCCGCTCCTCGGCCTGTGCGTGCCGATCGGGCTCGGCGACGGACTGCTGGCTCAAAACCGATATCCTTTCCCCAGGTCAGGGCTTCGCGGCACAGCTTATCCGCCCGCCGTGATCGTGGGGGCGACCCTGATTGTGCCGTGTACAGGGGGCCGCGTAGGATATCTGTTAGCGCAGTGGGTTCGCGCTACTCTTTCCCCCGGTTCGCTCAGCGTCCGGGTCAGGGGGTCGCGTACCGGATGCGGTGATGCTCGCGGTCGTTCCCTGTGGACGTTTGCTTATGTGGTCGCCTCATGTCGGAAGAGCCCATGGTGCCCTAACTGCAAACCCACTACTTCCCATCCACCGGAGCAACCCGCCTAATGACGACCGACACCGCCACCGCCCCGACCGCCCCCGCCGGGCCCCAGCAGGTCGCTATCAACGACATCGGGTCGGAGGAAGACTTCCTCGCTGCGATCGACAAGACGATCAAGTACTTCAACGATGGCGACATCGTCGAAGGAACCATCGTCAAGGTCGATCGCGATGAGGTCTTGCTCGACATCGGCTACAAGACCGAGGGTGTCATCCCCTCGCGCGAGCTCTCCATCAAGCACGATGTCGACCCGGCTGAGGTTGTCACCGTCGGCGATGAGGTCGAAGCCCTGGTTCTCCAGAAGGAGGACAAGGAAGGCCGTCTGATCCTGTCCAAGAAGCGTGCGCAGTACGAGCGCGCCTGGGGCACGATCGAGGAGCTCAAGGAGAAGGACGAGCCCGTCAAGGGCACCGTCATCGAGGTCGTCAAGGGCGGCCTCATCCTGGACATCGGCCTCCGCGGCTTCCTGCCCGCGTCGCTGGTCGAGATGCGCCGCGTGCGCGACCTGCAGCCGTACGTCGGCCGCGAGCTCGAGGCGAAGATCATCGAGCTGGACAAGAACCGCAACAACGTGGTCCTGTCCCGCCGCGCCTACCTGGAGCAGACCCAGTCCGAGGTGCGCAGCGAGTTCCTCAACGCGCTCGCCAAGGGCCAGGTCCGCAAGGGCGTCGTGTCGTCCATCGTCAACTTCGGTGCCTTCGTGGACCTGGGTGGCGTCGACGGCCTGGTGCACGTCTCCGAGCTGTCCTGGAAGCACATCGACCACCCGTCCGAGGTCGTCGAGGTCGGCCAGGAGGTCACGGTCGAGGTTCTGGACGTCGACATGGACCGCGAGCGCGTCTCGCTGTCGCTGAAGGCGACCCAGGAAGACCCGTGGCGTCAGTTCGCCCGCACCCACGCGATCGGCCAGATCGTGCCGGGCAAGGTCACCAAGCTCGTCCCGTTCGGTGCGTTCGTGCGCGTCGAGGAGGGCATCGAGGGCCTGGTGCACATCTCCGAGCTGGCCGAGCGCCACGTGGAGATCCCGGAGCAGGTCGTCCAGGTCAACGGCGACGTGATGGTCAAGGTCATCGACATCGACCTCGAGCGTCGTCGCATCTCGCTGTCGCTGAAGCAGGCGAACGAGGGTGTCACGCCGGAGACCGAGTTCGACCCGACTCAGTACGGCATGGCCGCCGAGTACGACGCCGAGGGCAACTACATCTACCCCGAAGGCTTCGACCCGGACACCCAGGAGTGGCAGGAAGGCTTCGACAAGCAGCGTGAGGAGTGGGAGCGTCAGTACGCCGAGGCTCACACCCGCTACGAGGCTCACATGAAGCAGGTCGTCAAGGCCGCCGAGGCCGACGCGGAAGCCGCGGCCGACGCCGCGACCGGTGTCACCTCCGGCGACTCGGGCGAGCAGAGCTACACCTCCGCTCCGGCCGAGGCCAAGAGCGGCGGCACGCTCGCCAGCGACGAGCAGCTCGCGGCTCTCCGCGAGAAGCTGTCGGGCGGCGCGTGATCCAGGCGCTCAGCCAGTAGCTGACAGACAGCGGCCCCGGTCCACACGGACCGGGGCCGCTGTCTTTTGCCCGCATTTAGTCCTCTGAATGCGTTCCTTGCACGCGCAACTACCGCATCCAGAGGACTGGATGCGGTAGGGGAGGGAAGAGCGTCAGGAGGTGGCGGGCCGGACGGCCGGCACCCAGACGCGTTCGAGCGCAGCGGCGCGGGCCTTGCGGCGGAGTCCGGCGAAGCTGTGCTTGGCCGGGACCAGGAGCGCGCTCAGCCACGTGCGCCGATATTCGGCGAGGGCCTCGGCCACGGGACGATGGAGGACACAGTGCACCAGGCCCGGCGTTCCGAGCCGGTGCCTTCCGACGTGCTTGCCGTCTGCCATCTTTCCTCCGTGTGGGCTACCTTCGCCGCGCACGGTACGCAATCAGGCGCCTGATGCGGCGTAACCGCGCGGCGTGTCACCCATAAAGGTTGAGTCTCGCGTCACTATGAACTTGCCTTTTGCATCCGTCTGTGCCGGTTGCGTACATCTCGTGACCCTGCGCGGTCACCCCAGGTGGCGCCACTAGGCTGATCGACATGCTGCGTGTGGGCCTGACCGGCGGGATCGGCGCCGGAAAATCGACGGTGGCGAACCGGCTTTCCGAGCACGGCGCCGTCCTCATCGACTCCGACAAGATCGCCAGGGAGGTCGTCGAGCCGGGGACGCCGGGGCTCGCCGAGCTGGTCGAGGCTTTCGGGGAAGACATCCTGGGCCCCGGAGGCGCCCTCGATCGGGCCGCGCTCGCCGCGAAGGCGTTCGCCGACGAGGACTCACGCAAGCGGCTGAACTCGATCGTCCATCCCAGGGTCGGCGCCAGGACGGCCGAGCTGATGGCGGCCGCCGCGCCGGACGCGATCATCGTCCACGACATCCCGCTGCTGGTCGAAGGCGGGCTGGCGCCGATGTACCACCTCGTCGTCATGGTCGACGCGCCGGAGGAGGTCCGGGTCCGCCGCCTGGTCGAGGCCCGCGGCATGGCCGAACCGGACGCCCGCGCCAGGATCAAGGCGCAGGCCACCACCGATCAGCGCCGGGCGGTGGCCGACGTGTGGTTCGACAACAGCGGAGCGCCCGACATCGTGCTCGCCGAGGTCGACGCGCTGTGGGCTGACCGGCTGACCCCGTTCGAGGCGAACGTGCGGCTCCGCAAGCCGCGGGCGCCGATGTCGCCGAAGATCGCGCCGTACGACGAGACGTGGCCCGTGCAGGCCGAGCGGGCGCTCGCGCGGATCCGCGTGGTGGCAGGCGACAACGCCGTGCGGATCGATCACATCGGCTCGACGTCCGTGCCGGGGCTGCCGGCCAAGGACATCCTCGATCTCCAGCTGACGGTGTCCACTTTGGACAAGGCCGACGAGCTGGCGGAAGCGCTCTCCGACGCGGGGTTCCCGCGGGCGGAAGGGGAGTGGTACGACGACGCGCACGGCGAAGAGGGCACCTGGCCCAAGCGGTTCCACTTCGGCGGCGACCCTCGCCGTCCGGTCAACCTGCACGTCCGCTCGCAGGAGACCCCGGCCTGGCGGCTCGCGCTGCTGTTCCCGGAATGGCTGCGACAGAACCCCGACGAACGCGACGCCTACGCGGCGGTCAAGACCGCCATGGCCGCGAAACACGCCGGCGACGGGACTGTCGAGCAGTACACCGACGAGAAGCAGGTCTGGGTCGACGCCGCCTTCACCCGTGCCGACGCCTGGGCGGAATCGACCGGCTGGACCCCGTAAGCGCAGGTCATACCCGGAATTCCCGGAGCGCGGGCCACGCCGACGCCCAGGTTTCGGTGTGACCGGTGACCAGCCAGATCGGCATCCCGCGGCTCACGTTGCGCACGCCGGCCTCGTTGTCCACGCGGGAGACGATCCGGGCATCGGTGAACGAACGCAGCAGCCGCGCCGGATCCGGCCCGACGAACAGGACGCTGTCCGCGGTCTCGGGTGGATGCCCGAAGTACCAGAACCCGCGGCTCGGGCTGTACACGGCGGGCAGCCCGTAGCCGGCGCCGTACCGGTCCAGCGCTCCGGCCTGCCAGTAGCCCGCCGTGACGAGGGTGGTGCGCTCCCGCTGAGCCGGCGGGAGCCGGTGATAGGCGTCGGCGACCGAACGGGCGAGGTCCGGCCAGCCGATCTCCTCCAGCGCGTACGCCGGGCGCGGTACGTCCCGGCCTTCCGCGAGCCAGGCGGACGGCCACACCGGCAGCGCGTACGGGAGGGTGTACAGCGCGGAAAGCAGGAACACCGGCCAGGTCGGGATCCAGCGGAACCACGGTGACGGCTTCAACTGTCCGAAGTGGACCGCCGCGCCCGCCCACAGGACACCGAACATGCCCGCCGCGTAGTAGTACCGGCCGTTGGACAGGATGAACAGCGCGATCACGCCGACGGTCGTCCAGCCGAGGAACCGGTAGGCCCGCAGCCTGGACGAGAACGACAGCACCCACAGTCCATAGAGGACACCGACGACACCGATGCCGAGCCCTGCCCCGGTCAGCAGGGCGGGCAGGAACCCGGCGCGCCCGCTCCAGCCGCCGGTGGTCTCGTGGGCGATGACGTCGCCCATCTCCAGCTGCGGCCAGCCGTTCGCGGCCTGCCACCACAGCGTCGGCACCATCGACAGCGCGGCGATCCCCGCGCCCGCCCAGAGTTTGGGCCTGCGCAACAGATCCCGGGGCCCGAAGAGCAGGATCGCGATCCCGGCCGCGACCCAGAACGTCGCGATGAGGAGCTTGACGTTCAGCGCGACGGCGGTCGCCACACCCAGCCACAGCAACAGGTTGTCGTCACGCTTCCGCATCCACCGGACGAGCAGCCAGGCGATGAGCGTCCACAGCGCCGGATCGATCGTCGAGGTGGCCAGGTAGTGCCCGCTGCCGAGGAACTGCCCGCAGATCGCGTACGCGGCGGCGGCGCGGGTCTGCGCCCGGCGGTCCCCGCCCATCTCGTAGGCGATGAGCCCGGTGAACACGACACCGGCGGCCGTCGCGAGGACGGCGGGCAGGCGGAACACGAAGACGTTGCCCGGCGCGAGCGTGTCCATCGCCAGCGCCAGGAACGGGAGCACCGGCGGCTGATCCGCGTAACCCCAGGCCAGCCGCTTGCCCGCGGAGAGGAAGTACAGCTCGTCGCCGAAGTAGCCGTAGCGCCACGCCGTCGCCAGCAGGACCGCCGCGGCCGCGGCGGCGAGCAGCCCCACCGGGAGCCGGGCGAACGCCGCACTGGACACGGTCGGTGTTTCGGCCGCGGGGGCGGCTTCCATCCATTCCTCGCAGATCCCTCGGGTGCCGGTCCTCTCGCACCTTACGTGCCACCGGCGTGGCGCGTCGGTCGTGAGAGGACCGCCGGAGCATCAGAACCCCCAGTCCGTGAGCTTCGGCCATACCGTGTCCCAGCTCCCGTTCCGGCCGGTGGCCAGCCAGATCTTCATGCCCTGACTCGTGTTCGTGATCCCGGCCCGGTTGTCGAGCGCACCGACCTCTTGGATCCGCGTGAAGTACGGCACAAGCCCCGAAGGGTCGTTCCCGACGAACAGGACGTCCCGTGCCGATTCCGGCGGCCTCGGCAGCGTCGCGTAGCCGCGGTTGGGGCTAGACGGCGACGGGAGCCCGAGCTCCGGTCCGTAGTGGTCGATCGCGCTCGCCTGCCAGTACTTCGCCGCCACGATCCCGGTCCGGGCCGGATCGGGCGCGGTCCGGTACGCCCGCGCCACCGACTCCGTGATCTCCCGCCAGCCGATCTCCTCGACGGCGAACACCGGCCGGGCCCACTCCGGGGCACTCGCCAGCTCCGCCCGCGGGAGGACCGGGAGCGCTTGCGGGATCGCGACCAGCGCGGCCACGACGTATACCGGCCAGGTGGCGACCCAGCGCCAGTACTTCGACGCCTGACCCGCTTCGATCTCCACCGCCGCGGCCGCGAACAGCGGGGCGAACATCCCCGCCGCGTAGTAGTAGCGCCCGTTCGCCAGCAGGAACAGGGCGAGGACGCCGAGCGCGGTCCAGCCGAGGAAACGGTACGGCCGCAGGCGTTCGGACCGCAGCAGCCGCCACAGCCCATAGCCGACCAGGGCCATCCCCACCGGGACCCCGGCGCTGAGCACCAGAGTCGGGACGAACGTGGCCCGTCCGCCCCAGCCTGCCGAGACCTCTTGGGAGATCGCCGCGCCCATGGTCAGCTGGGGCCACCCGTTCGCGGCCTGCCAGACGAGCGTGGGCGCGATCATCGCGGCGGCGATCAGCGCGCCGCACCACAACGCCGGACGGCGGACGAGGTCGCGGGGCCCGGACACCACCGCGGCGATCAGCGCGACGAGCCAGAAGCCCCCGATGAGGAACTTCGTGTTCAGCGCGAATCCGGTGACCACGCCGCTCCAGACGAGCAGCCCGTCCGCACGGGTCCGCGTCCACCGGACGAGCAGCCAGCTCAGCAGCGTCCACAGGAACGGGTCGATCGTGCTGGTCGCCAGGTAGTGCCCGCTGCCCAGCATCTGGAGGGACACCGCGAAGGCCGCCGCGGCGATCGTCTGCGCTTTGCGGCCGCCGCCCAGTTCCCTGGCGATGAGCGCGGTCAGCACGACGCCGGCGACCATCGCCAGCATCGCCGGGATCCGCAGGACGAACGGCGAATCGGCGCCCAATCCGTCCATCAGCCGGGCCAGGAGCGGCAACAGCGGTGGCTGGTCGGCATACCCCCAGTCCAGATGCCGACCCGCCGCCAGAAAGTACAGTTCGTCGCCGAAATAGCCGTAGCGGCCCGCCGTCGCCGCGAGAACCGCCCCCATCGCGCCGGCGATCGCCAGCACCGGTGCTCTCGCGAACGGCGTGGCCTCCGCGCGTTCCCGGAGTCCCTCGGCCTCGATGACCACGGGTATCCGCCCCCTCTCGATCGGTTACTCCGTGATCGAGAGTCCTGCAAGAGTGCTCTGCCGGGTATCCATCGGCCGGTCGGAATCCGTCTCTCCCAAAGGATGAGCGAAGATCAACCGAACGATGGATGCCGGTGGCTCAGTGCCGTCGCCAGCCGAGGGCGATGTCCTTTGTGGACAGCCAGCCGCGCAGGTCGTGCCCGTGGGAGGCCAGTCCGTCGACGGTCGTGTGACTGACGTCGAGCGCGTGTTCGCCGTCGGCGGGGGAGACCAGCCCGGCGACGACCGCGGCGAGGAGTTCGTCGGTGTCGATCACCTGGACGGACTTCTTGTCCCTCAGGACGAGATCGAGATAGAGATCGGTGGCCACCCAGACGCCGTCCTCGCGGCGGATGTCGACGACGTCGAGGTAGAAGTCCTGATCGCGTTCGTGGCCGGGGTTGAACCAGAAGTCGGTGATCCGCAGGCCGAGATCGGGCAACAGCCAGGACTCGAGATAGTGGAACTGCGCCCGCCCCGGCGTCGGCCGCGCCATGTAGAGGCCGAAGGGCTCTTCGCGGTATTCCTCGACGTCCCTCACGACGCCCTTGGGGTCGGTGTTGGTCTTCGCGGCCGGGTCGAAGTACTCGACCTTCGGCGGATGCAGCGCGGTCATGCGCCCATCTTGGAAGGAGCCGACGCCCGCGAACACCGCCCAACCGGGTGGACGATCACGGTTTCGCGGTTCCGCGGGAGCGGCGCCGCCCGGCCGGATAAGGTGCGCTGGTTCCGCCATAGGGGTGAGTGGGGAGTCGACGTATGTTCGGGATCATCAGGCCGTGCCGCCATCGGCTTTCCGCTGGTCTGCACGCGGACTGGCTCGCCCATCTCTGCGGTCTTTGCCTGGCGCTGCGCGACGAACACGGACATCTCGCCCGAATGGTGACGAACTACGACGGCCTGATCATCTCGGCACTCGTCGAAGCCCAGTCTCCTCGCGCGGAGGGACGGCGTGACGCCGGCCCTTGCCCGCTTCGGGCGATGAAGGGAACGTCGGTCGCGAAGGGCGGCGGTGCCCAGCTCGCGGCGGCGGTCTCCCTGGTGCTGGCGTCGGCCAAGATCAGCGACCACGTCGAAGACCGGGACGGCGCTTTCGCGCGGCGTTCCGTCGCTCTCGCCGCGAGGCGGGTCGCGACGCGTTGGGCGGACCAGGGGAGCCGCACGGGCACCCGGATCGGCTTCGACACGGCGGTCCTGACCGAGGCCGTCGACCGGCAGGGCGAGATCGAACGAGCCCTCCACCTGGGTGATTCGGCCGTGCTCGCCACCGAACCGGCCGAGCTGGCGACGGCGGCCGCGTTCGCGCACACCGCGGTCATCGCTGGCCGTCCGGAGAACGCCGCGCCGCTGGCCGAGGCAGGGCGCCTGTTCGGCAGGGCGGCTCACCTGCTCGACGCCGTCGAGGACCTCGCTGAGGACGAGGCCGCCGGGGCGTGGAACCCGCTGACGGCCACCGGCACCGACCTCGCCGAGGCGCGGCGGCTGTGCGACGACGCCGTGCTCGGTGTCGAGCTCGCCCTCCGCGAAGTGAAGTTCGACCAGCCGAAGCTCGTCCACGCGCTGCTGGTGCACGAATTGCGGCAGGCGGTGCGACGTTCCTTCGGGCACAACCTCACCGGTCACGGGCACGGCCCCCAGCAGCCGCCGCCGGGCTGGATCGGGCCCGGACCTCGGCCGCAACAGCATCCTCATCAGCCGTATCAGCAACAGCCCTACCCTCAGCAGCCCTACCCGCAGGGGGGACACCAGGCGCCGCCACCGGGGCCTGTCCCGCCGCAGGGCGCGCCCGGCAGTGGAGGCCCGCCGCAGGAGCCGCCGAAGAAGAAGCGGAAGCACGGCGGCGCGCCCACGGACGGCCAGGGTGGCTGCTGCTGGACGCCGAAGTTCCGGGTGCCGCCGAAGCCGAGGGATTTCTTCTTCGGCTGCGCCGTGGCCGCCTACATGTGCTGTTCGTGCCAGTTCTGCTGCCGCGACCCCTTCCCGGGGGCGTGGAGCGGGAAGCCGCACGAGGCCTGGTGCAACAACTGTGACGGTTGTGACTGCTGTAACTGTTGTGACTGTTCCTGCTGATCCGACCAGGCGAAACGGAAACTGTCGGACCCAGCGCCTACTCTGGTTACCGTGGCTTTCGCATCCGAACACCCCGTGCTCGCCCAGTCGGACTTCCGCCCCGTCACGGACATCCCCCGGACCGGCGGCCGGTTCGAGGTGGTCAGCGAGTACAAGCCCGCCGGTGACCAGCCGGCGGCCATCGACGAGCTCGAACGCCGGATCAACGCCGGCGAGAAGGACGTCGTGCTGCTCGGTGCCACGGGTACCGGCAAGTCGGCGACGACGGCTTGGCTGATCGAGCGCGTCCAGCGCCCGACGCTGGTCATGGCGCCGAACAAGACGCTCGCCGCGCAGCTGGCGAACGAGCTGAGGGAGCTGTTCCCGCACAACGCGGTCGAATACTTCGTCAGTTACTACGACTACTACCAGCCCGAGGCGTACATCGCGCAGACGGACACCTACATCGAGAAGGACTCGTCGATCAACGACGACGTCGAGCGGCTGCGGCACTCGGCGACGATGAACCTGCTGTCCCGGCGGGACGTCATCGTGGTCGCGAGTGTCTCGTGCATCTACGGCCTCGGCACACCGCAGTCGTACCTCGACCGGTCGACGAAGCTGAAGGTCGGCGAGCAGCTCGACCGCGACGTCTTCCTCCGCGCGCTGGTGGACGTGCAGTACACCCGCAACGACATCGCCTTCGCGCGCGGCACCTTCCGCGCCCGCGGCGACACGGTCGAGATCATCCCGGCGTACGAGGAGCTGGCGATCCGCGTCGAGTTCTTCGGCGACGAGATCGAGAAGCTGTACTACCTGCACCCGCTCACCGGCGACATCGTGAAAGAGGTCGACGAGGTCCGCATCTTCCCGGCCACGCACTACGTCGCGGGCCCGGAGCGGATGGAGAAGGCCATCCGCGGCATCGAGGCCGAGCTGGAGGAGCGGCTGGCCGAGCTGGAGAAGCAGGGCAAGCTGCTCGAGGCGCAGCGGCTGCGGATGCGCACCGCGTACGACATCGAGATGATGCGCCAGGTCGGGTTCTGCTCCGGCATCGAGAACTACTCGCGGCATATCGACGGCCGGGCCGCCGGGTCGGCGCCCGCCACGCTCATCGACTACTTCCCGGACGACTTCCTGCTGGTCATCGACGAGTCGCACCAGACCGTCCCGCAGATCGGCGGCATGTTCGAGGGTGACATGTCGCGGAAGCGGAACCTGGTCGACTTCGGCTTCCGGCTGCCCAGCGCGGTCGACAACCGGCCGCTGACCTGGGAGGAGTTCAGCGACCGGATCGGGCAGACGGTGTATCTGTCGGCGACGCCGGGGCCGTACGAGATGGGGCAGGCGGGCGGCGAGTTCGTCGAGCAGGTCATCCGGCCCACCGGCCTGGTCGACCCGAAGGTCGTCGTGAAGCCCACCGAGGGCCAGATCGACGACCTGGTGCACGAGATCCGCGAGCGGGCCGAGAAGGATGAGCGCGTCTTGGTCACCACGCTCACCAAGAAGATGGCCGAGGACCTCACCGACTACCTGCTGGAGCTGGGCATCCGGGTGCGGTACCTGCACTCCGAGGTGGACACGCTGCGCCGGGTCGAGCTGCTGCGGCAGCTGCGCGCGGGCGATTTCGACGTACTGGTCGGCATCAACCTGCTCCGTGAGGGTCTCGACCTGCCCGAAGTGTCGCTGGTCGCGATCCTCGACGCCGACAAGGAGGGCTTCCTCCGCAGTGGCACGTCGCTGATCCAGACGATCGGCCGCGCGGCGCGAAACGTGTCGGGCGAGGTGCACATGTACGCGGACAAGATCACGGACTCGATGCAGCACGCCATCGACGAGACCGATCGCCGCCGCGCCAAGCAGGTCGCCTACAACGAGGAGCGGGGCGTCGATCCGCAGCCGCTGCGGAAGAAGATCGCCGACATCCTGGACCGCGTGTACAGCGAGGCCGAGGACACGGAGTCCGTCGCCGTCGGCGGTTCGGGCCGGAACTCCTCGCGCGGCAAGAAGCCCGAGCAGGGCGACCGCGTCCGCAGCTCCGGGATGCTCGCGGACAAGGACGTCGCCGGGATGCCGCGCGCCGAGCTGGCCGACCTCATCCAGCAGATGACCGACCAGATGATGCAGGCCGCGCGCGACCTGCAGTTCGAACTGGCGGCCCGGCTGCGTGACGAAGTCGCGGACCTCAAGAAGGAGCTCCGGGGAATGGACGCGGCCGGCATCAAGTGACCCCGCGTTTCGTCCTCTGGACGCGATCCTTGCGTGTGCAAGTACCGCATTCAGAGGACGAAACGCGTGAGGGGGTCAGAGGCGACGGCGTTCCAGCATGGTCAGGTCGGCGTCGAAGTCCGGGAAACCGGCGGGCGCCGAACGCGTGCTGACACCCGGCGAGACCGGAGGCAGACCGGCCCACCGCCGCACGGTGTTCGTCGCTTCGGCCGCCTGCTCGGCGGGAAGCTGCGAGATCCGGGCGCCGTGATTCCCGCCCGGCACCGTGTAGCTGTAGGAGTCCTTCGTGCCGAAGCCGAGTTTGAACGGCTCCGCACTCCACGGGTCGTTCTCGCCGTTGACGAACATCAGCCGCGTCCCCCGCGACTTCACCCAGAAGTCGATGTCCGGCATCGCCAGATGGTCGAACCGCGGGATGTCGACCGACTTCGGCACGAACGTCCGCGACACGTTGGCTCCCGGGTAACGCAGCAGATCCCGGAGATAGCCCTCGTAGGACTCGGGGGCGCCGAGCTGGTAGGCCGCCTGGAAGTAGTACGGGACGTAGACCTCGAGGTTCTGGTCGGAGTAGGTGTTGAGGCTCTCGACGCGTTCGAACCAGGCGTAGACCTCGGCCGCCGGGGCGCCCTCCTTCGGGATCGTCGCGCAATCCGACTGCCTCTGGTATTGCCAGAAGGCGAAGTACGAGTCGATCACCGAGATCTCCAGTGACACGTCGGCCGAGCCGACGGTCTTGAACGTGAAGCCGTTCTTGGCCGCGTCGGCGGCGGCGAGCGCCGCGAACTCGGAGCGCCGGGTCAGCACGTCACGCTGGATCGCCTTCAGTGCCGAACGGCAGGCCGGATCGTTGCCGACGTTCGCCAGGAAGGCGTTGTAGCGATCGTGCGAGTTGATGACGTCGTTGGGCGCGACGTAAGGGATCGTCGCGTCGACGTCGTCCGGGAAAAACCTACGGAAGTAGGTCGCCGTCATGCCGCCCTTGCTGCCGCCGGTCGCCAGCCACTTGCCCGGGTAGAGCCGCTTGAACGCCTCCACGGCGCGGTGCTGATCGGCGGCGGCCTGCCAGATCGTCAGCTGCTTGCCCCAGTTCGGCCGGTCCGGTCGGGACGGGGTGAAGAAGCGGTATTCCATCGACAGCTGGTTGCCGTCGACGATCTGTGTCGGCTCCGAGCGGTTGGGCGATGCGGACACGTTGTACCCGCTCGTGTACACCACGGTCGGCGAGCGGAATTCCTTGTGCAGCAACGTGAACCGCTGCTGGAAGGTGCCGCCGCCGGGCCTGCGGTGGTCGACGGGCTGGGTGTAGGTGAGTTTGAAGAACCGGTAGCCGGTCGGCGCCGGGTTCTCCGAGACGACGGTCAGCCCGGGGATCCGCCCGAGCGCCTCCTTGATGTCGTCGGGTGCCGCCTGCGCGGCCGGGGTCAGCCCGGCCAGTGCGAGAACGGTGGTCGCCAGAACCGACCACGCGGCCGTGAGCTTCCGCATCCATGCCCTCCCCATCGGGACCTGTTGAGCGGTCGGATACTCACAGAGTCCCCGCCGGTGGGCAATCGCCTATCCGGTCGAGCCCGGATTCAGCCTTGGCCGCGCAGCACCTTGTCGACGTAGGCCTTGATGGCCGCTCGGGCTTCGGGGGAGCTCCACAGTTCGAGGACGTGGGCGTCGTCGCCGGTGCGGTGTTCGGCGATCCGCTCGTGGAACGGCCGGTGCAGCTGTGCCTTCGTGTGCGCGTACGCGGCCGCCGGGATCTCGGCGAGTTTCCTGGCCACCTCCACCGCGCGCTCGACCACGTTCCCGGGCGCGGTCACCTCGTTCACCAGGCCGAGCCGGAGCGCGTCCGCCGGAAGGTGGGTCTCGCCGAGGAACGCGAGTTCGGCCAGGATGTCGGCGCCGAACCCGGAGCGCAGGATCTCCAGCGCCGCCAACGGGAACGGCACGCCGACGAGCAGTTCGGTGATCCCGATCCGGCCGGGTCCGTCGGCGAGGACACGGCGGTCGCACGCGGCGGCGAGCACCGCCCCGCCGGCGATCGCGTGACCGTTGACGGCCGCGATCACCGGACCGGGGAAGCCGAACACCGAGAGGAACGCGTCCGACAGCGCGGGCAGGAAGTCCTCGAGATATCCCGGGCCGCCGTCGTGCACCCGGCGCAGGTCGACGCCCGCGGAGAAGATGCCGCCGGTACCGGTCAGCACGACACCGCGATGGCCGCCGACCTGTACGTCTTCGAGCCGGACGATCAGTTCCTGGCAGAACTCCGTGTCGAGGGTGTTCGCCTTGCCGTGCTGCAGGGTGACGACGGCTATCCCGCCTTCGTCGTCCACGCGGATCGAGGAGGTGGCCATGGGCCGACCGTACCCGAGCCGTCGAGGATCTACAGTGGACCGCTAATCCTTGAGGCGCACGGTGACCGTCGGGCTGAAGGACCGTTTGCGGTTCCAGCCGGTTTCGGCGCCGATGCTGAGCTGGATGGCGCGGTCGGCGGGCGCCCAGTAGCCGGTGCGGACGAAGTAGGCGTCCATCGAGCACAGCCTGCTGCACGACTTGCGGTTGCAGATGGTCTCCCAGCCCCACTGCCTGCCGCTCTCCTCGACGCCGTTGCGGCGGACGAACAGGTGCGGGTTGCCGATCTCACGGCAGTAGGCGCTGCCCTCGGAGATGTAGAGGACCCCGTCGATCTTGTAGAAGCGATTGTTGTCGAGAAGCGTCACCTGACCCGAGACGGCGAATCCGACCCGGCCGCCCTTGCCGGCGGTCATGGTCCAATCGAGAAAGAATTCTTGGACCGGAGTCTCGACTGACTGGGTCATGGTGACGTCCCCGCTTTCTTCTCGCGTCGGCACCTTCGCACTGAAGATAAGGATTTCCCGGAGGTCCGGCGAAGACGAATGGGAACTTTTCACCCAATGAGTCGATGATCGGAAAACCGATGTTCTCATGCGCATGAAACACCGATTACCGGCGCTAATGGGTGAAGGTCGCCACGGCCAGTGAAAACCGGGGCCCACCAGGGAAGAGGATTTCGTCTTCCCGGTGGACCCCGGTCGTTTCTTCAGTGCGGAAACGCTCTCAGCTGGTGATGTCCTTCGTCGCGAACCGGCGGCCGGCGAGGAGGAAGAACACCGTGCCGTACAACGCCGCCGACAACATGCCGTTGGCCATGTTCGTCCAGTCGATGTCGGTCGAGATCAGATCCATCCACGAGAACGCGAAATGCGTCGGCAGATAGTCCCGCAGTCCTTCGAGCGCGGTGATCTGGTCGAGGATCTGGGAGACGATCGCGACGATCACCGCGCCGCCGACGGCGCCCAGCGGGGCGTCGGTGGCGACCGAGAGCAGCATCGCCAGCCCGGCCACCCACGCCAGCTGCAGGATGATGTAGATCGTCGCCAGCCCCATCGCGATGAGACTGTCACCGAACGACACCGCGTCCCCGGTCGGGCTGATCGCGTCGCCCGCGCCGTACCAGATGACGCCGACCACCAGCGACACCAGTGGCAACAGGATCAACGCGACCGCGGAGAGGATGCCGGAGACGATCGCCTTCTGCCGCAGCACCCGATGCCGGGGGACCGGCATCGCGAGCAGGTATTTCAGGCTCGACCACGACGCCTCGCTCGCGATCGTGTCGCCGTAGAACAACGCCACGATCATGGGGAGCAGGAACGTCCCGGACACGAACAGCGCGAGCACCACGAAGTTCGGCGCGCTCGCGGTGGCGAGGTCGACGAAGCCGCCGCTGCGGCGGTTCGGGTTGGCCTGCCCGATCTCGAACGCGATCACCAGGATGAACGGCAGCAGCGCGACGAACCCCAGCATCAGCTGGGTCCGCCGCCGTTTGAGCTGCCGCTTCAGTTCGACGCCGAGCCGCAGCGTCCGGTCGGCGCGGTAGCCCGCCACCGCCCCGTCCGGGCCGACCTCGGTCGGCTCGTGCGACGCGACCTCGGTCAGCTCCAGCAGTGCCGCCGGATCGGTGTGCACGCCGTGATCCGCCCGGGTCGCCGGGCCGGAACCATTGGTCTTACTCACCCTTCGAGTCCTCTCCGACCAGCTGCAGGAACGCGTCTTCCAGGCGCCGCCGCGGCCCGGCCTGCTCGACCGCGACCCCGGCCCGCACCAGGACGGCGACCGCCTCGGCGCGCGCGAGACCGTCGAGATCCGCGTGGACCAGTTCGCCGTCGACGTCGACGCCGGAAACGCCGCCGACCTTTCGCAGCGCTTCGGCCGCTTCGGCGGGCTTGTCGACGCGGAACGTCGCTTCACCGCTGGACGCGGCCAGTTCGCCGACCTCACCCGAGGCGACCAGCATGCCGCGGTGCATCACGACCACGTGCGTACAGGTCTGCTCGACCTCGGCCAGCAGGTGGCTCGAAACCACCACGGTGCGTCCGGTCGCCGCGTAGCGCTGGAGCACCTCGCGCATCTGGTGGATCTGTGGCGGGTCGAGCCCGTTGGTCGGTTCGTCGAGCACCATGAGCTCCGGCAGGCCGAGCATCGCCTGCGCGATCGCGAGCCGCTGCCGCATGCCCTGGCTGTAGGTGCGGACCCGCCGGTTCACCGCGTCGCCGAGCCCGGCGATCTCCAGTGCTTCGGCGAAATGCGCCTTGTCCTTCGGGCGTCCCGTGCTCGCCCAGTACAGCTCCAGGTTCTCCTTGCCGGACAGATGCGGCAGGAAGCCCGAACCCTCCACAAAGGACCCGATCCGCGACAGCACCGGCGCGCCGGGCGCGATCAGATGGCCGAACACGCGGATGGTGCCCGCGGTCGGCGTGATGAGCCCCATCAGCATGCGCAGGGTCGTCGTCTTGCCGGCGCCGTTCGGTCCGAGCAGGCCGAGCACCTGGCCGGGTTCGACCCGGAAGGACAGATCCTTCACCGCGACGAAGCCGCCCGCGTAGGCCTTTCGCAGACCTTCGATGACCAGCGGTGTCTTCGCCAGGCTCTCGTCGACGTCGTGCGCGCGGCGGCGGCGGAACGCGGCGATCACCGTGATCACGATCCCCGCGAGCAGCGTCCCGGCGATCCCGAGCAGCTGCGCGGTGGGCGCACCGGCGCCGACGGAGTTGCCGGGCACGACCGGGACGGCGAGCCGTCCACCGTCCGCCAGCCCGATGCGGAACACCGCGGGCTCGACCGGCGTCGCGAACGCCTGGTCCGTCGTGCCGACGACCAGCCGGAGCGTGTGCCCGGCCTCCAGCGGCCGCACGATGCCCGGCAGGGTCACCGTCACCTCGACCGGGCTGCCGTCGGCGGGCAGACCGGAAACGCGGAACGGCGCGACGGCGTTGGCCGGAAGCGTCCGGACGCCTTCGGAGTTGACGTCGTAGAGCTTCGCGAACAGGACGGCTTCCTGCTGCGGAACCCCGGCGGACGGATCCGCGGAGACCTGCAGCCGGACCGTCGAGGAACCGGCCGCGATCGTCTGCGCGTCGAGCGGCGGCGTCGCGAACTGCGCGGCCTGCCCCGGCGGGTCGAGACTGAACAGTCCGGAGAGCCGGGACGAGCCGGCCACAGCTCCGTTCAAACCGGGGATCCCGCTCACCGCGGCGGGATTGCCACCGGCGGGCCGGACGACGGGCTGCGCCGGGCCCGCCAAGGTGAACGGCCGCCGCTCGGTGGCGTCGCCGGTCGCTCCCGGGTACGCCGGGGCGCTGACCGTCCGGACCGAAGGGGCGCCGTTCGCCCGCAGCGTGCCCTGGATGTCGTAGCTGAACCCGGTGCCGGGGTCGGTGCCCTGCCCGGTGAGGGAGAACTTGAGGAAGTCGGCGATCTGCGCGCGCAGTTTCTGCCCAGGCTTCCCGCCGTCGTGGCCGCCGGTGTACCAGATCGTGCGGACCTTGCCGCCCGCGGCCGAGATCTGCCGGGCGGTCGCGTCGGACTGGTCCAAACCGAACAGCGTGTCGCTTTCACCCTGCACCAGCAGGGTCGGCACGGTGATCTTGTCCGTCACGGACGCGGGGGAGACCCGGCGGAGCAGTTCGACGGTCTTCTGGCTCGCCTTCCCAGTGGTGGCCAGTTCGGTGTAGGCCTGGCAGACCTCGGCGGTGAACCGTCCACAAGGGTCGGCGGGGCCGGACGGGGGGCGCTGTCCATTCGGGCCACCGAGCGGCAGCGACTGCGCCGCGGCCGCCGCGCCCGTGCCCTGTGCCGCACCGGATTCGCTCGTCTCGTCCCCGGCTTCGGGGGCGTCGTTGGCGGGGGAGCCGGTCTGCGCCGCGCCGGAACCGGCGGAGAAGAAGATGCCGGCCCACGACTTCTTGAAGACGCCATCCGCGGTGAACGCGCCCGCGGCCGGGGTGGCGGCGTTCGGCGCGGCCGGAGAAGCGGCGTTCGGGAAGAGACCTTGGGCGAGATCGTTGTAGGTGATCACCGGCGCGATCGCGTCGACGCGCTTGTCGGTCCCCGCGAGCAGCAGGGAAAGCGCGCCGCCGTACGAAGCGCCGGACACGGCCACCTTCGGGTCGCCGTTCTCGCTGAGGACCTCGGGCCGCGCGGCCAGGGTGTCGATCAGCTTCCGGGCGTCGGCGACTTCGCGGTCGGGGTCGTTCAGCGCGATCTTCCCGGTGCTGCGGCCGAAACCGCGCGCGGACCAGGTCAGCACGACGAAGCCCTTGTCGGCGAGCTCGCGCGCTTCGGTGGCGACACTGTTCTTGTCACCGCCGAAACCGTGGGCGAGCAGCACGGCCGGGGCCGGGGTCTGTTCGGGCAGGTACGTGGTCGTGTCGATCTTGACGACCTCGGACGAGCCCGGCGTTTCGGGCAGATCGAGGGTCGCGTCCTGGATTTTGACCGCGGACGGCGCGGGATCGCTGTTCGTCCACACGACGGCCGCGGCGGCCAGGACCACCACGACCGCGGCGAGCGCGACGAGCTTCGCGCCTCGCGTGCGAGGGAGCGGGATTCGGGGCACGGAATGACCGTATTTCACCGAACCTGAGAGTCGCTCCTCCAGCACACAGGGACCACACAAGCGTGACGTTCAACCGCCACCGGAACGGGTACTCGAAGAGGGAAAAGAGGTAGGTGTGACGGGAGTTACGCCATCATCTTGGTGACAAGGGCAACCTTAACTGGCGTCAGACGTACAGACAGGTCAAACTGGACCAGCTGTGAGGGGAGTATTCCTTCGCGGCGGTGTCGTCAGCACGGTGGCCTTCGCAGGCCCCCGGCACCGTCGGCCGGTTTCGAACCGGCGGAAGAGACCTCCGGTTAGTTGCTGCTGTGCACTATCCGGAGGGTTGGATACATGTCTGTTCCCCTGTGGCTATGGATCGCCACGGTCGGTGGCCTGCTCGCGCTCATCGCGCTGGACCTGGTCATCGTCGATCGCAAGCCACATGAGGTCACCACCGGCGAAGCCGCCCGATGGGTCATCTTCTACATCGCCGTGGCCATCGCGTTCGGCGTCGGTGTCTGGGTGTTCGCCGGACACGAACCGGGTGTCCAGTTCTTCACCGGGTACATCACCGAGTACTCGCTGAGCGTCGACAACCTGTTCATCTTCATGATCATCATGACGTCGTTCAAGGTGCCCGCGATCCACCAGCACCGCGTGCTGCTGATCGGCATCCTGCTCGCGCTCGCCATGCGCAGCGTGTTCATCGCCGTGGGCGCCGCGCTGATCGCGCAGTTCGTCTGGGTCTTCTTCCTCTTCGGTGCCGTCCTCATCTGGACCGCGATCAGCATGGTCCGCAACAAGGACGAAGAAGAGGAATACGAGGAGAACGCGCTCACCCGCTGGGTGCGCAAGCTCTTCCCGGTCACCGAGGAGTGGCACGGGCACAAGTCCTTCGTGAAGAAGGACGGCAAGCGCTGGATCACCCCGATGTTCCTGGTGATCGTCGCGATCGGCAGCGCGGACCTGCTGTTCGCCGTCGACTCGATCCCCGCGATCTTCGGTATCACGCAGGAGGCCTTCCTGGTCTTCACCGCCAACGCGTTCGCGCTGATGGGCCTGCGCCAGCTGTACTTCCTGCTCGGTGGCCTGGTCACCAAGCTGGTGTACCTGTCCTACGGTCTCGCGGTGATCCTCGCCTTCATCGGCGCCAAGCTGTTCCTGCACGCGCTGCACGAGTACCACGTCGTCCCGGACTGGCTGGACATCAACAACTGGGTCTCCCTGGGTGTCATCGTCGTGGTCCTGACCGTGACGACGCTGGCCAGCCTCGCGAAGGCGAAGAAACTGGAAGCCGCTGAGCAGGAATCTTCGATCAGTAGTTAGAGCTGCTAAGGATCGGGTACCGTCGGGGCCGTGCGTCCCGTTGACATCGAAGCCCTGACGGTCCCCGGCATCCTCGCGCTGCACGGCGACCTGCTGCTCACCGCGGTGAGCAGGCCTGATCTGAAGACGAACAGCTACCGCGGCGGCCTGCGCAAGGTCGACCTCGGCGGTGGCGGGGAAGGTCCCTGGACCCACGGGGCCAAGGACTCGGCCCCCGCCATCTCCCCGGACGGCCGGTGGGTCGCGTTCCTCCGGGCCGGAGAGGGCTCCGGGCGCGCGGCCAAGCCGCAGGTGCACGTGATTCCCGCGGCAGGCGGCGACGCGAAGCGGATCACCGATCTCCCCCTCGGCGCGGGCGCACCGGTCTGGGCGCCGGACTCCCGTCGCGTCGCCTTCGTCGCCCGCGTGCCGGAGCCGGGCCGCTACGGCACCGAGAACGCGGACGGCGAAACGCCGGAACCGGCTGAAGAAGCGCCGCGGCACATCAAGAACCTCTTCTACCGCGTCGACGACGCGGGTTTCCTCAACGACCGTCCACAACGTCTGTTCGTCGTGGACACCGCGGCCGCGCTCGACGAGGAGGAGCCCGCCGAGCTCACGCCACTGACCGACGACCGGGCCGACGTCGATCATCCTTCGTGGACGGACGACGGCGAGCACGTCCTGATCACCGCCCCGCGCGACTGGGCCGCCGAAGACACCGTCCGCTCGGACGTCTACGCCGTGCCCGCCGACGGCGGCGAACCCCGGCTGCTGGTCCGGTCGCTGGGCACCGCGGACCGGCCGGTCGTCGCGCCGGACGGTTCGATCCTGTTCTACGGCACCGAGTTCTCCGGGCAGGAGGAGATCGCCCGCAACACCGGGCTCTGGCGAGCGTCATGGCCCACCGGTGCCGAGCCGTCGTCCCCGCGGCGGCTGACCGACGTCGAAACGGTCGACTGCGACAACGCGGCGAGCCCGCCGGTCGTCTTCGGTGACGAGGTCCTCGTCGTGGTCCGCACCCGCGGCGCCGCCGAGCTGCGCGCCGTCCCCTTCTCCGCCGAATTGGCCGAGCTGAAGACGTTGCGGCACCTCGCCGGCGAGCGCACCGTGGTGAAGACGTTCGCCGTCGACGGCGAACGGATCGTCGCGGTGATCGGAACGCCCGAGAGCTCCGGTGACGTCGCGCTGCTGTCGGACGGGGCGCCGCGCGTGCTCACCGACTACTCGAAGGCGTTGCGGGACACCGGGATCCTGCCGCTGGAGGAGCTGGACACGACCGCTCCCGACGGCTATCCGGTCCACGGCTGGATCGTCCGGCCCGAGGGCGACGGGCCGCATCCTGTGGTCCTGATGGTCCACGGTGGACCGTTCGCGCCGTACGAGTGGAAGGTCTTCGACGAGGCGCAGGTGCTCGCCGCCGCGGGCTACGCCGTCGTACTGGGGAACCCGCGCGGTTCCGCGGGTTACGGCGAAAGCCACGGCCGGAGCATCGTGCACGGCTTCGGCACCGTGGACGCGGACGATCTGCTGGCCTTGCTGGACAAAGCGCTCGAACTGCCCAACCTGGACGGCGATCGCGTCGGCGTGATGGGCGGTTCGTACGGCGGCTTCATGACCAGCTGGCTCGCCGCGCATCACGGCGGCCGGTTCCGCGCCGCGTGGAGCGAGCGCGCGGTCAACGCCTGGGACTCGTTCGTCGGCAGCTCCGACATCGGCTGGTTCTTCGCCGGGGGTTACGTCGGGGACGACCCCGACGAGCAGCGCAAGCGCAGCCCGTTGACCTACGCGGGCAAGATCGACATCCCGTTCATGGTCGTGCACTCGGAGCAGGACTGGCGATGCCCGCTGGAGCAGGCGCAGCGGATGTACGTGGCACTGCGGCAGAACGGCGTCGCGGCCGAGTTCCTGCTGTTCCCCGGCGAGGGGCACGAACTCACGCGATCGGGGCTGCCCCGGCACCGGGTGCAGCGGTTCGACGCCGTGCTGGAGTGGTGGGGCCGCCACCTCTGAGCGTCATCACGGCACCGCCGCGGGCTACAGCTCGCGGCGGTGCTCGACGACCCAGGCCGCGACATCGAGCAGTTTGATGTTGGTGGTCTGCGACGACTCGACCAGCAACCGGAAGGCCTGCACGGCGTCGATGTCGTGGCGTTGCATCAGGATGCCCTTCGCCATGCCGATCACGTCGCGGTTCTCGACCGCGACGTGCAACCGGGCCTCCGTCTGCGCGCCGGCGAGCGCGATGGCGGCGTGGGTCGCGAACAGCCGTCCGTCGTCGTCGGCTTGATCGCCGAACGCGTCGCGAGCCCGGGCGTAGAGGTTCAGCGTGCCGAGGGTCTGATCGGTGACGAACAGCCGGTACACCAGCATCGACCGCACGCCGGTCTCGGCGGCCTTCGGCGTGAACTGCGGCCAGCGCGACTCCGAGGTCAGGTCGCCGGTGCGGAAGATCTGGCGTTCGGCGATCGCGTCGAGACACGGGCCCTGCTGGGTTTCGTACTGCAGATCGTCGATCGTGGAGACGACGGCGGCGGTCGGCGCGACGGTCCGGACCCGGCCCCCTGGCTCGATCAGGGAGACCCCGGCGTATTCCGCGCCCGGGACGTGATCGACCGCGGCCTTCACGATGGCCGCGAGGGTGGATTCGACGTCCGGCTCGGCCTGCAGCGTGCGCGAGATCCCGCCGAGCGTCGCGCTCAGACCGCTGCCGACCGTGTGTTCATGATCGTTCACGAAGGTCCCCTCTCCGTCGCCCGACAGGGACCAGAATAGTCAGCGCGGTCGCTTCGTTCAGCTCAGCAGGGTGTAGTTCAGCTCTTCGCAGACCCGGCCCAGCGGCACGTCGAGCCCCGGATGGTCCAAGGGGAGCAGCACGTCGGGCGCGATCGGCAGCGAGTTCCCGGCAGGCGGGTCCCACAGCGCGAGGGCGGGGCCGCCGGAGTCCATGGACGACCGGTACCAGACCCCGTCGAGGTCACCGAACGCGGCGCGGATGGCGCGCGCCCAGGCCTGGGTGATCTTCTTCGGGCCGCTGGAGATCTCCTGCGAGGCGCCGACGCGGGTCGGCCACAGGCCGGCGAGATCGAGCAGCCGCAGCGTGCGGGTCGGCCGGACGACCACCAGCCGCGGGCCGCGGGATTTGCGGTCGACCGTGGACGTGGTCTGGAAGACCTCCGCGATGCTGGTGCGCACGGTGAGCCCGAAGTACAGGACGCCGTTGCCGGGGTCGGTGACCGGGCGGCCGCCGCGTCCGGGGGTCTGCGGGTCGAAACGGCCGTGCGGGAGCGGGCCGCTGTAGCGGAACGAATTCCACTGCTGGGGGTGGTTGCCGTGCGCGGTGAAGATCCTGACCAGCCTGGTGCCGGGGTGCACCGTCACCACGTCGTTGGTGCGGTGCAGCTCCTTGACCAGGACAGAGCGTGCGGGCGGCAGGGGGAGCCGGGCCATACCTCGGGAGTCGTCCGTCCTTGTCGGGTGATCTTGCTCGTTGGGGTCAGCCTACGGCCTACCCCCGACTGGAATTCCGTCGTCGGGCAAGGATCTCAGAACGGCGAGCCCAGCGTGGCCACCAGTCTCGCGACGTGCTCGGGATCGCCGCCGGAGAGGAGCCATTGCCGCGGGGTCGCGGGATGGTCGTTGATCACCAGATCGGCCTGCGGGGTGCTCATGAACGCGGCGACGACGAGCGCGGGCTGGTCCTCGGGGACGGCACGCAGCACGACCTCCAGGCCGGGCAGCACCCCGGAGCCGGCGAACTGCCAGGCGGGCAACCGCCAGCCCTGGTCCTTCCAGCCGGTGAGCCTGCCCTCCTTCAGGCGGTGGCGGATACGGCTGTCGTCCACGCCCAGCGTTTTCGCCGCTTCCAGCACACTGAGCGCGGAATCGGCGAGCACGGCGTGCGCGGCGACCGTGCGGGCACGGAAGTCCGGCTCGTCCTCGCCGCGGGGTGAGAGGTCCAGGCCGACGTCGGTGAGCGCGGCTCGCTGGTCCGCCGAGAAGTAGTGCGACGGATCGGGGTTCGGTGGGGTCAGCCTCCGCGCCGCGTCCTCGACGAGGTTCAGGAACTCGTTGGCGTCGACCTTCAGGCCCGCCTTGGCGAGAACGTTCTCGAGCGCTATCGACATAGCGCCTAGGGTAACTCGTCTGTGCGGGTTCGTGCGGTCTCATCTCGATTTCGTGGGTGAATTCACCAGAGACGAACACGGAGTGCACGGAATCAAACACGTGCAGTAGGGATATCGCCATAGTGTGCCCGCATCGGGCGAGCTTGTCCAGGACTTCGGCTTGACAGGTGGTAAGCGGGAATTTACCGTCCGAAAGGTAAACGATTTCTTCCCACCGCTTCGGAGAACCCGGCTGGTGTGGGGCCGGCTTGGGGGAACAAGGGGGTGGGGCGTTCCTGGGCGGCCGGTGCGAACCGGTCGCCCAGGCACGTCGTGCACCTGGGTCAGCCGCGACGTGAGCTCCGGCGCACGATCAGCTTCGCCTGCAGCGTGGTCGTCGTGGCCTTGCGCGTGCCGTCGCCGATGCGGGCGAGCAGCAGTTCGGCGGCGACCCTGCCCACCTCGTTCGCGGGCTGCGCCACCACCGTCAGCGGCGGATCGATCAGCGTCGTCCAGGGCGCGTCGTCGAACGACACGATCCCCACGTCCTGTCCCGATCGCAGGCCGCGTGAAGCCAGCGCCTCCAGGACGCCGATCGCCATCGTGCTGTTGCCGATCAGCAGCGCGTCCGGCGGCTCGGGCTCGTCGAGCAGGCTGAGCGCGGCGAGCCTGCCGCCCTCCGCGCGGAACTCGGCCCGCCGGGTGAGCGCGTTCGCCTCGCCGACGGCGTCGGTGTAGCCGGCCAGCCGGTCTTCGGCCGTGCGCACCCCGGGCGGCCCGCTGACACAGGCGACCCGCCGGTAGCCGCCGTCGAGCAGATGCCGGGTCGCGTCCCGGGCGGCGAGGCGGGTGTCCACCAGCACCTGGTCGCCGGTGTTCTTGAGCAGCGGCCGGTCGACGGCGACCACGGGGGTGCCGCGTTCGGTCAGCCGGTCGACGTTGGTGGCCCGGCCGGTGGGGGAGAGCACCACGCCGGCGACCCGTTCCTGGAGGGCGACGTCGATGTAGCGCCGCTCCTTCTCCTCGTTGTCGTCGGCGTTGCACAACACCACCGAGTAGCCCGCGGTCTGCGCGATGTCCTCCACGCCGCGGGCGATCGCGGTGAAGAAGGGGTTCTCCACGTCGGAGATGATGAGCGCGAGGACCGCGGTCTCCTGACGGCGCAGATTCCTCGCGAGACCGTTCGGGTGATAGCCCAATTCCGCGGCGGCGGCCTGCACCCGTGCCGCGAGTACCGGGTCCACAGTGGACTTCCCGTTCAGCGTCCTCGACACGGTCGCCGTCGAAACCCCGGCCTTCGCCGCCACGTCGTTGATGGTGGCCACCGTGACCTCCCCTTCTGCAGGTGTATTGACACCTTCGCACGGGAAGAATAGCTTGACCGACAATCGTTACCATCCGCTGATCGCGCTACTCGCGCGGAGGAGTTCGGAGGGGTCGTGGGGGAACCGGGCCTGGTGCTCGGCATCGACATCGGCACTTCGAGTTCCAAAGGTGTCCTCGTCGATTCCCGGGGCGCCGTGGTGGCGCGGGCTTCCCGCCCGCACGAGACTTCCCGGCCCCGCCCCGGCTGGTTCGAGCACGACGCGGAAACCGTGTGGTGGCAAGACTTCCTCTCGCTGGCGAGAGAGCTTTCGGCGGCGGTCGCGGAGGATCATCCCATCATCGGGGTGTCGGTCAGCGGGATCGGGCCGGTGCTGTTACCCGCCGACGCTTCCGGCAAACCGTTGCGCCCGGCGATCCTTTACGGCGTCGACACCCGCGCATTCGACGAAATCCGGGAATTGAATCGGGAATTCGGCGAAGAATCCATTGTGGAACGTGGTGGGAGCGCGCTCGGCTCGCAGGCCGTCGGGCCGAAATGGCGCTGGCTGGCCAAGAACGAGCCGGACGTGTTCGAACGGGCGAAGCTCTTCTTGATGGCGAGTTCGTTCCTCGTCCTGCGGCTGACCGGTGAGTACGTCCTCGACCATCATTCCGCGAGCCAATGCGACCCGATGTACGACCTGCGCGAGGCCCGCTGGGCGGCCGACCGGGTCGCCGCGATCGCCCCCGGCGTCGAACTGCCCAGGCTCGCGTGGCCGACCGAGGTGGTCGGCTCGGTCACCGCCGAGGCGGCCGCGGAAACCGGCCTGCCGCAAGGGATCCCGGTGACGGCGGGCACGGTGGACGCGTGGGCCGAGGCGACCAGCGTCGGGGTCACCGCGCCCGGGGACACGATGCTCATGTACGGCACCACGATGTTCCTGGTCCAGATGCTCTCCGACCCCCGTCCCGGGCATGGGCTGTGGACGACTCGCGGCGCTTTTCCCGGTACTTACTCGCTCGCGGCGGGCATGGCGACCTCTGGCGCGATCACCGACTGGCTGCGAGAGCTCGTGGGCGGAGAGTTCGGCGACCTGGCGGCCGCGGCGGGCGAGGTCCCGGCGGGCAGCCGCGGCTTGCTGATGCTGCCGTATTTCGCGGGAGAACGGACACCGGTGCCGGATCCGGACGCGCGGGGCATCGTCGCCGGGCTCACCACCTCCCACGATCGGGCCGATCTGTATCGCGCGGCGCTGGAAGGAACGGCGTACGGGGTGCGGCACAACCTGGAAGCCATGCGGGAGGCAGGTGGCGGCACGGGACGGTTCGTCGCCGTCGGCGGTGGGACGCGCGGCGGGGTGTGGACGCGGATCGTCAGCGACGTCGCGCGGATCGACCAGGAGATCCCCGCGGAAACCGTCGGCGCCGCGTTCGGGAACGCCGTTCTCGCGTCCTTCGCGCTGGGGCGGGAGCCGGATATCGAAGCCTGGAACCCCGTCGCCGAAATCGTGCGTCCGAGCGCGGACGCCGATGTCTACGACGAGTTCTATCCGCACTATCGCGCGCTGTACGAGTCCACAGTGGACATCGCTCACTTCCTGGCGCGGAAGAATTCGCTCGCCTTCAGCCCGGAGAACTCCCGGCAATCCCGGCTCAAGTGAGCTTGATCGGCGTAGCCCGCCGAGAACGCCAGCGAGGCGAGATCCGGCGCCGATCCCGCGAGGCCGATGGCGCGCTGGAACCGGCTGACCCGCAGGTAGGTCGCCGGACCGTAGCCCACCGCGAGGGTGAACCGCCGCCGCAGCTGCCGCTCCCCGGTGGTGAACGGCTCCAGCGCGGCGGAAACCCTGGCCGCCCCGCCGTCCAGCCTGGCGATCAGCTCCGAAACCTCCCGGTCGGCCCGTCCGGCCCGGCGCCGCGCGACGACGTCGGTCAGCGAAGCGGCGCCGGAGAGCACCTGCTCGGCCAGCAGTTCGCCTTCCCGGCCCCACAGGTCGGCGAGGGGGACGCGCTGATCACGCAGCTCGTCGGCGCCCAGCCCGAGGACGTCGCCCGCCCTGCCCGGGGCGAACCGCACGCCGCGTGCCCGTTCGCCGGTCTCCCAGGTCCAGGGCGCCGTGTCCGGCCCGGCGACGAAGACCTCGCCGCCGCATTCCACGAGGTCCACACAGCAGTCGGGCACGATCCGCTTCGGCGCTCCGCCCGCTTCCTCCCACAGGCAACGCACCACGTCGGCCAGGCCGGGCGCCGTCGTCTCTCGATACACGGTTGCCATGATGCCCCCGGGGCACGACAGAATCAGGCCGTGTCCGAAGCAGAGATCGATTCACTGGCCTGGATCCACGTCCGCGACCGCCGCCTCCTGTCGGTGCGGACCGAGGGCAAGGCCAAGTTCTACCTGCCGGGAGGCAAGCGGGAGCCGGGAGAAGGCGACGTCGCCGGGCTGTGCCGGGAGATCCGGGAGGAGCTCGGCATCGAGCTCGACCCGCTGAGCTTCCGCTTCTTCGCGGTGCTGAACGAGCAGGCCGACGGTTACGCGGACGGCCGCCGCGTCCGCATGACCTGTTACACCGCCGGACATCGCGGGGAACCCGTGCCCGGACGCGAGATCGCGGAGTCCGCGTGGCTGTCCTCGGCCGACGCCCACCTCTGCCCGCCGGCGGGCAGGCGAGTGCTCGGGCTGCTCGCCGACACGGGTCTCGTCGATTGACGCGGTGTCACTCAAAGTGAGCTATTCGGCTCACTGTGTTTACGCCGATCGCTCTATGACCAGGCACTCCCCGCTCACTGGGACACCCAAAAGGGTGAATATCGGGTTTCTTCCCGATAACGGCTAACGCGGAGTCACCTTCGAGCGAGAAGTAGTCGACGCACTCGACGGAAGTGCGCTCGGACGAGAGAAGACCTCTCCATGGGTGTTCCCACCGCGACCCCTCCGGCATCGGCGCCGGAGCAGGGTGCCCCCGGCAGGCTGAAGCCGCTGGGGACCGTAGTGGTCGTGCTGGGTGTGGTGGCCGTCGCCATCACCCTCACCAGTTACGTGCTGCCGAAGGCCTCGCGGCCGGTGCAGAGCCCGCCCGCGCCGCGGGTCGAACAGGCCGCGGCCGCCGTGCGCACGGTGATCCATTCGGTCGTCTACGAGCTTTCCGGCGCGAAGGGCGCCAAGAACGTCACCTATGTCGCGCAGGGTTCCGAGCTCCTGCAGAAGACCGAAGTGACGGCGCCGTGGAGCACCACCTTCGAGCGCGAGAGCCAGGAAGGCCGCGACGAGTTCTACAGCCTTTCCGCGCAGGGTTCGGGCAGCGGCGCCTTGCGGTGCCGGATCGTCGTCGACGGCGAGGTCGTCAGCGACCGCACCGCCCCCGCTCCGGGCGCGCCGGTGACCTGCACGTCCTGATCCCTACGGCAGGATCATCCGGGTGACGGATGGTGCGATCGCGTTCGGCCCGGTGCTCGCCGTGGTCTTGGCCGTGCTGGCGATCTTCGGCGCGGCGGTGGTGCAGTTCGGGCGGCTGGGGCAGGGCAAGGCGGTGCTGTTCGCGGCCGCGCGCGCCGTCGTGCAGCTCGCCGCCGTGTCGCTGGTGATCGTCGGGATCCTGAAATCCGGCTGGCTGACCGGCGGTTTCGTGCTGCTGATGTTCGTGATCGCGGCGGTCACCTCCGCGCGCCGGATCGGGGTCGCGAAGGATCTCGCGTGGGTCGCGCTCGCCATCGCGTCCGGCGTGGTGCCGGTGCTGACGCTCGTGCTCGCGACCGGGGTGGTCCCGTGGCGGCCCATCGCGATCGTGCCGATCGCCGGCATCGTCATCGGCGGCGCGATGTCCGCGACCTCGCAGGCGGCGCGACGTGCCCTGGACGAACTCGTGACCCGGCACGGCGAGTACGAAGCCGCGCTGGCACTGGGTTTCCTTCCCCGCCCGGCCGCGCTGGAGATCTGCCGCCCCTCGGCGGGGCACGCGCTGATCCCCGCCCTCGACCAGACCCGGACCGTCGGCCTGGTGACCCTGCCCGGCGCCTACGTCGGTGTCCTCCTCGGTGGCGCCGGGCCGGTGCAGGCCGGGGTGACGCAGGTGCTCGTGCTGATCGGGTTGCTGGCCGCCGAGGCGGTCGCGGTCCTGGTCGTCGTGCACCTGGTCGCGGCGGGCCGGATCAGCCGAAAGGCGACTGAAGATGCGACGTGTCGTTGAACCGCCGCACCATCCAGGTCTCGCCCGACACCACGAGATGGGAGATCGAGCCGTTGTCCGCCCCGAGGAAGGCGAACCGGTTCGTCGCGCCGCTCGCCTGCGCGAAGACCTCGCCGATGACGCCGCCGTGGGTGAACACGGCGATCCTCCGGTCCGGGTTGGCCGCGGCGAGCCTGCCGATGGCCGCCTTGATCCGCCCGCCGAACGACTCCATCGTCTCCGCGCCGGGGATGACGTCCCAGCGCTGTTCGCGCCACAGCTCTTCGACGATCGGGTGACCTTCGTGGGTGTAGCGCCGGAAGAGGCCGTTCTCCCAGTCCCCGAGGTGGATTTCCCGTAGATCCGGCTCGACCTCCGGGGTTAGCCCGAGCTTCGCCGCGAGCGGTGCCGCGGTCTGCGGCGTCCGGCGCAGCGTCGTCACGTACAGCGCGGAGATCCGCTCGTCCGCCAGGCGGCGGCCCACCTGCTCGGCGTGGTCCCTGCCTTCCGGCGCGAGATCCGGATCGGCCTGCCCGTCGACGAGGTCGAACGGGTTGTCGCCCTTCGCCGGGGCTGATTCACCGTGGCGGACAAGGAAGATCTCGGTCGCGCCCGGGGGAGGTGAGAACCGGTGCTGGCGGTATTCGACTTCCTGCTCAGGGGTGCTCATACCCCGGACCCTACCGAGCTAACCGAGCTGCTTGTCCACGAAACACCAGCGCCAGGTCTCGCCGGGCTCGTGGCTGCGCATCACCGGGTGCAGGGTGTCGTGGAAGTGCTCGGTCGCGTGCTTGCCCGGCGAGGAGTCGCAGCAGGCGACGTTCCCGCATTTGACGCATTCGCGCAGGTGCACCCAGGTCATCCCGTTCTCGACGCAGACCGCGCAGACGTCCGGGGAGCTGGGCTCGACCGACGGCCAGTTCTTAGTCAGATGCTTGCACGTTCCCGCCGTCGCGGCGGGGGTGCGCAGTTCCCGATCGGAATCCGGCACGGTCTCTTCCTCCCTGTCCAGCATGGATTCCTCGATGTCGAGGCGTTCGAGGATCCGGCGCAGGACATCATCATCGGCCATCCCGGAGTCGCGCGCCTCCAGGAACTTCTCCCGTTCGACTTCGAGCAGCCTCAACCGAAGCCGCCGGTACGCGTCGCTCGGCGTTTCGGTCAGCGCGCTCTGCCTGCCGAGTTCCTCCCACGCGGAGTCCGAGCGGTGCTGGAGCCTGCTGCGCAGCCGCTCGACGATGTCTTCCGGGTCCTCGGGCGTCCGGATCTTCTCCAGCTCTTCGAGCGCGGCCCTCGTCATGTCGTGGAGCACGGCCGCCTCCTGCAGCGCGTCCTCGGCCGGATCGGGCGGCGGCAGCTTCAGGCGGCGGACCAGCACCGGCAGCGTCGTCCCGTGCAGCAGCAGCGTTCCCGCCACCACGACGAACGCGACCAGCACCAGCACGGCCCGCTGCGGGGTGTCCGCGGGCAGCACGAACGCCGCCGCGAGCGTGACGACGCCGCGCATCCCCGCCCAGGCGATCACGGCCGAGTACCGCCACGGCCAGGCGTGACGGCGGAACACGCGGCGTGCCAAGCCGATCCCCGCCATCCAGACGATCCGGGTGACGATCGTCGCGGCCAGCGTGGCGGCGCAGATCAGGATCAGTTCCATCGCGGTCAGCCCGCTGTCGCCGACCTCGGTCATGATCCGGCGGACCTGCAGCCCGATCAGCAGGAAGACGATGTTCTCCAGCAGGAACTGGATGGTCTGCCAGTTCAGCCTGCTGGCCAGCCGCGAACGCCCCGAAAGCATGCTCGGCGCCTTGTGCCCGAGGATCAGCCCCGCGACGACCACGGAGATCACGCCGGAACCGTGGATCGCCTCGGCGGCGAGGTAGGCGACGAACGGGACCACCAGCGAGAGCGCGGTGTCGGTGACCGGATCCTCGAGCCGGGTGCGGATCAGCGCGGCGAGCGCGCCGACGGCGAACCCGATCAGCAGCCCGCCGCCGGCGGCCAGCAGGAAATCGCCGCCGACCTGCAGCAGGCTCACCGAACCCGCGATGGCCGCGATGGCGGTCCGCAACGCGACCAGCGCGGCCGCGTCGTTGAACAGGCTTTCGCCCTCCAGCAGCCGGGTCAGCTTGCGCGGCATCCCGACCTTGCGGGCGACGGCGGTGGCCGCGACCGCGTCCGGCGGCGCGACCACCGCGCCGATCGCGAGCCCGGCGGCCAGCGGCAGCCCGGGGATCACCAGCCACGCCACGACTCCGACCGCGGCCGTGGTGAAGATGACGAGCCCCACCGACAACAGAAGGATCGGCCCGCGATTACGGCGGAAGTCGATGAGCGATGTGCGGATCGCGGTGGCGTACAGCAGCGGCGGCAACAGCCCCAGCAGCACGACCTCGGGGTCCAGTTCGTACTCCGGGACACCCGGGATGTACGAGGCGACGACCCCGACCGCGATCAGGCACAGCGGTGCCGACCAGTCGAGTTTCCGCGCCGCGGCGGTGACCAGGAGGACGGCCACCACCAGTGCCACGAGTTCTACCGCGATCTCCACGCCGCTCATCATCACCCGAGAGCGTCACGGCGCGCGCACCGAGGCCCGGCTACCGCTCTTCGAAACGCACCAGGTTGCCCGCCGGATCGCGGAAAGAGCAGTCGAAAGCGCCCCAGGACTGCTTCATCGGTTCTTGGACGACGTCCGCGCCCTGCGCCTGGATCCGGTCGAAGGTGCCGATCAGGTCCGGGGTGGACAGCACGATGATGCCGTGGACGCCTTTGGCCATCAGTTCGGCGATGGTCGTGCGTTCCTCGTCGGTGAGCTCCGGATCGGCGGCGGGCGGGCGGAGCAGGAGCGACGTCCCGGGCTGCCCCGGCGGGCCGACCGTGGCCTGGAGCGGGCCCTCGTCACGCACTTCGAAGCCCAGGATGTCGCGATAGAAGGAAACCGAAGCCCCGAGATCGTCCGCGGGGAGGTAGGACGCCTGAATCGAAAGGGTCATACGACTCAAGGTAGGTCGGCGCGCGGCGGAGTCGCTTCTCGATTCCTGATCGGTCGCATGACCTGTTTGACGACGCAGCCGGGCATGCCCCGGCCGTCTTCCGCGGCCTGCTTGCGGTACACGCTCGGCGAGACGCCGACCAGCTCGGAGAAGCGCGTGCTGAACGTGCCCAGCGACGAGAAACCGACGTCGAAGCACACCTCGGTGACCGACATGTCCCCGCGCCGCAGCAGCATCATGGCCCGCTCGATCCGGCGGGTCATCAGGTAGCTGTAGGGCGACTCGCCGTACGCGGCCCGGAACTCGCGGCTCAGATGCCCGGCGGAGACGTGCACGCCGCGCGCCAGCGCTTCGACGTCCAGGGGCTGCGCGTAGTCGCGATCGATCCGGTCGCGGACGCGGCGCAGCATCGCGAGGTCCCGCAGGCGCGGGTCGGGTTTGCCGGTCACCCGGAAAGCGTAACCCACCCCGGACACCGAAAGGCCCCTTCGCCCGGCGGCGAAGGGGCCCTCGCAGGCGACTCCCGGACTAGAGCGTGATCTTGTCGACGTTCGGACCGCCGTTCGCCGTGGTGGCGACGGCCTTGATCTGGTTCACTCCCGCCGCCAACGTCACCTTGACGGTTCTCGTCGTCCAGTTCGGCCAGGCGCCGGTGCCGCCGAAGCCGACGCCGGACGCGCTGATCGAACCGTTGACGGAGAAGTCGAGCGGCCGGTTCGACGTCGTGCCGTTGGCGTACCGGACGACGACGTCGTAGGTGCCCGCGGCGGGCACGTTGACCGTCCACTCGACCGAGCTGCCCGCCACGTTGTCGTAGTTGACGAACCCGGTGCCGGTGAACCCGGCGTGGTTGGACTCCACCGCGCCCTGGTCGATCGTGGCGTCCTCCGCCTGGTAGTCGACCGGGGTGGCCGGGCCGGAGCCGTCGGCCGGAACGGTCTGCGTCCCGGTGTTCCAGCCCGAGACCCGCACCGAAGGCTTGGAGCCCTTGAGGTCGGCCGTGCGGTACTTCGCGGTCAGCGTGGTCGTCTCACTCGGCCAGAGGCTCACCGCGTTGTCGTTCCACTCCACCGGCAGCACCGGCTTGCCCGCGGCGTCCACGACCTTCGAATCGACGTAGAACGCCGGGAGCTTGCCGCCCGAGGTGTTCTTCAGCGTCACGGTGGTCGTGGTGGTGCCGTCGGCGCCGGCCACCGACTTCGCCGTCGCGCTGACGGCGGACTGGCCGAGGCTCTTCAACCCGGTCAGATCGGCGTAGCCAGACTGCGGCGTGTAGTACCAATCGCTGCCGCCCCAGTTCAGCGTGTCGGCCTTGGTGGAGAGCCAGTACACGTTCCGGCTGACCTCCTTGCCGGACGAGTCGGTGAGCACGAGCTTCGCCAGGTAGGTGTTCGACAGCCCGCTCACCGCCGGGACGGTGACCGCGGTGGCCTTGGCGCCCAGCGCGCCGACCGACAGCCCGGTCTTGGTGTTGCTGTACTTCTCGGTGCCGTCGAGGTTGTACAGCTTCGTGGTCGCCGTCAGCCCGCTCACCGCGTTCGACGTCTGGTTGATCACCACGACCGACCGGTTGTCGTGCGAGTACTGGATGTGCAGCGGCTCGTTCGCCTTCTTCGCCCCGTAGTAGGCGCCGTTCTGGTCCATGTAGGCGTCGAACAGCTGCCAGTGCAGCGAGGTCCACGGGCTGTTGAGCATCCAGTAGATCAACCCGGTCGACGGGTTGGTCGAGTCGGTGTAGTTGCGCGAGTGCGACTCGAACTCGGCGCGGACGTTCTCGTACTGCGCGAGCTGCGCCTTCCGCACGAAGTCGTTCAGGTCGGCGGGCGCGCCGTAGCGCTTGGTCAGCGCGTTGGCGAACAGCTTCAGGTTCGCGAACGTCGTCGACGAAGAGCGGTGGTATTGGGGCGCCGACGGGTCCTTCCACATCGTTTCCAGCTCACTGGCCGACATCATCCGCTTCAACGTGTCCATCGTCGGGATGTCGACGCCCGCGCTGGTCTCGGAGTTGAAGCTCCACGCGCCGCCACGGTCCTTTTGCGACTTGTCGTACCAGTAGACCGGCGGGACGTAGTCGTACGGGCCGTTCATCTTCATCCCGGACGCGCCCGTGATCGGGGACGGCCGCTTCGACGCCGACGGGATCACCGGGAGGGTGAAGTCGGCGGCCTTCATCGCGTCGAGGTAGCCCTGCTCGATCCGCTGGTCCGGCGCGAAGTCGCTGCCGATGTGGAAGGAGATGACACTCGGGTGGTCACGCAGGCGTTCGGCCTCGGAGAACATCGACGCCTTGGCGATCGGGTAGTCCGACTCGACCCACGGCTCGCCCTTTTCCTCGCCGTTGACGTGGCCTTCCCACTTGTCGCAGCATTCCCAGCCGGGCATGGTCAGCACGCCGAGGTCGTCGGCGAGGTCGAAGAACTCGTCCGGCTCGATGTGGCCTTCCAGCCGGACCGTGTTGAGCCCGAGGTTCAGCACGTACTTGAGCTTGTCGGCCGCCGCGGTCTCGTTCCAGCGCAGGAACAGGTCCGGCGTGTAGCCGCCGCCGCGGATCAGCAGCGGCTTGCCGTTGACGCTGTACTGCCGCCCGCCGCTGGAGTTCAGCGGCGCCTTGACGTCGCGGACACCGAACTTCGACTTCGAGCTGTCCGACGGCGTGCCGCCGACACTCGCGGTCAGGTCGAGTTCGTACCGGTGCTGGCCGCCCATCCCGGCGGGCCACCACAGGTTCGGCTTGTCGAGGCCGACGACCCCGAAGGTGACCGTCTTGCGCTCCTTCGCCGCCAGCGAGACGGTCTGGCTGACCGGCTTGCCCGCGACGGTGCCGGAGACGGTGGTCTGCACCGCGGCGGCCGAGTCGTTGCGGACGTCCGCCTTCACCGTGAGGTCGGCGTGGTCGAGCGCGGAGTTCAGTTTCTGGACGACGTGGGCGCTGCGCAGCGCGACCGGGCCGCCGCGCCGGACGAGGACGTCGCGCACGATGCCCATGTTCTGGTCCGGCGGGGTCTGCGCCCAGTCGATCCAGCCCATCGAGAGGTCGTTGTTGGGGTCGTTGGGGTAGACCTTGAACGCGACACTGTTGACGCCCTGGCGCACGTGCTCGGTGATGTCGAGGTCGTGGCGGGTGTAGGCGCCGTTGACCTGGTCCTTCGTCGCGATCCGGACGCCGTTGACCCAGACGTCGGCCTTGGAGAGCACGCCGCTGAAGTCGAGGTACGTGCGCTTCGAGGTGTCCTCGACGTTCAGGTCCGTGCGGTACCACCACGGCACCGAGAACTGCGCGGTCGGGACGTTCTTCATGTTCGTCGAATAGAACGGGTCGGCGTACTTGCCGTTCTGCAGCAATCCGGCGTAGACCGTCGAACGCGACGACACCGGGTACCAGCCGGCGGTGGGGAAGCCCGGCTTCGACACCGCGGAATCATCGCTGACCTGTGCCGAAGACTGGATCACGAAGCCGGGGATCGGGGTGGCGCCGGTGGAAAGCGGGACGGCCACTTCCGCGCCGGTGGCGGCGGGGGCGGTGGTCACCCCGCAGACCGCGGCGGCCAGCGCGGTGACGGTCAAGGCCAGTAACGGGATCCGGGTTCTCTTCTGCCGAAAACTCACGAGCGCGCCTCCTCGGGCACACGGCGGCGGACCTGGGCGGAAATCGTTAAGAAAGTTCCCTAACAATGTTGGGGGAGATAGTAGCCGCCTCGTGGCGCGGAGAACAGACCCTTGCGCCGGACTCAGCCGACGGGCGCCACGTAGATCCACTGCCCGTCGACGCGGACGAAGGCGCTGTTCTCGTGCATGCTGTCCGCCCGGCGATCCTGGCGGTAGTGGGCCCGGAACTCCACGGTGCCCTCGTTCTCCAGTAGTCCGCCGCCGGTCTTGCCGAGGATCTCCAGGAACGTCCAGCGCTGCCCGGGGTCGAGTTCGAGATCGGCCGGCCGCGTCTTCGGATGCCAGGTCTTCGTGAGGTACGCGGTGTCGCCGACGGCGAACGCGCTGAACCGCGACCGCATCAGGAGTTCGGCGGTCGGCGCGGTCGCGGCGCCCCGATGGAAGCGGCCGCAGCAGACGCCGTAGGGCTCGCCGAGACCGCAGGGGCAACGGGAATCGTCGGTGATCACAGGCACGCCGCCGATTGTGTCATCGTGCCGTCGCGGTGGTTTCGAGGTCTCGGGCCTGCTTGAGCCATAGGGTGAACAGGTCGGCGTCGATGTCGTCGACCGAGCGCAGCTTGACGTGTGCCATCTCCCGCGCGCTCGGCTCCAGCCTGCCGGAAGCGTCGTCGACGTGCTGCCCCTTCCAGAGGGCGAACGTGACATACGACGAGTACGCCTTCATCAGGCAGACGAGGTTCTTGCCGACGGCTTCGCCGGCGCTCCAGGTGGGGGAGGCGTGGTACATCGCCTCGATGGAGCCGGGCAGGGCGGCGTTGACGATCGGGCGCAGCGCGACGGCGACCTCGCGCAGGTTCTCGGGCAGCGCGGCGATGTAGTCGTCGACGTTCGCGAACTTGGCCATGACTTGGATCCCTTCGGTCGGTGTCCTGCGCTCAGCAAACCCTCCGAAGGGTCAAGTTGTCAAGACAAAAAAATTAGTCGGTGGGTTTGAACGTCTGACCTCGCGTTTCCAGGGCTTCGCGGATGATGCGGAGCGCTTTGGGGCCGACGCCGTGCAGGCTCGCGAGCTCGGCTTCGGTGGCGCGGGTGAAGTGCTCCAGCCGGGTGTAGCCGGCGCCGGTGAAGGCGCGGGTCGCCGGTTTGCCGATGCCGGACGGCAGGTCGGTCTGGTCGTCCATGGGTCCTCTTCGGTCAGTGGCCGGTCCTGGTCGCCTCCATTGTGGATCGCCGGTGGTCAAGGTGAGGGGAACTCGACGGCGACTTCGACCGCGGTCTCGAGCGTCGTTTCGCTCGGCCGTCCACCCGCGGGAGCGGATTCGGCGATCACGACAAGCTTTTTGGCCAGACGGGAGTCGTAGTTCTTCCCGGTGAAGCGGCTACCGGGCGGGGCCTCGCCGAAGAGGATGACGTTGCCGGTGCCGTCCTTGTCGATGAGCCGTTTCAGGTCACCCGCTCGGCTCGCCGTCGGCATCCTCACCCACGCGACGGAGACGTCGATGGTGTTGCCTGCGCCGTCGTCGACGGTGACCAGCATGCGGTCGAGATCGGCGCAAGGGTGGCGCAGGAAGAAACGCTGGACCTCGCCGAAGGAATGCGGCCCGCATTCGAGCTCCCGCTTGGCCTGCTTTTTGATTTGGCGCCAGCCCATGCGTTGCCAGGCTTCGGAGTGGCGGCCCTTTTGTGCGGATTTCTTGCTGGAGCTTTTGCCTTTGAGGGCTTGGCTCGCGGCGGAATCGAGGGAGGCGGTGGCGCCTCCGCCGATCCCGATGCTCGCACCGCCGACGGCCAATGCGCCTCCGGTGACCACGGCCGCCGCAGTGATGGCCGCGCCTTTTTTCGGTTTGTCGTCACCGAATGGACGCGGTTTGCCGTTTATCGTTCTGACCATACTTTCCGTCCCCTCCCAAGTCCGGAACGGACGATCTTGCTCCGGGTGCCGCGGCGGAAACGAGGACTTCCGTGCGAATACGCCCGAATGGCGCAGTCGGCCTTCGTGGACCCGCCGGTGGTGAACAGTTCCGGCGGCCATGGGCCTGTCGCCCCTGGTGGCGGAGGTCTTCGTCGCCGATGCGGTGGACAAGTCCTGCGGATCTTCTGTCGTGATCGGTTCGGCGGCGGTGGACTGTGTGGATTTTGGGACGTTGGATGTCCCGAAATCCACACGGTCACCAGGCATGCCGAGGGGCCCGTCGCCTGGGATGGCTGGCGGGCTCCTCGGGGGTCAGACGTGATGCAGGGTGTTACGCCGGGGTTGTCGGAGCGGATCCCGGTATTGGGGTGGGATGAACTCCGGTAACCCATCGGCCGCCATCCGTACTTCCCAGTCACCGTGATGAATCAACCGATGATGAAACCCACAGAGCAGCACCAGATTCCGAAGATCCGTCGGTCCGCCGTCTGCCCAGTGCTCAATATGATGAGCGTGGCAATTCTTCGGCCTCCGATGACATCCCGGGAACGCGCAGCCGCCGTCGCGGATGTTCAACGCCCGGCGTTGGCCGGGGGTGACGAACCGTCTCAGGCGACCCATATCCAACGGCTCACCCGAGCCGCTCATCACGACCGGCAACATCAAGCAGTCGCAGGCAGCGAGCCGGGCTTCCCGAGCGGTCATCGTCCCCACGAAGTCCAAGCACGCGGTCCCGAGACCGGACTTCAGTTCCTCAAGCCCGATGGTGACGTGCACCAATGTCCGGTAGCCGCTGGTGCCGGGCTGGTCTGGGCAGGCGATGGCCAGATCGAGGAGTTCGGCCCAGGCGTCGCCCATGCGTTCGCACTTCATCCGCAGATCCGCCTGGCCGAACTCGTCGACGGGGCGGGGCTGGGCATGCGCCTCCAACGCAGTTGCGGTGCGGGCACCGGTCTCATCGTCGAGCAGGCCGGTCAGCTTCCAGAAGCCGTCCTTGCGGCGTTCCAGAGTGATTTCCCGGCGTGGTTCCTTGGGCTCGGGATCCTTCGGCTCGTTGCCGTCGGGATTCAGCCAGCCCATCAGTTTCGCTTCGGCCTTGGAGAGTTGCCGGGGTCCGGCGGTCGGGGCGAGGTCCGCGAGGATCTTCTCCGCGCTGGCCCGATCTTCGGCGGAGGTGTCGGCGGGGAGCTTCTTCAAGATCTCCAGGATCTGGTCGATCCGCTCGTCGCCGACCAGTCCCTGAGCGGCGACCGCGGCAGTGCGGGGAGCGACAGGCGGAACCTCCGTGCCGTCCAAGGCCCGGGTGGGGTTCAAGGCGATCGCCCGCTTCACCACCGCACCCGCCTCACCCCGCGACAACCCCGCCATCTCCGCGAACCAGCTGGCCGTACTGCCATGCCCATACAAGTCTTTGACGCCCCGATTCTCGATCTCCGCCAGAAACCGCCCCAAACAAGCGGTCGCCATCCGGATCACCTGCAACGACTGCTGCACGCCATGCGCAAGCTCCAGCTTGCCGGCGCGCCACAGCTCCTGCGGCAACTCGGGGAGGAAGGTCTCGGACACCCCTCAATAATACCGCAAACCCGTCGAACATGTGTTCGTAATTTTAAGCAACAAGCGAAACCGCACTAACAACACTGAAGGGTGATATCGCCCCACGCGGAGGCCACGCAAAGAAAGCGCACCGCATTTAGCCGACTAAATGCACCCGGTGAGTCGGCAAGCGCGAAGCGAGTAACCGGCCGAACGCGAACAGCGGTCACCTAACATCCACACCATGACGACAGGCACCACGACGACAGTGGAACTGACCCGCTTCAAAGTCCCCGCCGACCGCGCGGACGAACTGCTCCAGGCCCGCCCCGCGATGGTCGCCGACTTCCGGGCCGACCGGGAGGGGTTCCTCGACGCCCAGCTGATCCGGGTCGACGAGGAGACCTGGCTCGACGTCGTGTGGTGGCGTTCCTCCGAGGACTTCGCGGCGTCCAGGGAGAAGGGCGCGAACCTGCCGGGGATCAAGGCCTTCTTCGCGCCGATCGCCGAGCTGGTCTCGGCCGAGGAGGGTGTCACGGGCGACCACATACCGGGACAGGAAATATCACCGCCGCCAGTCCGTTGACCAGGGAGAACGCGCAAGGTCACGGAAGGAATCGGCGATGAGCACAGACACGTTCACCCGGGACTGGCAGGACTGGAAGACCCAGCGCGAGCGCGATCTCGCCGATCCGCTCGGCTGGCTCGCCCTGGTCTCGCTCGACTGGCTGGAGGACAAGCCACGCGCGTACGAGGGGTTGCCCGGGTTGTGGTGGCAGGACGCTGACGCGGCGTACCTCGACCCGCAGGGCGCGGACCTCTCGCACGACGGCGAACGCGTCACCGGCGTCCGCCGCTTCGAGCTGGTCAACAGCGGCGCGACCACCCGGGTCGTCGCCGGTGACATCGAGATCGAGGTGGCGCGTCGGGGCGGGTATCTGATCCGGACGCACGACCCGAAGGCGCCGGTGCTCAACGCTTTCCGCGGTGTCCCGGCGTACGAGCCCGACGAGGCCTGGGTGTTGTCCGGGACCTTCGAGCCCTTCGACGAACCGCGGCCGACGACGGTCGGAGCGGTCGTCGAAGGGCTCAGCCACGTTTACGTCTCCCCGGGCATCGTGCGCTTCGAGCACGACGGCGCGGAGCACACGCTCACCGCCTTCAACGGCAAGAAGGACGGTCTGCTCATCCTGTTCACCGACGCCACGAGCGGTGTCACCACGTACGCGGCGAACCGGTCGCTCGCGGTACCCGAGCCCGCCGAGGACGGGTCGGTCGTCCTCGACTTCACCCGCGCGACGAATCTGCCGTGCGCGTTCACCGATTTCGCCACCTGCCCGTTGCCGCCGGCGGGCAACGATCTGCCGTTCGCGGTGGAAGCGGGGGAGAAACTGCCCTACGAACGCACACCCTGAACCGTCGCTAGCGCCGTCATCGCCTCCTGTTCGCGCTGGGCCAGCTCGGACAGGACGGCGGACGCGTCGTTCAGCGGTCGGGCTTCGCCGGTTTCCCCTGCCTGTGTGAACAAGCGCGCGACTTCGGTCCACAGTGGAGTGATTTCGCGGTACTTCTCATACGCGGCATGGAGACCGGCGTCGTCGACAAGGCTCGTGCACTCTTCGAGGAAGTCTCGGTAGATCCGGCGGAAGAGCGCGCCGCCGGTGCCCGCCCGTTCCATCAGGCTCGCCGCCTGCGGCAGGTCGCGAGCCGGATCGTCGCTGCGTTCCAGCCATTTCCGCACCTGTACGGCGGCCTTGCCGATACCGCGATATCCGAGGTTCGCGATGGGCGGGTTGAGAAACTCCGCCGCGTTGGCCCGCACCGCGGTCCGGATGGCGTCCGGAAGCGGCACGAGAGGCCCCTCCGCGGTGATGGTGAACGAACGGTTCTTCGCGGTCATCGGGCCTTTCTCCGCGCGGGCGCGTTCCAGGCTCGCCAAGGATGTCGAGACCGCGCCACCCTGCTGGGCCGTGTCGACGACAAAGGCCCGCTCGTCGTCATAGCCGTACAACGCGACGAAATGCCCTCCAAAGTGGACCTTCGAGGTGAAGTACTCCAGGTGGTACGAGTCGAGTTGCAGGCCGACCGGCGCCCCGGCGTCGATTTCCTCGGCCACGTTGCGCCACGACGTGCGCACCGACGACGTCTCCTTGACCCGCAAGGTGAGTCCGAGCCGGTCGGTCAGCTTCCGTGTGATCTCGGCGGGCTTGGCGCGCCCGCCGAGGAAGGGGAACGGCAGGTTCTTCCCGTCCCAGTAGACGAAGCCGAGGCCTTCGCCGAGTCCGAACAGCATCGGCTCGGAAAGCTCGATCCCGGCGTGCCGCAGGAGGACGTCGAGTGTGCTGGTCTCGCAGTGCTCCCCGCCCGTGGTCTTGATTCCGTCGAGGATCACGAGGCCACCGGCCACGCGATCTCGGTGCGGTACGCCTCGGGAGCGACCGACGGTCCGGGCGCCACCAGGTACAACTCCTCGGCGGGCCCCGCGAGGACGCGGTCGCGTTCGGCGATCCAGCGGCCGAGTGACCGGTACGCGGTCTCGACGTTCTCGTAGCCACCCTCGTGAATCGTCGCCACCAGCAGGCCACCGGGAAGCTCGGCGGCGCCGATGTCGCCGTCGTCCCGCACCGGTTCGTCCACGGGCACGAACAATTCGGCCGTCAACTCGTCGGGATCGGTGGCGAGGTAACGGGTCCCGGGCGGCCCTGACGGCCTGATCCCCTGCAGGTCGAGCGCCGCGAACAGCCGCGCGTACGCGGGCCCGATCAGCTCCGCCAGGCCGTTCAGCGGAGTCCGGATCGACAGACGGGCGATCTGCTGCGGCGCGCGCACACGCTCGTAGACGTGCAGCCATCGCGTCGGTTCGGCGAGCACGGAGTCGAGTTCGTCGCTGATCGCCGCGAGTTCCGCGGCCCGCGCCGCCACCCGGTCGTGATGCCGTTTGATCGCCGCCTTCACCTCGTGCGGGTCGCCCGCGTCCAGGATTCCGGCGATCTCCGCCAGCGGCACTTCCAGCTCCCGGAGCCGCCGGATCAACCCCGCGCGGGCGAACTGGTCGAGCGAATACCGGCGGTACCCGGTGCCTGGGTCGGTGACGGCGGGCACCAGCAGCCCGATCCGGTCGTAGTTCCGCAGCGCGCGGACCGACAGCCTGGTGGCGTGCGCGAACACGCCGATCGGCATCAAGGTCGTCATGGGACCAGCCTGAACCCTCTCCCCGGGAGAGGGTCAAGCCGGTACCTCACCCCAGTGACAGCCGATCGAGATCCGGCGCGGACGCGTGGTCGTTGCCCAGTTCGATCGTGTTCGGCCCCGCTTTCAGTTCGACCGGCAAGGACGTCGTGAGCCGGGTGTTGTTGCCGGCACCGTCGACCTTCACCTCGATCGGCGTGCCGCCGTTGACCGTGACGAAGTACGAGCGCGGCCCGTTGACGGTGAAGTCGATGTAGAGGGTGTATCGCCTGGTCTCGGGCACGGTGACGCCGTCGAAGCGCACGACCGAACCCGGGTCGCCGCCGATGTTGCGCACCTTCTGGCCACCCGAGCACACGCCGCAGTTCGTGACGCCCGCGTCGCCGACGTCGTTCGCCGAGTCTTCGGCCTCCCGCATGAAGACCCGGTCCGCCGGTCGTGGGCTCACCCGGACCGGTTTACTCACCGTTTTCGCCCGTCCGAGCAGCTCGAACGACGCGGTGACCGGGATGTCGGCCGTGGTGACGCCTTCGGGGGAGACGAGCGTCCAAGAGGCTTCCAGCTCATCCCCGACGCGCATGGACTCCGCCGTGGCCGGGGCACCCCGCAGGGTCCAGCCCGCCGGGACGACCGGGGCCAGAGAGACCTTCCCGATCGCGTCATCGGCGTCGAGCCGGAGCTTCGCCGTCACCCGCAAGGACTGCTGTCCAGTCGAGAGCCATTGGATGCCACCGGGTTCGACGGTCAGAGTCGTCTTCGGCGTGTAGGACGACGGCGGCAGGGGAGCGATCGCGATCCGGTCGAGGCCCGGCCCCGAGCGTGCGTCGCTGAACACCTTGACGCTGTTGGTGCCGGCGTTCAGCGCGACGGGGATCGCCGTCGACGCCACGACTCCCGGCGTTCCGGCGCCGATCGCGGTCTCCACGGGGGCACCGCCGTTGACGCTCACCGCCACCGAGGTCGCGGGCCCACCCGTGGTGTCGAGCTGAAGCCGGTGGCTTCCGGCTTCGGCGGCCATCACGGCCGGAAAGGTGACCGAGTTGCGCGGACCCCCGCCGAGGCCGGTGACCTGGAACGATCCGGAGCAGGACGAGCAGTGGCCCAGGTGGGCACGGCCGTCGTGATCGTTGCGGGAGGACTCGGCCTCCAGCGGACCCTGCGCGCCCGGAACCGAACTCGGGTAGCCGTACGCCACCTTGACCTCGTCGATGGCCAACTGCCGGTAGAAGGGTTTCGCCTGCGGTCCCGACCAGGTGTTCAGCACCTCGAGTTTGATGAACCGGGTCTGCCGTTCGCCGAAGTCGATGAACTGCACGCCGCGGGCGCTCGGCATCGCGCCGGTGCGGACCGGCTCACCCCAGTTCCGCCCGTCGTCGCTGACGTAGAGGCGATAGTCCTTGATCCGGGCCGAGTCCTCCGGCCTGCCGAACGATTCGCGGGCGTGGGTCGGCGACATCTCGCGCTGATTCACCGCGAGGTAGGCCGCGGTCCGCCGCCTCCCGAGGTCCAAGGTCACCGAGACCGGCTGTTTGCCGTCGGCGTCCCAGTAGTTCTCGAAGTTCCCGTCGACGAGGTTCGACGCCGGATGTCCTTCGCGTGCGGACGAAGCGGTCGCCTTGATCGTCCGGGAGTCGTGGAAGCCCCGCTGCCCGGCCGTCTCCACCTTGAACACGGTGTCGTAGGTGTCCCAGTCCTTGATGTCCACAATGGTCAGATAGCCGCCGGATTGACTGAACCGCAGCTGCTTCCCCGTGCGCACGTCCGACACCCTGGTCACCTTGTAGCCGTTGTCGCGCAAGCGGAGCAGGTCGGTGCGCGGCCGGGTGACGACGTGGAGGTACTGCGTTCCGGCGCCGGGCTCGACGGTGATGACGCCGTGCGCGCCGTCGTTCCAGAACCCGGGTTGCATCCCTCCGTACATGTAGCCGCCGCCCTCCTTGCCCTGCAGGGAGGACTTGATCGGCGGCACCCAGCTCGCCATGAAGTTGTTGTACGCCTCCTGTTGCGGCGGGAACTTCCCGTTCACCATCGGGGTTTCGGCCATGAGCGACTTCATCGACGAACCCGCGTTGGCGATGTAGCGCCCGGTGGACAGCCGGAAATCGACGGCCTGATCGGTGCCGTCGTACCACCAGCCACCGTTGGTCGGCAGCTTGTAGTCGGCTTCGGTGAGCCTCGGCATCGGGGTGAAGGCGGCCTGCGGATAGTCGTACGACGGGGTGATACCGGTCTTCTGCTCGTTGCTGACCGTGTCCATGATCGGGGTGTCCTCGTTGTTGTTGCTCAGCAACCAGGACGGGCGGTTCTCGCGGATCTGTTCGTAGAGCTTGTTCTTTTCCCAGTACTCGTTGTCGTTGTCGATCCAGAATCCGGCGAGGTCCGCATAGCGGTCCATGACCTCGTGGAAGAGGTCGTAACTGTACTCGCCGAAGCCCCGGCGGGTGGTGAGGTCGACCTGCTTGCCCTTGTAGGCGGAGTACGCGGCGGAATCCAGCGACTCGACGCCGGTTTCCTTGTGCCACTGGGGATCATCGGTCATGTAGAGGATCGTCCGGACACCCTTCGCGTTGCCTGCCTTGACGAGTTCGCCGAGGAGGTCGCGACGGGTGGAGCAACTGCCCGGGATCGCCGACGGCCATGGCCGCGCGTAGCCCAGCCTGCTGTGGAAGGTGGCCAGCACGATGTAGGAGGCGCCGAGCTTGCGGGCCTCGTCCACCCAGTAGTCCGCGTTCCAGCCGCCTTCGGTGACGGCGCGTTCCCAAGCGGCGCAGTCGGTCTGGCGTGGCGCGGTGAACATGCCCCAGTGGAGGAAGAGCCCCGCGGTGGCCTCGCGCAGCCACTTCTGGCGGGGATGGTGCACTTCCGCGCTCGCCGGAGTCGTGGTGAGCAGGCCTGCCAGCAGGGCGAGGACCAGGGCGAGCCAGGTAGCGCGGTGAACTCTCATGACCATCCGCTCTCATCCGGGGCATGGTTACCGAGAGATCCGATGATTGCGGCAGAAATCGTGGTGGTCAAGCCCCGATGAGCGGAACATGAGTGTAGTCATCCGAGGTATTTCGTGGACATGGCCCTCTCGTCTGCAGTACGAGAGGGCCATGCCGGTCGTGATTCAGATGTTGAAGCCCGGATGGGTCGCGAAGGCGTTGTCGATCACGAGGTTCCCGCGCTGGCGGGCCCGTTCACGCAGCGCCGACGTCGTGCGGGCGCCCTGGGCGTAGAACCACCACAGGTACAGCGCGCCGTACATCCAGGCGCCCTCGTAACCCCAGGTGGAGTCGGCGCCGCTCTTTCCGGCGCCGAAGACCGAACCCGCCGGGAAGTTCGCGTTGTGCGGCTTCCCGCCCTGATGGCGCGATTCGTGGATCAGCGTCTCGGCGCGGCCGGGAACGTCCTTGGAGTACCAGAAACCCAGATACAACTCGATCCGGTCGTCGACGAACGCCCCCTTGAACGAGCGCGCGATGGCACTGCCGTCACCGCAGAGCGAGCGGAGGTCGTCGCAGTTGTCGCGGACGTAGCGGCGTGCCCAGTTCAGCATCGCCCCGGAATAGGCGTCGTTCTCGTAGTCCTGGGCCGAATAGGTCAGGAGGTAGCACGCGTTGAACGTCCGGGCCAGCGGCTTGTCGGTGTTGCACGCGTCTTCCCAGCCGAAGCCGTCGTCCCAGTACTCCTTGTTGCCCGAGAAGCCGTAGGTGTTCCAGAAATAGTCGATGTAGGTCTGATTGCAGATCGATGCACCGTAGAAATTGTCCCCGGTCACGTTCTTGTCCGGCACGGTGTAGCTGCAAGTGGCCATCGGAGATCACCTGTCTGTAGTAAGGAATTCGTTCTGGTTCAGGAGGGCGGCGGCACGTCGTCGGTCCGCTGGTCCTTCACGTACCGGCCGCCGACGGCCTGCGGGACACCGCGGACGTCGACCCGCCGGATGTTCAGCAGGCGCTCGTCCTCGGTGCCGCTGAGCTCCTCGCGCACGCGGGCGGTGAGCTCGGTGTCCCCGGTCTCGGCGATGGCCTGCACCGCCGCCCGCCGCACCGTGAACACCTCGTGCCGGACCTGCCGCAACAGCAGCTCCTTCGCCGCGCTGTCCCCGGCGGATGCCAAGCGCGCCAACGCTTCCACGGCGGTGGTGCGGATGATCACCTCTTCGCCGACGGTGCTGATCCCGTGTGCGGGGTCGTCGGAACGCTCCGGCGGGATCGGCTGGCGCAGCACGTTTTCGAGCGCGGGGACGGCGGCGGCGTGCCGGAGGTCGGTGAGCAGCTGGACCAGGCCCCAGCGTTCGAGGTACTGCTCCTCGGACAGGGCGTCGTACTGCGCGCCGAGCGCCGGGACGACGTCGTCCGCGCGCTCGCGAAGCCGATCGAGGCTTCGCTGGTAATTGCGCTCGGCGTCCTCGCCGGAAGCGGCCATGGTTTCGGCGGCCTGGGTGACCAGTTCGCCGATTTCGCTGTTCGAGAAGCTTCCCAGGCCCGAACTGCCAGGGCCCGCTTCGAGGTTGTCGCCACCCGGGCCCAAGGACGGGGTGTCGGGATTGCGTGGGGTCGGCATGAGGTTCTCCTTCGCAGCGGCGGTGATGCTGACGGAAGGAAGGAACGCGATCCCCGGCGGCAGATACCTGGTTTTCCGAAAAACCGCCCGTTGGGGCAGAACGGGATTTTCACCGCGGGAATCCGAAAAGGATTTTGCTCACCGAAAATGCGGCGGCAGGCGAAAAGTCTTCACGGATTCCCGCTCGTGGTCAATGACGGACGTCGATGACTACGCGGTTCGGCGAGGTCAGCGTGAACACGGTGACCGCCGTCCTCGACCGGACGCCGAGGCCGATGGACAAGGTGCCTTCATAGTCGCCCGTGACCGCGACCGCCATGACGTTGCGCAGATTCCTGGTCCGGAACTTCTGCGGACCGGGATAGGTGGGATTCCCGGCGTCGTCGTGCGCGGCGGCCGGGGTAGCGGTGACCGCGACGAAGAATTCCCCGGTCAGCCAGACGATCTCGCCCGAGCCGTCGGCGATCAGCTCGTCGACGAGGTCGTACCGGACGGCGGGTGCCGGGCCGGCGGTCAGGTCGAGCACGACCCGGTCGAACCCGATGTTCTGGCCGGTGCGGATCCCCGTCATGGTGGGGATCGCCGCTGCCGCGACGGAAGCGGGCGCGGCCGCGGCGATGGCGCCGGTCAGCATGAGGGAGGTGGCGGCGAGCGCTCCGAGCGCGCGCCGGAGGTTGATGGCCATGGCGATGACCTCCTGCCGGAGAGTTGGTTACGGAAAGACGTCCGGTTCGCCGAGGCGGTTGGTATTCTTCGCCTTATCGTTACTGATCGCCGTATAGCCGTCGAGCGATCTCGAAGTCGGCTGAGAAATGGTTTTTCACTTGCCGCGCGAGCGAATGCAGGTAACGGAGATCGCTTTTCGCGGAGGCGATGAGATGTGTGAATCCCCGGTCTTCCTCCCGGTAGCCTTCGTCCTGGGAGCCGAAGACGCACTGCACGTCGACGGTGTCGCCACCCCAGCACAGCGCGCCGAGAAGGTATTGCTCGACAACGAGGTTGTAGTCCTCGAGCGGCGCGAGCCGTTGCCAGGCCGTCCGATTCTCGGCCGACTCCACCATGCGGATGGCGAGATCGGCGTAGTGGCGGAGAAGAGGAACCGCCGTGCCGCCGACGATTCCGGTACACAGCGCGGCTTCCCCGGTGTAGTCGCGGAATTCCTCCGGCAGGAACCCGCCGGTGCTCCGGATCGCCGCGGCGACGGCCGACGGCCGGTAGTAGCCGGCATCGGAAGCCGGTGCGTGCTCGGGATTCTGCGCGACGATCTCCCCGTCAAGCCCGTCCGCGGGGAAGCCCGGCCAGAGGAACACGTCGTTGTCGATGTGCAGGAACGGTTCGCGCTGCTCCCGGTACGCGTGCAACTTCCCGAGCGCCCACCAGGACGGGTGCTGCCCGGCGAGCCCGTTCAGCGACAGGGAAACGTCGTCGAAGGGCAGCCTGAGCCGGGCGACGAGCAATTCGTACCCCCAGTCGTCGGTCACCAACGCGGTCGCGGGGAAGAGGCGGGACGCGAGGCGGAACGACAGGATCCACGACAGCGCGTGGAAGAAGTCGCTGGGCCAGTGTCTTCCGTGCCGCCGCCGGTACGGAGTACTCCAGAACGACCAGACCGCCCGGCGGATCGGGTGCTTGGCCTGGTCACCCGGACGGACCACGCGGACCAGCGGGGGACGCCAGCCCGGCTCGACGACCTCGCCGTATCCGGCGTGCCGGGGGATCCCGGGCGCGAGCAGGCGGCCGCCGATGGCGACCGCTGTGCCGGGGTCGTATCCGTAGTACGGCATCGCGGAGTGGTTCGGGCCGGGGCGGTCGAACGTTACCGGCTAGCGGCGGAATCCGCTGAGGTAGAGCACGGTGACCGCGGTTGCCGTGCCGAGAGTCGTCACGACGAAGGATCCGGTGACCAGATAGAGGCCTCCCACACCGGCCAGTGAAGCCTTGAGCAGCTTCACGATTACGTCGTGCTCGTTGTCAGAGGCTTTCTTGGCCATTGTCGAACCCTCCGCGTGTGGTGTACTAGTACACCGTAGGGCGCGACGACCGGCGAAACCTTCGCCGGTTCTGATCTTTCACGGTCAGGAGGAGTTTCTTGTCGTCGAGTGCGGGCTCTCTGATCGTCGGCCGTTTTCCCGCCGCGTCGCGAATTGTCGATCATCGCCACGATTCACGGAGGGCGTAGTGACAATCCAGCTGGAGGGGGAGTGTCTCGACGGCACGCCTCCGGTCGCCGCGGTCGAGGCCGCGCTGCGCTGGCTCGCGGTCCGTAAGGACGGCCGGCCGCTCAGGTTCCTGCGGTACGCGATCGAAGACCCGGCGAGCGAATCGGCCGCCGTGCTCGATTGCCTGGTCCGGCCGACCGCTTCGATGACCACGGCCGCCCCGGAAGTACGGGCTCTCGCGGTCTGGGGATTGATCCTCGACGAGATCGCGAAGATCGGATCGACCGCCGAGTCCCGGCGCCGCAACACTTTGTGCGCCGCGTTCCGGACAGGGGAGCGGGAGTGGAAGGCGACCCTGGACGACCGTTTCGGTCAATTGAGGGAGCTGCGCGGTGTGTTCGGGGATCCGCCGCCGACGACCACGACGCCGATGCACAAGGCCTGGAGGCGAGCGGTGAGCGACAAGCTGGCCCCTTGCCTGGCAAGGGATCTCGCGATACTCGCGGTCGACGGCGAGGCCTGGCGGCCTTATGTGGAAATCGCTCGGGCCACTTCGCCGGAGCCGAGGGCATCCGGTGGCCGGACACCCTCGGGCGGGGCGCAGCCGGTGTTCCTGGAGCGTCTGCTGGTGGCCGTGGAAATGCGGCGCAGGACAGCCCATCGGAGGCTGACGGTGAGAAACGTGGTCGCTCGCGAGGACGGAGTGGGTGGCTATATGGCGCGGGCTCTGACGGGGTGGACCGGCGATCTGGCGTCCATTCCCGTCAAAGCGATCTTCGGTTGCCATGTCGAGACTTCGCCGGGTGCCCAGCCGGGAGACCCGATGATCGTGGATCTTCGTTTCCCGAAACCGCTGCGCAAAGGGGAGCGGCACGAGTTCATCTCGCTCGCATGTGAAGACGATCCGGACGAGGAACGGTATTGGATCAATGTCGACGTCGACCATCACGGGATCGCGCCGGGTGTCGTCGATGGCGAGGGCAAGGTGACCGGAGGTCTGAGCATCAGCATCACGTTCGACGACTGCGTTCCGGAGGCCTGCTGGTGGTATGCGGAGCAGACCGACTACGAGCGCCTGGTCCGGCCGCCCGCCGGTGATCGGCGTCTGCTCGAAATTCGGCGAGGCGTCGTCGAGCACACGTTTCTGGGACCCTGTCACCCGCGGGAGGAGTATGGCATCGCTTTTCGCTGGCCCCAGCCCTGATCGAAGCGGGCCGCATACGCGATCGATGTGGCCCGCTCCGGCCGCTGGTGGCTAATTGCCGGTGTTGCCGCCGCCGCTGCCCTTGCCGTCGTCGCCATGGATCGTCATCGAAACCTCCCTTGGTGCCTTGAGTACGCGGCGCAACCTATCGGCACTGAGGGTGACAGTTGGTAACGGGGTGTGCTCGGTGTGGAGATCCACTCCCGCTAGGGTGGCGGTGGCTTTTCCCTGGGGCGCCTACGGTTCGGGGAGTCGGACATGGCTGATGAAGAGGATCTGGAGCCTCTGCTCAAGTACGCACGGGAAGGCTGCGTCGGCCTCTCGGTCGTGGTCGTCGTGGCGGAGATGAAGGCGGGTCCGGATGCGACCTTCGCCGAGATGACCGCCGCGCTGCTGTCCGTGGTCGGGACGCTGATCGACCGGGGCGCGGTCCCCGGCGATCTGGTCGACGGGGAACCCTGCTTCGTGGCCTGGCAGGGGTCGAAGAGCGAGATTCTGGGGCGGCTGGCCTGCGAGATCAAGACCTTGGGAGAGATACCGGCCACCGGGGAGGTCTGCTGGATCCACGATCCTGCCGCGACCGAGGCTGACAGAGGTCGCGTGTAGCTCGATGCGCTACAGGTGGCTACACTTGCTGGCATGAAGGTGATCACCCAGCGCGAGTTTCGCAACAACTCCGCTGCCGTCATGGATGCCGTCGAGGCCGGCGAGGTCTACCACGTCACTCGTAACGGTGTCGAAGTAGCTGAGCTGCGGCCGATATCTCGTAGGCGGCGTCTGACCGCCGAGGAACTCGTCCAAAAGCATCGAGGGTTGCCCGCGGTCGCGGCGGCCCAAATGCGGCAAGAGGCTGACGAGTTCTTCGGCACCGAAGATCGTGTCGATTCCGGCGACGTGTGGGAGCGCGGTCGTGGCTGAGCGGCACGAGGCAGGTGTGCTCGACACCTGTACTTACATCGACCTTGGCCTGCTCGAGCCGTCGGCTTTGCCTCGCATGCCGGAACTCACGGCGATCACCATGGCTGAGCTCCATCAAGGAGTGGCGATGGCGAAGGAGCCCGCGGTCCGCGCTGCGCGCACTGAGAAGCTCGGTGCCGCGATCGTCGACTTCGCTCCCTTGCCGTTCGATGGCGACGCGGCCGCCCGTTATGGAACGTTGGTCGCGCTGGTTCTCGCGGCGAACCGGGATCCGAAGCCCCGGCGGATGGATCTGATGATCGCCGCGATCGCGTCCTCGCGGGAACTGCCGCTCTACACTCGCAATGAAGACGACTTCAAGGGTCTGGGCGGCATGGTCGAGGTCGTTGCCATCTGAACTGCTCAGGTCCCCGCGGGCAGTGCGAAACCTGGCGTTGGATCGTCCGCGTGCGAGCCGATGGAATTACTTCCGGTCGCAGATTCTCGTCGGGACAGCTGCCAACCCATTCGCGGATACAGAACAGGGTCGCCGGTTCTCCGGCGACCCTGTTCGTTCAGGCTGCTCTCGTCAGCTCACCAGCCGCGTTCGCGCCACTCCGCCAGGTGCCCCCGCTGCTCACCCAGCGTCGAGTCGTCCCCGTGCCCCGGATAGAACCAGGTCTCGTCCGGCAGTTCGCCGAAGATCCGCGTCTCGACATCGTCCAGCAGCGACGTGAAATCCGAAGGCGACCCGGTCTTCCCGACACCGCCGGGGAACAGCGAGTCGCCGGTGAACAGGTGCGGGTGTCCGTTCGGGTCCTGGTACAGCAGCGCGATGGAGCCGGGCGTGTGGCCGCGCAGGTGGATCACCTCGAGAGTGATCTGCCCGACCTTGAGCGTGTCGCCGTGTTCGACGAGGAAGTCCGGCGGGATCGGCAGCGGCTCGGCGTCCAGCGGGTGGGCGGCGGTGTTCGCGCCGTTCGCGCCGGCGACGGCGCCGAGGGCCTGCCAGTGGTCCTGGTGCTGATGGGTGGTCACGACGGTCCTCAGCGCGGGCCTGTCGGGGCCGTGGCCGATGAGGTCGGAGATCCGTTCCGGGTCGTTCGCCGCGTCGATCAGCAGCGCCTCGTTTTCGGCGCGGCAGACGAGCAGATACGCGTTGTTGTCCATCGGGCCGACCGACAGCTTCGTGATGGTGAGCGCGTCCAGGGTGCGTCGGGCGGCGTCGCCGCCGGGGTCGACATGCCCGGTGTAGGTCTCGACGATGTTCACGCCGCACACGGTAGTCGTCCGCCTGCAATCGGTTCCACCCGCACAGGCGGCGCACAGGTGCACGACGTAGGCTCGCGTCGCCCCGCCAGCCGAACCACAGGACGCTCGTGCCCGACGCCTCGCCGCGCACCCCGCGCAAGATCAGCTGGGACGTCCTTCGCGTGGTCGCCGTCTTCGCGGTCATGCTCGGACACGTCACCCATCAGGGGGCGCTTCTGCATCCGGAACTGGTGGGGTACCCCTTTCGGGTAACCGCCCAGTTCGGTGCCGCCATCCTTTTGGTGATTTCCGCCTTCTTCGTGTGCGCGAGCCTGCGCAAGGGGCGGCCGGGACGGTGGCTGTGGAACCGGGTCGCGCGGCTGGTGCCCGCGTACCTGGTGGCGGTGATCGTCACCTACGTCGTCGCCCGGTACGCGACGATCCGGTTCAGCGGCCTGCCGTTCCCGCCGGGCCTGTCCGGGTTCCTGTTCGGTGTCCCGCAGGGCCCGCCGACCGACCCGTCGCCCTGGTACGTCCCCACCGGTGCCGATCTGCTCGGCAACCTGGGCATGGTCCAGGAATGGGGCTGGCGGTACGAACTCTTCTACTACCTCGACGGCGCCTACTGGACGCTGCCGGTCCAGCTCATCGCGTTCACCGCCGCGGCCCTGCTGTGGCCACGCCGGTGGCGCACCCACCGGCTCACGGTCGCGCTGCTCTGGGCGCTGATCCTGGTCCCGCTCTTCCTCCGGTTCGTCGTCTTCGACCCGGTTTCCACGCCGAAGCTCGTGGAGACCTTCTACTACGGCCTCGGCCTGCACCGGGTCCACGTGTTCGCCATTGGGATCGCGATCTGGCTGTGGGCGAAACGACGGCTGGCGAATTGGCATCTCGCGCTGTTCGTGCTCGCCGCCTGTGCCGCCCAGGACCTGCAGGTCTTCCCCTTCCACCAAGCCCTGCCGAACGACCCCGAGCGCTGGCCGTCGGCCATCGGTTTCGCGATCATGCTGCTGCTGGTGTGCCTGGCCGCGCGCGGGCCGGACTGGCGGTTCCCCGGTCTCGTCAGGGTCGCCCCGGCTGTCACCTGGCTCGCGGGCATCTCGTATGGTCTTTATCTGGTGCACCAGGAACTCGGTTACATCCTGGCCCGTGCCCTGCTGAACGTCGGCGTCCCCGGCTGGCTGCGGCTCCCCATCGTGCTGGCCGCCGCCGTCCTCGGAGGCTGGGCGATCACCGCTGGCGTGGAACGGCCGGTCCACCGGTGGCTCACCGCTCGCCGGGATCGACGCGATAAGCCTGGAAAACCGCAGGTCAAGGACTCGGAACCAGTTTCTGTCGGTGGTGCCTCGTAGCATGGAAGCGGCCGCCCGTGCAGCTATCGACCGGGCCGGCGACCGCAGCTGAGAATGAAACCTGAAGGGACCCTGGCGTGGCTGATCGCCTCGTTGTTCGCGGCGCCCGCGAGCACAACCTCCGCGGTGTGGATCTCGACCTGCCCCGCGACAGCCTGATCGTGTTCACCGGTCTGTCCGGGTCCGGGAAGTCGAGCCTCGCCTTCGACACCATCTTCGCCGAAGGGCAGCGCCGCTACGTCGAGTCGCTGTCGGCGTACGCTCGCCAGTTCCTCGGCCAGATGGACAAGCCGGACGTCGACTTCATCGAGGGCCTCTCGCCCGCGGTGTCGATCGACCAGAAGTCCACCTCGCGCAACCCGCGTTCGACCGTCGGCACCATCACCGAGGTCTACGACTACCTGCGCCTGCTCTACGCCCGCGCCGGCAAGGCGCACTGCCCGCAGTGCGGCGAGGCGATCAGCAAGCAGACCCCGCAGCAGATCGTCGACCAGGTGCTCGCGATGGAGGAAGGCACCCGCTTCCAGGTGCTCGCGCCGGTCGTGCGCGGGCGCAAGGGGGAGTACCTCGACCTCTTCGAGAACCTGCAGCAGCAGGGCTACGCGCGCGTCGTGGTCGACGGGACGATCCACCCGCTCACCGACCCGCCGAAGCTGAAGAAGCAGGAAAAGCACCAGATCGCCGTCATCATCGACAGGCTTTCGGTGAAGACCAGCTCGCGGCAGCGCCTCACCGACTCGGTCGAGACGGCGCTCCGGCTGGCCGACGGCCTGATCGAGCTGGAATTCGTCGACCTGCCGGAGAACGACCCGCATCGTGTGCGCGGTTTCTCCGAGAACCTGGCCTGCCCGAACGGCCACCCGCTGGCGATCGAGGACCTCGAGCCGCGGTCGTTCTCCTTCAACGCCCCGTACGGCGCCTGCCCCGATTGCACCGGTATCGGCGTCCGCAAGGAGGTCGACCCGGAGCTCGTGGTCCCGGACGACGAGCTGTCCCTCGGCGAGGGCGCCATCGCGCCGTGGGCCGGCGGCCAGAGCGCGGACTACTTCATCCGCCTGCTCGAATCGCTGTCGGAGACCATCGGCTTCCGCATGGACACGCCGTGGCGCAAGCTGCCGGCGAAGGTGCAGAAGGCCGTCCTGCACGGCGTCGACGAGCAGGTCCACGTCCGCTACAAGAACCGCTACGGCCGTCAGCGGTCGTACTACGCGAGCTTCGAGGGTGTCATCCCGTTCCTCGAGCGGCGCCAGGAGCAGACCGAGTCCGAGTACATGCGCGAGCGGTACGAGGGCTACATGCGCGAGGTGCCGTGCCCGGCCTGTCAGGGCACGCGGCTCAAGCCGGAGATCCTCGCCGTCACCCTGGAGCACAAGACCCAGGGCGACCGGTCGATCGCCGAGGTCTGCGCCCTTTCGATCGCCGAGGCGTCGCGGTTCCTCGACGAGCTGGAGCTCGGCAAGCGCGAGCAGGTCATCGCCGGCGCGGTGCTCAAGGAGATCCAGGCGCGGCTGCGCTTCCTGCTCGACGTCGGCCTCAACTACCTCTCGCTCGACCGCGCCTCCGGGACGCTGTCCGGCGGCGAGGCACAGCGCATCCGGCTCGCCACGCAGATCGGTTCCGGTCTGGTCGGCGTGCTGTACGTGCTGGACGAGCCGTCGATCGGGCTGCACCAGCGAGACAACCACCGCTTGATCGAGACGCTGGTCCGCCTGCGGGATCTGGGCAACACGCTGATCGTCGTCGAGCACGACGAGGACACCATCCGCTCCAGCGACTGGGTGGTCGACATCGGCCCCGGCGCCGGCGAGCACGGCGGCCACATCGTCCACAGTGGACCGTACAAGAAGATCCTGCGGAACAAGGATTCGATCACCGGCGCGTACCTTTCGGGCCGCACCAAGATCGAGGTCCCGGCGATCCGTCGCCCGGTCGACAAGAAGCGGCAGCTGACCGTCGTCGGCGCGCGCGAGCACAACCTGCGCGGGCTCGACGTGGCCTTCCCGCTCGGCTGCCTCGTGTCGGTCACGGGCGTCTCGGGTTCCGGGAAGTCCACGCTGGTCAACGACATCCTCGCGACCGTGCTGGCGAACAAACTCAACGGAGCGCGCCAGGTCCCGGGCCGGCACACCCGCGTGAACGGGCTGGCGAACGTGGACAAGCTGGTCCGCGTCGACCAGTCGCCGATCGGCCGCACCCCGCGGTCCAACCCGGCGACGTACACCGGCGTCTGGGACCACGTGCGCAAGCTGTTCGCCGCGACCACCGAGGCGAAGGTGCGCGGCTACCAGCAGGGCCGGTTCTCGTTCAACGTCAAGGGCGGCCGGTGCGAGGCCTGCGCCGGTGACGGCACGATCAAGATCGAGATGAATTTCCTGCCGGACGTGTACGTCCCGTGCGAGGTCTGCAAGGGCGACCGGTACAACCGCGAGACCCTCGAGGTGCACTACAAGGGCAAGACCGTCTCCGATGTGCTGAACATGCCGATCGAGGAGGCTGCCGAGTTCTTCGAGCCGATCAAGGCGATCCACCGGCACCTGGCCACCCTCGTCGACGTCGGCCTCGGCTACGTCCGGCTCGGGCAGCCCGCGCCGACGCTGTCCGGCGGTGAGGCGCAGCGCGTCAAGCTCGCCAGCGAACTGCAGAAGCGGTCCACCGGCAAGACGGTCTACATCCTCGACGAGCCGACCACCGGTCTGCACTTCGAGGACATCAGCAAGCTGATCGGCGTGATCAACGGGCTGGTGGACAAGGGCAACACGGTGATCGTCATCGAGCACAACCTCGACGTCATCAAGACCTCGGACTGGATCATCGACATGGGCCCCGAGGGCGGTTCCGGCGGTGGCACCGTGATCGCGGAGGGCACGCCGGAGCACGTCGCTTCGGTGGAGGAGAGCTACACCGGTCAGTTCCTGAAGACCGTTCTCGCGTAGGGGCTCGTGAGTGGTAAGGACGGCTCTAACCGTCCTTACCACTCACGAGGTCCAGCACCGGAGAAGCGGGCCCGTAGTAGAAGGCGCGCAGCCGATACGAGGCGCCTTCTTCGCCCGGCATGGTGGCGAGCCCGGCCGATGTCGTCCCCGGATCGGACACCTCGATCGGCACGAACTCGGCCGCGCCGGGTTTCTTGATCTCCACCAGGAAGCCGTCCTCGTCGCTGGAGCGATCGGCCCAGCTGAACTTCACCATCTCCTCCGGCGCCGGCTCGGCCCGGAACGAAGCCGGGGCGGCCGATCGATCGCCCGCCCGCAGCGGCACGGCGGGGCCGGAAGCGGCGGCGGGGGTCGCGGGGCCGGAAACCGTCACGGCGTCCGAAACGGCGCCGTAGAACGGCCGGATCCGGTAGTAGAACCGCGTTTCCGGCATCAGATCCGGATGCCGGTACGTCGTCTGCCGAGGCGGCACGAACTGCAGGATCGTGTACTCGCCGTGCGGATCGGTCGTGTACTCGACGATCCGCCCCGCGGCGGCCGGATCGTCGTCGGGCCAGCTCAGGTCGACGTTCACCGGATCCGTCAGCGTCGCGGTGAAACCGGGCTCGTCGCCGCAGCCCGAGACGAAGGCGACCGCCAGCAGAACGGCCGCGAGTTTCCTTGGCACGCCGAGACCCTCCCGGGAATCAGGCGGCGGCGGAATCCGGAGGCGTCAGCATACGAGCGCGTCCGATGATCGACAAGACCCCGGTTGAACCGCATCCCCCGGCCGTCCGTGTGGGAGGCAAGAGGAGGCGGCCATGGAGAACCGAGGAGAGGCCGGTGCCGATGCACAGTTCGATCGCGGCGCGCGCCGAACGATCCACTCTGCCCCTGCGGGTTGCAGTACTGTCCTCGCCGACCCAGAAGACCGTCGGGAGGACGCGAGTGGCGATCGGAGGCTGGCGGCCCAAAAAGGCCAAAGGCGAGGACTTGGTCCGGCACTTGTACGCCGAACACGGGCGAAGCCTGCTGGCGTACGCGACAAGGCTGACCGGGGACCGCGCGGCCGCGGAGGACGTCGTGCAGGAGACCTTGGTCCGGGCTTGGAAACATGCCGAAGATCTGGAGAACGACGCGAAGGGATCGGTGCGGGGCTGGCTGCTCACGGTCGCCCGGAACATCATCACCGACCGCGCGCGGGCCAGGGCGGCGCGGCCACCGGAAGTGGCGGAGCCCGCGGAAGGCGTGCCCACCCCGGCGGTGGAGCGGGACCACGCGCAGAGCGTCGTGGACTCGATGGCCGTGCTCGGGGCCATGGACGGCCTGTCCACGGAACATCGTGAGGTACTGGTGGAGATCTACTACCGGGGCCGGACGGTGGCCGAAGCGGCGAAGTCCCTGGGCGTGGCCCCGGGTACCGTTAAGTCGAGATCTTATTACGCGTTACGGGCGCTCAGAGCCGTGATGTCCGGACCCGGGAAGGAGGTAGCGCGATGAGTGCGGTGGGACACGACCAGGGCCAGCTCGCCGCCTACGTCCTGGGCGGCCTGACCCCGGGGGAAGCGGCCACGTTCGAGACGCATCTGGCGAACTGCCCCACGTGCCGTCGTGAGGTGCGCGAGCTGTCGGAGCTGCGCCACCATCTCGACGAGGTGCCGCCGGAGGCGTTCCTCGAAGGACCTCCCGATGGCGGAGATCTGCTCCTGCAGCGCACGCTGCGTCAGGTTCGCGAAGAAGAGGGCGCCCAGGAGCGCAAACCGCGGCGGTTCCTCGCCGTCGCCGGTGCGGCCGTGCTGGTCGTGGTGGCGCTCGGCGCGGGTGTGCTGGTCGGACGGCAGACCTCGCCCGAACCGTCGACGGTGGCTCTGCCGGTGCCGACGGCGACCGCCCCGGTGCCCGGCACCCGCGACCTCGCGGCGACCAACCGGGACACGGGTGTGCAGCTGGCGGTCCGGGTGGTTCCGGCCGCGGGCTGGGTGCGGCTGCACGCCAAGGCGACAGGCGTCCGCGAAGGCGAGAAGTGCGCGCTCGTCGTGGTGACCAAGAGCGGAGAGCGGGTCAACGCCGGCAGCTGGCTCGTTTCGGAGAAGGGACAGCGTGAGGGCACCGGTGTCGACGGTTCCGCGTTGGTCGCCCCCGGCGACGTGGCCTCGGTCGAGGTCGTGACGATGGACGGCCGGAACCTGGTGTCGGCGCAGGCATGACGGGTTCACTCACGGGTCGCGGAGGCGGTTGGTACCGCTTCCGCGACACGTGGGTGCTGCCCGCGTCGCCCAAGGCGGTTTTCGACGCGGTCGTCGACTTGGCCGCGTATCCGTTGTGGTGGCGCGACGTGCGTTCGGTCAGCCGGGTCGACGACGACACCGCCGAACTCGTCTGCCGCTCCAGGCTGCCGTACGCGCTGACCGTACGGATGCACCGAGACCGCCAGGACGAGCGTGAGGGACGGCTGCGAGTGCTGCTCAGCGGTGACCTCGAAGGGACGCTGGCCGGTGCGCTGGTCGCGGTGGGAAGCGGCACCAGACTGGAGATCACGCAGGAGGTCGAGGCGCGGAAACCGTTGCTGCGCAAGCTCGATCGCGTCGCCAGGCCGGTCTTCCGGATCAACCACGCGCTCATGATGCGGCGCGGGCAACACGGATTGCGGGGGTACCTGGGGCGCTAGGCTCAGGCCATGCGTGTCGCCACCGTGCAGCCGTTCACCGTCCCGGCGGACCTTTCCGCGAACATCGCCGAACACGGCAGGCTCCTCCGGATCGCGGACGCCGACCTCTGCGTGTTCCCCGAACTCTCCCTGACCGGTCTGGAATTCGAGGCGCTCGCCGCCGATCCGGCACTCTGGCTGACGCCGGACGACCGACGTCTCGAACCGCTTCGGGAGGCTTGCCGGGCGAGCGCCGTCCACGCCGTCATCGGACTGCCCCTGGTGGAGGACGGCCGCCGGTACATCGGTTCGCTCGTCCTCGGCCCCGGCGGGGAAACCGTTGCCACCTATGCGAAACGGAACCTGCACAACTGCGAGGAAGAGCTCTTCGAACCGGGCAGGCGGCAGGTGATCGTCGAGGTCGGCGGCAGGCGCCTCGGGCTGGCGATCTGTCTCGACGCCGCGAATCCGGACCACGCGCGGGAACTCGCCGAGGCGGGCGCCGAGGTCTACGTCCTCAGCGCGCTCTTCAGCGAGGGCCAGGAAGACCGGTTGCTCGATCAGGTCGGCGTCGCGGCCGGATACGGGATGTGGGTGGTGCTTTCCCAGTACTCCGGCAAGACCGGCGGCATGGCCGCGTTCGGCGGCAGCGGGGTCTGGAAACCCGGAGGCGCCGCCGAGGTGCGTCTCGGCGGCGAGGTCTCCGAGTGGGCTTACGCGACGATCGCTTCCTGAGCCTTCCGGGCGCGAAGGAGCACCGTCGCGGCGAAGACCGCGAGAGCGAGCAGACCGGCGCTCAACGCGTACGCGGCCCGATACCCGCTAGCGAGCGCTTCGGGCATCGTGGCTCCTTCGGCCAGCACCGATCCGGTGCGCGAAGCGGCGGTGGTCGCGAGCACGGCGGTCCCGATCGCCGCGCCGATCTGCTGCGTGGTGTTGATCAGCCCCGAAGCGACACCGGCGTCGGCGGGCGCGACATCCGACATCGCCTGCCCCATCAGCGCCGGCATCGCCGCGCCGAACCCGACGCCCATCAGCACGAGTGCGGGCAGGACGTCCGTCGCGTAGTCGCCGTCGGCCTGGGCGGTGGCGAGGAAGCCGAGCGCCAGCGCGACCAGCGAGAGCCCGCCGATGAGTACCGTTCGTGCCCCGAAGCGGTGGTTCAGCCGCTCGGCGAAGACCAGCGACATCACCGCGATCGAAAGCGGAGCGGGCAGGAAGGCGAACCCGGTGCTCAACGCGTCGAGCTGGAGCACACGCTGCAGGTAGAGCGCGGTGATGAACTGGAAACCGAACAATCCGGCCACCATCAGGACCATCACCGTGTTCGCCCCGGACACCGCGCGGAGGCGGAAGATCCGCAGCGGCAGCAGCGGCCGGCGTGCCTTCGCCTGCCGGAGCACGAACCCGGCGAGCAGGAGCAGCGACACCGCGAGCAGGCCGAGCGTGCGGGCGTCGGCCCAGGTGTACTCCTCGGCCTTGACGATCGTGTAGACCAGCAGCATCAGGCCGCCGGTGACCAGCCCGGCACCGGTGACGTCCGTGCCGTCGCGCAGGCCGGGGCCTCGATCGTCCGCGAGCAGCCGGACGGCGAGCGCCAGCGCGATCGCGCCGATCGGCAGGTTGACGAAGAACGTCCAGTGCCAGTCGAGCAGCTGGGTGAGCGTGCCGCCCGCGATGAGCCCGATCGACGATCCGGCGGCCTGGGTGAAGCTGTAGACGCCGATGGCCTTCGCCCGTGCCCGCGGTTCCGGGTAGAGCGTGGTGATCATGCCGAGTACGACGGCCGACGCCAGCGCGCCACCGGCCCCCTGCAGGAAGCGGAACCCGATGAGCTGCGCCTGGTCCTGCGCGATTCCGCAGAGCAGCGAGGCGAGTGTGAACAGGCTGAGGCCGGTGACAAAGACCCGTTTCCGGCCGATCAGGTCGCCCAGCCTGCCGGACAGCAGGAGCAGCCCGGCGAAGGCGATCAGGTAGGCGTTGACGACCCAGGCCAGCGTCGAGGGCGTGAAGCCGAGGTCGTTCTGGATCGCGGGCAGCGCGACGGCGACGATCGAGCCGTCGAGGACGACCATCAGCGAGACGGCGCAGAGGACGGCGAGGGCGAAAGCGCGCATGGTGATCCTTCGAGATTTCCCCAGGTGATGCCTTGGTGCATCACTTGTAACAGCGCCCATCTTGTGTGACTCTGTTCCTCGCCGGAAGGAGGCACTTTCATGTCCCAGGGGAACACCGATGTGACCGCGCAGGCCAGGGTCGTCGATCCCGAAAAACTCGAGGTGTGCACTGTGCTCGAGGTGATCAACCGGATCAGCGGCAAGTGGGCGATCGGCATCCTGCTGGAGGCCACCCGCGGCCCGGTGCGGTTCACCGAGCTGGAGCGCTCGGTGGAGGGGATCAGCAGGCGGATGCTCACCCTGACGTTGCGGAACCTCGAACGCGACGGCCTGCTCGAACGCACCGTGTACCCGACGGTGCCGCCGAAGGTGGAGTACGAGGCCACGCCGATGGCGAAGGAGCTGTACGCGTCGCTGAGCGGCTTGCTGACCTGGGCCGAGCGTCACCGCGACTCGATCGCCGCGTCCCGTGTCGTGTACGACGAGAAGGTCAGCGCCTGACGTCCGCCGCGTGCACGGCCCGCTGGACGTGCGAGCACAGCATGGCGAAGTACATCTTGTGGAACGGCAGGTCCGTGCTGTTCTTCGCGGACCAGCTTTCCCAGAGCCCGCCCGGCCGCAGATAGCGTGACGTGTACGCGGTCGTGAGGTCGGCGTCGATGTGGTGCAGGGCCGCGAGCGCCCATTCCTGGTCGTAGCGCAGATCCGGCCGCGCGAGGTAATGGTCCAGATAGGACACGAGGATCTCGGCGTCGGCGATCGTGCCGAACCGGGCGAGCGCGAAACAGTAGCCTTGCCCGGCGAAGACCAGGCCGCTTTCCAGGAACAGTTCCCGGATGCGGCTTCGCCACGCGGTGCGGCGGTCGACGCCGATCAGCCAGGCCGCGGTGATCCGGGGCCGCCAGTCCGCGGCGAGCAGTTCGCCCAGTTCGTCGTCGGTGATGGTCCGCGCGTCCTCCACGAGGTCGCGCAGGAACCGCTCGCGTTCGGGGTCGGTCATCATCCCGGCGAAGTTGCCGTGCAGCAGCTTCGAGTACCGCGAGAGCACGTAGCGGTCGATGGCGTCCGGCATGCCGTTCAGCTTCCCAGAAAAGAGGAACCGCGGTGCGAGGACGGGGGCCCCTCGCACCGCGGTTCCGGTCTGTCGCCGGGCGCTACGCGTGCGCCACGGCCTTCTCCCTGTCGCCGCCGGGATCCTTCGGCGTGTCGGAATGGTCGTCGATCAGCGTGGCTTCGTCGAACGGGGCCTGGCCGCTGAAGACCCGGTTGGCCTGATCCCGGTCGAACTCCTTGGTCCAGGTGCCGACCAGGACGGTCGCGACGGCGTTGCCCGCGAAGTTGGTCAGCGCGCGGGCCTCGGACATGAACCGGTCGATGCCGAGGATGAACCCGACGCCGTCGACCAGTTCCGGCCGGTGCGACTGGAGACCGCCCGCGAGGGTGGCGATCCCTGCGCCGCTCACGCCCGCCGCGCCCTTCGACGCGATGATCATGAACAGCAGCAAGGAGATCTGCTCGCCGACGCCCAGCGGCTGGTCCTGCGCGCTGGCGATGAACAGCGTCGCCATCGTCAGGTAGATGGCCGTGCCGTCGAGGTTGAACGAATAGCCGGTGGGCACGGTGATGCCGACGACCGGTTTGGACACCCCGAGGTGCTCCATCTTCGCGATCAGCCGCGGCAGCGCCGACTCGGACGACGACGTCGACAGGATCAGCAGGAACTCGCGGCCGAGATAACGCAACAGGGTGAAGATGTTGATCCGCGCGCCGATCCAGAGCACCGAGCCGAGCACGCCGAACACGAACACCAGGCAGGTCAGGTAGAAGCCGATCATGATGACGGCGAGGCTGCGAAGCGCGCCCCAGCCGGTTTCACCGACCACCGCGGCGATCGCGCCGAACGCGCCGACCGGGGCGGCCCACATGATCATGGCCAGGATCCGGAACACGAGCCGCTGGATGTGCTCGATGCCGCGGCGGATCGGCTCGCCCTTGGTGCCCAGTTTCTGCACGGCGAAGCCGGCGAGGAGCGCGACCAGGAGTGTCTGCAGCACCTGGCCTTCGGTGAACGCGGAACCGAAGCTGGTGGGGATGATGCCCATGAGGAAGTCGACGGTGCCTTCGCCGCCTTCGGCCTGCTTGTGCGCCTTCGCTGCAGCGGCCGGGTCGAGGTGCAGGCCCTCACCCGGGTGCAGGAGGTTGCCCACGACGAGGCCGATCGCGAGCGCGAACGTCGACATCATCAGGAAGTAGCCGAGCGACAGCAACCCGACCTTGCCGACCTTCGCGGCCTTCGCCACCGATCCGATGCCGAGCACGATGGTGCAGAAGATGATGGGGGAGATCATCATCTTGATCAGGTTGACGAAGCCCGTGCCGAGCGGCTTGAGCTCCTTGGCCAGACCCGGCGCCGCGAACCCGACGATGACGCCGAGGACGACCGCCGCGATCACGGCCAGGTACAGGTAGTGCATCTTGTCGCGGCGTCGTGGCGCCGCTTCCGGCGTTGTAGGCACCTTTGCCTCCAGCTCAGGGGGATGTCCGTGGGATTGCCGGTCACTATCACCCGGGCTGGTGAGCTGGGTCACGGTTGTGTTCATTGAGTTCGTACGAGTGTCATTTAGGGAATTCCGCCCGGCCGTGTGGAGCGACCTCGGCGTGGGTGTGCTGGTATGGGCGGGTGCCCTCGACGACGCGGATCCGGACCAGGCGCGGCAGTCTCGCCCGTCAGCTGCTGATTCTGCAGCTCGTGGTGCTTTTCGTGCTCGTCGCGGCCGGGGTGACCTTCGCGTACCTCGATTCGGTCAGGGCCACCGAAGACCGGGCGCGGGACAAGGTGACCGCGGTCGCCGAAGCGGTGGCGGACGCCCCCGGCGTGCTGGCCGCACTGTCCACATCGGAGCCGACGCGGACGCTGCAGCCGTTCGCGCAGAGTGTCCGCGCGGACACGGACGTGGACTTCGTGACCATCATGGACAAGAACGGTATCCGCTACACGCACCCGAATCCGGCGCTGATCGGGCAGCGGTTCATCGGCAACATCGGCGAGGCGCAACGCGGCGGCAAGGTCGTCGAGACCTACGCCGGTTCGCTCGGCCCGTCCGAACGCGTCGTGGTCCCGGTGCGCGGCGCCGCCGGGCAGGTCGTCGCGCTGGTGTCGGTCGGCATCACGGTCGAAGCGATCGACGCGGAACTGCGGGAACGGCTGTGGCCGCTGCTCGGGGTCGCGGCGGCGGTACTGGTGGTCGGCGGAATCGGCAGCTATCTGGTCAGCGCCCGGCTCCGGCGGCAGACCAGGGGGATCGCGCCGGAGGAACTGAGCAACCTGTTCGAGTACCACGAAGCCGTGCTGCATTCCGTGCGCGAGGGGCTGCTGCTCGTCGGCGGGGACGGGCGGGTGGTGCTGTGCAACGACGGAGCGCGGGCGCTGCTGGGCGTCGACGAGGACGTCGTCGGCCGCGAACTGTCCGAATTGGACATTCCCGAGGATCTCGTCGAAGCGTTCGCTTCGGGCGAGGAGCGCACCGACGAACTGCATCTCACCGACGCCAGGGTGCTCGTGGTCAGCACGTCGCCGGTGCGCTCGCGCGGGAAGGCGATGGGCACCGTGGTGATCCTGCGCGACCACACGGAACTCCAGGCGCTGACCGGGGAACTGACCACGGTGCGCGGACTGGCCGAGGCGCTGCGGTCGCAGGCGCACGAAGCGGCGAACCGGCTCCACACCGTCGTTTCGCTGGTCGAGATCGGCCGCCCCGAACAGGCCGTCGAATTCGCGACCGAAGAACTCGCGCTGGCGCAGGAACTCACCGACCGTGTGGTCGGCGCGGTCGCCGAACCCGTGCTCGCGGCGCTGCTGCTGGGCAAGGCGGCGGAGGCGAGCGAACGCGGCGTCGAGTTCACGATCACGCCCGACACCGTCATGGAGGATTCGGACACCGGCGTCCCGCCGCGCGACCTGGTGACCATCCTCGGCAACCTGATCGACAACGGCATCGACGCGGCGGCGGGGAACGCCGGCCACGGCGGACGGCCCGGCGTCGAGGTCACCGTGCGGTCCGGCGCCGAAGGGCTGCTGCTGCGGGTCGCGGACACCGGGCCCGGCGTGGACGACGTCGAGGACGTGTTCCGGCGCGGGTGGTCCACCAAACCCGAGGACGGGCACGGGCTCGGGCTGGCGCTGGTGGGTCAGGCGGTGCGGCGGCACAGTGGGACGATCGACGTCGGCCGCGACGAGGGCGCGGTGTTCACCGTGTGCCTGCCGCCGAAGGAGCCCGCCCGATGATCAAGGTGCTGGTCGTCGAGGACGAACCGGTGGCCGCCGACGCGCATCGGGTGTACGTGGAGCGGATGCCGGGCTTCACCGTGGCCGGGGTCGTGCACTCCGGCGGGGACGCCCTGCGGTTCTGTGAACGCGAACCGGTCGACCTGGTCCTGCTGGACTTCTATCTGCCGGACACGCACGGCCTCGCCGTCTGCCGGTCGCTGCGCGCGGCCGGACTCCCGATCGACGTCATCGCCGTGACCTCGGCGCGGGATCTGGCGCTGGTGAAGGCCGCCGTGTCGGTCGGCGTGGTGCAGTACCTGCTGAAACCGTTCACTTTCGCCTCACTGCGGGAGAAATTGGAGCGCTACGCGGAGTTCCACGGCGCTTCGGGCGAAGTCACCGGACAGGCCGAGATCGACCGCGCGCTCGGCACCCTGCGCACCACCGAGCGGCAGGCGCTGCCGAAGGGGATGAGCGCGCAGACCCTGGAGGCGATCACCGAAGTCCTCGCCTCGGCCGCCGACGGCCTCTCCGCCGGAGCGGCCGCGACCGCCATCGGCGCCTCCCGCGTCACCGCGCGCCGCTACCTCGAATACCTCGCCGACAACGGCCTCGCCCAGCGCGAGCCCCGCTACGGACAGGTCGGCCGCCCCGAGGTCTGGTACAAGCCGAAAATCGTATAACGACCTATACGGCGGCCCGCGGGCTACCTTGGGATCGTGAAGATCGGCGAACTCGCGCGGAAGACCGGGGTCAGCGTCCGCGCGCTGCGCTACTACGAGGAAGAGGGCTTGATCAGCTCTGGCCGCGAAGGCAACGGCTATCGCGACTTCTGCGAAGGCTCGGTGGAGGCGGTCCTGCAGATCCGCGGGATGCTCGATGCCGGGCTGCCGGTGCGGCTGATCCGTGAGGTCCTGCCGTACCTCGACGGACCGGACGAGGTTCGGCCGAAGGTGCCGTGCGAGTACATGATCGGCGAGGTCGCGCGGCAGCGTGAAGTGCTCGACCGCCGGATCGCGCTCATGACCCGCAATCGCGACGCCCTCGACGCGTACCTGCGCGACTTGACCCTGACACAAACGTGAGGGTTTTAGCGTGCGGACATGACTTCGATGCGCGCGCTGCGACAGGATTCCGCGAACGGTCCTGAAGACCTCCACCTCGTCACCGATGCCCCCGTCCCCGCTGCGGGACCAGGCGAAATCCTGCTGAAGGTCACCGCGGCGGGCGTCAACTTCGCCGACGTCATGCAGACGCGGGGGACGTACGAAGACGGCCCGGAAGCCCCGTACATCGCCGGATTCGAGGCGGCCGGCGAGGTCGTGGCCGTGGGGGAAGGGGTGACGGTGCCCGCGGTCGGCGACCGCGTCGTCGGGACCGGTGGCGGGGCTTTCGCCGAGTACATGGTCATGCCCGCGGCCGGCGCGGTCGCGGTGCCGGAAGGCTGGTCGGACGAGCAGGCGATCGGGCTGATCCTGAACTGGGTCACGGCGCTCGCCGCGCTCAAGCTGGGCCGGCTGGCCGCCGGTGAGACCGTGCTGGTCCAGGCGGCGGCGGGCGGGGTCGGCCAGGCCGCGGTCCGGCTGGCCAAGCACTACGGCGCCACCGTCGTCGGCACCGCGTCGCCGGGCAAACACGACGTCGTGCGGAGCTTGGGTGCTGATCGCGTCCTCGGCTACGGAGCCGATCCGGGGACGGCCGACCTGGTGCTCGAATCGGTCGGCGGGGCGGCTTTCGCCACGAGTCTCGCCGCCGCCAAGCGGGTCACCGGGCGCGTCGTGGTCTACGGCGTCGCCGGGGGAGAGGTCGCGATCACCAACCGGGACTTGAACTTCCGGCGGCAGATCCACGTGATCGGGCTGCACCTCGGCGTCCTGATCGAGCACGCCCCGGCGATCTTCGCGGAGCTGATGGACGAACTGCGTGCCCTGATCGCGGCCGGTGTCTGCGTGCCGGGGACGCCGACGGTGTACGACCTCGCGGACGGGCCCAAGGCGCTGGCGGAACTGGAGGCGCGGGCGACGTCGGGAAAGCTGGTTCTACGGCCTTGAGCAGAGCATGATCGTATGCGGACATGCGCATGTCAATAGGTCGAAAGTGTTGGTAAATCACCAGCTGGCCGACACTACGAAAGTCGGTGCCGGGTCGCGGCCGGGGCTCCTAAATTCACGAACCATTCCGTTGTCCTCACAAGGAGTGGGTCCATGGCAAGGAAGTTCTTCGTCTCCGCGTCCGTGAGTTTGGCGCTGCTGGCCGTCCCGGTCACCGCGGGCCAGGCCACGGCGGCGGTCCAGCCTGCTCAGAAGGCCGCCGCGGCGACCACGGTCTACTACGACGCCTCGGGAGCGCCCAGCTTCCGGGCCGCCATCCAGGCGGGCGTGGCGAACTGGAACAACTCGGTGTCGAACGTGAAGCTGCAGGAGAGCTCCTCGGGCGCCACCTTGCGCTACACCGAAGGCAACGACCCCTCGGGTTCGTACGCCGAGACCGACGGCCACGGCCGCGGCACCATCTTCATCGACTACACGCAGGCGCAGCAGTACAACCAGACGCGGATCGCCGCGCACGAGACCGGCCACGCGCTCGGCCTGCCGGACAACTACCAGGGCCCGTGCTCCGAACTGATGTCCGGCGGCGGACCCGGCCCGTCCTGCACCAACGCGACGCCGAACGCCCAGGAGATCTCGCGGGTGAACTCGCTGTGGGCCAACGGGCTCGTCGCGGCGGGCGCCATCCAGCGCATCTACAACTGACGCCTCTGGTCCCTCGTGAGTGGTGAGGACGGTTCTAACCGTCCTCACCACTCACGACCACCTGTACCGAACGGCGGCTCCGCGTGCTTGAACGGACGACACGTGTGATCAGACGGACGGCACGCGTGACCAGATGGACGACACGACCACGGCGAAGCCTCCACCGCGAGTCGTCCGTCCAGACACGCGTGTCGTCCGTCTGATCACGTGTGTCGTCCATCCAGTCACGCGAGATCGCCAGTAGGTATCCAGGACACGGTTGGCGCTAACCGCCCTCACCACTCACGAGAATTCGTAGGCGCCCGCGTCCACCGCCGCACCCGAGTACACGGTGTTCCCGTCGACGTCGCGGTCGTCGTACTTCGTGGTGCCGAGGTCGATCGCCGGGCTGCCCGCCTGCAGGATCAGGTTCGTGGCCGAGGTGAACTTCGGATCGGCGACCTTGTCCGTCGTGCCCGGCGTGAACTGCCGGAGCCCGCCGAAGTACACGTTGTGGTCGGTCGCGGTGAAGGTCGCGTCCGCGTAGCCGACCTTGTACGCGGCCTGGACGACGTTCTGCGTCATCGTCAGCATCTGGTTCGTGCAGCCGCCGTAGCAGACGAAACCCTCCGCCTCGGCGTTCGGGAGCTGGAGCGAGTTGTTGCGGAACACCGTGCCGAGCACCGGCCCGTTGCCGTCTTCCGCGCCGCGCGTGATGATCCCGCCGCGTGTCTTGGCGCCGAAGATCGCGTTGTACTCGAAGACGTTGCCGGTCGAGACGCCGTCGGGGTCCTTCGCGTCCGTCCCGAGCTCGGTGAAGGTCTCGTTGTCCTCGGAGATGTTGTGGTGGATGACGTTCCGGGAGCCGTAGAAGATCTCGACCGCGGCGCCGTCGAGGCCGCCGAAGTCGTCGGCCTTCGCGATCGAGCCGCTGATCCGGTTCCAGCCGATGTCGGAGTCGTTGCCCTGGACCAGCACGGCGAACGCGCCGGAGTCGTCGTTGCCACCCGGCGTCACCACGGTCATGTGGTTGTTGTCGACGAGGTCGTTCTGCGTGACCTCGGTGCCGTCGGCCGACGGCGCGATGTACACGCCCGCGCCGGCCCCGGTGATCAGGTTCGACAGCACCTTGTTGCGATCGCCGGACACCTTCACCCCGGCCCACGAACAGCGTCCCGCGTCGGCCGCGACGCCGATCTGCAGGTCCTTCACCACGTTGTCGTTGCCCGGAAGGTCGACGCACGCTTCGGCGTTGCCCTTGACGATCGGCCGCGCGCCGGTGCCGTACGCGCCGATCGTGACGCCCGAGCCCTTGACCGTGAGGCCGCCGGACCAGTTCCCGCCACGACGCAGCAGGACGGTGTCGCCAGCCGCGAACGTGGTCGAGGAAACCTTCGCCAGGGATTTCCACGGGGTCTGCTGGGAAGTGCCGCTCGCGGTGTCGCTGCCGGAGACCTGGTCGACGTAGTAGGTCTTCGAAGCGGCTTCGGCTGTCGTGAACCCGGTGCACGCGACGGCGGCGAGCACGGCCACGGAAAGCAGTTTCCAGGACATGCGGCGGACCGTAACCACCTGCCGCACAAGGGTCGTACAAAGACCTCGGCGCCTCTAGCATGATCGGATGCGCCGGGCGTCGCGGATTCTCGTACCGGCCGCATTGCTGTTCAGCGCCATGGTGGCGAGCAGCGGGATCGCCTCCGCGCCGCCACCGCCGGTGGCTCCCGTCGCCGGGTTGAACGAGCTCTGGAACGCGTACGGCGATCAGGGCGGGCACTGGACCGGCGGCGATCGCACGGTGTCGGTCCCGCTGCCGGACGGCCGTACGGCGTGGCTGTTCTCGGACACGTTCCTCGGCACGGTGAACCCCGACCACAGCCGCCCGCGGGACAGCCCGATCGCGCGCAACACCCTCGTCGTGCAGCGACCAGACGGCTCGCTGGGGGAGACGCTGCACGGTGGCACCGCCGATGCCCCGGAGGCGCTGATCGGTCTCGCGGGTTCGGACGAGCACTACTGGGTCGGCGACGGTGTCGTCCAGGGCGACGTCCTACGGGTGCTTTACAACCGGTACGAGACGACGGGGTCCGGCGGCCTCGACTTCCGGAGCACCGGGACTTCTTTGGCGACCTTCCGGCTACCCGCGCTGACGCCGTCCGAGCTGTTGGTGATCCCGGTGGGCGACAAGGTCGCGTGGGGATCGGAACTGCTCGAAGACGGCGGGTACATCTACATCTATGGCGCCGAACAAGGCCACCTCCGGCTCGCCAGAGTGCCTGTCGGTGGCCTTCGCGGACCATGGCAGTTCTGGACCGGCGTCGGCTGGTCGCCCCACGAGGAGGATTCCGCCCGGATGCTGGCCGGGGTCGGGACGGCGTTCTCGGTGACCCGCGTCGGCGGTGAATACGTGCTGATCACCATGGACACCGGCCCCGGCTTCAGCCCGGTGATGCTCGCCTACACCGCCGGTTCGCCGACCGGCCCGTTCGGTGCTCCGGTCGTCCTCTACCGGGCGCCCGAAGCGAGCGATCGGCGGATCGTCTACGACGCGACGGCGCATCCGCAGCTGAGCCGCCCCGGGAAGCTCACGGTGTCGTACAACGTGAACTCGCTCGACCACGGGGACAACATCGCGGACGTGCGGATCTACCGGCCGCGGTTCGTGGAGGTCGATTGGCCACCTCGGCCGAACTGGCCTCGTGAGTGGCGAGGACGGTTCTAACGACCCAAACACTCACGAGACGCCCTGCTCGTCTGAGGTACATGAAGGCCCCCTTCCTGTACCTAGGCGCAAGGATGGGGGCCTTCACGTACTGGGCAAGGTCGAGGGGGGTGAAGGCTCCTTTCGTCGCATCAGACTCGGTGAAGGGAGCCTTCAGCCCACACCGCCACTCCACTAGCGCGTACTGGCGCAGGCTGGATCAGCCACAGCCGCGATCCGCGTAGGTACCTAAGACACCCTTGGCTCTAACCGTCCTCGCCACTCACGAGTGCCTGCCGGACGGTGCCACCGGTGAGCTGGTTCAGCTGCGTCATGGTCCGGTCCAGCTGCTCCGCCAGCCGCGGGATCGAGTTCGACGGGAGATAGGCCTCGGCGCCGGCGTCGAGGAGACGCCGGACCGGGCCTTCGTACTTGACGCCGAGCTCGGCGTCTTCGATCTCCGTGATCACGATCCGCGCCTTCGGGTACAGCGCGCGGAAGTTGCCGATCAGTTGCGGGCTGGCGGGCGGTACCAGCAGCACGTCGACGGTCGGGGGCGCCGAGTGCAGGTCCAGGACAAGGTATCCGGGGCCGAGCCGCTCGGACAACGAGTCCCGCGCTGACGCCGACAGCTTCATGGCGGTGGCCACGACCGTGATGTCGTCGGAGTCCGCGGACGAGGAGGTTTCCTGACGGGAAACGCCGGAAATCGTCCCGATCGTCTCACCGTTCCTGGTGATGGTCACCTCCTCGCCGGGGCGGAGGGTGTCGATGAGGGCGACGAGTTCTTCAGGAAGCTGGGAGGCCTCGACCCACTGATCACTCATCACCCCATCATGGCCTGACTTCTAGCGAGGCCGCCCGGGGACACCGGGCCGGGTCTGCCACGGGTGCGGCCCGTCGAGCGGCCGGTACTCGACGCCCAGCGCGTCCAGCCGCGGCAGGTGGTGGTCCCGCAGGCGCGGCAGGAACTCCGCGTAATCCCGGCCGTCCGGGTCGCTCCACGCCACCTCGGCGAAAGCACACAGGCGCGGGAAGGCGACGTAGTCCACCCGCCGCACGGTGTCGAGGTGCTCCGACCACACCTGCGCCTGCGCGCCGAGGATCGCCTTCCCCTCGGGGTAACCGGCGGGCACCGGCTCGTAGCCGTAGAAGCTCTCCAGCGTGCTCAGGTAGCCGACGGGGATGGGCTCGTCGGGGTGGTCGGACTGCCGGTGGTCCAGGTACACGTGGTCCTCCGGGCACATGACGACGTCGTGCCCGGCGGCCGCCGCGCGGGCACCGGCCGCCTCGCTCTGCCACGAGCCGATGACCATCGGCGGCAGATCGCCCGCTTCGAGCACCTCGTCCCAGCCGAGCGGACGACGTCCGCGTTCGACGAGGTGCCGCGCGATCTCGCGGACGAACCGGCCGTGCTCCTCGGTCGCACCGGGCACCTCATCGCCGCCGAGCGCGATGACCTCCGACGGGAAGATGTCCAGCACGTGGTCGAAGACCCGCTTGAAGAAGTCCACTGTGGACTCGTTCGTGTTCAGCAGCGACGTGCTGATACCCCAGCTCGTCCAGACCTCCCACGGTTCGTCGGTCTCCGGCCCGAGTTCGGGATAGGCGGCGATGGCGGCCCTGGCGTGGCCGGGGATGTCGACCTCCGGGACGACCGTCACCGAACGCGCGGCGGCGTACGCGACGATCTCGCGGAGATCGTCGGACGAGTAGAAACCGCCGTGCGGCCGTCCGTCGCGCTCCGGCCCGTCGTGCCGTCCGACCATCGACGACTTCCGCCAGCCGCCGACCTCGGTCAGCCTGGGGAACTCGGGGATCTCGATCCGCCAGCCCTGGTCGTCGGTCAGATGCAGGTTGAGCACGTTGAGCTTGTGTGTGGCGATCAGGTCGATGAACCGCAGCACCTCGGCCTTGGTGCGAAAATGCCTTGCCACGTCCAGCAAGCAGCCGCGCCAGCCGAACCGCGGATGATCGGTCACCACACCGCACGGGATCGTGGCTTGTCCACTGTGGATAGAGGCGGCCCGGAACGCGTCCGGTCCGACGAGCTGTCGCAGCGTCTGGCGGCCGTAGAACTCGCCGGCGGCGTCGGCCGCGTGCAGGGTCACTCCGGACGGGTCGATCTCCAGCCGGTAACCCTCGGCGGGCAACGCGGCGTCACGCCGGACGTCCACTTCGGACGGTACGGAACAGGTTCCCGGCAAGGGTTCCACCGAGACGGGACGGGGAAGCAGAGTTTCGAAGCCAGGCATGTCAACCCTTCACCGCGCCGCCCATGACGGACACGAGTCGTCGTTGCACGAGGATGAAGAACACCAGCACCGGGATGGTCATCAGGGTCGATCCCGCCATCACCGCGCCCCAGTCGGTGTCCTCCGGTTTGAAGAACACGAGGATCGCCAGTGGGAGTGTCTGGTTTTCGGTGTTGGAGATGATGAACGTCTTCGCGAACAGGAAGTCGTTCCACGCGTGGATGAACGCCAGCACGCTGATCGCCACCAGCCCGGGCGCCACCAGCGGGAAGAGGATCTGCCAGGTGAACCGCATACGGCTCGCCCCGTCGATCTTCGACGCCTCTTCCAGCTCCTGCGGCACCGCGGCGACGAAGCCGCGCAGCATCCAGATCGCGAACGGCAGGCTGAACGCCAGGTGCACCAGGATCAGCGAGCCGAGGTGGTTGGTACCGAACGCCGGCGCGACGTCGCCGACCGACCGCATCAGGAAGAACAGCGGAATGGTCAGCGCCTCGACCGGCACCATCTGCGCCACGAGCACCATCACCAGCAGCACGGTCCGGCCCTTGAAGTTGAACCGCGTCAGCGCGACCGCCGAGAGGAACGAAAGCAGCAGCGACAGCGCCACCACCACGACGGCCACGATCACGCTGTTCAGGAAGAACATCGCGAAACCCTCGCCGCTGAGCACCCGTTCGAAATGTTCCAGGGTCGGCGTGAGCGTCCAGGGGCGGGGGTTCTCCGCCTGGATCTGCCCGGTGGGCTTGAACGCCGAAAGCACCATCCAGTACACGGGGAACGCGACCATTCCCGCGATCACCACGCAGACGATCTCGGCGATCAGCCTGCCGGGTCTGCGAACCCGGCGTCCCGTCGTCACACCCATCCGGCGCTCCGGCGTTGCGACCGGACGTACAACCCGGTGATGGACAGCAGCAGCAAGGTCATCACGACTCCGAGCGCCGCGCCGAGACCGTATTCCTGTCCGGCGAAGGCCTGTTGATAGGCGAAGACGTTGAGCACGAGGTTGCGCCCGGCCACGCCGCCGCCGTTGGTCATCACGTAGATCTGGGTGAAGATCTTGAAGTCCCAGATGATCGACTGGATCGTGGCGATGGTCAGCAGCGGCCGCACCATCGGCAGCGTGATCGACCACGTGGTGCGCCAGGTCGACGCGCCGTCGAGGTACGCGGCCTCGATGACCTCTTCCGGCACGCCCTTGAGCCCGGCGTACATCGTCACCATGACGAACGGGAACGAGCACCAGATGACCTCGGCGGCCACCAGCCCGAACGTGCTGTACGTGTCGAAGGTCCAGGAGTGGTTCGCCATCCCGGTGAACCCGATGCCCGACAGCACCTCGTTCACCAGGCCGAAGTCCGCGTCGAACAGGAACAGCCAGACGTACGAGCCCGCCATGGCCGGCGTCGCCCACGCGGCCAGCGCCGCCAGGAACAGCGGCACGCGCGCCCAGGCGCGGACCCGGGTCGCCAGCACGGCGAGCCCGGTCCCGAGGGCGAGGCTGCCGACGACGCAGACCGCGGTGAACCCGAGGGTCTTGGCCAGCACCTCCCAGAACTGGAGGTTCTCCAGCAGTTCCACGTAGTTGCCGAAGCCGAGGAACACCAGCGGTGCGTTGCCGACCGCCTGCGGCTGGCCGTAGTCGTAGAACGAGATCAGGACGAGCTGGTAGATCGGGTACACCAGCATCGCGAGCAGCAGGATGCCACCGGGAGCCAGGTAGAGCAGGGCGGCCCGCCCGTCCCGGCGACGGCGGGGCGACCGCCGTGCCGGGACGGCCGGAGCCGTGGTGCGGGGGATTTCCTTCGTGACCACTTAGCCGAACGCCTTGTTCATCTCGGCGGCCGCGGCGGTCAGCGCGGTGGCCGGGTCCTTGCCGCCGGTCGCGATCTGCTGGATCGCGGTGGGCAGCACGTTCTGTGCGTCGATCTTCGACCACGCCGCGGTGGCGGGGACGAACTTCGTGCCCGCGGTGAGCGTGTCGACGAACGGCTTGACCGACGGGTCGCTCGCGGCCAGCTTCTGCTGGACGCTGCCGAGCGTGGGCAGGTTGCCCATCGCGACGTACATCTTCTCCTGGTACTTGGCGCCACCGAGCAGCTGGGTGAACTCGACCGCGAGGCTCTTGCGCTTGGTCGCGTTGAACACGCCGAGCAGGTTGCCGCCCGCGAACGCCGGGGCGATCTTGCCCGCCTCGGTGCCCGGGAGCGGGATGATCGCGTACTTGCCCTTCACCTGACCGGCCTCGACGGCCTTGCGGTTGAAGTCACCGCCGATCGACATCCCGGCCTTGCCACCGGCGAACGCCGTGATGCTCTGCGTGCCGGTGAGGTTGGCGCACTGTTCGGGCGGGCAGATGTCCGCCTTCAGCAGGTTCGCGTACGCGGTCACGCCCGCCTTGGCCTGCTCGGAGTCCACAGTGGACTTCCACTTGCCGCCGTCCTGCTTGGCGATCTCACCGCCGTGCGCCCACAGGAACGGCAGCATCGCGTAGGTGTACTTGCCGCCGACGGAGATGCCGTACAGCTCGGGCTTCTTGGCGCGGATCGTCTTCGCGGTCTCGGTCAGTTCCGCCAGCGTCGTCGGCGGCTTGAGGCCGAGTTCGGCGAAGAGGTCCGTGCGGTAGTACAACGCGCGGATACCGGTGAACCAGGGGAGCCCGTAGGTCTTGCCGCCGGACTTCGCGGTTTCCAGGACCGCGGGCAGGATGTCGGCGCCTTCCTTCCACGACGACAGATCGCCGGTCAGGTCGGCCAGCGCGCCCGTGGCGGCGTAGCTGGAGACGTCGGTGTTGCCGAACTCGGCGACGTCCGGCGCGCTGGCCGGGTCGTTGAAGGCACCGGAGAACTTGTCGGCACGGCCTTCCACCGGGATCCACTGGACGTCGACCTCGACGCCCGAGTGCGCCGCCTTGAACTCGGCGATCGCCTCCTTGACGGCGGCCTCCTTCGGCGCGCGGTTGGCTTCGTCGAACAGCCAGACCCGGACGGTGCCGGTCTTCTCGTCACCGCCGCCCGCGGCCGGGGTGTTCTGGGCCGGCGCGCAGGCCGCGACGAGGCCGACCGCCGCGAGCCCCGCGATGAGGACGCGAGTTCTCATGGGTTTTCTCCTTATGCGAAAAAGACGGAATTGACTTGGGGGAGCGCCAGTTTCCCGGCGACGGCCCCCGGCAGGCCGGTGCCGGGATCGCGCGGCAGCCAGCTGAGCGTGCCGGACTTGTCGCTCGAGACGTAGAACCAGCGCTCGGTCAGGTCGAGGGTGAAGTGGCGCGGGTACACCCCGCCGACGGGCGCGTTGTTCAGCAGCTTCAAGGACTTCCCGTCCTCGCTGACGCCGAACGACGCGATCGTGTCGGAGCCGCGCACGGAGGCGTACACGAACTTCCCGTCCTTGGACGTGGTGATCTCACCCGGGTACTGCGCCCCGGGTGTGCCCGCCGGAACGGCCGGGACCACCTGCCCGGCGGTCAGTTTCCCGGTGGCCGGGTTCCACGCCGCGACGGTGACCTCGGCCCGCAGCTCGCCGAGGATGTACGCGTACTTGCCGTTCGGGTGGAACGCCAGATGCCGCGGCCCGGCGCCGGACGGGAGCTTCAGCTGCTGGTTCAGCTTGAGCTTGCCGGTGGAGACGTCGAGTTTGTAGACGTAGACCGAATCCGCGCCGAGGTCGACCGCGAGCACCCACTTGCCGGTGGGGTCGTTGACCACCTGGTGCGCGTGCGCGTCCCGCTCGGCGCCCTTGTGCTGCGCCAGATCGACGACGTCGCCGAGCTTCCCGCCCGCGAGGATCGGGAGGACGACGACGCTGCCGCTGCTGTAGTTCGCGGCCAGCACGTATTTCTGGCTCGAGTGGACGCTCAGATGGGTCGGGTGCTTTCCCCTGGCCGACTTCTTGTTGAGCAGCTTGGGTTTGGCCGGGTCGGCCAGGTTGAACGCGGAGATCTGGCCGTTCTCGTCCTCGTTGGTCACGTAGAGCGTCTTGCGGTCGGCGCTGATGTCGAACCAGGAAGCGTTGCTCACTCCCGGAATCGTCCGGTCGACGACCACGGCGTTCGTGGCCGCGTCCCGGTGAGCGACATCGAGCCCGTGCCCGGAACTGGTGTAGCTGCTGACGTAAATGGCTCCGGTCCCCTTCGGTCCGCAGTGTTGTTCGGAAGCGTTCGCGAGGTGGGAACCGAGAACGGTGGTGAGTCCAGCCGCTCCGACGGCGCCGAGGAACGTGCGTCGATCGAGTCCGGTCATCGTGATCTCTCCCAGCTGTCGGGTGGTTTAAACCACTGCCATGAGCAATGCTGCCACGCCGAAACCGGAAACGGAAAGGACGGTTTCCAATACGGTCCAGGTTTTCAGGGTCTCCGGCACGGTCATGTTGAAGTACCGCGAGATGATCCAGAAACCGCCGTCGTTCACGTGGGAGGCGATGATCGAGCCCGCCGAAATAGCGACGACCAGCAGCGCGAGCTGCATCTGCGAGTAGCCCAGCGTCGCCACCGTCGGTGCGACGATGCCGCTCGTGGTCACGATCGCGACCGTCGCCGAACCCTGTGCGATGCGCATACCGCAACTGATGACGTAGGCGGCCAGGATGACCGGGAGACCGGCGTTGTCCAGCGATCCCGCGACGGCCTTGCCGATCCCGGTGGCGGACAGCACGGCACCGAAGAACGCGCCCGCGCCGACCACCAGCAGGATCATCGCGACCGGGCGCAGCGACTTCGCCGAAAGCTCGCTCAAATCCTTGCCCGTCAGGCCGCGGCGCAGTCCCAGCAGCCAGGACGCGAGCAGCACCGAGACCGTCAGCGCGACCGCCGGGGTACCGATGAACGCGGCGACACCCGCGGCCGCGGAGGCCTTGGGAAGCCAGATGCTGCCGAAGGTACCGGCGAGGATCAGCACCAGCGGGACCGCGATGATCCCCAGCACCAGCCCGAGCGACGGCGGATTCGTCTCCTTTTCGCCTTCTTCCTCCGCGACCAGGAATTCCGCGGGCACCCGTACATCGACGCGCTTGCCGATCCAGGTCGAATACAGCACGCCACCGACGAGGAACGCGGGGATACCGCAGACCAGGCCCATCAGGATGATCCAGCCGAGTTCCACGTGCAGCAGACCGGCCGCGGCCACCGGGCCGGGGTGCGGCGGGAGGAACGCGTGGGTGATGGAAAGCCCGGCCAGCAACGGCAGCGCGTACAGCACGAGCGAACGGCCGCCCTGTTTGGCGGCGACGTAGACCAGCGGCGCCAGCACGAAGATGCCGATGTCGAAGAAGACCGGGATGCCGAAGACGAAACCCGCGAGGCCCATCGCCAACGGGGCCCGCTTCTCGCCGATGGCGCGCAGCAGCGCGCTGGTGAGCACCTTCGCCCCGCCCGAACGCTCCAAAATGGACCCGAGGATCGTGCCCAGACCGATGATCGCGGCGATATGGCCGAGGATCCCGCCGAATCCCTTCTCCAGAAGGGAATCCGAGGCCTTCTGCGCGGAGCCGACGATCTGGACGACGGGCAGGCCCGCGGCCAGCGCGGTCAGCAGGCCGACCACGATCAGCGCGATGAAGGGCTCGAGCTTGACCTTGATGATGAGGAACAACAACACCGCGATCGAGACGGCGGCGAGGGTCAGGAGACCTCCCGTCGTGTGTTGGAGCCAGTCGATCATCGGGCACTCCCGGGGTTCCGCAGTGAATGGCCGGCGAGGGCGCCGGTCGGTTGACCATCGTCGATGGCGGCGACACCGTTGACGAAGACATAGGGGATACCGGCGGCCTGCTGCCGCGGCTCGTCGAACGTGGCGGTGTCGGCGACGGTTTCCGGGGCGAACAGCACGAGGTCCGCCGCGTATCCGGCACGGACGAGACCCCGGTCGGTCAGCCGCAGGCGCTGTGCCGCGCGGCCGGTGAGGTGGGCGACGCATTCGGCGAGTTCGAGGACGCCGAGTTCGCGGACGTAACGCGCGAGGTAACGCGGGAACGTGCCCCAGGCGCGGGGATGCGGCCGCGCGCCGACGAGCAGCCCGTCGCTGCCGCCGGTATGCGTGCGGTGGCGCATGATCGCCTGGACGTTCTCTTCGTGCCCGACGTGCATCAGGCAGGACGTCCCGAGCTTTTCCGAGAGCAGGACGTCGAAGTACAGCTCCGCGGCCGGCTTTCCGGCCCGCTGGGCCGAAGCGGCGACGGAATGCCCGACGAGGTGGGCGTTCTCGTCGCGGCGGACGCCGTTGATCTCGATGGCCTCCCAGTCGATCGGCACCCCGTGGGCGCCGTCGGAACCGGTCTCCTCGATCTCGGCGCGGATCCGCTCGCGAGTGTCCACATCGGACAAGCGGGCCAGTGTGGCGTCGAGCCCGCCCTCGGTGGCCCAGCTCGGCAGCAGCGCCGAAAGGTAGGTGGCGCCGGGAAGGTAGGGATAGGTGTCGAGCGTGATGTCGCAGCCGTCGTCGAGTGCCTGGTCGAGCAACTCCAGCAGGTTCGACGCCTTGCCCTTGTTCACCGAGAAGTTCATCGTGGCGTGCGCGAGGTGCAGCGGGCAGCCCGAGCGGCGGGAGACGTCGACCATCTCGCCGAACGCCTCCAGCGCGCCCTTGCCGTAGCTGCGGTGGTGCGGGCTGTAGAAGCCGCCGTTCTCCCCGACGACCCGGCACAGCTCGACCAGCTCTTCGGTGGTCGCGTACATGCCCGGCGTGTAGGTGAGCCCGGACGACATGCCCATCGCGCCCTCCGCCAGCCCGGTCGCGATGAGCTCCTTCATCGCGTTCATCTCGGCTTCGGTGGCGGGCCGGTCTTCCCAGCCCACGGTGAGCATGCGGACGGTGCCCTGCGGCACCAGGTAGGCCGCGTTGACCGCGACGCCGGCGTCGAGCCGGTCCAGGTACTCGCCGACGGAACGCCAGTTCCAGTCGAAACCGGCCGGATCGTCGTTCCAGCCGGCGAGTTGCTGGCGCAGCGCGGCGAGGACCTCGTCGTTCACCGGAGCGTAGGAGAGCCCGTCCTGTCCGAGGACCTCGGTCGTGACGCCCTGGGAGAGCTTCGCGAGGTGATCCGGATTGGCGAGGAGCTGAAGGTCGGAATGCGAATGCATGTCGATGAACCCGGGCGCGAGCACGAGTCCTTCGGCGTCGATGGTGCGGCGGCCCGCGAGCGAGCCGGGTTCGGCGACACTGGTGATACGGCCGTCGGAAATGCCCACGTCGTGCCTGGTGAGCGGATCTCCGGTGCCGTCGGCGACCAGGGCCGAGCGGACGACGATGTCCATGGTGATTCTTCCTCTGCGGCGGTGGAGGACGGATCAGAAGTGGGTGCGGACGAAATCGAGCACGGTCTCGCCGTCGGGGCCGACGACCGGGATCAGGGGCCACTTGTCGAAGACGGTGCAGGGATGGGACAGACCGAGGGCGATCCAGTCCCCGACCTCGACCGGTGACGACGCGGGCAGGGTGAGAAAGGCGTGCTGGTCGTTCATCTTCTGGATGGAGTGACCTTCGAGCGCGGACGGTGGCCCGTCGCCCTTGCGGATGAGGCGCGGCTCGGGCATGCCCTCGTCGAACGAGGCGTCCCGTTTGCCGATGGTGAGCAGCGCGAGTTCGTCCGTCGGCTTCGACGTCACCTGTGCCCAGGCGCGCAACGCGGAACGGAACGACGCGACGCCGCCGATACGCGGGTGTTCGCCCAGCGGCGAGATCACCCGGTAGAAGCCGTCGTCGTGGGTCACGTAGGCGCCGCTGCGCAGGATCGGCAGGACGTCCAGGTCACCCCAGTCCTTGGTGAGCTCGTCGGCGACGCGGTCGAAGTACGCGCTGCCGCCGCCGGTGACGATGATCTGCCCGGCGTCGTCGAGTAGGCCCTTGGCGTGGAAGGCGAAGACGAGTTCGCGCAGACCGTCCACATAGGAGCTGATCAGCTGGAGCGACTTTTCGTCCGTGTGGTGGGAAAGCGCGCCTTCGTAGCCGCCGGATCCACGCAGGCGCAGAGCCGGGCTCGCGTGCGCGGCCTCGGCGACGGCGAGCGCGGTCTCGGTGTCGCGGACACCGGTGCGGCCGCCCTCGGCGCCGAGTTCGACGAGCACGTCGACCTTGCGGCGGGCTCCGCGCAGGGCTTCGGTCATCAGCTCGACACCGCGGACCGAGTCGACCCAGCAGACGAACTCGAAGTCGTCGTCGGCGTCCAGTTCGGCGGCCAGCCACTTCAGACCGGACGGGTCGAGCAGCTGGTTCGCCAGCAGGATGCGGGAAACGCCGAACGCGCGGTAGATCCGCAGGTGGCCGGCGTTCGCGCAGGTGATACCCCACGAGCCGTGCTTCAGCTGCCGCTCGAACAGTTGCGGCGCCATCGTCGTCTTGCCGTGCGGTGCCAGCGCGACCCCGCGCTCGGCGCACCAGGCCGCCATCGTGCGGAGGTTGTGCTCGACGGCCTCTTCGTCGAGGACGACGAACGGGCCGAGGAAGCCGTCTTCGAACAGCTTCGCGCCTCGGGCGGCGGCCTCGCCGATCGTGAGACCGGACAGCGAGGGCGCGACCGAGCGGAAGCGCCAGTCGACGCGCTCCTCCCGGACGGCCGCGACCGCGGCGGAATCGATGGTGCCGGCTTGGAACATGAGGTTCACCTCGGTTGCGTATGTTGCAACGGACGTTGCGCATATTGCGTGGGATAGGTGTAGCATCCGGTCCGCTGGAGGTCAACGGCGTGACGACTAGGAGACGTGAAGGTGACAAGCGCGCCCGACGTTTTGTGCATCGGGGAGTCGATGGCCTTGTTCGTGCCGGCCGAACCCGGGCCGCCCGACGAGGTACGTAAGTGGGTGCGAAGCATCGGAGGGGCCGAATCGAACGTCGCCTGTCATCTCCCGGCGCTGGGTTTCACCAGCGCGTGGGTGAGCGCCGTCGGCGACGATCCGTTCGGCCGGGCGCTGGTGCGGGAGATCGGCGAGACCGGGGTGGACGTCAGCGCGGTCGTGGTCGACCCGACGCGTCCTACCGGGCTGTACGTCAAGGAGAGTGGCGCGGACGGCAGCCCCGTGCGCTACTACCGCAAGGGCTCGGCGGCGTCCGGAATGGACGCCGGACTACTGGGGAAACTCGCGCTCGACGGGGTCCGCGTCATCCACCTGTCCGGGATCACGCCCGCGCTGTCGGACGGGTGCCTCGACCTGGTGCGGGCGCTGATGGAACGTCCGCGTGGCGACACGCTGGTGTCGTTCGACGTGAACTTCCGGCCCGCGCTGTGGACCGAGCGGGATCCGTCGGTGCTGGCCGGGCTGGCCGCCCGCGCCGACATCGTGCTGGCGGGCGAGGACGAGGCCGAACGAGTGTGGGGGACAGGCGACCCGGAACGGCTGCGCGCCGCGGTGCCGGGACCGAAGACGCTGGTCGTCAAGCACGGCGCACGCGGGGTGACGTTGGTCGAGGGCGACGGGGCACCGCTGTTCTCGCCCGCGCTCCAGGTCGACGTCGTGGAACCGGTCGGCGCCGGTGACGCCTTCGCGGCCGGATTCCTCGCCGCCACCCTGCGCGGCGACGACCCCGCGACCCGGCTGCGACGTGGTCATCTGCAGGCCGCGGCCACCCTGCTGACCCACGACGACGTGGGCACGCCGTTGCCCGGATCCGTCATCGACGCGCTCCTCGGCGCGGATGAGGCAGCATGGGCGGCGGCCAAGCTGACGGAAAAGGGAGTGGTGGGCGGATGAGCCAGAGCCTGGACAGGGCGCTCACGCTGCTGGGCGGGCTCGCCCGTGAGCCGAAGACGCTCGACCAGCTCGCCGAGGAGATCGGCGTGCACAAGTCGACCGTGCTGCGCCTGCTGCGCACCCTGGAGGCACACCACTTCGTGCGCCGGGAAGGGCAGCGGCACTACCGGCTGGGCAGTGCGCTCTTCGACCTCGCGCAGCAGGCACTGGAGGATCGCGACGTCCGCCGCACCGCGCAATCCGCGCTCGCCGGGCTCAACGCGCGCACCGGGCACACCGTGCACCTCGCGTCCTATGAGGACGGCGAGGTCGTCTACATCGACAAGTTCGAGGGCAGGCATTCGGTGCGGATGTACTCCCGCATCGGGAAACGCGCGCCGCTGCACTGCACCGCCGTCGGCAAGGTGCTGGTCGCGGCGATGACGCCGGAGAAGCAGGCGGACGTGGTATCGAGGATCGACTTCTTCGTCCGCACGCCGAACACGATCACCACGCCCGAGGCCTACGAGAAGGAGCTCGCGCTCGTCGCCGACCGCGGCTACGCGGTGGACAACGCCGAGCACGAGGACTTCATCCACTGCGTCGCCGCGCCCGTTCGCGGCCCGGGCGGCGTGGTGCTCGCGGCCGCGTCGGTGTCGGTGCCGAAGGTGCTGCTGGACTACGACGGTCTGATGGCGCTCGTGCCGGAACTGATCGCCGCGACCGAAGAAGCTTCCGTCCACAGTGGATGGACGGGGAACCGAAAGGGGAAGTTGGAATGAGCAAGACCGCGATCAGCACGGAGAACGCGCCGAAGCCGGTGGCCGCGTTCTCGCAGGCGGTCCGCAAGGGCAACATCCTGCAGGTGGCCGGCCAGGTCGCCTTCGACCCGGCCACCGGCGCCATCGTCGGCGAGACCGTTGGCGAGCAGACCGAGCAGACCTTCAAGAACATCGAAGCGGTGCTCGAGGCCGCCGGTTCGAGCCTGGCCGACGCGCTGATGGTGCGTGTCTACCTGACCGACGTCGACCACTTCGGCGCGTTCAACGAGGTCTACAACAAGCTGATCGGCGAGGCGCCGCACCCGGCCCGGACCACCGTGTACGTCGGCCTGCCCGCCGGGCTGCTGGTGGAGATCGACGTCCTGGCCGTGACGGACTGACCCTCGCGCGTGCGATGAACGGGCCGTTCCTTGCAAATTTCGCTAGGAACGGCCCGTTCCTAGCAGCCGCTAGAGGACGCTCGTGTACCCGTTCAGCGCGGGTTGCCCGCCCAGGTGCGCGAAGAGCACGTTCGAGTCCCGCGAGATCTCGCCGCGGGAAACGAGGTCGATCAGCCCCGCCATGGACTTGCCCTCGTACACCGGATCGGTGAGCACTCCCTCCAGCCGCGCCAGCGTCCGGATCGCGTCCAGAGTGGACTCGTCCGGGATGCCGTAGATCCCGGCGTGATACCGCTCGTCCAGTTCGACCTCGCCGATCCCGCCCGCGCCGATCAGGTCCGCGGTCGCCCGCGCGATGCGGGTGATCTGGTCACGCGTTTCCGCCGGCTTCGCCGACCCGTCGATGCCGAGGATCCGCCGAGGCTTCCCGGAAAGCGCGGCCCCGGCGACCATCCCCGCCTGCGTGCTGCCGGTCACCGAGCAGACGACCACCGTGTCGAAGAAGACGCCGAGCTCGGCCTCCTGCGCTTCGAGCTCGACGATCCAGTTCGCGAAACCGAGCCCGCCGAGGCGGTGGTCCGAGCCGCCGGCCGGGATCGCGTACGGCTTCCCGCCGTCGGCCTCGATCTCCTTGACCGCGTTTTCCCAGCTCTCCTTGAAGCCGACGCCGAATCCGGCCTCGACCATCCGGATGTCCGCGCCGAGGATGCGCGAGAGCTGGATGTTGCCGACCTTGTCGTACATCGGGTCGTTCCAGTCGACCCAGCTCTCCTGCACCAGCACGGCCTTGAGCCCGGCCCGCGCGGCGGCCGCGGCGACCTGACGGGTGTGGTTCGACTGCACGCCGCCGATCGAGATCAGCGTGTCCGCGCCCTGGGCCAGCGCGTCGGCGACCAGGTACTCGAGCTTCCGGGTCTTGTTGCCGCCGAACGCGATCCCGGAGTTGACGTCCTCGCGTTTCGCCCAGACCTTCGCGCCGCCGAGATGGGCGGTGAGCCGTTCGAGCGGGTGGACGGGGGAGGGGCCGAACAGCAGCGGATAGCGGGGGAAGTCGGCGAGGGTCATGGCGTCTCCAGGAGGTCTTCGAGCTCGGTCCAGATGGTGGCGGTGATGGCGCAGGCCGCGTCGACGTCGCCCGCTTCGATGGCGTCGGCCAGCTCCGCGTGGCGCTGGACCGACCGGTGGGCGGGCAGGGAGCCGAAGCGGGCGTACTCGAGACGTCGCAACAGCGGCGTGTAGCGGGCCAGCGTCGCGGCGATCGCCCGGTTGCGCGCGGCGGCCACCGGGACGTCGTGGAGTTCGTCGTCGGCGGCGATCGCGGCCGCGATGTCCCCGGCGGCGATCGCGTCGGCGAACCGGGCGTTGGCCGCCCGCATCGCGGCGACCTCCGCCGGTCCCATCCTCGGCGCGCCCGCCCGGACGGCGAACTCGTGCAGCGTCCGCACGAGCTGCAAGGCGTCACGGACGTCGTCGGGGACGAACCCCGCCACCCGCGTGTAGCTCTGCGGCTTCGACTCGACGAGACCGTCCTCGATGAGGCGCAGCAGGGCCTGGCGCACCGGCGCCCGGGAAAGCCCCAGCTGCTCGGCGAGGTCCCCGTCGCGCAGGTTCGTGCCCGGTGGCAGCGTCCCGTCGATGATCGCGCGCCGGATGTTCTCGTAGGCCTCGTCTCTGAGGAGGGACCTCGGCACCTTCGCTAACCCACTCACATCTGAAATGTTAGTTGGCGGTGCGCCGGTTCGGTAGCCCGGATGTCAGGAAAGGGTCGTTCAGGACGAAAAATGTCCTGAACGACCCTTTCCTGACACTTGACGGACGGCGGGGCTAGTAGACCGGTCCCGTGTACTTCTCGCCCGGCCCCTGCCCGGGCGCGTCCGGCACGGCCGAAGCCTCGCGGAACGCCTTCTGCAGCGACTGCAGGCCGTCGCGCAACGGGCCGGCGTGCAGGCCGAGGTACTCTGCCGAAGCGGTGACCAGCCCGGCGAGGGCGGTGATCAGGCGACGGGCCTCGTCGAGGTCGCGGTGCGGTGAGCTGGCCGGGTCCTCGTCCGCGAGGCCGAGGCGTTCGGCGCCGGCGGAGAGCAGCATGACGGCCGCCCTGCTGATCACCTCGACGCTCGGGATGTCCTCCAGGTCGCGGACGTCCGGGGAATACGGGGGTTGCTGAACGGGTTCATCTGACACGTCTGGTACCCTTCCACGAGCGACCAGCCCCCGAGCGATCGGGGGCGGCAAGTGGAGCCCCGCTCCCACCCGTGTCACCGCCGCAACACCAGGTGTCCGGGTCCGGTCTCGCCGAAGACGATTTCGGGCGTCGGAGGCGGTGCGTTCGGTTCTGGAGACTGAACGCGATCGGAATGAGTGGGCCTCGCGTACCTCACGGTACCGGGGCCTTCGGCATGTGGGCACCAGGTCGAAACGGTAGAAGAATTTACCTCGGACCAAGGAGGCCCCATCAGCTCCGAGACACGCATCAACGACCGAATCCGGGTTCCGGAGGTCCGCCTCGTCGGGCCTGCCGGTGAACAGGTCGGCATCGTCCGGATCGAAGATGCGCTGCGGCTGGCACAGGAGAACGATCTCGATCTGGTCGAGGTCGCTCCGCAGGCACGCCCGCCCGTATGCAAGCTCATGGACTTCGGCAAGTTCAAGTACGAGAGCGCGCAGAAGGCCCGCGAGTCCCGCCGCAACCAGCAGCTCACCGTCATCAAAGAGCAGAAGCTGCGGCCGAAGATCGATCAGCACGACTACGAGACCAAGAAGGGTCACGTGTCGCGCTTCCTGGCGGCAGGCAACAAGGTCAAGGTCACGATCATGTTCCGCGGTCGAGAGCAGTCCCGGCCGGAACTCGGTTTCCGGCTGCTGCAGAAGCTCGCCGACGAGGTGACCGAGCTCGGGTTCGTCGAGTCGTCGCCGAAGCAGGACGGTCGCAACATGATCATGGTGTTGGCTCCGCACAAGAACGTGAAGCCGCAGAAGGCCGCGAAGGCAGCCAAGGACGAGTCGTCCGAGCCGCCCGCCGACGCGTAGCGCCGACCAGCACATGTCAGCGGCACACCGGGGAACACCGGTGTGCCGCCGCACGAAAGAGGACAACGTAATGCCGAAGATGAAGACGCACAGCGGGACGTCCAAGCGTGTCCGCGTCACGGGCTCGGGCAAGCTGCGCCGCCAGAAGGCCGGCCGTCGCCACCTGATGGAGAAGAAGTCCAACAGGCTCACCCGTCGCCTCGAAGGCACGACCGAGATCGCCAAGAACGACGTCGGCCGCGTCAAGCGCCTTCTCGGCCGCTGACACCCCCGCACTTGTAAACCCCGGGCGCGCCAGCCGCGCCCCCAGATCGACAGGATGGACCAGTGGCACGCGTCAAGAGGGCGGTCAACGCCCAGAAGAAGCGTCGCGCGACTCTCGAGCTCGCCAGCGGCTACCGCGGCCAGCGTTCGCGGCTGTACCGCAAGGCGAAGGAGCAGACGCTTCACTCGCTGAACTACGCCTACCGGGACCGTCGTGCCCGCAAGGGTGACTTCCGCCAGCTGTGGATCACCCGCATCAACGCCGCGGCCCGCGCCAACGGCGTGACCTACAACCGGTTCATCCAGGGCCTCAAGGCCGCGGGTGTCGAGGTCGACCGCAAGATCCTCGCGGACCTCGCCGTCAACGACGCCGCCGCGTTCACCGCGCTGGCCGAGCTGGCCAAGGCGAACGTGAACACCGAAGAGAAGAAGTCGGCCTGACCGGCTACAGCGCTCTTCCGCAACCCGGGGCGGCTCCGTTCACCGAACGGACGCCCCGGGTTGTTGCTGCGCGCAAGCTCACCCGCCGGGCCGAGCGTGAGAAGACCGGCCGGTTCCTCGCCGAGGGCGCGAACGCCGTCGAGGCCGCGCTCGAAGACGGCGGCACGGTGTACGAGCTGTTCGTGACCGAACGTGCCGCCGCGCAGCACGAGCGGCTGCTCACCATCGCGCGTGAGGCGGGCGTCCCCGTCTCGCCGATCACCGATCGCGCCGCCGACGGGTTGTCCGAGACCGTGACACCGCAAGGCATCGTCGCGGTCTGCGCGCTCGTCGACCGTCCACAGGAGACCGTCCTGAAGCCGGGCGCGAAGCTCGTCGTCGTCCTCGTCGACGTCGCCGACCCCGGCAACGCGGGCACCGTGATCCGCGTCGCGGACGCCGCCGGCGCCGACGCGGTCGTCCTCGCCGGCGACAGCGTTGACCCGCACAACGGCAAATGCGTCCGCGCGGCCGCCGGCAGCCTGTTCCACCCCGCCATCACCCGGATCCGGGACGTCGACGCGGCCTTGAAGGCCTGCTCCGCCGCCGGGCTCCGCACCCTCGGCGCGCACGGTTACGCCGACACCGAACTCGATCAGGTGACCTTCGCCGAGCCGACCGCGTGGGTGTTCGGCAACGAGGCGCACGGCCTGCCGCGGGAGGTCCTGGAAACGGTCGACCTCGCGGTGAAGATCCCGATGTACGGCCGCGCCGAGAGCCTGAACCTCGCGACGGCCGCCGCTGTCTGTGTGTACACAAATGCGATGGCTTCGCGGGCCGCGGCCACGTAGAGTCTCGGCCATCACGCCGTCGCACCACGACACCAAGGGAGCTCTCATGGAACGCAGTGTTCGTTCCAGCACCTTGTTTACGGCGTAGAGCGCGTTTTTCGCACTCCCGAGTGACGGTGTGCCCAGCCCGAGGGTGATCGGGGGCCGCCGTTCGCTGTCCCATAGAATTCAGCAGCTGCTAAACCCATGTGTGCGCTCGCGTGCACCGGACCAGTCCCAGCGGACGCCGAGGAGTTATGTCCGAAGCCAACGACAAGCAGGACCCCCAGGCGGGGGCGCTCGCGCCGGAAACGTTGACGGCCGCCGTCAAACAGGCCGAGACGGGTTTCGCGGCCGCGGCGGATCTCGACGCGCTGGCCGCGGTCAAGCCCGCCCACCTCGGGGACCAGTCTCCGCTGCTGCTCGCCCGCCGCGAGATCGGCGCCCTGCCGAAGCAGGAGAAGGCCGAGGCAGGCAAGCGGGTCAACGAAGCGCGCCAGGGCATCCAGTCCGCGTTCGACGCCCGCCGCGCGGTGCTCCAGGCGGAACGTGACGAGAGGGTGCTCCGCGAGGAGGCCGTCGACGTCACGCTGCCGTGGGACCGCGTGCCCCGTGGCGCCCGGCACCCGATCGCGACCCTCTCGGAGCGGATCGCCGACGCGTTCGTCGCGATGGGCTACGAGGTCGCCGACGGTCCCGAGCTCGAAGCCGAGTGGTTCAACTTCGACGCGCTGAACTTCGGCAAGGACCACCCCGCGCGCCAGCTGCAGGACACGTTCTACCTCGGCGAGGAGGACTCCGGCCTGGTGCTGCGGACGCACACCTCGCCGGTGCAGGCCCGGACGCTGCTGCACCGCGACCTGCCCGTGTACGTCGTCTGCCCCGGCCGCACCTACCGGACCGATGAGCTCGACGCCACGCACACCCCGGTGTTCTCGCAGGTCGAAGGGCTCGCGGTGGACAAGGGCCTGACGATGGCGCACCTCAAGGGCACCCTCGACGCCTTCGCCCGCGCGATGTTCGGCGGGACCTCGAAGACCCGTCTGCGCCCGCACTTCTTCCCGTTCACCGAGCCGTCGGCCGAGGTCGACGTCTGGTTCGAGGAGAAGAAGGGCGGCCCCGGCTGGGTCGAATGGGGCGGCTGCGGCATGGTCAACCCCAACGTCTTGCGTGCCTGTGGCGTCGACCCCGAGGTGTACTCGGGCTTCGCCTTCGGCATGGGTATCGAGCGCACCCTGCAGTTCCGCAACGGAATCCCGGACATGCGCGACATGGTGGAGGGCGACATCAGGTTCACCCTGCCTTTCGGAACGGAGGCCTGAGTGAAGGTCCCAGCCAGCTGGCTGATCGAACACCTCGACGTCGACGAGGAGGTCACGGCCCAGGATCTGGCCGACGCCTTCGTGCGCATCGGCATCGAGGTCGACGACGTCCGTGAACTCGAACCCGTCACCGGCCCGCTCGTGGTCGGCCGCGTCGCCGAGATCGAGGAGCTCACCGAGTTCAAGAAGCCGGTCCGGTTCTGCCGGGTCGATGTCGGTGAGTCGGAGGACGAGGACGCCGGCAAGCCGGACGAGAACCTCGACGAAGACGAGGACGACGACGAAGGTCCTTTCGAGGACGACGGCCCCACGGGGATCAAGACCCGCGGGATCATCTGCGGTGCCTCGAACTTCGCCGAGGGTGACCTGGTCGTCGTCGCGCTGCCCGGCACCGTGCTGCCCGGCGGTTTCGAGATCGGCGCGCGCAAGACCTACGGCCGTCTCAGCGACGGCATGATCTGCTCCGCGAGCGAACTCGGCATCGGCGACGACCACTCCGGCATCCTGGTGCTCCCGCCGAGCACGGCCAGCCCGGGCGAAGACGCGAGCAAGCTGCTCGGCCTCGACGACACCGTCCTCGAGGTCACGCCGACCCCGGACCGCGGGTACACGCTGTCGGTCCGCGGCCTGGCCCGCGAGCTGTCCAACGCGCTCGACGTCCCGTTCGGCGACCCGGCGTCCATCGAGGTCCCCGAGGCCGAGAGCGACGTCTGGCCGGTGCACCTCGAAGACACCGAGGGCTGCAAGCGGTTCGTCCTGCGCCGGGTCAAGAACCTGGACGCGACCGCGCCGACGCCGTGGTGGATGCGCCGCCGCCTGATGCTGGCCGGCATCCGGTCGATCTCGCTCGCGGTCGACGTGACCAACTACGTCATGCTCGAGCTCGGGCACCCGCTGCACGCGTTCGCGACCGGTTCGGTCAAGGGCGATCTGGTGGTGCGCAAGGCGAAGCCGGGCGAAAAACTGACCACTTTGGACGATGTCGAGCGCACGCTCGACGCGGACGACGTGGTGATCGCCGACGACAGCGGGGTCATCTCGCTGGCGGGCACGATGGGCGGCGCGTCGACCGAGATCACCCCCGAGAGCACCGACGTGCTGCTCGAAGCGGCGCACTGGGACCCGTCGTCGATCAGCCGGACGGCCCGCCGTCACAAGCTGTTCTCCGAGGCGGCCAAGCGGTTCGAGCGCTACACCGACCCGCAGCTGTGCGCGGTGGCCGTCGAACTCGCCGCGCGCCTGCTGCGTCAGTACGGCGAGGGTTCGATCCTGCCCGGCCGCACCGACGAGGGCGGCGTCGAGCCGAACCCGCCGGTGACCATGCCGATCAGCCTGCCCGACCAGGTGGCCGGGGTGCGCTACGAGCGTGGTGTCACGGTCAAGCGGCTTTCGCAGATCGGCTGCAAGGTCAATGTGGGCACGTCGGAGGACGGCACCGCCCTGGTGACCGCGGTCCCGCCGAGCTGGCGTGGCGACCTGGTGCAGCCCGCCGACCTGGTCGAGGAGGTGCTCCGGCTGGAGGGCTACGACAGCATCCCGTCGGTGCTGCCCGACGCCCCGGCCGGCCGCGGACTCACCGACGTGCAGCGTCGTCGCCGCTCGGTCGCGCGTGCGCTGGCGGAGAACGGCTACGTCGAGGTGCTGCCCTTCCCGTTCATCTCGGACACGGTCTGGGACGCGTTCGGGCTGCCCGAGGACGACGTCCGCCGCAGCACCGTCAAGGTCCGCAACCCGCTGGAGGCGGACAAGGACCGGATGGCGAGCACCTTGCTGCCGGGGCTGCTGGAGACCTTGCAGCGCAACATTTCCCGCGGTTTCAAGGATGTCTCGCTGTTCCACATCGGGCAGGTCGTGCTGCCCGGGCCGAACCCGATCCCGATGCCTTCGCTCGGGGTGGACCGGCGCCCGACCGACGAGGAGCTCGCGGTACTGGAGGCAGCCGTGCCGCCGCAGCCGCTGCACGTCGCCGTCGTGCTCGCCGGTCAGCGCGCTCGCGCCGGCTGGTGGGGCGAGGGTGAGCAGGCGAACTGGGCCGACGCGGTCCAGGCCGCCCGGCTGGTGGCGCAGGCCGCCGGTGTCGAGCTGACCACGGCCGCGGCGGATCAGCCGCCGTGGCACCCCGGTCGCTGCGCGCAGCTGCGGGTGGGGCAGTGGCCGGTCGGTTACGCCGGTGAGCTGCACCCGAAGGTCGTCGAGGCGCTCGGGCTGCCGCCGCGCACCGTCGCGATGGAACTCGACCTGGACGCGATCCCGATTCCGGACGACCGTCCGGCGCCGCGGATCTCGGCGTACCCGCCGGTGTTGCTCGACGTCGCCCTCGTCGCGGAGTCGGAGGTGCCGTCGGCGGATCTGGCCGAGGCGCTGCGCGAAGGCGCGGGCGAACTGCTCGAGGACATCACGCTGTTCGACTCCTACCAGGGCGAGCAGGTGGGCGAGGGCAAGCGTTCGGTGGCGTACAAGCTGCGGTTCCGTGCCGCGGACCGCACGCTGACCGTCGACGAGGCCACCAAGGCCCGCGACGCCGCCGTCGCGGTCGCCGGCGAACGTTTCGGCGCGAGCCTGCGGGCCTGACCCGGTTGTCCCGTGAAGGCCCCTTTCCTCGGTTCAGCCGAGGAAAGGGGCCTTCACGCGCTTCGGGTGTGGCAAAGTGAGGACTTGTGTCACGTCCAGACGGCCGGTCCAGTATCCAAGACATCGCCCGCGCCAGGCTGAGCGACGGTTTCGTCGGCAGGGTCGGGGAACGTGAGGACTTCCGGGACAATCTGGGGTTGTCCGGAGACGACCGGCGCCGCCGGTACCTGTATTCGGTGCACGGTCTCGCCGGGGTCGGGAAGTCCTTCCTGCTCGACCAGCTTCGCGGTATCGCCGAGGAAGCCCGCGCCGCCGTCGGGTTCGCGGACGACCGGCAGCAGGATCTGCCCGCGACACTGGTCAAACTGGCGAAGGACCTCGCTCGCGGCGGGTACGAGATGCGCCGCTTCGAGAAGCGCTACGAGTCGTATCTCAAGGCGAGGGAACGGCTGCACAGCGATCCGCAGGCACCCGCGGCCGGGCGTGAACTGGTGACGAAGACCGTCGTCAAGGCCGGTCTCGGCGTTGCGAAGACACTGCCCGGCGGCAGCATCGCCGCCGACGCGATCGACGCGGACGCGACGGCGAAACAGCTGGAGCAGCTCCAGGTCTACCTCGCGGCGAAGTTCAAGCGGAAGGCCGATGTCCAGCTGCTCCTCGAACCGGCGGAGGAGCTCACCAAACCGTTCGTCGAAGATCTGTGGCGCGTTCCGGAGACGCGGCAGATCGCGCTGTTCTTCGACACCTTCGAGCGAACCGCGCCGGTGCTGGAGACCTGGCTGCTCGACCTGCTCGCCGGACTGTACGGCGATCTGCCGCAGAACCTGGTGCTCACCGTCGCGGGCCAGTTCCCGCTGGACGAGGCGAACTGGAACCGGCACGCGCCGCTGGTACGCGAGATCGAGCTCCGGCCGTTCACCGAGCCGGAGGCACGGCGCCTGCTCGCCGAACACGGCATCACCGACGAACAGGTCATCGAGATCGTGCTGCGGCTGACCGACGGCCTGCCCGTCCTGGTCGCCATGCTGGCCCGCGGGAATCCGGCCGGAGCGGACGCCGTCGGCGATCCCAGCGACGACGCGGTCAAGCGATTCCTGCACTGGGTCCCCGAAAAGGCGAGGAAGGACATCGCCGCCACCGCGTCGCTACCCCGCTTCCTCGACGAGGACGTCATCGGCGTGCTGACCGGGAAGGAGACCGCGGGGGAGACCTTCCGCTGGCTGCGGGAACTGCCGTTCGTCGGTCGCCGCGAGCTTCCGGTGCGCTACCACCCGGTGGTCCGCGGCCCGATGGTGCGGCTGGAACGCGGTCGCTCGCCCGCCGAGTTCGCCGAACGCCACCTGCGGCTCGGCGAGTACTACGAAGGCCGCTGTGCCGAACTCGGCCTGAGCAGTCACCGCGACGCCTGGAGCGACGAGCGCTGGCAGAAGAGGAAGCTCGAACAGACCTATCACCGGCTCTGCGGCGCCCCGGCCGACGCGCTACCGGACGCGCTGCTCGGCGCGGCCGAGATGATCACCACCGGCACCGCTCCCGCCCGCGCTTGGGCCCGCATGATGGAGCAGGCCGGTGCCGACGCGGACGCGCCTTCGGTACTCGGCTGGGGCCGGCGGCTGACCGCCGCGATCGGCGACGGCGACGGCCCGCGGGAGATCCCGGTGCTCGATCTGCTCGCCGGCGCGGGCGAACTCGACGCCGCGCGGCTTTCGACGGTGATCCGGCGGCGCGCCTGGGCCTACGAAAGCCAAGAGGACATCGAGGCGGCGACACGGGACTTCGACCGGGCGCTCGATCTGAACCCCGCCGACCCCTACGCGTGGAGCGATCGGGGCAACCTGTTCCGCAACGAGGGTGACTGGGAACGGGCGTTGTCGGATCTGAACCGGGCGATCGAACTCGACCCCGGGTACGCCTATTCGTGGCGCGGACGCGGCTCCGCCCGTGCCGAACTCGGCGACCTCGACGGTGCGATGGCGGACCTCGACGAGGCCGTCCGTCTCCAGCCCGACCACACATGGGCGTACGCCATCCGGAGCGAGGTGCACTTCAAACGCGGCGATATCCGGAAGGCGATCCACGAGATCGACATCGCGATCCGGCTCGACCCCGAGTACGCCTGGGCCGTCCACTACCGGGCCACGCTGCTCGCCGAGCTGGGAGACGACGAGGGAGCACTCGCCGGTCATCGCGCGGCCGCCGCCCTCCGCCCCAAAGACGTCTTCTACCTGACCAAACTGGCGTTGTTCCTGGAGCGGACGGGAGACGGAGACGCCGCGTCGGCGGCGTTCGACGCGATCGTCGCGGCGGACCCCGGGAGCGCCAGGGCCCACGCGATCCGGGCGGCCTTCCACCACCGCGGTGAACGGAACCGGCTCGCCGTCGACGGTTTCACCGCCGCGCTGCGGATCGACCCGGACTACGAGTGGGCGTACTACATGCGCGGCCTGGCCCACCACAATCTGGACGAGTACCGGACGGCACTCGCCGACCTGGACCGGGCCATCGAGCTGGCTCCCGACGACGCCGAGAACCATCTGCAGCGAGGGGCGGTGCTCAGCAGACTCAACGAGAACGGCAGCGCGGTGACCTCCTTGAGCCGCGCGATCGAACTCGACCCCGGCAACGAGTGGGCGCACAGCTGGCGTGCTCTGGCCCACCAGCGCTCCGGCGATTTCCCGGCGGCCCTCGCCGACATCGACATCGCCGTCTCGGCGAATGCGGGGCTGGCCTTCTTCCACACCAGCCGCGGCGACATCCTCAGAGACCTCGACCGGCACGACGAGGCCAGGGCGGCACTCGACGAAGGTGTTCGCCTTGGCCAGGACGGTGGGTACGCCTTGTACCGGCGCGCCCGCCATCGGTTCGTCTTCGGTGACCTGGAAGGCGCGTTGGCCGACACGGAGAGCGCGCTGGAAGCGGGGCACGACGAGAGCGCCCGCGCCCTGCGCGCGGACATCCGCTGCCGGGCAGGCGAGTACGAGGAGGCCATCCGCGAACTGCGCGAACTGGTCGCCTCGGACCCTGAGAACACCGAATACCGCGAAAGCCTCGGGGAGGCCCTGCTGTTCGCGGGGGAGCTCGACGAGGCGGAGACGCTCCTGGCCCCGCTCGCACCGGAATTCGGCTGGGCGCACAACCTCCTCACCCTCGTCTGGCTGAAGACCGGGAAGACGGAAGAAGCCCACCAAGCGCTGAACGAAGGCCTCGACAAGGCCAACGCCCGGATCTCGACCGGCCCCTTCGACTGGGACGTCCAGCTCCAGCCGCTCTTCTACCTCCTCGTCCTCGGACGTGAGGAAGAGATGACCCGTGACCTCAAGACCCTGCTCGAGAAGGGGCCGCCCCAGGAGACGCGCTTGGAACTGCTTCGCGATCTCAAGGAGCTACGAGTGCTGTTGCCCGAACTCGGTGGGGTGGTCGAGGAACTCATCGCCCTCGTCCCCAGGCCGGTGCTCACCCTCCCAGGTGCTTGAGCGCCTCCTTCCTGGACAGAGTGGACAGTGCCGGATGCGCGGCGGCGAACGCGCGCACCCAGTCCGGCTCGGTCTTCGCGTACTCGCGCAGGGCCCAGCCGATTCCCTTGCGCAGGAAGAAGTCCTTGTCGTCGATGTTCGCCTCGACGGCACGGGTGAGCAGGTCGGTGTCCGTTCCGCCCTTGGCACCGATCTGGCAGATGACCGCGGTGCGGCGACGCCATCGGTCCTCGTCGTAGGCCCAGGTCAGCATCAGCGTGGTCACCGTCTCCGGCTCCGCGCGCAGGATCGGGCCGATCCGGCGGATGGCGACCTCGTCCACGTAATCCCACCAGGCGCCCGTCACGATCATCTCCTCGTACAGGCCGAGCAGATCGCCGTCCTGCCAACGGGTGTACGCGCGATGCCCGGAAAGGGCGATCGCCGCATAGCGCTCTTCCCGGAACTCGGCCTCTCGCCACAACGTGAGAATTGCCGTCGAAAAGCTCACACGATCGGGTAGCGGATGTTCGGCATAGAGCCGCTTCAGCAAGGCGGCCCGAGGCGGGGACGCCACACCGAGGAACGGCATTTCCGACTTCATGTACGCCCGCATCGACGGCGCCTTTTCCGGATCGGCCAGCGCGGCCAAACCGTTGCGAACCGCCGAAACCAGGCTTTTCACCTCGTCCATGCGCTCTCCTTTCCCCAGTGGGCGACGCGAGCGTACGACAGGGGACCGACAAGACTGATATGCCCGGATCGAGGATCGGATACCGACTAAAGAGGGATGGCGGTCAACGTGTCGGTCAGCGAGATTGAAGCCGGTTCTCGGTAGCTTCGGCCCGACCGGGTCGAACGCGGACGAAAAGGAACACAGTGAAGAAATTCGTTGCCGCCCTGGCGGTCGCGGGGATCGGCGTCGGCACCATGGCGCTCGCTCCCTCCGCCACGGCCGCCTCGGCGTCGGACTTCGATCCGAAGCCCATCTCCTGGGGAGCCTGTACGCGCCCGAGCCTGGTGAAGGCCGGCGCGGAATGCGGTTTCCTCGAGGTCCCGCTGGACTACGCGAAGCCGGGCGGGGAGAAGATCTCGATCGCCGTCTCGCGGGTGAAGCACAAGTCCGCCAAGTCGCAGGGCGTCATGCTGGTCAACCCGGGCGGTCCCGGCGGATCGGGTCTCGGCCTGTCGACGCTCGGCCGGGCCGTCCCCAAGAAGGCGGGTGAGGAGTACGACTGGATCGGCTTCGACCCGCGTGGCGTGGGGGAGAGCAAGCCGTCGCTGACCTGCGACGGGAACTACGCCTCCTACAACCGCCCGCAGTACGTGCCGACCACGCGCGCCATCGAGACGGCGTGGCGTGAGAGGGCCAAGGGCTACGCGAAGGCGTGCGCCAAGAACGGCGCGATCCTCGACCACATCAAGACCATCGATGTGGCGAAGGACGTCGACAGCCTGCGGAAGGCGCTGGGCGAGAAGCAGATCAACTACTACGGCTTCTCCTACGGCACCTACCTCGGACAGGTCTACAGCACGCTGTTCCCGCAGAACGTGCGGCGGATGGTGTTCGACGGCACCGTCGACCCCCGCGACGTCTGGTACAAGGCGAACCTGAACCAGGACATCGCCTTCGACAAGAACATCAAGATCTACTTTGGCTGGCTCGCCAAGTACGACTCGGTCTACCACCTCGGCAACACCGCCGCCGCGGTCGAGAAGCTGTGGTACGCCGAGCAGAAGAAGCTGTACGACAAGCCCGCGGGCGGCGTCATCGGCGGATCCGAGTGGACGGACATCTTCCTGCAGGCCGGTTACTACGTCTTCGGCTGGGAAGACATGGCGAACGCCTTCTCCGGCTGGGTGCACAAGGGTGACTGGCAGACCCTGAAGGGCCTGTACGACGACTCCAACCCGCCGGGCCAGGACAACGGCTACGCGGTGTACGCGGCCGTGCAGTGCACAGACGTGGCGTGGCCGCAGAGCTGGCCCCGCTGGAAGTTCGACAACTGGGTCACGCACTTCCGGGCGCCGTTCGAGACCTGGGGCAATGCCTGGTTCAACGCGCCGTGCCTCGACTGGCCCGCGAAGCCGGGCAAGCCGGTGGAGATCGACGGCAGCAAGGTCCCCGGCATCCTGCTGGTCAACGAGGAGAACGACGCCGCGACGCCGTATCCCGGCAGCCTCGAGGTCCGCAAGCGCTACCCGAACTCCAGCCTGATCAGCGCTCCGGGCGGCACGACGCACTCGGGCTCGCTGTCCGGTGTGTCCTGTGTGGACGACAAGATCGCGGACTACCTGCTGACCGGAAAGCTGCCCGTGCGCAAGCCGGGCAACGGTTCGGACGTGCAGTGCGGCCCGGTCCCGCCGCCGGTTCCGGCCGGCGCTTCCGCGGCCGCGAAGTCGGACGTGCCGTCTTCGGTCGCCGAGGTGAAGAAGGAGGCGCTGGCTCAGGCGCTGCCTTTCTGAGCCTTCGTCAGGATGTTTCGATGCCCCGGTCCGGGTTTTCCGGACCGGGGCATTTCCTTGCTGTGGGGCTTGGACGCTTGTGTCGCATTCGCGGCCGATGGTGGGCTGAAGGCTCCCTTCAGCGCGTCCGATGCGGCGAAGGACGCCTTCGGTCCATTTCCTGGCCGCCCGTCCGATGCTTCTTAGCAGTGGCTCGTCATCCGCATGCTGTGGATGCGGTCGAAGAACCTGGCGTCGAACGATCCCTCGGCGAACCACCAGTGCCACACGTTCTTGACGGTGCCCTTGACGAATTTGGGGTCACCGCCGTGATGGATGGGCCCGAGGACGATGCCGTTGCTGTCCAAGATGTTCACCCACATCAGCCAAGCGTCGTTGCTGTCGCTGCTGACGATCGTCGCCTCGAACGAAGCGCTCCCGTCGCGCCTGAGGGTCCACTTCGCGTTGTCCATCGTGCAGTCCCCGGCCTGGATGCGACCCCAGGTGAACCAGCAGGAATCCGCTCCTGTGCAGGTGGCCAGCGCGCTGGTGGACGCCGCCGTCCCGGCCGAGGCGGGCGCCGCGAAGACGGTCCCGATCGCGAGTACGAGCATGGTCAAGAAAAGCGACATCCGACGTGCCTTGGTCCTCATTTTTCCTCCCCTTCGTAGAAGAACCGGTGAGCAAAGCTAACTCGCGGGCGACCGCGGTCAGGATCACTTAGGTGCGGCAACCGGGGTGGCCGATAGTGCCGTGACCGGCCCCCTCGCGGCCGGGAAGGCGAGGAAACTTCCGGTCACGCACCGAATCCCCTCGCCGCGCCGTCGAATTGTCGGGCCCGCCCGTTAGCGTCCCCGCCATGACCATCGTCGAAGAGCACCGGACCGAGATCCGGGTGCAGGACACCGTTTATCGCATCGAGGTCGCCGCCCGTGAGGGTGGCGGCGCGGCCGGGGAAGACCGCTGGGTGACCGTAATGGTCGGCGGAGCCGGACCGCTGGAAGAGCCTGTCGCCGAAGGCAGGCTCGATATCGACGCCGAAGCCGTACCGGCCTTGGCGACCGTCCTTTCCGACACACTGCTGGCGTTCGCCGGGCGGAGCACCGGCCGGAACGGCCGCCGAAGATCGGCGGACCGCCCCGCGCAGCAGGGCCTGCCGTGGACCGACGAGCTGGACGCGGAACTGGAAAGCCGTTGGCTCGCTGGGGAAAGCGTCGAGGAGATCGCGCGGCGGTTCGAGCGGACACCGGGCGGGATCCGGGCCCGGTTGCCCAGGGTCGGCTGCGACCCGGAGCGCCGTGGCGCGTATCTCCCCATCCCGCCGAGCCAACGAGAGGTGGCGGAAATCGGCTGAGCACCGGTGGTCGCGAGGGCCTTCGGTCCTCGTGGCCACCGTCAGTCCACTGTGGACGCCGCTCCGCGTTCGGCTCGTGCGGCCATCTCCCGGAGATGCTCGATCAGCTCCGGCGGTTCGTGCACGGTGAATTCGCAGCCGAGCCCGAGAATCCGGAACGCTAGCCAGTCCAGGGTGTCGGTGCCCGCGTGGAAGACGCAGGTTTCGTCGTCCAGCGATTCCAGTTCGCCGAAGCCCTCGCCGATCGCGGGGGCGACCTGGCCGATCGGTGCGTGCAGGGTCACGCGTGCGCTGTAGGTGGGAAGGAGGCTGTACATCCTGTCGGTGACATAGGCCGCCACGTCCTCCGCGGGCGGCTGTCTCGGGGTGGCCCGGCCGCCGGTCGCCCGTGGTTCCGAGATCCGGTCCGCGCGGAAGATCCGCCAGTCGTTCCGGTCGAGGTCGTAGCCGAGCAGGTACCAGCGGCGTCCGGCGGAGACGAGCCGGTGCGGTTCGACGTGCCGCCGGGATTCGGTCCCGTCGCCGGTGCGGTAGGTGAACCGGGTCCGCTCGGTGTTGGCGATCGCGCCCGCGAAGACGGTGAGGTGTTCCGGATCCACCGCCGGGCCCGTGCCGGGGAGCGGCACGGTCGCGGCGCCCAGCGCGCCGACGCGATAACGCAGCCGCGAAGGCAGCACCTGTTCGAGTTTGGCCAGCGCCCGCACCGAAGACTCCTCGATACCCGAGATCGCCTGCCCGGCGGCGCCACGCAGACCGACCGCGATCGCGACGGCCTCTTCGTCGTCGAGCAGCAGCGGTGGCATCGCCGTGCCGGCGCCCAGCCGGTAGCCGCCCTCGGCGCCTCGTGACGCTTCGACGGGGTAACCGAGCTCACGCAGCCGGTCGATGTCGCGCCGGATGGTCCGCGGACTGACCTCCAGCCGTTCGGCGAGCTCGCTTCCGGGCCACTCGCGCGGGGTCTGCAGGAGCGACAGCAGGCTGAGCAGCCGGGCGGGTGTGTCGGTCATGCGGTCAAGGATGCCTCGACAACAACCCTTATCGGGTGAGCCACACGACTTTGTTTGATTGAACTTGCATGGGAGTGCATAATCATGCGTATGACGGTGAAGATCGCGGTGGCCGGAGCCAGCGGGTACGCGGGCGGCGAACTCCTGCGCCTGCTGCTGACCCATCCCGAAGTCCAGATCGGCGCGCTCACCGCGGCCAGCTCCGCGGGGACGCCGCTCGTCCAGCATCAGCCGCACCTCGCACCACTGGTGGACCGGGTCCTGCTGGAGACGACCCCGGAGACCCTGGCCGGACACGACGTCGTCTTCCTCGCCCTGCCGCACGGCCACTCCGGTGCCATCGCCGCGCAGCTGGGCCCGGATGTCCTGGTGGTCGACCTCGGCGCGGACCACCGCCTCGCGGACGCGGCCGACTGGCAGCGCTGGTACGGCGGTGACCACGCCGGGCAATGGCCGTACGGGCTCCCCGAGCTCCCCGGCGCCCGCGAACGTCTCGCCGGGACCAAACGCATCGCGGTCCCCGGCTGCTTCCCGACCGGCGGTTCGATCGCCCTCGCCCCGGCGCTCGCCGCGGGCCTGGTCGAGCCGGAGGTCAACGTCGTCGCCGTCACCGGGACGTCGGGCGCGGGCAAGAGCCTGAAGCCGAACCTCCTCGGTTCGGAGGTGATGGGCTCGGCCACCGCGTACGGCGTCGGTGGTGCCCATCGGCACACTCCCGAGTTCGCGCAGAACCTCTCGGCGGTCTCGGGTGAACGGGTCAAGGTCTCGTTCACCCCGGTGCTGGCCCCGATGCCGCGCGGGATCCTCACCACCGCGAGCGCCGCGCTCAAGACCGATCTCGACGCCGAAGGCGCCCGCGCGGTCTACGAAAAGGCGTACGCCACCGAGCCGTTCGTCCAGCTGCTGCCCGAGGGCCGGTGGCCGTCCTCGGCGTCGGTGGTCGGCTCGAACAACGTCCAGCTGCAGGTCACCGTCGACGCCGACACCCGGCGCCTGATCGTGGTCGCGGCCATCGACAACCTGACCAAGGGCACCGCGGGCGGCGCCGTCCAGTCGATGAACATCGCCCTCGGCCTCCCCGAAACCACCGGACTACCGACCGTAGGAGTCGCTCCGTGACCGTCACCCAGCCGAAGGGATTCCGTGCCGCGGGCGTCGCCGCCGGGATCAAGGCCGAGGGCAAGCTCGACCTCGCGCTCGTCGTCAACGACGGGCCGCTGCAGGTCGCGGCCGGCGTCTTCACGCGCAACGTGATCAAGGCCGCGCCCGTCCTGTGGTCGCAGGAAGTGCTCAAGCAGCAGCGGCTCAAGGCCGTCGTCCTCAACTCCGGCGGGGCGAACGCCGCCACCGGCCCCGGCGGCTTCCAGGACACCCACCAGACCGCCGAGAAGGTCGCGGGACTCTTCGAAGCCGGCGCGATCGAGGTCGCGGTCTGCTCGACCGGCCTGATCGGTGAACGGCTGCCGATGGACGCGTTGCTCTCCGGGGTGGACACCGCCTTCGAGCGGCTCGGCACCGGTGACGAAGCCGACCTCGCCGCCGCCACCGCGGTCATGACCACCGACACCAAGCCGAAGCAGGCGGCCGCGAAGCACGAAAGCGGCTGGAGCGTCGGCGGGTTCGCCAAGGGCGCGGGCATGCTCGCCCCGAACCTCGCGACGATGCTCTCCGTCCTCACCACCGACGCGGTCGTCACACCCGAAGTCCTGGACAAGGCCCTGCGTGCCGCCACCGGCGTGACCTTCGACCGGCTCGACGTCGACGGCGGGACCTCCACCAACGACACGGTGCTCGTCCTCGCGTCGGGTGCCAGCGGTGTCGAGCCGACCGAGGCCGAGCTGACCGAACTCCTCACCACCGTCAGCCTCGACCTCGTGCTGCAACTGCGCGCGGACTCCGAGGGCGCGACCAAGTACGTCGACGTCACGGTCACCGGCGCGGTGAGCGAGGCCGACGCCATCGCCGTCGGCCGGACGATCGCCGAGGACAACCTGGTCAAGACCGCCCTGTTCGGTTCCGACCCGAACTGGGGCCGCATCGCCATGGCGCTGGGCCGCGTGCCGGCGGAGATCGACCCGGAGAAGGTCGCCATCGCGATCAACGGCGTCACCCTGTTCGCCAAGGGCACCACTGCGGCGGACCGCTCCGAGGCGGATCTTTCGGGCCGCGACATCCAGATCGTCGTCGACCTCGGCCTCGGCGAAGGCGGGGCGACGATCTACACGACCGACCTTTCGCACGCGTACGTCGAAGAGAACAGCGCGTACTCGTCATGAGCCCTTCCGAATCCACCGTCCCCGCGGACGAGCGGCTCGCGACGGCCGCCGAGAAGGCCTCGATCCTCATCGAAGCCTTGCCCTGGTTGCAGCGTTTCCACGGCGCCACCGTCGTGGTGAAGTACGGCGGCAACGCGATGATCGACGAGAGTCTCAAGCAGGCCTTCGCCGAGGACATGGTCTTCCTGCGTACGGCCGGGTTGCGCCCGGTGGTGGTGCACGGCGGCGGCCCGCAGATCACCGCGATGCTCAACCGGCTCGGCGTCGAAGGCGAGTTCAAGGGCGGCCTGCGGGTCACCACACCCGAGACCATGGACATCGTCCGCATGGTGCTGACCGGTCAGGTCAGCCGGGAACTGGTCGGCCTGATCAACGCGCACGGCCCGTACGCGGTCGGCATCTCCGGCGAGGACGCGCGGCTGTTCACCGCCGAGCGCAAACAGGCCACTGTGGACGGTGTCCCGGTCGACATCGGGCTCGTCGGTGAGGTCTCCGAGGTGAACCCGGACGCCGTGCTCGACATCGTCAACGCGGGCCGGATCCCGGTGGTGTCCACCGTGGCCCCGGACGTCGACGGCGTCGTGCACAACATCAACGCCGACACCGCGGCCGGTGCGCTGGCGGCGGCGCTGGGCGCGGAAAAGCTCGTCGTGCTCACCGACGTCGAAGGCCTTTACGCCAACTGGCCGGATCGCGGTTCGCTGGTCGACAGGATCCGCGTGGACCGCCTCGAAACCCTGCTCCCCGGCCTCGCCAGCGGCATGATCCCGAAGATGGAGGCCTGCGTGCGCGCCATCCGCGGCGGCGTCCGCCGCGCGCACGTGATCGACGGCCGCATCGCCCATTCGGTGTTGCTGGAGGTCTTCACCTCCCGCGGCATCGGTACCATGGTCTTCCCCGAAACGGAGCTCCCGTGACCACGTACAAGTCCAATGTAGACGGCCAGGAGCACTGGAAGTCGTCCCTCATGGACAACTACGGCACCCCGGCGCTGACCCTGGTCCGCGGTGAGGGGGCGAAGGTCTGGGACGCCGACGGCAAACCGTACGTCGACCTGCTTGGCGGCATCGCGGTCAACGCGCTCGGCCACGCCCACCCCGCCGTGGTCGCCGCGGTCACCGAGCAGATCGCGAAACTCGGCCACACCTCGAACCTCTACGTGAACCCGGTCGCCGTCGAACTGGCCGAGACCCTCCTGGACGTCGCCGGCCTGTCCGGCAACGCGAAGGTGCTGTTCGTCAACTCCGGCGCGGAGGCCAACGAAGCCGCGCTGAAGATCAGCAGACTCACCGGACGGACCAAGATCGTCGCGTGCGAAGGTGCCTTCCACGGCCGCACCATGGGCGCGCTGACGCTGACCGGGCAGCCGTCGAAGCGGGACGCGTTCGAGCCGCTGGTTCCCGGCGTCACCCACGTTCCCTATGGCGACGTCGACGCGCTTCGCGCCGCGGTGGACACCGAGACGGCGGCGGTGTTCCTCGAGCCGATCCTCGGGGAGGCGGGCGTCGTCCCGGCGCCGGACGGCTACCTCCAGGCCGCACGGGAGATCACCAAGGCGACCGGGACCCTGCTGGTCCTCGACGAGGTGCAGACCGGCATCGGCCGCACCGGCGCCTGGTTCGCCTTCCAGCACACCGGCATCGTCCCGGACGTCATCACGCTGGCCAAGGGGCTCGGCGGCGGGCTGCCGATCGGCGCGGTCATCGGCGTCGGCGAGGCCGGGGAGCTGGTCAAGCCGGGGCAGCACGGCACCACCTTCGGCGGCAATCCGGTCTGCTGCGCAGCCGGGCTCGCCGTGCTCAAGACCATCGCCAAGGACAACCTGAACGACCACGTTTCCGCACTGGGCAAGGACATCGCCTCCCGCGTGGAGGAGCTCGGCCACCCGCTGGTGTCCGGGGTCCGCGGTGCCGGGCTGCTGCTCGGCATCGCCTTGCGCGAACCGGTCTCGGCGAAGGTCGCCAAGGCCGCGCAGGAAGCGGGATACCTGGTCAACCCGATCGCACCCGACACCATCCGGCTGGCCCCACCGCTGATCCTGAGCGCCGACGAGGCCACGGGATTCCTCGAAGCCCTTCCCGGGGCGCTCGATTCCACCACCACCTAGGACAGAGACGAAAAGCATGCTCCGCAACTTCCTCCGTGACGACGATCTCAGCCCTGCCGAACAGGCCGAGATCCTGGACCTCGCCGACCAGCTGAAAGCCGAGCCCTTGAGCTCGCGCGCGCTGGAGGGCAAGTCCGTCGCGGCGATCTTCGAGAAGAACTCCACCCGGACCCGGTTCTCCTTCGAGGTGGGCATCGCCCAGCTCGGCGGCAACCCGGTCATCGTCGACGGCCGCTCCATGCAGCTCGGCCGCGAAGAGACCATCGAGGACACCTCGCGCGTGCTTTCGCGGTACCTGGACGCGATCGTCTGGCGGACCTTCGCCCAGAAGCGCATCGACGCGATGGCTTCGGCGGCCAGCATCCCGGTGATCAACGCGCTCACCGACGAGTTCCACCCGTGTCAGGTGCTCACCGACCTGATGACCATCCGCGAGCGCAAGGGCAAGCTCGCCGGGCTCACCCTGGTGTACCTCGGCGACGGCGCCAACAACATGGCGCATTCGCTGCTGCTGGGCGGGACCACGGCGGGGATGCACGTGCGCGTCGTCTCGCCGGAGGGGTTCCAGCCGGATCAGCAGGTCATGCTCGACGCCAAGCACCGTTCGACGGAGACCGGCGGCAGCACCACGGTCTTCACCGACCCGTACGCCGCCGTCGAAGGCGCGGACGTCGTCGTCACCGACACCTGGACCTCCATGGGCCAGGAGAACGACGGTCTCGACCGGGTCGGCCCGTTCCGTGAGCTGCAGGTCAACTCCGCGCTGATGCGCCGCGCGGCGGACGAGGCGATCGTGCTGCACTGCCTGCCCGCGCACCGCGGCTGGGAGATCACCGACGAGGTCATCGACGGGCCGGCGAGCGCGGTCTGGGACGAGGCCGAGAACCGGCTGCACGCGCAGAAGGCGCTGCTGGTGTGGCTCATGGACGAGAAGCGACGATGACCGGCAGCAGGGTCACCCGGCAGGCCCGGATCACCGAGCTCGTGTCCTCGATGGCCATCCGCAGCCAGACGGAGCTCGCGAAGCTCCTGGCCGCGGAGGGTATCGACGTCACACAGGCGACGCTTTCGCGCGACCTCGACGAACTGGGCGCGGTGAAGCTCCGAGGTGCCGATTCCGGGGCACCGGTGTATGTCATTCCGGAGGACGGCAGCCCGGTACGCGGAGTGCAGGGCGGTACTTCCCGGCTTTCGCGGCTGCTCGCCGAACTGCTCGTTTCGGCGGACTCGTCGGGGAACCTGACGGTGCTGCGCACCCCGCCGGGGGCGGCGCAGTTCCTGGCCAGCGCCATCGACAGGGCGGCGCTGGAGGAGGTCGTCGGCTCGATCGCCGGCGACGACACGGTCGCGGTGATCGCGAGGGAACCGTTGTCCGGCAAAGACCTGGCCGAGCGTTTCATGGCGCTGGCCCGACGGTCGTCCACAGTGGACGGCGGTGAGGAGACCGAAGGTGACGCCTGACGGGTTCGCCTTCCCGGATGACCCGGAGAAGCTGGTCATCACCTTCGACGAGGGTGTGCCGGTGGCCATCGACGGGGAGACCGTGACGCTGCTGGAGGCCTTCCAGCAGCTGAACCTGCGTGTCGGCGCCTTCGGGCTCAAAGGACGCGAGATCTACGAGGGGCCGGCCGCGATCGCGCTGGTCACCGCGCACGAGGAACTGCAAAAGGTCAGTACCGGGCGGGTGTCCGGCGAGGTGCGGCTGGTCCTGCACCGCGGCAACGCGGTCGTGAACTCCGCGCGCGACGAGCGCGCGCTGTACGACTTCACCACAGGCGCTACCTTCGACCGGTCAGTCGCCTGAAGAGAACCAAGGAATTCGAGGAGTGTTGTGAGCGGGAATGAGCAGCCGGTGCAGCTGTGGGGCGGCCGGTTCGCCAGCGGACCGGCCGAGGCGATGGCGGCGCTGAGCGCGTCGACCCATTTCGACTGGCGGCTGGCGCCGTACGACATCGCCGGGTCGCGGGCCCACGCGCGGGTGCTGCGGAAGGCGGGGCTGCTCACCGAAGACGAGCTGACCGGCATGCTCGCCGCGCTGGACACCCTCGCGCAGGACGTCGCCTCGGGCGCGTTCACCCCGACCGTCGCCGACGAGGACGTCCACACCGCGCTCGAACGCGGCCTCCTGGAGCGGGCGGGCACCGAACTCGGCGGCAAGCTCCGGGCGGGCCGTTCGCGCAACGACCAGGTCGCGACGCTGTTCCGGATGTGGCTGCGCGACGCCGCCCGCCGGGTGGTCGCGGGCACCCTCGGCGTCGTCGACGCCCTCGTCTCGCAGGCGAAGCGGCACCCGGACGCGATCCTGCCGGGCCGCACCCACCTGCAGCACGCCCAGCCCGTCCTGCTGGCGCACCACCTGCTCGCGCACGGCCAGTCGCTGCTGCGCGACGTCACCCGGCTGCGTGACTGGGACGCTCGCACCGCCGAGTCGCCCTACGGCTCCGGTGCCCTGGCGGGGTCCTCACTCGGCCTCGACCCGGAGGCCGTCGCCGAGGAGCTGGGCTTCGACACCAGCGTCGAGAACTCGATCGACGGCACCGCCTCGCGGGACTTCGTCGCCGAGTTCGCCTTCGACGTCGCGATGCTCGCGGTCAACCTGTCCAGGATCGCCGAAGAGGTGATCATCTGGAACACCGCCGAGTTCGGCTACGTCACCCTCGACGACGCCTGGGCGACCGGGAGTTCGATCATGCCGCAGAAGAAGAACCCCGATGTCGCCGAGCTGACCCGAGGCAAGGCGGGGCGGTTGATCGGCAACCTGACCGGTCTGCTCGCGACGCTCAAGGCGCAGCCGCTCGCGTACAACCGCGACCTGCAGGAGGACAAGGAGCCGGTCTTCGACTCCGTCGAGCAGCTGGAACTGCTGTTCCCGGCGATCGCGGGCATGCTCGAGACGCTGACCTTCCACACCGACCGGCTCGCCGAACTCGCGCCCGCCGGCTTCACCCTCGCCACCGACATCGCCGAATGGCTGGTCCGGCAGGGCGTTCCGTTCCGCGTCGCGCACGAAGCGGCGGGGGAGAGCGTCCGCGTCGCCGAGGCCCGCGGCGTCGGTCTGGACGAACTGACCGACGAAGAATTCGAGAAGATCAACCCGGCGCTGACGCCGGCCGTGCGCGAGGTCCTGACCGTCGAGGGTTCGGTGAGCTCGCGCAACGCCCGGGGCGGTACCGCTCCGGAGCGCGTCGCCGAACAGCGGGATCGGCTGGTCGCACGGGTCGCCGAACACCGCGCCTGGCTCGGCTGAACAAAGCGCGTGAAGGCCCCCTTCCCTCGGCTGAGTCAAGGGAAGGGGGCCTTCACGCGTATCACGGAAGCCTGGTCTCCAAGCCGTCGAGAACGCAGTCGAGGCCGCGCTCGAAGTCCGCTTCGTTCGTCTCGCCCGGGGCCCGCCTCCGTTGTGCCGCGTACAGCTTCTTGAGTCGCGGATGATCACGCACCGCCTGCTCGGCCGCCGGCCACAGGCGCTCCTTCCACTCTGCCTCGCTCTGCCCGCCGCGTTCGAGTGTGGTCAGCCACGCGGCTTCGCTGGTGGCCCGCCCGACGACGAACGCCATGACCGTGTTCCACGCCAGATCGGCGTCCTCCAGGGAGAAACCGGCGTTCTCGAACAGGGCGAGCGCCGCTTCCGACATCTTCAGCACGTTCGGCCCGAGGTACGCCACTCCCGTCTCGCCGAGCAGCGAGCCGAGCCACGGATGGCGAAGGAAGACCGAACGCAGGTCGCGCGCGAACCGTCCCGCCACGACGCGCCACGGCCCCTCACCGGGGAGCGCGACCTCGCCGTACACCTCGTCGACGACCAGTTCCACCAGCTCGTCCTTGGTGGCCACGTGGGTGTACATCGACGGGGCGGCCACACCGAGCCGGGCTCCGAGCTTCCGCATGCTCAACGCGTCGACGCCGCCACCGTCGAGAAGCGCGATGGCCTGGGAAACGATCTGTTCCCGGCTCAGCGACGGCTGCTCGCGCTTGCGTTTCGGGGGACGCATCCACACCGACATCCGCGCTCCCTCACTTTTCCGTACAGTGTTCAGTATGCCTAACACTGTACGGACAAAGTTCGACCTCGCCCACTGGCAGTCCAGGTTCGACGACCTGAGGGCCGAACACCACGTGCCGGGCGCGACGCTCGCCGTGCTGGCCGAGGGAGAGATCCACGAACTGGCGAGCGGGGTCCTGCACCGGGGGACCGGGGTGGCGGCGACCACCGATTCGATCTTCCAGCTCGGCTCGATCGCGAAGGTCTACACGGCCGCGCTGGTACTGGGCCTGGCCGAGGAAGGCCGCCTGGACCTCGACGCGCCGGTCGTCGAGGTGCTGCCGGAGTTCGCGACGATCGATCCCGCGGCGACGAAGACCATCACCGCCCGGCGGCTGCTCAGTCATACCGGCGGGCTCACGTGCGACTTCGTCGAAGACACCGGACGCGGGGACGATTGCCTCGCCAAGTACGTCGAGGCCGCCAGGGGAGTGGCGCTCGACTGCCCGCCGGGGACGGCCGCGTCCTACAGCAGCGTCGGGTACAACGTGCTCGGCCGGATCGTCGAGGTCCTCACCGGTCTGACCTGGGACGACGCCCTGCGCGAGCGGCTCGTCCTCCCGCTCGGGCTCGCCGAGACGATGACCCTGCCCGAGGAGGCGCTGCGCTTCCGGGTGGCGATGGGACACCTCGGCCCGGACCCGGAGCCGACCGCCGCGTGGGATCTCCTGCCGCGTTCCGCCGGACCGTTCGGCCGCGTCCTCGCCACGGCGGGCGACGTCGTCCGCTTCGCCCGGATGCTGCTGGACGGCACGGCACCCGACGGGACGCGCGTGCTGGCCGAAGAGACGGTGACCATGATGCGGCGTCTCGAAGCCGAGGTGCCCGACAAGTGGACCCTCGGTTCCGAAGGCTGGGGGCTCGGGCTGTCGATCCACGACTGGAACGGCGTTCCCGGTTTCGGGCACAACGGATCCTCGATCGGGCAGCGCTCCTACCTGCGTGTGGTGCCGGACGCCGGAGTGGCCTTCGCCCTGCTCACCAATCACGGCACGACCGACAGGCTGTACAACGAGCTTTCGCGAGAACTGCTCGGCGAGGTCGCCGGGGTCGAAGTTCCCGGGGACTTCGACCCGCCGGCGTCACCACCCACGGTGGACGTCGCCCCCTTCGCCGGTACTTACCGTCGGGAAGGCGTCATCATCACCGTCAGCGAAACGGCGGGAAAGCTGCACTTCGTCTACGAATTCGCCGACGGTCTCAAGGGGATCGCCCCGCCGATCGAAACGGATCTGGTGCCCGTGTCGGAGGGTGTCTTCGCCGGGAAGAACCCCATGTTCGGCGACGACTGGATGCCGGTGCTGTTCACGAAGCTCCCCGACGGCACCGAGTGTTGCCACACCAGCATGCGGGTGGCGCCGAAGATCGAGGCGGCCGGTTAAGGTCGGCCTGGGAGAACGCGACGTTAGGGGAGTGCGGAACGTGGAGACCGGCAGACAGTTCACCCGGCGCGAGCTGGCGCTGGATCCGGTGGAGCTGTCCACGCTCCTGCTCGGCGCGGTGATCGAGGCCACCGGCCCCGACGGCACGGTCGCGGTTCGTCTGGTGGAGGTCGAGGCCTATCGAGGGCTCGACGATCCCGCGTCGCACTGCTATCGCGGCAAGACCCCGCGCAACGCGGTCATGTGGGGGCCCGCGGGGCATCTGTACGTGTACTTCGTCTACGGCATGCACTTCTGCGCGAACGTCGTCGGCACCGAAGACGGGCAGCCGGGTGCCGTGCTGCTGCGTGCCGGGGAGGTGGTGTCCGGTGCGGACATCGCCAGGGCGCGCAGGCCGTCCGCGCGCGGCAACGGCGAACTCGCCAAAGGCCCGGCCATCCTCACCTCGGTGCTCGGTATCGACCGGGCCGAGAACGGCGTCGACCTGACCGACCCCGCGTCACCCGTCCGGCTGTTCACCGGCGAACGGATCCCCGAAGCGGACATCCGCACCGGGCCGCGCGTCGGGGTCGCGATGGCGATGGACACGCCCTGGCGCTTCTGGATCGACGGATCACCCGCGGTCTCCACCTACCGCCGCGGTGGCAAGCGACGGGCGGCCGCCCCCGGCCGATAGTCGGTTGACCTGGTGCGGGAGGATCTACAGGCGTGAGCGAGCACATCCTTGACGAGCTGACCTGGCGCGGCCTGATCGCGCAATCCACCGACCTCGAAGCCCTGCGGCGAGACCTCGACCAAGGACCCCTCACGCTCTATTGCGGATTCGACCCGACCGCGCCCAGCCTGCACGCCGGCAACCTGGTGCCCCTGCTGATGCTCTCGCGCTTCCAGCGCGCCGGGCACCGGCCGATCGTGCTGGCGGGCGTCGCCACCGGGATGATCGGCGACCCGCGTGACACCGGTGAACGCACCCTGAACACGCTGGACACCGTCGCCGAGTGGGCGGATCGGATCCGCGGGCAGCTGGAGCGGTTCGTCGACTTCGACGACTCGCCGACCGGCGCGGTCATCGAGAACAACCTGAACTGGACCGGCAAGCAGACCGTGGTCGAGTTCCTGCGCGACGTCGGCAAGCACTTCCCGGTCAACATGATGCTGAACCGGGAGACGGTGAAGCGCCGCCTCGAAGCCGACGGCATGTCGTACACCGAGTTCAGCTACCTGCTGCTGCAGTCGCAGGACTACCTGCACCTGTACCGCGAGTACGGCTGCAAGCTGCAGATCGGCGGCTCCGACCAGTGGGGCAACCTCGTGGGTGGCGTCGACCTGATCCGCCGGACCGACGGCGGGCACACGCACGCGCTGACCGCGCCGCTGGTCACCGACACCGAAGGACGCAAGTTCGGGAAGTCCACCGGCGGCGGCAGTGTCTGGCTCGACCCGGAGATGACGTCGCCGTACGCGTGGTTCCAGTACTTCGTGAACGTCGCCGACGCCGACGTCATCCGCTACCTGCGGATGTTCTCCTTCCTCGGCCAGGAGGAGATCGCGGCGCTGGCCGAGGACACCGAACAGCGCCCGCACCTGCGGTCCGCGCAGCGGAAGCTGGCCGAGGAGTTCACGACCCTGGTGCACGGTGCGGAGGCGACCCGCCAGGTCATCGCCGCGAGCCAGGCGCTGTTCGGCAGGGGAGAGCTCCGTGAGCTCGACTCGTCCACCCTCGACGCCGCCATGGCCGAGGTGCCGAACGGCAAGGTCGACCCGAACGGCGAGTCGACGATCGTCGATCTGCTGATCGCGGCCGGGCTCGTCGACAGCAAGGGCGCCGCGCGCCGCACCGTCAAGGAAGGCGGCGCGTACGTCAACAACACGAAGATCGCCGACGAGGAGTGGAAGCCGTCCTCGGACGACGCTCTGCACGGCCGCTGGCTGGTGGTCCGCAAGGGCAAGCGCAACGTCGCCGGCGTGCGCGTCAGGGGCTGACCGCGGCCCGGGCCCGAAACAGGGGCCCTGACCTGCGGAAACGCAGTTAAGGTACCCCCCTGTTTCGGGCCCTTTCGGGGCGTGTAAAGTTCTCCAAGTCGCCAGGGAAACCGAGCGGCCGACCGGGACACGAACCAAGCTCTCGCTCAGTGCGATTGAGTGGGTGTCCCACCAAAAACTGCTAGGAATGACTGCTTCGGATAAGGCCGCTGTGATGGTGGTGCGATTCGGGGTGTGTTGCTTGAGAACTCAACAGTGTGCTAGTGAACTAAGCCAGTAGAGCTTATGTATTGAAACCTCGTAAGAGGTTCCTTTGAGAGCAAATTATTTGCCTCGATCAAATTTGACATTGTTGGAGAGTTTGATCCTGGCTCAGGACGAACGCTGGCGGCGTGCTTAACACATGCAAGTCGAACGATGAACCCGCTTCGGTGGGGGATTAGTGGCGAACGGGTGAGTAACACGTGGGCAATCTGCCCTGTACTTTGGGATAAGCCTGGGAAACTGGGTCTAATACCGGATATGACAGGTTCTCGCATGGGAACTTGTGGAAAGCTCCGGCGGTACGGGATGAGCCCGCGGCCTATCAGCTTGTTGGTGGGGTAATGGCCTACCAAGGCGACGACGGGTAGCCGGCCTGAGAGGGTGACCGGCCACACTGGGACTGAGACACGGCCCAGACTCCTACGGGAGGCAGCAGTGGGGAATATTGCACAATGGGCGCAAGCCTGATGCAGCGACGCCGCGTGAGGGATGACGGCCTTCGGGTTGTAAACCTCTTTCGCCAGGGACGAAGCGCAAGTGACGGTACCTGGATAAGAAGCACCGGCTAACTACGTGCCAGCAGCCGCGGTAATACGTAGGGTGCGAGCGTTGTCCGGAATTATTGGGCGTAAAGAGCTCGTAGGCGGTTTGTCGCGTCGTTCGTGAAAACTCCACGCTTAACGTGGAGCGTGCGGGCGATACGGGCAGACTTGAGTTCGGTAGGGGAGACTGGAATTCCTGGTGTAGCGGTGAAATGCGCAGATATCAGGAGGAACACCGGTGGCGAAGGCGGGTCTCTGGGCCGATACTGACGCTGAGGAGCGAAAGCGTGGGGAGCGAACAGGATTAGATACCCTGGTAGTCCACGCTGTAAACGTTGGGCGCTAGGTGTGGGCGACATCCACGTTGTCCGTGCCGTAGCTAACGCATTAAGCGCCCCGCCTGGGGAGTACGGCCGCAAGGCTAAAACTCAAAGGAATTGACGGGGGCCCGCACAAGCGGCGGAGCATGTGGATTAATTCGATGCAACGCGAAGAACCTTACCTGGGCTTGACATGCGCCAGACATCCCTAGAGATAGGGCTTCCCTTGTGGTTGGTGTACAGGTGGTGCATGGCTGTCGTCAGCTCGTGTCGTGAGATGTTGGGTTAAGTCCCGCAACGAGCGCAACCCTTATCCTACGTTGCCAGCGCGTTATGGCGGGGACTCGTGGGAGACTGCCGGGGTCAACTCGGAGGAAGGTGGGGATGACGTCAAGTCATCATGCCCCTTATGTCCAGGGCTTCACACATGCTACAATGGCTGGTACAGAGGGCTGCGATACCGCGAGGTGGAGCGAATCCCTTAAAGCCGGTCTCAGTTCGGATCGCAGTCTGCAACTCGACTGCGTGAAGTCGGAGTCGCTAGTAATCGCAGATCAGCAACGCTGCGGTGAATACGTTCCCGGGCCTTGTACACACCGCCCGTCACGTCATGAAAGTCGGTAACACCCGAAGCCCATGGCCCAACTGCTTGCAGAGGGAGTGGTCGAAGGTGGGACTGGCGATTGGGACGAAGTCGTAACAAGGTAGCCGTACCGGAAGGTGCGGCTGGATCACCTCCTTTCTAAGGAGCAACACATCCACCCCGCCGGGATACCCGGACCAACGGTGGTGGAGTGGCCAGGGTTTCAGCACCGAATGTGTGTTGGCACTGGTTGCTCAAGGAATTGTGGAACTACTGGTTAGGGTTCGGCCGGCTTCTGCCGGGACGCTCTAGTACTGCACTTTTGGTGCGTGGAACGGGTGCTCCTGGGAGGTCGGAAGAATTGTTCACTCAGCACGCTGTTGGGTCCTGAGGCAACACGCCGAGGGGCTTACGCCCTGGGAGCTGTTTGTTTCTGGTGTGGTGTTTGAGAACTGTAGAGTGGATGCGAGCATCTTTGTGGTCAAGTTGTTAAGGGCACATGGTGGATGTCTTGGCTTCAGGAGCCGATGAAGGACGTGGGAGGCTGCGATATGCCTCGGGGAGCTGTCAACCGAGCTGTGATCCGAGGATTTCCGAATGGGGAAACCCAGCACCAGTTATGTGGTGTTACCCGCATCTGAATATATAGGGTGCGTGGAGGGAACGCGGGGAAGTGAAACATCTCAGTACCCGTAGGAAGAGAAAACAACCGTGATTCCGTGAGTAGTGGCGAGCGAAAGCGGAAGAGGCTAAACCTTGCACATGTCAAGCTGTCAGGCGTTGTGTGTGTGGTGTTGTGGGACCCGCCTTGAGAATTCTGACAGGTTCTCGGGTTGATGTGCTGGTTAGTGGAACGCCTTGGGATGGGCGACCGGAGTGGGTGAGAGTCCCGTACGCGAAAACCAGTGTCAGAGACCTTGGTGGTGTTCCCGAGTAGCAGCGAGCTCGTGGAATTTGCTGTGAATCTGCCGGGACCACCCGGTAAGCCTAAATACTTCCTGAAGACCGATAGCGGACTAGTACCGTGAGGGAAAGATGAAAAGTACCCCGGGAGGGGAGTGAAAGAGTACCTGAAACCGTGTGCCTACAAGCCGTCAGAGCCCGAGCACATCCTTGTGATGTTGAGGTGATGGCGTGCCTTTTGAAGAATGAGCCTGCGAGTTAGTGCTGCGTGGCGAGGTTAACCCGTGTGGGGTAGCCGTAGCGAAAGCGAGTCTGAATAGGGCGTCATAGTCGCGTGGTCTAGACCCGAAGCGGAGTGATCTACCCATGGCCAGGCTGAAGCGTCGGTAAGACGACGTGGAGGGCCGAACCCACTTAGGTTGAAAACTGAGGGGATGAGCTGTGGGTAGGGGTGAAAGGCCAATCAAACTCCGTGATAGCTGGTTCTCCCCGAAATGCATTTAGGTGCAGCGTCACATGTTTCTCCACGGGGGTAGAGCTACTGGATGGTCTAGGGGCCTTACCGGGTTACCGAAATCAACCAAACTCCGAATACCGTGGTGTGAGAGTGTGGCAGTGAGACGGCGGGGGATAAGCTTCGTCGTCGAGAGGGAAACAGCCCAGAACACCAGCTAAGGCCCCTAAGTGTGTGCTCAGTGGGAAAGGATGTGGGATTGCCCAGACAACCAGGAGGTTGGCTTAGAAGCAGCCACCCTTGAAAGAGTGCGTAATAGCTCACTGGTCAAGTGGTCCTGCGCCGACAATGTAGCGGGGCTTAAGCACACCGCCGAAGCTGTGTCATTCGTGCATATAGATCGGCGTCTCTCTTGAAGGGATGTCTAGTCGCACGGATGGGTAGGGGAGCGTCCTGCATCCAGGGAAGCGGCGGCGGAAGCCAGTCGTGGAGGGTGTGGGAGTGAGAATGCAGGCATGAGTAGCGAATGCAGAGTGAGAAACTCTGCCGCCGGATGACCAAGGGTTCCTGGGCCAGGCTAATCCGCCCAGGGTAAGTCGGGACCTAAGGCGAGGCCGACAGGCGTAGTCGATGGATAACGGGTTGATATTCCCGTACCCGAGCACGTGCGCCCAGGATGAGGCGGTTGATACTAACCACCCAAAGCCTCGTGTTGAAGCCTTCGGGTGGATACGCGAGTGTGGAGCGTGGGATCTGATTCCGTAGTAGTCGAGTGATGGGGTGACGCAGGAAGGTAGCTCCGCCAGTGAGTGGTAGTACTGGTGTAAGCGTGTAGACCGAATGGTAGGCAAATCCGCCATTCATATAGGTTGAGACGTGATGCGTAGCCGATTGAGGTGAAGTAGAGTGATCCTATGCTGCCGAGAAAAGCCTCTAGCGAGTGCGTGCACGGCCCGTACCCCAAACCAACACAGGTGGTCAGGTAGAGAATACTAAGGCGATCGGGTGAACTGTGGTTAAGGAACTCGGCAAAATGCCCCCGTAACTTCGGGAGAAGGGGGGCCAAACACTCTGAAGTCCCTTGCGGACTAGGGGTGGGTGGCCGCAGAGACCAGCGGAAAGCGACTGTTTACTAAAAACACAGGTCCATGCGAAGTCGCAAGACGATGTATATGGACTGACGCCTGCCCGGTGCTGGAACGTTAAGAGGACCGGTTAACCCCTTTGGGGGTGAAGCTGAGAATTTAAGCGCCAGTAAACGGCGGTGGTAACTATAACCATCCTAAGGTAGCGAAATTCCTTGTCGGGTAAGTTCCGACCTGCACGAATGGCGTAACGACTTTCCGGCTGTCTCAACCACAGGCCCGGCGAAATTGCACTACGAGTAAAGATGCTCGTTACGCGCGGCAGGACGGAAAGACCCCGGGACCTTTACTATAGTTTGGTATTGGTTTTCGGTTCGGCTTGTGTAGGATAGGTGGGAGACTGTGAAGCCGGCACGCTAGTGTTGGTGGAGTCGTTGTTGAAATACCACTCTGGTCGGATTGGGAATCTGAACCTCGGACCATGATCTGGTTCAGGGACAGTGCCTGATGGGTAGTTTAACTGGGGCGGTTGCCTCCTAAAGAGTAACGGAGGCGCCCAAAGGTTCCCTCAGCCTGGTTGGCAATCAGGTGTTGAGTGCAAGTGCACAAGGGAGCTTGACTGTGAGACAGACATGTCGAGCAGGGACGAAAGTCGGGACTAGTGATCCGGCACCACCTGGTGGAAGGGGTGTCGCTCAACGGATAAAAGGTACCCCGGGGATAACAGGCTGATCTTGCCCAAGAGTCCATATCGACGGCATGGTTTGGCACCTCGATGTCGGCTCGTCGCATCCTGGGGCCGGAGTAGGTCCCAAGGGTTGGGCTGTTCGCCCATTAAAGCGGCACGCGAGCTGGGTTTAGAACGTCGTGAGACAGTTCGGTCCCTATCCGCCGCGCGCGTAGGATACTTGAGGAAGGCTGTCCCTAGTACGAGAGGACCGGGACGGACGAACCTCTGGTATGCCAGTTGTCACGCCAGTGGCATGGCTGGTTGGCCACGTTCGGAAGGGATAACCGCTGAAGGCATCTAAGCGGGAAGCCTGTTCCAAGATGAGGTATCCCACCCCATGTGGGTTAAGGCCCCCAACAGACCATTGGGTTGATAGGCCAGAAATGGAAGCACAGTAATGTGTTGTCGAGTTGACTGGTACTAATAGGCCGAGGACTTGCCCACAAAGATGTTACGCATCCACTCTACAGCTCTGAAACACCACACCGTTCTGGAAACAGGCAGTGTGTGTTGTTTCGTAGTGTTTCGGTGGTTATAGCGTCAGGGAAACGCCCGGTCCCATTCCGAACCCGGAAGCTAAGCCTGACAGCGCCGATGGTACTGCAACCGAAGGGTTGTGGGAGAGTAGGACACCGCCGGACTAACTTCAGGACAGGGTCCTGACCAGGGTCGAGAACCCCAACAGGTTCTCCCCGGTCAGGGCCCTGTCTCTTTTCATGTCCAGGCACGGACTAGAATGGTCCGTTGGTCCGCCTTGAGGTGGGCCGGTATCGAAACTTTTCAATAGTGGCAGGAGGCCAGGTGTCCGAGTTCGGTCGACGTGACTCAGATGATGGCGCGTCCGGCCGGTCGGGTCGCCGGGACGACAGTCCCCGCGGAGGCCGGTCTGACGCGCAGCGAGGTGACCGGCGCGGTTCCGCCGGCGGCAGGCAGGACCGGGGCGGCCGCGACGGCGGCTACCAGGGCCGCCCTCGCCGTGACGACCGCGGTGCCCGCGGTGCCCGCGGTTCGGGCAGCTATCCCGCGCGCAGCGGCGACGGCTCTCGTGACCAGCGGTCCGGGGGTCGTTTCGGTGGCCAGGGGCGCGACGAGAACCGCCCGCGCTACAACAACGACCGGTCGTCGGGTGGCCGCGACAACGACCGTCGCGGCGGCTACCGCTCGGACGAGCGTCGCGACAACCGGGGTGGCGGCTACCGGTCCGACGACCGTCGGGACAACCGCGGTGGCGACCGTGGCGGATACCGCTCCGACAACCGAGACAGCCGGGACAACCGCGGCGGCGATCGCGGTGGATACCGTGGCGGCAACGATCGCGGCGGGTACCGCTCGGACAGCCGGGGCAGTGACGACCGCGGTGGCTACCGGTCCGACGACCGTCGGGACAACCGGGGTGGCGATCGCGGCGGGTACCGCTCGTCCGACAGCCGTCCCGAGCGTCGCTACGACAACCGTTCGGACAGCCGCTCGGACAACCGTTCCGAGGGCCGCTACGAGAAGCGTTCCGACAGCCGCCCGGCCCGTTCCGGCTACGGCTCGGAAAACCGCGGCCGGTCCGACGACCGCCCGTCCGGCAACCGCTACGAAGGACGTCCCCAGGGCAAGTCCTATGGCGACCGCGACGACCGGCGTCCGTCCTACCGTGACCGTGACGACCGCGGCGGTTCCCGTTCCGGCGGGTACAACGGCGACCGGCGAGGCTCGTCCTCGGGTGACCGTCGTCCCAGCGGTGGCGGCTACGAACGCAAGTCCTACGGCGACCGGCCGGAGAAGCGGTACGACGATCGGCGTGGCGGCGAAGGCCGGTTCGAGCGCAAGCGCGACGACCGTCCCCAGCGTGACCGTTCCGAGGGCCGCAAGGACTTCCGGTCCTCGCCGCGCACCGAAGACAGGCCGGTCGACGACGAGACCTTGGCGCGTGAGCTGCTCGAGGCTCCGGAGCTGCCCGAGGGCATCGAGTTCTCCGATCTCGACGAGGAGGTCCGCCGGGAGCTGCGCACCCTGCCCAAGGCACTCGCCGAAACCGTCGGCAAGCACCTTGTCGCCGCCGGCGGGCTCGTCGACGAAGACCCCGAAGCCGCCATGGAGCACGCCAAGTACGCGAAGGCCAAGGCGTCGCGGGTCCCGATCGTCCGTGAGGCGCTCGGCCTGGTCGCCTACCACGCGGGCAACTGGTCCGAGGCGCTGTCCGAGCTGCGGGCCGTCCGCCGGATGACCCGGACCGACGACCACATCGCGATCATCGCCGACGCGGAGCGCGCCATCGGCCGTCCGGAGCGGGCGCTCGACCTCGCGAAGGAGGTCGACAAGGAGCGCCTGAGCAAGGCGACCCAGATCGAGCTCGCGATCGTCGCCGCCGGTGCCCGGCGGGACCTCGGTCAGCTCGACGCCGCCGTCGTCTCCCTGCAGGGCGACGACCTCAAGGCGGAGAAGCGCGACCCGTGGAGCGCCCGGCTGTTCTACGCCTACGCCGACAACCTCGCCGCGGCCGACCGCAAGGACGAGGCGATCCGCTGGTTCCTGAACGCGGCGGAGGCCGACGAGGAGGACGAGACCGACGCCGCCGAGCGCGCCGCGGAGCTCACGAATGGCTGACGCCCTGTCGGCCGGGTACGACGCGGTCCTGTTCGACCTCGACGGCACGGTCTATCACGGCAGCAAAGTGGTCCCGGGCGCACCGGAAGCACTCCGGGCGCTCCGGGACCACGGCACGGCGGTCCGTTGGGTGACCAACAACGCCTCCAAGGCGCCCGCGGAGGTCTCCGCGCACCTGGAGGCACTCGGACTGCCCGCCACCCCCGAAGAGGTCCACACGAGCTCTCAGGCCGCCGCCGCCCTTCTGGGTGAGCGGCTGCCTCAGGGTGCGGTGGTCCTCGTCGTGGGCACGGACTCGCTGGCCGCCGAGGTCGAGTCCGTCGGCCTCGAGACGGTCCGCGAAGCCGGCCCGGACGTGGCCGCCGTGGTCCAGGGGCATTCCCCGGAGAACACCTGGGCCGCTCTCGCGGAGGCGTGCCTCGCCATCCGCGCGGGCGCGCTGTGGGTGGCGACCAACGTCGACGCGACCCTGCCCAGCGAGCGCGGTCTCCTGCCGGGCAACGGGTCGATGGTGGCCGCGTTGCGCCACGCCACGGGCGTCGAACCGCTGGTGGCGGGCAAGCCGGCGCCCGGGCTCTTCTCCACGGCGGCGCGGGACGCGGGCGCGGAGCGTGCCCTTGTCGTGGGCGACCGGCTGGACACGGACATCGAGGGCGCGGTCGCGGCCGGGATCGACGCGCTGTGCGTCCTGACCGGTGTCGCCGACGCGGCGTCCCTCATCGCGGCGAGGCCCGAGGAGCGGCCGCGCTACCTCGCGGCGGACCTGTCCGGGCTGAGCAGCCGGGCGGAGCTGCTCGAGATCGGGCCCAAGGACGGCTGGCGTGTCACCGCACAGGGTGACGTGCTCGAAGCCGACGGTGAGGGCGACTCCCTCGACCTGTTGCGGGCGTTGTGCGCGGCGGCCTGGGAGTCGGGGATCACCGAGGTCCGTGGTGTGGGCGACACCGCCCGCGCCGCGCTCGGCGAGCTGCGCCTCGCCTGACCAGCGCTGCTAACTTGGTGGGGTGCAAGACCACTTCCACCCCGTTCCGCGACCCCCGGTTCCCGGCCCGCCGCCGGTGCCGGGACCGCCGCCGGACCAGTTCGCGCAGCAGGACACGGATCCCCGGGCCGGCATCGACGAAGCCGTGGCCGGTCTGGACGACCTCACCGCGCTTCCGCTCTCGGAGCACGTCGACCGGTTCGAGGCCGTGCACACCGAGCTGACGGTGGCGCTGTCCACCATCGACAAGGTCTGACCGCGTGCCCAAACGCGCCCGCCTGGACGCGGAGCTCGTCCGGCGGGGTCTCGCCCGGTCCCGGGAGCAGGCGTCGACGTTGATCGCCGAGGGCAAGGTCACCGTCCGCGGGATGGTGGCCACCAAACCCGCGACCGGCGTCGAGTCCGGCGCGCCGATCGTGGTGCGCGACGGTGACGACCCCGGCTGGGCCTCCCGCGGCGCGCACAAACTCCTCGGCGCGCTCGAAGTCTTCACCCCGCAAGGTCTTTCCACCGAAGGAAAGCGCTGCCTCGACGCGGGCGCATCGACCGGTGGCTTCACCGACGTCCTGCTGCGCAACGGCGCCGCCACCGTGATCGCCGCCGACGTCGGCCGCGGCCTGCTGGACTGGCGGCTGCGCACCGACGACCGCGTGGTCGTCCTCGACAAGACGAACGTCCGCAACCTGACCCCGGAAGACCTCGGCGGGCAGGTCGATCTCGTGGTCGGGGACCTCTCGTTCATCTCGCTCAAACTCGTGCTGCCCGCGCTGGCCGCCTGCGCGCGGGACGGCGCGGACCTGGTGCCGATGGTGAAACCGCAGTTCGAGGTCGGCAAGGACCGGCTCGGCAGCGGCGGCGTCGTCCGTGACCCGGAGCTGCGGGTCGAATCGGTGCTCGGCGTGCTCGCCGAGGCGGAGAAGCTGGACCTGAGCCTGCGCGGCGTCGTGGCGAGCCCGCTCCCCGGGCCGTCCGGGAACGTCGAATACTTCGTCTGGCTTACCCGCGGAGCGGGGGAGACCGCCGGCACCGACGCCGAGCGGCTCGTCCGGACCGCAGTCCTGGAGGGACCCCAATGAGCGATCGCGAGGTGCTGCTCGTCGTGCACCCGGACCGGGACGCGACCCGGGACGCGGGACGCGAGGTGTCGGCCCGGTTCGCCAAGGCCGGTGTGCGGCTGCGGGTACTCGACGAGGACGTCCGCGAGATGCTGGAGGCGGACGGCGGGATCGGCGCGCCCTGCACGGTGATGGCGCCGGAGCAGGATCCGGCCGCCGGCACCGAGCTGGTGTTCGTGCTCGGCGGTGACGGCACGCTGCTGCGGGCCGCGGAGCTGGCCAGGCCGAACGGGGTCCCCGTGCTCGGTGTGAACCTCGGCCGCGTCGGCTTCCTGGCCGAGGCCGATTCGGACAAGCTCGCCGACACCGTCCAGCGGGCCGTCGACGGCGACTACCAGGTCGAAGAGCGGATGACGGTCGACGTCGTCGTCACCGTCGACGGCGAAGAGACCGTCAACACGTGGGCGCTCAACGAGGCCAGTGTCGAGAAGAGCTCGCGTGAGCGGGTGCTGGACGCGCTCATCGAGGTCGACGGGCGGCCCGTGTCGTCCTTCGGCTGCGACGGTGTCCTGTGCGCCACTCCGACCGGCTCGACGGCGTACGCGTTCTCCGCGGGCGGGCCGATCATCTGGCCGGACGTCCAGGCCCTGCTGGTGGTCCCGAGCAACGCGCACGCGATGTTCTCGCGGCCGCTGGTCGTCTCGCGGGACTCGGAGATCACCGTCGCCATCGATCCGGACGGTTCTCCGGCGGTCCTGACCTGCGACGGATCGCGGACCTTCGATCTTCCCGCCGGTGCGGCCGTGCGGGTCACCTGCGGGCGGGTGCCGGTGCGCCTGGTCCGGTTGTGGGAAGGCCCGTTCACCGACCGGCTGGTGCACAAGTTCTCGTTGCCGATCAAGGGCTGGCGGGAGCGGCACGCCCGCTGACGGATGTCATGAAAGGGCCGTTCAGGACAATTTCTGTCTTGAACGGCCCTTTCATGACGTGCCGGGTGCGGGAATGGTCGGGGTGGGCCGCTACGGTGGGCGTCGTGCTGGCCGAGATGCGCATCCAGGGCCTCGGAGTCATCGAGGACGCCCTGCTGGAACTGCACGCGGGCTTCACCGTGGTCACCGGTGAGACGGGTGCGGGCAAGACGATGGTCGTCAGCGGGTTGCACCTGCTCTCCGGCGGCCGAGCCGAAGTGTCCAAGGTGCGGACGGGAATGCTGAAGGCCTTCGTGGAAGGCCGATTCGAGCTGGGCGGTGCCGAGGGCGCCACCCGGATCGTCACCGACGCCGGGGCGGAGGTCGACGAGGACGGCAGCGTCATCGCGCTGCGCGCGGTCTCGGTCGACGGCCGGTCCCGTGCCCACCTCGGCGGCCGTTCGGTGCCGGTCGGTGTGCTGGCCGACCTGTCCGAGCAGCTGATCGCGGTCCACGGGCAGAACGATCAGCTGCGGCTGCTGCGGCCCGCCGAGCAGCGAGCGGTGATCGACCGGTTCGCCGGTGAGGCCGTCACCGAGCCGCTCGAGCAGTACCGCGCGGTCCGGGACGAATGGCTCGCCGTCGTCGCCGAGCTGACCGAGCGCTCCACCCGCTCCCGCGAGATGGCCCAGCAGGCCGACCTGTTGCGCCACGGGCTCGCCGAGATCGACGCCGTCGCGCCGGAGCCCGGCGAGGACACCGAGCTCACCGAGCAGATCAAGCGGCTCGCCGCGGTCGACGAACTGCGGTCCGCCGCGAGTGCCGCGCAGGCCGCCGTCTCGGGTTCGCCCGACGGCGACCCGGACGCGCCCGGCGCGGTCGGGCTGATCGGGGAGGCGAGCCGCCACCTGACCGGTTCCGAGGACGCCGTCCTGCGTGAGCTCGGTCCCCGGCTGGACGAGGCTTCGGTGCTGTTGTCCGAAGTGGGCGCCGAGCTGGGCAGCTATCTCGAAACGCTCGACGCCGATCCAGCGTTGCTGGAGAAGGTGCTCGCGCGCCAGGCCGATCTGAAGCGGCTCACCCGTAAATACGCGGCGGACGTGGACGGCGTGCTCGCCTGGGCCGACGACGCCCGCCGCCGGATGTCCACGATGGACACCTCCGAGGAGGCGCTGGCCGAGCTGGCCAAACGCCGCGACGAACTCGCCGTCACCTTGGCGGAACACGCGCTCACGCTGTCGGAAGCGCGGGTCGAGGCCGCCGCCGAACTCGCCGAGGCGATCACCGCCGAGATGTCCGGGCTCGCCATGGGACAGGCCGAGATCGAGATCACCGTCGAGCGGCGCACCGTCGACGAGAGCGACGCGCACGCGGTGAAGGTCGGCGGCAGGCTCGTGCACGCCGGGCCGGACGGCGTCGACGACGTCGAATTGCTGCTGCGGGCGCACAACGGCGCTCCGCCGCTTCCGGTGCACAAGGCCGCATCCGGCGGTGAGCTTTCCCGCGTGATGCTGGCGATCGAGGTCGTCCTCGCCCACGCGGACACCGTGCAGACACTGGTGTTCGACGAGGTCGACGCCGGGGTCGGCGGCCGCGCGGCGGTCGAGATCGGCAGGCGGCTGGCGCGGCTGGCGCGTAGTCACCAGGTCCTGGTGGTCACGCACCTGCCGCAGGTGGCCGCGTTCGCCGATCAGCATCTGGTGGTGGACAAGGGCACCAGCGGCGGGGTGACCCGCAGCGGGGTGCGCGTGCTCGAACAGTCGGAGCGCGTCGTCGAGCTCGCGCGCATGCTCGCCGGGATGGAAAGCACCGAGACCGGCCGGGCGCACGCGGAGGAACTGCTCGCCGTCGCCGAGGCCGACAAGAGCGCGCCGGACAAGCCCAAAGCCCGTCGCGGTGGGAAGCGAAAGAAGGCGAAGTAGCCCCTGTCACGACCGGGTGGCCCGATCCGGTGTGGGTTAATCGGCGTGTTTCCATCGGCGTGGCGGACGCAGAAGCCCGCGCGGATTTGTCACTATCGGTCGCATGAAGCTCACCGGCTTGCTCTCGCGTAACCAAGAGACCCTCCCCGGGATCACCGGCGTCGCCAGGGTCGACAGGCGTACGCGTGAGCTGCTCCGCCGGCTGAGCCCGGGCGACATCGTCGTCCTCGACCAGCTCGACCTCGACCGGTCGACGGCCGATGCCTTGGTGGAGGCCGAAGTCGCGGCGGTGGTGAACGCTTCGCCGTCGATCTCCGGCCGGTTCCCCAACCTGGGCCCGGAGATCTTGCTCGAGGCGGGGATCCCGCTGGTCGATTCGGTCGGCGGCGAACTGCTGCGCAAGGTCAAGGACGGCACGAAACTCCGCCTGCACGAGGGCGTCGTCTACATCGGAGAGCGGCAGCTCGGTTCGGGTGTCCAGCAGACGCGGGAAAGCGTCGCGGATCAGATGATCGAGGCCAAGGCCGGGATGTCCACCCAGCTGGAGGCGTTCTCCGCGAACACGATCGAATTCCTCCGCCGGGAACGCAGCCTCATCCTCGACGGCGTCGGCGTCCCGGAGATCCGTGTCCCGCTGCGGGATCGGCACGCTCTCGTGGTCGCGGGCGGCAACGGGCACGCCGAAGACCTCAAGAAGCTGAAGAAGTACATCTCCGAGCACCGGCCGGTGCTGATCGGTGTCGACGCCGGGGCGGACACCTTGCGCGCGCAGGGTTATCAGCCGGACGTCATCGTCGGCGACCCGCACGGCATCGGCGCCGAGACGCTGCGCAGCGGCGGCGAGGTCGTGGTCCCGGCGCAGCCGGACGGGCACGCGCCGGGTGTCGAGCGCATCCAGGATCTCGGGATCGGCGCGGTCACCTTCCCCGCGACGGGCAACGCCGAGGATCTGGCGCTGCTGCTGGCCGACGCGCACGAGGCGAGCCTGGTGGTCACCGTCGGATTCCAGGCGACACTGCGGGAATTCCTCGACCACGGCCGGTCCGGGTCGAACCCGTCGACGTTCCTCACCAGGCTCAAGCTCGGCACGAAACTGGTCGACGGCAAGGCGGTCGCGACCCTGCACCGCAGCCGGGTGTCCATCGGCGCCGTCGTCCTGCTGGTCGTCGCGACCTTGGTGGCCGTCGCGGCCGCGCTGCTGGTGTCCGATGTGGGTTCGGTGTACCTCGACTGGATCCGCGACACCTGGAACTCGTTCATCGCCTGGGGCAAGGGACTCTTCACGTGATTTCACTGCGGTACCACATCGTTTCCATCGCCGCCTGCTTCCTGGCGCTCGCCATCGGCGTGGTGCTCGGATCGACGGCGCTGAACGGTTCCCTGCTTTCGGGTCTCGCCAGCCAGAAGGAGGATCTGGGTTCCCAGGTCGCGGATCTGGAGGCGCAGCGCAATTCGCTCAACGCCAGGCTCGGTGACGCGGACGCGTTCGCCGGCGCGATGGGGCCGAAGGTCGTCGCGGGGCAGCTGGACAAGCGTTCGGTGGTGCTGGTGACCACCGAGGACGCGAAGCCCGCGGACCGCGACGCGCTTAAGCAGCTCGTCGGGCAGGCCGGTGCTTCGGTCACCGGTGAGATCCAGCTGACCGAGGCGTTCTCCGACCCGATGCGGTCGGATCAGCTGCGTGACGTCGTGTCGCGTCTTCAGCCCGCCGGTGTGCAGTTCCCGACCGCGGGCGACCCAGGCACCCTCGCGGGCGCGCTGATCGGCTCCGTGGCGTTGCTGAACAAGGACAACGCGCAGCCGCAGTCCACCCCGGTGGAGCTGGCGGCCGCGCTCGGCGGGCTCACCGACGGCGGATTCCTCAAGACCGGCGGGGACGTGAAGCCCGCGCAGCTCGCGATCGTGCTCACCGGTTCCAAGTACACCGGGGACGGCGCCGGTGACCGCGCGTCGACCATCGCGCGGTTCGCCGCGCAGCTCGACCGTTCCGGTGCGGGCACCGTCCTGGCGGGCGACGCGGGATCCGCCGATGGCACCGGCGCGATCGGGGTCGTCCGCGCCGACACCTCGTCGACCTCCATCCTGTCCACTGTGGACAACGCGGAGACCGCGGCGGGCCGGGTCACCACGATCATGGCCCTGCGGGAGCAACTCGAAGGCGGTGCCGGGCGCTACGGCATCGCCGGCAACGCGCAGGCCCCGGCCCCCGGGATCGCCGCCGCCGGCAACTGACCCCTTTCGCATTTCGTCCTCTGGATGCGGTACCCGGGCGGAGTGCCCGCTGTGGTGAAGGGGTCTTTCCCCGCATTGGATGCGGGGAAAGACCCCTTCATTCCCGGCGCTGGCGGTCTGGCTCGTGAGACGGGGTTCGCCCGGGCAACTGTGTCGCGAAAGCCACTTTCGGGACATCAGACGTCGCGTCACCCCTCGGCAATGTGGGGCCAGAGGCGGGTTTTCGGGAGTGGGCGGGCGTAGGAACCGGCCCGGCTGGTCTTGAGGTTCAGGGCCACCAGCGATTCGGCGAGGCGGACGGCGGCGGCGACGCCGTCGATCACCGGGATGTCCAGCATCGCCGAGATCCGGCGATCGAGCCCCGTCATTCCCGCGCAGCCGAGGACCAGGACTTCCGCCCCCGCGTCGCGGGCGCGGCGTCCGGCGGTCAGCAGGGCCGATTCCGTCCGGCGTTCGTCGGTCAGTTCGAGGACGCCGAGCCCCGCGCCGAGGACTCCGACACAGTTCTGGGCGACGCCCGCGGCGTGCAGGCTGTCCTCGATGAGCCCGCACGTCCGGTCCAATGTGGTCACGACGCCGTAGCGTCTTCCCAGCAGACAGGCCAGATGCGCGGCGGCCTCGGTGATGTCGACGACCGGGACGTCGAGCAGTTCCCTGGCGCCTTCCCGTCCGTGCTCGCCGAAACCGGCCATCACGAGCGCGTCGAAGGGTTCGTCCAGCCCGTTGAGAAGGTCGAGGACGGCCGCGGCGCTCAGGAAGCTGTCCAGCCAGCCCTCGGCGGATTCCGGGCCCCACGACGGTGTTCTGGCCAGGATTTCGGTGCCCGGGCTCGCGGCGGCGCGGGCACCCGCCTCGATCTCCTTGGTCATCGCCTCGGTGGTGTTGCAGTTGGTGACCAGGATCCGCATCACGCGACCCGCTGCTTGCGCGACACCACGAAATAGAGGGCCGCGGCGGAAGCGGTGCCGATGAACCACGAATACGGCGCGGCGGGGGCGAAGAACGGCACCAGCGCGATGATCGCGGACAGCGCCGCCGTGGGCAGGAAGGTGACCATCGCCCGCGGGTTGAACCCGCGTTTGTAGTGGTACGGCGAATCGGGTCCGGCCACGAACAGCTTGCCCACGTCGATCCGGCCGCGTTTCACCAGGTAGTAGTCCACGATCATGATGCCGAACAGCGGGCCGAGGAAGGCCCCGAGGCCGCCGAGGAAGTAGTTGACCACCGCGGGCGACGAGTACAGCTTCCACGGCAGCACGCACAACGCCGCGACCGCGCTGATCATCCCGCCGATGGTGAAGGTGATCCGTTTCGGCCAGATGTTGGCCAGGTCGTAGGCGGGGGAGACGAAGTTCGCGACGATGTTCACGCCCATGGTGGCGATCGCGAAGGTCAGCGCGCCGATGATCAGGACGGGGGTGTTGTCGATGCGGGCCAGCAGTTCGGCGGGGTCGGTGATGGCCTCACCGAACACCTGGAGGCTGCCCGCCGTGACCAGTACGGACAGCAGCGCGAACGCCGTCGAGTTGATCGGCAGACCCCAGAAATTGCCGCGCCGCACCGTTTTCTGGTTCGGGGCGAACCGCGAGAAGTCGCAGAAGTTGAGCATCAGGGTGCCGTAGATGGACAGGATCAGGCCGACGGCGCCGAACCATTGCCGTACTTGCTCCCCTGTGGACAGTGCCTTCGGGTTACTGGTCAAGGAGATGTTCCAGTCGGCCGCGGCTAGGATCCACACGGCGAGCGCGATCATCACGACCCAGATGCCGGGGCCGCACCAGTCCTGGAACTTGCGCACGGCCTCCATGCCGCGGGTGAGCACGAGCGCCTGCGCGAGCCACAGCGCGATGAAGCAAATCCAGCCGAGCGCGTGCAGCCCGAGGAAACCCACCTCTGTCAACGGTTTCAGCCCCGGATCGATCGCGAGGACGAGCAGCGTGATGGCCACGGAGGCGAGATAGGTCTGGATGCCGTACCAGAAGATCGCGATGATCGCGCGGATCAGCGCGGGCAGGTTCGCGCCGAAGGTGCCGAAGCTGATGCGGGCGACGACGGGGAAGGGGACGCCCGTCTTCTGGCCGATCCGGCCCATCAGGTTCATGCCGAAGTAGATGAGCACGAAGCCGGTCAGCAAGGCGGTGAACACCTGCCACGCCGAGAGCCCGAGGACGAACAGGCCCGCCGCGAAGGTGTAGTTGCCGAGGTTGTGCACGTCCGACATCCACAGCGCGAAGATGTCGTAAACCTTCCAGCGGCGTTCTTTCGCCGGGGCGAGGTCTTCGTTCCAGAGCCGGGGATCGGCGTTCTCGGTGGTAGGCGCTTCGGACCGGGTTGCTGGGGCGGCGGTCATGCGGGCCTCCGATCGACGGGGAGTCCGGTCGATTTGGTATCCCAAAATTTGGCATCCCAAATATCACCCCGCGGTGGCCCGTCGTCAAGGTTTCTGCCGATAAACTCGGGTTACGAGCTGTTACGGCAGTGTTGAAGAGGGGGTCAGGTGGCCGAGGAAGGACAGCGTCAGCCGCTGGCCGCGACCCGCCAGCGGGTCCGCGACGAGCTGCGTGAACGTATCCTCGCCGGACGGCTGAAGCCGGGGGACAGGCTGGTCGAACGCGAACTCGCCGAGGATCTCGGCGTCTCGCGCGTGCCGGTGCGCGAAGCCATCCGCAGCCTGGAGGCCGAAGGATTCCTCGCCGTCCAGTCGCCCCGCCGGATCGTCGTGCGCCAGCTGGCCAGGGCCGACGTCGAGGAGCTGTTCGACGTCCGTGAGGCGCTCGAAGGGCTCGCCGCCGGGCTGGCCGCCGAGCGGGCGGGCAAAGCCGGACTCCGCACGCTCGAACGGCTGCTCACTGACGCCGCCCGCGCGACCGAGAGCGGCGACCCGGCCCGCATCACCCTGCTCAACACCCGCTTCCACGACCAGATCGTCGCGCTCGCCGGCAACGGCCTGCTGCACGAGATCCTCCGCCCGCTCGAGGGCAGGCTGCGCTGGCTGACCAGCCAGAACGAGCACTGGGGCGAACTGCTCGACGAGCATCGCCGCCTCTACGACGCGATCGCTTCGGGTGACGCCGACCGTGCGCGCGCCCACGCCGTCGAGCATGTGCGGGTCAACCGCGACGTGACGTTGAAGACGCTGTTCCCCGAAGATGACGGAGAACGCTCCGCGGGCTGAAACGGACATGTCAGACTCGCGGCATGATCACCGACGAACAACGGGCCGCCCGCACCGCGCGGGCGGTGGCCGCCGCGGTCTCCGCGGGACGCGACCTGGGTATCACCGTCACCGAACCCGAGGTCCTGTACGACGTTTTCTCCGTCATCGTGCGGCTGGCGCCTTCGCCGGTCGTGGTGCGGGTGCCGACCGTGCTGCCGCGCACGACGACACCGGAGACGCAGCTGACCGATCAGCGGCGCGAACTCGCCGTCGCCACCTGGCTCGGTGAGAAGGGGCTTCCGGTCGTCAAGCCGAGCCCGCTGGTGCCGGTGGAACCTGTGCGGCGCGACGGTTTCTCGATGACCTTCTGGGAGCTGATCGAGTTCGTCGAGGACGCGAACCTCGCCGTGGAGCACTCGGCCAAGCTCGTCGCGAAGCTGCACGCCGCGCTTCGCGACTATCCCGGCGAGCTGGCCTTCCTGAACGGGCTCGACCCGTTCATCCCCGACGGCCTCGCCCAGCTCGAAGGCAGGCCGGACCTGCTCGACCCGGCCGACCTCGACCGCGCCCGCCGCGAATGGGAGGTCTTCCGGCCGCTGCTCGAATCGGAGGAGGCCTTCGCCAAGGCGTTCCCGAACGCCACCGTGCAGCCCGTCCACGGTGACGCGCCGGGCTACAACCTGATCGTCACCACCGAAGGCGAGCTGTACTCCGACTTCGAACTGGTCAACCGCGGGCCGATCGAACGCGACCTCGCCTTCAACGGACCCGAAGGCATCGCGGCCTACAACGCCGCCGCCGCCGAACTCGGCCTGCGCGAGGTCGACAAAGGCGTGCTGCGCACTTTCGAGGCGCTGGGCCTGCTCCAGGTGGTCGCGTGCCTGTCGATGGCGCCCGACCTGCCGATGCTCGTGGACGGTATGAAACCGATGATCGACCAGTGGCGGGACACCCCCTTTGCCGGAGGACTCGCTTAGCCGAGCATCGAGGTCCAGGCCTCGGCGAATCCGGGGAAGGTCTTCCCGACCGTCCCCGGGTTCTCGACCTCGACCCCTTCGACCTTCAGGCCGAGCACCGCGGCCGCCATCACCAGCCGGTGATCGTCGTAGGTGTGGAACTTCCCGCCGTGCAGCGGCGCCGGCGTGATCCGCAGGCCGTCCTCGGTCTCGCGGACGTCGGCGCCGAGCGACGACAGTTCGGTGGCGAGCGCGGTCAGCCGGTCGGTCTCGTGGCCGCGCAGATGCGCCACCCCGGAGATGACCGACGGTCCCTCGGCGAGGCACAGCAGCGCCGCGATGACCGGCGTCAGCTCGCCGACGTCGTGCAGATCCAGTTCGACGCCGGGGATCGTGCCGCCGCCGGTGACCGTCAGGCCCGCCGCGTCGAGTTCGGCGGTGGCGCCCAGGACGGGTGCCAGGCTGCGCAGCCAGTCCCCGGGCTGCGTCGTCCGCTGCGGCCAGCCCGCGATCCGCACCGTGCCGCCGGTCGCGATCGCGGCGGCGACGAACGGCGCCGCCGTCGAGAGGTCCGGCTCGACGATGTACTCGGGGCAGGAAAGCCGCGTCGGCGCGACGTGGAACTCGGTGCCCTCACGGTCCACAGTGGCCCCGAAACGGCGCAGCATCTCGACCGTCATCGCGATATGCGGTTCGCTCGGCACCTGGCCGCCCACCAGGCGCACGGTGACACCCTGCTGGAACGACGGCCCGGCGAGCAGCAGCGCGGACAGGAACTGGCTCGACGCCGAGGAGTCCAGATCCACCCGGCCGCCTCGTAAACCGCCTTCGCCGTGGACGGTGAAGGGCGGCGCCTCGCGGCGGTCGTCGTCGATGCGGGCACCGAGGTCGCGCAGCGCCTTCAGCAAGGGCCCGATCGGACGGCGGCGGATGGCCTCGTCGCCGTCGAAGAGTGCCGGGCCGGTGCCCAGCGCGGCGAGCGCGGGGGTGAACCGGGCGACCGTGCCCGCGTTGCCGAGTTCCACCCGGACGGTCTCGTCGGGATGGACGCGGCCGGGGCCGAGCGGATGCACGAGGTAGCCGCCGATGCTGCCCTGCGAGTGGGCGCCGAGGGCGTAGATGGCGCCGAGCATGAGGCGCGCGTCCCGGGAGTCGAGCGGGGTCCGCACCCGCGTCGGCGCGCTGGCGAGCGCGGCGAGGACGTAGGCCCGGTTGGTGATCGACTTCGAACCGGGGACACGGATGTCCGCGTCGAGCGGGCCTTCCGCCACCGGTGCGGTCCAGGTGTCGTGCGCGTCTGTCACGCCGCGAGGGTAGCGGTTTTCCACTCCATCGGACGCTTGCGGCGTGGCCGATGAGCGCTACGGCGGGCGTGCGATAAGGTGGAAGCCCGTGGGACTTCAGTCGCGGGCTACCAAGTATGTCTTTGTCACCGGAGGCGTTGCCTCCTCTCTGGGTAAGGGACTCACGGCTTCCAGCCTGGGTCAGCTCCTTACCGCACGTGGGCTCCGGGTCACGATGCAGAAGCTGGATCCGTACCTCAACGTCGATCCGGGCACGATGAACCCGTTCCAGCACGGTGAGGTGTTCGTCACCGACGACGGCGCCGAAACCGATCTGGACATCGGGCACTACGAGCGTTTTCTCGACCGGGCTCTCGACGGCAAGGCGAACGTCACCACCGGGCAGGTGTACTCCGAGGTCATCGCCAAGGAGCGTCGCGGTGAGTATCTCGGCGACACCGTGCAGGTCATCCCGCACATCACCGACGAGATCAAGGCGAGGATCACCGCCGCGGCGGGCGCCGACGAGGACGGGAACAGCCCGGACGTCGTGATCACCGAGGTCGGCGGCACCGTGGGCGACATCGAGTCGCTGCCGTTCCTGGAGGCCTGCCGTCAGGTCCGCCACGACGTCGGCCGCGACCAGTGCTTCTTCCTCCACGTCTCGCTGGTCCCGTACCTCGCCCCGTCGGGTGAGCTCAAGACCAAGCCGACCCAGCACTCGGTCGCCGCGCTGCGCAACATCGGTATCCAGCCCGACGCGCTCGTGTGCCGCGCCGACCGCGAGCTGCCGGAGGACCTCAAGCGCAAGATCGGCCTGATGTGCGACGTCGACACCGAGGCCGTCATCGCCTGCCCCGACGCGCCGTCGATCTACGACATCCCGAAGGTGCTGCACCGTGAGGCGCTCGACGCCTACGTGGTGCGCCGTCTCGGGCTGCCGTTCCGCGACGTCGACTGGACCGTGTGGGGCGACCTGCTCGACCGCGTGCACAACCCGTCGGAGACGGTGCGGGTCGCGGTCGTCGGCAAGTACATCGACCTGCCGGACGCGTACCTCTCGGTGACCGAGGCGCTGCGCGCGGGCGGGTTCGCCCACCGCGCCAAGGTGCAGATCGCCTGGGTCCCCTCGGACTCGTGCGAGACCCCGGCCGGTGCCGCGGCCGCGCTGTCCGATGTGGACGGTGTGCTGATCCCCGGCGGGTTCGGCATCCGCGGTATCGAGGGCAAGGTCGGCGCCATCGCGTACGCCCGCACCCACGGCGTGCCGCTGCTGGGCCTGTGCCTCGGCCTGCAGTGCATGGTGATCGACGCGGCGCGGAACCTGGCCGGGATCAAGGACGCGAACTCGGCCGAGTTCGAGGACGGCCCGAACCCGGTCATCTCCACGATGGCCGACCAGCGTGACGTCGTCGCGGGTGAGCGCGACATGGGCGGCACGATGCGTCTCGGCGCTTACGTCGCGAAGCTCAAGCCGGGCTCGCAGGTCGCGAAGGCGTACGGCAGCACCGAGGTCTCCGAGCGGCACCGTCACCGCTACGAGGTCAACAACGCCTACCGCAAGCGCCTTTCCGACGCCGGTCTGGTGTTCTCGGGTACCTCGCCCGACGACCACCTGGTCGAGTTCGTGGAGCTGCCCGCCGACAAGCACCCGTTCTTCGTCGGCACCCAGGCGCACCCGGAGCTCAAGAGCCGCCCGACCCGGCCGCACCCGCTGTTCAGCGCGTTCGTGAAGGCCGTCGTGGACCGCAAGGTCGCCGAGCGGCTGCCGGTCGAGCTGCCCGAGACAGCTCAGACGGGAGCCCGGTGACCGAGCCCGGCAAGCACGAGTTCACCGTCGCGTCCACAAAGGACGTCCACATCGGACGTGTCGTGGGCCTGCGGGTCGACGAGGTCGTGATGCCCGGCGGCGGCACCGCCCGCCGGGAGGTCGTCGAGCACCTCGGCGCGGTCGCCGTCGTAGCGCTGGACGCGGACGGCATGGTGACGCTGATCCACCAGTACCGCCACCCGATCGGGCGGCGGCTGTGGGAACTGCCCGCCGGGCTGATCGACAAGGCGGGGGAGGACCCCGTCGGCGCGGCCAAACGCGAACTGGTCGAGGAGGTCGGGCTCAGCGCCGAACGCTGGGAGACCTTGGTCGACGTCGCGGCGTCGCCCGGCTTCACCGACGAGGTCGTCCGCGTCTACCTCGCCCGCGAACTGTCCGAAGTGGACAGGGAGGTCCTCGGCGACGAAGAGGCGGACCTCGTCATGCGGAAGTTCCCGCTCGCCGAGGCGGTGCGGATGGCGCTGGCGGGTGAGCTGGTGAACGGGTCCACCGTCGGTGGTGTGCTCGCCGCGCACGCGGTGCTTTCGGGGGCGGCTTCGTCGCGGCCCGCGGACGCTCCTTGGGAGGACAGGCCGACGAAGTTCGCTTCGCGCGGTCTCTGACGCTCGTGAGTGGTAAGGACGGTTCTAACCGCCCTTACCGCTCGCGAGGCTCTAGTCGCGGAGGCGGCGGCCCTGCGCGTCGGTGCCGCCGTTCGCCAGCAGCACGATCCCGTCGACCATCGGCCAGACCACCCCGACGCCGCAGGTGACCAGCACGACCGCCAGCTGGCCGAGGGCGAGACCGATGTGCCCGGTGTAGAACCGCCCGATCCCGAACGGCAGCACGATCTGCAGCACCCCGGCGGCGATCTTCGACTTCGGCGAGTAGGGCAGCACCGCGGCGGGCCGCTGATACACGGGCACGAACGGCGGCGGGTCGAACCGCGGCGCCAGGTACGCCGGGTGCGGCGCGGGCAGGTCCTGGAACAGTGGCCGGAGTTCGCCGAGCGTCACGGCCTCGTACGCGGCGAGCACGCGGCCTTCGTACTCGTCCGGCGTGATCCTGCCCTGGCTGTAGTGGTCGCCGAGCAGCCGCGAGGCCTCTTCGCGCTCGGCGGTGCCGACGCGCATCTCGTCCGGGTCCGGTTGCTGGGACATGCTCCCAAGGTAGCCCGTTTCACACCCGCGGCGCGGCACGCGCGGCGAACCCCCGATCGGGTCGCGGTGGTCCTAGAGTGTCCGTGTGTCACGGGCCGGCGGTAGCGGAGTCGCCCAGGTGGTCGCCGCGTACCTCGACCATCTGGTGGTCGAGCGCGGAACCGCGCGGAACACCCTCGACAGCTACTCGCGTGACCTGCGCCGGTACACCGCGTACCTCGGCGACGCCGACGTCGAGCGCTTCGCCGACGTGACCTCCGCGCACATCACCTCGTTCGGCGCGGCGCTGCGCGAGGGCGACGAGGAGCATCGCCCGCTGGCCGCTTCCTCGGCGGCCCGCGCGCTGGTCGCGGTCCGGGGGTTGCACAAGTTCGCGCACGCCGACGGCATCACCGAGACCGACCCGGCCCGCGAGGTCCGCCCACCGGCCGCGGCCAAACGGCTGCCCAAGGCACTACCGGTCGGCGACGTGCTGAAACTGCTCGAAACCCCACCGCCCGAGGGCGAACGGCCACTGCGGGACCGGGCGCTGCTGGAACTGCTCTACTCCACCGGCGCGCGGATCTCCGAGGCCGTCGGGCTCGACGTCGACGACATCGACGACGCCGAACGGACCGTGCTGCTCGACGGCAAGGGCGGCAAACAGCGCATCGTGCCGATCGGCCGTCCCGCGCTGGAAGCGGTGCACGCGTACCTCGTCCGCGCGCGGCCCGCCCTCGCCACCCACGGCCGGGGGACGCCGGCGATGTTCCTGAACGCCCGCGGCTCCAGGCTTTCCCGGCAGAGCGCGTGGCAGGTTCTCAAGGACACCGCGGAATCCGCCGGGATCACGGCGGGCGTTTCGCCGCACACGTTGCGCCATTCCTTCGCCACGCATCTGCTCGAGGGCGGCGCCGACGTCCGCGTCGTGCAGGAACTGCTCGGCCACGCTTCGGTGACCACCACCCAGGTGTACACGCTGGTCACGGTCAACACGCTGCGCGAGGTTTACGCGACAGCACATCCGCGGGCGCTCGGCTAGGTGCTGTCCTGCGGCTCTGTTCGATGGGCTTCGTGATCCAGGTGGTTCCTGGCGGTGCGGGCGGTTCTCCCTCGTACGGGGTCGTACTCGGGTGAACCGCCCGTGCCGTCAGGGGCCGCCTGGGCGCGAAGACCGCGGACAAGAGTCGCAGGACAGCGCCTAAACGACCCGGTTGATCCCGGCGTGCCTCGTTGGCTCGGCTCCCGGATCGCGCATAGGCTGCCGAGGATCCTGCCGAAGAGGAGCTTTCGCGTTATGTCGACACCGAACGAGCCGGCGAAGCCGTCCGCGTCCGCCGGTTCGGCTGCCGCGAGCCTCAGCCAGGTGACCATCGCAACCCCCGCCGAACACGACGGCGACGAACCGTCGGAGGACACGATCTCTTCCCGCGGCCGCAAGGCCAAGCGCGCCAAAGAAGCCAAAGACGCCAAGCAGCAAGAACGCGACAACGACGGCATCGGGCCCACCGGCCGTCCGTATCGCGAGATCCCCGACCCGCCGCCGCTGGACCGGCACGGCCCCGCACTGGTGATGGCCATGTGCAACCAGAAGGGCGGCGTCGGCAAGACCACCTCGACCATCAACCTCGGCGCGGCGCTGGCCGAATGCGGCCGCCGGGTGCTGCTGGTCGACTTCGATCCGCAGGGCGCGCTCTCGGTCGGCCTCGGCATTCAGCCGCACGAGCTGGACCAGACGGTCTACAACGTCATCATGGAGCGCTCGGTCAGCATCACCGACGTCATCCGGAAGACCCGGGTGGACGGCGTCGACCTGCTGCCGAGCAACATCGACCTGTCCGCGGCCGAGGTCCAGTTGGTCGCAGAGGTAGGACGCGAACACACTTTGTTACGGGTCCTTCGTCCGGTCATGAACGACTACGACTATGTTCTTGTCGACTGCCAGCCCTCGCTAGGCCTGCTGACGGTGAACGCACTGACCGCCGCGGACGGTGTGATCATCCCGCTGGAGTGCGAGTTCTTCAGTCTGCGAGGCGTAGCGCTCCTGATCGACACCATCGAGAAGGTGCAGGAACGCCTCAACCCCAAACTGGACATCACCGGGATTCTCGCCACCATGTACGACCCGAGAACCCTGCACTCGAAGGAGGTCATGGCGAGAGTGGTGGAGGCATTCGGCGACACCGTGTTCGACACGGTGATCAACCGCACCGTGCGGTTCCCCGAGACGACGGTCGCGGGCGAGCCGATCACGACCTGGGCTCCCAAATCAGCGGGCGCGGCTGCCTATCGCGCGCTGGCACGTGAGGTGATCGCTCGGTGAGCAGGCGAGCTTCCCTGCCCGGAGCGTCCGAACTTTTCAGGATCACCTCCAGCCCCGCCCTCGATCTCCCGCCCGCGCCCGAGCAGCCCGCCCCCGCCAAGGGGAACGGCAACGGGAACGGTTCCGGGAACGAGACGGGCCACGCGCACAAGGAACAGCTGACCCGTGCCGCGCGCAGCGGTTCCGGGCGGACCAAGCACGACGCGAAGATCACCGTCTACGTCTCCGGCGACGAACTGCTGGCGATGGAGCAGGCCAGGCTGAACCTCCGGGCGAAGCACGGCCTCGTGCTCGATCGCGGCAGGCTGGTCCGCGAGGCGGTGGCCGTGCTGCTGGCCGACTTCGACGCGGCGGGCGAGGACTCGGTCCTCGTCCAGCGCCTGCGGGCGGGCAGCGAGGACGGGAAAGAGACCGAGAACTGATGGACGACCCGGCCGCGGCTGCTCCCAGCGGCCCAGAGCCGGTCGAGCGGACAGAGGCAGACGAGACCCCCGCCGTGCACGAGACCGTGCACGGCGGGATGGTCCCCGAAGGACTGACCAGTGAAGAGCTGAGCACGTCCAAGTTCAAGGTGCACCTGGAGAACTTCGAGGGCCCCTTCGACCTGCTGCTCCAGCTGATCTCGCAGCACCAGCTCGACGTCACCGAAGTCGCGTTGCACCGGGTCACGGACGATTTCATCGCCTACACCCGTGCGCTCGGCACGGAGTGGAACCTCGACGAGACGACCGAGTTCCTGGTCATCGCGGCGACCCTGCTCGACCTCAAGGCGGCACGTCTGCTTCCCGCCGCCGAGGTGGAGAGCGAAGACGACCTCGCCTTGCTCGAAGCGCGGGACCTGCTGTTCGCGCGTGTGCTGCAGTACCGGGCGTACAAGCAGGTCGCGGCGCTGTTCGGGGAACTGGAGGCCGGCGCGCTGCGGCGCTACCCGCGTTCGGTCGCGCTCGAAGACCGGTTCATGGGGCTGCTGCCCGAGGTGATGCTCGGCGTCGACGTCGGGAAGTTCTCCGAGATCGCGGTCGCGGTCTTCAAACCGAAGCCGCCGCCGCAGGTGTCGATCGCGCACATCCACATGGGCCGGGTCTCGGTGCGCGAGCACGCCGCGCTGCTGCGGCTCAAGCTCGCGGAACGAGGCGAAGCGACCTTCGGCGAACTGGTCGAGGACTGCGAGCACACCGTCGAGATCGTGGCGCGGTTCCTCGCGCTGCTGGAGCTGTACCGGGAGTCCTCGGTCCAGTTCGAGCAGCTGGAGGCGCTCGCCGAACTGCACGTGCGCTGGACCGGCGGGTCCGTGGAGGAGGCGTCGGTGGCGGCCGAGCAGGACCGCGCCGCCGCCGAGGACGAGGAGTACGGGTGACCCCGGAGAACACCGAAGAGACAGAGACGACCGAAGCGAGCGAAGCACCCGAAGCATCCGAAGCAGACGAGACCGGGGATGGGCCCAAGGCTCCCATCGCCGAGTCGGATGAGGCGAAGGACGCTTTCGTCGCGTCGGATGAGGCGAAGGACGCTTTCGTCGCGTCGGATGAGGCGAAGGACGCTTTCGTCGCGTCGGATGAGGCGAAGGACGCTTTCGTCGCGTCGGATGAGGTGAAGGACGCTTTCAGCCCGCCGGAGGCCGAAGCGGAGCCGCCCGCCGACGAAGGTCTCGTCGCGGCCGGTGACGGCGACTATCCCGACGTCACCTCCGACGAGGCGCTCGAAGCGGCTCTCGAGGCGTTGCTCCTGGTCGTCGACTCGCCGATCAGCGAGGAATCGCTCGCCGAAACGGTCGCGCAGCCCGTGTCGCGGGTGACCGTGGCGCTGCGCACGATGGCGCAGAAGTTCACCGAGCGGACCAGCGGAATCGACCTGCGCCGAGTCGGCGAAGGGTGGCGGTTCTACACTAGGGACGTCTATGCCCCGTTCGTGGAGAAGCTTCTGCTCGACGGCCAGCGTTCCAAGCTGACGCGAGCCGCACTGGAGAGCCTCGCCGTGATCGCCTATCGGCAGCCGGTGACCAGGGCCAGGGTCGCCGCCGTCCGAGGGGTGAACGTGGACGGGGTGATCAGGACGCTGCTGGCGCGCGGCCTGATCGAGGAGATGGGGACCGACCCCGAAACCACTGGCACGCTGTACGTGACGACCGAGCTGTTCCTGGAGCGACTGGGCCTGTCGTCCCTGGCCGACCTTCCGCCCATCGCTCCGTTGCTACCCGAAGTGGACACCATCGATGACATCTGACCCGCATCCCGACGGCATTCGGCTGCAGAAGGTCCTTTCGCAGGCGGGCGTCGCCTCGCGGCGCGCGGCCGAGGACCTGATCGTGCGCGGTCGCGTGAGCGTGGACGGCAAGGTGGTCACCGAACTCGGCCGCCGGGTCGATCCGGACAACTCCGTGATCCACGTCGACGGCACCCGCGTCCAGGTCCGCGAGGACCTCGTGTACCTCCTGCTGAACAAGCCCAAGGGCGTGCACAGCACGATGAACGACGACCGCGGCCGTCCGTGCGTCGGCGACTACCTGCGCGGCCGGTACGAGGAGACGCCCGGCATCGTGCACGTCGGCAGGCTCGACGAGAACACCGAGGGGCTCCTGCTCCTCACCAACGACGGCGACCTCGGGCACCGGCTGATGCACCCGTCGTTCCGGGTGCTGAAGACCTACTTCGCCGAGGTCGAGGGCATCGTCCCGCGCGGGCTCGGCAAGGAACTGCGCGCGGGTTTCGAGCTGCCGGACGGCATCGTCAAGGTCGACCAGTTCCGCGTCAAGGACATGCTGGCCGGGCGCACCCAGATCGAGCTGGTCATCCACGAGGGACGCAAGCACATCGTGCGGCGGCTGATGGCGGCCACCGGGCACCCGGTGCGGAAACTGGTCCGGACCGCGCTGGGCGACGTCCAGCTCGGTGCCCAGCGGTCGGGTTCGATCCGGCGGCTGAACCGCGGCGAGGTCGGCTCGCTGTACCGCGCCGTCGATCTCTAAGCCCGGACCCCGCCCCACCACCACCCTCAACGGACAGGCTGCGCCTGACTGTCAGACTTTCCGCTCTACTGCACAAGTGATCACCGCGTTTAGCTCTTCCTGACGGGCTTTCAGCCGACGGGGAAGGGCTCAACCGTGAAAACAGTTGTGCTGGCAGGGATCTTGGCGGTCGCCGCGGCCGTGGTCGCGGCACCGCAGGCCGCGGCGAAACCGCGGGCGAGTGAACCGGTCTACGACTTCGCCCAGGCCGTCCGCGAGACGGCCTGGGTGGACATCGGGCTCGACGGGGACGGCGACGGCCGTTCGGACCGGGTCGCCGCCGACATCATCCGCCCGAAGGAACCGGCGGCGCGGGGCGAGAAGGTCCCGGTCATCATGGACGCCAGCCCGTACTACTCGTGCTGCGGGCGCGGCAATGAGAGCGAACTGAAGACCTACGACTCGGCGGGCAGGCCGGTCGGTTTCCCGCTCTACTACGACAACTTCTTCGTCCCTCGCGGGTACGCCGTGGTCCTGGTGGATCTGGCCGGTACCAACAGGTCCCGCGGCTGCACCGACATCGGCGGCCCCTCGGACGTCAATTCGGCGCGCAAGGTCGTCGACTGGCTGAACGGCCGGGCGAACGGCTACACGACGGCGACCGGCCCGGCCAGGACGAACGCGACGTGGTCGACGGGCGCGGTCGGCATGATCGGGAAGTCCTACGACGGCACGGTGGCCAACGGCGTCGCCGCGACCGGTGTCGACGGGCTCAAGACCATCGTGCCGATCGGCGCGATCAGCTCCTGGTACGACTACTACCGCTCCGACGGCGCGAACCTGCGCCAGGGCAGCCCGGCGGGGCTCGCGCAGACCGTGTCCCGGCGCAACGGCGGGCAGAACTGCGGTGCGGCGAACCAGAAGCTCACCGCGGGCGCGACCTCGAACGGCGACTACAACGCGTTCTGGCTCGACCGGGACTACGTGCAGAGCGCCTCGAAGGTGAAGGCCAGCGTGCTCGCTTCGCACGGCCTCGGCGACCTCAACGTCAAGACCATCAACTTCGGGCAGTGGTGGGAGGCGCTGAACGTCGAGCGCAAGATCTGGCTGACGCAGGCCGGTCACGTCGACCCGTTCGACTACCGCCGGTCGGCTTGGGTCGACACCCTGCACAAGTGGTTCGACCACTACCTGCTCGGCGTCGACAACGGCATCGAGAAGACCCCGGGCGCGAGTGTGGAACGCGAACCCGACGTCTGGGTGGACCAGCCGGCGTGGCCCGCGGGCAGCGCCGTCACCCTGCGCCCCGCGTCCGGCAGTACGCCGGGGGTCGGCACGCTCGGCACGACCGCGGGGACGGGAACGATGTCGTTCACGGACTCATCCGGTCAGTCCTCGAACACCTGGGCCGCGAAGCCGACGGAGACTTCGGCCGGGCGCGTGCTTTTCAGCACCGGCGCGCTGGCGAAGGACCTTCACGTGTCCGGAACGGCGAAGGTGACTGTGACCGCGACGCCGTCGACGTCCACCGCGCGGCTCTCGGCGATCCTGGTGGACTACGGCCCGGCGACCATCCGGAACTACACCGGACCGAAGGAAGGCATCAAGAACGAGCTGACCCAGTCGTGCTGGGGTTCGAGCGGTCCCGGCAACGACGCCTGCTATCTGGACACGAGCACCGACGCGGTCTCGGTGGGGCTGAACATCATCAGCCGCGGTTGGGCGGACCTGGCCAACCACGGTTCGCTGACGCAGGAATCGCCGCTGACGCCGGGGCAGCCGTACACGATGACGTTCCGGCTGGCGAGCACGGATCACGTCGTTCCGCAGGGACATCAGCTCGCGCTCATCATCGGCGGGACGGACGGCTCGTTCATCTCGGGGCCGGCGCAGTACCCGAAGATCACGGTGGATCTGGGCAAGACCTCGCTGGCGCTGCCTGTCGCGGGTTCGGGTCCGTCGGCGGTGCCGGCGGTGCTTCCGGTGGCTCCGGCGCAGGTCGCTCCCGTCACCGGTTCGGGGCTTGAGCGCGGCTAAGCCACTGTCATGAAAGGGTCGTTCAGGACAAGATATGTCCTGAACGACCCTTTCATGACACTTAGAGCGGGGCGGGGGTCAGCCGGTTTGCGAGGCGGGGCTCTTCGACCCGAAGGGCTTCCGCTGCAGAGCACGGGCGACCGGTTCGACGATCCGCGCGGCCGTCGGGCCGAGGATGGCCATCAGCAGCACGTACGCCGTCGCGAGCGCCGCGAGTTCGCCGGTCACCGCACCGGCGGCCACCGCAAGCCCGGCGATGACGATCGAGAACTCGCCTCGCGCGACCAACGCGGCTCCGGCACGGGCGCGGCCCATCTTCCCGATGCCCTGCCGCCGCGCGGCCCACCAGCCGGTGCCGACCTTCGTGAGCGTGGTCGCGACCGCCAGCACGACCGCCCAGCCGAGCACGGGCGGGATCGAAGCGGGGTTCGTGTTGAGCCCGAACACCACGAAGAACACGGCGGCGAACAGGTCCCTCAGTGGTTCGAGCATGTGCGTCGCGTTCTCCGCCGTCGAACCGGAGATCGCGATGCCGAGCAGGAACGCGCCGACCGCGGCCGAAACCTGCATCGCCGAAGCGACACCGGCGACCAGCAGTGCCGCGCCGAGGACCTTGAGGAGGAACACCTCGCGATCCGGGCTGTCGACGGCCGCGGAGACGTAGCGGCCGAACTTCAGCGCGATCACCAGGACCACGGTGATGACCATCAGCGAGATCCCGACGGCCTTCATCCCGCCGAGGAAGCTCACCCCGCCGAGCACCGCGGTGAGGATCGGCAGGTACAGCGCCATCACCAGGTCCTCGAACACCAGGATCGACAGCACCACCGGGGTTTCCCGGTTACCGAGCCGTCCGAGATCGCCGAGCACCTTCGCGATGATCCCGGACGACGAGATGTAGGTGACGCCCGCCATGACGATCGCGCCGATCGGCCCCCAGCCGAGAATGAGCGCCACGATCGCCCCGGGTGCGGCGTTCAGCACGATGTCCACGACACCCGCCACCCACGAGCGTTTCAGCCCGGTGAACAGTTCGGCCGCCGAGTACTCCAGGCCCAGCAGGAGCAGCAGGAGGACGACACCGATCTCGCTGGCGAGATGGGTGAAGTCGCCGATGTCGCCGAGCGGGATGAACCCGCCCTGCCCGAAACACAGGCCACCGATCAGGTACAGCGGAATGGGGGACATCCCGATCTTCCCGGCGAGGCGGCCCAACGCGCCCAGCCCGAAGAAGACCGCCCCGAGTTCGATCAAGGACAGTGCGGTGTGATCCATCCGCGATCAGCCGTACTTCAAGATCTTGACGGCGGCCTCGAGACCCTCGGAGGTGCCGACCGCGACGAGCACGTCGCCCGCGGTGAGGTTGAAGTCCGGGCTGGGGGAGGGGTGGACCTGACCGGCCCGCATCACCGCGACCACCGAGACGCTCGTCCGTGTGCGCATGGCGGTGTCGCCCAGCGTCCGCCCGTCGAACGGCGACGACGCCTTGATCGGCAGCTGCTTGGTGTTGATACCGGGCAGATCCCGGTGCTCTTCGGTGAGCTGGGCGACCAGCTGGGGCGCGCCGAGCAGGTTCGCCAGCGCGCCCGCCTCGTCGGTGGTGAGCGGAAGTGACGCCAGGCAGGCGTCGGGATCGTCCGTTTTGGACACGATCAGCTCGACGTGTCCGTCGCGATGGGTCACCACCCCGACACGGCGGCCGTTGCGGGTGGCGAAGTCCTTGCGGACGCCTATTCCGGGGAGCGGGGTCACTTCGACGTTCACGTGAACAACACTAACTCACTGTCCGTTTCGTGCCGGGCGGATCAGGAACAACGCCGAGATCACCAGCATGAGGACGCACGTCGCGCCGTGGATACCGAGCGCGGTGCCCACGGATCCGTTGTGGGTCAACACGATCAGCATGTCGCCGAACGGGATGAAGGCCAGCGCGAGCATCGCCCAGCCCAGCGCGCGGGCGTTCCGGAACAGGATCAGCGCGAGCACCACGAGCGCCGTGCCGATGTCACGGACGCCCTTGACCGCGAGGATCGGGTCGCCCTCGGAAGGCATCACCGGCAGCCCGAAGCCGCCCGTCTGCGTCGCCGGGAAGAACACGTAACCGCTCCCGAAGTAGAGGACGAAAAGCACGAGGGCGGCGGACAGGATGTAGGCGATCTTGATGCGGGTCATGGTCTCCGACTCCAAAAGCTAGCAGTGCTAGGAACGGAGCTGACACTAGCGCTAGCACTGCTAGCTTGTCTAGCGGTGCTAGCATATTCGTATGGTCACGAACCCCCGGCGCGAGCGGGACCGCTCGCAACGCGAACAGCTGATCGTCACCACCGCCCGCGAGATCGCCGAAGAAGAAGGGTGGGACGCGGTCACCACCCGGCGGCTGGCGGCGAAGATCGAGTACAGCCAGCCCGTGCTCTACAGCCACTTCTCCGGCAAGGGGGCGATCATGGCGGCCGCGGCGCTCGAGGGCTGCACCGAAATGGCCGCCGACATGCGGAGAGGGGCCGGGACGGCGGAGGGCTCCCGTGACGCGCTGCTGCGGCTGGCCGAGAACTACTTCGACTTCGCCGACCGCAAACCCGCGCTCTACGACGCGATCTTCACCCTCGCCAGTGAACTGAGCTTCGCCAGCCCGGACAGTCCGGAGCCGTTGAAGGACGCGTTCGGCGCGCTGCTCGAAGTCGTCGGCCCGGTCGCCGGCCAGTACGACCCGGCCCTCTACACCGAGACCTTCTGGGCCGCCCTGCACGGCCTGGTCACCCTCGAACGCAGCAGGCGGCTCCCGGCGGCCGCGCGCGCGGAACGGATCGGCATGCTCGTCGACCGGTTCGCCGTGGGCGGCTGAGGCGTGTCGTTCGCCACCAGGCAGAATGGTCGTCGATCAGATGAGCGACGGATGAGCTGAGGAGTGTTTCGGTGGCGGGAGCCCTGCGTGGTGTGGTCGCGATGGACGGCCCGTCCGGAACCGGGAAGTCCACGGTTTCACGGAAGCTCGCGACGAAGCTCGGCGCCGGTTACCTCGACACCGGCGCGATGTACCGCATGGTCACCCTCGCCGTCCTGCGCGCCGGAACCGACCTGACCGACCCGGACGCGATCGCCGACGTCGCCCGGAAGGCCGAATTCGGCATCGGGACCAGCCCGGACGAAGCGACCGTGACCCTGGCGGGTGAAGACGTCTCCGCCGAGATCCGCGGCGCGGACGTCACCACCGCGGTGTCGCCGGTTTCGGCCGTCCCCGCGGTCCGTGAACTGCTGGTCGCCCGGCAGCGCGAGATCATCGCCGAGGTGCTCGGCCGCGTCGGCGGCATCGTGGTCGAAGGCCGCGACATCGGCACCGTCGTCTCGCCGGACGCCCCGCTCAAGATCTTCCTCACCGCGTCGGCCGAAGTCCGCGCCGCGCGCCGCAGCGCGCAGGACTCCGCCGCCGGTCGCGAGTCCACCGTCGACGTCGCCAAGGCGGCGGTGGAACGGCGTGACCGCCTCGACTCCACGCGGGCGGCTTCGCCCTTGCGCGCGGCCGAGGACGCCGTCGAGGTGGACACATCGGCGCTCAATATCGACCAGGTGATCGTGGCGCTGGCGGAACTCGCGCTGCACCGCGGCCTTCTCGAAGGTTGCCCGGCCGAGGCGACGAGGTGACCGCGCAGGGGCTTCCCGAGGGCGCGAGCGGCCCGATCCACACGTTCGGCCGCGGCATCGCGAAGTTCATCGTGCGGCCCGCCTTCCGGGTGCGGGTGCACGGTGCCGAGCGGGTTCCGGCGTCCGGGCCGGTGGTGTTCATCGCCAATCACAGCTCGATGGTGGAACCGCAGTTGCTCTTCGGAATGTTGCCGAGGCGCACGGCGTTCCTGGTCAAGGAGGAACTCTTCCGGGGGTTCGTCGGCTGGTTCTTCCCGAAGCTGGGCCAGATCCCGGTGAAACGGGGGGCGGTGGACCGCAAGCCGCTGATGGCGGCGGTCAAGGTGCTCGAGGACGGCGGTGCGGTCGGGATCTTCCCCGAAGGCACCCGCGGCCTCGGTGACGCCGAAAACTTCGAGCGCGGCGCGGCCTTCCTGGTCCGTGCCGGGAACGCGACCGTGGTTCCGGTCGCCACTCGGGGGACGTACAAACCCGCCGGCGCCAAACGGCGTTGGCGGCCACGCGTCGACATCATGGTCGGCGAACCTTTCACTCCCGACATCGGGAAGGGAAGGACAGGGCTGGAGGAGGGAACCGAGCGGCTTCGCATCGCGCTCGCGGACCTCGTGAAGGCACTGGACGAATGGCGCTTGGAGCACGGGCTCCGAGACACGCGACAGGATTGAGAAAATGACAGAGCTTGACGGAGTCGGCGAGGTCGACGGCTCCTGGTCCGACGAGTCCGAATTCACCGCGCTCGACGCGCAGATCGCCGCGGGCGAGGCCGAGGAGGAGGCGCAGCTCGCGCAGCCGGTCCTCGCCGTCGTCGGCAGGCCGAACGTCGGCAAGTCCACCCTGGTCAACCGCATCCTCGGCCGTCGCGAGGCGGTCGTGCAGGACGTCCCCGGCGTGACCAGGGACCGCGTCGCCTACGACGCGTTCTGGGCGGGCCGCCGGTTCACGCTGGTGGACACGGGCGGCTGGGAGCCGGACGCGACCGGGCTCCAGGCCAGCGTCGCCGCGCAGGCCGAGATGGCGATGGCCACCGCCGACGCGGTGCTGCTGGTCATCGACGCCAGTGTCGGCGCGACGGCCACCGACGAGGCCGTCTCCAAGGTCTTGCGCCGCTCGAAGAAGCCGGTGCTGCTCGCCGCCAACAAGGTCGACGACGACCGCCTGCTCGCCGACACCGCGTCGCTGTGGTCGCTCGGCCTCGGCGAGCCGTATCCGGTCAGCGCGCTGCACGGGCGCAGCTCGGGCGACCTGCTCGACGCCATCGTCAAGGCCCTGCCGTCGATGCCGCGTGACGGCGACCGCGCCACCACCGGCCCGCGCCGCGTCGCGCTGGTCGGCAAGCCGAACGTGGGCAAGTCCAGCCTGCTGAACAAGCTCTCCGGCGAGGAGCGGTCCGTCGTCGACTCGGTCGCCGGCACCACCGTCGACCCGGTCGACTCGCTGGTCGAGCTGGACGGCGAGACCTGGCGGTTCGTCGACACGGCCGGCCTGCGCAAGCGGGTCAACTCGGCCAACGGCGCGGAGTACTACGCCTCGCTGCGGACCAAGACCGCGATCGACGCGGCCGAGGTCGCGATCGTGCTGCTGGACGCGGCCGAGCCGCTTTCGGAGCAGGACCTGCGGGTGCTGACCATGGTCGTCGAAGCGGGCCGCGCCTGCGTGCTCGCCTTCAACAAGTGGGACCTCGTCGACGAAGACCGCCGTCACGCCATGGTCCGCGAGCTGGACCGCGGCCTGGTGCGGGTGCCGTGGGCGGACAAGGTCAACATCTCCGCGCTCACCGGCCGGTCGGTGCGCAAGCTCGCGCCCGCGCTGCGGACCGCGTTGAAGTCCTGGGACCAGCGGGTGCCCACCGGTCAGCTGAACGGCTGGCTGGCCGACCTCATTGCCGCGACCCCGCCGCCGGTGCGCGGTGGAAAGCAGCCGAAGGTGCTGTTCGCGACCCAGGCGGGCATCCGGCCGCCGACGCTGGTCCTGTTCACCACCGGCTTCCTCGAGGCGGGCTACCGGCGGTTCATCGAACGGAAGTTCCGTGAGCGGTTCGGTTTCGAAGGCAGCCCCGTTCGGGTGAATGTCCGGGTGCGGGAAAAGAAGCAAAAGCCCAAGGCCGGTGGTAAAGCGGCGGGGAAACCACAGGGTAAGCCAAAAGCGCGCTGATTTTCTCACGATGTAGGTGAATATTTCACTGGGTGGACACGCCGATGACCTCGGGTTTCGGCGTGTCCACCGGTGAGTTTCGACACTCTGCCGAGACCCTCCCGAGATATGTCGTTCACCTGCGGTAAAGTCGATGGTCTGCTAGCGGGCGCCTCATTCGGAGAGCGAGCCCGAATGACGCACTTCGCGAAAGGTGTGTGATGGGCTTGCGCGCCCATGGTTCTGCGGTGCCCGTGGTGATCTCCCGATGACCCTGACCGCCGACTCGCGACCGATCGCCTGCGTCGCGGACGTCACCGTCGCCCCGTCGCCGGCCCCGGTCGCCGATCGAGCCCTGTTCTGGTCCGGTCTCGGCGCGGGCGAGCGCACCCTGATCGACATCCTCGCCGAGACCGCCGCCCGTCACCCCAACGCGGGCGCGATCGACGACGGCGAGACCACGCTGTCCTACCGCAAGCTCGTCGAGGAGATCGACGCCTACGGCCGCAAGCTGACGGCCAACGGCGTCGGCGTCGGCGACCGGGTCGGCGTCCGGATCTCCTCCGGCACCGCAGAGCTCTATGTCGCGATCCTCGGGATCCTGTCCGTGGGCGCCGCCTATGTGCCGGTCGACGCGGACGACCCGGAAGAGCGTGCCGAGCTGGTCTTCGGCGAGGCCGACGTCGCCGCGGTCGTCACCGATGGCGGGGCGATCACCGTGCTGGGCTCGCCGAGCGGCGTCGAGGGCTCGCCCGCCCCGACCGACGACGCCTGGATCATCTTCACCTCCGGATCGACCGGCAAACCGAAGGGCGTCGCGGTCTCGCACGCCTCGGCCGCCGCCTTCGTCGACGCCGAAGCTCAGCTGTTCCTCACCGAGGAGCCGATCGGCCCCGGAGACCGCGTGCTCGCCGGGCTGTCCGTCGCGTTCGACGCGTCCTGTGAAGAGATGTGGCTCGCCTGGCGCCACGGCGCCTGCCTGGTCCCGGCGCCGCGTTCGCTCGTGCGCACCGGCGTCGACCTCGGCCCGTGGCTGGTCGCGCAGGGCATCACCGTCGTGTCGACCGTGCCGACGCTGGCCGCGCTGTGGCCCGCCGACGCGCTCGAAGACGTCCGCCTGCTGATCTTCGGCGGCGAAGCGTGCCCGCCGGAGCTGGCCGAACGCGTCGCCGTCGAGGGGCGCGAAGTCTGGAACACCTACGGACCGACCGAGGCCACCGTCGTCGCCTGCGCCGCGCAGATGACCGGTGAGGGTCCGGTCCGCATCGGCCTGCCGCTGGTGGGCTGGCAGCTCGCCGTGGTCAACGAGGCGGGTGAACCGGTCGCGATGGGGGAGACCGGCGAGCTGGTCATCGGCGGCGTCGGCCTGGCCCGCTACCTGGACCCGGAGAAGGACGCCGAGAAGTTCGCGCCGCTGCCTTCGCTGGGCTGGCGCCGCGCGTACCGCAGCGGCGACATGGTCCGCGCGGAGGCCGAGGGCCTGCTGTTCCTCGGGCGCCTCGACGAGCAGGTGAAACTCGGCGGCCGCCGGATCGAACTCGGTGAGGTCGACGCCGCGCTCCAGGCGCTGCCCGGCGTGCAGGGTGCCGCCGCCGCGGTCCGCCGCACGAAGGCGGGCAACCAGGTCCTCGTCGGGTACGTCGTGCCCGCCGATGGGGTCGATTTCGACCACGACGAGGCCGCGACCCGGCTGCGCGAGCAGCTGCCCGCCGCGCTTGTCCCGTTGCTGGCGCTGATCGACGATCTGCCGACGCGTACCTCCGGCAAGGTCGACCGCAACGCGCTGCCCTGGCCGCTGTCCACTGTGGACGCCGCGAAATCCGGTCTGTCGCCGACGGAGAGCTGGCTCGCCGAAGGCTGGGCGGAGATCCTGGGCGTGTCGGTCGACAGCCCGAAGGCCGACTTCTTCACCAACGGCGGCGGCAGCCTGACCGCCGCCCAGCTGATCGCGCGGATCCGCACCCGCCACCCGCAGGTGTCGGTGAGTGACATCTACGCGAACCCGAAGCTCGGCACGCTCGCGTCGACGCTGGACGCGCTGAGCGGCGAGAAGACCGAACGCCGTGACATCGCGCCCACCCCGCGCAAGGCCGGGATCATCCAGTCGCTGCTGATGATCCCATTGATGGGTCTGGTCGGCCTGCGCTGGACGACGATCGCCGCGACGCTCTCGAACGTGCTGTCGCTGGCCGGTTTCGCTTGGGCACCGACGCTGAACTGGGCGTGGATCGCGGCCGCGTGGATCGTGCTGTTCAGCCCGGCCGGGCGGATCGCGATCTCCGCGACCGGCTCCCGGCTGCTGCTGCGCGGCGTCCGTCCCGGCAGCTACCCGCGCGGCGGGAGTGTCCACTTGCGACTGTGGACCGCCGAGAAGCTCGCCGAGTTCAGCGGCGCGGACAGTGTCGCGGGCGCTTCCTGGATGACGACGTACGCCAAGGCCCTCGGCGCGCGGATCGCCAAGGACGTCGACCTGCACTCCCCACCGCCGGTCACCGGCATGCTGAAGCTCGGCCGTGGTGCCGCCGTCGAGCCCGAGGTCGACCTGTCCGGCCACTGGGTGGACGGCGACCTCGTGCACATCGGCAAGATCCGGATCGGCGCCGACGCGCGGATCGGCGCGCGCAGCACGCTGTTCCCCGGCGTGCGGATCGGGAAGGGCGCGGAGATCGCAGCCGGGTCGACCGTCCGCGGCAACGTGCCCGCCGGGCAGCGCTGGGCCGGCGCGCCCGCCGCGCGTGCCAGCAAGGACGCGCTGAAGTGGCCGTCGAGCCGGCCGCCGCGGTCGCGGTTCTGGGCTTCGGTCTACGGGGCGACCTCGGTCGCGCTGGGGCTGCTGCCCGCCGTCGCCGCCCTGCCCGCTGTCGCCGTGCTGGGTCACGCGATCGCCGGTGCGCCGTCGCTGGGCGCCGCGCTCGGCCAGGCGCTGCTGTTCACGCCGCTCGCGACCGTCGCGTACTTCCTGTCCTACGCCCTGCTCGTGCTCGTCGGCGTCCGTTCGCTGAGCATCGGCATGGTCGAGGGCTACCACCCGGTGCACGGGCGTGTGGCGTGGCAGGTCTGGGCGACCGAACGACTGATGGGCATGGCGCGTGAAGGGCTGTTCCCCTTGTACGCCAGCCTGTTCACCCCGGTGTGGCTCCGGATGCTCGGAGCGAAGGTCGGCCGCAACGTCGAGGCGTCCACCGTGCTCGCGCTGCCGAAGATGACCCAGGTGGACAGTGGCGCGTTCCTCGCGGACGACACCATGGTCGCCACCTACGAACTCGGCCACGGCTGGCTGCACGTCGCGCCGGCGCGGATCGGCAAGCAGGCGTTCCTCGGCAACTCGGGGATGGCCGCGCCGGGACGTTCGGTGCCGAAACGTGGTCTGGTCGGGGTGCTGTCGTCGGCCCCGCTCAAGGCGAAGAAGGGCTCGTCGTACCTCGGGATGCCGCCGCTGCCGGTCCGCCGGTCGGTCGGCGAGGCCGACACGAGCCGTACTTTCACCCCGCCGCTGCGGCTGAAGGCGGCCCGCGCGCTCGTCGAACTGTGCCGCATCGTGCCGGTGATGTGCGGTGTCGCGCTGACCGTGCTGGTGGCCGCCGGGATCTTCGCGCTGGCGTCGTCGTTCGGTTTCCTGGTCGCGGTGCTGCTCGGCGGGCCGCTGCTGCTCGCCGCCGGCGCCGTCGCCGCGCTGACCGCCACCGCGATGAAGTGGCTGCTGGTCGGCCGGTTCCGCGCGGTCGACCACCCGCTGTGGAGCTCGTTCGTCTGGCGCAACGAACTCGCCGACACGTTCGTCGAGGCGCTCGCCGTGCCGTGGCTGATCGGTTCGCTCGGCGGCACGCCGCTGCTGCTGGCGTGGCTGCGGACCATGGGCGTCAAGATCGGGCGCGGTGTGTGGCTGGAGACGTACTGGCTGCCCGAGTCGGATCTGGTGAGCCTCGGCGACGGCGCGACGATCAACCGCGGCTGTGTCGTGCAGACGCACCTGTTCCACGACCGGATCATGACGATGTCGCCGGTGACCCTGGACGAGGGAGCGACGCTCGGGCCGCACGGTATCGTGCTGCCTGGCGCGAGCATCGGCGCGCGGACGACCGTCGGACCGGGCTCCCTGGTGACCCGGGGCGACGCGGTTCCCGCCGACTCGCGCTGGCTGGGTAATCCCATCTCGGCCTGGACGAAGTAGGAAAGCGGGGTCTTTCGCGGGTGATTTCGAAGGCCTCCGCGCAGCCCTCGCCCGGCGCGGACACCTCCGGCGACTCCTATCTGCCCCGTCACGGTAACGGCGGTTACCGGGTCCGGCACTACGACCTGGAGCTGGACTACAAGATCGGCCCCAACCGCCTGTCCGCCTCCGCGGCCATCACCGCGGAGGCGACGCAGGCGCTGTCGCGGTTCACGCTCGACTTCGGTGATTTCCGGATCAACCGGGTGCTGGTCAACGGGAAACCGGCCAAGTACCTCCGGCGCGCGCACAAGCTGCAGGTGAAGCCGGCGAAGTCGCTGGCGCTCGGCAGCGAGTTCCTGGTGGAGGTCCACTACGTCGGCAATCCGCGGCCGCTTCCGGGGCTGTGGGGCGACATCGGCTGGGACGAACTGACCGACGGCTCGCTCGTCGCGAGCCAGCCGGTCGGGGCGCCGTCGTGGTTCCCGTGCAACGACCATCCCGCGGACAAGGCGACGTACCGTGTCGCGCTCACGACGTCGTCGCCGTATCTCGTGGCCGTCACGGGGAATCTCGTCTCACGGTACACACGCGCGAGCACCACCCAGTGGATCTTCGAACGGCCCGAGCCGACGCCGACGTATCTGATGAGTGTCCAAATCGGACGGTATGACGACATCGTGCTCGCGTCCGGCGGTGTCCCGCAGCGGGCCGCCGTTCCGCCGCGTCTGCGCCGGGCCTTCTCGCGCGATTTCGGGCGGCAGGGCCAGATCATGGACTCGCTGCAGCGGCTGTTCGGGCCGTATCCGTTCGGCGAGTACGTCATCGTCGTCACCGACGACGACCTCGACGACCCGATCGAAGCGCAGGGCATGTCGATCTTCGGCGCCAACCACGTCGACGGACGACGCACGCACGAACGGCTCGTCGTCCACGAGCTGGCGCATCAGTGGTTCGGCAACAGCCTGACCGTCGCCGACTGGCGGCACATCTGGCTGAACGAAGGCTTCGCGACGTACGCGGAATGGCTCTGGTCCGAGGAATCCGGCGGGCAGAGCGCACACGTGTGGGCGAAGACCTGGCACGCGCGGATGAAGGCGAAGCCCGCGGACCTGCGTCTCGCCGACCCCGGCATGGCACGGATGTTCGACGAGCGGGTGTACAAGCGAGGCGGGCTTTTGTTGCACGCCTTGCGTTGCACGGTCGGCGACGCGGTCTTCTTCCCGCTGGTGAAGGCTTGGGCGATGGAGAACCGGCATGGTCTGGTGACCACCGCGGCTTTCGTGGCGCTTGCGGAACGCTTCGCTGGTCGCTCGCTTGGTGGGTTCTTCGATGCTTGGCTGGATTCTCCGGCGCTGCCTCCGCTTCCGCTCGCTTGATGCGCGTGTCCTGAAGGCCCCCTTTGAGACATCCAACGTCTCAAAGGGGGCCTTCAGGACATCCGGTGAGTTGTCCACAGGCGGTGCTGACGGAGCGAGTTGTCCACAGATCGCCGGAGGCACTGGCGAGACGTCACCGAATGCTCGGACGATCATGGAGTGAAAACCGGAGAATGGGCCGACGACCCCGATCGGCTCTACCAGCACAGTCGCCGTGGCGTGATCACCGTCGCCCGGCTCGTGGAGCTCGGTGTACCTGCCAGAACCTGCTACCGGCGCTGTCAACCGGGGCGTCCTTGGCGACGCTTGCTGCCGGGTGTGCTCCTACTCGGCGGCGGCGAGCCTGACCAACGGCAGCTGGTAGACGCCGCGTTGCTGTACGCCGGCCGGGAAGCCGTGGTCACCGGTGCGGCCCTTTGCCGTCGCCGGGGTCTGCGCTCGGTGCCTGCGGGAGCGACCCGTGTGCATCTGCTGGTCCCGCATGAACACAAGATCAGGAGTTCCGGATTCGTGATCGTGGAGCGTACGACGCGGATGCCGCCGCGGCGGTTCGACGACGGTGTTCCGGTGGCGCCGTTCGCCAGAGCCGTTCTCGACTTGTGCAGGAGGCTCCACTCACCAAGCGCGATTTCGGCCTTGCTCACCGAGGCGGTGCAATCCGGTGGGCTGAGCCCGGTGGAGTTGCTGGAGGAGCTCGATGCGGGAAGCAAACGCGGCACGGCGATCCCACGTCAGGTGCTGCGCGATGTCGTCAGAGGGGCTCGATCCGTCGCCGAAATCGATGCGATGCGCGTCTGGAGGCTCTCCGGGCTGCCTGAACCGCTCTGGAACCACCAGCTCCGAGACGAAAAGGGCGAGTACATCGCGACACCCGACGGCTACTTCAAGGAAGCCGCCCTCGCTTGGGAGATCGACTCTTACGAGTTCCACTTCGCGAAAGAAGACTACGCGAAGACCTTGGACAGGAACGCCAGATACGCCGCTGCGGGAATCGCCGTCCTGCAAACCCTGCCTAGCCGTCTCAGGTCCGAGCCCGAGGCTTCGCTCGAGAGCTTCGCCAGGCGTACGAGGCTCAACGGCGCGAATTCCCAGAACGTACTTGAACTCAACCCAGGTTGAGGAGGCAAGCTCAGGCCAAGCGAACCCCCTGGGAGGTAACGAAAGTGATTCTCCAGCTCGCCGAAGCGAGAGGCTGCCCCCGCGACCTCGTCGGCGGCAAAGCCGCGAATCTCGCGGAGATGATCTCGGCGGGTTTCCCGGTGCCGGAGGGCTTCTGTATCACGACCGCCGCGTACCGGCAGATTCTTCCGGACGTTGCCGCGCCGCTCCCAGTCTGGCTAGAAACCGGGATCGTCGAGGCGTACGAACGGCTTTCGCGGGGCGGTCCGGTCGCGGTGCGGTCGTCGTCGACCGCCGAGGATCTGCCGGACGCCAGTTTCGCCGGCCAGTACGACACGTTCCTCGACGTCCGGGGTGCGGACGAGGTGCTCGCGGCGGTGCGCCGGTGCTGGGCCTCGTTGTGGTCCGATCGGGCGACGAGGTACCGGGCGGCGCACGACACCGGTCATGCTCCCGCCATCGCGGTGATCGTGCAGCGCCTGGTCGCCGCCGAGTGCGCCGGGGTGCTGTACACGGCGAATCCGGTTTCGGGTAAACGATCCGAAATCGTCGTCGACGCCGCGCCCGGGTTGGGCGAAGCAGTGGTTTCCGGTGCGGTCACGCCGGATCACTACCGGCTGAGCGTCGAAGGCGAAACCGTCGAGGGGCCGGGCGAGGGTTGCCTGACGCCGTCACGGCTGGGTGAGCTCGCGGCCGTCGGGAGGAGGCTGGAGAAGCACTTCGGCGCGCCGCAGGACGTCGAGTGGGCGTTCGATGGCGACGGTGGACTGTGGCTGACCCAGTCGCGGCACATCACCACGTTGTTCCCGGTCCCGGAGACCGCGGGGGAGCCGCGCGCGTACTGGTCGGTCAACGTCTACCAGGGGATCAACCGCCCCTTCACACCGATGGGCGCGTCCATGATCCGGGAGCGGCAGCGCGGGATGGCGACGTACATGAGCGCGCTCGGCTTCTCCGACGAGATCATCGATGTGGACGGGTGGCTGTTCTGGGACATCACCGACGGCGTGCGGAGCCCGGCGAAGCGGCCGAAGATGGCCGCGTTCATGGACAGCCTCGCGGCGCCGTCGGGTCGGCTGGTCGAACAGCTCGGCCGTGACCAGCGGTTTCCTTCGATGCCACCTGGTTCTGAAGAGGACATCCCACCTAAGAACCGGCGCCGTCGCTGGGCCCGGATGATCGCCGCGTGGCTGTGGCCGGACCAGGCCCGCGCCAGGGTCGTCCGCGACGCCGAACGGAGGATCGCCGCGTTCGCGGGGCCGGACGACGCGACGGCCCGGCAACGACTGTCCTTTGTGGAGTTAATTCGCGGTGACGTCTGCCGGATCGAGGCGAATCTTCCGCGTGACGCCAATACCGCGGGTGCGGTCGGCGGGCAGCTGGCCGGGCGGTTGCTGCGGGGCTACGTGGACGAGGCGGAGATCGCCACCGTTTTCCGCGCTATCCCGCACAATCCGACCACCGAGATGGATCTGGCGTTGTGGCGCACGGGAGAGTCGATCCGACGCGACGACGAGTCCCTCAGACTGCTGTTGGACACCGCGCCCGACGAGTTGGCCGCCAAACAGCTCGCGGGGACCCTGCCGGAGGTCATCCAGCACGGCGTCGCGGCGTTCCTGACGGATTACGGTTGCCGCGCCACCTCGGAGATCGACTTCGGTGTACCCCGCTGGGCCGACGATCCCGAGCCGGTCTTCGCGATGCTGGTGAACCTGCTGCGTGCGGAAGCCCGCTTCGAAAGCACGGCCGCGACGGCCGAGACACGGATCGTCGAACTCACTCGCCGACTTCCGGTGACCAAGGCGCACCGGACGCTCTTAGCGCGTTTCCTGCTGCGTCGGTCGAGGCGATTGCGCGGCCTGCGCGAGTTCCCGAAGTTCTGTCTCATGCGTGGTTTCGCCGCGCTCCGGAAGCAGTTGCTCCTCATCGGCGAGGAGATCGTCCAGGCGGAGCGGCTGGACCGGGCCGGCGACGTGATGTTCCTCGACCTCGTCGAAGTCCGCGAAGCCTTGGACGGCAAGGACTTCCGGACGACCGTGGCACGACGGCGAAAGGTCTGGGAGCGGGAGGCGCGCAGGCCCCGGGTGGCGTCGGTCCTGCTCTCCGACGGCACCGTGCCCGCACTCGAGTCCGATGCGGGCGAAGGTGACCTCGTCGGGCTGGCCGCGGCGGCGGGGGTGGTGACCGGCCGGGCGAGGGTGGTCCACGATCCCGACGGGGCGCGGATCGAACCGGGCGAGATCCTCGTCGCCGCGACGACGGATCCCGGCTGGACACCGCTGTTCCTCTCCGCGGCCGCGCTGGTGACCGAAACGGGCGGGATGATCTCCCATGGCACCACCGTCGCCAGGGAACACGGGATCCCGGCCGTGGTCGGTGTCCCCGGCGCCACCACGCTGATCACCACCGGCCGGGTGATCACCGTCGACGGGTCGGCGGGAACGATCACGTTCGGCGAGGAGCACCGGTGACTTCCACGTTCACCGGCGCGTTCAACTTCCGCGACACCGGTGGTGGCCCGATCCGGCGGGGACGGCTGTTCCGCAGCGACACCTTGCAGGCCCTGACCGGGACGGACAAAGAACTCCTGCTCGACCGGTTCCATATCGAAGGCGTTCTCGACCTTCGCTCCAGCGCCGAGACGTTCAGCGAGGGTCAGGCGGAACTGCCCGGAGTCCGCTACGCGAACGTGCCGTTGCGGACCGTCCAAAATGGAGGGTCGTTGGAGGAGATCTACGCCGACCATCTTCGGCTCGACGACAACCTCCCGGTCGCCATCGAGATCCTGGCGGTCCTGCTGGCCCGGCCTGTCGTGGTGCATTGCGCGTCGGGCAAGGACCGGACCGGGATCGTCACGGCCCTCGCGCTCGGTCTCGCCGGTGCGCCGCGGGAGCTGATCGTCCAGGACTACCTGCGCAGCGCGTACAGCCTTCCCCGGGTGATCGAGCGCTTCCGCGCGCTCCGGTTGCCGGAGGAACTGTTCCGGTGCACCGAAAGCACGATCAACGCTCTGCTGGACAGTGTCGAGGACGATTTCGGGGGTTTCGCCGGCTGGGCGCGGCAGCGTGGTGTGTCCGATGCGGCGGTCCGGACACTGAAGGCGCGTTTACTCAATGATCAATGAATTGTCCGACGAGACATCGGATGTATGTACCGCTGCGCGAGTGAAGGGGGTGGCCAAAGCTCGACTATCTCTGGAAACATGCCGGCCGCCAGGACTTGATCTGCGGTAAACGTAGTATGAATCTGGAGGCGACCCATGGCTGAGCTGTCCAGGCGATCGATGCTGAGGGTCGCGGCGGGGACGGCGGCGCTCGGTGGCCTCTGGGCTCAAGGGGCGCCAGCGGCGCTCGCCGGAGACGACGTCCGTCGCCGGATCGTCGACGACGCGCGCATGGTCTGGAAGCGGCTGCCGACGGGCTGGCAAGAGGGCCCGTTCCTCGCCAACGGCTTCCTCGGCGTCCAGTTCTACGCGGGTGCGCAGCCGAACGTCCTCAAGGTGATGCTCAGCCATTCGCGCGTCCAGGACCAGCGCGGGCAGTGGGAAGCGGCCATCGGGTACTCGCGGCTTCCGATCGGCTACCTCACCCTCACCTTCGAGGGTGCGATCACGGCGGTGGACTGGCACCTCGACCTGTACAACGCCGAACTCGGCGGCACGATCACCACCACCCGCGGCTCGGTGCGCTTCTCCGCGCTGGTCCACAACGACCAGGACCTCCTCCTCGTCTCGCTCACCGGGGAAGCGGCGGCGGACTGGGGGTTCACGCCGCTCAAGTCGGCGACCACCCGGACGATCCGCAAACCGCCCGACTACACGGCCAATCCCGATCCGAAGCTCGCCAGTGCGGGCGCCGTCCGGTACTGCGAGCAGCCGCTCCACGCCGGCGGCGGATACACGACGGCGTGGCGCGAGCGGACCATCGGCACGCGACGGCTTCTCGCGGCGACGGTCGCGTACGGGTTCCCCGAGCCGACGCACACCGCGGAAGCGATCACCAGGGTCAATCGGGCATCGACGGTGGTCCCGGACCTGCTCGTCGCCGGGCACCGGCGCTGGTGGAACGCCTTCTACCGGCGCAGTTTCGTGTCCATTCCGGACAAACGGATCCAGCGGTTCTACTGGATCCAGCTGTACAAGACCGCGTGCGCCACCCGCGCGAGCGGCCCGGTGGTCGCCGAGTGGGGGCCGTGGTTCCCGGAGGTCGGCAACAGCTGGACGGCGGTGTGGTGGAACCTGAACGTCCAGGTCACGTATCCGATCGTCAACAGCAGCAACCATCCCGAACTCGACGCCGTCACCGAGACCTTCCGCCGCGACCATGCCAACCTCGAACTCTCGGTGCCTCCCGCGTACCGGGATGGCGACACGTACGCGCTTTCGCATCCGGGCGACTGGCGGCTGCGGCCCGGCGGCACCCGCGCGGTCGGGATCCCTGGTCCAGCCACGAAGAACGACCAGACCGGAAACTTGATCTGGGGCCTGCACAACGTCTGGCTCGCGTACCGGCACAGCATGGACCACCGGGTCCTGCGCGACGTCCTGTATCCGACGCTCGCCAAGGCGCTCAACTACTACCGGCATTTCCTCGCGACGGGCCCGGACGGCGCCCTGCATCTGCCGATGACGAGATCGCCCGAGTACGCCGACGCGGCCGACTGCACCTACGACCTGTCGTTGATCCGCTGGGCCGCGCGCACCCTCGTCGAATCGGCGGCCAAGCTGCGAATCGACGATCCGCGGGTGCCGGCGTGGCGGGAGATCGGCGAGAAACTGGTGCCGTACCACCAGGATCCCGCCCAAGGCGTGTTGATCGGTGACGGCGTCCCGCTGGCCGATTCGCATCGGCACTTCTCGCATCTGCTGTGGCTCTATCCGCTGCGCGAGAAACTCTGGGATCGTCCCGGAGACCGGGACCTCATGCGCCGCACGTTCGCGCATTGGTCGAGCTTGCAGGAGAAATGGCACGGTTACAGCTTCGCGGCGGCGTCGTCGATGTGTTCCGTGATGGACCAGCCTGAAGAAGCCTTGCGCTATCTGAAGATCTTCCTCGACGGAACCGTCGTCGCGAACACCCAGCTGACACCGAACACGATGTACCGCGAGGGGGCGAACCTCGCGATCGAGAGTCCAGTCACCGCCGCGCAGTCCGTTGTGGACATGCTCCTGCAGGGCGACCACGGTGTGCTCAAGGTCTTCCCGTCGGTCTCGTCCGCGTGGCCGGACGCGTCCTTCGAAAGCCTGCGCGCGGAAGGGGCGTTTCTCGTGGACGCCTCCCGGCGGAACGGTACGACCGAATGGATCCGCGTGCGCAGCGAGGCGGGGGAGCCGCTCACCCTGCGGCACGGGATTCCGGGTGACATCGAGGTCCGTGACGCGCGCGGACGACGGCTCCCTTGGCGCCACACGGGTCCCGGCGCGATCTCGATCCCGCTCCGCCGCGGCGGGACGGCCGTCGTCTCGCGACGCGGCACGCGTCCGGAACTGGAGCCGCGGGACGTGCCCGGCGACCGTTCGACTCCGGCTTGGGGGATCTGAGCATGGACATCACTCGCAGGACGGTGCTCGGCGGGGCGTTGGCAGGCGTGGCCGCGGCCGGATTCGCGCCGTCCGCGTCGGCGGTGGAGAACGACTTCGCGCTCGGCGGCCTCGACTGGTCCGGATTCCTCGGCACGGCCGACCTGATCTGGCGCCGGATGCCGAAGACCTGGTATGAGGGACCCTTTCTGGGCAACGGTTTCCTCGGTTCGGGCATCTACGCCGAACCCGGCCGGAACGCCGTCCGGTTCAACGTCCAGCACAGCGAGGTACAGGACCACCGGCCGGAGTTCGGCTCCCTGTTCGGGCTCGCGCGGCTGCCGATCGGGCATTTCACCCTCGAACCGGTCGGCGCCATCACCGGGATCGACTGGCGGATGGACCTCTGGAACGCCGAGCTCAGGGGCACCATCACCACGGCCGCGGGCAGCCTGTCGCTGCGCGCGATCATCCACACCGGACAGTCGCTGCTGGCCGTCGAGATCGAGCCGACCGAGGGGGAGCGCGGTTTCGCCTGGGTCTTCCATCCGGCGGAGTCGGTGAGCCCGAGAACGGATCCGAAGTTCGGGAAGCCACCGCCCGCCGGATATGTCGCCAACCCGCCCGCGAGCCTGGAGAGCAGCGGTGACAGCAGGCTTTCCGTGCAGAGCCTGCTGTCGGGTGGCGAACACGTCACGGCGTGGCGCGAGGTCGCGCAAGGCTCGAAGCGGACGCTGTACGCGTCCGTGGCCTGGTCGTATCCGAAGCGGACCGCCGCGCGGGAGGCGTTGAAGACGGTCCGCCGCGCCGAGCCGTTCTCGGCGCTGACGGCCGGACATCGCAGATGGTGGCACGACTACTACCGGCACGGTTTCCTGTCCATTCCGGACACCCGGCTCCAGAGCTTCTACTGGATCCAGCTGTACAAGATCGCCTCCGCCGCGCGCCGGGAAGCGCCGGTGATGGCGACCTGCGGACCGTGGCTGGAGCCGACCCCGTGGCCCGCGACGTGGTGGAACCTCAACGTCCAGCTCGAGTACTGGCTCATCCACGGGTCCAACCATCTCGAACTGGACGCCGTCAGCCACGCGCTCGGCAAGTACCAGGAGAATCTGACGAGTCAGGTCGCCGAGCCGTACCAGCACGATTCGGCGGGCATCCCGCGTACGACGGACATGAACCTGCTCAACGGCGCGGTCGGGACGAACGCGGGCTTCCCGGTCGGCATCCCGGGCAAGGCGACGCCGACGCCGGAGGTCGGCAACCTCACCTGGGCGCTGCACAACGTCTGGCTGTCCTATCGGCACACGATGGACCGGCGGCTTTTGCGGGAGACCCTGTTTCCGTTGCTGCGCAAGGCGATCAACTACTACCTCCACTTCCTGGCACCCGGGACGGACGGAAAACTGCACCTTCCGGCGACGTTCTCCCCGGAGTACGGCGTCAACGCGCCCGATTGCAACTACGACCTGGCACTGATCCGATGGGGCTGCAAGACCCTGCTGGAGTCGGCGGCGGAACTGCGCGTCGACGATCCGCTCGCGCGACGGTGGCGGGAGGTCCTGGCGACGCTCGTCCCGTACCCGGCCGACGCCAACGGCTACATGATCGGCGCGGGGGTGCCGTTCGCGAAGTCGCATCGGCACTACTCGCATCTGCTGCAGATCTACCCGCTGTACGAGATCACCTGGGAGCGGCCGGAGCACCGGCGGATCATCGAGACCTCGCTCGATCACTGGGTGGGCTTCGAGGGGGCGTTGCAGGGCTACACGTTCACCGGGGCCGCGTCGATGTCGGCGCAGATGCTGCGCGGCGAGAAGGCGGAGTTCTACCTCGGCGAACTGCAGCGGCGCTACATCCAGCCGAACACGATGTACAAGGAATCCGGTCCGGTGATCGAGACGCCCCTTTCGGCGGCGCAATCGCTGCACGACATGCTCGTGCAGAGCTGGGGCGGCGTGATCCGGCTCTTCCCGGCGGTGCCCGCGAAATGGGCGGACGCCGCGCTGCGCGACTTCCGCACGGAGGGGGCGTTCCTGCTCAGCGCCTCTCGACAGGGCGGGAAGACGCGGTGGGTCAAGATCACCAGCGAGGCGGGGGCGCCGTGCGTGCTGCGGACGGATCTCGACGGCGAGCTGGCCGTCCGTGACCGGTGGGGGCGGCCGAAACGCTGGCGGCGGCTGCCGAACGGGGACATCCGGATCGACCTGCGGCGCGGTGAAGAGGCCGTCGTGCACCATGCGGGCGACCGGCCGGACTTCGAGATCCGGCCGGTGCCGTCGAACGGTGACGGCACGCCGTGGGGGATGCCGTGACCTTCTGAGGGGCGATACGCAAGAGTGTTCCCGTACTTCCTCCGGACGACAGGAGCACAGATGTCCCAGCCGCCGCAGCCGGGCGAGCCCGAAGGCCAGGCGCCCGACCCAGGCCCTCAGCCGGGGCAGCCGTACCCGCAGCAGCCGTATCAGCAACAAGGCTGGTACGGCGCGCCGCAGCAGCAGCCGCCGTCTTCGAACAAGACGGCGTTGTGGGTCGGGCTGGGGGTTCTGGGACTCGTCGTGGTGGTCGCCGTCGTGGCGATCCTCGGGTTCGTCGCGCCTGGGTTCTTCCTGTCGGACTCGAAGGGCAAGAGCGCGGTCGCGTCGTCCTCGTCGGCTCCGGCCTCCAGTTCCCAGGAGACGGCGACGCAGAGCCCGGTGAACATCCCGTCCGCGCGCACGGAACTGCCGGAACGCACGACCCCGCTCGCGGATCCGACGGAGTGCGCTTACCCGGCGGACACCTCCGGTCCGGTGCCGAAGAAGGTGAACCCGCCGGCCGCTGGACCGACTCCGGCTTCCGGTACGGCGGCGGTCACGGTCAAGACGAGCGCGGGTGACATCGGGCTGACGCTGGACCGCGGCCTCGCGCCGTGCACCGTGGCGAACTTCCTTTCGCTGGCGCAGCAGGGTTATTACGACGGCACCTCGTGCCACCGGCTCGGCGTTTCGGGACTGCAGATGCTCCAGTGCGGCGACCCGGAGGGCACCGGAATGGGCGGACCGGGTTACACGATCCCGGACGAGGTCTTCTCCGGGCTCAAGTACGGCCGCGGCATTCTCGCCATGGCGAAGAAGCAAGCGCCGGACTCGGGCGGCAGCCAGTTCTTCATGGTCTTCGGTGAAGCGGAACTGCCGCCGTACTACACGGTGTTCGGGAGCATCTCCGACGAGGGCCTCCAGACACTGGACAAGGTCGCACGCGGTGGCGTGGACGATGCGAAGGGGCCCGGAGACGGGACGGGGCCGCCGCGGATCTCGGTGCAGTTCCAGTCGATCGTGGTGGGCTGAACGCGCGGTTGCCAGGAAAGGTCCTTTCCTGGCAACCGTCGTCTCACGCGGCGGTCCGCGGCTCTTCGCGCAGGATCCGCCAGCACAGATAGAGGCAGACGCCCGCCGCATGCGTATCGAGCCGATCGCGTCTTCGTCCGTCGACGAACTGGCCGCCACGTTCGGCCCGCTCGTGCAGCACTGCCTGACCGGGCCCGCGACGCGCGCGTGATCGCTCTTGTATCTCCCCCGAGGGGAGGTGCGAGGGTGGGCGGATGGACGACCCCCGGTACTCGATCGGCGAGCTCTCCCGGCGGACCGGGCTGACCGTCAAGACCATCCGTTTCTACTCCGACCGAGGCATCTTGGCCCCGTCCGGCCGCACCGCGTCCGGGCACCGGCGCTATGGCGCCGACGCACTCGCGCGCCTGGAACTCGTGCGCACGTTGCGTGAGCTGGGACTCGACCTGGCCACGATCCGGAAGGTCGTCGAAAGCGAAGCCGCCCTTCCCGACGTCGCCGAGGCGCACCTGCGGGCGCTGGAAGCGCAGATCCACGTGCTGCGTCTCCGTCACGCGGTGCTGAAAGCCGTGACCCGGCGCGGATCCACTCCCGAGGAGATCACTCTGATGCACGACTTGGCCAAACTGACCGAGGAGGAGCGACGTCGGCTGATCGACGACTTCCTCGACGCCGTCTTCGGCGGTCTCGAACATCCCGGGTTTGCCGGTATCGCCCGCTCGATGACGCCCGAACTACCCGAAAGTCCCGCGGTAGAGCAGGTCGACGCCTGGGTGGAACTCGCGGAGCTCGTCAGGGATCCGGATTTCCGGGCCCTCATGCGACGTCTCGCCGAAGGGTACGACGCCGCCCCGCGGCGGGATCTGCCGTGGCTGGGCATCGCCGACGATCCCCGGCGGGAGCGGTATCTCGAGCTGCTCGCCGTGATCAACGGGTGGGCGGCTCCGGATCAGCGCCGCGTTCCCTGATCGGGGGAGAGGATCTCGGCCAGCCGGAGGGTGTCTTCGAGGTAGCGCTCGTAGGGGAAGCCCGCCGCGATGAGCCCGGCGCGGAACTCGTCGTAGAGCGGTTTTCCGGCCGCATGGAACGCTTTCCGGCCGACCTCGGTGAGGCGGACGAGCCTCCGGCGCGCGTGCTCGGGGTCGACGGTGATCTGTACCAGGCCGTCCGCCTCGAGCGGTCGTAGCGCCCGGCTGATCGCCGGGTCGGACACCGAAAGCGCCTGCGCGAGCCGATGCTGCGTCGCCGGCTCGATCTCTTCGAGCGTGCCCAAAAGCCTTATCTGGCTGTAGGTCAAGCCGTCGGTGTCTTCGGTGCGCCGCCGGGCGTTCTCACCCAGCAGCATGACCACGCGGTGCAACAGGTCTGCGAGTCCGTCATCCACGAGGGTCACTATACCTGATTGTTGACGGGTTAATATTAACTAGGTAAGATTGAAGGCATGGACAACTTCTCTTACCTCGCCCAATCCGCCTTCCCGCTGGTCTGGATGCTGGTCCCGGCCGTCGGGGCGTTCCTGCGCGCCCGCCGCGCTCCGACTGCCCACGAACGGCTGGAGATCTGGCAGCGCTGGTGGGCGATCGGCGCCCTGGGCTTCGGCAGCCTGTGGATGACGGTCGCGTTCCTCGCGTTCCCGGACGTCATGGCCACCGCCATCGGCTTCGACCGGACGCCCTTCCTGTTCGAGATCGCCTTCGCGAACCTCGGGCTGGCCGTCATGGGATTCCGCGCCGCCTCGGCGTCCGCGCGCGAACGCGTCACCATCGGGCTCGGCGCCGGGATGTTCCTCTGGGGAGCCCTGGTCGGCCACGTCTACCAGTGGTTCGCCAACGGTGTTCACAGCCCCGGCAACACCGGCGGTGTCCTCGCCAACGACCTGCTCATCCCCGCCGTCATGATCATCCTGGCCGTGCGGTCCCGGAAGCTCCGCCCGGCAACCGTCGCCTGACGCAGAGGGAGATTTCCGCATCATGGCGACTCAGGCCCCTCCCGAGCGGCTCACCATGTTCATCGACGCGGTGATCGCGATCGCGCTCACCCTGCTGGCGCTGGAACTCCCCGTCCCCGCCGGTGACACCACCGAGGCGATGCTGAATTCGGTGGCGGACCACGGCAAGGAGTATCTGGCCTTCGGCGTCAGCTTCGTGGTGATCGCCGCCCATTGGCGCGCCCACCACGAGATCTTCGGCCATGTCCGCTCGCTGAACAGCCGCCTGATCAGCCTCACCCTGGCCTGGCTGTTCATGCAGGTCCTGACGCCGTTCGCGACCCGGGTGATCACCGCGGACGGGGCCTTCCCGCCCCGGTTCAGCCTGTACGCCGTCGTGCAGGTGCTGGCTTCCGCGTCGTTCGCGCTGATCATCCGGGAGATCCGGCGCGAACACCTTTACCGCGCGGACACGCCGCCGTGGGCGTTCAGTCAGAACCTGGTGCGGAGTGTGTGCCTGGCGGTCGTGTTCGGGGTTTCGGTTCCTGTTTCGTTCGTCACCGCGGGTACTTGGGCGTATTTATGTTGGCTGGCGGCGCCGGTTGTGCTCGCGGTGGCCGGGCGGGTTCGGGGGCAGGCCGACGCCGATCGTCTGCGAACTTCTCGACGGCAACCCCGACTACCCGCATGGAGAGCACGCCATCGGCGACTTCACCGCCGACGAGTGCCTGGCAGTCCAGCGGGTCGTGCACCGCGTTGAGCGACTTGTTGACCGTCGAACGGCTTTACGTGCTGTCCTTGGGCAGCCAACAGGCCAACCGGCACGTTCATTGGCACCTCGCGCCCCTGCCGCCCGGCGTTCCGTACGAGCAGCAGCAAACCGCGGTGTTCGATCCCGCGCGTGGCCATCTGGACGTTTCCGATGACGAATTGGCGGATCTTGCGCGCGGGCTCGGTGAACGCATGACCGACAGCTCGACGATGTAGGAATCGGGACACTCAACGTCCCGATTCCTACATCGTCGACACCCGGCCCGCGAGAGGTTCCGGCTCCCTTCGGCGGTCGGGTGTGTCTCAGGAGACGGCGCGTGTGATCAGGTGGACGACACGCGTGACTGGATGGGCGACACGCGTGTAGCCTTCAGCCCATGTGCGACGGCAACTAAATCGCCCAGATAGGTAACAAGCGGAAGACGTCAGAGCGGGTTGTGCGCCCCCAGCGGCGCGGTGCAGAAAGGCCCCCCGACGTACTCCGCCGCCACCCCGGTCGGCGCGGGCATGTCCGCCAGCTGGGCCGCGTAGGTCTCGGCGTTGTCGAGCGACTTGTAGCCCAGCTCCTCGGCTTCGGCGAGCGAGTAGATCCGGCGCGTGTTGTCGGAGACGCCCCAGATCAGCCGGTAGCCGGGGGAGGGGTAGCTCAGGCAGGCCTCGAACAGCCGGGCGCCGTCGTCGGGGGAGAGCCACGTCGTCAGGCCGCGCGGGCCGAGGACGAGCGGGCTTTCGAAGCAGGAGCCGATCCGGATGACGATCACGTCCATGCCGAATCGCGAGTGGTACAGGCTGCCGAGCGCTTCGATGGCCGCCTTGCTGACGCCGTAGTAGGTGTCGGGGCGGGGCGTGGAGTCGGCGGGGAGGCCGTCCGGTCCCGCCTCGTCGTTGCGGCGGAAGCCGACGGAATGGTTGCTGGAAGCCAAGATCACGCGCGGTACACCGGCGGCGCGTGCGGCTTCGAGGACGGTGTGGGTGCCGTTGATGTTCACGTCGAGCGTGGCTTCCCACGAGTTCTCGCGGCTGTGCCCGCCGAGGTGGATCACCGCGTCGACGCCGGCGCAGGCCTTCGCCATCGCCTCCGGGTCGGTCACCGAAGCGGTGATCAGCTCGACGTCCTCGCCGCCCGAGGCTTCGGGTTGCGCGGCCAGGTCGAGCAGGCGCAGCACCCGTCCGGAACGGCGCAGCCGCGGCCGCATCAGGGTGCCGACGATGCCCGCCGAGCCGGTGATCAGGACGCGCTGGTCTGCCATGGGGGCCCCTTGTCAGTGAAGGAAAGTGGGAAACAGGTCAGCGGATGCCGGCGCGGCGCAGTTGCTGGCCGAGTTCCGCGGTGATTTCGGCGAGGAGTTCGCCGACGCGCTGGGCATCGGCGTCGGTGACCTCGGTGACCGGCATGGAGCAACTGATCGCGTCGGTGCCGGGGATGCGGTACGGGATCACGGCCGCGACGCAGCGGACGCCGAGGCTGCCTTCCTCGATTTCCGAGGCATAGCCGCGTTCGCGCGTCTTCGCGCATTCGGCGTGCAGCGCCTCGACGGTGGTGATGGTGTTCGGGGTGAGCGCCGGCAGCTCTCCGGTCAGGAGGCCGTCGATCTCGTCGTGCGTCAGTTCGGCCAGCAGTGCCTTCCCCAGTGCGGTCGCGTGGGTGGGCAGCGTGCGGCCGACGCGGGACACGAGATGCGTCGAGTGCCGGGACTCGCGCGTCTCCAGGTAGACGACGTCGGTGCCCTCGCGGCGCGCGAAGTGTGCCGTGTAGCCGGTCTTCTCCCGGATCCGCTCCAGTGCTTCGGTCGCGTACGGGACGACCGGGTCGCGGTCCAGATAAGCCGTGCCGCAGATCAGCGCGCGTACGCCGAGGCGGTAGCGGGCGGTGTTGGTGTCCACTTCCAGCCAGCCGGCTTCGAGCAGGGTGCGGAGCAGGCCGTGCAGGCTCGACCTGGGGAAACCGGTCCGCGCGTGGAGATCCGACAGGGAGAGCCACACATCGTTCGCGGCGAAGGTCTCGATGAGGTCGATCGCCCGCCTGGCCGACTTCACCCCGGCGGGTTCAGGCGCGCCGTTCGCCACCGTGACGGCGGCTTCCTGCTGCGGCATCCGCGCTCCTCCATCCGGCCGTTGACTTGTGACTCCGGCCATATTAGCGTCCCGAACAGCGTTCTTATGGATGAACATAATCACTATAACAGACTCCGTTCATGGATGTGAACAGGTCGGGCTGGGCCTTCGTGAACGCGGAAAGGAGTCAGCGGTGCATTTACTGGACTGGATCATGGTGTCCGCGTACTTCGTCCTGATGGTGGTGATCGGCTTGTGGTCGCACAGCCGCGTCAGCACGGTCAGTGACTTCTTCACGGCAGGCGGCAAGATGCCGTGGTGGCTGGCCGGTATCTCCCACCACATGTCCGGCTACAGCGCCGTGCTCTTCGTCGCGTACGCGGGCGTCGCGTACACGGACGGCATCACCGTCTACTTCTGGGGTATGGCCAGCATCGGCATCGGTGTCGGCATCGGCAGCTGGCTGTTCGCCTCACGGTGGAACCGCCTGCGTTCGAAGCTCGGTGTCGCCTCACCGCTCGAGTACCTGGCGAAGCGCTTCAACGTGCCCACCCAGCAGGCGCTGGCCTGGAGCGGCAGCCTCCTGAAGATCTTCGACATCGCGGCCAAGTGGTTCGCGGTCGCGACGATCCTCAACGTCTTCGCGGGCGTGCCCTACACCTGGGGCATCATCATCACCGGCACGATCACGCTGATCTACTGCACCGTCGGCGGTCTCTGGGCCGACGCGCTCACCGACTTCGGCCAGTTCGTCATCCAGGCCATCGCGGCGATCGTGATGCTGTGGGTCGTGCTGGACAAGCTCGGCGGCGTTTCCGGGCTGTGGACCGTGTGGGGCGACCTCCCGCCCGCCCACCTGAACCCGACGACGTCGAAGTTCACCACCATCGTGTTGCTCGTCTACGTGCTGGTGAAGACGCTGGAGTACAACGGCGGTATGTGGAACCTGGCGCAGCGCTACATGGCCGCGCCGAACACCTACGAGGCCCGTCGCGGCGCGCGGCTCTCCTCGATCCTGTACCTGGTGTGGCCGTTGGTGATGATGTTCCCGATGTTCGCCGCCCCGCTGCTGATCCCGGACATCGACAACCCCAACAACGCCTACGCGATCATGACCACGACCTTCCTCCCGCCGGGCCTGGTCGGGCTGGTGCTGGCCGGGATCTTCTCGCACACCATGGCGATGGTCTCCTCGGACGCCAACGCGATCTCCGCGGTCATCACCCGCGACATGCTGCCCGTGCTGTGGAAGAAGGCCAGGAACTTCACCGAGTCGCAGGGGCTGCTCGCCGCCCGTGTCTCCACCGTGCTGTTCGTCGCCGCCACCATGGCGGTGGCCACGCAGGCCGAGAAACTCGGCGGTGTGCTCGGGATCGTGGTGCTCTGGGTCGCGGCACTGATGGGCCCGATCTCGGTGCCGCTGCTGCTCGGCATGCTGCCGGCGTTCCGCCGCTCCGGCTCCCGCGCGGCGCTGATCTCGTGGGCGGGCGGTCTCATCGCCTACGCGATCGCTTACTACGGCTACAACGCCACCCTCGCGGTCACCGTGTCCACCCCGATCCTGGTCTCGCTGGGGTTGTTCATCGGGCTCGGCTACCTCATGCCCGAGCGCAAGGCCTCCACCGACGAGATCATCGACACGATCGACCGCGACGACGACGTCACACCCCGCAAGTCGCAGGACGGCACCACCGTGCCCGCCTGACCGGGCCCGTACCCGGGACCATCCACAAAGAACGAAAGAGAAATCCATGGCACAGCCCAAGATCGAACTCGACGGCCTACTGGCGTTCCCCCTGACCCCCTTCACCGAGGGGCTGGAACTCAACCTCGACGCGTTCGCGGAAACCGTCGAGAGCCACGTGGCCGCCGGAGCCGGTGCGCTGTTCGTCGCCTGCGGTACGGGCGAATTCAGCTCGCTGTCCCCGGACGAGCACGCAGCGATCCTGCGCAAGGCTCGTGAGGTCGTGGCCGGGCGCGTGCCCGTCTGGGTCGGTGCCGGCGGCGGTGCGGCCTCGGCCCGTGCCGGGATCGCGGCGGCGGAGGCGGGCGGCGCGGACGGCGTCCTCCTCCTGCCGCCGTACCTGGTCACCGGCCCGCCGTCCGGGCTGGTCGACCACGTCCGGTACGCCGTCGGGGATTCCTCGGTCCCGGTGATCGTCTACCACCGGTCCACCGGCGTGTTCACCCCGGACTCGGCGGTGGAACTGCTCGACATCCCTTCGGTGGTCGGCATCAAGGACGGCTTCGGCGACGTCGAACTCATGAGCCGGATCATCACCACGATCCGCTCCGTCGGCACCGACCGGGCCCGGGATTTCCTGTTCTTCAACGGTCTTCCCACGGCGGAGGTCTCCGCGCGCGCCTACTCCGCGGTGGGCGTGGCGCGGTACTCCTCGGCCGTACACTGCTTCGCGCCCGAGATCGCGGCGCGGTTCCACCGTGCGCTCGCGGAAAACGACGACGCCGTCATGGAGGCGCTGCTCGCCGGGTTCTACCTTCCGCTGGTCGCGTTGCGGGACGAGGGACAGGGCTTCGCCGTGTCGCTGGTCAAGGCAGCCGCACGGCTGCGCGGGGACAAGGTCGGCTCGGTCCGGCCGCCGCTGGTCGAGCCCACCGCGGACCAGATCGCCCGCCTGGAGAAGATCATCGACGACGGTCTCGCCGTCCTCAAGTCCGTCGAGGCCGGTGCCTGAAGATGAAGGTTCTCGACGTCGTCCTGACCCCGGTCGCGTTCGCCGACCCCCCGCTGCTCAACGCGATGGGCGTGCACGAGCCCTTCGCGCTGCGCGGTGTCGTCCAGCTGATCTGCGAAGACGGCGTGGTCGGCCTCGGCGAGTCCTACGGTGACCTCGCGTTCCTCGACCAGGTCAGGAAGGTGCTCCCGGAGCTCAAGGGGCACGACGTGTTCGACCTGCCCGGTCTCCGCCGGAAGGTCGCCACCACGCTGGGCGAGGTCGTCTTCGCCGACGCGCACGGGCTGACCGGTGGCTTCTCCGTCAGCAAGACCGTGGCCAGCGTGTACTCGCTGTTCGAGGTGGCCGCGCTCGACGCCCAGGGCCACTACCTCGGCAGGCCGGTCGTCGACCTGCTCGGCGGCAAGGCACGCGACGCCGTCGACTTCTCCGCCTACCTGTTCTACAAGTTCGGTGCCCACCTCGGCGCCGAGGAGGACTCGTGGGGCGAGGTGACCACGCCTGAAGCGCTCGTCGGCGAGGCTCGCCGCATGGTGGAGGAGTACGGCTTCGGCTCCATCAAGCTCAAGGGCGGCGCGTTCGACCCCGACCAGGAGATGGACGGGATCCGCGCGCTCGCGGACGCCTTCCCGGATCACCCGCTCCGCATCGACCCGAACGCGGCGTGGACCGTCGAGACCGGGATCCGGGTCGCCGGAGAACTCGACGGCGTCCTGGAGTATCTCGAAGACCCGACACCGGGTATCGAGGGCATGGCGCGGGTCGCGGAGAAGGCGAACATGCCGCTGGCCACGAACATGTGCGTCGTGCGCTTCGCGGATATCGAGCCCGCCTTCCGGCAGCGAGCGGTCGGGGTCATACTTTCGGACCATCACTACTGGGGCGGGCTGCGGGACACCCAGGCCCTCTCCATCACGGCGGAATGCTTCGACGTGGGCCTTTCCATGCATTCGAACAGTCATCTCGGGATCAGTCTGGCCGCTATGGTGCACGTGGCCGCGGCGACGCCGCACCTGACCTACGCCTGCGACACCCACTGGCCGTGGAAGACGGCCGACGTCATCGCCCCGGGTGCGCTGGAGTTCGCCGACGGTGCGGTCGCGGTGCCCGACAAGCCGGGGCTGGGGGTCGAACTCGACCCCGACGCGCTGGCACGGGCCCATGAAGACTATGTCCGAAGTGGACAGACAAAACGGGATGACGTGACCTATATGCGGAAGTTCGTGGGAAGCTTCGAACCGAACACGGCGCGGTGGTGACAGGGTGAAGGTCACCGGATACGCCTACCCCTGGGACGTCGTCGACGATCCCGGCTTCGTCGAGCGCGTACGGGAACTCGGCGTCGACGAGGTCGCCGTCGCCGTGTCGTACCACAGCGCCCGCGCGGCGACGCCCTGGTCGCCCGAGCGCACCTCGGTCGTCGCGCGCCACGCGGCGCTGTACCGGCCGGTGCGCGACGAGGCGTGGGGTGAGCTGAAGCCCGCCGAGCCGGATTGGGTGGAAAGCCGCGACAGCGCGGGCGACGCCGTCCGGACGCTGACCGAGGCGGGGATCCCGGCCGCGGCGTGGATCGTGCTGACGCACAACTCGCAGCTGGGCACGGAATTCCCCGATTTCACGGTGCGCAACTGTTTCGGCGAGCGGTATCCGTGGGCGCTGTGCCCCGGCGTGCCCGCGGTCCGCGAGTACGCGGCGAACGTGACGGCGGAGAGCCTCGCCGGGCTCGACTTCGCCACCGTCATCCTCGAGGCCTGCGGTCCGCTCGGCGCCGTGCACCAGCACCAGCACGAGAAGACCGACGGCGTCTGGTCGCCCGCGGTGGCCCGGCTGCTGTCGATCTGCTGCTGCGACGACTGTCTCGACGCCTGGGTCGCGGCCGGTCAGGACCCGGCGAAGGCGCTGGGCAAGCTGCGGGCCGAGGTCCGGCGGCTGATCGACAGCGGTGACCTGCGTGCCACCGAGGACAAGATCCTGCCCACGCTGCGGCAGGTCCTGCTGGACACGCGCCAGAACGCGACCGACGCCCTCCGGCGCGCGGTGCTCGAGAAGATCCCGTCCGGGCCCAGGATCGTGCTGCACGGCGCGATGGACCCGTGGGTCACCGGCGCGCTGCCGGGGCTGACGCCGTCGGCCCCGGACGACGTCGACGCGGTGGTGCTGCAGAACTGGGCACCCGGCCGCCCCAGCGTGGGCGCCGTCGAGGCGGCACGGGCGAAACTGCCGGAGAAGGTCGCCGTCGGCAGCTACATCACCGCGGTGGCGGCGAGCCCGGTGCCCGACATCGAGGCGTACACCACCGAACTCGGCAAGGCAGGCGCCACCGAGCTGCACCTGTACCACCTCGGCCTCGCCGGCCCGGGGCGCTGGGCGGATCTCATCGCCGCCGTCAGCGCCGCGCAAGAACTCTAGGAGACGCAAGAAATCATGAGCCAGGCAACGGATCCCGCCACGCTCGAACAGATCCTCGCGGCCGCCGCCGATGCGGCAGGCACGACGGCGGCCGCGACCCCAGCCCAGCGCGCCGGATGGCTGAACGCGGCCGCGGACGCCCTCGACGCGGCCGCCGAAGAGCTGATCGCGCTGGCCAACCAGGAGACGCACCTCCCGGCCGCGCCGCGGCTGCAGGGCGAGCTGAAGCGCACGACGTTCCAGCTGCGCCTGTTCGGCGAGGTGCTGGCGGACGGCGAGTTCCTCGGCGCCACCGTCGACCACGCGGACGCCGCGTGGCCGATGGGGCCGCGGCCGGACATCCGGCGGCTGCTCACCCCGATCGGGCCGGTGCTGGTGTTCGCCGCCAGCAATTTCCCGTTCGCGTTCAGCGTCGCGGGCGGCGACACCGCGTCGGCGCTGGCCGCGGGCTGCCCGGTCGTCCTCAAGGCGCACTCGGGGCATCCGGAGCTGTCCGCCCGCACCGGCGAGGTCCTGCGTGGCGCGCTGGTCGAGGCCGGTGCTCCGGAAGGGATCTTCGCGGTCATCCACGGCCAGCAGAACGGCGTCACGGCGCTGAAGGACTCGCGGATCCAGGCGGCGTCGTTCACCGGTTCCGTGCCGGGCGGGCGCGCGCTGTTCGACATCGCGACCTCGCGGCCGTCGCCGATCCCGTTCTACGGCGAACTCGGCAGCGTCAACCCGGTCGTCGTGACGCAGGCCGCGATCGACGCGCGCGGTGAGGCGATCGCCAAGGGCTACGCGGGCTCGTTCACCCTCGGCGCCGGGCAGTTCTGCACCAAGCCGGGGCTGCTGTTCCTGCCCGAGGGCCACGGCCTCGAAGACACGCTGCGCGAGGCCGTCGCGGCGATCCCGGCGCAGCCGATGCTCAACGAGCGCATCGCGGCGGGCTTCGCCGACGGATTGGCGAAGCTCAGCGAGGTCGACGGCGTCGAGGTGCTGTCGGAATCCGGTGGCGCGGAAGGGATTTCGCACGGCGCGACGCTGCTGGCCACCACCGCCAAGGCGTTCCTCTCCGACGCCGACACGGTCCGCGAGGAGTGCTTCGGCCCGGCGTCGCTGATCGTCACCTACACCGATCAGGCCGAGCTGATCAGCCTGCTCGGGGTGATGGAACCGGGGCTCACCGCGACCATCCAGGGCGAAGAGTCCGATGTGGACTGGATCCGCCCGGTCATCCCGTCGCTGACCCGGGTCGCCGGCCGTCTGCTGTGGAACGACTGGCCGACCGGCGTCACCGTCACCTGGGCACAGGAACACGGTGGTCCCTACCCGGCGACCACCGCGCCGACCAGTACCTCGGTCGGCACCGCCGCGATCGAGCGGTTCCTGCGACCGATCGCCTGGCAGGGCTTCCCCGACGCGCTGCTGCCGGAACCGTTGCAGGAGAACAACCCGTGGGACCTGCCTCGCAGGACCGACGGGAAGCGCTAAAAGCTCGTGAGTGATTTGGGTCGTTCTAACGACCCAAATCACTCACGAGACCCCAGCACCCGCCGCCGCCCTTGATCCGTCTCTGACCCCTTTGGGAGGCACTGTCATGCCCGGATTCGGTTACTTCGACAGGAGAACGGCCTTGCGGGGAGGCGCGGCAGCGGCCGCTTCGGTGGCGCTCACATCAGCAGTCGCGGGCACCTCGTCCGCGCAGCCCGCGGCACTGGGCTCGTCTTCCATCGTGACCGGCTACCGCGAACTGCAAACCGGTATCAACCGGCCCTCGGCGGAACGCGCGGCCGCGCTGGCGAACCTCGACAGGGTCGCGAAGGCGTACCACGACAGCATGACGGTCGGCGACGGTCCACTGTGGAACGATCTGCCGCTCGGCCCCGGTAGCGAGTTCACGACGTCGATGTACGCCCGGCTCCGCGCGATCGCGGTCAACTGGGGCACTCCCGGCGGTGCGCTCGCGGGTGATCCCGCGGTGCTCGCCCGGATCAAGGGCGCGCTGGAACTGCTGTACACCAGCGATCAGTACAGCGAGAAGACCGCCGAGATCGGCAACTGGTACACCTACGAGATCGGCATCCCACTCTACCTGCTGCACATCCTCGCGACGGTCGCCGACGAGCTCACGCAGGACGAGCTTGCCAAGTACCTGAAGCCGGTACTGAAGTTCTCCGGCGACCCGAACCGTCGCACCAACAACCCGAGCGTCGTCGAGACCGGCGCCAACCGCGCGGACAAGTCGACGATCTCCATCGTCTCCGGCGCGATGCTGGGCGACGCCGAGCGGATCGAACGCGGTGTCGGCGCGTTCACCGACATCGAAGGCGGGGGAGCGGCGAGTGTCATCGCGAAGCTTCACCGTTCCGGCGGCGACGGTTTCCACACCGACGGCTCGTTCCTGCAGCACGATTCGGTGCCGTATCCCGGGCACTACGGGATCATCCTGCTCACCGCCGTCGCGTCCGCCATCCACGTCACCAAGGGCACGGAGTTCGAACTGCCCGCCGACGTCCGCGACGCGGCGTATGCGCTGGTTTCCGACACGTTCGCGCCGTTCGTGTACGCGGGCTCGCTGATGGAGTCGGTCCGTGGCCGGTTCCTTTCCCGGCAAGGGGAATCCGCGCACGACATCGGGCACCAGCTCACCGGCGCGGTGGTCCTGCTGGCGCGATCGGCGAGCGGGAAACGCAAGGAGGAGCTCGGCGGTCTCGCCGCGAAGTGGATCACCGAGGACACTTTCGCGCCGTACCTCGAGATCCCCGATCCCGAACGGTTCGCGCCGGGGCCGGATCTCGTCGGCATCCCCGGTATCGAGTTCGCGCAGGAACTGCTGGCGACCAAGGTGCGGGCGACGCCGACGGTCGCGACGCACCGTGTGTTCGGCCAGCAGGACCGGATGGTGCACATCACCGAAGGCTGGTCGGCCTCGCTCGGCGTCGCCTCGACGCGGATCTCGCGGTACGAGTCGATCAACTCGATGAACCTGCACGGCTGGTACGTCGGCGACGGTTCGCTGTATCTGTTCCTGCCCAAGGCGAAGGGGCACTTCACCGACGCCTATTGGCCGACGGTCGACCCGCTGCTGCTGCCGGGCACGACCACCAAGAGCGGCCCGACCCCGAAACTCGAGTCGGTCCCGCTGACCGGCAAGGATCACTGCGGCGGTGTCCGCTGGGACGCGCGGCACGGCGCGCACGCCCTCGACTTCGTTTCGCAGGACGGCACGCTGACCGCGAAGAAGTCGTGGTTCTTCACGCCGTCCGGTGTGCTGTGCCTCGGCGCCGGGATCACCGACACCTCCGGCGAGCGGATCCGGACCACGATCGAGAACCGCAACCTCGGCGAGAACGGCACCGGTGTCCTGCTGGCCGACGGTCATCTCGTCGAGGGTTCGGAGTCCCTGCGGCGCAAGCGATGGCTGCACCTAGAACGGGTCGGCGGTTACGTCCTGCTCGACGACGCCGAGGTCACCGCGCTGCGTGAGGACCGGACGGGGACTTGGCGCGACATCGACAAGGGTGCCAACACCAAGGGCACCACGGTGCCGTACACCCGGCGCTACCAGAAGCTGGTCATCGAGCACGGGGCCAAGCCGTCGAACGCGAGCTACGCGTACGCCGTCCTTCCGACCGCGTCGGTACCGCAGACGATCGCTTCGGCCTGGTCGTGGCGCGTGCGGTCCAACACCGCGACCGTGCAGGCCGTCCGGCTGTGGGACGCGACCCTGCTGGCGAACTTCTTCGCGGCCGGGTCCGTCGACGAGGTGTCGGTGTCCGGTCCGGCTTCGGTGGCGCTGGGCCGGACGGGGAAGGGTTGGCAGCTGGCGGTTTCGGATCCGACGCAGCGTCAGGAGGTCCTGCGCGTGACCGTGCGTCGGAAGACCTTCGAGGTGCCGGTGAAGGACACCTTCGGCGCTACGCAGATCGTCCGCGTTTAGTCGGCTGAATGCGGGGGCCATTTAGGTCAGGATCCGGCCTGAATGGCCCCTACGGTCACCTCATGACCGACATCGAGCAGTTCCGCATCGACATCCCGCAGTCCGATCTGGACGACCTGACCGACCGGCTGGCCCGCACCCGCTGGCCGTCGGCGCTGCCCGGTGCAGAGTGGAGCCGCGGCGTCCCCGTCGCCTACCTCAAGGACCTGGCCGAATACTGGCGAGACGGCTACGACTGGCGTGCGTGGGAGAAGCAGCTCAACGAATTCCCGCAGTACGTCACCGAGATCGACGGCCAGCGCGTGCACTTCCTGCACGTCCGGTCGCCGGAACCGGACGCGATCCCGCTGATCATGACGCACAGCTGGCCCAACTCGATCGCCGAGTTCCTGAACGTGCTCGGCCCGCTCACCGACCCGCGAGCCCACGGCCTCGACCCGTCACGCGCCTTCCACGTCGTTGCGCCGTCCTTGCCGGGCTTCGGTTTCTCGCCGTTCCCGGAACCGGCCGACGAACGTCCGTGGGACGTCGCGCGGGTGGCGCGGACCTGGGCGGAACTGATGAGCCGTCTCGGTTACGAACGGTATGGCGCGCACGGGAACGACGCCGGCGCGCTGGTGACGCCCTGTCTCGCGGCGCACGCGGCCGAGCACGTCATCGGCTCGCACATCACGTCCGGCCTCGGGGTGCCGATGGGGGATCCGGCCGACTTCGAAGGGCTCACCGAACAGGATCAGGCTGATCTGGCGGGCTTGATGGAGCGCTTCGCGGGCGGCAGCGGATACGCGCCGTACCTGACGAACAGGCCGCAGACGCTGAGTTTCGGCTTCCTCGATTCGCCGGTCGCGCAGCTGGCGTACCTGGTGGAACGGTTCAAGGAGTTCGACGGCTGGCCCGACGGCACGGCGCCCGCCGAGCCGATCGACCGCGACCTCCTCCTCACCAACGCGACGCTGTACTGGCTGACCGGGACCGGCGGCACGTCGCTGTGGCCGTACTACGAGGGCCAGGCCGCGATGCCGATGGACCAGACGGTGGTGCCGACCGGCGTCTCCCACGGCGGGCCGTCCGCGTTGCGCACGATCGCCTCCCGCAAGAACGACGTCGTGCGCTGGGCCGATCACGACAGCCCCAGCCACATGGTCGCGATGGCTGTGCCGGACGACGTGGTGGCCGAACTCCGCGAATTTTTCGGAAATCTCCGGAAGTGATGTCGAGCGGTGGTCATCGGCTCCGACCCAGTGCCGAAGCTAGAGTGAAGCGACCCTGCGGAGGACCTGATGACCACCTCGTTCGAGACCGTGACTTCGGCCGACGGCACCCCGATCGCCTTCGAGCGCACCGGGGAGGGCACGCCGGTGATCCTGACCGGCGGCGCGTTCAACGACCGGACGACCGTCGCCGGCCTGGCCGCCACCCTGGCGCCGGAACACACCGTGATCGCCTACGACCGTCGCGGCCGCGGCGACAGCGGAGCCGGCGCTGTCTATTCGGTGGAGCGCGAGGTCGAGGATCTCGCCGCGCTCATCGAGCACGTGGGCGGTTCGGCCGCGGTGTTCGGGCACTCGTCGGGTGCAGTGCTGGGGCTGGAGGCGGCGGCCAGAGGCGTCGCCATGACCAAGCTCGCCGTGTACGAGCCGCCGTACGTCGTCGACGACAGCCGGGAGCGGCCCGAGGCCGACCTCTTCGACCGTGTCCGTGCGTTGATCGCCGACGGCGACCGCGACGGCGCGGTGGAACTGTTCCTGGTCGAGGGGACGGCGACGCCGGAAGAGGTCGTCAAGGGGATGCGGGACGACCCGTTCTGGGCGTGGTTCACCGGGCTCGCCCACACACTGCCTTACGACCTCGCGCTCTGCGGCCCCGGAAACGTGCTGCCCGCGGAAAGGCTGGCGAAGATCCCGGTGCCCACGCTGGTCATCGACGGCGGGGAGAGCGACGCCTGGATGCGGGCGGGCACCCGCGCGGTCGTCGACACGGTCCCCGGCGCCCGGTACGCCACCGTCGAGGGACAGGACCACGGCGTCCTCCACCAGCCGGACACCCTGCGCGATCTGCTCACCGGGTTCTTCAGGTGACGACCTGCAGCGGTTCGGTGGGCAGGCCCATCGCGGCGTAGTGGTCCCGCGCCGCCCCGGCCTGGCCCAAGCCGGCCAGCGCGCGGGCTTCCTGCAGCCGGTAGCCGATCCGCTTCGCCGTTTCGAGCGCAAGCCGATGCTGGCTCAGGCCCGCCGCCGTCTCGCCGAGCGCGACGCAGGCGGTGCCCAGGCTGTTGGCCGCCATCGCCAATAGCAGAGGATGGTTGAGCCGGGTGAGGATCGCGCACGCGCGGTCGGCCTGCTCGCGCGCGTCGCCCGGGCGGCGGGCGAGCAAGAGGGCGTCGGCGAGATCGATCCGGCTCCACGCCTCGCCGAACAGGTAACCGAGGTCGCGCGAGGCGGTGATCGACCGTTCGATGATCTCGAAGGCCTCGTCGAAACGGCCCAGCTTGGAGAGGACGAGGCCGAGCTGGGCCGAACTCAGGATGGCGCCGCGCTCGTCCTCACGCAGCGCCACCGCTCGCCGGGCCGAGACCAGCGCGTCGTCCAGCCTGCCGAGGACTTCCTGTGCGTTGCTGAGATTGGTCCACAGCGTGGCGGCGCCGGTGTCGCCCACGACGGCCAGACCGTCTTCGTACAAACGGATCGACTCGGGGTAGCGGCCGAGCATGGCGTGCAGCGCGCCCGCCCTGGACAGCGCGATCGCCTCGGCCGCGCGGTCGCCGGACGCGCGGACGACGTCCAGCCGTTCGAGGGCGCAGTCCATTCCCTCGGTGAGTCGCCCGTTTTCCCAGAACGCGAGGGTGAGGCTCGCCAGGCTCAGCTGGATCGCGTGCGGGTCGCCGATCCGGCGGGCGGCGGCGATCCCGGCTCGTGCCACGGCGAGCAGTTCGTCGAGATGCCCGCTCTCCCGGAGGTGCTCCGCGGTGTCCGCGGCGATCCGCCAGGCGTGTTCGTCGAGACCGGCGTCGAGCGCGTGCCGGGTCGCCGCGACGAGGTTCGCCCGTTCCGCCCGGTACCAGCCGGGGCCGCCGCCGTCGCGGTAGTGATCGAGGAGCCGATGCACGGCCGGGCCGGATTCCTCGTCGCGTGCGGCGTTGCGGGCGTGTTCGGCGATCAGGTCATGGAACGCGTAGCGGCCCAGCGCGGGCTGCCTGAGCAGGTGGGCGTCGAGCAGGTCCTCCAGCAGGCGTTCGGCCTCGCGTTCCCCGATACCCGCCAGCGCGGCCGCCGCGGGCACGCCGATGTCGGCGCCTGGATTGCGCCCCAGCAAACGGAACATACGCTGTTGCTCGGCGTCGAGTTCCCGATAGGACAGTGCGAAGGCCGCGGCCACGTCACGTCCGGCGACCTTCAGCTCGGCCAGCCGGTCGTGTTCGGAGCCCAGCCGCTCGGCCAGGGCCTGGACGGTCCACTGTGGACGATTCTGCAGCCGGGCGGCCGCGATGCGGATGGCCAGCGGCAGGTTCCCGCACAGCGCGGCCACACCCGAGTCCGGCCGCCCGGACGCCGCCGCGAACAGCGCGCCCGCCTCTTCGTCCGGCAGCACTTCGAGACTGATCGACGCGGCGCCGTCGACCGCGGCGAGGCGGCGTCTCCCGGTGACCAGGAGGGCGACCGTCGCCGAACCCGGTACCAGCGGCCGTAGCTGTTCCGCGCTCGCGGCGTTGTCGAGCACCACCAGCAGAGACCGGCCCGCCGTCCTGGTCCGCCACAACTCGGCCCTCCGGTCCACGCCGCCGGGAAGCCGCGAAGCCGGGACGTCCAGCTGTCCGAGCAAGGCTTCGAGCGCGGCCTCGGGCGGAAGCGGTTCGCGCGCGGGGGAGTGGCCGTGCAGATCCACGAACAGCTGCCCGTCGGGGAAATCGGCGGCGAGCCGATGTGCCGCGTGGACGGCGAGCGCGGTCTTGCCGACACCGGCCATCCCGTCGACGACGACCGGGCGGCCGAGCCGGACGGCGTCGGCCAGGCGGCCGATCTCGGCCTCGCGCCCGGTGAAATCCGGTACGTCGTAAGGGAGGAAGCAGCGGGTCTTGCCGTATTCCGGCTCGTCGCGCAGGATCCGCTCGTAAAGTTCGCGCAGTTTCGGCCCGGGGTCGATCCCGAGTTCCTCCACCAGCCGCGTTCGCGCCTGCCGGTAGACGTTCAGCGCGTCGGCCTGCCTGCCCTGCTGGTGCAGCGCGCGCATGAGCAAGCCGGCGAACGGCTCCCGGAGCGGGTGTTCGGCGACCAACGCCGTCAGCTCCGCGACGGAGTCTTCGCCGGCGGAGATCTCTTCGTCGAGGCAACGCTCCACAACGGACAGACGACGCTCGTCGAGCTCTTCGGCCTCACCGCGCAGTGTCGCACTGTCCACACCGGACAGAGCTGGTCCGCTCCAGCACGCGAGCGCTTCACGGAATTCTCCCCGCGAGACGTGCTCCTCGAACGTGCGCAGGTCGAAGGAGCTCGGGCGAAGGACGAAGCCCGGGCCCTCGGCGGTCAAGACGTCGTCGGCGGCACCCTCGGCGACGAGCGTGCGCTTCAGCGCGGTGGTGAGGTTGCGGATCTGGCGCGTGGCGGTGGCGGGCGGATCCTCGTCCCAGACGACGTCCACCAGCCGCGAGACCGAGACGACGCGATCGGCGCCGAGCAGCAGCGCGGCGAGGATCCGCTCCTGCCGCGGGCCCGCCAGTTTCACCGGCCGTGCCCCGTTCCGGCACTGCACCGGCCCCAAGATCCGGAACTCCATCGCACCCCCTCCCGCGAGGTTAACCGGCTCCGCGCCCGGCCCGGTGCGGAAGTGATGCAGCTGTGATGCGCCGCCCGGCGAACCTGCTGCTGGACGGATTACGGGACGTGATGAGGAGAACCCCATGCGCAAGCGCTATTACGCGGCGTTGGCCGGGCTGGTCGTGGCCGCGGCGGGAATCGGTGTGCCCGCCGCGGCGGCGGCGGGAGAGCAGCAGGCCGAGTCGGAGCGGCAGGCGTGCCAGCGCTCGTTCGACCGCGCGGTCTGGGAGGACATGGACAGCTACAACAAACGCGACGAGGCCCGCTACCGGGCGATCATCCACCAGAACATGGTGACCGTCGGGCGCAAGGGGCAGCTGTTCATCGGCTACGAGGCCAACGTGGAGCCGGTGGTCGACGTGCAGTTCAAGCTCCCGTACGAGTACAGCATGCCGTGGACGGTGACCCACACCGTCGTCGAGGACTGCAAGATGGGCTTCGCGATCCTCGACGCGTACTACAAGGTGCCGTCGCAGAACATCAACCGGCACTACACGATCAGCCTGACGCTGGTACGCGAGCACGGTAAGTGGCAGGTCATCAAGGACACCGTGACCGACGTGCTGCCCTGAGGGGGGTCGTGAGTGGCGATTCGGGTTAGAACCCGAATCGCCACTCACGAGGCTTGACCCTAGGGTTTCCGGCCCACCCCGGCGTACGGCAGCGAGTTGATCTCCGGGTCTTCGGACATGTCACCGGCGCCCTGCGGGTTCCACATCGCGCAGCCGACGACGCCGGGCTCGATGACGTCGAACCCCTCGAAGAACGAAAGCACCTGGTCGTGGGTCCGGGGGATGGGGTCGTTCTGGGTGCTCTTGTACGCCTCGATTGCCTCGTCGAGGCCGCTCGAGTTCGCGTCGGCGGCGACGTGCGAGACGGCCAGGAAGCTGCCAGGGGCCATCCGCTCCCGATAGCGGGCCAGGATCGCGTGCGGCTCCCACGAGTCCGGCACGAAATGCAGCAGCAGCAACATGAACAGGCCGATCGGCCGGTCGAGGTCGAGCAGGTCCCTGGTTTCGGGCGCGTCGAAGATGTCGTTGACGTCGCGGAGGTCGGCCTGGATCGCCGCGCACCGGTCGTTGCCGCGCAACAGCAGCTTGGCGTGTGCCACGGCGACCGATTCGCGGTCGACGTAGACCACCCGGCAGGACGGGTCGATCCGCTGGACGATCTCGTGGAGGTTGCCGACGGTCGGGATACCGGAGCCGATGTCGAGGAACTGCCGCACCCCCGCCTCCGCCATGTGCGCCGCGGCACGCCGCAGGAAGGCGCGGTTGAGCCGGGCCGCGTCGCGGATGCCCGGCATGATCTTCAGGATCTGTTCGCCCAGTTCACGGTCGGCCTGGAAGTTGTGGTCGCCGTTGAGCCAGTAGTCGTAGACCCGGGCGGGATTCGGCACGGTCGTGTCGACCTCGGGGGGCACCCAGCTCAGGTTCGAAGTCACCTTCGTCGCCGCCGTTCGGTTGGGATCCGTTGGGGCACAGGAGTCTAGCGGTCTCGCGGGACCGGGCGGCCATCGTCCGATCGTGTGGAAGTGCGACGGCGGATGCCTCTTCGCCGTTCGCCGGCCCTAAGGTGGCCGGGTTCAGCGTCCAGGCACCGGGAGACGAGCACGATGGCAGTACCTCCGGACGTCGCTGTCGCACCGGGCCGGTGGCCGGTGCTCGGGCATACCGTGCCGATGCTCCGTGACCCGCTGAAACTGTTGTCCTCATTGCCCTCGTATGGCGACGTCGTACGGCTCGACTTCGGCCCGATGCCGGTCTATCTGGTCACGACGCCGGAGCTGGCGTGGCAGCTGCTCGCCGTCGACGCGGGGAAGTTCGACAAAGGCATCGTGTTCGACAAGATGCGGCCGTTGTTCGGCGACGGGCTCGCGACCTCCAACGGGGCCTTCAACCAGCGGCAACGCCGGATGATGTTGCCCGCGTTCCAGCGAAGCCGGATCGCGCTCTACGCCGAGACGACGATGACGAAGCTCGCTGTGGACCTTGCCGGCAGCTGGAAACCGGGCGAGGTGGTCGAATTCGACAAGCGCATGCAGGACCTCGCGCTGACCATCTCCGGGCGCACGCTGTTCTCCACCGAACTCGGCGACGACCCGCTCACCGAGATCCAGCGGTCGATCCCGATCATGTTGAAGTACGTCATGGTCCGGGCGTTCTCGCCGAAGTTCGTGGAACGCCTGCCGATCCCGGCGAACCGCGAATTCGACGCGGCGGCCGCGCGGCTGCGGCGGGTCATCGGCGACGCCGTCCTCGAAGCGCGCGAGAAGGGCGGCGATCAGGGCGATCTGCTGTCGATGTTGTTGCTGGCCGAGGACGACGAGACCGGCGAGAGGATGACCGACCGGCAGGTGGAGGACGAGGTCATCACGATCCTCACCACCGGCGCCGAGACCACGGCCGTCGCGCTCGCTTGGTTCTTCCACGAGATCGGGGCGAGGCCGGACATAGAGCGCCGCTTCCACGCCGAGATCGACGAGGTGCTGGCGGGCGGGCCGGCGCGGTTCGAGCACCTGCCGCGGCTGGTCTACACGCAGCGGATCATCAACGAGGTCGTCCGCCGGACGCCGCCGGTGATCCTGATGCGGCGGGCACGGGAGGACGTCGAACTGGGCGGGGTACGCCTCCCCGCCGGTACCGAGGTCGCGGTCAGCCAGCACACCTTGCATCGCGATCCGCGTTGGTTCCCCGAGCCCGAACGCTTCGACCCGGACCGCTGGGAACCCGGGCGCGCCGCCGGAGTGCCGAAGGGCGCGTTCATCCCGTTCGGCGCCGGGGCCCGGCTGTGCCCCGGACATCAGTTCGCTCCCACGGAGATCGCGTTGGTGGCGGCGACGATCGGCGCCCGATGGCGGCTGGAACCGGTATCGGGGGTGAAGGTGTTCCCCAAGATCAAAGCGACGATGCAGCCGAATCGATTGCCGATGATCGCACGGCCGCGAAGTCAAGGCTGACGGTGAACGATCGATCACCAGGTGTAGGGTTCATGCTCCTTCCGAGCGTCCCGATTCCGGAGAGGGTCCTGTGCGAATGCCGCTCAAACTGGCCACGGCCATGGCCGCCTGCTGCGTGCTCCTCGGTGGTTTCCTGGTCGCGGCGCCGGCCGAGGCCGTCGACGTCCGCTGTTCCGATCTGGACCTCCCGGTCACCGGCCCGCTCGGCGAACCCGCCACGGTGCACGGCCGGTTCTGCCTGCCCGACGGCCCAGCGCCCGAGGCGGTCCAGCTGCTGGTGCACGGCGGCACCTACAACAGCGCCTACTGGGACCTGCCCTACGACCCGGATCGCTACTCCTATCAGCGGGACATGGCGAAACACGGATATGCGACCTTCGCCGCGGACCAGCTCGGGTCGGGCGGGAGCAGTAAACCGGCCAGCCTTCCGCTCCTGCTGCCGGTGCTGGCGCGGTCGATGCACGAGGTGGTCGGTCATCTGCGCGCCGGGCGGGTCGGCGGCACGCCGTTCGAGAAGGTCGTGATCGTCGGGCATTCGGTCGGTTCGGGCATCGTCGCGGCCGAGGCCTCGACGTATCACGACGTCGACGGCGTGATCCTCACCGGAATGACGCATCTGCCGTCCGTCCCCGCCCTGACGTTCGGGGTGCTTTTCGGCCTTCAGCCCGCGTTCACCGATGGGCGGCTCGGTTCGCTGGGCAGCGATCCGCTCTATTTCACGACGAAACCGGGAGCGCGTGCCGGACTTTTCTACGCGGCGGAAAATACCGACCCGCGGGTCATCGAAGCGGACGAGGCGACCAAGGATCAGGTTTCGGTCCCGGGAATGGGGACGGTCGCCGTGTTCGGCATCGTGCTGCCCGCGACGAAAGACATCCGGGTACCCGTTCTCCAGGCCGTCGGGTCGGAGGACATCCTGTTCTGCGGTCTTTTCGCGCTTCGCGACTGTTCGAGCGCCGAGTCGCTGCGTCCGGCGGAAGCGCCGTTCTACCGGCCCGAGGCCGAGCTTTCCACCTATGTTCTGTCCGGTGCCGGACATTCGCTGGCGTTACATCGCAACGCGTCCCGGTATCGGGACGCCACCCGCGATTGGCTGAAGGAAAAGGTCGGTGTTGCAGTACCGTAGGGTGACCACCCGATTGGGTTACCGTCAAACCGTGAGTACGGCCTCAGAATCGTGGAGGATGTCCCTCCACGACGGAATACGAAAGCGACCCCAGGACCGGCGGACGTGACTGCCCCACTTCCGGACGGCGATGAGTTCCCCGTATCGCCGGACGCCCCGAAGAGAACTTCATCCTCCGCAGCGCCGAAGCGGAAGAACGCCGCGCCGACCCGTGCCACGCTGGCCCGCAAATGGGCTTACCTGGTCACCGGTACGGCGTATCTTCCGTATACCCACGCCCAGATCGAAGAGCATTTCGCCACTTTGCTGGACGAGGTCTTCGACGCGGTGCTGAGCGGCGACGCCGAGCCCGCGCAGGCCACCGAGGCCGGCGCGCGGCTCGTCGCGCTCAGATGCGTCGGGCCGGACAGCCTGCGCCGCACGATGGACGTACTCGGCAAGGGACTCTTGCACGAACCGGAGTTGCGGGGAGTGAAGGCGCTCCCTGAACGGGTGTTGCAGGTGCTCGGCGCGCTCGCGTCCGGCTACGGCGAGGCGTTGCGCGAGAGCATCCAGACGCAGCAAGAGGATCTGAGCCGCACGTTGGTCACGCTCGAACGCGAGACGCGGCGTGAGCTGGTGCTGACGCAGGCGCGCTTCGAGCAGCTGTTCACCGGCTCGGCGACCGGCGTGGCCGTCACCAGGGTCGACGGCCGCGTCCAGCGGGTGAATCCGGCGTTCGCCGAAATGCTGAACCGGCCCGTCGCGGACCTGATCGGGCTCAATCTCTACGACCTCGTGCACCCGGACGACGCCGACGGCCTGCGCGAGGGCTACCGGAAGTTGCTGGAAGGCGAGAGTCAGCGGCTCGAGCTGTCGCGAAGACTCGTGACCGAGGACGAGGAGCCGCCGTGGGCTGCGTTCACCGGCGCCGTGATCCGCGACCCGGCCGGTGAAGCCCAGCAGCTGATCACCCTCGTCGACGGCGACACGGACGTTTCGTTGCTGCAGCGGCAGCTGAGCCGTCAAGCCCTGCACGATCCGCTCACCGGCCTGCCGAACCGGCAGTGCTTCGGCACCCGCCTGGAGAAGGCGTTGCGGCACGCCGACCCGTCCTTCGGCGTCACGGTCTATCACCTCGACCTGGACGGGTTCTCGCTGATCGCGGGCGGGCTCGGCCAGAAGCAGAGCGACGACCTGCTGAAGAACGTCGCGGCGAAGCTGAGGACCGTCGTCGGCGGCGAGGACGCGCTCGTGGCCAGGATCGGCGGCGACGAATTCGGCATCCTCATCCAGAACACCGCGGCCAGCCCGGACGTCGCCACCGTCATCGGCATGATCAACCAGGAGCTGTCCGAACCGGTCTACCTCGAGAGCGGCAGCGGCGTCGCGGTTTCGGCCTGCGTCGGCGTCGTGCACCGGCCGCCGAGGGACATCGCGCCGAACGAACTGCTGCGCGTCTCGGATATGACGCTGCGCCGGGCGCAGGCCAATGGCTACCGGCAGTGGGCGCTGTCGGATTCCGTGCTCGACAGCAGGGAGCGGCACGAGTTCGGGCTGGCCGTCTCCATGGCGGGTGCCTGGGAGACCGGTGAGATCGAGGTCGGCTTCCGTCCGCTCACGTGGCTCGCGGACAGCAGACCGGCGGGAATCGAGCTGAGGCTCGCGTGGAACCATCCGCGTCACGGCCGGATCGGTCACGACACCTGCGTCCGCTTCGCCAACGAGACCGGCCTGATCGTGCCGCTCGGCGAATGGCTCATCCGCACCGCCTGCGAGGAATCGGACGACAGGCTCCCGATGGTCGTGGGGCTGACCCCGATCTCGTCGGGTCGGTGCGGAACATCCTGGCCGCGACCGGCCTCGGGCCGTCGCGGCTCCGCCTGGGCTTTCCGACCGAGGCCGTACTCGCGGACCTCGGCGAGACGGTCGACAACCTGCACCTCCTCGCCGAGATCGGGGTGGACGCGGAACTGCAGGGCTTCGGCGCGGGTGGCGACGTCGTCTGCCTGGTCGACGTGCCCGTGCGGACGGTCCGGATCGCGCCCCGGCTGGCGGAGCGGCGGACGGAACCCCTGGCGGAACGCACGCTGCGGAACCTCATCGACACCGCGACCATGGCGGGCGTGACGGTGATCGCGGACGGCATCGATTCGACCGGCGACGCCGGCTGGTGGCAGTCCGTCGGTGCCCACATCGGCGCCGGACGGTATTTCGGTTAGGCCGATCTCGCGTGTTTGGAGGCGCAACTCGCGTGATTGGAGGCGTAACTCACGAGTTACGCCTCCAATCACGCGAGTAACGGCTCTGATCACGTGAGTCACGGGTTTCGTTAGGCCGTTTGCCGCAACGGGGCGCGCTAAGTTACCCGAGGGTTGACGTTCGCGGGCGGATTGGGCAACATCCCAGGTCCTCACCCCGCACCTCGGAGGCACGCACATGCAGGACGGCCCGAGGCGTGGCGGGCGTTTCAACGCGCCCGTGGTCGTCTTGAGTCTGTTGCTGGTGATCGCGCTCGGCGCCTGGTGGGGTGTCGACTACCTGCGAGCCCGGTTGGCGGGCAACGGATGTGACGCGCTGACGCCGGTCGAGATCACCGCGGCGCCCGACGTGGCGCCGGTGCTCACCCGGCTCGCGAAGACCGTGCCGCAGGAAGAATGCTTCAGTGTCAACGTGACCGCGAGCGAGTCGGCCAAGACCGCCGACCTGCTCGGGACCACCGCCTCCGGTGGGCCCGACGTCTGGGTCCCCGAGTCGAGCACGATGTTGTCGCAGGCCAGGGACGCCGGCGCGTGGAACCTGCCGGAATCCGGTCAGTCGGTGGCGAATTCCCCAGTGGTGCTGGGACTTCCCGACGAAACCGCGCGGCGGTTCGGCTGGCCGGGGAAAACCCCGTCGTGGCAGGAGATTCTCGACGGCGCACCGATCGGCATCCCGGATCCGGCGCGCGATCCGCTCGGCGTCGGCACACTGCTCGCCCTGCGGAAGCTGACCGAGAAGGAACCCGACCCGGCCGCGGCCTTCACCGCCGCCACGCGGAAACTGAACCCGGTGCCGGACCGGTTCCCGGCAGCCTTTCCCACGACCGAACAATCCGTCCTCGCGCGGAACCTGGTGGCGGCCTACCCGGGTGTCCCGGTGCAGGGCTTCGACTATCCGTACGTCGTGCTGCCCAAGGCGTCCGAAGCGTCGAGGACCGCGGCGGAACGTTTCCTGCGACTGCTGCTCGACCCGCTCGCCGGCGGCATCTTCGCCGACGCGGGATTCCGGGCGCCCAGCGGCCGGTTCGCCGTGCCGCGGGCGCAGGACGGCCGGACCGATCCGGCGCCGCGTCCGCCGGGAGCCCCGCCGGTGGCGGACCTGTACGCCGTCCTGCAGGCCTGGGCGGGGACGAACCTGAGCGCCCGGGTCCAGGTGCTGCTCGACGTCTCCGGTTCGATGGCCGCCGCCGTGCCGGGTACGGGGAAGAGCCGGATGGAACTCACCTTGCAGGCCGCGACGCAGGGGCTCGGCCTGTTCAAACCCACGACGGAACTGGGTTTGTGGCTGTTCTCGACCAAATTGGACGGTGACAAGGACCATCGTGTCCTGCTGCCGATGAAGTCGATCGCCGAGCAGACGGCCTCGGGCGGTGTCGCGCGACTCCAAGCCGTGCGCCCGAAAGCCGGCGGCGCGACCGGGCTCTACGACTCGATCCTCGCCGCGTATCAGAACGCCAGGCAGAACTGGAAACCCGGCCGGATCAACCTGGTCGTCGTGCTCACCGACGGGCGCAACGAGGACAACGAGACGATCGGGCTGCCCCGGCTGCTGGAGGAACTGGGCAAGCTCCAGGATCCGCGGAAACCGTTGCCGGTCATCGGGATCGGCATCGGGCCGGATATCGACGCGTCCGAACTGCGGCAGGTTTCCACCGCCACCGGCGGGGAATCGTTCACCACCCCCGATCCGAGGAAGATCTCGGACGTCTTCTACCAGGCGCTGAGCAAGATCATGTGCCAGCCGCCGACCTGCAAGAATTGAGGCGATCCGTGGCTCTCCGGGGGAAAAGACCTTCGCCGGTCGCGCTCGCCGCGCTCGCGGCCGGCGTGATCCCGTTCGTCCTGCACGTGTGGGCCGCGCTGCGCGGCAGCCTCGCACAAGACGACTTCGTCATCACCTATCACGCCGCGAAGGCGGGACCGTTCGACATCGGCTACTTCTTCCAGGACTACCACGGCCATCTCGCGCCCGGCGGGTTCCTGCTCGCCGACGTGCTGACCGCATGGGCACCGCTGAACTTCGCCGTGCTGATGGCGCCGGTCCTGGTGATGCAGGCGGCGGCGTCGGTGCTGCTGTGGGCGGTGCTGGTGCGCTGTTTCGGGCGCCGGTGGGGGATTCTCGTCCCGTTCACGATGTTCACGACATCGACCTTGCTGCTCGTCCCGACACTGTGGTGGGCGTACGCCATCCAGATCGCGCCCGTGCTCCTGGCGGCCACGGCCGCCCTGCACGCGCACGTACGCTACCTCGCCGACGGCGGCCGCTGGGCGATCGCGACCGTGGCGTGGACCGTGTTCGGGCTCGCCTTCTACGAAAAAGCGGTGTTCATCCCGGTACTGATCGCCGGGATCACCGTGCTGCTCGGGATTTCCTTGCGCCGCCATCTCGTGCTGATGGGTGTCCTCGCCGTCGTCCTCGCGGGCTACGCCGCCGTTTTCCTGACGTTGACCACGAGTCAGGTCGGGCAAGGCGGCGGCCCGGTCACCGTCGGCACGGTCGCGGACATGACGGGCCGGATGCTCGGCGACACCCTGATCCCCGGGATGGTGGGCGGGCCATGGTCGGGGCCGGGACCCGGCGCGACGTTCGCCGCTTCCCCTGTGGTGGTGCGGATCGTGCTGCTGCTCGTGGCCGTCGCGGTGCTGGTTTCCGGGAGCCGCTTGGGCGGGCTCCGGGCCAGGAAGGCGTGGATCCTGCTGGGCCTGGTGTTCGTGGCGGACATTGGGCTTTCGGCGGCCACCAGGCTCACCGAGGTCGGCCCGGAACTGGGCAGCGATCCCCGTTACGTCGCCGATCTTGCGCTCGTCGTCGCGCTGTGTCTCGCTTTCGCCTTCCTGGAGCCCAAACCGCTCGACCGGCCTTCGGATGCCGTGCCGTCTCCGGCGAAACGTCCGTTCGCCCTGGCGTTGTGTCTCGCCTTGCTCGCGAGTTCCGCCGTGGGCTTTTCCCGGCTGGCGCCCGGATTACGGTTCGAGCACTCCCAGGAGTTCCTCGCCAACGCGCGTGCTTCGATCGAACGGGACCCAGACCTCGTCCTGTTCGACACGCCCGTGCCGAACGACGTCCTGCACGGCTGGTTCGGCGAGAACGCCCGGGCCTCCCGGGTGGTGGGCCTGATCCCGGGTTTCCAGTTCGACCAGCCGGCCAGCCGGATGTCCCTTTTGGACGACTCGGGTACCGCGAGGACGATCACCGGCGTGGAATCGGTTTCCCGCGGCGTGCCCGGTCCGGTGGCGGGCTGTGGGTACACCGTCGGCGAGCAACTGGTCCGGGTTCCGTTGGACACGCCCGTTCTCGGCCGGTACCTGCTCAGGATCGACTACTTCACCGCAGACGGCGGCGAAGGGTTCGTGGATCGCGACGGGACCCGCGTGCCGGTGTGGTTCCAGCCCGGCCTGCACACGATGTACCTGCCGATCGAGGGTCTGTTCGACAAGATCGGCTTTCAGTTGTCCGCGAAGGGTGCTCCCGTCTGTCTCGCGAAGGTCGACGTCGGCAAACCGCTTACTCAGTAGGGGTCGTACGGGCTGTCGTGGCCGAAGGCCTTCGCGACGGGGGACAAGCGCAGCCGCAGCAGGATCTTGATCCCGACGTTGCGCGCGAACCACGGCAGCTGGGCGACCACCCGCAGCCTGTCCTTCGCCGACGGCGGGGCGAGCCGGAACCGGGCCAGCGAGGTCGCGCGGTCGAGATAGGTGTAGCGCCGTCCGAAGAGGACTTTCGCGATCGTGCCCAGTGTGACGCCGATCGAGGAAAAGCAGTCGTGGACCAGGATTTCCCGGCCGTCGTCCAGGTTCGCCGACCAGCGCAGGTCGTCGGTGTAGGTCCAGTAGTCGTGTTTGCCGTCGATGTAGAGCAACTGGATCGGACGGTCCCAGCGTGGGCGGAGCTTCGTGCTGTACTCCGCCACGAGCTCGACGACGTCCTCGACGCCCGCCTTTCTCAGGTTCGCCTCGAACCGTTGGCGTGTCGGCGATCCGCCGAACAACCGGCCGTCGACGAACGGGTCGACCGCGACCACCCGCGCCCCGACCGTGCGGGCGGCGCTCGCGAGCACGATCGTCGAACGGCCCTGGTGGCTGCCGATCTCCACGATGAGATCGCCCTTGTCCAGCCGGCACGCGGCGTTCCACAAGGCGAGGCCCTGATCCCGCGTCATCCAGCCCTTGACGGGTTCGGCGAGCGACCACGCTTCTTCGAAACCGTCTGTCATAGGGCGCATAGTAGCCACGTTTCCGCCTAGTATCTACCGGATGGTAACCCCCGGCGCGCTCGTGAAGAGGCCGAGCACGTGGATCGTGCTCGCACTCACCGTGCTGTCCTTTGTGCAGCGTCCCGGCAGGACGACCTTCGACACGAAACTCGACCTCGCCGTGGATCCGCTGGCCTTCCTCGGCCGGGCGCTGCACCTGTGGAATCCCCAGGCGACGGCGGGGGAGTTGCAGAACCAGGCGTACGGCTACCTGTTCCCGATGGGGCCGTTCTTCGCGGCGTGCCAAGCCGTCGGCATCCCGGTGTGGATCGCGCAGCGGCTGTGGTGCGCGATCCTGCTCTCGGTCGCGTTCGGCGGCGCCCTGCTCGTGGCCCGCGCGCTGAAAATAGGGAACGAACGGACTCGGCTGATCGGAGCAGTGGGTTACGCCCTCGCGCCGAGGATGGTCACCGAAATCGGTTCGCTGTCCTCGGAAATGCTGCCCGCCGTCCTGCTGCCGTGGGTGCTGCTGCCGTTGATCCTCGCCGATCGCATCGGCTCGCCGCGCCGTGCCGCCGGGCTGTCCGCGCTCGCCGTGCTGTGCATGGGCGGGATCAACGGCGCGATGGTCGTGATGGCGCTCGTGCTCCCGGGATTGTGGCTGCTGACCAGGAAATGGCGGAGCACGCATGTCGCGCTGGTGATCTGGTGGTTCGTCTTCGTCGTCGGCGTGGTGCTGTGGTGGTTCCTGCCGCTGGTGCTGCTCGGCCAGTACAGCCTGCCGTTCCTCGACTACATCGAATCCGCGACGAACACCACCGCGCCGATGTCGCTGTTCGAGGTGCTGCGCGGCACCAACCAGTGGGTCGCCTACGTGGTGCAGGGCACGCCATGGTGGCCTTCGGGCTGGGCGCTGATCGACAATCCGGTGCTCATGACGGCGACCGGGCTGGTGGCCGCGGTCGGGCTGTTCGGTCTCGCGCGGCGTGGGCTGCCCGAACGGCGGTTCCTGGTGCTCGGCGTGCTGACCGGGTTGACACTGCTGACCGTCGGCTACGTCGGGACGCTCGACAGCCCGCTGGCGGAACCCGTGCGGCATCTGCTCGACGGCCCGCTCGCGCCGCTGCGGAACGTGCACAAGTTCGAACCGGTGCTGCGGCTGCCGTTGATGCTGGCGTTCGTCCACGGCATCACCAGCGCCGCGCCGGCACTACGCCGCCATCTGCGGCCGGCGCTGGGCGCTCTGCTGGTCGTGGCGATGGCCGCGCCGGTGTGGCTGCTGACGCTGCGGCCGGGGCCGGGCTGGGACGAGGTACCGGGATATTGGTACGACGCGATGGGCTACGTCGCCAAGACCGAAGCGACGGCGCGCACGCTGCTGCTGCCCGCGACCGGGTTCGGCGAGTACGACTGGGGCCGCACGGTGGACGAACCGGCACAGGCCATCGCGGACAGCCCGTGGGCGGTGCGCAATCAGGTCCCGTTGGGCTCGGAGGGCAACACCCGCCTGATGGACTCGGTCGACGCGGCCTTGGCCGACGGCAGAGGGGATCCCGGGCTCGCCGCGCTGCTCGCGCGGTCGGGCTACCGGTTCCTGCTGCTGCGCGGCGACGTCGACCGCGCCAAGGTCGGCGCGCCCGACTTCACGACGTTGCGCGCCGGGCTGGCGGGATCGCCGGGGATCGAGAAGTCGGCCCAGTTCGGGCCGCTGGAGGTCTTCGAGGTGAAACGCCCGGTGCCGCTCGTCACCGCGACGTCCACGAAGGACGTCCCGACGGTGAGCGGCGGCCCGGAGAACCTGTTGCCGCTGATGAACTCCGGCCAGCTCGACCCGGGTACACCGACGGTGCTGACCGGGGACGGCGGTTCGCCGACGGGGCCGAGGCTGGTCACCGACGGGCTGCGCCGCGCCGAACGCAACGTCGGCGGGGTGCGGGACAACCTGAGCCAGACGCTGACCGCCGGGGAATCCCCGCGCCAGCAACGAGCCGCGCTGGACGTCCTGCCGTTTCCTGGTGAGCAGCACCAGACCGTGGCCGCGTACCGGGGGATCCGCTCGGTCACCGCGTCGACGGCGGCGTCGTTCGCGGACGCCTTCGGCGGCTCGGATCCGAGCCATCAGCCGTTCGCCGCGCTCGACGGGGATCCGCGTACCGCCTGGCATTCGTCGAGCTTCACCGGGCCGATCGGGGAGTGGCTCGAAGTCGAACTCGACACCCCGAGGCTGGTGAACTCGGTCGATCTCGCGATGGTCGACGACATCCGCGTCGGCTGGCCGCCGACGAGGATCCGGATCACGACGGACAACGGTTCCGTCGATCACCAGGTCGTCCGGGGCGCGGGGGCGCACACCTATCCGGTGCCGGAAGGGGTGACGCGCAAGGTGCGGATCACGTTGCTGTCGCTCGTGGTCGGCAGGCAGGACGGGAACGTCGGGATCTCGGATCTGAAGATCCCCGGCGTGGAACCGCAACGCGCGCTGGAAGTCCCCGCCGATCTCGGCGCGGGAACGCCTCCGGGGTTCGCGTTCACCCGCGGGCCGCAGCCGAGGTACGCGTGCGTGCCCGGCCGCTGTGACGCCAACGCGGGCCGTGACGGGGAGGAGCCGAACGGGATCCGGCGGCTGTTCTCGACGACGTCGCAGAGCGCGTACGAATTCGGCGGCACCGTGCTGCCCGCGGGCGGTGGCCGGGTCCCGGTGGAACTGCCGGGTTTGCGGGTTTCGGCGACATCGCAACTGGGCGGGGATCCGTCGGCGAGCGCGTTCGCCGCGGTGGACGGGAATCCCGCGACCGCCTGGCAGCCCGACGTCACGGATCTGCGGCCGACGATGACCCTGGACTGGGCGAAACCGCAGACGATCTCCGGAATCCGCGTCGCCGCCGGCTCGCGTGCCCCCACGCGGTTGGAACTGACGACGCCGACGTCGAGCCGTTCCGTCGAACTCGACGCCTCCGGCGCGGCGACTTTCCCGCCGTTGGAGACCTCGCAGCTGAAGATCGCGTTCGCCGGCCTCGACGACGACCAGCGGATCCGGCATTCGCTCGGAATCGGGAGCCTTTCCCTGACCGGTGCGGAACTTCCCGCTCCTGCCGCGGAATTCACCCTGCCCTGCGGATCGGGCCCGAACGTCCGCCTGGACGGCTTCGACTACGACACCTCCGTGCGCGGCACGCTCGCCGACTTCGTCGCGCACCGGCCGCTGACGTTGTCCGCGTGCCCCGATTCGGCGGGCGGCGTGGACCTGGCTGCCGGCGGGCACGAACTGCGGACCGACCGTTCCGAGTCCTTCGTGGTCCAAGACCTCTGGCTCAAACCGGCAGGCCGGTCCGTTTCGCCCGCCGCGCATCGCGCCGTCACCGTGGACTCGTGGGACGCGACGTCCCGATCGGTCACCGTGGCGGGCGGCGACGAGTCCATTTTGGCCGTTCCGGAGAACGCGAACGCGGGCTGGACCGCCTCGCTGAACGGAACCCCGCTGGTGAAGACGCGCGTCGACGGCTGGCAGCAGGCGTGGATCCTGCCCGCGGGCTCCGGCGGTGTCGTGCGACTGGAGTTCACGCCGGACTGGAAGTACCGCTCGGGCCTGCTGATCGGGGCGGTCGCGATCCTGCTGGTGCTGATCGGGGCGCTGTGGCCGGTCCGCCGTCGTCGTATTTCGGTGGAAGCCGGTTCCGGGCCGGTGGTGCCGGTGGTCCTGATCGGACTGCTGGCCGTACTGGGCGGGATGCTGCCGATCGTGCTGCTGATCGCCGTCCTGCTGGCCCGCCAGTTCAGCGAACGCGCGCCGCGGTACCTCGCTTTCGGCGGGATGGTCGTGGGCACGCTCGTCGCGGTGGTGGGGCGGCTGCTGGGGCACGGGCAGGAGTGGGCCTATGGGCCGGTGACGCAGGCTTCGCTGCTGCTGGCTGCGGCGGCGATGGTGGCGATGTGTGTGCCTTGGTTCGCGGGCCGCTCAGCCGAGCCGGACGTCGGGCCGCGGTCATAGGCGAGCGCTGTCCAGCGCTGCTCGGAGCTCGGCTAGGACTTTGCCGGGCTCCGAACGCAGTCGTGAGGGCAGCGTCTGGACAACGATGATCCCGGCCGCGGCATAGCGGGCGTTGCGGGCGAGAGTGTCGCGAAAGCCGGTGTCTCCCGCGTGATGCTCGAGGGAATCGATTTCCCAGGCGAAGCCCAGTTCGTCGCACCAGCCGTCGGGCTGTGCGATGTAGGTGCCGTCCGCGCCGAAGATCTTGACGTTCCAGCGGCACTCGGGCAGCTTCGACCGCTGCCAGAGACGCCAGGCATCGGCTTCGGCGACCGATCGGGCGCCGCCCAGGATCGGGAGAAGCGCGCCTCGCAAGAGTGCCTTACCCGTCCGGCGGCCCGCGTCGAGTTCGTCGGCGAGGGACCGCGGCAGGCAGAAACCTCGCTGGACGGACTCGGCCATCATCGCCGTGATCGCGTCCTTGTGCGGTGTCCTTCGCGCCGCGTCGACCACGGCTCGGTGTACTGGAGCCGTCGGGACTCCGGACCGAGGCCTGGGATTCGGGAGACGTCGGGACCGTTCGATGTGGACGAACCCGCAGTTCGAGACCGAGCGGTTCGCGGGAATGAGCACGTGGACCTCGTCGGTGTGCGGGAGGTTGCGCAGCCCGTAGCGCTCCAACGCGCGTACGCCGGTCAGGATCGAGTCGGAGCCGGAATGCAGGAGCGCGGCGTGGATCTTGTGCTCGTCGGTGGCCTCGCCGTTCTGGAGCAGCACGACGCCGGGCAGCAGCATTCGCCACTGCCCGCCGGGCTCGCACCTACGCGAGATCGTCCGGCGCGGCATGCCGATGGCTTCGAGCTGTTTCGCCGTGATCACTTTCGGGCCGTTGGTGATCAAGGGGTGGTGTGCCCAATCTCCTCTACGCACTCGAACAGCTTGGAGCCGATCAACGACAGAACCCGGCGGCTTGGCGTCGTGACCGGACCTTTCACGCGTGACTGTGTGGGTTTCTGGACATCTGACGTCCCAAAATCCACACGGTCCCTCACCGCCGTCGCGACCGCACCTCCAGCAAGGCTCCGGACAAAGCGAGAGCCCCGGCACAGCAAGCAGCGACGGTCACCACCTGAGCGGCCGAAGAGTGCAGCCAAGTCGTCACCAGCACCGTCTCCACCACCACGGTCGTCCACATCAGCAAGGTCACCCACCGGTCACCGGCGGCGAGGCGCGAGAACAGCAGGATCTGCACCAGCGCGAGCATCGAGCCGGCGAGGGCGAACGGCCAGACCGGCATGGTGCTGGCGGCGTAGCCGGAGCCGCCGATGAACGAGAGCAGGCGCGACCCGAAAGCAAAAGAAACCACCAGCACGAAGGCGTCCAGGGCGGCGCAGACGGCCAGGGCGGCGGGCAGGATGCGGCGCCGGTCGGCGCCGTTCGCGAAACGGGGCAGCACCAGGACACCGACGGCTTGGGGGAGCCAGTAGGCGATCTTCGTGACGATCGCGCCGAGCGCGTATTCACCTGCTTCCCCGGCGGGGAGGGTGTGTCGCGCCAGTACGAGGTCGAGATTCACCAGCAGGACCAGCGCCAGCATCGCTTGAGCCGCGTGCAGGACCTCGCCCGCGTGCCAGCCCGCCTTGCGGGGCCGCGGCCGTCCACAGAGGACCCAGCCGCAGAAGATCACCAGGTACGAGCCGATCGCGGTGCCTGCCAGGGCGCCGGTGGCATCGCCGCCGATCAGCAGGCCGAGCAGCGAGCCGCCGACCTTCCCGGCGCCTTCGAGCGCCATGAGCCCGGCCAGCCGCGCGAACCGGCCAGCGCCCTGCAACAGGCCGTGGAAGAGGCCGAGCAACGTCAGCGGCCCGAGTGTGACGGCGAGCAGCAGCGCGGGCACCACCGAGTCCAGGTGCAGCACGAAGACCAGCACCGGCGCCAGGATCAGCCCGATGGTCGCGACGATGGCGCTCGTCGTGAGGCCGAGCGCGAGCAGTGTCCCGCTGTCTTGTGGTTTGCGGGCCACCCTCAGCGCGACCACGGTCTGCAACCCCATCGCGGGCACGACGCCGATCACCAGAACCGCCAGCAGCGAACTCAGCTCGCCGAACGCGCTCGGCGCGAGCAGCCGGGCGGCGACGATGCTCAGCGCGTAGGCGCCGGCGTTGTTCGCGGCCAGCGCGAGCGAGACGAGGACCGCCGCGACACGCTTGTCGGTCCTGGTCTGGTCGACCTCGACGTCTACGCTCAACAGAGCTCCCATTACCGGCGAGTAATCTCGGCGACCATAACCGCGAACGAGGCGGAAAGGGAAGGGCACTTGGACGCACGGCGCGAACGTCTCGTCCTCGCCGCGGTGTCGGCGGGGCTGGCGCTGCTGGTCTTCCTGCCCGTGCTCGGACGCGGGTTCGTCTTGAGCTACGACATGGTGTTCGCCCAGCGTCAGTCGCTGATCCCGGACGCGGTCGGGCTCGGCTCCGCGCTGCCGCGATCGGTCCCCGCCGACGCCGTGATCGCGCTCGCGACCGCCGTCGTTCCCGGCGACATCGTCCAGAAAACCATTCTGCTGCTTTCACTGTTCGTGGCGGCATACGGCGCAGCGCGGCTGGTCCCGACGGAGCAACTCGGTACGCGGATCGTCGCCGGCACCGGTTACGCGTGGACGGCCTACTTCGCGGAGCGGTTGTTCATCGGGCACTGGCCGCTCCTGCTCACCTACGCCTGCCTCCCGTGGATCGTGCGCGCCGCGCTTTCGTTGCGCCGGAACGAACCGAGGGCGCTCGCGCGGCTCATCCTCGCCTGTGCGCCCGCGATGCTCACCCCACCCGGCGGGGTGCTGGCCGCGCTCACCGCGATCGCCCTGGCCGGACCGCGAAAACTGGGCCACACCCTCGGTCTCGCCGTCGTGCTCAACCTCCCGTGGCTCGTCCCGACGTTGCTGCACGAAGGCGGAACGCTGTCCGATCCCGCCGGGGTGGCCGCGTTCAGCGCCCGCGCGGAAAGCTGGGGCTCGGCCATCCTGAGCGTGCTCGGGCTCGGCGGGATCTGGAACGGCGATGTCGTCCCGGGCAGCCGGGGCGCGCCGATGGCGCCGGTGCTGATCCTCGTCACGGTCGCCGTGGCCTTGGCCGGGCTCCGCCCGCTGGCGCGGAAGTGGGGAACACCGCCGGCGAGAGCGTTGCTGGTGCTGGGAGTTCTCGGTGTCGTGCTCGCCGCGCTGGCGACCCTGCCGTTCGGCGAGCCCGTGCTGTCCTGGGCGATGGCACACGTGCCCGGCGCGGGCCTGCTGCGGGACGCGCAGAAATGGGTGGCCTGGTGGGCGCTTCCGGTCGCGCTCGGGTTCGCGCTCGCGGTCGAGGCCGCCGCCGCGCGCCTGCGGACCGGGGCGGCGCGTGGGACGCTCGTCGCGGCCGCCGCGCTCTTTCCTTTGCTCACCATGCCCGATCTCGCCTGGGGCGGCTGGGGAAGGCTCGAAGCGGTGCGCTACCCGGACGACTGGAACGCCGTCCACCGGGTGCTCGCCGAAGACGACCGGCCCGGCGACGTCGTCGCGCTGCCGCTGTCCACCTTCCGGAGTTTCGCCTGGAACGACCACCGGACCCAGCTGGATCCGGCGCCACGAGCACTCCCGGAGACGGTGCTCGCCGACGACACGCTGCGGGTCGGCGGCGAGGAGATCTCCGGCGAGGATTCCAGAATGGACCGTGTCCGCGCGGCGAAGTCGCCGGAAGACCTGTCCGCGGCGGGAATCGGCTGGATCCTCGTCGAACACGGAACACCGGGGCGGGTCGATCCGCGGTTGCTGACCGGCGCGGAACCGGTGTGGTCCGGTGACTGGCTCACGCTTTACCGCACTCCCGGTGAGCCCGCCGTGACCGGGACGCGATCATCGGCGCCCGTGGTGCTGGCAAACGGAGTAGCGCTGGGGTCGATCGCGGCCGCACTGTTGTGCCTCAAGTTACCGGTGCGTACATTGAGCCGACGCAGGAATTCCCTGTCGCGGAAGGAGTAGGTCTTGGGCACCCTCATCGGCGCGGCCGCCGCCGTCATCATCGGGCTCGCAACGGCCGCGGGCGGGAGTTACGCGCTGACGAACACCGCCGATCCGGACGCCGCCCCCCAGGTGCAGGCGAAGATCAAGGAGCAGTTCAACCCGAACTCGAGCCCCGAGCACGTCATTTACGGCAACCGCTGAGCCGGTGTCCGAGCTCGCTTCCGACCACGCCGGCCGGGTCGTCGGGCTCTACGGCGACCCCACCGTTTCCTGGAGCATCCTCCTGGAAGCGAGGCTGTCTTCGGCCCTGACGCCGGAAAAGGCGCGGATGCGGCTGGCGGTCGCGGTCGGGGAACGGCCGTGGCTCGGCGCCGCTCCGGACGTCGAAGCCGTTCGGAGCGAAGAACTTCCGGCGGTCCGCGATCGGTTCGCCGAGGCGGCGTACGAACGCGGCGCCCCGCTGCTCCGGGTCGCCGTCGGCACCGACGAACCGGTCGTGCTCATCGCCGCGCACCACGGCGCGCTCGACGGTCTCGGCCTGCTCGCCGTCCTCGGGCTGGCCCTCGACGTCCCGATTTCGTCCGCCGCCAAGGGAATCGGCGCCCGTACGGCGGACCGGTCCTTTCTCGTCTCGGCCTTCCAGCGGCTCGCTGAAGCACTTTTCGCGCCTCCGGCGAGAATCACCCCGGAACGAGCCGAAAGCGGCCCTGGGGACGTGTTCAGCGCCAGGATCCTCCCGCGCTCACGGTTCGGGTCCTCCGCCTTCGCCGCGGCCGCCGCCGACCTGACCGAGACGTGGAATGCCCGGCACGGCGAGGAAACCACACGGGTGGTGGCCGCGGTCGGCGCGTCGTGGCGAGGCGGAGCCGCCCCGGAACCCGTGCACGACAGCGCGTTCTTCCGGTTGCGGCTCGGCAGGAGGCCCGCGGTCGCCGAAGTCGGCGCGCTGCTGGCCACGCAGCCGCCGGAGCCCGATTTCCCCGCCCGCAGCAGCCGGATCGCCCGGCTGGGCACCCGGCTGCTGGCGGGCAGACTCGGTTCGACCTATCTGGTTTCCAACCTCGGCGTCGTTTCGGCGGCGGACGCGGTCACCTCGATCGCGTTCTATCCCGCCGCCAGCGGCCGCTCAGGCGTGGCGTTCGGCGCGGTGACCGTCGGCGAGACGAGCACCGTCACCGTGCGCGCACGCCGCAAGGACTTCGACGACGCCGCCACGGCCGACCTGGCCGACGGGATCGTCGAAGCCCTGCGGCGTCAGGACCCTCGGTTGGGGAATGGCCACCCCGGCCACGTCGCGCACGAGTGACTCGAAGCGGTTCACGCTGTGCTCCCAGTCGAACAGACCGGCCCACGTGACCCCGGCCCGGCCCATTTCGGTCCGCCGCACCCGGTCGGCGAGCAGCCCGTCGACCTGCGCGGTGAAATCGGCGAAGTCGTCGGCCAGCAGTCCGGTCTTGCCCTCCACAATGGACTCGGCGACCCCGCCGGCCGCCCGGTAGGCCACCGAGGGCACGCCGTGCGCGGCGGCCTCCATGATGACGATGCCCCAGCCCTCCTTGACCGACGGGCACAGGTGCAGCCAGGACCGTTCCAGGATCTCGTGTTTCTCGTCCTCGTCCACCCAGCCGTGCAGCCGCACCCGGTCTTCGACGCCCCTGTCGCGGGCGTGCTTGCGCAAGACCTCTTCCCACGGACCCTGGCCCACGACCTCCAGCTTCAGTGTCGGCCAGCGCCGGGACAGTTCGGCGACGACGTCGATCGCGTGCTCGATCCGCTTGTGCGGCACCAGCCTGCTGACCGCGACCAGCGTCGGTTCGGTCTCCCGTACGGCCTTGCCACGCGGGGGAGTGTCCAATCCGTTGGGCACCACGGTGATCCGCGAGCCCTCGATACCGAGGCCCGCCAGTTCGCCCTTGGTGATCTCGGAAACCGTGACGTAGCGGCAGTGGCGGAACAGCCACGGCGCCAGCCGCGACTCGATCCACCAGCCGATGCGGCCCAGTGCCTCGCCCAGTGCGCTGATCCACTGTTCCTTGTGGACGTGGTGCACCAGCACGAGGACCGGACAGCCCGCGACGAGCCTGGCGAAGAACGGCATCCCGTTCTGCACGTCCACGACGAGGTCGGCGTGCGCCTTCCGGATCGCCCGGAGCGCGTGCGGGTACACGCCGAATTTGTTGCCACGACGGCGATAGCGGACGCCGTCACGCCATTCCCCGGCGTTCGCGCCCGGGTACGCCGCGCACTGGATCTCGACCCGGTATCCGGCCTTGGCGAGCCCTTCGGCCATCCGCTCGACGTACCGCTCGGAGCCGCCGCCCTCCGGATGCCCGGTGTCGCGCCAGTTGACGAGCAGCACACGTGGCCTTTCCATCGTGGTTCTCCCAACCTGTTAGCGACAATGCTAGGTTACCGGTGCGTACACGGTAGATGAATCATTCTCGGAAAGCGATGGTTCGATGGTCGGTAATCGGTCGGTGACCCCAGTGACGATGCCTCATCGCGCCACCTTGCGCAGATCGGTGACGTTGTTCCGGGCTTTTCTCACCGAGCAGACGGATCCGGACGGTTTCTACTCGGTGCTCGCCGAGGACTCGGTCCGGCAATTGGCGCAGCACACTCCGTTGAACGGCCGAACCGTCGTCGACGTCGGTGGTGGCCCCGGCTATTTCTCCGACGCGTTCCGTGCCGCGGGAGCCACGTATCTGGGCATAGATCCCGATGTCGGCGAGCTGACGGCACGGGGCGAGGCCGGGGAGAACATGGTGCGCGGCAGCGGGACGAAACTGCCCGTCCGCACCGCGTCCGTCGATGTCTGCTATTCGTCGAACGTCCTCGAACACGTTTCCGAACCCGAGGTCATGCTGACCGAGATGTGCCGGGTGACCAAACCCGGCGGAACGATTTTCGCCTCGTTCACGCCGTGGTATTCACCGTGGGGCGGGCATGAGACGGCACCGTGGCATTTCCTCGGTGGCCACTACGCCCGGCGGCGTTATGCCGAAAAGAACGGGAAGGAGCCGAAGAACAAATTCGGCGAGAGCCTTTTCGCCTTTTCGGCGGGCGCGGCCGTCCGGTGGGGGAAGGCCGCGCCGCTCGCCGATCTCCAGGAGGTCTACCCGCGCTACCACCCCTCCTGGGCCCAATGGATCGCGCGTGTCCCGGGCGTCCGGGAGGTCGCGTCGTGGAATCTGGTGATGGTGCTGCGCAAGCGTCAGTGACGTGAGGGGGCGGGGCGGCGCTTCGCGAGAAGGAAGACCCCGAGGGCGAGGAAGACCGCGCCGGCGACCCCGAGCACGATCGGCCCGGTGCTCCCGATGAAGTCGAGCTTGCCCTTGTTCTCGTCGACCTGCTTGACCATCGCGTCGACGGTGGCGTCGGTGAAGGCCAGCTTGCCGTCGAAGACCACCGTGGGGGTGGGGTTGGCGGCCGACCGCAGTTCCTGATGCGACTGCTGTTCCTGCTTGACCTGGATGCCCGTCACCGGCTCGATCCAGCTCGTGATGGTGCCCTGGTAGAACTGCCCCGCTTCGACGGAATCGCCGGTGGCGCCGATGAGGGAGCCCGGCACCTTCTTCATCGAGATCTTCGTGTCGGGGATCTCCTGGACGAACTTGTAGACCTCGACGCCCTTGATCTCTTCGACGCCCTTGAACCGGGCCTGGACCGCGCGGCCGGTGTTGTCGTCGTAGACCTGGTAGTCCTTCTGCTCGGTGTCGAAGGGGAACTTGAAGTTCAGGCCGGGCTGCGGCTTGTACTCCTGGACCTCTTCGGGCTTCTCGCCCTCCTTCGCGGGCTTCTCCTTGAGCTTGGTGACGAAGCTGCTGTTGTCGGAGCACTTCGACTCCTGGCCGCCGCCCGGCGGCACGTAGCCTTCCGCGGTGCGGCGGTCGAAGCAGACCTGGCGCTTGCTCGCGCTGACGACGGTCTGGTCGCTGGTGTCGACCACCGACACGGCCATCAGCCACACGGCGACGTCCGTGCCTTCCTGCATCTCCGGCGGCGCGAAGTTCGCCACCACGCGGGCGGTCGCCTTCAGCTTGGCGTCGTCACGGATCTCCGTGACGGTCTTGCCGTCCACCGTCTTCACCGCGAGCACCTTCGACGCGGTGCCTTCGAGGACCGATGTCGATTCCTGGTTCAGCGGCACCTTGGCGAGTTGGGGTTTCACGTAGGTCGGCAGCAGCACCGCGCCGGCGACGGCGAACACCCCTAGTGCCAAGAAGATCAGGCTCAACGCTCGACGCAACGGTCCTCCTGGTGAGACACATTACCCATCGGTAATCAGTCGCCAGATACTGGCCCGCGCGCCGGTCGGCGTCAAAGGTGTGACCGACGGTCACAGGCACGCCGTGCGACCGGAAGGTGGTACGGGCGCCCCCATTCGGCGCAGTCCGCCAAACATGTTTGTTCCCCGGAACAACGTGATGGGGACCACCATCGGACGACTTCCGGTGCGTGGAAAGGAACTCTGTGCCGCAGGACCCGAACGATCGTCGCGCGCTGGACATCGGCGCCTACTCGGATTCCATCACCGACATCGAGCTCCGCGACGCCGTCGCCGACGTCGCCGCGCTGCTTTCGTTGCACGGCAACGTGATCCGTGATCTCGACGCCAGGAGGTCACGGTGGCGCCCCGGTCGGCGGTCGCCGCATCCCGACATCGTCCTGTCCGCGGCCGGACGCCGTCCACAGTGGACGAGATCCGCGAATCCCGAAGTGACCCTGCCGGTCGCCACGACCGCGCGCGGCCGGACACTCGCGGTGCGGCTCACCGCGCGGCCCGGTCTCGGGCACACGCTGCTGGACCTCGCGAGGATCATCGACGCCGACATGGCGCCGGAGAGAAGAGGCTAAGCCTCCGTCAGCCGGACCGCTTCCAGTGCGACGTAGAGTTCGCCGACGTCGGCCGGGTCGGACAGGTCGCGCCGGGTCAGTTCCTGCACCCGGCGCAGCCGGTAGCGGACCGTGTTCGGGTGGACGATCAGCCGGTCCGCGGCCTCCTTGGCCGAGCCGTGCCCGGCGAACCACGCGATCAGGGTGTCGAGCAGGACCTGCCGCTCGGCTTGGGGCAGCACCAGCAGCCCGGCCAGCACCGAACGCAGCACGTCCCGCGACATCTCCGGCGCGCTCGCGACCAGCGTGGTGACCGGCGAGTCGCCGAACACGGCGACACCGGCGGCGCCCGCGGCCAGCGAGCGGCGGGCGATCCGGGCCCGGTGGACCGCGTCCGGCACTTCGAGGAATCCGTTGAACGGCCTGCTCATCCCCGCCGCCAGGGGCAGGGTGCCCAGCAGGTCGCGCAGCCGCCGGACGTCCTCGACGCGATCGATCACCACCAGGCCGACCTCGGCGCCCGGCCGCCAGGCCGACTTCCAGCGCCGCGCCCGCAGCAGCGCTTCGACGCCGGGCCGTTCCTCCGGCTCGACGGCTTCGGTCACGACGGCGACGAACGTGCCCGCGGCCGGCAGGTCTAGTTCCTTCGCGGCGTTCTCGAGCTCCGGCTGGGTGGCGAACCGGCCCTGCAGCAGACCGTCGAGCAGGGCGAGCTTCTCCTGGGAGAGTTCTGCGGCGACCTCGCTGTACGCGGTGGTCAGCGCGTCGGAGTAGAGGTCGATGGTCTTCCACACGTTGGAGTTGATCTCCACCGTGCGCGCGGGGTTGATGAAGCCGGGGCCGGCCAGCTCCAGCAGGCGCTCGTAGACGAAGATCCCGCCGATCCGGAACGCGCGGAGCACGGACGGCAGCGGGATACCCTGCCTGGCCTGGGCCAGCCCGGTCTTGCGGGCCGCGTCGAGCGGCAGCCCCCGCCCTTCGACGAGCGCCGTCAGCGCCCGCTCGAGATTCGCCCGGCAGACCTTGCGCAACTCGTCCGGCGCGGTGCTGTCCACCTGGTGGTAGAACTCGTCCTCGTCGCTGAGCAGCTGGGCGAGGCGATCACTGAACTCGGGCAGCCGGGTGAGCATCGCCTGCATGAGCACACGCTGCTCCCGGGGTGCGGGAGTAGCGAGAGCCTCGGTGCCCATCCGTCAACTCTAACCCGATGGTGCGGCCGCTTTTTATCACGATGCGACGAAAGGGCGGTTTCACGAGCTGAGCGCGGTTGACAACCTGCGCAGGGTTTCGCGGGCCCGCCGCAGCTCATCGGGGGTGACACCGCTGTCGTCGAGCATGTCCCGGCGCCGGGTTTCGCTCGCGTCCCACAGTCGTTGCAGCAGTCGCTCGCCCTCGGGGGTGATGGCGTACAAGGCCGAGCGCCGATGAGCGGGATTGGGCCGCGCGCACAGTTCGCCGGCCTCGGTGAGGTCGTCCACGACGCGCTGGACGGCTTGGCGGACCTGGCCGAGCCGTCGCGCGATGGCGGGGACGGCCAGCGGTTCTTCGGACACCGTGCTCAGCACGTGCCAGCGGGCGACCGTGGTGCCCTCTCCGGCGGCTTCCCGTTCGCTGATCCGGCGGCTCACCCCGGCCAGTTCATAGACGTCGGCGATCAGCAACCGGTAGTCGTGGACGAGCTCGCTCATGGTTGACAGCATACTGTCAAAGTGCTCATTCTGGCCGCATGGACGTCACCGAACGGATCGCCGCCGTGTTCACCGCCGCGGGGCCACGCCCCGAGCTCGCCGCCCGGCTCAGCTTGTTCGAGCCGCTGATCGGCAGCTGGGACCTGGTGGTGCACAACCACGCCGAGGACGGGAGTGTCCGGACCGTCGACGGCGAATGGCATTTCGGCTGGGCGCTGGACGGCCGTGCGCTGGCCGACGTGTGGATCAGCCCGGCCAGGGCGAGCAGGACCGGCGGCGTGGACGGGGAGTGGGGGATGAGCCTGCGCTTCTACGACGAGAAAATCGACGCGTTCCGGTCGACCTGGCTCGGCCCCGGCAACGGCTGGGTGATCCCGTTCCTCGGCAAGCCGACGGAGGACGGCTTCGAGATCGAGGCGGACACCGGCGGCGTCCGGCGCCGGTGGATCTTCTCCGAGCTGACCGCCACGAGTTTCTCCTGGCGGGCGGAGGAAACGCTGCCGGACGAGGACCCCTTCGTCCGGCAGCGTTTCGAGGCCACTCGCGCGGTCAGTGGTTGATCTTGAACCACGGCTGCGACCAGCCGAGATAGGTGTAGCCCCAGGTGTTCTTGATCTCCGCGATCGTGGTCTCGGTGAAGCTGCCGGGGCCGTGGATGTCGTTCGACAGGAACTTGCCGCCGCCGATGGAGAACATCGCGTGCCCGGTACCGCCGTTGCTGAAGAAGGCGAGCCCGCCCGCGGGAACCTGGGTGTCACCGGGGTGCTTGAACGAACCCGGGATCTGGGTCCAGTGGACGTAGGCCGTCTCCGAACCGCTCGCGTTCCAGCCGTAGGCCCACGCGTTGATCCGGTCGCACCAGCGGTAGTAGTCGGGGTCGTTGTGGGTGTGCACGTGCGCCTTCGCCCACGCGATGGCTTCGGCGCAGGTCCGCGGGTTGCCGGTGCCGGCGGTGGAGCAGGAGAGGGTGCTGCCGGCGCAGTCCGGGGCGACCCGGCCGTCCGAACCGGTGTAGACGTAGGCGTCGCTGATGTAGCCGCCCTTCGACGGCACGTAGTCCCAGATGTCGGTGGTGCCGTACTTGCCGGTCACCGTCGAGCCGTTCGTCTGGCAGTCGATGGTGACGGCGGTGCCGCTCGCGACGGTGCCGACCGAACTCGCGCTGGTGCTCGGGCTCGACCGCACGGTCACCGCCGCCCCGGAATCGGTGTTCACCGTGCCCGTCGCCGCGAGCGCCTGGCCCGCGCCGCCGAGCATGATCGCCCCGGCCAGCGCGATCGTGCCCGCCGCGCCCACCATGCCTCTGGCGATCCTCGATCGGATCTTCATCTGTGTCCTCCCGTGGTTTCCCCGAATAGGGAGCCAGGATGGAGGATCGCCGTACAAGGCCCGTACAAGAAGCCGATCGTCCGAAGTGGACTGTTCTATACCGGGACGAGCTCCGGTTCCGCGACCTGTCCGATGATCGGGACATCGCTCGCGTGCCGGATGTTCCGCTCGGTGAGCAGGACCCGCAACCGGGCGAGCGCCCGGAACTGGGCCGCGCGGACCGCTCCCGCGCTCGGCAGGCCGAGCCGTTCCGCCGTCTCCTCGGCCGACAGCCCGAAGACGAACCGCAGCGCGAGCACCTGCCGGTGCGGCATCGGGAGCCGCGCCAGCAGGACCCCGGCCTGCAACCGGTGTTCCAGCCGTTCGATCTCGTCCGGGTCGCGGCGCGCCCATGCCGTCAGTCCGTCGCCGATCTCGGGCACGCAGGAGACCGGTTCACGGGAACGGCGCCGGTGCAGGTCGGCCACCTTGTGCCCGGCGATCCCGAGGACGAAAGCGAGGAACCGGTCCGGGCGGTACCGGTAGCGGGGCAAGGCGATCAGCACCGCCTGCAACACCTCCTGCGCGCAGTCCTGTGCGTCGCAAGCACCCGTTCCGGCGCTTCCGAGCCTGCTCGCGCAGTAGCGGAACACGTGCGGGGAAAGGAAACGGGTCAGGTCCCGGAGCGCGTCCGGGTCACCGGCCACGGCCGCCCGGACCAACCTGCTGTCCGGGTTGGGCAGCCGTCCCGCCGTGGCGGCGGCACGGGAGTCCGCGGGTACCGTCGAGGGCGCTACCTCGTCCAAGTCTGCACTCCTGGTTCGGGGGAACTGGCCGCCAAGGTGCGCCCGTCATCGGGGGCTGGGACTTCGTGCGCGGTTGTCCAGCTTGCCGTTCCGTGCAGGGGATGTCCATACGACGGTCCGGAAGTCATCCGAACCGCGCAATGTCTATTGTGGACTGTTACCTTCCGGGGCCTTGAGGCAGGACAACACCGGGGGATAGGCGGTGGTATCGGTGCTGAGAAGATCCGTCGTCCAGACCACGCAGTGCGCGAGCACCCGGATCCGCTGATCGAGATCGGCGTTCTCACAGGCTTGCCCGATCTGGTCGGCGCAGGTGTCCCGGTCGTCGCGGACGCTGGCGGCGATGGCCCGGACGATCGCGGCCACTCCCGGCTCGAGGCGGTCGGGCCGGACCGTCATGCCCGCGTGATCCCGAAGACGCAGGGTGAACGGTTCACCGATCCGCAGCGAACGGCGACGATCCTTGGCCGCCAAGGAGAACGTGTCGACCAGCCGGCCCACGACGTCGTCGAGCGCCGGTTTTCGCCGGCTGGAGGTGGCGATGGAGACCAGTGCGGAGGCGAGCCGGTCGGCTTCACCCGATCTGGTGAGCGAAAGGAGATCGCGCGCGACGGTGTGCGCGCGTTCGGTGGTCGGTTTCATGGCGCGGCCCCTCGTTCGGTATGCCGCCTCGCGATACCCGTCCGAGTGGCGGCCAAACCCGAATGGCGGTCGATTGCCGCCTGTGGGGGCGCGGGTTGGGCCGTTCGGCTCAAGCCGATGGGCTCGCTCCGACGCGCAGGTAGCCACTTACGGCGGCGACCACCTGATCCGCGTGGGACGGCTCGAGGTTTCGCACCCATCGGCGGAGCGCTTCGAGAAAACCGGCGAGATCTCGGTGCACGCCCTGGAGAAGGCCGGGGAGATCCTGACGCCGGATCTCCAGCCGTCGTCCTTCGGGGGTCTCCCAGTCCTCGTCGTCCACGTCCGGCCAGAACCGGATGATGTCGCCGTCGAACTCGACCACCGTCCCCGGTCCGTGACCGAGGTCGGGCACGTTCCCGTCCGGCATCCCGTGCCAGTCCGGCCAGTCGGTCAGGTCACAGCAGCAGCCTGGAGTCACGGCGATTCCCTCGGCTTCGAGCAGCAGACCCCCGGGGAGGAAGAGGGTCTCGAGCCGCGCCAGCTCGTCGAACGCGGTCCCGAGGTCGGGGCGGGCGAGCTCGCCGCTCGTGCTGTGCCCGAGCAGCGAGAGCACGACCGCCCCGACGTCGTCGGAGGACATCTCACGGCGCAGGGGGATCCACTCGCCGTCGTGGCCGCGGAACGGCCACAGATCGAACGACGAATAGCCGGGCGGCAAGGATTCCACCACCGGAAAGAGCCTGGTCACGCGGCGACGATACGGGGCGGGCCTGGCAAGCGCCACGGCGTTTCAAGGGACCCGCCCCAGGCCTAGCGTGTCAACAGGTCGCGAAGCGCCTTCGCCACCTCCGACGGCGACTCCTCGGCCATGAAGTGACCCGACGTGACGGTCCGGTGGTCCAGGTCCGTCGCCCACGCCCGCCAGAGCGCGGCGGCGTCGTAGCCGAGCACGGCGCCCCAGTCCTGCTGGAGCACGGTGAGCGGCATGGTGAGCCGGTTGCCCGCCGCGCGGTCCGCCGCGTCGTGCTCGACGTCGATGCCCGCCGACGCGCGGTAGTCGGCGACGATCGAGGGCACCGCGTTCCGTGACGCTTCGAGGTACGCCGCGCGGACGTCGGCGGGGATCGCGTCGCCGTCGCGCGTCCACGCGTCGAGGAAGTGACCGAAGAACGCGTCCGGCGCGCCCGCGATCAGCTGTTCCGGCAGTCCGGGCGGCTGGGCCATCAGGTAGAGGTGGAAGCCGACCGCGGCGCCGGCGCCGTGCAGCACGTCCCACATGTCCAGCGTCGGCAGCACGTCGAGGATCGCGAGATGGCTCACCTTGTCCGGGTGGTCGAGCCCGGCCCGGATGGCCACGAGCGCGCCCCGGTCGTGCCCGGCGAGGGCGAACCGGTCGTGGCCGAAGGCCTTCGCGACGGCGACGACGTCGGCCGCCATCGACCGCTTCGAGTAGGTCTCGCCGGTGTCGGCCGGCTTGTCGCTTTCGCCGTATCCTCGCAGGTCAGGGCAGAGGACGGTGTGGTCGGCCGCCAGATCCGCCGCGACGTGCCGCCACATGAGATGGGTCTGGGGGAAGCCGTGCAGGAGCACGATCGGGCTGCCCGTCCCGGCGACGGCGACGTCGAGTGCCACGCCGTCCGCCACGGGGACGCGCTGGTAGTCGAATCCGGTGATGCGCATGGGTACCTTCCTGGTCGTTCCGTGATGACCGCCAGCGTTCCCGGCCCGGATCAGCACCCGGTCAGCGACGACCGAGCGGCCAGGGCACGATGATCACCGTCGGTGAAGGAGGTGACGATGCGGTTCGGGGTGCTCGGCCCGCTCGTGGCCGAGGACGGGCGAGGCGAAGTCGGGCTCAAGGGCCCTCGGCACCGCGCGGTGCTGGCCAGGCTGCTGATCGCCCGCGGCCGGGTCGTGCCGGTGGAACGCCTGGTCGACGACCTGTGGGAACGCCCGCCCGACGGCGCGGTCGGCGCGGTCCAGACCTTCGTCGGTGCCCTGCGCCGCGCGCTGGAACCGGATCGCGCGCCCCGTGAGCCCGCGCGGCTGCTCGTCACGGTCGCCCGCGGCTACGCCCTGCGCGCGGATTCCGTCGACGCGTGGGATTTCGAGGCCGCCGTCGCCACGGCCCGTGAGCTCCTCGACGCCCGCCGGGCGGACGCGGCACTGTCGCAAGTGGACACCGCGCTCGCGCTGTGGCGCGGCCCCGCGTACGCCGAATTCGCCGGGGAAGGCTGGGCGCTCGGCGAGGTCTCCCGGCTGACCGAACTCCGGTTGCTGGCGGGCGAACTCCGTGCCGAAGCCCTTCTCGCACTCGGCCGGGCCGCTGAGGTGGTCCCCGAGCTGGAGCCACGGGTACGCGAGTTCCCCTTGCGGGAGAACGGTTCCCGACTGCTGGCACTGGCGCTCTACCGCTCCGGACGGCAAGGCGACGCCCTGTCGGTGTTGCGCGCGACGCGAGAACGGCTCGCCGACGAACTCGGCATCGATCCCGGCGCGGGGCTGCGGGACCTGGAAGCCGACATCCTCGCGCAAGCGCCCCGGCTGGAGCCGTCCGTGCCCGGGATCCCCGAGCGGCCGCTGATCGGGCGCGACGCGGAGTTGGCCAGGCTCGAAGAGGCCTCGTCGGCGTCGCGGCTGGTGCTCGTGTCGGGTGAGGCGGGGGTGGGGAAGACCGCGCTCGCCGAGGCGTTCTCCGCCCGTCTCGCCGCGCGAGGCTGGACCACGGCCTGGGGAAGTAACCCCGACGACGAGGGCTCGCCGCCCGCCTACGCCTGGACCCGGATCCTCGCCACCCTCGCCGACGCCGGGTACGGAGCGCCACCGACCGCGGAGCCGGCGGCCGAAGATCCCCTCGCCGCGCGCTGGCGATGGCACCGGGCGGTCGCCTCCTACCTGTCCGGCGCCGCCCCCTTGCTGCTCGTCCTCGACGACCTGCACTGGGCGGGCGAGGAGACGCTGGCGCTGCTGGCCTCGGTGCTGAGCGAGCCGGTGCTGATCGTCGCGACCTATCGCGGCACCGACCCGCCCGCCCGGTTGACGGATTTCCTCGGCCGGGCCGCTCGTCACGAGCCGGCGCGGATCTATCTCGGCGGGCTGCCCGAAACCGAGATCGCCGCGCTTGTCAGGGCCACGACCGGGGAGGACATCGAGCCGGAGACCGCCGTGGCGCTCCATCGGCGCAGCGGCGGGAACGCGTTCTTCGTCCGTGAACTCGCCCGGCTGCTGGCCGACGAGGGGCCCGCCGCCTTGGCCGCGGTGCCGCCGGGAGTCCGCGACGTCGTCCGGCACCGGGTGGACGCGTTACCGGACGAGGTCCGCCGTGTGGTCCGGCGCGCGGCGGTGCTCGGTACGGACGTCGATCTGGACGTACTCGAGGCGCTGGCGGGGGAAACCGCGCTCGACGCGGTGGAAGTCGCGGCCAGGCAAGGAATCCTGACCGAGCGGGCGCCGAACCGGTTCCGGTTCGCGCACGCGCTCGTCCGCGACACGCTCTACCACGACCTCTCCCGTTCGCGACGGGCCCGCGAGCACGGCGGGATCGGCCAGGCGCTGGAACGTCTTCGCCCGGACGACGTCGACGCGCTGGCACACCATTTCCTGCTGTCGGAGGAGCATGGCGACCGGGCCGCACGGTACGCGCGGGCGGCCGCGGAACGCGCCGAAAGTCGTTTCGCCCCAACGGAAGCGGCACGGCTCTGGGAGGCGGCGCTCGCCGCGTACGACCGATCCGGCGGTTCCGACCCGGAGAGGCGACTGGAACTGATCATGGGCCTGGCCCGTGCTTCGGCCGTCGCCGGTGGCCTCGGCCGGTCCCGGCGGAATCGGGCCGAAGCGTTGGAACTGGCGGAAAAGCTGGACGATCCGCTGCTGACCGCACGGACGATCGGCGCCTTCGACGTCCCCGCCAGCTGGACCGAAAGCGACGACAGGGAGCTCGCCTCCCGGATCGCGGGCGCCGTCGAGCGGACCCTCGCAGCGCTACCGCGGGATCGGCGGGCCGAGCGGTGCCGCCTGCTGGCCACCCTCGCCGTCGAACTGCGCAACACGGGCGGACGGCGGGCTCGCGAGGCGGCCAGGGAAGCCGAGGCACTCGCCCGCGAGCTCGAAGACCCGGCGCTGCTCGCGTTCGCGCTCAACGCCCGGTTCCTGCAGTCCTTCGACCGCGCGGGGCTCGCCCCCGAGCGGGCCGCGATCGGCGCCGAACTGGTCGATCTCGCCTCACGGCACGGGCTGGTGACGTTCGAGGTGCTCGGACATCTCGTGCTCCTGCAGGCGAAGAGCGCGCTCGCGGAGTTCGCCACCGCGGACCGGCACGCCGCGTCGGCCGACGAACTCGGCGAGAAGTACGGGCTGCCGCTCGTCGGCGTGTTCACCCGGTGGTATCGCGCGATGCGGACCGCGATGACCGGCCCCGGCGGGGAAGCGGCCTATCGTGCCGCGGCGGCGGGGCTCGCCGGAACGGCCATGTCCGGAGTGGACAACGGGATCCTCGCGCTCGCCCTGTTCTGCGACCGGCTCCAGCGCGGCCTGCCTCCGCAAGCGCTGGAGGAGAGCTACGGTGCCTACGAAAGCTGGTGCCGTCCCACCCTCCCGATCCCGGATTCGCCCCGGGACCTGCTGTTCGAGGCCCGCACCTGTCTGCACGCCGTGGTCGCGATCGAAGTCGGCGACCGGCCGGCGATGGAACGCCTGTACGCCGACCTGCTGCCCGCCGAGGACGAGATCGCCGGTGCCGGGAGCGGGATGCTCACCCTCCGCCCGGTCGCTCATTATCTCGGTGACCTGGCCACGGCTCTCGGTCGGTCGGAAGCCGCCGCCGGGCACTACCGGAAGGCGCGGGCCCTCGCGGTGAAAGCCGGTTCACCGCATTGGGATTGTTAAGGCGCAACTCGCGTGATCAGACGGCGAACTCATGTGATTGAAGGCGTAACTCGCGTGATCGGACGCAGCACACCGAGTTCGCCTTCCAATCACGTGAGTTACGCCTTCAATCACGCGAGATCCGTCTTTGATCACGCGAGTGCGGTGCTTGATCACGGTCACTGCTCCCGCATCGCGCGGCGGATCTCGGCCAGCTTGTCCTTCGCGGCCTTGTCGCGGTCGGCGATCTTCTTGTCCAGCGAAGCGACGTCTTCCTTGCCGCCGAGGCCCGCGAGTTCGGTCGAGCCCAGCGAGGTCGTGTAGCGCTGCTCGATCCGGTCCCGCACGTGGTCGAACGACGGCACGCCGCCTTCGCTGTAATCCGGCTCCGGGACCTCGACAGGGGCTGTCGGGGACTCTTCGACGATCTCGGCGTCGAGGATCTCCTTGTCCGGGTCTTTCTCGGTCATCGTCCACTCCGTCCTGCGTGCCACGGCACGGCTTCGGTCATCAACCCGAGCATGCCCGAAACCAGCCGCATCTGGTCGACCGTGCGGATGTCGGCCTCGACCAGCCGCGGCGAGCAGACCATGACCGCGAGCGCCTGCGCCCGCGAAAGCGCCACGTTGAGCCGGTTCCGGGAGAGCAGGAAGTCCAGGCCACGCGGCAGATCGACCGCCGAGGACGAGGTCATCGTGGTGATCACCACCGGCGCCTCCTGGCCTTGGAACCGGTCCACCGTGCCCACCCGCACACCGGGATGCCCGGCCTCGTCCAGCGCGCGGGCGACGACCCTGGCCTGCAGGTTGTACGGCGCCACGACCAGGATGTCCTCGTCGCCGAGCGGCCGGCGCTCGCCGTGGTCGGTCCAGGCGCGGCCGTGGAGTTCGGCGACGAGGGCGGTCACCGCCTCCGCCTCCTCGACCGACCGCGTCGTGTTGCCGTGGTGGTCGACCTCGGCCAGGTACAGGCCCGCTTCGACGCCGTCGATCGCCCGCTCGGCCGCCGACGGATGCGAGTGCAGACGGCCCGCGTAGGACAGCCGTGACACCGGCGCGCAGACGGCCGGATGCATCCGCCGGGTCTCGTCGAGGAAGTACCCGAGTTCGGCCGGGATGATGTCCGCCTCGCCGATCAGGTGCCCGAGCGCGGAGGCCTCGGCGCCGGCGGGATGCGTGCCCTGTACGACCTGCGGCAGCTGCTGCGGATCGCCCAGCAGCAGGAGATTCTTGGCGCACATCGACACCGCGAGCGCGTCGGCGAGGGCGAACTGGCCCGCCTCGTCGATGATCAGCAGGTCGAAGGGCTCTTCCCGGATCGCGGCGTTCGCGAACGTCCAGGCGGTGCCGCCGACCAGATGACCGGTGTCGTGCTCCTCACGCCATTTCACCAGCGCGGGGTTGGTCTTCGGCTGCTCCCACGGCGCGGCCGGATCCGGGGTGCGCTTGGCGCGTTTCGCGCACGGCAGATCCGGCGCGTTCTTCAGCGCGGCGGACAGTACGTTCTCCACGGCCTTGTGACTGGTCGAGGTGACGGCGATCGTCTTGCCCGCGCGCACGAGTTTCGCGATCAGCCTGCCCGCCAGATAGGTCTTGCCCGCGCCCGGCGGGCCTTGGACGGCCAGCGTGGAGCCGTCGAGCGCCTCGACGGCCTCGATCACCGTGGTCACCAGGTCGGCCCCCGGTTCGGGCAGGGTCTTGTCGTCGCGAAGGCGGGGTGTCGTGCGCCGGAGCAGATCGACGCCGGGATGCGCGGGCAGCGCCGGCAGGCCGTCGACGACGAGGCGGGCGAGGTCCGCGACGGCGTCGTCCTTGGGGGAGGGGCGGACCGGGCTCCCGGGCAGCACCGCGACCGGCCGGTCGGCGGTGGTCTCGTCGGGCGCGCAGCCTTCTTCGAGGGTCAGTTCGACGGCGGTGGCCGAGACGACCTTGGCGTCGCGCGCGGCCGCGCCGTAGCGCAGACGGACGTCGTCGCCGGGCGCGAAGGGATGTGGGCGGTCCGGGTCGCAGCGGAGCACGAGTGAGCGCTTCGCCTTGCGGACCCGGCCCGACGGCGGGACCCATTCCCCGGCTTCCAACGAGATCGGGACGGTGCAGGAGTTGTCGGTCTCCAGATCACCGAGCGGGGCGGCCAGCTGGCGGAAGTACTCCCACCACGCCGGATTCGTCTCGCGGCGGTGATAGCCGACCGACGCGGCCAGCAGCGCGCGGGCGCGATCCTCGCCGGTGAACTCGGCCGGATCGTCGGGCAGCCCGTCCAGCAGCGGATCGACCAGCGCGGCCAGCTGCGCCGCGCGTTCGGCGCGTTTCTGGGCCGCGACGTCCTCTTCGGTCTGGCGGAGCAGAGCGTCCACATCGGACTCTTCGGGCGGCTCGGCGAGCGCGATCCCTTCGTCCACGCGGATCTTGTGGAGGAACTCGAACAACCGCAGCGTGGAGACGCAGTCGTATTCGTTGTAGTCGCTGATCCCGCGCAGCACCTCGTCGGCGTGCTCGGTCTCGCCGGAGGCGGTGAGCGTCAGGTACTCCTCGTAGGCCTCGATGCTCGACACTGCCGTCTTGACGTCGCCGTCACGTGCCTCGGGCATGTAGAGCGGTTCGAGATACTTGATCGAGTACGACCGCTGCGAGACCCGGAGTGCCTTGCGCACCACGGAATACAAGTCCACCAGGCCGCCGCTGCGCAACAGATGGTCGACGGCGTCCTCACGGGTCCCGTGCACGGCGGCGAGCCGTTTGATCGCGGTGACCTCGTACGGCGCGTAGTGGTAGACGTGCGAGCCGGGATGCTCGGCGAGCCTCGCGGTGGCGAAGTCGACGAACTCTTCGAAGGCCCGCTTCTCCTGCGACCGGTTGTGCGCCCAGAACGGCGTGAACTTCGTGCCGTCCTCGGCGGTCACGGCGCCGAAGAGGTATTCGAGCCCTTCGCCGGCCAGCGCGTACGGATCGCCCTCCATGTCGAAAAAGACGTCGCCGGGCGCGGGTGGCGGCAGTTCGGCCAGCGCGTCCGGATCGATGACCTCGTAGGCGATCTGCCCGGTTTCGTCCTGCCGGACCTGGATCGCGGCCTGGGCGCGCAGCGTGGTGAACGACGTCGTCGAGATGTCGCGCGGTCGGTCTTCCGGTGCGGCGGCCGCGAGCGCGTCGATGGTGCCGAGTCCCGCCGCGACGAGCTTGCGCCGCTGATCGCCGCGCATCCCCGCGACCAGCGAAAGGTCGCGGTCGGCTTCGCGGGCGCTCGCGCAGTGCGCGGCGTAGGAGCAACCAGCGCACGCGGGTCGTTCGTCGGCCCACAGCTGGACCGGCAGGGTCGGCGGCCGGTTTCGCAGCCGGGCGCGGAGCCGGTCCACCAGCGGGAGGAAGTCGTCGACGCGGAACGAGCGCGTGCTGTGATCGCCGAGCAGCAGGTGCATCTGCGGACCGGCGGGCCAGCCCGCCCGGCGCAGGGCATCGGCGTACGCGGTCAACTGGACGACGGCGGCGGGCTTCGCATGCCTGGCCAGCTTCGTGTCGTAGACCTCGTAGCGGCCTTCGTCGTCCCGCATCAGGAAGTCGGCCCGGCCGGAGAACTCGCCGTCGTGGAAGACCGCCTGGTAGATCACCGGAGCACCGGCCCGAAGCGCTTCTTCGGTGGCCTTCGCGGCGACGGCCGGATCGCGTTCGTCGATCTCGACGACGGCGCTCCGCTCGCCCCGCAGCTTGTCCAGCGTCGCGGCCTCGTGCGCGCGCCCGTGCGTGACCGCGAGCTGATCCGGCCCGGACCCCGGCCGCGGCGCGCCCGGCAGGCCGGCGGCCAGCGCCTGGTTGAGGAGGCTGCGGTGCTCGCATTCGAGCAGGTCGGCGAGATCGGACGGGGTGTACATCGCCCGGGAGTCTTACATGGACTCCGGCCGCGGCCGCCCCGGCGCGCCGGAGTCAGCCCGAGGTGTGGTCGAACGTCAGGTGCGAGGTGATCCGGTAGCGGTCGCCCCGGTAGATCGAGCGGGTGTACTCGATCACGCGGCCGCCGTCGTCGCGGGTGGTGCGTTCGAACAGCAGCGCGGGGGAGTGCTGCGGGACGCCGAGCAGGCCGGACTCGTCGGGGTCGGTGACGGTCGGCTCGATGATCTGCACGGCCGTCGCGGGCACGACCTCGTACCGCGTGCGGAGCAGTTCGTAGAACGAGCCGGACTCGAAACCCGCTGCCGTGATGTCGGGCACGAGATCACGCGGGACCAGGATCCGCTCGATCGCCATCGGTGCCTCTTCGACGACGCGGACGCGGGTGACGGCCACCAGTACGTGGCCGGGGGAGACTTCGAGCCGTTTGCCCAGCCGGGCACCCGCCGGCGTGGTGGCGAAGTCGATCACGCGGCTCGTCCAGTGTCCCTCGGCGGGCGGGGCGAACTGCTCGCCGCCGGTGGCGGGCAGGAGGTCCTGGGAGATCTTGCGCGGCGCGGTGAACGTGCCGCGGCCGTGCTCGCGGACCACGAGACCGTCGCGCTCCAGTTCGTCGATCGCGGCCCGCAGAGTGGGGCGCGAGACGCCGATTTCGGTGCTCAGCGCGCGTTCCGAAGGCAGGACCTCGCCCGGCTGCCGCCGCTCGATGAGCTGGCGTAGCCGATCCTTGACCTCTGTGCGCCGCATGACCACAGCTTACCCAGTGGTCACCGCGAATTGGCTGGTGGACAAGTTGTCTAGACCTATTGACTTTACCACTTCGCCGGGCGACGGTGGAAAGAAACTGACCAGTGGTAAAGGAGACGAGATGTCGACCTCAGGGAAGTTCCGCGCCGCCGCCGTCGCGGCCTTGTCGGTCACCGCACTGGCTCTGGCGCCGGGCGCCGCTTCGGGAGCGGCCGGTTGCGGGGCGCTGTTCGACGACTTCCACTACGGCTCGCACACCGACGGTCTCCTCGCCCAGCACGGCTGGCAGGTGCGCTCCGGAGCGGGGGGCCCCGGTGTCGGCGGTGCGCGCTGGGCGCCCGAGGGCATCACGTTCCCGACGTCCGACGGGGACAAGGTGCTGCAACTCGCCTCCACCACCGACGGCACACCCGCGGGGACGACGCAGACCGAGATCATGCAGCCCGATCGGCGGTTCTTCGAAGGGACGTACGCGGCCCGGATCCGCTTCTCCGACGCGCCGGCGTCCGGCCCCGACGGCGACCGGATCAACCAGACGTTCTTCACGATCAGCCCGCTCCGCTACGCCAACGACCCGATCTACAGCGAACTGGACTTCTCGGAGTACCTGCCCAACGGCGGATGGGGCGAGGCGGGGCCGGTGAACTTCCAGACCAGCTGGCACACCTACACGCCGGACCCCTGGTACGCCGAGAACAAGAGCGACAGCCAGCGCCGCAGCATCGACGGCTGGCATTCCGTCGTCGCGACGGTGTCCGACGGCCATGTGCGGTACTACATCGACGGCGCCCTGGTGGCCGACCACGACCGCAGCGGGCCGTTCGACGTGTACCCGCGGCAGAACATGTCGCTCAACGTGAACCAGTGGTTCATCGACCTCACGCAGCACAGCGGCGGGACGAGCACCTACCTCGAACAGGTGGACTGGGTCTACTACGCGAAGAACGAGGTGCTGACGCCGCAGGCCGCCGCCGATCGGGCCGCGTCGTACCGGTCTTCGGGCGTGCGGTTCACCGACGATCTCGGTGGCTGTTAGATGTGAACGGTGGATCGGCTGACGGAACGTTTCGAGGAACACCGGACCAGGCTGCGGGCGGTGGCCTACCGGATGCTGGGCTCGTCCAGTGAGGCCGAAGACGCCGTCCAGGACACGTGGCTGCGGCTGAACCGCACCGACGCGGCGGAGATCGAGAACCTCGGCGGCTGGCTGACCACGGTGGTGGCGCGGGTGTGCCTGAACGTGTTGCGCTCACGCGACCACCGGCGGGAGGAACCGCTCGACGCCGCGTTCTCCGAGCCCGCCGACTCCACGGTCGATCCCGCCGCCGACGCGGTGCTCGCCGACTCGGTGGGGCTCGCGATGCTGGTGGTGCTGGACACGCTGGCCCCCGCCGAACGGCTCGCGTTCGTCCTGCACGACATGTTCGCGGTGCCGTTCGACGAGATCGCCCCGCTGATCGACCGCACCCCGGCCGCCGCGAGGCAACTCGCGAGCCGGGCCCGGCGCCGGGTCCAGGGTCGTTCCACCGCCGCGGAACCGGACCTCGCGCGACGGCGCCAGGTCGTCGACGCCTACCTGACCGCGGCCCGTGGCGGCGACTTCGCCGCGCTCCTCGAACTCCTGCACCCCGACGTCGTCCTCCGCGCGGACAAGGCGGCAGGCCCCTCGCGCGAACCGATCTTCCTGCGCGGCGCCAACGTGGTGGCTCGCGGCGCGGCGGCCGCTTCGGTGCGGGCGGCGGTCACCCAGCTCGCGCTGGTGAACGGCGGCATCGGTCTCGTGATGGCCGACGAAGGACGGCCTTCGGTGGTGCTCGCGTTCGAGTTCGTGGACGGGAAGATCAGCGAGATCGACGTCATCGCGGACCGGGAACGGCTGCGGGGGCTGGATTTGGTGATGGTGGACTGAGCCGGGGTTGCGGTTCGGTCGCGAACGAATACCGATGGTCCGGTGTCTTCGCCGGATTCGTTAACGGTCTTCTGGTGGTGGCCGCCTTCTTTTCGAAGCTCTTTTGAGTCACGACGAGGAGGCGACCATGTCGCAGGGGACAGTCGGAAAGGCCCGGCGTCATCCGGTGAAGGAGCAGGACACCGCGTATCGGGACGATTATCAACGGGACCGGGACCGGGTTCTCTATTCGTCCGCGTTCCGGAGACTGGCCGGAGTGGCGCAGGTCGCCGCGGTCAATGAGCAGCTGGTCTTGCACAACCGGCTGACCCACAGTCTGAAGGTCGCCCAGATGGGGCGAAGACTCGTGCAACACCTGCGCTATCAATTGGACGATCCGAAGCGTGGCTTCCCGGCAGGATCTGATCTGAACGAAGACGTTGTCGAGACGGCGGGACTCGTGCACGACATCGGACACCCGCCGTTCGGCCACATCGCGGAGGAGGTCCTCGGTCAGCGACTGGCCCAGATCGACGGGCTGGAAGGCTTCGAAGGGAACGCTCAGTCCTTCCGGGTGGTCACAAAACTCGCCCGGCGGAAGATGGAGCACCCGGGCCTCAACCTTACCCAGGCGACGTTGAACGCGATCCTCAAGTATCCGCGTCTGAAGCATTCGTCCAAGTCGACGGCCCTGTGGACCGACCGTGGCTACGGGGACAAATGGGGCGCGTATCAGACCGAAAAGGTGGACTTCGACTGGGCGCGGCAAGGCAGCCGAGGTGACTTGAGATCCGCGAACGCTGTCCTTATGGATTGGGCGGACGACATCAGTTACGCGACGCATGATCTAGAGGACTACTTTCGCGCCGGTCTCATCCCACTGCACAGCTTGTCGGTGGACAAGGAGCGCATACTGAAGCATGGCCTCCGCAGGCTGAAGCAGCACAGGGGATTCGACGAGTTCCGATTCCGGAACGAGCTCGAAACGATCATCGCCGAGTTCGGCGGACGCCTGCACTCCCAGTGCTGGGAGACCCGTAAGAACCGGGTGCAGATGAACAAGATCAGCAGTGGCCACCTCACCCGCTTCGTGAAGGCGGTCCGGCTACTCGGTGAACCACCCTACGTCGAGATCGAGCAGAGCAGTCAGTACCGGGTCGCCGCACTGAAGGAACTCACGTGGTTCTACGTGATCAACAGGCCTCCACTGGCCATCCAGCAGGAAGGTCAGAAAAGGATCATTGGTTCGCTCTTCGATCGGCTGATGATGTGCTTGGAGAAGTCTCCGAGTAGCCCGAAAATCCCCATACAACTCCGCGGGATCTATCGCGATATCACGCAGGATGACACGGTGGAGGCCATGTCGGATAAAAACAAGGAAGCCGGCTGTGCGCGGGCCGTCACCGACTACATCTGTCTGCTCACCGAAGCGCAAGCGGTCGATCTTGGCGAGCGGCTCGCGGGCAGGTCGCAGAGCTCGATGTTCGGAACCTGGTTCAACTGAGCGAGCGCATGCCGAGGGGCCCGTCGCCATGTGGTCGGCGGGCTCTCTCGGGTTCAGCGGTGGTTGTGGCGGGGTGTTTGTAGCGGGTCGAGGTATTGCGGTGGGATGAATTCGGGTCGGCCGTTGGTGATTTGGACTTTCCAGCCGGATTGGCCGTGGATGACCATGTGGTGATAGCGGCACAACAGGCAGAGATTGTTCAGATCGGTGTCACCGAACTGTCCCCACGGGAGTATGTGGTGGGCTTCGCAGTGTTTGGGTCTTCGCCGGCAGCCGGGGAACGCGCACCCGTGGTCGCGCAGGTTCAAGGCGCGGCGTTGGGCGGGAGTGACACTACGGGCGGCGCGGCCGATGTCGAGGGGTTCGCTTTCGGTGCCGAGGATGGCGGGGATGATTTTCGCGTCGCAGGCCAGCATCCGGGCGTGCCGGGCGGTGATCTGCGCGACCCCGTCCACACAGGCCGCCCCCAGCCCTGAGGTCAAAGTCTCCAGCGGGATGGTGACCACGACCGTCGTCCGGTCTCCGGAGAGGGTGGGGGCTTTGTCGTTGGTCATCGCGTAGTGGATCGCGTCGAAGAGTGCGTCCCCATTGCGCTCGCCGGGGGTGCGGGGGTCGCGGTTGCCGTCCTCGTCGACGGGTCTTCGTTGTCCCCAGGTTTCGAACAGGGCGTTGGCGCGGGCCCCGAATTCGGGGTCCAGGAGGCCGTTGAGCCGCCACCACCCGTCGTCACGCTTGTGGAGGTGCACTTCGCGTGACGGGGGTTTGAGGTCTTCGTCTTTGGGTTCGTTGCCGTCGGGGTCGAGGTGGGCGAGGAGTTCGGCGCCGACGTTGCTGATCTCCTGCGGTCCGGCGTGGCGGGCCAAGGTCACCAGGATCTGTTCGGCGCCGGTCCGGTCGTCGGCCGAGGCGTCGGCTGGGATTTTCTTCAGCACCGCGAGGATCGGGTCGAGTTGCTGATGCCCCAGGTCACCCTCTGCCGCCGCGGCACCGGCGATCGGCGCGAACGCCGGGACGGGAGTGCCATCCAGATTCCGGCTCTCGTTCACCGCCAACGCGCGAGTGACGGTGTCGCGGGCCTCGTTCGGGGTGATTCGGGCGGTCTCGGCGAACCAGCCGGCGGTCGAGCCGTGCCCGAACAGTTCCATCGGGCCGCGGGATTCGATCTCGACCAGGAACTGACCGACCTCCGCCAACGCCTGTCGTGCCACCGACAACCGCTCGACGACACCGTGCGCGAGCTCGCGCGCACCGGCACGCCACAGCTCCTGCGGCGGTTCGAGGATACGTTGTCCGGACACCCCACGAGAATAGCAGGAATCGAACACGTGTGCGAATCTGAAAGGGTTTCTTGAAATTTATTCAAGTAGTGTTCGCGGGGGAGATTGCGAAAGAAGGTTTCGCGACCTTCGACGTTGCATCATGTTTCGGGAGGTGTCGCATCATTTGAGCCATCATCTGTGTCAAAGTGTCTGAGGCTCAACACAACCTCCAGCGTTGTGAAAGTGGCTTTCGCAACGCGCCGCTCCGCCTGGCTTAGGCCGGACTCGTGGACTGCCACCCCCTCAAACGTCAAGGCAAAGAACGGTGTCCTCGATCTCATCATCCCGAGCGGACGCGTACGCGACCTCGGTCCCAATGACACGGAACCCCGCCTTCCGCAGCACCCGAAGCGACCCTAAATTGTCGCTGGCGGCCCGGGCGTACAACGGCCGGACCTCGACCACGTCCAAAAACAGCGCGAGGGCGCGGCTGGCGACTCCCCGCCCCCAAACCGCACGGTCTATCCAGTAGGTGATTTCGGCGTCGCCTTCCACGAAGAAGCTGCCGATGGTGCCGAGGAAGCGACCGTCGCCGGTCACCGCACGCAGGGTCAGATCCGGGAAAGTCCTCAACCTCGCGATGTGGCGGTCGAACGCTTCGCGATCGTCGGGGTCCCTGGCGATGAACGCGGCCATCTTCACCGATTCGGGGTCACGCATCAGCTCGTACAAGGTGTCCAGGTCGCGATCCTCGACCGGCCGCAATGCCACCTCGATCATCGATCTCCTCCGTCTGCCGGCGACGTTCCCGGCAACCATCAAACCCGAAATCCGCCTAAGGTGGCCGAGACGCCGCAGTCACTCCCGGGAGGCATGCATGTCGTTGTTGGCCCAGCTGAACTCCGCGATCACCACGGGCGCGATCGAGGTCGTCGACCTCACCGCCCCGTTGAGCGCGAACACCCCGATCCTCCAGTTGCCGGAGCCGTTCGCGAACACGATCCCGTTCGGCCTGGAGGAGATCAGCCGGTACGACGAACGCGGGCCGCGCTGGTACTGGAACAACATCCACACCGGCGAGCACACCGGGACCCACCTCGACGTCCCCGTGCACTGGGTGTCGGGAAAGGACGGCCACGACGTCTCCGAGGTGCCGTTGCGCACGCTGGTCGCCCCGGCCGTGGTGCTCGACGCGTCCGCCCGCGCGGCCGAAGACCCGGACTATCTGCTGTCCATCGAAGACATCCGTGAGTGGGAGCGCGTGAACGGGCCGCTGCCCGAGGGCGGCTGGCTGCTCTACCGCACGGGCTGGGACGCGCGCTCGCACGATCAGGAGGCCTTCCTCAACAACGACGAGAACGGTCCGCACACCCCGGGCGTTTCGGGGGAGTGCGCTCGCTGGCTCGCGGAGGAGGCGCCGATCACCGGGTTCGGTGTGGAGACCGTCGGCACCGACGCGGGGCAGGCACTCGCCATCGACCCGGCCTTCCCCTGCCACGAACTCCTTCTGGGCGCCGGGAAACACGGCCTGACCCAGTTGCAGAACCTGGCGAGTCTGCCGGCCACCGGCTCACTGCTGGTCGTCAGCCCGCTCCCGATCGTCGGCGGTTCCGGCAGCCCCGCCAGGGTCTACGCGCTGGTCGAGCGGGTATGAACGTCGCGGAACTGGTCGGCCGCACGCTCGCGGAACTCGGCGTCGGCGCCGCGTTCGGGGTCGTGGGCAGCGGCAACTTCGAGGCGACCAACGGATTGCGGGCGGGCGGGGTACGGTTCGTCGCCGCGCGGCACGAGGGTGGCGCGGCGAGCATGGCCGACGCGTACGCCCGGATGAGCGGCCAGATCTCGGTACTGAGTCTCCATCAGGGCTGCGGGCTGACCAACGCGCTCACCGGCATCGCCGAGGCGGCCAAGAGCCGGACCCCGATGATCGTCGTGGCGGGCGACACCGCGGCGTCGGCGGTGCTGTCGAACTTCCGGGTGGACCAAGACGCGCTCGCGGCCGCCGTCGGCGCGGTGCCCGAGCGCGTGCACGGCGCGCGGACCGCGGTCGCCGACACCGTCCGTGCTTATCGGACGGCGGTGCAACAACGACGGACGGTCCTGCTCAACCTGCCGCTCGACGTCCAAGCCCAGGAAGCGCCCGAAGCGGTCGCCGTCCCGGAAATCCCCGGCCCGGCGTCGATCCGGCCGAGTGCCGACGCGGTCGCGAAACTGGCAGACCTCCTGGTCGAAGCGCGGCGGCCGGTGTTCATCGCCGGCCGCGGCGCACGGGGGAGCGCCGCACCGCTCAAGGAACTCGCGGAACGATCCGGTGCGCTGCTGGCGACTTCGGCGGTGGCGCACGGCCTCTTCCACGACGATCCCTTCTCGATCGGGATCTCGGGCGGCTTTTCGTCGCCGCGAGCGGCGGACCTCGTCAGGGACGCCGACCTCGTGATCGGCTGGGGGTGCGCGCTGAACATGTGGACCACCCGGCACGGCACGCTGCTCGGCCCGGCCGCCCGGCTGGTCCAGGTCGACATCGACCAGGCGGCGCTCGGCGCGCACCGGCCGATCGACCTGGGCGTCGTCGGCGACGTCACCGGCACGGCCGTGGACGTGCACGCCGAACTCGGAAGGCGTGGCCACCGCAGGAGCCGCGAAACCCCTGAAAGCACCCGATGGAACGACGTCCAGTATAACGACCTATCCGGCGGCGGGAAGATCGATCCGCGTACGCTCAGCCGCCGTCTCGATGAGATCCTGCCGTCCGAACGGGTGGTCTCGATCGACTCCGGCAACTTCATGGGCTACCCGAGCGCGTACCTGTCCGTGCCCGACGAGAACGGCTTCTGCTTCACCCAGGCGTTTCAAAGCATCGGGCTCGGCCTCGGGACGGCGATCGGCGCGGCCCTGGCCAGGCCGGAGCGCCTGCCGGTGCTCGGAGTCGGCGACGGCGGGTTCCACATGGCCCTCTCCGAGCTGGAAACCGCCGTCCGCCTACGGATCCCGCTCGTCGTCATCGTCTACAACGACGCGGCGTACGGCGCCGAGATCCACCATTTCGGTGCCGCGGACATGACGACGGTCCGGTTCCCCGACACCGACATCGCGGCGATCGGACGCGGTTTCGGCTGCGCCGGGGTCACTGTGCGGTCGGTCGAGGATCTCGCCGCCGTCACGGACTGGCTGGACGGCCCACGGGACGCGCCGCTCGTCGTCGACGCCAAGATCGCCGACGACGGCGGCTCGTGGTGGCTCGCCGAAGCCTTCCGGCATTGAGTCCTCTAAACGCCCCAGTCCGGCCGCAGCGGCATGCCCGCGTCGCCGTCCGGGCCGACCTTCACCCCGAGCACCTGGTGCAGTTCGATTTCCCGGCGCTCGAAGGCGAGCCGGCACGCGGCCATGTACAGCGCCCACACGCGGCTCCGGCCGGCGCCCGCTTCGGCGACGGCCTCGTCCCAGTTCGCGTCGAGGTTGGCGCACCAGGCGCCGAGGGTGGTGGCGTAATGCTCGCGGAGGTTCTCCGAATGCCGCACCTCCAGCCCGCTGTCGTGCATCGCGGTGGCGATCTCCCCGACGGACTCCAGCTCGCCGTCGGGGAAGACGTACCGGTCGATGAACCCGCGTGACCGGTGCGGGACGGAGGTGTCCGGGTTGGTGATGCAGTGGTTCAGCAGGCGTCCGTGCGGCTTCAGTTTCCCGGCGAGGAAACGGAAGTACGACGGCAGGTTGCGCGCGCCGATGTGCTCGGTGAGCCCGATCGAAGACACCGCGTCGAACCCCGTTTCGGTGACGTCGCGGTAGTCGAGATGCCGTACTTCGGCCTTGTCCGCGAGCCCCTTGGTCACGATGTCCTTCTGCGCCCATTGCGCCTGCTCGCGCGAAAGGGTGACGCCCAGCGCTTCGACGCCGTAGTTCGCGACGGCGTGCTCGACCATCCCGCCCCAGCCGCAGCCGACGTCCAGCAACCGCATCCCGGGCCGCAGCCCGAGTTTCCGGCACACCAGGTCGAATTTGTGCGCCTGCGCCTCTTCCAGTGACGCGCCTTCGGACGGATACGCGGCACACGTGTAGGCCATCGACGGGCCGAGGACCAGTTCGTAGAACCGGTTCGAGACGTCGTAATGGTTCGAGATCGCGTTGCTGTCGCGCGCTTTCGAGTGCCGTAGCCCGTCGAAGACGCGTTTGGCGCGGCTCGGCAGTTCTTCGGCGGGCGGGGCGACGCGGCGCAAGTGCTTCGGCCCGAGTTCGCGCAGCAACCACAGCCGATCCGCGGCGCTGAGCTGATCGACGTGGGCCACGAGCGCGCGCAACGCCGAGTAGAGGTCACCGTCCACATCGAGCGCGCCGGCGACGTAGGCACGGGCGAGCCCGAGGTCGCCGGGGGACGACATCAGGTACGTCAGCGCCAGCGGCGACCGCACCCGGATCGACACCGGCGCGTCGGCCGGGCCGCTCGTGCTGCCGTCGTAGGCGGTGATGGACACTTCGGCGCTCGGGCCGAGCAACCGCTCGAAGATCTTCCCGACGGTGGTCGTCTCAGCCATGGTCGTCTCTCTTCTTCCCTGGCCCGATCACCGCCGCCGCACGCATTTCGCGTACAGGTCGAGCAGGCGGCCGTCGGGGTCGTAGGCCGTCTTCAGTTTCCGGTAGGCGTCGCCGTTGTACAGCCGCCAGAACTCCTCTTCGGCATAGAAACTGTCGGAGTACAGCGACTTCCGCCCGCCGAGCCGGGTCACTTCGGCCTCGATCAGCCGATTGTGCGTATCCGGCGCCTCGCCGGGGTCCAGTGGCACGGCGGACCAGAACCCGAAGTTGACGTACAGCGTCCCGGGGTCCATTTCGTACAGCGGCGAGTTCACGCCGCCAGGCCGCTGCTTCAGCGGGCAGATCCACACCGGGCTGATCGGGATCTCGCGGCGGAAGAAGTCCAGGAACTCCGCGGCCCGCGACAGCGGCACTTCGATGTCCTGGACGACGGTCTCTTCCGGCGGGAGGCGACGCAGCTTGAGCAGTTTCGCGGCGATCCCGAACCGGCGGTCGAGCGCCACGACCTTCCAGTAGACCGACGACCGCAACAGTCGCCTGCCGAGCAGCAACCGGGGGAGCCGGTGCTGCACGCCGAACGCCCGTGAGCACCAGAACCAGTCCGTGTCCCAGCGCCACAGGTAGTCCCGGACGCTCAGGTGATCGGTCTCGCGGGAGCGGATCGACTTGTAGTAGATGTCGAGCCAGGTGTAATCGCTGGTCACCGGTGCCGAGGAGGTGAAGGTGCCCAGCGTCAAATACTGCTCGCCTGGTCCGAAGACCGTTCCGTCGACGAAGTCCGCCGACCCGCTCCGGCATGCCTCGCCGAGCGCCGCGAAGTACTCCTCGGTGTCTTCGTACCGGACGTGGTCGAGCCGGACGTACGGCTTGACCGGCTCCAGCTCGATCTTCAACCGCAACGCGTAGCCGAGCGTTCCGTACGAGTTCGGGAAACCGTGGAAGAGATCGCTGTGCTCGTTGTCCGGCCGCGCGACGACGATCCTGCCGTCACCGGTGAGCAACTCCATCTCCAGCACCGACTCGTGCACGAGCCCGTTGCGGAACGAGGAGGACTCGATGCCGAGGCCGGTGACCGCGCCGCCGAGCGTGATCGTCTTGAGCTGCGGCACGACCAGCGGCATCAGCCCGTGCGGCAGGGTCGCGTCCACCAGTTGCTCGTAGGTGACCATGCCTTCGACGTCGGCCGTGCGCGCCAAGGGATCGACGTCGAGTACGTGCGTGAATCCCGAGACGTCCAGCCCCGGCGTGCTGGTCGCCTTCCGCGCCCGGAACAGGTTCGACGTCCGCTTCGCCAGCCGGATGGTGCCGTGGAGATCGGCGAGCCGCGCCCGGAGGATTTCGGCACGCGCCTCGTGTTCGGCGAACCGGACCAGCCGCGCCGTCTCCCGGATACCGCTGTCACTGCTCGCCATCAGTTCATCGTGCCCCACCGAACCGCCTGGCGCAGCCCTCGCTTTCTAGCCGAGCCCAGCCAACGGGACGGCGTTCGCCATGGCGGTGAAGCCCTTGTCACCGGGGTGGAGGTGATCGCCGGAGTCGTACTCGGGTTTCATCCGCTGCGGGTCGGCGGGATCGCGGATCACCGCGTCGAAGTCGATGTAGCCGTCGAAGAGCCGGCTCGTCCGGATGAACCGGTTCACCGCCTGCCGGGTCTCCTCGAGCTGCGGCGTGTACGAACCCCAGCCCTTCCACGGCGTGATCGTCGCGCCCAGCACGCGCAGGCCGCGGTCGTGCGCCCGGCCCGCGATCTGCTTCAACGCCGAGATGATCTTGTTCGGGTCGGCCTGGTGCGGCGTCTGCTGGATGTCGTTGATGCCCTCGAACACGATCGCCGTCCGCACGCCGGACTGGCCGAGCACGTCGCGGTCCAGCCGGGCCAGCGCGTTGACGCCGTAGTTGCCGCCGTCGAGCAAGAGCCGGTTCCCGCTGATCCCGGCGTTGAGCACGCCCGTCCGCGCGCTGATCTTGTCGGCGAGCTGATCGGGCCAGCGCAGGTTCGCGCCCCAGGTCGAGTTCGCCCCGTCGGTGATCGAATCGCCGATCGCCACGACACTGCCCCGCAGCCCCCGGCCCCGGACATCCACTCCGGACACGTAGTGCCAGACGGCGGTCTTCTCCGGGAACGCCGCCGCCGACTCGTCGGCCGCTTTGTCGCCGTTGCGGGTGAAGTAGGAGTTCTGCATCGCCAGCGGGTGGTAGGTGACCGGACCCGACGGCGTCGGTGTGTACGTGGTCACCAGGAGATCGCCGTCCCTGGGCACGGTCAGCGCCGCGCCGTCGCTGAGGATGTCGGCGCCCGGCGGCACGGTGACCTCGCGATCTCCGCCGAAGGTCAGCGTGCGCATCGTGCCCGGCACGGCCTGCGGGGTGTCGGGGCCGGCGGCGACCGCGACGGTCACCCGGCCGAACAGCACCGGAGTCCGGCCGAAGGCGTTGGACAGCCGCACACGTACCTCGTGCCCGCCGACGCTGGTGTGCACGATGTTGCGGATCGAGAAGTTCGGATAACCGTTGTCGGTCCCGGCCACCCCGGCCGCGGGAGCCGCCGCCCAAGTGCCCACCCAGCCGCTGGGGGCGGCGCTTTCCACTCCGGACGGCGGGGCCGCCGCGGCGACCCCGGGCACCACACCCAGCAACAGGATTCCCGCTACGGCGAGCTGCTTCACGCGCATGTCGGTTTCGCCTCCACCCAGTCGGCTCCACCCATCGTCAGTGAATCACCGACAAGCGGTCAACGTCCCGGACGGGACAGGTTTCTGTCGGTGGGCGCGATTAGCCTGAACGCCATGAAGCCAGCCGCGCTCGCGAAGCTCTGCCTCGCCCTCCCGGGTGCCCGGGAGGAGTTCCCGTTCGGCGAGGACATCAACGTGTTCAAGGTCGCGGGCAAGGTGTTCGCGCTCGGTCCGCTCAAGGCGAAACCGCTGCGGATCAGCCTCAAATGCGAGCCCGACCTGGCCGTCCGGTTGCGCGCCGAGCATCCGGCGATCATCCCCGGCTACCACCTGAACAAACGACACTGGAACACCGTCGAGCTGGACGGTTCGCTGACCGACGACTTCGTCCGGGAGATGATCGAGGACTCGTACGACCTCGTCGTCGCGGGCCTGCCGAAACGAGAACAGGAGAAACTGAACTGGGTCGCGCTCAGCCAGGAATGAGCGGCGAAGCCGTTGTGGCTGGCCGGCACTTTCGCGTGATCGTCCGTCCAGTCACGCAAGGCCGCCAGTAGGTACCTAAGCGTCCATCAGCGCCGGGCTGGGTGAGGGGGACTTTCACCGCGTGCGATGCGGGTAAAGCGTCCTTCACCGCGTCAGCTGAGGGGGTCGTGAGTGGCGATTCGGGTTAGAACACTCATTGGCACTCACGACCGTGGCCCGCGCCCCTCGGAGGTTTCATCGGGATTTCATCGGTCTCTGCCTCCTACCGTGGGCGGAGACGGGTGCCGACCGCCGCACGATGACTCGCACACCGCGACTTCCTAGGCTGATGTCCGTGCTGGAGATCTTGCGGGACCGGTTGCGGGCACGGGTGCAGGTCAGCCTCGCCCGGGCCGGGCTGACCCTGCCGTGGTGGGTGCCGGTGAGTTCCACCCTGGTGAGCGCGGTGTTCGCGGTGGTCGCCCTGGTCCAGCGAGACGCCCTGCTGCCGCCGAGCCCGGTGGCGCTGGCCGGGCTGGTCGTGATCGTCAGACCGCTGATCTGGGCCACCACCGATTGGGTCGTGCCGTGGGTGCGGATGGCCGCGCTGATCGTCGCGGCCGCGATCCTGCTCATCGAGCCGGTGCTTCCGGATTTCGCGCCGTTGCTGCTTCTGATGGCGGCCACCGAGGCGGGCAGTATCCTGCGGACGCCGCTGGGGATCGCCCTCGTGACCGCCGCGGGTGAACTGGTCCTGGTCGTGGCGGGGATCTGGGGCGGGCTGATCGGCGGGCCCGTGTACATGGTCGCGGTCCTGCTCGGCCTCTGCGGTGGGCTCGTGGTCCGCTGGTACACCCGGGCGCTCGACGCCGAACGCGGCGCACGCGACGTCTCCCGCGACAAGGCGCTGCTCGCCGAACGCCAGCGCATCGCGCGTGAGGTGCACGACGTCGTCGGCCATTCGCTCAGCATCACCCTGCTGCACCTGACCGGTGCCCGGCACGCGCTGCAGCAGGACCGCGACGTCGACGAGGCGATCGAGGCGCTCACCGAAGCCGAGCAGGTGGGGCGGGCCGCGATGGCCGACATCCGCCGCACGGTCGGCCTGCTCGCCGACTCCCCGTCGGGCAGTGCGCCGCTCCCGGGCATCGAGGACATCGCGACGCTGGTGGAACGCACCCGCAGCGCCGGACTGGCGGTGCGCTATACACAGGAAGGCGACCTCGGCCGGGTAGGCGCCTCGGAAGGATTGGGCCTCTACCGGATCGTGCAGGAATCACTTGTCAACGTCGTCAAGCACGCCCCCGGCGCGACCGCGGAGGTCCGGCTGAACGCAGGCCGTTCCGGGCTGGATCTCGTCGTCAGCAACACCCTTCCCTCGACCGTCCGGCGCACGGCCGAGGACGGCTCGGGACTGGCCGGGATGGCCGTCCGGGCGGCACAGCTCGGCGCCGATCTGAGCGCCGGGCCCAACGGCAGGCAGTGGATCGTGCGCGTCACCGTGCCGGGAGCCAAGCCGTGACCGCCGCCGAGATCCAGGTGCTGCTGGTCGACGACCAGGAGCTGGTCCGGTCCGGGCTGCGGCGCATCCTGCGGCGGCGCGACGGGTTCGTCATCGCGGGGGAATGCGGTGACGGCTCGGAGGTGCCCGCGGCGCTGGCCGCGCACGAGGTCGACGTCATCGTGATGGACCTGCGGATGAAGAACGTCGGCGGGGTCGAGGCCACCAGGCGGCTGCGGCGGACCGGCGGGCATCCGCCGGTGCTCGCGCTCACCACCTTCGACGACGACAACCTCTTGGCCGACGCGCTACGGGCGGGCGCGGCGGGTTACGTGCTCAAGGATTCTCCCGCCGAAGACCTGATCCGGGCCGTGCGGGCGGTCGCCGCGGGCGACGCCTGGCTGGATCCCGGGGTCACCGGGCGGGTGCTCGCCGCCTATCGCCAGGCCGCCGGGAACGGCAGCGGCGGACGCTCACCGGAACTGCTGACACCGAGGGAACAGGACGTGCTCAGGGCGATCGGCCGGGGGCTGACCAACGCGGAGATCGCCGCGACTCTCGTGATTTCGGAGGTGACCGTGAAAAGCCATATCGGCCGGATCTTCACCAAGCTCCAGTTGCGGGACCGGGCGGCGGCGATCGTGTACGCGTTCGACCACGGGATCGTGGTGCCGGGCTAGTGCGGAACGAAGGGGGGATCATGTCGGAACCGAAGCTGCGATTCGAGGTGCTCGGCCCGCTGCGGGCCTGGCACGGCGAGACCCGGCTGGACCTCGGTCCGGTCCGCCAGCAGGCCGTTCTCGCCGCGCTGCTGCTGCGCCCGGACGTGACGGTCAGCCATTACGAACTCACCGACGGGCTCTGGGAGAAGCCGCCGGAGTCCAACGTGCTGCCGGTGTACGTCCGGCGGCTGCGGCAATGCCTGGACACCGCGGGGACAAAGCCGCGGGACTCGGTGATCGTGTCCGACCGCGGCGGTTACCGGTTCTCCGGTAGTGGGGTGCTCCTTGACGTCGTCCGGCTGGAGGAGGTCGCCGCCGTCGCGGTCGCCGCCGAGGAATCGGGCGACCTCGTCGCCGCGGTGGACACCTTCGCCGACGCGCTGCGGTTGTTCCACGGCGAGCCGCAGACGGGGCTGCCCGGCGCGTTCGTCCAGGGCGAGCGGCGACGGCTGGAGGAACGCAAACTGCTGTTGCTGCGCCGGAAACTGCGGGTCCAGCTGAAACTCGGACGGTTCGACGAGGTGATCGGCGAACTCTCGGCGCTGGTGTCCGCCGATCCGCCGAGCGAGCCGCTGGCCGCCTTGCTGATGCGCGCGCTCTACGGCGGCGGGCGGCAGGCGGAGGCACTGGAGGTGTTCACCGACGTCCGCGAGCGGCTGGTGGAGCAGCTCGGTGTCGAGCCCGGCGAGGAGCTGCGGCAGGTGCAGGAGGCGGTGCTGCGCGGGGACGAAGCCCTGCTCGGCGTCGCCCCGCGCAGGGAGCCTGCCCGCCGGATCCGCAACGAACTGCCCGCCACCAACGGCGAACTCGTCGGCAGGGACCGGGAACTCGCGCTGCTCGTGGAGGACGGCGATCCGGAGTCGGTCTCGGTCGACACCATCGACGGCGTCCCGGGCGCGGGTAAGACCACGCTCGCGGTGCGCGCGGCCCATCGGCTCCGCGAGTCCTATCCGGACGGTGCGTTGTTCGTGGATCTCCACGGCTACACCGAAGGCCGCGAGCCGGTGACGCCGGAGCGCGCCCTGCGGCGGCTGCTGCGCGCGGTCGGGGTCGAGGACGGGCTCATGCCGGACGATCTCGACGAGCTGTCCGCGTCGTGGCGGGCGGCGACCGCGCACCTGCGATTGCTGCTGGTGCTCGACAACGCCGAGTCCGCGGGGCAGGTGCGGCCGCTGCTGCCGTCCGGGCCGGGCAGCCGGGTGCTGGTGACCAGCCGTCGCCGTCTGTCCGGTTTGGACGCCGATCGCCGTGTTTCCCTCGGCGCGCTGGGTCTCGAAGCGGCGGAACGGCTGCTCGGCCGCATCGTAGGAGCGCCGAGGGCCGAGGGGGAGCGGTTCGCCGTGCGCGCGCTGGCCGGGCTGTGCGGGCGTCTGCCGCTCGCGCTGCGGATCGCGGGCGCCAGGTTGCAGAACCGTCCGATGTGGACGTTCAAGGACCTGGTGGACCGGATGTCGGACGACGAGCGCAGGCTCGGCGAGCTGACCGCCGAGGACCGCAGTGTCGAGGTGGCGCTGCGGCTGTCGTACGAACAGTTGCGGCCCGCCGAGCAGGACGCGTTCAGTGTGCTCGGCCTGTCGCCGACGGCCGAGTTCGACCGGCTCTCGGTCTCCGCGCTGCTGGACTGTTCGCCCGCCGAAGCCGAGCGGCGGCTGGAAAGCCTGGTCGACGCCAGCCTCGTGCAGGAGCCGGCGAGCGGCCGCTACCGGCTGCACGACCTGGTGGCCGTCTACGCCCGGCGGCTCGCCGGGGAGATGCCCGAGGAGGCCGCCGAAGCGGCACGGAAACGGGTGTACGGGCTGTACCTCGGCGCCGCCCGGCGGGCGAGCGAATGGGGTGTCGCGCGGTTCCCGCTGGAGACGGGCGGTCCGTTCACCGGCCAGCGTGACGCTTCCGCCTGGCTCGACGCCGTCGGCGATCTGCCGGAGGTGGTGAGCCAGGCGGCCGAAGCCGGGCTCGAAGACCTCGCGTGCTCTGTCGCCGAGGGACTGGTCGACTACCTCGCGCGCCAGCAGCGGTATCACGAATGCCGGACGGCGTTGCAGATCGCGCTGCCGTTGGCCGAACGGGCCAGGGACGGACGTCTCGTCTCGTCTCTGAAGTTCTGCCTCGGTTACGCCTACGCCATGCAAGGACAGCTGGACCGGGCGCGCGGCTGGTTCGACGACGCGCAGCAGGCGGGTCAGTCCTCCGGAGACCGCGGTCTGGAGGCGCGGGCGCTGGGCGGGCTCACCATGGTGGACCTGATCGCCGGACGGTACGAACTCGCGATCCCCGGCATGCGGCGGGTGATGGTCCTGGCCGAGGAGGTGGGTGACCGCTGGCTCGCCGAGAGATCGTTGTCCGCGCTGGGCTATCTCGCCTATCTGCAAGGCGACCACGAAGAAGCGCTCCTTCACCTCGGCCGCGCCCGTGAACTGAGCGAGGAGGTCGGCAGCCCGGGGATGCTGGCCAGGGTGCTCTGCCACAGCGGCACCGTCCGCCTCGAAATCGGCCGGTTCGCCGAAGCGGTGTTGGACCTCCGACGTTCCGTCGAACTCGCCGAAGAGACCACGGACGGCCTGCTGATCGCGTCCAGCCTGGCCCGGCTGGGAGCGGCGGAACTGGAGCTCGGGAACCTCGGCGAGGCGTTCGAACTCCAGCGGCGGGCGCTGACGGCGGTCACGGAGGAGACCGTCGTCGGGATGGAGTCCGAGATCCGCAACCGGCTCGGCCGCACCCATCTCGCGGCGGGCGATCCGGTGGCCGCGCGGGAGCATTTCGAATGGGTGCTCACCACCATCGGGCCCGACGGCGATCCCGCTCAGCGCACTCTCGCGCTGGAAGGCCTGGAACTCACCAGACAGTCGGTACTCCGGCGTTGACGATCGTGAACCGGTGCCCGGCCATGCTCGTCCGCCAGCGCGCGAAGTAGGTGTCGGCGGCGTCGGCGAGGTGCACCCCGGCGCGGACCTCGTGGACGGCGTAAGCCCACTCCGCGGCGTCGCACAGCACCAATTCCCTTGGCGCGCCGCGCTTGCGGAGCACGGAGGAGCAGAGGGCGCCGCGACGGCCGACGGCGCCGTCGTCGAGACAACGACGGAGATCGTCGACGGCGTCGGCGGCGGTGTCGAACAGCGTCCACCGGTACTTCGGCGACGGGCGGCCGTCGGCCCACGGCGTGAAGAACGCCGCCCAGCTCCAGCCCGGGCCGACGACCCCGTCCCGTTGCCCGGGGCTCGGCGCGTCGTCCCGGGGCGTCACCATGTTGTACGGGGTCCGGCTCGCCGGGCTCATGCACGTCTCCTTGTGGACCACCGGTCCGCGGTCGCGGATCCGTGCCCGGAACCGTAGGGCGGAGCCATGAAATCCCGATGAAACGCCGGCTGGGGTGAAGGCTCCCTTCACCCCACCATCGACCCGGCCGCGACCACGACACGTTTGCCTTACCCCGAATAACCGTCCTCACCGCTCACGAGAACTGCGGCACCACGGTCAGCCGCCGCCCGTTGAGCGGTTGCGGCGCGCGGGCGTTGCCCGCACCGAACAGACCTTGGAACCGCGCGATCGTCGACGGCGAGACGGTTTGCTCGGACATCAGGAACCACTGCACGCCTTCGGTGAACGGCGCCGTGGTGAGTGAGCCTTCGTACCGCAGCGTGCTCCGGTCACGGGGCAGGAGCGTGGCGAGGTCGAAGTCCGCCAACGCCACCGTTTCGCCGCACTCCGGGGCGAGCGTCGCCAGGACACGGTCCACCGGCGACTCGGCGCCCGAACGCAGGGGCACGCCGATCACCAGCAGTTTCCCGGCGGCGCTGCGGTGCACGAAATGCATTTCCAGCGGATCGGTGCGGCCCCGGAAACGGTGTTCGGACGGGGTGTGGAAATGGAACTGTTCGAGTTCGTAGCGGACCCCGGCGAGTGTGACGTGCCCGGTGCCCGGTCTGACGATGGCCTCTTCGGTTTCTTCGTGATTCCTCGTACTGCATCCGTCGGCGTCCGACGCGTCCTTCCGGATGTATTCGAGGTCCAGATCCGATTGGCCGTAGGAGATGTCGAGCCTCGGCAGGGTCGGATCGAACCTGATCGCGCCGGGGGAGATATCGACCGGGCTCTGGGCGGGCGGCCGCGAGTGGGCGGTGCCGCCCGCGGTGAGCAGGAATCCGGCGAGGGCGAGGGGAACGACGAATGCGGCAAGGCGCCTGCGCGTCACGCTCTGAACCTTTCGAAGAGCCGCACCCGATGGAGTGGTGCGCGCGAGAAGAACACATCTTTTTCCTGTGCCGAAGAATGTGCAAGTCCCCTGAACAGGGCAATTTCCGACATATTCTCTCCTTTCGTGCGAAACGGAGCGTGATTTGTGTCGGCACTCCTCGAAAGATTCACTGTGCGCAGCCGAGGGGGCACCCCTAGTATTCGAAGGTGTCGATCTTGACGGTGCTCCTCAGCCTGGTGGCCCTTTTTCCCGCCGTGAACCCCATTGCGCGAACGGGCGCCTGTGAAGGAACCCAAGGGGTGACTGTCGCGGTCGGCGTGCTCGTGCGATGCGTGCCCGGCTCACCCGGTGACGCACGGACCGCGCTCGAACGCTCCGGGCTCGCGGTGCGCCTGGGGGACGGATCGGGGCCGTACGGCGATTCCCGCTACGTCTGCCGCGTCGAAGACCTGCCCGAGGGCGATCCCTGTACCGGCCATCGGGACGGAGCGTCGTTCTGGAAGGTGTGGCGTACGGGGCTGGATCCGGTCGCTTGGCGCGAATCCGGGACCCAGGATGGGCCCGCCGCGGTGCGTGTCTGCCCCGGCGGGCTCGTCGGCTTCGTCTTCGGGCCGAAGACCGCTCAGATGCCCGTCGCTCCCGAGCAGGTCGTGACCACGCCCGGGTGGCTTCCGCCCCGGTGCTGACGGGTCAGTGTGCCGGGACGATGAGCGACGCCATCACCTTCGGGATCAGTTCACTGACGAACCGGCCGTCGGCGGGGAGTTCGTTGCCCTCCAGCAGGTAGTTCTGCAGTCCCTGTTCGTACAGGGCGACCAGGACGAGCACCGCGTCGTCCGGCGAGATTGTCAGTTGCCGTCCGATCCGGTCGAGGGTGCCGACCAGGATCGCGCCCAGTTCGGTGTGGAAATACCGGAACGCGGCGCCGATCCGGTCGCGGATCTCCGGCTGCCGCAGGCCCTGCGTGCGGAATTCCGCGCACAGCAGGTACCAGTCCTTGTCCGCGTTGAGCGCGACCATGAACAGTTCGGCGATCCGCCCGAGTGTGGGGGAGAGGTCTTCGTGCGCGCCGACGACGGTGCCGCCGAGCACGCTCTCGGTGGCCTCGCGGAACCGCTCGAGCCGGATCGCGTTCTCCTCCTGGAACAGGGCGAGGAAAAGGTCTTCCTTCGAGCTGAAGTTCGAGTAGAAGGCGCCGCGGGTGAAGCCGGCGCGTTCGCAGATCAGCTCGACCGGGGTGTCCCGGATGCCGCGTTCGGAGAAGGCCTCGTACGCCGCGTCGATCAGCCGTCGGCGGGTGTCCGCCCGGCGCCTGGTCATGGTGGCGCTCCGCTCCTCGGTCATCTCGCCATTCTTTCGCATCGGCCCGGTTCACCCGGCTGTGGGACAGGATACATCGTGAATCGGATACAGCGTGTATTACGATACGCCATGTATCCAACGAGTGCCGGGAGCCGATCGTGTCGTCATTCCTCTACCGCCTCGGCAGGCTGGCCGCCCGCGGACGCGTACTGGTCACCGCGTTGTGGCTGGTCGTGCTGTGTGTCTCCGGCGGCGCGGCGCTGCTGTTCGGCCAGGGCACCGACGACACGTTCGCGATCCCCGGCTCGGAGTCGCAGGAGGCGCTCGATCACCTCGGGCGCGTCTTCCCGCAGGTGAGCGGGACTTCGGCGCAGTTGGTGGTGCTCGTCCCGGAAGGACAGCGAGCCGATTCCGCGGCTGTGCGCGACTCCGTCTCCGCCGTGGTCCCGGAGCTGACCGGTGCCCCGCAGGTCTCGACGGTGGTCAACCCCTTCGATCCGGCCGTGCACGACGCGGTGTCCAAGGACGGCCGCGCCGCGTTGGTCACCGTGCAGCTCGACGTCGGGCTGGCCGACATCCAGCCGTCGACCCGGACCGTGCTCGCCGGGATCGCGCAGGATCTGGAGCACCGGATCGGCCACGGCACCGAGGTGCTCACCGGCGGCGACGCGTTCTCGGACAAGGTGCCGAAGCTCAGCCCCACCGAGGGGATCGGCCTCGTCATCGCGCTCGTGGTGCTGCTGATGGTGTTCGGTTCGTTCATTGCGGCGGGAATGCCTTTGCTGACGGCGATCCTCGGCGTCGGCGTCTCGGTGGCGCTGGTCTACGCGGCTACGTCGGTGGCCACGGTCTCCTCCACGGCGCCGATGCTCGCGGTCATGCTCGGGCTCGCCGTCGGCATCGACTACGCGCTCTTCCTCCTTTCCCGCCACCGGGATCAGCTCGCCGAAGGACTGGGCGTCGAGGAGTCCATCGCCAGGGCGACCGCCACCGCCGGATCCGCGGTCATCTTCGCCGGGCTCACCGTGGTGATCGCCCTGCTGGGCCTGTTCGTCGCCGGGATCCCGTTCCTGACGACGATGGGTATCGCGGCGGCGGGCGGTGTCGCGGTCGCGGTGATCGTGGCCATCACCCTCATTCCCGCGCTGCTGGCGTTCGCCGGCGAGTGGCTGCGGCCCAAGAAGCCGCGGAAGGCACGGAAGACCAAGAAGAAGACGCGGTTCAGCCTCCGCTGGGTCCGGCTCGCCACGAAGTCGCCGTGGGTCACGATCGGACTGATCGTCGGGGTGCTCGCGATCGCGTCGGTGCCTGCGCTCGATCTCCGGCTCGCCTTGCCGGACAACGGAACCGACGAGGACGGCACCCCGGCCAGGGTCGCCTACGACGCCGTGGCCGAGCATTTCGGACCCGGCTTCAACGGACCGCTGGTCGTCACCGCGGACATCCTGTCGACCACCGACCCGGTCGGGATCACGAACGGCATCGCCGACGACATCCGCAAGGTGCCCGGCGTCGCCGTCGTCCCGCTCGCGACGCCGAACCCCAAGGGCGACACCGCGATCATCCAGGTCGTGCCGACGACCGGCGCCTACGACGAGGCGACCGACGACCTGGTGGAACGGCTGCGCTCGATGGAAGGGCAGTTCAAGGACCGGTACGGCGTGCAGACCGCGGTCACCGGCTTCACCGCCGTCGGCATCGACGTGTCCACGCAACTCGGCGACGCGCTGCTGCCGTTCGGCATCCTGGTCGTCGGGCTCTCGCTCGTGTTGCTGGCGATGGTGTTCCGCTCGATCCTCGTGCCGCTGAAAGCCACCTTCGGCTACCTGCTGTCGATCGGTGCGGCGTTCGGCGCGACGTCGTTCGTGTTCGGGCAGGGACATCTGGCGGAGGCGCTGGGCGTCACCCGCACCGGCAGCGTGATCAGCTTCCTGCCGATCATCCTGATGGGTGTCCTTTTCGGACTCGCCATGGACTACGAGGTGTTCCTCGTGTCCCGGATCCGGGAGGACTACGTCCATCACGGCGACGCGCACAAGGCGATCGAGACGGGCTTCGTGTCCGCGTCGAGGGTCGTGACCGCGGCGGCGGTGATCATGCTGGGCGTGTTCGCCGCCTTCGTGCCCGACGGCAGCGCCACGATCAAACCGATCGCGTTCAGCCTCGCGGTCGGGGTGTTCGTGGACGCCTTCCTGGTACGGATGACGCTCGTCCCCGCCATCCTCGCGCTGCTGGGCCCGCGCGCCTGGGGCCTGCCGCCGTGGCTGGACCGCAAGCTCCCGGTGTTCGACGCCGAGGGCGACGGTCTCGTCCACGAACTCCGGCTCGCCGACTGGCCCGCGCCCGGTTCGCCCGAAGTGATCAGTGCCGCCGGTCTCCGGGTCGACGACGACCGGGGCCGCACGATCTTCCGCGACGTCGAACTGCATCTCGGCCCGGGCGAGATCCTCGCCGTGCACGGTTCCGGCCCGGCGGGCAAGAGCGCGTTGCTCTACGCGCTGGCCGGCCGGGTGCCGAACGTCCGCGGGGACCTGAAGGTCCTCGGCCGGGTGCTGCCGCAGCACGCGCACGCCGTCCGGCGGAACGTCGCCTTCGTCGCCTGCAAGGAGACCGACGATCCCGCCGGCGAGGTCCGCCGCGCACTCGACGACGGCGTCGCGCTCGTCTTCCTCGACGACCTGGACACCGTCGTCGCCACCGCCCAGCGCGCGGGCCTGCGAGCCGCGTTCGCGAGCCGGGCCGCGACGTTCGCTGTGTCCTGCCAAAGCCTCGCCATCGTGCGGGATCTGTTGCCCACCACCGCCGTCGCGGGTCTCGCCATGACGCCCGCCCCCGTCCCAGCCGAGGTCCGCTGATGTCCCGCTTCTTCACCGGTTCCGCCCGCGCGACCGCCTTCGGCCCGCTGACCTGGAAGACCTGGCTCGGGATCGTGCTCGTCCCGGTGATCGTCGCGCTCGGGCTGGCGTGGGCGTTCTGGTCGCCCGGCGACAACCACGGTGCGGCGAAGGCCGCCGTGGTCAACGACGACGAGCCCGTGACGGTGAACGGACAGCTGATCCCGCTCGGCCGGGAACTGGCCGGGAACCTCGTGCACGGCGAGGATTCCGCGTACACGTGGGTGCTCACCGACGCGGAGGACGCGAAGGAGGGCATCTCCGACGGCACGTACTCGGCCGTCGTGACGATCCCGCGGGACTTCTCCGCGCAGGCCACGTCGACGTCGGGTAAACCGCTCGAAGCGAAGCAGGCGATCATGCGCGTCGAGACGTCACAGCGCACCGGCCTGATCGACCCGGTGGCGAGCCGGGAGGTCGCGAACGCGACCCTCACCGCGCTGAACCGGCAGATCGTCGAGACCTATGTGGACAACCTGTACGTCGGATTCTCCTCGATCCACCAGCAGTTGGTGCAGGCGGCCGACGGCAGCGGCCAGCTCGTCGTCGGGCTGCGGCAGTTGTCCGACGGGACCGGGAAACTGGCCGCGGGCGCGGGAGAACTCGCCGGTGGGGCGGGAAAGCTCAGCGGTGCGGCCGGTCAGCTGGCGGACGGCGCGCGCGAGCTCGCGAATGGCACCGGACAGCTCGCCGCCGGTTCCGGCCGGTTGTCGTCGGGGCTGACCCAGGCCGAGAAGGACACCGCCCAGTTGCCCCGGCTGACCAGGGAACTTGCCGACGGCGCACAGCAGGTCGCGAACGGCAACAAGCAGCTGGCCGACAAGATCTCGCCGCTGGCGGACAAGGTCGTGCGGATCATCGACGCGTTGCCTTCGGCGGGCGACTCGGCGCGGAAGTTCGCCGAACTGGCCGGAAAATGCGATCAGGACACGAGGTTCTGCGCCGATCTCAAGGCCGCTTCGGAGAAGCTCACGGCCGACGCCGCGATCCTCGACGGCAAACGTGCCGAAATCCGCGACGCCGTCGTGCAGACGAAGAAGGCGGTGCAAGACCTTTCGGCGGGCTCGCAGAAGGTCGCCGACGGGAACAAGCAGCTCGCGGACAAGTCGAAGGAACTCGCGGGCGGCATCGGCACGGCGGCCGACGGCGCGCGGAAACTCGACGCCGGGGTCAAGGCCGCCGACTCCGGGGCACGGCAGCTCGCCGACGGCTCCGGTCGGCTCGCCGGCGGCGCGACGACGCTGTCCACCGGTGCCGGTGAACTCGCCACCGGTGCCCGCTCCGCCGCCGACGGCGCCGAGCGCGCCGAATCCGGTGCCTCGGAGCTGGCCAAGGGCCTCGACGAAGGCCGGGGCAAAGTGCCCGACTACACCCAGGCCGAACGCGACCACCTCAAACAGGTCGCCGCCACCCCCGCGATCGCCGACACGGCGGGCTCGGGTTCCTTCGGCGAAGGCGCGGTCGCGCTGATCCTCGTGCTGGCGCTGTGGGGCTGCGCGCTGGCGACGTACCAGGTGATCCGCGCGGTGCCGCCGAGCGTGCTCACCACCCGCGAACCGAGCTGGCGGATCATTCTCGCCGCGGCCGTCCCTGGCGCGACGCTCGCGGTGCTCACCGCCCTGATTCTCACCGGGGTGTTCTGGGCGTTCCTCGGCCTGAGCTTCGGCAAGGCGGTGACGCTGCTGGTGGTGCTCGTGCTCGCGGCGGGGACGTTCACCGTCGTCAACCAAGCGCTGGTGGCCATCTTCAAACGCCCTGGCCGCTTCGCCGCTCTCGCGATCCTCGTGCTCACTGTCGGCGCTTCGCTGGTTTCGACCGTGCCTGGCTTTTTCGGGACGGTGCTGGGGATCCTGCCGACCAACGGCGCCTTGGTGGCGTTGCGGTCGCTGCTGACCGGGACGGACGGTCTGACGTCGGGGATCGTGCAGCTGGTGGTGTGGCTGGGGATCGGGACCCTGGCGATGATCATGGTGACGGACCGGCGGCGGTCCCTGCCCGGACGAGAACTGCGGCTGGCGTAGTGACGAGTGTCAGTGGTTCGCGTCTTATTGAGGGGTAAGGCAAACGTGGCGTGAGCGAACCCCTGTCGCGCAGGCCGTCTTAGCCGGCTTTGCGATGAGATGACCACCCTGGACGGCAGGGGTTCCGGACCGGCTTGCGGGCTCACCCCGGCGTACAGTGTCTACAAGGGACAATGCGCGCCAATGGCGCGCCCGGTTGATGTCGTGATGTCCGGTTCTCGCACCCCCACGCAAAGCGCGCAAACCGGACACGAATGACGAGGCCGCCATCCTTTGCGGACAGTTGCGGGTGCGGCTGGTCCTGCAGGCGAGCCCTTGGCGGGCAGCACGCCACGTTTGTCCTACCCCTCGATAGGTTCTTCTGGTCTTGGGGTGGATGAAGGGGACTTTCGCCGCATGTGACGCGGGTAAAGCGTCCTTCGCCTCGCGAGCCCTCGACAGAAGCGCTTGACGGCTGGACCGAACCTCGTTCAGTATGAACGCGTGTTCATGAACGTGTGTTCATAACTGAGGAGGTTCTGGGATGTCCGGCATCGTCAACACCGCGCAGTCCGAGGCGTGGAACGGCTACGAGGGGCGGCACTGGGCCGAGCACGACGGGCGCTACGACGCGGTGAACAGCGGGTTCAACGAATTCCTGTTCGAGGCGGCCGGAATCGGCGAGCGGGACCGGGTGCTCGACATCGGCTGCGGCAACGGACAGGTCACCCGGCTCGCCGCCGTCCGCGCCCCGCTCGGGGGCGCGACCGGGATCGACCTGTCCGCGCCGATGCTCGCCACGGCGCGCGCCCGCGCGGCGGCCGAAGGCGTGACGAACGTCGGGTTCGAGCAGGGCGACGTCCAGGTCTTCCCGTTCGGGGAAGGGGTTTTCGACGTCGCGCTCAGCCGGTTCGCGGTGACGTTCTTCGCGGACCCGGTGGCCGCCTTCGCGAACGTGCGCCGGGCGCTGAAACCGGGCGGCAGGCTCGCGTTCCTGTGCATGACCGCACTCGCGGGAACCGATCTCGGCACCGTTTTCGGTGCGCTGGCACCGTTCCTGCCGACGCCGACCGGCGAGGACGGCACCGGTCCGACGGCTTTCGCCGATCCCGAACGGGCTCGCTCGGTGCTGACGGACGCCGGATTCCGCGAGGTCACGGCCACTCGCGTCGAGGCCGATCAGGTCTGGGGGAGCGACGTGGCCGACGCCGCCGGGTTCATCGCCGACTGGGGACCGGTCAAGTATCACCTCGGTCTGGCCGGCGAAGAAGCGGCGAACGGCGCGCGAGAAGCGCTTTCGGCGGCGCTCCAGCCTTTTGACGGGCCTGGCGGTGTTCGGCTGCGTGGCGCCGCGTGGCTGGTCAGGGCGAAATCCTGATGGCACCGAGGAAAGCCGCGGCACTCCGCGACACCGAAGACGGCCGGAGTCTGCGCGAGCATCTGATCGGCACGGCCGCGGACCTGATTTCCGCCAACGGCACCGCGGAACTCACGGTCCGGGCCATCGCGCGGGCGGCCGGGGTCGCCGACGGCGTGCTGTACAACCACTTCACCGACAAGGAGGAGTTGCTGGCCGACGCGCTGGCGGAACACGTGCGGCGGGTCGAAGCCGGGCTCGGCGAGCTGCCCGCGCCCGGTTCGGCCACGGTCGAGGGCAACCTCCGCACCCACTTGGCGTACGGGTTGGCTCTGCACAAGGAGATCCTGCCCGCGTTCGCCGGGCTGCTCGCCCGCCCCGCCGTGCTCGCGCGGTTCGGCGAACTGACCGGGGACGGTGAGACCTGGCGGGATCGCCTCGCCCGATACCTGCGCGAGGAAAAGGAACTCGGCAGGCTGGACGGCGATGTCGACGCGGCCGCGGCGATGCTGGTCGGCGTCTGCCACGAATCGGTGCTCACCGCGCTGCTCCCGCACGGCCCGCGAGTGACGACCTCACCGGCCGTGAAAGCCGTGGTCAAGACGGTGCTGGAGGGTATCGCGGTGCGCTGATTCCCGTGACGGGTTGATCGGCGGGCGTTCTGGGTAACCCGGTTGTGCGACTTCAGCAGGGAGGTCGCGCGCGAGGGGAAGGGTGGCTCCATGATCAACATCGCGGAGCATCCGGTGCCGGGTACCTGGGTGCTCGACCTGCGGGCCACGACGCCACGGGCGTTGCCGGACATGCGCGCCTGGGTGGTCAGATGCCTTCCCGATCTCGGCGAGGGGCATCGCGACGACGTCCTGCTGGCGGCGACGGAGCTCGTCGCCAATGCTTATGTGCACGGGGGTGGCGCACGCCATATCCAGCTGTGGCGCGGCGTGTCGCCGTGCGCCGTGCGCATCGAAGTCGCCGATGTCAGCGTCGAGCAGCCGCGGGCGCGCTGTTCGCAGATCGAGGATCCCCGCGGGCGCGGCCTTCTCGTCGTCGACGGGGTGGCCGTGCAATGGGGTGTCCGGCGCGAGCCGGTGCGCGGCGGGAAGCTCGTCTGGGCGCACATCCGGTGCGACGGCGGTTGTCCGGAAGCACTTCCGCGTATGAAGCGCTCCCGGAACTGACCTGCCTCAGACGGCGCGGCGTGCGGTGAGCAGGCCGAGCGCGGAGATGGCGGCGAATCCGAACAACAGCCACCTCGCCGACATGACCACCGAAGCGCCGCCGAGGTTGACCAACAGGCCGGCGACCGCCGCGCCGAACGCGGTCGACATCGTCAGTACCGTCGCGATCGCGGCCGCCGCCTGGCCGCCCTCGCCGTCCGGCGCGGAGGTCATCGCCGCGACGGACAGATGAGGCATCGCGAGGCCGATTCCCGTGCCGCCGAAGAAGAGCACCGGCAGCCAGGCGAGCACGACAGGCAGCGGCGGTTGTTCGGTCTGCAGGAGTCCCAGCACGGCGAACCCGATGGCGAGACAGGCCGGTCCGGCGAACACCAGCCGTCGTGTCTTACCGGCCGATGCGCTGACGAGCTGGCTCACCGACCAGCCCAAGGAGAGCGCGGCGGCGAAGAATCCCGCCGCCGCGGGCGGGAGCCCGCCCAGCCGCTGCCCGAACAGCGGCAGGAACGTCTCCACCGCGACGCCGGACGCCAGCACCATGATCGTCAGGTAGATCCACCGCGACCGCGAACCACGACGGTAGACCGAGGCGGGCAGCACACTCGCCGCCGAACGGTTCTCCGTCACCAGGAACGCGCTCACGAGTACGAGACCCGCCGCTATGAGGGCGGCCATCGCGAGGGTGTCGGACAGGATCCCCGCCACGCTCACCGCTCCGGCGGCGCCGACGATCAGCGCCAGCGAAACGACCGGGACCGGCGGTGCCTGCGCCGGGCGTTCGCCGCCGCGGAGCGCCCGGGGCACGAAGACCGCCAGCGCGGCCGCCACCACGGCGAGGACCGCGAAGGCGGAGCGCCACGAACCGAACTGCGCCGAGAACCCGCCCAGCGCCGGGCCCACGAAGTTGCCGACTCCGAACATTGCGGAGATCAGCGCACTGCCCCGGCTCCACAACCGAGGCGGCAGCGACGAATGGATCAGGGCGAAGCCCAGTCCGGTCAGCAGACCGGCACCGAGGCCCTGCGTCCCGCGGCCGAGCAGGAGGACCGGCATCGACGGGCTCGCGGCGCACACCACCGAGCCCGCGGCGAAAACGCCGAAACCGACCAGATAGGAACCCTTGCCGCCGAAGCGCGAAAGCGCCTGGCCCACCATCATGGTCGCGACGATCTGGGCGACCAGGAACGCCGTCATGGTCCAGGCGTACAACGACCGTCCGCCGATTTCCTCGATCGCCGTGGGCAGCAGGCTCGCCGCCACGTAGATGGTGATCGCGCCGACGAGCACGCCGCCCGCCAGTACCGACGCGGTGCTCGAATGGCGGCCCAGTTCCCGCCACGACCCGACGTCTTGACCGATGTTCACGCGGTTCTCCTCGCTGTCGAAAGGATTGCGCTTCGCATCCTGTCGGCGCGGGGAGCCCCGGTAATCGGACAAATCAGACGTGAATCACATCACATTTTCGTGCGACCTTCGATGGCGGCGCGGGCGGCCTCGACCGACTTCCGGACGACGACTTCCGTGGAATAGCCCTGTTTCGTGAACACTCCGTCGAGGTAGAACGTGCCGTAGCCATGGGCCTGGGTGAACAGCTGCTCCATCAGCTCCAGCCCGTCCTCCGGCCGGTCGGCGATGGTGAGGCAGAGCATGACGAACTGGTCGGTCAGGCGGCGGGTCTGCTCGTGCAGCGCGGCGTGCTCCGGGCCCTGCAGGCCGTCCGAGTAGATGATGTTCATCCCGGCCCGGCGTTCGATCAGGTACTTCGTGTAGGCGCCCGCGGCCGCGGCGAGCGCGGCGACCGGTTCGCTCTCGGCCTCGATGGCATCGTGCACCCTGTCCGCCAGCTGGCAGGCGACCTTGGCGGCGATCGCGGCCAGCAGGCTTTCCTTGTCCGGGAAGTGCCGATAGGGCGCGCCGGGGCTGACTTTCGCGCGCCTGGCGACCTCGGCGACGGAGAACGCGCCGAGCCCTTGTTCGGCGATCAGGTCGAGGGAGACCCGGACGAGTTCGGCGCGAAGGTCGCCGTGATGGTACTTGCCGCCCATGTCGTGGATCACACCGTCCCGGTCGCGGAATATGTAAGAGCCCTCTTACGCTGGTCGTAAGTGACCTCTTACATGGTCTCACTGTTTCTCGGAGGGTTTCATGACGACGACCACGCACGCCATCGCCGCGCCGTCCCCGGGCGCCGCCCTGTCGCCGACGACGATCGAGCGTCGCGACCTGCGTCCGGACGACGTGCTGATCGACATCGCGTACGCGGGGATCTGCCACAGCGACATCCACCAGGTGAAAGAGGACTGGGGCAGCGCGATCTTCCCGATGGTGCCCGGTCACGAGATCGCCGGCGTCGTCGCCGCGGTCGGCTCCGACGTGACGAAGTACCAGGTCGGTGACCGGGTCGGGGTCGGCTGCATGGTCGATTCCTGTGGCGAGTGCGAGTACTGCCTCGCGGGCACCGAGCAATTCTGCGTGAAGGGCAACATCCAGACCTACAACGGAGTCGGTTTCGACGGCGAGAACACCTACGGCGGTTACAGCCGGCAGATCGTCGTGAAGGACGCTTTCGTCTGCCGTATCCCGGAAGGCATCGGTCTCGACGTCGCCGCCCCGCTGCTGTGCGCGGGCATCACCACCTACTCCCCGCTGAACCGCTGGGGCGCCGGGCCGGGCAAGAAGGTCGCCGTCGTCGGCCTCGGCGGGCTCGGGCACATGGCGGTCAAGATCGCGGTCGCCATGGGTGCCGAGGTCACCGTGCTCAGCCAGAGCCTGAAGAAGCAGGAGGACGGCTTGAAGCTGGGCGCGAAGGATTACTTCGCGACCGGTGACGCGTCGACGTTCAAGGCGCTGCGCGGCCGTTTCGACCTGATCCTGAACACCGTTTCGGCGACGCTGCCCGTCGACTCCTACCTCGGCATGCTGCGCGTCGGCGGCGCGATGGTGAACGTCGGCGCGCCTGGCGAACCGCTGTCCTACAACGCCTTCTCGCTGCTCGGTGGGAACAGGGTGCTCGCCGGCTCGATGATCGGCGGGATCGCCGAGACCCAGGAGATGCTCGACTTCTGCGCCGAGCACGGGATCGGCGCGGAGATCGAGACGATCTCGGCCGACCAGGTGAACGTGGCCTACGACCGGGTCGAGAACAGCGACGTCCGCTACCGGTTCGTCATCGACGCGGCGACCATCGGCGCCTGACGCCAAGCGGGTCGTGAGTGGCGATTCGGGTTCTAACCCGAATCGCCACTCACGACCTGCCGGCGCGTCACATCAGCAGCAGTGGCAGCGTGTTCATCGCGGTGTGCGCGGCGATCGGCGCCCACAGATTGCGGTAGCGCGACCACAGGTAGCCGGTGAACAGGCCGAAGAACCCTTGGAAGGCCACGATCGCGCCGAGGGTGAGCGGTAGAGATCCCTGTCCGTGCGTCGGCAGGTGCAGCCACGCGAACAGCAGCGCCGACAGCAGGATTCCCGGCCACCGCCCGAAAAGAGCCTCCAGGCGGGTCTGCAGCATGCCGCGGAAGAAGACCTCTTCGAGGACGTTCGCGGTGAAGAAGGTCAGTGTCGCGCCGACCGCCAGGTACACCGGGTCCGGGTAGTCCTCCGCGGTGGGAAGCGGCGGCGCGAGCGGGCCGAGGACGTAGAGCCAGCCGAACACGAGCACCGCCGGGATCGGCGCGAGCCATTGCCAGGTCTCCCGGGGCCGCCACGTGAGCCGGAAGGAATCCCGCGCGGGCAGCGCTCGAAGCAGAATCAACGGCAGCGCCAGGAACACCAGCGGTTTGGCGAGTGCCCAGACGTCGCGGACCAGCGCCTGCTGTCCCGCCGCCGAAAGCAGGTACAACGCCAGCGGCCACAGGAAGGCGATGAGCGCCAGTGCCGTCGCCTGTCTGCCCAGTCCGCGCCGGTCGGTGACCTCGGGGAGCAGTTTCGGCGCGTGGAGCGGGATCCCGTGGATCAGCAGGAGCCCGGCCAGCGCGGGGACCAGGGCGCCCGCGAGGGAAAGCTCCTTGGCCGAATCCGCGGACGGTCTGATCGCGTCGTGCCCGGTGGCCAGCAGCAGTGCGGGGGCGGCCACGAACACCGCGAGCCCGCCGAAGAGGATTCCCCGGGCGGCACCCGGGCGGGTGCCGGTCTTTTCTGTCACCGGGCCAGGATCTTCGAAGCGGCGCGAGTCCGCGTCATCACTTCGGAGGACTTCAGCCGACCGCGATGATCTTTTCCAGGCTGCGCAGGCACAAGGTGAGCGCCTCGTGCTTCGGCGTCTTCTCCCGCGTCAGCTCCCAGGCGGTGTAGAGCAGGCTCCAGAGCAGTTGCAGCAGCCATTCCTTCGTCATCGCCGGATCGATCGAGCCCTCGGCGTGCCCGCGTTCGACGAGGCGCAGCAGGCGGCGGTCGTCGTCGCTCTCCTCCGTCCATTCGGGCCGGGTCACCAGGTCCGGCATGGTGAACAGCAGCTGGAAGATGTCGCCGTGTTCGAAGTACTCCTGGCACAGCCTCGCCAGCGCTTCGGGGGCCGGTCCGTCGTCGAGCCGGGCCCGTTCGGTGCTGTGGGAGATCTTGTCGAGGGCGTCGTGGCTGATGGCGTCGATCAGGTCCGATCGCTCCGCGAAGTACCGGTGCACCGTGGTGCGCCCGACGTTCGCCGCCGCCGCGATATCCGCCAGCGTGGCGCTCGGTTGCTTGGTCAACGTCTCGATGGCCGCGTCCAGGATCGCGCGCCGGGTCCTCGCCCGGACACCCGTCTCGGTGACCACACCCTCACTCATGGCCGTACCGTACCTCGCTCCCGATATGGAACTCGGTTGACGATTTTAGAACACGCGTGTTCCATTAAGAACCATGAAGACTCCACGATTGAAGGTGCTGTGGTCGTTCGCGCGGCCGCACAAGGGGGCACTCGCGATCGGCCTGGTACTCGCCCTGCTCGGTTCGGCGACCGGTCTCGCCACGCCCATGGTCACGAAATGGGTGCTGGACTCACTGGGTTCGTCGGCGTCGCTGGCAGGCCCCGTGCTGGCGTTGCTCGGCCTGATGGTGGTCGGCGCGGTGATCTGGCTGGTGCAGTGGATCCTGCTCGGCACGGTCGGCGAGCGGGTGGTGCTGAAGGCCCGGGAATCCATGGTGCGGCGGTTCTTCCGCGCGACGATCCCGGCGATCACGAAGCGGCCGACGGGAGAACTGGTCACCCGCGTCACCTCGGACACGGTGCTGTTGCGCGAGGCGGCGTCGTCCAGCGTGATCGGCCTGATCAACGGCGTGGTGATGCTCGTCGGCACCCTGGTGTTGATGAGCGTGCTCGACCTGGTGCTGCTGGCGACGACGGTGGCGGCCGTGCTCGTGGTGATCGCGTTGTTCACCTGGCTCATGCCCGCCATCGCGAAGGAACAGGAGAAGGCACAGGATCGGGTCGGCAGGCTCGGCGGCGTCCTCGAGGGCGCGTTGCGGGCGATCCGCACGGTGAAGGCCAGCCGGGCCGAAACCCGGCAGGCCGACCGGATCCTGGTCGACGCGGAAGCAGCCACGGCGCACGGCGTCCGCGCGGTGCGGCGGGAAGCCGTCGCCTGGGTGGTGGCCTGGACGGGTATCCAGGCCGCGACCTTGGTGATCCTGGGTCTCGGCGCCTGGCGCGTCGGCGCGGGCCTGCTCGAGGTGTCGAGCCTCATCGCGTTCCTGCTGTACGCGTTCGCGTTGATGGAGCCGATCACCGAACTGAGCCAGAACATGACCGCGCTGCAGGCGGGGATCGCCGCGGCCGGGCGGATCCGGGAGATGGACGCGCTGGAGGTCGAAGAGGACCAGGCGCCCGCCAAGGCGGAGTCCTCGGGTGACCACGACGGCCCGGTGCTGGAACTGCGCGGCGTGACCGCGGGTTACGGCGGCGATCCGGCGCTGCGCGACGTTTCCCTGGCGATCCCGAGACGCGGGCACACCGCGATCGTCGGGCCGTCCGGCGCGGGCAAGACCACGATGCTATCGCTGATCATGCGGTTCGTGCGGCCGCAGTCGGGTGCGCTGCTGCTGGACGGACGCGAGTACGCGGACGTGCGGTCCCGGCTGGCCTACGTCGAGCAGGAGACGCCGATCGTGCCGGGGACGATCCGGGAGAACCTGCTCTTCACCCATCCGGACGCGACCGAGGAGGAGGTGCGGCGGGCGCTCGCCGAAGTCCGGCTGAGCGACAAGATCGCCGCGCTCGAAGACGGCCTGGAAACGCCGCTTTCGTCGACGTCGGTGTCCGGCGGGGAACGCCAGCGGATCGCGCTGGCCAGGGCGATCCTGCGCACGCCGGACGTGGTGCTGCTGGACGAGGCGACCGCGCAGGTCGACGGCCGGACCGAAAGCGCGATCCACGACTGCATCCGGCGGCTGGCCCGCGAGGGTGCCGTGGTCACCGTGGCGCACCGGCTGTCCACCGTGATCGACGCGGACACGATCGTGGTGATGGAGGAGGGCCGCGTCCGGGCGAGCGGAAGCCACGAGCACCTGCTCGCCACCGACACGCTGTACCGGGAACTGGTGGAGGCGCTGAGGATCGCGGGGGAGGCCGCCCCGGTACCCGGCTGATCTCAGGCGGGGACGGCGCGGACGCCCGGCGGCATCTCGCGGTTGACCTCGTCGAGCCGGGTGGCGACGGTCCGGCAGGGTTCGCACCCGGCCAGATGCGCGGCGATCAGATCCGCGCGGCGGCCCGGCACGCCGCCGCGCAGCCACGCGCCCATCCGGCGCCGCGCTTCCCGGCAGCACGGCGTTCCCGTCTCGGGGACCTGCGCCTGCAGGAAGGCCTGGCGCAGTCCTTCGCGGGCCCGCAAGGCGAGGACGGAGGCGCCGTTGGGCGACACGCCCAGCAGCGGCGCCACCACCTTCGGGGAATCGCCCTCGGCTTCGGTCCGCCACAGCACGGTCCGCCAGCGACCGGGCAGCGCGCAGTACGCGGTCCAGGCCAGCCGGGCGTTCGACCGGAGGATGACGAGTTCTTCCGTACCCACGACCCCGGCGGCCTCTTCGACCGCCGGGGTCGTGCCGTACAGCTCGACCCGTTTGTGGTGACGGTTCCACTTGGCGGCGAGATTCCGGATGGTGACCGCGAGATAGGGACGGAGGTTTTCGCGCGGCCCGCCGCCGTCGCGGATGACGCTCAGGACCCGCACGAAGGCTTCGGCCACGAGGTCGTCCCGCTCGGCGGGCTCGGCGACCCAGCCCGCGGCGATCCGGCGGAGCGGCTCGGCGTGCCGCCGGAAAAGAGTCTCGCCGGCGGCGATGTCACCGGCGCGGAAGGCGTCGAGCAGCGTGGCGTCCGCTGTGGTGTCGTCGACGTCATTCCTCATCGCGGTCTCCCGAAGTAACGGGTACGGCAGTGTACCGGTAACCCGGCTCCGGATAAACTCCGGGGGATGACGCCCGAAGCCGACGCGCCCCGGCCGGATGGCCGGGCGGCGCGCTGGGCGGGACAGCGGGAGCGCCGCCGACGGGAATTCGTCGACGCGGCGCTGCGCGCGATCGCCGAGCACGGTCCGGAGGTCTCCACCGAGCAGATCGCCGACGAGGCGGGGGTGGCGAGAACCCGGGTGTACAAGCACTTCGACGACGCCGCCGACCTGCAGCGCGCGATCGCCGACCGCGCCGTCCGCCTCATCACCGCCGAACTGGCCCCGCTGTGGGACCCGAGCGGGACGCCGATGCAGCTGATCACCGTCGCGGTGGGCGCGCACACCGGCTGGCTCGCCGAATACGGGAACCTCTACCGCTATCTCGCCCGGCATTCCCAGGCCGGGCGGCGCGGCGATGCCATCACCGACGTCAAAACGGCGATCGCCATGCAGCTCACCATCCTGTTCAAGCACTACCTCGCCACCTTCGACCTGGACGGCCGGATCGCCGAACCGCTCGCCTTCGGGCTGGTCGGCCTCGTCGACACGAGTGCCGCGCGCTGGCTGGAGAATCCGGGCGGCCTCGAACTACCGGAGCTCGCGAGCCAGCTGGTGCGGTGGATCTGGCGGGTCATCGACGACACGCTCCGGGAACGCGGGGTCGAGCTCGATCCGCATTCGCCGCTGCTCGTGCCGGGCGGCTGAGCGCTCAGGATGTGGGAGCGGGAATGAAAGCCGGCCCGCGGGTGTCGGAGCGATCATGGCCATCCCTTTCGACGATCCCGCCTGGGCTTCGCTGACCGGCCCGCACGCCCGCTTCGCGGAGCGCTCCGGCCAGGTCCTGCGCTACCAGGTCGACGTCGCGCCGTTCTTCGCCCTGCCGCCGGAACCGGACGACGGCGTGTGGGCGGATGTCGCCGCGCTGGCGGGCCCCGGCCAGACGGTCACCGTCCACAACGCGCTGCCCGTCCCCGCCGACTGGGAAGTCCTCGGCAGGATCGCCGGAGTCCGGCTGGTCGACGTCGCGCTCGAAGCCGCCGAAGATCCCGAAGCGGTCGTGCTGGGGCCCGACGACGTTCCGGAAATACTCGACCTCGTCGAGCGCACCAAGCCGGGTCCGTTCCGGAAGCGGACCATCGAATTGGGGACATATCTGGGAATCCGGCGCGACGGCGAGCTGATCGCGATGGCGGGGGAGAGGATGCACCCGCCCGGCTGGACCGAGATCAGCGCCGTCTGCACCGACCCGGCGTATCGCGGCCAGGGACTGGCGACCCGGCTCATCCGCGCGGTGGCGGCGGGGATCCGGGCCCGCGGCGAACACCCGATGATGCACGCGGCGGCGACCAACACGCCGGCCATCCGGCTCTACGAGTCGATCGGCTTCGAAGTGATCCCGCGGCCGGACTTCGTGATGGCCCGGGTGCCCGGCTCCTTGTGAAGACACGCTAACGAGGGATTTCAGAAACTCGCGATGGACTGAACAGCACGGGCGGGCCAGACTTCGCGCCATGAAGGCATTGGTCAAAGCCGACCGAGCACCCGGGCTGGAACTCACCGACGTTCCGGACCCCGCCGTCGGCCCCGGCGACGTCGCCGTCCGCGTGCTGCGCGCCGGGATCTGCGGTACCGATCTGCACATCGACTCCTGGGACGACTGGGCGGCGCGCACCATCGCCGCGCCGCTGGTCATCGGCCACGAGTTCGTCGGTGAGGTGGTCGAGATCGGCCGGTCGGTGACCACGGTCAAGGTGGGCGACCTGGTCAGCGGCGAGGGGCACCTCGTCTGCGGAAGCTGCCGCAACTGCAAGGCCGGACGGCGTCACCTGTGCGCCAGGACCAAGGGCCTAGGCGTGCACACCGATGGCGCCTTCGCGCAGTACGCCGTCCTGCCCGAGATGAACGCCTGGGTGCACCGCACCAAGGTCGACCTCGACATCGCCGCGATCTTCGATCCGCTCGGCAACGCCGTGCACACCGCGCTGTCCTTCCCCGTCATCGGCGAGGACGTGCTGGTCACCGGCGCCGGCCCGATCGGCATCATGGCCGCCGCCATCGCGCGGCACGCGGGCGCGCGCAACGTCGTGGTCACCGACGTCAGCGAGCACCGCCTCGAACTGGCCCGCAAGGTCGGCGTCGACCTCGCGCTGGACGTCTCCTCCGCGACCATCGCCGACGCGCAGGAGCGGCTCGGCATGGCCGAGGGCTTCGACGTCGGCATGGAGATGAGCGGGCGGCCCGAGGCGCTGCGCGACATGATCGCGAACATGTCCCACGGTGGGCGCATCGCGCTGCTGGGCCTCCCCGCTTCCGACGTGTCGGTCGACGTCGCGTCCGTGGTGCTCAAGATGATCCAGCTCAAGGGCATCTACGGGCGCGAGATGTTCGAGACGTGGTACTCGATGTCCGTCCTGCTGCAGGCCGGGCTGGACATCTCGCCGGTGGTCACCCACCGGTTCGGCTACACCGAATACGAGAAGGCGTTCGCGACGGCCAGGGAAGGCCGCTGCGGCAAGGTCATTCTGGACTGGACGGAGAACTGATGTACGGCGCGATGCGCGACGACCTCAAGGCCGGGCTCGCCGAGATCCGGGAAGCCGGGCTGTACAAGGGCGAGCGGGTGATCCAGGGACCGCAACGGGCTTCGGTCAGCGTCGGCGACGGCGACGTCCTCAACTTCTGCGCCAACAACTACCTCGGCCTCGCCGACCACCCCAAGCTGATCAAGGCCGCGCAAGAGGCGCTGGACCGCTGGGGCTTCGGCATGGCGTCGGTGCGGTTCATCTGCGGGACCCAGCAGCCGCACAAGGAACTCGAGGCGAAGCTGTCGGAGTTTCTCGGCACCGAGGACACAATCCTCTACAGCTCCTGTTTCGACGCCAACGCCGGGCTGTTCGAGACGCTGCTGACGGATCAGGACGTCATCATCTCCGACGAGCTCAACCACGCGTCGATCATCGACGGCGTCCGGCTCTGCAAGGCGAAGCGGATGCGCTACCGCAACCGTGACGTCGCCGATCTGGAGGCCAGGCTGAAGGAGGCGTCCGGCGCGCGGTACCGGATGATCGCCACCGACGGCGTGTTCTCGATGGACGGCTACCTCGCGCCGCTCGACGAGATCTGCGAGCTGGCCGAGCGGTACGACGCGCTGGTGATGGTCGACGACTCGCACGCCGTCGGTTTCACCGGTCCGACCGGCCGCGGTACGCCCGAGTTGTTCGGCGTGCAGGACAAGGTCGACGTGCTGACCGGCACCCTCGGCAAGGCGCTGGGCGGCGCGAGCGGCGGCTACACCTCGGGCCGCGCGGAGATCGTCGAGATGCTGCGGCAGCGTTCGCGGCCGTACCTGTTCTCGAACTCGCTGGCGCCGTCGATCACCGCGGCCGCGCTCGCCACGCTGGAACTGCTGGACTCCTCCAGCGACCTGCTGGGCAAGCTGCGCGCCAACACCGAGCTGTTCCGGCGCCGGATGACCGAGGCGGGCTTCGATCTGCTCCCGGGTGAGCACCCCATCATCCCGGTGATGATCGGTGACGCCGCCAAGGCGGGCAAGATGGCGGATCTGCTGCTCGACCAGGGCATCTACGTGATCGGTTTCTCGTACCCGGTGGTGCCGCACGGTAAGGCCCGGATCCGGACGCAGATGTCGGCCGCGCACTCGACCGACGACGTGAACCGGGCCGTCGACGCGTTCGTGACGGCAAGGTCCATGATGGACGAATGATCGATCCGCGACGGCTGCGCGTGCTGCGTGCCCTCGCCGACCACGGCACCGTGACGGCGGCGGGACAGGCTCTGCACCTGACGCCGTCCGCGGTCTCCCAGCAGCTGGCCGCCCTCGAAGCCGAGTGCGGCCAGCAGCTGCTCCGCCGCCGGGGCAGGCGGGTCTCCCTGACCCCGGCGGGTGAATTGATGGTAGTGCACGCCAACGCCGTCGCCGCCGAACTGGAACGGGCGCAGGCCACCCTCGCCGCGCTCGATTCCGGTGTCCAGGGCATGGTGCGGCTGGCGAGTTTCGCCTCCGCGATCACGATGGTCGTCGCGCCGGCGATAGCCTCGCTGCGCGCCGGTTCGCCCGGGGTCACCATGCAGGTGCAGGACGTCGAGGGACACGCGAGCATCCCGCTGCTGCTCGACGGAGAGGTCGACCTGGCGATCACCGAGGAGTACCGGCTCTCGCCACGGACGGATGAAAGCAGGCTCACCCGGTTCCCGTTGTACGTGGAGCCCTTCGACGTCGTGCTGCCCATCACGCACCGGCTCGCCGGAGCGTCCGAAGTGGACATCGACGAACTCGCCGACGACGAGTGGATCGCGCCGAAACCCGGGAATCCCTGCCGCGACGTGCTGATGATCGTGTGCGCCAACCCGGCGATCCGGCACGTCTCCGACGATTTCCACGCGATCACCACCCTGGTCGCCGCCGGCGAGGGCGTGGCGCTGGTGCCGCGCAACGCCTTCACCGCCGTTCCCGGTGCGGTCGCCGTCCCGTTGCGGGGCGAACCGCCGCTGCGCCGGGTGTTCGCCGCCGTCCGGCGGGGAAGCGCGGACCACCCGTTGCTCAAGACCGTGCTCGCCGCGTTGCTGGACGCGGCGCCCGGTCATGCGAATGCGGGCCGGGGGAGTCGCACTTAGGATCATCTTCACCTGCCGTCGAAGGAAAGACAGGGTGCGGATGCTCCAGATCGATGCCCTCACCTGGATCGTCACGATCGGGCTGGTGCTCGGGCTCCTGGCACTCGATCTCATTCTCGCGGCGGTGCGGCCGCACAAGGTCGGCTTCGGCGAGGCGGTGGCCTGGTCGGTCGGCTACATCCTGGTCGCGGTGGCGTTCGGTGTCTGGCTGACATTGGCGCACGGTGGCGACTTCGGGCAGCAGTACTTCGCGGGTTACATCGTGGAGAAGAGCCTGTCGGTCGACAATCTCTTCGTCTTCGTGATCATCATGAGCACCTTCGCGGTGCCCGAGGAGCACCAGCACAAGGTGCTCACGTTCGGCATCGTCGTCGCGCTGATCATGCGCGCGATCTTCATCGCCCTCGGCGCGACACTGCTGTCCTTGTTCTCCTTCATGTTCCTGCTGTTCGGGCTGCTGCTGATCTACACCGGCGTCCAGCTGTTCCGGCATCGGGACGAGGATCCGGACGTCGAGAACAACGTCGTGGTGCGGTCCGCGCGCCGTCTGCTGCCGCTGTCGACCGAGTACGACGGTGGCAAGCTGACCACCCGGGTGGAGGGAAAGCGTGTCGGCACGCCGCTGGTGGTGGTGCTGCTCGCGATCGGCGGGATCGACCTGCTGTTCGCGCTGGACTCGATCCCCGCGGTCTTCGGGGTCACCGACGAGCCATATCTGGTCTTCGCGGCCAACGCGTTCGCCCTGCTGGGCCTGCGGGCGCTGTACTTCCTCGTGAAGGGCCTGCTCGATCGTCTGGTGTACCTGTCGGCCGGGCTCGCGGTGATCCTCGGGTTCATCGGGATCAAGCTGATCCTGCATTGGGCCCACGTGGACATCGACGAGCGTGTTCCGGAGATCTCGACGCCGGTCAGCCTGTCGGTGATCATCGGCATCCTCGTGGTGGTGACGGTGGCGAGCCTGCTCAAGACCCGCAAGGATCCCTCCGCCAAGGCGCATCCGGGTTCGCTGCGCGGCTCCCGTCCCGAAGAGGACTAACGCCAGCCTCGTTCGAGGAGATCGAAGATCCTCTCGACGTCCACTCGCGGATCCTTTCGGCCTCGGGTGAGTGCCGGGATGTCCAAGACGAAGCGGGCGAGCGCACGGCAGGCGATGTCTTCGGAGCCGACGCCGGTCTCCTCGGCGATGGCGGCGCCGAGGGCCGCGGCGTGCCGGGTCCACATGCGCTCGCCGTACTCCTGGAGTGCGGGGGTGCCGCTCACCAGCGCGGTGAACTCGGCGTACTGGGGGTGCGTCGTGATCGGAAGCCAGGTGGCGAGCACGTACTCGCGCAACGCCTCGACGATGCTCTGGCCCTCTTCGCGTTCCCGGACGGCGGCGACCAGGCGTGCCTCTCGATCTGCCGACTCGTCGAAGACCAGCGCTTCCTTGCCGGGGAAGTGCTTGAACAACGTCGTCGTCGAGACGTCGGCCGCCTCGGCGATGTCGCGGATGCTGACCTGGTCGTAGCCGCGCTCCAGGAACAGGCTCAGCGCGGCGTCGGCCAGTGCCTGGCGGGTGGCCGCCTTCTTGCGTTCCCGCCGTCCCGGTGTCTCCATGGGCGCACTCTATCGCATAGGTTGTCGTAGTCACTAAGTTGACTCGTTGCACTTTTTAACTCGTTCTGCTTTTCTGGGCGCATGACGATCAGCATCATCGGAGCGGGCCCGGGTGGCCTGACCTGCGCCCGCATCCTGCAGCAGTACGGCGTTCCCGTGACGGTCTACGACCGTGACCCTCATCCCAGGGCTCGAAACCAGGGCGGCACTCTCGACCTCCACGCGGACGACGGGCAGCTGGCCCTGCGCGAAGCCGGCCTCCTCGACGAGTTCTTCGCGCTCGCCCGCCCGGAAGGTCAGGAGATGCGCAAACTGGATCCCTCCGGGCGGCTTTTGGCGCACCACGTCCCGGCCGAGGGGGAGCTGTTCAAGCCGGAGATCGACCGCGGTCAGCTGCGCGGCCTGCTTCTCGACTCGCTGAAGCCGGACACTGTCCACTGGGGACGGACCCTGGACCGTGTCGAAGCTCCCGGGCTCCTGCGGTTCACGGATGGTGGGACGGTCGAGACGGACCTGATCATCGGCGCCGACGGTGCGTGGTCGCGGGTCCGTCCGGCGGTGTCGGCGGCCGTGCCCGAATACACCGGCATCACCTTCCTGGAGGCATGGTTCGACGATGTCCGGACCGCGCATCCCGAAATCGCCGAACTCGTCGGCCAGGGCAGCGCGGTGGCGGCCGACGGCGAGCGGTGCCTTTTCGCTCAGCGCAACAGTGGCGACCACATCCGGGTCTACATCATCCAGCGGATGCCCGCGGACTGGGCGGGCTCGGTTTCCGAGGTCCGCGCGCGGCTGCTCGACGCGTTCTCCGGCTGGTCGCCGTCGCTGTTGCGGATGATCACCGACAACGACGGGCCGTACGTCGATCGGCCGTTGTTCGCCCTGCCCGTTCCGCATACGTGGGAGCACAAGCCGTGGGTGACCCTGCTCGGCGACGCCGCTCACCTGATGCCGCCGCTGGGTGTCGGCGTCAATCTGGCCATGCTCGATGCTTGTGAACTCGCGTTGGCGCTGGCTGGTTCGGCGACTTTGGGTGAGGCGGTTGGGGTTTATGAGGCGACGATGCTGCCGCGGTCGGCGGAGATCGCGCGGCGGTTGGAGAACGGCGCTGAGGGGTTGCTTGATGTGGATTAGCGCTGTTTCTGTTGTCTCGCAACGATTTCAGAAACTGTCGGTGGTGGGTTGTACGTTCTGGGTGTGGACACACTCAACGCCACTGTGGCGCTCTTGAAGGAAATCACTGCGTCGGAATTTTTGAGGGAGGTTAATGCTTCGCTGGATACGCTGGGGGATGACGATGCTGTGGCTGCTGCTGTTGCGGCGTCGGAAGGGATCGCGCGGTTGGAGGCTGTTCGGTTTCGTGCTTTGGGGCGGTTGAGTCGGTATCGTGATGGTGTCTCCAGTGTGGTGCAGGAGGTCGCGTTGGCTCTGTCCGTTGTGGACGGTCATGCTGCCGGGTTGGTCTCTGCTGCTGAGGCGTTGACGACCCGTCTGCCCCGCACGCTGGGGTTGCTGGATGCCGGCAAGGTGGGTGGTTTCGGGGCGATGAAAGTTGCTGCGGCCACGGCGTGGCTCTCCGATGACGATGCCCGTGCGGTGGATGCGGTTCTGGAGGACCGGTTACCGGACCGGAACTCCGACCAGATCCGGAAGGCGGCCAATCATGCGGCGATGATGGCCGATCGGGACGGGGCGGCTCGGCGGGCCGAACGGAATCGCGGCGGCCGTCGTTTGTCTGTGCGTCACGGTGAGACTGGGGTGGCGTCGATCGAGGTCGAGGACGGTCCTGTGGAGAAGGTGGCTGCCGCGTATACGCGGATCGATCGTGAGGCGCGGGCGCTGCGGGCTGGTGGGGAGACACGCACGTTGGATCAGCTTCGTGCGGATGTCGCTCTTGATCTTTTGCTGGGTGGTCAGGGTGGGAAGAGTGAACGGTCGGAGGTGTTTCTCTACATGGACTTGAACACGTATCTGGGGCTGAACGATGATCCGGCGGAGATGGCGGGGCATGGGCATATTCCGGCGTCGTTGGCGCGGGAGATCGCCGGTGGGTCGAATACGGTGTTGCGGCGGATCGTCACGGATCCGTTGTCGGGGCAGGTTCTGGATCTTGGGCGGGATCGGTATCGGCCGACGGCGGGGTTGGGCGAGTTCGTGCGGGTGCGGGATCGTGAGTGCCGAAGACCTGGGTGTCACCGGGTGGCGCAGGCCTGCGATCTGGATCATTCGGTGCCGTGGCAGTTCGGTGGTCATACCGCGGATACCGAGCTGGTCGATCTGTGCCGTCGTGACCATCGGTTGAAGGACGAGCCCGGGTGGAACTACCGGTTGGATTCTGATGGGACCCTGACGATCACCACGCCTACGGGGCAGAGGTACGACAGCTCGCCTCCGCCGCTGCATGAACCTCGTGCTGAGGAGCCGCCGCCGTTCTGAGCCGTCGTCGGAAAACGGCGAGACAACGTGGCCGTGTGGGCGGACAGTGGCATCGGCGGTGTCATGACAACCGTGTAAGCCGCGGATGGACCAAGATCGGATCGGCGTTGGCGATCCAGGAAGGCCCTTTCTGTGACAGAGAACACATCCCGCCCGGCCGGCTCGTCGTCGGCTGAAATGCTTGCCGGAGCGCTTCCGCCGGAGGTGTTGGACGCGCTGGTCAAAGAAGCGCACGCGAGCGGCGGTTCTTTGGGTGTGCAGGAATTGCTGAATCAGATGACGAAAGCAGTGCTCGAACGCGCGCTGGATACCGAGATGACCCATCATCTGGGATATGAGAAAGGAGATCCTGCCGGGAACGGCAGCGGGAACTCGCGGAACGGCCGGTCGACGAAAACGGTGTCCACGACCAACGGGCCGGTCGAGCTGGCGGTGCCCCGCGATCGGAACGGTTCGTTCGAGCCGGCGATCGTGCCGAAACGAGCGCGTCGCCTGGGGAATATCGACGAGGTGATCCTGTCGCTGTATTCCCGTGGAATGACGACCCGCGATATTGAATCACACCTTCATGAAGTTTATGGCGTGAATGCCTCACGGGAACTGATTTCCAGCGTCACCGAGGTGGTCGCCGACGAGATCGCACTGTGGCAGACGCGTCCGCTGGACGAGGTCTACCCGATTCTCTACGTCGACGGCATCCGCCTGCGGATCAAGGACAAGGGCGTGGTGACCACGAAGGTCGCCCACCTGGCCGTGGGCGTGGACGTCGAAGGTCGCAAGCATGCCCTCGGCTTGTGGATCGCCGACAGCGAAGCCGCGAAGTTCTGGGCCAGGGTCGTAACCGACCTGCGCAACCGGGGCCTGCGGGACATCCTGATCGCCTGCTGCGACGGGCTGACCGGGCTGCCTGACGCGATCCGCGGCGTCTTTCCCGACACCGTGGTCCAAACGTGCGTGGTCCACGTGATCAGAAACGCGATGCGGTTCGTCTCCTACGGTGACCGCAAGAAAGTCGCTGCCGGAATGCGATCCATCTACACCGCACCCACGCTCGAGGCCGCCGAGATCGCGCTCAAGAACTTCGACAAAGAATTCGGCGCCCAATACCCCGCCGCAGTCCAAGTCTGGCAGCACGCATGGAACGAATTCACCCCATTCCTGGACTATCCAGCCGAGCTACGCCGAGTTGTCTACACGACAAACCTGATCGAGAACATCAACTTCCAACTCCAGAAACTCACCAAGAACCGCGGTCACTTCGACAGCGATACCGCCGCCATGAAACTCCTCTACCTCGGACTCCGGAACATCACCAGCCACCGCGGAGGACCATCAGGAACCGGAACCTGGGGATGGAAACAAGCACTCAACACACTCGTAGTCCTCTTCCCCGACCGCCTACCAATCCACTAAAATAACCACACAATCATCCGCGGCTTACACGGAAATCATGACAGGGCCGTGGCATTCACCGGGGACCCGGTTGCCGAGAAACGGCGACGCCTCGCGAGGATAGGCTTCGGGCCCGGACGGCGCCTTCACGTTCGCGATGCCCGCAAGGCAGGGTTACGACAGTTCGCCTCCGCTGCCGGGCTGTGTCGTCGCCGGAAAACGGCCACGGTGCTCACAACATTGCGATTCCGGTAACGGTCCCCGCTTGAGTCGCGCCACGATCGGTGGCGACGTCGGGACCTCACGATCACCACGCGTATAAGACAGCCGTACGACAGCTCGCCTCCGCCGCTGATGAACCGAACCGCCGTGCTGAACTGTTGCCGGAAAGCGGCGAGAACGACGTGGCCGTGTGAGAGCCACAGCGGCATCACCGGGACTAGGTTGCCGAGAATCGGCGACAGCTCGTGAGAGTAGGCGTCCCCGAGGGACCCGATTGAAGGACGAGCCGGAACGGCACCTTCACGATCGCGACGCCCGCAAGGCAGGGCGCCACCGCCACTGCCTGAACGTCGCCGAAAAACGGCGAGAACCACGTGGCCGCGTGAGACTCGACAGCCGGCACCAGGACGCGGTTGCCGAGACACGGCGACGGCTCCGAGCGTAGGCATCCCCGGAAGGACCCAATACCGACAAGGTCGTTCGTGACCATCTGTCGAACGGACGAGCCGGACTGGAACCCTCACGATCGCGCCGACACCATTCCGAGCCATGGCCACAAAACTTTCGCCGGAATTCGGCGAAAGTCGTGCTGCTGCGATGCTCCGCCACGGCCGCGCGTGACTTGCCGAAATCCGGCAAGGGGCGGGACTCAACGCAACCAGCCCTCACCGCGCAACGGAAGCAGGCACCCCACCAACCTCCAAGGAAGAATCCCGCGAAGGCTCCCGCACCACCAAAGTCGCCACGAACGTCAACCCAATGCACCCGGTCACCCACCAGAAGAACGCGCTCTCATGCCCAGCCTGCTTCAAGGCCAGCGCGATCGGTTCCGAAAGCCCGCCGAACACCGCGGTCGCCAGGGCGTGTGGCAGGCCGACGCCGAGCGCGCGGACGTTGGTGGGGAACATCTCCGCCTTGATGATGGCCGACAGGGCGGTGTAGCCGCTGAGGAAGACCATGGCGGTGATCATGAGCAGGAAGGCGATCCACGGATTCCCCGTCCGTCCCACGAGCGTCATGATCGGCACGGTCAGCAGCATGCCGCCGACGGAGAAGCCGAACATGACCGGTCGGCGACCCCAGCGGTCGGAGAGGGCACCGGCGACGGGCTGCATGAAGATGAACAGGAACAGGGCGGCGAAACCGATGAGCGAGGCGGTCGGCTTCGGGATTCCGGCGGTGTTCACCATGTACTTCTGCAGGTAGCTGGTGAAGGTGTAGAACGCCACCGTCCCGCCGATGGCGAGGCCGAGGACGGCGAGGACCTGGCGGCGGTGCTCGCGCAGCAAGACCCGCAAGCCGCCAGGCGGCGAACCGGCGGCCGAAGAGCGTTGGAAGTGTTCCGATTCCACCATGCTGCGGCGGAGGTACATCACCACGAGCCCCGCGATCGCGCCGAGGACGAACGGGATCCGCCAGCCCCACGCGTACATCTGCGCTTCGGTGAGCAGCGACTGCATCACGATCATCACCAGCAGGGCCGAGAGCTGCCCGACGGTGATCGAGACGTACTGGAAGCTCGAGTAGAACCCCCGTCGCCGCGGAGTGGCGATCTCGGACAGATAGGTCGCGCTCGAACCGAACTCGCCGCCCACCGAGAGACCTTGCGCGAGCCTGGCGACCACCAGGATCACGGGCGCGAGGATGCCGATCGACGAGTAGCCGGGCGTGAGTGCGATGGCCAGCGAGCCGAAGCTCATCAGCGTCACGGAAAGGGTCAGCGCGGCCCGCCGGCCGAACCGGTCCGCGTAGAGGCCAAGGAGCCAGCCGCCGAGCGGGCGCATCAGGAACCCGACCGCGAACACGACGGCCGTCGAAAGCAGCTGCGCCGTCAGGTTCCCCTCGGGGAAGAAGCTGGCCGCGAAGTAGATGCTGAACGAGGCGTAGACGAACCAGTCGTACCACTCGACCAGGTTTCCGAGGCAGCCGCGGACCACGTTCGCGACGACGCCGGGTGTCTTGTGCGGCAAGGGAAGCTCCTTCGCTCCGGGAATGCCGACCATCATGAGCGGTGATCCCTGCGGTTGAGAAATAGAAATCCGCGATGGGCTCATACCCGGTCGGCATGGTCTACCCGAGGAAGTCGCTCACCAGGTCGCTCGATTCGGGACGGCACTCGTCGAAGTAGGCGTGCCGCGCGCCGGCGAACAGATGCATCCGCGCGTCGGGAATCCGGTCCGTCAGCAGTGGCGCGTTCGCCACAGGCGCGAGCAGGTCGTCGTCGCCGTGCAGGACCAGGGTGGGCGCGCTGATCTTCGGAAGCACGTCCCAGGCGTCGTGGGTGTTGCTCGCGACGAGATGCCCGCGCACCGCGTGCGGCGGCATGCCGTGCGCGCCCAGCACGCGGTACGGACCGGGATTGGCCGCGCGCCAGGCGGGCGTGTACATCAAGTCCTCCAGCGTTTCCCGTGCCTCGACGGAGGAACGTCGCGCCAGGGCCAGCCGCACGTCGTTCGAGCGCTCGACCCCGTGCTTGCCGCCCGGCGTGGTGCAGCCGAGAACCAGCCGCCGCACCCGATCGGGATACCGCGCGGCGACCCACTGAGCGACGCGCCCGCCCATCGAAGTGCCGTAGACATCGGCCTCGCCGACCCCGAGTTCGTCGAGCACGGCGATCACGTCTTCCGCGAAACCCGTTGTGGAGTAAGCGGAATCGGGTGCGTCGCTGGCGCCGGTGCCGCGATAGTCCATGGTGATCGTGCTCGGGAAGTCCCCGCGCATGCGGTCCCACCACGTGTGGTCGTTCGCCTGCCCGGCCAGCAGTACGAGCGGCCGGCCCGTGCCGTGCCACTGATAGGCCAGCCGGGTGCCGTCCGCGGCGACGGCGTGGCCGGTGCGGGGGAGCGTACTCATTCTTCTCCTGTTCGGTCTTCCCAGAGCCGCGCCGAGGGCCACTCGCCCTCGTGCACGGTCCGGTGGATCTGCCGGACCAGCGCCCGGGCGACGGCATCGACGGCGGGCGTGACGCGCCCTGTCCTCGGTGTGCCGAGGACGACGGTCCGCCAGACCTCCGGTTCGCACACCGGAGCCGCGCTCAGGGTGCCGTCGGCGACGTCCGCCGCGATGCCGATGCCGGGCAGGATCGTCCAGCCGTGGCCGCCGAGCACGAGGCGCTTCTGCAGGGTCATGGCGTTGGTCTGCACGGTGACCTCCGCCTCGGCGCCCGCTTCACGGGCCGCGCCGTCGATGAGGGTGCGCAGCGCGTGCCCTTCGGACGGCATGACCAGGGGATGCGCGGCGACCTCGGCGAACGGGACGGGCCGCGCGGGATCGAGCCCGGCCGAAGGGGGAGCGACCGCCCAGAGCCGTTCGCGGACCAGCGGACGTACGTTGAGCGACGGTGTACTGGTCAGGTTGTAGAGCAGGCTCAGGTCGACGTCACCGTCGTCGATCCACCGCTGAAGATGCCCGGAGTACGCGGTGAGCAGCCGCAATTCGATACCCGGATGCTCGCGCAGCACGTCCGTCGTCAGCGGCGCGGCGAGCCGTTCGGCGGCGCTCTCCAGCAGGCCGACCGTGACGATCCCGGTGACCACTCCGGGTTTCGGGGCCAGCTCGGCCCGGGCCCGGTCGAGTTCGGTGAGTGCCCGGCGCGCCCGTTCGACGAGCGTCGCGCCGGCCTCGGTCGGGCGCATCCCGTGGCGGGTCCGCTCGAACAACGGCACCCCGAGCTCCTGCTCCAGGGTGCGGATCTGCCGGGTGACCGCGGGCTGGACCAGGTGCAGCAGCTCGGCCGCGCGGGTCACGCTGCCGACCTCGGCGACCGTCACCAACGCCTTGAGCTGCTTGAAGTCCACCGTCGTCCCTTCACATCGCGGACCGGTATGCGGCTATCATGATTCGGTATTTCACATACCGTCTCATCATCGCCCATGATAATCACATGACCGACGAAGAGACCGAGATCGTCGCCCTCGTGGCCGAGTTCGTGGATCGCGAGGTCCGGCCCGTCGCGCGGGAGCTCGACCACACGAACACCTATCCCGGCGAACTCATCGACCGGATGAAGGCGATGGGCGTGTTCGGGCTGGCCGTGCCCGAGCCCTGGGGCGAGGCCCACGTCTCGGCCCAGTGCTACGCGTCGGTGACGGAGGAGCTCGCGCGTGGCTGGATGAGCCTCGCCGGCGCGATGGGCGGGCACACCGTCGTCGCGAAACTCCTTGCCACGTATGGCACACAGGAGCAGAAGGACACGTACCTGCCGAAGCTGGCGACGGGCGAGATCCGCGCGACGATGGCGCTCACCGAACCCGGCGGCGGCTCGGACCTGCAGGCACTCCGCACCACCGCACGCCGCGAAGGCGACGAGTACGTGATCAACGGCAGCAAGACGTGGATCACCAACGCGCGCCGGTCCCAGCTGGTCGCACTGCTGTGCAAGACCGACCCCGCCGCCGAACCCGCCCACAAGGGAATCTCGGTCCTATTGGTGGAGAAAGGGCCGGGTTTCGAGGTCTCGCGGGACCTGCCCAAGCTCGGCTACAAGGGCGTCGAGAGCTGCGAACTCTCCTTCGACGGCTTCCGCGCGCCGGTCACCGCCCTGCTCGGTGGCGTGGAGGGGCGCGGCTTCGCCCAGATGATGCGGGGCCTGGAGATCGGCCGGATCCAGGTCGCCGCCCGTGCCCTCGGCGTCGGCCGGGCCGCGCTGGAGGATTCCCTGCGCTACGCCCAGGAACGCGAGAGCTTCGGCAAACCGATCTGGCAGCACCAGTCGGTCGGCAACCATCTCGCGGACATGGCGACCAAACTCGAGGCCGCGCGCCAGCTGGTGCACCACGCGGCGCGCCGCTACGACTCGGGCGAACGCGCGGACCTCGAAGCCGGGATGGCGAAACTGTTCGCCTCCGAGGCCGCGATGGAGATCGCGCTCGACGCGGTCCGCATCCACGGCGGCTACGGCTATTCGACGGAGTACGACGTCGAGCGGTACTTCCGCGACGCGCCACTGATGATCGTCGGCGAGGGCACCAACGAGATCCAGCGCGGCGTGATCGCGCGCCAGCTGATCGAACGGCACCGCATCCCGTCCTGAACACCGAGGAAGGCTCCATGCGCCAACCACTCGAGGGAATCACCGTCGTCGCGCTGGAACAGGCCGTCGCCGCGCCCTTCGCCTCACGCCAGCTCGCCGACCTCGGCGCCCGCGTGATCAAGATCGAACGCCGCGGCGTCGGCGACTTCGCCCGCGACTACGACCGGACCGTGCACGGGCAGTCGAGTTACTTCGTCTGGCTCAACCGGGGCAAGGAAAGCATCGAGCTGGACATCAAGGATCCGGCGGACCGGGCGCTGGCCGGCGCGATGATCGGCCAGTCCGACGTGTTCCTGCAGAACCTGGCCCCCGGCGCGGCGGAACGGCTCGGCCTCGACGCCGCCACGCTGCGCGCGGAACGTCCGGATCTCATCCACTGTTCGATCTCGGGCTACGGTCCGGAAGGTCCATATCGGACGAAGAAGGCCTACGATCTGCTGGTGCAGTGCGAAACCGGGCTCGTGATGTCCACCGGAACGCCGGACACCCCGGCCAAGGCGGGGATCTCGATCGCCGACATCGCCACCGGGATGTACGCCTACAGCGGCATCCTCACCGCGCTGTACGAGCGCGAGCGCACCGGCGACGGGGCGAGCCTGCACGTCGCGATGCTCGACTCGCTTGGTGAATGGATGAGCCAGCCCGCCTACTTCTCCCGCTACGGTCAGGAACCGCCGAGGCGCACGGCGGCGGCGCATCCGTCGATCTCGCCGTACGGGCCGTATCGCACCGGTGACGACCAGGTCTTCCTGAGTGTCCAAAGTGAACGGGAATGGGTCGTGCTCTGCCGGGACGTCCTGGCGCGCCCCGGACTCGCCGAAGATCCGCGTTTCCGGACCAACGACGACCGCGTTCGCAACGACGGCGAGCTCACCGCGATCCTGGAAGAGAGCTTCACCGGCTCGACCGCGGACGAGGTCGCAGATCTTCTGGAGCGGGCCGGGATCGCCAACGCCCGGTTGCGGACGCCCGAGCAGTTCACCCGGCATCCGCAGCTGACCGCGCGGAACCGGTGGCGCGCGGTGGAAACCCCGGCGGGCCCGCTGGAGGCGCTGCTCCCACCGGTCGAGGTCGACGGCCGCGAGCCGGCCATGGGGCCGGTGCCCGCGCTGGGGGCGCAAAACGAATCGATCCGGGCCGAGTTCGGCGCCCGGCAGGAGGTGCGAACGTGAGGGAAATCCTGCAGCCGGGCCCCGCGGAGGCGCTGGCCTCGCTGCTCGACGTCGACCTGCCGGATCTGGACCGCGACGGCCTGCCGCCGCTGTGGCACTGGTTCTACCTGCTGGACCGGCCCGCGCAGGCCGATCTGGGGCCGGACGGGCATCCGATGCGCGGCAAGGTCCCGGAGCCCGGGCGCCGCCGGATGTGGGCGGGCGGTCGCGTGCGGACGCTCGGCCTGCTGCGGTGCGGTCTGCCCGCCGAACGGCATACGGAAGTGCTTTCCACGCGGGAGAAGCAGGGCCGAACCGGACGGCTGACCTTCGTCGTGACCGGCCACAGGATCGTCCAAGACGGCGCGGTCGTGGTCGAAGAGGAGCAGGACATCGTCTACCGCGACGCCGCTTCGGGTCAGGTCGAAGCGGCCGTCGAGGAGCCGGAAGTGCCGGTGGCCGAGGACGAATGGGCGATCGACGTCTCGCCGACGCTGCTGTTCCGCTTCTCGGCGCTGACCTACAACGCCCACCGCATCCATTACGACCGGGACTACGCCCGCGATGTCGAGGGCTATCCGGGGCTGCTCACCCACGGCCCCCTGCAGGCGCTCGCGATGGCCGAAGCCGCCCGGCGGCGGGGGAGCGCCGGACGGCTGGCCTTCGACTACCGCCTCGTCTCGCCCCTGTTCGACCATCAGGGCATGATCGTCCGGGCAGACGAGAGCGGCACCGCCGTGCGTGATCGGCACGGACGGCGAACGGCGATCGGGACGATGCGGAGCCTCGGCCGATGAACGAAACCAGCGCGAAGACCTTCCTGTTCGTCCCCGGTCACCGGCCGGACCGCTTCGCCAAGGCCGCGGCCAGCGGCGCCGATGTCGTCATCCTCGATCTGGAGGACGCCGTCGCGCCCGAGCGGAAGGACGCCGCCCGCGAACACGTCCGGGCGTGGCTGGAAGAAGGCCATCGGGCGGTCGTCCGGATCAACGCCGCCGGAACCGCCTGGTACCACGAGGATGTCGCGAGCGTCGGCCGCGCGCTCGCGGTGATGCTGCCCAAGGCCGAGGATCCCGCCGAGATCGATTCCCTCGCCGGACGGCTGCCGGGGGTCCCGATCGTGCCGCTGGTGGAGACGGCGGCCGGGATCGCGAACGCGGTGGCGGTCTGCGGTGCGGACGCCGTGGTGCGGCCCGCTTTCGGCAGTGTCGATCTGGCCGCGCAACTCGGCGTCGATCACCGGTCGCACGAGGCGTTGCGGTACGCGCGGTCCGCGCTCGTCGTCGCCGCGGCGGCCGCGGGCCGGGCGGCCCCGATCGACGGCGTCACCACGGCGCTCGACGACGAAGCCGCGCTCGTCGCCGACCTCGAACACGCCAAAACCCTCGGTTTCACCGGGAAACTCTGCGTGCACCCGCGCCAGGTCGCGGTCGCCGATCGTGAGCTGGCCCCGTCGGCGAGCGAAATCGAGTGGGCGAGGGGAGTGGCTGCGCTCGCGGGCGACGGGTCGGTGGCCGCGGCGGGCGGCCAGATGATCGACAAACCGGTCGAAGCGCGGGCCAAAGCGATTCTCGAGCGCGCGGGTGAGCCATTCCGACCAGCCGGATGACACCGACGGGCCCTGGTGGGGCCCATCGGACGGCGGTAGCGTTCCGGGCGGACTTTTCGTTACGGGTGAACGGAAAGGAAGCGTGGTCGGCGTGCACGAGCCGAAGGTGACGGAATTCGCGACCACCGATCCGGAACAGGCGTGTGCCCTGCTCGCCGAGGCGTACCGCGACAATCGCCTGCGGGTCCGCGGCAGCGTCGAAAGCTACCGTTTCGAGCACAACCGGTGCGATCTCGGGGACATGCATTTCGACTCCCTGCACAACACGCTGACCACGGAGGTCGTCGTCCAGCCGCTGGGCAGGATGGTGCTGTTGCGGGTGCTGGACGGCGAGCAGGAGCTCGACGACGGGGTCAGCGACCGCAGGCTCGGCCCGGGAGACGTGTTCGTCGGCCCGCATCCCGGCCATGAGTACCGGACGGAGCTGCACGGCACGCGGCTGCAGATCACCGGGATCGACCTCTCGCTGTTCGGCGGAATCGACCCGGAACCCGTGGTGGAGCGGTTGTGCTACGAGCCGGTGTGCCCGGAGAAGGCTCGGCGATGGAGCCGGACGGTCGACTACATGACCGCCTTGTTCACCGATCCGGACGTGGAGAACGGCCCGCTGGTACTCGGCGCGGCGGGCAGGCTGATGGCCGCCATGGCACTGGACACCTTCACCACGGGCAGGGGTGAAGAGCGCCCGAGCGACCGTCGCGACGCCGTCCCGGACACGGTGCGCCGCGCGGTCGCCTTCCTGGAGGCGAATCCGGACCTCGACCTCGGGGTCGCCGACATCGCCCGCGCCTGCCGGGTCTCGGTGCGGGCCCTGCAACTGGCGTTCCGGCGGCATCTGGACACCACGCCCATGGCCTACCTGCGCCGGGTCCGGCTCGACCTGGCCAGGGCGGACCTCCGCGCCGCCGCACCCGGTGACGGCACGACGGTGACGAGTGTCGCGGCGAAGTGGGGCTTCCTGGACGGCAGCCGGTTCAGCGCGCAGTACCGCGCGGCCTTCGGCGAACCGCCCAGCCACACCCTGCGGAATCACTGAGGGTTCGTTTTCGTCGGTGCCGGTATGCGTTTCGGGCGCTAGACCCGGCGGTCCGGACCCTGTTCCATGAGCGAGGCACCAGTACCGCCCAGACCCCGCTTACTGGTGTGTCGCGATCCCGTCGTACATCACCCGGCGGACCGCCCGGCTCATCGCGGCCTGCCGCTCCGGTGACGGATCGCGCAGTTCGGACAGGATCGACGCGAGGATCATCCCGTTGATCGCGCGGGCGGTGGAGTCCACGTCCAGGTCCTCGTGCAGATACCCGAGCCGGACGCCGTGGTGCAGATAGCCCGCGGTCAGCTCGGCGGCGGTCTCGTAGAAGTCCAGCACCCGTTCCCGCATCTCGGCGTCGATACCCGCCGCTTCGAGCAGGAGGAACCGGGCCATCCGCGGGTCGCCGCCGAAGATCCGGGCGAGCGCGTCGCCGATCCGCGCGCTCTGCTTGCGGTACTCGGCAAGGCTGTTGACCGCGTCCGGCGCGTTGTCCGCGGCCAGCGCGCCGACCACCTTCTCGACCAGGTCCGTGATGACGTGGTCGACGATGTCCCGCTTGTTCTGGAAGTACCGGTAGAAGGTGCCGTGCCCGATGCCCAGCCGGGCGGCGATGTCGGCGATCCCGGTCGCGTGGTAGCCCCGCTCGGCGAAGCAGTCGAACGCGGCCTCCACGATCTCGCGCCGTAGTTCCTGCTTCTTCCGTGCGGCCCTGCTGACCGGGATCTCCGTCGTCATTCCGCCAGCTTATTGCCTGACGGGTTCAAATGACATACCGTTCCGGAAATGACACGTCATTCCGCGAGAGCGCTGGTGCTCGGCTGCGGCGGCACCTTGGGGTTCGCCTGGACGGCCGCCGTCCTCGACGCGCTGCACGCCAAGGCCGGCTGGGACCCTCGGAAGGCGGACATCCTGGTCGGCACGTCGGCGGGGGCCGAAGCGGCGGCCATGCTCGGGGCGGGCATCCCGGCGAAGGCGATCCTCGACGCGGTGGCGGGCGTGCCCGGTGGCGACGCCGTCGTCGCCGCGCACGTCCGCCGCGTTCCGGACAGGCTTCCGCCGGTGCCGTCCCCGCGCTGGCCCGCGGCCGGTTTGATCCGGGCCGCGCTGCGCCGTGACGTCGACACGCTCGCCGGTCTCGCGGGTCTCCTGCCCCGGGGAAGGGGCGACGCGACCTGGCTTCGCGAACTCGGGGACGCGCTGGCGCCCGGCGGCTGGGTGCCGCATCCCGCGACCTGGCTGATGACCGCGGACCTGACCGGGAAGCGGGTCGCGCTCGGCTCCCCGGACGCGCCACCCGCCCGCCTCGGCGAGGCGATCGCCGCGTCGTGGGCGATCCCCGGCTGGTTCCCACCGTCCGTTGTGGACGGACGGCCGTTGCTCGACGGCGGCACGGTCTCCCCGACCTCGGCCGATCTCCTGCTCGGCCACGACGTCGGCGAGGTCGTGCTGATCGCGCCGATGAGCAGCGAGGGCGGCGCACCGGCCCGCGGTGCGGCCCGGCTGGAACGGCTGCTGCGGACGGCGATGACCAGGCGGGTCGACGACGAGGTGCGACGGCTGCGCGCGGCCGGTGTCCGAGTGGTGCGGATCGAGCCGGGGCCCGCCGATCTCGCCGCCATGGGCGCGAACTTCATGGACGGACGGCGTCGGGAGCACGTGCTCGCCACGGCGTCGAGGACGGCGCCCGCCCTGGTCGCCGAAGCCTTCGAACGAGAAGGAGTACGCGCATGACCAAGTACCCGCCTCTTGACCTCGACGGGGCACACGTGGCGATCACCGGCGCGGGGCAGGGCATCGGCCGCGCGACCGCGGAACGCATGGCCGTCCTCGGCGCGCGCGTGTCCATCGGCGACTTGGACCTCGAAGCCGCGAAACGGACCGCCGCCGACATCGGCGGTACCGCGCATCATCTGGACGTCGCCGATCCGGCGTCGTTCGCCGCGTTCCTCGGCGAGGCCGAACAGGCGAACGGGCCGCTCGCGGTGCTCGTCAACAACGCCGGGATCATGCCGAACGGCGGCTTCCTCGATCTTTCCGACGCGCTGAACCGGGCGACCATGGAGGTCAACGTCTTCGGCGTCGTCCACGGTATGCGGCTGGCGCTGCCCGGCATGCTGGAACGCGGGCGCGGGCACATCGTCAACGTCGCTTCGCTGGCCGGGAAGTTCCCGGTGAAAGGGCTGGCGATCTACAACGCCAGCAAGTTCGCCGTCGTCGGGCTGACCGCGGCGACCCGCCTGGAGTACGCGCCGCACGGAGTGAGCGTCTCGGCCGTGCTGCCGTCGGCGGTCGACACCGCGCTCGCCTCGGGCCTCGACATGCGCCCGATCCCGAAGGTGAAACCGGGCCGGATCGCCGACGCCGTGGTGGGTTCCGTCCGCACTCGTGCCGCTGAGATCGCCGTGCCCGGCTACGTCGGCGCGCTCGCGACCCTCGCGGCCGTGACCCCCGAACCGGCGCTCAACGCGTTCCGCCGTCTGGTGCGGGACGACCGGGCCCTTCGCCCCGATTCACCCGAGCGGGACGGCTACCGCGCCCGCCTCGACCAGGACACCCACCGGGAGGAAAACGCATGACCACGCAGTACGACGCCGTCGTCGTGGGAGCCGGGTTCGGCGGGATGGGCGCGGCGATCCAGCTCAACCGGCTCGGCTACGACAACCTGCTCATCCTCGAACGCGAATCCGACCTCGGCGGCACCTGGCATGTGAACCGCTATCCCGGGCTGGCCGTCGACATCCCGTCGGCCACCTACTCGTACTCGTTCGAACCGAATCCGCACTGGTCGCGGCTCTTCGCGCCGGGCGCGGAACTCAAGCGGTACGCCGAGCACGTCGCGGACAAGTACCGGCTGCGGCGCTACATGCGGTTCGGCTCGGTGGTCACCGGCGCGGTCTGGGACGAGGCGGACGCGCACTGGAAGGTCTCGCTCGCCGGCGGCGACCCGGTCACCGCGAAGTACCTCCTCACCGCCACGGGATTCCTTTCCCAGCCGAAGAAACCCGATATCGCCGGGATCGACACCTTCGGCGGCAAGGTCATCCACACCACCGCTTGGGACGACGAGTACGACCTCGCGGGCAAGCGGGTCGCGGTGATCGGCACCGGCGCGACCGCGGTCCAGCTGATCCCCGAGATCGCGAAGGTCGCGCGGGAACTCACCGTCTATCAGCGGACGCCGATCTGGGTGAGCCCCAAACTGGACTTCCCGGTGCCCAAGGCGGTCCGGCGCGCGTTCGCCGCGCTGCCGTTCACCCAGCGAGCCGCCCGGCTGACCGGGACCGCGCTGCTGGAGCTGATGATGGTCTCCGGTGTGCTGCACTACAAGCAGCTGCCGATGGCGAACCGGCTCGGCAAGCTGTGGTGCCAGGCGCATCTGCGCCGTCAGGTGCGGGATCCGGGGCTGCGCGCGGAACTGACGCCGCGCTATTCGTTCGGCTGCAAGCGCCCGACGTTCTCCAACGAGTACTACCCGGCCTTCACCAAGGATCACGTGCATCTGGAAACGACGTCCATCGCGAAGATCGACAAGGCCGGCATCGAGACCGCGGACGGGCGGCGGCGGGACATCGACGTCCTGGTGCTGGCGACCGGATTCGACCTGTGGGAGGCGAACTTCCCGGCGATCGAGATCATCGGGCGCGATGGCCGGGATCTCGGGAAGTGGTGGCGGGAGAACCGCTTCCAGGCCTACGAGGGCGTCGCGATCCCGAAGTTCCCCAACTTCATTTCGCTCAACAGCCCGTATTCCTACTCGGGACTGTCCTATTTCACCACCATCGAGACGCAGATGCGGCATATGGATCGGCTCTTCGGCGCGATGCGGCGGCGTGGCGCGACGGAGTTCGAGGTGACGCAGGAGGCCAACGACGCGTTCCTCGACCGGATGACCGAGCGCCTCGGCGATTCGATCTTCACGCTCGGGAACTGCGCCCCGGCGAACAGCTACTACTTCAACCCGCACGGGGAGGCGACGCTGCTGCGGCCGTCCTCCACGCTGAACGCGATCAAGGAGGCGCAGAGCTTTCCGATCGAGGACTACACATTCGCCTAGCGGCGGGCTGAAAGCGTCCTTCACCGCATTGCATGAGGTGAAGGGCGCTTTCCCTGCATCGCATGCGGTGAAAGCGTCCTTCAGCCCCCGCCAGGGTGCCGGGACCCCGCGCGGTCCCGGCACCCTTGGCACCTACTGCTTGCGGAGCCGCAGCGTGACGGCCGCGCCCGCGGCGGCGAGGAAGACCGCGCCGAGCGCGTAGGGCCACCACGGCACGTCGGTGTCGCCCACCGGGGCGGCACCGTAACCGCCGGCGGCACCGGTGCGGTCGTAGGCCGAGCCGGGCAGCTTGTCGCCGTAGCGGCTCTGCAGAGCTTCGCGGTAGGCGGCGAGCGACATCTTCTCGCCGGTCTTCGCCACCGACGAGCCGTCGAGGACGGTCACGGTGTCCCCGTCGACGGCGTACCAGGCGCCCGCCTGAGGTTCGCTCAGGAGGTAGCCCTTGCCGACCTGCGCCGCGAGGCGCTTCTCGACGTCACCCGAGGCGACGTTGTAGACCGACCAGCCCGAGCCCTCGCGCTGCGACCACACGGTCGCGGCGTCGCCGTTGCCCAGCGTCGCCGGGGTGGCGACATAGGCGAGTTCGGCCGGGACGGTGGAGGTGCCGGCGATGAAGGCGGCGGTCGGCTGGTAGACCGCCACCGGTGTGCGCGGATCGGCCTTGGCGGTCTTGGCCGCGAGGGCCGTGTCCGCCTTGGCCGCGCCGGGGAACTGCGCCTTGGCGAGCCGCTGGGTGGTCGCGTCACTGGTGACCACTGTGGACACCGCGGCGAGGTCGGCGGCGGTGGGCGCGCCGCTGGGGGCGTCGGCCGCGGAGGACTGGCCGCCGAGCGCCAGCGACAGGCCGAGGGCGAGGATCGTGGCGCCGAGGAAGGTTCGCTTCATGGTTTCAGTCCTTGATCCCGTAGACGGTGTGGGTCCAGGTGAACGAGTTGTTGGACCGGTAGGCGCTGTAGCTCATCTGGTTGTAGCGGGGGCTGGAACCCCACGGGTCGCCGTAATACACCGTCGTGGCGCCGTTGGTGTTGTCGTAGCCGTAGAGCACGTGCATGTGACCGCCGCCGTTGCGCCAGCCGATCCGGGTGCCGATCGGCTGCCGCGCGTCGACCTGGCTCTTGATGGAGGCGAAGGTCAGCGTCTGGCCCGAGGAGCTGTAGGTGCCGACGTTGCTGAACCCGAGCCAGCGGAACACGCGCTGCTGATCGCTCAGGTAACCCTGGTTGTTCGCGCAGTCCGTACCGGACTCGTTGTGCGCGATCTGGCAGAACTTCGTCTGGGTGAGCGAGTGGCCCCACCAGGCGGCGATCGTGTTGCCGCTGGCGTCCCAGCACCAGTTGCTCTTCTCCTGTGCCTGCATGTTGATCGGGATCGTGGTGGCCGCCGTGATGGCGGGTGCCGCGGCGGCGGGCGCCTGCAGGGCGACCAGCGCGGCGACACCGGCGCAGGCCGTGGCCAGCCCGCGCCTGAACGAGGTCTTCACCGTCGGAACACTCCTAACTGGATGGTCGAACGCGAAGCAAGCGCGGCGGCCACCCGTAAAGGGACAGGTGGGGACTTCGGCTACCCGAATGGGTGGTGGACCGGCGCATGCAGGGGAGGTGCGCTGTGATGAAGTGACAGAGGGGCACTGCGAACAGTCTGAGATTCACCCTCCGGTGGTCTCATGGCAAGGTTCGCGGCAATACCTAAGGGTCCGTATTGCCGATGCGGGAGTCGGTGTCACCGCAGGTCGTCGTCGCCCGATCGAGTTAACAGTGCGGTGAAGTCGTGACTCTGGTGGTGTGGACCAGCGGAAAGCGCGCGGCTCGTGGTCACTGTTCGTGTTCCCGCCTTTCGGCGGGTGTCCGCTCGGTATGGTCCCGAGCATGCCGACGATCGGTACGGCACCGGTGTTCGTGGCCCGCGACACCGAATTGGCCGAACTGGTGCGCGTCGCCTCGCGCCCGCCGTCGGTCGCCGTCGTCGAGGGCGAACCGGGGGTGGGCCGGAGCCGGCTGCTCGAAGAACTGGCCGCCCATCCCGCGCTCGCCTCGCGCGTGGTGTGGTCCGCCCGGTGCGGTTCTTTCTCGCGGCCTTGCCGTCTGGCGCCGTTGGTCGACGCGCTGCTGGAGAAGAGCGCCGTGGCCGCCGCCCACGCGGCGGGCTTCTCCCCGGTGACCGGTGTCCTGCGGCGGCTCGTCCCGGAATGGTCGCCGTGGCTGCCGCCGTTCCCGGAGAACGCGGACGCGGAGACCGTCCGGCAGCAGGAGTTCCGAGCCGTGCGGGAGGTGTTGACGGGCTGCGGTCCGGCGGTGCTGGTGCTCGACGACGTCCACTGCGCGGACGACGACACGTGGGAATTCCTGCGCGGGCTCGCGGCTTCCCCGGCGGCGGCGCTGAGCGTGGTGGTCAGCGCGGCGATCTGCGGGCCGCGACGATTCCCGCCACTGCGCGAGACCGCCGCGCATCTCTCGCTCACGGCGTTCACCGACGTCCAGGTGCGGACGTTGCTGGACGCCTCCTTCGGCCGCTGCGCGCCGGATTTCGCCGAAGCGGCGCACCGGCGGACGTCCGGGATCGCCGTCGATCTGACGGCGCTGGTCCAGAGCGTCGGCGACACGGCCGAAGCGCTTTCGGCGGACAGACTGGCGTCGGCGACGGTGCCGCCGATCGTGCGCAGCCGGGTTTCCGGGCTGATGGAGGCGATCGGATCCGCCGCCAGGGACGTCGTCCGCGCGGCCGCGGTGCTGGGATCGCCCGCCGGTGAGCCGGATCTGGGCGCGGTCGCGGCGTCCGCGGGGATCGACGGCGCGATCACCGAAGCCGTGGAAGCGGGACTGCTGCGGGATCTCGGCCGCGGCCGCTATGTCTCGGGGAGCCCGCTGATCGCCGAAGCGGTCTACGCCTTGCTTCCCGGGCCTCAGCGGTGCGCGATGCACGGACGCGCCGCGGCCCGGCTCGCCGCGAGCGCCGAACCCTTCGCGTCGCTCATCGCCCGTCACGCGCGGCTGGCGGGTGACATCGCCGCGTGGACACAGTGGACCGGGGTCGCGGTCGACAACGCCATCGAAGACGGCCGGACCGAGGAAGCGAGCCGTCTGCTCGAAGCGGCCCTGCGGGACGCGGATCTGCCGCGCACCGCGCGCGAATCGTTCGCCGTCCGGCTCGGCAGGGAACTGCCGCGCAGTATCGCGCACGCCGGAACGGTCCGGCTGCTGCGGGAGATCCTGCGCGAATGGCCGCTGAGCAAGGCCGCGCGCGGCGAGATCCGGGTCCACCTCGGACAGGTGCTGATCAACCAGGTGGGCAAGGTCGAAGCGGGCAGGCTCGAAATCGAACTGGGCGCGGCCGACCTCGGCAGGCGGCAGGCGCTGCTCGCCAGGGGGCTGGTCACCTTGGCGCTGCCGCATATCGGGACGGTCCCGGTCGAGGAGAACTTCCGCTGGCTCGACGAGGCCGAGCAGGCGAGCAAGGGGGAGCACGACGCCGGGCTGCTCGCCGCGATCACCGCCAACCGGCTTTCGGCGCGGATGCAGATCGCCGATCCGGAGGCCTGGCACGAGATCGCCGACCTGCCGCGGGCGCCGGAGTCGGCCGAGGTCTGCCGTCAGGTCGCCCGCACCTACATCAACCTGGCCGACGCGGTGGCGTGGAACGGGCACTACCCGGTGGCGCGGGCCTACCTCGCGACCGCGCGGCGGCTGATCCGTGACGACCACCAGCCCTATCTCGACGCGCTCGCCGACGGTACGGAGCTGCGGTTGGACCTCGCGATGGGGGAGTGGGCGAGCGTCGCGGAGAAGTCGCGCGCGATGCTGACGCGGGTCGACAAGGACGGTTCGCTGGCGGCCGAGCCGTTGCTGGTGCTCGGCTGGTACGAGTACGGACAGCACCGGCCGACGGCGGCCCTGCGCAGTTTCGACGCCGCGTTCGCGCTGTCCGCGGGCAGTGTCCCGGTGCAGGCATCGGCGTACGCGGGCCGGGTGGCCGTCCATCAGGCGGGCAAGGATCTGCAGGCCGCCCGGCGCCTGGCCGAATTCGGCCTGGAAACCGTGCGCCGCAAGAACAACTGGGTCTGGGCGGCCGAGCTGATGCCGTTCGCCGTGCGCACCATGCTCGGGCTGGGACAGCACGTCGAGGCGCGGGAGCTGCTCGCGGAGTTCCGGCAGGGTATCGACGGGAAGGACGCCCCGGTCGCCAACGCGTCGGCGTTGTTGTGCCGGGGCATGCTCACACAGGCGCGTGGCGAGACACTGGCCGCCGGTGAACTGCTGGTGGGCGCCGCGCAGGCCTACAGTGCACTGCCGCTCCCGTATTTCGCGGCCTATGCCGACGAACTCGCCGCCGGGTGCTTCTCCGAAGCCGGGGTGCGGGAGCGTGCCGTCGCTTCCTTCACCACCGCGGAGACGACGTACGCGCGTCTCGGCGCCGCCGTGGACGCGCTCCGCTGCCGTCGTTCGTTGCGCCGCTGCGATCCGGAGATGCCCCGGCGCGGCCGCAAGGGCTACGGCGAAGCGTTGTCCCCGAGGGAACTCGAAGTCGCCCGGCTCGCCGCCCAGAACCTGACGAACCGGGAGATCGGGGAGCGGCTGTTCCTCTCGCCGAGGACGGTCGAGATCCACGTCGGGCGAGCGCTGCGCAAATTGGGATTGCCCTCGCGCACCGTCCTGACCGCTGATCTGCTCAGCGACATTCCCTAAGGGCACGTATTCGTCGATTCGCTGGGTACGACGAGAGAAACCGCAGGTCAGCGGTGGTTTCTTTAAATAGTGGAGCGAGCCCCGTAGTCCACTATTGTTCCGCTTCCGCCGTCGATCGACAGTTGTCGGGCAGTCGCGATTTCCCGGAAAGGAAGCACCGTGAGCAGAAAACGGATCTTCGGCGTGGTCGCCCTGACCATGGCCGCGCTGGCACCGGCGGCGGGTCTCGCCGGCGCGGAACCGGCCGACCCCCTTCGCGCCATCTCCCCGACCGACGCCGCGCCCTTGCCGACCGGTGGCGTCCACGGCCAGAGCATCGGCGGCTCGCCCGCGTCGGTCAAGGACTACCCGTATGCCATCGCCGCCCTGCGGGAAGGCGGTTCGAGGCCGAGGGGGCAGAGCTGCTCCGGCTCCGTCATCGCCCCGCGGAAGGTCCTGGTCGCGGCTCACTGCAAGGAGCTGGCCGGCGAGAAGAGTGTCCTTTATGGACTCGACGATCTGAAGAGCGCGGGCGGCACGCAGCTGAAGGCCGTCGACTACAAGGTCCACCCCAAGTTCACCCAGCCCTGGTACGGCTACGACGTCGCGGTGATCACCGTCGACGGTGACATCCCGGTGCCGCCCGGCGGCTACGCGAAGGTCGCCACCTCCGCCGACACCGGACTGGAGGCGCCCGGCAAGGACGGGTTCAGCCTCGGTTACGGCAAGAAGGACATCAACGACACCACGCAGGACGTCACGCTGCACAAGCTGACCCTGCCGATCGTGAACGCGAGCCAGTGCACCGGCGTGGAGAACGGCGTCGACCCGAAGACGATGATCTGCGCCGGCTACTCCGACGGCCGCAAGACCGTCCTGCCGGGCGACAGCGGCGGACCGTTCGTCGTCAACGGCAAGGTCGTCGGCGTCACCTCCTGGAGCCGCAGCGATTTCCGCTGGTACAGCGTCTACAGCAGGCTCAACAACGACATGGGGGACTGGGTCGCCCAGCAGATCGGCGGCGAGCAGCCGGGTGACGTCTTCACGCTCGCGGCTTCGCCCTCGTCGGTGAAGGTGTCGCCGGGCAAGTACGTGTCGGCGAGTGTCACGAGCAAACCGGGCAAGAACGGCGCCGAGAGCATCACGCTCTCCGCGTCCGGATTGCCCGAAGGGGCCAAGGCCACGTTCCAGCCCGCCACGATCAAGGCGGGCGAGGTCGCCAAGCTGACCATCGAGACCGCCGCCGGGACCCCGGAAAAGGCCTACCAGGTCACGATTTCCGGGAAGGGGACCACCGATACGGCCACCGCGGGGCTCTCGCTCACGGTCGGCGCGGGCGAACCTCCCGTCGGCGACCTGAAGGTGACGGTGAACCCGTCGTCCGGAACCGGCCGCGCGGGTTCACTCGTGAGCGCCACCGTCACCGCGACCGGCGGCACGGGTTCGATCACGTTGTCCGCCAGTGGTTCCGGGCTGCCGGTCAACCCGTTCTTCTCACCGCAGACCGTTTCCAGTGGTGGCAGTTCGACCATGCAGGTCTTCGCGCCGTTCCAGCCGGGCACGTATCCGGTCACGGTGACCGCCAAGGACGGCGGCGGCAAGACCGCGACCACCACGTACACCCTCACCGTCCAGTGACCTTCGCCGAAACAGAGGTGACTTCCCATGCGTGACAAGACGAAAACGCTGCTGGCGCTCGGTCTGCTGAGCCCGCTGCTCGCGCTCGGCGCCGGATCGGCCGTCGCCGCCGAAGCCGAAGGCACGGTGATCCCCGCCAAGGAGCACTACGGCGACCAGTACATCGTCGTCCTCCACGACGTCGCGGCGGCCGGACAGACGGCGTCCGCCGAACTGGCCAAGCGCTACGGCGGCGAGGTCCGTTCGGTGTGGACGGCGGCTCTCCGCGGGTTCTCGGCCAAGAGCATGACCGCGGCCGAGGCGCGCAAACTGGCCGCGGATCCGTCGGTCAAGGCGGTGTACGAAGACGGCACCGCGCGCGGTACCGGCACCCAGCAGAACCCGACCTGGGGGCTGGACCGGGTCGACCAGAAGAGCCTTCCACTCGACAAGGCCTACACCTATCCGAACGACGGCGCGGGCGTCACCGCGTACGACCTCGACAGCGGCATCAACCCGTCGAACCCGGAATATGAGGGCCGCGCGAGCCTCGGCAAGGACTTCATGGGCGGGGACGGCTCCGACTGCCACGGGCACGGCAGCCACACCGCGGGCACGATCGGCAGCAAGACCTACGGCGTCGCGAAGAAGGTCAAGATCGTCGGGCTGAAGGTGCTGGGGTGCAACAACTCCGGGCCGGACTCGGGCATCATCGACGCCGTCGACTGGGTGACGGCCAACGCGAAGAAGCCCGCCGTGGCGAACATGAGCCTGACGATGGACGCCCCCGGGGTCGGGGACGACGCGGTGAAGCGGTCGATCGCGTCGGGCGTCGTGTACGGGGTGGCGGCGGGCAACGCCTCCACCGACGCGTGCAACACGAGCCCGGCCAGGGTGCCCGAGGCGATCACGGTCAACGCCTCGGACTCCGCCGACAACCGGTCCTCGTTCTCCAACTACGGAAGCTGCACCGACATCTTCGCGCCCGGCACGAACATCACGTCGCTGAGCCCGAGCAGCGGCGGCTCCGCGGGGATGAGCGGGACTTCGATGGCGACGCCGCACGTCGTCGGCGCGGCCGCGCTCTATCTCTCGGCCAACCCCGGCGCCACTCCGCAGCAGGTGCGGGACGCGCTGGTGAACGGCGCGACCGCGGGTGTCATCAAGAACGCGGGCAGCGGTTCGCCGAACAAGCTGCTGAACGTGTCGTTCATCGGCAGCGGCGGCCCCGGCCCGAACTGCGGGGCGAAGTCGAACACCACGCCGGTGTCCATTCCGGACGCCGGGGCGGCCGTGACCAGTTCCGTGACCCAGGAGGGCTGTGACGGCAAGGCTTCCGCGTCCTTGTCGGTCAAGGTGGACGTTTCGCACACCTACAGCGCCGACCTCGTGCTCGACCTGATCGGGCCGAGCGGCAAGGCCTACCGCCTGAAGGATTCGGGCGGTGTCGGCTCGGCCGAGGGGGTGCACCAGACCTTCACCGTCGACGCCTCCGCCGAAACGGCCAACGGCACCTGGAAGCTGAGCGCCCAGGACGTCTACCGGTTCGACACCGGCAGCATCGACGGGTTCACCGTCACGTTCTGAAGTCACTGAGACTCGCCGGCAGGGGCGGGGAGGGAAACACCGGCGGGGCCGCTTCGGCGGTCCCGCCGGTGTTCGTTCGCAGGGGTGGGCGCGTTGCGAAAGCCACTTTCGCAACCTTCAACGTTGCGAAAGTGGCTTTCGCAACGCGCCGCGCCGCCCAGCGAGGCAGGCGGGCAGGCCCTTGGCAGCTTCCGGCCACCGGAAACGCTGCACCTTGACACGAAGGTAAGCCCACCCTTAGTTTCCCCCTATAACTTTCCCAGGGGGGCGAGATGCCGAACATCGGTGGCCGCCCGGCCATGGTCGCGGTGGACGACATCGTGCGGGCCGGTCGCGAGCTCGGGATGCGCAGGCTCAGCGTCAAGGCGGTCGCGGTCCGGCTGGGGGTGACCGCGACCGCCCTCTACAGCCACGTCGAGAGCCGGTGGGGGCTGGAGCGGCTGGTCGGGGAGAGCATCCTGGCCGAGCTGCGGCTCCAGGACGATCCACGTCACGACCTCGAACGGCATCTGCTGTCCTTCGCGCTGCAGATGCGGGCCTTCATGCTGGAGCACCCCGGCCTCGCCGGGTATCTGCAACTGCTGTTCCCGCGCGGCGACGGCGGTCAGCGGCTGCTGAACATCGAGGTCGACGCGCTCGCCCGCCGGGGTTACGAGCCCGGCGCGGCGATCGTGCTCAGCGGCGCGGTCGCGTCGATGACCATCGCGATGACCGCCTCCGAGGAGAACAGTGCGGCCGCCGAGGAGGCCGACGGCGACGGGCTGGACCGGGAGCGGCAGGCGGTCCGCGACCGGTTGTCCCGTGACGACCGGCTCGCCGAGCCGTCCGCCGCGTTGCCGCAGGTGCCGCGGCCCGAGTACGTACGGCTGCTGCTGACCGCGTCGATCCGCGGGTTGATCGGGTCGTGTCCGCCGGGCAGGCCGGTCGCCGAGATGGTGGCCGATCTGGCGGCCACGGGGGAGGGGTTGTGATGGCGCGCGGATTCCAAGGCTTCGTGCGCGTCCGGTTCGTCTCGCCGACGTTGTTCGAGGATGTCGTCGTGGAGTGGCAGCTCGACGCCACCGGCTGGAGGATCACCGCGGGATGACCCACACCCAAGGCGAGCCGGAATGGGTCGTCACCCGCGACGGCAGACGGCTCCACGCGATGGTGCATCCGGGACCGGAGGGGTTCACCGGGCCGACGGTCGTGTTCGAAGCGGGCGCGGCCGCCACCCGGTCGTCCTGGGCGGCGGTCCAGCCGGAGGTCGGCCGCCACATACGCGCGATCGCCTACGACCGCTCCGGGCTCGGCCGCAGCGCCCCCGACCCGGGCGGCCGCACGCTGCACCGGATGGCCGACGACCTCAACGACGTCCTCGACCATTTCGGCCCGGGGCCGTACATCCTCGCCGGGCACAGCGCGGGCGGGCCCATCGTGCGGCAGGCCGCCGCCCGCCGTCCGGAACGGATCGCCGGGCTGGTGCTGGTCGACCCGACCGACGAAGCGGCTGAAGTGCTCTTCGGCCGGGCCTTCCGCACCGGCGAACGCCTCATGCTCGGGGTCAGCGGTGTGCTCGCGCGGCTGGGCCTGCTCAAGGTCGTCTTCCGCGGTCTGCTGCGGGACATCCCGGACGACGTCCGCCGCGACCTCGAACGGGAGGCGTTCACCGTCGGGACGACGCGGACCCACCGGGAGCAGGCCCGCACCTTCCTCGACGAACTGGCCCTCTGGCGGCATGATCCGCCGATGCTCGGGGACATCCCGCTCACGGTCGTGTCCGGCGGCCTCGGGGGCGGGATGAGGGCGCGCGCGAACGCGTCCCACGTCCACCGGGTGACCCTTTCGCCCGCCGGCAGGCACGTGATCGCGGAGCGGTCCGGGCACTACGTCCCGAAGACCGAGCCCGAGGTGATCGTCCGCGAGATCCTCAGGATGACGTGAGCGCCCGCCGCAAGTCTTCGTAGGTCGGGGCGAGCGTCCGGAGGGTCGCGGCGGCCCGTGCGTCGTCCTCGACGACGAGGTCGTACTGCAGGGAACCGATCAGCCGCGCCTGCGTGGTGAGGACGGCGGCCGCGGCTTCGTGGCCGACCAGGCGCAGGCAAGTCGCGGCGTCGTTCGTCCGCCGGGCGCCGAGGCGCACCACGAAATGGACGAGCAGCCCGCGCAGTTCCGGATCGCAGCCGGCTTCGATCCGGGCGGCGAGCGCGAATGCGGCGTCGCCGTTGCCCACCGTGCCGGGCGGGAGTCCGGTGTCCTCTTCGCCGCCGAGCCGCCTGATCGCGCGGGGGAGCGCCGCGACGATCGCGGCTTCTTCCGAGACGACGGTGTGCCGCACGAAATTCGTCCGCATCGTGTGCGGTTTGCCGTAGGCGACGGTTTCGGCGAGCCAGGCGGCGGCGAAATCCTTCCGCGGGATCCGCGCGTACGGATATCCCTGCGGGTCGTGGGCGGTGACGGATTCGTCGTCCGCGCCGAGCGCGACCAGGAAATGGTCGGCGCCGATCGGGCCGGTCATTCCCGGCTGGTGGCGCAGGTGCCCCATCTCCACCGGTCCGATCAGGACGGGCCCGTCGGAAAGGCTCTCGGCGAGCCGGGCGAACGCGGCGTCCGGATCCGGCTCGCTCGTCGTTTCCGCGCTCCAGCCGAGGGCGTCGAGCGCCTCGCCGATACCGAGATCGGGATCCCAGCCGAAGGCGTCGAAAAACGGCAGCGTCCCGCCGACCAGCTGCATGCCGAAGGGGCTGCCGGTCACGGTTTCGAGCACGTCGGGGCCGGGAGCCTCCGGGCCGAGCAGCATCGCGAGCGAATGGGTATAGCAATAAGGGCCGGAGCCGCGATAAGGAATTTCGATCACGCGTTCGACAATGCCGGATTTCCCGCCGGAACGCCACCCTCGCCTTTGTCCGTTGTGGACGGTGTTTCATCACCCGTCCGGGGGTTTCGGGGCCACTCAACGGGTTTTATCCAGGGGACACCGCTGCTCCCGCTTGCCGACGACGATCTTGCCGACTCAGGATGACCGTCGATCGGGCTCGCTGACCCCGCCGTCCTGACCTGGGCCGACGGGAGCGAGGGGTGAGGCGGAGGCGGCATGGCGGAACGTCGTGGGCGGAATCGGTGGCGCCGGGGCGTGGCATTGCTCTCGGTGGTCGTCGTGGCCCTGCTGATGGGCGCCCCGCTGCCCGCGAACGCCCAGATCCAGCCGCGCGGAGCGGGCACCGAACGGCCGATCGGGCCGGAGCCGGTGTACTCCGGGCTGGCGCACGGCGGCATCACGATGGCCGCCAACTCCGTCGTGCAGTGCGGCGTCGGCGTCGTCTGCAACGAGTCCGCGAGCAACGCGAGCCCGGTGTCGTGGATCAAGACCGACCCGGCCGCGCCGGGCAACACCGCGTCCGCCGCGAACCTGAACGTCCCCGCCGGCGCCAAGGTGCTCAACGCCCGGCTGTACTGGCAGTTCAACCCGGTCGCCAGCAGCGGGACCTCCGGCGACGGGAGCCGGGGCAACCAGGTCTCCATCAAGGCCCCGGGCTCCGGCGCGTATCAGCGCATCACCGCCGAAAGCTATGACTGGTTCCCCGCGACCACCACGGGCGGGGTCCCGACGCTGTACGCCTACGGTGGCGCGGCCGACGTCACGTCGCTCGTGACGAACGCCGGTGCCGGGTCGTACACGGTCGCCGACATCCAGGCCTGCCAGGGCCAGTCGATCAGCCGGACGAACCTCGGCTGCTGGGGTGGCTGGTCGCTGGTGGTGGCCTACGAACTGCCCAGTGAGCCGTTGCGGTACCTGCAGGTCTGGGACGGGATGCAGGTGGTCGCGGGCGGCAGCACACCGAGTTCGGCGACCATCGCGCTGAGCGGGATCAAGGCCCCGACCTCGCGTCAGCCCAACGTCGAACTCGGCATCGTCGCGGGCGACGGCGACGCGCCCATCACCGGCGACTACCTCCAGGTCGGCCCGGACGCCTCCAGCCTGCAGACGATCGCCATGCCCGCGCCCGGCGGGGTGGCGACCAACAACGCCTTCAGCAGCCGCATCGACCAGGTCACGGCCACCGGCTCGGGCACGAACGTCACGTCGCGGACTCCCAATCCGGTGAACAACGTCGGGTACGACGCCCGCAGCATCGACATCACCGGCAAGGTCCCCGCGGGGACCACCGCGCTCCAGGTGAAGATCGGCACCGTCGGCGACGCGCTGTACCCGCAGACGATCTGGCTCGTCACCGACGCGCTCGAACCGGATCTGCAGATCACCAAGGCCAACGACCCGGTCGGCAACACCGACGACAACCCGCCGGGCTACGTCACCAAGGGCGGCGAGATCACCTACACCTTCGACGTCGCCAACCGGCACGCCGACGGCTCCACCACCGACCTCGACACCGCGACGAACGTCGTGCTCACCGACACCCTGCCCGACGGCGTCACGTTCGTGGCCGGGTCCAATCCGGACTGTTCGGCGGCCGGGCAGGTGGTCACGTGCAACCTCCGGAATCTGAGGCCGGGGCAGTCACAGAAGGTCGCGTTCAAGGTCAAGGTCGGACTCGACGTGCCGGACGGCACCAAACTCGACAACACCGGCAAGCTGACCTTCCGCGGCGAGGACACCGGACGACCGCAGGAACGCACGTCGAACACGGTGCGGAACACGGTCGCCTCGCCCGGGTATCAGCTGACGAAGACCGTCGACCTCGCGGAGGCGATCCCCGGCGACACCCTGACGTATCAGGTGACGCTGCGGAACACCGGCGTGATCCCCGTTCCCGCGCTCACGGTGCGCGACACGCTGCCGCCGGGAACGACCTACGTGTCGTCCACTCCCTCGAAGGGCACCACGTCCGGAACCGGGCCGATCGACTGGGCCGTGAGCGGTCTCGCGGTCGGCGAGATCGCCACGCTGACCGTGCGCGTGAAGGTCGAGGAAGCCGCCATCGGCAAGGAACTCGTGAACCGCGCGAACGTGCCGACCGGACCGCCGCCGATCGTCCCGCCGGACAACCGCTGCCCGGACGATCCCACGGCCGCGTGCGCGAAGACCAAGGTGCCGTCGCCGTCGTACACGGTGACGAAGACCGCGGACAAGGAGTCCGCCGACCCCGGCGACACCGTGCGCTACAAGGTCGTCGTCGCCAACACCGGCAAGGTGACCGCGGCGGACCTCAAGGTCGTGGACGATCTGACCGGGGTGCTCGACGACGCGGTCTATCAGAACGACGCCACCGCGTCGCCCGGCTCGGTGTCCTACGTGGAACCGAAGCTGACCTGGACCGGCACGCTCGCCGCGGGACAGAGCGCGGAGTTCACCTACTCGGTCAAGGTGAAGAACCCGAACACCGGTGACAACCGGCTCAAGAACGTGGTGACGTCGGAGACGCCGGGTGGGAACTGTCCGCCGGGTTCGACGGATCCGAAGTGCGGTACGACGACGCCGGTCTCGGGGCTGTTGATCGAGAAGTCGGTCGACAAGCAGTCGGCGAATCCGGGCGATGTCGTGAAGTACACGGTCACCGTGAAGAACACCGGGCAGACGAAGCTGACCGGTGCGACGTTCACCGACGACCTGACGCAGGTGCTCGACGACGCCGTTTACCAGAACGATGGTGCGGCGACGATCGGTGGCGTCACGTACGCGGCACCGAAGTTGACGTGGACGGGCGATCTCGAAGTCGGTGCCACGTCCACGGTGACGTACACGGTGAAGGTCAAGAATCCCAACACGGGCGACAACGTGTTGAGGAATGCGGTGTCGTCGGAGACGCCGGGTGGGAACTGTCCGCCGGGCTCGACGGATCCGAAGTGTGGGACCACGACGCCGGTGTCGGGGTTGCTGATCGAGAAGTCGGTCGACAAGCAGTCGGCGAATCCGGGCGACGTGGTGAAGTACACGGTCACCGTGAAGAACACCGGGCAGACGAAGCTGACCGGTGCGACGTTCACCGATGACCTGACGCAGGTGTTGGACGACGCGGACTATCAGAATGATGGTGCGGCGACGATCGGTCGTGTCACGTATGCGGCGCCGAAGTTGACGTGGACCGGCGATCTGGAGATCGGTGCCACGTCCACGGTGACGTACACGGTGAAGGTGAAGAGCCCGAACACCGGTGACAAGAAACTGTCCAATGTGGTCACTTCGGAGACGCCGGGTGGGAACTGCCCGCCGGGGTCCACGGATCCGAAGTGCGGGACCACCACGCCGGTTTCAGGGTTGCTGATCGAGAAGTCGGTCGACAAGCAGTCGGCGAATCCGGGCGATGTCGTGAAGTACACGGTCACTGTGAAGAACACGGGCCAGACGAAGCTGACCGGTGCGACGTTCACCGATGACCTGACGCAGGTGTTGGACGACGCGGACTATCAGAATGATGGTGCGGCGACGATCGGTGGTGTCACGTATGCGGCGCCGAAGTTGACGTGGACCGGCGATCTGGAGATCGGTGCCACGTCCACGGTGACGTACTCGGTCAAGGTGAAGAGTCCGAACACGGGCGACAACCTGCTGAAGAACGCGGTGTCGTCCGAGACGCCGGGTGGGAACTGCCCGCCGGGGTCGACGGATCCGAAGTGCGGCACGACCACACCGGTTTCCGGTTTGCAGATCGAGAAGTCCGTGGACAAGCAGTCGGCGAATCCCGGCGACGTGGTGCAGTACACGGTCACCGTGCGGAACACGGGCCAGACGAAGCTGACCGGTGCCACCTTCACCGATGACCTGACACAGGTTCTCGACGATGCCGACTACCAGAATGACGGTGCGGCGACGATCGGTGGCGTCACGTATGCGGCGCCGAAGCTGACGTGGACGGGCGACCTTGAAATCGGCGCCACGTCGACCGTCACGTACTCGGTCAAGGTCAAGAACCCTGCTCCGGGCGACAAGAAGCTCATCAACACGGTCACGTCGGAGACGCCGGGTGGCAACTGCCCGCCGGGCTCGACGGATCCGAAGTGCGGCACCACGACACCGGTTTCCGGCTTGAAGATCGAGAAGTCGGTCGACAAGCAGTCCGCGAATCCCGGCGATGTCGTGAAGTACACGGTGACCGTCACCAACACCGGTCAGACGAAGATCGCCGGTGCGACGTTCACCGATGACCTGACGCAGGTGCTCGACGATGCCGACTACCAGAACGATGGTGCGGCGACGATCGGTGGCGTCACCTACGCGGCGCCGAAGCTGACGTGGACGGGCGATCTCGAAGTCGGTGCGACCGCTACGGTGACCTACACGGTCAAGGTGAAGAACCCGAACACCGGTGACAACCGGCTCAAGAACGTCGTGACCTCGGAGACGCCGGGCGGGAACTGCCCGCCGGGCTCGACCGATCCGGACTGTGGCACGGAGACCCCGGTTTCTGGCCTGGAGATCAAGAAGACGGTCGACAAGAAGTCTGCGAACCCCGGTGACGTCGTGAAGTACACGGTCACGGTGCGGAACACCGGCCAGACGAAGCTGACCGGTGCCACCTTCACCGACGACCTCACCCAGGTGCTCGACGACGCCGTTTACCGCAACGACGGCGCGGCGACCATCGGCGGCGTCACCTATGCGACGCCGAAGCTGACCTGGACCGGCGATCTCGAAATCGGTGCCACCGCCACGGTGACCTACTCGGTCCAGGTGAAGAACCCTGGCGACGGCGACAAGAAACTGTCCAATGTGGTCACTTCGGAGACTCCGGGCAACAACTGCCCGCCGGGTTCGACCGATCCGGACTGCGGCACGACGACGCCGGTGTCCGGGCTGCTCATCAAGAAGACCGCCGACAAGAAGTCGGTCGACCCCGGTGACACGGTGAAGTACACGATCACCGTCACCAACACCGGGCAGACCGAACAGGCCGGCGCCACCTTCACCGACGACATGACCGAGGTCCTGGACGACGCCGACTATCAGAACGACGGTGCGGCGACGATCGGTGGCGTGACCTACGCGGCGCCGAAGCTGACGTGGACCGGCTCGCTGGGCATCGGGCAGACCTCGACCATCACCTACACGGTCAAGATCAAGAACCCGAACCCCGGTGACAAGAAACTGTCCAATGTGGTCACCTCGGACACGCCGGGCAACAACTGCCCGCCGGATTCGACCGATCCGAACTGTGTCGCGGACGTGCCGTCCCGCGAACTGACGGTCAAGAAGACGTCGGACAAGCAGACCGCGAACCCGGGCGACGTCGTCACCTACACCGTGACCGTCACCAACACCGGCAAGGTCCCGCTGGTCGGCGAGGACGCCGCACGGGTCACGGACGACCTGTCCGAGGTGCTGGACGACGCCGACTATGCCGACGACGCCACGGCGGCCCCGGTCGCCGGGACGTTCTCCTTCGCCGCGCCGAACCTGGTGTGGGTGGGCGATCTCCCGGTCGGGGCGACGACCACGCTGAAGTATTCGGTGAAGGTGAAGAACCCGGTGACGGGGGATCACGAACTGCGGAACACCGTCAGCACCAACACTCCGGGCACCTGCCCGCCACAGTCCGACGACCCGGCGTGTTCCACCGTCACCCCGGTGCCCGGGATCTCGCTGGAGAAGAAGGCGGACAAGGCCACGGCGAACCCGGGTGACGTCGTGAAGTACACGGTGACCGTGCGCAACACGGGCAAGACGAAGCTGACCGGTGCGACGTTCACCGACGACCTCACCGAGGTCCTCGACGACGCCGTGTTCCAGAAGGACGGTGCGGCGACGATCGGTTCGGTGACCTACGAGGAACCGAAGCTGACGTGGACCGGCGACCTGGAGATCGGGCAGACGTCGACGGTGACGTACAGCGTCAAGGTCACCAAGACCGACGGCGACGGCAAGCTCACCAACGTGATCACGTCCGACACCCCGGGCGGCAACTGCCCGCCGGGCAGCAAGGATCCGAAGTGCGGTACGACGACACCGCTTTCCAGCTTGAAGATCAAGAAGACGGTCGACAAGACGGAGGCGAAGCCGGGCGAGGTCGTCACGTACACCGTCACGGTGGAGAACACCGGGCAGGCCGTGGTGGACGACGCGACGTTCACCGACGACCTGAGCCAGGTGCTGGACGACGCGACGTTCGACGGCACCGCGAAGGCGAGCATGGGCACGGTCACCTACTCCACGCCGAAGCTCACCTGGAAGGGCGAGCTGAAGCCGGGGGAGAAGGCGACTGTCACCTACGCAGTCACCGTGCGGAAGCCGGCGACCGGTGACCACCGCCTCCGCAACGTCATCACGTCGGACACGCCCGGCGGCAACTGCCCGCCGGGTTCGGCGAACCCCGACTGCGGCACCGACACCACAGTGCCGCCGACACCTCCGACGCCGCAGCCGCCGGAGAAGCCGAACCCGCAGCCGCCGACCACCCCGCGTCCGCCCGGTCTGGCCGTGACCGGCTCACCGGTGAAGACGATGACGGTGCTGGCGTTCGGGATGCTGGCCATCGGCGCGCTGCTGCTCCTCGCCGGACGGAGGCGCCGGGAGTCCTGACCGGACAGACGCGGCGTGCGCGAAGGCGTAACTCGCGTGATCAGGCGCGTAACTCGCGTGATTGGAGGCCGCACTCGGTGTTCCGCCTCTGATCACGCGAGTTACGCCTTCCATCACGTGAGTTACGCGCCTGATCACCGTCCTAAACGGCGCGCGGCACCGCGATCAGGGCTTCGACCTCGACGACGAGCTCGGGCCGGGCAAGGGCCGCCACGACGATCAGCGATTGGGCGGGCCAGTCCGCTTCCGGGTACCAGCGGGTGAAGGTCTCGCGCATCGCCGTGCGGAACCCGGCGAGGTGTTCGGTGCCGGACAGCATGCTGAACACCTTGACCAGGTGCTCGGGTCCGGCACCCGACGCTTCGAGCAGCCGCTCGAGGTTGCCGAGCAACGCGCGGGTCTGGGACTCGGCGTCCGGTCCGGCGAGTTCGCCGTCGGGCAGCACGCCGATCTGACCGGACACGACCACGAGTTCGTGATCGGCGGGCACGCGGACCAGATGGCTGTACGGGCCGATCGGCGCCGCGACGGTCTCCGGATTCCAGCGCTGGATCATCAGTCCTCTTCTTTCGTCCACTCGGGAAAATCGTCTCCAACGTACCGATGATTCCGGGCCGCGTCGGGAGTCTCACCTTCGACGAACGACGACTGGAAGGGTTCCGGATGACGGATTCAGGAACGAAGACCGAGCTTTGGCCGCTGGTCCACGCCGAGCGGGCGGCGCTGGCGGACGACCTCGCGGGGCTCACCGAGGAGCGATGGGAGACGCCGTCGCTGTGTGCCGGGCTGACGGTGCGCGAGGTGCTCGCGCACGTCACCGCGGGGGCGAGCCTCACGCCGTTGAGGTGGATGGCCGGGGTGATCCGCTGCCGGTGGGACTTCGACAAGCAGGTCGCCATGCGGCTCGCCGAGCAGATGGGGGATGACGGCGCCGAGACGCTGGAGCGTTTCCGCCGCGTGGTCACCAGCACGACGAAACCGCCGTTGCCCAAGATCGCGATGCTGGGTGAGGCGATCGTGCACGCCGAGGACATCCGCCGTCCGCTGGGCCTTCGCCGCGACTACCCGATCCCCGTCCTCACCGAACTGGCCGGGTACTACGGAGGCTCGGACATGGTGGTGACGGCGAAGGGGCGCATCGGCGGGTTGCGGCTGCAAGCCACCGACGGCCCCTTCGCCGCCGGATCCGGGCCGCTCGTCTCGGGCACGACCTTGGCGCTGATCATGGCCATGACCGGACGGGCGGCCTATCTCGCCGAACTCGACGGCGACGGGGTCGCGATCCTGCGGGAACGCGCCCCTGCTCAGACCTGAGACTCGAGCGGCAGGCCCGCGCCGGCCCAGTCCTCGATGCCTTCCCGGTACTTGCGGACGTCGGTGTAGCCCAGCGCGGTGAGCCGGTCGGCGACCTGGCCGCTGTTGGGGCAGGCGGGGTTCGAGCAGTAGGTGACGATGGCGGCGCCGCGATCGGGCAGCACGGTCGCGGCGTGCGCGTCGACGTCGGCGAGCACGAGGGGAACGGCGCCGGGCAGATGCTGCTTGGCGTAGTACTCGCCACCCAGCGCGTCGACCACCGTCACGGTCTTCGCGTCGATCGCGGCCTTCAGCTCGTCACGGGTGATGAGTGCGGTCATGTCGCTACCTCCAGTTAATCGGACTATAGTCCGCATGTGCCTCACGACCATAACGGACCGCAGTCCGCTTTTGCAACGTCGTTGGAACTCCTGCGCACGCCGCCGCCCAAGGAGCGTGCCGACGCCGCCCGCAACCGGGCCGCGATCCTGGACGCGGCGGCGGCACTGTTCGCCGAGCACGGGGTGGATGCGGTGTCGATGGATCAGGTCGCGGCGGCCGCGGGGGTGGGCAAGGGGACGCTCTTCCGCCGCTTCGGTGACAAGGCCGGGCTGGCCGTCGCGCTGCTGGACGCGCGCGAACGCCTGCTCCAGGAAGGAATCCTGCACGGGCCGCCGCCACTGGGCCCGGGCGCTCCGCCGGCCGAGAGGCTCGTGGCCTTCGCCGACGCGTATGTCGGCTATGTGCTCGAACACCTGCCACTGGTGCGGATGTCGGAGACCGCCGCGCCGGGTGCGCGCTACCGCATCGGGGCGTACCGGTTCTGGCACCGGCATGTCGCGATCCTGCTCGACGGCACCCCCGACCCGGAGCACGCCGCGCACGCCCTGCTGGCCCCGCTGGCGGCCGAGCATCTGACCGCCCTGCTGCCGGAACTGGGGGAGGACCGCGTCCGCGCCGGGATCACGCGCCTGTGGCGGGCGGCCGGATCCCAGTAGGGTGTCGGCGAGAACCCGGGAGTGTGTCGATGACGGTGGAAAGCAGGACGACGGCCGCGCAGGCCGTGCCGGTGCTGCTCGCCGCCGTGCTGACCGCGCTCGGCCTGTTTTTCGCGCTCCACTCGGGCGGTTCCGCTTCGGCGGACGAGCCGCGCGGGGCGAACGCGACGGTCGACTCCTCGGTCTCCAAGGCCGTCGCGCCGGTGCGCGCCGCGGGCAGGCTCGCCGCCGAACCCGCGCTCCTGGGTGTGCATGGTCACGGTGATCTGCCTCTCTTCGGCACCGTCCCGCACGGGCCCGCGTCGACGACGCTGCTCCGCCTCAGCGAACTCCACGACGAAGCCACTCCCGCCTCGCGCACGGCGAACCGCCTCGCGCCGGGCGATCGCGCTCCTCCTTTCCCGGTAGCCGTCTGACGCTCACGGGCGCGTATCCGCGTGCCCGAACCGGGAAATCACCAAGGAGAACTTCGTGCCGCGCGAAACCGCGCGACGAGGCATGACCGGGCGAGCCGTCGTCTCGCTGGTCGTCCTCGCCGCGACCCTGTACCTGTTGCTGACCACCGCCCCGAGACTGGGGCTCGATCTGCGTGGTGGCACGCAGATCGTGCTGGAGACCAAGGATTCGCCCACCGTCACCGCCGACGCGGAGACCACCGACCGGACACTCGAGGTGCTGCGCCGCCGCGTCGACGCGCTGGGAGTCGCCGAGCCGATGCTGGCCCGCTCGGGGGACAACCGGATCATCGTCGAACTACCCGGCGTCCGGGATCCGCGCGAGGCCGTCGAAGTGATCGGCCGTACCGCGCAGCTGTCCTTCCATCCCGTACTCGCCTCCGGCGCCGCGGACTCCCGTGTCCTCAACGACGAGAGCGGGCAGCCGATCGCCCTGGGGCCCGCCGCGCTGACCGGCGAAGGCGTAGACGAGGCGCGCTCGTCGATCGATTCGCAGGGCGGCGGCTGGCTCGTTTCGGTCGACTTCAAAGGAGATTCCGGTCGTGCGTGGGAGCGTCTGACCGGCCAGGCCGCCTGCTCGCCGCCGGGTGATCCCGCCCGCCGGGTGGCGATCGCGCTCGACGACAAGGTGATTTCGTCGCCGCAAGTGAGCCCTCAGGTCGCCTGCGGCGTCGGGATCGTCGGTGGGAGTACGCAGATCACCGGGAGGTTCTCGCCCGCCGAGGCCAAGGATCTGGCGTTGCTGATCAACGCCGGCGCGCTGCCGACCCCGGTCGAGATCATGGAGCAGCGCACCGTCGGGCCCACCCTCGGTGCCGCCGCCATCGACGCCAGCGCCCGCGCCGCCGTGATCGGACTGGCGCTGACCGCGCTGTTCCTGCTCGCGGTGTACCGCCTGGCCGGGCTGATCGCCGTGGGCGCGCTGGTGGCGTACGCGGCCGTGTCCTATGCCGCGCTGCTCGCCGTCGGCGCGACGCTGACCTTGCCGGGGCTCGCCGGGTTCGTGCTGGCGATCGGCATGGCCGTCGACGCCACGGTGCTCGTCTTCGAACGGGCGAGAGAGGAACATTCCGTCAAGCGGGGCGGCTCACTGCCACGCTCGGTCAGCCGCGGGTTCAGCGGCGCGTTGTCGGCGATCGTCGATTCGAACGTGACCACCCTGCTCGCCGCGGGCCTGTTGTTCTGGCTGGCGTCCGGTCCGGTGCGCGGTTTCGGGGTGACGCTGTCGATCGGCGTCGTCGTCGCGTTGTTCATCTCGCTCGTGCTCACGCGTTTGCTGCTGCACCTCACGATGCGGGGTGTGGTCGCGCGCAGATCGCGGCTGTCCGGGCTCACCCACGAAGGCCGGGTCCGGCAGTGGGTGAACCGCCGCGATCCCGCATTCCTCGGGAAACCGAAACGCTGGCTGATGGTGGCGGGCGCGGTCGTGATCGCCGCGATCGCGGGGCTGTTCGTGGCCGGGCCGAATCTCGGCGTCGAGTTCACCGGCGGCCGGGTCGTCGAATACAGCACTTCGGCGCCCGCCGACGTCGAGCGGGTCCGTGACGCGGTGTCCGACGCCGGATTCCCCCGCGCCGTCGTGCAGATGTCCGGCGAGAAGGACATCTCGGTCCGCACCGAGCCGATCGACGAGGACGCCACCGAACGGATCCGGGCCGCCGTCGCCGGGGTCGCGGGCGACACCACCGAGATCCGCGACGAGAAGATCGGCCCGAGCCTCGGCGCCGAACTGCGTACCAAGGCGGTGATCGCGCTCGGCCTCGCGGTGCTGGCGCAGCTGATCTACCTGGCGGTGCGGTTCGACTGGCGGCTGGGTCTGGCCACGGTGGCCGCACTCGCCCAGGACGTCCTGATCATCCTCGGGATCTTCGCCTGGCTGGGCAAGTCGATGGACGGCGTCTTCCTCGCCGCGCTGCTGACGGTGATCGGCTATTCGGTCAACGACTCGGTGGTGGTCTTCGACCGGGTCCGGGAAGTGCGGGGACAACGCCGCAAGGAGCCGTTCCCGCGCGTCGTCGGCACGGCGGTGCTGCAGACGTTGCCACGGACGATCAACACCGGCATCGGGGTGCTGTTCGTCCTCGGGGCGTTGCTGGTCCTCGGGGACGGCTCGCTGGCCGACTTCGCCCTCGCGCTCCTGCTCGGTCTCGTCGCGGGGACGGTGTCCACAGTGGCCACCGCGGGGCCCGTCGCGATCCTGCTCGACAAGCGGTGGCCCGGGGCGGGCCGTCCCGTCCGGAAGGCGAATCCGACACGGCAGCGGGACGACAACGGCGCGGTGGTGTGATCGACGTTCCTTTGTGGACCGCCGCGCTCCACCCAGCCTCTATGCTCGTTCACGGTGGCAGGGGAGTCCACCGGGAACGAGGGGCGGGGTAGATGATCCAGAGCGTGCTCGTCGGCGCGGTCGTCGTGCTGGCCTGGACGATGACCGCGGCACGGCTGGAACGCTGGCAGATCACCGCGCCGATGGCGATGGTCGCGGCCGGGCTGGCGATCGGGTTCACCACCCGCAACGATCTCGGCAACGGGCTCAACACCGAGATCGCGCTCAACGCGGCGGAACTGATCCTCGCGCTGCTGCTGTTCGTGGACGCCACCGCGGTCAAGGGCGGTTATCTCGGCCACGACGCGAAAACGGCGGTGCGGCTGCTGCTGATCGCGTTGCCGCTGACGATCCTGATCGTCATGGGCGTCGGCCTGCTGACGTTGCCGGGACTCGGCTGGGCGGCGGTCCTGCTGATCGCCTGCATCATCGCCCCGACGGATTTCGCGCCGGCGACGTCGGTGGTGCATGACGTCCGGGTGCCCGAACGCGTGCGGCATCTGCTGAACGTCGAGAGCGGCTACAACGACGGCGTCGTCGCGCCGGTCTTCATCTTCGCGCTGACCCTCGCGGGGAGCCATCACCAGGCGAACACGCCCGGCGAGGCGCTGCAGGCCGCGATCCCGGCGGCGTTGCTGGCCGTGCTGGCGGGCTCCGTCATCGGGGCGGTGGCGGCGGTGGCGATGAACGTGACGGCCAAACACGGCTGGTCGACCCGGCATTCCGCGCGGGTCGCGGCCGTCGCGCTGCCGCTGCTGACCTACACCGCCGCCGTCGCGATCGGCGGCAACGGGTTCGTCGCCGCGTTCATCTGCGGGATCGCGTACAAGACCGCCCGGCATCCCGGCGAGGAGGAGCTCGGGCTCGCCGAGGACGTCAGTTCGCTGTGCGGGCTGCTGATGTGGTTCGTCTTCGGCAGCACCGCGGTGCTGGTGCTGTCGTTCGGGCTCACGTGGGGCATCGTGCTCGTCAGCCTCGTCGCGCTGACCGTCGCCCGGCTGATCCCGGTGCTGCTCACCTTGCTGCGCACGGATTTCCGCTGGAAGGACCGGATGACCATCGGCCTGCTGGCCCCGCGCGGCGCGGCGTCGATCGTGTTCGGGCTGCTGGCCTTCAACTCGCTCGACGGCGAGGCGGCCGACGTCGCGCTGAGCGTGATGTCGGTGACCGTGCTGGCGAGCGTCGCCGCGCACGGCGTGGGGGCTTCGGCGTTCCTGAACCGCAAGTCGAAGAGGACCGTGGGCTGAAGGCTCCCTTCACCGCATCAGATGCGGTGAAGGGAGCCTTCAGCCCACTTACGATCGTCCGGCCGGCGTTTCCGAACCGTTATCGGGTCACTTGCCCGCAGCCTCCACGTCGTCCACGGCCAGCTCGGCCAGCGCGCGCAACCGTTCTTCGAGTTTGCCGTAGTTGTTGTTCACCGGGGTGTTGCGGGCTGGTCCGCGGCGGACAGCGGCCAAGGCGTGCCGTCCTCCCACAGCCGCTCGGCCTCGTCGGCGAAGTGCCGGTACCAGGGCGCGTCCTTCGGTTCCACTGTGAACACCGGCGAGGCTTCACCGGTGGGCCGGTATTCGTAGTGCTGCACGCAGATCAGTCCCCGTTTGGTGGAGACGTCGAGACAGTTGAAGCCCGCGGAGGAGATCCGCGACGACACCCGGACCTCCAGCCTGCCGCTCGTCCTGCTCTTCAAGGATGTCAGTTCGTCCAAGGTCGCGAGGATCCGTTGCCGCAGCCGTCCTTGTCCGAGACTTGGGGAAATCCGGCGATCTGCGACTTCGACGAGCGCTTCGTCGGTCGGGTCCAGGACGAGTACCCGGATCCGTCCGCCCACTTCCAGGATCGACCGGATATCGCTGCGCATGCCCTGCACGGTCCTGGTCATCGAATGACCGATGAGCAGGATGTCGAAGGCCGCCGCGCGCCGGGAGATGAGATCCGCGGGGAACTCCGGCTCGAAGAGCGCCGCGGGGCCGCCGCGATTCGAATCCCGGACCTGTTCGGTCAGCCGCCGCGAGCGGATCTGGGAGAAGGCGAGCAGGGCCAGCAGCGCCGTCACCACGGAAGAAAGCGTTTTGACGTCCGAGATCCCGGTCGCGCCCAGGACGGTGAACGCCAGGGCGACGGTGCCCAGTACGTACAGATCCAGGTTGTCGTCGGTGATCACGCGCGCCAGCGACCGCCGGATCCGTCCACGCTCGTCCGCCACTGAACCCCCTCGTCGTCGGTTGCGTGGAGACAGTATCGGCCGGACGCCCCGGCGTGTCCGGGATTGCTGACATCGATGGCATCACGCGAACCAACCGATACGAAGCCATTTGGCTCAACCATTTGTCTGGTCCAGTCCAGTTATGTCTACTAACGTAGAGGGATGGAGCTGGAACTGCGCCACCTGCGCATCATGTGCGCGATCGCCGAACTCGGGAGTATCACCAAGGCGGCGAACACGCTCGGAATGGCCCAGCCTGCACTGACAGCACAACTGAAGCGCATCGAACGGACCCTCGGCGGGAAGCTGTTCCTGCGCGATCACACGGGCACCCGGCCGACCGCGCTCGGCCTCCTCGTCCTCGACCGGGCCAAGATGGTGCTCCCCGCCGTGTCGTCGCTGCACGACGAGGCGGCACGGCTGGCCCAGCACGCGGGCACCGGCGAGCCGGTGACCTTGCGGCTCGGCTCGGCGACGGGGCCGATGCTCGGGGCGCTCCTGCAGCGCCTCGGCACCACCCATCCCGACATCCACGTCGCCACGCATACGTCGTGGTCGGCCAACAAACTCGCGGACATGACCGCCGAAGGCGCGCTGGACTTCGCCTTCGTCGGCGTCTGCGGTGACGCGGCCCCACCGCCGGAGCCCGGTCTCCGCTGGCGGACGCTCGCGCATCATCCGGTGTTCGTGCTGATGTCCGCGCGCGACGAGCGCGCGCAGCAGAACGAGGTCGAACTCGGCGACCTCGCGGACGAACGGTGGTGCGCGACGCCGGGCGACGGATGCTTCGGCGACTGTTTCGCGTCCGCGTGCGCGCGGTCGGGATTCACGCCGCGTTCGTTGTACGAGACCGATGTGCTGACCTGTATAGAAATGGTCGAATCGGGGCACGCGGTGGTGTTGTGCCAGCCGCTGTTCCACGAGATCCCGGGGATCGTCGCGGTCCCGATCGCGGGGAATCCGCTGAGCTGGCGGAATCTCGTCGGCTGGTCGGAGCGCGGGGAGATGGGTCCCTTCGCCGCGGAGATGATCGCGCTGTCTCGGGCGGTGTACGGCGAACTCATCGACCGGCGGCCGACCTACTCGAAGTATCTGGAGTTGAATCCGGGTTATGGCGTCGACTACACGGACGCGGGAGTGGGCTGACCAGCGCGGAAGCGGTCGAAAGGTCCAGTCCATTGGGGTGGATATGACCTAAATGGTATGTACCATTTGTAGCAGGTGCCTCGTACGGTCTGGGACGAGATCTTCTTCCGGAACGCGGTGAGGAAACGCCTGAAATGAACCGAAAGATCGTAGCGGCCGCCGCGGCGGCCCTTACCGGCGCGGGCCTGGTCACGGCCGTCGCGCTGACGCCGAGCGCCAGCGCCGGCCAGACCGCCTCGGCGGCCGACCAGGTCCAGTCGGAGATCGTCGCCGCCATGGCGCGCGACCTGAAGATCAGCCCGGATCAGGCCAGGACCCGCCTCGCCGTCGAGCAGAAGGCGGCCCGCGCCGAAAGCGACCTCAAGTCCCGGCTCGGCCCGTCCTACGCCGGCTCGTGGCTGGACGCGTCCGGGACCACGCTGACCGTCGCGGTCACCGACGCGGCCCTGGAAGGCGTCGTTCGCGCGGCGGGTGCGACCCCGAAGACGGTCACCCGGAGCGCCGCGCAGCTCGACGCGGCGAAGTTGTCGTTGGACGCCAAGGGAACCAGCGCGCCGAAGACCGTGCCCGGCTGGTACGTCGACGCCATCACCAACTCGATCGTCGTCCTGGCCAACGCCGGTGGCGAGGCCGCCGCGAAGTCGTGGGCGACCGCCTCGGGCGTGCGTGCCGACGCGGTTCGGGTCGAGACCAGCAGCGAAAGCCCGGTCCCGCTGATCGACGTCATCGGCGGCAACGCCTACACCTTCGGCTCTGGCCGGTGCTCGATCGGTTTCTCGGTCGAGGGCGGCTTCGTCACCGCGGGCCACTGCGGCACCACCGGCACGCGGACCTCGAACCCGAGCGGGACCGTCGCGGGCTCCAGCTTCCCCGGCAACGACTACGCGTGGGTCCGGGTGGACGCTGGCAACACCCCGCGCCCGCTGGTGAATCGCTACCCGGGCACCGTGCCGGTGGCGGGTTCGCAGGAGGCCGCGATCGGCGCGTCGGTCTGCCGCTCCGGTTCCACGACGGGCTGGCGCTGCGGCACGATCCAGCAGAAGAACGCTTCGGTGAACTACCCGCAGGGCACCGTTTCCGGCCTCACGCGGACCAGCGCCTGCGCCGAGCCGGGTGACTCCGGCGGTTCGTGGCTCGCGGGCGACCAGGCGCAGGGCGTCACCTCCGGTGGCTCCGGCAACTGCAGCTCGGGCGGCACGTTCTACTTCCAGCCGCTTTCGGAGATCCTGAGCGTCTACAACCTCCGCCTGGTGACCTCGGGTTCGAACCCGCCGTCGAGCACGACGCCGACCACCACGACGTCGAACAACCCGCCCGGCGGCACCTGGGCGGCGGGCACCACCTACGCCGCGGGCGCGACGGTGACCTACGACGGCGCTTCGTACCGGGCCCTGCAGGGCCACACCGCTCAGGTCGGTTGGGAGCCCCCGAACGTCCCAGCGCTTTGGGCGCGAGCCTGACCACCTAGCCGTCCGGGCCACACGCAGGGGTGCGCCCGGACCCGACCGCCCCCGACGTCGTCCGTGCGTCGGGGGCGGTCCCTCTTGCCCGGTTGGTCGTGAGTGGCGATTCGGGTTCTAACCCGAATCGCCACTCACGACCACCTGGACCGAGGTCAGTGCAGGACCTTCAGGCCCACCACGCAGGCGACGATCCCCATGATCAGCAGGATCCGGGCCACCGAAACGGTTTCCGCGCCCGACCACATGCCGTAGGCGACGGTGAGCGAAGCTCCGATGCCGACCCAGACCGCGTAGGCGGTGCCGACGGGGAGGTCCTTCATCGCGTAGGCGAGACCCACCATGCTGGCGACCAGGGTGACGCCGAAGATCACCGACGGCACCGGCCGGGACAAACCTTCGGATTTGCCGAGGGCGGTGGCCCATACGGCTTCCAGCACACCCGAGACGATGAGGACAAGCCACGACATGACGCGCTCCCAGAGCGCCGTCTTGTCGCTGGCCGGGTACGGCACCCACTCGTCCGGGGACCTCGTTGAGGAGGTTCCGTCACCAGGATGGCACATGGCCCGCGTGGATCGCCCGCCGGTTTGACGAGGGTCACCACGCGGGCGCGCCATTGTGGACGGTCAGGTCAGCACCTTGGGGGCCGACCAGGCGAGCAAACCCAGCTCCAGCAACGAGAACCCGATCAGCGCCCACGCGCTCGGCAGCCAGATCAGCGCGATGCCGACCAGAAGGATGGGCAGGACCAGCCCGGCGTAGGCGGCCAGGAACAGGGCGGCGAGAACCTCGCCGCGCACCGGAGGTTCGGCGAGGGCGGCGACGGTGGCCACCGAGGCACGGAAGCCCAGCCCGACGCCGGCACCCGCCACGATCCCGCCCGCGACGAAGAGCCACAGCTGGGACGTCGTCACCGCGACCGGGAGCGCCACCAGCCCGCTCACCATCAGCCCGAGGCCGAGCCGCAGCTGGGTTTTCCTGGCCAGACCGGAGAAGAGCACCTGCGCCACGGCCGCCGCGAGGAACACGGAGAACGACGCGAGCCCGGCCAGCAGCCGCGAACTCTCGTGCATTCCCTGCGCCAGCAATGTCGGCGTCAGCGCCATGAACAGACCGGTGATCGCGAACGCCGCGAAGGCGCCGATCGCCGCGCCGAAGAAGGCGGGCCGCGCGCTCGACGGCAGGGAGACGCGCTGCGGCCGATAGGCGGGCCGTTCTTCGGCGCGCTCCACGGTTTCCGGTACGAGTGCGACGGCGATGGCCGCGGCGAGCAGCAGGACCAGGAAGAACACGAACGGAGTGGTGAGCGGCTCGGCCGAATAGCTCGCGAACACGCCACCGAACAGCGGTCCGAGCGCCAGTCCGCCCATGTTGACGACGGTCGCGATCAGTCCCGCGCGGCCGTGGTCCTCCCGCGGCCGGGCGACGGCGCGGAGTTCGGACAGGTGCGCGGTGGCGGTCGCGGTCAGCGCGCCGATGCCCGCGCCGCCGACGAGCCTGGCCAGGATCAGCCCGGGAACGTCCGGCCACGCCAGGAAAAGCGTCGCGGAAAGGGCTTGGGTCAAGGTCGCGGCGAGGATCACCCGCCGTCGTCCCAGCCAGTCGCTGACATGGCCGGCGAGATACAGGCTGCCCATCACGCCGACGGCGTACGCCGCGAAGACGATGGTCACGACGTAGGTCGGGAAGCCGTCGCGCTGCTGGTAGAGGACGTAGAGCGGGGTGGGGACGGTGGAGAAGGCGAGTGAGGCGGCGTAGGCCGCCGCGATGACCCAGAAACCGCGACCGTGGCTGATCCGCCGGAACGCGGGACGGGGGAGGGCGACGCTGTTCAGCATGCCTCCACTGTGAATCTTCGGATCATCCAAGTCCAACGAACAATCCTGGTCACAGTTATCGGCGGATGCGATAATCGAAGCCGTGGAGACCCGCCAGCTCGAATGCTTCGTCGCCGTCGCCGAGGAGCTCAGCTTCACTCGCGCCGCCCAGCGCTTGTACGCGGTGCAGTCCACCGTCTCGGCGACGATCCAGGCCCTCGAAGCCGAACTGGGCGTCAAGCTGTTCGATCGGTCCACGCGAAGGGTCGAGCTCTCCCCGGCGGGCAAGGTGTTCCTGCCCGAGGCGAAGGCCGCGCTGGAAGCCTTCGACAGGGCACGCGAGGTGGTCACCGACGCCTCCGCCGGCCTGCGGGGCAGCCTCCGCATCGGCACCCTGACCAGCGTCGGCGATCTCGACCTGCCCGATCTCCTCGGCGCCTTCCATCGCCGCTATCCACTGGTCGACCTGCATGTTTCGGTGTCGATCACCGGCTCGACCGGGCTGGCCGAGGACCTGCGTCAGGGAAGGCTCGACGTCGCCCTCCTCGGCCTGCCCGAATCCGATCTGGCCGGGCTTGAGGCCAAACTGCTCGGTTCGGCGCCGTTCGTCGCCGTGCTGCCCGACGGCCATCGGCTGAGCGGGCGGCGGTCGCTGACCTTGGCGGATCTCGCGGGCGAGTCGTTCGTGGACAATCCCCGCGGGTTCGGCAACCGGGTGGCCCTCGACCGCGCTTTCGAGGCGCTCGGAGCGCCGCGCCGGGTCATCGTCGAGGTCGCCGACCTGCGCGCCGTGCCGTCGTATGTCGCGGCGGGGCTCGGCGTCGCGGTCGTGCCCGATCTCAAGTTGCTCTCCGGCGTCCGGACGACCCCGCTCGACGAGCCCGGCCTCGCCTGGCCGCTGACCATCGCCACCAGGGGAGAGCGGCCGCCGAGCCGGGCCGCCCGGCTGCTGCTGGACCTCGTCGACGGCGGGGAGTTCTCCCTCGTGATCCCCGCCCGGACCTGAGCTCAGCCCGTCAGCAACGTGCGGGTCGTCCTCGTCACCAGGTCGACGGTGCGCGGCGGCGGTGCCTCGCCGCGGTCGAGATGTCTCTTCACCGCGGCGTAGGGGAGGTCGACGAGGGCGAGCATCAGTTCGTCGGTGCTCCGGCCGGTCAGTGGGCGCAGTTTCCGCAGCACCTTGGTGATCGCGGTATCGAGCCGGTGGTTGGCGGCCTCGACACGGGCGCGATCCTCGGCGCTCCAGTCGTCGACGCCGAGTGCCCTGTCGCCCCCGTAGAGCAGTTTCGCCTCGGCGGGATGGGCGCGGCACCACCGGACGACCTGCGCGGCGGCCTCGACGGCTGCTTCGACGGCCGGCTCCTGCTCGAGGGCGTCGAGGTAGCCCTGCTGGAAGCCGTCGAGGGTGCGGAGCCAGACGGCGGCGAGCAGCGCCGGACGACCGGGGAAGCGGTGGTAGATCGACCCACTCGGCGCGCCGACCTCGCGGGCGACCGCCGACATGGTCACCCCGGCCGCGCCTTCGGTGGCGAAGATCCGCACTGCGGCGTCGAGGAAGTCGTCGGCGGTGTGCCGCGGTGGCCGTCCCATTTTCAGAGACTATCCTCTACTATTGTTTTAGGGGAAGGTCTCTAGAACTGGGAGGCGCGATGCGCGTATGGAACAGGCATCACCGGATCGTCGACGTGGCACAGGAGCGCGTCGGCGCGCTGATCGACACACTGTCCACGGACGGTGACAGGCTCTGGCCCGTCGACGCGTGGCCGCCGATGCGGTTCGACCGGCCACTCGGGGTGGGAGCGACCGGCGGGCACGGGCCGGTGCGGTACCACGTCGAGTCCTACGAACCCGGGAAGTCGGTGCGGTTCCGGTTCACCGCGCCGCGCGGCTTCGACGGATTCCACGAATTCACCCTGCGGGCGACGGAAAACGGGAGGACCGAACTCGGGCACCTCATGGTGTTGCGGCTCCGGCATCCCGCTTGGCTGACGTATCCGCTGCTGTGGCGGCCGATGCACGACGCGTTGTTGGAAGACTGCCTCGACCGTGCCGAGCGTGAACTCACCGGCACGGTCGAGAGGCCTGCTCGATGGAGCCTTTACGTCCGGCTCTTGCGGAACCTGATCTCCGGCAAGAGGCCTTTCCGCTTGAGTACGAACAAGGTGCCGCCGATGAGCACGACGGCGATCAGGTAACCCAGCGCCAAGGACACGGCGCCGCCGTTCGCGGGCGGGAGCAGCACGCCGAACACGGCGCTGACGACGGCGAGGACCCACCGTCCGCGTTCGGTCGTGAGGCTCACGGCGAGCAACGCGACCGTCCACAGGAGATACCAGGGCTGCACGACCGGCCCGAGGACCAGCATCGCGGCGAAGGTCAGGCCCGCGGCGTAGAGCGGGTGCAGCTTCTCCCGGTACGTGAGCCACAGCAGCCTGGCGCCGACGGCGAGACCGAGGATCGCGCCGATGAGCGAGAACACCGCGATCGCGCCGTCGGTCAGGTCGGCCCCGAAGATCTTGCCGACCCCGCCGACGAGGAAGCCGAGTTCGTTGGTGGGCGCCATCCAGCTGTGGACCTGGCCCGAGACGCCGGACAGCACGCGAACCCAGCCGAAGCCGAGCCCGCTGCCGAGCGAGATCGCCGCGGTGACGGCGGCGAATCCGGCGGGCAGCCCGAGCGCCACCGCCACCCGGCCGGCGGGCGTCGCCCGGCGGAACAGGTCGACACCGACGAACAGCAGGCCCGCGACGGCCACGATCTTGATGTTCGCGGCCGCGCTCACCGCGATCACGCCCGCCGCGATCAGGGCGGGCCGGGCAGCGCCGGTCTTCGCGGCGCCCATGAGGACGAGTTCCAGCCCGGCGACCATCAGCCCGACCATGAGCCCGTCGTTGTGCACGCCCGCCACGACGTGCCACAGCACCAGCGGGTTGAGCACGGCCAGCCACAACGCGATCGACGGCGAGACCCCGACGCGGCGGGCGAGCCGGGGGAGCGCCCACGCCATGAGCACGATCCCGATCAGGCCCAGCAGCCGGTGGAGCAGCACCGTCGGCACGAAGGCGTCCCCGGCGATCTGGGCGATCGTGCGGGCCAGCGCGACGAACGCCGGCCCGTACGGCGCGGGCGTGTCCCGCCAGTAGTGGCTGACCGCCATCGTCACCGGGGAATCGGCGCCGAGCGCCTCGGCGGGCCCCACGAGATAGGTGTCCAGCCCCTTGGCCGCGATCAGGCCTTGCGCGAGGTAGCTGTTGATGTCGCCGCTGAACAGGGGGCGCGCGACGAGCAGCGGCGCGCACCACGAGACCGCGATCCAGTGCAGCCGCCGCTCGGGCAGCCCGGCGGCGAGCCGCCCGATGCCGAGCCAGGACAGCACGAGGGTGGCCATCCCGGCGACGCCCAGCGCCACCACCAGCACCGAGGGCAGGCCGATCCCGGACGTGACCAGCACGAGTACGGCGATTCCGAGGAAACCCGCCCAGTGCAACGCCGAGATGTTCAGCCCGGCCTTCTCCGGCGCGGGCAAGACGTTCTGCATGCGGCCAAACTACTCCAAGTGCGAAACCCGGTTCCGCCGATCGTACGGGAATCCGCCTCCGACGCTTCGGAGCCGCGTCCGCCGGGTACTCCCGCGGACGGAGAGGCGGTGGTGGGCGTGAAGAAACGCTGGGTACGTCTGGGGGCGTTCGCGCTGGCCGGGCTCCTGATCGTTGCCGCGGCCCTGCAGATCACCGGGCTGCTGCCGAAGCTCGACCCGTTCGGAACGTCCACTGTGGACCGTTCGCAGCCCGCGGTGCTCCAGGCGGTGCGGGATCTGAGCCAGTACCACGCGGCCGTCGGTGACTACCAGGTCGTCGTCGACATCGAGAAGGACGTCGCATGGGTGCCCGCGAGCATCGCCGGGGAACGCACGCTGTTCGTCGCGGCGGGTTCCGTCGACGCGTACGTCGATTTCGGGCCGCTGGTGGAGAATTCGCTGACCGTGTCCGAAGACCGGCGGACGGTCGAGGTCCGGCTGCCCGAACCGAAGCTGGCGAAACCCAACCTGGACAACGCACGCAGCTACGTCTTCGGCCAGGAACGCGGCCTGATCGACCGGCTCGGCGCACTGGTGTCCGTCCAGGATCAGCGGCCGTTCTACCTCGCCGCGGAGAAACGGATCGGCGAAGCCGCGCAGCACTCCGGCCTGCTCGAACGCGCCAAGGCCAACACCAGGGCGATGCTCACGCAGCTGCTGCGGGCGCTGGGCTTCCAGGTCGTCTTCCCGGCCGAACCGGCCACTTGACCCGCCTTCGTACGCGAATGAAGCAAGCCGCGCCCCCGGCACTCATCGCCGCACGAATGATTCCGCGTCCGTGCGGTGCTTTCCGCGCCGGGCTTGACCGGCGGGGCTCCTGCTGGTGGGCTGGCGAAGTCGACTGGGAGGCGCGATGGCGACGAAGCCGAGGGACAGCCTGACCTACAGCGAACCGATCGCGACCGGGGAGGTCACGATCGACACCGGCCCCGAGCAGGTGTACCGGCTCGTCAGCGATCCGGTCGCGATGTCGGAGTGCACCGAGGAACTGCGCAAGGCGCGCTGGATCCGCGGTGCGACCGAAGCGCGCGTCGGGAGCTGGTTCGCCGGCAGCAACCGCAACGGACGACGGCGCTGGGTGACCCACGCCGAGATCGTCGAGGCCGAACCCGGGCGGAGGTTCGCCTACCGGGTGCGCACGCCGTTCTTCGTGCCGATTTCGCGGTGGGAGTACGACATCGTCCCCGAAGGCGACGGCAGCCGCCTCACCGTGACGAACTGGCTGCGGGTGCCGCCGTGGTTCGTCCCGCTCGCCATCCTCATCACCGGCGAGCCGGATCGTGCCGGGACGAATCAGGCCAATATCGCGACCACGTTGCAGCGGGTGAAGGCTCGGCTCGAGGGCCGGGAGTGGCATCGCTAGCGGCTGGTTGCGAACGGCTGAAGTACGTGAAGGACCCCTTCACTGCGCTAGACGCAGTGAAGGGGTCCTTCACGTACTGGGGAAGGTGTGAAGGTCGAGTTTCTTCGGCTGAGCCGGGTGAAGGGGTCCTTCACGCGCAATCGCCGTGACTGCTGATACCGATGGGGCGTGTGTGGCGGGCCGCAAGTCCGTGAAGGCCTCCTTGAGGGACTCTGGGTCCCTCAAGGAGGCCTTCACGGACTTGGGCCGCTCAGTGGTTCTGCATCCCCCGGTCCTCCAGCCTGCGCATCACCGGACCCGACAGCAGCCCGTGCACGAGCACCGACACCGCGATCGTCAGCGCCGTGACCCGCCACAACGAGTCGGCCATCGGGAAATCGCCGTGCCCCAGCGCGTAGGAGAGGTAGTACAGACTGCCGATCCCGCGGATGCCGAAGAACGCGATCGCCGTCGCCGCCGGACGGGTGGTGGAGCCGCCGAGCAGCGCCAGCCCGCCGAACAGCGGGCGCACGATGACCACCGCCGCGACCGCCACCAGGATCTCGGCGAGTGTGAGACCCGCCAGCAGCCCGTCACCCAGTGCGACGCCGAGACCGAGCAGGGCCAGCGCGACGAAGAGCCGTTCCAGCTGATCGCCGAATTCGTGCAGCACCCCGTGGTACTCGTGCGACCGTTCGCTGGCGCGGATGGTCGCCGCGGCCGTGAACACCGCGACGAAGCCGATACCGCCCAGCCACTCGCAGAGCGCGAACGGGAGGAACGCGATGGCCAGCACCACCAGGCCGTCGGAGTACTCGCCAAGGCGCAGTCTTTCGTGCCGCACCCGGAACATCAGCCACGACAGCAGCCGGCCACAGACGAAGCCGACCAGGACGGCGATCGCGAGCGGGACGACGACCTCGGTCAGCAGCCAGGGCACCGGCGACGTGCTCGCCGTCCCCGCCAAGACGAGGGCCAGCAACACGAACGGCATCGCCAGGCCGTCGTTGAGCCCGGCCTCCGAGGTCAGCGTGAACCTGATCTCGTTGTCCGAGCCACGTCCGTCGTCGGTGTGCGGCGCGGGTACCTGGACGTCGCTCGCCAGCACCGGGTCGGTCGGCGAAAGCACGGCGCCCAGCAGCAGCGCGGCGGCGGGGGACAGGGCGAGCGCCCACCAGCCGAGCAGGGCGACCGCGCAGACCGAAAGCGGCAACGTGATCGCCAGCAGCCGCCACGTCGAGTTCCACGATCGCCAGCCGATCAGCCGGTCCGACTTCAGGCCGGCGCCGACCAGCGACACCAGCACGCCGAGTTCGGTGATCACTTCGACGGTGCCCACTTGCGACCGTGGGTCGAGGACACCTTGACCGTAGGGGTGCGCGAAGGGGAGCAGCCCGAAGACCAGCCCGCCCGTCAACAGGACCAGTGGCATCGACAACGCGCGTTCGTGCAGCAGGTTCGGCAGCACGGCGGCGCACAACGCCAGAACGCCCGCTCCGGCGAGCAAGATCTCCATGCGCGCGGGGTACCCGGACTGATCGTCCGGCAACCGGACGTGGTTCAGCCGCCGACTTCGAGTCCTTTATGGACGGTCAGGGTGACGCCCGCGGCGAGCCGGTACGGCCGGGTGTCCACAATGGCCCCCAGTAGTCGTCGTAGCCGGGAAACTTCGGCACGGACGGTGACGAGATGCTCGGCGTCGCCGTAGAGCGCCCTGCTGAGCGCCTCGGCCGAAAGCCCGGCCAGGCCTGCCGTGTTGAGGTGCACCAGGATCTCCGCGTGCCGGGGTGTCACGGTGCGGACCCAGCCGACGTCGCCCGACGCCATCCGCAGCATCGGCGCGTGCCCGAGTTCGAGATCCAGCCGGACCCGGCGCGCGGTGTCGGCGGGGCGGACGAGCCAGCCTTCGGTCAGCCGCTCGGGCAGGCAGGCGCCGAGCCCGGGCACGGCGAGGATCTGTCCTTCCGACGGCGCGGCGATCCGCGCACCGGAGGCGACCCCGGCGGAGTGGGCCACCCATCCGTCGTCGTCCACCAGCAGGACTGGGCCGCCCACGCCGGTCACCACCGGTTCGGCGGTCCGGCGCAACCGGTCGAGACCCTGCTGGTGGTGCCGCCAGAGTTCGGATTCGACCAGGCGCCGCCCGGTCTCCACGAGCGCGCCGATCGCCGGGTGCAAGGTCAGCGCGGGACCGCTGACGTCGATCACGCCGAGCAGTTCGCCGGTGCGCGGATCGTGCACCGGGGACGCGGTGCAGTACCAGGGATGCTGGCCCTGTTCGAAATGTTCACCGGCGAGCAGTTCCACCGGGGCGGCCTCGGCGAGCGCGGTGCCGATCGCGTTGGTGCCGACCCTGGACTCGGTCCAGACGGCGCCTTCGGTGAACCCGAGGGTGTCGGCCCCGCGCCGCACAGCGGGCGAACCCACCCGCCAGAGGATGATGCCGTCGGCGTCGGTCACCACGAGCAGCATGTTCGCGGTGTCGGCCGTCGCGCCGACCACCTGCCCGAGGTCTTCCACCACCAACCGCAGCGGGGAGGCGCGCCGACGTCGGGTGACCTCGTCGAGCGGCACCGAATCCCGGGTGTTCACCCCGTCGGCGGCGAGCCCCAGGCTCAGCATCCGCGACCAGGAACGCGACACCAGCGGCCGCGGCCGGACCCGGGGACGGCCGCCGCCGATCACGGCTTCGTGCATGCGGATCAGGTCGCGGGCGTGCATCGGCAGGTCGGCGCCTGGCGGGACAGAGCTGTGCACGACCACAGGCCACCTCCGCACCATCGCGTCGACTGACCAGCATAGGACCGGTGGCCGGGACGCGCCATGGAGCCGCGGTGCAACACGCTGCAACCCTTGCCGCTCCACCCGCCCGCGGCGTGTGATCGGGGTAACAGCCGAACGCCGAAGTTCAGGAGTGGCCATGACACAGACGGTGGACCGGATCGAGGCGACGAACTCGCCGCAGGCTCGGGTGGACGCTTGGCTGAGCCGATTCGAATCGGCCCTCGCCGCTCGCGACGTCGAAGCCGCCGCCGCGCTTTTCGCCGTCGACAGTTATTGGCGTGACCTGGTCGCCTTCACCTGGACGATCAAGACGGTCGAAGGCCGTGACGAGGTGGCCGGGATGCTCGGCGACTGCCTCGACCGGATCGATCCCTCCGGGTTCCGCACGACCGAGCCGCCGACCGAAGCCGATGGCGTGACCGAAGCCTGGCTGGAATTCGAAACCGCGACCGGTCGCGCGAAGGGCCACTTGAGGCTGAAGGACGAAGGCGCCTGGACCCTGCTGACCAGCCTCCGCGAGCTCAAAGGTTTCGAGGAGCGTCGCAACGAGCAGCGGCCGAAGGGCGTCGAGCACGGCGTCGTCCGCGGCCGGAAGTCGTGGGCGGAGAAGCGCGAGGAGGAACAGACCCGGCTCGGCTACGAGCAGCAGCCGTACGTCGTCGTCATCGGCGGCGGCCAGGGCGGCATCGCGCTCGGCGCCAGGCTGCGGCAGCTCGACGTGCCCACGCTCGTCCTGGAACGCAACCAGCGGCCCGGCGACTCGTGGCGCAAGCGGTACAAGAACCTCTGCCTGCACGACCCGGTCTGGTACGACCACCTGCCCTATCTGCCGTTCCCGGACAACTGGCCGGTGTTCGCGCCCAAGGACAAGATCGCCGACTGGCTCGAGATGTACACGCGGCTCATGGAGGTGCCGTACTGGACGAGCACCGAGGTCACCTCGGCGTCCTGGGACGAGGAAGCGCGGCAGTGGCTCGTGACCGTCGTCCGTGAGGGCGAGGAACTGGTGCTCACCCCGCGGCACGTCGTGTTCGCGACCGGGATGTCCGGCAAGCCGAATCTCCCGTCGTTCCCGGGAATGGACGACTTCGAGGGCGATCAGCACCATTCGTCCCAGCACCCCGGCCCGGATTCCTACGCCGGCAAGAAGGCGGTCGTGGTCGGCTCCAACAACTCCGCGCACGACATCTGCGCGGCACTGTGGGAACACGGCGCCGACGTCACCATGGTGCAACGGTCGTCGACGCATGTGGTGAAGTCGGATTCGCTGATGGACCTGGGACTCGGCGACCTGTATTCGGAACGCGCGGTGCGCTCGGGGATCACCACCGACAAGGCGGACATGATCTTCGCGTCGATCCCGTACCGGATCATGCCGCAGTTCCAGATCCCGGTGTACGACGCGATCCGTGAGCGGGACAAGGATTTCTACGCGCGGCTGGAGGCGGCCGGGTTCCAGCACGACTGGGGCGACGACGGATCCGGCCTGTTCCTGAAGTACCTGCGGCGCGGCTCCGGCTACTACATCGACGTCGGCGCGTCGGAACTGGTCGCCGACGGGAAGATCAAGCTGGCCCACGGCCAGGTCGACCATCTGACGCGTGACGCGGTGGTGCTCTCCGACGGCACGGAACTGAAGGCGGACCTCGTCGTCTACGCCACCGGCTACGGCTCGATGAACGGCTGGGTCGCGGACCTGGTCGGGCAGGAGACCGCGGACCTCGTCGGCAAATGCTGGGGCCTGGGCTCCGGGACGACGAAGGACCCCGGGCCGTGGGAGGGCGAGCAGCGCAACATGTGGAAGCCCACCCAGAAGGAAGGTCTGTGGTTCCACGGCGGGAACCTGCACCAGTCGCGGCACTACTCGCTTTACCTGGCGCTGCAACTGAAAGCGCGCTACGAGGGCATCCCGACGCCGGTGTACGGGCTCCAGGAGGTGCACCACAAGTCGTGACGGCCCAGAGGCTTCGGTGCCGGACCCCGGGCGGGCCGGCACCGGAGGGCGCCGCCCCCGGACCACGGGCGGTCGACGGCGTCGGGCACCGCCTCCAGACCCTGGGCGGTTCCCGGCGTCGTACCCGTGTTCAGCGGGCGGCCTTCGCGTAACGGTGGGCCAGCACGGCGAAAGCCTCCCGGAGTTCGGGAGGCCCGACGACCTCGATGTCGGCGTCGAACCGGCCGATACTCGCCGCGAGCCCGGCCCAGGACCACGACCCCAGCACCAGACGGCACCGATCCGGCCCGAGTTCCTCCACGACACCGTCGCGGACGTAGTGGGACACCGTGGCCGCCGGGAGATCGAGGACGACTTCCCCGCGGCACGGCCATTCGCCGGACTCGGACGCGCCACGGAACCGGCTCGCGACGAAGGCGGCGACGTCGGGGACCGGCAGTTCGCGTGGCGTGAACCGCGGGCCGGTCGGGGTGCGCGGGGAGATCCGGTCGGCCCGGAAGGTGCGCCAATCCGCGCGATCCAGATCCCAGGCGACGAGGTACCAGCGGCCGTGCCAGGTGACGAGGTGATGCGGTTCGGCCCGGCGCCGTGCGTCCGCGTAGTCGAACCGCAGAACCTCGCGGGCGTGCACCGCCGCGCCGAGCGCGAGCAGGACGTCGCCGTCGACGCGGGGCTCCGACCGGCTCGCGGGCGATTCGACGGCGGTGACCCGCAGCGTGTCGATCCGGCGCCGCAGCCGGGAGGGCATCACCTGGCGGACCGTGTGCAGCGCCCGCATCGCCGCCTCCTCGATCCCCGCGCCGCTGGTGGTGGCGATCTGGAGCGCGACGGCCAGCGCGACCGCCTGATCGTCGTCGAACAGCAGCGGCGGCAATTCCGATCCTGCGTCGAGCCGATATCCACCGTCGGGGCCCTTGATGGTCGCGATGGGGTAGCCGAGCTCGCGAAGCCTGTCGACGTCGCGCCGCACGGTGCGCGGGCTGATGTCCAGCCGCTCGGCCAGCAGCGCTCCCGGCCAGTCGCGGCGGGCCTGCAGCAACGAGAGCATCGACAGCAGTCGCGCGGAGGTTTTCGGCATGTTTTTCATCATGCCTCCAGTAGCGGCCACAAACTGTCCTCTACTCCTGCGAGGGTCGTGTAGTGCCAGAAAACGACAACACGGAGGGCCCGATGACCGCCACCATCCTCGACGCCGAGCGCGCCGACCTGCTCGAAGCCCTCGACACCGTCCGCGTCGCGCTGACCACCACCGTCCAGGGGCTCACGGACGAGCAACTCGACGACCGTCCGACGGTCAGCGAGCTGAGCCTCGGCGGGCTGGTCAAACACGTCGCCTCGATCGAGGAGATGTGGCTGCGTTTCGTGGTCGAGGGTCCGTCCGCGATGACCTACGACCTGCCGGAAGGCGTCACCTGGGCCGACATCGGCGCCGGGACCGCCCGCGAGTTCCCGCAGTGGGCGATCGACCACCAGAACAACTTCAGGATGCTGCCCGGCGACACCCTCGCGGGGATCCTCGCGCGCTACGAAGACGTGGCCGCGCGGACGAAGGAGATCGTCTCGTCGATCCCGGACCTTTCCGCGACGCATCCGCTGCCGGAGGCGCCCTGGAACCCGCCGGGCGCGGTACGCAGCGTGCGCCGGGTGCTGGCGCACGTCATCGCCGAGACCGCGCAGCACGCGGGACACGCCGACATCCTGCGGGAGAGCATCGACGGCCAGAAGTCGACCTGACCCTCGGCGCCTCGTGAGTGGCGATTCGGGTTCTAACCCGAATCGCCACTCACGACCACCTGTGCCGGCGAAGCCTTCGCCGTGAGTCGTCCGCCCAGACACGTGTGTCGTCCGTCTGATCACGTGGGTCGTCCATCCAGTCACGCAAGACCGCCAGTAGGTATCCAGGACACGGTCGGCTCTGACCGTCCTCGCCACTCACGAGGGGGCATAGCTTGCTCACAGCTTCCTGCCGTAGGGTCCCGGCCCGTCGGCGGCAGGTGATCATGGTGGTGGTTGTGTGCGGGAGACGGAGCGGCGGTTCCGCCCGGAAATCCAGGGACTGCGGGCGCTCGCGTGTGTGCTGGTGGTCGTCTACCACGTGTGGCTCGGCCGGATCTCCGGCGGCGTCGACGCGTTCTTCCTGATCTCCGGGTTCCTCGTCACCGGTCAGCTCTACCGTGCGGCGTCGCGGGGGAAGATCGAGTACCGGCCGATGTGGGGCCGGATGATCAAGCGGCTGTTCCCGGCCGCGCTCACCGTGCTGCTGCTGGTGGTCGCGGTGAGCATGGTGCTGCTGCCGCAGAACCGCTGGTTCCAGACGATCAAGGAGGTCGTCGCCTCCGCGCTGTACCTGGAGAACTGGCAGCTGGCGGCGGATTCCGCCGACTACTTCGCCCAGCACAACTCGGCGAGTGTCGTCCAGCATTTCTGGTCGTTGTCGATCCAGGGGCAGTTCTACGTCGTCTGGCCGCTGCTGGTCGGCCTGGTGCTCCTGATCGCCAAGCGAGCTAAGCGCAACCTCGGCCAGATGCTCACCGGCGTGCTCGGCGTGCTGTTCGCGGCCTCGCTCGCGTACTCGGTGTGGCTGACCGCGGTCGATCAGCCGCTGGCGTACTTCGATTCGCTGACGCGGGTGTGGGAATTCGCGCTCGGTGGCCTGCTCGCCTTGCTCATCGACCGGATCCAGGTGCCGCGGCCGGCGCGGGTCGTGTTCGGCTGGGCCGGGGTCGCCGGGCTCGTTTCCTGCGGACTGGTGCTCCAGGTCGGGACCGTCTTTCCCGGCTATCTCGCGCTCTGGCCGACACTGTCGGCCGCCCTGGTGATCCTCGCGGGCGACACCGCGTTCAAAGCCGGCGCCGACCGTTTCCTCGGCAGCCGCCCGCTGAAGTACCTGGGCGACCTCAGTTACGCGCTCTACCTCTGGCACTGGCCGGTCCTGGTCTTCTACCTCGTCGCGCGTGACCGGGAGGAGGTCGGCCTGCGCGGGGGCGCGGTGATCATCGCGCTGGCGTTCGTCCTCGCCGTGCTGACCCATCACCTGGTCGAAAAGCCGGTCCGTGTGTCCGCGATCGGGGCCGGAAACCGTTGGGGCGCCTACCGGTTCGGTGCCGCGACGCTCGCGGCCGTGCTCGCCGCCACCGGCGCCTGGCAGTGGGTGAGCGTGAGCCAGGCGGAGAACTACTCGATCGCGGTCGACGATCCCGACCATCCCGGCGCGCTCGCGCATACCGAAGGGTTCACGTACTGGGGCGCCGCCGACGCCGCGCTGGTGCCGTCGTTCGTCGCGGTGTCCGAGGACTGGGCGGGGATCGACCCCGCCCGGTGCGGAACCTCGCCGCGCAACGCCGATCTCGAAGTCTGTACGTCGCAGACCACGGGGCATCCTGCTCGCCGGATCGTGGTCGCCGGCGACTCGCACGCCGGGCAGTTCCTCGGCGCTCTGCTCCCGATCGCCGAGAAGAAGAACTGGGAGGTCACGTCGATCCTCCGCGGTGGCTGCCCGTTCTCCACCGACTCCGACGCCGTACCGGGCGACCAGTCCTGCATCTACTGGAACACCGCCGTGGTGGACGAAATCGTCACCACCCGTCCCGACGCGGTGATGACGATCGGCACCAGGGACGTGAAGGTCGGTGTCGAAGAACGGGTTCCCGCCGGCTACGTCGCGCAGTGGCGAAAGGTCGACGAGGCGGGAATCCCGGTGCTGGCGGTGCGGGACAACCCGCGTTTCGGCCAGTCGCCGTCCGCGTGCGTCGAGAGCCGCGGCGCGGAGGCGCCCGAGTGCGCCACGCCACGCCACGACCTCTATGCGGCGGAGCCGCCGTACGAGTCGCTGCCGGATCTGCCGCAGAACGTGCGGTTCGTGGACTTCAGTGACTACTTCTGCACGGCCGAGGTCTGCCCGCCGGTGATCGGCAACGTGCTCGTCTACCTCGACGACAACCACGTCAGCGGTACCTACATGTCGACGATGTCGGCCATCGCCGAAAAGGCGATCACCGAGGCACTCGGCTGGGCGGACGATCACGCGGAGGAGCCACCGCCGGGCGGGTGATCCAGACAACAGATCGCCGCAGGATTGCATAAAACCACACTGATTCGCCGGTCCTCCAATCTTCTGCGCAACGATTCGCCCTTATCGGTGCATCGAAACGGCGGATATCGTCGTCGGCATGAGGGTCGCCGTCCATCAGGGCTCGTACGCCGAGCTGCCGTCCGCCGTCGAGGCGTCGGGCGCCGATCTCGTGATCGCCGCCGAGATGATCACGACCGGCTACCATATCGGTGCCCGGTCGCATGAGCTCGCCGAACCCGCCGACGGTCCGACGGCGGCCCGGATGTCCGCGCTGGCAAGCGAATCCGGCGTCGCACTGGCCTACGGATACCCTGAATCCGACGCCGGCCGCGTGTTCAACAGCGTCCAGCTGATCGGCCGTGACGGACGACGCCTGGCGAACTACCGCAAGACGCATCTGTTCGGCGACATCGACCGCGACTGGTTCGAGCCGGGCGCCGAGGCGGTCGTGCAGGCCGAACTCGACGCTCTCCGGATCGGCCTGCTGATCTGCTACGACGTCGAGTTCCCCGAGCTGGTGCGGGCGCACGCGCTGGCCGGGACCGAACTGCTCGTGGTGCCGACCGCGCTGATGAGCCCGTACGAACTGGTCGCGGACACGCTGGTGCCCGCCCGCGCCTACGAAAGCCAGCTGTACGTCGCGTACGCGAACCGGTGCGACACCGAACAGGAACTGACCTACTGCGGCCGATCCTGCGTCGTCGCCCCGACCGGCGAGGTACTCGCCCGAGCGGGCGCCGGCCCGGAGCTGATCAGCGCCGAAGTGACCCGTGACGCGCTCGTCGCGTCGCGGCTGGAGAACACCCACCTGGCCGACCGACGGCCCGATCTGTACCGAGGACTTCCCGTATGACCTCCGCCCTCCCGACCGCGATCCACCACGACGAACCGGCGGGCCGTCCGATCACCATGTTCGGCCCCGATTTCCCGTTCGCCTACGACGATTTCCTCGCCCACCCCGCCGGGCTCGGCTCCCTCCCGGCCGAGCGGCACGGCACCGAGGTGGCGGTGATCGGCGGCGGTCTCTCGGGCATCGTCACCGCGTACGAACTGATGAAACTGGGGCTGCGCCCGGTCGTGTACGAGATCGCCGAGATCGGCGGCCGCCTGCGCACGGTGAACTTCCCCGGCTGCCCGGACGAGGTCGTCGCGGAGATGGGCGCGATGCGCTTCCCGCCGGCGTCGACCGCGCTGTTCCACTACATCGACAAGGTCGGCCTGGAGACCACGCCGTTCCCGAACCCGCTGGCGCCGGGCACGCCGAGCACCGTCGTCGACCTCAAGGGGGAGAGCCACTACGCGCGCACGGCGGACGAACTCCCCGCCGTCTTCGGCAAGGTCGCGGCCGCGTGGGACAGCACGCTGGCCGAGCAGGCCGCGTTCACCGAGATGCAGAAGGCGATCCGCGACCGCGACGTGAAGACGATCAAGCGGCTGTGGAACGAGCTCGTGCCGAAGCTGGACAACCAGACCTTCTACGGTTTCCTCTGCGATTCGCCCGCGTTCGCCTCCTTCCGCGACCGCGAGATCTTCGGACAGGTCGGTTTCGGCACCGGCGGCTGGGACACCGACTTCCCGAACTCCATCCTGGAGATCCTGCGGGTGGTCTACACCGGCGCCGACGACGAGCACCGCAGCATCGTCGGCGGCAGCAGGCGGCTTCCGTTGCGGCTGTGGGAACACGCGCCCGAGGACATCGCGTTCTGGCCCGCCGGAACGAGTTTGAGCTCGCTGCACGGCGGGAGTCCGAACCCCGGCGTCGCCCGGCTGCACCGGACCGCGCCGAACAACATCACCGTGACCGACACCGAAGGCCGCATCCGCACCTATCCGGCGGCGGTGTTCACCGCGCAGAGCTGGATGCTGCTGTCGAAGATCGAATGCGACGAGGCGCTGTTCCCGATCGACCACTGGACGGCGATCGAGCGCACGCACTACATGGAGTCTTCGAAGGTCTTCGTCCCGGTGGACCGGCCGTTCTGGCTGGACAAGGATCCGGAGACCGGTCGCGACACGATGAGCATGACGCTGACCGACCGCATGCCGCGCGGCACCTACCTGCTCGGCGACGACCCGGACGCGCCCGCGGTGATCTGCCTGTCCTACACCTGGGCCGACGATTCGCTGAAGTGGCTGCCGCTTTCGGTGTCCGAGCGGGTCGAGGTGATGTTGCAGTCGCTGAAGGAGATCTACCCCGGCGTCGACGTCCGGAGGCACATCATCGGTGACCCGGTGACCGTGTCCTGGGAGGCCGAACCGCATTTCATGGGCGCGTTCAAGGCCAACCTGCCCGGCCACTACCGCTACCAGCACCGGCTGTTCACCCACTTCAAACAGGACCGGCTGGAGGAGCGTCACCGCGGCCTCTTCCTGGCGGGCGACGACGTCTCCTGGACGGCGGGCTGGGCCGAAGGCGCGGTGCAGACGGCGCTCAACGCGGTCTGGGGCGTCCTGCACCACTTCGGTGGCGAGACGGATCCGGCGAACCCGGGGCCCGGCGACGTCTACGACGACATCGCGCCCGTGGAACTGCCCGACTGAGCGCGACGGCCTGCCAGCCACGCCATACCCGCCGCGAGGAGGGCGCCGATGGTGTTCATCAGCCAGTCGTTGGTGTCGCAGGCGCGGCCGATCGCGGGCACGAACGCCTGCAGGGCCTCGATCACCGCGGACAGCGCTGAGCCCGCCACGAGCATCGTCACAGGGCGCCGGGACGCCAGCGCGGCGAAGTAGACCGGCGGCAGGAACAGTGCCACGTTGGCCAGCAGTTCCACCGAGCCGAGCGTGGGCAGGGAGAACTGGACCGTGCACAGGATCTCGTCGATCGTGTGCCGGGTGGGCACCAGCGTCAGCGCGACGACCGGTAGCAGCGCCACTCCCGCGAGCGTCCAGAGGACTCGATGCCTGCCGGCGAACAGGTGGCCCAGGACGGCGCAGGCGAGCGCGACCAGCAGGATCGCCACCGGCACGAGGGCGGAGTGGTCGAGCAGGAAGTTCGTGATCATGGCGGGCCGATCCTACGGGCCGGTGAACTCGACCTCCGCCGACGGCACCACGCGCAGCCGTCCGCCGGGATGGATCGCCGTGCTCAGGAGCAGGTTGTGCCGGGCGACGACCTGTTCCGCGGTCAGCCCGGTGGTGGGGTCGCCGTCGGACGAGGGAGCGTGGCCGTCGGCGACCAGCACGACGTCCAGACCGTGGCTCTGCGCGGACCGGGCGGTCGCGTCGACGCAGTAGTCGGTGGCCAGCCCGGTCAGCACCACGGTGTCGACGCCGCGGTCGACGAGCAGCCCCGCCAGCCCGGTGCGGTAGAAGGAATCCGTCGCCGTCTTGTCGACCACCAAGTCGACCGGTTCGAGACCGAGCAGCGCGCTGACGCGGGTGCCCGGCGACGCCGGGTCGAAGTCGGTGCCGGGCGCCCCGATCTGCCGCAGCGCGATCACCGGGACCCCGTTGTCGCGGGCCTTCCTGGCTAGCGTGGCGATCCGCGCCGCCAGCTCCTCGCCACGCCAGACCAGGGGAACGAGCATTTCCTGCATGTCGACGATCAGCAGCGCGGCCCTCATGCCCGCAGCCTAAGGCAGTGCGGCGGGTGACTCGGCCTCCGGGATCAGCAGCCGCGGCGCACCCGAGCCGTCGGCGGACACGGCCCAGACGTCGGAATGTCCTTGAGTGCGGGGGAGGGCGTAGGCGACGGTGCGGTCGTCGAGCCACGCGGGCTGGTCGTCGACGGTCCTGGTCTCCGCCAGCGGCGTCACGGTGCCGCTCGCGAGGTCGAGCACCGACACCCGCCAGCCCTTCGCGGGATCGCCGTCGATGGCGGCCTTGTAGGCGACGCGGGTCTCGTCGGGGGAGAGGGACGGGCATTCGACGTTGTCCCGCAAGGTCTTCACGGTCCGGGCGGTCGAGTCGCCTTCGACGAGGTACCGGTGGGAGCCGGTCGACATGGTGGCGTAGAACCGGCCCGGCTTCCGGGTGAAGGTGACGCCCCAGAAGTTGAAGTCGGCCGCCTTGTACGGCTTGCCCGCCACGGTCACGGCGAAGTCCTCCAGCGTGCCCTCGACGCTGTCGGTGGTGAGGTCGAGGGTGCCGGCCCTAGTGGAGAACCTGCCGCCGTTGTAGGAATCGCCGGTGACGAACACCGTCCACGCCAGCCGCTTGCCGTCTGGCGAGACCCGCGCCCGGTTGGGCAGGCCGACCAGCGGGATCTCCTGCGTGACCGCGAGACGGCTGTCGAGCACGGCGAGCTGGTAGGTGGTCAGGCCGGTTTCGGGGCGCAGGCAGATCCCCGTGCCGCCCGCCGCGTAGACCCGGCTGCAGGACACGGTCGACACCGCCCGTGCGCCCCCGGGGTCGGCGGCGCTGACGCTGGACACGTGCCCGCGGTCGGCGTCGGCGGTGCTGCGGAAGAGCAACCGCCCGCCGTCGAGGGTGACGGCGTCGCTGGTGCCCGCCGACGCGGTGCCCTGGTTGCGCGCGCTCGCCGCCCCGACGTAGATCACGGCGGCCGCGGCCAGGGTGAGTACTCCGGTCACGGCGATCAGGACGCGGTTGCGGGTGTTCACGGTCGTGCCTTCCTGCGGGGAACCAAGAGAACGAAGGTGGCGGCGACGGCGGCGAGCACCGTCCCGGCGGCGATCGTGATCGCCGTGGTCGCACCCCAGAACTGCCAAGAGAGTCCGAAAAGGACGGACGAGACGAAGTACGCGAGCGCCTGCCCGCTCTGCACGATCGCGATACCGGTGGTGCGCAACGCCTCGGGTAGCAACGGCCCGGCCAGCGCCATCAGCACGCCGTCGGTCGCCGCGTAGAACGCGCCGTACAGGCCGAGGGTGAGCGCGAACAACGCCCAGCCAGTGAGCGGGCTGAGCAGCAGCAGGTAGACGGTGACCAGGGCGCCGTAACCGCCGAGCATCACCGGCAGCCTGCCGATACGGTCGGCCAGCGCGCCGAGCGGCGCGGCCAGCAGCAGGTAGCCCAGATTCGTCCCGACGGCCAGCAGCGGGAACCAGCCGGTGGCGATGTCCTCCTTGTCCTGCAACAGGAGGTAGACGAAGCCGTCCCCGATGGTGGCCAGGCCGAGGACGCACGCGGCGATCAGGAGCCGCCGCACGCCGGTGCCGCGCAGGAGCCCCGCCGCGGCTCGCAGGGACACGGTGCCGGACGGCGGTTTGGGCGCGCGGTGGTCGCGGACGAACAACGCCAGCAGCAGCACGCCGGCGGTGGCGATGCAGAAGCTGGTCACGAAGACCGCGTCGAAGCCCTCGGTCCCGGTCGCCGAACCCGCCACGGCCAGCACCGCGACCGCGGCGAGCGGGCCGAGGAACGCGCCGACGCTGTCCATCGCCCGGTGCACGCCGAACGCGCGGCCCAGCATGTGTTCGGGGGCCGACAAGGTGATCAGCGCGTCGCGCGGCGCGGTCCGCAGTCCTTTGCCCGTACGGTCCGCGGTCAGCACCACGCCGATCGCGGTCGCCGACGATCCCGCGGCCACGAGCCCCAGTTTCGCCACGGCCGACATCGCGTAGCCCAGCCCGGCGACCGCCTTGCGTCGTCGCACCCGGTCCGCGACGTAGCCGCCGGCCAGGCGCAGCAGCGCGGTCGCGCCGGTGTAGAGGCCGTCCACCACGCCGTACGCCGCCGGGCCGAGGTGCAGCCCGAGCACCAGGTACACCGGCAGCACGGCCGTCACCATCTCCGAGGAGACGTCCGTGACGAGGCTGACGGTGCCCAAGGCGAAGACGTTTCCGCCCAGCAGGGCGAAGGACTTCTTGGACACTCCGCCGGGATGCTCCCGGCGGCCGATCGTGGACAGGTACACGCTACGGACCACCCTTCCCCGCCCGCGGGCGCGTCCACAGTGGACACGCCCGCGGGGTTCACCCGATTACTGCCACACGCTCGTGATCGGCGCCTTGCCGGCCGCGTTGCCGATGCCCGGCAGGCCGAACGACGCCTCCATCGTGCGGAGGATCGAGTAGTGGTTGATGGATTCGCTGTAGCTGCCCGGCTTCACGTGGGCGCCGACGAACGTCGTGAAGATCTGGTTCACCGACGTCCCGCTGTCCTCGTCGAAATTGACGATCAGCAGGCTGTTGTGCGTCTTGGCCCACTGCGCGTACGCGTCGAGGTTGTTCTTCAGCCATTTGTCACCGGTGTCGACCGGACAGTCGTGCATGTCGCTGCACAGATCCGGGGTCACGAAAGCGACGTGGGGCAGCTTCGTGAAGTCGCTCGGGAACGACGAGAACCTTTTGTTCGCCGACGACGGCACATTGCTGAAGCTGACCCAGCTGTTGTGCTTGCGGGCGTATTTGCCCTTCGTGCAGCCGGTGTAGCCGTCGGAAGGCATGCTTTCCGCGTAACCGACGAACTTCTTGCCGATCCCCGCCAGCTGGGAAGCGAGGTTCTCCTTGTTCCCGAGATCCTGGCATTTGTTGCTGTCGACACCGTGCGTCGAACCCGCGAACTGGGCGATGTAGTTCGGCTGGCTCGGGTGTGTCGTCCCGTACGCCTTGGTGAACTTGGCGCCCTGCGAGGCGAGTTTGTTGAAGTACGGCGCCTTGGAGCTGCCGCTGATCTCCTTGTAGTCCTTGTTCTCGAACATCACGAGGACGATGTGGTCGAACGCGGGCACTTTCGCCGCGGCGGGCTCTATCGCGGCGGCGGGAGTGTCCTGATGGGACACCACCAGTGCCGCGGCCAAACCGGTCGCGGCCACGGCCGCGACCGCGATCCGTTTCCAGAACATGGAAACCTCCTGGGAAAAGGTTGAAACTTTGACGACCAACCATCGGGTTCAGCGGCGCTCCGCGGGCGTCGACAGAGTCGAGACATCGGATGTCTCTGGTGCATTTAAACGGCAACCAAGTCATCGGCCCATCAAGATCGCCTGACTGGAGTAATCGGGGAGTGTGGAACACCCCAAAACCGGCATTGCTTGGCATGAAACCATGTAAACCAGCTGCCTACCTTGTGTTCGTCGGCCGGAACCGATGAACTTATGGCAACTCGCTGATTCAGCCGGTTGACAGTGGTGCCGCCATTACCCCGGCGCTGTGGTGTACTCATCCGACCATTGGTTAAGCTGTCGGCGTGAAGCCCTTTTCGCCGAGGCCGGCCGGATACACGATCGAAGAACTTTCCACGATCGTCGGCATGTCGGCGCGCAATATCCGGGCCCATCAGACGCGGGGCCTGCTCGCCCCGCCGGTCCGGCACGGCAGGTCCGCCTACTACGGCCCGGCTCATCTGCGGCGCCTGCGGCGCATCACGATGCTGCAGAAACAGGGCTTCAACCTGGTGTCCATCGCCGCGATGCTCGGAACGACCACAGTGGACCGCGCCGAGCAACTGGACGCGGCGATGGCGGAAATCGCCCGCGACCAGCCCGCCGTCGCCCGGTGCCTGGAGCGCCACGGCGTGCTCGGCCGGGACGGCACGGGGGCCCTGGCGGTCGTGCGGCCGTCGGTTTCGCGCGCGGTGGCGGACCTCGCCGTGGCCGGGATCCCGCCCGTCGCCGCCCTGCGGTTCCTCGGGCAGTTCATGGATCGGGTCACGCCGCTGGCCGGCGACCAGCTGGCCGCGCTGAAAACCCAAGTGGACGGTGGCTCGGCGGCTCCGCGAGCCTGTTTCGCGGACCTTCTTGTAAGCGCTTTCAAGATCGCCGTGGAAAACGCGGCCGAAGTCACTTTCCCAATCGCGGAGCCAAGGACCTGGCCACCGAGGTGACCGCGGCCGTCGCCGCGTCGAGGCCGGTGCCTTCGGCGGAACCGGACAGGATGACGACGATGTAACGGTCGCCTTCACCGACGAGCCCCGTCGTGTGCGCGTCCACCGAGCCGCGCCCGGCCGCCCAGCCCTGTTTCACGGCCCACGGCCGGTCGCCGAAGGCCGAAGGGATGCCGAAGTGCTGGTCGAACCCGTCGGCCGCGATGCGGCTCGCCTGGCGAAGGGGCCCGAGGATGACGTCCCGCTTGGCCTTCGGAAGCTTGAGGACGCGGCGGTACACCGCGGCGACGTCGTCCGCTGTGGACAGTGTGTCGCCCCAGCGGCCCGCGTCGGCGGGTGGGGTGGTGTTCTTCAGACCCGCGGCCGCCACCGTCCTGGTGACGATCGCGGGGCCGCCGTTCCTGGTCCAGAGCGTGTTGGCGACGGCGTCGTCGCTTTTCGCCAGCATCCGGTGGAGCTGGGCTTCGTCGGCCTTGCTCGCTTTGCGGGTGACGGCGTCCAGCGCGATGAACAGTTTCACCACCGACGCCGTGCGGAACCTTTCCGAGCCCCGCTCGGCGATCACCTGCTCGCCCGATATGCGGTCGAACACCACGGTGGCGTCGCGTCTTTCCGGAGCGGGACGGCTTTCCGCGACGGACTGGAAGATCACGTAGCCGAGGATCGCGGCGATCACCGGGAAGGCGATCAGGATCGTCACGCGAAGCCCTGGTCGCCGGTTCGCGCCGGGCACTGCGATGGGCCTGGTTCGTTCGTCGAACATGGTGCCGATGTTCAGAGACGATCATCGTGACCCCGTCTTGTTCATGTCATGACTCTGTAACGACAGGAAGAGCCGCAGGTCAGGAACGCTGCACGATGATCTGGTCGACGAGCGTGCCGTCGGCGCTGATCGCGCGAACGTCCATTTTGGGCGGTGTGGTGCCCGTGCCCGCGATGACGTCGACCGCGACCAGGCTGTAGCCACGGAACCGGACCCGGGACCAGGTGACCTTCTTGGTGCGATCCTGGCCGTCCCGTTCCGAGTACTTCATCGGGACAGGGGAGTCGTTGCTCGTCTCGTGACCGAGGTACGTGTCGGGCGCGGGGAACTCGGAGACACTGCCGCCACCGCCGCCCGCGGTGATGTAGGTGGTCCCGTCCTTGACCGGGTTCGTGGTCCCGCGCGAGGGCACCTTCTTGACGGCCTTGCCCGCCCGGATCGGGTCGGTGCGTTCGTAGATGTGGTTGTGGCCGTTGAGCACCAGGTCGACCTGGTACTTGTCGAACAGCGGTGCCCAGTCCTTCTGCGCGCCGAGTTCGGCACCGTTGGAATGACAGGTGGAATACGTGCACTGGTGGCAGTAGACGACGATGAAGTCGATCGTGGGGTCGGCGCGGAAGGCGGCGAGCGTCTTGCCGAGCCAGTTGAGCTGCTTGCCCTTGGTGTAGTCCAGATTGGACGGACTGTTGTAACAGACGTCGTTGCCGTCCAGGCTGATCATGCCGACGTTCTGGTAACGCCACGAGTAGATGCAGGTGGAGCCGTCCCAGGCGTTGTCCGGCATGGTGAAGCGCGCCCGCACACCGCCGTAACCGTCCTCGGAGTACCAGCCCTCCATCTCGTGGTTGCCGAGCGCCATCATCCACGGGATCCCGGCGGTGACCGGTTCGTTCTGCACGAAGAAGGAGTCCCAGAGCCGCGCGTCGTACTGGTCTTCCTCCGGGTGCCCGCCTTCGCCTTCGAGGGCGTAGCTCAGGTCGCCCATGGCGAGGTGGAAGGCCGGGTCGAGGCCCGCGATCAGGCTGCTGGTCGCGACGGCGTTGTAGCCGACGCCCTGGTCGCCGAAAGCGGTGAAGGTGAACGTGCCGTCGCCGCCCGGGGCGGGCGCGGTGCGGAAACTCGCCATCTCACCGAGCCGGGCGGCGGGGTCGTAGCCCTCGTGCCCGACGACGTAGTAGTACGTGGTGTTGGGCAGGAGGCGGTCGATCCGGGCGTGGAGGTAGTACTGGGTGATCGACTTCGGGCTGTTCGGCGGGACCTCCTCGACCGGATGCTGCCAGGACATCTGGCTGGTCAGCGCCCGGACCTCGGCCTGGATGGGCGGGCTGAAGTCACCCGGTACGGTGCCGATCCGGACGAATGGCGCGGTCACCGCCGCGGGCACCTGCCAGGAGACGACGACCTGCTGGGACGGGTCGGCCCCGTAGGCGATGTGCCGGCCGAACGGTCGCAGCGCCGATCCCGCGACCTTGTCGGCGTTGAGCAGCACCGTCGGCCCGGGGGAGGCCGCGGCCGTGCCCGGGAGCAGGACGCCGCCGGCGGCGAGTGCCGCCCCGCCCACCGCGCCCACCCGGAACAGGGTCCGCCGCGAATACCGCTTGACGAAATTGTCGTGTTTTTCGGCCAGGCTGAGTCGACGATAGGCTTCGGACCTGCTGTTTCGGGAAGTTTCGGCCATGAAATCGAAGTTAAGAAGGCTTCTTAACTAAGTCAAGAGGTGTATGGCCATCCGATGACCGGCTGCACCGAACCGTGCAAGTGACTCCGGGCATAGACGACTTTGTGCCCGAACGGCGATCACGCGTGATCAGGCGGCGCACACACGTGATTGAACAGCGATCATGCGTGATTGAACAGCGATCATGCGTGATCAGGCGGCGATCATCGTGATCGCCGCTCAATCACGCGAGATCGCCGCTCAATCACGCGAGTTGCGGCTTCGGGTCAGACCAGTTCGGACGAGACGACGGAAGGCAGGTCGCGCAGCCTGGCCAGCAGGGGCTCGACCTCGGCGGCGTCGATCAGGACGGCGCAGGTCATGGTGCTTTCCCGGACGCCGTCGCGGACGTCGACGGACAGGTCGTGGACCAGGCAGCCGAGCGCGTCGAGCAGGCCGGGGATCTGTTCGACGCCGCCGACGAAGTACGTGGCGATCCGGCGGCGGACCAGCATGGACGAGCGAGGGGAGGGAACCTGGAAAGCGGTGATCGACATCGTGGTCTCCAAAGGCGGGAAAACGTACAGGCCATGGAGGGCCAGGTCCCGGGAGATGCCCCGTATCGAGGGGTCGCCGGAATGCGCGCCGGCGACCTGGTTCAGCCGGCGCGCTTGACTACGAGTCGAGTCCAGTAGCGCACGGCGACAGGGTAACACGTCATGAGAGCCGCAGCCGGGAGCCTTGCTCGCGGACGTGCTCGGCGGAGCCGCAGTCGAGGTCCAGCTGCCGCTGCCGCTCGGCCACGAACGCCCGGCCGAGGCCGGTGCGATCCGAAGTGGACAGTGTGCGCCGGAGTTCGTTCAGCAACCCGCGTTCTTCCGCGCGGATATGCGCGTCCACCGAATTCTCCAGCGCCGCCAACGCCTTCTCGGAGTCGGCGGACTCCAGCACGGCCAGCAGCTCGTCCGCGAGCCCGCTCTCCGTCGCATCGGGACGGACGATCCGCTCCGTCGCGGTCGCATGGGCGACCAAGGACGCCGAGAGCTCGGCGATCAGCGCCGGACGGTCGGCCTCGTCGTTGCGCAGGTCCCGGAACAGTTGTTCGATCCGGCGGTGATCGGCCAGGACGACCTCGACCAGGTCGGAGCCCGGGGGAGCCGCCGTCGGGCCGGGGCGCATCCAGCCGAAGGTCAGCTCCACGGCCTGACGCCAGTGTGAGTACTCACTGTCGCGGCGGGCGGGGTCCATAGTCGGCAGCCACTGCCCGGCGCGGTGCCAGTTCCGGCGCAGACCCTCCAGGTCCGGCCAGTAACCGACCGACAATCCGGCCGCGTAAGCCGCGCCGAGCGACACCGTCTCGGCGACCATCGGGCGCACCACCGGCACGTCGAGGACGTCGGCGACGAACTGCATCAGCAGGTTGTCGGCGGTCATCCCGCCGTCCACTTTGAGCGTCGACAGCGCGAGTCCGGAGTCGGCGTTCATCGCGTCGACCACCTCGCGGGTCTGCCAGCCCGTCGCCTCCAGCACCGCCCTGGCCAGATGCCCCTTGGTGATGTACGACGTCAGCCCGGCGATCACACCGCGTGCCTCGCTGTGCCAGTGCGGTGCGAACAGGCCAGAGAACGCGGGCACGATGTAGCAGCCGCCGTTATCCTCGACCGTCCGCGCCAGCGTCTCGATCTCGGGTGCGCTGCCGATCAGTTCGAGTCCGTCGCGGAACCACTGCACCAGCGAGCCGGTGACCGCGATCGACCCTTCGAGCGCGTACACGGCGGGCTCGTCGCCGATCTTGAACCCGACGGTGGTCAGCATGCCGTGCGCCGAGAGCACCGGCGTCGGACCGGTGTTGAGCAGCAGGAAGCTGCCGGTTCCGTACGTGCATTTCGCCTCGCCGGGGGCGAAGCAGGTCTGGCCGAACAGCGCCGCCTGCTGGTCGCCGAGCGCCGCCGCGATCCGGATGCCCGGGACCACCCGCGACGTCGTCCCGTACACCTCGGTCGACGGCCGGATCTCCGGCAGCATGGCGCGCGGGACGTCGAAGAACTCCAGCAGTTCGTCGTCCCACGACAGCGTGCGCAGGTTCATCAGCATGGTGCGCGAGGCGTTGGTGACGTCGGTGACGTGGACGCCGCCCTCGGGGCCGCCGGTCAGGTTCCAGATCAGCCAGCTCTCCACCGTCCCGAAGAGGACGTCGCCGCGTTCGGCGCGTTCCCGCAGGCCAGGCGTGCGTTCCAGCATCCACCGGATACGCGGCGCGGAGAAGTACGTGGCCAGCGGCAGCCCGCACAGCCGCCGGACGCGGTCCGCGCCCGGCTCGCGGGCGAGGTGTTCGAGCATCGCGTCGGTGCGGGTGTCCTGCCAGACGATCGCCCGTCCGACCGGGTTGCCGGTGTGCCTGTCCCACAGCACCGTCGTCTCGCGCTGGTTGGCGATGCCGAGGCCGACCACCTGCCCGGCTTCGGCGCCGGCGTCGGCCAGCGCCTGCGGCACGATCCGGCCGACGTTGCGCCAGATCTCCGTCGCGTCGTGTTCGACCCAGCCCGGCCGCGGGAAATGCTGGGTGTGTTCGCGCTGCGCGACCGACACCAGCCTGCCGCGCGCGTCGAACAGGATGCACCGCGTCGAGGTGGTGCCCTGGTCGATCGACATCACGTAGCGCTGGACCACGCGAGCACCTCCATCACCATCGGGACGCGCCGAGATCGCGGGAGACCGCCCGTGCCGCGTCGCGCACGTGGCCGAGCAGCCGCGGGATCGGGCTGCCGTCGGCTTCACAGATCCGTTCCGCCGCGCCGGAGACCCCGATCGCGCCGACCACGATGCCGCCGTGGCCGCGGATCGGCGCGGCGATCCCGGCCTCGCCGGTGATCATTTCGCCGTTCTCGCTCGCCCAGCCCGCCTCGCGCACCTTGCCGCAGGCGCGTTTGATCGCGGTCTGGGTGACCAGGGTCCGGCGGGTGTAGGCCTCCGGTCCGCCGGTGCGCAACGATGCCACGAGACCGGTGTCGTAGGCCAGAAGGACTTTCCCGAGCGCCGTCGCGTGCAACGGCAGAAGTGTGCCGACGTCGAGCGTCTGCAGGCTGTCGTCGGGCCGGAACACGTGGTGCACCACCAGGACCCGGCCCTCCAGCGGCGCGCCGATGCGGACGGCCTCGCCGCTGCGCGCGGCCAGCGCGTCGGCCCAGTTGATCGCGCGGGAGCGGAGTTCGTTGACGTCAAGGTAGCTCGTGCCGAGGTGCAGGAGCGCCGCGCCCAGTTGGTATTTCCCGGTGTCGCGGTCTTGTTCGACAAAGCCGACCCCTTGCAGGGTGCGGAGGATCCCGTGCGCCGTTCCCTTGGCGAGTTCGAGGGAATCGGCGATCTCGCCGACCCCGAGACGGCCGGAACCGCGCGCCAGCAACCGCAGGATCGCGGCGGCGCGCTCGATGGACTGGATCGGACCGGGCACGGCCCAACCGTAGCTCGACCGGCCTTGATTCGACAATGTCGAACATCGTCTTCGGACGTTCGACAATGCCGACCGGCGTCCGTTGACCCCGGGTTTCCCCGAACTTAACTTCGGCCTCAACAGGGCAACGGTGTCCTTTGTGGAGGAAGCAATGGTGCGAAACCTCAAGGCTCGCGGACTGGCGGGCGAACTGGCGGCGGAGTTCGTCGGGACGATGATCCTCATCCTGTTCGGCTGCGGGGTGGTGGCCCAAGTCGTCGCCGCGGGCATCGGGGACCACGACAGCATCGCGTGGGCGTGGGGAATCGGTGTCACGCTGGGTATCTACGTGGCTTCACGGATCAGCGGCGCGCATTTGAACCCCGCCATCACCGTGGCGCTCGCGGTGTTCAAGGGCTTCTCGTGGCGCAAGGTCGCCCCGTACGCCCTGGCGCAGACCGCCGGCGCGTTCCTCGGCGCGCTGCTGGTGCGCTGGAACTACACCGAGGTGCTCAACGCCGCGGACCCCGGCCTGACGATCAAGACCCAGGGTGTGTTCTCCACTCTTCCGGGTAACGGAACCCTGCCGGTGGGTGACTGGGGCGCCTTCCGCGACCAGATCATCGGCACCGCGATCCTGGCGCTGGTGATCTTCGCCATCACCGACCTCCGCAACACCGCGCCCGCCGCGAACCTCGCCCCGGTCGTCGTCGGCTTCCTGGTGGTCGCGATCGGCATGGCCTGGGGCACCAACGCCGGCTACGCGATCAACCCCGCCCGCGACTTCGGCCCGCGCCTGATGTCCTGGCTCACCGGCTACGACACCGCGTTCACCGACCAGTACGGCTATCCGTACTGGTGGATCCCGATCGTGGCGCCGGTGATCGGCGCGGTCATCGGCGGGGCGATCTACAAGTTCTTCATCGAGCGTTACCTGCCCGCCGAACCGGCACCGGAAGCCTTGCCCGCCAAGGACATCGAGCGCGTTTCCTAAGGAGAGAAACCATGCCTGACTACATCGGCGCCGTCGACCAGGGCACCACCAGCACGCGCTTCATGATCTTCGACCACGGCGGCAACGAGATCGCCCGCCACCAGCTCGAGCACGAGCAGATCCTCCCCAAGCCGGGCTGGGTCGAGCACGACGCGACCGAGATCTGGGAGCGGACCCGGTCGGTCATCGCCACCGCGCTCAACAAGGCGAAGCTGACCGCCGCCGACCTCGCGTCGCTCGGCATCACCAACCAGCGTGAGACCACCGTCGTGTGGAACCGCCGCACCGGGCGGCCGTACTGCAACGCCATCGTGTGGCAGGACACCCGCACCGACCGGATCGCCTCGGCGCTCGAACGCGAGGGCAAGGGCGACGTCATCCGGCGGAAGGCCGGTCTGCCGCCCGCCACCTACTTCTCCGGTGGCAAGCTGCAGTGGATCCTGGAGAACGTCGAGGGCGTCCGCGAAGACGCCGAAAAGGGTGACGCGCTCTTCGGTACCACCGACACCTGGCTCATCTGGAACCTCACCGGCGGGTCCGACGGCGGCGTGCACGTGACGGATCCGACCAACGCGTCGCGCACCATGCTCATGGACCTGGAAACGCTGGAGTGGGACGACGAACTGCTGTCGTTCTTCGGCGTCCCCAAGCAGATGCTGCCGTCGATCGCGCCGTCGTCGAACAACGGCCGCTTCGGCGTGACCCGTGCGGACGGCCCGCTCGGCGGCGAGGTCGCCATCACCGGTGTGCTCGGCGACCAGCAGGCGGCGACCGTCGGCCAGGTGTGCTTCCGCCCCGGCGAGGCCAAGAACACCTACGGCACCGGCAACTTCCTGCTCCTCAACACCGGGCACGAGGTCGTGCGCTCGAAGCACGGGCTGCTCACGACGCTGGCCTACCAGTTCGGCGACGAGAAGCCGGTGTACGCGCTGGAGGGCTCCATCGCCGTCACGGGTTCCGCCGTGCAGTGGCTGCGCGACCAGTTGGGCATCATCAGCGGCGCGTCCCAGAGCGAGAGCCTCGCGCGGCAGGTCGAGGACAACGGCGGCGTCTACTTCGTCCCCGCGTTCTCCGGGCTTTTCGCCCCGTACTGGCGTTCCGACGCACGCGGCGCGATCGTTGGCCTCACCCGCGCCACCACCAACGCGCATCTGGCGCGGGCGACGCTTGAAGCGATCTGCTACCAGACCCGCGACGTCGTCGAGGCCATGCAGAACGACTCCGGCGTCACGCTCGACGTGTTGCGTGTGGACGGTGGCGTGACCGCCAACGAACTCTGCATGCAGCTGCAGGCCGACATCCTCGGCGTGCCGGTGTCGAAGCCGGTGGTCGCCGAGACCACCGCGCTCGGTGCCGCCTACGCGGCCGGGCTCGCCGTCGGGTTCTGGAAGAACACCGACGAGCTGGAACAGAACTGGAACGAGGACAAGCGCTGGGAGCCGTCGTGGACGGACGAACAGCGCGCCGAGGGCTACGCGGGCTGGCAGAAGGCCGTCGGCCGCACGCTCGACTGGGTCGAGGTCGAGTGAGCCCGATGAACAGGAGGAACAAGGTGACACCCGTACCGCTTTCCCCGGTCTACCGTGCCGAGACGCTGCGCAAGCTCGCTCGCGAGGAGATCGACGTGCTGGTCGTCGGCGGGGGAGTGACCGGTGCCGGCGTCGCACTCGACGCGGCGTCGCGCGGCCTCTCCGTCGCGCTCGTCGAGGCCCGCGACTTCGCCGCCGGAACGTCGAGCCGGTCTTCGAAGCTGATCCACGGTGGGCTGCGTTATCTGGAGAACCTGGACTTCAAGCTGGTCCGCGAGGCGCTGAAGGAACGCAGCCTGCTCCTGCAGACCCTCGCGCCGCATCTGGTCCGGCCGGTGAAGTTCCTGGTGCCGCTCAAGCACCGCGTCTGGGAACGCGGCTACATCGGCGCGGGTGTCACGCTCTACGACACCCTCGGCGGAGCGCGGGCCCTGCCGCGGCACCGGCATCTGTCGAAGCGCGGCGCGGGCAAGGTCGCCCCCGGCCTCGCGGACGACGCCCTGATCGGCGCCATCCAGTACTACGACGCCCAGGTCGACGACGCCCGCCACACGATGACCATCGCGCGGACGGCGGCCGAGCAAGGTGCTTCCGTCCTCACTCGCGCGCGGGTGACCTCGCTGATCCGCGACGGCGAACGTGTCGTCGGGGCCAAGGTCGTCGACCGCGAGAGCGGTGCGGAGATCGAGGTCCGGGCGAAGACGGTCGTCGCGGCCACCGGCGTGTGGAGCGACGACATGGCCGAAGCGGCGGGCATCCCCGCGCCGTTCACCGTGCGTGCTTCGAAGGGCATCCACCTGGTGGTGCCGCGCGAGAAGATCGACCTGGACACCGGGCTGATCCTGCGCACCGAGAAGAGCGTGCTGTTCGTCATCCCGTGGGGACGGCACTGGATCGTCGGCACCACTGACACCGAATGGGACCTCGACCGCGAGCACCCGGCGGCCAGCCAGGCGGACGTCGACTACGTGCTCGACCACCTCAACGCCGTTCTCCGCACGCCGATCACCGCCGACGACATCGAAGGCGTGTACGCCGGGCTTCGGCCGCTGCTCGCCGCGAAGGCGACATCGACCACGAAGCTGTCGCGGGAGCACGCCGTGGCGCATCCGGTGCCGGGTCTGGTGATCGTGGCCGGCGGCAAGTACACGACGTACCGCGTGATGGCCGCCGACGCGGTCGACGTCGCGGTGGAGGACCTCGGCCGCCCCGCGCCGTCGTCGTGGACCGAGCGGCTGCCGATCGTCGGCGCGACCGGTTACCACGAGCTGTGGGGTGCGCGGCATTCGCTCGTGCAGCGCACGGGGCTGCCCATCGCCCGCATCGAGCATCTCCTCCAGCGCTACGGCACCGCGATCGAGGACATCCTGGAGTCGATCTCGGACCGTCCCGAACTGGGCGAAGCGATCCCGGGGACGGCGGAGTACCTGAAGGCGGAGGTCGTTTACGCGGTCTCGCACGAGGGCGCGCTGCACCTGGAGGACGTGCTGACGCGGCGCACACGGATCTCCATCGAGGAGCGGGATCGCGGCGTGACCGCGGCGCCGGTGGTGGCGGAGCTGATGGCGCCGCTGCTGGGCTGGGACTCGCACAAGCAGGAACGCGAGGTCGCGAACTACCTCGCGCGGGTCGAAGCGGAACGTTCCGCGCAGGCCCAGCCGGACGACGAGGCGGCGAACGCCAGCCGTCTCGCGGCTCCGGCGCTGCTGCCGAGCTGAAGCGCGTGAAGGCCCCCTTCCCTCTGCTGAGCCGAGGGAAGGGGGCCTTCACGTTACTTGAGCCAGTCGAGGTAGCGGGTCTCGGCGATACGGGCGCCGTCCTTCGTGGTGAGCACGTCACCCTTGACCGCGGAGAACATGCCCGCCGTCTCGTCGACGGTCACCGGACGCGTGTCTCCCTTGGCGGACAAGGTGATCCGGCCCAATTCGTCCAGCGGGTAGACGTCCGGGCCGCCCACGTCGAGGGTGCCGTTCAACGGCTTTCCCGCCGAGACCTCGGAAACCGCGGCGGCGACGTCGGCCGCGGCGATCGGCTGGATCGGCGTGCTGGGCAGGCGGACCGCGGTCTCGTCGGAGGTCCAGGAAAGGACCGCGTCGACGAATTCCATGAACTGGGTGGCGCGGACGATCGAGTAGGGGACACCGCTCTCCTTGAGGATGTCCTCCTGCAGGGTCTTGGCCCGGTAGTAGTCGAGCTCCGGCACCTGGTCGACACCGACGATCGACAGGATCACGAAGTGCCCCGTGCCCGCCTTCTTCGCGGCTGCCACAAGGTTGTCCATCGACGTCCGGAAGAACGCGGGGGAGGCGTCGTCGAAGGTCGGCGAGTTGGTGAGGTTGACGACCACGTCGGCGCCGTCGAGCGCGCTGTCCAGGCCCTGGCCGGTGAGCAGGTCGACCCCGGTGGACGGCGAATGCGGCACCGCCTCGTGTCCCGCCTCGTTCAGATTGTGCACGACCTGCGAGCCGATCAGCCCGGTCCCGCCGATGATCGCGAATTTCATGACCCAGTGCCCTTCGTCGGTGGCGCCCGTAAACCCGGACACCGCATGTCCGAGATATTACTCGGATAGATTGTGTCCGAGTCAAGAGGCGGGTTAGAGTCATCGGGGTGAAGATGTCCGGTGGGGTCGAGTGGGCCCTGCACTGCTGTGTCGTGCTGACCTCCGTCGACGAACCCGCGCCCGCCGCGCGCCTGGCGCAGCTGCACGACGTCTCGCCGAGCTACCTCGCGAAGCAGCTCCAGGCCCTTTCGCGGGCCGATCTCATCCGGTCGGTGCAGGGGAAGGCCGGCGGCTACGTCCTCACCAGGCCGCCTTCGGAGATCACGGTGCTCGACGTAGTCGAGGCCATCGACGGGCCCGGCCCGGCCTTCATCTGCACCGAGATCCGGCAGCGCGGCCCGATGGCGACGCCGCCCGAGGCGTGCACGACGCCGTGCGCCATCAGCCGCGCGATGGCGAACGCCGAGGTTCAGTGGCGGGCGGCGTTGCGCGCTGTGTCCATCGCGGATCTGGCCGACGACGTCCGGGGCGACTACGGTCCGGGCGCGCTCGCGGGGATCGGCGCGTGGTTCAAGGCCGCCGAGGGGTAGCGCGCCGGTCCGGGTGGTCGCGTTGGACGGCACGTGTGACCGGACGGACGACACGCGTGACTGAGTGGACGACACGCGTGTCCAGCCGGACGACTCGCGGCAGGATCGGTCGCGTCCGGGTGTCGTCCACCCAGTCACGCATCGACTCGGTTCGGGTGGTCGTGATTGGCGTTCGGGGTTAGAACAGGTCGGTATTTGCGTACCCAGGTCTTAGCAAGGCGAATGTGAATGTCAGCGGTCGCCGAAGGGGTTCCGGAAGCTCGCCGTGGCACGGTCGAGTGTGGAGGATTTGGGACGTTGAGTGTCCCGAATCCTCCACGCTCGAATCACCTCGCCGGTCCGAGGTCGTTGCTCGGCGTACCTGGTGTCGACGATGTAGGAGTCGGGACGTTGAGTGTCCTGATTCCTACATCGTCGAGGAGTCGATCGCGGGCGTCGGGCTCCGCCGCTCAGGCCCGCTGCACCACCCCGGTGCTGGAAATCGTGAAGGCGGTCGGACCGCTCAAGGCTTGAACCGGTCGGCGTACTCGGCGACCCACTGCGCGAACGTGCGGGCAGGCCGTCCGGTCACCTTCTCGATCGTGTCGACGACGGTGCGCGCCTCCAGGGGCGGATCGCTGTGCCAGCCGACGACGTACTCGGCGTCCGCGACCGAGACACCCTCGGCCAGCAGCCGGTCGATCGCCTGCTGCCGCGTGATCTTCGCCAGCGCGATGTCGCGGCCGACCGCTGAGCCGAGTATCGCGATCCGTTCGCTCGTGGTCAGTGCCTGCGGTCCGGTGAGGTTGTAGACCTTGCCCGAATGCCCGTCCTCGACGAGCGCGGTGGCGGCGACGGCGCCGATGTCGCCCTCGTGCACCACGGCGCTCGGAAGGTCGAACGGCTCGCGGATCACGCCTTCGGCACGAACCGAATCGACCCAGGTCAGGGCGTTGGACATGAACTCCTGCGGCTCCAGGCGAGTCCATTCGACCCCGGATTCGGCCATGGCCTGTTCAGTCGGCCCGACGTAACCGCCCCACACGATGGTCATCCGGCGCACGCCCGCGTCCACGGCGCGCTTGACCAGATCGGCGCCGACCTCGGCGAGCCCCGCCGTGACGGTGATGTGCAGCTTGGTGACACCTTCCAGGGCTTCGGTCAGTGTCTCGGGAGCGGTGTGGGTGCCTTTCACGAGTTCGACGCCCGCCGGAAGCCGGGCTTCGGCGGGATTCCTGGTGAGGGCCCGGACGCGTTCCCCGCGGCGGACGAGTTCGGCCACCACGTGGCGGCCGGTGTTCCCGGTTGCTCCGGTTACCAACACGGTCATGAGTGATTCCCTTCGTTTCCGGCGAAGGTAAAAGCTCAAGTAACGTGGAGGTAAGCGGACCGGTCAGGAATCGAGAAGCGTCTGTGCCCCCGGGATCCCTAGCGTCTTCGCCACAGGCAAAACGACTCCAGGAGGTTCTCGTGAGCAAGCGGATCCGGACGTTCCACCGATGGACGTCGCTCGTCTTCGTCGCCACCGTCATCGTCTGCTTCGTTGTGGTGGCGCAGGGCGATCCGGCGCAGTGGGTGCTCTATACGCCTCTGCCGCCGCTCTTCCTGCTGATGTTCAGCGGGCTGTACCTGTTCGCGCTGCCGTACACCGCCAAGCGGCGCAATCGGCGGCGGATGGCCGGATGAGTCTTAGTTCACGGCAAAAATTAACAGGCGGCATATCGCCCCGAAACTCTTGACGCCGCCGCCGGGGCCGGTGAGGATCGGCCGGTCCCCGCCTCCCGCAGAATGGACCAGACCATGGCAAGACGTGCTCGCGCGCGCCGAAGTCCGCTGATCGCCTTGATGAGTCTCACCCTGCTCGGCGGGGCCGTGGTGGCCACGCCCGCCGCCGTCGCCGCCGAGCAGCCGGTGATCGGGAAACCCGCGCTCGACCGGGACGGCTGTGCCCGCATCGAGAAGAGCCTGCCGACGCTGGCCGACTGGCCGAAGGTCGAGAGCCGCTTCAAGGGCAAGCCCGGTGACGAGCAGCGGATCGCCAGGATCCTCGAGGGGATGACCCTCGAAGAGAAGGTCGGGCAGATGACGCAGCCCGAGATCGCCGCGATCACCCCCGACGAGGTCCGGCAGTACTCGATCGGCTCGGTCCTCAACGGCGGCGGCTCGTGGCCGAACAAGGACAAGCACGCGTCCCAGCAGGACTGGCTGAAGCTCGCCGATTCCTATTGGGACGCCGCCAAGAGCAGCAGGACGAAGATCCCGGTGATCTGGGGCATCGATGCCGTGCACGGCAACAACAACGTGTACGGGGCCACCGTCTTCCCGCACAACATCGGGCTCGGCGCGGCGCACGACCCGTGCCTGGTGCGCGACATCTCCGCGGCGACGGCCCGGCAGATCCGCGCCACCGGCCAGGACTGGGCCTTCGCGCCGACACTGGCCGTCGTGAAAGACGACCGCTGGGGACGCACCTACGAAGGGTTCTCCGAGGACCCGCGGATCACCAGGGCCTACGGCTACGAGGCGATCAACGGTCTCCAGGACGGCTCGACCAAACGCATCGGCTACAACGGCGTGATCGGCACCGCCAAGCACTTCATCGGCGACGGCGGCACCCTCAAGGGGCAGGACCAGGGCGTCAACCCGTCGTCCGAGGCCGAGATGATCAACGTCCACGGCCAGGGCTACTACGGCGCGCTCGCCGCGGGGTCCCAGACCGTGATGGTGTCGTTCAACAGCTGGACCAACGCCGAGCTCGGCATCGACGAGGGCAAGCTGCACGGCAGCGACAAGGCGCTGAACCAGATCCTCAAGGGCAAGATGGGCTTCGACGGCCTCGTCGTGTCCGACTGGAACGGCATCGGCCAGGTTCCCGGCTGCACCAACGCCTCCTGCCCGCAGGCGATCAACGCCGGCATCGACATCGTGATGGTGCCGAACGACTGGAAGGCGTTCATCGCCAACACGGTCGCCCAGGTCAACAACGGCCAGATCCCGCTCTCGCGGATCGACGACGCGGTGACCCGAATCCTGCGCGTGAAGCTCCGCTCCGGGCTGTACGAGTCGCAGAAGCCGTCGGACCGTTCTTACGCGAACTCCGACGAAGCGCTGAAGGAGACCTGGCTGGCGCGCGACGCGGTCCGCTCCTCGCAGACGCTACTGAAGAACAACGGCAACGTGCTGCCGCTCAAGCCGAAGTCGAAGGTGCTCGTGGTCGGCAAGAGCGCGGACAGCATCCAGAACCAGACCGGCGGCTGGACACTGAGCTGGCAGGGGACCGGCAACACCAACGCCGACTTCCCGAACGCCACGTCGATCCTGGCCGGGCTCAAGCAGCAGCTCGGCGACGTCAACGTCACCTTCAACGAGAAGGGCGACACCGACCCGAAGGGCTACGACGCGGTCATCGCCGTCATCGGTGAGACCCCGTACGCGGAAGGCGTCGGCGACCTGACACGCAAGACCCTGGAGGCGTCGAGGCTCTATCCCGAGGACCTGGCCGTGCTGGACAAGGTCCGCGGGAAGGGCGCTCCGGTCGTCACCGTCTACGTCGGCGGACGCCCGCTGTACATGAACAAGGAGATCAACCGCTCCGACGCGTTTGTCGCCGCCTGGCTGCCGGGCACCGAAGGCGGTGGCGTCGCCGATGTCCTGGTCAAGGGCGGCTTCAAGGCCACGCTGCCGTACTCGTGGCCGAAGAGCGCGTGCCAGACGCCGCTGAACGCGGGTTCGGCGGACTACGACCCGCTGTTCAAACTCGGCTACGGCCTCAAGACCGGACAGCGTGTCACCATCGGGCAGCTGGACGAGACGGCCGGGCCGGTGACCTGTGGCTCGACCGGTGGCGGCGGCACCGCGACCGAGGATCTCGAGGTGTTCAACCGTACCGATGTCGCGCCGTACAAGGGTTTCATCGGTTCCGCGGAGAACTGGGGCGGGACCGAGATCGGCCCCGACGGCACCGCGTCGCATGCCGAGATCAACGTCGTGCAGTCGGACGTGAACGTGCAGCAGGACGGGCTCAAGTCGACCTGGACCGGCACCGGCCCGGCGCAGATCTACTTCCAGAACCCGGCCGGTACCAACGATCTGCGCGGTTACCTCAACGCCGACGCGGCGCTGGAGTTCGACACGGTCGTGCACGAGGCGCCCGCCAACCGGACGGTGATCAGCATGCACTGCGTCTACCCGTGCTTCTCCGAGGTGAACGCGACCAAGCTGTTCACCGATCTGGCGGGGGCGCCGAAGTCGACGGTGAAGATCCCGGTGTCGTGCTTCGCGAACGGGCTGGACCTGGAGAACGTCAACACACCGTTCCTGGTGTACACCGACGGCCGGTTCTCGGCTTCGTTCGCGAACGTGCGGTGGGTGCCCAAGGGGGCGCAGGATCCTGACGCGAGACCCTGCTCGAGTCTGAACTGAGTTTCACCGCGAGGCTTCCGGCGCGGCGGGGTCGTGAGTGGCGATTCGGGTTCTAACCCGAATCGCCACTCACGACCGCCTCTGCTGATCAGCAGGTCCAGCGCCCGGGTCCGTGAAGGCCTGGTGGATTCACGTGGTGGTTGCAACACGCATTGTTTGTTGGCCTGAGAGTAGTGCTTCGAGGGCTTCGGTGGGTGTGTGCCAGCCGAGGGTTTCGCGAGGGCGTCCGTTGAGTTCGGTGGCGACCCGGGCGAGGTCGGCTGGGGTGTGCTGGGTGAGGTCGGTGCCTTTGGGGAAGTATTGGCGGAGCAGGCCGTTGGTGTTCTCGTTGGTGCCGCGTTGCCAGGGTGCGTGCGGGTCGCAGAAGTAGATGTCGATCCCGGTGGCCAGGGTGATCTGCTGGTGCTGGGCCATTTCCTTGCCTTGGTCCCAGGTCAGGGATTTGGCCAGCAGGGGCGGCAGCGTGTGGATGATCTCGGTCATGGCGGTGGCGACGGTGGCGGCGTCGCGTCCGTGGGGCAGGTGCAGCAGCATCACGAACCGGGTCGATCGCTCGACCAGGGTCCCGATCGCGGATTTGTTGTCCTTGCCCAGGATCAGATCGCCTTCCCAGTGGCCGGGGACGGCGCGGTCGGCGGCCTCGGCGGGCCGTTCGCTGATGTTGACCATGTCCTTGATGCCGCCGGGGGTGCGTTCCCGGCGGGTCTGGGCCTGCCGGCGGGGCATCCGCAGCGCCCGCCCGGTCCGCAGTGCCTGGGTGAGTTCACGGCGCAGCGCGCCCCGGCCCTGCACATACAGTGCCTGGTAGATCGTTTCGTGTGACACCCGCATCTCCGGCTGGTCGGGGAACTCCAGCACCAGTCTCCGCGCGATCTGACGCGGTGACCACTTGCGGTCCAGCCTGTCCTGCACCACCTGGCGCAACACGGGGTCCGCGGCCAGCTTCGCGGCCTTCGGTCGTTTCGCGCGTTCCTCGGCCGTGTGCTGGGCGCTAACGGCCCGATAAGCGCCCGAGCGGCCGGTGTTACGGGCCAGCTCGCGTGACACCGTGGAGGCCGGGCGGCCGATCGCCCGCCCGATCGCCCGGGGCCCCAGGCCCGCGGCGGTCAAGCAGGCGATCTCTTCCCGCTCGGCCAGGCTCAACCGGACCGGCCCAGGCCGACAGGGTGCGTTACCGATCACCCCGCCAGCCTGCCGGAACAACCGCACCCCCGTCGTCGGGGACAACCCCACCGCCCGCGCCGCCGGCTTCGCCGCCACCCCGGCCCGGACCTGATCCCAAAACCCCACCCGCACCGACCGCGGCAACCATCGATAAACCCGCACAACCCCGCCCCTTCCCACAGACGGTGTTGCAACAACCCCATGACTCCAAGCCTCCTTGAGGGATCCTGAGTCCCTCAAGGAGACCTTCACGGACTCCGTTGGCTAGGCGGTCGCCGGCGGCGACCAGGTCAGCCGCGGATCCGTCTGCACGAAGCTGCCCAGCAGGTGATCGATCCGCGTCAGCGCGTCGAGGTCCAGCACCACCCCGGCCGCCTTCGCGTTCTCGGTCACCTGGGCGGCGGTGCTCGCGCCCATCACCACCGAAGCGACGGTGTTGTGCTGCAACGTCCACGCGAGCGCCAGCTGGGCCATGGTCAGCCCGGCCTCGTCGGCGACACCGCACAGCATGCCGACGCGTTCGAGGAGGTCCGGCAGGAGCAACGGCCGTGTCTCGACCGCCTTCGCGCCCCGGGAGTCCGGCGGGATCTCGCCCGGCCGGTACTTGCCGGTCAGCACGCCCTGCGCGAGGGGGACCGACGCGAACTGGCCGATCCCGGACCGTTCGCACACCGGCATCACCTGTGCCTCGGCGACCCGCCAGAGCATCGAGTAGTGCGGCTGGTTCGCCACCAGCGGGACGCCGTGCCGCTCGGCGATCGGCCGGGCTTCCAGCAGCTGTTCCGCGGTCCATTCCGCGGTGCCCGCGTAGAGGATCTTCCCCTGCCGCACCAGATCCGACAGCGCGAGGAACGTCTCCTCCAGCGGCGTGCGGTAGTCGAACCGCAGCAACTGGTAGACGTCGATGTAGTCGGTGCGCAGACGTCGCAGCGAGCCGTTCACCGAAGTCATCAGGTGCTTGCGGCTGAGGCCGGCGGCGTTGACGCCCGCGCCTTCCGGCCAGAAGACACCGGTGCACAGCACGAGATCGTCGCGGCGCGCGTGGCTCAGCGACGCGGCGAGGTTCTCTTCGGCGGAACCGCCGTCCCAGGCGGCCGCGGTGTGGAACGTCGTGATACCCGCGTCGAGCGCGGCCTGCACGCATTCCGCGCCGTCGGGGTGGGTGAGCCAGTTGCCGTAGGAGATCTCACTGACGGACAGCCCGCTCGCGCCGAGCCTGCGGTACTCCATGGTCACCTCTTCCGCGCGCCGGTTTCGAGGATGGTGCGGTCGATCCATTCGTCGAGCCCGGCCGCCTTGCGGGCGTAGGTCTCCCGCACCGATTCGTGCGGCAGGATCAGGAACTCCTCCGAAGCCAACCCCTGCACGACGGACTCCGCGACATCCTCCGGCTCCAGCAGCGGCGCCGCGGCGGCGATCGCGAGCGCGGCGGGGTGGCCGGCGGCGATACCCGGCTCCAGCAGCGCGGTCCGCACGCCGAGCGGGCACAGCGCGCTGACCCGCACCCCGCGCGGACGGTAGGTGATGGCCAGCCATTCGGCGAGACCGACGGCCGCGTGCTTGGTCACCGAGTACGGCGCGTCGCCGGGGGTGCCCAGCAGGCCCGCGCCCGAGGCCGTGATCAGCAGGTACCCGTGGCCCCGGCTCAGCATCGCGGGGAGCGCGACCTGCGCGGCGTGCACATGCTGCATGACGTTGATCGCCCACGACCGCGTCCACTGCTCGTCCGCGGCGTGCACCCCCGTCCCGAACGCGGCACCGGCGTTGGAGCAGAAGAGGTCCACCGGGCCGAACGCCGCGCGGGCCTCGGTCACCAGCATCTTCAAGTCCTCTTTGGACGACGCGTCGGCGTGGCGCGCGATCGCGGTGCCGCCCGCGGCGGTGATACCGGCGACGACCTCTTTCGCGCCCTCGAGATCGAGATCCGAGACCACCACCCCGGCGGCGCCTTCCGCGGCGAACCGCCTGGCCATGGCGGCGCCGATACCGTGTGCCGCGCCGGTCAGCACGACGACCCGTCCTGTCACTTCCACATGCGCTCCATGGTTATCGATTCTGCGTTCGATGACAATTCTTGTGTTTTGTTATATCGGTGAGCAATGCGTTGTCAAAATCGCCGACGACCGTGATAAAAGTGCAGGTCAGAGGCTTGTTCCGCCGGTGTCGACATATTTGTTTCCGGCGCCGGACTTTAGCATGCGTTCCCTTGTTTTCCGAGTTTTCACACGAAAGTATTGCGCTCTCTGCGGCAAGTAGGTTATTTCTTGTGAATCCCGCTGAAAGATCGCCGAACCCGGCGAGGTTCGACCAGCCCCAGCCGAACAGGAGGTCCGCCGGTGAGTCATGCGACGGCGCGCACGCGGGTACTCGGCGTCAACCCGCTCGGACGTCCGGATCCGGGGCTGGCGGCCGCCGTCGCCAGGGGCGGCGGTCTCGGGATCGTCGAATTCGAGTCCACAGTGTCCACAGTGGACGGGCGCTTCCCGTTCGGTGTCCGGATCCCGGCCGGTCGCACCGTACGGGACGAAGAAGTGCGGGAAAGCGGCGCGGGGCTCGTGCTGCTGGCCGAGGGGGCGGTCTGGCGGGGCAGGGCCGGCCTCCCCGTGCTGGCCGAGGTGACCGGTGCCGAGCAGGCCGTCCGCATGCTCGACGCCGGCGCCTCCGGTCTGGTGGCGAAGGGAGCCGAAACGGGCGGCTCCGACCTCACCACGTTCGTCCTGCTGCAACGGTTGCTGGAGCGGTTCGGCGAGGACGTCCCGGTGTGGGCGTACGGGGGCATCGGGCCGCGCACGGCGGCGGCCGCGATCGCCGGTGGCGCGGCGGGGGTGGTGCTCGACGGACTCGGCCTGTTCCCCGAGGCCGACGTGCCCGCGGCGGCCCGGAACGAGCTCGCCAGGGCGGATGACGGGCTCAGCGCGTTGTTCGAGAAACGCTTCGAGGACGCGGAAAGCGCTGTCCGTTCGGTCGTGCGGTCGCTCGCGGCGCCTTCGGCGATCCCCTCGGACCAAGGCGTACGGCTGTGCCGCACGTTGGGGACCCGGCTGCCGGTCGTGCAGGGACCGATGACGCGGGTGAGCGACCAGCCCGGTTTCGCCGCCGAGGTCGCCGCGCACGACGGCTTCCCGTTCGTCGCGGTGGCCACCGCGAACGGCGCCAAGACCACCGAACTGCTCGGCCGCACCGCCGAAGCGCTCGGCGAGCGGCCTTGGGGAGCGGGCATCCTCGGCTTCGTCCCGGAGGCGCTGCGCGCCGAGCAGCTCGCGGCCATCCGGGCCGCGCGCCCGCGCTGCGTGCTGATCGCGGGCGGGAAACCCGCGCAGGCCAAGGCGCTGGAGGCCGAGGGCATCGCGACCTTCCTCCACGTGCCGTCGCCGATCCTGCTGCGCCAGTTCCTCGACGCCGGGATCCGCCGGTTCGTCTTCGAGGGCGCCGAATGCGGCGGGCACATCGGCCCGCGGTCGAGCTTCGTGCTGTGGGAGCAGCAGCTGGACGTCCTGCGCGAACACGGCGCCGAGGACGTCGAGGTCCTGTTCGCGGGCGGGATCCACGACGCCCGCTCCGCCGCCATGGTGTCGGCTATGGCCGAGCCCCTGAGCGGCGGCGTCGGCGTCCTGATGGGCACCGCGTACCTGTTCACCGAGGAAGCCGTGACCCACGGCGCCATCACCGAAACCTTCCAGGACCGCGTGCTCGGCGCCGGGTCCACGGTCACCCTGGAGACCGCGCCCGGGCACCTCACCCGCTGCCTGCCCAGCCCGTACACCGACGAGTTCGCCGCGCTGAAGGCCGGCCTCCGCGCGGACGGCGTCCCGCCGCAGGAGGTCTGGCAACGGCTGGAGGAGTTGAACACCGGACGGCTGCGGATCGCCAGCAAGGGCATCCGGCGGGAAGGCGACGCGCTCGTCGAGGTCGACACGCTCGGCCAGCTCGCCGAGGGGATGTACATGGCGGGACAGGTGACCGTCCTGCGCGAGGACCGCACCGACATCGCCGCCCTGCACCGGGATGTCACCGAAGGCGCGGCGGAACTGCTCGCCGCCCGCGCTCCCGCCGAAGAGTCCGTTATGGACGGTGACATCGCGATCGTCGGGATGGCGTGCGTCTTCCCCGGCGCACCCGATCTCCCGGCCTTCTGGTCCAACGTCCTGCACGGCGCCGACGCGGTCACCGAGGTGCCGGATCAGCGCTGGGACAAGGAGATCTACGCCGACCAGTCGACGTCGAAGTGGGGCGGCTTCCTGCCGCAAGTGGACTTCGACCCGCTCGCGTACGGCATCCCGCCCAAGTCGATGGGCAGTATCGACCCGGCCCAGCTGGTCTCCCTGCAGACGGCGCGGCGTGCCCTCGAAGACGCGGGTTACGGCGAAGGCGGCTTCGACCGCGAGCGCACCAGCGTCATCTTCGGCGCCGAGGCAGGGGGAGACCTGGCGAACGCCGGTGTCCTGCGCGCGCTGCTGCCGAGCTATCTCGAAGACGTTCCGGAAGAACTCCTCGCGCAGCTGCCGGAACTGACCGAGGACTCGTTCCCCGGCACGCTCGCCAACGTCATCTCCGGCCGGATCGCGAACCGGCTCGACCTCGGCGGCACCAACTACACGGTGGACGCCGCTTGCGGCTCCTCGCTGGCCGCGCTCGACCTCGCGGTCAAGGAACTGCGTGCGGGCACGAGCTCGATGGTCCTGTGCGGCGCCGTCGACCTGCACAACGGAGTAAACGACTACCTCATGTTCACCTCCGCGGGTGCCCTGTCGCCGACCGGGCGATGCCGTCCGTTCGACGCCTCGGCGGATGGGATCGCGCTCGGCGAAGGCGTCGCGTGCCTCGTGCTCAAGCGGCGTTCCGACGCCGAACGCGACGGTGACCGGGTGTACGCCGTGGTCAAGGGGGTCGGCGCCGCCAGCGACGGCAAGGCGCTCGGTCTCACCGCGCCGCGTCCCGAGGGACAGCGGCGAGCCCTCGCGCGGGCCTATCGCGACGCCGGGGTGTCCCCGGCGGACGTCTCGCTGGTGGAGGCGCACGGCACCGGCACGGTCGTCGGCGACGCCACCGAACTGACCACGCTCACCGAGTTCTTTCTCGCCGCGGGCGCCGAGCCGGGCACATGCGCGCTGGGTTCGGTGAAGAGCCAGATCGGGCACACGAAATGCGCGGCGGGGCTGGCAGGCCTGATGAAGGCTGCGCTGGCGCTGTGGCATGAGGTCGTGCCGCCCACGCTGCACCTGAGCAGGCCGAACCCCGCCTGGGACGCCGAAAGCAGTCCCTTCACCTTCTCCACCGGCGCCCGGCCGGCGCCGGTTCCGCGCGGACGCGAGTTCGCTGGAGTGAGCGCGTTCGGGTTCGGTGGGACCAACTTCCACGCGGTGCTCGCCGCCCCGGGAGTCCCGCCGGGACGGCGGCACGGCCCGCGTGACTGGGACGCCGAACTGGTCCTGCTCCGCGGCGCCGACGTGGAGACCGCCCGGGCCGCGCTGCGGAATCTGCTGGCGGCCAACGAAGGACGCCCGCTGCGGGAGATCGCCGCCCTCGCCGCCGAACGAGGCGGATCCGAGCCGGTGCGCCTCGCGGTCGTCGCGAGTGATCTCGCGGAGCTGCGGGAGGCCGCAGCGAACGGAGGGTTCGTCGCGGAGGACATCGAGGCCGGCGCGGTCGCGTTCCTGTTCCCCGGACAGGGCAGCCAGCGGACGGGGATGCTGGCGGAGCTGTTCGTGCACTTCCCCGAACTGGCCGATGTCCTGGGGCTCGCTCCCGACGTCGCCGCGACCACGTTCCCGCCGCGCGCCTTCACCGAGGACGCCCGCACCGCGCAGGATGAGGCGCTCAAGGACACGCGCGTCGCGCAGCCCGCGCTCGGGCTCGTCGAATCGGCGGTCTGCCGCCTGCTCGCCGACCTCGGCGTCCGGCCGGACCTGCTGGCGGGGCACAGCTACGGCGAACTGACCGCGCTGTCGGTGGCGGGCGCGTTCGACACCGCGACCTTGGTGGCGCTCAGCCGGGCCAGGGCCCGTTCGATCGCCGAGGTCGCGGGCGCCGACCCGGGCGCGATGGCCGCGGTGAAGGCGTCCCGTGACGAACTGGCCACCGCCCTCGACCATCCGGATGTCGTACTGGCCAACCACAACGCACCCGCCCAGACCGTCCTTTCCGGACCGACGGCCGCGATCGAAGAGGCGGTCCGCGAACTGCGGGCACAGGGGATCGGCGCCAAACGGATCCCGGTCGCCTGCGCCTTCCACAGTCCGCTGGTGGCCGGGGCGAGCGACGTGTTCGCCGTCGATCTCGACAACGCCGAGATCGGTGAGCCGGGGCCGCCGGTGTGGTCGAACCGCACCGCACGGCCGTACGAAGCCGGCACGGTGCGCACCGAACTCGCCGCGCAGATCGGCTCGCCGGTGCGCTTCGTGGAACTGATCGAGGACATGTACGCGGCGGGCGCGCGCACGTTCGTCGAGGCGGGCCCGGGACAGGTGCTTTCCCGCCTGGCCAAGGAGATCCTCGGCGACCGTCCGCACACCGTGATCGCGTGCGACCCCGGCGGCCCGGGGCTGCGCGGATTCCTCACCGCGCTCGCGCGCCTGGCGCTCACCGGCGTCGATGTGCGTACCGAACGGCTCTTCCGCGGCCGTGTCCGCGTCGGTCCGCTCCCCGAACCCGCCTGGACCGTGGACGGCCAGACCGTCCGCGCGCCCGGTGGCGAGGTCCCCGCCCATGGGCTCGTGCCCGCCCGACGAATCCCGAGGACGACCATGAACCAGCCCGCGCCCGGTCGTGACCAGGCCGTCGTCGAATTCCTCCGCACCAGCCGCGAACTGCTGGCGGCGCAGCGGGACGTGATGCTGGGGTACCTCGGCACCGCGCCGCTCGCCCCCGCTCCGGTGCGGGCGCCCGTCGTGCCCGCCTTGCTGCCGCCGGTCGAAGCCCCGGTCGTCGTGCCCGAGCCGGAACCGGTCGCGGAGGCCCCTGTCACGGATGTCCTGGCCGCCGTGATCGGCGCGATCAGCGAACGCACCGGCTATCCGGCCGAGATGATCGACGCCGATCTCGATCTGGAAGCGGATCTTTCCATCGACTCGATCAAACGCACCGAGATCGCGGGCTCGCTGCTCGCGAAGCTCGGTCTCTCCGGCCGGGTGCACGACGACGCCCAGGATCAGCTCAGCCGCGACCGGACGGCGAGCGCGCTGGCCGCGCGGCTGCGGAAGTGGCTCGAACCGGCCGTTCCGGTCACCGTGGTGGCGACTCCCGATGAGGCCCCCGCGGGAACCGCGCCAGGCCGGTACCTGCTCGATCGCGTGTCCGCGCCGCTCGGCACGCCCGACCTCGCCAAGGTGGCGGGCAAAACGGTTTCGGTGAGCTTCGAGCCCGGCCAGGAGGAACTGGCCGAGTCGGTCCGCGCGGTGTTCGCCGACGCGGGTGCCCTGCCCGCCGAGCAGGAGGCCGACGTCCTCGTCGTGCTGAATCCCTTGTCGGACGCCGAAGAACCCGTCGCGGCGCAGGTGTTCGGCCTCGTCAAGAGCGCCAAAGGCGCGGTGGTCGTGGTGGCAGAGACGGGTGCCGGGCACACCGCCGGGCTGCGCGGTCTGGTCCGTGCCGCCGCGCGGGAACGGAGCGAGCCGACCAGGCTGGTCGAAGTGGAGTCCACAGTGGACCTTGGAAGGATCGCGCTGGAAGAGGCGATCGCCGACGGGCCGGCGGCCGTCCGCTACGACACCGCGGGGCGCGCGGCGTTCGAGCCGTCCGCGGGTTCGCTCGGTTCTGTCGCGTACGCGGGCGCGGGCCCAGGTGGAGGAGAGGTCAAGGCGCTCGGCCTCGACGCGGATTCCGTGCTGCTGCTGATCGGCGGTGCCCGCGGGATCACCGCGCGGGCGGCGGTCGCGCTGGCGGCGAGCGGCTGCCGGATCGAGCTGGCGGGCCGCACCCCGTGGCCCGCCGAACCGGGTGACGAGGACCTGCCCGGTGACGCGCCGGCCATGCGTTCGGCGCTGGCCGCGCGGGGTGGTTCGCTGGCGGATATCGAACGCCGGGTGCGCACCGTGCTGGCTCAGCGTGAGATCGCGCGGACGCTCGACCAGATCGCCGCGGCGGGCGGTACCGCGGCGTACCGGTCGCTCGACGTGCGGGACGCCGCCGCCGTCCGGCAGGTGGTGAAGGATCTGCACACCCGCTACGGCCGCATCGACGGCGTCGTCCACGCGGCCGGGGTGATCGACGACAAGCTGATGGCCGACAAGGACGAGCAGTCGTTCCGCACGGTCTACGGGACCAAAGTGGACGGTGCGCGGGCGCTGCTCGACGCGCTGGAGCACTTCGGCGTGCGGCCCGGTTTCGTGACCTTCTTCGGCAGTATCTCCGCGGTGCTGGGAAACCGGGGGCAGACCGATTACGCGGCGGCGAACGACGCGCTCGAAACCCTCGGCGGACAGTGGGCCGACCGCACCGGCTGCCGAGCACTGACCGTCCACTGGGGACCGTGGGCGCCTTCGGACGATCACGCGGGCATGGTGTCGCCGGAACTCGCGCGTGAGTACGAGCGCCGCGAGGTGGCGCTGATCGACCCGGACGAAGGCACCGCCGCGCTCCTGCGCGAGCTGGCCTACGGCCCGGCCGACGTCCGCTCGGTGCTGTACACGGCGTCGCTGTGGTGAACCAGGAGCCGGTCGCGATCGTCGGGATGGGCGTCTTCCTTCCCGGCTCGTCCACTGTGGACGAATATTGGCAGAACATCGTTTCGGGTACCGACGCGATCACCGAGATCCCGCCGCACCGCTGGGACCCGAGCTTCCACGACGGTGACGGCCGCACTCCGGACCGGACCTACGGGCGACGCGGCGGATTCGTCGCCGACAGCCTGGACTTCGACGCGACGGCGCTCGGCATCGCGCCCAGCACTGTCGCCGGGATGGAGCCGGACCAGCTGGTCGCGCTGGCCGTGGCCGCCGCCGCGGTCGACGACGCCGGTGGCCTGCGACGGCTGGGCGACCTCGAACGCGTGGGTGTGATCCTCGGCAGGGGCGGTTATCTCTCACCCGGACTCCAGCGGTTCGACCAGCGGGTCCGGTCGGTCCGCCAGATCACCGGCGCCGTCCGGGATCTCCTGCCGTCGGCGCGTCCGGAGATGCTGGACAGGCTGCGGGACGCGTTGCTGGAGCCGCTCGGCGAGTTCCGGCCGGACACCGCGATCGGGCTGGTGCCGAACCTCGCCGCGTCGCGGGTCGCCAACCGGCTGGACTTCGGCGGCCCCGCGTACACGGTGGACGCCGCCTGCGCGTCCTCGTTGCTCGCCGTGGACCAGGCGATCGGCGAGCTCGCCCGCCGCCGTTGTGACGTCGTGCTGGCCGGCGGTGTGCACCACTGCCACGACGACACGCTCTGGTCGATGTTCACGCAGCTCGGCGCCCTTTCGCCGAGCCAGCGGATCAGCCCGTTCTCGCGTGACGCGGACGGTCTCCTGATCGGCGAGGGCACCGCGATGGTCGTGCTGAAACGGTTCTACGACGCACGCCGCGACGGCGACCGGGTCTACGCGGTGCTGCGCGGCTCGGGGACATCGAGCGATGGGAAGGGCGCGAGCCTGCTCAGCCCGGCCGTCTCCGGTCAGACGCTGGCCCTGCGGCGCGCGTGGGCGTCGGCGGGGCTCGATCCCACCGCCCCCGGCGCGCTCGGCCTGCTGGAGGCGCACGGGACCGCGACCCCGACCGGGGACGCCGCCGAACTGGCCACCCTCGCCGAGGTGTTCGGACCGCCGGAGGGTCCCCGCGCGGCGATCGGCGCGGTGAAGGCGATGATCGGGCACACCATGCCGACCGCCGGCGCCGCCGGTCTGGTGAAAGTGGCGCTGGCGCTGCACCACGCCGTCCTGCCGCCGACCTTGAACTGCGCCGACCCGAGTCCGCTGCTGGACAAGACCCGGTTCCGTGTCTTGTCCGAAGCCGAGCGGTGGCGGTCGGGTGACGTCCCGCGGCGGGCGGCGGTGAACGCCTTCGGTTTCGGCGGGGTCAACGCGCATGTGGTCCTGGAGGAGGCCGACCCCGCGCCGTCGCGGCCGAGGCGGGCGAAGGTGACCGGGGAGCCCGAGCGGGTCCTCCTGCTCGCGGCGTCCACGCTCGACGGACTGCGCACCCTGCTCGATCGCCCGGATCCGGAGTCCGGCGGGCGCGGCCCGTGCCGGATCGGGATCGTCGGGCCGACCGGGAAGCGGCTCGAAGTCGCGCGGAGGGTGCTGGCGAAGATCGCGGCCGAGGGGGGTTCCTGGCACGGGCCCAACGACATCTGGTGCACGACGGCGCCCTTGCTGGAGCAGGCCGGGGCGAAGACCGCGTTCGTCTACCCGGGGCTGGAAGCGGACGCGGAACCGCGCTGCGCCGACGTCGCCCGGCATTTCGGCCTGGAACGGCCCGAGTGGTCGACGGCGAGCGTGCTCGCCCGCGCCTCCAGTGTGTCCCAGGTCGGGCTGCTGCTCGACACCGCGCTGCGGCGGCTCGCCATCAAGCCCGACCTACTCGCTGGGCACAGCGTCGGCGAATGGACCGCGATGCAGGCGGCCGGGATGTACCCTGGACAGTCCACAGAGGACATGTTGAACCGGTACTGGCCGCAGGGATTCACGCTGCCGGACGCCGAGTTCCTCGTGCTCGGCTGCTCCGCGGAACGGGCGGAGGCACTGCTCGCCGCCGAGCCGGAGCTGATGGTCTCCCACGAGAACGCGCCACGCCAGACGATCGTCTGCGGTGACCCGGCCGCCGCGGCCCGGCTTGCCAAGCTGTGTGCGCAGCACGGCGTCGTCGCCAGGACACTGCCGTTCCGGTCCGGGTTCCACACCCCGCTGATGCGGTCGCGGCTCGGCCCGTTCACCCGGCTCGCGGCCGAACTGGACCTGAAGCCGCCGCGGATCCCGGTCTGGTCGGCGACCACGGCCCGGCCGTATCCCGCGGATCCGGTGGAGGTCCGCGAGCTGTATCTGGCCCACCTGGTGCGCAAGGTCCGGTTCCGGGAACTCGTCGACGCGCTCTACGCCGACGGCGCCCGGGTCTTCGTGCAGGCGGGCGCCGGTCAGCTGGGTTCGTTCGTTTCGGACACGCTGGGCTCGCGGCCGCATCTGGTCATCCCGGCGTCCTCCGGCACGCGGGCGGGCCTCGCCCAATTGCGCCGGGTCGCCACCGCCGTCTGGGTGGAGGGCGGGCAGCCCGCGTTCGACGCGCTGGAGCCGCGCCGGACGCGAATCGACACGGCGGGCACGCTGCTTTCGGTCGAGGGCGACGTCAAGGGCATGTTCGCGGGTGCCGGTGAGGTGCCCGAACTGGCCGACGGGATCCCGGACGCGATCGTCGCGGAGTTCACCGCGCTGCTCGCGGAGACCCGAGAGGCCGCGGCGAGTGTCGTCAACGCGGCGGCACGGCGCACTGTCGAGTCCACTGTGGACGTCTCGCTCGCGACGATGCCGTATCTGGTCGATCACCGGTTCTTCCGCCAGCGCGCGGACTGGCCCGACGAATCCGACTTCCGTCCCACCGTGCCCGCGACGACGTTGGTGGACCTGGCCTGCCGCGAGGCGGAACGGGCCTGGCCGGGCACGGTCGCGACGGGGGTGAGCAATGCGGCGTTCTCCCGGTGGCTGATCGCCGCCCCGGCGGTGCGTGTGCCGCTTTCGATGACCCGCGAGGGCGACCGGATCAGTGTCCAAATCGGACCGCACGCCAGCATGGACGTCCATCTGGCGCAGCGTTATCCCACGGCTCCGCGGCCGTCTCCGCCGCCGGGTCCGGAAACGGCGCCGCCGCTGACCGCCGCCGAGATCTACACCCGTCGCGAGATGTTCCACGGCCCCGCGTACCAGGGGCTCGACAAACTCATCGGGCTCGGCGAGCGGCACATCCGCGGCGACCTCGTCGTACCGTCCGCGCCCGGCGCGCTGCTCGACAACGTCGGCCAGCTGCTGGGCTGCTGGCTGATGGCGACCAAGGCGGACGCACTGCTGGCGTTCCCGACGTCGATGGGCCGGGTCACCTGGTTCGCGCCGGAACCGGCGCCGGGCACGAAGCTGCGCTGCGTCGTCCGGGTCCGGCTGCCGCGGCCGGACGTGCTGGAGATGGACGCGGAACTGGTGCTGGACGGCGCCGTCCTGGCCAGGATCGAACAGTGGCGGGACATCCGGTTCCCGTGCGACCGGCCCGCCCACCGCGTCTACGCCTTCCCGGACCGGAATCGGCTTTCCGAGGACCACCATGGCGGCTGGACCGTGGTCACGGACCGGTGGCCGAGCCCGGCCGCACGGGACATCTACGCCGGCATCTACCTCGGCGCGGAGGAACGCGCCGAGTTCGCCGCCTGCGCGCCGCGACGGCAGCGCGGCTGGCTGCTGGAGCGGATCGCGATCAAGGACGCGGTCCGCGCGAAACTCGGCTTGGACGGCGTGTACCCGGCGGAACTCCGCGTGAGCGCCGACGGGACCAGGGTGACCGGGCTGCACGGCCGGGTCGTGCCGCCGCTGGCGGTGGCCGTCGCGTCGGTGGGCGAGGTCGCGGTCGCACTGGTCAGGGAAGAGACCGCGACGCCGCCCCTGATCGCGGTCCGGGCCGAGGGCGAGCTGGCGGGATTGGCCGAGGAGATCGGTATCGGGGCGGAATTCGCCGGAATCCCCGGCCACGTGGTGGCCTGGAACCGCGGGTAAGAAGAGGAGCACAGCATGACGATCGAACAGCAGAGTCCGGCGTCGGTCTTCGGCACCGTGGCCGAGTTGTTGAAGGAACTGGTCGGGGACACCGACGTCCTCGGCATCGAGATCACCCCGCAGACCACCTTCCACGAGGATCTCCAGCTGGAGAGCATCGATCTGGTGACCTTCGCGAGCATCCTCGCCGAGTTCTTCGGCGCGGACGTCAACCTCGCGGAGTTCCTGGCGGAGAAGGATCTCGACGACGTGATCGAACTCCGGGTCGGCGACATCGCCGACTACGTGGCCGCCCGCCTCGCCGAACGGGGCTGAGCCGGTGCCGACCATGACCGTCAACGGGCTGCGCACCAACGTGCAGCTCGTACCCGGCGGGGGCTCGGAGACCGTGGTGTTCCTGCACGGGATGGGCACCGACAGCCTCGCGAGCTTCTACCTCACGCTCGCCCCGCCGGTCGCCGCCGCCGGGGTGGACGTGATCAGCTACGACCTGCGCGGGCACGGCAAGACCGAACGCCCCGAGCGCGGGTACACGATCGCGGACTTCGTCGCCGATCTCGACGACCTGCTCGACCAGCTCGACCTCGACCGGCCCGTGCACCTGGTCGGCAACAGTTTCGGCGGCACCCTCGCCTACAGCTACGCCGTGGCGAAACCGGAACGGGTGCGCAGCATCGTGTGCATCGAGTCGGAGCCCGCCACCGAACTGTGGGCGGGCAAGATGTCGCAGATCCTCGAACACACCGTCCGGTTCTTGAAGGTCGAGGAAAGCTTCGACTGGATCGAGGCCAACTACAGCGCGCATCACCGGAGGCTGGCGAGAATGGCGGCCGAGCGGATCATGGCCACGTCGATGGCCGAGGAGGTCCCGCTCGGTCCGTTGCTGACCCTGGACCAGGTGGCAGGAATCGGCTGCCCCGTACTGTCCATTTTGGGCAGTCACGGCTACCAGGCCGACGATCTCACCGCGCTGACCTCGCTGCTGCCCCGCGGCGAGCTGCACGTGTTCGAGGGCCAGGGGCATTCGGTGCTCGTCGAGCAGCACCGCGAGGTCCGGGAGCTGCTGCTGAACTGGATCGACCGGCACGGGAGGCCGCGCGGATGAAGTACCTGCTGGTCGTCCCGCCGCTCACCGGGCATGTCGCGCCGTTGCGCGCGGTGGCCGCCGAGCTGGTGGGCCGCGGCCACGACGTCGCCTGGTGCGGCCCGGAACCCACGACGTCCGAACTGACCCGGGCGGGCCGGGTGTACGCGGCGGGGGACGCGCTGGAGTTCGCCGTCGAACGGCGCCCGGAAGGCCTGCGCGGGTTCGCGGCGCTGAAGTACCTGTGGGAGCAGTACCTGGTCCCGCTCGCGGACGCGATGGTCCCCGGCGTCGAGAAGGCGGTGGAGGCTTTCCGGCCCGACGTCGTGCTCGCCGACCAGCAGGCCTTCGCGGGCGCCCTCGTGGCGAGCCGCCGCTCCCTGCCGTGGGTGACATCGGCGTCGACGTCCACCGAACTCGGTGATCCGCTGGGCGCCATGCCGAAGATCGCCGCCTGGGTCGACGGCTTGCAGGAGGGCCTCCGCTCCCGGCACAAGGTGTCCTGTGGCGACCTGCGGTTCTCGCCGGACCTCATCCTCGCGTTCACCACCGTGTCCCTGACGGGGCCGATCGCCGACGTCGGCGCGGTCCGGTTCGTCGGCCCCGCGCTGGCCCCCGCGCCGCCGGTGGGGTTCTCGTGGGACCGGCTCGACGGCCGCCCGCTCGTCATCGCCACCCTCGGCACCGCCAACGCGGCTCTGGGCCGCCGGTTCCTGTCCGAATGCGTCGACGCCCTCGCCGGGATGCCGGACGTCCAGGGCCTCGTCGTCGACCCGGCCGGCGAACTGCTCAGCGACGACGTCCTGATCGTCAAGCGGATCCCGCAGGCGGAAGTGGTGCGGAAAGCGGCGGCGGTGATCTGTCACGGCGGGCACAACACCGTCAGCGAGACCCTGGCCTCCGGGCTGCCGCTGGTCATCGCGCCGATCCGGGACGACCAGTCGATGCTGGCTCAGCAGGTCGAGGCGGCCGGCGCCGGGCTGCGGCTGCGTTTCGACCGCGCGAAGGCGCCCGACATCCGCGACACGGTCACCGAAGTGCTGACCGATCCCGCCTACGCCGCGGCGGCCGCGCGGGTGCGGGCCTCGTTCGCGGCGGCCGGGGGAGTCGTGGCCGCCGCGGACCACCTCGAGTCCCTGCCGCACTGACGGCTAGCCGCATCTCGCGTGATTGAAGGCGAAACTCGCGTGATTGAAGACGAAACTCACGAGTTACGCCTTCAATCACGCGAGTTTCGCCCCTGATCACGCGAGTGACGGGTTCGGGTCAGGTCATCGGGGTGACGTCGCGCGGGGTCCGGAAGGTCCGGGCCGCGATCCACCCACCGGCGGCCGCGGCGACGGCGGCGATCGCCAGCGAAATCGGGATCGACCAGCCCGACGGACGTCCCAGCGCGAGCGCACGGGTCGCGTCGATCGCGTAGGTCAGCGGGTTGAGCGCCGAGACCATCCGCAGCCAGGACGGCATCGTCTCCAGCGGCATGTACGCGCTGGAGGAGAACATCAGCGGGAACATGACGACGAACGACGCCATCTGCAGGGTTTCGGCCTTGCGCAGCCAGGTCGTGATGGCGACGAAGATCCAGCTCAGGCACCAGCCGACGACGAGCGTGAGCAGCAATGCCGCGGTGACACCGAAAACGCCGCCGGTCGGCCGGAAACCCAGCAGCACCACGCTGGCGAGCGTGGTCACCAGCAGTTGGACGCCGAGCCGGGCGGAATCCGAGATCGTGCGCGCCACCAGGACGGCGGAAAGGCTGATGGGCATGCACCGCAGACGTCCGGTGAAACCGCTGTAGATCTCCGCGAGCAGGCCGGCGCCCGAACTCATCGCCGTGGTCATCGCGATGTTCACCAGTGTCGCCGGGACGAGGAAGTTCACGTATCCCTGATACGCCGCGACCCCGGGCAGCGTGCTGACCCCGGTGAACACCTGGCTGAACAGCAGGAGCAGCACGATCGGTTGCAGCAGCCCGAAGAACACCAGCCGCCGGTCACCGAAGGCCGTCTTCAGCGAGCGGACCGCGAGCACCCGGACCTGGGTGGTGAAGGTGCTCGGCGGCCAGGTCGCCGGATCGGTCAGCACCGGCTGCGACGGTGCGCGGTGCCGTGCCTCGGTCATGGCGCGGCCGCCGGATTCCGGTGCAGTGAAAGGTAGACGTCGTCGAGTGTCGGCTCGGCGACGGTGAGGTCCTTCATGGGCGCGCCCGCCGCGTCGAGCGCGCGGACCAGCACCGTGATGTCGGCGGGCCCGGACAGCGCGACGCCGATCACCAGCCCGGAGGCCGACGTCGTGCAGCTCATCCCGAGCCGGTGCAGCGCGGCCAGCGCCCGGCGGGCGGCCAGGTCGGTGCCGAAGGTCAGCGTCGCGGTCCTTTCCCCGAGCCGCGCCTTCAGCTCCGACGGCCGCCCGGAAACCGTGACGTGGCCCAGCCCCAGCACGATGACGTGATCCGCCAGTCTGTCCGCCTCCTCGAGGTACTGCGTGGTGAGCACGACGGTGGTGCCGCGCGCGGCGAGCCGTTCGACGCCGTCCCAGAGCCCCGCCCGGCTGAGCGGGTCGAGCCCGGTCGTCGGTTCGTCGAGGAACAGGACGTCGGGGGAGCCGACCAGGCCGGCGGCCAGATCGAGCCGCCGCCGCATCCCGCCGGAGTACGTCCGCGCCGGCCGGTCCGCCGCGTCGTCGAGGCCGAACATGGCGAGCAGTTCGGCCGAGCGGGCCCTGGCCTGGCGCCGGTTCGCGCCCAGCAGCCTGGCGACGAGCTCGAGGTTGCCGCGGCCGGAGAGCGCGTCGTCGACCGCCGCGAACTGCCCGGTGACGCCGATCCTCCGCCGGACGTGATGCCCGGCGCGCACGACGTCGAAACCGCACACCTTCGCGCTTCCGCCGGTCGGCTTGACCCGGGTGCTGAGGATGTCGATCAACGTCGTCTTGCCCGCGCCGTTGTGGCCGAGCACCGCGAGCACGGTGCCGCGGCCGACCCGGAGACTGACGCCGGCGAGGGCCGTCACTTCACCGTAGTGCTTGGCGAGGCCGGTCACCTCGATGGCAGCCTGCTCCATTCGCCGAACCTAGCGGGGTTTTCGGCGCTGCCGCAATGCCCAGAGCCTCGTGAGTGGCAAGGACGGTTAGAACCGTCATTACCACTCACGAGACCCAAGGCAAAACAGTTACGCCCATTACAATCTTTTCCCCACGCGAAGCCGCCGTTCCCCGATTACTTGTCCCTCCGGCATTCCGTCAGTAGCGTGCTGCACCAGTTGGCCGTTCGGCCGGACAATCGAAATGAGGAAGCCCGAATGTCAGTGCTGACCGGGCGCGTTCTGCGCGCCTTCCTGCTCCCGGCGGTGCTGGGGCTGGGGGCGCTTTCCTTGGCTTCCGCCTCCGCCGACCCCGCGCGAACCCAGCAGGTACGAGAAGCCGTCGCGCAGGAACCCGCCGTCGCGCAAGCCGGGCTGACGTTCGGCTTCTACGTCGGCGACGAACAACAGCCCACGACCAGCCGCGTCGCGAAACTCGGTTCGGACATCACCTTCCCGCAGGGCCGGTTCGACGGCAAGATCCTCGGTTTCTCCGGGCAGGTGCCGATCACCGGCAAACTCGCCATCCCGCCGACGTCGAGCTATTTCGTGTCCTTCCGGTTCATGCCCGCCACCGGCGACGTCGCACTCATCCCGGACGGCGATGCCACCGGCACGGTCCTCGTGAAGACCGGCGCCAACGGCGACTGCAAAGCGGTCGGTACCAACATCTGCGCGCTCACCGACGTCACGAACAAGGTGTTCATCAAGCTCTCGAACGCCAAGGTGGACGGCAAGGTCCTCGACGTCGGCCCGAACTGCCGGACCGCGCAATCGGTCGCGGTGAACATCAAGGCCCTGGTGCCGCTCGCGTTCCCCGCGCCGCCGGTGAAGGTCACGAGCACCTTCGCCACACCGGCGTTCGCCGGATGCGGGGTGCGTGAGGATCTGAGCCCGTTGCTGACCGGGCTGGTGTCCGGCCCCGGCAACACCCTGGTCACCAACCTCAGGCTGCGATGCGTCGGCGATGGCCCGCCCCCCAACGGATGTGGAGCCTGACGATGGCCAATCCAGTCGCCCTGCTCGCCCGCGCGCCGGAGAAGGCCGCCGCGGGACTGCGCGAATTCGGCCGCATGTGCGCCATGGGGATCGACGTCGTCCTCGGGATGTTCCGCCGCCCGGTGCAGGTCCGCGAGTTCATCCAGCAGTTCTGGTTCATCGCGAGTGTGTCGATCACGCCCGCGATCCTCGTGTCGATCCCGTTCGGCGCGGTCATCTCACTGCAACTGGGTTCGCTCACGAGCCAGATCGGCGCGCAGCAGTTCAACGGCGCCGCGAGCGTCCTCGCGGTGGTGCAGCAGGCCAGTCCGATCGTGACCACGCTGATCATCGCGGGAGCGGGCGGGTCGGCGATCTGCGCGGACCTGGGCGCCCGCTCCATCCGCGAGGAGATCGACGCGATGGAGGTGCTCGGCGTCTCGCCGATCCACCGCCTGATCGTGCCCCGCGTACAAGCGGCCATCGGCGTTTCGGTGCTGCTCAACGGTTTGGTCAGCGTCGTCGGCGTACTGGGCGGCTACTTCTTCAACGTCATCGTGCAGGGCGGCACCCCGGGGGCGTACCTCGCGAGTTTCAACGCGCTGGCCCAGCTGCCCGACCTCGTCGTCAGCTCGATCAAGGCGTTCATCTTCGGTTTCCTCGCCGGTGTCGTCGCGGCCTACCGCGGACTGAACCCGAGAGGCGGCCCCAAGGGGGTCGGCGACGTCGTCAACCAGTCGGTGGTGATCACGTTTCTGCTCCTGTTCTTCGTCAACACGATCCTGACCGCGCTGTACCTGCAGCTCGTCCCGGCGAAGGGAACCTGATCCCGTGACCAGCGTCCCCGAACGGGCCCGCGAGGCGTTCAAACGCCCCGGGAACAGTCTTTTCGAGCTGGGCGACCAGTTGCTGTTCTACATCCGCGCGCTCGCGGCGATCCCGATGGCCGTCACCCGCTACTTCCGCGAAGTGGTGCGCCTTCTCGCCGAAGTGACCTTCGGCAGCGGGGCGCTCGCGGTGATCGGCGGCACCGTCGGCGTGATGGTCGGCCTGTGCGTGTTCACCGGGATCACGGTGGGGCTCCAGGGTTTCAGCGCGCTGAACCAGATCAACATCTCCGCGATGACCGGCTTCCTCACCGCCTACTTCAACACCCGCGAGATCGCGCCGCTCTCGGCGGGGCTCGCGCTGTCCGCGACGGTCGGCGCCGGGTTCACCGCGCAACTGGGCGCCATGCGGATCTCCGAAGAGATCGACGCGCTCGAAGTGATGGCCGTACGCAGCATGCCCTACCTCGTCACCACGCGGATCGTGGCCGGGTTCATCGCGATCATCCCGCTCTACGTGATCGGCCTGCTGATCTCGTATCTGGGCTCGCGGGTGACGACGGTGGTCTTCTTCGGACAGTCCGGCGGAACCTACGACCACTACTTCTCCCTGTTCTTACCTCCTGAAGACGTGTTGTGGTCGTTCGGCAAGGTGCTCGTGTTCAGCGTCGGCGTGATCCTCACGCACTGCTTCTACGGCTATCGCGCCGCGGGCGGCCCGGCCGGTGTCGGCGTCGCGGTCGGCCGCGCCGTGCGGACGTCGATCGTGCTGATCAGCGTGCTCGATCTTTTTCTCAGCCTGGCGATCTGGGGAGCGACCACCACGGTGAAGGTGTCCGGATGAGCGCGCGGGCACGGACGCAGGCGGCGGGGGTGATCTTCCTCGTCATCCTGGTGCTGCTGGGCTGGCTCGCCGTCGCGATCTTCAACAAGGACTTCGAGCGCGCGGAACTGGTCACGCTCAAGACCGATCGCGTCGGCAACCAGCTGGCCCCGCCCGCCGAGGTCAAGGTCCGGGGCGTGCCGTTCGGCGAGGTCAGGGCGGTCCGGGGCACGGCGGAGGGCGCGGAGATCGACCTCGCCATCGATCCGGCGAAGATCGATCAGCTGCCGCGCAACGTCTCGGCGCGGCTGCTGCCGAAGACGGTGTTCGGCGAGCGTTACGTCAACCTCGTGCTCCCGGAGCGGCCCGCCGGCGGATCGCTGCGTGACGGCGACGTCATCGGGCAGGACCGGTCGGCCAACGCGATCGAACTCGAACGTGTCCTCGGCGACCTGCTGCCCCTGCTGCGGGCGGTGCAGCCGCAGAAGCTGAACAGTTCATTGGGCGCGATCTCGCTCGCGCTCGACAATCGCGGGAAGTCCTTGGGGGACAGCATCGTCCAGCTCAACGACCTCCTCAACCAGGTGAATCCGCTGATGCCGCGGTTCAAGGCCGACGTCAGCGGTCTCGCCGACGTGGCGGATCTGTACACCGGCGCGGCGCCGGACATCCTCAAGGCCCTCTCGGATCTCTCGACGACCGCGAAGACCATTGTGGACACTCGTGCGGACCTCGACAAGCTGTACACGAGCGTCACCACCGCGAGCGGCGACCTGAACAAGTTCTTGGTGCAGAACAAGGACAACATCATCGGTGTCAGCGTGAAGAGCAGGCCGACCCTGGAACTGCTGTCCCGGTATGCACCCGAGTTCCCCTGCCTGTTCGACGCGGTCAACCGGCTCAAGCCGGTGATGGAGAAGGCGTTGGGCAAGGGCACCGGCGAACCCGGGCTGCACGTGACGCTGTCCGTCCACGACCCGCGCGACAAGTACGTGCCGGGCCGGGACGATCCGCGGTTCGACCAGAAGGGCGGGCCGCGCTGCTATGGCGGCGGCGGGTCTTCGGCGGCGGTCGCGTTCGCCGCCGATGGGGACCTCGGCCCGGCCAATTCGAAGGGGGAGCGGGGGCTGGTCGCCGAGATCCTGGCGCCGTCGCTCGGGATGAAGCCGGCCGAGGTCCCGGACTGGAGCAGCGTGCTCGTGGGCCCGGCGTTGCGCGGTACGGAGGTGACCGTCCGATGAGGGGTGTCGCGGGGCCGGCGATCAAAGGCCTGATCTTCTTCGTGATCACCGCGGTGGCGACCGGGATCCTGGCGATCACCATCGCCAACTCCGGGGTCGGCACGACGGTCGGCTACACCGCGAGGTTCACCGACGCGACGTCGGTCAACCCCGGCGACGAGGTCCGGATGTCCGGTGTCCGCATCGGACAGGTGGATTCGGTCGGCGTGGTCGAACGACGGCTGGCGGACGTGCGGTTCTCGGTCGAGAACAAGCGTCGTCTCACGGCCGGGGCCACGGTCACCATCCGGTATCGCAATCTCGTCGGCCAGCGGTATCTCTCGATCGACCCTGGTCCGGACGGGCCGGCGCCGCTGGACGAGGGTGCGCTGATCCCGCCGGAGCGGACCCATCCGGCGCTGGATCTGACGGCGTTGTTCAACGGGTTCAAACCGCTGTTCCAGGCGCTTTCGCCGAGCGACGTCAACCAGTTGTCGTTCGAGATCGTCCAGGTGCTGCAGGGCGAGGGGAGCACCATCGACAGCCTCATCGAGCACACCGCGTCGCTCACGAACACCCTGGCGGGCAAGGATCAGGTGATCGGCCAGGTGATCGGGAACCTCAACACGGTGCTCGACACGCTCAACTCGCAGGGCGACCAGTTCGACAAGCTCGTCGACGTCACCGCGCAACTGGTCTCCGGGCTCGCCGGTGACGCGAAACCGATCGGGCAGGCGATCGGCGGGCTCGGCGAACTCACCACGGCCACCGCGGATCTGCTCCAGGACGGCCGCGCGCCGTTGAAGGACAGCATCAACACCCTCGGCGACCTGTCGAAGAACCTCGCCGACAACACCCCGGTGTTCGAGCAGTTTCTGGCGAACCTGCCCAAGAAGCTGGATCGCATGGGCGCGATGGTCTCGTACGGTTCGTGGTTCAACTTCTACCTGTGCTCGGTGAAATCGGACGCGCCGCCCGCGCCCGGCGGTCCGCCGGTCGGTATCCCGTTGACCCAGGGACGGTGCCGATGAAAGCGCCGAGGATCAAACCCTTCCGCAGCCGCAACCCCATCGTCGTCGGCGCCATCACGGCGCTGCTGATGACCATCACGGGTTCGGCGGTGTTCTTCTCCGACGATCTCCCGGTGATCGGCGGCGGCACCACGTACGCGGCGGAGTTCACCGAAGCGGCCGGGCTCAAGCGCAACGACGAGGTCCGCGTCGCCGGGGTGAAGGTCGGCGAGGTCTCCGACGTCCTGCTGGACGGCGCCAAGGTCAAGGTCCTGTTCCGGGTCAAGGACACCTGGGTCGGGAACCGGACCACCGCGTCGATCAAGATCAAAACCCTGCTGGGCCAGAAGAACCTGGTCCTCGATCCCATCGGCAACGCCGAACTGGATCCGGACGAGCCGATCCCGGTGCAGCGCACGAGCTCGCCGTACGACGTCACCACCGTGTTCAACGATCTCGCGAACACGGTGGGCGCGATCGACACCGATCAGCTGGCGAAGGCGTTCGGAACGCTGTCGGAAACCCTCGGTGCCTCCACTCCGCAGGACGTCCGGACCGCTTTCGACGGCATCACCGCGCTGTCCAAGACGCTCGCCTCCCGGGATCAGGAACTGGTGAAGTTGTTCGCCAACACGAACAAGGTGTCCAAGACGCTCGGTGACCGTTCGCAGCAGATCGAGGCGCTGATCCGTGACGGCAACACGCTCCTCACGGAGCTGAACGCGCGTAAGGACGCGATCGCGAAGCTGTTCAGCGGGGTGAAGAACCTTTCGATCCAGCTCAAGGGACTGGTGGCGGACAACCAGAAGACGCTCGGGCCCGCGCTCGACCAGCTTGATCGCGTCGCCACCGTGCTGCTGCGCAACCAGGACAAACTCAACGAGAGCCTGCGGCTGGCCGGCCCCTTCTACCGGCTGCTCGGCAACGCGGTCGGCAACGGCCGGTGGATCGACACCTACATCTGCGGGCTCGTCCCGACCGGCGGCACGCCGGGCAGCTGCATGCCTTCGAGGCAAGGGGGACGCTGATGGGACGCCACTTCACACTCACGGATCTCGGCGCCCACGCCCGGCGGCGGGCCTGGATGCGGCGGCTCGCGGTCGCCGTCGTCGCGGGCCTGCTGGTGACGGCGGCCTGGCCGCTGCTGACCCGGCAGGCCGACCGCGTCGTGACCGGGTTCTTCACCGCGACCGTCGGGGTGTACCCGAACACCGAGGTACGGGTGCTCGGAGTTCCGGTCGGCTCGGTCACGAAGGTCGAACCACGCGGCACGAACGTCGAGGTGACCATGACGGTCCGGCCCGACATCAAGCTGCCCGCGGACGTCGGCGCCGTCGTGATCACGCCGAGCCTGGTCGCCGACCGGTACGTACAGCTCACCCCGGTGTACCTCGGCGGACCGGAGCTGGGCGGCGACGCGCGGATCCCGCCCGAGCGCACGGTCACCCCGGTCGAGGTCGACGAACTCCTGGGCAGTCTCAACCAGCTGATGACCGCGCTGGGACCGAAGGGCGCCAACCGGGACGGCGCGGTCAGCGACGTCCTCACCAAGGCCGCGACCTACCTCGACGGCAACGGCGGCAAACTCGGCGAGGCGATCAAGAACCTCGGCGAGTTCGCCAGGACGGCGAGCGACTCCAAGGACGATCTCTTCAACTCGGTCGACAACATCAGCAAGTTCACCGCGATGCTCGCCGCGAACGACGGCAAGGTGAAACAGGCGATCCAGCAGATCTCCTCGCTGAGCAAGATCCTGGCCGATCAGCGGGACCAGTTCTCCGGCGCGATGACCGAACTCACCGAGGCGCTCAGCGTGGTGCAGGGCTTCATCAAGGACAACCGGGGCAAGGTCAAGTCCGATGTGGACAAGCTCGCCGAGATCACCAAGCTCCTCACCCAGCAGAAGGCGTCGCTGAGCGAAGCACTCGACGCCGCGCCGAACGCGCTGGCGAACGTGCTCGGCGCGTACAACCAGGGCGCGGGAACGCTGGACGGACGAGGGAACCTCACCGAATTCTCGGGGGCGAAATGAAAACCCGGATCGCTGCGGTACTTGTCCTCGTACTGGCCGCCACCGGCTGCAGCGACGGCGTGGACGTCTACGACATCCCGCTGCCGGGCGGGGCCGCGCTGGGGGAGCGCCCGATCCACGTCACGGCGAGTTTCACCAACGTGCTGGACCTCGTGCCCCAGTCCGGGGTGAAGGTCAACGACGTCCCGGTCGGCCAGGTGCGGACCGTCGATCTGGCCCCGGACGGCCGCAGCGCGGTGGTCGGCCTGATCATCAACGGGGACGTGAACCTGCCGGCCAACGCCGTCGCGCGGCTGCGGCAGGCGAGCATCCTCGGCGAGAAGTTCGTCGAGCTCGCGCCGCCTCCGGAGGGGACGCCGAGCGGACGGCTGGTCGACGGCGCGGTGATCCCGTTGGCCAGTTCTTCGCTGACCCCGGAGATCGAGGAGGTCTTCGGCGCGCTTTCCCTGCTGCTCAACGGCGGTGGTGTCGCGCAGGTGCAGAACATCACCCGTGAACTCAACGACGCGCTCGGCGGCAAGGAGAGCGCGGCACGCAGCCTCCTGTCCAATTTGGACGTATTCGTCCGCGGGCTCGATGAACACAAGGCGGAGATCACCCGCGCCATCGAGAGCGTCAACAAGCTCGCGGCGACACTGAACGCGAACACCGAAGAGATCAAGGCGACGCTGAACGGGCTCACCCCTGGCATCGAGGTGCTGAACCAGCAGCGTCAGGCTTTGGTCGGGATGCTGAAGTCGTTGGACGGGCTCACCTCGGTCGCGGTCGACACGGTGAATCGCAGCAAGGACGACCTCGTCGCCGACCTCAAGGCACTCGAACCGTTGCTGCGGAAGCTGGCCGAGTCCGGGGACAAACTGCCGAAGGCGATGGAGATGATCTTCACCTTCCCGTTCCCCGACGCTGCGCTCGAAGCCATCCGCGGTGATTACCTGAACACGTTCCTGACCTTCAAGAACAGTGGTGGCCGCTGATGTTGACCAAGTTCGTCCGCGTGCAGCTGGTGGTCTTCGTGACCATCGCGGTCCTCGGCGTCGCGTACGTCGGCGCGACGTACGCGGGGCTGGACAAACTGGTGCTCGATCGCGGGTACACCGTCAAGGTGCGGCTCGCGACCGGCGGCGGCATCTTCAGCAACGCCGAGGTCACCTATCGTGGCGTGCCGATCGGCCGGGTCGGCGAACTGCGGCTGACCGCTTCCGGCATGGAGGTGGACCTCGAGATCGAGCCGGGCGGCCCGGAGGTACCCGCGGACACCGAAGCCGTCGTCGCCAACAGGTCCGCCGTCGGCGAGCAGTACGTCGACCTGCGGCCGCGCCGCGACAACGGCGCCATGCTGCGGGACGGTTCGGTGATCGCCGAGGCGGACACGAAGATCCCGCTGCCGGTGGACGTCGTCTTGTCCAGTGTGGACTCTTTCGCGAACTCAGTGCCGAAGCCCGCGCTGCGGACCGTGGTCGACGAGCTGTACAACGCGACGTCCGACGCGGGCCCGGCGCTGGATCAGCTCGTCGGCAGGGGGATCGAGTTCGTGCGGGAGGCGAGCGCGCACGTCGGCCCGCTGACCAGGTTCGTGACCGACGCGCAGACCGTGCTCGACACCCAGGTCTCACAGGCGGACGCGATCCGCTCGTTCGGCGCGAACGCGAAACTGCTCGCCGCGACGTTGAAGAGCTCCGATGGCGATCTGCGACGGCTGATCCCGGCCGTCCCGGCGGCCGCGAACGAGGTCAGCACACTGCTGCGGGAGACCGGGCCGAGCCTCGGCATCCTGCTGGCGAACCTGCTGACGACCGCGGACGTACTGGAAACGCGTCAGGACGGCCTCGAGCAACTGCTGGTCACCGCGCCGAAAGCGGTCGCCGCCGGGCACGCGATCATGGGGCCGGACGGCGCGCACGTCGGCCTCTCGCTGACGTTCTTCGATCCGCCGCCGTGCGTCACCGGTTACGGGACCGGCTATCGCGACGGACTCGACACCTCGCCGCGTCCGCTGAACACCGCGGCGCGCTGTGCCCTGCCGAAGGGCAATCCGACGAACGTGCGCGGCTCGCAGAACGTGCCCAGGAGGTGAAGGCCATGACCCGGATCGCCGCATTCATCGCAGCCGTCGCCACCGCGGCGGCGGCCTGGTTCGGCTACTCGTGGTGGGACGCCGTGCACGACGACGGTGTCGCGCGGGCCACGGTCCGCGACGAGGCCTTGCAGGCGGGCAGGCAATCGGTCGCCGCACTGACCACTTTGGACTACCGGCAGGCGGAACAGGGTTACCAGAACTGGCTGAACCTGTCCGGCGGCGCGCTGCACGAAGAGCTGGCGCGGGACCGGGAAGGCGGCCTCGGCCGGATCGGCCAGGCGAAGACCGTCACCACCGGCCGGGTCGTCGACGCCGCGGTGACCGAAGTGGACAGTGGCGGCGGGACGGCCGAGGTGGTCGCATCGGTCGAACTCGAGGTGCGGCCCGAAGGCGGGGAAGCCGTGACCAAGCACAACCGGTTCCGCGCCGGCCTGACCCGGACGCCGGACGGGTGGCGCGTCACGTCGCTCGGCCAGGTGCCGGTGACCGACACCGGAAAGCCCTGACGGAGGACGCGATGACCACGAAACGAGCCGGCAAACCGGCACGGCGCGCGGTGAAGGTGGCCGGGAAGATGGGCGGGAGCACCCGGGTCGCCTTGCTTGAGCCACCTGAGGAGGCGCCGGTCGTCGTCGCTCCGGTACGGCGGCGGGGCGCGGTGGTGTTCGGCGCGGTCGCGCTGGTGATGGCGGGCCTCGCGGGGTGGTTCGCCATCGAGGCGCGGGACGCGACGGCGGCGCTGACGCACAACACCGCGCTGACCGACGTCGCCACCACCGCCGAGGTCAGCGACCAGATCGGCAAGGCGCTCGGCACGGTCTTCTCCTACCGCTACGACGACCCCGCCAAGAGCGAGCAAGCCGCGAAGGCGGTCCTCACCGGACCGGCGCTGGGACAGTACGACCAGCTGTTCGCGCAGGTGCGGGGGCTCGCGGCGGAGCAGAAGCTGGTCGTGACCTCGACCGCGGTGGTCTCGGGTGTCAAGGTCCTCGATGGGGACCGGGCTTCGCTGCTGGTGTTTCTCGACCAGACCGGTGTGCGGGGGGATGGGCAGCGGAGCACGGGGGCGGCTCAGCTGAGCGTGAGTGCGGAACGGGCCGAGGGGAAGTGGCGGGTGACCGCTTTGGCTGCCGCCTGACGTCGGGGGCCGCCTTGGTGAGGGGTGTGTGGAAATAGGGACGTTCAACGTCCCTATTTCCACACACCCCTCAATCAACGCAACCAAGGTCCCCCAATCGCTTCCGTGAGTGACCTTCCCGTGCTGCAGCCTTGATGTGACCGGGAGTTGCGCCTGGCCCGAGGGTTGCGAAAGCCACTTTCGCAACCTTCAACGTTGCGAAAGTGGCTTTCGCAACGTCGGCCGCGGTACCCCGAGACGCGCGAGCGCGTGAAGGCCCCCTTCCCTCGGCTCAGCCGAGGGAAGGGGGCCTTCACGCGCAAAGCCGTCAAGAAGGAGCAGCCCGCAAAGCCAGGATCATCTCGAACCGCCGCTCAGGATCCCGCAGCCCGTCCGCGAACAGCGCCTCCAGTTCCTGCGCGCGGGACCGCACCGTCTGCGGATGCACCGCCAACCGCTCCGCGACCTCGCGGACGTTCCCGCAGGTCTCCAGCCACGCCAGCAGCGTCCCCGCCAGCCGCGAATGCTGCTTCCCGGTCAGTCCGGCCAGCGGCCCGAGCCGTTCCCGGACGAGCTCGGCGGCCAGGAACGGTTCCTTGAGCAGCCACAGGCGCGAAAGATGGTCGACACACCACGTCACGGGTTCGTCCACGAGCGCGCCGGTGTCGACGAGCCGCAGGGCCTCGCGCGCGGCACGCAGGGAGCGGGCCGCGAAGACGGGCGGGACCGCGGGGCCGATCGCGGCCCGCCTGACCGCCAGAGCTTCCGCGAATTGCTCCCGTCCGTCCGGTTCCGGAGCGGGCAGCAGCAGGCAGGGTGAAGTGCTCTCGAAGTCGGTGAGCGCGGCCGGTGGGGCATCGTCCGGCGGCTGGTCGAGGGCGACGGCGACGAGCAGGTCCGGTAGCTGCCAGCGGGCCAGGCCAGCGGCGTGTTTGACGACCTCGGGCGGCGACGGGGGTTCGGCGAGCAGGAGTTCCATCAGCCGGTGCCGCCGGCGCTCCAGTGCGCCGGCGGCTTTTTCCCGTGCCTCCGCGTGGCCCTCGACCGAGAGTGCCGAAAGCTCGTCGATGTAGGCGAAGATGGCTTCCGCGAGCAAGCACAGCGTCGCGGAAGGCACCCCCGCACGGCGCCCCACTTCGGCCATCCGGCGCCAGGTCACCCTGGCGCCCACCCGGTAGGCCGCCTGGAGGACGTCGACGTTGCGGCCCTGATGGAACTCCTGGACACCCAGGCTCACGAACACGCTCCGCCGGTCCTCCGACGGCCCCTCGGGGTTGCCGAGGCGCTCGAGGAACTGCACGAACGCCATCTGCACGCCGGTCTTGAGTGCCTTCCCGAACGCGCCGTCCAGTGGCCGCGCGTATTCGGGGATGGTCCGCTGGATCTCCCGGACCACCTCCCCGGCCGTATCGCCCAGCCCTGGCCGGAACACCGTCGCCAGTTCTCTCGGCAGCAGCGCCCAGAGCTGGACCGGACGCCCGCTCGACCCACCCGGCCGGGCGGGCGTGAGCAGCGGTCCGTACGTCGCCTCGACCCCGCTGCGGGCGTCCTGCGGTCGGGTCACCTCGTCACCTCGTTGTGAGTGGGAAACGCTGATCTGGTCAGTCGTCGGCGAGCAGGGCCTCCGCACGCAGGGCGATCTCCATGTCGAGCCGGTCGTCGGCGTTGTTCAACCGGTCGCCGAAGAGATCGATGAGCTGGTGCATGCGGTAGCGGACGGTCTGCGGGTGGACCTTGAGTTTCTTCGCGATCTCCGGAGCGCTGCCCCGGGACTGGAGCCAGATCAGCAACGTCTCCCCGAGCCGCGCCCGCTGCTTGGGCGTGAGGTCGTCGAACGGGGCGAGGCTGCGTGTGCACAGCTCACGGACCAGGAACTCGTCGGCGAGCAGCCACAGGGTGGACAGGTGGTCGCTGTACCGCGTGACCGGATTGTCCGGCAGGACCCCGCGCTGGACCAGCCGCAGCGTGCGGCGGGCCCACAGCAGGGAGCGTGGCGCTTCGGTGAGCCGCACGGCCGGGCCGATCACCGCGCGCCAGCCGGGAAGCCGCTCGGCGAGGTCCTTCAGGTGCTTGTCCGGGTCACCGGTGACCAGGCAGGGCTTCGGACCTTCGAAGTCGACCAGGACGTCGGCGTCCAGATCGGCGCTGTCGGGGTCCAGCGGGCCGAGCCGTCGTTCCAGTGCGACGACCGTGACCTCGGTGGGCAGTGCCCACTGCGCGTTCGCCGCGTGCGACGCGATCGACTGCGGTGAGGACGGGGGATCGGAGAGCATCAGTTCGAGCAACCGGCGCCTGCGTCTCGCCCTGGTGCCCGCGGCCCGTTCCTGCGCGGCCGTGTAGCCCTCGATGGACAAGGCGGAAATCTCGTCCACGTAAGCGAAAATCGCTTCGGCCGCGGTGCACAGGAGATCGGCGTCCGCTCCGATCGCCTGCCCGAATTCCGAAACGTGCCGCCACGCGACACGGCCGCCGACGCGGTACGCCGTCTGAAGACAGTCGAGACTGCGGCCTTCGCTGAATTCGACCTTTCCGAGGTTGCGGAACACCGCCGACCATTTGTCGAGCGGCGCCGTCCCCTGACCGACGGTGTCGAGGCAGTGCAGGATCGCCTGCCGGATACCCTGCGTGATCATCTGTCCGAACGCGCCTTCCAACGGCTGCGCGTATTCGGGGACGGCTCGTTGCACCTCCTGCAGGATGGCTCGTGCCAAGGGGTCGGCCCGCGGCCGGAACCGCTCGCCCAGGTCTCTGGGCAGTGACGCCCACAGTCCATTCGCACCGGTGCTGCGCACAGGTCGGTTCTCCACTGGGGTTCTCGGTGCCGGCGTGAAGGCGCGCGGTCGCTGGACCGGACCCGGTGGCTGGCGGTGCGGGGTGGCGGGGTGGCGCACGTCGGGGTCGGGTCGTGCGGTCCGCAGATCGTGCCGCGAGAATCCGGTATCCAAGTCGGTCATGTTTTTATCCTTGCTGGCAACAAAATCAGCCTCTTCAACGGTGAAGCCGATCCAGATTTTGTGGCTCACGCAACATAAAATCCTGCCGAGAGGACTGTCAACGGCTGGCGGGAGCTTGATCGGCCACCTGGATGGACTACACCCGAACGGGTGGTCCGAACCGGCGGCGAGTGACATTTAGGCAGGCCTGAGATGGCGTCCGGATGACAACTTTTCCTGGACGTTTTCGGGCGCTTCCGCCGCCTCGCTGGCGCGGATGAGTACCTCGACGACCTCGTCCAGGCTCAGCCTGGCGGGCGCGGTCGCGGCGAGGAAGCGTTCGAGCTCGCCGGCGAACCGGGCCGGGTCGGCCACATGTGGAAAGTGTTTCGCATTTTCGAACACGGTCAATCGGCTGTCCGGCAGCACTTCCGCCGTCTTCCGGCCGTGCGCGACCGGGATGAGCGGATCGTGCGCGCCCCAGACGACGAGCGTCGGCACCTCCCTGGCGAGGTAGAGCTTGTCGATCGCGCTCGCGCGCTGGCCGCGGAGGTCGATCAGGCTGCGGGCGATGAACAGGAAGGCGCGCCGCCTTCCTGGGTCTGCCAGTGACGCAAGGTGACGGGTCAGCTCGCGGGTCTCGGGGGAAAGTTCCCCGCCGAGGGACCGGCATGCCGCGGCGAGTCCGCGTGCGATCGCGACGGTGACCGGGTTGACCGCGAGGGACAGCGTCACCTTGGCCCCCGGCAGCGCCGTCGCGCGCAGTACCGGGGTCACCTGTGGGCCGAGTCCGGCGCTGCCCACGAGCACCAGACGGGCGCACATCTCGGGGAACTGGTAGGCGAACTGCATCGCGATCCCGCCGCCGAGGGAGTGCCCGGCGATGGTGGCGTGCCGGTTCCCGGTGAGCGCGAGGACGTCGCGCACCACGCTTGCCATCGCGCCGAGGCCGTAGTCGGCTCGCGGGGCGGCAGAATCGCCGTGGCCGGGAAGGTCCGGGACGAGGACGCGGCGCCCGAACCCGCTCCGCTCGAAATGGTCGAGCAACGGGACCCAGGTCTCGCCGCTGCCCGAGATCCCGTGCAGCAGCACGAGCGGCTCGCCCGCGGTGTCCTTTGTGGACGGAACGTATTCCCGCAGCCGGATTTCCCGGCCGTGCAGGGTCAGTGTGCGCGCTTGGAGGGCCATGTCCCGCCTTTCCGTTGTCAGGCGTCAAAATAACGTGTGGAACGGTCGGTTCGTCAGCGTGTCGCGGGACACGTCGGGCGATTGCGACCCGCGTGACAAGAATGCCGGTACCGACCCCGAGGCGGATGCCAAAAGCGGGGACGACGGGCTATTGCGCATCGACATTTTCCCACCGTCCCGGTATTCAGGAAAGCGTCGGTAAACACCCGTCACCACGGGAGAAACGCAATGGCCTGCCGGGCGGACTTCCACGTCGACCAGCCGAGGGCGAAGCACGCCCGCCGCGGCCTCCGCTGGGTGCTCCCCACCGTGCGGCCACCGGAACGGCGAGTGCGGCGCATCAGGTCCCTTCGTCGCGCCGGTGAGCGCGCATGAGGCGCTGCGCGCGCAGGGCGAGCTGCATGTTCAACCGGTCGTCGGCGTCCCTGAGGCGGTCGCCGAACAGGTCCTCCAGCTGACGGAGACGGTTCCGCACGGTCTGCGGGTGCACGCCGAGCCGTTGTGCGATCTCCGGCGCCCCGCCACGGGTTTCCAGCCACGCCAACAGGGTTTCGCTGAGCCGCTCCTGCTGCTTCTCGCTCAGCGAGGTGAACGGGTCGAGGCTCTGCTTGGCGAGTTCGGCGCCGAGGAAGTCTTCGGCGAGCAGCCACAGCGTGGCGAGGTGGTCCCGGCACCAGATGATCGGGCCGGGCGCGTCCTCGCCGGTCAACAGGAGCGCGCGGCGGGCGGTGCGGAGGGCGGCCGGGGCGTCGGTGAGCGGCACGACGGGGGACACGGCCACCCGCCAGCCGTCCAGCGCGTCCTTCAACGGGGCGAGGTCGGTGTCGGGGTCCGCGGTGAGCAGGTACGGCTCCGCGCTGTCGAGGTCGGCCAGCACGGTGTCGTCCAGGAGATGTTCCGGGAAGGCGGGAGCGCCCGCGGCGCGCTGGAGGGCGACCATCGCGGCGGCGCTCGGAACCCGCCAGCCCGCGCCGTCGGCCAGGCTGGCGATACTGCACGCCGAGCCGTCCGGTGCCTGGGCGATCAGCTCCAGCAGACGTCGCCGCCGGAGTGGGATCGCGCCGGCGGCCCTGGCTTCCGCCTGCTGGTAGCCCTCGATCGTCGTGGCGCACAGCTCGTCGACGTAGACGAAGACGGACTCCGCCGCGAGCGCGATGACGTCGAGACCGACGCCGAGCCCGCGCACGATGGGCCGCATCGCCCGCCATGCCGCCCGCGCGCCGACGGTCACGCTGTCGTGCAACGGTTCCAGGCTCCGGCCCTCGGCGAACTCCATCCGCCCGCGCATGCGGTAGAAGTCGATCCAGCGGTCGTGGGGGAGGTCCGGATCGCCGATGCAGTCGACGTAATGCCGCACCGCCCGCTCGCACGAGACGACCAGGACGCGGCCGAAGACACCGCGCAACGGCTGCGAATACGCGGTGACCGATCGCTGAACCTGCTTGACCATGGCGGCCGCGGCGTGCCCGGTATACGGACGCAGTTCTTCGCCGAGCGAACGCGGCAACGTCGCCAGCATGCCGAAACCGCGGTACTCGACCACCAAGACCACCCTTTGATTTTCTTCGAACCGGGGAGAAAAACATGAATCCGTTTGCATGACCGCGTCGGATCGACGGGAACGGTGCGGGGCCGTTTGTACTGGATCGGCGGACGGCCTGTACCCCGAATGTGACGTTGAATTTGCAACGGAAAGTCGCGGGGCTCACCGAGGTGACAACGGACGGGCGTTTCGGTGTGACGTCTTTTGACACGGATGTGTCGACGGTTCTACGCTCCGTGCATTCGAGTGCGCCGGTGGCGCGCGGACGAAAGGGAATTGGTGCCCGTAATCGTCGGCCTACTTCTCAACGGGGGATCGCACACGTGAGCTGGCAGCCCGTCGGCGCCCTCTGGGCACGCCTGCCGAGGGAACTCGGCGACGCCGTCCGCCCGCGGATCCCGGCGATCGCCCGGCACTGCGTCGAAGGCGTGATGTCCGAGATCGGTGAATGCGCCGAGGTGTTCAGTGACGGCGAGGCCCGCGCGGCGGCCGTCGAGCTGACCAGGCGCAGTATCGAACGCGCCATCGACCGGGTCGGCGTCCCCGAACTGCTGCAGAACGACCTCCTGGTCGATTTCCGCGCGCAGGGGCGGATCGCGTTCCATCAAGGCCTCAGCCGGGAAGCCGCGCAGGCGGCGTTCAGGGTCTCGAGCCGGGTGCTGTGGCGGTCGATCGCTTCGATCGGCCGTCAGCTCCAGCTGCCGGGTGACGTCCTCTACGGCGCGGCCGAGTGCCTCTTCGGCGACGTCGTCGAGGTGACGATGGCGCTGGCGGACGGCTACAACGCCGCACAGGCGGAGGCGACCGGTCCCGCGGAGCAGCGGGCGCGGTTGTTCCGGCTGCTGGCCGGCGGCACCGGGTACAGCCAGGCCGACGCCGGCGCGCTCGCCGTCGCCATCGGCTGGCGGATCCCGGAGCGGATCACGGCGGTCGTCTTCACCGCGTCACCCGGAGCGCCCCCGTTCCCGGCCGGGCTGCTGCCCTCGGCGGTTCCCGTCGATCTCGTCTCCGACCTGCCCGGTGCGCTGGTGGCCTGCCCCGAAGCCGATCTGAGTGGTCTGCGGGAGCTGCCGTCCGGCTGGTCGGCGACGGTCGGGGTGTCCGTCCCGACCGCGCAGGCCGCCGAGTCGTACCGCATCGCGCGCCGCGCGTCCGAGCTCGCTCAGCGGGGCATGATCACCCCGGTCGGCCCGGTGCTGTGGTGCGAGGAGCACATCACCACGCTGCTGTTGCTCGCCGACGAGTTCCTCCTCGACCGGCTGGCGGGCGAGGCGCTGGAACCGTTGTCGGGGCTGGCGCCGCGTCAGCACGACGAGCTGTCCGCGACCCTGCTCACCCAGGTGCAGACGCGGGGGAGCGCACCCGAGATCGCCCGGCAGCTCGCGGTGCACCCGCAGACGGTGCGGGCGCGGCTGCGGCGGCTTTCCGAGCTGTTCGGCGAGCGGCTGGACGATCCGGATCAGCGGCTGCGGATCGAGCTGGCGTTGCGCGCGGAACGTCTGCGGCCCGCCGACGTGTGACTCACCTTGTCCACAAAGGACGGATAGGTCGCGTGACCGCATGGCCGGCACGTGTGATCAGACGGACGACACGCGTGTCCAGACGGACGACACGGGACCGGCTCCGGCTGCGCGTGTGGCGTCCGTCCAGTCACGCGTGTCGTCCGTCTGATCACGTGCGCCGTCCCGCCGAACACGCGCAATCGCCGAAGCGCACGGGGTCGTGAGTGGCGATTCGGGTTCTAAGCCGAATCGCCACTCACGACCCGCGTGTCAGGCGCAGTTCGACGTCGCCGGAGCGCCCGCGACCCGGTCCTTGAGGAAGGCGAGCACGTCGGCGTTCCCGGTGTAGACCGCCGTGATGTGGTCGGTCTCGAAGGTCTTCCAGGTCGTCTTGACCCCGGCGGTGCAGTAGGCCTTGTGCAACGCGTCGGCCTGGGCGAACTGCACGAGCTGGTCCTGGGTGGCGTGGTAGAGGAACACCGGGACCTTGGGGGGAGTGCCGCCGAGCTTGTTCTCGTTGAGGCGTTTCACCCATTCCGGACGAACGTACCCGGCGCTGGTCGTGTAGTCGGCGATCTTGTTGTTCGCGTAGGTGGTGAGCAGCTCGAACGTGCACGCGCTCTTCTGCATCTCCGCGAGCTTCACGCGGCCGTTGTCGCTGAGGAACGAGTCCAGTTTCAGTTCGGGATAGGCGTTGTCCAGGCCGATCAGGGCGTAGGCGAAGACACCGAAACCGAACTTCCCGTCGAGCTGCAGGGTGACCTGGACGAGGTCGGCGGGCACACCGCCGGCGGCGACGCCGACGAGGTTCAGCTCCGGCGCGTAGGCGGGCTGGAGTTCCGCGGCCCAGGCGGCCGCCCCGCCGCCCTGCGAGTACCCGCGGAAGAGCACCTTGGCGTCGGTAGACAGTTTCGCCTCCGGCAGACGTTGCGCGGCGCGGACGGCGTCGATCACCGCCGGGCCTTCCGAACGCCCGACCACGTAGGTCGTCTTCGGATCCTGGCGATAGCCCTCGTAGTCGGTGAGGGCGACGGCGTACCCGGCGTCGAGCGCGTCGTCGAGACCGGACTGTTCGTAGAACGCGCCGATGTCGATCATCTTCGACGGCGTGCAGGTGAACGCGGGACCGTGCGTACCGGCGGCGAACGAGACGATCGGCGCCTTCGCCGGGTCCACGTTCTTCGGCACCAGCACGGTCCCGGTCACCGCGTCCGGCTGCCCGAGCGCGTTCGTCGACAGGTACATGACCTGCCACGCGTTGACGGAATCCTTACGCGGACCGGCTTTCGAGACACGCGAGCGGATGATGTCACCCGGTTTGCCCGCCGGGAGCGGGGAAGGCGGGGTGTAGAACGAGTCGTCGGACGCCGCCGGGACGGCGGAGCTCGCCGGGCTTCCGGTCAGCACGGTCAGGAGACCGGCGGACAGGACGATCGCCAGCGCGACGGCGAGCGCCCGGCGGGACGGACGGGGGAACGGGGTCGGCACGGCCGGGCCTCCAGGGCGGATGGGGTGGCGGTGTCGCGAAAGCCACTTTCAGGACATCAGGTGCTCGGGTGGCAGTGGCGAAGGCTCCTTTCGTCGCATCAGATGCGGTGAAGGGAGCCTTCAGCCCACGCATGTGTCCCGAAAGTGGCTTTCGTGACACCGTTCGGACTTCGTGGTCGGGGATCAGGCGTTGCCGCCGTAGACCTGGCGGCAGGTCGTGGACTCGGTGAAGGCGAGATCCAGTTCCGGATTGGTGCGCAGGTGCTTGATCGGGCCTTCCGGCTCGCTCAGCCCGCTCATCGTGCTGTCCGCGTCCGCGACGACCTTCTGCAGACTCGCCTGGTCGGTGACCTTCGCGTCCTGCATCCGGGTCAGGGTGGCGGACACCTTCGACTTGGTCTCGCCGAGTGTGGTGGTCGCCTTGTCCACGGCGGACTGTCCATCCGGGACCGGCGGCACGCCGGCGTTGCGGATCCCGCCCGCCATGTCGTCGAGCGCGGCGGACAGCGAGTTCAGGAAGCTCACCATGGCGGTCTTCGTCGCCTGCGGGTTGCCGGGATCGAACGCGGGCGGCTGGGACAGCTTCGCCGAGCCCGTCGCGACGCCCGAGCACACCTTGTCCACCCACGCGAGCGCGGCCGGGTCGGCGTGCCTGCCCGCGTCGGCGGGGTCGTCCGGCCCGCAGGCGGTCAGCAGGACCGACGCGGCGGTCACGGAGACGGTGGCGAACGCGATTCGCGCTGCCGTGCGGCGCATTCTTTTCATGGTTTCCCCGTCGAATTCGGCGAAAGAGGGCCTGCCCCGGCGCGACGAGCGGGATTCCGCGATGGTCGGCGGCGACCGGCTTGCTGAACCGCGAGGTTACTCACGAAAGAATCCGGCAGGCAAGGCGGGCGGCGGCCGGAAAAGGCGGATTGGCATGCGCGAGATAGTTTTCCGGGGTGCGATTGTCACCCTCGTCAGCGGTTCCATGAGCGGCTTGATCCGGCTCTGAACTGGGAAAACCCATGTGCCGCTACTAGGAACACTCCCGTCGCACCGTGTCAGCGTGACAATTTACCGATGGCGCGTCAACTTTTCCGGGGAAGCACTTGATAGCGGTGCGGACGCGTCGTTAGTTTACTGTTCGGTTGCGATCCGTCAGACATCGTCGCTACCCGGAGAATTCTCCCGGGCCGATATTCATTGCTCTGGGGAATTGTACGCCGTTTCGTATCATCGTTGATACCACGGAAGGACGATCGTGAGTCACCGTAGAGGAACCAAGAAGGCGGTCGCCGCCGCCGCTGCCGGTGCCGTGGGGCTTGCCACCGCGGTACTCGTGGTCGGGGCACAGTCCAGTGTCGCCGATCCGATCTCGCTCCCGCTCAACTATCACTGCAACCTGCCGCTCGTGGGGTCGCAGTCGCTCAAGGTGGTCATCAACACCGATCTCCCGCTGTCGGTCAAGACCGGTCAGCCGACCGGCACGTTCGACATCAAGGCCGTCTCCACGATCAACGCGGACACGGTCAGCGGGCTCAACCTGATCGGTGCGACCACGCTGGAAGGCCAGGCCATCGCGGCGGCGACCGTGGCGGCGCCGGGACTCAACCTCCCGGTCAAGGTCCCGAACGACATCGCCAAGCAGAACATCCCCACCTCGGGCGAGATGACGGTCAACGCGGCGGGCAAGACGCCTTCGCTGACCTTCAACCAGCCCGGCGAGGCGAAGATCACCGTGGGTGACATTCAGCTGAAGGTCACCCCGCGCAAGGCCGACGGTTCGGTCACCGGCATCACGCCGGACGGCACGATCGACGCGCCGTGCACGCAGGATCCCGGCCAGAACAACACCCTGGCCACGATCAAGATCGGTGACGGTGGTGGCGGCACGACCACGCCGACCACGCCCACCACTCCGACCACGCCCACCACCCCCACGACGCCGACCACGCCGACGACTCCGCCCACCTCCACCCCCGGTGGCGGCGGAATCAAGTACGCGTTCGGCATCAAGGGACAGACCGCGCTGAAGTCGCTCGGCAGCACGGCCGCGATCAACGGTGGGTTCGACGCGGACGTGGACCTCGCGTCGAAGACGTTCACCGGTGACCTGAAGCTCGACCCGTCGTCCACCCAGTTCAAGCTGTTCGGGTTCATCGACGGGCGTTCGGAGATCAAGGTCGAACAGGTCGGCAAGCAGACCGGCGAGCTCGTCGGCACCGGGTTCAAGGCGCACATCAAGTTCAACGTGTTCCTGCCGAGCGTGCAGATCTTCGGGATCCCCATCAGCACCGACCCGAAGTGCGGCACGGTCAGCCCGTCCACCAGCGAGATGACCACGGGTCCGGACTTCGACCTGCTCAAGGGCGGGAAGCTCACCGGCACCTACTCGCTGTCCGCGCTGCAGAACTGCGGTCAGCTGAACGACTGGGTCAGCGCGTTCGCCAAGAGCGACGGCAACACGCTGGACCTGAACCTCACCAAGAAGTAAGTCAGCAGCCGGTCCCCGTCGCCTCCCGCGACGGGGACCGGTGCCGTTTTCGGGAAGGCGACCATGCCCCTTCGTGCCAACGTCCGAATGCTGCTCGCGGCGGGCCTTGTCGTGCTGATCACCGCCGGCTGCCTGCTGTTCGTCGCCGTCCGCAGCGCGGCGGCCGGTACGCCGGTCGACAAGAAGCTGTCGTTCACCTGCCCGTTCCCGCTGATCGGGTTGCAGAAGCTCGACGTGAACATCAAGGCCGACTTCGAGGTGCCGACGGCGCCCGGCGGTACGCTCACCACCTCCGGGCTGACCATCACCGTGACCGTGCCGGACAAGGCGGCCCGCGGCCTGAACCTCGTCGGCGCCACCACCATCGAAGGCACCGCCGCCGCGGGTGTGACACTGGTCAACGGCGACGCGAATCCGCTCCCCGTGCGCCTCCCGCTCAATGTCGCGAAGACCGATCTCCCGCCGTCCGGCACGTTCGCCACGGTGGCGACCGGCTCGGTCCCCACCATCACGCTGGCGAAACCGGGCAAGACGACACTCACCGTCGGCGACTTCACCACCCGGCTCACCCCGAAGAAGGCCGACGGTTCCTTCACCGGGCTCGGCTCGTTCACCTCGGACTGCACGCTCGACTCCGGCCAGGACCCGGTCCTGCTTTCCTTCGAACTCGGTGAGAAACCCGCGGGACACCGGTACGCGGTCGCCGGGAAGACCGGCGTCAAAGCACTGAGCGCCGTGGCGCCGCTCGCCGGCACCTTCGACCTGAGCCCCACCGCGGCCACCGTGTTCAGCGGCGGCCCGGTGTTCGACAAGGCGCACGCCGACTTCCGGCTCTTCGGCTTCCTGCCGGGCTCGGCCGATCTGGAGTTCGTCGCCGACGGACCGCAGGGAGGCGACCTCGCCGGGACCGGTTTCGTCGCGCGGTCCCGGTTCACCACCGTCCTCCCGCTCGTCACGCTCGTCGGCATGCCGGTCAGCACCGGGCCGTCCTGCCGGACGTCGGCCCCGTCAACGGCGGAATTGCGTACCGGTGAGGGCTTCACCATGGCGAAAGGCGGCGCGCTCGCCGGCACCTACTCGCTCGCGCCGCTGACCGGCTGTGGCGCGTTCACCTCGTACGTGAGCACCCTCTTCCAGGGAGACGGCAACACCTTCGAACTCGCACTGACCCCACGCCAGGCCTGACTTGGGACACCTGTTTCACCACCATCGCAGTAGTCGGCCCGGCGGCGGGTCCGGTTCCCGCCGCCGGTAATCTGCCTCGCGACACCACCAGGGACACCTGTTCCACCACCGAGGAACCATCGGTGAAACCTGGGAGTGCCACGAAATGACGATTTCCGCGCCGGAGGCCACCGTCCGCACGGTGGAGCTGACCGTGTCGGGGATGACCTGCGCCGCCTGTTCGGCGCGGGTGGAACGCGCGCTGAACAAGCTCGACGGGGTGCGCGCGTCGGTGAACTACGCGACCGAGCGGGCCACCGTGCAGGTCCCCGGAACGCTGGCCGACGACGTGCTCATCGAGCGGGTCCGCAAATCCGGTTACCCGGCGGAGATCCGCGGCGACGAGGATCCGGACACCGGTTTCGCGCGGGTCCGGGATCTCCGCCGGCGGCTGGTCGTCGCCGCGCTGCTGGCGATCCCGCTCGGGAACCTCTCGATCACGCTCGCCCTGGTGCCGCGGCTGCGGTTCCCGGCTGGGAACTGCTGTGCCTCGCGTTGGCCGTGCCCGTCGTCTTCTGGTCCGCGCTGCCGTTCCATCGCGCCACGCTGCGGAACCTTCGTCATCGATCGTCCAGTATGGACACCCTGGTCTCGCTGGGTGTGCTTTCGTCGTTCGCGTGGTCGGCTTGGTCCGCCTTCGCCGGCGGCACCGAACCCGGCTACTGGATCGGCTTCGGCCCGACGGCGGCCGGTGCCGACGCCATCTATCTCGACGTGGCCGCCGGGGTGACCACCTTCCTGCTGGCCGGGCGGTACTTCGAGAGCCGGTCCCGGCGCAGCGCCGCCGGACTGCTCGCCGCGCTGGACGCCTTGGCCGCCAAGGACGTCCGGGTGCTGCGGGACGGAGCCGAGCGGATGGTCCCGATCGGCGAACTGGCCGTCGGCGACCTGTTCGTGGTCAAGCCGGGGGAGTCCATCGCCGCCGACGGCGTCGTCCACAGCGGACTGTCCACTGTGGATGTCAGCGCGGTGACCGGTGAACCCGTGCCCGCGGAGGTCTCCACCGGGGATCGGGTCATCGGTGCTTCGGTGAACCGGGACGGCAGGCTCGTCGTCCGCGCGACCGCGGTCGGCACGCATACCCAGCTGGCCCAGATGACCGCGCTCGCGGAACGCGCGCAGGCCCGCAAGGCCGCGGTGCAACGTCTGGTCGACCGGATCTGCGCGGTGTTCGTCCCCGCCGTGCTCGGCGTGGCCGCGCTGACGCTCGCGGTCTGGCTGCTCGGCGGGGCACCCGCGCGCGAAGGGTTCGCGGCGGCCGTCGCCGTCCTCATCATCGCCTGCCCGTGCGCGCTCGGGCTCGCGACGCCGACCGCGCTGATGGCCGGGGTCGGCCGCGGCGCCCAGCTCGGCATCCTCATCAAGGGGCCGGACGCGCTCGAGGCGAGCCGCACGGTGGACACCGTCGTACTGGACAAGACCGGCACCGTCACCACCGGGAAGATGACCGTCACCGCGTGCCGCCCCGCCGACGGGTTCACCACCGGCGAGCTGCTGCGGTTCGCCGCGGCCGTGGAGGTCGGTTCGGAGCACGCCATCGCGGCGGCCGTGGTGACCGCGGCGCGGGCCGAACTGCCGGACCTGCCCCCGGTCGAACGCTTCGCCGCGCTGCCCGGGCTCGGCGCGCAGGGCGAGGTCGAGGGGCACGACGTCCTCGTCGGCAACGCGCGGTTGTTCGCCGATCGAGGGATCCCCTGTGACTCCGCGGCGGCGGACGGCGCGACGGCGATCCTCGTCGCGGTGGACGGCCGGGTCGCCGGGCACCTGGAAGTCCGGGACGTCGTGAAGCCGTCGGCACCGGCCGCCGTCGAGGCCCTGCACGCGCTCGGCCTGCGGACCGTGCTCCTGACCGGTGACAACGAAGCCGCCGCGCGTGTGGTCGCGGAGGAGATCGGCGTCTCCGACGTGCGCGCCGGGGTGCTGCCGGCGGAGAAGGCCGCGGTCATCGAGGAACTGCGGGCCGGGGGAGCGCGGGTCGCGATGGTCGGCGACGGGATCAACGACGGTCCGGCGCTGGCCACCGCGGATCTCGGCATGGCGATGGCGCGGGGCAGCGACATCGCGGTCCGCTCCGCCGACATGGTGCTGGTCCGCGAAGACCTGCGCGTGGTCCCCGACGCCATCCGGCTCGCCGACCGCACGCTGCGGATCATCCGGGGGAACTTGGCCTGGGCGTTCGGCTACAACGTCGCCGCGATCCCGCTGGCCGCGCTCGGCCTGCTGAACCCGCTGATCGCCGGGGCGGCGATGTCGCTGTCCTCGGTGCTCGTCGTGTCCAACAGCCTCCGGCTCAAGGACTTCCGACGCGCCGCGTGACACTTCCGGGTGGTTTTGTACCATCGCCCCTCGGAACAAGGGGGTCTTCGTGAAGCCGTTGAACACCGGCGAACCCACCGGCGTGGGGCGCTACCGGGTGTTCGCCGCGCTCGGCGAGGGCGGGATGGGCCGGGTGCTGCTCGGGACCTCCTCCGACGGCCGCCTGGTCGCGATCAAGCAGGTCCATCCCGGTTTCGCGCAGGACCCCGGCTTCCGCGAGCGATTCCGCCGCGAGGTCGAAACCTCCCGCCTGGTGTCCGGCGCGTACACCGCGCCGGTCATGGACGCCGACCCGAACGCGCCGACGCCGTGGCTGGCCTCGGTGTTCGTGCCGGGACCGGCGCTGTCCGAGGCCGTCGCCGCCGGCGGTCCGCTGCCTCCGGTGGCGGTCCGACATCTCGCCGCCGGGCTCGCGTTGGCGCTCGGCGACATCCACCGGGCCGGGCTGATCCACCGCGACCTGAAGCCGAGCAACGTCATCCTCACCGGTGACGGCCCCCGGGTGATCGACTTCGGCATCGCCCGCGCCGTCGGAGGCGACTCCGAACTCACGCACACCGGCGCCGTCATCGGTTCGCCCGGGTTCATGTCGCCGGAACAGGCCGAGGGCAAGCCGCTGACCCCGGCGAGCGACATGTTCTCGTTCGGCGCGCTGCTGGTGATGGCCGCGACCGGAGCGAATCCCTTCACCGGGACCTCCACTCCGCACACCTTGTACAACGTCGTGCACGTCCACCCCGACCTGCGGCATCTGGCGCCCGAAATCCGGCAGATCGTCGAACCGTGCCTGGCGAAGAACCCGGCGGACCGGCCGTCCCCGGCGTGGGTGCTGGAGCGGCTGGGCCCGATCCCGCCGATGGCCGGCCCGTGGCCGCCGGTGGTGTCCCACCTCATCGCCACGCAACAGGCCGAGGTCCAGCGGCTGCTGAACCCGCCACCGCCGAAGCGATCCCGGCGTGGCCTTTACGCGGGGCTCGCCGCGGGCGCCGTCGTGCTGCTCGTCGGTGGCGTCGTCGCGGCGGTCTCCCTGAGCGGCGACGATCCGCCGCCGGCGGCCGTCGCGCCGAGTTCGCCGCCGCAACCGGACGAGCCGATCCCCACTCCGGTCAACCGGGACCCGCTCGGCCCGGACAACCTGCGCCGGGTCGACCTGTGCAAGGTCCTGAAAGGCCGCGACGTGCCCGGGTTCGGCAAGCTGAGCACCAAGATCGACATGCAGTTCGACTCGTGCACGTACTCTTCGCCCGCGGGCAAGTGGCTGGAGCTCGCCGTCGGCGGCGACCTGGTCGAAGGCGAAGCGGGCGGCGAGCTGGAAGGGCTTCCGTTGCGGATCAAGGGATCCGACGACGCGTGCGCGGTCGCCGTCCCGGTCTCCGGCCTGCCGAACACGAAGCTCACCGTCGACGTCAACTCGATGTCCACAAAGGACGCCGCGTGTTCGGTGGTGAAGGCCGCGCTCGCCGACGCGGTGAAGCGGATCCGGGCAGGCGGCCAGGAACGCGAGCTCCCCGCCGGGACCCTGGCGCCGCTGGACCCGTGTGCGCTGGTCGGCCCCGTGACGACGGACCGGCTGATCGGGCCGGTCGTCGAAACGATCCGCGAACATCTGCACCAATGCCGGTACGACGCGGCGGGCAATGTCCGGCTGAGCCTCGTGCGGGCGTATCCGCCGTCCCAGTCGAAGGACTCGTACTACACGGAGACGGCCACCCTCGATCTCGGCGGCGCCAAGGTGTACCTGGCGAAGAAGGACGACGGCGTCGCCCGTTCCACCTGTTCGCTGACGTGGCAGCATCGGTCCGTCAGCGACCGAGACGGCGAGAACGTCGAGCTCACGGTCGGGACCAGTGGTACGAAGATGACCGCCGACGAAGCCTGCGAGAAGGCCAAGGCCTTCGCCGGGGTGCTGCTGCAGAAACTTCCGAAACCCTAGGGCTGGTCAGTGAAACCGTTGAATCCCGGCGAACCCCGGCAGATCGGCCCGTACCGAATCATCGCCGAACTCGGCGAAGGCGGGATGGGCCGCGTCGTGCTCGGCCTCGCCCCGGACGGCAGGCTCGTCGCGGTCAAACAGCTGCACGCCCAGTTCGCGCACGACCCGCGCTTCCGTGAGCGGTTCCGGCGCGAGGTCGCCACGTCGCGGCTGGTCTCCGGCGCGTACACGGCCGCGGTCATGGACGCCGACGCGGAAGCGGAAACGCCGTGGCTCGCGTCGGTCTTCGTCACGGGACCGTCGTTGAAGGAGGCCGTGGACGCGGCCGGGCCGCTGCCCGTCGAGTCGGTGCGGCTGCTGGCGTCCGGGCTCGCCGCGGCGCTGACCGAGATCCACCGTGCCGGGCTGATCCACCGGGACCTCAAACCCAGCAACATCATCCTGACGAGTGACGGCCCGAGGGTGATCGACTTCGGCATCGCGCGGGTGGCGGAGGAGGCGCAGGACCTCACCGGGACGGGCGCGATCATCGGCTCGCCCGCGTTCATGTCCCCGGAACAGGCGGGCAGCGGGCAGATCACCGGCGCGAGCGACGTGTTCTCCCTCGGCGCGATCCTGGTCATGGCCGCGACCGGCCGCGGCCCGTTCACCGGCCCGACCGCGCCGCAGACGCTGTATAACGTCGTGCACGCCGCGGCGGATTTCAGCGCGGTCCCGGACGAGATCCGGCGGGTCGCCGAACCCTGTCTGGCCAAGGACCCGGCGCGGCGGCCGACTCCGGAACAGATCCTGGACTTCCTCGGCCCCGTGCCGCCAGGTATGGCGCCCTGGCCGCCCGCCGTGCACGCCCGGATCCGGCAGCAGGACACCGAAGTGCGCTCGGTGCTGGCCCTGCCGCTGCCGATCTGGCGGCCGCCGCCCAAGAAGATGGCGCCGCGGACGAAGAAGATCCTGTTCGGTTCGCTCGCCGCGGTCGTCCTGCTCGTCGTCGCCGGGATGGTCGCGCTCGGCCTCGCCATCGCCGAGCACGCCAAACCCGAGAGTCCCGGGGTCACCTCGCTGTCGGCGAACGATGCGCTCGCCGCGGAACGCTTGCGGCTGGTGGATCCGTGCAAGGTGCTCGCCGGGCGGTTCGTGCAGGAATTCGGCACCCTGAAGCCGGAAACCGGCCCGATCTACCCGGCTCGCTGCAGGTACACCGGGCTCAAGGGCGTCAGCTTCGAACTCCGGCTCGGCGAAGGGGTGAGCACCAGCAGCGTCGAACGGACGGACCGCACGGCCGAAGGATTGCCGTTGCTGCGCAGCACGATCAGCGGCGGCTGCGATTCGGTCGCGCAACTGCCGGCGGATCGGCGGCTCGGCGTCGTCGTGTCCCATCCGGGGCGGGAAGGCGATCCCTGCAAGGCCGCCGACGACATGCTGAGCGCCGCGCTCACCCGGCTGCGCACGCACGAGGTCGACCGTACGGGTGATCCGGCGAGCATCCTGCCGCTCGACCCGTGCACGGTCGGCGACCCCGCGGTGCTCGGCAAGGCCATGCCCAACGCGCAGCCCGCGCCGCGGACGCTGCGGATCTGCGAGTGGGTGGGCGGCGGGGACACGCTGACCGTCGAGCTGCAGCGAGGCGCCTACGCGCCGGAGGGATCGCCGGTCGACCTCGGCAGCGGTGTCACCGGTGACATGCGGGAGTTCGGTGGTTCGAACTGCGCCGTCACCTGGCAGCATCGGCCGCTGCCGGACCGCGAGGTCGAACATGTCGCCGTCCGTCTCCTGGCGCGCGAAGGGAGCGGAAGCCCTTGCGACCGGGCGAAGGAGATCGCGGGCTCGATCGCCTCAAGGCTGCCGAGACCTTGAGCTTCGCGGATAGGGAACCCCCTGTGAGGCCTCGGAAACGGGGTCCGCTAAGCTATCGCCAGTACGAACGAAACACCACGCGCGTTTAGCTCAGCGGGAGAGCGCTTCCCTGACACGGAAGAGGTCACTGGTTCAATCCCAGTATCGCGCACCAGGTTCACTTCCTCCGGTGGACCGAAGTTCGTACCACGGGCGATTAGCTCAGGGGGAGAGCGCTTCGTTCACACCGAAGAGGTCACTGGTTCGATCCCAGTATCGCCCACCACCGAAAAGGCCCCACCCGACACCGGGTGGGGCCTTTTCGTGTTGTGCCTGAACACGTGACTCGCGTGATTGAAGCCGTAACTCGCGTGATTGGACGCCGAACTCGGTGATGCGGCCCCAATCACGCGAGATGCGTCTCCAATCACGCGTGTTCGGCTTTAGCGGAGCGCTTCGATCATCGGTGTCAGGGTGTCCATGGTCGCGGCGAGGTCGGCCTTCGGGTCGGGGGAGTGGGCGAGCCAGACGGCGGCCTCGTTCATCGCGCCGGAAAGCAGGCGTACCAACGGTTCGACGGGCCGCTTCGCCAGGACGCCCTCGGTCATCAGGTCGGTCAGGGCTTCGGCGAGGTGCCGGGCGGAGGACTCCGCGTCCAGTTCGCGCCAGTCCTGCCAGCCGACGACGGACGGACCGTCCAGCAGCATGATCTGCTGGGTCTCCGGATCGGTCGCGGCGGCGAGGAACGCGCGGCAGCCGGCGAGCAGTCCGGCCCACGCGTCCGGCGCGGCGTCCGCGGCCCGCGCGATCTGCTCGCCGACGTCGTGCTGCACGACGCCGAGCACGTGCCGGAACAGCTCCGCCTTGCTGCTGAAGTGGTGGTAGAGCGCGCCTTTGCTCACGCCCGCGGTCTGCGCGATGGTCTCCAGGCCGACCTTGCCGTACCCGTGCTCGGCGAACAGCCGCCGGGCGGTGGCGGTCAACGCCTCCATCGTCTCTTCGCGCTGCTGCTGTTTCGTGCGGGCCATACCCGGATCTTGACATACCGACCGTCGGTTGGCTAACTTCGAAAAAACAAACCGACGGTCGGTATTGTTAGCGAGACAAGGCGGAATCATGCGTCTGACCAGCTTCTATCCCGTTCTCATGACCGAGAAGATCGCCGAGACACGAGACTTCTACCGCGATCACTTCGGCTTCGAGCTCACCTTCGAGGCCGACTGGTACGTCAGCCTCAAACGCGGCGAGTGGGAGCTCGCGATCCTCGCCCCGGGGCACGACACCATTCCCGGTGGCGCGGGCAAACCCGTGCAGGGACTATTGCTGAACTTCGAGGTCGAAGACGTCGACGCCGAGCACCGGCGGCTGGTCGAAGACGCCGGGCTGCCCGAGGCGCTTTCCCTGCGCAGCGAGGAGTTCGGGCAGCGGCACTTCATCGTCGCCGACCCCAACGGCGTCCTGATCGACGTGATCCAGGAGATCCCGCCGACCGGGGAGTTCGCCGGGCAGTTCACCGACGAGGCACGCCCGAGCTGACGAGCACGGCCACCAGGAACAGTCCACAAGCGACCGCCGCCGACACCTGAAGCCCCGTGGTGCAGGCGGCCCTCGCGGCGTCGAGCAATTCGTCGGCTAAAGGCGACGTGAGGCCTGAGGCGGCCGCCTCCGCCTGAGCCGGCCCCGAAAGAGCGAGCGCTCGCGCCGGTTCCGGCACGCCCGCCGGGACGGCCAGGTGTCCCGCGTACACGGCGGCGGCCAGGGAACCGAACACCGTCGTCCCGAAGCCGGCACCGAGTTCGTAGCCGGTCTTCTCGACCGCCGCGGCACCGCCCGCCTGGTCCGCCGACGTCGCCGAAAGCAGGGTGTCGGTGCTCGAAGTGAGCGCGAGCGCCATTCCCAGGCCCAGCCCGGTCAGCCCGGCACCCAGCAGCACCGGCGATGTCAGGGCCGCCGAACCCGCCGCCGGGACCAGCAACGAGACGGCCGCCACCGCGAACCCGGCCGTGCGGACCGGGGCGTTGCCGAAACGGCCCAGCAGCGAGGGCGTCACCACACTGCCGACGGCCGACGCGCCCAGCACGAGGAGCAGCCGGCCCGCCGCCGCCGTGGGCGAGAGCCCGAGCACCACCTGCAGGTATTGGGCGAACAGCAGCCCGAGCCCGACGAGCGTGCTCATCACCAGCAACACCCCGCCGACCGCGGCCCGCACTCCCGGTCGCCGGAACAGGGCGAGGTCCAGCAGCGGCGGGTCGGTCCGGCGCTGGCGGCGCAGGAACAGTCCGATGAGGACACATCCGGTCATGCCCGAGGCGACGGCCGTGGTCCAGGCGCCCGGATGCCCGACGGCGAATGCGATCCCGAGCACGCCGCCCGCCGCGAGCGCCGCACTGACCGCGTCCCACGGCCGCCGCCCGGGCGGATTCCGGGGAAGCCAGCGCAGCGCCAGGACGATCGCCGCCAGGATCACCGGCGGGTTCAGCAGGAACGTGGCCCGCCAGCCCCACACCTCGACGAGCACACCGCCGAGGATCGGCCCGAACACCGAGCCGGTGCCCGCGATCCCGCTGCATACCGCGATCGCCGTGCGGCGACGCCGCTGATCCGGGAACAGTTCGCGGAGCAGCGACATCGTCACCGGCATGATCATCGCTCCGCCGCAGCCGAGCAGCGCGCGGCAGCCCAGCAGCACCGGCACGTTCGGCGCGAACGCGCAGCCGAGCGACGCGATCCCGAACACGACGTACCCGGCGACCAGTACGCGCCGCCGCCCGTACCGGTCGCCGAGGGTGCCGAACGGCAGCAGCAGCGGCGCGGCGGTCAACGGGTAGATCGCCACGATCCACACCTGAGCCGCCGCGCCCGGGCGCAGCTGCCGGACCAGGTCGGGCAACGCGACATGCAGCACGGTCGCGTCGACCGCCACGAGGAAGAGCCCGGCGCCGAGTACCGCCAAAAGCGGCCAGGCGCGGTCGACCGCTCGCTCGGCCCGGGCCGTGGTCACAGGAGTCCCGTCAGATGCCTCGCCACGACATCGACGTGGGGCGGGTCGACCACCGACAGGTGATGCGCCTCGACCGGCACGATCTCCAGGTCCGGGCACAGTTCCGCCCAGCCGGCCGCGAGATCCGTGCGCGAATACCGGGGTTCCATGGCCAGCCCGGCCGCGTACTGCTCGGTCGCCCGGTAGAGCACGACCCGCCCGTCGTAGCGGCGGGGCGTACCGCGTTCGGCCGCCAGCGTGTCCAAAAAGGACTGACGCTGGTGCCGGAGCACACCGGGGCTGAGCAAGCCCGCTTCGGCGACCCGCCGCATGGTCAGCTCGATCTGCTCCTCTTCGGGCAGCGGTGCGAGCTCCTCGTGGCCGAGGCGCACTTCACGGCCGTAGGTCCCTTCGACGTATCCGGTGAAGCGCAGGAACCGCCGCGCCGATGACGCCCGCGGATCGAGGTCCGGCTCCGGAAGCGGGAGCATCGTGTCGATCAGCGCGACGAACTCGACCTCCTCGCCTTCTTCGGCGAGCCGCGCGGCGACGCCGTACGCCAGCGCCCCGCCGAACGACCAGCCCGCCAGCCGGTACGGCCGGTCTCGACGTTGTTCCCGCACCAACGGCAGCAACTGTTCGACCCGCTCTTCGATGCTGACACCGGGAACGCGTTCGAACCCGACGCACGGCACACCGGCGGGCAGCCGCTCCAGCAGCGGCCGGTACACCGTGCAGGTGCTGCCGCCGGGGTGGAACAGCAGCAGCGGCGCGACTCCGGCCTCACCGGGCACGAGGACGTGCACCGGCCCTCGCTCTTCCCGCGTGTCGAGAACCGTTCGGGCGACGTCGGCGATGGCCGCGAGCGTGTCGTGCCGACGGAGTTCGGCGGCGTCGACAGCCATGGCGAGTTCGGTGCCGAGCCCCTTGGCGAGCAGCTCGGCCAGCCGGTCGGGTGCGGCCGTCTCGGTCAGCCGCACGTGCGTGCCTGCCGCTTCGGTGCCGGTGTGTTCCTGCCACAGGCGCAGCACCAGCCGGTCCGCCGCGTCCCAGGCGCGACCGCGCGACGGCAACGGTTCCTCGTTCTCGCGGGGCGCGAGATCGCGGCTGAGATCGGCGAGCGTGGCGCCCCGGAGCACGGCGGCCGAGTCGGGTTCGGTGCCGAACTCCCGGCGGACGGCCTCGCGGATCCGGTTCGCCATCAGGGAATCCAGTCCGAGCTCCACCAGCGGGACGTGGGCGTCGAGGCGGTCGGGGCGCAGCCCCATGACGGCGGCGACGATCTCGGTGAGCCGGTCGCCTCCGCCGCTCCGCACGGGTTCGGGCTCGGGGGTGCGGGCCGCGAACGACGGTGCTTCCTCAGCGGAGGTGTACCAGTGCCGTTCGTGCCGCCACGGCATCGGCGGGACGTCGACCAGCCGGGCCCCGTCGTCCGGATCGGCGGTGGTGATCCGGGTGCCCGCGCAGTACAGCTCGGCCGCGGCGGCGCCCAGCGCGCGGACCTCGTCCTGGCCCCGGCGCAAGGTCCCGGTGACGAGCGCGTCGCCGATCCCCTCGGCTTCGAGCGTCCTCGCCACCGAACCCCGCAGGATCGGATGCGGCGACACTTCGAGGAAGACGCGGTGCCCGTCCGCGGCGGCGGCCGCCACGGCCTGCCGGAACCGCACCGGACGACGCAGATGCGTGGCCCAGTACCCGGCGTCGAAGTCCGGCAGCTCCCGCGGATCGGCCAGAACCGTGTCGTACCAAGGAACCGTGGGACGACGGCCGCCCAGTTCGACGAGCGCCTCTCGCAGCGCGGGCAGCACCGGGTCGACGCGGGCGGAGTGGCCGGCGACCTCGACCGGCAGCCGACGCGCCCGCAGGCCGGCGGCTTCGAGTTCCGCGACCAGGAGGTCGAGCACGGTCGCGTCCCCGGCCACGGTCAGCTGCCCCGGCGCGGATTCGACGGCGAGTTCGATGTCCGGGTACAGGTCCAGCTCTTCCGGCGCGAGTTCGACCGCCGCCATCGCGCCGCCGGGTCCGATGGTGCCCAGGAGCCGGGCCCGGGTCGCCACCAGGTGGACGGCCTCGTCGGGGGTGAGCACGCCGCTCACCACGGCGGCCGCCGCGGAGCCGAGGGAGTGCCCGACGACGGCCGCTGGCCGGACGCCGAGCGCCTCCCACTGGGCGGCGAGCGCGATCTGGATCCCGAAGATGGCCGTCTGGGTTTCAGGCAGGGACAAGGGATCCCCGCTGGTGAGCAGGGCGCGCAGCGAGCGGCCGGTGTGCTCGGTGAACAGGTCGTGGAGCTTGTCGACCTGTGCGGCGAACGCGGGTTCGGCGGCCAGCAGGCCCTGCCCCATGCCCGGCCACTGCGAGCCGTGGCCGGAGAACACGAACACCGGCCCGTCGGTGCTCCGCGCGGTGCCGGTGACCGCGCCCGCGGGCAGCGGATCGGCGTCGGAACCGACGGCGCGCAGCAGCCCGGCCAGCTCGGCCGTGTCCCCGGCGACGACGGCCGCGCGGTGCGGACCGCCGTTGTCGCGCCGGGAGAGCGTGTGGGTGACGTCGGCCAGGGACAGCGACGGTGTGGCTTCCAGCCAGTTCGCCAGCTGCGTCGCGCGTTCGGTGAGGCGGTCGTGGGTACGGGCGGACAGCAGACCGATGCGGACGTCACCGCGGTCCGGGACCGGCTCCGGCGGCGGCGCCTGTTCGAGGACGACGTGCGCGTTGGTCCCGCCGAAACCGAACGCGGACACACCCGCCGTGGCACGGCCGGACCGGCGTGGCCACGGCGTCGGCTCGGTCACCACCTTCAGGCGCAGGTCGTCGAACGGGATGTGCGGGTTGGGGGCGGTGAAGTGCAGCTGAGGCGGCAGTTCGTCCCGGGTCATCGCGAGCACGACCTTGATCAGCCCGGCGATCCCCGCGGCCGCCTCCGCGTGCGCGATGTTCGTCTTCACCGAGCCGATCAGCAGCGGTGCGTCGGCGGGACGGTCCTTGCCGAGTACCGCGCCGAGCGAGCGGGCCTCGATCGGGTCGCCCAGCAACGTGCCGGTGCCGTGCGCCTCGACGTAGTCCACAGTGGACGGATCGAGCCGGGCGCCGTGGTACGCCGTGCGCAGCATGTCCTGTTGTGCGACGGGGTTCGGTGCGGCCATGCCCTGTGAGCGCCCGTCGGAGTTGACCGCGGTGGAGCGGATCACCGCCAGCACCCGGTCCCCGTCGTATTCGGCGTCGGCCAGCCGCTTGAGCACGACGACACCGCAGCCCTCGGCGCGCGCGATGCCGTCGGCGTCCGCGGCGAACGTCTTGCATCGGCCGTTCCCGGCGAGCAGCCCCGCCGCGGCGAACGCGGCCGTCGGACCGGGCAGCAGCATGAGGTTCACCCCGCCCGCCAAGGCCAGATCCGCCTCGCCGTCACGCAGCGCGCGGACCGCGTGGTGCACCGCGACCAGCGACGAGGAGCAGGCGGTGTCCACCGCCATACTCGGCCCGCGCAGGTCGTAGACGTAGGAGAGCCGGTTGGCCGCGATGCTCCCGGCGGCGCCGGTGGCGGTCCACAGATCCACGCCGCCACCCGCCATCGTGAGATGGCCGTAGTCGTGGGTCGAGATCCCGGTGAACACACCGGTCCGGCTGCCGCGCAGGGAGGCCGGGGCGATCCCCGCGTGTTCCAGCGCGGCCCAGGCGACCTCCAGCAGCATCCGCTGTTGTGGGTCCATTGTGGACGCTTCACGCGGGGTGATGCCGAAGTGGTCCGCGTCGAAACCGGCCACGTCGTCGAGGAATCCGCCGACGATCGGGGCCGCGTCGGCGCTCCACCGGCCCGGCGGCGCGGTCCGGACGGCGTCCCGCCCGCTGCGGAGCAGCTCCCAGAACTCGTCGAGGCCGTCCGCGCCCGGCCAGCGGCAGCCGAGGCCGACGACGGCGACCGGATCGGTCCGGCGACGGTCCGTGCCCGGCTGTTCGGGTTCGGGCTCGGTCCCGCCGGTGAGCGAGCGGGCCAGGTGGTCGATGGTCGGGCTCTCCCACAGCAGGGTGGCCGGGAGCGAGGTGCCGAGCAGGTCTTCGAGATCGGCGGCGATACCGACGGCCTGGCGGGAGGACAGGCCGTAGTCGCTGAGCGGGCGGTCGGCTTCGAGCCGGGCCGCGTCGACGCCGGTGTGACCGGCGACGGTGTCCAGCAGCCAGCGGCGCAGCGTGGGGGTGTCGAACGACGGGTTTCTCATCGCACCAGGGCCTTTCCGTAATCGCCGGCGAGGTAACGGTCGCGGCAGGCGCTCCGCGCGATCTTGCCGCTGGAGGTCCGCGGGACCAGACCCGCCGGGACGAGCACGACGTCGCGCAGCGCGAGGCCGTGCGCGTCGGAAACGAGCCGCCGGACCGCCGCGGCGAGCGCACGCTCGTCCTCGGTGGTCAGCGCGCTGTGGCCGCGGTGCTCGGCGACGACGACCGCGGCTTCGGTGTCGGTGCCTTCGACGGCGAACGCGGCGACACTGCCGGGGCGGATGTCGCGGTCGGCCGAGGCCGCCGTCGCTTCGACGTCCTGTGGGTAGTGGTTGCGGCCGTCGACGATGAGCAGATCCTTGATCCGGCCCGCGATGTAGACCTCGCCGTCGTACCGGACGCCGAGGTCGCCGGTGCGCAACCAAGGGCCGGCCGGCAGGCCCGCGTGGTCGCCGGTCAGCCTCGCGCCGAAGGTTTCGGTGCTCTCCAAGGGTTTCTGCCAGTAGCCGGTGCCGACGTTGGGGCCGTGGACCCAGATCTCGCCGACCGAACCGTCCTTCAGGGCGACGCCGGTTTCGGGATCGACCAGCGCGACTCGCTGGCCCACCGGGACACCGCAGGCGACCAGCTTGAGGCCGTCCTCCGACGGCCGTGCCGTTCCGGCGCCCAGCGCCGCGCGGTCGAACGTGGTGACCCGAGGCGGAACGCCGGGGCCGGTGGTGACGAACACGGTCGCCTCGGCCAGCCCGTACGCGGGCCGGGTCTTGTCCGGGGTGTACCCGGCTTCGGCGAAGGTTTCGTGGAACCGGTCGAGCACGCCGGGGTTGATCGGCTCGGCGCCGTTGACGATCGCGGCGACCCGGTCGAGACGGAGCTTGGCGCGGTCTTCCTCGCGCACCCGGCTCGCGGCGTAGTGGAAGGCGAAGTTCGGGGCGGCGCTCCAGCTCCCGTTGTGGTCGCCGAGCAGTTCCAGCCAGCGCACCGGGCGTTCGATGAAGGCCAGCGGATCCATCAGCACCGATCGCATGCCCAGCGCCAGCGGCGTGATCAAGCCGAGTACGAGACCCATGTCGTGGAACAGCGGCAGCCACGACACCGTGGTCCCCGTCGGTGCGATCCCGAGCCCGTGCACCGCCTGGCGGACGTTGGCGAGCACGTTCTCGTGGGTCAGCACCACTCCGGCCGGGCTGCGCGTCGAGCCGGAGGTGTACTGCAGGTACGCCACGTCGTCAGGCGCCGCTGCCGGGGCGGGCCAGGCGCGGACGGGTCCGGCCTTGTCGGCCGCGACGACCGTGACGTGCTCGCCGCCGGGCAGGCCCGCCAGGAACTCACGGACCGCGTCCTCGGCCGCGGCGGTGGTGATCACCGCGGTGGGGGAGCAGTCGGTCAGTACGGCGGCGAGCCGTCCGGCGTGCCCGGGCAGCCCGGGATCGAACAGCGGCACGGCGATCGCGCCCGCGGTGATCGCGCCAAGGAAGGCGACGACGTACTCGGCGCTTTGCGGGCACAGGATCGCCACCCGGTCACCGGCCCGGACGGGCAGCGCGCCCGCGACGGCGTCGACACGGTCCTTGAGTTGTTTCCACGTCAGCGTCCGCCGTCGCCCGGCGCGATCGGTCGCGAAGTCGGTGAAGGTGACCGCCGGCCGGTCGCCGTCGGTGTCCGCCCAATGCCGGAGGCAGTCGGGAAGGGTGGGGCCGGCCGTGGCGGGCAGGTTTTCGGGGGCCAAGGACATGACGTCTCCTCGGGGTTCGGCGTTCGGCGGGGTGGTGCGGGGGATTCAGCGGCCGAGCGGACCGGCGGCGTGCCGCCAGGCGTCGACGGCGAGCGCGTCGAGATCGAGGCCGGTGGTCCCGGCGTCACGAAGCACGACCAGCACGTCGTCGGCGGCGATGGCGACGGTGCGCAGACGCAGCCCCGGCAGCTCGGGGGGCTGCCCGGGAAGCGTCAGGAGTTGTTCGTAGGAAAGGGTTTTCGCACCCGGCACGGCGGGAGCCGGGTGGACGGTGACGGTCGACACCGCGGTACCGGCCGCGTCGTCGACCGTCACCTTCGAGCACCGCCCGGCCTGCGCGGCCCAGGCCGCCAGATCGGGTGGGTTCGTCATACGGGCGACCAGTTCGGAGACCTGGCCGCCGGGGACGGCGGACTGGAAGCCCTGGCCGGCGGCGCCGTCGCGGACCAGCCTGCCGTGGACGACGTCTTCGCAACCACCGACGTCGACCCTGCTTTCGCGACTGTCCGGGGTGGACAGTGCCGAGGCCACGTCGAAACCGTCGCGCGCGGACGCTCGCGGGACGGATCCAGGTGGTAGCAGGGCGGCCTCCGGAACGACGGGGGAAGGCGGTGCGGGCGCGGCCTGAATCGATTCTCCGGGGGCGCCGGAAATGGTCGCGACCGCGGCGGCGGACACGACGAGAGCGCGAATTCGGGCAGCCATGAATAGCCCTTTCGGAAGGGTCCTTGGGGAGGGCGGTCCCTTCGGTGGGACGCGGGCGCCGGGGTCGCGTCGGGGAACGCCGAACCCGGGCGGCACGACGAAGGCTACGACGGGAAATCGAATACCGGAAGGTGTCAAGAGAACGTAAATGTCCTTCATGTACAGGGTGTGACCTGGGAGTTTCGGCCTTTTCGCAGGTGTGCGCGCCGGTCTGGTACTCCCGTGCCACAGTCGCTCACTGTCCGTGAGTGATGGGTCACCCGACTGGGGGAGGTTGAGGGATTTCTTGTTTCCCTGGCATTCATATTGTCCTCCCGGATTGTGGGCAGGACAATTGCCTGGAGGGGCTCGTTCCGCTTAACGTGTCGCCACCTCTGATTTTCTTTCTCGGGTAATCGCCGTCACATTTTCGAATTCTGTCGAACGACCGGGACAAAGGATTACGTATGCGCAATACTTCGAGGCGGCTGTGGGCGGTCGCGGCCGTCACCTGCCTGCTGTCGGCCGTCGTCGTGGCCCCGGCGCGGGCCGAGAGCGGTGTCCCGGAAGCCAGGGCGGACGACGGCTCGCACGTCGTGGCGCAGACCACTGTGGACGGTGACCCGCGGATGCTGGACCTCACCGTGCGCTCGGTCGGCGTCGGGAGTTACGCGATGGTCCGGCTGATTCTGCCGTCGGGGTGGGCCGCCGAGCCGGACCGGAAGTGGCCGGCGGTGTACCTGCTCGCCGGGGAGACGCGGCTGCAGGATTATCGCGGCTGGACCGCCAACACCGACATCCGGAAGCTCGCCGACGACTCCGGCGCGCTGGTGGTGATGCCGGGCTCGGGTTCCGCGGGGTTCTTTTCCGACTGGTGGAATTACGGCAAGAACGTCGTGCTCAATCAATGGGAGACGTTCACCGCCGTCGAGATCCCGCAGTTGATCGATCGCGGCTATCGCGGGGACGGTCGCCGGGTGGCGGCGGGGCTCTCGCTCGGCGGTTACGGGGCGGTCGAACTCGCCGCCCGTCGGCCGGGGGTCTTCCGGTTCGCCGGGTCGTTCAGCGGCAATCTCAACCCCACGGGCCCGTACGGCGAGCTGCTGACCAGCGCTATCGTCGCCTCCGCCCGGCAAGACCCCGAAGCGCTCTGGGGCGACCGCCGTCGTGAGGCGTCGCGCTGGGACGCGCACGATCCGCTGGTGAACGCCGATCGCCTGCGTGGCACCGAGCTGTACCTGTCCACCGGCAACGGTCTTCCGGGGCCGTTCGACGGCAAGCTCCCGATCGACGTGCTGCCCGGCGCGATGCTGCTCGAATTCCTCTGCTCCGGCCAGACCACCGCGATGGCCGACCGGCTGAACCGGCTCGGTGTCCCGGTCATGACGGACTTCTACGGTGCCGGCACGCATCATTGGGCGTACTGGCAGGACCAGTTGCACAAGACGTGGCCGCGGATGCTGCGCGCCCTCGCCGCGCCGGTGAAGGCGGGGGAGGCGTCGTGACCCGTCCGTCCTTTGTGGTCACCGGGGCGTCGAGCGGGATCGGCCGGGCGTGCGTGGCCGAACTCGTCCGGCGGCACGCCCATGTCTGGGCCAGTGTGCGCACCGACGCCGATGAAACCGACCTCGCGCGGACGTTCGGTGAGGCGGTCACCGTGTTGCGGATGGATCTCCGGGATCCGGCGTCGATCGCGGCCTGTGGGGAGAAGGTCGCGGCGGCGGGCCCCTTGCGGGGGCTGGTGAACAACGCCGGGATGGCCCGGCCGGGGCCGCTGGAGCACGTCCCTCTCGACGATTTCCGGCACCAGCTGGAGGTCAATGTCACCGGTCAGCTGGCCGTCACGCAGGCGATGCTGCCCGCGCTGCGTGCCGCGTCCGGTGCCAGGGTCGTGACGGTCGGGTCGATGGGCGGCCGGATCGCGGGGCCGATGGTCGGGCCGTATCACACGTCGAAGTTCGCCTTGGTCGGCTTGACCGACAGCCTGCGCGCCGAACTCGCCCCGTCCGGGATCGGCGTCGTCCTCGTCGAGCCCGGCGCCGTCGCCACGTCGATCTGGTCGCGTGCTCGCACCGCCGCCGAAGAGGTGCGCGCCGCGCTGCCGGAAGCCGCGCGGGAAAGGTATGCGGCGCAACTGGACGAAGCCGAACGCAGTGCCGAGCGGTCCGCGCGGAACGGTGTGCCACCCGAGCGGGCGGCGCGGGTCGTGGTCCACGCGCTGACCGCACGCCGTGTAGCGCCGCGGTACCTGGTGGGCAGGGACGCGCATATCGCCGCCGTGCTGGCGAACCTGCCGTTCCGCCTCCGTTACCGGCTGACGGCGGCGAAGCGATGAGCCGGCTCGTCGTGATCGTCGCTCCCGGCTCGCGGGGCGACGTCCAGCCGTGCATCGCCTTGGGGCGTGGTCTCGACGGTGATCGGGTGCGGGTGCTGGCGGCGGAACGGTTCCGGACCCTGGTGACCTCGCACGGCCTGGATTTCGCGCCGCTTTCGGCCGATCCCGCGGAGATCCTCGGTTCGGACGGCGGGCGCGAATGGACCGAGGGGCGCACGTCCGCGACCTTCCTGCGCGGGTTGCGCGGCGCGCTGGCCCCGGTGATGGAGCGTCTGCTGGCCGACGTCCACCAGGGCGCGGCGGGGGCGGACCTCGTGCTCGCCCCGACGCTGGGATTCCTTGGTGCGCACCTGGGCGCGTCACTCGGTGTTCCCGACGTCGAACTGCACTATCAGCCCAGCGTGCCGACGGGGGCCTTCGCCCATCCGTTGGTGCCGTGGGCGGCCAGGACCGGGCCGTGCGGCAGGCGGCTGAGCTTCCGCGCCGTCGACGCCGTCGCCTGGCAGGTGCTGCGGCCGGAGGTGGATCGGTGGCGTGAGCGGACACTCGGCCTGCCCGCAGCGGGGCTGCGCGGGCTCCGGCGGACGGAAACCCCTGTGCTGTGCGGGTTTTCCGACGCCGTGGTGCCCCGGCCGAAGGACTGGCCCGCGCGCGTCCACGTCACCGGGTACTGGTTCCTCGAGGCGCCCGTGGCCTGGCGGCCGGATCCGCGCCTGCGGGATTTCCTCGCGTCCGGGCCACCTCCGGTGTACGTCGGTTTCGGCAGTATGCGGCCGTCGGAGGCGGAACGGACGTTCGCGGCCGTCCGTACGGCGTTGCGCCGGACGGGGTTGCGGGGTCTGCTCGGTACCGATGCTCGAGTCGACGACGACGATCTGCTGACCGTCGGGGATGTTCCGCACGCGTGGCTGTTCCCACGCACCGCTGCGGTGGTGCACCACGGTGGCGCGGGCACGACCGCGGCCGCGTTGCGCGCGGGTGTTCCCTCACTGGTCTGCCCGGTCTTCTCCGACCAGCCTTACTGGGGCGACCGGGTCTTCCGCCTCGGCGCCGGGCCCCGACCGCTACCGCTGCGGGAGCTGACCGCGGATTCGCTGACCGCGCGGCTGCTGGAACTGTCCGGCAACCTCCTGTTCCGCCGCGGCGCGCAGTACGTCGCGGCGCGGCTGCGTGAGGAGGACGGGGTGGCACGGGCCCGGCAGGTGCTGCGATCGGTGGGCTAAATGTATGCGTTTCGCATATAGTTGAGGCATGGACCTCGAGACAGCGATCAACGAATGGCACGAGAGCGTCAACGAAGGCGACCTGAGGCGATCGGCGGACGCGGTCGGGGACCCCGTCGTCGTTCTCGGGCCCAAAGGCGCCGGGCCGATCACGTCCGCGCAGTTCGCCGACTGGGTGGATCGCTCGGGGATCAGGCTGAAGCCGCGATCGTGGCATCCGGTCAGCGATCACCTGATGGTGGTGGAGGAGGACGCGACCTGGCCCGAAAGCGCGGGACCGACCCGGGTGGCGACCGTGTTCCGGGTGGGCGGCGGCAAGGTCACCGCGGCGCTCCGGCTGCCCGATCTGAAGTCCGCGCTCGAACTGGCCTACATCTGCCGCGAGATGGCGGCGACCGAATGAGCGCCCCGGGTCCGGGCCAGGCCCTGTTCGCCTTCGTGCGGCACTGGTCGCGCCGGACGGCGGCCGTCGCCGACCAGGGCCGTCTCGTCCTCGTCTGCGAGGCGGCCCATTCTCTCGCCGGGCGCGGGGCCGAGACGACGGTGAACGCGATCGCCGTCGAGATCGGCCTCGACCAGAGCGGCGCGTCGCGGCTGGTCAAGGCCGCGATCGAGGTGGGCTGCCTGTCCAGGGAGCCGTCTCGGAGCGACGGGCGCCGCCGCGAGGTTTCGCTGACCGCGGCGGGCCGGTCCATGCTCGACCAGGCCCACCGTTGGCAGGAACAGGTTTTCGATCAGCTCACCGACGGATGGAGCGAGAAGCGGCGAAGCGAGTTTCAGCGGGCCATGAGCGAACTCATCGACCGCTCACATCGGCTAAATGCTCCGTGAGGCGGCCGAAGCAGGACTGCCAGCCTTCGTGGTGACTGTCGCGCTCCGCCGCGGTCTCGAAGATCGCTTGGTGGAACGACATTTCCGTCTTCCCGTCGAGGTCGGAGAGGGCGACCGTGACGAGGGTGTCGTGCCCGCGGAAGCCTTCGGGCTCCTCCCAGGCGAAGCTGAAGACGAGCCGCTCCGGCGCGACGATCTCGTGGTAGACGCCCGACATCCACAGCTCGGTCTCGCCGTCGCTGATGCAGGTGCGCCACTTGCCGCCCACGGTGAGGTTGACGGTGCAGGACTTGCTGGTGAAGCCGGCCGGGCCCCACCACCGCGCGAGATGGTCCGGGTCGGTCCACACGCGGAAGACGAGCTCGCGCGGTGCGTCGAGGAGACGGGTGATCGTCAGGTCGGTCATCGTGGTTCTCTTCCGCAGGTATTCAACCGATAGGTTAATCAATGTCCTGGTTGAACTCTAGTGGCGTTGTCAACCTGGGCGGCACGCGTGATCAGACGGACGTCACGCGTGACTGAACGGACGGCACACGTGTCCAGCCGGACGGCTCGCGGCGGGACCGGTCGCGGCCGAGTGTCGTCCAACCGGTCACGCGTGTCGTCCGTCGAATCACGCGTGCCGTCCACTCGGTCACGCTAAACCGCCCTGAACATCGGTGCCGGTCCGTACGGTCGCAGGCATGACTCTGCGTTCAGCACTCTGGCTGCCGATCTTCGACGAACTCGCCGATCCGGTGATCATCGCGCGGCTCGCCGCCGAAGCCGAAGAAGCGGGCTGGCACGGCTTGTTCGTCTGGGACCACATCCGGTGGCGTGAGCCGGTGCGCGCGATCGCCGATCCGTGGATCACTCTCGCCGCCGTCGCGTCCGCGACCGAGAGCCTCGCCTTCGGCCCGATGGTCACGCCGCTGGCTCGTCGCCGTCCGGTCAAGCTCGCCCGCGAGACGGCCACTTTGGACCGATTGGGCGGCGGGCGGCTGATCCTCGGCGCAGGGCTCGGCAGTGACCGCTTCGGCGAGGAGTTCTCGAGGACCGGCGACGAATCGGACGATCGCAAGCGCGCCGAAATGCTCGACGAATCGCTTGAGATCCTCACCGCCGCCTGGTCCGGCGAGCCGGTGCGGCACCACGGCGCGCACTACACGGTCGACGACATCACCTTCCTGCCTCGGCCCGCCCGTCCGATCCCTGTGTGGCTGGCCGGTTTCCCGGGGAAGACGAAGCCGATGCGCAGGGCCGCGCGCTACGACGGGTTCTTCCCGGTGAACCTGCCGCACGCGGACGAGTTCGTCGAGGCGGTCGAGACGATCACCGCGCTGCGCGAAGGCGACGAGACGCCGTACGACTTCGCCATCGGGGTGCCCGCGGGCACGGATCTCGCGCCCTACGAGCGCGCTGGGGCGACCTGGTGGATGGCCGAATTTCCCTGGGACGACCTGTCCGTCGACACGGTGCGCGGCGTCTTGAGGGAGGGCCCGTCTTGACCCCCGCTTTAATATCTCTTTACTAAATGCGATACTGGACCGACGAGGGGAGTACTTCCCAAGAGCTTGCCCGGTCAGTACGGACACCCCGCCGGTGTCCCCGGGAGGCCGCCCCCGCCGGGGTGAAGGAGACCTCGAACTTCGAGTTCGAGGAGGCTCCATGCCCGAGTCCGTGGCAACCGTGGGATCGCCGGGGTTGTGGGCGATCAGCATCGCCGTCCTGCTGGCACTGCTCGTCGCCGATTTCGTGGTGACCCGGCGCCCCCACGAGGTGTCGATGCGGGAGGCCGCCGGCTGGTCGGTCTTCTACCTCGCGCTTCCGGTGGTGTTCGGGCTCTGGTTGTGGCTCGAGTTCGGGGGCGGTCAGGCGCTCGAGTTCATGACGGGGTTCGTCGTCGAGAAGTCGTTGTCGGTCGACAACCTGTTCGTCTTCATGCTGTTGCTCGCCGCCTTCGCGGTGCCGTCCGAGGTGCAGCAACGGGTGCTGCTATACGGCATCGTGGGCGCGCTGGTGCTCCGCGGCGTGTTCATCGCGGCCGGTGCCGCGATGCTGTCGGCGGGAACCTGGGCGTTCCTCGTCTTCGGCGTGATCCTGTTCGTCTCGGCGATCAAGATCCTGCGCGAGGCCATGTCCGGCGGTCAGAGTGAGATGGACCTTTCGCAGCTGCGGTCGGTCCGGTTGCTGCGCAGGCTGATGCCGGTCACGGACGACTATCGCGGCACCAGGCTGACCGTGCGTGAACACGGACGCCGCGCGCTCACCCCGCTGGCGGTCGTGGTCGTCGCGGTCTTCGCGACCGACGTGGTGTTCGCGGTCGATTCCGTGCCCGCGGTGTACGGCATCACCGAAGACCCGTACCTCGTGTTCGCCACCAACGCCTTCGCCTTGATGGGCTTGCGCGCCTTGTACTTCGTGCTCCACTCGGCGCTCGCGAAGCTGGTCCACCTGAACCACGGCCTCGCGATCATCCTCGCCTTCATCGGGGTGAAGCTGGTGCTGCACTGGGCGCACGGCATCTGGCCGTCGGTGCCGCAGGTCCCGACCCCGGCCTCGCTGGGCGTGATCGTCGCGGTCCTCGTCACGGTGTCGTTCACCAGCCTGTACGCGCGCCGTCGCGAAGCCGCCCGGGCGGCACGGGAGTGAGTGATGATCACCGAACTCGTCGTCGGTTTCCTGATCGATCTTGCGGTCGCCGCCCTCTTCCTGGCCGCGTTGCTCCTGGTCTTCGCGGCGATGCGGCCGCCGCGGCCGCCGCGCGGTCCCTGACCGTGGGAAACCTGGCGTGTCGGTAGTCCGGACCGACGGCATGTCCGGTACGGCCGGTACGCTCCCGGTGGTTGAGAAGACAGCCGTCTTCTGTTCGCGCGCCGGAAAATCCGGTGAGGAAAGGTGGCTGTCCTTGTCCAACGCCGTGCGTTACGGCGAGCAGTCCCCGCCCCGTAGATCTTCTTTCCAGCCGACCCGGTTGCATGTCCTGCTGGTCGAGGACGACGACGGCGACGCGCTCCTGGTCGAAGAAATGCTCGCGGACGCCGTCGAAAACCTGGAACAGGTCGTCCTCGACAGGGTGACGACGCTCGAACGGGCCCTCGCACGGCCGATCACGGCCGACTGCGTGCTCCTGGATCTCCAGCTTCCGGACGCGACGGGGCTGACCGGCCTGACCAGGCTCCGGCAGCACGCGCCGTCGACCGCGGTGATCGTCCTGACCGGCCAGGAGGACGAGGCCACCGGGGTGGCGGCGCTGGGCGCGGGCGCCCAGGACTACCTGGTCAAACAGCATGTCGACGGCAGGCTTCTGGCGCGGACCCTCCGGTATTCCTGGGAACGCAGCCGCGCCGAACGTGTCGAGCAGCAACTGTTGCAGCATCAGTTGCTGGCCAGGGAGAACGCGCGCCTCGAACGGGGTCTGCTGCCGACCCCGCTGGTGACCGATCCCCGGCTCGGACTCGCGGTGAGATACCGGCCCGGCCGGAACGGGGCGTTGCTGGGCGGCGACTTCTACGACGCCGTCGAACTCCCCGACGGCACCCTGCAACTGGTCATCGGGGACGTGTGCGGGCACGGTCCGGACGAAGCGGCGCTCGGTGTCGCGCTGCGGATCGCGTGGCGTTCGGTCGTGCTCGCCGGGCTGCCGATGGCGGAAACATTGGCGATGGTGGAGGAAATGCTGCGGCACGAGGCATTGGGGCCGCTGTTCGCCACCGTCTGCATGATCACCGTCGCCCCGGACCGCCGCTCACTGAGGATGGCACTGGCCGGTCATCCGCAGCCGCTCCTGATCGACGACTCGGGCGGCAGGCTGCTGTCCAGGGAGAAACTCGGCCCGCCTCTGGGCGTCGCGCCGGGTACGGGATGGCAGGAGCTGACGGTGCAGCTGGGGCCGCGATGGTCATTGCTGCTGTACACCGACGGCCTTTTCGAGGGTCGCGTCGAGGGCAGCGGCGAACGGGTCGGGCTCGAACGGATGGCCGCCGCCGCGCTGGACAGCCTGAACGCCGAGGGCTACTCCGCCGCGGCACTCGATCGCCTGATCAGCGAGATGGACCTCCTGCACGGAGGGCCGCTGGACGACGACGTCGCGCTGGCTCTGCTCACGTTCGATTCCGGCGAGCCGCCGCGATGAAGCCCGTTTGGTCGATCAGCCGCTGGGCCGTGTTGTCCGGGGTGATCGCCGGCCTGCTGCTCGGGGGCGCGATCGTGGCCGGCGCGCTGACCTTGACGAACCTCACCGATTCGCGCGCCAGGCTGCTCGACGTCACCGGCCCGCAGGTGCTGCAGTCCACCTCCCTCTCGACGGCGATGCTGAACCAGGAGACCGGTGTACGCGGCTACATCCTGGCCGGACGGTCCGAGTTCCTGGAGCCGTACCGGGACGGATTGAGGGCGCAGGACGCGGCCGTCGCCGAGTTGCGGCGGCTCGGCGTAGTCCCAGGTACCGCGAGTGGTGACGAGCTGGACCGGGTGCTGAGCGCCGCCGCGACCTGGCGAAGGACGGTCATCGAACCCGTGCTCGCCGGAGCACCGGCCACCGGCGCGCAGGTGGACGCGAGCAAACCGCTGTTCGACGAGGTCCGCGCGGCGCTCGGTGTGTTGCAGAACCGCCTGGAGGCCGACCGGCTGGACGCGCGGGAGGACCTGGCGGCCTCCGCCGACGTCCTGCGGGCCATGCTCGTCGTGATCGCGGTCCTGCTCTGCGCCGCGTTCGCGCTGGTCTTCCTGGTCCTGCACCGGAAACTGATCAAGCCGATCCGTCAGCTGGCCTCCGAGGTCCGGGACGTCGCGCAAACCGACGTCCACCGCGAGGTCCGCGGCTCCGGTCCGAAGGAGATGCGAGAGCTGGCGTCCGATGTGGAGTCACTGCGTTCGCGGGTCCTCGAAGAGGTCGCGCAGTTGGAGCGGGCGCAGGAACTGATCGTGACCCGGACCCGCGAGCTGGAGCGGTCGAACTCGGACCTGGAGCAGTTCGCCTACGTGGCTTCGCACGACCTGCAGGAGCCACTGCGCAAGGTGGCCAGTTTCTGCCAGCTGCTCCAGAAGCGGTATCAGGGAAAACTGGACGAACGGGGGGACCAGTACATCGGTTTCGCCGTCGACGGCGCCAAACGGATGCAGGCGCTGATCAACGACCTGCTCGCCTTCTCCCGCGTCGGCCGGCGCCCGGGGGAAAGTATCCTGCTGGAGTCCGGGGAACTGCTGGACACCGCGCTGGGCAACCTCGAAGACGCGATCGCCGAGTCCGGCGCCGGCATCACCCACGGCGAGCTACCCGCCGTACGAGGGGAGAAATCCCTACTGGTGGCGGTCTTCCAAAACCTCGTCGGCAACGCGATCAAGTTCCGCGGCGAGGAGCCGCCGGAGATCGAGATCTCCGCTGAGCGGGACGGCGATGACTGGCGTTTCTCCGTCACCGATAACGGGATCGGCATCAGCGACGAGTACGCCGAGCGGATCTTCGTGATCTTCCAGCGGCTGCACGGCCGCGGCGAGTACCCGGGTACGGGGATCGGGCTGGCCCTGTGCCGCAAGATCGTCGAACACCACGGCGGGAGGATCTGGCTGGACACCACCGTCGCGTCCGGGACCCGGTTCTGCTTCACCCTGCCCGCAGCCCAGAACCCCGACGAAGGAAACGAGCAAGCATGACCGAGTCCTTGGAGCCGATCCACATCCTGCTGGTCGAAGACGACCCCGGCGACGTCCTCATGACGCAGGAGGCGTTCGAGCACCACAAGATCCGCAACACGCTTTCGGTCGTCTCCGACGGAGAGCAGGCCTTGCAGTTCTTGCGCAGGGAAGCACCGTACGAGGACGCGGAACGTCCGGGACTGATCCTGCTCGACCTGAACCTGCCCCGCAAGGACGGCCGCGAGGTGCTCAGCGAGGTCAAGGCGTCGCCGGAGCTGCGCACCATTCCGGTCGTCGTGCTCACCACTTCCGAAGCCGAAGAGGACATCCTCCGCAGCTACGACCTGCACGCCAACGCCTACGTCACCAAGCCGGTCGACTTCGACCGGTTCATCGACGTGGTACGCCAGATCGACAACTTCTTCGTCACCGTGGTGAAGCTTCCGCGCTGAGCTCAGGGAAAGCGGATCACGGTGATCCCGGCCAGCACGAAGAACACGAGCACCACCAGGGTTCCACTGTGCCCGCCGGATGAACTGGTCACGACCTGCTCGACGGCGCCGGTCAGCCGGACGCCGCAGTCCGCGACGACGGTGTGCCTGCCCGCTTCGATCCGCGTGAATTCGACGGCCGCGGTGAAGGCGCCGGTGCCGTCGGCGTAGGCGCCGCCGACGCGTTCGCCGTCCGACGTCAGCGTGACGCGTTCGCCGGGGGTGCAGCCCTTGCCGGTCGCGGACAACGCTTCGCCGGGCTGCACGCTCGGCCGGTCGAGGATCAGGTCGTTCGGGCCCGGCGGGGTGCTGCTCGTCGACGGGACGTCCGTCGGCGGCGGGGGAGTGTCCGTTGTGGACGGTGGCGTTGTCGTGGTGGTGGGCGGCGGTGTCGTCGTGGTGACCGGGGTGGTGGTCGTCCCCGGTCTGGTCGGGGTCGTCACCGGAACCGACGGCTTGGTCGCCGGCGGCACCTTCGTCGTCGGCGGGGCTGTGGTGACGGTCCCGGTCACGCGGAAGATCGCGCTCCCGGTCAGGGGCTGGCCGGTCCGCGCGTTCGTGCACGCGCCCGTGACCGTGTGGCTGCCGGGTGCCGCGTTGCCCGGCACCGTCGTCCCGACCTGTCCGCTGGGGGCGCTGACCGACGTGACGGCCGTTCCGTCCCACGTGAAAGAAATAGGTCCTTTGCAGGGCGAGAAATTCCAGGAAATGGTGAAAGAACTCCCTGCGGGCCCGCTCGAAGGTTTCAAACCAACCGTGGACTGATACGGGGACTGCTGCGCGTTTCCCGTTCCCACCTGGGAAATCAGGAACAACAACCCGGTCACGGTGCCGAATATCAGGCGAACCACGATACGCATTGGGACGTCCCTCTCCGGTAAGTACTCGCTGTAGCATTCCGGACCAGTCGGCCGAGGAAAACAGGGGATGCGCAAAATGGGACGTGTCATCGCGGCAGGGGTTGCGTTGGGGCTGTGCGCGGTCCTCTTGGGCTCACCACCGGCCAATGCGGACGATGTCCCTCGTGGCAAGCTCGACCTGGCGGTCACCCTCGACGACCGGCCGATCGCCAACGCCACGGTCATGATCGATCCGGTGAAACAGGTCGAACTCACCGTCACGGCGACCAACAGCGGAGGGACCGCTCTCAAGGTCCGCAGCGTGCGGGTGTCCGGGGTGGCGCTGGCCCTGACCTTCTTCGCCTACGACACCACGGCACCGTTCGAGGTCCCCGCGCACAGCCGGGTCACCCGGACCTTCGTGCTGGACATGGCGGACCTGTCCGGTCAAGCGATCGGGCTGCTCCCGTCGACGGTCGAACTGCTCGACGCCCAGCGCGGCACGCTCGGCGAGGCGACCACCGTCGCGGACATCCGCGGGTCTTTCTGGTCCGTCTACGGCGCTTTCGGGCTCGCGATGCTCGTGCTCACCGTGCTGGCGTGGCTGACCGCCCTGCTCGCGCTGGCCCGCCACCGCCTTCCCGCCAACCGGTGGCGGCGCGGCCTGCGTTTCCTGCCCGCCGGATTCGGCACCGGGCTCGTCGCCGTCGTCTCGCTGTCGGTGCTGCGGCTCGTCCCGCCGGAGCCGGCGATCGAGATCCCGGTGGTCCTCGGCGCCGCCGTGATCGCCTTCCTGCTCGGCTACCTGACCCCGCATCCCGCGCCGGGCCCCGGTGGCGACGAGACGGTCCGCTTTCCCGACGCCACCAAGGAATTCAACCGATGAGCGCACCCGCCGAGGTCGTCGCCGCGCTGCCGCAGTACGAGATCGGGGCCGCGATCGGCCAGGGCGGGATGGGGGTCGTCTTCGCCGGCGTCCACCGTTCGCTGCGCCGCGACGTCGCCATCAAGCAACTGCCGTGGGACGTGCTGAACCACGCCGTCAGCAGCGAGCTCTTCGACCGCGAAGCCCGGGTGCTGGCCAGCCTCGACCATCCGCACATCGTGCCGGTGTACGACTACGTGCGCACCGGACGTGAGCATCTGATGGTGATGGAACGGCTCGACGGCGGCACGGTGCACAGCCGGTTCCACAGTGGTGAGATCGGCGGGGAACAGGCCTGCGCGATCGGGCTGGCGATGCTCGCGGGGCTCCACGCGGCGCACGAAGCGGGCGTGCTGCACCTCGACGTCAAACCGAAGAACCTGCTCTTCACCACCCAAGGCGTGATGAAGGTGGCCGACTTCGGCATCGCGAAGGTGATCAGCGAGGGCGCCACCCTCGTCACGCACGGCGGCGAAGTCCTCGGCACGCCCGCCTACATCGCGCCCGAGCAGGCGATGGGCAACGCGCTGAGCCCGGCGGCGGACGTCTACTCGGCGGGCACGGTGCTCTACGAACTGTTGTCCGGGAAGCTGCCGTTCGACAACACCCGTGGCGCGATCAGCATGATGCGCCAGCACATGTTCACCGATCCGCATCCGATCGACGGCGTGCCGTCACCGCTCGCCGGGGTCGTGATGCGCAGTCTCTCGCGCGAACTCGATTCCCGGTACCGCGACGCGGAGACCTTCGCCGCCGACCTCGCCTCGGCCGCAACCGCCGTGTACGGACCGGGCTGGCTCGAACGCTCCCGCGTACCCGTCCGGCACCTCACCCCGAGGGTGATCTCCGCGATCGGCGCACCGGCGCCCGCCGGAGACGGCCCGACCCGGCCGGTCCGCCGTCCCGCGCCGGATCCGACGGTGTTGGCGACCCGCGCGGATCTCGAGCCGCGGAAACACTCCGGCACGGTGCTCTGGTTCCGGCTCGCCGCGGCGGCCGCCGCGATCGTGCTCGTGGTGCTCACCCTGCTCACGCCGGAACGGCTGCCGCACGAGGCCACGACGCTGAAGATCGACGGCGTCGCGGCCTCGTCGGCACCCATCGACCTCAGCAAGACGTTCGCGGTGACCGGGGAGGGGAACCCGGGACAGGTCACCCTCGCCCTTTCCGCCGCTGGGATCCCGCTCGGTTCCGCGTCGGCGGTGCCGAAACCCGAGGGCGAGGGCTTCCGAGCCGATCTCGCCTTCCCCGGACTCACCCGGTGGATCGCCGGCGGCGCCGTCACCGCGACCCTGACCGCGGACGGTGTCCCGCGGACCTTCACCGTCGTCACCGAACAGCATCCGCTCGCGAGCGCGCTCGGCGCGGGCAGCCTGATCCTCGCCCTGTTCGCCTTGGCGTATCTGGAATCCGGGCTGCGCACCATCCGGAACGGACACCGCTGGCGGGGCGCGCTCATCGGTGGACCGGTGCTCGGCCTGCTGTTCGGTGCGACGGCGTGGCTGTGCGTCTCGGTGCTGAGAGTGCACGAGCCCGCGGTCCTCTTCGGTGTCGGTTGCGCGATCGCGGGTGCCGTGGCGACCGGTTTCGTGGTCGCGGCCGCCCGCGTCCGGCGCACGCGCTGACGCCCGGACCGCCCCGGGTCACGACTTGCGGTGCTTGCCCTCGTCGTCGGTGACCTCGAACTGTTCCTTGCGGACCTTGCCGGAGATCGTCTGGTCCTCGGTGACGGTCTCGGTCTTGAGCCTCGCCCGCTCGACCGCGACGGTTTCCTTGTTCACCACCGGTTTCTCGGCGTGCAGCACGACTTCCTGTTCGTCCTCGGCGATCTCGGCCCGTTCGCCGCCCGGCTTCGTGATCGGCTCCCGCTCGATCCGGACCTCCTCGTGACTGACCGGAACGGTGACCTGCTGCTCTTCGGTGACGACGTACTTGCGCAGCCGGACATGGCCGGTCTCGACCTGCTCGGTGCCGACGTTCAGCCGTTCCTCGGAGCGCGTCATGGCGGGTTCGGCGTCCCGGTCCCGCTTGCCGGTGTCCGCGCGTGTGCCCGGGTCCATACCGGCCTTGCCACGACCGGTGTCGCCCCGGCCTTGCGTCCGGTCGTCCATCCGGCCGTCCGGGGACGTCCTCGGCATCGGCAGTCCGTAATGCCGGTACAGCTGCGCGCTCTCCTCCGCGGACAGGTGGCCGTCGGCCTCGATACGGGGCGCGTCGGTGACCGCGTCCTTGTCGACGCGGACGTGCACGCCTTCCTTGTCCGCATGCGCGCCCGACAGCGGGACGAAACTCTCCTTGGTGCCGAACAGGCCCGTTTTGACGGTGATCCATTCCGGCTGGCGCGTCGCGTCGGCGAGGTAGACGTTGCCCACCTTCCCGAGCTTGTTCCCGGTCGGGTCGACCACGGCACTGTCGATGAGTTCCTGCGGCTGCATGGTCTTCGCCATCGGTCCTGCTCCTCTCGAAAGATGCTGCTGAGAAGCCCACCGTCGGCCGGGCCGGTGATCATGGCAACCGTCGTGGTGCACCTGTGGGTGACCCCGGAAAGTGGTGGTTTGAAGCGCCGCTCACGGGCTAGGTGCGGGACGTAGTCGCAGGTGGAAGCGGGTGTCCGGGTGGTGGCGAGCACGCCTGGGGGATGGCGCGAAGGTGTGGTTCCGAAAATCGGATGCGGGGGCTTCCGGCCGTGTCCTACCCTCGTGAGCGTGATGCAGCAACTGCTGTTCCTCTGAGGAACGACGCCTCCACCGGTACCGCGAGCCGCGGTACCGGAGTTCGTTCTTCCTGCTCATCACCTTCACCGGAGGCAGTTCCTTCATGCATTCCCCTCTTTCGCCCGCGCCTGTGCGCGCGGCGCACGTCCGCCTGTCCGGCGTCCACCTCTCCTTCGGGGGACGGCCCGTGCTCTCCGGCGTCGATCTCGTCGCCGCGGCCGGGGACCGGGTCGCCATCGTCGGGGAGAACGGTCGCGGCAAGACCACCCTGCTCCGGGTGCTCGCCGGCGACCTGCCCGCCGATCGCGGCGAGGTGCACCGCTCGGGTTCGGTCGGCGTCGCCGACCAGCAGATCCCGCTCGGCGCGACCGACACCGTCGGCGCGTTGATCGACCTCGAACTGGCCGCCGTCCGCGAGGCGCTGGCTCGTCTCGAAGCCGCCACGGAGGCGCTCAGCGATGGTCTTCCGGGCGCGGACGAGGTCTTCGCCGCCGCGCTGGAACAGGCCGAAGCCCTCGACGCGTGGGACGCCGACAGGCGCGTCGAAGTGTCGTTGGCGGCCTTGAACGCCGTGGACGATCGTGACCGTCCACTCGGGACACTCTCGGTCGGGCAGCGCCACCGGGTCCGGCTGGCCTGCCTGCTCGGCGCCGGGCATCCGATCCTGCTGCTCGACGAGCCGACGAACCATCTCGACGCGGCGGGCCTCGACCACCTCACCGAGCGGTTGCGCGCGCATCCGGGTGTGGTGGTCCTGGTCAGCCACGACCGGGCGTTGCTCGCGGACGTCGCCACCACGGTGATCGACCTCGATCCTTCGAGCGACGGCAGGCCGCGCGTCTACGGCGGCGGGTACGCGGGTTACGTCGAGGCACGCCATGCCGAACGCGCCCGCTGGGAAGCCGAGCACGCCGAGCAGATCGCCGAGCGGCAACGGCTGGCCGACGATCTGTCCGCCGCCCGGAACCGGTTGCGCGACAACTGGCGCCCGCCCAAGGGCACCGGCAGGCATGTCCGTGCCACCCGCGCGCCCGGGCTGGTCCGCTCGGTCCACCGGCGGCAGGAAGAGCTGGCCGGGCACGTGGTGGCCGTCCCGCCGCCGCCCGCCCGGTTCTCCATGCCGGACTTGCCGTCACACGGAGGTGCTGTCCTGCTCCGTGCCGCCGGGATCACGGTGGCCGGACGGCTCGCGCGTCCGGTCGACGTGGCGCTGGAAAGCGGCGACCGGCTGGTGGTCACCGGCCCCAACGGAGCGGGCAAGTCGACGCTCCTGAGCGTGCTGGCCGGGGAACTGGAGCCGGACACGGGCACGGTCACCCGCTCCCGGTCGGCGCGGATCGGGCGGCTGGGACAGGAATCCGACCTGCCGGGCAGGCGGACGGCGATGGAGTTGTACGACGAACGGCTCGCCAGGTTGGGGATCTCCGGCCCGGGGCTGGGTGAACTGGGCCTGCTCGCCGGTTACGACCGCCACCGGCCGGTGGAGGAGTTGTCGGTCGGAGCCCGGCGACGGTTGGACCTGGCGCTCGTACTGGCCGCTCGCCCGCACGTCGTGCTGCTGGACGAACCGACCAACCACCTGTCCGCCGCGCTCGTCGACGAGCTGACCGCCGCGCTCGGGACGACACCGGCCGCGGTGGTGATCGCGACGCACGACCGGCAGCTTTCACGGGACACGGCGTCCTGGCCGAGGCTCACGTTGTGAACCGTCAATCGTGGCGGGCGAGGGTGTAGCGCACGGTCTGCGCCAGCACCACGCTGCCGTCGAGCTCGCGGAGCGGTTCGAGCTCCGCGAGCACGGCCCGGCGCACGGCGTCGAGCCGGTCTTGCGGGATCAGCTCCCAGAACATCCGCTGGCCGTGCGACCAGGACCAGGTGATCCAGTGCCCGGGGTCGGCGAACTTCACCGGATAGACGCGTTCCACGGACGTGACACCGGTGAAGCCCGCCGACTCCACGGCCTGGCCGAAACCCTCGATGGTGGCGAAGAGGCCCGACCTGATGGCGAGCGTCCAGGCCAGCTCCGGCGGTACGAACGGTTTGAACACCTCACGCACGGCGGCCCATCGCGGATCGTCGGCGCCGAAGGTGGTCACGCCCAGCCGGCCGCCAGGCGCCAGGAGGCGATGCCAAGACCGCAGCCCGGCGATCGGATCGGGCAGGAAGAAGACCACGAACGACGCGAGGACCACGTCGAAGGCGGCGTCGGGCAAGGTCGGTTCTTGGGCGTCCATAAGGGAAACCGAGGCGTTCGCGCCGCGAGCCTCGACGTCTTTCGCGGTCCGCTCGACCATTTCCGCGGACAGGTCGATCCCCAGCACCGATCCGCTCGCGCTGACCCGCTCGGCCGCCGGGAACAGCACCGCGCCCCGGCCGCAGCCGACGTCCAGCACCCGCTCACCGGGGACGAGCGTGACCCGGTCGAGCAGTTCTTCGGCGAACGCGCCGAAGAAGTCGACGCCGAGAGCGTCGTACGTCTCCGCCGTCCGGTCGAACAGCCGCGCCATCGCCTGCCGGGTGTAAGCGCTCATGCGCAGGACGATGGCCCGGCGAAAACGGTGTTGTCAAACGGATGGCGGATATTTGTCATACCGCTCTGTGTGGCGATCCCCGGAATCCGCTCCGGGGTGTCAATTCCTCTGGTGGCCGGTATTCGAAGGCGTAACTCGCGTGATCAGGCGCGCAACTCGCGTGATTGGAGCCGTAACTCGCGAGTTACGTCTCCAATCACGCGAGTTACGCCTTCGATCACGCGAGTGCGGTCTCACGAGAAGGCGCGGGAAACCTGCGAGAGCACGATGAGCCCGCACACCACCAGGTTCTTGTACTTGTGCTCCACCACGATGGCGACGAATTCGCGAATCGTGGCGCTCGGCCAGAAATACCACGCCGTCGGCGACCCGATGACCTGGCCGTTCACCTTGGCGCGCCGGGCGATGAGGGCGGCGCGGAGCACGTGGAAGTTGTTCGTGACGACCGTGCAGCGATAGTCCGCCTTCCGCTGCCGCATGATCTCGGCGCTGAAGGTGAGGTTCTCGAAGGTCGTCCGCGACCGGTCTTCGAGCAGGATCCGCTCCCTCGGTACCCCGTTCCCGACCAGATGCTCGGCCATGGCGTGGGACTCGGGCAGGTCCTCGTCGGGGCCCTGCCCGCCCGAGGTGACCACCATCGGTTCCCCGCCGCGGCGGGCTTCCGCGTCGAGCACGCGCCGGGCGCGGTTCAGACGGCCGGCCAGCAGCGGCGGGACCCGGTGACCGTCCAGCAGCCCCGAACCCAGCACCACCACGAAGTCCACGCCCTTCTCGGTCCGGATGCGGCCGTAGACGATCGAGTACAGGAGGAAACAGACGAAAAGGAACGAGAAGTAGACGACGAGGCCGTTCAGGATCCCCCGCACGATGTCGAGGGGTTCCCAAGACAGCTGCGTGACCGTCGCGTTGAAGACGATCAGCGCGCAGATGCCGATCCCCGTCAGCAGCGAGAGGACGTTGGCCAGCCTGCGTCCCTCCCGGCGGAGCATGGTGATCCCGTTGCAGATCAGGAAGACCGTCAGCGCGAGAACCGTCGGGATGATCAGCAGGATCACGCCGACCGCGACGAAACCCGCGGCCTCGGGAGACACCGAGGCGAGCAGCGCGATGAACGTCACGCCGAGGAAGAGGAGTGCGAAGAAGAGGTAGAAGCCGTTCCGCAACCGGCGCCGGTCGCGCAGGAAGCTCACCAGGAACGCCGCGCAGCACAGGGCCGCGATGGCGAAAGGGATGGCAGCGGCCTCCACGGGGAACTCCAGCCTTGGGACGATGCGGACACGCGGCGGCATTCAAACACACGACGGAGCCGCCGAACGCTCTTCCCGTTGGTGTGTCGCCGTTACCGACCCGAGCGAGTCAGCGTGCGCGTTGCACCGGACGCTCGTCCCACACCGGTTCCGTCGTTTCCCGCACCTGCCCGTCCGAGCCGAACACGAGATACCGATCGAAGGAACGTGCGAACCAGCGGTCGTGCGTCACCGCGATGGTGGTGCCTTCGTAGGCTTCCAGCGCCTGTTGCAGCGCTTCCGCCGAAACGAGGTCGAGGTTGTCCGTCGGTTCGTCGAGCAGCAGGATGGTGGCGCCGCCGATCTCCAGCAGCAGGATCTGGAACCGCGCCTGCTGACCGCCGGACAGCTTCTCGAACCGCTGGTCGCCCTGCCCGTCGAGTTCGTAGCGGCGCAGGATGTTCATCGCGGGCCCGCGGCTCCGGGCGTAGCCGGTCCAGAGGATTTCGACGAGCGTCTGCCCGAGCAGTTCGGGGTGGGCGTGCGTCTGCGCGAAGTGACCGGGGACGACGCGGGCGCCGAGCTTCCACTGTCCGTCGTGCGCGACGTCCTCGCCGGCCAGCAGCCGCAGGAAATGCGATTTGCCGGAGCCGTTCGAGCCGAGCACCGCGACCCGTTCGCCGTAGAAGACCTCCAGATCGAAGGGTTTCATCAGGCCGCTCAGTTCGAGCCCCGCGCAGGTGACGGCGCGAACCCCGGTCCGGCCGCCGCGCAGGCGCATGGTGATCTTCTGTTCGCGCGGGGGAGCGGCGGGCGCCCCGGCCTCCTCGAATTTCCGCAGCCGCGTCTGCGCGGCGTGGTAGCGCGAGGCCATCTCGTCGCTGCGCGCGGCGTACTGGCGCATGTCGGTGACGAGTTTCTTGAGCTGGGCGTGCTTTTCGTCCCACCGGCGGCGGAGTTCCTCGAAGCGTTCGAACCTTTCCGCACGCGCCTGGTGGTAGGTGTCGAAGCCGCCGCCGTGCACCCAGACGTCGCCACCGGCGGGCCCGGGTTCGACGCTGATGATCTTCTTCGCCGCCCGCGCGAGGAGTTCCCGGTCGTGCGAAACGAACAGCACGGTCTTCTTGGTCTCGCGCAGCCGTTCTTCCAGCCACTGCTTGCCGGGGACGTCGAGGTAGTTGTCCGGTTCGTCGAGCAGGAGGACGCCGGCCCCGCCGAGGAGCAGCGCCTCCAGCACCAGCCGTTTCTGTTCGCCGCCGGACAGCGTGCGCACCTCGCGCCAGCGCGCCTTCTCGTACGGCAGGTTGAGCGCCGCCGTCGTGCACTTGTCCCACACGACTTCGGCTTCGTAGCCGCGAGCGTCGCCCCAGTCTCCGAGCGCCTGTGCGTACGCCATCTGGTTCGCCTCGTCGTCGCGTTCCATCAAGGCGAGTTCGGTCTCGTCGACGGCACGCGCGGCGGCGCGGAGCGCGTCCGGCGACACCGAGACGAGCAGATCCCGCACAGTCCGTTCGTCGCGCACCGACCCGACGAACTGGGGCATCACCCCGAGCCCGCCGCTGATGGTCACGGAACCCGCGCTGGGGGAGAGTTCCCCCGAGATCAGCCGCAGCAACGTCGTCTTGCCCGCCCCGTTGGCGCCGACGAGCGCACAGACACCGCCCTCCCCGACCCGGAAAGAGACATCGTCGAGAAGCAGCCGTCCGTCGGGCAGGTGGTACTCGACGTGCGCGACTTCCACGTGACCCATGGCGACAGACTGCCCGCGCGCTCGGGAGTCACGCAACGCAATATCTCCGGTAATGTCGGTGACGTGGAGCGAACCTACTTCGGCGTGCGGCTCAAGCTGATGCTTGCGCTGTTCCTGCCCGAGTTGTTCGTCGTGCTCCCGGTCGTCGGCGGGATCAACCCGCTGAGCCTGGCCACCGCGCTGACGGCGTCGGTGGCGGTCGCCAACCCGCTCGGACTGGCCGCCGCCCTGACCGCGTCCCTCGCCGCCGTCCTGCTCGCGCTCGCGGTGCATTTCCGCCTGGAACCGGCGGCCGCCGCGATGCGGGTGCGCGCCATCAGCCTGCGCGAACGCGCGCAGCTGTTCCTGAGCCTGCGCGACCCCGACGCACGCGGTCGCGTCCGGCCAAGGGCTCCGTCACCGGGCATCGCGACTGCCTGACCTTTTTCGTTCGAAGGTGAGGCAGTCACTCCTGCCCGCATACCTTCGACCGACGGAGTGACCTGGTCATGTTCGATGTCTTCCTGTACCCCGTTTCCGCCATTCTCTGGTTCTGGCACAAGGTCTTCGGTGCCGTGTCGAGCCCCGACTCGGGCATCGCCTGGGTGCTGTCCATCGTGTTCCTCGTCTTCACGCTGCGCCTCCTGCTGGTGAAACCCGCTCTCGGCGCGTTGCGCGCGGGCCGCCGTATGCAGGCACTCGCCCCGGAGATGCGGCGGATCAAGGAGAAGTACGGCAAGGACCGCCAGCGCATGGCGAAAGAGATCCAAGAACTGCACGCCGAAAGCGGATCCAGCCCGCTGGGCGGCTGTCTCCCGGCGCTGATCCAGCTCCCGGTGTTCCTGTCGCTGTACTGGGTCCTGCGCGATTTCACCCCGGGAGCCGTTTCGAACCACGTTTTCGACCACGCCGGTGTGCGGTCGTTCCTGAACGCCGACCTGTTCGGCGCGAAGCTCGGCAACTGGCTTTCGCAACCCGCGGCGGAACTGGCCGCGTTCGGCACCGACCACGTCCACATGATCGCCGTCGGAGTGCCGCTGATGCTGATCGCGAGCCTGGCCACGTTCTTGTCGATGCGGTCGGGACTCGCGCGGCAGGCCTCTCCGGAGACGGCCGGGATCACCAAGCTGATGATGTACCTGGCGCCGGTCGGCATGCTGGTGTCGGGGGCGTTCTTCCCGGTGCCGATCGGGGTGCTGGTGTACTTCCTGGCCACCAACGTGTGGACGCTGGGGCAACAGCACTTCCTCACCAAGGTCGTCGACCGGGAGGAGGCGGGCCGCTGACCGGCCGGCGGTGTGTCGGCCAGATCACGCGAACCAGGGCCAAGAACTGTTCGGTACCGGCGTGTCGGGCAAAGCCCGATGGGGAATCATCGCGCTCGCCCGGGAACTGTTCCCGGGCGGGTGGGTGTTCCCGGCGCCGTCCGGCGCCGGGAACGCGTTCGCAGATGACGTCCGGTGAGCGACGTGGGGTCCTCGGCCAAGGCCGATGGCGTGCCTTCGAACACCACCGTCCCGCCTTCGGCACCCGCACCCGGCCCGATGTCGATGACATGGTCGGCGTGCGCGATCACCCGCTGGTCGTGTTCGATCAGCACGAGGGTCGCCCCGTCGTCGACGAGTTCGTCGAAGAGGGCGAGCAACCGGTCGACGTCGCTCCCGTGCAGCCCGGCCGTGGGTTCGTCGAGGATCAGGCGCAGTTCGTGCGCGGGGCCGGCGTCGGCGAGGTGCCGGGCGAGCAGCAGCCGTTGCCTTTCGCCGCCCGACAAGGTGTCGAGGCTCTGCCCGATCGTCAGGTAGCCGAGCCCGACCCGGTCCAGCCAGCGCGACCGTTGCCCGATCGGAGACCGCTCGCCGAACAGGGCGGCGGCGTCCGCCGGGTTCATCGCCAGCACGTCGGCGATCGTCCGGCCGTGCAGGCGCGCGGCGAGCGCGTCCGGGTTGAACCGGGTGCCGCCGCAGGCGTCGCAAGCGGTCTGGACGTCGTCGAGGAACGCCAGATCGGTGATGATGACGCCCTTTCCCTTGCAGACCGGGCACGCCCCGCGGCCGTTGGCGCTGAACCACGACGGATGCTTTCCGGTGGCCTTCCCGAAGGTTTCGCGGATGGGTTCGGCGATGCCGAGCACCGTGGCGGGTGTCGAACGGATGCCACCGCGCAGCGGCGCCTGTTCGACGACGACGAAATCGGGATGCCGCCGGGGGAGTTCGCCGGTGATCAGGGTGCTCTTGCCGGAGCCGGCGACTCCCGAGACGACGGTCAGGACGCCGAGCGGAACGTCGACGGTGACATCGCGGAGGTTGTGGCTGGTGGCACCGGAGATGGTCACGGCGCCTCGCGCGACGCGGGTCCGCTCACGGAAACGAAGCGGGGCACCGAGGAGCCGCCCGGTCTCGGTACCGGCCGTGACGAGTTCGCCGGGGCCGCCCTCGAACTGGATGCGCCCGCCGCCGTCACCACCGGCGGGGCCGAGATCGATGACGTGGTCGGCGGCCGCGATGACCGCGGGATGGTGTTCGACGACCAGGATCGTGTTGTGCGCGTCGCGGAGCCTGGCCAGCAGTTCGAGAAGGCGGTGCACGTCGTGCGGATGCAGGCCGGTGCTGGGCTCGTCGAATACATAGCAGACGTCGCTGAGCGCGCTCCCGAGATGGCGGACGATCTTGACGCGCTGCGCTTCGCCGCCCGACAACGTCCTCGACTCCCGGGACAGGCTGAGGTAGCCGAGACCGACGGAATCCAGCGCGTCGAGGCGTTCCCGGATCGCCTGCGACAGCGGCGCCACCGACGGATCGCGCACGGCCGAAACGACGTCACGCAGCTCGCCGACCGGCATGGCGGACCAGTCCGCGATGGACCGCCCGTCGATCAGGCTTCCGCGTGCCGCCTCGGAAAGGCGGGTTCCCGCGCACTCCGGGCAGACACCGCGGGTGACGACTCCGGCGAGCCCTTCCTGTTCCTCCGCCGTGAGCCGCGACGGCGTCTTGCGAAGATAGGAGTCCCGCAGGCGCGGGACGATGCCGTCGAAGAGGCCGTGCCTGGGGTAATCGGGGCCGGGGTCGTCGAGGGGGAGTGCTTCGGCGTGCAGCAGCGTCTCGACCTTCGCCGACGGCAACCGTCCCAACGGGACATCGGGGTCGACGAGTCCGGAATGCACGAGGCGTTTCCAGCGGTAGGTGCCGGGGGCGAACGTCGGGAACCGCACCGCGCCTTCGCGTAGGCTCCGCGAACGGTCGAGCAGCCGGTCGAGGTCGATGTCGTCGACCGAGCCGAGGCCTTCGCAGCGCGGGCACATCCCGGCCGGATCGTTGAACGAGTAGGCGGGCGAGAACCCGGCACCCGGCTTTCCGAGGCGGGAGAACAGCAGTCGCAGCAGCGGCGCGATGTCGCTCGCCGTGCCCACGGTGGACCGCGCGTTGCCGGTGAACCGCCGCTGATCGACGATCGTGGTGAAGACCAGTCCGTCGATCCGGTCGACGTCGGCGGGCGGATGCTGGGGGAGCCGGTTCCGGACGAACGCGGGATAGGTGCCGGTGACCAGGCGCTCGGCTTCGGCCGCGATGGTGTCGAACGCGAGCGACGACTTCCCGGATCCCGACACGCCGGTGAACACCGTCAGCCGGTGCTTCGGTACCCGGACCGAGATGTCGCGGAGGTTGTGCGTGCGGGCTCCTTCCACGGTGATCCACCGGCCACGGTCAGCTTGATCTTTCGCCATGAACCGAGGCTACGATGAGATGTGGCCGGATTACGGCCACAACTATCGGGAGGCATCGTGACTGCACCACGGGAACGGATGCTGCGGCTGTTGTCGCTCCTGCAGTCCGGCCGGGCGTGGCCCGCCGCCGAACTCGCGACGGCCATGGAAGTCCCGCCGCGCACCCTGCGCCGGGACATCGACCACCTTCGCGGGCTGGGCTACCCCGTCGAGAGCAGCCGCGGCCCGGGAGGCAACTACCGGCTGGTCGCGGGCACCGCGCTGCCGCCGCTCATGCTGGAACACGACGAGGCGATCGCCACCGTGCTCGGCCTGCGGCTCGCCGCGGCGGGCGGGACCGGCGTGGACCTGACCGCCGAATCGGCCGACCGCGCCGCCGCGAAACTCCGGCGCGTCCTGCCGCCGGCACTGCGGCGGCGGACCGACGAAATGCTCGCCGCGGTCGAATTCGGGACCGGTGAACAGCCGCGGGTCGCCCAAGACGTCCTGAACGTCCTGGCCGCCGCGATCGCGGCTCGGCGGTGCCTCGAGTTCGCGTACACGGGAAAGGACGGACCGTCGTCGCGGACGGTCGAGCCGATGCGGCTCGTCCAGCTCGGCACGCGGTGGTACCTCTACGCCTGGGACCTCGGCAGACGCGATTGGCGGAGCTTCCGGCTCGACCGGATCGGCGCGCCGTCGAAAACCGAGGTGGCGTTCGAGCCGCGTGCGCTCCCCGTCGACGATGTCGCGGCTCATCTCCAGGAGCGCTTTCACAGCCCCAAATCCCTCCGGATCACGCTGACCCTGGAGGTCGGCGCGGCCGAGGCCGCTGCCCGGCTTCACCGGGTCGACGGGAGTTTCGAGGCTCTTGGGGACGACAGGTGCCGATATGTCGCGTACGTCGATTCCTTCGAGTGGCTGGCGGTCGTCCTGACGCTCACCGATATCGGGTTCACGGTGGAGGAACCGGCGGAATTCGGCGAATACCTCGCGCGGACGGGGGAGCGGCTGCTGCGGGGCGCCACCCGCTAGCCCTGGGTTGTCAGTCCCGGTTCGAGTCCGTGAAGGCCTCCTTGAGGGACTCTGGGTCCCTCAAGGAGGCCTTCACGGACTTACCGCTCCCCACTCAAGAGGGCTGAGGCCACTGCTGCCCCCGCGTCCAGGAATCCAGCACCATCAGCGTCTTCGTACCCGTCACCTGGTGATGCCGCCGGATCTCGTCGATGGTGCGCTGCAGGTGGCCCATGTCCCGCACCCGCAGCCACACGAGCGCGTCCGGGTCGCCCGCGATGGTGAACACCGCCTGGGCCTCGGGCATCCGGGTGGTGGTGCGGACGATCTCGCCGACCTTGGTGGTCCCGGTGAACCGCAGTTCGGTGAACGCCTCGATGCCCCAGCCGAGTTTGGCGTGGTCGATCTGGACGGTGTAGCCGACGATGACGCCGTTCTCCTGCATGCGGTCGATCCGGCGTTTGACCGCCGCGGTGGACAGCGTGACGCGGGCCCCGATGTCGCCAAGGGTGCGCCGCGCGTCCTCGCGCAGCAGTTCGAGGATCTCGCGATCGGTCTCGTCGATGAGCTGGTCCGCCATGAGCCAGGATGGTACGCAGACGCAACGGATATCGGCCAGCGGTGAAGATGGGCCGGATTTTTTGCGTGCCGGGTGCCAATAGACTGCCGCCTGTTGCGACGGCCCGCGCGGTCGGGTCTCCTGTCGTGACGTCACGCGGGGGTGCCGAAGGAGGCAGGTCTGGTGGAGCAGTTCACGTTGGAGGACCGGTATCTGCGGGAGGACGGCACCGTCTACCTCAGCGGCGTCCAGGCCCTGGTCCGGATGCTGTTCGACCGGGTGCGGCACGATCGCGCCGCCGGGGCGTCCCCCGCCGTGTTCGTCTCCGGCTACGAGGGTTCGCCGCTGGCCGGCTACGACCTCGAACTCGGCCGCCGCTCCCACCTGCTCGAGAAGCACGACGTCGTGCACCGTCCCGGCCTGAACGAGGAGCTCGCCGCGACTGCGGTCATGGGCAGCCAGCTCACCGCGTCGGTCGGCTCGTCGCGCGGCGGGGTCACCGGGTTCTGGTACGGCAAGGCACCCGGCCTCGACCGGGCGACGGACGCGCTGCGGCACGCCAACCTCGCGGGTACCGATCCGGCGGGCGGTGCGGTGGCGCTGGTCGGCGACGATCCGAACGCCAAGTCCTCGTCGGTGCCGTGCGCCTCCGAGCTCGCGCTGGCCGATCTGGCCATGCCGGTGTTCTTCCCGTCCGACTCCCAGGACGTGCTGGACTTCGGCCTGCACGCCGTGGAGCTGTCCAGGGCGAGCGGATTGTGGTCGTCGATGAAACTCGTGGCGAACGTGGCCGACGCCGCGAGCACCGCGCAGGTCCGGCCGGCCTGGACGGCGCCGGAGCTGGCGCTGCCCGCGTACCGGCACAAGCCCAGCACCCGGTTGCTCGGCACCACGTTGATGGCGCTCGAACGCAGCCTGTACACCGAACGCCTGCCGCTGGCCGTCGAGTACGTGCGCGCGAGCGGGGTCAACCGCATCGTCCAGGAAGGGCCGGCGGACCGGGTCGGCATCGTCACCGCCGGAAAGTCCTATTTGGACTTGATGCAGGCGCTGCGGTTGCTCGGCCTGGACGCCGAAGCGTTGTCCCGGCACGGGATCCGGATCCTCAAGCTCGGTGTGATCCATCCGCTCGAACCGTCGATCGTCCGCCGGTTCGCCGACGGCCTCGCCGAGATCGTCGTGGTGGAGGAGAAGCGTTCCTTCGTCGAGTCGGCGATCAAGGAGGTCTTGTACGGCACGGCCGGCGCACCGCCGGTGTACGGCAAGACCGGCCCGGACGGCCGCACCCTGTGCACCGAACTCGGCGAGCTCGACCCGGACGCCATCGCGAGGGTGCTGGCCACCCGGCTGAGCGAGCACCACGAGATCCCGTCGGTGACCGCGTGGCGGCAGCGGCGCCGCCGCGAGCGCATCTCCGTCCCGTTGCTGACCAGGACGCCGTATTTCTGTTCCGGCTGCCCGCACAACTCCTCGACCAAGGTGCCCGATGGCACGGTGGTCGGCGGCGGTATCGGCTGCCACGCCATGGCGTTGTTCATGGAACCGGAACAGGTCGGGGACGTGGTCGGCCTGACCCAGATGGGCGGCGAGGGCGCGCAGTGGCTCGGGATGGAGCCGTTCGTCGACGCCTCGCATTTCGTGCAGAACATCGGTGACGGCACGTTCACCCATTCCGGCAGCCTCGCGGTGCGGGCGGCGGTGGCCGCCGGAGTGAACATCACCTACAAGATTCTCTACAACGCGACGGTCGCGATGACCGGTGGGCAGGACGCCGTCGGTGGCCTGTCGGTGGACCGGCTGGCGTCGCTGCTCCTGGTCGAAGGCGTCGCGAAGGTGGTCATCACCAGCGATGAGCCGAAGCGGCTTCGCGGCGTCCGGATGCCGGACGGCGTCGAGGTCCGGCACCGCGACGAACTGCTGAGCACCCAAGAGGAACTGGCCCGCGTGCCCGGGGTGACGGTGCTCATCCACGATCAGGAATGCGCCGCCGAGAAGCGCCGCAAACGCCGTCGCGGCAAGCTGGAGACCCCGGCCGCCAAGGTCGTGATCAACGAGCGGGTGTGCGAGGGCTGCGGCGACTGCGGCGAGAAGTCGAACTGCCTGTCCGTGCAGCCGGTGAGCACCGAATTCGGCCGCAAGACCGCGATCCACCAGTCGTCGTGCAACGTCGACTACTCCTGTCTGGCGGGGGATTGCCCCTCGTTCATGACCGTGGTGCCCACCGGTCGCAAACACCGGCGGAAGGCCGGGGAGATCACCGCGGCCGAACTGCCCGCTCCCGAAACGTCCGGCACCGACTTCACCGTTCGCATCACCGGCGTCGGCGGGACCGGCGTGGTCACCGTCGCGCAGATCCTCGCCACGGCCGCTGTCCTTGAAGGCAAGCAGGTCCGGACACTGGACCAGACCGGGCTCGCGCAGAAGGGCGGCGCCGTCGTCTCGGATCTGAAGATCACCACCGAGCCGACGCCGCAGGCCCCGAAACTCGCGGCCGGGGAATGCGATCTCTACCTGGCTTGCGACGTCCTCGTCGGCGCGGATCCCGCGTATCTGACGGTGACGGATCCCGGCAGGACCACGGCCGTGGTCTCCACGACCGAGGTGCCGACCGGCCGGATGGTCGTGGACACCACGGTGTCCTTCCCCGATGCCGCCGCCGTGCGCGGGGCGATCTCGGACAACGCGGCGCGGACGGTGGCGCTCGACGCGCGGGAACTGGCGGAGATCCTGTTCGACGACGACCAGTTCGCCAACATCCTCCAGCTCGGCGCGGCGCACCAGACCGGCGCCATCCCGCTGGACGCGGCCAGCGTGGAACGCGCGATCGAACTCAACGGGGTCGCCGTCGCGGGCAACCTTCAAGCGTTCCGCCGGGGCAGGCAACTCGTCGCCGATCCCGACGCGCTGCACGCCGTGGTCGCGCCGCCCGCCGTCGCCGCGAGCCCCACTCCGTCGGCGGGCGCGCTGCGTGCCCGCGCGCTCGTGCGCGCCGAACCGGGTTCGGAACTCGCGCGCCTGCTGGACATCCGCGTTCCCGAACTCGCCCGGTACCAGAACGTTCGCTACGCGAGGGAGTACGCCGAGTTCGTCGAGCGAGTCCGGTTGCTGGAAGGGGATTCGACCGCCATCACCGAAGCGGTGGCGCGGAATCTGCACAAACTGATGGCCTACAAGGACGAATACGAGGTCGCGCGGCTTTCGCTCGATCCCGCCGTGCTCGCCGGGATCGAGGCGGAGTTCGGCGTCGGGAGCCGGTACGCCTATCGCCTGCACCCGCCCTTCCTGCGCGCGATGGGCATGAAGCGGAAGATCGCGCTCGGCCCGAAGTTCCGCCCGGTGTTCGTCGCGCTGCGCGCCGCGCGGAAGCTGCGCGGCACCCGCTGGGACCCGTTCGGCAAGGCACACGTCCGGAAGGTGGAGCGGGAACTCGTGGGGCAGTACCGGGAGACGATCCTCGCCGCTTTCGGCACCGAGGACGCCGATCGCGGCAGGATCCTGGCCTTGGCCGAGCTGCCCGACTTGGTTCGCGGCTACGAAGACGTCAAACTGGCGAACGTCGAGGCCTACCGCCGGGAACAGTTGGCGCTCCTGGCCGATCTCGTCCAGGCGGACCGGCTCGGCGCGAACATCTGACGCTCTCGACGGCTGATTTCGGCCTCTGGCAAGAGGTTCTGCTTTCCGGCGGTCCCGGTCGGCGGTCCGTGTGCATTAGTGTCGACGCGGGGTCCGCACATCCACTGATCGGGATTGGGGAGTCGTCGTGAAGAGGAATTGTGTGCCGGTAGCGCGAAGACGGATGTTCACACTGGTGGCGGCGCTCGCCGTGGCCACCGGCTCGGTGACGGGGACCGCGCGGGCCACCACGACGGGGCCGGTGGATCTCGGCACGCTGCCGGGGGACGACGAGAGCACGGTCCTCGCGGTCAACGAGGCGGGGGAGATGGTGGGGCTGTCGCTCGTGGGTCCGACCCCGAAGCGCAGCCATCCGGTCCGCTGGGACGCCAACGGTCAGATCATGGCGCTGCCCACGCCGGGAGGCACCGAGGGGCAGGTGCGCGACATCAACGGCCTCGGGGTGTCCGCGGGGTACGTGCTGACCGCGACCACCGCCGTACCCGCTCGCTGGGACGCCGCGGGGCAGGCGACCTTGCTGCAGCTTCCGCCCGGTTATCACAACGCCACCGCGTGGGCGATCAGCGACACCAACGTCGTCATCGGGGCCTGGCTGACGCCGTCCGAGCAGTACCACGGGTTCCGCTGGGATCCCGACGGCACGGCCACCGACCTCGGCACGTTGCCCGGCGAGACCTGGAGCATGGCCGACGGCATCTCCGGCGACGGCGCCATCATCGTCGGCGGAGCCGTCCGCTCCGCGGCGAACCAGGCCGTGCGGTGGGTGAACGGCGGGCCGATCACCGAGCTGGCGCCGCAGGGCGTGAGCAGCGGTGCGGGCCGGATCAACAAGGGCGGGGTGGCCGCCGGAACCTTGCGGGAGACCAGTAGCGGACCTCCGATCCCGGCGAAGTGGGATCGGGACGGCGTGCTCGATCCCCTGGACTGGCCGAGCCCGCACTCGGTGTGGATCTACGGGATCGGCCCCACCGGTTACGTGGTCGGCAGCGGCTACCTCAACCCGCCGCGCCGCTCGGCCCTGCTCTGGGACCTCGACGGCGGCGTCATCGCGCTGCCCGACGACGGCCTCGGCGCCGACGCCGAAGCGGTCGACTCCCAGGGCACCGTGGCGGGCACTTTCCGGAGTCAGGCGACGGTCTGGTTCCGGGACGGGGAACGGCGGCAGCTCGGCAAGCTGCCGGGCGGCACTCGCAGCCGGGGTTACCGGATCACGGACAACGGCCGTGTCGTCGGGACGGCTTCGAACGCGGCCGGGCAGTCGCACGCGGTGTACTGGACCCTCGACTAGCGGATCCGCCGAATATCCACTGGACGGCACGACGAGACTCGGTGTGTGGATTCCCGTCGAGCGATGAGCACTCCGGACCTGGGCCCGATGCCGCGGCGCATCACCGTGGACGCGCTGCAGGTGCGCGCGCTGCTGGACGAGCAGTTCCCGGAGTGGGCCGGTCTCCCGGTCCGGCCGGTGGCCGAATCCGGGTGGGACAACAGGACTTTCCGGATCGGCGACGACATGCTGGCGCGGCTGCCGAGCGCCGCCGAGTACGCGTTGGCGGTGGACAAGGAACAGCGCTGGCTCCCGCTGCTCGCTCCCCGGCTGCTGTTGCCCGTCCCGGTTCCGCTGGCGAAGGGGCAGCCCGGCGCGGGTTACCCCTTCGAGTGGTCGGTCTACCGGTGGCTCGACGGCGAACCCGCGACCGCCGGCCGGATCGCCGATCCGGTCCGGTTCGCCGTCGACCTCGCCGGTTTCCTGGCGGCCCTGCGGACCGTCGACACCACGGGCGGCCCGCGTCCGGGCAAGCACAACTGGTTCCGGGGCGCCGGTCTGCGCACCTACGACGCGCAGACCGAGCGCGCGCTCACGGCGCTGGACGGCGACTTCGACACCGGTCCGGCCCGCGAGATCTGGAAGGCCGCGCTCGACAGCCCGTGGGACGGAACGGACCGCTGGTTCCACGGCGACATCGCGCCGGGGAATCTCCTGCTCGACGGCGGGGAACTGGCGGCCGTCATCGATTTCGGCACCTGCGGCGTCGGCGATCCGTCCTGTGACCTGGCGGTCGCCTGGACGTCGCTGACCGCCGCCGGCAGGCGAGCCTTCCGCGAGCGGCTTTCGGTCGACGATCCGGAATGGGAGCGTGGGCGTGGGTGGGCGCTGTGGAAGGCCTTGATCACTTGCGCTCGGACGCGCGACCGCGTCGACGAGGAAGCGGTGAACGCGCGGCGCGTCCTGGCGGGGATTCTGGCCGGTCCTTCCGGCGCCCGCTGAGCTTGACCCGATCGCGGCCCTGTTGGCCAGTAACCACCCGCGCGGGGGTGGCGGCGGACGTTTTGGGGGCGCGGCTGACAGATTCGCGAACGGTGAATCGGCCGCGTATGACAAAGACGAAGAATGGTCGCGCGGCCTCTGTGATTTTGCTTGCCTGCCGAGCCTCGCGGGTGTGTTAATTCCCTGTGGCATACCCGTAAATGTGCGCACGCGCCCGCTGGGAAGAGCCCGCGAAAGCGGGCATTAATCGTTTGTCCGATGGTTTCGGCGGGTGTGGTCTATGTGTTGGAGAGGGACCTGTGAAACACAGAAGACGTAGTCGAAGACTGGCTGGGGGCATCGCCGTCGTGAGCACGGCGGCCTTGGTGGCATTGGGTCTCACGATCGGCTCGGGCACCAGTGCCGCCGCTCCGGGTGAGCTCACGCAGAATTACTCGTGCCCGTTCCCGTTGATCGGTAATCAGAACGTCTCGGTCACCATCAAGACCACGCAACCTTCGACGATCGAGACCGGGAAACTGACTCCCGCCATCGAGATCACCGCCGTGTCCAACGCGGGCAAGACGGCGACGGAAGGCCTTCGGCTCGTCGGTGCCGAGTCCATCAAGGGCACCGCGAAGGCGACCTCCACCGTGACGATGCCCGGCAGCCAGGGCACGATGACCGTGAAGGTCGACTCCGACGTGCCGAAACAGCCCATCCCGGCGGCGGGCAACGACCTGGTCGTGAACGCCACGGGCAGCGCGCCCGCGCTGAGGTTCGATCAGCCGGGCACCGCGACGCTCGCCGTGAACAACCTGCAGCTGGTGATGACCCCGCTCAAGGCCGACGGCACCGAGACCGGTCTCGGCACCTTCACTTCGGACTGCACGCTGGCGGCGGGGGCCGAGACCGTCCTGCAGACCTACACGGTGACCGGTTCGCCGGTCACCCCGGAAGCCGTTGTCGGCACCGGGAACCGCCCGCCGCTGAAGCAGGTCTACAGCTGCCCGTTCCCCTTGATCGGCAACCAGGACGTCACGGTCGACATCAACGCCACGTTGCCCGACTCGATCCCGGTGGGCCAGTTCACCCCCAAGATAGACATCAAGGCCGTCTCCAACGCGGGCTCGACCGCGACCGAAGGGCTCCGGCTCGTCGGCGCCGAGACGATCAAGGGATCGGCGCTGGCCACCTCGCTGGTCTCCAGCCCGCAGGGGCATCTCGCCGTCGGCGTGCCGACCGCGGTTCCGCAGCAGCCCATCCCGCCCAAGGGCAACGACCTGGTGATCAACGCGAGCGGTTCCGCACCGTCGCTGCGGTTCGACCAGCCGGGGACGGCCACGCTGTCGGTGCACGATCTGGTGCTGACCATGACGCCGTTGACGGCTTCCGGCGCGGAGACCGGCCTCGGCACGTTCGTCGCGGACTGCACGCCCGCGAGCGGCCAGGCCAACGTGCTGCACACGTTCACCGTCACCGCGGCGGCGGACACGACCGCGCCGTCGGCTCCCGGCGCCGTGACGGTCGGTGACGTCACCCAGAACAGTGTCGCGCTGTCCTGGGGCGCCGCCACCGACAACGTCGCCGTGACCGGCTACGACGTCTTCAACGGCAGCACTCTGGTGAAGTCGGTGACGGGTACTTCGGCCACTGTGGACGGTCTAACCCCGGACACTGAGTACTCCTTCACCGTCAAGGCGAAGGACGCGGCTGGCAACGTCTCCACGGCCACCGCGCCCGCCACCGCCCGGACCGCGAAGGCCCCGGACACGCAGGCACCGACGACGCCCGGGAACGTGCACTCGACCGGAACCACTCAAACCAGCGTGACGCTGGCCTGGGACGCGTCGAGTGACAACGTCGGTGTCACCGGCTACGACGTCTTGAAGGGCACCGAGGTCGTCAAGTCGGTCACCGAACCCCAGGCGACGATCGACGGTCTGGCGGCCGATACCGAGTACACCTTCACCGTGGTCGCCAAGGACGCCGCGGGCAACGCGTCGGCGGCGAGTGCCGCTGTCACGGCGCGGACGCAGGCGGCGCCTGACACGCAGGCTCCGGGGGCGCCGGGCAACCCCCGCTCCACCGGAACCTCGGCCTCCAGCGTCGGGTTGGCGTGGGACGCGTCGAGCGACAATGTCGGCGTCACCGGTTACGACGTCTACAACGGCGACACCCTGGTGAAGTCGGTGACCGAAACCAGTGCCACCGTCGACGGTCTCGCCGCCGACACCGAGTACACCTTCACCGTGGTGGCCAAGGACGCGGCCGGGAACAAGTCGGCGCCCAGCGCGCCGGTGACCGCCCGGACCGCGACCGCTCCGGACACCGAAGCGCCCAGCGTTCCGGCCGGTCTCGCCACGGCCGACGTCACCCAGTCCAGCGTCGCGCTGTCCTGGACCGCGTCGAGCGACAACGTCGGTGTCGTCGGCTATGACGTCTTCAACGGCGGTACTTTGGTGAAGTCGGTGACGGGGACTTCGGCCACTGTGGACGGTCTCGCGCCGGACACGGAGTACTCGTTCACCGTGGTGGCGAAGGATGCCGCGGGCAACGTGTCGGCTCCCAGCGCCGCCGCCACGGCGCGGACGCAGGCAGCTCCCGACACGCAAGCTCCCGTGGCACCGGGCAACCCGCGCTCCACCGGGACCACGCAGACCAGCGTGAATCTCGAATGGAACGCGGCGACGGACAACGTCGGTGTCGTCGGTTATGACGTCTTCAACGGCGGCACTTTGGTGAAGTCGGTGGCGGGGACTTCGGCCACTGTGGACGGTCTCGCGCCGGACACGGAGTACTCGTTCACCGTCGTCGCCAAGGACGCCGCGGGCAACGCGTCGACCCCGAGTGCCGCCATCACCGTCCGGACGCAGGCCGCTCCCGACACGCAGGCTCCCGCGGCGCCGGGCAACCCGCGCTCCACCGGGACCACGCAGACCAGCGTGAGCCTCGCGTGGGACGCGGCGACGGACAACGTCGGAGTCACCGAGTACGACGTCTTGAAGGGCACCGAGGTCGTCAAGTCGGTGACCGGGACTTCGGCCACTGTGGACGGTCTCACGGCCGACACGGAGTACACCTTCACCGTGGTCGCCAAGGACGCCGCGGGGAACAAGTCGGCCGCCAGCGCGCCGGTCACGGCGAAGACCAAGCCGAACACGTCCCCGATCGTCAAGTACAGCTACGACCTGGCCGGCAAGACCCAGCTGAAGAAGCTCTCCGGCCCGATCGACCTGCGCGGTGGCATCAACGCCGCGATCAGCCTGGCGAACGGGACCTTCGAGGCCGACCTGACGCTGAACCCGACGAGCGCGAACCTCACGCTCTGGGGCTTCGTGCCGGTCAACGCGAAGATCGAGTTCGCGTCGGCGGGCAAGACCACCGGCACGCTGGCCGACGGCGTGCTCAAGTCGACCTCGGCGGTGACGGTCAAGCTGCCGCGGATCAGCGTCTTCGGTTTCCCGGTCTCGGCGAGCGCGAAGTGCCAGACGAAGACGCCGGCCCAGATCCCGCTCCAGTCGAAGGCGGGCTTCGATCCGCTGGCCGGTGGCAAGCTCACCGGCTCCTACACCCTGCCGCCGCTGCAGGGCTGCGGGTTCCTCAACGACATCATCAGCGCCGTCACCTCCGGCCCCGGCAACACGGTGGAGGTGAACCTCAAGCCGCGTCCGGTCGGCTGATCCCGCGCACCACGTGATCCGGCCCCGTCGCACCTCGCGGCGGGGCCGGTTCGCCGCGCCGGATTCCGGCGAACAGCAGCGCGGTCGCGACGAGGAGGATCGGCCACGGCGTGAACAGGAGGACCGCGGCGATCAGCAGAGTCCAGATCCCCAGCGCCCAGGCGAGGAACACGGGCGGGGTGATGCCGCGCCGTTCCAGCCAGAGCACGGTCAAGCCGACGAGGACGAGCGGCACGCCGAAGCTGGCCGCGCTGAGCCAGAAGGCGCTGTTCGCCGGGCTCATGGCGGCGAGGTCGTCGCGCCACAGGCCTCCGCTGAACCACGTGCCTGCGTGACCGGCTGCCTTCATCACCGTGAGGGCGCCCAAGGTGTGGGCCGTGCCGAAGAACGTTATGAGCCAGCCCGCCCATTTGATCATGTCATCTCCCCAGGTCGTGTTATACGGTTGCGTATAACGTCAGGTTAGACCGGTTATACGGTGGCGTACAACCAGTGGAGAGGTGAGGTGGGCCACGGCATGGGCGCATTGCGCACACCGCGGGAGAAGTGGGTCGAAGAAGGTCTGCGGGCGCTGGCGGAGGGTGGGGTGGACGCGGTGCGCGTCGAGGCTCTCGCCAAGGCGCTCGGCGTGACCAAGGGCGGGTTCTACGGCTACTTCGCCGACCGCGCGGCTCTGCTGGAGGCGATGCTGGACGCCTGGGAGTACGAAAGCGTCGACGAGGTCCTTGCTCGCGTCGAGCGAGAGGGGTGCGACGCGCGGGACAAGGTCCGGCTGGCCGGTAGGCTGACTTTCTCCGGTGGCCGGTTGCTGCCCATCGATCTGGCCGTTCGTGACTGGGCTCGCCGCGACGACGCCGTGGCCGAACGCCTGCGGCGCGTGGACAACCGGCGCATGCAGCTGGCCCGCGACGGGATCGCCACGTTCTGCGACGACCCCGACGAGGTCGAAGCCCGGGCGTTGCTCGCCTTCTGTGCGGCCATCGGCAACCACTTTCTCGCCGCGGACCACCCGGGACAGACCCGTGTCCAAGTCCTCGCCCGCGCCGCCGACCTCATTCTCGATGGTCCGCCCACTGATCCCAGCCGATTCACCGGACCACCGGCCTGATTGGTCCGGGTTACTCCGATCGGCCCTGACGGGCGCGGCGGTTCAGGTAATAAGTTGCCGCTAACAACAAATCCTGCCGTCGATGAAGCCTGTGGGAAGGACCCTCATGAAGTCACCGAAACGGCGTCGCGCGATAGTCGCGCTGTTGACCGTGCCGGCGCTGCTTGCCGCGACGCCGGTGAGCGCCGCGCCGCTGGCGGACGCGCCCGGCGCACCGGGTACCGGGGCGGCCTGGACGACCGGGGGCAAGGAAGGTTTCGGCACCGCCGCCGGCGCCGCGTCGAAGGTGTGGTTCACCCTCGGCCAGGGGATCAGCCACGAGATCTATTACCCGACCGTGGACACCGCCAACGTCCAGGACCTGCAGTACGTGGTGTCCGACGGCGCCGGTTTCACGCAGCTGGAACGCGATCACACCACCAAACAGCTCGTGCTCACCGATCCGCGCTCGCTGAGCTACCGGCAGATCAACACCGCCACCAACGGCCGGTATCGCATCACCAAGACCCACACCGCCGACCCGGCCCGGTCCACCGTGCTGATCCAGACCAGGTTCGAGGTGCTCAGCGGGGGGCCGCTGCAGTTGTACGCGCTGTACAACCCTTCGCTGAACAACAGCGGCATGGGCGACACGGGCGCCACCTCCGGCGGGCAACTGGTCGCTTCGGACGGGCCGGTGTCGAGCGCGCTGGCCGCCTCCACCGGTTTCGTCAAGGCGACCAGCGGTTACAGCGGAACCGCGAGCGACGGTTACGTCGACCTGAGCGGCGACCACGTCCTCGGCGCGCAGTACGACTCGGCCTCGACGCCGGGGAACCTGGTGCAGCTGGGGCAGATTCCCGTGGGAACGGACACGACCTTCACGCTGGCGGTCGGTTTCGGGAGCGATCGCGGTGCCGCGTCGGCGAACGCGTCGGCCTCGCTCGCGGGTGGTTTCGCGTCGGCGGACACCGCGTACCGGTCGGGCTGGAGCGGCTATCTGTCCTCGTTGGCCGCGGTGCCCCGGTCGATCTCGGGTGCCGGGTTGACCACGCAATACAACGTCGCGCTGATGACCCTCAAGGCTCATGAGGACAAGACCTATCCGGGGGCGAACGTCGCCTCGCTCACCAATCCGTGGGGTGAGGCGAAGGACGGGAACGGCACGGGGGACTGCGGCTACCACGCCGTCTGGTCTCGCGACCTCTACCAGGTCTCGACCGCGCAGATCGCGGCGGGAGACTCGGCGGCGGCCAACCGCTCGGTCGACTACCTGTTCACCGTGCAGCAGCGCCCGGACGGTTCCTTCCCGCAGAACACCCGGCTCGACGGCGCCAACTGCTGGACCAGCCTGCAGATGGACGAGGTCGCCTTCCCGATCGTGCTGGCGTGGCAGCTGAACCGGTTCGACGCGGGGATGTGGGCGAAGGTGAAGAAGTCCGCGGACTTCCTCGTCGCGCGTGGTCCTTCCACACCGCAGGAACGCTGGGAGGAGAACGGCGGCTACTCGCCGTCCACCATCGCCGCGGAGATCGCCGGCCTGATCTGCGCCGCCGACATCGCCGAACGCAACGGGGACACCACGAGCGCCGCGCGTTATCGCCAGATCGCCGACCAGTGGCAGGCGCAGGTGAGCGCGTGGACGTTCACCACGTCCGGTCCGCTTGGCGACGGCCGGTATTTCCATCGCATCGACGGAAACGGCAATCCCAACGACGGCCAGAACATCTTCCTGCAGAACGGAGGCGGGAACCACGACGAGCGCGCCATCATCGACGCGGGCTTCCTGGACCTCGTCCGCCTCGGCGTGAAGCCTGCGGCCGATCCGGACGTCGCGGCCTCACTGTCCGAAGTGGACTCCACGCTGAAGGTCGACACCCCGAACGGCCCGATGTGGTACCGGTACAACCACGACGGCTACGGCGAGACGGCGTCCGGAGGCCCCTACACCGGCGCCGGCGTCGGACGGCTGTGGCCGCTGCTCACCGGTGAACGTGGCGAGTACGAACTGGCCAACGGCCGCCCGGCGACAACGCATCTGGCCACCATGGCCGCCTCGGCGAACGCCGGTTTCCTGATCCCGGAACAGGTTTGGGACCGGCCGAGCGCCGCGGGCTTCACCTTCGGCGAAGGCACCGGTGCGGCGACGCCGCTGGCGTGGTCGATGGCGCAGTTCGTCCGGCTGGCGCACTCGATCGACGCCGGTGTCCCGGTCGAGACGCCGTCGGTGGTCAAGCAGCGGTACAGCGCGGCGTGCTCCGGCGTTTCGGCCGAGTTCACGGTGAACGCCACGACTTCGTGGGGCCAGAACATCTTCGTCGTCGGTGACCGTGCGGAACTCGGGGCGTGGAACCCGGCGAACGCCGTCCCGTTGTCCTCCGCGAACTATCCTTTGTGGACAGGGAAGGTCGCGCTGCCGAAGGGTGCCGCGTTCCAGTACAAGTACATTCGCAAGGAGGGTGGGGCCGTGACCTGGGAGTCGGGCGCGAATCGTGTCGGTACCGCTTCGGGTGGCTGCACGTTGGCGCTGAACGACACCTGGCGGCCCTAATACCTGGTCCGTGAAGGCCTCCTTGCCTACCCTGAGGGTAGTGAAGGAGGCCTTCACTACCCTCAGGGGCGCCGCAGGCGCACCAGCAACCACAGCGGTCACAGCGATCGCGCGTGAAGGCCCCCTTCATTGCGTCTAGCGCAGTGAAGGAGTCCTTCATGTACTTCCGTGAGCAAGGGCGGCGGTGGCGTGGTGGCTCACGACCACCTGTACGGAACGGCGGCTTCGCGTGTTTGATCGGACGGCACGCGTGATCAGATGGACGACACGGCGGTGGCGAAGCCTTCGCCGTGAGTCGTCGTCCAGACACGCGTGTCGTCCGTCTGATCACGTGTGGCCGCCGCCATCAGCAGCGCGCCCGCCAGTGCGCCGAGCCGCAGACGCGACCTCCCGCTGGACACGGTCGTCCTGTGCGGTTCCATTTCCGATTCCTCCCCATGTCCGGATCTGCTGCCGGCTCCACGCTCTCCACCCGCGGGGCATCGTGGCAAGCGGAACCGCCCGGAATGGGAGGCTGGAACGAAACCTTCCCGCTGACCTGCGACTTCGCCATGCCGGGAGACGTGATCTCGCGAATTCGCGCGGCGAAAGGTCCGCGGTGGGACACTGAGAACCGGTCGGAACGTGGCGCGGAGGGGGCTCAGCGTGATGGCGAGTGAGGCGGCTGCCAGGCTGGCGGCACTTCTCACCGAGCACAAACAGCGGAGCGGCCTGAGTTACGAACAGCTCGGACGCAAGGTGCATTCGAGCCGGTCGACCGTGCACCGCTACTGCACGGGACGGAACGTCCCCGCGACGTTCGCGCCGATCGAGGCGATCGCGACGGCGTGCGGCGCGAGCCGGGAGGATCTCGCGAAGCTGTACCGATCGTGGGAACGCGCGGACCTGGGCGACGCCACGGTCCGGGACATCCTCGGCACGGACACCGTCGTCCGGGAAGCCGACGTGGCCGTCCCCGATCGGAGGCGGCCGCTGACCAAGGTCGCGCTCGCCGCGGTGCTCGGGGCCGTCCTGCTCGCCGGAGGCGCCATGGGGAATCCGCCGGACCGGCAGGCGCCCGGCACGACCCCCACCGTCCAGGCGGCGATGTGGACGAACGCGCCGCGGGCGATCGAGCCGGAATTCGTCGGGGTGACGGCGAACTCCAATACCGGGCAGATGCCGTCGTTCGGGGTCGGGTCCGTCCGGTTGTGGAACACCCGCACCCGATGGCAGAACCTGGAGCCCGCCCGCGGCAGCTACGACTGGGCGACACTCGAACGGCTCGTGACCGGCGCTCGCGGGGCCGGTTTCCCGGTGACCCTGACCTTTGGCGGCACTCCACTCTGGGCGAGCCCGAACAGCCCGAAGTCCGTCTACACCGACGACTCCCGCACGGGCCCGCCGGACGACCTCGCGGACTGGGAGCGTTTCGTGCGTACGGTCGCCGAGCAGTACCGGGGCCGGATCGCCGCTTACGAGTTGTGGGACATGGCCAATCACCAGGACTTCTTCTCCGGTTCGATGGCCGAACTCGTGGAGATGACGCGGCTGGCGAGCCAGGCGATCAAAGCCGCCGACCCCGACGCCACCGTGGTGTGCCCGTCCATGGGTGAGCTCTGGGATCCCGCGGCGTTCGACGAGTTGCGGCAGTTCGCCCGGCTCGGCGGCTACGACCATTGCGCCGCCGCCGCGGTGAAACTGGCTCCCCGCAACGACTCCGACCCGCCGGAGACGATGCTTCCGTTGGCGCGGGAGATCGAGAAGGCACTGCAGGAAGCCGGTGCGGGCGTCAGGCTGTGGAGCACCGGCTCGGCCTACGACGTGAACAGGCAACAGCCCGTGGACGCCGACAGGGGAGCGCAGCACGCGGCCCGGTTCTTCCTTTCCGGGCTGTACGCGCAATACCGCCGGATGTACTTCTACAACTGGGGAAGCGCCAAGATCCCGATCGTGCTGCAACCCGTCGGCGGTCCGCACACGAAGGCGGCGCGACACGTGGAACGCCTGAACGAGTGGTTGAAGGGCAGCCGGATCCACTCTTGCGGGCAAGGACGCGAAGCCGGGTTGCCCGACCATCTTTGGCAGTGCCGCTTCGACCAGGGCGGCAGGAATTTCCTGATCTGGTGGACCATCGACCGATCCGATCGGATCCCGTCGGCGCCCGGCACCACCTCGGTCGAACGGCTCGACGGGGCCGGCACGCCGATCGAACCCGGCGCCGACGTCACCGTCACCGGCAGCCCGATCCTGCTCCGGCTCGGCTGAGGCCGGGCTTCAGCCGCTGTTCAAAGCGGACACGACCGCCGCCACGGTCACCGTGTTGAAGACGAAGGCGATGATCGCGTGCGTCGTCACCGTCCTGCGCATCTCGCGGGAGACGACGTCCACGTCGGTCGTTCCGAACGTCGTCATCACGGACACCGCGAAGTAGATGTAGTCGGACCACTCGGCGGCTCCGTCTCCGGGGAACCGCATCGCCTTCCCCGCCTCGACCACGTTGTCCGCGTGGTAGGCGATCGCGAAGGACACGAGGACACAGACCCACGCGACGACGACCAGGGCCACCGCCACTCCCACGCGCATCCCCGCCGGCAGGCTCTCGCCGCCCAGCCCCGGCATCCACACGACCGCCACGGCGAGCGCGGCCGCGGCGATGAAGATCGACACCCCCGGCCCCGGCGCCGTCCCGAAGACGTAGCGCTGCACGAACGTGCCGCGGCTCTCCCGGCGCGCCCAGTCCCGGATCTGCTCCGAGGTCGCCGCGCCGAACGCGGCCACTGTCACCACGAGATAGCCGACGAGGTAGGCGAGAAGAACCAGGACGCCACCGTCCACCGGCGCGAGCGAAAGCACGTCGTCGCCGAACGCGAGCGCCAACGCGGCGACGAGCAGCGCGAACGCGAGGCTCAAGCCGCTCCGGCGCCGCTCCGACAACCAGATCCGAGCCGTTTCCCGAGACAGTGCCGTCTCCCTTCGCGCACGTCGCACCGGAGCACGCTACTCCATTCCGGTGGCGGAACCTTTCATCGCGGCGTCGCTGATCGCGTTCGCCTCGTCGATCCGTGCCATGTGCTCCTCGGCCCAGTTCCGGAGCGCCGCCAGCGGCATTTCCAGGGACAGACCCAGGTCGGTCAGCCGGTAGTGCACCCGGGGCGGCACGGTGGGCTCCACCCGGCGGGCGACGAGGCCGTCGCGGACCAGGCTGTGCAAGGTCACCGACAGCATTTTCTGGGACACGCCGGGGATCCGGCGCCGCAGCTCGGCGAACCGCACCTCGTGCGGAGCCGCCTCCGCGAGCACCTTGACCGCCATCGACGTCCATTTCGTCCCAATGCGGTCCAGCAGGCGGCGGGTGGGGCATTCGGGGTCGAAGAGATCACCGCGCCGTGTGGTCACCTGGAGCTCACCACCTGTGTCGAAAGTGCCGTCTTGGCGGCATCGCTGAAGTTACCTACGGTTTTCTGGTAACCAATGGTAACCACTACGGAGGCGACGTGCCCTCGACACGACGGATCACCGTCAACGGCGTCCAGCTCAACGTGGCGACCGCGGGCAGCGGGCCCGCGGTCCTGCTCCTGCACGGGTTCCCGCACACGTGGCGGCTCTGGAGCGAGATCATCGGCCCGCTGGCCGAGCGCCACCGGGTCATCGCCCCGGATCTGCGCGGGTTCGGCGACAGCACCCGTGCCGCCGACGGCTACGACGCGGGGACGCTGGCCTCGGACGTCGAGAGCCTTCTCGACGCGCTCGGCGAGCCCAACGCGGCCGTGGTCGCCATCGACGCCGGCACCCCGGTCGCCTTCCTCCTCGCCCTGCGGCGGCCGGATCTGGTGCGGCGGCTCGTCCTGATGGAGTCGATGCTTGGCTCGCTGCCCGGCGCCGAGGACTTCCTCGCCGGTGGCCCGCCGTGGTGGTTCGGCTTCCACGCCGTTCCCGGGCTCGGCGAAACGGTCCTCATCGGACACGAGGCGGAGTACGTGGACTGGTTTCTCGCCTCGGGCACCCTCGGGCGTGGTGTGGCGCCGGAGATCCGAGACGCCTTCGTCGACGCCTACACCGGCCGGGATGCCCTGCGCTGTGCCTTCTCCTACTACCGCGCCATGCCGGTCAGCGCGCGCCAGATCGGCGAGGCGGTCGCGGCCCGCCGTCTCACCGTGCCCACGATGGCGATCGGCGCCCATCCGGTGGGCCGCGCGCTGGAACGGCAACTGCGTCCCGTCACCGACGACCTCACCGCACATCTGCTGCCGGACTGCGGCCACATCATCCCGCTGGACAAACCAAAGGAACTGCTCCGCCTGCTGACGGCGGCGTGTGTCCACAGTGGATCCTATTAGGCAAGGAACATTGTCTATCCGCACAGAGCCCGCACGCGGGCGACGCTCAAGACGAAACAGTGGATCCGCGACCACAAGGACAGCGGTCAGTTCGGCGCCTGGCACAACGGTGTGGACGACAACAAGCTCAACTCGCTCGGCTTGGGGAACAGCCCCGTCCCCGGCCCCGGCTCGACCTGGGGCGGCAGGATCTACGGGAACCACGGTCAGGCGGGCGGCAAGTTCGGGAACGAGGTCCGGTTGCCGCACAACGGCAAGACGAGTGACGGCAAGTACTACGAATTCGACGTCCACCCGACGCCGCGGTATGACAACAAACCCATCAGGGACGCCGACCAGTACACCGACTTCAACGGGAAACCGTTGCCGGAGAACCAGCGGCCGAAGCCGGATCGCATCGTGAAGGACGACAACGGCAAGTCCAGAGCAGAGCTACCTCGCATCAGGCACTCGACGATGTGGGAATCGGGACGTTGAGTGTCCCGATTCCCACATCGTCGCCGTCGCCGAAAATCGGCACCGCCCCTCAACAGGACGAGGAAAGCTCGGCGAGTTCCGTTTTGGTGCCCTCCGCGGCCGGCAGGCCCAGCTCGGCGTAGCCGGCGATCGCGCGTTCGTAGTGGTCGCGGACGGTTTCCGGATCGGAAGCGGCCCGGGCGAGTCCCCGGTGGGCGCGCGCGATCTGCTCGTGACAGCCGTACCTGGTCGCCACGGCCAGGGCCTCGGCGTGGTTCGCGCAGGCCGTGTCCGGGTAGCCGCACGCCAGGCAGGCTTCGCCGAGTCCGTTGAGCGCCCACGATTCGCCGTCGCGCCCGCCGTGCCGCCGGAACAAATCGAGTGCCTGACGGTGGTGGGCGGCCGCGTCGACCGGACGGCCGTCCAGCGCTTCGGCCCGCCCCAGTCCGTCGATGGCCCATGCCTCGCTGCCCCGATGGCCGAGTTTGCCGAACAGGGCCGCGGCTTCGCTGTGCAGGCGACAGGAATCGGCCGGCCCGCCTTCGTTCGCGGCGAGTTCCCCGAGACCGATCTTCACCCAGGCCTCGCCGAACCGGTGGCCCGCCTCCCGATGCAGTGCCATCGCCTGCCGAAGGTGCTCGTATCCCTGTTCCCGGCGGTCGATCCGGGCTTCGACGGTGCCCAGCCGGGTGAGCTGATGAGCTTGCCCGGTCAGGTCACCGAGACGGCGGAACAGGGCCAGCGCGCGGGTGTAGTAGCCGACGGCCTGCCGGTAATATCCGGCGCTTTCCTCGATCATGCCGACGTTTCCCAGCGCGCGTGCCTGTCCGAGCGGATTCCCGGCCTCGTCGAACAAGTCGTACGCCGCCCACATGGCCGCGGCGGCGGATTCGGCCCTGCCCGCCTGCATGTGGAGGCCGCCGACGGCGACCAGCACCTCCGCTTCGGCGCGGCGGTCACCGATGGCGCGGGCCGCCTTGATGGCGTGTCCGTGGACGGCGAGCGCAGCCGTCTCGTGGTGCCCGTCGAGGTAGCGGAACAGCAGCGCGGACAACGTCACGGCGTGTTCGGGCCGTCCGGCCGCGGCCAGCGCCTGGACGGTCGGCAGTTCGGCGTCCAGCCAATCCCGCGCGCTGTCGGCGTCGTCGAGCGCCGGTATCACGCACTTCGGCGAGGCGACCGTGGGCCGGCGGTTCGCTTCGGCGGGGTAGAGACGGTCCATCGCCGCCGCGACTGTGGCGAGGTAGTAGCCGTAGATCCGGTCCAGTGCCGCGGGCTCGTCGCACTCGATCTCCGCGGCGTACGCCTTCAGCAGGTCGTGCATGCCGTGGCGGTCGGCGCCGACGGGGTGGACCAGATGCGCGCGGACGAGGGCGTCGAGCCAGGCCCGGGCCTGGTCGTAGGAGCTTCCGGTCAGCGCGGCCAAGGCGTACGAGTCGAACACGGGCGCCGGATGCCTGCCGAGCAGGGCGAAGGCGCGGACGGTGTCTTCGCTGAGCTGACGCAGCGACCACGAGAACACCGCACGCACCGCGGCCCGCTGATCACCGCCGGAACTGAGCAGTTTCAAGGTCTGCTGGGCGGCTCGCAGCTCGCCGACCAGCCGGGACAGCGGCGTGGACGGCCGGGACACGGCGAGTTCCGCCACCAGGCGGAGGGTGAGCGGCAACCGGACACACCGTTCGGCCAGTTCGGCGGCGGCCTCGGGTTCGGCGGTGACCCGGGTGCCGATGAGCCGCCGGAGCAGGTCGGCCGCGTCGGCCACCGACAACCGGTCCACGTCGACCCGGTGGGCGCCGTGGAGCGCGACCAGCCCGGCGAGTGAGTCGCGGCTGGTGACCACCACGGCGCAGCTGTGCGTGCCGGGGAGCAAGGGCCGGATCTGTTCGAGCGTCGCCGCGTTGTCCAGGAGGACGAGCATCCGCCTGCCCGCCACCTCGGTACGGAACCGGGCGGCGCGTTCCGCCTCGCCGGACGGCATCCGCGTGCCTTCGGGCAGCAGTGCGGACAGGAGGGCGGCCAGCGCGTCGGCCGAGGACATCGGCTCGCCGGGGGCGTAGCCGCACAGATCCAGATACAGCTGCCCGTCCGGAAAACGGTCCCGCATCCGGTGGCCCCAGTGCACGGCGGTCGCGGTCTTGCCCGCCCCGGCCGTACCGGTGAGGCAGACGAGGACCGGTTCTTCGCCGGCGCCGTCGGCGAGCCGGTCCAGCTCCGCCAGTTCACCGGCCCGGCCGGTGAACGCGGCGACGTCGGCGGGCAGTTGGGCGGGTACGGGAGGCGGCGCCGCGGCCACCGTCGGCAGGTCGTGGCGGAGGACGGCCTCGTGCACGGCGGCGAGCTCCGGACCGGGGTCGGCGCCCAGTTCTTCTCGCAATGCGCGAAGAATCCGTTCGTAGTGGGTGAGCGCGTCGGCGCCGCGGCCCACGGCGTACAGCGCCCGCATCAACGCCGCCGCGGCGGGTTCCTGCAACGGCTGTTCGTCGGTGAGCTCGGTCAGGCGGGTGAGTGTCGCCGCCGCGTCGCCTTCACGGATCTTGGCGTCGGCCCACGCGACGATCGCCGCCGTGCGCTCCTGATACAACGTCCGGCGGGTGCGTTCGGCCCAGTCGCCGCGAAGCCCGGCCAGCGGTTCGCCCTCCCAGAGTTCGAGTGCCGCGCTGAGCCGGGTGACGTCGGTCGGGTGCTCGCGGAGCAGGCGCCGGAACCGGAAGACGTCGACCTGTTCCGGCCGGGCGACGAGGCGGTAACCGCCCGGATCCCTCGTCACCCGCGCGCCGGCGGGATCGGCCTGTTCCAGGGCGCGCCGGATCCGGGTGATGTGGGCCTGCAGGGAACGACGCACCCGTTCGGGCGGCGACTCGCCCCAGACCCGGTCGATCAGCAGGTCCACGCCGACGGTACGGCCCGCTTCGAACAACAGTACGGCGAGTACGGCCTGCCTCCGCGGCTCGCCGATGGCGACGGCCCGCCCGCGTACCTGCAGGCGGACCGGCCCCAGTACCCGGAAATCCACGGAAGAATGGTAGAACCGATATTTCGGTCACCACAACACAATCTCGGCTTTTTTCGGGACATGACGAACAGAAATCGTTTTATCGCAAGGGAAAGGAACGGAAAGAGTCGGTACCCTGTTGGCGGGTAACCGATGGTGGTCAGGCATGATCACGGCTCATGACGCGCGACACTGACGACCGATCGTTGTACGAAACCATCTTCCGGCGCCGGGACACCAGGGGCGAATTCACCGGAGAGCCGATTCCGGCGGACGTACTGCGTCGCGTGTTGAGCGCGGCGCACGCCGCACCGAGCGTCGGTCTTTCCCAGCCATGGGATTTCGTCGTCGTGTCCGATATGGACCTTCGAAAGAAGTTCCGTGAGCACGTGCTGGCCGAACGCGAAGTGTTCGAAGGACGGCTGGATGCCGAGAGGGCCCGCGTCTTCGCGCCGATCAAGATCGAAGGGGTCGTGGCGTCGTCCGCGGGAATCGTGGTCGGCTATGACCCGTCGCGCGGTGCGCCGGACGTCCTGGGACGGCACGCGATCGCCGACGCCGGCCTGTACTCGGTGTGCCTGGCCATCCAGAATCTCTGGCTGGCGGCGACCGCCGAAGGGCTTGGCGTCGGATGGGTCAGCTTCTATCGCGAGGAGTACTTGCGCGATCTGGTGGGGTTGCCCGGACATGTGCGTCCGGTGGCGTGGCTGTGCGTCGGTCCGGTGCGGGACCTGCCGACGGTGCCGGATCTGGAGCGGCACGGCTGGCGGGAACGGCTTCCGCTCGACGCGGTGCTGCACTTCGAGCAGTACGCGAAGGGGAGCGGACTGGCCGGTCGCGAGTGACGCCAAGCCCGCCGCGCGTGCCTGATACGGGCGTTTTGTGCGGGGGTCGTGAGTGTTGATGGTCGTTCTGGTGAACCTGTATTTGCTTACCCACTCGGCTTGACGCCGTCATGCTGCTGTGGCGGAGCCGATATCGGCGAGTGGGGTCGAGCGCCCCTCGACGATGTAGGAATTGGGACGCTCAACGTCCCGATTCCTACATCGTCGGCACCTGGCACGCCGAGCTTCCGGCGCCATCCCCCCGAGACCCGTACGACTCTGGACATTGGCCCAGCGCCCTCGGAAGCGTGGCGCGGTGGTCAGCGCAGCTTGTCGACCTCGGCGATCCGCTCCCAGCGCGCGCCGAGCGCGTTGAGCAGCGCGGCCATGTCGATGTCGTCGTCGCCGTCGAGGAGCGCCTTGTCCAACCGCCGGGCACGGCGGTTGACCTGGCTCAGTACCGACTTGCCCTCGTCGGTGAGCGAAAGCAGTTTGCGCCGCGCGTCGTGCGGGGATTCGACGCGCCGGATGAGTCCCCGCCGCTCCAGCCTGCGGCACAGGTCGGCCATCGTCGAGGTGTCGAGGGCGACCGCGCCCGCGAGCGAGCTCTGGTCGCTTCCGGGGTAGGCGCGGACCGCGGACAGGACGGCGAACTGCGGACCGGTCAGCACCGGGTCCACGTGACGGTTCCACGCGGCGAGGTAGGCCTGATACAGCCGCCGGGCGCCGTAGCCGGGGGCCGCCAGCAGGTCCGACGGCGTCGCGGGAGTGACGGCCGGCGTGTCGTCCCTGCGCCGGCCCGTGCGCGCCGATTCACCCATCGCTACTCCTTGTCGGCTCCAACCCGCTGCCCGGGCCCCCGCGGTGATCCTACGTGTCCGGACGGTCGCTCACCGGCAGGCCGCCGAGATCTGTCCGTAGTCACCTCTTGCGTATCCGGATAGTACGTGTTCGTATGAAGGCCGGTCTTCCGTATCCGGATAGTACGTGCTCGGATCAATATGGAGGTGGTCGGCGATGGACCGGAACCTGTTCAACGACATCTGTTTGCGCCAGCTGACGTTCTCGGGGGTGCACGAGGGCGAGACCGTGGTGGTGCTGACCCGCGGCGGTGAGCGGGCGGAGTACGCCGACGCCTTCTTGTGGGCCGCTCAGCAGCTGGGCGCTTCGGCCTACCACATGCGGCTGCCCTCGCCGGTCAGCGCGGCGGGCGCGTGGGCGGTGGGCGACTCGGGGCTCGGGAACATCCCGCTGGCGGTCGAGGCGCTCAAGAGCGTCGACATGGTGGTCGACTGCACGTTCCTGTTGTTCAGCAAGGAACAGTTCGCCATCCAGGACGCGGGGACCCGGATCCTCACCGCCGTCGAGCCGCCCGAGCTGCTGGCCAGGCTCATGCCGACGAAGGAACTGCGCGAGCGCGTGGAGATCGGCGCGGAACTCCTGGCCAAGGCCGGCACGATGCGCATCACCAGCCCGGCGGGCACCGACGTCACCTATCAGCTCGGCGTGTACCCGACGTTGTCCGAATACGGCTACACCGACACGCCCGGCCGCTGGGACCACTGGCCGGCGGCGTTCGTGTTCACCGGCGGTGCCGACGACGGCGTCGACGGGAAGATCGTGCTGTCACCGGGTGACGTTCTGTTGCCGTTCAACACCTACGTACAGACCCCGGTCGAGATCACCATCGAGCAGGGTTTCATCCGGGACATCCGCGGTGGCGCCGGATCGTCCGGGCTGGACGCGGATCTGCTGCGTTCCTACATCGAGAGTTTCGACGATCCGCGCGGCTACGGCATGAGCCACGTGGGCTGGGGGCTCGACGAACGCGCGCACTGGCACGGCCTGACCCAGTTCCCCGGCGGGATGGGCATGGAACTGCGGAGTTTCTACGGCAACGTCATGTTCTCCATCGGCCCCAACAACGAGCTCGGCGGCCCGAACGACACCCCGTGCCACTTCGACATCCCGATGCGCGGCAATTCCCTTTACCTGGACGACGAACTGATCGTCGACAACGGCGAGCTGACCGTCGCCGAGATGCGTCCGGCGGCCCGCCGATGACCGACCACCACATCGGGATGATCGTCCCCAGCTCGAATCTCACGATGGAGACCGAGCTGCCGCGGATGCTGCGCGCCAGGGAGGAAGCCGATCCGGGCGACCGGTTCGTCTTCCATTCCGCGCGGGCCAGGATGCGGCACGTCGAACCCGAACAGTTGCGGGCGATGAACGCCCAGGCCGGCCGGGCGGCGGCCGAACTCGCCGACGCCAAACCCGACGTCGTCGCCACCGCGTGTCTCGTGGCGATCATGGCGCAGGGGCCCGGTTACCACTGCACCGCCGAAGACGACATCACGCGCGTGCTGCGGGAAGAGGGCTGCGACGCGCCGGTCGTCTCCAGTGCCGGTGCGCTGCTGTCCGGGCTCGGCGCGCTCGGCGCCCGCAAGGTCGCGATCATCACGCCGTATATGAAGCCGTTGACCAAGGCGGTGGCGGACTACATCGAGGACGCCGGGGTCGAGGTGGCCGACGCCCTTTCCCTGGAGGTGCCGGACAACCTCGCCGTGGCCCGGCTGGACCCCGCCGGGTTGCGAGAACACCATCGCAAACTGAATCTGTCCGATGTGGACGCCCTGGTGCTGTCCGCCTGTGTGCAGATGCCGTCGCTGCCCGCGATCCAGCCGGTGGAGGACGAGATCGGGATCCCGGTCCTGTCGGCGGCGACGGCGACGACGTTCCGGATCCTGACGGAACTCGGCGTCGAGCCCACGGTGCCGGGCGCCGGGAGGTTGCTCAGCGGCGCGGAAACGTTGACGAAGACGGGAGGCGGGCATGGCCGCGAGTCAGTCGTTTGAGGTCGTTGTCGTCGGTGGCGGGCTCGGCGGGCTCTGCGCCGCGTTGTCCTTGCGGCAGCGGGGTTTGCGCGTCACCGTGGTCGAGGCCGCCCCGGCGCTGGGCGAGATCGGCGCGGGGATCCAGACCGCGCCGAACGCCAGCCGGATCCTCATCGGGCTGGGGTTGCGCGCCCGGCTGGAGCGGGTGCGGACCGAGCCGCAGGACCAGGTGCGCCGTCGGTGGGCCGACGGGAGCATCATCGCCCAGCTGGAGCTGGGCAGCCGGGTGACCGACCAGTACGGCGCGCCCTACTGGCACTACCACCGCGCCGACCTGCACGGAGTCCTGCTCGACGCCTGCCTGGATCCCGACGGGACCGGTCCGGTGGTGCGGGTGGCGACCGGTGCGCGAGTGGCCGACCTCGACCGGACGGTGCCGGACCGGCCCACCGTGATCACCGCCGACGGGCGCCGGTTCACCGGCGACGTCGTGATCGGGGCGGACGGCATCCGGTCTTCGGTGCGCGATCTCGCCGGCTTCGACGACACCCTCGCGTTCTCCGGCGAGATGGCCTACCGGGCGCTGATCTCCGGCGACCTGATCGCGCAGGACCCCGCCACCCGCTTCCTGGTGGACCGCTATCACTCCACGATCTGGTACGGCCCCAACAAACACCTGGTGCACTACATGATCCGCGGCGGGGAGTACCTGAACGTGGTCGCGATCGTGCCGTGCACCGAATCGGTGGCCAAGGACTGGAGCGGTCCGGCGACCGCCGCCGAACTCGCCGCGGAGTACCACGACTGGGACGATCGGGTACCGACGATGCTGGCGAAGGCGAAGGACGAGGACGTCTCGGTGTGGGCGATGTACCGCCGTCGCCGTGACCCGGTCTGGGTCGACGGCCGGGTCGCCCTGCTCGGCGACGCGTGCCACGCGATGCTGCCGTACCAGGCACAGGGCGCGTCGCAGGCGATGGAGGACGCCGCGGTGCTGGCCGAGGAGCTGGGGCGGGTGACCCGCGACGGGATCGACGGTGCTTTGATCCGCTACGTGGACCGGCGCGCCAAGCACGCGGGCATGGTGCAGGACGCCTCGCTGCAGAACATGGACTTCTACCACTTGCCCGACGGTCCCGAACAGCGCGAACGGGACGAGAAGCTGCGGCGCTTCGACGGCGAATCCGACGTGTCCTACGACTGGCTGTGGAACGGCAGCCCGCTCACCGACCCCGACACCGAGTCCATCCACTACCAGTTCGCCCGCTGAGGCGCGCTGGCCGGCAATCGCATCGGAGTGGTTCATGCGTACTGGTGATCAGATCGTCCAGGACCTGCCCTGGCGTTGGAGCGTTCAGGGAAAGATCTTCCTCATCGGCGGGCTGGGCTACATGTTCGATGCCTGGGACGTCGCGTTGAACGGATTCCTCACCCCGCTGGTCGGGACGGAATTCGGGTTGTCCGCCGGCGGCAAGGGCCTGGTGGCCACCGCGAACCTGATCGGCATGGCCGTGGGCGCGGTCGCCTGGGGCACGATCGCCGACCGGATCGGCCGGAAGAAGGCGTTCAGCATCACGCTGCTGCTGTTCGCGCTGTTCTCCGTGCTGGGCGCGCTCGCGCCGAACGTGGAGACGTTCCTCGCCCTGCGTTTCCTGGCGGGGATCGGACTGGGCGGCTGCATCCCGGTCGACTACGCGATCGTCAGCGAGTTCTCCCCGCGCAAGCATCGAGGCCGGGTCCTGTCCGCGATGGACGGCTGGTGGCCGATCGGGACCACACTGGCCGCCGTCAGCGCGACGCTCCTGCTCCCGGTCGAGGGGAACTGGCGCTGGATGCTGGTCTTGATGATCCTGCCCGCGCTGCTGCTGTTCTGGGTGCGGCGTGGTGTCCCGGAATCACCGCTGTACCTGGTGCGCAAGGGCCGCGAGGCGGAGGCACGGGCGGTGATCGACGACCTCGTGCGCCGCACGGGAGCGACTCCGGAGCCGTACTCGATCCCGCCCGCGGTGGTCGAGGACACCCGGGGCGGCGCGGTCGCGGCCGCGTTCGACCAGCTGCGCCGGGTGTGGGCGTTCAACCCGAGGATCACGGCGGTGGCGTGGTCGCTGTTCATCAGTGTCATGCTGGTCTACTACGCCGCGCTCAGCTGGATGCCGTCCATCCTGCGGGCGCAGGGATTCGGCGAGATCGCCGCCTTCGCCTCGACCGCGCTCATGAACGCGACCGGCATCGTGGGTGTCGCGGTGGCCGTGCTCCTGGTCGACAAGGTCGGCCGCAAGCGGATCATCATGGTCGCCGGTCCGCTCACCGCGCTGTCGCTCGTGGTGTTCTCCCTGCTGCTCGACACGCCTGCCGCGGCGGTCGTGGCGATCGGCGCGTTCGGCCTGTTCGCGCTGGTGGTCATCCCGGTGATGTACGCCTACGTCTCCGAGCTCTACCCGACGGAACTGCGGGCTTCGGGATTCGGCTGGGCGTCGTCGTCGAGCCGGGCGATCACCGGTTTCGCGCCCCTGCTGTTCGGCAGCGTGCTGTGGCCGGTGCTCGGGTTGCCCCTCACCTTCGCGGTGCTGGGGGTGCTCGTGGTGGCCGCGGTCTTGTTCATGATGACGGGCGCGCCGGAGACCCGCGGCCGCGAACTCGACCGGATCGTCGACCCGGCCGAGCCATCCGCCGAAACCAGGACGGCTCTGTGAAGCCCGCCGCGTTCCGGTACCACCGGGCCCACGACGTCACCGACGCCGTCGGCCTGCTCGGCGAGCTCGCCGCGGCGGGCGAGGACCCGAAACTCATCGCCGGCGGCCAGAGCCTGATGCCGATGATGAACTTCCGGCTCGCCCGTCCGACGGCGCTGGTGGATCTGGGACCGTTGCGCCGGGACCCGGCGCTGAACTCCGTCCGGCGTGACGGGGCCGGCCTCACCATCGGCGCGCTGGTCACCCATCGGGCGGTGGAGGTCTCCGAGCTGGGACCGGATTTCGACGTGCTCTCCCGTGCGATGCGGTGGGTGGGGCACCTGCCGATCCGCTCCCGCGGCACGGTGGCGGGCAGCATCGTCCACGGTGACGCGACCGCGGAATGGTGCCTGCTCGCCCTGCTGCTCGACGCGGTGATCGTCGCCGAAGGCCCGCGCGGTCCCAGGGAGATCCCGGCCGCGGAGATGTTCCACGGCTTCTACACCACGGCCGTCGAACCGGACGAGGTCGTGACGGCGGTGCGTTTCACCAGGCCGTCGCCGCGGGCCGCGGTGACCGAATTCGCACGCCGCCACGGCGATTTCGCGATCGTCGACGCCGCGGTGAGCATCGACGCGGAGCACGGGGGCCGGGTCGTGCTCGGCGGCGTGGCCCCCGCGCCCGTCCGGGTGCCCGAGGCCGAGGCACTGCTCGACGGCGGCGTTCCCGGTCCGGAGCTGTTCGCCGCGTGCGGTGCGGCCGCCGCGGCGGCGATCGATCCGCCCGACGACGCGGCGGGCAGCGCTGCCTACCGCCGACGGCTGGCGCGAACGCTCGTCACCCAGGCGCTGCACGAGGCGTGGGAGAAAGGAGAAACGCGATGACCGCACGGTTCGACGGGCGCCAGGGCCGCTGGGTCGGCGCGTCGGTGCCCCGGCGTGAGGATCCCCGCCTGCTCACCGGCCGCGGCCGGTTCGTCGACGACATCCAGCTGCCCGGCATGCTGCACGCGGCCTTCGTCCGTTCGACGGTCGCGCACGGCAAGCTGGCCGGGATCGACCTTTCGGCGACTCTGGCGGTCGATGGTGTCGTCGCCGCGTATACGGCGGAAGACCTGGCACTCGGTGACATCGTCGCGTTGCTCGACCGTCCGCCGGAGGAGTTCTCGCCGACCGCGATGCCGATCCTGGCCAGGGAGAAGGTGCGGTTCACCGGCGAACCGGTGGCGCTGGTCGTCGCTCGGGATCCGTACAGCGCCGAGGACGGTGTCGAGGCCGCGGTGGTGGACTACGAGCCGCTCGGGGCGATCGTGTCGGAGGAGTCGGCGTTCGCCGAGGGCGCTCCGCTCGTGCACGACGAGGTGCCCGGCAACGTGCTGGTCGACGTGTCGATGTTCGACACGCCTGGTGTCGACGCGGCGTTCGAAGCGGCCCGCGCGGGCGGCGGCCGGGTGGTCGAGGTCGTCACGAAGAGCGGGCGGCAGAACGCGCTCCCGCTCGAAACACGGGGAGTCGTGGCGTCCTGGGACGACCACGACGACCAGTTGCTCGTCCAGATGTGCACGCAGGTGCCGCATCAGGTGCGCACGGCGATGGCCCGTTCGCTGCGGGTCCCCGAACGCACCGTGCGGGTCACCGTCCCGGACATGGGCGGCGGCTTCGGCCAGAAATGCGTCGTCGGCCGCGAGGAGATCGCGGTCGCGGCGGCGGCGCGGCGGCTGAACCGGCCGTTGAAATGGATCGAAGACCGGCGTGAGGCGCTCACGGCGGGATTCCTTGCCAGGGAACAGCGTTACCGCACGCTGGCGGCGTTCGACGAGGACGGGCGGATCACCGCGCTGGACGTCGACGTCGTCTGCGACATGGGCGCCTACTCCTGCTACCCGTTCACGGCCGGCATCGAGCCGCTGATGGCGTCGGCCGAGATGCCGAGCGTGTACCAGGTGCCCGAGTACCGCGTCCGTGCCCGCGCCATCGCGAGCAACAAGGCACCGACGGCGCCCTATCGCGGAGTCAGCCGTCCGCAGTACGTGATGGCGATCGAACGGATCATGGAACGCGCCGCCAGGGAACTCGGCCTCGATCCGGTCGAGATCCGGCGGCGGAACGTGATCACGCAGTTCCCGTACACCGGCGTCAACGCCATCACCTACGACCCCGGCACCTACCGTGAATCGCTCGAGCTCGCCGAGGCGGCGATCCGGGACGAGGGCTGGTACGAGATCCGGGACCGTGCGGCGGCCGAAGGCAGGCACATCGGCATCGGCTACTGCTGTTTCTCCGAGCGGACCGGATACGGCTCGGGCGCCTTCGCCAAACGGAAGATGGCGGTGGTCCCCGGTTTCGACATCTCCGAGATCCGGATGGACACGACCGGCTCCGTCGTGGTCACCAGCGGGACCATGAACCACGGTCAGTCGCACGAGACGACGCTGGCGCAGATCGTGGCCGACCGGCTGGGGCTGCACCTCGACCAGGTCAAACTGCGTCAGGGCGACACCGAGCGCATCGCCTACGGCTGGGGCACTTTCGCCTCCCGCTCGGTGACGATCGGTGGCTCGGCGGTGTCCCTCGCGGCCGGGAAACTCGGCGAACTGCTGTGCAGGATCGCCGCCCATCTGCTCGAGACGAGTCCCGACAACGTCCGCCTCGACGGTGACGGCGGCGTCGTCCAGATCGACGATCCGGAGCGCCGCGCGTCCTTCGAGGAGATCGCCGATGTGGCGTACCTGCGCAGTCACCTGCTGCCCAAGGACGTCGAGCCGACGCTGACGGCCACGGCGAGCTTCGACGTACCCGGCGACGGCACCTTCTCGAACGCCACGCACGCCGTGGTCGTCGAGGCCGATCCGGGCACCGGCCAGATCAAGATCCTGCGCTACGCGTGCGTGGAGGACTGCGGGGTGGTGATCCACCCGCAGGTCGTCGACGGCCAGTGCCGGGGCGGGATCGCGCAGGGCATCGCCGGCGCCCTGTTCGAGGAGATCACCTACGCGGGCAACGGGGAACCGTCGGCCGCGAGCTTCATCGACTACCTGGTCCCGACCGCGACGGAGATCCCCGACATCACCGTCACCCATCTCGAAACCCCTTGCGCGTTCACGGAAAACGGTGCGAAGGGGGCGGGGGAGGGCGGCACCATCGGCGCGCCCGCCGCGGTGCTGAACGCGATCAACGACGCGTTGCGCCACACGGGGGTCGAACTCGACGTGACCCCGGTGCATCCGCAGACCGTGCTCGCCGCGCTCGACGCGGGGGTCCACAAGGAAATGAGCGTTCTGTCATGAGCGACCGGCACCTGATCGTCCTGAACGTCAACGGCGAGCCGCACGAGGCCCTCGTCGAGCCGCGCAAGACCCTGCTCGACGTGCTGCGGCACGACCTCGGGCTCACCGGCACCCACGTCGGCTGCGAGCACGGGGTGTGCGGCGCCTGCACCGTCCTCGTCGACGGCGAACCGGTGCGGGCGTGCCTGATGTTCGCCGTGCAGGCGGAGTCGGCCGAGATCCGCACGGTCGAATCGCTGGGACGCGACGGCGAACTTTCCGATCTGCAGCGGTCTTTCAGCGAGCACCACGGCCTGCAATGCGGCTTCTGCACCCCCGGATTCCTCATGCTGGCTGAGGGTTTTCTGGCTCAGCGGCCCGACGCCGGCCGTGAGGAGATCCGCGAGGCCGTGTCGGCGAATCTGTGCCGCTGCACCGGTTATCAGACGATCGTGGACGCGATCGAGGCGACCGCGACCCGTCGATGCCACGCCAAGGAGAAGGAGGCGACAGCGTGATCCTGGAGAACCAGCTGTCCGTACCGGCCGGACCCGACGAGGTCTTCGCCTTGATCAACGACGTCGAGCGGGTGGCGGGCTGTCTGCCCGGCGCGACCCTCGACGGACGGCAGGACGACGCCTATCTCGGCCGCGTGAAGGTCAAGGTCGGCCCGATCACCGCCGCCTACTCCGGCACCGTGCGGTTCACCGACGTCACCGAGGCCGACCGCAGCCTGCGGCTGGTGGCCAGGGGAGCGGACGCCCACGGCAACGGCGACGCCGAGGCCGACGTGACGCTGACCGTGCGCGAGGCACCCGGCGGCGCCACCATCGAACTGCGCACCGATCTGTCGATCCGCGGCAAGCTCGCCCAGTTCGGCAAGGGCGCGATCGGCGCCGTCTCCACCCGGCTGCTCGACCAGTTCGCCCGCAATCTCGCCGACCAGCTGCGAGCGGGGCCCGTCGCGGCCACGAGCGCCGCTCCCGCGCCGGTGCCGGAGGCCGTCGACGGTCTCGCCATGGTGCTTCCGGAGGGCGTCAAACGCTACGGCGTGATCGCGGCCGCCGCGGCCCTCGGGCTGTTCCAGGGCTGGCTGCTGGGCCGGATCCGCACCCAGGACAAACTGATCAAGGAGTTGCAGCGTGGCCGTCGATGAAAGCCTCGACAGCGTGTACGACCGGGCCGGTTTCGGGGCGAGCGTGCCGCGCGGATCGCGTCCGGCGCTGGTCGTGGTCGACCTGACGCGGGGCTTCACCGAGCCCGCGTTCCCGTCCGGCGCCGACCTCACCGCCGAAGTCACCGCGACCACCGCCCTCGTCGCCGAAGCACGGCGACAGGGTGTGCCGGTGATCTACACCGCGATCAGTTACACACCCGCCGAGGCGGACGGCGACGCCGTGGCGTGGCTCCGGAAAGCGCCCGGGATGCGGGCGCTTTGTGAAGGAAGTGAAGTGGTCGCCCTCGACCCGAGGCTCGAACAGCGGGAGGGCGACCATCTCATCCTGAAGAAGGGCGCGTCGGCGTTCCACGGGACTTCGCTGGCCGCGCTCCTCACGAGTCTGGGCACGGACACCGTCGTCGTCTGCGGTGCGACGACTTCGGGATGTGTCCGTGCGACCGCCGTCGACGCCGTCCAGTCCGGTTTCGACACGCTCGTCGTCCGGGAAGCCTGCGGTGACCGCGCTGCCGGGCCCCACGACGCCGCTTTGTTCGACCTGCAAGCGAAATACGCGGACGTCGTCGGACTCGACGATGCCCTGACGTATCTCGCGGATCTGGATCGCCGCACACTCGGGCAACCCGCGTTGGCGGATCTCGGCGACGTTCCGGCGACCAGCCGGTGGGTGACGTCGGGTTCAGTGCGGCTGCACGTGCTCGACTACGGTCCCTCCGATGGTATCCCGGTGCTCGTGCTGCCGGGGATCACCAGCCCGGCGGTCACGATGGACTTCGTGGCACGGGAACTCACCGACCTCGTGCGGCCGATCGTGCTCGACGTCCGCGGCCGCGGGCTGTCCGATGACGCCGCGGAGTACGACTTGGCGAGCTACGCCGCGGACGTCGATGCGGTCGTGGACGGACTCGGGCTGCGCGATCCGATCCTTTTCGGACACTCTATGGGCGCACGGATCGCAGCCCGTGCCGCCACCACCCGGCCGTTCCGGGGCACGGTGCTCGCCGACCCGCCGCTGAGCGGCCCCGGGCGGGCACCGTATCCGACCACACTCGACGCCTTCCTCGGGCAACTCGACCAAGCGCGCCGGGGGACCGATGCCGACGAGGTGGCCCGATCGTGGCCGCGATGGCCGCGTCGGGAGCAGGAACTGCGCGCCCGCTGGCTGTCTTCGTGCTCCCGCGACGCGATCGTCGCCACGCACGGCGGGTTCGAATCCGAGGACTTCTTCGACGACTGGCCGAAGGTGCCCGCGTCGACGTACTTCCTGTACGGCGGCGCGAGCCCGGTCGTCACGGCCGCCGGTGCGGCGGAAGCGGCCGAGCGCAATCCGTCGGCCGAGTTCGTCGAGATCCCGAAGGCGGGGCACATGATCTTCTGGGATGAGCCCGAAGCCGCTCTTGCCGCTTTGCGGGAGGCGTTGCGCAAGCTGCTCTGAGCGGGGTGAAGCCGGAACTCGCGTGATCAGAAGCCGCACTCGCGTGATTGAGGGCGTAACTCACGTGATTGGAGGCGGGACACGTCGGTGCGGGCGAGTTACGCCTTCAATCACGCGAATAGCGGCTTCAATCACGTGAATCGCGGTTCTGATCACGCAACGAATCAGCGATCGAGTACGGCCGTAGGACCCAGGGCCCAGGGACACCGGCCAGGATCGGTCCTCGGTCCGACGCGAAGGCGTATCCCGTTGGGATGGACTGGCGAGCGACGTGTTCGCGCTCGACGGGAAGAAGTCCTGATGCTCAAGTTCGACCGGCTCACCAAGCGACGAGGATCGGCGACGATCCTGTCCGACGTCAGTTTCGAAGCCCGTCCGGGAAGGGTGACCGGCTTCCTCGGGCCCAACGGCGCCGGGAAGTCGTCGACCCTGCGGATCCTCCTTGGGCTGGACCGGCCGACGTCGGGAACCGCGCTGGTCGACGGCGTTCCGTTCGCCGCCTTGCGGGATCCTCTGCGCAAGGTCGGCGCCGTACTCGACGGCTCGGGCGCGCATCGCTCGCGCACCGGCCGAGCGCATCTGAAGTGGGTCGCCGCGGCGGGCGGGATCCCGCGCGGCAGGGTGGACGAGGTCCTCGCGGAGGTCGGGCTGTCCGCCGCCGCGGGCAAACGCGTCCGCGGCTACTCGCTGGGGATGGGGCGACGGCTGGCACTGGCGGCGGCATTGCTCGGCGACCCCGAGGTACTGGTGCTCGACGAACCGGTCAACGGTCTCGATCCGGAAGGCATCCGATGGATCCGCGGTTTCCTCCGCGAACGGGCCGCGGCCGGGCGGACCGTCCTGCTTTCGAGCCACCTCATGGGAGAACTGTCGGAGACGGTCGACGACGTCGTGGTCATCGACGGCGGCAGGATCGTCGCGCGGGGAACACTCGCCGAGGTCGTCGGTCGGCACCGAAGCCTGGAGGACGCGTTCTTCGCGCTCACCACAGGGGCCGTCCGATGAGGGTCTATCGCGGAGAACTGCGCAAACTCACCTCGCTGCCGTCGGTCTGGGCCGCGGTCGCGGTCGGCGTACTGGTCCCGGCCGGCCTGACGTTCCTCAACGCGAGGGCGGCGGTCAGTCGTGGCAACGTGGACCTCGGATTCCAGGAACTCGCGTTCGGCGTGGTGGGCGCGATCATCCTGGGCGTCGTCGCGGTGAGCAGCGAGTACACCGCCGAAGGGGAGAACGCCGGTGGTGGACGCCAGATCACCACGAGTCTCACGGTCGTGTCGTCCCGGAGGCGCTTGCTGGTCGCGAAGCTGGCGGGGATGAGCACGGTGGTCGCGGCGCTGGCGGCGGTTTCCTCGGCCATCACCCTCACGATCGTCGAAGCGCTGGGCGTGAGCGATTTCGGGCGCTTGCCGGGAGTCGTCCTCTACTGGGTGCTGACCGCCCTGCTCGCGTCCGGCCTGACCTTGTTGACACGCAACGGAATCCTGCCGCTCACCGTGCTGATTCTGAACACGTCGGTGGTCACGGTCACTTACCTGCTCACGAAAGTCACGCCGCTGGCCGCGTTCTTCCCCGACCTGGCCGGGTTCCGGATGTTCGTCGAGCGGGTGGATCTGCCCGTCCGGCTCTCGCCGGTCACCGGTGGCCTGGTGATGACGGCCTGGGTCGCGGCGCTGCTCGCCGCCGGTTCCCTGGTCTTCCGCAGGAGGGACGCGTGACGGGCGGCCGGGCGATCCGGGCCGAGATCCTCAAACTGCTCAGCCTGCCGGCGACGTACTTCACCCTGCTCGGCACCTTGGGTGTTTCGGCGATCCTCGCGACCGCGTTCTCGCGACAAGGCGTCTCACCCGTCGGCTACGTCCAGGCCGGGTTCATCGTTCTCGGTGTCGTCGCGGTGACGTCGGAGTACGGCGGCGGCCAGATCCACCGCACCCTGACCGCCATGCCGCGCCGGATCACCCAGCATCTTGCCAAAATGACCGCTCTTCTGATCGTGGCCGTCCCGGCGGCCGCCCTGACCGCGCTGGCCGGCGGACCGTGGTCCGACGTGGCGGGAGCGAGCGCCTATCTCGCGCTCACCACGATCCTCTCCGCCGCCGTCGCGACGGTTGTGCGCTGGAGTGTCCCGGCGGTGGCCGGGCTCCTCGGGTACTACTTCATCGCGGGCCCGCTTCTCCGTGACCGGGCCACTTTCGCGGAGTACCTCCCGGACGCCGCGAGCCACGACGTGCGTTCACTCGGCGGCTCGGCCGTCGTGCTGGGCTGGGGGCTCGTCGCGGTGGGGATCTCGGCGATCACGTTCCACCGGCGGGACGCTTGACCGCGCGCGGGGCCACCAGTCCCAGGTCGTACGCCGTGATCACCAGCTGGGCGCGGTCGCGGGCCGATAGCTTGCTCAGGAGCCGGCTGATATGCGTCTTGACCGTCTTGACGGCGATGGTCAGCGTCTCGGCGATCTCGGTGTTGGACAGCCCGCGGCCGACGTAGGTGAGGATCTCGATCTCACGCTGGGTCAGGCCGGCGGGCGGGGGCGGGCTGTGGTGCGGCGGCGCCGTGACGTAGTGCGCTATCAGCCGGGTGAGAATGGCGGGCGCGAACAGGGATTCGCCGCTGTGCGTCCGGCGGACGGCGGTGATGAGCTCGTCCGGTTCGGTGTCCTTGAGCAGGAATCCGCTCGCACCCGCGCGGAGCGCGCCGTAGACGTACTCGTCCAGCTCGAACATGCTCAGCACGAGGATCCTGGTCCCGGCCAGGTCGGGGCGGGCGCTGATCTCCTTGGTGGCCAAGATCCCGTCCTGGCCGGGCATGCGGATGTCCATCAGCACGACGTCGGGGCGCAGCCGCCGCGCCAGTTCCACCGCCTGCGTCCCGTCTTCGGCCTGTCCGACGACGACCAGGTCCGGGGTGGCGTCGATGATGATCGCCAGGCTATGCCGCAGCAGCCGCTGGTCGTCGGCGAGCAGGACCCTGATCGGTGGCTGTCCGGTCACGGGCGTGCTCCGTCCGGTAGTCGCGCGATGAGCCGGAATCCGGTCCCGGACGGTGCCGCGTGCAGGTCGCCGCCGAGCACCTCGGTTCGTTCTCGAAGTCCGGCCAGGCCGTGACCGGCACCCGGGGCGGGGGACCAGGCACTTCGTGGCCCGTCGTCCTCGACGGTCACGACGATCGTGTCACCGTCGCGCTGTACGTCGACGCGAGCGATCGTCGGTCCGGCGTAGCGCGCGGTGTTCGCGACGGCTTCACGGACGATTTCGCACACAGTCGCTTGTACCCCAGGGGAAACGTCCCCGAGCTCGCCGACGTCCAGTCGCGGCTCGATGCCCAGCGGACGAGCGGCCTCGACGATGGCGGGAAGATCCGACAGGTTCAGCACGGGCCGCAACGGGGCGCCGCGCTCGTCAGGGTCGCGAAGCACGGCCAGCATGCGCCGGAGTTCGGTGACCGCGTCCCGGCTCGTCCGCTCGATGTCGGCGAGTGCCTGTTCGCGCTCCGCTTCCCGGACTTCCCCTTGGACCCGCCGCGCCGCACTGGCTCGCAACGTGATCACCCCGAGGCCGTGGGAAACGATGTCGTGGAGTTCCCGGGCGATCCGGAGCCGCTCATGCTGCGTGGCGTGCTCCGCCGCCCAACCGGTGAGGCGGGCTTCGTAGTCGAGGCGCCGCTTGCGAGCGCGGATCAGCGTCCATGTCGTCACGCCGATGGCCGTGGCCACCACGAGAATCGGCACGACGACCGCGCCGGGCCCGTTCGCGCCGACGGCCAGCAGCGCGATCGCGGCCACGACCAGCACCGCGGAGGCGACCAGCCACGCACGCGATCGCCATTCGGGGCGGTCCGGCGGTGTCATCACCGGCCATCGTATTACCGGCGGTTCTCAGGCCGCATGCGCCAGCGTCAGCGCACCGCCCGCCGCCGAAAGCAGGAGAACGGACCAGCGGACGGACCGTTCACCGACCCGGCGGCTGAGCGCCCGCCCCAGAAGATCGCCCGCGAGTGCGGCGAGAGCGACCGCGAGGAGCACGCTCACGGGCACCTCCACCCAGCCGAGGCTGGGCAACGCGACCAGGCCGAGGAGGAAGAAGTAGATCGACAGCGTCCCGCGTGTCTCGTCCGCGCCCCAGCCCGCGCTCGCCCCGTACACCGCCACGGCGGGACCCGAGAGCCCGGCGACGGAGTTCATCGCGGCGCTCAGCACGCCCGCGCCGACGGCGCCTGTCCGGCCGGCCAGCCGTCTGCTGGTGATGCCGCTCGCCAGCACGCCGACGGCGAGGACGCAGCAGCCGCCCGCGGCGAGCAGCAGCGGCCGCGCGGGGACACCGCGGACCACGAGCGCGACGATCGGCGTGAACAGCACCGCGGGCACCGTCAGCCACGCGACCTGGGTCCATCTGATCGCCCGCCAATGGGTGATCGCGACCGCGAGATAGACCGGGAAGCCGAGCAGCAGGGTGAGCCGGACGGCGTCGAGCGGGCCCAGGGCCAGCGCCAGGAACGGTACGCACAGCAGGGAAAGCCCCATCCCGGAAAGGCGCTGGGCGACCACCCCGGCCGCCGCCGCGAGCGAGGTCATGGCCAGGGTTCCCACGAGTCCATTGTGGATCCGGTCTCGGCGTGGCGGTAGCCGTCGTCTGGCGAAGACGTCATAGCCCAGCGCTATGAGCGGCGAAGGATGCCTTGTGGTGTGAAGGTGGCTTTCGTCGCGTCGAATGCGGGGAAAGTCCCCTTCGGCCCAGGCTCTGCGGGGCTGCGGTCAGGGGTGTGTCGCGAACTGGACCCGTCGAACGCGCGGGTTCTGGCACTTCTGGCCGTTCCAGCCGTGCCGCACGCTCAGCGTCACTGCCTTTGGAACAGACGGGAGCGTGAGATGAAGATCGGTGTCCCTCGTGAAGTCAAGAACCACGAGTACCGGGTCGCGGTGACGCCCGCGGGCGTACACGAGTTCACTTCGGCCGGGCACGAGGTGTTCGTCGAGCGCGGAGCGGGGGAAGGGTCCTCCGTGCGCGACGAGGACTACGCCGCCGCCGGTGCGAAGGTGCTCGACAGCGCCGACGACGTCTGGGCGACCGGAGACCTCGTGCTCAAGGTCAAGGAGCCGATCGCCGAGGAGTACCACCGCCTGCGCCGCGATCAGCTGCTGTTCACCTACCTCCACCTCGCCGCGAGCGAGCCGTGCACGCGGGCGCTGCTGGACGCGGGCACGACGTCGGTGGCGTACGAGACGGTGCAGCTGCCGAACGGATCGCTGCCCCTGCTGTTCCCGATGAGCGAGGTCGCCGGGCGGCTGGCGCCGCAGGTCGGCGCGCAGACGCTGATGCGTGCCAACGGCGGGCGGGGTGTGCTCATCGGCGGCGTCTCCGGGGTTGCCCCGGCCCGGGTGGTCGTACTCGGAGCCGGTGTCGCGGGTATGAACGCGGTCGCCGGCGCGGCGGGGACCTGGGCCGACGTCGTCCTGTTCGACAAGAACGTCGACAAGCTCCGTGCCGCCGACCGGATGTACCAGGGCCGGATCCGCACCGCCGCGGCCAACGCGTACTCGATCGAAGAGGCCGTGCTCGAAGCCGACCTCGTGATCGGCGCGGTGCTCGTGCCCGGTGCCAAGGCGCCGAGCCTGGTGTCGAACGATCTCGTGTCCCGGATGAAGCCGGGCAGCGTGCTCGTCGACATCTCCGTCGACCAGGGTGGCTGTTTCGAGGACACGCGACCGACGACGCATGCCGAGCCGACGTTCCAGGTGCACAACTCGGTGTTCTACTGCGTCGCCAACATGCCCGGCGCCGTTCCGCACACCTCGACCTACGCGCTGACGAACGTCACGCTTCCCTACGCGCTGGAGCTGGCGAACCACGGTCTGTCCGGCGCCGTCGCGCGGTGCCCGGAGCTGCGCGGCGGGGTCAGCACGGTGGACGGCAGGCTGACGTCCGCGCCGGTCGGAGAGGCACTCGGAATCGCTTCGGCGGGCCTCGACGACGTGCTCGGCTAGGTGGTGCGGGCCGGGATCGGGAGCTAGGTTCAGATCCCGGCCCGTCGCCGGAAGGGAGGTGCCGTTGCCGCGAACGTTGATCGAAATCGACCGGACGTCCGCCGAGCCGCTCTACCGGCAGGTGCGGCGTGCCATCGAGCACGGCATCGCGATCGGCACGTTCGACCCGGCGCACCGGCTGCCGAGTTCGCGTGAGCTGGCCGCAGAACTCGGCGTTTCCCGCAACACCATCAACCTCGCCTACCAGGAGCTGGTCGCCGAGGGGTTCGTGGAGAGCCGGGAGCGCAGCGGGCTGTTCATCAACGCGGAGATGCGGCCACATTGCGCGGTGCAGGAGCGTGGCACCAGCCCGGCCATCGACTGGAGCGCGCGGGTGCGCCGGTACCCGGACGCCGGGGTGCCGCATATCGAGAAACGCCCGGACTGGCACACCTACCCGTACCCGTTCCTCGCCGGGCAGGTGGACGTCACCGCGTTCCCGGCGCGGTCGTGGACCCGCTGCCTGCGTGACGCGCTGTACCGGCCGCACGTGTTCCCGAGCCTGCAGGACAGCGTCGGCTCCGACGACCCGATGCTGGTCGACCTGATCTGCCGTCAGCTGCTCACCGCGCGGGGGATCGAGGCCGACCCGTCGGAGGTGCTGATCACCGTCGGCTCGCAGCAGGGCCTCGACCTGCTCGGCCGCGCGCTGCTCGGGCCGGACAGCGTCGTGGCGATGGAGAACCCGGGATACCTCGACGCCCGGCACATCTTCCTGCGCACCGGCGCCGGGCTGCGCGGCGTCGACGTCGATCAGAGCGGCCTGCGCCCGCCGGACACGCTCGACGGCGTCGACCTGCTCTATCTCACCCCGAGCCACCATCACCCGACGAACGCGACGTTGAGCATCGGCCGCCGCCGACGGCTGCTCAGCCTCGCCGCGAGTGCGGGCACGGTGCTCGTCGAGGACGACTACGACAGCGAATTCCGGTACCACGGCAGCCCGACGCCCGCGCTCAAGGCGCTCGACGGCACCGGTGACGCGATCTACCTCGGCACCTTCTCCAAGTTCCTCTCGCCGGGCCTGCGGCTCGGGTACCTGGTCGGGCCGCGTGAACTGGTGCGGGAGCTGCGGGAGATCCGGCGGTACGTGCTGCGGCATCCGCCCGGTCACCTCCAGCGGGCGCTGGCGTTGCTGATCGACAGCGGCGAGTACCACCGCTCGCTGCGGCGATACCGCACGAAACTGATGCGGAAATGGGAGGCGACCTGCGCAGCGGTCACCGAACACCTGCCGTGGACGCAGACGGCGTACCCGCCGGGCGGCGTCAGCCTCTGGATGACCGGGCCGCCCGAGTTGGACTGCCGGGCGCTGATCGAGCGCGCCGAGCGCGACGGCGTCCTGATCGAGCCCGGTGACATCTTCTTCGTCGGCGACGATCCGCCGAAGAACCATTTCCGGATCGGGTTCGCGGCCGTTCCCTTGCGTGACATAGACCCCGGTATCCGGCTCCTCGGCCAGGCCTGCCGCGACCTGATCGCGTAACTGGTACCACCGCACCGGAGCGTTCTGGACCTGTTCAGGCGGCCAGACGTGCCGCACTGTCTGGGGATCCCTCGTGAGCCAGGACACGTCGCCAGGAGGTCCCTGTGGTGGAGTTCGTTCGAGAAGCCGATTTCGTCGCGCTCGGTGGCACCGTCCTCACCTTGGACGCGGCGGGGAGACGGGTGCGCGCGCTGGCCGCGAGCGGCGGGCGGATCACCGCGCTGGGTTCCGAACGGGAGATCTCCCGGCTGATCGGCCCGGGGACCACCGTGCTCGACCTGGCCGAGCGCACGGTGATCCCCGGTTTCGTCGAGTCCCACAACCATCCGGCGTTCTTCGGGATGACGCTGGCCGCGCCGGTCGACGCCGGCAGCCCGCCCAACGACACCATCGCCGACATCGCCGGACGCGTCGCCCAGGCGGCGAAGGAACTGGGCCCGGGGGAGTGGATCCGGGGTTTCCGGTACGACGACACGCTGCTCGCGGACGGCCGTCATCCGACGCGCGCGGACCTCGACCCCGTCTCCGGCCGCAATCCCGTGGTGCTGACCCATGTTTCCGGTCACTTCTGCACCGCGAACTCGCTCGCCCTGCGCGAAGTCGGGATCACCGCCGAGACCCCGGACCCGCCCGGCGGGCTCATCGTGCGCGACGCCCGCGGGGAGCCGACCGGTGTGCTCGTCGAGACCGCGGCCTTCCTCGTCACGTCCCGGTTGCCCGGGCAGAGCGCGGGCGAACTGGCCGAAGCGCTCCTCCTGGCGGACGAGGAGTACCTCGCCAACGGCGTGACCTCCGTGCACGACACCGGTATCGGGCTCATCGGCGGAGCCGCGGAACTGGAGGCGTACGCGCTGCTGCGGCGCGCCGGAAAGCTGCGTGTCCGGGTGCGCGGCTACCTGTTCGACGGTCTCCTGCCCGGCCTCGACGAAGGCCACCCGGAACCGCCGGAAGCCCAGGCGGACGACAAGTTCGCGATGACGGGGGTGAAGATCGTCGCGGACGGTTCGATCCAGGGCAAGACCGGCTGCCTCGCGGAGGGCTACACCTGCGATCCGGACGAGCACGGCATGATGCTGCTCGAACCCGCCGACCTCGGCCGCCGGATCGCCGCGCTCGACGCGGCGGGCTGGCAGGTCGCCGTGCACGGCAACGGCGACGCGGCGATCGACGCGATCATCGACGGCTACTCCCGGCTGGGCTCGCCGCGGGGAACCGGCAGGCGGCATCGGATCGAGCACTGCCAGACGGTGCGCGAAGACCAGCTGGACCGGATGGCCGCCCACGACGTCCTCGCGTCGTTCTTCGTCAAGCACGTCTACTACTGGGGCGACCGGCATCGCGACGTCTTCCTCGGGCCCGAGCGGGCGCGCCGGATCAGCCCGCTGGTTTCGGCCCGGTCACGAGGAATCCACTTCGGACTGCATTCGGACACCCCGGTGACCCCGGTGCCGCCCCTGGAGGGGATCTGGTGCGCGGTGCGCCGGATCACCAGGCAGGGCAAGGTACTCGGCCCCGAACAGGCCGTGGACGTCGACGCCGCGTTGCGCGGCTACACGATCGACGCGGCCTACCTCGCGGGCGAGGAAGACGTCAAAGGCAGCCTGGAGATCGGGAAACTCGCCGATCTCGCGGTGCTGTCCGGTGATCCCACCACGGTCGACCCCGACCTGATCCGCGAGCTGACCGTGGACGCCACCGTCAGCGGCGGCGAGGTCGTCTGGCGGCGCGAGACGACGGGAGCACGACGATGATCCGCAGCTGGCCGAGTGTCCTCATAGGACTGTTCGTCCCCGCCGTCGTCCTGCTGGCGGGAATCCTGATGCTGTCCGGTTCGACAGCGTCGGTGCTGGGCATCCCGGTGCTGTTCTTCTGGGTGTTCTGCTGCTGCCCGCTGACCACCCTGTGCCTGTGGATCAGCTGGCGTTTCTTCGACCGCGCCCACTACCCGGAGGACGACTGATGCTGATCGCGATCGTGGCGGTGGTGATGGCGGGCTCGATCGGGCTCGCGGTGTGGGCCGGACGGTCCACACGCGACGGCGGAATCTCGGAATTCCTAGTCGGCGGCCGGTCCTTCCCGGCGTGGCTGGTGTACTTTCTCGCGGTCGGCGAGGTGTACAGCATCGGGACGATGATCGGGTTCCCCAGCGGGATCTACGCGCACGGCGCGAGCTACGGGATCTGGTTCCTCGGCTACATCCTGCTCGCGTACTCGCTGGGCTATTTCCTGGCCCCGCTGGTATGGCGGGCGGCGAAACGGTACGACGCGATGACCGTGCCCGACGTGTTCGGACGGCATTTCGGCAGCAGGCGGCTGGAGCTGATCACCTGCGTGACGATGCTGATCGCGCTGGTCCCGTGGGGGCAGTACCAGTTCATCGGGCTCCAGGTGGTGCTGAGCAATCTGGGGCTGCGGCTGGATCCGGTGCAGAGCGTGGTGCTGGCGGGCATCGTGGCGTTCGTCTACATCGCCGTCTCCGGCGTGCGGTCGCCCGCGTTCGTCTCGATCCTCAAGGATTTCTTCATGCTGCTCGGCGTGGTGCTCGTCGGGGTGGCGGTCGTGATCGCCGCCGGCGGCACCGCGAAGGTCAGCGGGCCCGAGGTGCTCAGCGCGGCGCAGACCACCATGGGCGGCTCGGAACTGACCTTCGCGATGACGACGATCCTCTTCCAGAGCATCGTGTTCTACCTCGGTTTCGGTGGCGCGTATGTGTTCCCGGCCCGGTCCGAACGCGCGGTGAAGAGCTCGACCGTGTGGATGCCGATGTACATGCTGATCTACCCGTTCCTGGTGCTGGCCGCCTACTACGGCGTGCGCGCGCATCCGGATCTGGAGAACCCGAACACGGTGTTCATGGTGACCGCCAAGGGTTTACTGCCCGACTGGCTGCTGGGACTCGTCGCCGCCGGGGCGGCGCTCTCCGGTGTGCTGGTGCTCGCGGCGACCGCGCTCACCATCGGCGGCATGGTCTGCCGCAACCTCGCGCCGAATGTCCCTGCTGCGGCGCAACGGCGCTGGACGGTGGTCGCGGTGGCGAGTTTCCTGGTGCTGGCGGCGGTACTGACCCTCGTCGCGTCGACGTTGATGCTCACGATCCTGAACCTGACGTACAACCTCCTGGCCCAGGTCGTCCCCGGCTGGCTCGCGATCCTCTTCGTGCGCCGGGTGCGGACGGCCGCGGTCGCCGCCGGGATGGTCGCCGGGGTGCTCACCGCGATCGCCCTGTACGTCACCGGTGCGACGTTCGGCGGGTTCAACGCGGGTCTGGTGTCGCTCGGCGTGAACCTGGCCGTGGTGGTGGCCTGGAGCCTGGTGAAACCGGACGTGGCGCGGACACCGGTGGCCCGGTCGGCCGAGGCCGCCCCGGCCGCCGAGGCGGTCCCGTCACTCAGCACGTGACCAGAGACGGAACTCGCGTGATCGAGGACCGAACTCGCGTGATTGGAGGCGGAACTCTCGCCTCGCGGGTGATGCGCCTCCAATCACGCGAGTTCCGCCCGGAATCACGCGAGTTCCGGCTCCAATCACGCGTGATCCGGTTAGCTCGACCGGGTTCGCCACGAGCGCAGGGCGAGGCGCCGCGTCGCGGGCCGGACCTCCTCGGCCACCTGGTGTCCGTACACCGCCGTCGCGACCGAGCGTTTCAGGTCGCGGCACCGCCGGAGTACGTGCGGCGGGAACCCGGTACCGGTCGGGCGGTCCGGGGTTCCGCCCTCCTCGGCGTCGAACGACGTCCAGCCCGAGCCGAGGTCGATCAGGCTGCGGTGCTTGGTCGTGTAGTACCCGCGCGACACGCTGAACGCGAGACCGGCCGCGCCGGCCGCCGCGGCGACGAGATGCAGGTGATAGCGGCTGGAGATCCAGGTCTGCCCGGGCGCCAGCGGCAGGCCGTGGCGCCAGATGTCGCGGAACGGATGGAACTCGGCACCGGCGAGTTCGTGTTCGAGCAGCGCCGGGACGGCGCGGTCGACACGGGGAATCCCTTCGACGACGGCGAGTTGCTCCGGGTCGACTTCCCAAGCCCGCAACAAACCCAGCACCTGGGAGGCCAGCACGGACGGTTCGAAGGCGCCGATGTCGGATTGGACGCACAGCACGAATTCGCGCGCCTGCGCGGCGGGTCTCTGCTCGGGCGGCTCCAGGAAGACGTCGTCGCATGTGCGGACGACCCCGGGCAGCAGTTCGGCCGACGGGTCGTCGCGGACGTCGACGACGTCGAAACGGTCGGCGAGCGACCGGAGGAGATCGGTGGCGCCGGGCGGGAACGGCGTCAGTCCCTGCCCGGTCATGGCGGTGCGGGCACCTGACCGCCGGGCGGCCGCAGCGGCACCGGCGAGCAGCCCGATGTGCCGGGGCCACAGCGCGTTGAGGTAGCCGCCGCCGACCAGGTGCAGCACGTCGGTCCGGCCGAGCAGATCGATGCCCGCGTCCCAGCGTGGCGCGAGCCCGGGGTCGTTCACCGCCGACTGGACCCAGTTCGCGACTTCCCACGGATCGTCCGACGGCGCCTCGCCGCACAGCCGCCACAGGGTGTCCGTGCAGCGAAGGCGCGGATGCAGATCGTTCAGCAGCAGTTGCGCGGGTCCCGGTGAGTGCGTGTCGAGCCAGACGTCCGCCTCCGGCTCGGTCCGTGCCAGATAGCGCAGCCAGGTCGCCGCGATGAGTTCGTCGCCGAAATTCGGAAAGCCGCTCGGGCCGATCAGATAGTGGGAACGGCGGGGACGCGGCGCGCGGGTGGGGGAATCGCTTCCCGCACCCGCGCTTCCGTCGAAGGTCACTGCGCGACGGTGATCTGCGTGTCCAACGCCTTGTCGCCCTGCGCCTTTTCGTTGCCGGTCGCCTCGGTCTTGACGCGGTCCTTGGCCACACCCGCCCCTTCGAGCGCGGCGGTGATCGCTTCCGCGCGCTTTTCGGAGAGAGCCTTGGACTTTTCCGCGTCGGGGTAACCCGCGTGCGTGGCGACGGCGATCTTGACGTCGTTGCCCTGCATGGCCTTGGCGATCTCACCGAGTGCCGTTTTACTCTTTTCGGACAGTTCCGCACTTTCGGTGGTGAAGGTGATCGGTGACTGCTGAAGCGCCTGCTGGATCGCGGCGGTCACTTTCTGGGCCGCCTCGCCTCCGGCCTGGCCCCCGTCGCCGGTGCCCGCTCCCGAGGAGGCCGGGGCGCCGGAGGACGGCGCGCCAGCCGCACTTGAAGCGGTTCCATTCGTGCCAGAAGACCCAGCCGCACCGTTTTCGCCTTCGGAGCCGCATGCGGCCACGAGGCCGGCCACGATCGCCACGCCCGTCACCGTTCGGGCAATTGTCCTGCGCATGAAGTTCGAACTCCCTTTGGCCGTCTCCGCATTGGCTGACGCCAGGGATACGAACACGAAAGGACTAAAAGCGCCAACCGCGAGCGAGTGCGTCCCTCGGTCGCCATCCGTGGCCGAAGTCCGGATAAATCGCTTCGACCAGGAAACTCGTTACAGTCATGGATCGGTGAAGAGATCGGCAAGTCCACCCGAGTGAGCGACCGTGGGTGCCGTCGCTTCGTGGTCGAAGCGCTTTTCCTTACCTGGTCGAAGGAAATCGTGCCGGGGACTCACCCACCCGTCGTCCCCGAGTTGCCCCGCGACGCGAATGCACTTTGATGGAAGGCATGCGCCGGATTGACGGCGTACCGAATAGTGAGGAGTTCTCATGGGTATCGACTTCGAAGGCATGAAGGACAAGGTGAGCGGCGAACACGTCGACAAGGCCGCCGATTTCGCAAAAGGCCGCTTCGGTGAACACTCCGACAAGATCGACTCGGCCGCCGACAAGGCGAAGGACTACCTCGGTGAATCCGGTGGCGAGCAGCAGGGCGAAGGCCGGCAGGACTCACCGCAGGGTCAATAACCCGAGGACGTCCCGGAACGGCGCGTACCCGGACGTCACCGAGGTGTCGAGCACTCGCGAGCGGCGGTAGAAGGGGCTGAGGTCGAGGCCGACCCCGACCCCGCGGATCTCGACGGTGCTTTCCTCCCGCAGCACCGTTTCCCGCAGATGCTCGTCCAGGTAATGCGGATCGTTCGCCAGGCTCGTCGCGCTGTCCATGGGGCTGCCGTCGGAGAGGACGAGCAGGATCCGGCGTGCTTCCGGTCGTGCGCGCATCCGGGCGCAGGCCCAGGCCACCGCCTCACCGTCGATCCCTTCCCGGAACAGATCGGCTTTCAGCAGTGCGGCGAGGCCGGGGCGTGCCCGGCGCCACGGCGTTTCGGCGGCCTTGAACACGAGGTGAAGCCGTTCGTTGAGCCTGCCTGGATGCGGTGGCCGCCCGGCCCGGATCCAGTCGCGCCTCGGCCTGCCCCCGTTCCAGCCGCCGGTGGTGAACCCGAGCACTTCGCAGGCCGCCCCGGCGAGTTCGATCGAGCGTGCGAAGAGGTCGACCAGCGCGGCGACGGGCTCCGCGTGCGCGGTCATCGAACCCGAGCAGTCGATCAGGAACGTCACGAGCGTGTCCGCCACCGGTTCGATCCGCTCGGTGCGGAAGATCCTTCGTTCCGTGGGTGAACTGATCAGCTGCGCCAGGGTCCGGCCGTCGAGCAGGCCTTCCTCCTGCGCACCGTCCCAGCCGTCGCGTGCCGGTTCGGCGAGCACCGCCTTGAGGTCGCGTGCCAGCCGTCCCGGCCCGACGCCCTGCCTGCCGACACGCCGGTCGAGCCGCTCGCGGAGTTCGGCGAGCATCGCGGGGCGAACCAGGTCCGAAGCGCGCCGCTCGCGGTCGTACGCGGTGGTGTGGATCCGGTACGCCGCACCGGATTCGCCCAACGTCCGGCTGTTTCCGGCGGTCGCCGAGGGGATCTCCTCGCCTTGGCTCGCGTCGAAGTCGATCGCGAGGTTGAAGCGGGGGTCGGTGGGATCGCCGTCGTCTTCGGCGTCTTGAGTGGTTCCGGCGAGCAGCGCGCCGGTCTTCCGGGCGATCGCCAGCGCGTGTTCGGCGAACGCCTTCTGATCCGTCCGATGCCGTCGCAAGCCCGCGAGGTCGTGGCCGAGCGACGGCGCCAAGGCGAACCGGGTCGCCTCGATCAGGTCCTCGGTCTCCTCGACCACGGGTTCGGCGGTGATCCGCGAGCGGCAGATCTGGGCGACCGTGTACAGCAGCAGCCCGCGGGCGGTCTCCGTCAGCCCGGACCGGTGGAACTCCAGCGACCAGCGGACATGGCGCAGACGCAGGTTCCTCCGCATCCCCGGCAGCTCCGCGGGTGGGAGCGACTCGACGCGGAACTGTTCCAGCAGCTCGAAAATCCCGCGTTCGGCCGGATCTGCCGGGCTCAGACCGCGGTGCAGCGCGGCGTCCGACGCGGTGAGGCGCAAGGCCATCCCGTCCGCGATCCCGCGTGCGGACAGCAGATCGTCGTCGGCGGACTGACGCAGGTGAGGTGCGTGCAGGGGCAGCGGTTCGCGTCCTCGATGCAACCGCCGCGCCCGGAAATGCAGTGCCGGATCGCCGCTGAGGGCCCGTACCGCGGCCGCGCACAGCTCCTCGACCTGGTTGCGGCGCCGGGTTTCCGCCTGCCCGGCGGTCATGCCGAGAGCAGGTGGAGTTCGTCGTCGAAGCAGCGCTGGAAGTACTCCGCCACCAGGTCGCGCTCGGCTTCGTCGCATTTGTTCACGAAGGACAGCCGGAAGGCCGTCGCCGGATCACCGAAGATCTCGATGTTCTCCGCCCAGGTGATCACCGTGCGCGGGGACATCAAAGTGGACAGATCACCGGCCTGGAAACCCTTGCGGGTCAAGGCGGCCACCGCGACGAGGGAGGCCGCCAGGTTTTCCGGGAGGCCGGGCACCCTGGCCCGCACGATCGCGATCTCCTCGGCGGCGGACAGGTAGTTCAGCGACGCCACGATGTTCCAGCGGTCGATCTGCGCGTGGTTCAGCCGCTGCGCGCCGTGGTACAGGCCGTTGAGGTTGCCAAGGCCGACCGTGTTGGCGGTGGCGAACAGCCGGAACGACGGATGCGGCCGCAGCACCCGGTTCTGATCGGTGAGGGTGAACTTGCCGTCGCGTTCGAGGACCCGCTGGAGCACGAACATCACGTCCGGGCGGCCCGCGTCGTATTCGTCGAGCACCAGCGCGACCGGCCGCTGCAACGCCCACGGGAGGATGCCCTCCTGGAACTCGGTGACCTGCTTGCCCTCGCGCAGCACGACCGCGTCGCGGCCGACGAGGTCGAGGCGGTTGAGGTGACCGTCCAGGTTGACCCGCACGCACGGCCAGTTGAGCCGCGCGGCGACCTGTTCGATATGGGTCGACTTCCCGGTGCCGTGCAGCCCCTGCACCAGCACACGGCGGTCGTGGGTGAACCCGGCGAGCAGCGCCAGCGTCACGTCCGGGTTGAAGCGGTACGCCTCGTCGACCTCGGGGACGTGCTCGGTGCGTTCGCGGAACGCGCCGACGACAAGATCCGAATCGATGCCGAAGACGTCACGCACCGGGAGCCGAAGCTCGGGGACCATGAGAACTCCTTACGACGGAACACTTTCCGGTTCGGACCCGCCCTCGGCGTCGACACGGCTGATCGCCTCGGCCGCGCGCTGCAGTGCCGGGAGCGTCTGCAGGGCCTTATCCGGCGTCAGCCGCATGACCGGCGCCTGCACGGCGACGCAGAGGTTGGCGCGCCCCGGTACGAGGACCGCGACGCACACCAGACCGGGCAGGAACTCCTCGTCGTCGAGCGCGAACCCGTCCCGGCGGACGCGGGTGAACTCGGCCTCGAGCGCGTCGAGGTCGGTGATGGTCTTGTTCGTGTACTGCTTGAGCGGCGCGTGCGCGAGCAGCTTCCGCCGCTGCGACGGGCTCATCTGCGCGAGGATCATCTTGCCGCTGGCCGAACAGTGGATCGGCACCCGCGAGCCCGGCCGGAGGTAGAACCGCAGCGGTTCCGGGGTTTCGACCCGGTCGAGGTACACGATCTCGTTGCCGGACAACGTGGTCACGTTGCAGCTCTCGCCGAGTTCGTCGACGAGGTGACGCAGGACGGCGTGCCGGGCGCCGTGGTGGGTCGCGTTGAGGAGCAGGTTCTCCGCGAGCCGGCGCAGCCGGTGGCCGGTGCCGTAGTGACGCCCGTCGGCCTGCCGGATCAGCAGGCCCGCGCCTTCGAGCTGCTGCAGCATGCGGTGCAGCGTCGGTTTCGGCAGGCCGGTCTCCTCGACGAGACCCTGCAGGGAGACCAGCTGATCCTTGGCGGCGATCAGCTCGAGCAGGGAGAACAGCCGCATGGTCGGCGTGTCCCCGTTGATCGGATCGGGTTCGCGAAGCAGCTCCATGTTCCGAAAAGTAGCACACGGCGTCTCGGTTTCCAGAATCTAGCGTTGACGCTCGGCGGTCCGCGTCCTATCGTCGATTGCATCCTGATTTCAGGAACGCCACGTACCGATTTTTGTAAATCTCGCCTGTCGAAGGAGCGGAACATGACGGAACGGAAGACGGGTGACGGCCGCGTGGTCGTCAACGGCCGGAAGAAGATGACCCCGTCCGAGGCCTTCGTCGAGACGCTCGTGGCGAACGGCGTCACCGACATCTTCGGCATCATGGGTTCGGCGTTCATGGACGCGATGGACATCTTCGCGCCGGCGGGGATCCGGCTGGTACCGGTGGTGCACGAGCAGGGCGCCGGGCACATGGCCGACGGTTACGCCCGGGTGAGCGGCAGGCACGGCGTCGTCATCGGGCAGAACGGCCCCGGCATCAGCAACTGCGTGACCGCGATCGCGGCCGCGTACTGGGCGCACAGCCCGGTCGTCATCGTGACGCCGGAAGCGGGCACCATGGGCACCGGCCTCGGCGGCTTCCAGGAGGCCAACCAGCTGCCGATGTTCCAGGAGTTCACGAAGTACCAGGGGCACGTCAACAACCCGAAGCGGATGGCCGAGTACACCGGCCGTTGCTTCGACCGCGCCCACTCGGAACTCGGCCCGACGCAGCTCAACATCCCGCGTGACTTCTTCTACGGCGAGATCGAGGCCGAGATCCCGGAGCCCGCCCGCCTCGACCGCGGCCCCGGCGGCGAGCGGAGCCTCGACGAGGCCGCCGCGCTGCTGGCCACGGCGGAGTTCCCGGTGATCATCTCCGGCGGCGGCGTCGTGATGGCCGACGGCGTCGAGGAGTGCAAGGCGCTCGCCGAACGTCTCGGCGCGCCGGTGGTGAACAGCTACCTGCACAACGACTCGTTCCCGGCGAGCCACCCGCAGTGGTGCGGGCCGCTGGGGTATCAGGGTTCCAAGGCCGCGATGAAACTGATCTCGCAGGCGGACGTCGTGATCGCGCTCGGTTCGCGGCTCGGCCCGTTCGGCACCCTGCCGCAGCACGGCATGGACTACTGGCCCAAGGACGCGAAGATCATCCAGATCGACGCGGACCACAAGATGCTCGGCCTGGTCAAGAAGATCACCGTCGGCATCTGCGGTGACGCCAAGGACGCGGCGGTCGCGCTGACCAAGCGGCTGGCGGACCGCACGCTCGCCTGTGACTCCACAAAGGACGCTCGCGCGGCGAAGATCAAGGCGGAGAAGGACGCGTGGGAGGCCGAGCTCGACGCCTGGACCCACGAGACGGACCCGTTCAGCCTCGACATGATCGCCGAGCAGGAGGGCGAGGAGGGCAACTGGCTGCATCCGCGGGAAGTGTTGCGGGAGCTGGAGAAGGCCATGCCGCCGCGGGTGATGGTGTCGACCGACATCGGCAACATCAACTCGGTCGCGAACAGCTATCTGCGGTTCGAGGAACCGCGAAGCTTCTTCGCCCCGATGAGCTTCGGCAACTGCGGGTACGCGCTGCCGACCATCATCGGCGCCAAGGCCGCGGCACCCGACCGGCCCGCGATCTCCTACGCCGGCGACGGCGCGTGGGGGATGAGCATGGGCGAGATCATGACCGCGGTGCGCCACGACATCCCGGTCACCGCGGTGGTGTTCCACAACCGGCAGTGGGGCGCGGAGAAGAAGAACCAGGTCGACTTCTACAACCGCCGGTTCGTCGCGGGCGAACTGGAGAGCGAGAGCTTCGCGGGGATCGCCAAGGCGATGGGTGCGGAGGGCATCGTCGTGGAGAAGCTCGACGAGGTCGGCCCCGCGCTGCAACGCGCCGTCGAGGCGCAGATGAACGAGGGCAAGACCACCGTCGTCGAGATCATGTGCACCCGCGAGCTGGGCGACCCGTTCCGCCGCGACGCGCTGTCCAAGCCGGTGCGGTTCCTGGAGAAGTACAAGGACTACGTGTAGGCCTCGGTTTGCGCGTGAAGGCCCCCTTCCCTCGGCTGAGTCGAGGGAAGGGGGCCTTCACGCGCGCACGGGGAGGGCTGCGGTGAGGCGTCGGTCCAGTTGGTCGTGAGTGGCGATTCGGGTTCTAACCCGAATCGCCACTCACGACCAACTGGACCCATCGAACGCCGCCGCTCTGGTGCTGGGCCGGTGCCAGCCGGGTTGCGAAAGTCAAAGCACAGACTCGTGTCTCGAAGGAGGTCTCCGGTGGACGTCACCCAGCTGCGAGCGCAGGCTCGACGGCATCTCGGCCCGCACTTCACCCGCAAGGACACCTGGGCCTCGGATTTCCCGGTGTTCGTACGCGGCGAGGGAAGCTACCTGATCGACACCGAAGGACGCCGTCATCTCGACGGGCTCGCCGGGCTGTTCTGCGTCAACATGGGCCACGGCCGGGCAGACATCGCCAAGGCCGCCGCCGACCAGGTAGGCACCCTCGCCTACGCGAGCAACTGGGGTTCGGCGCACACGCCCGCGATCGAGGCCGCCACGCTGCTGGCCGAGCTGGCGCCGGGCGACCTCGGGACGACGTTCTTCGTCAACTCCGGTTCGGAAGCGGTCGAAACCGCGCTGAAGTTCGCCCGGCAGTATCACCGCAGCCAGGGACAGCCCGAGCGCACGAAGATCATCAGCCGTGACATGGCCTATCACGGCACGACCATCGGCGCCCTCTCGGTGACCGGGCTGGCGAAGATCAAGGAACCCTTCGGCCCGCTCATGCCCGGCGTCCGCCACGTGCCGAACACGTTGGGGCTGCTGGGAGACTGCGGCCCGGCGTCCGAATTGGACTGTGTCGCCGCGATCGAGCGGGTCATCCTCGAAGAAGGGCCGGAGACCATCGCGGCGCTGTTCGCCGAGCCGGTGCAGAACGGCCGCGGCGCGCTGGTCCCGCCGAAGGGGTACTGGCCCGCTTTGCGTGTCCTGTGCGACAAGTACGGCATCCTGCTCGTCTCGGACGAGGTCATCTGCTCGTTCGGCAGGCTCGGGCACTGGTTCGGGCACGGGCTCACCGGCGTCGTGCCGGATCTGATCACCTTCGCCAAGGGATCGACGTCGGGATACGCGCCGCTCGGCGGGGTGATCGCGCGCGAGAAGCTGGTCACCGAGCTGTACGACTCGCCGAAGGGCGGTGTCTTCACCCACGGCGCCACCTGGGGCGGGCATCCCGTCGCCACCGCCGTCGCGGTCGCGAACCTCACCGCGATGCGGGACGAGAACGTGCTCGGCAACGTCCTCGCCGAGGGGCCGGAACTGTTCGCCGCGCTGAACTCCCTCAAGTCCGCGCACCGCTGCGTCAAGGACGTCCGCGGCACCGGCTTCTTCTACGCCATCGAGCTGATGGCCGACCGCGACAGCGGCCGCGAGCTGACCGAGGCCGAATCGCTGAAGGTGCTTCGCGAGGTGCTCCCGGAGGCGTTCCGCCGCACGGGCGTCATCCTCCGCGGCGACGATCGCGGCGCGACGATGCTGATGATCTCCCCGCCGCTGGTCGCCGACCGCGAGGTGCTCACCGAACTGCTCCATGGCGTCGACGCGATGCTCAACGACGTCGAGAAGGTCGTCCAGCCCTGAATCAGCCCTTTTCACCCGGTGGGGGTCGCCGTCTTCCGGCGGCCCCCGCTTCGTACGCGGAGGTACTTCGATGAGCCTGACCACCGAGGTCACGCCGGACGCGACGCTCGACGGATGGCGGAAGGCGTTACGCGGCCGGAACCTCCGCGTCGCCTTGCCGGACGGCGACGACGAGCGCGCCGTCCGCGCCGCGGTAGCACTCCGGGACGAAGGTGTCGTGCGGCCGTTGCTGTTCGGCGACGGGGCGCGCCTGCTCGCGGCAGGGGCCACCGACGACTTGATCGTGGACGTCGCCGACGCGCTCGCCGACGACCGGACCGAGGCCGCCCTGGTGACGGGGTTCGCCCGGCATCCGGAAAAGCTCGCTGCCGCCCGGCGCGATCCGGTGTTCGTGGCGGCCGCCGCTTTGCGGGCCGGCCACGTGGACGCCTGCGTCGCCGGCGCGACCCGGCCGACCGCCGACGTCCTGCGCGCGGGGCTGCGGGTCGTGGGTCTCGCCCCGGGAGTGTCCACTTTGAGCAGTTGCTTCCTGTTGCTGCTCCCGGATGGACGACGGCTGACCTTCTCGGACTGCGCGGTGGTGCCCGAGCCGGGCGCGGCACAGCTGGCGGACATCGCCCTCGCCGCCGCGGCGACCCACCGCGGCCTGACCGGCGAGGATCCCGTGGTCGCCATGCTGTCGTTCAGCACCCAGGGGAGTGCCGACCACCAGCGGGTCGAGGTCGTCCGCGAGGCGACTTCGCTGGTGCGGCAGCGGGAACCCGATCTTCCGGTCGACGGTGAGCTGCAGTTCGACGCCGCGCTCGTGGCGTCGATCGCGGCGGCCAAGGCGCCCGGTTCCGCGGTCGCCGGCCGCGCTAACGTCCTCGTGTTCCCGAATCTGGACGCGGGCAACATCGGCTACAAGATCGCCGAGCGGCTCGGGGGCGCCGTCGCGCTCGGCCCGATCCTCCAGGGCCTCGCGGCGCCGCTCAACGACCTCTCGCGCGGCTGCTCGGCGTCCGACATCGAGACGCTCGCGCTCTTGACCGCCGTCCAAGCTAGCCGAGCAGTGCGAGGCTGACGTAGGCGATGGTGCCGACGAGCAGCGTGGAGAGCAGGCCCAGCAGCAGCGCCCGGCCACCGGTGCGGACCAGGGTGCCGATCCGGACCGCGCAGCCGAGCCCGAAAAGCGCTCCTGCCAGCAGCAGCGTGCAGGCGGCCTTGGCGACGTCGAGCGCCACGCCGGGCAGGATCCCGGTGCTGCGCACCACCACCATCGCCAGGAAACCGAGGACGAACAGCGGGACCAGCGGGGCGCGCTTCCCGGCGGCGGACGGGCGGCGCCGCCGTTCGTGCACGCTGACCGCGGCGACCATCGGGGCCAGCAGGACGACACGGCTCAGCTTCACCACCACGGCGACCGCGACGGCGGCGGTCCCGGCCGGGGTGGCGGCCGCGACGACCTGGGCGACCTCGTGCACGCCCAACCCGGCCCAGCCGCCGATCCGCAGCGCGTCCATCCCCAGCCAGCCGCCGATGAGCGGGACCGCCGCGATCGCCAGGCCGCCATAGAAGGTGACCAGTGCGACCGCGGTCGCGACGTCGGAGTCCTCACGTTCGATGACCCCTTCCATCGCCGCGATCGCCGACGCGCCACAGATCGAGAAACCGGTCGCGACCAGCATCGCGAGCCCGCGCGGAACACAGATCAGCCTGCCGAGCCCGATCGTGCCGAGGAACGTGAGGCCGACCGTCAGCACCACCGCGAGCAGCGTGCCGGGACCGAGCGAAAGCACCGAAGGGAGAGCGAGTTGCAGACCGAGAAGAACGACACCGGCACGCAGGAGCTTCTTCGTGACCTTCGCGATCGCTTGCCGGGTGCCGTCCGAAAGCACCGGCAGCGAACCGGCGAGCACCCCGAGCACGACCGCGAGAGTGAGCGCGCTCAGCACGGGAACGGCGGTGCTCAGCAGGTACGCGACGACCACGCCGAGGGCGGTGACGGCCAGACCGGTGAGGTGCGGCTTCGTTCGCCGCGCGGAGATGGTGCCCATACCGACGAGCGTCGTCCGGAAAGGACAGCGCCGGTAGGCGGGAGAACGGCGGGTAGGTCATGCACTTTGGCTATGACCGCTCCGGAACTGGACTCCTTGCGCCTGCTCGTCCTCGTCGGCGAACTGGGCAGTATCGGTCAGGCCGCCGCCGCTCTCGGGATGACGCGGCCGTCGGCGGGCAAGCGACTGTCCCTTGTGGAACGAAGGCTCGGGCTGGTGCTGGTGGACCGGACCCGCCGCGGCTCCGCGCTCACCCCGGACGGCCGGGTGATCGCGGGCTGGGCGCGGCGTGTGCTCGCCGAACTCGGCGGACTGCTCGACGGCGCCCAAGCCCTGCGGGCGCGGCACGAGACCGGACTCCGGATCGCGGCGAGCATGACGCTTGCCGAGCATCTGGTCCCGCGCTGGATCGGCGAGCTCAACCGCGCCCACCCCGGCCTCCGGCTCGGCCTGGAGGTCACGAACTCGGATCGGGTCGCCGAGCTGGCCCGCGCCGAGCTGGCCGACATCGGTTTCGTCGAATCGCCCGGCCCGTTCGCCGGGCTCGCGTCGCGGAAGGTCGCCGCGGACCATCTCGTGGTCGTCGTCGCCCGCACTCATCCCTGGGCGCGTGAACGCCGTTCGCTGACCCCGGCGGAGCTGGTGAACACGCCGCTCGTCGTCCGGGAACACGGCTCCGGAACCAGGGAAACCGTCGATATCGCGTTGCGCAAGGCCGGCGTGGGGCCGGTGAAACCATTGCTGGAACTGGGTTCCGCCTCCGCCGTCCGCAGTGCGGTGATCGCAGGCGCGGGCCCGGCGGTGATCAGCGCCTTGGACGTCGCGGACCACGAGCTCGTGCCCGTCGCGGTGGAGACCGTCGACTTCGGACGGGTGCTGCGCGCGGTCTGGCCGGAGGGACGGCGCCTCACCGGTCCGGCGGCGGAACTGCTGGCGCTGGCCGTGCGCCGCTCGTCGCGAAGGTGATCTGGACCCCTTTCCCACATCGTAACTGGCACTCGCCCCTGGCCCGACTTGTTCCTACGGTGACCGGAACCACAATGGAGCTCCCAGCGCCACCGCTCCGGCGGTGCGTGCGAGAAGGAGGAGACGTGACTTCAACGTCCGGTCCGGCACAGAGCAGCGGCCTGAAACCAGGGCTCAAACAGCGACATATGAACCTGATCGCCCTCGGCGGCGTCATCGGCGCCGGGCTGTTCGTCGGCAGTGGCGTGGTCATCCAATCGGCGGGCCCGGCGGCGGTGGTCTCGTTCCTCATCGCCGGCCTGATCACCGTGCTCATCATGCGCATGCTCGCGGAGATGACGATCGCCAAACCCGCGCTCGGGTCGTTCTACGTCTACGCCAGGGAGGCGCTCGGCAACCGCGCGGGCTTCGCCGTCGGCTGGATGTACTGGTACTTCTTCGTCATCGTCGTGGCGGTCGAAGCCGTCGCGGGCGGCCGGATCCTGCAGCTGTGGGTACCCGACGTGCCACTGTGGGTGCTCAGTCTCGGCCTGCTCGTGATCCTCACCGGTACCAATATGGTCTCGGCGCGGTCCTATGGCGAGTTCGAGTACTGGTTCTCTTCGATCAAGGTCGTCGCGATCGTCGTGTTCCTGGTCGTCGGTGCCCTGTACCTGTTCGGTTTCTGGCCGGGTGCCAACGGCGGCCTGACGAATCTGGTGTCCCACGGCGGATTCGCGCCACTCGGGATCGGGGCGGTGCTCGCGGCGGTGGTGCCGTGCATCGGTTTCTACACCGGCGCGGAGATCGTCACCATCGCCGCCGCCGAGTCCGCGGAGCCGAAGAAGGCGATCGCGAAGGCCATGCGCTCGATCATCTTCCGCGTGGTGCTGTTCTACGTCGGCTCCGTGTTCCTCGTCGTCGCGATCAAGTCCTGGGACGATCCGGCGACCGCGGTCAGCCCGTACGCGGCGGTGCTGGAGGTGCTCGGCATCCCGGCCGTGGCGACGATCATGAACGCGATCGTCCTGACCGCGGTGCTCTCGTGCCTGAACTCGGCCCTGTACACCTCGTCGCGGATGTTGTTCGCGCTCACCAGCAACGGCGACGCGCCGAAGGCGTTCACCCGGCTTTCCGGCAGCGGCGTGCCGAGGCGCGCGATCCTGGCCGGGACGGTCATCGGCTACATCTCGGTCATCGCCGCCTACACCTCACCGGATCTGATCTTCCAGTTCCTGGTCAACTCCTACGGCGCCGTCGCGCTGTTCGTGTACCTCGCGATCGCGCTCGCGCAGGTGCGGCTCCGCCGCCGGCTTGAGCGCGAAGACCCGGGCAAGCTCACGCTCAAGATGTGGCTGTTCCCATGGCTGAGCTACGCGACCATCGCGCTGATGGCCGCCGTGATCCTGGCGATGGCGCTGCTGCCGTCGACCCGCTCGCAGTTCTGGCTGAGCGCGGTGACGCTCGCGCTGATCCTCATCGGGTTCGAGATCCGCAGGCGGCGCGGCAAGCCGGCGGTTCCGGTCGCGCCCGTCGATCCCGTCCCGGACGAACCGAAGCGTGCCCCGGCCGCCGTCCGGGAGTGACCTGGATGGGCTGAAAGCGTCCTTCGCCGCGTCTGATGCGGCGAAGGACGCTTTACCATCGGCTCACCGTGGTTTCCCCTGCCACGCTTGCTGAACGCGAAGCCGGCAGGCCCCACCTTCCGGGAGTGGCTCGAAACCCGCTCCTGACCGACCGGCCGAGCCTCGGGCTGAAGGGGCCCTTCACCGCATCCGACGCGGTGAAGGGCCCCTTCAGCCCATTCCCTAGACTTCAGCGGTGATCGCATCATGGGGGCTCGATGCCGCGCTCGAAGTCGGGATCGCCGCGTTCTGCGCGGGCGAAGAACCGCCGAGTGACGACGTGTTCTGGGACCGGCTGACCGGCGCGGGAGTCGAGCCGTGGCTTGCCGAGCGGCTGCTGGTCTTCCTGCCGATGGCCTACGTCCGGCGGTTGCTGCCGGACGTCACGTATCCGGACGCCGTGCGCGACTCCCGCGGGCAGGTCTTCCTCTCGCAGGAGCCGGTTTTCGTGGCGGCGTTCGATCGCGCCCAGTACGCGAACCGGGCGGAATTCGAGCGGATCGCGTTCCGCAGCAGCACGTTCGCCGTGATCAACGAGGCGCTGAACGCCGGATCGCAGCTCGCGGACCTGGAGCTCGCCGAACCCGTGCTGTTCAAGGATCTGGAACCGGTCGTCGAGGGCGACGGCGGTGTGCCTTCACCGCAAGCGGTATTCGAGGCTTTCCTTCGCGAGCACGGTGTCGTGCTGGGCGATGACACTCGTGTCGATACGAAACTCATCGTGCATCCCGCCCCGGAAGGCATGGTGATGGCTCAGGTCGACTTCGCCGTGTCGCATCCCGCGCTGGCCGAGCCGTGGCTCGTCGAAAGCTTCGCCGGGCACGGCACCACTTGGCGTGAGGCGATCGGCCGTGCGGTGGACGGTTTCCGCCACGGGGCGTTGCATCCGATCGTCGACGGGTTGCTGTCGCCCGGCGCCGCGGCCGATCAGGTCGGCCGCGAGCGGTACGACCATCCGGACGGCGCGTTCGAACTGGTGCTGGGCGCGCAGATCACCATGTTCGCCGAGAACGTGCCTTCCGTCGAACCGCTGCTCGACCGGTTGCTGGAAGCGTTGCGCGCGGAAAAGCTCAGCCGGAAGGTGCACGGGCTCCGGTTGTTCGTCGCGCACAACGAGGGCGCTTTGCTGAACAACGAAGTCCTGTTGGACAGCCGCCCGTGGTCCGGCGGCGAGGCGGTGGTGGCGGATCACCCGGCGCTGGTCGCCGAGGGGCGGGTCGCGACGCGGGTGTTCGGGCTGCTCGTGCCCCTCGACGTCTAGTTCAGGTCGGTTCCGCGGGTTTCGGCGCTGAGGAACAGGGCGACGACGGTGACGGCGATCGTGCCCACGAGGTACAGCACGACCGCCGTGGGGCCCTGTTTTTCGGCCAGCCACACCGCGATGAGGGGGGCCGGCGCGCCTGCGATGATCGAAGATCCTTGGAAGACCAGGGAAGCCCCGGCGAAGCGGCGGCGCGTCGGGAAGAGTTCGGCGATCCAAGCCGCTTCCGGCCCGGCGAGGAGTCCGTGCAGCGCCGCCCCGACGCCGATGCCGAGGTAGAGCAGAGGCAGCGCGTCGGCCTGGACGATCGCGAAGAAGACCGGCGCCCAGACCGCGAGGCCGAGCGCGGGGACCAGCATCGCCACGCGCCGCCCGACGCGGTCGGACCAGTAACCGCCGGCCAGCATCCCCGCGAACTGCAGCAGCGACCCGATGGCGACGGCGAGGAGCACGTCGGACTTGTCGTAGCCGAAAGTCTTTGTGGCGTAAGCGACCACGAAGACGGTGTAGACGTAGAAGGCCACGTTTTCGCCGAGCCGCACGCCGAGACCGCGCAGGACGGGACCGGGGTGGGCGAGCGTTTCGAGGATGCTCGACCGTTCGCGGACGGTTTTCGTGGCTGCCCGTGCCTGTGCTTCCTGGAACACCGGCGACTCGTCGATGCGCCGCCGGATCCAGAAGCCGATGACCAGCAGCGGGACCGCGAACAGGAACCCGACCCGCCAGCCCCACTGGTCGAAGGCATTGTCGGGGAGCACCAAGGCGATCCCGCCGACCACGGCCGTGGCCAGCACCGTGCCCAGAGGCGCTCCCGCCTGCGGCCACGCCGACCAGAAACCGCGCCGTTTCGGGCTTCCGTATTCGCTGACCATCAGCACCGCCGCGCCGAACTCGCCGCCGAGGGCGAATCCCTGGATCAGCCTCAGCACGACGAGCGAGATCGTCGCCCCGATGCCGACCTGCGAATAGGTGGGAAGCAGCCCGATCGCGGAGGTCGACAATCCGAGGAGCAGGAAAGTGGTCACCAGCATGGGTTTGCGCCCGAGGCGATCGCCGAGATGCCCGAAGACGATGCCGCCGATCGGACGGGCGACGAAGCCGAGCCCCTGCGTCGCCAGCGCGAGCAGCAACTGCGCGAACCCGTTGCCGCCGGGGAAGAACAGCGGCCCGAGCACGGTGGCCGCGAGGATTCCGTAGAGCGCGAAGTCGTACCACTCGAGCACGGCGCCCGCGGTACTGCCCGCCAGGACCCGCCGGAACGCCGACCGGCTGACACCGGGGGACCTCGAACCGGCCGCTTCGCGCGAGGCGGGCACGTTCGTCACTTTCGCTCCTCGTCTCCGGCCGATTCCATGCGTCCGATAATCGGACAGTTCGGGACGCTATTCGGACACGTAGGAACATAGACCGAGCCGACAGGATCACGCAATCGTCGATGTCGAGGAGACCGGACCGGCTCCGACTCTTCCGTGAAAGCGCCCGGACAGCGGCGCCACGGAGACGAAGGAGGCCTTGCGATGACCAAGGTGGTGCTGGACGTGTCGATGTCGCTGGACGGTTTCACCGCCGGGCCGAACGTGCGGGCCGAGGAGCCGATGGGGGACGGCGGTGAACGGCTGCACGAGTGGATGGCCGGGGAGGGGGCCGATGCCCGTGCCGTCGAAGAGGTGAACGCGATGGTCGGGGCAACGGTCATCGGGCGGCGCACCTTCGACCTCGGCCTGCGGCCGTGGGGCGGTACGCCGTGGCCCGGCGTGCCGAGTTTCGTGGTCACTCATCGGACAGAGGAAGACTTCCGCGGCGACAACGGCGGGATGTTCTTCTTCGACGGACTGGAGGCCGCGGTCCGGCGAGCCGAAGACGCCGCGGGGGGACAGGGACGTCTTGGTGATGGGCGCGGACGTCGCCGGGCAACTGCTCGTCGCCGGCCTGCTCGACGAGGTCCATCTTCATGTCGCTCCGGTGCTGCTGGGGCAGGGGACCGGTGTGTTCGGCGGGCGGGTGGGTGAGTTGGTGCTGGAGGGGGCGCCTGTCGCTGGGTTGGCCACTCACCTGCGTTTTCGGGTCGCCGGCGTCTCGTGAGGGGAGAGGACGATTCCCACCGTCTATGCCCCTCACGGGGGTCGTGAGGTTCTGTCGCTGGAATTCGCCTTTCGCGTCCGGCGTCGACGATCCGGTCCGTGAAGGCCTCCTTGCCTACCCTGAAGGTAGTGAAGGAGGCCTTCACTGACTTGCGAGGGCAAGTACCGCGCGACGCCCGCTGGCCCTGTGCGAAGCCACCAGTCAGATGCGGAACTCCTGATCTGCCAGGGAGTCGACGCGATGCTCGGAGCGTGGACGCTAACGACCGCAGCGATCCACCCGTTTCCACGGCCAATCCGAAACGAGCCAGCGTGCGACGGCGTCGGCGAGCACGGCATCGAGCTCCGCTTTGTCGGCCCGCACCCAGGACTGCACCGTGACGTCCCACTCTTCGGAGGCCGTGGGATACAGGTAGACGCAACCGATGACGTCGCCGTCGGCCGGGCTGAGGACGGTGAACGTGAAGCCGGTGTGCCGCGCGAAGTCTTCGGCGTGGCGGCGCAGGTCGGCGAGGTTCTCCTCGAGTGTCATGCCGTCGCGTGGCGGCCAGTCGCCGTCGGGATAGCCGGGAGTCGAACGAATGTGCTCGATGCTCGACATCCAGGCGGCGTGGTCGGCCGGATTGTGTTCCGGTCCCAGGGGTTCGAGGCGGAACTCGTCGGTGACGAGTGCGGTCGGCGGCAGGAAACCGGCTGGTACGAACACATCCGCGGCCATGGGCGAAGACCGTAGTGACGGATCGGGCCGCTCGCACTCGAATTTCACCCGCGGCAGCACCGGCGCCGTCCGCAAGACCTGACGGCTACCTCTCGAAAACGAGGTCGTAATCCTTGCGCCAGGTGGCTCCCTGATCTTCGGACGCCTCCCAGCGGCCCGTGATCCGATCCGGCTCGACCTCGGCGACGAACCGTTGGAACATGTCGGGGTCTTCCCGGCTCAGAGTCCATTCGGTGCCGTCGAAATCCATGGCGAAGACCCGGCACACGCCCCGTTCGTCGTGGTACAGCGCCGTATACGCGTCGCGGGTGTCGCTGCGGCCGAGAACCAGGACCATCTCGCTCGCGGCTTGCCCGTCCTCACCGCCCATCGTCCAGCGAAGGACCACGAACGCGTCACCGAGCCATTCGATCGTCGCCGAACCCGGCACCTTCTGATCGGGCGGTTCCAGAAACCACGCGTCGCTCAGTGTCGTCCGCCACGAACCGACCAGGACGTCCAACCGTTCCATGGCTTCGTTGCGCATCGCTGCCTCCTCGCGTGGCCCGGTGATCCGCAGCGTAGTCAGTTCGCCGAACGGGGCAAGCTCGCGCGGACCTGCTCGGCGGCCAGCTCACCCGACGAGGCCGCGTCGGCGAGGGAAGGCATGTCGAGCTGGTAGTCGCCGGCCAGATGCACCGGGCCGAGATGGCGGCGCAGGGTCGGCAGCGAGGCACGTCCGCCGGGCGCCCAGAACGGCACGACCCGGTGGTGACGCCGGACGATCCCCTCGTCGAGTTTCCCTTCGAGTTCGGGGTAGAGCGAGAGGAGGTCCGCGGTGAACCGGCTGACGATTTCCTCGTCGGTGAGTTCGAACAGGTTGTCCGCCACCGCGCCACCCGCGAAACAGGCCAGCGCGCCGCCCGGTTTCCGCGCACCGGGACCGCGCAGGGCCGCGGCGTGGTTGAACATCGCCTGGAACGACAGCTGCGGCGTCGAAACGGCGATGTAGTCGTCCCATCGCTGTGGGCCCTCTTCGTGGGTGAAGAAGCCGACCACCACGTACCGCCCGTAGTGGATGTCGTCGAACGCCGACCGGTATCCGGGCGGCAGGCCGGGCATGAGCTTCACGGCCACGTCACTCGGAACGGCGACGATCGCGCGACGGGCCCGTATCCGCGCCGGTCCGTTCTCGTCGGTGTGGTCCACGACGACGCCGTCCTCGGTCCACTCCACCGACGTCACCGGGGAGTTCAGCCGCAGCCGATCGCCGAGGTCGGCGGCCAGTACGTCGGTGAGGGTCTGATTTCCCCCTTCCGGCAAGGAGAAGTTGGGTACCTTCGCCGGATCCGTCAGAAGGATGCCCATCGAGAAGACGAACTGGGTCGCGGCGGTCTCCTCGGGCTCGCAGCCCATCCATTGCCCGGACCACGACCGGACCATGTCCCGTGCGACCTCGGAGCCGATCCCTCGAAGCACGTACGACGCGGATGTCGCGTCGAGCTTCGCCCTGACCCGTTTCGCCAGGCGGTTGCCGGGATTCATCTGCAGGAACGGTGCCGCGGCGAGGATGCGCGCGCCGACGGCCGCCAGCCCGACCCGGTCCAGGAAGGTCATCCGGGAGCGGAACATCAGACCGAACGGATTCGAGGTGTCGACCTGCTTTCCGTGGAGCGCGAGGGCCACCTTCTTGCCCGCCAGCGTCCCCATCCCGACCTGGTGGCGTTCGAGGGCTTCGATCAGCGGGCCGGTCCCCTCGGTGAACTGGGTGCCGAGGTTGATCCAGTAGTCGCCTTGGCGCACCGACTCCACCCGGCCTCCGGCGCGATCGGTGGCTTCGAGCACGACGACGTCCCGATCGGACAGGGCGGTCGCCGCCATCAAGCCGGCCATACCGGCACCGACCACGACGACTTCCGTCTCGGTTTCGATCACGGTTCACTCCGTTCCGGTGTCGGCTTCAGCGCCGTGGAGATGGCGTCCACCAGCCGTCCCATGGCCGCTTTGCTGCTCCGGCTGATCGCCGTGAAGGAGATGTAGCCGTGCACGAGCCCGGGCTCGTGGATCACCTCGGTCGGCACGCCGCTCTTCAGCAAGGCGGTCGCGTAAGCGAGTCCGTCGTCGCGGAGCGGGTCGAATCCGGCGACCGTCACGATGGCGCGGGGGAGGCCGCTCAGGTCGCCCGCCTGCAACGGCGAAACCCGCGGGTCCAGACGGTCGGCTCCATCGGGCAGGTAATGCCCCATGAACCACTCGATCTGTTCGGCCGACAACGCGGCGGAGCCGGCGAACTCGTCCTGGGACGGGCGCCGCTCCGAAATATCGGTCACCGGCTGGATGAGCACCTGCGCCATCGGCTGGACCGCTTCGCCGCGAAGTCGTTGGCAGAGCACGGCGGCGATGTTGCCGCCCGCGCTTTCACCCGCGACGACGATCCGGTGTGGGTCCGCGTGCTCGGTCGCGTACTGCCAAGCGGTGAGCGCGTCGTCGTGCGCCGCCGGGAAGGGGTGCTCGGGCGCGAGACGGTACTCGACGGACAAGACGTCGGCGCCCGTTCCCTGCGCGAGCATCCGCGCGGGAGAGGCGTAGCTCGCACGGCTTCCCAGCGCGAATCCGCCGCCGTGGAAGAAAAGGATCAGACTCCCGGACGGCTTGCCGGAGCCGTAGCGGGTCGCCGCCAGCCCACCGCCGAGGTCGAGTTCCTGTTCGACCGTGCAAGGGCCGATCCGGTCGGCGAACAACGCCGCGTCGCGCTCGGTCACCTCGCGGGCCTCCGCCGCCGACAGATCGCTGTAGTCGTCACCGGCCTCCGTGAGCCTCATCAGGAAGGCGACGTCGACGGCCATCCGGTCGCCGGCGTCGTTGACCGGCGGGCGTACCAGCCGCGCGAGGAGCGGGGCGGGGGTGCGGCTCAAGGCGATGACGAAGGCCCGCTGGACACGCTGGCCGAAGGTGAGACGCGTCGCGGTCATGAGTCGCTCGCGACGCTCGTGAGGTCGGCGCGGGCGGAGTCCCGGACGGAGAAACGGATGTGCCGGTCGACCAGTTTCCCTTTGAAGAGCCGGTTGTCCTTCACGAACGTCGTGTGCATCCGCCAAGGCAGTTCGGTGCCCTGCCGCGGGAGTTCGGGCTTCGCCCGCTGCATGTAACCCGCGGTGAGATCGAGGAGATCCGTGGTGGCGAGTCCTTCGGGCACGACCGGCACCGCGATGTCGTACCCGTTCGTCTCCATCCGGCGGATCACGTCGCCGACCAACCGGCACACGTTGCCCAGGCGGAGGGTCCACGACGCCTTGGTGTAGCCGAGCATCATGGCCCAGTTCGGGATGCCGGAGATGAGGGCACCGCGATAGAGGAGGGTTTCGGACATCTTCACCGGACGACCGTCCACTGTGGGCTGGATGCCGCCCAGCAGCTGCATGACGAGACCGGTCGCGGTGACGATGACGTCGGCCTCCAGCGTCTTGCCCGACTCCAGCAGGACACCGTTCTCGGTGAAACGGTCGATCCGGTCGGTGACCACGTCGGCGTTCCCGTCGCGGAGTGCCTTGAAGAACTCGCCGTCCGGCGTGACGCAGAGGCGCTCGTCCCAAGGGGCGTACGGCGGATTGAAATGCGTGTCCACGTCGATGCCCGGCGGAAGCTCCTTGATCGTCCACTTGCGCAACGCCTTCCGCCCGAATTCGGGGAACTTGCGCAGACTGGAAACGAGCAGGAAGTCGATCCAGATGTTCTTCAGGCGCGTGGCCGCGTAGCCGCGCTTGGCCCCGAGCAGCTTGGTGAGCTTGACGGCGATGTTGTCGAACCGCGGCTGGGAGGCGATGTAGCTCGGGGTGCGCTGCAGCATCGTCACGTGCGCCGCGGCGCCTTCGCCCATCAGCATGGCCGGGAGCATCGTCACCGCCGTCGCGCCACTCCCGATGATCACCACACGCTTGCCGCGGTGGTCGTAGTTTTCGGGCCACTGCTGGGGATGCAGGATGTCGCCCCGGAAGTCGTCACGCCCTTCGAAGTGCGGCGTGTACCCCGCGTCGTATCGGTAGTAGCCGGTCGCGCTGAAGACGAAGCGGGTCTTGATCGTCTTCGCGCGTTCGGTACCGGCGTCGTCCGTCGCGGTCACTTGAAGCGTCCAGCGTGCCTCCGTGCTCGACCAGTCGGCGGACGTCACCCGGTGCCGGAGCCGGAGGATCTTGTCCAGGCCGAATTCGCGCACCGTCTCGTCGAGGTATTCACGGATCAGCGGCGCTTCGGCGATCGCGCTCCGATGCCGCCACGGCTTGAACTCGTAGGCGTAGGTGTGGAGATCGGAGTCGGACCGGACACCGGGATAGCGGAACAGGTCCCAGGTGCCGCCGATCGAGTCGCGGGATTCCAGCAGGATGACCTTCTTGCCCGGAAAGTCGGCCATCAGATGCTGGGCCGCGCCGATACCGGAGATACCGGCGCCGATGACGACGATGTCGGCGGCCTCCGTGGCGTCCGTGTCCTTCATGCTGCACTTCCTTTGCCGTTCCGGTTCTGGGGGAGAGCGGGGACGACGCCGGTCCCGCGGGCGCGGGTGGCGACGATGGGTTCGGCGAGGACTTCCGCGCCGCCCGTGCGATCGGTGGCCCTGGCGATCACGCGCAGCTCGAAGTCGATGGTCCGGCTTCGGGTGCCTTTCGCCGCGAGCCGTGCCTCGACCTCGATGACGTCGCCGCCGCGCACCGACGACAGGAATTCCACGGACGAGTAGCCCGCGAAGAGGCTTTCGTGACCGTCCATGACGATCGCGAGATGAGTTCCGGCGTCGCCGAACAGCGCCAGGCCGAACGCTCCGTCGACGAGGTTGCCTGCGTAGTGAGCCTCGGAGTAGGCGACGTAGCGCTGGTGGATGACGTGCATGAAAGCTCCTAGTAGGTCATCCGATTAAGTCATTTGATCGAGTGTGTGGCAACTTCCCGCCTTCGTCAAGAGGCGGCAGGGACGCTCGCCCGAATGGGCCTGTTGACAACGTGCGACGGCGCGCTCATCATCTTCGTCAATTGATCGAGTCATTTGACTAACTCTGGCGTGCTACCCGCCAAGATCGAAAGGGCCGACGAATGGCCGAGATCATGACGTTCCCCGAAACACCCGTAAGGGAGGGCCCGGCCGTCGCCATCGTGATCGAGGACGACGCGAGTCCCGTTGTCCGGTTGATCGGGCGCACCTTGCGTGACTCCTCGCGAACCGGTCACGCACACGAGGTCTTGAGCCGGTCCGCCGGCACCGTGGCGGTCCGGTCCCACGACACGCCGCAGTCCGCGACGATCGCCTTCCGCGGCGACACGATCGCGGTGACCGGCGGTGTGGTGATCGAGCCCGACGCGACGGTCTTCGTCGACCTGCGGGCGCGGTTCGCCTCCGTGCGGGAGTCCGCCGGCGATATCGTCCTGGCCGCCGACACCTTGCGCGCGCTGACGCCGCCGCTCCCGCACTGGCGTGCGGCCGCCCGGAATTTCTGGGCGGTGACAAGGGAAATCCCGGGCATCCCCGACGTCCTCATCGTCGAGGCCGATGGCTCGGAGCGGCAGCGGTTCGGCGACGGCGAGACCGAGTACCTGATGGCGGGTCCGGCCGACCTGCTCGCCGGCTTCTTCAGCGGAGCGGACGATTTCGCCGGCTCCCTGGCGGCCGGGCTGCGGATCAAAGGCACGTTGGCGCAGATGTCGGTCATGACGGCCGCTTCGTGGAAGGTCCGTTTCGATGTCTGACCCGCGCGCCGTGCGCCTCGAAGCTACGAACCACGACGGAAGCTTTCTCGGCAAGAACGTGTCGCCCACGAAATTCGCCTCGGGCAAGGAAGCCGGCTTCGCCTTCGCCGACATCCTGTTCGCGATCGACCTCGGCAACGAGATCGTCCTCGGTGACGCCTTTCCGGACTGGCGCGGCAATCTCCACGACATCCAGATGGTCCCGGACCTGTCGACCCTCGTCGAATGGAAGCCGGGCCTGGATGCGGTCATCGGCGACTACTGGCTGAAGGACGGCACCCCCGTGCCGATCTGCCCGCGGAACCTCGTGCGGAAACTGGTGGCCCGGCTGGCGGTTCTCGGGTACACGGCGACGATCGCCGTGGAGATCGAAGCGACGCTGTTCGAGGAATCCGTTCAGGAGGCGCGAAAGCGCGGGTACCGGGAGCTGACGCCGTTGGGTGGCGGCACGGGAGCCACCTACCACTTGGCGAGGTCCAAGGACTGGGTCGACTACATGGAGGCGGTCGTCGATCGCCTCGATCGTGTCGGCATCACCTGGGAGGCATGGACCGACGAGGCCGCCGCGGGCCAGACGGAACTGAACCTGGCGCCCGCGGATCCGATCACGCTGGCCGATTCCTGGGCGCGTACACGGCAGGTGATGCGTGAGGTCGCGTTCGAACAGGGCCACACGGTGACCTTCATGGCCAAGCCGACGGCGGGCTATGGGCAGGGCGCCCACATCAACCTGTCGCTCCAGAGCGACGGGGTGAACCGGTTTTTCGCCGAAGAAGGCCCGTCCCGGCTGATGCGGCACGCGGTCGGCGGACTGCTGGCCACGATGGCGGGCAACACCGCGATCGCGTTGCCGCAGATCACCTCCTACCGGCGGCTGGTGGACTTCACCGGGCCACCCACCGTCGTGAGCTGGGGCGTCGACAACAAGACGGCCGCGGTCCGGGCCATCACCGGCCACTCCAAGTACTCGCGGCTCGAATATCGGCTTCCCGGCGCCGACGTCAATCCCTACCTCGCGCTGGCCGGGGTGCTGGCCGGAGTCCTGGCAGGCATCGAGCGGGAGATCGAGCCGCCGGAGCAGGTCACGGACATGGCGTGGTGCCTGCCCGAAGGCGGCGGGCCCGCCCGGATCCCCGACACGATGTCGAAAGCGGGCGCCGCCCTGGACGCCGATCCTCTCCTGCGCGAATACCTCGGTGACGAGTTCGTGGACTTCTGGGTCGCGTCACGACGCTGGGAGTGGATGGAGTTCCACACCAAGGGCGGCGACCCGTTCGCCGAACTCTCGCACTGGGAGTCCACTCGATACTTCGAGTTCCCGTGAGCGCGCGTCCGATGATCGGCATCACCGGCAGGCGGTTCCGGCTGGATCTGATCAGGAGAGCCGACGAGCGGTACGGCGACCGTTGTCTCGACAGCTACATGTCGGACTTCGCGAGCCGGATCGCGCACGCCGGCGGGCTTCCGATGTATCTCTCTTACGACACCGACGCGACGGAGATCTGTCAGCGGCTGTCCGGGGTCGTGATCACCGGCGGGCAGGACGTCCACCCGGCGTTCTGGGGCGGCGACCAGAGCGTGGTCCGCGACATCGATCCGAGAACCGACCCGATGGTCCACGACGCGGCCCGGGACGAGTACGAGATCGCGCTCGTCCGCGCCGCCCTGGAGCAGGGGATTCCGGTGCTCGGGGTGTGCCGAGGGATGCAGGTGCTCAACGTCGCGCTCGGCGGCACCCTCGTCGCCGATCTGCCGTCCGGGCCCGTGAGCCACCTGTCGGCGGAGACCGCGCCCACCGACGGAACCGCCGATCACCTCGTGTCCTTCGAAGAAGGCTCGATCGCCGCCGGTCTGTTCGGCGAGCAGGCGATGACCAACTCGTGGCACCACCAGGCCGTCGACCGCTGCGGCACCGGCCTGGTCGTGACCGGACGGACGAGCGATGGCGTGATCGAAGCGGTCGAGCTCCCGGATGCTCCGGTGCTCGGCGTCCAGTGGCATCCGGAATGGATGAAGAGCGAAGACCCGACGGTGACATGGATGGTCCAGGCCGCGGCGAAGAGGCGAAGGAGCTTGCCATGACCGCGGAAGTCGCTTTCGAACGGCTCGGCGACGACCCCGCCGTCCCGACGCTGACGGAACTGCTGTCGCGGCGCGCGAAGGACTCGCCCGCGCGGGAGTTCCTGCGTTTCGGCGAGTGGTCATGGAGCTTTGCCGAGATCGACGACTGGACCTCCAGGCTGGCGCACCGGCTGATCGAGGTCGACGGCGTCCGGCCCGGCGAACGGGTCGCGATCATGCTCCCGAACGTCGTGCATTGGCCCGTGGTGTGGCTCGCCGTGCTGAAGGCGGGCGCGGTCGCCGTACCGGTCAACAGCTCCTATCAGCGGGCGGATCTCGCCTTCGTCCTCCGGGATTCAGGGGCACGCGTGGTGTGCACCGATGCCGAACGTTCGGTTCTGATCGGTGAGGTCGTCGCGGGTGAGGACGTCCGCGTCATCGATGTCGCCGACGACGGGTCGGAGTCGTTCCCCGCGACTCCTCCGGCTGTGCCGATCGACGGCGGGGCACTCGCGAACCTGCAGTACACGTCGGGCACGACCGGTTTCCCCAAGGCGTGCATGCTCACCCACGACTACTGGGTGCGGTTGGGCTGGATCTGCGCGGCGGCGACCGGGCTCGGTGCCGACGACATTCTTCTTACCGCGCAACCGTTCTCGTACATGGATCCACAGTGGAACACCGCGCTGGCCCTGACGGCCGGTGCGCCGCTGGTGGTGCTGCCCCGATTCTCCGCGTCGACCTTCATGGCGGACGTCCGGCGGCACCGCGCGACCTTCTTCTACGTCCTCGGTTCCATGCCGACGTTGCTGTTCAAACAGCCGCCTTCCCCCGAAGACCGCGACAACGACCTCCGGCTCGTCTTCTGTTCGGGAATCCCGACTGGTCTTCACGCGAAGCTGGAGGAGCGATGGGATGCCCCGTGGCGCGAGGTCTACGGGATGACCGAGTCCGGGATCGACCTGTTCAGCCCGTTCGACGACCCCGGCGCCGTGGGAAGCGGGAGCCTGGGCGGCCCGGTGCCGACGAAACAGGTGCGTGTCGTCGGCCCCGACGGCGCCGACCTGCCCGACGGTGAGGCCGGTGAGCTGATCATCGCGGGCACACCGATGATGAACGGCTACTGGAACCGCCCGGAGGACACCGCCCGCGTGCTGCGGGACGGCTGGCTCCACACCGGCGACGTCGTCGTCCGCCGCCAGGACCACGGCATCCGGCTGGTCGGCCGGATCAAGGACATGGTGCGACGCGGCGGCGAGAACGTCGCGAGCGTGGAGGTCGAAGCCGCCCTCGAACGAGACGATCTGGTGGTGTCGGCCGCCGTCGTCGCCGAACCCGACGAGACCTTCGGCGAGGAGGTCAAAGCGTTCGTGCGGCTGGCGGCCGGCGTGCCCGCCGTCCGGGCCACCGCCGAGCGGATCGTCGAACGGGCGGGCAAGGAACTCGCGCGGTTCAAGGTGCCGCGCTATGTCGAGTTCGTCGCCGATTTCCCCCGCACTCCTTCCGAACGCGTTTCCAAACCGGCGCTCAAAGCGCGTGCCGCGGCCGATCCCGGCGTGACGTACGACCTCGGTGCGCGACGGCCGAGGGGATTCCTCGACGTCGGCGTCGTCCGGGACGTGGCGGTGGTGACGCTCCGCCGCCCCGAAAAGCTCAACGCCATGGACGTCGCCACCCGGCTCCGGCTGGCGAGTGTCATCCGCGAGTTCGGGACCGGCGAGCGCGTGCGCGGGATCGTGCTCACCGGAGAGGGACGAGCCTTCTCCGCGGGCGAGGATCTCCTGAGCGCGCCGTCCACCGAAGCCGAGATGCGCGAGGCGTTCGCGAGTTTCCACGACATCACCCGCGCGATCCTGGAGACGCGGGTGCCCGTGATCGCGGCCGTCAACGGAATCGCCGTCGGGGGAGCCTCGGAGATCACGTTGTGCTGCGACGCTCGCATCGGAACCTCGGCGACGGAGTACTTCCAACCGGAAAACGGCCGGGGCATCACGATCTCGAACGCGTCCAGCGTGCTGTTGCGGCGGCTCGTCGGAAACCACGCGACGCGCCTGATTCTCGGTTCCCCTCGCGTGCCGGCCGGCGAAGCCCTGCGGATCGGCCTTCTGGACGAGATCGTCGAGCCCGCCGCCTTGATCGACCGCGCCGTCGACACCGTCATCGACTGGACTCCCGAGGGGAACACGACGGCCCTTCATCTCGCGCTCCTGCGCCCGCGGGCAGAGGACGTCGAAGCGGCCTTCACCCGTGAGGACCTCGCTGCCGCCGAGGCGTGGGCGAGCGGGGTCCTGCGCGCGGGCATCGAGGGCTTTCTGTCCACAAGATCCGAAAAGGAGACCTCGACATGATCGACACCCAGGCCGCGGTGCTGACCGCCGTCGGCGAACCACTCGAGCTGACCGTCATCCGGGTGGACGACCCGGAACCGCACGAGGTGCGGGTCGCGGTCACGAACGTGGGGCTGTGCCACAGCGATCTGCACTACATGACCGGAACGGTGCCGACCGGCCTCCCGGTCGTGGTCGGCCACGAGGTGGCGGGCGTGGTCGAGGCGGTCGGCTCGCAGGTGTCCGGACTGCGCCCCGGTGACCGGGTGGTCGGCGCGCTGACCCCGTCCTGCGGCCGGTGCGCGAACTGTGAAGCCGGGCGGTCGACCCAATGCCGCCGGGTGGAGGAGATCCGTCGCCGCCCGAGGCCCGCGTTCCAGACCACGGCGGGTGAGCCGATCGAGCGACTGGGGGACATCGGGGCGTTCTCCCGGCACGTCCTCATGCGCGAGAACTCGTTGGTGAGGCTCCCGGACGACGTTCCGCTGCACGTCGGTTGCCTGCTGGCCTGCTGTGTCATCACCGGCGTCGGCGCCGTGTTCCGCGGCGCCAAGGTGCGTCCGGGCAGCACGGTCGCGGTCATCGGCTGCGGTGGCGTCGGATCGGCCATCATCCAAGGCGCCAGGCTCGCCGGCGCCTCGGCGATCGTCGCGATCGACCTGGACGACGAACGGCTCAAGGCCGCGCGGGACTACGGCGCCACCCATGTCGTCAACGGCGGGGACGGCGACCCGGTCGCGGAACTCCATCGCCTGCTCGGCGACGGGGTGGACTACTCCTTCGAAGCCGTCGGCTCGGCCCGCACCGCCGCGACGGCGCTGGCCCTCGTGCGCCCGGCCGGGACCGCGTGCCTGGTCGGGATCGCGCCAGGAGGCACCGAACTCAGCGTCCCGGCATCGGACTTCTTCTTCGGGGAGAAGCGGCTCATCGGCTCCTACATGGGCTCCGGCCAGGCGCGGCAGGACATCCTGCAGTTCGCCCGCCTGTACCAGCAGGGGCGCCTGCTGCTCGACGAGATGGTGACGCGCGTAATCCCCTTCGGCGAGATCAACGAGGGCTTCGAGGCGATGAAGTCCGGCGACGTGACCCGCATCGTCGTCGATCTCCAGTCCTGACCAGCGAAGGAACGCGAAGATGAGCAACGAGATCGAGATCCCCCAGCCGGTGAACCACATCGCCGGCTCCTGGATCGCCTGCGAGACGGTCCCCGACACGTGGAACGTCGACCCCAACACACGCGAGCGTATCCATCGCTCCGTCACCACGGCACCCGACGACATCGAGCGCGCGCTGCGGCACGCCGAGCGCGTGTACGACGTCGGCCGCTGGGACGAAGACGCTCGCCGCGAGCGCGCCGGCCTGCTCGAGCGCGTCGCCGACATCGTCGAGACCCGTACCGAGGACATCGCCCGCACGGACTCGCTGACCAGCGGCACGCCGATCAGCGTCACCCGCAAGGTCGCGGCCTTCCTGCCGATGAGGATCCGGGCGTCGGCGGCGGATCTGGTGAACATTCCGCGCGTCACCGCGCTGGCGGCGGGCGGTCGCGACGTCCGGCTCTACAAGGTGCCATGGGGGCCCGCCGCGATCCTCACACCGTGGAACGGTCCGAGTTTCATCCCCGCGGCCAAGATCGCCAGTGCGGTGGCCGCGGGCTGCCCGGTCATCCTCAAGCCGTCGGAGCACGCGCCCGGCAGCGCGCAGATCATCGTCGAGTGCTTCGTCGAGGCGGGCCTGCCCAGCGGTGCGCTGCAACTCGTGCACGGCGGTGGCGACGTCGGCGCGAGGCTGACCGCCGACCCGCGCGTCAAGATCGTCTCGTTCACCGGCGGACCCGGTGCCGGACGCGCCATCGCACGGGCGGCCGCGGAGGATTTCAAGGTCCTGCAACTGGAACTCGGCGGCAACAACCCGGTGCTCGTGCTGGACGACGCCGACGTCGACGTCACCGCCGACGGGATCCTCGACGGGATGACCAAACTCAACGGTCAGTGGTGTGAGGGGCCGGGCAAGATCCTCGCGCACCGAAGCCTGGTCGCCCCCCTTCTCGATGCGTTGACCGAGCGGATCTCCAAGCTCGTCGTCGGTCACTCGCTCGACGAGGACGTCCAGCTCGGCCCGATCTCCAACGCCCCGCACTTCCGGACTCTCCAGAGCAGGCTCGAAGGGCTGCGCGACCTCGGGGCGACCCTCCACGGGCCCGCTCGGCTGCCCGAGCTCGACGGCTACTTCCTGTCACCGACCATCGCCGTCGGCGCCGACCCCGCACAGGCCACGGCCGAGCTGTTCGGTCCGGTCGTTTCGCTGCACGCCGTGGATTCCGACGAACAAGCGCTGCGCGTCGCCAATGCCGATCCGTCGGGGCTCGACGCGTACGTGTTCGGCGCCGACACCGACCGCGCGATCGACGTCGGCTCGAGGATCTCGGCGGGGGAAGTGCGCGTCAATGGCGCGAAGATCGCCGACCTCGGTGACGACTCGGCTCAGAGCTTCTGGGGCCCGGCCGGTATCGGCGGCCACGGACCCGCCGAGTCGGTGCGTGTCTTCTGCGGCGACCGGGTCGTCGGGGTCGATTCGCCCGGTCTGCCGTTGTGACGGCTCACCCGGTCACGAAGCCACCGGCGCGGATCCGAGCCGGGCCGCGAGCCAGCTGTCGAGTACCGACGTCGCGATCTCCATCTGCCCCAGTGCGGCGGTCCGGTCCCCGTAGGTCAGCCAGTTCGCGGCGAAACCGTCGGCCAGCGCGGCGATGACGAAGGCGATCTCGTCGACGACCTCCGGTTCGGTCGCGCCGGCTTCAGCGAGCCTGACGCGCACCGTCTCGAGAGCCTTGTCGTACACCGCGATACCGCGGTCTCCGTGCTGACGTCGTGCCCAGCTGATGAGCTCCACCGTCGCCGCGGTGAAGCTGATCGACTCGAGATAGCACTCCATGACTCCGCGCAGGAGCCGTCGAGCGGTCTCTTGCACGTCGCCGTGGGTTTCGTCGTCCGCGAGTATGGCGCGGTACCTGCTCGCGACGAACTCGTAGACGTCGCCGAAGAGATCTTCTTTGGAGTCGTAGCAGTAGTGCAGCATCGCCAGGTTCGCTTTGGCCTCCTCGGCGATCCGCCGGGTCGTCGCGCCCTCGATGCCGTAGGTCGCGATGACCTCCACCGCGGCCTTGATGAAGTCGCTGCGCCGTTGGGCGGCGGGGATCCGTGGCACGCAATCCTCCCGGTGCACGTAGTTGGACGCTTGATTAAGTCAACGCCAGCCTAGCAGCGGAGCCGTCAGCGGGAACTTAGTCAAGCGACTTGATCGGATGGCTAACTCTGGCGTAGGCTATGAGCCGGATCACAAGTCGGCTCGATATCCGTATGTACCGCCTTCGACGCAAAGGCGAAGGCACGACTCGAAGGAATCAAGGACATGAAGGATCTGCTCTTCATGCTGGCCGATCTCTGGATGATCTTCGCCGGCTTCTGTTTCGGGTGGAAGTTCATCCGGCACTACAAGAATTATCTGCTCGGCTTGGAATGGATGATCGTCGCGACGTCGGGCTCGAATTTTCTCCTCTGGGCGCTTCTCGGTGGAGACGAAGGAAGTCCCCTTTACAGCATCGCGTATTTCTTCGACGCCTTCTCGCGCTCGGTCGGCATCACCCTCATCCTGGTCATGGGGTTGATGCGCGTGACGCATCGGTACAAGCCGTCCGTCGCGGTCGATGTCGGCGTGTTCGCCCTCGCCGCCGTCGCCGGGCTGTACCTCCAGCAGTTCCGTGCCGATCAGCTGCACGTCGGTCCGGCGACGTTCTTCGTCGTGGTCAACGTGCTCACAACGGCTTTCCTCGCCTACTTCTCCTGGCGGCTCTGGCGAATCGGCGCCACGGTGCAGGCCGTCGGCGCGGCGCTGGTCACCATCGCGGGATCCGTCATCGCGATCACCTACGACTTCTTCCCGATCCCCGGCGACGACGCGCACCGGACGCTTTTCTACAGTGCGGCACTGGCCACCTGGGGATTCCAGATGTTCGTGTACTACTTCGCCTATCGCGCTCTGCATGAATACAACGTGGCGGCAGGATACGAAAGGGATTCGGGCGCGGCGGTGCTGTCCGGAAGTGGGCGATGAAGACCGGCGGTGTCCAATACGACACTTTCAGCGGCTGGGTCGATCCGCCCGCGGATGTCCGGCCTTCCCTTTCCGGCGACCTCACCTGCGATGTCGCGGTGGTCGGCGGCGGCCTCGGCGGTATGTCGACGGCGTTGCGGCTGGCCGAACGCGGCCGGGACGTGGTGCTGCTGGAGGCCGAATTCTGCGGGCACGGCGCCAGTTCGCGCAACGCCGGCCAGCTGGCCGGCGCGCCGGGAGGCGACCTCCAGCTCCTGAATCTGTTCTACCGCAAGAAGATGCCCGGCATGATCCGCCTTGCCGAGCATGCCGCGCACCATGTCGAGGACCTCATCGAGAAGCACGACATCGACTGCGGCTACGAACGGAGCGGCAACGTCTTCGCGGCGGTGTCCCGTGGGCAGATGGGCCGGGTGCGGCGGGTGGCGAAGCTTCTGCGGCGGGCCGGGGGCGACGTGGAACTGGGCACGACCGAAAGCCTCGGGATCCCACACGGTTTCGTCGGCGGGATGCGGGAAAACGTCGGCGGGATCATGAATCCCGGTTTGTTCACCGCGGGGGTACGCCGGGCGCTGCTCGGCACGCCCGCGCAAGTCTTCGAGCGGACCAAGGTCACCGGCGTCGCACGCGACCGCGGCCAGGCGGTCATCACCACCGCCCAAGGTGAAGTGCGGGCGAACAAGGTGGTTCTCGCGACAAACGCGTACGCGGGGGAGTGGGACATCACCCCGCCCCGGCTTTCCGTGCCCATCTGGGTCATCGAGGTGGAGACCGAGCCCATCGACCCCGCCCGGCTGGCGGCCCTGGGCTGGACCAGCCGCTCGGGTCTGGTCACCCAGCACAACATCATGGAGAACTATCGCCTGACGCCCCGCGGAACCATCGTCTTCGGTGTCCGGCGGCTCGAACGCGGCAGGACCTATCCGCTTCCGGCGAAGAAACCGGACCCGGCGCTCGTCGAGGAACTCGCCCAAGCGTTCGCGAGACGGTTCCCGGCCCTGTCCGACGTCGCGCTCGATCGCGCGTGGGGCGGCTGGATCGCGATCACTTCGTCCTGGCTTCCCCTCGCCGGACAGCTCGACGAAAGCATCTACTACTCGATCGCCTGCAACGGCCACGGTCTGGCCCAAGCGCCCTATGTCGGCTCGCTCATCGCCGATCTGATCGTCGACGGCGAGCGGCACGAGGACCTGGCGGCGCTGTGGGTGAAGAAGGCCGAGTTTCCGCGCCCGATGATGATGGGCCCGTTGGGGCTGCGCACCATCTGGGCCGTCGACCGCTTCAACGACTTCGTGAACGGGAGCCGGCGTAACGCACTGCGAGGTCAGCGGCGGAGCGCTTGAGCAATGCGGTTGGCGGCGTTGCTCAGTTCGGCGAGCACGGTCGCCGCGGCACGGTCGAGTGGGGAGGATTTGGGACGTTCAACGTCCCCAATCCTCCCCACTCGAGTCGCCTGGCCGATCCAAGGTTGGCTGCTCGTCGTGCCGGGGCCGACGATGTGGGAATCGGGACGTTGAGTGTCCTGATTCCCACATCGTTGAGAGTCGCTCGGGACTCGGAGCTAGACCAACGGAAGATTTGCGACGTTAAGCGTCCCTAATCCTCCCCACTCGCCGACATCGGCTCCACCTCGGCCGCAGCGCAGGGTCAAGCCCACCAGCCTTCGCCGCCCAATGATAAGCATATGCTTATCATAAGCAGTGTTCAGCCATCTCGGGCCGCCGCGAACTGAGGAGCGAGCATGATCAGAGGTAGGTGGATGCCCGGCCATGCCGCGGACTTCTCCGGAGAAGTGCTGGTCAGCGTCACCGTGTTGACACTCGACGACTTCCGGAGCACGCCGGGCGCCTACCGGGCGGGTTACTTGCTCAGCCGCGAGTGGCCCCGGTTGCCCGGCGCGGTCGGCCAATGGCTGTGGGCGGAACCGCTGCGCCGGCGGCTCGGATCGGTCTCGGTGTGGCGCGACCATGACGGCTTGCGTGGTTTCGTCGGCTTGCCCGCCCACGTGGCGATCATGCGGAAGTACCGCGATCTCGGCACCACCCGCGCCACCACCTGGCGTACCGCCGACCTCGATGCGCGAGCCATCTGGCGAGAAGCGGACCGGTGGCTGAAAGACGAGGCGTGAACCGCCGCCGGGAACGGGTTCCCGGCGGTGGTTTCGCGGTCACAACGAGGACGAACAAACGCGTAGCGGTCCGACACGGGCACCGACCGGGAAGTTCGTGGCGGCGAAGTTCCAGCCGCCGAACGCGTTCGCGGTCGCTTCCGGGTTGTTGGGCGACGGAGTGCCATAACCCGCGTCGACCATGTTCCAGCCCGTCCAGGTCACTCCGCCGTCGAACGAGGAGTTGCGCGAGATGGGGCGGAACGACGCGGGAGCCTCGTCACCACGGGCGAACACGACCAGTTCGCCCGAACTCGTCGCGGCCGCGCCCGGTTCGGACACCGCACCACCCCGTGGTGCTCCGAGGTCGAACCAAGAGCCCCAGGACGAGCCGTTGTAGCTGATCCCCGCCACCCGTGAGCCGGTCGTCCGCACGAACACGTCGACCAGCCCCGGCCCGCGGGAGACGGCGATCGGATCGACGGCGAACCTGCCGCCGAGCCCGATCCAGTTGCTCCACTCGGCTCCGACCCGTTCCAGGTAGTACAGGTCGTCGGCCTGGCCCCGGGTGACGACCGCGACGTGACCTGGCCCCGAGGAAACCCCGATCGGGCTGGAGGTCAGCACGCCGCCGAGGCTGGTGTGCGGACCCCAGACGCCGTTCACGTATTCGCGGTACCACAGTTGTTTGTTGGAGCCACGGTAGAAGACGATGAGATGTCCGGGCCCGGCCGACACCGCGTGCGGATTCCAGGTGATCACCCCGCCGAGGTTCTGCCAGCCGGACGCCACGCCGTTTTCGAACTGCATGAAGTACAGCGCGTCGTCGGCGCCGCGGACGAACACCGCCGAATGTCCCGGGCCCCAGGAGACGGCACCCGGCTCGGAGCGGGACACGCCGCCGAGGTTCTGGGCGGCGATCACGCCGTTCGAGCGGGGATCCACCTGAGTGCGGAAGACTGCGCCGCCCAAGGCGATCTGGAAGATGTCCAACGGTCCGTTCGGCATCGACGCCAGCCCGGGGTCGATGTTGCTGCCCCGGCTGAGTTCGGCGCACCCGACGGCGGCGTTCGCCATCGCCGGGCACAGCATGGTCGCGGCCACTACCGCGACTATCGCGGAAGCTTCCTGAATGTGCGCAAGTTCCCTCCTTGCTCCGAAGAGATCGAGCGGGAATCCTGTCCGGCGACACGACACGGGACTGTTGTGAACCTGTTGTGGCGATCCCGGCCTCAGTGCGATCGGGCAGTGCGCACCTACGCTCAGCGCTGTTCTGGAATGCCTCGTTTCTCCGAGTGACCTTCGGGTTCAGCGCAGCGGCGCGGTCCGATCGGCCAGCGGGCCCCCGGGACGCAGAAGCGTCTCCAGGTAGCGAAGCGATTCGGGAAGGACGCTGTACCAGCTCCAGGTGCCGCGTCGCTCCCGATCGAGGATGCCCGCAGCGACCAGGACGCGGAGATGATGACTCAGCGACGGCTGCGGCATGTCGAACTCTTCGGCGAGATCGCAGAAACAGGCCTCGCCGCCGGGTGAATACCGGACCAGCGACAGCAGCCGGATCCGGATCGGGTCCGAGAGGGCCTTGAACAACTTCGCCGCCTGCTCGGCACCGTCCTGGGAGATGACCGCCGCGGGCTCGGCCATCAGCAGGGTGATGGGCACCGGCTTGCGCCCGCGTCCGTTCTCCGTCGCCACGTGCCCTCCTCGGTCCGAGTGACCTTCGACGGCGAGCGTACCCGGTGGATTGACAAACATCGATGCAAGCCTTTCAATCTGGATCCGTAGACTTCGATCCAGTCGAGCGCCGAGAGGACTCCGCCGATGACCCGCACGCCCGAGGTGTTGTTCGTCTGCGTGCACAACGCCGGTCGCTCGCAGATGGCCGCCGCGTTGCTGCGGCACTATTCGCTCGGCCGGGTCGCCGTCCGGTCCGCGGGTTCGGAGCCCGCCGAGATGGTGAACCCGGCCGCGGCCGCGGCGCTCGCGGAGTGGGGCTTGGACATCACCGCCGAGGTGCCGAGCAAGCTGTCCGCCGAGGACGTGGCGGTTTCCGACGTGGTGATCACCATGGGCTGCGGGGACACCTGCCCGGTGTTCCCCGGCAAGCGGTACCTGGACTGGCCTCTGGAAGATCCGGCCGGGCAGGGCTTGGACGCCGTCCGCCCGATCCGGGACGAGATCGACCGCCGTGTGCGTGGCCTGGTCGCCGAAATCCTCGACGCGTGAACAACTTCCCGGAGCCAGGAGGCCCCAGCGTGACACGTGTCGCCGACGAGCCCGACGTCCTGCGCAAACTGTCCTTTCTGGACCGTTATCTGCCCGCTTGGATCATCGCCGCGATGGTGATCGGACTCCTGTGGGGCAGTATCGTCCCCGGCCTGCAGCGGGTGCTGGACGCGGTGAAGATCGGGCAGGTTTCGCTCCCCATCGCGCTCGGGCTGCTGCTGATGATGTACCCGGTGCTGGCGAAGGTCCGCTACGACCGGCTCGGCGCGGTGACCAAGGACCGGCGCACGATGGTGCTTTCCTTGGTGCTGAACTGGATTCTCGGCCCGGCGCTGATGTTCGCGCTCGCCTGGCTGATGCTGCCGGACCTGCCTGAGTACCGGACCGGCCTGATCATCGTCGGTCTCGCCCGGTGCATCGCGATGGTGATCATCTGGAACGACCTCGCTTGCGGTGATCGCGAGGCCGCGGCGGTGCTCGTCGCGGTGAACTCGGTCTTCCAGGTGGTCATGTTCGGGGTGCTCGGCTGGTTCTACCTCGACCTGCTGCCCGGCTGGCTCGGTCTCGACACCTCGAGCATCGACTTCTCGCCGTGGGAGATCGCGCTCAGTGTCGTCATCTTCCTCGGCATCCCGCTCGCCGCGGGCTATCTGTCCCGCCGCGTGGGGGAGCGAAGGAAGGGACGTGACTGGTACGAAGGCACGTTCCTGCCGAAGGTCGGCCCGGTCGCGTTGTACGGCCTGCTGTTCACCATCGTGATCTTGTTCGCCCTGCAAGGGGACACCATCACCTCCCGGCCGCTCGACGTCGCCCGGATCGCCTTGCCGCTGCTGGCCTACTTCGCGATCATGTGGATCGGCGGCTACCTGCTCGGCAAGGCGTCCGGGCTGTCCTACGAGCGCACCACGACGCTGGCGTTCACCGCCGCGGGCAACAACTTCGAACTCGCGATCGCCGTCGCCATCGGCGTTTTCGGGGTGACATCGGGGCAGGCGCTCGCCGGGGTCGTCGGGCCGCTCATCGAGGTGCCGGTGCTGGTGGCCCTGGTGTACGTGAGTCTCCGGCTGCGGCAACGCTGGACCGCGAAATCCCCGGCGGAGTGACCGTCGCCAGCTCGTCGAACAGCCCGGCGCCACCGCACACGCCGGTCTCCGCCATGTGCAGTTCGACCCGCGCGGCCGCTTCGTGGTCGCCGGCGAGTTCCGCGGCGATGCTGCGGACCTGCTCGTAGCCGGTCATGGCGAGGAACGTCGGTGCCCTGCCGTAGCTCTTCATCCCGGCCAGGTAGAAGTTCTTTTCCGGGTGGGAGAGTTCCTTCGCGCCGTGTGGGTAGACGGTTCCGCAGGAATGCACGTTCGGATCGATCAGCGGCGCGAGCGCGACCGGCGCCCGCAGTGCCGGGTCCAGTTCCAGCCGGAGCTCCGACAACCAGGTCAGATCGGGCCGGAATCCGGACAGTGTTACGACCTCGCCGACCTGCTCGATCCGTTGCCCGGCAGAGGAGATCAGGGTGAGCCTCCCGGCGTCGTCGCGTTCGACCGCCTCGGTGCGGAACCCGGTCACGACGGTGATCAGCCCGGACTTCACCGCCGCCTGCGCACGGAGGCCGAGCGCGCCCCGCGCCGGGAGCTGGTCGGCGTCGCCGCCGCCGAAGGCGTTGCCGACCGAACCGCGGCGCAGTACCCAGCTGATCCGCGTATCCGGTGCGTCCTTCGGGAGACCGGACAACGCGACCAGGGCGGTCAGTGCCGAGTGCCCGCTCCCGGCGACCACCACGTGTTCGCCCGAGTACCGGGACCGCACCGCCGGGTCGCCCAGATCCGGCACCCGGTAGACGATCCGATCCGCCGCGGCTCTTTCGCCGATGGCCGGAAGTCCTTCCCCGCCAAGAGGATTCGGCGTCGACCAGGTTCCCGACGCGTCGATGACGGCCCGTGCCGAGATCCGCTCTTCCGAGCCGTCCGAAGCTCGGACGTGCACGGTGAACGGCTCCTCGTCACGGCCGCTGTCCACGACGAGATCCCGGCCCCGCCGCGCGACACCGACCACCTCGGCGCCGAAGCGCACCCGACCGGCGAGCGCCGCCGCCAGCGGCCGCAGATACTGCTCGGCCCAGTCCGAACCGGTCGGATACGTGTCGCCATCGGGTCGCGTCCAGCCGGTGTCTTCCAGCAACCGGCCGGCCGCCGGAGCTACGAGCTCGGACCACGCCGAGAACAACCGCACGTGATTCCACTCGGCCACCCCCGCGCCCGCTCCGGCCCCGCGTTCCAGCACCAGCGGCTCGACACCTCGCTCGGCCAATTCGGCGGCCGCCGCCAGTCCCACCGGGCCCGCTCCGATCACCACGACAGGCAATTCGCTCATCCCCGCGCACCTTTCATCGATCCTGCTCGATTGAAGCGGACTGTATCGACCGGGATCGATTGACGCAACCATCGATTCTGGTCGATACTGTGCGGTATGACCACGGTTGTGCCCGTCCTCCTGCCCGAGCGTGAAGCCGCGACGTACGCCGGTTGGTTCGCCTGTCTGGCCGAGCCCATGCGCGTCAAACTTCTGCACGCGGTCGCGACGTCGCCCCGTGGCCTGACCGTCGGCGCGCTCACGGAGATCCTCGGAACCAGCCAGTCGACGTGCTCCCATCACGTGCGAAAGCTGGCCGAGGTCGGCTTTCTGCACCTGCGCAAAGAGGGCACGGCCACGGTGGTGACGATCAACCAGGCCTGCTGCAGTGGGCTACCGCATGCCGCCGACGCCGTGATGGGCCTGCTCGCGCCACGTCCGTGCTGCCCGGAGAACCTGCCGGAAGACGTCATCGTCCGCGCGCTGCGCGAGGACGACTGGGACTCGGTCCGCCGGATCTACGGTGAAGGAATCGCCACCGAGATCGCCACGTTCGAAACCGAGGTTCCCAGCCGGGAAGCCCTCGACGCGAAATGGCTGCCCGGCCACCGGTGGGTCGCCGAGATCGGCGGCGAGGTCGTCGGCTGGACGGCCGCCGTCCCGGTTTCGGAGCGCGAGTGCTACCGGGGGGTCGCCGAGACTTCCGTCTACACCGCGGAAAGCCACCGCGGCCGTGGTGTGGGTAAGGCCTTGATGCACAAGCAAGTCACGGAAGCCGACGCGGCCGGGCTCTGGACACTGCAGACGTCGATCTTCACCGACAACCGCGCGTCCATCGCCCTGCATCAGAGTGCCGGCTACCGCACCGTCGGCATCCGCGAACGCATCGCCCGGCGCGACGGCGTGTGGCTGGACACCGTCTTCCTCGAACGCCGGGGCCCGGTCGACGCCTAGAGTGGGGTTCATGAGTGACCCGGAGCAGCTGGCCCGTGCGTTGCGAACCACGGCCAGGAACGCCGCGACCACCGCCCTGCGCGAGGGGCTGGAAGAAATCGAAGAGCGCCACGGCCGGCGCGTCGCCGACGAGGTCGCCGGCCTGATCGACGTCGACGGGGTGTTCGCCGGGTTGCGGGAAACCGAGAGCCCGCGGCGGAGCGGTGACGACGAGCCGTGGGAGTTCAAGCGGGAGTCCTTGACCTGACCGTGGCTCACTTCTCCCAGGTGTAGCTCAGGGCCGGTGGATCGTCGGTCGTCTTGGTGACGGTGAGGCGCTGCTCGGGATGCGCGGCCGCCCACCGGGTCATCTCGTTGTAGAGCTGGTCGCGCAGGCCGGCGTCCCGCACCTCGATCGTGGCGCGCTGGGCCAGCTTGCTCGGGTCGACGTCCGGGTCGGTGCGGATCGCCAGGTTCCAGAAGTGTTTCTTGTCGGTGCCGTCGGCGCCTTGGCCGTCGTTGGTGAAGTAGACCTCGTCGGTCTCCTTGTTGTAGATCGTCTGGGTCACCTTGATCTGGTCGTCACCCTGGGCGGCGTTGAAGTAGCCGGACGGGTCCGAAGAACCCGGTTCGCGGGTGTAGAACCCGACTTCGCCGCCGAACGCGCCGCCGAATCCGTAACCGCCCTTCCACAACTCCAGCCGGTATTGCCTCCCGGTCTTCGGGTCGGTGAACTCCATGTTGTCGCCGTCGTCGCCGGTCGCGTCGAGGTTCGCGCCGATGAGTTTTTCGAGCTTGTCGTACAAGTCGTGCCAGCCGAGGAAACTCTGCACCGAGTGTTCGCCGGTGGTGTAGTAGTCGCCCTCCGCGACGTACTTGAAACCGAGGTAGTCGTAGATCTTCTGTGCGATCTCGCGGTTCTGCAGAAGCAGTTCCCAGTCACCGGTCAGCAGCGCGGCCTTGAGTCTCGGGTCGTTCTTGACCAGCTCGGCGAAGCCAGGGATCTCGCGCAGCATGATCGCGGCGATCTCGGCGAGATTCCGCTTTCCCGAGCCCGCGAGTTCCCATACCTGGCCCGTCCTGTTCCGCAGTTTCAGCCCTTCGGCGAGCAGGACCGCGTCGTACCCGAGGATGATCCGCTCCAGATCGGCGAGCACGACGAGGGCCTGCGCCTTGATCGCCTTGTCCTGTGCCCAGGCGAAGACGATGTTGCCCTTACCGTGCGAGAGGTCGTTCCAGACGCCGTCCAGCTTCTGCCGCAGGGATTCGGCGTCCGCGAGGTGACTGCGTGCGTCGCCTTGTGCCTTGGCCAGCGCGTCGCGGACCACGTCGAACGACTTCGCAGACTCTTCGAGATCGTGGGCCTGGTCGTCGCGGTTCTTCTTGAAGTCCGCCAGCGAGGCGAGCGCCGACTCGCCGGCTCCGCCTTGCCAGCCTTCGGCGAGCTGAACGCGGACCGCCTCGACCAGCGATTTGGCGTCCAGCACGGCTTCCTTGGTGGCCCGGCACGCACGCGCCCGGTCGTCCAGCTCCGTCGTGCTACCCTTCGCGACCTGGTCGTGGAGCTGTCGGATCTTGTCGAAGACCGAGCTCACCGGTCGATCCCTTCGAAGCCTTTGTCCAGTGCCTTCAGGAAGATGTCGCGCGCGGTGGAGTCTGTGCCGTCGTAACTCTTCGCGGCGGCCTGGATGGCTTCGACCAGGCTGGTGACCTGCTGCTGAGAGGCCGTCAAATCCTCCTGCCGGGTCAGCAGCCAGACGTCGTAGTCTCCCGCGAACCCCGCGGCCCGATGGGTGGCACCGACGTTCGGCGCGCCGCCGGGAGTGAGCGTCGGCGGCTTGCCGGCGGCGAGCTTGCCGGCCGCGTTGCTGATGTCCGCGACATCGACCTCGAACCCCACAGCACGTCCTCCCCGCCCCAAGTGACACTCCCCATGGGCAATGTAACACCCAACTCCCGCCTTGCGGTGCGGTTCACGCTTTCGGCCGAAGGTGGACGAATCGTCGTGTTGCGTGATCGGGCATACCTCCGTTGGAGTGCTTTCGGTGACCGATTTGCAAAATCGGGCGCGTAGGCGCTAACGTCGATTTCAGTTCGGGGGCCGAGGATTTCGGAACGTCAGGCATGTCGAATTCGCGAGAACTGTGACCAGAATCGGGGCGGTTGCCGCGTCCGCGGCATTGATGTTCACCGCGGTACCTGGGGCGGCCACCGCGTCGACACAGGTCGAGTCGCTGTTCTGGATCAGATTCGCGGCGGGGGTTCAGCGCTGCTTGGACTCCAATTCCGCGGGCAGCGTCTACACGCACGCTTGCCAAGACAGGAACAACAATCAGAAGTGGAACAACTACGCTCCCGGAAAGTTCAAGAACAAGGCGACCGGGTTGTGCCTCGCCGCCGGTGTTCGCCGGGTCCTGCGATGTCAATGCCAGCGACTGGCGGACGTCGTCCACGACGAACAAGTACTTCACCAACGTGTCGACCGGTCTCTGCCTGCACAACAGCGGCGGCCAGGCCGAGGCCGTCGGACTGCGGGTCTGCCGTGCGGGAACCGCATTGTGGACTGTGACGAAGCTGAGGAGCTGACTCGAAACCGTCCGCCGGTCTACTTTCGTTGCTGCGTCACGTCGACCGCGTTCAAAAAGCGCGTGTACGACTCGTCCACCCCGATTCCGGTCGTATCGAGTCGGATCGCGTGCGGACGTCCGGCCAGATACTCGGCGAGGTGGCCGCGGATCCTGTCGACCAGGTCGGAATCGGGATCTTCCAGCATCGTCTGGAGTCGGGCCTCGACGGCGTTGGCCGGACGCTTTCCGTGCAGGCGCTGCAGATGCTCGTGGTCGTCGACGAGGAGGACGACCTCGACGTAAGTGGCTCCAGTCGCGACGGCTACCGCTTCGAAGGCCGGGTCCGGATCGCGGTCGTGAACGGTCACGAGTTGCGGGAGGATCACGTCGTGCCCGTCGCGAAGATGCCGCGCGGCCATGTCCCGTCCGTGGCCGCGGGCGATCTCCAGGGCCTCGAAGAAGTTCTCCTTCCAGCCGCCGATCAACCCCGTGAGCACATCCAGATCGAGGGCGAGCGTTCCCGGGTGCTCGTCGGCGTAGCGGCGGGCGAGGGTCGACTTCCCCGTGCGTGAGAGGCCGTTGAGGTGGATCAGGCGCGCCATGAGCCGACCCTATGCCCTGGCCCCGGTCGGTGGCCGGACAGTCGATCTATGATCGCCGTATGCATGTTCTCGGGCCGACCGATCCTCTTCCTCAGCGGCCGGTCCGACGGGTTGCGGTGGCAGGTCCCGCGGGAGCGGGCAAATCCACCCTCGCGCGAACACTGTGCGAGCGTCTGGGCGTGCCTTATGTCGAGTTCGAGTCGTTCTACCTCGGTCCTGGATGGACGGTCCGGGAGACGTGGCAGGACGACGTTTTGCGGTTCCTCGACGGGGAAGTCTGGGCGATCGAGTGGCAAGGCGAACAGGTCCGGGAGCGGCTGACGGCGCGGCTCGACGTGTTGGTGTGGCTCGATCATCCGCGTGCCTTGCACATGACTCGCGTCGTCATGCGCACGCTTCGACGTCGTGTCGGGCGGGGGTCGAAGATCGCCGGGGGAAACGTCGAGGGCCCGCTGCGCACGTTCTTCACCGACCCGGAGCACATCGTCAAGCTCGCGTGGCGCTACCACCCGATGATGCGCGCGCGGGTCCGCAAGGTGATCGATGAGAACCGTTATCCCGGACTCGTCGTCGTCCGGCTGCGCGGTCAACGACAGGTCGATCAGTGGCTTCGAGGGGCGTTCGATCAGGCCGCGGTGTGAACCGGAAGATGCTCGACTCCGTCAGCCGTTCAGCGCGGCCTCGTACTCTTTCGCCTGGTTCGGTGTCAGGAATCGTGACACCCGCACCAGGACAGGGCCTTTCAGATAGTCGTATTCGCCGACCGCGGGCAGATTCTTGGCCACCGACTGGATGAAGTCCATCCGCGCCTTCGCGCCGGCCTCGTCCGGGAAAACCTCTACCGAACCGCCACGTTCCACCGCGTCCGCGCCGAGATATTCGACGTCGGCAGGCTTGACCCGGGAATCGCCGAACGCGATCTTCTCGCCGAGTGTCTTCGTGACGTCTTCGGCGGTCCTCGGAGCGGTGACCGTGGCGGATCCGATCGCCGACGGGGAACTGCTCCCGCATGCGGCCAGCGAGAGCGTGGTGACGGTCGACGCCGGTATGTCCCGTGAACCTGATCTTCTGTGACCGGCCGAGGCCGGATCGTGATTGTCGTTTCACAGCACGGCAGGCTGAGTTCCGGAGACTCCAGCGCTCAGGGCCAATGCCGCGGCTTCACCGCGTGAAGTGACGTTCAGCTTCTTCAAAAGACCTGCGACGTGGAACTTGACCGTGCTTTCGGTGATGCCGAGCGCGGCGGCGATGGACTTGTTGCGTTGTCCCTGCGCCACCAGCCTCAGCACTTCGAGTTCGCGAGGGTTGAGGTCCGCCAGCTGTGTCTCGTCGACGCGGCCCGCGGCCGGCTCGAACGGGAGGTCGACGGTGACGCGGCTGCCCCAGCCGGCGACGGCGTCGATCTCGACAGTCGCCCCCAGCGTTTTCGCGCGGCCGTCGAGCTGAGCTCGCAGGCTGTGCACGTCGAGGTTCCCGGATTCCTGGTCCCGGATATCGAGATGCAGCGCGGTGCTGTCACTCGACCAGGCGATCCGGAGGCGGGTCAGATCCGGCTGGCCGGTGAAGGCCAGTACCGCGGCGCACGTCATCGCCCTGGCGGCGTGGGCGATTTCGCCCGGTACCGGCCGCCCGTTCTTCGCCGGGGCCGTGAACTCCAGCTCCGCGTCGTGGTGGCGCAGCATCTGGCGGATTTCCCGCCGTAGCCTGCCGAACGCGGCATGCGCGGGCTCTTCGGAGTGCGCGAGATCGGTTTCCCTGGCGGATCGAAGCGCGACCAGCGCGGCCGAGGCGGAGTCGGTCGCGGCGAGCCGGGCGCGGTGGTCGTCCAGCCGGGCCGACCGCAAGGTGGTGAGGATCGTGACGAGCGCGGTTTCGTGTGCCGCGGCCATTTCGGCGATCGTCCTGGCGCGTTCACTGGAGGCCGCGCGGGATTCGGCGAGGTAGTCGGGGCTGGCCTGGCTCACCTGCTGGCGGATCGAGGTCGCGACGATGCCGAAGACCTCGGCCAGGGGAGCGGGATGCGGGAAGCGGGTCCGGCTCGACCGGGGGACGAGGACGAGCAGGGTGCCGATCGGATCCTGGACGGTCCAGACCGTCCGGGTGACGCCGCCGAGAGTGGCCGTCGTGGTCAGCTGCCGTCCGGGCGGCACGCTCGCTTTGAGCGCTTCGAGTTCGGCGATGGTGACCTTGTCGGCGATTTCCCGGGCACCGGTGACCTTCCGCGGCCGCCCGGTGCACTCCCGGGTGAAGATGACCAGGGTCTGGTGTGGCCAGCCGTCGGCGAGGAAACGCGAGAAACGGTCGGCGATTTCGCGCAGCGGGCCCTCGATGACGTCGCGCAGCGCGGTCAGGTCGGCGGTGTCGGGCATCGGGCGAGCCTAACCGCCTGCTTGCCTGGTCGAAAGGAGAGGATCCACTGGCCCGATGGCCAGGTCGCCGCTGACCGCTTTCGGCCTAGCCTCAGATGAAGCATGCGCTCATGCGCATGCCTATGTCGCCGAACGGTGGAGGAAACAGGGAATGCCACAGCAGGTGCGCGGGGTGATCGCCCGGTCCCGGAACGCTCCGGTGGAGCTGACGGACATCGTGATCCCGGACCCCGGCCCCGGTGAGGTCGTCGTGTCGATCGCGGCCTGCGGGGTCTGCCACACGGATCTGACCTACCGCGACGGCGGCATCAACGACGAGTTCCCGTTCCTGCTCGGCCACGAGGCCGCGGGCACCGTGGAAAGCGTCGGAGAGGGCGTGGAATCCGTGCGGCCCGGGGACTTCGTCGTCCTCAACTGGCGCGCGGTGTGCGGACAGTGCCGGGCCTGCAAACGCGGACGCCCGCAGTATTGCTTCGACACCTTCAACGCGACACAGAAGATGACGCTGACCGACGGCACCGAGCTGACCCCGGCACTGGGTATCGGCGCGTTCGCGGACAAGACGCTCGTCCACGCCGGACAGTGCACCAAGGTCGATCCCGCCGCGGACCCGGCGGTCGCGGGCCTGCTCGGCTGCGGCCTGATGGCCGGGCTCGGCGCGGCGGTCAACACCGGCGCCGTCGGCCGCGGGGACTCGGTCGCGGTCATCGGCTGCGGGGGAGTCGGAGACGCCGCCATCGCCGGGGCCCGGCTGGCGGGGGCGGGCACGATCATCGCGGTCGACCGGGACGAACGGAAGCTCGTGTGGGCCCGTGAGCTCGGCGCGACCCACACCGTCGACGCGAGTGACACCGACACGGTCGCCGCGATCCAGGAGCTGACCGGCGGTTTCGGCGCCGACGTCGTCATCGACGCGGTAGGCCGCCCGGAGACCTGGGAAGCGGCGTTCTATGCCCGCGACCTGGCGGGCACCGTGGTCCTGGTCGGCGTCCCGACCCCGGACATGCGCCTGGAGATGCCGCTGATCGACTTCTTCTCCCGCGGTGGCGCGCTGAAATCGTCCTGGTACGGCGATTGCCTGCCGGAGCGCGACTTCCCGATGCTGATCGACCTGTACCTCCAAGGCCGGTTGCCGCTGGAGCGGTTCGTGACCGAGCGGATCCCGCTCGACGGTGTCGAGAAGGCATTCCACGCCATGCACGCCGGTGAAGTGCTGCGTTCGGTGGTGATCCTGTGAGCGGGAACCTGCGGATCGAGCGCGTCGTCACCGCCGGGGTCTTCGAACTCGACGGCGGGAGCTGGGACGTCGACAACAACGTCTGGCTCGTCGGCGACGACGACGAGGTGGTGATCGTGGACGCCGCGCACGACGAGAAGACCATCGTCGAGGCCGTGGGCGGCCGTGACGTCGTCGCCGTCGTCTGCACCCACGGGCACAACGACCATGTCACCGTCGCACCGCAGCTGAGCGAACGCCTGCAAGCTCCGGCAGTTCTGCATCCGGGGGATCGGGAACTGTGGGAGATGACCCATCCCGGCGGCCGTTTCCGGGCTACGGAGGACGGTGACCGGATCGCCGTCGCCGGCACGGAACTCGAGGTCATCCACACGCCGGGCCACTCGCCGGGATCGGTCTGCCTGTATCTCCCCGAGGCCAAGGCCCTCTTCTCCGGGGACACGCTCTTCTCGGGCGGGCCCGGTGCGACGGGACGCTCGTTCTCCGACTTCCCGACGATCATTTCCTCGATCAGGGACCGGCTTTTCGCCCTGCCGGAGGACACCAAGGTCCACACCGGACACGGCGACCCCACCACGATCGGCACCGAAGCGCCTCACCTCGCCGAGTGGATCGCCCGCGGACACTGAGGTAGCTGTTGATCCGGTGACGGCCGGAAGGCGCTCAGTCGTCCGGCCCGCGCAACGTCAGGACGACGCGGAGCACGTGTTCCACCGCTGCGGGGAACACGGCTCCGCGTAGTTCGCCCCGGCTCGCCAGGGTGAGCCCGGCGAAGTCCAGCATCCGGTCCTCGCCGAGCCGCCGGACGGTCAGCGTGGCCACTTCCTCGAGATCGAGGTCGGGATGGTCCATGCGGGTCAGCGCGAACTCGATGAGCAGTTGCTCGTCCGTCATTCCGCACCTCCGCCTCACCTCGAGGATACGACGGCCGTGATCAGCGCAGGACGCGTCCGAGGAAGTCCCGGATGAGCGCGGCAATCTCCGGGCCGTGCGTCTCGAGGGCGAAGTGCCCGGCGTCGAGGAGGTGCAGTTCGGCGTCGGGCAGGTCGCGCAGGAAGGCACGGGCCCCGTCGGGGCCGAAGATCTCGTCGTGCTCGCCCCACGTGATGAGCGTCGGCGGCCGGTGCTCGCGGAAGTACTCCTGGACGGCCGGGTAGACGTCGAGGTTGAACTGGTAGTCCCAGAACAACTGCAGTTGCACCTCCTTGTTCCCCGGACGGTCGAGCAGGGCCTGGTCGAGGGTCCAGGCGTCGGGGGAGAGCCGGTCCAGCCGGTCGGCGGGGACACCGTGGGTGTACTGCCAGCGGGTCGCCGCGGGCTCCAGGAGTTCGCGCACGGCTTCCTCGTGGGTTTCGCGGTCCTTGGCGTGGGCGAACAGGACGTCCCAGAACGGCGTGAAGCCGTCGACGTAGGCGTTGCCGGACTGCACCAGCAGCGCGGTGACCCGCTCCGGGTGTCTGCTCGCGATGCGGAGCCCGATCGGCGCGCCGTAGTCCTGGATGTAGAGGGCGAAGCGGTCCAGGCCGAGCGCGTCGAGGAGGCCGAGAGTGATCGTGGTCAGGTTCTCGAACGAGTAGTCGAACCGGTCGACGGGCGGGGCGTCGGAGTGGCCGAAGCCGATGTGGTCGGGGGCGATGACGTGATAGCGGTCGGCCAGCGCGGGGATCAGCGTGCGGAACATCTGCGACGACGTGGGGAAACCGTGCAGCAGCACCACCGTCGGCGCCGTGGGGTCGCCGGCTTCCCGGTAGAAGACGCTCCGGCCGTCGATGGTCGCGGTGCGGTGAAAAACGTCGCCGGGGGACCGGGTGACTTCGGACATGACGGGCACTCCTTGCATCTAACCGTCTAAAGTTGTTTGAACGGTTAGACTCAAGCACGACGCAACCTAACCTGTCAAGCGGTCGACGGAGGGTAGAATGACGCTCGTGCTGCAACGTCCTCTGATCGGTGAACCTCTCGCGCTGGATCTGCTGAACACCACGTGGCCCGATCGTGGCGAGCGTCGTGACGTCTTCGACGAGCCCGGGGGAGTCGGTGCCTGGCTGGCCGAGCGAGGCCTGACGGATGCGCCGGGGGCGGAAGAACCGTTGCGCCACACGCGTTCAGTCCTGCGCGAGGTGCTCGAAAGCCCCGGCGCCTCCGCTGAACGTGCGCTGAACGAGGTGCTGGCCCGCGGGCGGTTGCGGCCGGAGCTGCGGGAGGGCGGCGTCGAAGAGGTGATCGAGGTCGACGACGCGGCCTGGCGGCCCGCGTGGCTCGCGGCGTACGGCTACTTGAGCCTGCTTCGCACGCGTCCGGACCGGATCAAGCGGTGTTCGGCGTACCCGGTGTGCACGCTGTACTTCGACGACACGACGCGTAACGGCACCAGGCGATGGTGTTCCATGGAAACCTGCGGCAACCGGGCGAAAGCCGCTCGCCACTATCGCCGCGAACAATCGGCCTAGCGCCCGCCCGGCCACGCGAACGGTTCTGGTACTGGACGCCGGCAGGGCTTGACTGTCCACAAGAGACACGCTGCCGGTGCGCGGCCGCGGGCGGAAGGCTCCCTTCGTCGCATCACACGCGGTGAAGGGAGCCTTCAGCCCGCTTGTGACATGCCACGGTCGCCTTGTCGCACGCATGGAATCCGGCAAAACGGGTAAAGGGCCGGTATGACTGAGGGTCGAGTGGCGGTGTTCGCGCCGTCTCCGCAGCTGACGGTGACGGTGGAAGAACTGGACGGGGCGCCCGACGTCCACGTGCACGCGGGCGGGCAGGGAGTGTGGCAGTCGCGGATGATCGACGCCCTCGGCGCGCGTGCGGTGGTGTGCTGCGCGCTCGGCGGGGAGACCGGGCGGGTGCTGCGGCATCTGATCGGCGTCGACGCGGAAGTCCGTGAGGTCGCGGCGCGCAACGGCGCCTACGTGCACGATCGGCGTGACGGCAGCCGGGACGAGATGGTGCGGATGCCCGCGGACGCGCTGACCCGGCATGAACTCGACGATCTGTACGAGCTGACCCTGGTCCAGGCGTTGCGCGCGGACGTGGCCGTACTCAGCGGGCCGGACGGGGACGACGTCCCGGTGCCGCATTCGGTGTACGAGCGGCTCGCCCGCGACCTCGGCGCGCACGGCACGCCGGTCGTGGTGGACCTCTCGGGTGAGCGGCTGGCCAGTGCCCTCGCGGGCGATCCGGCGGTGATCAAGGTCAGCCATGAGGAAATGGTCGAGGACGGCCTCGCCGAGTCGGATTCGCTGGCCGATCTCGCGGAGGGTTGCCGTGAGCTGGCGTCGGGCGGTGCTCGTGCGGTCGTCGTGTCCCGTGCGGCCGAGGAGACGCTCGCCTGCCTCGAAGGACGGTTCGTCCTGGTGGAGTCGCCCGATCTGACGCCGGTCGACACCCGCGGCGGCGGGGATTCGATGACCGCGGGGCTCGCGGTCGGCCTGGCACAAGGCCGGTCGTTGGAAGACGCACTGAAGCTCGGAGCCGCGGCCGGTGCGATCAACGTGACACGACACGGTCTCGGTTCGGGTAGCGACGGCGCCGTACGGGAACTCACCGGACGCGTACGCCTGAAACCGTGGGAGGCCTCCTGATGCGTGCCCTGATCACCAACGACGACGGTATCGACTCGCCGGGCCTGGCGGCGCTGGCCAAGGGCGCCGCGGAGCACGGCTGGACCGTGGTGGTCGCCGCGCCCGCGGCGGAAGCGAGCGGAACCAGCGCGGGCCTGACCGGTGCCGGGGGAGCGGGCCGGGTCGCGGTCGAACGGAGGGAACTGCCCGGTCTGGCCGGTGTCCCGGCGTTCGCCGTCGCCGCGCATCCCGGGCTGATCGCCTTGGCGGCGGCGCAGGGAACGTTCGGCGACGTACCGGAAATCGTGCTGTCCGGGGTGAACCACGGGGCGAACGTCGGGCGCGCGATCCTGCACTCGGGCACGGTGGGTGCGGCGCTGACGGCCTCGATCAACGGCGCCAGGGCGCTCGCGGTGTCGCTCGACGTGGGGCTGGATCCCGGCCCGCGACCCCATTGGGACACCGCCGTCGCGATCGCCGCGAGCCTGTTCGACCGGCTCACGGAACTACCCGCAGGCACGGTTCTGAACCTCAACGTGCCCGATCGAGCCGAGGCAGGACCGCCGAAACGCACCGGGCTGGCCGAATTCGGCGCGGTGCGCAGTCACATCCAGAACGGCGAGGACGGCGCGTTCACCCTGACCGCCGTCACGGTCGAGGGAGAGTTGTCGCCCGGTAGCGACGCCCGCCTGCTGAGCGAAGGTCACGCGACGGTGACCGCGCTGAACTCGGTGACCGAAGATCCCGACCTCGACTGGTGACCTCCTGTCAGGTCACCGCCGGAACCAGCCCCGTCGCTTCACGGGGTTTTCCGGCTGTAGCCCCAAACTTCCGGTCAGGAAGAAGGTCCCGGCGACGATGTTGCCGGGCGCGGGCGGCCGCTCCAGTTCCGTCGTCGCGATGGCGACGTCGAGTTCGATCGCCGCGATGGTGCGGACCCGGATCCGGTGGAACGCCGTGCCGGTGACGGTGTTCACGGGGGTTTCGACCTCGACGACCTCGCCGGCGAACAGCGCGTGGGCGGAGGGCGTCCAGCCGGGCGCGGGTTCTTCCGGCGAAAAGGTGCCGGACGGGATGAAGTGGTCGGCGGCGAATTCCAGTTCACCCTCCTGGGAAGCCGAGTACGCGTCGGCGTCGGCGTGCACGGTGACTTCCTCGGCCAGGGCCGCCAGCACCAGGGACCCGGACTCGAGCCGCCCGCCGGAGTGGGCGAGGACCGCTCGGTCTTCCAGTTCGATCGCGATGGGGCAGATCAGCTCGCCGCCGACACCGTCCAGGAGGGCGAGCATCGCGGTCTCGTCGTCGACGAGGCGGATGTCGCCCACAGGCACCGCGGGCGCCGACCCTGCCAGGCACGGCAGAAGGAACTCGATCTCACCGTTGTGGACCTGCGCGACCAACCGGGCTCCGGACGGATCGGTCCAGACGTGCTCGCTGATCTTCTTGGTGATCCGCCGGGCAGTGCCCGCGCTGATCAGGGAAACGACCCGTTCCCCGAACTCTTCCTCGCTCGTGACGTCGATCCCGATCGTCCCGAAGTGGCTGGACACGCCGGCTCCCCCTGTTCCTTGGTCCGCTGGAGCCTACTGGCCGAGCTGGATCAAGGTCATCCGGATTTTGCCGTGGCGTGGTGAATACTGGCCGTCATGAACGAGACCGCCCGCGAGTTCGCACGGTTGCGAAGCATCATCGAGCGGGAATTGCCCAACGCCGCGCCTTTTCTGTCCGGCGCGTCCGAGCAGGAACTCGACCGGCTCACCACCGAGACCGGGCTCGTCCTGCCGGCCGAACTGCGCGACCTCCTGAGCGTGTCGGCGGGCCAAGACGACCCCGATCAGCTGAACGGCCCGCTCAACTTCCACCATTTCCTGACCGTCGACGAGATCGTCGAGATGCACCGGATGCTCACCGAAGTCGTCGGCGACCTTGCCGAGCCCGTCGAGCAACCCGCCTGTCTCCAATGGACGGTGTGGTCGGAATCCTGGTTGCCGTTCCTGGCTTTCCAGGGCGATTGCTACTTCCTGGACCTGGCCCCCGGCGAACGCGGCACCCTCGGGCAGGTCGTGTTCCGCCCCAACGTGCCGGACTTCGACGATCCGGTAGCGCCGTCGCTCACCGCGTTCCTCGCCCGCGCCGCGGACCTCGTCGAAGCCGGGCACGTCAAGGCCGAAGACGGCACGCTCGTCGTTCCCGATCTTTATTGAGCGGATTACTTCACGGCGCCTATCGCCATTTCGCCCGCCGGCGGCGAATCCGGCTCAGCGCCGGTAGTGGACCTCACCACGCAGAGCAGGTGATGTGGGACTGCCGCAGCGCTGCTCGAACGTCGCGTCGAGCGCGACCAGCCCCTCGGCGCCGCGTTCGATGTGGCCGATCGTGAACGTCGAATAGTCGTCGACGCAGGCCAGGCCGTTGGAGGTGGCCAGGATATGCGCTCCGTCCGCGTGGCTGTAGGTTCCAGCCTGCAGGTTTCCTGACGGGGTGGTGAAGTCGAGCGCGATGTAGTCGAAGCCGTGGTCGGTCTCGGCATCCACCCGCAGGGTGGTGCCGCTCTCCCAGAATCGCACCTCGTTCTCCGGCGAGGCGGTCCAATGACCGCTTCTGCCGCTGACGGGGTGGGCGCCCTGTTCGGCGGTGAAGTCGAGGCTCGCGACGGTCTCGGCGGCCGCGACAGGCGCCAGCGCGGTGGCCAGGCCGGCGGTGATGGCGAGCGTGGTGATGGCACGGGAAAACTTCATGGAACCCCCAAGGTCAGCCGCTCTCGGTGGAGCGGGTCCTCACCTATGTTGCCGGTACTCGTGCTGCCTGCCACGAGTAGAACTACTCAACCGGGTGTACCGCGAGCCTGATCGCTAGAGTTCGATCGTGGCCGTGCTGGAGATCTCGGATCTGGTAGTGGCGTGGGACGCGCGCACCGGCGAGCGTGTTCCGGTCCGCAGGGCGGAGGTGGTCGACCGGCTGCAAGCGGCCGGGGACCGCGGGGCCGCCCGAATCGTGCGTCAGATGCCGGTGCTCGGCGAGTATCTGGATCCCGCCGCGGTGGACCGGCTCCTGGTCCGGGTGCACACGGAACTGCAACGGCTCAACGAAGAACTGCACATGACCCACCGGTTCGCCGAGTTGCTCGTGCCGATGCTCGCGGTCGCCAGGGCGAGCGGCCACCGTTTGCGGGTGGTGGACGTCGGATGCGGGCTGGGGTTCACGGTGCGGAGCCTGGCCGCTTCCGATGTGCTGGGCGCGGACGTCCAGCTGGTGGGGGTGGACTTCAATCGTGCCCTGGTGACGGAAGCGACCAGGCTGGCGCAGGAAGAGCGGCTTCCGTGCACGTTCGTCTGCGCGGACGCGTTTTCCCTCGCCGAGGAGGCCTGCGTCTTTCTGTCGAGCGGGGTGCTGCACCATTTCGAGGCAGGCAAGTTGCCGGAGTTCTTCCGCGCTCAGGACCGTGACGGGACGGTGGGATTCATCCACTACGACGTCGCCGCGACCCGGCTCGCCCCGCTGGGTGCCTGGTTGTTCCACCGCGCCAGGATGCGAGAGCCGCTCGGCCGCCACGACGGTGTCGCGTCCGCGCGGCGCGCTCACGGGGATTCGGTCCTGCTGTCCGCCGCCGCGGCGGCAGCGGGGATGAAGACATTCCTGTTCGAATCGTTCAGATACACCAACCCGTTCTGCGCGGCGATGAGGCCGGTCGTCGGAATCCGTCCGGCGCTGGCCACCGAGTTCCGTCGTGCTCTGGGCCACCGGGCACGCAGACTGGCCGCCGGCTGATGGCGGCGGTGGTTCCGATCGCGCTCGGTCTGCTCGCGCTCGTGGACAGCGGTTTCGCGGGATTCCGGGCCGCGACCGGCCGCGACGCCCGGATCGTCAAACGCTCCTATTTCCTGCTGGCGGCGCGGCGAGGGCTCACGGGTGGAGCGATCGGGCTCGGACTTCTCGCTTTGCTGATCGCGGCGACCCTCGCCTGTTCGGCGGATCCGGGCGCTCGTTATAACGAGCTGCTCCACGCGGGCACACGCATGCTCCAGGTGCTGGCGCCGTACGCGGCGCTCGTGGTGGCATCGTTGCTGGCGTACTGGCTGCTGCCGATGCGGGGGAGTACGTTCGTGATCCTCGTCGGCCTCGGGCCGTTCACGTTGCTGCGGCCCCTGATCGTGCTCGGTGCCCTGGTGTGGTCGGTGGCGGGGACGAGCGACTGGCTCGCGTGGGTGGTCGCGACAGCGGCCGCGGTCATGGTCTTGGCCGTCGAGCCGGTCGTCCACCGTCGGTGGTACCGGACTCCGGGGTGAAGCGGCAACGGTGGTGATGGGAGAGGAGCACATGGAATCTCTGTGGACGACACTCGGCGTCGTGGCCGTGGTGGTGGTCGTCATCCTCGTTCTGGTCGCCTTGTTCCTGGTGGTCAAGCTGGTGCGGAAGCACCGTCAGGTCCATCAGCCCGGCACGCCGGTGCCGACCAAGGTCGCCTACTGGGTTTCCTTGGCCTACACGGTGTTCCCGTTCGATTTGTTGCCTGACCCGGTGTACTTCGACGACATCGTGATCCTGGCGGGCGGGCTGGTCTACGTCAGCAGGTCGCTCACCAAGAAGGCGCGCGACGAGCGCCCGGCGGAGTGAGGATGGCCGGTCCCTGGGGTCGCCGACGTCGAAAGCGTGCTGCCGAGCACGGGAGAAGTGGACGACGACCGGTGACGGTGCCAGTGTCGAGCGGGTCTCGATTCTTCGCGCTAGAAGGGGCTTTTCATGCCGAAGGTGGCGACTCAAGCGTCCGTGTCGCTGGACGGTTTCATCGCCGGTCCGGAGAACGGAGGGTTCGAGTACCTTTTCGCGTGGTGCCGCGCCGGTGATGTCGAGGTGCCCACCGCGTCCCCGGGCCGGTCGTACAAGGTCTCCGAGGCGTCCGCCGGCTATGTCCGCGACATGATCCACGGCTATGGGGCCCTGGTGGTCGGGCGAAACCAGTTCGACGGCATGGACGGGTGGGGTGGACAGCACCCCATGCGCGTGCAGGTTTTCGTGGTCACTCATTCGGTACCCGAAGGCTGGGCTCCCGAAAGCGCCGAGTTCGTCTTCGTGACCGAGGGCGGCGTCAAGGCCGCCGTCGAACGGGCCAAGGCGGTCGCCGGCGACAAGAACATCGGCGTGGGCCCGGGCGTCGTAGCCCGCGAGGCGCTGGAAGAGGGGTTGCTCGACGAGATCCGCATCGACCTCGTGCCGTTCATGCTCGGCGAGGGTGTCCGTTTCGTGGACACGCTCGGCGCCGCTCCCCTGGAATTCGGCGATCCCCAGGTCATTCAGGGGAAGAAGGTCACGCACCTCGTCTATCCGGTCACGGCGGGGGCCGCCGGAGCGCGGTGACTTCGACGCGCTCCATCAGCAGCGCGAACGACATGAGCAACAGCGGGATCATCAGCACCATCCACATGATCCTTCTGATACCCGAATCGGCCGCCGGGCAATCGCCCCGCGGTCACCCGTTCAGGGCCGTGCGGTGGTGAAGCAGGCGCGGACGGTGGTGCCGTGCCGGCCGGTGTGAACGCGGACCAGGTCGGAGAGATGGTTGATGAGCAGGAGTCCTCGACCGCGTACCTGTCCTGCGGGGGCGGGTCGCCGTCCGGCGAGCGGGTCGGTCAGGTGGCCGGCGTCGTGGACTTCGCAGACCAGCATGCCGTCCTCCGGCCAGATGCCGAGCCGTCCTCGCCCGCCGCCGTGGTCCACGCTGTTGGCGACGAGTTCGGCGACTACGAGTTCGACGTCTTCGACCCGTTCGCCGGTGAGACCGGCCCGTCGTGCCTGGTCACGGGCCATCGCGCGGGCTTGGGCCAGGGAGACGGTGTCGCCGGTGACGGGGTCGAGGGTGGTGTGCCGGGAAGGTTCGGTGGGGGTGGGCTCGGGCAGTGGGGTGTTGTAGCCGTCGATGACGCGGCCGGGGTCGTAGCCGGCGCTGGCGCGTTCGCCGGTGGAGTCGATCAGGAGCGGGTGGGTGGCTTCGGCGTCGGTCAGTGCGCGCGCGTCGAGGCGGGTGACGTCGTAGGGGCAGAGGATGGTGACGTCGCGGCCGGTGAACGCGAGGTTGATCAGCGCTTCGTGCTGGGCGCAGGCCGGATATTCGAGCTCGGACCGTTCGGCCCAGATGGGCTCGCCGATGATGCGGACGTGTCGGCCGGGGTGGCTGTCGGCGAACGCGCGGAGGACGCCGGGGATGATCCGGCCGGGGTTGCGGCCTTCCTCGGTCATGTCCAGCAGCAGCACCCGCTCGGCGTCCGGGCCCAGCGCGGTGCGCAGCAGTTCCAGGTTGGGACCCGGCACGGAGACGGCGACGGGTTCGCCTCGGTCCAGGCCTTGCCGGATGAAGGGGACGGTGCCCGCGAGGTAGTCGTCCTGTCCGCGATAGAACAGTGCGGGGTGGATGAACGGATCGGTGCCCGCGGTCTCCGTGGTCGGGCTCATCTTGGGCGCATACCCTCGTTCAGGAGATTCATGTACTCCTCGGCCCAGAACAGGCGCAGCACCTTCCGCACGGACTCGGGCGCGTGCCGGACGGTCAGCGAGCGCGGCGGCCGGACCCGGTGGGCGGCGTCGACCAGGGCGCTCACTCCCCGCACGTCGGCGAACGCCAGCCGGGACAGGTCGATCGTCCCGCCACCGGCCCCCACCAGCACGTCCAGCCTCTGCTCCCAGATCGATCGGGTCGACGGGTCGATCACGCCGACGACCCGTATCCCCGACGTGCCGGTGAGGTCGGCGATCCGCAGCCCAGGGCCGGTCGGGATCGAGGTGTCCTGCACCGCCGCCTCCCGGCTCGACAAAAGATTCATTACTCGAGGACTCTAGGCGACGAGTGAAGCCCGGCCTGGCGGGGTCTCCAGGGCAGATCTCATGCGTCGACGAAGATGGTGCCCGCGTCGGCGAGTTGTTCGACCACGTGGACCGGTTCGAGCAAGGTCTCCGGCGTGTAGAAGCCCGGCGCCACCGCTTCACCGCGCAGGCCGAGCAACCGTTCGATCCCCATGGCGAGGCCGAGCGAGGTCAGCGGACGCTGGCCGTGCGGGTGGACCAGGTACCGGCTGACGCTCAGTGGGGTATCCGCCGGGCCTGCCCCTTCGAGTTCGACCCGGACCTCGACGGACGGACCGTCGCCCCGTCGCGACCCCGCGGATTCACCGACCGCGAAAGCGAATTCGACGTCCGGTGCGCCCGTCGCGAGCGCCAGGCTGGTCACGTCGAGGATCGGGATGGTCTGGCCGGTGACCGTGGTGCCGTCGAGGCTGCGCAACTCCACCCGGGCGTCGGCCGCGCCTGACCAGGCGAAAACGCCGTCGCGCCGCGCGTACCCGGCCGAGGTGACCTCCGCCCAGCGCGCCAGGTCCGCGAGTCCCGCGGGCCCGCCGGCGTCGTCCTTGTCGAGGATCGCGCCGACCCGGATCGTGTCGACCCGGCGGAACTCTTCGGCCCACGCCAGAGCGGTGAGGGTGATGACGCCTGCGGCCCAGTGGCTGGCCATCAGTACGGGAGCGGCCGCCGGGCGCTGCGCGGCGGCGGTGACCTCCGGCGCGATGTCGATCATGCCGCTGGACAGGCTGACGTAGGGCACACCGCGGTCCTGGGCGAACCGCAGCCCGTTCAGCCTGCTGTCCCACAGCGTCGCGACCACCGCCGCGTACTGCTCGCCGTCGGGCAGCCCGAGATCACCGCGGGCGAGATCGACGGTCGCCGCGGTGGCGCCGCCCAGTTCGTCGGCCACCCGTTGCGCGCGGGCCGGGTTGCGGCCCGCGATGGTCAGCGGCAACTCCGGATACCGCCGCCGGAGAAGAGCGGCGGTATCCGAGCCCGCCTGTCCCGATCCGCCCAACAGCAGAACCGATCCACGCTGGTCCATGTGTTCCTCCTCGATTCCCAGTAACCTACATTTTGTAACCTACACGATGTAGCTAGGATGGTGTGGACCGCGAGAGGAGGGCGATGACCGCCGTACCGACCCGCCTGTCCAAGCAGGCCAGGCGCGAGCAGTTGCTCGACGTGGCACTGGCGATCGTGCGTGCGAACGGTGCCGACGGGTTGACGCTGCCCACCCTCGCCGAGGCGGCCGGGGTGAGCAGGCCCGTCGTGTACGACCACTTCGCTTCTCGCCCGGCGCTGCTGCTCGCGCTGTACCGGCGACTCGACGAACGGCACCGGGCCGCCATCGCGCGGGCGCTGGAACAGGCTCCACCGGCTGCGGCGGACGTCGCGGAAGCCATCAGTGTCGCGTACTTCGCCTGCGCCGCCGACATTCCCGAGTTCCACGCCGTTTCCTCGGCGTTGAAGGGCACTCCGGAAATGGAGACGATCCAGCACGAGATGCACGACGGCTACACCGAGCTGATGGCCGACGCGCTGACGCCGTACTCCGGGCTGGACCGGGCGGCGCTGCGACTGCACTGCGCGGGCGCCCTCGGCGCCGCCGAGGCGATCGCCGCCCAACTGAACCGCGGCACCACGACCTCTGCCGACGCCATCACGGCATTGACCGGCGTCATTCTCGGCCGCATCGAGCGGACCACCGGATAGCCGTCGCAGGCTCGGCTACTCAGACGGAACTACAGCGGTCTGCGTCTGATCGCCATGACGACGGTGTCGTCGGCGTGCAGGATGATGTCGTGCATTTCGGTGGCGAGAGCACGGGGGATCGCCGCCGTGGGTTCTCCGGCGTGTCGTGGCGCGATGGCCAGTAGCCGGGTCTCGCCTTCCTGGTGGTTCTTGCGGCTCTCGGTCAAGCCGTCGGTGTAGAGCAGGATCAGGTCGCCCGCGGCGAGGGTTCGGCTGACCAGGCTGCCGTTGCCGGGATCGGGAAATCCGATCCCTCTCCCGACGATGGGAGGCAGCAGGAGTTCGGTGTCGCCGTCAGCGGTGACGAGGACCGGACGGGGATGGCTGCCGTTGGCGATCGTGATGTCGCCGGTCACCGGGTCGAGCCGGGCGAGCAGCACGGTCGCCATCAAGCCGGGCTCGATGGTCGCCAAAGTGCGGGCGGCGCGGGAGATCAGGTCGTGGAGGGGATGGCCTTCCAACGCGAGGGTGCGGATGGCGTGGGTGACGGTCAGCGCGTGCCGGGTCGAGGTGACGCCGTGGCCGACGGCGTCGACGAGGGTGATGTGCAGGTTCCCGTCGGGCAGCACGAACCAGTCGTAGAGGTCGCCGCCGGTCGGGGAGTCCGGTTCGCTGGGCGCGTAGTGCACGGCCAGGTCGAAAGCGTCCACGTGTGGTGGTGGCGGGCGCAGCGCGTCTTCGAGTTCGCGGAAGATCACCGCGTGGGCTTGCCGGAGTTGTTCGTCCCGCTCCTCGAGTTCGACGTACATGGCGAGCACACCGCTGTTGGTTTCGGCGAGTTCGTGTTTGAGCTCGCGCTGCTCCTGGGTGACGGTGTCGGCGCGGGCGATCAAGGCGAGCATTTCCTCGCGGGTGGCCAGTTCCTCTTCGACGGGAACCGTCGCCGCGTCGTGGACGGCGGGGAGGTGCCAGGTCAAGATCGCGCTGTCGCCGGGGTCAGGCAGCAGGGGCAGGGTATTGCGGTGGTCTTGCCCGACCGGGCCGGGCAACCGGAGGGTGACGGCCAGCCTGCCGTTGCCCGCATGGGTCGACAGCTCGGGTGGCCGCTCAGCGTGCTCGGCGAGCAGGGTCACCGCGAGGACCAGTTTGGCGCGGTCGTCGACGGTGACCCCCGCGGCGGCGCAGGCTTCGCGAAGACGTCGGCGTAATCGGTCGGTGGGGGAGTGCGTCATGGTGTGCCTGTTCCGGATCCGACCGCGATCAGGGTGGCGTCGTCGTGGGGGTCGCGGTACCGGTGGGCGAGGTCGGCGGCGAGGAGCGCCGGCACCGGGAGCGGGCCGAGGGGCGCGGCGCCGCGCCAGCCGTTGCCGATTCCGTCGGTGTGCAGGACGACGAGGTGGTGTTCGGGCAGTTCCACGGTCCGGACGTGGGGATCCGGCAGGGTGAAGCCGACGATGCCGGGCATGCCGAGCAGTGGCCGGCTCTGTCCAGGCGTCAGCACCAGGCCGCCGATGTTCCCGACACCGCAGAATTCGAGCAGGCCACCGGAGATCCTGGCCAGTGCGACCGCGGCGCCGCGGGTCCGCCGCAGCGACCGGTGCATGGCGGTGAGGTGGTCGCGGATCGGCCGGCCTGGGTTGCGGCGGAAGAGGTCGATCGCGGTCTCCGCCGCCTCGGCGGCTCCGGGGCCGTGGCCGAGGCCGTCCACGACGGCGATGGTCCGGGCACCGGGCAGGTCGGCGAGCGCCAGGCCGTCACCGCACTGGTCCTCACCTTCGCGCGCCAAGCGGACGTGAGCGACGGCCGCGGTGCTGGTGCCGGTGATCAGTGTTCGTGCCGCCGCGGTGGTGCCCGAGCCTGCCGCCGACCGGATCCGGAACTCCGTGGCCAGTCTGCCGACGGCGCCGAGGCCGGTGCCGAGCGTCGCGGTCGTGCTGTGGCCGTCGATGCGCCAATAGTCCAGATCGGTCATGCCCGGCCCGGAGTCCGCGGCGTAGACGTCCACACCGTCCCCGGCGAGGGAACGGTGGATGAAGACCGTGCCGTCGGTGGCGTGTTTGTCGATGTTGCCTGCCAGTTCGGAGGCGATGACGGCCGCGCGCTCGGCCAATACCTCCGGCAGGCCTGCTTCCGCGGCGACTTCCCGGGCGACGCGCGCCGCCGTGTACACCGCGCTGATGTGGTCGATGCGGATCTGGCGGGTGAGGTCCGCGATGGTGAAGGTCATGGTTTCCAGCGCACGATCGTGACCGTGGTGCCACGGCCGGGAGCGGTGTCGATGGTGAACTCGTCGACGAGGCGCCGGGTGCCGCCGAGGCCGTGCCCGAGGCCGGCGCCGGTGCTGAACCCGTCGGCCATGGCCTGCTCGACGTCGGCGATTCCGGGGCCTTCGTCGCGTACGGTCAGCTTCAGGCCCACCCGGCCCTCTCGTACGACGGTGATCGTCATCGAGCCCCCGCCGCCGTGGATGTAGGCGTTGCGGACCAGTTCACTGGCCGCCGTGACGATTTTCGTCTGATCGACGATGGAGAAGCCCACCGCGACCGCGCAGGCCCGCACGGCGTGGCGGGCGGTGAGGAGGTCTTCCTCGGCGCGGACCGCGTGTTCGCGCGCTGGGATGTCGCGCCCGGAACCGGTGAGTTCGTCAGGAAGCATGAGGCGCCTCTTCGGCGGCCTCGGCGGGGCGGCGCCACCCCAGCAGTTCCATCGCCTGTTCCGCGTTGAGTGCGGTCTGGACGCCGGTGAGCCGCAGGCCGAGCTCTGACAGGGTGATCGCGACAGCCGGGCGCATCCCGGCGACGATCATCCGCGCCCCGAGCAGACGTCCGGTGGCGGCCAGTTGCATCAGCACCCGGGCGACGAAGGAATCGATGATCTCCAGCCGGGAGATGTCGAGGATGACCCCGCGGATCCCCTCATCGGAGATGCGGGTGGTGAGTTCGTCGGTGAACCGCAACGCGGTGGTGTCGTCCAGATCGGCCAGCAGCCCGCTGATCAGGATGTCGCCGAGCCGCAGGATCGGCAGGCCCGCCTCGGCGGTCACCCCGTCACCGCACCGGTGCGGTCACCGAGCAGTTCCAGCGCGGCGGCGAGCGCGTCGGCCAGCGAGCCACGCGTCACGATGTGGGAGAGATCGATACCGAGCTGTGTGACGGTCTGCGCGATCGATGGGCGGACCCCGCTGATCAGGCATTCGGCGCCCATGAGCCGCACCGCGCTGACCGTTTGCAGCAGATGCTGCGCCACCGCGGTGTCCACTGTGGACACGCCGGTGATGTCGATGATCGCCACGCGGGCTTCGTGGGTCTGGATCGCCTCCAGCAGGCTGCTCATCACGACCTGCGTGCGGGCGCTGTCGAGCGTGCCGATCAGGGGGACGGCCAGTACCTGCCGCCACAGTCGCACCACCGGGGTGGACAGCTCCAGCATCTGCTGGTGCTGGCGGCGGATGATCTCCTCGCGCCCTTCGACGTACACCGAGAAGGTGAGCAGGCCGGCGGCGTCCAAGAGCTGGTTGACCAGCAGCGACGTCTGATAGCGCAGCGCCGCGTCCTCGCTCCGGCGTTCGACCGCGGCCATGGTCGTGTTTTTCAGTGCGAGGATCGCCGTGGCCGTGAGAGCCGGTGCGGTACCCGCGCGAGCGCGCCGTTCGGAAAGCCCGCGCAGGGCGGAGCGGACCGCCTGGTCCCGCTCGATGATCTGGCTCAGCGGCATCCCGATGGCGAGCGCGTCACGGAGCGCGCCGAGCAACTCGGTCGCCTCGCGCCGCAGCGCGGTCTCGTCGAGCCGGGCCGACGAGTCGGCCAGCTGCCATCGGACCCACTCGTCGACCAGCTCGTCGTGGTCTTCATCGAAGATCCGCGATAGCAGGTCCCGGACGGCGGAGTCGTCCGTCCTCAGCACTGAGGCCTCCCAGGAGCTTCAGGCCGCTGTCCGGTATCCGGCAACGACTGTTGTCATATGACAATAGTTAGCCTACTGGAGAGAAGCGGATGCGCCATCCCCGGATCTAGTCACCTGCCGCGGCCTCACGGAACTCTCGGAGACCTGCGGCGAGCGCCGCCCTCGTTTCGGGGGTGAGCTTCGCCAGCACGGCCTGCAGGCTTTCCCGCCGCCGAGCCCGTAGATCCCGCAGATACGCGCGGCCACGGTCGCTGAGCCGCAGCGTGATTTCGCGGCGGCTGGCCGAGCTGGGCAGCCGCTCGAGGAACCCGACCGCCTCCAGCCGGTCGCACAGGCGGCTCACCAGCGGCGGAGTGGAGCCGAGGACGTCGGCGAGCGCGCGCAGGTTCAGGCCGTCGTGGTGATCGAGTGCCACGACGGCGCGTACCTGGGACGTCGACAGCGGACGCGGTGACGCCTCGCGAGCCCGCTCGAACATGATCTCGAGCAGCTCGGCCGTCTCGGTCACGGCCGCCGCCACCGTCTCGGTGCCAGGCGGCTCGGAGGACCGATTCACAGCCCCACTCTCGCATCCTTATGCTGAACTGTCAGCTCAGCTCACCGCGGCACGTCCTGCGACCGGTCCGACGGAGCGGTGCGGACGCACCCCCGCGTACTCGATCCGAGGACCGGGTTCTGGCGAGTGGAAGGCAACCCGGTGGACAGATCCTTGGCAGTCGAGCGTGTCCTGCGCGGTGTCCAGCCTCACGCGCTGCTCGACGGGCTGCGCGCGGCGTTGAGCGAACACTTCGGTGCCGGCACCGTCGAACTGCTGATGGCCGACTACAGCCTCACGGAGCTGCGGCGAGTGACCGTCCTGCCGTACACGACCGAGCCGATGCCGGTGGCCGACACCGCGGCGGGTGAGGCCTTCACCAGCCAGTCGGCGACGTTCGAACCCGACGGAGACGGTATCCGCGCCAACCTCCCGGTCACCGTGCGCGGCGACCGGCTCGGCGTCCTGGTCGTCACGCTGCCCGAAGAGCCGGAACCGCCGGTGTGGGCCGAACTCGGCAGGTTCGCCGAGGCACTCGGGCACGAGGTCTTCGTCGCCGACCGGGACACCGATCTGTACGTGCAGGCCCGCCGCTCGTCACGGCTGACGCTCGCCGCGGAGATGCAGTGGCAACTGCTCCCCGGCCGCGCGTGCAGCCGGCCCGAATTCGCGCTGGGTGGCCAGCTGGAACCCGCCTACGCCATCTACGGCGACTGCTTCGACTGGTCGGCCTCCGCCCGCACCTTGGCGGTCACACTGGTCAACGGCATGGGCGAAGGCAGCAGCGCCGCCTTGCTGACCAATCTCGCCGTCAACGCGCTGCGCAACGCCCGCCGCGCCGGGATTCCCCTCGACGCGCAGGCGGAACTCGCCGACCAAGCCATCTACGCGCAGCACCGCGGTCAGGAACATGTGGCCACGCTCCTGCTGGAATTCGACCTCGCGACCGGTGGGATCACCGCGGTCGACGCGGGCTCGCCTCGCCTCTGGCGGCTCCGTGACGGCAAGGCCGAGCGAGTCCACTTCGACGAACAGCTTCCCCTCGGCACCTTCGAAGACACTTCCTACACCGCCGAAACCCTGCAGGCACTGCCAGGCGACCGGTTCGTCTTCGTCAGCGACGGCGTGTACAACGCGGCCGGGCCGCACGGGGAACTTTACGGCGACCGCGAACTGACCCAGGCCATCCTCGCGACCACGGACCTTCCCGCGGCCCACGTTCCGAGCGCCGTCTTGACCGAACTGCACGACCGTCGCGACGGAGGGCTGGCCGCCGACGACGCCATGGTCGTCTGCCTCGACTGGTTCGGCTCGAACCCCAGCGCCGACCGGGAATCCGACATCGCCTCCGCGCTCACCGACGACACGAAGATCTGAAAGGCGGCGAATCACGAGGAGAGGACGTTGCTCACCCGGACGCGCGCGGCGTCGATCATCGCCTGTGAACGCGGGAAGTCGTGCAGTTCGGCGCGCAGAAGGTCCAGCGCGGGCAGCAGGGAACCGGCCGGGACCCGGCGGGCCGACAGGATTTCCGCGGTCCAGGCGAGGAACTCGGTGAACAGTTCTCCGTCACCCACGTAGAGCGAGACCGCCAGGTATTCGACGATGTGAGCGAGGTCTTCCGCGGTGTGCTGCCGCTGGCGGCTCGTGTACTCGCGTATCGCCGGGACACGGTCTTCGAGCCCGGCCAGAACCGCCCTCACCAGCGCGCTCGAAGTGCTGGAAACGAGGGTGTACTCCTGATCGGCCAGATGCGGCAGGTCGTCGAGCGGCTGATGCCCGGCACGGGGGCGGGGCAGCGGGGAGGCCAGCAAATCGGCCGCCGCCCGCGCTTCCGGCGCCCAGGCGTCCGCTCCGAGCAGGCGCGCGTACCGGCCGTCCGGCCCGAAGGCCGCCCCGCCCACGATGACCGGGGTCGCGGCCGCCCGGCAGGCGGTGATCGTCGCGTGCGCGGCGGGCAGGCGAGTGGCCAGCGAAGCCGACAGTGCCACCGCGTCCGGCCCGGTGCGGTGCAGATGCGCGACCAGACGCGGCGCGGGCACCTGGGCGCCGAGATAGTCGACCCGGAAGCCGCGGACCTTCAGCACTTCGGCCAGCAGACGTGCGGGCATGGCGTGCCATTCGCCGTCGACGCACGCCACCGCGATGCGGCCCCGGTGCTCCCGCGGCTTGGGGAGCACGGAGCCGATGCCTGCGAGCACCCGGTCGTTGATCGCGGTCGCGGCGTGTTCCTGCGCCACGGTGAGCCGGTTCGCCGCCCATTCGTGGCCGACCTTGCGTTGGACCGCGCCGACCATGTCCAGCAGCACGGTCTCCGCGTCGAGCCCCGCGCCGAGCGCCTGGACCACGGCCTCCCCTGCCGCGTACTCGTCGCCGGCGGTCACCGCCTGCCACAGTCGTTCGAAGTACTCGGCCGTCACGGGGTCGCGGGCCTCAGCGGGGCAGGCGGCGCGGTGATCACCAGCACCGCCATGTCGTCGTGCGACCGGCGGCCGATCCACTGCGCGGCCAGCATGTGCACACGTTCGGCGACCGCTTCCGCCGTCACCCCCGCGCATTCGGCCAAGGCCGCGATCAGCCGGTCCTCACCGAACATCTCGTCGCCCAGCGGGCCACCCCGGGCCTCCACGATGCCGTCCGTGTAGAGCAGGCAGCTTTCGCCGGGTGCGAGCAGGATCTCCGCGGACCTCGTCCGGATCGAGGGAAGCACGCCGATCAGGCTGCCGCCGGTGTCCACCTCTTCGACGGCACCGTCCGAGCGGACGACCAGTGGCGGCGGGTGTCCCGCGCAGGTGAGACGCACCGACACCCCGTCGCCCTCCCGTCGGGAGGAGGCAAGAGCGAGCGTGGCGAACCGGCTGCCGTCCTGGCTCAGCAGTGAGGCGTTCAGCAGGCTCAGCAGCCGATGGTGGTCTTCGGCGATCGGGAGCAACGCGCGCAGGGTCGTCCGGATCTTCCCGGTCAGGACGGCCGCGTCGAGGCCCTTGCCGCAGACGTCGCCGAGGACGGCCAGCGACTCCCTGCCGCCGGTGTCGACAGCGGAATGAACGTCGTAGAAGTCGCCACCGATGCGATCCTCGTCCTGGGCCGGCCGGTAGCGCCCGGCGAATTCGACGCCGCCGAGCTGCTCCAGCCGCGGCGGAAGCAGTTCGCGCATGAGCGTTTCGGTCGTCGACGCCTGGTGGGCGAACATCCGGGCCGCCGAGATCGCGGCCCCCGCGCGGGCCGCGAACAGCCGGGCGAAGACCTCTTCCTGCTCGGTGAACGCCGCCTGGTCACCGGTGCGCAGCAGGATCAGGGCCCCGGCGGGCACACCGTGTCCCGGCAAGGGTGTGACGACGATCGACGTGGCCGGGCCGAAGCCGGCCGGCAGCACCCACGACGGCGCGGCGCCGGGGTCGAGCCAGCGCGAAGGCACCGGCGGGAAGCCGCGCAGTGCCTCGTCCAGACCCGGCAGTTCCGCGGGTTCGATGGTCAGCCTGCTCAGCGACACCGCCTGACCGCGGACGCACGCCGCCGCCGGATGAGCACCCTGGACCGGCGGGGCCAGCACCACCGCGGCCCCGGCGAGGTGTTCGGCGGCCAGCCGCGCGGCCACCTCGATGCAGCGTTCGACGTTGAGCGAGCTCAGCAACGCCGCCGAGGCGTCGGTGAGGAACGCGACGCGCTGCCGTTCCTGTCGCAGCAGGTCACGAGCGGCTTCGGCCTCGGTCTCGTCGGTGAGCCACCAGGTGACGACACCGTCGTGCGGTACCCGCGACGCGGTCCAGCTACGGCCTCCAGTCTCACCTCGAACGAGCCCGTCGGCGTCCGAAAGCCAGGACGGCACACCGTGCCGGAAAGGGAGCCCTTGCCTCGCCTCGGGAAACAGCGCGCGGGCGGCGTCGTTGAGGTCACGGACGTTCCCGTCGCCGTCGACGACGAGGGCTGGGGAAGGAGCGGTGTCCCAGCTCCGTCCGGCGGGGGCGGCGATCACCGGTTCGGTCATCGGCAGGCCCGGAGGCCCGGCTTCGCCGGACGGGGGTGGGTCCGCGCGACGTCAATCGTCATCGTTACTCCTGCTCAGGGGTGGTGCCAGAAGGGCTGGCGCCTCAACCCCTGACCCGAACCTACCAGTGCTTCAGGGAACGGGCCGATCAGTGGGACGTGACGGTGCCGATACGTGGACGAGGGTGTCCTATGTGGACACTTTCACGTCGGACCCGGAGCGTCGGCTGGTGCCGTGACGCGGGCGTCGTCGAGGATGAGCGGCCGCCACTCGGCGGCGCCACCGCGGCCGTGCCCAGGGTCGACGCCGGTGAACACCCGCCCTCCGACCCGTACGTGAACGTGGCGGTCGTGCCAGGCGACCGTCGCGCGGTGCCGGACGCGCCCCGTGCACCGCCAGGTTCGCTCGGCGAACCGGACGACCGTGGAGTGCCCGTGGATCTGGCCGAACGGTACGACGCCGCGGTACCCCATCCAGGGTTCGTGCAGCGCCGCGCCGGATTCGGCCCACAAAGGTCCCGCCGTGCCGTCGCGGCCGTGTGCGCCCTTCTCCCAGATCAAGTCCGGGCGGCCCTCGAGAATCTCCGCGGCTTCGGTCGCCGACATCGGCTCGTTCAGCCGTTGCCAGGAGGCGAGAGTCAAACCCGCGTGCGTGACCAGGAGTTCCTCGCCCTCGGCGGTGCGCACCGCTTCGGCCACCCGCAACCGCCCTTCGGCCCACCACTGCCGCAGCCGGGCCACGCCGTCGGCCGCGAGGGGCTCGCGCCAGAAGACGTCACCGCCGGGCAGGTACTGCGCCTCGTGGTTCCCGGCGAGCTGGATCCATCGCCCGTCGTCCAGCAGGTTCGCCACGATGTCGAGCACTCCCGTGCTGTCCGGGCCGCGGTCGACCAGATCTCCGACCTGGATCACGGTCAGATCCGGCGGAAGCCGTTCTCCGGTGGCGCCGAGCCAGGCCAGAGCTCGGCGGAGCTGATCCGGATGCCCGCCGACATCGCCGATGATGGCGACTCTTCCCATGTGCGCTCCCCAGGCCGTCCGTCAGGATCCAGGCTACGGAACTTCGGGGCGAGCTGTGACGCTCGTCGGGCAGGGGCCCGGCAAGGTCGCATAAGCGCTGGTCGGTGCCACTCTTGATGATTCGGATTGTGCCCCCGGGCGAGGGTTGCCGCCAGAGGGCTTGAGCGAACTTTGTCCACAAAGGACACCAGTTGCCAGCTGGATGTCCGTTTGATGCACATATGCACGGTTTTCAGTCATGGTCGTGAGTGGTAATGCGGGTTCTAACGCTCATTGCCACTCACGACCCGAAAGCGTCTCTTGTGGACACTCGGGAAGATGACAGGCCGATGCAAGGAGCCTCCGTCAGTCGGCTTGCTCCAGCGCGGTGAGGCCTTTCGTAGTGATCACCGCCTCCATGCCACGTGAACCGCATCGTTCCCGTGTGATCAGGCCTCACTTGCCGATCCGGGTGAGCTGGTGGTGCATGCGGTTCTTCTCCCCGGCGGCCAGCCGGCTGAGCTCGTATACGCGTATCCGCCCGCGATCACCTCTTCGCGGCGATGAACCTCGAACAGGACCTGTTCGCCTGGAGCTGAGAAGCGGACCCCGAGGCATACCTGTCGTTCTCTCCTCGATGTGGTGGGCGGCACGCGGCGACCTCGGTTCATGACGGTCGTCCCCCGAACTGCCAGTCGTGGACCTCGATGTCGGCGTACCGGTGCGGGGTCAGGACGGCGCGTGCCGTGTCCGGGTCCGGTGCCCGGACCAACGCGGCCGTGCCCAACCATCTTGTGTCGTCGTCGGAGATCAGCGGCCCATACGCGATCAGGTCGTCCCGATCGGGCGGCATGGCGAGGTCGGCCGCCTGTCCCGCGCCGAGGCCCAGCACCAGGTACCGGTCGCCACCGGTGCGGCCGCCGGGGAAATCCCACATGGTGCGCCCCAGCGTGTTGCGCCACCGGCGCAGCAGCACGTCTCGGTAGACGCCGGCCTGGTAGTTGGGCTCGTCGAAGGCGAACGCGCGGGCTGCGCCGGGATCCGGCAGGTCGAGGATGTGCACGCTGCCGGTGGGAGCGTCACCGGCGAGGGTGGGCCCGCGGGCGATCATCTCCGTCGCGTACCGATCCATGTAGGACCAGTGCTCTTCCAACAGCTCTTCGCGCAGCGCCATGGAGCCGGGCCGATCGCGGTGGTAGCAGAAGAACTCCATGCCCACAGTTTCCACCCACCCTGCACCGCCTGGCCCGGTAGTGTGCCGGTACTCGCTGAAGACTCTTGGGGAACACGATGAGCATGGATGACGCCGCCCGTGTGGCCTCCTCGGTCGACAGGGTCTCGGTGGGGCGGGTGTACGACTATCTGCTCGGCGGCACGCACAACTACGCGGTCGATCAGGCCTTCGCCGAACAGCAGCTCGCGGTGCTGCCGGAGATCCGGGATTTCGCCCGCGCGAACCGGGCCTTCCTGGGCCGTGCCGTCCGTTTCATGGTCGGGCAAGGGATCCGCCAGTTCGTGGACATCGGCTCCGGGCTGCCGACACAGGGCAACGTGCACGAGGTCGCCGACGAGGTGGCACCGGGCGAATGCCGGGTGGTCTACATCGACAACGAACCGATCGCCCGAGCGCATGCGCAGATCCTGCTCGAGCAGACCGCGGACCCGAACCGGCACGCGGCGCTGGACGCCGATTTCTTCGACCGGCGTCTGCTGTGGGACCGCGTGCTCGACACGGGCCTGATCGACCGGACCGAGCCGATCGGGCTGCTGCTGGTCGCCTTGCTGCATTTCATGCCCGACGAGCAGGATCCGCACGCCGCGCTCGGTTTCCATCGCACGATGCTGCCGCCGGGCAGTTTCCTGGCGGTCTCGCATATTCATGTCGCGCCGGAGGATGTCGAGACGCGGAGCGCCGGTGAGAAAGTGGCGCGGGAGTACGGGCGCCGGACCAATCACGCCGCGATCATGCGCTCGCGTGAGCAGATCGCCGAGTTCTTCGGAGACCTGGAATTGGTCGAGCCCGGCCTGGTGTGGCTGCCGCAATGGCACCCCGACACCCCGGGCGCCGGTAAGGACGCCGCCCGGTCGCGCGGCCTCGCCGGGGTGGCACGCACCCGCTGACCCCGTTTACCGGCAAGGAGTCACCCGGGCAACCGACGATCGTCGCGTCGCCGACAAGGCCGGAACCGTTACAGGCAACCGGGTGAATCTTCGTTGTTTCCGGTTTTTCCGGGCGCGGCGATGATCGAAAACCACCGTTATGGACTCGCTTCGCCAGGTTGCACGATACGGTGCACGTGCGAATGGTCGTGCTCCTCACATGGTGGGAATCCCATTCGGCAAGATCACCTTCTTGTTTTCGCTGTTGGCGGTGTCGTCGGCGCGGGAGAAATGATCTTCGAGGACGCTTAATCGCATTTTCGCGTTTGAACGGATGGCTCGCGGGGAACCAGCAGGCGCCGTCTCGGGTGTTTCATATGCGGAAAAGGCGGCTGAGCTGGAAAAAGCGACGAGAGGAGGACGCCTGCGATTGTCCCGCCGGGGGCCAAGCTCGGCGGTCGGAACAGCGGAATCCATTTCTTGTTAACGCATCCTTCGACGGGTGGATGTGTTGGCCCGTCCATGCCTTCTTCCGGTGTGCCGCCGGAGGTAATTCCAAGATGTGCGGCGGATTGACACCGGTTCAATAAAATGAATGACCGGTATCGCCACCCTGTGTAGCGCCGGGCGCTTTTCGGTCGAATCGTTATTCCCACCATCGGCGGTACAGACGATCTCACGGTCCGGGCAGCGTGATGTTCCGGCCCGATGCGGACTCCCGGTTCCACGGGTGGGGGAACAAGGAATGTGACGCGGTACGGAACGCGGCAATCAAATCGCGGTTTTCTGGTGGCAGGGGAGGAATAGGTCATGCGGTCTGCGGCGGAACAGTACGGCCACACTGGACGGAATCCGGTGCCGAAGCGACGGCTTCAAGAGATACTGGCCGGCTTGGCGGGCAGGCACGGCGTTCCTGGAGCACAGCTCGCGGTACTCGACGACGGCGTGACGACAGTGGTCCAGACCGGTGTCGAGCACCAGGACAGAAGAAGACCGATGAGCCCGTCGTCCGCCGTACCGATCGGATCGGTCACGAAAGTGGCCACCGCCACGGTCGTGATGGCGCTGATCGCGGACGACGATCTCGAACTGGACCAGCCGGTCGGCGAGATACTGGGCGATCCCGGTCTCGCGGAGGGAGTGACACCACGACATCTGCTGAGCCACACCAGCGGCCTGCCCTCCGATCCGGCCGACGTCACCGGGGCGTGCCTGCGTGAGATCCGCGCGGCGGTTTCCGTCTGCCCGCCCGGCACCGCGTTCTCGTATTCGAATCTGGGCTACGCCTTGGCGGGCTCGCTGATCGAAGCGGTCACCGGGATGACCTGGCGTGAAGCCGTCGAGGCGATACTCCTGCGACCACTGAAGATCGAGCCCGCCTACGCCGAAAGTCCGAGAACCGTTCCCGGGCACGGACGCGCCACGGGCCCGGCCGGTGCCCGTCCGGTCGAGCAGGCCCTGCCGCCGATGCTCGAACCCGCCGGTGCGCTGGCGTTGAGCGCCGCGGACCTGGTCGAACTCGGCCGAGTCCACTTGGGAAAGCCGGGATTGCTCGACGTCGTGACCGCCGCGGACATGCACAGCCGGGTGCCCGATGCCGAGCCGTACGGTCTGGCCGACGGCTGGGGCCTCGGAATCGCGCACTACGAGGACGACGACGAAGTCTGGCTCGGCCACGACGGCACCGCCGACGGCACCTCCTGCCAGTTGCGGATCGATCAGGCGGGTGCCTGCGTCGTGGCGTTCACCGCGAACGGTGCCGCGGGCACGGACATGTGGCACGACCTCGTCGCCGAGCTCCGCGCGCTCGGCATCGCGCTTCCGCGGCGGCGGCCGCCCGCACCGGCCGGCCCGGTCCCGATCGCGGCCGGCGACTTCGGCACCTATCGCAACGGTGCCCTCGACTACACGATCCGCCCCGGCGAACACGGCGGAGCCGAACTGGTCGCCGACGGCGAGGTCTTCCCCGAACTCACCCTCCACGACGACGCCTCGTTCACGGTGCTCGACCCCGTCTCCGGGCGCCCGACACCGTGCGGCCGGCTGCGCGGAACGCCCGGTGAGGCGACCGCGATCGAAATCGGCGGCCGTCTCGCGCGGCGTCACTGAGCCGTCTTCTCCCTCCCCGTCCCCCTGGCCCACCTCGGTGGGTTCGCTTGTTGTGCCTGGAAGGTACCGAAAAGATGACCGTGCTCGACACGACGGCCGCCCCCCGAGCCGAAAGAGCCGTCGCCCTGCCGGAACTGTTCGCCGCGCGGGTGCGCTCCACCCCGGACGCGGTCGCCGTGGACGGCCATGGTGGACGGCTGACCTACGCCGGACTCGCCGACCGGGCCGCCCGCCTCGCCGCCCGGCTGGTCCGGCTCGGAGTACGTGCCGAGGACAGGGTCGGGTTGCTGCTCGAAAGGTCCGCCGAACTCGTCGTCGCCGAGCTGGCGATCGTGATGGCGGGCGGGGTCTACGTGCCGCTCGACCGGCGCGCCCCCGACGATCGCTCGCGGCTGGTGCTGGCCACCGCGGGTGTCTCGGTGCTGATCACGGACGAGCCGGAGCGTGCCGCGCGAATCCACAGTGGACGCATCGTCGTCGCGGGACGGTCACTTGCGCCGCCGGACGTGGTGCTTCCACGTGTCGACGCGGATCAGCTGGCGTATCTCATGCACACGTCGGGCTCGACAGGGACGCCGAAGGGAGTGGCGGTCCGGCATCGGGATGTCGCGGTGCTGGCGGCCGACAGCCGGTTCGCGGGTGGCGCGCACCGCCGTGTCCTGCTGCATTCCCCGGCCGCCTTCGACGCGTCGACCTACGAGCTGTGGGTTCCACTGCTCGGCGGCGGAACGGTGGTGATCGCGCCGCCGGGCGAGCCGGATGTGGAGATGCTGCGCGACATCGTCGGCCGGTACGAGGTCACCTCGCTCTGGCTGACCGCCGGGCTGTTCCGCGTCGTGGCACAGGAGGCACCGGACTGTTTCCTCGGTGTGGAAGAAGTGTGGACCGGCGGAGACGTGGTCCCGGCGGCCGCCGTCCGCCGGGTGCTGGGCGCCTGCCCCGGGCTCACCGTGACCGACGGCTACGGTCCCACCGAAACCACCACCTTCGCCACCTCGCGTCCCATGTCCACAAAGGACGGTGTGTCGGACCCCGTGCCGATCGGCCGCCCGCTGGACGGCGTCCGCGCCCACGTCCTCGACGAGGCGCTGAACGCCGTCCCGGCCGGGACGGCGGGGGAGCTGCACCTTTCCGGGGCCGGTCTGGCCCGTGGCTACTGGGGCAGACCGGGTGCGACCGCGGACCGCTTCGTGGCCGATCCCGGCGTGCCCGGCGGCCGGATGTACCGGACCGGCGATCTGGTGCGGTACAACGACGACGGCGAACTGGAGTTCCTCGGCCGGGCGGACGACCAGGTCAAGGTCCGCGGTTTCCGCGTCGAGCTCGGCGAGATCGAATCGGTGCTGGCCGCCGCGCCGGGCGTGGGCGAGGTCGTGGTCGTCGCCCGCGAGCGAAAGCCGGGCGTCAAGCGGTTGGTGGCCTACGTCGTGCCCCGGCCGGGCGAGGCGCTCGATGATCTCGCGGCGACGGCCGCGGCGGTGTTGCCGGACTACATGGTGCCGTCGGCGTTCGTCGTCCTCGACGCGCTTCCCCTCAACGCCAACGGGAAGGTCGATCGCCGCGCCCTGCCCGCGCCCCCGGAAGAGAGCCGGACGGACACCGAGCCGCGCTCGGAGACGGAACGTGCCGTCGCCGACGTGCTGGCGGGCGTGCTCGGAATGGACCGCGTCGCGAGCGATGACGATTTCTTCGCTCTGGGCGGCGATTCGCTCCTCGCGGTGCAGGCGTTGTCCCGGCTGCGCCGGACCTTCGGCGTGACGTTGTCGGCTCGCGCCGTGTTCGACGCGCCCACCGTGTCGGGACTGGCGCGGCTGGTCGACGAGGCGCAGCCCGCCGGGAACGACGCGATCCCGGCCGCACCACCGACGCGGGTGATACCGCTCTCGCCCGCCCAGCGGCGCCTGTGGTTCCTCGACGAGCTGACCGGGGACAGCGCGGAGTACAACACCGCGGTCGGTCTCCGGCTTTCCGGACCGCTGGACGTCGACGCCCTGCGCGGTGCGCTGGCCGCGCTCTGTGCCCGTCACGAGTCCCTGCGCACGACCTTCGACGGGTGTGCCCAGCGCATCGCCGACACGGCGGAGATACCGCTGCGCGTCGAGGAAACCGCCGCGGACGACGACACGCTGGCGGCGGACTTGAGCGTTCCGTTCGACCTGCGCAGCGGCCCCCTGACGAGGGCCACGCTCTATCGCGAGGGGCCGGAGGAGCATCTGCTCGTCCTGTGCCAGCACCACATCGTCACCGACGGCCGGTCGATCGGCATCCTGACCGGCGAGTTGCTGGACTTCTACGCCGGGATCACCCCGCCGCCGCTGGAGTCGGGCTATCGCGATTACACGCACTGGCGCCTTCAGACCGACGACGACGCTCAACTCGGCTACTGGCGTGCGGCGCTCGACGGACTCGAACCGCTCGCTTTCCCCACCGACCGCCCGAGGCCCGCCCAGCGCGGTACGGCCGGCGCGGTGCACCGCCACGATCTGCCCTCGGACCTCGTCCGCGGCCTCACCGAGGTGGGACGTCCGCACGGGGCGACGTTGTTCATGACCCTGACCGCGGCCGTGCAACTCCTCCTGTCGGCCTACGGAGGTCAGCGCGACATCGCCGTCGGCACCGCGGTCTCCGGGCGCGACCGGCCCGAATGGGAGCCGCTGACGGGGTTCTTCGTGAACACCCTCGTACTGCGCTCCCATATCGATCGCGCCCGTCCTTTCCCGGAATTCCTGGCCGGGTTCCGGGAGACGGCGCTGGAGGCGTTCGCGCACGCCGACGTCCCCTTCGACCGCGTCGTCGAGGCGGTACAGCCGGAACGCGATCCGTCGCGGACGCCGCTGGTACAGGCGGTGGTCGTCCTGCAGAGTCCGCTGGTCCGCCCTCGTGAGGCCGCCGGCCTGCGGGTTTCGGAGTACGACCTGCCCCGGCCGTCGGCCCGGTTCGACCTGGTCGTCGAGTTCTGGCCGAGGGAAGACGGCCTGCGGATCACCGTCGAGTACGCCACCGCGCTGTTCGACGGCGCGACGATCGAGCGGCTGACCACGAGCCTGGAAGCCCTCCTCACCGGGATCGCTGCCGATCCCGGCCGTCCGGTGGGCGAGCTTCCGCTGCTCACCGAGGCCGACCGCCGACTCCTTGCGTCGCCGGACCCCGCGCCGTCGACGACCATCACGCGTCTGTTCGACCAGCACGCCGAGCGGCATCCGCAGGCCCCCGCGGTGCTCTTCGGTGACGACCGCCTCGACTACGGCGAGCTGCGTGCCGAAGCCGACCGGCTGGCGGGGCGGCTGATCGAACTCGGCGTGCGCCCGGAAGACCGGGTCGGCGTGCTGATGGACCGCTCGGCCGACCTGGTGGTGGCCCTGCTGGCGATTCTCAAGGCCGGTGCCGCCTATCTGCCGCTGGACCTGCGTGCCCCGGCCGACCGCCTGCGTCTTCTGCTCGACGGCACGTCGCTTCTGCTCACCGACGAGACGTGGCACGGAACCGCCGCAACCGTCCACAGCGGACGGATATTGACACTGCCCGCCACCGGGGACGCGGCCACGGTGACGGTCGAACCCGCGAACCTGGCCTATGTCGAGTACACCTCCGGCTCCACCGGCGTACCGAAGGGCGTGGCGGTCCGGCACGCCGACGTGGTCGCGCTGGCCACGGATCCCCGGTTCACCGGTGGCGCGCACGAGCGGGTGCTCCTGCACTCGCCACTGGCGTTCGACGCCTCCACCTATGAGCTGTGGGTTCCGCTCCTGAACGGCGGCACCGTGGTCATCGCGCCGCCGGGAGACGTCGACGCGGAGGTCGTCCGCGACCTGACCGCCCGGTACGGTGTCACCGCCCTTTGGCTCACCGCCGGTCTCTTCCGGCTCTTCGCCGGTGACACGCCAGAGTGCTTCCGCGGCCTGCGGGAGGTCTGGACGGGCGGCGACGTCGTCCCGCCCGAAGCCGTGCGCCGCGTGCTGGAGAGCTGTCCCGGCGTCACGGTCGTCGACGGCTACGGGCCGACCGAGACCACCACGTTCGCGACTTCGTTCCGCATGACATCCGCGGAAGCGGTCCCCGAAACGATCCCGATCGGGACCCCACTGACCGGGATGCGCGTCTACGTGCTCGACGACGGACTGCGGCCGGTCCCGCGCGGCGCGCTCGGCGAGATCTGCGTCGCCGGCCCGGGGCTCGCCCGCGGGTACGCCGGACGGCCGGGCGCGACGGCCGATCGGTTCGTCGCCTGCCCGCACGGTGCACCCGGCGAACGCATGTACCGCACCGGCGACCGCGGGCGATGGCGTACCGACGGGACCCTCGAGTTCGCCGGCCGGGCCGACGACCAGCTCAAGATCCGCGGCTTCCGGGTCGAACCCGGCGAGGTGGAGCGTGCTCTCACCGCCCGGCCCGAGGTCGCGGAGGCGGTGGTCACGGCGCGCACCGGGTCCGGCCGCAAGCACCTGGTCGCCTACGTCGTGGCCGGGGAAGGGTCCACAGTGGACACCGGGACCTTGCGCGAGAGCCTTGGCCGGACCCTGCCGGACTATCTCGTGCCGTCGGCGTTCGTCGTCCTCGACGCGCTTCCCCTCAACGCCAACGGGAAGGTCGATCGGCGCGCGCTGCCGGAGCCGGTCTTCGAGCCCGCCGCGAGCGGGGGAACGGCGCCGAGGACCGAGCGGGAAGCCGTGCTCGCGGGGATCTGGGCCGACGTGCTGGGTCTCGACCGGGTCGGTGTCGAGGACAACTTCTTCGCCCTCGGCGGCGACTCGATCCTCGGCATCCAGGTCAGCGCGCGGGCGCGGAAGGCGGGACTGTCGATCACGACGGCGGACCTGTTCCTGCATCAGACCATCGCCGCCCTCGCCCCGGCCTTGACCGGCGTCTCCACGGTCCCGGACCACGGGCCCGTCACCGGGGACGTCGTGCCGACCCCGATCCAGCGCTGGTTCTTCGACACGATCTCCGAACCCGCCCGGTTCGACCAGGCGATCGCGGTCGAACTGGCGAAGGGCACCGACGAGGTCGCGCTCGCCGCGGCCATCGACGCGGTGATCGAGCACCACGACGCGTTGCGCACGACCTTCACCCGCGACGGAGATCGGTGGCGGCTGCGCATAGCCGGTGTCGAGGACGGACATTCGCTGCTGCGCTGGAGGTTGTCCGGTCCTCCGGAACGGCGCGTGCTGCATCTGTCCGCACACCACCTCGCCGTCGACGGCGTGTCCTGGCGGATCCTGCTCGACGACCTCGACCAGGCCTACCGGAAGGCCGATCTCGGGCCGAGGACCACTTCGTTCCAGGACTGGGCGACACGCCTTTCCACCTATACGGAACAGGGCGGATTCGACGACGAACTGGAGCATTGGCGTGCGATCCCCGAGGTCGCGCCGATCCCGGTCGACGGGATCGGCACGAACACGGTCGGCCGGGCCCGCGCGGTGACCGTGCGGCTGACCGCCGGGGAGACGCGGTCACTCCTGCGCCAGGTGCCCGAGGTCTACCGGACGCAGGTCAACGACGTGCTGCTCACCGCGCTCGGCCGGACACTGCGGGACTGGACCGGCCGGGTCCCGGTGATCGATCTGGAAGGCCACGGCCGGGAGGAACTGTTCGACGGCGTGGACCTGTCGCGCACGGTGGGCTGGTTCACCAGCCTGTTCCCGGTCGCGCTGGACGTCCCGGACGAATGGGGCGCCGCGCTCAAGGTCGTGAAGGAGCGGCTGCGCGCGGTCCCGCGACGCGGCATCGGTTACGGCGCGCTGCGCTATCTCTCCGGCACCGCGCCCGCCATCGACCCCCAGATCAGCTTCAACTACCTCGGCCAGTTCGAACTGACCGGTGAGCTCTACACCGGCTCGCCCGGCGAACTGTCCTTGGCCGCCGACCCCGGCGGCGTCCGTCCCCATCTGCTCGACGTGGTCGGCCAGGTCACCGGCGACACGCTGGAGTTCACCTGGCACTACGCGGAAGGCGTGCACGAAGAGGTCACCGTGACCCGGTTGGCCGAAGGCATGCTGGAGAACCTGCGTGGACTCCTCGGGCACTGCGCCGAACCCGGCGCGGGCGGGCGGACGCCGTCGGACTTCCCGCTGGCGGGGCTCGATCAGTCCACTGTGGACGAGCTGGTCGGCGACGGCCGGGACGTGGAGGACGTGTACCCGCTGACGCCGATGCAGGCGGGCATGCTGTTCCACAGCCTGGCCCGGCCCGGCGATCGCAACTACTTCGAACAGATCACCTTCATCGTCGACGACGTTCCCGATCCCCGTGCGCTCGTCGCGGCCTGGCAACGGGTGGTCGAGCGGACCCCGATCCTGCGGAGCCGGCTCGTCTGGGCAGGGGTACCGCGTCCGCTGCAGATCGTGCGGCGTTCGGCGGAGATCCCGGTGAGCTGCCCGGATTGGTCCACAGTGGACGCGGAGGAGGCGTTGCGGCGGCGGTTGGCCGAAGACCTCGCCGAAGGGCTCGACCTGACCCGTGCCCCGCTGACGCGGCTGGTCGTCGCCAAGGAGTCGGCGACCTCGGTCCGGGTCATCTGGACGTTCCATCACGTACTACTGGACGGCTGGAGCGTCTTCGGTGTCCTGTCCGACGTCCTCGCCGTGCTGCGCGGTGAAGAACCGCCGGTGCGACGCCCGTTCCGCGACTACGCCGGATGGCTCGCCGCGCAGGACGACGAAGCCGCCGAAGCTCACTGGCGGGCCGAACTCGCCGGGGTGACGCCGACGCCGCTGCCCGGCGATCGCGGCGCCCGCGCGCACGCCGCCAGTTCGTCCGCCCGGGTGCCGGTGGACTTCGACGACACCACGACCGCCCGGATCAACGCGTTCGCGCGACGGCACCACCTGACGCTCAACACGATCGTCCAGGGCGCCTGGGCGGCGCTGCTGTCCCGCTACAGCGGCGAATCCGAGGTGTGTTTCGGCGCGACGGTGTCGGGAAGGCCGGTCGAGCTGCCGGGAGCGGACGACATTGCGGGCTTGTTCATCAACACTCTGCCGGTGCGGGTCCGGCTCGACGCCGGACGCGGCCTCGTCGACTGGCTTCGGGAACTGCAAGCGGCACAGGCGGAATCGCGCCGGTTCGGCCATGTCGGCCTGCCGCGGTTGCAGTCCTGGAGCGACGACGGCGGCAGCCTGTTCGACAGCATCATCGTCTTCGAGAACTACCCGGTGGGGGACGTCGCCGGGGTGCGGGACGTCCGCGCGGCCGAACGCACCAACTACCCGCTCGGCGTCGTCGCGTATCCGGGCCGCCGGCTGTCGCTGATGCTGACCCACGACCCCGAGTTGATCGGACCGGATCTGGCCCGGCGGCTCGCCGGGCACCTCGAAACGCTGATCCGTGGCTTCGTGGACACACCGTACGACCCCGTGACACGGGTACCGATGCTGTCGGAGCGGGAGATCCGGCACCTGCTCCGCGAGCGCAGCGCCACAGTCCGGCGCATACCGGAAGGATCGGTGCCGGAACAGTTCGAGGCTCGCGCACGCCGGAATCCCGACGGGGTCGCACTGGTGACCGATGAGGAAACCGTCACCTACGGCGAACTCGACGTCCGGGCGAACCGTTTGGCGAACCGGCTGCGCGCGCTCGGCGTGCGCGCCGAAGACCGGGTCGCGCTCCTGATGGACCGGTCACCCGCCCTCGTCGTGGCCGAACTCGCGATCCTGAAGGCAGGCGGCGCCTACCTGCCCTTGGACCTGCGCGCACCCACCGAGCGGTTGCGGTTGCTGCTGAGCGAAGCCGAGGCGGACGTCCTCGTCACCGATGAGGCCTGGCTGTCCATCGCCGAGGAGATCCACGACGGCGCGATCGTCATGGACGCGGGTGACGCCCCCGAAGCCTCGCCCGTGGTGCCGGTCGACCCCGAGCAGCTCGCCTACGTCATCTACACCTCCGGCTCGACCGGCAAGCCGAAGGGCGTCGCCGCCCGGCATCGCGACGTCCTCGCTCTCGCGGCCGATCAGCGTTTCGCGGCCCACGACCGGGTGCTGCTGCATTCACCGCAGGCCTTCGACGCGTCCACGTACGAGCTGTGGGTGCCCTTGCTGAACGGTGGCACGGTCGTCCTGGCCCCGCCGGGGGAACTCGACGTCCACACGCTCGGCCGGGTGATCGCCGCGCACGCCGTGACGGGTGTCTTCATGACGACCGGGCTGTTCCGGCTCGTCGCGCAGGAGGCCCCGGAGACGTTCGCCGGCGTGCGGGAAGTCTGGACGGGCGGCGACGCCGTCCCCGCCGTCGCGCTGCGCCGGGTCCGGGCCGCGTGCCCGCGGACCCTGGTCGCCGACGTCTACGGCCCCACCGAGACCACGACGTTCGCCACCGTGCACCCGCTGCCGGACGAGGTACCCGACGTCGTGCCGATCGGGGCACCGCTGGACAACACCCGTGCTTACGTCCTCGACGACGGCTTGCGCCTGGTGCCGCCGGGTGCGCCCGGCGAGCTGCATCTCGCCGGGGCAGGGCTCGCGCGGGGCTACCTCGGACGGCCCGGGCTGACCGCGGACCGGTTCGTCGCGGATCCGTTCGGCCCGCCGGGGGAGCGGATGTACCGCACCGGCGACGTGGTGCGCTGGAACGACGAGGAGGCACTCGAATTCGTCGGCAGGGTGGACGAACAGGTCAAGATCCGCGGTTTCCGCGTCGAACCGAGCGAGATCGAGGCCGCGTTGGGTGAGCACCCCGGCGTCGAGCAGGCAGCCGTGCTGGCCCGCGCGGACGGCGGGGTGAAACGGCTGGTCGCCTACGTCGTCGGCGAGACCGAAGGGCTCGGGGAATTCTTGGGGCGGACCCTGCCGGACTACATGGTCCCGGCGGCGTTCGTCCGGTTGGCGAAGTTCCCGGTCAACGTCAACGGGAAGCTCGACCGCACCGCCTTGCCCGCCCCGGACTTCGGGGCCCGTGACCACGTCGCGCCGCGTACCGATCGCGAACTCGTGCTCGCCGGGATCTGGGCCGAGGTGCTGGGTGTCGAACGGGTCGGCGCGACCGACGACTTCTTCGAACTCGGTGGCGATTCGATCCTCAGCATCCAGGTGGTGTCGAAGGCCCGGCGTGCCGGGCTGGAACTGCTGCCCGGTGACCTGTTCGCCCATCGGACCCCGGCGGCACTCGCTGCCGCGGCACGCAGCGCCACCGAAGCCGTCCGTCGCGGCCCGGTCAGCGGCGAGGTGCCGCTCACCCCGATCCAGCGGTGGTTCTTCGCGACCCAGACGGCCGATCCGGAGCACTTCCACCAGTTCGTCCGGTTAGGACCTGCGCGGATCGACCGAGCCGCGGCGCGCAAGGCCGTGGACGCGTTGCTGGAGCACCACGACGCGCTGCGGATGCGGTTCACCCACGAGGACGGCTGGAAGCAGGAGAACGGTCCTGTCGGCGCCGAGACACCGCTGATCCGCCTCGACCTCTCCGAGCATGGCGTCACCCTCGCTGTGCACCACCTCGTCGTCGACGGTGTGTCGTGGCGGGTGCTCGCCGAGGATTTCGACCGCGGTTACGCCCAGGCTCTGCGGGGCGAGGCGATCGACCTCGGGCCGCGCACCACCTCCTTCCGGGAGTGGGCGATCAGGCTCGCCGAGCACACCGCCGGCGGCGGATTCGACGACGAACTCGACCACTGGCACGGCCTGCCGGCGGACACCTCGATCCCGGTCGACGGCGAGGGTGAGGCCACGGTCGCCTCGATGCGCGAGGTCACCGTGCGGCTTCCCGAAGCGGAGACCGAGGCGCTGCTGCGGGAAGTGCCCGCCGCCTATCGCACGCAGGTCAACGACGTGCTGCTCACCGCGCTGGGCCGGGTGCTGCGGGACTGGACGAGCAAGGTCCCGGTCATCGACCTGGAAGGACACGGGCGCGAAGACCTGTTCGACGACGTCGACCTGTCCCGCACGGTGGGCTGGTTCACCAGCGTCTTCCCGGTCGCACTCGACGTCCCCGAAGACTGGGGTACGGCACTGAAGTCGGTGAAGGAGCAGCTCCGGGCCGTGCCACGACGCGGGATCGGCTACGGCGCCCTGCGTCACCTGGCGGGGACCGCGCCGTCGATCGACCCGGCGGTGAGTTTCAACTACCTCGGCCGCTTCACCTCGGGCAGGCTGGAATCGGACGAGAGCGAGCTTTCGGCGCGAGCGCATCTGCTCGACGTCGTCGGCCGCGTCGAGTCCGGCGAACTCGAACTGACCTGGTACTACACCGAGGGTGTCCACCACGAGTCCACAGTGGACAGGCTCGCCGAGGCGATGCTGACGGCCCTGCGGGAGATCATCGCGCATTGCACTGAACCGGAGGCAGGTGGGCGCACCCCGTCCGATTTCCCGCTGCTCGCGCTCGATCAATCCACAGTGGACACCCTCGTCGGCGACGGCAGGGCGGTCGAAGACCTCTACCCGCTCACGCCGATGCAGGTGGGGATGGTGTTCCACTCGTTGTCACAGCCGGACGAGCGGCTCTACTTCCAGCAGGTCGGTTTCGTCGTCGAAGGTGTCGACGACGTCGACGCGCTGGCCGAGGCCTGGCAGCACGTCGTCGACCGCACTCCTGTGCTGCGCACCCGGATCGCCTGGGAGGGTGTGCCGGAACCGGTGCAGGTGGTGCGGCGACGGGTGACCGTCCCGGTCAACCGGCTCGACTGGCGCGCCCACTCCGCCGCGGGGCAGGAGCGGTTCTGGCAGGAGGTCCTGGCCGCGGACCGCGCCGAGGGGCTGGACCTGGACGGTGAAACCCTGCTGCGGCTGACCCTGGCACGGCTTTCGGATACGGAAGTCCGGGTGCTGTGGACGTTCCACCACGTCCTGCTCGACGGCTGGAGCGTCTTCGGGGTGCTGTCCGACGTCTTCGCCGCCTACTCCGGGGGCGAACTACCGGAGCGGCCGCCGTTCCGCGATTACGTCGCGTGGCTGGACCGCCAGGACGACACCGAAGCGGAACGCCACTGGCGTCGCGAACTCGGCGACTTCACCGCACGCGGCCGGCTCACGGCGCAGGACCACACGAGCAGGTCGGCCGAGTGGCTGCGGGTCCCGGTCGAAAGCTCCGCCCGGCTCGCGGAAGCCGCGCGGAAGGCGGGGCTCACGATGAACACCGTGCTGCAGGGCGCGTGGGCGCTGGTGCTGTCCCGGCTGACCGGCGAGCGTGACGTCTGTTTCGGCACCACCGTTTCCGGCCGCCCGGTCGATCTGACCGGCGCCGACGACATCACCGGGATCTTCATCAACACGCTCCCGGTCCGCGTCACCACCGATCGGTCGCCGGTCGCGCGATGGCTGGCGGCCTTGCAGGACCGCCAAGTGGAGTCCCGCAGGTACGGGCATCTGCCGTTGACGAAGTTGCAGGCGTGGAGCGGTTCCGACGGCAGCCTCTTCGACAGCATCGTCGTCTTCGAGAACTATCCGATCGATTCGGCGACGCGGGACGGGCTGCGGTTGCGCGACGTCGATGCCGCCGAGACGACGAACTACCCGATCAGCGTCGTCGCGTCGCCGGGGGAACGGCTGAGCCTCGACGTCGGCTACGACCCCGATCTGTTCGACGCCGCGACGGCAGAGCGGATCACGGACCAGCTCGTGGGTGTGCTCGACGCCTTCGCCGAGGACCTGAACCGTCCGCTCGACAGCATCGACCTGCTCACCGACGCCGAACGGCTCCAGATCCTCGGCGACTGGAACGACACCGCGCATCCGCTGCCGGAAGGAAGTCTCGCCGAGCTCTTTGGACGGCAGGTCGCGCGCGCTCCCGGCGCGGTCGCCCTCGTCGGCGACGGCGTGCGCCTGACGTACGCGGACCTGGACGAGCGCGCGGACCGGCTCGCCCGGCGGCTGGTGTCGCTCGGCGCCGGTCCCGAAACCGTCGTCGGCGTGCTCATGGACCGTTCCCCGGACCTGGTCGTCGCCGAACTCGCCGTGGTCAAGGCGGGCGCGGCGTATCTCCCGCTCGACACGAGGGCTCCCGCGCCGCGGCTGAAGACACTGCTGGACGGTGTGCCGATCCTCGTCACCGACCGGACCCGCGCCGAGTCGGTGGTCCACAGTGGACAGATCGTCGTCCCCGACGGCCGGACCGCGGACGTGGCGCTGCCCGGCGCGGCGCCGGACAACCTGGCTTACGTGATGTACACGTCCGGTTCGACGGGCAGGCCGAAGGGCGTGGCCGTACGCCAGCGTGACGTCGTCGCCCTCGCCGCCGACCGGCGCTTCGCCGCGCACGAGCGGGTACTGTTGCACGCTTCGCCCGCCTTCGACGCCTCCACCTACGAGCTGTGGGTCCCCCTGCTCAACGGCGGCACTGTCGTCGTGGCCCCTCCGGGAGACCTGGACGTGGACACCCTCCGGCGGGTCATCGCCGAGTACGAGGTCCACGGGGCGTTCTTCACCGCCGGGTTGTTCCGGCTGCTCGCCCAGGAAGCCCCGGAGACCTTCCGCGGGATGCGCGAGGTCTGGGCGGGCGGCGACGTCGTCCCGGCCGCCGCGGTCCGGCGGGTGCGGGAGGCGTGCCCGGGCACGGTCGTCGTCGACGGCTACGGTCCGACCGAGACGACGACCTTCGCCACCTCGCATCCGATTCCGGACGACGTCACCGGTCCCGTCCCGATCGGGAAACCGCTCGACAACATGCGGACCTACGTCCTCGACGCCGAGCTGCGGCTCGTGCCGCAGGGCGTGCCCGGTGAGCTGTACATCGCCGGTGCCGGACTCGCCCGCGGGTACTTCGGTGATCCGGCGCTGACCGCCGACCGGTTCGTGCCCGACCCGTTCGGCCCGCCGGGGGAGCGGATGTACCGCACCGGCGACCTCGTCCGCTGGAACCCGCTCGGCGAACTGGAGTACACCGGGCGCGCCGACGAGCAGGTCAAGGTCCGCGGTTTCCGGATCGAACCGGCGGAGATCGAGGCCGCGCTGACCGCGCATCCGGGCGTCGGCCAGGCCTCGGTCCTGACCAGGGAAGACCACGGCGTCAAACGCCTCGTCGCGTACCACACCGGCGACGCGGACGGCCTCGCCGAGTTCCTCGGGCGGACCCTGCCCGACTACATGGTGCCCTCGGTGTTCGTCCGGCTCGACCGTTTCCCGTTGACCGCCAACGGGAAGGTCGACCGCCGCGCCCTGCCCGCGCCTGACTTCGGCGAGAAGTCGGCCGGGACCGCGCCCACGACCGAGGCCGAACGCGCGCTCGCCGGGATCTGGTCGGACGTGCTCGGCGTCGCGGACGTCGGCGCCGAGGCCAACTTCTTCGAACTGGGCGGCGACTCGATCCTCAGCATCCAGGTCGTGTCGCGTGCCCGCCGCGCCGGGCTGAACCTGCTGCCCCACGACGTCTTCCGGCATCCGACCCTCGCCGCGCTGGCCGCCCACGCCGGCGGCGACGCCGGGCCGCGCGCCGAACAGGGGCCGGTCACCGGGACGGCGCCGCTCACCCCGATCCAGCACTGGTACTTCGACGGCCTGCCGGACCGGTTCGACCAGCGAGTGGTGCTGGAATTCACCGAGGACGTCGACGAAGCAGCGCTGCGCCGTGCGCTGGAAGCCGTGTGGGCGCACCACGACGGGCTGCGGCTGCGCTTCGGACGCGACGGCGTCCAGCACGGCGAACCGGTGTGGCCGGCCGAGCTGCTCACCGACGAGATCGCCTTCGACCTCGGACGCGGGCCGTTGCTGGCCGCGGTGCTCGACGGGCGGCGGCTGACCCTGGCCGCGCACCATCTCGTCGTCGACGGCGTCTCCTGGCGGATCCTGCTGGAGGACCTGGAAACCGCCTACCGCGGCGGCGAACTCGGGCCGAAGACGACGTCGTACCTGGAGTGGGCCAGGCGGCTGGCCGAGCACGCGGAGTCCGGCGGCTTCGACGACGAACTGGCTTACTGGCGCGAGATCCCGGCGCTGCCCGACGACGGCGAACCGGCCACGATCGCCGACACCGGCGAGGTGACGGTCCGGCTCACCGCCGAGGAGACCAGGGCGCTGCTCCAGGAGGTTCCCGAGGTCTATCGCACGCAGGTCAACGACGCGCTGCTCGCCGCGCTGGGCCGGGTGCTGCGGGACTGGACCGGACAGACCCCGGTGATCGACCTGGAGGGCCACGGACGCGAAGACCTGTTCGACGACGTCGACCTGTCCCGCACGGTCGGCTGGTTCACCAGCATGTTCCCCGTGGCGCTCGACGTCCCGGAGGACTGGGGCGCCGCGCTCAAAGCGGTGAAGGAACAGCTCCGGGCGGTGCCGCGGCGGGGCATCGGGTACGGCGCCCTGCGGTATCTCACCGGTACCGCGCCGGCCATCGATCCCCGGATCGGCTTCAACTACCTCGGCCGGTTCGAGGACGCCGAGGCGGGCGCGTTCCGGACCGGCGCGCTCGACGCCGACGTCGATCCGGCCGCTCCCGCGCGTCACACGCTCGATATCGTCGGCCGTGTCGTGGCCGGGACACTGGAGCTGACCTGGGCGCACGTGGAGACCCGGCACGATCGTGGCACCGTCGAAGAACTCGCGGAGCGGATGCTGGCCGCGCTGCGTGAGATCATCGCGCACTGCGCGGCACCGGAAGCCGGTGGCCGCACGCCGTCGGACTTCCCGCTCGCCACCCTCGACCAGTCCACAGTGGACAAATTGGTCGGCGACGGCCGAGCGGTCGAGGATGTCTTCCCGGTGACGCCCATGCAGGGCGGGATGCTGTTCCACGGCCTTTCCCAGACGGCGCAAGGCATGTACGTCGAGCAGGCGACATTCGTCCTCGAAGGCGTCACCGACCTCGACCGGCTCGCCACGGCGTGGCAGCGGGTCGTGGACCGCACGCCGGTTCTGCGGACGGCGTTCGTGTGGGCCGGCGTCGAGGAGCCGCTGCAGGTGGTTCACCGCGAGGTACGGCTGCCGATCCGTGTGCTGGACGGAACCGGTCACGATCTCCAGCGGCTCTTGGCTGAGGACCGCGAACAAGGGCTCGACCTCGCGGAGGCGCCGCTGATGCGCGTGGCGCTCGTGCGGTTGTCGGAGACCGAGGTCCAGGTGCTGTGGACGTTCCACCACGCACTGCTCGACGGCTGGAGCGTCTTCCACGTCCTGTCCGACGTCTGTGGCGCCTACGCCGGGCAGACGCTGCCCACGAGGCCGCCGTTCCGGGACTACCTCGCGTGGCTGGGCCGCCTCGACCGGACCGACGCCGAACGGTTCTGGCGTCGCACGCTTTCCGGGATCGACGGGCCGACACCCGTTCCCGGCGATCGGGCGCCCGCGGCCGGGCACATCGCCTGTTCGTCCGAGTGGTTGCCCGTGCGCTTGGACGAGGCGGCGACGAGCGGGCTCGACGAGTTCGTCAAACGCCACGGCCTCACGCACAACGTGGTCCTGCAAGGGGCCTGGGCCTTGCTGCTGTCGGCTTACAGCGGCCACGACGACGTCGTGTTCGGGTCCACCGTTTCCGGGCGCCCACCCGAGGTGACCGGGGTGGACGCGATCACCGGCATCTTCATCAACACGCTGCCGGTCAGGGTCGGGATCGACCGTGGTGCCCGTGTCGCCGAGTGGCTCGCGGATCTTCAGGCGAGTCAGGCCGAGGCACGCCGTCACGGACATCTTCCGCTCGCGCTGGTCCAAGGCTGGGCGGAGCTGCCCGGGGGAGTGAACCTCTGCGAGAGCCTGGTGGTGTTCGAGAACTATCCGATCACCGGTGCCGAGGCCGGGCACGGCCTGACCGTGCGCGATCTGTCGGCACGAGAGACGACGAACTTCCCGCTGACGGTCGTCGCGTCGCCCGGTCGTGAGCTGAACGTCGACCTGGGCTACGACCCGGCCTTGTTCGACGCCGAAACGGTGAGCCGGCTGGCCGGTCACCTGCTCACGCTGCTCCGGGAACTGACGGTGGACGGCGCTCGGGCGATCACCGACGTGTCGATGCTGACCACGGAGGACGAACTACTCCTGGCGCGATGGACGGAAACCGGCACGGCGGCCCCCGCCCGGTCGCTGCCGGACCTCTTCGCCGAGCAGGTCCGCGCCCGGCCCGACGCGGTGGCTGCCGTCCTCGACGGCGAATCGGTCACGTACGCCGAGCTGAACCGGCGGGCGAACCGGCTGGCCAACCGCCTGATCGGGCTCGGCCTGCGACCCGAGGAACCGGTCGGCCTCGCCACGAGCAGGGCGGGCACCGTCGTGGCGGAACTGGCCGTGGTCAAGGCGGGTGGCGCGTATCTGCCGATCGACACCCGCGCCCCGGCGGAACGACGGCAGGTACTGCTCGAAGGTGTGCGGTTCGTCGTGTCCGACACGGAGTATCCGGACGCCATCCGGCTGTCCTCAGTGGACGACGAGCCGGACGGTGATCCCGCCGTCGTCGTCGATCCCGACCAGCTGGCGTACGTCATGTACACCTCGGGGTCCACCGGCACGCCGAAGGGCGTCGCCGTGCGGCACCGTGACGTCGCGGCCTTGGCCGTGGACAGCCGGTTCCGCGGCGGGGCACACGAACGCGTGCTGCTGCATTCCCCGGCGGCCTTCGACGCGACCACCTACGAACTGTGGGTACCGCTGCTCACCGGCGGCCGCGTCGTCACGGCCCCGGACGGCGGCCTCGACGCGCACCGGCTGCGGACCTTGATCCGCGAGCACGGGCTGACCGGGATGTGGGTCACGGCGGGCCTGTTCCGCGTGCTGGCGCAGGAAAGCCCGGACTGCTTCGCCGGGCTGCGGGAGGTGTGGACCGGCGGCGACGTCGTGCCCGCCGAGGCGGTGCGGCGAGTGCTGGGTGCCTGTCAGGGGCTGCGCGTCGTGGACGGCTACGGCCCTACCGAGACGACGACGTTCGCCACCGCCCATCCGATGGACGAGACGGTTCCGGACCGGGTCCCGATCGGCACCCCGCTGGACGGGATGGTCGCCCGCGTGCTGGATCCGGAGCTGCGCCCGGTGCCGCCGGGAATGCCGGGCGAGCTGTACCTCGCCGGCGCGGGTCTCGCTCGCGGCTACCGCGAGCGGCCGGGGCTGACCGCCGACCGGTTCCTCGCGGCCCCGGGCGGGCAACGGATGTACCGCACCGGCGACGTCGTCCGCCGGACCCGAGCGGGCACCCTCGAATTCCTCGGGCGGGCGGACGATCAGGTGAAGCTGCGCGGGTTCCGGGTCGAGCCGGGTGAGGTCGAGGCAGTGCTGGCCCGGCATCCCGCCGTGGCGCAGGCGGCCGTCGTCGTTCGCGAGGACCAGCCCGGTGCCAAGCAACTCGTCGCCTACGTCGTGTCGGAAGCCGGGCAGGACACACTCCGGGACTTCCTGGCCGATCGGCTGCCGGACTATCTGGTGCCGTCGGCGTTCGTCGCGCTGGACCGGATCCCGGTCAGCGCCAACGGAAAGCTCGACCGCAAGGCATTGCCCGCGCCCGCCGCGCCGGAGACGGGGTACGTCGAGCCGGAAACCGAAACCGAACAGGCGCTGGCCGCGATCTGGGCCGAAGTACTCGGCGTGGAGCGGGTCGGCGCCGAGGACAACTTCTTCGCCCTCGGCGGGGATTCGCTGCGGAGCCTGCACATCGCGGCCAAGGCGGGCGCCTTGTTCGCCGTCCGGCTGACCCCGGCCGACATCCTGACCGCGCGCACCGTCGCGGGACTGGCCGGGACGGTCGAAGAACTCATTTTGGGCGAGCTCGAGAGCCTCGCCTCCGAAACGGAAGCGTGAGGACGCCACCATGACCTCGTCCCGACAGGACCGCATCGCGGCACTGCCCGCCCACCTGCGGGAGGTGCTGCGCGCGCGGATGGCGGGAACGGCAGGCCCGGCGCCGGAGATCCCGGCCGCCGCCGACCGTTCCCGCCCGATCCCGCTCTCGTCCGCCCAGCGGCGGCTCTGGTTCCTCAGCAGGCTGCGGCCGGACGATCCCGAGTACAACAGCGCGTTCGCCCTGCGCCTGACCGGACCACTCGACCGCGCCGCGCTGGCCACCGCGCTACGACTGCTGGTCGCTCGCCACGAGCCCTTGCGCACCACCTACGAGGAGATCGACGGCGAGGGCTTCCAGATCGTGCGGCCGCCCCGCGAGGTCGCGTTGCCCGTCGTGGACGTCGGGCCCGACGACCTCGAGGACGTCCTGCGCGCCGAGTACATCCGGCCGTTCGACCTGAGCCGCGGGCCACTGCTGCGCGCGGCGCTGCTGCGACTCACCGACACCGAGCACGTGCTGCTGGTGTGCGTGCACCACATCGCCACCGACGGCGCGTCGATGGGTGTGCTGACCGACGAACTCGGCCTGCTCTACCGCGACGGCGACCGCGCCCGGCTGCCCGCCCAGCCGGTGCAGTACGCGGATTTCGCCGTCTGGCAACGAAACCGGCCACTCCGGGGCGCGGGTCTCGGCTACTGGAAATCGCATCTCGACGGCGTCGCCCCGCTGGAACTGCCCACCGACCGGCCGCGGCCACCGGTCCGGAGCACCGACGGCGCGACACGGGAGTTCACCGTGCCCGCGGAGGTCGCGGGACGGCTGGCCGAGCTGGCGCGCTCGTCGGAGACGACGCTGTTCACGGTGCTCGTCGCCGCGTGCCAGGCGCTGTTCGCCCGCTACACGGGGCAGGAGGACATCGCGCTCGGCACGGTCGTGCAAGGCCGCGAGCGGCCGGAACTGGAACGGGTCGTCGGCTTCTTCGTCAACACCGTCGTTTTGCGCTCGGCCGTCGACCGGTCCGTGTCCTTCACCGAGCACCTGACCCACGCCCGCCAAACCGTTCTGGACGCCTTCGCCCACGACGACGTGCCGTTCGACGCGGTCGTCGACGCCGTGCGGGCGGGCCGTGACGCCGGCCGGAACCCGCTGTTCGACGTCATGGTGCTGCTGCATTCCGCTTCCGGCGACGGTCCGGAATTCCCCGGTCTGACGGTGGAACCGGCGGACGTCGCCCGGGACGCGGCGAACTTCGACCTCTCGATCGAGTTCGAGGAATCCGGCGGCAGGCTGGCCGGGCTCGTCGAATACAGCACCGAACTGTTCGACGCCGCCACGATCGACGGCTTGATCGGCCACCTGCTGCGGCTGCTGGCCGGGATCGCCGCCCAACCCGGGCGCCGGATCGCCGACCTGCCACTGACCGACGAGGACGAAGAGCGCCGCCTGCTGTCGTGGGGGAGCAACGAGCTCGAGGTTCCGGCGACGACCATCGTCGACCTCCTGGACCACCAGGCGACCACCCGCCCGGACGACACCGCGCTCGTCTGTGGCGACACCCGGCTGACCTTCGCCGAACTCGCCGCCCGCACCGACGGCCTCGCCGCGGAACTGGCCGCCCGCGGCGCCGGTCCGGACCAGGTCGTCGCGGTGCTGCTGCCGCGTTCGGCGGACGCGATCGTCGCGTTGTTCGCCGTGCTCAAAGCCGGTGCCGTGCACCAGTCGATCGACCCCGGCATGCCGGCCGAACGGATCCGGACCCTGCTTGACGACACCCGGCCGGTCGTCGTCCTCGACGACACCTTCACGGTCACCACCGACCGGTCGCGGCCGGTGCCGCCGCAGCCGACCGACGCCGCGTACGTCATCCACACCTCGGGTTCGACGGGCACGCCGAAGGGTGTCGTCGTCGGACACGCGGCCCTGGTCAACCTGCTCGCCAACCATCGCACCGTCTTCGGCCGCGAGCGGATGCGCGTCGCGCTGACCGCGACCCTGTCGTTCGACACGTCGTGGGAAGGCCCCCTGCTGCTGGCGGACGGCCACGAACTGCACGTCATCACCGAAGAGACCCGGCTCGATCCGGACGGGCTGACGCGCTACGTGCGGGACGAGCGCGTCGACTTCCTCGACGTCACCCCGTCGTACCTGCGGCAGTTGCTGCCCGCCGGGCTGCTCGACGGAGAACACCGGCCGAAGTTCCTCATGGTCGGCGGCGAGGCCCTCGACAGCGACCTCTGGCATGCACTCGCGGCTTCCGGAACGGAGGTCCACAACTACTACGGCCCCACCGAGTCCACTGTGGACGCCACCTGCGCGCCGGTGACCGGTGACCGGCCGGTGATCGGCAGGCCACTCGGCAACGTGACCGCGTACGTCCTGGACGAAGGGGCGAGGCTCGTGCCCGCCGGGGTGCCCGGCGAACTGTGTCTCGCCGGCGCCCAACTCGCCCGCGGCTACCTCGGCAGGCCGGGACTGACCGCCGACCGCTTCACCGCCGACCCGTTCGGCCCGCCCGGCACCCGGCTCTACCGCACCGGCGACCGTGCCCGCTGGACCCCCGACGGGCGGCTGGAACACCTGGGCCGCGTCGACGACCAGATCAAGGTCCGCGGCTTCCGGATCGAGCCCGGCGAGGTCGAGACGGTGCTGCGCGCACAGCCGTCGGTCACGGACGCGGCCGTGGACGCGCGGGACGGCAAACTGGTCGCCTACGTCGTCGGCGACGCCGACCTCGGCCCGCTACGGACGGCGTTGCACCGCGTCCTGCCCGCGCATCTCGTCCCCTCGGCGTTCGTCGGCCTGGACGTACTGCCGTTGACCAGGAACGGGAAACTGGACCGCCGCGCCCTGCCCGATCCCGGACACGACACCTCGACGCCGTACGTGGCTCCCCGCAACGACCGTGAGCGGCTGGTGACCACCATCTGGTCCGACGTCCTCGGTGTCGAACGCGTCGGTGTCGACGACGACTTCTTCGAACTCGGCGGCGACTCCCTCCTCGGCATCCGTGTGCTCGCGCGGCTCCGCGACACGCTCGGCGCCGACGTGCCCGCGCGGCTCGTCTTCACCGCGCCCACTCCGGCGCGCCTCGCCCTGCGGTTGCCCGAGATCACCGCGCCGCAGGCGGCGATTCCGGTGCTGCCCAGAGACGGCGGCCGGTTCGAGGCGCCGCTTTCCTTCGCGCAACAGCGGTTGTGGTTCCTCGACGAATTCGAACCGGGCAGCACCGAATACGTGTCGCCGACGGCCTTGAGGCTGCGTGGTGAGCTGGACACGGGCGCGCTGAATCGCGCCCTGACCGCGTTGGTCGCCCGGCACGAATCCTTGCGGACCACCTTCGCGACCGTCGACGGCCGCGGCGTTCAGGTGATCCACCCGCCGTACGCCGTCGACGTGCCCGTCACCGAAGGCGACCTGGACGGCGCCCTCGCCGCCGCGACCGGCCCCGTCGACCTGCACAGCGGACCGTCGCTGCGGGTCGCGCTGACCCGGCTCGCGCCCGGCGATCACGTACTCACGCTCGTGCTGCACCACATCGTCACCGACGGGTGGTCCTCCGGTGTACTGCTGGCCGAGCTGGCCACGTGCTACAGCGCGTTCCGCCGAGACGAAGAGCCAGCCCTTCCACCGTTACCGGCGCAGTACGCGGACTACGCCGTCTGGCAGCGGGAACGGCTGCGAGGCACCGACTTCGACGCCCAGCTCAGCTACTGGCGCAACCGCCTCGACGGCGTGCCCGCGCTCGACCTGCCCACCGACCGGCCCCGGCCGGCCGTGCGCACCAAGAACGGCGCCCTGTACGAATTCAGCGTGCCCGCCGGGACCACGGCGCGGCTCAAGGAGCTTTCCCGGCATCAGGGCGGCACCCTGTTCATGACCCTGCTCGCCGCGAGCGAACTGCTGTTCGCCCGCTGGTCGGGGCAGGACGACATCGCCGTCGGCACCGTCGTCTCCGGCCGCGAGCGGACGGACCTCGAAGGCCTGATCGGGTTCTTCGTCAACACCCTCGTCCTGCGGTCCACTGTGGACTTGAAACTCGGGTTCGACGTCTTCCTCGACGACGTGCGGGACACCGTCCTGGACGCTTTCGCGCACCAGGACGTGCCTTTCGATCGGGTCGTCGACGACCTGCAGCCCGAACGCGACACCAGCCGGACACCGCTGTGCCAGGTGCTGGTGGTACTGCACAACACCCCGGACACCCGGCCGTCGATGGCGGGCCTGGAGGTCGAAGAGCTGGCGCCGCCGGTCGTGACCGCCGGTTTCGACCTCACGATCCACTTCCAGGAGACCGAAGGCCGGCTCGACGCGCTCGTCAACTACAACACCGATCTGTTCGATCCCGCCACGATCGAGCGGCTGACCGGCTGGCTTCGCCGCCTGCTCGACGGCATCGCGACGGCTCCGGAACTGCCGCTCGGACAGCAGCCCTGGATCAGCCCGGCCGAACGCGACCGGGTGCTGCTGGAGTGGAACGGCAAGGCGGAGGCGGAACCTTCGCCCGTCCTGCACGAACTCTTCGCCGAACGCGCCGCGCGTACTCCGGACGCCATCGCGGTGACGAGCGGGAGCACCGAGCTGACCTACGGCGAACTGGACCGGCGCGCCAACCGCCTCGCCCATCGGTTGATCGACCAGGGTGCGGGGCCGGAGCGGCTGGTGGCGCTGCGGCTGCCGCGTTCGGCGGACCTCGTCGTCGCGGTACTCGCCGTGCTGAAGACGGGCGCGGCGTACCTGCCGATCGACCCGGCGTACCCGGAGGCGCGGATCGAGGCGACGCTGGCGGACGCGCGTCCGGTGTGCGTGGTCGACTCCGTGGAGGCCGACGGCCGCCCGGACACCGCTCCGCGGGTGCGGGTCGAGCCGGACAACACCGCCTACGTCATCTACACCTCCGGCTCCACCGGCGTGCCCAAGGGTGTGCTGATCCCGCACTCCAACGTCACCCGCCTGTTCTCTTCGACCGCGCACTGGTTCGGCTTCGACGAGAACGACGTCTGGACGCTCTTCCACTCCTACGCCTTCGATTTCTCGGTCTGGGAGCTGTGGGGCGCGCTGCTGCACGGCGGCAGGCTCGTGGTCGTCCCGCAGGACGCGGTCCGCGAACCGGAGGAGTTCCTGGCGTTGCTCGCCGAGCAGCGGGTGACGGTCCTGAACCAGACGCCGTCGGCGTTCCACCGGCTGAGCACGCTGCCGACTCCGGACCTCAGCCTGCGATACGTCATCTTCGGTGGCGAAGCGCTGGATCCGGCGCGGCTGACCGAGTGGTACCGGCGGCATCCGGACGGGCCACGGCTGGTGAACATGTACGGCATCACCGAGACCACGGTGCACGTCACGTACCGGGCGCTGGAAGCGGACGGGACGGCCACCGTCGGGGTCCCGATCCCGGACCTGCGGACCTACGTGCTCGACGCCGATCTCGCTCCCGTCCCGCCCGGCGTGACCGGTGAGCTTTACGTGGCCGGCGCGGGCCTGGCACGCGGTTATCTGGACCGGCCCGGCCTCACCGCGTCGCGGTTCGTCGCGGACCCCTTCGGCGGAGCCGGCACCCGGATGTACCGCACCGGCGATCTGCTGCGGTGGACCGGCGGCGGTGAGCTGGACTACCGCGGCCGGGCCGATCACCAGGTCAAGATCCGCGGATTCCGCATCGAACCCGGCGAGATCGAAGCGGCGCTCGTCGCGCATCCCGACGTCGACGCGGCGGCCGTCGTCGCCCACGGGACCGGCGACGCGCGGCGGCTCGTCGCGTACCTGACGGGACCTGTGCCGGGGACGACGGCACTGCGGGAGTTCCTCAGCCGCTCCCTGCCCGCGCACATGGTGCCCGCCGTGTTCGTCCCGCTGGAGCGGTTGCCGCTCAACGCCAACGGGAAACTCGACACCCGTGCGCTGCCGGAGCCCGGCGCCCGGACCGAGAACCGGTATTTGGCACCGCGCACCGACGTCGAGACCGTGTTGGCGGGGGTCTGGTCCGAGGTGCTCGGCGTCGACCGGGTCGGTGTCGAGGACAACTTCTTCGGTCTCGGTGGGGATTCGATCCTCAGCATCCAGGTCGTCGCGGCGGCCCGGCAGGCGGGGTTGACGCTGTCTTCGAAGGACCTTTTCCGCAACCAGACCATCGCCGAACTCGCGCACGTCGCCCGCACCGAAGTGCCGGTGGACCAGGTCGAGGTGGACGACGCCGGACCCGCGCCGCTCGGTCCGATCCAGTCCTGGCTGTTCGAGCGGATGGACGAGCCGTGGCGGCTGACCATGTCCGTGCACGTCGTACTGTCCTCAGTGGACATACCGAAGCTGATCTCCGCCCTGAACCGCGTCGGCGAGCATCACGACGCGTTGCGCATGCGCTTCTCCCGGACGAACGGGGGCTGGGTGCAGGAGCCCGCTCCCGTCGAATCCGCCGACCTTCTCCGGCACGTCGACCTGTCCGAAGTGGACGGTGTCTCCGCCGCCATGCACACGGAGGCGGTGCGGGCGCAGACGTCGCTCGACGTGACCACCGGGCCGCTCTGGCGTGCGGTGGTGTTCACCTTCCGGGACCGGGCACCGCAGCTGTTCCTCACCGCCCACCATCTCGTCATGGACGGGGTGTCGTGGCGCGTTCTGCTGACCGACCTCGAACGCGCGTACCGGGGCGAAACCCTGGCGCCGGTGCGAACATCTTTCACGTATTGGGCGCGTTCTCTGCGCGAACACGTGAAAATGGGACGACTCGACAAGGAAATCGGGTACTGGGAAACTGCGTTTCGCGGAGCTCGGACGGACATTCCGGTTGACCGCCCGGGCCGCAACACCGCGAAGTCGGAGCGCGGTGTCTCGGTGTCACTTGGCCGGGCCGAGACCACCGCGCTCCTCCGCGACGTACCCGGCGCGTACCGCACGGAGGTCAACGACGTGCTGGTGAGCGCGCTCGGCCGGGTGCTGGCTCACTGGACGGGGCGGTCGCGGGTCGTGATCGCCATGGAGGGCCACGGCCGCGAGGAGATCGCCGGCCCGCTGGACCTTTCGCGCACGATCGGCTGGTTCACCGCGCAGTACCCGCTCTCGCTCGCCGTGCCCGAAGGCGATTGGGGCGACGTGCTCAAATCCGTGAAGGAACAACTGCGCGCGGTTCCCTCGAAAGGCGCGGGATTCGGGGCTTTGCGCTACTCGAACGCCGAAGAAACACCGGGTTCCGCTTTGCGAGAGGCTCCCGAACCGCGGATTTCCTTCAATTACCACGGCCGCTGGGACATGGGGAGCCCCGACGGCGGATGGATCCGGGGCAGAGGGGAAACCCTCGGACACGACAGTGATCCGGAGAGCGTCCGTCCGTATCTGCTCGACGTCGTCGGTGTCGTCGAAAGCGGCGAATTACATCTCACCTGGCAGTATTCCGACGAGGTGCACGACGAAGACACCGTGCGCGGGATCGCCGAAGCCATGCTCGGCGCGTTGCGCGGGATCATCGCGCATTGCGCCGAAAGCGGTGGACGTACGCCGTCGGACTTCCCGTTGGCGCGGCTCTCGCAGGCGGACGTCGACCGCTTCGCCGGTGACGGCCGCGACGTCGAGGACATCTACCCGCTCACGCCGTTGCAGACGGGCATGCTGTTCCACAGCCTGGTCGACACCGGATCGACCGCCTATTTCGACCAGTTCCGGCTTCACCTGGCCGGCGTGAGCAGGCCGGACGCGCTCGCCGAGGCGTGGCAGCGCGTGGTCGACCGCACGCCGATCCTGCGCAGCAGTACCGCCTGGGACGGTATCGAGGAGCCGGTCCAGCGGGTCCACCGCGAGGTCGTCGTCCCGGTCCGGCACCACGACTGGCGCGCGCTCACCCCGGACGAGCAGGACCGGGAACTGAAGAGACTGCTCGCCGACGACGTGGCGGCGGGAATGGAGCTGACCGAGCCGCCGTTGATGCGGCTCGCGATCGCCCGGCTCCCCGAAGACGAGGTGCAACTGGTGTGGACCTCGCATCACGTCCTGCTCGACGGCTGGAGTACGGCGCAGGTCTTCGGCGAGGTGTGCGAACAGTACGCGGCCATCGTGGAAGGCCGGCCCGCGCGGCTGGTCCCGCGACGTCCGTTCCGCGACTACCTGGCCTGGCTCGCCGCACAGGACCGTGCCGAGGCGGAGGACCACTGGCGCGCCGTCCTGGACGGGTTCACCACCCCGACCCCGTTGCCCTTCGACCGGCGGCCGACAGAAGCGCACCGGGCGGAGTCCGCGGAGGCGGTCTTGGTCGAGCTTTCCCCGGAGGAGTCGGCGAAGCTGCACCAGACGGCGAAGTCCGCGGCGCTCACGGTCAACACGATCGTGCAAGGCGCGTGGGCGCTGCTGCTCGCGCGCTACAGCGGGGAAACCGACGTCCTGTTCGGGACGACCGTGTCCGGCCGCCCGGAGGGGATGCCGGGGGTCGAGTCGATGATCGGCATGTTCATCAACACGGTCCCGACGCGGGTGGAGGTCCGTGGCCGGGAATTCGCGCTCGACTGGCTGCGCGAAACCCAGGCGGCGCAGGCCGACGCGCGTCGCCACGACTTCCTCGCCCTGCCCGAACTCCAGGCGTTCACGGCCGTTCCGGCCGGTACGGCGCTGTTCGACAGCGTGGTGGTGTTCGAGAACTACCCGATCGAGGACAGCGGACAGGCCGACGTGCGTGTGCTGGACGTCGAATCGCTCGACACGACGAACTTCCCGTTGAACCTCACCGCCTATCTGCACGACAAACTCGGGCTCGAACTCTCCTACGACCCCCGGCTGTTCGACGCGGCCACGGTTCGCCGTCTCGCGGATCAGCTCGCCGGTTTCGTCCGTGCCATCGCCGCGGACCCGCGGTGCCGCCTCGACGCGCTTTCCCCGTTGTCGCCGTCCGAACGGCGTGAACTGCTGTCCACGGGCAGCGGCCCGCTGATCGACGTGCCGTCCGGCACGGTGCTGGACGTCTTCGAGGCGACGGTCGCCCGGATACCGCACGAGACCGCGCTGATCTTCCGAGACGAGGTGCTGGACTTCGCCGAGGTCGACGCCCGCGCCACGCGGCTGGCGGGACACCTGGCCGCCCAGGGGGCGGGGCCGGAAACGGTGGTCGCCGTCGCGCTTCCCCGTTCGGCCGAAGCCGTCATCGCGATCCTCGCGATCTTCAAGACGGGCGCGACCTACCTGCCGGTCGATCCCGGCCTTCCGGAGGAACGGAAACGGTTCCTGCTCGAGGACGCACGACCGGTCGTCGTGCTGGACGGGACGGACCCCGGCCCCGCGACCGCTGCGGCGACCGGGGCGAGCGCGGACACCGCGGCGTACGTCATCTACACCTCCGGTTCGACGGGAACGCCGAAGGGCGTCGTCATCGAACACCGCGGCCTGATGAACATGCTCGCCGCGCACCGCCGCGTCTTCCTCGCCGAGGAGCGCCGCAGGGTGGCGCTCACCGCGTCGTTGTCGTTCGACACGTCCTGGGAAGCGCTTCTGGCCCTGATCGACGGGCACGAGCTGCATGTGCTCGACGACGACACCCGGCTCGATCCCCACGCCGTCGTCGGCTACGTCCGCGACCACCGGATCGACCTGATGGACCTGACCCCGGCCTATCTCCAGCAGTTGCTGGAGGCAGGACTGCTGAGCGGGGAACATCGGCCCGGCACGGTACTCGTCGGCGGTGAGGCGACCGGCGAGCGGCTGTGGCGGGAGCTGGTGGCGTCCGGTGTCACCTCGTTCAACTACTACGGCCCCACCGAGGTGACGGTCGACGCCGTCCACACACCGGTGGCGGGAGACCGGCCGCTGATCGGCCGTCCGCTGCCCAACCTGCGGGCCTACGTCCTGGACGCCGGCGGCACCCCGGTCCCGGCCGGGGTGCCGGGGGAGCTGTTCCTCGCCGGCGTCCAGCTCGCCCGCGGCTACCTCGGCCGTCCCGGGCTGACCGCGGACCGCTTCGTCGCCGACCCGTTCGGCCCGCCGGGCACCCGCATGTACCGCACCGGCGACCGGGTGCGCTGGACCACCGACGGGCGGCTCGACTACCTCGGCCGCGTCGACGACCAGGTCAAGATCCGCGGGTTCCGGGTCGAACCCGGCGAAGTGGAAGCCGTGCTGCGGCAGCATCCGGCGGTCACCGACACCACGGTCACCGCCCACGACGGACGCCTCGTCGCCTACGTCGTCGGTGACACACAAGGGCTGCGGGACTGGCTGCGAGACCGCCTGCCCGACCACCTCGTGCCGTCGGCGCTCGTCGCGCTCGACGCCCTTCCCCTGACGCGTAACGGCAAGGTCGACAAGCGAGCGCTGCCCGCACCCGGCCGCGACGCCGCGGCCGAGTACGTGGCGCCACGGACCGAGACCGAACGCCGCCTCGCCGTCATCTGGGCGGAGGTGCTGAAACTCGACCGGGTCGGTGTGACGGACGGTTTCTTCGAACTCGGCGGCGATTCGATCCTCAGCATGCGGATCACGTCGCGGGTGCGGGCGGAACTGGGCGTCGACGTCTCACCGCGCGCGTTGTTCACCGCGCCGACCCTCGGCCGGTTCGCCGCGGCGCTGCCGGACCGGCGGGCCGAAACGCGGCCGATCCCGATCGTGGCCCGCGACGGTGCGCTGCCGTTGTCCTTCGCCCAGCAGCGGTTGTGGTTCCTCGACGAGTTCGAGCCCGGTGGCGCCGATTACCTCTCGCCCACGGCGTTGTTGCTTCGCGGGGAACTCGACGTCGCGGTCCTCAAGCGTGCGCTGGAGCTCCTGGTGGCCCGCCACGAATCGCTGCGCACCACGTTCGACGCGATCGACGGCCGCGGCGTCCAGGTCGTGCACGAGCCCTGCGACGTCGACCTCCCGGTCGAGGAGTTCGACGAAGACGTGCTGGCACGGGAAGCGTCGCGGCCGTTCGACCTGCGCACCGGACCGCTCCTGCGGGCACGGCTCTTCCGGCGGACGTCCGAAGAGCACGTTCTGCTGCTGGCGCTGCACCACATCGTCACCGACGGCTGGTCGTCGGGCGTGCTGGCCGCCGAACTCGACGAGGTCTACACCGCCCTCGCGCGTGGCGAGGAGCCGGAACTGCCCGAACTTCCCGTGCAGTACGCGGATTTCGCGTCCTGGCAACGCGAACTCCTCGACGGTCCCGAGCTCACCGGTCAGCTGGACCACTGGCGGGACCGCCTCGCCGGGCTGGAACCCCTCGAGCTGCCCACCGACCGGCCCCGGCCGGCGGTGCGCACGACGGAGGGCGAATGGCTGGGGTTCGACCTTCCCGCCGACGTCGTCGCGAAGCTCCGGGAGCTGGCCACCGCCCAGGACGGCACCCTGTTCATGACCTTGGTGGCCGCCTGCCAGATCCTGCTGGCCGGATGGACGGGGCAGCGGGACGTCGCGGTCGGCACGGTGACCGCCGGACGGGAACGCGCCGAGCTGCAACGCCTAGTCGGGTTCTTCGTCAACACCTTGACCTTGCGGTCCACTGTGGACAACGGATGCTCCTTCCGGGAGTTCCTCGCCCAGGTGCGGACCGTGGTGCTCGACGCCTTCGCCCACCAGGACGTCCCGTTCGAGCGTGTGGTGGACGCCGTGCAACCGGCCCGCGACCCGAGCCGGACGCCGCTGTTCCAGGCCATGGTCGTCCTGCAGAACACCGGTGACCGGCCGGGTTCCGGCACGCTCGTCGCGGGGGAGGTCGCGCTGCCCGCGGTGTCGGCCCCCTTCGACCTCCTCGTGCAGTTCGAACAGGACGGCGACACGGTGCACGGGGCGATCAACTACAGCACCGGGCTGTTCGACGCGGAGACCATCGAACGGCTGATCGCGCGGCTGCGGGCGCTCCTGACCGTGCTCGCCGCCGAGCCGGACCAGCCGATGGCGGCCCTGCCGTCGTTGCCGCGCGGTGAACTCGACCGGTTGCGTGCCTGGAACGACACCGCGCGCGAAATCCCGGTGGCCTCCCTGGCCGAACTCGTCGAAGCACAGGCCCGCCGGACGCCGGACGCGTCCGCTTTGGTGTCCGACACCGGCTCGCTGACTTTCGCGGAGCTGAACGCGAGGGCGAACCGGCTGGCCCGATGGCTCGCCGAGCGGGGTGCCGAGCCGGAGCGGATCGTGGCCGTCCGCCTGCCGCGTTCGGTGGCGCTCGTGGTCACCGAACTGGCCGTGGCCAAGACTGGCGCCGCGTTCCTGCCCGTGGATCCCGGCTATCCGGCCGAACGGATCGAATACATGCTGAAGGACGCCGACCCCGTCCTGGTGGTGCACGGTGAGATCGACGCGGCCGGGTACGACGACACCGACCTCGGTGTCCGGAGCGATCCGGCACAGCCGGCTTACGTGATCTACACGTCCGGCTCGACCGGCCGGCCCAAGGGGGTCGTCGTCACCCATTCCGGGCTCGCGTCGTTCTCCGCGGCCGAGATCGAGCACTGCGAGGTGCGGCCGGGCGATCGAGTGCTCGCCTTCAGCTCGCCCAGCTTCGACGCCTCGATCCTGGAGCTGTGCCTGTCGCTGCCCGCCGGCGCCGCGCTCGTCGTGCCGCCCGAGGGACCGCTGCTCGGCACCGGGCTGGCCGACGTCCTGCGACGGGGGCGGATCACCCACGCGCTGATCCCGCCGATCGCGCTCGCCACCGTGCCCGAGGTGGAACTGCCCGACTTCCGCACGGTGATCGTCGGCGGGGACACCTGCCCGGCGTCGCTGGTGGACCGCTGGGCACCCGGAAGGCGGATGATCAACGCGTATGGGCCCACGGAGTCCACTGTGGTCACTTCGTGGAGCGAGCCGCTGACCCCGGGCGTGCCACCGCCGATCGGCACTCCCATCCCGAACACCGAGGCCCATGTCCTCGACGCCGCGCTGCGGCCGGTACCGATCGGGGCCACCGGTGAGCTCTTCGTCTCCGGCGACGGCCTGGCCCGCGGCTATCTGCGCCGCCCTGGCCTGACCGCGGACCGGTTCGTGGCGAACCCCTTCGGCGACCGGGGGAGCCGGATGTACCGGACCGGCGACCTCGTCCGCTGGACGGCTCAGGGCGTGCTGGAATTCGTGGGCCGCGTGGACGAACAGGTCAAGATCCGCGGCTTCCGGGTGGAACTCGGCGAGATCGAGACCGCGCTGCGACGCCATCCCGAGGTGCGGGAGGCGGTGGTGGCCGCCCGGGAGATCGGTGGCCACAAACGTCTCGTCGCCTATGTTGTCGGCGAAGTGGCGGGGCTGCGAGCCTTCCTCGGCGAGACGTTGCCCGACTATCTCGTGCCGTCGGTCTTCGTACCGGTGGCCGCGATCCCGATCACCGCCAACGGCAAGGCCGACCGTGCGGCGCTCCCGGTTCCGGACCCGTCCTCGGTGCAGGGCGCGGACCACGTGGAGCCGCGCACCGAAACGGAAGCGGTGCTCGCGAAGCTGTGGGCCGAAGTCCTCGGTCTGGATCGGGTCGGCGTCACGGACAACTTCTTCGATCTCGGCGGCGACTCGATCCTCGGCATCCAGGTCGTCCACCGCGCCCGGCGGGCCGGGCTGTCGACGCGGTCGAAGGACCTGTTCACCCATCAGACGGTCGCCGAGCTGGCGACGGTGGTGAAACCGGTGGACACCGCGGACGCGGACCGCGAGGTCGTCGTCGGCGAGGTTCCGCTGACCCCGATCCAGCAGTGGTTCTTCGCCGCCGAACCGGCCAATCCCGCGCATTTCAACCAATCGGTGCTCGTCGAACTCGACGGGCAGGTGGAGGAGGAGTCGCTGCGGCTCGCGCTCGACGCCGTCATCACCCAGCACGACGCGCTGCGCCTGCGCTTCGAGCGGACCGAGGCGGGGTGGACGCAGTACAACGAACCGCCCGAGCCGAGGCCGGTGCTGAAGAAGGTGCCCGCGGCCGAGCTGGCGGCCGAGGCCGAGTACGCGCAGGCCGATTTCGACCTGGCACGGCCACCGCATCTGCGCGCGGTGCTGACGGAACCGGACGGCGCGGAGAATCCCCGGCTGCTGCTCGCCGCGCATCACCTGGTCGTCGACGCGGTGTCGTGGGGCATCCTGCTCGAAGATCTCGAACGCGCGTATCGGCAGATCGAAGCCGGTGAGAAGACCGACCTCGGGACCAAGACGACGTCGTTCCGGGAGTGGGCGCACCGGCTGCGTGAGTTCGTCGAAAACGGCGCACTGGACGCCGAACACGGACATTGGTCGCGTGAGCTGCCCGGCCGCACGATCCCGCGCGACCGCACCGGCGTCCCGCCCGCGCCACCGGAATCGGTGACCGTGGAGGTCGATGAAAACGACACCGACGCCCTGCTGCATTTGGCCCCCGGCGTCTACCGGACGCGGATCAACGACGTCCTGCTGACCGCGCTGGCCAGGGCGCTCACCCGCTGGACCGGGGAATCCGCCGTGGCGGTCGATCTGGAGGGCCACGGTCGCGAAGAGATCCTCGACGACGTCGACCTTTCCCGGACCGTCGGCTGGTTCACCACGTTGTTCCCCGTCGGGCTCACGGTCGACGGCTCGGCGGGCTGGCGGCAACTGGTCAAGGCGACCCGGAAGCAGTTGCGTGCCTTGCCCGGCAACGGTTTCGGCTACGGATCCCTGCGGTACTTCAGGTTCCCGGAACTCGGGGACACGGCGCCGGAGGTCGCGTTCAACTACCTGGGCCAGGGTGACCACGCGAGCGAGGGCAGCGGGTTCTACCGCCGGGCGCACGCACCACTCGGACGCGAGCAGGACCCCGAGAACCGCCCGGCGCACGTCCTCGAAGTGGTCGGTGGTGTGCGGGACGGCAGGCTGGAGTTCTCCTGGTACTACCAGCCACACCTGAACACGCGGGCCACGGTGGCGGCCGTCGCCGCGGACTTCGCCGGCGCCTTGCGCGCCATCGCGTCCGACTGCCGGGGTGACGAGACGTGAGCGGACTGCGGAACAATCGCGACTACCGTCTCCTGTGGACCGGGCAGGTCGTTTCCGAAGCCGGTTTCAGCACCACGATGATCGCTTTTCCGTTGGTGGTGCTGGCGATCACCGGATCCGGCGTCCAATCAGGACTCGTGGTCGGCGCGGTGGCGATCGCCCAGCTGGCCGCCGGACTGCCGGCCGGCGCGTTCGCGGACCGCTGGTCCCGCAAGCGGATCATGCTCGGATGCGAGGCCGCACAGGCGATCGCGGCCGCCGTGCTCGTCCTGGCGCTGTGGTCGGACGTGGCCGGAGTGGGTCTCCTGGTCGCCGTCGCGGTGGTGATGGGAGTGTGCCGCGCCTTGTTCGAACCGGCGGAGGAGGCGAGCCTGCCGCTGCTGGTCAAACCGGAAGAAGTACCGTCGGCGGTCTCGCTGAACGCCGCGCGGACGAGCGCGGGCCAGCTCTCGGGTACCGCGCTCGGCGGATTCCTGTTCTCCTTCGGCCGGTTCGTGCCGTTCGTCTTCGACATCGTGGCGCACCTGTTCGCCTTCGTGTCGTTGTGGTTCGTCCGGCTGCCGGTCCGCCGGGCCACCGCGTCCCGGCCGCCCGCGCATCTGGGCCGGGAGATCGCGGAAGGACTCGGCTGGGTGTGGCGGCAACCGCGGCTGCGCGTCACGACGTTCTGCGTCGTCAGCCTCAACCTTTTCTTCTCGGCCTACTACCTGGTGATCATCGTGCTGGCGAACGGTCGCGGTATGCCTTCCGGGGAGATCGGCGTCATGGCGGCGATGCTCGGCGCCGGCGGAGTGCTCGGTGCGCTGGCCGCGCCGGTCCTGTACCGCAAGGTCAGCCCATACCTGTTGATCGCCGGGGTGTTCTGGGCGTTGACCGTACTGACACCACTCGCGATCTTCGTGCACAGCGGATACCTCATGGGCCTGCTGTTCGCGGGGATCGCCTTCCTGCCGCCCGCCGCCAACACCGCCATCGGCACCTATCAGTTGCTCAACACCCCCGACGAGTTGCGCGGTCGGCTCGGCGGCGTGCTGGGGGTGACCGGCGGCCTGGCCGCCGCGTTCGGTCCCGCGCTGGGCGGCTGGCTGGTCGAGGCCCTGCCCGGCTCGGCCGCGGTGCTCGCGTGCGCGGGCGCCATCGCGGTCGTCACCGTGTTCACCACCTTCAACCCCACGCTGCGCGGGCTCCCCGCCACTTCCGAACCACTCGAAGCCGAACCCACCGGAAAATAAGGAGAGAGAACTGATGGACGACAACACGACGTTCCAGGTCCTGGTCAACGACGAAGAGCAGTACTCCCTGTGGCCGGAGGGAAAAGAGATTCCCGAAGGCTGGCGTCACGACGGCAAGACCGGGACCCGTCAGGAATGCATGGACCATGTGGACGAGGTCTGGACGGACATGCGTCCCCGAAGCCTCAGGGAGCGCATGGCGGCGGAATGACCCGATCGCGGTGCTCGGGACGGTGACCGCCGTCCCGGGCACGTCCCTGTCCGAACCGCCACCTGCGATGTCCGCGACCTTGTCGGGTGAGTTGACCTATGACGCGAAGCCGAACTTCGCTCACCAGTGGGCACGATGACGGCTCCGGCAGCACGGTGGCGTCCGGTCGGTGTCGGTCGTGATCATCTTCGTCTCCGGGATATCAGTCGCGATGACTGATTCCTCGGTGGTGCGCCTCGCCTAGCGTTTCCGGCATCCAGCAGTGGCCGTCGGCCGCAGGACGAAACGCGTATGGCCTGATCAGTGAAAGGCCGGAGGGCAGGGGGCGTTCATGGGGCAGAGTGAAGCGGTAACGCGGGGTTTGCGGATCAGGGTGCTGGGGCCGTTCGAGGTGGAGACCGCTGCCGGGCCGGTGGACGTGCGAGGTCGGCAGCGGGTGTTGCTGGCGGCGCTGGCGTTTTCGGCGAATCAGGTCGTCCCGTGGTGGAAGCTGATCGACCAGGTTTGGGGCGAGGAATCTCCGCTGGACGTGCGCAACGGTCTTCAGACGCTGGTGAGCAGGTTACGGCGGAGCCTCGGGGCTGACGTCATCGAGACGAGCGAGGGCGGGTATCTGTTGCGTGCCGACGCCACGCAGCTCGACGTGCTCGCACTGCGTGAGCTGGTCGAGTCGGCTGCCGTCGCGGCGCGCGAGGGGGATACGGACCGGGAGTACGCGCTGCTGGCGTCGGCGGTCCGGCTGTGGCGTGGGGATCCGTTGGAGGATGTCGCGTCGCCGGGTCTGCGGGAGGAGGCGGGCCCGAAGGTCGCCGAGCTGTGGTTCGCCGCCCGGGAACGGATGCTGGATGTCGACCTGGAGCGGGGCCGGGGGCCTGAGGTGATCGCCGAACTGCGGGAGCTCATCGCACGGCATCAGCTGCGCGAGTCGTTGTGGGCCAGGCTGATGCTGGCGCTGCACCGGGCGGGGCGGCGGGCCGAAGCCTTGGATGCCTACCGGCAGATCACCGAACTGGTGCGAGAGCGCCTTGGGCTCGACGTGGGACGTGCCATCGCCGATCTGCACCAGGCCATCCTGCTCGACGACGAGGCGCTCGTGGCGGAGCAGCCGGCGAAGGTGCCTCGCCAGTTGCCGGGTGATGTGCGCGGGTTCGTGGGGCGTGGCGACGAGCTGGCGGGTTTGGACCGGCTGGTGAGTGGAGCCGACGGTCAACCGGTCGTGATCTGCGCGGTCGACGGCGCCGCCGGGATCGGGAAGACGACCTTGGCCGTGCATTGGGCACATCAGGTCGTGCCGCGATTCCCGGACGGGCAGCTGTATCTGAACCTTCGTGGTTACGGCCCCGAGGTGCCGGTCGATCCGGCGGACGCGCTCGACGTGTTGCTGCGTTCGCTGGGGGTGCCGCCGGAGCGTGTCCCGGCCGATGTCGAGGAACGGGCCGCGCTCTGGCGTACCGAGTCCGCGGTACGCCGGATGCTGGTCGTGCTGGACAACGCCCGTGACAGCGCCCAGGTGCGGCCATTGCTGCCAAGCGGGGGTTCGGTGGTGGTGACCAGCCGCCGCAAGCTCCGTGGCCTGTCGGCCAGGGAGGGAGCGCGCCACCTCACCCTGGGCCTGCTTTCGCCCGCCGAGGGTCTGGAGCTGTTCACCGAGCAGGTCGGCCACGGCCGGGTGGCCGCCGAGCCGGACGCGGCGACGGCGATCGTCGAGCTGTGCGCGCGGCTGCCGCTGGCGTTGCGGCTGGCCGCCGACCACGCCGCCCGGCACCCGGAGTGGCCGCTGTCGGCATTACGGGACGAGCTGGCCGGCCAGCGGGGACTGGAGGTGCTGTCGGTCGAGGACGACCGCGACACTGACCTGCGTTCGTTGTTCGACTGGTCGTATGACGTGCTCGATGCGCGTGCGGCGGCGGTTTTCGCTGTGCTGGGCCTGTTTCCCGGCGACACCATCGGCAGGCACGCGGTCGCCGCGCTGGCCGCGATCCCGACGGCGGAGGCGGGTGCCGCGCTCGGGCGGTTGGCGGAAGTCAGCATGCTCCGGCAGCGGCTGCCCGACCGGTTCGAGCTGCACGATCTGCTGCGGCAGTACGCACGCGACAAGGCGGCGACTCTGCCCGGCGCGTCGGCGGCGATCGAAAGGCTGGCGGCACACTATGTGCACACCGCGGAACAGGCGCGTGGCCATCTCAGCGGCCTTCCGCACCGGATGCCGATCGATCCGGCCGGTCCCGGCGTGCCGGTGGTCGACTTCGCCGACCACCGCTGCGCGGTCGCCTGGTTCGACCGGGAGATCGACACGATCGCCCGGTTCGTCCTCGGCGTGGACGAACACGGTCTGCACCTTCAAGCCACGGTGCTGTTCCAATTGTCCTGGCAGTACCTTTACCTACGTGGGCAGTGGCGGCGCATGGTCGCGATGGGGGAGGCCGCCATCCGCAGCGCGACCGCCACCGGGGACCGGTTCCTGACGGCGAAGTGCTACAACGGCGTGGGCACCGGCTACGGTCGAGTCGGCGACCGCGAGAAGCAGATTTTCTGCTGCCACACGGCACTGGAGGTCTTTCGCGAGTTGGGCGACCTCGCCGAACAGGGCACCTCTCTGCTCAATCTGGGGTCCGCCCTCAACGGGGGGCGCCGATTCGCCGAGGCCGTCGAACCACTACGGGAAGCCGTCCGGTTGTACGAGTCCGTCGGCGACGACCTCTCCAGCGCGATGGCCCTCAACAACCTCGCGGACACCTTCGTCGGGCTCGGCCGATTCGAGGAGGCGAACGGACCCGCACAGCGAGCTCTCGACACCTTCCGCGAGGGAAAGGAACCCTCGCGGATCGTCGCCGGTCTGGAGACCATCGCCGCCGTCCAGGCAGGTTCAGGCGATCACCAAGCCGCCGCCGCCACTTTCCGGGAAGCCATCGACCTCGTCGACGATACCTACGTGACCAGATCGGCAGTCCCGCTCCGAGTCGGCTTGGGGCACGCGCTGCTCGCGCTCGGCGACGTCGACCAGGCACGCCGGGTGTGGCAGGAGGCCTACGACCGGTGCTTGCGCGATGGAGATCAGACCACCGCAGACGAGACCCGGGCCCTGTTTTCCACGCACGCCCGGCAATCCTTGCTGATTCATCGATCAAGCTCGCCTCCGGTCGGCGCTGACAGCGCGGTGCAAGCCGGACGACAGAGCACAGGGCCCGAGTCGCCATAGGTTCCCCCAGAACGGATTCCACCCGCTCGATCTGGAGGAAATGACCATGAGAAAACTGTTCGCCGGTGTGCTGGCGGCGGCCGCGGTGTCCGTGACGCTGTTGACCGGGACGGCCACAGCCTCGGCTTCGACTTCGGGAGAGGTCGGCGTCACCGGCGTCGGCAACCAGGTCTGCGACTACGGCGAGGCGTGTCTGTTCGCGTGGCCCAACTGGGACGGGCCGACCTGGGACGCCAACGGCTGCGGCTGGCACATCCTCGACGGCTGGATGCAGAACCAGACGTCCTCCGTCCGGGCACACGGCAACGCGATCACCCTCTGGGACTGGAACCACGGCACCAACCAGTGGGCCAAGATGCTCACCGTCCAACCGTGGGAAAGCCTGCGGCTGGTCAGCTCCAACGACCGCACCGACGCCATCACCGTGCACTGCTGAGTGCCGGTCGCTGAGATCCCCGCTGCGCACCGGGAGAGCGCAGCGGGGATCTCTCCGGTTCCCCACAAATACAGCCGCGGCATGAGCCCCGCAGACCCTCATAGCGCACGCTCGATCCGGAACACAGACCCGGCTTGCCCTACGTCCGGCGTGAATGGCGGGATCGGCTGCGGGATCGCAGGATGGACAGCGTGATGGGGTGATGCGATGCGCGAGCGGGCGGCGGTCCTGCTGCTGTGTGCGGCTCAGTCCGTGGACGTGCTCGGGGTGACGATCGCGGTGATCGGCCTGCCGGAGATCGGCCGCCGGTTCCCCGGCGCGGAGGCCTCCACGCAATGGGTGGTCAGCGGCTACGCGTTGTTGTTCGGGGGTTTCCTGGTCTCGGCGGGGCGGGTCGCGGACCGCTACGGGCACCGGAGGACGTTCGTCTGGGGAATGGCCGCGTTTCTCGCCGCGAGCCTCGCGGGTGGCCTGGCGCCCGGGTTCCTTTTCGGCGGATTGCTGGTGCACTACGCGGGCTGGCGCTCGATCTTCCTGCTCAACGTGCCGATCTGCCTGGCGGTGTTGCTGTTCGCGCGTTCCCTGCTGCCCGCGCGTACCGAACGCGCCGGGCGCGGTTCGCTGGACCTGCCGGGCGCCATGCTGGTGACCGGCGGGTTGCTCGCCGCGACCGGAACCGTCCGGGTGGTCCTCTCGTGGGCGCTGTCGCCTTGCTGGCGGCCTTCGTCGTGGTGGCGTTCGCGCTGACCTTCGCCACCACCCCGGCCAGTGTGCTGGGAACGGTGTTCTTCCAGCAGCAGCAAGGCTTGTCGGCCGGGACCACCGGATTCCTGTTCGCCCCCTTCAGCATCGGCGTCGTGGGCGGAAGCCGGCTGGGCACCCGGCTGCTGGACCGGCTCAGCGGCCGATGGGTCGCCTTCGGGGCGTTCGGTGTCGCTCGCGATCTCGGGCACCGGTCTCGGCGCGGCGTCGGTGGCGGCGACGAACGCCGGGACCGCCGTGGTGGGGGAGACGGACCGCGGTATCGCGTCCGGTCTGCTGAACACCGTGCCGCAGCTGGGCTCCGCGCTCGGCACGGCGGTGATCAGCACAGTCGCGCTGGGGAGCGTGATGGATCTGCCGTCCGGGATCTTCGTGGCTTTAGGTGCCGCCGTCCTCGGTACGGCCGCGACCCTCGGACTGAGCGGGCCACGGGTGACAGCGGGGACCGCGCACTGGGAACGGGGACAGCCTTAGGGGCATCGTCGCTCTTTGCCGCACGGCGGCGAGCTGAACCGGTGGAAGGCCTGTCGGTAGTGCGGTGAAATGGAGTCGTGGCCAACCTTCCGATCCGCGATCGTGCCGGCAACGTCTTGGTCGACTTCCGTCTTGTCGCGGAAGAAGAGTTGGGGCGTCTGGCCGAGCACGTGGGCGTGCCCGCGTCGTTGGTTGTCGCCATCCATGCGGGGGCGGTCCTGATGATGTTCGACAGCTGGCGGAGGCAGTGGGAGCTTCCGGGAGGGACGCGGGAGCCGGGTGAGTGCCCGCGCGAGGCCGCGGTGCGGGAGCTGGGTGAAGAGACCGGCATCCACGGCGTGGACCTGTCGTTCGCCGCCGTGGCCGAGTTCGATCTCACGAAGCCGGAGCGTCGGGAACTCCTGGCCGTATATCGGACTCGGCTCCAGGTCGCGCCTCGACTGACCGTCAACAGTGAAGCGCTGGACTTTCGTTGGTGGCCGCCATCGGAACCGGTGAGCGAGGATATGAGCCCGCTGGACGCGGAGATCGCCAGGCGCGTGGTCCGATCGGCTGACAGCTGAATGGCCGGCCGTGCTGTTATGCCCGCAGACGCCGCGCCGGCGTTCGAGGTCGCCAGCGAGACTGACGTCACCAATTGACTCGTGCGTTGTGGTCTGTTCGACCGACAGCATGGGAACACGCCTGCCGGTAGCTTGTGGCCGACCCCGATCAGACACTGGAGAAAGCCACCATGACGACTACCCGGCGCGTTCTTGCCGTTCTGGCCACCACAGGGCTGGCCGTCTCAATCCTCGGCACAGGCTCCGCCTCGGCCGCGACCAAGGGCAAGATCTACATCTCGAACAACTGCGGTAGCTCGGTCTCCACGACGATCCACCGCACCGACGGCTCGATGATCGCGGGCACCGCGGCCGCTCCGGCGGGCAGCTACCTCGGATATCCGGTCAATCCCGGCACCTATGAGGTTCGCGTGCCTGCCGGTAACCGGAACGTGAAGATCCTCGACCTCGGCAGCAAGGCGCACTCGGTCATCGTCAGGGCCTGCTGACGACTGTCGACCGGCTCGCTGCACCTTGGTCACCACGCACGGGCACCCCACCTACGGCAAGCACGCGATGACACTCGAGCACCATCCGTTGCCCGCTGCGACCTCGCAGCCGAAGGGCGCTACCGGGATCGCTACCGGGGTTCTGGCGATTCTCGGTGGTCTCGGTTTCCTGGCAGCTACCGCGCTGCACACCGTCGAGTTCGCCTATTCCCTGATTTTGCTCGCCGTCGGAGTCATCGCCCCCGACATCGATCTCTCCGTCGCTGTTCCCGTCTTCCTCGGGATTGCCGCGGTGACCGATCTATTCGCCACAGCGCTGCTCGCGAGTGGTGGGATCCTGCTGCTCCAGCGCAAACGCCCTGGACGGGTACTCACCGCGGTCGGAGCGTCGATCGCCTTCGGATTCGCCGGCCTGGTCCTGCTCGTGCCGTGGATAGGCTCGCGTTTCGCTGTCTCGTACAGCGGATTCACCCCGCGCATCGGCTCCGGCTGGCCGTTCGCGGTGGTCCTGGTCGCGGCGGCCGCGACGCTCCTGTTGGCGCTGATCCAGCCAACGGCGCGCTGGCTCGACGCCGGCACGCCTCCTCGTCCGCGGCGCTGAACGAGCCGGCGAGCCGAGTTCGAGCATTGGCTACGGTACGGGGATGAGCAACCTGTGGCTCACTTCCCGTCCATCGGCTGAGGTCCTTCGCGCGCGAAGCATGTCGTGAAGGGTCCACATAGGACACTTTAGTCCTATGTGGACCCCGTCGGGGCCGCTACCAGGCCTTCCCGAACTTGATCCGGAACTCAGGATCCTCCTCGGCGCGCTTGTCCGCCCCCTTGATCCTGGCCTTCGGCTTGCCCGCCTTCTTGCGCTTGGCGGCGAGTGTCTCCGGATCCCACGGGTTCTCGAGCAGGCGTTCGCCGTCGGGTTCCTTCGCCGGTTCGTCCGTCACTGCGCGGCCGCGGGTTCCTTCGGCACCGGCTTGACCCCCCAGAGCTCGGGGTTCCCGGCCGCCTCGGCCATCTCCTTGACGTCACTGAAGTCGTTCGCCTGCCGGGCGAGGAACACGCCCATCTGGCGCAGGTCGCCCATCTTGCGGACGGAGGCTTCGATCAGATCGCTGACGTTCTGGACGAAACCGTTGAGCAGGCGGATGACGTTCGCAGCCTCACCGAAGGGGTTGATGAGGTCTTCGAGGAAGTTCGCCGTAGCCTCGGCGATCTGGTTGGCGCACTCGCTGATGAAAGCGATCGCGTCGCCGTAGGTCTCGTAGACGATGTCGATGCAGCTCTCCATCGTGCCGGCGATCTCGTTGAACACACCTTCGTTGCGGGAGATGCGCTTGGTGGCGTTGATCGCGTAGGTGTTGTACGCGTCGTACCCGCCGCCCTGCCAGTACGCGGCGAGGTTGTTGCGCGAGTCGTCGATCGCGGTCTCCGAGTCGACCATGTACCAGGCCTGGCCCCACCACACGGCCAGTTCCTCCATCCGGTCGGCGTTGCCGAACAGGAGATCCCGGATCATGAACAAGGTGTCGAGCGCACCCTTGTGCTCGTGCTCTTCGGCCTTCTGCTGGACCTTGTTGGCCGCGTTCTCAGGCCACTCGGCCTTCTGGCGTGTCGCCATGCTCTGTTCTGTTCCTTAAGTTTCGGGTGTGTGCCGGGGCCTAGAAGCGACTGTTCGCAGCATCGTCGTCGCCGCCCATGTATCCGAACTTCTCGTAGTACTCGGCGTCGCGGTTCTCGTACTCCTTGGCGACCTTGTCCAGGTTGTCGCGGACCTCGTCGATCTGCTCGATCCCGACGCGGGCGGTCTTGAGGATGGTCTCGCGGGCGACGTTGTAGTCCGTGGGGAAACCGGTCTTCATACCGAGCAGCCCCATGTCTGCGGGGGCCATGGCCGCATAGTCGCCGCCGAGGTTGACGAACTCCCGCCAGGCGTCCCCAGTGGTCACCCACGCCTCGGTGTTCTTGCGGAGGGCGTCCGGTACGACGTAGTAACCGGTGCCTTCGATTCGAGCCAAAGTCGTTCTCCGTTCGGTGATCAGCGGGGGCGTGAGGCGGTGAGGGTCTGCTGCCTGAGTTCCTGCGCGTGCTCCTCGGCGGCGACGATCGCCTCCAGCAGGTTCTCGCTCAACGCCTGGGCCGTGGTGTAGGGGAGGTTGTCGAGGTCGATTTCGATGCGTTCCAGCCGGCCGGCACCGGAGACCTCGACGACGCCGAGCTCGTCGGGGATGTCGACCTCGATGGTCTGCTCCCTGACGTTCGCGAGGGCCGTCGTGAGCGCGGCGTCCCGCTCCTCGATCTCGCTGACCAGGTTCTCCAGCCTGCGCTTGCGGCTCACGCGCGCACCCCCGGGAGGATTCCTTCGGCCTTCTCGCGGCCTGCAGCGCTTGCCGCGGCCCGGGCTGCGGCGATGGCTTCGATCGTGTCCGGGCCGATGTTCTGCGGGTAGGCCTGACGCAGCGCCTCGGGGCTCACGTCGAGGTCCGTCAGCCGTCCGTTGCCGTCCACTTCGGCCTCGACGAGACCGCTGTCCGAACGACCGGTAAAACGTTCTTCGGCGTGTTCGGCGCCCAGACGTTCGAGTTCCGCGGCCTTGGCCTCCCAAACGGCCATTTCCGCGGCCGTGGGCGGAGCCCAGTCGTATCCGTTCATACGGTGCATGTAAGCATCGTTGACTTTGTCGACGCGGACAGTTCGGGACAAACGCCGTAGACATTGTGTCCTAGATCACCCTCTTCGCTTCGCGGACGACACCGCACCGCCCACGAGGAACGCCAAGGAGCCCGGCAGCGAGAGGACCGAGTCCGAGCGTCCGTGCGGGATCGCGTCGATCAGCATGTGCACGAGTGGCTCCACGCTGACCTGTCACGTGTCCTTCGTCAGATGACCACTGAGTTCCGTTCCCGCGATGCCGTACGCGCTCGATACGGGCGATCGCCTCCCGGCAACGAGCTCTCCGGCCGTCTGCAAGGTTTGAAATCGTCGCCCACGACGAGCGTCCGGGTCGCGGCGCTGCCGGATCTCGATGTGTGCAGCCACGAGCCGATCGCACGGGCGCACCTGTCGATCGCTTCCGCCGCCGTGTAGGGCGCCCGTCCTCCTGTTCCTGCCGCATGGCCTGCATGTAGGAGTTGATGGCGAGGATGACGTATCCGGCCCAGCCGCCCTCCTTCGCGAACGTCTTGTACTGGTCGGTGCCGAGGTAGGTACTCGGCTACCTCGACGTCGGAGTCCAGGCCGCACTTCGCCGATGACCGCCTCCGAAGTGTCCTCCGGAATGGCGTCGTACCGCGGGTGTAGCCGACACGGACTGCGTCCAGTTCGTCCGGCCATCCGGGCCCGCGCAATGGTGGTCCAAGAGGACTCGAACGCGGAGCGGCATGATTTTCCCGGCCGTTCTTCGGCAGTCAAGTGTCCCCTTGAAGTGACCCGTCCGGGTGGCGTCTGCCCGACAGGGAAGCCGATGGTGCCCATTGTGACGCCCTGGCAGATCGGCGAACCCCTAACAGTGTGACGGTATTGTGCTGTTCTGCGGGAACGTGCGTGCAGTTCGATCTCCGGCGATTCACGTTGGCGAGGTGTCGCATTCATGAATGAGCGCGAAGTCGACAGGCAACGACTCGGGTCGTCCGGTCCGGCCCGCGACCGGAGCACTCGTCCCCGGGTCACGGAAGACAAGCTCCCGCCCGGTGTGGCGAACGTGGCGGACCTGCAACGCCTCGCCGGGAACAAAGCCGTCACCGCCTATCTCGGGGCGAAGAAGCCCGGGCTCCCCGTCCAGCGTGACGTCAACAAGCGAGGTACCTTCGCCGGCTGGGGCGGGACGAACGACAGCAGCGTGATGGTCAACGCCAACGCGTCCGTCGACGTCGCCGACGGGAACCGCTCGGTCAGTCATCCGGTCTGGTTCCTCAGCAACGCCACGGAGACCGTCGAAGTCGATCCCGGAGCGACGGGCACCGTGCTGCTCCGGCTGCCCTGGTACTGGCACCACCACGGCATCGTCCAGGAACTCGGCCGGGTCTACGGCACGAACGAACGGCACATCCACGCCGGTGGTGGTCCCATCGACTATTGGGTTTCGGCGCCCTTCACGGTGACACCCGAAGGCCGAGTGGCTTTCGTCAACACCACTCCCGGCGGCACGATCGGTGCCGCCGGGTACCTCGAAGGGGTTCCGACCATCACTTCACGAGACGGCGAGAATTCCGGCACTCTGACGGTCAGCGTCGTCTTCCGGGCGCTCCAGTCCACCACCACGACGGACACCGGAACGAGGACGACGACCACCACGGTCACCGGATCGGGGACCGGGGCCGCCACCCCAGGCGGAGTGGGGGGATCGGTGACCACGGGCGGCAGCTATGCGGTGAGCGAGGCCAATTCGCACGCGGTCGGAATGACGGTGAGCGGTACCACCTCGGTCACGTGCAGCTTCGCGGTCAACATCCGGGTGCGGATCCTGCCGAAGATCACGAAGATGAAGACCATCTTCTATTCCGCCGAGGGCAGGTTCAGGTCCGGAAACGACGGCATTCTGGGGGTGAACGAGTGGTGGGCGTCCCTCCCGGCGCCGGTGCGTGAATTGATCGTTTCCGGGCGGAAACCGGTGCGGATCACTGGCCGGGCGAGCCAGACCGGCAGCCCGGAGCGGAACGAGCGGGTGATCGCCGGCCGCATCGACGACGTCACCAGGCGCCTGCACAACGTCGCGGGCCGGATGGAAGTCGTGCCCGACAGCGAGTTCACCGTGCCCAACGAGCGGTCGGTCGTGATCAGGGTCGAGTACACGGCCGCCGAGGCGCGGGCAGAGGGAGCGGGATCCCCTTGATCCTCGCAGAGGGTCTCGCAGGCGTTCAGGCCGCTGGGTCACCGGAACGGGGTCTGTGGGCCGGCTGCTGAGATGGTCCTTCGGCCCGCAGCCAGGCGTTGTAGGCGGTATGGAAGGCCGGGTTGGCGGAGTCCATGCCGAGGACGCTCCCGCAGAGCGTGGGACAAGTCGCGAATCGGTTTGTGACCGGGTGTGCCGATCGTGATGGTCTCCGCAGGTGTGTTCCGGGCGGAACCGGGGTAACCGGCCACTGATTCATCCGGATCATGGGAAAGGGAATCGACATGAGCCTGAACGACGACGACATCTCCACCACCTCGGGTGAGGACAAGGAAGGACCGGCCGACGCCGGGGCGGGCCAGGGGACTTCCGGCGAGCACGACGGTGGAGCGGACGGTGGCGCCGAAGGGCCTGCCGATTCCGGCGCCGGTGAAGGCACCCCCGGCCAGCACGACGGCGGAGCCGACGGCGGCGCGGACAGTGGCGCGAGCTGATCTGAGCGAGCCGTCCACCGATACCGGGCGAAGGCGTGAAAGCCTCCCGGTGCCGGTGGACGGCCGCGTGTCGAAAACTGTCCTATCGCGCCTGGTCGGTACAGACATCGAAGAGTTCGCCGCCCGGCATTGGGGCAGGAAACCGTTGTTGCGGCGAACCGGCGGCGACTTCGGTGATCTGCTCGATCTCGACGGCGTCGACGAAATCCTGTCCCGCCGCGGGCTGCGGACGCCGTTCCTGCGGCTGGCTCGCGACGGCGCGGTGGTCGATTCCCGCTCGTTCACCGGCGGGGGCGGTGTAGGTGCGGAGATCGGCGACCAGGTCCGCGACGACCGGGTCGCCGCTCTTTTCGCCGACGGCAGCACCATCGTCCTCCAGGGACTGCACCGCATCTGGCCGGCCGTCATCGACTTCACCACGCGCCTGGCCGACGAGCTCGGCCATCCCGCGCAGGTAAACGCCTACGTCACCCCGCCGTCGTCGCAAGGCTTCTCGGCGCATTACGACGTGCACGACGTTTTCGTGCTCCAGTTGGCCGGCCGCAAACGATGGAAGGTGCACGCGCCCGTCCACCCGTCGCCGCTGCGTGATCAGCCGTGGAGCGAGCACGCCGATGCCGTCGCCGCGCGGGCCCGTGACGATGCTCCGGTGATCGACGAAGTCCTCGAACCGGGCGACATGATGTATCTGCCCCGCGGCTGGCTCCATTCGGCGACGGCGCTCGGTGACGTTTCCGCGCATCTGACCGTCGGCGTCCACGTGATCACCGCGTTCGCTTTGGTGGAGGCGTTCACCGCGCTCGTCGGTTCCGAGGAAGGGCTGCGCGCGTCGCTCCCGCTCGGGATGGACGTCGGCGACCCGGACCGGCTGGAAGCGCATGTCGAGTCCGTCCGGGAAATTCTGATCGCCGCGCTGCGGGCGGTGCCCGGCGACGCCGTCGCCCGGCAGGCCCGGGACAAGGTGTGGCAAGGAAATCGTCCGGAACCGCTGGCACCGGTCGCCACGGCCAGGTTCGTGCTGGGCCTCGGCGACGGGGATGCCATGCGGCGTCGCGACGGCTTGCGGTTCCGCATCGGCGACACAGCGGACGGCAGGGTCGTTCTCGAACTCCCGGATCGTCGCCTTTCGTTGCCGGCAGCCACCTCGACCGCTTTGAAGGCGCTACTGGACGGAAGGGTGTGGCGGCTGGGGGAGATCCCGGGAATGGATCGAAGCGATCAGTTCGTGCTCGTGCGCCGCCTGCTCAGGGAAGGCGTGCTGATGGCCGCGACCGCATGATCGCGACACCGGCGCAACGGTGCGCGGACCTGGCCGAAACCGCGGGCGAACCCAGGGAGGGAACGGCCCCGCCCGCGGAGCACTGGCTCTTGGTCGAGCATCCGGGCCCCTGGGGCCGCTTCGCGCTCAGGGAATCCGGGATGGATCCGGGCGCGGTCGCCCAGCTCGGTTCGTGGGCGGCGCGGGTCAACGGCCGGATCACTCTGGTGCGCCGTGTCGCTCGGCGTCCGTCCATCCGCGATCGGCCGTTCCGCTGGTTCCGCGTCGATGCCCGCCCCGGCCACGAGCAGATCCGCACCGGGGAATTCAGCGACGCCGCGGAACTCACCCGCAGCACCTTCGCCGAGGGACGCGTGTGGCCGGAACCCCTCGCGCTCGTGTGCGTCCACGGCAGACACGACACCTGCTGCGCGGTACGCGGCCGTTCGCTCGCGACCACGCTGGCCGCGGAGTTCCCCGAGTCCACTTGGGAATGCAGCCATCTCGGCGGCTGCCGGTTCGCTCCCTCGATGGTGTTGCTGCCACACGGTTTCACCTTCGGCGGCCTGCGTCCGGCCGATGCGAGCGGTCTTTTCCAGCGGTACCTCGACGGGGTCGTCGACGGCCGGTTCCTGCGTGGCCGTTCCTCGCACCCACCGGCCGTCCAAGTGGCTCACCATCACGCCCGCACCGCCACCGGCGCCGTCGGCATCGACGATCTCCGGCTGACGAAGACCACACGAACCGGTGATACCGACTGGCGGGTGGTCTTCGCCGAACCCGACTGCATCGTGCGTCTGCGCGAAGGCCGGATCCCGGCAGGCCGACGGCTCACGTGCGCGACCGGGCCCGTGCGGACGATACGGGTGTTCGAACTGCTGGATTTCCGGTACTGACCGTGGGTGACCGTATGGGGGATCAGTGGTGGTGGGGTGCGATCGGCGCCGTGATGGTCGTCGTGGGCTTGCTCGTGCGCTCGTCGACCGACCGGAAGTGGCGATCTTTCGTCGTCGAGATCGTCACTCTGGCGGGCTGGACGCTGGTCGTAATGTTCGTGATCAAGCCTCTGGTTCCGGCGAACGTCCTCGGTGTCACGATTCTGGTCGTGATCGTCCTGGGTGTCCTCGCGGTTCCACTGATCGCTCGGCGCAAGAGGAGACGGCACGAATCGGGGTAGCGCCCTGGCGCACAGCCTGTCCGGGTCGCCGCCCTGCGCCACCTCGCTGACCTCGAACGGACTCAGCGCACGCGGCATCGTCGATTCGGGGCGTTCACTTGTCGTCGTCGGAGGAAAGCAGGCCCGACTTCTCGGCTCGGGCCACCACCTTCTTGACGAACTCGATCGAACCGCAGTCCTGATCGAGCAGCGCGTTGCGGCGTGTGGCCCACGCCGTGCCCAGGTCTTGGCGGACCTTTTCACTCACTTCGGTGCGCGCGGGGTTGAGGATCGTCTGCTCTTCCTCGCCGATGTGGTGCATGAGCGCCTCGGCCAGCTTCTCGACCGCGTCGTCGAATTTCTGTGTGTCGGTGCCTTTGCATTCCAGCAGGTCCAACAGCGCCTGGTTGCCCTCGGCGTGTTCTTCCTCGCCGTGTTCCTGCTCGTGCTTGTCGATGGCGTCCTTGCGCCGCAGTGCGGGGTAGACATCCTGTTCTTCGGCTTCACCGTGCGCGATCAGTGCCGCCGACAACGCGGCTCGGGCACCTTCACGGTCCGCGGTCGCGTCCCGCAGGTCACGGAGGAGCTGTTCGAACAGGCGGTGGTCGTCCAGGATGAGGTCGACGACGTCACCGGCAACTGGACGGGGAATCGTCACGGCAGTCATATGCCGACAATTCCCGGGCAGCGGCCGTCCGGCAACTCGAAGCACGGCCGCCGCCGTCGGGAGTGCTGCCGAGGTGATCATCCGCGTCATGGCCGCATCCTGCTCAGGACGACGGCGGCCCGCCCCACGACAAGGGAACGGGCCGCCGTCCAGATCACTGTCAGCCGTCGTACCAGCCGTAGTCGACGATGCTGCCGTGGTTGTAGCAGTCGCCGCCCCACAGCCAGGTGCCCGGTCCCACCAACGGCCCGTAGGTTTCGTGGCCGTCCGAGCACTTGGTCCAGGCACCGCTGCGGCCGTAGTCCACGAACACGGTGGCGTTCCACGCAACTCCGTCGTAGTAGGTGGTCGTCCACCTGGCCACGTGGCTGGTGCCGACCTCCCCGCCGACCGCCGAGTGATGCTTCCCCTTGGTGTCGGCGGACGCCGAGCCGGCGCCTGCCAGCAGGACACCCCCGGTCAGCGCCACGGCCCCCGCCGCCACCGCGATTCTGCGGATCGTCACGTTATCCAATTTCCCCTCCGGTGATCGTTTCCGGTTTTCGAGCACGAGCGCCGCGTAAAGCGCGGTACCCGCTGTCACCTGTCTAGTGCGGCGGGAGCGTTCTGTGCCGGGGAGTGGACAGCGAACGACAAACTTCCGGACAATGGAGAAAAGCAGACACCTGGGGGGTGGCTGATGCCACGGTATGAACGTCCATTTGTTACGGACGAAGATTCGTTGTCACAGTTCGCGGGGGATCTACGACGTTTACGCGAGAACGCCGGAAGCCCGCCGTATCGCGAATTGAGCAAGCGGGCCCACTACGCGGCGAGCACCTTGTCCGACGCGGCGGGCGGCCGGAAACTGCCGACTCTGGCAGTGACCTTGGCCTATGTCCGGGCCTGTGAAGGCGACCTCGCCGAGTGGGAGGAGCGCTGGTACGCGATCACCGCGATGAACTGTGCCCCGGAGCCCGAGGAAATCGACGAAGAGATCCCCTATCCGGGTCTCGCCGCATTCGGGGCGCATCAGGCAGGCTATTTCTTCGGCCGCGAGCACCTCGTCGAAGAATTGTCGCGCCAAGTCACCGAACGGCGACTCCTCGCGGTTTCCGGCGCATCGGGATCCGGCAAGTCCTCCTTGCTGGAGGCCGGGCTGATCGCGGCTGTCCGGAGATCCGGCCGGGATCGGACGATCGTGCGGCTCACTCCCGGACCGCATCCGCTCCGGGAAAGCGCGATCCAGCTGGCCGCGGTGAGCGGCGGATCGGCGGTCCGGCTGCACGGGGAGCTGACGGCGGATCCGGCGGGACTGCATCTGCGTGTCCGTCAGCTCCTGGCGAGGCGGCACGCGGACGCGGAACTGCTGCTCGTCGTCGATCAGTTCGAAGAGGTCTTCACCCGCTGCCGGACTGTGGAGGAGCGTGACGCCTTCGTCGCGGTGCTCCTGCACGCCGTCCAGGAACCGGACAGCCGGACCCGGCTCGTGGTGGGTGTGCGTTCGGACTTCATCGGACACTGCGACAGGCACCCGGCGCTCGCCGCGGCGCTGCGCCCCGAGAACCGGGTCGACACCGGGCCGATGACCGCAGAGCAGCTGCGCTCGGCGATCATGCGCCCGGCGATCGCCACCGGACACCAGCTGGAAGGCGCGCTGGTCGCCACGATCATGGCCGAGGCGGCGGGCGGGCACGGTGTTCTCCCGCTCGTCTCCCAGGCGATGCGCCGGACCTGGCGACGCCCTCACGGCGCCACGCTCACCCTCCCGGCGTACCAGGCGTCCGGCGGGATAACGCGTGCCCTGGCCGACACGGCCGAGAAGGTCTTCGGCGAGTTCGACCAAATCGGGCAGCGGCAAGCACGGGACGTGTTCCTCCGGCTCACCACGCTGGGATTCGATGGTCACGACACCCGGCGGCGCGTCCCCGCGCACGAACTCGACCCGGCCGCCGCCCCGGTGGTCGCCCGGCTGGTCGATGCCCGGCTCGTGACCGCCGACGCCGACGGGCTGGAGTTCGCGCACGACGCGCTCATCCGCGAGTGGCCGCGGCTGCGGAACTGGCTGTCCACCGGTCGCGGCCGCCTGTACCTGCACCGGCGGCTGACCGAGGCCGCAGGCGTGTGGGAACGCGCGAACCGCGACCCGGCGCCGCTCTACCGGGGCAGCCAGCTCGACGAAGCGATCACGTTGGCCGGGTCGACGAGACTGACCCTCCGGGAACACCAGTTCCTCAACGCGAGCATCCAGGCCCGCGAAGAAGAGACGGCCCAGGCGGACCGATCCGCGTGGCGGGTCCGACGGCTGGCGGCCGCGACGGTGGTCATGAGCGGGCTGGCCGCGGCCTCGGTCGCGCTGGCCGTCCGGGAACGGAGGCAGACACTGGCGCTTTGCTGGTGATCGCGTGCCACCTGTGGTCAGCGTGGGAGCCGCGGCCGACCTGAAAGCATGCGGCACCCAGGAGCGAATCGGCACTGCGCCGCTCCGCTTGAGATCCGCCGATCAAGCGCTCGGTCTCCGGCATACTCGCGGGATGGCGGAACAGCTTTCGCTCACCGACTATCAACGGGGCCTGCGGGCAAGGATTCTGGCCGCGCCGACGGTGGCGGCGCCCCCGCCGTGGCGCCCGGCCGGCCGCCACGTGGCCGCTGTCGGCGGGTTACTCGGTGTCGGGTTCGCCGCTGATCCCGGCACTGGTCGCGACCTGCTGCTGGTGGAATCTGCGAACGGGCTCGGGCTGTTCGACACCGTCACCGGTGAGCGGCTGGCCCGCGACCCCGACCCGGATCAGCCGGAGGGCAACGACTTGACGTGCCATGGGATCGGGCCGATCGCGGGGCGTCGCGTGCCGATGGCCGGGCTGGACGGCGGCGGCCTGCACACCGGCACCACGGGGTGGTCGGTATATGTCGCCTGCCCGGACTGGCCGCACGAACGGGTGCTGTTGGCCAAGGGGAATCCGTACACCGGTGGGGCGCACGGCGAGACCTGGTGGCACATCTTCCATTCGCGTCACTCCGAACTGCGTGCGGCCGGGTTCTCCCCGTCCGGGGCGACGCTGGTCGTGGCGACCAGCAGCGACGTCAACCTCTGGACCAGGGCTTGACCCCAGGCCGGTTCTCAGGGGCGCGATCGAAAGCGTTCGGGCCCTGTTCCCCAGCGGGGCAGGCCGCCTGGATCGCCGAGAAGTTCTGGGCCTGGAGGGATCACGACGGCGACTTCGAGGACGCGGTGTCGCGGCCGAAGCTCCTCGACGAGATCTCGGTCTCGGGCGAACGGCTCAACATCAACCGCCCACGAAGACAGTTGCGTTTGGACAGCGCCGGGCAGGGGCACCAGGGTCTCACCGTAATTCGTTCTACGCGAGGAGCTCCGGGTGGCGTCGTTCAAGGTGAAACCCTCCAAACCTGTCGCCGTGTTCGGAGCGGCCGGTGGGATGGCGGTGCTGGTGTTCGTTCTGGCCAGCGGAATCGGTCGCGGGAACGGCTTCGTCTGGCTGTGGGCGGCGTTCGGCAGACGAGGCGCCACCGAAGTCGTCGAACGCGGCGCCCCGGACGGTGCGATCCTGGCGGTATGACAAGCAGGTCAGGGCCTCGACGAGAACTGGAGCGGATCCTGGAGAACGCCGGGCCGGGTGCGGTTCATGCCCGGACGGCGCTGGGTACCGGACCGGTGCCCGATCGGTTGCGGGCGGCGATCCTCGCCTTGGTCTTCGCGCGAGGCGAAGGCGGCAGCTGCTGCCCTTCCGACGCGGCGCGGGCGCTCGCGGACGAGTGGCGTCCGTTGCTGCCGCGGGCTCGGGAACTGGCGCGCGAGCTCGCGCGGGCGGGTGAGGTGCGGTTGACCCAGGGCAACCGGTCGCTCGACCCGGACGGGGAGTGGGCGGGACCCATCAGGATCCGGCCGGCCGGGGACGCGCATGGCTGAGCCGGACCGCACGCCCGACGGGCGTTTCGTCGTGATCGGCGGCCGGCGCTGGCGCGCGACCGATCCGGACATACCGGAGGAGACGGCGGCCCGGTTACGCGGCCTGCTGATGCGGGCTCGCCGGGACGTCGGCGCGGCTCGGCGAGCTGAGGATCCCGAAGCCGAGCGGGAGGCCCGGGCGCGGGTGCACATCGCCAAGGTCGCCCTGGGGGAGCGCGGAACGCCGTGGTGGGAACAGGATCGCGCGGAGCGCCGGCAGCGGTGGCAGCGCGGCCTCGACCTCTTGAGCTGAAGCGGTGGAAGCCCGTCGTCCACCTGCTCGAGAAAGACCAGGACGGCGGCCGTTCAGCCCATGGCGTGCCCGGTAGGCCGTCTCCGGTCCCCGCGGAGGTACTTCGAACCGGTCAGCCGGTTCAACAGGCCGATCCGTCCTCGGTCGGATGCCCGGCGAGACCCCAATGCCCGAGAAAGGTGTCGGCCGCGGCCCCACCCGGTGGGGCCGCACGATCGTCTACGTGCGCATCGCCCGAGGCGGTGACATGCTGGTCGCTCCGATCGCCCTTCTCGAAGCCTGGCTTCGGCTCGCGGAGCGCGGTTTCGACTTCGAGCAGATCTTCCCGCTTCCCCATTTCGAGGCGCTGGTGGACCTGATCGACGTCTCCGCCGTCTGCTCGTCCAGACCGGATCTCCGGACACGGGTGCGGAATCTGCTCGACCGGCCGGGATTCACGGAGCATTTCCTCCTGCGCAGCCCGACGTCGTCGCGGCGAACCCGGGGTGGGTGAAGTCGGCCTCGCCGCTGCCGCCGGCCGTCGGTGTGGATCCGGAACAGTAGTCGTGACCGCGGGGTACGGCGGTGGCCGCCCCGCGTCTGTTCGACGGCGAGGCGGCCACTTCTCCCTCCCTCGGTGGGCCTGAAGGCCGTCTGCGGGCCCGGGGTCAGCCGATGATGCTGCCGGGAGAGACGAACCCTCCCGAGATCGGCGGATAGTTGTCCGTCCACGTCACTCTGGCCACCATCGCGCTGTCGACCTGCCCTGTGAACCCGTCGTAGGGCACACGGTGGGAGCACGTCGCGTACGCGCCGGGCGTCACACAGGCGGCGCTGATCGGGAGGATGACTTTGCCGCCCTTGCGGATGCCGATGGTCATCGTGATGTCCCTGGCCAGCGGGGTCAGCTGGCCGGTGGCGGTGTCCCGGCAGGCAATGGCCCAGGTCACGTTGAGGTAGCCGCCGTAGATGGTGACGTCGTTGCCGTAGCCGACTTCGCAGAGGATCGCGGCCGCGGTCACCTTCCCGTTGGCGGTGGACAGTTCGACACTCGTAGCGCTGAACGCGGCACGTGCGGCGGCAGGCGCCGCGGTGGCGGTGGACGTGGTGCCGACCATGACGGCACTCACTGTCAGTGCGAACAGGAAGTAGACGATTTTCCTGAGCCTGCTGGGCATGCGTATCTCCTCGCGTTCGTCTGGAGGCCAGGACGCAGGCCAGGATGGACGCCCGTTTTCGTCCGGCGACACAACGTTCTGCGAATCGGCTGTTCAGTGGTGCCGAGCGGGGTGCCGTGGGCACTAGGCAGGAGTTCGCCACAGCGTCGTGCGGTGACCGGGCAGGGAGGGTTGTGCGGTGAGGGTTGAGCTGCGGGTGCTGGGGGAAGTGGAGGTCCTCGTCGACGGGACGTGGGTGGATCTCGGGCACGCCCGGCAGCGGTATGTGCTGGCGGTGCTCGTGCTCGAGGCCAATCAGGTGGTCTCGACCGACCAGCTGGTGGACCGGATCTGGGGAGAGCGTCCGCCCCGGCGGGCCCGGCAGCTGGTGAGCAACTACCTTTCGCGACTACGCCAGCTGCTGTCCACCAGCGGCATCGCGGGCGAAGTGGTGATCGAGCGGCGCGGTGGCGGCTACGTCCTGCTGGTCGCACCCGATTGCGTGGATGTGCACCGGTTCCGGCGCCTGGTGACCGATGCCCGTGCCACTGACGACGAGGCGCAGGCGTTGGAACTGCTGGAGCGGGCCGCGAAGGTGTGGCGGGGCGAGGCAGTGTCCGGTTTGGACACACCGTGGATCGCCACGGTGCGGCACGGGCTGGAGCGGGAACGGTTCGCCGCCGACACCGACCGCATCGACTCGGCGTTGCGGCACGGCCGGCACGCCACGCTCCTGCCCGAGTTGACCGCGCGCGCCCAAGCGCATCCGCTGGACGAACACGTGGCCGCTCAGCTCGTACTCGCTCTGTACCGCAGCGGGCGTCAAGCCGACGCCCTCGACCATTGTCAACGGCTGCGCACCCGGCTGGCCGAGGAGCTGGGCGCCGACCCCGGAGTGGCACTGGAAGGACTCCACCGGCGGATGCTGGCAGCCGATCCCGGCCTCGCCGAGCCCGGCTCCGCGGACCGGCCGACGACGGTACCGCGCCAATTGCCCGCCGCTCCCGCGTTGTTCACCGGCCGCGTCCCCGAACTGGCCGAACTGGACCGCGCCCTGGCCACCACCCGAGCCGGCGCGGCGTCGCGCCCACAACCGGACCAGGCGGCGACACGGACGATGATGATCTCGAGCATCGGCGGGGTGGGCGGGATCGGGAAGACGTGGCTGGCCCTCGCGTGGGCGCACCGCAACCTGCACCGCTTCCCGGACGGGCAGCTGTTCGTCGACCTGAGGGGGTTCAGCCCCACCGGACGCCCGGCCGACCCGGCCGACGCGGTGCGCGGATTCCTCACCGCTCTCGGCGTCCACCCCGGTGGACTCCCGGCGGACCTGGACGCGCTCGCCGCGCTGTACCGGGGCCTTGTCGCGGGGAAGCGGATGCTGGTCGTGCTCGACAACGCCGCCACCGCCGACCAGGTCGTCCCGCTGCTGCCCGGCGGGACGTCGTGCACCGTGCTGGTCACGGGCCGCACCAGGCTCTCCTCGTTGATCGACCGGTACGGTGTCCGCCACCTGACCCTGGACATCCTCACCCGGGGTGAGGCCCGCGCGCTGCTGGCCACGCGGCTGCGCGAGCAACGGGCCGACGCCACGCCCGAGGTGACCGACGAGCTGACCGACCTGTGCGGACGTCATCCGCTGGCTTTGGCGATCGCCGCCCGGCACACCGCCGCCCGGCCGCGGATCCCCCTGCTCGAGTTCGTCGCCGAACTTCGCGACCTGGGCCTGGAGATGTTCGACCACGACATCGACCCCGCCGCCAGCCTGCCCGCGGTGCTGTCCTGGTCACTGCGCTGGCTCACCGACCGGCAGCGGACGGTGTTCGCGCTGCTCGGCCCCGCTCCCGGCCCGGACATCGACCTGCCCGCCGCCGCTTGCCTGTTCGGTCTGTCGCCGACCGAGACCCGCAAGACCTTGCGAGTCCTGGAGGATCACTCGTTGCTCGACCGGCGCGCCGGCGGCCGGTATGTCATGCACGACCTGGTCCGTGCCTACGCCACCAGTCTCGCCAACGACCTGGCCGAGCCGGTACGGCGGGCCGCGCTGGACCGTGTGGTCGACTTCTACCTGCACACCGCCTGCACCGCAGACGGGCTCCTGGACCCTTATCGTCCGCCGATCCGGCTCGATCCACCTGTCGACGGCGCCCGGTTCCAGCCGCTGCCCGACCGGCAGGCCGCGTGGGCGTGGCTGGACACCCATCACCCGCACCTGCTTGCCGCCCAGCACACCGCGGTCGCTCTCCGCCACCACCACACCGTGTGGCGGATCGCCTGGGCCGTGTGCATTTTTCACCGTCGGCGGGGCCGCCATCACGACGATCTGGCCATGTGGGAGGTCGCCGCCGAGGCCGCCGACCACCTGTCCGACCCCACCGCCCGGATCCTCACCCACCGGCTCCTCGGCCACGCACATGCGGAACTGGGCCACCATGAACAGGCCTTCCTTCATCTGTACGAAGCCCTCGGACTGGCCGAACAGCACCACGAGCCGACCCAGCAGGCCCATACCCACCACGCCCTCGGATGGGCGTGGGAGCAGCGAGGGGACGACCGGAGAGCGCTGGAACACGCCGGCCACGCCCTGCGCCTCTTCCGTACCGTCGACTCACCGGTCTGGGAAGCCGTCGCGCTCAACGCGGTGGGCTGGACCACCGCCCGGCTCGGCGAGTACGACACCGCCCGCGAACACTGCCAGGCAGCCCTCGCCCTGCACCGGCTCTACCAGGATCCCGACGGCGAGGCGGACGCCCTGGACAGCCTGGGCTTCATCGACCACCGCACCGGACACCACCGGCGGGCCATCGGCTACTACCGGCAGGCGCTCGCCTTGTACCGCAGCGTCGGCAACACCACCGAAGCGGCCGACACCCTCGACAACCTCGGTCACCCCTACGCCGCTCTCGGCAACCACTCCCTTGCCCGCGCCGCCTGGCAGCGAACTCTGGAGCTGTACCGGGAACAAGGCCGCGACGCCGACGCCAAGCGGGTGCTCCGGCAACTCGACGTCCTCGCCAGAACGCCGGTCGGATCCGCGGCCACGGCCGAACGGAACAGCGAAGGCGAGTGACGAACCGGTCAGGTGAGTGAAATGTCGTCACCCGACCAGGGCTGCGGGTACGCGGGCGCGGTGTTCGCCGAAGACGCACTATTCGTCCCTGCCATCGACGGCAGACCGGCGCTGTCGCGCCACGGTCGCGGATTCGAAGGAACAACGCGGATTTTTTCGCGGTTTCGGACTGTTCATTCCGGTGATATAGCGCGCTGGGCACGATTTCATTCGTGCATTTGCGTGTGCAGGTGCACATCGGAAGAGTGGTGTTCCGGTGCGTTCGTTGTGCGCATGTCGAGCGCTTGTCATAGTCGTCTCGTTTGATGATCACCGAGGTCGCGCAAAAGGTGCGGTCCATTCATAATTTCCGGAGTCCTGATGGTTGGCAGATCCTTGGAAAGAACGTCCTTTCGTGCCGCTGGTGTCGCGACCGGTGAAGTCGTCGTGGCCGATCGGTTCGAGCATCCCGACCGGGGTGTGGTGAGTTGTCCGGCGGCGTCGCTGATCGCCGAGCTCGCCGGGGAACTCGATTTTCGAGTACGCATCGCGGACCTGCGGGCCTCGGTGGGGGAGGAATCCGTCGCGCACACGATGTCTTATCTGGACCACGACGGCAGACCGGTCGGATTGGCGCTGGCGACCGGAATCGCCGACGAGTCCGGGCGGGCGATGGCGCGGGAACTGATCGAGCGGTGGTCGTCGGTGGTCCGCACCCGGCGCGTTCTCGTCGCGGCGTCCGAACTCGACGCCGACAGCGGGGAAGCGGTGGCGTCGGTGACAGCGGGTGTGCTGGATTTCGTCCAACGAGGTGACACCGTGCTGGTGATCGGTTCACCGACGCCGGCGGAGGCGGTCGCTGCCTGTGCCGGACAGGCCGCGGTGCGGGTGGTGACACCGGGGCGGGCTTTCCCTTTGGAGGGCATCGATCCTGACCGGGTCTCGTACGTGGTGGCGCCGGAGACGCCGGTCGAGGACGCCGCCGAGGTGGTGAAAGTATTGCGGCAGTGCTTCCCCCGGTTGCGGGGGCCGCATCCGCGCGAGTTCGGCTACGCGGCTTCGGACCGGCGTGAGGCGTTGTGGTCGGTGGCCGCGGCCGCCGACGTGCTGCTGATCTGCGGTCCGAAGGGCGAGCGTGCAGGTGAGGAACTGCTCGAATGGGCACGTGCGCGAGCTTGCCCGTCATATCCGGTGGGCAGGCTCGCGGACGTGCGTGCCGACCGGCTGGCGGGCGCGGCGACCGTGGGGGTGGCCGTGGCGAGCCCCTCCGGGACGGCGATCGCGGAGGAGGTGGTGACGGCCTTGTCCGGCCTCGGGCCGCTGGCGGTCATGCACCGCCGGGTCGTCACCGAGCCATTTCGGACGTTACGGACGAGGCGGCACCAGACCGGCACGATCGCTTTTCAGGACAGGACATTTCACGCCGCCCTGGCGCGGGAGACCTCGGCGGCCTTGTGCGTCACCGAGCGCGCGGGGGGATAGGCGGCGTGTGGCCGCAGGCGGGCCCGCAGCGTGACCAGCGCGGTGTCGGCACGCTGGGAACGCAAGTGGGGATAGTCGTCGAGAAATTGGTCCCACGCCTGACAGGCGCGGTCCACCTCGCCGGCGTCGAGGTGTAGTTCGGCCAGCCGGGCCAGGGTGATCGCGCGGGCCCGGCGCTCGGACGCGGGCCGGTGGCGCAACGAGCGGGTCAGCGCGGAGACCGCGGCGGGGCGTTCGCCCAGGCAGGCGCGGACGGCCGCGTGGTGGTGTGACAGGGCGGCGGGATGGTAGGTGCCCACCGGAGACGAGGTATCGCGGGCCTGATCGAGATAGGTTTCGGCGGCCCGCAGATGGGTCACCGCGTTGCGCTGGTCGTCCGCGGCGGCTTCGGCGGCGGCGACCTGGCCGACCAGGAACGCGCGGGTGAGCGCGGGCGCGTCCCCGGGAAGCGCCCGGGCCGCCGTGGTGGCCAGGTCGACCGCCGCCGCCCGGTGTCCGAGCATCCGGGCCTGCACACTCAAGGCCCGCAACGAGATGGCGTAGTGCAGGGCGTCCCCGGCGGCGTGCGACAGGCGGCCCGCGACAAGGTAATACCGTTGCGCGGCCCCGTGCAGCTCGTCGTCGAAGCACAGGAAACCGCAGAGGTAACACAGCTGCGCCGCCGTGATGAACATGTCGGTCCGCACGGCCGGTGCCGCCTCCATGCGCAGCCACGGCGCGATCGTGGTCCGCAGATAGCGGGCGAGCGCGGGGCGGACATGCCCACCGCCGAAGGTCAGGTCCGCGGTGGAGAACAGTTCCAGCATCGCCTTGGCGGCGTCGAGTTCGGCACGTTCGACCTTGCCCGCGTTTTCGGCCGGGCGTACCGCGCCCGCGACGCTCGCCAGCTCGGCCCAGCCGGGAACGGACAAGGCCGCCAGGCTGTAGACGCATCCTGAGAGTGTGCGACGGGAGGCGGCGCCGTCGCGGCACAGGTTCGTCAGTTCGGCGGCGACGTCGGTCCGCCACCACGGCGGGGCCGTGGCGCCGCCGCCCCGCACCAGGCCCGTGGCCGCCGCCGTCACCCGGCGGCCCAGCCGGCGGGTGAACGCTTCGGCGACCAATTCCGGCACCGGCGGGCGTGGGCGGGTGCCGGACAACCAGTGCGCGACGCCGGTGCGGTCGTAACGCAGTCGCAATCCCGCTTCGGCACCCAGCCTGTTGGTGTGGTCCGCAAGCTTCTGGCCGGTCCAGCCGGACTCGGCGAGCAGGTTCCGCAGCAAGTGGTTCGGCGCCACTTGGATCTCCTTCTTCGGCGGCGTTTCGTCAAGGAACTACCCCCTCGCGCAGCGGTTGAATTGCGCCAACCGGGTGCCTGTCGTCGAACCGGGATCAGCTGCCGGGCAAGAGGATCGCGACGTTCAACAACTCCATGGGCTGCAACAACCCGGACGTCACACACACCTTGGCCGTCGAGACCGGCGCGGGCTTACTGGAAGAGGCACGGCTCGCCGTCCGTCCGAGGTCGGCACCCGAAAGTCGTTGCCGCACAACGCAGAGCAGTGAGGAGTTCTCATGACGACGATCCTGTTGGCCGGGGGACCGGCTTCGCTCGACCCGATCCGTGAACTGCCCGAGGAACACCTCCCGGAGCGGTTGTCCGTGGACCACGGCAGATGGCACGAGCATTTCGAACGCACCGACGTGCGTGATGTCGCCAAGGGCGGCATGGTCCGCGTGTTCCGCTGGATCTACCGCACCGCGATCGCCGAATAGTTTCACCGACACAAGGAGGAGTGAGCAGCTGTGGCGAATCAACCACGGCAGGACCCGATCGCCGTCGTCGGGATGGACTGCCGATTCCCCGGAGGAGTCGAATCCGTCGAGGACTATTGGACGCTCTTGGACTCCGGAAGTCATTTTTCCGCACCCCTGCCCGTGAATCGCGGCTGGGATCTGGAATGGCTGCGTGACCCCGAATCCTCGGCCACCGGTGATTTTCCGATAGCCCGAGGTGGATTTTTCGATGATGTGAGTGGTTTCGACGCCGGATTCTTCGGAATGGGCCCCCGCGAAGCGACGATGATGGATCCTCAGCAACGTCTGCTCCTGGAATCCGCTTGGCGGGCGGTCGAATCCGCGCGCATTCCGCCGCGATCGCTGCGCGGGACACCGACCGGTGTCTACGTGGGGATCAGCGACTCCAACTATCACGCGATGGGGGAACCGGAGCACCGGCCCGGCGGGGCGAACGCGGACCTGGCGACCGGGAGTTCGATCAGTGTGGCCTCCGGTCGCATCTCATACCTCCTCGATCTTCGAGGACCCGCCCTGTCGGTGGACACGGCGTGCTCGTCGAGCCTCGTGGCCGTCCACATGGCGGTCCGGGCGCTGCGCTCGGGCGAATGCGACCTCGCGATCACGTCCGGCGTCTGCGTGCTGGCGACACCTGACCTGCTGATGCGGTACGGCCGCGCGGGCGCGCTGACCGGGGACGGGCGGTGCAAGGCGTTCGCCGCGGAAGCGGACGGATTCGCGCCGTCGGAGGGGGTCGTCTCGGTCGTGCTGACCCCGCTGCGGCGGGCACTGGCGACCGGACGTCCGGTTCTGGCGGTGCTGCGCGGGAGCGCGGTCAACCACGACGGCACCGGAGAGGGACTGACCGTCCCGTCCGGCCCCGCCCAGCGATCCCTGATCGCCGAAGCGCTCGACGACGCGGCGCTGAGCCCCGGCCAGGTCGACCTTGTGGAGGCGCACGGCACGGGTACGAAGGTGGGCGATCCGATCGAGGCCCGCTCGATCCAGCTGGCCTACGGCGGTTCCCGTGACCCTGATCTGCCGGTGTGGATCGGTTCGGGCAAGTCCAACATCGGGCACACCCAGCAGGCCGCCGGGCTGGCGGGGCTGGTCAAGGTCATCCTCTCGATGACGAAGCAGCGGATGCCCGCCACGCTCCACGTCGGCAACCCGACGCCGGAAGTGGACTGGTCCGCGGGGAACGTCCGGCTACTGCGGGACGCACGGGACTGGCCGCGTGGCGACCGGGTGCGTCGCGCAGGGGTGCTGTCGTACGGCATCGGCGGAACGAACGCGCATCTGATCGTGGAGGAGCCGCCGGAACCGGCCCCGCGCCGCCTCCCCGTTTTCGAACGACCGGCGACGCCACCGCAGCTGTGGCCCCTGTCCGCGGCCTCGGAAGACGCGTTGCGCGAACAGGCCGCCATTCTCGCCCGTTGGGTCCGTGACCGCCCTGCCATCGATCCCGCCGACGTCGGGCGTTCGCTGGCGACGACCCGCACCGCGCTGCGGGAGCGGGCCGTCGTACGCGGCGAGCGCACCACCACCCTGCTGGCCGGGCTGGACGCCGTCGCCGCCTCCGGGACCGTGCCCGAATCGGCCGGCGCGCGAGCCCGCGCGAGTGACGACGACTCGCCGGTGTTCGTGTTCCCCGGCCAGGGCGCGCACTGGCCCGGCATGGGGGCCCGGCTGTGGGAGGACTCGCCGGTGTTCGCCGAGGCATTGCGGAGGTGTGCGAAGGCGCTGAGCCCCTGGATCGACTTCGATGTGGTGGACGTGCTGCGCGGAGTCGGCGGCACGTCGCTGGAAAGCTCCGAGGTGGTCCAGCCGGCGTTGTTCGCGATGTACGTGTCCCTGGCCGAGATGTGGAAGTCGCAAGGGGTTCGGCCGGTCGCCGTGATCGGGCACAGCCAGGGTGAGATCGCGGCCGCGTATGTCGCGGGTGCCTTGTCCCTCCCGGATGCGGCGCGAGTGGTCGCCGTGCGCAGCCGGGCACTCCGGACGATCACCACGCCCGGTGCCATGGCTTCGCTCGCTTTGCCCGCGCAGAGGGCCGAAACGCTGCTCGCGCGATGGGGTGGCGGAGTGGAAGTGGCGGCGGTCAACGGCCCGACCGCCACCACCGTGGGCGGCGACGCCGACGCCGTGGACGAACTGCTCCGGCACTGCGACGAGGAAGGTGTCCGGGCGCGGCGGGTGGCCGTCGACTACGCCTCGCACTGCTTCCACATGGAAGCGGTCCGCGAAGAGCTGCCCGCGAGGCTCACCGGGCTCCGGCCGCGTCCGGCCGAGGTGCCGGTGTTCTCCTCGGTGACAGGGGAGGAGATGAACGGCGACCTTATGGACCCGGACTACTGGTACCGGGGTCTCCGGCAGACCGTGCGATTCGATCAGGCCGTCCGACGCGCGATGCAGTGCGGGCACCGGCAGTTCGTGGAGGTTTCCCCGCATCCGATCCTGGTGAGCTCACTTCGGGACATCGCCACGGACGCGGGGGTCGACGCGGGCGCGGTCGCGACGTTGCGCCGCGAGGCGGGCGGCGCCGAGGACTTCGCCGACGCGGTCGCGGAGGCCTGGGTGAAGGGCGTCCGGGTGGACTGGACCCAGCGTTATCCCGACTCCGTCGAGGTCGATCTGCCGTCCTATCCGTTCCAGCGGAGCAGCTACTGGCTTCCGGAGAAGTCCCACGAGACAGACCTGGCCTCGGCCGGTTTGAGCGATGGCGGGCACCCCTGGCTGGCGGTCTCGACCGACCTGCCCGACGGGTCGACGGTGCGCTCGGGACGGCTGTCCACGGCCACCGATCCGTGGCTGGCCGACCACGCCGTGTTCGGGGGAACCCTGGTCCCCGCGACCGCCATGGTGGAACTGCTGCTGCACGGCGCCTTCGAGTCCGGCTGCGGCAGGCTGGAAGACGTCGTGTTGCACGCTCCGCTCCCGTTGACCGAGGACGGAACGGACCTCCAGGTGCACACCGGTGCGCCGGACGAACACGGACGGCGGCCGGTCAGCCTGCACTCACGCGCCCGCCATCCCGCGGCGCCGTGGGTCCGCAACGCCGTCGCCGTCGCCGCAGAGGGTGATGACACCGCGGTCGCCGACAGGGCGCACACCGACGCGGTCGTGTGGCCTCCCGAAGACGTCGAACCCGTCGACGTGGCGGAGCACTATCGCGCACTGGCACGGAAGGGGTACCAGTACGGACCGGCCTTCCGGGCGATGACGGCGGCATGGCGCACCGGAAAGCGGATTTCCCACACCGAGGCCACCCTTTCCGGGAAACAGGTGAACGACAGGGGCTTCACCCTCTACCCGCCCCTCCTGGACGCCGCTCTGCACGGCCTGGCGCTCGGCGGGACCGGCTCCGGGATCCTGCTTCCCCACACGATGGACTCGATCACGGTACGCGTGCGGGGTGCCACCACGTTGCGGACCACTCTCACCGCCGCCTCCGGCCACGTCGACGCGCACGCGACGGACTGTTCCGGCCGGACCGTGGTCGACATCGAGGGCCTGCGACTGCGCCCCAGCACCGCGCGGATGCTGCGGGCCGCTCACACCGACGGTGCCGCGCTCGCCTTCGACGTCGCCTGGCGTGCGGTCGAACCAGCCGGCGGCGATGTTCCGGAAGCGGGTCACTGGAGCGCTGTCGGCACCCGTGACGACCTGCCGGTGGCCGAGGTCCATGCCGGCATGGAGGACCTGATCGCGGCCCTTCCCCGCGGCGGACCGGCGCCCGAAGTGATCTGGCTCGACTGCCGTGGGCAGGACAGCCTCGCCGGGGAAGACCCGGACCCCGTACCGGTCCGGGAGCGGTTACGCCGCACGCTGGCCGACACCCAGGCGTTCCTGGCCGATGCCAGGCTGGCGCGATCGCTGCTGGTGCTGCTCACCCGCCGGGCCCACAGCACGTCGTTCGGCGAGCCGGTCGACGACCTCGCGGCGGCGGCCTGCGCGGGCCTGTTCCGCTCGGTCCAGAAGGAGAATCCCGGCTCGGTGCGGTTGGTCGACGTCGAGGACGGAACTCCGGACCCCGCGGTCCTCGCGGCCGCCGTGGCGACGGGCGAGCCACAGCTCGCGGTGCGCGGCGAGCACTTCCTCGTACCGCGTCTGATCCCCTCGGACCAGGAGGCGCTGGAACTGCCCGCCGGCGACACGCCGTGGCGGCTGGAAGCCTCCTCCTCGCACACGTTCGACGATCTCAAGGCCGTCAGCGCGCCGACGTTGAGCGCCGCCGCCGGAGAGGGAGCGGTCCGGGTTCGTGTCGAGGCGGCCGGGGTGAATTTCCGAGACACACTCGTCTGCCTCGGACTCCTCGACGCCGACCACATCGGCTGGGAGATCGCGGGAACGGTCGAGGAGACCGGCCCCGGCGTCACCGAACCGCGGGTGGGCGACCAGGTCATGGCTTTCACCGGCGACAGCGGCGCCTACGCCTCGATCGTCGAGGTCGACCACCGGTACGTTTTCCCGATCCCGCACGGGACGTCCCTGGCCAAGGCCGCGGGCATCACCGTCCCGTTCGTCACCGCCTATCACGCGCTGCACGATCTCGCCGGAGTGCGCGCAGGCGAAAAAGTCCTCGTCCACGCGGCCGCCGGGGGAGTGGGCACCGCGGCCGTCCAGTTGCTCCGCGCTCGTGGCGCGGACGTGTACGCCACGGCCGGCGTGGCCAAACAGGCCTTGGTCGCGGCGATGGGTGTCCTGCCCGATCACATCGCCGACTCACGGTCGGCCGAGTTCGAACCGCGGCTGAGGGATGCGACCGGTGGCACGGGTTTCGACGTCGTGGTGGGCAGTCTCGCCGGAGAGTTCGTCGACGCCTCCCTGCGCCTGCTGCGGCCGGGCGGCCGGTATGTGGAACTGGGGACGCGGGACGTCCGCGATCCCGAGGAGATCGCCGCCCGGTATCCCGGTGTCACGTACCGTGCTTTCCGTTTGATCGACCATCCGCCTCAGGTGTTCGGCCGCGCGTTCGACGCGCTCCTCCCGATGTTCGAGGACGGGACTCTCGAGCCACTGCCCACGCGACGCTGGGGCATCCGCTACGCGCGGCAGGCATTGCGACGTCTCAGCCAGGGCCGGACCACCGGCAAGGCGATCCTGACGCCGCCGGGCGAACTCGGCGCCGACGGAACCGTCCTCGTCACCGGTGGCACCGGTTCGCTCGGCGGCCTGCTGGCGGTCCACCTCGCCACCGCCCACCGTGTCCGTCATCTGCTGCTGGTCAGCCGTCGCGGTGCCGAGGCGCCCGGGACCGAGGAACTCCGGCAACGCCTGGAGGCGGCCGGTGCCTCGGTCACGTTCGCCGCCTGCGACGCGGCCGACCGCGCAGGCCTCGCTGCCGTCCTCGACCGGATTCCCGCCGAGCGTCCGCTGACCGCGGTCGTGCACACCGCCGGGATGCTGGACGACGGTCTGTTCACGGACATGACCCCGGAACGGCTGGACACCGTCCTGCGGTCCAAAGTGGACGCGGCCGTCAACCTGCACGACCTCACCCGCGACCGGGATCTGCGAGCATTCGTGCTCTACTCCAGCGTCGTCGGGGTGGCGGGAGCGGCGGGCCAGTCGACCTACGCGGCGGGGAACGCCTTCCTCGACGCATTGGCCCACCACCGGCGCCGGCTCGGGCTGCCCGCCGTCTCCATCGCCTGGGGTTACTGGCGTGAGGAGACCTCGCTGACCGCCCGTCTGGACGCCACCGACTGGGCTCGCGTGGCCCGCCAGGGGTTCGCTCCCATGGCGACCGCACAGGCCCTGCGAGGTTTCGACGCCTCGCTCGACCTCGACCAGCCCGCCGTCGTGATCACGGCACTGCGCGAACTCGACAAGGAGACGCCCGCCCTGCTGGCCGACCTGCCCCGCCGGAACCCGCGCGGTGCCACCCGCCCTGACCCCGCCGACGATCACGTCGATCTCTCCGCCAAACCGGCCGGAGAACGGCTCGACGCGATCACCGCTTTGGTGCGTACGCACGCCGCCGCGATCCTCGGTCATTCCGGCCCGGACGACGTGCGGTCCGACCAGCCCTTCCAGCAGGCCGGTTTCGACTCCTTGGCGTCTGTCGAACTTCGCACCAGGCTCAGCAACGCCCTCGGCGTCCGGCTGGCGGCCACCGCCCTGCTCGACCACCCGACGCCCGTGACGCTGGCCCGGTATGTCGACTCCGTCCTGGCAGGCGCCGGGGAATCGCGGCCCGATGACGGAACAGCGGCACGGAGCCCGTCCTTCGTCACCGATGTCCTGACGGCCTGGCGTGACGGCGACGCGGACCGGGCGCGCAGTCTCCTCGAACCGGCTGCGCGGCAACGACAGAGCGGCGGGCTCCCCGTGCCCGACTGGCGATCGCTCACCTCGGCTCCGGCTCCCCATACCGTGGTGTGCGTACCGCCCATCATCACCTCGGACGTCGCGTCACCCTACGACCGGCTGGCCGCCGGCCTCGAAGGTGTCTGTGAGGTGCGGACCGCCCGGCTGCCGGGATTCGTCGAAGGCGAACCCGTGCCCGGCAGTCTCGACGATCTGTGCGAAACCTGGGCGCGGGCACTGCCGGACGACCCGGTGTACTTGCTCGGGCATTCGTCGGGCGGCTTGCTCGCCCACCGGCTGACGGAGGTCCTGCGGCAGCGGGGGACGACAGTGCGGGGACTGGTCCTGCTCGATTCCGTCAGCCCGGCCGCGGCACCGGCCGCGGTCGTGAAGGAGGCCCACGACCGGCTGGCCCGTGCCGCTGCCGCCCTGAGCCCGGACGCGCTGACCGCCTTTCACCGCTATGAACGGCTGCTCAGCGCCTGGACCCCCGCGGCGTCGGAGGTGCCGACGCTCTTCGTCCATCCGCGCGACAGCCGGTTGCCCGAACTCTGGCCGGGCAGGCACGACACCAGCGCCGTGGACGGTACGCACCTGTCCATGATCGAGGACCACGCGCCGGAAACCGCTCGAAGCATCCGCCAATGGCTCGCCGGCCGATGACCCGGCCGCGCGACCGGAAAGAGGAGTACTCGTGAAAACCGTCGATCTCACCCAAAACCATCGCGGTCCCTCCGTGACATCAGAAGACCTCGTAGGGGCGTGGCTGCTGGACGAAGTGCGCCTCTCGCGCGGAGATCGAAGCGCGCGACCTCGCTGCCGGGGAACACTGCTCTATACGCCGAGCGGACACTTCTCGGCCACTGTCCACGTGTCCTCCCGTCGGATGCCCCGGCTCGGCAAATCGCTGGGCTACACCGGTTCGTACACGGTGGAGCGAGGAGTGATCACCCACCACACGCTGGTCGCGACCTGGCCGTTCGGCGCGGGAAGCAGGCAAACGCGGTGGGCCACGCTGATCCCTGGCGACGATTCGGCCGATGTGCTGCGGCTCAGCGGCGATCCCGGCGGTCCGGTGCAGTTCCTGCTGACCTGGCACAGAACCGCACACGCATTCGGCAAGGGGAACATCCGATAGCCACCGCCGAACAGCCTCTCGGCGAACGGGATGTCCGAAATCCGCCGGCATGCTCGCGTCCGGTCGGGCGAGGATCCGCTGATGATCGCTGAAGCGCGGGGAATCCGCATCCGTCACCGCGGGAAGAAACCCCAGGTCCATCCCACCGCCTACGTCGCCCCGACGGCCACGCTCGTCGGTGATGTCCGCGTGGGGCCGAGAGCGCGCGTGATGTACGGCGCGGTGCTCGACGCCGAGGGGGCTCGGATCGAAGTCGGGGAGGCGGCGGTGATCTGCGAGAACGCGGTGGTGCGCGGGTCCGTGGTCGCCGGCGAGCAGCAGGTGCTCGTCGGCGACCACGTTTTCGTGGGGCCGCCTTCTCGGCGAATTTCAAGACGCGATCGTCGCCCGCGAGCTCTTGGGTTCCTTGGAGGTCACGGACGGCACCCTGGCGGCGGTGCGGGCACGGGAGACGGCCAACGCCGAGCGACATGCGGCCGCGCTGCCTGCCGCTTGGCGTGACCTCCGCCGCGCCCTTCGTCCGTTATGGACCTAGGGAGTCACGAGGGACGAAAGTCCTTCATCCAAGGGCCCTATGACGCCATCGGGCGGATGCGGCGAACTCGTACGGTCGGGCTAACGGCCGGTCCGAAGTGGTCGGTGACGCGCAGACCCGACGGAGGGTGGTTTCCCTGCTGACCGGAATCGAACTCGATCATGACCTCCGGTGCGGGCTGGCCGGCTACCTGGGCGCGGTAAGCGCCGTGATGGGAGTGGGGCAAGAGTCCTGCTCGATGGATCTCGATCACCCCGCGTCAGCCTACATCGCCCTGGACCAGCGGTTACCCCGCCGGCCGGAGCGGGACACAGCCCTCCTGTGGGACGAGCGCCACGGCTGGGCCTTCGCCATGGAGACCCATTCCGGAGAGGACCTGCTGGTGCTCGCCTACCTCGGAGGCGAACTCGTGCCCTCACCGGACACGGTCGGCCGATTCGTGACCGCGATCCAATCGGCCGGTGGCGCGTCCACCACCCCTGCCCCGCCGGAGCCGAGAGCCGATCGCGACCACGTGAAGGCTCGGCTGCTGCGGTACCGGCGCGACATCTGGGCCGCGACGGCACCGCGCAGTCACTGCGTCATTTCTCCGGGGTGTTGGTGACTTCGACGCCGCCGAAGATCGCGGTCCCGTTCACGGCGAGTACCGGGGCGTCCGCCGGGAGGTCACCGGTGCTGTCGGTCTTGTCCTCGAGACCGCCCATGAACGGCAGGCCGCCGAGTGAGATCCGCCAGCCCCGCGGTACCAGGACTTTGACGCCGCCGAACAAGGCGAAGGCGTCCACGGTCGCGCCCTCGTCGATCCTGGCTTGACGAAGGTCGAGCGTCGAACCGCCGAAGATCGCCGAGACGTCGGTGTGCCGCAGGTGGCGGGACTGCTCCCTGGTGGTCGCTCCACCGAACATCACGAGCGGTGTCCTGGTGCTGTGCTCCCGGCGCAGTCCGGCGAGCACGGCGAATCCCGCCACCGCCAGCAGGGCCGGCCACCACAGGCCACCTTCCGCCAGGTCCAGGGTGCCCGCGAGGAGGATGAGCCCGATCACGGTCACGGCGGCCGGTCCGATCGACATCCGCCGCTGGGACAGCATCGCGACGATGCCGAGGCCGACCAAGGAGGCCGGCCACCACCCGCTGAGCAGGCCGCCGGTCTCGAGGGCGCCGGTCGCGTCGAGGATCCCCAACACGCCCAGGGCGACCAAGACCAGCCCGACCCAGAAGCGAACGGGTTTCACGACGGCTTCTCTTCCGACGCCGGGTCGCCGCGGCGTTCGACCGCGATGGACCAGGGGCCCGCGAGCGCGGTGATCGCGCCGGCCGCGGTCACGACCGGTGCGAAAACCGCGGCGACCAGGCCGGCGTTCACCGGGACATCGAGGATCACCCGCTCCTGGGTGTCCTTGACGACGATGCGCCGGACGTTGCCCTCGCGAACGAGCCGTTGCACCTTTTCGGTGAACACTTCGCTCGGCTTCTTCGGCGCCGCGGATTCGGGCACTTGCCGGTCTTCCTTCTGCACGGTCATGGTTTCTCTCCCTTCCGCTTCCACAGTGAGGCTTCGGCTCGCCGGGCGGCAGTGACCTTCGGTCCTTCCCCGTGGCCGAAAGGCGCACGATGCTGAACGGAGGACTTTCCGACGGAGGAGGCCGTTCGTGAAGATGCGCGCATGGCGGGTCACCCGGCCTGGGCCGATGGCTTCGGGCCCGCTTGCGTGGGCGGAGGTCCCGGTTTCGCGACCGGCCGCCGACGAGGTGCTGGTCAGGGTGCTGGTGTGCGGGGTCTGCCGCACCGATCTGCACGTCGCCGAGGGTGACCTGCCCGTCCATCGGGCGGGGGTGATTCCGGGTCACGAGGTGGTCGGCGAGGTGGTCGCCGTGGGGGACGGCGTCTCCGGCTTCGGTACGGGCGACCGGGTCGGAATCGCCTGGCTACGTCAAACCTGCGGCCGGTGCCGATACTGCCTTCGCGGCCGGGAGAACCTGTGTCCGGAGTCGCGCTACACCGGTTGGGACGAAGACGGAGGCTACGCCGAATTCGCGGTCGTGCCGGCCGCTTATGCTCTTCTTCTGCCCGAGGGGTACACCGACGAGGAGCTCGCGCCTTTGTTGTGCGCCGGGCTGATCGGTTACCACGCGCTGGAGCGGGCGCAAGTGCCCGAGGGCGGCCGGCTGGGGATCTACGGGTTCGGCGGAAGTGCCCACCTGACCGCGCAGGTGGCGATCGCCCGTGGCGCCACCGTGCACGTGATGACCCGCAGCGAGGAAGCCAGGAAGCTGGCTTTGGCTCTCGGAGCGGCCTCGGCTGTCGCGGCCGCCGAGCCGCCGCCCGAGCCACTGGACTCGGCGATCCTGTTCGCGCCTGTCGGAGAACTGGTCCCACCCGCCCTCGAGGCTCTCGATCGCGGCGGGACACTGGCGCTCGCCGGTATCCATCTCTCCGACATCCCGTCACTGAACTATCAGCGGCATCTCTTCCAGGAACGTCAGGTGCGCAGCGTCACGGCGAACACGCGCGCCGAGGCGCGGGAGTTCCTGGCGTTCGCGGGTACCCATCGCCTCGAGGTGAGCACGGTGCCGTACCCGCTGGACGGGGCGGATCGGGCACTCACGGATCTGGCGGCGGACCGGGTCAACGGCGCGGCCGTGCTGCGGGTCGGCTGACCGACGCGCCGGTCACGCTGCAACGAGCAAGATCCACAAAGGACCATCCGACACCGGAAGTGGCTGCCCGGACGCGGTCGTGAACCGGGTCGGCGCCGTTGCCGTCGCACGGCTCCAGGTGCCCGCGAACCGCTGCCCGTCCCGCCACATCGTCGCCTGCCCGGTGCCGACCGTCTGGGCGATGGGCGAGTTGGGCACCGTACCGGTCTCCCCGCGTTCGCCGAGCCGGACGGCGACCCGTTGCTCGACGATCGTCGCCGCGCCGGCCTTGCCGCCGTCCACCGAGGTGAGTGGCGAGCCGTCCAGACCGATCAGGTATCGGCCGATGTCCGGGGACCAGGTGAAGGTGAAAGCGGCCGCCGGGTAGCGGATCGCCGCGGTGGCGGCCGCCGTGCCGGATCCGGGTGCGGCGCCTGCGGCGGGAAACGCGCCTTGCGGCGCGACCTCGCCGTCGGGGACCTGTTGCGGGCGAAGGTAGAGATTGTGCGGTGACGGCCGCGAGTCGTCGCGGAAGTAGGCGTTCGGGATTTCCGTGGGCGAGGCGCTCGTCAGCGATGCCGAACGCAGCGCCGGCAGCAGTTCCGGCGCGGCGCCGGAATAGGCGAGCGAGGGGCGCCCGAATTGGGCCAGCAGGCCGAGGTCGGTGGCTCGCGCGCTCCGCACCGGTCCGATCACTCCCGGCGGGCGGCCCCGGTAGAGCGCGAGCAGCCGGGTCAGGCCACCCTCGACAGGTTCCACGTACACAAGGTCCGCGGCGCTCAGACCGGTCTGAGGGCGGGCGGCGGCCACGTTGTCGATCTTGACCGCCAGTACCGATCGGCGATCAGGCGCAACGGCTTCGCTGGACGACGGAGCCGGGTCGGTCCCGTTCGTCGGACCGGACAGTTCTCGCACGACCAGGACCACTGCCACGACGAGCACCGCTGCCCCCGCCGTCGACGCGATCCACCAGGACTTCTTCACGAGGATCGGCCCCTTTCCTTCAGCGTTCCCAGGTGGGAGCCGTATGACCTCATCGAGAACCGTCATCGCGGCGGCAGGCTGCGTGCGATGAGCTCGACCAGTTCCACCGTGCGGGTGGCGTAGCCCCATTCGTTGTCGTACCAGCCGAAGACCTTCGCCAGATGCGAGTCGGCCTTGGTCAACTGGGCGTCGAATACGCACGAAGCGGGGTCGCCGATGATGTCGCGCGACACCACGGGTGCTTCCGTGTAACGCAGGATCCCCTTGAGGGAACCGTCCGAGGCCTCGGCGAACGCGTGATTGACCTGCTCCGCGGTCACCGGGCGCTCGAGTTCGACGGTGAGGTCGGTCAGCGAGCCGTCCTCGACCGGCACGCGCACGGCGACCCCGTCGAGTTTGCCCGCCAGTTCCGGGATCACCAGTCCGATGGCCTTGGCCGCGCCGGTGCTGGTGGGCACCACGTTGACCGCCGCCGAGCGGGCACGGCGCGGGTCCTTGTGCGGACGGTCCAGCAAAGCTTGATCGCCGGTGTAGCTGTGGATGGTGGTGAGCAGGCCGCGCTGGATGCCGAAAGCGGAGTGCAGCACCTTCACCATCGGCGCGACACAGTTGGTCGTGCACGACGCATTGGAAACGATGTGGTGGTTTTCGGCGTCGTAGTCGTCTTCGTTGACGCCCAGCACGATGGTCGCGTCGACGTCCTTGCCCGGCGCGGAGATCACGACCTTCCTGGCGCCCGCCGCCAGGTGCGTGCCCGCGGCTTCACGAGTCCGGAACTTGCCGGTGGACTCGACGACCACGTCGACGCCGTACTCGCCCCACGGCAGCCGGGCGGGATCGGCCTCCGCCGTGACCTGGACGAAGTGGTCGCCGACGCGGAGAGCTTTCCCGTCCACGATCTCGACAGGTGTGCGGAGTTTGCCGTAGGTGGAGTCGTGGACCAGGAGATGCGCCAGCATCTCGGGCGAGGTGATGTCGTTGACCGCCACCACTTCGATCGGGCTTTCCGGCGACTCCAGCACGCAGCGCAGGATGTCCCGCCCGATCCTGCCGAAGCCGTTGATCCCGAGCCGTACCGTCATGATCGTCTCCCTTGTCGTCCCGCGGTGCACCGATGATCCGCTCGGCATCCGAGGGAGCCGTAGAGACGAAGGTCCTTTGCCGGCCGGGCCAATGACCGCCGTACTGACGTCGGGCCGCTTCGGCGATCGAGCCGGGACCGTGGGCCCGGCTCGCCGGGACTTCCGTCTCTCCTCCTGAACTCCTCACTGGTCGAAGCTGGGAAGTGACCAGACGGGAGAGCGAAATGAAGATCCTCGTAGCGGCGGCCAGCCGCCACGGTGGGACCTGGGAGATCGCGGAGGAGATCGGCCGCGCCCTCGCTTCGGAGATGCGCGGGCACGCCACTGTGCGTGTGTCGCGCGCCGAGGACGTCACGACGGTCGACGAGTTCGACGTCGTCCTGGTGGGCAGCGGCGTCTATCTGGGGCAGTGGATCGAGGCGGCCAGAGACGTCGTCGGCGAGCACGCCGATGCGCTCAGGACCAAGAACGTGTGGTTGTTCTCCAGCGGCCCGGTAGGGACGCCGCCGAAACCCGCGGAGGATCCGGTGGACGTCGCTCGGCTGATGACGCTCTCCGGCGCTCGCGGGCACGTCGTGTTCCCGGGCCGGATCGACCGGAGCCTGCTGCGGTTCGCCGAACGAGCGGTCGTGACGGCGCTCCGGGTCAAGGACGGTGACCACCGGGATTGGCCGGCGGTGCGGGCCTGGGCGGGCGAAGTCGCCGCCGCCCTGAAGCCTGCTCGGACGAGAGAGGTGAGTGGCCATGTCGAGCGTGGCTGAAGGCGCGGTGGCCGTCGGGATCGACGGTTCGGGGTCCGCCCGGCGGGCCGCGGTGTGGGCGGCTGGCGAGGCTGCCAAGAGGGGAAAGCGGCTCCGGCTGGTCCATGTGTACGTGGTTCCTCCGGTGCGGATGCCCGGTGTGATGCCGTCGGACGAGGTGGTCCGGTCGGCGTTCGAGGCGCAGGGGGCGCGATGGCTCGCGGAGGCCTGTGACGCGGTGGCCGAGCGCTATCCGGACCTGGTCGTCGAGACCGCTGCGCGTGAGTGGGCTCCGGTCGCGGCGCTGATCCAGGAGTCGCGGGCGGCGACCATGATCGTGCTGGGTTCTCGCGGGCTGGGTGGGTTCACCGGTCTGCTGGTCGGATCGACGGCGGTGGCGTTGGCGCAGCATGGTCATTGCCCGATCGTCGTCGCGAGAGGGAAACGCCCGGAAGACGCTCCACCGGAAGCGGGCCCCGTCGTCGTGGGCACGGACGGTTCCGAGTCGAGTGACGCCGCGTTGGCCTTCGCCTTCGACGAAGCGTCGCTCCGTGGCACGGAGCTGATCGTCGTCAGGGTGTGGAACGAGGTCACCGAGCACGAATCGGCCCTGACAGTGAATCCGGAGGCGATCGAGGCCTCGGAGCGGCGAGTGGTCGACGAACAGCTGGCGCCGTGGCTGGCCAAGTTCCCGGACCTGCACGTGGAGACGGTGATCGCCCGGGGCCGGCCGGTCCGTGCCCTGCTCGGTTTCGGCGAGCGTGCCCAGCTGCTCGTCGTCGGATCGCGGGGCCGCGGCGGGTTCCAGGGGATGTTGCTCGGCTCGACGAGCCAGGCCCTCGTCGCGCACTCGGAGTGCCCGGTGGCCGTCGTCCGGCCGGCTCTGACCGGCCGAGAAAGCGAGTGAGGGGTATGCGAGCACGGGATCTGATGTCCGCCCCGGTCGTCACGGTGACGCCCGGCACCACGGCCAAGCACGCGGCCGAGCTACTGGCGGAGAAGGGATTCACCGCCTTGCCGGTGATCGACGATGACGATCGGCTGATCGGCATCGTGACCGAGGCCGACCTCATCAGGAACCGGTTCCCGCACGACGTCCGCTCGGGCCCGGACCACGAGGCACGGCCGAGGCCGGGCCTGACCGTCGCCCAGGTGATGACGACGCCCGCCACGGGGATGAGCACCGGCGCGGACGCCGCCGATGTCGGCAGGGCCCTGCTCGACGGACGTATCCGCGCGATGCCCATTGTGGACGGTGCCAAGGTGGTCGGAATCCTCACGCGAGGCGACTTCGTGCGTGCCTTCGCCCGGTCCGACGAGGCGATCGCGGCGGACGTCCGCCATCACCTGGCGATCTACGGCGGGCCGGGCCGGTGGACGGTCGAAGCGCGCGACGGTGTCGTGCGGATCGGCGACGCCTACGACAACGACACCGATCGTCATGTGGCCAAACTGCTGGCCGAGGCGGTTCCGGGCGTCGTGGAAGCGAAAGTGACCTACCAGGAGGAAGAAGAATGAACACGACGGACCGGAAGATCGTCGTCGGGGTGGACGGGACGGAGCCGGGAAGGGCGGCCGTACGATGGGCCGCCGCCGTCGCCGAAGAACGACTGCTGAAGATGCTCATCGTGCACGCTCTGCGCGTCGACAAGCTGGCGTACGGAGCCGGGTTGGCGGGCCCCACGCCGTGGTACGACGTCCTCGCCGACGAGGGCAAGCGGGTTCTGGAGGAGGCCGTCGCGGAAGCGCACGCGGTGGCGCCCGGCGTCGAGGTGGACACGCGGATGCCGGCGGACTCGCCGGTGCCCACCCTGATCGACGCGTCGAAGTCGGCGGCGATGGTGGTCGTCGGCGGTACCGGGAAGGGCTTCTTCGGGGAGATGACGATCGGTTCGACCGCGTCGGCGGTCGTCGCTCACGCTCACTGCCCCGTGGTGGTCATGCGGGGCCGGAAGAACACCACCGCGTATCCGGCCGAGGGGCCGATCGTGGTGGGGCTCGACGGCAGCCCGTTGAGCGAGCGTGCCCTGGAGATCGGCTTCGAAGAGGCGGCGTGGCGGAAGGCAGGCCTGGTCGTGGTCCACGCGTGGCGGGACGTCACCTACGACGACGCCTACGGGATGGCGAGGCTGGTCGTGCAGTGGGAGTCGATCGAGGACGAGGAACGACGGCTGCTGGCGCAGCGTCTCGCGGGCTGGCAGGAGAAGTATCCGGACGTCAAGGTCGAGCGGGTCCTCGTGGAGGACCGGCCGCGGCACGCGCTGCTGGAGTGGAGTGCCAAGGCGCAGCTGGTGGTCGTGGGAAGCCGGGGGCGGGGCGGATTCACCGGGCAGTTGCTCGGTTCGACCAGCCAGGCGCTCGCGCATCACGCCGAGTGCCCGGTGATGGTGGTCCGGCCGGAGAAGTCGCGGTGACCGTTCTCGGCGCACCCGCCGCACCAGCGGTGCTGACTTCGGCCGAGTTGTCCCAAGTGGACGCTCAGTGGCGGGCGGCGAACTATCTCGCCGCCTGCCAGATATACCTGATGGACAATCCGCTGCTGGAAACGCCGCTGGAACCCGAGCACGTGAAGCCGCGCCTGCTCGGTCACTGGGGTACGTCCCCGGGGCTGAACTTCGTGTACGCCCACCTCAACCGGGCCATCGTGCGGCGGAGTCTGAACGCCATGTTCGTGACCGGACCCGGCCACGGCGGTCCGGCCCTGTACGCGAACACGTGGCTCGAAGGCAGCTACTCGGAGGCGTGGCCGGAGGTCTCCTACGACAAGAGCGGCCTGCGAACACTGTTCCGGCAATTCTCCTTCCCCGGTGGGGTGCCCAGTCACGTCGCGCCGCAGGTGCCGGGGTCGATTCACGAGGGTGGCGAACTCGGCTACTCCCTGGCGCACGCCTACGGGGCCGCGTTCGACAACCCGCACCTCGTCGTCGGTTGTGTCGTCGGGGACGGCGAGGCGGAAACCGGCCCGCTGGCCACCAGCTGGCATTCGGGAAAGTTCCTCAATCCCGCTCACGACGGTGCGGTGCTGCCGATCCTGCATCTGAACGGGCACAAGATCGCCAACCCGACGGTGCTCTCGCGGATCAGCGGCACCGAGCTCGACGAACTGCTGCGCGGTTACGGGTATGCCCCGCGGTACGTCGAAGGCGACGATCCTGCGGTCATGCACCAGGCGATGGCCGCGGCATTGGACGGCGCGCTGGACGAGATCGACGGGATCCAGGTGCGGGCCCGCGCCGCGACCGGGCCGGCGGGACCGGCGACCTGGCCGATGATCGTGCTGCGCAGCCCCAAAGGCTGGACCGGTCCGTCCCTTGTGGACGGTAAGCGGGTCGAGGGCAGCTGGCGCTCGCATCAGGTGCCGATCCCCGACGCACGCGGAAACCCCGAGCACAGGCGGCAACTGGAGGAATGGTTGCGCTCCTACCGGCCCGAACTGCTCTTCGACGAGGAAGGCAGGCCGACGTCCGAAGTCACCGCGCTGATCCCGCGGGGCGATCTCCGGATGGGTTCGTCGCCGCACGCCAACGGCGGCCTCGTCTTGCGGCCGCTAAGGTTGCCGGAGGTGTCGGCGCACGCCATCCCGCTCGTCAGCCCGGGCGGCGCGGTCGCCGAACCGACCCGGGTGCTCGGCCGTTGGCTGCGGGACGTGTTCGCGCTGAACCGCAAGGCGGCGAACTTCCGGTTGTTCGGCCCGGACGAGACCGCTTCCAACCGCCTCGACGCGGTGTTCGACGTGACGGGAAAGACCTGGCTGTGCGAGATCGAACCCGTCGACGAACATCTCGCCGCGGACGGCCGGGTCATGGAGATCCTTTCGGAAAACCTTTGCCAGGGCTGGCTCGAAGGCTATCTGCTGTCCGGCAGGCACGGCCTCTTCTCCTGTTACGAGGCGTTCGTGCACATCGTCGACTCGATGCTCAACCAGCACGTCAAATGGCTCAAGGTGCACCGCGGGATTCCGTGGCGGCGGCCGGTCGCGTCGCTGACCTATCTGCTGACCTCGCACGTCTGGCGGCAGGACCACAACGGCTTCTCCCACCAGGATCCGGGATTCGTCGACCATGTCGCCAACAAGAGCCCGGAAGTCGTCCGGGTCTATCTGCCGCCGGACGCGAACACCCTGCTCTGGGTCGCCGAGCACTGCCTGCGCAGCCGTGACTACGTCAACGTGATCGTGGCGGGGAAGAACGACAGCCCCATCTGGCTCGACGGTGAAGAGGCGGCCGTGCACTGTGCGCGCGGCGCCGGGATCTGGGAGTGGGCGGGCACCCATCCGGACTCCGAACCCGACGTGGTGCTCGCGTGTGCAGGCGACGCGCCGACGGTCGAGGTGCTCGCGGCGGCCAAGATCCTCCGGGAGTACCTGCCCGAACTCGCGGTCCGGGTGGTGAACGTGGTCGACCTCATGCGTCTGCAGCCCGCCGCGGAACACCCCCACGGGATGACCGATCGCGAATTCGACGCCCTGTTCACCACCGACCGGCCGGTGATCTTCGCCTATCACGGCTATCCCTGGCTGATCCACCGGCTGGCCTACCGGCGGGCGAATCATGACGACATGCACGTGCGCGGGTACATCGAGCACGGAACCACGACCACCCCGTTCGACATGCTGGTGCGCAACGACATGGACCGCTTCCAGCTCGTGACCGACGTGATCGACCGGGTGCCTGGCCTTGTCGCCCGGGCCGGCGCCGTACGGCAACGGATGACGGACGCGCGTGAAAGGCACCACAGGTGGATCGTCGAACACGGTGATGATCTTCCCGAAGTCCGTGACTGGGCTTGGGAGTCCTGACCGCACCCGACAGGAAAGGAAGTACGGATATGACAACTCTCGTACCCGGTTCGCGCCTCACCCTGCCCAGTATCGCGGCCTGGCTGGAGAATCCGTGGCCGTTCGCCGAACACAATCCGGTGCGGATCGAAGAGTCCGTCGAGGACGGCAAGTACCTCGTCCGGGCCGAGCTTCCCGGATTCGACCCGGAGAAGAACATCTCGGTCACCGCGCACGAGGGTCTGCTGACGATCACCGCCGAACGCGAGGCGAGGACCGCGGAGCACGGTCGCAGCGAGTTCTACTACGGCAAATTCAGCCGGACCGTCTCCCTGCCCTCCGGTGCGCAGACGGCAAAGGTCACCGCGACCTACAAGGACGGGATCCTCGAAGTCTCCATGCCGGTCGACGACAAGCCGGACGAGAAGCACGTCAAGATCAAGGTCGGCAAGGGCTGACCATCCCCGGCCGGGCGGGTGCGCGACCCCCAGGGCGCGCCCGCCCGGCCAACTCGTGCCCGAAGGAGTCTTCATGCGTGTGCTGACGTTGAATCCCGGCTCTTCGAGCCTGAAATCGTCCTTGGTCGTCGACGGCACTCCGGTCGGGTGGGCCGCCACGAGCTTGGACGACGCCCATGACGCCGCGCGACAGGCTCTCGACCGCTGGTCCACAGTGGACACCGTGGCCATCAGGTTCGTGCACGGAGGTTCCAGGACCGGCCCGGTCCGGCTCACCCCGGACGTCGTCGACGCGCTCGAAAAGCTCAGCCCGTTCGCGCCGCTTCACCAGCCACAGGCCGTCCGCCTCGCGCGCCAGGTGTTCCGATCGCGTCCCGGCCTGCCGGTGATCGCGTCGTTCGACACGGCCTTCCACTCCCAACTCCCCGAAGAAGCGTCGAGGTACGCGCTCCCAAGGGAGTGGACCACTCAAGGGCGCTTGCGGCGCTACGGTTTCCACGGCCTTTCGTGTCGTCACGCGGCTCGCCGGGTGACGACACTCCTCGGCGTCGAGGAGCCGCGGCTCCTGTGCTGCCACCTCGGCGCCGGTGTCTCGGTGACCGCGATCCGCGGTGACCGGAGCATCGACACGAGTATGGGTTTCACCCCGTTGGAAGGGCCGGCGATGGCGACACGGTCCGGCTCGGTGGATCCCGGGCTGGTGCTGCACGTCATGCGAACGGCGCCGATGTCGGTGGAAGCGATGGAAGACGTGCTGTATCACCGGTCCGGTCTCGCCGGGATGAGCGGAACGGATGGGGACCTTCGCGCCGTCCTGGCCCGTGAAGCGGCCGGGGACCCCGACGCGATGTCGGCTGTCGCCGTTTACCTGCACCGGATCCGCCGAGAGATCGGCGCGATGATGGCGAGCCTCGACCGGATCGACGCCGTGGTGTTCACGGGCGGGGTCACCGAACATCAGCCGGAGCTGATCGCGCGATTGTCCGCGAGGCTGGGTGTCTTCGGGATCGCTGTCGATCCCGCTCGGTGTCTCGGGGATGGTGACCGGGTGATCAGCCCGGACGGAACGCCGGTGACCGTCTTCGCCGTGGCAACAGGCGAGGACGCCGAACTGGCGCGGGACGCCGAGGCGCTTCTCTCGGTGGAGCACGTATAGGTGTGCGCCTCGAATGCGTCGGTGGCGTCGCACGGTTCGGTGCGACGCCACCGACCACACCCGAACTGGGCGGGCCCGTCCCTTACCGGAATCGCCTGCGGTGCGAGCCGAGCACGAGCGCCACGCCCGCCATCGTCGTGATCATGCCGCCCAGCGCGAGCCAGGTGACCTCCACGCCCGTCTCGGCCAAGCCGGGCTGGTGCGGGGCCGGGGGCCTGGTCGCCACCGGTACCGGACCGGGTCGGAGGACCTCACGGCCCTTGGGCGCCGGCACGGGATCCGGATCAGGCTGGGCTGGGCCGGGAACGACGAAGTAGAAGTGGCGATAGGGATTGTCACCGGGCCCGTTCTCCCCGTCGCGGACGACGAATTCCGGGTCGGAGTACACCATCTTCCACGGTCCCACGATCCCGAAGTCGTACAGATCGGCCGGCACGTTCCGGAAGGTGAAGCCGCCGTTGCCGCCGGTCACCGCTCGAGCGACGACTGCTCCGGTGACCTGGTTCCGCAGGTAGACCTTCACCCCGGGGAGCGGATCGCTGTAGGGCAGCCCGAGCTGCGGCTTCCACAGGAAGCGCCCCAGATAGCCGTCGACCCGCGGAGCCATGCCACCGGGAGTCCTCGCCGTCGCACTCACGGACGGTGGCCCGTTGACGAACGGCGGCGCGCCGATGGCACAAGTGACACGCAGGTGGCCCACGGCGGCGGCCTCGCCGGTGATCCGGACCGTCATGACGTGGACCCGCGTCGCCCCGGCCGGGACGGTCACGCCCGGCCCGTCAGGGGACAGATCGCCGGTCTTGAGCTCGCCTGACCCGGTGGCCCAGCAATTCGCGGTCGTGTTCTTGAGCACCGCCACGCCATTGTTGGCAAGCGTCACCCTTAGCTGCGCGACGTCGTTCTTCCGGTACGTCTTCCGCGTGAACGCCATCGACACGGACAGCCATTTGGCCGCCGAAGCCGTGCCTCGGATCACGACGTCGGGATCGGCGACGCCGTCCACCTCGACGTTCGGCCCCACGAAATACCACTCGGCGCTCTCGAGAATCGTCCAGTAGCGGCCCGCCGGCAGGTCCTGGAAGGCGAAACGTCCTCGGGTGTCGGTGGTCGTGGTCCGGCCGACATTCGGGGTGCCACCCGAGGTGTACACCTTGACCCCGGCCAGCGCCTCACCGGGATCCATCGTCCCGTCTCCGTCGCGGTCGCCGTAGACCGTTCCGCGGTAGCCGCCGCTGAGGTGTGTGACCGGAACGGAAGCGGTGACAGTGTTGTCCGCAGGGTTGGCGTCCACTTCGTCGCCGAGTAAGGCGGCTGTGACCGTGAGGGTGACTGGGCCGGATGTGGTGGTCACGTAGCCATCGGCGGTGCCGACCACGGTCTGTCCCGGTTCGATCGGCACACCGGGCGGAGAGAGCGGAGTCCACCAGGTGGTCGAAAGGTTGCCGGCGGAATTCACGATCACCCGGCTCGCCACCGCGGTTCCCTTGTTGGTGACCCTGGCGTGCACGGTGATCAGCTGAGTGGAGAGGTACGAGGGCTCGTCGAACCACACCGTCACACGCAAGTCGGGGAGATCAGGCGCGGCGGGCTGAGTTGACGTCGCCCGGGCGCTGGACCGGGGGCTTGACGGTGCGGCGGCCGGTTTCGCCGTGGACGGCCGGGGCGCGGTCGACGTGGTTTCCGACGGAACCGGCGCGGGAGCGGCGGCGCTCCCGGAAGCGACCGACGTGGCCGGGACCGTTTCGCCCGCGAACGCGGGCCCCGCCGATGCGGCGAGACATAGCGTGATCGACGACAGCAGGGCTGCGGTGGACCGGGATCTTCGTGACATGTCCGGATGCCTCGATTCGTCTCGGAGTCGTTTCGCCGATGCGGCCGGAGGTCGCGGGCCGCACGGATGAATCAGGAAGCGGTCGGGCTGAACCGGTGAACCGCCTGCGTCGACACCAGCACGACGGGACACGTCGCATGCCTGACACAGGCCGTGGATACACTCCCGAAGACGAGCCTGCCGACCGCGCTCTTCGTGCCCGTGCCCAGCACGAGCATGTCCGCGTCGCGCGCCGCCGCGAGCAGCTCCGACGTCGGGTTCCCTTGCCGCAGCATGGTCGTCACGTCGATGTCCGCGTGAAGCTCACGCTGGATCCGTGCGACCGCTTCGTCGAGCGAGTAGTGCTTCCTCACCGGAACCCTGCCGTGTGGCTGGAGGGCGAACGACGTGCCGGGAAGGAGCTCCTCCCTCGGCAGGACCATCAGGATCTCGACCTTGTCGCCGACTGCGGTGGCTTCGGTGATGGCCCACCGGATCGCTTCCTCGCTCTCGGCCGAGCCGTCGGCGCCCACGAGAAGGTGTCGGGTGGTGTCGGGATTCGTGTTCATGGTTGATTCCTTTGCGCGGATGGCCCGGCACGGAGAAGGTCCTGCCAGGTGATGACTCCGATCACGCGGCCGTTTTCGAGGACCGGGACGGATCGGAGCCGGCGCTCCAGCATCTTCGCCGTCAGATCGGTCAGGTCGCCATCGGGATGGGCACCGGCCGCAGGTCGCCGCATCAGCGCGCTCACTTCGGTGCGCCCGCTGAGCATGACGCCGCTGTCCGGATCGCCTTCGGAAAGGTAACGCGCCCGGAGCAGGTCCTCTTCGGCCAGCACGCCGAGCAGTTCGCCGGTGTCGCCGACGACCGGCAGCGAGGTGAATCCCTTGCCGGTCAGCACGGCGATCGCTTCGCCGATCGTGGCCGCGGGCGTCACCGCGATGACCGGGGTGGTCATGACATCACGTACTCGCATGAAGCCAGTCTCGGTTCGCCGGGTGGGTCCGGAATACGGCAGGAGGTCCCGGCCCGGCGGGACCGTCGCCTCTCTTGCCAGGCGGTGTCGCCGAGCGATGGTGGCGGCAACACGTTTCCGGCGATCCGCAGCGGAGGTCCAGGTCATGAACACGTCGTCCCGCTGGTCGCGAGCCTGGCACATGGTTCATCCAGGGAGGAATCCGCTCGCTCGCCGCGAAGATCGCGTCGAAGCGTTCACGGTGCTTCTCGCGGTCGCCCTCGTGGTCCTCGCCCTGCCGGTCGCCGCGGCGGTTGCTTCCGGGGTGTTCGCGGCCCGCGCCGAGCAGGCGGCGACCGAACAGGCCACCAGGTACCGCGCGGAAGCGACCCTTCTCGAAGACAGCGCGCCCATCGCCATCGGAGGCCGGTCGGGTGTCGTCGACGACACCTCGCCTGCCAAGGCGACGTGGGTCACTCGTGACGGGGACAGCCGAGTCGGCGAGGTCCAGGCGACGCGGGGGAGCCGAGCCGGCGCGAAGGTCCCGGTCTGGCTCGACGAGTCGGGGAACCCGGTCGCCGCGCCTCTCACCGGTCTCGACGCCCGCCTCCTCGGTGTCGGGACGGGAGTCGGCCTTTGGCTCGGCTTCATCGTGGTCGTGCTGGCCGGTTACGGCTGCGGTCGGGTGCTGCTCGACAGGGCTCGATGGGCGCGATGGCAGGAGGAATGGCGCGAGTTCGCGTCGCACTAGCGATGCCGGATGGCCGGGCTCATGGGTGGCGGTCTCTCGTGCTGGAACGGACGACACGCGTGCTGGAACGGACGACACGCGTGTTCCGTGGGACGGCACCGAGTTCCGTCCACCCAGTCACGCGTGTCGTCCCTCTGATCACGGGTGTCGTCCGTTCCAGCACGGGCAGGCCGCCACCCATGAGCCCGGCCAGCCTCACACCCTCGTATCCGACACCCCGCCCGCTTCACGGAATCAATCCGCTGGACGCCGTGAAGGGGTCCTTCACGGCACAGCGACCCGAACCGCGACTCACGACTGGCGGTGCCGAAGGTCCCGGCACACCGGGCCCACGGCCACTGCCGTCCTCGTTCGCGAGGCGAGACGCTGGGATCGTCGAAAGGCAGGTGCAGCAGGATGTTCCTCACTCGTTCGCCGGTCGTCGCGGAGGCGCTGCGTGCCGCGGTGCGCGCGCCGTCACCGCACAACTCCCAGCCGTGGATCTTCGAGCTGGCGCCGGACACGATCGACGTCGTGCTCGACGAAAGCCGGATCCTCGGCGCCTGCGACCCGGAGGCGCGTGAGGCGCGGCTGTCCTGTGGCGCGGCGTTGCTGAACCTGCGGCTCGCCATCGCCGCCGCGGGCCGGATCAGCGAAGTCGAGCTGACGCCCGAACGCGACAGGCCCGCCTTACTGGCACGGGTCACGCTTGGTCCCCACCACCGTCCCACCGCGAGCGAACGACGTCTCGCCGCCGCGATTCCCCGGCGATACAGCAATCGCCGCCCCTTCACGAACGAGCCGGTGCCACTCCGCGTACGGACCGCTGTGCGGGAGGCGGCCCGCGAGGAGGGGGCACGTCTGGTCCTGCTCGACGAGGCCGGTCTGCTGGAGGCGACCGCGGGACTCATCCGCCGCGCCGATCACGTCCAGGCCCTGGACGCGGCCTTCCAGCGAGAACTCCGGGCATGGACCCGGCGAGGCGCCGAGGACGACGGTGTTCCCGTCTACGCGGGCGGCCCTCGCTCAGCGGGCGGGCTGCTGCCTGGGCGGTACGTCAAGGAGGACGGTGCTCCCCGCGTCTTCGAGCAGGACCCGGTGGTCGCGGTGTTGACCATGCCGAACGACGCGCCGATGTCCCAGGTCCGCGCGGGGTGCGCGATGCAGAGGGTCCTGCTCACCGCCACGGACGCCGGACTGAGTGCTTCGTTCTACTCCCAGCCGATCGAGATCACCGCCGTACGCGCCGAACTGCGTGACCTGCTGGGGGACTCCGGCCATCCCCAGACCGTCTTCAGGCTCGGTTACGGCTCTCCGGGTGTGAAGACACCGCGCCGCCCGATCGAAGCGGTCGCCCGCGACAGGATCGAGGAGGAACGGCCATGACGACTTCGGTCACCGGAGTCCGACTGCATGTCTGGTCGACGGAGGAGAAGCGGATCATCGTGGCGGCCGCACGACAGGTCCCGAAGCGATGGATCGACGACGTCTGGACGCTGTCGGTCCACGAGGACTCGCTCGACTTGTACGAACGCCTCGCGAACAACCACCGGGTGCGGGACCGGGGCGGGCGTGCGCGGCTCATCGTCTGCGGGGCGGTACTGGCGAATCTCGAATGTGCGATCAGGATGCTGGGCTGGGCGCCGCTCACCGATCCGAGTTGCGACGTCCTCGCCCTGGATCGGGTCGCCAGGCTCACGGCGCGGCGGCGGGCCCGCCCTGTGGCGGCCGATTTCGCCCGTTTCGCCGCGCTGTCCGGGCGGCGGACCAAGCCGGCTCCGCCCTCGGTGTCGACGTGGGGACGAGACGTCGCCGAGGCGACCGAGGGCGGCGGCATCCGGGTCCGGGTGCTCGCGCCGTCCGATGTCCGTGATCTGCCCAAGGTGGGCAGGCAGGTCGCCAGGAAGGTGACTCCGGAAGCCTCCTGGACGGCGTTCCTCGTCACCACCGTGACCGAAAGCCGTGAACAGCTCGTCCGGTCTGGCGCGGTCGCGCAGCGATTGTTGCTCGCGGCCACCGGGTACGGCCTGGAGGGTACCGCTTTCACCGAGCCTTTCGACGCTCCCGCCATCCGCGGGGCGCTCGCCGCCATCGACGGTGTCCCCGGATTCCCGCAGATGGTCGTCGTGGTCGAAGAACGTCGGAAAACACCGGCACAGAAGGGAAGAACGTCATGACGGACAGTGCGACCGAGAACCGGATCGTCGTCGGTATGGACGGTTCGGCGGGCTCTGCCGCGGCAGTGCGCTGGGCGGCCGACCAAGCGGTCAGGCAGGGCGCCGCCTTGCAGGTGGTCACCGTGTGGGTCCACGACGAGATGCTGGACGACGCGTCGGCCGACCGGACCGTGGCGGAGGCGAGAGACGTCCACTTGAAGGCGCTGGAAGCCGCTACCGCCAAAGTCCTCGATGCCCATGAAGGGCTCGACATCACCTATGACGTCCCCCAGGGGGATCCCGGCGAAACGCTGGTCGAGCGTTCGAAAGGTGCCGCTCTCCTCGTGCTGGGCAGCCATGGCACGGGCAAGATCCGTGAACTGCTGGTCGGCTCGGTGTGCAAGACGGCACTGCGGCACGCGACCTGCCCGGTGGTGGTGATCCCGCCGCCCGCCGCGGCGCCGGAAGGCAGGCTCGGCCGGCTGCTGAATTCCGTTGCCTACGAGCCCGGTCCGATTCTCTGAGCAAAGCCGGAAACAGGAGACAGCCATGAAAGCGCGGCCCGAGTTCGTCACCGTGATCACGCGGCGAAACCCGCTCATCCGCTGGTCCGACCGGCTCGAGGCCGCGCTGATAGTCGGCGCCGTCCTGCTGGCTCTGCTGGCGATCCCGTTCGCCGCGGCCGCCGGATCCGCGGCCTACGCCGCAGGAAGGGAGCGCGCGGCGGAACAAGCGGCGAACCGTCAGGAGACGACCGCGGTGCTGATCGCCGACGCCCCGCCCGTACACGTGCGCCTCGACGGTGTGCCGCTCGACGAGAAGGTCGAGGTCGCCGCCCGTTGGACGGGGCCCGGCGGGCTGATTCGTGAAGGCGTGGTGACCGTCGATGCCGGGACGGTGACCGGGAACGAGGTGCGGATCTGGCTCGACGCGCGCGGGTATCCCGTCGAGGCGCCGGTCACCGACGCCGATGCCCTGAGCCAGGGCATCGGCGTCGGCACGGGGCTGTGGCTGGGCTGGCTCACCCTGGTCGCGATGGTCTTGCTGGCGTGCCGGGCGGCGCTTGGGCGCGGCCGTGCCGCCGAGTGGGCGCGCGAATGGGAACAGCTGGCCTGGAAGGAGAAAAGATGAGAATCCTGTTGACAGAAGCCACCTTCGACGAGTCCCGGGAGATCGCGGCCGCGTTGCGGGACCTGGGGTGCCGGGTCAGCCCGTGCCATGTCCGGTCCGGGGTGTGCCGAGCGCTCGCACCCGGCGGGACCTGTCCGCTGGACGAAGCGGACCGGCCGGATCTCGCCGTCGACGTCCGCGGTGCCGAGCCCGGTCTGACCGCACGGGAATTCGGTGTGGTGTGCGCGCTGCGGAAGCGGGTGCCGGTCGTGATGACCACGGCACGGGACACGGGTGGTCCAGTCGTCCCACCGGGTTTCGAAGACCGCGTCACGGCTTGCCCGCCGGAAGACCTCTTCGAAGCGTGCAGGGGATTCCTGCGCTCACGTGCTTGACCGAGAACGATCACAAGGAGATTTCGATGCGTGCTTCGGAGATCATGACCAGCCCGGCGGTGGCGACCACACCCGCGACGTCTCTCCGCGAGGCGGTGGCAGTGCTGACCGAGAAGGGATTCGCCGGTCTTCCGGTCGTCGACCACGAAGGCCGGGTGCTGGGGACATTCACCGAATTCGACGCGCTGAGGGGGATCCGGGCGGGCGGTGACGGGATCACGGTCGGCGCGCTGATGTCCACGCCGGTGGAGGTGATCTCGCCGTCCACCGACGTCACGGAGATCGGCAGGCGGATGCTGGCCGACCGGCTGCGTTGCCTGCCGGTCGTCGAAGAGGGTGTCCTGGTCGGTGTGGTGAGCAGACGCGATCTGCTCCGCCCGCTCGTCCGGCCCGACGACTCGATCGCCGCACAGGTGCACGGCCTGATCAGCGACTACGCCGGGTATCGTCCGAAGTGGACTGTCGAGGTCGACGGCGGTTACGTGCACATCGCCGGTGAGTTCCGGGACGAGGCCGAACGGCGGGTGCTCGACGCGCTCGCCCGGACGGTGCCGGGCGTGGTCGCCGTCGTGCTGGTCACCCGGAATCCGGCGGCGACATGACGGCCGGGGCGAGCGCTTTGCTGGCGGACGGCGACATGGTCACCGTCCGCCGCTTGCGTGCGGAGGACTTCGACGCCGTTCTGAAGCTGCATCAGCGGCTGGACGAGCACGACCGCTATCTGCGGTTCTTCACCGCCCATCCGGGGAGACTGGATCTGCTGAGCCGGTTGGCGATCGAAGGCCCGGGGATCGGGGCGTTCCGAGGGGAAGACCTCATCGGGATCGCCCATTACCGCCCGGCGTCCGCGGCCGATGCCGACCACGCGGCCGAAGTCGCACTGGTCGTCGACCGCGAGGTCCAGGCACACGGGGTCGGCACCCTGTTGCTCGAACACCTCGTGTCCTTGGCCCTGGCCCAGGGAATCCACCGCTTCGTCGCACTGGTGCTCGCGGAGAACACCCGGATGATCAAGGTGTTCTCCGACCTCGGCCTTCCGTACGTCATCGGAAGGGGAGGACCGGAGCTCGACGTCGAGATCGAGCTCGGCGAGCCTGACCGATACCTCGAGCGCGTCGAGGAGCGGGAACGGCTCGCCGACGTGGCGAGTCTTCGCACGGTGCTGGTCCCGGCCTCGGTAGCCGTCGTGGGGGCCGGCAGGCGGGACGACTCGGTGGGCAGGGCGATACTGCGGAACCTTCTCGACGCCGGCTATACCGGCGACGTATACGCCGTGAACCCGAACGCCAAGGAGATCCTCGGCGTTCCCTGTGCTCCCTCGGTGTCCTCTTTGGACCCCGCGATCGAACTGGCGGTGATCTGCGTACCCGCGGAATCCGTTCCCGACGTCGTCGAAGACTGCGGACGGGCGGGTGTGCGCTCGATCGTGCTCGTCACGGCGGGGCTGACCGGGACGCCGCTGGAACACCGCGTCCGCGAACTCGTCGCCCGGTACGGGATCCGGCTGGTCGGGCCCAACTGCTTCGGCGTGGTCAACAGTGCTCCGGCGACCCGTCTCGACACGACCTTCGCGCGCCGTGCCGCCCGGGCGGGCCGGATCGGGGTGGTGACGCAGTCCGGCGGTTTCGGGATCGCGCTGATGGACGCGCTCGCCGGGCTGGGGCTCGGACTGTCCACTTTGGTGTCCGCCGGTGACAAGTACGACGTGAGCGGCAATGATCTCCTGCGGTGGTGGCGCGGCGACGGGGAAACCGACATCGCGGTGCTGTACCTGGAGTCCTTCGGCAACCCGCGAAAGTTCAGCAGGCTTGCCAGTTCTCTCGCGAGGGAAAAGCCGGTTGTGGCCATTCGCGGGGCATCCGCCCCGGCGGCACAACGGGCGGCGGCCGCGCACACGGCCGCGCGAGCGGTCCCGGCCGCGACCAAACTGGCGTTGTTCGGCCAGGCCGGTGTCCTCGTCGTCGACACGGTGACCGAAGTCCTCGGCCTGCTCGCCGCGCTCTCGTGGCAACCGCTGCCATCGGGTCCGCGGGTGGTCGTCGTGAGCAACGCCGGGGGTGCGGCGGTTCTGGGAGCGGAGGCCTGCGTTCGCAACGGTCTGGTCCTGCCCGAGCTGAGCCGGAAGACGCACGACACGCTCCGGCGGCTGTTGCCCGAGCACGCGAGCGTGGGCAACCCGCTGGACACGAGCGCCGCGGTCACGGCCGGCACCTTCGCTTCGTGCGTCACCGAGGTCTTGGCCGACGAAGGTGTGGACGCGGTGATCGCCGCCGGCGTGCCGACCGGTGTCGGAGATCCGCTGGCCGGGCTGGTCGCGCGACCGGAGGGCAAGACCGTCCTCGCCGTGCGGCTCGGCCAGCTGGAGTCCGTCGCCCCTCACCGCGGGATTCCTTGCTACGCCGATGTCGAGGAGGCCGCGGCCGTCATGGCGAAGATGTCCGAACGAACCCGCTGGCTCGAGGCGGGGAAGGGCGGCCTGCCCCGGCTCACCGGTATCGATCTCGCGACGGCGACCCGGCTGGCCGGCGAGTACCTCTCCGCGCATCCGAGTGGTGGCTGGTTGTCCCGAAAGGACGGTGAGGATCTGCTCGGCTGCTTCGGGATCCGGGTGACCCGGCGGCGATTCGGTGATCGCGAGCTGCTGGTACGCGGCCAGTCCGACGACGTGTTCGGTCCGGTCGTCGTCCTGGGGCTCGGCGGTATCGACGGAGCCTTGCTCGACGACAGATCGACCGGCCTGGGGCCGCTCGGCACCAACGACGCCGAAGCACTCATCGACAGCCTGCGCGCGAGCAAGGCGCTGTTCGGGGGGAACAGCGCTCTCGACCGATCCGCGCTCGCCGACCTGCTCCTGCGAACCGACCGGGTCATGGAGCTGGTGCCGGAGGAGGTCGACGTCGACCTCGACCCGGTCTTCGTGTCGCCGGAAGGAGCCACCGCGGGCGCTGTCCGGGTGCTCGTCCGGCCGCGGCCATGGGCTGATCACCACCTTCGCCGGCTGTGAGAAGGACGAAGTCCCGGCACCGGGAAACGGTGCCGGGACTTCGGTTTCCGGACTGTCACCGGAGCCAAGGGTTCCTGTCCACGAAGGACAGTCGAGTCCAGCGCTCTCCGAGCCCCCAGGTGTTTCCGGCGGCGGTCGCGGCGAGCGCGATGAGCACGAGGGCGTAGATCACGTGGTACTCGATCAGAGGGTTCGTCGACATGGTCGGCTCGCCCGCGCCGTTCGTCCGGTCGAGGGGCCATTCGGCGATCCACATCAGCAGCATCATCACGGTGCCGGTGATGGCGGAGATCCGCATCCCGATCCCCAGGGTGACGGCGAGACCGATGCCGAGCAGACCGGCCATGAACAGCCAGTCCGCCCACCAGGTTCCGCCCCAAGAGCGCAGGGTTTCGGCGAACGGGCCCACGTCGACGCGGCTCAAGAAGCCCTTCGTCGGCGAGCCACCGTTGATCCAGGCGTTGCCGGAAGCGGTGGCGTAGCCGAGGCCGAAGGTCTTGTCGGCGAACGCCCACAGGAACAGCAGACCGGTGGCGACGCGGAGCACGGCGAGGCTCACCGCACCGGCCGACCGGCCGGAATGGACTTCCTGATGCTGGACGGGAACGCTGCGCCGGTGTCCGCTTTCGGTGGTGGCCATGGACTTCTCCTCTGTTGGCAGTTTCACGATCGCTTCGAGTGTGTTACGACACGGCACGCTGCTCTGGGGTCGAAAGGCCCGGGTACACGAGGCCATCGTCATGCGCCGCCGCGAGACTCGCGCGGCATGCGCGAATCAGCTGCCGGGTCGCCCGCGTCGGCGCCGCCCGTCCACAGCCCGGGCAGGAGAAGGTGACGTCCCCGGCCAGTTCGTCGACCGCGACGGAGAGCGCGAGAGAGCAAGAGCGGCACCAGCGGTGGCCGGTCACGACGATGACGTGCAGCGGCGAGGACACGCATTGGTGCAGCCAGCGGCGATGGGTCCGGCAGGTGATCCGATCGAGGGGATCCCGATCTTTCTCCTCCTCGAGGTCTTCCCGCGACAAGGTGATCGCGAGCCGCCGGTCCTTCAGATCCGCATAGCGGGCGAGGGGAGCCTGTTCCCGTTGGTTCTTCGTGGCCGACATGGGAGGGTCCTCGCTTCCGATCCGCGGGTTGTTGACCTGTACTCCCATCGTGCTCGGCTCGTCGGCGAATCAGGAGAGGCGGACGCCCCGGGTGAACCGGCCCTTCGGTCCGCCCGGATCCCGCCGAGCACGGGCCGAAGGTCCCGCCGCTCAGATGCCGAGGGAAGCGGGCCGGATGACGTCGTCGTCCCAGACGAAGTCGAGCCGGTTCCGGACGTCGACCACTCCGGGGACCTCGCTCGACAGGGCGCCCGCGCGTTCGACGGCGCCGCGGTTGTCCAGCCTGCCGAGGAGCGTCACCACACCGTCGGCGACCGTGACGGACGCCTGTCCTGGCGTCACCCACAGGGTGCCGGCGAGGATGTCGTGTTCGATCTCGCCACGGATCTCTTCGTCGGGACGCCGGAACGAGGACAGCAGGTCTCGGCGCGACACGACACCGACCAGCTTCGCGTCCTCGACGACGAACAGCCGTCGCACATGCTTCCTGGCCAGGAGGATCGCCGCGGCGGCGAGGGAGGCGCCTGCTGCGATCGTCACCACGGGTGCGGTCATCAGGTCCCTGGCGAGTAAGGCTTGCGCTTTGCGTGACTCGTCTTTGGCGTGATGTCCGGCGAAGAAGGCAGGGCGGGGATCCCGAAACCGCGCCAGGAGGTCAGCCTCGGACACCACGCCGATCGGCGCTCCGGAGTCGTCGACGACGGGGACCGCGCTGATCCGCTGCCTCGCCATCAGCGCGGCGAGGTGTTTGTAGCCGGTGTCCGGCGTGACCGCGATCGGATCGGTGGTCATGACTTCGGAAACGGTGCTGCACATGGATCGCTCCTTCGTGGTCAGGAATCCGCGGTGCGGGAGATCAGCACCGGGCAGGCGGCGTGGTGGATCAGGCTGTGTCCGGTCGAGCCGAGCAGGAGACCGCGGAACCCGCCGCGGCCCCGGCTGCCGACCACGACCAGTTGGGCTTTGACGCTCCAGCGCAGCAGTTCCTGGCGGGGTTCGTCGTGCACGACCACCTGGTGCACTTCGACGTCGGGATAGCTGTCGCGGAACTTCGACACCTGCTCGGTGAGCATCCGTCGAGCGGATTCGGTGAAGGCACTCCAGCCGTAGTTGCCCGCGGGATCACCGAAGGACCGGGAAGCCGAGACGTCCTCCCAGGCGTGCACCGCGACCAGGTCCGCTCCCCGGGCGCAAGCCTCGTCGAAGGCCGCGGCGATCGCGACCTCGGCGGAGGGGCTTCCGTCGACGCCGACCACGACGGGTTGTTTCCCCGCCGCGGGGAGGTCCCAGGTGCGGCCGCGTACCGACACGACGGGACAGTGTGCGTGCCCGGCGAGGGCGGTCGTCACCGATCCGCCGAACAGGGCGGTGAAGCGGCTGTGCTCGGTGGAACCGAGAACGACCAGACGAGCGGTTTCAGAAGCCTCTATCAGCGCCGGGGCGGGGGAGTCGTCCGAGAGGTGTGTCGTGACGACGGGGCCGTATGTGTGGCCCACGGTGTCCGCTGTTTCGCGGAGAATCGTTTCTCCGCGGTTCTTGACCTTGCGCAGTAGCTCATCGGACGGCGGCACACTACCCAGGTAGTAGTCCGGAATTCCCAGCGCGTGCCAGAGTTCGAGGGAGGTTTCGTGGCGGTCGGCGGCCTGCATGCCCCAGGTGGCGGCGGCACGGGCGCCGGCGGATCCGTCGGCACCGACCACGATCGGCCCGGTCAGCCGGAAGGTTCGGTTCATCATCGGCTCTTTCCGCTCAGCTACGTCCCTACGGGGCCAAAGCTAAGCGGGCGGACGTGTGCGGTCCGGTGCCGTTGGTCCCGGATTCCGGGGACCTCGGGTGCGCCTCAGGTCACTGGTGCGTGTGCGCGTGGAGCCGCTTCACTCGATCGATGACGATCCTCATCGCCGGCGGAGGGCTCAGCGGCCTCAGCCTCGTGGCACATCTGGTGGCACGGCCGGAATCCCCGGGACCGATCGTCGTCGTGGACGACGGTGGCCGTCAGCTCGCGACCGCGGGTTGGGCCTACTGGTCCGCTGAGCCGGGACTCCTCGACGAGGCGGTGTCGCGAACGTTCGATCGGTTCCGCGTGCACGCGGCCGGACGTGGCCGGATCGTCGGCCTCGGCCGGTACGAATACCGCTTCGTCCGTGGTGACGATCTGGCGGCGGCGGTCGGCAAGGCCGCGGCTCGACGTGGTGATGTCGTCTTCCGCCGCGGGCGGATCACCGAGATCCGGCAGGCGGGCCAGGGGGCGGAAGCCCTTGTGGACGGCGAATCCCTCCGGACTGATTGGGTGTTCGACAGTGTTCTCCGGCCTGGCCCGGCACGGGTGGACGGCTGGCTGATCTTCCGTGGTTGGCACGTGCGTACTGGCATCCGCGATGGGCGCCCGGACCCAGCTGTACTCCCTGACCGCGCTCGCGACGGTCGTGCTGACGGTACTTTTCGCGGGACCGTTGCTGGCAGGTTTTCCCAAGGCGGCGTTGGCGGCGATCGTCGTCTACGCGGCGTTGAAGCTGGTCGATCCCCGGGAATTCCGGCGCATCGCGAAGTTCCGCCGCAGCGAGTTCTTCTTGGCGGTGTCGACCTTGCTCGCCGTCGTCGCACTGGGCGTCCTCTACGGCGTGCTGGCCGCCGTCGGCCTGTCCATTTTGGATCTTCTGCGCCGGCTGGCGCGGCCGCACGGTGCCGTGCTCGGTTTCGTGCCGGGAGTGCCCGGGATGCACGATGTCGGCGACTATCCCGACGCGACGACCGAGCCGGGCCTGGTGATCTACCGGTACGACGCACCCTTGTGTTTCGCCAACGCGGACGACTTCCGGCGGCGAGCCCTCGCCGCCCTGGACGGGGAAAAGCGGGTCGAGTGGTTCGTCCTCAACGCGGAGGCCAACGTCGAACTCGACATCACGGCGGCGGATGCCTTGCGCGGGATCTGTGACGAGCTGCGTCACCGCGGGATCACGTTCGCGCTCGCCAGAGTGAAACAGGAGCTACGCGAAGATCTGGAAGCCGCAGACCTACTCGGGCTGATCGGTTCCGGGTCGCTGTACCCGACGCTGCCCAGTGTCGTCGAAGCGTTCCGTGAGAGGGGGAAGGCGCATGCCGAACCAGGATGAGCGCATGTGGTCCGGCAGCGAGGTCGAGATCCTGGCACGAGCCGTCATCCGTGCGCCGTCGGTGCACAACATCCAGCCATGGTCGCTGGACCTGCCCGGTATGCGCGCCGAGCTGAGCGAACGGACCGATCTCTCCTTGCCCGAGCACGACCCGACCGGTCGCGACCGGCTCATCTCCTGTGGAGCGGCCTTGGAGAACCTGGTACTGGCTGTCCGGGTACTGGGGTGGGCCACCGACGTGGAGATGCCTCCGGGGCCGGGACCGCTGGTCGCCGTCGTGACCACCTCGGGCCGTGAGCCGCCGTCCGACCGCGAGCTGCACGCGTACGCCGCCATCTCGCGGAGGCGGAGCCACCGCCGCCCGTTCGCCGCGATCCCGGTCGCGTCGTCGATCCTCGGACCGGTCATCGGGCAGCTGCCGCCCGGAGTCGGCTGCCGGGTCCTGGGCGCCGGTGACAAGGATTTCCTCGCGGCACTGCTCGAGCGGGCTGCTCGAACGATTCAGCGCGACGACGGCGTCCAGCGGGAGCTCGAGGAATGGACAGGGGACTGGCGGTCCGACGGTATCGGTGACGGCCTGCTCCGGCCTGGCTACGACAAGGCGGGCCTTCCGTGGGCGGGATTGGTCCGCCGGGCCAGTCTGGTCCCCGACGTCCGGACCCTTGCGCGCAGGCTGGACGCGGAGAGCATCTTGCTCTTCTGTGCGAAGGATGACGATCGCGCCGGCCACCTCGCCACGGGAGTGGCCATGCAACGCTCTTGGCTCGCGGCCATCGACGGAGGCCTGGCCGCGTCGGTGCTGACCCAGCTGCTGCACGAGGAACACGTCCGGGAGCGGATGACCGCGGAACTGAACCTACCGGGACACCCTCAGCTCATCATGCGGCTCGGCTATCCGGACGGTCATCGTCCGTCCTGACGGCCGCGTGACTTGGCAGAGGCGGCCGGTGGTGAAACGCTGGAGTCGTTCGGGCGGCGGAGACCCGCCACCGTGCCGACCTGAGGAGTGACCGAATGCCGCCGGAGCGAGGTTCGGCCGACGAGACGCCACCGAGCGCGGCGGTCTTGACCGGACTACGGCTCGACGAACTGCTGCACGAGGTCCAAGAGCGGCTGTCCGAGATCGTCAAGACCCGGGATCGGCTTCAAGGCCTGCTCGACGCGGTTCTGGCCGTGGCCACCGGGCTGGAACTCGACTCGACCCTGCAGAGAATCGTGCAGGCGGCGGTCGAACTGGTCGACGCCCGGTACGGCGCACTCGGCGTGCTCGGTGACGAAGACGGGCTTTCGGAGTTCGTCTACGAAGGCATCGACGCGGAAACCCGGTCCCATATGGGCCACTTGCCCGAAGGCCGGGGCCTGCTCGGACTGCTCATCGCGGAGCCGCGTCCGGTCCGGGTACCGGATCTGTCTCAGCACCCGGCCTCGGTCGGGTTCCCGGCGAACCATCCGCCGATGCACAGCTTCCTGGGTGTCCCGGTCCGCGTCCGGGACGAGGTCTTCGGCAATCTGTACATGACGGAGAAGCGGGGCGCCGCCGAATTCACCGCCGATGACGAGGTCGTCCTGCAAGCACTCGCCGCGGCCGCCGGGGTCGCGATCGACAACGCCCGGCTGTTCGAACGGTCACGGACCAGGGAACGCTGGCTCGAAGCGGTCGCGGAGGTCAACGGGGAACTCCTCGGAGGAGCTTCGGTCACCGACACGCTGAACCTGATCGCCGCCAGGGTTCGCGAACTCTCCGCCGCCGATCAGGTGCTGATTCTCCTCGCCACCGAAGTCGGGCAACCGTTGACGGTGGGCGTCTTCGCGGGGGAACGGACGACCGCTCTGGAGGGTACGTCGCTGGCGGGCGGGCATCCGGCCATCGACCAGGTGCTCGATTCCGGTCAGCCCAGTCTCGTCCCGGACCTGGGTACGGTCTCCTCCGGTCAGGCCGAGCCCGCTTTCGAGGGTCTCGGACCGGCCGCCGTGATCCCGTTGAACAGCACTTCCGGTGTCGGCGGGGCCCTCATCGCGGGGAGGGACAAGGGCTCCGCCCAGTACAAGGCTGATCAGCTCCCCATGCTGTCGTCGTTCGCCGGCCAGGCCGCGGTCGCGTTGGAGTTCGGCGAGAAACAGCGAAATCAGCGGCTGCTGGACGTCCTCGCCGACCGGGACCGGATCGCCCAGGACCTGCACGACCACGTCATCCAGCGGATGTTCGCGACCGGTATGAGCTTGCAGAGCATCGTGCCGCGGGTACCCGACACGTTCGCGCGGGACAGGGTGACGCAGGCGGTGGAGCAACTGGATCGCACGGTCCGCGAGATCAGGACGTCCATCTTCGACCTGCACACCTCGGGCTCGGACGCCTCGAAGAGCCTGCGCCGCCGGCTGCTGGACGCCGTCACGGAGTTGACGACCGAGAGCACGCTCACCCCTTCGGTCCGGATCGCCGGGGCCGTCGACACGCTCGTGCCGCAGACACTGCACGAACATGCCGAGGCAGTGGTCCGCGAGGCGCTGAGCAACGCCGTCCGGCATTCCGGCGCCGACGAGATCACGATCAGTGTGGAGGCCGACCGTGAGCTGACCATCGAGGTCGCCGACAACGGCATCGGTATCCCGCACGAGGGCAGGCGAAGTGGTCTGTCGAACCTCGCCGACCGAGCGGAGAGATGTGGCGGCGAAGCCGAGTTCGGCGACCGTGACGGTGGTGGCGCGCGGGTGCTTTGGCGTGTTCCGCTGACCTAGCCGTCACCGAATACCGGGGGCGCCGCGGTCTTCTTGAGTTCCGTCGCGAGGACCGCGGCCTGCGTCCGGCGCTGGATGCCGAGCTTGGCCAGGATCCGGGAGACATAGTTCTTCACGGTCTTTTCCGCGAGGAACATCCGCTCACCGATCTCGCGGTTGGTCAGGCCCTCGCCGATCAGGTCGAACACGGTTCGTTCCTGCTCGGACAGGGCGGCGGTCGGATCGTTCTGGTCGCGCTCACGCCGGATGCGGTTCATCAGCGCGGCGGTGGTCCGGCTGTCGAGCAGTGAGCCGCCACCCGCGATGGTGCGGATGGCCGACACGAGGTCGTTGCCGAGTACCTGTTTGAGGACGAATCCCGACGCGCCGGCCATGATGGCGGTGAAGAGTGCCTCGTCGTCGGCGTACGAGGTGAGCATCAGGCACCGTAGCTCCCGCTCGGTGGACAGCAGCTCCCGGCAGAGCTCGATGCCGGTCCCGTCGGGGAGCCGCACGTCGAGCACGGCGATGTCCGCCTCGCTTTGGGGGACGCGCGCGAGTGCTTCGGCGACGGACGCGGCCTCGCCGGCGATTTCGATGTCGGGTTCGTTCCCGAGCAGATCCGCCAGCCCCCGCCGGACGATCTCGTGGTCATCCACGAGGAACACCTTGATCGCCATGTCGTCCCTCCTGCGGGGTCCCGGCTTCTCGACCGACGGTACCTGTGTAGTTCGGCCGATACAGCCACCTAGACGTCCCAACGAACCGGGACCTTGGACCCTAGTGGGACCCGCGCCGGGTATTTGGTCCCGGTGATCGATGCCCTCGGTACCTGCTCGGTCCTCGCGGGACAGGTGCACCGTGGAACTCGAGCGAATGACGACTGAGGACGGAGCACATGGCGAACGGGTGGACGAGGGCCGAGACCGAGGTACTGGCGAGGACGTTGCTGCGGGCGCCCTCCGTGCACAACATCCAGCCGTGGCGACTGGAGCTCGACGGCGGCCGTCTTCTCCTGCGTGAGCGCCGTGACGTGGCCCTGCCCGAACACGACACCCGTGGCCGGGACCGGCTCATCTCGTGCGGTGCCGCCCTCGCCAATGTGGAGCTCGCGGTCCGGGTTCTCGGCTACGACCTGACGACGCGGATGTTCCCGGAGGACGGCGAGCCGGACCTCGTCGCCGCGATCGAGACCACGGGGCGTTCGGCGCCGTCCGATGTCGACCTGCACCGGTACTCGGCGATCGCCCGGCGAGGGAGCTATCGTCACCCCTTCTCCGGCAGGCGTGTCTCCCGGGAGAAGATCGGCGACCTGATCGCCGCCGCGACCGAGAGCGGGGTCGAAGCCAGGCTGATTTACGACGAGCTGGAACTCTCCCGGGTCGCGGATCTGCTCGAATTCGCCGCCGAGGCGTATCAGCACGATTTGGCATATCAGCGCGAACTGGCCTTATGGACCATCCACGACGAGCAATATCACCGCCATGGCGTCGGACTGGCCGCGAGTACGCTACCCACCGGATCGCTTCCCTGGGCGGGGCTGGTCCGTCCAGGAACGGCTCTTCCGGATCGCCGAGTTCTCCAGCGTCGCCTCGCCGGCGAGACCTTGCTCGTCTTCCTCACCGTCGACGACAGCCGATACGACCACCTGCACGCGGGACACGCGCTACAGGACACCTGGCTCGAAGCGGTCGACGACGGTCTGGCCGGTTCTGTCCTGACCCAGCCGTTGCACCTGCCCGAAGTCCGTTCCGCGTTGGCGGAGGATCTGGAACTTCCCGGGTTTCCGCAGGCCGTCATGCGCTTCGGCTATCCCACCGGACTGGTACCGCCGAGCCCGAGCCGCGCGGTCGACGAAATCCTCGGAACGGGATTCTGAGCTCCGACGAGAAAGGTGGCATCGTGACCATCGCGCTGACCTTCCATGGCGGAGCCGGAACCGTCACCGGCAGCAAGTACCTGCTGGAAACACCCGGATCCCGCGTCCTGGTCGACTGCGGCCTCTTCCAGGGGCTCAGCGACCTGCGCCGCCGGAACTGGGCACCGCTGCCGCGTGCCTTGACCGACGTCGACGCCGTGGTGATCACTCATGCCCACCTGGACCACTGCGGGTACCTGCCGGTCCTGGTGCGATCCGGCTGGCGCGGTCCGGTGTACGCGACGCCGGGCACCGCGGCGCTCGTGCCGATCGTGCTGGAGGACAGCGCCCACCTCATGACCGAGGAAGCCGCGCACGCCAACAAGTACGGCTGGTCCAAGCACCGGCCGGCCTTACCCCTGTACGACGCGGGCGACGCGCGGAAGGCGATCGGACTGCTCGAAGAACTCGACTACGGCGCCGAGACGACGGTGGGCAAGGACATGACGCTGCGTTTCGGGCAAGCCGGCCACATCCTCGGCTCCGCCTGGGCACAGTTGCGGTCCGACGGGCGCGACGTCGTCTTCAGCGGCGACCTCGGCCGTCCGGCGCACAGTCTCCTGCGTCCGCCTTCACCGCGGCCTCCCTGCGACGCGCTGGTGCTCGAATCGACCTACGGCTCGCGCGTCCACCACGACACCGATGCCATGGACCGACTCGGCGAAACCATCCGGCGAACGGCCAGGCGCGGCGGCAGTGTGCTCATCCCGGCGTTCGCCGTCGACCGGACCGAAGTGGTGCTGGCCGCACTCGCGAAACTGATGCGGTCGCGCACCATCCCCGAGCTGCCGGTGTACGTGGACAGCCCGATGGCCTTGGCGGCGCTGAGGGTGTACCGCGAGGCGTTCCGCGACCACTGGCCGGAGATCCGGCCCGAACTGGCCGGGCACGATCCGCTGACCCCGCCTTCGTTGACCGAGCTCCGGACCGTGGAGGAATCCATGCGGGTCAACGCGCCGAGGATGCCTTCGATCATCATCTCCGCGTCGGGGATGGCGAGCGGTGGCCGGGTACTGCATCACCTGGAACACATGCTGCCCGATCACCGCCACACCGTGCTGATAGTCGGCTACGCCGCCCCAGGAACCCGCGCGCGCAGCCTCGCGAACGGAGCGAGGCAGATCAAGATCCACGGCCGGTACACCACGGTCCGCGCGGACGTGGCCCAGCTCGACGCCTTCAGCGCCCATGCCGACGCGGACGAGCTGGTGCGGTGGGCCAGCGCGGGAGCGGCGCCGAAGACCACCTATCTCGTGCACGGCGAGCCCGAGGCGTCGGCGGCGGTCGCCGAACGGCTTCGTGCCGAGCATGACTGGCAGGCCGTCGTTCCCCGTGATCGGGAGCGGGTGCTGATCTGACGGCTACAGGGAGGCTCTCGGCACTGCCGACAGGCGCCGGGTGGTCGTGAGTGAACGCCGCGCCGTCGAGTCAAGGCAGAGAGTGTCCACAACGGTCACTTTCGGGGCAGCAACGCGCCTGCTTTGTGCCTATAAGTCCAGTTTTGCGCGGGGTCGTGAGTGGCAAAGAGGGTTAGAACGACCTGTCATGTTTCAGGACTTCGTGAACAGATGTGTTTCAGGACTTCGTGAACAGTTTTGGTTTGGTCAGTGGTTGGTAGCGTACTGATCTGTCGAGTGTGAGCTGGCGGGCGACTGTGTCGCCGATCGTGATGGTGACGCGGTCGCCTTGCCAGAACACTGTGGCGGTGTGGCCTGCCCAGCGGCGGCCGAGGACGATGGAGCAGCCGGAGAAGGCGATGACGCCGGTGGCTGAGACCGGGCGCTGGGTGACGCCGCTGGGCTGGTGGCCGGTGCTGGCAGGGGCGGCTTTGCTGCGGGCGTCGTAGCGTTGCTGCGGGGTTTGGCCGTTGAGGCTCTGGTGGCGTCGCCGGGTGTTGTAGATCTTCCGGTAATCGTCGAGAAGGTGTTGCAGGGCAACGAGGTCTTCGGCCGGAGGCCGGGCGGCGAGCCATTTCTGCAGGGTTTGGTGGACGCGTTCGTTCTTGCCGCAGGTTTGCGGGTGATAGACCGAGGAGGCGATCGCGGTGACGCCCTCTCCGGCGAGGTGGCGTTCCAGCTCGACCATGCGGCCGCGGTGTTTGCCGGAGAAGGACAAACCGTTGTCGGACAGCACCTTCACCGGAACCCCGTGGCCGGCGAACGCCTGTTGCAACGCAGCCCAGGCGTCGGTGCCGTTCTCACTTGCCGCGGCGTAGGTGCCGACGTCGAGGCGGGAGTGGTCATCGAGGATCTGGATGATGCACACCTTCTGCCCATCGGCCAGGTAGTACTCCATGCCATCGATCTGCCAGCAGCCGTTGGGGTCGGCGTATTCGAACCGGCGCCTCGTGCGGGGCCTCTTCCGTGGCTCCGGGGTGATCTGGCCGTGATCACGCAGGATCCGGTAGACCGCCGACCGTGACGGCAACGGCTCGAACCCGGCGTCCTCCAGCCGCCAATGGATCGAGATCGGCCCGTTGTCCCAGCCCTCGTCCTCGAGTTCCTTACGGGCCCGCAGCACCGCCTCGGCCACCTCCGGCCCGAACGCGGCCGGACGGTGGCGCGGGGCGGTGCTGCGGCGGACGAACCCGTCCACACCCTCCGCGCGGACCCGCGTGACGTACTTGTGGAACACACCCCGGGAGATGCCACGTTCACGGCAGAACCCCGAAATGTTGATCTTCTCGCCCGCGGCGACCCGAGCGACCGCGGCGACGAACTCAGGATCCATCGAAAACCCTGTACTGCCCATCGCCGCATGATCACCACAAACACCCTGGTCACCACACCGACAGGCCGGTCACCTGTTCACGATGTCCTGAAACATCAACTGTTCACGATGTCCTGAACTCAGACAGACGGTTAGAACGACCATTGCCACTCACGACCCCCCCGGGCAAAGTACCCGAAGGGACACCATCGCCTGCTTGATGTCCCTTGTGGACGGTCGGGAACACGCTGGCTCCCCAGCGGCTCGATCACGCCACCTCAAGGCCGCCCTTGAGACATCCAACGTCCCCAAGGTGGCCTTCAGGACACCCCGCCGGGCAAGACACGACGGCCGGCCGGAAGAAGAGGGACGTTGGTCCCGTCGGCACGACCTCTTCGGCCGTATCGCCGCACAAGCCCGCGTTCCTACGCTGAGCCGATGGACGGACAGCCGGTGCGCCTGCGCGATGGCCGGACCGTCTTCGTGACCCGGGTGAGCCCGGCCGACGCCGAAGAACTCGGTGAGGCGCTCGTCGAAGCGGATCGGGACACGCTGTACCGCCGGTTCTGCGGGCCGCCTCCGAAGGTGACACCGCGCTTGCTGGCACACCTGACCGAGCTCGATTTCGACCGCCGCTACGCGCTCGTCGCGCGTGACGAGGCCGGGAAGGGCGTGGCGATCGCGCGGTACGAGGCGACGATCCAGCCAGGGGTCGCGGAGATCGCGGTCGCGGTGAAGCCTGGTTGGCGCCGGGCAGGGCTGGCGACGGCTTTGGTCACGAAGCTGGCGGAAGCGGCGTCGCGGCACGGGTTCAGCGAGTTCGCCGCCACCTACCTCGCCGACAACCGCGCCGTCGCCGACCTGCTCGACTCGGCGGGGGCGCGACGAGTGATCACCGACGGCCTCGCGGACGCGGCGGTGCGGCTGCCTTCCCAAACGTCCACAGTGGACTTATAGGTCGAAGGTCCCGTCACCCGGTTACGAATGCCGCTGCCTTCTTCTCATGTCGGTTCCTAACGTCCAAGGCAGTTGCCGAAATCAGGATGGGGTGAACCGCTATGCCGGAGAATTCCGGACATCGGGTCGTCGTCGGTATCGACGGCTCGGAGTCCGCTGTCAGGGCCGTCCGCTGGGCGGCGGATCAGGCGCGCCGCCGCCACGCGGAACTCGCGCTGGTACACGCGATCGACGACGAGTCGCTGAATCATCCGAGGCCGATGCCGACCCGGGAGAACCTCGCGGAAATGATCAGGATGCGCGGACATCGCCTCCTGCGGCAGGCCCGTGATGCCGCCAGGGAGATCGCCCCGGATCTCCACGTCTCCCTCCTGTTGCGGCACGAGCGCCCGGTGCAAGCGCTGAAGGACGCCGCCGAGAACGCGGACCTGCTCGTGCTGGGGACCGAGGGGCTGCGTCCCCTGGGCCGGGTACTGGTCGGATCGGTGTCCATCGCGCTGGCAGCACGAGCGGCGTGCCCCGTCGCGCTGATCCGCCCGCACGTCGCGGAAGCCGAAGCGCCGCAGGACGGACCGGTCGTCGTCGGCGTCGACGGGACAAGGACCAGCGAAGCCGCCCTCGCACTCGCCTTCGAGGAAGCGTCCTGGCGGCAGACCGAATTGGTCGCCTTGCATTGCTGGGACGACGCATTCCTTTCGGCGGTCTTCGAGGAGACGCACTGGAGCCTGGAGCGGGCCGAGATCGAGGAGAGCGCGAACGAGGTCCTCGCCGAACGGCTGGCGGGCTGGCGGGAGAAGTACCCCGACGTGCGTGTGCACCGGGAGGTGGTGCGAGGTCGTCCCGCCGACAAACTGCTCGAGCACGCCGACCGGGCGCAACTGCTGGTCGTGGGCAGCCGCGGCCGCGGCGGCGTCGCCGGGATGCTCCTCGGTTCGACCAGCCAAGCGGTGATGTCCTACGCGCTGTGCCCGGTGATCGTGGCCCGCGAGGCAGCGGGCCGGTGACCGGCTCCGCCATGGTCCGGGGAGCGGCGGGTCTCACAGCGGACGAAGCGGCGGCCGCGCTTCGCCGGGACGGACCGAATACCCTCCCCGCCGCGAAACAGCGGAATCCGTTGCTGACGCTGGCGGGGCAGATGGTCCATTTCTTCGCGTTGATGCTGTGGGCGGCGGCGGGGCTGGCGTTGCTCGCCGGGATGCCTGCGCTGTCGATCGCGATCGTCGTGGTCGTGGTGCTCAACGGTGCGTTCTCGTTCGCCCAGGAGTACCGCGCGGACCGTGCCGCGGAGCGGTTGCGGGATCTGCTGCCGGTGCGCGCGACGGTGCGCCGGGACGGGCGTGCGGTCGTCGTGGACGCGGCGGACCTGGTCGTGGGCGACGTGGTCCTGCTCGAAGCAGGGGACCGGGTGTGCGCAGACGGGGAACTCACCGAATGCGGCCTGCTCTCGGTGGACGAGTCGATGCTGACCGGCGAAAGCAGACCCGTGCGGCCGGAGATCGGCGGATCCGTTTTCGCCGGGACGTATGTCACCGAAGGACACGGCGTCGCGATCGTGACGGCCACCGGCGCCCGCTCCCGCCTCGCCGGAATCTCGGCGGTGACCGCGAGCGCGGTGCGGCCGAGGAGTCCGTTGGCCACGCAGTTGCACCGCGTGGTGCGGATCGTGGCCCTGATGGCGGTCGCGGTCGGCTGCGTGTTCTTCGCCGCCGCCCTCGGTCTCGGCCGCGCGGGAACGGAGAGCTTCCTCCTCGCGATCGGCGTGACGGTCGCGCTCGTCCCGGAGGGGCTGCTGCCGACCGTGACGCTGTCGCTGGCGCGGGCGGCGCAGAAGATGGCAGGCCGCAACGCCCTGGTACGCCGGCTCGAATCCGTGGAGACGCTGGGGGCGACCACGTTCATCTGCACCGACAAGACGGGCACGTTGACCCGTAACGAAATGTCCGTCGTCCGGGTGTGGACGCCGTCCGGGACCGTCGAGGTCGACGGTACGGGATACCGGCCGGTCGGCGAGCTCACCGGCTCTCCGGCGGCGGTGCGGGCGGCGACGGCGCTCGCGGATTCCGCGGCACGGTGCTCTCCGGACGCACACGCCGTCGAAGAGGCGAACGGGTGGCGGCCGGTAGGCGACCCGATGGAGGTGGCGCTGCACGTCCTCGCCGCACGTGCCGGAGTCACCGCCGCTCCGCAGCCGGTCGGACGGCGGCCGTTCGATCCGCGCCGGCGCCGGTCCTCGGTCGTGGACGTCGACGGCCTCCATGTCTCGGGCGCACCGGACACCGTCCTGCCCCTGTGCGCGGAGGTTTCCGGTGCGGACGAAGCCATCGCCGCGTTCAGCAGGGCGGGTCTGCGGGTGCTCGCGGTGGCGCGCAACGCCGAACCGGCCGCACAGGAGGAGCAGGGCGGGCTGACGCTGCTCGGCCTCGTCGGGCTGGAGGACCCGCCCCGGCCCGACGTCGGCGCCGCGATCGCGTCCTGCCGTCGTGCCGGGATCCGCCTGGCGATGGTGACCGGCGACCATCCGGGGACGGCGGCGGCCATCGCCGCGGAAGTCGGGCTGCTCGGGCCGGACCGGCTCGTGCTGGAAGGCAAGGACCTGCCTGCCGACGACGAGGCGCTCGGCAGGCTGCTCGATGTCGACGGTGTGGTGGTCGCCAGGGTCGCCCCGGAGGAGAAGCTCCGGATCGCGAAGGTCCTCCAGGCTCGCGGGCACGTCGTGGCGATGACCGGAGACGGCGTCAACGACGGGCCTGCCTTGCGCACGGCCGACATCGGTGTCGCGATGGGGGCATCGGGCAGTGACGTCGCGAGGGAGGCGGCCGATCTCGTCCTCCTCGACGATCATTTCGGCACCATCGTGGCCGCCGTCGAACTCGGGCGCGCGACGTTCGTGAACATCCGGCGCTTTCTCACCTACCACCTGACCGACAACGTCGCCGAGCTCACGCCGTTCGTCGTATGGGCGCTCGCGGGCGGGCAGATCCCGCTGGCCATCACCGTTCTGCAGGTGCTGGCGCTCGACATCGGCACCGACCTGCTCCCGGCGGTCGCGCTCGGCGCGGAGCCGCCGAACCGGCGCACGATGGAGGGGCCCGCGAAGGGTGGCTCCCTGATCGACGGCAAGCTGGTGCGCCGCGCCTTCGGAGTGCTCGGCCCGGCCGAGGCGCTGGCGTCCATGGCGGCGTTCCTGGTGGTGCTGCTGGGTGGCGGATGGTGGTTCGGCGAGGTGCCCGACACCGCGCTGCTCGCGACCGCGTCCGGTACCGCCTTCACCGCGATCGTGCTCGGCCAGCTCGCGAACGCCTTCGCCTGCCGGAGTGAGTCGCGCTGGGTCGGCAGGATCGGCTTGCGGGGAAATCCCTTGCTGTGGTTCGCGATCGTCTTCGAGCTCGCGATGCTGGCCGCGTTCCTGCTCATGCCGCCGCTGCCCGGGCTACTCGGTGGTACCACGCCGAGCCCGCTCGGCTGGGTGCTGGCCTTCGCCACCGTCCCGGTCGTCCTGCTCGCCGACACCGTCCACAAGGCGGTTCGTGCCAGGTCGTGACCGGCGTGCGATCCTCGCCAAGGCCGAGAGCTCGTTTTCGATGGCCTTGGCGAGGAAACCGGCGTCCGGCGCACTCGCGAAGTCCAGGGTGATCCCGAAGTTGAGCTTGTCGCGATAGGAGAAGGCGGCCACGCCGGTCCGCAGCCGCAAGGCGACCGGGACGTGCTGAAACCCCGGCTCTGGCGAGGACCGTTGCAGTCCTTTGCCCATCCAAATGAAGAAACCCACCAGGAGAAGCAAGGGGAGCAGGCTGCCGACGAAAGAGAGCACGCCCGACGTGCCCCCTGGCGCGCCGGTGACCTGGACACCCTTCTCCTTCAGCTTCGGCGACAACTGGTCGTCGTCGAGCGCGACGGGAAGCTGCGAGGTGAACGCGGTCTCCTCGCGGAGGTTCCCCTTGATCGCCCCTTCATCGTCGAACGTGACCTTCTCCACCTGTCCTTCGTCTACTTTGGACAGAAGCTCCGTGTAGCCGAAGGTGGCGGTCTCGGCGGTCAGCAGATGAGGGAGGAAGAACAAGTGCAGCATCACCAGGAAAGCCGCGGGAACCAGCCAGCGGCGCCAACCTGAGGGTTCAGGCGGGCTCGCCGGCGGTATCGGGTCGGAGGGCGGGCCCGGTCACCCGCGAAGCACGGCACGCCGTGTCTCGAACTCGTCCTTGTCGATCTCCCCGCGCGCGAACCGTTCGTTCAGGATCTTGATCGCGTCGTCGTGCCCGGTCGAAGTCTTGGTGGTGCGGCGCAACACGATCACCGAGACGGTGATGAGGCCGCCGACCAGGATGAGCACGGTGATCAGCATGAGCAGCATGCTGACCCAGCCGCCGTTGGAGTAGTGCCAGTAAGGCATGGTCGTTCCTTTCGGTTCAGTGGCTCCGGTAGCGCACTTCGCGGAGCACCGGCGTCCCGAGCGGTGCGAGGACCTCGTCGAGGTTCCGGCGCGGGGTCGCGGGCAGGGGATCGGCGTTGACCGGTGCCCAGCCGGTCCGCAGCACCATCTGCGGGAAGGTGCCGCCGGTGACCAGGTCCCGCACCTTCGTCCTGGTGTCCGCGACTTCCAGCGGTTCGGTGAGCGGAGAGGTCGCCAAGCCCAGGCTGGTCGCCGCGAGCAGCACCGCGCTGGTGGCCTCGCCCGCGCGGAGGCGCGACATGGCATCGTCCGAAGCCGTGCTCAACACGAGGAGCGCGGTCTCGTCCGCTTCGCCGGCCGCTCCTTCGGGCTGTCCGAGCAGGGGGTCGGCGAACGCACGCGCGGGCAGGGCGCCGGGGGTGTCGTCCTGTGCGGGTGCGTTCGCCGACGGGACGCCGTCGGGAGCGGTGTGCCTGCCGCTCCAGGCGGCGAGTTCGGTGCGGTACGCCGGGTCCGCCGCATGGACCTCGGCGGCTTCGGAGATGGCACGCGCGAGGTGGTAGCGGGCGGCGTCGAGAGCGGGGCGAAGGACGGTGCCTTCGTCCGCCGCGTGCCGGGCGAGGGTTTCGAGGTGCCCGGTCGGGACGGTCCAGGAGCTGTGCCTGCGCCGGTCGGTCCGGCGCCGGGGAATGGCGGCGGCGAGCGTGATGTCCTCCTGGGTGGGCTCGTGCCGGTGCAGCTCGACGGACGCCAGGTGGTCCGGCTCCGCCGGATTGGGCAACCGGTGCACCTCCGCCCGCCAGCCCAAGGCCGCGAAGCCGACCCGGAGGTGGTGCAGCGCCGCGCCACAACCGAGCAACAGGTCCCGGCCGTCGGGATCGGTCCCGGCCAGCTGCCGGGCCCGGTCGGCGTAGAGGTGAACGGTGCGATCTCCGACGCGCCATTGCCAGGGCTGGGAGTTGTGCACCGACGGTGCGCGGCATGCCAGGGCCACCGCGGTTTCGACCGTGTAGTCGTCGGGAAGGCCGTGGTCCATCGGAAACCTGCCTCTGCTCAAGGGAGTGAAGTGCCGTGTTTCAGGCTTCTCCGGACACGGCGGGCCGTGGAGGGCCGGAGGGCCCGGTTCGCCGGGCCGTTCGTTTCTGTTCTCCCGTGCGGTCGCGCGGGATCGTCGAACGGGTCCGCTCCCCGCAAGGAGGCGTCCCATGAGTTCCCCTGTCCGCGTCGAGGCTTCGCTCGATCCTGATCTGTCCCGCTGGCTGTGGCTGGTGAAATGGCTGCTCGCGATCCCGCACTATCTCGTGCTCGCGGTACTGTGGCTGGCGTTCATCCCGCTGACAGCGGTGGCGTTCTTCGCCATCCTGTTCACCGGGCGGTATCCGCGGGCGATCTTCGAGTTCAACGTCGGGGTTCTCCGGTGGGCGTGGCGTGTGCACTACTACGCCTACGCCGCGCTGGGCACGGATCGCTATCCGCCGTTCACCCTGGCCGACGTCCCCGGCTATCCCGCCCGGCTCGAAATCGATTACCCGGAGCGGCTTTCCCGCGGCCTCGTCCTCGTGAAGTGGTGGCTGCTCGCGATCCCGCACTACCTCGTCGTCGGTCTCTTCGCCGGAGGCGGGCTTTGGTTGTGGTACGGCTCCGACGAGGGCTTCCAGTGGGGAGCGGGCGGGCTCATCGGGATCCTGGTGCTCATCGCGGGCGTCATCCTGCTGGTGCGGGGTGAATACCCGAAGCCGATCTTCGACTTCGTGATCGGAATGGACCGGTGGGTCATCCGGGTGGGCGCCTACGCCGCCCTCATGACCGACGAGTACCCGCCCTTCCGCCTGGATTCGGGCGGTACCGAACCCGGCTCGCCGCTCGAAGGCCCCTCCGAACCGGTACGGCAGCGTCCGGGTACGGCGGGGTGGACGACCGGTCGTGTCGTGTCGGTCGTGATCGGAGTGGCCCTCGCCGTCCTGTCGACCGGTCTGATCAGCGGAGGTGCCGCGTCCCTGTGGCTGGACCGGGTCGACCGCGACGACGACGGATACCTGACGGTCTCGAGTACCTACAGCACCGACACCGCCGCCTTGGCGAGCGAACGGTTCACATTCGTCGCCACCGCCGCCGGCGAGGTCCCCGTTACCCGTGCGCTCGGCGACATCCGCGTACGGGTGACCGCTCTCGGCCTGAAGGACGTTTTCGTCGGTGTCGCGCCGTCCCCGGCGGCGGAACGCTATCTGAGCGGGACCGACCACGCGACGGTCACCGATCTCGCTTCGGGCGAGCTGGCCGTACACCGTTCTCCGGAGTCGCCGGTGCTCCCGTGGGAAGTGGGAATCTGGACGGCTTCGGCGGTCGGCCCGGGCACGCAGACGATCACCTGGCCGGACCAGGCCGGTGACTGGACCCTCGTGGTGATGAACGCCGACGGCTCGGCGGGGGTGGATGTCCGCGCGGAGGCGGGTGCGACCGTACCGGTACTCGGCTGGCTGTCCTGGACTCTGCTGGTATCCGGCCTGCTGCTGCTCGCCGCCGGGGTGGCGCTGGCCGCGGTCGCCGTAACCCGTGTCTCGAACGAACTTTCACCGATCAGCCAAGGAGAGTCGTGATGCAGGTACTCGTGGTCTTCGAGTCGATGTTCGGCAACACCGAGATCATCGCCAGGGCGATCGGCAAGGGCTTGGCCACCTCGTGCGAAGTCGACGTCGTCAACGTCGACGACGCCCCGGCCCAGTGGGACGGCCTCGGCCTGCTCGTCGTCGGCGGTCCCACCCATGCCCACGGCATGACCCGGCCCGGTACCCGCAAGAGCGCGCGGCAGGAGGTCGAAGGTGGCGTCCGCTCGGCGACCGGCGTCCGGGAATGGCTGAGCGCCTTGCCGACGGCATCACGCCGTGTGCCGTTCGCGGTCTTCGACACGAGGCTCCGCCGAGCCCGGTGGAGCTTCTTCGCGGACGTCGGCAAGAACGCCACGATCTTGGCCGACGATGAGCAGGAGCGCGCCGAGGCATGGGGAGCCGCGCTCGCCACGCGGCTTCTGCAGACCGCGGCCGGTTGAAGCCCCGAGGGACGACTCGCCAACTCCAAGAAGGAAGAAGCAGAACATGAACGACGTCGAAAACGCACGCGTGGCCAAGGAAGCACGGGACTCGATCGCTGCCGGGTCCGGCTCGTCTCGCTCGTCGGGTGAGTTGGCGGAGGCGGCGATGCGGAGATACTTCGCCGCGGAATCCTATCGCGCGCGGAAGCACGAGGAACGGTCCGAAGAGGACGAAGAACGTCCGATGACCGGAATGGCCGTCCGCGACGTCATGACCCGTGAGGTCCACTCGGTGCGGAAGAGTACCCCGATCGCGGAGATCGCCGGGATCCTCGTCGGCCGTGGGATCAGCGCAGTACCCGTCGTGAATGACGACCGGTATGTCATCGGCGTCGTCTCGGAGGCCGACCTGTTGCTCAAACACGTCGAGTCGGTCACCGCGTCGCGGCCGAGGGTACCGGGTATCCGATCCAAATCGGACGGACGAGCCGCGGAAGACGTGATGAGCGCCCCCGCTGTGGTCGTCGAAGCCGGTCGGCCGGTCGTGGAGGCGGCCCGGTTGATGGTGGGGCACCGGGTCAAGCGGCTGCCGGTGGTCGACCGCTACGGCAAGCTGACCGGCATCGTCAGCCGGGCCGACCTCGTGCACGCGTTCGTTCGGACGGACGCGGAGATCCGGGATGAAGTCCTCCGGGACATCTCGGAACTGACCCGTCGCCCGTCGCAGGGTGAGGTGCGGGCGGAGGTGGAAAACGGGACCGTGACCCTGCGCGGTGAGGTCGAGCGACGAAGTCAGGCTGTCCTGCTGGCGGCGTTGGTGCGTCGGATCGCCGGTGTCGTCAAGGTAGTCGATCACGTCCGGTTCGGATGGGACGACGAGGCGAACCGGTGAACAGGGATTCCGTAAAGGTCAACCTCCGGAGGGAAAGCGATGAGCTACGTACGCGACTTGTCGACGGTCAGCCTCGCCGACGCCGAATCGGCGGGCGGCAAAGGCGCGAATCTCGGCGAGCTGATCAGCGCGGGGTTTTCCGTCCCACCGGGGTTCGTCGTGCTCCGCGAGGCATACCTGGCCTCGCTCGACGAAGCAGGAGTGCGCGCTGAGATCGCGGCGTTGCACGAGAAGGCGCTCGCGTCGGCGGATGCGCCGGAGCAGCTGTCGGGGTTGTGCGACGAGCTTCGTGCCTTGGTCCACCGGGCGGGGATGACGGCCGGCGTTCTGACGGACGTGATCGAGGCCTACCACGGGATCGGGCAGTCGACGCCGATCGCGGTCCGGTCCTCGGCGACGGGGGAGGACGGCGCGGAAGCCTCGTTCGCCGGGATGAACGCCAGTTTCACCAACGTGTGGGGGGACAACGCCGTCCGGGAGCGGATCGTCGACTGCTGGGCGTCGTTGTTCTCGCCACGGGTGATCGGGTACCGCGCCGGGCGTGGTTTCACCGGGGAGCCCGCCATCGCTGTGGTCGTGCAGAAGATGATCGCCGCCGATCGCTCCGGAGTCATCTTCACCGCGGACCCCCGTTCCGGGGATCGTGACCGCCTGGTCGTCGAGGCGGTCTTCGGCCAGGGCGAAGCGATCGTCTCCGGGGCGGTCGAACCGGATACCTACCTGGTCGCCAAAGAAGGCCTGCGACTGGTCTCGGCCAGGGTCGGCAGTAAATCCCACAAGATCATCGCCGAGGTCGGTGGCGGAGACGTCAAGGTCGCGCTTCCCTCGCAGGCGGTGGGCCGCCGCGTCCTCGACGACGCGGCGGTGCTCGAACTGGCGCGGCTCGCGACCAGGATCGAAGACCACTACGGTACGCCTCAGGACATCGAGTTCGCCTTGGCGGGCAAGGAGATCTGGGTCGTCCAGTCCCGCCCGGTCACCACCCTTCCGCCGGATCGCGAGCAGGCTCCGGACGTCCTCGTCACGGGGCTGGCCGCGTCGCCCGGCGTCGGCGGCGGGACGGTCAGGGTGCTGCGCGATCCGGCCGAAGGCGGGCAGCTCCGGGACGGCGAGGTGCTGGTCGCGCCGATGACCAATCCCGACTGGGTGCCCGCCATCCGGCGGGCCTCGGCGCTGGTGACCGACGGCGGCGGGATGACCTGCCACGCCGCCGTCGTGGCGCGGGAGCTACGGGTTCCCTGCGTCGTCGGCACCGGCGACGCGACCCGGGTACTCGCGGGGCGCGGGCCCGTCACCGTCGACGGAACCACCGGCGAAGTGCGGTCCGGGTACACCAGGCCCTCGGCACACGCCGAACCGATCGTCCCGCCCGCCGCGGCCGAGACGATCGGAACCAGGCTCTACGTCAACCTCGCCATGCCCGAACACGCGGAAGAGGTCGCCGCGCGACAGGTCGACGGGGTCGGTCTGCTCCGGGCGGAGTTCCTGCTGACCGAAGCGCTCGGCGGCCGTCATCCCCGTGACCTCATCGCCAAGGGCGAAGAAGAGTCCTTTGTGGACTCGATGGCCGAGTCGCTGCTGCGGATCACCCGCCCCTTCGGCACTCGTCCGGTCGTTTACCGGACGACCGACCTGCGCAGCAACGAGTTCCGCGGTCTCGCCGGGGGAGAGGCCTACGAAGCCGTCGAGAGCAATCCGATGATCGGCTATCGCGGCTGCTTCCGCTACGTCCGGGAACCGGACCTGTTCGACCTCGAACTGCGCACGCTCGCCCGTGTCCGCGAACAGACGCCGAACCTGCACGTCATGATCCCGTTCGTCCGCACGAAATGGGAGCTGGAGGCCTGTCTCGACCTGATCGACGCGAGCCCGCTCGGACGGCAGCGCGGCCTGCATCGCTGGATCATGGCGGAGGTCCCGTCCGTGGTGCACTGGCTTCCCGAGTACGCCGGGATGGGCATCGACGGCGTGTCCATCGGCAGCAACGACCTCACCCAGCTGGTCCTCGGCGTGGACAGGGACTCGGCGGTCTGCGCGGAGTTGTTCGACGAAGCCGACCCCGCCGTGCTCGACACCATCGGGCGCATCGTCGGCGCGGCGCGGACCGCCGGGATCACCTCGTCGCTGTGCGGGCAAGCCCCCTCGGTGAAGCCGGGCTTCGCGGAACATCTCGTGCGGTTCGGCATCACGTCGATCTCCGTCAACCCCGACGCGGTCGACGCGTCCCGGCGCGCCATCGCGGCCGCGGAACGCCGGATCCTGCTGGACGGTGCCCGGTGAACGCGATCGAGATCCGCGGCCTGCGGAAGAGTTTCGGCCGCACCGAGGCGCCCGATACCCCGTTCAAGGCGATCACCGTCCTTCTTTCGTGCTGGGGAGTGAGCGGTGTGCCCGTCGTGGACGCCGACGGCACGGTGGTCGGCGTCGTGTCCCAGCGTGATCTGCTGGAACGCGAGATCCGGCACCGCCTGCTGCGGTTCCGCCCCGGTTACGGCGCAAGGTGCGGGGAAGCCGCGCCGACGAGCTGATGACCAAGCCCGCGATCACGGTGCCACAGGACGCAGGTGTCGACGAAGCGATCCGGCTGATGGAGGACCACGGGGTGCACCGGCTGCCGGTTCTCGACGACGCGAAACTGGTGGGCATCGTCGGGAGATCCGACCTGCTGCGCGGCTTTCTCCGGTCGGACTCGGGATTGCGCGAAGAGGTCCGTGACGAGGTCATCAAACGCGCGATGGCGATCGATCCCGACACCCTGTCGGTCGCCGTGCACAACGGCGTCGTGACAGTGAGCGGCCAGGTGGAACGCACCGGCATGATCCCGGTGATCGTGGCGCTCATCCGGCGGCTCGACGGTGTGGTGGACGTCCGCGAACATCTCACCGCCGAACTGGACGACAGCCACCTGCCGATCGAGGAACCGGTGAACACCGGCGTCATCGAGGCGTTCCAGCGTCACTCCTGAGCCGACACGGCCCGCTTTCGTCCTTTGTGGACGAGAGCGGGCCGGCGTGTGTCAGTTGCGGAAGAGGGCGACCTTGAGGGCGTCGCTCTCCTGAGGCCGGGCGAAGACGTCATAGGCCTCGTCCATCTCGTCGAGCCCGAACCGGTGCGTGATGAACCGGGTCGTGTCGAGCCTGCCGGCGGCGAGCATCCGCAGCAGCATCGAGGTGCTCGAGGTGTCGACCAGGCCCGTGGTGATGGTGATGTCGCGGATCCAGAGGTCCTCCAGATGCAACGTCGCGGGCGCGCCGTGGACACCGACGTTCGCGACGTGCCCGCCGGGACGGACCAGCTTCGTGCACAGTTCGAAGGTCTCCGGCACGCCGACCGCTTCGATCGCGACGTCCGCGCCGAGGCCGCCGGTCAGCTCGGCGATGGCCGCGGCCGGGTTCTCGCCGGGCTGGAGGAGTACGTCCGCGCCGAAGGTCTTGGCGGCGGCGAGCCTGCTGGGTTCCTTGTCGATCACCACGATGGAACTCGGCCCGAACAGCTGCGCCGTGGTGATCGCGGCGAGCCCGATCGGTCCCGCCCCGACGATCGCGACACAGTCGCCGGGCTGGACCTTCCCGTTGCGGGCACCGACTTCATAGGAGGTCGGCATGATGTCGGCCAGCATCAAGGCGGCCTCGTCCGCGACGCCTTTCGGCAGTGGATAGGTGGACGTCTCGGCGAACGGAACGCGCACGAACTCCGCCTGCACGCCGTCGATCCGGTGGCCCAGGACCCAGCCGCCACCGCCGAGACACTGCCCGTAGACGGCTTTCCGGCAGTATTCGCATCGTCCGCACGCGGTGATACAGGAGACGAGTACCCGATCGCCCGGCTTCAGGGTCGTCACCGCCTGGCCGACCTCCATGATCGTGCCGACCGCCTCGTGCCCGAGGATCCGGCCGTGCTCCACCGCCGGGACGTCGCCTTTGAGGATGTGCAGATCGGTGCCGCAGATGGTGACCGCGTCGACCCGGACGATCGCGTCGGTCGCCGCGGTGAGCTCCGGCTGAGGCCGGTCGGTCCAAGCCCGTCGCCCCGGCCCGTCGAAAACCAGCGCCTTCATGTTCTCTCCTTGTTCGCGGAAGGGCTATCGGTTCGAGCGTGTCGCGATGCGGCCGCTCGACACAGAGCCCAAAGCCCCTGCGGGGCGCGACATACGACCGCATCGCCGTCGCGACGGGGTGCCTAGCGTCGAGCGAGTCGATATCCGGACCTGGTCGGCTGAAGGATTTCTTCAATCGGACCCTGGTGCTGGTCTCCGGCGGAGCGAGGCTGGGCGACGAAGCCATGTTTGAGAAGGCGCGGGAGTCGATGGACGCCGGCGCCACCGGACTGATCTTCGGCCGCAACGTCTGGCAGCGAGAATATGACCAAGTACCGCGGAGAGAGTGAGTGATCGCGGCCCGGTCAGGATCTATGACCGCCGGCGTGCCACCGCCTTGCGTAGTTCTTCGGCGCACAGGACGGAAGACGCGATCGCGGTGGCGACGAGCCAGTCGAGGGCGGTCAAGGCGGTCGTGCCGAACAGGGATTGCGCGGCGGGCAGGTACACGGCGCAGATCTGGAGGGCGAGCACCGCACCCAGTGCGGCCCAGAGCCGCCCGTTACGGAAAAGGAGCCTGCCGAACGCCGAGGCGCGTTCGTCGCGGACGTTGAGAATGTTGAACAGCTGGAACACCACGAAGGTGACGAAGGCCAGGGTGTGCGCCACTTCGATGCCGCGGTCCAGGCCGTGGGAGAACGCAAAGAGGGTGCCGGCCACCATCACGAGTCCGGACGACACGATCCGCGTCAGGCGTCCAGCGCTGAGGATCTGCGCTCCCGGGCGTCGTGGTGGCTCGTCCATGACGGATCGCCGTGGTGGTTCCAGGCCGAGCGCCAGTGCCGGGGGACCGTCGGCGATCACGTTGACCCACAACAACATCAGCGGTGTCAGAACGCTGGTTCCGGTACTGAACAGCAGGGAACCCGCCACCATGGTGAGGATCGCGGCGACGTTGGTGCCCACCTGGAAGCGGACGAACTTGACGATGTTGTCGTAGATCGTGCGGCCGGCGCGGACCGCCCGGACGATGGTCGCGAAATTGTCATCGGTGAGGATCATCGCGGCGGCTTCCTTGGACACGTCCGAGCCGGTGATCCCCATGGCCACACCGATGTGGGCGGCTTTGAGCGCCGGTGCGTCGTTCACGCCGTCACCGGTCATGGCGACGACGTCGCCTCGCCGCTTGAGCATGTCGACGATGCGGATCTTGTGCTCCGGTGCCACTCGCGCGAACACGCCGGTGGTGGTCGCGGCCTGTTCGAGGGCACGGTCGTCGAGCCGGTCGATGTCCGGCCCCGACATGCCGTCGCCCTCGATGCCGACCGCGCGGGCGATGGAGGTCGCGGTGGCCAGGTGATCACCGGTGATCATCTTGACGTCGATGCCGGCGGTGTGGCATTCGGCGACCGCGGCGCGGGCTTCCGGTCGTGGTGGGTCGAGCAGTCCGATCAGCCCGATCAGGACCAGCCGCCGCGGCAGCGCGGGCACCTCCGTGTCGCCGTGGGCGACGGCCAGTACGCGCTGACCTCGGCCGGCGAGGTGATCGAGTTCCGCCAGTACCCTCCGGCGTTCGTCGTCGTCGAGCGGGACGTCACCGTGTTCCCGGCGCACATGGGTGGCCAGGTGGAGCAGGACGTCCGCCGCTCCCTTCACGTGCGCACGGAGCGCTCGCCCGTGCTGGTGAAACGTCGCCATGTACTTCAGGGCGGAGTCGAAGGGGATCTCGGAGACGCGGGGAGTGGCGCCGCGCAGCGCCATGACGTCCAATCCCGCTTTGCCCGCCAGGGTCACCAGCGCGCCCTCGGTCGGATCGCCGACCAGAGCGGCGTCTTGGACGACGGCGTCGTTGCACAGCACCGCGGTGGTCAGCAGCTCACCGAGGTCGGGGAGTTCACCACCGTCTTCGGCGGCGATCGCGCCTTCGAAGCCGTAGCCTTCACCCGATACCAGGTAGCGGCGACCGGCGTACCACAGCGAACGCGCGGTCATCTGGTTCAACGTGAGAGTGCCGGTCTTGTCGGTACAGATGACCGTCGTCGCGCCGAGGGTCTCCACCGCGGGGAGCCGTTTGACGATCGCGCGCTGACGGGCCATGCGCCGCATTCCCAGCGCCAGTGTCACCGTGACGACCGCGGGCAGCCCCTCCGGGATGGCGGCCACGCCGAGCGCGACGGCCAGTGTGATCACCTCGCCGATACCGCCGCCCGCCGCGAATTGCAGTATCGCCACGAGCAGGACCGCGACACCGGCGAGATAAGCCAAGCGGACGCCGAGCTTGTCCAGCTGCCGCTGCAACGGTGTCCGTGTCGAATCGGTGCGTTCCAGCAGCCCGGCGACCTTGCCGATCTCCGTGCGCATACCGGTGCCCGTGACCAGCAGCTCGCCACGGCCCCTGGTGACGATGCTCGTCATATGGACCATGGACGTCCGATCGGGTAGCGCCACTTCGCTTTGCCGTGGCTCCACGGATTTGGGCACCGGGGTGGATTCGCCGGTCAACCCGGATTCGTCGGCTTCCAGGTTCACCGTCGACAGCACCCGGCCGTCCGCGGGCACGCGGTCACCGGCTTCCACCAGGACGACGTCCCCCGGCACGAGTTCGGCCGCGGGCACCTCGGTCACCCTGCCGTCGCGGCGGACCCGGGCAGACGGGCTGAGCAGGCTCTTCAGCGCGGCGACCGCTCGATCCGCCCGTCGTTCCTGCACGAAACCCAGGACGCCGTTCAAGCCGAGGACCAGCCCGATGACGAGCGCTTCCCGATACGACCGCTCCACCACGCCCGCCAACGCGGCCGCCACCACGAGCACGAGGTTCAGCGGGCTGGCCACCTGTGCCACGAGCACCCGCCACCACGGCCTCGACGCTGCCTCGGCGAGCCGATTGGGCCCGGTCATCTCGAGCCGGTCGCTCGCATCCGAGGAATCCAGGCCACGTCCCGGATCGACGTCGAGGCGGGACGCCAGTTCCGCGGTCTCCACGGACCAGGGATTGGAGACTTCCGGCATCTGCCGGGTCGCGCATCCGTTCGCCGGTGCGGTTTTCACTGCCGGGTGGGCGGGACGACGGCCACCGGAGAGGCGGAGTGGTGGATCAACGCCTGGCTGGTGGAGCCCAGAAGCAGTCCGCGGAAGCCGCCGCGGCCTCGGGAACCGACAACGACGAGCTGGGCGTCCTGCGAGAGTTCGAGGAGCGTGTGCGCGGGCCGGTCGCGAACGACGACACCCTGTACGGGAACGTCGGGATACCTGCTTCGGTAGGCGTCGAGTTGCTGGTCCACCAGCCGCGTCTCCACTGAATGGATGCTCTCCCAGTCCAGAGCGGCGACGAACTTCCAGGCGGTGTCCACGGCGAAGTCCGACCACGCGCGCACGGCGACCAGCCGCGTACCGCGCGCCGCGGCGGCGTCGAAGGCGAAAGCCAAAGCCGCATCACTCGTCGGCGAACCGTCCACACCGACGACGACCGGCGCGTCCTGTGGCCGGTCCGTTCCCCGGACGACGACGACCGGGCAATGCCCGTGCGTCGCCACCGCGACCGCGATCGAGCCGACCAGCAGCCCGGTGAACCCGCCAAGGCCGCGAGAGCCAAGCACGATCAACTCCGCCGAGGCCGAGCGCCCGATGAGGTACTCGGCCGCGGCTCCGCCGCGCAGCTCGGTGGTCACGTCGACCCCGGGGGCGGCTTCCCTGGCCGCCTCCAAGGCCGCCGCGAGTATTTCCCGCCCTTGTTCGGTCAGCGCGTCGGCGTACGGCCTCGGCAGCTCCACCCCGGGTGGCACCTGTACCGGGATGAGCATGCAGGCATGCGTGATCGACAACGGCACCTTCCGCCTCGCCGCTTCGGTCGCGGCCCAGCGCGCCGCGTGGAGGGCCGAAGAAGAGCCGTCCACACCCACCACAACCGGTCGCACGTCTGGTGCGGTCATCGTGTCCTCGAATCGGGAGTAGTCCCCGCCCCCATCGGGCGGTGCTGATCACGTCACTCAGCCTGCCGTTCCCCACGTTCCGGCCCCAGTGCCATCGGCCGAGTTCCGTAGGGACCAAGGTCCCCGGCCGAGTACGTCGAAGATCCCTAGGTGCCGCACCATGTTCCCGGCAGGATCGGGAAAAGAGAGACCGGTCGTGGCCGCATCGGCGCCTTGCGAGGCCTGGTCCGATTCCCCGAATAAGGAGAATTCCTTGCTGTCCCCAGCATCCGCCGCGGAGGTTCGCGCCACCTTGCCCGTCGTGCGCGCGCACGCCGTGGAAATCACCGGTGAGTTCTACTCGTCGATGTTCGCCGCGCATCCGGAACTGCTCGACCTGTTCAACCAGGGCAACCAGGCCGACGGTCGTCAGAAGCTCGCACTGGCGTCGGCCGTCGCCGGCTTCGCCGAGCACCTGCTCGACGGCGACGGCGCCGCGCCGTTCGAACGCGTCGCCGAACGGATCGCGCACAAGCACGTGTCGCTGGGCATCCGGGCCGAGCAGTACCCCCTTGTCGGCCACTATTTGCTCACCGCCGTCGGCACGGTCCTCGGTGCCGCGGTCACCCCCGAAGTCTCCGCGGCGTGGCACGAGGTCTACTGGCTGCTCGCCTGCTGGCTGATCGCGGCCGAGGCCCGTCTCTATGAACGCGGCGATCTCGATCCTGCCGACCTTTGGCGACGCTGGCGCGTGGCCAAACGCGTCGACGAGGCCGTCGACGCGGTGTCGTTCACCCTGGTGCCGGATGACGGCGCCGCCGTACCGGACTTCCTTCCCGGCCAATACGTTTCGGTCGCGATCGACCTGCCCGACGGCCGTCGCCAGCCGCGCCAGTACTCACTGTCGCAGGGCCCTGGAAGGGGTTCATTGCGGATCACCGTCCGCCGGGTTCGCGGCCACGACGGCGCCCCGGACGGCGCGGTGTCCAATCACCTGCACGACCGTGTGGCCGAAGACGAGACCCTGCTGGTCGGGCCGCCCGCGGGCGAGACGACCCTCGACACCGGCGACGGACCGGTGCTCCTGGTCAGCGCCGGGATCGGGATCACCCCGATGGCCGCCATGCTGGATCACCTCGCCCGTACCCAGCCGACCCGGCGGATCATCCTCGCCCACGCCGACCGCTCGCCCGCCCAGCACGCGCTCCGGCCCGAATGCGCCCAGACCGCGACGGGTCTGGGCGAGGTCGAGGAGTTGTATTGGTACGAGCACGACCACGACGACCGCTCGCAGTCCGGCCTCATGGACGTCGACGCGCTACCGCTTCCTTCAGGCACCACCGCCTACCTGTGCGGCCCCTTGCCGTTCATGCACGGGATCCGCGCCGGGCTGATCCGGCGCGGCCTGGCCGCCGAACGTGTTCACTACGAGGTGTTCGGCCCCGGAATGCTCGACCAGGGCTGATCCCGTGTGGAGTACCGAAGGCCCTTTCCTGCACGCCATCGACCACGGAACCTTCAAGCCCCCGAAGTGGCTGACATGCCGAGCGGGACAGGCTCGCCAGTTTCTCGACGGTTCACGGGCGGTCGTGGTGTCGGCGGCCCAGGCTCGAAGGACTTGGATGAACGGTGGCAGCGACTTGAGAAGCTGATCGCCGAGGGCGGCGTCGAAAGTGAATGCCCCGTCAGCCGGCTCGCTCCTGCGCCGGGTGCAACCGACGCGGCGCCTGGTACGCGGATGGCGTGCAGGGACATGCGGCTTCGAAGGCCATCGCCTTTTTACGACTGAAGCCCCGCCCCTCCGAGGAGGAGCAGGGCTTCTGACCTGCGAAAACAGATGGTGCGCGATACTGGGATTGAACCAGTGACCTCTTCCGTGTCAGGGAAGATCGAACTAGCTCCTGACCAGGCGTTTCCTCTGTTTTCGCAGGTCTCCGGTCTCTCGTTCCTCCTCGTTGGAGCGGCTTCAAACGCGTTGCGGCGCGTTCCGGTCGCCTGAATATCGCCAGTTGATCACGACTTGCTGGCTACGAGGAGTTACTTCGTGTCTGCCAAAGCTGTTGGATTCCCAGTTGAGCGTGACGCTGTTCTGCAACTGGTCACGGTCATCGTCGGTGTCATCGTCGGGTTGACGTTCTTGTTCGGGTTCGGCAACGTCCTGGCGTTCGGTCTCCGGTTGGGTCGCTCCGTTGGTCGCTCCTGCCGTCGACCTGTCGGTCCTGGCGTTGCTGATCGCGATCTGTCAGCTGTCGCTGTGTGGCGCACCTGCCGAGGTGATCCGACCTGCGCAACGGCTACTGCTGGTCTCGAGCGTCATCACGTTGGCCATGAACGTGGCCGAGCCGCTCGTCGCGGGGGAGATCGGCCGGGCGCTGTTTGATGCGGTCGGCCCGCAACTCCTGATCGGCTGGGCCGACGTCGGCCCAGTACTACTCCGGGAGCTCGCCTCCACGACTTCGCCCGAAGAGGAAACGGCCGCTCTGTCGGCGTCGCCGGCTCCATGCGCACGAGCGGCTCCTGAAGTCCCTGCGGATACGCGGCCTGAGCTGGTCAACTCGATGACGACCTCGTTGAGCGAGCCATCGAGGTGGACCGCCGTCATCGCGAGGAGCATCAACGCCCGATCTCGGCGGAGGGCCTTATGCGGCTCTTCGGCCTGGGGGCAGAACGTTCACGTTTGTTGATGCGTACCGTCCGTGCGCGATGGGAAGCCGATTACTCACTGCGTGGTGTCGTTGAAGGAGCACGCGATCGATGAGTAGTACCTCGTGGACCTCAGCCGACAGAACGGGGGTCGGCCTGGGGCTGCGGGCGCCCGTATGGCGTGCCGGCCGGCCGATCTTATTGGCCGGGGGCAGGCCCTGATGTGCGCCCGCCCGCTTCGCTGGACCCCCAGGCCTCTGGGTCGATTCCCACGCTACGGCGTCTGAATGAAACTGACTTCGGTTCGATCTGTGCTTCCTGCTTGCACTTTGCCGGATAGTCATTAGCGACAGTTGTTGCAAACGCCATTCTGGAGATCGGTCTTAGGGGATTGCGCGAAACATTCTTTACAGGTTTCAGTCAGTGACTGACGCCGCTGGCAGTCGCAGCGTCCGCATCTTGGGCAGAACTCGTAGAAGCAACGACCGTCAATCCTACGAAACAGACGGTGGAGCTAGTGGAGGTGGCCTCCTTGCCCGACGCGGACGAGGACTGGACAAGGTATGTCCGGCACTATCTGCCTACGAAGTACTCCGGACCGCTGATGAGAAAGTTGGAAAAGCGATACTGGACACGCGAAGTTGCTGCAAACAAGCCGCTAGTCTTCGCGATCCAAGACTTCACCAACCGCTGTCGATGACGTATAGCCACGGCGCGCTGCCCATCTACCTCTATGGTCGGTTCGTCGAGTCCGCACCTGGCGACGACGGGGGACTGGCGACGCGGTCAGTCCAGATTAGCGAGCACCGTTGGGGCGAGAAGAGCGTGCCATCGAACTTCTTTTCCCAGCCCGGAGCCGAGAACGTCAGCGCCGTGCTATTCAATTCCAGCGGCACAATCTCCAAATTCAACCGCATGGGTGTCAACGCCGGGTTCGGCGATGACGCTACCATTCTCATCCGCACCGGCCGCTGCTGGAATCCAGGCCCGAACTCCTCCGAGGCCCTGCGCTTCGCGCACGTCGTCAGACCGGACCAGCTCGAGACGTGGATGGAAGGCATGGACGTGTTCCACAACCCCCAGGCCTTGCACCCCCTCGACCCCGCTCTGCTGCCTGAAGCGGCCCATCATCGTCTCCGTCCGGATGGGCTGATAGACCAGATCTCCCGGCTGGAAGCCGATCACGTCAACTACATCGATCATCGAACTCCACACCGACCAATAGCGTGACGAGCGCTGCAGGGCATCCCGGATGGCCGAGAGCTTGCGCGTGTTGTGGCGGATCGGGCCGTGGGTGGATGTGGGAAGAGTCTGTCGGTGGCATTCGTTACTGTGCGCGCGTAGTCGAGCGTCGGGGGTTGAGATGGAGGAATACAGGGAAGTTCCGCCGGGACTGGCGGACGCACTCGTGCCGGTGGTCGCGGATCTGGTCCCGATGCTGCGCGGTCGGATCCCGCGCGGTCCTGCGGCGGCGCTCGGCAGGCTGGGCGCGCCGGATGCGAAGCCGGACGTCTTCGGTCTCGTGGTGGGACCGCTGGTTATGGGACATGGCGAATCCGCGGCGTTGAGCAGGCTGCGTTCGCTCGGTGAACCTGTCTCCGAGCGGTTGCTCGGCGCGCTGGAATTGACGGTGGACGCGTTGACCGTCCCCATTCCGTACGAGGTCGAGGCAGCGGTGCCGGGGCCGGACGAGACGCCGCATGCCTTCGGGTTCGGGATGATCGGCGGGCCTTGCGCCGAGACCGTCACCGCGGTGCGCCTGCTCGATCAGCTGCGGCCTGGGCTTTCGGCACTGATCGTGGCGCTGGTCGAGGAACTGGCCGGGCACGAGGCATTGGTCCCGCTGCTTGAGCCCCCGCCGGAGCTCACCGGTGAAGAGGAATTGGCGGGGGCGCACGGAGCGGCCCATCTCGCGCTGGCAGTCGCGGCCGCCGCGCCGGTGCTGCGGAGGGCAGGAGCTCCGCTCCTCGCGGGGACGCCCGCAGCCGTCGTTGGTGCGGCGCTGGGCGCTGTTTCGGCTTTGTTGAGCGAAAGTCCGATGCCGTCGGCGTACGCGGCCGCGCTGCTGGAGAAACGCCGCGCCGAGTACGTTCTGCCGGTGTCGGCGTCGGGTTCGGCCTCGGTGCGGGGGCATCGGTTCACCCTGGCCGAGCACAGTGTCCTCGGCGAGCCCGACTTCAGCGGGAATGGCCTGGCCGTCGCCGTCCCCGGCGGGATCGCCGTCCGGACCGGGCTGGGGGAGGGCCAGGTGCCGGTGTCGACGCGGATCCTCGAAAGAGCGCCGGACGAAGTGGAACTCGACTGGTGGGACGAGGTCGTCGAGTTCTCCTGGCGGGCGGAACGGGGCGACGCCACCTTGAGCGGAAGTGACTCGCGGCGGCACGTGAGAACACCGCCGTGGCCGGGCGATTTCCGTGTGCGGGTGCACGCGATCGGCCGAGACGGCGAGGAGCGCGAGCGCTACGAACTCATGCTGTGGCAGGCGCCGCCGGGTGAGGACATCGTGTACAAACGCGATGACCGGCGCGGTTACGTCGTCCGCGGTGAACCCGTGCCCGACATCGAGACTCCCCCGGAGGCCGCCTATCGGTGGATCCGCCAGAGCATGCTCGGTGAGGCGGCGACAGTCACGGTGGTCGGGGGCGGCTCACCCGCTGGGGTGCTCCGCGCCTTCGGTGCGGACCCGGCCGAACCGGAGTCCGCGCAGGAGTTGGCGGCGGCGTTCGACCTTGATCCCTGGGTGGCCGTGCTTCCGGTCGAAGGCGGGGTGCTTGCCGTCGAGTTCAACGGTTTCCAAGGTTCGTACCGGCCGGTGCTGGAGCCGTTGTCACGGGAAGGTCGCACGGGCAGCCTGTTCTGGAATATCAACGCCGTGACCCGGCTGTCCTTCGCCGAGAACGGGGACGTGCTCGCGTCGTCCGAACTCGGATACCCGGAGGAGATCGCCGACCCTGAGGTGAACCGGGCGTTGGCCGGCCTGGACTTCGGCGGCTATCGCGACAGACTGGAAAAGGGTCTGCTCGCCATCGAGCGGTACACCGGATACCGGCTGCGGAAGGAAGATCTCGAGCGGATGGTCGAGGAGGACGTCGCCTATCGCATCCTGCCACATCTGCCCGAGCTGTATCCCGAGGCACGTGACGCCGACGGTTCGCGCGCGTTCCCCGGTCATGGTCCTCTTGGGGCGGACACCGATCGGCTGGCCTTCGTACCCGAGGAAAAGTTGCGGGAGCTGGCTTGGCGGGCGGCGTCGGCCGTGGTCGAGCACGCCGGCGTCACCGGAGACCCGGTGATCGCGGAGGTGCTCACGGAGCGCCGGCTGAGCCTGGAGGCGGAACTCGCGGCCAGGCGATCGCAGCTGCAGGCGTATCGGGAGCACTCCTGGCTATGGCAGGCGCTGCACAACGCGACCAATCCGGATCCGCTAGCCGCCGCGATCGGTGCGCTGTCCGCGGCACGATACGCGGCCGGACCGGGCGGTGAGGACCTGCTGGAGCACGCGCGCCGAGTAGCTCGCCAGCGGTAGCAGCTGGCACTCGTAATTCAGTCCTCGACGAGCAGAGGACACAAGTACCGGTGCGTGCGGTGAGGAAACCTTGGGCCAAGCGTCCGTTTGACCTCGCCGTGGAATCCAGTGCCAGCCGGATCGACTGAGCGAAGCCGCCACCGTGACACAAGCGGGATGCCCTCCGGCGGGTGGCCTACCGTCGCAGGGGCCTACCAGCCTCCTGGACCCGGCCACGACGACTGGAACGGTTCCGCCAGTGATCGGGCTGCTCCCGGCCGCGTGGCATATCTGTGAACCCGATCGCGGCCCGCTGGGGATCCTGGGGATCCTGGGGATCCTGGGGACGCTGGCTGGACGTCTCTAGGGCCAGTGGAGCATGCCCTCGGTGGTGACCGTCGGGTGTTTCTCGCCGTAGGGGAGTTCGGTTCCGTGGGCGTAGGAGTCGAGTCGTTCGGCGATCTCGGTGAGCATGTCGGTCACGCTGCCCCAGTGGGTCGCGCTGAAGCCGTCACCGGGTGCCATGATCATGATCATGCCGTGGTCGTCGCCGTTGCGCAGGTCAACGCAGAGGGCGGCTCCGGTGCCGTCGGTGCTGATGGGGACCAGTGCTGAGCAGAAGGGACCGCCGTCGTCGCCTGCTTGGTTCTGGTGTGTTTGGTCTGAGCCGCAGCATGTCGGGTCTGTGGCGGTCGACTCGGAGAGTCGTTGGTATTCCTCGCGGGCGCGGGTCGGGGAGAGGGGGACGAACCGGTTCGGCACCAGAGTCCCGGCTTGTTGGTCGTGGCGGTCGTCGACGCCGTCCGTGAGGGACCACCAGCCGAGGAGATCCGTTGGAAGGGGCAGTCCGACGACGCGCTCGAGACCGCGGATCTCCTCCGCGGGACCCGCTGGGCGGATCGCCCGCGAGGTTGCGGGGGCATGTTCCTGGAGCAAGGTCGTTATCTGCTGCCATAGCTGGTTGACGGGTGCAGTCACAAATGCCCACCTTCTCGTCGTCGTGCATCCGAATGCGGTGCGGGCGGGGTGCGTCTGGCCGCACCGGGACGCACCCCGCCTGGTCAGTCAGGCGACCGTGGCAGTCTAGGGGGTGATGGGAACCCAGAAACGTTCTTGGTCGTTCGGGTCCAATTCCTGATTCCACGGTGGGATGAGGCGATCTACGTCGAGAATCCGGTGGGTTTGGTAGAAGGAGTTCAGCCGGTTGCCGGCCTCCTGATTGTGTGCCCGGTTCACGAGCCGTACGGCGAACTCGTCCCGGTACTTGTCCGGGTCGAAAACGCCTCCCGGGTCACGCCAGCCGGCGGCTCCTTCGTAGGTGGTGGCGTAGGAGTACTCGTCGCAGTCGACGTCCGGGCCTTCCTCGGGGAGCGCTGGGGGCATGTTCGGCCGCGTGTAGCACACGTCGCGTGCCGTGGCGCGGTTTCGGTCGCGGATGATGTCGTGGCCTTTCGCCACGGCCACGCGGTGCAGGGAGTCGGCATGCAATGGACTGCCGCCGAGCAGTCGCTTGCCCGCTTTGGGGGGCCAGGAGGCTCCGGGGTTGGCGCGTGCCTCGTCGACGAACACTGCGTGGCGTGCGACCTTGGGGTCGCTCTTCGAATAGGCGATGCCTGGCACGGCACGGTCGAAGATGCTGCCTTGTTTGTCCCACAGGTAGTACGCGCTGTCGAAACGCAGTCCGCCCTCGTAGGTCTTCTTGGTCGGGTCGGTGTTCACGCCGGGGAAGTCGAAGTCGTACTCGAAGTGGAACACGCCCTGGGCGAGCTGTTCGCCGTACTGCACGCTGGGGCTCTGTCCTTCGGAGAAGAGCTCGTAGTGGGCCTGGGGGTCGAGGCCCCATCCGATGAAGCTCTTGTCGTGACGCTCCAGGGCACTGTTCGGGTAGCAGGCCCGATCGTTGTCGATGCCGATGTCGACCCGGTATTCGCCGGCGCATTTGACGGCGATCTCCATCTCACTGCGCGGGTCGAGAAAGATCCCGTTGGGTTCGAGAACCTGGGCGGTGAAGCGGAAGTCGGCGAAGCGCCGCGTGGGATTGCCGGGGTATGGGCCGATCTTGCCGTACCCGATGATCGTGTTCTGGATGGTAGCTGTGCTGGTCAGGCCGGTCGTGACATCGTAGTACGAGATCGGGAACAGGAACTTCTGGCAGTACGAGAACCTGTTCTTGATCCAGCCGATCGGCCTGGCGGCGTCGTCGTTCGCACGGCAGTCGGGGTACTCGATGTACTGGTAGGGATTCTCGGGCTTGGCGCCACGATCGAATTGGGCACTGTCCACGCCGTAACCGGGATCCTCGGTCGCCGCTGTCCGCCGGGTTGATCTGTCGACGTTCTCGGGATCGGGTCTCAACCCGAGAGCATCCAAGTTGCCATCTCGCTTGAGAACCTCGGTCACCTTGGCCGGGTTGTTCACCAGATCCGGATCGGTGATCATGTATGTCAGAAGCCTGGATTGTTCCCCTGGCTCCTGAGTTGCGGTAGAAGCGTACGCTGGTGCCGAACCGGCAAGCAGCGCCACAACAGCCGTCGTGGCAAGCGCCACGCGCCGCCATCCATGCGTTCTCATCAAGCTCCCCTCACAGTGGAATTCGGATAGGTGGACGCGCAAATGGGCAGCATCCAACGCTAAGGTTCGCCTGAAGATGAATACGGCCCAACAGGCGTGCGCGAAAACGACCAACTTAAATGTTCGTGACAACGACCCTGCCGCAGCGGAAACGGTGGTATCGAGCGCGACTCGTGTGCCGCTTAACGATAATCGCTATAGCGGAACGAATATAATCAGGAAACCCGATCCCGCTTGCTGCTGGGTGGCGTGTAAGCGGTCCCGATGGTCTAGTAGTTCGAAACTTTTCGAGGATTTCGCGTCCAAGTTCGAGGTAGTGAACCCCTGGTCGTGGTCCTGGATCGCATCGACGTGCTGTCGATCTTGACGTGAGCTTCTCGTGCAAGCATCGAAACGGAAAATATCTCGCCCAGTTCCCCCTAGGTTGAGAGTCAACGACACCTGTCTACCAATCAGAAAGTCTCGCTGTCAATCCTCTGTAATCGCAGCAAAATCAGACGCCGATGCCGGCTGCGGATTCCGTCAGCCTGAAACCATCGTGGACAGAAATCTGCACTTCAACAGCGCTCATTGCCGCAGTGGTGTCCTAGGCATCCTGAATATCCTTCCTCTGGTCAGTCGGCGGGGCCGGCGGTGTGACATGCGGTCCACTGGCGCGTTCGATCCGTCGACCGTCCGCCGCTCTCACCCGTACGTCGATCGCACGGCGCCGGACTCGACAACAGGTCCGAGATTTCCTCCCCGCAGATGGCCGACTCGCCGGCCGCATGAAGCAGGGCGACCTGCCCAGGGCTGTGACCCGATCATCGGGCGGACTGTCCCAAGGCCACGGCCACGTCCGCTCATGCCGATGAGCGGCGACCGACTCACCAGAGGACTGCTCGACTTGGAACCGTCATGTGCGTTCGAGGTCGGAACTCGGGTAGGGCGCCGTTCAGGGGCCATTCGTTGAGTGTCGCGGTGGCTGCTGTCGTGGGACTTACCGGCAGTTGGCGAGCTTGCCGATCATCTTCACTGGCTTCTTGACCGACTTGCGCCCAAGGCCGACACGGCCATCGCGGACGCCGATCAGCGGCGCAGCGAGGCTCTCGCGGATCTGGAGAACCAGCAGAAGGCCCCCTCGGCGCGAGCGGGCGCCCAACGACAAGGACGCTCTCAAGACCGCCAACGCCGAGTCCTTTTGGTCGACCAAAGGCGATGAAGGAACCATTCGCGCGCTCGATGTGCGTTCACCGCCTGGTGGACAGGATGGGGATTCGCCAACAGATCGGAAGAGGGGTCTCGGATGAGGAAGACGTGGTCCATCGCGCTCGCGATCGCCATCCTGGCGGCGGGCGCCGCGGCGGCGGCACCGGCCGGGGCGGCACCGGAGGCGTCGCGGGAGACAGTGAAGTGGGGGCCGTGTCCGGCCGACGCCGCGGCACCCGGCCTGGAATGTTCGACGATCAAGGTCCCACTCGATTACGACGACCCTGGCGGCAAGCGGATCGACATCGCGATCTCCCGGCTGGCCAGCAAGAACCCGGGCCAGCGTCGCGGCGTGCTGCTCACGAATCCGGGTGGTCCGTCGGCGGGGTTGAAGTTCCCCGCCGACCTGAGGACGGCGAAGATGCCGCAGGCCGTCCTCGACAGCTACGACCTGATCGGGTTCGACCCGCGTGGGATGGCGCACAGCACGCCGGTGACCTGTGACCTGACGCCCGAGCAGAGCGCGGTGGGCAACGTCCCGCCGTATGCGCGCGACGCCGCCGACGTGGCGAAGCGGGCCGAGCAGTCGAAGGCCATCGCCCGGCATTGCGCCACCTCGAAGTCGGCGTGGATGCTGCCGCACGTCAGCACGGCGAACACCGCGCGGGACATGGACAGCATCCGGGCCGCGCTGGGAGAGAAGAAGATCTCCTTCGCCGGGTACTCGTGGGGCACCCACCTCGGCGCCGTGTACACGACGCTGTACCCGCAGCGCAGCGACCGGATCATGCTCGACAGCAACGTGGGCCCGGACGGCTGGGACTACGCGAACGACCGGCTGTACGCCCAGGGCTTCGACGACCGTTTCCCGGACTTCGCCAAGTTCGCCGCGGCCGGCTCGGCGACCTACGGGCTGGGCAGCACGCCCGAGCAGATCACCGCGAAGTACTTCGACCTCGCCGCGCGGCTGGACAAGGCGCCCGTGCGGGACATCGACGGCCCGACGTTCCGGATGCTGACGTACGGCTTCCTTTTCAGTGACGCGGGAATGCCGCTCGTGGCCAAGATCTGGCAGGCGCTCGACAAGGACCAGCCGCTCCCTCCGCTGGGCCCCGGTGAAGTGCCCGGCGTGGAGAACCTGGTTTCCGGCCGCTATTACATGATCTGCAACGACTCCCGTTGGCCTGGCTCGGTGGGCACCTATCAGCGCACCGTCGCGATCGACCGGCTCCGGCATCCGATGTTCGGCGCCGCCGGGGCCAACGTCCAGCCGTGCGCGTTCTGGTCCGCGCCCGCCGATCCGCCGGTGCGCGTCGGTGACCGGGGCCCGTCCACGGTGCTGATGCTGCAGAACCAGCGTGACGCGGCGACCCCGCTGGCGGGTGCCGAGAAGCTGCGGCGCGCGTTCGGCGACCGGGCCCGCATGGTCACCGTCGACGCGGGCGGGCACGGCGTCTATCCCTACGTCGGCAACAAATGCGCCGACACGGCGGCGACCACGTTCCTGCTGACGGGTCAGCGCCCGAAGCACGATCTGGCGTGCGCGGCCGAACCACGATGAAACACCGGGGACGCCGGGGGCTCGGCGCCCCCGGCGTCCCCGTCGCCGCTGAGATCGCCGAGGTCGTGGCGCTGGCCGGGCTCAACATCGCACAGCTGAAGACCCGCCTCGCCTCGATCCAGCGTAAGATCGCCGCGCGTAACCGCACGGAAATCGCCGTGTGGGCCTGGGAATCCGGCCTCGTGCGCTGAGCGGGGGAGGACCGCTACGGTCGCCGTATGAGCGAAAACGCGAAGGCCGCTCCGGCCAGGATCGGGAACGTGCTGCACCCGGTGCCGGACGTCGACGCCGCCGTGCGGTTCTACTCCGCGGCCCTTGGCCTGGAGACGAAATTCGTGGACGGAGACCGCTACGCGGCCCTCGACGCGGGTGGCACCACGCTGGCCCTCGCCGGTCCCGCCGAGGACGTCACCGGCGGCGTGCCCGCGGCGTCGTTCAAGGTCCCCGATGTGGGCGCGGTGGTGGCGGCGATCGTGGAACGTGGCGGATCCGTGGTCCGGCAGCCGGAGCGCGGCCCGCACGAGGTCCGGGCCGTGGCCCGCGACCCCTGGGGCAACACCGTCGTGCTCTACGGACCGCGATGACCGCGGGCTGATCAGCGGCTCGATTTCAGGCGCGCAGCAGCAAGCTGTCGTTCATGGCGGAGAACGCGCGCCGCACGTGGCCCGGCAGCTCGCCGGAAGTGCAGTCGGGCAGCCATTCGTCCAGCGCGCACCGCCAGGTGGCCACGCAGAATTCGATGAGCATGCGCAGTTCGAGGTCGCGCGGATCGCCGAGCCGGTGCGCGACCTCGGTCTGGATCTCCGCGCAGTGCCGCAGCGAATGGCCGTTCAGCGAGGCCGACTGGTCGATCAACCTGAGCGTCGCGGGGAAGCGCTCGTACCAGTCGTCGTCCATGCGGGCCAACGTGGTCAGCAGCGCGTCCCGGAAAACGTCCACAAGGGACCCGGACTTCCCGGTTTCGTCCAGTGTGACCAGGAAATCGCTCCAGAGCTGCTTGACGGCGGTGAGGGCGACGTCCTCCTTCGAGCGGTAGTTGCGGAAGAAGGTCCGCCTCGACACCTCCACCGCTTCGAGTAGCGCGTCGAGCGGGGTGGCGTCGAAACCGTGTTCGCCGAACAGGACGATGGCCGTCTCCGCCAGGGCTTGGCGAGTGCGCAGCTTCTTGCGCTCGCGCAGTGTCGAGGGCTCCCCGGGGGTCGTCATGGACCGGAGTCTAGCCGACCCGCCTTGGGCGAGCATATGCTTCAATGGAGCAAACGCCACACTGTGGCACTTTGACCGGAGGAGAATGGACCGTGCGCGCACTAGTCGTGGACCACGCTGCGAAAGCCCATCTGTCCCAGGCCGACGTGCCCGATCCGGAACCCGCGCCCGGTGAAGCGCTGGTCCGGGTGGAGGCGGTTTCCCTCAACTACGGCGAGGTCAAGGGCGCGATCGATCCGTCCACTCCGGACGGATCCCTGATCGGCTGGGACGCGGCGGGCGTCGTGATCGAGCCGGCGGCCGACGGTTCCGGTCCCGCGGCCGGGACCAGGGTGGTCACGCTCGGCGAGATCGCGGGATGGGCGGAGCTGCGGGCGGTCCCGGCCAAGCGGCTCGGTGTCGTGCCGGACGGCGCCGACCTCGGCGCGGTGAGCACCGTCCCGGTCGCCGGGCTGACCGCGTTGCAGGTGTTGCGCCGCATGGGGCAGCTGCTCGGCCGCCGGGTGATGATCACCGGTGCCTCCGGCGGTGTCGGCCGTTACGCGATCCAGCTCGCGGCCCGCGCGGGCGCCGAGGTCGTCGCGATCAGCGGGAATCCCGCGCTGGAGGACGGCCTGCGGGCGCTGGGAGCGCACGAGGTCCACGCCGATCCCGCCCACGTGGAGCGTCCGGTGGCCGCGGTGCTGGAGAACGTCGGGGGACAGCAGCTCGTGGACGCGTTCGCCGCCGTCGAGGCGGGCGGGACGGTGGTGAGCGTCGGCCGGTCGTCCGGAGCGGATGCGGTCTTCCCCGCCGCCGCGTTGACACCGACCGACGGACGGCACGACCGGTCGATCCGCACCTACTTCCTGCTCGCCGACCCGGCCGAAGACTTCTCCGCGGACCTGACCTGGCTCGCCGCCGAGATCGCCGCGGGCCGCCTCGACCCCGGGATCAGCATGCGGGCGCCGTGGACCTCCTACGGCGAGGCGGTCACGGCCCTGCTCGAACGGCGCCTGCACGGCAAAGCGGTGCTGGACATCGGCTGAGTGGGCTGCTGCTCATCGATCCCGGCGTGCAGGCACCACGAAATCGTGGTGCCTGCGACCCGACGGCAGCTGGCCACTGTTGTGGGACCCCGAGAAGTACACGGTTCACCGCTGCTGTCCTCGATCGCGGTCAGGAGAGGTGAGAGCAGATCCTGCTCGACGAGGTGCTCGCCTCGAATGTCTCCCGCTGACCTGTGCGGCTGTCGCGGGAGGTATTCGCGGCACGCTCCGCGCGTGCTGACTGGAATCATGCAGGCATGTCCGAGTTTCCGACCGCGTTGACGAAGCTGTGGCCACTGGCCCCGGCCGGTGCCACAGACTGGTTACAGGCGGTGTGCGGCGACGGCCTGACCGGGTTCATGCCACCGGCGATGCCTGACGCGGCGTGGGTGCTCAACGCCATGTACGAGCACGAACGAGGACCGATGGAGACAACTCACGAGTACCACCAGGCGCGCCTCGCGGATGGAAGCGTCCAGCCCCACATCATCGGCGGCGTCGACCTCGACGCGGTCAGCGTGACCACGGGAGGTGGGCCGGGCCGAGCACCCCGGTTCCGGGTGGCGGCGCTTACGCTGGGCGGAGCTTGCCCGGCGTACCGGCGACCCTGTGGTTCCCGACGGATTGCTGCCCTCGTACCGATGCTTTCCCTCAATCAGGAAGAAGGGCAGTTGGCCGCTCGGTATCGTTCCGCCCACCGAGGGAAGCCTGGACCGCGAGACCTGGACGCGGCTGCTCGAGATCCTCACCGAACATAGTCCCGCGGGTCCGGTCACCCGCTGCCTGGCCTATTACAGCCCGCTGACGCTCGGGGCCAGCGACTTCGAGAATCCCCATGTGCGCGTGGGGAAGCTCGGTGACGCCGCGATCTTGTACGACGATCCTGAGACCGACTTCAGTCCGTCCAACCTGTGGGCTGAGGATCGCTCCTGGTGCCTGTGTACCGACTATGATTTGTGCGCCACCAAGGTCGCCGGCTCGCAGGTGCTGGTCGAAGCGTTGCTGAGCGACTTTGAGATCGAAGCGATACGGCTACCTTGGACAACCACCTGAACGTCCGGACGCGAAGGGCGCCGTACAACGTCGGTCAGGAAAGTTGCGGCTTTCCAAGGGATGTCCGGAAACCGGGGCAATATCAGCCTGTCCGTCACAGCGGGGCAGGCTCACAGCCTGCTCAGGTGATTGTGGCCGTGACCGGCCATGCCCCACGGCCCACAAGATCGAGGACGAGTGCGGCGATGTTCCACGCGTCGTCCTCGCCGCGGTGATGGCGTCCCTCCAGTGGCAGTCCGGCGATCTGCAGAGCGCGATCCATGCCGGGTTTCTTGCGCAGCCCGTAGACCGCGGCGAACACGGCCTTGGCGTTGGTGTGGGTGCGCTCAGCCGGATAGCCGAACGGGTAGGCCACCCCGTCAGCTTGACTCTGCCGCGCGAATTGCCGACGGTCGTACTCGCCCCAACTCGCCCAGGGCCGCTCCCCAGCCTCGTACTCCTCGACGAGGATCCGGCATGCCTCGCCGAAGGAGACGCCCCGCTCAACCTCAGCTTGCGTCAGTCCGGTCAGTTCAGTGCAGAAGTCGCTCACCGTCGACCGGACAGGGCGGATCAAGACACGATGCCGGGACACACGGCGTCCCGCCGACACATCCACGACAGTGAGACCAATCTCGATGATCTCGTTCACCGAGCCGGCCGGCGGCTGCCCCTCCCAACAGGTGGCTTCCACATCAATGACGTTCAGCAGGGCGGATTCATGGTGCATGGGGCCGACGGTAGGGATGCTCGGCCTGTCCTGGCACTTCAATTTCCGCGTGTCCGCGTTGTCACCGCCAGCACCGAACGTCAGGGAACTCACCGCACTGTCCACGGCCCGCTACCTCGGACTCGCCAACCCACTTTGCCGGACGCCTCGCCGGCCAGACGACAATGTGGACATGGGGTATAGCCTGCAAGCGGTCATCGCGAGCGACAACGTCCTACGTGACTTGGCCGACACCGTCGAGGAGGCGCACATCGTGCCCCTCGGCCAGCACCTGGCGCTGCTGCCGGTGACCGACGCGTACGTCGACGCGGTCACTGTCCCCGGCGCGCCGAAACTCGACGGATTCTGGAAAGTACCTCGTGGCTTCGGCAGTGCCTTGGTCGCGTGTTCGGTGAAGGGCCCCGTGGCGTATGTCGAGGCCGAGTACTTCGGCGGCACCGGGACCCAGATCGCCCAGGTGTGGAACGACGGGGAAGTGGTCCTCGGACCTCTGCCAATGGCGGAGAAGGAACCCATCCCCGCCATTGGCAGCCCGATCTCCCAAGCGCTCCGGCAACTCGGAGCCGTCAAGGGCGATCACGTCGACGAGTTCGACACGATCGGCCTCGGCCGTCACCGAGACACCGACGACTGGCTTCCGGACACGGACTGAACGCGACACGCTGTTGAAAACAAGGATGCTCGTGCCACTCTGTGCTGCGGCGCTGAGCGAGTGATCACCGGCTTGGCGTGGGCTACGGCGTCGCGGCCACGCGATCGGGGTCTTTCCTTGAGTGCGAGAGATGCGAGAGGCTCGTGACGGAGGGCTGGGCTCCAGTGCTGCGGAGTGGGGGGCGGGACAATGCGTCGAGCGTTTCGAGCCGGCTACGTCAATACCCGAACCGCAGTCGAATACCAGAAATTCGAGAACACCGGCCGGCTGGAAGACTTGCGGAAGATGATCGCCCACGGCGAGGAAATGGTGAGTGCCTTTTCGCCGGACGACGAGGATGTCACTGTCGCGCGGCATAACCTCGCCACCGCCTATTTGACGCTTTTTGAGCAGACCGGTGACTCCGCCGCCCTGGATACCGCGATCCAGTACGAGGAGTCGGCCATTGCCTCCACGTCTATCAGTTACGGTGGCCGTGGAAGCATGCTGACGAACCTGAGTGGCGCCTACCTGCGCCGTTTCGAATTCGAGAGCCTGGATGTCGATCTGGCGTCTGCTGTGGAATGGAGCGAGCAGGCTGTCGCGGCCTCCCGGAAACTCAAGCCGACCCGTGCACGGTCCCGGCAACTCCTGGCCATGACACTGTCGAATCTCGCGCTCACCTACCTGGCACGATTCGAGCGATACGGCACGGTCGCCGACGTGCGGGCCGCGATCGAGCGCGCCGAGGAGGCCCTGGAGATCCACCCCGCCAAAAACCCTGCCGATCTGGCGGAAATTCTGACCAACCTCTGCAACGGTCAACTGCGACTTTACCTGGTCTACGGCACCTCGTCCGACCTTCAACGAGCCATCGAATGGGGCGAACAGGCGAAATGGACGACGCCGTCGGATCACCCCGAACTCGGCGGTACCCTGTCCAACCTTTCTCTCGCCTATCTCTGGCGGTACGACCGTCACGGTGATCCTGCGGACCTCGAGATCTCGATCGAACACGGTGAGCGCGCAGCGAGCATGTTCCCCGCCGAGATGCCGGCCAGGGGCGCCGCGTTGTCGAATCTCGGTACCGCCTACCTGAGCCGCTTCGAACGAACCGGAAACCTGAGCGATCTGGACGCCAGTATCGATTGGGCGCGGCAAGCGGTCTCCGTCACCGCCTCAGACGACCGTGACCTGGGCAATCGGCTGACGACCGTCGCCATCGCCTGCCAGCAGCGCTTCGAACGGAATCATGGGCACGCCGACCTGCATACCGCCGTCGAGTCGGCAGAACGAGCCTTGGCCGCGACCCCGATCGAGAGCCCCGAGAGCGCCCGACGGCTGGGCATCCTGGCCGGCGCCTATCTGGCCGGCATGCGGGCAGGCTTCGAGCCGCCGGATCGGTCGGACGTCGTGCGGCTCGTCGAGCGGTTCTTCAAGGCCGCCGATTCACCACCGGCGCACCGTGCGTATGGCGCCTATTCCTTGGGTTTGCTGCTCGGTGAACTCGATATGCGGCAGCCGGCGAGAAAGGTGCTGCGCGAGGCGATACAGGCTTTGCCCGCCGTCGCACTTCGTGAGCTGACCTGGGGTGATCAGGAATACCTCCTGGGCCGTTTCTCCGGCCTGGTCGCCGAGTGTGTCTCGGCGGAGCTCGGCGAAGGGGATGTCGTCGGAGCGGTCGAATACGCTGAACTCGGCCGCAGCGTTCTCTTGTCGGCTCAACTGGACACTCGTACCGACCTCACCGACATCGAGGACGCGTCGCCCTCGCTCGCGTCCCGGTTCCGCGAACTCGGCGCTGAGCTCGGCCACCTCGCACCGGCGGCTCGTCGCTCGGACGTCGCCTCCATCGGTCCGCGGCGGCGCGCGCTGAGCGCGGAATGGGACGAGGTCGTCCGGCGGATCCGCCAGGTGGAGGGATTCGAACATTTCCTGGCGCGCGCCCGGTTGACCGATCTTCGGCACGCGGTGAACGACGGCACGGCGGCGCTCGTCAACGCAGGAAACCTTCGCGGCGACGCCGTTCTCGTGCGGGCAGGCGCCACCGAATCGGTCCGGCTACGCGAGCTGAAGCTTTCTGATGTGAACCACTACGCGGAGTCGCTCGCGGAGGCGACCGGACGGGGAGCGCGAAGAACCGATCCGGACCTGCGGCGGCTGCTGACCGAGATTTTGGAATGGCTCTGGGTGTCGGTGACCGAACCGGTCCTGGACGCGCTTGGTGACGGCGGAGCTCGCCGGGTGTGGTGGATGCCGACGGGGCGCCTCGGTCTTTTGCCTCTGCACGCCGCCGGGCTACCCGGAGGACCCTCGGTGCTGGATCATGTCGTCTCCTCGTACACCCCGACCCTTCGTGCCCTTCTGCGCAGCCGGCGTCAGCAGCCGGCTGACCTACGAAGGCAGCTCAGTGTCGCGCTCGAACACACGCCGGGCCAACGCGAGCTCCCCGGTGCCGTCGCGGAGGCTTCGCATCTGTCCGAAGGTGATTTCCCGTCGGGTTTGCTGGTGGACAGCGCCGCGACGACAGACGCCGTGCTTTCCGCCCTTCGAACGACCACGTGGGCACATTTCGCCTGCCATGCGTTCAACGACCCGGCCACACCCTCACAGAGCGGATTGGCCCTGCACGACGGGCTCCTCCGCGTCTCCGCCATCGGCGCTCTGCGACTTGAAAGGGCCGAACTGGCGTACCTCTCCGCCTGTTCCACGGCGAAAACGGGCTGGGACCACACCGACGAGGCGATCCACCTCGCGTCGGTGTTCCAGCTCGCCGGGTATCGTCACGTGGTGGGCGTTCTCTGGCCGTTCGAGGACGGTTCGGCTCAGGTCGCCGCTCGCCTCTTCTATGACCAGCTGGCGGATACGCCTCAGGCGGACCAAGCTCCTTTCGCGCTGCACCAAGTCTGCCGAACCCTCCGCTCGGAGTTCCCGGACCGGCCCGACCTCTGGGCCGGTCTGGTGCACAGCGGTCCGTGACATCGAGGAGAAATGCCGCATGGGGCAGACGCCTTCCACCATCATCCAGATAGCGTTGCTCATCCTTTTCGTCCTCCCCGGGATCGTGTACCAATTCCTCCGGGAGCGGTGGCGTGGACCGGTTCCCGGCGAACGTGAGATAGGGGAACGGGTCCTCCGCGCGGTCACGGCGTCCGTCGTTCTCGACCTCCTCTACGTCATCGCGCTGGGTCCGCAGCTGATCCGGCTCTACGGCACGAACGGCGACGGCCTGGCCAAGAACGCGCGGCTCGCGGGAGCGGCGGCGCTGGTCTTGTTGTTCGTGATCCCCGCGGCGGCCGCCGCATTGACTTCCTGGCTTCGACGTCGTCGGCTGCGCAGCCGCTACCGGACCACGCCGACCGCTTGGGACCACGCGTTCCGCGACCGCAAACCGTCCTTCGTCCGCGTCCGGTTGAGCGATGGGACCTGGGTCGGCGGATGGTACGGGACCCAGTCCTTCGCCAGTTCCTATCCGAATCCCCGAGAGCTCTACCTCCAGTCCGCCTGGCGTATGCGAACTGACGGTGGTTTCGTGGAACGCGTCGATCACACCGACGGCCTCTATCTTCGCGCCGACAGCGTGGAAGTGCTGGAAATACTCGAATCACCCGATCAGGAGCGCTGATGCCCGAGCTCACTCCCGAGGAACGGGACCTGCTTGCCGGCTCGACCGGCCGACGCGGATACGCGCCGACCGGGCCGGACGTCGAACCCGAACACGCGCCACCCGGCGCGGCAGGCCCGTCCATGCCGCCGGACGAGCCAAGCACACCGGAAACCGACGATCACGAGAGCTGATCGGCTTCGCGGCGACAAAGCGCGTGCCGCGCGTCGGTGCCGGCGCCGGACAGGACCTCGGCGAGATCGGCGGTGCTGAGCCTCGGTGGCCTTGGTGGAGGCGGAGGTCTTAGGGCGAACGACAGCCCGACCGGGATGTCGGCTCCGCACGGGCTGTCCTTTCGCCTGGTGGTGGTCGAGTCTGGGGCGTCAGCAGCGCACGGCCGAGCCGTTGCCCTTCAGGTTGTTGTCCCAGACCCAGCCGGCGATGTTCTCGCCGACTACTCGGACCCACGTCCAGGTGTTGCCGTGGTCGTTGGTCGTGTAGCAGTGGTAGTGCAGTCGAGTGCTGTCATCGATGTAGCCGTCGATCCGGCAGTCGGCGTACGGCCCGGCCGAGCGGACGGGAACGCTGCCCTTGGACGGGTAGCCGTTGTTGAAAGGGTCCTTCGCCGAGTGCGCGTGCTGCCGGCATGCCGCGGCGGCCGGCACCTCTTTCCCGGCTGGCTCGGCGACCGCGACCGGCGGGTTCACCCAGGTCAGGACGGCGGCGACGGTACCCAGTGCGGCGAATATCCTGCTCGATTCCATGTTTCTCCTCCTCATGGGTGGGTCGATCGACCCGCCCGCGAGCTTCTCCTGCCGCAAGCCAAGAACCAGTTGCGCGTTCGTGGAATGGCCTGGTCCGGCGCTTGTCGCCCGAACAGGCGCCTGAAGTCGTCGCCCGCACGCGGTAATCAGGTGAGGTGAGTGTCGAACGGGAGACAGTGACGCTGGGTGTCCTGGGGGACGTCGAAGTATGGGTGAACGGCGAGCGCGTCGACATAGGGCACAGCCGACAGCGCGGCGTTCTGGGCGTCCTGCTGGTCGATGCCAACCAAGCTGTCTCTGCCGATCGCCTCATCGACCGGGTCTGGGGTGAGCAGCCGCCCCACGCTGCTCGCTCGGCGCTGCGCACCTACCTGTCACACTTGCGGCGGGCGCTCGCGCCGACCGGGGTGACGATCACCCGCCGCGGCAACGGGTACGTCCTGTCCAGCGCAGCCGACACCGTCGACCTGCACCGCTTCCGAGAGCTGCTCAGGTCGGCACGCGGACAATCGGAGCCGCGCCGCGCTCTCGCGCTCGCCGAGGACGCTCTGGCGCTGTGGCGTGGGGAACCGCTGGCAGAGCTGGATACCCCGTGGGCGCAATCACTGCGGCGAACACTGCACCAGGAACGCTTCGTTGCCCAGCTCGACCGCGCCGACTGGGCGTTGCAGGATGGTCGGCACACGGACCTACTGGGTGACCTGACCGCGCTGGCCGCCGACCACCCGCTGGACGAACGCCTCACAGGCCTTCTCATGCTCGCCTCGTACCGCAGCGGCCGCCAGGCCGCGGCGCTACGCCACTACGACAGGCTGCGACGGCAACTGGCTGAGGAACTTGGCGCCGACCCCAGCCCACCTGTCCGTGAGCTGCACGAACGGATCCTCCGCGCGGACGCCGGGTTGCTTCCGCCGCCCGCAACCGCGCCGATGCCGAGCCGATACGCCACATCGACGACGAGAAGGAATGCCTCGCCGACACCGCAGAAGGGCCGTGTTCCGGCCTGGCTCGCGGTCCTGGCATGCGCAGCCGGGGCGAGCATGCTGATCGCCGCGGATTCCCCGCCCGATCGGGTGTCTACCGCACTTCACGCGGCCGTCTCGCCAGAAACGCTGCCTCCTGCCGGTGGCTACCGGATCAAGCTCGCGCACTCCACGCTGTGCCTGTCCGAGGACCCGACCGATGACAGCGGCCGGGTCTACCAGCGCGACTGTGCCCGCGCCATGCCGACGATGGCGCTGCGCCTGGTCCGCGACGATGTCTATCGGATACTGACTCACCATCCACGGTTCGGCGGCGGCTGCATGGGCGTGCCGAAGGCATCAGTCGAGGCCGGCGCGGCGGTGTACGACGGCTTCTGCGACACCGGAGCCGCCGAGGACTTCCAGCTGGTCCCTAGTGAGAGCACATCGACGGGCTTCCGACTTCGGGCGGTGCATAGCAACCTCTGTCTGGGTGTGCTCGACGTGTCGATGGCCGACTGGGCACCAGTGTTCCAACTGCCGTGCGACTCGTCCGGGGCCGGCCAGACCTTCACCTTCGAACCCCGCACCTGACAGCGCTGGCTCGCCTCGAGCATGCCGTCGCGGAGGCGCACAGGCACATCTTGGCCGTGGAGCGGCCACGGCGCCAGGTCACCTTCCACGCCGAAGCGGCCCGGCGCGCGCATGTCCTTGCCCGGCACGGGCAGGCGGCGCCGCTGCATGGCCCCGCGCTGTGGCCCGGTCAGCGATCCGGAAGTCCGCGACGAGGGTTGCTGGTCGGAGGTGACGTGGCCGCCGTTCTCGCGCCTCACTATTCGAGGAGAGGAGCATCAACCGGCCCGGCACGCCACGTTTGGGCGAGGGGTGCGAGGCCGCTAGCGCTTCGGAAGCCGGTTCAGCACGGAGGCGGCGACGGCGCGTACCCGCTCGCAGGCCCGTTCGCCGCTGTATCCCTGCAGCCACACGGAAATGTACTCGGCGTCACCGTCCGGGAGGGTGCGGTGCGGCCAGGAGAGCTGACAGGAGGACTCGGAGGCATCGGTTACGTAACCGGTGACTCCGTTGCCGAGATCGACGGGGTCACCGTTGTCGGCGTCGATGTAAAGGCTCCGCTGGAGTCTCACGTCGAGCCGTTCGTCTTTCCGCTGCCACCGGCAGTTCCGCAGGCCCGCGGTGACCGCCCGGACGTCGGTCATGGTTTGGGCGACCACGGTGGCGTCGGGGAGAGCGCAAGGGTCGAGGGGGAGTACACCGGCCGCGTCGTCCTGACGATCGACTTCGTGGGTGCGCAGGCGGGCGAGCACGACGGTGAGCGCGCTGTCCGCGACCGCACATTTGTCGCCCACGTTCGTGTCGTTGTAGAGCATCACGTAAAGCGCCGGCTCGTCGGTGATCGGAATCAGCGAGTGGCATCCCCCGCTGAAGGAGGCGCGCAACAGCGGTAGTCCTTCGGCGGTGCGGTTCGTCGTGCCGATGCCGCCGTTGACCACGGGTTCTCCGAGCCGGAGATCGAAATAGAGGCCCTTAGGTCCCTTGTAGGTGCACCTGTCCGGTGACATCGGGTTCGAGTCCGGCTCCAGCGAGCCGAGGTCCTCGGAGTACCGGCCGTCGAGCACCTTGCACGTGTCGACACGGCGGAGCCGGTCCAGGGTCAGCGCCTCGGCCACCGGCATGGCCGCGATGCCAGGATCCGGTGGTGAGGTGATCGCCTGGATGACGACGATCAGGGTGCCGATCAGGGCCGCGACCACCACCAGCGCCACGGTGATGGGCAATCCCGGCCGGCGCTTCTTGACCGGCAAAGGTCTCGGGGGTGGCTGCCACGCGGGAATCGGCAACGAGAGCACCGAGCGCACTTCCGCTTCTTGATGCCGGATGCGGGCGTGTACGGCCTCGGGCCAGGGTTCGGTGTCCGACGGAACAGGACCGAGGAAGTCCTGTAGCTGTCCGGGGGTGGGCCGCCGGGCCGGGTCCTTGGCGAGGCACGGTTCGGCGATGCGCCGGATTTCTGTTGGCACGGTGGAAAGATCGGGTTCTGTGTGGACCACGTCGTAGAGCGTCTGTGGTGCCGACGCGCCGCTGAAGGGGCCACGTCCGGTGGCTGCCATGACCAGGATGGAGCCGAGGGAGAACATGTCGGTGGCCGGGGTGATCGGGCCGCCTCCGGCTTGTTCGGGCGACATGAACGCGGGCGAGCCGATGATGGCACCCGTGTGGGTGAGGTTCTGCGCTTCTTCGGCGGCGCGGGCGATGCCGAAGTCGATGACGCGGAGCCCGTCGCTGGAGAGGATGACGTTGCTGGGCTTGAGATCGCGATGGATCAGTCCGGCACGGTGAATGTCCGTGAGTGCGGCGGCGAGTCCGGAGGCGAGGCGGCGAACGGCTTCCACGGGGAGCGGGCCGGTCGCGTCCACGGCCGTGCGCAGATCGGGTCCGGTGACGAAGATCGAGGCGAGCCAAGGGGATTCGGCTTCGTGGTCGGCGTCCATGACGGCGGCGGTGTAGGCGCCGGAGACCAGGCGTGAGGCGGCGATTTCACGGCGGAAACGTTCCCGGAAGCCGGGGTCGTGGGCGAATTCGGCGTGGATCTGTTTGACGGCCACGAGCCGGCCGTCGGGGGCGAGTCCGAGTACGACCCTGCCCATGCCTCCTTCGCCGAGTTCGGCGATGATCCGGTGGGGACCGACCTGCCGGGATTCACCGGCACGCAAGGGTTTCACAGACTGGTCCTAGGGTTTCGGCAACCAGGTGAGCAGCGCACTGACGACCTCCTCGGCCTTGGCGCACGCCTGTTGCATGGTCTTTCGGCTTCCACGCTCGTACGTCACTTTGACGTTCTCACCGAGGCGCTCGCTCATCGGCCGGTGCTGCCAGGTCAGGACACAGGCCGGAGACCCCTGCGATGGACGCTCGTCGCGGTACACCGTCCTACCGCCGACCTCTACCGGCACGACGCCACCGGCGGCGGCCTGCTCCGGTCCGTGTGGCGGATACCCCTGCTCCACGGTCAGCCGGAATATGTCGTCGCCGTGGTAGACGCACTGGTGCAGATCCTCGAGGACGGTGGCCCGCACGGGGCCGATCAGCCGGACGACCCTTTCGGGCGGGAGCAGCGTGCAGGGGTCCAGCCCGATCAGCGACTGGGGGGCCATATCGCGTCCGTGACCACCCGCGCGGATTCGCCGCACCGCCTCGCCGAGTCCGGCCTTCACCACGGTGCACTTCTCGTCCGAGGAGAGTGCACCGCGGATCTCGGTGAGGAGCACGACGCTCTGGAGACCGGCGACCGGTACGGCGGCCGCGCACGAGTCGCCGAAGGTGCTGGTGTACAACGGCAGCCCTTCCAGCTCCCCGGCCGGGACCCCCTCGAGCAACCTGGGGCCGATACCGAGGTTCAGGGCACCGTACAGGCAGTCCAGTCCTCGCCCCGGCGAAGACGCTGTCAGCGCACCGAGCACGGGCGCCTCCCAGCCCGCCAGCACCTTGCACAGGTCGACCCGGCGCAGGTTGTCCGGACCGAGCGGATCCGGGTTGACCGGCGTGGTCACCGCCGCTCCGGATGGCGGCGCCGACGCGGCCGCGGGTGCCGGCCCGGGCCGTTGCGGCAGGTTCACCGCCACGACGACGGAGGCGACCACCAGCACCGCCGCGGCCGCGGCCAAGGTGGTGTAGAGCCCGCGTCGGGAGCGCCTCGGCGCGGGCGGGTTCAGCAGTTCCCGCATCTCGGCCTGCTGCGTGTCGATCAGCTGGGGCACCGGCGGTGGCCACGGGGCAGCCGCCGGCGCGATGGGGCCGAGCTGACGCAGTACCCAAGCGCTGTCCGGCCGGTCGCCGGGACTCTTCGCCAGACAGGGTTCGACGATCCGGCGCAGGTCCTCCGGCACCCGGCTCAGATCGGGCCGGGTGTGCACGACGTTGTAGAGGGTGTGCGGAGTGGACGATCCGGTGAACGGGCCCTGCCCGGTCGCGGCCATCACCAGCAGGGACCCGAAGGAGAAAAGGTCGCTCGCGGGGCCGATCTCCTGTCCGCGTGCCTGCTCCGGCGACATGAACCCGGGCGAGCCGATGATCGCTCCGGTATGGGTGAGTTCGGAGTCGCCCTCGATGGCACGGGCGATGCCGAAGTCGATCACCCGCGGACCGTCTCCGGTGAGAATGACGTTACCGGGCTTGAGATCGCGGTGGACCAGCCCGGCACGGTGGATCTCTCCGAGCGCCAGCGCCAGCCCTGCGGCCAGGTACCCCAGCGAGGACTGCGGCAACGGCCCACCGGCCGCCACCGCCTCCGAGAGCGAGGGACCCGGTACGAACATCGACGCCAGCCAGGGCGTCGGCGCGTCGGGATCGGCGTCCATCACCGCGGCGGTGAAGGCGCCGGATACCATTCTCGAAGCAGCGACCTCTCGGCGGAATCGCTCACGAAAACCGGGATCGTGGGCGAAGCCCGGATGCACCTGCTTGACGGCGACGAGCCGCCCGTCGGGCGAACGGCCCAGTAGTACCCGGCCCATTCCGCCCTGGCCGAGCACGGCGAACACCCGGTGCCGACCCACCTCGGTGGGTTCCCCAGCGTTCAGAGATCTCACGACGCCCCCTTGATAGAGAGCGATGATACAAAGGGCGACGTGCTCATCGGCGACAACCATGGAAAGGCACTGTGCGTTCGTCTCGGTATTCACCTCAACGGGTTTGAGCGTCCTGTATAGGGTGCGGAGCCAGACCGCGCGCAACTCGAGTACTCGTCGCGGAGGATCTAGTCGTTGCCGAAGGTGACGTGGTCGTCCACCCCGCACGCCCAAGGCACGATCAGGGAGATGGCCCCGTCTCCATCCGTTCCGCTGAACGTCAATCTGTCCACGCGAAAGAGTGAAAGCTCGTCAGGCCATGTGCGGCTGCGGCGGCATCTTTGGCCGAGTGACGTGACCTGGGGGCGTCGTCTGAGGCGCTGCATCGCACTGTTCTGGTCGTAGACGTGGAGCAATTCAGCGGCCGGAAGAATCCAGAACAGAGGAATGCGCGCAACGCCGTCACCGGGGCGAGTTCGATGAACGACTCAGACGTCGCGATGCTGTCGGCGATCAGGCCAGACGGATCTGTGGTTTCGACTACGCTGACCGCTCGACCGATTACGCTCATTAATTGATCGTGGGCGTAGATCGGGTGCCGGGGCGGAAAGCGCGTGAGCGCTACTTGTACAAGGTCTGGACGTTCGTAAAGTGGTGACGTCGTCTGTGGTGGTCTTGTGAGGATTGAACCGGAAGACGACGTTGTCCGCGCCCCCGGCGCGCATCGTGAAGGTCGAGGTCATCGTGACCGATCCGCCCGCAACGAGCTGCTCCGGTAGGTCGGTGGAGCTGCCCTTCTGGACGGCCGAGTTCGTCGCCTTGGCGTGGTTGGCGCCGTACAACAACTCCGTGCGGACGTTGCTCTTCGTCGACGGGAAGAGGAACGGCGCGTTGCCGGTATTCGTGATCTCGGTAGCTATCGTTACCAGGACGTTCTCGGTCGGACCGGAGTCATAGGCGTTCGTATCCGCGGTCTCCGACTTCGCGGAGATGATTCGGACCTTCAAGCCGTTGGGCAGGCTGGCGGTATCGGTCGCCGGGGTTTCCGGGTTGGGGGTCTTGCCCGCACAGAACTCCGTGTGAGTACTGGCGAAATTCGGGTCAGCGCACTTCGCGGGGTCGAGGCCGGCAGCGTCCGGCGCGGCAGAGCCGTCGCACGCGGCCAGTGCGAGGGCACCCGCCACCACGAAGAGGCCGACCGAGAGTCTTTTGTCGGGCACAGCGGCCCACTGTACGTCACATGGGACGTTTCGAGAATCATGCCTGATCCATGACGGAAGCAAGGAATGGCGCCGGGTTGGTCAGCCGTCGCCTCTGTCGTCGACGACGAATGAAGGGCATCGCGAGGGTCTGCGACCATGTGATGCGCCCTCGGAATCCTGCAAGCGTTCGAGACCCGGTGGATCGGGTCTCTGGTCGCGCTCACGGCGAATGAGCGGACCAAGCTGGGGGAGTGGTCCCGCACCTGCATCCCACGTTTGGTGACATGCGGCTATCGCCTTTTTACGACTGAAGCCCCGCCCCTCCGAGGAGGAGCAGGGCTTCTGACCTGCGAAAACAGATGGTGCGCGATACTGGGATTGAACCAGTGACCTCTTCCGTGTCAGGGAAGATCGAACCAGCTCCTGACCAGGCGTTTCTCTTGTTTTCGCAGCTTTGCGGTCTCTCATTCCTCCTCGTTGGGGCGGCTTCGAACGCGTTGCGGCGCGTTCTGGTCGCCTGAATATCGCCAGTTGATCTTGAGATGCTGGTTACGAGGAGTTACTTCGTGTCTGCCAAAGCTATTGGTTTTCCGATTGAGCGTGATGCCGTCCTTCAGCTAGTCACGGTCATCGTCGGCGTGATCGTGGGACTGACGTTCCTGTTCGGGTTCGGCAACGTCCTGGCCTTCGGTCTTCGGCTAGGCGTATCCGGGTGGGTGGCTCCGCTGGTCGCGCCTGCCGTAGACCTGTCGGTACTGGCGCTGCTGATCGCGATCCGGCAGTTGTCGCTGCGCGGGGCCTCGGCGGAGGTGATTCGGCCGGCGCGGCGACTGCTGCTGGTCTCGAGCGTCGTCACGTTGGCCCTGAATGTGGCCGAGCCGCTCGTCGCGGGGGAGATCGGTCGAGCTCTGTTCGACGCGGTCGGCCCACTCCTGCTGATCGGATGGGCTGACGTCGGCCCAACGCTACTTCGAGAGCTCGCGCGCACGGCGCCGTCTGTCGAGCAACCTGCTGTGTCAGCACCGTCGTCGAGCGCACCCGCGTCGACTGCTCCCGACGCTTCCTCGGATGCACGGACTCAGCTGATCGACTCATCCCCGCAGCCAACGAAGCGGTCAAGCTTGTCCAGGATCGACGACGACCTCGTGGCGAAAGCCATCGAGGTGGACCGTCGTCATCGCGAGGAGCGCCAACGCCCGATCTCGGCGGAAGGCCTGATGCGACACTTCGGTCTGGGAGCGGAGCGCTCACGCCTGCTGATGCGCACGGTTCGTGCGCGTTGGGAGACCGAGCACGCTGTTCCTGGCAATGATCGCGACGATGCCACCCGTGGTCGAGCGGCTTGACCAGATGAATGCGGCAAACGAAAGCCGATCGCGCTACTGCTGACGCGGACGCTCGACCTAGGGCCTACGCGGCAATGGGAGTGGGGTGGGGTCGCCCCCGCCGTATGTGCCATGACAGGGTTGTGAGCATGACCAGCAGCGCGACCCGGCTTCGTGACGGCGCTATCGGTGTCGGGTACGAGGGGCAGGAGATCTCCGAGTTCATCGACGGGCTTGTGCGGCGTGGTGTGACGCGTCTGGTCGATGTCCGGTTGACGCCGATCTCGCGTAAGAGGGGGTTCAGCAAGACGGCGTTACGTGCCGCACTGGCTGAGGCCGGGATCGAGTATGACCATCGACGGGAACTGGGGAACGTCAAGACGAATCGTGCCGGCTTCGCTGGTGACGAGACCGAGCTCAAGCAGGCGAAGGATCGCTACATCGAGCTGCTGGAGAACGCCGAGGCGCAAGCCAGCCTAGACGAACTGGCTCGCCTTGCGGCCGGTGAGCGTGTTGCCGTGCTGTGCTTCGAGGCAGATCAGCGCCGGTGTCACCGTGACGTCGTGCTGGGTGAGATCGCCGGACGGCTACCTCTTAATTGATCGCGGTGGCCAGTAGACGCCGAGGACGCTGAATGTCCGGGGATGCGCCGCGAGGTTGCCGACGTAGAAGGCGACGTCGCGATCAGGGCTACAGACTTCGTGCAGAAACCGTTGCTCGAGCCGTTGCGCGGCCTCCTCGTCGTTCATGCCGCGGAGACGCAGGAGCTGGAACGCGACGAACTCCCAGTCGATGAATCCCTGCTTGTGGCCGCTGCAGTCGGACTCTTCGCACTCGTAGTGGTAGGTGCCGGCGAACCGTGGCGCATGCAGCGGCGTCCGGTCTTCGTTGCCGAATAGATCGAGCTGGCCGACGTAGGTGTCGATCTTGGCTTGCTGCGCCTTCGACCAGCCCTGATGCGGGACAATCCGTAGCCCAGTGATCCTTTTCGGGCGGATGAGAGCCAACGACTGCGTGTTCATGGTGGCGCCGCGGACGAGGCGACACATAGTGGTCTGGCTGCTGATCGCCGGATCGATCCACGGGCGGCGGTGCGACCATTTGGTCAGGTGTTTTCCGACCTTCAGGGTTGGCATGCGCGGTCGCCAGCTCTCCTGCCTGCTGTCCTGCCTGGCCGGTACCGCCTCGACCGACACGACGTCATACTTCGCAAAACTCGCGTCGGGGCCGAGTTCGCGAAAGTTGATCGGGTAGAGGCGGATCCAGCCTTGACGGTTCGGGTCGAGACTCAGTCCGGCTACACAGACTGTTTCGCCGTACTTTTCGGAAGGGTTGGGTGCAGCCTTCACTGTGACCAGGACCTGCAGCGTTACCGCCTGATCGCCCGCCGGTTTGGCGGTCGGGGTGTCCGGTGGCTGGCCGAACATCGGTAGCTGTGTCATCGGACCTCCCCGATCCGTCCACCTGAGCTATCCAACGTAACTCCGATAGTGGTCACTGCGTGAACGTCCAAAGGAGTGATCTAAGAGCTGCCTGCAGTCTTCGGCGTTGTCTCAGCACACATAGCGGTAAGCACAAGGACGTCGGCGCAGCATTTGGTTCGGCCAATGGCAGAGAAGCGTTGGATCTCACGAGCGTTGTGACGCCGGCGTTGAACGTGGCCGAGCCTCTGATCGCTGGTGAGAATCGGCAAGGGCGTTGTTCGATGAGGTCGGGGCCGGTACTGCCTATCGGGTGGTGTGAGGTTGGGCCGGGCCTGCTACACGCGCTCGCTGATCTCCGGGAGGGTGCAGAACCGTGCTGCCGATGCATCCTCGAACGCCGCGCGGGCGATCTCATCGGAGGCGTCGCTGTGCGTGACCGTGGCTGGACCTGCCCGCGGCTTAAGGCACCACTTGGACCGCGTCGGAGAGGTAACAGCAGACCCTCCATCGGACGACTACCTGTCTGTCGTAGCCGACAACCCCGGAGATGTACTTGAAAACGATTGTGTTCGTGCACGGCACAGGTGTACGGGACCGCGCGTACTGGAACACGTTCTGCCATGTGTCCGCTGGCGTGACCTCGATCCGACCAGATTGGCGAGTGGTGCCCTGCTACTGGGGCGAGAAGCACGGCGCAAGGTTGCACGCGAACGGTGTCACGATACCGATCACGTCCGATCGCGGATTCACGGTTTCCGAGGACGACTCAGAAACCGCACTATGGTGGATGCTTGACAATGATCCGCTATTTGAACTACGCGCGTTCGCGATACAGGCCGCCAAGGCAGCCGACATGCCTCCGTCCGCTGATGTTGCTGGCGAATGGGTTGCTGAAGCGGCGCGCGAACTGCCTGACGAAAGGCTGGCCCTTCTCCTCGACGACGCAGGGCTGGCGGCCGTGTTCGAAGACGCGGTCAGTGAAGTGTTGGCCGATGAGGCATGCCAGCGAGCCTTTGCACGTGAACACGAAGTCGGCGCTGCTCTGACCAGCGCCTTGGCCAGGGCGTTCGTCGCTCAATGTCTGCACGAGGCTGACCGACGCTGGGAGCAGGACTTTCCGCTGGAGGGCGACACCCGTGACGAACTGGTCGCGGCCATCGTCTCAGCTCTGGGCGGCATGGACCGTGGCTTCGGTAATGTCGCCTTCGAGTTGCTGATGCGTGGGGGCGGGAGCCGGGTGGTTGATCGTCGACGTGCCGCGTGGTCGGAGGCGGCGGCGCCGATGGCTGGTGACGTGCTGCTCTACCTCACCCGAGGTTCCGGACTGCGAGATTTCATCGCAGACCGGATCGCCGCCATCGACACGCCTGTGGTGGTGTTGGCCCACAGTCTCGGTGGCATCGCGGCACTGGAACTGCTGATCGAGCGCTCGCTGTCGAACGTCGAGCAACTCGTGACAGTCGGTTCCCAGGCACCACTGCTGTACGAATTAAACGCACTTCCGACGTTGCCATACGGCAGGCCGTTGCCGACCAGTGTCCCCGACTGGGTGAACATCTACGACCCGCGCGATTTGCTGGCGTACGTCGGCTCAGGTGTATTCCCCGATCCGGAGCGCGTCCGGGTGCGCGATCTCGCGGTGAACAATCGCGCCCCGTTCCCGCGAGTGCATAGCTCATACTTCGCGAAGAAGAACAAGCGGTTCTACGGTCTGCTGAACCAGGTTCTGCCGTGATCGTAGTCCCGGAAAGAACCATCGCGATCGTCGTTGGCATCGAGGAGTACGCCGCCGGTGCGCACTGGCGGCTCGATGGCCCAGTACCGGATGCGTGCCGCTTCACCGGGTGGTTGCTCTCATGTGGCGTGCCACCCGCGAACATTACGCTGCTCACTGCGCCGCTGGATGACAACAAGCATTGGGTCGAGGAACAACGAGCGGAAGGCGTCGACATCGTGGACGCTCGGGCCAATACTATTCGCAATCGCTTGATCACCGAGCTGCCTGGTCAGTGCAGCGACCTGCTGCTGATTCACTGGGGTGGACACGGTGTGGTTGACGACCGGAACGAACGCAGGCTGATCTACAACGACGCCGCGGCGAACGACCGACGCAACATGAACATCACCGGGCTGCTGGCACTCCTGCGGACCTCCCCCTACCGCGGCCATCCACACCAACGGATCGTCATCGACTCCTGCCTCACGTTCGCCCGCACCGTGGGCTGGCAGACCGGCTTGCCCGACGAGCGTTTTCAGCACAACGATCCCTTGCTGGCCGTGGACCAGCTGACCTTGTTCGCCGCGAGCGACGGTGAGCGTGCCAAGAACGACAACGTTCTGCAGACCGGTTTGTTCTCACAAACCGTCCTGGACAGTCTCAGTGAAGTCCCAGGCGAATGGCCCCCGGACTTCACCAAGGTGCGACACGATGTAGACAGCAAGTTCCAAGAACTGCGTGCCGACCGCAGGACCCGGCAGGTACCCAGCCATATCTGGTTCCGTCGGGGCAGTGACGACGAGACGCTCATCTTCACCACCGAGTTCAGCTCTCCACGAGCCGACGCGGGCGCTCTTGGAATGGCCTTACTCGAACCGGGCGAGTACAACGAACTACGCAAAATCCTGCGGGTGGGCGCCCCGCCTGACTTGCGCGGTTTGTACCGCGAAGCAACGCGCTCCGTCGAGCTTTCCCCACCGCAGAACCTCGACGACGTGAGGTCGATCGTCGACACGTTGCGAAAGCCGATCAACCCTAGGCCACTGTTCGAGTTCCTGGTCCGCTTCGCGGCCGCGACCGACGACGAAGCGACAAACGACGAACTCTGGAAGTGGATCAACGACGTTGGGCCGCGGTACCTCGACGTCGATCAGCTACGCGACCTCGACGGCCAGCTGCGCCGGACCTTCTTGTTGGTGAAGCTCGAACCGGACCTGATCGACTCCGGACACCGGACCACCGTGTGGCAGTACATCGGCGACGACGGCAAGCAAGTGGTCACCTCGCCGGAGGCGTGGCAGCTCAGAGACGTGGCGGACGCGCTCAGCGACCTGCTGGTCGACTTTGACCCGGTGGGAACAGTCGACCCACCAGTCGTGGAGTTCATGGTCCCCACCGAGATGATGGACGAGACAGTCGAGAACCTGCCGGTCCGGTTGACCCATGACGAGGCCCCGCTTGGAGCCGCATGTCCTGTGGTGGTGCGCCCGCTGGAGCGTTTTGAGAATACGGTTTGGTGTGCGGCGCACGCCGCGGTGTGGCCGAAGGTGGCGAGCTACCACGCCTACGACGAGCAGGCGATCCATTGGATCGAACAGGAGCCCGGCAACACGGCGTTCGATCCGAGCAACCTGCACGGTCAAGTGTGTGCGGCATTGGCTTACACCTACCAAGGTCCATCTCGCAAGGAGGTGCTCCACTACCTGTTCGAAGCCGGGGTACCCATCGCCCTCTGGCACCGCGCCGGACGCTTGACCGGTCGTGACTTGCTCCACCAAGTGTTGCGTGGACAACCCTTGCTGGAGCTGCCCGACGTTGTCCACGGGCAGCGCTACAGTTGCCGTCGCACAGCCCGCACTGACCACCCGGGCCGCGATCTGGTCCTGCTTTGGGACGATCCGACCCGCGTGCCAGATCGCCCTGACTGGCATGTTCCAGCAGTCGTCGAAGGAGTCGCGCCGTGACTATGTGGCCGATCTACAAAGGAGCGGTAGAGCCCCATGACGACATCGACGAGCTGCCCGATCCACCGAACTGGCGCAAGTTCGATGGTGCACCAGTGCTGCCGGTGCCCGGCGGAGCGGGTGATCCAACGTCGTCACGCCGTCTGGGATCAGCGGAGCACCGCCGAAAGCCTTCTGAGCGAGAGGTCCAGATGGTGAACGCAGCCCTGTGCCTACGGCGCCCGCTGCTAGTCACCGGCCGGCCCGGCACTGGCAAGTCCACACTGGCCTATCTAATCGCCGAGGAACTCAAGCTCGGTCCTGTACTGCGGTGGCCGATCACCAGCCGGACCACCCTAAAGGATGGGCTGTACCGATACGACCCCATCGGCAGGCTCCGCGACGAGAACCTCCGCAAGGCCCGCAAGCAAAGCGCAACCAGCGATCGAGACATCGGCAAGCATCTGCGCCTTGGACCGCTGGGGACGGCGCTGCTTCCATTCGCACGACCCCGAGTACTGCTGATCGATGAGATCGACAAGAGTGATGTCGACTTGCCCAACGACCTGCTTAATGTCTTCGAGGAGGGAGAGTTCGAGATCGAAGAGCTGTCCCGATTATCTCAGGACGACGAGCACGTGCCGGTGCGCACCGACGACGACGGTGAGTCCGTGGACATCCGGCGCGGGCGTGTGAGGTGTCGTGCGTTCCCCTTCGTGGTGCTGACCAGCAACGGTGAACGCGACTTCCCCACGGCGTTCCTCCGACGTTGTCTACGCCTCGACCTGGAGCCGCCGGAGCCCGACCAGATCGACGCCATCATCGCGGCGCATCTCGGCCCCGAAGCCACTGCGGTCGCCCGCCAGCACATCGAGGACTTCCTTGCCAAGCGCGACCAGGCTGAACTCACCACCGACCAACTGCTCAACGCCGTGTACATCGCGATGTCCGGCAATGATGTCGAGTCAATGGACAACGTCGTCCAAGCCCTGTTGAAGCCGTTGAGCGGTACGGGATGATCGAGGACCTCTCGGCCAGGCTCGCCGCAGCCGGTCTGGAGCCGACACTCTACGAACTGCGGGACGCCCTATGGCTCTCGCAACACCTCACCACGCTCGAACGGCGGACCACCCGCAGTGACGCGCCAGTGTCCACAGATTTCCCGGAAGACGACTCACCAATTCTCCCCGAGCCGGTTTCTGGCAACGCCACCACGGCCCACAGCACGACAAAGGACACGTACGCCGAGATGTACGCCACCGGCTCGGAGACCAGCAGCGGTCTGCGCGGCGTGGCGGTGCGCAGCCCGGCGGTGCTCGCCCTGCCTGGGCAATTGGAGTTGGTACGAGCGCTACGCCCGTTCGGACGACGTGTACCGAGCCGCCGGTCGTTCGACGTGGATGAAGACGCCACGGCTGCTCGAGTTGCCGAGGAGGGGTTGTGGGCCCCAGTGTTAAGGCCTGCCCAGGAGCGTTGGCTCAGCCTCACTATCATCGCCGACACCGCGCCGTCCATGGTGGTCTGGCAGCGAACGGTCGCCGAGCTGCGCGACCTTTGCACGTGGCTCGGAGGTTTCCGCCGGGTCCGGGTGCGGACGTTCGACAGCGCAACACCCGGGCGGTTGACGGACCCACTCCACGACCTGGACCCGGTCCGACAGATCGTCGTGGTTCTTACGGACGCAGTCGGGCCAGCGTGGCACGACGGACGGGCGATTTCCCTTCTGCGCACCTGGGGCGGCATGGTCCCCACCGCGGTCGTTACGGTCCTGCCGCAACGCATGTGGTCCGGCACTGGGCTTCACGCTGGCGCAGTCCAGGTAATGGTGCCGCGGTTAGCTGCTCCCAACTCCGAGTGGCGGTCCGGAGTGTCGGACGAGGTCCCAGTTCCGGTGTTCGAGTTGTCGCCCCGGTGGCTGGCTCTTTGGGCGCGCCTGACCACTGGTTCCGCTGAATCAGTGAGGATTGCCCAGCTAGCGGCCTCAAGGATCGACTCGGGCGCGGCAGTAGCCCCGCCCGTCGCCACCAGCCTCGTGCGCCGGTTCCGCTCTATGGCGTCGCCTGAGGCATTCCGGTTGGCGACGTACCTCTCGGCGACGTGGCTGACGCTGCCGGTCATGCGCTTGGTCCAGCGTGTGATGCTGCCCAAATCCACGATCGCACATCTGGCTGAGGTGTTTCTCGGCGGTTTGCTGCAGCAGAGTGAGCAGGAGCGCGACCCTGAAGCGGTCGAGTACGACTTCGTGCCGGAGGTGCGGGCAGAACTTAATGGCTATCTGTTGCGCGACGAGGCACTGACCGTGCTGCGGGAGACCAGCGCGTTCGTCTCCGAGCGCCTTGGGCAACCGTTCGACTTCGCTGCCATGCTGGCTGATCCGGAGGGTGTCGAACTACCCGTGGTGAGGGGTGATAGCAGCTCGCCGATGGCGCACATTGCTGCCAGCGTTCTCGCCCGGTTGGGTGGACGTTATCGCGCTCTGGCCGATCGGCTGATGGCGGTCCGCACGGCATCGGCGATGCCCGAACAGCCAGCGCCGGCAATTGCCATAGTCGAGCGCCCTAGCCCGGTCACCCAGACCCGGTATACGACAAACGACTTATGGATCAGCCCTGTCGGTGAACAAGTCTTCCGGGTCGGCCTCACCGCTGCCAGCACTCCTGCGTTCGGTGGGCTGGCGAACTACGAGGGGTCGTCAACGTTCGCCCAAGCAGAGATCGTCTGCTACGTGCAAACGGCCTTCGAGAAACGGCATATTAGCCTGCCGGTGGGCGGCGCACTGCGCTCGGTCAACAGCGCGGCACAGCAGCAGGAGCACATCCCGGCCGGCGAACCGGAGGGGTGGATTCTGGAGTTCGAGGCACAACGGCCGGAGTTCTTCAATGAATTGCTGAACGGTGACGCTTACGAAGCGCACCTGGCGGAGAGGCACGCTCGAGCGCGAGCCAAGTTCACCCAGGAGCTAAGTCAACTGAGGACCGTAGCCGGACATCCTTCGTTGAAGGAGATCGCGCGACGTGCCCACTATTCACCCGCACACATTGGCCGGGTGTTCTCTGGCAAGTTGACCCCTTCGTGGGCTCTGGTGAAGAACGTCGTGACAGCATGCGCGGCTCTCATTACACCGGCGGCCGACGGAACCCAGATAATCGACTTGGGACGGTGGCGGGAACTGCACCTCGAACTCTGCAAAGCGGTCGGCCGCGCTCCGGAAGAGGAGCCGTCGCTGCAGCGGTTCCTGGTTTTCCTGGGCATCAACTACAACAACAGCACGTCGGCGAAGGAGCGTCCATTCGGCACCATTTCCCCAGAGCAGCTGTCTGCCATCGCCGAAGCGGCATTCCGCGACGTAGGCACGTCCTGGGATGAGGTGATCGCCGAACGCTCGGGCAACGGGGCGATGATCGTCCTACCAGACGACTTCGACGGGATGGCGTCGAGCGAGGCGCTGCCGCAGGCATTGGTCGCTGCACTGCGCGGGTACAACGCCCAGCAAACGTACAACGCTCGGATCAAGCTGCGCATGGTGCTACACGCAGCGCATACCGACCCCCGCAGCATGGATCTCGCTCGGACCGCGGGACGTCGCATCCTGGACGCGCGCGAGACCGCGTCGGCCATGTCCACCGCTGCAACGATCTTGGTTGTGTCAATCTCGGAAGAGTTCCGGCGTGCTGCAGCACGACGCGGCGGAGACGTTGACCTGGGCAGATATCAAAAAATGGACGTCGAGGCTGGGCATTCCGCGAAAACGGTGTGGATTCGCAGTTTCGAGGAAATGACGCTTCCCAACACCGCAACATCGCGGCGTGTTTTGGTCGTGTGTTGCAACCTGGAAAGCTATCGACGGGCCAACAGCAAGATCCAGCGCGAGATGCAGGATCTGTTGGTACGCAGCCTGAACCGGGCGAGTCAAGCGGTTGGTCTTGATCGGTCAACGTGGCAACGTCATGCCATGGGCGATGGAGAGATGGCTGTGTTGCCGCAGGACACGCCGGAACACGTCGTGGTCGACCGGTACGTGCGAGCGCTGGACGCCGAACTGACGTCGGTTAACGCCAACCGACCGCCTCACATGCGGCTGCGAATGAGGATGGCCATTCATTTCGGCGACCTCGCGAAGGGCGCCAGCGGTGACTCCGGTCAGGGCGTGGTGTTCGCCACCAGGCTGGTGGACTCCCCGGTAGCCAGGGCCGCGCTGGAGCAGACGAACGCATCTCTGGTCGTCTTGCTGTCTGACCAGGTGCACGAGGCGATAGTGCAGACTGGCCGTGCGACGGTGCGCCCCGACGACTTCCGTGGAGTCGAAGTCGAAGTGCAGGCGAAGTCCTTCGTCGCTCGTGGCTGGCTATGGATCCCAAGCGGTGACGCGCATTCCGTGCGATTAGAGGATGAGGGAGTACCAGCCTCCGAGGTGATCCTGCGCAACGCACCCCGAGTGTTCATCACCTACTCTCACGACTCCATAGAACACCGGGACTCGGTCAGGCAGTTCGCAGACCTGCTGCTACTGAACGGGGTCGACGTGGGCCTGGACCAATGGGTCCAAGACGGTCGGCAGGACTGGACAAAGTGGACGATTGAGCAGGTCGCGAAAGCTGACTTCATCCTGGTCATCGCCTCCCCCGCTTACCACGAAGCCATAGACACCACGAACCGGTCAGGCCACCTTGTGGGTGTGGAAGTCGATGCAAGAATCATTCTCGAGACCGTTCACCGCGATAGGGGTGGCCGTGACCAACGAATTCTGCCAGTGGTGCTGCCGGGCGGCTCTGCCAACGACATACCGCAGTTCCTCAGGTCCCATACGAGCAGGCGTTATCATGTAGCCGAGATCACCTCCGAGGGCGTGGAAGACCTACTCAGGGTGATGTTCAGTCAACCTTCGAGCACACCAGCGCCGCAGGAACGGGTTTCCGCATCCCAGGTAGAGTCGGTCTCTGTGATAAGGGCCGAGGCCCCGGTCTCACATCCGACAGAGGAACGTTCACCGCTACTCCCGGTTCTGGAGACATCATGGGCAGTGCTGGCCGGTGTCGCCAGATATCAATCATTCCCTGCTCTGTCGCAAGTAACGAATGGGGTCAATGAGCTGCTACGACTGTGGACAAGCGGCCCTGTACCAACGTTCCGGCAGGACCGCATTTCGGTATTGGCCGACCCTACCCATGAAACCCTGCTCAGCGAGGTCGCCGAGGTCGTGGGCCGAGTAGGAGACACGTTGCTGCTGTACTTCGCTGGCCACAGTCTGTTGTCATCTCGGCGTGGCGATCTGCTGCTGGCGACTTCCGACACACGGCCGGACGCGGAGAGCACGGCAGTGCCGTACAACTCAATCCGCGAGATGCTGTTAGACAGCCGGGTGAAACGGTCGGCTGTCATCCTGGACTGCTGCTTCGCAGGCCGCGCGCTGGAGAGCATGAGGCGCTTCTCTGATCCCGGTAAGGGGTCCAGCCACTTCGTCCTGGCAACAGGCAGCACAGACGCCAGTGCGTTCGCCTCAGCGGATCGCACATACCCCGTGTTCACCGACGCGCTGGTGGACATCCTCGACAACGGTGTCCCGGGTGAGAGCGCGTATCTGACCATGGACCAGGTCTATTTCGGTGTCCGCAGGCGGGCGCTAGAGCAGGGATTCTCCACCCCTGAGTTTGCGGGTAACTTCGGGCCACCTTTGGCGCTCGCCCGAAATTGGAGGTACCGATGGCAATCGGACGACCGGTGAGCATGCAAGCAACCCGCTCCTTGCGGACCACCGCCTGAAGCAGTCTCGATCGAAACTGCAGCGACCTCAACGGCACGGTCCGTTCCTGGGCGGCGCCGTACTCCTGTGTGCCTAGGAGCCATGGACCATGGTGAACTCTGGTGATTTCGGTTCGTACGAAGCAACACGCGTGAACTGTCTGCAGAACCGGTGGTCGCCGGGGTGGCGGACGCGATGGCTGCGGCATCGTGCAGCGCGGTGCGCAGCCAGGTACGACGGTCAGCGTCGTCCAGTTTGTCGATGGATGACGTAGCGGTCCGGGTCGAGACCCCGCCGCAAGGCGAGCGCCTGCTCGACATGGTCACGACGTGGGGTAGTCGGCGCTGTCGAGATCGGCGATGGTCCAGGCGAGCCCGCACGGCCAGATTGCCGCGGCAGGTCAGTGTGGGTGCCGGAAACGTTGTGATGGGTGCCGACCAGCTGGTTCGTGGTGTGTGGGCGGGTGGTTGATGGGTGACGGTGCCGTGGTTCATGATCACCTGCTGTGATTATGAGGCTTCTGTATTTGCTGGTGACGCGGGTGTTCGGTTGGCTGGTGCTGTGCTCGCGGTGCTTCGGCGTCAGGTGGCGCGGCCGCGTTTGACCTGGGCTGATCGTGCGGTGTTGACGGCGTTGGTGCGGCTCGTGCCGGGCTGGCCGTCGGTTGCGGTTGATAGTGTCGCCGCGCACGATCCTGCGGTGGCATGCGGCGCTGGTGCGACGTCGGTGGACCTACGGGGGTCGAGGGGGTCGGCCGGCTGTTGCTGTGGTGATCCGCCGGTTGGTGGTGGAGATGGCGAGGGGCAATCCGTCGTGGGGTTACCGGCGAATTCACGGCGAACTGGTGGGGCTGGGATACACGATTGCGTCCTCGACAGTGTGGAAGAGTCTCAAGGATGGGGAGTGGACCCGATACCGCGCCGATCGGGACCGACGTGGAAGCAGTTCCTCATCTCCCAGGCCAAAGGTATTCTGGCGATGGACTTTCTTCACGTGGATACGGTGTTGCTGCGCCGGTTGTACGTGTTGCCGGTGGACCTCGGCGACCGAGTGGGCAGTTTGCGGTTTCTGAGCCGTGACCGTGACGCGAAGTTCACGGCCGCGTTCGATGCGGCGTTGGCGCCGGTCGGTATCGACGTCCTGCGGAGCCCTGTTCGAGCTCCTCGGGCGAACGCGATCGCCGAGCGGTGGGTAAGCAGTGTGCGTCGCGAGTGGGCCCTGTCATGATTTCCGTGTAAGCCGCGGATGATTGTGTGGTTATTTTTGTCGTGTAGACAACTCGGCGTAGCTCGGCTGGATAGTCCAGGAATGGGGTGAATTCGTTCCATGCGTGCTGCCAGACTTGGACTGCGGCGGGGTATTGGGTGCCGAATTCTTTGTCGAAGTTCTTGAGTGCGATCTCGGCGGCCTCGAGCGTGGGTGCGGTGTAGATGGATCGCATTCCGGCGGCGACTTTCTTGCGGTCACCGTAGGAGACGAACCGCATCGCGTTTCTGATCACGTGGACCACGCACGTTTGGACCACGGTGTCGGGAAAGACGCCGCGGATCGCGTCAGGCAGTCCGGTCAGCCCGTCGCAGCAGGCGATCAGGATGTCCCGCAGGCCCCGGTTGCGCAGGTCGGTGACGACCTTGGCCCAGAACTTCGCGGCTTCGCTGTCGGCGATCCACAAGCCGAGGGCATGCTTGCGACCTTCGACGTCCACGCCGACGGCCAGGTGGGCGACCTTCGTGGTCACCACGCCCTTGTCCTTGATCCGCAGGCGGATGCCGTCGACGTAGAGAATCGGGTAGACCTCGTCCAGTGGACGCGTCTGCCACAGTGCGATCTCGTCGGCGACCACCTCGGTGACGTTGGAAATCAGTTCCCGTGAGGCATTCACGCCATAAACTTCATGAAGGTGTGATTCAATATCGCGGGTCGTCATTCCACGGGAATACAGCGACAGGATCACCTCGTCGACATTCCCCAGGCGACGCGCTCGTTTCGGCACGATCGCCGGTTCGAGCGAACCGTTCCGATCGCGGGGCACCGCCAGCTCGACCGGCCCGTTGGTCGTGGACACCGTTTTCGTCGACCGGCCGTTCCGAGAGTTCCCGCTGCCGTTTCCGGCGGGATCTCCTTTCTCATATCCCAGATGGTGGGTCATTTCGGTATCCAGCGCGCGTTCGAGCACTGCTTTCGTCATCTGATTCAGCAATTCCTGCACGCCCAAAGAACCGCCGCTCGCGTGCGCTTCTTTGACCAGCGCGTCCAACACCTCCGGCGTAAGCGCTCCGGCAAGCACTTCAGCCGACGACGAGCCGGCCGGGCGGGATGTGTTCTCCGTCACAGAAAGGGCCTTCCTGGATCGCCAACGACGATCCGATCTTGGTCCATCCGCGGCTTACGCGGTTGTCATGACACGGCCTCGCTTCTACGCCGGCGCCGCGGCCAACGGGGTCACCGGTGAGCTGGCCGACATTTCATATTCTCATCGGGCACCTCATTTTTGAAGCGGAGATGGGACCGGTGTCTACTTAAGGACGTGGAAGTCCGGGTGGGCGTTCCACGCTGCCATCGCCGACGAGTCAAGGTAGACGTAGTCGTTGACGCGGATGCAACGGCCCGCAGTCTCCAACTGGCCGAGCAAGCTCGCTGAAGGTGGAGCCTGGAACTCGACGAACACCCAGCCCTGGGTTCGTTCCGCAATACGCTGCGCCAGTTTGCCCAACACAGGTCGGCCAGCGAGGTCGCTGACGAAGATGTGCAACATGATGTCGCAGCGCATCGTCCTGCCGTCTGCCCGCTCAAGGAGTCGGAGTTCGGCCGGGTCCGTCTCACTGTCCGGTGCGTTGAGCGAGTAGCCGTAAGGCAGCCCGTCGGAGGAATCTCAGAACTCCGGGTGGAGGAAACTTTGGTTCCAGCCTTCGACGGTCATCTCCGCCACCACGACCGGCTCGACACGCTCGGCGGTGTACGGGCTCAAGACACACAACACAGTTCCACCCACAGAGAGGAGCAGACCACGTCAAGCCTGCCGCCGCGATCATGATTCCACGAACATCCCCTCCCACCACGAAGCGCGTTCGTTGGACTGCCCGCCCATGCCAATGACAGGAGGTTCCGCACTACGGGTCGTAGTGGTGGCAACTGTTCCCCGCCATCGTCGATACGCTTCACAGGTGTCGACAGACGAGAACGCGCCGCAGTTGTTCCCCAATCGGTTCGCCGACGCCGTCGGAGCCCCGCAAGATGGAGCCGATCGGGATCACTGCCGGTGCGTCGGCTATTCGAAGACGACTCGACCGGTGACCGTCTCGTTCCATAAGGACACACAAGACCAAGCGGCAGAGGGCTGGCAGCACGTCCTGGCGCTGATCGACGAGGCTGCCGAGGATGGTCGGACGGAGTTCGCGCCATTCAGGGGGATGAGCGCCGCCGAACGGCGGCAGATCATCACGTTGCCGTCCACGATCGCGAAGCTGACTGCGGTCACGCGCCTGGTCCTGTACGGAACGAACCTGGTCCGCCTGCCACCCGAGATCGGAGCGATGACCAGCCTTGAGGTGTTCGAACCCTATACATCGCACCGGCTGCACTGGTACCCGTATGAACTCACCAGGTGTGCAAGAGTCATCGACAGCACGGTGAGCACCCGTGTCCTCTACGGCAACGCCAAGTTCCGGCCACCGTTTCCGGCGTTGCGGCCGGTAACCCACGCCGACCAGGCAGACTTCGCCGAGCTCGATCCGGGCGTGTGGGGCACCACGGTCGTACGGACATGCAGCGTCTGCGACAGGCTGATCGATCGAGAACTGCATCAGGTGTGGGTTTCCCGCCGGGTCGGTACCGACGTGCTGCCGCTGCTGGTGAACGCGTGCTCCGCGAACTGCGTGGCGACGCTGCCGACATCGGCGCAAGGCTACGTTCCGACACCTCATACCGGCGGCCCGAACATCGTCCAGCCCGCTGGCCGCTAAGGACGAACCAGAGGGCCCGAGGCGAACCCAGCTGAACTCATGCTCGAGCCGGTCCTCCGGTTGAGTCCTCGGGCGAGGCCTTTATGGACTCGCCAGCCGCACCCGCCCGCGGCGGCACAGGACCGTCGCGTGGCCAACGTCCGCTCATGCCGCCTAGCGATCGCGTATGACAGATACCCAACCACTTCGATGTATCGCGTAGATTCTCACTGGCTGAGAAGCGCCACATTGAACGTTCCGCCGGCGGCGATCGCCTGGACTTTGGGCAGTCCTGCTGGGACAGTGGCTTGGCCGGAGTAGTCAGCACCCCAGGCCGCGACGGTGCCGTCCCGCCGCAATGCCAGGTCGTGATCTACGCCTGATGAGATGGCGACGACGTCCATAAGTCCGGCGGGCACATAGATCGGCTCGACGCGGAATTCCGTGCCCAGTTGGTAGGCGTAAGAGCCCCAGGCCACCACGGTACCGTCACGGCGCAGTGCGAGGCTTCGGTACTGGCCAGCCGAGATGGCGACGACGTCGTTAAGTCCGGGGGGTACCTCGGACTCACCGTACAGGTTGGCACCCCATCCGACGACGGTGCCATCGGCCCGCAGAGCCAGGCTGTGTACACCTCCGGCAGCCACCGCGGTCACGTTCCCGAGATCGTCAGGAACGGTGGATTCTCCGTAGAAGTTGGAACCCCACGCGATTACCGTTCCTTCCTGGGTGAGCGCAAGCGTATGCCGACTAGACGCACCGGTCGCTATGGACACTACGCCGGCCAGTCCGGAAGGTAAGGTCGTTTCTCCGTATGGGCTCGCGCCCCAAGCGACGACCGTGCCGTCACGTTTGAGCGCGACACTGTGTACGTCGGCAGCCGCGACGCCGACTACGTCTGTGAGCCCGGCAGGAATACTACGCTCACCGTAGAAGTTGGCGCCCCACCCCACGACGGTGCCTTCCGGCTCGATCGCCAATGAATGGTGCAGACCCGCTGCGATCGCGGATGCCTTCAACCCGGCAGGTACTGCGGTTTGGCCGAAGTTGTCACTGCCCCAAGCGGTGACGTTCAGTCCAGTCGGCGGCGTACCAACCTGATCGACTACGTTGTAGGCGTCCAAAAAACCCGCACCTGAAGCACGTGGCTCTGCGCCCGGCATCGGCCTTGCGGTGGTGATCAACAATGTTCGGATATCAGCGGCGCTCTTGTGAGGGTTGCGGCTGAGCGCGAGCGCGGCGATGGCGGCTGCATGTGGTGCTGCGGCTGACGTTCCGCTGAACCGGAAATGACCGGCCTTCTCTTCGCCGAAAAAGCTGGTCTCGACGTTGTCGGCCGCTGTGGACTCGGGAAGGTGCTGTGTGCTGGCTGGCAACGCGTCGGCCGGGTGACCGTCGCTGCGGGCCGGCGCCCAGTAGTGCGTCGACGGTCCCCGACTGCTGAAGTCTTCCAGGGACGTCCCATCCGGGCTGGCGGCGACGTTGAACGTGTCAGGGCCGACGGCACCTAGTGTCGTGACGCCCACTGTGTCGCCGGAGCGAGATGTATCCCACTCCGTAGGCCTCGCTCCGTGCGTAAACCAGCAGAAGCGAAGGCGTGGAGTGTCGGCACCGTCCTTGCGGCGAATGACGACGTCGATGTCGCCAGTCTTGTCCGTCCCCAGCGACTCATACGGCGTGATCTTATTTTCGTTGACGCTTTCCGCGATCTTGCGGCCACCGCGTAGTAAATACAGATCGAAGTTGGTGCGAACACTGTTCCACGGCTCGTTCCACTGAAGCGCTAGCCAGCCCGCATGCGACACGGCGAAGGTGCTGGTCGGATCTGTCCCGCTACTTGGATCAAAGTCGTGACAGGTGCCGGAAGGCACGCCCTTCGGGCAAGGTGTCGGCCGGAAAACTGATTCGTAGCCGTTCACATCTTGCTGGCCGCGGAGTGTGTTGTAGTTGCCGGCGGCGGAGAAGTTGACCGTGCCGCGGTATGCGTTCATACGGGCGGCTTGATCTCGAGGACCCTCTTGGAACCAGGGCTCCTCCCAGAAAGAGATGTCGTCCACGGTGACACGTGCACCCTGCGAGGCCATCTCGAGCATGCTGTCCGCGGTTTCGAACATTGTTTGCGCGGTGCTGAACATCAGGCCGGAACCTGGGGCGACGTCATGAACGATCTCGGCCATGGCTCGGCCCTCGTCGGAGCGCGACCAACCGTCTGCAGGACTTTCGTGCAGCACCCGCACGTCGGTTCTGCGGCCGCACGGATTGCCCGCTCCGGGGAGCTCTCCAGCCGCCACGCCGGCCGCCGCGCCGCCCAACGCGTTGTAGCTGTCAGAGATCACGCCCACGCTGACACCTGTTCCGTCGACGGAGAAGTCGGTTCGAGCTTGCGTCGCACGGTGCAATGCAAGGCCTCCGGAAAGGACCGGGGCACACGCTGCGGACACCGACTTCTTGCTGCCGGACGCTGATGAAGCCCGCAACGGCGTGATCGCTTCCTCAACGTAGCGAACCTGCGGGATCTTCTCCAGGCTGACCAGCTGGCCGGGAGTGCCGATAACGACCATCACAGGCCAATGTGTGGATCGGTGGCGCACCATCACCCCAGTGGCCGATACGGAAGCGCTGATCGCGGATGTGGGGCGAGTGGTCAAGTGCACGGTGGCGACGTAACGACCGTCCGCCGTCACTTGCAGACTGCCTGGGCCTGACGCAGTCAGCGACGTCAAGTCCGCGGCTACCGCTGCGCTCAGAGGCTTCTTCGCCGCCGCGAGTCGCTGGAAACGCCACGAGATCGTGGCGTGGGCATCAGGTTCTCCCAAAGCGGTCGCTGGGCTCAACGTTGCGCCAAGCAACGTCCACACCAAGACGACGAGAACAGGGTTCGAAATCCTTCGCACGATGGACAACTCGTAACCGCTAGAGCTTCAGTTACGCAACACTAAGACTTATCACCCATTCGTCGTAGCTCATCACACGAACTGTCTGGGGCCCTTGTCGAATTTGCCTGTTGGGTGGGTAGTCAGTGGCAGCACTGTTGGGACATATAGGTAAGCAAGAATTGCGGAAGACAACCATCGACCCATATTGGATCCCCGAGGAACTGGCCGACCTCTTGAGCGAAATTAACCAACATCATGACGCCGCGTGTTCGAGCCAGTCCGTATGCATGCCGCGCCGATGCGCTGATCAATGTTAACCTAGGTTAGATATTCGGACTCGACGCAATCCAAGCTCTTTGACATTCGAGGGCCATCGTAGAGCACTTTTCATGCCGCGAAGAGCGTCGCTACGCAGGGACCGGCGCGCGGTCGCGCCGATGAGACTACCTTGAGCGGCGGAGAACTCAGTGAGAGATGTCCTTCGCAGTCGAGACCCGCCTCGCCACGTTCAGCAGCTTGGCAGAACCGACGTTCGAGCGGCGGCAAGTGGCTGGCTGCGGATATCGATAAGGTAAATTCTGCTGCACTCTGCAACTTCGATCTCCCTGATTCGGACTCTCGCAGTAGTTGTACTACTCCGGCGGTATCGAAGAAGCGAGGCGACATGGCAGCTCATTCGCGCGGGCAGGGCTGGTGGGAAGTGCTCTTTGTAGCGGTATGCCTAGCGATAGTTGTCATGCGTGAGCGGCCGACCACTCGCCTGCCGGAACCACACGAGCAAAAGCCTGTCGTCGCGGAAGACTTGACCGTCGCGCTGGAACCGCTCGACCGGAGCGTGCTCGTGCGCCGTGCAGTGGACATCTTCCCGGCTGGCTACCTCACGATCATCAGCATCATTCAGGGCGTGGCCCTGAGCGTACTGCTGGCCGAAACGGTGCCACTCGTCATCGACGGAGGCCGCGGTGCCGCGGCCGTGGTCGCCACTTTCGCGCAGGCCCTGCTTGCCTTCGTCGCGATTGTGGTCGTCGCGTACGAGTACTTGTGGTTCACCACGCTCATGCGGTGGGTGCCGACGTTTCGGGACACCGTCGTCCCGTTGCTTCTCGGCGTGGGTGAGATCGTGCCCGCCTTCCTGATGGAACGCTGGACCGCGTGGTGGGTAGTCATGACGATCTTCATCGGCCTCGGTGGAGGCGCCTACCTGAACACGATCACGCGGTTGCGCCGCGAACTTTTCGCCGGCGGTGACCAGATTCGGCGTCGTATCAGCGGACTTTTGTGGCAGCTTGTCGGCCAGTGCGCAGCAGGGGTTCTCTTGGGTGTTGCGACTTGGCAGGTGGTGCGCGCCTGGCCGGGTTCGGCCGCTGTGGTGACCACGATAGGTGCCACGGCTCTGACGATGCTCATCGGTGGCTGGATGGTTTTTGTCTCCGAAAGAATGCTCAACGAGGTTTTCAAGCGACACGGCATCCAGCGTCGGCCGCTGCGGCCGACGTGGGAACACACTGGGTGGATGCCTCGCAACTAGAGGTTCTGACACAGAATGTGCAGGTCTCGCCCCCCCCGCAGGCGGCCGGATGTTCACGAACGATTCGGTAATCGACGTCAGTCGGTACCACTTCGACCCCTGCCGCTGATCGAACCGTCCCGACGTCCGGTCTTGCCGATGAGCTGAGGTCTCCTAACGCGGCGGATCAGGGGCGGAGGACCACTTTGCCGATGTTGGCGCGGGCCTCGATGATTTCGTGTGCTGCCGCGGCGTTGGACAAGGGGATTTCGGCGTGTACGACGGCTCGTAGTTGTCCGGTCTGGTGGAGTTGCCATAGTTGCTCGTGGTGACGGTCGTAGAGGGCGCGTTGGGTGCTGGCGAACCGGGCCATGGTGAGGCCGGTGATGGTCTTGGAGCCGGAGAGCAGATCGAATGCGGGTACTGTGCCGCCACCGGAGTTGAAGAAGATCAGCCGTCCGCCGGGCCGCAGCGCTTCGACAGCGCGGGTAAGCAGCTCGCCACCGACGCCGTCGAGCACCACGTCGACCGGATCGCCCCAATGGTCGCTGTCGTAGATGACGACTTCGTCGGCTCCGAGTTCGCGCAGGAAGTCCACCTTGTCAGGTGAGCTGACGGCTGCCACGACCCGCTTGATTCCTTGGATCTTCGCCAGTTGGACCGCGAGGTGTCCCACGCCGCTAGCCGCGCCGGTGATGAGTATGGATTCGGCCGCGGTGACCTTGGCGGTCGACAGCGCGCCGAGCGCGACGTGTCCGCTGCGTACCAGCGCGACAGCCTGTACGCAGCTGGCGTCGTCGGGGATGCGGCTCGCCATGGGGGCGGGAGCGAGGACCATATCGGCGTAGGAGCCGGTGAAGGTCAGCGACGTGACCCGGTCCCGGACCGTGAAGCCGGTCGCCTGCGGGCCGACAGCGACAATCTGCCCGGCGATCTCGCCGCCGAGCACACCCGGTAGCGGCGCGCGGTCACCTTCGCCGCGTACTTTGCGCACCGTCGGCAAGGTCACGCCGATGGCTTCGGTCCGCACCAGGAGCTCACCGGGCCCCGGTTCGGGTGTCGGGGCCTCTTCGAGGCGGAGTACCTCCGGGCCGCCGTACTCGTAGAAGCGGACTCGGCGCATGGCTACCTCCAGGTTGTTGGGTAGCCCCAACGATAGTGGATTCGGTTGGGTATTCCCAATGATTTTCGGTAGCCTGACGGGATGGTCGACGGCCCGTACGCCCCTGCCCGCATTCGCGCTCTTCCGAGTTGGCTCCTCGGCCGCGCTGCGGCCCGCGGTCATCGACTGGTGGCAGAGGCGCTGGCTCGCGAAGGCCTGCGAATGATGCACCACGCGGTGCTGGCCTCCGTCGCCGAGCTGGGGCCAGTGTCTCAGGCGGATCTTGGCCGAACTCTGCGCGTCGATCCCAAAGACATGGTCGCGATCGTCAACGATCTGCACCGAGAGGGATTGATTGCTCGCACCCCAGATCCGGCCGACCGGCGCAAGAACGCCATATCCATCTCGACTGCCGGGAGCCGACGCCTGCGCCGTACCGAAAAGCTGGGCGATGAAGCCAACGACGAACTGACCGCTGCGCTCACGCCGGCAGAGCGTGACCAGCTCGTCGACCTGCTGGCCCGCGTCGTCTCCCCGGTCGAACCGCCGTCATAGCGCGTCACTCGCCACACGGTGAGTCTCAAGCGACAGGCGAACGTCCGCTCATGCCGCTGAGCGAGCGGTTCGTACGCTTACGTAGCCATGCAAGTTCTGCAGGGCTAAGCCGCCAAGCGAGGAACCTTGGATTCACTCGAAGAACTCCGAATTTGCACGCATTCGCTGAGCTAGCCACATGATTCGGATACATAGAATAGAAAGGAGAAGTCCGAGCGACCAGAACGCTATGCCCGAAAAGATCGCGGCCGTGTCCCACGGCCTGGGGGATGCGGAAAACCATACCGCCACTGTGCCGAGGGCGAGCACGGATAAGCCCGGATATGTCAACGCAGTGGGCCTCGTCCATAGGATGCGTATGACTTGGCGATAGCGGCTGATGTTCTTACGCCTTGCTTTAATCCATCTTTCGTAGCCGAGTCCGCCAGGAACTTTTGCATCAAGCTCGGTTCGAATATAGTATGCAGCTCGGTCGACGAGCGCTTGAGTGTGGAGCCATCGCGTGCACAAGATGTAGGAACTGTAGGGAACAATGAGCAGTAGCGGAATTCGGCCGGCGGATGATAGTGCAAAACCGAACACGGCGCCGGTAGTGGTGAGTAAGATGACTGTCGTTTTCCATTGAAGGTCTATCAGTTGGAGGATCTCCGCTCTAAGCGCGACAAATTCTGCTAATGGCCCTGTATGTTCATCACTGGACCGTCGTCTGAACAACTCTGTGCTCCCTCGTCCTCGCAGGGTGACGGAAGGCAGGTCGATTCCTAGGTGGATGGCGTTACATGGATCTGTCGCGCCAGTCCGTGACTCGCGGACCAACTTGCGGTTGCGGCACATTCGTGCCGTCCAGACGTCCGCTCATGCCGCCAGACGCGCTCATGCCGAGAAGCGGATGTGGTGGTTGACTGGAAAGACCCAGCCAGCCGATCAGAGCAATTCGAGGCGGATGCCGTCCTGGGGCTGGTCGGGGTCGGGGCCGTGATCGCGGATGATTTCGACGATCTCGTCGAACAGCGTCGCACCTTCCTCCCGCTCCGCCCGGAGGAGCCGCACCTGGATGGCCGGGCGGTTGGACGGATGACACGTACGTAGAAGTCGCTGCAACCTGCGCGCTGTCGCCTCGTAGCCGAGCGCGGACCTGGACAGTTCGGAGTTGAGCCAGCGCAGGACCCATCCGTTGTCGGGTGTTCCGAAGCCCCCTCCGAGGATGTCATTGAACGCGTCCAGGCTCCCTCGCATGTGTAGCCGTCGAGCAGCCGTGAGAACTCGCGGGCGAACCCGTCAAAGTCGGAGAAGCGGGCTCCGTCGATGGTCTGCACGGGAAGGTCTTCGCTGGGATCGGCCACGACCGCAGCATGGCACGGAGCCACTCGAGTCGTACGCTTGGTTCGGCCGTCCTGGCGGTGCCGCTTGTTAAGGCCGGCGGACAGCAGGTCGAACGCCTGTCTGGTCAGTTCGGATTCCGCCGCTTGCTGGCTGGCCGCTCGCCGAGCGACGACTGCGGTCTGCGCGGCGCGGAGCGCACCGAGGCCACTAGGTAGAACCGGGAGTCCGTAGCCGGGTGGACGCCCATTCGGGCGCCGATCAGGAGCGCCGCATCGTCGAACCTAGCCGTCCTGTTCGTGCCGCGCTTACGCGCGAAGTGGAGGTTCACCCTGGCGATGTCGCTGTACTGCGGCTCGCACCTGACACCGACCGTTCGGCGTTCGGTGCCGTCTGGCTCGACCCGATGACGCTGGAACGTGTCGTGGTCAGGGGTCGTCGGAACCGGTGATGCGGTACTAAAGGAGGGTCCCCTTCTGGCGGCTCGACGCGTCGTAGGCGCACCTAAAGGCTGACTTGATGTCGCGGAATAACGGGACATTTCCCCTCCACGGGCTCTCCAAGCTAGATGAGTTCGAATTGCTGGAAATTGCCCAGGAGTACGAGTTCTCTGGTGTAGCGGTCGACATTCTGCGCGGGGCCGACGGTATCCAGGCGTTGCCCGTGATAGAAGCGCTGGGCAAGTTCGAAGCGCAGGAGGCCGCGTCGGTGATCGTGGCGCTGCTCGACCACAGTTTTGAGCCCGGTCGGGCAGCAGCGGCCCGAACTTGCGGCAGCAACACGAACGGATCACTCGGTGCCGACATCAGGCAGTACCGAAGCTGGCGTTAGCGCGGCGTCAGGCCGGTTCTGAGCGTCGCGGAGGCGCTGGCGGACATCGGTGGCGTTGTGTGGGAGTCCGTGGTCGTCGTGGATGGTGGCGGATTCCTGCCAGCAGGCGATGGCCTCGCTTTGGTGGCCAAGGTGGTGTAGGGATGTTGCGAGGACATCCAGTGGTGTCGCGATGCTTTCGTCTCGGCTGACACCGATGCGTCGACCAAGGGTAATCGCCTCCCGGCACAAGGTGATAGCAGTTTCGTGGTTCCCCAGTCCTTGCTGCGCACGGGCGACGTCTGTTAAGGCGCCGGATTCGCCGGCGCGGTCGCCTGCTTTCCGACGAAGAAACAGGCCCCGTTGGCCGTGGTCGAGTGCTTGCCGGTAGCGGCCGAGGCTGGTGTACGCGGCGCTGAGATTACCTTCCACTACGGCTTCCGCACGTCCCGTGTCAATGTCGCGACTGAGCGGCAACGCCTCGTCGAGATACCACAGAGCGTCCTCGTGCCGCCCCTGCTTGAGAAGAAGTAGGCCTTGGTCATTGAGTACCCAAACTCTCAATTCTTCGTCGCCCAAATCTCGCACCATTGTTTCAACACGATCCAGGTCGGCGGCGGCTTGCTCCCACTGGTGCAGATACGTCGCCGCGCTTCCACGGTGTGCCAGCAAATGCGCCTCCTGGGTGTGGTCGCCGACTCTGCGCGCAGCCATAAGCCCGACTGTCACAATGTCGATCCACGTTTGCCAGCTGTCGGTTGTCGCGGTGAAAGTGCAAGCGATGGTCAGCGAGATGGTCTGGCGATCGAGCTGACGCTCGTCGGCATAGTGCAGTGCGGCGATCAGGTTGTCGCGCTCGGTGGTGAGCCAGGCCAACGCGTGGTCGGAGTCGTCGATCGGGTATGGGTGAGCCGGCTTGGGGACGACGTCCCGAGGTCTCGTCTGTGCGGGGTAGAGCTTGCGGTCGGCTGCGTGGGCGGTGTGGATGTACCAGGTCAGCACAGCCCCCCGTGCCCGGTCGAGGTCGCCGCTGGTGTCGTGGTGCAGGGCTTGGTCTGCGGCGTAGGTACGCAGCAGGTCATGGAACCGGTATCGGCCACCGGCGACGGGTTCGATCAGATGTGCGTCAGCCACGGCGGCGAGTAGTGGACGAGTGTCGGCGGGGGATAGTCCGGCTAGCGCTGCCGCGGCCGGGAGGGATAGGTCCGGGCCGGGATGCAGGCCGAGCCGGCGGAACAGGCGTGCCTGTACAGCGGGGAGTCGTCGGTAGGACCAGTCGAACACTGCGCGGACGGCGGCGCGCTCATCGGCGAACTCGCTGAGCACGTCAAGTCGGGTGCGGTCGTCGGCCAACTCGGAGACGACCTCCGCGACCGTCATATGAGGATGGACTGCGGCACGGCTGGCCGCGACTCTCAAGGCTAGCGGCAATCGCGTGCACAATCGGACCAGTTCGTCGACTGCGCCCCGTTCTGCGGAGGCCCGTTCAGAGCCGAGGATGCCGGAAACCAGGTCGAGTGCTTCAGGTGGGGTGAGCAAGTCGAGGGTGAGGCGGTGGGCTGCGTCTGTGACGACGAGGCCGGTGAGGCTATCGCGGCTGGTGATCACCACCATGCAGCCCGCAGTGCCGGGCAACAAGGGCCGGACCTGTTCGGCGTTCTGCGCGTTGTCCAGCACCATCAGCACCCGTTTGCCCGCCAGCATCGACCGCAGTAATCCCGACTGCATTTCGACGTCGGCGGGTATCGCGCGGGCCGCGATACCCAGGGTGCGCAGGAAACCGCCGAGTGCTTCGGCGGGGGTGGCGGGGTCGCCGGGGCCGTAGCCGCGCAGGTTGACGTGCAGGGTGCCGTCAGGGAATCGGTGTTGGATCCGGTGGGCCCAATGCAGCGCGAGGGTGGTCTTACCCATCCCGCCTGCGCCGTCTACAGCGGTGATCACCACCGACTGCGGTTGCTCCTCGTATTTGTCGGGGACGGGTGGGAGCAGCGCGTCGAGGGCGGCCAGATGTTCGGCCCTGCCGGTGAAGTCCCGCACCGCCCCTGGAAGCTGCCGGGGCACAACGTCGGCCGCCCCCGCGCGCGAACGGCCTGCCGACGCTGTCCGGGTGCCCGACGTCCTCGGATCCGCGTCGGCTGGGTAGGGATGATCGGGCAGAGTGATCCATGCAGTCGTGGCGGCCTCTTTGACCTGGATCGGAACCGGTCGCCATGTTGCGGGGGCCGCGGCGGGAGTGTGGCGGACGACATCGTCGAACAGCCAGTCCGACGCGATCACCGCCAGTACTCCAGGCGAGGCGGAGAGCGCGGTCTTCAGCGGTGGCGCGTCGCACAGCCGAAACGCCAGCGTCAGCGAACTTGACGTGACACCGTGCTCGTCATAGCCGACCTCCCCGGCGTGCAAGGCGACCCGCAACCGGATCCGCTGAACCTCCGGATGGGTGTCGTTGTGCACCCGAAGGCGAGTCACCAACATCGGCAATGCAGCCTCCAGGAACGCTCCTTTGTCCGTTTCTCCTGGCACGAGCGCGAAAACCGAGTCTCCGCGGTCCTCCCGGTAGCACTCTTCCCAGGCCATTCCGGCCAAAGTGAAGGCTGTCTCCATGACGTCGTAGAGCCCGTTGCGCACCGCCTGTTGATGCAGCACCGTCCGGTGTCGATCCCCGAACTTCTCCACATCCGCCACCACGATCAAGTGGTGCCGTGAACCTCGCCTCGCCATCATCGCCGTTCCCTCCCTGGGCTGCCAGACAAGAGTCTCAAGAGAGCAGTGGCGTGATAAAGGGAACCAAGGCCGCCATAGTCTGCGCGGGTGAAAGGTCGGCCGTCTGCGTCGCTGGCCGCGATGGCTCACTCGACGGGGCGGCAACTCGAGTGACCTGACATTCATGGGCGCCACCGCAAATCGGTGAGCCGCAACTCGGCCTCTCTTCGCGAATGGCGGGCTGATATCGCTCGTGTCCGCGCGGCACGCCGACGCGGTGGATCATGAGACCGGAGCCTCGTCGAGGATCGTCTGCCGCGGCATCCTGCCTCGCCGACCTGACATTTTTCCTATCCGGGGATAGCGCTTGTCGCTAGCCTGGGCCCGGCGGGTCGGTGCCGATACGCCTGTACGGGGCAGTTGTGGTTGCGACGCTTGGGTTCTGGTTCGCGTAGTAGCTGTGGATGCACCCGGTTGGCCGCTGCGCAAGTGGTCTCTGGGTGGCGAAGCTCGTTCAGGTTTCACCAGTTGCCGGGGCAAGCAGTGATTGCTTGGGGGGAAGGCGTGATGAAGGTCTATCAGCGTGCGTTGGCGGCTTTTCTCGCGGCCGTTGTCGGTGTATCGATCTGCCAAGGACCGGTGCGCAGCGCCGAGGCGGCAGAGCTCACGTCGGTGCCGGTGACGAGCTTGCCGCTGATGCCCGGCGGTCAGGCTAAGGACGGCCTCGCTCCAGGCCGCACGGACGCGGACTTCCGGCCGGTGGCCGGCAATGACCGCAGCAGTTCCAGTTTTGACGTCCGGCGCTCCAGCGTGATCCGGCGAACGCAGTACACCCAGGAGTACCGCAACCCGGACGGAACCGTCACCGAGCGCAGGTCGGCCACACCGTTGAACATGCAGGACGCCACCGGCCAGTGGCAACCCATCGACACTAGCTGGCGGCCAAGGGCCGGCGGCCGGCTGGGCACGGCCAGACATCCGCTGGATCCGACGTTCGCAGCCGACTCGGCGGACCCGACGTTGGTTCAGGCCGGTGTGGGCGCGGCCCGGGTCAGTTTCGCGCTCGAGGGCGTGGCCGCGAGCAAACGCACCACCGACGGCGAGACGGTCGGCTACCCGGGCGTTCGTCCCGGCGTCGACCTCCGCTACCACTTGGGGCGGGGGTCGGTGAAGGAGACGGTGGTACTGCATCAGCCAGGAGAATCGAACTGGCGATTCCGCGTGCGCACAGCCGGGCTCACCCCGGTCGTCACCAGGGATGGCGGGGGCGTGGAGTTTCGCGACGGGGCCGACAGGCCGGTCATGGTCATGCCGCCGGTGGAGGTGTGGGACTCGGCGGGCAACGGCGATTCGGCACCCGGCATGACCGGTGGCCGGTATGAACTGGCCAAGGACGACCAGAGCTGGTTGCTCACAGTCGAAGTGGACCAGCATTGGCTGAAGGCGGCCGAGCGTAAGTATCCTGTGTTCGTCGACCCCACCTTGTCCTATGTGGACCTTCACCAGGCTTCGTGGCGCACCGATGGGTACGACTGCGAGAATTGCGGCCTGCGCATCGGTAACAGCCAGGCCAAAGGAGACACCTACAACAGGTCGGCGTTCCGGCTGGACCTCGGCACGATGATGGGTCGCAACGTAGTCGGCGCGCGGGTGGACGTATGGCGCGAGCCGGGAGTGACCGGATCCACCAAGAGCTGGCCCGCCGACCTCTATCACACCGCAACCCTGGACTTCAACGGGCTGGGCGCCCATATGGCGAGCGCGGTGATCGGTGAGTCCGGCCAGTTCAGCGACCCGGAACTGACGCACTTCCTGCGCCATCTGGTGTCGGTCAACTCCAAGGACGTCTGGTTCACCCTTGTCGGTGCCGAAAAGCCAGGCACCTGGACCTACAAGCACCTCGACGTCCAGCTGCTGGTCGACTACGGCAGCGCCCCGCTCGCGGCGAACCTCGTCAGTCCCGCGGACCGGGCCGTGCTCACCGACACCAGACCGACGCTGCAGGTCACTCCGGTACCCGACAAGGACGGTGAGCAGGTTCGCTACTGCTTCAGGGTGGCCACCGGCGCCGATGCGAACTCGGGCATGGTGGTCGAGTCCGGGTGTATCGAAAGTCCGACATGGACGGTGCCGGACCGGATACTCAGGGACGGGGTCGCCTACACCTGGCAGGCGTGGACGACATCCAATCTGACCACGGTCAGACCGCCGTGGGTCGGACACTTCCGGATCGACCAGCGAATCGGCGACGACGGGCCGGCACCCACCGACGAACTCGGCGGCGCCGAGGTCAACCTGGCAAACGGCAACGTCGCGATCACGGCGAAGTCGCCGTCGCTGCCGACCGTCGGCGGCGAGGCCGGGGTGACGTTCTCCTACAACTCCCAGCAGGTGACCCCACGGGGGCTGACCGCGGAGTACTTCAACGACATCAACCACAACCAGGCGATCGACGACGGTGTGCAGCCGTCGCTGGTGCGGCTGGAAGCAGCGGTCAACATCGACTACGGCACCGAGTCGCCCCAGGCGCCCGCGCTGCCCGCCGACTTCTGGATCGCCCGGTGGTCGGGATACTTCGCCGCACCTGAGAGCGGCACCTACCAATTCGCGGGGGTGCACGACGATGCGTTCAACGTGTGGGTGAACGGGCAGCAGCTCTACCGCGGTGGCGGAGTGTCGGCGGTGAACTGGGCACCCGAACAGGCGATCGGCTCGGTGACCATGACCAAGGGGCAGCGCATCCCGATCAAGATCGAACTGGCCGAGCAGCAGGGGGCCGCGATCGCGCGGTTGTTCGTGCGCACCACTGACGGCGTCACGGTTCCGCCGCAGCCGGCGAACCCCAGTTGGTTGTTCACCGACGACCTGCCGCCGCTGTCGGAGGGGTGGACCCTGTCCGCGGATCTGGACGGCGGAGGCGAGGGCTACGTCTCAGCGCAGCAACTCGACCAGACCATCGTGTTGACCGACGCCACCGGCGCCAAGCACAGCTGGACCAAAAAGTCCACCGGCGGCTACACCCCGCCTGAGGGCGAGGACGGCATCCTCGCCCTCAACACGGACGGCAAGATCACTCTGCACGACGGCGACATCACCGTGTTCGGCACGGACGGCAGAGTGGAATCGCAGGCCGCGGCAGTCGACGACCGCAAACCCGCGGCGCTGCAGTACGTCAACGACGGGGCGCCGCGACGTCTCAGAGAGATCCGCGACCCGGTCTCCGGGCGGGCGATCAGGATGCACTACAACAGGCCCGGCGACAGCTGCTACACCGGTCTCACCCCACCTCCTGGTGCCGACAGCGCCCCTCCCGCGCAGGCGCTGTGCCGGCTCGCCTACTGGGACGGTCGGCAGACCGTCCTGTGGTACGCCAACGGAAACCTCGCCCGGATCGAGGATCCGGGCGGCGAGGTCACCGACTTCGGATACACCGCGGACGGTGTGCTTGAGCGAATCCGTGAGCCGCTGCTCAACGACTGGGTCGCCGCGGACTTCCCGAACCGCGGCTCGCTCCCCGGCATCGCGACCGAGATCGCCTACGTCAAACACGATGGCAAGAACAAGGTCTCCTCGGTGACCGAGACGCCACCGGCACCAGGGCAGCCCCGTCCGGCACACAGCTACCGTTATGTCTCGGCGAACGAAACCCAGGTCGACGCCGCAGGCACGGCGCCGCCCAGCGGGTTTGACCGCAAGGTCACCTACGACCAGGCCTACCGAACCCTGTCCGATGTGGACGCTACAGGGCGGGCCGTACGCCATGAATGGAACGCCAGGGACCTGCCGACGGCCACGATCGACTCGGCCGGACGCAAGTCCACCACAGTCTACGACCACGTGGACCGGGTCACCGACGAGTACGGCCCGGCCCCGGAGTCCTGCTTCGTGGGCCAGCTCCCCAAGCCGGAGTGCCAGGTCACCCGCGAACAGACCGAGTACGACAAGGGCGGTCTCGGCAGCTACGGCCTCGCCGCCGCGTACTGGAACAACAAAAGCCTGACTGGCGCGCCGAAGTTGCACGCGACCGGAGTGGGGGACCTCGCGGCCCGGCTGATGAAGAACTGGGCGGATGGTGCACCGGCGGCGGATATTCCAGCGGACTACTGGTCAGCGCGATTCACAGGCGAGGTCCTGTTTCCCGCAGCGGGAAGCTACAAGATCCGGGTGCTCGCCGACGACGGAATCAAGTTGTGGCTGGACGACCAGCTGCTGCTGGACGACTGGATCGTCACCCCCGAGAAGTGGCGCGAGACGACGGTGCAGATCCCTGGTGCGAGAACCGCCCAGCGCTTGCGGCTCGACTACTTCGACGAGGTATCGGCCGCCAAACTCGAACTGCACTGGACCAAGCCGGACGGAACCAGCGAGCCGATACCGGGACAGCAGCTGTGGCCACGGTACGGGCTGACCACCAAGGTGACCGAGCACGACGACGGCGGGGCGGCACCGACTGTCACCACGGGGACCGCGTACGCCGCGCCGCACCTTGGACTGGCGACCGCGCGCACGGTCGACCCCGGACGCGGAACGGGGATGAACCTGCAAACCCGCACCGAGTTCGAGACCAACGGCTACCAACGGCGCGTCTCCAGCAAGCTGCCCGCGGGCAACGAGTGGAAGTACACCAGCTACGGAGATACCGAGACCCGAGACAACCCGTGCACATCCGAATCCGACCCCGCACCGCAGAACGGTCTGGCCAAACTCACCGTGGCACCGGCACCCGCGACCGGCGCCGGCCTGACCTCCGAGGCCGTCTACGACGGCAGTGGCAAGGTCGTCGCGACCAGGGTGAACGACCAGGCCTGGACCTGTCTGTTCCACGACGCACGTGACCGGCTGGTCAAACAGGTGACACCCGCTCACGGTGATCAGCCAGAACGAGCGGTGACCACCGTGTACGCGGTCGGCGCCGACCCTCTCGTCACGTCGGTCTCGGATCCGACCGGCACCATCACCACCACCGTCGACCTGCTCGGACGAGTGGTGTCCTACGTCGACAAACACGGTGCAACGACCACCACGGCCTACGACCAGGGCGGCCGACCGGTCAGCGCCCTGACCACGGTCAACGGGGCCACCAGCCAGGTGATCTCCAGCTACGACGACGCGGACCGGGTGACCTCGATCCGTCTCGACGGTCAGGTGGTCGCCACGCCCACCTACGATGCGGCGGGCGAACTGGCCACCGTCGGTTACGGCAACGGCACCGCTCTGTCCACCATCACCCGGCACGGCTCGGGGGAACTGCTCTCACTGACCTGGGGGCTCGCCGCCGACCGCAAGGTGACCGACACGGTGACGAGGTCGCGCGGCGGCACCGTGCTGACCAACACTGTCGCCGAGAACGGCACGACGGCCGCGTCCTACAGCTACGGCTACGACGCGGCTGGGCGCCTGGTCACCGCGAGCATGCCGCACCACGAGCTCACCTACCGTTTCGACAGCACCGGCGGTTGCGGTCCGAACACCGCGGCAGGCAGCAACTTCAACCGGACCGCGTTGCTGGACAGCAAGAACGGTGCGGCACCGGTCACCACCAGCTACTGCTACGACAACGCCGACCGGCTGCTCTCTGCCTCCGGCGGCACCCAGTTGCAGGTCGGCTACGACAGCCGCGGCAATGCCACCACCGTCAGCGGAGACACCCTGACCTACGACGGCGCCGACCGGCACGTGCGGACCACCACGGCCGCCGGGACCACGATCAGCTACACCCGTGATGCCACGGACCGCCTGGTCACCCGCACCGTCAGCACGCCCGGTCAGCACAGCGTCCACAACCTCGGCTACACCGGCGGCGGGGACACCGCCGACCTCGTGCTGGCCACCGGGGGCGGACTGGCGGAGCGGATCCTGTCCCTGCCCGGTGGAGTACTGCTGGCCAAGTCTTACGCCGACACCACCAGCCGCTGGGCCTACCCGAACATCCACGGCGACGTGATCGTCACCGCCGACCAGGCCGGCGCCAAGACGGGTGGAATCTTCAGCTACGACCCCTACGGCCAGCAGATCGCCCCAGGAACGGGCGAGTTCACCACTATTCCCGTCCAGCCCACCGGGGGCTTCGACAACGGCTGGCTCGGGCAACACCAGCGCCCCGTCGAGAACCTGTCGGGACTGCAGGCGATCGAGATGGGCGCCAGAACCTACCTGCCGGCGCTTGGCCGCTTCCTGCAGGTCGACCCGGTACCGGGCGGATCGGCGAACGACTACGACTACACCAACGCCGACCCCGTCAACACCTTCGACCTCGACGGAGAATGCGCCAAGAAGAAGCGCAACAAGAAGAAGTCCAGATGCAAGGACCACCCCAAAGGCGAAGCTCCACACCTGAGCGGCAAGCGGCAGAGTACAAAGGAGAAGCACCAGGCTGGACAAAAGGCCAAGAAGATGTCCAAGGGCGGCGAGAAGGGTGACAAGCGCCGCTCCTACGTCAAGTCCGGTAAAGGTGGCGGGAAGACGCAGGCCACAAAGGGCGGTGGGCGCGCCAATCCGTCCGCGTCTGCCGAGTCCCTCCGGAAGTCGCTCAACAGCATCGTGAATTCGCTGCGGAGGCTGCTCAATGCGCTCAACGGACTGGCAGCGTTCTTCCGGGTGCCCATGGCAGGCAGGGTCGGCGGTGCCCGGTCCAGCGGAGGTGGAATGGGAGTCGACGGCAGCCGGGGCGGCGGCAACGGCCGTGGCGTTTACGGCAGACCTGGCCGCAGCGGCGGTGGTGGTGGCAGGATGCTGATCTACTGAGACAAACCAGACTGTCGCTGTAGGGTGTCGGCGCGTTCCCTGCAGCGACAGACAGGACGGGGCCGTCGTGAGCGCCGAGGAACAACTCGATCCGGAAGAATGGCTTGAGCTGGGAGACCGGTTGGCCAACGATGATCCGCAACGGTCGCTTCTGGCCTATCAGCAGGCGGCAGAACAGGGCGGCTATTGGCTGACGTACGGAAATGCGCTGAGCAACAGCGGCAAGATCGCCGAGGCTATCCAGGCATACACGCTCGCGCTGGCGGATGACCCTGCGATCGCGCACCGCAACCTCGGAATCGTTTATCACGACGACCTCGAGGACATGGCGTTGGCGGAGCAGCATTTTCGTCAGGCGGTCGAAGCGGGTGATGAGGTCTCCAGCCGGTTGTTGGGCGAGGTGCTGGTGGATCAGGACCGTCCGCAGGAAGCGATCGAGTTGCTGGAGTCCGCGCGGGCGGGTGGCGACCCTCGAGCGCTGGTGTCACTGGGCTGGGCGTACAAGATGACCGGTCACCTCCCCGAAGCCGAGGCGGCGTTTCGCGCCGCACACGACATGGACCTCGACGAGGAGACCGTCCTGTACCTCGGGAACCTGCTACAGGAACTCGGCCGGCTGGACGAGGCCGCGGCCCTATACGAGCAGGCACTGCGCGCTGGCAACGACGCTGTGCTGGTCAACCTGGGCAACGTCCGCTCCGAGCAGGGCAGGCCGCACGAGGCGATCGCCTTCTACCGGGAGGCGATCGCCTCCGGAGATAACGACGGCTGGAACAACCTCGGCCACACGCTCCAGCACCTTGGCCACCTCGAAGAAGCACGCGAGGCTTACACCACCGGAGCCGAACTCGGCGATACCGTCGCCGCCGCCAATCTGCGCGCCCTCAACGAACCTGGCTACCGCTAGCAGCGCCCAACTCCCGTGCTGTGGTCGTTGCGGCCATCTACCTACGCACAGTGAATACGATAGCTTCCGAACGCCCTGGTCTTGTATGAACGCGCGCTCGGCCTGGAGCCGATTCTGGCCATCTGGAGCGGCGAAGCCGTCTACTGGCGGCAGCGTCGGCCGGAACCGACGCGGAAAGCGAGGCTGCGATCTCTCGGCGTTCCCCTCCCTGTCATTTCCGAAAAACTCGATCTCAGCATGTCAGCTGTGAAGACCGTCGGTTGCGACGGCAGGATCACGATGCCGCGGGCGGCATCGTGATCCTCGACCGAGTTCCCGCTCGGGCAGTGCTGGGTGAGCCAGGTATAGACCATGTCCGGTGGTGCCACCGTGTGCAGCTTGATTCGCCGAGCGGTCATCGAGATGGTGGCCACCGAGCCTTTCCTGATGGACGCCACCAGCAGCATCACGACGAGAAGGACGACCACGGCCACGACCGGGAAGAGTACGAAGAGGTTTCGGTTCGTTGGCTGCCGGGACATCACGCCACGAGCGCACTTCCTGAGATGCTGTCCGTGCTGCGGATGCCGCTCATGGCATCGCCAAGACCAAGGGGACAGCAGTGGGAGAGGCTTTGTCGTCCGACGACGGGTTGTGGATGTCCCGATGGCCGGATCGCCGGCTGGCGCGATGGGTGGCCTTCTATCTGGCTTTCCAGCGCAACGCACCGGTGCCGGAGACACGTACTGTGGGCGCGCTGAACTCGGTCGTGGTGGTCATCGATCTGGAAACGCCCGTTCGCCATCAGGTGGGCGGCTCACCGCTCGCGGCGGAGTCCCCGGTCGTCGGGCTGTCGACCGCGCCGCTGACCTACACGCGGGTGGGTCGGGAGCGCGGGATCATCGTCGAGCTGACCCCGCTGGGCGCGAGAGCGCTGTTCGGCCTGCCACTGCGGGAGATCAGCAATGCCAGTGTGGGAATCGACGATCTCCTGGGCGGACGAGCCAGGCTTCTGCGGGAAGAGCTGCAGGAGGCGCAGGAATCGCACCAACGGTTCCGGATCCTCGATCGGTGGTTGGCGAGCGTGCTCCTGGATGGGCCGGAACTGCCCGAGCCGGTCGACCGCAGCTGGCGCCACCTGACCATGTCGGGCGGTGCGGTCAAGGTCGACGATCTCGCACGGCGGGCCGGTCTGAGTAGGCAACATCTGTCCACCCGTTTCCACCGGGAAGTCGGGTTACCGCCGAAAGCCGTCGGGCGGATTGCCCGATGTCACCACGCGATCCGACTCTTGACGGGCACTAATCCGCCACCGCTGCCGCGGCTCGCCGCGTCCTGCGGATACACCGACCAGGCGCATCTCAACCGTGACTTTCGCCTGCTGATCGGTCGCACCCCGACAGCGTTACTGCGGCCGGGGAGCGTGACGGACCTCCATCTCGGCAGCCTCTTCAGCCTGCACCCCACGCCACTGACCGGCACAAACCTTGAAGCAGGCCGCCCGCTTCTCTAACGGCGACGACGTCGAGGCGTTCAGCGGCTTGCCCCACCGAGCCCGAGACCTCGATGCCGCCGGTGGCGCACGTGCGGAATTACGCTCTGGTCAGCGGTTGGCGGCCAGATCCGACCAGCTGCCCGCGTCCAGCAGGGCCAGTAAGTCCTTGGCCATCTTCCTGGCGGGGCTGCCGTCCGACCAGTCGCCGGCGACGGTACGCAACACATCCGCCGCGTCGCGGATCTCGCGCTCGACCGCCTCTGTCACCTCTACAGGCCGCCCATCGTCGTCCTGGAGGGTGTACCCGGGCTCGGGCGCGAAGCAGCCCCACCAGTCCAACAACACTCCCAACGCCTCAATGCGTGGTTTGCCTGGCAGGTTGTGGATGACCTTGAGCAGCACATTCACTGCCGGGGCGGCGGCCGGGTACAGCGTCCCGCGATGGTCGTTGCCGACGGCGTCGACCAACCGGCCAACTGCCAAGGCGGCACCGTCAGCCGACACCGCCACCGCCAAATCCTGGACAGCGCCAGCGGCCGCCTCCGGCCGATACCAGGCCGGCCCAGGCACTGCGAACCAATCCACCGTCGTCCACGCGTCCATCGCACCAGCGTACGCACGACATCGCGGCTGTCAGGCATGGTGCTCACCATGCGGTTCCCAGCCTAAGCGGACATGGGCTCGAACAAGCCCGCGAAGTCGGGCGACCGAGATGGGTAAATGTCGGTGAGACGAAACAGCGTTAGTGAGCGTCTCTGCCGTGTTGGTGTTCCTTGGTTACGAGGCGTCTGTGTTGTGCGGTTCCGGAGAGGGGAGCGACTTCACGCTGTTGCGCGTGAACTCCTGGAGCTCTCTGGGCCATCCCCTGCTGAAGTTCGCGCCGCTGAAGTCGGGCGGCCGGAAGAAGGATGTGGCGGTGAAGCTGGCGGTGTCCAGAAATGCAGAATTGGCGAAAGACGGCGCATGCCGCTGAAATTCCGCGTGGTCGAATTGGGTCGAGCGGGTGAAGGTCGCTCCCGCGAAGGTGGGGCCAGACGCGAACGTTGTGCCGATGAAACTTGCATCCTTGTCGAACGTTGCTGTGTCGAAAACGGCTGTTTCCCCTTGGAAGCTGGCTCCGTCAAACTTGGCGTTGTGGCCGAACGTCGTGTGGTCGAACCATGCGACGCTGTGGAAAACGGCGGCAACGAAGTTCGCTGTGGCGGTGAACGTCGCATCGCTGAAACGGGCGTCGCGGTCAAATGTCGTGATATCGAATCTGGCCGGGCCGGCGAAGGTAGCTTTGTCGAACCTGGCCTGCGCGACGTGACAATTGGTGAGCTTCCACTCGATCAGTGTGGCCCCGGTCAGGTCGAGGTCGATATCGGGCCAAAATGAGACGTCCGGGTTGTCCGAGCGGCTGCCGGGCCGGAGGTGCGTGGCAAGGATGCGTTGCGCCGCGAGGCGGACCTCTCGCTCTTGAACGCGTTCTTTGTGGTCCTGGAGCAGGGCGTTGAGAGTCTGACGATCGCACTCGTCGTCGGTGGGCGGGTCGCCGGGGAGTGTGAAGGGCATGCGCAGGTAGGCGCAGATGACGTTGACCACCGTTTGTCTGAGGTGTGGTCGGTCGGGGTTCTCCTGGGCGAGGCGTTCGAAGGCGTACAGACCACCGAGGCGAACTGGTGCTTTGTCCGATCCGAGCTGTTCGGACGCTTTCGTGTACAGCTCGGTGACGCGGCGTGCCGCGGCGTCCTCGGCCGTGGTTTGCGCTACCTGCTCCTGGAGCTCGAGGGCGCGTTCGCGGTTGTCCAGGTCGGCCTCGGTCGCACGTTGGCGGCGTAGCGCCAGGTACAGGCCGAAGGCGCCGCCCAATCCGATACCGATGCTCAGCCCGACCTTGATCGCATCGAGTCGTGCTGATGCGAGGTCTTTGCCACTCAGGCCCGGGGTGGTGAACAGGAGCATCGCGATCGTCGCCGATGCCGCGAGCAGCAGGCCGAGCATGAATCCGAGCAGGATCTTCCACCACGCGATCGGTTCAAGGACCGGCCTTGCGATGGGGGTCCCGCCTTGAGGAAGCAACGGTTTCCAGGTCACGGGGGCATAGTCTTCCGATCGGCGCATGTTGTGACAACAACCCCCGGGCCGCGGCTGGCGGCCGCGGCCGAAGTCGGACCGGTGCAGGGGTGAGGCTCGCTGGGAGCGCAGGGGCACGGGGCTGGCTGCCTGGGCTCTCGACGTTCAGGCACCCCGCAGCAGCTTTGTCCTGGTGCGGCGGCAACAGCACCGCCGTCTTCGCACATTGTGGCGACGAGACGGTGACCATCGCGCCTGTCAGCGCTACAGGACGACCGGCACTCGCTGATCGCTCAGTCGTTCCGCGCTGAGTGGAGAACCGGGTTCATCGCGGCGAGCACAGTGGCCGAGTTTCTTGAGCTGGTCCTGGAGCACCCGTATTGCATTGAGCATGTTCAACCGTGTCACCCTCGCGAGATCGGCTGACGGCTACGGTATGCGGATGAGCGCGTTGCCGGAGCAGCCTGTGGTTCACGAGTCGGGTATCCCGATGTACCTGGTACGCGAGAGGAGCGGGAGGGTCGAGCAAGGCACCCGCGACTCGGTCGGCGGGTGGCCGATCCTTCCTGTGGGAGAACCGTGGCCGGTGTGCTTCTGCGGTGAACGGATGGTGTTGTTCTTCCAGGTCGACATTCCGGTCGACGTCGCTGTGTTCGGCGGGGAGCATCTTTTGGTCTTCCAGTGTCCCGTGCACAACGACGCGGTCGGCGCCGACGACGGGTCCGAGCGGTTGCCGGAGCAGTTCTGGGACCAGCCGCTAGGGAGCGATCACAGTGAGGGCGCGTTCTGGCGGATCTTGCTTCACCGCGACGACACCGACTCTGCCGGTGACGCGGAGTCGTACCTTCAGCCGCGCCTGCTGGAGCTGAGCCCGGCGACCGAGCGGATCACGGTGTGGTCGCTCGGAGACGCGCTGGTGGACGATCGGCCCGCGGATGAGGTGTTCGCCGCTCGGGGAAACGGGGTGGACGAGTTCAAGGTCGGTGGTGTCCCGTGCTGGGCGCAGGAACGCGAGAACTACGTTTGCCCCTGCGGTGAGAAACTGTCATTCGTGTGTCAGGTGCCCGAGGACACCGGATTCGACAAGCACCCGGACCAGCCTGCCCAGAACTTCACATTCAACTCCGACCAGTACGGCCTGTTCCTCGGCAACATGCTCTACATTTTCGCGTGCCCGGCGCGGTGTCACCCCGCCGCAGCATGGCCGGTAACCCAAAACTGACCATCCGAACGGGACAGTTGGGGAACTGCTGGCCCGTGTGGTCCGAGGCCATGGGTCACATCCAGGTCAGTGCTCCGCGCCGGAGATCGTTCGCTTCGAGGACACATTTACCTGGACTGACGGCCCGTCTCGAGCAGCTGAGGCACACATCTGGTTCTACGAGTCGGCGCGACGCCTCGGGATCAGCCCTGCTCGCAGTGGGCGGGCTCGGACGGCTCCGCGACCACAGCGCAGTCCCCTCGCGGGACGTCTGACGCCTCGACTTCCAGGGATCGCTCTGTGGAGGTGGTTCAGCCAATCAGGTCGTGGCGTATGCGGCACCTTGACGAGCTTGGGACCGCCTGCCAAGCTGGCATGTGACAGACGAGCGAGACATGTCACATGGGGGTCTGATGGATATGGGGCTTTTGGTCTGACGGCGGCCTCCGCCGCTCAGTGGTCGTCGTGTGGCGGCGGGGATTCTGCTGTGTCGGCGATTTGAAAGTGTTCTTTTCCGTCGGCAACACATGCGTGTCGCCGACGGCATGTGGTCGTACGTGCAATATGCGCAGAATTGGCGCGCCTTGAAACAGTGGAAAAGAGCCGGCGGGTGGGCGCCCGTCGATGCGGAAAGGTGAAGTGTGTGATGTCGATTTCGGTGAAAGCGAGAAGGGTTGCGGTGGTTCTGGCGTGCACGCTGGGCGCCTCTACTGGGCTGTTCGCGGGTACGGCGTCGGCGGATGTTGAGGTTGTATGCAATGCGTACTACTGCAACTCGACGAAAGGCAAGAACGGCACCATTGAGAGGGTGGACGCCCTGCGTGGTGACCTGATCATGGATACGACAGGGTTTTTCGAGGTGTTTCTTCCCGACGGCAGCAAGCGCACAGGGCCGACGAACAGGGAGCGTAACCATCTTTTCTACATCAACAAGACTTTCAAATCGGGTTTGATCTGCCTGCGGTACTTCGAGCGCATCAAGCCAGGGGTCTTCCAGGAGCAGGGCAAGGCGGCATGCACCAGTATCCCGATCGACTGACTCAAGCGTGGTGTCCGTGCCGTACGGCAGTGCGCTTAGCGATGCCGTGATGGCTGAATAATCAGGTTTCTGCCGGATGGTGACGCCATTCGGTTCACGTCAAGGGGGATTTCATGCACAGATTGATGCGCGGGGCGCTGGTCGCACTCAGCGCTGCGGCGCTCGCCGTCGTCACACCCACAGCAGGCGCCTCGGCACAGCCGGATAGCGCTGCTGTTCCGGTCACCGCGGCCGCGTACACGGTGAGTCCCGGTACGTCGGTGAACGTCAATGCCCGGGTGGTGGTTCTTCCGGGCATGACGGTCCCGTTGTCGATCACCTTGGGCAACTACAGCGCGACACCGTCCCAGGCCAGGGTCCGCTTCCGGGCGAAATGCATCACCAAGGACATCGACTTCCTGACGGTCTGGTCCGCTCCTCAGGTCGTCACCGTCCCGGGCGATCCCGCCAACCCGCCCAAGGGCGGTAAGGACCTCAAGACTGTCAGTGCCAGCATCACCCTTCCTGCGACCTGCGCTCCTCAGCCAGACAGCGGACCCATTTCCCACGACGGCGATTTCGCCGCCGAGATGGGGCCCGCGGTAGGCGAGCCGACCGGGCTGAAGCAGTCACTGTTCTGGATCGGGAAACCGTTCACCTATACCAACTATCGCTACAACCTGGAGCTGCAAACACACGGCGCACCGGCCGAGTCGGCGGCACACCACACGCTTCCCCGCAAGTTCGAAGCGAAGTTCAACAAGGCCGGTATCCCGACCATCCATGATCCGATCTATCTGCGCTGGTGGTGCTCACGACCCGGCGTGCCGGGGAACCACCCCAGCAAGGCGGCCGAGTACAACGCACTCTGGGATACGTTCTTCGCCCAGAAGCCGAATCCGACTGCGGCCGAGGTCCTGGCCTACCGCGCATCGATCCAAGGCAGGTACACCTACACATGTCCGCCCAAGACCGGACTTACATCCTCGAGGCTCGATCTGCAGACGATGATGTCTGGGTCCTGATCGAGCATGACGGGCAGCCCGCGCCGGTGCCGTGGCTGCTGCCGGACGGGTCTGACGTCTTCCAGCTGATCGACGACGGCCACACCGAGCGGCTGGGTTTCGTCCCTCGGTTCGTTCACGCGAACCACGGGACACGGCTCGGGGACCTGCTCTGGACGACCGGCGACACCAAGATCGCCTCCCGCCGCTTCCTAGAGGTCCTCGCGTCGATCGAGGCCACCGGATACCGCACCTTCCCGGTCGACGTCGTCGACCGGGAAGGCCGCGCCCTGGGCGATTTCGTCGGACTCGCCATCGAGGACGGCGACCCCGGTAAAGACCTGCACTTCTCCCACGGGGCCCAGTTCTGGGCCTTCGCCGCCTCCGGTCGTGTCGTCGACGCCCTCACCCGGGCCGGCGTCACAGACCTCTCCATCACCCCACGTCGGGAAACACAACAAGACACGACCGGGCCCTAGAGGTCAGGCACCGCCTTCCCAGGCGTCGGAAGTCGGTGCCGCAGGTGTACTGGGCGCTCATCTCGGGTGGATGGTTCCTGCATATGGCTCATACGCGGGCGGCCCGCGTACGGCCTGGCTGTCTACGGCGGGTGAGGCTGCGGAGGTTGGCGTCTATGCAGCGATCACCTGCCTGCCGCTGTCCTCTCGAATCGCCGTTTGCCGCGTTGGTCGTTGACGGTGACACAGTGCGGTGCGTTCGCTGTGCAGTCGTCGCCGCGGCAGAGGCCGATCGTCTCCAGGTTGGTGTCGATCGCCACGTCCGGGCGAAGGCGGGCGGGATCCAACTCGATCGTCACCGTTGTGCCGCAACCCCGGGGCCCGGTGAAGGACTCGGGTGGGCCGATCGGGCGCAGGCCGGTCAGTTCCTGGTGTAGGCCGTGCCCGTCCTGCCACACCGTCACAATGGTCCGACGGCTCAACGCCGCGGCCGCCGCTAGTGTCCATCGGTCCGGGCCGAGCAGCGACCCGAAATAGCCGCTGCCCGGCACCTGGCAGGACTTGGCGCGGCAGAGTTGGTCGTCGGTGATCGAGAAGGACAGGTCACCGAGGATCTCGACGTCCACCACGGGACTGTGCGGTTCAGCCAGGTGCGGTGCGGGATGGATGGCGTGGCCGACGACGACCCGGACGACGTTGGTCGGCAGCCGCGAATCGTCCAGGGAGACACCGAAGTACATCCCCGGCCAGCGACGAACGGACGCGTCGAACTCTAGGACCTCGATCTCCGCACTGCCGTATTCGCCTTCCAGCACAGCGCAATGCTACGGCGTCAGACCGGGAGGACTGCCGCGGTGATCAGACTGCAGGCGCTGTGCTGATCGGCGCCGACCTTCTGCCACGCCTGGGAACACGACGTCGATCCCGACGCGCTGACGTTTCCTCGCGCGAAATGTCACGACGACAAAATCCTCGCAGCAGTGCGGTTCCAGCTACCGGGTGCAGCACGCGATATGAGGAGGCGTGATCTGTCCGCAGGGAGTGAGCTGTGGTCGCGTCGGGGAACGGTGTCGCCGGGCGGGTCAGGCCAGCTGATCCACGGCGACGAGGCGGAGTTCGGCGGTGTAGGTGTCGCTGTGGCCGTCCGTCAGCCAGGTCTGTTTGGGGGTGGGCAGCATTTCGGTGAGGACGAGGGTCGCGTCGGGGTCCTTTCTGGCCAGTCGCCGGATGGCCTTCGCCAGGATCTGGACGTAGACCGGACTGTCGAAGTCGACGTAGAGCGGCCGTGGCTCGGTCGGCGAGACGGCGAACACGAAGCGGGGCAACCGGTTGTGCCGTGCCCATTCACGCGCACGGAGGAATCGTTCGGACTCGGTTTTCGACTGGGCGAAGGAGAGGCCGCCCGCCCGTGGCCGCCAGGTCTCCCGTGCGACGACCAGGCGGTCCACTGTGATCCGTGGGGTGTGCGGCAGGTCGGGGACGGGCTGGAACGCGTCCATCACCAGCCGGGTCAGTGCCTGCGAGAACACCTCCAGGACGTCGAACTCCCGGCCGTCGGGCAGCCGGACCACGACCTGCCCGGCGCGTTCGGAGACCAGCGCGTCCGCGCTGAGCACGACTCGTGGTCGCGCCGGGGCGGCGGTGTGGTCGAGCAGCGCGACCTGATAGTCCTGTTCCCGCACCAGTGACTGGCGGGTCCTGGCGGACAGCCGGGTGTGGTTCTCTTTGGCCAGCAGGGGGAGCAGCCTCGGGCCGGGGAAGTCGCCAGTGGTCAGGTCCAGCAGTTCGGCGACATCGGGGTGCTGGGTCAGGAACACCGACGCGCCCATCGTGTTGATCGCGGTGTGCAGTTCGCCCAGCACGATCTGGAAGTCCCCGCGTGCGATGGCTTCCTCGTTGTCCGCCAGCAGCAGCACGTCCGGGCTGACGTACCGTGAAGCCGCCCAGCCGGAAGTCCCCGGCGGCACGGGGAACAGCTCTTCCACCCGGGGCCGCAGTGAATCGGCCGACAGGGTCGTCCGGCTGCCTTCGGCGGGCAGGAGCGTGGACCACCGACGCCGGAATTCCGCTTGGATGTCCGCGGCGTCGGCAGGGGCGTCTCCGTGCAGCAAAGGCATGCACGCGAACCAGAAGGAGGCCAGGTCGACCGGTCCGGGACCGAGCCCGGACAGGATGGCCTTGGCGCGTTCCGACGTGCGCCGGGCCAGTTCGGTGGCCATCCATCTCGCGCTGGTCAGGAAGAGTTCCAGCGGTGCGAGTTCCTCGGCCACCCGGGTGCCGAGAAGGACCCGGTCGCCCCGGCGGGCGTCGGCGTAGGCCACTGCCCGGCACGGTGCGACCCGCGCCCCCTTCTCCCGGAGGGAGGCCACGTCGGTCAAACCGGTGAAGTCGTCGCCGAGCGCGGACAACGCGGTGCCCAGCGAATCGGCGTTCGCCGCGGTACGGACTTCACCGAGCCGGGACTCCAGCAGCTCCACCGTTTCCAGGCACTCGCGGCGCAACCGGTCCTCGCCGATCCGGTCCAGCAGCGTTCGCAGCGCCCTCTCGGGACGAGGCCCGGCCGGCACCTCCAGCCGCCAGGTCAGCCAGCGGTCGTCGCACATCCGCTCCAACAGCCGAGCCGTGTCCTCCACGCCGGTACGGCGGCCGATCTCGTCCGCGGTGAGGACGCCGTCGCACAGCGCGAAGATCTTTTCCTGTTCCGGGCCGATCGGGACCGGTGGCCTGCCCGGTACGTGGACCTGTCCGTCGTCGAGCCGGACGAACGGCACCCGGCGCGGCGCCAGCCAGCGGCGGATGCCCGGTTTCCGGTCGAGTGTCTTGGCCAGCGAGTCGATCGCCCAGCTCGACAGGTACACCTCGGAGCTTTCGATCAGTTCCGGTGCGGTGGCGATCCGGATCCCGGTCAGCGCCGGATCGAATCGCCCCCAGCCCACCGGTCCGAAGAATCCGATCGTGTCGTTCTTGACGCAGAACCTCTGCCAGTAGCGGGCGACCAGCTCCTCGCGCTTGCGCGGCATGTTCGTCCTGCTCGCGACGGTCGGAGTCCAGGCGAGGAAGGGGGTGAGCGTTCCGTCCACGACGGACTGGTTCTGCCAGGTGATCGCGGCCCGGAAGCGATCGTCCGCGGCGATCTCCCGCAGGACGAACGCGGTGTCGACCGCCGCCTGACGATAGGCGTCCTCGAACGCCGCGCGCCGGGTGCTGTCCGGTGCTTCGCCTGCGATCGCGTCCGCCGCCGCGGCCAGGCCTTCGGGAGCGAGCCGGAGCACGCCCGCTGCCGGGAAGCCCGCGCCGCGCAGGACCAGCTGCGGCCAGAGTGACCACCGGCGCCCGATCGGGACCAGCGTGCTCATCACGCCCGCCCGGCGGCGACGGCGAGTACCGCGTCGGTCAGCATGTCGGGCGAGGGATGGGTGAAAACCGCGCCCACCGGCAGTTCGACGCCCAGCTCCCGGAGCACGCCGACGGTCAGCTCGAACGCCGCCATGGAGTCCCCGTCGGATTCGAAGAAGTCGCTGTCGGCGGTGAGCGCGTCGTTGTCGAGGGCCGCTCGGTACAACTTGAGGATGATCGCGGCCGTCTCGGTGCGTGTCCGTTCGACGGCCGGTGCGTTTTCGTTCATCGGTACTGCCTTTCCGGTATCGGGGGCCGGGCCTGCTCGCCAGGCCGCGGTGACGAAGACGGCGCTGGCGAAGGTCGCCACCAGGGCGACGAGGTACAGCACCGGGTCGAGCCCGGCACGGTCGATGAGGAACCCCGCGAGGAGGAACCCGGCGGGCCCGCCGAGTGCGTTGACGGTGATCACCGCCTGGAGCACCTTCGGCCGCCACACCGGGGGGACGCGGGTGGTCAGCAGGGTGAAGTAGGGCGCGTTCAGCACGGGTACCGCCGCCGCGGACACCGCGAGCGCGGCCAGCAGCCAGGGCAGCGCGGCGCCGGTGACCAGTACCCACAACGGCAGGGCGATCACGATCGCCGCCCCCGCGGCGAGCAGCCGGGGCGGGAAGCGCGACGCCACGAGGTAGGCGGTGATCGAGCCGAGCACCGCGCCGGCCCCGGAGCAGGCGACGAGCAGCCCGCCGACCGCCGGGTCGCCGTCGAAGCGCTGGAAGGCCAGTAGCGGCAGGGCGATCCAGAGCATCCGGAACAGCAGGCCGTAGAGCACGCTCGACACGGCCGCCATGCCAAGGAACCGGTCCCCGCGCAGATATCCCAGCCCGGCCAGCAGTCCTCGTGGGGCCTCGGCGGTTCCCCGGCCCGAGCCGACGGCGGGCACAGCCGACAGGAGCAGGGCGGACACCGCGTAGGTGCCCGCGTCGGCGAGCAGCACCTGACCGGGTGACAAGGCGGTCAGCAGCAGCCCGGCCACCGCGGGACCGGCGAACGCGGCGAGATTCACCGTTCCTTCGAGCACGCTGTTGACCCTGGTGACCGCCACGGCGTCACCGTGTGTCAGTTCCGTGCCCAGCAGCCGTTGCGCGGTGAGATAGGGGATGGTGAACACGCCGAGCACCACCACGATCCCGAGCAGCAGGCCGAAGCTGAGCATCTGTGCGGCGTGCAGCACCGGCACCAGCGCGATCACCGGCGCCCGCGCGGCGTCGCAGCACACCATCACCCGGCGGGGCCCGAACCGCTGCACGACCTCGCCGCCGAGGAGGCCGAGTAGCGCGGTGGGCAGGATCTGCGCGGCGAAGACCAGGCCGGCCCGTCCGGCCGAGCCGGTCTGCTCCAGCACGAACCAGGGCAGTGCCAGCATGCTCATCTGCGAGCCGAAGGCGGAGATCCCTCCCGCCAGCAGCAACGCGCGTACCGGCCACCTCACCGCGGCCGCTCGGCGGGCGCCGCACGGATGATCGCGGCGACTTCCGGTGCCGACGAGTCCACGATGTCCATGTGACCGCCCTCGACGGTGTGCACGGTCAGCCCGGTGGTGAGTCCCGTCCACAGCCTGACCTGGTCGGCGTGGCCGGAGTCGGTCCGTTCGCGGGCCAGCACCAGGACGGCGGGACCGTCGTAGAGGCCGTGCCGGTGATCCGCCAGCGCCTGGAGGAGGGCCCGCCACATCCGCAGCGGCAGTCCTTCCACCGATTCGGTGGTCACCCCCATCGCCTGGGAACGCCGGAGCAGGTCGAGGATCCGGGCCAGCTGCCGGTCGCGTCCCGGGGAGTGGCCGTGGGGGAGCGTCGCCACGAGTTCTTCGGCCTCGCGGAGAAGACCGGCCTGCTCGGCGACCCGGCTCGCCTCGGCGGCGGTCGGCATCGGCGGGTCCAGCAACAGCGGCGGATCGACCCGGCGTCCCGCCGCGTGCAGCTGCCGGGCCATCTCGTGGACGAGCACCGCGCCGAAGGACCAGCCGCACAAGGTGAACGGCTCCACCTGCCCGGTGGCGAGGAGGTCGGCGACGTAGGCCTTCGCCAGCGCCTCCACGGTTTCCGGTGTGTCGCCCACGCCGTCGGATCCGGGGGCCTGGAACGCCAGCACCGGGCGGTCCTGGCCGATCAGCCCCGCCAGTTTGACGTACCAGCGGACACTGCCGCCGGTGGGATGCACCAGATAGAGCGGCGCGCGGGGGCCGCCCGCACGCAACCGGATCAGATTCGCCGACGCCGGTGGGCTCGCCGGCGTCGATGCCGACAGCGCGGTCACCAGGCCCCTGATCGTCGGATGCTCCAACACCATCGGGACGGTCAGGGTGATCCCGGCGTACTGGGCCGCCGAGCGCATGTCCAGCAGGGTCATCGAGTCGCCGCCGAGCTCGAAGAAGTCGTCGGTGACCCCGACTTCGTCCAGATCCAGCACCTCCGCCCAGATCGTGGCGAGCGTGGTCTCGGTCGCCGACGCGGCGGCGACCCGTGGCCGGGTCTCCTCCTGCTCGGGCTCCGGAGGGGGAAGCACGCCGACGTCGACGAGTCCGTCCGAGGAGAGCGGGAAGGCATCGAGCCAGGTCCATGCCTCCGGCACGAGGGGACCGGGCAGCTGTTCGGCGGCGAACGGCCGCAGATCGGTGCGCGTACCGGTCAAGTAGGCGGTCAGCCGGCCCGCGACCGGTATCACCAGCGCGTCGCGCACTTGCGGGTGCCGGCACAGGACCGTCCGGATGCGGGCGGTGTCGGCCCGGACGCCCCGCACCCGGAGCTGGTGCGCCGCGGGACCGAGGACGCGGAGGGTGCGGTTCCCGTCGATCCAGCCGAGATCGCCGGTAGCGAAGGGGCGCCCGCCGGGATGATCGGCCAGATGGATCTCACCGGTGACCCCGGCGGGTGCCGGAAGGCCTTGCGCGTCGAGCACGGTGATCCGCGCCCCCGGCGCCGGCCGGTATCCCGGTGCGCCCGGGTTCTCTTTCCGGGTGGTGAAAAGCCCGGCTTCGGGACTGCCGTAGCCGGTGACCACCGTGATCCCGTCCGGGAGGAGGTCCAAGCACCACGGCGGCAGTTCCCCGCTCACCCACAGTTCGTCCACTTCGGACAGACATTGCGGGTCCTCGTCGAGCAACCGGGCGCCCAGGGCGGCCGTGAGGGTCAGCCGCCTGACCCGGTGCAGCGCGATCAACGCTCGCGTCCGTCCGGCGTCGGGCGGGGAAACGGGCCCGGGCACGAACCGGCCGCCGCCCAGCAAGGGGCCCCAGAACGCGTCCACGTCGTCGTCCGGCCCGAGGTTCAGGCTCGCCTTCGCCGTGCGGGCGACGCGGCTGAGGATCGCCCGATGCGAGAGCGCGCCGACGGCGAGGTCCCCCGCGACCACGGTGACCGGCGCCGCCGATTCCCGGTCCGTCACAGGATGGACGGGAACCCGGCCGAAACGCGCTTCGGCGACGGTGGACACCACCGCCCGCGCCCCGCACCCGGCAGGCAAGAAGGCGTCCGAGAGCGGGACCACGGCCGCGCCCGCCTTCAGCACCCCGAGCCAGGCGACCGCCCGCTCCGCCGGTTCCGGGACGAACACTCCCACCGGGACACCGGGCCGGACGCCGCGTCCGGCGAGATCCGCCGCCACGGCATCGGATCGACGGTCCAATTCGGCGTAGGACAGCGCGGGCGCGATCGCGACACGGTCGGGTGCCTGCCGGGCACGCGCTCGGAAGGCCTCGTGCAGGGTGGCTTCCCGAGGGAGCCTGCCGGGGGCGGTCAGCGGCTGCACGTCGTCTTCGCCGAGGAACGCCGAATCGAACGGGCCGGGGCCGCCGTCGGCGATGGCCGTCAGCACGGTCAGATGGAGCCTGGCGACGGCTGCGGCCTGGGCAGGGGAGAGGAGCGCCTTGTCGGCCTGGAGCGTCATCAGCCGGGGGTGGAAGGTGACGGCCAGCGGCAGGTCGGTGTAGGCGACCTCCCGCATGTCGTCGGAGATCTCCGCGCCGATGTTGTGGAAGCTGACGTAGTTGACCAGTGTGGTGATAACCCGGTGGCCTCGGTCCTTGGCCATCGACGCGGTCGGGTAACGGCGGTACGGCTGGATGTCGCGTTCCTTCGCGAACACCGCGCGCAGGAACTCCCGCCAGGTCGCGGGGGTTTCGGTGACGCCGAACGGCGCGAGGGTCAGGAACAGTCCGCGCATCCGCTCGGCACCCGGCAGCTCGGGGCGGCCGTTGCAGGTCAGCCCGGTCGACACCGCTGTGGTGCCGGAGAGGATCTGCAGAGCGCGCAGGTGCGCCGCGATCATCACCGTCTTGAGCGGTACCCCTGCGGCCGCGGCGGCGGCGCGCAGACGTTCGGTCAGCTCCTCCAACGACATCTCGATCTCGTGGACGCCTTGGTCGTCGCCGGGGTCGACGTCGGGCTCGGGCAGGGTCGCGGGGGTCAGCGCCCGTGCCTGTCCTGCCCAGTATTCCCGTGCCTCGAAGGACTTCTTGGCCCGCGCTTCGAGCGCGACGTACTCGGCGAACGATGGCGGCGGCCGGAACTCGGGCACCGTCCTGCCGGTGATCCCGGCGTCGTACAGCTCGCGCAGATCGGCCAGCAGGGAGGTCAGGCTCCAGCCGTCGATGATCGCGTGGTTGTCGGTGACGGTCAGGCGGGCCCACCGGTCGGTCATCCGGTGCACGGCCAGGCGCAGCAACGGCGGCCGGTCCAGATCGAGCGGCGTGACGCTTTCCTGCCGGAAGAACTCGCTGTAGGCGGCTTCGCGCCGGTCCTCGGGGAGCGCGCGAAGATCCACCACGTGTGGCCGGTGCGCGCCGTGCGGGTGCACCAGCGCGAGCGGTTCGCCGAACCCGCCCGGTGCCAGTGACGTCCGCAGGATTTCGTGGCGGGCCACCAGTTCCGCGACCGCCCGGTCCAACGCGTCGCGGGAGAACGGCGTGAAATGGTCCACCAGGAAACCGGTGACGTTGTGATACGGCGTCCGCCCGGGCCGCGCGGTCATCTCGTAGAGGATGGCGCGCTGCATCATCGTCTGCGGATAGGCGTCGGCCAGCCCCTCGGGCAGACGCCGGCGATCCTCCGGTGTCAGCAGGCTGAACGGGGTCACTTCCGGACGCGGCCCGCCCGTCTCCGGTGCGGCTCCGGCCAGCGCGGCGACCGTCCGGTGCCGGTACAGGTCGTGCACGCTGATCCGCAGCCCCGTCTCCGCGGCGCGCCCGGCCACCCGCAGCGCCAGGATCGAATCACCGCCCAGATCGAAGAAGTCGTCGTCGGCGCCGACCCGGCCGATGTCCAGCACCTCGGCGAACAGCGCCGCCACCCGCCGCTCGGCAGGGGTTCGCGGGGCCGGTCCCGTGGCGGCGGGATCCGGGTGGGCGCGGTCAGGCTCGGGTAGCCGGGCGTGGTCGACCTTTCCGTTGGCGGTCAGCGGGAACTCGTCCAGCCAGACGAATATCGAGGGCACCAGATGGTCGGGCAGGTCCTTGCGGAGCCGGGCCCGCGTCTCGCCGACAGGACGACGGGTGCCGGTCAGGTAGGCGATCAGGCGATGGGTGCCGTACCCGTCGGGCGCGGCGGTCACGACCGCCGCGCGGACCCCGTCGACCCGGGAGAGCGCGCTTTCCACCTCGCCCGGCTCCACCCGGAAACCGCGGATCTTCACCTGCTGATCGGAGCGCCCCAGGTACTCGAGCGTGCCGTCCGGGCGTCTACGCGCCAGGTCCCCGCTGCGGTACAGCCGGGAACCGGGCGGACCGAACGGATCGGCGACGAACCGCGCCGCCGTGAGATCCGGGCGGCCGAGGTAGCCGCGGGCCAGGCCCGCTCCCGCGATGTACAGTTCGCCCCGCACGCCAGGCGGGACCGGCCGCAGCCGCTCGTCGAGGACGTGGATCCGGCGCCCCGGGAACGGCCCGCCCACCGGGCTGACCGGCACCGGCAGATCCGCCGGGGTGAGCCGGTGCAAGGTCACGTGCACGGTGGTCTCGGTGATCCCGTACATGTTGACCAGTTCGATCTGGTCGAGGCCCGCGCGATCGGTCCAGTCCGCCAGTTCGGACGGCGCGAGCGCTTCACCGCCGAAGACCACCCGGCGCAGGCGCAGTTCCGCCCGGCGGGCCGAGAGCGCCGGGCCGAGATGGCCGAAGGCGGTGGGAGTCTGGTTGAGCACGGTGACCCCGGTGCGCACGATCAGATCCGCGAACGCCTTGGGAGCGCGCACCGTTTCGGCCGGGACGATGACCACGCGGCCGCCGGAGAGCAGCGCGCCCCACAGTTCCCAGACGGAGAAGTCGAAGGCGAACGAATGCGCGCACGCCCAGACGTCGGCGGGCGAGCTCGGCAGGGTTTCGCGGTTGGCCTCGATCAGGGTGGTCACGTTGGCGTGGGTGACGCCGACGCCCTTGGGCACACCGGTGGAGCCGGACGTGTGGATCACATACGCCAGGTCCTCGGGCCTCAGAGGCACAGCGGGGTCATGGCTGGGGCACTTCGCCGTCGTGTCGTCGTCCAGTCGTATCACCGCCGTCACCCGGCGGGCGAGCAGTTCCGCCGTGGCGGTCCCGCTCCGGGTGACCAGCACCTTCGCGTCCACATCGGACAGTGCGAAGCGCAGTCTGGCCTCGGGATGCGCCAGATCGAGCGGGACGTAGGCGGCGCCGGCCCGCAGGACACCGAGCGCGGCGACCGCCAGATCCACCGAACGGGGCAGTCCGATCGCGACCCGGTCACCCCGGCGGACCCCCAGCGTCAGCAGCCGGTGCGCGAGCCGGTTCGCCCGGATGTCGAGGTCGCGATAGGTCAGTTCCTCGTCCCCGCAGACGACGGCGACCGTGTCCGCGTCCTCCGGCATCCGCTCCCGGAACACGGCGTGCACAAGCGATCCCGCCGGATCCGGTCCGCCGTCGAGCCCGGCCGCCAGCAGCTTCTCCTCCGCGGCGGACAGCACCGGCAGCGAGCCGATCGGCACCGTCGCGCCCCGCGCGATCCGGCCGACCAACTCGGCGTACCCGCGGGCCATCCTGGCGGCGGTCTCCCGGTCGAACAGGTCGGTCGAGTATTCCAGCGACCCTCTGAACCCGCCGGACCGTTCACGGGCGAGGCTCAGTACGAGGTCGAACTTGGCCGTGTCCGTGGTGAAACCCAGCGGTTCGGCTGGGACGCCGTCGAACTCCGGGCCCGGCGGCGGAACCTCGGCGTCGAGGTTGAACACCGCCTGGCACAACGGATCCCGGCCTGGCCGCAACTCCCGCGCGAGGTGTTCGTAAGGCAGGTCCTGGTGCTCGAAGGCGGCAAGGCACCGCTCGCGGGTGCGGCCGAGGAGATCGGCGAAATCCGGTTCACCGGAGAGATCCCCGCGAATCAGGACCGTGTTGGCGAAGAACCCGATGACGTCCTCGTAGCCGGTCCCGGGGCGGTTGGCCGTCGCGGTGCCCACCACGAAGTCGTGCTGCCCGCAGAAGCGGCCGAGCAGCACCTGGAAGGCGGCCATCCCGGCCATGAACAGGGTGCAGCCGTGCGCGCGGGCGAGCGTGCCGAGGGCTTCGGCCACCGCGGGTTCGATCGTGAAGGCGGCCAGCGCGCCCCGGTCCGAGCGGTCGGTGGACCGTGGCCGGTCGGCAGGCAGGTCCAGCGCCGGAACGCCGTCCAGTTCCCGTTTCCAGAACCTCAGCCGCCGTTCGCCTTCCGGACCCTCGATCAGCACGTGCTGCCGATGCGCGAAATCGGCGAACCGGAGTGCGGTCGGCGGGAGCGGCCGCCGGTGATACAGCTCGGTGAACTCGCGGAGCAGGATGTTCGCGGACCAGCCGTCGAACACGGCGTGGTGGACACGGAACACGAGGACGTGCCCGCCGTCGGCGATCCGGAGGACAGCGGTCTCGAACAGCGGCCCGTCGGCCAGGTCGAGCGGCTCAGCGACCAGGTCGCGGATCAGGTCTCCGGCGGCCCGCAGGCCGCTCACCTCGTGCACCGCGACGGAGGCGGCCGGGCCCGGGCGGACTTCCTGCCACACTTTGCCGTCGCGGTAGGCGAACCGGGTGCGCAGGGCGTCGTGGCGGACGACGAGAGCGTCCGTGGCGGCACGGACGCGATCCAGCGACAGCGGTCCCGGCACGTGCAGGGCGAGGGGAACGGTATAGGCCGCGCTGCCGCCGAACAGCTCGTCGTGGAACCACAGCCCGGTCTGGGCCGGGGTCGCGGGCAGGGGTCCGGCCTGCCGCACCGGGGAGACCCGGCCGGGGGAGTTGCCACCGAGGAGCATTCCGGCGAGGCGGGCCCGCAGCTCGGTCGCGTCGAGATCCGTCATCGTGTCACCGGTCCTTCGTCTCGGAATGCGCGGCTACCGCCTCGGCGATCTCCTCGTCGGTCATGCCCCGCACGCGTGCCCACACCAGTTCTTCGACCGCGGTGGCCAGGTCGCGAACCGTCGGATGCCGGAACACCGCAGGGAGGGGGAGTTCGATGCCGAACGCCGCGTGGGCACGGGCACACACGCGGTTCGCCGCCAGCGAATGCCCGCCCAGGCCGAAGAAGTCGTCCAGCGCGCCCACAGCGGGGACACCGAGGACCTCCGCGAAGATCCGGGCCACGGCCTGTTCCGTGGGTGTTTCGGGGACGACGACCGGCGGTGCGGCGTGCTCGGCTGGTGCGGGCAGCCGGGTTTCGTCGAGCTTCCCGTTGGTGGTCAGGGGCAGTTCCGTCAAGGGGACGAAGACCGAGGGGACCAGGTGCCCGGGCAGCCTCGAAGCGAGGAAGCGGCGCAGGTCGGCGGTGTCGACGGGTTCCCCGGTCAGGTATGCGGTCAGCTTCCGGTCTCCCGGCACGTCTTCGCGGGCGATCACCGCGGCCGCGCGCACGGCGGGGTGCGCGGTGAGGGCGGACTCGATCTCGCCGGGTTCGATCCGGAACCCGCGGATCTTGACCTGCCGGTCGGCCCGGCCGTGGAACTCCAGTGTGCCGTCCGGCCTGAGCCGGGCCAGGTCGCCGGTGCGGTACAGCCGGGAACCGGGCGGACCGAACGGATCGGCCACGAACCGGCCCGCGGTGAGGCCCGGGCGGCCCAGATAGCCCCGGGCCACTCCGGCGCCGCCCAGGTACATCTCCCCGACGACCCCGCCGGGAACCGGGGCGAGCCGGGCGTCGAGCAGGTGTACTTCGCGGCCGGGGAACGGCACGCCGATCGGTACCCGCTCGCCGGCCCAGTCGCGGTGCGCGGTGAAAGCCGTCGCGGTGATGGTGGATTCGGTCGGCCCGTAGGTGTTGACCACCGGGACGTCCGTGGCCGCGAGCCAGCGGCGCAGCGTCCCGGCGGGCACGGTGTCGCCGCCGAGCACGAGCAGCCGCAACGCCGGGGGCGCCGGGTGGATCCCCTCGGCCACCACGGTCACCAGGTCCTCCCAGTAGGCCGGGGTCAGCTCGCACACCGTGATCGCGCCGTCCGCGAGCGCTGTGGCCAGTTCGGCCGCGCCGAGCACACCGTCCCCGCGCAGTACCACGGTCGACCCCGAGGTCAGCGCGGGCAGGATCTGTTCCAGCGAGGCGTCGAAACTGGTCGAGGCCAGCTGCAGGACCCGGTCCCCGTCGAGGTCGTAGAGCTCCCGCGCGGCCTGACAGTGCGCGGCGAGGGAACGGTGCTCGACCACCACGCCTTTGGGGGTCCCGGTCGAGCCGGAGGTGTGGATCACGTAGGCGGCGTCGCCGGGTCCTCCCCGGGGTTCCGGGTTCCCGTCGGGAGCGGCGTCGGCGAGGGCGTCCGTGCGGACGACGCGCAGGCCCAGCCCGTCGAACCGCGCGGCGGCCTCGCTGGTGCAGACCAGCACGGCAGCCGCGGTGTCGGTCATTGTCCAGCGCAACCGCTCGTCGGGGTACGCCGGGTCGAGCGGGAGGTAGGTGCCGCCCGATTTCAGCACGGCGAGCAGGGCGGCGACGGTGTCCGCGGATCGTGGGAGACAGACGGCGACGGGGACCTCCGGGCCGGCGCCCGCGGCGCGGAGACGGTGGGCGAGGCGGTTGGCGCGCCGGTTCAGCTCGGCGTAGCCGGTGTCCACGCCGTCGAACCGGACCGCCGCCCGGTCCGGTGTCTTCAGGACCTGCTGCTCGAACGCGTGATGGACCGAGGGCGGGGACTCCGGAGCCGGGGCGCGCAGCGCGGTCACCCGCGCCCGTTCGCCGTCGGAGAGCACGGGAAGGCCGCGGACCGGAGTGTCCGGTGCGGTGACGGCTCCGGCGAGGAGTACGGCGTAGCTTTCCGCCAGCCGGGCCGCCGTCGCCCGGTCGAACAGGTCGGTGGCATAGACCAGATGCCCGACGAGGTCGCCGCTCGTGGTGTCTTCGGCGAGCGTGAGCCCGAGGTCTTCCTTGGCGGACAACGTCTTCAGCGGCAGCCGCACCGCGGTGGCCCCACCGAGCCGCAGTTCCGTCGCCCCCGTTTCCAGCGCGAACATGGCTTGGTAGAGCGGAGTACGGCTCGGATCACGAGGCGGGGCGACAGCGCGGACCACGCGGTCGAACGGAAGTGCCTGGTGGCCCAGCGCGGTGAGGACCCGTTCGCGGGTGCGGGCCAGGAGTGTCGAGAACGCCGGATCGTCGCCCAGGTCGGCCCGGATGACCACGGTGGTGGCGAAGTAGCCCATCACATCGGCGTATTCGGCGTGGTCGCGATGGGCTCCCGTGATCGCCGCGGTGACGTCGTGCTGGCCGCTCCATCGGGTCAGCAGTACGTGGAACGCGGCCAGGCCGGTCATGAACAGCGTGACGCCATGGCGGCGGCTGAGCGTTTCGGCCCGCTCGCGCAGCCGGGCGGGGATCGTGAACCGCACGACGTCCCCGGTCGACGACCGCGGCGTGGGCCGGGGACGGTCGGTGGGCAGGGCGAGTGGCTCCACGCCGGTCAGCTCGGCGCGCCAGAACTCCTCGGATCCTCCCAGGAGGCCGGATTCGAGGGCGGACCGTTCCCAGCGGACGTGATCGGCGAACCGGCGGGCCGGTTCCGGTGCCTTCCCGCCCGCGGTGAACAGGGCCAGTTCGCGCAGGAACACCGCCACAGACCAGCCATCGACCGCGATGTGGTGCATCGAGACGACGAGCCGCCGTCCGCCGTCCGGGGAACGCAGGACGCGGATCCGCAGCGGTGGACCGGCCGCGAGGTCGAACGGACGGCGCAGCTCGGCCTCGACGGCGTCGTCGAGACGACCGATGTCCAGCACGTCGACGGCCACGGGCGTGGGCGGATCCACGAGGGCGACGGGCTCCTCTCCGTCGGCCACGTACCGCGTGCGCAGGATCTCGTGCCGTCGCACGATCTCGGTGAGCGCGCCGCTCAAGGCGGCGACGTCGGCCTCGCCGGGCAGCTGGTACACCAGCGGCACGGTGTATTCGAGGCTGTCCGGGTCCAGGTTCTGCGCCAGCCACAGCCGTCGCTCTCCCGAGGACAGTTCGCGGCGGTGCTCGAGGGCGGGTGAACGGTCCGGCCCGGCCACCGGCTTCGGTACCGCGGCGATCCGCTCGGCGAGCGCGGCGACGGTGGGGCATTCGAACAGGTCGCGCAGCCGCAGCCCCGCCCCGAGTTCGCCGCGGGCACGGGCGGCGATCTTCCCTGCCAGCAGCGAATCGCCGCCGAGGTCGAAGAAGTTCTCGTCGATCCCGATCTCAGGGTGGCCGAGAGTTTCCGCCCAGATCCCGGCCAAGGCCCGCTCCATCTCGGTCCGTGGTGCCAGGCCGGTCCGGCGCGGTGTCTCGGCGGACATCCTGACGGCGGGAGCGGAACGGCCGAGTGCCAGGTCGATCCCGCCGGTGATGTCCTCCAGCGCGCGCAGGAAGCCTTCGGCCATCCGCGCGACGCGGGCTTCGTCGAACAGGCTCGTCGCGTAGGTCAGCGCGGCCGCGATCCCGGCGGTGCCCTCGTCGAAGACCAGCGAAAGGGTGATGTCCTCCTTGGCCGCCGCGTACGGCGGCGGCACCCGGCGCAGGATCGCCTCCCCCAGCCGGGGCGGCGCCGGCCGGTGCTCCAAGGTGAACATCGTCTGGTACAGCGGATGCCTGCCGGGGTCCCGTCGGCCGCCCACCGCGCGGACCACCTCGTCGAAGGGGAGATCCTGGCCGGAAAGCGCGTCGACGACCTGATCCCGGGTACGGCGCAGCAGGTCTTCCGGTGAGTCGGCGAGATCGGCGCGTATGGCCACGGTGTTGACCAGACAGCCGATCACGCCGTCGAATTCGGGCCGTTCGCGGTTGGCCGAAACCGTGCCGACGGCGAAATCATGCCGCCCGCCGAGTCTGGCGAGCGTGACCTGCCAGGCGGCCAGGCCGAGCACGAACGGGGTGATCCCCCGTGCGGCGGCGGTTTCCTCCACGATCGAGCGCAGAGCGGCGGGCACGGTGAACCGCCACACCGCGCCCGTGGTGGAGCGCAGCGCAGGACGTGGACGATCCGTCGGCAGCGCGAGCGGGCCGACGCCCTGGAGCCGGTCCGCCCAGAACCGGCGCAGCCGCGTCGCTTCGGCCGGGAGCAGCGCTTGCCGCTGCCAGGACGCGAAGTCGGCGACCCGGGCCGCGTCTCCCGGAAGGGCACGCCCGGCGTAGGCCTCGGCGAGGTCGTTCAGGAACACCTGGGCGGACCAGCCGTCGAACACGATGTGATGGACCGCGACGACGAAAGCAGAGGGAGCGGAACCGTTGCGCAGCAAGGAAAAGCGCACCGGCGGACCGGTCTCCACATCGATCGGGGACGCCGCCTCGCTGACGAGGAACGCTTCCAGTTCGGTCCGTGGCAGGTCGAGGACCCGTAACTCGGCCGGGCGGGGCGGGTCGACCAGCCGGACCGGTTCCCCGGCACCGATCCGATAGCGGGTGCGCAGGGCCGGATGCCGTCCGGACAATGCGGTCAGGGCACGTCGCAGCTCGTTCTCGTCCAGCGGTCCGTCCACTGTGTACGCGAGGGTGATGACGTACTCGGCGCTGTCGGGATCGAGCTGGTGGGCCAGCAGCAGCCGTCGTTCGTTCGCCGAGAGGAGCCCGGTGTCCGGGCCGGTGACCGGCCGCCGGGAGACGGCGACGGCGGTCGCCGCCGCGAACTCGGCGAGTGTCCGGTGCCGGAACAGCGCGGCCATGCCCACCGAGGTCCCGAGTTCGGTCCGCAGGCGCGCGATCATCCGGCCCGCGGTGAGGGAATGCCCGCCCAGGGCGAAGAAGTCGTCATCGCGGCCGACCTGCGGCACGGCCAGCACGTCCTGCCAGACCTGTGCCACGGTCCGTTCGGTGGCGGTCGCGGGAGGACGGTGAGCGCGGGCGGGTTCCGGTGCGGGAGCGGGAAGCGCGGCGCGGTCGACCTTGCCGTTGGGCGTCAGGGGCAGCCGGTCGACCGAGACGAAGAACGCCGGGACCAGGTAGCCGGGCAGGACCGAGCGGGCGAAGTCACGCAACGACTCGGCGCCACCGGTGAAATAAGCGACGAGCCGTCCCTCCCGGACGGTGACCACCACCGCTCCCGCGTCCGGATGCGCGGCCAGCGCGGACTCGATCTCGGCGGGTTCGACTCGGTGGCCCCGGATCTTGACCTGTTCGTCCGCGCGGCCGAGGAACTCCAGGTCGCCGCTCTCCCGGAGCCGGACCAGGTCGCCGGTGCGGTACCAGCGGTGCCCACCGGGCGCCGCGACGAACCGCTCGGCGGTGTGCGCCGCACGCCGGGAGTACCCGCGGGCCAGCGCGTCGCCGCCGAGGTAGAGCTCACCGGTCGCACCCGGGGGCACCGGGCGCAGGCGGTCGTCGAGAACGTGGGCGGTACGCCCGTCCAGTGGCGTGCCGATCGGCACGCCGTGCTCCGGCCAGTCGGCCGGCACGGTGAAGGCGGTGGCGGTGACCACGCCCTCGGTCGGGCCGTACGCGTTGATCACCCGGGCCGAGGGGAAGCGGGCCCGCCAGCCGGTGAGCTGACCTCCGGTCAGGGCTTCCGCTCCGAGCACGAGAAGCCGGGGTTCCCAGCCGGCGCCGTCCAGCCCGGCCAGTTCGGCCAGGAGCGCGTCGGCGTAGGACGGGGTCACGTTGAGCACCGTCGGACGGGTGCGGAGGAGTTCGGCGGCGGTCTCGTCCGCCGCGCGGGGATCGGCGATCAGCACGCACGCCGCTCCGGAGACCAGCGGGACGAGGATCTGTTCGAGGGACACGTCGAAAGCGCAGTTGGCGATCTGGGCGATTCGATCGCCCTGCCCCACGCCGAAGGCGGCGGCCGCCGCGCGCAGATGGACGGCCAGTGCGCCCCTGCCGACTTCCACGCCCTTCGGGGTGCCGCTGGAGCCGGAGGTGTAGATCAGATAGGCGGGGGCACGGCTCGGCTCCGCCGGACTCGCGAGATCGGGGACGGCGTCCGAGACCGTGGGAGAAACCCGCGCGACATCGGCGAAACGCTCCGTCGCCTCGTGGTCGTCCTCGACGACAAGCCGCACTCCGGCGTCGTCCAGGGTCCATCGGGTCCGGGACACCGGATGGGCCGGGTCCAGCGGCACGTACGTCCCGCCGGTGCGCAGAACGGCCAGCAGGCCGACGATCAGCCCGGGTGAGCGGGAGACGGACACCCCGACGCGGGTGCCGGGCCCGGCACCGAGCGCGCGCAGTGTCCCGGCGAGCAGGCGCGCGCGCCGGTCGAGCTCGGCGTAGGTGAGGGTCACCGGACCGCATACGACGGCGGGCGCGCCGGGGGTTCGTGCCACCCAGCGGCCGAACGAGGTCGTCACCGGCTCGGGAGGGGAGGAAACCGGGCCGTTCGGGGGCGCGTGCCGTGGGGCGGCGAGCACCGGCAGGTCCTCGATGCCGGCCGAGGTGCCCGCGGACACCAGCGCCGACAGCAGGGTCCGGTAGCTGTCGGCGAACCGGCTCGCCCAGCGGTGTCCGAACAGTTCGGTGTCGTAGGTGACTTCGATGTCGAGCCCGCCGTCGCGGTGGACGAGTGAGACCGCGACATCGGTGTTCACCCCCTGGGTGCGCAGAGGGTAGGAGCCGATCCTGATCCCGGCCATCGAGTCGTTCGTGCGCCGTTCGACGCCGAACATGGCTTGGAACAGCGGGGTCCGGCCGGGATCCAGTTCGGGTCGCAGTTCGCGGACGACCTCTTCGAACGGGACGTCGCCGTGGGCGAAGGCTTCCAGCACCCGGTCGCGGGTCCGTTCCAGCAACGTCCCGAAATCGGGCTCGCCGGTCAGATCCGCGCGGATCACCAACGTGTTGACGGAGAACCCGATCGGCGAGGCGGGCCCGGCGCCGCCCGCGCTGGCCACCCCGATCGAGAGATCACGCTGTCCGGTGAAGCGCGACAGCAGGATCTGGAACGCCGTCAGTCCGGTCATGAACAAGGTCGCCCGGTGCGGTCCACCCAATGTGCGCAGCAGCCGGGCGTCCTCAGCGCCGAGGGAGACCCGCGCGATGGCTCCCGCGCCGGTCCGTACGGCGGGCCGTGGCCGATCGCCGCGCAGGGCCAGTGGTTCCAGGCCGCTGAGCCGGTCACGCCAATAGGCCAGCTGCCCGGCGGATCCGGATCCATCCTCGCTCGTCCCGGACCGGTCGGGTACGGGGAGCCGGGCTTCCCGTCCTTGCGTCGCCGCCTCGTACAGTTCGGCGAACTCACGCCGGAAGACCCCGGCCGACCTGCCGTCGAAGACCAGGTGATGCACCGACAGCAACAGGACGTGCCGGTCTTCGGCCAGCCGCAGCAACGACACCCGCAGTGGCGGGCCTGCGGTCAGGTCGAACGGGGTCACGCCCTCGGCGTCGACGTACCGGTCCAGCGCCTCCGTCACCGGCTCCGGTCCGCCGGAAAGCTCGACGAGGGGGACCGGGACGGGGGCCGGCGGCTCGACGACCCGCATCGGGTCGTCGCCTCCGAGCACGAACCGGGTCCTCAGCGCGTCGTGCCTGGACACCACCCCGGTCACCGCCAGGCGGACCGCTTCGACGTCGAGTTCTCCCTGAAGCAGCCAGGGGTAGCGCTGGTTGTATCCGCGGTAGCCGGGGGCGAGCTGCAGCCGGAACCACAGGCCGCGCTGCCCGGCGGTCAGGGGCAGGGAGGGACGGGGGTCGCTCATCGTGTCAGCCGTCGGCCAGGCTGCGCGGACGCAGATCGGTCCAGACCCGCTCGATGTGGTCCAGACATCGCCGCCGGTCCGTTTCGCCCAGTTCCACCCGCCAGCCGTCGGGAACCTCGGCGAAGGCGGGCCACAGGGAACGCTGGTCCTCGTGGTTGACGAGCACCAGGAAGCGGCCGTCGGGGTCGTCGAAGGGATTGCTGCTCATGGACCGCCCTGTTCTGCCTGCCGTTCGTGGACAGCCGCCACTGTCACCACCGGGGCCGGTGCGGCACATGAGTGGTGGGCACCCACATCGACGTTCGCCGACGTCGGCCCGCCCGGGCATCGCCGGGATTCACCGGTTCGGCGCAACGGCCCGCGAGGTCCGGGCGGCGGGCGGGCGCCCGGTTTGGGTGTTCGCCACGGATGTGGCCGTACCGGCGTCCCGGTACGTTCGGCCCGGTCAGGCCCGGGACCGAACGGCAGGGGAGACACAGTGCCCGATCGCACGCTGTACCAATGGTTCGCCGAATCGGTGTCCGTCCATTCCGGACTCCCGGCGGTCGAGACCCCGGAGGTCGTCCTCAGCTACGCCGAGCTGGCGGAGCGCGCCGAGGCGCTGGCCGCGCACCTCGTGCGGACGGCGGGCCGGGTCCCGCGGCGGATCGGACTGCTGGCCGGGCAGGACCTGGTGGCCGTGGTGGGGTATCTCGCGGTACAGCGCCTCGATGCGGTCATGGTGCCGCTCAACCCCGCCTACCCAGTGGCCCGCAACGCGACCGTGTGCCGGATCGCCGGCGTCGACACGGTGATGGCGAGTCCGGCTGGTGCCGCGCAGTGCGACGCCGGGCTGGGCGAAGACCTCGCGGCCGTCCTCCGGATCGGCGAGACCGAACTGCTCGGACTGCCCGCGGCAGGTGACGTCCTGCCGCCCCGTGCGGCGAGCACCGACGACCTCGCCTATGTCATGTTCACCTCGGGGTCCACCGGGGTGCCCAAAGGCGTGCCGACCCGGCATCGCAACATCTCCCCGTACATCGAGCACAACCGGCGCCGCTACGAGGTGGAGCCGGGAACCCGTCTCTCCAACACCTTCGACCTCACCTTCGATCCGTCCGTGTTCGACCTCATCGTCACCTGGTCGGGCGGCGGCACGCTGGTGGTCCCCGGTCCGCGTGAACTCCTCACCCCGGTCGACTATCTGATCCGGCGGCGGATCACGCACTGGTTCTCCGTTCCTTCGGTGATCTCGGTGTGCGCGGACCTCGGCACCCTGCCCGACGGCTCGGACCCGGCCGCCACCGCCACGTCGCTGCGTCACAGCGTCTTCATCGGTGAGCCGTTGACCCACGGGCAGGCCGAAGCGTGGCGGCGCGTCGCGCCGCAGGGGGCCATCCACAACTCCTACGGCCCCACGGAGGTCGCCGTGGCGTGCGCGGAGTACCGGTTGCCCGCCGATCCCGCCGACTGGCCCTCGACGTCCAACGGGACCTTGCCCATCGGCGCCGTCTACCCGCATCTGGAGTTCGTGGTCCTCGACGACCACGGAGAACCGGCGGCGGAGGGCGAACTGTGCGTGCGGGGCGGTCAGCGCATGGACGGATACCTCGACCCCGCCGACGACCTCGGACGCTTTCTCCTGGCCGGCCCGTCGGGCGTCGCCGAGTACACCGGGCAGGGACCCCTGACCCCGGAGCACTACTACCGCACGGGCGACCTGGTGCGCTGGGAGGACGATGCCCTGGTCTGCCTCGGGCGGCGGGACAACCAGGTCAAGGTGCACGGCTACCGGGTCGAACTGGGCGAGATCGAAGCGGCGTTGCGCCGCCATCCCGGTGTGCGGCAGGCGGTCGTGCTCGCCACACCGTCCGGCGCCGACAACGAACTGACCGGCTACTACACCGGGGCGGACCCGGGAGCGGCGGTCGTGCGCCGGTGGCTGCGCACGCAGGTCCCGCCGCATATGGTGCCCCGGCGTTGCGTCCACCGGGAAACGCTGCCGCTGACGGTCAACGGAAAGATCGACCGTCGGGCGCTGTCGGCACTCGCACCGGCGCCGGGGTGATCCGGACGACTCCCGCGGTGATCGCGAACCGCCCGAGTTCGATTCGGCCCGCCAGGCCCGTCTTGGCGATCAGGCTCGACACATGCCGTTCGACCGTGCGATGGGACAGATGCAGCAGGTCGGCGATCTCCCGGTTGCTGAGCCGGTCGACCAGAAGACGCAGCACCTCGTACTCACGCGCTGTCACACCCGCCGCCTGCACCTCCGGGGGAAGGACGGTCGCACCGGCGCGCGCACCGGCTTGCCGCACCAGGGAACCAGCGGCTTGCGCCACGGCCAGGCCGTCGAAGTGCTTCTCCGCCGCACGCAGCCATCGCACGGGCGCGCCCCACCCGTCGGCCAGAGCGGCTTCGCCGACCAACCGCAGTCCGAGGAATCGCGCGTTCGGATAAGGGTCTCCGAGGGTGACCGCGTCGGCCACCGCGACCTCAGCCTCCGCACGGTCGCCCCGGCGGCCCAGCAGGACGGCCCGCGCGAAGGCGGCAAACTGCCGGTCCCAGCGCAGATGATGGGCAGGATCGGCGGTGGCGGCATCCCAGCCGGCGAGGTCGAGATCTCCGCGCAAGGCACGAAGCAGCAGGCTCAGTCCGTGCTTGCCCGAGTGGTGGGGGACCGACAGGGAGACCACCTTGGCCCGCGCGGCCAGGTCGAGCTCACGCATCGCGCGATCCCGATCCTCGGTGAGCAAGGCGCAGAAGGCACCGGAAAGACCGTGTAACCAGCCGGAATGCTGAGGCTGGAAACCTCCCTGCGCACGAAGCGCGAAATTCGCCGTCGCCAGTTCGGCCGTCCGTCCGCGGTGACCCGCCAGCACGGTCCGGATCAGCAGCGCCTGCTGGGTGAGCCGGTGCAGACGCAGCCGCGTCGAGTCCGCCTGCAGGCGGTCCAGCAGTTCTTCCGCGGCGGCGAACTCACCGCGCAGCACCGCCACCAGCGCCAGGGTCAAGGTCCCTCGATGACGGAGGGACTCGGCGCCCTTGTCACCGGCCCGCTCCACGACGAGGCGCAGCTCGTCGACGTCCCCGGTGGTCATGGCCTCCCAGGACCGGAGATACAGCAACGCGCGTAGTTCGTCGAGTGGCCGGTGGTGGTGCACGGCCACCGCCACGGCATGGGCGAGGCATTCCCGCGCCCGGGCCGGATCGTGCAGGGAGAGCAGACGTCCCAGCAACGGCCAGCCCCGGCAGGCTGTTTCGGGCAGATCCGCGGCTCCGGCCGCCGCGATGAGCCGCCCGACCGTGCCCGACAGCTGCCGCAACCGGCCGGGCGCCGCCGCGTCCAGCGCGAACCGTACTTCGGACAGCTCCGCCCGCACGTACCCGCTTGCCCCGGATTCGTCGCCGAGCGCGGTCTTCGCGCGTTTCACCAGGGCCGACGCCACTCGTGTCCGCCCGGTCTGCCAGGCGGCGTCGGCGAGCCGGAGGTGCAGCTTCGCCTGCCCCGAGCCGGGCAGGCGGCGGACCAGTTCGTCCACCGAACCCGCCAGGCCCATCGCCCGGTCGGCGAGCCCGGCTTCGACGAGGGCATCGAGCCGGACGTCCCACGCCGCCGCCCTGCCCTCGGGCGAATCCCGGGCGGGCAGGAGAACGGCCCGGTCGGCGAGATCCATGGCCGCGCTCAGCCGGGCTTCGACCAGTTGTCTTCGCGCTTCCTCGGCGAACAACCGGCTGGCGGCCACAGGTTCCCCGGCACGGGAGCGCAGGGCCGCGGCGGCCGGGCACCACAGCCCGGGGAGCCCGGGATGCGCGGCTTCCACGGCGTCTGCCACCCGCCTCGCCAGCTCCGCCCGCCGCGCCGGGGACAGCTGGGCGAGCAGTGCGGTGATCAGGAGCGGATGCAGGATCGGGAGCCGGGTGCCCGATTGGCGTCCTGGCGCGTAGGCCTTACGTCGGAGCAGCCCGGACAGCCTGTTCCTGATTTCCCCGGCTTCGAGGCCGGTGGCCGCCCCCAGCACCGTCGGGGAGTAGCGGCGACCCAGCACCGCCGCAAGCAGCAGCAGGTCGAGAGTCACCGGATCGAGCGTGGCCGACCATCTCTCCAAGGCTTTGACGAGTTCGCCCGGAGCCTCATCGGTACGGGACGCCGACCACCGCGTGTCACTTTCGTCGATGCCCAGATAGCCGCTCTTTGCCAGGTCGACGGTGATGGCCCTGATCAGCAGCGGAATCCCGGAACTGCCTAGCCAGACGATGTCGGCGACCGCCGTCGGCACTGATTCGACGCCCAGGTGGGAGCACACCAGGCGCCGGGTGTCGGGATAGCCGAGGGGCGGTACGGGGAGGAACCGCCCGCTGCGCCGGGTGGCCACCGCGTCGGCCAGGGCCAGGGCCACGGCCCCCGGCTCGGAGCCGATCGTGGCCACCAGCAGAACCGGTTCGCGCCGGAGGTTGTCGATCAGATACTCGACGACCGCCAGGGTCTCGTAGTCCGCTTCGTGGAGGTCCTCCAGCACCAGCAGGCAGCCCCGCCCGCGTGCGATACGCGACAGCAGGCGCAGCACCGCCTCGCCGAGCAGCACAGGCGACGGATTCGGCTGCTCGAGCTCACCCGCGTACTCCGGGAGCACAGCCGCCAGGGCGGGCTGATGGCTCCGCAGCGCGTCGGGGTCGAGGTGGTCGGTGCCGCGGACCAGGGACAGCACCGCTTCGGTCAAGGGCCGCAAAGCCACCGAACGGCCGATCACGCTGCCCCGGCCCTGTCCCCAGGCCATCCCGGCGGCGACGGCCATCTCCGCGGCGGACGCGGCCAGCCTCGACTTGCCCACCCCGTACTTGCCGACGAGGAGCAACGCGGTGCCTTTCCCCGTTCCGGTCAGGCGCAGCGCGTCCCGGATTTCCCGTTCCAGCCCGCTTCTCCCGATGAGCCCGGTACCCGACTTCAGCGCATGGTCAGCGTCGATCACGGTGTTCCTTCCCCCTTGGACCTGCAGCACATCAGGAAAGAACGGGGAACGGCAATCCACCAAAGGTCGGAGGAGTGACAATGCCGCGGATACCGTCGGTCATCGTGGCCGTCGCGACAGGATTACTCGACGGGCGAAAGGATGACCGGTCACAATGGAAAGCGGCGAAATATCCTTAACCGATCGGTTCGACCGCGTCGCGGCGGCCGTCGCGCCGCGACCGCCAGGATGCGGCCAAGGGCAGGTCGAGGATGCCGGCGGGTTGCGACCAGGTACAACGCGACGTTCCGCCAACTGTCCGGCGCCTACGACTCTGACCTCGCCGCAGGTTCTCGCGCCTCTCCCACCGTCCTGGTGGTCCATGGTGGCGAGATCCGAGGGCGTCGACATCGAATGGTTCCTCGACGGTCGGATGGCGGCTATAGGAACACCGCAAAGGCGCTGTACTACACGCCCGCTTCGTGACCATATACGAATTCGCCATCGTCATCGACGAGAGTCCCGCACGGGCGCAACGACATGGCGGGTGGTCAGTCGGTTACCAAAACGGCGCTTGTGGGAAGCGGACTGCTAGTAAGTCTGCCATGAGGGCAGCAAGACTGACGGGTAGCAGCCTGCCCGTCGTGGCCCCAAGTCCGGCGATCGTCCACTATCGGCGTTCGATGAGGCTCACGTGTTCGTTCCGGTCGGAGTGAGGGTCATCGTGGGCTAACGTCGATGATCCTGCCGAGGAAGACGTGGTCGAGACGGTAATGGTTGCGGCCACGGTAGACGAGGCGGCCGGACGTCTCCGGCAGACCGCACGGTGATCGCTGCGGGTCCTCGTCAGGGGTTGATCTGGATGAAGAACCGTTCCTGATCGTGCTGGTCACGTTCTGGGTCCTTGCCCAGATCAATGTCTGGCGACAGGCCGATGTCCCCTTCGCCCAGTGCGGGCCGTCACGCCCGTATTCACCACTGAGGTCGGTCGGGCGAGGCAGGACCTTTAGTCATCGTCGCGGCCGCCGCCGACCGTCGTTTGACCTTTGTTCAGATGGGTGGCCCTCGGCAACTCGAGAGGACTCGTTCCACAAGCTGCCGCGGCCGATATGCCTGCTCGGCGTCAAGTGAGATGGAGGGTGGCTTCGGGGCACGTCGAGCCGAGATGTGCGGTCCGACGCGCCGAGGGGGAGGGAGCGCGCCGGCCCAGACACACCATGCCACAAACCGAACAAATGTTCAGCGTGAGCGCGCACGATACTTACCGGCCTGCCGCCGTCATGGATGTATGACGGCACCGGGGGCCGGCGAACCTGAGACCAGAAACTGCAGGGTGAAACAGGTCGGGAGGTGCCCGGACTAGGAGTGCAGTGCGACTGAGTGTGACGCGAAGTAGCAGGCTATCGACGGATCGGATCGTCGAGCTTGTTTCGGGGGGGGGGGGGAGTGATGGGAACAACGGGACACGGACAAGCGGGTGCGACTACGCTGGCCGCTCGACCGGTTACGCTCGTGTAGTGATCATGGGGTGGCGGTCAGGCCGTAGGGGCGGCTAGCAGGGGAGAAGTCGGGCGACGGGGAGGGCGAGCCGGCGTGTCGTTAAATGTGGCCAAGCTGCGGCAGCAGGCTGGTGAGCTTGATGCTGAGCTGGAGCAGGCCCGGTTTACCGGGCGGTCGGCTGACGGTATCGCGTCGGCGGTGGTGACTGGTCAGGGCAAACTGGTGGATCTGACGATCGCGGACCATGTGATCCGGAGTTCGCATCCACAGCGGCTGGGGCCCGCGGTGCTGGAGGCGGTGTCAGCGGCCCGGCGTGCGGCCGCCCAGGTCGGTGCCGCCAAGGTCCGCGCGGTGGTGCACAAAGATCAGGAGTGGATGCCCGAGCCCGCCCGTGAGCCTGCGGCAACCCAGGGGAACGACGTCGCGCCATCACCTGCTCCCCGAGCCGCGAGGGCGGCTGAGCCGCGTGGAGCGCGTCCCAGTGCCGCGGAGTTCGAGGAGGAGAGTTTCGATCAGCTCGACTTCCTGGACGCTGATCTCGAGGACGAGGGGCGGGATCGCTGGTGAGCTACCAGGACGAGCTGTATCACCTGGCGCGGGAGATCGACGCGACGGTGGCCGCGGTCGAGCAGGCCGCGACAGGTGCGGCGCGAAATCGTGTCACGTGGATGTTGCCGGGGGAGTTGGGGTCGGTGACGGTGACTGGCGCTGGTGAGCTGGTCGATGTGTCGGTGGACGTGGCCGCGATGAAGGACTACAGCACGGCGAGTCTGTCGCGGCAGCTGCTGCTGGGGATCCAGCGGGCGGAGGAGACCGCGGCCCGACGGTTTGAGACGGCGATCGCGGCGGTTCGGGATGAGGAGCGGCTGGTATGAGTCTTCCGGATCCGTTCGACCCCGGTCCCGGTCAGGGCTATCACGTCTACCCGGAGAAGCTGCGAGCTGCGGCCGACACGATCGCGGAGGCGGCGGGACTGCTGCAGAACTTCGCGATCGTGGACTTGGCGAATGTCGCGCTCGGCCCCTACGACTTGGGTTTGCCGGGGACTGCGACGAATCTGATGCCCGGGCTCAACGGTCTGGGGACGGTGGACCGGTACAACGCGGCCATCGACACGATCCAGCGGATCACGGCCGAGAACTCGACCCAGCTCGCCGTGCTGAGCGCGGCGTTGGGCAAGGCCGCGAACCACTACGAGCAGCTGGATCAGGAAGCGTATGAGCGGATGAAGAAGCTGGAGGGTGAGATCAAGTGACCACCTCCGATCCCGGGCAGGCCGCCGCGGAACTCACCACCATGACCTATCCGGAGGCCGCGGACGCGAAGATCCGGGAGTACGCGGACTTGATCGGCGCGCACGGGATCATCGGGCTGCTCGACAAGCTCCGCGTGTTCGTCGCCGGCAACCTGGAAAAGGCGTTGAGACTGGCTGAGGCGTTCGCCAGGGAGAGCAAGCTGAAGGACGCGGCCGACATCGTCAATGACACGAAGCTGTCACTGACGGCCGCGTGGCACGGGGACGCGTTCGACCAGTACTCCATGTATTCCGGGATGGCCGTCGACAGCCTGAACAAGGGCCAGGTCTCCATCACGAGCCTGACCAAAACGGTGAGCACGGTCGCGACGACGGTGATCGACACGTACAAGAACCTGTTGCTCGCATTGGGGAACTGTGCGGCGAACTTGGCGCAGCTGAGCGGGAAGTTCGCGATCGTTCTCGGGTCGTTGGTCGTCCCGCCGCTGGCGGTGTTGTCGGCCAAGGACTTCGTGGACGCGATCAACTCGGCGTTCGAGAAGTTCTGGCGTGACTGCAACACGCTGCTCGCCAGCATGATCACCAACATCGGGGCGCTGGTCGGGAGCGGTCTCGAGCTGACGGTCATCGAGACCACCTTCCCCAAGATCCCGGATGTCGGCACGAGTGCCGAGGTGGTCGGGGAACCCCGTCGCTGGCGGATCAAACCGGGAGCCGATCCTTCGTGACACGTCGTCTCGCCCGAGGACTCGCCCTGCTGATGGCCGGTGGGCTGGCGGTGCTGTCCGGCTGCGGAACGAGCCCGCCGCCTCCGCCGCCGGAACCGTCGGTGCCGGTCCCGCCGATCCCCGCACAGCTGAACGGCAACAAGTTCATCGCCGATCCGTGCTCGGCGATCACCGTGGAGCAGTTGCGGAGCATCGGTTTCGGTGAAGGCAAGCACGAACAGACCCGGCAAGGCCAATGCCTGATCGTGCTCGGCCGCTCGGTTGACGTGACCACATCCTGGTTCCCGCCGCTGCGGGAGAGCATCAGCACCTTGTACAACGACCGCGCTCGAGGCCGCGATACCGGCAACCACTGGGAAGAGCTGACGATCAACGGTTACCCCGCGGTGATCGTGGACGTCGAGGAGAACATCTCAACAAAGAGGGACGAGGGGCCTCTGGCGTGCAGGCTGGTTCTCGGCGTCGATGACAACACGCTGGTACACATCAAGACCAACACCCGGGGAAAGCCGGAAGCGGGTCCCTGGCAGAACGATCCTTGTGGTGCGGTCACGAAGATCGCCGAGTTCGTCATCGACAACCTCCGCGGCTAGACGCGATGGTCCGGCCCTGAACCAGCAAACGGGAGCCGGCTGGGTCCGTGACGATGGGCGGCGAAGCCGCTTGTTGCTTCCGTTGTGACGGACCTGCCAGCATCAGCGTGCTGCCCTCTAGGAACGTCTTACCACCGTGGGCATACGGGTAGCCGGCGAGAGGGAGGTTCCTGCCGCGCAGGTTTACGTCGGTGACGTCTGTGCGCTGGATGGCCAGGCCTGGAGCAGCCATCGCTCGTGCCGATGGTCGAGATCCGGGAAGTCGGCGTGCGCGGTGGGGGCACTGCTGCGGAACGCGCGTAGCTGGAAAGGGCCGGGGATCGGAAGGTCGATGACGACATCCGCCGGCGAGCCGGTGATGGAGCCCAGGACGACGCGACCCGTGTCCACAGTGAAAGCCCCGTCGAACCGATCTTCGAACGGTGACGTGGGCGGCGCGGGTTCTGCTGTCCAGAGCTCGAAGTCCACCACGACATCCGTCATCTCACCCAAGGTGAAGAATTTGCCGCCTCCGTGGCCGCTGACAGCGATAGCCCCATCCCTCGCCGGGGCAAGGTTTGCTGGCCGGGCCTCGGTGGACTCGACGTTGAACAGCATGAACTGGTGATAGTCGATCCAGGGGCTTCCGGTCTCGCGGAGCAGGAGAGCGGCGTCGGTCATCGTGGTCCTCGCTGCGCGTGGGTGATGGTGAGAATATCCACCACCCACGCGAACAAACCTACTTGTAGGCCTCGACGAAGACACTGTCACCGTTGAGGATGTACTCCTCGGCGAGGACCAATCCCCACCGGGCCCGGTCAGTGCCGACGGTGCTTGTGGCCCACGAGTGTCCGCCCTCTGCCCCCTTTTTTTCGCGCGTACGGACGCTGGACACCGACCCGGTCGGACTCCGGTGGCCGCGGCCGACCGGCGTGCGGTCATGAGGTGGTGAGGATGGGTGCGGTGGCTCCGCGGTTCCAGGTGATGGTGCCGTGCTGGAATGTCTGGGTCCATCCGGTGGGGGTGGTTTGTTCGTCGCTGGTGGGGAAGCCGAAGCGTCCTTGTTCCCAGCCGTGTTGTCGCCAGGTTTGCCGGATGGAGCCTTGCACGGTGTGGGCGCGTCCGGTCTGGTCGCTGTAGTAAATAGAGGCGTTGGCCGGGCCGGTGGGGCTGAGGTAGTTGGCTTCGGTGGGCTGGCCGAAGTGCACGTAGGTGCCGGCGCCGTTGGGGCCTGTGGCGTTGGGGGTGGGGGTGGGGGAGAGGTCAGTGAGGGGTTGGCCTTGCCAGGCGGTACGGCCGAGCGTGACCCATTTTTCCCGGATGGGCCCGTACAGTGCGTTCGCGCGGGTGTAGGAAAATTCGAACGGGTAGTTTTCGGGGTTCCAGTAGATGGATCCGCCGTTGCCGCCGCCGGTGGCGGGGTTGCCGGTGAAGTCGGCGTACCAGCCCTCGGTGGGGCCGCCCGCCTGGCTGGTGGTGGGGTAGCCCAGTGGCCCGGCGGCACGACCGAGTTTGAAGTAGCGTTCGAAAATGCCGCCGTAGATCGCGCGGGCCCCGGTGGCGGCGGTGTAGTAGATCGCGCCGCCTTCGTAGAACTGCTCCCAGCCGACGTTGTCGGGGGTTTCAGCGGCGGTCGGGTTGGCGCGGTGTATGCGCATGATGGGCTCACCGAGGTAGAAGTCGGCGAACCCGTCGGCGATGAGTCGTTGCCGTTCGGCGGTGACCGCGGCGTAGCCTCGCGCGGTGGCGGCGCTGATCAGCCGCAGCGCGGACGCGGCTGTCTGTTCTTTGCCGGCCCCGACCGCGGTCCAGCCGCCGAGGTCGATGTCGACGGCGCCGGCGGTTCCGGATTCGTCGATGAGGGTGACGGTGATGGGGTGGGCGTTGTCTCCGGCGAGGAGATACGCGCCGGGGACGTCAATCGCGTACTCGCCGAAGTCGTCGGGGATCTCGAAACACACCGGCCGGCCATCGCCTGCCGAGGACTTCACCCGCACCACGTCGGTGCGCCCGGCGCAGCTCACCGGCTCCAGTGGCACCGGGTCCGCGGCGGCCACAGCCGGCACGCTCAGTCCCAACAGGACACACATGGCGGCCATACCTACCCGAGAGACGCGCGACACCATTTCCCCCTCAGTAATGCAGTCGATCAGGACGACGCTTCAAAGAACACGTACAGCCCGCGAAAATCTGGCCGTACCCACTCGTCACCTTAAGGCGCCATCGATCCATCGAAAGCACGTGTACTTCTGTTACATCCTTCGCCCGATATGCGTCTTTGCTCTCCCGGAGAAGGAGTTAGCCGTTGGGGCGTGGCGGTTTCTGGCGCGAATCGTGAGGTTGATTACAGGCTTTGACCGTTGATCATCGCCTCGCGTACGCTGCGTCAGCCGGACTGGGTGGCCGGAATTACTTCGACGATGGTGTTTCTTAAATCTGCGCGCGGTACGTATTCTGCCGCGCGCAGAAATCGGTGTGTCTGTTTTGAGGGGATGGGGAAATGCGGACATCGTGGATGATTCGTGCCGGGCGCAGACGCGCGGGCACGCATGCCCTGGCCAGCGCTCTGGCGTTGGCGGTCACGGCGGGCTTGGTAGGCGCCCCGCCGGTGTCCGCGGAGCCCGCACCTTCGGCTGGGGCCGCTGTGTCGGATCGGGAGCGGGTGCTCGCGGTGTGGAAGGACGGCGGTCCCGCGGTGCAGATCGCGGCCGGTGCGGCGCTGACGGGCACCGACGCGGAGTTGAAGACGTTCCTGGGCACCGGTCAGGCTGCCGCTGAGCAGCAGGATGCGCGAGGCCAGGTGGAGCAGCTGGCCGCCGGCGGAGGCCCGGTGGTCCGTGAGCGGGCGACGACGGCGTTGGCGGGGTCACCCCAGGATGTCCAGGCGTATCTGGTGTCCGGTTGGCTCGATGCGCATCGGCAGGATCTGCGCAGGCAGGTGGACGAGGTCTGTGCGGCCGCTGCAGTGGGTTCCGAGGTCCGGGCTCGTGCGCAGCGGGCGCTCGACGCGGGCACCGTGGAAGCGCTGAGGCAGTTCGTGGACAGCGGGCGGGCCGGTGCCGAGATCGTGGACATGGAGATCCGGATCGCCCGGATGCTGGATATCGCGCCGAAGGGGTCCGCGGTCTATCAGGCCATCCAGGTCGCGTTGGACGGCACTGTGGAGGAGGAGCGGGATTTCCTGGACTTCGGGTACGCGCTGGCTGTCGCACGGGACAACGAGCTGCTCTCGGTACAGACCCTGGTCGAGCAGGCAGAGCAAGCCCGCCAGCAGGCCGCCGAGGCGACACAGGCTGCCAAGGACGCCTCTGCCCGTGCGATCAGTCTTGCCGAGTCCGCCGCGTGGCACGCGGATCGGGCCGGAGACGCGTCGGGGGCGGCAGGAGAGATGGCCGGACTGGCCGGCGGGCAGGCCGCCCGCGCCGCGGACTTGGCGGGCCGGGCCGCGCAGGCCAGCCAGCAGGCCGTGGCGTCGTCCCGCGCTGCCGCGGCAGCGGCGCGCACCGCGATGTCGGCGGCCTCGAAGGCATCGGCGGCGGCAGCGGTCGCGTCCCGCGCCGCCGGGCAGGCCGCCCGGGCCGCGTCGGCGGCAGCGGGGGACGCGCGCAAGGCAGCCGACGCCCGTGCTGCGGCCCAGGCGGCCCGCGACGCCGCGTCCGGCGCCCGGGTTGCCGCGGACGCCGGTCGGGCCGCCGGGGCGGCGGCGGTCCAGGCAGGCATCGCCGCGTCCGCCGCTGCCGGGGCCGGTGAGAAAGCCGCCGCCGCGGCGGCGTTGGCGGCGAAGGCGGCACGCGCGGCCGGCACGGCCAGCGCGCACTACCGTCAGGCAGCACGAGCCGCCGCGCGGGCACAAGCCGAGGCAACACATTCCCGGGCCGCGGCGAACACCGCGACGAACCTGGCCGCACAGTCCAATTACGCCGCCCAAGAGGCCGCGAACAGCGCTGTCTACGCCGCCAGCAACGCCGAGGCAGCAGCGAGCTTGGCCGAGACCGCGGCCGACATGGCCGGGCGTTCCGCGACCGCGGCCCAGGACACCGTCACCGCTGCGAAAGCCGCCACCACCGCGGCCGACGCGGCACGCGCGGCGGCGGACAAGGCCCAGACGATCGCCGACAACACCCGCCAGGCCGAGACCGAGCTACTGGCCGCCGCACACGAGCACAAACTCGCCCTCGCCCGCGCCGCATCCGACCTGCCAGACCCCGGTCATCCCGACGAGCCCGCCAACGACCAACCCACGACGGGGGCTGAAACCAGCCGGTGGGACCCGGTCACCCAGGAGCGGCTCGCCGCGGCGCGCGATCCGCGCACCGCGCCGGCGGCGCGGGCCGGGCTGGCACGTCAGGTGGCGCTGCGATTGGCCGGTAACCCCACCACCGGGCCGTGGACCCAAGCGGTCGCCGAAGCCGCGCTGGCCGGTGACGACGCCGCCGCCGAAGGATTCGTGCGGGCCGGGCTCGACGCCGCGGCGGAGGCGGACGACCGGGACCGGATCGCCGCCCTGGCCGATCCGGTGACCGTCATGCCCGACTCCGGGAATCCCGCGAAGCTCCGCGCGGCGGCCACGACCGCGGCCGCCGGTACGATCGAGCAGATCCGCGGATTCCTCGCCGAACCCACGTATCCCGGCCGTGACGCCGACGACCAAGCCGCTGCCCGGGCGGTCCTCGACACCGCCCGCACCGCGGGGCAACAGCACCTCATCGACGCCGCGACCACAGCACTGGCCGGGACACCGGCTGATGTGCGGGCTCTGCTGGCCCGTACCCAGGCCTACCGGCAGCAACGCGACGACGTCCTGGCCGTCGCCCAGGCCGAGGCTCAGGCTCGTACGAACAAACAGGTGAACCTGGCCAACGCCGCGGAGGAAGCCCTGGCCGGGCCTGCCGCCGGGATCCGGGACTTCCTCGACCGCGGCCAGTACCTGGCTCTCGCCAGAGACCAGGTCGCCGCCGCTCACGTCGCGAGCGTCGAGCACGTCCTCACTCTCGCCCGCGAGGCCGCCGCGCTCGCCGCCGGCGAAGCCGCCGACGCCTGGACCGCCGTCGCCCCGGCGCTGGCCGCCGCGAACAAGGCCGCGGAGCAGGCGGCACGAGCCCGTGGCTACGCCGACAAGGCTGCCGGCTACAGCGCCCAAGCCCGCGCCGCGGCCCAGCGCGCCGCCGACTCCGCCACCCAGGCCGCGGCGTCATCACAGAAAGCCCGAGCCGCCGCCGACCAAGCCGGACACTCCCAGGACACCGCCACGGCCGCGATGCAGCGCGCCTATCGCTGGGCAGTCACCGCCAACACAGCGGCGCAGCGGGCCGCTATCTCGGCATCACGCGCGGCCGCAGCGGCGGCCGATGCTGCCAGCGACGCGGCCCTGGCCCGGGACGCCGCAGACACCGCCTACCGCACCTATCTCGCCAAACTCGCCGCCGAAACACGCCTCAACAGGGCCAATCCCGACGAGCACGACACCACCGAGAGCGGCGCCAGTACCGCCGACGACCTCACCCGGCCCGCCCTCGGCCACGACCTGTCCGACGAACGCTACGAAGCACTCCGCGGCCTCGGCTACGCCGGCTCCCGCCACTTCACCTGGCAAGAAGCCCTCGACTTCGCCGCACGCGGCCCCTGGCCCCAAGCCGAAGTCTGCTTCGCCCTCGGCGGCACCACCGACGAATGCCGCCCCAACGGCCCCCTCGGAGGCTTCGCCGGGTTCATCTACGACGTCTTCCTCTCCGACATCAAGGCATGCGCACTCCTCGAAGCCAAAGCCTGCACCGCCATGGCCGCCGGTGCCGCCGGACGCGCCGCCAAAATCATCCGCGAAGCAGGCAAAGTCGGCGAAGGAGCCGGCCGCGTCCTCCTGCCCAAGATCGGCGAGAAACCACGCAAAGTCGTCAACACCGACGTGAGGCATCTCGGCGAAGACAAGCGTTATGAACGCGGAGGATTCGCGGACGAGAAGTCAGCACGAGAAGCCGTACAGGGACTCGGGAAGTCCATCGAACGTAACGGCATCCCCAAGGGAACCATTCCCGACACGGCCCGCACTGACCGGCTGCTGGTGCCTCTGAACGACAAGGCCTACGCTGTCTATCAGATCAAGCCAAACGGCAACGCCGTCTTCAAGACCATCCTGGAAAAGAGAGGGTAAGTGACCGCAGAGCAGAGCGAGTCGCCGGTTGCGGCGTTCTGGCGGTTCGACACCGATGACGAACGGCGCATCGTGCGCGATGTGCTGTATCGCCGGTTCCCTCGGTTGACCAGCGTTCTAGTCGACTGCTTTACCGCTGTGTCCACATATGACATCGCACACCCAGGAAACCCCGACGGTGACAATGATGTCGTCATCGAGACACTCACGCTGTTCGGAGATGTCAACGGGAATCTCGGGCGAGTGTCCGCCGGGCGGCTGAACGACACCCTCGCCGAAGGCGCGGCGCGCAGTCTCGGCCATGCAACCGACCTCGGGCACGTGCGGGAAGCAATTCAGCTGGTCAGCGCGAAATCCGCGACGATCGACTGGGAAGCCCTCGTCTGGGTCGAGGCGACCGATTTCGACGGATCTGTAATTCCTGAAGAAATCCGCCCGCTCAGCGCACCCTTTTGGACGTTGCAGACAACACGTGAGCGCACGACCGTCAATACGGTGTTAGCGCGACGGTTCCCGCAGACATCGGCAGTTCTGTCAAGCTGTCTCGAGGAAGCTGATACTCAAGACATCGTGTATCCCGACCAGAGTCCCGAATACACGGAAGTGGTGCGCGAGGTACTTACGCTATTGTCCGACGTCTACGCCGATCTCAGCCGTGTCACGCCGGTACGACTTGAGAATGTCCTCTATGAAGCACTCGCACGGTGCTTCGGCGAAGCACCCGAGGAGCACCGAGTGCCTCACGCGGTCAACCTCATCGCCGAGCACGTCAACTTCCGTAGCAGCTGACCAACGATGCCAGGGTCTGTCGGTTGAGCATGGCGGGCTCGCGCTCCGCCGAGCCATCAACAGAAGGTCGACTACAGGCGGCATAGACATGATCGCTGGTCGGACGGCCGCTGGGTGCAGACGTGCTAGCCGGTCACGAAGAACGGTGGCTCTGCTGACCTGGGTGCTGGCTCCACGTTCGGTGAAGCCAGCACCCAGGGTGTTACGGAGTTGTGCTGACCTGGATGGTGGTCCAGCGTTGGTTGGGATTGCCGAGGTCGGCCCACTGGCCTACGAGGGTCGAGTTGGCAGTGCCGTTACCGAGTGCTTCGGCGACTTTGGAGGAGTAGACGCTGCGGAGGCGAAGGTGCCGTTCGCAGCGGTGGTGAACTCCCAATGCTGGTTGACACCGTCGTGGCAGGTGTACTGGACGATCTGTGGGCCATCGACGACCTCCACGGCTAGCCGAGAAGCCATTGGCCCGGCTGAATCGATGATGCCGGAACACAACGCAAGCCGACTGCCATCACCTGCCTGCTCTGGTCAGGGCATGCGCCATCTGCTTGATCGCGTGCCCGACATGAGCTTCGCCCCACCATGGGAACCCTTGTCGACAACCCCGCCAGCAACGGATACGGATTCAAAGGATGCGCGTTCCTGGTTCGGGATTCGGCCCAGATAGACGCCAACACACCCTTCGGCCGGTCCGCGTTCCAGGAAGGCGTGGGCGAATGTGCTCGGGTGCTGACATGCGGGGGCCGCGACAGCCTCGACGTAATCTCGGGCCTCTTGCGCACTGAGGTCGGGGGCGGATGCTCGCACGAGCCGGAGCGCGTCGAACCGCCGGCCGCGGTCGGTCAGCTCGATGATGCGTGTTCGCAGCGGATCGTGACGTTCGATCCCGCGGACTTGCTCGAGGTACTCCGCGATCCACTCGCCCTGCTCGAGATCAGCGGTTGCGTGCAGTCCATGGAGACTGCCGTCCACCGCGTCGACAAGGAACGGTCCGTGGCCCACCACTGCGTCCGTGATCTCACCGGAGCGCAGGTAGCGCTCGCTCTGGCTATGCACCACCCAGCCAAGCCGGTGCGGGCTGACTTTTATGATCACCATGTCTGGTCCGTGCACCGCCCACCCGGACACATGCCGCTCTACGATCTCGACAGCCCATTCCTTGGACACCACGACACCAGGCTAGAGGACACTGCGCGCGGATAGTGCGAGGAGCTCGGCAAGCAGGATGCGTTCCGACGCCGCGAGATGAATGGTTCACGGTCCCCAAAGTCCTCGTCATGATGACACCGGGATGGCGCGCATGTGGTGCTGCCCTGCTTCCTGTGGGGTTAGTGGGCGCGCCAGAGTGCGCCGGTGTTGTCGGTGGCTTTTAGGAGTTCGTCCTGGCGCGGTGTTGCCGGCCAGATTTGGATCAGGTGGTGCTCCTGCGGGTCGTCGGGGCCGCGGTCTTCGCCGGCGTCGCGGTGGCGCACTGAGTCCCGTACGCGGTAGTTGCCGTCTGGGGCTAGGGGCAGTGCGATGGGGATGTCGACGGCGCCGTCGGCTTCGGTCCCGCAGACCGCGATCGGGCCAGCTGGCCAGATGACCGAGACTTCGGCCACGTCCTCCCAGGTTTCAAGGTCGGGCTCCGGCGGCCCGTCCCAGGTCTCGGTGGTGACGGTGATGCCGCCGAGGTGGACGCCGCACGTGACCGCGACAAACCCCGGGGCTGTGGCGAGAAGTCCTGTGACTCGTGGGGAGGGCAGGGCGCCGACGTGGTAGAGCGGGCTCTGCGGATCGTTGCGGTCTCCGAGGGAGAAAGTGTTGTCCTCGATGGTCAAGGCGCCGGTAGTGCGATCGAGCAGCGTGACAGTCATCGGTCTCTATTCCTTGTGCGGGAACGTGACAGGGGTGAGACCGCGGTGCGGCCCCACCCCATCGAACTGGATAGCTAGGTTATCCCGGGCACTTCACGAACGCCCGGGTCTTCTCGGCGATCTCCTGTTCGGTGATCCCGGCGGGCAGGACAACGTTCACCCAGAATTTGTCCTTGTCCAGCACGCGGTTGGCGGCGTACCAGGGGCGGCGGTAGCGGCTGCCCTCGAGGCTGTTCTGGGTCGCGGGCACCATGTAGCAGGAGTGATCCGGGTTGAGCGAACCTCCCTGGTAGGTGCTGGCGAAGGGGTACTCGTCGCACGATTTCCCTACCGGGCGCGGGATGCTCGACGGGCAGGCGGCGTTCCGGTTGGCGGTGATCAACGCGCTGTCCATGGTGCGCGTGAGCTCGGGCCCGAATCCTTTCCTGCCCCACTTGCCGGCGAGGTTGCGTTGTGCCCACTGGATGTGCCAGGCCACCTGGGCGGTGTCGTTGTTGAGGGTGGATACGTCGTAGGTCGGGGTGAACTGGGCATACACGCATCCGCCGGTGTTGGGCCCGACGTTCGGGGTGCTGTCGCAGCGCACGTCGACGGCTGTGCCGATCTCCTCACGCAACGGTCCGCCAATCGAAGGCGACACGGATTGGAAGGTGAAGACGGGCAGCACTTTCAGCTGTTCCAGGTTAGAGCCTGCCGACGTGACCTGGTAGTCGAAGTCCACAGCGACATTGAACGGCAGACTCTTGGTCGCCGACGCTGTGGTGGTGCACCCGCTCGAGCACGTCGCGGTCGCGTAGGCGACGGTTCCAAGTTTGGCGGCACCTTCCGCGATCATCACGGTCGCGTTGATCCGCTGCGTCCACGTCCTGGTCCGCACGTCCAGGGTCACCAGGGACCGGACAGCCATGTCCCCGAAGCCGGCCTCTTTGCCGGTCTGCAGGTCGATGAGCTTGTAGGCGACCTCCTCGAACAGACAGGACTCCGTCCGGTTGAAGAACAACTGATCCTTCGCGGTGCACACCACAGCGGCAGGCACGGCGAGCTGCCGCTGTAAAGCCTCCCTCCGGCGCGTCTGATCGGGAAGGCTCTCGGGACTCGTCAGGCAAGCCACAGTCCCACGCCGACCCGCGTCGATCTGCAGGTTCGCGCAATCCGGCCCCGTCTGACTCACAATCTGCCGTGCCTTACCGGAGCTTGCCCCGCCAGCCGTGTCAGCGGATGCCGTGGTGCCGCTCAAGGCGGCTCCGATTACCGATATCGCTGCGATCAGCGTGAAAAATCTTCGCGACCGATGCTGTTTAGTCACACAATGGCCCTTCTAGTCGAAGTTGCTAGTAAGTGACGGAGTTGCGCTTGACCTGTGTTATGGGCAGAACTCAGGGGCGTCTTGTGTCGCCGTGCGCCGGTCCGGGCGGTCAACCACTTGCTTAGATTCGTGGCCCCGCGCACGGATATGCGGATTCGTCCGAAATTGCTCATTCAAGCGACGTCAAAATGCTTTTGGTTGGCGGCTGGAGCGACCATCTCAGCTCCGCGCGTGATCCACGACTTCACTATGTGCCGTACGCGGGAACCTGTCACTGCGCGATGCGGCTGCGCTGCCCTGGTATCCCTGAACTGACGGCCTAAAGTTAGTCGAAGGAAAGCGAATATGTGTGCGATTCACGCGACGAGATCGCGACGGCTGCGCCCCGCATCCTGCGCAGTTTGAGCAGGTTGAACCAATAGTGCCTCGTTGACCCCCCTTGGCTCAAGAATCACTGTGACTTGTCTACCAATCACAATGTTGCGCTGTCAAGGTTTTGCAAACATGGTGGAACTACGGAGTGGAGAAGTGCGGATTCCCCATTCTGGTCTCATTGGTAAACAGAAATCTGCAGGTTCGCTCCCTGTGGATGTGTGAGTGTGGCGTGTCTTGAGATGAACGGGTTTGGCTACCCGATCGCGGTCCCGGTCTGCGGAAGATGCTGTCACTTTGTGGTGACGGCGGTTGACCTGCGGGCTGGTGCCTTGGATTTTCAGGCAAACTCGTCTGAGCGGTGGGCGAGGGGAGAGCGGCGATGGGAACGGAGCGGGTGTCGCGGCATCACTTGATCGTGGTGGCGGATGTGGAAGGGTTTGGTGACCTGCGGCGAACGGAGCCGCATCAGCGGGCTGTGCGTGAAGGTCTCTACGACGTGGTGCGGGCGGCGTTCGGTGCGGCCGGGGTCGAGTGGGACGAGTGCTATCACGAGGATCGCGGTGACGCTGTGTTTGTGCTTGTTCCAGCTGGTGCGGAAAAACAGGTGTTTGTGGAGACGGCGTTGCCGACGTTGGTGGCGCGTCTGCGGGTGCACAACGATAGTCGGCCACAAGCGCAGCAGATTCGATTGCGGATGGCCTTGCACGCCGGAGAGGTCGGCTACGACTCCCACGGCGTCACGTCAAGGTCTCTGACGTTGGCGTTCAGGTTGTGCGACGCGCCGCAGCTGAAAGCGGCGCTGGCCGCCTCGCCTGGGGTGCTGGCGGTGATCGCGTCGGACTGGCTGTTCGACGACGTCGTCCGTCACATCCCCGCGGCAGCGCCTACGGCCTGGCGGCCCGTCACAGTCGCGGTCAAGGAGACCACCACAACCGGATGGATTACGCTGCCTGACCATCCATATCGGCCTGAGCCTCTGCCGGTATCGGCGGGTGAGGGGGTGCCAAGCAGTAGCTACCTGCGTGCGGGCCAGCCTGAAGCTGTTCCGCGGCAGTTGCCTGCGGCAGTACACGACTTCACTGGCCGCGCCGAGCATCTGGCAGCGCTCGACGCGCTCATCCCGCCCGATCCCGGTCAGGACGGGCAGGGCGATTCGCGTGTCCGGTCGGTCGTGATCACGGCAGTCGACGGCGCCGGCGGTATCGGCAAAACCACCCTGGCGCTGTACTGGGCGCACCGAGCGCAGAACAAGTTCCCCGACGGCACCTTGCATGTGAATCTGCGCGGATATGGTCCTGGGGTTCCAGCGACTCCCGCCGAGGCACTGGGTGGATTCTTGAGGGCGCTGGGTATTGCGCCACGCGCCATACCTGCAGACGTCGAGACGCAGGCCGCGATGCTGCGCTCGCACCTTGCAGGGAAACGGGTGCTCATGGTCCTGGACAACGCCAGTGGGGCCGAGCAGATCCGGCCTCTGCTGCCCGGCACACCCGGCTGCATGGTGGTGGTGACAAGTAGGGATAGCCTCACCGGTCTGGTCGTCACCGACGCGGCCCACCGTCTGACGTTGGATCTACTCACCCTTCCTGAAGCTCACGAGTTGGTCGCCGGCATCCTCGGTTCCGACCGAGTCGACGCCGAACCAGTTGCCGTCGCCGAACTGATCCGCCTGTGTGCCCGGCTACCGCTTGCACTCCGCATCGCGGCCAGCCGCGCAGCAGCCCGACCGCGCCTGGCCGTGGCCGACGTCGTCGCCGAGCTCGCTGACGACCGGATCCGGCTGGACATTCTGAGCGAGGCCGGCGACGAACGGGCCGCAGTCCGTGCCGTCTTCGACTGGTCCTATCAACAGCTCCCCGTGGCCCAGGCCCGCGTATTTCGCTGCCTCGGGCTCCACCCCGGCCCCGACCTATCACTCCCTGCGGCCGCCGCGCTCGCAGATCTATCGCCGGCTGGCACCCGCCCGCTACTGGCTGGGCTCGAGTGCGCCCACCTGATCGAACTCACGGCAGGTGGTCGCTACCGATTCCACGACCTGCTGCGGGCCTACGCCGCAGACCAAGCACGACGTCATGACACCGCAGAACAGCGTGACCAAGCGATGGAGTCGCTGCTGACCTGGTACACCCACGCCACTCGTACCGCCGACCACCATCTCTACACCGTGTTCGCGCAGGTACCGGCGAGAGTGGCCGAACCGGCCTTTCCGCACGTCTTCGCCGGGCCCGACGAGGCCTGGGCATGGCTCACTGCCGAACGTGCCAATATTCAAGCCGTGCTGCGGCACGCCACCGAACATGGGCTGGACTACCACACGATCCCTCTGACTTACGCCTGCCGCTTCCTCAACTCCGCAGGTAGTCGGCAAGAGCAGCTTGAGGTTTACAGTTTGGGAGTCATCGCCGCATGCCGGACCGGCAACGCGACCCAACAGGCAATGCTCCTCCTCGCCCGCGGCGAGTCGGCGTCCCGACTGGGTCGGTGGACCCAAGCCCGAGGTGATCTCGACCGCGCGCAAGCCTTGATCGAGCGCCTGGACAACGTCACCTTGCGGGTCTTTGCCCTCAACGCTGAGAGCGTATTGTTGCTGCGTCAACGCCAGTTCGAGAGAGCGCTAGTGCACCTCGACACGGCGCTGCCGCTGAGCCGGGGGATCGATTCCGGACGGTGGGAAGCCGTGGTGGAAGGCAACCTCAGCGAAGCAAACTTCGGACTTGGTCGCTACCAGCGCTCTCTCGAGCACGGTGAACGTGGCCTGCGCCTGCGCCGACAGGCCCAGGACCTCAGTGGCGAAGCCGGGGCGCTAACGCTGCTCGCGCGTACCTGGCACGCGCTGCACGACACCCGCAAGGCGATCGAGTTATGCCAGCAAGCGATAGCGATTGGCCGCCGCACGCTCATTATCCGGTACGAGACCCTAGCGGAACCACTGGATGTCCTCGCGATCTGCCAGCACCACCTCGGCCATACCATCGATGCCATCAAATGCTGGCAAGAAGCCGCCACTATCTACGACGACTCAGGTCACGCACGCAAAGCCGCCGAGGTCCGGCAGCGCCTGCACCAGGCTCAGGCCGCACTCTGAACCCGACTACTTGCGACCTTGAGTCCTCGTGACACAGGAATCTTCGCAGGATGCGCCCCGACGGCAGCGCCCACGTCGGCAACCCGCTGGTTAAGAGTCGGCACCTGGGCGTGCCGGACGGTGTCGAGTAATGCCGGACAAGACCTTTTCGTCTGGTCGTGGGTCAGCTGCTGTGTCGGGGTGTGTCGTCTGGTGTCGGACTGTTTCAGACCTCTCGGGCGCGTCTCGGGCTCGCAGATGTCGGGTTCTGTCGCTTGGTCCAGCCGCCTTGGAGGCGTGGGTTGCTGGGTGGTGTGGACGATGACGACGGAGGATCGGCGCGATCCGGTTGTGTCGGCTGTGAGCACGATGGTGGGGATCGTGGTCGGGCTGACGTTCTTGTTCGGGTTCGGCAATGTCTTCGCGCTCGCTCTCCGGCTCGGTGTTCCGGTGTGGGTTGCACCGTTGGTTGCACCCGCGGTGGACCTGACGGTAGTGGCGTTGCTGGTGGCGATCCGCCGCCTCTCGGCGCATGGAGCGGCTCCTGAGGTTCAGCGTTCGGCAAGACGGCTTCTTGTCCTCGCCAGCGCGGTGACGTTGGCGTTGAACGTGGCAGAGCCCGTCATTGCTGGAGAGATCGGTAAGGCGCTATTCGATGCGGTGGGACCGGTGTTGCTGATCGGTTGGTCCGAGGTCGCGCCGGGCCTGCTGCAAGCGCTCGCCGACCTTCGCCAGAGTGTGGAACCTCCTGCCGATTCGGCGCCCCTGACCGCGATGGCGGAACGTGAATCGAAGGTGTCGAACGTGGTCAACACTGGCTTGGACGGCGATTTGGTCGAGCGGGCGAAGCATATGGACGCCCGGCATCGGGAGTTGCACCAGCGACCGATCTCGGCCGAAGGGCTTCGTAAGGCTTTGGGCGTCGGAGCGGAGCGTTCCCGCTCACTCACACGCCTGGTCCGGTCGGAATGGCGCGATCAGTTGGCTGTGAACTCGGAGTCCGCTTCGTAGCTGAGCTCGGGAGGGTATGTCCTGCAGTGCTTCGTGGGGCCGTTGACCCAGCAAGGCCACCACCGGAAGCCTTGGAGGTCGAGTCGCTCCTCCAACGCGTCGACGACTGGATGCGGCCAGTTGATGACCACCTGGCGCACCCGCTCGTCGAGCGTCATTTGCTGCTCTGGGTGCATGTAGGACAGGCGCTGGCGGCCCTCGTAGTACTCCAGAAGCCGCCACAGCTCCGGCAGCTCGTAGTTATGCGCCAGGGCAAGCCGGTTGATCCACTGCTGATCGATCGAGGACGGCACGTCGCCGATTGCCACGGCCACCTCCCGGAGTCGGGTCCGGCCCATGGTAGAAGCGTTGAATGCAAACCGCGCTGATCAGTGCACTTACTGCCGCAGTGGTAACCCTGTTCATCGAGTACCTGGCGAAGCCTCGCCTGGAGGCGAGAAAGGATCGGATCATCGAAGGTGCCCGACATCGCCGAGCGCTGAAGGCTGAGCTGATGAGCATCTTCGCTACGGCTTCCCATCTGAAGTTTGAGGCTTCAGTCCAATGGCCTCGGGAACATTGGGAGAAGCCGATTGAAGACCTGGAGAAGAGGCTAAGTCACGCGGAAGGCACGCTGCTCGCGGCATCTCCAATGTTGAAAAGGGAGCAAATCAAAGTCATCTTGATGCCGCTAGGGGAAGCCGTAAGAACCTGCGGAACCCTTAGGCAAGTGATCAAGTATGGCATAGAAGGCGGCTCCGAAGCGGAGGCTATCGCTCTAGGGTTCGACGCCATCTCGCAAAACGCTTTCAAGTCGGCAGCCAGAGCCGAAATACCACGTTGGCACATTCTCAAATATCGAAAGTTGATCAAAGCGGTAGCTAGAGAAAGGTCCATCGACGTTGATCCAGTTAGTTCGTCGGACGACAATTCGGCCTGAGCGGGCGTGCTTCTGAGCCAGCCCGCGCCAGCGGGTGATCGCCATTGCGGCCGTCGGGACGCGGCGTCGATGCGCTTGCCGACGGGCCTGGCGGTCAGGCCTGTCTGGTCGGACCTGGTCCGCGTCTCCGGGAGAGTGGCGGACTTCGACCGCGTCGAAGCGCCACCCGAGACCGGGTTTCCGAGTGGTGTGTCCAGTTCCGGGACTTGGCGTGCCGACGCTGGCTCTGGCTATCCAGGGCGCCCTCCTTGAACGGAACCCTCGATGCCAGTAGGTGCCACAGGCCCGTCTCGGTCGGCTCAAGTACTGTCGCCGGGTGTTGTCTGTTCTCGTTCACCAAGTCACTGTTCAGAACACTGGGGTCAAGCCCACCGAGATCGCCACGGTCGTTGTCGCCTTCTTCGCGCTGACCGCGGCGACATGGTCAGCGCTCACAGCGCACAGAACCGGAGTTCGGCAGGCGCAGCAGCTCCAAGAGGCTCGGGATCACGAAATCCGGCGGCAAGCGGCACAAGTGGCTGCCTGGAGCGTTCCGAACATGGACAACGACGGAACGCAGACGATCTCGACCTACATCGTGAATGCCAGCAGCCTTCCCGTCTTCACGCTGGAGCTGACGGACGTAGGTGGGACTTGGAATTTCGCTGTGCAGGAGCCGACTCCGGAGCCGCGCCTTATGCGCGCGCAGGACTACGACTGGTCGGAGGACGGGATCGATCCTTCGGAGATCCGGATGGCCACGTTGCTCTTCACTGATGCCGAGGGCAATCGGTGGGTCCGTGACAAACACGGGCTCTGGCTACTCGAGCGCGCCAAGCTGCAACAGGTCGGCGGAAGATCCGTTGGGACAGCAGCCGCTCAGCGCTCGGCCTCTTGGTGGCGCCGGGGGCGCCAATCTTCAGCTGCGAACGACCAGACGGGGTGAGCCCGAACTTCGCGCCGTACTGCGGCGCAAGTTGTCTCGGCCTCGTGCTGCACCTGCAAGCCTGGGCTTTGACGAACCGTTCGGCACCTGCACCAGCGCTGCGGAGCCGTTCACGAGCTTCGTTGCGCTCAAAGCCCGGCTCGACGCCGAATATGCGGCCGCCGGAAGCTAGGTTTCGGGCCGCGGCGCGGTGACCGTGCTGATTGGCTCGCCTGGGGGCGTGTCGTTGCCGACTGACACGGACAGGCGATGTCGACAATGGACGGGTGGTGTCGATGACGGAGGACGGTGGATCGTTGCCGGAGCTGCCCGATGAGGTGGCGGCGACGATCACGCGTGAGTTGCCCACGCAGGGGGCGAGGATCTTGGCGTGCCTGCGGACGGCGTCAGTGTTGATCGTTTACGCGCTGGACGATGAGGCCGATCTTCGGCTTGCCGAGAGTGCGGCCTACAACGTGCGCGAGGCAGTCGATGCCGTCGTCAAGGAGAGCAGCCCGGTCCCAGGTGGGGGTCTTTCCGTTGTGCGTGAGGCTTGGCAGCGGTATGAGGAGGAGATAGCACGGCCGGGCAACGACGCCGATGCATCGCTGGCCACGCTCATGGACGTTCTGCGGCGCGTCGCCGAGAAGCGGGATCGGGACTCGTATCACGCCGCTCGTCTGTTGCAGTATCTCCGGTCGAAGGCCGGTATCGATCCTCTGGGCGGCGAGCTCGACCCGGTCAAGGAGTACACCCAGCTTTACAGCGAGGCAAACCGGGCGCTGCACTCGCAGACGACTCTCCCCGCAGCTGTAACGCTTTATTCCCGTGCGGTGGCGTGGTTCGTCCGGATGTTCACACCGTCCGATGAGATCGTCCGTGCACTACGGGCCTTGGCCGACGAGCCGTGGAGCGGCCACGACCAGGTCGAGCGTTTGCGGAATCTGGCACTGAACGAACATCATCTCCGGCTGTTTCTCGGGCTGCTGACCGACCCCGGCTGGCTTATTCCTCTCTACGACGCGGACGTGATCGCATTACCCGCGCCGAGCGGTACCTGGCCGGGTGCGGCGCTGCTAGAGAGCCTCGGGAGCACCGCGCCAGCAGAGGTTGCCGTCGTTTTGACGCGTCTGGTGAGGGACGTGAAGCAGCGCACGCTCGAAGAGGACAGGGACAACGTGGCGTTCACCCTGTTGCTGTTCGCGTCCCAGCTGGGGACTGCCGGACATAGCGCGGTCGGTGACATCGTCTCGGCCTATTCGAGCAACCGGTCGGTTCGTGTGATCGGCGCTGACGTGATCAAAAAGGCTGATCCGACGATCCCGCTTGTGGAGACCGTGGCCAGGACGATCCTGAACGGTGCCCCTCTCGACACCGACCGCTACTACTACAAGCTGGTGCTCGAACGACTCGAAGCAGGGCTCAACCGCGGCAACGCCACGAGCCGCATTCGCATGCTCGCGGCCAAAACACGGGAAGCGTCCCAACATCACCAGGCCGGCTGGATCACTCGCGACAGCGCGCGCCTCACGGCCGACCTCGGCGAACACGATCGCCATTACCTCGTCATCCTCGCCCACGGCCTCGCGCGCCTGCTAGAGCAAGCACCGAACCTCGGCATCTCCACCGCGGACCTCCTTAAATGGACAGAGGGCATTGGCGGCGAACTCGGGGAAAGGATCACCAGCCGCATCCTCGCACCCGCCGGCGACGTCCCGATCAACGACAAAATCGATCACGTCACGCGCCGACTCGCGTCGTCCGCCCCCACCGGCGACGACAAAGACCTCATCGACGCAGTGCTCCTCGCCGCCCCTGAGCCCGGCCGCCTCGCGCCATGGGCCGAAGCGCTCGGTCTACCAGGGGACGATCCGTTCGGCGAGGACGAGTCCATCCCGGCCGCACTGCGCCGCGCTTGGCACTGGTCGACAGTGCTGCCCGACTCTGCGCTGGAGAACTGGCAGGACCGGATCGCGGAACTGGAGGAGCGCTACGGCTCCCTCCCGCAGGAGCTCTTCGAACACAGAACTGATCACGTAACCATGATGTCGGGACAACCCGCATATAGCACAGAAGAACTGTCCTCCCTGTCCGTGGCCGACGCCATCGACACGGTGACACGGTGGCGGCCCGACGGCGATAGCCGCGGTCGCATGGTTCTCGCTCGTGAACTTGCCCGGGCTCTTGAAAGTGTCGTCGAAGCAGAACCCCAGGCATGGACAGTCGATCCCGTGTCGGTCGTGACTGGCCTGCGGGAACCTGTGTATGTCCTGCACTATTTCGACGCGGTCGCGAAGAAGGCAGCCGATGTCATCGAGAGTGCGCCGGACATCGTTGCGGCTGCCCAGCTCGTGCGGACCGAACGCTGGACCCCGATCGTCCTCGGGGAGGACGATTTCGACTTCGAGCCGGACTGGGGTCGCGTCGAGCAGGTGACAGTCGACCTCGTCCGTGCGCTGGCGAATCACGACACCCGACTTGCCGACCATCTCGACACCGTGTGGGCTTGGGCGCTGGAGCTGATCGATCGTGCACCTGTGAGCGGAGACGCTGCTCACGCTAGCCACGACGCGCTGTTCCGCGCGATCAACGGCCACCGCGGGCGAGGGCTGCAGGCAATTCTTTCGCTGGCGGGCTGGGAATATCGCAACGGAGGCGTGATCCGCCCTCAGTTCGTCGAACTGCTCGACGAACTGATCCAGATACCTGGTCCTGTCGGCATGGAGTACCGGGCCGTCCTCGCCCAGAACCGCAGATTCCTGGAAGCAATCACAAAGGACTGGCTCGTCCGACGCGTCGACGCGCTGTTCCGGGACGCCGAACTGGGCATCGAGACGTTTGAGCTGACCTTGAAGTACGCACAACCCACCCCCTGGCTCTACGCCAACCTGCGAGATGAGTTGATCGCCGCGGCGAGACAAAACGCGGACAACGCGGTCGACACCCTCCTCGTAGGAATGCTCCGCCACGAGACAGGGTACGAGATTCCCGCCATCCTCCAGGCCCTCCGCGGCTGTCCTGAGGCGCTCACCGCAGCATCCTCAGGAGCCGCTGTCTTGGTGCAAGGCAGCACCGACGGTGAACCGGAACTCGACGTCGCCGCCGAGTTCTGGCGAGCCTTGCTCGACGCTAACCGTGAGGCAGTGCCCGCCGACGCGCTTCGTGCCGCCGGCTGGTGGGCGTTCGTCACCGGCGTGCCCGAAGAAACGTGGGCACAGCTCACGGTCCGAACACTCGCCATCACCAGAGGCTTGGGCCACTACACCATCGAAGTCGCGGACCGCTGCCGCACAGCACCGGTCCCAGGCGACAGCACCAAGATTCTGCTCATGCTGCTGGGCAATGGCGCGCCGTGGGAGCAGGACTACGTCGCACGAGCCTCGATCGACGCACTACGAACCATCAGCACGACACGGTTCGATCCCAACTTCGATGAGCTTCGTACCAAACTCATCGACCGCGGTTACGCCGAAGCAACCGACATTGCTCCGTACAACGATCCGAACGACGCTTGATCAGCTCCTCGTTGTGAAGCCGTGACCGTCCAATGTCATCAGCGCCGCGGGTGTCAGTCATTGTCGTCGCTGTCTGCCGTGTCGCGCGGCAAGGAGCCGTTCAGGCTTCAGAATGAGACCGGCGAGAGCAGGATGTGTTTCCTCTGCCTGGGCGATGAAGTCGGGGTCAGTGGTGGAGAGCAGCAGTAGCGCGTGGTAGGCCACGAAGATCGCATTCGCTTCGCACACCTGACGGCGGTCCGGGGGGAGGGCCGACGCCACGTCATGCAGGCTGTAGGTCTCCAAGGTGTGGTAGGCGATGGCTAGCCCGTCTTGGCGCAAGATGGATACGTCCATCTCGGAGCCGACGGGAACTACCACTGAATGCCGATGTATTTCGTGGTCGATCGCGATGCTGCGCATCGCCGGAAGCTGGGGAACTACCGGGTCCACCAGTTGGCTTGGTGACCTCAGCCAGGCAACCTGATGCGGACCGCGGTAGGTGCACACCTTGCGGGGATCCGCAGTAGCCATCTGCATAGGCTCATCGAACGCAAGGGAGCCGTCGTCGATAAAGACGAACAGGAGAAATTCGCCGATGTCCGCCGGCAATCCCATCGCACGTAACGCGAAGGCCGTCTCGACCGCGACTTCCAGCGGATCACGCCGAGCGCGACCCGCAGCACGGGTAGCTTGCGCCGCGCCCACGGCTCGTGCCGGTGCCGAGTCGGCATCGATGTGCTCTAGCAGAGCCCGGATCATGCCCTCATCGGGAGCCAGCGCCGAGGCGGGAGTAGGGGCGCTCTGGCGCCTGCCGAGCGTGTGTTCGCTGGTTTCGCGCGGCAGTTCGAAGGACGTGCCGAACGACGGGTCACGGCGGTCGGTGCACCCGTTGAGCAACAACCGGCGCATGACGTTGACGGCTCCCGTTCGATCAACAGCGTCGATCTCTGCGGGTACCGCCTGGTCGAGCAAGCCGCGACACGCAGACTTGTCGCCAATGAGGTAACAACTCAACGCTCGAAAAACCGCGATGACGTCTCTGTCTCCCACCTGAAGCTTGACGCCCTTGTCAAGCGCTGCCGTCGCCATCCGGTCCGCTGACACAAGCAGCTCGAATGCAGCCTCGTCCTGAGTGAGCAAGCCCTCAAAGCAGCCCGTGCTCAGGTTTCGCAACAGCGTCGAGATGTCGAATCGACGGAGCGCACCGGACTGCACGGCCTGTTCGAAGCGATCTACGATCGCCTTCGCGGCGACCCAATCGCGCAGATGTACGCATGCCTCTGCCACGATGCGCAAGACCTGAGGATACTCGACCTGCGCGGGATTCATGCGCTCCAGCAGCGCCTCGCCCTGCGCGCGGGCCTCGGCGGCACGACCGGTTCTGATCAGCAGATTGAGCCCGGTCAGGTTCTCGAACCAGTCGTCCCCTCCGGCCGTGGGAACCAGCCGGCGAAAGTCACACAGCGCCGATTCCAATGCCATCAGTCTGGGATGTTCGGCGTCGTGCATCAGCAGGTTCATGACCGTGGCGCTAGCTTTGCGGATCGTCAGTGCTGCCGTTTCCTGGTCCAGGCCAACCACTCGGGGCACCTGGGTCACGAACTGCTCCAACAGCGGAACGATGAGCTCCACGTTCTCGCGGGGATGATCACTTAGTTCGTACAGCACGTGAGCGTAGGAGACGAGCGTTTGGACGCGGAGACCGAGTGAATGATCATCGGACTGGCTGTCGAGATAGGCGAGTTCGGCCGCAAGGTATCGCATCGCTGTTGGCCACTCCTCCAAGTAGCCGAGGATGCCCGCTGTGTTCCCCCATAACAGCGACACGGCCTGGTTGAAGACTGCCAGTTCGATGGCGTGCTCGGACAGGGCGATGGCATGGTTGACCATGCCCGAGGCCGCGGACATCTCGTAGTGCGAAGTGAATGTTTGCAGCCACGCTTGTGCGCAGAACGCCAATTTGAACACCGTGAAGTCGGTATTGCCCTCGCGATCGACCAGCCCTCGTACAATGAACTGGACGATGTCATTCATCGCGATGGACGCGTCCGATGGTCCGGATAGTCCGTCGATGCCCTCCCGTGGCATCGGGAAGTGTCCGTCCATGACCGCGAGCGAGTCGCGCTTCATGGCACGGAGGACTTCGCCGATCGGCGGATCGGACTCGGTGTAGTGAGGAAACGTCATGTGTACTGCTGGGCTGGCCGAGGCCAGCAGCAGGTGCACGGGAATCTGTCGCGACGCGACGAAGGCTGCGCCGCGCAGAGCTTGTGCGGCCAGCTTCGCGGCGGGTTCTGGCCGGCCGGTTACCCGCTGCCACGTGGCGGTGATGGTCCCGACGACGGTGTGCGGATAGCCGGGCGGGACCGAGGGGGCATCATCCATCGCCTGCTGGAGCAGACTGCCGAACTCGGCAATCGCACGAGCAAGATCGCCCTGGTACTCCAGCACCGTGCTCACCAAGTACGCTGCTGCCAGTTCCAGGGCCAGAGGCCAGCGGTGCAGGAGATCCGCGAGCTGCTCCAGCGCTTGCAGCTCTTGCGGATTCGGGGTGCGGTCACCCAGCACGCGTCGGGCCAGCAGTTCGATGGCCTCGCCGCCGGTCATTCCGGCAACCTCGATCTTCGCGGTGGAGGGGCCCGCGAGCGGGGTCTGGTCCGTGGTCGTGACGAGCGTATGCCCGTATCCCCGTGGCGGAATCCAGTCGCGAATCGCGGCTTGATCCGCGCAGTTGTCGAACACTAGAAGCCAGGGGCGGGCGCTGCGTGCGAGCACGCCGAAAATCCGCTGGGGCAAGGGGATGTCGGCGTCGCTGGTATCGATCAGGCCGTGCGCCCGAAACCAGTCCGCGACTGCACTGAACGATGCGGCGAGTTGGGACGGTGACGTCGCGTCGACAAACATGACCAACTCGTAGCTGTACGCGTTGTCGTCGGCCCAGGCTACGGCCAAGCTGCTCTTTCCGGTCCCCGACAGACCCGCAATGAGGCACACGGGCGCCGCATTGGGATGCACGGGGAAAGGCAGATGCTGTCGCAAGTCCGCAAGCAACTCTGGCCGCGCGATATCCCCGGTCCGGGGTGCCGGAGTCACCGGGATCGCCCAGTCTCGCTCGCGGATCAACGCGGTGAGCGCCTCGACGCTGGTCCCCAGGATGCGCACCAGAGCGCTCATGGGCAGTTCGGCCACTGCTGGGCCTGCGGCCTTGCCCATCACCTCCCACACGAGATAGCCGGTCAGCAGGCCCGCCGCATCCCATCCCACGGTCGACGGTGCCACCCGGTGTCGGGCTGCGCGGACGCGTTCCTGCACGTCGACCCGCACCTGCTCGATGTCGCGCGGGTCCAGCACGACCTCCATGCGGACAAGGCGTTGCCAAAACTCTGGCTTCTGAGCTGCCAGTTCGGTCGCGACCTTCCACCGGCCGGCCAGGGCGAGTACCCGTTCGCGCAGGTCAGAACCTTCATCGCGCATCAAGGTCAGTAACTCGGAGAGGTTGTCCCCGGCCGAGCGGTTGGTCACCACCAGGTAGCGCTCGGCGGAATGGGTCAGCAGGCGGACCGCAATGGACAGGAGATTCGACGCCGTGAACGCCGAGGTTGCGCCGCCGCTCTTGATCTGGGCGACCGTCATAATGCGGTCGCCGCGCCGCACTCCGAAGTCCACGATGTCCTGATCGGCCCTCAGTCGGGTGGTCAGGATGCCCTCTACCTGAATAGCTGTGGATTCCGGATCGTCGACGAACAGTGCTGACAGCCCGTACTCCAGGGTCCAGAGAAACTGGTACTCGAACCCGCGTATGGCGTCCTGTGCGCCCACGTGTGATCTCCTCTGCGGTGTTGCGGCTCATGACCCCGGTTCGAACTACCTGGTCTCGGTTGTCATCGCGGTAAGGCGCGATGACAAGCCACGTCATTTCGGGGGTTGGGGTATCCCCAGACTTAATGACCAGGTGTACTCACCTGGGCACCCTCTGATGGTATCGGCGGTGCTGACACTGCTACTGGGCCAGTCCCGCCTTGTACCTGACCGAAGGGTTTGACCAGGCAACCTGTCGCTGTGGCTGCGCTCGAATGGCCGAGACCGCATGTGCCGCCCGCCGAGCGCATCCAGAGCCAACGGTGACCGCATCAAGACGCTGGGCCGCGACTACATCCTTGAATTGCCTAGATGGTCTCGTCGTCGCCGGTATCGCCGAGCTGAGGTCGTTGACCCGGCTATGCGGGAACCTGGCACGTTGCGGCGGATGCTGGGCACTAGGACCGCAGCGGGAGCCGTAGTCGAATCGGCTGCCGCGGTCGCGGGGCGATCGGAGGTGGCCAGCTTAGGCGCGTCTTCGGTAGGTGGGTGTTGTTGGGAATTCTGCCGTCGGTGTCATCGAGGCGGCGTTGGCGGGTCGGACTTGTACTCGAAGAAGGTTCCCACCGTGTTGTGGACGGACTGGTACCCGTTCCGCCTGTCCGCAGGGAGCTACCATGACTTGGTGGAGATGCGTTCCGCCTGGCTGAAGTGGGCACGTGCCGTCGAGCATCAGCAAGTCCTGAGCCGCAGCATTCGCGAGTACCTCGCCGAAGACCCCTTCCAATACGTTCGGTGGGACAACGCGAGTGACGTCACGGATCCACTGATTCGGATGCAATGGCGACTGAAGATCACGAAGCCGTTTCCCGAGTCCTGGGGCGTCCTTCTGGGGGACGTGCTCACGAACCTGCGAGCCGCTCTTGACCACACGATGTGGACAGCCGTCCTGAACCACTCGGGGCCGCCCGTTAAGCCGAATCAAGTGCAGTTCCCTGTCGCCAAAAAAGAGGCTGCCTTCAAGGACGCGGCGGGTAAGCTGCGTACCCTGGTGGCCCCGGAAGTGTGGGCGGTGATCGATGCACTTCAGCCTTTCCGCGGCGGCGACCGAGCCCACACCGCACCTCTGGAGATCGTTCGCTGGTTGTCCAACATGGACAAGCACCGGAGTCTACGTTTCGTCGTCCTCGCCTCGATCGATCTGATGCCGGTGCACATCACCTCGGACGCGCCTGTAGAGGTCATCGAGGAGCGTCGGCACGAGGGCCCGATCGAAGGTGACAACAAGACGTTGCTCTTCCTGAAGATCAAACGTCCGCTGGGGAACGCACCGATCGACCTGGCGCCCACGTTCGGATTCTCCCCGTCGCTCCAAATCAGTGAGGAGCCCGTCGAGTTCCGGCCGCTCGCAAGCGCGATGCCGATCATGACGGAGACGGTCTTGAAGGTGATCGCGTCCGTCACCAGCGCCCTAGGCCTGCCGATACCGGACGGCCACGGCTTGCAGCTGGGGCACGAACACGAAGGCGTGGCGGCCGAACTCAGCGGCGACACGTACACCTTCCGCAACGCCGATGGCACGATTCACCGGTTCGACTTGTCATCGCCGGACCTGGGTGAATCCGACAGTCCTTCGTAGGCGCAGGCGCCGGGGCTGGAGCGCTCTGGTCTCCTGCCCGCGTGTGGCCCTCGCAGAATCGCGGACCGCCCCAGTCAGTTGGTCGCCCTGTGGCTTAGCGTGCACTGCCACCTGATTCCGGGGCCTCCTTTACGCTTTTGAGCATGGCAACGGTTGCGTCTTTCGGGTCACGAACGTCCTGCGATAGGGCGTGAAGCACTGCGTCTTGGTCGCCGCCGAGCTCGCCTGCGATGTCGTAGGCAAGCTCGGCCTCGATCCACTCGGGATAGGGCTCGAAGCCTCGCCCGGTCAAGACCGACGAACGATCGAAGATCAACCACTTGAAGCCGGCGTCGCCCCGCTCGTGGGGCTGCAACCGAGCGGCACTTGCAGGGTCAAGCGGGACGCCCTTCATCGTGTGTTTCATCTTCAGGCGGACGCGCAGCGTCGTTGCCAGATAGCCGGGGAGCTGTAACAGGAGAGCTTTCATGTGAGCATCGTTCTTCGTCAGCTGCTTTGCGTGAGCTGCATCGAGGTGTAGTTCGAGCAGTTTGGCCAGCATCTGCGCCCGGGTACGAGCGGCGGCGTCGTGCTTGTCCTGTTCGGCTCGCTCTTCGGCTCGGCGCCAACCCATGATGGCGATCCACAGGGCGACGGTCGATGCGAGAAGCGAGCCGATTAGGCTTAGGTAGTTGGTCATTGCTGGAATGTAAACCTCACCACCGACAATTACGTTATCGTGAGGGATTACCATCTTCTGGCGGTTGCTCGGCAGAGGCTGACGTGTCTCTGCTTCTCATCCGGTCGATCGGATGAGGTTGGTCAAGAAGTTGTGACGGTGCGGTCGGAAGTAGGTCGTCAGATCGCATCTCTTGCCTGATGACGGCTTGTAGTTCATCCGCGATGGCGCCGACTCTGACCCTCATGGCAATCCGGTCGCCGTCGTTGGGTTTCCTGCCCATCGGCTTCCCCCAGAAAGCCTCGGCCGGAATACGGTTGAACAGGCCGTTCACCGTCCGGCTCCCGTACATTGTCGCGCGGACGCCCAGTCGGGCACGTTCCAAAGGAGGGAGCCGTAGATCTGTGTAGTGGCTCCCGAATCGCTTTCGAGTCTCCTCGTCCTCCATGTCCCGTTCGATCCACTGCTGCTCGGCATATGCCTCCGTCAAGAGATCCACGTACACCTGCGCGCGCTGCTCCCGCAGCCAGCGACTGTGGTCTTGGCGCAGCGCAAGTCTGAACGACACCAAAGGTACGACGACGGCGATGATCGCTGCTATCAGCGACGGCACGAGCACAAGGACCGGCGAAGTAGTCATAGGCATGAGCCTTGCACACGAAGACGTTCGCCGGACGGTCCGCTCCGCGGCTAGGCAGGCGGAGAACCTGCTGGCCCGTACCTCGACATGTGGCTGGCTCCCTTCCTTGAACTGCTGGTTGAGATCGATGAGGTTGAGTCGGCCGGTGCGTTGCTTGCGCAGTCGTCACAGGCTGCGAAAGACACGAGAACGCAAGCAGGCTGGTACCCGAATTCAGGCTGGCCGTGAATCACGGCCGGTCTAAAACTAGACTGGTCTGATTTTAGACCGGGCTGAATCCGTTCTGGTTGGAATTGGTGCAGGTGCAGGGGACGTAAGCGACACTATCTATATAGGTAATGATGGCGTAGAGGCCCAGTCTTAGATGCTTAAACGTCACCGGCTAAGCTCGTACGCGGTTGCAGCTCATAGTGTGATCCCGCCGCTCCTCGATTGCTCGGGCCCGGCACTCGGGAAGCGACAGCTTCTCAGAAGGGAGAACACGAATGGGTCAACACCGAAAGGATGAAAGCAACTCCGGCGGTCCGCCACCGGAGCGCGGGCCCGGCTGGCCACTGAAGACCAACCGGTCCCACGTTCTCATCTGGGTGATCCAGCTCCTGAGGGCGCTGGCTGCCGTGGTCCAGGAAGTTTCGAGGTTCTGGGACCACTAGGCAGGGGGCGGCGTCCGTGTGGGCGTTGCCCCTCACTTCTTTGAAGCCAGTTCGCCAACGAATGCCGCTTGCGAAATCGCAACAACCCGAAGCCTACCCCATCGCTTCTGTAGCGTTTAACGTCTGTAGCGCGCTACAGAGCCAGGCCGCTAGGCGGAACCGCTGGACGCCGTGCCTAAGCCATTCCGCTTCGGGCGTCGCTGGCCTCATCAAAGCGGTGCTCCAGCACGCGGTGGGTGCTCTTTTCGATTTGAGCCCACTGGCCAGGTCGATCACAACAGTCGGTCGCGGCCTTCCTCGGCTCGGGTACGAACAGCGGATTCGAAGGCGTCGTCGAGTCGTCCACCAAGGTCGTCGGTGCCATTTTCGTCGAAGTCGCTCTCAGTGTCGTCGGACTCAGAGTATTCGTGGAAGAGAAGGCGACAGCCGTGGATTCCGTCGAGTAGGTCTTCGAGTAGGTCATGGGCGGGCCGAAGTGGGTCGAGGAGGCTGATGCGTAGCTGAGCCGAGTTGAGCGGATCGTTTTCGCCGAGCCGACTCTCCTCGGCGCTGAGTCGAGCGTTCTTGAGGATGTCCGGAACTGACGTGGGGTCGGCGATCCGGCCTTCGGCGGCGATCATCGCGGTCCGGATGAGGCCTAGCACGACGTCGCGCGGCAGTTCGCCTGACCCAAGTCGTTCCAGTACGCGGGTGGGTGTTTCGACGGCAAGAGCTTCGATGTCGTCGGCTTCGATTACGACTTCGGCGGGATCGCACTCGGCGAGGTCGGCGGTGACGTCGGCTGCTGCTTGAAGCCAATGCGCCGCGGCGACAGCCGCTGCTGTCGGGTCTACCTCGTGGAGAAGTTTCTCCGAGCCGAGTGGGTGTTCGCGAAAGAGATCGTTGGCCGCGTTCACCTGGAGCGGGGAGGCGTCGGCGCGGGCGAGAAGCACCGCTTGTTTCGCCCGGTCGGAAAGGTCGCCGCGTTCGGCCTGTTCGACGGCGCGGAGCTCGGCTTCGACCTCGGCAGTTACTTGCTCGGTCAGCGTCTTGTCACCGAGCGTGTGGAGTGCGCGGCCGACGCGGTGTGCTGCTTCCTCGACACGGATGTAGGACTGGATCATGTAGCCGTCTTGCGGGAGGTTGGGCTTCGTCAAGGCCTGGATCACGGAGTCGAACGCGTTGCGCTCACCTTGCCGGTACCACCCTTCGGTGTTCTCCTCCAGGCTGTCGGCGGCGCTGGCCGGATGCGTGTACGTTCGCCACAGTTGGCGGGACAGGCCGGTCAGGGTGTCGGCAAGACGAAGCAGATCCTCATGCGCTGCTTTCGCGGGAAGTTCGGAGACACTGCCCGCCACACTACCAAGGCCTGTATCCCACGTATTGATCAGAACTTGCCGCGTCGCGTCGATGGCATAGACCGTCACGAGGACGATCGTGCCAGGTGTGAGGAGAACGCGCCCGTAAAGGAGTACGTCGTCGTTTCAGCTCGACAGGTTGGAGTTTGTCCGGCTTTCGGTGGAGTCGGTGTCCTGGCCCGCTGTCGTCCCGTAGATGCACCCGTCCTGGGGGCTTGACCAGCGCATACCCAGCGCTGCTAGGCCAAGCGGGTTACCGTCGAACCACGAACGGCGCACACGTCGACACCTGTGCGCGGGGCGACGGGAGCTCGCGATGGCGCGGAAGGCGGTGCCCGGCCAGGCGGAGAGCGGCGTTCCAGGGTGGGTGAGCCCGATGCTGGCCAGTCCGGACGGTGGCCGGTTGCGGGAGGGGCCGGAGTGGGCGTACGAGTACAAGCTCGACGGCTTCCGAGCGTGCATGAGGGTCGCCGCCGACGGCAGCACGGTGTTGACCAGCCGCAACGACGTCGACTTCACCGACGAGTTCGCGGACCTGACCGGTGTCCTAACCGAGGCGCTCGATGGGCGGAGCGCGGTGCTGGACGGGGAGATCGTCGTCTACAACGACGCCGGTCAGATCGACTTCGGGCTGTTGCAGGAACGCCGCGGCCGCTATCAGACCCATCGCAGCTCTGCTCGCCGCGGCGAGCCGTTCGACGACGTCCCGGTCCGGTTCCTGGCGTTCGACCTGCTTCAGCTCGGCGGTACCTCGCTGTTACGCGAGCCGTACGACGAGCGTCGGCGGCAGTTGACCGCGCTGCCGATGCCGGATCCCTATCGGGTGGAGGTGGTGCGCGGGTTCACCTTCACCGATCTTGCCGCGGATCGCCGGACCCCGCGGCACCTGCTCGACCACGTGAAAGCCAGCGGTCACGAGGGCTTGGTCGCGAAGCTCCGCACCGCCGCCTACACCCCCGGGCGCCGCAGTAACGCCTGGCTGAAACACCCGCTGACCCAGACGACCGAGGTGATCGTCTGCGGTTACCGGCCCGGGCAGGGACGGCTGGACGGCCTGATGGGCGGGCTCCTGCTCGGTGCCCACGACCCGGATAGCGGCGACCTGCTCTACATCGGTGACGTCGGCACCGGCTTCACCGAAGCCGAACGAGCCCGCTTGCAGGCCCGGCTCGACGTCCTCGAGCGGAAGCGACATCCCTTCGCCGAGACACCACCCAGGGCCGACACCGCGAGGGCGCAGTGGGTAGAGCCGGAGCTGGTGGGCGAGGTGGTGTTCCGGCAGTTCACCCGCGGCGCCGGCCGCCTGCGGCACACCGCGTGGCGCGGCCTGCGCGACGACAAGAAGCCCGCCGACGTGCTCGCCCCGCAACGACGCGAGCCCGCCTCTACCGGAGCTCGGGCGAAGACACCTGCCCGAAAGACCACGCGTGAGCAGACACAAGGTGAACCGGTGGCCGAGGATCAGCCCACGGCTTCACCGGGGGCGAAGATCACCGTCCAGGCCGGTGACCGGAGACTCGTTCTGTCCAATTTGGACAAACCTTTGTATCCGGACGGGTTCACGAAGGGGGAGGTGATCAACTACTACTCGCGTATCGCCCCGGTGCTGCTGCCGCATCTGGCCGGGCGTCCGGTGACGTTCATCCGCTTCCCGGACGGTGTCGGCGGGGAGCAGTTCTTCGAGAAGAACGTCCCGCACGGCGCGCCGGCGTGGCTGCCGACCGTCCGGATCGCTCGCAGCGGCAGCCGGGGCTCGACAGAGCCGGTCACGTACGCGTTGCTGGACGAGCTCGCCGCGGTGGTGTGGGCGGCGAACATGGCCGCACTCGAACTCCACGTTCCACAATGGACCGTCGACGGCGACGGCACGCGCCGCCCGCCGGACCGGCTGGTGTTCGACCTCGACCCCGGGCCGGGAACCTCGATCGTGCACTGCTGCCGCGTCGCCGAACGACTGCACGAAGCCCTGACCGAGGACGGGCTGACCGCGTGGGCGAAGACGTCCGGCTCGAAGGGCATGCAGCTCTACTGCGCCATCACCACCGACGACCCTGCCGCCCCGTCGGCGTACGCCAAGAAACTCGCCCAACGCCTGGCCCGGGAGACACCGGACCGGGTGACCGCGGTGATGGCCAAAGCCCAGCGGACCGGGCGGGTGTTCATCGACTGGTCCCAGAACAACCCCGCCAAGACCACCGTCGCCCCGTACTCGCTGCGCGGCCGCGACCATCCCACCGTCTCCACTCCGATCGCCTGGGACGAAGTCCGCGGCTGCCGCCGCCCGGCACAGCTGGTGTTCACCGCCGACGACGTCCTCGACCGCGTCAGCGAACACGGCGACCTTCTCGCCGGACTCGACGCCACGCGAGCGGCTCTCCCATAGCGCTCGTCCGAGACGAACCCGTTGCCGCCAATCCGGTGAGAGCGCTGCCCCTTCAGCATCGCTGAACTGCGGGCCAGGGCGCCCTCGGAGACGTTTTCCGCCCCCGCCGCGCTGTCCATGCAGGACCGTCACGTGGTGGATGCCGTCGGAGTCGGTAGCCCAGCCCGGTGGCGGCGGTCAGGCTGGAAGTGGCCGGTTCGCGGTGTGCGTGCGCACCGCGAACCGGCCACCAGCCGGCCGCGCGGCGCGAACAAGGGGGAGGGTCGCGCCGTGGCCAGGTAATCCCATCCCGGGATCCCTACAGGTCTACCCGCATTCCCGACAACGGGAAACCACCCGTTCGGGCGGCGTGGGCGGGCGACGTCGCGAACCGTCGGGCACACAACCCGCGAGGAAGGTGGAGCGGCATGCCCGGCGGCCGGCTACGCGAGGCGAGGACCAGACCGGGGCAGCGCCCCTGAGTACACACCCGTGCGGGTCGTCCCGGCGAGACCCCGATCGGACGACGTTCGGACAGCCACGTGACCGGGTATCCACTCGCTGTCGGTGACGAGGCGGGAGAGGAGTCCCACGGTGCAGGGCGACATCGAGACCTACTACGAGGACGGCCAGTGGAAGAACAAGGTCGAGGGCAGCACTCGCGCGGCCAGTACCCATGACACCAAGGCCGACGCGGTCGGCAAGGGTCGCGATATGGCGCGGGAACGCAAGGTCGAGCACTTCATCCGGAACCAGGACGGCCGGATCGGTGAGCGCAACACCTACGGTCACGACCCTCGTAACATCCCCGGCTGAGCGCTCGAAGACGGGTCCATGGGCGCGCAGCTGTTTAGCCAGGCTGGGAGTGGACACTGCGCGGCGCAGGGCGTTGTTCAGAAAACAGCGGCGCTCGGGTCCCGCCGGTTCAGCGGTGTGTCCGGCGGGACGCAATCGCCTACTCGCCGAAGGTCGAGCCCAGTACCGATCTTCGGGTCTCGGCAAGCACAGCGCGCACCGCCTCGCGGTCGGCCAGGGACGGCTCCACGTGGCTGCCCGCGGCGACGATCACCGTCGCGACGTCGTGCAGCTTCACGTTGGTGTGCTGGGAGACCGTCTTCAACGCCGCGAACGCCTGCTCGGCCGACCAGCCGCGCAACAACATGAACATTCCCTTGGCCTGTTCGATCACTGGCAGGGTCTCCAGCGCTTGGCGCAGCTGGTCCCGCTCGACCGAGGGATCCTTCAGGTCCTCGTGTGTCGTCATGATCTCTATTTCACCGCACCCGCGTGAGGACAACCACTGCCCCTGGCCGTCAACCTCGCCGGGCCATGCGCCCTCGCGCGTTCATGCGGTCTGCTCGACCAGCGCGACGTCAAGATTCGCGATCAACCCGTCCACTTCCCCTCGGTGTCCGGCCCTCCTGTAACACTCCGCTGAGACGACAGAAAGTCTCCGTGTCCGCTATGCCGCGGCCCATCTCAGCGCGACGTCTCCTGGCGGTCGCGCTCCCGCCACCTGTTGAAACGACATCGCCAACCATTCCAGAGGCGCAAATGTGCCCTGCGAGATCGTCGGCACGAAAACCTGCACCCCTGTCGCCGTTGACAATGCTTGAAGTCGACATCTGCCGACCTGGCCGCAGTTGCCGAAGCGAACGACTGTAACGACGATGGAGCAGGGCCGCCTCGGCATGCCCTGCGTTCAGGTTCTGATCTACGAGAACAGTAGAAGTCTTGATATGTAGCGCAGGTATGCGCCGCTGAAGTTAACTGTCACGGCGGTTCGCCTTAGAAGAGCTCAAACCAGATTTCTGGTATTGCGTCCGGCGCCCCGATCTCAGTACAGTCATGGGAACCGATGAGCTCCGTGGGGGAGAATGATGAGAATTAAGTTACCGTTCTTGACGGTTCTGCCGGGTGCGATCGTCGCTGCGATGCTGAGCGGCTCAGGAGCAGTCGCTGAGGCGACATCTCGCCCATGGGTCGAGTTGAGTCAAGTTCATTCGGTCGACCCGATGGTTACGGTCAGGGGTGACGTCTCGACTTTGGGTGAATGGACAGTTTGGGGCACCTATACCAGCCCTGCTGAATGTAGAAGTGTCGGCCAGTTCGTGGAAGAATATTTTCGTTGGGATTGGTACTGTCAGTACATTGAAGAGCGGAACCATTACGAGCTCAGGGTCTATACCTGATCCGATATTCGATCGACGGTGATCGAACACAGGTCAGGAGCTTTCCGCCTCGGTAGGCGACTGTGCCGCGACGGCCAGAAGCTCGCCGGTCACCAGGTAGGTGCTGATGGCGCACAGCTCGGCCTCACGCAGTCCGAGCTGCGCGTGAACTCCCTTGTTCGCCAACTCATCCAGGGTCTTGAACCGCTCGAGGAGTCCGCCGTAGGCGGCCTTGGCTGAATCGGCCACGCTGCCACTGTTGACGTGCCGAGCGATGAACTCGTGGACCCTGTTGCGGTACGACGGGTCATCCAGCCTGACACCGCTCTCGTTTGTGGCACCCCGTTCTCCGGGCAGGACGTGGTCGGCCACTGCCTTGAGAATGCGACGACAGGTGGTGACCGCCTGGGAAAGGTCTTCCTGCACCGTCGACTCTGGCCTCTGTGCGGCTTCGCGCAGCCGGCGGTAGACCGCGGTGAATTGGTCGAGCACCTGTGGGGCCCCGTTGGCGAGAGTGGCATCGACCTGGGAGCGGAACCGCTCGAAGATGCGCTCGTTGACGTCGGTGTAGGTCAGCTGACGTTCCCACGAACACAACGCGGTGAAGATCGTGTGGCGAACACCGTCCTGAATCGCTCGCAGGTGGGCGATGTTTGCCGCAGTTTCGCGGGTGACCGTGTCCGTGTCGTACTGACGCAAGATTTCCGCGATCTCAGCCAAACCGTGGGCGGACAGCTTGCCAGCGTTCGGACCCGACTCGATCTGCCGACGCCCCGAGTATGCCTCGAACGCCGTCTCGACAGGGCTGTTCGGTGCATCCCACAATGACGGGTCAGCCATCAGACGCTGGGTATCGGCCTTGTTTGCTGCGGGAAGGCCCCCGATCGGCTTCAGCTCGAGACCGAGCCGAACCGCCAACTCGGTCTCACCGAGCAAGACGGCAATCCGTGCGGTGCGGCGCACCGTGGCGTCCAGCGGACGGTCGTCGAGCTCATCAAGAGCTTTGCGAACGAGGGACAGCACGTCCGCGCTGGTGGAGTCGGTCACCCACGAAGAATAGACCGGCCTGCGACCACCAGAACGACAAGATCAAGGCCACCAGCTGCTGGTGTGGGCCAAAGCCGCAGCCGAACAGGCGAGCGCCAGCAGAAGAGGCGGTTCGTCCGTGGACACGCTCGGGGGTGGAAGTGGCCGGTCGCAAAATCCGATCCGCTCCTGCGCCCAGTGTTTCGCCGAGCGGTCACGGCGGACGGCCGAGGTTCAACTCGAGACTTCAGTCCAAGTCGGCATGTCGCGGAGTGTGGACGCGGTGACGAGGGCGGGACGAGATGTACCGCCGAAGGGTTGATAGTAGGTGGTGTCGTCGGGCAGGACGTGCCAGCGGCCGCCGCCGAGAGAGGGTTTGTCGGCGGCTTCGTACACGGTCGCGCCGGTCAGGTCGGGTTCGTCCACCGTGCCTCCCAGGTCACTCTTACGGCCTAGCGTGTTATCAAGTCGAGTCAACCATGCCAGTCCCTGCACATGGTTCACTGGTCGGGGTAGTGTCGGGTCCACTACCTGGTGTTATGTCAAGCACAGGGCTTGACGGGAGCAAGTTCGGCGTTCAGGATCGTCGACAGAGTTCGTGCGTATGTTCGAGTGTTTGTCGCTGGCTTCCCCCCACGGCAGAGCGTGTGGTGTGGAGCTGGTGTGGCGTTCAACAATCCTGCTGTCCCGTGGCGTGAGATCCAGCGGGTCGCGTCCGGTCGTCCTCGTGTGGAGGGTGACGGGAACGATTCGCCGGCGTGGTCGCGTAAGCGAGAGGGTTACGCGGGGCCGCCGGTGGATCTACGGGTCCGCGAGGGCGACGACGACGGCGGCGCGGTGCCGCGAGTTCCGTACGCGGAGTTGCACGCGCATTCGAACTTCAGCTTCCTCGACGGCGCCAGCCACCCGGAGGAGCTGGTCGAGGAGGCCGCCCGCCAGGGCCTGGACGCGATCTTCCTGACCGATCACGACGGCATGTACGGGGCGGTGCGGTTCAACGAGGCCGCCCGCGAGCTCGGGGTCCGCGTCGGTTTCGGCGCGGAGCTGTCGCTGGATCTGCCCGCACCGCAAAACGGCGTCGCGGACCCGAGCGGCGCGCACCTGCTGGTGCTGGCCCGCGGCCTCGAGGGCTACCGCCGCTTATGCCGGGTGATCTCCCGCGCGCAGCTCGCGGGCGGGGAGAAGGGCCGCCCGGTCTACGACGAGGACGCGCTGGTCGATGATCTGGCGGGGCATGTGCTGGTGCTGACCGGCTGCCGCAAGGGCCGGATCCGCCGCGCGCTGGCCGCGGACGACAAGGTCGCGGCGATGTCGGAGCTGGTGTCCCTGGCGGACAAGTTCGGACGCCACAACGTGGCGGTGGAACTGATCGATCACAGCCTGCCGCTCGACTCCACCTACAACGACACCCTGGCCTCGATGGCGGAAGCGGTCGGCGTGGTGACGGTGGCGACGAACAACGTCCACTACGCCCACCCCGGCCGGGGCCCGCTCGGCGACGCGGTGGCCGCGGTCCGCGCCCGCCGGTCGCTGGATGACATGGAGGGCTGGCTGTCGGCGGCGCATATGGCGTTCGTGCGCTCGGGCGCCGAGCAGGCCGAGGTCTTCGCGCGGTATCCGGGCGCGGTCACCCGCGCCGCTCTGCTCGGCGTCGAATGTGCCTTCGACCTGAACCTCGTCGCACCCGACTTGCCGCCGTTCCCGGTCCCGGCGGGGCATGACGAGATGTCGTTCCTGCGGGAGCTGACGTGGGCGGGTGCGGCGAAACGCTACGGGCACCGCGAGGATTATCCGAAGGCTTACGCCCAGCTCGAGCGCGAGTTGGACGTGATCGAGGAGCTGGGGTTCCCGGGGTATTTCCTGGTGGTGTGGGACATCGTCCGGTTCTGCCGCGACGCCAACATTCTGTGTCAGGGCCGGGGATCGGCGGCGAACAGTGCGGTCTGTTACGCGCTGGAGATCTGCCACGCCGACCCGGTGAAGTGGGGGCTGCTGTTCGAGCGGTTCCTCGCGCCGGAGCGGGACGGTCCGCCGGACATCGACATCGACATCGAGTCCGACCGCCGCGAAGAGGCGATCCAGTACGTCTACGACAAACACGGCCGTTTCCATGCGGCGCAGGTGGCGAACGTGATCACCTACCGGGCGCCGTCGGCGATCCGGGACGCCGCCAAAGCCTTGGGTTTCAGCCCCGGTCAGCAGGACGCCTACAGCAAGATCGTCAACCGCTGGGCCGGCGTGAAGAAAACCGGCGAGGAGGCGGCGGGGGAGATCCCGGGCGAGATCCTCGAACTCGCCGACGCCCTCGAAGACTTCCCCCGCCACCTGGGGATCCACTCGGGCGGGATGGTGATCTCCAGGGAGCCGGTGTCGGAGGTGGTGCCGGTCGAGTGGGCCCGCATGCCCGGACGGTCGGTGTTGCAGTGGGACAAGGACGATTGCGCCGCTGTCGGGCTGGTGAAGTTCGATCTGCTCGGTCTCGGCATGCTGTCGGCGCTGCACTACATGATCGACCTCATCGCCGAGTATCACGGGGAGACGGTCGACATCGGCAAGCTCGACCTCGCCGACCCCCACGTCTACGACATGCTGTGCGCGGCGGACGCGATCGGCGTGTTCCAGGTCGAGTCCCGGGCGCAGCTGGCGACGTTGCCGCGGTTGCGGCCGCGGAAGTTCTACGACCTCGTCGTCGAAGTCGCGCTCATCCGGCCCGGCCCGATCCAGGGCGGCTCCGTCCACCCCTACATCGCCCGCCGCCGCGGCGAGGAAACCTGGAAGCACAAGCATCCCCTGCTGGCGCGGAGTCTCGATAGGACACTCGGGGTGCCGTTGTTTCAGGAGTTCTTGGGGCAGTTCAGATATGTCTCACGAGATGCGCATGCCGTGTGATCGAGTTTTTGGATTGGCGGTGATCAGCTGCTATCTCTCGTGCGATGCCATCTCACGGAGGTACGAGGATGCGGCGGTTCACAGTGGACAGCAAGCTGGCCGAGCAGTATCTGGAGAGCCCGGTGTTATCCGGTGTGGACGTCGCGCGGCTGCTGCGGGAGCGGTCGATCTCGGACGGCACACCGATCTACCTCGGCGACGAGACGATGATGCCGATCGAGCCGTTGTGTTCGTGGGGTCGGAACTTGTCCTACGCGGAGTTGTCCCGGACCACGATGCAGGATTACGGGCGGATCATGGCCCGCTTCGCCGCGCACCAGGCCTCCCATGGTCGGGACGTGGTGTCGGCGTCCGAGTCAGATCTGGTGGCTTACCGCCGCCAGCGCACCCAGCTGCAGCGGCGACCGATCGGTGTCTCGGCTTGGCGCAAGGAGTCGGTGCTACTGGACCAGTTCTACAATTTCCTGGAGAAGACCGGGCACCGGAGGCAGCGGCCGGTCCGAGTGGCCGCGCGGGGGCGTAACCCGTTGTCGCCCAGACTCCGGCGGGCGATGGACATCCGACATCTCACGCTGGAGCAGTACCGGTACTTCCGGGACGTCGGTCTTGGCGGCCAGCGCCCGGACTCGCGGATCGACCGTGGATTCCGTGGTTGGGCGCCTCACCGCAGTCGGGCTGGGGCGGATCTGGCGCTGGGCACCGGGATGCGGTGGCAGGAGTGGGCCACTGTGCTGCTGCCCGAACTCGGCATCGGGACCGCCACGCCGGGCACGTCGGTGGAGTTCACTGTCCAGGCGTGCGCCAAGTACGGCAAGGCCCGGGGGATCTACGTCCCCGAGGAGTCGATGCGCTCGGTGGAGACCTATCTGCTGCTGGAGCGGCCAGAGCTGATCGCGGCTGCGGCCAAGACGCTGGAGCGGCGGCACCGGGAGCTGTTCGTGGTTTCGCGGATCGACCGGGAATCGGGCCTGGTCCACGGAGTTCAGGACGGCGAGCAGCACGTGTTCACTCTGGCGGGCATGCCGCCGATTCTGCGGCGGATCACGGTTCACGAGGGCGAGTTCGGGCTGGAGGCGCTGGCGGTGTTCGTCTGCCGCGGCGGGCTGATGCCTGGCGCGGACTCCTGGAAGCGGTATCGGCACGCGGCCTGGCGGCGCATGGTCGCCCTGGCTGATGAGTCCGCACCGCGCCTGCCCAGGAAACGGTGGCGCTGGCACGACCTCAGGCACACGCACGCCCTGCAGCTGCTCACCTACCTGGAACAGCAACTGGAGGGTGCCGAGCCCGATCCCGCTGCCCGGCAACGCCGTCACCTGCGCTATTTGACCGAGCACGTCCGCCGCAACCCACTGCTGATCGTGAGCCGGCGGCTCGGTCACTCCAGCCCCGAGGCCACCTACGCCTACCTGCAATACACGGACGATCTGATCAACGAGTTTGAGGAGGCCTTCAGCGGCTGGATCGGCGATCAGACCGAGGAAGTCACGTACGCCCAGATCGCCGCCCATGCCTTCGCCCTCGATAGCCAGCCCGGACAGGACCTCGGCTGATGGCCACTCAGGACGCAGACCGGCCGGAGGACACACTGGCGGGGCGGGTCGGCACCCGCGAGGTCCAGGTTCTGCGATCGCAGGGACGACCGGTGATCCAACGGCTCGACCCGGGCGCTTATCGGTGCTCGCGGCTGGCGGCCCAGCTCGCCGACGAGTGGATGGACTACGTCGCAGCCACCGAGATCACCAGCGCCCCGTCGGGTGCCTACCGGCGGGGCATCGACCTGTTCTGCATCGCCGTCGACACCGATCCCGAGGTCAACCCGGAGTCGACGGACCTGGAAACCCCGCAGCTGGCGCGCGTGTTGGCCAGGTGGGAACGTCAGTTACCAGCCGCGTTTTCCCCCGGATCGAGGTGGGCTGCCTTCATTGCCAGGGCACTGCGCGTGCTGATCATCCGGCGGGATGACCACCCCGACCGGCCCGTCGCGGACGAGATCGTTCGCTTCGCCCGAGGCCCGGCGGCGACCCACTGGCGCGAGTCCTCGGAACGCGATGAGTTCTCCCGCCACGACAAACGAGCTCTGATCAAGGCAGCTTGGGCCGAGGTCAACGCGTTGGAGCACCGGTTGGACAACGGCTGGCAGCTCGCCGCGCAGGGCCGACACCCTAAGCAGGGGAGCTGGCTACATCCGCCGGACTTGCTCTGGGGCATTTCCCGGGGAACGGTCGCTATGAGTGAGCTGCGCGCGCAGCTTCCCTCGCATGTTGGTGAGTGGCCGGAGGAGCTGCGGAGGCTGGTCGCCGGGTCGGACGGGACGATCATGCCGAACCTTGCCAAGCGGCTGCTCATTCACCACCTGACCGCGCAGCTTTATCCAAACACGATGGACCTGCACGCCTTCCGGGTTCTGCTGATGGACGCCACCGGCCTGAGCTCGGAGGAGGTGACCTCCTTCGGCGTAAAGGACGTCGAGTTTCTGCCTCAGGGCGTGAGGCTGACGATCGTCAAGAAGCGCGCGGGCCGGGTCCGCCACCGCGCCTTCCGCGACGGCGCACCGCAGCCAGGCGGCGTCGAGCAGCAGGCTGAGGATCGCGGTGAGCCAGCCACCGAAGGACCGGCCACGCACGACCTGCACGATCGGCCCCGAAGAGAAGTCACCGCGATCATCCAGCGGCTGCTGAAGGTCACCGCGAATGTCCGCGAACGGCTGCCGGAGGTCGAGGACTCGCTCTTCGTTCGCGCGGCGTTTCTGCCCAACTACGCCTTGGTGTTCCGGCGTTGGGACCCCGATTCTCCACGAACGACGTTCAGCGCCTGGCTCACGAGCGTCGGCGTCGAGGTCAGCAGACCAGCCCACATTGGCCGGCTGCGCAAGTCCACCAAGGTCGAGAAGGCCATCGTCGCCCGCGGCCGGGTCGGGATCGCAGCTGATGACCACACCCGAGAGACCTTTGCTGCGCACTACGCGCAGGGCACCACCTTGCGGATCATCTCCGGCGAGGTGATCACCGCCGCCCAGCGACACTGGTTCGATAAGGCCATCACTGGGCCAATCGTCATTACGCCGGAGGCCGAGGCCGCTGCCGGCGACAGCGCACGGCTGCAGGAGCTGGGGCTCCCCGCCGACCAGGCCGAGGGAATCGTGACTGGCCAGCTGGATATGGGCCTGTCGCACTGCAAGGACCCCTACGACTCGCCGTTCAGCTCCGCCGGGGAACTCTGCTCGGTGGCACCGTTGCGCTGCCTGGAATGCCGCAACGCCTGGATCCTGCCCAGCCATCTGCCCCAGCTGCTGTTGTTCGAGCAGCACTTGGAGAACACCCGCCGCCGCATGCCCCCGGACCGGTTCACGACAATCTGGGGCCAGACCTACACCAACCTCCGCGCGGTCCTGGCTGACCGGACCGTGGAAGAGAAAGCATTGGCCCACAAACACATCGACGCTGGAACCGCCGCACTACACCTGCCTCTGACCGCACACCAGGAGTTCGACCGGTGAAGCTCGACCAGCCCGCCTCCGAACGGCGATCGCTCTTCGGCGAGAAGGACGCGGTCCTGCAAAGCCACCCGCTGCTGGAGTCCGCCCGCCACCCCGACGCCGCGGTCCCACGCTTCGGTGACACGGTCGGTTGGGACTTCAACGGCATCGTCCGCCGCCCAGCCAACCTCAGTCCCGCCGAGTGGCGGATCCAGTTCTCCTCAGGCCTGGAGGAGCCCCGCTGGAATCTGTTGGCCCGCGAACTGCTGACGGCGATGGCGAACCCGCACCACGAGGTACTCCAGGAAGCCGGCGTCTATCTGGGCACAGCCCAGCGAAAATCCCTACCTTGATCCAGACCGCCTCCAAGCTGCGTAGCCTTCTCGCCTGGTCCAAGACTGCCGGGCTGCCCCTGGACCCCAGCCACTGGAATGCGGCGGATCTGCGGCGACGGGTGAAAGGCCTGCGGGCGACGCAGAAGCCAGGCACGGTCGTGGCGCATGTCGTTTTGATCAAGCGTCTCGCCGCTGTCGCCCCGGCCCTGACCTGCGACTGGCCCAGTGAAGACCCGTGGCCGGGACGTAGCGCACGCCAGGTCGCGCACTACGCCGGCCAGCGAGAGCTTGCGACCAAAGCTATCTCTCCGGAGATCTGGTTCCCGCTCATCCGCGCGGCCTGGGCCTACGTCCACACATTCGCCCCGGACATCCTCCGGGCCGTCGGCCGCCGCGACGAACTCCTCGCCGCCGTGTCACCGTCGATCTTGGGCCGCCACGCCGAGGTCGAGGCCTGGCTGGCCAACACCGCGAACAAGATCCCCGTCCACGCCGCGCCGCGGGAGGACGGACAGCCACGGGTCAATTGGCTCCTGCTGGACCTGCTGGTCGGACTGCGCAGCCAGCCCACCTACTCCCTCGTCAAGAGCTCGCGACACAAGTCGCGTGTTCTGCGGGTCGTCGCCGAAGGGCGGACTACCACGCAGGGACTGGTGGACGGCCTTGCGCAGGTGAGCAGGCCGGACGGCACTGTCGGCCCGTGGCACCCCGGCATCGGGCCTCAGCATCTGTTCAACCTCACCGTCGCGTTGCGCAACGCCGCATTCGTGCTGGTCGCTGGGCTGTCGATGATGCGCGACTCGGAAATCCACGCCATCACCCGCGGGAACGTCGTTGAGCACTACAACTCCCCGGCCATCGCGTCCATCGAAGAGAAGGGCGATCCCAGCTCGCCCCGCAAGCACTGGTGGATCATCGAGCCGGTCGCCGAAGCCATCACGGTCGCCGAGGCGGTTTCCCCACACGCCGAGCGCGTTTTCGCGCCACTGGCGCGCCCGCACGTGAGCGAGACCGTCGACGGCGCGGAGATGACGGCGGCGTTCATCGCCTTTGTCAACGCAGCCCGGGGCTGGACCGGGCTGGAGGAGATCCCAGCGGGGGCGGCCCGGCCGCACATGTTCCGCCGGACGATGGCGATGCTCACCGACCAGTTCCCGGGCTCGGAGATCGCCCTGGGTATCCAGCTCAAGCACGCCGCGACCCGCGCGCTGGCCAACCGCGTCACGCAGGGCTACGCCGCCTCGGACCCGTCCTGGTCCAAGCACCTGGAATCCGCGATCGACGCCGCTCGGTTCCGTCGCATCAAGGACCTCTACCAAGCCCACAAGAACGGCCACCCGGTCGGGTTCGGCCCCGGAGCAGCACAGATCAGCAAGGCCTTCGACGAGATCCAAGAGTCGGTCGCGGCACGCGGCGGAGACGCAAGAGTGGAGGAAAGCCTCCTGCGCAAAGCACGGATCACCATCCGGTTCGGCACGCTCAACCACTGCCTGTTCGACCCCAACAACCCCGTCGGCGCGGTCTGCCTGGAACACGCCACGATCCCGGCCGGCCACACCGGGCCACTGGAAGAACGCTGCCGCCCGGATCGCTGCCGCAACAGCCTGATCGGCGCCGAGCACATCCCGATCTACGACGCGCACCGACGCACCCAGCTCGCAGTCCTGCAAACCCCGAACCTGCCCGCCTGCCGCCAAGCCCTCATCCGCCGCGAGCTGGAACGAGTCGAGGCCGTCCTAGACACCATCCCGAAGGAACCACGATGAGCACCAGCCGCACGATCACCAGCGACGGCGTCTCCACGACGACATCCGAGGCCCTACGCTCCGCCATGCAGCGGTTGTTCGAAGGCAAACCCCAGCGGACCGACGGCCGGTTGACCAAGGAGAACCTTTGGCGCGAGGCCCAGGTCAGCCGCGCGACGATGAACCGGGCCACCGGCATCCTGGCCGACTGGGAGGCCCACCTCGCCCAGCATGGCACCCTCACGCCGGGCGAAGCCCGCCGCGACGACGAGATCGGTCGGCTCCGAGCACGACTGGCGGAGAAGACCCGCGAGAACACCGAGCTCCGGAAACAACTCCAAGCCGCAGCGACGGCGATCGCAGCCCTACACCACGACAACACCCTGCTGAGACAGGACCTGGAGCAGAAAGGCAGGATCGTCTCCCTCGACGAGCACCGCCGCAGATGACATTGCGGACCGCTCCACCAGAAGCAAATAGGGACACAACACGGCCTAATCGTCCTCGCCATGTTCGAGATCCGACGACAGATACTCCATTATCTCGTTCGGCACGCTCCGCGCAAACTGGGCCTCACTGAATCCAGCCGTGCCACTGAAGACGATTCCTTTGAAGACGGCGTCGGCAACGAATTTTGCTCCGCTAAATCCGACGGAGGTGAACCGAGCCTCCCTGAACCTGGCATCGGCAGCGAACTCTGCACCCGCGAACCAGGCCACGTCGGCGAACTGGCTGTTGCTAAAGTCGGCAGCGCCAATGAACCTGACCTCGTCGAACTTGGCGATTCCGCTAAATTGGACCCCTTTGAAGTTGGCTTTTCCGGTGAACTGTGCATTGCTGAATGTAGCAGTCCGAACTGAGCAGTAAGCGAAATCAAACGCGACGAGGGCGGCACCAGTGAGGTCGAGGTCGACATCGGCCCAGAACCCGTCATTGGGTTGCCCAGATGGCGCGTGGGGTCGGGCGTGGTCGGCGAGAAGACGCTGGGCGGCTAGGCGGACTTCGTGTTCCTGCACCGCAGACTCCACAGCAGTCGGCGCGGTGACAACCGCAGGGGCATGTCTGCGGGGGCGCACGGCTAACAGCGTGCGATGCAGGCCGTTCCGATGGCTGTGGCCGCCGCTGGGTGGGCCATACGGCATCCGCAAATAGGCGCACAGCAGATTGACAATGGTCTGCCGCTGACCAGCGTTGTCCTGGGCAAGTCGCTCCAACGCATACAACCCGGCCAGGCGTACCGGGGCCTTGTCGGAGCCAAGCTGATCGGCAGCCTTGACATACAGCTCAGTGATGCGGCGTTCCGCCGCATCATGGACGGCGTGGCGATCCGCAAGCTCAGATGTCCACTGTCTTCGGCCGGCCAGCAACAACGCGCCGACTGCACCAGCTCCTGCTCCCACCGCGAGCGCTGTCTTGATCACCTCAATACGAACAAGGGGTTGGGAGGTGTCGACCGTGGCGTACAGCAGCACCAGCGTCAGTGCCGTCAACGCAGCAATCGGCACCACAATGACCAATCCTGCTGCCCGTGTCCATGTCATACCCCGTGTCCACACCCAGACAAGCCGCACCAAAGCTCCGATAACCAGCGCAGACCCCGCGATGGCACACCACCCGGCCACCGACACATGAGCCAACTCTTCCGCTATACGAGACCATCGCGCTTTCAAGAACAGCGCCACGACCAGCAACATGGCGCCTCCTGTCGCTACGACAGAGCTAAGCTGCGGTTTCATCACCATGACAAGGAGTCTGACCCAGCGGCTCCTGAGCGCAACACCGATAGCGCAGCCGTGGCAACGAGGCACATACGCATGCGGTGGGCCGATAATTACTAGCGGTCGCCGCACGCGCTCTCATAGCCGCATTGCGCCCGTTCGGTGACAGACGTTCCGCGCAGTCCCGCGGCCAGGACGCCTCGCCAGTTGGGCACATTCACCCGTCCGCGGCTAGGCACATTCGCGCGTACGTCGACAGCAGGCTGCGCCGCAGCCTCAGCACACCGACGATAGCCACCGCGCTGCTGGACCTCTCCGATCCCAGACAACACAACACCGCGTCCGCGCTTGCACGTCTGTTTGTCGGGACCGAACTCGGCCTCGCTGACGCTTATGGCTGCCTGAACCACAAGGCCTCCATCCCGCCTGATCGCATCAGGCAGTTGGCCCGCACCTGGGCGACCCCCAGCTACGACCGCCACACCGAGCTTCCCAAACCTGAGGCAACCCTCTGCCGGGGACCGATCAGACCCGCAGCAACACTCCAGGAAGTGACGCTGGTCACTACTTGGAGGTCCTCCGCCAGCTCGGCGATGGCTCATGAGACACGCAGAAGCCGAAGAACAGGAGCAGGTCATGCAGATGGCCGTCGACGTCGCGAGCTTCACCCCGGCCGAGGCCGACTTGCTGCGCCGGGCGATGGGCGCGAAGCGCTCCAGCGCCAAAATGCGGAAACTCGCCAAACGGTTCTTCGACGGGGCGGCGGCGAACGGGGTCGACCGCGACACCGCCGTGTCGGTGTTCGAGCAGATCCACGCCTTCTCCGGCTACGGCTTTCCCGAAGCCCACTCCATGAGCTTCGCTCTGCTCGTCTACGCCTCCGCGCATCTCAAGTTTTACTATCCGGCGGCGTTCTGCGCGGGCCTGTTGCGGGCGCAGCCGATGGGGTTCTACTCCCCGCAATCGCTGGTCGCCGACGCCCGCCGCCACGGCGTCATCGTCTACGAACCCGACATCAACGCAAGCCTCACCCACGCCACCCTCGAACCCCAACCCGAAAGCACCGGCGGCCACGCCATCCGCCTCGGCCTCGCCGCAATCAGGAACGTCGGCGACAACGCCGCCGAAGCGATCGTCACCGAACGCCAGAACAACGGCCCCTACACCAGCATCGGGGAGCTGACCGAACGCGTCCGCTTGAAGAAGCCCGCCATCGAGGCCCTCGCCACCGCGGGCGCGTTCACCAGCCTCGGCCCCGCGCGACGTCAAGCGCTCTGGGCCGCCGGTGCCGCGGCCACCACCCGGCCCGAGCACCTCCCCGGTCTCGCGCCCGGCCTGGACGCCCCGGCGCTGCCGGGGATGACGCGGATCGAGGTCACCGCCGCCGACCTGTGGGCCACCGGCATCTCACCCGGCTCCCACCCCATCGAATACCTCCGCCAGTGGCTCACCGACCACGGTGCCATCACCGCTGCCGCCGTCGCCCAGGCCGAGGACGGGGCACGGGTGTGGATCGGGGGAGCGGTCACCCACCGCCAACGCCCCGCCACCGCCGGCGGCATCACGTTCCTCAACCTCGAGGACGAGACCGGCATGGCCAACATCCTCGTTTCCCCGGGCCTGTTTCACCGGAGCAGGAAGGTGCTGCTGGCCAGCAACGCGTTGCTATTCCGGGGTATCGCGCAGGTTGTTGAGGGAACGTGCACGGTCGTCGCGGATCAGGTGCGGCCGCTGGATCTGCTGGGGTTGGCGTCGAAGTCGCGTGATTTCCGGTGACCGGAGCGAACCGGGAGTGGAAGACTCTGGAAGTACCGATCCGACCGGGTTCTGGGGCGCCGACACGATGTCCGTGGGGTCATGATCTCGCGGTGGCACGGGTCCGGCAGGGCTGGTCGCAGGACTACCGGGCGCCGGAATGGCTGTGTGAGGCCTGCTATGCCCTGCCGGGGCGTGATGGGGTGTGGGCGTTGATCGACCCAGCCCTGTCACGGCAGATCACCGAAGACCACGTCGACGAATACGGACTGCGGCTCGTGCTGCTCCCGCCGTTGACGGGGGCCGGGATCGGTGCTGTCCAGCTGCGCATGGGGCACACGATCTTCGGTGAGATCCGCTTTTCCCTGTGTGGCATCGACCGGCGCGCGATCCTCGTGAATGTCGAGGTCGAGGAGAAGCACCGTCGCCGCGGCGCCGGGAGCGTGCTGGTGGCCGCCGCGGTCGCCCGGGCGGCTCGCTTCGAATGGACGATGCTGCCGATCGGGCAGGATCCGGTCGCGGTCGCGTTCTGGGCGCGTATTGGAGCCGTTGGTCCGACGAGCCCGTATCCCTGCTCGCATCAGGTCGAACAGAAGGTCGTGCCAGCGCAGTTCCAGTGGACGCAATGGTGGTGACGCGTCCGGTCAGCCAGCGATTACAAGGGGCGTGTCGTTGAACTGCCCGGTGAGCACGGCCTTCAGCAGGTCGGGCATCTCGGCGGGGAGGAGTTTGTCGTTGCAGTCCTCAAGGTCGTCCACTGTCCACCAGCGTCGCTCGATCAACCCGGCTTGCTCGTTCTCGGTGGGTTTAAGCGCGACCTCAGCTGTGGTGGTCGAGGTACGGGCGAGGAAGACGTGGTCGATGCGGTGGTGGTCGCGGTTCTTGTAACGGAAGCGGGATTCGCGGGTCCACAATTTGCGGCCGATGGCGGTGAGGGTGAGGCCAGTCTCTTCGGCGACCTCGCGGCGGGCCGCGTCGTGGAGAGTTTCGCCGTCGTCGAGTCCGCCGCCGGGTAGTTCCCACCAGTGGTGGTCGGGGTTGGTGGGGTCGAGGGCGTGGATGAGCAGTACGCGATCGGCGGGGTCGAGCAGGAGTACGCGGGCACCGATTCGGGGCGTGGTGGTACTGGTCGAGCTGGACATCCTGCGGTGGTACCTCGCGGTCGGCTGGCGGGCATCGGGTCCCGGCGGCCGGCGACGAGTGGAGACCGTGTCAGAACAGGGTGGCCTCCGGCTCGGCGGATGTGACCGCCGTTGCGGGATCCGACGTTAGCAGCGTTGTGGTCGCTGTCAGTGTCAGCCGCACGGCGAGTCCCGAGTGGTCGGTCAGCCGGGTGCCGTCCGGGCCGATCTCCCGCGTCTCGTGGACGTAGTCGCAGGCCGTGAGCCGTTCGGCCAGCGTGAGGGATCCGTGGGCGTGGTCGTAGCGGTAGCCCAGCTCCGGTCGGCGGGCCCAGCTGTGTTCGACCTGGTCCGGGTGTAGGTGCCGGAAGAGGTCGATGAGGTGGTGCCGGTCGGTCAGGCCGGTGTAGAAGGCGTACTCGAAGGGAGCGAACTGGCCGCGGTGGGCTGGTGTGTGGGTGGGCTCGAGAACGTTGAGGTCGCCGAGCAGCAGCAACGGAGTGCCGTTCGCCGTGCGGTCGAGGGCGTCTTGGAAGCGTTGTAACCAGGTCATCTTGCGTTCGGTCTTGTCCGCACTGGAGTCGCGGGATGGCACGTAGGCGCCGGCGACGCGGAGCGGTCCGTCAGTGGTGTCAACGACGACCCCGGCGGCACGAGCCGGCAAGTAGTCCATGGCGGTGCTGAGCGGGTCGGGTGTGACGGCGAGCTTGCTGATGATCATGACGCCGAGTTCGCCAGGGGCGTGCTCGGGAAAGGTCACGGCGTACCCGGCTGCGGTGAATGCTTCGGCGAGGAACTGGCTGCCTGCGGTAGCTTTGGTTTCGGTCAGGACCAGCACGTCTTCGGAGCGCTCGGCGAGCCAGCGGAGCTGGCGCCGCGCGCGGTCGAGAGACGGGGCACCGACGTTGACGGTGATCAGACTCAGAGGCATGCCGGGCTCTTCTCGCTCAGAACCTGCTGGATGAGGGACACGACAGTGGAGGCAATTGTCCCGGGTGACCCGTTGGTGGCGTCCACCGTGGTCACCGGCCAGCCTCTGTCCTGCAGGTTGGCGACGGCGTGGACGTACAAGGCGGTCTCGCGGGCGCTGTTGTCCGCGGCGCGCTCGAAGCGGCTGTGTCCGCCACGGGCCCGGAGGCGAGAGTCGATGACCTGTGGATCGCCGGTGAGGATGATCGACAGGTCGGGTTGGTAGACGCCGTGGTTGAGCTGCCACACCACCTCGGCAGGCAGACCGTCGAGGCCTTGTAGGACGAGAGACGAGGCGACGTAGCGATCACACACCACGACCTGCCCGTCATCGAGCGCCGGCAGGATCTCGGCGTCGAGCTGGTGATGCCGGTCGGCGGCGCAGAGGCACGCCAAGGCCATGTCCCGGTAGGCGTCGGTGCCGTGCCGGGCCAGTTCGCCCAGCGGCGCACGTGAGGGTTGTGCCGTTGCGTGAACGGGCAACCCGGCCGCGGCCAGCGTCTCGCCGACCAAGTCCGCGGTCGTGGATTTGCCCACGCCACCGGGGCCATCGAGGGTGATCAGCGTGCCGGGCAGGCGTTGAGGATCAGCGAACCGGCAGGTCATGCCGGCATCAGCGGAAGCAGCCGCCGTCCCTCGTAGTGTGCTCCGTCGACGACTGGACATTGCTCGTTGTCCACGTCGCCGATCCGGCCACCGCCGGCGACGACCGCGGCGGGGCACCCTTTGCCGCAGGAGGAGTTCACTGCGCACGCTGTACAGGTGGGATTGGCGCCGACCTGGTAGCGGTCGTGGAAGCGGTAGTCGTCCAGGCGGGTGGCGATGTCCGGGTCGGTGAAGATGTTGCCGACGATGAACTCTGTATCGGTGTGTCGGGATTGAGGGGTCCGGGCGGCGAACACCAGGTACGGGCACACGGTGACTTCGCCGGGGGTGAACACGTAGATGATCGTGCCGGCCTCACAACCGGCCAGCGGGCGGCGCTCGACGTTCGGGAAGCGGATGTGCGCGACGTCCAGCTCCGGACCATCGAAGGGCGCGGTCAGCTCGAAGATCTCCCGCATGTGCAAACTCGTCTTCGCCAGCTTTGCCCGAGACTTGACCCCGCGGCCCATACTGCCCAACGGGTTCAACAGTACGTAGCGCGCACCGTTCGCGCGCGCGAACGCGCACAGCCTCGCATATTCATCGTTCTCTGCCAACGTGTTCGGCGTGCACAAGAGTCCCTGCAGGATCCCGGCCTTGCCGAGCCTTTCGACAGTGTCCACGGTGGTAGCGAAGCTGCCGCGATCGCCCCGGAACTTACCGTGGGAATCGGCGGCGAACCCGTCGAGGGAAACGTTGCAATGCACGGCCAGCTCGGCGAGCGTCGCGATCTGGACCGCGTCCAGAGTGGTGGCGTTGGTGCATATCCCGACATCCATCCCGGCCGTGCGGAACGCACGCACGATCGCCAGGAAGTCAGGGTGGATCGTCGGCTCCCCACCGGTCAGGGTGACCCGTTTGACCCGGGCTTCAGCTAGGCGCGGAATCACCTTCTCGATCACCTCGCCCAGTGGCATCTGCGTGCCGACGCGCGTCGCCGACACGAAACAGTGTGCGCAGCGAAGATTGCAATCCTCGTTGATCTGTACTAGCGCCTTCCGGAACGGCTGCTCGACCGTGGTGCGGAAGTAGCACGATGTTGCCACGTTGTCTGCGGCGATGCTGCGAGCGTTCATCAGCGAAACTCCATACCTTCCGGTGGTGCTAGCTCGGGTTGCGTGAGCGGTGGTCATCCAGGTGTGGCTTCGAGCTTGGCCAAGCGTCCGGTGAGCCAGTCGCGGGTTTCTTGGCGGCTGAGGGCCGGGCGCGTGATGCGCTCTAGATAGCTTTCGAAAAAGGCGATGTCGTGGTCGTTCTCGAGAAAGAGGCTGATCGAGGGAAGTTGGCAATGGATCACGGGGCGATGGTCGTCGTGTTGGTAAAGGGTGAACGCGGTGCGGATGTCGGCCAAGCCCGCACCTGTGGGCACGAGGTGGATGCGGCAGTGGGGTAGTGACGACGCGATCAGCAGGTGTGACAGTTGCGCGTGCGCGACCGTGGGGCACCCGATCTGCCCTCCGAGTACAGTTTCGGGAATATAGAACGTGAAGGACCGGGGGTGTCGGAAAGAAGATTGCTGACTGTGCAGCCGGGTTCGCAGAATCGTGTCGAGATCGTGGCAGTGGTCGTATCCGCGCGAATTCCGGATGTAGGTTTCAACCTGTAGATGGCGGGGGACTTCCACGGGATCGTAGGTGGTGATCGATGTGCTTTCCGTGTCGAGCATGGTGATGATGGGAAGGCTGTCGGGGCAGCCCGCGGGGTGGGGACGGACCTGGTAGCCGTCGTCCGGTCGCCGGTCCAGAGTGACCAAGTCGTCTAGTTCGGCGGGGGTGGCGCCAGCTCTTGCGAGGTAGAGTGCGACTCGTCCGTCCTCAACCTTGCTTAAACCTTTCTCCAGGCGTGAAATGGTGGATGCGTTCCAATTCAGCTGAAGGCCAAGCTCACCTCCGGTGTATCCTGCACGCTTTCGGATTCGTCGAAGCTCGGTGCCCAGTTCCCTTCGTTTTGCCGTGGACGGGAGCCTGTCTTGGTTCGGTGTCACAATTTCCTCAGTGATTCGGGGATTGTCCTATGTGTGGTGTGTCTACTTGATGTGTCAGGGTGACCATGCCCACCATGGAAAATCCGACGAAAGATTGCCGGTCAGAATCGCGTTTCTGATCGCAGCCGGTTGCAATAGGCCGAGATCTGACTCGTTTGCCCACCAGTGCATACAGGGAAAGCGGTCAGAGATGCTGCTGACGTCGGGAAGTGTGACGTCGAACAGGAAGGCCACTTCCGATGCCGAACCGAGCCAGACGCCCCTGTCGTCCTCGTGTTCTATCACCGAGCAGAACTCAATGCTGGCCAAGGTTGTCCCAAGCTGATCGCGCAGCGTGCGCTGGAGCGCGTGCTCGATCGGTTCGCCACTATGGACCGGGCCTCCGGGGAGGACGTGGCTTCTGTCGGCGGTCGCTATGAGCAGGATCTGCTCGTAGCGACCGATCAAGGCGTAGGTGCACACTCGCGGTCCAGACGCATCGTCGCTGTTCGCGCTGAGCTTCATCAGGGCCGGCCTCGCTGCTGCAGCCAACGGACGATTGTGCTCTGGGACCGTCCTAGGCGAGCGGCGATCGCGTGGATCGGTACGCCTCGCGCGCGTCGCTCGATGGCTTCCCACACCTGGTGAGGGCGCCGTCCGTCTCGAGGTGTCCACGGCAGGAAATCGCCGAAGAGGGAGAAGTTCTTCGTCCAGTCCGGGTCCGCGATCTGGTCGCTCACCTCGTAGTGGCGGGCGGCGATCTGGCGACCGATCGTCGGCCAGTTCGAACCGAGCGATGACCCTGCGGCACGCTGCCGGCGTTCAGGAACGGGCACCTGATCTTCCCTTCTCTGCGTCGCGAGTGATGTGGGCTGTACCAGGACTAAAAGACGGGACCGGACGGCGTGAGGCCTAGAACATGAGCGGAAGTCCGAAGTAGAGCCTCGCCCCGAGGTAGGCGATGACGAACGCGCTGCCGATGATGACGCCACCACCGACGAGCAAGAGGAGGAAGCCGAGGTAGCTGACATGGCCAGGCTTCGAACTGGTTGAAGTGCGTCGAGTGGTGACGTACGAGTGGCGTCCCGCGGGCATCGGTAACTCCTCCTCGGGTCGGGGGCGGGCGTTCAGTGTGGAGAAAAGTCGAGGTCGCGGTGCGGCCACTGGATCGCTGGTGGCAGTGGGGCGGTCGGGAGCTGGGCTTCGATCCATAAGTGGAGGAGCCGCTCGGGTTCGAAGGAAGGCAGAACGGGGATGACTTGGGTCTGCTCGGAGGCGCTGGTTCGAGCGCTGGCCTCATGCCAGGTCGACTTCGGTCGGGACATTCGATCTCCTTCCCGGCGGTCCGAAGGGTGGCACTTGTCCTCGCCGGTCAGTTCAAGCGGCGTCAGGTAGCTCGGCGTACGTGGCTCGCAGGCCGCGGCGAGCGCGTAAGGCCAGCGCGTGGGTGGCGTTGGGTGTCCGTCCGACGATGGCGGCTACGTCGGCGATCGGTCGCTCGTCGAGGATGGTGAGCGTGAGGATCTGGCGCCAGGATTCGGGAAGCCGGAGAAAGGCATGGGTTGCTCGGCTGCGTTCCAAGTGCGACTGGATTCGCTCCTGCAGTATCGCCGCCGGCGACAACTCGGTGTCGTGCGCGAATTTTTCGATATCGTCAACGAATTTCAGGCGACGGTTCTTTCGGTAATTGTGGATGGTGATGTTTCGGACTGTGGAAATCAGATAGTTCCTGAAGTCATCACGCGGTCCGCGGCCTGCGAGCAGGGCCAGGTAGATGTTGATAAAGGCATCGGCGACAACGTCTTCCGCAGTGGCGTCGCAGGTGCTGAGGCGTCGCGCGTAACGCAGGGCGGTGATCCTGTGGCGCACGTACAACGCACTGAAGGCACTGACATCACCTGCTCGGAAGGCAGCTACGAGATCGGAGTCGGAATTTAGGTCATACAGGTAACGGGGGTCGGTTTCAAACATGGCGGTTTCGCCTCTTCGAAATCTATAGGTGCTGAGAAGCTTCGGCATTCGTTGTGGAACGGCGGCGGAGTGGACGGACTCGGCACGTACTCCCGCCGCCGGTCTGCGGGGCGGCAGGGTGAGAGGAATCCCGGCGAGGGGTCAGATTCCGGGATTCCTCTCACCCTGCCGCACGCGCATCGCGGAGGAGGTCACGCCAGGGCGGTCGTGAACGAATCAAGGTGCTCGCTCGTGGTTGAGGTTCTTGACCGGTCGGCTGCGGACCGGGCGGTCGACGGCCCGAAGCGTGGCTTTGTTACCGTGAGTCACCTGCTGCATGTACTGAGTGTCTGCCCGTGGTCGCCGGGGCGGAACGACAGTTGTGCATGAAATCTGCTGGTAGAGGGACACGGATACCGGATTCCATACATGGCAGGTATGGAATTCGCGACTCTGAGTATTGAGTCGCATACAATGCGGTGAAGGCTTGACGGAGGTGATCTTTGTGCAAAGTGCAGCGCGCAGGTGCGAGGCGTGCGGTGCGCGCCTGGCCCGCGATCGCGTGAGTAAGCACTGCGGACCGTGCATTCGTCGCCTGGTCTCTCACGAAGCACCTATGAGGCCGGAGTCGTTCTGGCAGGCGGAGAGCATCCGTGCCGCGCTTGAGGCGCGCCACTTCGGCCGGCTCTTCGCGGCGTATCGCCGTGAAAGCACGCCGCATGTGTCGCAAGCGGCGCTCGGCCGGTGGCTCGGGCTGGCGCAAGCACAAGTGAGTCGGCTCGAGGCGCCAGATGCTCGTCGGCCTGGCAATCTGCATAGCCTCGAACGGTGGGCGAAGGCACTACACGTCCCGCCTTCGCTCCTCTGGTTCAAGTTTTCCGATACATGCGAAGCATCGGCAGAGGTGAAGCGGGAAGCTAACCTCGACGACGTGCAACGGAGACAATTCTTCAAAGCTGCAGGCGTAGGTGTGACAGCAGTTGGTGCTTCGCTTCTCGGCGCGACCCCGGCGCCGGCGGCAGTTTTGCCGAAACCCAGGAGCAGCGACGTCGACCTTGTTCGGGACATGACGGCGACGTTCCGGCGACTCGACAATCGGTACGGCGGCGGGCATAGCCAAGCCACGTCGACCACCACCAGGTACCTGACTTCCACTGTGACGCCGATGTTGAACGACACGACCAAGAGCCTGGCGGAACGTGAAGAACTGTACGGAGCAGCTGCCGAACTACATCAGGTTGTCGGTTGGATCGCTTACGACATCGGTAACGCGGGGGAAGGGCAGCGGTACCTTCGTGACGCTTTGAAGTTGGCGCAGGACGCCGGTGACGATGCGCTCGAAGCCGAGATGCTGGCGGCGATGAGTCACCACGCCGCGTTCAATAAAGCCCACGGGGTCGCCGTAGACATGGCGCTCGCCGCTAGGAGGACGGCGAAGCGGTCCGGCCTGGTGGCCTTGCAAGCCGAGGCCGCTGTACTGGAAGCGCATGGTCACGCACTGCAGGCGAACCCTTCTGCTTGCTTCGCGGCACTTCGCGACGCGGAAAGTGCCTTCGAGAGGTTCGTCCCCGGATCGGGTCCGACCTGGTTGACCTATTTCGACAACGCTTATCTCTCGGCCAAGTTCGCGCATACCTTCCGTGACCTCGGGCGCCCTGTCGAAGCCGAGCGGTTCGCCCGGCAGTCACTGGGCATGAGCGATGGATACGAGCGTGGAAGGCTGTTCAACACCGCCTTGCTCGCGTCAACGTTGGCCGATCAAAATCGTCTTGACGAAGCCTGCAAGGTTGCCGCAACGGCCGTGAAGATGAGTAAGCACGTCCGGTCGGTTCGAGGCGGCGCCTATCTCGCCGACGTTGGACGGCGCCTCGCGGTGAATCGGAGCGACCGCCGCGTGCGGTCCCTGTACGCCCAGATGACCGCGGCAGGTGTCCCCACTCCCGTGTGAAGCGTCAGCGATGGAACGCGAGAACGTGAAGTAGCGCGACCTGAGATGCCGCACCGACGATCTCGCCCTTGGCGATGCGGTCGCGTACGGTGTCGAGCTCGATCCAAGCTACGCGCTCAGCCTCGTTGATGTCTTCGGGCTCGCCGACATATTCGGCTCCTCGAGCCAAGTACAAGAGGTTCTCGGCGTCGGCACTGCCGACCATGGGCTGCAGCGAGCCGAGAGGCTCGACGTCGAGCGGTCGCCAGCCCGTCTCCTCCTCAACTTCACGCGCCGCGGTCTTCGCGGGATCTTCGTCGGGGTCGACGTAGCCACCGGGCAGCTCCCAGACCCATCGGTCGATGATGAACCGGTGGCGCCACATCATGAGCACGCGGTCTTGGTCGTCGAGGACGGCCACCATGGCCGCCTTGGGGATTCGCAACACGTACTGCTCGAAAGTCACGCCGTCGGGCAGTTCGACGGAGGCGATGCTCAGCCGTAAGCGTCGCGTGTCGTCGACGAGCCGCTCCCCGTGAATCTTCCAGCGCGTCAACTCGTGCCCGTTGGGTTCGATAGCCACGTGGACAGATCCTACGGCGGATCGTCGTTGAAGCAGTACGGCCTGGTCGATCGAGGCTGACCAGCATCCTGATGCGGAAGTAACCATGTGTAGTCGGCATGGTACTTCCGAGTGAACCTAATTCGCGAAGGACGACCTCTTCCCGGTTCGCACCTACCGTAGCTGTCGGGATACTCGCTGTGGCAGCGGAACGGGGACCGCTGCCGTGAGGGTTGCGGGGGAGGGAATGGCTGAGCAGGGCAGAGCTGGCTTTTCAGTGCCGCTACGCGTGCGCGAGTTTCGCTCGCTGTGGATAGCCGAACTGGTTTCGATCGCCGGTGACCAGGTCGCTCGTGTGGCGCTGTCGCTGGTGGTGTTCGCTCAGACCTCGTCCGCGGTTCTGACCGCGCTGACGTACGGCCTGACTTTTGTGCCTTCGGTGCTGGGCGGGTTTCTCCTCTCCGGTCTGGCCGATCGTTTTCCGCGGCGGACAGTGATCGTCACCGCGGACATCGTGCGCGCGGTTCTGGCTTCGCTGATGGCGATTCCGGCTATGCCGCTGCCCGCGTTGTGGGTATGCGTGGGTTTACTGAGCGTCGTGGCGGGCCCTTTCAAAGCCGCTCACATGTCGCTGATCCCGCAGATCCTCGAGCGCGATGACGAATACGCGGCGGGCGTTGCTCTCCGGCAGTTCACTACCCAGGCAGCTCAGCTCGCTGGTTTCGCCGGCGGCGGGTTGCTGCTAGTCGTCGTTGAACCCCACGTCGGCATGCTGGTGAACTCGGCGACTTTCCTGTGCAGCGCAGTCCTGGTCCTCGCCGGAGTTCGTGCGCGACCGGCCGCTCGAGGTCAATCGGCAGCTGGTGACCATCGTGTCGGCGACTTCGGCCACCGTGGCCAGCTCGCCGTCCTTTTCGGGTTGGCGTGCCTCCTTGGCCTGTACATCGTGCCCGAGGGGCTTGCCGTGCCGTATGCCGACGAGCTGGGTGTCGCCACCTGGGGCGTGGGTCTTCTCCTAGCGGCCGATCCTGCTGGAAGCGCGATCGGGGCTTGGCTCACGACTCGCATACGGATTCCGACTTCACCGCTCGCCGCTCTCGTGCTCGCGGTTGCGGCCGGACTTGTCCTCGTGGTCTGCGGTCTCGGTCCCGGGCTGCCGATATCTGTAGCGCTCTGGGGACTCTCCGGCGCCCTTTCCACCGCATATCTCATCCAGACGCAGACGATGGTCGTCGGGATCGTTCCTGACCGGCACCTCGGTCGGGTGATGGGCCGGATGGCCACCTGTATGTACTGCTCGCAGGGTGTCGCCGTGGTTCTCGGCGGGCTTGCTGCTGAATCGATCGGCTCGTTCCGTGCGGTCGCGGGTGCCGGGCTGATCGCTGCTGTCCTGGCGTTGGTGCTCCTCGGTATCTGGAACTGGACCGGCTCCCGGCGAAGGCGCGGGAACCGGTCCGAACGCGTTGCGGATTCACCTCACCATTCCTTTCCGGCCACGACGAGCACCTCCTCCCAGGAAACGGACTGCACGGACGGCTCGGCGGCGGAGGCGGGAGCAACGCCAACCGCGGCTGGACCGTCCGGGGACGCAAGCGCAGCCAGTATGAAGGGTGAGGATCACAGGACGAGCGGCCGGACGCGCAGCGTATTCAGGCGCAACCGAAGAGCGACAAGGGGGAGACTCTTCGCCTTGCGGCCTCGTGTAGTCGCCTTCGTCGTTGGCGTCGTGACAGCTGCGACTGTCACGACGGTCGTGATGGCCGTGACCAGTTCGGTGACCTTGACAGGGTGGATCGGGTTCGCGGTACTGCTCGGCGCGGGGCTGGCCGTCGCGGAAGCGACGCGGTACATCGAACGCATTCGCAGGCAGCTTTCGGATACGCCGCACGTCAACATGAGCTCGGTTTCGATCTTGGCCGTGACCATGTTGGCCGGTCCGGCTCTCGGCGCGGCGACAGTTGTCCTCCTGTACCTGCATTTGTGGTGGAGGACGTGGCGCTGGACTTCCGGCGTCCCGATCTACCGAGCGGTGTTCAACGCCAGTGTGATGATCTTGTCGGTCTATGCGGCGTGGATCGTCGTTCACGCGGTTCCGCATGGCCAGATCCTGGACATCGTCCGGCCCCAGGACCTGATCGGGCCGGTGCTGGTCATCGCGACATTCTGGACGATGAACTCCGTGCTCGTCGGGGCGGTGATCGCGCTCGAGGACGGCGAACGGTCTTGCGCGCGGCTGCTGGGCAGCTGGAGCGACAACGCCTTGGAAATCGTCACACTGTGCATCGGCGTTCTGACCGCGGCGTTGATGATCTGGCGGCCATGGCTGATCGCGTTCGTATTGCCCACCGTCTACGTGCTGCACCGCAGCGTCCTCGTCAAGCACCTCGAGCAAGCAGCGACCACGGATCGGAAGACCGGCCTCCTCAACGCGACCAGTTGGCGAAGCCTCTCTGAACGTGCGTTCGGCAAAGCCAAGCGCTACCGAACGTCCGTAGCGGTCCTGATGCTCGACCTCGACAACTTCAAACGCATCAACGACACCCATGGCCACCTTGTCGGCGACCGGGTGCTCCAAACCGTTGCTGACACCGTGCGGCGTCAGGTCCGCGCGTACGACCTGACTGGACGCTTCGGCGGTGAAGAGTTCGTTGTTCTCCTGCCGGACGCGGCGGTCGACGACGCCGTCAGCGTTGCCGAGCGGATCTGCGCGGCCGTTCGAGCACTCCGCTTCGGCGAAGAAGACGAGCAGCTAGCTGACCTTCGAGTCAGTGTGTCGATCGGCGCCGCACAGTATCCCGGCGTTGGACAGGACCTCGAAGAGTTACTTCTCGCCGCAGACAACGCGATGTTCGCCGCCAAACAGTCGGGGCGCGATCGCGTTTGCGTGGTCAAGGGCGCACCGGCATCGCTGCGGGTTCCACAGGCTGAACACCGCTGACGTCAGTCGACCCGGACGGCGTCGTGGTCGTCCTGATCCTCGTGCTCCTGAGCCCACTCGACGAGCGGACGAACTGCCCGAAGGAGGGCTCGGCCCTTGGGCGTCAGCTCGTAGACAGAGACGCCGGAGCGCTGCGGGTCTGTGCGTTTATCGATCAAGCTATGTCCCTGCGCTCGCTTCAACGTGTCGGTGAATACGCGATCTGACAGCGGGGCACGCCCACCGGGACGATGCTCGGCTGTGTTGACCGCCGTCAACAGTTCCTTGTACGGCAGCTCCCCCAGCGCGAGCGCGGCGAGGACGGAGATCGTCCACTGCCCGCGGAGAATCGAGACGGCGTCGTTCACCCTTTGCTGATACGAGACGTTCTCCCCACCCATGCCCTCAGCTAACACGATCCGGCGGCGCGCCATGGGGGAAACTTCGGCTCGGTCGGCCGCCTGCCCCAAACGGGTGAAAGGTGGCCCACTGAGCCCACACTCACCCGGGTACTTACCTTGCACTCAGTCGGACCCGTGGGTGTACGTGTTGATCTCAGCCAGGAAATGGACTGCCTGGTGACGCAAGAGGAGCACGGTCGGCCGACTGGGTGTGGCAAGCCAGCGGGAGCAACGCGTTTTCGGGCTCGCTCATTCAGTTGGCCGCCGTTCATCAGCATCGCCCTCACAGGGACGTCCTCGCTCCGGTAGGCCCTGGGGCCGGTGCCGTGAACACCGGCATAAGCAGTGAGAACGTGGGAGGACACGGTGCTGGAACGAAGTGACTACCGACTTCGCTGTCCTGTTCGGTTGGGAGGTTTCAGTGGTTTCGGCCATGGTGGTCGCGGTGGGCACGGGAAGCCTCGTTGCGGGCCCTGCACTGCTCGCGGCCGCGAAGCGCACGACGGGCACGGCGCTGGTGACTGGACTGTGGGCACAGGTCGCGGTCGCGGCCACTATGTCGGCCGCGACGGTGGCGGCGAGCTGGATCGGCTGGCTTCGGCTGGGCGCGACGCCGAGCTGGCCGGTGTGGTGCTGGGCCTGCGCGTTGGGAATTGGTCTCGCGCTCACGGATCTCCGATGCCGACGGCTTCCGTTTCCAATGGTGACCGCGCTGGCGGGCGGTTGCGCCATTCTTTTCTTCGGCATCGCACTCATGGACAGGGCCTGGTCGAGGTTCGGCTTCGCCTGCGTGGCTGCCGTGGTCATTTACGGTCTCGTGTCTCTGGTTCAGATCTGCGCGCCGAACCACACCGGAGGAGGCGATACGGCGCTGTACGGCGCACTCGCGTTGTTCCTCGGTTGGTTCGGGTGGGACGGCTTACTTCGCGGCCTGCTATTCGCCAGCGGACTTACCGCGGTGATCGCCCTCGTGGTCGCGGTGTCGTCCAAGAGCAAACATGCCACTTTCGCTGCCGGCCCGTCACTGCTCGGCGGAGCGTTGGCGAGCGTCGTCGTGGCATAGACAGATCGTTGAGCGCGGGACGGCGTGGTTGGGCACGGACCGGAGTCAGCATTGGGGAGGAATCATGAACAAAGTCAGTACTCGGCGGGCGCTGGCGGCTGTCCTGGCCGGATCGGCAGTGGTGCTGCTGATAGTGAGCTGCAGTGCGGACACGGGGCAGGTTTCGCCGTCGTCACCGAATCTGTCGGCGCCATCCGCGCCACCACAGTCGGCGAGTTCTTCAGGCCAGGATGAACGGGCAGCGGTCGAATCGGCTTACTCCGCGTTCTGGTCGCAGACACTTCGGACCGACGACGAGCCGGAGGAGACGTGGCGTGCCGCGATGGCGGCGGTGGCGGTCGATCCCCAGCTCACCACGACGCTGAACGCGATGCGTAGTCAGAAGCAAGCGGGAATCAAGGTCTACGGCGACGTCACCGCGCGGATTCAGTCCGTTCGGATCGACGGCGCGTCCGCCATCGTGAGTGATTGCCAGGACGCGTCGCGCACGGGACAGGTGGATGCGGCGACCGGTGATCCGAAAACTGTCGGGGTGCCGAGGAACCCGGTGAGCGCCGACCTCAAGCGGGACAGCACGGACGGTCGGTGGCGAGTCGCCAAGGTCGCGTTCACCGGCGGGACATGCTGATGTTCCGGCCACCCAGCATGCCGGCTACTTCGATCGGTCTCGTCTGCCTGATCGGAGGAGCGGTCGGCCTCGTCACGCCCCAGGCGCAGGCCGCGGTGCCACCGACTGCCGATGATGGCCAGGTCATCGTGGTGCCGGGGGACTCGTCGGGATTGGTCGCTCCTCCGACGGTCGACATGGAGGCGCTGCGGCAGCGGGGGCAGGCTCCGGTCCGGCCAGGCGGACCGGGAAGGAAGTCCTCGGGTCAGGATCGGCGGGCGGCAATTGGCAACGGAGCACTGGAGCCGTCGGACGGGCTTCCTGCCGGCTGTTCGTTCGGCGGTTTCGGTGTTGGTGGCTCACCTGGCGTAGGTCGGCCGGGCGGCAGTGCGTTCGGGATCCGCTGCCTTCCTTCGTTGCCTGTCGACGAACTCGCGGCTTCAGGTGGTCCGGCGGCTCCGCCGTTGCCAACGCCGGCGGAGCTTGCCGCGCGCGCGTTCGAGCAGCTGCGGTTACCGTTGCCGGTGCCCCGGCATTCTCCGGACGTGCGGTTGCCCGATGGCCGGGCTGCCACGATCGTCGGGGAGAACACCTGGATTTGGACGGATCACAGCGTGTGGAAACCGGCTGTCGAGCGGGTGCAGGCCGGGCCGGTGTGGGCTGAGGTGACCGCGACGCCGACGGGGATGACGTTCAAGTCGGGGTCCGGCGGGTCGATGTCCTGTTCGGGGCCGGGAACACCGTATGACCGTTCCCGAGGGCTGCATGCCGCCAGCCCTGATTGCGGTTTCGTGTACACACGCAGTTCGGTCGGGCAGCCGAACGATCAGACCACCGCGGAGTGGGCGATCCAGTGGTCGGTGAGCTGGGTCGGTTCGGACGGTACCGGCTCTGTCGGCGGCGATTTCCCGTTGATGCAGTCGCGGGCGAGAGCGACGTTCGCGGTCGCCGAAGTGCAAGCCCTGCGCGCGAACTAGCACCACACTCTGTCGAAAGTGCGATTAACACATTCTTAGGCGCACCGAAGCCGTAATTCGGAATCGTGGAGGAATACCGCTATGGGTACCGCTTTGTCTTTTTCACGGCAACCGAAAGCGCACGGCAGCGACTCGCCCTACACCGAACCCGAGGACGACGAGGCACCACGGGTGCCGCGGCGACGGCGTTGGTGGCTGCTGGGGGTTGCGGTGGTGCTGGCCGCGGTCGTCGCGCTCGGCAACTTCGCCTTGATCACGGGGCAGGACGACCGGGTCGATGCCCTCACGCTCACCCGCGACGTGGACTGGGGACAAAGGATCGAGGCGAGCGATCTCGGTGTGGTCAAGGCCGTCCCGGATCAGCCGCTGGCCTTCATCCCGGCCGGTGACAGGGACCGGGTCGTGGGCCAGGTCGCGCGATCGGTCCTGCCCGCGGGGACGGTGCTGGTGCCCGGCCAGCTGTCCGGACAGCCGATTCCGGGGCCAGGGGAGCGGCTGGCGGGGCTGCTCGTGCGGCCGGGTCACCTCCCTGCCCGTGGCTTGTCGGCTGGGGATCTGGTGCAGGTCACCCCGGTCGCGGCCGGGAACGGGTCCGACGTCGGGCAGGCCCCGGTGAACATGTCGGATCCGTTTCGGGCGCGGGTGCTCGGGGTCGGCCCGCCGGATTCCGCCGGCGCGGTGACGGTCGATGTCGTCGTCGGCGCTGACGTCGCGGACGCCGCGACCAGCGCCTCCGCCGGGCAGGTCGTCCTAGTCCAGCTCGGACCGGGCGCGTGACAGAGACCAGCTGTCGAAGGGAGTGGTGAGGGAAATGGCAATGATCACGATCGTGTCGGGCAAGGGATCGCCCGGCGGGACCACGATGCTGGCCGCGCTGGCGGCGGCATGGCCCGCGCCGGTGCTGCTGGCCGACTGCGACCCCGCCGGGGGCGACCTGGCGCCGGGCTGGCTGGGGCATTGGGTCGTGAACGGATTCCTTCGGACCGATCTCGGCCTGTTGTCGCATGCCATCGCGACCCGGCACGCGACCGCAGGAGACCCTGCGACGCTAAATGCGCATGTGCAGGCGGTGCCTCCGGCACGGCACGTCGGCCTGCTGGCCGGGCTGAGCACACCGAGCCAGCACACCGCGATCGGCACGGCCGGATGGACCCGCCTGACCGTGGCATTGGCCGCGTTCAAAACCACGGCCGGGCATCCCGCCGACGCGCTGGTCGACCTCGGCCGTTTCAGCTCGGCGACGCCGTGGCCGGTGCTGCTCGCGGCAGACCTCGTACTGGTCGCGGTGCGCCCCACACAGCGGCATGTGCTGGCCGCACGCCCCGTCCTGGCCGAGCTCGCCGAACGGATTCTGCCTCAGCGGCTCGCGCTGGCCGTCTGCGCGACTACGCCCGCGGGCACCCGCGAAGTCCGAGTGGCGCTGGGGCGGGAGGCCGCGGTGGAAGTCCCGATGGCCGCGCGGACGGCGGCGGTGTTCTCCGACGGCATCGACGGAGGAGCCCTTCCTCACCGGTCGCCGCTGCTGCGCAGTGCACGCCGCGTCGCGCGTCGCCTGCACGGCACTTATCACACCTACGCGCCGAGCGAACCGCGCATTCTGGCTGTGTCGACTTCGGCCCACTTGCTTTCCGGAGGTGCGCGATGACGTTGCCGCGTAACGGGTTTCGTCCCTCAGGTGAGTCGGCGTTCCCACAGCAACTGGCGATGTCGCGGCCTCCGCGCAGTAGCCCGGCGGGATCGGCGACAGCGCTCCCGCGAATTCCGGTCCAGCCGCAGAACACTGTGGAGGCCGGGTATGTCGATTCCGCGGTCGTCCGGGAGATCCGGGAAGTGGTCGCTGCCCGGTTGGAACGCGTGGCGGCGGGTGAGTCCCATGTGGACACACCGCTCACGGGCGAGGAGCAGCAGGCGCGGATGCGTGCCTACGTGGCCGACGAGGTCGCCGGCTGGGTGCAACGCCGCGCAACCGCCGGACACGCACTCTTACCGGCTACCGAAGAACGCCGGCTGGCCCGCGCGGTCGTCGCCGCGTTGTCCGGGCTGGGTGCCTTGGAGGAGCTGTTGGAGCGCGACGATGTGGAGAACATTCACGTGCACGGCTGTGACCGGATCCTGCTGGAGCTGGCGGACGGCACGGTCGAGCAGTGGCCACACCCGATAGCCGACACCGACGCCGAGCTGGTGGAGATGTTGGCGGCGATGTTCGCCCGCCAAGGCCAGACCTCCCGGGAGTTCAACGCCGGACGCCCGCTGGGGAACCTGAGGATCGGCGCTGGTGGCCCGTTGGGGGCGCGGGTGGCCGCGGTGATGGAGGTGTCCGACCGGCCGCGAGTGGCGATCCGCCGCCACCGGCTGGTCGACGTCGGCCTGAACGATCTCGTGGCCAACGGCACGCTCGATCCTCTACTTGGCGCTTTCCTGCGGTCGGCGGTGCGGGCGGGCTGCAACGTGATCGTGTCCGGTGGCCCGGCCGCGGGCAAGACGACGTTGCTGCGCGCGTTGTGCGCGGAGATCCCGGACTACGAGCACGTTGTCACGGTCGAGGAGGAGTACGAACTCGGTCTGCACATCGGCGCCCGTCCCTTGGTCACCCCCTTGGAGGCCCGTCCGGCGAACTCGGAGGGGATCGGGGAGATCTCCTTGGACGACCTGCTGAAGCAGACGCTGCGGCACTCGCCGAGCCGGGTGATCGTCGGGGAAGTCCGGGCAGGGGAAGTCACCGCGATGCTGCGGGCGCTCGGGAACGGCGCCACCGGCGGCATGTGCACCTTGCATGCCACGAGCGCCTCGGCGGTGTTCGACCGGATCGGCGCGCTCGGGCAACTCGCTCATCCACCGCTGGCGATCGAGGCAGCTCACCAGTGGACTGCCTCGGCGATCGACCTCGTCGTGCACGTCGCCCGCGCTGACCACGCCACGGCTAGTGGGCGGCGCAGGCAGCGGTTCGTCACCGAGATCATCGAGGTCGGCCCGGTCGGAGATTCCGGCCGACCGGACACCACCAGGATCTTCGCCCCACGCCCGGAAGACGGCCGCGCTGTCCCGGCCTACCCACCGAGCCGTGATCTGCTGGAGCGCTTGACGAGGCACGGGTTCGACCGCCACCTGTTCGACACCGCCGGAGCCGACACCTGGCAGACCACCGAGCTGCCGGACGGAGGAAGGCGATGACGGGCGTCTGGGCGGGCCTGCTCGGCGTCGCCGCGGCGGCAGCGATCGCCTGCGCTGTTGCGGCCTTCCGCCCACCCGCCGCCCGGTCGACGACACCGCGCACGGCGCGCCGCGCGGGCTGGAAGACGTTCGCGGCACGAGTACCGCGGCGGCGGGTCGTCGTCGCGGTCGCCGCGGGCGGGATCGTCTGGTGGGGCACCGGCTGGCCGGTCGCCATCATCCTGACTGTCACAGCGGCGCTGACGGTGCCGATCCTCGCCCGCGGCCACGACGCCCGCCGCGTGATCGCGAGGTTGGACGCCCTCGCCAGCTGGGTCCGGCGTCTCGCCGATGTCCTGGCCTCCGGCGCCGGCGGACTGGAGCAAGCGATCGCCACCTCCGCCCGCACCGCCCCCGAAGCACTGAGCGGCGAGATCGAAACCCTGGCGGTACGTCTGCGGACGCGTGGCCTGGAGGCCGCGCTCCGCGCTTTCGCCGAGGACGTGGGCGACGAAGCCGCCGACGAAGTCGTGCTCGCGCTGATCCTGCGCGCCCGCGCGGGCGGACGCGGACTGGTCGACATTCTCGACAGCAAGGCCACCGCCCTAGAACGCGAGGTCGTCGCCCGCCGCGACATCGAAGCCGACCGCGCTAAGCCCCGCACCGATGTCCGCGCCATCCTCGGCATCACCGCGCTCCTGCTCACCGGACTGGTGGTCTTCGCGTACGAGTTCCTTACCCCGTTCAACGACCTGCTCGGCCAGCTCGTGATGGCCGGGATCGGTGGTCTGCTGGGCGCGGCCGGGTGGTGGATGCACCTGCTGACCCGGACGCGCCGCCCCGCCCGCCTGCTCGGCGCCGCCTCGAGGATCCCTCCCGGGGCACCGAAACCGAGGCGCACCCCGTTCGCTGCCACCGATGTCGACGTGGAGGTGCCGCGATGAATCCCGGGATCACCGCTGCGTTGCTGGGCGCGCTGGGCGGGTTGGCTCTGGTCTGCGTGCTCCTGGCGCTGCTGCGCCCGGCGCCGGTCAACGTGGCCGCCGCGGTCGCCGAACTGGACGACCGTGCCGCCCGCCGTGCTGACGGAGCGCCGCCACGCAGCCGCTGGTCGACCCGGATCGAACGTCTTGCCGGGATCTCCGGACGGTCGTCGAACCGCTGGTGGGGCATCCCCGCCACCGACCTCGACGTCCTCGATCAGACCGCCGACCGCTACCTTGCTCGCCGCCTGACCTGGGCTGCTGCCGCTGCCGGAACCGTGTTCGTGATGGCCGGGCTTAGCTGGTTCGGCGGCATCGACCTGTCCGCCCCGGTGGTGGTGCTGGCCGTGATCGCCGGCGCGGCGGCCGGATCGGCGGTGCCGGTCCTGGCCGTGCAGGAGGACGCCGCTCGGGCGCGGGAGGAATTCCGTCGCGCCACCGCCGCCTATCTCGACCTCGTCGCGCAGGAACGCGCCACCGGCCGCGCCCCCAGCCAGGCGCTGGGGGAGGCCGCCGCAGTCGGAGACTCGTGGGTGTTCGCCCGGATCAGCAGAACCCTCGGCCGCGCGACACAGGCCGGTCATACCCCGTGGGAAGCCTTGTCCCGGCTGGGGAAACGTATGGGAGTCGTCGAACTCAGCGACCTGGCCGACATCCTCGCCACCGCGGCCGACGGCGCCGCCATCTACACCACCCTGATCGCCAAATCGAGTGCACTGCGCGCCGCCGCGCTGGCCGCCGACAAAACCGACGCCAACGCCCGCTCCCAACGTCTCGCGCTCCCCGTCGCACTGCTGCTGGTCGCGTTCCTGCTCCTGGTCATGTACCCCGCCATGATCAGGTTGGCCGTAGGAGGGGGCTAGCCAAACGCGCGACGCCCCGTCGCGACCTCCGCTTTCCTTTCCAGAGACAGAAATCGGCCCCGACTGAAGGAGAAACCTGATGCACAACCATCAATCGCCTGCAACGGTGCCGCCGGTACTCGACTGCATGCTCCCCGACGGCTACGCCACCGTGCTGCTCAACCCTGCCATGACCCCGCGGCAGTGGCGGCGCAGGCAAGCCCTCAGCCTCGTTCGCCCGACGACCATCCTCAAAGGACTTTTCGCCGCGGGGCTGGCCATTCAGATCTCCTGCGCCGGTCACGGATTCGGCGAGAAGTTCGGCATCGGCTTGGTGACCTTGATCGTGGTGCTGGGTCTCTTTCGTCTCCTTTGCCGCCCACCCGGTGAGACCTCCTTCGAGTATGAAGGTGTACCGCGGCTTCGGCTTCGGTGGGGAGAGTTCTACCGGCGTCGCGATTTCGATGACCTGGGTGGAGATTCCCGCGAACTGGTCGCCGAGTTGCTGACGGGGGTGCAGACACTACACCGGAGTCCGGCACTCGCCTGGCTCGATCCCGCATTGCCGGGTGAGATCCACACAGTGGTGTGGCGGACTTTGTGCTGCCTCGACCGCACCCGCGAGGCCCGCGCTCTTGCCGATGAGGTCGCTGCCGAGCTCGACACGACCGATGACCTGGTCACCGCGACGCGGCGAGCGGTCGACGACATCGATACGAGCCTGCGGGAGGTAGCGCGGCAAGTGCGAGGGTGCGTGGTGCTTTGTCGTGCGTGGGAACAGAAACTCCGGCGACACGATCTCGCTGCCCGCGTCAGTCACACCCTGGCCGCCATCCCGGGGCAAGACCACCTCACCAGGTTGTCGCAGGACTCCGACGCGTTGCCGCGAAACGTGTTCGCTCACGTCACCGCGGCACGGGATATCACGCATTCCGGGGCATTCCCGTGGGAGCAACCTCCGTCCGAGTGGCCCGGAGCAGGGGGCCTCCCGGTCGGGCGAATCATCAACACGCCTAGTCATGAAGAGGCAGCCGTGAACGCGAAGTCAACCGGCAAACCTTATAGGCCAACGACTTCCTCGTGAAAGGAGAACGATACTCATGCTTAACCATCTCAAGCGCTGCGCGACCACAGTCCGGCGACGAGGCGCCCGGCTCGGACTGTTCCTCACCGCCTGGGTGCTCAGCTACGTCGTGACTGCAGAAGACCACTGGTCGCGGGCCCGTGCATCGGGAGACCGCGGATCCGAGTCCGTGGAAAAGGCGGTCCTCGTCGCGATCGGCCTTGCCGTGGCGATCGGGCTTGGCTTCGCCATCCGTGCCGCCGTCCAGACCTACCAAGGCCAGATCAAGTGAACCTGTACGTACCTGGAAGCCCTTAACTGCAAAGGAGACCACACGATGCCGACCGCTGAGGAGATCGAACGACGTGTCGAAGTAGCAGACACTGCCCGGAGTGAGAGGAGGTCCGCCGCGGCCCGGCGCGTCGGTGACTTGGCAGACCGCCACGCCGAGCTGGCCAAGCAACTCGGCGGCATCGAACGCGAACTGGGTGAGGTGCTGGCCGAATCCGGCGACGTGATCGAGATCGACGAGCTGGCCGCCTTCACCGACGTCCCCGCAACCGAGCTCGCCCGCTGGCTCAACAACGCCAAACCCGGACGCGCCAAGCGGAAGAAGCCCGCCGGAACGAATCCTGCGAAGACCACCCAAGCCCGGAAACCGGCCGCTTCACACCAGTCAGCGCACACCAACGTCGCCGCCGCGCAGGACATTCCACCCGCACACGGCGGCACCATTCCTCTCCCGGCGGTAGCGTCGTGACAACATCAACTTTCTCGCTCCGCCAGGCCGACCGGCCACTATGGACACGGTGCCGAGTATTCATCCGGGCGCGGCTTCACAACGACAGGGGAGCGGAGTCCGTCGGCTTGGCCGTGCTGTTTCCGTTGGTGTTGCTGCTGATTCTCGCTGTAGTGCAAGGCGGCCTGTGGTGGCATGCGCATTCCGTGGCCGCTCAGGCGGCACAGGCCGGTGTGGACGCCGGACGTCCTGTCGGCGCCACACAACCCGTCGCGGCCGCCGCCGCACGGTCGTTCGCCGACCGCGCAGGCCGCGGTGTCCTGACCACACCCGAGGTTCGTGCCACCATGACCGCTGACACTGTCCAGGTCGCGGTGTCCGGTACGACAGTCCGGCTGCTGCCGATCCCCGGGCTTAATATCGGGGTCGAAGTGACCGCGCGAGCGGTCAAGGAGCGCTTCACCACGTCGTTGACCGGGGGCGGCTCGTGACTCGCCACGCACGTATCGGTCGGTTGTGGACAGATACGGGTTCCGTCAGCGTCGAAGCCGCGGTGCTCGTGCCCGCCGTGATCCTCGTGGGGCTGCTGATCATCGCGGGTGCCCGCGTCAGTTCCGCGGAGCAAGCCGTCGACAACGCCGCCACCGCTGCTGCCCGCGCCGCGTCGATCGCCCGCAGCCCTCACTCGGCGCAGCAGGCCGGAGCGGCTGTGGCTCGTGATCGTCTCGGACGTGAGGGCATCACCTGCCAGGAAACCAGCGTGTCGATCGACGCCAGCCAGATCGCCGTCGGCCGCGCCGGCTTGCTGAGGGCCAGCGTGACGTGCCGCATCGCGCTCAACGACCTCGCCCTCCCCGTCCCCGGCGGTACTCGCCTGATCACCAGCTCATTCACCAGCCCCGCCGATCCGTACCGGGGGAGTCCATGATCACCGCGGCACGGCCACGGGACGCCGGGTCGCTCAGCGTGATGATCGCGGTCCTGGTGCCCGCGTTGCTGTTCGTGCTCGCTTTGGTCGTCGACGGCTCCGCCCGGCTGCGGACCATCGCCCGCGCCGACGCCCTGGCCGCCGAAGCCGCCCGCGTCGCGAACACGGCCGTGGACACCCGCAGCCCGCACGTCGGCATCGACACCACCACGGCCGCCCGGACCGCGGGCGACTACCTCGCCCGTACCGGGCACCCCGGCCAGGTCACCATTTCCGGTACTCGCACGGTCCGGGTGACGGTTGCGGTCACCGAGCCCGCGCCCATCGGACTGCTCGGCCGTAGTGTGCAAGCCACCGGTACCGCGGTGGCCGAACTCGGCGTCGGGACCCGCGACGGCGGGCTGCCATGACGTCCCCGGTGGCACAGCGCCTCCGCGGCATGCTTGCCGCGCTGGCTCTGCTCGCGTTCGTCGCCGGTATCCCGAGCGGGCTCCTGGCCCTTGGCGCCGATCCTGCCCGGTTGATTCCCGAGCGGTGGCCGGACCCGGTACAGATCACTCAGTGGCCCGAGCAGATCTGGGCCACGCTGCGCTGGGCGTGGATCACCGGCGACCTGGTGATCTGGCTGATCGTCGCCGTGGCATGGACGGGCTGGCTGGCCCTCACTGTGTCCGTGATCGTCGAAGTGATTCGCCAGACCGGCCGTGCCGCCCGCGGCCCGCTGCGGCGGATCCCGACCGGCCGGTGGATCGCCGGGCTCGTCGCCGCCGTCCTGATCGCCACATCCGCAGGCACCGCGGCAGCGTCCGGACTCCCCGCCACGCCGACCGCGGCCACCGCGCCACCACGGCCCCATCCGAACCCGGCCAGCGCGCCCCGCGATTCTGCTGCGGGCACGGCGACGACAACCACGCACGGCGCGGTCCCGTACACGGTTGTGCACGGCGACACTTTGTGGTACCTCGCCGAACGCCATCTCGGCGACGGCAGGCGCTATCACGAGATCGTGCGGCTCAACCCCGGCCTGCTCGCCGGCAACCCGGACGACCTCGAACCCGCCTGGACCTTGCTGCTTCCGCTAGACGCCGCCGGTCTTCCCCCGCGCCACGCCATCACCTCGGAGACCGGACGGACCGTCACCGTGCAGCCCGCGGACACACTCACCGGCATCGCTGAGCGCCATCTCGGTGACCCGGACGCCTGGCGCGTGCTGTTTGACCTCAACGCCGGGCGGGCCCAGCCCGATGGCCGTGCCCTGCGCCACCCCGACCAGCTCCTACCCGGCTGGACGCTCGCCCTGCCCGACACCGCGCCAACCGCACCACCGGCAGAAGCCCAGGAGCCGCCGCCGAGCGTGTCGGCACCCGAACTCCCGGACGATCCACCCCCAGCTGGCCAAACACCGCCGCCCACACTCGGGGACGAACAGCAGAATTCCGTGGCGTCCGGAGACGGCGGTGTGTCGCTGCCGGGTGGGGCGTTCGTCGGGCTCGGACTGGCCGCTTTGATCACCTTGGCGACGGTCACGGTCCGAATGCGTCGTCGCCGCTGGTACCGGCCTGGTGTCCGAACCGACGGCGATCCCACGGGATTTCCGGTCGTGCGCGCTCTGCGCATCGCTCACGACGTCGCCACGCGACCTCCGGCCGACCAGGAGACTCCGGCGACCGAACCGACGAACTCCCGACACACCCGGCAGGTCGAGCTGGACACCCGCGACCGAGCCAAGGCCGTCGTCCGCGCCGCACACCCGACGACACCCGGGACCGCGGTCGGCATCCGGAACGGACACACCATCGCGCTCGACCTCGCCCAGACACAAGGCCTCGGGCTCGTCGGGCCCGGCGCTCACTCCGCCGCGCGGGCCCTCATCGTCACCCTGCTCGCGCAAGCCGCCAGCGACGGCCTCGACGCCACGATCGTCATCCCGCACCCTGTCGCCCGCTCGTTGTTCGGGCACACCCTCCCAGACCGTGTACCGGAACGGCTGAGAATCGTCGACGCCCTACCCGCGGCTCTCGATGTGCTGGAAGCCGAACTGCTCGCCCGCACGCACGGCCAGAGCCTCCCCAGGAACGACCCGGATACCCAGACACCTCGCCCGTCGAGCCGTTCCGGGCCCTTTCTCATCGTGGCCGCGCCCAGCGCGGACGCCGACCGGCGCCTGCACACCATCCTCGAGACCGGAGCCCACCTCGGCCTCACCGGATTGCTCCTTGGCCCATGGCGTCCCGGCGGTACCGTGCGCGTGACTGGTGACGGCATAGTCGACACGGCTTCCCCTGCACTCACCGGCAACCTCGCCGGCGCGCGGCTCTTCTCCATTCCGGGCGCCGACGCCCTCGACCTACTCACGCTGCTCCACGCCGCCGAGCCCGACCGCACCGAACCGTCACACCGCTCCACCTGCGTCGATAGCGTGGCCACGACCACATCCGAATACGAATTCAGCAAAGCCGGTCCCGAACACGGCCCTGAAGCGCCTCAGGCGACTACGCAACGGGACGTCGGGACGGCAGAGACCAGCACCGCGGACCGATCCCCGGATCGGTCGCTGCGGCTGCAGGTAGTCGGCCGTCTTCGCCTGAATCGCACCGGCCCAGAACCGTATGACCTCGTTGAAGCGCTCGCGCCGCGACAACGGGAGATCCTTGTCTACCTGGCATTGCACCGTGAAGGCTGCCGCCGCGAAACCCTTAGCGCTGCGCTCTGGCCCGATGCACCGGCTGATCGCCCCTACAACACCTTCCACGCAACCCTGTCTCAGCTCCGCCGAAGCCTCCGCAGCGCCACCGAGAACGACGCCCTCGACATCATCACCACCCAGGACGGCCACTACGCCCTCAACGAACAGCTCATCGCCGTCGATCTCTGGCAGCTGCACGACGCGCTCACCGCCAGCCGAACCAGCACACCGGCCGACGCCACCCAGGCGCTGAACACCGCCATCGCGCTCTACCGCGGAGACCTCGCCGAAGGCATCACCGCAGACTGGATCGACGGACCCCGCGAGGCGCTCCGCCGCGAGGTCCTCGATGCGTTCAGTACCCTGATCCGCGCAGCCCGTCGCGACGCGCCCGAACACTCTCTCGCCCTGCTGGAACAAGCCCGACGGCTCGACCCCTACAACGAAGCGATCTACCGCGACCTCATGCGCACCCAAGCCCGCCTCGGCCAGTACGACAGCATCCCGCGCACGCTGCGGCTGCTAATTACGGTGCTATCCGAACTCGGAGAACACCCTGCCCGCGACACCATCACCCTTGCCGCCGCACTTCAGCAACCGAGGAATGGCGTTCCGGACAGGCAAGCTAGCTGACCTGACTGAGCAGCGCTTCATCGAGGCGGCAAGAGCTTGTCCGCCTACTTCTCCAGCTTCCTTTCCGCCTTCCTCTCCGGGGGCCTGCTAGAGCGGAAGGGGCAGGGAACGGGCTTTTCGCAGCACAGGTACGTCGGCACCCCTTCCTCTGTGCCCTCCAACTTCGGTGCCAGCAGGCATCTGAACAGTCTGTCGGGTGGGTGGCCGGCTTCCGTCTGTTTGGATTCGGCGGTCACGTTGGGTGCGACGGTTGCGTTCGCGTGCGAGGGGCTTCCCCGACATCCGAAGTATCCTTCCGCCCGCCAGTCGCTGGCCGCGGGGCCGGCCTGCTGGCAGCCGTGTTGTCATGCCCTCATGACTGTCCACTATGGACCAAAATGCCGTCCCTTGAGATAGGGGACGACGCTTAGCGGCTGCTAAGCGCACGTGTAGTCGGCTAAGCACGACTAAGGCGCCCCTGGGGCTCGGCTAGGGCGTGTCCTGTAAGTCATTGGAGCCAGAGCACGATCGCGGCGATGGTGAGTTCGGCCTGGTAGTAGGCGGCGCGTTTGGCGTAGCGGGTGGCCAGGTCGCGGAACTGTTTGAGCCGGTTGAAGCACCGTTCGACCACGTTGCGCTGTTTATAGACCTCGGCATCGAATGTTGGTGGTCGCCCGCCGCGGGAGCCTTTGGTGACGCGGCGGGCGATCTGGTCATCCCGTTCCGGGCTGACAAACCTGATCCGCCGGTCCCGCATCGCCTGACGGGTTGAAGGATGCGAATACGCCTTGTCAGCTATCACCGCCTCCGGTCGGCGGCGTGGCCGGCCTGGACCGATCCGGGCGACGGTGATGCCGTCCAGTAGCGGAACCAGCTGCGGGTTGTCTCCGGCTTGGCCGGGGGTGAGCAGGAACCGCATCGGCAGGCCCCGTCCGTCGACGGCGAGATGGATCTTGGTGCTCAGCCCGCCGCGGGACCGCCCGAGTCCTTCCCCGTCGAGGGCGAGGGCTTCGATTCCGTCGCTGCATCCCCTTTTTTCCGGGCGCCGGCGGAATGCTGATGCGCCCGGACCACGCTCGAGTCGACGGAAACGATCCATTCGAGGTCGCCGACGGCGTCGTCTTTGACGATCACCCGGTCGAGGATCCGGTCCCAGGTGCCGTCCTTGGTCCACAACCGCAGCCGTTCATGCGCTGTCTTCCAGGGCCCGTAACGATCAGGCAGGTCACGCCAGGGCGCACCAGTGCGCAGCTTCCACAGGATCGCGTTGATGACTTGACGGTGATCCCGCCACCGCCGCCCACCACCTTGCCGAGGCGGCAGCAGTGGCTCGATCACCGCCCATGCCTTGTCCGTCAACTCACCACGACCAACCACGACCGCAATCCAGCCGAACCGCAGCTAGATCACTTACAGGACACGCCCTAGGAGGAAGGCCATGCAGCAGAAGACAAGAACGATCTACGTCGCCGTCCACCGAGTCACTGGGCAGGAGCTGGAAACAGGCTCGCCTGTGAAGGTCGCAGGCCCGCACGGGCGTGGCGCTGTGTTCCTCCACGTCGTACGGCCTGATCGCCGCGAGCCGCACCGGGAGCTGGCCGAGGTTCACGTCCGCTGGGACGCGAACGGCCGCACCAGCGACTGTTGGGCGCGAGACGTCGGGATCCGGGTCGAGCCACGCGAAGTACCCATCACAGGAACGACGCCGCTCGTACCGGTAACGGCGCGCCAGCAGGACGCCATACGTCACGCCGTTCCCACGGCCCAGCTGGACGGCTGGCATTTCGGCACAGGGAGCATCGTCGTGCCGCACCCTCCGCTAGAGGCACTCGCGGTAGTCCAACGGGCCTTCGACTGGGCAGCGGAGAAGTACGGCGCGAACAAGTTCCCTGCGGCTTCACTGCGCAACGTGCTGAAGAGCCTCGAGGATAGGACGACGAGCTGAAACTCGGAGTTCAGCACTTGCAGGTCGGCGCGGGAACGCCGATGTGTGCCCGCGCCGACCTCAAGTCCCAGCAGACCATTGGCGGCACGTCGTCCTAAGACGAGTGACTTCCACGGGACGACGCCGGCTGCCAAAAGCCCCCCGGGAAATTCTTTCTGGGTCGCTTCTCTGTCCGCGAGGGAACCGGACAAGGACGTGAGTTCCCTTCGAACCGCAACAAAGAGCTTGGAGAAGACCATGACTACGCGCCCCAATAGCCCCGACCCGGCCGCCTTCCCGCTGGAGGAGACGTGCCCTGCCTGTCACGTTGAAATCGGACAAGTTCACGAACATCGCTGCGAGATTGCCCGCTGCTTAGCCACTGGCCGACAGCGCAACGGCCACATGTACTGCCGTTGTCCTCAGGACGTATGGACGGGCCTGATGTCTGGGATGGCCGAATGTATCGAGTTCGGCTGGATGCAAGAAGGAGATCCCAGTCTCCCCGACCTCAACCGCCTCTACACCGCCGCGACCTGGGACCCTCGAAGCCAACGCTGGACCCGACCCTGATCGGCCGATCCCCGCAGAACCACAATTGAATGATCCGGTCCTCCGGGAACGTGAGAAGCGCCTCCGCCACCTCGACCGCGCGGCGCCGTCGATTATCGACTGCCGCCGCAGGCCGCCGAGCTCAGCTCATTTGGCGGACGCTCATGTCATGTTCCACGACTGGGCCTGACAGGGGAGATAACGTGAGCGGCATCGAAATGATCGTTGCGACATTGGAGACAGCCATGGCAGCGATCGACCATGCAGAGCGGGCAGGCACGCACGCTGCTAGCGGGTTCGAAGAGTCCTCCCGGCTCCTTGGCCAGGCTGTCTCCGGCACCAGCGACGCCCAGGTAGCCGACAACGGCCAGCCCGTCGGCGAGGTGGCTCAGCTGGACGTGGCGCTTCTTCGAAATGGCTTAGCGATCTTGGAGTGAGCGGCGTAACCTGTGTACCGCTGTTCGGGGCAGCCATCGTCAAGGCCGTTTGCAGGAAAGAGAACCGTCGATGCGTTTGCTGTCCGCCCACATCACGAAGTTCAAGAGCATCACCGACTCCGGTGAATTCACCCTTTCTGGTGACGTCACCGCGCTCGTCGGGAAGAACGAGTCCGGCAAGACCGCCGTCTTGGAGGCCTTATACCGCGTGGATCCGCTCGCCAGCGGCCACCCGACGAACTTCGACGAGCTGCGGGACTACCCGCGTCGCTACCGCGCCCGGGACAAGGCGGCTATCGGGACTGCCCAGCCGGTCAAGGCGACCTTTGAGCTCGAGCAGTCCGATGTCGACGCGGTCTCCGAGAAATTCGGTCCGGATGCACTTTGCGCGAGTACCCTCACGGTCGGCCGTAGGTACGGCGTCAAGGTGCTGTACTGGACTTCGCGGATTTCGAACCCTCTGGGGGCTGCGCGCCACCTCGTGACGAAGGCGGGGCTCGACGTGAGTCGCTACTCCGCTACCACGGTGGAGCAGCTGATCGAGGTCCTGAGCGCTGATGACGAAGCCGACGCCGCGGTGCAGCTGGCCGACGATCTCGCCAAGCGTGATCTCGGCGACGAAATTCGGAAGATCCTTCGTTCGCGGATCCCGGACTTCCAGTACTTCGACGAGTACAGCGTGCTGCCAGGCGAAGTGTCGATCAACCAGCTGCAGACCGTCGCGGAGGAAGACCTCGGTCCGCACGAGCGCACCGCACTTTCCCTACTTCGGCTCGCCGGCGTCGAGTCGGCAGAGTTCACAGCGGAGTCCTACGAGAGCCGCAAGGCTGCGCTGGAGGCCGCGGCGAACGAGCTGACCGACCAGCTCTTCGAATACTGGACCCAGAACCCGAGCCTGTCGGTCGAGCTCGACATCGAGTTCCGGCCCAAGCCCAACCCGCAGAACCCGCCGGTGATGCTGTCCGAGCCTTGGCTGCACATCCGGATCAAGAACGGCAAGCACCGAGTGACCTTGGGGATGGAGGGCCGCTCGAAGGGCTTCATCTGGTTTTTCTCGTTCCTTGCGGCCTTCTCCGAGTACACGAACAGCTCCGGGCGGCGGCGGATCATCCTGCTCGACGAGCCAGGGCTCAACTTGCACGCCAAGGCACAGGCCGATCTACTGCGCTACATCGAGGAACAGCTCGCCCCGCACCACCAGGTCGTCTACAGCACCCACTCCCTGTTCATGATCCAGCCGAACAAGCTGGAGCAGTGCCGGACCGTCGAGGACGTCGACGACGAGGGCACGAAAGTCAGCCAGGAGATCTGGAAGGCCCGCCCGGAAACGGTCTTTCCCTTGCTCGGCGCGCTCGGGATCGACATGACCCAGACCCTCGTCATCGGCCCCAACCAGCTGCTTGTCGAAGGCCCGGCCGACGTCGTATACCTGACCGTCATGAGCGACCTCATCCGGGCCGCCGGCGGCACGCCGCTCGACCCGCGCTGGACGATCACTCCGGCCGGTGGCCTGGACAAGGTCCCTGCATTCGTCTCGCTGATGGGCGGAAGTAAGCTCGAGGTCGCGGTCTTGATGGACGTCGCTCCGGGGGTCAACCAGCGAATCGCCCAGCTGGCAAAGCGCGGTCTGCTCGAGGACCGGCGCCTGGTGTACCTGACCGAGTTCACCAGCACTAGCGAAGCCGACATCGAAGATCTCTTCGAGGCCGGCTGGTACCTGAAGCTGCTCGGCGCGTCGAAGGTCGGCCGGTTCACGAAGTCGAAGCTGAACGGCGGCGGGCGGATCGTCAAGCAGGTCGAGGCGCTCCACGGTGACCGGTTCGACCACTATCAGCCAGCGAACCACCTGATGCGCTCGCCGGGGAAGCTGCTCGAACAGATCGACGAGCCGACACGCGCGCGCTTCCAGGCCCTGTTCATCCGCCTCAACAGTTTGCTCTAGCTGACCTCGCGCCCGTTGCGGTCCGCAGTCCGGGCCCAGCCGCGCCTGAGCCAGCGCCTTTCAAGGATCCAAGAAATCTGAGGCCCGCCAGGATCGGGTGGTTCGTGCTCCGGCTACGAGAGTGCTGATCCGACAGGTGCACTGCAAGGGGTTGTCGGGCGCGGGCCTGTGGCATACTCACGTTGTGCTCCTGGGACTTGATCGCCCCGTGCCTGCGTCGAGTGGGACCTGGCCCCTCCGGCAGCTCGAGGCTGAGCTCGCCATGGAGCTAGGTGTGCGGGCTACCTCCGGACGAGACGAAGAAGCACATTGGCACCTTCGAAACGACGCAGGGGGTCGAACGAGCGTTGTTCGACTTATTAATTTCCGGTCAGTTGTCGGCCTAATTGAATTGAAGCAATATCGACGCAGGTTTACGCTCGAGCATGAACGCGAAGCTTTTCTAGAGCATGTCAAGGATGCCGCCGACCTTTACGTTAATGCCGTATCGCTTACCTCCAACGTTCGACAGACTGTCGGCAGGGGGGTAAGATTTCCTGCTCTACGATTAGCTTCGGACGCGCTGAAGGTCGAAGCTGATGCTTTCGATAGCGCAGGTTTCCAATATGGCGCTATCGCGTCTGCGCTTTCGTGGAGCCAAAAGGAAATTACGGTCTCCTATGATCGCGTCGTTGTTTCACGTGAGCGCGATACCCCTGAAAGACTGCTTGTTCAAGTTGTTGGCAGTGTTGATGCGCTGCTTTTGCGAACTTATAAAACTGCTGCCCTGAAGCGATTTGTTATGGTGCTTCGGGCAATTTTTGCAACCCTTCAAGGGTTGAGGCATCCAGTGGCTAGATCACTGGTTTCACCCGGAAGGCTTGTGGCGACCTCGCCCCATCCGACGCGAGGGCCCGACTTGCTGCGAGTGACTAATAGCCCAGTCATTCGCGGGGCGTCGCTCACCTGCGCATAGCGTCAGATGGAACGACTCCCCTCTGTCGGTTGGAGTCGTTTTGACGCACTTTCTTCTCGGGTTACTTAATCCTCATGTTGGGTTCGGTGCGCTGCTTGTCGCCGCGTTGACCTTTTTGATATGGCAAATTCATAAGAATCACTCAAAAATGGATCCCGAGCTTGCAAAGGTTCGTGTTTGGGGCAAGGTTGTCAGACTCGGTATTCCGCGAAACAGAAGAAGCGAGGGTGATAGCTTTACTGCGACTGAGATTGCTGAAATTCTAAAAGAAATCAATTCTGCGCAAGCTTCGCTGCCCGATAGTAAGGCTGGTAGCGCTGGTGATCCACAGGGGTCGCCTGGGGAGGCGCGTTACGGGGATTCGGTCGGGCGTTGGAAGCGGTCGCCAATAATAGTTTATCTAATTGTTGACGATATGTCGGCCTGTGGAAAATGTCCACCAGGTGCGCAATGAGGGAGACCGGCGTGTTGAACCGTGAAGAGAGCATGGTTGAGCTGTTGGCAACTAACGTCGAGTTTCATACGTGCGACCTTATTGCTCGACGTAAATTGTATGCCCCGTGTTTGCTTCCATTCGGATTCCGTTCTGGTTACTTGGCTGGCCAAGGGTCGCGCCATGTGTGGGTGTGCTCAGATATCACGTCTCTAATCCTGGTGATCGCAGCCCTAGCGTCCGGATGGCTGTCCCGCTTGTTACGATATCGCTGTAGGGCATAGGCGACGATGTCCGCAAGTTGCACCCCAGGGCTGGTATGAGAGCTCACAAAGTGCATGGAGTCGATGACGGTTTTGAGCTGGGTTCCGGGCACCTCGCCCCCGCGCCAGTCCTGGAGGTCGGCGACCATCTTCACCGCTCGTAGTTGGTGTTCCTTCTGTTCGTCAGCGATGAGGATCTTGTTCCCGTCAGATTTGTCGATCTTTTCGAGCAGGAACTGCAGAGCCAAAAGGTAGGCATTCCCGTCTGCGCTTCCGTTGTACCGCGTGTGCAGTCGCTCCTTGTGTATGCTGGCGTGAGAAACATCAATGTCGAGATCGTCGAGGACCGCGATCGCGTCCTCGTATACAGCGATCAGCTCGGCGGGCGCAAAAGCCTCCCAGCGGCCAACGCCGTTCCAGATCTCGTTCCCGTGAAGCTCGAAGTCCGCGGGCAGCCACTTTAGGTGTTTCCAAGCCACTGCGTGAAACGCCTCTTTGAGGGCCTTGACCTTGTCCTCATGAACGAGCACGGCGGCGAGCGTTAACAACTCTTGTTGCTTTGCGCCCTTCCCGACTGAGCCCGTCTCGTCGATGTACACCAGGTGAGCCATACATCGTAGTATGCCCGATCTAAGTACCCGACGAGAGGACAACAGAGTGCCTGTCGAGTAAGAGTGTTGTACGTTCCGGGCGAACATGAGCAAACCTAATCGCTCGACCTTGTGTTTCCGTGCGATTGAAGCGGCTCGTCTGTGGTCGGTTTCCGCGCTATCTGAGCACTCGGTGCTCTTGGGGCGGGCAGCGATCGCACCCTCGCTCGCCTCCCCGGGGCAACGGTGAGGCGTCCGGAATGCGCCGCACGTAGGTGTCGTCGGCCGTCTCCAGTACCAGCGTCAACTCCGCCAGGCCACCTCCAACTGCGCTGCTCTGACCCATCAAAGCAGCGCAGATGCCAGTCCAGTCATCGGTGACGTCTCCGGCGTCCGTGTCGTCCAGTTTGAAGGGAGCATGTTTGTATCTGCGGCCGTCACAGTGCTCGGCGACTGCCATGACGCCCTCAATGCCGGCGGCACCAGCTCCCTACAGCGAATCCAGAGCCTGCAAGCGGGTTCGCTCAACTGATTTCCGTGGCTGGCTTCACGTCAGGCCCCAAATACCCGAGTGCGGCATATCCAGCGAGGCCCGCCAGGCTGGGGCAGGTGGTGGCCACCAAATCGTAGGCCGCCGCATTGGCCAGAGCGGCAGAGTAATCATTCGAAAATCTTTGCTAGGCTGATCTCGCATTGTTATTTCGGTTGTCGCATAGCCCATAACGCAGAATACGACGTTTATTAATCTGATAGTGGCCCGGTATGTTGGAAAGCTAAGGCTGCTGTTGTCGCTAGTTAGGGTGTCTAGTCTTGTTCCAAACTCGACTGCAGCGAGGTGCTCGCCCTTCGATGGGTTCGAAGGGACGGCCATGGCGCCGATCCGGACCCACGCCTGGTCCGGCGGCTGGTCATTTAAATAGAACGCGCGGCGGTGTTCTATGGGAAAGAGATTAATCTGGCTCTTGTCAGCGTAGGAACACACTACGGCGGTCTTGAATGCCCAGCGCGCCAAGGTGAGCTGCGCATCCTGTTCGAGCGGGATTGACCTACCGTGTGACCTGAACAAGTGGATCAGCAACGGCTTTGCGTCTTGCTCCAGTCTACTCATCCACCCGTTGTTGCATGACGCGCACGCGATCTTCACCTTCGCGCTGAACACGCCGCGACGCTGGACGCTATCGTTCGTTTCGTGAAGACCAATTCCATTGTAGCCGAGCTTGCGTAGCCAGTTGCCAAAGATGTGTTCACCGGTCAATCGTCCAGGCGCCTCGCAGAATGCGCAGACTTTCCTCGTCGTCGCTGTGGTGCGACGGGGTGCATGCGCATGGTGCTCCATAATTCAAGAAGTATACGCGAACTTGGATCCACTGCCAATCCGAGGGCTGCATGATCTCTGAAGGCTTCAACTGTGGAACGGGCAGGAGACACGATCCCTTCGCTCGGAGACAATCGAAGTAGGGGGACGTGCTGCAGCGAGGGACCTTCAGGGGCACTTGAACAAATGCTCACGACATGCTCAAGTACACTTGGAAGTGTTAAACCTCGCGCGGAAATTACACGCGCTCTATCCGGTTGGTCGTGTGGCCCCAGCGTAGTCGTCTCCGGGGCGTCGGTGGTCGTCGATCTGGACGGGTTGGCCGAATGTGGGAGCGTTGATCATTTTGCCGTTGCCGATGTAGAGGCCAACGTGGTGGATCCTGGCGGGTGCGCCGTAGAAGACGAGATCGCCAGGCAGGAGCGGTTGCCCATCCGGCACTCGGGGTCCGGCGTGGAATTGGGTATGGGCGGTACGGGGGAGTAAGACCCCTGCTGAGTCGTACGCTGCCTTGGTCAGCCCGGAGCAGTCGAAACCGTCATGCCCGCCGTCCGGGCCGTTTCCGCCCCAGACGTAGGGAAGGCCACGTTGCCTGCATGCGTAGGTGATTGCGGCCTTTGCAGCGGGAGTGGGTGCCTGAATCGCGTTACAGCCGCCTGTGCCGCTGGATGTACAAGTCGCGCCATGGACTGCGGCAACGATCTGGCGAGCGGCTGGTTCGAACTGTGCGTAGCGGTCGGGAAAGCCTGATCGCTGTACGGTTTGGGCGGCTTCGGCGACGGGCATGGTCTGCCAGTTCGGCAGCGCCGTGAGATGCCGGTAGAACTGCTCGCTGCTGTAGTTCGGGTTCACGATCTGTGCGACGGAGCCCCAGCCTTGCGAGGGGCGCTGCTGGAAGAGGCCGATGCTGTCGCGGTCGCCGTAGCTGAGGTTGCGCAGTCGTGACTCGGTGATCGCGGTAGTGATCGCGATGACCCAGCCCTTTTCGGGAACGTTCATCTGCTTGCCGACGGCGACGATCGTCGCCGCGTGTCCCATTTCTCCGGCGCCGTATCCGGCTACCGGTGTGCCGGTCGCGCCGCCGGGGACGCAACTCGTGCTTTGTACGGAGCTGCCGACCACTGCTTGGACCACGGCGATCGCACCTCCGCCGATGAGAAGAAGCAGCACGACGAAGAACGCGACGCCGGCTACTGCGAGCTTAGCCATCGCTTAAGGCCCCCCTTAGCTGTTAAGGCGTGAGGAAACGGCTGGCGGCATCGGCGTGGGCGGCTCCAGCCTCGGTCGCGTGGCGCGCGTGGCATCGAGGTTGCGCGCACCGCTCGACGGCGGGGATGCGGGCAGATGCGGCCAAAGCTTCGGAAGCTCGGCCAGGGCTACCCGTCCCAGAGCTCCGGAGTCATCGACCCGGAGCCACCGGGATGCGGTCATGTCGAGTGGATCGGCGGAGGACTCGCCGCTCGTCGTCGCAACTGGCACTCGCGCGGGGCTGGCGAGACCTCGCAGGACTTCGGCCAGTGCGCGGCGCGCGTTGGCTTCTCTGGCGGCGGTGGGAAACCAGGCCAGAACGGGTGTGGCGATACCCGTGGTGTCGGCGAGGCGCTCGTAGCGGACCAACTTGCTCGCCAGGCGGGACAGTGTCTCTGTGCCGAAGTCGAACTCGACGAACCATTCGATCTCCCGTCCGGCTTCGCGCCACCTGCCGTAGCCATCCGGGGTGACGATGTCGCCCCAATGTCGTCCGCACCGGGCCGCCGACCACCAGGTGGTGAGCTTTCCGGCAGCATCGGGTTGGCGGGCCGCGCGGATCAGGGTGGTGAAGAGCGCGTTGCAGCCCACGGTGTGGGCGAGTTGGAGGGAGAAAGCGCGGCCCACTTCGCGTTCGCGGCTGTAGCCGAGGTCTTTGAGCTCAAGGCCGTCTTCATAGGCGATCGCCGCGGCTCCTGCGGTATCGAGGACGTAGTGCATCGGGTGCGAGCCGAGGGACCGGTGCGGTTGGAATCGGTGCACGACGCCCCAGCGATAGAGGTTGTGCAGGCGCAGGTTCGCGGCGCGGCGTGCGGGGAAGGCGATGTCGACGATCTGCGTGCTGGTGAGGACGTGGTGCTCGAACAGCATCCGGCACAACCAGCGGTCGCGGTCGGTGAGATGCCGGGCGAGCCAGGCGTGGTGCTCGGCGCTGTTCAGCACGCGTGGTGCGGGACGTTCCGGCCGGTGTGCTCGCAGCTGTCGTTGCGGGGTCGGGTTGCTGATCTTCATGTGGTGCACCTCCAAATGCGCCAACGCGCGGCGTTGGGCTCAAACGAGGAATGGCGAGTGCCGGGTCAGGCGGCACGCCGGGGATCGAACGCTGCGGGTCGTGCGTGTTCGGCAGTGTGCGGTGCGTTGTTCCGTGAGAGCTGGCGGATCTCCTTAGCGCGTCCGAGGATCGCGGGCGGAAGCTTCTCGGTGACTGCTGTGAACGGGGGTGCTTCCTCGCTGTTGAGCACCAGCCGTGCGGCGATGTGGTAGCGGCCCAGATTGGCGAGGTCGTGTTCGGAGAGCTGGGGCTCGGTGTGCCGCGCGAGGTCGCGCGCGTCTTCGGGCGAAGCGGAGAAGATGATCTTTGAGCGGGCGTTGGCGCTGATGCCTTCTTCAAGCTCGCGGGGGAGCTGGCGCAGGTATTGGTGGGCCAGGGTCATCGACATCCGGTAGCCGCGAGCTTCAGCGAGCATGTCTTCCAGGGGGTAGGCGAGGGACAGAAAGTTGTGGCATTCGTCGATGTAGAGCGAGCTGTCGGGTCTTTCCCGCTGGGGGATTCGGACGCGGCGGGTGGCGGCTTGCCAGGTTCGGGCGACCACGATCGAACCGACCAGCCGGGCGGTGTCGATCCCGAGCGAGTTTTTACTCAGCCGGACAAGGCAGATGCCGCCGTTGAGGACCGCGTCCATGTCGACGGTGGATTCGCCGCCTGCGAGGGAGGCCCGGATGAACGGCCGCAACAGCAGGCCGCGGAGCTTGTTCATCAACGGGGCGACGACCTGGGCCTTGCTGGCGTCGGATAGGTCGTCGTACCAGGCCCAGAAGCCGCGCAGGACATCGTCGGAGACCTGTGCGAGTGCGCGTTCCCGGAAGCTCGGAACCGTCAGGAGTTTCGGCAGGTGGGTCAGGGTCGGGGTGCCGGGAAGTTCGCGCAGGGTCAGCAGCCCGGATCGGAGGATGTCTTCGGTGCGCGGGCCCCAGCTGGAGGCGTACACGTGGGAGAAGATCGACACGAGGTCATCGACGGTGCGAGCGGTGTCGGCACCTTCGAGCGGGTTGAGCACCGGTGGCCGGTAGCGGCTGTCTGCGTCGAAGAGCACGACCTTGTCCCCGAGCCGTGACGGAAGCCGCATCAGGACGTCGGTGATCAGGTCGCCTTTCGGGTCGATGACCACCAGGCCGCGGCCGGCGTCAGCATCGTCGAGAATCATCCGCGCCATCAGTTCGCTCTTGCCGCTGCCGGTGGCTCCGAGGATGTGCAGGTGGTGACGAGCGTCAGCGACACGCAGCCCGACCGGACGGGAATGGCCAGAGTCACTGATCCCGATCGGCTTCACCTCCGCGCCGCCAGTGGCGATGCCAGGTGGCGGTGGGACCGCCTTTGCCCCGGCGCGCTGCAGGCCGGGTATGGCGTCGTCGGTCGGGAGGTGCGCGAGCGCGGCCAGCTCGGTGATGGAGAGCAGGTCGCCGTCGGCGAGGCGGCGTTCGGTGACGGCCTGGACTGGGCGGATGAGCCGGACGCGGCGGTAGTAGTTGTGCTCGCTGTAAGCAGCGAACGCGCTGGCGATGGCGTGGCCGCGTCCGGCCAGGTGCTCGTCCACCGGCGAATGCTTCGCGTCGGTCAGGTCCTCGTCGACGAGGATGGCGACGGCGTAGCGGACGCGGGTTTCGAACTGGGGGCCGCGCTGCTTGGCTACGATGACCCGATCTTGGGAGGAGGTCTCTAAGACTGTCTGGCGATCGGCGACCGGCTTCGTCGTGCTGGCTTGGGATCTGCGTCCCTTCGTGTGCGGGGTAATCAAGTCCAGGAAGCGTCCCGCCACTTTCGCGGAGCTTCCGGAGCGGACGTGGCGGGCGGCTCGGCGGGCCTTGCGGACACGCGCACCGGTGACCGGTCGCGCGAGGATCTGCACGACGGCGCGTTCGCGGGAGCCGAGCCCTGCCGGTGCGCCGAGCAGGGCTCGGACTGGGTCGGCGGGGAAGTCGGAACGGATCGGCAGCGCTTCGCTGCGAGCGAGCCGCATTTCCCCGCCGACGGCCTCGACGGCTTTTCCCACAGGTGTGGATTCCGGGATCGGTGGTTTGGCCGGGGTGGTCCGGGTGTGGGCGCCGGGCCATGCCGCCTCGATCGCGCGTTCGGCCATGCCGGTCGGGACGATCCCAGGCAGCCATACGCGCACGGCGACTCCGGCACGGGAGAACACGTATTCCCACACGATGTGAGGCTGGCCGTGGATCCGGCGTTTCCAGCCGGGACGCAAGAGCCCGACAAGGTTGGAGAAGAGCGCCTCGGCCCCGCCCGGGTCCACGGTGGGCGGGGCGAGCACCGTGACCAGCCTGGCTCCGACGACCATCCGGTTATGGCGTCGTCGCATCCACCACCGTCGTCCGAGGACGGCGCCGGTCCAGGCGAGCGCGAGCGCGGGACCGGCGACCGGTCCCCACGACACGGCGACGACTCGCAGCGCGGTGAGAAGGGCGTGCACCGCGCCTCCGGGATCGCGGAGGTAGTCCTGCAAGGGAGAGGTAAACGCCTCCGCGTAGGCAGCCACGGACTGGGCAGAAGACATCAGAACTCCGTTCTGCACTGGGAAATCAGGCGTTCAGGCTGCGTGGCGATCGGCGTCCGCCGGGCGCGGAAGGTTCTGCGGCGACGGGACCGCCAGGCTCGTGCCGGGTACGAGCCGAAGGTGTCGACGTTGCTTGCGGGCACGGTCGGCATCGATTTCGGCCTGCCATTCCGACAGTCGCCGCCCGTCCATCCGTTTGAGGAAGTGCGGGATGTTGTTCGCGGGTACCCCGACGAGCCGCGGGCCGAGTACGGCCAGCAGGTCGGAGGCTTCTTGCGAGGACCATCCGGCCGCGGTGATGGCGGTGGTGTCGGGGAAGACGTCAGCGACCCGGTCGCGGCTGGGGTCGATGTGGGCGTCTTCTTTGCCGCCGTAGCTGTAGACCCACAGGAAGTTGCTGGGCGGGGCCGGCTCGATCAACCGCTTGAATCGGAGGACTTCCTTGGTATAGGCATAGAAAGTCACGTCCGGGCAGGCGCGCATGACGCGGCACCATGCGAGCGTGTACGGGTCGTCGAAGAAGTCTCCGGCGTCGTGGACGCGGATGAATTTCCCGGTGAACCGTGACGCTGAGAGTTCGCGGATCATGGCCGATTCCCAGCCGGGCAGGTCGTCGAGAACGAAGGCGAGATTGGCTTGGTGGCGGGCTTTCACGGCAGGGAAGCGGTAGGTTCCGTTGCGGGCGTAGCAGATCTGCGCGCAGGCCGAGGCCGCGGGACAGGTCACCTGTGTTCGTCCGTCGGGCAGCCGCGCCGCGAGCGCGGGCAGTGTCCAGTTCCAGACACCGATGGCGCGCATCGCCCGGTTCTGCGTCAGCAACCGCGCGGGCCGGCGTGAGCTAGCGAGTTTCGTGACGGGTAAAGACATACAGCACCTCACACAAGGCAGGCAGAGCAAGGAAGAGGGATCGGCTAAGCGCGCTTAGCGTCAGGCGGCTGGGTCGAGGTCGATGTGACGGTCGGTGCCGTCGTCGAACGTCGCCTCGTTGTCGATGCCGTCAAGGTCGACGAAGGCGCTGTCGTCGGTCTCACCGCCGGGGTCGGCGTACGCGGCGAGCTCGGCCGGGTCGGTGGTGATGAGCGCGTTCTCTTGGGGCGAGGCCAGGGCTTGGAAGGCGACTCGTTGTGTCCCGGTGCTGAGCAGGCCTTGTCCCTTGTCCGCGGAGACGAGGAACCGTTTCTCCCCGTCGGACAGGTTGAACGTCGTCACGATCTCGTCGATCGCTTGGGTGGCTTGGCGGAGCAGAATCTGTGTGGCGGCGTTGGCGATGATCGCCTTGCCCAGCTCGGTGCCGAGGACGTCGCCGACATCCTGTGTCGCGATGGTCAGGCCTGCCCAGTGTTTCCGGGCGGCTTTGGCCATGCGGTGCAGGAACCGCGCCCCGGCGGGGTCTTGCATGAGCAGCCACGCTTCCTCGACGGTGATTAGCCGCGGCCGCCGGATGGCGGGGTTGGAGACCCGCCGCCAGATCGTGTCCAAGGTGAGCAGGGTCCCGAGCGCGCGCAGCTCGTCTGGCAGGTCGCGGAGGCTGAACACGGTCAGGTGGCCCTCGGGCCTGGTGATGGTAGGCCCGGAGAACATCGCCGCGGACGCGCCGTCGACGAACGGATGCAGCCGGGACGCGAGGTCGGCTGCGACCGGATCATCGGTGCCGGTCAGGGTCGCGGACAGGTCGGCCAGCAGCGGGGCCTGACGGCCCCAGGACCGGGGATCGCTGGTGATCCCGGCATTCTTGTAGGTGGCGAGGAACGCGCGGTCGAGCACGGCCCGCTGGTGTGCGGACAGTTCCATGCCGAGCAGGACGCCGATCACGGTGTGCAGGAACAGAACGCGTCGTGTCAGCGCGTCCTTCGGCGCGGTGCGGCGTCCGTCCGGGCGCGTCGCGATCGGCAGGTCGAAGGGATTGATGCGGACCGCAGGGTCGCCGAGGCGGATGTAGGTGCCGCCGATCGCCTCGCACAGCCGGCGGTACTCGTCTTCCGGGTCGATGATCGCGACTTCGACACCCCGGTAGAGCGAGCGGAGCGCTTCGAGTTTGACCAGGTAGCTTTTCCCGGCGCCGGACCGGCCGAGGACGACGCTGTTGTAGTTGTCCGCGGCGAACCTGTTCCAGTGCACCAGGCCCTGGCTGCCGATGTTGAACCCGTACAGCACCCCGTCCGGCGCGGCGACGCTGGTCGGATCGGCGGGTGGAAGATCGGGTGAGGTGAACGGGAACGCGGCGGCCAGCGCGCTGGTGTCGAAGGTGCGGCGCATGCCGATGAGGTCCAGCGCGAGCGGCAGGGTCGAGACCCAGCCTTGCAGCGACCGGTAGGTGGTGGGCTGAGCGTTCATCAGCAGTGACGCCGCGAGGGACCGGACCGCGGCGACGTGTTCGGCGAGATCGGGTTCGCTGGTGGCGTGCACGGTCAGATACAGGCCGAACCGGTAGAGCTTTCCTTCGCCGCGGGCAACGCGGGCGGACAGGTCGTAGGCGTCCTCGGTGGCGGCCTCGACCATCGGGTCCAGTAGCCGCCCCTTCTCGTTGCTGTGCCGTCGTCCGGATTCCAGTTTGGACAGCTGGCGCTTGAGCCGGTTGGCGGCGGTGACAGGGTCGATCGGCTCGATGTGCAGCGAGACATCGACACGGCCGGGATAGGACAGCAGCGGCTGAAGCCATCCCGCGTGCACTTCGCGCGGGTAGCCGATGATCGCGAACGATGCGACCCACTCGCCGCCGATCTCCAGATGCCGCGGTGAGACCGAGAGCGAGTCCGGAGTGAATGCGCTCGCCCCGCCCGCCGGTGTTGCCGCCGTTCGCCGGGCGCGTCCTCGAGTGTGGCTGGTTTTCCTGCTCATAGGTCGTCGCCCTCCCAGTCGTCGAGTGCTGTTGCCTCCGGTGCCGCGCGGTGCGTGGGCTCCCCGCGGCTCCTTGGGGTTCGGAGGGATGGTTCATCCTCGGGTTCGGAGGCGGTGGTGATCACTTCGTCTGCGCCGGCGAGCCCGGCCGACGGCGGGATGAGGGTGTCGGGATTGCAGGCGGTGGCGAGGACGGTGGTGGCCTGCCCGGCGTCCAGCGGGGTGATCGTGATCCCGGCGGGGGAGAGCAGTTCGATGGCTTCGCCCAGGCGGCGCACGAGCCGGGTTTCCGCGGATCGCAGCGCGCTCTCGGTGACCGTGTCGCCGCGGTTGGCGTGACGGCGTGCGCGCAGGGCAGCCAGCGGTGACGCGCCGCCGAGCCCGTCGGTCGGACCGGCCGCGCGTACCGGTTCGCGCAGGACGATCAGCACCTGGCGGCGCAGCAGATCGGTCGAGCGGCGCAGCTGGTCGAGGTAGGTCGCGTGCTCGCGCGCGGCCGTTTCGAGCATCGGATGCGGCAGGCCGGGAGCGGCCTCGCGCAAGTCGTTGATCTGGTGGCTCAGGTCGAGCCGCTCGGCGCGGACGAGGATCTGCACGGGCGCGGAGATCGAGTGCAGGTACCGGCCGAACGACGCGACCAGCGCTTCCTGTTCGCCGGGGGTACGGAGCGCGAAGTTCACCGTGCTGGCGACCGCGACCATGGCCACGCCGTCGGACCCGAGGTCGATGACACCGGCTTCGGTGACCCCTTCCGCGGGCAGTCGCAGCGCGGCCGGAGACACCTGCGAACCGTCCGCCGCCCCAGTGTCGTCGTTCGCCGCGACCTGACTGGTCAGCCATTCGGGCGCGGGATGGACACCCTCTGGCGCGGCTACCCGATGCCGTGGCTGCATGCGCTGCCGGACGGCCGCGAGCACGAGCCGGTCGAGGCTCATACCGTCGCGCTGCCCCAGGGCCAGCACCGCGGCCACGACCCCGATCGGGACGGCGATGATCAGGTACACCAGCAGCGGCACCGTGCCGCGCGCCAGCGTCCACCCGCCGTACAGGACGATCCCGCTCACCGCGAGGATCGCCAGCTGCCGCGCGGTGAGATTGACGAGGACACGGTCCTCCCGATCCACATCGGACGGTATGCGCACAGGTTGGGTCATGGCTTCCTACCTCCAGAGGACGAGGGCTTCGGCGCGGGTGCTGGGGGCGCCGGTGGTGGAGTCGGCGCGCGGAACGCGACCGGGGGAGCGGCCGGAGTGCGCGGCCGGGCGTCCGCGGGGCGCGGCTCGGGACGCGGGGCTCGGAACACCGGCGCCGACGGAGTCGCGGTCGCGGGCGTGACCGGCCGGGATTCGTGACTCGGTTCCGGCGCAGCGGGCTGGAACCTCAAGTGCGGCGGGACCGCCGCGACACCGACCGGCCGCGCGGGCGCCTGCCCGTTCCCCTGGCGGCGTGACGGATTCGCCGCCTGGAACCGCGGGTTCGTCACGCGCCGCCGACCACCTCCAGGCGGTGGGAGCGGAACGGCGGCCCGGGGCGCCGAACTGAACTCCGGCTTGGGCGGCGATCCCGATGGAGCGGGGCTGACAGCGGGGTCGTGCGTCGTGGTTTGCGGACCCGGTTGCAGGAACTTCGGTTCTTGCGTAGGGACGCGCGGCTGCTGGGCAGCGCGCAGCCGCTCGGCGTCGTACTGCTGTTGCATGCGCTTGTTCACCGCTTCCGGAGTCGGGGCCAGCCGCGGTTGCGGCGGCCAGGGCGGGTCGGCGACAGAGGCACGCCCATCCCCGCTGCGGCCGCGGGGTGCTGTGGCGATGCCGGCTGCGCGGGATGCGCCTAACCCGCCGGAGCGACCGGCGATGGCGCCGAAGGTTTTCGCGGCGATCACGGCTTTGACCAAGCCGCCGAGAAACGAACGGCCGCCCCCGCCGAGCTTCGTGGCGGAGAGAAACCAGGACGGGATCTTGATCAGGATGTAGAGCAGTCCGAGGACGGCGAAGAGCATCATCAGACCGCCGCCGACGGAGCTGAACAGCTTCGTGCTGCCGTTGAGGAAGGTGTTGACCGCGACGATCAGCGTGAGCGATTGGACGACCTGGATACCGAGCGTCGCTCCGGTCGCCCGCCAGCCCCAGCGGGCGATGCCGTCGGTATGGGGAAGGGCGTGGCAGGCGACCCACAGCGGGGCGGACACGGTCAGGAGCAGCGTGAGGATCACCCGCACCACGTAGACCAGCAGCAGCGCGATGACCGCGATGACCAGGACGACGTTCAGCAGGATGACGAACAGCCCGCCGGAGGCCATCGCGGAGTAGGTGCCGTTGATCGACTGGGTGAGGTTGTCGCCGAGCTTGGGCGGATCCGCCCCGCCGGACAACACCGCAGTCGACAGCGCGTTCGCGAGCCGGATCGCCTTGTCGATGACGAACAGCGACAGCATCGAGGCGATGAAGGAGATGACGAGACGGGGCGCGATCTCCTTGATCGAATAGCGGCTCTGGACCGACTCGTGCGACATCACGATGATCCCGCCGATCATGATCAGCCCGCCGTAGCAGGCCAGCACGATCAGCCAGGAGTTGTTCCACAGGTTCGCCACTCCGGGCAGCGAATCCAGCGTCGGCGTGCTGAACGCGGTGTCGCCCAGCAGTTTCAGCAGAGGGTCGAGCGCGGACTTGACCAGCTCGCGGAACACCGCGTTGATGGCCTTGTTGATGCAGCCTTCGATGTTGGTGATCCCGCAGTCCGGGTCGTCACCGTCGGCGCCCGGCCCGGTCGGCCCCGGATGCGTGGAAGGCGGAGGGGAGCTGGGTTGAGGGATGCACCCTTCACCGACGCAGGGACTGCCGGGACTGGTGGCCGGAGCCGTGTTTGGTTCGCCGGGGGCGCAGCCGATTCGGCCGGGAAAGCAGCTCTCCGGCGGCGGTAGTTCGGTGATCGGCGGCAGCGGAGTCGCAGGGACCGACGGCCGTGGCGACCCAGTTGGGAAGTTGCAGATCGGGTCCGGTGAACCCGGCGCACACGTCTCACCCGGTGCGACCGTCGGGAGAGGCAGGGGAAGCTCGGGCTGCGGTTGCGCCGCCGCGGCCGGCGACACGGTAGAGGGCGGCGAAGACTCCGGCGCCGCCCACGCTCCGACCGCGAGAAGACAGCCGAGGACCACGACCAGGCCGATCGGAAGCAACCGCAGCAGGCGACGCCGCGGACGGCCGTTCCCGCCCGGGGCGAACGGGCTGAGCAGGATGCGTCCGCTGATCTTCACATGCGTGTCGGTCTCGCTGCGACCGGATGCGAGCGCGGGGTCGGGACGGGGCTCGGCCATGACCTCAGGCCCCGACAATCCCGCGCAGGATCTCCACGGCGAGCGGTGCCAGCGCCGCCAATCCGTAGCCCCACGCAGCGTTGCGGAAAGCCGACTTCGCCTTCTCGGTTTCGCCCGGGTCGCCACCGGCCAGCAGGTACCGAACACCGCCGACGGTCAGGAACACTGTCGCCAGGCCCGCCAAGATCCCGATCAACCAGTTGCGGATGTTGGTGAAGACTTGATCGACGGTGGTCGCGAGCGCGACGACGTGTGTGGCCGCCTGCGCTGGATCCACGGTTGCGCCACACAGCAGGACCGCGCTCACGGTCACGAGCGCGCTGCGGATCATCGGCCGCGCCACCGGGCGCGTGCTCGGACATGGGGTGTGATGAAGGGGTGGCGGGGGTGTCATGCGCATCGGCGCACCTCCGAAGTCGGCTCGTGTTCGGCGGTACGCGGAGAGCTGGGTGTGATCTCCCCGCGCCCCAAGAGGCCGAATTTCGGGTCGTTTTTCGACACCGAGCGTGAAGATTTGTTCTGGCCCGGCTGCCTGCCGTTGCGCAGACGTCCGCTTACAGCGCGTGATGCCTGTGCTGGGGCCTCGACCGGAACACCGCCGGCATCGGAGGCCATTGCAGTCAGCGCCGCGTCCGCGACCGGGTCCTCGGAGTCGGGGTCCGTTGCCTGATCGCGCAGCCACGCGACGAGTCGGTCTTCGGCCCGATCGCGGACCTTGAACGCGGTCTTGAGCGCTGTCTCACGACGCTGTGCCCACTCGGTCATCGACTCTTCACCGAGCCGCGTCGCCGAGATCAGCTCCGCTTCGACTGGGGTGAGAATCCGTTCGCCGACTGCCCGCGCGAGCACCAAGTCCGGGTGCCCGTAGGGCGGCCGCGGCGCGGTGGAGCGATAGCCCGAGCCTGCGGGAAGCGGAGCGTCGAGCGACTCTTCCAATGCCGCCTGCCCGGCGCGGCGGGCCGCGAAATGCAGCCGGACCGCGATGCCCGGATCGGTCAGATCCACCGTCGTAAGCGCCTGGATGAACCCGGCGAGAACTGCAGCGTGCACATCCGCGCGATCACCGCGATACCGCGCCGCCAGCCAACGTGCACTCGAGGCCAGTGACGGTAGTGCCATCCCGACGCACGCCACCGTCCACGCGCCGCCTCGGGCACGCGACTGCAGCACCAGATGCGCCCAGACGTCATCGCGGGTGCGGGGCGGGCACTGCTTGCTCATCACCCGGTCCCGCAACTCGTCCAACGGCACCGGCCGCCGCGGCAACCCGGCGAACTTCGAGCCGTGCAGCGCCATCGGTTCCGGCCCGGTCACCAGCCAACCGAAGGCATCGCGTGCCGTGTCCAAGGGCAACCATTCTCTTGTCATCACCTGCTCCTGTCCGGTAGCGGAATTGCCCCGTCAGGAAGCCGGAGTGGTGACAAGAAAAGAACAAGAAAAGCTACTAAAAGATCGCTGCTGAAAGGATTCAGTCCGGCGAGTGTGAGCGCTGGCGGAGCGCTACATTCGTAATGCCTTCGTGGTCGTTGAACTGGGGATTTAAGTGCTTCTTAGTTCGATCGCAGGCGCACTTCTGGCCGGGAATGTAAACAACTTCTGGTCGGCAGATCTGAGAAATCTGGAGCTGGATTGGTCGATTGGTCCTGCCGGAATGCTGTCGGCCAGTTTTGAAGAAGTGTCGATTTCGGTGTCGAAAAACGGGCTCGAAACCCGCCTCTTGGAGTGACCTGGCAGACCACGCCACGAGGAGGGCTAGCCCATGGCATCGACACCTCACGATGAGCCGAGGCGAGGTTGGCACCGACCGCCCCAACGGCGAACGCCGATACCGGTGCACGGCAGTAACCACCGGCGCAGGGTGCGCCTCCGTCCGCCCGCTGTCGGACGCGGTCGCGCGACGCGTCTGACCACTGTCTGGCCCTTCGCCGGCGCCGAGCAGTTGCCCGGAACCGCGCTGCTCGCCGGCTGGCTTGGACGCACGATCCTCACTCTCGTCAGGACCTACACCCGTCCCGGCGACCGCGTGCTCCTTCTGACCCCGCCGACCGCGATGCGCGCATCGCGGTCCCTCTCCGACCGGACCCGCGGCACCACCGTCTACGCCGGACTCGACGAAGCGGTCTGGACTGTCACCCGGCTCGGTCGCGGTGTCGACACCGCGACCGCCGTGCCGGAACATGGGCACCTCGGCGACGACAATCGTCCGGCCCCGTCTGACCGAACGGAGTCCGAGTCGCGATCCGGACTCAGGCGGCCCGAGCTCGGCCCGGTCACCGAACCGGACACCGACTCGGCGCGCAGGCGCCGTCGGACCGTACACCGACCGCGAGGTCGATTCGACCTCATCATCACCGCCGTCGATCCACTCTCCGCCGACTGGCTCGGTCACACCGATTTGGGCGTGCTCCTCGCTCCGCGAGGACTGGCCGCCGTCATCACACACAGTGAAACTCGTGGCGGGCGCCTGCTCGATCCTCAGGCGCAGATCGTGGACACGCTGGGTAAGCGCGGGTTGAGTTGTCTCGACGCTATCGCCGTGCTCACCGCACCGGTCACCCCGGAAGCCGCCACCGTCGCCAAGCCGGTCCGCGGTGTGCTGCCGTCGCGCAGGGCTCACCAGGACCTCGTGCTCTTTGGACGACTGGCGGACGCGGCCGACCGGACGGAGGTCGCGAATGTTTGACCAGCCAGGCAGCCCGGTTCTGACGTCGGTCTGGCCGACCGGGACGGCCAGTGTGGCGACCCAACTGGACGAGGGCGGCTACCACGACGCCACCGGCACTGACACCGAGTCGATGGCCCCGGCCATTGCCCGGCACGCCATCGAAGTCTTCACCCCGCCCGGTGGGGTGGTGCTCGATCCGGACTGCGGATCCGGGACGACCATCGTCGAAGCACTGCGTTGCGGGCGGCACGCGATCGGGCTCACCGGACAACGCCGATGGTGGCGCCTGGCCCGCGCGAACGTGACCGCCACAAAGGCTCGCGGCGTGTTCGTCGACGGGATGGTTCTCGTCCTCGACAGACGCCCCGGCACGGCTACCGCCGCGGCAACGGCGGGACTGACTGGCCGCATCGACCTCCTGCTGACCACCCTGCGCCGCGGCCCGGCCGGCGACCTCACGGCGGCGCTTGAGCGGCTGAACACCCTGCTGACGCAGTACCGGCACCTGGTGCGCCCGGGCGGGTATGTCGTCGTCACCTGTGCACCCGAGCGGCATCCGGCCGGGCACGAACTGCTCGACGTTCCCAGCAAGATCATGGCCATCGGCGTCGCCGTCGGGCTTGCACCAGTGGCGCGCAGTGTCGCGCTGATCGCTGACGCTCGTCAGCGCCGGGTCCGCACGTACGCCACGGCTGCCGAACGCCGCGCCGTGGCTCACGCGGAACGCGCTCTCGGCCACCCCATCGCACTGCCCGCGCACCACACCGCACTCGTGTTTCGCGCCGATCCTGAAGCCGGGAGCCGAGTGACTGCGCTTCCAGTTCCGCCACTGCCCGCTCGCCGTGGGCTGGCAAGGCTGGGTGATACGGCACGTGTCCTATCGAACGCGGCGTAGGGGTGCTCCTGATGCTCGGTGACTTTTCTAAGTATCGGAGCGAGAGACCGTCCACTGGGGACACCAGCGACATGTCCAGCTGCGGTGAGGCGGGACTCGGACCCGGCCGAGACGGTGTCCGCTCCGTCCACCATGAACCGCCGAGTTCTATCGGCCGCCGCCGACCGGAGGTGCCGCAATGGGTTTGAGTATCGTTCCGGTCACCTTTCGCCAGGCGTGCGATTTCATCGCCGCGCATCACCGGCATCATCGGCCGCCGCGCGGGATGAAGTTCGCCGTGGGCGTCGCCCAGGAGACCGAGCTCGTCGGTGTGGCGATCGTCGGTCGGCCTGTTGCCCGTCACCTCGATGACGGGGTGAGCGTCGAGGTGACGCGCACCTGCACGACCGGGGCCCGGAACGCCAACTCCAAGCTGTACGGAGTCTCGTGGCGCGTCGCTCGAACACTCGGGTTTCGGCGACTGATCACCTACACGCAGGACGGTGAGAGCGGCGCGAGTCTGCGCGCGGCCGGTTTCCGTCCGGTCGCCGATCTTCGGCCGCGTCCGGGTTGGTCCACTGTGTCGCGACCGCGCGAGTCGCGCGGTGTCGATGGGATCCGGCGGACGCGGTGGGAGATCCGAGCGGACCGGTAGTTCACGCGATCGGGTAGGTCGTCCGATCCGCTCAGGATTGCCTTGTGCGCCAGCTGTTTCAGCTGGTACAGCTGGCGATCGGCCGACGCTACCGCGTCCGATCAGCTGATCCGTTGCTGAACCGTGCTGTGCGCATCACTGGAGGAGGTGAATGTTGTGACGGACGACAGTCCGCGTGTGAGCACTTCCGCGCTGGATTCCGTCGATGGCGGTGCGGCGTTGGCGGCTTCGATCCGGGAGCTCGCCAGCGCGGTCCGCGCCTTGGCGGCACATGCGCCCCGCGATCCCGACGCGCTGCTGACAGCGGAGGACGTCGGTGCGTTGCTCGGCTTGTCGCCGAGGACGTTGAAGGATCGTGCTGCGGCCGGGGTGTTTCCGCATCGCCGGTTCGGCAAGCACTACCGGTTCAGCCGGGAGGACGTCGCGGAGATCGTGCAGTTGACGAAGAACGCGGTGCGTCCGTACCGCGGTGGCATGCGTGCTGCGTGAGCGTCGGCCCATCACGTCCCGGAACTGGCCGGGGCGCTCGCCAAAGAAAGAGAGGTATCCGTCGTGGCCTACGCACAACCAACCGACGGTGATCCGCCGGGCTGGCGTGCTCGGTTCAAACGTCCTGACGGGACGTGGGGAAGCAGGTCGGGTTTCAACACCGAGAAGGCGGCCGAGGCGTGGGGTGTGGAGCAGGAGGCGTTGATCCGGCGCAACCTGTGGCTGGACCCGCGGGAAGCGGAGATGTTGTTCGGCGTGTTCGCCGAAGAGTTCATGGACGCGGTCGGTCCGCGGCTGGAGCCGACGACATCGGCGAAGTACCGGTCCTTTCTGGACAACCATCTACTCCCGCAGTGGTCGTCATGGCCGCTGGCCGGGATCTTCAACAGCTACGTCGAGATCGAGAAGTGGCTCTCGGAGTTGCACGAGGACTACGCCGACTCGTCGGTGGCGTCGATCTTCTCGCTGTTCTCCACGATCCTGGGTGCCGCGGTCAAGGCGAGGAAGATTCCCGCGAACCCGTGTGCCGGGATCCGGGTCACTTCGGGCGAGTTCGAGATCGAGAACCTCGTCGCAACTCCGGTGCAAGCACTGAGGGCGTCGATGCGGCTCTACGAGAGCGGACTCGGACTCGCCGGATTCGTGCTCGGTCTGCTCGACTTCTACACCGGTTCCCGGTGGGGCGAGTTGGTCGGTCAGCAGCGGCACGAGTACGACAGCGAAGCACGGGCGATCCAGATCCGCGAGCCGCTGAAGGAGATCGGTGGACGATTGTTCAAGGGTGGTCGCCGGGTCGACACCTCGCGGCTCGCCGATCTCGGTCACCGGCCGACTCGCCCGGTGACACCGCGACGACAGGGCGGTCGGGCGAAGAAGGGCAGGACCAAGACTCCGGCGGGCACGCGGAGCGTGGAGTTGCCGCCGAGCATCGCGGTCTTCTATGAAGAGCTGATCGACAGCCACAGCTTCCCGTTCATCCTCTGCAGTGCCGAGGGTGCGCCGTTGCGGCGGTCGAACTTCCGCAACCGGTACTGGCGCCCGGTGTGGGACGGCAGTGACGCTGAACACACGCGGTCGGCGGAAGTGGTGCAGCCGATCCTGCCGACCTTCACCTTCCACGAGGGCAGGCATAGCCACAGCACCTGGCTCGCCGAGGACGGCATCCCCGAAGTCGCCCGGCGAGCGCGGCTCGGGCAGAAGATGAAAGGCATCGCGAGGGTCTACGACCACGTGACTCCGCTGATGCGCCGTCAGATTCTGCAGGCGCTCGAGACCCGGTGGATCGGTTCGTTGGTCGCGCTCACGCCGAGTGAGCGGACGAAGCTGGGGGAGTGGTTCCCGCACCTGCACGCCACTTTCCGTGACGGGCAGTTGGAGACGGCCCCGAGGGCCATCGCCATTTCATCGCCATTGAACGACTGAAGCCCCGCCCCTCCGAGGAGGAGCAGGGCTTCTGACCTGCGAAAACAGATGGTGCGCGATACTGGGATTGAACCAGTGACCTCTTCCGTGTCAGGGAAGCGCTCTCCCGCTGAGCTAATCGCGCGAGGTGGAGACGGGATTCGAACCCGTGTACACGGCTTTGCAGGCCGTTGCCTCGCCTCTCGGCCACTCCACCGTGTCAGGCCCGAGAGGGCCTTCCGAGCGGATGACGGGATTCGAACCCGCGACCCTCACCTTGGCAAGGTGATGCGCTACCAGCTGCGCTACATCCGCACATCCTCGGTCTGGATGGGAGTTCAGAGCCTCGCGGTTCTGTCTCTCACCCCGTCGCCGTGGTGTGTGTGAACACTATCCGATCCCGAAAACGGCTCTGCAACCGGGGTGCCACTTGCTGTTCGCAAGGCCGTCATCAGGCCAGATCGTTGGGGATCAGGTGCGTCAGGGCGTCGTCGACGTCGACCCACAGGTGCTCGTTGCCCGGGAGCACGACGTCGTAGGTCCGGTCGAGGAAGTCGGCCAGCTCCTGAGCGGACGCCTCGAACATGGCGTGCCCGGACGGCGAGTTCAGTTCGATGAGGACGGACTCGGGGTCTTCGACGGACGGGCGGATGCGTACGTCGCCGTCGCCCGCGTCGGCCAGGAGGCCGTCGGCGAGGAGATCGCGCGCGTAGACCCACTCGACCCAGCCGGCGCGGCCGGTGCGGAAGGCGGCCACGACCGCGTACGGGTCGCGAGTGTCGTATCGCAGTTCAACCTTGACCGGAACCGCGGGGGTCCGCGGCGCCAGGAGGTCGAACACCGCCGTCGAGCGGAGCGTCACGTGATCGTTGCGCATCGTCCTACCCTTCGTCTCCTTCCCGGCCCGGTCGAACCGAGTGGCGATGATGTGACGTATCGGCCGGCTGATCGGAACGCGGTTTTGCCGCAGATCACCCGGACGGGGTCATCGGACCCCGGGTCCATACTCCGTCACCCCATCATCACCCGCGCGACGCGCAGCCCTACATGCGCCCTGCAGGCAGTCCACATGTACATACTGCGCGGTTTAGTCGTCACGCGATAGCACCGTCGCACGAATGTCGAAACGCGTCGCGGGCGGCCCCCGGCCCGGACAACCCCGGCTAGCTCGTGGTTGTTCGCTCCGTACTTGCTGGTGAGCGGAGTGTGGTCGGAGGGAACCACCCGTTTGCAGGCCCCCTAAAGTCGTGGGGTAGAGTCTGCCGGACACCGCGAGCGGGCGATTAGCTCAGCGGGAGAGCGCTTCGTTCACACCGAAGAGGTCACTGGTTCGATCCCAGTATCGCCCACCGGATGAAGGCCCTGGACCGTCGGTCCGGGGCCTTGATTCATTCTCGGCCACCTGACGGCGGTGAGCCGTCCGGAGGCATTCGATCCCCAGGTCGGACGCGGGTTGTGTGGGGGCGGTACTTCTGCCGTCGCGGGCGGCCCGGCTTGTCCGGGTGGATCCACACTGGCCGATCGAGGGCGCGGCGAGCCGCCGGTTCGAAGATCCCCGAAGTCCGCCCTGCCGGCCGGTGTGGACATTCGCCGGAGACCTCGTGTCGCGCCACGAAAATGTCGCATGATCCGATCATTGAGACTTCTTTGTGATCCTCGGCACGAAACCTCCGACGAAAGGTCCAGACCATGAAGAAGGTGATGTGGGGCATGGTCGGACGGCTCACTCGTCCGGCTCCGGCCGCGGGGCCGTCGTGACGCCGACGTGATGTGACGAAACGTCACGCCGGTGACCGATTGACAAGGTAGGTCGGCGCGCGGTGAGCGCGCCGGGCGGGCCGCGGTCCTCCCGGTGGGTGAAATCCACAATGGACCGGCCGGAGATCGACTTCCGTGAACCGTCCACTGTGGAGTTTTCCGGGCTGTTCGGCCGATCGGGGAAGCGGTGCTCCAAGTGGCCGGAAGTCTTGATAATTGGTGACTACTTTGAGTAGTTGTTCGGGGATACGGTCTATTACGCATCGTCATCATCTTGTTATCAACGCGGCATTCATTTGCCGGATGCTTGCCCAGGGTGTGGCTGGAAATCCTTGTAACGATGGCCGGAGAGTGGCCGATACCTTGGCGTGTGTCGCCCCATCGGCCGCTGAGAGACCATGAGAATCGATCACTCTTCGAGATCACTCTCATTTACTCAGCGTGTTGATCCGGCGTTCGGGAATCCCCACTCCGGGAGGTCTGATGGAAGAGTCGGTGCGGCCGTCGTCCACCGTCAACGGGACGCCGCAGCACATCGACCTCCAGTCGATTCCGCTTCCTCCTCAAAGGGGTGCGGGCGATGCAGCCGCGGTCGACACCACGTCGGCGCGGCCCCCTTACGCGGCTTGGGAATCGCGCTACCGCGCCTGGGTCATCGGTAGTGACGTTTTCACCGCGTTCGTGCTCATCGTGATGAGCGCCTTCTTGATCGATCGATCCGATCCGCACGACATGCACGCGCTCGGCACCGCCGCGGCCTTCTTGTTCGGGCTGTCGGCCAGCCGTGCCTGGAGTCCGCGTGTGCTGGGCGAGGGGGCGGAGGAGTACCGGACGCTGGGGCGCGGCCTCGTGGCCACCGCCGTTCTCGTCGCGCTGGGCGGCCTGCTCTTCGGCGCGCTCGCCGTGCAGCCGTGGGTCTTCATCGTCGTCCCGATGATCTCGGTCTTCATGTTCCTGCAGCGATACGCGCTGAGACAGGTGCTGCACCGGCGCAGGCGGCTCGGTGAATGCCTGCTGCCGGTGCTCGCCGCCGGAAGTCCCGACACGGTCGCCGACCTGATCGCCCGCACCAAGGCCGATCCACATGTCGGCTGGCGGGTGGAAGCCGTCTGCACGTATTCCGGTGCCGGCGCGGAGCGGGGGAGCGGCGAGGTGGAAGGCGTCCCGATCGTCGGGAAGCTCGACGACCTCGCGAGCCACGTCCGCCGCGGCGGCTACCGGGTGGTCGCCGTGACCGCCGATCAGCACTGGAACCCGAAGCGCCTCCAGCGGCTCGCCTGGGATCTCGAAGGAACCTCGGCCGAGATGGTGGTCGCGCCGATGCTGATGGAGGTCGCCGGACCCCGGCTGAACGTCTCCGGCGTGCTCGGCATGCCGCTGCTGCGGGTGACCGCGCCGATGTTCACCGGCGGCCGCCGTCTGGTCAAGGAGGCGCTCGACCGGTTCGGCTCCGCCCTGCTCCTCACTCTCGTTTCCCCGGTGCTGCTGGCCATCGCGGTCGCGATCAAGCTGGACGACCACGGCCCGGTCATCTACCGGCAGCGTCGCGTCGGCCGCGACGGGCACACCTTCACGATGCTGAAGTTCCGCACGATGGTCACGAACGCCGACAAGCTCAAGCAGGATCTCCAGGCGGACAACGAAGGCGCGGGCCCGCTGTTCAAGATGCGGAAGGATCCTCGGGTGACCCGGGTCGGCGGTCTGCTTCGCCGGTACTCCCTCGACGAGCTGCCGCAGCTGCTCAACGTCGTGAGCGGGCGGATGTCGCTCGTCGGCCCTCGTCCGCCGCTGCCCGAGGAGACCGCGAAGTACGCTCCCGACGCGCGCCGCCGTCTCCTGGTCAAGCCGGGGCTGACCGGGCTCTGGCAGGTCAGTGGCCGCAGCGACCTCAGCTGGGCCGAGAGCATCCGCCTCGACCTGCGCTACGTCGAGGACTGGTCGCTGGCCCTCGACCTGGTGATCCTCTGGAAGACCTTCCGCGCCGTGGTGCAGGGACGAGGTGCCTACTGACGCCTTCCTGTGACCGGACCCACACGCACAGATAGTTGAGCGAGAAATAGTTCAGCGCTCAACTAGGTTGGGACGGGTACAAGGACGCGTACGGAAGGAAGATCCACCCATGACCACCAGCGTTGAGCCGACCGAAGCCTTGAACCTCCCGCAGGACGTTCAGGACCTGTTGTTCCGCGAGGCCCGCACCGCGAACAACTTCAGCGACGAGCCGGTGACCGACGAGCAGATCCGCGCGATCTACGAGCTGGTCAAGTGGGCCCCGACGTCGATGAACAACCAGCCGCTGCGCGCGCTGGTGATCCGCACCGAAGAGGGCAAGAAGCGGCTGTCCCCGCTGATGTCCGAAGGCAACCGTGCGAAGACCGAGGCCGCGCCGGTGACCGTCGTACTGGCCGCCGACACCGAGTTCCACGAGAACCTGCCCCGCACCTTCCCGCACTTCCCGGGTGCCAAGGACCTGTTCGCCGACGAGGCGGGCCGCGTCGAGACCGCCAAGCTCAACGCGCTGCTGCAGGTCGGTTACTTCATCATCGGAGTCCGCGCCGCCGGGCTGGCCGCCGGCCCGATGACGGGCTTCGACGCCGAGGGCATCGACAAGGAGTTCTTCGCGGACAAGCCGTGGAAGTCCCTCGTCGTGATCAACGTCGGCAAGCCGGGCGAGAACCCCTGGTTCGACCGCCTGCCGCGGCTGGACTTCGACGAGGTCGTCGAGACCGTCTGACCTCGTTCCTCGCCACACGAAGGCCTTCTTCCGATGGGAAGGAGGCCTTCGTGGTGTTAGGGGTAACGCGCGTGAGCCGCGCCGCACCTGACGACTAACATCACGGGAACCATCCGCTTTAACCGCGAGGAGTCCATCGTGTCCCAGCCGTCGTCAGTAGCAGCCGCAACCGCCCCGCGCGTGGTGGTACCGGCGGGCACTACGGCGGGCACCGCGGTCCGCGAAGCCGGGCTGCCGACCAAGGGGCCGGACACGATCGTCGCCGTGCGCGACGCCGAGGGGAACCTCCGCGACCTCGCCTGGGCCCCGGAGGCCGAGGTCGAGGTCGAAGCCGTCGCGGCGAACACCGAGGACGGCCGCAGCGTCATCCGCCACTCGGCCGCCCACGTGCTCGCCCAGGCCGTGCAGCAGCAGTTCCCGCAGGCCAAGCTGGGCATCGGCCCGCCGGTCAAGGACGGCTTCTACTACGACTTCGCCGTCGACACCCCGTTCACCCCGGAAGACCTGCAGGCGCTCGAAAAGCGCATGAAGCAGATCGTGAAGGGGGCGCAGCAGTTCTCCCGCCGCGTCTTCGACTCGGTCGACGAGGCCAAGAAGGAACTGGCCGACGAGCCGTTCAAGCTCGAACTCGTCGACATCAAGTCCGATGTGGACACCTCCGAGGTGATGGAGGTCGGCGGCGGCGAGCTGACCATCTACGACAACCTCGACCCGCGCACCAAGGAGCGCGTGTGGAGCGACCTCTGCCGCGGCCCGCACGTGCCCACCACCAAGTTCATCCCGGCGTTCAAGCTCACCCGGGTCGCCGCCGCGTACTGGCGCGGTGACGACAAGAACCCGCAGCTGCAGCGGATCTACGGCACCGCGTGGGAGTCCGCCGAGGCGCAGGACGTCTACCTGGAGCGGCTGGCCGAGGCCGAGCGGCGCGACCACCGCAAGCTCGGGGTGGAGCTGGACCTGTTCTCGTTCCCCGACGAGATCGGCTCGGGGCTGCCGGTGTTCCACCCCAAGGGGGGAATCATCCGGCAGGAGATGGAGAACTACTCGCGGCAGCGGCACGTCGAAGCCGGGTACGACTTCGTCTACTCGCCGCACATCACCAAGGGCGCGCTGTTCGAGACCTCCGGTCACCTCGACTGGTACCGCGACGGCATGTACCCGGCGATGCACCTCGACGCCGAGCACAACGAGGACGGTTCGGTCCGCAAACCCGGCCAGGACTACTACCTCAAGCCGATGAACTGCCCGTTCCACGACCTGATCTTCCGTTCGCGCGGGCGGTCCTACCGGGAACTGCCGCTGCGGATGTTCGAGTTCGGTTCCGTGTACCGCTACGAGAAGTCCGGCGTGATCCACGGCCTGACCCGGGTGCGCGGCATGACGCAGGACGACGCGCACATCTTCTGCACCCTGGAGCAGGTCCCCGGCGAGCTGAAGTCCCTTTTGGACTTCGTGCTGAACCTGTTGCGCGACTACGGTCTCGACGACTTCTACCTCGAACTGTCCACTCGGAACGACGAGAAGTACATCGGTTCGGACGAGGTGTGGGACGAGGCGACCGAGGTGCTCCGCACCGCCGCCGTGGACTCCGGGCTGGAACTGGTGCCGGACCCGGGTGGCGCCGCGTTCTACGGGCCCAAGATCTCCGTGCAGGCGAAGGACGCGCTGGGCCGCACCTGGCAGATGTCGACCATCCAGCTGGACTTCATGCTGCCCGAGAAGTTCGAACTCGAGTACACCGCGGGCGACGGCAGCCGTCAGCGCCCGGTGATGATCCACCGTGCGCTGTTCGGCTCGATCGAGCGGTTCTTCGGCGTGCTGACCGAGCACTACGCGGGTGCGTTCCCGGCGTGGCTGTCGCCGGTCCAGGTAGTCGGCATCCCGATCACCGAGGACCAGGTCGAGCACCTGCGCGGGGTCGAGAAGGCACTGCGGGCCAAGGGGATCCGGGTCGAGGTCGACGCGAGCGGCGACCGGATGCAGAAGAAGATCCGCACCCACACCACGCAGAAGGTGCCCTTCATGCTCCTGGCGGGCGCGAAGGACGTCGAGGCCGGCGCGGTGTCGTTCCGGTTCCGCGACGGCGGCCAGATCAACGGTGTCTCGGTGGACGACGCGGTCGAAGCGATCGTCGGCTGGGTCCAGCGCCGTGAGAACGCTTCGCCGACCGTGGCGGGCTTGGAGGCGGTACTCCGGTGACGGGCCCCGATGGCCCGGAAGCCGTCGGACAGGACGGTGTGGGGGTCCCGGACGCTTTGCAGCGTCTGTGGACCCCGCATCGGCTCGCCTACGTGCAGGGGTCGAAACGGCCCGACGAGGGTTGCCCGTTCTGCCATCTCCCCGAGAAACGTGACGAGGACGCGCTGATCCTCGCGCGCGGGAAGACGGTGTACGCGGTGCTGAACCTGTACCCGTACAACCCCGGGCACCTGATGGCCGTGCCGTACCGCCATGTCGCGGACTACACGGATCTGACGCCGGAGGAGACCGTCGAGGTGGCGGAGTTCACCCAGCACGCGATGCGGGTGATCCGGGAGGTTTCGTCGGCGCACGGGTTCAACATCGGGATGAACCAGGGCGTGATCGCCGGCGCGGGGATCGCCGCGCATCTGCATCAGCACGTCGTGCCGAGGTGGGGCGGCGACGCGAACTTCATGCCCGTGATCGGGCACACGAAGGTGTTGCCGCAGTTGCTGGGGGAGACGCGGCAGTTGCTGGCGGACGCCTGGTAGGTCCGGCCGTTCTCGGGGCGCCCGGGTGCAATGAACGGTCCTTTCCTTGCACGCGCCGGTGGTCGCCTGCGGGCGCGGGCAGTGGCTGATGTCATGAAAGGGTCGTTCAGGACGAAAAACGTCCTGAACGACCCTTTCATGACACTTGGTGAGGCGAGCCTCAGGCGTTCAGCGCGGCCTGCAGCTCGATGTCGATCTTGACCTTCTCGGACAGGAAGGCGTTGCCCTCCGGGCCGATGCCGAAGTCGCGGCGGTTCACCGTGGCCGTGGCCGAGACGCCGAGGGTGGTGGCGTTGTCGTTGGCCGGGTTGGTGCCGATGCCGTTGAACTCCGCCTCGAGCGAGACCGGGACGGTCTTGCCGCGCCAGGTCAGCTCGCCGTCGATGACGTAGTCGCCGCCGTCCTCGCGGATGCCGGTCGACCGGAAGGTGATGACCGGGTGCTCGTCGACGTGGAAGAAGTCCTCGGACTTGAGGTGCGTGTCACGCCCGTCGACACCGCTGGCGACCGAAGAGGCGTCGATCTCGACGGTGACCGACGAGTCGAGGATGTTGTCGGCGGTGACGACCTCACCGGTGAAGGCGGTGAAGTTGCCCCGGGACTTCGCCAGGCCGAGGTGCTTCACGGTGTAGGCGATGTCGGAGTGGGCGGTGTCGATCGTCCACTTGCCTGCGACGTAGCCCGGGATTTCGGTGGTGGTCATGAACTCGATCTCCAAAGTCTGTGGTGAACCCTGAGCTGGTTGAGCGCTCAACCATGACTGTAGCGCAATTTGGTTGAGCGCTCAACCAGGGGTAGAATGGGCGTCATGTCCGAACCCCGATGGCTCTCCGACGAGGAGCAAAAAGTCTGGCGCGACTTCTCCGCGGCCACGCGGATGCTGCAAGCGCATCTGGAGGGCCAGCTTCAGCACGAGGCGGGCATGCCCCACACCTACTACGAAGTGCTCGTCGCCCTTTCCGAGGCGCCGGAGCGGCGGCTGCGGATGAGCGAGCTCGCCGACGCGCGCAAGGCGTCGCGCAGCAGGCTCTCGCACGCGGTCGCGCGCCTCGAGGCGAACGGCTGGGTGCGCCGTGAGTCCTGTCCCACCGACAAACGCGGCTCGTGGGCGGTGCTCACCGCCGAAGGTTTCGCCGCGCTGGAGGAGGCCGCGCCCGGGCACGTCGAGGCGGTCCGCGAGAGCCTCTTCGACCCGCTGACCCCCGAACAGGTGAAGGCGCTCGGCGAGATCAGCGCCGCCCTGCTGGCGCGGCTGTCGCCGAAATGTGCCGCGGCCGAGGCGGAATTGGCGCTGCGGGAAGAGAGTCTCGCGGACCTCGCCGACTCGGCCGAACTGGCCAAAGCGGACTGACCTGGAGGCGGTCCAGGGGCGGGCGCGACAACGAGTGTCGGTGCGGGTGGATAGGCTTCGGGCGGCCACCCGACCCTGCTGCTTTAGGTGCACCTGAAGAACCGATGCTCAACATTTTCGCGCGCGCCTCCGTTTCCCGCGTCACCGACCCGATGGGGAAGGTGCTCGTGCGTGCCGGTCTGACCCCCAACGCGATGACCGTCATCGGCACGGCCGGGGCGGTGCTGTGCGCGCTCGGGTTCTTTCCCAACGACATGCTGCTGTGGGGCACCTTCACCGTCTGGGGCTTCGCGATGCTGGACCTCCTCGACGGCGCGATGGCCCGCGCCCGCGGGTACGGCACGGCCTTCGGTGCCGTCCTCGACGCGACCTGCGACAGACTGGTCGACGGCGCGTTGTTCGCCGCGATCGCCTGGTGGTGCTTCGTCCACGACGACAACCGCCCGGCCGCGGCCGCCGCGCTGATCTGCCTGGTGCTCGCGCAGGTCATCTCGTACGTCAAGGCCCGCGCCGAGGCCTCCGGGCTGGAGGCGGACGGCGGCCTCGTCGAACGCGCGGAACGCCTGATCATCGCCCTGGTGGGAACCGGACTGCACGGTCTGGGCGTTCCGTACACCGTGGACATCACGCTCTGGCTCCTCGCGGTGCTTTCGGTGATCACCCTGCTGCAGCGGACGGCCGCGGTGGCCAAGGCGGCGAGGGCCGCCAAGGCGGCGGGTCCACCCGCCGCGGAGGGCGGGGCATGAGCGGGTTCTCCCAGCGGCTCAGTGACTTCGGCTACGCGACGGGCTGGCGGCTCGCGCGCTGGCTGCCGGAGTCGATGGGCTCGGTGACCTTCGGGCTGGGCGCCGACCTGGCCGTCCGGCGGGACGGTGGCGGAGTGCGCCAGCTCCGGCGCAACCTCGCCAGGGTCGTGCCGCAGGCCGACGGCGTCGAACTCGACGAACTGACCCGCCGCGCGATGCGGTCGTACGCCCGCTACTGGCACGAGATGTTCCGGCTGCCCTCGATGGACCACAAGGAGGTCAGCCGCAAGGTCGCCCAGTCGATCACCGGCGTGGAGAACCTCGACGCCGCCCTCGCCGAGGGCAACGGCGCGGTGATGGCGCTGCCGCACAGCGGGAACTGGGACGCCGCCGGCGTCTGGCTCGCGGACTACCTCGGCGGCTTCACCACGGTCGCGGAGCGGCTGAAGCCCGAATCGTTGTACCAGCGCTTCGTGTCCTATCGGGAGTCCCTCGGTTTCGAGATCGTCCCGCTGACCGGCGACAGCTCCGCGATGCGCGTGCTGCTCAAGCGGCTGCGGGAGAACAAGGCGATCTGCCTGGTCGGGGACAGGGACCTGACGAACTCCGGGGTGCCGGTCAAGTTCTTCGGCGAGCAGACCCGCATGCCGGGCGGGCCCGCGCGGCTGGCCGCCACCACCGGCGCCGCGCTGATCCCGGCCGGATGCTGGTTCACCGAGGACGGCTGGCAGATCCGCCTGCACCCGCGGATCCGGGTCACGAACCGGTCCGAGGTCCCGGCGGCCACCCAGGCGCTGGCGGACATCTTCGCCGGGGACATCGCCGCGCATCCGGCCGACTGGCACATGATGCAGAAGTTCTGGCTCTCCGACTTCGATGCCGGGGAACAGGCCGAACTCGGCGAAGCGAGCTGAGCGGATGGCTCAGTCGCGGGTCATGAAGATCGGGATCGTGTGCCCGTACTCGTTCGACGTGCCGGGCGGTGTGCAGGGGCACGTCATCGATCTCGCGAAGGCACTGCTGGCACGCGGGCACCGGGTCTCGGTGCTCGCGCCGGCCGACGAGGACTCCGACGTCCCGGATTTCGTGGTCCCCGCGGGCAAGGCGCTCGGCATCCCGTACAACGGTTCGGTAGCGCGCCTGCAGTTCGGCCCGGTGTCCTACGCCCGGGTGCGGCGATGGATCCGCGACGGCGACTTCGACGTCCTGCACCTGCACGAGCCCGCCGCGCCGAGCCTTTCCTTGCTGGCGCTGAAGGTCGCGGACGGCCCGATCGTGGCCACCTTCCACACGGCGACGACGCGTTCGCGCACGCTGGCGGCGTTCCAGCCGGTGCTGCGGCCGCTGCTGGAGAAGATCACCGCGCGGATCGCGGTTTCGGCGCTGGCCCGCCGGGTCCAGGTCGAGCACGCCGGGGGTGACGCGGTCGAGGTGCCCAACGGCGTCGACGTCGACTTCTTCTCCCGCGCGCTCCCGCTGGACGGCTACCCGCGAGCGGGCGGCACGGTCGGCTTCGTCGGGCGGTACACCGAGCCCCGCAAGGGGATGGGGGTGCTGCTGGAGGCGTTGCGGATGTTGCTGCCGGAGTTCGAGGAGCTGCGGCTGCTGGTCGTCGGCCGCGGCGACGCCGATCAGCTCCGGCGCGAGGCCGGGCCGGAACTGGCTCCGCATATCGATCTGCTCGGCCAGGTCGACGACGAGACGAAGGCGCGGGCGCTGCGCAGCGTCGACGTCTACTGCGCGCCGAACACGGGCGGCGAGAGCTTCGGGATGATCCTCACCGAGGCGATGGCGGCGGGCACGCCCGTGCTGGCGAGTGGCCTGGACTCGTTCCGCCGCGTCCTCGACGACGGCAAGGCCGGGATGCTGACCGAGACCGGCGACGCGTCAGCGCTGGCAGACGGGTTGCGTGATTTGCTCGGAGACCCGGCTCGCCGGGCCTCGCTGGCGGCGGCCGCAGGGGAGCGGGTCGCGATGTTCGACTGGTCCGTGGTCACCACGCAGGTCCTGCGGGTGTACGAGACGGCGATCGCCGCCGACCCCCGGCGGGTAGGCGCGGGTGAACGCGAGTTCAGCCGGTGACGACCTGGGTGTGGATCGGCGGCCTGGTGGCCGCGATCGTGGTACTGGGCGGGTTGTTCCTGCTCGCGACGGCGAACCGGCTCGACCGGCTGCACGTCCGCACGGACGCGGGCTGGGCGGCGCTCGACGCCGCCCTCGCGCGGCGCGCCGTCGTCGCCAGGGCGGCCGCCGCGATCCTGGGTGACGAGGAACTGCGCACGCTGGGCGAGCGGGCCGAGCGGGCACCGAGGCCGGATCGCGAAGCCGAGGAAAGCGAGCTGACACTGCGGCTGGCGCGCGTCGATCGCGCGGCCTTGCCGCCGTCGCTGGCCGAAGAGCTGACCGACGCCGAACACCGCGTCGTCATCGCGCGGCGCGTGCACAACGACGCCGTCCGGGACACCCTGCATCTGAGGCGGCGCCGGAAGGTCCGGTACTTCGGTCTCGCCGGGACCGCCCGGCTTCCGGAATACTTCGAGATCGCCGAGCCCGAACTTTAAGGCCTGTTGGCGGAGCTGAAGATGGATCAAGAGGTGACCGAACGTGTGAACCCGCCCCGGCCGAAGGCCCCGCTATCGCGGTGGCAGGGCGCCCTGTTCACTACCGTGACGCGGAAGGCCAGGTGGCGCCCTGCCGACGTCGATTGCGGACGCGGGTTCACCAACCGGTACTAAGGAGGACGGACGATGAGCGATCGGCTGCTGGTGGCGGTGTTCGCGACGCCGGTCGCGTCGTTCCTCCTGCGCTACGGCAAGGACCTCGGCTACAAGGCCGTGCTGTTCGAGCCGGACGGCGCACGCGCGACGGACGTCGAGACCGGTCTGGAGGCCGTCACGACACTGCCGGACCTCGGCGCGGACGCCGACGTCGTCGTCACCGATCACGACCGGCCCGAGCTGGGGGAAGTGCTCAAGGCCGTGCTGGACCGCCCGACGCGGTGGGTCGGGGTGCTCGGCAATCCGCGCCACGCCGGCCCGCACGTCGCGGCGCTCAAGGCACTGGACGTCCCGGACCGCGAGATCGCGCGCGTCCATCGCCCGGTCGGGCTGAACATCGGCTCACGCACGCCGCCCGAGATCGCCGTCGCCACCCTGGCCGGTCTGCTGGCCGACCGGAACGGGCGGCCGGGCGGCTTCGAGTTTCAGTAGGCCACCGCTCCTTCCGGCATCGGCTCGAACCGGGCGTGCCTGCGGGTGAACGTCGCCGTCCCCGAGGTCAGGGAGCGTAGGTCGATCGCGTAGCGCAGCAGCTCCACGGCGGGCACCTCGGCGCGGATGATCGTCCGGCCGCCTTCACCCGATTCGGTGCCGAGGACGCGGCCCCGCCGGGATGAGAGATCACCCAGCACGGTGCCCAGATGCTCGTCCGGAAGCCGCACCGCCACCTCTTCGAGCGGTTCGAGCAGCGCGATCTTGCCCGCCGCGGCGGCCTCCTTCAGCGCCAGCGCTCCCGCCGTCTGGAAGGCGGCGTCCGACGAGTCGACGCTGTGCGCCTTCCCGTCGACGAGGGTCACCCGGATGTCGATCAGCGGATGACCGTCGACGAGCCCCCGCTGGGCTTGCGCCCGGACACCCTTTTCGACACTCGGGATGAACTGGTGCGGCACCGAGCCGCCGACGACCTTGTCCACGAACTCGAAGCCCGACCCCCTCGGCAGGGGCTGGACCTCGATGTCGCAGACGGCGAACTGGCCGTGCCCACCGGATTGCTTGACGTGCCTGCCATGCCCGCGAGCGGGCCCGGCGAAGGTCGAACGCAGGCTGATGCGGACGGGTTCGGTACCCACGTCGGCGCCTCCCGCGCGCAGCCGCGACAGCACGACGTCGGCGTGGGCCTCGCCCATGCACCACAGCACGAGCTGGTTGGTCTCGGCGTTGCGGTCCAGCCGGAGCGTGGGGTCGCCCGCGACCAGCCGGGAGAGGTTGCGCGCCAGCGTGTCTTCGTCGCTGCGCGTCTTCGCGACGACGGCGACCGGCAGCAGTGGCTCCGGCATCGCCCACGGTTTCATGATCAACGGGTCTTCCGGCGACGAAACGGTGTCGCCGGTTTCCGCCGAGCCGACCTTGGTGAGCGCGCAGAGGTCGCCCGCGACGCAGTACGGGACTTCGCGCAGGTTCGATCCGAGCGGGGAGTACAGATGCGCGACCCGCTCGTCGGTGTCGTGATCCTCGTGGCCGCGTTCGGCGAGGCCGTGGCCCGAGACGTGCACCGGCCGTTCGGGGCGAAGCGTCCCGGAGAACACCCGCACCAGCGAGACCCTGCCGACGTAGGAGTCGACAGCTGTCCGGACCACCTCGGCCGCCAGCGGGCCGTCCGGATCGGCGCGGAGCCCGGCGTGCGGCTCCCCGGTGGGCGAGGTGACCTCCGGCGGGACGTGCTCGAGTGGTGACGGGAAGGCGCGCACGATCCCGTCGAGGACTTCGGCCAGCCCGACCCCGGTCGCCGCGCACACCGGGATCACCGGATGGAAGGAGCCGCGGGCGACGGCGGTTTCGAGGTCGGCGATCAGCGTGTCCTCGGCGATCTCCTCGCCGGAGAGGTACCGGTCCATCAGGGACTCGTCCTCGCTTTCGGCGATGACCCCTTCGATCAGCTCGTTGCGGGCCTCGGTCATCCGGGTGAGCTCGGCCGCGTCCGGCTCGCCGACCTCGGGCGGGAAGCCTTGCGAGTAGTCGAAATAGCGGCGCGTGATGAGCCCGACGAGCCCGTCGCGCGCGGGCAGGTACAGCGGCAGGACGCCGGCGCCGAAGGCCTCCTGACAGGCTGCGATCTCGCCTTCGGGGTCGGCGCGGTGATGGTCCAGCCGGGAGACGACCACCGCCCTCGGCATCCCGACGGCGGCGCACTCCTCCCAGACCGCGACCGTGGCCGCGTCGACGCCTTCCGCCGCGCAGACCACGAACAACGCCGCGTCGGCGGCGCGGAGTCCGGCCCGCAGCTCGCCGACGAAATCGGCGTACCCGGGGGTGTCGATGAGGTTGATCTTGTGCCCTTGGTGCATCACCGGCGCGACCGAGAGGCCGACCGATCGTTGCTGCCGGACCGCGGCGGGATCGTGGTCGCACACCGTGGTCCCTTCCACCACCGAACCTGCCCGCGTCACCGTGCCGGACGCGGCGAGCAGCGCTTCGGCGAGTGTCGTCTTGCCCGATCCGGAGGGGCCGACCAGGACGACGTTGCGGACCTTCGCCGGGTCGTCCACAGCGACGGCGGCCCCGGAGTCTCCGTTCTTGCTCTGTTTGTCGGCCATGCCGATCTCCTCACCACACGATGCCGCGTACAGGTGTGTCCTCGATCACACACCCGCGACGGGCGTCGCGGCAAGGCGACCGGCGAGGGACCCCCCGAATGTCGACGCGCCGTTATGCTCGATGGCGGACACCCGGAGGCTGATCCGACGGTGGGGGATGAGCGATGGAGCTCGACAGGCGCACGGTGTTACGGCTGGCGGGAGCGGTCCCGATGATGGCGGCGGTGCCCGCCGCGATCCCCGGGGGCGGAGGTCCGTGGGAACGGTTGCGTGCCCGGCTGACGGGTGAGCTGTTCCGGCCCGGCGACCCCGGCTACGACGAAAAGAGGCTCGGGTTCTTCAGCCTCTACGACCATCAGATGCCGGACGGCGTCGCGGTCTGCGCGAACGAGGACGACGTCCGTCACTGTGTCGATTTCGCGGCCAGGAAGCGGATTCCGCTCGCGGCCCGGTCGGGTGGCCATAGTTACGCCGGTTATTCCATAGTGGACAGAGGGCTGGTCGTCGACCTGTCCCGGCTGAACGCGGTGCGGATCCTGCCCGGTGGCCGGGCGGAGATCGGGGCGGGCGCGCAACTCGGCCCGGTGTACGAGGCCCTGGCGGCGGCGGGCCGCGCGCTGCCCGCCGGCAGCTGCCCTCAGGTCGGCATCGCCGGGCTGACCCTCGGCGGCGGGATCGGCGTTCTGGCCCGAAAGTACGGTCTGACCTGCGACAACGTCGAATCCGTGCGGTTCGTCGGCGCGGACGGGAAGGCGTGCCTGGTGTCGGAGGAGACGGCGCCGGACCTCCTGTGGGCGTTGCGTGGCGGTGGCGGCGGCAACTTCGGCATCGTCACGTCCTTCACCTTCCGCACGGCGGCGGCCAGGACGCTGGCGAACTTCAATCTGGTCTTCCCGCCCGCCGCGCTGGCCGCTCTTGTGGCGGCCTGGCAGGAGTGGCAGCCAGCGATGCCGGACGAGTTGTGGGCGGGAATGGGCCTCGGCGCCGCGGCCGCGAACTGCGGTGGTTGTTTCGTGGGCTCCGCCGCGCAGGTGAACCCGTTGCTGGACGATCTGGTCCGCCGTGTCGGCGTCCAGCCGCTCGAACGCGAAGTGACCGAACAAGGCCACCTGGCCACGATGCGGACCTTCGCGCAGGAATCCGCGTTCCCCGCCGCGGTCGCGCAGCGCGGGGAGTACGTGGCCACTTCGCGGATGCTGACCCATCCGGTGCCTGACCCGGACGCGCTGGCGGCGTTGCTGGCGAGCGATCCGCATCTGTACTCGATCGTGGACGCGTACGGCGGCGCGATCGCGCGGGTGCCGTCGAGCGAATCGTGCTTCCCGCACCGGTCCGCACTGGGCAGCGTCCAGATCATCCGCGGCCTGGAAGGCGGAGAAGCGTACGCGCGCCAGGTGATCGGCGGGGTCCGGGACGAACTCGGCCGCGAATACGGGCAGGCCGGGTACGTCAACTACATCGACCCGGAGATGCCGGAGTGGGCGAAGGCGTACTACGGCGACAGCCTGCCGCGGCTGCGCCGGGTCGCGCGGAAGTACGACCCGGACGGCCTGTTCTCGTTCGAACAGGGCCTGGCCCGCTGACGCGGGGGAGGGGTGCGGGCCAGATCACCCAGTGGACTGCTGAAATCGCCGCGAACTGGCCTGCTTCAGAGGTCCAAAAGCGGCTTACCCTCGGAGGCGTCACCCTCACTCGTGCGCTTTCCGAAAGGTCCAGCAGTGTCTGACGACTCCACGAACACGGCCACCACCTCGCTCACCGGCACCGCCCGGGTCAAGCGCGGGATGGCGGAGATGCTCAAGGGCGGTGTGATCATGGACGTGGTCACCGCCGAGCAGGCGAAGATCGCCGAGGACGCCGGTGCCGTCGCGGTGATGGCGCTCGAGCGGGTCCCGGCGGACATCCGCGCGCAGGGCGGCGTCGCCCGGATGAGCGACCCGGACCTGATCGACGGCATCATCGAGGCCGTCTCGATCCCCGTCATGGCGAAGGCCCGCATCGGCCACTTCGTCGAGGCTCAGCTGCTCCAGTCGCTCGGCGTCGACTACATCGACGAGTCCGAGGTGCTGACCCCGGCCGACTACGAGAACCACATCGACAAGTGGGCCTTCACCGTGCCCTTCGTCTGTGGTGCCACGAACCTCGGCGAGGCGCTGCGCCGCATCAACGAGGGCGCGGCGATGATCCGCTCCAAGGGCGAGGCCGGCACCGGCGACGTCTCGAACGCGACCACGCACATGCGTAAGATCCGCGCCGAGCTGCGCCGCCTGTCCTCGCTGCCCGAGGACGAGCTTTACGTTGCGGCGAAGGAACTCCAGGCGCCGTACGAGCTCGTCAAGGAGGTCGCGGCGAAGGGCAAGCTCCCCGTCGTGCTGTTCACCGCGGGTGGCATCGCGACCCCGGCCGACGCCGCGATGATGATGCAGCTCGGTGCCGAAGGCGTGTTCGTCGGCTCCGGCATCTTCAAGTCCGGCAACCCGGCCCAGCGTGCCGAGGCGATCGTCAAGGCCACCACGTTCTACGACGACCCGGACGTCATCGCGAAGGTTTCGCGTGGCCTCGGAGAAGCAATGGTAGGGATCAACGTCGACGACGTGCCCGAGCCGCACCGTCTTTCCGAACGCGGCTGGTAGGCCGATGGCCCGGTGCTCTTCGACGAGCGCCGGGCCGTCCCCGTCAGCGGGCAGGGCCGTTCCTGGTCAGCACACTTCCCTGCGCCGCGGCACTGAGTGTCGTGGTCCCGTCCTGACCGATCACGTACAGATCGCAGCGGCAAGTCGCCTGACGACGGCCGCTGTGCAGGACCCGGGCCTCCGCCACGAGCCGGATTCCTTGTGCGGGCCGCAGGTAGTTGATGCTGAAGCCGCCGGTGAGGACGTCCGGTCCCAGTGCGGTCCCGGCCGCGAAGGTGATCGCGTTGTCCGCGGCATAGGCGAGCACGCCGCCGTGGAGATAGCCGTTCTGTTGCAACAGGTCTTCGCGGATGTCGAGCTCCAGGACCGCCGCGCCGTCTCCGAACGAGGTCACCCTGGCGCCGAGCAGGACGCTGAACGGTTGCGAGGCGAGGCCCTTCCGGGCGTCTTCGAGTGTCAGTGCTGTCATCAGGCCACCATCCTGCCATCGGACGACTTCCCGGATCCGGACCCAAGCGGACATGGCGGCCTATAAGGTCCGGACATGAGCCAGACGATCCAGTTCGCCGACCGCAACTTCAAGCTCGCCGTGGTCCAGGAACTGATGTACAACCAGGAACTCCTCCCGAAGTTCGACTTGCGGGAGTACGCCGCCGAGAAGGGCTTCACCTACGACGCGGGGAGCGTCGAAGCGGTCCCCGAGGCGTTGGCCTACTTCGCCGAGCTCGAAGTCCCCGCCGAGCTCGCGGAGAAGATCACCGAGATCGAGATGGACGGCGGCAACGAGATCTACCTCGAGATCGCGCCGAACTGGGACGGCGAGGACTCCCTTTTCGACGTCGACGAGTTCGCCGACGTCGCGCACTTCCCCAACCTGAAGTCGATGACCTTGCTGTACACGGGCAACGACGAGGCGCTGGAGTCGTTGCGCGCCCGCGGCATCGAGGCGGACTGGCTCTGATCGGCGACCAGCGGAGCTAAGCGAAGGAACCGCGTTCCCTTTTCGACTGCTTAGGCATCGGGAAGCGGGGCGCGGGACCTTGATTCCGGCGTGCGGAGGGCACGCCGGGATCAAGGAGGACAAATGCGCACTCTTCGGTTCGTTTCCGCCGCTTTGGGGGCCGCCGCGATCGCGACGGCACTCGTGGCGACGCCCGCTTCGGCCGCGACGGACGAGGCGGCCACGCTGAAGGCCGCCGGCATCGACGCGGCGAAGCTCGCTCCCGGGTGGAAGGTCGACGGCGGCCAGATCGTCTGGAACGGCGGGGAGACCACGCTGTCGTTGTCGTCCAGTGCGGCCAGCAACTGCCAGGCGAACTACGTGTGCCTGTACGAGCACCGCGACTTCGGCGGACGGCGGCTGCAGTTCCGGGACCCGGGACTGAAAAACCTCGTCGATTACGGATTCAACGACCAGATGTCGTCCTGGCACAACCGACGCGGAGTCGACGCCCGCTGGTACTACAACATCGGCAGTGGGACCAGCCGCTGCATGCAGGCGAACTCGCAGTCGTCGTACGTCGGGAACGCCGACAACGACCAGGCGACTTCGTTGAGAATTTACACGTCGGCCAGCGCCTGCTGAGCGAAGTGTTCCTTCGAATGCCGGACGCCGACCCCGGATATTTCTGAGACTCTCGACTGGGGTGTCTCGATTTACTGGGGGAGAAATCGGTGAAGGAAAAGAACCTCTATTTCTATCGCCTGTTCGGTGAACCCGCGGCCGAGTGGCAGGGCACGGACCTGCCACTCGGCCCGCCACAGGCGCGCCGGGTGTTCGCGCTCCTGCTGATCGAGGCGGGCCGCCCGGTGCCGTCGGGCCGGATCATCGACGAGCTGTGGGGCGAAACGCCGCCCGCCTCGGCGAAAGTCCAGATCCAGGGGCTGATCTCGGGTCTGCGCCGCGCCTTGCGCTCGCCACGGGGCGATCAGCCGATCCTGACCAGGGGAGCGGCCTATCAGCTCGACGCGCGGCCGGAGGACACCGACACCGGCCGGTTCACCTGCCTCGCCGCGCGGGGGCGCGAACTGCTGGCCCGTGACTGCCATCGCGAGGCGGCCCAGTACTTCCGGGACGCGCTCGAACTGTGGCGGGGACCGGTGCTGGCCGGGATCCCGGCCGCGGCGGAGGTCGTCGCGCGCTGGGAGGAGGAACGGCTTTCGCTGCTGGAGGACAAGGTCGAGGCCGAACTCGGGCTCGGCGAGCACGATCGGCTGGTGCCCGAACTCCGTGACCTGCTGACGGCCGCGCCGTTCCGGGAACGGGTATGTGGGCTGTTGATGACCGCGCTCGCGCGCGCCGGCCGCGTGGCCGAGGCGCTCGACGTCTACGCCGGATGGCGCCGCAGGCTGGTGGACGAACTCGGGGTCGAGCCGTCGCCGTCGATCCGCTCCCTGCACTGCGAGATCCTGCGCGATGGCCAGGGCATGACGACTCGGGAATATCCCGCGTATCAGGAACCGGCCGTGCCGAGCCAGCTGCCGCCGGGCATCCCGGATTTCGTCGGGAGGGACGCGCTGATCGCGGATCTGCTGGCGGAGCTGCGCCGGGACGGCCGCGACACACCACCCGTGGTGCTGCTGACCGGCGCCGGCGGGATCGGGAAATCCTCGCTCGCGATCAGGCTCGCGCACCAGGTCGCGGACGACTATCCCGACGGCAGGCTGTTCGCGGCGCTGCGTGGGACCACGAACGAGCCGAGATCCCCGGAAGCCGTGCTCGCCGGGTTCCTGCGCGCGTTCGGCGTTCCGACCGACGGGATCCCCGCCGACGTCGACGACTGCGCCTGCCTCTTCCGCAGCCTGGTCCACGGGCGCCGCGTGCTGCTCGTCCTCGACGACGCCGCCGGTGAGGCCCAGCTGCGGCCGTTGCTGCCCGCCGGTGGCGGCTGCGCGGTGATCGTCACGAGCCGGTTCGTCCTGGCCGGACTCGAACTCGGCAGGCAGGTCCCGGTCGACGTCCTGCCACTGGCCGACGCGGAGGCGCTTCTCGCGAAACTCACCGAGACAGACGAGGATCCTGTTGCCGCTCAACAGGTTCTCGAACACTGTGGCGGGCTCCCACTGGCGCTGCGGATCGTCGGCAGCCGGATCGGCGATCGCACAGGCTGGCGGCTCGCCGACGTCGCGGACGAGCTCTCCGTCGAACGGCGACGGCTGGATTGGCTGTGTGCGGGGGATCTCGCGGTCCGAGGCAGTCTGTCCCTCGGGTACCGGCAACTGGCGCCGGATCGTCAGCGGCTGTTCCGCAGGCTGGGTTTGCTGCCTCCGGCCGATTTCCCCGCCTGGGCGGCGGCGCTCGCCGACGACGGGGAGCCCGGAGCGACGTCTCGCGCGCTGGAAGACCTGCGGCATCGGAACATGGTCCAGCCCGCCCCGCGGGCCACCGGCGCTCCCCGCTACCGGGTGCACGATCTCTTGCGCGCGTTCGCGGTCGAGGAGGTCGCCGTCGAACCGGAACAGGACCGCGCGGACGCGACCGAGCGAGTGCTCGGCGGCTGGCTCTGGCTCGCCGAGAAGGCCGCGGACCGGTTGTCCCGCAGCGTGTTGCGGCCGGAGCCCGGAACCGCGGCGCGGACCTCGCTCGACGAAGGGCTGGTGGCCGAACCGCTTTCGTGGTTCCGGGACGAGGTTCCCGCGCTGGAGGCCGCCGTCTCGCACGCGGCCGGCGCCGGGCTCGGCGAGCTCGCCTGGGAACTCGCCGTCGTGGCCGCGTCGTACTTCGACCACAGTGGACTGTACGCGGAATGGTCGCGGTGCCACCGGTGCGCGCTCGCCGCGGCGCGGGAGTCGGGATGTGCGCGCGGGGAGGCCGCCTTGCTGCGGGGAATCGGCCAGATCTATCTGTACCGGGACGACTTCCGGACGGCGTGCGAGGCGCTTACCGAGTCGTGCCGCATCAGCGACCGGATCGGCGACCGCGCGGGCCGGGCCAGGGCACTGACCGGGTTGTGCGTGCTCGCGCGGGTGGCCGGGCGGCCCGAAACCTCGCGCGCGACGGCGAGCCGGGCGCTGGCCATCTTCCGCGAGATCGGTGACGTGCTCGGCATGGCGCACGCCCACACCTCGTCCGCCGTCGCGAGCACCGAACTCGGTCTGCTCGACGAGGCCGAAGCGGAACTGGACGAGGCCGGGCGGCTTTGCGCCGAGCTGAACGACCCGCATCGCACGGCGCTCGTCCTGCGCAGACGGGGACAACTGCACCTGCGACGCGACGATCGGCGGAGCGCGATGTCGTGCCTGCGCCGCGCGCTCGAACTGCTCGACTCGCTGTCCGACGAGATCTGCGCCTCGCGGGTCCGGCTGGAGCTCGCGCGAATCCGCGCGAGCTCCGGCGACCGTCCGCCGTCGGGGAAGGTCTTAATCAGGACCTAGCGCGCTGAGCTGGAGGTTCGTCGTCGGTACAGGTGGTCGTGAGTGGCGTTTCGGGTTCTAACCCGAAACGCCACTCACGACCACGGTGACCGGACGGCATGCGGCATCAACGCCAGCGTCCGGTCGGCAGCGCGGGAACCCGGCGCCCGAGGTGACCGGTCATCTCCTCGTTCGCGAACAGCGCGTTGAGCACCGCCTCCTCGGTCGCCTGCACGACGGCCTCGAAGAAGGGATCGAGCCTGCCCCACGGGATGAAGCGCATGCTTTCGTACTCGGCCTCCTCCGTCCGCGGGAACCGGCTGGTGAGCGCCCCCGGATTCGCCGTGCTGAACGCCAGGAAGAGGTCACCGGAGAAGTGTGAACCCGCGGTTCCCGTGCGGGCGAGACCGAGCGGGACCCGGCGGGCGAGCGACGTGCACTGGCCGGGCAGCAGGGGAGCGTCGGTGCCGACGATCACGATCACCGACCCGGCCCCCGACGGCGCCGCCCAGGCCTCCTCCATCGGGTTGTCGGCGCCGAGCTCGGCTCCGACGTGCTCGCCCGCGACGGTGAGTTCGCGACGTGAGCCGAAGTTGGCCTGTACCAACGCTCCCACGGTGTACTCGTCGTCCCCATAGGACACCAGGCGAGAGGCCGTTCCGGTGCCGCCCTTGAAGCCGTAACAGGTCATCCCGGTTCCGCCGCCGACAGAGCCTTCGCTGACCGGACCCGTTCGCGCGGCATCGATCGCGGCGATGGCGTGTCCACTGTGGATGGTCGGCGCGGTGCTGTCGTTCAGGTAGCCGTCCCAGGTCTCGGCGACCACCGGCAGCAGCCATTCGGCGGCCACGTCGGGCCGTTCGCGTACGACCCAGTCGATCGTGCCGCGGTGGCACGCGCCGACGGCGTGCGTCGAGGTGATCAGCACCGGCAGCGTCAGCGACCCGGTCTCGGCCAGCCACGCGGTGCCGGTCATCTCGCCGTTGCCGTTGAGGGCGTACGTCCCGGCCGCGCACGGCACGGCGAAGTCCTCGCGTCCGCGAGGCAGGACGGCCGTGACGCCGGTGCGCACCGACTCGCCTTCGACGAGGGTCGTGAAACCGATCTCGACGCCGGGGACGTCGGTGAGCGCGTTGTGCTCGCCGGTCCGGCCGGGCAGCGGGACACCCAGGTCGCGGGCGCGGGTCATGGACGGTCCTCCAAGTGTTCGTAGGTGAACCCGCGTCCGCGATCGACGTCGGCAGGGCTCTGCATGGTCATCCAGGTCGCCAGAGTGCTGAGGGCGCCCTGCCACCGCGATAGCGGGGCCTTCGGCCGGGGCGGGTTCACGCGTTCCGTCCCTTCTCGGGTGCATCTTCGGCTCCGCCGACAGGCGCCAAGGGGTTCGAGGTCGCGGTGCGGGCGTAGGAGAGCAGCATCGCTTCGGCGGTGGCGGTTTCCATCGTCGGCACGGCCTGGGTGAGGTGCAGGCCGTAGCCGTCTTCCAGCGCGACGAGGTTCCGCGCGATCGACACCGGCTCCGCGGTCAGGGTGAACTCGCCGGTGGCCGCGCCGGCTTCGAGGATGCCGGTGTAGATCCGGACCTGCTGCTCGTAGAGCGTGATGTGCCGGGCGGCGTACGCGGGATCGCGGCGGGCGATCGTGCCGAGTTCGTAGAGCAGCACGCAGAGTTCGTCGTCGGGGCCGGTCGGCAGGCCGCTGCGGATCATCGCCAGCAGCCGGTCGGACGGCTTCGTCGTCGCGTTCGCGGCCTGTTCCCTCGCCGAGCAGAACCGTGCCACCGCCTCGCGCTGCACCTCCTGGAGGAGGTCGGCGAGGGTGGGGAAGTAGTACAGGACCGAACCCGGCGACAGGCCCGCGCCCTCGGCGACGTCCCTCAGCCGCAGGTTCAGCACGCCGCGTTCGAGGAGGGCTCGTCTGGCCACCTCGATCAGTTCGGCCCGTCGCTCCGGTGCCTTGCTCGGTCTCGCCATGCCCTCATTCTTCGAATCTTGTTCGAAAAACGCAAGAGCTGCGCGCGGTCGGCTCTTGACGTGACACCGTCGAGGGCCTTTGATGCGTGCTCAACAGTTTTTCGAAGGAGATTCAAGGAACCCACCTTGTAGGAGGTCGGCCGTGTCCACTCCCGCCCTGCGCCGCGGTCTGCGCACCCTCGGCACGCTGCTCATCACGCTCTCCGCGATCAGCCCCGCCTCGTCGGTCTTCATCATCGCGCCGGGGGTGCTCTCCGGTGCCGGGACGGGCGCCTTCTACAGCTTCGTGGCCGCCGCGGTGGTCGGTGTGTTCATGGCCTTCGTCTACGCCGAACTCGCGTCGGCCTTCCCGCTGGCGGGTGGCGAGTACGCGATCGTCACCCGCACGCTCGGCCGCTTGCCCGGCTTCGCGGTACTCGGCCTCATGATCATCACGCAGGTGCTCATCGTCGCGGTGATCGCGCTCGGCGTCGGTACCTACCTCGGCGTGCTCCTGCCCGGTGTCCCAGGCTCGGTGATCGCCGCCGTGACCTGCGTGGTCGCGGCCGTCGTCGGGGTGTTCGACATCAAACTCAACGCCTGGGTCACCGGGATCTTCCTGGCGATCGAGATCCTCGCGCTGATCGTGGTCAGCGCGCTCGGGCTGCTCAACCCGGCACGATCGTTCACCGAGTTGCTGGCCCATCCGGTCGCCTCGGACGGCGGACCGGCGACGGTCGGCGCCATCGCGATCGCCACCTCGGTCGCGATCTTCGCCTACAACGGCTACGGCTCGGCGGTGTACTTCGGCGAGGAGACGCAGGACGCCTCGCGCGGCATCGCCCGGGCGATCCTGATGGCCCTCGGCATCACGGTGCTCGCGGAGCTGGTCCCGGTGACCGCGGTCCTGCTCGGCGCGCCCGATCTGAACGCGCTGTTCGCCTCGGAGAACATGCTGTCCTACTTCATCGATTCGCGCGGCGGCGGCACCCTCGACACCGTGATCGGCCTCGCGGTTGCGCTCGCCATCATCAATGCGGTGCTGGCGATCGTGCTGATCAGCTCGCGGATGCTGTTCAGCAGTGGCCGCGACCGCGCGTGGCCGTCGCCGGTCAACCGGGCGCTCGCCGCGGTGCACCCGAAGTTCGGGACGCCGTGGGTCGCCACCGTCGGCACCGGTTCGGTGGCCGCACTGCTCTGCTTCGTCGACCCGAAACTGCTGCTGGTGGTGACCAGCACGTCGATCGTGGCGGTCTACGCGGCGCTCTGCCTCGGCGCGATCGTCGGAAGGCGGACCGGCGCCACCGCGCACGCGAAGTACCGGATGCCGTGGTTCCCGGTCGCGCCGGTGCTGGCGCTGGGCGTCCTGGTGTTCGTGGTCTACCAGAACGTGCTCGACCCGTCGGTCGGGCGGCCGAGCCTGATCGTCACCGCCTGCGTCGCGTTGCTGTCGATCGCGTACTACGTCCTGGTGCTGCGGCGGAGGGGTGGCTGGAAGCTCGCCGACGTCACCGAGGAGAAGGCGGAGGAGCCGGCCTGATCAGGTGTACTCGGCGATCTCCACGCCGTACGTGCCCGGTTCGAGCGCCTCGAAGATGTGCGGCACGTCGCCGGGGTAGCAGATGTAGTCGCCGGGCAGCAGCTCGATCGGCTCGTCCAGTGGTCCGACCTTGGCACGACCCGCGCTGAGGACGATGTGCTCCACGATGCCGCTCATATGCGGATCCGAAAGCCGCGGCTTCCCGGGCTCGGCGCGAATCAGGTACACGTCCCGCCGGGCGCCGGGAGGGCAGGAGCTGAGCAGCGTGCAGGCGTAGTCGGCGTGTTCGGCGAACACCGTCGGGCCGCTGCCCGAGCGGATGACCTGCACGCGGGGGCGCTCCGGCTCGACCACCCGCGAGAACGGCACGTCTAGCGCGACGCACAGCGCCCAGATCGTCTCGACGCTCGGGTTCCCGGTCCCGGACTCCAGCTGGGAGAGCGTGGATTTCGCGATGCCCGCGCGTTTGGCGACCTCGGTGAGCGACAGCCCGGTGCGGGCGCGTTCCCGGCGCAGGGACATGGCGATGACATCCAGTGGGGCACCTTCGGACGCGGTCGGGGACATGCGTTCGCTCCATCGGTCGTTGCGTTCGCCTTGACGAACACGGTGGCGTTCGTTCATTGTATGACGCTATGCGTTCGATATGGCGAACAACCACTCGTGTCCTGGGGCGCGATCTTCTCCGTGACATCGGGCTGGTCTGCCTCGCCGACACCATTGTCGGCATCTCCTACGGCGCCATCGCGGTGGGCTCCGGCTTCCCGATCTGGGCGCCGATGCTGCTTTCCGTGCTGGTCTTCGCCGGTGCCTCGCAGTTCATGTTCGTCGGCATCATCGCCGCGGGCGGCAGCCCGGTCGCGGCCGTCGCGGCGGGTCTCCTGGCCAACGCGCGGCATCTGCCGTTCGGCTTCGCGATCGGCGACGTCCTCGGGAAGCGGTGGTCGTCGAGGGTGGTCGGCAGCCACCTGATGATCGACGAATCCGTCGCGTTCGCGCTGGCCCAGCGCGACGAAGAGCGGCGCAAGGCGGCGTACTGGGTGTGCGGGATCGGCCTGTTCGTCTGCTGGAACCTCGGCGTCCTCGCCGGTGCCTACGCGGGGACGGCGATCAGCGACACCGACGCGTTCGGGCTCGACGCGGCCTTCCCGGCGGTCCTGCTCGCGCTGGTCCTGCCGTCGCTGCGCGACCGAGCCGCCCGGCTGCCGGTGCTCGTCGGCGTCGCCGTCGCGCTGGCCACGACGCCGTTCCTGCCCGCCGGGCTGCCGGTGCTGCTCGCGCTGGTCGGCGTACTGGCCGGGGTGGCGGCCAAGGAACCCGCCGAACGCGAACCCGAGGGAGTGCACTGATGGATCCGCTGGAACTGATCATCGCCGGCGGTGTGCTCGCCGCCGGGACCTTCGCCTTCCGGTTCGCCGGACCGGTGCTGAAGGCACGGTTCACCGTGTCGCCCAAGGCCGAGAAGCTGATGGCGCGTTCCGCCGTCGTCCTGCTGGCCGCCCTGGTCGCGGTCGCCGCGCTCACCGAAGGGCACGAGTTCGCCGGCTACGCCCGGCCCGCCGGGGTGCTGGTCGGCGGCGTGCTCGCCTGGCGCAAGGCGCCGTTCGCGCTGGTCGTCGTCGCGGCGGCCGCGACCGCCGCCCTCCTGCGGCTGGCCGGGGTCCCCTGACCTGGTCCTTCCCCGAGGCGCCTAAGCTAAGGGGAAGGTCTTTCGGGAGGTCGGGTGGCGATCGCGACGGGGGCACGGCCGGTGGTCGGCGTGCTCGCACTGCAGGGCGACGTGCGGGAGCACGCCGCGATGGTGGAACGCGCGGGTGCGCGGGCGCTGCCGGTCCGTCGTGCGAATGAACTGTCCGAAGTGGACGGTCTGGTGCTGCCGGGCGGCGAGTCGACCACCATGTCGAGGCTGCTGGAGACCTTCGAACTGCTGGAGCCGCTGCGCGAGCGCATCGCGGACGGGATGCCCGCGTTCGGCTCCTGCGCCGGGATGATCCTGCTCGCCCGCCAGGCCCTCGACGGGCGGCCTGACCAGCGGCAACTCGGCGGGCTCGACGTGGTCGTCCGGCGCAACGCGTTCGGACGGCAGGTGGACTCCTTCGAGGCCGACCTGGATTTCACCGGTATCGAAGGCGGCCCGGTGCACGCTGTGTTCATCCGCGCCCCGTGGGTCGAAAAAGCGGGCGACGGGGTCGAGGTACTCGCCAGTGTCCCCGAAATGCCGGGCTCCGAGGACGCGGCCGCTAGGATCGTCGCGGTCCGGCAGGGGGCGGTACTCGCCACGTCGTTCCACCCCGAACTCACCGGGGACGAACGCGTGCACAGGCTGTTCGTCGACCTCGTGCGGCAGGCTTAAGCAAAACCGACACTGTGCTCAGCGGCGGGCACAGGAGTAGATGGAGGAGAGATGAGCGGCCACTCCAAGTGGGCCACCACGAAGCACAAGAAGGCCAACCTGGACGCGAAGCGCGGCAAGCTCTTCGCCCGGTTGATCAAGAACATCGAGGTGGCGGCCCGGACCGGCGGTGGCGACCCGGACGGCAACCCGACGCTCTACGACGCCATCCAGAAGGCCAAGAAGAACTCGGTCCCGCAGGACAACATCGAGCGCGCCCGCAAACGCGGCGCCGGTGAAGAGGCCGGTGGCGCCGACTGGCAGACCATCACCTACGAAGGCTACGGCCCGAACGGTGTGGCCGTGCTGATCGAATGCCTCACCGACAACAAGAACCGTGCCGCCATGGAGGTGCGGACCGCGCTCACCCGGAACAACGGCTCGCTCGCCGACCCGGGTTCGGTCGCCTACATGTTCAACCGCAAGGGCGTCGTGATCATGCCCAAGGGTGACGCCGGCGAGGACGACGTCCTCATGGCCGTCCTCGACGCGGGCGCCGAGGAGGTCAACGACCTCGACGAGAACTTCGAGATCGTCTCCGAGGCCACCGATCTCGTCCCGGTCCGGAAAGCCTTGCAGGAAGCCGGTTTCGAGTACGAGTCCGCGGATCTCACGTTCCTCCCGTCGGTCAGCGTCCCGCTGGACGTCGAAGGTGCGAAGAAGGTCTTCAAGCTCATCGACGCGCTCGAGGATTGCGACGACGTGCAGAACGTGTACGCGAACTTCGACGTTTCCGACGAGGTCATGGCCGAGGTCGGCTGATCGATTTTCCCGCCATGCCGCGGAAAATCGGTCCCGGGACTAGGTGCGGGCGCTCGCGTGGGGCAGAATGTCGCGCGTGACGACCTCCGAAGCCGATGCCCTCACCGCCGAAGAATCCGAACTGATCCAGTGGATCGAGTCGCAGGCGCAGGCGAGAGGGAACGCGGTCATCGCGGTCGAAGGCGACGAGGAGGAAGCGAACTTCTGCTTCACCGCTTGCGCCTGGGCGTTGCACAACGTCGCGGAAGCGGTCGTGATCGGACTGCCCGAGCACATGGGGCCGGTCCTTCTCGACGCCTACGTCGACCGGGCGGCCGCCGGCGAGATCTTCGAAGTCGGCAAGCGCTACGACGATTTCTTCGAGGGCGCGCCGGTGGTCTTCGAACGGGTCGCTAAGGGGCACTATCCCGAGTACTTCGGGAGCGCGTTCCTGATCTACCCGGACGGGGACTTCCCGGCGCTGCAGTTGATCGTCGCCACGCCGGACGGGCACTTCCCGTGGCATCCGGACGCGCCCGAGGGCTTCGCGCGGTACCAGCCGGTGCTGACCGAATCCGGTGACCCGGAGAGCTGGACGCCGGGCGTCGACGGCCCCTGAGGTACTCGGGCGGCCTGTCGCTTCAACGCGTGTCATGAAAGGGTCGTTCAGGACGTTTTTCGTCCTGAACGACCCTTTCATGACATCCGGGGAGGCTCGGCGAGTATCAAGGCCGACACTCAAGTCAGCCAGGGCGCCAGGTCTTCCGTGGCGTCGGGCCACTCGGCGGCCAAAGCCGCCGCCGGCCGGAACTCGACGCTGTCGTCCGTATAAGGCGGCACGACCACGGTCCCGACCAGGCTCCACTCACCGGTACTCACCGACGCCTGCCAGACCCCGGCCGGCACCACCACCTGCGGACGCTGACCGGCCGCGACGTCGGGCCCGAGCACCGGTCGCGATACACGCCCGTCGGGGAACAGCAGGAGCATACGCACCGGCGCGCCGGCGTGGTGGGCGTAGATCTCCAGCCGGTCCAGCCGGTGCGGCGCCGAGGTTTCCGGCGGCGCGAGCAGGTAGTAGATCGCGGACGCGGTTTCGTCGCGCCAGCTCTGCGCCCAGCGGCCACCCTCCACGGGCAACGGCTGGAGACCCAGATGGGCGGTGAAGTCGTCGGGACTCGGCATGTCTTCATCTTGCCCGGACCCCTCGCCGGGTAGCCTCGAATCTCGAACTGATGTTCGCCGGAGCGGAGGAAAACGCGTGCGGGTACTCGGGGTCGACCCCGGTCTGACCAGGTGTGGGCTCGGGGTGGTCGACGGCGGCACTGGCCGCACCGTCCGCCCGGTGGCCGTCGACGTCGTGCGGACCCCGCCGGACGCCGACCTCGCCGTGCGCCTGCTGGGAATCTCCGACGCGGTCGAACGCTGGATGGATCGCTACAAGCCCGAGGCCGTCGCCGTCGAGCGGGTGTTCGCGCAGCACAACGTGCGCACCGCGATGGGCACCGCGCAGGCGGGCGGCGTCGTCGCGCTCGCCGCGGCCCGGCGCGGGCTGCCGGTCGTGTTCCACACCCCGAGCGAGGTCAAGGCCGCCGTCACCGGCTCCGGCCGGGCGGACAAGGCACAGGTCACCGGTATGGTCATGCGGCTGCTCGGCCTCGAGGTCAAACCGCATCCGGCGGACGCCGCGGACGCGCTCGCCCTCGCCATCTGCCACCTGTGGCGCGAGCCGATGCGGGTCCGGCTCGCCGAAGCCGAGGCCAGGGCGGCCGAGATCGCCAAGAACCACAAGGCCAGGCTCGCCGCCGCGGCCAAGCAAGCCAAAACGCAAGGAGCGGCTCGATGATCTCCTCGGTACGCGGTGAAATCCTCTCCATCGGTCTCGACCACGTCGTGATCGAGGTCGGGGGAGTGGGCTTCGCCGTGCAGGCCACCCCCGCCACCCTCGCCACGCTTCGCCGCGGCGAGCAGGCGATGCTGCACACCGCGCTCGTGGTCCGCGAGGATTCCTTGACGCTGTTCGGTTTCGCCGACGCGGACGCCCGCGAGCTGTTCGGCCTGCTGCAGACGGTCTCCGGGATCGGCCCGCGGCTCGCGCTGGCGACGCTCGCCGTCCTCGATCCCGACAAGCTGCGGTCCGCGCTGGTCGAAGGCAACATCACCGTGCTCACCCAGGTGCCCGGCATCGGCCGCAAGGGCGCCGAGCGGCTCACGCTCGAACTGCGCGACAAGGTCACCGCGCTCGCGGGCCCGACCGACGGTTCGCCGTCGGTCGTCGCGCCGGGCGCGCTGCGGGGCGAGGTCGTCGAGGCGCTCGCGGGCCTCGGCTTCCCGGCCAAACAGGCCGAACAGGCCGTCGACAAGGTGCTCGGCGAGGGCGAAGGACACACGACGTCGTCCGTGCTGCGTGCCGCGTTGGCCACCCTCGGGCGTAAGCGGTAACCGGCCACATGGACTATGAGGCCGTGACGGAGTTCGAAACCGACGAGACGCTCTCGGCGCTGCCGCAGACGGGGGAACGCGAGGTCGAGACCACGCTGCGCCCGCGGAAGCTGGACGAGTTCGTCGGTCAGCCGCGGGTGCGTGAACAGCTCGAACTCGTCCTGGAAAGCGCGCGGCGCCGCGGTGTCCCGCCGGACCACGTCCTGCTCTCGGGCCCGCCGGGACTGGGCAAGACGAGTATGGCGATGATCGTCGCCGCCGAACTCAACGCCGCCATCCGGATCACCTCCGGGCCCGCGCTGGAACGCGCGGGCGACCTGGCCGCGATGCTGTCCAACCTGGCACCCGGCGACGTCCTGTTCATCGACGAGATCCACCGCATCGCCCGTCCCGCCGAGGAGATGCTGTACCTCGCGATGGAGGACTTCCGTGTCGACGTCGTCGTCGGCAAGGGCCCCGGCGCCACCAGCATCCCGCTGGAGATCGCGCCGTTCACGCTGGTCGGGGCCACGACGCGGTCCGGTTCGCTGACCGGTCCGCTGCGCGACCGGTTCGGCTTCACCGGCCAGATGGAGTTCTACAGCGACGCCGAACTGGAACTCGTCGCGCGGCGGGCCGCCACGATCCTCGACATCGACATCGACCGGGACGGCTGCGCGGAGATCGCCCGCCGGTCCCGCGGCACACCTCGTATCGCGAACCGGCTCCTGCGCCGCGTGCGCGACTACGCCGAGGTCCGGGCGGACGGCAAGGTCACGCGCAAGATCGCCCGTGCCGCGCTGGAGGTCTACGACGTCGACGAACTCGGCCTCGACCGGCTCGACCGCGCGGTGCTGACCGCACTCGTCCGCTCCTTCGGCGGTGGTCCGGTCGGCGTGTCGACGCTGGCCGTCGCGGTGGGGGAAGAACCGACCACCGTCGAAGAGGTGTGTGAGCCTTACCTGGTCCGCGCCGGTATGCTCGCCCGCACTCCTCGCGGCCGGGTCGCCACAGCGGCCGCGTGGGAACACCTCGGCCTGCCGGCCCCGGCCGGTGCCACGCGTGGCGAGCAGGGCGGCCCGAACCTGTTCGACCAGGACTGAACGGACCGTTCAGGCGGTTCGAGGCCCGTGGTGACGACGGGTGGTGGTGGAGTTTCCGCTGGCACCTGGCACACTCGGGGAGAGCACACCCCGCCAAACCGGACAAAACAGCGCACCGCGCGGCGTCCGCTCGAAATGGAGAATCATGAACCAGTTATTGCTGCCGCTGCTCCTGATGCTCGTTGTGGCGATTCCGCTCGTCATGGGCACCCGTAAGCAGAAGAAGGCGGCGGCGGCGCAGCAGGAGCTGCTCTCGAGCCTGGCTCCCGGTGACCGGGTGATGACCACCTCCGGTCTCTACGCGACTGTCGCCGACGCCTCCGCCGACACCACGATCGACCTCGAGGTCGCTCCCGGCGTCGTGACCACCTGGCTGCGCCAGGCCGTCCGCGAGAAGGTCGAGCCGGTCGTGGAGACCGACGAGGACGCCACTGACGCCACCGACACCGACGAGGTCGTCGAGGCGCCGGTCGTCGAGTCGAAGGACGACGAGCGCGTCGAGGAGAAGTCGGGCGCGCAGATCGCTCCTCCGCTGGAGCACGGCAAGAAGTAGCGCTTGTAAGGCCATCCCCGACACCAGACTTTCGTAGGTGCGGGGCCAACGCCGGGCTCACGCAGCACCGAGTAGTGTCTCGGTGCTGCGTGCGTGTCCGTCGTCATAGTCGTGCTCGTTCGCGGTACCACCGGACTCCCGTCCGGTTGAGTGAACAGCCAAGTCCATTGGGGAAAAACCCAGTCCGTCCGAGGAGACCGAAGCACAGTGGCCGCACCGGCCGGGCATCTCCGCCCGGGACGCTATCTCGCCTTCTTCGCCCTGATCGTGGTGGCGCTGTACGCCCTGGTGTTCTTCACCGGTAGCGGCAAGCCGACGCCGAAGCTCGGCATCGATCTGCAAGGCGGCACGAGGGTCACCCTGTCCGCCCGAAACCCCGACGGCGGCGACCCTCCGCGAGAGTCCCTCGAACAGGCCCGCTCGATCATCGAGCGCCGGGTCAACGGTATCGGCGTCAGCGGCACCGAGGTCGTCCTCGACGGCAGCAACGTCGTCATCACCGTCCCCGGTGAGCAGGGCGACCAGGCCAAGACCCTGGGCAAGACCGCGAAGCTGGGCTTCCGGAAGGTCGTGACGTCGCAGCCGGCGACCCCGGTGCAGCAGCCGTCGACCCCGCCCGCTTCCGGCGCGCCGTCTTCGGCGCCGCCGTCCTCGCCGGGCGTGAGCGCCCCGCCGACCAGCCCGGCCAACGGCGGTGGCGCCGCCGGCGCGCCGCAGCAGCAGCCCGGCGCGGACTCCGACGAGCAGACGAAGAAGGAGATCGAGGAGGCCCGGAACCTCCGGCAGAACCCCGATCTGCTTTCCACGGACCAGGCGAAGCAGGCCGCGGCCGCCGAGAAGGCCTTCGCGGCGCTCAACTGCGACCCCAAGGTGTCGGACCCGCTGGTCGGCAACGACCTCACCGACAAGCCGCTGGTCGCCTGCGGTGACAAGAACACCATGAAGTACCTGCTGGAGCCGGAGTTCCTGCCCGGGACCGAGATCTCCGACGCCTCCTCGGGCTACGACACGCAGAACTCCCAGTGGGTCGTCAACCTGAACTTCAAGGGCGAGGGTTCGCGGATCTGGGGCGACTTCACCTCGAAGAACGTCCAGAAGCAGGCGGCGTTCGTCCTCGACACGCAGGTCGTCTCCGCGCCGACCATCCAGTCCGCGATCCTGGGCGGGCAGACCCAGATCACCGGCCGGTTCAGCCAGACCGAGGCGAAGGACCTGGCGGACGTGCTGAAGTACGGCTCGCTGCCGCTGTCGTTCGAGTCCTCGGACGCGACGACGGTGTCCGCGACGCTGGGTCTCGCGTCGCTGCAGGCGGGCCTGATCGCCGGTGGCCTCGGCCTCCTGATCGTCTTCATCTACTGCTTGTTCTACTACCGGTTGCTCGGCGTGCTGACGATTCTGTCGCTCGCCTTGTCGTTCTCGCTGGTCTACGCGGTGCTGGTGCTGCTGGGGCGGTGGATCGGGTACACCCTCGACCTCGCCGGCGTGGCGGGCCTGATCATCGCGATCGGTATCACCGCCGACTCGTTCGTCATCTACTTCGAACGATTGAAGGACGAGATCCGGGAAGGCAGGACGTTCCGCTCAGCGGTCCCGCGAGGCTGGTCCCGTGCCCAGCGCACGATCCTCGCGTCCGACGCGGTCAGCTTCCTCGCCGCGGCGATCCTGTACTGGCTGGCCGTCGGTGAGGTCAAGGGCTTCGCGTTCACGCTCGGCATGTCGACGGTCCTCGACCTCGTCGTGGTCTACCTCGTGACCCACCCGCTGGTCGCGATGGTGTCGCGCTCGAAGTCGAAGTTCCTGTCCAACCCCAAGAACCTCGGCCTCGGTGCCGTGCAGCAGGTGGGCTCGGAGCGCAAGGCGGCCCGTCCGGCCGCCGGCCGCCCGAACGTCAAGGAGGCGTGACCGTGGTCGACGACAACACCACCACCGCGGGCAAGCGCGAGAGCATCTTCCGCCGCCTCTACGTGGGCACGGGCGCGTTCGACGTGGTCGGCAAGCGCAAGCGCTGGTACATCTTCTTCGGCGCGCTGGTGCTGGTCTGCATCGCGTCGATGGGGATCAAGGGCTTCAACTTCGGGATCGACTTCGAAGGCGGCACCCAGATCCAGCTGCCCGCCAACGGCAAGAACGGGCAGATCACCGAACAGCAGGCCAAGGACGTCTTCTCCGAAGCGCTCGGCCGTCCGGCCGACGAGGCGCAGAAGGTCGGCAGCGGTGCCTCGTCGACCATCCAGCTGCGTTCGGACACCCTGGACGCCGCCGAGGTCGCCAAGATCAAGGAAGCGTTGTTCCGCGACCTCGGTCCGATCGGGTCCAACGGCCAGCCGAGTGTCCAGGCCATCAGTGACAGCGCGGTCAGCGCGTCCTGGGGTGGGGAGATCTCTCGGCAGGCGTTGATCGCGCTCGGGGTGTTCCTCCTCGCGGTCACGCTGTTCCTGGCGTTGTACTTCGACACGAGGATGGCCGCCGCGGCGCTGATCTCGCTCCTGCACGACATCGTGGTGACGGCGGGTGTGTACTCGCTGATCGGCTTCGAGGTCACGCCGGCGACGGTGATCGGTCTGCTGACGATCCTCGGGTTCTCGCTGTACGACACGGTGGTGGTGTTCGACAAGGTCCGCGAGAACACGCGCGGCCTGCTCGGGCTCACCCGCCGCACCTTCGGCGAGGCGGCCAACCTGGCGCTGAACCAGACGCTGATGCGGTCGTTCAACACGGCGCTGATCGCGATGCTGCCGATTCTCGGTCTGCTCGTCGTCGGGTACATCCTGCTCGGCTCGGGCACCCTGCAGGACCTCGCGCTGGTGCAGCTCACCGGCACCCTGGTCGGCGTGCTGTCCTCGGTCGCGCTGGCCACCCCGCTGCTGGTGGACCTGAAGATGCGTGACCCGAAGTTCCGTCAGCAGGCCGACCGGGTGGCCGCGCGGCGCGCGAACCAGGCCCGCAAGGCCGCCGAGCGCGACGACGACTTCGACCCGAACGACGAAGACGCACTGGCCGCCGAGCTCCGCAAGGAGAAGGCGTACGCCGCGGCGGCGAGCGTGCCGGCGCGGAACCAGAAGGCCCACAAGGGGCGTCCGTCGGGTAAGCGCAAGAGGTAATCCCGGCCGTCGAACGCTAGGAAAGGTCCTTTCATTGCAAAATTTGCAATGAAAGGACCTTTCCTAGCGTTCAGGGACCCGGAAGCACGACTGGAGAGCAGGAAGTACATGGAGCTGCCCAAGGCACTCGACCTCATCGCCGACGTACCGGACTTCCCGGAACCCGGTGTGCTGTTCCGGGACCTGAGCCCGTTGTTCGCCGACGCGGCGGGCTTCAAGGCCGTCACCGACGCGCTGGCCGCCACCGTCGACCCCGACGTCGATCTGCTGGCCGGCGTGGAGGCGCGCGGATTCCTGCTGGCCGCCGCCGTCGGTTATGCCCGTGGCCTCGGTGTCGCGTTGATCCGCAAGCCGGGCAAGCTGCCCCGTGTCGCGGGCAGGGTCGGTTACACGCTGGAGTACGGCACCGCGACCGTCGAATTGCCCGAAGGTGTGGTCGAGCCCGGCCAGCGTGTCGCGATCCTCGACGACGTGCTCGCCACCGGCGGCACGGTCGCCGCCACCTGCAAACTGCTCGAAGACGCGAAGGCGCAGGTCAGCGGCATTTCGGTGGTCATGGAACTCGGCGCGCTCGGTGGTCGTTCCGTGCTTGAGGGGCGCCGTGTGGAGGCCCTCCGGGTGTGTTGACCGGGCGCACCAAGTGAGCCGCGAGGGGGAGCGGTTACCCTTGATGTCCGAAGGCCGCACGAAGCGCAGGAGGTGCGGGTGAGCCAAGAGCTCGATGCCGCGGTGTCCTCGAAGGACGGCACCGAGCAGAACGGTGCGGCGCGACAGGGGGCGGCGCCGACACCGTCCGCGACACGCCGTGTGCGCGCCCGTCTCGCCCGCCGGATCACCGCGCAGCGCGCCGCACCGGTCAAGCAGGTTCTCGAACCGCTCGCCGTCATCCACCGCGAGCTGCATCCCAACGCGGACCTCGCGCAGCTGCAGCGCGCGTATGACGTCGCCGAAGAGCTGCACCGCGAGCAGCGGCGCAAGTCCGGCGACCCGTACATCACGCATCCGCTCGCCGTCGCGACCATCCTCGCCGAACTCGGCATGGACACCACGACGCTGGTCGCGGCGCTGTTGCACGACACCGTCGAAGACACCGGCTATTCGCTGGAGAGCCTGAAGGCGGACTTCGGCGAGAAGGTCGGCGAGCTCGTCGACGGCGTCACCAAACTGGACAAGGTCAAGCTCGGTACGGCCGCCGAGGCCGAGACCATCCGCAAGATGGTCATCGCGATGGCGCGCGACCCGCGCGTGCTGGTCATCAAGCTGGCCGACCGGCTGCACAACATGCGCACGATGCGCTTCCTGCCGCCGGAGAAGCAGGCACGCAAGGCGCGCGAGACCCTGGAGGTCCTCGCCCCGCTGGCGCACCGGCTCGGTATGGCGACGGTCAAATGGGAGCTGGAGGACCTGGCCTTCGCCATCCTGCAGCCGAAGAAGTACGACGAGATCGTCCGCCTGGTCGCCGATCGCGCGCCTTCGCGCGACACGTACCTGCGGTCGGTGATCACGGATCTGACCAGTCATCTCGACGGCTCGCGGATCACCGCCAAGGTCGAGGGCCGCCCGAAGCACTACTACTCGATCCACCAGAAGATGATCGTCCGCGGCCGCGACCTCGACGACATCCACGACCTGGTGGGCGTGCGGATCTTGGTCGAGGACGTCCGTGACTGCTACGCCGCGATGGGTGTCGTCCACGCGCTGTGGCAGCCGGTCCCGGGCCGGTTCAAGGACTACATCGCGCAGCCTCGCTTCGGTGTCTACCAGTCGCTGCACACCACGGTGATCGGGCCGGACGGCAAACCGCTCGAGGTCCAGATCCGGACCTACGAGATGCACCGCACCGCCGAGTACGGCATCGCCGCGCACTGGCGGTACAAGGAGACCAAGGGCACCCACAACGGGAACGCCATGGACGTCGACGAGATGGCGTGGATGCGCCAGCTCCTCGACTGGCAGCGGGAAGCGGCGGACCCGGGCGACTTCCTGGAGTCGCTGCGCTACGAGCTCGCCTCGCGCGAGATCTTCGTGTTCACGCCCAAGGGTGACGTGATCACGCTGCCGGTCGATTCGACGCCGGTCGACTTCGCCTACGCCGTGCACACCGAGGTCGGCCACCGGTGCATCGGTGCCCGCGTCAACGGCAGGCTCGTCGCGCTCGAGCGCAAGCTGGAGAACGGCGAGGTCATCGAGATCTTCACCTCGAAGGCCGAGACGGCGGGGCCGAGCCGCGACTGGCTGCAGTTCGCCGGTTCGCCCAAGGCACGCGCGAAGATCCGGCAGTGGTTCGCCAAGGAACGCCGTGACGAGGCGATCGAGGGCGGCAAGGAGGCCATCACCAAGGAGGTCCGCAAGGTCGGCCTCCCGATCCAGCGGCTGGTCTCCGCCGAGTCGATGGGCGCGGTCGCCACCGAACTGCGGCACCCGGACATCAGCTCGCTGTACGCGGCCGTCGGCGAGGGGCACACCAGCGCGAAGCACGTCGTGCAGCGGCTGGTCGCGCTCATCGGCGGCGTCGACGAGGCGGAGGAGGAGCTCGCCGAGCGCGCGACCCCGTCCACCGTCACCCGCCGCCGCGGCTCGAACGACGTCGGCGTCGTGGTGAAGGGCGCCAGCGACATCTGGGCCAAGCTCGCCCGCTGCTGCACGCCGGTGCCGGGCGACGAGATCCTCGGTTTCGTCACGCGGGGCGGTGGCGTCAGCGTCCACCGGACCGACTGCACCAACGCCGACGACCTGCGGGCCCAGCCCGAGAGGCTGGTCGAGGTCGAATGGGCGCCGTCGGCGTCTTCGGTCTTCCTCGTCGCGATCCAGGTCGAGGCGCTGGACCGGCACCGTCTGCTCTCCGACGTCACCAAGGTGCTCGCGGACGAGAAGGTCAACATCCTGTCCGCGTCGGTGACCACGTCGCGCGACCGGGTCGCGGTCAGCCGGTTCTCGTTCGAGATGGGCGACCCGAAGCACCTCGGACACGTGCTGAAGGTGGTCCGGGGCGTCGAAGGCGTTTACGACGTGTATCGGGTCACTTCGGCTTCGTGACCGGCAGTGGGTCCCGGCTAGAGTCCGAGGATGACTGACGGGTTCGAATTCACTCGCGACGGCGAGGTCGCGCGGCTGACGTTCACCAGGCCGGAGAAGATGAACGCGATCACCTACGGGATGTGGTCGGCGATCCCGGACGTGGTGGCGCGGGTGGAGGCGGACCCGGCGATCAAGGTCCTCGTGCTGACCGGCGCGGGCGCGCATTTCTCGGCGGGCGCGGACATCAGCGAGTTCCGGGACCTGCGGTCGACCGCCGACGCGGCCGAGACCTACGACAAGGCCGTCGACGGGGCCGTGGCGGCGCTGACGGCGTCGCGGAAGCCGACCGTCGCGATGATCCAGGGCAACTGCATCGGCGGTGGTTGCCAGATCTCGGTCGCGTGCGACTTCCGGTTCGCGGCGGAGGGCTCGCGCTTCGGTATCACGCCGGCGAAGCTCGGGATCGTCTACCACTTCGACTCGACAAGGCAGCTCGTCTCACTGGTCGGCCCGGCGAACGCGAAGTACTTCCTGCTCTCGGGCGAGCTCGTCGACGCGCGGCGGGCGCGGGAGATCGGGCTGCTGAACGACGTCTTCCCAGCCGACGAGTTGGAGACCTCGACGGCGAAGTTCGTCGAGACGCTGGCTTCGCGTTCGCAGGCGTCGGTACGCGGGATGAACCGGATCATCGAGAAGATCGTTGCGGGGCAACAGGAATCCGACGCCGAAGTGGACGAGATCCGGCTCGGTGCGCTGCACGGCGAGGACTATGCCGAAGGGGTGGCGGCGTTCTTGGCGCGGCGGCCGCCGAAGTTCACCTATCGCTGAGGTTCGCGTTGCCGGGTGGCGGCCCGCCGCATTTTCCTGCCTCGATTGGTCGCGTTGTTGTTGCGCGAGAAAGTTTTTTATGGCTTGAGCCGGACGTGCTTATGGTCGATTCATGGAGTGGAAATTTCAATCGGCCGAAGAGCTCACGACCGCTTTGCGCGCCGGTGAGGTGACCTCGGCGGAACTGACCGACGAGGCGATCGCCCGCATCGAGCGGGAAGACAAGGCGATCAACGCGATCTGCGTGCCGGGCTTCGACCGCGCTCGGGCCGCCGCGCGCGACGCCGACCAGGCGCGGGCACGCGGCGAGGACCGGCCGCTGCTCGGTATCCCGGTGACGGTCAAAGAGTCCTTCAACATGGCCGGCCTGCCCACGACCTGGGGCATGCCGCAGCATCGGGATTTCGTGCCCGCCGAGGACGCGGTGCAGGTGTCGCGCCTCAAGGCCGCCGGCGCGGTGGTGCTCGGCAAGACCAATGTGCCGCTGGGATTGCAGGACATCCAGTCCTTCAACGAGTTCTACGGCACCACGAACAACCCTTGGGATCACGATCGCACCTCGGGTGGATCCTCGGGCGGATCGGCGGCGGCTCTGGCGTCCGGCTTCGGCGCGCTGTCCATCGGCTCCGACCTCGCCGGTTCGCTGCGCACCCCCGCGCATTTCTGCGGTATCTACGCGCACAAGCCGACGGTCGGGCTCGCGGCGACCCGCGGTATGGTCCCGCCTCCGGCGCCTGCCTTGCCGGTCGACCTCGACCTGGCCGTCGCCGGTCCGATGGCGCGCACCGCCCGCGACCTCACGCTCCTGCTCGACGTCATGGCCGGGCCCGATCCGCTGACACACGGGATGGCGTACGAGGTGAAGCTGCCGCCGGCGCGCCATGAGCGGCTCGGCGACTTCCGGGTCTTGGTGATCGAAGATCATCCGGTCATCCCGACCGGGGCTGCTGTGCGGGCCGGTGTGAACCGGGTGGCCGACGCGCTGGCCGACGGCGGCGCCCGCGTCGAACGGTACAGCCCGTTGTTCCCCGACCTGACCGAGTCCGCGACGCTCTACACGCAGTTGCTGTTCTCGAGTACCGTCGCGCGTTTCCCCGTCGAGGCGTACGAGCAACTGCAGGCCAACGCCGCCGGGCTGAGCGCTGACGACCGCAGCCTCGACGCGGCGCGGCTACGCGCCATGGTGTTCACCCATCGCGACTGGCTGGCGGTGTACGACCGTCGCGAACGCCACCGGCACGGCTGGCGGCAGCTGTTCGCCGAGTTCGACGCGGTGGTCTGCCCGATCACGCCGACCCCCGCGTTCCCGCACGATCACGACCCCGATCTGCTGGGACGCCGGATCGACATCGACGGCGCCGGGTATCCGTACTTCGACCAGCTCGTCTGGGCGGGCGTGGCCACCATGCCCGGCCTGCCCGCCACGGCCGTGCCGACCGGCCGCTCCGACGAGGGACTTCCGGTGGGAGTGCAGCTCATCGGTCCGGCGTTCGAGGACCGCACCCCGCTGCGGCTGGCGGAACTGCTCGAACAGACGCTCGGCGGCTTCCAAGCGCCGAGCTATTGAGAGGTAAGTCAAAGGTGGCGTGATGGAGTTGGTGGCGAGAACATGCTCACCGCAGAGACCAGGCGCGCTCTTGACTGTCCACAAGGGACACATTCAGAGGCAAAATGCCCGATGTGATCACTTTGCGCAGGGGTCGTGAGTGATTTGGGTGGTTCTAACCCTCATTATCACTCACGACCCCGTCCAGAAACGGACATAAAGGTATCAAGTGGACGCCCGATCGACGCGATATGTCCCTTGTGGACACTCGGGATCAGGCCTGTCTGCATCGCCAGTCCATACTCACGTCGCATGGGCTTTCTCGTTAGATCTCGTCCCAGGGATTGCTGTCGTACGCTTCGGCGAGGATCCGGCTCGTTTCCGGAGCGTGCGACAGCTCGACGTCGTCCACCGACGCCACCGGCCAGCCGACCGACTCCGAATTGGTCAGGAACATGGCGTCGAACCCCGGCAGGTCGGTGGGGCGGACGTCACGGATCTCCTGCGGGATCCCGTTCCGCTCCAGCCCGCGTCGCATGAGCTGCTGGGTGATGCCGTCGAGCACCGGTGCCTGCGGCCAGACCACCGTGCCGCCGTCGAGGAACCCGACGTTCCAGATCGACGCCTCGCTGACCCGGCCGTCGTAGTCGACGAACAACGCGTCGTCGTATCCCGCCAGCTTCGCCTCGCGCATGTGGTGGAGCAGCCCGAACGTGCCGACGTGCTTGACTTCCGGAAGCACCCGTTCGTAGCGCACGGACCGCAGGCGGAGCGGCTTCATCTCGTGCTCGCGGGGCGGCCCGGTCCGGACGAGGACGTCCGGTGCCGCGGGCGCGCCGGGATCGGACCAGTCCATCGCGCGGGAGAAGATCAGCACCCGCACCGACAGCGCGTCCTCACCCCGGATCGCCTGCCGCACATACGCGCGCACCGCGTCGGTGTCGAGCTCGCTGCCGAACATCCGCCGCGTGCTCGTCACGAGGCGGCGAAGGTGGACGTCCAGGCCGCGGACCTTGCCGTCGCGGACCTGCATCGCGGTGAAATGGCCATAGCCGAACGCGCCCGCCAGGTCTTCCGACCGGGCGGGCGCGCCGTTGATCTCCAGCTTCACGTCAGGCGTTGACCGTGACGCCGGTGAACTTGACCTCGGTGTTGGGCGGGCCGGTGCCGTCGCCGTTGCCCGCCTGCGCGTTCGCGCCCGCCTTGGCGACCTTGTCGAGCACCTTCAGGCCCTCGTCGGAGATGCTGCCGAAGACCGAGTAGTCCGCGGGCAGTTCGGCCTCGCCGTAGACCATGAAGAACTGGCTTCCGCCGGAGTTCGGCTGCTGCGTCTTCGCCATCGCGAGGATGCCGCGGCCGTACTTGATCTCCTTGAACGCCTCGTCCGGCATCGTGTAGCCCGGGCCGCCCATGCCGGTGGCCTCGGGGTCACCGCACTGCAGCATCTGCAGGCCGCTGGTGCCGAGCCGGTGGCACTTGGTGTCGTTGAAGTAGCCCTGCTGGGAAAGGCTGATGAAGCTCTGCACGGCGCACGGGGCGAGCGCCCGGTCCAGCGTCAGCGGGATGTCGCCCGCGGTGCTCTTCAGCACGACGTTCACCGTGCCGTTCGAAGAGACGTCCTTGCCTTCCGGCTTGTTCACCTTCTTCGAAGCCTGCTTGGTGGCGTCGTCCTTGTAGTCGCAAGTCACCGGGTTCGCCAGCGGCGTCGGCCGCTTTGGCATCGGAGTGCGCTCCGTGGGGATGGTGACCTCGGGGGTCGGAGGAGCCGAGCTCGGGGAAGCGTCGGAGGCGGCATCGTCACCACTGTTACTGCTGACGATCCACCACACCGCGCCCGCCACGATGGCGACGACGCCGACGACCGCCACCGAGCCGACGATCTTGCGCCGCTTGGCCTTCTCGGCCCGTCGCACGATCTGTCGCTCGAGCTTGCGCTTCGCGGCTTCGCGGCGCTGCTGGTTGGTCGGCACCCGCCCTCCCGGTTTCCACTCGATGTCACACGTCTGAGGTAGCGGGAGTCTATTGGCACAGCCTGTGAGGCCCCCGTACAGGGGCCGCTAGGCTTACTTGATCGTGATCAGGGCCATCCTGTCACCTGTTCGGCGGAAGATCTGAGGAGGCGTTTCGTGCTGGTTGTCGGTTTTCCGGCAGGCCCCCTCGAAGCCAACTGCTACCTGCTGGCCCCGGACGGCGGCGATGAGTGCGTGATCGTCGACCCCGGCGAGGAAGCCGCCGAGCCGATCGAGGCCGCGCTCGCCGAGCACGGTCTGAGGCCCGCCGCGATGCTCGCCACCCACGGCCATCCCGATCACGTCGCTTCGGCGGGCGAGGTCGGTGCGCGCCACGGGATACCTCTCTATCTGCACGAGGCGGACCGGCCACTGCTCGGCCAGGACGCCGGTCAACGGAAGGACGGGATCGTGCCACTCGTCGATGGCCCGCTGAGGCTGGCCGGACTGGAGATCACGGTGTCCGGCACACCGGGTCACACCGCCGGTTCGGTGGTCTTCGGGCTGACCTCCGCCGAGGGCGGCCGGATCGTGCTCACCGGGGACAGCCTGTTCGCCGGTTCGATCGGCCGGTCTTCCGGCGATGGCGGGGAGCTCGTGCGTTCGCTCGGCACCAAGGTGATGACGCTGCCCGACGACACCGTCGTCCTCCCGGGCCACGGTCCGGCCACCACGATCGGCCGCGAGCGGGCGGCGAACCCCTTCCTGGCCGGGACGGGCGCGTGATGACCGAGCCCACCGGGACCCCGGAGACCCCCGAACGTCTCCCGCTGTTCCACGACGACCCCAAACTCCGTCGCAAGCGCGGCTGCTCCAGCGTCGCCGGCGTCGTGATCTTCGCGGCCGCGTTCGGCGGGATCGCCGGGCTGATCGGCGGTGAGATCGCCGGGCTCGTGGTCGCCGGCGTGATCGCGCTGCCGCTGCTGTACGTCATGTTCTACAACCTGCGCCGCCGGGTGTGGCTCGAAGGCGACACGCTTATCGTGCGGACCTGGGGAGTGCGGCGGATCGAGCTGACCGCGGCGGAGCGCATCGATCTGGTGATCAGCGACGTGCGCGGGACCCGGACGGTCAGCCTGCTGGTCAACGCGGGCAAACGCCGCAAAGTCGCGAAGGTCGACCTGGCCGTGTACTCGGGCGCGGGTGGCCGGGAGCTGGGCATCCTGCAGCTGCGCAAGCTCGCGAACGCGCTGCTGAACAACACCGACGCGAACGGTCTCGTGTTCTCGGAACTGCTGGTGGCGCAGCTGAAATCGGAAGCGCGCGGCGACGCGGCGGCGGAGCGGCCGCTCTACCGGCTGGCCTCGGCGGCTCCCGCCGGGAAGTACATCCAGCGGTTCACGATGGAGGCGGTCAGCCGTTTCGTGGCGACCCTGGACTGAGCTGGGCGAGACCGCTCCGAGTGTCATGAAAGGGTCGTTCAGGACATCTTTCGTCCTGAACGACCCTTTCATGACACTTGATCCGGCCGGGCGCCTGCGGTCTCCAGCTTCTCCAGCCGGGTTTTGATCTCCTCCAGCTGGTAGACGATCTCCGGCAACTCACCCGCGGCGAAGGTCGCCAGCCGCTCCGAGTGCTTGAGCGTCGCCCGGACGTCGTCGAGCGCGGCGGCGATCTTGGGGACCGCCTCGACGGCTTCGAGCGTCGAGACGAGCACGCGCCGCGCGACCGCGGTCAGTTGTCTCGGGACGGCGAACACGGCGAACATGGCCCCTCCGAACCTCGGGTGCGGCCTCTTCGTACCCGACTCCGGCCCGTGATCGCGGGGTGGGCTCGCGCTTTGGGGCGCTTGTGGCTACCGGGACTCTTGGGGCTCCCGCGAGGCGATCAGCGCGGCCAGCACGGTGGTGACCGGGACCGCCGCGACGATGCCGACGCTTCCGGCGAGCGTCCGGATGATCTCCTGGGCGATGTTCTCCGCGCCCAGGATCGAGCCGAGTCCGACCCCCGAGAGCGACGTGTACAGCAGCACCGGCAGCGCCGCGCCCGCGTACGCCATCACGAGCGTGTTGACCGCCGAGCCGACGTGATCGCGCCCGATCCGCAGGCCGGCGCCGTACAGCTCACGCCACCCGAGCGCCGGGTTCGCCCGCCGGAGCTCCCACACCGCGCTCGTCTGCGTGACGGTGACGTCGTCGAGCACACCGAGCGCGCCGATCACGACACCCGCCAGCAGCAGTCCCCGCGCGTCGATCCCGTGCCCGAGCGAGCCGATCAGCTGGGAGGTGCTGTCGTCGAGCCCGGTCAGCGACGCGGCGGCCGAGAAGATCGCCGACAGGACACCGATCAGGACCAGGCTCACCAGGGTGCCCAGCACCGCCACCGAGGTTCTCGCGGACAGCCCGTGCGTCAGGTACAGCGCGACGAACATGATCGCGCCCGCGCCCGCGATCGCCACCAGCAACGGACTTTCGCCGGCGAGGATCGAAGGCAGCACGAAGAGCGCCAGCACCAGGAAGCTCAGCCCGAGCGCGATCAGTGCGGCGACCCCCTGCCACCGGCCGAGGACGATCACCGCGAGCGCGAACAACCCGGCGAGCAGCAGCAGCGGCGTGCCACGCTGGAAGTCGACGATCTGGAACGACGCCGGGTTCGCGACGTCGCCGCCGTTGTAGGAGAGCACCACCTTGTCGCCCGCGGCGAACCGCGGCGTGCTCGGCTCGATGGGCAGCGTGAGCTTCAACGGCTTCCCGGACGCGGGACCGTCGGTCATCGTGAGCTCGCTGGTGAGACACGGCTTCGCGTCCGGCGGCGGCTCCCCGACCTGCACCTGGCCTTCGGCGAGGCACGGCCCGGTAATCGTCCCGGTGACCGTCGCGTTCACCGGGGTCCCCTGCGGGAAGGCGCTTTTCGCCGGCTCCTTGCCCCAGGGATAGAGGAAGACCATCCCGGCGACGGTCGCGACGGCGAGCGGGATCAGCAGCCACATCAGCAGCAGCCGGACCCGGCGCGACGCGGGCGCCGCCGGCCCGTGGCCGTGCGAGTGCCCGTGGCCGACCGGCTCGGGTTCGGGCTTCGGTTCGGCGGCGCGACGTCTGCCCGGTTCCGCCGGTCGCGGCCGCTGGGCCGGTGGGCGGGGACGCCGCGTGCCCTCGGGCGGCGGCGTCCGGCGCGGCGAACGGGACGTTCCGGGCGAACGATCGGACGGGGTGTCCGTTACCCGGCGAATCGGGCCGGTGTCGTCGTCGGAGATGTCGCGGCGGTTCACCCGCACATCCTCCACAGTGCGCGCCGGGCGGCGCACACGGCCTAGGCAATCTTTCTCAAAGCGCGCTATCGGGCTTCCGTAGCCGGGCCGTGGCATCGACATGACCACTCACCCAACCGTGTCAGCGGCCCGCCTCCGCAATCCCGAGGCCTCCGGCCGACAAGAAACGCGCGCGCGTGTCCTCACCCACCCGGTCAACCCCAGTTTGGGAGACACCTCCTAGCCGAACGCCTGCCGAAGGTGGACACGGCGATAGGCCGAAGGCGGGGTGTCGAAGTGGTCCAGGAAGGCTTGGCGAAGTGTCTCGGTCGAGCCGAAACCGCATCGCCTCGCGATCGAGGACAGCGGAAGCTCGGTGCCGCACAACAGTTTCGCCGCGTTCTCGGTCCTGGCGGCCCGCACGTATCTGCTGGGCGTGGTGCTCAGGTGCGCGTCGAACAACCTGGTCAGCTGCCGGGTGCTGATGCCGGCCCGCTCGGCGAGGACGGCGGTGCCGAGATCACCGGCGAGGTGTTCGGCGACGTACGCGGTGATGTCGCGGACCAGCCGGTTCTCCGGCGGCGGGCCGGACAGGAACATGCTCACCTGCGCCTGGTTGCCCGGCCGCTGCAGGTAGGTCACGAGCATGCGGGCGACCTCCCTGGCGACGCTCGGGCCGTGGTCCTCCTCGACGAACGCGAGGGTGAGGTCGATCCCGCTGGTGACGCCCGCCGCCGTGTAGACGTTGCCGTCGCGCACGTACAGCGGCACCGGGTCGACGTTCACCTGCGGGTAGTTCGTCGCGAGCCGGTTCGCGAACCGCCAGTGGGTGGTGGCGCGGCGGCCGTTGAGCAGCCCGCACGCGGCGAGCACGGTGGCGCCGGTGCACACCGAGGCGACCCGGCGGCTCTGCTGCGCCAGCCTGCGGACGTGGGTGACGAACCTGGCGTCCGCGGCGGCGGCCTCGTGTCCGGTGCCGCCCGCGACGATCAGCGTGTCCAGTTCGCCGGTGATCTGGTCGAGCCGGTGCTGTGCCTGCAGGGTCAGCCCGGACTCGCAGCGGATGCCGCGGCCGTCGACGCTGGCGAGCATGATCTCGTACCCCGGCTTGCCGCCGAGTTTGGTCGCGGCGTCCAGGACGTCCGACGGACCGGCGATGTCGAGCAACTCGGCGTTGCTGTAGCCGACGATCAACACTCGTCTGGGTGAACCCGGCATGATCGAACGCTACCAGTAGTGCCCGGCCGTCGGACGTTGTTCGCAGGAATCCGGACATCCGGGCCACCGAGGGCCCGTCTCTCGGACACCGTTGTCGCCATGACAGACGACAAGAAGACGATCGCGTTCGTGGTGTACCCGGGGATGACCCCGCTCGACATGGTCGGTCCGCTGACCGTGCTGGAAGGGATGGCGAGCACGGCGCAGGAATACCGGACGGTCGTGGTCGGCGAGACGAAGGACCCGGTCACCACCGACAACCCCTTGAAGCTCGTGGCGACCCACACCTACGAAGAGGTCCCGTCGCCGTACGCGCTGCTCGTGCCCGGCGGCGCCGCGCCGACACTGAAGGCGCTCGCCGACGAGAAACTGGTCGGATACCTGCGTGGCGCCGCGGCGAACGCGGAACTCGTGACCTCGGTGTGCACGGGATCGCTGTTGCTGGGTCAGGCCAGGCTGTTGAAGGGCCGCAAGGCCGCGACGCACTGGATGTTCCGCGAACTGCTGGGCGCGTTCGGCGCGGAACCGGTCGCCGAGCGCTGGGTCGAGGACGGGAACGTGATCACCGCCGCCGGGGTGTCGGCCGGGATCGACCTCGCGCTGCATCTGGTCGAGCGGCTCGTCGGCGCCGAGATCGCCCGGACGATCCAGTTCGTCATCGAGTACGACCCGGAGCCGCCGCAGGGTCCGCTGGACTGGTCGAAGCGTCCGTACGGGGATCTCAAGCCCTTGCTGGAGCACACGCTGAACGAGGCACTCGCGGACGAACCCGCGTTGCGGGACCGGCTCCTCGCGCACACCGGGAAATAAGGGGGACGGCCATCCGGGTGAGAAATCGCCGACTCGGGGACAGCACCGGGTTACATTCGGGTCATCCGTCCAGGTGATAGGTGGTTCGTGGAGTTCAAGGTGCTCGGCCCGCTCGCGGCCTCGGTCCCGCTGCCGTCGGCGGCTCAGCCCCGTCGGGTGCTCGCGGTGCTCCTGACCCGGCCGAACGAGTTCGTCCACCGGGACACCCTCGTGGACGAACTCTGGCCGCAGGGACCGCCGTCGAGTGCCGCGGCGGTCGTGCAGATGGCGGTTTCCAAGCTGCGCAAGGCGTTGTCCCCCGGCGTGCCGGTGGACGACGAACGGCAGCGGCTGCGGTCCGGCCGGAGCGGCTACCGGCTGATGGTCTCGGACGGCGAGCTGGACGTCACCGGTTTCTCGGAGCTGACGGCCGCGGCCGCGCGGGCGACCGGTGACGAACGCAAGGAACTGCTCGAACGGGCACTGGGGTTGTGGCGCGGCCGGGCCTTCTCCGACGTTCCGGTCGGCCCGCTGGTGGAGGCGCACCGGTTGTGGCTGGAGGACCGGCGTTGCTCGGTGCTGGGCAAGCTCGTGGAGCTGGAACTGGCCGCCGGTGACCACAAGGCGGTCGCGGACCGGCTGGGACCGGAGCTGGCCGCCCGGCCGGGCGACGAACGGCTCGCCGGGTGGCTGGCCGAGGCGTTGCACGGTCTCGGCAGGCGGGACGCGGCACTGGCCGTCCTCGATCGTTGCCGTCAGGCGCTGTGGGAACACGCCGGCGTCTCACCGGGGGACGATCTGCTCGCGGTCCGCCGCCGGATCTCCGGCACCGCCTGGTCGGCGGGCGGCGCGCCGTGCCGTCTGCCCGCCGCGACACCGGATTTCACCGGCAGGGCGGCAGAGCTGGCGGACCTGGGACGCGCGGTGCGGTCTCCCGCGCCGATCGTGCTGCACGGGGCAGCGGGAGCGGGGAAGAGCGCGCTGGCCGTCCAGGCCGCGTGGCGCGTGCGCAAGCGGTTCCCGGACGGCCAGCTCGTCGCCGACCTGCGTGAACCCGGTGACGTCCTCGCCGGGTTCCTTCGCGCGCTCGGGCTTGCGGAAGCGGAACTCCCCGCGGACCGGGCGGGGCTGCTCTCGTTGTGGCAGAGCCACTCCGCCGACCGGAGGCTGCTGGTGATCCTCGAGAACGGCCGGTCCGAAGCCGAGGTGCGGCCGTTGCTGCCGAGCGGTCCCGGCTGCGCGACGATCGTCACGACACGACGGCGGCTGGCCGGTCTCGTCGGCGCCAGGCCGATCGAGGTCGGCGCGCTGCCCTACGAGGACGCTCGGCTACTGCTCGGCGAGATCGCCGGGGAAGCCCGGTTGTCCGCCGAACCCGACGCCGTCCGCCGGGTGCTGGCCTGCTGCGACGGTCTTCCGCTGGCGGTGCGGGCAGCGGGGATGAAGCTGCTGCAGCGGCCCCGGCTGAGCGTCGCCGAGTTCGCGACCCGCCTGGAGAACGAGCGGCTGCGCCTCGACGAACTCGCCGCCGGCGATCTTGCCGTCCGCCCGGTGCTCGCCGAATCCCTCGCGGAGTTGTCGGCGCGGCAACGGGATTCCCTGCGGCTGCTCGGTTTTCCCGGCGCGACCGAGATCGCCGACTGGTTCGCGACGGCCATGCTGGGCTGTCCGCCGGGCGAGGCGGCGGAACTCCTCGACGAACTCGTGGACGACCACGTGCTTCGTGCCGAACCGGATCAGGCGGGGTTCCTCCGGTACCGGCTGCCGGGGCTGATCCGGCTCGCGCTCCGGGAACCGCCGGATCCCGGGGCCCTCAGACGCGCGCTGACGGTGATGGCGGCGTTGGCCGAACACGCTTCCGCCGCGCTCGGCGCCGGATACCCGCCGTCCCGGCGCGCGGACGTCCCGGCGGCCGTTTCGGACCGCGTCGCGGCCGATCCGGCCGGCTGGCGGGCCGCGGAAACCGCGAACCTCGCGCTCGCCGTCCGCACCGCGAAGAACCACGGCTGGACCGGGCTGGCCATGCGGCTCGCCGACGCCTACAGCGATCTCGTCGGCCTGCGCAAAGGCGGTTCCCCCGCCTGGCTCGGGTTCGGCATCGTGCGTGATCGCCTCGATGTCCCCGCGGAGGCGGAGAAGCTGCTGAAGCTCGGGCATGCCCACGCCGACGCGGGGGATCTGGCCCGGGCGAGGACGTGTTTCTCGTTGGCGGAGAACAGGTTCCGCTCCGTGGGTGACCAGCCGGGCACCGGGGCCGCGCTCGTCGCGCTCGCCGACGTCGACGCGGACACCGGCCGGGCCGGTGCGGCCGTCCACGCGTTGCGGGAGGCGTTGGACCTGTTGCGGGACTGCGGCGACCTCGCCGGGCAGGCGATGGCGTCGGCCCAGTTCGGCTCGCTGTGGGACGATCTCGGCGACTTCCGCCGGGCGAAGGAGTGCTTCGACGCGAGTCTGCTGCTTTCGCTCCATTGCGAGGACGGGCGCCAGCACGACAGGTCGGCCAAGCGGTACGCCGACGTCCTGCGACGGAACGGCTGCGTGGACGAGGCCGGTGCGCTGCTGACGAGCGCCCTGATCGGCACGCGCAGTTCGCGCGAACGCCATTGGGAGGCGCACGTCCTCCGGAGCCTCGGTGACCTGCACGCCAAAACCGGCGACGCGGGGGAGAGCGAACGATGCCTTTCGCGGTCGCTGGAACTGTTCGAGGACGTCGGGCATCGGCACGCCGCCGCCTACACGCACCGAAGCTTCGGCGAGTCCTTGCGCCTGGCGGGTGAACACGGCCGCGCCGCCGAACACCTGAGCCTGGCGATGAGTACCTTCCGTGAGCTCGGAGACCGCCGAGGCGGCGGATACGCCTTGCTCAGCTTCGGACGCCTACGGGCCGACGAAGGCGTCGCGACCGAAGCCGCCGAAGGGCTCCGGACCGCGGCGGGACTGTTCCGGGAACTGGGATTCCCGGTATGGGAACTGCGGGCGCTCCAGGGCCTTTCCGCCGTCGACGAGAGCGGACGCCAGCGGGATCGGGCTCGTGAAGCCTTGACGAAGATCCGCTTCGGGGTGACTCCGGCATAGCCCGGCGGGGGACCGGCGGCCGCCGCGTTTGGCGAAGTTATGGCGACGGTGTGTTGACTGCTGCTCACGTGAGCGGACTTCGCGCCGCCCCGAATTCGCGGAACTGGGGGTGGCGGCGCGTGCTCGTGGCCGGGTGACGCCTTCCGAGGGCAGGAGGCGTCACCCGGCTCGCCAGCTAATTGCGGACGTGCAGGATCGCGTCCGCGTCGTTCAGCATCCCTTGGTCGAGCGGGAAGTAGCCCTGCCGCGGGATGGGATCGGTCCGGACGGTCGCCGGCGGGACGTCGGAGGCGGGGAGCAGGCCCCAAGCCGTGGTGACGTGCTTCTGCAGGAACCCTTCGTAGGTGTCGGGCTCCGGCTCGGCGAGCGCTATGTCCTCGCTTCCGCCGAGGCTGGTCGCGACGAAGGTGTAGCGATCGCCGAGCAGCGGCGACACCAGCGCGCCGGCGGGGAACCAGGTGGTCTCGGTGTCGGCGACCCGCATGGTGCTCGCCTGGCGCCGCAGATGGAGGTTGTGGGCGAAGACCAGCGTCCGGCCGCGGCCGGCTTCGGCGGCGCGGATGTCCAGCAGGTTCCGCGCCATGAATGCATCCCTGGTCGCGGCGAGGGGCATGTAGCGCTCGTGCGGCTCGAGAGGCTCGGCGCATTGCCGGTGGTAACGCAGCAGATCGATCCCCGCCATGAGATGGATCTCCGCCCGCGACCACGCCTCCGTGCCGGGCTCACGGGAGCGAAGCGCGGTGAGCAGGCCGGCCGCGATCGCGCGCAGGCGGTAGGCATCGGCCGTGGCGCCGGGGGAGGAAGCCGCGTCCATGACGGCTTCCGTGCGGCTCCAGCGTTCGTCATCGCCCGCCGGGCCGGCGATGTCCACGTCGAGCCCCAGGAAATCGCGCGCGTACTCGAGGTAGCGCCGTGGGCTGGGCGCGGAAGTGTTCTCGGTCTGGGTGTCGAAGCCGTGGAACGTGAGGCGCTCCTCGGGAGGCCGGTTTTCGTTGTACTCGCGCATCCACGCGATCAGTCGCCTGTTCGCCTCGACGCCACCGAAGGCGTGCGAGAAGCCTTCGCTCATCGCGAGGTCGAGGGTTCCGGTGCCGTCTCGGACGTAGTCGTTCGCGACGAGCGCGGCCACGCGATCCGTTTCCAGGGCGATCGAACGGAAGCCGCGCTCGACCAGTTGGGCGAACAACTCGTTGCGGACCTCCGCGAAGACCGGGGTCGCGTGCGTCGGCTCGCCCAGTGCCAGCAGGTCGCAAGAGGGGGTTACGAAGTCTCGGATGTCTTGACTCATGAGATTCAAGCATATCGTTGATGTTCCGGTTGAAACTTCGGTTCGCTTTACTTGATGCGATGGTGCGAAAGCCTCAAACCGCGCGTCAGGTGGCGGCTCGCCCCCGATGTGGCATTGGGGACATCCAGTGACCCCAATGCCACATCGGGAGCATGTGCGGTTGCCTGCACCCGGGGCGGTGCGCAGGTCTTTCCGAAGTACGTGAAGGCCCCCTTCACTGCGCTAGACGCAGTGAAGGGGGCCTTCACGTACTTGGCAAGGGCCTCCACGCGCGCCCGTTGCCGTCGGGGCCCTGTCGGTGCGACAGTCAGTGAAGGCCTCCTTCACTACCTTCAGGGTAGGCAAGGAGGCCTTCACGGACCGGCCCCGAGACTGCGGCACCGCAAGAAACCCACTTCCGAATAACTGGATCGCATTTCCTTCTTCCGCTATAAAGCTTTAAAGAACCCTTCGCGCGCGAAGGAGCTTCGCACGCGAAGCAGCGTTTAAGATACGTGCGGGAGTGCAAGTGATCAGCACTTGAGGTGAATTGCCGCGTGGCAATCGCCGCGCGGCCGGAGTTCGGCCCTAGTTTGTCCCGCATGGTTGAGAAGGATTCGACGGCGCGGACCCGGGAACTGGGCCACCGCATGAAGGCGTTCCGGCAGCGCAGGCATTTCAGCGGAGCCGACGTCAGCCGCCGTAACGGCTGGTTGCAGAGCAAGGTCACGAGGTGGGAACAAGGGCTGCGCGAGCTGTCCGTGGTGGACGCGGCGCTGTACCTCGCGACCTGCGGCGAGGCCGAGCCCGAACGCGATCTGCTGCTGGAGCTGACGCAGCCGGGCGGCGACCTGTACTGGGTCCGGCCGTACTTCGACGAACTCGTCGACCCGATGAAATCCCTGGAGATCCAGGAAAACCTCGCCCACACGCTGGTGCGCTACGAGTCGTTGACACTCCCCGGGCTACTGCAGACCGAACCGTACGCCCGCACCGCCTTCGAGCTGATCGGCAACCGCGACCAGGCCCAGCTGGACCGGGTCGTCAACGCCCGGATGGAACGGCAGCGGTTGCTACGGCGGGATCGTCCGCCGCGCTGCAAGTTCTTCGTGCACGAGCGCGCGTTGCGGTCGGTCGTCGGCGGTCCCCGGATCATGCACGAGCAACTGCTCCACCTCGTCCTGTCGGCGAACCTGCCCTATTGCTCGATTCGCATCGTCCCCGAAAGCGTCGAAGTGGGCAGGGTGCTCGAGAATTCCTTCACCATCATGGAATTCGGGGAACATCCGGCCGTGGTGTACACGGATTCCTACGCGGCGGGAGTGTTCATCGACGACCGGGTCGCGGTCGAAGCCTATTATTCGCTCATCGCGAGGTTGGAAAGCGATACGCTGACCGAGGAGAGATCACGGCAAATGCTGGCCGAATGGGCGGACCGGTACGACCGGATGGAGGAATGATCCGGCCGGGGTTTCCCGGCACCTCCGCGCGGGGTAATCATTCCGGGTAGCCGAGGAGAAGGAGTTCGTGGTGACGAAGACGCAGGGTGGCGCCCCGGTCGCCGAGGCCGAGATCGAGCGGAAGTACGACCTGGCGGCCGACCGGCCCATCCCGCCGCTGGTCCCGGCCGGTCCGGTGACGAACCAGGCCGATCCGAGGGTCGACGTCCTCGACGCCACGTACTTCGACACCGCCGACTTCCGGCTCGCGCAGGCGGGTATCACGCTGCGGCGGAGGCTCGGCGGAAGCGACGAGGGCTGGCACCTCAAACTCCCGGTCGGCGAGGACAGGCGTGAGGAACTCCGCCTCCCGCTGGCGGGAAAGCCGGACAAGGTGCCCGGCGCGCTGGCGAAACTGGTCCGGGCGCACACCCTCGGCGCCAAACTCGTCCAGGCCGCGCATCTGCGCACCGAGCGCACCTCGTACGCCTTGCTCGACGCCGACGGCCGCGAGCTCGCGACGCTGACCGACGACGTCGTCACCGGCGAGGCCGGCGGGGACAAGGCGCATCTCGACCGGTGGCGCGAGATCGAGATCGAACTCGCGCCCGGCGCCGATCCCGCGGTGCTCCAGAGCCTGGAGCGGGCGGTCGTGGAAGGTGGGGCCGAGCGGTCGAGGTGGCCGTCGAAGCTCAGGCGGCTGACCGACGAGCTGGTGCCCTCGGCAGGCGGGGCATCGGGTTCGGTACTGACGGACTACCTCGGCGCGCAGCTGGACGCGCTGCGGCGCAACGACATCGGGGTTCGCCGGGACGTCGAGGACTCGGTACACCAGATGCGTGTCGCGTGCAGGAGGCTGCGGAGCGGTTTGAAGACCTTCCGTCGCTCGCTGGATGCCGACGCCGCCGAGGAGCTCGCCGAGGAACTCCGGTGGCTCGGCGGCGAGCTCGGGCCGGCGAGGGACAGCGAGGTCATGGCCGCGCGCCTCGGCGAGGAGGTCAAGGCGCTCCCGGCCGAGCTGGTGCTGGGCAACGTCGAGCAGCTGATGACACGGCACTTCGCGCGAGAGGCCGAAGAGGCCAAGGCACGCGCCATCCGGGCGCTCGACAGCAAGCGGTACACGAAGCTGTTGCAAGCGCTGGAAAAGCTCGTCGGCAAACCGCGGAAGATCAAGGAAGGCAAGAAGGAACTACGCAAGGCCGTCGCACGGTCGGACCGGAAGCTGCGCAAGGCCGTCGCCGCGGCGAGTGAGCTCGAGCCCGGCGCGGAGCAGGACGCCGCCCTGCACGAGGCGCGCAAGAAGGCCAAGCGAGCCCGCTACGCGGCGGACGCGGTCCGGCCGGTGACCGGCAAGAAGCTTCGAAAATGGCGAAAGAACGTCAAGGCGGTGCAGAGCACGCTCGGCGAGCATCACGACATCGTGGTCAGCCGGGAGGTCCTGCGGCTCCTCGGCCTCCGCGCCTACGCCGAGAACGAAAACGCTTTCACGTATGGGCTTCTGCATGGTCGTTCGGTCGCCGGAGCCGAGGCCGCGCATCGGCGCTTCGCCGGGGAATGGCAAAAGGTGGGTAAAGGTTCTCGCCCGAAATGGCTCAAATGAGGTAGCCCGGGTTGACCTGCCGCCGTCGCCGAGTAACGTCGAGGGAACTTGGTGGTCTGGAGAGAGGCGCCCCCAATGTTGCCTGGCCAGCGCGTTCCCGGCGAACGGCAGGACCTGGCCGTGACCACCTGCCGCCGTAAGGACGGCGTCCTCATCCTCACCGCGGTAGGGGAGATCGACGCGGCGACCGTCGGGCGCTTCCGCACCGAGCTCAGTGGCGCGTGTGTCAAAGGAAGGCATGTGATCCTCGACCTTTCCCGCGTTGGTTTCCTCAGCTGTGCCGGATTGCAGGCACTCGAGGAGGCCAACGCGGCGTCACCCCGGTTCTCGGTGATCGTGAAGACCGCTTTGGTGTCACGGATTCTTGATGTCAGCGGGGTCGGAGCCGACCTCGACGTCCGGTGGGACGTCGAGGACGTGATGGTCTAGTCGAGTCCGACCTCGTCGGCGGCGACGTCCGGCAGCAGGCCACGCCACCGCGGATTGCGCAGGCAGCCCGCGTCGGTCCAGCCACCGAAGACGACCTCGCCGACGATGGTCGGCCGCGACCACCGCGCGTCCCGTGCCTGTTTGTCCGGAACGGAGTGGAACGGGGATGTCTTGCGCTCCAAGCGGAACAGCTGCTTGGCGAGATCCTCCAGCTCGTCACTCGCGAAGCCGACACCGCAGTTTCCGATGTACCGCAAGCCGTCTTCGTGCGGGACGCCGAGCAGCAGCGAACCGAAAGTGCCCGCACGGCTGCCGCCACCGGGCCGCCAGCCTCCCAACACCACCTGCTGTACCAGGGTTCCGGTGATGGAAAGCCATTCCCCGGTACGCTTTCCCGGGTGGTACGCGGAGTCGGCCCGTTTGGCGACGACGCCGGCCAGCCCGTGTTCGCGAGCCGCCCTGGCGACCGCGCCGCCGTCCCCGAGGTAGTACCGGGGGACCTGCCAATGCGGTCCGGCGATCCCGAGTTCGTCGAGGAGTTCCCGCCGTTCGACGTACGGCGTCCCCACACAGGCGCGGCCGTCCAGGTGCAGGAGATCGTTCACCAGGTAGAACGCCGGGTAGCGCGAGGTGAGCCGCTTCGCGGAGTTCTTCGTCGCCCGCGCTCGGTGCCCGAGCCCTTCCGCGCTCGGCTTCCCGCCGTCGAAGACGACGATTTCCCCGTCGAGAAAGACTTCCGTGGCACCGAGTTGCTCGCCGAGGCCGCGGAATTCGGGGTACAGCCCGGTGACGTCGTCGCCTGAATCGTCGTAGGCGGTGATCCGGCCCCCGGACACCCGGATCAGGGTGCGGCGCCCGGACCAGTCGAATTCGTAAGCCCATTCCGGGTCTTCGCCGGTCGACGGCAGACGGCCCGGTTTGGTCAGCATCGGGGCGAGGAAGGAGGGGAGTTCCTTCCGGCCGGGGTCGGCGGGGTCGAGCCGTTTGAGCAGCCAGCCGTTGTCGCGCCCGTCCTTCTTCACGTTGAGGAACAGGTATTTCCCGCGTGCCCGCGTCCCGTGGAAGACGACTTCGACCTTGTGGTCGTTGAAGTGCAGCGTTTCGTACCGGCCGGTGTCCCAGATGGTCATGGTGCCGCCGCCGTATTCACCGGCGGGGATCTCGCCTTCGAAGGTGAGGTACTCCATCGGGTGGTCTTCGGTGTGCACGGCCAGACGTTCCTGGTCCGGTGACATCGGCAGGCCCTTCGGCACCGCCCAGGAGACCAGGACGCCGTCCCGTTCGAGGCGGATGTCCCAGTGCAGGCTGCTCGCGTGATGTTCCTGGATGACGAAGAGATCGTCGGCCCCGGTCTTCCCGTCGCGATCCGGCAGGGGTTCGGGAGTCCGCCCAGGTCTGCGCTTACGGCGGTATTCGCCGAGTTTCTCCGCCATGGTCGGCCGGCGCACCCCTTTCCGGTTCGGGTCACGCAAGCCTAGCGCCGTTCACGGTCCTTCCGTGCGCCGAAGGTCCCTTTGCCCACGGTAAAAGGAGGAAAAGGCACCTTCGGCGCCGATGAGGTTCAGTCGGTCTCGGCCAGCGCCTCCGCGAACTGGGCGGCGTAGAGCCGGGAGTACGCACCACCGGTGAGCAGCAGCGTTTCGTGGTCGCCCTGTTCGACGATCGACCCGTTCTCCATCACCAGGATGACGTCCGCGTCGCGGATGGTGGAGAGCCGGTGCGCGATGACGAAACTCGTCCTTCCCTCGCGCAGCGAGTTCATCGCCCGCTGGATCAGGACCTCGGTGCGCGTGTCGACCGAACTGGTGGCCTCATCGAGGATGAGGATCGCGGGCTTCGCCAGGAACGCCCGCGCGACGGTGATCAGCTGTTTCTCGCCGGCGCTGACCGTGCCGCCCTCGTCGTCGATCACCGTGTCGTAGCCGTCCGGAAGGGTGCGGACGAACCGGTCGACGTGGGTCGCCTTGGCCGCCGCCACGATCTCGTCGTGCGTGGCGCCCGCGGAACCGTAGGCGATGTTCTCCGCGATCGTGCCGCCGAACAACCACGCGTCCTGCAGCACCATGCCGGTCTTGGCGCGCAGGTCTTCGCGGTCCATCCCGGCGATGTCGACGCCGTCGAGGGTGATCCTGCCGCCGTCGAGTTCGTAGAACCGCATGAGCAGGTTGACCAGTGTGGTCTTCCCGGCGCCGGTCGGGCCGACGATGGCGACGGTGTGCCCCGGCTCGACGGTGAGCGACAGGTCCTCGATGAGCGGCGTGTCCTCGGTGTACCGGAACGACACGTGCTCGAACTCGACCTGGCCCCGCAAGTTCTCCACGCGCGCGGGTTCGGCGGGTTCGGGTTCCTGCTCGTCCGCGTCGAGCAGCGCGAAGACCCGCTCCGCCGAGGCGATTCCGGACTGCAGCAGATTCGCCATGCTGGCGATCTGGGTGACCGGCTGGCTGAACTGCCGTGAATACTGGATGAACGCCTGGACATCGCCGAGCGACAGCGTCCCGGACGCGACCCGCAGCGCGCCGATCACGGCCACCAGCACGTAGCTCAAGTTGCCGATGAACATCATCGCGGGCTGGATGGTGCCCGAGATGAACTGCGCCTTGAAGCTCGCGTTGTAGAGCGTGTCGTTGTGCTCGCGGAAGACCTCTTCGGCCTCCTCACGGCGGCCGAACACCTTGACCAGGGCGTGCCCGGTGTACATCTCCTCGATATGCGCGTTCAGCCGTCCGGTCGTGGACCACTGCTTGATGAACTGCGGCTGCGCCTTCTTGCCGATCTTGGCCGCGACGAACACCGACGCCGGCACCGAAAGCAGCGCCACGAGTGCCAGCAGCGGCGAGATGAGGAACATCATCACGAGTACGCCGACGACCGTCAGCAGCGACGTCACGATCTGCGCGAGGGTCTGTTGCAGCGACAGCGCGAGATTGTCGATGTCGTTGGTCGCCCGGCTCAGCACCTCGCCGCGCGGCTGGCGGTCGAAGTAGCTCAGCGGGAGTTTGGCGAACTTCTCCTCGATCCGTTCCCGGAGGTCGAACACCGCCCGCTGGACCAGGTTCGTGGTCAGCCTCGCCTGCAACAGCGAGAAGAACGACGCCACGATGTAGAGCAGCAGCACCCACAACAGGACCTGGCCGACGGCGTCGAGGTCGATGCGCTGGCCGGGTACGAAGTCGATCCCCGAGAAGAGGTCGGCGAGGGTGTTGTCGCCTTGCGCCCGCAGGCCGGCGATGACCTGCTCCTTGCTCACCCCGGCGGGCATGTCCTTCGCGACGACACCCGCGAAGATGAGGTCGGTCGCCATGCCGAGGATCTTCGGCCCGATGACGCTCAGCGCGACACTGACCACGCCGAACAGCAGGATGCCGTAGAGCACGGCGCGCTGGGGCTGGAGAAGCCGCAGCAGTCGTTTGAAGGATCCTTTGAAGTCGAGGGCCTTCTCGGCGGACGGTCCGCCCATCAAGCCGGCGGGGCCGCGGCCGAAACCGCCTCCGCCGGGGCCAGGTCCTCTGGCCGCGCTCGCGCGTTCGCCCAGGGGTTTGGCCTTCGTGGTGGATTCGGGCGCGCTCATCAGGCGGCCTCCTGCTCGGTCAGCTGGGACAGCACGATCTCCCGGTAGGTTTCGTTGCCGTCCATGAGTTCGGTATGCGTGCCGATGCCGACGACGCGGCCTTCGTCGAGTACGACGATGCGGTCCGCGTGGCGGATCGTGCTGACCCGCTGCGCGACGATGACCACGGTCGCTTCGGCGGTCTCGGCCACGAGCGCGCGCCGTAGCGCGGCGTCGGTCGCGTAGTCGAGCGCCGAGAAGGAATCGTCGAAGAGGTAGATCTCGGGGCGCCGCACCAGCATCCGGGCGATCGCGAGCCGCTGCCGCTGCCCGCCGGAGACGTTGGTGCCGCCTTGGGCGATGGGGGAGTCGAGCCCCTCCGGCATCCGTTCGACGAAGTCCTTGCCCTGCGCCACTTCCAGCGCGTGCCAGAGTTCCTCGTCGGTGGCGTTGGCCTTGCCGTAGCGAAGATTGCTCGCGACCGTCCCGGCGAACAGATACGGCTTCTGCGGCACCAGCCCGACGGCGTCGGACAGCACGGTCGCGTCCAGTTCACGGACGTCGACGCCGTCGACGCGCACCGAGCCCTCGGTGACGTCCATCAGCCGGGGGATCAGGTTGAGCAACGTGGTCTTACCGCTGCCCGTGCTGCCGATGATCGCGGTGGTCTCACCGGGCAGCGCCAGCAGCGAGATCTCCTGCAACACCGGCTTTTCCGCGCCGGGATAGCGGAATTCCACATCGGACAGTTCGAGCCGCCCGTGCACTTCGCCCGGCTTCACCGGATTCGCCGGGAGGACGACGCTGGTGTGCGTGTCCAGCACCTCGGTGATGCGCTCGGCGCTGACCTCGGCACGGGGCACCATCATGAACATGAAGGTGGCCATCATGACCGCCATCAGGATCTGCATGAGGTACGACAGGAACGCGGTGAGCGCGCCGATCTGCATGCTGCCGTCGTCGATGCGCAGCCCGCCGAACCACAGCACGGCGACGCTGGAGGCGTTCATCACGAGCATCACGATCGGGAACATCAGGGCCATCAGCCTGCCGACGACCAGCGAGACGTCCAGCAGTTCGGTGTTGGCCTTCGTGAACCGCCGCCGCTCGTGGGTGTCCTTGACGAACGCGCGGATCACCCGGATGCCCATGATCTGCTCGCGCAGGATCTGGTTGATCTTGTCGATGCGCTCCTGCATCAGCCGGAAGGCGGGCCGCATCTTCGCGATGATGATCCCGACCGAGACACCGAGGATCGGCACCACGAGCACCAGCAGCCACGAGAGGGTGACGTCCTGGTTCAGCGCCATGATGATGCCGCCGAAGCACATGATGGGCGCGGACACCATCAGGGTGAACGCCATCAACGTCAGCATCTGCACCTGCTGGACGTCGTTGGTCGTGCGGGTGATCAGGGACGGCGTGCCGAACTGGCCGACCTCGCGGGCGGAGAAGTCCTGGACCCGGTGGAAGATCGCGCCGCGGACGTCGCGGCCGACCCCCATCGCGGTGCGGGCGCCGTAGTAGACGGCGCCGATCGAACACGCGATCTGCACCAGCGACACCAGCAGCATGACGCCGCCGACACCGAGGATGTAGTCGATGTCGCCCTTGACCACGCCGGAGTCGATGATGTCGGCGTTCAGGGTGGGGAGGTAGAGCCCGGCGAGGGTCTGGACGAACTGCAGCAGCACGATCAGCCACAGGTCTCGCCGGTACGGGCGCAGGTGAATGCGCAACAACTTCGTCAGCACAACGGTTTCTCCCCAGTGGTGGGTAGGGTGTTACTGGTTCTTCGGTTTCTTCACCGCTTCGGGTCCGGTGAGGGACGGGATGCCCGCCGCGGCCTCGCGCAGGAGGACCGAGACCGTCTCCAGGAACGGCTCGGTGCCTTCGTTCATCAGCCAGTGGAAGAACGCCGTCTTGACCGCGGACTCCACGATGGCCGCCATCAGCCGGGCGTTCAACGCGTTTTCCGGGCCCGCTCCCGCCCGTTCGAGGATCCCCTCCGCCAGCACCCGTTCGACGGTGGCGTGGGCCTTGAGGAACTCGCCGTGCACCGACGGGTGGAGGATCATCGACCGCGCGAGCTTCACCGCGTCGCGGTTCGGCTCACCCTCACGGCCGTACGTCTCCAGCGTCGCCGCGCTGACCGCTTCCCACAGGGGCTCCTCCAGAGGCCTTTCGCGCAAGGCCTCCAGCACCCGCTCCTGCCGTTCGACGATGAACGAGCAGATCGCCTCCTCCTTGCTGGAGAAGTAGTTGTTGAAGGTGCGTGGCGAGACACCCACGGCGTTGGCGATGTCCTCGACGCGGACCTGCTCGACGCCCTTCTCCGCGGCGAGCCTGAGCGCCGCCTCGCTCATGGCGCGACGGGCGGCGCGCTTCTTGCGTTCGCGCAGTCCCAAGGGCGCGTTCGGGTCGAGGGCCATGTCGTCAGAGTAGGCAAAAGTTGCGGGGCGCGCAAATTAATGCGCACCCCGCACTTTTCGGCCATCACCCGTGGCGTGCAACACGCAAGATGCAGCCGAATGGCCTAGCGCGCCGCGCTCACCAGCCGTAACGCGTTCGTGACCAGGTCACTGCCAGCGGTTGAACGTAAACCGACTGTGGACACGGATAGTGACTTCTGCTTGCATGGCCGTCGTTGTGCTGGGGAGTGCGACACGGGTCCGGGTATGCGAAGAGAAAGAAGTGGAAGCACATGGTGACGCGGGCTCGAGGCTTGCTTGACCGCTCACGGGTTCTTCTGGACCGTTCCAGGGTCGCCGCGGCGCAGTTCCTCGCCGCACCGCCCCGGCACGCTCCGTCGGCTCCACCGGTCGAACCGGAAGTGGAGCAGCGGCCTGCCGTGGAGGCGCCGGACGCCGGCGCGCTCGCCGGTGTCTGCTCCAATGTCGCGCTGCGCGACCTCAATCTGCTCGACCAGCTGCTCGCGCAGCTGGAGACGATGGAGGCGGGGGAGGAGAACTCCGACCGTCTCGCCGAGCTCTACCGGCTCGACCACCTGGCCACCCGGTTGCGGCGCAACGCGGAGAACCTGCGCGTGCTCGCCGGCCGGGACGCCGACGACACGACCGCCGGGATCTCGTCCGTGCTCGACGTGATGCGGGCGGCGATGTCGTCGATCGACCACTACTCGCGGATCACGATCGGCCGCGTCGTCTCGCTCGGTGTCGTCGGTTTCGCCGCCGAAGACGTCAGCCGGATCCTCGCGGAACTGTTCGACAACGCGGCGAACCAGTCTTCGCCGAGTTCACCGGTCAGCGTCAGCGCGCATCTCACCGAACAGGGGAGCGTGCTGATCCGCATCGAGGACGAGGGCATCGGCATGCCACCCGACCGGCTCGCGGCGCTGAACGAGCGGCTGGCGGCCGGTCCGGTGCTCGACGACGATTCCGTGCGGCATATGGGACTCGCGGTCGTCGGCAGGCTCGCCGACCGGCACGAGATCACCGTGAAGCTCGACCGCCGCACCCCGCACGGCACGGTCGCCACCGTGCTGCTGCCGGTCCCGGTGGTCTCGGAACTGGCCGAGAAGCAGTGGTCTGGCTCGCAGACGGTCGTGCTGCCGCAGGCCAGGGTCACCAACGGCGCGCCCGTGGGCGGCCCGGTCGCGACGCCGTCCGGGCTGCCGAGGCGCCGCCCTGCCCCCTCGGCCGCGCCGGAACCCGAACGGAAGCCCAGCCCGCGACCGCGCTCGGCCTTCCAGCCGCCCGCCGACGGCGGCACCACGGCCAGCGGTCTTCCGCGCCGGGTTTCCCGCAGTATCAGGACTTTGCCCGACGAACCGGCCCCGCCGACCACCTCGCCCGCCGACGCGGCGGACGGGCACGAGGCGCTGCTGGCCGACCTCGATGCCTTCACCGACGGCGAGCGTGCCGCTCTCGACGACCGGCACGAGCGTGAGACCGGAGGAAACACCCAGTGACCGCCCAGGACGCGACCACGGATTTCACGTGGTTGCTCGACGACTTCGTGCGCAAGGTGCACGGCGCCAGCCACGCGCTGATCATGTCCGTCGACGGTTTCCCTTTGACCGCATCGGAATCGGTGTCCAGTGACGACGCCGAACAGCTCGCCGCCATCGCGAGCGGCCTGCTCAGCCTCGCGGGCAACAGCGCCGCGCTGTTCGGCAAGGGCAACTGCGAGCAGATCATCATCCGGCTCACCCGCGGGTACTTCCTGTTCATGGGGATCGGTGCCGAGGCGGGGCTCGCGGTGCTCACCGAACCGGACTGCGACATGAAGGTCGTCGCCTACGAGATGACCCAGTTCATCACCAACGCCGGTCACGCGCTCACCCCCGAGGTGCGAGCGGGACTCCGGCAGGTCCTGACCGCCCGACGGCCGCAGGCCTGAGAATCCGGAGAAGGAAGGGATGACCGTGTCCAGCGACCAATCTCCGGACCGGCCTGTCAAGATGCGCAGCCGCAGAATCCGGCCGTACGCGCTGACCGGCGGCCGGACCAAGAGCAGCCAGCTGCTGCTGGTGGAGACCCTGATCTCGGTCCCGCGTTACGACCCGTCGCTGGCCGAGGCGCTGATGCCCGAGTCGCGCTCGCTGTACGAGCGCGCCCGCGAACGCTCGTCGATCGCCGAGCTTTCGGTGGGCCTGGATCTGCCACTGGGCGTGGTCCGGGTGCTCATCGGCGACCTCGCCACCCAGGGCGCCGTCTTCGTGCACCCGACGGCCCACGCCTACAACCACGATACGAACGTGCTCGAGAGGATCCTCGATGGACTCAAGCGCCTCCCGGTCTGACGCCGATCTGCTGGCGATCTCCGCCAAGATCGTGGTCGCCGGTGGATTCGGCGTGGGCAAGACGACGTTCGTCGGCTCCGTCTCCGAGGTCCCGCCCCTGAGCAACGAGGCCTGGATGACCGAGGCCGGGGCCGGGGTCGACGAGCTGGTGCCGCCCGGAACCAAATCCACCACCACGGTCGCGATGGACTTCGGCCGGATCACCCTGCGTGAAGACCTGCTCCTGTACCTGTTCGGCACACCCGGTCAAGCCCGGTTCTGGTTCCTCTGGGACGACCTTTCGCGCGGCGCGCTCGGCGCCGTCGTGCTGGTCGACACCAGCCGGATCGACCAGTCGTTCGCCGCGATCAACTACTTCGAGAACGACTCGGAGCTGCCGTTCATAGTCGCGGTCAACCAGTTCGAGGGCATGCCAGTGCACGACCTTGAAGAGGTCCGTGACGCGCTGGCGCTCTCCCCGGACATCCCGCTGGTCACCTGCGACGCCCGCGACCCGAAGTCGGCGGTCGCGACGCTGCAGGAACTGGTGTCGCACACGCTGTCCCTCGCGGTGGTCTCCGGGCCGGGCCGCGAGTTCGCCGCACTCAGCTGAACGGGTTCTGGGAGGAACACAGAGGATGCGCAAGGTTCTGATCGTCGGTGCCGGGCAGTCGGGGTTGCAGCTGGCCTTGAGCCTGCTGTCCCACGACTACGACGTCACGGTGATGTCGGCGCGGACGCCGGACGAGATCCGCTCCGGCAAGGTGATGTCAACCCAGTGCATGTTCCACTCCGCTCTGCAGCACGAGCGGGACCACAAGCTGAACCTGTGGGAGGACGAGACCGTCAAGGTCGAGGGACTCGGCGTTTCCATCGCGGGACCGGACTCCAGCCGCGTGCTGGACTGGTTCGGGCCGTTGGAGCACTACGCGCAGTCGGTGGACCAGCGGGTCAAGATGGCCGCCTGGCTGGAGCTGGTGGAGGACCGCGGCGGCAAGGTCGTCATCCACGGCGTCACCACCTCGGATCTGGCTCCGCTGGCGAAGCTGTACGACCTGGTGGTCATCGCGGCGGGCAAGGGCGAGCTGGTCCAGCTGTTCGACCGGATCCCGGAGCGTTCGCCGTACACCGAGCCGCAGCGCGCGCTCTCGCTGGCGTACGTGCACGGGCTGGAGCGCCGGCCCGAGCATCCGGACAAGGCGGCGGTGCGGTTCAACATCATCCCCGGCGTGGGTGAGCTGTTCATGATCCCCGCGTACACGCTGAGCGGGAACTGCGACATCCTCTTCTTCGAAGGGATTCCCGGCGGCCCGCTCGACTGCTGGGACGACAGGCCCACGCCCCAGCAGCATCTCGACCGCATCCTGTCGCTGATGAAGCAGTTCCTCCCGTGGGAGTACGAGCGCTCGCGGAACGCCGTGCTGACCGACGACAAGGCGACGCTGGCGGGCGGGTACACCCCGGTCGTGCGGAACGCGGTCGGCAAGCTGGGCTCGGGGACCGCGGTGCTCGGCATGGCCGACGTCGTGGTGGCCAACGACCCGATCACCGGCCAGGGCTCCAACAACGCGAGCCACTGCGCGGCGTCCTATCTGGACTCGATCCTCGAACGCGGGGACAAACCGTTCGACGAGGAGTGGATGACCGCGTCGTTCGAGAAGTACTGGGAGTACGCCCAGCACGTGACGACCTGGACGAACGCGATGCTGCAGCCGCCGCCCCCGCACGTGCTCCAGATCATCGGCGCGGCGGGGGAGAACCCCGCCGTGGCGAAGCGGTTCGCGAACGGGTTCTCCGATCCGACCGATTTCCAGCACTGGTTCCTCGATCCCGCGAAGGCGGAGAAGTACCTGGCCGAGGCCTGATTCCGGTAGCGCGACGGCCCCGCGTCCGGGTGCGCGGGACTGTCGCGGTGCGCCGTTTCGGGCTACCGTTGTCACCGTGCGTGAGTACGGTCGGTGACGGCAGCGGAGGTGCGGCTCGATGCGTTCGATGTGGAAGGGCTCGGTGTCCTTCGGGCTGGTGAGCATCCCGATCCAGCTCTACGCGGCCACCGAGAACAAGAACGTCTCGCTGCGCCAGGTGCACGAGGCCGACGGCGGCCGCATCCAGTACAAGCGGTTCTGCACGATCGACGGCGAGGAAGTGCCCTACGCCGAGATCGCCAAGGGATACGAGCTGCCCGACGGTGAGATGGTCGTGCTCACCGACGAGGACATGTCCGAACTGCCGCTGGCGTCGTCGCGGGCGATCGACGTGCTCGAATTCGTGCCGCTGGAGTCCATCGACCCGATCCAGTTCGACAAGACCTACTACCTCGAACCGCAGAAGAACGCCGTCAAACCGTACGTGGTCCTGCGGGACGCGCTCCAGAAGGCGAGCCACGTGGCGGTCGCGAAGGTCGCCATCCGGCAGCGCGAGACGCTCGCGATCCTGCGGGTGCACAGCGACGTCCTGACGATGACGACGATGCTGTGGCCCGACGAGGTCCGCGTCCCGGATTTCGGTTTCCTGCACGACGATCCGCCGCAGGTGCGGCCGCAGGAACTGACGATGGCGGGCTCGCTGATCGACTCGCTGTCGGAGCCGGTGTTCGAACAGGACAAGTACACCGATTCCTATCGTGAGGCGCTGGAGGCCATGATCGAGGCCAAGGCCGCGGGGAACGAAACGACGAAGCCGAAGGCCGTCGGCGCGAAGGCCGACGTCGTGGACCTCATGGAGGCCTTGCAGGCCAGCGTGAGCGAAGCGAAGAAGAGCCGGAAGCCGTCGACGGCCAAGAAGGCCACCGCGGCCAAGAAACCCGCGTCCGGCAAGCGAACCCCGAAGAGCGCCTGACTCTCCTTTGTGGACGGTTGTGCCCGGTGTCACTCCGCCGGGTGCCGCGACACGCCGCGCGTATGCCAGGATCTGTCGCCCCTCGGTGGTAGTAAGGCAATCGAGGAGAACTTTCCTGATCGCGGGAGGCGGTATGAGCATGGAGTGCGCGTTCTGCGCCGTCGGACTCGACCACTGCCACGGCACCCTGGTGGTCCACCTCGACGGTGGTTTCACGGAATGCAGCGAAGATGGCTGCGTGGACTTCGACTTCGCCCGGCACACACTGACGATCGACTGCTTCGACGTCGACGGCGGCTGCTCGTGCGCGGAGGTTTCGGCTCAGGTGCTGCTGCGGGCTTCTTGACCGGCGGCCAATACACCAATCCGGCCCGATTTGGGTGATCGCGACCGATTGCCACTCGAAGGTGTAGGCGTTCGTGTACATCGCGGCCGGGAGTGTGTTAACTATGACGGGGTCCTCCGGCTCTCCCTCCCCCTCGGAGCCGGGGGACCCCTTCATATCACGGTGCTTCCTTCGCGGTGTCGTGGATCGGAGCCCCGTTGTAGGAGCGTATGGCCTCCCAAACACCGTCCCCGTCCGCGTAGTCACGCGCGGGCAGTGTGCCCAAGGGGCCCAGGACGTCGTCGCCCGCCCCGGCCGCCGCGGCGGCTCGCAGGAGTTCGTCGCGTCCACACGGGTACTTCGCGTCCGTCAAGTACGGGCGAGGGTCCGTCCCTGGCATCGGCTCTCCCTCCTTCTCCTTGTCCAGGGCGGATACCCGGCGGACGGAGAACGGAAACAGCCCGGGCACCCGGCGTGAGGGGAACGCCGCGTGCCCGGGCTGTTTCGGTGCCGGTACCGGGGGCTCGGTACCGGTTACGGTCCGGTGCTCAGTACCAGTGGGCGCGACCGCCGATGGCCTTCCCGGTGTTCCCGAGAACGGCCAGGATGATGCCGATGACCGCCAGCGCGATCCCGATCGAGTACAGGACGGGGATGCTGGCGATGACACCGACGACAATCAGGATGACGCCGAGAATGATCACGGGAACACCTTCTCCTTCGTAGTCGCCCGGCCCGAGTGCTGCCGGGGTGTGGCTACGCAAGGAATTCCCGCCTCGATCCCGCGAGAAACAGGTCCATCCGGCCGAAGTTTTCACGCATTCGGCCTAACGGCTTCAAGGGCTCACGTACGCCCCGCGCGCCAGGCTCGGTCCGTGAAGGCCTCCTTGAGGGACTCTGGGTCCCTCAAGGAGGCCTTCACAGACTTGCGGGTTCGTCATAAACGCCTTGTGAGGATCAGTAGTCACAGTGGCGGCGCGTGAAGGCTCCCTTTCCTCGGCTCAGCCGAGGAAACTCGACCTTCATGTACTGCGACGAGCAAGGGCAAGAGCGCTGGTCCGGTCTCGCGAGTGGCGATTCGGGCTAGAGCGGACCGGTATTTGCCTACCTACGCCTAACGGGGCGAGAGTGGTGGTTCCGCGGCTGCCGGGCGCGACGATGGAGGAATTGGGACGTTGAACGTCCCGATTCCTCCATCGTCGCCAGGGACTCCCGGTCTTGGACCTTGATCAACGGAAGGTTCGGGACACTCAACGTCCCCGATCTTCCGTTGATCAAGGTCGCGCCAGGCGCGACCGGTGGCAGACGAGGCGACGGGGGAAGATTCCGGACGTTCCACGGCCGAAATCCTCCCCCGTCGACCGGCACTCACGAGGCGTGAAGGGCTCAGTACCGGTAGTGGTCCAGCTTGTACGGCCCCTCGACGTCCACGCCGATGTACTCGGCCTGGCGCTTGGTCAGCTTGGTCAGCCGGACACCCAGCGCGTCCAGGTGCAGGCGGGCGACCTTCTCGTCGAGGTGCTTCGGCAGCACGTGGACGTCGGTGGCGTACTCGCCGGGCTTCGTGAACAGTTCGATCTGCGCGATCGTCTGGTTGGTGAAGGAGTTCGACATCACGAAGCTCGGGTGGCCGGTCGCGTTCCCGAGGTTCATCAGCCTGCCCTCGGAGAGCACGATGATCGAGTGCGCCTCGCGGTCCGCCGTCGCGGGGAAGATCCACTCGTGGACCTGCGGCTTGACCTCGATCTTCTGGATGCCCGGGATCTTCGCGAGGCCCGCCATGTCGATCTCGTTGTCGAAGTGACCGACGTTCGCGACGATCGCGTTGTGCTTCATCTTGGCCATCTGGTCGGCCATGATGATGTCGAAGTTGCCGGTGGTGGTGATGAAGATGTCGCCGCGCTCGACGACATCGTCGAGTTCCACGACGTCGAGGCCCTCCATCGCCGCCTGCAGCGCGCAGATCGGGTCGATCTCGGTGACGACCACGCGGGCGCCCTGGCCGCGCAGCGATTCCACCGCGCCCTTGCCGACGTCGCCGTAACCGCAGACGACGGCGACCTTGCCCGCGATCATCACGTCGGTGCCGCGGTTGAGGCCGTCGATGAGCGAGTGGCGGATGCCGTACTTGTTGTCGAACTTCGACTTCGTCACCGAGTCGTTCACGTTCATCGCCGGGAAGAGCAGTTCGCCTTCCTTGGCGAGCTTGTAGAGCCGCTTGACGCCGTTGGTGGTCTCCTCGGTGACACCGCGGACCTCCTTGGCGATGCGGGTGAACCGGCCGGTGTCGCGGCCGAGGCTCTCGCGCAGGGTTTCCAGCACGAGGCCGTACTCCTCGCCGTCCTCCTCGGTCGCCTGCGGGACGGCGCCCGCCGCCTCGAACTCGACACCCTTGTGGATCAGCAGGGTCGCGTCGCCGCCGTCGTCCAGGACCATGTTCGGGACGCGGCCGTCACCGAAGTCGAAGAGCTGGTCGGTGCACCACCAGTATTCGGCGAGTGTCTCGCCCTTCCACGCGAACACCGAGGAGCCCGACGGGTTCTCGACGGTGCCGTTCGGGCCGACGACGACGGCCGCGGCGGCCTCGTCCTGCGTGGAGAAGATGTTGCAGGACACCCAGCGCACCTCGGCGCCCAGCGCGACGAGCGTCTCGATCAGCACGGCGGTCTGGACGGTCATGTGCAGCGAACCCGCGACCCGGGCGCCCTTCAGCGGCTGCGAGTCGGCGTATTCGCGGCGCAGCGCCATCAAACCGGGCATCTCGACCTCGGCGAGGCGAAGCTGCTTGCGGCCGGCCTCGGCGAGGGAAAGGTCGGCGACGGCGAATTCGATCCCGTTGACCTTGGACAGGGTGGGGCTCACTGGTTCTCCATTCATCAAGGAAGGCAGGGCGGAGCGGTCCTTCTCGCCGGTGGCGGGAAGGACGGTGTCAGTGCGGGGGTTCAGCGCACGGCCTCGACGACGAAGGCCGGAAAAGGGTTCTGACGCAAGAAAGGCACCTCCACAGTGGGAGGCGCCCTTACGTCTGTCGCGGCGGGCCGAGCGTGGCGGAAGAATTCCGTCGCAGCGCCTCTCGACCCGGAACCAGAATGGCAAAGCGCCGCGAGCGCTGTCAAGGCGACGCGGGTGTGCCGAATTCCGCGCGGACCCCCAGCAGCCGGACGGGTCTGCCGAGGTCGAACATGCCGAGCACGGCCAGCGCGGCCTTCTCGATTTCGGCGGCGTCGGAGGTCGGCGCGGGCAGGGTCACGCTGTGCGTATGGGTCTGGAACGGGGCGAACCGGACCTTGACCGCGACCCGTGCGGCGGGCCTGCCTTCCTCGGCGACGTCCTGTGAGACCCGTCTCGCGAGCGCGACGACCTCGGCGGCCATGACCTCGGGATCGGTGAGGTTCTGCTGGAAAGTCGTCTCGCGGCCGCGGGAACGTGCGACGTAGGGCGTCGCGGTGACCTCGGCGTCGCCGAGCCCGCCGGCGAGGATCCGGTACCACGGGCCGAGCTTCGGGCCGAACCGCGCCGCGAGGTCCGCCGGATCGGCGCCCGCCAGTTCCAGCACGGTGTGGTAGCCGGCCTCGGCGAGCTTCTTCGTGGTCTTGCCGCCGATGCCCCAGAGCGCGTCCGTCGGCTTTTCGGCCATGACCTCCCACCAGTTGTCCTGGACGAGACGGAAGATCCCCGCCGGCTTGGCGAACCCGGTGGCGAGTTTGGCGCGCAGTTTGTTGTCCCCGATGCCGACCGAGCAGGAGAGCCCGGTCTCTTCGGCCACTGCCCGCCGGATTTCGGCGGCGAGCGCTTCGGGATCCTCGGTGGTGACTCCGAGGAACGCTTCGTCCCAGCCGAGCACTTCGACGACCACGGGGAATTCCCGCAGCGTCGCCATCACCCGATCGGAGACTTCTTGGTACGCGGGCGCGTCCGTGGCGAGGAAGACCGCGTCAGGACAGCGTTTCGCGGCGGTTCGCAACGGCATCCCGGACCGGATGCCGAACTCCCGCGCCTCGTACGACGCCGTCGCCACGACGGCCCGTTCGGACGGGTCTCCCGTGCCGCCGACGACCACGGGTTTGCCGCGCAGCTCAGGCCGCCGGGAGACCTCGACCGCGGCGATGAACTGGTCGAGGTCGACGTGGAGCACCCACTCCCGGACGGTCATGAGCCGAGCTTAGGACCGTTCCGCGATCTCGTCGCGCATCCGCTGCTCGTTCTCCTGCAGTTCGGGCGTGAAGTTCTCACCGAAATCCTCGGCTTCGAGGATCTTGCGGACCTCCAGCACGGTGTCGCCGGTCGGGGGAGTGGGACAGCGCTTCGCCCATTCGATCGCTTCGTCGCGCGACGCGACATCGACGATCCAGAAGCCGCCGACGAGTTCTTTGGCCTCGGTGAAGGGGCCGTCGGTGACGGTGGCCCCGGCGGCGCTGAGCGTGACCCGCGCGCCCTTCGAGCTTTCCTGCAAGCCTTCGCCGCCCACCAGCACCCCGGCGTCGAGCATCTCCTGGTTGAACTTCGCCATGGCGGTCAAGGCCTCCATCGGCGGCATCTTCCCGGCCTCGGAATCCTCGTCCGCCTTGATGATGATCATGAACCGCATACGTCTTCCTCCCAGTGAACCGGACGTTTCGCCCGGACTCTACCGGCGGCGGGGAAGGCGATCAGTCGCGCCCGAACCGGGACAGATGCACGATCACCGCGGCGGTCACGGTGATCATCCCGGTCAGGAGAAGGGCCGGGCTGTTCAGGATCAAGCCCAGCAGCATGAACAGGCCCGCGGTGATGTCGAGGCTCAAGAGGACGGCGAGCCGCAGGAGTGGGGGCCGGGCGGGCCTGCCGGCGCGGAGCCGGGCGGCCAGCGCCGGTTCGGTGAGCTCGAACCAGCGCTCGATCTTCTCCAGCTCTTGCCGATCATGATGGCTCAGCATCGGTTTCTCCTTCGGCGCGCCCCGGCCGTCGACAACCACGGAATACCCAGGAGGAGGGCTGGATAAGCATCGAATTTCACTCCCTTTCGTATAACGACCTATACGTCCCGGCCATGGAAGATCCATTTCGATCGAATGGTTGCGCCATTGGGGGTTTCAGCACACGAAAAGATCGTCAAGGAGGGGAGATCTCGGTAGTTTTCTGCGCCTGTGGCCAGGGCGGCCGCGGTTGTGCCATCTGGGAGGACCCGAGCGATGACCATGCCCACCGAACCGATCGGCAGTATTCCCCGGCCCGGCTATCTCATCGAGGCCCTCGGCGAGCACGCGGCGGGGCGGCTCGACGCCGACGGGCTCGGCGAGTTACGCGAAAAAGCTCTCGTGGACACCATCAAACGCCTGGAGGAGACCGGTTCCCCGGTCGTCACCGACGGGGAGCAGGGCAAGCCGAGCTTCGCCACGTATCCTTTGGCCGGCCTCACATCGCTGGCGCCGGACGGCGTCGTGATCCCGTTCGCCGACGGGCACACCCGGCAGCTTCCGAGGCTCACCGCCGGGCCGTTCCGCTATCAGGCCTACGCGGACGCCTATCTGCGTGAGGCGAAGAAGTACGCGACCAAACCGGTGAAGCAGGCGGTGATCGCGGCTTCGGCGGTCAGCCTCGTCTATCCCGGTGAGGAATTGGCCGGATATGACAAAGAACAGTTCATCGCCGACCTGGTGAACGAGGCCGAGGCCGATATCCGCCGCAGTCTCGACGCGGGCGCGGACAGCGTTCAGATCGACTTCACCGAGGGCAGGTTGTCGCTGAAGCTCGATCCATCCGGCGGCCTGCTCCGGTCCTTTGTGGACTTGAACAACGCGGTACTGGATCGCTTCTCCGAGGAGGAGCGGAAGAAGATCGGGGTGCACACCTGTCCCGGCGGGGATCAGGACTCCGTGCACAGCCTCGATGTCGATTACGCCGGATTACTGCCGACGCTGTTCCAGCTGAAGGTCGGCAATGTCTACGTCCAGCTCGCCAGTGAGGCGGATCCCGAGCGGGCGTTGCGCGTGATCGCCGAGTACGCGCGGCCGGACCAGCGGGTCTTCGTCGGCGTGACCGACCCGATCGATCCGCGGGTCGAAACCGCCGAGGAGGTCCGGGACCGGGTTCTCCTGGCGGCGCGGTATCTCCCGCCGGACCGGCTGGGCACCTGTGACGACTGTGGATTTTCCCCGTTCGCCGACGACACCTCGACG